>OZ220736.1:712500-5512500 GCA_965116825.1 Vicinamibacterales bacterium
ACACGAAAGCCTTAATGGCTCGTGCGTTGTCTCGAATTTGGCGTCGAGGCTGATACTCGACGTGTTTCCACGTCAACGTCCTATCCAGTTTTCAAAGAACCCGCGCACGTTCAGGGGCTTCCCGACCGCGGGCGCCCGCCGGTAAGCGCCAAGCGCTCTCAAGCGGACAGACGAGTGATATTACAGATCAGGGCGCCGGGTGTCAATGGTGTCGGCGTTTTTTTGCGGAGAGCGCCGGCGGGCCGGCGCCAGCGCGCATTCCCCGCACGGGCCGGGGGCCGGCGGGCGGTCTTCGGAAGCGTCGCGCCGGCGCATCGCGCGCAGCCGGCATGGACCCGTCGGCCGGCTCCGGTGGGACTCGTGCCGCTTGGCGGCCGGCCTGCAGAATGGACGTTCCCTGGCCGGCCGGAACCGTGTGGACTCGATGCGCCGCGCGCCGGCGCGGCTCAGACCTTCGGACGGAACGGCCGAATTCGGCGCGCGCGCCTGCCGACCTGCAAGACGAACGGTGGATGGTCGGCGGGAACCATGTGGAATCGGTTCGACACACGAACTCCGTCGACCCTGACTCCACCCTGTGCGATAACGCGCGTTGCGGCCGCCCTGGACTTCGCGAGCTCGGCAGCGACCATGATGGACGTCAATCTGCGGTCATCGTCCTCCATTTGTGCCCGGAAGTCCTCGACGTCCGTGGGCACCTCCCGGCGGGCGAATCGACGCTCGAAGGCCTCCGCCGCGTCTGTTGCCGCGGCCGCGGAATGGAAGTCGGTGACGATTCGGGTGGCGAGGTCGACCTTGACGCGTTTCGGGTGCACCTCACCGGCGGCAGTGCGCGCCCTCAATGCTTCGATCTCCGCGAGCGACAGGTCGGTCAGCAGCTCGTGGTAGCGCCACATCAGCGTGTCCGAGATCGACATGAGCTTGCCGAACATCTCGCCCGGCGGCTCGGTGATGCCGATGTAGTTGGAAGCGGACTTCGACATCTTCTCGACCCCGTCGAGTCCGACGAGCAGCGGCGTGGTCATCACCACCTGCGGCTCCACGCTCCAGGCCGGCATGATGTCGCGGCCGACGTTGAGGTTGAAGAGCTGGTCCGTGCCGCCGAGCTCCACGTCGGCACGCAGATGAACCGAGTCGTAGGCCTGCGCGAGGGGGTACAGGAACTCGTGGATCGCGATCGGGCGGCCGCCGTCGTAGCGCTGCCGGAAGTCCCGCCGCTCCAGCATCTGGGCCACGTTGTAGCGCGCGGCCAGCCGGATCCAGCCCTCGGCGCCAAGGGCACGCAACCAGACGCTGTTGAAGTCGACCACCGTCGCGTCCGGATCGAGCAGCTTGAACACCTGCTTCTTGTAGGTCTCGGCATTCTCCTCGATCTGCTCCCGGGTCAGCGGCGGGCGGGTCTTCGAACGACCGGTGGGGTCGCCGATGAGCCCGGTGAAGTCGCCGATCAGGAAGATCACGCGGTGGCCGAGGTCCTGAAAGTGCTTCATCTTCCGGAGCAGCACGGTATGGCCGAGGTGCAGGTCGGGCGCCGTCGGATCGAATCCCACCTTCACGGTCAGTGGAACGCCGGACTTGGAAGCCCGTGCCAGCTTGGCCCGCAACTCGGGTTCCCGAACGACGTCGACGCAGCCCTTGGAGAGGTAGGCGATCTGCTCCTGAAGCGTCATCGGGATCATTGTACCGAGAACGAACCGCTCACCGCGCCAGCAAACCGCGGGCAGCCGCCCGGCCGGACGTCAGGGCGCCTCAACGAACCGGCGCCCGTCGATGCGCCAGCCACCGTCGAGGACGACCTGGATCGCCTCGGCATAAATGCGGTGCTCCTCGACCAGGATGCGGGCGGCGAGCGACTCGGGCGTGTCCACCGGAAGCACCGGCACCACTGCCTGCCTGACGATGGGGCCGGCGTCGAGCTCCGGCGTCACGATGTGGACGGTCGCGCCGCTCACCCGGACGCCGTGCTCCCACGCCCGCCGCTGCGCGTCGAGTCCGACGAAGGAGGGCAGAAGGGAGGGGTGGATGTTCAGAATGGCGTTCGGGAAGGCCGCGACGAAGCTGCCGCCGAGCAGGCGCATGAATCCGGCGAGACAGACCAGACCGACTCCGCGGCGTTTGAGCTCGCCGGCGACCGCCGCGTCGAACGCCTCACGCGAATCGTAGCCGCGGTGGGCGAGAGCAATCGCCTCGATGCCGGCCCGGCGGGCATGGTCCAGCCCCGGCGCGTCCTGTCGGTTGGAAACGACCACCGCTATCTCCGCCTCGAGCCGCCGTTCGGCGATCGCGTCGATGATCGCCTTCAGGTTGCTGCCCCGGCCCGAGATGAGCACGCCGAGCCTGCGGTTGCCCGGACTGACCGTGGACTCGGAGCTCTCGCCGCTCATGTGCCGCACGCCGCCGCCCCCGCGTCACCCGGGAGGTCGACCTTGCCGTACTCGATCCGGGGCCCTCCGGCGCCCGCCTCGCCGACTGCGCCGATGATCGCCGCACCGATCTCGCCGCACGTGATGAGCTTGGTGAGGACACGGTGGGCGTCGTCCCGTCCGCAGACCACGACCAGGCCGATCCCCATGTTGAAGGTGCGATACATGTCCGCCACCGGGACGTCCCCCCGCTCGCGCAGCAGGTCGAAGATCGGCGGAATCTCCCAGCGCTCCGGATCGATAGTCGCGGCGCAGCCGGCGGGCAGGACACGGGGCACGTTGTCGGTCAGCCCGCCACCGGTGATATGGGCAATCCCCTTCACGCAGCCGGTCTCGATCACGGGACGGACCGCCGACAGGTACGAGCGATGCGTCCGCAGCAACTCCTCGCCGACCGTGCAGTCGAGCGCTTCTACGGCCGAGTCGACCCGCAGCCCGAGCTGGTCGAAGAGTATGCGCCGCGCGAGCGAGTAGCCGTTCGTATGGAGCCCGCTCGACCGCAGGCCGACGAGGATGTCGCCCGGTACGATCGAACGACCGTCGATGATCCGCGCGCGGTCGACCAGACCGACGACGAATCCCGCCAGGTCGTACTGGCCGTCGGCGTAAAAGCCGGGCATCTCGGCGGTCTCGCCGCCGAGGAGGGCGCAACCGTTCTGCCGGCAGCCGACGGCGATCCCCTCGATCACCGCCGTCGACACGTCGGGCGACAGGCGGCCGGTCGCCAGGTAGTCCAGAAAGAACACGGGCCGTGCGCCCTGCACGAGGATGTCGTTGACACAGTGGTTAACGAGGTCCACCCCGACCGTCGTGTGCACGCCGGCGGCAAACGCCACGGCCAGTTTGGTCCCGACACCGTCGGCGCTCGCGACCAGCACCGGCTCGTCCATGCCCGACAGCTCGGGCCGGAACAGCCCCCCGAAAGCACCGATATCGCTCAGCACTCCCTCCGTGAACGTGCTCTTGGCGAACCGCTTGACCCGCTCCACCACCTCCTGGCCGGCGTCGATGTCGACGCCCGACGTCTTGTAATCCATGACTCGCGGCGCAAGCTCCTAGAATTCCAGCATCCGGATCACGGCCTCGGCCGCCGCGCGGGCGCCCGGAGCCTGCCTTTCGTCCCAGTAAGTGCTTTGCATCGACACGTAGAAACGCTCTCCTCCGCCAGGTCCTCGTCGAGCATGTCGAACGCGTCGCGCAACAGGAGGAGCACGCCCTCCGGTTCCTCGCGGGCGGCCAACGTCTCCAGCATCCGCGCCGGGTCGCGCAGCGCCACCGAACCCAGCGCCAACGCCAGCGGTGCCCGCACGGGATCGTCGGCCGCAACGCCCGCCGCAATCAGGGCATCCAGCACCTCGCTGCGACCGGCCGCGGCCAACGCGCCCGCCGCGGTGGCGGCCGCGCGCAGCAGCACCTGATCGCCGCCGGCGCTCGCGGCGCCGTACTCGAGGGCCTGGATGACGTACCGCACCTGATTCGGGCAGTCGATTCCGAGCAGGCAGGCCGCCGCCGAGACGATCGGCTGCAGCGTGTCCGCCGCCAGCGTCTGCGCGGCCGCGATCACCGGCAGCGCGCGGCCGTCTCCGATCCGGCCCAGGGCCAGCAGCGCGTCGTCCCGCAGCGGTCCCTCGCCGGACGCGATCCGAAGCAGCGACTCGACCGCGTATGCGGCGCGATGCTCGCCGAGCGCCTCGATGACCGTCGCACGAAAGTAGCCTTCCCCACGATCGACATCGCGGACGAGCTGCTCGCGCACCGCGGGATCATGGTCGTGCGCGGCGAGCGCGCGCAGCAGGGCCGGCCGCACGAACTCGGACGTCTCGCCGGCGAGGGCGGCCAGCAGCCGGGGCGCGAGAGCGGCATCGCGGCGATGCTCCGCCACCTCGTACGCCGCTGCCCTCACGCGATCGTTGGGCGCGTCCAGCGCCTCCCGAAAGAACTCTCGCGCGCGGGGGCCACCCAGTCCCGACAGCAGCACCGCGGCTCGAAACTGCACGTAGCTGTCGCCGTGCTCGCGGGCGGCCTCGACGAGCAGCGGCGCCACGAAGGCGGGATCGAGACGACGAATGCGCCGGGACGCGTCCATGCGCACCGCGTAGTCGAAGTCACCGAGCTCGGAAATCGTCTGCGCCATCCCGGCCGGCGCCTGGGCGAGCCCCGACGGACCGCCCGTCCAGTGCGCCAGACACCACGACACGACGACCGCCGCTACGACACCTCGGCGTCGCAGCGCCGCCGCGCCCGCGGTCCGCGCCGCGTCGTCGCCGGTCACGGCTCACTCGCCGCTATCTCCGCGGCGTCCGCAATCTTGAGCACCATCTGCCGGTAGGCCTCGGTGTCGCGGGGCGGTTCTATCGGGTACGACTTGGTATAGCACGCGTTGCAGTACCGGTCGTGGCGCTCGCCGACCGCCTGCTGCAGGCCCTCTATGCTCAGGTAGGCGAGCGTGTCGGCACCCATGAAGCTGCGAATCTCGTCGACGCTGTGGCGGGCTGCGATCAATTCCTCGCGGTGCGGGGTGTCTATGCCGTAGTAGCACGGCGCCACGGTCGGCGGGCAACTGATGCGCATGTGCACCTCGCGCGCGCCGGCGGCCTTGATCATCGACACGATCTTCTGGCTCGTCGTCCCCCGCACGATCGAGTCGTCCACCAGCACCACCCGCTTCCCGTCGAGCACGCTCCGCACGGTGTTCAGCTTCACCTTCACCTTGAGCCCGCGCACCGACTGGTGCGGCTGGATGAACGTGCGGCCGACGTAGTGGTTGCGGATGAGCCCCATCTTCAACGGGATGCCGGAGCTCTCCGCGTAACCGATCGCGGCGACGACACCCGAGTCGGGAATCGGGACCACCACGTCCGCGTCGACCGCCGACTCCTGCGCCAGCAGGTGGCCGAGGTTCGTGCGCACCTCGTTGACGCTCTGGCCGAAGACGTCGCTGTCGGGCCGCGCGAAGTAGACGTGCTCGAACACGCAGTGGGCGGGCGCTGCGGGCGGAAACGGCTTGTACGAGCGCACGCCGTCGGCGCCGATCACCAGTACCTCGCCCGGCTCCACGTCGCGCTCGTAGCGAGCGCCGATCAGGTCCATCGCGCAGGTCTCGGAGCAGACGACGTAGGCGTCGCCGAGGCGGCCGAGAGCCAGCGGCCGGAACCCGTGCGGGTCGCGGACCGCGATCAGGTTCCCGGGGGTCAGCAGCACCAGCGAGAACGCGCCGCTGACCTGCGAGACCGACTCGACGATCGCGTCCTCCGGCGACGCGGCGCTCGACCGGGCGTAGAGGTGCAGCACGACCTCAGTGTCGCTGTTGGTCTGGAAGATCGAGCCTTCGCGCACCAGCCTTTGCCGCAGCTCCCCGGCGTTGACCAGATTCCCGTTGTGGCAGAGCGCGATCTGCCCGTGCGAGCAGTCGATAAGTATCGGCTGCGCATTGACGATGCGGCTGTCCCCGAAGGTGGAATAGCGGACGTGGCCGATGGCGGACGGGCCGGGCAACGCGGCCAGCATCCGGTCGTTGAAGGCGTCGCCGACGTAACCCATGGCCCGCGAGAGCTTCACCGCGCCGTTGCACGCCGCGGCGATGCCGGCGCTCTCCTGCCCCCGGTGCTGCAGCGCGTACAGTCCGAGGTAGGTCAGCGACGACGCATCCTCGTGGCCGTAGATGCCGAAGACGCCGCATTCGTCGTGGAACTTGTCGTCCATCCCCTCAGCCTGCCCCGACCGCGGACCGATTCGTCATGCCGCCGGCGCCTCGAAGTACCGGGTCAGCCCGCTCGACCACCGTTGCTCCGCCTCGGCGAGCGCAACGTCCACGGCCGGCTCACCGTCGATCTGCATCCGCAGGCGCCCGCCGCCGGTTCGCCCCAGCACCCGCGCCGGCACGCGCCCCGCGGCGGCCTGCGCCAGCACCACATCGGCGTCCGCCTCCCGAACCGAAACGACGACCTGCGAGGCCGCTTCGCCGAAGAGCGCCGCCGCCAGCCCGCCCGCGTCATCGACGGCGGGAACCATCACGTCCAAGCCTATCCCGTCGCTCTCGAACGCGCACTCCGCGAGCGTGACGGCCAGGCCGCCGTCGGAGCAATCGTGTGCCGAACGCAGTTGCCCGGCCATGGCCAGACCCGCCACGAGCTGCTGCAACCCACGCTCCGCCTCCAGGTCCGGATCCGGCGGCATCCCGCGCACGAGCCCGTGTATCGTCTTCAGATACGCGCTGCCGCCGAGCACGCCGCCCGGCTCCCCCAGCAGCACGAGCACTGCGCCGGCCTCCCGGAAGGTGCGGCCGACGACCCGGCCGGCGTCCTCTATTATGCCCACCACGCCGAGGACGGGGGTCGGGAGAATCGCCCGGCCGTCCGTCTCGTTGTAGAGACTGACGTTGCCCCCGGTGATCGGAATCTCCAGGACCCGGCAGGCGTCGCCGATGCCGGCGACCGCACGGGCGAACTGCCAC
The DNA here is from genome assembly GCA_965116825.1 of Vicinamibacterales bacterium. Lineage (GTDB taxonomy): Bacteria > Acidobacteriota > Vicinamibacteria > Vicinamibacterales > UBA8438 > WTFV01. The sequence goes on from OZ220736.1 coordinate 719,377, forward strand.
ATGATCTCGGGCCGCTCCGGATTCCCGAAGTTCAGGCAGTTGGTGGCCCCGACCGGGCGCGCGCCGGCGCACGCGACGTTGCGGGCCGACTCGGCCACGGCCAGCATCGCGCCGCGGTAGGGCTCGAGGAAGCAGTACCGCCCGTTGCCGTCGACCGAGAAGGCCAGCGCCCGCGGCGTGCCCTTGATGCGCACGACCCCGGCCCCGGTCCCGGCCGGCGCGATGGTGTTGGTCCGCACCATGTGGTCGTACTGCCGGTAGATCCAGCGCTTGCTCGCGATGCCCGGCGAGGCGAGCAGCCGCAGGAAGACCTCGGACGGCGGGCCGGGCGGCTCCAGCGACGACAGGTCGAGCGCCTGCCGCGCGGCCAGGTCCGCCGGCTCGCGGAACGGCCGGTCGTAGAGCGGCGCCTCGTCGGCCAGCGGCCGGTTGGGAATCTCGGCCACGGTTTCGCCGCCGTTGCGCACGCGCAGCAGGCCGTCGCCGGTCACCTCGCCGATCCGCACGGCGTGCAGATCCCACTTCTCGAAGATGCGGTCGACCTCCGCCTCGCATCCCTGCCGCACGATGAACAGCATGCGCTCCTGCGACTCGGACAGCATGATCTCGTACGGCGTCATGCCCGCCTCGCGCTGCGGCACGCGGTCGACGTCGATGTCGATGCCGGCGCCGCCGCGGGCGCCCATCTCGCACGACGAGCACGTCAGTCCGGCCGCCCCCATGTCCTGCAGTCCCACCAGCGCGTCCGTCCGCAGGACCTCAAGGCACGCCTCGAGCAGGAGCTTCTCCATGAACGGATCGCCCACCTGCACGTTGGGGCGCTTCTCGGCCGAGGCGTCGTCGAACTCGGCCGACGCCATCGTCGCGCCGTGGATGCCGTCGCGGCCGGTCTTCGCGCCGACGTAGTAGACCGCGTTGCCGGCCCCCTCCGCGCGCCCCCGGATGACGCCGTCGGCCGGCGCGATGCCGAGGCAGAAGACGTTGACGAGCGGGTTGCCCGCATAGGTCTCGTCGAAGGCGACCTCGCCGCCGACGGTAGGAATGCCGATGCTGTTGCCGTAGCCGGCGATCCCGGCCACGACGCCCTCCAGCAGCCGCCGCGTCGCGGGGGATTCCAGCGGCCCGAAGCGCAGCGAATCGAGCAGGGCGATGGGCCGGGCGCCCATCGTGAAGATGTCCCGGATGATGCCGCCCACCCCGGTCGCGGCGCCCTGGTACGGCTCGATGAACGACGGGTGGTTGTGCGACTCGATCTTGAACACCGCGGCCAGGCCGTCGCCGATAGCGAGGACGCCGGCGTTCTCGCCCGGCCCCTGCAGCACGCGCGGCCCCTCGGTCGGCAGCGTCCGCAGGTGGATGCGCGAGCTCTTGTAGCTGCAGTGCTCGGACCACATCACCGAGAAGATGCCCAGCTCCAGCAGGTTGGGGTCGCGCCCCAGGATGGCGACGATCCGCTCGTACTCTTCGGTCGTCAGCCCGTGCGCCGCGATGGTCTCCGGGTCGATCACGAACGGGCTCCCACCAGCAGCACGACCCCGAAAGTCGTCATCACGACGCCGGCCAGGGCCAGCACCGCCGCGACGATGATCCCCCCCGGCGGCGGCAGCGGGACGGCGCCGGCGCCGAACACCGCCGCCGCCGCGAGCATCAGCACACCGATGCCGATGAAGATCCGCCCGAGACGCCGCCGGGTCGCGGGTTCCGCAGCAGTCATCAGCTTGCCTCCGCGACCGGCTCGCGCGCCGCCAGGACCGCGAGCACCGACTCGAACACCACGCGGCCGTCGGTGCTCCCGACCGCCGCCTCGCACGCCCGCTCGGGATGCGGCATCAGGCCGACCACGTTGCGCCCGCGGTTGCAGATGCCCGCGATCGCGTCCGTGGACCCGTTGACGTTCCAGCGGTCGTCACGCGTCCCGTCCGGCGCGGTGTAGCGAAAGACCACCTGCCGGTTGTCGGCAAGCGCCTGCAAGGTCGCCGGATCCGCGTAGTAGTTCCCCTCGCCGTGAGCGATCGGCATCCGCAGCACCCGGCCGGCCGCCGCGTTCCGGGTGAACGGCGTGTCGGCGGCTTCCACGCGCAGGTGCACGTGCTCGCAGATGAACTTGAGATCGCGGTTCCGCCGCATCCCGCCGGGCAGCAATCCGGCCTCGAGCAGCACCTGGAAACCGTTGCAGATGCCGATGACCGGCCCGCCGGCGGCGGCGAACTCCGTCACGCGGGCCATGATCGGCGAGAAGCGGGCGATGGCGCCGCACCGCAGGTAGTCGCCGTACGAGAACCCGCCCGGCAGGACCACCGCGTCCGCGCCGCCGAGACCCGTGTCCTTGTGCCAGACGAGATCGGCCTCCTGGCCCAGGACGCCCGCCAGCGCGTGGTGCGCGTCGTGGTCGCAGTTAGACCCCGGAAAGACCACCACCGCGAACTTCATCCTCGTGTCCGCCCTCTCCCGGCCGGGGATCCGGCCCGTCGCCGCCCCGTCGCTCGACTCCCGACCGCCGCATCCGCCCGACTAGCCCACCTCGACCCGATAGCTCTCGATCACCGGGTTCGCCAGCAGCCGGTCGGCCATCTCGCGGGCGAGCGACCGCGCCTGCTGCTCCGTCTCCGCGTCGATGTCCAGCTCGAAGTACTTCCCCTGCCGCACGTCCCGGACCGCGTCATAGCCGAGCGTCTGCAGGGCGCCGGCGACCGTCTTGCCCTGCGGGTCCAGGATCGAGGGCTTCAGCGTGACGTAGACCTTCGCCTTCACGACACCTCCGGGACCGTCACCGGCCTGCCCATGCTCGGAGCGAGCCCCTTCGGCGCCGGCATCGGGCTCTCGCTCAACGCACGGTCCATGATCGCATCGACGTGGCGGAGCTGCACGTCCAGATCGAAGGCGCGCTCGATCTCGGGGGGGGCGAGCACCGCGGTCACCTCGGGATCGGCCAGCAGCAGCGCCTTGAAGTCCAGTCCCTCGTCGTGCGAGCGCATGGCGTTGCGCTGCACCAGCAGGTAGGCGTCCTCGCGGGAGACGCCGCGGCGGGCCAGCTCCAGGAGCACCGTGCCGGAGAAGACGACGCCGCGCGACCGGTCGAGGTTGTCGCGCATCCGCTCCGGATAGACGACCAGGCCGCGCACGATGCGCGTGAACCGGCGCACCATGTGGTCGAGCGCGCAGAAGCTGTCGGGCACGATGACCCGCTCCACCGACGAGTGCGAGATGTCGCGCTCGTGCCACAGCGCCACGTTCTCGAGGGCGGCCAGCGCGTTGGTCCGCACCAGGCGCGCCAACCCCGTGATCTGCTCGCAGCCGATCGGGTTGCGCTTGTGCGGCATCGCCGACGACCCCTTCTGGCCCTTGGCGAAAGGCTCGGCCACCTCGCCTGTCTCGGTCTTCTGCAGGCCGCGCACCTCCAGCGCGAACTTCTCGAGCGACGCCGCGGTGATCGCCAGCGCGCCCAGCAGCTCGGCGTGCCGGTCGCGCTGCACCACCTGCGAGGCGACCGGGGCCGGGGTCAGCCCGAGCCGGTCGCACACGCCCCGCTCGATGGCCGGGTCCAGGTGCGCGTAGGTCCCTACCGCGCCGGACAGCTTCCCGACGCCGATCGTCTCGCGGGCGCGCACCAGCCGCTCGCGGTCGCGCTGCAGCTCCGTGAACCAGAGCGCCAGCTTCAGGCCGAAGGTCATCGGCTCGGCGTGGACGCCGTGGGTCCGGCCGATCATGGGCGTGCGGCGGTGCTCGTCCGCCCGCTCGCGCACCGCCGCAGCCAGCCCGTCGAGGTCGGCCAGCAGCAGGTCGCACGCCTCGCGCATCTGCAGCGCGTGCGCGGTGTCGATGACGTCCGACGACGTCATCCCGAAGTGCAGCCAGCGCGCCGAGGGTCCGACGTGCTCGGCCACCGCCGTGGTGAACGCGATCACGTCGTGCTGCGTCGTCTCCTCAATCTCCGCCACGCGCGACGCCTCGACCGCCCCGCGCTCGCGGATGTCGCGCGCCGCCTCCGGGGGAATCAGCCCGTGATGGGCCATCGCCTCGGCGGCGGCCACCTCGACGCGCAGCCACGTGTCGTACTTGCGCTGCTCGGTCCACAGGCGACCCATCGCGCGGGGCGTGTAGCGGGCAATCATCGGGAACGGACCTCGCTGCGGCCGGCGCCGCCGGCGGCGCCGCAAGAGACGTGGAACGGGAGCACGGTCTGGCGCGGAGGACCGGCCGGCGACGACGCGGGTCGCACCCAGGCGCCCAGATCGATGGTCGGCGTCACCCGATCCTGGCGCGTCACGACCACCTCGACGTCGCTCCGGCCGCACGCTCTCAACGCCTCCCTGCAGGTCATCTCCGCCAGCTCCGGCAGGTTGTTGACCCGGCTCAGGTGGGCGAGCACGAGGCAGCGCACCTCAGCCCCCAGGTGATCGCGCACGAACCCGGCGAGCGATTCGTTCGACAGGTGGCCGCCGTCGCCGGCGATGCGCTCGCGCGTGGATCGCGCGTAGGGGCTGACGCGCAGGAGCTCGGCGGCGTGGTTCGACTCGATGACCAGCAGGCGGCAGTCGCGAAAACGCTCTATCAGGACCGGCCGCAGCGCCCCGACGTCGGTGGCGTAGCCGATGACCCCTTCCGGCGTCTCGATCCGAAAGGCGACCGTCTCCGTTGCATCGTGCGGCACCGCGAAGGGAATGAAGCGCAGGCCGTCCAGATCGAGCGCCGCATCCGGCGCCAGCGCCCGCCAGTCGGCGGGGTCCTCGGTTCCCCATTCCTCACGGATGGCGGGGGTCGCGTAGACCGGCACCCTGTGGCGTTTCGACATTACCCGCAAACCCCGCGTGTGGTCGCCGTGCGCGTGCGTGATCAGGACGGCGTCGAGCATACCCGGAGCGACGTCGATCTCCGCCAGCCGGCGGGTCAGCTCCCGGTAGCTGAACCCGATGTCCACCAGCACGCGCACGCCGGCGTGCGACACCAGCGTCGCGTTCCCAGCGCTGCCGCTCCCGAGCACCGTCACCTCGACCGCGATGGTCCCGGCCCTCCCGCAGATTCCTAGCCCAGCTCGAGCTGCGCCGGCGACAGCGTCTCCCCGGCGACGGGCCCCACCAGCGTCGCGGCCAGCGCGCCGTCCCGAAACAGGTCGCCGGCCACGCGCTGCACGTCGCCCGCCGTGACGCGCTCGATCCCGGCCAGGGTCTCCGACAGCGGCACCTGCCGGCCGAAGTACATCTCGCACTGCGCGAGCTGCGACATGCGGCTGGTCGTGCTCTCGAGTCCCAGCACGCAGCTTCCCTTCAGGTGGTCCTTCGCCCGCTGCAGCTCGTCGCCCGGCACGGGGGTGCGTTTCAGCCCCCGCAGCTCCTCGACCACCAGGCCCACCACCTCGGCCACCGCCGCGCCGTCGCACCCGACGTACACCGTCACCACGCCCGCGTCCCGGTAGGACGTCAGGCCGCTGCTGACCGCGTAGGCCAGACCCCGCTTCTCCCGGATGTTCTGGAACAGGCGCGAGCTCATCGAGCCGCCCAGCACCGTGTTGAGCACGTAGGTGGCGTAGCGGTCCTCGTGGCTCTGCGGATAGCCGCGGGTGCCGAGGCACAGGTGCGCCTGCTCGAGATCCTTGTCGCGCAGCTCGACCCGCGCGGCGACCGACGGCTCGCGAGTGCGGAGCGGCGCGCCGCCGGGAGACAGCGTCGCGAACGCCTCGCCGATCAGCTCGCGGACGGCCGCCGTGTCGATGCTCCCGGCGGCGGAGACGATCAAGTTGCCCGCCGTGTACGCGTCCGTGAAGTACTCGCGGAGCGCCGGGGCGTCTATCGCCGCGACCGACTCGGCGGTACCGAGAATCGGGCGCCCGAGCGGATGGTCCGGCCAGAAATTCGTGGTGAACACCTCGTGCACCAGGTCGTCCGGCGTGTCCTCGACCATCTTGATCTCTTCGAGGACGACACTCTGCTCGCGCCGGATCTCCTCGCCCTCGAACGCCGGATTCAGCAGCAGATCGCTCAGCAGATCGACGGCGCGCGGAAGGTGCTCGTCGAGCACCTTCACGTAGTAGCCGGCGTACTCCTTCGCCGTGAACGCGTCGAGCTGCCCGCCGATGGAGTCGATCTCCTGCGCGATCGCCTCCGCCGTGCGCGAGGCGGTCCCCTTGAAGAGCATGTGCTCGACGAAGTGGGCGATGCCGGCGCGGTCCGCGCCCTCGTGCCGCGAGCCCCGGGTCAGCCAGGCGCCGAGGCTGACCGAGCGGACCGCGGGCATGGGTTCGGTGAGCAGACACAGGCCGCTGTCGAAATCGTGACGCTCGATCATGTCGGGAGGTATCCGCCCCGCAGGAGTCGCCAAGGGAGCGCTGTGAGCACGCAAACGCTTGCAAAGAATCAGGTTACGAGCACAGGTAAGCGCATATCGTACCACACGTTGCCGGACCGCAGCAACCGGCGCCCCGACCGGCCGGACCGGCGTCGTCTGCGGCTGCGCCGTTCCCCCGCGCGGACTCCGACCGGCTCCCGCCGCCTCCACCGCCGCCGCCGGCGTGTTAGCATGCGGCCCGCCCCTTTCTGCAGCAACGGCCCTCTCATGTCCGAGCGACAGATCCTCACCGAGCTCGAGCCCGACGCGCTCGCGGAGACGCTGGCCGCCCTCGGGGCGAAGCCGTTCCACGCCCGGCAGATCTACCGCTGGCTCTACCGCCGCGGCGTCGCCGATTTCGGCCGGATGACCGACCTGTCGCTTGACCTGCGCGCGAAGCTCGAACGGACGTTCGCCATCCCGACCCCGGCGGTGACCACGCGGAGCGAGTCGGCCGACGGCACCGTGAAGTTCCTGCTGCGGCTCGGCGACGGCCGCGAGGTCGAGTCGGTCTTCATCCCCGACACGCCGGCGATGACCTTCTGCGTGTCCACGCAGGCCGGCTGCGCCATGCGCTGCGGCTTCTGCCTGACCGGGAAGATGGGCCTGCTGCGGAATCTGACCGCGGGAGAGATCGCGGCCCAAGTGCGGGTGATGGCGCACGACCTCGCGCTCGCGAGCCGGCGCTTCAACATCGTGCTGATGGGCATGGGCGAGCCGCTGCACAACTACGACGAGACGATGAAGGCGCTACGGATCCTGGCCGCCGAGTGCGGGCTGGCGGTGAGCCCCCGCCGCGTGACCCTCTCGACGGTCGGCGTGCTGCCGGCGCTCGAGCGGCTGGCGCAAGAGCCGCTGATGCCCAACCTGGCCGTCTCGCTGCACGCCACCACCGAGGAGCTGCGCGACCGGCTGGTGCCGGTGAGCCGCAAGTACGGGCTGGCCGACCTGCTCGCCGCGTGCCGGCGCTTTCCGATCGCGCGGCGCAACCGGATCACCTTCGAGTACGTCCTGCTGCGCGACGTGAACGACGGCGTCGCCGACGCCCGGCGGCTGGCGAACCTGCTGCGCGGCATCCGGTCGAAGGTCAACGTGATCCCGCTCAACGAGGCGCCCGGCATCCCCTACCGCCGGCCGTCGGACGCACGGATCGACCGCTTCGCCCAGACGCTGGCCGAGCGCCACGTGACCGTCTCGGTGCGCAAGAGCCGCGGGCGCGACATCCGCGCCGCGTGCGGGCAGCTCATCGTCGAGGGGGCGCGGCAGGCGCCGGGCCAGCGGGCGGCCGCCCTCCTACCGGAATAACCCGTCGCACGCGCCACATGCGATTCGTTCCCGCGAATCAGTGTTTCGTTCCCCTTCTCGGCCGCTTGTCGCATGCCCTCTTCCCCGCGGCCGCCGTTGTCGCTACCGTGGGCAATCGAAGACCGACCCCGTTTCCGGGGAGAACAATTGTTGGGAGGGCAAACGCAGTGAACGCGACCGACACGTTGACGACGGGGACGTCGACATCCCGGCCGCAACTCTCGCTTCGACGCATCCACGTCAATCGGACGTCCGAACTGCTCCCGTACCGGATGGACCAGGACCAGGCTCGCGGGCTATTGGACCTGCTCCGCTTCTACGGTCCACGCGGCGTGTTTCGAATGGCGACGTCCTACGCTGGACCGAGCGGCGGACTTCCGTGCTACGCCGGACACGGCACCTATTTCGACTACGACCATGTACTCCGGAACCTGACCGGACGCAGCGGATTCGAGAGCGCCGTCGGCCGCACGATCCAGGGAGGCGGCAAGGGGCATTCGCTGTCCGGCATGTTCGCCTCCACGCTCGGCGAGCTCGTCGAGCGGATAATGAGCTGCTTCCAGGGTCTGGCCGCGGCATCCGGTCGGTTGCGGTTCGGGTCCCGCAGCGAACTGCGCAGCGACGGGCTCGCGTGCGTGGGACCGGACGACCTCTCACTCTTTGCTCCGGAGCAGCACGCGGACCGGGCCCGGTTGTTCGACCCCTTCACGGACGACAGCCTGCTCCAGTGGATCGAGGGCCGCCGCATGTTCAGCGGCGATCCGACATGGATTCCGGCCCAACTCGTACTGCTGCACTACGAACGCGACCCGCGCGAAGCGCTGATCGGCTACAGCAGCTCCGGCGGCCTCGCCTGCCACACCACACCGTGCGAGGCACGGTACCGCGGAATCGTCGAGCTGTTCGAGCGCGACGCCATGAACATCAGTTGGTACTGCCGGATTCCGCCCCGGCGCATCGAGTTCGATCGAGCGCCGCGGCAACCCGCGCTGAGGAAGCTGCTGCACGCCGCGAACGGCCTGCCGGCCACACTGCGGTACCACACGGTACCGCTCGATACTCCCGAGTTGCCCACGGTCACGGTCATGTCGATCGATCCTTGGCTGCGGCGTTTCGCATACTGCGTCGGCTCGGCGGCCGATCTCGACGCCGACGCTGCAATTCTCGCAGCGCTGACCGAGTACGGCCAGTCCGAGCGCAACCTCCGTCTGGCGGTCGCGGCACCCGGTTGGAACTTCTCGCGAGCATTGCTGGCAGCGTTCGACGTCGCCCCGGACGCGGACCCGCGTGAGCTTGATGCGTTCTTCAAGGTCCTGCCATACTACGGACATGCAGGCAACGTGGAGCGGGTGCGTTGGTACGCGGAGGGCGCCGGCGCCGTGAAGCTGTCGGAGCTGCCCGTGAGCGAGGGCGAGGAGATGGACGCGAAATGGGCGACCCTGGCGAATCTCCTTTCCGTTCGCAATATCGACCCCGTCGTATTCGACTTCACGCCGCCGCAGTTCGACAGCCTCTCCCTGGTCAAGGTCTTCATTCCCGAGCTGACTCAACCCATGTCGCCTGCGTTACCCCTGCTGGGACACCGCAGGTTCCATGACCTGCCGCGTGCGCTCGGCTACGCCGATCGGCAACTTCGGTTTCGGGACCTCAACACCGACCCGTTGCCCTACCCCTAGCAGCCGGATGCGGTCATTGCGGGCGCGGCGGCGGACCGTCCTGAACTTCGTCTTCTGCACCTTGGTCGCGACGATGCTCGGTCTCGAAAGCCAGGGAGCGCTGGTGCCTCACTATTTCGTGATCAGCTACAGCATCGGCTTCGCGGTGCAGGTCTGCATCTCACTCGGCAACGCGTACGCCCCGCCGAGATGGCCGCGGCTCGCCGTGCGGGTCGGGATGACCGGTTGCGGCCTGATCATCGGTCTCGCGCTGGGCGGCTTCCTGGTCGGCGGGCACCCCGCGGCGCTGCTCGACAACAGCGCGTCGCTCCTGGTCGGCGTACTCATCAGCGTGCTGGCCGTCGCGGCCTTCGAGGGCGCAAAGCAACTGTGGGACACCCGCGAACGGCTCGCGCGGGCCGAGCGGGACGCGCTGACGCGCGACAAGGCGCTGGCGGAGGCCGAGCTGCGGGTGCTGCAAGCACAGGTGGAGCCGCACTTCCTGTTCAACACGCTGGCGAACGTCGTCGCTCTCGTCCGCTCGCATCCGGATCGCGCGGCGCGGCTGTTGGAACAGCTCACCGCGCTGCTTCGCACCTCGCTGTCGCGGACGCGCCGCACCGACGGAACGCTGGGGGAAGAGCTCGCCATCGTGCGAGCATACCTGGACATTCAGGCGCAGCGGATGGGGGCGCGGATGACGTACGACGTGGCGGTGGAGCCCGGACTGGAGACGATGCGGGTACCGCCGCTCCTCATCCAGCCGCTCGTGGAGAACGCGGTGCTGCACGGGATCGAGCCGTCGGCGTCCGGCGGCAGGGTGCTGGTGAGCGCGCAACGGTCCGCTGGAGAGGTGCGGATACGGGTGACGGACGACGGAGTGGGGTTGAACCCGGACACCGCCGGGCACGGCCTGGGCATCGCGAACGTGAGGGAGCGTCTCCAGAGCTCGTTCGGAGCATCCGGAACGGTGGCGCTCTCCGAAACGCCCGGCGGAGGCGTCAGCGCGGTGCTGCGGATTCCGGTGACTCCCGGCGCGGACGCAGCAGGTCCGCGATGAGTACGGCCGGCGTACCCAGGGCGTTGATCGCCGACGACGAGCCGGCGTTGCGAGCGGAGCTCGAGCGGCTTCTCTCCGGTACCTGGCCAGGTCTCGTCATCGAGGCCTCGGTCGGGGACGGCGCGGCGGCGCTCGAGGCCATCGAGCGACTGAGACCGGACGTCGCCTTTCTGGATATCCGCATGCCGCCCCCGTCGGGTCTCGACCTCGCCCGGACAATCGGCGCGGAGACCGCCGTCGTCTTCGTCACGGCGTACGACGCCCATGCCATCGAGGCGTTCGATCACGCCGCCGTGGACTATCTGCTCAAGCCGGTCACCGAACCACGCCTCCGGGAGACCGTCCTTCGCCTGCAGCGGTGGCTGGCCGGCGGGAGACCCAAGACCCTCGAAGCACAGGCGCTGGAGTCGCTGATCCGGCGCGTAGGCTATACGGCGGGATACCTGAACTGGCTGAAGGTCGGCCGGCGGGAGCGGGTCGAGTTGGTGCCCGTTGACGACGTCTGCTTCTTCCGTGCCAGCCAGAAGTACACCGCCGCGGTCACACATGACCGAGAGCACCTGGTCCGCATGCCGATCACGGAGCTCGCGGCCCGACTGGACCCGGAACGCTTCTGGCGGATCCACCGCAGCGGCATCGTCAACGTTGCGGCGATCGAGGTGGCGACCCACGACCGGCGCGGACGCTATCGCGTGCGGCTGAAGAATCGCCCGGAAGTCCTCCACGTAAGCGCAGCCTACGGACATCTTTTCCGCCGCATGTGACCCGGCCGGCGCCGCCCCGCCGCGATGCGACCCGGGGTCGCGGGCGTACGGGGTAGCGCGGTCGACCGGTCGGCGCCCCCGGCGCGATTCACGCCTCTGTTACGGCACGAACGAGTCTTCGGATTCGTCGTTCGGCCGGTAGCCAGCGAGGTCCCACGTTCCGTTCCGTCCCGCGTCGGCGCGGCTTCGTTCCGTCCAATGCAGTTCCGTCGCCTCGTCCCACTCCAGCAGCGGCGGCGCTGGTACGGTTTCTCACGTGTCAGGCGTGCCACCCAATCGGCGCGCTCATCGTAGACCCCGTTCGCAAGGAGGAACACGAATGAAGTTGACGGTTCTGGCCAGAGTCGAGGATCGATTCGACGCACTTGGCTTCGTCCCCTCACCCGCCGGCTGCTGCTGCTGTTGCTGCTGCGCGGCCGGAGGCTTCACGGGCTAGACGCGCGCCCATACCGCAATCGCCGATGCCGTGCCCCGGGGCCGGCGCATCCAGTGCGATGCCCCGGGGCCGCATCGGAGGGCCGCGATCGAGCCGGCGCGACCCCGAGCAAGCCGTCTTGTGGAGCATCCGAGGACATCAATGCTTACGGACATGAACGACAGCGATGACATCCGCGATCGGCCGCTGGTGCTGAATCCCCACCTGCGCGTCGTGCAGTGCGGCAACGACGAGCTGCTGGTGAAGCACGGGTTCCGGTCGCGCTTCTCGACGCTGCTGCGGGACGACGGGCGCACGGGACTGCTGGCCGTGGTCCTCCGAGCCTTCCGCGAACCGTCGACGCTCGCGGACCTGGAGCGCTCGGGAGCCGTCTCGTCGTCTCGTGTGACCGACGCGACGTCCCTGCTCGAGCAACTCGTCTCTCAGAAGGTGCTGATACGGCCGGCAGACTACCTGCCGCGCGTCTACCTGTCGATGCGCTTCGGCGACGCCGGAGCCGCAGCCCTCGAGCCGGCGTGCATCGGCATCGTCGGCTGCGGCCCCCTCGGATCCCGCATGGCGCAAGAGCTGGCCCGGATGCGCGTCGACCGGCTGGTCTTGCTCGACGACCGCGCCGCCCGCCGGGACGACGCCGCGTACTTCGACTGCGCGACGCGGCTCGTCGAGCCGGGAGCGGCATTCGTGCAGATCACGGCGCGAGCCCTGCAGGAGATCGGCTACACGAGGGCGAGCCCGGCGCACGCCCCCCTGCACGACGACAACGCCCTGACGCGCTACTTCGAACAGTGCGGGTTGGTACTCGTGGCCCTCGAACGGTACTCCCCGTCCGTCCTGCACGCGGCCAACCGGGCGGCCCTGGACACCGGCCGCCCCTGGATGAGCGTGTACTTCGACGGCAGCGAAGCCGTGATCGGTCCGATCTACGCCCCCGGCGAGACCGCCTGCTACAACGAGTTCGAGATCCAGAACGAGGCCTGCATCGCCAGACAGGACGACTACCACGTCTACAAGGACTCCCTGACGCCGCCCGCCGCGCCGGCGGACGATCGACGGGTACCGGACCCCGTGCTGCCGCCATTCCTGGCGATAGCCAGCGGCTGGGCGACGGCAGCGGCGCTCCCGTTCGTGGCGGGCGTCAAGTCCTTCCTGCTCGAACGAGCGGTGCGCATCGACTTCGAACGCCTGGAGATCGACTATCAAGACATCCTGAGGCTGCCCCGGTGCCCGGCCTGCTCGCCCACGCGCCCGGCATACCGGCACACCTTTCTCTGACACGCAGGTGGAACAGATGGGCCCAAAGCCGCCATTCGCTTCGCCCTCGGAGAGCTCGTTGGGGGCATTCCTCGAGGGAACGGTCCTTCCGAGCCCGAATACGGTCGAGCTGCTACGGACGGCGCCCGCGGAATATCGACGGCGATTCGACCGCGGCAATCCCCACATCGCGGAACTATTCCAGGAGAACACGAAGCTGTCGCCTCATACGATGCACCACGACCTCGACGACACCGCTGCCCTCCACCGCGCCAGAGAGTGGTACCTGTCGACGGCGTACCGCGTACGCGCAGACGATCTGGTGGCCGGCAAGGCCGATGCCATGCGGCTGCCCGTCGCGGCGTTGCCGCCGTGCATCGCAGGCGTGCTGCGGCCCTTCACGCAAGAGGGCGGGCCGGCGTCGCTGCTCTACGGCCTGGACCTGTTCGCTCTCCATGACCGGGCGCTCCTGCGGATGGTTCCGCGAACCGGGTTCCTGTGGCGGGACAGACGGGTAGACGACGGTGACGACGCGCGCATCCGGGCGTCTATCGTGCCGGCGGGGCGCGCGCCGCGCACAGGGCCGCTCCTGTTCGTCGTCGCGGCACCCTGGCGCTACATGATGTTCCTCGGTCCACGGGGGTATCGGCGGCTGCTGCTGGACGCCGGCGAGCTTCTGGGCAGGCTCCGAGACGCCGCAGCGGACGCCGCCGTCGAGGCCGCAGTGTTCGTGGACTTCTACGACGGGCAGGTGAACGATGTCCTGCTGCTCGATGGCGCCGAGCGTACGGTCGTAGCCATCGTGGCGCTCGATGGAGCGACGCCGTGACGGCGGATCCCGCCGCGGGCGGCGGCATCCGCCCTGAACTGCTGACCGAACTGCGGTCGCTGACGCCAGGCGAGCAGGGCGACCTCGCGGAGCTGGTTCGCCGCTACCGCGCCGCGCCCCCCCGCGCCGGGGGGCCATCCGGGCTGGCGTTCGTGCAGTCGTTCCTGAAGGCCGACCGCCGACTGGCGGCTTTCCAGGCCCCCGCTACCGCCGCGGCGGTAGCCCCGGCCATGGTCAAGCGCTTTCCCGGCCGCCCGCGGATTCAGCTCCCTGATATCGAACCGGGTGTCGCGGCCGGCCTGCAGGAAGTGCTCCATCGACGGCGCTCTAGCCGCGACTTCGGCGGCACGGCCCTGCCGCTGTCAACGCTCGGCGGCCTCCTGCACTCCAGCTACGGCGTCAGGAAGTTCGAGCGCGCCTACAACGTTCGCGATTTCCCGCTGCGGTTCGCACCGTCGGCCGGCGGCCTGCAGCCGATCGACCTGTACCTGGTGGCAAACAACGTCGACGGACTGACTCAGGGGCTGTACCACCACGACCCGGTCGCGCGAGGTCTCACGCAGCTCGACGAGGGGAACATGCGGTGGCGCATCGGCCGTTGCTGCCTGGGACGGCCGTGGCTGGTGCACGCGCACGCGGTCCTCGTACTCGTATGCAACATGGCGCGAATCGCCTGGAAGTACGGCGACCGCGGCTACCGGTTCGCCCACGTCGACGCCGGCGTGCTGGCCCAGAACCTCTACCTCGTCGGTACGGCCCTGGGCCTGCAGACCTGTGCCGTGGCCGGCTACTACGACGATGCCGTGCACGAGCTGCTCGACATCGACGGCCGCGACGAGTGCGCCGTGTTGCTGTTCGCGGTCGGCAATCCACCGCACGAGACACCGGCGGCGCCTACCACTCCCTCCGGCTGAGCATGGCAAGGAACCGAATCGGGAGCGTCTTGTGATGCGGTCAACCGTCTCGGCGTTCTGTCCCGACGAGTTCACCCGCCAGCGTCTCCCCCGCACCGGTGACGCGCACGCGCACGCGTTCGTTCTCGGGCCGGCCTTCGGGTACCCGCACGCGCAGGTAATTGTCGGTCAACACCACCGTGCCGCCGGCCTGCGCAAGCGTCAGCCCCGGGCGAACGCTGCCGACCTGCCCCGCGCGGAACCGCGCCGCCAGCGCGGCACCGGCCTCGCGCACGGCCCGCGCCCGCTCGCGGATGCGACGCCCGTCCACCTTGCCGGACATCCCCGACGCCTCGGTACCGGGCCGATCCGAGTAGGGGAAGACGTGCAGGTACGTCAGCGGGCTCTCTTCGAGAAAACCGAGGGTCGCCGCGGCGTCGGCGTCCGTTTCACCGGGGAAACCGACCACGACGTCCGACCCGATCGCGGCGTGCGGGAGGCGCTCGCGGATATCGGCGACCACGGACCGGTACTCTGCCGCGGTGTAAGGCCGCCGCATCCGCCGCAGGACCGCGTCGCTGGCGTGCTGCAGCGGGAGATGAAAGTGGGGTGCGAACCGCGGGCTGCCCGTCACCAGCTCGACCACCTCCGGGATACAGTCCATCGGCTCCAGCGAGCTCATCCGCACCAGAAAGTCGGCCGGGTGGGCGGCGAGCGCCCGCAGCAGCACCACAAGCGACGACGGCGGAGTCAGGTCGCGGCCGTAGGAGCCGAGGTGGACGCCGGTGAGCTGCAGCTCGCGGTACCCCGCCGCGACAGCCTCCTCCACCTCTTCGAGCACCCGCGGCAACGGCACGCTGCGGCCGCGCCCCCGCGTCGACGGGATGATGCAGTAGGCGCAGGCCTCGTCGCAGCCGGTCTGCACCCGCAGGGTGTAGGCGGTCCGGCCCCGCTCCCCCGGCCGGATCGGCGCGCCGCACGCGCCGTCCCCGCCGCCGAAGCGCACCGCGGTGGTCGGCTCGACGCTGTCGAGGATGCGTTCGGCCAGCACCTCCTTCTCGACGTTCGGGACGACCGCGACCACGCCGGGCAGGGCGGCCACCTCCTCGGCGGCACGCGACGCGTAGCAGCCGGTGGCCACGATCCGGGCATCGGCGTTCGTACGCGCGATGCGCCGGATCGCCTGCCGCGTCCCCTGGTCGGCGCTCGCGGTGACCGAGCAACTGTTGACGACGACCACGTCCGCCGCCTCCACGGGCGCCGGGGAACCGCCGCCAGCGCGCAGGCCGCGCTCGATCGCGAACGAGTCGGCCTGGTTGACGCGGCAGCCGAACGTGACGACGGCGAACTTCATCGGGGGGGAGTATATGTGACAACTGTCCTGTCGCCCGCGTCCGAAACCGTGCCAATACGGCGCACTTGAAAATGTCAGAACCGACACGGCACCCGTCCGCCGACCGCGCGCCGAGCGCCGCCCTCCCGAGGATGGCTCACCGCGCCGGAGCACCCGACAGCCGACCCGACACGGACCCGCCGCGGGGCGTCTTCGCGTCACACGTCATGCAGCACCTGCTGCACTTCGCGACGCAGGTCGCACCGAGCGCCGTTCCCGTGCTGATCACCGGCGAGTCGGGAACCGGCAAGGAGGTGCTCGCGCGCATCATTCACGACCGCTCCGGCCGCCCGCGCGGGCAGTTCGTACCCTACAACTGCACCGGTACCACGCGCGAGATCGTCGACTCGCAGCTCTTCGGTCACCGTCGCGGGTCGTTCACCGGCGCCAGCGACGACGCACCCGGAGTGATTCGGAGCGCCCGCGGCGGCACCGTGCTGCTGGACGAGATCGGCGAGCTCGATGCTTGCATCCAACCCAAGCTGCTGCGACTGATCGAGAACCACGAGGTGCAGCCCGTCGGCCAGCCCCGACCCTCGAAGGTAGACGTGCGCATCGTGGCCGCCACGAACGCGGACATCGACCAAATGGTCCGCGACAAGCGATTCCGTGAGGATCTTTTCTATCGTCTCAACATCATCCGGATACACGTGCCTCCCCTGCGGGACCGTCGCGAGGACATCGTGCCACTCGTCGGGCACTTCCTGCGGCGCCACTCGCACGAGCAGGGCAAGCGCAACATCCGCGTGTCACGGGCCGCCTTCGAGCGACTGCTCGCCCACCACTGGCCGGGCAACGTCCGGCAGCTCGCCAACGAGATCCGACGCCTGGTGACGTTCGCCAGCAGCGGCACGGTCCTCGAGCCGGAACATCTCGCGCCGTCGACCGAGCCGCACGGTGCAGCGCCGGCCCGGGACGATGGTTACTGCCACCCGGGCACGGTCACCATCTGCACGGATCAGCCATTGCAGACCGCCATCGAGGAGGTCGAGCGCACGCTCATCGTCCGCGCGCTGCTAGCCACCAGGGGCCGCTTCGGCGCGGCGGCCGAGCGCCTGGGCGTATCGCGCAAGGGACTACTGCTGATGCGCCGCCGGCTGAACATCGACACGGTCCTGATCCAGCATGAGCACCGCAGCCACCCGGTCGGGCGCCATCAGAGAGCAGCCGACCATCTCGATAGGATGGGAAGCACTTGCTGAACAGGAACACGGTCGCGGTGGTGACCGTAACGGGAGTGGACCAGCATCCGGAAGTCCGGTTCCGTCAACCGGATGCGGATGGCCGGCGTGTCGATGAGCAGGCAGCCGGCCGAGCAGACCGATATCTTCCCCATCGGCCCCTTGGAGAGCAGCACGTCGGTGCGGCAGCCGTTGGCTGGCTGTCGATCGGCTCGGCCCTCGACCTGCTCCCCTCAATGCGCTGCGCACGCGCGCAGAGCCTCGCGGGTACCCAGCCGCATGTAGGCCTCGCCCACAACCGTCGCGAGCCGACTGAACTCGTCCGGCTCGAGCGTCAACGTCACGCGGTTCACGCGCACGTGGAGCATGCCGTGGCCGCACTGGTACACGGCCAGCTCCGTACCCCTGGCCAGCGTCTCCGATCCGCCGGTGCTGTGCGTGGTCGACTCCATTGCGGAACATTCCTTTCTTCAGCGGACGATGGGTCCTGATTCGCTCGTGCGCCGGGAGAGACTCACTCCGCCGTTCGCCCGACGCGGATCACCTCGGTTCCCGCGCGGATCCGACCCGAGGCGCTGACGACGATCTCGTGGCCGTCCGGGGTGAGCGCCGGCGTGCTCCAGGCGACGCCCGGCTCGCGATCCGCCTTCCACAGGGTCTCGCCCGTGGCCGGGTCGACGGCCAGGAGGTACGAATAGGTGCGCCGCGTCAGCAGAACGACCACGGCGTCGTCGGTCAGCAGCACGGAGTTGCCGACCCCGTGGTTGCCGCCGACGGTGCCGTACTCGGCGCCGAGCCTGCGGTGCCAGACCGTCTGCCCGGCGTGGGTCAGGGCCAGCAGGTCGCCGCTGTCGAAGAAGGCGTACAACCGCTCGGCATCGACGGACGGCGTCGGCGCGCCCTTCGACACGTAGTCGTTCCACTCGAACGTCTCCGCGGCGTCGAGGGTCCGACGCCAGCGCTCGGAGCCGTCGTCGAGGTCGATGGCGGTGATGAAGAGGGTCTCCTTCAGCGCGCCCTCGAGCGAGGTGAGGAACACCGTGTCATCCCAGACGACGGGACTCGACTGCCCGAAACCGGGTGCCATCACGCGCCACGTGACGCTGTCGTCGGACCATGTCACCGGCAGCCGGGCAGCCCGGCTGACGTTGGTGTCCCGGCCGCCCAGAAAGCCCGGCCAGCGCTGCGCACCCTGCTCGGGCACCGCGGAATCCCGCGGCGCCTGGCGCATGGGCGCGACGTCGATCGCGGCGAGGTACCCGGCGCGGGATGCGCCGCCGACACCGAGCACCCGGTCTCCGATGGGGATGATCCGGTGCATGAAGCGGGGGGTAGCGAGGGTCGCCGCCAGCTCCCAGGACCCGGCGTCTTCGGTGAGGCGGTACACCTTGCCGTCGGCCTGGCTCGCCAGTACACGGTCGGAGTGGCTCGCGGCGGCAACCCCGAAGCCCTGCAGGCTGCCGGCCGGCGGCAGGTCCGGCCCCCGGACCCACTCGCCGGAAGCGGTGTCGAGAGCATCGACGCGGAGCTGGGGACCGGCGTCCGGCGTCAGCCCGCCCAGGGCGTAGATGCGTCCACCGGCAGCGCCGGCCGCGAGCGCGCGCCGCTCGAACGGTGCCGCAATCGCTCGCCACTCCGTTGCGCGGTCGAGGGCGAGGGCGAGAACCGTATCGGCCCATACGGCATCTTCATCCGGGCCGCGCAGCTCCCAGCCGCCGACTACGTACAGCACGCCGCCGGCTACCACCGCGTCGTGCGACGAGCGCCCCGCCGGCAGATCGGGAAGCCGCTCCCATCGATCCTCGGCGACGGAATAGCGGGCGGCCGACCGGCTCGAATGGAGCACTTCCGTCTCCGCGGGCGTGGCGTTGGAAGCGCTCATCCCGCCGACCCTGTATATCGCCGTGCCGTCGGACACCAGAACGGCTCCCTGCAGGAGGGGTCCGCGGGCGAGCTCCTCCCACGTGCGGCCCGGTTCGAGCACGAGCCGGCGGAATCCCGGACTGATGTTCCGGATCGAGTGGGCGTGGGTCCGGCCGACGTGGCCGCCATAGACGTACAGCGCACCGTCGTGGCCGACCGCCCCGAAGCTGGCGACGGCGTCGACAAGGTCCGGCGGACGCCATTGGCGCTCCATTGCCTGCATCAGCACCCACTCGGCCAGGCGCTCGTCCGGCAGCAGGGCCTGATCGGCCATCCGGTACTGCAGACCCTCGAGCCGCTCTCGGATGCCGGCCTCGATGCCGCCGTAGGACAGCAGCAACGGCACGATCAACACCGACTTTCCTTCATCGACGACAGCTTCGACGACGGCCCGCAGCTCCGCCGTCGCCTCGTCCCTGACCGGATCCGACGCATCGTCGCGCACCGTCAGGTGCTCGATGCGGCTGAAGCGCGTGCGCGGGCGCATCTGCTCGACCAGCGTGCTCATGTTCGCCAGCCACGAGGCGTTGTCCTCGTCCGAGCTCGGGCCATGGGCCACCAGCACGACGACTTCCTCCTCCGGCGTCCGGCTGACGTCCGCCGCGCGAGAGAGCAGGATCTCGGCCACCAGCGCGTGGCCGTCCAGCGCCGTCGTCACCGAGATCGGCATCGTCGTCTCGACGGGCGTGGTCCACTCGAAGTCGGGGTCGCTACCGGTCCCGCCGCCGCTGCGGCGGGCGCCCATGCGGGCGAAGGCCTCCAGTTGCGGCGGCGCGGCGGCGCGGCTTCCCAGCAGGTACTCGGTGGCGCGGAACACGCTGCTGTGCGACGAGACGAACAGCGGAACCGCAACGACGTCGCTGACGTCCCGTTGCTCCAGGCGGTGCAGCGCGTCCTGAATCGTGCGCTTGTTCGCCATGCCGAAAGCCACCTCGACCGGACGGGTCGAGTCCACCTGAGAGGCCAGCTCGAGGACCTTCCGGTTCCAGTCGTCGCGCCCCCCGTGGGCGAGCAGCAGGATGCCCTGGGCATCCACGATGCCGGGGGCCAGCAGCATGGACAGCAGTAGAAGAAGAAGTGGCGTTCGAGCTCGTGTCGACATGATGCTCCTCGTCTGTGTATTCCGTACGCGCTACCAGTCGTACCCGAGCGACGCGACGACGCTGGTGCCGGGGCTGGTGTACCGATCGATGACCGGGTCGTTCGCCGGGCGCCCGCGCACGTTCCACCACTCGAAGTACTTGCTGTCGGTCAGGTTCAACAGGCCGAGGCGAAAAGTCAGCGACTCGGCGAGCGAGACGAAGCCGACCAGATCGACGACCCGGTAGGACTCCGGCGCGAACTGCTGTTCGCTGCCGTGCTGGTAGGCCTCCACCAGGCGGACGGACAGCTCGCTGCCCCAACGTCCCGAAGGACGGACGTAGCGGAGGCCGAGCACCCCTTCGTTGGGAGCGATCTCACCCAGTTGCGTCTCTTCGGCGAGCGGAGGCACCACCGTGTCCTCGAAGATCGTTGAACGGTCCGAAGTCGAACTGCTCCGACGTCTGCACGCCGTCCACCTGGGTCATCACGCGGTTGCCGCCGATGCCGCGAATGTTGAAGCCGTTGAGCCCGAGGCGGGTGACGTTGTTCTCGATGTAGACGCCGGGCTCGTACTTGACGAGGTCGGCGAAGTCCCGGACCAGGCGTTCCTCCATCGACTGGCTGTCGATGACCGAGACCGTGCCGGGCGTCTCCCGCACCGGCGCCGGACGAAGCGTCGCCGAGACCGTCACCGAATCCAGGAACGTCAGCGGATCGTCGGTCGACTGCACGGCATCAGCTTCCGGAACGGCCGGCTGCTGGCTCGCGGCCTGCCGGTCGCCGGTGTCCTGTCCGGCTTCGGCGGTTGCCGGCGCGCCGGCGACCGCCAGCGACAAGGCCAGGCCAAGCCCGGCGATGATGGGCGAAGGAGCGGTACGAGTCATGACGCCTCCGTTGCGCGTCAGGACGGGCGTCGCCTAGACTCGAACCGGGCGAGCGCCGTCATGCGTGCTCTGTGTGATGGGTCCGCGCAGCGGACCTCGCGCTCATCCAGCCCGCCGGGCGCTTGCACCGTCCGGCGGGCACCTTGCAACTGCGACTGAGTCTCAGTTGCGACAACACTGTATATCCGACCGAATCGGTCGGTCAAGGTGATTCTGCCAATCCCGTGCGTCCCAGGACCGGCACGCGAATTGCTAGAACGTGCAGGAGCAGGCGCCGCGCTCGAAGGCGCAGGCCCGCGCGGTGCTTGCGAGGCTGGACTCGGCGAGGCGCTTCGGCTCAGGGGACGCTTTCCGCCGGAATCCTCACGATGGGATAGACCGCGCCCGCCTCGATCCAATCGTCCAGCAGGTTCCAGTTCACGACGCCGTCGTCCGAACGCGGCTCCAGCAGTGCGAATGCCAGGCGCCCGAGCCGCGGCGTCACCGGAACCTTCAGCGTGCCGGCCGGGACGGTCCGCTCCACGGCCTCCCAGTCCCCCTCGACCGTGCGCTCGTTGTGTCCCTCGAACAGGCGCTCGGAGCGTGACGTGCCGCTGACCATGAACTGCTCGGCGCTGGCGATCGTGTCGGCCTCCAGGGGCTCCGCCTCGACGCCGTGGGCGGCCAGCAGGTCGACGACCGCCGCCAGGTCGGCCGGAACGTAGTAGAACGCCGGCGCAACCACCAGACCGCCCTCGGCCGCCTCGAACGCCACGTATTCGTCCATCGGCGTCGGCTCTACGACGGCGAGCCGCCGCCGCAGCGGCTCATCGGTCGCGGGATGCGGCACCTCCTCCGTCCGTCCCATCAGGATCTCGACCGGCTCCGGCGATCGCCGCGGGACGGCCCGGGTGGCCAGAATCCGGCCGGCGATCGGCGCGCCGTCGGCTTCCGCGATCAGCGCTGCGATAGGGTCGGCGTGCTCGTGGGCGAACGCGAGCGACTCCTCCACGAAACGCAGCGTCGCCGCCACCCGTTCCTCGAACGGCGCGTAGGCGTAGGCCTCGCTGATCAGCGCGATCCGGTTGCGCAGCCCCACGTAGTTGTTGTTGAACCGCGGGCGGTGGTCGAACGTGCGCCAGATCGGCGCGGCGCCCTCGCCGCGCGGCAGGTTCCCATAGTGGTAGAAATCCCACCCGTCCGTTGCTCTGACCGCGTCGGTCACGGCCGGCAGCCACTCGTCCCGCAGCAGCGCGTCGATGGCAGGGTAGGTGTTCGGGTGCAGCGGCGGCGCGTAGGTCAGGTGGTACGCGTGCTGCGTGCCGTTGGTCGTGTGCAGATCGATGGCCACGTGCGGGTCGTAGTCGCGATAGGCCCGCACCAGCGCCCGTGCCTCGGGCGATTCCAGCTTCATGTGATCGCGGTTCAGGTCGAGGTCCTGCGCGTTGCGCCGCGTGCCCATGCCGCCGACCGGGCCGAGCTGGTACGGCCGGTTGTCGAGAGCCATCCGCTCGTTGCCGTCGGCGTT
This sequence comes from Vicinamibacterales bacterium, assembly GCA_965116825.1. Classification (GTDB taxonomy): domain Bacteria; phylum Acidobacteriota; class Vicinamibacteria; order Vicinamibacterales; family UBA8438; genus WTFV01. Next base: position 741,862 of record OZ220736.1, read on the forward strand.
GTAAATCGGGGCAATGAGCAAGGTCAGCGACGAAAGCCACTCCTCGTGCCCGCCGTTCACGAGGTCGCGCAGCAGCATCAGCAGCGCCTCCTTGCCGCACACCTCGCCGGCATGGATGTTCGCCTGGATCCACACGCGGATCCGGCCGGCGGCCAGGACGGACGCCGGACGCGCATCCGGGACACGACCTGCGACCACGAGCGGCAGCGACCGGCCCTCGACGGTCGTCCCGAAGCTGGTGGCATGAACGCGTTCAGACGACGTCGCGGCCCGCTCGACGAGTTGCACGACCTCGTCGTACCCGGTCGTCTCCCGATAGCCGGTCCGTTCCGCGCGGGTCAGCAGAGCCGAATCGCCCGGCTGCGCAAGCGCGCATTCCGGCAGGAGCATCGCCAGCAGGCTGGCTACCGCCAGTCCGGTCGCGGTCGTTGTGCGGCGAGGATTCAGTGCGCCTTGCACGTGCGATAGTATATGCATGCACGTCATCCGTTTCGCCGTAGGCGTGGTCGCCGATCTGGCAACTCCGAATCGGTGACTTCCGCGTCTTCTACGACGTGAACGATGCGTGACCTTCAAGAGAGCGTCAAGCAGGTCGTAGACTCCGCGCAGACGGACCGCGTAGTCGTCACACGTCGCGGTGAACCGGCCGCCGTGGTGCTCGGAGTCGAAGGCAAGGACTGGGAGACGGTGGTGCTCGAAACCAGTTCTGCGTTCTGGGAGCTCATCGAGGTACGTCGGAGCGAGCCGACGATCTCCGCGGACGAGCTGGAGCACAGACTCAAGTAGTTTGGCGTCGACCGCGAGCCGCGCGATCTGTATGCTGGCCGTACGCGAAATCAGTTGCTCAGGGGAGGTTGATATGCGCGCGACATCCCGGATCGGTCTGCTGGGAGCGGTGCTCCTGGCCGGCGGCATGCTGTGGCAGGCCGGCGCGAACGCGCAGGCGGCCGGCGACGACATCGGCGGCGTCGTGCGGAGCGCGGCGGGGGGCGAGGCGGGCGTGTGGGTCATCGCGGAGACCGACGACCTGGAGACCACGTTCCGCAAGATCGTAGTCACCGGCGACGACGGGCGGTTCCTGGTTCCGGATCTGCCGGACGCCGACTACGAGGTGTGGGTGCGCGGCTACGGCCTTCTGGACTCGCGGAAACAGGCGGCGCGGCCCGGCGACGAGCTCACCCTGGAGGTAACGGCGGCGGCCACCCCGCAGGAGGCGGCGCGCATCTACCCCGCCAACTACTGGTACTCGCTGCTCGAGGTGCCGGCCGAGAGCGAGTTCCCGGGCACGGGACCCGACGGCAACGGCATCAGCGAGCGCATGCGGCACCAGGCCGAGTGGGTCGATCGGCTGAAGGACGGCTGCCAGCTCTGCCACCAGATGGGCAACATGGCGACCCGCGAGATGCCGATGCTCAACCTGGACGACTTCGACTCCACGCTGGACGCCTGGGCGCACCGCGTGCAGGTCGGGCGCAGCGGGCCGAGCATGAGCAGCGGACTGAACCGCATGGGGCGGGAGCGCGCGCTGGGCCTGTTCGCGGACTGGACCGATCGCATCGCGGCGGGCGAGGTCCCGCCGGCGCCGCCGCGCCCGCAGGGGCAGGAGCGCAACCTCGTCCTGACGCAGTGGGGCTGGGGCGACACGATGGCGATGGTGCACGACGAGATCGCCACCGACAAGCGCAACCCGCACCTGTATCCGAACGGTCCCGTGTACGGCGTCGGCGGGGCGGGGCTCACCATCACGGACCCGGTGACCCACCGCTCGGTGCGGATGGACATGACGACGCGGGTCCCGATGCCCGAGCGCGGCGATTCGTACGCGGGCACGACCGCGCTGATACCGTCGCCCTACTGGGGCACGGAGCGCCCGACCACCCGCGGCTACAGCGCCCACAACCCGATGCTGGACGGCAAGGGGCGCCTCTGGATCACCCAGTCGATCCGTCCCCCCGACAACCCCGACTGGTGCCGGGACGGCTCGGACCATCCGTCGGCGCAGAACTACCCGATCTCGCGCAGCCAGCGGCAGCTCTCCTATTACGACACCGAGAGCGGCGAGTTCGTGCACATCGACACCTGCTACATGACGCACCACCTGCAGTTCGCCGAGGACGACAACGACACGCTCTGGCTGAGCGGATCGACCGACGTCGTCGGCTGGCTGAACACGAAGCTGTACGACGAGACCGGTGACGAGCAGGCGGCCCAGGGCTGGTGTCCCACCGTCGTCGACACGAGCGGGGACGGGGCCATCGGCGACTACACCGAGCCGGGCGAGCCGTTGGAAGCCGACAAGGACATGCGGCTGGACGGCTTCGCCTACGGGATCATCCCGAATCCGGTCGACGGCTCGATCTGGATCGCGCGGCGCCTGCCGGTGCCGGGGAGCATCGTCCGGCTGGATCTCGGCGACAACCCGCCCGAGACCTGCAGCGCCGAGGTCTACGAGCCGCCGTTCGAGAACCCCGACGTGGATCCGAGCCAGTGGGGCCACGGCGGACGCGGGATCGACGTCGACCGCAACGGCGTGCTCTGGACCGCGCTGGGCGGCAGCGGCCACCTCGCGAGCTTCGACCGCGGCAAGTGCGCCGTGCTGAACGGCCCGACGGCCACCGGACAGCACTGCCCCGAGGGCTGGACCCTGTACCCGACGCCGGGCCCGCAGATGAAGGGCGTGACGGCGGCGGGCAGCGCCGACTTCCACTACTACAACTGGGTGGACCAGTTCGACACCCTGGGGCTGGGCGCGAACGTGCCGATCGCCAACGGCACGAGCTCGGACGCGCTCCTGGCCCTGCTCCCCGACACCGGCGAGTGGGTCACCCTGCGCGTGCCCTACCCGCTCGGCTTCTACACCCGGGGCCTCGACGGACGCATCGACGATCGGAAGGCGGGCTGGAAGGGCCGCGGCGTCTGGGCCAGCTACGACTCGGTGACCAACTGGCACAACGAGGGCGGCAAGGGCATGACGAGCGAGATCGTGCGCTTCCAGATTCGCCCGCATCCGCTGGCCGAGTAGCGGGAGGGCCAGTGGCGGCGTCCGATACGCGCGCCGGGCGCGGGACCGCCACCTGGACCCGCGACGAGCTGCATCAACGACTGAGCCGGCCCCAGCGCCCGGCTCAGTCGCTGATGCGCGCCCAGAGAATCGTGCTCTGCACCTCGCGCCCCTCCTCGTCGGTGGCGGCCGGCGGCCGCAGCGTCAGGTGCGTGTCGGTCAGCTCGAAGAAGCGCTGCGCGTCGGTCCCGCTCTGCCCCGGATCCTCGTTCCCCACGCGGTGGTGGACTAGGTAGGCCTCCTCCTCGTTCACCGAGAACGGGCCGAAGTAGCTGCCGTAGCTGAGCACCGTCGCCAGCGCCTCGTCGGCCGTCGGCCCGTCGCCGGCGTACGGCATCCGATCGGGCCGCATCAGGTGCACCGACATGTGCCCCGAGGGCGCGTACATGATGTACGCCGTCTCGTACTGGTCGGCGTCGACCGGCTCGCCGTCGGCCGTCTGACGCGTCACGGACTCGACGCGGTAGACGCCGAACAACCGGCCGTGGGTGTCCGTCAGCTCGGACTCCGGCAGGTCGGGCTGCCGCCGCCACGTGATGTACGACCGCGAGCCGTCCTCGCTGGCCGGCGGCTGGAGCCTCAGCGTATCCCCTTCGATGCTGTAGTAGCGCCGGTAGTCCGAGCCGGCGCCGTCCGGATTCAGGCTCCCCTCGAGGTGGTGGGTGACGTAGCCCTCTTCCTCGTTGACGCTGAACCGACCGAAATACGACGCGTAGCTGCCCATCTGGGCGAGGGCCTCCTCCGCCGTCGGTCCGCCCTCGGAGTACGGCTGGCGGTCGTTCGCCATCAGCGTCACGCCCATGTAGCCGGACGGGTCATACATGATGTAGCCGACGCGGTCCTCGCGCGGCTCGCCAATCAGCTCGCCGTCGGCGTCGCGGCGCTCGCTGCGCACCAGGGTCCAGGCACCGGCGAACTGGTCTAGCGGGTTCGCCGCTTCGGGCTCGGCCGCCGGCTCGGGAGGCGGCGCGCTCTCACCGCACGCGAACGACAGGGCGATTGCTACCGCAGCAAGCAGCGTGAATGGCGTGGTCCGCATCGTGTCCTCCTGACTCAAGGCGCCCGCCGGCGCACCGACCGGCCCGAGTATCCGTGGAACGTGCCCGCATCTTAGCCCGTGACGCGCCGAAGCCCAACCCGCCGACCGCCCCTGAAGTTTCGCGCGCCGGACGGCGGTCGATCACGAATCGACTTCCTCGGTAGCGTCGTCGCCGGCCGGCGGGGGACGGCGCCCGTGCGGCTCCGCCCCCCGCGCGCCACCATCTGCCGCTTCCGTCTCGCGCTTCGAGAGCCGTCCCTCCCGCTGCAGCGCGCGCCGCACGAGGAACTCGATCTGCCCGTTGACGCTGCGCAACTCGTCTCCGGCCCACCGCTGCAGGGCGGCGAGGACCTCCGGATCGATACGCAACAGGAACGGCTTGCGGGCGGCCATCCGGCTACTGGTGCAGGGTGCCGGTGTTGACCACCGGCTGGGTGGCCTTGTCGCCGCACAGCACCACGAGCAGGTTGCTCACCATGGCGGCCTTGCGCTCTTCGTCGAGCTCGACGATCTGCCGCTTCGACAGATTCTCGAGCGCCATCTCCACCATGCTCACGGCCCCGTCGACGATCTGGCTGCGGGCGGCGATGATCGCCCCGGCCTGCTGGCGCTGCAGCATCGCCGATGCGATCTCCGGCGCGTAGGCCAGGTGGGTGATCCGCGCCTCCAGCACCTCGACCCCGGCCTTGTGGAGCCGGCCCTGGATCTCGGTCTGCAACTGCCCGGCGATCTCCTCCGTGTTGCCGCGCAGCGAGATCCGCGCCTCTTCGTGCGTGTCGTAGGGATAGCGGGTCGCCAGGTTGCGGACCGCCGACTCGCTCTGGACGTGCACGTAGTTCACGTAGTCGTCGACCTCGAAGGTCGCCTCGGCCGTGTCGACCACCCGCCAGACGACGACGGCGGCCATCTCGACCGGGTTGCCGTCGGTGTCGTTCACCTTCGAGCGCTCGGTCTCGAAGTTGCGCACGCGCAGCGAGATCCGCCGCTTCGTGTACAGCGGATTGGCCCAGCGCAGGCCCTGGTCGCGGACCGTGCCCACGTAGCGCCCGAAGAACTGCAGCACGCGCCCCTCGTTGGGGTTGACCACGAAGACCCCGGCCAGCAGAAAGACGATCACCGGGACCAGCAGGATGCAAGCCAAGCCACCGAAAGACACCTGCGAATCGGCGGCGACGTCCACGATGAAGAGCACGACGTCTATCGCGAGCAGGGCCAGCAGCACGAGCAGAACCAGCAGCCCCGACGGGGCCGCGTGCGACTTCTCCTGGATCATCACATTCCCTCCCTGGTGGATTGCATATTCATATCATACTGATATCATCCTCGATTGGTTCCATCGCCGCGCCCCCGGGCCCGGCCCCGACGGGGCGTCGGCGCGGGTCGCGTCTCCGTCGACGTGCCCCGGCAGATGCAACAGCGCCGGCGCGGGTAGTAGTCGGGCCGCATCGCAGGGTCACGAAGTCGCTCCGGGCCGCCCGGATCGCGCGCTGCCGGGTATCATGTCCAACAGCCCGACGCCGGGAGTCCGCAGCAGAACCCGCGTGGGTCGCGCGCGTGGCGTTCGATCGGAAACCCCGGATCGACGGCGTGAGGAGGCCACCGATGCGAACTGCCCCTGCTCGACGTCCCCGAACGTTCGGTCTCCGCGCAACGGTCTGCCTCCTGGCGGCCTCGCTGCTCGCCGCCGCCCCGGCCGCGGCCCAGCACGGCACGACGGGCGGCGAATGGCGCACCTGGGCCGGCGACCTCGGCGCCACGCGCTACGCCCCGCTCGACCAGATCGACGCGGGCAACTTCGACGACCTGGAGCTGGTCTGGCGCTACCGGACCGCGAACCTCGGCCCGCGCCCCGACTACTACCTGCAGACCACGCCGCTGGTGATCGACGGCGTGCTCTACACCACCGCCGGCAGCCGGCGCAACGTGGTCGCCATCGACGCGGCCAGCGGCGAGCACCTGTGGCTGTACCGCCTCGACGAGGGCGAGCGAGCGTCGCAGTCCGTGCGGCGGCTCTCGGGCCGCGGCGTCGGTTACTGGACCGACGGCGCCGGCGACGAGCGGATCTACTTCGTCACCATCGGCTACCAGCTCGTGGCCCTCGACGCGCAGACCGGCTGGCCGGTTCCCGGCTTCGGCGTCGACGGCATCGTCGATCTCAAGCAGAACAACGACCAGGATCTCGACCCGATCACGAGCGAGCTGGCCTGGAACGGCGCGCCCGTGGTGGCCGGCGACGTCGTCCTCGTCGGCGCCGCGAGCCGCTCGGGCAGAACCCCGCCGAGCCGCCGCAACGCCAAGGGCTACGTGCGCGGCTTCGACGCCCGCACCGGCGAACGGAAGTGGATCTTCCACACCATCCCGCAGCCGGGGGAGTTCGGGAACGAGACGTGGGAGGACGGCTCGTGGGAGTACACCGGCAACACCGGCGTCTGGACCCAGATGACCGTCGACACCGAGCTGGGCATCGCCTACCTGCCGGTCGAGATCCCCACCAACGACTACTACGGCGGGCACCGGCCCGGCGACAACCTGTTCTCCGAGAGCCTGGTCGCGGTCGACGTCGAGACCGGGGAGCGGATCTGGCACTTCCAGTTCGTCCACCACCCGGTCTGGGACTACGACGTCCCGTGCGCACCGATCCTGGCCGATATCACCGTCGACGGCCGCGAGATCAAGGCGATCGCGCAGCCGACCAAGCAGGGCTGGGTCTACGTCTTCGACCGCGTCACCGGCGAGCCGGTCTGGCCCATCGAGGAGCGGCCCGTGCCGGCCAGCGACGTTCCCGGCGAGACCCTCTCGCCCACCCAGCCGTTCGTCACCAAGCCGCCGCCGTTCGAGCGGCAGGGGTTCGAGCTGGAGGAGATCATCGACCTGACGCCGGCGCTCGAGGCCGAGGCGCTGCGCATCATCCAGCAGTACCGCTTCGGCCCCGTCTTCACGCCGCCGATCACGCGCGGGGCGGGCGACAAGCTGGGAACCCTGTTCGTCCCCAACGGCGCCAACTGGCCCGGCGGCTCCTACGACCCGGAGTCCGGCATCCTCTACGTCTTCTCCCACACCCTGACCCGCATCCTCTCCATGCAGAACGATCCGCGGCGCTCCGACATGGACTACCTCAACCTGCCGGCCGGCGGTCCCGGCATGACGGTCCAGGGCCTGCCGCTGATGCGGCCCCCGTGGGGTCGGATCACCGCCATCGACCTGAACCGCGGCGAGATCGTCTGGCAGGTGGCCCACGGCGACACGCCCGACTGGGTGAAGGAGCACCCGGCGCTGCAGGGCGTCGACATCCCGCGCACCGGCCGCAAGGGCCCGATCGGCACGCTGACGACGAAGACGCTGCTCATCTCCGGCGAGGGCGGCCGGCAGGAGGCCGACGGCGGGTTCGTCACGACCCCGGACGGCCGCCGCGGCGCGCTGCTGCGCGCCTACGACAAGGCGACCGGCGCCGACGCGGGCGCGGTCTACATGCCGGCCCCGCAGACCGGGACGCCGATGACGTACATGCTCGACGGCCGGCAGTACGTGGTGGTGGCCGTCGGCGGCCCGCAGGCGCCGGGCGAGCTGCTGGCGTTCGCGCTAGCAGAGCACGACTAGTGTCCGTAGACCACCGCCATGACGAAAACCGGAAGCCGACCTGGTCGATGTCCCCGCAGCACCAGGCGGCCCCGGCTAGCGAACTTCCGGAAAGTACTTATCGCGCGCCAAGTGCCAGACCGACTCCAGGAAGGCGGTCAGCGGAATCGCCAGGACCAGTCCCAGAACGCTGTCGAACACCGTGCCCCAGAACAGAATCGCCACGACGATGGCCATGAAGTGGAGGCCGGTACGCTTACCCATGATTTTCGGGGTCAGGAACCAGCCATCGATCTGCTGCACGATGGCGAACACCCCGAGCAGGAGCACGCAGGTACTCAGGCCGCCGTCCTCCTGGAAAAAGGCGATGGGAAGGGCGACGGCGAGCCCGATCATGCTGCCGAGGTACGGAACGATGTTGAGCATCCCCAGCGCCATGCCGATGACGAACCCGTAGCTGAGACCGATGAGGGAGAAGCCGACGGCGAACAGCAGGCCCTGCAGGGACGCGATGATCAACTGTCCGCGAAGGAACGCGACGAGGATGTCGACGAACTCGTGCAGCAGATACGTCACGTCCCTGCGCGTGCCCGGCGTGAGAAACGGCAGCAGTTGATCGGCGTCGAATCGAATGCCGGTGGCGGTCAGGAAGTAAGCGAAGTAGATCGGCGTGATCGCCCACGAGAGCAGGGCGCTGAACCCACGCGCGAAACCGAAACCGGCCGCGACCGCCTGCGACCCGATAGTCCGCAACCATTCCACCACCGTGGTCTGCTGCGCCAACACGATCTCCGCCAGCACTTCGCCCACGCCCCACGTATCGAGCACCACGCCCACGCGCGGCAGCATCGCCTCGGCCAACGTGCGAGTCTGTTCCCATAGCTCGGGTGCCTGCTCGGCAAGGCCGAGAATCTGACGAACCGCCAGATGCCCGAAGAACGCGATGAACGCGGCCAGAGGGACGAGGGCGGACAGGAACACCGCCGCGACCGCTCCTGCGACCGGCACACGACCCGGACCGCGCAGCCAGTCGTAGTAGGGCCGAAACACGAGCGCCGCAACGGCCCCGACCACCAGAGGCAGGAACACGCCCGAGAAGGTCCGGACGAACAACACGATCAACCATCCCAGCAACCCGGCCGCGATGAGGATGATCACCGCCGCCACGGTGGTTATCGCGGCTGCCACGGTGCGCAGCTGACGGGGCGTGAGCTCAAAGGCCATGGCGGCTCCGCAGTTTACAGGGCTCCAGCGAGATCCACGGCGACCCTGATCACCATGATGTTGATCCACACCGTGTCGGGGTTCATGCCCGTCATCCTACCGCGAGTTCACCGCAAGAGCCCTCCGTCGCGGTCCCTGATCGATCAGGGTACCGACCAGATTCGTGCGAAGGCAGTCGTAGCCCTCTATGCCGACGAATCCCACGGCCCGAGCGACGTCTCGCGAACCTTCCGCCACGTGGGTCGGTTGAACGATCAGGCCTACTACGTCTGGGCTGTTTGGCAACGCGGGCACCGTAGTACGATGTCGGTGTGCATGACACGGACGCCATCGCTCGGGCACTGACCGACTCCAAACTCACGCCGGAACAGGACGCCATCACGAATGCCGTCCGACAGGCCGTCGAGCCCGGCGAGCGTGTCACGCCTGAAACGCTTTGCGCTGAAATCGCGTCTGCTCCGCGCCGATCTCGCATGGCGCCTTGGCGGGGTTGGCGGACTCGCCGGCGCAGCACGCCGGCCGCGCGACTGAAGAAATAGGCGGTGTTTCCCATGTCTGGTTCGTCCACGTCCGGCGTCAGGCGAGGCGGTCCAGAAGCTCAGTCGATCGCTCCCTGATCAACAGTCGATTCGCGAGGCCGTCGGACAAGCCAGTGCGCGCATGTTCAATGTGTCCGCCCGCGGTGCGGCGGTCGAGAAGCTCCGGGAGTCGCTCAAGGAACACGAGACTCTTCGGAAGCAGGTCGAGCAGGCCAGCGTAGAGCTGTTCGAACAGCGGCAGCGGGTTGTCACCAAGGTGATCGAGCCCGTCGAGGAGTACGTGAATGGACTGGCGAACACGCCAAAGGAGTTCGACAAGTCGGTTCGCGCGTTTCGCATCGACATCGATCGGTTCGGTAGCACCGTGCAGCGCATCGAGACCGGAGGCCGCCAAGTCGGACAAGATTGGGAGTGGCTTCGGGTTGGCCGGAACGACGGCCGGTGTAGTCACGGCTGCATTCGGTCCGACTGCGGCCTTGGCGGTGGCCACGACATTCGGTACCGCGTCGACGGGAACGGCCATCTCCGCCTTGTCCGGTGCCGCGGCCACGAAGGCCGCTCTCGCGTGGCTCGGCGGCGGCGCGCTTGCAGTCGGAGGCGGCGGCATGGCGGCCGGCAACGCGCTCCTGGCCCTGGCCGGACCGGTGGGCTGGACCGTCGGCGGTCTCGCGCTCGTGGGATCGGGCACTTATCTCCACTATCGCAATGGTGTCCTCGCGCAGAAAGCCGTAAAGGACCGTGTTCGTGTTGAAGGCGAGGTCCGTTCCCTCCGGACGGCCCACCAGGAGATCGAACGGCTCGGCGCAAGCACGCGGACGTACACCGAGGGGACGCTGGCCTCGCTCGACTGGCTTTGTAGCCGCGCGCCGCACGACTACCGCCAGTTCCATCGGGGGCACAAGGAACGTCTCGGTGGCCTCATCAATCACATTCGCTCGCTCGGTGAGCTGATCCGCAAGGAGGTCGTGTTGTGAGACCGTCTCCCGCCGATCGGGTCGGGACGCATGTCTCGGCTCAGGTTGCTGCCGCCTGGAGCGCACTGAACGCAGCGTATCGCGCCGGCGAACTCGCCGCCGCGCTGCGGGGTCAGCACCGGGCTTTTGTCTCCGCAATGGAGGAACTGAAGGTCGTCCGGAACTTCGTGGGATCGCCCGAGAACATTATTGGCCGAACGGATACCAAGCACGGCGAGATCGCCGAGCAAGTCCATGTGGGTGTACGCCGTGCCTGGGACCTGCTCCACGGCCGGAATCCGGCCGCGACGTTCGATGAGGTCCCACGCACTGGTCCGGTGGATCCAGACCTTGGTGCCGATCCCGATGCTCGGCGCTCTGCTCGGGAGCCTCGCCGGCAAACTCGTCGCGTCGGCTCTCAAGGACGGCCTCGGAGAGTCGGCGTCCGCGTTGTCCGAAGAGCTTGCCGAGTACGAGCGGCACGCGTTGGAGCAGCTCGACGAGGAGCAACGTGTCCTCATGCAGCGGTTGGACGCCTGGTTCGGGAACCTGGAGCGCTTGGCTGCAATTGCCTTCGATCCGGAGAGCAACACCAGACTCTTGGAAGCCAGCGTTCAGGCTGCGAAGACCGTCGGCGTGCCGGAGGAACGCCTTCTCCGCACAACCGGTGATGTCGACGCCTACATACAGGGGTGAACATGGACCCGCTGCGCGATCCGCTCGACGGCCTGTCGCCGTCACTGTACGTTGCGACGTTGTCCGAGATCTGGCGGAACGCATGGGGCTGCCGGCCGAGACGGTCGCTGCGGTCTTCGCCTGGGTGCGTGAATACCAAGCGCTCCTCGATCGTCTGGACGCCCTGATCACGGCATGACAACTTGAGAGGACGGATGCCAGCGGCGTTTGGGCGGCGGCTACCCTACTACACATCATCCACCCATCGACTTGAGAACCACAATGTCCTCGTCGAGGCCCTGCCGGCAGAGCTCCAACCGAGGTCTGCGGCTGACGTCTCCGACGGACAGCGCCAAGTCGAGCGGGTAGAACGAAACCCCATCAACGAGCCCGCGCAACGGGTATTCCCGGCGGCCGCGACTCACCAGTGGGTTTTTCGGACGAAGTTGAACACCGATTCCGGGCGAAGTTGAACACCGGTTTCGGACGAAGTTGAACACCGATTTCCGGGATGTTGAACACCGATTTCGGTCATCGTGAACGCTCGTCGGTAGCCTGACCCGGCATGCTTCCGCCCTTTCGAGGGGGGGACGGAGGCGATGGCGGCTCGGAGACTACTGATGAGGAAGATTCGCGAGGTTCTACGGCTCAAACACGAGCACGGATTGTCGCACCGCGCGATTGCCCAAGCCTGCGCGATGGGCGTGGGCACGGTCACGCTCTATCTGCGGAGAACGGCCCAAAGCGGGCTCGGCTGGCCGTTGCCGGCCGAGCTGGACGACGCGGCGCTCGAGGCTCGACTCTTTCGCCGCCCCGCTCCGCTGCGGGACCGAGTCCGGGTTCGGCCTGACTGCGCGTACGTCCACCGCGAGCTCAAGCGCGACGGCGTGACGCTGCAACTGCTCTGGGAGGAGTACGCCCAGGTCCATCCGAGCGGCTACCGCTACACGCAGTTTTGCGAGATCTACCGGCAGTGGGCCAAGCGGCTGCGGCCGTCGATGCGGCAGGTGCACCGCGCCGGCGAGAAGACCTTCATCGACTTCTCCGGCAAGCGGCCGAGGCTGGTCGACCGGCGCACGGGCGAGTTGCGGCCCGTCGAGCTGTTCGTCTCCGTGCTCGGCGCCAGCAGCTTCACCTACGCCGAGGCGACCGAGACCCAGCAGTTGCCCGACTGGGTCGACGCGCACATCCGGATGGTGGAGTACTTCGACGGCGCCACCACGCTGTGGGTCCCCGACCAGTTGAAGAGCGCCATCACCCGACCCTGCCGCTACGAGGCCGGCGTCAACCGCAGCTACGAGGACCTGGCCGCCCACTACGGCGCGGTCGTGATTCCGGCGCGGCCGAGAAAGCCCCGGGACAAGGCTGCGGTTGAGAACTGTGTGCTCATCGCACAGCGGTGGATACTCGCGCGTCTGCGCGACCAGACCTTCTTCGAGCTCGGTCCGCTCAATGCTGCGATCCGCGTGCTGCTCGACGCCCTCAACGACCGACCGATGAAGAAGCTGGGCGTCAGCCGCCGCGCGCTCTACGAGCAACTCGACCGCCCGGCGCTACGGCCTCTGCCGGCAACGCGCTACGTCCTCGCGCACTGGAAGCCCTGCCGCGTGAACATCGACTACCACGTGACCGTCGAGCACCACGTCTACAGCGTGCCGTACCAACTGGTCCACGAGCAGGTCGAGGTCCGCTACACGACCAACACGGTCGAGGTCTTCCATCGCGACAAGCGCATCGCGTCGCACCGGCGGCGCTACGACCGACAGCCGTCGACCGTGGCCGAGCACATGCCCAGCGCCCACCGCGCGCATGCCGAGTGGTCGCCGTCGCGCCTGATCGGCTGGGCCAACAAGGTCGGACCGGCGACCGGACAACTCGTTTCCCGGCTCCTGCAGAGCCGCCCGCACCCGGAGCAGGGCTATCGACCCTGTCTGGGGATCATGCGGTTGGGACGGCGGCACGGAAACAGCCGGCTCGAGGCGGCCTGTATCCGTGCGTTGGCGCTCAACTCCTGCCGCTATCACACCGTCAAGAACATTCTCAGTGCCGGGCAGGACCGCCTGCCCATCGAGCCGCCGGCCGAGGCGAACCCGACGCCGACGCACGCCAACATCCGCGGCGCCGACTACTACGCCGCCACAGCCACAGAGGAGGACTGATGCTGATCGAACAGACGCTCGACAAGCTCAACGCCATGAAGCTGGGCGCGATGGCCGAGGCCTTGCAGCAACAACTGCAGACCGGCGAGGCCGCCGCGCTCGGTTTCGAGGAGCGTTTCGGCCTGCTCGTCGACGCCGAGTCGACGGCCCGCGAGCAGCGCAAGCTGCAGCGGCGCCTCCAAACGGCGAAGCTGCGCTACCCGGCGTCGCTCGAAGCCGTCGACTTTACCCATCCGCGCCGGCTCAACCGCCAGCAGGTCCTCACTCTGGGCGCCTGCGCCTGGCTCACTGAGCGCCACAACTTGATCGTCACCGGGCCGTGCGGCATCGGGAAGAGCTTTCTCGCCTGCGCGTTCGTCGAACGGGCATGCCGCCGCGGCTTCACGGCGCGCTACCTCCGCATGCCGCGCCTGCTGCACGAGCTGGCCGTCGGCCGCGGCGACGGCTCCTACACCCGACTGCTCACCCGGTTAGCGAAGCTCGACCTGCTCGCCATCGACGATTGGATGCTCGCGCCGCTGCGCGACACCGAACGCCGCGACCTGACCGAGGTGATCGAAGACCGCGCCGAGCGCGCCTCGACGCTGATCGCCAGCCAGTTGCCGGTGACCGACTGGCACGCCGTCATCGGCGACCCCAATCAGGCCGACGCCATTTGCGACCGCCTGCTCCACGACGCGCACCGCATCGACCTGAAGGGGCGCTCGATGCGGCGGACGCACGACGCACCAGCCCGCGGCCGGAAGGAGGCGACATGAGCACGCGGCCGGCGACGACATCGCACCGAGCACCGAGCACGATCACGTCCGCGACATCCGCGACACTGCTGCCGGGCCCGAGCGGCCTGTGGATCCTGCCGGTGCTGTGGAAAACGCGCGCGATACGCTCAACGTTGACTGCGGCCTCGCAGAAGGCGCGTTTCCCACAACACCTTGGACGCCGCAAGCGGCGCCCACAGGCTCCACAGGCACTTTCTTCTGTACTTTCGATCAGGCAGACAAGAGTAGGATCTCGAAGATCCGTCGCGGCGCCGATGGGAGGGAACTGACTGAGCAACGTCGCTACGCTCCGACGAGCGTTCACGTTCGCCGAAATCGGTGTTCACGTTCCCCGGAATTGGTGTTCACGTTCAGCGAAATACCCAAGTCCACCACGGGACGCGGCAGCAGTTGCCGAAAGGCCGGATTCGTCCCGAAGATCAGAACGGCCGCGCAGGTCGGCAACCGCCGGTCTCCCCGCTCGACCAGCAGCCCCATCTCGGCCAGGAAGTCCAGGTCGGACATCGTGGCGCACGAACGGTTCCCCGGCCTTGCCTCGTACACGGCCCGATACCAGCGGATGGTGTCCGGGTCGAATGCCGTGGCCGGATTCAGGTCGACGGCCTGACCGTCAGGACGCTCGGCCGCCGCGTCGATCAGAAACCCGTCGCGCTCCTGGTCCGAGCAGCGCACGTCGCTGCCGCCGCTGCGCACGAAGGCGCGGCGAATGTCACCGTTGAGGAAAACAGGCTTCTGCGAACGATGCGCTTCGGGCACGTAGAAGATGAGCAGGTCCGACTCGTCGTGCTTGTGCAGCTTCTCCTCGATGTCGACCACGACGCTGATCTTGTCCGGTTGCCGTAACGTCGACAGGAACTCGTTCTGCACCTTGTCGACGTCGAGAACGCCGACGATTTCCATCTCCCGGCCGCTCTTGCGGACGCCGAACACGAGATGTCCGCCCTCCGTGTTCGCGAACGCGGAAACCGTCTCGTAGGCGTCGCGAGGCACCTTGCGTTGGGCTTCCTTGAACTCGACGTCGCGCCATTCGTGCTTGCGAAGCAGTTCGATCAGCTCGTCCTGCGTCATGCCGTCACTCCGAACGATTTCGCATCCTGCCGGATCACGCCGCCTCGACGTCGGTGTGAGCGAAGTCGTCCCCCTTGAACAGCAGCGGCTCGCCGGTGGTCTTCGCCAACGCGTAGGCGAAACAGTCGCCGAAGTTCAACGCCGCCCGATGATTGCCCTTGCCGAATCGCCGCCAGGCGCGGCGGGCGGCCTCGACGTGTTCCGGCGTGACCGGCGCCAACTCGATCTCCGCCTTGTCCAGAAACATGTCGAGTTGACGTCCCGCCGCGGCTCCCCCCCTGCCCTCGACAACCATGGTTGCTTCGAGCAGGGCCACCGCCGACATGCGCCTGGGCCACGCCGCCGAGATTGCCTGTTCGTAGTGCGTCGCGTCCGATTCACCAAGGAGAATGGCCATGATCGCCGACGTGTCGACGATCACTTCGGCAGTCCCCGTTCGTCATAGAGGAGGTCGCCGTGGTCGACGGCCGAAGGCCCGGGTCCCATCAGCTTGGCGCAGCGCTGTCCGATGGCGTGAAGCTCCCGGGCCAGCGCATCCGCGTTGCGCAGGCGCTTCTCCCGCTCCAGGCGGTCCCGCAACGCGCCGGTGATGGCGCCGGTCATCGTCTCGCCGGTCAGCCGCGCGAGCTCCCTGGCGAGCCGACACGTCTCCTCGTTCTTGATGTTGAGGCCCATCGTTTCGTCCAAGGTAGATGAAGCAGGATTGATTCTACCCTGATGGTCACCCGCGGACGTCATCCGGGCGTCATCCACCTTTCGCCTTGAGAACCACGATGTCCTCGTCGAGTCCCTGCCGGCATAGCTCCAGCCGAGGACTGCGGCTGACGTCTCCGACGGACACGGCCATGTCGAGCGGATAGAACGAGACCCCATCGACGAGCCCGCGCAACGGGTATTCCCGGCGGCCGCGACTCACCAGGCCGGCTTCCACCAGCCACGGACCGACCCCATCGCCGGACACGACGACCTTCGCCGCGGGCGAGAAGACTCCGCGGTCGCCGCTCTCCGCGAGCACGCCCCACTCCACGAAAGACCGGACGACCCGTTGCACGGCGCGCGTCAGCGTGCTCCGCTCCCCCCAGGACTCCGCCATGCGCCGCACGATCTGCGGCAGGGCCGCCTCCCCCTGGAGAGCCAGCAGCCGGCCGGTCGTTGCCGCCACGTCACGGAAGAACGGATAGGTCGCCAGGCACATGCCCCAGTGCAGCGGCAGCCGGTCGCGTCCGGTTCGGCCGCGCAACAGCGCGAGCGCGTCGTCGCGAAGCGGCACGGCGGCGTCGGGCACGGCCATCCAGACGTGAAGCAGCACGGTCATCGTCTTGCCTCGCGCGCTGTGAGGACCCTTGCCGGCCACCTGTCCGTCGAGGAATCGTTCTAGCTGTGCGCGAATCTCCGGGACCGAGAGTCCCTGCATAGTCCACTCGGCCGTGGCGTCAAGCCAGCGCAAGCGGACCTTCCGGTCGAACCCGATGATGCGGTGCGTCGTGCCGGGCATCACGTCCGCTCGATCTGGACGAAGGGAACGACGACTTCCTCCAAGGTGATTCCGCCATGGGACACCGGACGCTCCGACTCGCGCACGAACGCCCGGCGCGCGGGGGCCAGCAGCGCAAAGTAATCCTTGGGCAGTCCGGTCGTCGGCCATTCAATCGCATCCGGAAACCGCGTCGCGACCCGCGACCGCAGACCTCGATCACGGTAGACGCGTGCACGCTGGCCTCTCAGCTCCGCGAGCGATTTCTCCCTCGGCGCCCCGCAACCGCGGGCTTCCACGTTTCCGTGGTCCGACGTCAGGAAGACGGCGAAACCGCGGTCGAGGAGCGTGTCGAGCAACCCGGCCAACGCTCCGCTCTCTGTCCACAGCTTGACCTGATTGTGCATCCCGGCGCTGCCGAGCGTCATTCCATGCATGATCCGATCCACGGCGTCGACCACCAGGCCCACGGCCCGGGCACCAGGATGAGACACGAGTTCCTCCACGCGCCCGACGTCCGCGGAGTCGCGCAGGTTCTTCTCGTAGACCGCCTCGACGAGGGACAGGCCCTCGTCTCCCCAGAACCGCTTCCACGCGGACGGCTCGCGGTCCGTGCCGTCAATACTGGTTGCGAAGTACAACGGCGGGCGGCCCGTGAAACACGCCTGTCTGGACACCATGGTCAGCGTCGGGATCCAGGCGAACAGGCTCTCCTCCCGGAACCGCAACTCCGGCCGCTGTTGCGCGAGCAACTCGTGAACCACCACCCACTGGTCGAGCGCCAGCCCGTCCATCACGACGAGCGCGACCTTCCCGTCCCTGGATTCCTGCAGACGCCGCGCGAGCAACCGGGGAATCTGGTGGATCATCACCGGCGGCGACGGTGGCAGATTGTGCAACGTCTCGAAGCGCTGCCGGATCCAGGCGGTAAACGCGTCGTCGATCCGATCGCGGATGCTGCGGTACCGTTCCAGAGCGGCCCCGTCGAGCGTACCCGCGTCGGCGCCGAAGACGAGCGCGTTCACCTGCGCCCAGCGTGGTGCGAATGCAAGCCACGCCTGGTGTGACGCCGCGTCTTTCGGAATCGTCTCCTCGATGGACTTCAGCAAGCCGTCGAGCCGGCGCTTGCGATGCGCCTGCGGGTCGACCTCGATACCGGCCAGCGCCCACGAACCCGCCACTTCATGCCCGCCGGGATGCGCGATCGGCCGGAGCGCGCCTTCCAGGAACAGATTGTCGATGTAGACCCGCACGTCGGGATGGTCGAACGGGAGCTCGGCCGGGCCGTGGAACGCGAGGCCATACCGCTCCGTCGATTCGTGCACCGCGACCGAGCCGGAAGTCTGCCGATCAAGAAAGATTGGCCAGCGCTCCTGCAGGAATGCGAAGAACGCCTCGCGATCCGGAACGATCTTCGCCAATGGCCACTGCTTGAACACGGGGTCCTTGCGAAGCTCCCCAATGAGGCGATGTTCCAGGGCCCGCGGCAGGCGGAGTCTGCGGTAGTGGCGGCGCAACAGGAAGCAAAGCAGATCCGATGCCTGCCTGATCGTCTCGGGCACGAACTGGAACAGGTGCCGAAGCACGAATATCTCGGTCTGCGCCTCGCCGAGGCGACGCGCCGGAGGCTCTCGTGCCTGGGCCGCGTACAGGGCATCGAGATCGCCCCGGTCCAACGCATTGACGACCGAACCGCTCAGCTTCGGAAACAGGTCGCCGAGCTGGAACGAGAGTTGGCGGCCCGCCTGCAGCACGTCGTAGGGGACTGTACGCAGGTCCGATGCATCACCCCGGACCGCGACGACCAGATCCGCCAGATCGCCGCGGTCCCGGTGCGATCGATAGCGGGACTCGTAGAAGAAGCGAAAGGCGATGCGATCCTCGAAGGAGACCAGCTCGAAACCCCGCGCCTGGAGCGTCTCGAGGATGGCCTCCTCCAGCAGAAGCCCATCGGGGTCCGCCACGACCGTGAGGCGCTCAACCCCCGGCGTGAACGCCGCCAGGATCTCATCGCGCCAACTACTCAATGACACCGTACAGTCATCCCCTACCGCCTACTCGTCCTTCCTCTCACTGCCGTAGAGATCTCGCGTCCGTGGCCATGGGCCGCAGCTTCACCGCGGTTGGCCGCCCTGGCATCTTCATCCTCCTCAAGGCGTCCATGCCCCCTCCGTTGGGCAGGCCGCCTCGCAATCCATAAATCCGAACGCACTGCCGCCGTCAGGTCTTTCGGCGTCGGCACTCACACCGGATGCCTTCGATCGATTCTGCAGACGGCCACGCGATACCCCATTGCATCCAGCATCTGCTTGTGCTGCGCGAGATTTACCAAACTGAAGAAAAACAAACTTTCACCAAGTGGTCCGTCTTTGGGTGTGCCGATCGCAAAGACCACCCGCAAGTCCGCCCGCTGCTCCAAGTCCGTACCGTACTTGTGACGAAACCATTCTCCCACCCGTCGTCGATATCCCCCATGTGCACGGAATAGCCTGGCGGACACCGTGCCCTGGCCGAACAAGTGACTCAGGGTGGCCGACGACTCCATGGACTTGACATGAACAAAATCACCGGCAGGAGTCATTAGATCCGCACACTCTATTTTGTTCGCCGGCCCGTCGAACGTGAACATCTGCCGATCGAGTAGCAACCAGTCCCGCGCCTCCGCCAGCTCCGCATTGTATACCCCCTCCTTGACGCCGCGGTCCCAGATTGGTAGATTAAGTTCGTCAGCTATATCTGGAATCGCCGCTACTCTCCCTCTGAGATCGCGAATATAGTCCCTGTCCGTGCGGAACCATTGCGCAGCCGAAAACACATAAGTGTCGTCGCCATGCTCAACCTGTGCGGCAAGGTACTTCCAGAGGGATACCCTTGGGGACCGTGGCAAGCCTTGTCCGTCAAGAGCCATGACCCAGATCTTCCGCATATCCGGCATTTGTCGCCCGTCGGCTATGTATTCATCGAGAAACTCGAAGACAACGTCTAGGTCCAACTCGTCGATATTCTCCTTCTTGATATGCCCGCACCAGATCCTGAACGTCTCCACGTCCGGAGCAGGTATATCCGGATGGGCGATGGTCAGGCCAGCGGTGTCCCGCCGCAACACGAGCTCATGCACTCTCTGGTCAAGAACAGACGTGACTGCGTCCGATGAGCGCACAGCACGAACATGGTCGACAAATCCGAAATATGTCTTGTAGCTTTCCGACTCGTAGAGCTCAAGTAGCCTTTCACAACAGTGCCCGAGTGTCTCGGGTGCTCCATCCCAGTTTATACCGACGGAGTCCGCACCCTCTACCCTGCCGGCAATATACTCACTGTCTGCCTTGCCGCGGACTGACCGAAGCCAGTCCAGATCGGGCTCTATACCGAACTCCTCTACAGGACGGCCTATATTCAGGTGAGTCCGTGTCTGCTTCGTCACCCGATCGAGCGTGCGAGTGTTGAGAGTATCGAGCGCGCGCGGGTTCACGACATTCAGCGCCACAAGAAGACCAAAGTCCGGCTCAACGAGTGAACGATCTATCGCACCAAAACCGTAGCCGAAAGTCAGGGCAAAGCGACGACCACCAGCCTCAAGCGCAAGCACGACGGAGTTGGACATGTTGGCCAGTTCGACATCCGCAAGGTCAAATGCTGTCGACAGCCATTCAAGCCATCGCGGCTCAGTTGCCTTGTTCTGCTGAAGCCATGCACGGCAGGGAAACGGAAGGTCTGCCGTCGATGGGACCTCCGTGTACGTGCCGTTTTCGACATGGCGCTCCAAGATGGCGTGATCCAAATCGGCGACCGCACGCCGCAACAGGTAGACGGTCAACCTCATGCTTCCTCTCCGCTGCGCGTAAGCGCCTGGTCATACCACATCAGCAGCTTCGGGTCCTCCTGAAGCACGTTCTCCGGAACCTTGCGGGCGACCTCGACGATCGTCGCGTAATCCCGTGCCTGCCATGCCCTTCGGAAGCCGGCACGAATCGCTTCCAGGCGAAACAGCTTCAGGCGTCTCTGCGTGGAGTGCCGGTACTCGTCGAACTCCCGGAGCAGGCCCCGGGTCCGCAGCTCGTCCAGGTCACCGGCCTTGCGTGAGTCCGGGACGTACCAGCGATCCCTGGCCTTGGCTCGGAGCGCGAAATCGTCCTTCGGCAGGTTGCGCAACTCCTTGAAGTTGCCGGACAGGTAAGCATGGACCTGGCTCGGAACCTCGCCCCTGCCGTCGTAGCAGAGGAAGTTCTGCTTCAGGAACTCCGACAGCTCGATCATCTTCTCGTGCTTCTGCCACCCACCGAGCTCGCGGATAAAGTGCGGATGAATCTCCTGGAAGGTCTGGGGCTTCTTCGTGAGCTGCTGGCGCAGCCACTGGATGGCGGATTCCTCGTCCTTGACGAAGAGTTCGAGTTGAACGAGCTCCCGGGCCCCCAACCGTTTGGTGTCGTACTCGGCGACCTGCTCGGGCAGGAAGAACATGGCGTCCCGCTCCGGAAAGCGCTGCGCAAGGCCGTCCTGGAACTCGGCCGCGGAGAGGGGAACCGTGACCCCGCGTTGCACGTGAAAGGCCACCATGCGGTCGAACAGGAGGTAGCCCTGGCGCTCCGCGATCACCTCGGCGCTCCCATTCCTGGCGACGAACACGGGAAGCTGCCGCATGTGGGTGCGGACGAAATCCCACGCGCCGTCTTCGGTCCCGGCCTTCAGCCGGAAACGGTCCTCCAGTCCGCCGTTCGGCTTGTAGGCGGAGATTACCAGGTCCTGCTTGACGGCCGTGCTCGTAACCTGCTTGTACGAGCCCTGCTGCTTGTCGAGCGTGCGGACGTCGGCGACCACGAAGCCGGCCGTCAGCATGGCCTCCTGGATGGCGTTCCAGACAGCGTTCTTGGAGTTGTGGAAGACGACGGTGATCCACCGACCGGGCTTCAGGACGCGGCAGTACGCCTGGAAGCATCGTTGCATCAGGCGCTGATAATCGGCGATTCCCTTTCCTTTCGGCCGGTCCACGATGGCCTCTGTCTCGCTGCAGGTGCGGATACCGTGCCAGGATTCGACTAGGTAGTTGAGGTCGGCATAGAAGATGTTTTCGCCAAAAGGCGGATCAGTGAACACGTAGTCGATGGCGTTGTCGGGTAGACCGTTGGCGCTACAGTCGGCGGTCGAAGTCATCGCGACGCTGCCACTTGCAGGTGTCGGCTCAAAAGCCTTGGCGAGACGGTGTAGTTTGCCATGCAGGATGTACCATGGACATACTTCCGCGAGCTGTGAGGCAACATAGTAGACTCCTGACAGTTGGCGGTTCACCTGAGAAAAATGGGAGGGTCCGTAGCGATTCAGAGCTGACATGCCCCAAATCGCCTGCTCTACGAAGAATAACAGCACGTTCCTCAGTCGACGATCCTCGCACGCTCCGGCGCGCCGCCACATCGCCGCCAGGGCATGCGCCGCCCGCGGCAGGAACAGGTGGTGCACGTGCGTGAACCCCTTCGGCGCAAGACGAGATCCGTGGTACATCTCGTCGATGGGGAAGGCGTCGGTCGGCACTTCCGACGGCAGCGGGAGACCGGCGACGCGCTCCAGGACGTGCAGATCGGCGGCGTCCGGTTCCTTTTTGTACCTTGCATCGCCCACGTTGTAGTCGATCAGGACGGGTCGCAACCGAATGCGTTTCCACGGCTGGCCCGACGCCGGATCGACGAGCGTCTCGAACAACCGCACGAGGTTATCCTTGGTCAGAGTCGCCGCGCAGTGCGGACAAGGAAAAGAAGACCGCGTGCGGCCGGTGGCCTTGTCCAGGGCCTCGTCCAGAAACACCACTTCGCCCGCGCAGTCCGGACAGAAAAAGACCTCGCTCCACACGGTGTAGTTAATCCGCCCCATTGTCTGACCGTCCGTGTGGAGCGTCTCGTACATCCAGCCGATCTCGGCGTCGACCTCCCGCAACAGTTGGGCCGACGCCTCGCTGAAGGCCGAGACGTCGAAGGGAAGGTTGTAGTTGGCGGCAATGAGAGTAGCCGCGGGCGACAGGTCACCGAGGATTGCGCGCCGGGCGCCCCACTTCGGTGGCTCACGTCCCTCGGCCTTCCATCTCTGCTCCAGCTCCCGGCGGTAGGCACGCGGCGCCATGCCGCACCATTGCGCCGCGACGCCGGTCATGCCCGAGCCGCAGAATCCGTCGAAGACGAGGTCGCCCGGTTGGGTGTAGTGGAGAATCGACGGCACAATCGCCAGGTGCGGCACCTTCGTGTGGTAGCCGTGCGCCCGGTAGAGGGAATCGGTCTTCCCGACGCTGACGTCGACGGCGAACGGCTCGCGATGATACGGCTCGTCGGGGTCGTAGGACCGGCTGTGATGCTCGACGAACTGGTTCACGAACGGATTGGGGCAGGCCGTGTAGTACGGCGGATCGGACAGCCGCAGGATGTCCTCGTCCTCGCCCGCGGGAAAGTCGGGCCGACGCCGGAGTTCCGGCAGCTTCTCCTTCAAGCGATCGAGAAAGTACGCCCGGCGCGCCTCGTCCGACGCGAAGGTCATCCCGAGGCACGCTACCGGCCCCGAGTCGCGTGTCGCGGACTCGCGGAACAGCTTTGGACCGGGGTCACTCTTCGCCGCCACGTTCGTCCTCCAGGCCCTTGCGCATGCCAGCGGCCCGCAAGGCGATGCCGGCCTCCGTCAGGACGTATCGCTGGTTCACCGCCCGCGGGTTGTCAGGGTTGGTCATGGCGACGATGCCGCCCTGCACGAGCGGCATCAGGTGCGTGCGACGGAAGTGGGTCCGGTGCTTCACGCCGGCCCTCTCCATCAACTCGGGCAGGCTCCGTGGCACATCGCAGGCGGCGACGATTCGTTGCTGCTGCTCGGTGAGCTCGCGACTGACATGGTCAGTGACCATGTTCCGCTCAGGAAGACCACCGACATGGTCAGTGACCCTGTTCTCGTGACTGACCATGTTCCATTCAGGAACACCACCGACATGGTCAGTGACCAAGCCGCGCGACCCATCGCCGACCTCGTCACTCACGGACTGACCAGGTCTCGAGGCGCCCAGACCACCCCGAAGGCGCTCCGGGAGGCCGTACCGAGTGCCCTCATCCAGTGTCCGCAACAGGTCATCGACGACGAGCGCATTCAGCACCGCCCGGGCTTCCGGCGCCGTCCGCCCGGTGACCGCCTTGGCATCCGTCAGCGAGACCTGCCCGTTTCGGCAGGCCATCGCGAAGACGCGCTCCTGTCTGTCGTCGAGCCGCGCGCCGAGGCGCGCCTGAAACTGCCGCTGTTCGTCGGTGAGCAGTTCCTGGCGCAAGAGGCGAAGCTCGAACGCCTTTCTTCCCTTGTCGTTATCGATGACCGGCGGCACGTGCCCGAGACTCTGCCAGTTCGCGAAGATGGCCCGCATGCCAGTGCCGGCCTGCTCGCTCAGCCCGACCCGCCTGAACGCGGTGACGATCGCGGGGTTCCGCAGGTGCTTGGCCGTCGGATCGAGCAACTCATCGGTGGTCGCAAAGGCGTCGCCGGGGTTCCAGAACACGGTCCGATCACGGAAGGACCGAATGAAAGCGGTCCGGTTGCGGTCACCGTAGTCCTGGTGGATGAGCAGGTTGATGGCCGCTTCCCTGAACGAGGTGTACTCGGGCGGATCGTCGTTCCTTCGGAGCGTCGCCGCGTCCAGTCGAAAAGGGTGATCCGCGTGGCGCATGTACCGCTCCAGGACCGTGAGCCACGCCTGGACGAGATTCTCCTCCACCAGAACCCGGTCGCTCCAGCGCTGGTCGATGGTCCAGGAATCGGCGGGGGCGTTGATGAACTGATAGTCGACGAGCGGACGACCGAGCGCCTGCCGGACGTGGCGCGCGCGGCCGAGAAGCAGTACCGCCGCACGAGTCGGCGCCAGCCGGTCTCCCCATCCGACGACGAATCCCCACTCGATCAGGAACTCGCGGTCGGAAGTTTCCTGGCTTCTGCCAGGGTTCCGTTCGTCGAACGCGCGCCGAAACCAACGCACGGAAGCCGGGTCGAAGAATTCGTCGGCATCGAGGCCGTCCACCGGCTGCTCGTCGAACCGATCCGTGGACGCGTCACGGAGAAACCGTTCGATCTCGTCGACCGTGCAACGCTCATCGCACCCGCCGCGCCGAATGAAAGATCGCCGGATGTCACCGTCGAGATAGATTGGCTTCTCGCCGCCGGGAGACTCGGGAACGTAGAACACCAGCAGCGTCTTGCCGTCGGTTTCGAACATGTCTTCACGCACGGCGATCCTGCGGTTGATCTTCCCGCCGGACCGCAACGTGCTCAGGAACTCTCCCTGGACCTTGTCCACCTCGATGACGCCGACGATCTCGAAGACTCCGCCGTCGTCACGAACGCCGAACACGAGCCAGCCACCGCCCGTGTTGGCGAACGCCGAAACCGTCTCGTACGCGGATTTCGGCGCCCGATTACGAGCCTCCTTGAACTCGATGTCCGACCACTCGTATTTCCCGAGACGGTTGAGGAGCTCGTTCCGGTTCATCGCTACTCCGGCGCGACCCGTGACAGGTCCGCCGACACTTGCAGTCCGCATGAGGGATTACTCAATCACGATCCGCACCTTCGCCTCGTCCATTCCCTTCGCCCTTTCGTCGACGTAGCCGCCGAAGCGCTTCTTCAGCTCGCTCGGCGTTGCCGGCGACCCGCGCGGGAAGAGCGCGCGGTGGAGTTCCTCGGCGGTGGCGACCACCTTCGAGAGGCCGGACAGTACCTGCGCGACCGCGTCGATGAAGTCGTGGCTCGCGCCGTCGGGAAGCGTGCCAGACGCGATGAACGCCTGCACCAGCTCGCGCTGGTCGGAACCGAGCAACTCCAACTGCTCGCGGGTGGTCGGATCCTCCAGGTTGTTCAACAGGATACCGGTCCACGTCGAGATCAGGGCGTCCAGCTCGCCGTCCAACCCGGAGAGCACGTTGCCGGCCGGAGCCTGGACAGGCTCGGCCGACGGCCGGAAGGCGCAGTGAGGACACTCGGCAGCAGCATCCAGTTCCTGCTCGGTCAACACCAGACAGCTCTTGAGCGCAGCCAGACGGTGCTGGAAGTCGGTCAGTTGCTGCCTGGGCATCAGGTCGACCGTCGCCAGATTCCGCAGTTGTTGCAAGCGCTCATCCTTGAGCAGCCGGCCCTTGCGCCTGTCGTCATCGACCCCGAGCCTGGCCCGCGCGTGAAGAGCCAGGTACGCGTCGACGTACGCGCGCTTCAGGTCGCCGAGCTGCCTCTGTGCCTGCTGCCGGAAGCTCGTGGCCGATCGCTTTGCCGGATCGAGGAACTGCGCGACGAGATCCTCACGCACGTCCTTCAGAGTCCCCACCCACTCGTGATCCGGAGGAAGCACCGCCTCTGCGGCGGGGAAATACGACGCGGCATTCGCGAAGTCCCCGACCAGCACCTGCATGGCTTCGACCTCTCCGAGGGCATCCAGACCGGCTTGCTGCGCCTCTACCTCCTGCCGACCGTAAGGAAAGTTCTTGAGCGTGCCAGGCGAGGTGAAGGCTTGCAGCGATTCGAGGAAGTCCTTGGCCGCGTCCAGCTTCCCGCGCAGGTCGTCTGTAGCATAGTCGTCGAGGAGCTGTCGCCCCCAGAACTGAAAACCGGCCTGGAGCGCCTGCCGGGCGAACACCAACCGCTCGACCCGCGCATCTATGGCCTTCTGCAGCTCCTGTACCGGCTGCTCCCTGCCCTGCGCCACAAGTTGCGCCATGCCCGGTGTCAGTTCCAGCAGCTCGAAGAGCGCCGTCAGCGCGGGAATGTTCCACGACTTCGGACGTTCGACGTGCTTGAGGCCGACGAGGTCGGTCAGCGGCGTGGCGGGGAGCGCCGCGACGTCGGTTGCGTCGAACTTTCGGCCGGGAATGGCGAGCACCAGATCGCCGGAGTAGACGAGGCTCGCCAGCACGACGACCACCCAGTCCAGCTCCAGGCGATACGTGCCCGGCGCCATGTACTCGACGTCGTGAACGGTGTGGATCAGCTCGCCCCGGTTGAGAACCTGGCCCTCGCCCTTGTTGCCCAGAAGCGCGACGACGTGCTTCGCATAACGTGAGCGACTCGGGTCGAGCCGGTCGCCGTCGAGCAACCCCAGTGCGTCGAGGGCTTTGGCTCCCTGCTGGGTCTTGCGCGGGCCGGCGATCCAGCGCAGCGCGTCCTGCACCGCCTGCGGACGACTCTCCCTGGTCCAATAGACCGGAAACGTCGGGTACCCCGGCGCTTCGTCCTCGAAGCGCGTGGCCAGCGCCGCCGAGCCGACGGCATTCACGACGTCCAGGACGTTGACCTGCGCCCCCTCGATCGCCAGCTTGCCCTTCACCCACCCGATGAGCGGCTTCGTCCTTCCCTGGTGCGTCACCTCGACCGCGGTGGTCATGTGCTCCCGGAGCCACTTCGCCAACTCGTGCAGGTAGCCGGTCGCCTTCGTCTCGTACACGTTCTTCGCGTGCCCGGACGCGCGGGAGGCCAGATCGAGCGCCGCGGCGCATCCCTTGAGGGCCGATTGAAAGGCGTCGTCGCGCCCCGTGAGCCGAAAGAACACCTCGTCCGCCTTCTTCTCGTCCCGGAAACGTGACGGGTCGTAGGGCTGGATGAAGTAGAGGTAGAAGTCGCGCGGCGGCACGGCCGTCGACCGTTCGTTCGGCGCGCCGAAGAAGAGGTAGCCCAGCCGGGAGGCGTGACGTTCTCGCCACTCCAGCTCGTGCTCCCAGATCTGGAAGCCGGTCACGTAGGTCGCGTCTTTGCACTCCAGGACGGTGGTGAGCGCCTGATAGTAGTAGCGGTCGAGCTGCGCGTCGTCGAGCGATTCTGCGCGCTTTTCGATCTGCGCGTCGTAGTCGTCCGTCTTCTGGAGGTCGAGATAGTACTGGCGGTTGTCCGCATTCGACGAGATGAACTGCCCGCTCACGGTCCTGTGGATTTCGCGCAGGACGGTCTCGACCTGCGAGAGCAGGTCGTCGGCCGGCTCGCCGCCCAGCTCTTCGATGCCCGGCTGGTAGAGGCACAGCGTGTCGCGGAGCTCGTCCGGCGTGGCCCCGAGCGGCGCGTGGATGTCGTTGTGCGTGAGCCGGTGAACGGACAGGGCGTGGATGATCCGCAACGCCATCGCCCTGTACGCCGGCCGCGTGAACGCCCGGGCAATGCGGGACTCCAGCACCTGGCTGCAGTCGATCACCGCCTTGATCTCCGGCTCGGCGCGGAACGACGGGTTCTCGCGCAGCGCGCCCCAGTACGCGTCGTAGGCGATGAGGCCGGGACTGCCCGCGGGCGGCTCGGCGTCGACGATCCGGTTCATGGCCAGCGAGAGGGTCTTCAGCACCTCGCGCTTCTCGATCACCGCGATCCGCTCGAACGTCTCGATGAAGTCGGGATGCACCGGGAACAGCCGTACGAACTCGTCCAGCCGCTCGTTCATGTTGCCGTAGAACCGGGTGAACGGCTGGAGGTAGGCCCGGATTCGGACCTGCTGCTCGGACGTCTTCTTCAGGAGGCGCTCGGCCACCACGTGCTTGACGTCGGTCCGCGCGATGCGGATCTGCTCGAAGCGGTCCTTCACCCGGCGCAGGCTGTCGGCCACGTGGGCGAACCGGGGACTGTCGAAGATGGCCTCCTGCAGCCCGGCGACGAAGCGGAAGCGCAGATCCTTGCAGACCTCACCCACCTCGCGGAGGAAGTTCAGATCGAGAACCAGCTCCTGATCCCTGCGGCTCTTGAGGTAGTCGAGCAGCTCGTCCACCACGAACAGCAGCCCCTGGTCGGCGTACCGCCCGTGGAACGCCGACATCATGTCCTCGAAGGCGCCCTTGTGATTCGGGATCGTGTCCCTGGCCGGGAAGCGGTAGTCGATACCCCACCCGGCCAGCGCCTCCTCGAGCTGGGAGCAGACGAACTCGCGGAAGTCCATCGTCGTGGCGCCGAGCTCGGTGCGGGCCACCTTGAACCGGCCGCCGATGCGGCGCGCGGCGCCGGTGACGAGCGGGCTGACCGCGTCGACGAGATCCGCGCGCTCGGCGATCGCGGAGATGACAGACATCAGGTGGGACTTGCCCGTGCCGTAGTTCCCGACGACGAGGAAACCCTTGTTGTCGGCAGGCTGCTCGAACTGGATCTGCGGAATCACGACCTGCGCGAGCCGCTCCGCCATTTCGGCGCTCACGACGTAGGTCGACACGAGCTGCTTCGCTGCCGACTCCTGGTCGGCGTCCCGAAGCTGCACCACCGTCTCGATCGGCTCGAACTGAATCAGGTCGCCGTATTTCATTTGGGTTCCGGTGCGGTGACGATGCCGAATCTCATCAGCTCACGACGTCCGGGCCAACGACCACCACGTCGCCACGGTCGCCCCGGGAGTACCGCCGGTGTTCCGGGTGTTCCGGCGCCGCGTAGGTCAGGTAGCCCTTCTCCAGCGTCCCGTTCCAAGCCGCGACGATGGTACGGTTTCGCGACACACCCTGCAACAGCCGTAGCGGATCCTGCTTGAGAGCCGCGTCGAACAGGATCTCGATGTTGTCGAGCAGCACCAGCGGCGCGTCCTTGCCCACAACCTCGTTGAGGAGGTCGGGCAACCGCAGCGCCCGCTCGCGTTCGGTCAGGTCGAGCATCCGGCGCGACAGCTCCAGGTTGAGATTGACGAACCGGGCCCCCGTAATCGCCGCAACCTCCCGCAACGCCTCGGTCTTGCCGGACCCGCTGGGCGCCACGAGGAGAATCAGCCGGTGATACAGCGCCTTGGCGCCGTCGACCCGCGCGAGTACCTTCTGGGACAGATCCTCTGCCATCGCCTTACCAAGCCGCAGGCCGGCTGCAGAGACTCTACCCCTCGTCGCCGGCGGACAGGAAGGTCGCAAACGATGTCGGGGTCTCCCAGACCGTGACGCGCCGCCAAGAGCTCGCGTGGCACATGCCGCCCGTTCGACCCACAGGATCCAGGATACCAGCGGTCGCGTGCGCTCGGCCGGCCCGTCCAACTAGCGCTGACCCCGCTCAGGTTCGATCCGGAGCATAGCGTCCGTTGGGTCTCGGCGTATCATGGGCCGCATGGGCAGCGACTCGCGGACGCTGGCAGAGCGTTCCCGACGTTGTGGGGTAAATCGTGGCATGGCCTCTCCTGGCATCTGTATAAGCCCATTAAAATTCAGCTATTTGCGGCGGGGGTCATGCTGACGCTGCCGGAAGGGAGCTGACGGGCACCCGCGGCCGAGAAGAACGCGCTCTCCGGAGGCTGTACGGACAGGGCTCATGGCTCCCGGCGATACCGACGAGAACCCCTCTCCAGCCAGCTTGACCGCGGCGCGCTGCCGCGCCCGGGAGCCCATGAGCGCGACGTCGTGATCGACGGCGCGGTGCAGGTACCCGTTGAGCGCCGCCTGCTGGCTGGCACGGTCGCGCCGCTACGACGACATCAGGAAGACGCCGCTGTCGGCTCCCGCTGTCGTTGATGCCGATCGCAGCCTGCCGCTCTTTTATGTCTCCGTCTCCGTCCGGGTAGCGCCAGACCCAGTGGCCGTTCCACATACCGTCCACGGCCGGACCCTCAGCGACGGCCTGGCCGACCTGGAAGCGATGTGGCAGACGCGCCTGGAGCGATGGCGTCCAGGTACCGCCGCACCGCGGTCGAGAGGCCCATCTCCAGCGCGTCGGCGACGAGCGCATGGCCGATGGAGACCTCGGCGATGCCGCCGATGGCGACGAACCCGGCGAGGTTGCCCAGGTTCAGGTCGTGGCCGGCGTTGACGCCGAGCCCGAGACCGGCCGCATACCGCGCTGCGCAGGCGTAGGCGTTCAGGCTGGCATGGGTCTGGGGGTGCTCGAGCCCATGGCGCTCGACCAGGTCGGCGTAGGGGCCGGTGTAGAGCTCGACGCGGTCCGCGCCGCATTCTCTGGCACGGGCAATCTGATCCTCCACCGGATCCATGAACAGGCTGACGCGGATGCCCCACCCCTGGTAGCGGGCGGCCACCTCCCGCACGAACCGGGCCGCCTCGGGGTCGGCGAGATCCCAGCCGTGGTCGGAGGTGAGCTGCGCGTCGGCGTCCGGAACCAGCGTGGCCTGGTCGGGGCGCGCTTTCTCGATCAGCCGGTCGAACCCCGGGTAGCCGTTGTCGCGCGGGCCGGCGGCCGGGTTACCCTCGATGTTGAACTCGACGCCGGGCGCCTCGGCGGCCAGCCAGGCGGCCAGCACGTCGACGTCGGCGGGGCGGATGTGGCGCTGATCGGGCCGCGGGTGGACGGTGACGCCGTGGGCGCCGGCCGCGACGGCGATCCGGGCGGCCTCCAGGACGCTGGGCCGGGCCCCCTCGCGCGAGTTGCGCAGCCAGGCGATCTTGTTGACGTTGACCGACAGCGCCGTCACGGCACCCTCCATCAGAACCGGAACAGGTACGACAGCTTCGTGAAGATCGCACGGTTGGTCTGCTCGAAGCGCGTCGTCGGGAAGATCGTGCTGTCGATCAGGTCGCCCTGCTGATAGTGATCGTCGTAGCCGACGAAGAACACCGTCCCCGCGTTGACCCGATAGGTAAGGAGCAGATTCGCGGCCACCGTGCCGCTGAACGCGTTGTACTCCAGGATGTTGCGCAGCAGCAGCCGGTTGGTGAACTGGTAAGTGGTCAGGGCGCGGTAGATCCTGACGTCGAAGACCTGCTCGTCCGCCAGCGGGTCGTGCAGCCGGCTGGTGATGAAGTTCAGGTCGGCGTTGAGCCGCGACATCGGCCGCACCGACGCGAAGAGCGTGGCCGTGGCGCCGCGTCCCAGGAACGGGTCGTCGCCGTAGCGGATCTGGTCGCCCCAGTTGAAGAAGCCCCCGGCCGACAGGCGGCGGCTGGCCGCGAAGCCGCCACCCAGGAACGCGTTCGTCTTGAAGAACTCGACGCCGCCGTAGCGTTCCATGTCGCGGTTGGCCATCGCGACCCAGATCATGCTGTTGCTCATGATGCCGCGCACGCCGACCTGGGCCTGCTCGTCCTGCAGGAGGCCCTCGAAGTCGTAGTTGCGGCTGTAGCTGGCCAGCGGCCCCCAGTTGACCAGCCAGTTCTCCGGCCACCAGCGGTAGGAGACGTTGGCCTGGGCCACGCGGGTGTCGACGCGCTGCACGAAGCCGGTGTCGGTGCGAAAACCCGGATCGACGCTGTCGACCGCGGCCGAGTAGCTGAGATTGCGCCCGGTCCGGTCGTAGGCGAGATGAAAGATTGGCCCCGCGTTGTCGCCGTCCTCCAGGTTGCGGTGCTGCGCGGCGGCGGCCTGAAAGCTCACCGACGAGGTGCGCCCGAGCCGGAACCGGCCGTCCACGCCGCCCACCCGGCTGTAGCCGTCGCCGAACTCCCTGTCCGTCGCGATAACGCCGAGGTACGACTCCGCGTACAGGTCGTAGCGCGCCCGCGCAACCGCGACCTGCGCGGTGCGGCCATGCAGAGACGGGTCGACGCCCTCCACCAGGCCCGGCGCCTCGTCGTTGGCGACCAGCACGCCGACCGTGGTGTTGCCCACCTTGCCGGTCAGCTTCGCCCCCTGCCGCGGGTCGACGATGGTGCGCGTGTGGACCAGGTTCACCTGCCCCGGCACCTGGAAGATCTCCTGCCCCTCGAGGAAGAACGGCCGCAGCTCCGGGTAGAAGAGCGGGAACCGCTGGTTGACCTCGATCTGCGGGATGTCGGACTCGATCTGCGAGAAGTCGGGGTTGTAGGTGTAGTCGAACGTCAGGTTCGGGGTCACACCATACTTGACGTTCAGGCCGCCCTCGGGGTCGGGATCGCCGTCGTTGAAAACGCCGGTCCCGGTGTCGAGCGATCCGAACCGGACGGCGGTGAGCGTGGGCAGGATCTCCAGGTTGCGGCTGGTCGAGAGATCCATCAGGCCGTCGAGCAGCCCCATCTGCGGCAGGAAGCCGGCCACGTCGCGCGAGATGGGCGCCCAGACGTCGGTCTCGTTCTTGCTCGGGATGGTCCGCACCACCTGAAAGCCCCAGCGGTGCCGCTCGCCGCGATCCCGCGACGGATAGCGCAGACTCTTGAACGGAATCGCCACCTCGGCCGTCCAGCCGTCCTCGACCAGCGTGCCGCTCGACTCGAAGAGCGCGTCCCAGGACGTGTCGCCGGTGGGCGCGCTGCCGAGCGCGGCGGCCAGCGAGGCGCTCATCCCGCCCCTGCGCCCGCCTCCTCCTCCACCGCCGCTTCCCGGCCGCCCGCCGCCGCCGCCGCTGCTGCGCCCGCCGCCGCCCATCCCCCCGGCCGGCGCGCTCGAATCGAGGATGGCGTCGCTCTGCACGCCGTAGCCGTTGACCGAGAACACGTAGGCGCGCTGCTGGTCGAGGAACGGGTCGAAGTAGAGGGTGATGGTGTCGTCGCTGAAGGTCTGGTCGCGATCCGACCGGTTCGCGCGGACGAGCACCGGGTCGGAGTAGTGGACGTGCATGCCGAAGTAGAGGTTCTGCGTGTCGTAGGCGATGTAGAGATCGGTCTCTTCCGTCGCCGGCTCGCCGTCGAGCGGCTGCTGCTGGACGAACTCGGTGATGCGGGCGGCCCGGCGCCAGACCGCGTCGTCGAGGCGCCCGTCGATGCGGGGCGGTGTTGCGGTCCGTACCGGCTGCACGCTCGGACGGCCGGTCAGGATGCCGGCGGCGGGAGTGAAGCCGACGGCGGGTGAGCCGACGAGCTCGACCGGCGCAGGCCGGCCCTCTCCGGCGGCGGCGGCAGCGTTCGGCCGATCATCCGGGTTCGGCGGCGTCGGCTCCGGCTCGCCGGTCATGGGCACGCCCAGGTCCGGGGCGTCCGGACGGGGCAGGATGATCCCCTCCCCGAATTCCGGCTGCGCAGGCGCCGCACGCGGGACGCGGCGCTCCGCCGTCGGCGGGCGCGGCGCCGCGACCCGCAGGTCGACGCCGGCGGTCAACTCGACGACGATGCGATCCTGCAGCGCGAAGATCTCGTCGAGAGCGCCGTCGAGGCGCACCGACCGCACGACCGCCCCGCTGTCCGCGGCCACCAGCCGCGCCGTGATGCGCAGCCGTTCCCCGAGCCGCTGGTATCCGCCGCTCACCACCCAGCGCACTCCGCTTGCCGGGCCGGCGCCGCGACCTTCGATCACCGACAGACCCAGCGCGCCGAGATCCGCCGCGACGGTCTCGGCAATGCCCACGCCCAGCCACGCGTCCGCCGGATTCCGCGAGATGTTCGCGAAGGGCTCCACCTCCACGATGACCCGCGGCGCCTGCGCGGCGGCGACCGGCCAGACCAGCGGGGCGGCACAGCAGCCGAAAACCACTGCCACGACCGTCATGGTCGGCAAGCAACGGCCGACGCCGCGGCCCGCAGGTCTCTTCATCGGTGCGCTACTCGGACACGCGGACCGCGACCAGCGCCGACGTCCAGCAGCACTGGAAGCCGCTGCCCCCGACCCCGGTCTCGTCAAGGGCTTCGGCGCGCAGGACGTAGTCGCCGGCCGTGTCGAAGGTGGCGGTCGTCGTCGGGTTCTGGTCCGACGAATCGGCGAATTCCTGTACCGGGGCGGAGAAGTCGACCTCACCCGGCCCGCGCAGCACGTGCCAGCGCAGAATCAACGCCGGGCGCGGCCGCCGGGACGCGGCCACGAGGTTGTCGGTGGGCTTCTCGTCAGCCGTCCATACAGCCAGCTCCAGCGGCGCTCCCACCGTGACGGTCAGCTCCTGCGCGATCCCGATCGGCGGACCGGCAAGCCCCTTGCCGTCCGGCGCAAAGCGCACAACCGGCGGCTTGTTGCCGTTGGCGGCGTCCTCGAACGGCTCGATGATCCACTGCGGGTCGAGGTGCATGGGGATCGACACCGTCTCGCCATTCGCGGTCACATGCCAGACGACCCGGCGGCCCGGATCGTCACCGGGAATCCGGATCGTGAAGACCCCCCAGGAGCGCCCGGGTGCGAAGCGGGTCGGCTGCCCCTGGTCCGGCGGCCCCGGCTCGATGTAGTTGCTCTCGCCGACCGGAACGTCGACGATCTCCTCGGTGTTGGCGTTGAAGTACCCGGCGAGCAGCGTGATGCTGCCGTCCGGATTCTCGTACCACCCCTCGTAGGCCGGGTAGACCGGCGCCCCGAACTCCTGCAGCGTCCCCGGCACCTGTCCGGTGGCCGCGCCCGCCCCGAGCGCCAGCACCAACACCGCGCCGGCAGCCGCGGTCCATCCCGTCGAAACCTCTCCCCGCATGGCCGTCAGCCCTCCTCGTACGTCAGAGGAGCCGCCCCCGCGACAGGGGCGGCTCCCGGTCTCCTGAACTGCCGGCCCGACGACCCCGCGGGCCGTTCGGCGCCGATTCCTCGAAGCTAGTTGTCGTTCGTCGTCGGCAGCGCCTCGCGCTCGGCGACTGCCGCGGCGAAGTCGTCGTCGTCCAGGTAGGTGACGTTGACCCAGGCGTGGCCCATTTCGTCCACCGTCCGGTCGCCGTAGCCGACCCACTGGTTGGGATCGGGGTTGGCCCGGTTGGCCGACGTGTTGTCGTACCACGACTTCAGGTGCAGCACGGTCCCCTTCGGGAGCAGCGGCGCCGCGTGGTCGGCGTACACGTAGTTGAGGTGCCAGTTGAAGTTGAAGTCGCTCACGCGGCTCAGGACCTCGGTGGTGCCGTCGGGAAGGACGGCCGTCATCTGCATCCCCCTGCCCCGCAGGTGCATGTGCGGCTGGTAGTTCTCCACCCGGCCGTTCTGCTTCAGGACGTGGAAGCGCTCGGTCACGGTCACCTGGTTCGGCGGAATCGACAGGTGGTCGCTGCCGCCCTCGATGGTGCTGAACGCCGAGAGGACCTGCCGGTGCTTCGGCTCCTCGCCCTTCGGATAGAGATAGAGGCCCAACTCCACGGTGTCGGTGATCTCCTCGCCGACCGCGTGGTAGTGGACGTCCCAGAGGATGCTCGCGCCGGCCTTGATCAGCTTGCCGCTGTTGGGCCGCATGATCTCGCCCTGCTTGCCGACCGCCCACTCCATCAGCAGGCCCGGACCGACGTCGGACGCCGCGCCGAGATCGTTGTCCTCCTCCTGCTGCAGGCGCGCGAGGGCGTGGTGCGTGATGCGGCGGCCGTCGACGCTCGACGGACGGATCTCGATGGCCCGGATCCAGCGATCCTCGGTCAGCCCGGTCGGCACCTCGGGCTTCCACCAGCGGTCCTGCGCGACCGCGGGCATGGTGTACGGCGCCGAGTAGATCACCAGGTCGGGCGGGCCGCCGAACAGGCCGGCGAAGTTCCAGACGTCGTCGTCGGCGAACTCGACCGGCGGCGGCATGTCCTCGGGGTTGCCGTGCGGCGCGCCGGCGTCCACCCAGCGCACGATGGTGTCGATCTCGGCATCGGTCAGCGAGCGGTCGTTCTCGAAGTCCTGGATGCCCACCGACTTGTCGATGTGCCACGGCGGCATCTGGCGCGTCTCGACGCGGGTCTTGATCGACCGCGCCCACGGCCGCGACTCGGCGTAGGTGACGAGCGACATCGGCGCGATGTAGCCGGCGCGATGGCACGCCTGGCACTTCTGCTGGAAGATCGGCGCCACGTCCTTCGTGAACGTGGGCGTGGTGTCCTCGGCACCGGCCGACGCCGCGCCGGGCAGCGCGGCCAGCATCGTTGCGGCCAGGGTAACCACCGGCAACCTCGTAACGCCTCGCATGAATCGCTCCTTGTTGGAGAAGCCTGCCCGCGACGGAGCCGCGGGAGACGGGAAACGATAATTATACGCCGTCAGCGCTCCTGACGATCGCCGGCGATGCGGTAGACAGCCTCGGCGGTGCGGATGATCAGGCTGTCGTCGAGAACGGCCGGCGTAGCCATCGTGAACTCGTCGAGCGGGTTCTCGGCCAGGATCCGGAACGCGGATCCCGCCTCGATGACATAGGTCGTCCCCTGCTCGCTGAGCGCGAAGATCTTGCCGTTGTAGGCCCAGGGCGAGGCGGTGAACGCCTGGCCGACGTCGATCCGCTGCCGGCCGTAGATCTCCGCGCCGGTACGCGCGTCGTGGCAGGTCAGCATCCCGCGGTCGAGCAGCGTGTAGTAGTGGTCGCCGTACACGAGCGGCGACGGGTGGTACGAGCCGCCCCGCTCGAGCGACCACGCCACGTGCTCGTTGGCCGTCTCGCCCTCGGCGAGGGAGATGTCGCCGGAGGCGCCGGGCCGGATGGCGTAGACCGGGCGGAAATAGTCGGCGATGTAGCCGGACTCCAGGTAGAGCAGGCCGTGCGCCGCAACCGGGGTCGGGATCACGATGCTGGACATCCCCGCCAGCTCCCACAACAACCGACCGTCGAGGCCGTACGACCGAATCCGGTCCGTGCCGGTGGTCACGATCTCCGTTCGCGCGGTGTTCTCCCACACGTACGGCGTCGACCAGTTGGAGCCCTCGTCGCGGTCCGTGCGCCACACCTCGGCGCCGGTCTCGGCGCTCAGGGCCGCGATGTAGGACTGCTCCTCATTGTCGACGACCAGGTAGAGGCGGCCGTCGTGCAGCACCGGCGACGACGCCGTGCCCCAGCCGTTGCGGGTCGCGGCGGGCGGCAACTCGCGCGACCAGAGCAGCGTCCCGTCGAGGCCGAGGGCATAGAGGCCGACGTTGCCGAAGAGCACGTACAGCCGCTCCCCGTCGGTGACCGGCGTCTCCGAGGCGAAGGTGTTCTTCAGGTGGTGGGACGACGCCGGGACGCCGGTGTGCAGCTCGCGGCGCCAGCGCACCGCTCCTGTCTGCAAGTCGAGCGCGTAGACCAGCCAGTGGTGCAGATCCTCGGGCGCGTCGCGCTCGCCGAAGCGGTACCAGCCGCTTTCCGGCGTCTCGACCTCGCCGTCGCTGACCACGGTGGTCAGAAAGACGAGGCCGTTCGCCACAATCGGCGAGCTCCACCCGAGACCCGGCAGCGGCGCGCGCCAGGCGACGTTCTCGGTGGCGCTCCAGCGTTCCGGCAGGGCGGGGTTGTCGGCCACGACGCCGGCCGCGCCCGGCCCGCGGAACTGGGCCCACTCCTGCGCGCCGGCGGACCCGGCGGCCAGCACCACGGCGGCGCACAGCAGCGCCCCCGTGATTGCGGCGCGACCGCCCTTCGGTTCTCCGTCAGTCATCACCAAACCACTCATTCTGTATATATCTCTTTCACCGCGCGTCCATGTTCGGGCTCGATACACGCTACGACCGCCGCAACTCCAGCGGCTACTCTCGGCGCAGGAAGATGACGACCTCGTCCGGGGTGGCCGCGAAGACGAGCTCCTCGTTGACCGCCACCGCCCCGGCTCGCCCGCCGAGGTCGGATTGGGCGATGACCGCCGGGCGGCCGGGATCGGCCAAATCGAACACTTGCAGCACGTCGCCGCCGGCCGCGTAGACGAAGCGGTCCCACATCGCGGCGCCGGCCAGGCGGCCGGCGACCGGAATGGGCGCCGTCACGATGGGCGCGGACGGGTCCGAGACATCTACCGCCTGGAGTCCGGCGCGCCCGCTGACGATGGCGGCCACCGCCGGCGGCGCGCCTCCCGTGGAGCGCGCGTCGGGCACGAACACCTGCGTGATCGGGTCGCGGCCCAGCGACAGGCTGCCGGTCACGGCGGGTGCGGCCGGATCCGACACGTCCACGACCATCAGGCCGGCCGGCTGATCGGCGACGAAGACATGCGATCCAGCGGCGGCGATGCCGCGCGGAAAGCCGTCGCCGAGGTATTCGCCGACGCGCTCCACCTCGCCCGCCCCGTCCACGATGTCGAAACCGAGCGAGTTGTCGCTGACGAACACGAGCGCTCCCGCCGTCGCCACCCCCACGGCCTGGCCGCGCGTCGCGGAGGTTCCCGTCAGCGCCGGCGCGGTCGGGTCGGCGAGGTCCAGCCGCCGGAGCCCGTCGTGGCTGTTGGCCACGAAGACCGCGTCACCGACGGCGGTCAACGCGAGCGCCGGCTGCTCGAACTCGTAGGCGCCGGCGAGCGCCGGCGACGCGGGGCGCGACACGTCGAACACCCGCACGCCGGACCCGAGCCCGACGACGAGATATCCGTCGCCGGCGGCCAGCGCGGTCGGCGGCGCGGCAACCGGAACGGACCCGATCCGATCCACCCCGGGCGTCTGCGCCGCCGCGCCGGAATACATGCCGGCGGCGGACACGATGCCCGCACCGACCAGCGCGGCAACGAGCGAGAAGGGTCTGGTTCGCATGGTCGTGCTCAGGAGCGCCGCACGGCCGGCAGCAGCCGCTCCTCGTTCTTCTCGGCGCGCAGCGCCTCGATATCGCTGGCGGTCAGCGGGAACCGGCCATAGTCGCGCAGCGGCCGCTCGGTGTTGAAGCGCCGCTTGTAGGCGGCGATCCAGTCGCCCGCCAGCTCCCGCTGGGCCGTCGCCAGGTCCAGCCGTCCCTGGCACACGAGCCGCTGCAGGTGCAGCTCGAGCTCGTCCTTGACGTAGGCGTTCCAGACGACGCTGCGATACGGCTGGGGCCAGAGGTTGCCGGGATCGGAAGCGCCGCCCAGCTCGGGGGTGATCAGGAAGTCCAGCTCGTAGTCGGCAGCCTGCCGGTAGTCGACGCCGTACGCCTCGAATACCTGGCGCGGCACCTGTGATGGAACCGCGGGAAGGCCCGGGAGCGCGCCGCCGCAGACTTCGCCGATCCCCACCGGCCGGACGGTGCCCGGCGTGAGGTCGGGCCGGGGCAGCAGCAGGCCGGACGTTGCGATGGCGGGTTCGGCTGGTGCCGGCGCAGGGCCGGGGCGGCTCGTGTTCGCGCCGGTCCACGACAGGACCGCCAGGAGAAGCACGGCCGCCACCGCGAGACCGCGCACCGCCCACGCCTGACCGGAGGGTCTCGCCGGCCGGGCGGCGAGCGCGGCGCGCAGCCGCTCGCGCGCGACGGGGAGGGGAGCCATCGGGGTCGACCGCTCGCGGCAGGCCTGCCCCGCCTCGTGCATCGCCGCGGCCAGCTCGGCGCGGCGCCGGGCGCACCGCGGGCATTCCGCGACATGGGCCAGCGCACGCGACCGGCGCCGCGCCGCAAGCCCTCCCTCCTCGGCCAACATCAGCAGCTCGCCGTCCGACACGTGTCTGTCCTTGCGCCACATGGCATTACCCCTCGTCGGCGCGGCGCAGCCGCGCCACCGCGCGTGCCAGCGAGTTGGCGACACTGCCCAGCGAGATGCCGAGCACGCGCGCGATCTCGCGATAGCGGAGGCCCTCCGCCCGAAGCTGCAGACAACGCCGCTCCCGCGCCGGCAGCGCGTCGACGACCGCCAGCAGCCGGGCCTGCCGCTGAACGTTCAGGTAGCGGGCCTCCGGCGTGGGCGTCGAATCGAGAACGGAACGGGGGGCGAGCAGCGACCGCAGACGCCGCCGCCGCGCCTCGCGCGCCCGATGCCGGAGCGCGAGGTTGTGCGCGACCCTGAAGATCCAGCCGCGGAGATTGGACCGGTCCCTCCCGCGCACCACGTGATCGAACAGCGCGAGAAAGACCTCCTGCACGATGTCGTCGCCGTCCGAATCGGTCACCCCGAGCGAACGCACGTAGCGCTGCAGGCCCCCGCGATGGGCATCGAACAGCAGCAGGACGACTTCGCGGGCCTCGCCCGGCGCCGCCGGTGCGGCGGCCTCCTCTACGCCGAGGGGCAGATCGAGTGCGTGGTCGTGAACCGCGGGCGCCATGCGTTTCTCGCGGGGCAGTCTACACCCGACGCGGAGCCGGGTCGAAGGGACGCGAGGAAGCGGAGCGCGGCCCGCGACCCCGCCCGGCCGAGTTCGCGCGGCCGGGGGAAATGCCCTGAACGGAACCGGGGGCGAGGGAATGTACGGGCATGAAGCCACAGTCAGGATTCGCCGCCCTTGCCGCCATCGTCCTGGGTCTCGGCTCCCCGCCGGCCGCCTTCGCGCAGACCGGATCGCTGATCGGCACCGTCACCGATGCACAGGGCGCCGCGGCGCCGGGCGCGATGGTCACCGCGCTGCCGGCGCTCGGCCCCGCGGCCACCGCGACGACCGATGCGGCCGGCGGCTACAGGCTGGCCCTCGAGCCCGGAATCTACGGCGTCACCGTCGCGCTGAGCGGGTTCGAGACCCAGCGGCGGGACGGCGTGCAGGTGACGGCTGGAGAAACGAGCGTCGTCGACGTGATGCTACCCCTCGCGGCGATAGTCGAGCAGGTCGACGTGGTCGGGGTCACTCCGCTGCCCGGCGCCGGCGTCGACCGCGATCGCCTGGCGGCGGCGATTACCGTCGTCGACGGCGGTGACCTGGCGGCACGCGGCGCGGCCTCGATGGCCGACGCGCTGAACGAACGCCTCGGGGCGGTGACCCTCGAGGGGACGACCACGAACCTGTTCCAGCCGACACTCCGCTTCCGCGGCTTCACCGCCTCGCCGCTGCTCGGCCTGCCGCAGGGCATCGCGGTGTACCAGAACGGCGTGCGCATCAACGAGCCGTTCGGCGACACGGTGCAGTTCGATCTGATGCCGCAGTTCGCCCTCGACCGCGTGCAGCTCAGCGCCGGATCCGATCCGACCTACGGGCTGAACGCGCTGGGCGGCGCGCTCGCCCTCGACCTGAAGAACGGTTTCGACAACCGCGGTTTCGCCGGGGAGCTTTCCGGCGGCTCGTTCGGCCGGCTGACGGCCACCGCCGAGTACGGCGCCGGCAGCGGACCGTGGGCGTTCTACGCCGGCGCGACGCACTTCACCGAGGAGGGATGGCGCCTGGAGTCGCCCTCGGAGGTCACGCAGGCCTTCGCCGACGTCGGCTATCGGGACGGGGGCGTGGACGCCGGCATCAGCTTCACCTACGCCGATACGCT
Organism: Vicinamibacterales bacterium; assembly: GCA_965116825.1. Lineage (GTDB taxonomy): Bacteria > Acidobacteriota > Vicinamibacteria > Vicinamibacterales > UBA8438 > WTFV01. The sequence continues at coordinate 783,157 of OZ220736.1, forward strand.
GCTGACCGGGAACGCGCCGGCGCCGGTGGAGCTGCTCGAGGTCGACCGGTCCGCGGTGTTCACGTTCCCGGACGAGACCCACAACCGGCTGGGCTTCGTGCAGGGCCGCGCCAACGTCGCCGCGTCCGACGTCTGGTCCGTGCAGGTGACCGGCTACTACCGCGACCTCGACCGCCGCACGCTCAATGGCGACGAGGCCGAGTTCGGCGCCTGCGACGACGACGCGCTGCCCGCCGGGGCGCCGGAGCAAACGCTCTGTTTCGGCGCGGACGACGACGATGACGACCACGACAACGGGCACGACGACGACGACGGGCACGACGACGACGACGACCATGGTCACGACCACGCCGACGACGATGACGACGACGATGACCACGGCGACGACGACGATGACCACGACGGCGACGACGACCATGACGAAGAAGAAGCGACCCCGCTGGTCGACCTCGTCTCCGGCCGCTTCATCACCAGTCTCGACGCCGCTGGCGACGGCGCGTACAACCGCACCACGACCCTGGCCCAGGGCTACGGCGCCACGGTGCAGGCGACCGCGACGACCGGCGACGGCGCCCGCGAGAACGTGTTCATCGTCGGCATATCGGCCGATCTGGCCGACGTCGCCTTCGAGTCGAGCAGCGAGCCGGGCTCGCTGACGGCGGACCGCGGCGTGGCGGGATCGGGCCTGCTGACGAGCCTGTACGGCCTCGGCGGCGACGACCTGTTCAACACGAAGCTCGAGACGGCGAACCGCGCGTTCGGGCTGTACGTCAGCGACACGCTGTCACTGTCCGAGCAGTTCCACGTCACCTTCTCCGGCCGCTTCAACCGCGCGGGCATCGACATCGCGGACCAGCTCGGCACGTCGCTCAACGGCAGCCACACCTTCCGGCGCTTCAACCCGGCGGTGGGCGCGGTCTTCCAGGCCGATGAGAACACGTCTTTCTTCGCGCGCTACTCCGAGTCGAACCGCGCCCCGACCGCGGCCGAGCTGAGCTGCGCCGACCCGGCCGAGCCGTGCCGCGTACCCAACGCGTTCGTCGCCGATCCCCCGCTGGAGCAGGCCGTCGCGCGATCGTTCGACGTGGGGGTCCGGGGCCGCTGGCAAGCCGCTGCCGGGCGGGGCGAATGGTCGGTCGCCGCGTATCGCACCCGGATCGACGACGACATCCTCTTCATCGCCTCGCCGGAGCTCATCGGCACCGGCTACTTCCAGAACGCGGGCGCCACCGCGCGCTCGGGCCTCGACGTCGAGCTCAGCGGGAACGTCGCGCGCACCACCTGGTACCTCAGCTACGGGCTGGTCGACGCGACGTTCGAATCATCGCTCCTGCTGCCGGGCGACGAGGAGGTCAACGACGCCGCCACCGACGAGGGCGTCGCCGTCGCGCCGGGCGACCATCTGCCCGGCATCCCGCGCCACAGCCTGAAGGCCGGCGTGCGGCAGGATCTGACCGACGCCTGGGAGCTCGCGTTGGAGGCGGTCGTCTCATCGAGCCGGTTCTTCCTCGGCGACGAGGGCAACGACCAGATCCCGCTGGAGGGCTACGGGGTGGTCAACCTGCGCTCCGCCTATCGCTTCGACAACGGCGTCGAGCTGTTCGCGCGCATCGAGAACCTGCTCGACAGAAAATACGCGACCAGCGGCGTGCTGGCCGAGCTCGAGGTCTTCCTGCGCGAGGTGCCGGACGCCAGCGACCCGCGCTTCATCGGCCCCGGCATGCCGCGCAGCGCGTTCGGGGGCGTGCGGGTGCGGTTCTGACCGCGGTCCCGGAGCCCTGCTGCGCCGGACCGGGCTGCGCCGCGGCCAGGGAGTCTCTGCCGCAGAAGCGGGCGTCCGCAAGACTCCCGACTCTGCCGACCGGCCACGCTCAATGCGTACCGGTCCCCTCCTGCAGCAGCGCCGCCAGCGCCGCCGCCGCGATGTTGCCGCCGCTGAGCACGGCCACGGCATCCCCGTCGGGACCGCTGTTTTCGCGCCCGGAAAACAGCACCGCCGCGACGGTGGCGGCGCCGCTGGGCTCGACGACGAGCTTCGCCCGCGCCGCGAGCCAGCGCACCGCGGCGACGATGGCGTCGTCCTCCACCGTCACGATGGTGTCGACGTACGCGGCGACGTGGGCGAAGGTCAGGTCCCCGGGGCGCACCGGCAGCAGGCCGTCGGCAATGCTCTCCACGGTGTCGAGCGTAACCGGCACCCCCGCCTCGACCGACCGGGCCATGGCCGCCGCGCCGACCGGCTCGACGCCGACCATCCGGGCCGACGGCCGCCGCTGCTTGACCGCGGCGGCCACGCCGGCGACGAGCCCGCCGCCGCCGATCGGTACGTAGACCGTATCGACCGACGGGTCGTCTTCGAGAATCTCGCGGCCCACCGTGCCTTGCCCGGCGATGATCTCCGGGTGGTCGAAGGGCGGCACCATGGCCAGCCCCCGCTCGGCGGCCACCGCCTCGGCCCGCAGCTTCCGCTCGACGGAGGTGGTGCCCTCGAAGAGCACCTCGGCGCCGTACGAGCGCGTCCCTTCCACCTTGACGTCCGGGGCCGTCTCCGGCATCACCACCACGGCCGCCAGCCCGAGCTTGCGCGCCGCGCAGGCCACCGCCTGCGCGTGGTTGCCCGACGAGTAGGTGATGACGCCGCGCAGATCCGATCCCGAGGCCATCCGGGAGATCAGGTTGTACGCGCCGCGGATCTTGAACGCGCCCGCGACCTGCAGGTTCTCGCACTTGAGCCGGAGCGGGCGCCCGGCGATATCGGTGACGTCGACGAGCGGCGTGCGGCGGACGGTGCCGTGGATGCGTGCGGCGGCCCCTTCGATCGCGGCGAGATCGACGAGGGCGCTCATCGACCCGCGGCTCCATTGGTTGGGCCGTATACTGAGCCGCGTGATTCGGCCGTCCTCACGCCCCGCGACACGTTGGTTGCTGCTGTCCGTGCTCTCATTGCTGCCTGCCGCCTCCGTTCCGGCGCGCGCACAACCGCCCGAGGAGCCGATCGGCGGCTACGTCGTCGACGTGCGCGGCTCGTTCGTGCCGTTCGCCCGCAACGTCGACCTGGCCGTGAACCGCGGCCTGCTGCCGCAGGACACCCCGGGACGCGGCCTCGGCTATGACGTGGGCGGACACGTGTACCTGCTTCGCCTCTGGCAGGTCACCTTCGGACTGGGTGCAAGCTACCACGCGTCGACCGCCGCTCAACAAGGCGGAGACCCCGCCGCGGATCCCGCGGGCCCGACGTTCCGCAAGCGCTTCTCCGCCCTGTCGCCCCAGCTCTCGTTCAACTTCGGCCACCGGAACGGCTGGAGCTACTTGAGCGGCGGACTCGGATCGTCGCGACTCTCGCTCTTTCGCGTCGACCCGGAACAACCGGATGCGGAACCCCATCAAGCCTCCGCGAACACGCTGAACTACGGCGGCGGCGTGCGCTGGTTCCTGAACCCGCGGCTTGCGTTCACGATCGACATCCGCTTCTACGCCATCAGCCCGCTGCCGGCGACCGGCGAGGCCCCGGGCTCTCCGCGCATAACGCAGACCACCTTCAACGTCGGCGCCTCGTTCCGGTAGCGAGGTTGAGCTGCGCATGCACCGGGAGACGTTACTCGATTTCTTCGACGACCGCATACGGTCCGACCGGCCGTTCCTCGTCTACGACGGGGGCTATCGCAGCTACACCTGGTCCTACGACGAGATCCGCCGCGCCGCGCGGCAGTTCGCGAAAATGCTCCGCGAGCACGGTCTGGCGCCCGGCGACCGGGTGGTGCTGTGGGGCGAGAACCGCGCCGAGTGGATCGTCGCCTTCTGGGGCTGCCTGGCCGCCCGCGCGGTAGCCGTTCCGATCGACCTGCGCGCGTCGCCCGAACTCGTCGGACGCATCGTGCGGATCGTCTCGGCCCGGCTCGTCGTCGCGGGCGACGGTCTCCAGACGCCGCTGCTTCCCGGCGTCGACACCTGGGCCCTCGACGCGCTGCTCGGAGACGGCCCCGCGCTCGATCCGGTGGCGCCCGAGGCGCCCGTGCCGGACCTGTTCGATGCCGCCGCGGACCGCGATCCCGCGGACGGCCCGAGCCGCGACGACCTGGCCGAGATCATCTTCACGTCGGGGGCCACTGCCGAACCCAAGGGAGTCCGGATCACGCACGCGAACGTGCTGGCCAACATCGTGCCGGTCGAGCGCGAGATCCGGAAGTACGTCCGGTACGGGCGGCCCTTCTTTCCGCTCCGCTTCCTGAACCTGCTCCCCCTGAGCCACATGTTCGGGCAGGCCATGGCGACCTTCATTCCTCCGACGCTGGAGGGGGTCACCATCTTCATGCGCGGCCACAACCCGGCCGACGTCGTCCGCCAGATCCGGAGCCGCCGCGTGTCGGTGCTCGTCTGCGTCCCGAAGATCCTCGAGGTGCTGCGCGACTACGTCGTGCACCTCGCGCCCGAGGTCGCCGCGCCGCTCGAGCGGCCCGAGCACGTCGCGCGGCGCTGGTGGCGCTACCGCCGGGTGCACCGGCTGTTCGGCTACAAGTTCTGGTCGTTCATCGTCGGGGCGGCGCCCCTCGATCCGGAGGTGGAGGCGTTCTGGTCGCGGCTCGGGTTCCTGGTCATCCAGGGCTACGGCCTGACCGAGACGGCGCCCATCGTCACCCTCAACCACCCGTTCCGGACCCGGCGCGGCTCCGTGGGCCGACCGATAGCCGGCATCGAGGTCCGGGTTGCCGATGACGGAGAGATCCTCGTTCGCGGCGATAACGTGACCGCCGGGTACTACAACGCGCCGGACGCTACCGCGGCCGCGTTCCGGGACGGCTGGTTCCATACCGGCGACGTCGGCGCCCTCGATGCCGACGGCCGGTTGACCGTCCACGGGCGCAAGAAGGAGATGATCGTCACCCCGGACGGCCTGAACGTGTTCCCGGAGGACGTGGAGCGGGCCGTGCGCGAGCGCGCAGGCGTGCGGGACGCCGCGGTGGTCGGCGGCGGGCCGGCCGGCCGCGAGCACGTGCACGCGGTCCTGCTGCTCCACCCGGACGCCGACCCCGACGCCGTGGTCCGGGACGCCAACGCGCGGCTGGAGGACCATCAGCGGATCCGCGCGTTCTCGGTCTGGCCCGGGCCCTCCCTGCCCCGAACCGACGGCACGCAGAAGCTGAAGCGCCGCGAGCTGAAACGCTGGGTGGACGGCGCGGCGCAGCCGGCCGACGCCAGCACCGCCGGCGGCGAGGACCTCGAGAGCGTCGTCGCCCGGTTCGCGCACGGACGGACGATAACCGGCGCCACTTCCTTCGAGGAGCTGGGGCTCGGCTCTCTCGAACGCATCGAGCTGGCCCTGGCTCTCGAGCAGGCGTTCGACTGCACTATAGACGAAGAGGCCCTGGCCCAGCTTGCCACGGTGGACGACCTGCGGGCGCTGCTGGCCGGCGAGCTGCGGGAACGGGCAGCGACGCCGGCGGCGCGAGCACCGACCGCGGATGCCGGCGCCGGGACCGCGATCGCGTTTCCCATCTGGAGCCAGCATGCGGCGGCGCGCGGCATCCGCCGACTCGCCCAGGCCGCGTTCCTGCTGCCGCTCACCCGGATCTTCGCCTGGATCCGGGTCGAGGGCCTCGATCGACTCGCCCACGCGCACGACCCGGTGCTCTACGCCGCCAACCACCAGAGCGTGATGGACGGCCCCGTGATTCTGGCCGCGCTGCCGCCCGAGCGCCGCTGCCGGGTCGCCACGGTCGCGGCCCGCGAGTGGTTCGCGCCGCACTTCCACCCGGAGCGGCACACCCGGCTGCAGCGCGCGGCGACCAGTCTCGCGTACTATCTCGGCGTGCTCTGCTTCAACGTGGCTCCGCTCCCGCAACGCGAGGCGGGAGCGCGCGAGGCGATGCGGCACCTCGGCACGCTGCTCGGACAGGGCTCGTCGGTCCTGATATTCCCCGAAGGACGGCGCCGCGAGTCGGGGCGGATCGACAGGTTCCAGCCGGGTGTCGGCATGCTGGCCTCCCGGATGCGGGCGCCCGTCGTACCCGTGCGCATCGACGGGGTCGATCGGGTTCTGCCGGAAGGCGCCCGGTGGGCCAGACCGGGCCCGGTGCGGGTCGCTTTCGGGGATCCGATCCGCGTGGACGGTGACGATTTCGCGGCGATCGCGCAGCGGATCGAGGATGCCGTCAGGGCGCTCTAGACGCGCGGCCCGCGGACGGGACCGGCCGCTCCTATATAATCTTCCCCGCTCCAGGAACCAACGTGGCAAAAGACGACCTCATCGACGTACAGGGCACGATCGTCGCAGTGCACAGCGGCGGTCTCTACCGCGTGCAGTGCGATTCCGGCCACGAGGTGCTGGCCCAGTTGAGCGGCCGGATGCGCCGGTTCCGCATCAAGGTCGTCCCCGGCGACCGGGTCACCGTCGGCGTCTCCCCGTACGACCCGGCCCGCGGGATCATCACGTTCCGCGCCCGCTGAGCCCGGCCTTTTCCCCGGCAGCGGCGCTGATGGACTGACGAACCAGGCGATGTTCGACGATTCAGGGGCGGATTCGTCCGCGGCGGAGGAACCGGCGCCGGCATCGGACGACCCGGCGATCAAGCGCTTCCGGTCCTGCCGCTGGCACGACGAGGTGGACGGCGGGACGGAGTTCTGCAAGCACGGCGAAGTCCTGCCCTATGCCGGCCGGAATGGCTTCAACCCGCGCGCCTGGTGCCCGGAGTGCACCTTCTACAAGGCGCGCCGCAAGGCCCGGAAGCGGGACGACGCGGACCTGGACGACTTCGATTTCTAGCAACCCCCGGGGCCCCTGGCCGATCGGCCAGGGGCCGCCGGGCTCCGGCTCTACTCGCTGAACTCGCGCGCCAGCTCGCTCCATTCCCCGTCGGGGGCCAGTGTGCGGTAGGCGCGCCAGTGCGGCTTGGCGGCCGCCGAGCGGCCCATCTTCTCCAGCGTGACGGCCAGATAGAAGTGCGCGTCGGCGTAGCCTCCGTGCACCCGCAGGGCGGCGTGATAGCAGACCACCGCGTCGCCGTAGCGCCCGAGGTCATGGTGGATGTTTCCGAGGTTGAACGCCGCCTCGAAGCAATCACCGTCCAGGGCGAGCGCGCGTTCGTACAGCGCCTGCGCCTCGACCAGGTTGTCTCGCGCGTAGTGGATGTTGGCGAGGTTGACGAGCGCCGGCACCAGCGTGGGATCGAGCAGCAGCGCCTTGCGGTACGCCCTGCGCGCCCGTTCCTGTCCCTCGCCCGGCTGCTCGTCGAGGTCGGATCCCTCGCGGAAGAACTGCGCGGCGAGCGCCGCCCGCTGCGCGCCGTCCGGCGACGTGTCCGCCGAGCCGCCGGCACCGCGGCCCCGCCCCTGCAGCGCCACCACCTTGGCCGGCTGCGCCTCGCCGTGCACCGCGCGGAAGTCGAGCGCCAACTGCCCCTCGCGCGCCGCCAGCAGCAGCCTGACCGCGCCGCGAAAGGAGCCGCCGCGGGCGATCTCCTCCTGGATCCGCTTGACGACCCCGACGTCGTGGAAACCGTAGTAGGTATCGGCGTTGGTACGCACCACGGGCCGGACGAGACCCCACTTCTCCAGGTGGCGCAGCCGAACCTCCCGGACGTCGGGATAGCGCTCGCGCATCTGCCGCTGCCCGTGATAGAGCCGGCGCAGCGCGTCATCCGACTGCAGGCCGCCGAGACGGCAGAACTCCCGCTCGCCGACGACGTCCACCTGACCCGGCGTCCGGGCGTTGATCTCCTCGGCCCGGCGCAGCTTGCCGCTCTTGGCTGCTCCCGCCTCCGCCGCGATGACGAGTATCGTGGTGCGCGCCGTGACATCCTGGGCGGTCCGGCCGCCGAGCCGCTCGACGACCCGAATCGCTTCCCGCCGGGCCACCGAGGCGAGCCGACCGCTGAACACGACGACGTGGCCGGCGAAGGGCTGGCCGGCCGGGGACTGGACATCGGGGGGCGGGTGGGTCATGAGGAGTTCAAGCGGTTCCATCATAATGTGAGGCTCGCCCGACCCCGGCGATGAACGCATGGGAACGCTGCTCGCCGCCGACGTAGGCGGAACCAAGACCGTGTGCGGCCTGTACGCCACGGGCGGACGCCGGCCGGACCCGATCGCCGTGGAACGCTTCGGCACGCTCGACTACGACAGCCTGGAGACCCTCCTGGCCACGTTCCTCGCACGCCGGGGGCGGGGCGCGACGGTCGACGCCGCCACCCTCGGGGTGGCCGGTCCGGTGCGCGACGGCGTGTCGGATCTCACCAACGTGCCGTGGCGCGTCGCAGCCGCCGCCATCGCCGAACGCTTCGCGATTCCGGCGGTGCGCCTGCTGAACGATCTCGAAGCGATGGGCCACGTCGTGTCCGTGCTGGCGGACGACGAGGTGACGACGCTGCAGCCGGGGCAACCGGCTACGGACGGCAACGCGGCGCTCATCGCGCCCGGCACGGGCCTCGGCGAGACGCTGCTGCACCGCGTGGGCGGGCGCCTCGTGCCCGTGGCCGCCGAGCCGGGACACGCGGACTTCGCCGCCCGCACCCCGGTCGAGATCGACCTGCTGCGCGCGCTGACCGAGCGCTTCGGCCGGGTCTCCTGGGAGCACGTGCTGTCCGGTCCGGGCCTCACGCACGTCCATTCCTGGCTGCACGGCGGCGATCCCTGCCCCGCCGCCGGCGGCGGTACGGCTGTCGAGGACCTTCCGCGGCAGATCACCGCGGCCGCTCTCGAGCGCCGCTGCCCGCGCTGCATGGCCACGCTCGACCTGTTCACCGGCGCGCTCGGCGCCGAGGCCGGCAATCTCGGCCTGCGCGCCCTCGCCACGACCGGCGTCTACATCGGCGGCGGCATCGCTCCCAGCATCCTGCCCGCCCTTGCGTCTCCGCAGTTCCTGCACGCGTTCCGGGACAAGGGGCCCATGGAAGGACTGATGAAGTCCATGCCGGTACACGTCATCCGGGCCGCGAATCCTGCTCTGCTCGGCGCCGCCGTCGCGGCCCGCGACCTCGCGGCGTCCGCCGCCGCGTGAAACCCGCGGAGCGGCAACCGACACCTCGGATCCGGCGCGGCCACCGGCCCGGGAGCCGTCCGTCGGTGGTAGAGTGAACTGCCGGAAAGGAGACCCGGATGCAAGGCGCAGGCTCCCGTCGGCGGCTGTTCGCGTGCGTGTTCCTGATCGCGGTGCTGCTCTCGACGGGCCGGAACGACCTGCCCGCCCAGACTCTCGATCCCGTCTCCTACACCGTCCGCTTCCCCGCGCCGGCCACCCATTACGCGGAGATCGAAGCGGTGGTTCCGGCCGACGGACGGAGTACCGTCGAGCTGATGATGGCGGCGTGGACGCCCGGCTCCTATCTGATCCGCGAGTATGCCCGCCACGTCGAAGCGGTGCGTGCCGCCACGCCGGCGGGAGAGCCGCTCGCGGTGGCCAAGTCGAGCAAGAACCGCTGGCGCGTCGAGACCGGCGGCGCGGACCGGATCACGGTGACCTACCGGGTCTACTGCCGCGAGATGAGCGTCCGCACGAACTGGATCGAGGCGGACTTCGCGATGCTCAACGGCGCCCCGACGTTCCTGACCCCCGTCGTGACCGCGCCGCGACCCCACGACGTCCGCATCGAGCTGCCGCCGGAGTGGAGCGAGAGCGTGACGGCGCTGCCGCCGGCGCCGGGCGGCCGCCCGCACAGCTATCGGGCAGCGGACTTCGACACGCTGGTCGATGCGCCGATCCTCGCCGGCAACCCGACCACCTATCCCTTCACCGTGGAGGGCACGCCCCATGCCCTGGTCAACATCGGCGAGGGCGGGGTCTGGGACGGTCCGACCTCGGCCGCCGACGTCGAGCGCATCGTGCGCGAGCAGCACCGGACCTGGGGCTTCTTCCCCTACCAGCGGTACCTCTTCCTGAACATGCTGGTCGAGGCCGGCGGCGGGCTCGAGCACCGGGACTCGACCCTGCTGATGACGAGTCGCTGGACCACCCGCGACCGCCGCCGGTACCTCCGCTGGCTGGGGACGGTCAGCCACGAGCTGTTCCACGCCTGGAACGTCAAGCGGCTGCGGCCGGCCGCTCTCGGCCCGTTCGATTACGAGCGCGAGGCGTTCACCCCCAGTCTCTGGATGGTCGAGGGACTGACCTCCTATTACGGCCCCCTTGCCGTCCACCGGGCGGGAATCTCCACGCGCGAGGAGCTCCTCGAGGCCTTGTCCGGACAGATCGAAGCACTGCAGACGACGCCCGGCCGGCTGGTGCAGCCGGTCGCCGATGCGTCGTACGACGCGTGGATCAAGTACTACCGGCGCAACGAGAACAGTCCGAACACCACGATCAGCTACTACACGAAGGGGGCCGTCATCGGCTTCCTGCTCGACGCCCGGGTGCGGGAGGCGACCGGCGGCCGCCGGAGCCTGGACGACGTGCTGAAGGCCGCCTACGACCTCTACTCGGGCGAGCACGGGTTCCGGCCCGGCGAGTTCGAGGCGGTGGCGTCCGAGGTCGCCGGCATCGATCTGGACGACTGGTTCGACCGGGCGATCCGCTCGACGGACGAGCTCGACTACGGGCCGGCCCTCGCCTGGTACGGCCTCGAGTTCGCTCCCGACGCACCCGCCGACGACGATGCACCGGCACCGGCCTGGCTGGGCCTGGACACGCGCGCCGACCGCGGGCGGCTGCTCGTCGCCGGTGTGCGCCGCGGCACGCCGGGCTACGAGGCGGGGTTCAACGTAGGCGACGAGATTCTCGCGATCGGCGACTACCGGGTCGGACCCGAGGCCTGGAGACAACGCCTCGGCCTCTATCGGGCGGGAGACGCGGTCACGGTTCTCGTCGCCCGGCGGGAGCGCCTCGGCCGGCTCGACGCCCGCTTCGGCGAAGCCCCGCCGGAGGGCTGGCGGCTGCGGCCGGTGGAGTCGCCCTCCCCGGCGCAGAAGGACCGTCTCGACGCCTGGCTCGAGCCGGGGTCTGCGCCGTAGCACGGCGTAGACTCCTGGATGAGGGTTGGTTGGGCAGAAAAGCAGGGCCGCAAGGCAGCGGCTTCCGGGGTCAGCAGATGGTCCCGAACACGAACCCGCGGGCGCGCAGCTTCGGAATCAGCAGCGCCGTCGCGTCGACGGCGTACTGCCGGTCGGCCTCGGGATTCTCATGATGACCGTCGTGCATGACGACGATGTCCCCGCCCGAGATGCGGGCGGCGAGCCGCTCCGCGAGACCGCTCGGATCGGGACGGCGGTACCAGTTGAAGTCCCACAGGCTCCAGCCCCATCCGACCAGCGAGTAGCCGGCCCGGGCCAGCCCCTCGTACATCCGCCCGCTCCGAAACCCCGCGTGGGGGCGGAAGGCGCGGCAGGGCGTCCCGCCGGCGAGGCGCTCGATCCGCGCCGCCGCGGCACGCAACCGGCGCGCCACCTCGTCGGGCGGCAGCACCATCCACTGGCGCGTATGCGTATGGAGGCCGACGGCATGCCCTTCCTCGAACATGCGCCGGACGATCGGCGCGGTGCCCTCGGTGAGGTGTCTGTCGATCACGAAGAAGGTCGCGTGCACCCGCTGCTCGGCGAGAACGTCGAGCAGCAGGGGCGTCGCGGTCCGATTCGGACCGTCGTCGAAGGTCAGGTAGACGGCCGGCGGTCCGTCCCCTTCCGGTATGCTCCAGACGGCCGGGGCCGGGGCGACGGCGTCGAGCAGGAAGGGGAAGGGCGCGACGTGGGCAAGCGACAGCAGGCCGAAGCCGGCGGCGATCAACAGCCAGAACATCGTCTCGGTGGATGGCGGGTCCTGCTCGCCTGCGCCGGTGCGGTGCTCGGGTGCGCACTCGGGCCGGTCGAGTCCGCCAGCGTGGCCGAAGAACGGTCCGCGCGTCAAGACGAGCGGTCCGGGGAGCGGCAGCAGATGGTCGAAAGGCAGATTCGGGCACGCGACATCTCCGCGCCCACCGTGCTCGATGCGCTGGCTGCGGTGCCGCGGCACCGCTTCGTCCCGGAGGCGCTCGCGCCGCGCGCCTACGACGACACGCCGCTGCCGATCGGCTACGACCAGACGATCTCCCAGCCCTACGTCGTCGCCTTCATGACCGAGGCGGCCGCGCTGACGCCCGACGCGAAGGTGCTCGACATCGGCACCGGCTCCGGCTACCAGGCCGCCGTGCTGGCCGAGATCGTGAGCCGGGTCTACTCGATAGAGATCGTCCCGGAACTCGCCGATCGGTCACGCCGGCTCCTGGCCGACCTCGGCTACGGCAACGTGGAGGTCCGAACCGGCGACGGCTACCGGGGCTGGCCGGACGAGGCGCCCTTCGACGCCATCGTCGTCGCCGCCGCCCCCGACCACGTCCCGCCGGCGCTGGTCGAGCAGCTCGCGGTCGGCGCCAGGCTGGTGATCCCGGTGGGGCGCTTCACGCAGGAGATCCTGATAGTGACGAAGACGGCCGAAGGGTCGACCACCGAGGCGGTACTCCCGGTCCGCTTCGTGCCGATGACCGGCGAGGCGCAACGGCCGCGCCGTTGACGCCCCGCGGTGCGGCGGTCAGCCCCGCACGGGGCTCGGTCCACCAGCCATGGCCGGTGGGGCCGCCGGCTCGGCCGGCCGGGGCGGCTGGAAGCTCTGGATCGAGACCTGCGCGGCGGCGCGCTCGGCGATATGCAGGAAGGCCCGGCCCGCCGGGGACTCGGGCTCGGCGGTCACGATCGGCACCCCGGTGTCGCCGCCGACGCGGATCGGCGCATAAAGCGGGATCTGGCCGAGGAAGGGCACGCCGAGTTCCTCGGCGACCCGCTCGCCGCCGCCGCGCCCGAACAGGTCGCTCTCCTGCCCGCAGCCGGAGCAGGAGTAGTAGCTCATGTTCTCGACGATCCCCAGCGTCGGGACGTTGAGCTTGCGGTACATGCCGACGGCGCGGCGACTGTCGGAGAGCGAGACGGCCTGCGGCGTGGTCACGACCACGGCGCCGGTGACCGGTACCGTCTGACTCAGGCTGAGGGCGACGTCGCCGGTGCCGGGGGGCATGTCCACGATCAGATAATCGAGCTCGTCCCACTTGACGTCCTGAAAGAACTGCCGGACGACGCCGTGCAGCATCGGGCCGCGCCAGATGATCGGCGCGCTGGCATCGGTCAGGAAACCCATCGACACGACCCGAATCCCGTGCTTCTCCGCCGGCACGATCTTGCGGCCGTCCGACTCGAGCCGCGCGTCGAGGCCGAGCATGATGGGAACGTTCGGGCCGTAGACGTCCCCGTCGATGATTCCCACCCGCCCTCCGTAGCCGGCGAGCGCCACCGCCAGGTTCACCGACACGGTCGTCTTGCCGACCCCGCCCTTCCCGGCACCGACGGCGATGATGTTGCGGATGCCGGGGATGGGCGCCTGCTGGGCGTCCGGCGCGGCCGACCGGACGCTTGCGGTCATCTCGATGTCGACGACGTCCACGCCGCCGAGCGCGGACACCGCCGCGCGCGCCTGCTCCCGCATCTGGTCCTTGACCGGGCAGGCGGGCGTGGTGAGCTCGATCGCGAACGCGACCCGGGCCCCGTCGATGGTCAGGTTCTTGACGAACCCGAGACTGACGATGTCCCGCCCCAGGTCGGGGTCGACGACGGCCTTGAGCGCATTCAGAACAGCAGCTTCCGGAACGGCAGACATGGCCTTCAAGCTTAGCGGCTCGGTCTCCGCCAGACAACCGGACCGGCGCCGGCGCGAGCGGTCACTGCACCGCGATGCGGACTTCGATGTGGGTTTCGAAAGCGTGCGGCGGCGTGACCGAGTACCGCAGGCGGGTTCCGTGCCGCACGCCGGGCGGCACACGGAAATGCAGCCGGTGGGACAGGAATCCGGCGCCGCTGCCGTCGCACAGGCCGCACCGATCGGTCCACGACTCGCCGCGTCCGCCGCAGGCCGGGCAGGTGTGCGGCACGGTGAGCTCGAGGGGCACACGCACCCCCTGGTCGGCCTGCTGCGCCGTCAACTCCACCTCGGCGCGCCGGGTCGCCACGCCCCGTTCGCCGGCCGCGGCGAAGAAAGCCGCCCGCATGCGCGCGACGATCGGGGCCATCGACGGAAAATCGATGGCGACCTCGTCCGCGAGCACGGACGTCGAACGACCGCTCCGGGGTCGCCGGCGGGACGACGCGCCGCCGCTCGACCCGGAACTGCCGGCCCGGGAAGCGGGCGGCTGGTCGATCCTCCGCCCCGCCGCGTCGCCGGTGTGCTGCACCACCTCGTCGTGCAGACGGCGGGCCAGGGCCCAGTATGCGCGACGGACCCGTGCGCCGCTGGCGCCACGGAAGGGTCCCGGGGTCGGTTCGATGGACACGCACCGTACGATAGGAGTCACTTCCGAGAGTTGTCAAGGCGGGAAGTGGTGTTACGATCTGCCGCGGGAACGAGAAGAGCCATGAGCGACTACACGATCCACAGCGAAGCCCGGGCGGGCCACTGGGTGGCCTGGGCCGTCGCCCCGGGCGAGTCCCGGCCGGCCGGGGCGGTCATCCTCCCGGGACAGACGCGGCAGGAAGCCGAGGCGAATGCGCGCCACTGGATCGAGCGCTTCACCGCGGACCCCCGACTGCTGCTGTCCTGAGCCGATCCGGACCGCCCCGGCGGACGTCCGGCGTCGCTGCGCCGCGGTCGTCGCGAGCGATCACCCCTCGGCGCGGCGGTCGCCGGCGGACGGGCGCTCTCCAGCCTGATCGGCACCCACTACCGCGAGCCGGTGCCTTCGCCCGGTCTCTCCCGTCCAGTCGATCTCGGGCCGCGCCGCAGCAGGCGCCCGCTCCATGGCGGCGACGAAGGTCGCGGGCAAAACTTCTCCCAGGCTGCCGCGGTTGGGCTCGACGCGGCCGGCGGCGACGAGGGCCGAAAAATAGAGGCGATCCCGCGCGCGCGTGGCGCCCACGTACAGCAGGCGCTTGCTCTCTTCCCGATCGGCCAGGCGCTGATCCTCGTCAGCCTCGGTCCGAAACGGCCAGACCGACACGGACGGCTCTCCGTCGCCCTTGTCCGTCACCCGTACCGCGGGCGCCGCGGCGCCCGTGCCGCGCCCGAGGTCGACCAGCAGCACCACCGGAAACTCCAACCCCTTGGCGGCGTGCACCGTCATCAGGTTGACCGCGTCGAAGGCGTCGACCACGGCGTTCGACACATCGCCCGACAGTTGATCGAGATGCTCGGCGACACGCGCCATGGTGGCGTAGCCGCGGTTCTCCACGCGCCTGACCAGCCCGCGGAGCTTCTTGACGTTCTCGCGCGCCTGCACGGAAGGATCGGCGCTCAGCTCCGCGTCGTAGGCCGACTCCGCGAGGGCCAGGTCGAGCAACTCGGAAGGGACCATCCGGTCGATCAGTGCGACCCATCCCGGCACGGTCTCGCGCGCCAGGGCCAGCAGCTCGGCATCGTCACCGGTGAGGCCCGCCATCGACGGGGGAACATCGGAAGCCAGCAGCGCGTCGGACAGCCCGCCGGCGAGTCGGGCGAGGGCCTGATCGGAGATGCCGACGACCCGCGAACGCAGCAGCGCCGCCGCCCGCAGCTCCGACCACGGGTTCGCCAGGTACCGGAGCAACGCCCGCAGGTCCTTGATCTCCTCGGCGTCGAAGAAACCGAGACCCTTGTACACGCAGGTCTGGATCCCGCGTCCGAGGAGGGCCCGCTCGAACTCGCGATGGCTCTGCCGCGAACGAAAGAGGATTGCCACGTCGCCCGGTTCGGTCCGGCGGCTCAGACCCGTGCGGCGGTCGCGGACCTGACCTTCCCGGAGCAGCCGCGCGATCTCGCCGGCCACCAGCTCCGCGCACTGCTCGACGCTCTCGCCCACCGCGACGCCGAGCGCCGGGTCACCGTCGGCCGCCGCCATGCCCGGCGCCGCCGCGACCGGAAAGTGATCGCGGTCGTCGAACCTGAAGGCGTCGCGCCGGGTCGGTACCTTCTCGATCGCCGCGAAGAGGTCGTTGACGAACGCGAGCAGGTCCGGCACCGCGCGAAAGCTGTGCGAGATCCACTGGCGCACCCGGCCCTCCGGGGCGTCCGGCCGCAACGCCGCGACCGCGACCCCCGCATCCTCAAGCACGGAGACGTCGGCATCCCGGAAACGATAGATCGACTGCTTGCGGTCCCCGACCACGAAGACGCTGGGCGGCAGCGGCGCGTCGTGCACCAGCCCGCTGCCCTCGCCCCACGACTGCACCAGCAGCGAGACCAGCTCCCACTGGACGCGGCTCGTGTCCTGGAACTCGTCTACGAGCACGTGGTGATAGCGCGACTCGAGCCGGTAGCGGGAGCGTGCGAACTCGTCCATCCTGCGCAACAGGTCGACGGCACGCTCGAGGACATCCGAGAAGTCGAGCAGCGCGCGCGACTCCAGCTCGCGGCGGTACTCGGCGACGCCGATGCGAAAGAGGCGCTGCACGCCACGGGCAAGCGCCAGGTTCACGTCGCGATCGAAGCGGGTCAACACCTCGTGCACCACCGGCGCCATCGCCGCCGCGGCCGCGCGGAAACGGCGGCCGCGCGGCGTGCCGCCCGGCAAGCGGGGATCGGTGAACCGCTTGCGCGGGGCGCCCGAGCGCGTCAGGAAATACGCCCGCAACCGATCGAGCGCCGCGCGGATGCGCGCCGGCTCCCGCTCCACGAGCCGATCGAGATCGGCGAGGTCGCGCGCCACCACCGCGAACGACCCGCTCTCGGACGGTCCGTCATCCAGTACGCGCCGCCGGGCGTTGTGCATCCCGCCCAGCCGATCCGCAAGCCTCGCCGCTGCGTCGCGGCACGCGCCGGCGGCGGTCAAGTCACGCGGCACACCCCGGAACAGGCGCCCCAGCGCCGCTGCCACGGCGGGGCGGCGCCGCAGCAGTTGGGCAACGGCCAGCCGTACGCGCCACGGCCCGAGCTGGGCGAGCAGCATGGCGACGTCGGGATTGTCATGCGCGGCGGCGCCGGCCGTCACCAGCGTCCGTTCGACCGCCTGCCGAATGATGTGCGGGATCTCCGTCTCGTCGGCGACCGCAAAGCCCGGGTCGAGATCGGCCTCCAACGGAAACTCACGCAGCAACGACAGGCAGAAAGCGTCGATGGTGCTGATCGTGATCTCCCCGAGCCGGTCGCGCAGCTCGGCCCAGCGCGCCTCTCCGGCGCGTGAACGCGCCGCGTCCTGCCTCAGCTCCTCCACGATCCGCTCGCGCATCTCTGCCGCGGCCTGGCGCGTGAAGGTGATTGCCAGCACGTTCAAGGGGTCGATCCCGGCGCGCAACAGGTTCAGGTAGCGGGCGACGAGCACCGAGGTCTTGCCGGTGCCGGCCGAGGCCTCGAGCACGACGTTGCGGCGCGGATCCACCGCCGCCAGGCGGGCCGCCTGATCCGACGGCACGGCGGCCGTACCGCGATCACGCGCCTTCGACATGGTCCTTGCGGCAAACGGTGGGGAAGGAACAGGTCATGCACCGCAGACGATCGACTGGCCGGGGCGGATACTCGCCCTCCTCAATCGCCTCCACCAGCTCGACGACCCGCGCCTCGCCCTCGGCAATCGCGGCGGCGACGTCGCCGCCAGGCACCGACACCTGCAGCCGGGGATCGCCGAACGCGACGTAGAGCGCCTCGGTGGCGCGAAAGTCCTCGCCGCGCTCGACGCGCAGCTGCCGCTCGGCGCAGCGGGCATAGACCGGAAGCTGCAGCGCGCGCGAAGGATGCGGGGGTCGACTGGCCTTGTAATCGATCACCCGCAAGGTCCGATCCGCGTGCAGATCGATACGGTCGACGACCCCGCGAATCGCGACCGTCCGGCGAGCCGGCGGGCGTCCGAGCTCGAAACGCCCGTCGATGCGGTACTCGAGCAGCCGTTCGACAACCCCGGTCTGACTCTCGATCTCGGCCACGAACACCCGCTCGGCCAGCCCGGGCGACGCTGCCGAGCCCAAGAGCCACCCGCGGGCCACGGCCCGGTCGACCGGAGGCAGCGCGCCGATGGCGTCCTCCGCCGCGGACGCGAAGCGTGCCAGCGCGGCGTCGAGATTGGCCAGCGTCACCGCGCCATGACCGGCCCTCTGCCAATCGCGGAAGAACGACTCGAACACCCGATGCAGAAACAGGCCGCGCTGCTCCGGGGTCATCGTCCGCTCGGACGCGCGCTCCGCCTCGAGACCGAGCGCGTGAGACGCGAAGTACTGGAAGGGACAGCCGGCATACCGCTCCAGCGCGCTGACGGTGTACGTACGCTTCGGTTGGCGCCCGGCGCGGCCGGGCGTCCGCGCACCGCCGGCGCGGGACCGGATCGCCCGCGCGAGGCGCATGGCCCGCCAACGCCGGCCGACGCCCGAGTCCGGGTGCGGCCCGGGCCCGTCGCCGGCCGCGCCGGCGAGATCGCCGTCCGGCACCGGGACCGGCTCGACGGCGACGCCGTCGAGGTCCTCGAGCAGCGGCGAGGCGGCCACGACCGCATCGTCCTCCAGAGCGAAGGTGGAGAGCCAGACGCGCTCGGCCGCGAGTCCGAGCAGATCGCGGAACGCGGCGCGAGAGGCTCGCAGGCGGTCGCGCTCGCGCGGCCAGCCGAGCCCTGCCAGGAGACCGCCCGGATAGAAGATATTGCGGGTCGTGCGCCCGGGCCATTCGGTCTCGACGAGACCGGCGACGAACACGTCGTCGAACCGCCCGTACACGGCGGCCTGGACGTCCAGAAGGTGGACGCCCTCGGCCGGCGCGCCCGCGGGAAGGGTCCGGCTCTCGATCCAGCGCCGCACGACCGACGCAACCCCGGCCACGTCGACCGCACCTCCGGCGCCGTCCAGCGAACGATTCGCCGCCTCGAGCGCCTCGAGGCCCTGCCAGACGAGCGCTCGCCCCTCACCGGCGCGGCCGGCCGGCTCGACGGTATCGAGGGGAGATGCATGGCGCTGCAGGAACGAGCGGAGCGTCTCGAGCTGGGCGGCGAGCGGCCGCGTCTGCAGGAGCGGACGCAGTTGCTCGGCCAGTGCGAGCACGCAGCGCAGGGCGCCGGCCGCCCCGCGGCGGGTTCCCGCCGCCGCGGCCCACTCCGCGGCGTAGCTGGAGAGCCGCTCCAGTCCGCCGCTGAACCGCAACTCGGACAACGCACGGTCGAGGGCGCGAATAGCCCCGGAGGCAGGCGGCGGCGCGTCCGTTTCGAAACGGAAGTGCGGTGACCGCAACAGCTCCACCGTCGGCCCGCGATCGAACCCGCTCGCCGCGAACGCGAGGACCAGATCGACCGCGGCGGCGTACGGCGCGACGGCGAGCGGAAGCGCATCGCCCGGACGCACCGGCTGCGCGGCCGCGGCGAACGCGGAAGGCGCCAGATACAGATACGGCAGGGGGCGCTGCACCACCACGGCGGCGGCCGCGGGCAGGCGCCCGTCGACCGCCACACCGCGGCGCACCTGGCGCGCAATCCCGCGCAGCTCCTCTTCGCGGTCGCGCCAGACGAAGTACGGCCGCTCCGCCGACGAATCCGGAACGACGACGACGGCCGGCCGGCCGCCCTCGGATTGGGCGCGCGACTCCGTGAGGCCGGGCAACAGATCGTCGAGCCGTTCCCGAAACCCGCTGTCGAGCACCCCATCGGTCGCGATGACGGTGACCCGTTCCAGCCTCGGAAGACGCGCCAGCAGATCGAAGTCCGCCGGGTACAGACCGGCGGCGTGCGCCACGTGGTCCGGCACCGTCACGACGATCTCCGACACCCTTCGAAGCGGTTCCGCCGCGAGCAACCGCTCCCGCAAACGGTGCTCGTCGACGCGGCCGAGGGTGTCGAGCCTGCGGTCGTAGGCGCGAAACGCCGCCACCAGGAAACGGGTCTGAAGCAGGAGACGCCGGGCTCCGCGATCGAGTTCCGCGCTCGGCTCGAGCTCGTCGAGCAGCAGCCGCTCGAACGCGTCGACCGAGCGGCGCTGGCGCCGGAGCTGATCGTAGAAGGCCAGCAGCGCCGCGACGATGCCGGGCCGCAGGCGAAACGGAGGAACGCAGCCGTCGGCCCTGGCGTCGCCGGCCGCGGCGGTGCCGACGACCTGTCGCTGCACCGCGGTGAGCAACGGCGGACAGGCCCCGTACCGCTCGAGCAGCCATTCGTACCATTCGCTCCGGGTAACCAGAGCCGCCTGCCCGCGCCCGACTCCCGCCGCCGCGAGCGTGCGCCGCAACTGACCCGACGCCGCTCGGGTCGGTATCAACACCGCCGCCGGCCGCGACGCCCCGATGCAGCCGGTCACCTGGTCCACGATCGCGCGCTGGAACGCCCGCAGCGTCGGCGCCCGCAGCAGGTGGGTTTCGCGGGGCGTGATCAAGGTGCACCCCCGCCGCATCCGAACCGGCCGCCGCCGGCGCACGCCCCGCCGGGACTTCGCCTACGTGCAGTCCCGAATTCCGGTTGCTCAAACACTGTGGAGAATCTGTGCTCGACCTGTGGATTCCCGGCAACCACAGTTTTTTCTTGAACCGGTTTCCTGCGCGCTGCGCGCTCCGTTGGCTTGTGGACGCGGCATTCGCGTCGGCTTTCGCTTGATTGACTCGGACGGCTCATTAGAATTTCCGGGTCCGCGGCCGGCGCTGCCACCGTGACTCTCATGCCCACTACCATTCAGCGCTTCGAGCAGACCATCGGCGGCCAGAACTACACCATCGAGGTCAGACCCGTCCGGGGAGACCGCTGGCGCGCCTGCCTGCTCCGCTCCGCCGGGTTTCCGACAGCACTGATGCCCTTCTACGGCGCGACGCCGCGCGACGCTCTCGACGCGCTCGTAAGGTGGCTCTCGCACGCCCATGGCGTCGCTTCGGATTCGCTATAGTAGCTGCGGGTTGACTCTGGCTGCGATGCGCCTTCTTCGACGCTGGCTGCCGGCGGCGACCGGCATCTGGCTGGCGGCCGCGCCGGCCGCGGTTGAATGCGCGCAGTTCCGCCCCCGCGCCACCGTCCGCCTCGTCGCCACCGGCGGAACGATCGCCAACCATCCTGACGGGCGGCTGACGGCCGATGAGTTGGCCGACCTGATTCCTGCGGCGGCGCGCTACGCCGAGCTCGAGACCGAACAGTTCGCGAACCTTGCAAGCAGTTCGCTCACGACAGAGCACTGGCTCGCGCTGGCCCGTCGACTCAACCGTCTCTTCTCCACACGGCACGATCTGGCCGGCGTCGTCCTGACGAGCGGGACCGACACGCTCGAGGAGACCGCCTACTTCCTCCACCTGACCGTCAAGACCGACCGCCCGATCGTCGTGGTCGGTGCGATGCGTCGGCCGAACGCTCCGGGCTACGACGGCGCGGCCAACCTGCTCGACGCCGTCCGCGTCGCCGCCGCGCCGGCCTCGCGCAACCGCGGCGTGGTCGTCGTCGTGAACGAGGAGATCCACGCGGCGCGCGACGTGCGGAAGGCGCATGCACAACGGTTGGACAGCTTCGACTCGGGCCGCAACGGCGTACTCGGCGTCGTCGACGCGGACCGCATCGAGTACTACCGGCGGCCGACCCGCCGGCACACCCGCCGGACCGAGTTCGACGTGACCGGGCTCGACAGGCTGCCGCGCGTGGTCCTGCTGACCAGCTACGTGGGCGCATCGGGCGACCTCATCCGGGCGGCCCGCGACCTCGGCGCCGATGGCGTGGTGGTCGCCGCGGCTGGCGCGGGCGCGACCACGCCGTCGCAGGCCGACGCGATAGACGACGTCATCAGCGATGGTGTCGTGGTAGTTATCACCTCGCGAACCGGAGGCGGCAGGGTGCCGGCTCGTCTCCGGCGCGGCGCGTCGCCGGCCGGTCCGGCGAACTCGCGCGGCGCGGGCCGACGCGTCTCCGGCGAAAGCCTCTCGGCGGTCAAGGCGCGCGTACTGTTGATGCTGGCCCTGACCAGAACCCGCGACGGCGCCGAAACTCAGCGCATGTTCACCATGTACTGACGGCTCGGAGGGTGGGAGAAGAGAATGGTGGACCAGACGGGGGTCGAACCCGTGACCTCGTGAATGCCATTCACGCGCGCTCCCAACTGCGCCACTGGCCCACCCGGACGGCTGACCGCCCTGCTCTCATTCTAGGGAACCGCGCGCGTCCGATCAACGTGGCGCAAGGCTCGCCGGCGGCGATCGACCGAACACCCGCCGGTACACCTCGGGGGTATCGACGTCGAGGAAGGCGCCGGGGTCTTCTATCGGCACGTTCTCGATCGCCGTTTCGAGAGCGCGTACGACGGGCTTCGCTCCCGCGCGCGGGTCGGCGTGACGCAGCGCGCCGAAGATCGACCTGTCGAACACGACCGGGTGTCCGTGCGCAGAATCGACCGGCCGCAACGGACGCACGATCGGCGCGCGCGTGCGTGCGTACGACTCGAGCAGCGCGCGAACGGTGGCGGCGCCCACCAGGGGAATGTCGACCAGCGTCGCGAGGAGCGCGTCGACGCCGGGGCGGTCGAGCGCCTCGAGACCGGTCAGCAGCGACGAGAGCTGACCGCGCGACGGAGCCGGGTTGAGCACGATGCGCGGCTCCGGCGGGGTAACCGCCAGCGCCGACCGGATGGCGTCGATCGGCCCGTCGACGGCCGCCACGACCACGATGTCGTCCACGCCGGCCTCGCGCAGGGTGCGCACCAGCCGGCTCACGAAAGTGTCCCGGGCATCGACCGGAAGGAGCGCCTTGGGCTGTCCCATGCGCGACGACCGGCCGCCGGCGAGAATCAGGCCCGGCACGATCACGGCGTGATCGTAGCCCGACGCCGCCCGTCCCGTCGCACGGCTCCGTACCTGCCCCCAGCCCCCACCGCCCCAAGAGCTTGCGCCGCGGAGCTCACTCCCGTTGCGTTCTACGGCGCAGGCTCCTAGAATCTGCCACATGAGCAACGGCAACGTGGACATTCGGATTCGCTGCCAGCGGTGCGGGCAGGACATGGAGCTCCGGGATCCGGCGCCCGGACAGCCCTGGCCGCCGCAGCAGTTCTGGAAGTGCGCGGCATGCGGGCGCAACTTCTGGACGACCTACCCACCGCCCAAGAAACCGAAGCCGCAGCCGTCCGGAGCGGCGACGCCCGAAGCGGGCTAGGCGCGCAACCGCCCGTCTTCCGGGCGATCCAAAACGTGGTTGACTTCTCACAGCGACGTTACTAGACTGCCTGCTTCCAGTTACGCACCCGTGCCGAAGCCTCCAGGGGCGTTCGGGGAAAGCGGCGGCGCAGGTGCAGGCGGCTCAAGGGAGCGTGGTGTCCGCCGGTCAGGTTGGAGGCGCGCTCCCGCGGAGGAACGGCATGCCGAGCGGTACTATTGCACGTCTGTTGATTGACAAGGGTTTCGGGTTCATCCGCGACGAGGGCGGCATCGAGCACTTCTTCCACCGCAGTGCGGTGCGCAGCGCTGTGTTCGAGCTCCTGCGTGAGGGCCAGCGTGTCGAGTTCACTCCTGAGCAGTCGGAGAAGGGGCCGCGCGCCGGAGAAGTTCGTCTGCTCGAAGGCTAGCCGGCGGCTCCTGTCGTCGGCCGGCAGAGGTCCGTCGTCCTCAGATCGCGTCCCAGGCAGGCCGTCACGTTTGCTTCGTGGGGTGCGTGCGCCAACGGTGCATGTGCTCTTGGAGTGTGTGTGCGTTCCTGCGCCAGCGCTCAGCCAGCATAAATCCAGACAGCCCAATCCACCGCGGGGAAGCGAACGGGGCCCGGTGGCCCTCCCGGTCTTCAAAATCGGTCGCTCCCCGCTGGCGCGGGGGGGCTGGGTTCGACTCCCAGGCGCTTCCGCCACCTGACGCCACGTCGAATCGACGACGGCTTGGCAGTTCAGCCTGCGGCAAGGAGAAAGCGGCTCGGATCCGTCAGATCCGGGAGGACCGCGTCAGCGCCCGCGCGCCGTAGCTCCTCTTCCGTGAACGACCCGGTCGCGACACCTACCGAGCGGGCGCCCGCCGCGGCAGCGCACTGCACGTCCAGCGGGGTGTCGCCGATGACAACCGCCTGGCTCGCCGAGGCCACATCGATGCCGGCGCGCCTGGCTCGGCCGACCGCAACGGGCACGAGATCGTCACGCCGCGGCGCATCGTCACCGTAGGCGCCGCAGACGAAGTAGCGCTGGAGCGCGAAGTGCTCCAGCTTGATGCGTGCCGCGCGGGCGATGTTGCCGGTCAGCAGCGCACATGCCACGTTCGGCCTCTTCCACAGCCGGTCGAGCAGGCGACGCACCCCCGGCATCAGCCCCTTCCTGGGCCCCGGCAAGAGGATCTCCCGCTCGAAGTGCCCGCAGTACCGCGCGAGGAACTTGCGGCGCGCCGCCGCGTCCGCCGCGACCCCGGCGCGATCGAGCGCGTCTCCCAGAATGAGGGGGTCGGTGCGTCCCGCTACCGCGATGCCGGTGAACGCGCCGGCGACGCCGAACATCTCCTCGAACGTCCGGTTGAGAGCGCGCGTACCGGCTCCGCCGGACAGCAGCAGGGTCCCGTCGATGTCGAACAGGAGCAGCCGCGTCACTCGAGCAACCGGTTGACCTCGGTCACCGACTCCGCCGCGGTGGCCAGTGCGACCAGCTCGGCGCGAAACGCCAGCAGGTTGGTGACGCACGCCAGGATGGCCGGCACGGAGTGCACGACGACCGGCAGGACGTCCGTGTCGACGCCGCCCCCCAGAATGGCCGCGAGCATCGTCAGGGCCATGGCGAGCGTCCCCACCGAGAAGACGGGACGGCGCGCGCGGGCCACGGCCAGATGCAGCTCGTCCGACAGTCCTCCGTCGGTCACCGCTTCGCGAATGGCCTTCCCCTTGCCGATCAAGTAGAACATCGTCATCGAGTGCGCCAGCAACGTGATGAACGTGAAGAAGATTGCGAACGTCACGTGGTGCGAAATCTGCTCCGGGGCGGAAACCAGAAAGCCGAGGACGGTGACGTACCCGAGGCCTCCGATCCCGAGCAGCGTCGCCGTGACCAGGGCCGCAGTCATTGCACCACCTCCGGTTGCTTCGACTGTTCGCTGACTGCGGCGTGCGCCTCCCGAACCCGCTGGAGCAACGGCCCGAACCGCTCGCGCGGAAGACCCACTCGTCCGAAGCAGCGAGCGCGTGGATGGTCGTCGCCGTGATAATCCGAGCCGCCCGACACGGCCAAGCCATGCTGTCCGGCCAGACGCAGATAGCGCGACTGCGCCCCGCCGTCGTGGTCGCTGTGGTAGACCTCGATGGCGCCGAGTCCCGCCTCGACCAGCTCGGGGATCAGGTCGTCCCTGCGAAGCAACCCCGGATGCGCCAGCCCCGCGACGCCGCCGGACCGCTTCACGAGGCGGACGACCTCGACCGGCGACAAGCCGGTGCGCGGCACGTAGGCGGGCCTGCCGTCGGCCAGCCAGCGGTCGAAGGCCTGCTGCAGGCTCGTGACGTGGCCGGCATCGAGCAGCGCACGGGCGACGCTCGGCCTGGCGACCGCCTTGCCGGCCGCCTCGGCGCCGGCGATGAGGTCCTCCATGTCGATCGGCGCCCCCAGCGCGGCCAACCGCGCGGCCATCTCTCGAGCGCGCCGCGCGCGGTCCAGCCGCTGGCGCTCGAGAAAGGCTGCCAGTCCCGGCGGCGGCGGATCCAGGAAGTAGGCGAGCATGTGCACGTCGCGCCGCTCGTGAACGGCAGTGATCTCGATGCCGGGGAGGAACTCCATGCCCCGCGCCGCCGCTTCCGCCGCCGCCGCCGGAATCCCGGCCACGGTATCGTGATCGGTGACGCTGAGGGTGCGAATCCCCAGGCGATGGGCGCGTTCGACTAGTGCAGGCGGAGCCAGCGCACCGTCCGAAGCGGTCGTATGCGTATGCAGATCGATCATGGCCTGGACCGGAAGGCAGGGCAGCCGACGAAAAACGAAGAATCGGCGCGCGGTCCGCTACGCACTCGCGCGCCGTGTCGGCTTGGCGCGAGTCTCTGCCGGCGTCTTGGACTGCCGGGCGCGGAGCGCGCGGTACTCGCGGGTGAGCAACTCCAGGTGCTCGCGTTCCTCCTCGGCGAACTCGAGGAAGATCCGCTTGCCCTCCGAGTCCTCGAACCGCTCGCCGTAACGCTTGAAGAAACGATGCGAGCCGCGCTCGCAACGGATGCCGATCTTGAGAGCCGCCTTGTCGTCGACGCCACGCGACAGCTCCTCGGCCCCCGCCGCGAACAGTCCGTTCGCCGCCCCCTTGAAGAAGAGAAAGGTCGGGTGCGATTCGAGCTTCGGCTCCTGCTGCAGCAGCTCCGCGTAGCGCGCCTCCAGCGTGGCGAGGTGCTCCTTCTCCTCTTCGGCCAGCTTCTTGAACACTTGGCGCCCGCGCACGTCCCGCGTCAGCCGGGCGGCGCGGCGGTAGAACTCGAGACCGCTGCGTTCGGTCTCGATGGCGATACGCAACGCGTCGCGGGCGAAGAGCAACTCCGTCGTCACCTTGTCCGCCACGGCCCGGCGACCGGTCCTGCACGCTTCGCAGGTGCCGTAGATCTGCACCACGCTCTTGCCCGCCTCGAACCCGCGCGCCGCCGAGATCTCCTCGATCAGCCCCTCGATGTCCGACGACAGGAACTCGGACGACTCGTTGCAGCTCTTGCAGATCAGGTGAAAGTGCCGGGGATGGCGGTAGGAGTGCTCGAACCGGAACCGGCCCTCGCCGAAGTCGACCTTGCGGGCGATCCCCGCTTCGACCATCCACTGCAACGTGCGATAGACCGTCGCGCGACTGATCTTCCTGCCGTCGCGGCGCACCACGTCCACAAGGTCGTCGGCACTCAGGTGCCCGTCCTGCTGCAGGAAGACGTTGACGATCAGGTCGCGTTTGCCGGACCGGCGGCCGCCGGGAGGGCGAAGGCGCTCTACGTACTCAGACTGCGGATCCATCTCTCGCATCGGCCGGCTGCGGCCGGCGCCGCGACGGCGCGAACCGCACCGCGAGCCTGCCTGAATCGGGGGCGGTCATACGCCGAACGACTGTCCGCATCCGCAGGTCGACTTCGCGTTCGGATTGCGGATCGTGAAGCCGCCGCCCATGAGATTGTCGACGAAATCGACCTCGGCTCCCGCCAGGTAGCGCACGCTGATCGGATCCACGAACAGCTTGATGCCGTTCGATTCGAAGATCTTGTCCGATTCGGCGTCGCCCGAGCCTTCCTCGATCATCAACCCGTACTGGAACCCGGAGCAGCCGCCACCCTGAACGAACACGCGCAAGCCGGCGTCGTTCTTCTGTTCCTCGGTCAGCAGCGCCTGAATCTTACCCGCCGCCGAATCGGTCACGGCCACGAACCCGCTCACAAGAGTAGTAGTTTCAGCCACTTCGATCATCTCCCCTGGTGCGTTCCCCAGTATAGCGCGCCTCGTCTTCGCGTGAACACGCCTCCCGGACCGTGCGATACTGGCGCCGCATGGCGCACGACGATCCCCTGGACGACGCGGAGCGGCGCTGGCTGCGGCTCGCGGAGGCGCGACCCGAGCTGGGCGCCGCCGTCGACATGCAGCGGGTGCTCGTGACGCGCAGCGTGGAGCTGATGGCCGAGGTCCACCTGATAACCCGCGATACGAGCGCGGCGCCGGCCGATCTGCTCGAACGCCTCGGTCGGCAGCGGACCCCGGTGCTCGACCTCGCGGTCGATCTCGACGTCGACCGGCTGCTGCCGTTCCTGCTGGGATTCTGCGACGACTTCGTCGCCGGCGGCGCCGGCGACCCGGCGCGCCGCGTGCGCGCGGTCATCGAACGGGGCGAGATAGAGCCGGGGTCGCTGCTGCGCGCCTCGCTCGCCCGCCGGCAGGAGCCGATCCGCCAGCGGGCGAATCACCTCGGCGTCGCCCCGGACCTGGTCTGGCTGGTCGCCGAGCTCGCCGTGGGGCCGGTGGCCCACCGGCTCCAGCACGACGCGCTGGTGTCCGTCTCGTCCGCGCCGCCGGAGGTGCGGAGCGCCCTGCGCGGTTGGTCGCGCGGCGAGTGTCCCGCCTGCGGCTCCTGGCCTGCGCTGGCCGAGTCGCGGGACGCAGCGCGTCACGCGCGATGCTCGTTCTGCGGGGCCGACTGGAGGCCTCGGGCCGACGCATGCGTCTACTGCGCCGAGGCAGGAACGGCGTTCCTCACAGCGGCGGCCGGCGAGGCGGAGACCGGCAGGCGCATCGAGTTCTGCCGGGCTTGCGGCGGCTACCTGAAGCAGATCGAGCTGCCCGCGGCAACGCCGTTCGCGATTCTGCCGGTGCTCGACCTGGAGACCAGCGACCTCGACGTGCTGGCCGCCGGACGCGGATACGCGCGTCCCTCGATGCGGCCGGTGGCCGAACCGGATGCGCCGTGCCCGGAAGAGTCCTAGCAGTCTGCGCCGCCGCACCGCGCAGACTGTTGTCGGGCTACGATAGGAGGATGGACGTGACGACAGGGGGCGCCGCGCGCGTGGCGGCCGGCCTTTTCTCGGCCGTCCTGCTCTTCAGCCTTTCCGCCGCCCAGGCGCAGGTACGGCCCTCCCACGGTCGGCTCTTTCCGCCGGAAGACCTTGGCGTGCTCGAGGGACCGGACCGGGACGCCTGGCAGGAGCCCGAGCTCATCATGGACGCCCTCGGCATCTTCGACGGCGCGGTGGTGGCGGACGTCGGGGCGGGCGGCGGGTGGTTCACCGTGCGTCTGGCCCAGCGCGTCGGGCCGAACGGTCTCGTCTACGCCGAAGACATCCAACCACAGATGATCGAGTCCATCAACCGCCGTGTCAGGCGGGCCGGGCTCACCAACGTGCAGGCGATCATCGGCACCCCCAGCAACCCGATGCTGCCGGGGCCCATCGACGCGCTGCTGATGGTCGAGGTGTACAGCCAGATCGAGGATCCGGTCACCCTGCTGCGCAACGTCATGCCCCGGCTGAAGCCGGGGGGACGGGTCGGCATCGTCGAGTACCGGCTCGACGGCGGCGGCCCCGGCCCGCCGCTCGACGAGCGGGTCGAGCCCGAAACGGTCATCCGCGACGCGCAGGCCGCCGGCTTCCGACTCCTGGCGCGCGAGGACGAATTCCGCTACCAGTACCTGCTGGTCTTCGTTCGCAACGACGCGGGGCCGCCGGCCGGATAGGCGCCCGCCGCCCGCCATGCACGCTGCCCTGACCATCGCCGGGAGCGACTCGGGGGGCGGCGCCGGCATCCAGTCCGACCTGCGCACGTTCGCCGCGTACGGTGTCCATGGACTGAGCGCCCTCACGGCCGTCACAGCACAGAACACGCACGAGATCTCCCGTACGCAGCCCCTGACCCCGGAAGTCGTCGCGGCGCAGATCACGACCGTGGCCGCCGACTTCCCCATCGCGGCTGCAAAGACCGGGATGCTCGCGAACCGTTCGATCGTCGCCGTCGTCTGCGAGCGGCTCCAGGCGCTGTCCCTCCGGCCGGTCGTCGATCCGGTCCTGGTATCGACGAGCGGCGGCCTTCTGCTCGACGAGAGCGGCCTCCGCCTGCTGAAGGCCAGGCTCCTGCCCCTGGCGTCGGTCGTGACGCCGAACCGGATGGAGGCGGAGCGGCTCAGCGGCACGAAGATCACCTCGCTCGCCGGGGCGCGCGAGGCGGCGCGGCGCATCCGAGACCTCGGCGCGGCGGCCGTCATCGTCACCGGCGGGCACCTCGACGGAACGGACACCGTCGTCGACGTCCTCGACGACGGTACCGGGGTGGTCGAAATTGCGACAACGCGTGTCGGCGGTCCCGCCGGCAGCAGCACGCACGGCACGGGCTGCGCTTTCAGCGCCGCCCTCACCGCCGGTCTCGCCACCGGGCTTGCCCTGCCGGCGGCCGCGGAAGATGCCCAGCGGTACGTCGCCGCGGCGATCCGGCAGGCGTGCCGCTTCGGCCGCGGCCGAAGCGTTCTCGGTCACGGACGGCCCGGCGCGGCGCGTGCCGGCGTGACGGGCCGGGGCGCGGGCTGAGGCGACGGGCTCTCCCCGCGGGCTGCTATACTGCCGGGACATGGGGGCGCCGGCCTTCGTGGTCACCACCGAGCCGCTGGAACTGCAACCGATCATCGACCTCGTCGCGTACCGTCTGGCGGACGCGGCGGCGAGCGCCGGTGCCGTCACGTCGTTCCTGGGCACGGTTCGCAACGAGAACCGGGGTCGCCGTGTGGACCGGCTGGAATACGAAGCGTACGAGCCGCTGGCGGTGAAGTCCTTCCAACGCATCGCGGCCGAGGCCTGCGAGCGCTGGCCGGACACGCACGTAGCCGTGCACCACCGCATCGGGAGGCTGTCGATCGGCGAGGCGAGCGTCGCCATCGCCGCCGCGTCACCGCATCGCGCCGACGCGTTCGCGGCGTGCCGCTACGCCATCGAGCGCATCAAGCAGATCACGCCAATCTGGAAGCACGAGTTCTTCGAGGGCGGGGACGTCTGGATCGAGGGCGCCACCGCGGATCCCGACGACGAGGAGGCCCGCGGTCGGGCCCTGCAGGCGGCATGCGCGTAACGGTCCGACTCTTCGCCCGGCTGCGCGACATCGCCGGCGCCGCCGATCTGGCGCGCGAGCTGCCCGCAGAAGCCACGGCCGACACGGTCTGGACGCTGCTGGCGGACGAGCATCCCGAGCTCGCCGCCTACCGCGGCGCGGTTTCGGTCGCCGTCAACGCGGAGTACGCAAGAATGGACGCCCGCATCGCCGACGGCGACGAGATCGCGTTCCTGCCGCCCGTTTCGGGAGGCTGATCGGTCATGTTCGACAAGCTGCACGCCATCGAGGAGCGGTACGACAAGCTGATGGGGCTCATCGCCGATCCGGCGATCCAGGCCGACCAGCAGGAGTATCGCCGCCATACCCGGTCGCTCTCCGAGATACAGCCGCTCGTGGAGCAGTTCCGCGAGTACAAGGCGGTGGTCGAGGAGCTGGCTGAAACGCGGGAGCTCGCCGAGGGAGACGACGACGACCTGCGCGAGCTGGCCGAGCAGGAGCTGCTCGCCCTCGAAGAACGCCGGGACACGCTTCTGGGCGCGATCAAGGTGTTGCTGCTGCCAAGGGATCCGAACGACGAGAAGAACGTCGTCCTGGAGATCCGGGCCGGCACCGGCGGCGACGAGGCGGGCCTGTTCGCCTCGAACCTCTTCCGCATGTACCAGCGCTTCGCCGAGGAGCAGGGCTGGCGCGTCGAGGTGCTCTCGTCCAACGAGACCGGCGTCGGCGCGATCAAGGAAGTGGTGGCCCTGATCGAGGGCAAGCGGGTCTACAGCCGCCTCAAGTACGAGAGCGGCGTGCATCGCGTGCAGCGGGTCCCGAGCACCGAGGCGAACGGGCGCATCCACACCTCCACCGCCACGGTCGCGGTGCTGCCGGAAGCCGAGGAGGTCGACATCAAGATCGATCCCAAGGACCTGCGCATCGACACGTTCTGCTCCAGCGGCCCCGGCGGCCAGAGCGTCAACACGACATACTCGGCGGTCCGCATCACCCACCTGCCGACCGGACTCGTCGTCTCGCAGCAGGACGAGAAGTCGCAGATAAAGAACAAGGCCAAGGCGATGAAGGTGCTGCGGTCGCGCCTCTACGAAATCGAGCTGCAGCGGCAACAGTCCGAGATCGCCAGCGACCGGCGCGGACAGGTCGGCACCGGCGAACGCTCGGAGAAGATCCGCACCTACAACTTCCCCCAGAACCGGATCACCGACCACCGCATCGGCTTCACGACCCACCGGCTGCCCGAGGTGCTGGCCGGCGAACTCGGGGAGCTCGTCGAGACCGTCGTCACCCATTACCAGTCCGAGAAGCTGAAGTCGGAAGAAGAGGCGGCGCCGGCGTGACGGGACCGCGCGCGGGCGACGGGGCCGTGCCCCTGGTCGACCGGGTGTCGCATGCGCGGGACTGCTTGGCGCGCGCGGGCGTTGCCGCGGACGAAGCGCGGATCGACGCCGAGGTCCTGGCCCGTCACGCACTGGGGTGGGATCGCGCGGCCTGGCTCGCGCGACGGCGCGACCCCGCGCCCCCGAGCTTCGAGACGCGGTACGCGCCGCTGGTCGCGCGCCGGCAGAAGCGGGAGCCGGTCTCGTGCATCACCCGGCGCCGCGAGTTCTGGGGACTCGCCTTCGCGGTCGGCCCCGCGGTGCTGACGCCGCGCCCGGAGACCGAGCTGATCGTCGAGGCCGCGGTCGAGCTGCTCGGCGATCGCCGGAGCGCGCCGCTCAGGATCGCCGACGTCGGCACCGGCTCCGGCTGTCTCGCGGTGGCGCTCGCGCGCGAGTTCGAGCGGGCTGCGGTGACCGCGATCGACATCTCGCCCGCCGCGCTGGCCATGGCCCGCCGGAACGCGGCCGAGCACGGCGTCGCCGAGCGCATCGCCTGGGTCGAGGGCACGTTCGGCGGCTGGCTCGCCGGCTCTGCCGCCGGCGGTGGCGGGGGGCTCGATCTGCTGGTTGCGAACCTGCCCTACGTGCCGACCGGCGAGCTGGCTTCGCTGGCCCCGGAGGTACGGCTCCACGAACCCCGGATCGCGCTGGACGGAGGACCCGACGGCCTCGATCCGCTGCGCGATCTGCTGCACGCGGCGCCGGCCGGGCTGAACCCCGGCGCCCGGCTCATCGTTGAGATGGGAACGGGTCAGGCCGACGCGCTCCGCGACCTCGTGGCCGCGACGGGTGGAGTCGAACTCCTCGACATCCGACCCGACCTCCAGGGCATCCCGCGAACCGCCGTCATCGCGGCCGACCGATCCCCGGAAACCGCGCTCGCCTGAGACCGAGAACCACCCATGGCCGACTGCCTGTTCTGCAAGATCGCCGCGCGCGAGATCCCGGCCGACATCGTCCACGAAGACGAACGCCTCGTCGCGTTCGGCGACATCAACCCGCAGGCGCCCACCCACGCCCTCATCATCCCGCGCCGCCACATCTCCACCCTCAACGACCTGACGGAAGACGACACGGACCTGGTCGGCGGGATGGTGCACCTGGCGAGCCGGATCGCGGCCGACCGCGGGCACGCGGACGCCGGCTACCGAACGGTGTTCAACTGCAACGCCGCGGCGGGCCAGACGGTGTTCCACATCCATCTGCACCTGCTCGCCGGCCGCGACATGACCTGGCCGCCCGGGTAGGGGGCCCAAGATTGATGCAGGTGAGCGGGTGGTCTCGCGCCAGCGTCGCGAGCCAAAGCGACATCTTCGCGAGATCGACTGCCACCGGGTTGAGATCGACGTCGTAGAGGCACTTCCGCGCGACCAGCCGTCGGGCGACGATCACCTCGTCCTCGTCGGGTAGGACCGAGCCCGATGTTGCCCTGGCGCTCGGTGGTACACTCTGGACCGGGCAGGGGCGGGAGATTTCTGATCCTTTTCCTCCTCCTCGTGCTCGGTGCTCACCACAGGCCCAGGCTCCTCCTACTGGCCTGGTGACTTTTCGTCGCTCGCCGAACTAACTAGGAGTCTGCGCCGTAGAACGGTGCGGACTCCTGGCAGGGTCGGTTGGGCGGTGAGCGGAGCCGCAGGCGACGCTCTCCGGGCTGGTCGCTCCCGCAGCCGGAGCGGGCGGTCGGGGCGGCAGGCAGTCCGGGGGCCGGTGCCGGCGCGGTCCGGGACCCGCGCCAGCGGTCCGGAACGACGCCGGCGCGGTCCGCAGACGGCACCCCCGGGGTCGCCGCCCGGCGTCACTCGGCGGCGACGATCATGATCCTGTCGAGCTCGGCCTCGTCCGTGGACAGCTCGTTCTCTCCCGCCGGATAGGCGTTCCGGTCGAGCAGGTAGGCCACGACGTCGGTGTACTCCTGGTCCGACAGGCGGCCCGGCCCGTCCGCGGGCATCGTCAGCTTGATCCGATTGAACAGGGCCCCCACCGGCACCTCGGTCCAGAAGACGATGAAATCGGCGCCGGCGACGCTCGGCGCCATCTCATCGCCCCGCAGGCCCTGTCCGTGGCAGGACAAGCAGTTCTGGTCGTAGACGCGCCGCCCCCGGCGCGCCTGGGCGGGCGTGAACACGCCGTCGAGCGTCGAGCTGGTCGTCTCCTGAATCGCCGCGGGGAGCCCCGCACCGCCCCCCGACGAGGTCTCGACCGCCGCACCGCCCACCAGGACGAACGCCGCCACCGCCGCCAGACACCCCACGGTCAACCACCTGTTCATCCGTCGTCTCCTGTCGAAGGTCGCCATTCCAGACATGCCATTCTGGCACTCCGCATGCGACCGATCAACCCGGACGGGGTGCACGACATCATTGTGAGATGAGCGTCAGGCGGCATTCGCGGCTCGTTGCTCCCAGAAGTCCTCGAAGCGTCCGCTGAGGATGCAGCAGCGCAGGGCGATGATGGCGTTGGCCCCAGCGACGGTCCAGCGCATACCGGCGCGCTTGAGCCGGTCGCCGATCTGCTTGCATCCGGCCTCGACGACGCCCGATGAGATGCACAGGCCCTTGGCCCGGAACTGCGGATAGCGCATGCGGTGTCGGTTCCTGAACACATAGTGAATGCACTTTCGCGCCTCGGGCGTGGTCTCGACATGGATGCGCAGTGCGGCGACGACGGCGCACAGCCGGCCGGCGTCGAGTTCGGCACGCCGGTCCCTGGCCCACCGTCGGCCAGGTCGGTCCCGGGGCCGTAGATGGCCTTGGCGAC
Organism: Vicinamibacterales bacterium; assembly: GCA_965116825.1. Taxonomy (GTDB): domain Bacteria; phylum Acidobacteriota; class Vicinamibacteria; order Vicinamibacterales; family UBA8438; genus WTFV01. Next base: position 817,611 of record OZ220736.1, read on the forward strand.
GTCGCACAGGTGCTGCTTGGCGTGGTAGATGTCAACGATCTCGATGGCGTCGGGAAACTGCTCGCCGGCGACGTTCCAAATCCACGCGGCGCCGGCGCCGATGACGACCTGACGGTCCGCGGTGTCGAAACCGCGCCGTATTGCCTCGCGATAGACCCGTTGTGCGAAGGCGGCCGGCTGCGGGTCCGCCTCCAACGCCGCGAACATCTCCTCCAAGCCCCCTTTCTCGGCCGCGCGATCGAGCGGTTCCGTCAACTGCGCCTCGGGCATGGTTGGAGTCCGCCCGTGCCCGACCGGGCCGTGACGAGGAGCCTGTCGGGCGCACGGCGACCGCGGGGCGAGGGGCCGCTCCGCGGAACCCCCGCGGTCGGGCGGGATGCACCGCCGGTCGGAATGCAGCGCGGCGGTCGCCGCGCGCGGGGCGCGGGGCGCGGCCGCCGTGATATCGTTCCCCGCCGATGAGCACTGCAGGCCGAAGCCGTTCCGCCCGCCTCTTCGCCCGCGCCAAGGGGATTCTCCCCGGCGGGGTCGACAGCCCCGTGCGCGCCTTCTCCGCCGTCGGCGGCGCCCCGCCGTTCATCCGGCGGGCCCGCGGCGCCCGGATCAAGGACCTCGGATCGGTCGAACGGATACTCCGCCGCCATCGCCCGACAGGGTGCCGGCCTGGTATACCGGCCCCGCCAGCGCCACCTGCTCCATCAGGCGCGGTCCCGGCCCGTCGCGGCCCGGGCAAGCCGCCGTGCTCGTCGCACAGCGTCCGCAGCCCCTCCAGGAACCCCTCCTCGGGGAGGACGACGCCCATGTCGACGACGACCCTGTCCAGGTCGCGTTCACCGGAGGGGTCGCCGACATGCGCGTCCTCGCGGGCCGGGTGCGCCGGCTTCCGTGCGCCCGCACCCTCACCGTCACCCTGACCGAGTACGAGCAGCGCGACTTCTCGCTCCTGGACGTCATCGCGGAAGGCTGCTCGAAGGGCGCGGCCCTCCGGGACTGGGCGGCCCGGCGCCAAGTCCCGCAGGCCGCCATCATGGCCGTCGGCGACAACCTCAACGACGTCGACATGCTGGAGCTGGCCGAGCATCCCGTCGTCATGGGAAACGCGGTGGCCGAGCTCAAGCGTTGCGGGTGGCCGCTGACGGCCGGTCACGACGAGGCGGGGCTGGCCCGCGCGATTCACGACCGGGTGCTCCGAGCCTAGCTGGCAACCGGCGAGCGAGCGGAGAAGAGGCGGACGAGTTGAAGTGGGCGGCGCCAGGAAGCGCGCCGTGCGGCGAAGAACGCACTGGCCCGGCAGGGCGAGCTGGTCAGTCTGCACGGATTTCTCCGGACGCCGACGGCGCGTTTGGCCGGGCCCAGCCGCATGGCCATACCGGGTTCACCGAACGGCTACCCGTCCACCGTCCACACCCGTCCACGGTCCACGTACGGCTGGGTTCGTCCAGTTCAATCCAGTCGAGAATTGTGCACGAAACTGTACACGGCCGCCGCGGTAGTTCTATAAACTACTGAAATTAAATGGGTTGCGGATCTGCCGCTACGTTCGGTGCGAACGCCACGCATGCTCGCATCAAGCCCTTGATTCTTGGCGGACGGCATCGGCGCGGGCACGGACCGTAGACCCTACCCAGCTCGGCGACGATCCGATCCTCCACCGACTGCGGGTACCGGTAGGGGGCCCTCCGGCGAGGTTCCGTACACCCGTCTGCCGCCGGGTCGCGGCCGGACCCTGACGGCGATGCTCGCGGCCGGCGTGGCGCTGCCCATCACCGGCCGCGTACCCCTCAACCCCGCCTGCTATAGGCAGAAGCCCTGGAAGCGCAACGGCTGGTCGAGCGGCGCGACCGCTGGCAGAACCAGCCCGAGCGGGAGTGGGGTGGGCGAGCCGGTTCCCGGCTATCCGAGGCGGCCGGTTCCCCGCGACGAGGACGCGGCAAAGGCGCTCAAGAAGCGAACGCTGACGAACCTCTATAACGCACGTCCACGGTGGCTTGTCGACGCGCATGCGGCCCTTGACGCGGACGTGGCCGTGGCGTACAGTTCGTCGCGGACATCTCGGACGAAGAAGTTCTGCGCGAATTGCCGGCGCTCAGCCGCGGCGGGCTTGAGCAGTGTCGGAGGGCACATGAAGAAGTTCGGTGGGTATGCGGAAATGCGAAGCGCTGCGGCAGTCCTGTTGGCTGTCGGATTCGCTGGATGCAACGGATCGCCTGCGGCCTCATCGGAGATGCCCTCGCTGACAGTGGACGTCCACGCGACCGACTCGGGCATGAGGCTCGGTTCCGTTCTCATCGAGGACACGGCCGAAGGTGCCCGCCTCACCCCGAATCTCAGCGGGCTGACGGCCGGCGAGCACGGCTTCCACATTCATGTGAATCCTGATTGCGGGATGGCGGGGCAGAACGCCAGCGGGCACTACGATCCGGCGAACACGGGGCGTCACGAAGGCCCTGATGGCAACGGCCATCTTGGGGACCTGCCGAGACTGGCGGTCGACGGCGGCGGTGGCGCGACCGTTCCGGTCGTGGCGCGGCGAGTCCGGGTGAGCGACGTTGTGGGTCGTTCGTTGATGGTCCATGCCGGCGGCGACAACTACTCGGACGTGCCCGCAGCGCTCGGGGGCGGCGGCGCTCGGGTGGCTTGCGGTGTCATCCCGGCGACGGCGAGCTGAGCGAGGGTCGCCTGCCCGAAGCGGACGCTGGCGCCGAGGCCGAGCGTCGAACGGTCTCCTCCGCGAAGAAGCGCTGGACAGCAGGTAAGGCTCCGCTCCAGGATTCACGGTCCTGGAAGACCCTGTCGCGGCGGTCCGACCATCGCGCCGACGACCACGCCGACGATCTCCCAGTCCTCGGTCCGTTCGTCGATGACGATCGGCCGGTGCTCGGGGTTGCTGCTGCACGGCTTCAGCTCGACCCGGTCGTCGGCCGGCCGGTTGAAAGCACTTCAGCGTGATCTCGGTCCCGATCCGGGCCATCACGACGTTGCCCTCGGCCGCGTCGGGGGTGTGGAAATGGCAAGTACAAAAGGGACCCCCTGTGGCCACGTGAAAAGGGACCCCCCGGTGACGAGCGCCGTCGCGGGAATCGAAGCCGTCTGCGTACCGGAACGACCCCGCGCCCGTCTCGTTCAGTGCGTCAATCGGTGAGTTCCTCCTTCCTTGAAGAAATGGTTTTCCGGCTGTCGGGCAAGATTGCCTGTGACCGTGCGCGGAGCCGGTGTCAAGGCCGCAGCCCCGCGTAGCGGGGGCGTCGCGCAGCGACGCGCCTTGACGCCGGTGAGCACACGGTCACGCTGGTCGGCCCGACAGCGCGGGTTGTCGCTATCCGGTGTTCGACGCAGTTGAGCATTCTGTCGAGCCGACGCGGGTTCGGCGTCAACTACTTTGGCCGGCGCGCTAGTCAGTACCGTCGCGTGGTGGACGATGCGGTCGATGACCGCGGCGGCGGCCGTCGGGTCGAGGAAGACCTCGGACCAGCGGGCGAACGGCAGATTCGTCGTCACCACGAGGCTGCAGCGCTCGTAGCGCTGGCTGATGAAGCCGAACAACAGGTCGGCGCCGGCCTTGTCGAGCGGTACGTAGCCCAGCTCGTCGGCGATGACGACGTCAAAGCGGGCGAGCGGGGCGAGCTTGCGGGCCAGCCGGCGTTCCTGCTGCGCTTCGACGAGCATCGTGACCAGCTCGGCTGCGGTCACGAACCGCACCCGGTAGTCGTGCTGGCAGCAGGCCATCCCCAGGGCGATGGACAAGTGCGTCTTGCCGGTGCCGACGCCGCCGACGAACAAACGACGTTGGCGGCGTCGGCGACGAAACGGCAGTCGAAGACCGCCAGCACCGCGTCGCGGTCCAACGCCGGCTGCGCTTCGAAGGAGAAGGCGTCGAGCGTCTTCAGCATCGGGAAGCGGGCATCGTGAATGCGGCGTTGGATACGGCGCTCCCGGCGTTGGGTCACTTCCAGATGGACCAACTGGGCCAGGTAGTCGGCCGGCGCCTGCCGCTGACGGGCGGCCTGTTCGGCCAGCGGCCGCCACTGCGCCCCGACCGTTGACAGGCACAGCGTCTTCAGGTCCGTCTCCAGATGCGGGGGTTCGACAATGGCGGTCGCCATCAGCAACCCCCTTCCACCAGCGCGTCATAGGCCGACAGCGTCGGGGCGGGCACCGTAATCTGCGCCAGCTCCGGGCGCACCCGGGTCACCGGCGGGCAGACCGGCGGCGGGTCGGCCTGCTGCTGCCAGAGGAGGAGCCGCACCGTCTCCGGGCGCGGTGAATGCCGTTCGAGCACGGCGGCCACCGCGCGTTCGACGGCCGCGACCGGGTGCGTCTCCATCAGCCGCAGCATCCGGACCCACTCCTGATCGGGCTTGCGCGTGTGCCTGGCCAGCTCGGCCCGCACCTGCTCCCACACCGGCGCCAGCCGCCAGTCCACCAGAGCCGTCGCCTCGGCCACGGCCCGGTGCTTGCGTTCCAGCAACGGCAGTACGTGGAACGGGTCGAGGACCTTGGCGCCCCGGCTGAACGCCCGCCGATGCTGTGCAACCACCTCGGCGCCGACGGCGATCGCCACCCGGTCGTGATACAGCTTCACCCACACGGGCCGCCAGGCGTGACGGACCGGCACCGAGTAGGTGACGTGGTGTTATCGAGGACAACGCGGTCCACAATGCCCCCGAGGTACTTGAACGCCGACTCGATGCCGTCGAGCAGCGACTCGAGCCGCTCGACCGGATACGCCTTGGCGAAGTACGCGTTCGAGAACGGCAGCGTCGCCACCAGGTACTTGACCTTGCACGGCGCCCCGGCGATGTCGACCCACGACTCGCCGAAGTCGACCTCCATCGTCGTGCCGGCAGCCACGCTGCGGTGCACGAAGGCCTCCTTCGACGTGACACTCCTGCGCAGCGCCGCGACGTAGCGGCGTACCGTGCGCGGGGAGACCGCGCCGGCCAACGGCAGCAGCAACCGGCGGATCCGCTTCGCGGTCAACTTCCGGTCCTCGCGCAGCCACTGCTCGATCCGGTCCTGCCACGGGTCCAGGCTGCTGGCCCGCGGCGGCGACACCCGCGCCGCCGGCGTCGGCCGCTCGACGGCCCGGCGCACGGTCTTGACGTCCAACTTCAGACGCCGCGCAATCTCCTTCTTCGGTACCCGCTCCACCAGATGCAGGTGGCGGATCTCGGCCCACTGACTCATCCTGATCACCTCCGCGTCCTCCTTGGCGATGTCGACGAGACGACCCGGTCTCGTCCCATCGATTCATCGCCGCAGGAACGCCATTCCTTGAGTGCTCAGGGGGTCCCTTTTCAAGTGGCCACGGGGTCCCTTTTCATGTTGCCACTACCACCTTCGGCCGGCGCTTGTGGGCGAGCGGGTCGCCGCCGCGGCGAGCGAGCCGGCGATTCTCGAAGGCCTGCTCTCGGGCCTCGGCGAGCGACATGAGCGGAAACCCGCCCAGGCCGATGTCGTGGCGCTTGCCGTTGATGACGAGCCGCTGGATCCAACTGCGCGATCCCTTGGGCGCGACGAGCAAGTAAAGCGTCCCGCCGTCGCCGTACCGGCCCGGTTTCGAGAGTCCGCGCACTGTCGCGGCGGTCAACCGTCCCATGCGACCTCCCTTTTCCCACATCGCGATCCCATTTTTTCCCACACGGGACTCCCACATAATTTACCACAGAGTATGTGGGATTGGGCGGGAACCCGGCGGAACGGGAAGGACTTCGAAGCGCACGGAAACCCCCGTGTCCAGGGCGTTTATGGGGATTTACGGGAACGGGCGGGAAGAGAGGGTGGCTCCTCAGGCTGGACTTGAACCAGCAACCCTCCGGTTAACAGCCGGATGCTCTGCCAATTGAGCTACTGAGGAACATGCAAGACCGGTGATCATACCATCTCCATGGCACGCTTGCTGCGCCCCCCGCGACCGGGACGCAGTCCGCCGGCGCCAGCACGGTCAGTCGTCGCCCTGAACCCGCCTCGACGCGAAGAGCTGGACCACGGATCCGAGCAGGCCGAGGGTGAGCCAACCGGCCGCGAACGCCTCCTGCCCTTCGAGGGGCACCAGCGGAAACAACCCGGAAACGTCGCCCGCGGTGGCGGCCATCGCGGCCTGGTCCCGGGAGAGCGCCAGCCCGCCGACGAGCGTGGTCCAGCCGCCGATGAACGCCGTGGCGATGATCACGACGTAACGACGGACGATCAGCGCCATGAGGGCGCCGAGCACGGACGCGGCGACCACGAGCCAGATCTCCGGGTCGCCCGCGACGGCCAGGTGCACGATGAACGCTGCCGCGCCGGCCCCCAAGAGCGCCACCGTGGCCAGGTAGACGGCCAGAGCCACGGCCGCCCCGGCGAGTCCGCCGGCCAGCGTCGCCGCGATGAACCACCAGCCGTCGAGCTGGTCGGCGAACGTGGGTGTGACGATGACGCCGCCGATGAAACCGTACAGCGCCAACAGCGGCCGCAGCAGCGGGTATCCCGCGAAGCCGGCCACCAGCCCGCCACCAAGTAGAATGACGGCAACGGGAAACTGGAGAGAGACCGACTCCATGACCCGCCGATTATGGCAGCGCGCTGGCGGTCTGTCGCCGGCGACCTCCGTTCCCCATGCACAGACGCTCCGCGTCGGCCGGCCGGCGCCCCGGAACCGGCAGTCTCCTCGCCACCCTCGGCGGCCTGACGTTGTTCGGCTACTACCTACACGAAGCCGGCATCGGCACCGTAGCCGGCGGCATCGTCGAGCTGGGCTGGACGTTCGGCCTGGTTATCGGACTGTCCGGCCTGCGCTTCGCGGCGCGGGCCCTGGCCTGGCTGCGGTGTCTGCCGCCCGGACACGGCCTCGGCCTGCGCGATCTGCTGCCGGCCTTCGTCGCCGGCGACGCGGTCGCCAACCTGACCCCGCTGAGTCTGGTCGCCGGCGAGCCGGTCAAGGTGCTCTACGTCCGGGACCGCGCGCCGCTCGGACGCACAGTTCCGGCGCTGGCGGTCGAGACGCTCTTCTACACCCTGTCGATGGTCGTCGTGATCGGCGCCGGCGCCGTCGCGCTCGTGATGATTGTCCGGCCGCCGGCCGCCGACTGGCTGCTCTACGGGCTGCCTCTGGCGACCCTCGTGCTGTTCGTGGCGGGCACGCACTGGCTCATCTGGCATCGCGTCCCCGCCGCCAGCGGGCCGCTCCGCTGGCTCGCGCGGCGCGGCGTGGCGGCCGCGGCTCTCGAACGGGCGGCGGATCGCGCCCGGGACGCGGAATCGCGTATCCACCGCGACTACCCGCGCACCTGGCGGCGCGTGCTGTTCGTCACCGCGCTCGAGATGTCGTTCCACGCCCTGGCGGTCGGGGAGGCATTCGTCGTGCTCTCGGTCATCGGCGCTCGAGCCCCTACGCTCGTGGAGGTCTTCGTCTTCGAAGCCGCGAACCGCTTCGTCAACATAGTCTTCAAGGTGGTCCCGCTACGGATCGGTGTCGACCAGGCCGGCGCCGCGGCAGTCGCGACATTGCTCGGATTCGGCGAGACCACCGGTGTCACGCTGGCGACCACGCGCACGGCGCGCATGCTCGTCTGGATGGCAGTCGGCATGGCGGCGCTGGCGCGCCGCGGGCTGTCCCCGCGCAGACTTGCGGCCGAAACGCCGGGAACGTCGGTCGTGGCGGTCATGGCGCGCTCCCCCGCCGGGGCCCGCGCGCCGAAGAGCCGCCTGCGGCAGGCGGTCCCCGCGGAGGCCGACCGGCGGCGGCTCTACGCCGCCTTCCTGGAGGACACGATGGCGATCCGCAGCGCCCTGCCGGACGTCGCGTTGCGCCTCGCCTACGCGCCCGGCGCCGGTGCGGACGGATTCGCCACGCTCGGCGTCGATGACACCGTGCTGCTCCCCCAATGCGGAGACGACCTCGGCGCGCGAGAGCGCAACCTGTTCGAGGATCTCTTCGCCGCCGGCTTCACCAGGGTGGTGATCATCGGATCGGACCTGCCGACGCTGCCCGCCGCACACGTCGCCGACGCCCTGGCGCGACTGAGCCCCGGAACCGTGACGCTGGGCCCTGCCGACGACGGCGGCTACTATCTGATCGGACTGGCGGCGCCCGACGCGGGCGGCGCCGTTCCGGACCTCTTCACCGGGATCCGCTGGGGCACGTCCTCGGCGTTCGAGGACACGGTGCGCGCCGCCGCCCGGTCCGGGATCGCCGTCGAACGAATCGCGGCCTGGTACGACATCGACGACGCCGATGGCATGCAGCGCCTGCAGCGCGACATCGGTCCGGCCGGCGAGGAAACGCGCGCGCCGGCGACCGCCCGCGTGCTGGAAGCCCTGACGGCGGCCGGCACGCTGTCACGGACTCGGCCCCTCGGCGAAGACCGCGGCTGACCCCGACGCCCCGCCGTTGCCTACAACACGCGCCGCCCTTCCATCGCCTTGTGGATCGTCACGTCGTCGGCGTACTCGATGTCGCTCCCGACCGGCAGTCCCATCGCAATCCGGGTGACGCGCACGCCGAGCGGTTTCAGCAGCTTCGCCAGGTAGATGGCCGTCGCCTCGCCCTCGACGTTGGGATTCGTCGCCAGGATGACCTCGGCGACGTCGCCGCGGCCGACGCGATCGAGCAGGCTCTTGATGCGCAGGTCGTCGGGACCGACTCCCTGCAGCGGCGACAGCGCCCCCATCAGGACATGATAGGCGCCCTTGAACTCCTTCGTCCGCTCCACCGCGGACACGTTGTGGGGATCCTCCACCACGCAGATGACGCTGCGGTCGCGGCCGTCGTGCGTACAGTAATAGCAGGGGTCGGCGTCCGTGATGTTGTGACAGACCGAGCAGTGGGAGATCCGCTCCTTCACGTCGCGGATGGCCGCGACCAGCGCCTCAACGTCGTCGCGCGGCTGCCGGAGCAGATGAAACGCCAGCCGCTGGGCGCCCTTGGCCCCGATTCCCGGCAGCCGCTGAAGCTGGTCGACCAGGGCCTGGAGCGGTCCGAGCTCGGTCATCCGCCGAATCCCGGAATCCGCAGGCCGCCCATCATGCCGCCCATCCGGCCTGCGACCTCCTCGTCGACCTTGCGCTGCGCGTCGTTGACCGCCGCGACGATGAGGTCCTGCAACATCTCGACGTCGTCCGCGGACACGACCTCGGGATCGATCGTGATGGTGCGCACCTGCTTGACGCCGTTCATCACGACGGTCACCATGCCGCCCCCCGCCGTCGCTTCGACCTCCGTGGCGGCTAGCTCGCGCTGCAGGCGTTCCTGCATCTCCTGCGCCTGCTTCATCATTTGTTGAATGTTCATCAGATTCTCTCGATGTCGGTGATCTCCGCCGGAAACAGCTCCAACATCGCCTTGACGACGCTATCGCCCAGGGCGCGCGCGCGCAACTCGGCCGCCGGACCGTCCGCGGCCGAGGGACCACCCGCCGCCGCCGGCTTCTTGCCATCCAGCCCCCCGCCGGCGCCCTGCGCCGCGGCCGGACTGCCCTGCTGTTGTGCAACCGGCGCCTCGGTCGCATGCTCCTGCACGGCTTCGACCGTCAACCGCCGCCCGACCACTTTGGCGGACAGCGTCTCGATCCATTCCCGCTTCGCCTTCAACTGGTCGGCCAGCGTCCGCCGCGCCGGCGGAAAGGCGAAGACGAGGCGATCTCCCGCGATCTCGATCCGTTGCGCCTGCGACGCGACGGTGCCGTAGAAGAATCGATTGGCCTGCTTGATCTCCGCCAGCAGCCTGTCCTTCGCGTCGGACGCCTCGGGCTCACCGGCGGGGGTCCGAGCCGACGCGGCGGGGGTCCGAGTCGACGCGGCGGGGGTTCGAGTCGACGCGGCGGGGGTCCGAGCCACCCGGGACTCACCGGTCGAGCGGGTCGGACCCGGCGGCGAGGCCGATTCCGCCGAAGCGGTCCGCGCCGCCGGTGCGTCGTGGGGCGGTTTCCGCTGCGAGCCGGCGGGGGGCGAACCAGCGGACGCGGAAGCGCCGCGCCCCTGCAGCAACTGGCTGAGCGGCACGAGCTGGCGCAGGTGCATCCAGCGAAGCAGAGCCATCTCCAGGTGGTAGCGCGGCTGCGACGCGCTCCTGATCTCGGCCTCGGCGCGGTCCATCGCGTCGAACCCTCGCATCAGATCCTCCCGAGAGAACCGCCGCGCGAGCGCAACCAGCCGGTCGCGCTCACCCTCGCCGGCGATCTCGGGATCGTCGGCCCGCGCCGGGTCGATCGCCAGAACCAGCAGATCGCGGATCGCGCGCGAGAGCTCGCGGCAGACCAGCCGCAGGTCGTAGCCCGCCTCGACGAACCGTCCCGCGAGATCGAACACCGCGGCGGCGTCCTCGTCGGCGACTGCTGTGACCGCGTCGAGCACGGGATCGCGTCCGATGAGACCGAGCACGGTCGAGACGTCGTCCACCCCGATCGTCTGGCCGGCGAAGGCGATCACCTGATCGAATGCGCTCTGCGCATCGCGCATGCTGCCGTCGGCAGCACGGGCGACGAGCCCCAGCGCCGCGTCGTCGACGGCAATCGACTCGGCGTCCGCGATCATCCGCAACTGTCGTGCGATTTGCTGCCGCCCGATGGTCCGCAGCTCGTAGACCTGCGACCGCGACAGGATGGTCTCCGGAATCTTCTCGAGCTGCGTCGTCGCCATCATGAACGCGACGTGCGGCGGCGGCTCCTCGATAGACTTGAGCAGCGCGTTGAACGAATGACTGGAGAGCTGGTGAACCTCGTCGATGATGTAGACCTTGTAGCGGTTACGGACCGGGGCCATCGCCAGACCCGCGATGATCACCTCGCGAATGTTGTCCACCTGGGTATGGGTGGCGGCGTCGATCTCCAGGACGTCGATGTCGCGCCCCTCGGCGATCTCCACGCACGCGTCGCACGTCCCGCACGGATCCGGCGTCGGCCCGGTCGCGCAGCTCAGCGCGCGGGCGAGAATGCGCGCCGTCGTCGTCTTTCCCACGCCGCGGGGACCGGCGAACACGAACGCCTGCGCGAGCCGCCCCTGGGCGAGCGCGTTGCGCAACGTCTTCGTGGCGGCCTGCTGGCCAACGACGTCATCGAACCGCTGCGGCCGGTACTTGCGTGCGAGAACCTGGTAGGCCATCCGTCGCCAGGGCTAGAAAGCTTGCGCCATAGGAGTCTCGCGCCAGCGAGACTCCCAACGCGACCGAAGGTCGCGCTCGTTCGGTGCGGCGCCGCGCGCGGTCGAAGACCGGCGGACGCGGACACGGGTCCCACCGCGGCCCGGAAGAGCCTGCGGCACATGTCAGTGGCTACTTAGCGCTGCTGCCTTCCGGCCCTGACGCGGTTCGTAGGCTGAAATTGCACAGGTTCCGAGCCGCGGCGCGACCCGTCACCACGCGCGGAAGCCCCAGTGTACGCCGGCCCGCGGAGTTCGATCAACCGCGCGAGGTCCGCAGCCGCGCGAGCGCCGGCGTGCCTGAGAGCCACGCCCTCCCCATGCGATACGGCGGGCAGGAACGGCGTCGTCCAGCGCGGGGATTCGCGCCCGCGAGGGCGCCAGCCCCGGAGCGCCCGAAGACCACTCTCTCCGACACTTGCGCGGAGCTGGAGTGGCGGAGAGAGTGTCTTCTATTTTCGCCCTTCCGCTGGATGCCGTCGAGTTCCGGCAGCATTCCGGGGCGTTTCCTTGAGGAAATCGCTGATTATTCCTTGCTGGTCTTGACTGTTTCGGTCTCTACCGCTACCTTCCAGAAAATAATTGTAGACGGAACTGTAGACGCGGAACGGGGATCTTGGCGTGCCGACTTTCGCCTTCGCGTCTACAAATTTTATGTAGATGGATCTGTAGACGCGAGCGCCCGACCAGATGCCTTCACCCCCCAAGCGGCGGCTCGACAAGCGGCTCAGCGCCCAGTTCGTCCGCAACGCCGGGACCGGCTTCTACTCCGACGGGCACGGGTTGAGTCTCCGGGTGGACCCGAGCGGCGCCCGCCGCTGGGTGCAGCGGCTGGTGATCCGCGGCCGGCCCCGGTGGCTCGGGCTCGGCGGCTACCCGCTGGTGTCGCTGGCTGAAGCTCGTCAAGCGGCGTTCGCCAACCGCAAGCTCGCGCGCGCGGGCGGTGACCCGCTGGAGGAGCGGCGGCGTGAGCGCCGCATACCGACCTTCGAGGAAGCCGCCGGCCACGTCCTCGCACTGCACCGTCCCGGCTGGCGAAACGCGAAGCACGCGGCGCAATGGGAAGCCTCGCTGCGCGACTACGCGTTCCCGCACATCGGCCATCTGGCCGTAGCCGACGTCACCACGGCCGACGTGCTGCGGATCCTCACCCTCGTCTGGCACGACAAGCCCGAGACAGCCAGGCGAGTCCGGCAACGTATCAGCGCCGTCATGAAGTGGGCGGTCGCCCAGGGGCACCGGTCGGACAACCCGGCCGGAGACGCCATAGGCAAGGCCCTGCCCCGACACCAAACGACCGCGCGCCACATGCAGGCGCTTCCACATCGCGAAGTGGCCGGCGCCATCGCAGCCGTCCGCGCGTCGAAGGCGTGGTGGGCCACGAAGGCGGCCTTCGAGTTCCTGGTGTTGACTGCGGCCCGTTCAGGCGAAGTCCGGCGGGCGACGTGGCGGGAAATCGACATCGACGTGGCCGCGTGGACCGTGCCGGCCGAGCGCATGAAGGCGAACACCGAGCACCGGGTACCGCTGTCCAGGCGCGCGATCGAGATCCTGAACCAGGCGCGCGTGACCGGCGACGGGCACGAGCTCGTGTTCCCGAGCATGCGCGGGAAGGTGCTCTCCGACATGACACTCTCGAAGCTGGTCAAGGAGCAGGGCATCGCGGCAGTACCCCACGGCTTCCGGTCGTCGTTCCGCGACTGGGCGGCCGAACAGACGGGTGCGCGGCACGACGTGATCGAGGCGTGCCTTGCGCATTCCGTACGCAACCCGACGGTGGCCGCCTATGCGCGGTCGGATCTGTTCGAGCGCCGCCGGCGGCTGATGGACGACTGGGCGGAGTACCTCGCCGGAGAGCGGGCCAAGGTCGTGCCCCTGCGCCGGTGATCGTGTTCCGCGAGCCGTTCCGCCCCCTGGCGCGGAACACGTCCCCGGAACGGTTCCGCGAGCTGTTCCACACGTGTTCCGCAACCGTTCCCATTGGCGGAACACGCGGAACACTTCACGAAATGTTCCGTGTTCCGCCCCCAGGGGTGGAACGGGAACATTTCGCGCGAAGCGCCTCCGCCGCGGGCAGTCCCGAGCTCGTCAGGGCGTACCCCTCACCGCGCTTCCCCTCACGCTTCGCGTGATCGACTTCACCGACGTCGACCAGGGAATCGAGCGCGGCGATCAGCTCCTGGTACCGCCGTCCCTCGCAGTTCAGCGCTTGCCGGATCTCGGTGCGGCTCGGGCGGGCGGCCGGTGCGCAGCGCAGCAGGTGCAACAGCACGCGCTCGCGGAGCGGGCGGGGCGCTGGCGCGGGTTCGACGCTGGCAACCTCGGTATCGACTGAGTATCCATCCTCGCCGAGCGTGACCACCAGCGGCGGTTCAGACCAGCGGCCCTTGAGCGTGAGCCGCCGCGCGTTCCCGGCGGCGCCGCCTTCCTCGTCGAGCGAGACGATCATGTCGGCCACGGCGGCGATGGCGGTCGAGTCGCGGTACTCGCCCTGCGGGGTGCCGTTCGAGGTGTTCTTCTTGTTGTGATGCAGCACCACGATCGCCGCGTCGATCCGGCGGGCCAGCGCCGCCAGGTCCGCCATGACCGGACCGAGCTCCCCTGCACTGTTCAGATCCCGTATCCCGAGCACGCTGGCGTACAGGGCCAGGGTGTCCACGACCACCAGGACCGGTTTCACGCACGCCACGATCGCTTGAAGGGACGGCTTGCCTCCGTCAGGCTCCCGGGTGAGATGGTCTCCAAACGCAATGCGCCGGCAGTCAGCGCCCCAGTGTTCCATCCGCGTCTTCGCGTCGGACGGGTGCTCCTCCCCGAACCAGACGACTGGCCCCGCGCACGTAGGCGCCTCCAGGAACGCGGCCGCGCGCGTCACGGCCGCCGCCGCCGCGCCCATCAGCGTCGACTTTCCGGCCTTCTCACGGGCGTGGAGCAACGTGACCCGGCCTCTCCAAGCCAAGCTGCGCACCACCACCGGCGGCCCATCGCCGTCGAGGCTGTCGACGTCCGAGAGCAGACGCCAACCTGTCGGGAGGTTCTTGGCCGGCTCGTAGACCCCGGCCTGCCTGACGACCTCGTCCAGGGTCTCGCAGCCGGTGTGACACTCCCGAGGTTCTTCGTCGGGCTCGTGGCCGGCGCCGGGTTCGACGCTGCCGCTGCGTGGCGGATCGAGGCCTGTATACTGCTCTGGCAACGCATCTCCGTGGCCGCAGGGTGGGGTATTGGCTCCTCGACCCTGCGGGAATCCGCGCCGGCCCCTCTCACGGGCCGGCGCTTCGTTTGTACGACGGCGCCGCTGACAGCCGAATGCCGGCACGGGTCGCCGGCGCGGTCATCGAGCAGACGGCCGCTACGCCGGCCGGGCAGAACCGCCGCGCGGCCGGCTGTCGATCCACGCGAGCACTTCATCCAGGCGCCACCGCACGCCGCGCGCACCGACTTTCAGCGGTTTCGGAAACCGGCCCTCGGCCATCGCCTGGTAGATGGTTGATACAGCAAGGCCCGTCATTTCCTGGACCTCGGCGAGCTTCAGCAGTTGCGGCCGGGACGTGTGGGAAGTAGTCATGCCCCAAGTATTCCCGACGGCGGTCATTGGACCTGAGACAGACGACTCGGGAACGACAGCGGGGGGGCCCGCGACGTGACCGGGGCGTTCAAGCCGTTCCGTTATCGCGGAAAACCCGACCACACGTCGAGAACCCAACGCGCCACGCCGGCGGCGACCGCACCAACCCACGCCGCGGTCCGCGCCCCGGACCGGCAAGGAGAGCACGACCATGAACGCCACGACGACCCCGGTCCATGCTGATGTCACGTTCGACCGACTCGAGAACGCGATGCGCGACGGCGACGCCGGCTTCTGCATCGCCTGCGGCGCCGAGACCGACGGCGTCGAGCCGGACGCGAGCGAGTACCGCTGTGACGAGTGCGGCGAGCCGAAGGTCTACGGCGCCGAAGAGCTCCTCCTGCGCAACCTGCTCCACGACGAGCCGGCCACCGCCGGCTGGACGCCGCGGCCCGCCGCCGGCAGATCCGCCGCAGGGGCGGTACGCTTCCCACCGGCGACCGACACCTACCACGCCGGGCAAGCCGACGAACTGCTGCAGGACATCGCCAGACTTGGACGATAGAGCGCGTCGACGGCCGCTCAGTCTGGCGCACTTGGACCAGCGCAGCGCAAGCAGCCGAAGAGATCCGGATCGCCCTGCGCGGGCACGAAGGCTGGTACGTGCACGTCCCGCTCGACAGCAACGGCATGCCCTACGACGTCGTGGCCTCCCTCCGGCAGTCCGAGGCCGAACCCGACACCGAGTCGAACGTCTAGGTCCCGCTCAACCTGCACGCGACAGTAATGCTCGATCACCTCTGCCGTTGCGTACCGAAGCCCGAATAGGGCCGAAGCAGACGGAGAACGCGCGCTCCATCCAGGACTGGAAACACCGTCCACGAAAAAGCGAAACTACATGCACGCCGGGACACGTTCCTACGCCATACTTTCGCCGCTTGTTCGCGTTTTTCACTTGTCGATCCAATTCCTTGGATTGGATCAGCAGACCCACGTCTCTAGTTTGACAAAAGGAGTTACGGGCAACGTTTCCAGTGTGTCAATATATTGACTGTCGCCAAATGCACCAGAAATGGTGCACGTTTTACTTGCTCTTTTGTTTCCAACATCTAGTCCAGAGTTGGACACAGTCCAGGGTTTCAGAAGGGGCGAAAGTCTGTCCCGAAAACACCCTCCGACACCCGGCGCGCCGCGCCAATGGTGAGAGGTGAGGTCGGTACCCTGCCGAAACACCCAGACCAGCGGGCTGCCCCGCACGCGCGGGGATGAACCCTGGCCTCGGTGGTCTTCGTGTCCCAGGCTGAGATCAGCACCGCGCGCGCGGGGATAACCCCCATAGGCGCTAACTTGTTTTCTTGGCGTGGCCGGCGTATCCTGACCTGCGGATGCAGGACACGGAAGCCGGCACGGTGGACGAGGACTGGGAGGTGCTGTTGTCGTTCCTCCCGCAGGACTGGCGCGAACTGGCGCAGGACACCGGGGCGCTGAAGGGGCTGCGCAAAGACAAGGCGGTCGACAACCTGCTGCGGACCCTTCTGCTGCACCTCGGCTGCGGACACTCGTTGCGGGAAACGGTGGTTCGCGCGCGACAGGCGCATCTGGCGGACCTGTCGGACGTGGCGCTGATGAAGCGGCTGAAGAAGTCCAAGGGTTGGTTGCACGCGCTGTGCGTCCGTCTGTTCGAGGAGCAGGGCTTGGCGGTCGTCCCCGGAGGCGCGTTCCAGGTGCGGGCCGTGGATGCGACGACGGTGAAGGAACCGGGACCGAGCGGGTCGCTGTGGCGCCTGCACTACAGCGTGGGCCTGCCGTCGCTGACGTGCGATTTCTTCAAGCTGACGGGGACCGAGGGGCCGGGCACGGGAGAATCGTTGGCGCAGTTCCCGATCCGCGCCGGCGACCATGTACTGGCCGACCGCGGCTATTCGACCGCGCGGGGCATTCGCCACGTGGCCGACGCGGGCGGGCGGCTGATTGTGCGTGTCAATACCGGGTCGCTGCCGCTGTACACGGCGGGCGGACGGCCGTTCGACTTGCTGGCCGCGGTGTCGTCGGTCACGCGTCCGGGCGCGGTCAGCTCCTGGGCGACCACGGTCACAGCGCCGGGCGACGACAGAGGCCCGGCGTGCGAGGTTGCGGGCCGGGTCTGCGTGCTGCGCAAGTCCGCCGAAGCCATCCGCCTGGCGCACCAGAAAATCCGCCGGGACGCCGCCCGCAAGGGCAACCAGGTGCAACCGGCCACGCTGCGGTTCGCCGAGTACGTGATCGTCTTCACGACCTTTCCCGAGCCGCCCTTTTCCGCCGCGGACGTGCTGGAGTGGTATCGCCTGCGCTGGCAGGTCGAATTGGTGTTCAAGCGCTTCAAGTCGCTGGCCCAGTTGGGGCACCTGCCGAAGTACGACGACGACAGCGCCAAGGCGTGGCTCTACGGCAAGCTGTTCGTGGCGCTGCTGGTGGAGAAGTTGATTCACCACGCCCGCGCGATTTCCCCCTGGGGCTACGATGTGCCGGCGCCGGCGGCCTCGGAGCCCGTGGCGTGACTTCAAATTCATGCTCAACCAGGTCGCGCGCACCATCGAACCGCCGCTCCCGTTGGCGCGCCTGTTCAGTGACTGGCGAACGATCTCCGGTGCGCTGGCGGAGCCGCCACGTCGCCGACAGCCGCAACTCTCAGCGTACTTCGCCTGGACCGAGCTGCAGGAGGATCATGCGGCCCGAACAAGTTAGCGCCTATGGGGATAACCCCCCGGCGTGAGCCCCAGGGCGCCAGCGCTTCCCATGCGCTGTTTCAGCAGCGGCGGCAGAGACGCCAAAATACCAGACCGATACCGAGCCCGCCCGCGGCGATGGAGAGCGCCGCGGCGGGATTCTCGAACGCGATGACCGCGGACAGCGCGTAGAGTGGAATGCCGATGATAAAGTGCGGGGGTCCGTTCAGCAGGTCGATCATGATGAACAGCGCCAGCAGCGCGGCGGCGATTCCGCATCCTGGTTTCATCGTTCCACCGGCTGGTTGCGTCCACCGCGGCCGGTTGAACCCGTGCGCTTTGTCCGGCGTACGTTCCGGCTCCGGCTGGCCGTCTCTCACCAGGACCGGGTCGCCGCAGTCCGGGCAGCGCGGCTGCCGCACGCGCAGGTCGACTTGGTAAACGACGTGGCATCCGGGTGCACTCACCCGTTGCCGTCGGCCGCGTCTGGCCACGGGCAAGCGTCAGCCCGCCGCCAATCAGGCGATGGACGCTCATTCGGTCTGCCGCTCTTCATCCCGCCTGTCGGTGGCGCGTCTCGATAGTCCCGGCGTCGCGTGGCTGGTGAGCGCTTGGCGTGTCTGCTCGATCAGCTGCGGCACACGCCAGCGCGCGTGTTCGAGGACATCCTCGCCGGTGGTCCGGTTATTCGCCCAGGTCCGCGACGCGTCCTCGTCGGTCGGCGTCTCATCGTAGCGCCACGAGCCAGCGTATCGGCTCAACTTCTCGAGCTGTTCGGGATCGCGAGTTGCGCCGATGCGCTCGCCGGTCGCTTCGGCGTCCTGCCACAGGTGGTTCAGTGTGTGCCGGTGCTCGAAGCGGCGGCCGTCGGCCGTGATGAGCGCCTTGAAGGAGTACTCCATCGATTCCTGCAGATTCTTGCACCGGTCCTCCGGGTGTTCCTCCCGGTTTGCCGATCGCCACCGGCGCTCTGCCTTGTCGAGCAGCTCGGCCGCGTGCTCGGGCTCGTACTTCGTCGTCTTGACCATCTCGCCGCCGTTCCAAGTGTAGGTGGGGCCGGTGGCGATCCGTCTCACGCCATCGCGCAGGTAGACGGTCCGTCCCTCCTCGAGCGCGGCGCCGTGTACATGCGCCGCGCTCAGGCGGTGACGCTCGGCGGTCGCGCGGTTCGTCACGACGACGTCGACCTGGCCCCCGGCCTCTGGGCACTGCCATCGTTCGTGGCGCGTCGAGGCGGAGCGCTTGTCGCCCTCGCCCTGGATGACCAGCAGGTCGAGGTCGCTCGACCGCGTCATCTCGCTGCGGGCGGCCGAGCCGAACAGGATGATCTGGTCGGGGGCGAGGCGTTCGACGATCAGGCTCACCGCAGCTTCGAGGCGTTCGGCGCTCGGGGCTGTGGCCGGAACCGGCATGGTTTGACGAGGTTACCACTGGTGCCAGGGGCTACCGCAACCAGCGCAGCGCCTTCTTGACAGTGTTCGGATCCACGCCGAAAACGCCGAGCAATGGCGGAGAGGGTCTGACCACGGGCGCGGAGGCCAGCAGCCTGTGCGGCAATCACTTGGTACACCGGGGTCGTGACCGGGTCGCGAACCTCGAAATCACAAGGAACGGACACTGAAGGTTCCAAATCTTTCAGACCGCGTCCCCGCACATGCACCTGTTGCTGGCGGTGTCGAGAGCGGAGACCGACAGCGACGACCGGCACGCCTTCTTCAGACCGCGTCGACGCAAAGGCCGCCCGGCGCACCGCACCCGACGTCGACACCCTCCATCGGCCTGCCGGCCCGGCGCGCCTCCCGGAGTCGGCGCGCGGACGACGTACCCCGGGGAGAGGGAGCGGGGCGGGCGACAATGACGCAGATCGCAACGGCGGCAGGGAGCACGACGCGGGCGGGCATACCCACGTCTCGGCGTGCTTCCTCGCGGCCCGCGCCGCGTCCCTGACGCCGGCTTTCGCCACGCACCGGCCCTGCCGGGCCATCACCCCACACACGCTCGACGCCTGAAAACGGCTGGACGGCGCCGCCCGCGGCCAACCGCCGCCGGCGGCCGCTACGCCAGCCGGCCCCGTCGGGCGAATCCCCGGAGGACACCATGACGCTGATCAACATGCTTCGTCCGAAGCACCGGCAATGGCTGCGGCGACTGCGCAAGCGCCTCGCCAACCGCGAGCACATGCGTCGCGCCCGCGACGCCCGCAAGCTGTGCTGCGTCGGCGTCGACCTGCCCCTCGACGCCGGCACCTGCGGACGCATGGTGCACGCCGAGTCGCAGCGCTGCATCCACTGCGCCAGGCGCCGCTGGTGGCTGCTCAAGCACGCCCTGAACGACGCCGAGGTCGCGATCACCGCCATCGTCGAAGACGACACGTCGTGGCGCGCGATCCACGACGACACGCTCGACGACCTCGCGGGGATCGTTCCGAACCTCGACGACCTCTCCGAGTCGGGCGACCCTTGTTTGCGCTGGTAGAGCTCTGTGGGCTGGCGGGCTCGGACCTGTCCGCAGCCCGACCGTGCGCTCAGCATTCTCGGCGCAGCACCCGACCTCGAGGCGGCCACAGCCAGTTGAACCACCCGGGTCCGCCTTCCGCTCGTCCCGCTTCCGGAGGCAACCCGCGTCTGTAGCAGACCTTTGTCTGGCTAGCGGCACACCGTTCCGTATACTCCCCGCCGCGACAGAGACGGTAGGAGCCAGATTCGGTTTTTCACTGTGTGAAACCGCTGCGCTAACCAATCTGGGACGAGCAGACGACCCATGGCGAAGCCATCGACCCGCGGCGGCCGCCCCCTGCTGGCCACCGACCAGCGGCGCTCGCACGCGGTCAGCGTCTACCTCACCGCGAGCGAAATCCGCGCGCTGCGCCACCGCGCCAGGCAGTCCGGACGCGCCGTCGCCACGCTTATCCGCGAGGACCTCGCCCGCGCGTCGACCGCCGGCGCCCAGGCCGGTCCGGACGACGCCGGCGCCGCGGCGTTGCGCCGGGACATCGGCCGCCTCGGCACGAACCTGAACCAGGCCGTCAAGGCGTTGCACTCCGCCCGCGGCCGTCCCGACGCCGGGACCCTCGAGGCCGTGCGCCGCGCCGCCGACGCGGTCGCCAAGCGGATCGCGAGGTGGCCGTGATCGGGAAGATCATCTCCTCCGGCCCCGGGGAAACAGTCCCATACTGCCCGCTACCAACGTTCCGACGCGACGATCCACTACCGATTCCATCCGCGGAGCGGGGAGCGCGTGGAGATCGTGCGCCGCCATCAGCGTGCTGGCAGGAGCGTGCTCGTCATTCGACAACCGGACGGCACGTTGGCGCAGGTCCCGACCTGGATGTGCGACCCCGCGGCCGCCGCGCTGTCGGTGAAGGACCCTCCGCGCATCGCGTTGACCGGTCTGCTCGACCTCCGTCTCACTGTTGACGCGGCGCTATCGTCGTTCTCCGGCATGGAGGAAGGAGAGCGGCTTGAGACGGATCCAGGTAGTCCAGCAAGGCAATCTGTTGGTGGAGACGCAGCCGGGACCGGCGCTGAGGGCACGGACACGGGCGACGGTGCTCCCGTTGGTGGCAACTCTGCTGCTCGAAGCGACAGCGACAGCACCAGCGACCGTGACCAGGCCGGGGGACGCCCAGGAGATGGAGGGAAACGATGAGCAAGATCACACCTGACCATCTCAATCGTCAGGCCTTCGTCTATGTCCGGCAATCGACGCGGGACCAACTGCGCCAGCATCACGAGAGCCGGCGGCGGCAGTATGGTCTGGCGGACCGTGCCCGCAAGCTCGGTTGGAGCGAACCGGTGATGGTGGACGACGACCTCGGTCGGTCGGGCGGCGGCATTGCCCGTCCTGGATTCGAACGCCTGCTGGTAGCGATCTGCGAGGGACGCGTCGGCATCGTGTTGGCGGCCGAGGCGTCGCGACTCGCGCGCAACGGCCGCGACTGGCACACGCTGCTCGAGTTCTGCGGCCTGGTGAACTGTCTGCTCGCCGACGAGCAGGCGATCTACGACCCGCGCCTGCCGAACGACCGGTTGTTGCTCGGCATGCAAGGGTCAATGTCGGAACTGGAGCTGTCGCTGCTGCGCCAGCGCTCGTTCGAAGCGCTGCGTCAGAAGGCGCAGCGCGGTGAGTTGTTCCTCAACGTCGCGGTCGGCTACGTGAAGGTCCGGCACGACCGCATCGCCAAGGACCCGGACCGGCGGGTGCAGGAGGCGATCGGGCTGGTGTTCCGGAAGTTCGCCGCGTTGCAGAGCATCCGGCAGGTGCATCTGTGGCTGCGCCAGGAGGAGGTGCGACTGCCGGCGGTCGAGGACATCGGCGAAGGCCGGCGCGTGGTGTGGAAGCTGCCCGTGTACAGCACGATCCACAAGCTGCTGACCAATCCGGTCTACGGCGGCGCCTACGCCTTCGGTCGCACGGGGAGCCGCATCACCGTCGAGAATGGGCGCAAGCGCGTCAGGCGTGGGTTGCTCCGGGACCGTGAGCAGTGGGATGTATTGATCGTCGATCACCACGAGGGCTATGTTTCCTGGGCGGAGTATGAAAGGAACCAGCGCGTGATCGCCGACAACGCCACGCGGGTGGGCGCGGTGGCCCGCGGCGCGGTTCGCCGCGGGGACGGGCTGCTGGCCGGCCTGCTGCGCTGCGGGCATTGCGGACGGCGGCTCCACGTCAGCTACAACGGCAACCAGGGCGTGTGCGTTCGCTACAGCTGCCGCGGTGCGCATCTGAACCACGGGACGCGCGCGTGCATCGCGTTCGGCGGCGTGCGCGTCGACGCGGCGGTGGCCACCGAGGTATTGCGGTTGTTGCAGCCGCTGGGCATCGAAGCGGCCCTCGAGGCGGTCGCGATGCGCGAACAAGAGCACGCCGAAACGCGCCGCCAGGCGGAGCTGGCGCTGACCCAGGCGCGGTACGAAGCGGACCTGGCGCGCCGCCAGTACGACGCCGTCGACCCGGCGAACCGGCTGGTGGCCGGCGAGCTCGAATGCCGATGGAACGCGCGGCTCGCCGACGTGCAACAACAGGAAAAGAAGCTCGAAGGCCTGACGGCTGCCCGCCCCGAGACGCTGTCCGAGGCGGAGCATGAGCGCCTGCTGGCGTTGGGAGCCGATCTGGAGACGGCCTGGACCCATCCGAACGCGACCGCGCAGACGCGCAAGCGTATCGTGCGGGCCGTGCTCGAAGAGGTCGTCGTCAAGCTCGCCGATGATCGGATCGACCTGCTGCTGCACTGGCGGGGCGGCGACCACACTCGCCTGTCGGTCCCGCGCAACGGACCGGGACGGCATCGCTGGTGCACGGACGCAACGGTCGGCGACTTGATCCGGGGACTGGCCCGCCAGCTGCCGGACAGCGCCATCGCCAAGACGCTGAATCGGCTCGGCAAGAAGACCGGACGGGGCAATGCCTGGACCGAGGCGCGGGTGTGTTCTTTCCGCCGCCGGCACGGCGTGCCGATCTATCGACCCGGCGAGATGGCGGAACGTGGGGAACTGACGCTGAAGGAGGCGTCCGCTCGGCTCGGCGTGAGCGCCATGACCGTGCTGCGGCTCATCGGCGACGGCACGATCTCCGCCCGGCAGGTCTGCAAGAGCGCGCCCTGGGCCATTCGAGAGGAGGAGATCGTCGCGCTCGATGGCGCGATCCCGCCCAGGCGTCGCCCGCTAACATCGAGCTCGGCCCAGAAAGTGCTGGATTTTCAGTGAAATAGCGAGGTGTGCATTATGAAACCGGACTCGGCATCGTCGGCATGGTCGACTACGGCCTGCACGACCAGACGTCGCCCAAGAACCCGCATCCCACGACCAGCGAGCGCGTCGCCTGGACCGCGTGCCTCGGCCTGCCGATCGACGACCCTCAGCTGATGGTCCGCGTAATGCAGAGCCTCACCGCCGACGCCCCGGCGCTGAAGGCCGCGGCCGGCATCAGCGCGCGCGGCCGCAAGCTCAAGAAGCCGTACACGCACCTCGTCTTCAACTGGCCCCCAGGCGCCAAGCCTTCGAAAGCGGAGATGCTCAGCGCCGTCGCTGGCGGCCTGAAGAGCATCGGCCTCGACGAGCGGCACTACGCGGTCTGCACCGCGCACAACGACACGGACCACCCCCACGTGCACGTGTTCGTGAGTCGCATCGACCCAGAGACCGGCAAGGTCGTGAACCTCGACAAGGGCGCCACCGACCGTTTCAGCCGTTGGGCCGAGCAGTACGAGCGCGAGCATGGCGGCATCGTCGTACCCGGCCGCGTCGCAGCCCGCGAGGCCCGCGAAGCCCGCATCGGCGCCACCCGCGAGCTGCGCAAGGCCGGCGTCGACCGCGACGAGGCGCGCTCGACGGCCGCGGTCCTGCACCCGCAGCCGCCGCGCGCCCGCCGCGCGACCAAGAGCCAACCTCAGCCCACACCGCTCACACCGGACCAGCGCGCCGAGTGGACGCGGCTGCACGGCCGCCAGCGCGAGGAGCTGCGCCGCCAGCGCGCCGCCGACAACGAGCGGATCGCACGCCGGCGCCGGGAATGGCGCGAGTGGAAGGCCGCCCGGACCCAGGCGCGGTCCACCGGCGCCTCCGCTCCGGTTCCGCCGCGACCGCGCAGTTCGTCCGTGCGCCAGCTGCGCGCCGACGGAGCCCGCGAACGCGCCCAACTGCAGCGCCGGCACCGGGCCGAACGGGTGTCACTGGCCCGCCGCCTGCGCCGCGTCGCCGTGCGCGCCTTCGCGGCCGTGCGCACTTGGCTACGGAAACCTGCCGCGGCGCCGGACACCACCGACACCGCCGCAGCGCGCCAGGCGGAGCGCCGGGCGGAGGCAGAGAAGCGCCTGGCCGAAGCGCAACAGCAGCGGCTCGCTACCCACCGGCAGCGCCTCGCTACCCACCGGCAGCACCTCGCCGAGACCGAGAGACGCGCCGCGGACCGCGCCAGGACCGCCGACCTGCGACACGACCGGGCCAAGCGCGACGCCGAGATGGACGACTGGCAGCGCGAGCTCATCCACGGCCGCAGAGAGAGCATCGACGAATGGCGCGCCAGGATGGCCGACGTCGCCGAGTTGCAACGCCAAGCCTGGCGCGCACAGACGGCGCACCAGACCGCGGCGCACCGCCTGCAGAGGTTCAAGTCCCGGTACGAGAGGGAGCCGGAGCCGGAACCGACGCGCGACCTCCCCGCACCGCCACCAGACCGGCGCCCGCTGCGCGAGCCCCGGCCGCCTGCCGCGGCGGGTGCGGCGCATCCGGCCGGCGCGGCCGGCCGGCGCCAGAAGGCGAAGGCGCCGGCCCGGCCGCCGGCGCGACCGCCACGTCGGCGAGCGGAGCCACCGCCGCGGCCCCGGTTGGACCCCGGCTCGAGGCCGGTCGCCAGCGAGCCGCCGTCGCCGCCCAGCCCGGCCGGCAGTACGCCCACTCCATCCCAGGCGCCCGGCCACCAGCACCACCGGTGACGCCCCCGTGGGCGGGGACAAACCCGCGCCGCTCACCTGCCATCTGGCCGTGGAGCGGACAGGATCCACCGGCGCCGACGGTCCACGCACAGCCCGCCCCGCCGCCGGCCAGAGACGCCCGCCGCGCCTCACGGTCGGTCGGCGCGGAGACGGACGGCGCCGCCGCGCGAGCACTTCGCATCAAGACACCGGCAAAGCCGCCCGTAATCACGCCGCCCGGCGCCCGAAGGGGAAGAGCGGTGAGGCCGGGGCAACTCAGATCGACTGCACCGTACGGTGCGCCACTAGATTCACGTCGCGCGGCCGGATTGTTGATCGCTCATGCACCGGACTCAACCGCGCCAGACCGGCCCTTCGCAACCGGGGTGCGGATCCAGACTTGACCACTACCCGACAACGGGCGGTTTGCGGCAGTCAGTTGTCCGCCGGGCTCGCCGCTGGCAGCAGCAGCCGCTCCAGAGTGGCGAGGCGCTGGTCGACCTTCCCGAACTCGACCTCGACGGCGCGCAGGCGGTCGTCCATCCGGCGGATGTCGGTCCGGATCTCGGCCTGCTCGGTGCGCAGACCGGCCATCTGGACGCTCAGCGCGACGGCCGCGGCGAGGATGGTGCCGATGATCCATTGCGCGTCTCGGCTCGGCATGCCTTGCAGGATAGCGCCCCACGGTGCTCCGCGACAATGGAGCGGACTCTGGTCCTCGCGCTTTCGGCCAGCGGACTATCGGCGGGTGAAGTCACCTGGCGACAGAAGAGGAAGGTATTCTTCGGCTCCTTCCGTCTCCCGCGAAGCGGGTCCGTTCAGTTTGGAGTCGCTGAGCGACGGCAGCCACGAGCAGTCGCTGGCGAGGACATCGTCGAGGACCTCTTCAAGGCTTCATGGATGCCCTCGCCAGCTCGCTCAAGGGCAACTCGGGCGAACGATCGTCGGCCAGCGCGTCGGCGCAATCCTGGCCAAGATGGAACGCCCCGGCCAGAGCACGTCTTCAGCCGCCCGCCGCCGGATGACACCCGGCCAGAGGACATTTTCAGCCGCCCCGCCGCCGGATGGACACCGTGCCCGGCGACTCGCTTCCCGCCGCCGCGACGGCCTTCTCGTCCGCCCGTGTTCGGCTCGTGGGTGGTCCGCGACAACGGAGCGGCTCCCGGTCTTGGCGGTTCAGGTCAGTTGAGAAAGGGCAGCTTTTCGGCTGGCCCGCACGGGCTTCCCGCACGGACGGGCACAGGCAGTCACCCGCAGGGTCGTAGCGGAGCGGAGAACCCCGCGTAGCGGGGTTGACGGCCTGTGTGCGGCCGTGCGCGAGGTGAACGGCGTTCCGAGCGTAGCGAGGGCCTTCAGAACCCGAGCGGCGCCGGAGGCGGTGCGAGGCTGAGAGAGACCGCGACGAAGTCGCGGTCAACCTTGTACGTTTTCCCGCGAAGCGAGGCCCCGGCCATCTGCACGTGCGGGCGTACAACGCATCTGTACACACCCCTCCATTAACGGTATACGTAGTACTGTGGAAGCTAGTTCCGAAAAAAGTCCGTTCCCCGGAAATCAGCGAGGGGTGCTCGAAGCCGCGGGGGAACCACGCCGCCAGTCGCGCAAAGGCTCCCGCTCAACCCGGCCTGGACGACCTGGACGTCCACCTGGCCGAGTTTGCGCGACCGGTCGCTGAACCCGTCGGAGCGTTCGTGTCGAGGAGCGCCGCGCCTTGGAAGCGTGATCGCCTGCCGACCCCGGCGACCCCGCCGACCCCGACCCCCGACGGACGGACGACCGGACGACGGCGCGGGGCTAAAGATGATCTGGCGGGACCGATTTGTAGACGACTCAGTAGACGACGGCAGGGGCCTTAGCCGTAAGTCCTTTATTTGCAACAGGTTACATTGGAGTAGTGGCGGAGAGAGTGGGATTCGAACCCACGGTAGGAGGATTACCCCTACACACGCTTTCCAAGCGTGCTCCTTCAACCCCTCGGACATCTCTCCGCGCGCATCGGCGTCCGATGCTGCTCACAGTCTACCAGCCTGGCGGCTGACGCGGTCAGCGTAGCGGCCAGCGTAGCTCAAGATTCGCGGAGGCGCGACGACACGATGACGTCCATCGCGCGGAGAAACGCAGCGTGCTCGGTCAGAGGTCCCGGCGACGCGAGTACAGAATCACGTGCATGGAGTGAATCTCCTTCGGCTTGACGAAACGCGCCGGGTAGGCGTGATTGTACGTCTGCAGCATGTAGCCGCCGTGGATCCCGTTCACCAGCCGGACCAGACATTCGCCGGACGGAAGCCTGACGTATGCCTCGTCACCGTTCTGCACCCGGCGGTCGGGAGATACGATCACGATGGAGCCCGGCCGATGCGCCGGGACCATCGAATCACCACGGATCTGAACGCCGTAGGCGTTCGGATCGCGCAGGTCTCCGGGGCGCTGTATCCACTGCGCGATGCCCGCCGGCTCGCGGTCGGCCCGGATGACACCCTCCGGCAAGGTCTCGCCTTCCGCCACCACGGGAACGTCAGCCAGAGCCTCGGACGGGGAATCGGCGTTGGCGGGTTGATGGCCGGCCGCTACGGCAGCCTCCCGGACCCGGTCGTAGTCCGGATCGATACCGGCGAGCAACTGGTCCACAGAGCAGCGAAGGCCCTTCGCGATCTTGACGAGGGTCAGCGTCTCCAGGACCGCGTAGCGATCGTTCTCCCAATCGGAAACCTGGGGTTGCGGCACCCCCAGCAGATCTGCCAGCGCCTTCTGGGTCTGGAGACCCGCCTCCCACCGCAGCCGCTTGATGTTCTGACCGAGCGACACGACCACAGATTACCGCATAGAGGGTTGACGTGCAAAAACGTACATTAAATTGCCCAGTGATTTACCCTTCAGGAAAATCGTCTTTACACGTTACGCCCGAACACATATAGTCAACATGGCGATGCTCAGCAAGCAGCAACTCGCGATCCTCCGTGCCGAACCCGGCACCAACCGCGTGGCGAAGGCCATCGCCTTGGCGGGGGTCACGCAGGTGACCGTCGCCGAGGCGCTCGGCTTGCCGCAACCCTACGTCAGCGACGTGGCGCGGCAACGGTACAAGACTATTACCGTCGAGAACGCTAGAAAGTTCGCAGTTTTTTTCGGCTGCTCCATCGAGGAGCTGTTTCCGCCGGGCGACGGGGGCAAATCTTGACGCCGTGCGTCGGCCGACGGTCGCCGAGCAGGCGTCGGCGATTCTACCCGCGACGCCAACTGGAGCGAATTGCGAAAGCCCGGCGAAGAATGTGCAGGGATTCGTGCCCGGAGCGGCGCCAGCCGCGCAGCGACTGAAGCCCACCCTCGCCACCAACCTGGAGCGGATGCGGAAGGTTGGCGGAGAAAACGTGCAGGGATTCGTGCCCGGAGCGGCGCCAGCCGCGCAGCGACTGAAGCCCACCCTCGCCACCAACCTGGAGCGGATGCGGAAGGTTGGCGGAGAGGGTGGGATTCGAACCCACGTGCCGGTTTCCCGACAAGACGCTTTCGAGGCGCCCCCGTTACGACCACTTCGGTACCTCTCCACGTGGTGTTCCTCTATTGTACGTCGGCCGGCGCCCTCGCGTCAGCCGGCCCGCTCGCCCGCCGCGTGGCGCCTCGCACTGAAGAACGCCTGCATCCTGCCGCGGCATTCGTCCCCGAGCACCCCGGCGACCACCGTCACGCGATGATTCAGCGCCGGATGTTCGAGCATGCGCATCACGGAACGCACGGCGCCCGCCTTCGGCTCGGCGGCGCCGAACACGAGCGTGCCGATACGCGCGTGCACGAGAGCCCCGGCGCACATCAGACACGGCTCGACGGTCACGTATAGCGTCGCACCGGTCAGACGGTAGTTGCCCGTGCGGCGTGCCGCGTCGCGGAGGGCCACGACCTCGGCGTGAGCGGTCGGATCCAACGCGCCGATCGGATGGTTGAAGCCGCGGCCGATGATGCGCCCGGTGTCGCGGGCCACCACGACGGCGCCCACCGGCACCTCGCCGGCGGCGGCTGCCCGGGAAGCCTCCGTCAGCGCCTCCCGCATGTACGCCTCGTGCTCGACCATCGGCTCACCGCAGCCCCCGGGGGTGCCGCCCGCTATGATTATCCTCCACCATGAAAGGCCTAATCCTCAGCGGCGGCAAGGGCGCGCGCCTGCGGCCGCTGACGTTCACCAGCGCCAAACAGCTCGTCCCGGTGGCCAACAAGCCGGTGCTGTTCTACGGCATCGAGACGCTCGCAGCGGCCGGGATCCGCGAGATCGGCATCGTCGTGGGCGCCACCCGGGCCGAGATCGAGGCGGCCGTCGGCGACGGGTCACCGTGGGGGGTGACGGTCAGCTACATCCCACAGGACGCGCCGCGCGGCCTCGCGCACGCCGTGCTGATCGCCGAGCCGTTCATCGGGAACGATCCGTTCGTGATGTACCTGGGCGACAATCTGCTCGCGAAGGGCATCGTGCCGTTCGTGGAGGAGTTCGCGGCGACGCGGCCGGCGGCCCAGATCCTGCTCACCCCGGTGCCGCACCCCGAGCGCTACGGCGTGGCGGAGACCGCCGGCGAGCGGGTGGTGCGGCTGGTCGAGAAGCCACGAACGCCGCGCAGCAACCTGGCCCTGGTCGGCGTCTACATGTTCGGCGGAGCGATCTTCGAGTCGGTCCGACGCATCCGGCCGAGCTCGCGCAACGAGCTGGAGATCACCGACGCCATCCAGGATCTGATCGACCGCGGGCTGGAGGTCCGCCGGCACATCGTCGACGGGTGGTGGAAGGACACCGGCCGCCTGGAGGACATGCTTGAAGCCAACCGGCTCATCCTCGACACCTTGCCGCCGCGCATCGACGGGACGGTGGATGCGCAATCGCGCGTCGAGGGCAGGGTGGTGGTCGAGCCGGGCGCGGTCATTTCGGGGTCGGTGGTCCGCGGCCCGACCATCATCGGCCACGACGCCCGCATCCACGATGCCTACATCGGTCCGTTCACCGCGATCATGCGCGACGTGGAGATCAGCGGGTCGGAGATCGAGCACAGCATCGTGATGGAGGGCAGCCGCATCACGGGCCTGGCCGAGCGCGTCACCGACAGCCTGATCGGACGCAGCGTCACCATCGTGCGGCGCGCCGGCAGGCCCGCGGCGCTGCGGTTCATGCTGGGCGACCGCTCCGAGGTAGGCATCGGCTGAACGGCACGCCGGGACCGGCTCGTCCTCGGCAACCGCTCCGCGGCGAGCAACGGCCGGGCGGCGCGCCGGACAGTGTCCGGCGGTCGAGCCCGCCCGCGGGACCCGCCGCCGCGCTGCCTCCCACCGCCGATCACCCGCGCCGGGCGTACTGCCGGTCGTAGTACTCGCGGTAGGCCGCGTCGCCGTGCTTGATCGGCCGCCACCACCACGGGTTCTTCACGTACCAGTCGACCGTCGCATCGAGGCCGTTCTCGAAGGGGATCCTCGGTCTCCAGCCCAGCGCGCGCAGCTTCGTGGTGTCCAGGCAGTAGCGGCGGTCGTGCCCCTGCCGGTCCGCCACCGGCTCGATGAGCGACGCGGGCCGGCCGAGCCGCTGCAGGATGCGGTGCGTCAGGTCGAGGTTCGTCACCGTGTTCTGCCCGCCGACGTTGTAGGCCTCGCCGGGACTGCCGCGCTCGATCAGCAGGTCCAGCGCGCGGCAGTGATCGTCCACGTGCAGCCAGTCGCGCACGTGCTGGCCGTCGCCGTACAGCGGCAGCGGCTGGTCATCGATGGCGTTGGTGACGAACAGCGGAACAATCTTCTCGGGGTACTGCCGGGGCCCGTAGTTGTTCGAGGCGCGCGCGATCACCACCGGCACCCGGTAGCTGGCCCAGTAGCTGTACGCGAGCCGGTCCGCGCCCGCCTTGCTGGCCGCGTAGGGGTTGCGGGGCCGCAACTCGTCGGTCTCCCGGCTGGCCCCCTCGGAGACGCTGCCGTAGACCTCGTCGGTCGAGACCTGCACGAAGCAGCGCAGGCCGCGCGCCTCACGGGCCGCGTCGAGCAGGACGAACGTGCCGTGCACGTCGGTGCGAATAAACTCCCCGGCGCCCTGCAGGGAACGGTCCACGTGGGTCTCCGCCGCGAGGTGGACGACGACGGCGGCGTCGCGCACGAGCGGCGCCGCAACGGCCGGGTCGGCCACGTCGCCCTGCACGAACCGGTGCCTGGGATGCGCCGCGAGGTCCTGCAAGTTCTCGCGGCGACCCGCGTAGGTCAGCTTGTCCAGTGTCGTCACCCGCCAGTCGGGATGCTCGTCGAGCGCAAAGTGAACGAAGTTGCTGCCGATGAACCCGGCCCCTCCCGTGACGAGCACCTCAACCATCCCTGCGCGTCCAGTCGTAGGGCAGGGTGCCGTGCGGCTCCAGGCGGTACTCGTCGGGATCGTCGTGGCGGTACGGCTCGGTCGGCACGTTCACCACCAGAGACGGCTCCTGGCCGATGCACTTCCAGCCGTGATGGACGAGGTTGGGAACCCGCACCAGAATCGGGTGCCGGTCACCAAGAAAGAACTCGTTGATGCGCCCCCGCGTAGGCGAGTCGTCGCGCGTGTCGACCAGAACCAGCTTGATCATCCCGGCAACGCATGCAAAGTGATCGACCTGCCGGCGGTGGTAGTGCCACGCCTTGACCACGCCCGGGTAAGTGGCGGAGACATAGGCTTGGCCGAACTTCTCGAAGAACGGATCGTCGGCGCGCAGAATCTCCATCAACCATCCGCGGTCGTCCGGCACCACGCGCAACGTCTTCGTCCGGACGCCCTCTATCGGTTCCCGGTCGATGGCGGCGGCGTACTTGGCGGGCTCGGTCACGGGTGATTCCTGTCCACCGGGAACGACGTTGCTAGCGTTCCCCGGACGGCTGCAGATCGAGGACGTCGGCGGGCTTGGCTTCCTCCTCCAGGATCGGTTCCGGGCCGCCGACCACAGGCGGGCGCCGTATGAACGGGCGGGTCGATTCGGATCCGGCCGCGGGGGCCCTGGCCGCCAGGTCCTTGCCGCGCATCACCAGCAGGCCCTGCCGGCCGGCCACCTCCGCGACGACCGCCCGGATCCCGGCGTCGACCTGCGCAATTCGGCGGCACACGGAAACGGCGGCGGCCAGACCGCTGCCGAGACACAGCACCGCGGCCGGAACACTGCCGAGCAGCAGGCTCGCCGCCAGCCCCGCGCCGGTCAGCATCGCCACCATGGCGCCGAAGGGGGCCAGGCGGTGACGCGCGCTGACGCGGAAGAGACAGCGCCCCTCCTCGTGCTCCTCGAGCAGCGTCCGCAGGTCGAGCCAGCCCCAACGGCCCGTCGCGACCGCCAGGTCGCGCTCCTGCTGCCAGGTGTCGTGCGCGTCTATCGCACGCCCGACGGCCCGCGCCTGCAGACCGCGCGTGATGCGCGTGAGCAGGGCGGCGCGGTCGATCCAGCGCTCGCTCCAGAGCGCCATCCGGTCCTGCCCGCGGCACATCAGGCGGATAGCCCGGCCGATCTCCAGGGGCTCCCCGGCGGCGCGCCGCCGGGTGGCGGCGGCGGTGGGGCGGGTGCCGACGTCCGGCGGCCAGAGCTTGCCGCGCAGCCGACCCCAACCGCGCGCGATCGGCTGCAACAGGTGCAGCCACGCGATCGTCGCCCGGTAGAGGATGCGACTCGCTGGACGACCGAGCGGCCCGACGGCGGGCAGCCCCCGGACATCCGTGCGCCGGCCGTACCCCACGCACTTGAGAAGCGTGGCGGCCAACCCCGCGAACGCGGCCAGACCCGCCGCGACAGCGAGGGCCGGCTGTCCGAACCAGACGCTCGCGGCGGCCACGCCGGCCAGCAGGACGGACCCGAGCTGCCACTCCATCAAGTGCGGCGCATAGGTCATCGACGGGATGTGGGCGCTGTATACCGAGGGAAACGCCGCCGTGCCCCAGACCCCGGCGTTGACGCGGACCCTGGAGATGGCGCGGACGAAAGGCAGCGAGCTGTAGATGCGCCCCTTCCAGACGGCGTGGCCGTTCAGGAAGCGTTCCGGGTGGTTGTCCATCAGTTGCGTCTCGGCTTCGCCGTAGCCCACCTGCTGCCGCCAGTAGCCTCGCATCGTGGAGCGATGGCGGTGCCAGACGAGCGCCGACGGGGCGAACCCGATCTGCTGGCCGCGCGCCTGCAGCCGCCAGCAGACGTCGACGTCGTCGCCGGCGGCGTGGTACGCAGGATCGAACCCGCCGATCGCCAGCAGCGCATCGCGCCGGTAGGCCATGTTGCAGCCGGGCACGTGCTCCGCAGCGCGGTCGTCGAGCAGCACGTGGGTCGGCGCGCCGGGCGACCGGGCGACGCACTGCGCCATCCACGGGTCGTCCTCGGGCACCACGTTGGGACCGCCGGCGCCCACCACTTCGGATCGCAGGAACGGCTGCACCAGGTAGATCAACCAGGCCGGGTCGACACACACGTCCGCGTCGGTATAGGCGACGATGGACCCGCCGGCGCGAACCAGCGCCGCGTTGCGGGCCGCGCTCAATCCGCCGTGCGGCGTGTCGATGACCGTGACGCCCGCGTGACGGCGGGCGATCTCTCCGGTCGCGTCGGTCGAGCCGTCGTTGACGACGATCACCTCGAAGTCGGGGTAGTCCAGCGCCGCGACCGATCGCAGGCACTCGTCGAGAGTCTCCGCCGCGTTGCGGGCGCAGATCAGCACGGAGACCCGCGGCCAGTCGCAGCGGCGCTCCGGCGGAAATCCGGCACCTCCGAACTCGATCGCCACATCGGCCAGGGCCGGCTTGGGCCGGCGCCGTTCGTCGGTCAGGCCGAAGCGCCAGTCGTCGACGGCGTGGCCGCCGCGCCACCAGTCGTCGGTCCACGAGAACGCCACCGCACCGCAGGCGCCCTCCTCGAACGCGATGCGGATCTGCGCCGCGGTGAGCGCCGCCTGCCCCTCCTCGCCCTCGCGCAGGCTGTCGGCGCCCCCCTCGGCCAGCAGCAGGGGCCGGTTGCCCGCCACGACCTGCAGGTGCGCGAGGTAATCCCGCAGATCGTCGCCGCGATGCAGGTAGACGTTGAACGCGCAGACGTCGAAGAACGGCAGATCGAGGTAGTCCGTCGGCGGGTAGTTCGCGTAGGTGAGCAGCGCGTCGGGCGCGGCCTGCTTGGCGTCGTAGTACACATCCCGCAGGAACCGCTCTATGCGCGACGCGCCGTGCCAGCGCACGACACCGGACGGGATCTCGTTGCCGATGGCGACGAGCAGGGTCGCTGGATGCCCGGCGAGGCGCCGGACCGCCCGGACGATATCCTTCCGCACGGCGCGGGCGAGCTTGCGATCGTCGAGAAAGGCGACGTGCTGCGCCCACGGGACACCGACCGCCACGCGCAGCTCCCGATCGGCCGCCGCATCCAGGAGTTCTTCCCGCGGCACGGTGTAGGTCCGCACGGTGTTGATGCCGGACTGGGCCATCAGCGCGAAGTCCGCGGCGACCCGCGGCGACGGCGGAAACTGGTAGCCGGCGGCGTCGGGGGCGAACGTGCCGTAGGCCACGCCCTTGATCAGGAAGCGCTCCGACCCGACCTGCAGGAACTTGCCGACCACACGGGGACCTGGCGCAGCGGCGGCGAGATTCATGAGGGGCATGCTGGCGTCTGTAATGGTACCAGCACCGGGCCGATGCCGGGAAAGCGCACGCGGGAAGGACCCGCAGGCGCGCCCGGCGCTATAATCCGGCCGCCCATGTCCCCACGTAGGAGTGCGCCATTGGCCGCCGGCATCTGCCTCG
This sequence comes from Vicinamibacterales bacterium, assembly GCA_965116825.1. Lineage (GTDB taxonomy): Bacteria > Acidobacteriota > Vicinamibacteria > Vicinamibacterales > UBA8438 > WTFV01. Next base: position 852,149 of record OZ220736.1, read on the forward strand.
CGCTGACCTGCCTGGTCCCGGCGCCCCCCGCGCATGCCCAGCAGCAGGCGACGTTACTGGCCGACATCGCGATCTACGGCGACAACACGGAGTTCTTCAATCCCTTCCGGGACGGCGAAACGCTGCTGGGCGCGGCCGGGACGGTCGCCGTCGACCTCGCGCTGACGGACCAGGCGACGCTGCGCGGCGGGCTGTTCCTGAACCACCGGTACGGTTCCGCTCGATTCGCCGAGCAGTGGCGACCGGTAATCAGCCTGACGGTCGAGAACGGACCGTCGCGTTTCGTCTTCGGCACCCTCGATACCGTCCCGCACGACTTCGTGGCCGCGCCGGATCTCGGCGGGCCGCACGGCCTGCTGCCGCCCCTGCAGGTGGAGACGCTGGCATTCACGCGTCCCCACGAGGGCGGAATCCAGTGGCAGGTGGCGGCGGAACGGCTCGTGCAGGACGCCTGGATCGACTGGCAGCGCCTGAACACCGCCGAGCATCGCGAACGCTTCGACGCCGGCGTGCGCGGGCGCGTGGCCCTCGGCGCCGGTTCGGCGGTCGCCCTCGGATACCAACTGCACATCGTGCATGAGGGGGGGCAGCTCTTCGACCGGGGATCGGTGAACGACAGCGTTGCGGGCGGACCGGGACTCGTGATTGAACCGCGGATCGACTTCTTCGACGCAACGTCCATCGAAGCCTACGCGATGTGGTCGAAGCACGTCCCGGACCGGGCCGCCCCGGAGCAGTCCAGTCACGGCCACGGCCTGTTCCTGCGCGCCGCCGCGTCGAAGCACGGCTGGCGCGGGCACGCGATCTTCTGGAACGCCTGCCTGTGGCTGAAGGAGGAAGGCGACCTCAACTACGGGTCGCGCCTGCAGGGCGGCGCGGTGTTCCGGCCGACCCGCCGCTACGGAGAAGTGGGGCTGTCGAAGGCGCTGTACGAAGCCGAAGGGGTGATGCTCGCCGGCTCGTTGCGCCTGCATCGCGTCGAGCAGGCCTACAACTACTCCTTCCGCATCCTCGCGCACGTGGGCGTGGCGCTGCCGATCTTCACGCGGTAGCGGCGCCGCGCCGCGGCCCCACCGGCCCGCGCAGGATGCCCGCACGCTGATCGGGAGTCGGGCAGCGCATGGCACCCGGACGCCGGACGAGCAGAGACACCTGGGGGACTGATGAGCATCATAGGAAACATCATCTGGATACTGCTTGGCGGCATCTGGATGAGTGTCGGCTGGGTAGTCGCCGGGGTGATCATGTACATCACCGTGATCGGCATTCCGTGGGGACGGTCATGCTTCGAGATCGCCCGATTCACGTTGTTTCCATTCGGGCACGAAGCGATGTCGCGAGAACTGGTGACCGGCAAGGAGGATGTCGGCACGGGAGCCGCCGGCATGGTGGGAAACATCGTGTGGCTGCTGCTGGCGGGTTGGTGGCTTGCGCTGGGCCACCTGGCGGCGGGCCTGATCACGTGCTTGACGGTGATCGGCATCCCTTTCGGCATTCAACACTTCAAGCTCGCAGGCATATCGTTGATGCCGGTGGGCAAGACCGTCGTGCCGAAGCAAATCGCCGCACGGCTGCGGCAGAAGTAGTTCGAGCGCCCCCGTCTTGCGCGAGGTGCACCACGGAGGCCCGCCGGCGACGCCGCGCGGGGGCTGCGAGCACCTGGGAGCGACGCGTGGAGCGAGCGGGATGGAAGTGGCGCGCCCTGCAGGATTCGAACCTGCGGCCTCCTGGTTCGTAGCCAGACGCTCTATCCAGCTGAGCTAAGGGCGCGTGTTTTGAATCAACGACTTACGGGGTTCGTCTGCCCTGCCAGTCGCAACCCCGTCCAGTGCATCGGCAATAAGCGTACTACGGTTCCGGCCCCCGGCGTCAAATGCGCCGGCATCTCCGCGATGTGGGCGGCGGACGGCCGACGTGACGGTGACCATCGGGGTACCGGCGGAGTGCTGCTCACGCCGTTCGGAGCCTACGGACAGACCGGCGGCGGGCGGCGCGAGGGACCGACCACCGCATAGACATGTACGGGATCGACGCCGAGTTGGCGCAGTGCGTCAAGGAGGGTCGCACGCTGCTCGATGGCCGGTCCCGGACGATACCGCCCGAGTGGAGCGGCGCCGCCGGGGTGCGCCCGCCTCACCGCCGGACGGCGCGCGGGCGCGTCAATCCGTGCCCCGCCGCAAGCGCGTCGCCGAGCGTGACCGGCAGCCGTCCCCCTATCGAAATCTCGCCGGCGATCGCCTTCACCGCCGTCCGTTCGGATACGCCGCGATAGTCGTAGGTCAGAAGCACCGCCGGAAGCTCCGGCAGGGAACGCATCACGTACGGGTTGCCGAAGAGCACGACGACGAACGGTTGAAGGCGCTCCGCCGCATCGCCGGCCAGGTCCCGCAGGAACGCGACGAGATCCTCGTCCAGGTCCATTCGGCCGCTGAACGACGCGGTGCGGACGAAAACGCCGGCAACCACGGCGTCGTAACGCACCGCCGTCTCGCGGACGAGCGCCACGTCGGTCGGCGGCGTCCGGTCCGACAGCTCGATCGCGGTCACGTCAGGCCAGCGCTCCCGCAACTCGGGAATCATGAAGCGGCTCGGCGCACCTATGCCCCAACCGGAGGGATAGTCGAGGATCGAGAGGTAGAGAAGCGTTCCGTCGCGCGGCGTCGGCAGCGGTACGTCACCGGCCGCGTCCCTGATCAGGGTGATGGATCGCTCGCTCACCGCGCGGGCGACAGCCCGGTGCGCCCGCGTGCCCACGATCTCCGGCAGCGCGTCGAGGTCGACCCGGGAGCCGCGGTGCAAGCCGAGCCGGGCCTTCGCCTCCAGGATGCGGCGCACCGATCCGTCGAGCTGCGCCAAGTCGATCGTCCCGTCCGCCACGGCCGCCCTGACGCCTGCGAGGGAGGCACGGTCGTCCGGCGAGTCGAGAACCACGTCGTGCCCCGCCGCCACCGCCCGCGCCGCCGCCGCCGCGGGTGACACCATGCGGGTGATGGCCCGCATCCGCATCGAGTCGGTGAAAACCAGACCCTCGAAGCCGAGCTCGTCCCGCAGCAGGGCCCTCGCGATGGGCCGGCTGAACGTCGCCGGCCTGCGCGGGTCCGGGTCGAGCGCCGGCAGCGCCACGTGCGCCGTCATCACGCCGCCCGCGCCTGCCGCGAGACCCGCCCGAAACGGCGGCAGCTCGACCGACTCGAGGCGCTCGCGCGGATGCCGGATGACCGGCAGATCGAGATGCGAATCGACGTCGGTGTCGCCGTGGCCCGGAAAGTGCTTCACCGCGGCGATCATGCCGCCGGCCGACAGCCCTTCGATGTACGCCGCGGCCAGCCGGCCGACCAGCGCCGGATCCTCGCCGAAGGACCGGGTGTTGATCACCGGATTGCGCGGGTTGTTGTTGACGTCGACCACCGGCGCGAAGTTCACGTGGATGCCGATTGCCCGCGCTTCGACCGCGGTAACCCGCCCCGCTTCGAAAGCCAGGCGGGGATCCCCCGCGGCGCCGAACGCCATGGCGCGCGGAAAGTTGGTGGCGCCTTCCATCCGAAACCCGACCCCGGTCTCGAAGTCGGCGGTGACCAGCAGCGGGATCTCCGCCGCCGCCTGCAGGCGGTTGAGCAGCGACGCCGCGGCCAGCGGCTGGCCGAGCGCGGTCCGCGCATACGTCGGGTTCAGCAGGACGTCCGGTGTCGCGCGCCGCGCGCCGAACACGTGCACGCCGCCGACGCCGTGCTCCCGGACCAGCGACGCCAGGTCGTCGTACGTGTCGCTGTCGCTGCTGATGTACGCCGAACGGAACGTGGGCGTGACGAGCTGGGCCACCTTTTGGTCGAGCGTCAGCCGGCCGAGCGTTTCATCCACCCAGCGCCGGGCCGCCGGGTCCAGCTCGTCCTGGGCCGGAAGAGCCGCAAGCCCCAGCGTCACGAGCGCGAGCGCCGCCGCTACCGGCACGGCCCAGGATCGCGACCACTCCGCCAGCGCCCCGAGAGAAAGCGACCGCGTGGATTCTGCCCGCATCACCGGATTCTACAGCCGGCGGCCTCGGCGGCGGCGCCCGGTCGCACCTGCTGCGGCGGTCGTTATAATCGCCCGCGTGAGCCACATCGCCCATCGCGCCGCGGCGCCGAAAACGACCCGCTGCCGCGTCGTCACGGTCAGCGACACCCGGACCGAAGAAACCGACCGCGGCGGCGGCGCCATCGTGGAGCTGCTCTCCGGGCAGGGGCACGACGTCGCCGGCAAATCGATCGTGCCGGACGACCCGGCGCGGGTGCGGGACGCGCTGCGGGCGGGCATCGAGACACCGGAGGTCGACGTCGTCATCGCCACCGGCGGCACCGGCATCACGCGGCGCGACGGCACCTACGAGGTGGTCGCGGCCCTGCTCGACAAGCGCATCGACGGCTTCGGCGAGCTGTTCCGCGCCCTGAGCTACGAGGAAATCGGACCGGCCGCCATGCTGAGCCGCGCCTGCGCCGGCCTCGCCGAAGGCACGATCGTCATCAGCCTGCCCGGCTCGGAGAACGCCGTGCGGCTGGCGATGACGAAGCTGATCCTCCCCGAGCTGGGGCATATGGTCCGTGAGGCGCGCCGGTGACCGGCGACGGCCGCGGCACGAAGATGCGTCCCTTCCGGGAGACGATCCCGATCGACGAGGCGTTGCGCATCGTCGGCGACGCCGCCCGGCCCCTCGACCGCACCGCGCGGGTGGGACTGACGGAGGCGAACGGCCGGGTGCTCGCCGCCGGCATCGTCGCCGACCGCGACGTGCCGCCGTTCGACCGCGCCGCGATGGACGGCTATGCGGTGGTGGCGGCCGACACGTTCGGCGCGAGCCCGCAAACGCCCGCCCAACTCCAATGCGTCGGGACGGTCCATACCGGCGAGGTCGCGGCGCGTGGCGTCGGCCGCGGGGAGTGCCTTCAGATTGCCACCGGGGCGCCGCTCCCCGACGGCGCCGACGCCGTGGTGATGGTGGAGCAGACCGACCGCCGCGGCGACGCAGTCGACGTCTTCACCGCGGTGCAACCGCGCCAGCACATCGGTCGGCGGGGCGCCGACATCGCGGCGGGCCAGACCGTGCTCCGCCCCGGCGACGTCCTGACCCCGAGCCGCGTCGGCTCGATCGCCGCACTCGGCATCGCAGAGGCAACCGTCTACGACCGGCCGCGGGTCGGCATCGTCTCTACCGGCGACGAGATCATCGAGCCCGGGCAGCCGCTCGCACCGGGCCAGATCTACGACATCAACCGCTTCACCCTCGGCGCGGTCATCGCCGAGCACGGCGGTCTCGCCGCCGCACATCCGATCACCGGGGATTCCCTCGAGGCGCTCGGCGCCGCGGTCGACGCCATCATCGCGCAGGGAACCGACGTTCTCGTCTTCTCCGGCGGCAGCTCCGTCGGCGAGCGCGACCTGACCCGCGACGTCCTCCGCCGGAAGGGGAACGTGGCGTTCCACGGCATCGCGGTCAAGCCGGGCAAGCCGACCGCGTTCGGCCACATCGGCGCGACGCCGGTGCTCGGCATGCCGGGCTACCCCACCTCGTGCCTGTCGAACGCCTACCTGCTGCTGGTGCCGCTGCTGCGCGGCATGGCCCGCCTGCCGCCGCACCGGACCCGCACGGTCACCGTCCCGGCGGCACACCGCTTCAACTCCGTCGCCAACCGGCACCAGTTCTACTCGGTGCGGGTGGTCGACGGCGCCGCGGTCGGCGCGTTCAAGGCCTCGGGCGACATCACCAGCATGTCGCAGGCCGACGGCTACATCGAGATCCCGATGGGGGTCGACGCGGTGGAGGAAGGCGAGCCGGTCGACGTCACGCTGTTCTGAGCTCAGTCCACCTCGTCGACGACGAAGGCCTGGGCCATGTCGATCTGAAACAACGGAACCGTAAGGGGCGGAAACTCCAACCGAGCCAGGGACGAGTGCACGAATTCGCGCCAGTACCCCCACACGTGAAACGGGCAGTAGTGCAACGCGAACGTCTTCAGCTGTTCCTCGGTGAAGTCCGGCGAGTCGTCCTTGAACGCGTACAAGGCCTCCAGCGTCGCCTTGACGACGACACTGGGCTCGCGTTCATCGTCCTGATCCGAAGAGGACGACGGCCTATCCAAACGAAACACGAGCGTACTTGTCGCCTTGAACCCGGCGTTCTCTCCGTCGCCTGTCAAGTCGACGCTGGGCGTGCGGAAGTTGGTTGATGCCCGCAGACGAGCGTCAGTCGCCATTTCCTCGATTGCCATCCGTGCGTGCGCCGAGAATCCAGAGAATCGGACGCGTTCCAGGCGTGTGCGAGTCACGACCTCGTTCGCCACTTGGATCGGCGTCAGTTTTCGCTGCGACGCACGCGCGGCGACGGAGCGCGATGCCTTGTCATGTCCAAATTGCGGCGCAGACGGTCGATCTCGTCCATCGTCAGCAAGCCGACCTTTCGGCGATACGCGTCGGAGACCGCCCGGTGATACGTACGAACATGCTTCCCGAGAAGTACGACTTCACCGCAGTTCGCGCACTGCGGTGCGTTCAACTCCACCGAAACGTTCTCGCCCTTCAGTTCTGCTTCTACAGTTCGGGGCGCTTCCGGTTCGACAACTTGCCCACACCTTATGCACTTCATTCTGGAACACCCCAACCAGAGTTCAGGAGTCTACGTTCCGGTGGACTCATGAAAGCTCAAGATGATCAGCCGCCCGTCGAACAGCGAGAACTCAGGTACATCTTGCGCCCGACGTACTCGGAGAACCACGCGGCTTCGTACAGATCGTGACCTTCGCACAGACCGTCGTACCCTGGATCGTCTCGGGCGTGGAGATCCCGAATCGTGACCTCGCCCAGACACGTCCGGAGGGCGACGGTAATGGCGGGCTCGCCGCGGATGCCGATCTCCTCACAGTGTCGACGTACACGGTGGTAGTGGGCCAGCGACGCCTGCCAGCCATCTCCCCGTCGGATACACGAACAGGCCGCCTTGAGTACGAGACCAAGGTCGCGTTGGCCATCGGGCCTGGACTCGTCCGCCATGGAGATAACGCACGCCTAGTCGGAAGTTTCGAGGTCGATCGCGCATAAACCACTGTTGACGTTTGGGTTATAGGTTTCGAGGGTGTTGGGTACTGGCTACATTTGCGGGGAGACTCCCAGTAGCTCGAAGCTGCGTTGCTGCCCAGGTGTCGGCTTGGTGAGCATGGTGAAGGTGGCGTCGCCGTCGACCACCCGCATGGTGTTGGCGGTCAGGGTGCCGAGGTCGGCGAGCAAGGTTCGGAAGCTGTGCACGGGGAGGTCGTCGGCGGTGCGTTTGCGGGCGGCCTTGGCGCGTGCCGCGGGCGAGCGCTTGGCCTTCTGGACCACCGAGGCGCGCTGTTGTTCGGCAGCGGCCGGGTCGTGGTCGTCGAACAGGAGCGGCTTGAGGGCCTGACGCATGTGCCACTCGACGTAGTAGGCGAGCATGCACAAGAGGACGTGAGCCCGCACCCGGTCGGCGCGGCGGTGGTGGATCGGCCGCACCTTCAGGTCGACGGTCTTGAGGGACCGAAAGGCGCGCTCGACCTTCGCCAGGTCCTTGTAGGCGCGCACGGTCTGGGTGGCATCGAACTGTTCGGACTCGACGTTGGAACGGACGATGTAGAGCCCGTCGAGTTGCTGCTCGTCGGCGATCTTGTCTTCGTCGCGGCGAAAGGTGAAGGACTCGTCGGTGATGGTGGTGACGAAGTGCTTGGCGACCTTGTAGTGGTTGATGACCTTGCCGACGCGGATGCCGATGTCGGCTGCACCGCGTAGGGGGTCGTTGCGGCGCCGGGTGGCGGCCACGATGGGTTCGAGTTCTTTCTCGGTGGCGGCCAGCAGTTCGTGTCGCTTGCGCTGCCGCTCGGCGGCGAGCAGGGGATTGCGACAGACGATGAGCCGCTCGCCGGGGAAATCCTCGCTGGTGACCTCGGCGAGGTCGCGTTGGTCGAACAGCGACGGGGTGACGGTGCCGGCAGCGACCAGCTTGCGGATGGTCGGTGCGCGCAGCGTGGTGATCCAGCGCAGCCCGTCGACGCCGGCGAGGTCCTCGCGGATGCGGGCCGCGGTCAGCATCCCGCGGTCGCCGACGAGCACCACGCGGTGGAGGCCGAATCGGGTGCGGATCTTGTCGACCTGCGCGGCGACGGTGTTGGGGTCGCTGGTCGAGCCTTCGAAGACCTCGACGGCGACCGGACACCCGGTGGCCGTACAGAGCAGACCGAAGACGATCTGGAGCGTGCCCTTCTTGCGGTCGCGGCTGTGGCCGCGCTGGGCGAGTTCGCAGTGCGTTCCCTCGACGTAGCTGGAGGTCAGGTCGTAGAGCACCAGGGTGTGTTCCTGGAGGTGGCGCTTGGCGAGGCGTTGCTCGATGGCTGTCTGGCGCTCGACGAGCCAGTCCATTGCGGCGTACAGCTCCTTCGGGTCGACGGTGCCGAGGTCGAGCATCTCCCCGAGCGTGGAGACGGCGCTTTCGGGCGTCAGGGCGCGGGCGGTGGCGAGCTTCGACTGCGCGTCGATGACGCGGGCGACGAGCAGTGCGAGGACGAGGTCGCGGTGGCGGCCGGGGCTTCGGGCGAGCAGGGCGGGGAGTCCGAGCTTGCGGACGGTGGCGAGCACGGCGGCGACGTGGCCGTGGGGTAGGCTTCGGAGGCAGGAGAAGGCGTCGTCGGGACTGACGAGTCGCTCGCCACGGAGGATGCGGCGCAGGGCGTTGATGGCAGCGGTGGGGAGCTTGGAGAGGTTGGCGAGGGTTCGCTTCTTGACGCGGCCGCCGTCGCGGAAGGACTCTCGGAGGAGGATGGCGGGGGGAGAGGCGCGGTTGGGGACGCTCTCGATATACATGGATACCATTATCCCGCTACGGAACAGATATTACAATGGGTAAACAGCCTCCCACCGTGCTATTACATGGCTACATTTCGCCGGATAATAGCCGCCAAGAACCCCGTAAAGCCTTTAGAATCTATGAGTTCCGGCCAAATGACCGCTGAAACTTCCGCCTAGTCGACACTTGGACCCTCGGGATCCTCTCAGCCCGAAGCTTCATGGCATCAATCGATACCTCCGGCGTCAAGCTGGCCCGCCGCCCGCTGCTCAGGCGAAGGGATCCACGACGCCCGTGGTATCAATTGGCGCCTCCAAGGCCACAGCGGCGAACGGTGCGTGGTTGAACTCGGCCGGTCACCGCTTGCCCATCCGCCGCGCCCACTCCAGCTCCAGGACGTCCGCGGTGTGGAGATCGAAGACGTCCCCGGTACGCCGCTGGTCGCCGCGGAACTCGGTATGGCAGCGGTAGCAGACCTCGAGGTCGCGGAGCCGGCCGTAGACGACGAGGTCGAGCAGCGCCGCGCCGCCGAGCACGCCGTAGGCGACCAGGTCCATCTCGTACCAGTAGAAGCCGGCGCTGACGAGGGCGCCGGTGATGATGACGGCCAGACCGAGCTGCGGGTCGAAGTCCTTCCGGATGTACACCTCGCTGCCCTCGCAGACGGGGCAGGCATCGACCTCCTCGCCGGCGCGGACCTTGTCGCTCACCGCGAGCGCGATCGCGCGGTCGCACCCGCCGCACTGCACCGCGGTCGGGGCCTCGGCCGCCGCGATCGGCAGACGACCGGCGCACTCGGGGCAGATGATTGTCAGGTTCACAGCGGCACCCGCTGCGAGATCAGCAGGTACTTCGCCAGCACCTCGCCAACGATGACCGTGAAGAAGTCGACATAGAGGATGCCGGTAGCCGACTGGGTGGAGCGGATCTTGGCCGTCTCCCACGTCAGGTACGACAGCACGGCGGGCCCGAGCAGCCCGAACAACACCCGCTGCCAGAGGAAGACCCCTTCTATCGACATCGCATAGCGGTCGAAACCGGCCCCCGACGGCGCCTGCCAGGTGGCCATCGCCGCCGCGACGACCGCCGCGACGACCGCGATTCGCACGACCGTCGATCCGATATGGAACTTCACGATCCGCTGCAGCAGGGAGACGTCCATCGACGGCAGGACGAGGTACCAGTGACCCAGGATCATTGCGGTGCAGCTTCCCCCGAGCAGGGCGGCCGACGAGAGGAAGCTGGCGGCCGTCAACCACGGGGACGGCCCGGCTTCGACCACCGACCAGCCGGCAGCCTGCGTGACGAGCGCGGCACCACCGCCCAGCGCCGTGGTCCAGAGCAGGAGCGGGCGCAGGCCGGCCAGCGCGCGGCCGATGGTGGCCCAGTAGACGAGCAGGGCGCCCGTCGCCACGAGGAGGCAGCCGAACCCGAAGGCGGCCGCCGGCGCACCGGCCGGCGGGTCGGGCCGGAACGCCAGCGCGATCAGCAGGAGGATGGCGGCCAGCCCGGCGTTGAAGCGGAAGAACTTGACCCCCGCCGCCTGCCCCACCAGCAGCAGCGACGCAGCGATGCCGACGGCGAGGTGGGCGAGAAACAGGAACAGCACCGAGGCCATGACGCGGCGACGTCCTCTCGTCTTCTTGTCGCGGAGCGTTCGATCGTCTTGCGGATCGGTCGGCGCGGGCTATCCGAGCCGGCGGTTCACTTCGTCCCAGTCGATCGTGCCGAACCAGGCCGAGATGTAGTCGGGACGCCGGTTCTGGTACTTCAGATAGTAGGCGTGCTCCCAGACGTCGAGGCCGAGGATGGCGGTCTTGCCGTCCATGATCGGACTGTCCTGGTTGGGCGAGCTCTCGATGCTCAGTGCGCCCCCCGAGTTGATCAGCCAGACCCACCCGCTGCCGAACCGGCCGGCTCCCGCCGCGGCGAACCGTTCCTTGAACGCGTCGAACGAACCGAACGCGGCTTCGATCGCGTTGGCCGCGTCGCCGGTCGGCGCGCCGCCGCCCTTCGGGCTCATCACCTGCCAGAACAGCGTGTGGTTCGAGTGCCCGCCGCCGTTGTTGCGGACCGCCGTCCGGATTGCCTCCGGCACGCTGCCCAGGTCCGCGATGAGCTCGTCGACGCCCTTCGCGGCCAGCTCCGGATGCCCGTCGAGCGCCCCGTTGAGCTTCGTGACATAGGTCTGGTGGTGCTTCGTATGGTGAATGCGCATCGTCTGTTCGTCGATGTGCGGCTCCAGGGCGTTGTAGTCGTACGGCAGCGCGGGCAGTTCGTGAGCCATCGGTCTGGATCTCTCCTTGGGGATCGGGTCGCCCAGTCTCGTCGAAGGCCGGGCATCGCAGTGCAGAAAGCCAGTTTAGCAGACCGCCCGTGGACAGCCGGGAGTCCGCGCCGCGGCAGCGGCGCCGACCAGGACGACGCTTCCTCAGCGGATCTCCAGCATGCGGTCGAGCGCCACCCGCGTCCATTCCTTTTCGCGATCCGGCACGACGATCCGGTTGTGGACCACGCCGTCGCGCAACGCGTCGAGCACCCACAGCAGGTGGTTGGGCGACACCCGGAACATCGTCGAGCAGAGGCACCCGATGGGGTCGAGGGTCAGGATCGTGCGCTCGGGGGCCAGCCCGGCCGCCAGCCGGCTGACGAGATGAATCTCGGTGCCTATCGCCCACGTGGACCCGGGCGGGCTGCCGGTGACCTGGTCGATGATGTACTCCGTCGAGCCACTCTCGTCGGCCGCCTGCACCACGTCCCAGGTGCACTCGGGGTGCACGATGACGCGCACGCCGGGATGGGTGCGCCGGACGTGCTCCACCTGCGGAACGGTGAACCGGGTATGCACCGAGCAGTGCCCTTTCCACAGGATCATGCGAGCGTTGCGCAGCGCGTCGGGGTCCACTCCGCCGTTCGGCAGATCGGGGTCCCAGACGACCATCTCGTCGAGCGGCACTCCCATCCGGTACGCGGTGTTGCGCCCCAGGTGCTGATCGGGCAGGAACAGGATCTGCCGCCCGCGCGCCCACGCCCAGCGCAGCGTCGGTTCGGCGTTGCCCGACGTGCACACCACGCCGCGCCGCGCGCCGCAGAAGGCCTTGATGGACGCCGCCGAGTTGATGTAGGTCACCGGCACGACGTCCGTGGCGCCGAGGGCCTGCAGCTCGTCCCAGCAGACCTCGAGTTGATCCGCGGCCGCCATGTCCGCCATCGAGCAGCCCGCCGCCAGGTCCGGCAGGATCACCTGCTGCTGCGGCGCGCTCAGCACGTCGGCGCTCTCCGCCATGAAGTGGACGCCGCAGAACACGATGTAATCGGCGTCGCGCCGGTCGGACGCCTGCCGCGCCAGCTTGAACGAGTCGCCGGTGCAGTCCGCGAAGCGGATCACCTCGTCGCGCTGGTAGTGGTGGCCCAGGATCAGCAGGCGCTCGCCGAGATCGGCGCGGGCCCGGGCGATCCGCTCGGCCATCTCGTCGTCGGAGAGTCCAAGATAGCGATCCGGCAACGCCTGCCGCTCTCCGATCTGCGTCTTCTCGAATCGGGTCAGTTCCTCGACATCCATCACCGTGCTCCGCGCCCCAGCTTGTGAAACTTTTCTCAAGCCAGCGTCGAGAAAAGGCGCCGACCCGTCCGGTGAGTCGGCGCCAGCGCCATCCGAGGACGCCCGCCGCGCTGCTGGCCGTCAACGCCGCCGCCGCGCAGCGACCGTCAACCTTGTGAAAAGTTTCTCAAGCTCGGGTCATCAAAAAGGCCAGATCCCGAGTTGGAACCTGACTCTATCTTGAATCTTACCACGCATGCGCACCTGCTCCACCTGCCTGATCGGCACCGGAGTGCCCGCCACATGCATCATGGTGACCTCAGCCCAGGCAGCCACCGATGTCGCGGAGTGCGCGAGGAGGCGCGCGGCAACGACGCCCCCTCAAGCACCGTCGGTCCACGCGGGCGGCGGCCACACACCGACGTCATGCTCCATTGCGCGAACCAGGTTGGCGAACGAATCGGTGAGCTTGCGGAACGATCGGCTGGATGTTCACGTGGACCTGTCTTCCGAGCGCAACCTCGTTCACTGGGAATCCGAAGCGGTCTCTTCCGCGGAGGTCAGCGCGTTCGAGCGCAGCAACTCGCCGGCGCCCATCAGGTGCCGTGCCAAAGCCGTCCGCACCGCTTGCGAAGCATGTGCGATCCGAGTCCGTCCATGCTCCCAGCTCAGGATCCGCAAGTGCCGGTCGTCGATCCACTTGGCGTCGAGGATGTCCGGGCTGTGCGTCGTGACCACGACCTGCATGGAACGGCTGGCGAGCCGCAACCTCGGGGCCACGGGCGGCCCAATCAAGCCGGCAACGACACCACGTTGTAGAACGTGTCGCGCTCGATCGGCTCGCGGCCGGCGATGCGGATGAGGCGGGAGATCTCGGCCGGCGTCATCGCCTCGGGAGTCGGAGCACCCGCCATGTGGTAGATGCGCTCCTCCTGCACGGTGCCGTCGAGATCGTCGACCCCGAACCAGAGCGAGGTCTGGGCCACGCCGACGCCGGTGGCGATCCAGAACGCCTTGACGTGCGGGACGTTGTCGAGCATCAGGCGGGCGACGGCGTGGACGCGCAGCGTGTCGGCCGCCGTGGGCGGCGGCAGCTTCTCCATCCGGTTGTTGTCGGGATGGAACGCGAGCGGGATGAACGCCTGGAAGCCGCCGGTCTCGTCCTGCAGGGCGCGGGCGCGCAACATATGATCGACGCGCTCCTCGTCGGTCTCGATGTGGCCGTAGAGCATCGTGACGTTCGAGCGCATGCCGAGCCGGTGGGCGAGCCGGTGAATGGCCAGGTAGCGGTCGGCGTCCGCCTTGTCGTGGCAGATCTTGGCGCGCACGCGCTCGGAGAAGACCTCGGCGCCGCCGCCGGGCAGGGAGTCGAGCCCCGCGTCCATGAGATCCCGGAGCACCTGCTCGTCGGTCATGCCGTAGAGCTCGGAGAAGAACGCGATCTCGATCGCGGTAAAGCACTTCAGGTGGATCTCGGGCCGGATGCGCTTGAAGCCGCGGAGCATCTCCAGGTAGTAGTCCCACGGCAGATCCGGATGCAGGCCGTTGACCACGTGCACCTCGGTCAGCGGCTGGTCGGCCCGCTCGCGCAGCTTGCCCCAAGCCTGCTCCAGGCTCATCGCGTACGCGCCGTCGTCACCCGGCTGCAACCGCGCGAAGGCGCAGAACAGGCAGCTCGCGACACACACGTTGGTCGCCTCGAGGCGCATGTTGTGGTTGAAGAACGTGCGGCCGGCGTGGCGCTTCTCGCGCTCCCGGTTGGCCAGCCAGCCGACCGCCAGCAGGTCCGGAGCGTCGAACAGCCTGACCCCGTCCTCCAGGTCGAGACGGATGCCGCCGTCCAGCTTGTCGGCAACGTCCCGCAACCCCGCCGAGGCAATCCGCGCGTACATCGCTCCCCCCGAGAGACAAGGTGAATGCCGCGCGCCGGACTCAGGCGTCGTCGTCCTCGGACACGGCGTAGGGTGTCACAGCCTGCCGCACGACGATGGTCATGCCGAACAGCACGATGATGCCGGCCGCCGCGAGGGCCAGGTAGCCGCCCGGGGCCATCGTCGGGTCCGGCAACGCGACCGCGGTCCGGCTGCCCTGCACGATCGCCCGCGCCTGCGACTGCGCCCAGACCTGATCGGCGGTGGTCCGCTCCATCCACTGCTCGCTGACCAGGACGATCCCGAACGCCGCCAGCCCTACCAACAGCAACGGGTGGCGCGAGTTCTTCCGCGTGACCACGCTGAGAACAGCGAGGACGGCGGCCAGGATCCCGAGCGCGAGAACCCACATCCCGGCGATGCTGGGAAGGCCGCCCAGGCCACGCTCGCCGACCAGCATCCACGGCATGAACGCGCTGCCCGCGAGCACCAGCCCGGCGGACAGGGGCAGATAGTACGCGCGCATGCTGTGGGAGAAAACGCCGACGGCGGCCATCCCCGCAGTCTAGGAGCTTGCGCCGCAGAATGCAACGCAGTTGAGGTCTGCGGGCGCCGGCTCCTGGCGCGGTGGAGGCTACGACGGTCGCTCGTCCGGCGGAATCCGCACGCGGCTGACGCTCAGCCGGTCGCGCTCGGCGGGGCGGATGCCCGGCGCCGGCGGCAGCGCCCGCGGGTTCAACTGCTCGAGGCCCTCGAGGATATCGGACGCCCAGCCGAAGATGTCGCGGCCGGCGACGATGCGCCGCATCGCGTGCATCCGCCGGCGGCGCTCGTCGAGCGGCATGTCGATCGCCCGTTCGATCGCCGAGGTGAAGCCCTCGACGTCGTAGGGATTGATGAGCAGCGCGTCGTGGAGCTGCTGCGCGGCGCCCGCCATCTCGCTCAGGACCAGCACCCCGTCCTCGTCCTCGCGCGCCGCGACGAACTCCTTGGCGACCAGGTTCATGCCGTCGTGCAGCGAGCTGACGATGCAGAAGTTCGCCAGGCGGTAGAGCGCCACCAGGCGCTTTATCCGGAACGAGGACTTCCGATAGCGGATCGCCCTTCCCGACCCGTGCCGCGCGTTGATGTCCGCCACCTTGCGGTCGATCGCCTCGACGACGTCGACGTAGCTCGGCAGGCTGGAACGCGAGGGGACGCCCACCTGCACGAACGTCAGGCGGTCGCGCACGTCGCTGCGCCGCTCCAGCAGCAGCTCCAGGGCGTCGAGACGTTCGAGCACGCCCTTCGTGTAGTCGAGGCGGTCGACGCCGATCCCGATCAACGGCGTGTCGAGCCCGAGCTCCTGCCGCAGGCGCGCCTGCTCCGCTCCCAGGCCCGGGTCCTGCGTGATCCGCTGGATGCGGTCGTAGTCGACCCCGATCGGCACGGCCTTGACCGCCACGATGCGGTTCCCCATGCGGACGGTGTTGCGCGTCACCTCCAGGCCGCTCTCGCGGGCCGCGGCCAGAAAGTTGCGGCGATCGCGATCGAGCTGGAAGGCGATGAGATCGTTTCCGAGAAGACCGGTCAGGATCTCGCGCCGCCAGGGGCAGATGCGGAGCCGATCGGCGCTCGGCCACGGGATATGCCAGAAGATGGCGGTCTTCACCCCCGGCTGGCGGCGGCGGAGCCTCCCGCCGACAAGGGCCAGGTGATAGTCCTGAATGAAGACCGGCGCCGACAGGTCCGGAAGCTCGCCTTCGATGACGTCCGCGAACCGGTCGTTGACTTGCTGATAACGCTCCCAGTCCGCCTTGCGGAAAATGGGCCGTACGTGCGCCTCGTGGCACAGCGGCCACAGGCCTTCGTTGGCGAAGCCCTCGTAGTACTGCTTCGCCTCCTCCTCGGTCAGCCAGAGCCGGCGCAGGGTGTATCCGGGACGGTCCGGCGGCACGACCACGCAGTCGTTCTCGTCGACGACGTCGCGATCCGCGTCGCCGGACCCGTGCGCGATCCAGACCCCGCCGCGTTCGCGCATCAGGGCATCGAGCGCCACGGCGACGCCGCCGGTCGTCGGCGACCACTGAACGGTCCCGTCGCGATCGCGGGTGTGCTGATACGGCTCGCGGTTGGACACGACCACGAGCGGCCGGCGCGGGCGGATCTCGGGTGCGTCAGTGATGGCGGACATGAGCGGGCAACGGCGGTAGACGACGGCCTCGCGCCGGCGTCCGGCCCCCGGCTACACGTCGAACGACAGTCCGCACCCGCACTCGCTCTTGGCGTTCGGGTTGCGGAAGATCAACGACTGCCCGAGCATGGACGCATCGCAGTCGAGAACGGTGCCGCGCAGGTACTTGTAGCTCTTCGGGTCGACGAAGATCCTCATGTCGTCGGCCTCGAAGACCTCGTCGTCCGGCCGGGGCTCGGTCTCCCACCGGAACACGTAGCTGAAGCCTGAGCACCCGCCCGCCTTGACGCCGACCCGCAGCCCACCGTCGGCCACGCCGTCGCTCGCCATCGCGTCGCGGATCCGCTTTGCCGCCGCTGCAGTGACTTCAATCATCGTCGGGCGGTTCAGTGTACCCGATTGCCCGCGGCCGCGTCAGCGCGGCAGGCAGGCTCGGTCGGGCGCCCCGCGGCGTCAGCGGGCGTGCGGCGACAACTCCCGCAGCCGGGCGACCAGGCCGGCCACCTTGTCGACCGCGTAGTCGACGTCATCCCGTGTCGTCGTGCGCCCGAGGCCGAAGCGGATGGAGGCGCGGGCGAGCTCGTCGCAGACCCCGATGGCGTGCAGCACGTGCGACGGCTCCGGGTTCACCGACGTGCAGGCCGCCCCCGAGGAAACGGCGACGTCGTCGAGTCCCACGAGCAGCGACTCGCCCTCGATGCCGTCGAAGCTGACGTTGAGGTTGTGCGGCAGGCGCGCGGCCAGCGATCCGTTGACGCTCACGCCGTCCAGCCGCTCGCGCAGCCCCGCGAGAAGCCGGTCGCGCAAGCGCCCCACGCGGGCGCCCTCCGCTTCCAGGTCGGCGCGACCGATCGCGGCCGCGGCGCCGAAGCCGACGATGCCCGGCACGTTCAGGGTCCCGGAGCGCAGTCCCTGCTCGTGTCCCCCGCCGTCGACGAGCGGGTCTATCGCCAGGCGCGGGCGGCGGCGGCGGACGTAGAGCGCGCCGATACCCTTCGGGCCGCACATCTTGTGCGCCGTCAGCGACAGCAGGTCCACCCCCAGCTCGTCAACGTCGACCGGCACCTTGCCGACCGCCTGCGCCGCGTCGGTGTGCAGCACGATGCCGCGCGGCCGCGTCAGCTCCGCGATCCGCGCTACCGGCTGGATGACGCCGATCTCGTTGTTGGCCGCCATCACCGACACGAGCCGGGTGTGGGGCCGCAGCGCGCGCTCGACGTCGGCCACGTCGCAGAGGCCGTCCGGTCCCGGCGCCACCCGCGTCACTTCGACGCCCTCGCGTTCGAGCCGCCGGCACGGGTCGAGCACGGCGTGATGCTCGGTGGTCATCGTCACGACGTGCAGCGGCCGGCTCGAATCCGCCGCCACCACCCCCCGGACCGCCAGGTTGTCCGACTCGGTGGCGCCGCTGGTGAAGCAGATCTCCCGCGGGTCGGCCCCGATCAGCTCGGCAACCTGCTTGCGCGCGGCGGCGACCGCGTCGCGGGCGGCCCACCCGAACGCGTGGTGGCGGCTCGACGCGTTCCCGAATCGCTCGCTGAAGAACGGCAGCATCGCCTCGACCACGCGCGGATCGACCGGCGTCGTCGCGTGGTGATCCAGGTAAACGGGCAACTCCGGCATGACACGTCTCGCTACGGCTCCGAGGGGACCCCGGCGGCGCCGGGTCGCGCCGTACGGGACGGAACTTACGGATCCGCCGCGGCCGGAGCGGAGAACGCCGACTCGGCGGGACGGCGCACCACGGTGAGCGGCAGCGGCTCGGGCGCCTCGTCGCTGACCAGCTCGTTCACCGTGAAGGAAGCCAGCGACTGCACGATGCGATCCTTGAGCCGCCAGAGCGGATCGCGCACGTTGCACTTGGCGTACTGCTCGCAGCTTTCGTCCTCGTCCGAGCAGGCGGTCACCAGGACGGGACCGTCGATCGCCTGGATCACGTCGGCAACCGAGATCAGGGTTGCGTCGCGCGCGAGCTGATAGCCGCCGCGCGTCCCCTGGTGCGAGGCGACGATCCCCATCCGGACGAGGCGCTGCAGCACCTTCGCCATCAATTCGACGGGAATATCGTAGCGACCGGCGATCTCGCGGGCGTTGGACGAGCTCCCGGGGGAACGCGACGCCAGATCCTTCAGTGCGATGAGCGCGTAGTCGGCCTTCTTCGAGAATCGCAGCATCGGAGCCCGCCGCGAACGCAACGCTACCGGTCATTCTAGATCGGGCCGGCCGGTGCGCCAAACCGATAGACTGGGGCACTCGACAGCTCTGCGATGCGCCCCCCGCCACAGGACGTCGATCGGCACCTTCTCGCGCTGCGCCAGTCGGTCGCCGCGCTGCGCCGGCACGCCGAGCTGTCGCCGTGGAGGCTCCTCCTCGACGCCAGCCGCCGCCGATCCGTCGAACGCGGCCTGCAACTCTACACCCGGAGCCTCGTCGAGCTGGCGCGCCGGATCGGACCCGCCGCCGAGCGGAATCCGGCGGTCTATCCGTCGTCAATCGCATGCCTCATGGCCGCGAAGGTGCTGCCGGCGGACCTCGGAGAGCGGCTGCGGGACTTCGCCGCTCTGGGAGACGCCCTCGGCGCGGGCAAGTCCAGGCTCGGCCGCAGGCAGATGGCCAGGGTGCTGGACGAACACCTGGACGACTTCGACGAGTTGGCGGAGCACGTCGAGCGCTGGCTCGCGGAGCGCCGCCCTCAGTGATTGTGCTGCCGCAGATAGGCGAGCACGCCGTATTCGCTCCCATCACGGTCTCCCCTGTCCCTTCCAGGTCCCGCGCGCCACCGCCGGCACGAACGCATCGAGCCCGTCGGGCCGGAACGGCAGCGTCCGCCCCAGCTCGGCGCTCATGTAGGCGGTCATCAGCAACTCGACCACCTCGACGCCGTCGTCGAACGTCACGTCCGGCGTCTGGCCCCGGAGGAACGCCCGGACCATGTGGCGGTTCTCCGCGGTGTAGCCGTACTCGGCCGTCTCGTCGACCACCACCGGCATCGACCCGACCTCGGCGTTCTGCTTCTCGACCAGGTCCTCGCCCGCCGCGCCGCGCACTTCGCGGCTGAAGAACAGCTTCACGCCGCTGTCGAGCGAGTTGACGGCCAGCGAGTACTCCGGGCCGAGCAGCTCCATGCTCAGCCGCAGCCCGGCCCCGACGTAGCTCCACGAGGTGCTGGCCTCGCCGATCAGCGGCTTCCCATCGTCCGCTTCGTACTCGATGGTAACGCCGGCGAAGTCCTCCGCGGGCCGAGCGGCGTAGTCGACGGTGGGCCCCATCGTCCGACGCAACCAGTCGCTGTACTCCGGCCGGCTCCACTTCAACGAGGCGATGCGGCCGGTCACGCGTCGCGGCCGAATGGAGGAACGGAGGGCGCCGGGGGCGGTAAGCAGGTGCCGCACCACCTCGACCGAGTGGCACGCCATGTCGTTCAGCACCCCGCCGCCCTGCAGATCGCCCCGCCAGAACCACGGGCTGTGCGGCCCGCTGTGCTCCTCGGCGGCGCGGGCCAGGTAGGGCCGGCCGGTCAGGGCGGCGCCCCGGCGCCAGATCAGCTCCCGGCCGCGGGTCACCGCCGGCGCGAAGATCTGGTTCTCCAGGTAGCCGTGCCGCAGACCCGCCTGCTCGGCGAGCGCAAGCATGCGCTTCGCCTCGGCGACCCTGCGGGCCAGCGGCTTCTCGCAGGCGACGCCGCGCAGGGTCGCCCCGGCCTTCACCGCGGCGCAGACCGCCTCCAGGTTGGCGACCCGCGCGTGGTTCGGTCCGCACAGCCAGACGGCATCCACGGCCGGGTCGGCCACCATCGCCTCGATGGAGGCAAACGCGCGCGCCTCTCCCACGTCGAGCTCGCGCGCCAGCACCGCGGCCGACTCCGCGTGCCCGGCGTTCGGACTCCAGCAGCCGCGCACGTCGGCGTCCCGCACGCCGACCAGCGAGCGGATGTGAAAGCGGGTGATGAACCCGCTGCCGACGAAGCCGATGCCGAGCCGGCGGGAGGTCACGTCGCGGACAGGCTAACATTCGTGCGCAGGGAACGGATCGCGCATGGCTTGGCCGCCAGGGTCGTCAGAACATCGGTCAGGTCTTCCGCCAGCAGGCCCGAATCCGCCCGGCCGGCGAGCGGGTCGACGCCGATGGAGATCGAGGCTCCCACCGGCAACTTGAGCGTGAACGACTTGAGCACGCCCAGCGCGGTGGTGACCGCTCTGCGAACCGATCTCGGCGAAACGGTTCAACAGGACGGTCTTGCCGACACCTCGCAGCCCGACGAGCATGCAGCTCTTGGCCGACCTGCCGATACTCGACCGGTCTGCAAGGAGCTGCTCAGGAAACCTCCGCTGCGTCCGCACGCTGAATCACGTCCAGCCCCTTCAAGCCGACGTGCGGGGCTGCCGCCAGCAGGTGTCTATCGTTGCTGTAGATCTCCGTCTGCCCATGTTCGCGGGCAGACAACAGGTGGACGGCATCCCCGGTTCGCAGGAACACGTCACGAGACAGCTTCCCGTAGACGTCGGCGACCGCGGCCCTCACGCGCGCCGTCAATGGCAGCCACTCCCAGAGTCCGTCGCAGCCGGCAGGTCAACATGTCGCGTCGTCTGCGGGAACTCGGGCAGAAAACGCCCAGCCCGCCCAACCAGGCTGCGAGAATCTCCGGCGATCAGACGGTCTTGCCCCGACCGGGCACAAACCGCATGATGCAGACATGGAATCCGGGCGGGTCGACCGGTCGCTCGTGGAGTGCCTTGCGCGAGCGCTGGAGCCCCGGGCGGAGATTCTCGAGGCGTACCTGTTCGGTTCCCAGGCGCGCGGGGGCGCGCACCGCCAGAGCGATGTGGACATCGCCGTCTACATCGACGAAACCCGCGCCGAGGCCGGTCCCTTCGGGTACCAGGCCGACCTGACGACCCACCTCATGGACGCGCTCGGGACGAACGCCGTCGACGTCGTCCTCCTCAACCGGGCCCCGCCCCTGCTCTACCATCGCGTCCTCCGCGACGGCGTCCGGCTGCTCGCCCGGGACCTGCAGGCGACGACGACCCGCGCCGGACAAGCGCTCTCGCGGTACTTCGACTTCACTCCCGCAGATGGAGAAGATGGACGCCGCGCGGCGGTTCGCGACCGGCGGGGATCGGCGGCGACGCCCGGTCGTGCCGACCGGCGCGTAGTGGACCGCCACCTCATCGCCCTGCGCCAAACGCTGGCGGCCTTGCGCCGCCATGCCGGCGTCTCCCCGCAATCGCTGCGCACCGACTCCGACCGCCGCTGGACCGTCGAGCGCGGCCTGCACATCTGCGCGCAGAATGCCCTCGACATCGCGAGTCATGTCGCCTCGGCTGAGGGCCTCGACCCGACGACCTACGGCTCGTCCATCGACTGTCTGGTGGGAGCGAACGTGGTGCCGGCGTAGTTCGGCGAACGCTTCCGCGGGGTCGCCGGCTTCCGCAACGTGCTCGTGCACGGCTATCTGGACGTCGACCTCGACTTCATCGCCCGGATGCTGAGCGAGTCCCTCGACGACTTCGAGGAGGTCGCCCGTTACGTCGAGCAGTGGCTCGGCGAGTGAATGCGAGCCCCTCAGTACTTCGGCAGCGACGGGTCCACCGCATCGATCCAGCGCAGGATGCCGCCCTGCAGGTTCCTCGCCTGCGCGAAGCCGGCCTCGCGGAGCAGCTTGACCGCCTTGGCGCTGCGGGCGCCCGACTTGCAGTGGACGATCATCTCGCCGCGCCCCTCCAGCTCGCCGAGACGACTGGGCAGGTCGCCGAGCGGGATCAGCGTGGAGCCGGGTATGGAGCAGATCTGGTACTCCTGCGGCTCGCGCACGTCGAGGATGAAGACGCCGTCCCCGCCGTCGAGGCGCGACTTGAGCTGCTCAACGGTCGCGTCGTCGCCGGCGGCAGCCGGCTCGGGCGCCGGGGCGGCCGGGGTGATGCCGCAGAACTGCTCGTAGTCGATCAGCTCGGTCACCGTCGGGTTGTCACCGCAGACCGGGCAGTCCGGATCCTTGCGCAGCTTCAACTCGCGGAAGCGCATCCGCAGCGCGTCGTAGACCAGGAAGCGGCCGACGAGCGGCTCGCCGACGCCCATGATCAGCTTGACCGTCTCGGTCGCCTGGATGGTGCCGACGACGCCGGGCAGGATCCCCAGCACCCCGCCCTCGGCGCAGCTCGGCACGAGGCCCGGCGGCGGCGGCTCCGGATAGAGGCAGCGGTAGCACGGGCCGTCCTGAGCGCCGAAGACCGAGGCCTGCCCCTCGAAGCGGAAGATGCTGCCGTAGGCGTTCGGAATGCCGAGAAGCACGCACGCGTCGTTGACGAGGTAGCGGGTCGGGAAGTTGTCGGTGCCGTCGACGATGACGTCGTAGCCGCGCAGCACGTCGAGCGCGTTGGCCGACGAGAGCGCCACCTCGTGGGTCTCGATGTGCACCTCAGGGTTGATGGCATTGAGGGTGTCGCGCGCCGAGTCGAGCTTCGGCCGCCCGACGTCCGGCGTGCCGTGGATCACCTGCCGCTGCAGGTTGCTGTAGTCCACCACGTCGAAGTCGACGATGCCGAGCCGCCCGACCCCGGCCGCGGCCAGGTACATCGCCACCGGCGAGCCGAGCCCCCCGGCGCCGATACACAGCACGCTGGCCGCCTTCAGCTTCAACTGCCCGTCCATGCCGACCTCGGGCATGATCAGGTGACGGCTGTAGCGGGCGACCTCCTCGTTGCTGAGCGCCGGCGGCGCCGCGACGGTCACGACGCCACCCCGCCCGCCACCGACGGGATGATGCTGACGGTGTCGCCGTCCTTGACCGGCGTCGCCTCCTTGTCGAGGAAGCGGATGTCGTCGTCGTTGAGGTAGATGGCGACGAAGCTGCGCAGCTTGCCGTCCTCGTTGTAGAGGTGCTTGCGCAGATCGGTGTAGCGGGCGGTCATGTCGGCCAGCAGCTCGCCGACCGTCCCGCCCTCGGCCTCGACGACGTCCTGCTTGTCCGCGTAGGCGCGCAACGGCGTCGGAATCAGAATCCTGGTTGGCATGATGTTTCCTCGATGGCGACCGGCTCTTCGACGAACGCCGACCGGTCCTCGCGCAACCGCCACGAGGTCAACGCCCCGGGCTCGCCCCCGGCGACCGAAACGATGACGTAGGCGAAGACCGGCCACGCGTGGTCCAGGTCGTACTGCGACGGCCGCGCCGGGTGATCCGGATGCGAGTGATAGAAGCCCAGCAGATCGGCGCCCAACGCATCCGCGCGCCGCTCCGCCGCGCGGTAGTCGGCCGGCCGCACCCGGAACCGGCGCCGCGATCCCTCCTCGGTGGTGTTGGGCAGAACCAGCGCCTCCTCCACCCGCCCGTCGCGGCCGATGAGCGCCCCGCAGCACTCGTGCGGGTACGTCTCGCGGCCGTGACGCCGAATACCGGCGTCGGCCTCGGCGCAGAGCGTCAGCATCGGTGCCCCACGTCCCGCTCAGCCCGATTCCGTCCCGGACTCGATGGCGAAGCCCTTGTCCCGCCACGCCAGCGTCCCGCCGGTGATGCTGCGCACGTTGCGGTAGCCGAGCGACTTCAGGAACAGCAGCCCCGACAGCGAGGCGTTTCCGCGCTGGCAGACGCTCAGAATGGGCGCGTCGCGATCCTCGGGCAGTCCCGTGTGATTTTCCGGAAGCTCGGCCAGCGGCCGGTTGACGGCGCCCGGCACGTGAGCTTCCTCGAACTGCTTCCGGGGCCGGACATCGATCACGAACGGCCTGCCGTTCTGCAACTGCGCGTGGGCGGACTCGACGTCGATGGTCAGATCCGAATTGCCGCGCACGTTCTCCACCATCGTGTCCAGCAGCGGGTTTCGGGGCGGCGCGGCGGCCTTCGCCTCCTGCGCCACGAGCCCCGGCAGGTGCTTCACCACCGACGACGCGTACTTGAAGGCGTTGTCGGGGAAGATCACCACCACGACGTTGCCCGGCTCGTCCGGCACCAGCTTGAACGCGCCGGCCAGGGCCATGGCCGAGCTGGGACCGGCGACGAGGCTCTCCTCGCGGTTGAGCCGCAGGCAGAGCTCGAACGCCTCCTGGTTGTTCACCTCGACCAGACCGTCGTACTCGTCCGGGAAGAACAGCTTCGTCTGCTGGAGCTGCCGCAGGCTGCGCACGCCCGGGATGTCGTGCCCCTCCTTCGGATGCACGCCGAGCACCCGCACGCCGTCGCCCTGCTCCTTGAGAAACCGCCCGGTACCGGTGATGGTGCCGCAGGTACCCAGGCCGGCCACGAAGTGCGTCACCCGCCCCTCCGTCTGGCGCCAGATCTCCGGCCCCGTCGTCTTGTAGTGCGCCTCGGGGTTCGCCTCGTTGACGTACTGGTTCAGCATGTGGAAGTCGGGGCGCTCACCGATCTCCATGGCCGTCGCGATCGCGCCTTCCGGCGCTCCGGGAGCCGGACACAGCGTGTCGGCCAGCTCCATCACGTCCGCGCCGAAGAAGCGCAGCATGGTGCGCTTCTCGAGCGGGATCTCGCTCGACAGCGGGGTCGTCAGCGAATAGCCCTTCGCATTGGCGATCATCGCCAGCGCCATGCCGGTGTTGCCGGAGGTCGGCTCCACCAGCTTCTGCTTCTCCTGCACGGTCTCGCGCGCTTCGCCGTCCGCGACCAGGTTGGCCGCGACGCGGTCCTTGACCGCCCCGAACGGGTTGTACCACTCGAGCTTGCCGTAGACCTGCGTGTGACGGAACGGCGTCACGCGGTTCAGGCGGACCAGCGGCGTCGGGTTGTCGGCGCCGGAGAGCAGGCCGAGAATCGAGTCGTAGACGCGCAGCCCGTGGTCATCCATACCTTATAGATCCTACCCGATCGCGACCCGCGCTCACGGCGTGGCGCAGGCCCTGTCAGGGCTCTTCGCGGGTCGGCGAGACATCCGCCCGCGCACCTTTCCGGCGCTGCCCCCGAACTCCCCGGCCATGAGGGTGGACCACTGGCGAGGCGCAATCCCGGCAGTGCGAAACGGACCCGGTTGGCGTATGGTAGCGGGCAGCAAGGAGGGGTGATCATGCCGAAGCGCTGCCTGACGTTCGCGACGCTGTCTCTCGGGCTCGCGTCCCTGTTCCTTTCGCCCGTGCGGAGCGCGCAGCAGGGCGAGACGATCACCCGCGAGGAGGTGCGGCCCTTCGCGCCGGTGACCGGCGAGATGCTGCGGAACCCCGATCCCGGGGACTGGCTGATGACCCACCGGACGTACGACTTCCAGGCCTACAGCCCGCTGGACGAGATCGACCGCGGCAACGTCCACACGCTGCAGGTGGCCTGGATGCGGGCGATGGACGAAGGACCGCAGCAGACCCAGCCGCTCGTCTACGACGGGGTGATGTACCTGGCGAACAACGACGACCATATCCAGGCGCTCGACGCGACGACCGGCGACATGCTCTGGGACTACCGGCGCCAGCTTCCGGCGGACCTGCGCGAGTACGTCACGCTCGGCAACCGGACCCGGAACCTGGCCATCTACGGCAACCACATCTACCACCTGACCGCCGACGCGCACCTGCTGGCCCTGGACGCGCGCAGCGGCGAAGTGGCCTTCGACACCGAGATGGCCGACTACCGCGACGGCATCACGCATTCGACCGGCGCGATGATCATCGACGGCCGCGTCCTCGCCGGCCGCACCTGCAGCCCCCGGAGCACCGAGGCGCGCTGCTTCATCTCGGCCCACGATTCGGACACCGGCGAGGAGCTCTGGCGCGTCTACACGGCAGCCGGCTCCGACGACCCCGGCGGCCGGACCTGGGGCGATCTGCCCGTCGCGGACCGCGTCCACGTCTCGCCGTGGGGCGCTCCCGGCAGCTACGACCCCGAGCTCGGGCTCATCTACTGGGGCATCGCCGTCCCCCTGCCCTACCCCCGCATCGTGCGCCGCGGCACGTGGGACGTCGGCGACAGCACGCCGTGCGAGCTGTACTCCAACTCGACGGTGGCCGTCGGCGTCGGCGACGGCGCCATGGCGTGGTACTACCAGCATCTGCCCTGCGACGACTGGGACCAGGACTTCGTGCAGGAGCGCACGCTGATCGACACGGTGATCGACCCCGACCCCGGCGCGGCGATGTGGGTCAACCCGCGGCTCGCCGGCACCGCCGAGGAGCGCAAGGTCGTCGTCACCATGGGCGAGCCCGGCGGCCTGTTCGTCCTCGACCGCGCCACCGGCGAGTTCCTGTGGGGGCACCCGCTGCCCTACGACAGCACGGAGCGCTTCGTCATATCGGACATCGACCCCGCGACCGGGCAGGTGTTCATCAACATGGACCTGGTCGCGAGAGAGATCGGCGACCAGTTCATCATCTGCGGGCACAACGTCAAGGGCTGGTGGTCGTGGTCGTACAGCCCGCGAACCGGGCTGCTCTACATCCCGATCAACCGGTCCTGCCTGAACCAGACCGCCAACGACCGGACGGTCTCGGGAGCGAGCCCGCGGTTCACGCAGCCCGAGCCGGGCTTCGAGGAGGACGGCCACCTGACCGAGGTGCGGGCGGTGGACATCTCGACCGGCCGCGAGGCGTGGCGCTACAGCCAGCGGGCGCCGAACGCCGGCTCGACGCTCGCCACCGCCGGGAACGTGGTCTTCCACGGCGACCTCAACCGCCGCTACCGCGCCTTCGACGCCGAGACCGGCGACGTGTTGTGGGAGACGATACTGGGCAGCCAGATCACCGGCTTTCCGGTGACCTACGCCGCGGGCGGGAAGCAATATCTCACGGTGCCGGTGGGCGGCGCGGCGATCTTCCGGTTGAGCAACTACGCGGCGGAGCTGGAAGCGCCGATGGGCAGCAACATGCTGGTCACGTTCACGCTGCCCTCGCCCTGAAGAGCGGGGGTCGCCGGCGGCTCGCTCACTCCGTCGCGACCGGCTGCCGCTCGAGCGCGACGAGGTCTTCGTAGCCCATGCTGTCGAGGTACTCGCGGACCCGCTGCACGGCGCCTGCCGCCGATGAAGCCGAGAGCGGCGCCGTCACCGGCGGCGTGTCGTCGTCGAGCATCAGGAACGCCTGAGCCTCGAACGACTCGCCTGCAACGGTCTGCGGCTGCAGGCAGCATGCGATCTCGATGCGGTGCGGTCCTGATCTGTACCGTAGCAGGTCCATCCGTTCCTCCAGACTGCGGCTGCCCGGTCGGAGCGGGAGTCGACCGGGCGTACCCGACTGTCGTATCGGACAGTGGCTCCCGCTTCGCCACCCCCGGGTTGGAGTTCCCCGGGGCGTCCGATCCGGTGTTGTACGATCACCGGAGGCAGGCAGGAAGAGGCTCGCGAGGCCCGGTCATGAGAATTCCACCCTTCGCGCTCGAACGGTTCCAGTCGCTTCACGAGCACCAGGTCGAGATCAACCTGACCGAGAGCGGCGTGGAGCCGCTCGACGTCGGCGAGCTGCTCGGCGCGGCCGGGACGGACGTGCTGCTCGACCAACCGCTCGCCTACACGCAGTCCAACGGCACCCCGGAGTTGCGCGCCGCGATCGCCGCCACCCTGCCCGGCGTCGCCGAGGCCGAGGTGCTCGTCGCCAACGGCGGCGCCGAAGCCAACTTCGTAACCTGCTGGCGGCTGATCGAGCCGGGCGACGAGGTCGTGGTGATGCAGCCGAATTACGGGCAGGCGCACGGCCTGGCGGAAGGGTTCGGCGCCATCGTCCGGCCCTGGCCGCTGCGCGCGGCGGGGAGCGGCCCTGCGCCCCGCTGGGCGCCAGACCTCGACGAGTTGCGGGCGCTGGTGACGGATCGCACCAGGCTCATCGCCGTCTGCAATCCGAACAACCCGACGGGGGCCCGGCTGACGGAGGCGGAGGTGGCCGGCGTCTGCGAGATCGCGGACCGGCACGGCGCCTGGGTGCTGTCCGACGAGATCTACCGCGGCAGCGAGCACGCCGGCGTCGAGACGCCGAGCGCTTGGAAGCGCGCCGAGCGGGTAGTCGTCACCGGCGGGTTGTCGAAGGCCTACGGCCTGCCCGGCCTGCGTATCGGCTGGGCGATCGCCGGGCGTGACGTGGCGGCCGACCTCTGGAGCCGCCGCGACTACACGACGATTGCACCGAGTGCGCTCAGCGACCGGCTCGCCCGCCACGCCCTGGCCCCTGCCCGCCGGACGGCCCTGCTGGAGCGCACGCGGCGGATGATCGCCGCCAACTTCCCGATCGTCGGCGCCTGGATCGACGGGCACGCCGGGGAACTCGCGTGGGTGCCCCCCGAGGCCGGGGCGATCGGCTTCGTCCGGTACAGGCACGACATCGGATCGACCGCGCTCGCCGACCGTCTCCGGCGGACCGCAGGCGTGCTGGTCGTGCCCGGAGACCACTTCGGCCTCGACGGCTGGCTGCGGATCGGGTACGGCGGACGCGCCGCGTCCCTGCGGGAAGGGCTGGCCCGGCTCGACCGCGTGCTGGCCGACGTGCCGCTGGCCGCCGCCCCGTCGCCGGCCGGCGCCTGATGCCGCTCCAACCAGGAACCCGATAGCGATGGCCGCTCAACAGAAGACAGCCGCTGCGCCCGGCGCCCTCGACGGGCTGACCGTGCTCGACCTGACCCGCGTGCTCTCCGGCCCCTACTGCACGATGATGCTCGCCGACATGGGCGCCCGCGTCATCAAGGTGGAGCAGCCGGGCAAGGGCGACGACACTCGCGCCTGGGGACCTCCGTTCCAGGACGGCGAGAGCGCCTACTTCATGAGCATCAACCGCAACAAGGAGAGCGTCACGCTCAACCTGAAGCATCCGGACGGGCGGAAGGTGCTGGACGCGCTGATCGAGCGCGCCGACGTCCTGGTCGAGAACTTCCGGCCGGGCACGCTGGACCGGATGGGGCTCGGCTACGGGGACTTGTCCGGGCGGCGGCCCGACCTCGTCTACTGCTCCATCTCCGGCTTCGGCCAGACCGGCCCCCGCCGGCGCGAACCGGGCTACGACGCAGTCATGCAGGGCGAGGGCGGGCTGATGAGCATCACCGGCGCGCCCGACGGCCCCGGCTACCGGCTGGGGGTGGCCATCGCCGACATAGCGTCGGGAATGTTCTCGGCCTACGGCATCGCCGTGGCCCTGCTCGCCCGGCACCGCACGGGCCGCGGGCAGCTCGTCGACGTCGGCATGCTGGACTCGGTGGCGGCGCTGCTCACCTACCAGGCGGGAATCTACTTCGCCACCGGGACGCCGCCGGGCCGGCTCGGCAATCTGCACCCGACAATCACGCCCTACGAGACGCTCGAGGCGGCCGACGGGGACCTGGTCGTCGCAGCCGGCAACGATCAGCTCTGGCGGACGTTCTGCGGCGTGCTCGGCCTCGAGGCGCTGGCCGACGACCCGCGTTTCCGCACCAACAAGGACCGCGTCGGGGCGCGCGAAGCCTTGCGCCCGCTGCTGGTCGAGCGGCTGCGCACGCGGCCGGCTGCCGAGTGGCTGGCGGAGCTGAAGGCGGCCGGGGTTCCGTGCGGCGGCGTCCGCGATTTCGAGCAGGTGCTGACCGATCCGCAGATCGTCGAGCGGGCCATGGTGATCGCGCTGGAGCACCCGGTGGCCGGCGCCATCCGCCAGCTCGGCGTGCCGGTCAAGCTCGGCGACACGCCGGGAGCGGTCCGCACGCCGCCGCCGGTGCTCGGTCAGCACACCGGGACGATTCTGGGCGAGCTCGGCTACTCGGACGCGGACGTCGCACGGCTGCGGAGCGACGGGGCGGTCTGATCGTCGGTCAGCGCTCGACGAGCGGGGCCAGCGCGGCCAGCACGAAGTTCAGCAGCTCTGCGTCGCCGAGCTCGCCGAGGGCCGGATGCTCGGCAACGATCCGCTCCTCGCTCAGCACGCGGCGGCCCCGGACGTACGCGGACCTCCCCACCAGCGCGGGCGGATCACGGGAGGTGTCGAGGGCCAGCTCGATAACGTTCTCACTCGCCGTCGCGGAGGCGAGACGCACCGCTTCGGCCGGCGTCTCCACCGCGAAGCGATAGCCCTCTGCCTTGAGAGCGGAGGCCACCGTCCTGAAGAGCGGCGCCGCCACCGCGCGGAGCACCCTGCGCCCGTCCGCCTCGGCCGCCGCGACGTCCTCGCGCCGCGCGCGGGCCCGCGCCCGCGCGTCGTCGATGGTCCGCCGTACGCGGCGCCGCACGTCACCGGTTTCCATGTCGCCCCGTCAGGCCCGCGGCGCGGCGCCCGCCTCGTATATCCGCACCAGCTCGATCAGCTTGTAGCCTCGGGTCTGGTAGGGGGGAATCACCCGCTGGGTGTCCAGATACTGGATCATCCCGTCGTCCGCGAAATCCGGCGGCCCCAGCTCGGGGTCGTCCGCCAGCGCGGTTTCGAGCGCTCCCATCGTCGTCACCTTCTCGGCCACGGTCCGCCGCACCGGGAGGACGCCCCACAGGCGCCGGCGCTCCTGCCGCTCGCGCGTGCGGAAACGGACATAGATCTCGTTGCTGACGAAGTTGTAGTCGACATCGGCCCGGGTCGCCACGGCGTCCTCGACCCGCAGGAAGACGATGTCGTCCCGCTCGGCGAACCACTCCAGCAAGCGCTCCGTGAAGTCCCCTTCGCCCGACCACCGCTCCCGATCGATCTCCATGGCCTGTCCCGCCCGCGTTCACCCGCGCGGCGCCACGAGCAGCTTCGCCGCCGCCCGCATTCCGATCATGACCGGCCGGTCGGACGCGACGCACACCTGGACGTGGTCGGCCGCCTCGTCACGCGCCGCGACCCGAATCGACTGCCCGGGGGTCAACGCGTGGCTCTCCAGGAACCGCAGGAACGCCGCATCCTGATCGGTGACCCGCGTCAGGACGACCGGCGTGTTCAGCGGACAGGTCAGCAGGCTCTGGTAGCGCGGCATCGCAATGGCGCCGTCCGGATCCGGAATCGGATCTCCGTGGGGATCGACAGCGGGCCGCCCGAGCATGGCGTCGATCCGGTCGATGAGTCGATCGGACGCGGCGTGCTCCAACCGCTCGGCTTCGTCGTGCACCTCGGCCCAGCTCATGTCCAGCACCTTCACCAGAAACAGCTCGATCAGCCGGTGGCGCCGCAACACCAGCGCGGCCAGCTTCTGTCCCGCCGGGGTCAGCCGCACGCCCGCGTACGGCTCGTAGCGCACCAGCCCGGAATCGGCCAGGGCCTTGACCATCGTCGTGGCGGTGCCGGGCACTACGCCGAGCGCGCTCGCGAGCCGCCCCATCGGCACCAGCGCGGCATCCTCGCCGTGCGCCATTTCGGCCTGATAGATGGCCTTCAGGTAGTTCTCGACGGTACTGGACGGCGGCATGCGCGGCAGAAGCGTACCACGGCCACCGACCTTCGGGCCGCGCGAGAATTCGCGATCCGTGTCGGTCGCGCACGGTGCGGTCAGCGTCTCCACCGCGGTCCTCGGAAGCTGCGCCGCAGAAACGGGGCAGACTCCTTAGAGCGAGTCGAGAAACGCCGCTAGCGCCTCGTGATCGGCCGGGGCGAGCCGCTCGAAGCCCTCCCGCGCCAGGGCCGCCTCGTTTCCGTGCCGCCGGATCGCCTCGACCGCCGTCGCGGCGCTGCCGTCGTGCAGCAGCGGACGCCGGAAGCGCAGGCCCCAGAGCGGCGGCGTCCGGAGCTCGCCCGGCTCGGCGCCGGCCTGCCGGATGCCGTCGCCGGTGCCGACGTCGTGCAGCAGGAGGTCGGAAAACAGCGCGACCGGCCGGCGGTCGAACAACGGATTGGCGCTCGGTCCGGTCGTCAGCGCCGGCACGTGGCACGCCGCGCAGCCGATGGCGTCGAACACCTGGCGGCCGAGCGCCGTCAGCGCCGAGCGCGGCCCCCGGGCGGGCGGCGCCAGCAACCGCATGAACGACTCGAAGTTGTCGATGCCGCGCCGGCCGATGGACGGCTCGACGACGTCCTCGGGGTCCGGCGTCTCGTCGCAGAGCGCGAGCTGGCGCGCCGACAACCGAAACGTGAGCTCGGCCGGAAACAGATCGTTCGTGATCCCCATCTCGTTGCGATAGGCGTCGGCCCCGAAGTCCAGCAGGGTCGCCCGCTGCGACTTCCACCCGAAGCGGCCCACCCGCGGCTCGCCCGTCACCAGATCGAGGACGATCGGTGCCCGGCCGCTGACGCCGTCGCGGTCGAGATCGTCCGGATCGGCGAGCGCTTCGAGCGCCGCGTCGGGGACCGCTTCGATGAGGCCGGCGCCGAACAGGGGGATCGGAACCCGCTTCGCGATGACGTTCGCCTCGGGCGGAATCACCGACTGGCAGCCGTGGGTCGGGATCGAGAAGATCTGGAACAGCGAGCCGCGGTCCGGCTCGACGTCGCGGTACGTTCCGTCCGGCTCCCGGATGCCGGCGCGCGTGGTGGTCATGGGCGCGATCCCGCCGATGGCCGGGACGTTGTGGCAGCCCGCGCAGCTCGTGTTGTTGTAGGCCGGACCCAGCCCTTCCTCGGCGTCCTCGACCTCCAGGAAATCGTCGAGACCGAGCACGAACTCCTCGAGCTCGACCGGGGTCAGGCCGGGCAGCGGATCGCCGGGCAGTACCTGGCGCGGCGCCGGGAGCTGCGCCAACGCCGGCGTCGCCCCCGGCGCCACGACGGCCAGCGCAAGGGCCGCCAGACCAACCGCCATCCGCAACGCCGCAGCGGGACGTACGGCGGGCAGCGCTGCGACTGCCTTACCGGACACCAGGGTTCTCCGCCGTTCGCGACCCCCGACGTGCCCCGGCCGGCGCCGCGGCGGCGTCGCCGTTCCCAGCCGCGGCCGCGCGGTCTTCGACGACGATCGCGCCCCGCATGAAGTTGTGGCCGGCGCCGCACAGGCGCGAGCACTCGAACGCGTAGCGCCCGGCTTCGACCGCCTCGAAGACGACCACCGCCTCGCCCTGCCGCCGCTTCGGCACCAGCAGGTTCACGTTCCGGCCCACGATGCGAAACCCGTGCATCGTGTCGTCGCTCCGAATGCGAAGCTCCAGCGTCACGCCGCGCGGCACGCGGATCTCGGACGGCGTGAAGCTGAACCGCTCGGCCAGAATTCGGACGACGCGGCGCTCGCCGTCGACCGGCCCGCGGGCCGCCTCCTGCCCGCCCCCCGGGCCGCCGGCCGGCTCCTGCCCGTCCCTGGGGCCACTGACCGCTTCCCGTGCCGCCGCCGCGCCCGGCCGGGATGAACCCGCGTCCATGCCGGGCAGCAGCACGCCGGCCACCAGAACTCCCGCTGCCAGACGGCCCCGCATCAGAACCACCACCCCAACCCGACGTTGAAGGAGTTCGGCGCGTCGATGACGGCGCTCCGGTTGCGAAGCACCGTGTAGTCCACCTTGACCGCGACGTCGGGATCCGGAAACCACGTGGCGCCGACGATCCAGGCGTCGCGGTCGAACGCCGGCAGCGCCTCGAACCCTACGGGCATCCGATACTGGGTGTCGAAGTTCTCGTAGCGCAGGAACAGGGCCACCTCGCGCGGCGCGGGCCGCGGGACGATGAAGTAGGACCCCTCCAGGTAGAATCCCCGCATCTGCTCCGCCACGTTCGGCCCGACTCCCGTCAGGCGCTGGACGGCACGGTTCAACGCTCCCATGCCGTCCAGATACGCGTGGGCGTAGAGCCCCCGCAGCGCAAGCTCCCCGGCACGGTAGCGGCCGTCGGCCTCGACCAGGGTCACGCTCGAGTCCACGCGGGGAAACGCAAAGCCGGTGTCGCCACTCCACACGCTGGCGCCGAGCACGAGACCCCGCGTACCCACGTACTCCACCCGGCCCGTACCGGCCACGTGGCGGCCGTTGGCTTCGGCGCCCTTCTGCCGTCCCTCGCGCAGCCCCTCCCCGGCGCTGAACCGCGCCGCGTCGAGCGTCTCCATCGCGTACGCGCGGTAGCGGAAGCCGCCCCGCAGCTCGCCGTGCACGCCGGCCCCGGCCCCGAACCACGTGGTCGGGATGATCAGGGTCTCGACGAACGGGCGCTCGACGCCGTGGAACACCGGCGGCTCGTGCCGCTCGTTGATGACGCCGACCGGCGCCAGCACCATCCCCGCCCGCAGGTTGAACGGCCGGCCGATGAGAAAGTCGACGTAGGCCTGCTCCAGTTCCAGCTCCCCGTCCGTTTCCGGCGAGACGACGGCGTGCTCCAGCTCCAGCTCGGACACGAAGCGCACGCGCTCGGAGAAACTGTGGGTGAAGAGCAGCACGAAGCGGTGGAAGTCGAGCACCGGGTCGGCGTGCTGCGCGTCGTTGACGTGGAAGTCCATGTAGCCGGAGATCGGCCCGGTCCGCGACGTCGCGGCGCCGCCCGCGGGCGCCGGGGACTGCGCGGACGCCACGGCCGCCCAACTCGCCAGCAGCAGCACCGGCGCTGTTTTGCAGGACAGAAACTGTGGTTTTGTTCTATGCATGCTCTGTATTTTGATTATTCAAAATGCAGCATGCACCTGTCAAGCCGTCTCCCCCAAGCAAAGGGGAAGCCCCGCACTCCCCTCCCCGGCCGGCTGGAAATATTGACATCCTTGTGGTACGAATCCATACTCCAGGTATGCGCATCGGCGAGCGCGGCCAGGTCACGATTCCCAAGTCGCTCCGGGACAAGTACGGCCTGGAGCCGCACGACGAAGTCACGTTCATCGAAGCAAGAGGCGACCTCATACTGCGCAAGGCGCGCGCTGCGACAGTCCCGTCCGGCATTCGCAAATGGGTGGGACGCCTGTCGATGACCGAATCGGTCGACGAGTTCATCGACGACATCCGCGGATCATGATCACCGCGGTCGACACCAGCGTTCTGCTCGACGTGCTGCGCCCGAATGCAAACTTCGTCGACCGATCACTCGCGTTGATCGAGACGAGCGCGACACTGGGACCGCTCGTCCTGTGCGACCTCGTGTACGCCGAGCTGGCGGCCGGCTTCGAACGAATGCACGAGCTGGATACGTTTCTGGCGGACGCACGAATCCGGCGCGAGTCCCCGAACGCGAACGCGTTGTTTCTGTCGGGACGGATGTGGCGTGCGTACCGGTCCGCGGGAGGCAGCCGCGAACGCATCCTCTCCGACTTCGTGGTCGGCGCCCACGCCCGGGTTCAGGCCAGTCGTCTCGTCACCCGCGACCGCGGATTCTACCGCCGCTACTTCGAGGACCTGGTCGTGGTCGAGCCCTGACCGGCGCTGCACGAACCGTCTATCCCTTCACGCAGACGACTTGCTTGAGGGTGTGGACCACGTCCACCAGATCGGTGGAGTTGGCGATCACGGTGTCGATGTCCTTGTAGGCGCCCGGGATCTCGTCGAGGACGCCGGCATCCTTGCGGCACTCGACGCCGGTCGTCTGCCGCTCCAGATCGGCCGCCGTATAGGACGCTTTCGCCTGCGAGCGGCTCATGCGGCGGCCCGCACCATGAGCGCACGACTGCAGCGACTCTTCCGAACCGCGTCCCCGCACGATGTACGACCGCGCCCCCATGCTGCCGGGGATGATGCCCAGCTCTCCCCGCCCGGCCCGGATCGCACCCTTGCGGGTCACGTAGACCGCCTCGCCGAAGTGCTCCTCCGCCGCCACGTAGTTGTGGT
Source organism: Vicinamibacterales bacterium (assembly GCA_965116825.1). GTDB lineage: Bacteria > Acidobacteriota > Vicinamibacteria > Vicinamibacterales > UBA8438 > WTFV01. The sequence goes on from OZ220736.1 coordinate 888,059, forward strand.
GGCACTCCACCGCCGTCCCGTCCACCCCGAACGGCGGCAGCAGCCCCCGCAGCGCGGCGAGGATGCGCGCCATCATCAGGCGCCGGTTCTCCAACGCATACCGTTGCGCCCAGGTCAGCGCGTCGGCGTAGTCCGCGAAGTGGTCCGAACCCTCCTCCAGGTAGGCGAGGTCCTTCGCTGGCAGGCGGGCGAGATGCCGCTCCATGTCCCGCTTCGCGAGTTGCGTGAAGTAGCGGCCGAGCACGTTGCCCACGCCGCGGCTCCCGGAATGCAGCATCACCCAGACCCGGTCCGCTTCGTCGAGGCACACCTCGATGAAGTGGTTGCCCCCGCCCAGCGTGCCGAGCTGCCGCGGCCACTTCGTGCGCACGCCGCGGATCATCTTCTCGATGCGCTCGTGGCGTTCCAGGGTCCGCTCGAGGCCGGGCCGCAATGCGTCCAGCACGGCGGGGTCGGCGACCGGCTCCGCATGGGCGGAGAAGCCGACCGGCACCGCGTCCTCGATGACCTCGCGGACCGGGCGCAGCGAATCGGGCAGTCTCGACGCGTCGAGCGTGAGCCGCGCGGCGCTCATCCCGCAGCCGATGTCGACGCCGACCGCGGCCGGAATCAGCGCCCGCCGGGTCGGGATCACCGAGCCGACGGTCGCTCCGATGCCCAGGTGCACGTCGGGCATGGCGGCCACGTGACCGACCACGATCGGCAGCCGCGAGACCGCGGCAAGCTGCTGGATGGACGCCTGGTCGACGTCGTCGGTGAAGATCTTGACCGGAACCCCGCCCCGGTCGAGCACTTGCCGCACCGGCATTCGCAGCCCTCCTTCGTTCAGGCCAACCTTCTATTGTGACACGAAACCGGTTGGCCGCCGACGGCGAAAGGCACGTGGATCGACGGGGGTATGATGCCCTGTGAGCGATCGGGGATGGGTGGCGCGTGGCGGCGGGGCAGCATCGGAAACCGGTATGCGGACGCCGGGCTCGGGGCGGAGCGGCGCCGCGCCCGCGGACTACGCCTCGCGCTTCCCCGGGTGCCGCCCCGTCCGCCTGCTTACGGACCGCCTCACGGATTTCGAGAGCCGCCTCGAATACCCGGACGACACGCCGCTGCTGCGCTCGCTCGGCGATCGGGCACGGTCGGAGGGACACGCCGCGGGGCGCGCCGAAGAGCTGGCCGTTCTCGTGCGCAGCGCGCTCCGGACGCGCGGGATTCCGGTTTCCGACCGGTTTCCGGGCGCATCGGTTGCGCTCGCCGATGTTCCGCGCGACGTGCTTATGGCCGCGGCGCTCGCGTGCGTGGACGAGCAGGACTTCCGGCGGCGCGTCGGATCATCTCGCGAAACCACAACGTGGCGCGGGCGCCCTGCGAATCCGTCAGGTGGACCGGCTCGTTCAGCACGAAATGCACGGGCTGGGTCCGGCCGTCGTCGATAGCCACGTTGTCCGCGTAGAGGTACGAGCGATCCGTGCGCCATGCATCCAGTCGCGGCGCAGAACACGGTCATCGTCAGCCTGGCGTAGAGCACGAACTCCGCGCGCCCGAAGGCGTCCGCCTGCACCTCGCGATAAGACCGGCGGTTCGCCGGCCAAAGCGAACGTCTCGTCCTGAATGACGCCGATGCCCTCGCCGCGCCGTTCGATGAAATATGCCGCCCACCTGCGCCCGGCACCTCGCCCACCGGGCACTGGCCCAGCCGGGACGCCAGCAGCTCGTTGCGCGTGAACTGGCTGGTGCGCAGGTCGTCGGTGGTCATGGAATTGCACAACCCGCCGGGCGAATACAGCTCCAGCCCATCATCGGATGCGCATCCGCTCGAGGTAGTCGACTGCCGCTCGCATTCCTGCAGCGTTCCATGCCGTCCAGTCGTCGGTCGCCGGCAACCCCGGTACGCCACAGTTGCGTCCTACCACAACCAGTCTGATAGCAAGCCGTTCCGCCCCATGGTGTTCGCACAGTGCCAGGAACCGGCTGGTCAGTGCCGGTCCTGGAGGCCCGCTTCCGGAGGCTCCGCCCGTCGCACTCTCATTTCCGCCTTCCGGCGCCCGGCGTTTCTGTCGACTCCAGTTCAATCGTCTCGATCCCCCAAAAATCGCAGCCCGCGCCAGGCAGTGCTGCTTCGAACCGCGACCGCCCAGCTCCACACCGGATTCACTTCGCGCAGAATGCTAGGGCAAACACGGGCCGCTTGCCGCCATTCCGGAGGGGGGTTGGGGCAGACGACTTCAGGGGGGTTGGCATGAACGCGGATGCCGCGCGCGCCGCGCGCGTCCATCGACGGCCTCAGCACCGCACGCTCGGAACTCCGGCGCCTCATCGTTCGCCGGGTTGACGTGCAGCACCAGCCGCAGCCGCGAGCCCCTCCGGCCCAGCGGCATCGAGCCGCTCTCTCCGGGACCCGATGGCTGGCAACGCCCACGCGAGCGCCCATGCCGTCCGGCCCGTCAAGCCGCACGTTGAAAGCCGTTGAGGGAGTCGATGTTGGGTAGCCACTCGTTGTAGACCACCGAGGTCTTCCGTTCCTCCTCGCTGTACAGCGTGCGCACCGGGGTGATCCGGCTGTCGGGCAGCGGCAACAGGCGCCGCACGCGCTCGTCGCCGGGGTAGTAGACCGTGAAGTACTCCCGCTCGAATTCCGTGTCGCGTTGTCCACGGAAGCAGAACTGCGCGACAAACACTTCGACATCGTCCGGCCGCGTCCCGTCGCCGAAGACCAGGCCGTTGCCCTTCGCCCCGCAAAGCTCGTCTATGAGCCACGAGACCGCCGGCCAGCCGGCACCGTCCAGCACGCACGCGTGCACCGGTCAGGACGCGTTCGAAGAGATCGTACGCCATCTGCATGACGGCTGATCATCCACTACCGTCCGACTGGTAGGTGGCGAACGACGTTGGGGTCTCCCAGACCGTGACCCGGACCACCGGGAACCCGTGGTCGCGGGTCTTGTCGAAGATGAGGCGGGCGATGTGCTCCACGGTCGGGTTCTCGTCGCTGACGAACACCGGTTCGCCGAGCTCGCGCAACGGTGCGATCAGCGGGTCGTCGCGGTGCAGGATCATCTTGTGGTCGAGCTCGCGGTCGATCCAGCCCTTGATGCTGCGCTTGATGTCGCTGAAGTCGCAGACCATGTGACGGTCGTCCAGCGACACGGTCCGCACCTCCACCTCGGCCACCGCGTTGTGCCCGTGGGGATGCTTGCAGACGCCGTCGTAGTTCAGCAGGCGGTGGCCGTAGCAGAAGTCGATGCGCTTGGTGACCGAGTACATTGGGAGGTCTTCGGATTGCGGGTCAGGGAAGCAGGCCGCTCATCGCTATCGGCGCGCCCGGGGCGGCGAGCGGCGTGACCGTCTTGCCGGCCCCGAGGATGGTGACGCGGCGCAGCGAGTCGTCCGCCACCTCGACCACCAGCAGCGCCGCCGAGGGATGCGCGTGTCGGTAGTTCGCGATCTCCCCTTCCACCACCGCCACGTCGGGTTCCGGCTCGGAGTCGTCGGCGATCGCGAGCGGCAACTGGCACTGCACGATGCAGTCCTCGCCGAACACGCGCGTCAGCGCACGGTTGACGAGTCCGATGGCGGTGGCGTGAAGGCTGCCGTGCGGCGCCATCATGACGAGCTCTCCCTCGATCAGCTCCAGGCGCTCGTCCGGGCCGAACACGCCCGCCTCAACCGCGCGGTCGTAAACGTCTCGACTCCAGCGATAGGTCTCGGCGGCAGCATCGGACACGGGAGTCACCGTAACGTGAGATTGTCAGACGCGGGGCGGCTGGTTGAGGATGGTGGCGCGAAGCTCCCGCACGTCGCGTTCCAACGTGTCGAGCCGGGCACCCAGATGCCTGGACAGCTCGGAGATCCGCGCCCCGAGCTGGACGGACACGAAGCCGAGTCCACCGACCGCGGCCACGATGATGCTGACGCAGACCGCGGCAACCGCAAGCCAGTGCTCCAGCGTCATCTTGTCAGCATATCACCAGCAGCCGGGGTGCTTGAGGGTACCGGACTGGAGCGGGCTGGTAGGATTCCAGCCCATGGCGGACGACCTTCGGCAGGCGGAGCGACACGGCGGCGCGGCGGTCGCAGGCGAGGACACTCCCGGTGCGGCGGCCGCGGGCGCGGCGATCTCCCGCACCGCGGTGCTCTTCTCGGCCGGCCTCGACAGCGCGGTCCTGCTGGCGAGCGAGCTGCGGGCCGCCAGCGAGGCGGCGGGGGACGCGGCGTACGTGCAGCCGGTGTACGTGCGGAGCGGCCTCGCGTGGGAAACGGAAGAATGCCGGCTCGCGGAACGCTTGGTCGCGGCGCCGTTCGCCGGGCGCGTAGCCTCCCTCGCGACCCTGGATTGTCCCGTGACCGATAGCTACCGGCCGAGCCACTGGGCGCTGGCCGGCACGCCGCCGGCCTACGCCACGGCGGACGAAGAGGTATATCTGGTCGGCCGGAACGTGCTGCTGCTGGCCAAGGTCGCCACCTGGTGCGCCGTCAACCGCATCGGCCGCGTCGCGCTGGGACCGCTTGCGGGCAACCCGTTCCCCGACGCCACGCCCGCGTTCTTCGCCGCGATGGAGCAGGCGCTGTCGCTGGGACTGGACCACCCGCTGCGCATCGTCACACCGTTCCGGAACCTGTCCAAGGCCGCGGTGATCGCCCGCGGGCGGGAGCTCGACGTGCCGTTCGAGCTGACGCTGTCGTGCATGAGCCCGGTGGACGGCCGCCACTGCGGACGCTGCAGCAAGTGCCGCGAGCGGCTGCAGGCGTTCGAGGCGGCGGGCGCAGCGGACCCGGCGCCCTACGCGTTCAGGCCGTCCGACCTGTCGACCGGCACCTGAGTACCGCGGCGACGCCGGGGAGGCGTAGTCCGAGGCCCCGCGCCACCGACGCCGCCTCGCCATCCTGCGCCACATTGCCCTGGCCTTGGCGTATTCACCGACCCCGGCCACCGACACCGCTCGAGCCGGTGGTTGTTCGGGCTAGTCAGCTGCTCACGACGTTCCGACCCGGATCGATCCGTCGTCCGTCCGCACCCGCAGGACGAACCCGCCGCCGCCGATCACGCGCCTCAGCGCCTCGGCGCCTCGCTCGGCGTTCCCCCCGAAGCGGTCGTCGACACGGATGCGGCCGTCGTCGGTCGCCAAGTCGAGCAGGGCGCTGAAGTCGCGCGGCAGGTCGACGGTCACCCGCCCGTCCTCGGCATGCAGGTCCCAATCGCCGCTCATGGCGCTGCCCGGCGCCGCGCCGACCACGATCCGGCCGTCGTCGGTCGAGGCCTCGAGGCCGGCCAGCACACCCGCTACGTGGATCGACCCATCCTCCGTATGCACCGCAACGTCCCCGTCGATCTCCTGCAGCCGCACCGATCCGTCGTCGGTGCGCGCCCGCACGGAGCCGCGCAGCCCCGCCCCCCGAATGCGGCCGTCATCCGTGGAGGCCTCGATGGTCCCGGACACGTCCGTGATGGTGATCCGACCGTCGTCGGTCCGTGCATGGAGGTTGCTCTCGTGCGGCACCGAGGCGATGAGGCGCACCCCCCGCCAGTTGCTTCCCAGGGACAGGGTGACGCGCAATCCGTCCGCATCGCGCCGCCGCGCCGCGACACGCACCCGAGCGCCGCTCTGTCCGGTCTCGATCTCGATCTCCTCCAACCGCTCGCGGTTCGCCGCCCGCTTCTCGACGACGACGCGCACCTCGGAACGGTCCCAGCCCCGGACCTCGATTCGCCCGTCGAAGGTGGACAGATCCACGTCCGGCACGCCGTCGACGGCGAAGACGTGCTCCTCCGCCTCCACCGCCTCGTGGCCCTCGACGTCGATGACGCAGCCCCCGAGCGCCAGCGCGCCGGCGGCGACCCCGGCCGCGACCGTCCATGACTTGGCCCGCATCTCTTCCCTCCCGGTTCGAGGTTCGCTGGAGAAGTAGACGCGGCAGCCGGGGGATGGTTCCACGCAGGCAGGATGTCTCGCCGGTCCGAGGACAGCGCGATTCGGGCGGACTCCTCTGCGCCCCTTCTGCGACACTACTCCGCGGAGGCACCGGCCCCGCCGGCACGCGCTTCCCGCGCCTGCCGCTCGAGCGCCTCGGCCAGCGCGTCGCGCCGGTGCAGCAGCCCCTTGCGCGCGCGGCGGCCCTGCTCGGAGCCGACGGCATACTCGCACAACAGCGGGAACGCGATGGTCGAGTCGGCGTAGACGACGACCGTGTCGGGCAGCACGCCCGGATTCACCTTGCCCCAGCTCACCGCCTCGGCCGGGGTGGCGCCCGACAGCCCGCCCCAGACCACCTGGTCGGTGGTGATCTGGATGAAGTAGTCGTTGCCCCCCTTCGGGATGCCGTACACCTCCCACAGCGTGGGCTGGCCCTGCAGGTAGAAGTTCTTCGGCGAGCCGCCCCCCAGGATCACGCAGCCGTTCTTCTCGGCGGCGAGGATTATGGCGCACACCTCGTTGACGTCGCGGCTCGGATCGAGAATCAGGCCGCCCTTCTCGATGAGGCGATGGTAGGCGACGTTCATGCCGATGGAGCTGTCGCCGGGCGACGACGTGTAGATGGGCACACCCGCCGCCGCCGCCTTGGCGACCACCGAGTACTCCTCGCACTCGGCGCGCCGATCGAGCAGGTCCCGTCCGAGCCGGTAGTGCAGCTCGGCGCTCGAGGTGGGGCCGTCGAGCCCGCAGCGGACGAGGAACTCGCGGATGTACGCATCGGTCTCGAGCAGCACGGTGGCGGGAAACAGTACGTCGTAGATGCGGATGACGCCGTCCTCGTACAGCTCGATGTCGTCGAGGAACGGCGACCCGCGATGGAGGGTGAAGTTCAGGGCGTAGTGCAGGTCGTGATACAGATTCGCCCCGGTGCTGATCACGAAGTCGACGAGCCCGCGGTCGAGCAGCTCGATGACGCAGCCCCCGAGCCCGGCCGGCGTCAGGGCGCCGGCCATCGTCAGACCGATGGTGGTGTCGTGCGCCGGGTCCAGCATCCGGTCGGTGAAGATGTGGCACGCCTCGGACAGGCGCCCGGCGTTGAAGGCCTGGAACCCTTCGTCGATCAGCGTGCGGACGCCGCGCCGCCGCCCGGGCGGTAGTAGCGGATCGGCTTGCCGCCCAAGTGACGCGCGGCCGGAGTGTCGGTGATTCCGGGTGAGCGATGGGGCACGCGGCAGGATCCTAGCAGCCCGCGGCGCAGGAGTTTCGCGTCAGCGCAACTCCCAACGCGACCGATGGCCGCGCCGCAACCCATCGGTCGCGCTCACTCCACCCAGTCGGGACGCCGGCCGCCGAGGGCGACCAGGATGAGCGCCGCGCCGGTCGCGCCCGCCACGAGGCCCACGCCGTCCGACACCCAGCTCTCCCACGTGGCGTCGACGATCACGAGCCACCCGGCCCCGCCGGCGCAAACGAGGCCTACGGCAAAGGCGGCGAACCGGTTGAAGGCGAGCCTGAGCAGCGCGCCGCGCAGCCGGCGGATCAGAAGTTGCATGACCGTATAGGGGTCGCCACCCGGGCAACGACGATCCAGGTGCGGGTCGGTGGAACCGGATGTGCCGGCATTCGACGGCGGCAGGCGAGCGACAACGCTACATGCCCGTCGCGTGGTACCCGCCGTCGACCATCAGCACCTCGCCGGTGACCCCGCGCCCGCCCGGGCCGAGCAGGAATCGAGCGGCGGCGGCCACCTCGTCGGCGTCGACCGTCCGGCCGAGCGGCGCACTCTCCCGGTAGTGCTGGAGGATGCGGCTGAACTCGGGAATCCCCGAAGCGGCCAGCGTCTTTATCGGTCCGGCGGAAACGGCGTTGACGCGGATGTTCCGCGGTCCGAGATCGTTCGCCAGGTAGCGTACCGTCGCCTCGAGAGCCGCCTTGGCGACGCCCATGACGTTGTAGTGCGGAAACACACGCTCGCTGCCGAGATACGTGAGCGTCACGACGCTGCCGCCGCCGCGGCGCTCCATGAGCGGGACCGCCCCGCGGGCCAGCGCCACGAGCGAGTAGGCGCTGATGTCGAGGGACTGTGCGAAATCCGCGCGGGTGGTCTCGATGAACGGCGCCGAGATCGCCTCTCGCGAGGCGAACGCCACCGCGTGCACCAGGAAGTCGAGCCCGCCGTGGATCTCCTCGACCTGCCGGTACAGCTCCGCGACTGCGGCATCGCTCGTAACGTCGCACGCCACGAGCTGCGGCGGTGTGGCCAGCGTGTCGGCCAGCTTGCGGGCGTTCGCCTCGAACCGCTCGGTGGCGTAGCTGAGGGTCAGCCGGGCGCCCGCCTCGTCCGCGGCCCGAGCGATGGCCCAAGCCAGCGACCGCTTGTTGGCGACGCCGACGATCAGGCCGTTCTTGCCGGCGAGATCACCCATGCGGTCATCACCGGGACCGACCACGCCCACGCCGGGACGACCGCGACTTGGAGCCGGAACGCCCATCGGGCTGGGCCTGGTTGCCGGAGGCTCGACTGTTGCCCGGCGATCGGCCGCCCTGCCGGGAGTCGTTGAACGAGCGGGACTGTGCGCCCCGCCCGCGGCCGGGCTTGCGGTTGGCCTGCGAAGCATCGCGACCGTCGCCCCCCGGCTGCTGGTGCATCGTAAACAGGGGCGGCTCGCGCGGCGGCGGCGGCGTCCCGTCCGGGTGCTTCAAGGTGGCCCGGATCAACGGACGGCGGACCGATCCTTCGCGCTCGCCGTCTCGGGCGTCGCCGCCAGCATCCACAACCGCCTGATTCATCACCTGCTCTTCGCGCGAACCGTCGTCCACAGTGTCGCCCTCGCGGACCTGCCGCTGCCCCATCTGGTTCCCCCGAGCAATCAGAACGCCGTTAGAAAAGGCGGGACCGAATAAAGCCGGTGCGCAGGAAGCGGAGTGTAGCAGAGGGGGCAAATGCCAAGCAAACCTGCGACGGGTTCGGCGGCGCTACCCGCCGCGGTGCTCGCCCGCCCACGCGCGCACCGCGGCCAGCGCCCTCTCGACCGCCTCCGGTCCCGTAGACTGCGGCGTTCGCCGCCGGCCGACGGATGCGCGGCTCGTCACCCGGTCGCCGGTGTCGGCGCTGAAGCGAGAGTCGTAGCCCCGCCATTCCTCCGGTGCCAACGACTCGAATTCGCGTCCCTGCGTCAGCAGGTCGCGCACGATGCCGCCGACGATCTCGTGCGCGCGGCGGAACGGCACGCCCCGGTCGACCAGATAGTCGGCAACGTCGGTCGCCAGCAGCATGCCGCCGGCGGCGGCGGCGGAGCGCTCGGGACGCGCCTCCAGGCTTTCCACCACCGTAGTGATGGCCCGCAGCGACCCGCGCACCTGGTCCTCGGCGTCGAAGACCGCCTCTTTGTCCTCCTGCAAATCCTTGTTGTAGCCGCTCGGTAGCCCCTTCATCGTCGCCAACCAGCCGGCCAGATGTCCGATGACCCGGCCGCTCTTGCCCCGTACCAGCTCCAGCGGATCGGGGTTCTTCTTCTGCGGCATCAGGCTGCTCCCGGTCGCCACCCGATCGTGCAGCTCGAAATAGCCGAACTCCTCACCGGTAAAGATGATGAGGTCCTCGGCCAGCCGGCTGACGTGCACCATGGTCAGCGCGCAGGCATGCAGCGTCGACGCCACGAAGTCCCGATCCGCCGCTGCGTCGATGCTGTTGGCCACCACGCGGGAGAAACCGAGCCGCCGGGCCAGCGCGGCGGTATCGATCGCGTAGCTCGTGCCCGCCACCGCGCCGGATCCGAGCGGCATGGCGTCGGCTTCTCCGCGGGCCGCTTCCAACCGCGCGTGGTCGCGCTGGAACGCCGCGGCGTGGGCGAGCAGAAAATGGGCCGCCAGGATCGGCTGGGCGCGCCGCAAATGCGTGTACGCCGGCATGATCGCCTGCCCGGCTGCGTCCGCGCGATCCGCCAGCGCGGCGACCAGCGCGACCACCTCGCGCTGCAGCACGGGCAGCCGCCGGCGCAGGTAGAGGCGCATGTCCAGTGAGACCTGCTCGTTGCGCGAACGGCCCGTATGGAGCCTGCGCCCCACATCTCCGAGGCGGTCGACGAGTTGCCGCTCCACGAACGCGTGCACGTCCTCGTCGTCACCCGCGACGAACGCCGGGTCGTCCCGGCCGCACCGCCGGATCTCGACCAGCGCTTCGCGAATAGCGCCGGCATCGGCGGCCGAGAGCACGCCGGCCGCGGCCAGCGCCTCGGCCCACGCCAGGCTCCCCTCCACGTCGTCGTCGAACAGGCGCCGGTCGAACCCGAACGAGGCCTGGAAGCGAAAGACCTCCTCGTCGGGAGCACTGTCGAACCGCCCGGACCAGAGATGCGATTGGTCGCTCATGTCGCGGACGGTCCCGCCGGCTCGGGCGCACCGGCTCCGGCCGCCTGCCGCCGCTTGCTCGCCGCGTTGGCGACGGGCAGGCCCCAGATCTCGATGAAGCCCTCCGCCGCCTCGTGGTCGAACCTGTCGCCCTCGTCGTAGGTGGCCAGCGCCGTGTCGTACAGCGAGGCGGGCGACTTGCGCCCGACGACCCGGCAGTCTCCCTTCGAGAGCTTCAGGCGCACGGTGCCGGTGACGTGCTGCTGCACGTTGGCGACGAAAGCGTCGATGGCGTCGCGCGTCGGCGAGAACCACAGCCCGTCGTAGACCAGATCGGCGTAGGTGCGGGACAGGCCGGCCTTCAGCCGCTCGAGATCGCGCGGGATGACCAGCGCCTCGAGCTCGCGGTGCGCGACGTGCAGCACCATCGCGGCAGGCGCCTCGTAGATCTCCCGCGACTTGATTCCCACCAAGCGGTTCTCGACCATGTCGATGCGTCCGACGCCGTGCGCGCCGGCGATCGTCTCCAGCGAGTTGATCAACTCGGTCAGCGGCATCGTCACGCCGTTGACCCGGGTCGGAACGCCGCGCTCGAACTCGACTTCCACGTAGGCCGGCGCGTCGGGAGCGCCGGCCGGCGACTTCGTCAGCGTGTAGATGTCTTCCGGCGGCTCCTGCCAGGGATCCTCCAGCACGCCGCACTCGATCGACTTGCCCCAGAGGTTCGAGTCGGTGCTGTAGGGGTTGTCGACCGAGGCCGGCACCGGAATGCCGTGCTCGCGCGCGTAGGCGATCTCCTCGGGCCGGGTCATGCCCCAGACGCGGGCCGGGGCGACCACCTTGAGATCCGGATTCAGCGCCCGCGCCGACACGTCCATGCGCACCTGGTCGTTGCCCTTGCCGGTGCAGCCGTGCGCGATCATGCCCGCATCTTCCATCTCCGCGATCTCGACGAGTTTCTTGGCGATCAGCGGACGGCCGAGGGCGGTCGCCAGCGGGTACTTGCCCTCGTAGATGGCCCCGGCCTGGAGCGCCGGCAGGATGTACTCCCGCGCGAACTCCTCGCGGGCGTCGACCACGTGGGCGCGCACCGCGCCGACTGCGAGGGCGCGCTCGCGCACGTCGTCGAGCTCCCTGCCCTGGCCGAGATCGATGGTGGCCGCCACGATCTCCGCGTCGTAGCGGTCGGCGAGCCACTTCACCGCCACCGACGTGTCCAGCCCCCCCGAGTACGCCAACACGATCCGTTCCATGCCCTGCTCTCCTCAGTCTGTCGAAAACGACGCCCGCCGCGGATGCGCGCGGTCGTCCATGGCCCATCCCTCGAACAGCCGCGTCACCTCGCGGCCGGCCCGCGCATGCCGGGTGATCAACAGGATGGTGTCGTCGCCGGCCACGGTCCCGACCACCTCCGGCAACTCGGCCCGGTCTATCGCCAGCGCCAGTGGCTGCGCCTGCCCCGGATCGGTCCGCAGCACGAGCAACTGCTGCACGAGATCGACGCGGCGCAGGTAGTCGATGATCGCGCGGCGCAGGGCGGCGTCCGCCAGCCCGCGAGCGCCCTCGGCGGCGCCGGGCCGTTCGTAGGCGCCGTCGCTCGCACGCTTGACGAGCTGCAACTCCTTGATGTCACGCGAGATCGTCGCCTGCGTGGCGTGAAACCCCCGCACGCGAAGCTGTCGCCCGAGTGCATCCTGACTGCAGATGGCCTCGCGCGACACGAGATCGAGGATGGCCGACTGCCGGTAACGCTTCATGAATATTCAAGCAGGCGCATCAGTATACACAGCCGGAGATCGGTGTGCAACGCGGGTACCACGCCGCGTGATCGGCAGAAACGCCGCCGTTGCGGCTGGCGCGGTTGACGCAACCGGGACACAAGGCGTATAATTACGCCCTTTCATGCATAGATATCCAAACCGGACTGGGTGCCGCCCCTGACGCGACGATGTCCACCATCCGAATCGGAATTGCCGGCGCGACCGGCTACGGCGGTCAGGAGCTGCTGCGCCTCGCGGCGCGCCACTCGGCGATCGACGTCACCGTCGCGATGAGCTCGGGCAGCAGCGAGACCGCCCAGGACCTGCCTGCGCTGGCGCGAATCTGGAACGGCCCCATCGAGCCGTTCTCGCTCGACGGCCTGGCCAACCGCACCGATGTCGTCTTCCTCGGGCTGCCCGACACGGTCAGCGCAGAGCTGGCCCCGGCGCTGCTCGCCCGCGGGCGACGGGTCTTCGACCTGTCCGGCGCCTTTCGCCTGCGCGACGCCGGCGAGTGTCAACGCTGGTATCCGGCGACGCCCGCGCTCGACCGCCCCGCCGTCTACGGACTGACGGAGTGGAGCCGCGACGCGCTCCCCGGGGCGGGGCTCGTCGCCTGCCCCGGCTGCTATCCGACGGGCGCGCTGCTCGCGTTGAAGCCGCTCGTCGACGCGGGGCTGATTGCGGCGGAGGCGGACGTCTGCATCGACGCCAAGTCCGGGGTTTCGGGGGCCGGCAAGAAGCCGAGCGCGCGGACGCACTTCTCCGAGGTGCACGGCAGCGTCGCCGCGTACGGCATCTTCGCCCACCGCCACGGCGCCGAGATTCAGCAGGAGCTGGCGCGCCCGGTGACGTTCGTCCCGCACCTGGTGCCGCTCGACCGCGGCATCCTGGAGACGATCTACACCCGCCTGCGCCCCGGTGTGACGGCGGATACGATTGGCGACGCGTTTGCGCACGCCTACGACGGATCGCCGTTCGTGCGGTTGACCGGCGACCGGCCGCCGGAGATCAAGCACGTGGCGCACACGAATTTCTGCGACGTCGGGTGGCAGGTGGACGGCGGGCGGCTGGTACTCGTGTGCTGCCTCGACAATTTGGTCAAGGGAGCCGCCGGGCAGGCGCTCCAGAGTTTCAACGTCGCGTACGGGCTGGACGAGCGCGAGGGGCTGAGGTGACCCCGCGGCGACGGCCGCCGGCGGTGATCAAGCTCGGCGGCGAGTTGCTGGAGGAGCCGGCGCGGCTCCGCCGGCTCGCGGGCGCCCTCGCCGACGTGGCGGAGCGGGAACGGCTGGTGGTCGTGCATGGCGGCGGGCGGGAGGTGGACGCGGAAATGGCGCGTCTCGGCATCCCGAAGCAGGCCGTCGACGGACTGCGCATCACCGACGGCCCCACCCTGGACGTCGTGACCGGCGTCCTGGCCGGGCGCGTCAACACGCGGCTGGTTGCGGCGCTCGGCGCGGCCGGGGCCAGTGCGGTCGGCCTGACCGGCGCAGACGGCGGCCTGGCCCGGGTGCGGCGAGAACGGCGGTACCGCGCGTCGAACGGAACCGAGGTCGACCTCGGATTCGTTGGGCGGCCGATCGGTGCGGACCCGCCCGCGTTGCTCATCGATCTGCTGACGACCGGCCACGTGCCGGTCGTCGCCAGCCTCGGCGCCGGGGCCGGGGGACAGATCTTCAACGTCAACGCCGATACACTGGCCGGGTTTCTGGCTGCCCGGCTCCGGGCGCGGCGCCTGATCATCGCGGGTGGGACGGCCGGCGTACTGGACGCGGACGGCCGCACGATCCCCATGGTCGACGATCGGGGGATCGACGCACTGATCGGCGGCGGTCAGGCCAGCGCCGGCATGGTGGCCAAACTGCTCGCCTGCCGGGCCGCACTCGCAGGGGGCACCGGCACCGTCACCATCGTCGACGGGCGGAAGGCCCGCCGCGGGATGTTCGATCGCCCGGCGGGCCGGGCGGGCGCGGCCGGAACGGCGGTCATCGCGGCCGGACGGCCGTCCGCGGCCGGACGGCCGTCCGCGGCCACGAAGGCCCGATAGCGAGAGCGAACTCCGATCGCCGACGCAGCAGGGAGTCGGCGCGCGCGGGAGAGAACGATGACGACGAGGGCAGACGCGGTCAAGGCGGTCGAGGCCGCGCACGTGCTGCAGAACTACAAGCGGCACCCGGTGGTGTTCGTGCGCGGCAGCGGATCGCGCCTGGTCGATACGGAAGGACGCGAGTACCTCGACCTGCTCTCTGGAATCGGGGTGGCGTCGCTCGGTCACGCGCATCGCGGACTGGCGGACGCGCTGGCCGAACAGGCAGGCGAGCTCCTCCACGTGTCCAATCTCTTCTTCCACCCGCTGCAGGGCGAGGTGGCCGAGCGGCTGGCGCGGCTGTCCGGGCTGCCGCGGGCATTCTTCTGCAACAGCGGGACCGAGGCGGTCGAGGCGTGCCTGAAGTTCGCCCGCCGCTACTGGCGGGCGCAGGGAGCGGACAACCGCCACGAGATCGTCGCGTTCGAGGGCGCGTTCCATGGCCGGACGTTCGGCTCGCTGTCAGTTACGGCGGGCGAACCGTACCGGACGCCGTTCGCACCACTGCTGCCCGGCGTGCGGTTCGTCTCCCCGGCCGATCCGGACGGGGTACGCGACGCCGTCACCGAGCGCACCGCGGCCGTAGTCGTCGAACCGCTCCAGGGCGAAGGCGGAGTACGACCGATTCCGCGAGCCACCGCGGCGGCCATCGCCGAGGCGTGCGCGGCAACGGGAACGCTGCTGATCGCCGACGAGGTACAGTGCGGCCTGGGGCGCACGGGCCGGCCGTTCTACAGCGCGGCCCTCGGGCTGTCCCCCGACCTGATGTCCGTGGGCAAGTCGCTGGGGGGAGGCTTTCCGGTCGCCGCGGCGCTCCTGAGCGAGGCGGCCGGCGCCGCGGTGTCCTACGGCGATCACGGCACCACCTACGGCGGAAACCTGCTGGCGTGCCGTGCGGCTCTGGTATTCCTCGACGCGCTCGAGAACGGTCTCATCGAACGCGTGGCGACCGCCGGGGGCCGCTTGCGGCAGGGCCTCGACGCCCTTGTAGCGGACAGCCGCGCCATTCACGAAGTGCGCGGGGACGGACTCATGTGGGGCCTCGAGGTCGACCAGGCGGTAGCGGACCGCGCGGTCGACTGCGCCCTCGCGCGCGGACTGCTGATCAACCGCACCGCCGGCACCGTGGTCCGGCTGCTGCCGCCGCTCGACATCTCCGACGGCGACATCGACGACGGGCTGCGACGCCTGCGCGTCGCGCTCGACGACGCCGGCGCCGCGCTGCCCGCGGCGTGAAGGGACGGATACCGCGGACCATGGCCACCATGACCCAGATCGCACCCGCCGCATCGTCGGCGCCGGACGCACGGAAGATCGCGATTCGCCCCGCGGCAGCCGGGGATGCCGGTCGCGTCTTCCAGCTCATCACCGAGAACCTCGTTTCCGGCCACCTGCTCGCCCGACCCCTCGGGGAGGTCGAGCTGCACGTGCCACGCTTCCTCGTCGCGACGGAAGGCGACGACGTCGTCGGCTGCGGCGAGCTGGCCCGCCTCAGTCCCGCCGTGGCCGAGATCCGGTCGCTGGTCGTCGAGGGGGCGCGGCGCGGAACCGGCGTCGGGAGGCGCCTGCTGGAAGCCCTGATCGCCGAGGCGGTGTCGCAGCGGTTTCCGCGGCTCTGCGCCTTCACGCACCAGGCGCGTCCGTTCGTGCGCGCCGGTTTCTCCATCGTCCCGCACCCCTGGGTGCCGGCGAAGATCGCGGCCGACTGCCAGACGTGCGATCTCTTCCGGCGCTGCCGGCAGTACGCCGTAGTGCTCGACCTGAAGCGGACAACAGGGGCATGGAGATGACCGCGCCGGCCATCACCGCGGCGCGCAACGGGATTACGGCCCCGATCGGCTTTCAGGCGGCCGGGGTCGCGTGCGGCCTGAAGCCCGCCGGGCTGGACCTCGCCCTCGTGGTCTCGGACGGCGTCGCGAGCGCCGCCGGCCTGTTCACCACCAACCTCGCTGTGGCGGCGCCGGTCGTTGTGTCGCGCGAGCAGCTCGCCCGCTCCGGCGGGTACGCCCGCGTGATCGCCGTCAACAGCAAGTGCGCCAACGCCTGTACCGGCGCCGAAGGCATGCAGGCCGCGCGCGCAATGGCTGCCGCCACCGCCGAAGCGATCGACTGCGAGCCGGAACACGCGTTGATCGCGTCGACCGGCGTCATCGGCATGCGGCTCGACACCGGCAAGGTCAAGGCCGGCATCGACGAGGCGGCGCGAAGCCTGAGCCGCGACGCGCACCTTGCCGCGGCCCAGGCAATCATGACGACCGACAACGCGCCCAAGGAAGCCGCGGTGCACGTCACGACACCATCGGGACGCTTCACGATCGGCGGCATGGTCAAGGGCGCGGGGATGATCGAGCCGAATCTGGCGACCATGCTCGGATTCCTGACCACCGACGCCGCTGTCGATCCCGCAACCCTGGGTCGCGCCCTACGGGAAGCAGCGCGCGACACGTTCAACGCGATCACCGTGGACGGCGAGCCGTCGACCAACGACACGGTCTTCATGCTGGCCAACGGCGCGAGCGGCGTCGGCATGGACGAAGCGACGTACCCGGCGTTCGTGGCCGGCCTTCACGAGCTGTGCACGGGGCTGGCCCGCGAGATCGTACGCGGCGGTGAGGGCGCGACGAAGCTCATCACGGTGCGCGTTACCGGCGCCGTGTCGAAGGACGATGCCCGGCATACGGCGCGGCTCATCGCCAACTCGCCGCTGGTCAAGACGGCGCTCAACGGAGGCGACCCGAACTGGGGGCGGCTCGTGGCGGTGGCCGGACGGGCCGGCGTGGCATTCGACCCGGGCCGAACCCTCGTCCGAATCGGCGGCGTCACGCTCTACGACGGCAAGACGATATTCGCCGAGCGCGAACACGAGGCCGCCGCGCACCTGAAGGGACACGAAGTCGAGGTCGCGGTCGATCTCGGCGTCGGCGGCGCGGGCGCGGCCACGATGTGGACCTGCGACTTCAGCGCCGAGTACGTGCACATCAACGCGGACTACCGCACCTGAAGCCGCCACAGTGACGACCTACCACCCCGCACCCATGACGACGCATGGCCCTCACGGCGCCGGCAGCCTCGAGGGGCGCTGTTTTCTCTCCGTTCTCGACTTCGAGCCGGCCGACCTCGAACACAGCCTGGCCCTGTCGACCACCCTCAAGCGCGACCGGCCGCTGGGCAAGGAGGCGCCGACCTCGGCGGCTCTGCAGGGGACCTACGTGGCGCTGCTGTTCGAGAAACCGTCTCTGCGGACCCGCTCCACGTTCGAGATCGCCATCCGGGAGCTGGGCGGCAACTTCATCGTCCCGTCGGCGGACGTCGCCCTCGGGAAGCGGGAATCGCTCGCCGACGTCGGCCGCTGCCTCGAACGCTGGGTGGCCGGAGCCGTGGTCCGCACCTACGAGCAGTCCCGGCTGACGGACCTCGCGCTGGCCACCACCTCGTTTCGCGTCATCAACGCGCTCAGCAACGAAGAGCATCCCTGCCAGGCGCTGGCCGATTGCCTGACCCTGACGGAACGCTGGGGCGACCCGCGCGGGCGCACCGTGGCCTTCGTCGGGGACGGAAACAACGTTGCGACCTCGTTCGCCCAGGCCGCGGTCATGCTCGGAATTCACGTACGGGTGGCGTCGCCGGACGGGTGCGACCTGCCGCCGGGGATCGACGGAGACATCGCACGGGTGGCCCGGTACGGCGCCGAGCTGACACGGTTCCGCGACCCGGTCGCCGCGGTGCGCGGCGCGGATGCGATCTACACGGACGTCTGGACGTCGATGGGTCGCGAGGCCGAGGTCGCCGAGCGCCGCCGCCTCTTCGCACCGTACCAGGTAAACGACGCACTGATGGCCCACGCCGGGGCGGACGCCTGCTTCCTGCACTGCCTGCCGGCCCACCGCGGCGAGGAAGTGACCGACTCTGTGTTGGACAGCCCGGCGTCGGCGGTCTTCGATCAGGCCGAGAATCGCCTCCATACCCAGAAGGCGTTGCTCGTGATGCTGTTCGAGGACTAGCCCGCCGCCGCGCCTTCGAGCTCGGCCGCCGCCCGCTCGACCTTCTCGGCCAGCCCGGTCTTGTAAGCGGCCAGCTTCCCGGCCACGCGGGCATCCGACAGGGCCAGAATCTGCGCGGCGAGAACGGCCGCGTTGACCGCGCCGGCAGAACCCACCGACACCGTGGCCACGGGCACCCCGGGCGGCATCTGCACCGTGGCGAGCAGCGCATCCCAGCCCTTGAGCGGCGACGAGTCGATCGGCACCCCGATGACCGGCAGCGCCGAGTGCGCCGCGACCACCCCGGCGAGGTGCGCGGCGGCGCCGGCGCCGACGATGAACACCTTCACGCCGGCGGACGGCGCCTCCTCGATGATGCGTTGCACCCGCGCGGGCGAGCGGTGGGCCGAGGCCACCGTCATGTGCGACGTCACACCGAGCGCCTCGAGCACCTCGACCGCCTTGCGCATGACCGGGGCATCCGAGTTCGATCCCATCAGTATCTGTACGTCTCGTTGCATTGCGTCTCGTTCCACCATCCGACTACAGTCCTCCCTGGTCTCCAACGGGCTGCCAGGCGCGGCCGCGACCCGCGGTCGCGCTCAGCGCCTTGTGTCCGATATCTTTCCGCACATGACTGCCGTCGAACGAGATGCGCCCGACGGCGTCGTACGCGCGCGCGATGGCCTGCGGATAGCTCGCACCGCGCGCGACGACCGTGAGCACACGGCCGCCGCTGGTGACGATGCGACCGCCCTTGAGCGCGGTGCCGGCGTGCGCCACGTGCACCCCCGGTACCGCGGCGGCGTCATCGAGTCCGTCGATTGGCCGGCCGGTCTCGTACGATCCGGGATATCCCCCCGAGGCCATCACGACGCCGACGTGCGGATCCGGGGCGACCCGCCAGCGGGCGTCGCCGAGGTCGCCGCGCGCCGCCCCGAGCAGAACCGGCGCGAGGCCGCTCTCGACCATCGGAAGTATGACCTGCGCCTCCGGATCGCCGAACCGCACGTTGAACTCGATCACCCGCGGGCCGTCCGCCGTCAGCATGAGGCCGACGTAGAGTACCCCGCGGTACTCGCGGCCCTCGCCGCGCAGGCCGTCGAGCACGGGGGCGACGATTTCGCGCATGACCCGCGCCTCGAGATCGGAATCGAAGAGCGGACTCGGCCCGAACGCACCCATGCCGCCGGTGTTCGGCCCGGCATCCCCGTCGAAGATGCGCTTGTGGTCCTGGGCCGCCGGAAGGGCCAGGCAGCGCCGGCCGTCGGAGACGACGAAGAAGGAGACCTCCGGTCCCTCCAGGCACTCCTCGATGACCACGGTCGCGCCCGCGTCCCCGAAGCGCCGGACCACCATCGCCTCGCGCACGGCGGCTTCCGCGACCGCCCGATCCGGCGCCACCGTGACTCCCTTGCCCGCCGCGAGGCCGTCGGCCTTGACGACGACCGGAAACCCGAACCGTTCTCCGGAGACCGCATCGAGCGCCTGCCGATCGTCCGTGCACACCTCGAACCGTGCCGTCGGAATGGCGTGGCGCGCCATGAACTCCTTGGCGAACGCCTTGCTCGACTCGAGCGCCGCCGCCGCGCGCTGCGGTCCGAAGAGCAGCCGGCCCGCCTCGCCAAAGAGATCGGCTACGCCCTGCGCCAACGGCAGCTCGGGCCCGACGACGGTCAGGTCGGCCCCCTCGGACGCCGCAAGCGCGAGCAGCGCCCGCGGCTTCGAGACGTCCGCCGGCACCACGCACGCGGCGGCCTCCCGAGCGACGCCCGCGTTGCCGGGCGCGCAGACCACCCGGTCGACGGCTGCATCCACCGCCAGAGCCCTGACGAGCGCGTGCTCGCGGGCTCCGCTCCCAATAATCAGCACGTTCACGGGTGCAACTCCCAGCAACCAGGCCCGTCCCGAGAGCCTCGGCCGAGCGGCGCTCCCCGCGGCGCGGAGAAACCCGCCCGGTTGACGCCGGAGAAGAATTCAACCTATCCTGAGCGTTTGCGGTCCGACGCGGTGAGCCTAGCATACGCGCCGGTCGCGCCAGAACGATCCGCGCGGCATGCGGATCGGCGGAGGGGGTGAATCGAACGTGGCAGAGGTCCGAGTTCAGGAAAACGAATCGATCGAGAGCGCCCTCCGTCGTTTCAAGCGGAAGGTCCAGCAAGAAGACATCATCAAGGACATCAAGAAGCATTCCTTCTATCTGAAGCCGGGCGACAAGCGACGCGCCAAGCAGGCGCTCGCAAGAAAACGCTCCCGGAAGAAGATGCGGCGCGACGCGGACTGACCGCGTTGCCGGCGCACGCGCGCCGTTGACAGCGACGAGGGCGCGTGTTAGGTTTTCGGGTCTCGACGGAGCAGTCAACAGCCTTCCCGGCAGTAGTGGCCACCAGACCGAAGTGAGCCGTCCGGGTGTCGGAGAACCGGGAAGCCCCCGGGGGTAATAGCAGCCATGCAGATCGAAGAGCGGCAGGTCGGCGGCGTGATGATTCTGGACCTGGCGGGCAAGCTGACGATTGGGGAAGGCGACGAGCTCCTGAAGGACAAGATCAACAGCATGATCCACCAGGGGCACACGAAGCTGGTGCTGAATCTCGCCGGGGTACCCTACGTCGACAGCGCCGGACTCGGGCAGATGGTCAGTACCCTCCACACCGTCAACCGCCAGGGCGGAAGCCTGAAGCTGCTGAACCTGACCAAGCGCATCGAAGACCTGTTGTCCATCACGAAGCTGCTGACCGTATTCGACGCCTTCGAGAACGAGCAGGAAGCGCTCGACAGCTTCTCCTGATCGGCGAGTGCCCGCCGAGACGCAGGAGCGCTCACCCAGGCCAAGCCGCGGCACTTCTTCTGAGCCGCGGCGGTCGGCCATCCCACAGGGACAGATGGCCGAGTTCAACATCCGATCCGATGCCGTCGACGTCGAGCAGATAATGGAGCAGCTCCGCGCTCGCCTGCGCGAGAAGCGGGGCGTGGACTACTCCGAGGAACAGATCCGCGAACTCGCGAGCGTGAAGCTCGACCGTTTTCTGGACCCGCGAGACGTCCGCTCCGATCTGCTCGAACACTACCGCAAGCAGTCCACTCCCTCCTCGAGCTCGGAGTCGTCTGCGGCGGAAGCGTTCGAACCGCTCGCCGTGCCTCCGTTCGAGCCCGACGACGTCTACCGTTCCTCCCGCGGCGGCATCGGCCGCATCCTGCGGGGAATCCGGCGCCTGCTGCGGCCGGTACTGAAGCTGTTCATCAATCCGGGTCCGATGCTCGAAACCGTTCGGGCGCTCTCGGTGCACACGGACAGCACCGATCGGACGTTGGCGCGGGTGCTCGCGGTGAACCGGTCGCGCGCGGAGCTCGATGTCCTGACGTACGAAGTGCTGAACAACCTGGTCGTCGAGATGACCAGGTTGGCCATCGATCTGAAGAACCACAAGATGCGGGTCGAATCGGTCGCCGCCCGCCTCGACTTCTACGAGCGGCGGTCTCGCGCGCTCGAGGAAATCGTGCAGTTCCGGAGTTCTGGCGCGTCCGGCCAGGTTTCGCCGGCTGCCGACGCCGCGGATGCTCCCGGGGGCGTCAGCGGCGGAGAGGGAAGCCCGGACAAGAAGCGCCGCCGGCGGCGGCGGGGACGGCGACGTTCCGGGAGCGGCGCCGCGGCATCGCTGGAGACCGCGGACGGTACGTCGGGCGACAGCGAGCCGCCCGACGGGAAGGCCGCGGACGGTGGGGACGCGGGACCGGCCGCAGGCAGCGGTGACACGCCGGACGCGGCGGCCGTCGAACCCCAGTCGGGCACGACGCGTGAACCGGCCGGCGACGACACCTCCGAATCGTGAAGCTCGCGGTCGTCGTACAGCGCTACGGCGCCGACATCAACGGCGGGGCCGAGTTGCACGCGCGCTACATCGCGGAGCGGCTGGCCCGGCACGTGGATGTCCATGTCCTCACGAGCTGCGCCAGGGATTACATCACCTGGCGCAACGAGCTCGATCCGGGTCACGACGTGGTCAACGGCGTCCCGGTGCAGAGGTTTCCGGTACGGCGGCAGCGCGACCCCGACGAATTCGGCCGCCGGTCGCAGCAGGTCTTCGAGAAGCGGCACTCGATCCGCGACGAGTTGGACTGGCTCGACTCCGAGGGACCCACCAGCCCCGCGCTGATCGCCCACCTGCACCGCACCGCAACCAACTACGACTTCATCGTGTTCTTCAGCTACCGCTACTACCACGCGTACCATGGCGTCCGCGCGGCTCGGTCGCGAGCCGTGCTCGTCCCGACCGCCGAACGCGATCCCGCCCTCGGGCTCGCGATTGCCGCACGAACGTTCAGAAGCGTGCGAGCCCTCATGTACAACTCGCACGAGGAGCGGGCGCTCATCCAGGGGGTATCGGACAACCGACGCGTTCCGGGCGTGGTCGTGGGCGTCGGCTCTGAAATCCGCGACGATGCGGCCGCTTCACGATTCCGGACGCGGACCGGCATCAAGGGGCGCTTCGTCCTCTACGTTGGACGGATCGACGAGAACAAGGGCTGCGCCGAGCTGTTCGACTACTTCAGCCGCTACGCCGGTCAGGTCTCGCGCCGGATGCAACTGCTGCTCATCGGCAGACCGGTCATGTCCATTCCGCCGCACGAGCGGATCCGTCATCTCGGGTTTCTGTCCGACGAGGAGAAGTACGATGCGCTGGCCGCCGCCGACGCGCTGCTGATGCCGTCCTACTACGAGAGCCTGTCGATGGTCACGCTCGAGGCCTGGGCCATGCGCATCCCCGTGCTGGCCAACGGCCGCTGCGACGTATTGCGGGGCCAGGTCATCCGGGCGAACGCCGGGCTGTACTACGAGTCGTACGACGAGTTCGCCGAGGCGCTGAACCTTCTGGAGGCGAATCGCGGCCTGCGCCGCGTGCTGGGAGCGAACGGGCGCGCGTACTTCGAGCGGCACTATACCTGGGACGTCGTCGAGAACAAGTACCTCACGATGCTGGACCAGCTCAGGCGCGCGGACGAGGACGGCTACCGGGTGCGGCGCGAGCCGGAACCTGGCTGGCTGGGTCGCCGGCGGCGCGTGCAGGCCCCCGCACGCGAGGTGGTCGATCGGCTGCCGGTGGGTCCGGCCGCCACGACCTGGGACGCCGGCGACACCCCTGCGACGGGTGACCGTCGATGAGACGTGGCATCGCGGTCCACCAGGTCATGGCGACGCTCGGCTACGGCGACGCCATCGGCAACGAAGCCCTGGGGATTCAGCGGGTCCTGAAGGACGCGGGGTACGCGTCGCGGATCTACGTGGAGACAGTGGAGAAGCGACTGGAGGATCGCACCGAGGACTACCGTTGCCTGGTCGACGACAGCCACGCGGACAACATCCTGATCCATCACTTCTCCATCGGCTCCCGCGCTTCGCGGGTCGCGTTCGCGTTGCCGGATCGGATGATCCTCGTCTACCACAACATCACGCCCGCCCACTATTTTCTGGACGCGCGTTTTTCGATCGCCAAACAGTGCTACACGGGCCGCCGCGAGCTCGGCGCGTACGCGGCGCGCTGCGATCTGGCGCTCGGGGACTCGGCCTTCAATCGGGCCGAGCTCGACGCGCTCGGGTTCTCCCACACCGGCGTCCTGCCGGTCGTCCCGGACTTCTCCCACCTGGACGTCACACCGCATCCGTGGCTGGCGCGGCAGTTCGACGACGATTCGACGAACATTCTCTTCGTGGGCCGGATCATCCCGAACAAGCGGATCGACGATGTCATTCGCTTCTTCCACGCTTACCAGAGCCGTTACAACCCCGCGTCGCGGCTCCTGCTCGTCGGCTCGCATACGCTGTTCGACGACTATCGGGCCTCGATCGCCCATCTCATCCGGCGCCTCGGCACGCCGAACGTACACCTGATCGGCCACGTGACGAACGAGGAACTGACCGCGTTCTACGATGTCGCCGACCTCTTCCTCTCCGCAAGCGAGCACGAGGGCTTCTGCGTTCCCCTGATCGAAGCGTTTCACAAGCGGATTCCGGTGGTCGCATTCGCGGCGGCAGCCGTTCCCGCTACGATGGACGGCGGCGGCATCCTCTACGAACACAAGGATCCCCGGCACGTGGCCGCGCTCATCAACACCGTACTCACGGACGCGACGCTGGAAGACGAGGTCCTCGCGTCCCAGGACGCGGCGCTCGCTCGGCTGGGCGCAAGGGACTTCGCCGGCACGCTGCTCGAATTCGTCGAGCGCGTTCGCACCGCGCCGCGCCGTCCGCCGTGCCGCGTGGCCCCGGACTTCTGGAAGCAGCTCGCTCTCTTCGAGCACCTCCAGGACTTGAAGATCTTCAGGCCGTCGGTATACGGGGCGCTTCCCGAGTCGCCCGGCGACCGGGAATCGCCGCACGTCATTTCCCTGGACCCGACGGGATGACGGAGAAACAGCGTTGGTAATCAACCAGTGGATCCCGGCGGCGCACCGCGGAGACGCGGTCGGCGACAGCGCGCGCGGCGTCCGTGATCTGCTGCGGCGCCAGGGCCACGAAGCGGATATCTTCGCGCTGTCCATCGACGCGGATCTGGGCGACGAAATCCGGCCGTTCAGCGATCCGGCGGCCCGGCTCGGCGACGTCACCGTCCTGCACTTCGCGGTCCCCTCCCCCATGACCGAAGCACTGACCACGCTGCGGGGAAGGCGCGTGCTCCAGTATCACAACATCACGCCCGCGCATTTCTTCGCGCCCTACGACGCGGGCATGTTCCGCATCGCGGCCCTCGGCCGGACCGAGCTGCAGACGCTGACCGGTCGCATCGATCTGGCGCTCGGCGACTCCGAGTACAACCGCCGGGAGCTGGCGGCCGTCGGATTCTCCAGGACCGGCGTCATGCCGATCCTGGTCGACACCGAACGGCTCACGAATGCCCCGCGCGTGCCCACTCTGGAGCGAATGCTCGACGATGGCCCAACGAATATCCTGTTCGTCGGACGCATCGCCCCGAACAAGAAGCTCGAAGACCACATCAGGCTTGCCGAGCACTACAAACGCTACGTCGACTCCGACTATCGCTTCATCTTCGTCGGCCGCACGAACGCCGTGCCGCGCTACCACTCGGCCCTGCTGGCGCTCATCGCCGAGTACGAAATGCCGGAGGGGCGGTTCCTCTTCACGGGACAGGTGACCGACGCCGAGCTGGCGACCTACTATCGCATGGCCAGCGCCTACGTCTCGCTGAGCGAGCACGAGGGTTTCTGCGTGCCGCTTGTCGAAGCCATGGCCACCGGCGTCCCGGTGCTGGCTTTCGGCGCAGCGGCGGTGCCGGAGACCCTGAGTGGCGCCGGGATCTGCTTCACGCCCAAGGACCTCGAGCGCGCAGCCGAGCTGCTTGGACTCCTGGTGTACGATGACGAGTTGAGATCGTCGGTCCTCGCCGGCCAGAAGCAACGGCTGGCCGACTTCAGCACGGTGCGCACGGCCCGCGCCCTCGACCGCATGATCGAGGCACTGACCGCGTGAAGATCGCTTTCATCGTCCAACGGTACGGGACCGAGATCATCGGGGGTTCCGAGTATCTCTGCCGGCTCGTGGCGGAACGACTCGCCGCGCGGCACGATGTCGAGGTCCTGACTACCTGCGCCCGCGACTACGTCACCTGGGCCAACGAGTACGCGGAGGGTCCCGACCGTATCCGCGGCGTGACCGTCCATCGCTTCGCCAACGATGGGACCCGAGACATCGACAGCTTCAACGAATACTCGGACTGGATCTACGCCAATCCGCACGGAGCCGACGACGAACTCGAGTGGCTGAAGCGACAGGGACCCTGGTGCCCGGCCCTGATCGAGCATCTCGAGCGGCACCATGCCGGCTACGACGCGCTGGTCTTCTTCACCTACCTCTACGCGCCGACCGTGCTCGGGCTGCGTGTCGATCCACGGCGGAGCATCCTGGTGCCGACCGCGCACGACGAACCCGCGATTCGGCTCGGCATCTACCGGGACGTGTTCGGCACGCCAGCCGGCATGGCGTACAACACCGACGTCGAGCGGGCTTTCGTACGCAGCCGGTTTGGCATCCGCGCGGTGTCGGAAGCCACGATCGGCTGCGGAGTGGACCTGCCGCTGCAGTTCACGACCGAGACTCAGGAGCCCGATCCGGACGCATCGACCAGCGAGCCCGACAGCGACGCGCGACGCACGAGCGCCGCCGCGTTTCGCCGCCGGCATCGGCTCTACGAGCCATTCGTCCTGTACGGCGGACGCATCGATCCCGGAAAGGGCTGCGAGGAACTGATCGCCCACTTCAGCAGCTACGCGGACAGCCGGGGTGACGCCGTCCTGGCCCTGATGGGCGTCAAGCTGATGCGGATTCCGGACGCGCCGTTCATTCGGTTCGCCGGATTGCTCCCGGAGGCCGAACGCCTGGAGGCACTGCAGGCGGCCACGGTCGTCGCCGTGCCGTCGACCTACGAGAGCCTGTCCCTGCTCGCCCTCGAGGCGTTCGCGGTCGGCACCCCGGTGCTCGCGAACGCCCGTAGCGAGGTCGTGCGGGAGCACTGCCAACGCAGCAACGCGGGACTCTACTACGGCGACCGTGACGAGTTCGTCGAGTGTCTCAAGCTCCTGATCGGAGACGCGAACCTGCGCGAGGCGCTTGGCCGCAACGGCCAGGAGTACATCAGGGCCAACTACGAGTGGGATGTCATCCTGCGCAAGTACGATCAGCTCATCAAGGGTGTGGCGGCGGCGCGCCCCGCCCGTGCGCGGCGTTCGGGCAACTCGCGCGGCGGGGGCCGCGGCAAACCGCGAGGGCCACGGAAACGTTAGGAGCCGGGGGGAGGAGCCTCGCCGGTCTCGGTGCCGCACGGCACTTCACCACGGCTCCCAGACGCGGCGAGGCAAGCCTTCAGTCGGCACGGCTCAGACGCCTGTCGAACGCCTCGACCAGATCGGCCATCAACGGCGCTGATCGAGAGCCCGCCGATCCCGGGTCGGTACTCCCCGCGGCAGCGCTGCGAGCCCGGGCGACAGTGGCACCACCGCTACGCGATCCCCGTGCCCGGATCCCGTGGCGCTTGATCATCTCGTTCAGCGTCGTCGGTTTGACCCGCAGCAGCTCCGCGGCGCGCTTCTGCACCCCGCCGGCCGCTTCGAGCGCGCGGACGATCAACCGCGCCTCCATGCTGTCGATGATCTTGCGGAAGGGAATCCCATCGGGCGGCATGTCGAAGTGCGGCAGTTGGAACGACGGCGACGCCTTGACGACATCGGGAACCAGCTCGGGACCGATCTGGCGCTTGACCGTGAGCACCGCCGCCCGCTCGATCACGTTCTCCAGCTCCCGCACGTTCCCGGGCCAGTGATACGCCTCGAGAAGCTGCATGGCGTCGGGCGTCAGCTCCAGATCGGGCTTGTTGTTCTCCTTGCCGTACTTGGTGAGGAAGCTCCGCGCCAGCAGCGGCACGTCCTCGAGACGCTCGCGCAGGGACGGCAGATCGATGGCAATCACGTGGAGCCGATAGTAGAGATCCTCGCGGAAGGATCCGTCCTCGACCAGCTGCTGCAGGTCCACGTTCGTGGCGGCGATGATGCGGACGTCCACCTTGATGGTGTCGAGGCCCCCCAGACGCCGGAACTCGCGCTCCTGAATCACCCGCAACAGCTTCGCCTGGGTCTCGAGTGGAACCGTCCCGATTTCGTCGAAGAAGATGCTGCCGTTGTCGGCCATCTCGAACAGGCCCTTCTTGGCGCTGACCGCCCCGGTGAAGGCGCCCTTGACGTGCCCGAAGAGATTCGATTCCAGCAAGTCCGGAGGCAGGCTGCCCGAATTGACCGTGACGAACGGCCGCCCGGCGCGCGGTGAGTTGGCGTGAACGGCGCGCGCCACGAGCTCCTTGCCGGTGCCGCTCTCCCCGGAGACGAGAATGGTGGCGCGGCTCGGCGACGCCTGCGCGATGACTTCGAACACGCTCCGGATGCGCGGACTGTGACCGATGATGTCGCTGAATCGGCCCGCCTGCGCCCGGAGGTTCTGGCGCAGCACGCGGTTCTCGCTCGCCAGCCGCTGCTGCGCCACCGCGTTGCGCACGACGAGCAGTACGTCGTCGTTCTTGAAGGGCTTCTCGATGAAGTCGAAGGCGCCGCGCTTGAACGCCTCGCGCGTGTTCCTGGACGTGCCGAAAGCGGTAATCATGATCACCGGCGGCGGGTCGTCGAACTGCGCGATCTCCTCGAGGACGGCGAGCCCGTCCTTCCCCGGCATCATGACGTCCAGCAGTACGGCGTCGAACGATCCCGTCCGCGCCAGCTCCAGGCCCTCCTGACCCGACGCGGCGAGTCGGACGCGACACCCCTGGCGTTCCAGCAGGGAGTGGAGGATCTCCCGCATGATCCCTTCGTCGTCGACGACCAGCAGCGAAGCCCCGTCCAGCATGCAATAGCCTCGCGATCAGCGGGCGGCCTCGGTGGCCGATTTCCGGTCCGGCGCGGCGAGCGGCAGGGTCAGCGTGAACCGGGTTCCCTGCCCGGGACGACTCGCGCACTCGATTGTCCCCTGATGTTCCTGCACGACACCATAGGTCACCGACAGCCCCAGACCGGTGCCCTGACCGACGGTCTTGGTTGTGAAGAACGGATCGTAGATCCGGGAGAGATGTTCCGGCGAGATGCCGGAACCGGTGTCGGCCACCTCGATGAGGGCGTTCTCGCGCTCCACGCGGCTGCTCACCGTCAACCATCCGCCACTTGGCATCGCGTCGCGGGCATTGAGAAACAGGTTGAGAAAAACCTGCTGCATCTTGAACTCGATGCCGCGAACCACGGGCGGCGAGGCGGCCAGCTCGCGCCGCACCTTGATGTTGCCCGCCTCGAGCTGATGCTCGAACAGCACCAGGACGTCGCCGACCACCACGTTGACGTCAACCGGCCCCGTCGTATCCGTCCGACTCGGGCGCGCGAGATTCAGCAGCCCGTTGACGATCCGCGCCGCCCGAAACGTCTGCCGTTCGATCTTCTCCAGCAGCCGCGTCCGCGGATCCTCGGGATCGGCATCCTCGAGCAGCATCTGGGTGAAGCTCGAAATCCCGGTCAACGGCGTGTTGACCTCGTGTGCGACGCCGGCGGCCAGCAGCCCGATAGAGGCCATCTTCTCGGATAGCTGCAATTGTTCTTCGAGCTGTACTCGGGCCGTGCTGTCGACCACGATGAGCATCGTCCCGTTGATCCGGCCGCTCGGCGTCAGCAGCGGCGCCGTGGCGGCCTTCACCCGCAACCGCCGTTGCTCGCCGTGCCGGGAGAGCAGCGGTACGCGGTAGAGCTCGGCGCCCGCCGGTCGTTCCGTCCGCGCGGCGTTCAGACGGCCGACGAAATCCGAGTCGAACACCTCGTCCAGCGACCTGCCGATCGCCTCCGCGCGGGGCACGCCGTGCAGACGCTCGAATCCGGCGTTCCAGCGCAGGATCCGATCGTCGAGATCCAGCACGGCAAGTCCGTCGCTCAGCGACTCGATGATGTCCTCGCTGAACTGCCGCATGCGGTCGAGCTCGCCCGCCTTCTCCCGCAGGCGGCCGTAGAGACGTCCGTTCTCCAGCGCGGTCGCCACCTGTCCGGCCACCGCGGCCAGCAGAGCCATGTCCTCGCTGCTCAGGGGCTCGCCACTACCCTTGCGCCCCAGGGCCATCACCGCGATGGTCCCCTCTTCGGAGATGCACGGCACGAAGTAGTACAGACCGCGGTCCTGCCAGAACGCCGCATCGCCGGGCGCGCACTGCCGGTGGTTGCCCGGATCGTCGAGCAGTGCGGTCTGCCGGCCGAGCATCCGCTGTCCGATGCTCGAGGCCCGGGGCAGAACCGGCGGCGCGGCATCGAAGCCGACCCAGCGAAGCGGACAGAAATCGCTGTCCGCGAGCCCGGTCTCGCCGCCGGCCGGATCGCGACCGAGAAGCAGCACCATCCGGTCGATCCCGAGCGTCTCTACAACCCGGCTGACCAGACGTTCGCTCAGCCGCTCGAGATCCAGATCGGAGTTCAGATCGCCCGCGAACCGGGTCAGGGCGCGACGATAGTCGAACCGCTCGCGATAGTAGGCGCGGTCGAGCATCGTCTGCACGGCTCTCTTGACCGGCCCCGCCAGCAGCACGACGACCGCCGTCGCCAGGAGGGCGATGGTCGAGCTGTGCTGATCGGCCTCGTCGAGGAAAACCTCGGTGGCCAGCCGTTCCAGCCCGAGATAGATGACGACCATCGCCGCCACGACCGCCGCCCAACCCACGCTCCGCTTCACGATGACCTCGACGTCACGCAGGCGGTAGCGAACGATCGCGGACGCGAAGGCCAGTGGAATCAGGCCGAGAGGGACGGCGGTCAGCTCGATCGCGCCGGCGGGATCGAAACCGAGCGCGTAGGGCACCGCGTACGCCAACGTGAAGGGCAAACCGCCGAGCACCGCGCCCGACACAATCCAGCGAAGCTGCCGCCGCGAGGTACCGGAACTCACGCGGCGAAGACCGGCTACCATGGCGGCCAGTCCCCCCAGCGTGCAAGCCGCCAAGTAGAGGTGCTGCAGGCTCCAGACCCGCTCGACGACCTGCCGGAAGCCGGCTCCATCCTGCGGACCGAGCACCGCTGCCGCCTGCATGAGCCCGAGCACGGCCGCCGGCGCGTAAACGAGGGGCAGAACGGCATGCCCGAACCGGCTGCGAACGCGGCCCGAGGCCCGCTCCGGAAACACCAGGGCGAAGTGCATGAAGAGCGGAGCCAGCAACAGGATGGCCACTTCGTCCGCCCAGAAGAAGATCCAGTCGAGACGGTCGTGCCGCCCGGTGTACGAGAATGCGAACACGCCGAAGAACGCCACGGTCAACCAGAAGAAATGCAGCGAGGCCTGATGGCCCGGGCGCCGGACGCGGACGACCGCGCCGACGAGCAGACCGAGCAGGCCGACCAGCGCGAGCACGAAGTAGGTAGGCAGCGGGGCAGCGGCGGTCTTCTGCAGCGAAACGGTGTGCAACCGCTCCTGGCTGAAGCGCAGCAGGGTATAGTCGAGCCGCTCTCCTTCGGCGACGGTGCGCAGCAGGCGCCGCAGGTCTGCGCGGCGCTCAATCGGCTCGCCTCGAACGGCGAGGAGCACGTCGCCCGCCTCGATCCCCGACAATGCCGCCGGCGAGTTCGGCTCTACCGCAGCGGAGATCACACCGCCGGCGCTGTCTCTCCAGAGAACGCCGTCGTCCACGCCCCCGCCGCCGGCGCGTACGACCGCGTTGGCAACGGCCAGACACACCAGCGCGGCAACAACGCCCACGGCCAGCAGAGCCCGGCCCCACTCGCCCCGGTAGCGGCGAAACCTCGCCTCGCGGTCAATCAGCGACATGACGGCCAGGATCCAATAGATGCAAACTACGCGCCATGCCAGCGCTCACCACGCAGACGCAAGCCCGGCAGGGCCGCCGAATTGTGGAGCATCGCGATTGATGCGAGAAAATGGACTCTGCAATCCAAAAACATGGATCATCCTGCGCCGCAACCCCCATGTTGCGTTCTGCGGCGCAAGCTCCTAGAAGTGGACGACCAGACCGCCGACGAGTTGCCGCGGCGGGTCGACGACGAGCAACTCGTCGTAGACCGATCCCCCCGGGCTCTGCTCGTGGAAGAGACTGCGCAAGGCCACCAGCAACTCCCAACTGCTTCCCTCGAACGGCGCGAAGGGCAGGGTCTGAGTGACCTGCACGTCGAAACGGGTGTCGAGGCCAGACGCCGCGCCTTCGTGAACGGGACGCGAGTAGGCGGTGCTGAAGCGGCACCGCGCGGCTACCCGCGTGGACGTCTCGGGAATCTCGGCCTCCAGTGTCGCGGTCACGTCGTGGAAGCGCTCCTCGCCGGTGCGGAACCACTCTGCCGTCGGTTCCGCCACGGCTCGTGCTCCCGGTGGCGTCCATTCCGCGCGAACGGCGCGGTAGTCCACCGCAGCATGCAGCCGCTCCTCGATCTCGTGCTCGAGGGTCAAACCCCAACCGTCCACGTCGACGCCGCCGGCGGCGGTCAGATAGTAGTGCCCGCCGGACGCCGGCAAGGTGCCCAGCGGCGCATGGACGCGCGGGGCGA
This sequence comes from Vicinamibacterales bacterium, assembly GCA_965116825.1. Taxonomy (GTDB): domain Bacteria; phylum Acidobacteriota; class Vicinamibacteria; order Vicinamibacterales; family UBA8438; genus WTFV01. Next base: position 920,208 of record OZ220736.1, read on the forward strand.
ACATCGCCATGAACTGACCGCCAACGGTCTGGCTGAAACGCCGGACGCCGATGACGGACCGTTCTCCGAGGTCATGCTCGATGCCTGCTTCGACGTGCCGGACCTCCTCCGCGTGCAGATCCTGAAAACCCGAGAGCGAGGTGTACGTCCGCTCCGGCGGCAGCCACACACCGTCGAGAGGCGGCAGGAACTGCTCGCCGCCGGGCGCGGTCATGTTCCGTGACAGGGCCACGCGCACCCGGGTCTCGTCGGCCGGCGACAGCGTGACGCTGGCCCGCGGGCTCAGCAGTCGTGCCTCCTCCAGGTACCCGTACCGCGCGAGCTCCGCACCGTAGCCGACCTCGAGGGCGGGAGAGACCGTCCACGTGTCGAGCGCGTCGATGCGCCCCACCTCGCGACTGGGAATACTCGCATCGGCCGGACGGACGCCGTCGAAACGCAGGTCCGCGGCAGCCGCGTGCGCCTGCCGGCTGTACGAGATCGCCACCTGCACGTCGTGATCCCGGCGCGGCGACGCGGCGTACCAGCCGGCAATCGCCCACGACGAGGTCTCTCCGGTCGTCATGTCGACGGTGCCTCGCAGCGCCCAGTCGGCGGGACCCGACGGCGCCACGGACACGTAGGCCACCTGTCCGGGCCACGCGTCCGAGGGCCAGAAGAAGCTCGGTCCGGCCAGCGTTGCCCGCGTCAGAAGCTGAACCTCGCCCGAGATCGGAAGCCCGGGCAGGCCCGCCAAGGGAGGCTCCAGCGACCCTCGGCCGGCCGTCCAGCGCTCGGTGAGATTGCCGGCCTCGCCCGCACCGGGAGCACGCGACCCGTCCCGCTGCACGAGGGACGCGCCGGTCAGGCGATCCTTGAGCACGCTGCGCCGCGCACGACGCAGCCACCACATCTTCGTGGTCCGCTGCCCGCCTCCAGCCCCTGTCGCCCGCGAGTCGGATTCCGCCTGATCAGTTTCCGACGCGGCCTCCGGAGCTTCATCCGCAGCCTCCCCGCGGAACGGCGGAACATGCTCCTCGACAGCGGCCTGCGCCATCGGGATGTTGCCGAACTGGAAGGCGCTGCCCGCGAGCTGAAGCTCGCGGGTCCCCTCCGGGGAGCCACCCAGCACCAGTGGCTCGAAGAGAGCTTCGCCGGACGATACCTGCACGACGCGCCGCGCGCCGGACGGGTGCGTTCGAATCAGGTAGCGTCCGGGCGGAAGCGCGTCGAAACGGAAATGCCCCGCGGCATCGGCAACGGCAAGTGAAGACCCGCCCGGGCCGGACAGGGAGACGAGGACCTCGCCGACGGGAGCGCCATCCGCGGCCGTGACCACTCCGGCGAGCTCGCCGGTGGTAGGCGCGGGACTGTCGGCGGCCGCCTGCGGCGAGCCTCGCTGCTCCTCACCCGCCGCAACCGCCGGGGCCGCGGACCCGAGCAGCGGAACGATACCGGCGACGACGAGGAACATGCGGGCCATCTGTGTTCGCAAACGCGCCCCTCGTCCGCCCGGGGGCGGGGCGCGCCGGCGCCTCCCTAGCAGTCCGTGGTGAAACCCCGCGTAGCACCGAGAGCGGCGAGGCGCCCGCTTGGCAAGGCGCGACGAGGGAGCATATTGGGCATATTCGACCGAGGAGCAACGCAGCCCAAGCGGGATGCATCGCCGCTCGAATGCAGCGGGGCTCTTCCCGGGCTGCTTAGGCTTCCAGCACGGTAAACATCACGTTCTCGATGATCTCCGCCGAGTTCGTGTTGTCGGTGACCTTGATCTCCAACCGGTAGTCCCCGGCCGGGAAGAGCGACAGGGGCACCGTCTGCCCCGCCACGATCTGGTGGCCCTGCGTCACGTCGAAAGCGGGCGGAAGCGTCTGGCCGTTGAACTGCTGCGGATTCGTCCGGTTGAAGTACTCCTCGCCGCCGGACGTCCGGAGATGGAAGGTGTACTCGATCGTGATGTCCGGCTTCGATCCGTCGGCGAGACCCGGGTTGTAGACGAGGAAGATGAGCGACAGTTCGGCCTGCTTCGCGAACTCCTCATCGAACTTCGGAATAATACGGGTGGCGCCGAGGCTGTACGGGCTGAGAATCTGCTCGTCCGGTGTCAGCGGCGCCGCGAGCGGCTCGACGATCTCGGGCAGGATGATCGTGCTCAACTGCAGCCGGTCGTCCCAGAGGTCGGGAACGTCCACGCGCTGGCGCAGCAGCATGACCGGCCCGCGGTCGTCTTCGTCCGATTCCTCACCCATGCTCTGCTGGATCGCCACGTAGACGTCGTACGCGCCGCCCGGCGCGGTGAACGCCCGGCTGATTCGAATCGGATCGTCGCCGCTCGGAGTCACGCTCGCGAAGTACGCATCCTCAAAAATCGCGTTCTCGTCGCCCGGCTCGGCCACGAACAGGTACATCGATACCATCGGCGAGTCGACCTTCGCCGAGTCTATGGACAAGGTGAACGGCACGTACGCGTTGCCGTCGGTGCCCTTCAGGAAGTCCGGCCGCAACTCGAAGGGATCGGTGGCGCGAACGATCTCGCCCTCCACGGCGGCGTTGATGGCGTCGAGCAACCCTCGAAGCTCGTCACGCTGCCAGTCTTCCAGATCCTGCGCTTCAGTTGCGGGAGGCAGTACCGTCGTCAGCAGTGCAACCGCGGCACACGCTGCCAGGACTCTCGTGCGCCGGGCAATGGCATTCATGGATAAACATCTCCCTAACGGGTGGACTCACGGGTTAACCAACTGATCATAAGCGACCCCAATCCCGAAGTCAAAACCGGCGGGAACGCCGCAACACACTGAGTCGAAACCAGTTATGCGCACCGTTGTCAATCGTCCGGCATGCTATCATTCCGCTTTCCTCCGTCGCCTTCATGCCCGACACTCGCCGCCCGCCGGTAGTTCTCGTCGTCCTCGACGGCTGGGGCATCAGCCCGAATCGCGAGCACAATGCAATCGCGCAGGGCCGCACCCCGACCTACGCCGAGCTCCTGGAACGGTTTCCGCACGCATCGCTCGTGACGAGCGGTGAAGCCGTGGGCCTGCCGCCGGGGCAGATGGGCAACTCCGAGGTCGGCCACATGAACCTCGGCGCGGGCCGCGTGGTCTATCAGGACCTTTCGAGAATCGACAAGAGCATTCGGGAGGGCGAGTTCTTCGCGAACCCGGCGCTGGTCGCGGCCATGAGCCGCTGCGCCGGCGGCCGGCACGCCCTGCACCTGGTGGGTCTGGTTTCGGAGGGCGGCGTCCACAGCCACCTCCGGCATCTGGCGGCGCTCGTCGAGCTGGCGCGGCGCCAGAGGGTGGAGCGGCTGTTCATCCACGCGCTCACCGACGGTCGCGACACCGCGCCGACGGCTGCGGCCGACGATGTGGCGACAGTCGAGCGTACCCTGGAGCACGCCGGCGTGGGACGCATAGCGACCGTCATCGGCCGCTACTACGCGATGGATCGCGACCGGCGCTGGGAACGGACCGGCCGCGCGTACGCCGCGCTGACCGAGGGTGTCGGCCGCACCGCCCCGACTGCCGCCGGTCTCATCCAGGAATCGTACGCCGCGGGCACGACCGACGAGTTCATGCTCCCGGGCGTGGTCGTGGACGCCGGCGGGCAGCCGATTGGATCCCTGCGCGACGGCGACGCGGTCGTGTTCTTCAACTTCCGCGCCGACCGGGCGCGGCAGTTGACCCGGGCCCTGGCGTTCGACGAGAGCGCGTTCGACGCTTTCGAGCGGCCCCACCGGCCCGCGGTTTCGGTCACGACGATGACCGAGTACGACGCGACCTACGGCCTGCCCATGGCCTTCGATCCGCCGTCGTTCAGCGGAAACGTGGCCGAGGTCCTGGCCGACGCCGGCCGGACCAACCTGCGGCTGGCGGAGACGGAGAAGTACGCTCACGTCACGTACTTCTTCAACAGCGGCGAGGAACGTGCCTACGCCGGCGAGGATCGCATCCTGATCCCATCGCCCAAGGTGCCGACGTACGACCTGCAGCCGGAGATGAGCGCGTCCGGCATCACGGACACGCTCGTCGAGGACGTCGAGCAGGGTGGTCACGACGTGATCGTCTGCAACTTCGCCAACGCCGACATGGTGGGACACACGGGCAAGCTGGACGCCGCCGCTCTTGCCGTCGCGACGCTCGACCGCTGCCTGACCCGCATCGTCGACGCCGTCACCGGCGCGGAAGGCACGGTTGTCGTCACCGCCGATCACGGCAACGCCGAGCAGATGTGGGATGCGGAACGAAAAGGACCGCACACGGCGCATACCAGCAATCCGGTGCCGGTGCTGCTGATCGACAAGGCGCTCTCCCGGACACGCCACGTACTGCGGAACGGGTCGTTGCGCGACGTGGCCCCTACGCTCCTGAGAATCGCCGGCGTCGACGTGCCGCGCGAGATGACCGGCCGCGACCTCCGTACCTGGACCGACTGACTGCTGCCCGCGGCCGGCTCGACCGATCAGCCGCCCGCCTGACCGGGCTGGTCGCTTTCGCCGGCGGCAATCCGCAACGCGCGCAGAAACCGCCGGTCGGTCGGCGTCATGCCGCCGAGCTCGTCGTCCCGGTCCGCCCCGGCGGGAGCCTTCCCGCCGCTGGCCGCGGACGAGTCACCCCGGCTCCCGAATCCGATCTCCGTCTCCAGCGACACGCGCATCTCGTATCCCGCCGCGCGGGCCCTCTCGCGACACGCCTCGACCTCGGGATCCTGGGCCACCGCCGCGCCGATGGCCTCGGCGAGTTCGCGCGCGAGACGGTTCACGACGTCGTCCATGCTGCTACCTCCTCGCCGCACGGGCCGGGCATGCGCGGGGCACTGCTGCCGACAAGACTCCTGGAAGGGGAAACCAGCCGGATGAGAACCACCAGCGGCATGGAAAGAGGATGCAAGCCGCCCAGATTGTAGGGGTGGCCGGACGCCGTGTCAACCTGGGAACCACGGCATATGGAGGTTTTCTCTCATGACGCCACTACATCCTGTAGCCGGACGCAAACCAGCGGACCACCCGCCCGGCGCTGGTAGAATCCCCCTGCATGCCTTCCCACGTAGATCGCCCGAATCCGGATCCCGGCGAGGGCCCCGACCGGCTCGGCGCGCCGGGCAGCTTCCCGTTCACGCGGGGCATCCACCCGACGATGTACCGCGGCCGCCTCTGGACGATGCGGCAGTACGCCGGCTTCGGCACGGCCGCCGAATCGAACCGCCGCTACCGCTACCTGCTCGATCAGGGCGTGACCGGGCTGAGCGTCGCCTTCGACCTGCCGACGCAGATCGGCTACGACTCCGACCACCCGCTCGCGGCCGGGGAGGTGGGCCGCGTGGGGGTGGCGATCGATTCGCTCGAGGACATGTCACGGCTCTTCGACGGCATTCCGTTGGACCGCGTGTCGACCTCGATGACGATCAACGCGACGGCCATCATCCTGCTCGCGCTCTACGTGGCGGCGGGCAAGCGTCAGGGCGTGAACCCGCGCGGGCTTGCCGGCACGGTACAGAACGACATTCTCAAGGAATACGTGGCGCGCGGCACCTACATCTATCCCCCGCGAGCGTCCCTGCGCGTCGTCACCGACGTGGTCTCCTTCTGCGAGCAGGAGCTCCCGCGCTGGCATCCGATCTCCATCAGCGGCTACCACATCCGCGAGGCGGGATCGACGGCGGCCCAGGAGATCGCGTTCACGTTCGCGCACGCGCAGGCCTACGTCCAGGCCGCCGTCGACCGCGGGCTCGACGTGGATTCGTTCGGCAGCCGTCTCTCGTTCTTCTTCAACGCGCACAACGACTTCCTCGAAGAGATCGCCAAGTTCCGCGCCGCCCGGCGGCTCTGGGCCACATTGATGCGCGACCGCTTCGGCGCCACCGCGCCGCGCGCCCAGCAGTTGCGGTTCCACACGCAGACCGCCGGCAGCACCCTGACCGCGCAACAGCCGGAGAACAACATCGTGCGCGTGGCGCTGCAGGCGCTGGCCGCGGTGCTCGGCGGCACGCAGTCGCTCCACTGCAACGGGCGCGACGAGGCGCTCGGGTTGCCGACCGAGGAGGCCGCGCAGATCGCGTTGCGCACGCAGCAGATCATCGCGGCCGAGGCCGGCGTGACGGATACGGTCGACCCGGTCGGGGGGGCATGGACGATCGAAGCGCTCACCGACCGGCTCGAAGCCGAGGCGATGTCGCTGCTCGGACGCATCGACGAGCGGGGCGGCGTGCTCGCCGCCATCGAGGCCGGCTTCATTCAGGCGGAGATCCAGGAGGCCGCCTACCGCGCGCAGCAGGCAATAGACGCCGGCGACGCGATCGTGGTCGGCGTCAACCGCTTCGCCGCCGAGGAAACGGCGCCGATAGAAACCCACCGGATCGACCCGCAAATCGAATCGGATCAGGCGGCCCGCGTCGCCGGGCTGCGTGCCGCGCGCGATTCGCAAGCGCAACGAAATGCGCTCGCCGCGGTCGAGCGGGCGGCACGGGACGGGACGAACCTGGTTCCTACCATCATCGCGGCCGTCGAGGCGCTGGCCACCGTCGGTGAGGTTGCCGATACGCTGCGCGGCGTCTTCGGCGAGTACCGGGCAGCCGACTAGGTGACCGCGGACGCGCCGGCGCGTTCCTTCATCGCGTCGTCCAACGCAATCGCGCCATCCTTGATGTGAATGACCCGGTGGGCGTGCCGGGCCACGTCCGGCTCGTGGGTAATCAGCACGATCGTGTTGCCCCCGCGGTGCAATCCTTCGAGAACCGCCATGATCTCGATGCCGGTCTTCGAGTCGAGGTTGCCCGTGGGCTCGTCGGCCAGCACGAGGGAAGGATTGTTCACCAGCGCGCGGGCTATCGCCACCCGCTGGCGTTGCCCCCCGGAGAGCTCGTTCGGCCGGTGGCTCATCCGATCGTCCAGCTCGACCAGGCTGAGCGCGGCGGTCGCCCGCTGGTGGCGGACCGCCGACGGCACGCCCGCATAGATCAGGGGCAGCTCGACGTTGTGCAGCGCGGACGCCCGCGGCAGCAGGTTGAACGTCTGGAAGACGAACCCGATCTCCTGGTTCCGGATGCGCGCGAGGTCGTCGTCGTTCATCCGGCTGACGTCCTTGCCGTTCAGCAGGTAGTCGCCCCGCGTCGGCGTATCGAGACACCCGACGAGGTTCATCAGCGTCGACTTGCCCGACCCGGAGGGTCCCATGATGGCGACGAACTCGCCGCGCTCGATGTCGACCGACACGCCGCGCAGCGCGTGGACCTCCTCGGTCCCCATCCGGTAGGTCTTCCAGAGGTCGCGCGTGTGGATCAGCGGCATCGGTTCGCGTAGCGGTCTGCGGCTCCCACTTTCTCACACCGGCGGAAGCACTATTGCCACTGACGCAGAGCGGTGCCCGCAAGTTCCCCGGAGCCCCGTGCCGAACTCTCCGGCCGGGCGCCCCGCACGGGCCAGCATCAGACGGGCGGTGGCGGTGGCGGGACGATCTCCGTGCCTCCCGGCGCCGCCGGCGGGGCCGGCTTCCGGAAGAGATAGGCACCCAGCAGGCCGCCCAGCGTCGAGAATATCGCGCTGACGATCAGCATCGTGACGAACCCGATGAGGACTCTCAGCGCCACGCTGGACGACAACGCCTCGACGAGCTCCTGCACCTCCGGCGGCACGTCGAGAGCGCCGACCTCGAACATGCCCAGCGATCCCATCACCATCTGGACCGGCACGGACACCACCGCGAAGACGACGGCCCCGACTACCCCCGCCAACAACCCCGCGAGCGCCCCTTCGCCGAGCTCGAGAGATTCGGCCTGCTCCCGCTGCAGCAGCCACGCGGTGATGGATCCCCCTCCGGTCACCCACAGGCAGCAGCAGTTGCCCAGCTCGATGATAGGCAGGGCCGACAGCACGCCGTTGAACGCGCCGCCGATCAGGATCGCCTGCATCCGGATCAATCGTAGTACTCCAGCCCCAGGTGGGTGATCAGCTCCTCGCCCCGCAGGTGCCGGAGGGTGTTCTTGAGCTTCATCAACTGGATGAAAAGGTCGTGTTCCGGATAGAGGTCGCGGCGGTGAATGGGGCTCTTGAAGTAGTACGAGAGCCATTCCTGGATGCCGCTCATGCCCGCCCGCGTCGCGAGATCGAGGAACAGCGCCACGTCCAGCACGATGGGCGCCGCCAGAATGCTGTCACGGCAAAGGAAGTTGATCTTGAGCTGCATCGGGTAGTCGAGCCACCCGACGAGATCGATGTTGTCCCAGCCTTCCTTGTTGTCCCCGCGCGGCGGGTAGTAGTTGATGCGGACCACGTGGTGCAGATTGCCGTAGAGCGTCGGATAGAGCTCCGGCTGCAGGATGTGATCGAGCACCGACTTCTTGCTCTCCTCCTTCGTCTTGAACGACTCCGGATCGTCGAGCACCTCGCCGTCCCGGTTGCCGAGGATGTTGGTGGAGTACCAACCGGCCACCCCGAGCAGGCGCGCCTTCAGTCCGGGCGCGACCATCGTCTTCATCAGCGTCTGGCCGGTCTTGAGGTCCTTCCCCGCGAGCGGCGAACCGGTCTGCAGGGCCAACTCCTCGAGGGCCGGCACGTCCGCGCTCAGATTGGGCGCCGCGTTGGCGTAGGGAATGCCCTCCTTGAGAGCGGCATAGGCGTAGATCATGCTCGACGGGATGGCGGGGTCCGACGCTTCGAGACCGCGCTCGAACGCGTCCATCGACTGATGGACCGGCGCCTCCTCCATGTACACCTCGGTGCTCCCGCACCAGACCAGGACCAGCCGCTCGACCCCCTGCGTCTCCCGGAACCTGCGAATGTCGGCCCGCAGCTGCTCGGCGAGGTCCCGCTTGCTGGCGCCGGTCTTGACGTTCGGTCCGTCCAGCCTCTTCACGTAGGACTGATCGAACACCGCGGGCCAGGGCTGCACCGATTCGAGCTCCGGGCGGACCTGATCGAGCAGGTCGCGCCGCAGCACCTCGGCGTTGCACGCGGCCTGGTAGCAGTTGTCCTCGAAGATGTCCCAGCCGCCGAAGACGAGATCTTCGGGCGCGGCCAGCGGGACGAAGTCCTTGATCAGGGGAGAGCGCCCATCGGTCCGCTTGCCGAGTCGGATCGTGCCCATCTGCGTGAGCGACCCGGTCGGCGCGGCGAGTCCCTTGCGGATGGCGTGGACGCCGGCGATGAGGGTCGTGCTGACGGCACCGAGACCGGCGAGCAGAATCCCGAGGCGCCCCGTGGCCGGAGCGATCTGTCGGGAGCCTTGCACAGGCGGAGACTATATCATGGTGTTTTGGGCCTCGGCTTCCCGCCGGCCACTGCCGCGGATGGGGGAAGCCGACTTGAGAACACCCGGTGCGGGCACCGGGCACGGATGGGGCGACGCCAGTGTTCAAGCTGAGAAAGAGCGGAGGTCCACGCGACCTGGAAGTGTCGATGGTCGGTCTCAAGCTCGGCGCGTCCGTGCTGCAGCTCGGCGGCCGGGACGAAGTGCTGATCGCCGAGCTCGCCAAGGCGGTGGGGATCAGCGGCGAGGCCGGCGTCGTGGCGGAGACGGACGCGGAGTGCAAGCGCGCGCGGCGCGCGGCGGAACGCGCCGGAGTGCTGGTCGAGGTCCGGACGGGCCGGCTCGGCGCTCTGCCTTGCGACCCCGAGTCGGTCGATGTGGTCGTGGCGCCGGACCTGCTAGGAAGCCTGCGCATGAACGAGAGGGTCCTGTGCCTGCAGCAGGCGCTCAGAGTACTCCGGCCCAACGGCCGTTGCGTCGTGATCGAGGCGGCGCCGCGCGGCGGACTCGGCGGTTTCTTCTCGCAGCGGGAGCTAGATCGGACCTACCTGCTGAACGGCGGGGCCGCCGGCGCGCTCGAGGCGGAGGGATTCCGGGCCGTGCGCCTGCTCGCCGAACGCGAGGGCAAGAGCTTCTTCGAGGGGACGAAATAGGGTGAGCGGAGATGTCCGTGCACCATCCGGCCCAGACCACCCTGCCGGCGCCCGACGCGCCTGAGGTCTACTCGGCGGACGAGGTCGCGCGGGCGGCCGGCGTCGGCCGAAGCGTGATCCGCCGGCTGATCGCCGCCGGCGAGGTGGCGACCCTGGACGGCGTGTTCATCGCCGAACACGAGGCGGTGCGCATCGCACGCCGGCTGCGGCGCGGGCCGATTTCCACCGGCCGCCCCGTGTTCGGCGGCGCCCTCCTCGACCGGGGTCTGCAGGACTCCCCTTCCGGCGCGGTCTCGGTCGCGATGTCGACCCTGGCCCACGGTGTCGTCATCCCGCTCCTGGTCATGTTGACCGCGGTGCAGATGACGACGGCGGCCGATCGCGCATCCGGTCCGGACGGCCCAGCCCTCTCGCGCCTGGTATTCGTGGCCGAGCCCGGGCCCGGGGGCGGCGGGGGCGGCGGGGGGCTGCGGCAACCGCTGCCGCCCCCGCGAGCGGAGCGGCGCGGAGAGAGCCGCGCCAGCAGCCCCGTTCCACCACGCGAAGAGCCCGCCGCCGTGGAACCGGTCGAGGAGCCGCTGGAGCCCGAGCCGCTGGAGCGCGAAGCGCTGCCGCGTATCGTGGCGCCGCTGCTGGCGATGCGCGCGGACGGCCGGGATCTGCGCGGCCTGCTCGATCCACCGCCGCCGGCAACGACCGGGGCGCTGTCGAGCGGTCCCGGCCGGGACGGCGGCGTCGGGGCGGGAGCCGGGCGCGGCGTCGGAGGCGGTGCCGGCGCCGGGGTCGGCCCCGGCACGGGCGGCGGTGCGGGGGGCGGGCCCTACCGCATGGGAAGCGGCATCTCGCCGCCTGCCATCCGCCACGAAGTCAAGCCGGTCTATACCGCGGACGCGCTCCGCCGCGAGATCGAGGGCGACGTCGTCCTGGAGGTCGTGGTCCTCGCAAGCGGCGAGGTGGGTGAGATCCGGGTCGTCCGCAGCCTCGGTCACGGGCTCGACGAGACGGCGATGGCCGCGATGCGGCAGTGGCGCTTCCATCCGGCCCGGAGGCAGGGCGTCACGGTCGACGTCGTCGTCGAAGTGGCGATGGAGTTCAGGCTGCGGTGAGGGGACCCATGGTCGAGACGCTGATCATCGTGACGTTGCTGTCGCTGTTCCTGGCCATTGCGATGGGCGTCGTGACGTGGCGGCTGGTGCAGGAAGAGCGGCGGCGCTCGACCGCGCGGCTCGCGGCGCTGGCGGCCGAGCTGAAGGGCGGCGGGGAGTGGTCCGCGAACGCGCCGGACCCGCTCGCGTTGGAATCGGCGGTGGAAGGCGGCGCAAGAGACCCGGAGACCGAGCCGAGCGGGCTGTTCGCGGCGTCCACCCTGTCGACGACCGCTGGCTGGGGGCGTGTGGCCGCCATCGCGGGAGCGGCGGGCGTCGTGCTCGCCGTCGCGGCGACCGGGTTCCTGCTCTCCGAGTCCGGCGCCGGTGACGCGGCCGAGTCGCTCGGCGACTCCCGTCCGCCGCTCGATCTGATCGCGCTGCGGCACGCGGCCGAGGGACCGTTTCTCGATATCAGCGGGTCGGTACGCAATCCGGCGGCGGCGGCGGGCGCCGAGCGGCTGTCGGTCGTCGCGTTGGCGTTCGACGCTGCCGGCACGCTGGTGGCCACCCGCCGGACACCCGTGGAGACTCCCTTGCTTCCGCCCGGGGCCGACTCTCCGTTCACCATTCGCCTGCTGGCCGCAGGCATCAGCCGGTACCGGATCAGCTTTCTGCTGGACGAAACGACGATTCCGCACATCGATCGCCGCTCGGCTGGGCAAGCTCCGGTCCCCGTGGGAGATGCGTCATGAAGCACGCGTGCGCCGGCACAGGTTCGATTCCGTCTCTGCTGACCGCGGCTCTTCTGGCCGCCGGCGGGCCCGCGGCGCCCGCGGCGGCTGCCGGCCAGGACGCCGAGCGGCCCGCTTTCCGGTTCCGCACCGGCGTCGACCTGATCAACGTGAGCGCCACCGTGACCGACCGGCGCGGGCGCTTCGTGTCCGGCCTCGAAAAGGACGACTTCCTGGTCTACGAGGACGGCGTGCCGCAGACCCTCACCCACTTCAGCCGCGAGCGCGTACCGGTCAGCCTCGGCATCGTGCTCGACACGAGCGGCAGCATGGAGGGCGAGCGGATGGTTGCCGCGCGGAGCGCCCTCGACCGCTTCCTGTTCGACCTGCTCGGCCCGGACGACGAGTTCTTCCTGTACCATTTCAACTACCAGCCGCGGCTCGTGCACGACTGGACCAACGACCCCGAACGGGTGAGCCGCGCCCTCGGCGGCATCCGTCCCCGCGGGGGCACCGCGCTCTACGATGCGGTGGCCGACGCCGTGGTGCTGGCGGAACAGGGCCGGCACCGCAAGAAGGCGGTGGTCGTCATCTCGGACGGCAACGACACCAACAGCGAGATTCGCGTCCGCGACCTGCAGCGCTTGATTCGCGAGACCGAGGTCATGGTCTACGCCGTGGGCATCGACAGCCCGGGACCATCCCGGTACGGCGGCGGCCGACCTCCAACGCCGCGCACGCGCCCGCCGGTACGGATCCCCTTCCCGATCCCCGGCGGCGGCGGAAGGGGACGCCTGCCGGTGCCTCCGACGCCTCGCGTGCCCGGCGGGGGCGTGGTCTTCGGTGGCGGCGATCGGGTCAACGCGTCCGCGCTGCGTGACCTGACCGACGACAGCGGCGGCAGGACGGAGATCATCCGGGGAGCCGGCGACCTCGACGCCGCCACCGCGGGCATCGCCGACGAGCTCAGCCGCCAGTACTTCCTGGCCTACCCGGCGCCGGGCCACGCGGACGGCCGCTGGCACGAGATCGAGGTGGAGATCCGGGACTCGCGGCTGCGGGTCCGGGCGCGCCGGGGGTACATCGCGACGCCCTGACCGGAATCCGCCCGGTAGGCGGTCGATCCGTCGCTCCTTCGCTGCGCCGAGGCCCCGCGGCCCGGTCAGGGCCCGGTGGTACACTCGAACCGCGCTATGGACGCCAGCAACACCGTCTTCCTGATCGACGGCAGCTCCCAGATGTACCGCGCGTTCCACGCGATACGCGGCCTGAGTGCGCCGGACGGGCGGCCGACGAACGCCGTATTCGGCTTCGTCAACATGCTGCGCAAGCTCATCGCCGACCACCAGCCGGCGCTCGTCGCCGCCGCCTTCGACGTCCGGGGGCCGACCTTCCGCAACGAGCTCGCCCCCGACTACAAGGCGAACCGGGCGCCCATGCCGCCGGACCTGCGCGAGCAGGTGCCTCACGTGCACGAGGCCTGCGCCGCCCTCGGCGTGCCGGTGCTGACCCACGAGACGTTCGAGGCGGACGACGTCATCGGCACCCTCGCCGCGCAGGCGCGCGGTGCCGGGTTCGACGTGGCTATCGTCACCGGCGACAAGGACTTCTTTCAGCTCGTGGGTGACGGCGTATCCGTCTTCAATCCGCGCGATCCCGGCACGTGGTACGACACCGACGGCGTGCAGGCGAAGTTCGGCGTCCGGCCCGAGCAGGTAATCGACGTCCTGGCCCTGATGGGCGACGCGGTGGACAACGTCAAGGGCGTCCCCGGCATCGGCGAGAAGGGCGCCCGCGAGTTGATCGCGGCGCACGGCTCCCTCGACGCGCTGCTCGATCACACGGCCGACGTCAAGAAGAAGCGACAACGAACGGCGTTGGAGGAACATGCGAACGACGCGCGCAAGAGCCGCGATCTGGTCACCATCCGAACCGACGTACCGGTCCCGTTCGAGCCGGACACGCTGCGCTACCGCGGCCCCTCGGCCGAGCACTGCTTCACGCTGTTCACGTCGCTCGGCTTCCGCACCCTCGCCCCCGAGTACGCGCCGACGGCAACGACCGTCGAAAAGGACTACGGCGTGGTGCGCTCCGAGTCGGAGCTCGCCGAGTTGCTCGACGCCGTCGGACGCGCCGGGCGGGTCGGCCTTGCCGTGGTAGCCGGCGAGTCGGATGCGATGCGCGCCGACCTGGTCGGCATCGCACTCTCGGCCGGTCCGCGTCACGCCCGCTACGCGCCGCTCGGCCACCGGACGCTGGGCGCCGATGCCGGCCTCGCGCGCGAGGCGTTGCTCGGCGCGCTCGCGAAACCGCTGACCGACGCCCGCGCCGCGAAGGCCGGCCACGACCTGAAGCAGGCCGCGCTCGTTCTCCGCCGCCATGGCATCCGGCTGGCAGGCCTCGACGTCGATACGCTGCTCGCCAGTTATCTGCTGGACGCCACCCGGCCCGACCACGACCTCGGCGACCTCGCCCTGGAGCAGATCGGCTACAAGGCGATCACGCCGGAGGAGGTCTTCGGCAAGGGAGCGAAGGCGCTGAGTCCCGCCGACGTACCGGTAGAAGCGATCGTCGACTACGCCTGCGAGCGCAGCGACCTGGCGCTGCAGGTCGCGGACCATCTCCACGCGCAACTCGATCAGGACGGGCTCGAGCCGCTGTACCGCGACATCGAGCTGCCGCTCGTGCCGGTGCTGGCCGACCTGGAGAGTGCCGGGGTCCGACTCGATACGGAAGTCCTGGCCGCGCAGTCGGTCACGATGGACGCGCAACTGGCGGACCTGCAGGCCGAGATCCATGCTCTGGCCGGCGAGCCGTTCAACGTCAACTCGCCGCGCCAGCTCTCGGCAATTCTCTTCGAGAAGCTGCAGCTACCCTCCCGCAAGCGCACCGGCAAGACGAAGGTCGCGTCCACGTCGGTCGACGTGCTGGAGGAGCTGGCCCTCGTCCACGAGCTGCCGCGCAAGGTGCTGGAGTGGCGCAGCCTCGCGAAGCTCAAGGGAACCTACGTCGACGCGCTCCCGCAGCTCGTCAATCCCGATACCGGGCGCCTGCACACGTCGTTCGCCCAGGCCGTGGCGGCGACCGGCCGGCTCAGCAGCCACGACCCGAACCTGCAGAACATCCCCATCCGCACCGCCGTCGGGCGCCAGATCCGCGGCGCCTTCACCGCGCCACCCGGATCCGTTCTCATCTCCGCGGACTACTCGCAGATCGAGCTGCGGGTGCTGGCGCACCTCTCCGGCGACCCGAACCTGACCGGCGCCTTCGAGCGGGGCGAGGACATCCACGACCGGACCGCGTTCAAGGTCTTCGGCGCGGACAGCGGACTCGACCCGCACGAGCTGCGGCGGCGGGCCAAGATAATCAACTATGCCCTGCTCTACGGCAAGACGGCCTTCACCCTGTCGAAGGACATAGGGGTCACCCCCAAGGCCGCGCAAACGTTCATCGACGCCTACTTCGAGGGCTTCCCCGCCGTCCGCGCCTATCTGGAGAAGACGCTCGACACGGCGCGCGAGACCGGCGTCGTGACCACGATGTTCGACCGGCGCCGGCGGGTGCCCGAGATCGTCAGCCGCAACGGCCAGCTTCGGAGCGCGGCCGAGCGCGTCGCGGTGAACATGCCGATCCAGGGCAGCGCGGCCGACATCCTGAAGCGCGCGATGCTCGACGTGCACGCCGCGCTGCCGCCGGACGCGCGGATGATCCTGACCGTCCACGACGAGCTGCTGTTCGAGGCCCCCGAACCGGATGCCCGGAAGGTCGCCGAGCTGGTCCGGACGAAGATGGAGTCCGCCGTCGAGCTGTCGGTGCCGCTGACCGTCGACGTCGGGATCGGCCGGAACTGGAAAGAGGCGAAGGGCTGACGCTTGGAACGGCATTTGCTCTCCAAGACGGGCATCATGGGCCGATTCCGACTCTTCGCTCTGCTGATCGTGCTCGCCCAGGTCGCGGCCGCGGCCGCGCCGCAACCGGGGTTGACTCTCGCCGGCGTCTATCACCGCGGCATCGACGTCACGCGCTACTGGGTAAGCGAAAAGCTCGACGGCGTTCGCGCCCGGTGGGACGGTGCGGCACTCTACTCCCGGCGCGGCAACCGCTTCAACGCGCCGCCCTGGTTCGTCGACGGGTTTCCGAACGTGCCGCTCGACGGCGAATTGTGGGCCGGCCGCGGCACCTTCGAGATGCTCTCAGGCATCGTGCGCCGAACGCGTCCTGATGAAGACGCGTGGCGCAGGGTCCGCTTCATGGTGTTCGATCTGCCCGCGGACCCCGCCGACTTCAACGGCCGACTGCGGCGTCTCCGGGACCTGTTCGCCGGCCGCCGGTCTCCCCATATCGGTCTCGTCGAACAGTTCCGGGTCGCGGATCACGCAGAGTTGATGGCGGTCCTGGACCGTGTCGTGGCCGCCGGCGGCGAAGGGCTGATGCTGCACGACGGAAACGCGCGTTACCGCGCCGGCCGGACGAACGACCTGCTGAAGCTCAAGCGCCACGACGACGCCGAGGCGGTGGTCGTCGCGCACCTGCCCGGCCGGGGGAAGTACGCCGGCCTACTGGGCTCCATGCTGGTGGAAACGCCGGACGGACGCCGCTTCCGGCTCGGCTCCGGATTCTCGGACGCGGAACGGCGTCGCCCGCCGCCGATCGGGGCAACCGTCACCTACAAGTACTTCGGCCTCACGCGCAACGGCATCCCGCGGTTCGCCAGCTTCCTGCGGGTCCGGCCCGACCCGTGACGCGCGAACCGCCGCCGCGGAACCCGTGTGCGCCCGCGCGGCGACCGTCTGCTGGTAACGGCCTGCGGAACCGCTACTGTCGTTCTGCCTCCAGGTTCCCACCGGGATCGACTGCGTCAGCGGGGGTTGCGCGACCGCGATCATCCGTACCGGCAGCAACTCGAATTGCGGAAGGGCGACCTGTCCGGCCTGCTCACCGGAGTGAAGAGGACTGGCTATACTGGAAAAGCCAGCCTGACCACCTGCCTGCAATCGCCGCGCGTGACGTGCGGCTCGGGGTGGTGACGATGACAATTCTTCGGATGCGACAGGCTCTGCTTTCGGCAATCGCCGCTCTCGCGCTGACCGTGGCGCCCGCGACGGCGCAGCAGGACGTTCCGGACAGCGGCGGGCGCGTCTACGGCCTAGTCGGCGGCGGGTTCGGCGACGGCACGTTCATCGCGACCGGCGCAGGCGCGGGTCTGCGGCTGACACCGCACGTCGGCCTGGACGTGGAGCTGACGCACCTGTCGGGTCGCGGCGACGCGGACCGCGGCACGCCCTGGTTTGGCGGCATTTCCGTGTTCAGCGCGACCTCGGCGGCTGCCGTCGCCGAGGTCTTTCCGCCCGTCGGGGTCGCCGACTACCTCTTCCCGCCCGTCCACTTCGAGGAACAGGGAAGAGACGTGACGACGTTCCTGACGAAGTTCACCGTCGAGTTTCCGATCGCGGACGGGCTGCTGTTTCCGTACCTCACCGGCGGGGGCGGCATCGGCCGCGTGACGGAACGCTTGCGCGTCGGCATCGCTCCGATCCCGTGGATTCCGTGGGAAGAAAACCGGTCGACCGGTCACGCAGGGGGCCCCGTCGATGCCGGCGGCGCGATCCGTTTCAGCGAGAGCGTGAGCTTCCCGAGGCCGACCGCGTACTCCGAACTCGGACTCGCCCTCGTGCTCGGCGGCGGCGTCGACGTGCGGCTGTGGCGGGGACTCGGCGCCGGCGTGGACATCCGCTGGCTGCGGGTCCTGCGCGACTACGGCGCCCTCGACACCGCCCAGGTGACGGCGCGGGCGAGCTACCGGTTCTGACGCCGGCGGGAAAGCAGCCACGGGCCAGCCGCGACCACCCCGGAACCGGGAAGAGGCGAAGGGGCTGAGGCGCTGGCGTAGAGCGCGCGCCAGCGCAGAACGGGCCGGACATCATCGGAAGCCCGGCCCGTTTCGAGGTCGACGCCGATTACCGCATAAAGCTCAGCGTGCCTTCATCCACGGCCGGCGGCTGGCACATGTCGTTGGTGGCCCACGTCGCTTCCATCGTGGTCGCGTCGAACGATGTAATCGACACGTCGATCGCACAGCCTTCAGGGAAGTACTGCGGGAACCCATCGAGCGAGAACGCAAGCTCCGCGGTCATGTCCATGGCCGTGCCCGTCACCGAACCGGCGAGTTCCGCTTCCGCAGGCGCCCCGAGCGCGACGAGCGTCGCGGGCATCTGCATCGACCAGGTGCCGGTTACGTCGGCTCCGGTCTGGGTGAGCTCCGCGCTAGCGTCGCCGGAGACGAGAGCCCCCTCGACTCTTCCCGACCAGGAGCCAGTCAGCGTGATCGGCGCGGGCTCCGGCGGCTCCACGGGTGAGGGAGTCGTCGGACCGGAATCGTCGTCGCCGCAGGCGCCGGTCAGCAACGCGAAACCAAGAATGATCGCCCAGCGGGCGCGGTTGCTCTTCACCATGAGTCGTGCCGATACCTTTCCATTCGTCGCCGGCGCGCCGCGCGCCGGGGGGTTGAGGCCGCTCAGAGACTGAGCGGCGCCGTGTTGAGCAGTCCCGTGCTGTCGCCGAGCTGCTCGGCCGGCACGCCGGCCTTGTCGAGCACCGTCAACAGCAGGTTGGTGTAGGGCGTATCCGCCGCATAGGCGCGGTGCCGTCCGCCGCGGAGCCGCCCGCCGCCGCCGCCCGCCACGAGGCACGGCAGATTCGTGTGCTCGTGGAGGTTTCCGTTCCCGATGCCGCCGCCGTAGACGATCATCGAGTGATCCAGCAGGTTCCCGTCGCCGTCCGGGGTCTCGCGCAGCTTGCCGAGCAGGTACGACAGCATCTGAACGTGATACGTGTCGATCTTGGCCTTCTTGGCGATGTACTCCGGGTCGTTGCGGTGATGCGACACGGTGTGGTGCTGGTCGGGCACCCCGATCTGCGGGTACGGCCGGGGGCTCGCCTCGCGCGCCATCATCAGCGTGAAGACCCGCGTGACGTCGGCCTGGAACGCCAGCACCTGCAGATCGAACATCAGCTTCGCGTGATCCTCGAACGTCTCGGGGATATCGACCGGCCGCTCCGGCAGCTCGACGAACGACTCGTCGCCCCGCGACTCCGACCGCTGGACCCGCTGCTCGACGTCGCGCACGGCGTCGAGGTACTCGTCCAGCTTGTTGCGGTCGCTCGGGCCGAGCGTCCCGCCGAGCCGCGCCACCTCCGCGGTCACCGAGTCGAGGATGCTCCCGGTCTGCCGGGCCACCGCAAGCCGGTCGGCGGCGCTGCCGCCCTCGCCGAACAGACGCTCGAAGACCACCCGCGGGTGCGCCTCCATGTCGAGCGGGGTCGTCTCGTTGCGCCACGAGATCGTGTTCGAGTAGAAGCAGTCGCCCGTATCGCAGGCGATGGCGGTCGGCTGCTCCAGAGCCAGCTCCAGCGACGGCAGCGGCGTCTGCTTGCCGAACTCGCGCGCCGCGATCTGGTCCGCGGTGATCCCCAGCTTGATCTCGGTCGGCCCCTGGCGCCCGCGGCGCTCCCAGGCGTGGACGCCGCTCAGCCAGGCGGCGGTGGCGCGCGGGTGGTCGCCATTGCCGTCGCCGAACGAGTCGGCCTGCCGGTGGGCCAGCCCGCTCAGGACCAGCACCTGGTCGCGGAACGGCTCGAGCGGGCTCAGAATCCGCGAGAACTCGAACCCGCGCCCGGTCTGCGCCGGCACCCACTGCTCCTGGATGACGCCGTTCGGGATGTAGAGGAAGCCGAGCCGCCGGGCCGGCGCCGCCGCGGCGCGCGCCGTCGAGGACGCGGCCGGCACCATGGCGTCGAGGAACGGCAGGGCGAGCGTGGCGCCCACGCCGCGCAGGAACGTCCGCCGGGGCAGGGCTTTGTGCGTGATGATCATGATTGCGACATCCTCATCTGAAACGGCGTGCTCCGAACGATGCCCAGGACGATGGACGAGAACCGGTAGTCGCTCTGCGCCGCGTCGCGCACGATGGCGCGGACGGCGGGCATGTCGTAGGACTCCACGTTGCGGCCGAGCGCATAGGTAAGCAGCTTTTCGGTGACGGTGGCGACGAACCGCTCCGGCTCGCGCAGCAGCGCCGCCCGCATCCCGTCCGGGCCCTCGAACGAGGTGCCGTCGGGCAGGATGCCGGAGGCGTCGATGGCGCCGTTCGACTCGCTGCGCACGCGCCAGCGGCCCACCGCGTCGAAGTTCTCCAGGGCGAAGCCGAGCGGATCCATCTGGGCGTGGCAGCTCGCGCAGGCCGGGTTGGCGCGATGCCGCTCCATCGCCGCGCGCATCGAGAGCGCCGCGCCGTCGTCGGTCGTCTCCGCCAGGGCCGGAATGTCGGGCGGCGGGGGCGGCGGGGGCGACGCGAGCAGATTCTCGAGGATCCACTTGCCGCGCAGCACCGGCGAGGTGCGCGTGGCGTAGGAGGTCAGGGTCAGGATGCCCCCCTGCCCCAGCAGCCCGCGCCGCGCCGTGCCGTCGAGCGAGACGCGGCGGAAGTGGCTGCCGTAGACGTGCGGGATCCCGTAGTGCCGGGCGAGCCGCTCGTTGAGGAACGTGTAGTCGGCGGTCAGCAGCTCGCTGATGCCGCGATCCTCGCGCAGCACGCTGTCCATGAACAGCTCGGTCTCGCGCTGGAACGCCTGGCGCAGGTTCTCGTCGAACCCGGGGAAGAAGCCCGGGTCCGGCTCCTTCGCCTCGACGTCCCGCAGATAGAGCCACTGCTCGGCGAAGTTGTCGATCAACGCCCGGGAGCGGCCGTCGGCCAGCATCCGCTGCACCTGCGCCTCGAGCACCGCCGGATCGCTGAGCGTGCCGTCGATGGCGCGGTCGAGCAGCTCGTCGTCGGGGATGCTGCTCCAGAGGAAGAACGAGAGGCGCGAGGCAAGCTCCAGGTCGCTGACGCGGTACGGCGCGCCGAGGACGACGTCCGCGGGATCGCGCTCGATGCGGAAGAGGAACTCGGGACTGACGAGCATCCTTTCGAGCGCGCGCTGGATGCCGCGATCGAACCCGCCGTCGGCGCGGCCCTGCTCGTAGAACGGAAGCAGCAGGTCGAGGTCGGCCTCCGCCACCGGGCGGCGGTAGGCGCGGCGGGCCAGGGTCGAGAGAATTTCGCGCGCGCACGGCTCGGCTGCAGTGATGGTGCGGTCCGGGCGACAAGTGAAGATGCGCTCGCGGCTCGGCGTGTCGCCGGCCCCGTCGACCCCGTAGGGTCCGCTGAGCGTCACCGTCGAGATGGCCGGCTCGCGCCGCTGCCCGCGCCGCGACGCGCGCACCAGGCTCTCGTGCCGCGCCCCGGTCTTCTGCAGGAAGGCCACCGCGATCTCGCGCGGCCCGGCCCCGAGCGGCACCCGGACGTCGACGGGCGGCTCCGCCTCGAACGCGAACACGCCGCTCGCTCCCCGCACCAGCGGCCGGCCGCCGATGCCGAAGAGGCTGACGCGCTCGCCGTCGACGCTCACCTCGACCTCGTGCTCCTCGCGGGCCGCCTGGGCGAACTCGACCGTCAGCACGTACTCGCCGTCCGCCGGCAGGTGGCTGCGGATCACCGTCCCGCCGCGCGTCCCGAGGGGCAGGCCGTCGAGGTGGCCGTCCTGAATCAGGTCGCGGTCGAGCTGGTAGCGGTCGACGATCGGCGGCATGCTCGTGTCGCCGACTGCCAGGCGGCTGATCTTGCGCGCCGCGGCCAGGTACCGCTCCAGCGTCGACGGCGAAACGAACAGCAGCTCGGCGAGGTTGTCGAAGCCGCTGGTGACGTTGTCGGCCGGCAGCAGCGTCGAAACGTCGAACTCCTTCGGGAGATCGTCGAGGGCCAGCAGGTCGCGCACCGCGTTCCGGTACTCGGTGCGGCTGAGGCGGTGCAGCGCGGGGCGTCGCCCCGGATTCGGGGCATCGGCGGCGGCCCGGTCGAGCTCCTCCTCCAGCCACCCGATGACCTCGCCATAGGTCGCCTCATCGGGCCGGGGACGGCCGACCGGCGGCATCGTCCGCGCCTCCAGCTTGCGAATCACCCGTTCCCACGCGTCGGACTCGCCGCCCACGTGATTCGGATCGAGCGCATCGAGCGCGAGGCCGGCGGTGCGCAACTGCGAGACCAGCATCGACGGGGCCGTCCCGCGGCCGTTGACGATGCGCTCGTTGTGGCAGGTCACGCAGTAGCGATTGAGGGTCGCCTCCACGGACGCGGCGTTCGCCGCTCCCTCCGCGAGGGCCGGTGCGGACACGGCCGGCGACGCCGCGGCGAACAGACAGCCGGACATCATCGCCAGCACTGCGCCCCGGACCCTCGCGCCGCCGAAACTCCCAACGCCACCGTGAGGTCGGGCCGGCGCCGAACCGTCTCGCCGCGTCGACATGGCATCAACTCCAGGCATCTTCTGCTTCTAGTTCTGCGGCTTCCACGGCGCGCGGGGCGCCCTGCCGGCTGGCGGAACGGCGACGGGAGCCTGCAACGCGGGCACAAATCGGGTGAACGCGCCCGGCTTCCGGCCGGTACCCCGCCCTTTGTACGCTTCTCGCCGGGTGTTGTCAACGCGGACGGCACGCGATAGCATCCCGCAATTGCCCGTGCCCGGTCCGCCGGACCCATGCCAGGAAAGGGACGTCCGATGCGCAGAGAACGGAGTTGCCGGCGGCTGACGCTCTCCCTGGCCGTGCTCGTCGCGGCCGCGCTCAGCCTGCCATCCGTAGCCGCGGCGGCCGAAACGCCGCTGATCCAAGCCGCCCGGTCCGGCGACGCTGCGCGCGTCGAGGCCCTGCTCGATCGGGGCGCCGACGCGCGGGCGGCCGAGCCGGACGGCACCACCGCGCTGCACTGGGCGGCGCGCGCCGCCTCGGCGGACGCCGTCGAGCGCCTGCTCGCGGCCGGCGCCGACGCGAAGAGAGCGAACCGCTACGGCATCACTCCGCTGGCGCTCGCGGCGGAGAGCGGCGATCCGGCTGTGGTCGCCGCGCTGCTCGCGGCCGGGGCCGATCCGAACACGGCGACCCCCGCGGGGGAGGCGGTCCTGATGGTGGCCGCCCGGACCGGGAGGGTCCCAGTCCTCGATCAGCTCCTCGCGGCAGGCGCGACCGTCGACGCGACGGAAAGCTGGCGCGGCCAGACCGCCCTGATGTGGGCCGCCGCCGAGAACAACGCCGACGCGGTCGCGCGGCTGCTCGCGGCCGGGGCCGACGTCGAGGCACGCTCCGGCACGGGGCTGACCCCGCTGTTGTTCGCGGTCCGCGAGGGGCAGATCGACGCCGCCCGGACGCTGCTGGCCGCGGGCGCCGACGTCAACGCCGGGGTCAACAACACGACGGCGGGCACCGGCTCCTACACACCCGCCGCGACCGGCCACACGTCGCCGCTCGCGCTCGCCATCATCAACGCGCACTACGAGCTGGCCGCGGTCCTGCTGGAAGCGGGGGCCGACCCGAACGCCTACGACGCGCGCGGCTCGCTGCTGCACGCGCTGTCCTGGATCCGCCGCCCCGGCTCGGGCCGCCCGCCGGCCCCGACAGGAAGTCTCGACAGCTTGGACCTGGCCCGGCACCTGCTCGCGGAGGGCGCCAATCCCAACGTGCGCATCGCGTGGCGGGAGATCCCCTTCGAGGTCGACCTGGGCATCGTCAAGCCGCCGCCGAACATCTCGGTCGGCCGCAACTTCATCAGCTTCGTCGGCGCGACCCCGTTCTACCTGGCCGCCAAGCATGCGGACCTGGACCTGATGAAGCTGCTGGTCGACTACGGCGCCGACCCGCTGGCCGCTACCGGCCAGGGCGTGACCCCGCTGATGGCGGCGGCCGGGCTCGGGTTCTGGGACGGCGAGAGCCCGGGACCGCTGAACGGCACCCCCGAGCACGTGCGGCTCGAGGCGGTGAAGATGACCCTCGCCCTGGGCAACGACCTGCACGCGGTCTCCGACTTCGGCGGCACGCAGATCGAGGGCGACGGCGTGGACCTGCTGCTGCGCCACCCGCTCAACCTGCTCGAGCTGGACGCGCAGCGCGACCGCGGCGACATGCGCTGGGGCGGCTGCACGGCGTTGCACGGCGCCGCGATGATGGGCTCGAACCTGATCGTGCAGTACCTGATCGAGCGGGGCGCGGACGTCAACGCCCGCAACGCGATCGGCTGGACGCCCCGGATGGTGGCCGAGGGCGTCTTCGTGGCGAACACCGAGAAGGCGTGGCCGGACACGGTGGCGCTGCTGCGTGAACTCGGCGGAGAGACGGTGGAACGACGATGACCATGACAAGACTGGGAAGCCTGACGGCCACGCTCGCCTGCGCGGCGTTCGTCGCCGCCGCAGTGCCGGGAACGGTCGCGGTGGAGGCGGCGGACAACGACGGCGTGATCCGCGGCACCGTCACCAGTGCGAACGGTCCCGAGGCGGGCGTCTGGGTGATTGCCGAGACTGACGACCTCGAGACGGTGTTCCGCAAGATCGTCGTCACCGGCGACGACGGGCAGTACGTCCTGCCGGAGCTTCCGGACGCGAGCTACGACGTCTGGGTCCGAGGTTACGGCCTCGTCGATTCCGAACCGGTGGCCGGCCGGCCCGACCAGGAGCTCGACCTGACCGCGGTGGTGGCGGCGACGCCGCAGGAAGCGGCGCAGGTCTACCCCTCCACCTACTGGCTGTCGCTGATCGACCTCCCCGGCGCGCACGAGTTCCCGGGCACCGGGCCCGAGGGCAACGGCATCAATCCGCTGATGGGCAGCCAGAGCGAGTGGATCAACAACCTGAAGGGCTGCCAGCGCTGCCACCAGGTGGGCAGCAAGCGCACCCGCGAGATCCCCGACCTCGAGGACTTCGACTCGGCCCGCTCGGCCTGGGACGACCGGGTGCAGCGCGGGCAGCGCGGCTCGCTCATGAACCGCTTCGTCACGGGGTTCGGCCGCGACGCCGGTCTCGACATGCTGGTCGACTGGACCGACCGCATCGCCGCCGGCGAGGCGCCGCCGCCCCCGCCCCGGCCGCAGGGCATCGAGCGCAACGTCGTGCTCACGATGTGGAACTGGGGCGACAACGTCGCCTTCGTCCACGACGAGATCGCCACCGACAAGCGCAACCCGCGCGTCAACGCCAACGGCCCGCTCTACGGCGTGGACATCGGCAACGACTTCCTGCTGGTGACCGACACCGTCGAGCACAGCTCGAAGATGATCAAGATCCCGCTGCGCGAGAACGACCCGCCGGTGCCGTCGATGTTCCAGACCGAGGGCTTCAAGCCGTGGCGCGACTTCGGGGCCGAGGCGGTCTGGAACGATCCCGCCAACCCGCACAACCCGATGATCGACGCCGAGGGACGCGTCTGGCTGACCACGCGGGTCCGCCACCCGAACAACCCCGACTGGTGCCGTGACGGGTCGGACAACGCCTACGCGCGGTACTTCCCCATCGACCGGGCCGGCCGCCACACCGGCTACTACGATCCCGAAACGGACGACTTCGTCCTGATCGGCACCTGCTACGGCACGCACCACCTGCAGTTCGCCGAGGATGCCAACGACACGCTGTACTTCAGCGGCGGCGGCCCCGTCATCGGCTGGCTCGACACGAAGCTCTACGACGAGACCGGCGACGAGCAGCTCGCCCAGGGCTGGTGCCCGACCGTCATCGACACCAACGGCGACGGCGTCATCACCAAGCCGTGGAACGAGCCGGCCCCGCGCGGCAGCCGCGAGGAGCCGCCGTTCGACCCGGCGCTCGACACCCGCGTGGCCGTCGGCGCCTACGGCGTCATCGCCAACCCGCTCGACGACGCGGTCTGGATCGTCTCGGACGACTTCCCCGGCCGGATGCTGCGCCTCGAGCGCGGCGACAACCCGCCGGAGACCTGCATCAGCGAGCTCTACACGGTGCCGGTGGAGAAGGGCTACCGCACCCGCGGGCTCGACGTCGACCGCAACGGCGTCCTCTGGACAGCGCTGGCCGGCAGCAGCCACTTCGCCTCGTTCGACCGCGGCGCGTGCACCGTCTTCGGCGGGCCCGAGGCCCGCGACGGCCGGCAGTGCGACGAGGGCTGGTCCTTCTACAAGGCGCCGGGCCCGAACTTCCGGAACACCGACATCGGAACCGACTTCCACTATTACAACTGGGTCGACCAGTTCAACACGCTCGGCCTCGGCGAGAACATCCCGATCGCCAACGGCTCGAGCTCGGACTCGCTGCTGGCCCTCGATCCGGAGACCGGCGAGTGGACCATCCTGCGCGTCCCGTACCCGCAGGGCTTCCACAGCCGCGGGCTCGACGGCCGCATCGACGACCCGGACGCCGGCTGGAAGGGCCGCGGCGTCTACGCCACCTACGGGGCCGACGCGGCGTGGCACGTCGAAGGCGGCCCGGTGGAGCCGGGGAACCTCGTGAAGTTCCAGATCCGGCCGGACCCGCTGGCGCACTGAGGCGCGGCCACGGCAGTTCGTGACGCCATCGCCCGTCCGGTGCAACCGCCGGACGGGCGAGTTCGTGTACCGTCCGGCCGCCACAGTAACCCGATCAGGCCGAACGTCAGGGATCGTCGTGCCGTCGGTTCTCAGACAGGGACCGTTTCGTTTCTTCTTCTACTCAGGAGATCGTGATGAACCGCCACACGTGCACGTTGCGCATGGCGATAGAATAGCGAAGTTCTGGCTCCATCCGGTGAGGCTGCAACGAAGCGGAGGACTGAGGCGCGCGGAAATCCGGCAGATTCAACGGATAATCAACCAGAATCGCACGTTCCTTCAGGAGGCGTGGCGTGATTACTTCGATGATTGAGGCGAGGGTACCCGAAGCCGAAGACGTGACGGTTACCGACGACACGCTGAGGGTCGAGCTCTCCGACGCACGGACCATCTCCGTGCCGCTCGCGTGGTACCCGCGGCTCGTCCACGCCACTCAGGAGGAGCGTGACGCCTGGGAATTGATCGGCGAGGGGCAGGGAATCCGGTGGGAGGCTCTGGACGAAGACCTCAGCGTGGAGGGCCTGATAGCGGGCCGTCCGTCAGGAGAAAGCCAACGTTCTCTCAAGCAGTGGCTGGAGGCAAGGCGTGCTGGGCGCAGTGTGGTGCTGTCCGACCTCACGAACACGACGCGACGCGTGTCGGAGACGTGAACGCAGCAGACCTGCAAGGCATCATTCGACACAGGAATCCCATGGGCAGGACGAAGAACCGGAGGCAACGATGCTGAAGTGGCGTATTCTCGCGTTCGTCGGGTTCACGTTCGGGATCATCGGCAGCGGCTGGGCGATTGCCGAGCAGCAGCGCGCGGCCTCCCAGGTCTACGAGCTGCGCGTCTACAAGACGACGCCGGGCAACCGGGAGGCGCTGGCGAACCGCTTCCGCGACCACACGGCGGCGATGTTCGAGCGGGCCGGCATGACGAACGTCGGCTACTGGAACGCGGTGACCGGCGACGACGTCGAGGACACGTTCATCTACATGCTCGCGTATCCGTCCCGAGAGGCGCGCGACGAGATGTGGCAGGAGCTCGCCACCTTCGAGGACTTCCAGGAGATCATCATCGCCGCCGAGCGCGACGAGAGCCGTGCGCTGGTCGACAACATCGACGCGCGGATCCTGGAGCCGACGTCGTACTCCGCGCTGAAGTAGCCGGGCCGGCCGAGGACCGGTCATCCGACGTGATAGCGCGTGATGACCCTGCAATTGCGGAACGGCAGTCCAGGATTGCAAGGTAACTCCAGGATGCAGGCCGACCCGGGTGAATGGCGCGTTCACCGGTCCGCCTGCGCCTTCTCGACCAACCGGCCGGACATCCTCGGGCGCCGCCGTTAGTCGAGACTCCGTCGGCCGGCAATCGCATACGGCACGCGAACACCCGGGTCGTCGGCCGGAAAGTCCTTCGTGTTGCGGGTGACCAGCACGCCGCCGATGCGGCGGGCGCTGGCCCAAATGATGGCGTCGGGAAGACGGATCCGGTGCTCCCGCCGGATTGCCACGGCCAGCTCGCTCACCTCGTCGTCGATGGCTACGCGCGTGAAGCCGGCGAGGAACCACCGAAGGTGCGTCGCCTCCCGTTCGTCCCCGGCACCGACCATTGCCTCCATCCACGTGATGGCGCTTATCGCCGGTTCGCGGTGCCGCGAGAGCTCGTCACGGGCAGCCTCGATGCCGGCGAGATAGTCGATCAGTATGTTCGTGTCGAGGAGGGCGCGCACTCTTCACGACCACTCGCGCCGGAGACGGCGCTCGTATCGCAGGCCGTCCACATTCCGGCCTCGCCAGATCCCGAACGCGTCTTCGCGGTCGCCCGCATGCCGCGCATCCAGGTAGCTCGCGATCGCGCGCCGGATGACCTCGGCGCGCGACACGTTTTCGCGCCGACAGACGTCAGCCAGTTGGCGCACTTGCTCCTCGGGAAGCTCTATGATGGTCCGCATGACGTATGACGTATGATGCCGATATATGATGACTAGCATACGCCCTGATTGTGCCGTCCGGCAAGCCTCCGGGCAGCGCTCGCCAAACAGGCACGCCTATAATGTGAATCCTTCCGCAGGGCCCGCTTCACCAACCCGGTGCGGCATTGCCCGCGCGTTGGATGGAGGTGGCTCATGGGCGCGGAGCGACTGGCAGTGACGGGACCGCAGGCCTGGAGGGTGTGGCTCCGGACGATCCTCGGGGCGGTGGCGGCCAACCTCGTCCTGCGCGCGGCGGCGCTGGTCGTCTTCGACATTCCGGCCGAGTTCGAGCCGTTGGCGACCGCAGGACCGACCGTGTTCCTGTCCGTGGTGGGTGTCGGCGCCGGGCTGGGGGTCGCGCTCGCCGTCGACCGGCGCTCCGAGCGCCCGGTGCCGTTGTTCCAGCGAATCGTGATCATCGCCCTGCTGCTCTCGCTCGTCCCGGACCTCTGGATGCTCACCGCCAGCGGCAGCGAGGCGTTTCCGGGGGCCACCGTTCCAGCGGTGGTCACCCTGATGGCGCAACACGTGGCGGCCGCGGCCGTCGTGCTGTGGAGCGTCGCGAATCCTACCGAAAAGAAACCGGCCTGAACGGCGCCAACGAACGCGGAGACGAAGGAATGGCAGACACCACGATGGCACGCAGGTTCCACCGGCAGCTCGGCGGCGTTCTCGTACTGGTCACGACGGTCGCGTGGGCCGGAACGGCGGCGGCCCAGCAGGGCGTCGACGCCGAGTGGCGCGTCCACGGCGGCGACGCCGGCTACACGCGCTACGCCGCGCTCGATCAGATCGACGCGGAGACGGTGGGCGACCTGCGGGTCGCCTGGCGGCGCGAGGCGGTCGACGCATCGCTCCGCGAGCGCTGGCCGGAGCTGCGCTACTCGAACCAGCTCCGCTCGACGCCGATCATGGTCGACGGCGTGCTCTACGCCTCGAACGGCATCGGCCTGGTGGAGGCCTTCGACCCGGGCACGGGCGAGACGATCTGGGTGCAGGATGGGAGCTTCCTGGGCGACGAGACACCGCGCGGCGCGCCGAATCGGGGCGTCGCCTGGTGGGAGTCGGACGATGAACGGCGGCTCTTCGCGATCCGCCCGCCCCATCTGATGGCGGTCGACGCCGCGACGGGCGCGTTGATCGACTCGTTCGGCGAGGCGGGCCTGGTCGACCTGAGCTACGACGCCGAGACCGGCTACTCGGGCACGTCGCCGCCGATGGTGGTCAAGGACGTCGTGATCCTCGGCAGCGCGATGGCCGACCACCCGTTCACGATGGAGCAGCACCCGGGCGACGTCCGCGCCTACGACGTGCGCACCGGCGCGCTGCGCTGGACGTGGAGCCCCATCCCGCGGGCCGGCGAGCCGGGCGTCGAGACGTGGCTCGACGATTCCTGGGAGTACTCCGGGATGTCGAACGTCTGGACGATGTTCAGCGCCGACCTCGAGCTCGGCTACGTCTATCTGCCCACCGGGGCGCCGACCAACGACATGTACGGCGGCCACCGCCCGGGCAACAACCTCTTCGCGAACAGCCTGGTCTGCGTCGACGCGGAGACCGGCGAACGCGTCTGGCACTTCCAGATGGTTCACCACGACCTCTGGGACTACGACAACAACGTCGCGCCGATCCTGATGGACGTCACCGTCGACGGCCGCGAGATCAAGGCGGTGGTGCAGCTCACCAAGCAGGCGATGGCCTACACCTTCGACCGCGTCACCGGCGAGCCGATCTGGCCCATCGTCGAGCGCGAGGTCCCCGGCTCGAACACGCCGGGCGAATGGATCTCGCCGACCCAGCCGTTCCCGACGAAGCCGCTGCCCTTCGACCGCCACGGCATCGGCATCGACGACCTCATCGACTTCACGCCGGAGCTGCGCGCCGAGGCGATCGAGATCGTCGAGCCGTACATCCTGGGCGAGATCTTCACGCCGCCGTCGATCCGCGGTGAGGACGCGACCGACACGAAGGGCACGCTGCAACTGCCCGGCTCGGTGGGCGGGGCCGAGTGGGGCGGGGCCGGGTTCGACCCCGAGACCGGCATGCTCTACGTGCCGTCGGTGACCGGCGCGTTCGCGGCCGACCTGACGCCCGGCAACCCCGACCGCATGAACGTGCGCTACACCCGCGGGACCCGCGCGTTCCCGAACGGCCCGGAAGGACTCCCCCTGACCAAGCCGCCCTACGGCCGGATCACCGCCATCGACATGAACACCGGCGAGCACGTCTGGATGGTCCCCAACGGCGACGGGCCGCGAAACCACCCGGCCATAGCCCACCTCGATCTGCCGCCGCTAGGTCAGCCGGGCCGCTCGATGACCCTGCTCACCAAGACGCTGCTCTTCGTCAGCGAGGGCGACCCCATCATGGTGCGGACGCCGCCGGGGGCCGGTCCGGACGCGGGGCGCAAGCTCCGGGCGTTCGACAAGGAGTCGGGCGCCGTGGTCTGGGAGACCGAGTTCCCGGCCGGCACCAACGGCTCGCCCATCACGTACATGCACGAGAGCAGGCAGTACATCGTGCTGCCGATCGGGTCGCTGCGGCACCCCGGCGAGTGGGTCGCGCTGGCGTTGCCGTAGGGCCATGGTCATGAAGCACCGCGGAGTGAATTGCCGAGTTCGTGACACCGTGCCGTGAACTACAAACCGAACCCTCTTCACCGGAACGGTACAGCGCAGAAATCCCAATGGCGAATCCCGCTTGCGGGCGAGATCACGTGTTTCAGTAGCGCATGCACCCACGGCTGGTTCGACGGCGGCGTCGGCTGGGGGCTTCACCTGCCCGCCGGCAAACCCCACTACCTCGGAGTGGCCCAGGATCACGAAACCAGTATCTTTGTGGCCAAGTTCACCGAAGATCAAGACGTCTGGCACGGCTACCCGGCCGATCACCGCCGAAAGCACGGAGACATTCCGACCGAACCCGTTCTCGACGGCTGGATGCGCGATGGATTGTTGACTCCCGCGAAGATTCGCAAGCTCACTCGAGGACAGCCGTGCCGCCTCTGAAGTTGATCATTCCAGGCCGGTACTGGGACTCGCAGATCTACAGGGGCAAACTCCACCTGTTCGGGATGGACGGCGACATTCTGACGCTGGACTGGGACAGGCTGATCGAGGATCTGCGGGTTCGCGATGAACTGCGAATCGCGGTACGGAGCGCCTTCCGACGCAGTGACTTTTTCTATGGCGTGGCGGCAACGGGAATTTTCCATGACGCGGAAATCAGGGAGATCATCAGCCACCGCTTCCACGACCTCTCACAGGCGCCGCTCGAACTGAGCCGACAGGAAATGAACCGGACCGCAGTGGGACAACAGGACAACCTGTTTCCGTTTCCCCACGCAGATTCAGAAATCTACAATCGCCGACTGTACGTCTCATCGAGAGCCGGAGTATTCGCGGCAAACTGCGGAGGCACGACGAAACATGCTGTCAGCACCCGCATCGCGCCGCTCTCCGAGATGCCCGTATCCGCCGTGCGCGCTTCCTACCGCTCGTTGGCTCTGGCCGCTGGTGAGGAAGGCCTGTGGCAGTACGACCTCGACGATTTCCGGGATGGTTCCCGGACCGAGCGCGTTGCGAGCCAGCATTGCAGCGAATGCCAATGGGCTTTCCACAGCATCTACGGTTCCTCGTCTACGGGAGCCGGTGTCCTGGCGTCCTATTTGAAGCGCAGGGAGCGAGCCGAATGGGCAGAACGCGAGGAGTGGCGCAGAACTCTCGATCGCGTGATCCCGGACAGCGAGATATTCGCAGACTTCGAGCAACCCGACGGCGAGTACTCCTGGGCTGCCCAGGACAAGATCTGTCAGGTGGCCAACGGTTCGATACGGGTGACAAAGTACGAACCCTGGAACGAGAAGAATCCTCTCAGGCGACTCGGAGTCCTGCCGCTCGCCCGTCACGGCGAAGCAGTCGTATCCGCGAAAGTCGCGTTGTTCGGCACCGTCGTCGAGCTGGACTCCGGCCTGATCGTCATCTGCAGCGACGAGTCGATGCTCGACGTCTGCGACGAACCGGTGTCATGGAGAGTCTTTCCACGATCCCGACACTACGAGAACCACCTGCACGTGATCCATGACGACCGTCTGGAGGTATTGTCCTTCAATCACGATTACCTGGTCGACCAGCAGGCGAAAGTGTCAGGCATCTCGTTGGGAAAGCGGACGTCTCGCGTTGGCCACCCCGAAATACGGCGGGGCATCAGATCACAGCGCGTCGCCGAGCGAACCGGAGAATGGGGATCGTTCGATTGACGAAGCCCGCATGAGCGCGGCGCCGAAGACTCACTGCAGCGAAGCGCGGGCGCGTCTCGCCGCCTTGATCTTGCGATCGATGTCCGCGCTCGTCAGATCGGCGGCGCCGGTCTCGGCCGCGCGCGCCCGAATCTCCCGAACGGCCTCGCGCGCTCGCGCGAAGACGCTCTCCCGGATGTCCTCGATCAGTGTCGCGTCACTCGTGGGAACCATAGTGCTGCGCGGCACTGCGTCCTTCGTGGTCATGATGGCTCCTTTTTTCTGCCAGGGTCGGCTCATCGCCAGAGCCCTCCCAGCGACTGGCGATTGGCCTCGGCGAGCCACCCTGTCGTGATCAACCGACACGGGCACATCCTTCGGGCAGGCGCGGGTCGACGCCCATCCCGACAGGCCGCATGTTCGATGTGAACGGCAGGATCGCGGTGCTTGGCTCGCCCGCGCCCCGGGCACGCGCGGACAACATCCACGCCCGCGCCGTGACCGGCTACTGCTCGACCACCGGCTCCCGTGCGCCGAGGGCGCGCAGCAGATCCGCGGTGCTCTCGGAGGGCGCGTTGGCGTTGCCGTACTCGACCAGGTAGAGCGGCGTGCGGCCCCGGTTGTCCTCCGCGTTGACGTCGGCGCCGTGGTCGACGAGGACCTGGATCACCCCGTCCTCCCACATCGCTGCCGCGCCGTGGAGGGCGGTGCTGCCGGCCGGCGTCGCGGCCGTGACGTCGGCGCCCAGCGCGATGAGCAGGGACACCGTCTCGACGACCCGATGGTCGACCGGACGGCGCGCGTCGTTCTCCCCGAGGCCCGAGGCGACCATGAGCGGCGTGGTGCCGAACGCGTTCGGAAGGAACGGATCGGCTCCGGCGTCGAGCAGCAGGCGCATCATCTCCAGGTTGGCGGCGCGGGCGGCGAGCCAGAACGGGGTGGCTCCCTTGTAGGGCCTGCGCGAGATGTAGTCTCCGCGCAGCGCCGCCACGGGATTGGTGAACCGCGCGTCGATGTCGGCGCCCGCCTCGATCAGGGCCGCCGCCAGACTCGGCCGATTGGTCTCGACCGCCGCGTGCAGCGCGGTGCGGCCGAGCCGGTCCGCCGCGTTCACGTCCGCCCCCCGCTCGATGAGGTAGAACGCCGTCTCCTCGTGGCCGCTGGCGTACGGGATGATGCGCCAGTCGATGCCGGCCAGCGCATCCGTGCTGCGGCTGGCGACGAGCAGCGGCGTGCTGCCGTCGATGGCCCGCGCTTCGAGATCGGCGCCCGCCTCCAGAAGAAGCTGCACGGTCTCGAGGTCACCGGCGCGCGCCGCGAACATCAGCGCCGTGAACCGGCCGGTGGTACGAGCCCGCACCCCGCCACCGGACTCCAGCAGCCGGCGCGCCACGTCGGCATGGCCACCGGCGGCGGCCCACATCAGAGCGGTCTGGCCCCGCTCGTGCTCGGCGAACCGCGCGTCGGCGCCACGCTCCAGCAGCCGCGCGACGATCGTCCCCAGCCCGTGCTGCGCCGCGGTCATGAGCATCGTCTCGCCGGTAGTCAGCCGCGCGTTCGGATCGGCGCCGGCCTCGATCAGCCGCAACGCGACGTCGACGTTCGCGCTGTCGAGCGCGATCCAGAGGGGCGGGACGCCCAAGTCGTTGACGGCGTCGACATCGGCGCCGGCCGCGATCAGTCGGCCGGCCGTCTCGCCGGCGTTCCAGTGCGCGGCCCAGTGCAGCGCGGTGGCGCCGTCCGGCTGCGCCGCCGTGACGTCGGCGCCGGCGTCGACCAGCGCACGCACGGCCTCCCAGTCCTCGCGCTCGGCCGCCTGGACGACGCGGAGGTCATCGTCGGCACCGGCTGCGGTTGCCGGCGAGCCGGAGGCCGCAAGAAGGAAGAGGGCGATCAGGAATCCGGCCCCGACTTGGCTGCGCATCAGATCTGTCTCCGTTTCAGCGTACGGACGCCGACCACCAGGAACCAAGCGGACGCGAACGCAACCACCAGCCACTCCGACACGAAGCTCGGCTCGACGCTGGTCGTGATGTCTTCGAGGGCCAGGAGCGCGAGCACCGCCACGAGACATGTAGCGACGCTGACGGAGTACTTCCGCAAGCGCCCGCGGACCGCTATACGCCGGACAGCTCCTTCAGCTCCCCGGTGCTGTCGCCGATGGTCTCCGGATGCACGCCCAGCTTGCCGAGCAGGCTCATGAACAGGTTCGTCACCGGCGGGTCGTCGTCGTAGCTGAAGTGCCGCCCGCCCTTCAACGTCCCGGAGCCGCCGCCCGCGACGACGATCGGCAGCTTGTGGTGGTTGTGCACGTTGCCGTTGCTCATCCCGGCGCCGTACATGACCATGGCGTCGTCGAGCAGCGAGCCGTCGCCGTCCTCGGTCGCGGCGAGGCGTTCGAGGTAGTACGCGAACTGCTCGACGTGATAGGTGTTGACCTTGATCAGCTTCTCCACCTTCTCCTGGTCGCCGCCGTGGTGCGACAGCGGGTGGTGGGCGTCGGAGACATCGATCTCCGGGTAGGCCCGGTTGCTCGTCTCGTGAGCCACCATGAAGGTGATGATCCGGGTCAGGTCGGCCTGGTAAGCCAGGACCTGCAGGTCGTACATCAGCTTCGCGTGCTCGCTGAACGTGCCGGGAACGCCGGCCGGCTGCTCCATCGCCACGGACAGGTCGGTCAGCCCCTGCTGCTCTGCCATGCGGATGCGGCGCTCGACGTCGCGGATCGCTTCCGTGTACTCGTCGAGCTTGCCGCGGTCCCGCGCGCCCAGCGAGCTGCGGAGGCGAGCGAGCTTGTCGGCGACCGCGTCGAGGATGGTGCCGTCCTCCTCCATCCGCGCCAGCCGCGCCGCGGCGTCGGTCGTGCCGCTGCCGCCGAACAGCCGCTCGAAGACCACCCGCGGGTTGTTCTCCATCGGCAGCGGGGTGGTTTCGCCCAGCCAGTTGAGGGTATTGGCGTAGACGCAACTGTAGCCGGGGTCGCAGGCCCCGAGCGGCTCCTTCGAATCGAGCGACAGCTCCAGCGAGGCGAGCTGGGTCTCCTTCTCGAGCACCCGCGCCGCGATCTGGTCCATCGAGATGCCGGCGCGGATGTCGGCGCCCGCCGTCTTCTTCGGATGGACGCCCGTCAGGAACGCCCCGGCCGCCCGCGCGTGGTCGCCGGCCCCTTCGCCGGGCAACGCGTCACCGTGCTTGTTGGCGAGGCCGCTCAGCACGGTCAGGCGCTCCCGGTACGGCGCGAGCGACTGCATCACCGGCTTGATGTCGAACTTCGTGCCGGTCGCGTCGGGCGTCCACTGCTCCATGACGACGCCGTTCGGCACGTAGACTACCCCGAGCCGCTTGACCGGGGCGGCGGCCGACAGGCGCAACGGCGTGAACGCCGGGACCATGCCGTCGAGCAACGGCAGCGCCAGCGTCGCGCCGACACCGCGCAGGAACGTCCGTCGTGGCAGATGCGTCTTCGTGATGATCATTGCTCTCGCGCCTTCCTCATCTGAAACGGCGTGCTCTCGACGATGCCGAGGATCAGCGACGACCAGCGGTAGTCGTCCGCCTCGGCCTGCCGCACGATGCGCCGGATCCACGGGAGGTCGTAGTACTCCACCCCGCGGCCGAGCCCGTAGGTCAGCAGCTTCTCGGTGACGGTGCCGACGAACTCCTCGCGGTTGGCGAGCAGCATCTCGCGCACGCTGGCCGGTCCGTTCAGCTCCCGCCCGCTGGGCAGGGTGCCGGAGGTCTGCTCCACCGGCAGCTCCCGGTAACCGCCGATGGCATCGAAGCCTTCGAGCGCAAAGCCGAGCGGGTCCATGCGGACGTGACAACTCGCACAGACCGGATCGGTGCGATGCCGCTCCATCCGCTCGCGGACAGATCGGGGACGGCTCTCCGGGTTGGACGGATCGGCCACCGAATCCGAATCCTCCAGCCCCGGCACATCGGCCGGCGGCGGCGGCGGCGGAGCGCCGAGCAGGTTCTCCAGCACCCAGACGCCCCGCTTCACCGGCGAGGTTCGGTTGGCGTAGGAGGTGGCGGTCAGCACGCTCCCCTGGCCCAGGATGCCGCGGCGCCGCTCGTCCGGCAGCGGGACCCGGCGGAAGTGGTTGCCCTCGACGTCGGGGATGCCGTAGTGCTTCGCGAGCCGCTCGTTGGCGAAGGTGTAGTCGGAGGTCAGCACCTCGATGACGCTGCGGTCCTCCTTGATCTGGCTCTCGAACCAGAGCTCGGTCTCGCGCGTGAAGGCCTCGCGCAGGTTGCCGTCGAACTCCGGGAACGCCACCGGATCGGGCTTGACCGACCGCATGTTGCGCAGGAACAGCCACTGGCCGGCGAAGTTGTCGACCAGCGAGGCCGCCTTGGGATCGGCCAGCATCCGCTTCACCTGCGCCGCAAGCACACCCTCGTCACGGAGCGCCCCGCGCGCCGCCGCGTCCAGCAGCTCGTCATCGGGAATGCTGCTCCAGAGGAAGAACGACAGACGCGACGCGAGCTCCAGGTCGGAGATGCGGTAGGGCGCGCCCGGGGCGGCATCGGCCGGGTCCTGCTCGATGCGGAACAGGAACTCCGGGTCGACCAGAATGGCGCGCAGCGCGAACTCGATGCCCGATTCGAAGCCGCCCTTCGCATGGCCAACGTCGTAGAACGCCATCAGGGCGGCGACGTCCCCTTCGGTGACCGGTCGCCGGAAAGCGCGCCGGGCCAGCGCGTCCAGGATTTCCTCTGCACAGGCCGGCTCCGCCACCGGGTCGTCCGGCAGGCAGGTGAAGATCCGCTCGCGGCTCGGCGTGGCCGAGTCCGCCGATGCCGTAGCGCCGTTGAACGGCCCGTCGATCTCGACGATCCAGACGGCCATCGGCGCGTCCCGATCCCCCGCGTAGTGGTAGGTCTCGGCCGCGCTCACCGGCTCGAGAACCCCCTCCGGCAGCGCGCCGCGGCGCAGAAACGACAGCGCCACCTCGCGCATGCCCGCCTGCACCGGCATCCGGAACCGCAGGTCCGAATCCGCGTTCCGCTCGTACGGCGTCAGGTTGAAGACCGCGTTCCAGGCCTCGCGCTGCCCGTCGGCGCCGATCTCGAAGCGCGCGACGCGGGCGCGGTCCAGCCGGACCTCGAGCGTGTTGCGGTGCTGCAACCCCTTGATGGCGTCGCCGTGCGTCCGCTCCAGCGTGACCCGGAACTCGTATTCCCCGGCCACCGGAAAGTAGTGGCGGGTCGCGAAGCCGCCGCGACTGCCGAACGGGTGCAGCTCGCTCATCCGCGCGTGCTGCATCAGGACCGGCGACGTAGTGTAGACCGCGGTGGTCGATCGGATCGACGGGTCGCCGACCGCCATCTCGGCGATCTTCCCCGCCGCGAGCATGTAGCGCTCGAGCAGCGACGGCGACAGCGACAGGACGTCGGCGATGTTGTCGAAGCCGTAGCTCAAGTCGTCGGCCGGCAGCAACTCGCGGCCGTCGATCTCCAGGGCCAGCAGATCCCGGATGGCGTTGGTGTACTCCGTGCGATTCAGCCGGTGCACGGTCTCCGTGCCCGGGTTCAGGTCCGCGCCGGCGGCGCGGTCGAGCGCGGTCTCGATCCAGTCGACGAACGCCACGTAGGTCGCGTCGTCGGGACGCGGGCGGCGCGGCGGCGGCATCTCGCGCGCGCGCAGCTTGCGGATCACCTTCTCCCAGGTCTCCGCGCCCTCGCCCACGTGGACCATGTCGAGCGACTCAAGGGTCAGCCCGGCCGTCTGCAGGCGATCGTTGTGGCAGGTGGTGCAGTAACGGTTCAGAACGGCCCGGTACTCGGCGCTCCCGGCGGCCGGTGCACCGGATGCCTCCGCGGGGGCTTCCGGCGCCTGGCCGGCGGCGAGCGTCCCGGTTGGCGCGACGAACAGGACGGCCAGCGCGATGACCGCCGCCGATACGAACGAACGTCGGAATATCGCGAACACTGGACGCCTCACTCTCGGGATGGCGGCGAGATCAGCCCCAACTTATGTGCGCATTATCGGAGTCGGCGGCCGGGGGTGTCAAGATGTGGCCGGCAAGCCCGCCGCCGGCCGCGCTGTCACGCGGACCGGAGCGCCGGTTCCCGCGCAGGGCGCCGACCGTCGGAGGTCTCACGGGCGGGCCGCGGCCTCGGCCTGCGCACCAGCGAGGATGTTGTACAAGCCGTAGTTGCCCTCGTGGCACGCATACTCGTACAGCCGGTTGTCGGACCGCGTCATCGTCATCTCGACGCTCCACGTGCGGGCGAATGCGGTCGGATCGTCGATCGTGAAGCGATAGAGCAGCGTGTCGGCATCGAGCAGGCTGAAGCGTTCGACGAGCTGGAGATCCGGCCCCAGCGCCTCGAGCAGCTCCATGTTCGGCGCCGGGTGCGCGGTGCCGAGTTCCCTGAAGTTGCGGGTCTCGACGACGAGGGTGTCGCCTTCCCAGCGTCCTCGCGAATCGCCCCGCCACTGGCGCACCTCGGTGGACAAGGACGGCTGCCCGCCCAGCGGGACGAGCCGCACGTCGTTCACCATCTCGTTGAGAATCGCCACGTGCCCCGGCGTCTGGAACAACTGCACGAAGTTGTTGTACGCGCCGGGAATCATCGGCGGTCCGGAATTGAACCCCAGGATGCACCGCTCGTCCACGTCGCGGTCCTCCGGACCGGCGTTCCGGCTGCGCGCCTCCTCGCGGGCGGCCATGCGCACCCTGCCCTCGGGCATGTAGGAAGGCAGGCGGCCGTCCGGCGGGTCGACGATGAGCGAGGTGCGGCGGGTCCCGACGACCGTCGAGCCGTCCGCGAACCAGAACCGGTTGTAGCTGCCGGGATCGCCCGGACGCGGCGCAGTGTCCACCCGCGCGGCGGCGCGCGCTTCGAGGGCCGACACGTCCTCGTCGGTCAGGAACTCCCTGCCCGACAGGTCGGCGGGACGTTGAAGCGGGGTCAACGAGCTGAAGTCCCACACGCCCTGCAGGGCGGGGCGGCCGTCCGGCGTGCGCGGCACGGACACCTCGGCGGACGATGACGGCTGCGCGGCGACGGGCGCCGGCTCCAGCAACCCCAGCGCGCCCACGACGAGGAACACCCCCAACAGAACGGCAAACCGAATATTCATCTGGACATCCCCTTTCGCCGCCACGATCCGCTGTCCTGGACAACAGCCTAACAGGAAACCGCCGGGGCACATCCCGCCGGCCGTGCGGGGCCGGCCGCCCCGAGGGTGGACAGCCTCCAATCGCGAAGGTTCGCCGGTAGTGCCTGGCGGTTGAGCGGCCGGACGGCGACGCACTATAATCGACCGCAATGCGCCTGTTCACGGTAGTTTCAGCCGGCATGCTCCTCGCCCTGCCTGCGGCGCCGCTCGTCGCCGCGGCGCAGTCGCGGGACGCCCCGATTCCGTACGATGCGGGCCAGAGCGCGAGCCCGGCGTTCGAGGGCTGGTATCCCAACGAGGACGGCACGGTTTCGCTCTCGTTCGGCTACTTCAACCGCAACCACGAGCAGACCCTCGACATACCCATCGGCCCGGACAACCACTTCACGCCGGGCGCCGAGGACCGCGGGCAGCCCACGCACCTGCTGCCGCGCCGCCACACCGGGGTGTTCACGGTGGTGGTCCCCGCCGATTTCGGCGACCGGACCCTGACCTGGTCGCTGACCGCCGGCGGCGAGACGTTTGCCGTGCCCGGCCACCTGCGTCCCGAGTGGCGGATCGACGCACTCGAGGAAGTGACCAGCGGCAATCGGCCCCCGGAGCTGTCCTTCGACGTGGAAGGGGGGGAGTCGCGCATCGGCCAGGGCCCCGGCGGGGTTCGGCAGACGGTGACCGCCGCGGCCGGGCAACCCATGACGCTCACAATCCGGGTGCGGGACGACCGGGTCCGGAAGCAGAGCCTGCAGGGACGACCGACTCGCACGGGCCTCGTCTGGAGCAAGTACCGCGGCCCGGGATCGGTCGCGATCGCCGACCCGACCCCGGAGATCCCGGCGGACGGCCTGACCACGACCAGCGCCACCTTCAGCGAGCCGGGCGACTACGTCCTGCGTGCCCTGGCGTGGGACGACTCCGGCGGCCAGGGGGCCATCATGGCCGGCGGCTTCCAGTGCTGCTGGACCAATGCGTACGTCGACGTTCGTGTAGAGTGAAGGATTCGGCCGCGAGGGCGGCCCGCGACCGGCCGCAAACCGGCGGCCGGAACGACGCGCAAACAGGCGGAGGGACAGCCATGAAGACCCACAGGCTCGTGATCGCGGCGACTATGTCGATTCTGGCTGGAGGCGCCCTTCCGGCGGCAGCGCAGACCACGGATGCGGACGGCGTAACGTTCGCCCGGGACATCGCACCCATTCTCCAGCGCAGTTGCCAGGCGTGCCACCGCAGCGGCAGCATGGCGCCGATGTCGCTGGTCACCTACCAGGAAGTGCGTCCGTGGGCGCGCGCCATCCGGGAAAAGGTGGCCGAGCGCAGCATGCCGCCGTGGCACATCGACAAGACGGTCGGCATCCGCGACTTCGCCAACGACATCTCGTTGAGCGACGCCGAGATCGACGCGGTGCTGCGCTGGGTCGACGCCGGGGCTCCGCTCGGCAATCCGGCCGACATGCCGCCGCCGCTCGAATGGCCGGCGGATGACATCTGGCGCCTCGCCGACGAGTACGAGGAGCTCGGCGAGCCGGACCTGGTGGTCCGCTCGACCCCGTGGACGCAGCCGGCGGAGGGCCAGGATCAGTGGTACCAGCCCGTGGTCGAGACCGGGCTGACGGAGGACCGGTGGGTGAAGGCTCTCGAGGTGCGGCCGTCGCTGGAGGGCCGCCCCATCGTGCATCATGCCGTTACCTACCTGATGCAGGAGGAGAGCCCGGAGGACTTCGAGGCCGCCGTCGATGTCCCCGGCACCGGCTCCTACTTCACCGAGTTCGCGGTCGGCAAGATCGGCGACGTCTTCCGCGAGAGCACCGGCAAGCTGCTGAAGGCCGGCTCGCGGATCCGCTACGACCTGCACTACCACTCGGTGGGCGAGGAGATCACCGACTCGACCGAGCTGGGCATCTGGCTGTATCCGCAGGGCTACGTGCCCAAGTACCGCGTCTACGCGCAGGCGATGGGCGTGCGGCAGGCCATGGAGACCCTCGACATCCCGCCGGGCCAGGTGACCGAGCACGAGGCGTTCGTCCCGCTGCGCTTCCCGGCGCGGCTCGAGAACTTCCAGCCGCACATGCACATCCGCGGGAAATCGATGGCGATGGAGGCGATCCACCCGAACGGCCGGACGGAGATGCTCAACTACGTCGACAAGTTCGACTTCAACTGGCACGTCAACTACGTCTACGCCGACCACTCCGCGCCGGTGCTGCCCGCCGGCACGGTCATCAAGATCACCGCCTGGCACGACAACAGCGCCGGCAACCGGGCGAACCCGGACCCGACGCAGTGGGTCGGCTGGGGCCAGCGCAGCTACGACGACATGTACCACGCGCACGTGAACGTCGTGTACCTGACCGACGAGGACTACGAGCAGATCGTCGCGGAGCGGGCCGTGGCAACCGACAACGACTGACGCGCGACCCGGAAGTCGACCACCCCACGCCGCCGCTCCTGTTGGGCGGCGGCGTCTCCGCAACGAGCCGGAACGCCGGTCGACGGCCGGCGCAGGGGGCTGCAACAGCCATGACTGTCACCCGTCCGGGTTTGGCGATCGCAACCTGCGCCGTTCTGGTCCTGACCGCATCCCAACCTCCCGACGGAACCGCGGCCGAAACGTCGGCGGGGGGCGTTTCCCAGCCCGCGGTTCAGGCGTTCCGGGTCGAGCCCTTCTGGCCGGCGGAGCTTCCCGGCGACTGGCTGCTCGGCAACGTCGTCGGCGTGGCCACGGATTCGAGTGACAACGTCTGGATCATCCACCGGCCGAACAGCCAGCGGGGGGGCGAGAACACCCCGCCGGTCATCGCCTTCGATTCCGGCGGCGACGTCGTCCACGCCTGGGGCGGTCCCGGCGAAGGCTACGACTGGGGCACGCAGACGCACGGCATCCACGTCGACCACGAGGACAACGTCTGGGTCGGCTTCGGCGGCGGACTGCCCTACGACCTGTCGAGCCGCGCCACGACGGACAACGCGCACGTCCTGAAGTTCACCCCGGAGGGCGAGTTCCTGCTGCAGATCGGCGACTTCGGCCAGGGCACCGCGGGGAGCGGCAGCACCGAGTTCCTCGGGCAACCGACCGACGTCTTCGTCGATCCCGCGACCGACGAGGTCTACATCAGCGACGGCTACACCAACCGGCGGGTCATCGTCTTCGACGCGAACACGGGCGGGTACCGGCGGCACTGGAGCGCGTACGGCAACCCGCCGGAAGACGGGCCGCAGCCCCCCTTCACGCGGAACGGACCGCTACCGCAGCAATTCAACACGCCTCACTGCGTCGGCCGGGCGGCGGACGGGCGCGTCTACGTCTGCGATCGCGGCAACCAGCGGCTGCAGGTGTTCGAGCCGGACGGCACGTTCGTCACCGAGGCGCTGATTGCCGCCGAACTGCGCAACGGATCCGTCGGCGGCACACCCTGGGACCTGGCGTTCTCGCGCGATCCGGAGCAGAGGTTCATCTTCGTCGCCGACGGCAGCAGCCACGCCGTCCACACCCTCCTCCGCGAGACGCTGGAGGTCGTGGCTACGTTCGGGCGCCGTGGGCGGTGGGCCGGGCAGTTCGAATCGCCCCACAGCCTCGCCGTCGACGCCCGGGGCAACCTGTTCGTGGGCGAGACCCTCGACGGCCGCCGCGTCCAGAAGTTCGTGCCGGCTCAGTCCAGGTGTGCGGTCGAGTGCGCGCCGTAGCTGCCGGGCTGTCACCCGGCCTTCCGCCCCACTACGACCGTCATTCCCAACTCGCGCCAGACACACTCGGCGTCGAATCCCGCCGCCTCGACAGCCGCCAGCTCTTCCTCCAGCGCGAAGTAGGTGTCCTCCTCCGCCCAATCCTCGAAGTGCTGGAAGGCCCGCTCGCGGGCGATGCCCTGCCGGACCATGTGATCGGCCCAGGCGCTCCAGGTCGCTTCGCTCGCGACCGGGTCGGTCGGCATCGTCGCGTCGGCGTTGACGAAGACGCCGCCCGATTCGAGCGCTTCGTGGATCCGGCGATAGAGCGTCTCTTTGTCGTCCAGCGTCGGCACGTGGTGCAACGCCAGCGACGCCGCGACGCCGTTGCAGCGCGGCAATGCCCCGAGGAAAGACCCTTCGGTGAAGCGTACCCGCTCGCCGAACCGCCCCAGCCTCGTCCGCGCCTGCGCGAGCATCTCCCGGTCCACGTCGATCAGCTCGACGGCGCCGCCCGTACCGGACTCGAGGATCGCCTCGGCAAGAGCGCCGGTACCTCCTCCCAGGTCGAGCACCAGGCCCGCGGCGACCGGCGCCAACTCGCGCGCGACGACGCCGAGCATCGCCTCGTAGCCGGGAATGAACTGGCGGATCGTCGCGTCGTAGGCGTCGATGGCGACGCGGAGGTGACGGCGAACGGAGTGAGTGGCAGTGTCGTCCGTCATGCCGGAATCGGCGCCAGTGGGGCCATGCTACGGCGTGAACCCGAAGATGTCGGTGAGCGGCGGACGGAAACCCCGAAGCCACGGCGCACTGGGGTCCATGGGGTGGCGGCAGCGGTCACGGCGTGACGGTGACCGTGACGTCGGCGGTCGTGGCCAGACCGCCGTCGTGCGCGATGGCGCGCAGCACGTAGTCGCCCGGCTCGGCGAACGTGGCCTCGGCAACCCAGCGGCCGTCCTCGGGCGGCTCGGGCGTCTTCCACCCGGGCGACCAGGGAGAATCGACGTTGTCGCGGGTGTCCTCCCAGACCTTGACCTGCGGCGGGTCGAACGTCACCGGCCCGGCGCCCCGGTAAACGAACCACGACAGGCGGTGGCCGGTGGCGGTATCCGTGGTGATGGGACGGGGATACCGCGGATTCGACGCGATGGACCGGGCCCTCGGCTTGCCGTCGTCGGTCGACAGCGCGGCAAGCGGCAGCGGCTCGCCGGCGGGCACGGTACGCGCGCGCGCGCCTTCGATCTCCAGCG
Source organism: Vicinamibacterales bacterium (assembly GCA_965116825.1). GTDB lineage: Bacteria > Acidobacteriota > Vicinamibacteria > Vicinamibacterales > UBA8438 > WTFV01. The sequence continues at coordinate 964,558 of OZ220736.1, forward strand.
TCGGCGGCTGGTTGTCGGGCAGCTCCGGCGTGGACCCGGCGGCCCCGCCCGCGCCGTAGTTGGCCTGAACGACCAGGTCGTCGATGAAGTAGTCACGCTTCAACGTGGCGTAGGCGCGCTCGGTCTGGCCCTGGGTCGTCAGGGTCCAGACAACCTCCTTGGCGCCGAAGTCGGCCGGGACCCGGATGCGGAAGACGAACCGGTTGCGCCGCGGGTTGAATCGGGTCGGCTGGCCCTGGTCGGGGCCGCCCGGCTCGATGCTGTTGTCGGGGCCGATCGGGACGTCGATCTCCTCCTCCCAATTCCGGTTCATGTACCCGAAGACCAGGTTGAACGACCCGTCGTCGTTGCGCTCCCAGCCCTCGTAGGCGGGCGCGATGGTCTGGCCCGTCGCATACAGCTCCTGGGCGAGCCCGATCGAGGGCGCCGCGAGCAGCGCTGCCGCCGCCGCCACGATGCCGAAACGGACGGTACCGTTCATGACGCGCCTCTCAGTTGCCGCCGCCGGCCGCGTCCGACTCGTCGGCCGAATCACAGGTGAGGCAGCCGATGTCGCCGACGACGTCGCCGGCCTCGAGCATCGCCTCGCGCTCGGCGACCGCCTGGGCGAACTCCTCTTCGTCCAGGTAGATCGCCTGCATCAGGTTGATGAACATGTTGTCCACCGAGCGGTGGCCCGAACCGGACCAGTTGCGCGGGTCCGGCACGTTCGGATTCGTCGGCGAGTTGTCGAAGTAACCCGTCAGGTGGAGAACCGTGCCCTTCGGCAGCAGCGGCGCCGCATCGTCCTCGTACTTGTAGACGCGCACCCAGTTGTGATCGTAGCCCGCGCAGTTGAGCGTCCGCACGGTCGAGCCCCAGATCGCGTCGAGGCACATCCGAACGCCGGGCGCGTGCATGTGCGGCTCGAAGACGCTGATCTTGGCGTTCTCCGGCATGGTGAAGTACGCGTCCGCACGCTGATTGGACTCCATCGCGCGAATGTCGAGGTCCGGACCGTTGCCGAAGAAGAGGAGCTGCATCTCCTTGTCCGGCTCGTAGCCCCGCGGATGGAACTTGAACCCGACCTCGAGACGGGCGGTCGTATCGGTCCCGTTCGCGTGCAGGTGCGTCGACGGGAAGAGCACAGTCGTGCCGGCCTCGAGCAGCCGGCCGGCCTGCGCGTCGAACACGTCGGCGTTGCGCCCCACCTCGTGCACGGGCCAGCTCTCCACGTCGCTCGGCTCGGCGTCCGGTCCGAGGGTGTAGAGCGCCGAGTGATGCACGACGAACAGCCCCCCCACGGTGTCCGACCGCACGCCGCGCTGCAGGTCGTTGCGTTCCTTGTACTCGATCGCCGCCACGTAGCGGTCCTCGGTCAACCCGCTCTCGACCTCGCCGAGGCTGCCCCACCAGTCGGGCGCGTCACCCTCGACCTCGAAGGACGGAGACGAGATGACCAGGTCCGGCTGACCGATCTCCCACTCGTCCACGTCGATGAACGGCGGCGGCTGCGGCATGTCGGCCGGGTCGCCCCGCGGGGCCCCGTTGTCGGCCCAGCGGGCAATCGTGGCGATCTCGTCGTCGCTCAGCGACCAGTCGTCCTTGAACCGCTGGATGCCGATGTTCTTCTCGATGTACCAGGGCGGCATGACGCCCGGCTTGTCGCGGAGCCCCGTGCGGTACTTGATGGCGCGCGCCCAGGGCCGCACTTCGTCGTACGAGATGAGCGACATAGGGGCCAGCGAACTCGGCCGGTGGCACTTCTGGCAGCTCCGCTGCAGGATCGGCGCGATGTCCCGGCTGAACGTCGGGTCGTCCGGAACCTCTCCTGCCGCCGCCGGAAGCGGCGACAGGAGCGTGATGATCGCGGCGAGACCGCAGAAACCGGCCAGCTTCGAAATCGTCATGGTGCGAATCCTCACTGCTACCTGCGGGACACAGGCAGCCATGCTTCCATTATATCGCAGGCCCGCGCGGCAGCCGGCAGCGGAGCAAGACCTATCCCGGGCGCACGACCCGCGGCGGAACAGGCCCGGCCCTGACCGCCGGAGCCCCCGAACCGGCTGGAACTTGCGTGCCTGCTGCGATAGCATGCCAGACACAATCATGAAGATGCGGCTTACTGCGCTGGCGCCGCCGGTATGCATCCTGGCCGTAGCGCTGACCCATCCCGGGCCTGCCGCGGGCGGATCGAGCGTCTCCCTCGATCCGCCGCGCGGGTTGTCGGAGTCGACCTCGCCCCCGGGACATCAGATATCGGGCGGCATGCGGCCGAGCGCCTCACGGATCGCCGACGCGGCGCAACGCCGCGATCTGGAGACGGCGCGGGCGCTGATCGCGGAGGGGCTCGACATCGATGCGCCCCAGGCCGACGGCGCCACGGCACTGGCGTGGGCGGCCCATCGGGACGACGTGGCCATGGCCGAGCTGCTGCTCGGGGCCGGCGCCGGGGTCGATATCGCCAACGACCTGGGCGTGACGCCGCTGATGCTCGCCAGCGAGAACGGCAGCGTGCCGCTGGTGGAGCTGCTGCTGCGGGCGGGCGCGGATCCGAACGCCGCCCGGTCCGCGGGTGGGACCGCGCTCATGATGGCCGCGCGGGCGGGCGACGCGACCGTGCTGCGACGCCTGATCGCGGCAGGGGCTGACGTCGACGCGGCCACCCGCGGCGGGCATACGGCCTTGATGTGGGCCGTCGCGGAGCGGCATCTGCGAGCCGTGAACCTTCTCGCGGAAATCGGAGCCGACGTGCGCACGCGCACCGCCGTGCACACGCCGCGCGCCCGGACGATTGTGCGCGAAGCAAGGGTGCTGAGCCGCTTCGAAGCGGTCAATCCTGCCTCGTTGCCGCGGGACGGGGATCGGGATCCGCCGCGGGCCGAGGGCGGTTTCACGCCGCTGCTCTACGCGATCCTGGCCGGCGATCAGCAGATCGTGCGGGTGCTTCTGGCCGCAGGGGCCGATGTCGACGACGCGGCGCCGGACGGGATCAGCGCGCTCATGCTGGCGTTGATCAAGCGCCATGACCAGATAGCCCTCCTTCTGCTCGAGGCGGGCGCCGACCCGAGCCCGGGCGAGGCCGGTTTCACGGCCCTGCATCTGGCGAGCGCCACCGGCAGTCTTGCCTTGGCCGAGGCGCTGCTGGCCCGGGGCGCGGATGCGAACGCCCGGCTGGAGCGGCCGCAGCGCCTGACGAACTCGTTCGAGATCGGCGTCTTCACCTCGCCCGGCTCCGGCCGCCTGACGCAGATCGGCTCCACGCCGTTCATCGTCGCCGCCAAGTCCGCCGACGCGCGGATCATGCGGCTGCTGGCCGACGAAGGGGCCGACCCGCACCTGACGACCGACGACGGAACGACCGCCCTGATGCTCGCGGCGGGGCTCGGCAAGCGCGCTGCTACCGACATCACCTATTACGACTGGACGGAGGAGAAGGCGGTGGAGGCGCTGGCGGCCGGGCTGGAGCTCGGCCTCGACATCAATACCGCCAACCGGCATGGCGAGACGGCGCTGCACGCGGCCGCCTACCACAACGCGAATGCCGTCATCGACTTCCTCGTCGACAACGGAGCGCATGTAGATGCGCTCAACGCGGCCGAGCAAACGCCGCTGCGCCTCGCCGAGGGACACCTCATCTGCTGCACCACCTTCGTGCGGCACGCCGAAGCGGCGGCACGGCTGCGAGAGCTGGGAGCCGACCCGGCGGCGGGCATCCAGTTGACGTTCGGACTGACGAACTACGGCGACGAAGGCGAGCCGACGCCGCGTCCCTGAGGCCGGGAACGGTCCAGGAGTCCGGGAAGGGACGATGAGCACGACGACACGGATCGGACGGGCGATGGTCGCGGCAGGCGTTGCCGGCAGCCTGTGTCTGGCGGTCGCGATCCCCGCGCGGGCGCAACACGACGCCGACGCTCGGGCGACGGCCGCCGAGGCCCGCGCTCTGCTCGACCGCTACTGCGTCACCTGCCACAACGAGCGGCTGCGGACGGCCGGTCTGGCGCTGGACGCGGTCGATCCCGGGCAGGTTGCCGACGCCTCCGAGGTCTGGGAGAAGGTGGTGCGGAAGCTCCGCACCGGGATGATGCCGCCCGCGCCGAGGCCGCGCCCCGATTCAGCCGCGTACGCCGGCGCCGTGGCCTACTTCGAAACCGCCCTCGACCGCGCCGCGGACGTCAGCCCCGATCCGGGCCGGCCGGCGGTACAGCGACTGAACCGCACGGAGTACGTCAACGCCGTACGCGACCTGCTGGCGCTGCAGGTCGACGGCCGGACCCTGCTGCCCGCGGACGAGTCGGGCTACGGCTTCGACAACGTCGGCGACGTGCTGTCGGTCTCGCCGGGGCTGCTGGAGCGCTACCTGCTGGCCGCGGCGAAGATCAGCCGCCAGGCGGTCGGCGATCCGACGCTGCGGCCGGCGACCGCCATCTACAGGACGTCGCCGCTGCTGGCCCAGGACGGCCGGGTGAGCGAGGACCTGCCGTTCGGTACCCGCGGCGGTCTCGCGGTGCGCCACCACTTCCCTCTCGACGCGGAGTACGAGATCCGGGTGGCCCTGCGGGGCCGGGCACGGGCCGGCCACCGGCTCGAGTTGCGCCTCGATCGCGAACGCGTCGTGGCCTTCGACCTGGGAAACAGAGCCCCTCTGGCGGTGCGGATTCCGGTGACGGCGGGTACGCGGCTGCTCGGCGCATCCTTCGTCGAGGAGATCGGCCGCTCGCTGCCGGTCGACGGGCGCCCGGCGCCGCCGCCGATCACCAGCTTCGCTTTCACGCTCTATCCGAACGCGCCTTCCGTGGAGCGCATCGAGGTCGTCGGTCCGTTCGACGGACGGGCGCCGGCCGACACGCCGAGCCGGCAAGCCATCTTCTTCTGCTATCCGGACGAAATCGCCGGGGAGCGGCCCTGTGCCGAGCGAATCGTCGCATCGCTGGCGCGCCGCGCGTACCGGCGGCCGGTAACCGGCGCCGACACCGACCCGCTCCTCGCCGCCTACGAGGCGGGGCGGGACGAAGGAGCCGGCTTCGAGGACGGCATCCGCTGGGCCATCGAAGCACTGCTGGTGTCGCCGAAGTTCCTCTTCCGCGTCGAGCGCGACGCGCCGGACGGCACTCCCGGCGGGCCATTTCGCATCGCCGACCTCGATCTCGCTTCCCGGCTGTCGTTCTTCCTCTGGAGCAGCATCCCGGATGACGAGCTCGTGGACCTCGCCACGCGCGGGGAGCTCAGCGACCCGGCCGTGCTCAAACGGCAGGTGCGGCGGATGCTGGCCGACCCCCGCTCGCAGGCGCTGGTGGAGAACTTCGCCGGGCAATGGCTGTATCTGCGCAACCTGCGCAGCGCGGCGCCGGACACGACCCGTTTTCCGGAGTTCGACGACAACCTGCGCCAAGCCTTGCGGCGGGAGACGGAGCTGCTCTTCGAGACTCAGCTTCGCGAGGACCGCAGCGTCCACGACCTGTTGCGGGCGGACTACACCTTCGTCAACGAACGGCTGGCCCGGCACTACGGCATCCCCAACGTCTACGGCAACCACTTCCGCCGCGTCCGGCACGGCGACGACCGGCGTCCGGGCCTGCTCGGGCACGGGAGCATCCTGACGGTGACCTCCTACCCCCACCGCACGTCCCCGGTGCTGCGCGGCAAGTGGCTGCTGGAGAACCTGCTGGGCGCGCCGCCGCCGCCACCGCCACCGGACATCCCGGAGCTCGGTGAAGAGGGCGCCTCCGCGGCGCCGGCAACGATGCGCGAGCGGATGGCGCAGCATCGGGCCAGCCCCGCCTGCGCCACCTGCCACGCCAAGATCGACCCGCTCGGGTTCGCCCTCGAGAACTTCGACGCGGTCGGCCGCTGGCGCGCAGGTGAACCCGGGGCCGCCGCCGCCATCGACGCCTCGGGCACGTTGCCCGACGGCGCCCCGTTCGACGGACCCGCCGCGTTCCGGGACGCACTGCTGCGCGAGCCCTGGGCCAGCGAGTTCGCCGCCACCGTCACCGAGAAGCTGATGACCTACGCGCTCGGCCGCGGGCTGGATCACCGTGACGCGCCGGCGGTTCGCCGGATCCTGCGCAACGCCCGGGACGACGACCACCGCTGGTCGGCGCTGATCCTCGGCATCGTCGAGAGCAGACCGTTTCAGATGCGGAGCGCGTCGGACGCCGGCGCCGCCGCGGCGCCGTAGCAGAGGATAGGAAGATGATGATCACCAGGAAGACCCTCCCCCGCCGGACGGTTCTGCGCGGCCTCGGCGCCTCGCTGGCCCTGCCGCTGCTCGACGGCATGGTCCCGGCCTTCGCGGCAATTCGCAACACGGCCGCCAACCCGGTGCGGCGCTTCGGCGCCGTCTACGTGCCGAACGGGGTGGAGATGCGCGCGTGGACGCCGCCGGGAACCGGCGAGACGCTGGAGCTGACCCCCATCCTGGAGCCGCTGGCGCCGGTGCGCGAGCGGGTCAACGTGCTGAGCGGTCTGGCCGACAAGGTCGCCATCCCGCGGGAAGGCGAGGGCGTGGGAGACCACGCGCGCGCCGCGTCGACATGGCTGACCGGCGTGCACGTCAAGAAGACCGAGGGCCCCGACATCCGCGCCGGCGTCTCGGTGGATCAGATTGCCGCCCGCGCGTTCGGCAACGAGACCCAGCTCGCGTCGCTCGAGTTGGCCATCGACTCGGTGGAGGTCCTTGGCGCCTGCGATCAGGGCTACAGTTGCGCCTACACGAACACCATCGCCTGGCGCACGCCGACCACGCCGCTGCCGATGGAGAACAACCCGCGCGCGGTGTTCGAGCGCCTGTTCGGCGCCACCGACAGCACGGACGTGCAGGCGCGGCTGGCCCGTCTCCGTCAGGATCGCAGCATCCTGGACTTCGTGGCCGACGAGGCAAACGCGATCCGCCACAGCCTCGGCCGCGGCGACCAGCGCAAGCTGGCCCAGTATCTCGACGCGGTACGCGACGTCGAGCGGCGCATCCAGATGGCCGAGCGGCAGAGCGACCGCGAGATCCCCGTCGTCGAGCAGCCGGCCGGCATCCCGGACACCTTCGAAGAGCACTGCCGGCTGATGTTCGACCTGCTGATCCTGGCCTATCAGACCGACCTGACGCGCGTCAGCACGTTCATGTTCGGCAGGGAGGTCAGCGGCCGGTCGTTCCCCGAGGTCGGCGTGCCGGGCGGCCACCACGGCTACTCGCACCACCAGAACGACCCCGAGAACCTGGCGATGCTCGCCCGCATCAACACGCATCACATCCGGCAGTTCGGCTACTTCCTAGAGAAGATGCAGTCGATTCCGGACGGCGACGGATCGCTGCTCGATCACTCGCTGTTCGTCTACGGCGCGGGCATCAGCGACGGCAACCTCCACTTCCACCTCGACCTGCCGACGCTGCTGGCGGGCGGGGCGGCGGGGCGTGTGCGGGGCGGCCGCCACCTGCGCTACGACCACGACACGCCGCTGTCGAACCTGCACGTCGCGGCGCTCGAGAAGCTGGGGCTGCCGGCTGAGACCTTCGGCGACAGCACGGGCAAGCTGCAGTATCTGACCGGAATCTAGCGGATCGGCGACCGCGAGGACTACCGCATCGTGATCTACTCGGCCGAAGGCAGGTTCCTCCGGACGCTGCAGATGCGAAACCTCGTCTGCGCCCTCTACTTCGACGCCGACGGCCGGCCGTGGATGGCGAGCGGGCAGGACGGCCAGTTCCTTCTGCTGGACCGGACCGGCAAGGTGCTCGGCGCCGTCGGCAACGGCATGGGCATAGGCGCCGGCCAGTTCATCGAAGCCAGCTACTGGGTCATGGATCGGGACCACAACCTGTATGCCGGCGACACCAGCGTCGGCCGCATCACCAGGATGGTCGCGCCCCGGTAGAAGTTACGGCGCTCGCGGCGGCGTCAGCGAGCGGCGCGGCCGACGAGGCCCTGGAACGTGCTCTCGACGAAGTTGTCCACACCGGGCACGAACAGGACCGCCAGAATCGTGACTACCAGTGCGGCGGCTATGCTCCAGTAGAAGTACCGCATCGCCCGGTCTGGGGACAGCTCGAGACCCATGATCCGTCAGTTCCTCGGCGCCGCCTCGAAAACCCAGGAGCCTCCCGCTTCCACGGACGCCCGGGTCACCTGAGACGGGTACTTGTCCCGAATGGCGGCGCTGATCCCATCCAGTATCTCCCCGGATTCGATCCGCACCAGCTGGCGCTCGTAGCGTTTGCCGTCGATCCGGAGCACCGCGCGGCCATCGCGTTCCGCCTGCACGGGCCAACGCTTCCACCACCGCCCGACGGTGGTGGCCATATAGCCCGACCAGACATAGAGCCGGCCGTCGTACTCCGTTGTCCAGATGCGGCGCGACCGGGGGGGATCCAGCAACTGCAGCTCGATGGTCGGAATGTCCCTGACGAAGCTCCAATCCGGTTCCGGGCCGGCATGCAGCTCACCGGCCACCAGCGGACCGCCGGAGAACAGCCGGTCAGGACCGTCGGCAAACCGTTGCTTCACGGCTGCGGTGGTGACCGCCGTCACCGGGATCGACAGCAGGCAGCCGAAGACGATAAGCGCTCGGGTGACCATGGTCATGACGCCCCCAGTCTAGGAGTCTGCGCCCCAGAACGCAACGGAATGAGTCCTGCGGTGCAGATTCCCCCGGGGCGGTGGGGACTGGGGACTGCTCGGGGGGGTTGACGAGGAGCAGCGGCGCCTGCAGCGAGTCCGGGTCGGCATCGATGCGCCATGCCGACCCCGAGCCCGGTAGAATTCTGCCATGACGTGCCTGCGCCCACCGATTGTCGTCGCGGCCGCGCTGGTGGCCGCCTTCGTTCTGCTTGCGGGGTCGGCCCTGGCTGGGCAGGGGCCCTCGACCGATCCGGACGGCGCGACCGGGCGCGTCACGCTCTCGATCGTCGGCACCACCGACCTGCACGGCCGTGTGTTCCCGAACGACGCACGCGGAGGCCTTGCGCTGCTGGGCGGGTACCTGCGCAACCTGCGCGCGGCGAGGGAGGCCGACGGCGGCGCCGTGCTGCTGCTGGACGCGGGCGACACCTTCGAAAGCGGGATCCTCTCCAATATCTCGGAAGGAGCCCTCGTCGTCGACGCCTACAACGCGCTGGGCTACGACGCGCTCGCGATTGGCAACCACGAGTTCGATTACGGCGCCGTCGACACCGCGTCCACGGAGGGCGGAACGCCCGACATGCGCGGGGCGCTCAAGGCCGCGGCCGCCCGCGCACGGTTCCCGTTCCTCACCGCAAACGTGATCGACGCGGCGACGGGACGTCGGGTGGAGTGGCCGAACGTCCGGCCGTCCACGATCGTCGATGCCGCGGGCCTGCGGGTGGGCATCGTCGGGGTCATGACCCGCTACGGGCTCACGAGGACCATCGCCGCCAACGTCCAGGGGCTCGACACGACGGCGCTCGAGCCCGCCGTCGAGAGCGAAGCGCGGCGCCTGCGCCGGCGCGGCGCCGATGTGGTGCTGGTGCTCGCGCACGCCGGCGGCGCCTGCTTTCGGTTCGACGATCCCGCCGACCTGTCGTCGTGCGACGACGCTGCCGAGATCTTCCAGTTGGCCCGGCGGCTGCCGCCCGGTCTCGTCGATGCGATCGTCGCCGGGCACACGCACCGGGCGGTGGCGCACGAAGTAGCCGGCATCCCGATCGTCCAGGCCTACTCGCACGGCAGAGCCTTCGCGCGCGTCGATCTGACCGTCGAGCGCAACGCCGGGGTCGTGGCCGCCCGACTCTTCCCGCCCCAGACGGTCTGCGCCGCCGTCGCCGCCGACGGCTGGTCGTGTGCGTCCGACGGCGGCACCACCGCGTCCTACGAACGTACGCCGGTCCGTGCCGACGAGTCGATCCTCGCCGCGATGCAACCGGAGCTCGATCGCGTGAACCGCTGGCGCGCCGAGCCGCTCGGCATCACCCTCGAGACGCCGCTGCCGCGCAACCCGGACGGCATCGAATCGCCGCTCGGCAACCTGTTCGCCGACGCGATCCTGGCCGCCGTGCCGGGCGCGGATCTCGCGATCGGCATGGGGGGCAGGCGCGCGGGACTGCGCAGGGATCTGGCAGCCGGGGCTCTCACGCGCGGGGCGCTCTACGACGTGTTCGCCTTCGACAACCGCATCGTCAGGCTGACGATGACCGCGGCGCAGGTAGCGCAGGCCCTCGAGCGCTCGTTCGTCCGCGGCTGGGGGGGAATTCCCGCCGTGGCGGGCATCCGAGTGCGCGTGGCGTGCGACGGTCTCCGCCGGGAACTGGAGATCGTGCGGCCGTCGGGCACGCCTGTCGAGCCGACCGCTACCCTCACCGTGGCGACCACGGATTTCTTCGTGCGGCGTACCGCGTTCGACACCGGCGTCACCACCGTGCACACGGCGGCGCTGCCCTCGTCGCCGCTGGTCCGGGAGGCCGTCGCCGGCTGGCTCGGCGCCCGCGGGGGCCGGCTCGGCGCCTCGGACTTTTCGACGCCGCCGCGCTGGGAGCCCCCCGAACGCGGGGCCTGTCTCGCCGTCAATACACGGACTCGATGAAGCAGAAGCGCCAGGCGCGGGCTTCCTGCAGGTACGCCGCCACCCGGATCGACTCGAGCACGACGCCCGCCGGGGGTCCCCATTGAGCCACAGCTCGCCGCCGCGGCTCAGGCGGCTCCTGCGCCGCTACGTGCGCATCGTGTCGCTGTTGCTGGTCACCGGCGTCTTCTTCGCCATCCTGTGGACGGCCTTCGCCCTGCTCTTGCCAGCGCCGCGCCTGCGGCGTCCCGCGCGCAACGCGATCTTCCGCGTCTGGGCGCGCCTCTGCCTGCGCGTCATCGGAGCGCGCGTGCGCGTGGAGGGGCATCCCCCGCGGACGCCCTTCCTGCTCGTCTGCAACCACCTCGGCTACGTCGACATTCCGGTGCTGGCGGCCTGCACCGACGCGTGGTTCGTCGCCAAGATGGAGATGCGATCCTGGCCGCTGGTCGGCATGCTGTGCCGTTCGGTGGGCACCGTCTTCATCGACCGGCGACTGAGCCGCGACGTGCTGCGCGTCAACCGGCTGATCGAGGACGTGCTGGCGGACGGCTACGGCGTCGTGCTCTTCCCGGAAGGTACGAGCACGCAGGGCTTCGAGGTCCGCCGCTTTCGCACCTCGCTCCTCGACCATCCGGTCCGCAGCGGCATGCCGGTCCACGCGGCAGCCCTCACCTACCGCACGCCGGCCGGGGAGCACCCGGCACACCTCTCGGTCTGCTGGTGGGGCGACGCGCCCCTCTTCAGCCATGCCCAGCGCCTGTTCGAGTTGCGGCGCTTCGAGGTCGTCGTCCGCTTCGGTCCCGAGCCTGTCGCCGGCCGCGACCGAAAGGCGCTGGCCGCCGACCTCCACCGCGAGGTGGAGCGCCTCTTCGAGCGGGTGGTGGCACCGGATGCGCGGGCCTTCGAGACCGGTTTCTGAGCGCAAACGCGGGTCCGCATGGAATCGAGTCGGATGCCGGCGCTACACTGTCGCCGTACACGGGCCGGGCACGGGTGCCCACGCTCCGCGCGGCGACCGACAGCGTCCAGGCAGTCTCCGGAGGATCCCGATGAAGACACCGCACAGCCCGTTTCCGTCCGCGTACCGCATCGGCGCTGCCGCGGCGCTCGCGCTGTTCCTGCTGCCCGCGCTGCCGCTGCACGCGCAGCAATCGCTCGCGGACGATCCCGGCGTCGCCGAGGCCCTGCATCTGCTGGACACCTGGGTGGATGCGGCGCAGGCCTACGGCGGCATCCCCGGCGCCTCCCTCTCGGTCGTGCACGACCAGGAGCTCGTGTGGGCGAAGGGATACGGATACGCGCACGTGGAGCGGGAGGAGCCGGCAACGCCGTCGACGATGTACTCCATCTGCTCCATCTCGAAGCTCTTCACGTCGGTCGGCCTGCTGCAGTTGCGCGACCGGGGAAAGGTGGCTCTCGACGATCCGGTGGCGAAACACCTGGAGTGGTTCCACATCCGGGACGATGACCCGGCGGCGGGCCCCGTCACGTTGGAAGGGCTGCTCACCCACACGGCGGGACTCCCGCGCGAAGCGGGCCCGCCGTACTGGACCGGCCCCGACTATCCCTTCCCGACGCACGACGAGATCGTCGCCACGCTGCCCGCACAGTCGATGCTGTATCCCCCGCGCACCTACTACCAGTACTCCAACCTGGGGCTCACCCTGGCCGGCGAGATCGTGGCGGCGGCGTCCGGGCAGGCCTACGGCGACTACATCCGCGCGAACATCCTGAACCCGCTGGGGATGTCCAGCACCTTCACCGAGTTGGAGGACCGCTTCCGGGGCAACCGGCTGGCAAGCGGCTACACGGCGCGCGGCCGGGACGGCAAGCGCCAGCTCGTTCCCGACTATTGGGTGCGCGGCATCAGCCCCGCGGCCGGGTTCATCTCGACGGTGGAGGACCTCGGACGCTTCGCCTCGTGGCAGTTCCGCGTGCTCGACGAAGGCGATGCGCTGCTCGACCGCAACACGCTGCGCGAGATGCACCGCGTGCACTGGCTCGAGCCCGACGGCGACACCACCTACGGGCTGGGCTTCTCGGTCTGGAGGTCGGACGGCAACACCTTCGTAGGCCACGGCGGCTCCTGCCCGGGCTACCGCAGCCACCTGCTGCTGCGTGCGCGGGACAGGGTCGCCACGGCGTTCATGACCAACGGGCAGGGCGTCAATTCGCGCCGGTTCGCACAGACCGCCTACGACATCGTCGCGCCCGCCCTGCGCAAGGCCGCCGGCGAAGCAGGCGGCGAAACCCCCGCCGGCGCGGTTTCCGCCGAGCCCGAAGCCGGCGCCGCGGCGGCTCGGGAGACCCTCGCGCGCTTCACCGGCACCTACCAGCGGCCCCTCGGGGGAGAGAGCGCGGTGCTCGTGTGGAAGGGCGACCTGCACGTGCTGCCGCTCCCCACCGACGATCCGCTGGACTCGCTGACCCGACTCCGCCGCATCGAGGACGGGACGTTCCGGCGAGTGCGCGACAACGGCGACCTGGGCGAGGCGTTCACCTTCGAGGAGATGCCCGACGGCCGGATGCTGATGTGGCGCAACGACAACTACAGCATCCGCGCGGGAATATGAACCGCGGCGGAGCTGCGCTGAGGCCTGCCGGAGCCGGATGGGCTCAGCGCAGGCTCTTCAGGAAGTTCACCAGGCGCCAGATGTCCGTCTCGGCGAGCCGGCCCCCGAAGGCGTCCATGGTGAAGTCCGGCCCGATGCCGTCGCGGATGGCAGTGAAGATCTCTCCGTCGCTGCCGCCGTGCCGCCAGGTCGCGTCGACCAAGTCGGAGGGACGCGCACCGTAGGCTGCCGTAGCGGCAGCCAGCCGGCCGTCTCCGCGTCCGGTCGGCCCGTGGCACGTTGCGCAGTGCCGGGTATAGAGCTCGGCGCCGGCGGCCTCCGAGTCGACAGTGGACGGCACCGGGTTGGTCAGGTCCCGTGCTTCCGGGTGCTCGTGCGGCCGAGCCGGGTGCGCGGCTTCCGCGACCCCGACCGCCGGCGTATCGTCCGCCGGCCCGGCCGCCAGCGTATCGGCGTCCGCCGGCAACGCCGCGCCCGCCAGCGACCGGAGCAGCGCCGCCGTGTCCTCGCGGACGAAGCGGTCCCCGCCGATACCGTCCGCGTAGACGGCCAGGGCCAGCGGGGTCTGGCCGCGCCCGTTTTCCGCGCGCAGGTCGGCCCCGCGTGCCGCCAACAACTCGACGACGCTGTTCATGCCGTGCGAGGCCGCGGCGTGCAGGGCAGTATCGCCGGCGGCGTTGCCGGCGCCGACATCGGCGCCCAGCTCGAGCGCCGCCGCGACCGCCGCCCGGGCCAAACGTTCCTCGGCGGCCGGGATCCTCGAGCCGAGCGCCGCCGACTCCACCGGGTTGTAGGAGGAGAAATCGCGCCGGTCCCGGATGAACGCGCTTCCTCCGCCCCGGTTGTAGCCCTGCCCCGCCGCCGCCATCAGCGGCGTGGTACCGTACCGGCTCGGCAGGCGCGGGTCGGCGCCGGCGGCCGCGAGCACGCGCATCATCTCGACCTCCAGGAACCGGGCGGCCAGCCAGAACGGCGTCGCGCCGACCCAGCGGTCCATGAAGGCGAAGTCATGGCTCCAGCGCCGGACCGGCGTGCCCTTCGTGAGGCGCGCGTCAGGATCGGCGCCGTGTTCGAGCAGCGCGCGGACGAGAGCCACGCCGGCACCCGAATCGTCGTTCGCGACGCCGCGGTCGCGCAGCGTGCCCCGCAGCACCGCCGCGTGCAGCGCCGTGTAGCCGAGCGGCGCCGCGTTCGGATCGGCACCCTCGGCGAGCAGGAACGCGGCCAGCGTTCCGTGGCCGCTGTGCACCGCGACGTTGAGAACGGTGTTGCCGTCGGCCGCGGTGTCGTGCACGTCCGCCCCGGCGGCGACCAGCAGCCGCGCCGATTCGAGGTCGCCGGATCGGGCGGCGAACAGCAGCGGCGTGCTCCCGCCCAAGGTTACCTCCTCGAGGGCGATGCCGCGCGACGCCGACCCGGCCGAGCGGCTGCCGCCCATGTTGTAGACCCGGCGCCGGGTGCTGGTGCGGGTCGCGATGTCCGCGCCGCGATCGAGAAGCGCCTGCGCAACCGCGGAATGCCGGTTCGCCGCAGCCCACATCAGGGCCGACTGGCCGCGGGTGGACTCGGTCGCATTCACCCTCGCGCCAGCGTCCAGCAGCGCGTTCACCGCCTGCAGGCTCCCCGCCCGCGCCGCCGCCATCAGCGCCGTCTCCCCGCTGGCGAGCGCCCCGTTCGGATCGGCGCGAGCCGCCAGCAGGCGTTCGACGAGGACGCCGTGTCCGCGGGCGCTCGCCATCAGGAGCGGCGTGACGCCGAGATCGTTCGCCGCGTCGACGTCGGCCCCGGCGCGGAGCAACAGGTCGGCGATCTCCACATGCTCCCGGTGCATCGCCCAGTGGAGCGCGGTGGCGCCGTCGGGCTGGCGCGCGTCCACGTCGACCGCAGCGGACAGCAGCGCCCGCACCGCGGCGACGTCCACGGCCCGCACGGCCGAGATGAGAGGTGACGCTGCAGATGCAAGGTCCGCCTGACCGTGAACGCCGGCCGACGCCGCGAGCAGAAGGACCGCAAGCCGCAGCGCAAGTTTCGCCATCGCTACAGGTCCAGCCGCCCGGTGCTGTCGTGGAGGGAATCGAGCCGCACGCCCAGCTTCTCTGCCACGGTCAGGTGCAGGTTGGCCAGCGGCGTGCCGCCGGCGACCGACCGGCCGGTCCCGGCGCCGCCGTCGTAGCGGAGGTGCCGGCCGCCCTTGAAGCGTCCCGCACCGCCGCCGGCCACGACCAGCGGCAGGTTCCACGGCTGGTGGTCGCCCTCGGACATGCCCGCCCCGTAGTAGAGGACCACGTGATCCAGCAACGAGCCGTCGCCGTCCGGCGTCGCGGCCAGCCGGCCGAGGTAGTACGCGAACTGCTCGGCGTGGTGCGTGTTGATGCGGATCAACTGCGCGCGGCTGATCGCGCTGTCCTCGTGCGACAGCGGGTGGTGACCGCCGGGCGCGCCGATTTCCGGATACGTCCGGCTGCTGAACTCGCGGCCCACCATGAACGTGATGACCCGCGTCATGTCGCTCTGGTAGGCGAGCACCTGCAGATCGAACATCAGTCGGGCGTGGCCGGCGAAGCTCGCGGGCACGCCGGCCGGCTGGTCGAACGCCGGCAACTCGCGCGCCGCCTGCGCCTCGACCCGCTGGATCCGCCCCTCGATGTCCCGCACCGCGTCGAGGTACTCGCTGAGCTTGGCCGCGTCGCTCGGCCCGAGGTCCCGCGCCAGGTCGGCCGCCTTCTCGCCGACCGAGTCGAGCAGGCTGCGGTTCTGCGCCAGCCGCGCCTGCCGGACCACCGGGTCGGTGCTGCCGCCGTCGCCGAACATCCGCTCGAAGACCACGCGCGGGTTGTGCTGCATCGGGAGCGGGGTCCGGGGGCCGCGCCACGTGATGGTGTGGCTGTAGGTGCAACTGTAGCCGCCGTCGCAGGTGCCGGCCCCCTTGTCCCCCGACTCCAGTGACAGCTCCAGCGATCCGAGGGCCGTGTCCTGTCCGATCTCCCGCGCGAGGAGCTGGTCGAGCGAGACGTCCGCCAGGAAGTCGTTGCCCTCCTGCCCGAAGGGGCGCGGAATGGCGCCGGTGAGGAACTTGGTCGCGCAACGGCCGTGGACCGCGCCGCTGCGGGCGGTCAGGCCGTTGACGTTCTGGGTCAGCCCGGTCAGCACCTGCAGCCGGTCGCGAAACGGCTCGAGCGGCTTGAGGATGGGCGAGAGCTCGAAGCCGGCGCCGGTGGCGGCCGGCGTCCATTCGTCGATCACCACGCCGTTCGGCACGTAGACGACGCCGAACCGGCGGGCCGGCCGGGCCGCGGTCTGCGCGAGCGCCGTCAGCGCCGGCGCCATCGAGTCGAGCAGCGGCAGCGCCACCGCCGCGCCGAGGCCGCGCAGCACCGTGCGGCGAGGGACGGCCTTCCTGGTGATGATCATGACTCCGACCTCCGCATCCGGAACGGCGTGCTCTCGACGATGCCCAGGAGCAGGGACGACCAGCGGTAGTCGTCGTCCGCGGCGGCGCGCACGATGGCGCGGACCACGGGTCGGTCGTAGTGCTCGATCCCGCGGCCCAGGGCGTACGTAAGGAGCTTCTCGGTGACCGTCTCCACGAACTGCTCCGAGCGCGCCAGCAGCACGCGCCGCAGCCCGGCGGGGCCGTCGAACGCCGTCGCCCCGTCGGCGAGGACCGCCGAGGCGTCCACCGGCAGGCCCGCGTCGCGGGTGCGCCAGGCGCCGACCGCGTCGAAGTTCTCGAGCGCGAAACCGAGCGGGTCCATCGGCGCGTGACAGATGGCGCACGCGGCATTGCGCCGGTGCTGTGCGAGGCGTTCGCGCACGGTGCGGGGCTCGCCCGCCTCACCGCCCGCCGGCAGCGGCGGGATGTCCGGCGGCGGCGGCGCCGGCGGTGTCCCGAGGACGTTCTCCAGGAGCCACTTGGCCCGCAGGACCGGGGACGTGCGGTTGCCGTACGACGTCACGGCGAGGATGCTGCCGTGGCCGAGCAGGCCGCCGCGCCGGTCGTCCGGCAGGGCTACCTGCCGGTAGTGGCTTCCGGTGATACCCGGAATGCCGTAGTGCCGGGCCAATCGTTCGTTGAGGAAGGAGTAGTCCGCGCGCAGCAGGTCGACGACGCTGCGGTCCTCGCGCAGTTGGCTCTCCACGAACAGCTCGGTCTCCTGCCGCAACGCGTCGCGAAGGTTCTCGTCGAAGTCGGGAAACAGGTTCGGATCGGGCGCGATGCCCTCGACGCTGCGCAGCGAGAGCCACTGGCCGGCGAAGTTGTCCACGAGCGCGCGCGAGCGCGCGTCGGCGAGCATGCGCCGGACCTGGCGCCCGCGCTCCGCCGGGTCGGAGAGCGCGCCGCTGGCGGCGGCGTCCAGGAGCTCGTCGTCCGGGATGCTGCTCCAGAGGAAGAAAGACAGCCGCGAGGCGAGCTCCAGGTCGGCAAGCCGGTACGGGGCGCCCGGGGCGATACCCTCCGGATCGCGCTCGATGCGGAACAGGAACTCCGGATCGATCAGGAGGCGCTCGAGCGCCATCCGGATGCCGGCCTCGAAGCCGTCGGCCTCCCGGCCCGTCCGGAAGAACGCGAGCAGGGGCCCGAGGTCCGCGCCGTCGACCGGACGGCGGTACGCCCGGCGGGCCAGGGTAGCCAGGATCTCCCGTGCGCAGGCTTCCTCGGCGGCGCGAACGCCCGGCCCGCCGCGCCCGGCGCCGGCGCCGCCGCTCGGCCGGCAGACGAAGATGCGGGCGCGGCTCGCCGTCTCTCCCGGGCCGCTGGCGGCATACGGACCGTCGATGGCGACGCTCTCCACGCCCGGCCCTTCCGGCCGCGGCGACGTGTCGGTGGTCTCGGTGACGGTGGCGCCGTACTCCCGCAGGGGCGGTTGCCGCACGCCCTCCTGCTCCCACGACTTGCCGACGAACGACACCCCGACCACCCGCGTGCCGGCGCGTACCGGCACGCGCACGATGAAGTCTGCATCGGCCCCCGTCCGGTAGTCGTCCCAGTCCTGACTCGGATACTCGGCGTCGCCGGCCGCCACGAAGGTCCCGGAGAAGGTGGCGGGCGCCGGCTTCCCCGGCTCCGCACCGCCGACGTTGAACCGTGCCACGCGCCGGCCGTCGACCCGCAGGTCGAGGTCGTGCGCCTCGTCGATGTTGACGATGTACTCGTAGACGCTGCGCTTCAGCCGAATCGTGACGACGTACTCGCCGTCGAGCGGAAAGTGGTGACGGACCGCGAGACCGGCGCGCGACCCGAACGGCAGGTCCTCGCTCATCCGCTCGTTCTGCGCCATCGTGATCGGCACGCCGTAGACCTGCGATGTGAACCCCGGCCCGATCGTCGGGTCACCGACCGCCAGACGGCTGATGCGCCGCGCCGCCGACAGGTAGCGCTCCATCAGCACGGGCGAGAGCGCGAGCGTACCCGCGAGGTTGTCGAAGCCGTGGCCGGTGGCGTCGGCCGGCAGCAGCGCGGCGGCGTCGACCTCGAGCGCCAGCAGGTCGCGGACCGCGTTCGCGTACTCGGCGCGGTTCAAGCGGTGGGTGGGCACGCGGCCGGGCTCGACTCCGGTCGCGGCCGCCCGGTCGAGCTCGGCTTCCAGCCACGCCCGCAAGCCGTCGTAGGTCTGCCGGTCCGGACGCGGGCGGCCGGCCGGCGGCATCATGCCGCCGCGCAGCTTCAGGACGACCCGCTCCCAGATCTCCGGCGCATCGCCAACCCGGGACACGTCGAGGGAATCGAGGGCGAGACCGCCGGTCTGCAGCCGCTCGTTGTGGCAGGTAACGCAGTAGCGGTCGAGCAACGCGCGCTGGGACGCGGCCACGGCCGCGGCGGCGCGGGGCGCCGTCATCGGTTGCGGTTCGGCCGCCTGCACGCCGAGGAACCCGACCCCGGCGAAAGCCACGGTCAGACCGAGTGCGGCTGCGCGCCTCATGGCCGCCATCTTACACCCGCACCCGCGCAGCGCCGGCCGTAGAATGAGGCCGATATGCGTACCCTCAGCCTCTGTGCCGGACCCGCCGCTTCGGCGGACTCGTGCCGTACGGCGAGGTGTGGCGGCTGGGCGCGAACTGGGCCACGCGCCTGACCCTCGACTTCGACGTCCGCTTCGGCGAGCTGGTGGTGCCGCGCGGGGAGTACACGCTGTTCATGCTCCCGCGCGAGCACGCCGGCGAGCTGATCGTCAGCCGCCAGACCCGGCAGTGGGGCACGGACTCACCTTGCCATCACTTGAGCATCGCGACGATGTGCACTAGGCTGGCCCTCACCGACACGCGGCCCAACAGGGGGAGGTCCCATGCGCATCGAGGTCAAGGCTCTTCGTCGGACCAGCATGGCGTTGACGACAATCGCGGTAGCCCTGCTCGCCGGTGCGGGTGCGTTGCCCGGCAGCTTTGCTCTCGCGCAGGACGGTGACGCCGCAGGCGTGATCGCCGGCAGCGTGACCGCCGACCACGGCCAGGTGCGCGCGCTGCGCGTCAAGGCGCACGACACGGTCCACCGCATCGCCTACACCGTCTACACGCACGACGGGCGCTACCGGATCTTCAACCTGCCGCCGAGCACCTACGACGTCAGCGTCATCGAGGAGGCATTCGAATCGCCGACCGCGACCGTCGAGGTGAGCGCGGGCGCGACAACGACGGTCGACATCGCCTTGACGGCGCTCGGGACCGGACCCGAGCAGGGCGCCGCGGCCCGCGGCGCGTCGGCCCAGCGGAACTACGGCGGCGGGGCTGCCGACGGCCGCGCGGCCGAGATCGTCGACTTCGACACGCTTTATCCGCCCCACCCCGCCCGCGACGTCATGCTGCGCTCCTGCTTCGGCTGCCACGGTCCGGCCGGCTTCCACCGCCGCGGGCCGCGCAACGAGCGGGGGTGGCGCCGGGCGGTCGACCGGATGTTCGACATCGACGGCCGCGTCGCCAACATGGCCCCCGGCGTGCCGCAGATTACGCACGACCTGGTGTCGGTCGAGGAGAAGGAACTGATCATCCAATACCTGACCTCCCTGTTCGGACCGGGCTCGACGCCGCGCGACCTCGAGCTCGACCCGCTCGTCCGCGACGAAGCGGCGCTGTCCGAAGCCGTCTACATCGAGTACGAGCTGAACCGCGGCACGCAACGGCTGCTCTCGAACGGCGCGCCGCCGCGCGGCAGCATTCACAGCGTCTTCGCGAGCCGCGCCGAGCCGGGGGTGATCTGGGTGTCGGGCAACGGCTCGAACTCCATCATCCGCATGGACAGCCGGGATCCGGACTTCGAGACGCGCACCGACGAGCTGTGGATCGAGAACGACGAGAACATCAACGTCACGCCGCACGGCATCGTCGAGTACCGCGGCCGCGTCTACTGGGTCGAGCTGACCGGAGACCACTTCGGCGAGCTGGATCCGGCGACCGGCGCGATGAAGCGCTACCCCATGCCAACCAGGGGCGCCGGACCGCACAGCGTCTGGGTCGATTCGCGGGGCCAGTTCTGGTACACCTACTTCGCCTCGGCCGGCCGCATCGGACGCTTCGACCTCGCCGCCGAGGACTTCACCGAGTGGGAGCCCCTGTCCGGCTTCAGCGGCTACGGCATCGTCGTCGACCGGCAGGACCGGGTCTGGGCGGTCGGCCTGCACACGCCGGCCATCTACATGTACAACCAGGAGACTGCCGCGTGGCGCTCGTACCCGCTGGCCAACCCGGCGCGGCGGCCCGCCATCGACTCCGACGGCAAGATCTGGGCGGCCCACTACTTCGGCAACGCCATCTCGAAGATCGATCCGGTCACGTCCGCCGTCACCGAGTACGTGCTGCCGCTCAAGGACGGCAACCCCTACGACGTCTGGCCGGACGACGACGACAACCTGTGGGTCGAGAACGGCATCTACAACTCGCTGGTGCGCTTCGACCAGAAGACCAACGAGTTCACCTACTTCCCGTTCCCCGAGCTGCGGGCGCACACGCCCAAGCTCGACCGCGACGCGGAAGGCACGCTCTGGTTCACGCTGCGGGGGCCGTCCGGACCGGGCGTGGCGGCGCTGAAGCCGCACGGGAACGTCCCAGCGGAGACGAACCCCGGCCAGTAATCCGCCGGTCCGTGGCTGGAAATCGCCCACTTCGCGGTTGATTTCCAGCCACACGGCGGATAATATACAAGTCGCATGCACGGCCGACATGCGACTGTTGCCCTGCTGGATGCACTGCGCGACACACCCGTCGTCTACCTTCAGGGTGCGCGTCAGACCGGCAAGAGCACGCTGGTACGCGCGGTCGCCGAACGGGAATATCCGGCGCCGTACCTGACACTCGACACGGCTGCCGTCCTGGCCGCGGCGCTGAACGACCCCGAGGGGTTCATCGCGGGACTCGGACGGCCCGTCGTCATCGACGAGGCACAGCGGGCGCCAGCCTTGGCCCTGGCGATCAAGGCCGCCGTGGATGCCGACCGCCGCCCCGGACAGTTCCTGCTGACCGGCTCGGCGAGCGTCACGTCCGTCCCGGTCCTCTCCGACTCGCTGGCCGGACGCATGGAGCTGCACACGCTCTGGCCGTTCTCGCAGGGCGAGCTCGCGGGCGTTCGCGAGACGTTCGTCGACCGGCTCTTCGCCGAGAAGTTGGTAACGCCCCATGCGGCCCCGGACACCGGGGAGTCCCTGGTCGACCGGTTGTGCGCGGGCGGCTATCCCGAGATCCAGACCCGCAGAAGCCACGCCCGCCGGCAGGCGTGGTTCGACTCCTACGTCGACGCCATCCTGCAGCGCGATGTCCGCGATCTCGCCAACATCGAACGGTTGTCCGAAATCCCGCGGCTGCTTGCCCTGCTCGCGTCACGCGCCAGCGAGCTGCTCAACGCCGCTGACCTGGCCCGGACGCTGGGCATCCCGCAGACGACCCTGAAGCGCTACCTGACGCTGATGGAGATGACGTTCCTGGTCAGGCTCCTGCCGGCGTGGTTCTCCAATCTCGGGAAGCGTCTTGCGAAGGCCCCAAAGCTGCTGCTCGTCGACACCGGACTGCTGACCCACCTGATCGAGGCCGATGCAGACCGCCTCCGGCGCGACCGCACGCTGCTGGGACACGTCCTCGAGAACTTCGTGGCGATGGAGCTGATCAAGCAGCTCGGTTGGTCGGAACGGCGGTGCCGGCCGTTCCATTTCCGCACCGAGAGCGGCGCCGAGGTCGACCTGATGCTCGAAGATCGCGCCGGCCGCCTCGTCGGCGTGGAAGTGAAGAGCGCCGCCGCCGTGAAGCAACAGGACTTCCGCGGCCTGGAGACGCTGGCGCGGTTGTCCGGTGACCGGTTCGTCCGCGGAGTCGTTCTGTCCACCGGGACGACCGTCGTCCCGTTCGGGCGAAATCTGTTCGCGCTGCCCGTCTCCCAGCTCTGGGCCTGAAGCCCGATCGCAGTTCTTCCGAGCACGGAGTCGTGTCTTCCGGAGGGCCTCCGGCCCCAAGCTCGGAACCGACGACGGATGTAGACTGCCCATGTGGCGCAAGGCACCCAGCGTGTCGTCGACCCGGTCATCGAGGTCTACAAGAAGGACATCGATCGGAGCCTGCTGCGCGAGAACCTGAAGCTCAGCGTGGAGGAGCGGCTGCGCCAGTTGATGGAGCTTCAGCGGTTCGCCGAAGAGCTGCAGCGCGCCGGACGTGCGGCGCGGCACGCATCGTGACCGATTTCGCGACCCTGCTCCGCGTCCTCGCCGACCAGGATGTCGCGTACATCCTCGTCGGCGGAGCCGCCGCCACCGTGCACGGGTCGGCCCGGCTGACTTTGGACGTCGACGTCGTCTACCAGCGGACGCCCGACAACCTGGCGCGGCTCGTGAACGCCCTGGCTCCCTACGCGCCAGGTCTGCGCGGCGCCCCCGCCGGCCTCCCCTTCCAGTGGGATGCCGAGACGCTCGCCCGCGGGCTCAACTTCACGCTGACGACAACGGTCGGCGCCATCGACCTGCTCGGAGAGATCGCCGGCGGCGGCACCTACGAACAGCTCCACACCCATACCGACAAGGTGACCGCATTCGGCGTCACGTGCCGGTGCGTGACGCTCGAGCACCTGATCCATCTCAAACGCTCCGCAGGCCGCGTCAAGGACTTCGAAGCAATCGCCGAGCTCGAGGCGCTACGGGACGAGCGCGGCTCCGGATGACCATCGTTGTCTTCTGCTACTTCGTCACGCCGAGCTGCGCCCTGAACTCGGCCTCGAGCGCGGCCTCCCACGCAACACGGTCCTCGATCTGGTCGCGACGGGTCTGCAGGCAGTCGAAGCAGAGGGTGCCGGGGATGGCGTGGCCCTCGCCGTCGGTGAAGATGCCGCGCTCCTCCATCATCGTGCGGAGCAGCACGGCGGTGTGCTTCTGCGCCTTGTAGAAGTCGGAGTAGCTGAAGCCGTCGGCGATGGCGAGCGGCGAGTAGCCGAGCTCGGTGCGGGCGTTCAGGTCGGCGCCCTGCTCCACCAGGTATTCCGCGACGTTGTTCGCGCCGCGGAAGGCGGCGCCGTGCAGGGCGGTCATGCCGCGGTAGTTGGCGGCGTTGATGTCGTTGCCGTGCTCGAGGCACAGCTTCACGGCCTCCAGGACCTCGTCCTCCTGGCCCGGCAGCGACCCGCCGTCCTCGCCCGGGTTCCAGATGGCGACCCCGGAGGCGACCATCAGCGGCGTCGTGCCGTCGGCGCTCGGAATCGTGGCGTCGGCGCCCGCGCCCAGCAGCACGCGCATCGCTTCGGTGTCGGTCACCTTGGCGGCCAGGAAGAAGGGGGTGGCGCCCAGGCGGTTGAGGCGGTTGCGCTGGCCGTCCTTCATGCCGTTGACGGTCATCCGCGCGTTGACGTCGCCGCCGACGGCGATCATCTTCTTCAGCACGTCGATGCTGTCGATGCTGCCGCTCGGAATGGGCCCCGGGAACCCGAAGCCGGTGTTCATCCGGCGGGTGCGCAGAAGCTGGTGCAGTGCGTTCCAGCCGGCCCCGGCCAGGTTCGGGTCGGCGCCGCGGTCGAGCAGGTAGTCGGCCAGCTCCCAGTTGGCGTTGGCCACCGCGACGACCAGCGCGCTCTGGCCGTCCGACAGCGTGTCGTTGACGTCGGCGCCGGCCGCCAGCAGCACCTGGACCGCGTCGATGTGCCCGCTGCGGGCCGCGAACAGCAGGGCCGTGAAACCGGTGGGCGGGGACGCGTAGAACAGGCGATTGCCGTTCGGCGACCGGGCGGCCGTCTCGGTCTTCGCGTGGACGTCGGCGCCCAGCTCGGCCAGCGCGTGCACCGCGTCCGCGTTGTTGCGGGCGGCCGCCCACATCAGCGCCGTCTGGCCGCGGAAGCCGTCGCGCAGGTTCGGGTCGGCGCCGCGCACGAGCAGCACCCGAATGGCCCCCGCGCTGCCCGTGCGCGCGGCGGTCATCAGGACGGTCTCGCCCTCCGGCAGCGCGGCGTTCGGATCGGCCCCGGCGTCGAGCAGCGCCTCGAGAATCTCGGCGTTGCCGTTCTCGGCCGCCAGCGAAATGGGCTGCACGCCGTAGCGGTTGACCGCCGAGACGTCGGCCCCGGCCTCGAGCAGCAGACCGACCAGGCCGGCATCGTTCTTGTGGACCGCCCAGTGCAGCGCGGTCGCGCCGTCCGGCGCGGCCTGGTTGACGTCGACCCCCCGATCGATGACCAAAGAGCGCACCGTGTCGACATCGACCGCCTTGACCGCCGCGATCAGCGGTGCGTCCCGCCGGACGGCAGCCTCGGCCGTGAGGGTGTTGGCCAAGCCTGCGACGAACACGGCCACGACGACCAGCAAAGTCGGGATGTACGAACTCTTCCTGCTGTTGGCATGCATGACAACCACCTCGCACCTCGTCCCGAACGCCCATCCTAGCACGGCGTGCTCCACCCCCGGCGATCCGTGACCGCCGGGTAGAATGACGGCCATGGAGAAGCGCAAGCTTCCCGTCGGCATCCAGACCTTCCGGCAGATCCGCGAGGAAGGCTACTACTATGTCGACAAGACCGCCTACGCCCGGCGACTCGGGAACGAAGCCGGCAAGCATTACTTTCTGTCGCGTCCGCGGCGGTTCGGCAAGAGCCTGTTCCTGGACACGCTCAAGGAGCTGTACGAGGGCAGCGAGCCGCTGTTCCGCGGCCTGGCCGTCCACGACGGCTGGGACTGGTCGAAGCACCACCCGGTAGTGCGGCTGAGCTTCGGCAGCGGCAACTTCAAGCGGCCCGGCGTCCTCGAGGAGATTGCAGCGGCGCAGCTCGAGGACATCGGCAGGCGGGCCGGCGTCGACCCGCGCGGCGCCAGCGCGCCGGTGCTCTTCCGCCGCCTGATCGAAACGCTGAGCGAGCAGGCGGGCCGGCGGGTGGTCGTCCTGGTGGACGAGTACGACAAGCCGATTCTGGACGCGCTGGACGCACCGGAGACCGCGAGAGCCAACCGCGACGACCTGCGCGGGCTGTACGGCACGATCAAGGACTGCGACGCGCACGTCGAGCTCACCTTCATCACCGGTGTGAGCAGGTTCAGCAGGGTGAGCCTGTTCTCCGGACTGAACAACCTCACCGATCTCACCCTGAACCCGCACTACTCGGCAATCTGCGGCTACACCGACGCGGACCTCGACACGGTGTTCGCGCCGGAGCTGCCCGGCCTGGAACGGAACGAGATCCGCGCCTGGTACAACGGCTATGCGTGGCGCGGGGACGAAAACGTCTACAACCCCTACGCCATCCTCCATCTCTTCGCCAGCAGAGAGTTCGAGGCCCACTGGTTCGAGACCGCGACGCCGCGGTTCCTGATCGACACGCTGCTCCGGCGCGGCTTCGCGGCCCCGGACTTCGAGAACGTCCACGCCGACGCCGCCCTGCTGTCGACCTTCGACGTGGACGCCATGCCCGCGGAGGCGCTGCTGTTCCAGACCGGCTACCTGACCATCGTGGACGAGGAGCGGCGCGACGGGAGAACGCTGTACCGGCTCGCGTATCCGAACCGGGAGGTGCGGCGGGGCCTGAACGAGAGCCTGCTGGACGCGCTGGCGCCGCACTGGCGGTCGGCGGGGGACGCCGGCTCGCTGCGGCGGCTGCTCACGGCACAAGACTGGGCGGGCGTCGAAGCGCTGTTCCGGAAGCTGCTGGCCGGCATTCCGCACGACTGGCACCGAAGAAACGACATCGCCCGCTACGAGGGGTACTGGTCGAGCGTCTTCTACGCCTGGTTCCGGGCCTCGCTGGACGACCTGGCCGTGGAGGACGCCACCAGCCGCGGACGGCTGGACATGGCGGTGCGGCTGCAAAACAGCGCCTACCTGTTCGAGTTCAAGGTGGCGGAGCGGTCGGAGCAGGGTGCGGCGCTGGCTCAGTTGCAGGCGCGGCGCTACGCGGACAAGTACGGCGCGCCAGGCCGCATGGTCCACCTGATCGGCGTAGAGGTCAGCGCCGAGAAACGCGACGTCACGTCGTTCGATGTGGAACGCGCGTGAGCCCCGGAAGGCCGTTCACGGTCGCCTGCCGCGACAGCCAGCGCCCCAGCCTCCAGGCAGGCGCTTCAGCCGCACCGTTCGGTGCGAACCCGAGGCAGACCGGAACGGACGGATAGAATGCCCTGGTGGATCGACGCAGGCTCCCCCTCGGCATCCAGACCTTCCGGCAGATCCGCGAGGAAGGCTACTACTACGTCGACAAGACGGTCCACGCCCGGCGAATTGCGAACGGTGCCGGCAAGCACTACTTCCGGTCGCGCCCCCGAAGGTTCGGCAAGAGCCTGTTCGTGGACACGCTCAAGGAGCTGTACGAGGGCAGCGAGCCGCTGTTCCGCGGCTTGGCCGTCCACGACGGCTGGGACTGGTCGAAGCGCCGTCCCGTTGTACGCCTGAGCTTCGCCGGCGGCAACTTCAGGAGGCCCGGTGAGCTGCAGGCCAGCGCCATGCAACAGATCGGCGCGGCCGAGCGCCGGGCCGGGCTGCCGGCCTCCGACGTTCCCACGCCCCCGGGACGCTTCGCGGACCTTCTGGAGGCGCTGCACGAACGTACCCGCGAGCGTGTCGTCGTCCTAGCTAGGCTACCTAGCCCTCGTCGGCACCGCCGCCGCCTACGATCTGCACCTCGGGATCGCGGCCGGCGCCATCATCTCGGGCACCTACTTCGGCGACAAGATGTCGCCGCTGTCCGACACCACCAACCTCGCCCCCGCGGTGGCCGGCTCGGAGCTGTTCACCCACATCCGCCACATACGTGCTCGAGTCGGGCAACGCCGCCATCGACGAGCTGCTCTCGCGCGGCGGCATGGCGAGCATGCTGCAGACCGTCTGGCTGATCATGACGGCGATGATGTACGGCCACCGGCATCCTGCAGGCGCTGGCCCGCCGCATCCTGTACGCGGTGCACAGCGCCGGCGGCCTGATCGTGGCCACCCTCGCCACCGCGTTCGGCGTCAACGTCCTGGCCTCGGACCAGTACATCTCCATCGTGCTCCCGGGCCGGATGTTCCGCGGCGAGTACCAGCGGCGGCGGCTCGACCCGAAGAACCTGTCGCGCACCCTGGAGGACTCGGGCACCATCACCTCGGTGCTGATTCCCTGGAACACCTGCGGCGCGTTCATGGCCCAGACGCTCGGCGTGTCGACGCTGACCTACGCGCCGTTCGCCTTCTTCAACCTGATCAACCCGTTCGTCGCCGCCCTCTACGGCTTCGCGCACATCGGGATCGCGCCGCTGGATTCGGCCGCGCCCGAGAAACCTGCCGCCGCCGAGGACCCTGCCATCGCGGGCGGACCTGCGGCGGGGGCGTAGGGATGCCGCGTGGACTGCGCCCCTCCTGGGAGAGGAGGTCGGTCTTCTGAAACCGTGGCGGGTCAGTCGGTCGATCAGTGCGACGGAGCACGAGGCGTTGGCGCACCCGCCGGTCGAGAACGCGTGCAGCGTTCGGCACCGCTTGTGAGATGATGAAATGTCAGCGTTTCTGAAGGGAGACCGCCGGTGAGGGCGACCGTTGCGGCGATGGTGGTGCTCGGTGTCGTTGCGGCAGCCGCCGCGGTGCCGGCTGCCGGGCAACAGGAACGATGGGATGCGCGCGAGCTGCGGGTAGCGGGTGGCGGAAAGGCCAGGGAGTTCCGGCTCCGCAGCGACAACGGCGGCTCAACGCTCATTCTCCAGTGTGTGCCGCAGGGCGCCGGCGTGGGCTTCGAGTTTGCCGAGCCGATCGAACCGACGCAACGCGTCACGGTGCGCGGTGTTCCGGGCCAGCAGCGCAACATCGCAGTTCAGCCAGTCGGGGATCGCGTGCTCCGACTGGCCAGTGGCCAGGGGCGTGACTTCGTGTTGCGGATGCTTCGCGACGCCGCGAGCATCGCGGTACGCACGTCGGGACAGCGGGCAGGGTTCGATGTCTTCGGAAGCGATCCGATCGTCAGCCAGTGCATTCAGCAACAGGACTCGATTGTGAACGCTTTCAACCATGATGTTGCGGCTTCGGTAACGGGGGGGTGCAAGCTGATCGCAGACAGGCGGCTCGCCGAGCTCGGTCTTCGTGCCGGTAAGGATCCGCTCGAGAAGCTGGTCAGCGCGAGCTGCCGCTGAGTCCGATAGTCGGCGGTGCGTTTGGCTACCCTCGCCCCGCGGTCTCGCCGCGCACAGCGCGCTTCGCGTAGCCAAGACCAGCCCATCCCTGCGAACCCGCGGGCTCGGCTACCGCACTCCGCAAACGTCCGCGGACGGACGTTCGCTCCGCTTGGCCTGAGGCGAATATTTCCTGCGGCGCAGGCTCCTAGTGGACGAGTACGACAAGCCGATCCTGAACGCGCTGGAAGGGCCGGCCCCTTCGGGCGAGCGCAACGAAACGTCCGCCGCCGCCAACGCGCAGGCGACCGCCAACCGCGACGACCTGCGCGGGCTGTACGGCACGCTCAAGGACTGCGACGCCCACGTCGAGCTCACCTTCATCACCGGCGTGAGCAAGTTCAGCAAGGTCAGCCTCTTCTCCGATCTCAACTTCCTCACCGATCTCACCCTGAATCCGCGCTACGCCGCGATCTGCGGGTACACCGAGACCGATCTGGACACCGTCTTCGCACCCGAGCTCCCCGGCCTCGACCGCGACCAGATCCGCGCCTGGTACAACGGCTACAACTGGCGCGGGAACGAGAGCGTCTACAACCCCTGGGCTATCCTCCACCTGTTCGCCAGTCGCGAGTTCAAGGCCCACTGGTTCGAGACAGCTACCCCGCGCTTCCTTATCGACACGTTGATCGAGCGCGGCTTCTCCGCCCCCGCCCTCGAGAGCCTGCACGCCGACGACGAATTGCTGTCGGCCTTCGACGTGGCGTCGGTGGCGACCGAGGCGCTCCTGTTCCAGACCGGCTACCTGACGATCACGGACGAGGAGCAGGATCCGGACGGCGTGCCCCTGTACCAACTCGGTTATCCGAACCGGGAAGTGCGGCGCGGATTGAGCCGCGGCCTGCTCGACGCCCTCGCCCCGAACTGGCGGTCTGCAGGAAGCGGCATCGCGCTCCGCCGCCTGCTGGCGGCCGAGGACTGGAACGATCTGGAGGCGTTGTTCCGCAAGCTGCTGGCCGGCATTCCCCACGACTGGCACCGAAGAAACGACATAGCCCGCTACGAGGGCTACTGGTCGAGCGTCTTCTACGCCTGGTTTCAGGCGTCGATGGACGGCGTGACGGTGGAGGACGCCACCAGCCGCGGGCGACTGGACATGGCGGTGCGACTGGAGAATGGCGTCTTCCTGTTCGAGTTCAAGGTGGCGGAGCGTTCGGAGCAGGGCGCGGCGCTGGCGCAGTTGCAGGCGCGGCGCTACGCGGACAAGTACCGCGCTCCCAATCGCACGGTCCACCTGGTCGGCGTGGAAGTCAGCGCCGAGACACGTGATATCACCGCGTTCGACCTGGAGCCCGCCTGAGCGCCGCTCCGAACGACGGACTCGCCCACCATGTCCAGCCGCTCGCGCCGGGCGGCTGGACATTCGAGCGCGAGTGCGAGTCGACAGACGCGCGAGACGCCGAGAGTATGATGCCATGTGGACCGACACAGGCTCCCGATCGGCATCCAGACGTTCCGCCAGGTCCGCGAGGAGGGCTACTACTACGTCGACAAGACCGCCTACGCCTGCCGGATCGGAGAGGACGCCGGGAAGCACTTCTTCCTGTCTCGCCCCCGAAGGTTCGGCAAGAGCCTGTTCGTGGACACGCTCAAGGAGCTGTACGAGGGCAGCGAGCCGCTGTTCCGCGGCTTGGCGGTCCATGACGTCTGGGACTGGTCGAAGCGCCATCCCGTCGTACGGCTGAGCTTCGCCGGCGGCAACTTCAAGCGGCCGGCCGAACTGCACGCGAGCGTCATGCGGCAACTCGCCGCGAGCGAACGCCGGGCCGGGCTGCCGGCCTCAGGCGTGCCGACGCCCGCGGGACGCTTCGCCGACCTTCTGGAGGCGCTGCACGATCGGACAGGCGAGCGCGTCGTCGTCCTGGTGGACGAGTACGACAAGCCGATCCTTAACGCGCTGGAAGGGCCAGTGCCTTCAGGCGAGCGCGGCGAAACGCCCGCCGCCAACCCGCAGGCGACCGCCAACCGCGACGACCTGCGCGGGCTCTACGGCACCCTCAAGGACTGCGACGCCCACGTCGAGCTCACCTTCATCACCGGCGTGAGCAAGTTCTCCAAGGTCAGCCGGTTCTCCGACCTCAACTTCCTCACCGATCTCACCCTGGACCCGCGCTACGCGGCAATCTGCGGCTACACGGAGGTGGACCTCGACACGGTGTTCGCACCCGAGCTCCCCGGACTCGACCGCGACCAGATCCGCGCCTGGTACAACGGCTACAACTGGCGGGGACAAGAGCGCGTCTACAACCCCTGGGCCATCCTCCACCTGTTCGCCCGCCGCGAGTTCGAGACGTACTGGTTCGAGACCGCGACGCCGCGGTTCCTGATCGACACGCTGCTCCGGCGCGGCTTCACGGCCCCGGACCTGGAGAACGTCCACGCCAACGCCGCCCTGCTGGCGAAGTTCGACGTGGACACCATGGCGACCGAGGCGCTGCTGTTCCAGACCGGCTACCTGACGATCATGGACGAGGAGCGGCACGACGGGCAGCCGCTGTACCGTCTGGGGTATCCGAACCGGGAAGTACGACGGGGCCTGAACGAGAGCCTGCTGGACGTACTGGCGTCGAACTGGCGGTCGGCGGGAGACGCCGGCGCGCTGCGGCGACTGCTCGCGGCCGAGGACTGGACCGGCCTCGAGGCGTTGTTCCGGAAGTTCCTGGCGAGCATCCCGCACGACTGGCACCGAAGAAACGACATCGCCCGCTACGAGGGGTACTGGTCGAGCGTCTTCTACGCCTGGTTCCAGGCGTCGATGGACGGCGTGGCGGTGGAGGACGCCACCAGCCGCGGCCGGCTGGACATGGCGGTGGTGCTCGGCGGCAGCGCATATCTGTTCGAGTTCAAGGTAGCCGAACAGGCGGCTGGCAACTCGCGGACGGGAAGCCCGGGCGGGAACCCCTCACAGGCGGGCGGTGCGGCCCTGGCGCAGTTGAAGGCGCGCCGCTACGCGGACAAGTACCGCGCGCCGGGCCGCATGGTCCACCTCATCGGCGTGGAGGTCAGCGCCGAGACGCGCGACGTCACGGCGTTCGACGTGGAACCGGCCTGAGCGCCCCCCGGAACGACGCACCCCCGGGAGGCTGCGACCGCGACTCCTACACCCCCGTCAGCGGACCGGTGCTGTCGGAGATGCTGTCCACCTTCACGCCGACCTTCTCGAGCAGGGTCAGCCCGAGGTTCATGAACGGCGTGTGCATCTCGTAGACGAGGTGCCGGTTGCCGGCGAGCTGGCCGCAGCCGCCGCCCATCAGCGTGATGGGCAGGTTGTACGGCGTGTGCTGGTCGCCGTCGCCCATGCCGGCCCCCTGCAGCAGGATGGCCTGATCGAGCAGCGTGCCGTCGCCGTCCGGGGTGTTCTTCATCTTCTCGACCAGCTTGGCGAACAGGCTCATCTGGTACTGGCTGATCTTCGTGTACTGGGCGATGTTGTGCGGGTCCTGCTGGTGGTGCGACACCGTGTGGTGCGCCTCCGGCACGCCGATGTTCGGATAGGTCCGTCCGCTCGTCTCGCGCGCCATCTGCATGCAGCTCACGCGGGTGATGTCGGCCTGGAAGGCCAGCACCAGCATGTCCTGCAGCAGCCCGACGTGCTCCTCGTAGTCGTCCGGCACGCCGGCCGGCTGGTCGACCGCCGGCAGCGGCGTCGTGGTGTTGGTCTCCTCGGCCCGCTGGATGCGGCGCTCGATGGCGCGGATCGACTGCAGGTACTCGTCCACGGCGGCGCGATCCTGCACGCCGACCTTCCGCTCCAGGCGGTGGATGCTGTCGGTCACCGAGTCGAGAATGCTGCGGTCGGTCTTCATCTGCGCGAGGCGCGCCTCGACGCTGCCGCCGTCGCCGAACAGCCGCTGGAAGACGACGCGCGGGTCGCGTTCGTGGGGCAGCGGGGTCGTAGCCGTCAGCCACGACGTGGAGTTGCGGTAGGCGCAACTGTAGCCGTTCTCGCAGTTGCCCACCTGGTAGTTCGACTCGGTGGTCAGCTCCAGCGAGCGTAGCGCGGTTTCCGCGCCCAGCTTGTCCGCGGCGTACTGGTCGATGGTCTTGCCGGCGCGGATGTCGGCTCCCTCCGTCCGCTTCGGCAGGATGCCGTTCAGCCAGCCGCCGTGCGCCCGGGTGTGGACGCCGCCGCCCTCGTTGGGGCTCACGACGCCGGCGTTGCTCAGGCCGGTCACCACCGTCATCCGATCGCGGTACGACGCGAGCGGACTCAGCACGGGGGTCAGGTCGAAGCCGGACCCGCCGGTCCCCTGCGGGTGGAAGTTGTGCGGCAGCATCCCGTTCGGCACGTAGAAGAACGCCAGGCGCGGCACGGGCGCCGTCACCGACCGGGCGGCAGCCGAGAGCGCCGGCACCATGGCGTCGAGCAACGGCAGGGCGACGGTGGCGCCGAGGCCACGGAGCACGGTCCGGCGAGACAGCGACTTCTGGGTGACGATCATGACTGCGCTCTCCTCATCAGGAACGGGTCACTCTTGACGATGCCGAGAATGACGGTCTGAAACCGGTAGTCGTCCGCCGCCGCCGACCGCACGATGCGGCGCAGGGTCGGCATGTCGATGGCCTCGAGACCGCGGCCGAGGGCGTAGGTCATCAGCTTCTCGGTCACGGTGGTGACGAACTGCTCGGCGTTGTCGGCCAGCGCCCGGCGCATCCCGGCGACGTCGCCGAAGGCCCGGCCGTCGGGCAGCACGCCGGACGGATCGATCGCGTTGAACGACTCGTCGACCACGCGCCAGCGCCCGATGGCGTCGAAGTTCTCCAGCGCGAACCCGGTCGGGTCGATCATCGAGTGGCAGGCCGAGCAGGCCGGGTTGTTGCGGTGCGCCTCCATGCGGGCGCGCAGGGTCGGCCGCTTCGCCTGGGTCCTCTGGTCGTTCAGCGCCGGGATGTTGGGCGGCGGATCCGGCGGCGGCGTCCCCAACAGGTTGTCCAGGATCCACTTGCCGCGCAACACCGGCGACGTGCGGATGGCGTGCGACGTCAGGGTCAGGATGCTGCCGTGCCCCAGGATGCCGCGCCGGTTGCCGTCAGCCGGCAGGGCTACGCGCCGGAAATGGCTGCCGGTAACCCCCGGGATGCCGTAGTGCTCGGCCAGCCGCTCGTTCAGGAACGAGTAGTCGGCGGTCAGCAACTCGATCATGCCGCGGTCGTCGCGCACGATGCGATCGACGAACAGCTCGGTCTCGCGCAGCATGCTCTGGCGCAGCGACTCGTCGAAGGCGACCGAGAAGGGATCGCCCGGTCGCACCGTCGTCTCCAGGTTGCGGAGCTGCAGCCACTGCGCGGCGAAGTTCGTGGTCAGCGTCGCGGAGCGCGGGTCGGCCACCATCCGGCGCACCTGCCGCTCCAGCTCGTCGGGATCGCTCAGGCGGCCCTGCTCGGCCGTAGCGAGCAGCTCGTCGTCCGGAATGCTGCTCCACAGGAAGAACGACAGCCGCGAGGCCAGCTCCAGATCCGGAACGCGGTACGGCTCGCCCGGAGCCGCGCGCACCGGGTCGGACTCGATGCGGTAGAGAAACTCGGGGCTCACGAGCAGGCGCCGAACGGCCAGCTCGACGCCGTCCTCGAAGCCGCCGTCGCGGCGCCCCTGCCCGTAGAAGTCCAGCAGCACCTGCATCTCGTCGGCCGTCACCGGACGCCGATAGGCGCGACGCGCCAGCCCCGACAGGATCCGATGGGCGCAAGACGCCTCCGCGGCGGTGTCCGCCGGGCGGCAGGTGAAAATGCGCTCGCGCGACGGCGTCTCCGTCACGCCCGAGCCGCCGTAGGGGCCCGTGATCGTGACGCTGCGCACGAACGGCTGCTGACCCGCCAGACCGCCGGTGTTCCCGGCCACCCGCGGGTTCGGAAACGGCTCGCGCACCTGCTCGACCAGGGCCGACGGCTTCTTGAAGAAGGTGACGCCCACCTCGCGCGGACCGGCCGCCACGGGCATGCGGAAGTCCACGGTGGACGCCTGCGCGTACATGTTGTTCGGCGCGCCGTCCCGTTGCGGGCCCAGGGTGATCAGCTTCACCGGCTCGCCGTCCAGCGTCACCTCCAGGTCGTGGTTCTCGCGCAGGCCGCGCGTGCCGGTCAACTCCACCCGCACGTCGTACTCCGCGTCGCGCGGAAACAGGTGCTCGATGTAGAGGCCCCCGCGCGTGCCGAACGGCAGCGCCTCGACGCGGCCGTGCTGCGGCAGATCCTGCGCCGCCTCGTAGGTGTCGGCCGACATCGCCGGCGGCGGGCTGCCGACGGCCAGGCGGCTGATGGTGCGCGCCGCGGCGAGGTAGCGCTCCATCAGCGACTGCGACATCCGCAGGATGCCGCCGATGTTGTCGAAGCCGAAGCTCGCGTCGTCTGCCGGCAGGAAATCGTCCGCGTCGATCTCCACCGCCAGCAGGTCGCGGACGGCGTTGGTGTACTCGGTGCGGTTCAGGCGATGGAAGGTAGCCGTGCGGCCCGGATCGCGATTCTCGGCCCAGGCGCCGTCGAGCTCGCCCTCCAGCCAGGTCAGGAACGCCTCGAGCTCGTCCGCCGAGGGCCGCGGCCGGCCGGCCGGCGGCATCACGCCGCCGCGCAGCTTGCGGACCACCTTCTCCCAGCGGTCCGCGTGACTGCCCACCTCGGCGAGATCGAGCGTGTCGAGGGTGAGCCCGACGGCGCGGAGCTGGCCGACGAGCGGCGAGGCGGCGCGGCCCCGGCCGTTCACCATTTGATCGTTGTGGCAGGTGACGCAGTAGCGATCGAGCAGCGCGCGGTGGGCGGGGCTGTCAGCGGGGGCAGCCGACGACGCCGGCGACGCGGAAACGGCCTCGGCCGAGGACGCGGAAACAGTCTCAGCCGCCGGTTCCTGCGCGGCCGACGCCGCGGTGACCATTCCGGCGACCGCAAACGCGGCCACCGAGACGAGCGAAACCATACTGGTCTTCGTCACGAAGGCACACCTCACCCGCTGGGTTCTCGAACCTCGGATGCTATTGGTTGAGGGCAGGCGTGTCAACGACCACAAGACAGACCGCCGGCGGCCCGGCCAGGGTTGACGGCCTCGGGTCAGATCCGCACAATACACAGAACAACACGATACAACTACAACAATAGGAGATGCACACGTGGACTTCAGGATCAGGGGCAGACAGTTCCGCATCACCCGCGAAGACGTCCTGGACGCTACGCAGAGCGAACGTCCGCATTCCGGAGACGCGCGCAACAGGTATTTCGTCGCGCTGCGTGGACAGCCCTACCCGATCAAGCAGGTCGTCCGACTGGTGACCGGCCTGCCGCTCGCGGGCTTTACCGCGCAGGACGCGCACAGAATCCTCGCTCGCC
Organism: Vicinamibacterales bacterium; assembly: GCA_965116825.1. Classification (GTDB taxonomy): domain Bacteria; phylum Acidobacteriota; class Vicinamibacteria; order Vicinamibacterales; family UBA8438; genus WTFV01. Next base: position 1,000,508 of record OZ220736.1, read on the forward strand.
TGGGATTCGACATTACCGAGCGGTCTGCTGAAGGGCCGCTGCGCGCGGGGATGCCGGCCCACGCAAACGGCGACCTCACGGTCTCGCAGGCGGGACCCACGAACCAGGACTATGCGGACCGCCACGCCGAGGTACTGAGACTGCTCGTCGTGTTCGAGACCGATGAAGACGGCTGGGAGGTGGCGAGTTGTCCCACGCTGCCGGGATGCCACAGTCAAGGACGGACGCGGGAGGAAGCGCTGGCGAACATACGCGAAGCGATCAAGGGCTACCTGGCGAGCATGCGAGAGCACGGCGCCCCGCTGCCCCCGTCGTCGGAGTTCCAGGTCCTCGAGGTGCCGGCGTAGTGGCTCGTCTCCCGGTCCTGTCGGGCGACGAGTTCGTGAGCGTGGTCGCCAGGATTGGATTCACCCTCGACCGCACGGAGGGAAGCCACATGATTCTGATCGGCCCAACCGGCCGCCGGCTCTCGGTCCCGAGGCACCGCGAATTGGGTAGAGGCCTCCTCAGGGCGCTGATTCGCGACGCCGGCTTGACGCGGGAGGAATTCCAGGAACTCATCCGCTGACCATCCGGCCGACCCAGGGACCGGCGCCCATGGAGTTGCGGTCGGAATCAGTGCCGCCTGATCCGGTGATAGGCTCGTACTGAATATGGCGCTGACCCGTCGGTCGGTCATCCAGGGCGCCGGCGCGGCCGGCTCGCTGCTGTTCGCGGGAGGACTCCCGGTCTGGGCCAACGCGGAGCAGCCCGCCGCACGGACCGCTCCGCACGACTATATCCGCCTGTCGTCGGCGCTGCTGGGGGTCGAGCCGACCGTCTTGGAGCCACCGCCGCGGGCAGGCGCAGCACCGCTGGCCGACACGCTCCACGCGCTGTGCCGCGAGGCCGCTCCCGATGCGCTCGCGGCGCTGCTGGCCGAGCTCGGACAGGCCGCCGCCGGCGGTGCCACGGCGCCGGAGGTCGCCCGGCGCCTTCTGGAGCTCCAAGGGAACCCGCGGCCCGACGGCGTGGGCGCGCTGGCGCGGCTGACGATGCTGATGTGGCTGTACGGCGTCTGGTACGGCGGGATGGAGACGGCGCGCATGCCCGGCTCGGCCGCCTTCCTCGATCCCGCGCACCGCACCGACATGGTCGTTTCCGTCCGCGCCTACCGGAACGCCTGGATCTGGCGCTTCGCGCAGACCACGCCGGCCGGCGTCGCGGATGCGCCCGGCAACTGGTCGGAGCCGCCTCCCGGCCTCGCCGAGTTCCTGCGCGAAGCCTGAGTCCCCGGCCGGAGTCACCCACTCACCCTCCCATGCGTACGACACGACGCGAACGCTACGACGCGGTCATCGTCGGCTCCGGCTTCGCCGGCGCCAACATGGCGTGGCTGCTTGCCCGGGCCGGCAAGCGCGTCCTGATCCTGGAGGCCGGACCAGGGCTGGACACGACGCACGGCGAGCTGCTCGAGCGCTACCTGCTGGCCACGATCAAGACGCCCTCGGCGCCGTATCCGCCGGACGCAGGCACCCTGGATCCGAGCCGCACGAACGCGCCGCGACCGACCACCGAGGCGCTGATCTTCGCCTGGAACGATCCGGCCCGCTCCTACCTGGAGCACGCGCCCGGGTCGCTGCCGTTCGGCAGCACGTCCGAGCGCCTCGCCGGCGGGACCGGGAACCACTGGATGGGCACGGCGATCCGCATGGACGGCGCCGACTTCCAGCTCCGCTCCACCTACGGACACGGCCTGGACTGGCCGGTCGGTTACGACGAGCTGGAGCCGTACTACCGGCAGGCCGAACAGCTCATCGGCGTCGCCGGCGACCGCGCCGAGCAGGAGAGCGTCAACGACATCCCCTACGGCCCGGGTTACGCCTACCCGCAGGGACCTGTCGCGGCCTCCCACGGAGACCGGATCTTCCAGGCGCGGGTGGACGGCGCCGCGATCGCGACCGACTCGCCGGCCGCGGCGCGGACGACGTCGACCCCGGCGGGCCGCAACGCCGGGCCCTTCATGAACCGCAGCCCCTGCCGCGGCAGCACGAGCTGCACGCCGATCTGCCCGGTGCGGGCGAAGTACGACCCGCGCGTGACGCTGCGGATGGCGCTCGACACCGGCCGCGTCGAGCTGCTGGCCAAGGCGGTGGTCGATGCCGTGCGCATCGACGAGGGCGGCGCGGTGACCGGCCTCCACTACCTGACCTATGACGATGTCTCGGTGCCCGCCGCCACCGGCCGCACCGGCGAGGGGGTGGCCACGGCCGACGTCTACGTGCTGGCCGCGCACGCCATCGAGAACGCCCGCATCCTCCTCAACACCGAGCGCGTCACCGGCCGGCCGGTCGCCAACTCCTCGGGCCTGGTCGGACGACACCTGATGGACCATCCGGTCTATCTCGCCTGGGGCCTGATGCCTCCCGAGACGCCCTTCTACGGCTACCGCGGACCGCAGTCGACCTCCGGCATCGAGACGCTGCGGGACGGCCCGTTCCGGCGCCGCCGGGCCGCGTGGCGCATCGAGATCGGCAACGGCGGCTGGACGTGGCCAATCGGCGATCCCTACGTGACCGGCGCCGACTTCGTCTACGGCCGCAACGACAGCGGCGTCAACCCCGACCGGCGCATCCTTGCGAACCGCGAATACGCGGCGGCCGTCAACGGCATCCTGACGCGGCAGATCCGGCTCGCCTTCCTGGTCGAGCAGGAGGCGGACCCGTCCAACCGGGTCGCGCTGTCCGACACGTGGACCGACAACCTGGGCATCCCGCGGCCGCGCATCAGCTATGGCGTCTCGGACTACGTGCGAGCCGGCTTCGCGTCGGCGCGCGCCGCGACGGCGCGGATCATGGACCTGATCGGGGCCACGGACCATACGGCGACGAACCCGACCGCGCCGGCGGCCTTCAGCCACGACGGCCAAGCCTACAACTACCGCGGCGCCGGCCACATGTGCGGCACGCACGTCATGGGATCGGCGCCCGGCAACTCCGTGGTGAACGCGCGGCAGCGGACCTGGGACCACTCCAACCTGTATTTGGCCGGCTGCGGCTCGATGCCGAGCGTCGGCACGCAGAACCCCACGCTGACCATGCTCGCGCTCGCCTGCCGCACGACCGAGGACATCCTGGCGCGGCTGGCATAGGCCGTTTTCCGGCCAGCCGCGGGCGCAGGCGGCTGGAGAAGCTCGGCTGGACGGAAACGGAGCCGCGACGTGACGGGTTCCGAGCTACGATGGACGTCATGGGCGCGTTCAAGGTCGACTGTGAGCTTCAGGAGCTCACCAGGAAGCAGCCGCCGGTGAGCATTGCCGGCGTGATGGTCGACACCGGTTCCGAATACACCTGGCTCCCGGAAGACCTGCTGGCACGCGCGGGCGTCGGGGTGAGCAAGAAGGATCTCGCCTTCGTCATGGCGAACGGCACGAGAATTACGCGCGACGTCGGGTACGCGTACCTGCGTAGCGGCGGCTTCGAGACCGTCGATGAGGTGGTGTTCGCGCGAGCCGGCGATCTGCGCCTGCTCGGGGCGCGCACGATCGAGGGATTCGCCGCTCTGGTCGACGCGCGCCGGAAACGGCTCGTCGCCTCCGGGCCCCTGCCCGTGGCGGCGGGATCCACACCACGAAGTGGGACCTCTACGTCGTCCTGAAAGGCGCCGGCACCGTGCTCGTCGACGGCGAGCGCGTGAACTGGATCGAGGGGCAACCGCCGGACATTGCAGCACCATCTCGCACGGGACACGTCAGGGGTCCACCCCCGCGTGTGCGGGGAAGCCCACGCGTGGAGCAAGCGGAAGCTGGCCAAGCAGGGTCCATCCCCGCGTGAGCGGGGAAGCCGGGCCGGAGGGTAGGCGGATGGCTGTAGTAACGGGTCCATCCCCGCTTCTCCGTGCACCCCTGTAAACTACTGACTTCGAGACCGCCTCGCCCGCCGGGACAGCGCCTGCGCGGTCGGCCTCGCCGCCGGCTGCGGCTGGCTCGCCAACGCAGCCTTCGTCGCCGCCCACAACGCGTCGTTCGACCGGAGCGTCCTGCACGCCTGCTGCGCCCGGTACTGCCTTCGACCGCCGCCCAAGCCGATGGCTGGCGGCTTGGAAAGCGGCGGGCACACCGGACGAAGAGCCGCGCCGTCGTACGCGTTGCGCGGCCCGCCGCCGCGGCGTGGTGGGCGCGCCTGCTGCGTCGGATGGCCTTGCAGCGCTTGCTGCAGACATGGTGGCGGCGATTGCAGTCCGGCATCTGCGACGCGCTTGCTCCGGCACTGAAGTTGCTGCACGCCGGGCCACGCCCGGTCACCAACCGGAGCCGCCGCGGCGAAGCCGAGATAGACCTGGGCCAACCAATTCAGAAGGATGAGTGGAGGCTGATCTGGATCTGCCCCTTCGAGCCACCTGGTACGGTCTGGATCATGTAGCCGGCCTGCACTTGGGACCGGTCGCCGACTCCGAAGCCAAGCGCGGTGTAGAACCGGTTGCGGTCGAAGCGCTCTATGGTCCTGCCGCGCCCGATTTCGAGCTCCCCGTTTATGAAGACCTCGTTGTACAGCGCCAGATAGATGGAACCGTTTCCCGTCCCTCGTCCATTCAGCGCGACATCGCCGAACAGGGCGTAGCGAAACCGTGTCCGGAAGTCCTGGCCGTCGACCCAACGCTGTTCGTACCGGTAGCGGTGGCGCAGAGAAACGACCCGCCCCAACGAATGGCGAATCAAGGCCTCCTGATACACGCGTCGCTCCGCGCTGGTCTCGTCGCTGTCGCCGAAGGCGCCGCTCGTGATGTGCGCCGCACCGCCGGTTACCAGCACGGGGGATTCGGGCAGGGCGTAGGTCAGGCCACCCCGGATCAGCAACTGCTCCAGGTCGGTTCCCGGATTCCAGTTGCGGTGCTGCACGTCACCCTGCAACCCCACCGACGAGTCGTCGAAGCGGGTCGACCAGAACAGCATGTACCAGGCGCCGAGCTGGTCCCTGTCGACCGGCGTCTGCGCCAGGGCCGTACGGGGCAACAGCAACGCGCCGGCGAGAGCAAGGGCGCCGATCAACACGCGCGGCATGGGGTCAGATGAAGCGCACGACGCCGGTGGAGACGTCATATATCCCGCCCACGATGCGGATCTCTCCTTCCTGCTCCATCGTGGCCAGTACGGCGCTTTCTCGGCGAACCTCCGCGATCACCATGCGCACGTTCTCTTCGGCAACCCCGTCGACGTAGTCGGCGTTGTCGACATCGCGCTCGCCTTCGATTGCCTCCACGGCTGGTTCGATCTTCTGCACGAGCTGCGTGAGATTGCCGAGCCGGGCGCTGCTGATGGCCCCCTTCACGGCGCCGCACGAGGTGTGTCCGAGGACGACCACGAGCTTCGACCCGGCGAGTCGACAGGCGAATTCCATGCTGCCGAGCAGCTCGGTGTTCACGATGTTGCCGGCGACCCTGGCCGCGAAGATGTCCCCGATCCCCTGATCGAAGACCGTCTCGATGGGGACTCGAGAATCGATGCACCCGAGCACGACAGCGAACGGGTACTGCCCGGCCGCGGTCGCTCGAATCTGATCGCTGTAGTCGCGGCGGGCAGGAGTCCCGGCGACGAATCTCGCGTTGCCCTCGGCAAGGAGCGCGAGGGCGGCGTCAGGAGTGACGGCAGCCTGTGACGCAGCATCCTGGGCCGGCACGACCCCCTGGTCGACTGCCTCCTCGGCGGGCGCCGAGTCGGCCGGGGGCTCGGACGCGGAGCATCCCGCCAGGGCCAGTCCGGCGGCCGATACGCCAAGCCGGCGTCCAAAGGCTCGGCGCGACGTTGTCGGCAGCGTGCTCGATGTGCCGGCAGCGGGCACGGGTGCAATCCTGTCGAACATCTCGTTTTTCTCCTCGTTCGGCCGTATGGGCAACGTGTCAGCCACAACGGGAACCAGTGCCTGAGACGCAACACGTTACCACAGACTGTTCTGTTCCCGGATCTGTTCGACAAGCCTCTCGTCGCCACGTTCAACCAGGGACGGGTGGTCGCCGACCGGCGGCGCTATCCCGTCAGCGCAGCGCTGGGCGTGGTCCTCCGCTACAGCTCGGGCTGCCGCCCGCACCGGGCCGCCATCTCCCAGTCGCCGCTCCCGGCCTGCCGCCAGTAGCGGATCGCCGGCAGCATCGGCGTGTCGTCGTAGGGATCGATCTGCACGAAGCCGTAGCAGGGCGCGAGATGCGCGGGCCGCAGGGCGCTCAGCAACTCGCCGTCGGAGAGGCCGTTCTCGGCCTGCAGGCGGCCGAACTGCACCGGCGTGATCGTCCGTTGCCACGGGCCCCCGTTGATGACCACCGGCGAGAGGGCGTTGCGCACCGGCGAGAAGCCGTGGACGATGACGGTACGGCCCAGCCGCGTCAGCTCCAGTACGCTCTGGCGCCAGTCGACCAGGTGCGTGTGGTTGTGCACGAACACGGCGATGGGGCGCGCGGTGTCCGGCGCGGCGGCCTGCGCCGCCTCCAGCCGTCCTCCGTAGATTCGATCGCGCGTCCGCCAGAAGTAGTCGAACAGACCCCCGCGGCTGCCCGGCAGGCGCGGGCACTCGCGCACCGGCGGCCCCTGCGGGTCGAACTGCGTGAGCGGCCGCTCGAAGCGCCGGCGGGCGCGCCGCGAAGCCGCGCGGTAGTCGCAGAGCGCGACGAGTTCCTCGTCGCCCAGGTCCTCCATCGTCGCCGCCAGCAGGCCGGCCTCGTGCGCCCGTTGCGCGAGCGGCTTGAAGCGGTCGTCGTTGGGAAGGGAATCCACCAGGAAGGCCGGCCCCTGCGCCCGCACCGCGGCCAGGTCCCAGGCCGGAGGCTGCACGTCGCCGGCGTCGAGGTCCACCCGGAACTGCTGCCACGGCATCCGGAAGAGGACGTAGCGCAGCAGCTCCGGCGCCGCCTCGCCGAGATCGGCGATCCCCTCGGCGGCCAGCCCGTGCGTCAGCCCGGCGCCCTCGTCGGCGAAGTTGTCGATGACCGGATAGCGCGCCTCGTGCTCGTCGAAGAACGCGTCGACGGCTCGTGATCGCGGCGGACGTGTCAGGTGCAGGCGGCCGTCCCGCTCGACGAACGGTTCGGGCCACCCCTCGAAGCGATCGACCCGCCAACCGATCTGGTGGCCGTGCTCGACGTATACCTGCCCGTCCTCCGAGCGCCAGGATCCGACGGCCGCCACCGCAACCCGGCTTCCCGGTGCGCCGAACGCGCGCTCCACGCGCTCCGCCACCGCCGGAAAGATCAGCGCCGCATCGTGCTCGCCGGGTACGACGACGATTCGGTTCGATCCCGAACGGGCGAACGCGGCGAGGGCATCGATGGTGTCCGCGTGGGCAGCCAGCACGCGCTCGACGCGAGCGAGCGCCTCCGGCTCGCTGCAGCCGAGCGCGGGATCGCCGGCCGCGCAGTCCTCACCCGGAAGCCGGTCGAGCTCGAAGGTGTCGCCGTTCAGGACGAGGTCGGTTGCACCACCGCCCTCCGCGTCGAGCGCCGCCAGAAAGAGCGCGAATTCGCCCCCCCAGCGGAAGTCCTCCTCGACGCGCCACTCCCCCGTCGCGTCACGGCCGAGGCCCATGTGCAGGTCGGCGATCACGGCAACGAGCCGGGGTGAGCCGCCCCCCTGCCCGGCCGCCAGCGTCGCGGCCGGCGGCATGATCGACCACCACAGCGGCGCCGTCACCGCCGCGCAAGCGACCGCCACCGCCGCGCACACGGCCAGGAACGTCCCCGCTGGAAGCAGGGCCGGCACCGCCGGCGACGCGCGGTGCGCCGATGCGCTACGGCGCCGCAGCGAGCGAGTAGCGTGCGATCTCTTCATCGTTGCGTGCAATGACGTGCCGGTTCGCGTAGGCCGGATGCGACCAGTTGACGTGCGGCCCCTGGGCCCGGCGACGCACGTACGGACTCGTCGGCTCGATCAGGCGCGTGCGGCTGATCTCCTCGTAGCCCGCCGGCGAGAACCGCGCGATGACCAGGTCGCCGCCGTCGGTGTTGATGAAGTAGCGGTCGCCGTGGCGGACGAAGAACGCCGTCGCCCAGCGCGCCGGGTCCTGGATCAGTTCGGCGGTCTCCCACACCCGCCGGCCGGTGCGCAGCTCCAGGCAGCGCAGGTGCCCCTCGCCGTCGACCCCGTAGACGTAGTCGCCCTGGATGACCGGTGTGCTGATCACCGAGTCGAGCGTGTTGTGATCGCGTCCGTACTCCGGATCGCTCTCGCCGATCCCCTGCCAGATCAGCGTGGCGTCGGGGTGGCTCTCGGCCAGCCGCAGCATGCGCGCCCCGCCCCACTGGGAGGTGACGAACAGGTACGGCTCCGCATGCACCGGGGTCGGCACGCTCATGCCCATGTCGACGATGTGCGGCACCTCCCAGTAGACGGCGCCGGTCTCGGGATTCAGCGCGCTGATCGCGCGCGGGTGCCAGATGATGAGCTGCGGCACGCCGGCCGCGTCGATCAGGAAGGGCGCCGAGTAGCCCGGCTCCCAGTCCGAGGACAGCGCCTCCCAGAGCACCTCGCCGGTGTGCTTGTCGAAGGCGATGACCTTGGCGTCGGGCTCGCCTCCCACCAGGCAGATGAGCCGGTCGCCGTCGACCAGCGGCGCGCCGCTGATGCCCCACGACGGGACCGAGGCATAGAAGTCCTGAACGTAGTCCTTCTGCCACAGGACCCGGCCGTCGGCGACGTCGAGCGCCAGCAGATTGCCCATCGCCCCCAGCGCGTAGACCCGGTCGCCGTCGACGGTCGGAGTCGCGCGCGGCCCGATCGCGTAGGCGAGCTGGAGCCCGGCGTAGTTGGTCTCCCATTCGTGCGTCCAGAGAACCGCGCCGGTCTGCTCGTCGAGGGCGAGGACCCGCTCGACGGCGGCGGTGCTGTTCAGGTCGGGGCGGCGCGCGTCGGTGACGAAGACGCGGCCGTCGGCAACCGCCGGACCGGCGTAGCCGCCGTGGATCGGCGTCCGCCAGGCGGCGGTCAGGCCGCCCTCGGGGAACGTCTCGACGATGCCGGTGTCGGTCCAGACCCCCTGCCGGCCGGCGCCGCGCCACTCCGGCCAGTCGGCGGCCCGCAGCGGCCACGCGGTGGCGGCGACGATACCGACAACGAGCAGGATCTTCACGCTGGTATGCATCGGCTCATCGTCTCACAGTTCCGGGTCGTCGATGCAGCGTTGTCGGGCGGCTCTTCGTCATTGCTCGCTCGCCATTACTATGGACGGTGATTCACCCGGGGGCAACATGAGCGACAGACGGATTCGTATTCGGGCCGGCGCGGTGACCGTGTCGGCGACACTCAACGACTCGTCCACCGCGGACGGGGTGTGGGATGCGCTGCCGATCACCGGGCAGGTGCAGACGTGGGGCGACGAGATCTACTTCTCGATTTGAAACGCACGGCGCCGCGTCACGCCGGCAGCCGGAACGCGATCAGCTCCCCCGAGTAGCCGGCGCCGCTGACCGCGACCACCAGGTACTGCACGCCGTCGAGCAGATAGGTCATCGGCGACCCGGACTGCTGCGCCGGCAGGAACACGGTGCCCACCTCGTCCCCGGTCGCCTTGTCGTAGGCGCGCAGCATCGCGCCGCGCTCTCCCGACGGCTGGGTGTGGGTCCCCGGATCGCCCGCGATCAGCAGCGTGCGGGTCACCAGCGTGCCGACGCTGCCGCGCTGGCCGGTGCGGGGAATGTCGAGCCCCTGCAAGGCCGGGTGGTTGCGGACGTTGTCGGGCGTCTCGCCGTGCGGAATCCGCCACAGGATCTCCCCGCGGCTCATGTCGATGGCCGCGATGATGCCGTAGGGCGGCTTGAGCAGCGGCAGCCCCTGGATGGTGAGCCGCGCGCGCCCGCGCTGCTCGGCGGTCAACCGCGGGCGCGGCGGCACGTCGAACTCGGTGCGTCCGCCGCCGGCGCTCGAGCCCGCCCCGCCGGAGGTCCGCGGTCCGGCGACCGCGTTGCCCTGGATGTAGTCCATGTCGGACTGCCCCGGGTAGGGCGGCACGATCGAGAGCAGCCCGAGCGAGCTGTTCGACGACACGTAGAGAATGCGGGTCTCCGGGTCGTAGGAGCCCCCGGGCCAGTTGGTGCCGCCGCCCTGGGCCGGGGCCATCAGGGTGCCGATCGGCCCCTCGAGCCGGCTCACCACCGGCGGCGTGAAGATCGGCCCGAGCTTGAAGAAGGAAGCGTGCTCGACGGCTTCGGCCCGCAGCTCCGCCGTGAAGTCGATCAGGTCGTCCAGCGCGACACCCTGCCGGTCGTAGCCGGGCGGCTTCGTCGGAAACGGCTGCGTGGGCGAGTACCACTCGCCGGGCACGTCTCCCGCCTCGACCGGCCGCTCCTCGATCGGCCAGATCGGCTCGCCCGTCTCGCGATTGAAGACGTACAGGAAGGCCTGCTTGGTGGGCTGGGCCACCGCCTTCACCAGCTCGCCGTCGATCATCAGGTCGAGCAGGATCGGCGCGCACGGGATGTCGTGATCCCAGATGCCGTGGTGCACGAGCTGGAAGTGCCACCGCCGCTCGCCGGTGTAGAGGTCGACCGCCACTAGGCTCTCGGCGAACAGATTGCCGCCCGGGCGGTAGCCGCCGTAGTAGTCGCCGGTGGACGCCTCGACCGGCAGATAGACCATGCCGAGCTCCACGTCCACCGAGATCTGGCCCCACACCCCCGTATTGCCGGTATAGACGGCCGAGTCGCCCAGCCACGTCTCGCGCCCGAACTGGCCGGGGCGCGGAATGGTGTGGAAGATCCAGAGCCGCTCGCCGGTGCGGGCGTCGTAGCCCCGAACATAGCCCTTCACGTTGGCGCGGCTGCGCGGATTGCCGCCGGTCCGGTGGGCGGCGCCGACGATGATGACGTCGCCGGCCACGATCGGCGTCGCGTGCAGGCCGATCTCGCCGGTGATCGGATCGATCGGCTGGTCGGCCTCCTGCTTCAGATCGACCATGCCGTCCGCACCGAAATCGGGCACCGGCCGGCCGGTGGCGGCGTCGAGCGCGATCAGCCGGTAGCCCGGGGTGACGTAGACGACCCGGGGCGGCTCGCCGTCGGCCTCCCAGTAGGCCAGCCCGCGGCCGGAGAGCTGCCGCGGCGCGGCGGCGCCGCGGGCCCCTTCGTCGAGGCTGTACATCCAGCGCATCTCGCCGGTCGCCGCGTCGAGCGACACCACCGCCTTGCGCGACCCGGCAGTCGTGTACATCACCCCGTCGACCACCAGCGGCGTCGACTGGAAGCGGTACTCCGGCACCGGACCGAGGTTGTCGGTCTTGAACCGCCACGCCACCTCGAGCTCAGCGAAGTTGCCGGCGTCGATCTGATCGAGCTGCGCGTAGCGCGTGTGGCCGAGATCACCGCCGTAGGTTCGCCACTCTCCGCCGGCCGCGCCGGTCTGCGCAGCCGCCGTCGCCACCACCGCCAGACAGAGCGCTACCGGACCGATTGAGCGGATGATCTTGGACATGCCGCCAGTATACGCGGGAACCCCCACCTGGCTGGTGGCTCCTCCGACCGGGGCCGTGCAATCGGATTTCGCGGTGCCGCAACGCCTGCCGCGAGCACCGCGACGTCGTACACCAGAGCGTCGGCATACTGCTATTGATTCTCGTGACGCAGCGTCGGCCTGCCGGACCCACTACGCGGATGGACAGACATACTGTTCATGCAACATAATGTCGTGTGCGGCTTCCGTTTCTCAATCGCGCCCGCGAGCTCAGCCGCTTGCGGCGCGCCCTGTCCCGGCCGCATGGCTCGCTGATCGTCGTCTACGGGCGGCGCCGGTGCGGCAAGTCGCGGCTGCTGCAGGAGGCGCTGCGCGGCACCCGGCACGCGTACTACCTGGCCGACCTCAGTGACGCCGCCGTTCAGCGGCACGCTCTCTCGGTCGAGGCAGGGCGCCTCGTACCGCGCTTCGCCGCGGCCTCGTACGGCGACTGGGCGGCGGTCCTCGACACCTGGCGCATGCGCGCCCCCGAAGACGCCTGGCTGGTGCTGGACGAGCTGCCCTATCTGGTGCAGGTCTCCCCGGCGCTTCCGAGCATCATTCAGAGAATCGTCGACACGCCCGCCGAACGGCCGTTGCGCCTGCTGGCATGCGGGTCCTCCCAGCGCATGATGCATGGTCTCGTGCTGGACGAAGCCGCACCGCTGTACGGCCGTGCCGCGGAGATCATCCAGGTTGCGCCGATGCCGCCGGAGGCGTTGCGCGCGGCGCTGCACCTCGACGCCGAAGACAGTGTCGTCGCCTACGCCGTCTGGGGTGGGCTGCCGCGCAACTGGGAGCTCGCCTCGGACTACGCGTCGACGTCGGAGGCGCTGGCCGCGCTGGTGCTCGACCGCAACGGGGTGCTTCATGGCGAGCCGACACGCCTGCTCATGGACGACATGCGCAGCGCCGTTCAGGCCAATACCCTGCTCGCGCTGATCGGCTCCGGGTGTCATCGGCTGAGCGAGCTCGCGGGGCGCGTCGGCCAGTCGGCCACCAATCTGAGCCGTCCCCTGAGCCGGTTGATCGATCTGGGTTACGTACGGCGGGAGGTACCCTTCGGCGAGAGCGTCCGATCGACGCGGCGCAGCCTGTACCGGTTGGATGACCCCTTCCTGCTGTTCTGGTATCGGTTCGTTGCGCCGAATCGGTCCCGTCTCGAGATGGATCTGATCGATCCGGTGCGGGCGGAAGTGGAGACGCGGCTCGCAGGCCACGTGGCGGAGGTATGGGAGTGGCTGGCGCGCCGTTCGGTGCCGCGCTTGACGATCGATGGCCTGCACTGGAATCCCGCGGCGCGCTGGTGGGGCCGGGATACCGACGGCGACCCGCTGGAGATCGACGTGGTGGCCGAGTCTTCCGACCGGGGCCACCTGCTGCTCGGCGAAGTGAAGTGGTCGGAGCGCGCCGAACCGGCAGGCACGCTCGCCGGGCTGATTCGCAAGGCGCGGCGGATTCCGTTCCGGCACGGGCGCCCGGTGCACTACGCGCTCTGGTTGAAGCGCGGCGCCGCAGGCCGGGTCGACGGGGCGACAATCATCACGCCGGAGCGGGTGATGCCGCCATCCCCCGCGGTGTGACGCGGGCGGCGCGCTCGGAGCCCGCCGGCCGCCGGGCAGGATGCGAGCGGCCGTTCGATCAGATCCCGGCTCCCCGGCGCGACCCGCGAGGCCGCCGCTCTGCTTCCTCCGCCAACTCGGACCGGCAGCGACTGGCGGTGCGGTTCAGCTCGCAATCCGCGCCAGCGCGCCGTCGAGCGCCCGCCGGGTGAAGACGCGAACCATGGCGCGGCGGTAGTCGGCGCCGGCATGGATGTCGTCGTTGAGATCCTCGATGCCGTCTCCCGCAACCTGGGCCGCGGCGGAGAAGGTGCCGGAGTTGGCCGCCCGCCCCGTCAATGCCGCTTCCACGTTCTCCAGCCGGGACGGCGACGACGACGCCCCGGTCAGGCCGATGCGGGCCGACGAAAGCGTACCGTCGCTCACCGCCAGCGCCGCCGCCACGCCGACGATGGCGAAGCGCGACGCCCGCTGGTGCAGCTTGGCGTATGCCGCGGTCCGGACCGGCGCGAACGTCACCTTCGCGAGAATCTCGTCCGGCGCCAGATCGACGGTCAGCATGCCCTGGAAGAAATCACCGGCCTTGACCACCCGCCAGCCGTTCGTCCCCTTCAGGTGAAAGTCGGCGTCGAGGGCCAGCATCACGGCGGGATAGTCGGCGGCCGGGTCGGCGTGCGCCAGGCTGCCGCCCAGCGTGCCCCGGTTGCGGACCTGCTGATCGCCGATCGTCGCGGCGGCCTCGGCCGCCACCGGGCAGCGCTCGTGCAGCAGGACCGAGGTCGCCACGTCGTGGTGGGTGGTTCCGGCGCCGATCTCGATCCGGCCGCCGGCCTCGCGGATGCCCGCCAAGTCCGGGATGTGCGCGATGTCGATCAGCACCGTCGGCTCGCTCAGGCGCAGCTTCATCAGGGGCACCAGGCTGTGGCCGCCCGCGATCAGCTTGCCGGCGGATCCGGCCGCGGTCAGCTTCGCGAGCGCATCGTCGAGCGAGGTGGCGCGTTCGTACTCGAAAGCGGTCGGGATCATGCGTCGGCGCTCCTCGCTGACTCGTGCTCTTGAATGATGCGCCACAACTTCTCGGGCCGCAGCATCATGTCGAGGTGCCGCACCCCGAACCCGCCGAGCGCGTCGACCGCGGCGGCGACGATGCAGGGCGTCGAGCCGATGGTCCCTGCCTCGCCGACCCCCTTGGCGCCGAGCGGATTGACCGGCGTCGGGGTGACGGTGTTGTCGAGCTCGAAGCGCGGGAAGTCGCTGGCGCGCGGCAACGCGTAGTCCATGAACGAGGCGGTGAGCGGCTGCCCGTCGGCGCCGTAGGCCATCTCTTCGATCATCGCCTGCCCGATCCCCTGCGCGAGCCCGCCGTGGATCTGCCCCTCGACGATGAGCGGATTGATCAGGTGGCCGGCGTCGTCGACCGCCACCATCTTCAGCAGGCGCGGCTCGCCGGTCTCCCGGTCGACCTCCATCATCGCGATGTGGCAGCCGAACGGATAGGTGTTGTTCGACGGCTCGAAGAACGCCTCGTCGCTCAGCCCCGGGGTCAGCCCCTCGGGCAGCCTGATCGGCCGGTAGGCGTAGGCGGCGACCTCGGCGAACGGCTTGGCCGACGCCGGCGCGCCCTTCACGGCTATCGTCCCGTTCTCGAAGACGAGATCGCTCTCGTGCGCCTCGAGCAGGGCCGCGGCGAACTTCGCCATCTTGGCCTTCACCTTCGTGCCCGCGTCGTGCAGCGCCGCCCCGCCGACCGCCTGCGAGCGGCTGCCGAAGGTGCCGATGCCCTGCTTGACCACCGCGGTGTCGCCGTGGTGGATCGTCACGTGGTCGAGCGGCACGCCGAACTGGTCGGCCAGCATCTGGGCGAAGGTGGTCTCGTTGCCCTGGCCGTGCGGGGAGACGCCGGTCGTCGCGCTGATCCGGCCGTCGCGCTCCACGGTGACCTGCGAGTACTCCCAGCCGCCGGGCGGCAACGTGGAGGACGGGCCCATGCCGCAGATCTCGACGTACATCGACAGGCCGAGGCCGACCAGCCGGCCGTCCGCGCGCGCGGCGCCGCGCTCCTGCTTGAGCCGCTCCCAGCCCGAAACCTGCAGGGCGTGGTCGAGCGCCTTCTCGTAATCGCCCGAGTCGTAGACCGCCCCCATGTGGGTCTTGTAGGGAAACTGATCGGGCTGGATGAAGTTCCTCCGCCGCAGCTCGGCCGGGTCCATCGCCAGCTCGCGGGCCAGCATGTCCATCGCCCGCTCGACGAAGTAGGCCGCCTCGGGCCGCCCCGCCCCGCGATAGGCGTCGGTCGGGGTCTTGTTGGTGAAGACCTCGGTCAGCGTGGCGCGGATGGCGGGAAACGCGTAGGTGGCGTTGGCCATCGTCATGCTGTTGGTCGGCACGCCCGCGGTGAGCAGCATGTTGTAGGCGCCGATGTCGGCGATGATGCGCATCCGCAGCCCGAGCACGCTGCCGTCGCGCGTGGCCGCCAGCTCGACGTAGGCGATCAGGTCGCGGCCGTGCACGGTGGCGAGGAACGCCTCGGAGCGGTCCTCGATCCACTTGATCGGCAGGCCGAGCCGCTTCGACAGCGCCGCGGCGACGTACTCCTCGCCGTAGATGTTGATCTTCGCCCCGAAGCCGCCGCCCACCTCCGGGGCGATGGCCCGCACGCGGTCCTCTCCCAGGTCGAGCATCCGCGCGACGAAGGTGCGCAGGATGTGGGGGTTCTGGCTCGACGACCAGATGGTCAGCGCCTCGCGGCCAGGTTCGTAGTGCGCGACCACACCGCGCGCCTCGATGGAGCTGGGGGCCAGCCGCTGGTTCACCATGCGCTGGGAGATCACCACGTCGGCCGCCTCGAAGGCCGCGTCGACGGCAGTGTCGTCGACCGCCCCCTTGCGGCCCACCCCGGTGCCGCTGGGCAACGGACCCAGCGCGACGTTGTTCGGGAAGTCGGCGTGCAGCGCCGCGGACTGGCCGCTCATCGCCTGCTCGGGGTCCACTACCGCCGGCAACGGTTCGTAATCGACCACGATGGCGTCGGCCGCGTCGCGCGCCGCGTAGCGGTCGGAGGCCACCACCACCGCAACCGGGTCGCCGACGAAGCGTACCGTGTCGACCGCCACCGCGCGGTGCTCGGGCGACGGGAACGGCGTCCCGATCGGCATCGGATCCAGGAACCCGGCGATCTGCACCCCGGTGAAGACCGCCTCCACCCCCTCCATCGCCTCGGCCGCGGCGGTGGCGATGGAGCGGATCCGGCCGTGCGCGACATCGCTGCGCTTGAACGCGAGGTGCAGCATGCCGGCGACCTTCACGTCGTCGACGTAGGTGCCGCGCCCCTGAATCAGGCGCGGGTCCTCGCGCCGCTTGACGCGCTGGCCGACGAGCTTGGGCAGAACGGGCGTTGCGGCCATGGTCTATCTCCGATCCGCGTGCGCGGCGCGGCTGGTCGTCGCGACGTAGGGCATCCGATCCTCCAGGTGGCGAACCTGCACAGCGGGCTAGCGTAACGGCATGGGCTCGGCGCGACAAGACCGGCCGGTGGGCGCATGCGCGTCTTGCCCGTTGTAGGCTCAAGTGGCTACAATAACTCATCATGAAGACATCGGGCGTACGAGAAACCAAGAACCGCTTGAGCGAGTACCTGCGGATGGTGGAGAACGGGGAGCGCGTCGCCGTCACGCATCGGGGTCGCATCGTGGCCGAGCTCGGGCCGCCCGTTCACACGACAGAGGAAGAAGCCTCCGCCGGGCTGCAGCGTCGAGCCCGTACCGGAACCGTTCGCCTGGGCGCCCCCAACCGGCCCGAAGCCTACCCTCGCCCGACACGCCGACTACCCGCCGGTATCGTGCGGGAGCTTCTCGACGACGTGCGGGGCGAACGGTGAATCTGTACGCGGAGACCAGCGCCGTAGTGTCTTGGCTGCTCGCGGAGGAAAGCGGCGACAGCGCCTGGTCCCACCTCACCGCGGCAGCCTCCGTTTCCACGTCGGACCTGACGCTCATCGAATGCGATCGGGTGCTTCGGCGCGCCGCTTTCACCGGACGACTGACCGCGGACGAATCGTCTCGGATGCAGACCATCGTCGATACGGCCTCTGCCCATTGGACCCTCCACGGCATGGACGCTGAGATCGTCCACCGCTCCCGCAGGGCGTTTCCTCGCGAGCCGGTCAGGGCGCTCGACGCCATCCATCTCGCCACCGCGCTCTCGATTCGCAATCTCTTCCCGGACGTGCGGGTGCTGTCCTTCGACGAACGTATTCGAGACAACGCCGCCGCCCTCGGTTTCGACGTCGCACCATCCTTCTGAACGGAACGGCGACCCTCGCCCGACTCCGTCGGACGGCGCCCGGAGGGTCCGGCCAGTTGCTCTACAGCTCTCGGCCGCGCGATGCCGCTCCCGAGATCGAGACGAGCCAGTCCGCCTCGACGCGCCGAACGTGCGCCCGCACGCCGTAGACCTCGGCCAGGCGCGCCGCCGTCAGCGTGGCTGCGGGCGGACCGTCCGCCACGATCCGGCCGTCCGCCATCCACAACAGCCGGTCCGCGGTGCGCGCGGCGAGCGCCGCGTCGTGCATCACCACCAGGACGCCGCGGCCGGCGTCGGCCCCGGCCCGCAGGAGCTGCATCACCTGGAACTGATGCAGCGGATCGAGGGAGGCGGTCGGCTCGTCGGCCAGCAGCAGCGGCGCCTCCGCGGCCAGCGTCCGCGCCACGTGCACCCGCGCCAGCTCGCCCCCGGACAACGTCGAGCAGGATCGCTCCGCCAGCGCCCCCAGGTCGCACGCCCGGAGGGCCCGCTCCACCGCGTCCGCGTCGGCGCCATTCAGCCTGCCCAGGGTCGCACCGTGGGCGAACCGGCCCAGCGCCACGACGTCGCGCACCCGCACGGGCCAGGCCAGGGGCCGTATCTGCGGCAGGTACGCGATGCGCCGCGCGCGCGTGGACGGCGGCATACGGGCCGGATCGACACCCTCGACACGGACCACGCCGCCCACCCGCGGGGTCAGCCCCAGCACCGCCCGGAGCGCCGTGGTCTTGCCGGCGCCGTTCGCTCCCAGCAACGCCACCAGCTCGCCGCCCTCCAGCCGCCAGGACGCGTCGCGCACCACCGCGCGTCCGCCCAGGGCCACCGACAGGCCGTCGACCACGAGCTCAGCCACCGTTCACCCGCCTGCGCGCCGCGATCCAGATGAAGACCGGCGCCCCGATCAACGCCGCAACCACCCCGAGGCGCAGCTCGGTATCGGTGGGCGCCAGCCGCACGCCGACGTCCGCCAGCACCAGAATCGCCCCCGCCAACAGGGCCGACGGCACCAGGGTCCGGGCCGGATCGTGGTCGACCAGCGGCCGCACCAGATGCGGCGCGACGATGCCGACGAAGCCGATCGCGCCGGCGATGGAGACCGCCGCCCCGGTCGCCAGACCGGCGCCGATGACGACCAGCCGCCGCGCGCGGGGCAGATCGACGCCGACGCCGGCCGCCGCCTCCTCGCCCAGCGTCAGGCCGGAGAGGCCGCGCCGCGCAGCCAGCAGCAGACCCAGACCGGCCGCCAGGAAGGGTCCCGCCAGAGCCAGGTCGGCGAAGCTCCGGTTGGCGACGGTGCCCAGGGTCCAGTTGAGCATGTCGGCGAGCGAGAAGGGATTCGGAGCCAGGTTCATCAGCAGCGCCATCATCGCGCCCGCGAAGCTGGACAGCCCCACGCCGACGAGAATCAGCGTCACCACCGACCCGACCCGCGCCGCCGCCACCGTCAGCAGCGCGGTGGCGGCCAGCGCTCCCGCGATGGCGGCGACCGGCAACGCGAACGCGCCCACCTCGACCAGCCCGTAGTAGATGACGAAGGTGGCCGCGAGCGACGCGGTCGCCGACACCCCCAGCACCCCCGGCTCGGCCAGCGGATTGCGCAGCAGCCCCTGCAGCGCCGCCCCGGAGGCGCCGAGTGCGGCGCCGGTCCCGAAGGCGGCCAGCGCGCGCGGCAGGCGGATCTCCCACACCACGATCAGGTCGCCGGGGGTCCCGGCGCCGAGCAGCGCCCCCAGCACCCGTCCGACCCCGAGCGGCGTCGTCCCCAGCAGGCAGGCGGCGGCGGCGGCGGCCAGGCCGACCGCCGCCAGCAACCCGATCAGGATCCCGTCGCGAGACCGCGCACTGCCGGCCATCGGCCTGGCTCAGCTCCCGAGATGGAAACGCCCGCCCGCGACCACCGCCCGCGGCAGGCCCGGATACCCCAGCGCGCTGTCGTACGCGGTGTCGGCGGCATTGTCGATCCGCAGGAACAGCGTGAGGCCGTCGCGGACGCGCACCTGTCCGCCGAGGGTGAGGAGCGTGTAGCCGGGGTTCACGGTGATGTCGACGCCGCGCCCGTCCGAGACCCGCTGCAGACCGAGGAACGCGCTGTCGTGCCGGTCGCCCGTCACCAGCAGATTCAGGTGCAGGCCGGCCCGCCCCCGCGTGTAGTCGAGGCGCAGGCGGGCGCTGTGACGCGGCCGGCGCAACAGCGGCTGCCCTGGCTGGAACTGCTCGCTCGTGCTCGCGCTGGACACCACCTCGGTGTCGACCAGCGCGTAGGAAGCGCTTGCCGTCAGCCCGCCGGCCGGACGCTGGAGGCCGGCCTCCAGCTCCAGCCCGGCCGCCCGCGAGCCGTCGATGTTGACGTAGTCGGCAACGCCGTCGCCGCCGCCCCCGAGCGACGGCGCGTAGGCGATCTGCCCGGTGTAGTCGTTGCGGAACCAGGTGGCCCGCGCCAGCCAGCGCTGGTCGGCGAAGGTGAGCTCGGCGCCGATATCGGCCGTCACCGCCTGCTCGGGCTGCAGCGACAGGTCGCCGTCCACCCACTGCGAGCCGTACAACTGGGAGAAGGTGGGGTTCTTGATGCCGCTCCCGACGTTGGCCGACACCTTGACCGAAGAGAGCGCGCCCGCCCGGACCGGCAGCGGATAGCCCCCGGCGGAGAGCTTCGGGTTGACCGCCGCCCCGTAGTGGGCGTTGTCGTCCACCCGCGCCCCGCCGGTGACGAACCAGGCATCGGCGATGGTGAGCTGCTGCTGGACGAAGTACGAGTGATTCTCGACCCGTTGGGCGTCGTCGAGCGCGTTCGTCTCGCGGTAGTAGTCGTAGCCGGCGCTCAGCACCTGCTGGTCGAGCCAGGTTGCGTTGAGCTGGTAGCGCGCGGCCGGCCGCCGGAGCTGCGTCTCGAAGGTGAACGGGTAGTCGTAACCGCTGTACGGCCCGCTCTGCGCGAGGAACCGGCCGGCGCCGAGGCCGGTCGGGTCGGCCGCGAGCGCGTCGAAGGCCGCCTGGTCGAGCAGCCGCACGAGCCGCGGTCCGGCCGGATAGTGCGCCCCGGGCCGCCCTTCGAGCACCGCCCGGACGAGGTATCGCGGATCGGCGATCCCGTCGTCCGACTGCCGGCCGGCCCGGAAGTAGCTCGCTGTGAATTCGTGATCTACGCGCGAGCCCAGGCGTTGGTCGACGTCCAGGTGCCAGGTCAGCGCATCGGTGTCGTAGCGGGTCCCCGTGTCGCCGGGTGCGAAGGTGATGGGGCCGACCGAGTTGGCGCGGGCGCTGCTGTAGCGGAATCCCGACCGCAACCGGGTGTGATCGCCCACGAGCGCTCCCCCGTTGCCGTCGATCACCTGCTGATCGAAGCGGTCCGGCTCCGCCAGGCGGTCCCGGAACGCGCCGTCCGTGGAGCGATGGGTGACGCCGAGCGCGTAGTCGATTCGCCGCCGGGCGCCGCCGAGCAACCGCAGGTCGCCGCGCGACGTGCCGAACGAGCCGCCCTCGAGGGAACCGGACAGGCGAGGGCCGTTGTCCGGCGTCCCGCGTTTCGTGAAGATCTGGATGACCGAGCCGATCGCATCCGAGCCGTAGAGGGCCGACTGCGCGCCGCGCACCACCTCGACCCGCTCGATCTCGCCGGCCGCCACGCGGCCGAAGCCGTAGGAGCCGCCGTCGGCGTTCACCCGCACGCCGTCGATCAGCACCTGGTTGTAGTCCGATTCGCCGCCGCGGACGAAGACGGAAGCGATCGAGCCCTCGCGGCCGGTCGACTGCACGCTGAAGCCGGGCACCTGCCGCAGCACGTCCGCCACCGAGTGGCTGCCGAGCCGCTCGATGTCCTCCGCGCTGAAGACCGCGAGCGACTCGGTGACCGCTACGCGGCGCTCGGACGTGCGCGAGGCGGTGACGACGACCATGTCCTGCAGCGGCGCGAGGTCGAGCCGGAAGTCGACGGTCGCGGCGCCGGCGTCGCCGGCGCTTGGCGTGACGGCGGCGCCGGCCGGCGCAAACCCGGCGAGCCGGGCCGTCACGCTTTCAGCTCCCTCCGGCGGCAGAACCAGACGGTAGCGGCCGTCGACGCCACTGGACGCGACGGCCACCGTGCGCAACCCGCGGCGTGCCTCGATGGCGGCGCCGGGCAGCACCCCGCCGGACGGATCGGTCACGAGGCCGGTCACGACGGCCGGGGCCTGCGCCGCGGCCGGCGCGACAGCCGCCGCACTCAGGACGAACAGGAACAGGAAGAAGGGTCGGAACGAAGCACGGCAGGGACGACTAACGAACGGCGGGGCGCAATCGGCCACGGTTCCTCCTTTGCTTCCCCTTCGGAAGCGGGGTGAGGCGTGGCCAAGCCGGTCTCCTGGCTTGCAGGGTCGCGCCTACTCTCCGCGCCTTCCCGTCCTCAACGGACAGTGGCTGTCGTGCGGATTTCGTACCTGCTCACAGTTGCGAGGGCAGCGTCGGCATCGCACCGACTTCCCGAGCACCTGGCCACGGACAGTGAAGTGGGGATCATAACAGACCGGCCAGCAGTCTCGGAGCTCCGCTTCGCTGCGTTCCGGGGCGCAAGCGCCTAGAATGCGCGGGTGGCGGAA
This sequence comes from Vicinamibacterales bacterium, assembly GCA_965116825.1. Taxonomy (GTDB): domain Bacteria; phylum Acidobacteriota; class Vicinamibacteria; order Vicinamibacterales; family UBA8438; genus WTFV01. The sequence continues at coordinate 1,022,386 of OZ220736.1, forward strand.
AAAAAGAAGAAGGGCCTGGTGGTCGTCAACACCGGCAACGGCAAGGGCAAGACGACGGCGGCGCTCGGCGTCGTGTTCCGCGCCTGGGGCCGCGGCATGCGCGTGCGGGTGTTCCAGTTCCTGAAGCACACCGGATCGCGCTTCGGCGAGAGCCGCGCGGCCGAGAAGCTGGACATCCCCTGGTCGGCGCTCGGCGACGGGTTCACGTGGCTGTCGAAGGACCTGGAGCGCACCGCGGCCCTCGCGCGCGAGCAGTGGGAGCACGTCCAGGCGGCGATCCGGGCCGACGAGCACGACGTGATCGTCCTCGACGAGTTCACCTATCCCCTGCACTACGGCTGGATTCCCGTGGACGACGTGCTCGCCGTCCTGCGCGAGAAGCCGCACATGCTGCACGTCGTCATCACCGGCCGGAACGCGCCCGAGGCGCTGGTGGAATTCGCCGACCTTGTCACCGAGATGCGCGAGGTGAAGCACCCCTACAAGGAGCAGGGAATCAGCGCGCAACCCGGCCTGGAGTTCTAGGAGTCCGCGCTGCGGGAGTTTCGCGCCAGCGAGACTCCACGCGGTCGCGCTAGTTCGCGCCGGCGCCGGCCGCCAGCGCCTCGACCGCGTCGGCCAGAAACCAGGCGCCGCAGGAGGTCGTCGCCCCGTCGATCGGAATCGTGGGACCGGCCTGGACGCGGCGCACGGCCACCGGATGCCGGAACGGCGTCCACACCACGTTGTGATTCGTCTTGTCGAACCTGGGCACGGCGTAGACGTCGGGCATCTCGTAGGCCAGGCGCTCGAGCGGGATCGAGCGCCAGCCGATCTCGTCGCTGAAGTTGCCCAGCCCGGCGGCGGCGATCAGGTGATCCACGAACGTGCCGGAACCGGCGGCGACGCCCGACGGCGCGAGGTACAGCGTGTCGGCATCCGGCGCCCCGGCGCGCGCCCGCGCCAGCCGGTCGTCCATCTCATCGATCAATCCTTCTCCACGGTCAGGTACCCCCAACGCCAGGGCGGCCTGCCGGATCCGGTCGCGAACCGCCTCGATGTCGGGCGCGAAATCGATCTGCAGAACCGGCACGCCGGCCCGCTCGAAGAAGGCAGTTGCGCGCGGACCGCCCCCGTAGCTGCGCACCACCAGGTCCGGTTGCAGGGCCAGGACGTCCTCGGCCCGCGGACGGACCGCCGGCAGTCCCGCCGCGTCGTCCCGGAGGTACGAGAAGTCCTTCCCCGCGTCGGGCGAGAGGGCGAGAATGTGCTCCCGATCGGCGAGGCCGAGAACGTACTGATCCGCGCAGTAGTCCAGGCTCACGATGCCGCTGGCGAACGGCTCCGGCGGCGGCGGGGCTGCCGCCGCGCAGGCGCCTGCCAGCCCGGCGATCAATATCGGCAGCACGCAACGCGCCGCGGCCGGCGCGTGAACGGGACCACGAGACACCATCGGAACTCCTTCGCGGGATGGCGGCGGACCGCTCCCGGGCCGGCTTTGCACCGGCCCGGGAGCACCGACCTCACATGCCGGATACGCGGCCGGCGATGCGGTAGCAGTGGAAGATGATGTGCCACCCCAGGACCACGGCCGCGAGCCAGACCAACCAGTAGAGGTCGCTCGGGATCCCGAAGTTGCCGCCGAAGAAGGGCGTCGCGTGCTGGTTGGCCATCGCCCACAGCAGCGGGAGCGACATGTAGGTGTTGTGCTTCGAGCGCAGCCCGGCCAAGGCCGGGTCGGCGGCCTCCGGGGCCTTGCCGGCCTTCACCGCGGCGATGATCCGCTGCTGCGCCGGCCAGATCCGGAACCACACGTTGAACGCCATGATCGTTCCGAACATGGCGCCGGTGTGAATCAGCACCGACCGCGGCGGGAATCCGCCGACCTCCACGAACATCCAGACGACGACGGCCAGCAGCACGAAAGAGACGATCGTGGCGGCGCGGACGTTGGACTTGAGGCCGCTGCTCCAGAGCGCGTCGTAGACGAAGACCGCCAGGAACGTCACCGCGATCATCGCGATGGCGGCCGCCCCCCAGCTTGCGTCGGTCTCTATCGCCAGCCCGCCGTGGTAGAAGACGAGCAGCAGCAGCAGGATCCCGGTGATCCAGGTCCAGGCGGCGCCCCACCGGAACCAGAACAGAGCCCGCGGCATGAGCTCCGGAACCACCTTCTGCTTCGTCGGCCCGTCGAGCTTCGCGGCCAGCGGAGCGTTGACGAAGTTGAAGAAGTAGAGGTGCCCGATCCAGATGATCCCCACGAACACGTGGAGCCATCGAAAGATGAATTGCATGCCTTCCATCATGGTGCGTTCCTCCGTTTCCGGGCGGATGCCCGCCGCGATTGTACTGCGCGGCCGGGCGAATCGAACCGCAAAATGATCGCGCGCCGGACGCACCGGGTCCGCCGGCAGCGCCGCATCGCCCGCCGGGCGATGCGGCAGCCCGGCCTCACGTGCTCTCACCAGGGGCTTCGCGCCCAGGCCAGCAGTCCCGCGATGCCCCCGCAGGCAAGAGCCGCGGCCAGCAGCACCGTACCGCGCGCCCGCCGGTAGTCCTCGGCCAAGCCGCCGGCGGGAGCCGCGGGATCGCCGATCCAGACATCGGTCACCAGCCGGCCCTGCAACCGGATCGGGCCCGCCAGGCGGCGCCGGATCGCGCCGGCCAGGGCGGCTTCGCTCCAGCCGGCGTTGGGCCCCGGCACCACGGCGTGCTGCCGCCAGCCCCGGCGCAGTGCCTCCCGGCCCGAGGCGCCCGGCAGCGGCACGGCGGCCGCGGCGATGAGCAGCCAGGTCACCCGCGCCGGCACCAGGTTCAGCAGGTCGTCCAGGCGGGCGCCGCACCAGCCGAAATCGCGGTACCGTGCGGACTTGTAGCCGACCATCGAGTCCATCGTGCTGACCACCTTGAACAGCACGATCCCCGGCACGCCCGCCGCCGCGTACCAGAAGATCGGCGAGACCACCCCGTCGACCAGGCTCTCGCCCAGGCTCTCGATGGCGCTCCGGCGGCAGGCGGCGCCGTCCATCGGCTCGGTGTCGCGCCCGACCAGACGCCCGGCCGCCGCCCGTGCGGCCGGGAGATCGCCGGCGCCGACCGCCGCGTCCACGTCGCCCGCGTGCTTCAGCAGGTCCCCGAGTGCGAAGAGGCTGTAGAGCACGAACACGTGCGCTGCGACGGACGCCGTGGGATGCAGCCGTTCCACACCGGCCACCAGCGCCGCAGCGCCCCCGCACCAGATGAGCGCCAGCACCACGAAGAGCACGCACCCGCCGCCGCGGCCGTCGGCTCCGGCCGCGCGCAACCGCGCCTCGATCCAGGCAAGAGAACCGCCGATCAGCCGGACGGGGTGCCAGCGATAAGCGGGATCACCGAAGCCGAGATCCAGCAGCACCGCCGCCGCCAGCAGGTCCGCGCGGGGAGCCAGGCTGCTCAGGTCCACGTCGGCCGCCCGCTGGTCACGGCTGCGACACTCAAACCCACTTCGCCTGCCACCCGGCCGCGATCGCCCGCAGAACCAGCTCGACGGAATCGCCGGACGCCTCCATCAGCTCGATCCGGAACGCCGGCCAGCGGTCCGGCCGGCCGGCCAGGGCGCAAGCGATGCAGGCGGCCTGACAACGCAGCGCCTCTTGCGCCAGCCCTTCCGGAATGGTGCCGCACGACACCCGATCCAGAACCGCGGCCAGCGCATAGGCCGCCGCGCCGACGCCCGGCTCGAAGAAGACGGCCTTGCGGTTCTTGTCGAGCAACTCGTAGCGCGCCGCCGGGAGCAGTTCGGACAGACGCTCCATGGCCTGCGCCTCGGTAAGACCGAAGCGGCCGAGTGCGTGGAAGAGCCCGCGCGTGTAGGACGCCTCCAGGCCGTTCTGCCAGCGCAACGCTTCGGCGATCGACTCCTTCACCGCGACGCCGATCATCTCGCCGAGCTTCACGTGCGGGCTCGTCGATTCCCTCGGGCGTCGTTCGGGATCGAGCGGTGCGGCGAGGCAGAACTGATCGGTGCCGGTCCCGGTGGCGATGGTCGCGGAATAGCGGCTGGGAACCGCGAGATCGGCGAGCGCGGCCGACTTCGCCTCGGTCATCGTCACCACGGCCCGGGCCTGGGCGGCGGGCGTGAGGGGACAGTCGATCAGCAGGATCGTGTTGATGGTGCCGGGCGGCGGCGACACCCGGCGCCAACCCTCGTCGGTCTCCGTCCAGGCAGCCGGATCGCCCGCTCGCGCGGCGTTGCCGGCCACGCCGGCGGTGGTGAACGCATCCACCCGCAGGCCCTCGAAGGTCGCCGTGCGGTGGGCGGCGTAGACCATGTTGGCCGCGGTGCCCAGAACCGCGGTCTCGTCCGGGCGCAGTCCCAGATCGGCGCACACCCGGTGGTGATAGGCGACCTGCCCGGCCGCGGCGATCAGGTCGTGGCGCTCCCGGTCGGCGGTCGCTTCGCAGCTCTGGTGGTTGACGAGATGGCGCAGGTCCTCGCGCTGCCCCCCCACGTGCGCAGAGTTGCTCAGCACGCGGTGCGGCGCCAGAAGTTCCGCGACCAGATAGCGGCCGGCGCGATGCGCGGCGAAGCACCGCTCCCGGCACAGCAGCTCGGCCGACGCCGGCGGAAACGCCGGGGTCATCGACGCGGCGACGCGGCGGCGTCCGTTCGCCCCATCCGCTCGGCCGCGTGCTGAATGGCGTTGACGATGTGCTGATAGCCGGTGCAGCGGCAGAGGTTGCCGTCGAGGCCGTCACGGATCTCCTGCTCGGTCGGCGCCGGGTTGTCTTCCAGCAGATTCACGGCCGACAGGATCATCCCGGGCGTGCAGTAGCCGCACTGCAGCCCGTGCTCCTCCCAGAACCCCTCCTGCAGCGGGTGCAGGCGATCGCCGTCGGCCAGCCCCTCGATGGTCGTCACCTCGGAGCCGTCGGCCTGCACCGCGAAAATGGTGCACGACTTCGCGCTGCGCCCGTCCACCAGCACCGTGCAGGCACCGCACTGGCTCGTGTCGCAGCCGACGTGCGCGCCGGTCAGGTTCAGGTGTTCGCGCAGAAAATGCACCAGCAGCAGGCGCGGCTCCACGTCGGCCGTGCGCCGCCTGCCGTTGACAATGATCGAGACTCGGGCCATCGGGTACCTCCGGAAGAATGATTAGGGTAGCACCCGGTCCCTGTCATGGGCGAACCCCGGCGCCGTGGGAGTTTGCCGCCGCGGGCGGGTGCTGCCGGCGAAGTGGATGGACATCCCTGGAAACGCGCGCCTTGATTTGCACTTGACAATAAATAATTGCCACTTGAAAATAACATCCGAGGTAAGCAATGAAGCAGAACGAGTCGGTCCAGAAGCTCGTGCTCGCCGCGGCGCAGCGCCTCTGCGACACCAGGAACGACTGGACGTTCACGCCCGCCGAGGTGGTGCGGTCCCTGCCCGGGGTGAACGAGGCGACGGTACGCACGGAAGTCACCGGCCGGTGCTGCGTGAACGCGCCGGCTCATCACGCCCGGCGCTGGCCGTACTTTCGCCGCGTCGACCGCGGGCGCTATCGGATCGAACCTCCCTTCCGGCAGCTTCCGCCTGCGTCCAGCGCCACCGGATACGCTCCCGCACGACATCGCGCCGGCCAGCGCGCTGCAGAGACCGCGCCGGCGTACGGCGAAGAGCGCACCGACACCCGAGACACGGTCCATGCGGTCGTAACCGTGAGCGAGGGATGGTACGTCGCGGAATGCCTGGAGCTCGCCGTCGTCACGCAGGCGAGGTCGTTCGACGATCTGCTCGCGAACCTCCGCGAGGCGCTGGCGCTGCACATGGACGGCGAGGATCCCGCATGGCTCGGGCTGTCGTCCTCGCCCCGGCTGTTCGTGAGCTACGAAGCACCACTCGCCACCGACTGATGCCGCGTCTGCGACGCCTCTCGTCCGGCGACGTGCTGCGCATCTTCCACCGCATGGGTTTCGAAGTCGCCGGACAACGGGGCAGCCATGCCAAGTTGGTGCGTGTCTCTCCCAGCGGGGCACGGCAGGTCCTGATCGTTCCCCTCCACAGGAGCCTGGCAACCGGCACCCTGCACGCCATCTATCGACAGGCGTCGCGCCTGCTACCGTCCGTCAATCTGCGGCGGGCGTTCTTCACGGACTGAAGGCAGCGTCGGCAGCGCCAAGGCATTATCAATAGATGACAACATGCTCATATCCAGATTCCCGCGTGGTCGAGAGGTCGACGCCGTTCTCACAGAACGAGGAGTCGAGACATGAAGTCACTCAAGGTCGGCATCGCCAGCTACGGGGACATGAAGGCCCGGACGATGGCTATCGCCCGTGGAGAGCTGAAGTCACGCCCCGGCGAACCGGAGGTGTGGTTCACGTCCATCGAGAGCTTCGCCAAGGTGCTCTCCGACAGGAACCGCGCTCTTTTGCGGCTGATCATGGAAGAAGAACCGCAGTCGTTGACCGCACTGGCCGAAATATCGGGCCGGGCCAAGTCGAATCTGTCCAGAACCCTGCATACCTTGGAACGATACCACCTCGTGCACCTGGAGAGTCGGAAGGGTCGACTCCTGCCTCGCGTCTCAGAGATCCCCTCATTTTGCTATGTGAACCGAATAAGACGCCAGTCCTGGCGAGATAGAACGTCTGGCATTCTGAAGGTTGGCAGAATAGCGCACCTGAATTAGAATGTGGTTCCTATGCATCCACAGGGAAACCGGCAGACGTCATCCGGGCGATGGCTTCGGAGACACGACCTCCTGAAATTCATCAACACCTTGTACGAAGGCGACCTGCATGCCAAGCGGGTGCTGTCACTGGCCAACGCCACCCTGGGCGTGCTGACGAGTGCGTCGCTGGCAATCCATGCGGTGGGGCGCGGCCTGGCGCAAGCCATGGGTACGTTGACCAAACATGGCGTCAAGCAGGTGGACCGGCTCCTGAGCAATCGAGGCATCAACGTCTGGACATTCTTCGCCCACTGGACGCCGTACCTCATCGGCGCCCGCACCGAAGTGGTCGTCGCGCTGGATTGGACGAGTTTTGCGGCCGACGAGCAGGAGACGATCGTGCTGTCGATGTTGACCGGGCACGGGCGCGCAACGCCCCTGCTATGGAAGACGGTGGCGTCGTCGACGCTGAAGGACAATCAGCGGCGCTACGAGTACGAGGTGCTGTGCCGGTTGCGCGAAGTGCTGCCCGACGGGGTGAAAGTCACCATCGTGGCCGATCGGGGCTTTGCCGACTGCAAGCTGTTCTACGCGTTGACGACGGAGTTGGGCTTCGAATACGTGATTCGGCTGCGTGGGGACGTCTATGTGACGAACGCACGCGGCGAACGGCGCGTGGCCGCCGCGTGGGTTGGCGCCGGCGGGCGTGCGCGGCGATTGGTGGGGGCTCGGGTGACCGACGTGCACGAGTGGCCGGTGGGCGCTGTCGTGTGCGTACACGATCAGAAGATGGACGAACCGTGGTGTCTGGTGGCCAGCGAAGCGTCGGTCCCGACGCGGGTGTTGATTCGCTACTACGGCAAGCGCTGGGGGATCGAGGCGGGCTTTCGAGACATCAAGGACATGCGCTTCGGGATGGGTCTGTCATCGATGCATGTGTCGCGGCCGGACCGGCGGGACCGCCTGCTGTTGCTCAGCGCGTTGGCGATTGCCGTGCTGTCGTTGTTGGGTGCGGCGGGCGAGCGGATCGGGTATGACCGTTGGTTGAAGGCGAACACGGTGAAACGGCGGACGCATTCGTTGTTTCGGCAGGGGTTGATGCTGTACCACCATCTTCCCAATTGGCCCGAGGATCGGATTCGTCCGCTGATGGAGACGTTCGGGAGCATGCTGATGGAACAGCGGGTGTATCGCGATGTCTTCGGCGTCATCTGACGCCCTGCAGAATGAGGGGATGCATGAGCCTCCGTGCACACATTCCGCGATTGCTTCGGACTTTGCTCAGCCCAGCAATCCTGCTACCGCTTTCTGTGATGTTTACGTATATCTTGTTCGAGGTATGGATTGGTTTCAAGCTCGGGTTGTGGAGTAACAGCCTTGCGAAGGCCACCGTCATCTGGGCGGTAGCGTCCGGCGCAGTGTTGTCATCCAAGGGAATCCTTGAGGCCAACAAAGACCCGTTCTTCTTTCGAAGGGTCGGCGCAGCGACAATTGCCCCGACAGTCTTTCTGACGTTCTTCATGAACCTCGCTGCGCTTACTCTGTGGGCAGAGCTTGGTCTGCAGCTTCTTCTTATACCTGTGACGATGCTGTCGGCATTCGTGCAGGGTCGTACGGATCGAGAGCATGACGGCGTCAAGAAGCTCTGTGACGGCCTGCTGTCGCTAGTCGGGCTATGCTGGTTCGCGTACACCGTCCTTCACGTATATGAAACCTGGAACCAACTTGATGCTTATCTGCTGTTCCAGAAGTTAGTACTTCCGATGTGGCTAACCCGGAAAATTCGTGGCGTGTTCCGATTCCGGTACAGACACAAAAGCCCCCGTGTGGTACAAGTGCAGTGTTAACAACCACTTGCGCCACCACGGAGGCCCTTGCGTGACAACCGACACTGTACCACAGACTGTTCTGTTCCCGGAACTGTTTGACAAGCCGCTGTTCGCCCAGTTCAACCAGGAGCAGGCCAGTTCCGACGGCGGGGCGATCCTGCTGAAGGCCGCCGAGCGCATCTACGGCCTGGTCAAGGCGTTCGCCGGGTGTCTGTTCGACAAGCGGGCGCCGGACAAGACCCGGCACTCGCTCGCGGACCTGATCGGCCAGCGCATCTTTGGCATCGCCTGCGGCCATCCCGACTGCAATGATGGCGACCGTCTCGCCGACGACCCCATCCACAAGCTGCTGCTCGACAGAGACCCGGTTTCGGGCGAGCGCCTGGCGTCGCAGCCGACGCTGTCGCGGTTCGAGAACGCAGTCAACGGCTGCGCGCTCTACCGCATGGCGGACGAGTTGGCCACGCGGGTCATCGCGCGGCATCGCCGCCGCCTGGACGGGCGGGCGCGGTGCATCACGATCGATCTGGACCCGACGGACGACCCGACGCACGGGGCGCAGCAGTACACGCTCTTCAACGGGTACTACGACAACTGGTGCTACCTGCCGCTGCTTGGCTTCCTGAGCTTCGACCGCGAATCCGAGCAGTATCTGTGCGCGGCGCTGTTGCGGCACGGCAAGGCGGTCGCCTCCGAGGGGACGGTCGGGCTGTTGTCGCGGTTGCTGCCGCTGCTGCGCCGGGCGTTTCCGCGGGCGCGCATTCTCGTTCGGCTCGACGGGGGCTTCGCCAACCCGGCGGTCTTCGACTTCCTGGATGCGCAGCCGCGGCTCGATTACGTGGTCGCGATGGCGAAGAACGCGGTCCTGCTGCGGCATGCCGAGCCGGCCATGCTGGTGGCGCGGGCGCGGACGTGGCGCAGCGAACAGACCGAGCACGTCTACACCGAGACCGACGAGTACCAGGCCGGCAAGTGGAACCACGCGCGCCGCGTCGTGATCAAGGCCGAAGTCGTCCGCCACCGAGACCGCGAGCCGCGGGACAATCCGCGCTTCGTCGTGACCAACATGCGGCAGACGCCGCGCTTCCTCTATGAGAAGGTCTACTGCGCCCGTGGGGACGCCGAGAACCGGATCAAGGAACTGAAAGCTCTGCAGATCGACCGCACGAGTTGCCAGGAGTTCTCGGCGAACCAGTTGCGCGTGCTGCTGACGGCTGCCGCCTACGTGCTGATTCAGGAGTTGCGGCTGCGCGCCGCCGACACCGCATGCGCCCGCGCACAGGTACCCTGGCTGCGCGACCGGCTGCTGAAGCTCGGCGTCCAGGTGGTGTGCTCGGCGCGTCGCATCGTCCTGCGCCTGCCGCGCGCGACACCGGACCTGGCGGCGTGGCGGCACATCGCGTTCGCGCTCGGGGCGCGCGCCGGATAGCCGCTCGGCGAGCGCCGCATCGCTGACTGACGGAGGCTGCCAACCGCCCGCAACGGGGGAAGTGTGCGCTGTCCTCCCCTGCGGCACCCGTCATCACGTCCATTCGGCGCTCAACCACCTGCCACGCGCGGTTGAGAACGTTCCAATGGCCGCCCACTGCTCATTCCCCGTTGTCCGTGACCGAGTCCGGTTCCGGCGCCGCCTCCCAGGGGCCGAGTCACGGTCGCCACGAATAGTCCGGGCTAACGGTCGGGCTGTTGCCTTTTGTATATGTACTGAGTGTGTACGCAGCATATGAGCGTCCGTTCAGGATAATCAGCGGCCAGACGAATGTGTTCGGCGTTCGTTGGCGAGCGAGGATCGCCATTGTATTGACGCTCCACTTTAGGGCACGAGATGTAGCCAAGCTACAGCATTTCTGGACGAAGAAGCTCGTTGACGCGACGACGCTCGGTGCCGCACGATCTGTTGTCAGCGAGTTTGAGCGGTCACTCCGCGACGCTGAGAGTGCGGTTGCAGAGGAAGAAGACAGGCTTCGGCGCTACGCCGATGTGGATGGGTCCGATGCCGACGGCCGCCGGCTCGACCGGCGGGAGTTCAAGGAGACAATCAAGGCGCTACAGTGGTTGGCCACTTGCCACATGGGTCACTATCGCAAGCGTGACCGGTACAATGGAAACCTGCTTCGTCTATTGGGCGACAGTTTCGCGATTCAGGGCCTTCCGAGAGAATCGGGGATAGAGATGAAGGTGGCAGAAGACGGGCAGCGGTGGTTTGCATATCGTCGTACCGTCAGTGGCTGGTGCTTTGCCATTGGCGCAGCCGGGCCTCCTCCAGACCAGTGGGAACACGATGGACCCGATCCACCGACGGGGTTCCCCGGCGAAGATCCGATGTGGGGGGACCGACCGTTCGGAGAGAACGTGAACAAGAACTGGAGCTGATCAGCTGCAACGGAGGCGTGCTTCTGCCGCTACACGCCGGGCGTCGCATCCGGCCGGCCGGCGGCGAGGGCGTCCGTGTAGCCGAGACAGAGGTAGCGGCCGTATGCGCCGACGTCCTGGCGCTACTCTCTCCGACTTCGCGGTCGTGAACCGCGGCGACTTCCGCGGACAGGGCCTGCCGATCTTGCCGATCTACAGGCCGCCCCACAGCCGCACCGTCGCCATCGCCATGAACACCGGCGAGCACCTCTGGGAGACGCCCAATGGCGATAGCCCGAGCGCATCCGCAACCACCCGGCCCTGGAAGGCGTGGACCTGCCGAACACCGGCGTTCCGTAGCACCCGGTGACGATGCTCACGAAGACGCTGGTGGTCGCCGCCGGAGGGTACGGCCGGGCTGCCGCGCCTGCACGCGCTTGACAAGCGGACCGGCGAGCGGCTCGGCACCGTGGCGCTGCCCGCCTCGGGGCAGTACGGGATGATGGGCTACCTGCACGAGGGCCGGCAGTACATCGTGGTGCAGGTGGCGGGGCCGGGCCTGCCGGGGTCGCTGGCGGCGCTGCGGCTGCCCTGATCGTGACCGGCGGCCGACTGCCCCCGGGTCAGTCGGTCGCCACGTCGAACGCGGTCAGACTCCGCGTCGCCTGGCTGAACTCCACCCCGATCAGGTGAATCGGCGCGCCCAGGCCCCGATACTTCTCGGCATAGCGCCTGTCGCGCAACTGCGCCAGGGCCGCCCCTGCGGCGGCTCGCTCCACCACCTTGAATTCGAACAGATACATCTGGTCGTTGAACGCCACGGCCAGGTCGAGACGCCCCCGGCTGGTGCTGTCCTCCACGCGCACGTCCAGACCCAGCGCCGCGAGGCAGGCGTAGAACACGCTCGCGTAATAGCCTTCGTAGCGCGCGATGTCGTTGCTCGCATGCCACTGGTGGGGGATGCCGGCGAAGAAGGCCCGGAACAGTCCTTCGAGTCCGGCGAAGTCGTTGGCCCGGAGCAGCGCCAGCAGCCGCGGACCCGGCTCCGCGCCGCGTGGTGCGCCGCGAACGAGATGCCGCAGCAGGCTCTGGTTCAGGCTCTGCCGGACCTCGCGGTTCGGATATCCCAGCCGGTAGTACCGCGTGCCGTCGATCCGTTCCACCTCCCGAATCGTCAGGTAGCCGGTCTGGAACAACAGCGCCTCCGGCGCTATGTCGTCCACGTCGAACGCCGACAGCAGCTCGTCCGTTCCGAGCAGGCCGTCGAGGGCGAACGTCTCGACGCCGCGCGATACCAGCGTGTCGATCAGGAACGCCGGCGTCCCCGTCTCGAACCAGTACGCGCCGAACTCGCGGCGGTCGAACAGCAGCAGGATGTCGAACGGGTTGTAGACCGTTTCTTCGCCCACCCACCGATAGCCGTCGTACCAGTCGCGGATCGCGTCACGGTCGAGGCCGGGCAGTTCCGGAGCAAAGACCGTGTCAAGATCCGCGTCGGTATAGCCGCAGAGGGCGGCGTGGCGCGGGTCCAGCGTGACGTCTATCAGGTTGTTGAGGCCGGAGAACAGACTGACCTTCGATGCTGTCTCATGCGAGGGGTTCCCCCTCGCGCTCCCCCGCTGAGGGCTCCTGCTCACCCCGGTCAGCAGCGTGAACCGGACGTGAGCGTCGCTGGACTTGATGGTGCCGTACAGGCCGCGCAGAAAGTTGCGGTTGGCGCGGGCTGCGTCCGGCGTCTCGAGCGCGTCGAGGATCGGCTTGTCGTACTCGTCCACCAGCACCACGACCCGCTGTCCGCTCTGCTGGTGGAGCGCCTCGATCAGTCCTGCGAATCGGCCGGGTATCGATGCGTAGGCGCCGGCGAGTCCGGCCCGCCGTTCGGCGGCCGCCATCTGATCCGCGACGTGCGCCGGCAGGGCGTCCGGAGCGGTGAAGTCACCGCCGCTGAAGTCGAGCTGCAGCACCGGATGACGGACCGTCCAGTCCCAGTGATCATGGATGGCCAATCCCTCGAACAGCGGCCGGTTGCCCTCGAAGAGCTGCTTCAGCGTGTCCACCAGCAGGCTCTTCCCGAAGCGCCGGGGGCGCGACAGGAAGAAATGCTTGCCCGCGTCGATGAGCCGGCGCAGCCCGGCGGTCTTGTCCACGTAGTAGTAGCCGCCCGTCCGAATCTCACTGAAGGTCTGGATCCCGATCGGTAGCTTGCGCCGCCCTCCTGCCGTTGCTTTCTGCCCTACTCCGCGCGCCATTGCAGCAACGCTCCCTTGAGTCCGTCCAGCAGGGGCTGAATATCGCTCTCCTTGTGCCCGGCCTCCAGTCGGGCGACCACCCGGCCGATGTCGGATTCGGTCCAGCCGAGGGGTTCGGCGAGGCCGTGGAGCTTCGTCTTGGCGATCTCTCCTGGTCGGTCGGCCGCGGTGTCGTACACGGCATCCGCCCGGTTCATTCGTTCGGACAGATCGGCCGGATCGATGCCAAGCTCGGTGGACGACCCGGCGGGGTCACGGCGCAAGGCGTTCCAGACCCTCTGTCCGAACTTCCTGAACGCGCTCGCGTGCAAGGGGAATTCGTTTGCACCGGTGTCGCGACCTACGCGGACGGACTCCCTGCGAATCCGCTCGCGGGGTAGCAATACGTCGAACACGCCTTGCAGGATCCCCTCGGCAGTGGAGTCTTCGCAGAGGAGATTGAGTGCGTCTGCGGACCGGCCGTAGAGGGCGTTCTGGACGACATCGCGGTAGGGCGGTCGCACCATGACGTCGCCGGTAGCGTCCCGTTCCAGGAAGATACGCCCGTGGGAGGGTACGGCATCGAGTACCACGGGGCTGTGCGTGGTGACGATGACCTGCAGGTCGTTGCGAAGCGCGAGCTGCTGCAATTGCAGCATGAGGAGCTGCTGCACCCACGGGTGCAGGCCTGCTTCGACTTCGTCGATCAGCACCAGGGCGCCGTCGAGCTGGGCGATTTCGCGCGAGAGGCGGAGCATCGCGCGTTCGCCGGCGGCCATGTGCAGCTCGGAGTACTCCGCTCCGCGTTCCAGCGCAGCGAAGAGAAGGTTCTTGGTACCGCTGGACAGGTTGACGACCTCTGCGTACCGGAAGGGAAGCATCTGCTGGGCGAACTCGATTTGGGACGCCGTCAGGGGTGTTTCCCGAGGGGCGGAGCGCAGGCGCGACATGCTCAACACGCCGCGGACCTCGGATGGATTGCTGAGGTTGCTGAGTGTCCTGAGATAGACGGGCCTCTCCGGCTGGGTAGCATTCTTGCGGCCGAGGAAGCTGCGATTCCAGCCCTTTGCGCGACGCCAGCGCATGGACCGGCGGCCGTCCGGCGTCGAATAGTCGAACTCGATGACAATCTCGTGCTTCGGGTCCTCGCGTGCGCCCACCTTGGGGCGGTAGTCGGGAAAGAGCGTCGACGGCACGAAGTCCTTCACGCCTGCGCCCGGCACCTTGTAGGCGCAGGCCGCCGCGAAGAGCACCGTCGATTTGCCGCTGGCGTTGCCGCCGGCGATGACGCTGACCGGGTAGTCGAACTTGATCCGGACGTCGTCGATGCCGCGAATGCCCTCCAGGTGGATCTCCGCCAGGAAATGCGGCAGGTGGGGTTTCTTGCCCTGCAGTCGCTCCCAGAGAGCCCTGAAGCGCCTTTCGATCATGATCGGGTGTCCTCGCTGTCGAGTGCTCTACGGCGCAGTCTTCACGGCCGGAAGCAGACGGAAGCCCTGCTGCGCGAAATCGGCGTCCAGGGAGAGCGCTGCCGCGATTCCGTGGCGTCGCATGAGCTCGAAGCTCGTGCAATCGACCAGTGACAGTTTCCGGCGCCCGGCGGTGAACAGCGCGGCCATCGCAGCCCCGTGCAACTCCTCGTCGACCCACAGCGGTTGAAGGAGTGGAACAAGGTCGCCCGCCAGGGCACGGAGCGCATCGAGGCCGAGTCGACGTTGCACGAGCGCGAACGTCTCCACCAGCACATAGTTCGAGGTGACGAGGGAGTCGTGGTCGTTCAATGCTCGTCGCCACGCCTCCGTCACATCGGCGTGGCGCGGTTGGTCGGCGTCGAGGAAGGCCAGCAGGGCGGACGTGTCGACGAAGAGTGTCACGAATCGAATGCCTCGTCGAGATACCGGTCGTGGTCCTCGGCCAGATCGCGGCATCCGGACCGGAACCGACCGGCCAGGGCCAGCGCGCGACGAGCGAGTTCGCCGTGCTCCACGACATGATGGCGCGCGAGATACTCGGAAACGCTTTCGCGCACGAGATCGGCCATCGAGCGTTCCTGCAGGCGCGCCTGTACCCGGAGCGCCTGCGCTTGCGTTTCGGTCAGTTGGATCTGCGTGCGAATCATGATGGCATGGTAGCTTATGTGATGGCATGCGGTACAGTCCTTCCGTGACCAGGCCGCGTCTCAACCGGCACATCCGCTACGAGCCGGACGATCCGTGCCCGCCGCTCGTGACGCTCGGCGTCGCCTTCCAGGGCGTCGTCCTCGTCCTCGCCAACACGGTCCTGATGGTGACCATCATCGTCAGGGCGGCCGGCGAGGGCGAGCTCTACCTGGCCTGGGCGGTCTTCGCGGCGCTCGCCATCGCCGGAATCACCACCGCCCTGCAGGCGGCGCACGTCGGGCGGGTCGGCGCCGGCCACATCCTGATGACGGGCGCCGGCCCGCACTTCATCGCGATCTCGGTCGTCGCCTTGACGGAAGCGGACCTGGCTACGCTGGCGAGCCTCATCGTGGTGTCGTCGCTGTTCCAGTTCGCCATGGCGGCATGGCTCCCGTTCCTGCGCCGGATCGTCACGCCCATCGTGGCCGGCACGGCCCTGATGCTGATCGCAGTCGCGGTGATGCCGATAGCGGTCGGCCGGCTGACGGACGTGCCCGCGGGTGCGCCGGAAGGCAGCGGGCTGATCGCCGCCGGCGTGACGCTGGCCGTCGCCACCGGCATGGTGCTGCGCGCCGCGGGCGTCTGGCGCCTGTGGGCGCCGCTCAGCGGCATCCTGGCCGGCTGCGCCGCGGCCCTGTTCCTCGGGCTCTACGACTGGCGGCCGCTGGCCGAGGCGTCCTGGTTCGACCTGCCGGACGTCGCCGCCTGGCCGGGGATCGACTTGACCCCGGACGCGCGGTTCTGGGCGCTGCTGCCGGTGTTCGTGATCGTGTCCGTGGTGGCCGCCATCAAGACCAGCAGCGACGGCGCGGTCATCCAGCAGGCCTCCGCGCGTAAGCCGCGCGCCACTGATTTCCGGCTCGTGCAGGGCGCGCTCAACGCCAGCGGGGTCGGCATCCTGCTGTCCGGCATCGCGGTGACGCCGCCCGTCATCATCTACCTGCCGTCGAGCGTGTCGCTCATCAACCTCACCGGGGTGGCGGCGCGCGGCGTCGGGTACGCCATCGGGGGCATCCTGTTCGCGCTGGCGTTCCTGCCGAAGCTGACGGCGATCCTGCTCTCGGTGCCGAGCCCCGTCATGGGAGCCTTTCTGCTGATCATCATGGGACTGCTCTTCGTGGAGGGCATCCGCACGGTGTTCCAGGACGGCCTCGATCCGCAGAAGGGCCTCGTGGTGGGAGTGGCCCTGGCCCTCGGCGTGGGGTTGGGGAGCGGGAACGTCTTCGAGGGCGTGCTCGGCGAGATGTGGAGCGCGTCGCTCGGCAACGGCATGACGATCGGCGTGCTGGCCACGGTGCTGCTGACCGCGTTCCTGGAGCTGACCAGCCCGCGGCGCCGGCGGCTGGAGGCGGAGCTGGACGCCGCGGCGCTGCCGAGTATCGACGCCTTCCTGTGCGAGCTCGCCGACCGCAGCGGCTGGAACGATGCGTCGAAGGAGCGGCTGCGCGCCGCCGGCCAGGAGGCGCTCGAGTGCCTCCTGCAGCTACGCGGAGACCCGGAGGCCGACCAGGCACCGCGTCTCATCCTCTTCGCGCGCCCCGGCCGGGAGGCCGTGGAGACGGAGTTCCTGGTCGTCTCCGAGAAGGAGAACATCGAGGACCACCTGACCTACCTGAGCGAGCGCGCGGAGACGCCGGAGGAGAGCGAGCTGTCGTTCCGCCTGCTGCGGCACTACGCCTCGTCCGTGCGTCACCGCCAGTACCACGGCATCGAGATCGTCACCGTGAAGGTCGCGGGCTCGCGTTAGTCGAATGCTTCGTCGAGGCACTTGTCGTGGTCCTCGGCCAGATTGCCGCATGTGGGCTTCGGCATCCGGGGCGTCCCGAACTGCACCCGGCTGTTGCGCCGCTAGCCCGCATGGGCGATGATGCGCGAGGGTTCAGGATCGAGGCGAGGAGACAAGCGATGCGAGACTATAGAAGCGGCCGATTCGTGCTGGTGTGCCTGACCGTCTTCCTGATGCTGCAGGCCGGCGCCGCGCTCGGGCAGTCCGACGACGCCGAATGGGAGCCGATCACCGAGGAGCGGCTGCTCGACCCGCAGGACGGCGACTGGATGAGCTACCGCCGGACCTATGACGTGACCGGGTTCAGCCCGCTCGACCAGATCGACCGCGACAACGTCTCCGACCTGCGCCTCGTCTGGTCCTTCTCGATGCGCGACAACAGCCGCTGGGTGCCTACTCCGATCGTGGCCAACGGACTGATGTACGTCTCCGAGGGGAGCGGCCGGGTCACTGCCTTCGACGTGCTGACGGGCGACGTCGCCTGGGCCTACACGCGCAGCTATCCCGAGGACATCGAGAAGTCGCAGGCGCTCGGCCGGCACCGGGGCGTCTCCGTCCTCGGCGACACGGTCTACTTCGGCGCGGCCGACGCCGTGCTGGTGGCCCTCGACGCGCTGACCGGGGAGCCGCGCTGGGAGGTGAGCACCGGCGATTACACCACCGGCCTGGGCCACAGCCACCCGCCGCTCGTCGCCGACGGGAAGGTCGTGCTGGGCTTCGCCGGCGGCGACCGGAGCGGGCGCGGCACCGTCGTGGCGCACGACGCCGAGACCGGCGAGCACATCTGGACCACCTACACGGTGCCGCGGGCCGGCGAGCCGGGCTACGAGACCTGGACCGAGCGCGAGATCCCGCCGCTGGGCGGGCTGGCCTGGAGCACCATCAGCTACGACCCGGAGCTGGGCCTCATCTACATGGGCACCGGGCAGCCGACCCCGTGGGCGTCGACCCTGCGCGGCCCGGGCGACGCGCTATACACCAATTGCATCCTGGCCCTGAACATCGATACCGGCGAGATCGAGTGGTACTTCCAGGTGGTGCCGGCCGACAACTGGGATCTGGACGCCACGGCCGAGAGCATGCTGGTCGATCTGGTGATCGGCGGCGTCGAGCACAAGGCGCTCATCGAGACCAGCAAGATTGGCTGGGGCATCGTGCTCGACCGCGAGACCGGCCGCTTCATCGATGCGTTCCGCACCGGCTACGACAACATCATCACCGGCTGGACCGACACCGGCAGCCCCATCTACAACCCGGACCAGATCCCCACGCTGGAAGACGTCGACTCGGACAAGATCTTCGAGGTGTGCCCGCACCTGCACGGGGCGCGCAACCTCAACTCGGCGAGCTACAGCCCCGAGACCGGCCTCTACTACGTCGGCATCAACAACGCCTGCATGGACGTCACGTTCGTCTCCGAGGAGTACGTCCCCGGCCGCGTCTTCCGGGGCATGGGCAGCCGCGTGAAGATGGTCCCCGGCTACGACTACATCGGCGAGTTCGTGGCGTTCGATCCGGTCAGCGGCGAGCGCGCCTGGGAGTACCGTCACGAGAACGGCGCGCCGATGACCGCCGCGGCGCTCGCCACCGGGGGCGGCCTCGTCTTCGGCGGCACGGCCGACCGGCGGCTCTTCGCCCTCGACGCCGAGGACGGCGACCTGCTGTGGGAGACGCGCCTGAACGGCGACATCTCGGGCGCCCCGGTCACCTTCGAGGTCGACGGCCGCCAGTACCTCGCGGTCGGCGCCGGCGGGCGCATCGGCCAGACCACCTCCTACGCGCGGCTGACCGGCATCACGCTGCCGCAGGGCAGCGGCGTGATCTGGGTCTTCGCGCTTCCGGAATAGGCTGGATGCGGTCTTCGCGTTTTCTGACCACGCCCGCGGCGGTTCTCCTCGTCATGGGCGGTCTCTCCTGGCCGGCGGCGCAGGGCCAGGAGGTCACCACGGCCGACCTCGAGCAGGCCGCGTCGGACACTTCCTCGTGGCTGATGTACGGCCGCGACTACCACGGCCAGCGCTTCGTGGAGCTCGACGAGATCACGCCGGACAACGTCGACCGCCTGCATCCGGCGTGGGTGTTCGCCACCGGCGGCGACAACCGCGGCCTGGAGGCCACGCCGCTCGTGCACGAGGGCGTCATCTACCTGTCGGCCGACGAGTCGCGGGTGTTCGCCCTCGACGCCCGGACCGGGGCGAAGAAGTGGGGCTTCGAGCCGGAGATGTCGGACGAGGTCGAGCGCGTCTACTGCTGCGGATCGAACAACCGCGGCGTGGCGCTGTTCGGCGAGCTGGTCTACGTCGGGACGATGGACGCCCGGCTGATCGCGCTCCACAAGGACACCGGCGCCGTGGTCTGGGAGAGCGTGGTCGTCAACTGGCGGCAGGGCTACAGCATCACCGGCGCGCCGCTGGTGGTCAACGGCATGGTGCTGACCGGGGTGGCCGGCGGGGAGTACGGCATCCGCGGCTTCGTGAAGGCCTACGATGCGCTGACCGGGGAGCTGCGCTGGACGACCTACACCATCCCCGGACCGGGCGAGCCGGGGAACGAGACGTGGCCGGGCGACACCTGGAAGAACGGCGGCGCTCCGACCTGGACGACGGGCGTCTTCGATCCCGAGCTGAACCTCGTCTACTGGAACACCGGCAACGCCGCGCCCTGGAACTGCCACGTCCGCAAGGGCGACAACCAGTGGTCGGCCGCCACCGTCGCCATCGACGCCGACAGCGGCGAGATTCGTTGGGGTTTTCAGTACACCCCGTGGGACTGCTGGGACTACGACGCGGTGAGCACGCCGGTGCTGGCCGACGTGACCCTGCGCGATCACGGGCCGGTCAAGGCGCTGTTCCACCACGACAAGAACGGCTTCTTCTACGCGCTCGACCGCACGGATGGCCGCTTCCTCTACGGCGAGCCGATCGTGCCGGGCATCAACTGGGCCTTCGGCCTCGATCCGGAGAACGGGCGCCCGCAGGTGAATCCGGACATGCTGGCGCAGTCCGGCGGCCCCGAGGTGGGTCCGATCATTCCCAGCCTGGAGGGGGCCATCGACTGGCAGCCGCTCGCCTTCAACCCCGACCTGGGCGCGCTGTACTTCATGTCCAACCAGTGGGCGATGGGCTACCGGTTCTGGGCCGAGGACCAGTTCGAGCCGCCGACCAACGGCGAGGCCTATCTCGGCGGCGACTACCAGCAGTACCTGACCAGCGACAACCCCGGCAACTTCGTCGGTTTCGACGTGGTGAAGCAGGAGGTCATGTGGCGCGTGGTGAGCCCAGCGCCCTTCTGGGCGGGTGCGGTGGCCACCTCCAGCGGGCTGGTGTTCACCGGCGACATGCGCGGCTACTTCATGGCCCTCGACGCCCGCAGCGGCGACGTGCTGTGGCAGTTCCAGACCGGCTCGGGCATCATCGGCAGCCCCATCACCTACGCGCTCGACGGGACGCAGTACGTGGCGGTGCCGTCCGGCGGCATCGGCGGGGACATGACGTTCTACTACACCGAGCCGAAGGCGGGGAACCTGTGGGTGTTCGCGCTCGACGGCGGTCCCCGGGCGCTGCAGCCGGGCACGAACCTGACGCCGCTGCCGGGCGGCCTGCCGCGGGTCGGCGAGCCGGGCCACACGCTGGGCGGCCGGGTGCTGCCGGGATACGGCTTCGAACCCACGGAAGGGGCCGAGCCCATCGCCCCGGGCACACCGTCCGTTCCGTCCGCACCGTCCGCACCGTCCGTGCCCGACGCGAGCGGCGCGGCCAATCCCCTGCTGGGCGATGGGGCGGCGATCGCCGCCGGCGAACGGATCTACCGCGCGCGCTGCGTCGTGTGTCACCGGTCGGGCGGCGGCGCCGGTCCGAGCCTGTTCCGGAACAGGCTCCCCCTCGGCCGGTTCCTGGACACGGTGAACGGAGGACGCGAGGGCACGAACATGCCCGCCTTCCAGGAGCTGCTCTCGCCTGACCAGATATGGCAGGTGCACGCTTTCCTGATGTCGCGGGACGCACTGTAGGAGTGGCGACAGGGGCAGAGCCGGAGGACGCGGAGAAGGCGGCTGACCGAATCAGATGATTCGTACCTCGCCGGCAGGCTCGCCGATCTTCAATACTTCATCCTGTCACGAGAATCGACCGCCAGGAGGTCCCAGAAGTCCGCTTCGTCCGCGCAGGCGTAGGCCGCGGCCATCACGGCGTCCCGCGATACGTCGGCGAGAGCCGCGGCGCGCTCCGGAAACGCCGGTGAGAAGGCGACATCGCGAACCTGCAGCAGGCTCTGGGCCGCTGCTGCGAGCTCCCGCGCGCGACCCTCCAAGCGTCCTTCCGCGATCAGCGCGCTCGACAGCGGATCGTCGGCGGGGCCGGTCCCTTCACGCGCGCCGAGGGTCCGCCCGATACGCTCCAGGACCCGGTAGGTCGCGTCCGACGGTGTCGGCTCGGTCATCCCGTCGTAGATCTCCCCTGCCGTCCAGCCGGGAAACGCGCCGCTCGCCGGCGCCGAGCGGTACCTGCCGCCCTCCAGCCGGTGAATCGTCACCCCGCCGGACGCCGGGGCGAGCCCCCTTCCGGCGGCACGATCACCCACAGCTCCGGAAACCCCCACGCTTCGTAGAGCGGCAGCTTCCCCGGCCGCACGTCGGTCGTGGATGGGCGTGCCGCGCACCGAGGCGATCCGCTCGGCCAGGTGCGGCAGCCGCCGCGACGTTCCTTCGTGGACGCCGTACTTGTCGGCGACCACCCAGGCGGTCTCCGTACGGGCGTCCCAGTACTCGATCCGGTCATCGAAGTCCTCGAACTCGTCGCGCGACAGGGAGATGCGAATGCAGCCGGGAAAGCGGAGCTCCTCATGGCGCAGAGGCTCGCCCGGTGCCGCGCCCCGAGTTGCCGCGGCGATCGTTCCGCCGGCGCCGCGCGCGGCACGTGCATGCAAGTCGTCCATCGGGCCATCATACAGCACCGCACGTTTCATCACTTGGGCGCCGGGAGCCGTGGCGCTGCGAGTACCATGGGGCAGCGTCGGGCCAGCGCTGCCGAGCGGGTGTGCCGCGCCCGAGGCGCTGCCGGATGGAGGTAACCGATGCCGGAAACCGAATCGTCAGCCGGGACACCATGGCGCTTCGCCCTGCCGGGTTTGCTGGCCGTCTGCGTTCTCGCGATCACCAGCCTGGGCTGCGCGGCGAGGGTGTGTTGGGACTGCGACGTCTGCGCGTCCTCCGTGCTCGGTGTCGAGTGCGTCGCCGCGCAGGAACAAACGGCGGCACGGGATGTCACCTGGTTCGAGGGGGCCAGGCTCATCGACGGCAACGGCGGCGTGCCCATCGAGACCTCGGCGTTCCTGGTCGAGAACGGCGTCTTCGCGTGGGTGGGCCGCCAGGGTGAGCGGGAGGCGCCGGAGGGCGCCGCGCGCGTGGACCTGTCCGGCAAGACCGTCATCCCGGCGCTGATCGACGCGCACCAGCACATCGGGCTCACCAACGTGAAGGACGGCACGCACAGCAAGGACAACTACACGCTGGCCAACCTGGTCGAGCACCTCGAGCGGTCCGCCTACCATGGCGTCGCGGCCACGATGAGCCTCGGACTGGAGTTCGACGAGACGCTCGCCTTCGAGTTGCGGAACGAGCGGTTGCCCGACGCGGCGCGCTTCCTGACGTCCGGCAGGGGCATAGCCGCCACGCCCATGGCCGGGCCGCAGCAGGAGTACCGGTCGGGCATTCCGCGCGGGGCGCGGACCGAGGAAGAAGGGCGCGCGGCGGTCGCGGAGCTGGACGGTCACGGGGTCGACATCATCAAGATCTGGGTCGACGACCGGGGCGGCACGGTCCCGAAGCTGGAGCCGGAGGTCTACCGGGCGGTCATCGACGAGGCGCACGCGCGCGGCATGCGGGTGGCGTCGCACCTCGGCTCGACCAGCGGGCTGGCCGACGCGAAGGACCTGATCCGGGCGGGCATCGACGGCTTCGCGCACACCGTCCGCGACCGCGACATCGACGACGAGTACATGACACTGGTCCGCGAGCATCCCGACGTCTGGACCATCCCGAACCTGCCGGGCTCGCCGGTGACGCTCGACGACCTGCCGTGGCTGAGCGAGACGCTCCCGCCGTTCGAGATCGAGAACCTGCGCGCGCAGGCCGAGCGCGTGGCGGTGGAGGGGCCGGGCGACTTCTTCGAGCTGCAGTGCCGCAACCTGGCCCGCAACCGCGAGGCGGGAATGATCATCGGCATGGGCACCGACTCGGGCGTCAGCGTCGCCTGGACCACGCACACCGAGATTCGCGACATGGCCGGCTGCGGGCTCACGCCGATGGAGGCGCTCGAGTCCGCGACGCGGATCAACGCGGAGGTCCTGGGGCTGGACGACCTCGGCACCGTGACCGAGGGCAAGAGTGCGTCGTTCGTGGTGCTCGATGCGGACCCGCTGGACGACATCACCAGCACGCGGCGGATCGACAGTGTCTACCTGCGCGGCGAGCCGGTGAACCGGGAGGCGCTGCGGGCGAAGTTCATGGACGGCGTGCGGTGACGGAAGCGGAAGACGATGCAGTAGCGGATCTGATGTGCAACGGGCTGGATCCGGAGCTCACGGGCCCCCGGGCCGACGCCGTTCGGTGGCGCATCGTCATTAAGTCGGGCGATGGCCGACGGATGTCCCCGAAACGGAGACACCCGCCAGCCGCTATCCGACTGGTATGGAGCCCCGGCGTTGACTCCTACCGGCTCCACGGCGGCACGATTTCGTTCGTCCGCGCGTAGGCGATGAGCTGGCCGAGATGCTCGTGCATGTCGCCGGCCACGAACAGCATCAGCTCCGGCGAGGACCGCTCCCGCCCGAACAGCGAGCGCGACCCGGTCAGGGTTGACGGGTCGATGGCCTCGATCGTCTCCTGCGCGTACGCGAAGCCCCTGGTCAGGTGGTCGATGACGGCGGCCTTGTCGGTGATCTCCGACAGGCCCTGCGATTCCTCGCGGCTCATCGCGGTCGGGGCGCCGAGCGCCATCGGCGCGAAGCCGTAGCCCTCGCTGGCGATCAGCATCAGCACTTCCGAGACCGAGCGGACGCCTTCCATCGGGCGCCACGTGTAGAGGTTCTCGGGGAACGCGTCGGCGAGCCCGAGGAACTTCCCGCGCATCACCTCCATGTCGGCGAGGTACGCGGCCTTCACCGCGGCGGCCGATTCCGGGGTCAGGTCCTGCGCATGGGCGGCCGGCGCGCCGGCCAGCAGCAGGGCGGCGAGGGCGGCAAGCAGGACGGTGCGTCCGCGGCGGGTCGAAGAGCGATGCGTCATAAGGGTTCCCTCCTTTATGGTGCCGAAGACTCTCGGTGGCGAGGGCGCGTTTCACACGTGCGGGCGCGACACCACCGAACGAGGTGCGCCGATCCTACCAACCCGTGGCAGGATTCCGCGCGGCAGATCACGCCGAGGACGGTCGTGCGGCTCGGCGTGTGCCGGGGTCCGCATGATCTTGGCGACAAACGGGGAGGTCATGGCGTGCAGCAGCGCGCTGTAGTCGAGCTGGAACCGTATTTCGGCGCCGACCGACAGCCGGTCTTGGCCGGAGTCCGCGACGAGATGGTCGCTGCTCGCTCCAAGGATCGCGATGCCCGGCGGCGCGTGGAGCCCCTCGGGGTCGGTGTCCTGACGCCCGAGCGCGAAGATTACCTGGGAGGCGTCGCCCCGGTCCGCGCTCGGCGGCGGGGTCCCGAACGCCGACTCGGCGAGCGTGCCCCAGGGCCGCGACGGCTTGGTGCTCGATTCGATCACCTCGGCCACGAGGCTGATGGCGTCGCAGTGCAGCCCGTCGATGGGTCTGCGTCGCAACGGCTCGCGACCGAGCAGAATCGATTCGCCCAGGCGGAGGTTGTTGATCCGCCCGGTGTCCGCGGCGCCGAGGGCCCAGTCGAGGTTGGCGGAGTTGCCTCCGGAGACGATGCCGACCCGCTGGCCGAGCGTCGCATCGAGCGAGTCCGCGAGGGCGGACAGCTCGGCCATGTTCCTGGCGTCGGGCGACACGCCGCTGCGGCAGGCGAGGTTCGCGCCGATGCCCCGGAGCGCGATGTTCGGGAGGCCCAGCGTGTCACGCGCGGCGTGTTCGAGGTCGCCGGGCATGATGCCTTCGCGGAGATCGCCGAGCTCGACCATCAGCACGACCCCGTGACGGCGTCCCGAGGCCTGCGCGGCGGACGAGAGCGCCCGGATGACGTCGATCTCGGTGTTGAAGCTCACGTCGGCGTGCGCGACGACGCGGGTCGCCTGGCTGAGCATCGGCGCGCGCAGAAGGACCATCGACGCCGGCACCCGCGCGCGGCGCAGCGCCTCGATGTTCTCGATGCGGGAGTCGCCGAGCACCGTCACGCCGGCGCTCAGCAGGGCGCGGGCCACCGCCGGCGAGCCGAGGGTCGCCTTGGTGACGCCGGTCACCCAGATGCCCCGGCCGGCCAGCCGGGCGACCAGGGTGCGCGCGTTGTGGCGAATCTTGTCGAGGTCGATCTCGAGTCGCGGCGCGCTCATCGCACGCCGGCGACCGGCGTCCCCTCGAGCTGTGGGAACGCCGAGCACACCATGTCCGCCAGGTGCTCGGGCGACCGGGTCAGCGCATCGGTGGCCGGGATGCCGAGCTCGCGCTCGTAGCTGACGATGGCGGCGGAGACCTCGGCCTCGGTCATGTGCTCGTGATTGATCGTGAGGCCGATGACGGTCGTGTCCGCGAAGGTCTGGATGAGGTTGATCTCGGCGGCGGCGGTAGGCATCGGCATCTGTTCGTAGTCGCAACGGTGGGGACGTCCCGGGGCGTGCTGCAGCACCACCCCGTGCGGATGGCAGCCGCGGAGGATGAGGCTCGACGTAGAGAACGCGGGGTGCCCGAGCGCGCCCTGGCCTTCGATGACGATCACGTCGGGCCGCTCGGACTCGAAGGCGTCCACGATCGTGGCCTCCAGCTCACCCGAGCAGAACTGCGAGGGAATCGCGTCGAGCGCGACACCGTAGCGGGCGCCCTGGATCAGGCAGGTCTGGCCGGTGCCGATCATCACCGCCTTGACGCCCCGCTCGTTGAGGGCGCGGGTCAGAATGGTGGCCGTGGTCCGTTTGCCGATGGCGCAGTCGGTGCCCAGCACGGCGATGCGCGGGCAGGTCACCTCGGCGAGGCGGCCACTGAAGATGCGCAGGTCCTTCTTGGCGCGCGGCCGGCGGACGTCGAGGATCGCCACGTTCTTCGCGCGGCTCATCGCGAGGAACTCCGGGTCGTCCTGCAGAAACTCGTGCAGGCCGTTGACGACGTTCATCCCCAGCGCCATCGCCTCGAGGACCACCCTGCGCTCGTGCGGCGAGAGCAGACCGGTGGCCGGCGCGATCCCGATGATGAAGTAGTCCGGCGTGCAGCGGGCATGCGCCAGCGCGTCGGCGAGGTTGCGCCGGATGGGAATGTCGTTCGGTCCGTCGCCGAGCACCACGCCGGCATCGAGACCGGCCTTGCCGCTGTCGATGACCGCGAGGATCTCGTAGCGCTCCGAGTGCCGGACCAGCCCGTTCGCGGTCTTGCCGTCGGCGTCCCCGAAGTTGCCCTCGCAGTAGACGATGGCCGATGCGTCCCGTTCCGTCCCGGCCGGGCGGTGCGTCGTCGGCGAGGTTGGCGGGCTCGGTGGATTCCGGCGATTCGCGACTATCAAAAGCCCGTCCGGTCGGTTGCCTCGGACAGCACCTGCGACGTCGTTCCCGTCGGCTGCAGCCGATCGAGATACACGATGAGGGTCACCGCCAGGGCGATGGCCCCGGCGTTCAGCCCCGCCCAGTTTTCGACCGAGACCTGACCGGGTACGAGGAGGATCCAGGCGGTCACGGTCAGCATGAGCCGCGTGGCGAGAGCCATCCGGCAACCGGATCGTGTCGACATGTGGTCCTCCAGACGGCCGCGATCTCCGCGGCCTGAAGATGTGCGGGTCGGTTGACCGGTGACGGACAGGCTGCCCGTCTCGGTCGCCAGCCCGACGGCGGCGGCTGCAGTGACGCCGACTCTGCACCGGCGGAACGTGCACTGACACGTTCGCCCACCGAGTTCGGCTTTGGTGAGGGCTGGGGCTTTCGGCCTCGGCAGAACGCCGACGGCAGATCTCAGAAAAGCAGTGCTCAGGCAGTATACCCCGGATCGGAGCTACCCGCGCCCTCGAGCCCCTCGAGCAGCGTGGGCTGACGCCGGCCCAGAACCTGGGCTACGGCTTCTACGTTCGGGATCCGGAGGGGATACCGGGTTCAGATCATGGGCGCGTAGAGCGAACCAATTCACGTTGCGCCGCGTGTTCGATGTACGGCACGATCGTCTGGGTCGGGAACGTCATCCCGACGCAAATCACCAATCGGCTGAACGACGACGAAGCCTGCCGGGCATGGATGCGGTCACGGTCCGGCGCGACATTGCCTGCACGACGCCCGGGGACGCCGAGCTGACGATGGACGTGTACTCTCCGCCTGGTCGGAGTGCGTCCGGCAGGACCCCGGCCGTGGTCCTGGTCCCGGGGTTTCCCGGCGCCGTGAAGCGCATCGGCTCGTTCGTCTCCTGGGCCGAGTTGATGGCCGCTTCGGGACTGGTCGCCATCACGTGCGCGACGAAGGACCCGGTGGCGGACATGGAGGCCGTGCTCGGCTACGTTCGCGAGCACGCCGCATCGCTGGGAGTCGACGGCGAGCGAATGGGGCTCTGGGCGTGCTCCGGCCATGTTCCCAACGCGCTGTCGCTTCTGGCTCATCCGGAACGGGGCTACCTGAAGTGCGCGGCATTATGTTACGGCTTCATGCTCGACCTCGACGTTTCCTGAAGTCTCACCTGGCGGACGACCGGTGAGGGGCCTCTCGTGCCGGGCATCACCACCGTGAACAGCGCGACCTTCAGGAAGAGCTTCATGCGGCGGCGATCTCGGCTACGCGATCGACGTGCTGTGGACGCCGCGGACCGAGTCCGGCGCCGCCGCAGCCGCCGTGCCGGCGTAGGAGTCCGTGATAAACCCCGCGGTGCGCCGAGAGCGGCGAGGCGCCCCCGTGGCAAGGCGCGACGAGGCGCGGCCCACGCAAATTCTCATTCTCTTTGTCGTGCACCCCAAAGCCATTCGCTGTTGCGCGCCGTCGGGTCCTGATTCATCATGCGGGTGCCGGGAGGAACATCGGCCGAGGCGAGAGAACTCGGGCGTCGGGTGCCGGATGCCGAGAGCGGGGAGGGAGAAATGACCCATCGATATCTTGCGGCGGCGATTGCGGTGATGGCGTTGGCCGCGCTGGCGCCGGTCGGCATCGGTGCCCAGCCGCAGGCGGACGAGACCGCCGGTTGGACGTCACCCCGCACCGGCTGGGGCGACCCGGACCTGCAGGGACGCTGGACGAACAGCACGACGACGCCGCTGGAACGGCCCGCCGATCTGGCGGGACGCGAGCTCCTGTCGGAAGAGGAGCGAGCGGCCCTCGACGAGGCCGGGGACGTGGCCCGGGAGCAGCGGGGCATCGCCGCGGGAACCGGCGAGACCGGGTCGTACAACAACTTCTGGGTCGAGCGCGGCGTCCGGATGGCGCGCACGTCGCTGATCGTCGACCCGCCGGACGGCAGGCTGCCGCCGTTCACGCCCTTCGAAGCCGCACGTCGGCCGGCGCGCGAGAGCTATCGGACCCGGGTGCCGGCCGGACCGGAAGACCGAAACCTGTACGAGCGCTGCATCTCGCGGGGGATGCCGGGCACGATGATGCCCGGCTTCTACAACCACAACTACCAGATCCTCCAGGCGCCGGGCTACGTCGTGATCCTGGTCGAGATGATCCACGACGCCCGCATCATCCCGCTGGACGGGCGTCCGCATGTGGACGAGGGGATTCGCCAGTGGCTGGGAGACTCGCGCGGCCGGTGGGAAGGCGACACGCTGGTGGTCGAGACCACCAACTTCATCCCGGTGAACGGACGCGCGCTGACCGTCTTCGGCGCCAACGAGACCACGCTGCTCGTCGAACGCTTCACGCGGACCGACGACGACACGATCGACTACGAGTTCACGGTGAGCGATCCTCTGGAGTACACGAGACCGTGGACCGCGTCGATTCCCATGACGAGTCTCGACGGGCTGCTCTACGAGTACGCGTGTCACGAGGGGAACTACGGCCTCGAGAACATCCTGGTCGGGGCGCGCGCCACGGAGCAGTAGCGGATCAAGCCTGCTCTACGTCGAATGCCGCCACGTTGTGGGCCTCCTTGCTGAACTCCACCGCGATCAGGTGCATCGGCTCGCCCCGGTCGCGGTACTTGTCCGCGTAGCCCTTCGCCTTCAACTGCGCCATCGCGGCGCCTTCGGGCGCCAGCTCCACCACCTTGAACTCGAACAGGTAGGTCTGGCCGTTGAAGCGCACCGCCATGTCCAGGCGGCCGTGGCTGCTGCTGTCCTCCACCGCGACGTCCAGGCCCAGCCCCGCGAAGTACGAGTAGAACACGCTGGCGTAGAAGCCCTCGTAGCTCGCGATGTCGTTGTTCGTGTACCACTGGTGCGGAATGCTGGCGAAGAACGCCTCGAACAGCGCCGCCAGACCCGCAAAGTCATTGACCAGCAGCAGGTCGTAGAGCCGCGCGCTGTGCGCTGTCGGCCGCGACGCGTCCCCGGTCATGCGGCTCAGCAGGCTCCGGTTCAGGCTCTGCCGCACCTCCCGGTTCGGATACCCCAGCCGGTAGAACATGACCCCGCCCCGCGGCTCCGGGCGCAGGATGGTCAGGTAGCCGGTCTGGAACAACAGCGCCTCGGTCGGCATGTCGCCGACGTCGAAGGTGGACAGCAACTCGGCGCTGCCGAGCATGCCGTCGAGCGCCAGCGAACCGACCCGCCGCGAGAACAGCGTGTCGACCAGGAACGTCGGCGTGCCGGTCTCGAACCAGTGGGCGGCGAACTCGCGTGTGTCGAACAGCAGCAGGATGTCGAACGGGTTGTAGACCTTCTCCTCGCCGCGCCAACTGTAGCCGTTGTACCAGTCGCGCACCTGGCCCCGGTCCAGGCCGCCGAGCTCCGGGGCGAACACGGTGTCGAGATCCGCGTCGGTGTAGCCGCAGATGGCCGAGTAGCGTGGGTGCAGGGTGATGTCCTTCAGGTTGTTGAGCCCCGAGAACAGGCTGACCTTGGAGAACTTGCTCACCCCGGTGATGAAGCTGAATCGGATGTGCGCGTCGCAGTCCTTGATGACGGCGTAGAGGCCGCGCAGGAAGTCGCGGTTGGCGCGGGCGACCTCCGGCGTGTCCAGCGCGTCCAGAATCGGCTTGTCGTACTCGTCCACCAGGACGACGGCCCGCTGCCCGGCCTGCGCGCTCGACGTCCGGATGAGGTGACCGAAGCGCTCCGGGGCCGTGTCGTAGCGGGAAGCGACACCGAGCTGCTCTTCCAGGACGTCGAGCTGGGCCATCAGATTGATGTGCAGGTAGCCCGGTTCCTTGAAGTTGCCGCTGCCGAAGCTGAGGCGCAGCACGGGGTGGCGCACCGACCAGTCCCACCGGTCGTGGATGGCGAGCCCCTCGAACAGCGGCTCGTTGCCCTCGAACAGCTCCTTGCAGGTGTCGAGGAACAGGCTCTTGCCGAAGCGTCGCGGACGCGACAGGAAGTAGTGAGTGCCCTCGTCGAGCAACCGCCGGATGTAGGCGGTCTTGTCCACGTAGTAGCAGTGGTCCTCGCGGACCGTTCGGAAGGTCTGCACGCCGATGGGCAGCTTGCGTCGCGTCATGGAACGCACACCGGTCATGGCCGCATCCTGTCGCAGCTCGTATTGTCGCATCCCAAGCATCTGCGCCGCAGAAACCGCGCAGACGATTGACGCACGACAGCGGGGCGGTGCCGGAGTAGACTTGGCGAACCGGCCGATCCGGCGTCAACCGCGTGCTGACCGTCGGCTCGCGCCCTGTTTCGGTAGCCGCGTCTGGCGAGGCACCCGGATCCGAAGGAGGCAGCGATGGCTGCAACCCGCATCCTGTTCGGCGCGACGCTCCTCATGGCTCTCATGGCGTTCGGCTTCCCGCTCGACCTGGCCGCGCAGGAGGGCGCCGGCTCGGCGGCGATGCGCGCCGCGCCCGACTTCCGCACGGTCCGTCCGGTCATCCGCGGGCAGGACTACGCGGTCAGCTCGATGAAGGCGCAGGCGACGGCCGCGGCGGTCGAGATACTCGACGCGGGGGGCAACGCCTTCGACGCCGCGGTCGCGGGGCAGGCGGTGCTGGCCCTGGTCGACCCGGCGATGAATGGCATCGGGGCCGACGCGGTGCTGCTGGTCTACGACGCCGAGGCGAAGCAGGTCTACTCGATCAACGCGGAGGGGATGGCGCCGGAGCTGGCCACCATCGAGTGGTACGAGCAGCACAACAACGCCGAGCTGCCGCGCAGCGACGGGCTGCTGGCCGCGTCCACCCCCGGCGTGGTCGACGCCTGGTACATCCTCCTGGACCGCTGGGGGACGATGACCTTCGAGCAGACGCTGCGGCGCGCCATCTCGGTCGCGGCCGACGGGTTCCCCGTCAGCGAGGGGCTCAGCCGCACCATCGCCAACTCGTCCAAGATCCGGAAGTACCCGACGACCATGAAGGTCTACTTCCCGGACGGGCGCGCGCCCGTGCCGGGCGAGATCTTCCGCAATCCCGACGCCGCCCGCGTGCTGGAGAAGATCGTGGAGGCCGAGCGCGAGAACGCCCAGCTCGGCCGGTCGGCGGCGCTGAAGGCGGGCCGCGACCGCTTCTACAAGGGCGACATCGCCCGCGACATGGGCAGGTTCTTCGAGGAGCACGGCGGCCTCTACCGCTACGAGGACTTCGCCGCCTACAGCGCCAAGGTGGAGACGCCGGTCTCGACCAACTACCGCGGCTACGAGGTCTACAAGAACCCGTCGGCCAGCCAGGGGCCGGCTGAGCTGTTCACGCTGAACATCCTGGAGGGCTTCGACCTCGCCGCCATGCGCCACAACAGCGCCGACTACGTCCACACCAGCGCCGAGGCGCTGAAGCTGGCTTTCGCCGACCGCGACAAGTACCTCGGCGACCAGGACGTCGTCCCCATTCCCTACGAGGGGCTGCTGTCGAAGGACTACGCGGCCGAGCGCCGCGCGCTGGTCGACCCGGACGAGGCGTCGCTGGAGTTCCGGCCGGGCACTCCCGAGCGGTTCATGGAGAACCCGCCGCCGACCCCGGCCCACCCGCGCGTCACCTTCGCGGGGGACGCCGATCACGAGGGCGACACCAGCTACATCGCGGTGGTCGACGGCGACCGCAACATGGTGAGCTTCGAGCCGAGCCTGCACAGCGGCTTCGGGACCGGGGTGGTCGTCGGCGACCTCGGGTTCAGCTTCACCTGCCGGGGCGACTACTACTCGCTGGTCCACGGCGAGGCCAACGCCCTGGCGCCGGGCAAGCGGCCGCGCAGCACGCTGCAGAGCACGCTGGTCATGAAGGACGGCGCGCCGTGGGGCATCCTGGGCAGCCCCGGCGGCGACGACCAGATCATGCGGACCATGCAGACGCTGCTGAACATGGTGGAGTTCAACATGAACGTGCAGCAGGCGATAGAGGCGCCGCGCTGGTCGACGCGCAGCTTCCCGGCCTCGCCGTTCCCGCACACCATGTATCCGGGCGACCTGTCGGTGGAGCGGGGCATCTCGGCCGAGGTGCGCGCGGTGCTGGAGGCGAAGGGCCACGCGCTGCGGGTCCGTCCGGAGTGGTCGATGGGCTCGAACGCCGCGATCGTCGTGGACCACGCGCACGGTGTGCTGGCGGCGGGCGTCGACCCCCGGACGGAGGGGGTCGCCTGGGCGAAGTGATGCGGGCGGCGCTCGGCAGTGATGCGTCTCGGCACTCGTGTCGAGGCGGGCGAAGCGCCGGCCGCGGCGGACCGCGATGCCGCGCTCTACGCGCGTGGTATCGCCAGTAGCGGCCAGACCTGGACGGCGGCGGATGGGGGGCCGCGGGCTGGGCTCCCGGATACGGATTGGAGGTTCGTCATGAGACGACGTGTGCTGGAGCTGTTCGGCGTGGCGGCGGCGGTCGTCGGCGTCACCGTGTTACTGCAGTTGGCTCCGGTGCCCGTGGAGGGGCAGGCGCAGCAGCCGTCCGACCAGTCGGACGCCGCGCCGGCCGCCCCCACCCCGTGGGGCGAGCCGGACCTGCAGGGCATCTGGACCACCCAATACGAGACCCCGCTGGAGCGGCCCGCCCGCTTCGCCGACCAGGAGTTCCTGACCGACGAGCAGCGGGCCGAGATCGACCAGGAGCGGGCGCGCATCATATACGAGGACACCCGGTACGCCGACCGCGGCAGCGAGCAGGATGTGGGCGGCGCCTACAGCGCCGCGATCTACCTGTCGCACAAGTACATGGGCCGGCGGACGTCGCTGATCATCGATCCGCCCGACGGCCGGATTCCGCCGCTGACGCCCGAGGCGCAGGCGCGCCGCGACGCCATCCGCGAGTACCAGCTCGCGCTGCTGCAGGCCACCGCGGTCTGCCGCGACAACCTGCCGTCCTGCGCGGGCGGCCAGTACGGGCCGCCGTCGCCGCGCCGCAACGAGCCGCCGCCGTTCTATCCGGCGACGGGCGCCGCGGCGGGCGGATCGTTCAACCGGTCCGACGGCCCGGAGGATCGCGGCCTCGGCGAGCGCTGCATGTCGGCCAGGCTGCCCGACTTCGGGGGCGCGGCCGGCTACTTCCTGCAGGTCGTGCAGTCGCCGCAGACCGTGTCGATCTTCTACGACACCGGGCAGGGCCAGGGCTGGCAGCGGGTCATCCCGGTGACCGACCGCCCGCACCTGCCGCCGCACGTCCGGCAGTGGTGGGGCGATTCGCGCGGCCGCTGGGAGGGCGACACGCTGGTGGTCGACGTCACCAACTTCACGTCCAAGACCGACTACCAGGGCTCGCGCGAGAACCTGCACCTGGTGGAGCGCTGGCGCCGCGTCGACGCCGACACGCTGGAGTACATCGTCACGATGAACGACCCGACGACGTGGACCGCGCCCTGGACCGTTGCGCTGGAGCTCAGCCGGCAGAGCGACCAGCTCAACCGCATCTACAAGGAGCCCCGCTGCCACGAGGGCAACTACGGCATGCCCGCCCTGCTGCGAGGCTCGCGCGCCGAGGAGCAGGCGTTCGCCGACGGCACCGGCCCCGATCCGGCCACGCTGTGCAGCGCCGGGTGCGGGGGCTTCGCCGCGGGCTTCGCCGACTCGGGAGACGAGGTCAATCCGCTGCGCCGCTAACAGGGAGTTCAACGTGCGAAACCGAATGATATACGGCGGCTCGATAGTCACCGCGGTGCTCGTGACGGCGGCCGTGACCGCCGTCATCACCGCGTCGATGACCGGCGCGGCCGGTCAGGGGCAGGAGGCGGCGGACGCGGTCCGCACCGTCGACGGCCGGCCGGACTTCAGCGGCATCTGGCAGGCGAACAACGAGGCGCACTGGGACCTGGAGGCCCACGCCGCGCGTGCGGGCATGGTGACACAGCAGGGTGCGTATCCGTTCGACTTCGTCGAGGTCCCGGCGGCTCCGGTGCTCGCGCTCGGCGCGGCCGGCGGCGTCCCCGGCTCGCTCGGCGTCGTCGAGGGCGACGGCCGGATCCCGTACACGCCGGCGGCGCGGGCCATCAAGGACGAGAACGCGGCCAACTGGATCGACCGCGACCCCGAGCTCAAGTGCTACCTGCCGGGGATTCCGCGGGCGATGTACATGCCCTACCCGTTCCAGATCGTGCAGAGCACGAACAAGATCCAGATGGCGTTTGCGTTCACCAGCACGGCGCGCACCATCCACCTGGACGACGTGGAGCTGCCGCCCGACTGGACCTACATGGGGCACTCGGTCGGCCGCTGGGAGGGCGACACGCTGGTGGTCGACGTCACCGAGTTCAACGGCAGGAACTGGTTCGACCGGGCCGGCAACTTCCACACCGAGGCGCTGCGGCTGGAGGAGCGCTTCACGCCCATCTCGCCCGACGCCATCCACTACGAGGTGACGATTACGGACCCGAACACCTTCACCGAGCCGTGGCGCATCTCCATGCCGCTCTACCGCCGGCTGGAGGACAACATGCAGGTTCTGGAGTACCGCTGCATCGAGTTCGTCGAGGAGTTCCTCTACGGGCACGTGCGTAAGGAGCAGCTCGTCACCACCTGGGAGGGGGAGACCATCATCGTGGACATCCGGCGCAAGGTGCCGCCGGGGGACGCCTTCTACGACTGGTATCGCAAGTGAGCCGCGGTTGCGGCAACGGCTGACGAGAGGGCAGACTGTCCGTCGTGGGACGCGCAATCTCCCTCTCGCCGGCCGGCGCCTTCGGGGCGGCGCTCGTTCCCGCGCTCGCCCTGGCGGCGTTCGTTCTCGTCGACCGCGTCCACGACAACCCGACGCTCTTCCGGGCGTTCCTCGGCGCCGCGCTCGCGCTCGGCGCGTGGAACGTCGTCCTGCTCGTTCTGTCGCAGCGCGGCGGCCGGCGCCGGACGCTGGAGATCGCCCTCCGGCCGCAGCACTACGTGCAGGCCTGCGCGCAGGCGTCGGTTCTCCTCTACTGGGGCTGGCACTGGGCGCCCGTCTACGACACGATTCCCCTCATCGCCGGCCAGCTCGCCTTCGCCTACGGGTTCGACCTGCTGCTCGGCTGGTCCCGGCGCGACGCGCACCGGCTCGGCTTCGCCCCCGTCCCCGTCATCTTCAGCATCAACCTGTTCCTCTGGTTCACCGACGACTGGTTCCACTTCCAGTTCCTGCTGGTGGCCATCGGCTTCGCGGCCAAGGAGCTGATCCGCTGGGAGCGGGACGGCCGCCTCGTCCACATCTTCAACCCCGCGTCGTTCCCGCTCGCGGTCTTCGCGCTGGCGCTCATCGTCACCGGGATGAGCGACGTCACACGGGCGCAGGACATCGCCATCTCGCAGTTCTATCCGCCGCAGATGTACCTGTGGATCTTCCTGATCGCGCTGCCCGGCCAGTACCTCTTCGGTGTGACGACGATGACGATGGCGGCGGTGGCCTCGACGTATCTGTTCGGGCTGCTCTACTTCGCCGTGACGGGGGTCTTTTTCT
Organism: Vicinamibacterales bacterium; assembly: GCA_965116825.1. Lineage (GTDB taxonomy): Bacteria > Acidobacteriota > Vicinamibacteria > Vicinamibacterales > UBA8438 > WTFV01. The sequence goes on from OZ220736.1 coordinate 1,058,412, forward strand.
TCTACGACTCGTACATTCCGATTGCCGTGTTTCTCGGGATGCATCTGCTGTTCACGGATCCGTCGACCTCGCCGCGGACGGAGCTGGGGCGTATCGCGTTCGGGGTGCTGTATGGGTTGAGCACGGTCGTGTTGTACGTGGTGCTGGGCCGGGCGGGGGCGCCGACTTTCTACGACAAGCTGCTGCAGGTGCCGTTGCTCAACCTATCGGTGATCGTGATCGACCGGGCGGTGCGGTCGGCGGTGCTGCGGCGGTTCGATCCGGCGGCGCTCGGGCGCGCGCTGGCGCCGCGGCGGCGGCATCTGGCGTACATGGGGGTGTGGGCTGTTGTGTTCGTGGCGATGAGCGCGGCCGGCGGGGTCGGGGACCGGCATCCCGGGCAGTGGGTGCCGTTCTGGCAGCAGGCCTGCGAGGAGGGGCGGCCGCACGCGTGCGGATTCCTGGCCGCGAAGCAGTCTGGGCTGTGCAATATGGGTTCGGGCTGGGCGTGCAACGAGGCGGGGGTGCTGCAGGCTGGGCTCGACGGTGCTGCAGGGGTTGGGGCGGATCGCGAGGGAGACGGGCAGGTCGAGGCGATCTTCGCGTTCCAGCGGGGGTGCGAGCTCGGGTTTGAGGTGGCGTGCGGGAACTATCGAGCGTTGCTCGACGGTGGGGGTGTGTTCAAGCGCACGGGGCCGACCGTCGAGGACTATCCGATCGTCCTTCGGGGCAGCAAGGGGGAGATCACCGACGGGGAGCCGGCGGCGCTGCACGCGCGGGCCTGCCGGCAGGGATGGGTGGGCGCCTGCGAGTCAGTCCGATGATGACTCGCCCGCTGCTCTTGCGTAGGCGTGCCGCCGATGCGAGCCCGACATCCCGTCGGACCGCAGGCTGGCACCGATGGTCATCGGTGTGTGACGTCCGGTGGGCGGATACGCACGCGTTGCTCCTCGGCGGTCACGATCGCCCCCTGCTCGAGCTCAGCACCGTAGCGATGGAGAGCCGCGGCACACACAGGGCCCTGATCCTGCGCGCGCAAGTTCACGAGCCGCACGATTCCAGCATGCGGACGTCGATACAAGACCGCCAGCTCGCCGAAGTCCTTGTCGAGCGTGACCAGTACCCGTCCTTGCGCGGCGGCCGTCGCCAGGATCTGTTCATCCCCCGGATCCGCAGACCAGTCGCCGACCCACTCGACATCGTAACCCGCGGAGCGCAGGACCGAGGTGGCCCCGCCCCACACACAGGTGTCGAGCAGAACCTTCACCAGCTCGAGGACTCGACGAGCGCCGGTTCAATGCGTTCGTGTCCGACGAGGCGTCTGGCGTATGCCAGGCACGCGCGGATGTCGTCAGGTTCCAGCCAGGGGTAGCCTTGCAGCACGATCTCCGACGTATCGCCGGCGGCCAACATGCCGAGGACATGCTCGACGGCCAGACGACGGTTCCTGATGATCGGCTTGCCGCCGAAGATGGCCGGGTTCGACGTGATTCGACTCAGAAGGTCCGTTTCGCTGCTAGTGCTGTCCACGACTCACCTGCCGAATCATGCTACCTCAGTTCCGACCTCCGGATCTCCGCGGCGGTGACCGCCGTCATCACGTCGAGGTCCCGGCGGCGCCGGTGCTCGCGCTCGGCGCGGCCGGCGGCGTCCCCGGCTCGCTCGGCGTCGTCGAGGGCGACGGCCGGATCCCGTACACGCCGGAGGCGCGGGCCATCAAGGACGAGAACGCGGCCAACTGGATCCTTTGCGGTACCAGTCGTAGAACGCGTCGCCCGGCGGCACCCTCCGCCGGATGTCGACCACCAGCGTGTCGCCCTCCCAGCGGCCCGCCGAGTGCCCCATGTAGGTCCGTCGGGCGGCAGCTCCACGTCGTCCAGGTGGATGGTGCGCGCCGTGCTGGTGAACGCGCAATCTCCCTCTCGCCGGCCGGCGCCTTCGGGTCGGCGCTCGTTCCCGCGCTCGCCCTGGCGGCGTTCGTTCTCGTCGACCGCGTCCACGACAACCCGACGCTCTTCCGGTCGTTTCTCGGGGCCGCGCTCGCGCTCGGCGCGTGGAACGTCCTGCTGCTCGCCGGGTCGCTGCGTGGCGGCCGGCGCAGGACGCTGGAGATCGCCCCGCGCGCGCAGCACTACCTGCAGGTTTGCGCGCAGGGGTCCGTCCTCCTCTACTGGGGCTGGCACTGGGCGCCGGTCTACGACGCCGTCCCCCTCATCGCCGGCCAGCTCGTCTTCGCCTACGAGTTCGACCTGCTGCTCGGCTGGTCGCGGCGGGACAACCACCGGCTCGGCTTCGGCCCCGTCCCCGTCATCTTCAGCATCAACCTGTTCCTCTGGTTCACGGACGACTGGTTCCACTTCCAGTTCCTGCTGGTGGCGATCGGCTTCGCGGCCAAGGAGCTGATCCGCTGGGAGCGGGACCACGGCCGCCTCGTCCACATCTTCAACGCCGCGTCGTTCCCGCTCGCCGTCTTCGCGCTCGCACTCATCGTCACCGGGCTTGACCGACGTCACGCGGAGGCAGGACATCGCCATCTCGCAGTTCTATCCGCCGCAGATGTACCTGTGGATATTCCTGATCGCGCTGCCCGGCCAGTACCTGTTCGGCGTGACCGACGATGACGATGGCCGCGGTGGTCACGACGTATCTGTTCGGGCTCGCCTACTTTGCGGTGACGGGGGTCTATTTCTTCTACGACTCGTACATTCCGATCGCCGTGTTTCTCGGGATGCACCTCCTGTTCACCGATCCGTCGACCTCGCCGCGCACGGAGCTGGGGCGGATCCTGTTTGGCGTGCTCTACGGGTTGAGCACCGTCGTGCTGTACGTGGTGCTGGGTCGTCTCTGGGCGCCTACCTTCTTCGACAAGCTGCTGCAGGTGCCGTTGCTGAACCTGTCGGTGATCGTGATCGACAGGGCGGCACGTTCGGCGGTCCTGCGGCGGTTCGATCCGGCGGCGTTCGGGCGCACGCTGGCGCCACCTGGCGCCACCTGGCGTACATGGGGGTGTGGGCTGTCGTGTTCGCCGCGATCAGCGCGAGCCGGCGGGGTCGGGGACCGGCATCCCGGGCAGTGGGTGCCGTTCTGGCAGGAGGCCTGCGAGCAAGGGCCGCCGCATGCGTGCAGCTTCCTCGTCTCGAAGCAGTCCGGGCTCTGCAACATGGGCTCGGGGTGGGCGTGCAACGAGGCGGGGGTGCTGCAGGCAGTTCTCGATGGGGGTGGAGGGGGTTGGGGAGGGTCGTGAAGGTGGCGGCCAGGTTGAGGCGTTGTTCGCGTTTCAGCGGGGGTGTGAGCTGGGGTTCGAGATGGCGTGCGGGAACTCTCGGGCGGTGTTCGATGGTGGTGGCGCGTTTGAGCGGGCGCCGCCGACGGTTGAGGACTATCCGATTGTGCTCCGCAGCAAGGGGAAGATCACGGACCGGGAGCCCGCGGCGCTGTACGCTCGGGCTTGTCGACAAGGGTGGGTGGGCGTTTGCGAGACCGACAGGCGATGACCACTCGACGCGTGGTCTGTGATCGCTAGTGATCGCTCGATCCCGGACGGCCGTAGAGAGCGTCGTACGGACCGGAGCGAGGAAAAACCATCGTTGTGGTCGAACAGGTCGGAGGCCTCCGTCAGCAACGAGCAGCTCAAGGATCGGGGGCACCGTGACCGCGGCGGTTCCAACCGATGCGGCGCCGCATGATCCTCCACGACTCGATCCCGCAGAGCGGGGGAAACCCGCTCCTGAGGGTTCTGGGGTAGAGTCGGTTCCGATTGTGGAGAGCCAACACCTTGGTGACGAGCGGCCACCCTTCGCCGGACGGACGGGGGAGTAGCGACCCGTCAGAGCCCAGACGCGCGCCAGAGGAAGAGGCAGCGCCGAAACGGACTCGGCGTCTAGTGGTCCGTCACGTGTCAACATTAGGACTATCGGGAAGCTGATCTCAAGCCGAGACAGCTTTCATGCCGGAGAAAAAGTACATCGTTCGACTCACCGCGCAGGAACGCGAGATCTGTCGACAGACGGTCCGCAAGCTCAAGGGGAGCAGCGAGAAGGTGCGCCGCGCTCAGATTCTCTTGAAGGCCGATGCGGACGGACCGGGGTGGACCGACCAGCAGATTGCCGATGCCTTTTCGTGTCGCACCAAGACGGTCGAGAACATTTGCCAACGTTGCGTGCTGGAAGGGTTCGAGCGGGCGCTGGAACGCCAACGGCGGGCGTTGCCCCCGGGCCTCAAGCTGCTCGACGGCGAACAGGAGGCGCAGGTCATCGCCCTGCGTCTGGGGTCGCCCCCGAAGGGCTACGCGAACTGGTCGTTGCGGCTGTTGGCGCGCCGTGTCGTCGAGTTGGGGGTCGTCGAGTCGGTCAGCCACGAAACGATCCGGCGGACGCTGAAAAAACGAGATGACCCGGCGGAGAATCGAGTACTGGGTGATCCCGCCGGAGACCGATGCCGAGTTCGTGGCGCACATGGAACAGGTCCTGGATCTGTACCAGCAGCCCTACGACCCGGATTGCCCCGTCGTGTGCATGGATGACCAGCCGGTGCAACTGGTCAAGGAAACGCGCCCGCCGGTGGCCGCCACGAAGGCGCGTCCCCGACGCGTCGACTACGAGTACGAACGGGCCGGCACGGCCTCGGTCTTCCTGTTCAGCGAACCGCTGGCGGGTTGGCGGCAGGCGACGGCCCGAGCCCGGCGTACGAAGGCCGATTGGGCGGTGGAGGTCGCCGGCCTGCTGGAGGGCCGCTACGCCGAGTGCCCGAAGGTTACCCTGGTGTGCGACAACCTCAACACGCACACGAAGGGTGCCTTCTACGAAGTGTTCGAGCCGGTGCGGGCACGAGAACTGGTTCGTCGCCTCGAGTTCTGCTACACGCCGAAACACGGGAGTTGGCTGAACATCGCGGAGAACGAGCTCAGTGCCATGACGCGCCAATGCCTGCGGGAACGCCGCATCGGCGACCTGGAGACGCTGCACGGCGAAGTGTCGGCGTGGTCCAGCGACATCAATGGCACCCAACGCGGTGTCGACTGGCAGATGAGGGTCGACGATGCTCGCTGTAAACTCAAGTCCGTCTACCCGAAGATTGTGATGTGACGGACCACTAGTTGTCCTCGCCCCGTTACCGGTCGACGCGACATCAAACCGGCGCGATGGCGCGGCGATTCAGGCTCGCACCACGAACAATAAGGAGAGAATCTGTGCGCTTCCTTCATCTGTCGGATATCCATTTCACCCCCTGCGATGGCTCACCTGACACAAACGTCGATCGCGCGGTGCGCGACAGGATGCTTGAAGACATACAAACAATGCACGGCGAGCTAGGAGACATGCATGGCATTCTTGTTGTCGGTGACATTGCAGCCAGGGGCAAGCGAGTCGAGTACGAAGTGGCAGCGCAGTTTCTCGACCAGACGTGCGAACTGGTTGGTATCTCAGCGAATCATGTCGTCTGCGTACCGGGAAACCATGACATTGACCGTGACCAGCAGAACGCACTCCATCGCGCGGTACGCTTCCAGTTGCGAAGAGTCGATGCCAGGGTGATTTCGGAGGTTCTGCTAGGCCTGTTGCGAGATGACGACGCGAAGAAAACGTTTCTTAAACCACTGGAAGCTTACAACGAATTTGCGCTACGATACGGATGCGCGATAGATCAGGAACCTTTCCTTTGGAAGCCCAAGATTCTAGACCTTGGCGCCCGTAGTCTGTACATTCACGGTGTCAATTCTTCGTGGATTTCCGACGAGAGCGACTCGTACGAAAACGACGTCGAACGCGTAGTGGTCGGGGAATTTCAGCTCCCACCGATTGCGCAAGACTCTTCCGCAATCTCGGTTGCCCTTTGTCACCATCCCCTCAGATGGTTGCGGGACGCAAAGATCATAGATCCTTGGCTCGTTCGAGCGCAACTCCTGCTGACCGGGCACGAGCACGAGGCTGGCATCGCGATGTCCGATGATGGGCTGTTTGTTCGAATCGCTTCTGGCGCCGTGAATCCGGTACAAACCCATGACGTCTGGATCCCCGCCTATAACGTCATCGAGCTGGAGCTACCTGCCGATGACCGCCTTCGAGTTCGGGTCTTCACCCGCTCCTGGCAGTGTGCCCGTGCGGAATTCGGCCCCGACCAGTCCACGCCTCAACCGTACTTCTGCGATCTGCGGCTCGCGCCGCGCAGTGCGGGACCAGAGGTGTCGAACGTGGTAGAATCTACTTTGCGTAATGAGATGCGGCTGCTTCCGGCCGGGTCGACGATCGTGAGGCCAGAACCGGAGTCATTTGCGTCCGGTGAAAGGGAGGTAGTGTACCGGATCATGAGCGCCAGCAGAGATATGCGACGCCGTGCAGCGCGAAAGCTAGGGCTTCTTCTGGGCGACGAGGGACTAGTGGGACTCGAACTCGACAAGGAGGTGCTTCGGCGTGCCATTTCCGGCAATCGGCTCGTAGAACTAATGAAGGCTATCTAGTGTCAGCCAGAAAACCCCGTTTCGGGCAGAGATCTGCGCCAAGTCGTGGCATCCTGGGCGTGATTTCGGGACGAAATCCGGCCGCGACGACGGCGCCTGACGAGCTGCGGATGGGCGAAGGTCGGCAAGTCAGACCGATGTCCTGTTTCCAAGGACAGTAAGACCGTGCCGTCTGTTGCCGGCTCCGAGTCCGGCCTGATTACGATGACAGGTGGTCAGGCGATACGTTGCTGTCGCTTGCGCTCCCGCTTCTGCAGAAGCAACCCGATGCGATGCAGGTTGGCCGCCAGCACCGACAGGGCGACCGTTCGCGCGAAGCCCTCCGCGCCATGGCTGCGAACGCGGTCGAGTCCTCGATGCTCCAACCCGTTGATGGCAGACTCGACCGCCGGATGTGCACGCCGCGCCGCCGCAAACGATTCCTCCTCTTCCCGTTCCCGGTCGACTTTCGAAAGATACCCTTTCCGCGGCAACGCATTGACGTCGAGCAGTGCATCGAGGCGCACCCGGTTGGCGGGGCTGTGAAAGCCGCGGTCGAAACTGCACGCCCGTAACTCCGGATACAATTCCTGCGCTTCCCGCACCAGCGGCACTGGCACGTCCACGTCCTCGCCCTCCCACAGGATCTTGTGGTGAAGGATGAATTGATACTGATCCTCGATAAGAGCGACAGGAACCCCGAGTTCGACCGGCGTGCCCGCCTTGCCTTTGGAAACCCAGCGCGTATGTTCCTCGAAAATCGAAAAGACCTTCTCCTCGTGAGGAATTGTCTCGCCACCCAGAAGACGACGCTCCACTTGGTCAATCTGCCGCCGCGCGTGAGCGACGAGGTCTGCGATCGAGCGGCAGCGCAATTCCCCCACGCCCTCGTCCCGCAAAACGTCGAGCGTGGCCTCTGCGCGCTCCACCAGCGCCCGGCAGCGCGCCAAATACGCCTCCACCCGCTCCGGATGCCGCTGCGCTCGCCGCGTCGAGCGCACCTTGTTGAACAGCTTCTTGACCTCCCGCGACAGATGGCGCCACTGACGCCAGCCGCGCACCGCGTACTGCTCAGCCGTCCGCCCCGTCTCCCGCAGCAGGCAACGCACCGCGTCCCACAACAGGTTGACGTCCGTCGGATAATGCACGTCCGTCTCGACGACGAACGAGTCACACCGCCCGCGTAATGGTTCGCCAGGCTTTTTTTTTGCTACCTTGTGCCCGCTCTCCACCACCAGGCGCCCGACCGCCGACAGCAACTCCGGCGTCAACAACGACACGTTGTCGACCACCGTCTGGTACTCGTAATGCGTCTTGTCACCGAAGTCGCTGTGGCCCAGGAACGCGCGTATCGTATCGTGATGGTTCGTCAATTCGTGAAGACGGTCGAAGTCGCAGCCCAGCCCCTGCTTCAGAATGCCCAGGACCAGAATCTGCCACAAATCCATCCCCGGACGCCCGACCGTGCGGTCGGCCTCCGGCAGGATGTGCTCGTCCAGCAGCGCAAACAGCTGCTCACGCAACGCCTCGTCGCACCAGATGTGCTGAAGCCCCTTCAACACCGCGGGAATGTCATCCCGCGATTTCGGGTTTATCCAGATCTCCTCAATGGGCACCTGGCCGAGTTGAAACTGTGACCTGTGCACTTCTCTCATGATGTCAATGTCGCGAAGATACTCCCGAAATGGGCCGATTCCTCATGGATCGCCCCCAAGAATACGACATTCGGACGATCTTTGCCACTTGAAATCCACGGTATCTCCGGTAGAATCAACAACTTATGGGGTTTTCTGCCGAACACTATCTATGACTGACGACTACCTGAAAAGACAGCTGCCGAGGTGGCTCCGAGCCGTCGAAATCGAGGCGGGCGGCGCCTCGCGTGCCGTATTCGCGCATCGTGCTGGAAACGCCTATCACCACGGGGCGCCGCGAGTCCGTGCAATTCCCTGAACCACCCGCAATACGTGAGCCGGCACCACCCGACCGAGTCGCCGATGTCGGCGAGTCGTACGGTGTCGACCATGCTGCAACCTTGCCGAACCCCCATCCAGGAAAGATCCTGCTGGGAGACTTCCTGGAGCCGATGCGAATCAGCCAGGCCGAGTTGGCACGCGCCATCGGCGTGCCCCCACGGCACATCAATGAAATGGTGCTGGGCAAGCGGGCCGTGACTGCACAGACCGATCTGCTGCTAACCAGGTATTTCGGCCTCTCGGAAGGACTGTTCCTTCGGCTGCAAGCGGCCTACGACCTGGAACGCGCCAGAATCTCTCTGAAGGACAGGTTGACCGCGATCAGGCCTCGTGATGCTGCCTGACGAGTTGCTGCGTGCTTCTCTCCAGCTCAAAGTCGTCTCGCCTTTGGGTTACCATGAAGATCAATGTGCACATTTCATGTAGTCGTCAATGACCCCGACAACATCTATCCGCGGGTCTTCACAGCCGAGATCGAGTGCCGCCTCTCTCAGGTCCTTTCTCGTGGAGTCGAGATATAGGTAGATGTGGAGAAATCTCTGTTTATCCGTACTGTCACTCTCATGAATCAGGCCGATGTCGCCGTGATGGTCCATTCCGTAGCCTCCCCGCCTACCTTTGCTCCCGACGACGTAACGATACCCGACCCGGCTCCGCAGCGCCCCACAGGCGTGCGATTGCACCAGATCGTCGCTCACATTGATCAACGACAATTATTTCTGCCGGTTGCCGAGGACGCGATCGCCGGTTCGTGGACCCACCCAGAGTCGTGTGAGACTGCCCGTTTTCCTCGTGGAGGACGGGTTGGTCACGGATGCGCAGGTTCGACGATTGCGAGAGAAACGGATGTCGGGGAAGACGTTGGCGGCGGCCGCGGCGGCCGCGGGAATGAGCGAGCGGACAGCGCGACAGTGGCAGAGCGGCGCGTTGCCGTCGACGGCGAAGGGGCCGCGGACGTGGCGGACGCGGGAAGACCCGTTCGCCGAGGTGTGGGAGTCGGAGGTGGTGCCGCAGCTGGCGGCCGACACCGACGGCCGGCTGCAGGTGCTGACGCTGTTCAAGGCGCTGTGCCGGCGGCATCCGGGTCGCTTTCAGGAGGGACAGCTACGGACGCTGCAGCGACGGGTCCGCGACTGGCGGGTGCAGTACGGTGCGGACCGCGAGGTGTACTTCGAGCAGGTGGCGGTCCCGGGCCGGGAAGCGGCGTTTGACTTCACCGACGCGAGCGACCTGCGGGTGACGATCCGGGGCGTGCCGTTCGCGCACCTGCTGTTCGAGTGGGTGCTGAGCTACAGCAAGTGGACGTATGTGGGACTGGCGCTGAGCGAGACGTTCGAGGCGCTGGTGGCGGGCCTGCAGGGGGCGCTGTGGATGCTGGGCGCGGTGCCGGCGTTGCTTCGTCACGACAACCTGTCAGCGGCGACGCACGAGCTGAAACGCAGCGGTGGGCGTCAGTTGACGGCGCGGTTCCGGCAGGTGCTGGACCACTACGGGTTGGACTCGTCGCGGATCCAGCCGGGGAAACCGCACGAGAACGGGGTGGCCGAGCAGGCGCACTTCCGCACGAAGACGGCCATCGAGCAGGCGTTGCTGTTGCGGGGCGACAGAGACTTCGCGGACGAGTCGGCGTATCTGGGCTTCGTGCGTGCGGTCGTCGACGAGGAGCGGAACAGGCCGGCGGCGGCTCGGCTGGCCGAGGAGCGTCTGTCTCTGCGGCCGTTGCCGGCGGCGCGGATCCCGGAGTACACGACGTTCCAGTGCCGGGTGCGCAAGTGGAGCACGATTCGCATCGGCAGCCGGATCTACTCGGTGCCGTCGCGCCTGATCGGTCACACGGTCGAAGCGCGCCAGCATCCGTCGACGGTCGAGGTCCTCTACGGCGGCCGGGTGCTGTGCACGATGCCACGGCTGCGGGGCTCGGCGGACCACCGGATCGACTATCGCCACATCATCGGGAGTCTGGTCCGCAAGCCGGGGGCCTTTGCGCGGTATCGCTTCCGGGAAGAGCTGTTTCCGTCGCTGACGTTCCGGTCGGCGTATGACGCGCTGGGGCGGACGCACGGCGAGCGGGCCGACGTCGAGTATGTGCGGCTGCTGCACTTGGCGGCCACGACCAGTGAACGACCGGTCGAGGCGACGCTTCGGGCCCGACTCGACGCCGGCGTCGCGTGCGACTATGCCAGCGTCCAGGCCGAGGTGAGTCCGCCGGTCCCGACCATTCCCGTGGTGAACATCCCTCGGCCGGACCTGACGCGGTACGACGCGCTGTTGACCGGAGGCCTGCAAGGATGACGGTACCGAGCACGCAGGTGACGACGCTGCTGACGCAGTTCAACCTGACGACGGCGGCTGACGAGCTGGTACCGCGATTGACGCAGGCCGGTCACCACGACGCGCTGCCGGTGCTGTTGGAAGTCTTCGAGGCCGAAGCCGAGGCACGCCGCCAGCGCCGGATTGCCCGGCTGCGACGAGCATCGCGTCTGCCGCCCGGCAAGACATTCGAGACGCTCGACACCGGCCGGTTACCGGGGCCGGTCGTACAGCAGTTGAAGACGCTGGCGACCGGAGCGTTCCTCGAGACGGCGACCAATGTGCTTGCCTTCGGTCTGCCGGGCGTCGGCAAGAGCCACGCGTTGTGCGCGGTCGCGCACGCGCTGGTCGAAGCCGGCCACAGCGTGTTGTGTGTGCCGACCTACGCCCTGGTGCAGGAATTGCTCGGCGCCAAACGCGACCTCGACCTGCCGCGGGCACTGCGCAAGCTCGACCTCTTTGAGGTGATCCTGGCCGACGACCTGGGCTACGTGCAGCAGAGTCCCGACGAGGCCGAGGTGCTGTTCACGCTGCTTGCCGAGCGCTACGAGCGACGCTCGGTGATGGTGACCAGCAACCTGGTGTTCAGCCAGTGGGACCGGATCTTCCGCGACCAGATGGCCACTGCCGCGGCGATCGACCGGCTGGTACACCACTCGGTGGTACTCGAGTTCGACGTGCCGAGCTATCGAACTGACCCGTCGCGGCCGACGTCGCCGGCGCCATCACCACCGCCCGCACGTCGTGGCCGTCCGCCGGGTCCGCTGTTGCCGCGGCGCCGTCGACCCGCTGCTTCCTGAAACCTGTGTAGTCCGAGACATCGGCGAGCTGGCGGTTATGAAGGCCCTCGCTGCACTCGGAACGTTTACCTCGCGCACACTCAACCACAGGCCGTCAACCCGCTGCGCGGGTCCTCCGCTACGCTCCGGCCCTTCGGGTGACTGCCTGTGGCCGAGCGTGCGGGAAGCCCTTGCGGGCCAGCCGGAAGGCTGGCCCACGTTCGACTGCCGGAAGTGCGGCGCCGGGGAGCCGCTCCGCTGTCGCGGACCAACGTGCACGTGTACACCGATGCCGACGGCAACCGAGCGGTGGGTCTGTCGCCACGCTTGCGTCTCGATCGCTCGGCCGACCGCTTCCGCGGTCCGTTACGTAACGGTGCAGGATAGACGTGTGGCGCTGACGAACGCGGAGCGGCAGGCACGGTACCGGGAGCGGAGCAAGGCCGGCGAATCCCGGATCCGGTACCGTCGGCCCGCGGACCGGAGATCGCGGCCGCAGCAGTGGAACGACGCGGTGCAGACGCTCCTGGAGTTGCAGGAACCTGGATCTGTCGGTACTGGAGGCCGTCGAGTTGCCCAGGGGCTTCGGGCGTGACGGCTAGCGCGCCGGCAAGAATAATTGTCGTCGACCGGCAAAAGTAGTTGACGCCGAACACTCACATCCTTCCGGCGGTCACTCCGGCCGGTGCGAAAGCGGGTGGAAGTTCGATGCCCGAGCAAAGCAATGCCGCGAGATTCCTACTTCCTCCCCGGTGGGTAAGCCAGAAGGAACGGGAAACCGCCCCAATCACGACTTGAAGCTCGTCGGCGAATCTCCAGAACGGCAACCGCTCCTTCCACATGGCATATACGAACAAAGCGGCGACCCCCGGTTGTCCGCTCTTCACGTACCGGCCCAGCGTTGCCGACAAGAGTTTGACGTCCGCTCGTTGCAGCTTGTCATCGTCTGCTTCGTTCGCATCGATGTACGTCATCGGGTCCATCGTGAAGAGCCAGGGAACCTGAAGGTCGTCTGGACAGTCAAGTACGCCGCCAGAGCGTCCATCTGACGACGCCATGACGAGCAGGACGGGACAATACGCGAACCGTTCCAGGCATCGGCAAGTCCATCACATTTCTTGCGGTCTCTTTCCGTAATTCCACCGGACAGCCTGTCGGTTCCAATGACGGCCCTCAACAGCTCCGCCGTATTGGGATAGCGTTCCGCCGACGCGCCTGCCTTTCGATACGCCGTCACAATCGCCGGCTCACAACAAGGCGGTCCAAGTGAAGCTGCCAACGCGGCATCGAGATGCCCTTCGCCATCCTTGTCGCCAAAGAAAAGGCCCGGCATCGCTGCCGGGCCTCGAAGTTCCGCCGCGCTCCCCGCGCCTCGAATCAACTGACCGTCAGCAGATTCAGCGGGCCGGTGCTGTCGGCGATGCGCTCTACCGGCACGCCCATCTTGTCGAGGATGGTCAGGTGCAGGTTGGTGGCCGGCGTCTTCTCCTTGTACACGAGGTGACGCCCGCCCGGCCTGAGCTGACCCGACGCGCCGCCCACGACGACGATCGGCAGCCCCTTGTTGTCGTGCAGGTTGCTGTCCGACATCCCGGCGCCGTAGAGCAGCATCATGTGGTCGAGCAGGTTGCCGTCGCCGTCCGGCGTGGCCCGCGCCTTCTCGAGGAAGGACCCGAAGAGCGAGATGTGGAACTCGTTGATCTTCGCGATCTTCTCGTAGAGGGTCGGGTCGTTGCGGTGATGCGACGTCGGATGGTGCGAGTCCGGCACGCCGATCTCGGGATACGTCCGGCCGCTGATCTCGCGCGCCATCATGTAGGTGCTGACGCGGGTCAGGTCGGTCTGGTAGGCCAGGAGCATCAGGTCGAACATCAGCCTGGCGTGCTCGGCGTAGGTCGCCGGGATGCCGGCCGGCTGGTCCACCTCGGGCAGCTCGCGGTCGCTCTGCTCCTCCGCCCGCTGGATGCGCCGCTCGATGTCGCGCACCGCCTCCAGGTACTCGTTGACGCGGACCCTGTCGTTGGGGCCGAGGCCGCGCTGCAGCGCGTCGACCTTCTCGGTCACCGAGTCGAGGATGCTCCGGTCCTTCCGGATCCGAGCCATGCGCGCCGCAGAGTCCGTCGATCCGGCGTCCCCGAAGAGGCGCTCGAAGACCGCGCGCGGGTTGTTCTCGCCGGAGAGCGGCGTCGTCTCGCTGCGCCACGCGATGGTGTTCGTGTAGGTGCAACTGAAGCCGACGTCGCACGACCCCGACACGTCGCGGCTGTCGAGAGCGATCTCGAGCGACGCGAGCTGCGTGTGCTGCTCGAAGCTGCGCGCGACGAGCTGGTCGACCGACACGCCCGCCTGCAGGTTCGACTCGGTCCGCGCCGGCGTCACGCCGGTCAGGAACCGGGTGGCCGCGCTGGCGTGCACGCCCGCGTTGCTGGGCACGGCGTTGAGGCCGGTCAGCACGTGCATCTGATCCTTGAACGCCTCGATGGGCTTCAGGATGCGGGTGGTCGCGAACCCTTCCCCTTCGGTGGCCGGCGTGAAGTGCTTCATCGCCATGCCGTTCGGCACGTAGACGACACCGAAGCGCCGAACCGGACGGGCCGCCGAGTTGCGGATGGCGGCGAACGCCGGCACCATGCCGTCGAGCAACGGCAGCGCGAGCGACGCGCCGATTCCACGCAGGACGGTGCGGCGGGGGATGGATTTCTGGGTGACGATCATGAGTCTGACCTCCGCATCTGGAACGGGGTGCTGTTGACGATGCCGAGAATGATAGACGACCAGCGATAGTCCTCGCCAGCAGACTTTCGCACGATCTTGCGCACGGTCGGGGCGTCGTAGTGCTCCAGGCCGCGCCCGAGCGCGTACATCATCAGCTTCTCGGTAATGGTGCCGACGATTTCGTCCGGTCGATCCAGGAGCAGATCGCCGAGCCCGGCGCGGCCATCGAAGCGCTCGCCGCCCGGCAGCACGCCGGAAGCGTCGACGGGAGTGCCCCCCTCGTTGACGTCGCGCCACCCGCCGATGGCGTCGTAGTTCTGCAGGGAGAAGCCGATCGGGTCCATCGGCGCGTGGCACACCGAGCAGGCGGGGTTCTCGCGATGCTGGGCCATCGCCTCGCGCATCGACACCGGCTCGCCGTCCTCGTTCCGCTCCTCGAGCGCCGGAATGTCCGGCGGCGGCTCCGGCGGCGGCGCCCCGAGCAGGTTCTCGAGCACCCACTTGCCGCGCAGCACCGGCGACGTGCGGTTCGGGTACGAGGTCACGGTCATGACGCTGCCGTGGCCCAGGAGACCGCCGCGCCGCGTGCCGTCGAGCTGCACCCGCCGGAACCGGTTCCCGTAGATGTTGGGGATGCCGTAGTGCTCGGCGAGCCGCTGGTTGACGTAGGTGTAGTCGGCCGACAACAGCTCGAGCACGCTGGCGTCGGACCGCAACTGGTTGCCGATGAACAGCTCGGTCTCGCGCGTGAACGCCTCGCGCAGATTCTCGTCGAACTCCGGGAAGATGTTCGGGTCGGGGTAGACGCCGCCCATGTTGCGCAGGTAGAGCCACTGGCCGGCGAAGTTGTCGACCATCGCCTGCGAGCGCGGGTCGGCCATCATCCGGCGGACCTGTGCATCGAGCACCGCGGAATCGCTCAGCGTCCCGTTCTCGGCCGCCGCGAGCAGCTCGTCGTCGGGAATGCTGCTCCAGAGGAAGAACGACAGGCGGGAGGCGAGCTCGATGTCGGTGACCGGATAGCTGGCGCCGCTGGCGATGTCCACCGGATCCCGCTCGACCCGATAGAGAAAATCGGGATCGGCCAGCAGCCGCTCGAGCGCGAACTGTATGCCCTTCTCGAAGCCGCCGTCGGCCCGGCCCCACTCGTAGAACTCCAGCAGCGTCGCCACGTCGGTCTCGCCCACCGGGCGGCGGTACGCGCGCCGGGCGAGGGCGCCCAGAATCTGCCGGGCACAGGCCTCCTGCTCCGCCTCGGGAGCCGCGGCCTCCGGCAGGCAGGTGAAGATGCGCCGCCGGGTGGGCGTGTCGCCCGGTCCGTCCACGCGCAACGGCCCGGTGATCTGCACGCTCGACAGGGCCGGGTTGCCGTCCGGCATCTCGTTGATGGCCAGGGCGAAACCGGTCTGCCGCGGCTGCAGCACGCCCTCCTCTTCCCACGTCTCGCGCGGGAAGGAGACGCCGACGGTGTGCGGGCCCGCGGCGACCGAGACGGTCACCTCCAGCGGATCGTCGGCGTGCAGCACGTAGTGCTCCCAGTCGTCCGTCCCGCGGATGTTGCCGGCGAAGCTGATCGGCGCCGGCATCCCCGGCGCCTCGCCGCCGAACCGGAACTGCTCGACGCGCCGTCCGTCGAGCCGGAACTCGATCTCGTGCGCCGCGTCGATGCCCCGCACGTAGCCGACGTAGTTGGTTTGCAGGCGCACCTTGATGCGGTACTCGCCGTCGACCGGGAAGTGGTGGCGGATCGCGGCCCCGCCGCGCGACCCGAACGGCAGGTCCTCGCTGCGCTGGTCGTTCTGGATCAGGTTCAGCGGGACGTCGTAGGTCGCGATCTCGGCGCCGCCGGTGGGGGGCTCGCCGATCGCGAGGCGGCCGATCTTCTTGGCGGCCGACACGTAGCGCTCGAACAGGGCCGGCGACAGCGAGAGCGAGGTGGCGATGTTGTCGAACCCGTTCCGGTCGGGTGCGTCGGCCGGAATGAGCGCGTCGACGTCGACCTCCAGGTCGAGCAGATCGCGGATGACGTTGCGGTACTCCGTCTGGTTCAGGCGGTGGAAGGCCTGGGTCCGGCCGGGATTCGGACGCGCCCCGGCAACGCGGTCCAGCTCGTCCTCGAGCCAGCGGCGGAAGCCGTCGTAGGTCTCCTTGTCGGGGCGTGAGCGGGGCTGCGGGGGCATCGCGCCCACGCGCAGCTTGCGGACCACCTTCTCCCAGAGCTCGGGATCCTCGGCCACGTCGTCGACGTCCGCGGCGTCGAGAGCCAGCCCGACGAGGCGCAACTGCTCGGCCATCATGCCGTTGCCGTTGCCGGCGACCACGCGCTCGTTGTGACAGGTGACGCAGTAGCGATCGAGAAGCGCACGCTGCGGGGACACGGACGCGGCGGCCGGCTCCGCGGCCTGCGCGAACGCCGTCTCGACCGCCGCGGCCGGCAGCATGACGACGGCGGCGACACCTGCGGCGAACCAGATCTTGCGCACCGATGGCCCCTTTCGGATCGAATGGAGAGGTAACGAGATCCGTTAGTTTGAACGCACCCGCCGTGCATTGTCAATCGCCTCCCGCTGCGCTAGCATGGGCCGCGGATCGGCTCGACCCGGGCATGATCGGACTCTCGCACACGAACCGAACGGACGGGCAACGGCGGAGGGGCAGCGCGCCCGGCCGCGCAGGAGGCGAAGTGGACATGAAGGCGACGCGCATCGCGAACGATTGGAGGCTCCCCGCGCTGCTCCCGGCGGTGGTCGCGGCGCTCCTGGCCGGGGGGCCGCGGGCGGCGGCCAGCGGCGTCGACGCGCCCGTGATCGTCGAGGCGGCGCGCGCGCAGGACGCGGGCACCGTTCGCGCCCTCATCGCCGAAGGGGTCGACGTGGACGCCGCCCAGCCCGACGGCGCCACCGCCCTGCATTGGGCGGCCTACCGCAACGATCCGGAAGTGACCGCACTCCTGCTCGACGCAGGCGCGGACGTGGACGCCGCCAACGAGCTCGGCGCGACGCCGGTCTGGCTGGCCGCCGACAACGGCAGCGCCGCCATGGTGAAGCGTCTGCTCGACGCCGGCGCCGACCCGGACATCGCGCTGCTGAACGGCGAGACGCCGGTGATGACCGCATCGCGCACCGGAAACGCCGGCGCCGTGCGGCTTCTCGCCGCCCGCGGCGCCGACGTCGACGCCAGGGAACGCTCCCGCGGGCAGACCGCGCTGATGTGGGCCGTGGCGCAGGGCCATCACGAGATCATCGAGGTGCTGCTGGCGCACGGGGCGGACGTCCACGCCCGTTCCCGCATCCGACCCCGCATGATGCACGCCGCGTCCACCAACGGGTCGCAGTACGACCAGGGCCTCGTCTGGAACCGGGGCGGGTACACGCCGCTGCTGTTCGCGGCACGCCACGGTGACGTCGAAGCGGGCCGGCGGCTCGTCCGCGCCGGCGCCGACGTCGACGACGCGGCGCCCACCGGCGCCAGCACGCTGGTCGTGGCTGCCCACAGCGGCCATCTCGACTTCGCGCGGTTCGCACTCGGCGCAGGCGCCGATCCCAACGCCGGCGGGGCGGGGTACACGGCGCTGCACGCGGCGATCCTGCGGGGCGACCCGGAGCTGGCCGCCGCGCTGCTGGCCGCCGGCGCGGACCCGAACCGGCGCATCGAGAAGGGTACGCCGCTGCGCCGCGCGGGCCAGGACTGGGCCATCGCGCCGCAACTCGCCAGCGCCACGCCCTACTGGCTGGCCGCCTACTATCAGGAAGCGGATCTGATGCGCGCGCTGGCCGCCTGGGGCGCCGACCCGACGCTGACCACGCTCGAGCGCTGGGCCTACGTCTTCGAGCGGGCCGGCGGGGTCGGGCCGCCGCACGTCGCGGGGGGCTTCCAGACGCCGCTGCTGGCCGCGGTCAGCGGTGCGCACAATCGGGGGCGGACCTTCAACAGCTCGCTGCGGAACCCCGACCGCGAGGAGCGCGCGGCGTACGAGGCAGCGAAGGCGGCCATCGAGCACGGTGCAGACGCCAACCAGGTCGACCACGCGGGCACCGCGCCGCTGCACAGCGCCGCGCAGCGCAACTACGCCACGGTCGTCGAGCTGCTCGCCGCCAACGGCGCCGACCTCGACATGAAGAACGGCAGCGGGACGACGGCCCTGACGCTGGCCGAGCGCGCCGAGGCGCGGCGCCTGGAACGGCCCGACATCACCCGCTATCCGAGCGGCAACTCGGCGCAAGCGTTGCGCGACCTCGGCGCCGGCAAGGGAAACGAACAGACCAGGGCGACCGAGGAATGGCAGCCGCGATAGCGCACCCTGATGGTGGCGGCGCACCCTGATTGGTCGCGTCGGGAGCTTCGCTGACGACAACCGCGGCGGCACAAGCTCACAGCGCTTCTTCAGCCGGCGCGCGAGTTCGGGGAGCTGCGCGGCCACAGTGCCGCGCGCCTCCTTTCCCTGTGGACCTCGCATGCAGGCGGCAGAGGCGATTGACGCCGGCTTCTCGAATACAAGCCAATCGAACCGCACGCCGGCGAACCCGTGCCGGATACGCGCTGCGGGCGCCGGATGGACACCAGGAGGACTGCAGTGACAGGTTACGCTCGTGGATTCGCGCCGCATCGCTCCGACACCCGATTCCGGCGGTCATCGATCCTCGGCGTGGTCGCCGCGTGCGCGATGTTCTTCGCCGTGGCCGGCCCCACCCTCGCGCAGCACGGGGCCCCGAACGGCGAGTGGCCGTCCTACGGCGGCGACCTCGGCGGCACCAAGTACTCGGGCCTCGATCAGATCGACGCCGGCAACTTCAACGATTTGGAGATCGCCTGGCGCTGGCGCTCGGCCGACGCGACGCTCGACCTCGACGCCCTGCGCGAGATTCACGAGGACCTGAGCATCCTCAACATGAAGGTCACCCCGCTGATGGTCGGCGGGACCGTCTACATCGTGACGCCCCTCCGGCTCGCCGTCGCGCTCGACGCCGGGACCGGCGCCGTCGAATGGGTCCACGACCCGGACGTGGTCCGCGGCACGCGGTTCGCGATCAACACCAGCGGCTACAGCACGCGCGGCCTGGCCTGGTGGACGGACAGCGACGAGGCGCGCATCTTCTACGGCACCCCGGACGGGTACCTGCTGGCCGTCGACGCGGAGACCGGCGAGCCGGCGCGCGGCTTCGGCGACAACGGGCGCATCGACATCGCCGACGGGATCCCGCGCAACGGCCGGGGCACGGTGGACAACCAGGGCCATCCCTGGATCAGCCTCAACTCGCCCCCCATCGTCGCGCACGACGTGGTCGTGACCCCGATGTCCATATCCGATCAGCCGATCGCCCGCGAGCAGGCGCCGGGCTGGGTCAAGGGCATCGACGCCCGCACCGGCGACACGAGGTGGACGTTCCGCACCGTCCCGCAGGCCGACGACCTGGGCGTGGACACCTGGCTGAACGACTCGTGGCGCTACACCGGCGGCACCAACGTCTGGTCGGCCTTCAGCGTCGACGACGAGCTGGGCTACATCTACCTGCCGACGGGCACCCCGACCAACGACTACTACGGCGGGCACCGCCTCGGCGACAACCTCTTCGCCGAGAGCCTCGTCGCGCTGGACATCCGCACCGGCGAGCGGATCTGGCACTTCCAGACCGTGCACCACGGCGTCTGGGACTACGACTTCCCCACCCACCCGAACCTGGTCGACGTCACCGTCGACGGCCGCGAGATCAAGGCGCTGGCGCAGGTCAGCAAGCAGGGCTACGCCTACGTCTTCGACCGCGTCACCGGCGAGCCGGTCTGGCCCATCGAGGAGCGCGCGGTGGAGACCGACACCGACCTGCCCGGCGAGGTGCTGTCGCCGACCCAGCCGTTCCCGACGAGGCCGCTGCCCTTCGAGGATCTGGGCTCGTCCATCGAGCAGCTCGTCGACTTCACGCCGGAGATCCGCGCCCTGGCGGTCGAGGCGGTGCGCAACCATCGGCTCGGCGGGCTGTACTCGCCGCCGATGCTCTCAGTGGAGGGGGGCCTGCAGGGGACGATCCAGCGCCCGGCCATCGGCGGCGGCGCCAACTGGATGGGGGCCGCGGTGGATCCGGAGACCGGCATCCTCTACATCCCGTCGGAGAACGCCTACTCCATCATGAAGTACATCACCCCGGACGCCGAGGGCGCCAACCTCGAGCTCACCCAGGGAGGCTTCGCCACGCCGTCGCTGATGCCGCAGGGCCTGCCGCTGTTCAAGCCGCCCTACTCGCGCATCACCGCCATCGACCTCAACACCGGCGACCACGCCTGGATGCAGCCCAACGGCGACGGCAACCGCTTCCGCAACCACCCGAGGCTCCGCAACCTGAACCTGCCGCCCGTCGGCGGCGACGGCCGCGGCGGGCCGGTGCTGACGAAGACGCTGCTGGTGAGCGCCCTGACCGCCGGCGGCGCCGACAACGACAACGGCCCGCGGCTGGTGGCACGCGACAAGGCGACCGGCGAGATCGTCGGCTCGGTGGATCTGCCCGGCGGCGCCATCGGGACGCCGATGACGTATATGCATGAGGGGCGGCAGTTCATCGCGCTGACCGTCGGCGGCGAGGTGCCGGAGCTGGTGGCGTTCGCGCTTCCAGAACGCGACTAGTGTCCCGTAGAACTCCGAGCCAGTCCGTAGAACGCCGCGCAATCCCAGGGACTACGTGTACCGCGCGATGCCGTTCAACCAGCCCGTAGCGGCCGCACGCCCAGAGCACAGAATCAACCGATTCCTCGTGGCAGGATCAGCGGAGTGGTGTCTTGCGCGGCCACCTGCGCGGCGAACCCGGCGCCGGCCTTCTCGTAGACGTTGAAAACGACCGCCGCGCCCGCCCGCTCGAGCGGCTCGATCTCATCGGGGAACCTGGCCGTGGCGGCGACCCGCCCCCTGAACGAAGCGGCCCTGAGCTGGTCGAGGACGGCGAGGCTTGCGGTCAGGTTCGGCAGCGTCAACATGACCAGCTCGATGACGTTCGTGCCCCGAAGGCGGTCCCAGAAGTCCGCGTCGCTCGGGTCGCCGAGCAGCACCTTGAGCCCCGCCGACCGATGGTTCCCTACCGTTCTCGGATCGATGTCCACCCCGACGACCGTCTCGCCGTACCGTCGATGCATCGCTTCGTAGGTGCCGGCGCCGATGCGCCCCATGCCCAGAATGAGGATCGTCGCCCCCCCGGTGTCGAGCAGCCGGTCGTCGGCGAGACGCTCTCGTCGCTGAAGGTGGTGCCACGCCGTCCGGTATCTCCTGTAGATCCGATCGGCGACGGAATTGAGTCCCGCGGCGATGCCGCAGGACAGGGACAGCGCGACCGCGACGACGCTCAGCCACAGGCTGTCGAGCCAGCCGTTGGCGACGCCGACGGCGGCGACGATGAGCCCGAATTCACTGAAGTTGGTCAGGTTCAACGACGCCAACAGCGATGTTCGGGCTCGCAGCCTGAACCCCGCCAGCAGACCCAGGAAGAGAGCCGACTTGAAGAACACGAACGGCGTGACCGCCGCGCCGATGAGTGCCACCTCCGTCGTCAGCGGTCCGGACACTCCGATGGAGAGGAAGAAGCCGAGCAGGAACAAGTCCTTGAAGCCGAGCATGGTCCTTGCAAGCTCGTCGGCCTTGTCGTGGCTGGCGATGAGCACGCCGAGGACGAGGGCGCCCAGGTCGCCCTTCAGGCCCGCCAGCTCGAATGCTTCCGCTCCACCCAGGGCGAGCAGGAAGCCGTAGAGGACAAGGAGTTCGCCATGGCCGACGCGCTGCAGGACCAGGGTCAGCAGCGGCCGCAGCGGAATCAGGATCAGCAACAGCAGCGCCCGAACCGTAGGCCACTCACCTGCCGCTAGAGCCAGGAAGACGACGGCGGCCAGATCCTGCACGATGAGGATGCCCACCGCAATGCGGCCGTGCAGCGAAGCCGTCTCGCCTCTTTCTTCGAGCACCTTGACGACGAAGACGGTGCTGGAGAAGCTCAGCGCAAAGGCGATCAGCAGAGCCCGCGAGAAATCGATGCCGGTCAGGAACGAGGCACCCAGCAGGGCCAGCATGTGGATGGCCGTTCCGAGCACCAGAACGACAATCGACATGTGCAAGCCGGCAACGGCCCAGACCTGCGGACGCGCGAGGGTCCTCAAGTCGAGCTTCAGGCCCACGAGGAACAACAGCAGGGTGATGCCGATGTCCGACAGCTTCTGCAGCATCTCCCCGCTGGCGGTTCCATGAAGGTTGAGCAGGAAGCCCGCGGCCAGAAAGCCGACTAGCGGCGGCAACCCGACAGACCGGGACAAGAGGCCCAGCAAGAACGCCAAGGCGATCGAGGCGACGTCTCGCAGGGCGATGGCGACGTCCATGGCTGTCTGATTCGGGATGCGGGAGAGGGCTCATCCACAAGCCTCACGCCCCGTGAGACGCGCCGGGTCCTGACCGGCATACCCGGCAAGACCGGCGTCGTCTACACGCTCGACCGGGCCACCGGCAAGTTCCTGTGGGCGTGGCCGACGGTGACGCAGAACGTGATCAGTTCCATCGACGGCGCTACCGGCGACGTCATCGAAAACGCCGAGGTCGTGTTCAACACCCGAGGGCCAGGACGTGCCGGCCTGTCCCACCTGGATCGGCGGCAAGGACTGGGAGACCGGCGCCTACAGCCCGCGGACCAACACGATGTACACGCCGTTGCGCAAACGCCTGTGCGCGGACGATGGCCACCCGCGACGGCGGCATGGTCCTCTACGCCCTCGCCGCGCGCAACGAGTTCGCGCCGGGCTTCGATCAGCTCGGCACGGTGCAAGCGATCTCGGCGCAGACCGCCGCCACGGAGTGGCTCCACGAGCGACACGACCGTCCAGCGGTTGACTTCAATGTGGTCGATGCTCCGCAGGTCGCTCGTCAGTAACAGCTTGGCGCCGACCGCCGTGCTTTCGCTCACGACCGCCGCGTCCGCGAGGTCGGGAATGTCTTCCGGGTCGGTGTT
Source organism: Vicinamibacterales bacterium (assembly GCA_965116825.1). Lineage (GTDB taxonomy): Bacteria > Acidobacteriota > Vicinamibacteria > Vicinamibacterales > UBA8438 > WTFV01. Next base: position 1,081,573 of record OZ220736.1, read on the forward strand.
CGGGAAACAGGCCGGGTCGATGACTGTCCGTATCCGTTCGGCCACTTCCTCCTGATCCGGCGTCAGCGTGACGATGCGGTACGGGCTCTTCCCGTCCGCCCACATCTCTCCCCACCAAGCCTGTTGCCGCAGCTCGTTCTGGCGCCGCTTCGGCAGCCTCGATCCGCCGGTCTGCAGCCTGTTCTCAGCGTCGCTTGACCGTCCCATCCACGGCACGTCGACGGCCAGGGGCGCGAGCTCCCTTGCGACGCTCGGCGTGGCGAGCACCTGCCGGCCCCGCAGCTCCTGCCAAGCGGCGTGGAGCTTGCGTTGCATTGGCCGCATCAGCTCGGTCGTGTCGACCAGGATCATCTTCTGTCCGCTCGCTCCAGCGCGTCTCGCGTCGTCTGGCGCATGCGCTCTTCGTGGCGCCGTTCCATGGGCGTCCGCTTCCCGGAGTCCTGTGCCACGGCCCGTCGTACAGGCGCTTGGCCAGCTCTTCGATCTCATCGTCCGTCGCGCCCGTTCCGAGTTGTCGAGCAGCACCCTGCCGAAGTGTCGCACGCAGGCTGCGTTCGCCTCTTATCCTTGCCCCCTGCATTCCCTTCCCCCCCTGGGCCTGTCCTGCGACCACTCTCATTCTGTGCGCTTGCCCGTCTCGCTGCAAGCATCCGACTTGGCTCACCCGAGACGAAGTCGAGCACCTCGTCCCCGGCAGGGATCGTCAACAGGCAGCCCCGCTGCGTTACCTGTCCGAATCGTACCGTTTGTGCGCGGTTTCGGGCCGGGTGTGTTTCCCGACTACAGGCGGGAGATAGCGACACCTACCGGCGACTGCGCGCGTGTCACGCCAGAGTAATTTGCCGTATCGGTTCATGAAGGCACGTTCGTACGGCGTCCCGGTCGGAACCGCGCTCCCGAAGGGTTTGCACCGCGAGTTCCCTGGGCAGGCACGCCGAGAACTTCAGCGAGTCCACGGCGGTGTCGGTCACCGGAAATACGGCGTCCTCCGCGTCCGTGGGCGCGTCATCGAGTCGTCCCTTCAGCTCCTCAACGGTGACGCCATCCCGGAGTCGGATCGAGAGATTGTCCTCCCGGGTGGTTGGGAAACGAAGTGTGCCTAGCAGCTCTCCGAGCGTCATGTTCGCGCGAAGCCCTGCGAACGTCCACCAGCGGGCTGCGCCCGTCGCGGCGCGAACGATGGCGGTGCCGGAGGCCTCGACCCAGGAGAAACTCTCCTGGATCTCGTCGAGCCGTTTCCGGGCGCGCCGGCTGATATCGACCCCGACGGTTCCTTCCCAGAGGACACGCCGGATCGCGCGGCAGAGGTCGAAGCGGAGCGGGAGTCCCCGTCCCACCCAGCGCGAACGTCCTCTCTCGGCGGTGGCCTTCACAAACGCAACACGGCGAGCCCAATCGACGTGCGTCACCTGCCAGCTCCTGCCAGCGAGCAGGAGCACGACCGGTCCGTCGCGGCGGACCTGAAACGACAGCGGATGCACGAGGCCGAGCTCCGTCCGTCCGTGGTGCACGGAGAACAGCGGCTCGCCGGTGAACACCGACATGAGCTCCATGAAGTGCCGGCGGCCGAACGTGAGCTCTCCCTCAATGCCCACCGACATCAGCCCTTCGTCGTCGTGCATGATGTCGTGCGCCAGCATGAACTCGATGATGTCGCCGAGATGCTCGCGCGCCATGGCGCGAAAAGCGGGCATCTCACCCAGCCACTCGCGCCACGTTGCGCGTCCTATGCGTCGTTCCTGCAGGGCGAGAGCCAGGAGCTGCTGCGCGAAGATGTGAAACGGCTCCGGTGGTGGCACGACGGGTTCGACGTATCCCTCGTGCCAGAGTCGCAGCAGGCCTGACGCTCTCAGGAATCCGTCGTCGGACGTTGCCAGGAACAGACAGTTCCGGACCGTCCCGGGTCGGCGCCCGGTCCGGCCCAGCCGCTGCAGAAAGGAGGCGACGGTTGCCGGCGCGTCGATCTGGACCACGCGATCGAGATCGCCCACGTCGATTCCCAACTCCAGGGTGCTCGTGGCGACTATGACGCAATCGTGGCTCTGGGAGAACGCCTCCTCGGAACGTCGGCGCTCGTCCAGCCCCAGTGAGCTGTGGGAGACGAATGTTTCGGTGCCGGCTTGACGCAGCTCGGCGGCCAGCGCTTCGACGCGGGCTCGACTGTCGCAGAATACAAGCCGCTTTTCGCCTCGGTGAAGCGCAGAGACCACCTTCGCCGCGTTCCGAACACTGCCCACGTAGTCCAGATGCGCGCACGCCGAGCTCGCGCCCTCGCCCGCCGCCGCGATGACCCGCCGCGGTCGATCCGGGGCGGGAGCCAGCCATTCAAGGAGTGCCTCCGGATTCCCGATAGTGGCGGATAGACCAAGTCGTTGAATCTCGCGGCCTGCCAACCGGCGCACTCGCTCCAGGACTGCGAGCAGATGCCAGCCCCGATCGTCGCCGGCGAAGGCGTGCAACTCGTCCACGACGACGGCTTGCAGATCCCGGAAGAGCGCGCCGGGCTCCGAGCGGCTTGAGACGAGCATGACCTCCATCGACTCGGGTGTGGTCAACAGCAGGTCGGGCCGTTCCCGCAGAATGGCCCGACGACGGGAGGCGCCGACGTCGCCGTGCCACAGGTCGACGCGCCGTCCCACGAGGACCCCGTAGGCTCGGAGTCGCGACTCGAGGTTGTTCAGTAGGGCCTTGATCGGGCAGACGTAGAGCACGCTCAGCCCGCGCCACTGTTCGGTCAGCATCCGTGACAGCAGCGGAAACACCGCCGCCTCGGTCTTGCCGCCGGCGGTAGGCGCCAGCAGCAAGGCATGGTCGCCGTCCAGCACGGGTCCGATGGCGCGCTCCTGAAGCGGCCGGAGCGAAGTCCACCCAAGCGAATTGACGATGTGGTGTTGAAGGGCGGGATGCAGTCTATGGAACGCGGACTCGTGGCTCACGGCTCGCGGCTCACGGTCGAAGCCCGAAGCACAGCGGGGTGCAATCGGCCAGCCGGTCGAGTGACGTCAGCCCGTCGGTCAGCCCGTCGCCGGTCATGGCAAGCCTTGTGTCTCCACGTAGGCCCTGACCAGATCGTCGAGCTTGCCAGTCAGATCCTGGGCCGATGCGTCGAGGAGCGCCAAGAGTCTTGGACCAATGTGTGTCTCGACCAGCCGAGCGGCATCAGCGTCTATCGGCTCGCCTTCCCAATCACTGGCGACCTTCGTGCAAACCATGGCAATCACGAACGGGACGACGGGATGGGCAGCGTGACCGTCGTCGATGGCCTCGAAGGACAGACGTGTTACGCGCCGGAGGCTGTCAATGTTGAAGCCTCTTGCATCGAGGGCTGCTCGGACGTCATCGTTGTACGACATGGATCTGCCACACTGGCCAGGCGCGGAAAGTCGCTCCGCGTGTAGAGCGGGATGTAGGTATCGACTTCACTGCGGATACGGGCCGCCCCGTCCTGTTCCTCCCGGTCGACGAGAGCCAGCACGCCGATGACCTTGCATCCGGCCTCGCGCGCTTCCTCCACGGCCTGCAGCAGAGATCGACCGGTCGTGACGACGTCGTCGACAATCACGACTTTGGTTCCCGGTACCGGTGGGTTTTCGATGCGGCGCTTGGTACCGTGCTGCTTGGCTTCTTTTCGAACGTAGAACCCTTCAATCGGGCATTCTCGGACATGCGACAGCACGACCATTGCGCTGACGATCGGATCTGCGCCATGCGTCAAGCCCCCGACGGCCGCGGGTCGCTCGGGGAGTTGCTCCAGTGCATCGAGGAAGGCCGTCCCAACCAGGTAGGCACCGTCCGCGCTCAGCGTCACCGGCTTGCAGTCGAAGTAGAAGTTCGATTTCGCGCCGGTGCTGAGCGTGATCTCACCTGTTCGCGCAGCCCGGTTGTCCAGGAGATCTCGGAGGTCTCGGCGTGTGTCGGTTTGTGTATTCATCATTGCTCTGAATTCAATTAACTCCTTATCTTCCCGTAAATTATACTGCTCCTGTCAAGCCGATTTACGGCTCGATCTCCACATCGTCCGGGTTGGTCGCGAAACGGGCGTTGCGTTCGACGTCTGTCAGTTCCCCTTCGGTCAGGGTGAGGGCATAGTCGCGCCGCGGATCGAAGTCCGGGTGCAGGTCGATCCGATCGAGCACGTCCTGGACCAGCTTCTTGAGGAAGACGCGCGGGGCGATGCCGACTCGTCCGCCCAGGCCGCCGGTGACGGCGCGGGCAAGGCGGCTCAGGTACGCGTCATCCGCGCGCTCCAGAATACGCGCCGGAGCGGTAGCGCCCTCGGCATAGAGATCGCGAATCTTCCGCCCGACTCCCTGGAGCCGCGGGAGGTCGAAGTTGTGCAGCCGCACCTGCGGGGCGCGCGGATTGTCGAACCGGGGCGCGCCGGAGAAATCCACGGCGAGCCGCTGGGCGAGGGGCGGCAGCCGCTGCACACCCTGCGGTCCCTCGAAGAACGCGGGCGTCCCGGTAATCACGAGGTAGAGGCCCGGGAACCGTCCGGAGTCGATCTCGTCGATCACCTGCCGTAGGGCGTTCAGGCTCTTCTCCCGCACGTCGCTGCGCACGCGCTGGAGCGTCTCGACCTCGTCGAGGACCACTACGAGCCCTGAGAAACCCGAGTCGCGCAAAATGACAAGCAGGCCCTGGAGGAAGCTGAGCGCGCCGAAATGGTCGAGGTCCCCCTTGACGCCCGCGTAGCGCTTGGCCGCAGCGCCGACGTTGGGCTGCCCGCCGATCCAGGCCAGCAGCGCCTCGGCCGTCGTACGGTCGTTGCCGGCAATGGCGCGTCGATAGGCGCGGAGAGCCGTCGCGAAGGCCGGCGCGTGACGGGCAACCGAGGCGAGACGCCGCTCCATGAGATCGGTGGTCTGCGCCAAGAGGGCAGGCGCGGCGCCCTCCGCGACACCTCCTTCGGCGAGAACGTCTTCCTCCAGCGCGTAGAACCAGTTGTCGAGAATCGAGCGGAGGGCGCCCTGGTGGGTGTCTGCGGTCGAGAGGCGTTCAGTGAGCCGGCGGTACACCGTCTCGAGGCGGTGCAGAGGCGTCTCCGCTTCGGAGATCTGGACCTCGGCCGCGGCGAAGCCTTCGCGTTTCGCCCGCTCCTGCAGCCAGCGCACGAAGAAGGTCTTCCCGCTACCGTACTCGCCGCGAACCGCCTTGAACTTTGCGCCCCCGGCGCCCACGGATGCCAGTTCTTCGCCCACCGCGGCGTCGAACGCATCGAGGCCGACCGCGAAGGCGTCGAGATTGCGCTGCGGAACGGTTCCGCGCCGTAGCGCATCGACGATCTCGCTACGCCGCTGGGGGCTGATCACCGGCCGGGCCTTAGCACGCTATTCCCCGTCACCGGCGAGACCGAACTGCGTGTCGAGCAGCTCGCGGTTCAGCTCGATGGTCTGGGACGAGTCGTCGACGGACAGCACGTCGTACCCGTCGACGTTGAGTATCCGGCGCAACGCGGACACGATGCCGCCCAGCCGGAAGAGGGGCACGCCGAGACGCTCGGCCAGTGCGACGCCGGTGAGCTTGCCGCCGCGCGCGTCGAGCGCGGCCAGGATGGCCCGGACGCGCTCCTCGGGTAGAGACGTGCGCGCCGCCTGCTTGCGCTGCGCCGCGAACAGATCGGTATCAAGGAGTCGGTCGATCCACGTCTCCGCCGGGCGGGGCGCCTCCCGCTCCACCTGTGCGAACAGGTCGCCGGTTTCGCCCGGGCGGGGAGGAAGGCGCACCGGCGCTGGCGCCGGCCGTTCGGGCGCCGGCGCCAGGCGTTCGGGCTCGGGCACCGGGATGGTCTCGGCCCGCCATTGCCACCAGTCAGGGATCTCCGGGGCAGCTTCGCGCCAACCGGCGAGCCCGCTCGCCGCATCCGGAGGGGCAAAAAGGCCAAGCGGGAGCACCACCTCCTGCAATGTCGCTCCGCCGTGATAGCCGTTCTTCTTCATCCCGAAGCGGACGCGTTCGTTCCACGGAGCCAGCAGGCGATGGCCCTCGGTGACGACGCGCGGGCCATGGAGCAGGACCTCGTCGTCCGCGGGCTCTCCGGTCGCGGGGCGCCAGCGCTCTCCGCCCTCGACGTCGCGGACCTCCGTCTCGCGCTCGAGCACATGACCATGGTCGCTCACGAGCACGACCACGCGCCCGCTGGCGCGGCAGGCCTCGAGCAGCTCCTCGACCGGCCGGATCTGATGCGTGGTCCAGGAGGCACGATACTGATCGCCCTTGGCGAGGTGGTCATCGACCGCGTTGATCACGACGCCCACGACCCGGTGGCCGGGGTCGGCGACCGACTCGGCCACCCCGGGAGCGACACCCGCGGCGCCGGCTTCGCGCAGATCTCCCTTGTGGAACAACACCGGCGGCGCTGCCGGTGCGCAGGCCGAGCGCAGGCCGGCGTGCCGGGAAAATCCGTCCTTTTCCGTCAACGCATTCCCGGACGTGATCTCGCCGCACAGCAGGCTCGTCCGCGAGAATTCGGTCACCGTGGGCAGGGCGGCAATCACCACGGGACGCTGCGACATGTCAACCGCCACCAACTCAACCCATCCGTGCCGCACGAGATCGTTCTCCAGCTCCCGGAATACCGGCATGCTCATCGCGTCGATGACCAGGACCAGCACCGGGTGCTCCCGAGCGAGCGGCACGATCCAGCGGTCGAGCACCGCCTCGACGCCCAGCAGGCTCCGGTCGTGCGATCCAGAGCCCGGCCAGCCCGCCAGGAGCTTGCCGAATTCCCGGTTCTCCTGCTGGCGCGCCTCGTCGGCCTGTCGCGCCAGGCTGGCGTACGCCTCCGCAAGGAGCGGCGACGAATCTCCGTCCCAGAGGCGCGTGCGCGCCCAGTCCAGGAAGCCTCCCGCGGAGCGATACGCGCGCGCGGCTTCTCCGAACGACCGCTGACTCTCGGCACCGCCGCGGCGCTTCGCCGCGAGCCAGCCGGCAAGACGCAAGGCCATTTCGACGCCGGCAGTCCGCCGCGGTTCGTCCGCTGAGAGTGCGTGGCCCAGGACGCTGCAGGCAGCGCCTCGCAGCGTGGTCGGGATCTCGTGCGCTTCGCCTTCGACGAACGCGACCAGCTCCCGCGCGAGCCCGGCGAGCCGCTGATCGAGGGACGTTCGCAGGATCCCGCTCCGCCATGCGATGTCCGCGGCTCCCAGCTCCTGCAGCAGGGCGTCGGCATCGGCGAGCACCGCCGCGACCGTCCCTCGGGACTCCGCAGGCGGCGACTTCGCCGGCCCGGAGTCGGCCCGACGAAGACGAAGAAGCCGTCGCCGCACCACGCTCTCGGCCGCGTCGATCCATCCGCGGGCGATCTCCGCGTCCAGGTCGTGCAGGTCGAGCAGCGCCTCGAGCTTGCCTCTCGCCTTCGCCGCCCGTTCGTCGCCCTTGGCGTCCGAATCGAACAGGGCACGCGCCACAAGGCCGACGGAGACCGTCCGGCGCCCGAGTCGCCCCGCGCACTCGAAAATCGCCCGCGCCGCACGTCCCGCGCCGGCCTCCACCGCGTCGGGCAATCCCGCCCGCACCAACTCCGGCAGGGCATTCAGCGTCTGCCCGGGATCACCATCCAGCACCCAGGCAAGGAGCGCCTCCGGGTCCCGTTCGCCTTGCGGGTCTCCGGTAATCGTCGCGAACAGATGTCGCCAAGCCGTTTCGGCATCCAGAAAACCGCTCGGGACCGCTGGATATCCTGCCTCGGGCTCCGCGTCGAGGAGCGCGCGCGCCGTCCACGGATGGCGTTCGACCAGGCGCGGGTCGACGTTGAGGACCTTGAACCGTTCCTTCACGAGCTGCCACGCCTCGATCGAGAACAGCTTGCGGTGAGCGAACCGCACGCGCAGGTCCTCACCCAGCTCCTTCGGCGAAAGATCGGTCAGCACCACGAGCGGCGGCCCGGCGGCAGGGAGCTCGACGAAGCATTCGCGCAATGCCAGCACGGAGCCGCACCGGATGACGGGGAATTCCTCCGAACCGATCCGCAGCACGGACGGCGCCGGCGTCGCCTCGTCGAGCATGGGCATGCGGATCCCGATGGCGCGCGCGTCCGGATACCGGTCGCGGATCGATTTCACCTGGGCGCGTACCTGCGCGAATGACGGCACACCGGTCATGCGCCGCCCTCCCCTGGCCCCGCAGGTCGCTGGTTCCGCTTCCGCAGCTTCCAGGTGAGCTCGAGTCGGGCGGTCGGCTCTTCGCTGAACAGCGCTTCCAGCCTTGTCGTCACTGCACGCAGTCGCTCGCGATCCAGATCGCTGTGCGAGCCCTCGTCAACGATGGCGCCTTCGCGTACGGAGGCGCCCCCCTTGCCAGGCGGCGGTGGAGGCGTTGGCGGCGGTGTTGGCGGCGGCGGCTCCACGGGGCGCGCCAGCAGATCGACCGCCCGGTTCTCAAGATCGGGGAGTCGGTGGCCGAGCGCCACGGCGTATTCGTCGGCAACCATAGCCTCGGTGAGCTCCCGTACGAAACGCTGCGCGGCGTCCGCGCGGTCGTCCTTCAACCGGCCGAGCGACGCGAAGAGCGTCCAATGGGTCCGCCCGATTACGTCCACGACGTCCGCCGCCTTGCGAAGGCTCGTCCCCATCGCTTCGAGAGAGGTCTCCGGCTGGATTTCCGCGAGCTTCTCTATCCGCGCCCTGCCTCGGAGAGCCGCCAGCGATTGGACGAGCGCGCGGGTCGCGCGGGCCGTGCGGAGGCGTTTGGCGCCAGCCTCCTCGATGGAGAAGTCGGCCCCAATCGACGCCAGCCTCTCGACCAACTCGTCGCAGGCGACGGTCTGTTCCTTAGCGGTCTCGCCGAGCCGCTCCGCCAGATCGCTCACGTTGCTGGCGTTGCGCAGCGGAGAAACTGTCATCCCGAACACCTTCCCGGCGCGCTCGATGGCCGTGGCCCACGCCTCCTGGAGCGGCAACTCCTCTTCGCGCAGCTCGACGTCGTCGGGCAGATCGTCGAGCTTCGCCGTCCACGGGCCTCCGTGCCGCCGGAACGCGAGATCGGCCTGGTCCGCGTAGACCAGGATGACCAGGTTCGCGGCGGCTTTCGGAAGGCCCATGCGCGACGGCTGGTCGATCGCCTCGCAGAGCTTCGCGACGGTCAGCGGCTTGGCCAACCGCTCGAAGTGGCTGAACCAGTGGCGGCCGAGGACGAAATGGGTCTCTCCCATCTCGCCGAGCCGCAGCGGGACGGCGATCTGCGTCATCGACGCGCGGAGCGTCTTGTCGATGGCGACGCGTCCTTCCTGCTTCTGCACGGCCCGCGACAACTGCTCGTGGACACGGCGCAGCGTGGCGATCCTGGCTGGCGCGCCGAAGTCCGGGTGCGCCGGGTACTGACTGGAGCACATCTGATCGAACAGGCTCCCGAGAGCGTCTCTCAGGTTCGCAGGCGCGGGCGGCCGCGGCTCGAAGGCGGGATCGAGAGACTGGAAGTGCTCTGCGGGCGGGTGCGACTCGTCGACCGAGCCGGGAGTCGGATTCTCCACGCCGTAGGCGCCCTCCAGGTAGTGGATCAGGCGCTGTCGAAGCTGGCTCTGCTGATTCCGCAGAAGCTCGCGCGCGGACGCCTGGTCGACCGGCGACAGATGCGTAGCGAAGTCTCGCAGCCGCTCACCGGCCAGCACGTGGTCGATCTTGACGAGGGTGCCCAGATCGCGTTGCGCCGAGGCGCTCAGGAAGGACGGCAGCCAGACCAGCGTCCGCGCCCGCGCATCGCGCCGGCGGAAATCGTTGAGACGCGCAAGGTCGTCGGCCGGCGTATGGCCCGGTTCGTCGAAGGGAAAATCGACCACCACCTTGCGTTCGTCCGCGCGCGTCGAGAGCGATTCGTTCGGCAGTTCCCGCACGTTGGCGAAGATCATCTCGAAGCGGCGTTGCGTGCCGCGCCAGGTGATCTCGTGGTAGAGCATGAGCTCGTCGCGATCCTCAATCCCGAGCTCGTTGAACAGGATCTCCCGGATCAGGCGGCGCCGATTCCCGGCATTGTCGTGCCGGTCGGCGTCGGCGAGGATGCTCTCGGTATCGACCGCCGAGAGCTGGAGGGTGATCGTCGGATTGGCCGGGTCGTCGCCGATCCGGACCTCCCCGATCTCGGCGGCCCAGGCGCGGCAGCGCCGCAGCACTTCCTGGCCTTCGCGGCCCTCGATCGGCGTCCGGATCGACCCGTGGTTGAGCGCGGCGAGTCGCGTCGCGGTCAGGTTCTTCAGCACCTCGACCTCGGGCGCCAGGGCCGACAGCAGCAGCGTCTTGGCGAGCCGATCCTCCAAGCGGAGGGCGCGCGCCGCCTTGTCGTTCTTCGGACGCGTCTCCGCTTCCGCCTTCGAGACACCGTGCCGGCGCTCGATGAGCGGGAGGAGCTTCCGACGGTAGAGGTTGCGGGCGTTCTCGAAGTGGTGGCGAGTGCCCTCGGTGAACGGCTCGTCCCCCTCGGCAATCGCATCGAAGAGGTCGCCGACCGGAACGATCTCGCCCAGGTCGAGCGTCTCGCGCCGGTCGACCAGGATCTGGAGCATCACCTTCAGCGCGGTCCGTTCCCGCTGCAGGAGTGACGAGACGGCGACCAGGGTCTCGACGAGCGCCGGACTGAACGGATAGACCCTGCGGAACATCGCGCTGTCCGCGCGCGGTGTCAGCAGGGTCTCGAACACCTCCCGGCGGACCTTCTCGGTGTCGGCGTAGGCGCGATCGATCTGCTGGCGCGCCGCCTCGTTCCGCGGGCGCAGCACGCGCCGCGAGGCGATCTCCGGGAGGTTGCGGTCCTCCAGCGTGATCCGCTCGAAGCGGGCCTCCCACCATTGCAGCACGTCCGCGAAGCCGAGCTGCAGCGCCCCCGTCACCTGCTCGCCCACCAGTTCGCGCAGGTCGCGCTGGCGCGCCACGAAGCTCACGATCGGGATCGGCCGGCCGGCGGTCTCCGCCTCGACGAGCTTCGAGACCTTGGGGCCTTCCTCGTTGAGGAACCCGAGATCGGCGGCGTGGGTCGCGAGCCAGAGGATCAGCTCGTCGAGAAAGAGTACTAGCGCGTCGTAGCCGAGGTCGCGCGCGTGCCGCGAGACGATGGCCAGCCCCTCGTCGAGCGGAACGAACGCCTCGCCGCTCCCCCGCGCCACGTCGCGGTAGCCCCGGAAGAAGGAGTCGATCAGCGCGGCGACCAGCCGGCTGCGCTCCTCGGCGCCCGCCGGCGCGCCGAGCGCCGTCTCGAAGCTCGATGCGTCCCAGTGCGCGGACAGATCCCCCCAGCCGGCAGCTCCACCGCCAGTGCTGGACGTGGCCGCATTGAGCTCGGCGAAGAACGACTCGTCGCCCATCCGCGCGCGCTGCCGGCGAGCATCCTCGAAGAGCCCCTCGGTGCGGTAGACCCCCGGCGCCGGCGCGTCCGGGTGCAGATTGGCGACCCGCGCCGCGTAGCCGCCCAGCACGGCGGCCTCCAGGCTCGGCTTGCCGATCATGTGATAGGGCACCAGCAGGAACCGCTTGCCCACGAGCCAGTCGTCGTGCCTGGTGACGACGCCCTCGAGACCTTCCGTGGCGCGGGCCGCCGCGTGCTGCTGCAGCAGCAGATGGAGCACCGCCATGAAATGGCTCTTGCCGCTGCCGAAGCTCCCGTGCAGGTACGCCGCCTTGCTGGAGCCGGACGTGAGCGCGCCCCGGATCAGGTCGAGCGCCCGGTCGAAGGCGCCGGCGAGCTGCGGCGTCACGACGTAGGTCTGGAGCGTCTCGGCGGGCCGGGTCACGCCCTCCGCGAGCCGCAGGACGAAATCGTCGCGATGGACCCGTTCCGGGATGTCGATCAGGTCGCGGATCAGTGTCATGTCGAAGTCTTCCGCCGGCTACCCCGCTTGCCCCGGCCCTCGAGCGGCGCCCAAGAACGGATGGCCTCGCGGGTGAGGGAGAGCGCCCGCGCCTCGTCGTCGATGAACCCGTCGAAGTAGTCGCCCATTCCGGTATCGAACTCCGGATCCGGCGCGTTGTGATATTGGCGTACCCACGGCAGCAGTGCCAGCAGCGCCGCGAGGAGCGGCGTCAGCCGCTCCGCCGTCCAGCCTTCCTGCTCCCGCATCTGATTGAAGTACGCGGCGACCGCCTTGCTCTGATCGAGCGCGTTCCAGCCCGCCCAGCCGATCACCAGCGACGGGTCAGCCTCCCGCTCGCAGAACGGCAAGCTGACGAAGCGTTCCTTCGGCACGTCGAGCTTGCCGCGCAGGCGCCACCAAACGCCCTTCCGGAAGTCCGACGACGTGTACCGCGGCGGGACCGGGATCGCACCGATCTCTTTCGTCTTCAGCGCCACCGCTTCCTCCGGCGTGAGGTATCCGGGATCCGAGGCCGGTAGCTCCACCCGCGCGTCGATCTCGTCCTCGTGCCGCTGGAGGTCCCAGGTGCTCTCCCAGGCCGCGCGCTTGCCGAGCCCGGACGGCTTGTAGCGGAGCACGGCGAGCAGCGGGACGCTCTCGTTTTCCACGAGACCGGCGACGAGCTTCGCGACATCAAAGTCGGAACGCCCAGTGTGTAACTCCGCCACCTGCAGGAACTCCTCGTCCTCCCGCATCAGATCCGCCAGTGCCGCGGTAGTTGTCAGCCGCGGCTCCGACCAGAGGGACGGGGTTTCCAGCCGATCGAGCAGCCAGCCTCGCAGCGCCCGCTCCTGCTGCGTCTCCCACGGCTCGTCGTTCCAGCGGCGCTTGTACTCGGGCTGCTCGATCAGCGCGACGCTCGCGTTGTTCTCGATGGCCTCGATCCGCCGCCGGACCAGCGCGCGGTACGCCGCTGGCCAATGCTCGGGGATCTCTGTGATGGCTGTCGAGTCGTGCCGCTCGAACCACTTCGTCTCGACTTCGCCCGCTGCAATTCTACGCGCCAGGACGATCTCGAAGGCTCGCTCGCCGAGGCGGATGGCGGGTGCGAGGCCACGGGGCGCGCAGAGATCGTCTTCCGTCACGCCGTAGAGCTGGTAGCAGCTCCAGTCGAGCTCCTCCTGCAAGGCGATCACTGCTCGATGATTCTCCCTGGCTTGGTTACGCGCCGCTCGCACAAAGGCAGCTGACGGCGCGCTACGCTCGATCACTTCAGCAGGAAGCGTATCAGTCCGAGCCCGTGCAAGGGTGTCGAGTTCTCGTGCGAGGTTGAGTGGCCGCGCATCGGGGACTGGAAACGTCTGGAGCTTCGTTCCATCAAACTCATAGAATTGCTCCCACTCTTCTGTTGTGAGGCCACCACCGATTCCACGGATGCCCTTGTTGTGGAACACCTGCTTCATCCAGAAGCACGCTGTAGAACTGTTGAGCAAGCCCAGCAGTCCGAGATGATCGTCCTCCGTAGCTTTTGCCGGCAGCTTGATCACCGGTGCAGAGCGATTGAAGAGATTGCCCCCACGATCAAGCACAAAATGGTTGTGCGTTGCGACGAATGCGAAGGCGATTGAGAGCGGGCGCCGGAGCTTCTCGCGGTAGTGCTCCAAGTGCTCGTACCAGGGTCGCTCCATATCGGCAAGGTCCTTGCCGAACACTGACCTGGCGGCCAATAACGTTCGATAGGGCCACAAATAGTGCGTCGTGAGATACGTCCCTGCATTGACCGGAGGACCGCCCAGGGACTGGTACGGATATATCACCAGTGGCAGTTCAAAGGCCTCCCAATCGCGAAGAGATTCTCCGACAACGAGATTCACCATGTATTCCGTCACACGCAGCCTCGCGGCCGAGGCCCTGACCAGGATCCAGATATCGTCTTCGCCTACAACGGTGGACCTGCCCACGACCGAGATCGACGCGCGAAGCTCCTGACCGCTATTCGCTTCGAGCGACTCCTTGAGTTCTGCGGCCCCGCCGCCACCGATGCTCCAAGGATGCTTCTGGAAGCGCTCCCGCAGCACATCCGAGACGCTCACGAACTCGCCCTGTGACCCAGGCTGGTCGACTTGCGCAACGATCGCTGACCAGACAAGCCCCTTCGCCGCATCATCCGGTATCGCCGGCTCGCCGCGGATGCCCATCACCGCGCGAACGCTCCCGTCGACGGGCCGGCGATGCCGTCCGAACAGGATCACGGTGGGCGTCCCGTGGCCGGGGATGTAGGCGCCGGACGTGTCCACGACGTGGTTCAGATCCCAGCGCGGGATGAACTCCTCGATCAGCTTCCTGCCGAACTCCCGCTTCATGAACGAGTTCGCTGTGATCATCCCGACGAAGCCCGCCGGTTCCGCCGCACCGGGCGCAGGCGCATGCGCGAGGTCGAAGAAGCGCTCGGTGAACGGGACGGCGAGCGAGTACTTGCGATGGCAGGATCCGAAGCGCTCCCGATATCCCTGGTTCAGCGCCCTGTCCCTCGGCGTAATGTAGGGCGGGTTGCCAACCACGACGTGATAGCGCCGGCCGAGGATCGAGCGGAGCGCCTCCGCGTCTTCCGTCCGGTAGACGTGCCCCAACGGATCCTTCGCGACCGCTTCGAGGTACTCCTGGCGTGCGCCGGCCAGTCCGGGCCGCGGCCCGTGGAGCAGAGAATCGCCAGCCGCCACGCGGAGCTCGAAGGCGGGCGCGTCGGTGAGACACCGCACGTCGGACGCGCGGAGCGCGGCGATGCACAGGCGGAAGCGGGCGATCGCGGCGGCGAAGGGATTCAGGTCGACGCCCGCCACCTGTTCCAGAACGCGGCTGGCCCGCTCGCGCGGGTTCGTGCCCGGCTCGTGCCGCGCCCAGAGGGCATCCAGCCGCCGAAACGCGCCGAGCAGGAAGTGCCCCGATCCGCAGGCGGGATCGATCAGGCGCACCTCGCGGAAGCCGAACTCCTCGACGGCGGGGTCGAACGTGCGATCGAGAATGAACTCCTCCACGAACTCGGGAGTCTGGAGCAGGGCGTAGCGTTTGCGGGCGCTCTCGGACAGGTCCTGGTAGAGGTCTCCCAGAAACCGCGTGTCCCAGGCGGGATCCGTGAAATCGTGCGCGAGGGTACCCGAGTCGGGATCGATCCGCTGCCACAGACCGAGCAGCCTGGTCGCCGCGTCGCCGGAGAGGATCTCTGGGTCGAGCGACCAGAGCGGATTGTGCCGGTCGTCGAAGAGCTGTCCGGCAACCGGGAGCGACGCCACCGCGCGGAAAACGTACAGCAGGTACTCGCGGTCGGTCTCTTTCGGGTGCGCGCGGAAGTAGAGGTTGTGCTCGTCGAGGGCCCGGCGGCGGCGGTCGCCGGGGCCGGACAGACACGGCGGATCGACGAGGGCGTTGTCCTCGAGGAACCGCACGAAGACGCATCCGAGAATCCAGGCGACGGCCACCTGCGTCAGGCGCTCTTCGCGCCAGGAATCGTAGGTGCTCGCGGTCCGTTCGCGCGTGGACGCCTTCCGGTGCTCCTCCTGCAGGGACGTTTCCAGGTCCGGACGTTCCCTGCACCGCGCCCGCAGGTCGTCTTCGATGTCCGCCCGCAGGCGCGTGAGGTCGGCGAGCAGACGGCCGGCGTCGATCACTCGCCGTCCCGCCTGCCGCGAGCGTCGCTCGGAGCGTTCCAGACATCACATATGGGTCGTTTGCATTGGGGTGGCGGCCAGTGGTGTCTTGGTTCGCACCCTGACGCTTCCTGAAGAAGCCGGGCGTCCCAGGGCTGGCCCTCGTTGGGAGCGAGCGCCATCATCTGGGCCAGAAGCGAAGCAGAGCGAGCGACGTCAACTCGTCGCGTTGCTGGTTATCCATGCCGGCCTTGGCCCGATCTCGCCAAGAAGCTCGCGATAAAGTTCCCGGATGAGCTCGTTCGGAATGATGGCGCCAATGCCGTACTTGCGCCGCGTAGTGTCCCAGGGCGTATTGGCCTGATTCGTGCTGCTGGACAGCTCCAGAGCGGAATAGTCGCAGTAGACGTTCTCGAATTGTCCATCGCTGGCGGAGGGCCGTCAAGCGCCCGTCCGCTCAGGCTGAGACTGGACACAAGATGCCGTAGGACGCCAAGTTCGGGACCGTGTCGGTATTGCCCACGCGAGCCGGGCCGGTCGATGTCAGACACCTGACGCGTGGTCCCGCCCATCCGCCGGGCGCCGGCCGGCGAGCCACGCCCCGGGAATGCGCGTCCACTGCGCCGCTGTGAAGACGGGGACCGGCTTGCCGTCAACCATCGGACGGGACTCCTGAGGGTCGCGCGGGACGAGCAGCCAGACCCCCGGCGGGCCGCCGGCCCGGCCCGAGGAGTCGCGCAACCCGTCGAGGAACGTCATCTGATCGTAACGGGCTAGCAGCCCGAGGTTCGTCAGCAACACCGGGCGCGGCGCGGCGGCCAGCTCCGCGCGTACGCGCGGGAGCGCCCGGTGCCCGACCAGGCGCATGAGGGTGGCCCAGTCGGAGCCGCCGCGCGGCCCGCGGTCCGCGCGCAGGACGATGCGCCAGTCGGCGCCAGCTTCGCGGGCGGCGGCCTTCATGTGGCGGATCAGCAACTCGTCGGCGCTGCGCGCGTCGATGGCGAACGCCGACGCCAATGCGCGTTCTGCATCGGCCAGTCGCCGCGGCGTCACGGTGAGCGCCAGAAACGCCCGGCTCTCCAGGGCGCGCCGGAGTCGTTGCTCGAAGGCGTCGGTATCGCCCCATTCCGCGGATTGCGTCTCGGCACCCCGTGACGCGCCGCCGGCAACGCGCGTATAGCTCGTGGCCGAAGAGATCGTCACGAACTTGCGGAGCGGCGACCGGTAGGCGCCCTGCCCGTCGGCCGCGTCCGGTTCCCAGCCCAGCTCGCTTCCCGCGTCGCGGAGCAGCGCGTCGAGACCGGGCCGCTCCGGCAGGCGCACCGCGTCCGGATAGCGACCGGCGACGCGCCGCCGGATCTCCTCCGGCGTGAGCGTGCGGGCTCCGGCGAGTGCGCCGAGCGCGAGCCGGAGCGCCCGGTCCGCCGCCATCCCGCGGGGATAGATCTCGAGCCGACTGGAGAGCGCCGCGCGCTGCGAGACGGCTGCGGCAAGCGCGAGCAGCCGGTTTGGCCCCGGCCTCGCCGTGCCGGCCGGCACGGCCACGGCCTGCAACGCATCGATCGCCCTCGACGGAGAGAGCAGCGGATCCGCGGCCGACAGCTCGTCCGCCGTGCGGCCGAGGCCTTGGGCGAAGTCGGCCAGCTTCAGGCCGTCGATGCCTGTCTCGCCGCGGTCGTCGATCACGTCGCGGGCCAGTAGCACGCCGGCGGGGCCGTCGACCCGGCGCACTATCCAGCGCGGCGCGACGAGGTGACACTCAACCTCGACCGCGGCGCGCACGCACGCCCCGGCGTAACGCGAGCGAAGCGGCTCCTCCTGCACCGAGCCACGGCGCGCGAGGATGGCGCTGGCGAGCTCCCGTTGCGTCATTACATTCCCGTGCGCCTCGAGCATCTCGACTACGTCGTGCCGCAGCCGGGTCAGTGCGGTGATCTTGCTCCAGCGCTGGCGCGCCCGCGCGACCGCGTGGCTGACCGCCACGGGAGAGACGTCGAGCGTCCGCGCCACGTCGCTCGGGCTCGGCCACGTCCTCGCCGTTCCGTCGTCGCGCAATCCCAGCAGGGCCGCCACCAGGTCGGTGTCGCGCCTCGACTGCTCGGTTCGGCCGGCGGGTAGAAGCTGACGACGCAGCTCGTCCACGCTCGCGTGCGCCGCCTCGTCGGGAAACTCCGCGTGGTCTCCGGTGGGCGCGGTCTTCGGCGTCCTGGCGGCCTCGGGAAATCGCTCGGCCAACCGCCGGGCCAGGTGCGTCAACTCTCTCCGCGTCCGACTGCCGACACCCCGCATCCGGTTCACCTGAATCAACGGGAACCGCAGCAGGTCGTCTACGGTGCGGACGTCGATTCGTTCGACCGCACTCAGGCCACGCGCGCTGAGGTCCAGCGCACTGAGCAGGGTATCGAGACGCGCCTCCTCGATCGCGATGAAATGCGGTGTCGGGTCTGCGTGGTCCGTGTCGGTCTCCGGCCGCGTCGCCGCGAGGAAGAGCTGGCGCCAGGCGCGGAGCATCTCCTCGGCGTTGTCGAAACGCGCGCGGTAGTCGCGCCGCAACGCCTTCTCGAAGAACGCGGTCATCTCCTCGCGCACCGCCGGCTCGAACACATCGGCGTCGATCGTCGCTTCGCAGTCGAGGACGGCGGGCTCGCTCTGCCCGTCGCCCCACCGCGGCAGCGACCCCGCCGCCATCTGGTACAGCGTCACGGCGGCCGCGAACCGTTCCGCGTAGGTGTCCCAGCGCGGCGGCTTGCGCGTCTGCAGGAACGGGTCGAGGTAATGGCGTGTGCCAGCCAGAATGTTCTCGGCAGGCGTGCGCGCGAGCGAAAAGTCGAACAGGACGAGATGGAGCTGATTGCCGATCTT
The DNA here is from genome assembly GCA_965116825.1 of Vicinamibacterales bacterium. Lineage (GTDB taxonomy): Bacteria > Acidobacteriota > Vicinamibacteria > Vicinamibacterales > UBA8438 > WTFV01. Next base: position 1,099,855 of record OZ220736.1, read on the forward strand.
TGCCGTGCCCAGGTTTTCTGGCTTGATGTCGCGATGCGGAATGCCCTTCTGCTCGAGCCAGTCTATCGTCGTGAGGAGGTCCTCACCGAACCGCTCGAGCAGCTCCAGATGGAGGCGGCCCTCCTCGCGCAGGCGGTCGGCGAGCGTGGCGTCGCCCGCCCGGGCCATGAGCAGACCCACACGGTCTTTGCCCGTGCCGTTCTTGAACGTCAGGACCTCATGGAGCTCCACGATGTTCTGATGGCGCAGGGTGCCGAGCACGTCCGCCTCCGCGCGGAGGCGATCGTTGTGCTTCGGAGACAGCGCCACCTTGAGCACGTGTTCCTGACCGTCGCGCTCGATTAGCAACGCGAGCGCCGTCGCCCCCTTGCCGAGCCTTCCTTGCATGACGAGGCCGTGATCGAGCTCGTCGCCCGGGCGTGCATCGAGAGGGTCGGGCCGGGAACGTTCCTCCGGCCGGGTGAGCTCGTCTTCGAGCCGTTCGAGTTCTTCCAGAAACTCGCGGACCGATTCGAGGCGCGTCGTCACCTCGGGATGGGTCGCGTACTGCACGAGAAGCTGCAGCCGGTCCCCGGCGCCGTCGAGCACGGACGAGATCCGGAGACCCTGTTGATCCCGCAGCCGTTCGGTCAGCTCGAAGAGGCTCGACGCCGGTGGGCGACCCGAGAAGAGGTGGTACGCGATGGCGCCGAGCGAGAAAACGTCGAGCTGTTCCCCCGCTTGGCCGCGTTCGGTCACCGCCTCGGGCGCCATGTAGACCCAGGCCGTCTCTTCGACGAACGGGTCCAGACGGCTCGCTCCCGAGGTGGCCGGTCCGGTCGTGCCGGTATCGAGCGCCTCCCGCGCGCCGGTCTGCCAGTTGAAGATCCGGACCCGCGGCTGTGCTGCCTCCGGATCGACCACCAGGATGCTCTGCGGCGACAGCGCACGGTGGACCAAGTGCTTCGCATGGGCGTAGCGGAGGGCCTCGGCGAGTTGCCGGAGCAGGTGGAGGCGCGTATCGACGTCCAGCTTGGCGGCCCGTTCGGTGAGCCAGTGGTCGAAGCGCTGGGAGCCGTCGCGGTGCTCAAAGACGAGCGCCGGGCCGAGAACGTGCTCGGTGTACCCCTTGGCCGCGAGAATGCCCTCATGCCGAACGTCGCGCAGGATCTGGTACTCGCGCCGGGCCGCGCGCTGCAGCGCCGACCGCTCGTCGTCCGAGGCCGACTGGGCGATGGCATAGATCCTGACCCGTGCCCGTTCGCCGTCGATCGCCGCGTGGCGCGCCGTCCAGTCCTGGTAGTTAGGGCCTTCGAGCAGCATCTCGTCGAGCCGGTAGTCGCCGACGCGCCGGGCACGCTGCGAAGGGCGAATACCGGCTTCCTGCATGGCGCGGCTGACCGCCTTGGCCATCGGCCGGTCGGGCTGCGTGCGAACCGGCGTCCCTATGCTGTGCCGGGTAAGCGCCGCGACGATCCCGGGCCGCTCGTCGCGCCCGGCGCCGGTGTCGCGGAGATGCACCCGGTCGCGCAGGTCCTGCGCGAGACGGCAGTCGACATCCTCGTGCGACAGAAAGACGTGCGCCTCCAGGAAAGGACTGGAAGTCTTCCTCTGCAGCGCCGGCTGTCGGCGCAGGAGCGAGATCAGCTTCTTCGCCTTGCGGTTCGCCAGCAGCAGCGGGTTGTCCACCGTGTGAACACGACCACCGCCGCGCCATGTCCATGTCCCCTGGTCGCCCTCCACGATTCCGGGCCGGCTCTTGATCTCGACGAGGTAGAAGCCCTTCGGCGTCAGGACGAGCAGGTCGACCTCGTTGATCGACCCGTCGTCGGCAATGAACTCGAAGTTCGCCCACGCGCGGTAGGGGTCGTGATCGTGCAGCCGGTCGCGCACGAACGAGAGCGCGTCCCGCTCCCACGGGAACTCGGAGTCCGTGATCGCCTGCCATCGGGGCGAGGTGGCATCCATGGTGCAGCCCGCCGGACGACGAGTCGGTCCCGTGGCATCCAGCGTGCTGAATTCTAGGGGATTCGCGAGGCGGGCTCGTCCGAATATTCGGCGCGCCGGTGTCACCAACCGCGGCGCGCGTCCACGAACCGGGGCGACACGAGCGCCGGGACTGATCGACCGTGGATGACCGCGGCGGCGGTCGCCAGCGATACCTGCACCCGAGAAGCCTGGCGGAACGCCTCCTGCGTCTGTCGTCGTCGTCCGACCACCTCACAGCTTCGCCGGTGCGCGGCGGCCATCGGCGATCTCGCGGATGATGCGCCGGGCCAGGCCCACGCCGTTCTGCTGGGCGTTGGACGGCGGCGCGTGGCCCGCGAGCTCGTGGTAACGAGGCGAGCGCCCGCGCGGGCTGATTTCCGGGACCCTCTTGATCGACTAAGCGGCCAGGGTCAGTCTAGGCGAGGTTGAGCCTGGCCGCGACGACGATTGGGGGCTACGGTGCTTGACGACGCGGCCGCAGTCGCCCGAGAGACCGACATCTCCATCGACCGTCCTAGTCCGGCGACGATTCCCCGAGTGCTTCACCCGCCCCGCCTCCTTCGCCGCTGCCGCTCCAACCCCCGTCAGCTCCGCTGCCAGCCTGCGCCCTGCCCGACCACGGGCCCGTTCCTCCCTTCCAAGGCACTGGCTCATTGCACCCCAACATCACTCCCGTCGTTCCCTCGAAGATCTCGCCGTCCGCCAAGTGATCCCCACCGGGCCCCGCACTCCCGCGCCACCCACGCGTTTGCGTGCTACGATGCGCCCAGCCAGGGCCTTGACCTCGGCACCAAGCGCCGTGACCGAACGCCAACGAACAGACGCTATGGCCTCGCCAGCCCGCTCCAGCGCGGGGCTCAACGCAACCGACGCCCTCATCGCCCCGCCGGCCCCGACCCTGGCTCGCTACCGCGGCGGTCTACCGTGTCCTGCAGTTGACCCGCGAGGAGGAGAAACCCCTGACCCTTGCTGCCGGCCCCCGCGAGCTACCGGCCGCGGCCGCTCGCGTACCGACGGCATTTCCAAGACATGATTCGCACCAGGCGCCTCACCATGCAGCTCCTCAATGCTTGGCTCGCTGCACGCAACGTTAACGGCCACCACCCCAGATACCGCCTGCGCCTCTGGCGTGAGACCGGTCCGATACTACCTGAATTGCTCGCTGAACTCCGCCTCTACGCAGAGGAAGCCCACGACGACGCACGCCGTCGGCTGCGCCGTGGATTTGACGATCCGCTGTCGCCCTACACAACGCCTCCCGCCGACCCGGCCGCGTACTATCCCGCCGGTCTGCACCGCACGACCTTGCAAGGCTATTTCGGCGAACTTCTCGCCGGGCTTGCCATTGAGCACTGGGGCGCTCTCGGCCACACTGATTGGCTCATACCCGCCTTCCTCTTCCGTTTCCACGACCAGGAGTTCCAGCATCTCGAGCTCATCTACCAGCGCCAGCGTGACGCCGAACGGCATGACGCCGATGCCCCAGCCGAGCAGCGCTTCGGCCGTACCGGCGACGATGTTCTGGCCTTTCGCCTCAATGCCAACGCACGAATCACTGACGTAATGGTACTTGAAGCTAAGTGCCTCTCCAGAAGCCGCAATGCCACCATCGCCCAAGCTCATACCCAGCTCTCCGCCGGTGGCCCTCTACCCTCAGGCATCCGCGAACTCGTGAATCTTCTCGCTGACTACGACACCCCCCAAGCCGTCGCCTGGCTCGAGTCTCTCATTCAGTTTCGTCTGCATGGCTACACCGACTCTGCACGCCATGACGGACTCTCGTACGCAACCCGCCCACCCGCACGACCACCCCAAGACGCTTGGCTACCGCACGACCGTCCCCATCCCGCCTACACGGCCGATCGGTATCTCGAAGGTCTCGAGTTCCATTTCGAAAACCTCGATACGCTTATTCCCACCATGTACCGTAGCGAACATCATGGCAACCCCTGAGACGCTACGCCTCTTGACCGACGTGCGCACCTCACTCGCAAGTAGCTCGCTAACGGCGGCTCAAGCCAAGCTGTACAGCCAGCGACTTCGCCGTCAAATGGGACGGCCTGGTCTCCGGACCTTTACTGACGCAGAGTTGCGCAACGCCTTGGACGATGCTTCCCTACTTCTCGAATCCGCCCTCATCGAGCGCGCCAACGGAGACCCCGACAGTTGGAGGCCCGCCATTAGGCGGGCGGCTGAAATTCTTGAGTTTCTTTCCCACCCTGATATGCGCCCCCCCGGCGTTCCCGTACATCTTCTCGCCGCCGCCGCATACCAGGTCGCCCGCTTCCCAGCCATGGCCCTCGCTCTCCTTCAGCGTGTACCCCCAACCCAGGCGATCTCAGAGATTCTACGCGCATTCCTAAGCGCGAATTTCCCAGCCGCTCTCGAGAGCACCCGCCTGTTTTGGCGCGCCCGCGCAACCCAGCAACACGAACAAGAGCCCCTGGACGTCTCGCTTCTTGCCGTCAACCACACGATCATGGCGATCGGCACAGTCTCCTCATACTTTCGCACGGGCAACGCAGCCACTCTCGAAAGGGCTCTTGCCAAGCTCAACCACATTGCCGCCGGTTTCCTCCACAGCCGCGACGCCTTCTCCTACCTACTTGCCCGCCTAACGGCACTTGCTGCCGCCGAGTACGTGGAGGCGGCCCTCTGGAAGAACATCGTCCCCTTGGCCGACGGCGCCAACGCTGAGACCCGCGCGGCGCTACGCCACTTCGCGCACGCCGCCTTCCAGAACCGTCGCGCCTTGGTTTGGACTACTCAAGTGGCGGGAATTCGGCGCCTTCAGGAGAACACTTCCTTTGTCCTCACTACACCCACTGGCGGCGGCAAGACGACCGTTGCCACGCTTGGGATCCTCCAAACACTATTCGCCACGCCCGCTCGGCCGGCCGGGCTTGAGGCATTCGAGAACGATAACCTCATTCTGTACCTGGTCCCGTCGCGGGCGCTCGCCGCGGAGGTCGAAAGCCGTTTGTCTCAAGACCTTCATGCCGTCGCTGCCCAGCCGGTGGTTGTAACCGGTCTTTACGGCGGCATTGACTGGGGGCCTACGGACGCCTGGATTCAAACGGACGCTCCGACGATTGCCATCTGTACCTTTGAGAAAGCTGACGCTCTTCTACGATACCTCGGCGCACTCTTCTTGCACCGCGTCCGTCTCGTCATTGCCGACGAGGCCCATATGGTGGAACAGGACCGGAGTCAATTGCACGGTCTCATGGACGGCTCCTCGCGACCTTTTCGCCTCGAGTTGCTGGGTACCCGCTTACGCGACGCCCAACAGAACTACAACTTCAGAATCATCGCCCTATCCGCCGTCGCTGGGCCGGCCGGACCGGCGCTGTCGCGTTGGCTATCCGGTGATGCCACCGCGCTCCCCACGGTTTCCACCCACCGCAGTACCCGGCAGATGCTCGGATGTCTCGAAGTTGCCGCAACTGGACACTTTGTTATTCGCTACGCCTTGATGGACGGTCGGTCTCTTCAGTTTCGTGACGAACGTCGCAACCAAACGCCTTTTGTGCCGGCGCCGTTTCCGCCGATGCCCGGCACCATTGACCTGGGTCGCCCGGAGAAGGCGATGCAGGCGCCAACGTTCTGGGCTGCACTACACCTGGCCGCGGCACAGGCGGACGGCAGCACGCCCTCCGTATTGATCTCCGTATCGCAGAATATAGAGTCCTTCGCCGCGGAGTGCGCCGATCGGCTCGACGATTGGACGGCCGACGATCTCCCAGACTACTGGGACCCCACAGCTGCTACTTCGTTGTGGAATAGCTGCTTGGCTAGCGCCGCCGACTACTTCACTGAAGAATCGGCAGAGTATCGGCTGCTTCGCCGCGGCGTAGCGGTTCACCATGGCAAGATGCCGGGGCTTTTAGCGCGCCGCCTCAAAGTACTCATAGAACGTGGCTTCGCTAGGGTGATTATTGCCACCTCCACGCTTTCTGAGGGGGTAAACATTCCCGTAACCCACGTGTTGATTCCGAGTCTGTATCGTGGCACGAATCGACTCACGTTGCAAGAGTTTACGAACCTCATCGGGCGCGTCGGGCGACCCGGAGTTTCGACGGAAGGTCACATTTTCGTCGTCCTGCCTCGCTCAGACACGGACTCCCGGCAATGGCGAGGCTATCGCACTTTGCTGACTGCGCTGCACGACACCACACAGGTCGGCGCCCTAGGTGGCGGCGACTCGGCGGCTAGCCCTTTGGCCGAACTACTGCGGTCCATTGAGAGCCGCTGGCAGACGCTCACCGGCGACGGCACGACCCGGCAATTTGAAGATTGGCTGCAAGAGACGGCCGCTACGAGTCAAACCCAGGTCGTGAACGAGCAAAGGGCGATTGAAGGGTTGGACTCTCTAGATGCCTTTATTCTCGCTGCTATTCAAGAACTGGAGGAAATCGAGGATCGCGATCTAACGGGCACCCAACTGGAGGAGGCCCTTGCCCGTTTGTGGCGCTGTTCCTACGCATTCGCCGCCACGCGCGACGAAGCTCGTCTGGAACGGATTTGGTTGGGACGTGGTCGCTTCGTTAAGACGCTCTACCCGGAACGTACCGTTCGGAGACAGATCTATCGATCAAGTTTGGGGCCGCGGTCTGCGCTGGCGTTGATTGGTCGCGTCGACCAGGTACGGGAACTTCTGCTCGGCGGCATTGACTATGCGACCATGGCAAGGGAACAACGCCTTTTGCATGTCGGTGATGTCCTGGCGTTACTTTCCAGCATTCCCTCCTTTCGTATGGGAACTAGGTTGGGGCGGCGGAACAATTTTAGGGACTGGCGGTTGGTACTTCGTTGGTGGCTTGCCAAAGGAACTTTGGCACAACAACCTCGCCCTCGTGAGGTGGCACATTGGTACGGGTTTGCGGCACAAAACTTTTTGTATCGCGGTGCATGGGGATTGGGGAGTGTACTTAGTCTGCTTCTAGACCTGGGCGAGGACGAGGAACCGGTGCGCGCCATGGAAATGGACGACTGGCCCCGTAGCGGCCTACCCTGGAGCGCGTTCTGGCTGAAGGAGCTCATTACATGGGGAACGTTGGAGCCGGTGGCGGCTTTCCTGCTGGCCCGTGGTAATGCCAGGGAGCGCCGGGGCGCCGAGGACGAGGCGTACGGCTACTATCGACAGCTCCCGGCAGACATTGAACCGAACGAGATGCTGGACCCCAGGCGCATTCGCCTTTGGGTGAATGAACGCGCCGCTGGTGAGACCGCCCTAACGGGTCTTCCCGACTTGAACGTTGCGGTTGAGCTCGCGGAGCCGCCAGAAGCATACGCGGAGACGACGCTGGACGTGCTGCAGTTTGAAGCCGATGGGATAATGAGCTGGGTAACGCCCGCGGGGTATGTCGTTGCACGGAGCCGTAGGCCCCCAGAGTGGCCGGCCGATCTGGCCGGCTACGAGTTCACTTTAGACGTTGGGAGGGCAGCGGTTCGAGGTCTCCCATACCTACCACGGCGACAGCGCGCCCCTGCTTGAGTTCCTGCTATCCGCGTCCGCTCGTTCGCAAGGAACTCGAAACGGACCTGACCATCCTAACGACGGCAAGAGTGCAACTAGCTGTGCGGACTCGACGTACTCAAACTCCACGTGTGAACCGTCCGGCCATACGAGAACGCCTTCCCCCATCATCGCCTCAACTCGCGGCGGCGCAACGCCGCTGTGAGTCTCCGGCTGCGAAATCTCGCGCATGGCAGAGATTTTCTGTCCCTCGAAAGTCATTGATTGGAAAAGGGGGTGCGGGCGTAGTTCAGTTGGTAGAGCAGTTGTTTCGTGAGCGCGGGGCTCGATCGCCAGCGGGATCGCCGTCCGTCGCGGTTGGTTCGTCGTGCTATTTGGAACGGCCCGTGGTTCCTCGGGTCGTTGACCGCGGTGGAGACCTCGTGGATCCGCAACGGCTGTGCCCCGGATTGCCGGGCCAGGGTCTGGATGCGGTCGGCCGGCGTGGGCGGATCGAGCTAGGAGTCTGCGCCGCAGAAAAACAGATGCGACAATTGTAGGCGAGCGAGCCGACGACGGAAGGATTCGATGTCGACCACATTCCGCCCCTACGCGCCGGACCAGTCGCTGCTGTTGCCTCCCGACGTGCGGGAGTGGCTGCCCGAGGGCCACTTGGCGCACCACATCAGCGATCTGGTGGACGATCTGGATCTGACGGCGTTTTAGGCGCCGTACGAGGGAGACGGCCGCCGCAACGCGCCGTATGAGCCCCGGATGATGTTGAAGGTTCTGCTGTACGCGTACGCGACCGGGGTGTTCTCGTCGCGCCGGGTGGCTCGGAAACTGGAAGAGGACGTGGCGTTCCGGGTGCTTGCGGCGGGGAACTTTCCGCAACACCGGACGCTGTGCGAGTTTCGGCGTCGGCACCTGGAGGATTTCCAGTCGCTGTTCGTGGAGGTGGTGCGTCTGGCGCAGGAGTTGGGTCTGGCGCGCCTGGGAAAGCTGTCGATCGACGGGACGAAGGTGCGTGCGAACGCGAGCAAGCACAAGGCGATGAGCTACGACCGGATGCAGGAAGAGGAACAGCGGCTGGAAAGCGAGATCGAGGCGCTGTTGCGTCAGGCGGATGCGGTTGACGAGGCCGAGGACGCACGCCTGGGGGCGGAGGTTCGGGGCGATGATCTGCCGGCGGAGTTGCGTCGGCGGGAAGAACGTCTGGCCGCGATTCGGGCGGCGAAGGCGCGTCTGGAAGCGAAGCAACGGGCGGCGGACGACGCGCGGGGTCGGCAGCCGGGTCAGGACCGGAACCCGAAGGGCGGTCCGCCGTACAAGCGGGCGTACGGCGAGCCGGACGAGAAGGCGCAGAGCAACTTCACGGACCCGGAGAGCTCGATCATGAAGACGAGCGGTGAGGGGTTCCAGCAGTGCTACAACGCGCAGGCGGCGGTGGACGCGGAGCACCAGTTGGTGGTGGCGACGGATCTGACGGCGAACGCGAGCGACCAGGGTGAGTTGCCGGTGTTGCTCGACGCGGTGAAGGAGACGTTCGACGCGCAGCCGGAGACGGTGCTGGCCGATGCGGGGTACTGCAACGAGCGGGACCTGAAGGACCTGGAAAAGCGGGGCGTTGACGGGTATGTGGCGCCGGGCCGGGAGGGCAAGCAGACGGTCGCCCGCGATCTGGAGAAACATCCGGCGACGGGTCGCATGGTGGAGAAGTTGGCGACGCCGGCGGGCCGGGAGGCGTATGCGAAGCGCAAGTGGTTGTCGGAGGCTCCCTACGGTTGGATCAAGCACGCGCTGGGCTTCCGGCGCTTCAGTTTGCGTGGACTGGCGAAGGTCCGCTGTGAGTGGGACTTGGTGTGCCTGGCGTTGAACGTCAAGCGCCTGCACGTGCTGATGGCGGCGTAGGATGCGGGGAATGCGGCTCGCCACGGCGGCAAATCGACGCGCACTGCGGTCTCTGGCGGCCCGTGCGGCCCGCGAGGACCGAATTTTGCTCTCTGTTCGCCAACCACCGAAAATCCACCCCGCCCGGCCGACTGGCGAAGCCGCCCCGACACGGAACTCAGGGCGTGGGCTTGCGACCCGTTTCGTGCCGCAAGCGTCCTGCGGCGCAGACTCCTACGGCGCAGACTCCTGGCAGCTCCGGCTCCGTTTCGGTAATACCCTTTCATCGGGGGCGGCAACGTCCGCCGCCCCCTCATCCCAGCCTTGCCACGCGGGCACATCGCCGCTCTCGGTGCCACGCGGCCGCGTGGCGCCACCGGCTTCGGGGAATAAGTCCGTCCTCCGGCGGGTCCATCACTACCGCAACCATGCGTGAGGCGGTTGCGTGCCAGCGCCTGCCGCCCGTCTGCCTCCGCTCCGGCAAGAGACGCGCCGGAGGGGTCGGCCTTACGCCGGAGGAAACCAGACGATGTCCCGAGTCGCATCCAACCTCTTCGCGCTCGCGCTGTGCGCGGCGGCCGCGTCGGTCGACGCCCTCGCACAGAGCACAACGGGTGGAACCACCCATGGCGTGCGGATCACCGGCACCGTGCAGACGCCCGACGGATCGCGTCTCCCCGGCGCGACGGTCCGGATCTTCGGCACGCCGCTGATCACGACCACCGACGGCGACGGCAACTTCGTGCTTGAGGCCACGCGCGCGCCGGGCCGGCTCATCCTGTTCGCGGAACTGCCCAATTTCACCAGCGACGATGCCACGATTCAGGTCACGGGACCGCTCAGCACTCGCATCGACTTCACCCTGACGCCGACGTTCGCGTCCGACGTGACGGTGATCGCGGAGGTGCCGATGCTCGACGCCACCGACGACGTCAGCCGCATCGAGCTCGCGCCGGAGCAGGTCTCGGTGCTGCCCAGCCTGGGCGAGCGGGACCTGTTCCGCGCGTTTCAGCTCCTGCCCGGCGTCTCCGGCAGCAACGAGGCTTCCTCGGGCCTCTACGTCCGCGGCGGCACGCCGGACCAGAACCGCGTCGAGTACGACGGGTTCCGCGTCTACCACGTGGACCACCTTTTCGGGTACTTCAGCGCCTTCAACATGGACGCGGTCGACACGGTCGAACTCAGCAAGGGCGGGTTCGAAGCCCGGCACGGGGGCGTGCTCTCCAGCGTGATGCAGATCAGCGGCAAGAGCGGCCGGCTCGACCGCGCGGCCGGCAGCTTCGGCGCAGGACTGCTGAGCTTCAACGGGGTCTACGAGACCCCGCTCTTCAACAACCGGGGCTCGGGCCTGCTGGCCGTGCGCCGCTCGTTCCAGGGGCCGCTCTACGACAAGATCCTCAACCTCTATGACAACAGCCCGGCCCCCGGGCCGGGGGGAGGCGGGGGGTTCCGGCCGGGGGGAGGCGGACGATTCTCGACCTTCAGCAGCCAGCCTTCCTCCAACTTCTACGACGTCAACGGCAAGCTGCTCTTCAACCCGTCCGCGTCCGACTCGGTTGCCGTTTCGCTGTATCGGGGGAACGACAACCTGGACAACTCCCGCTCGCTGCAGGTCCCGGAAGGGCTGTTCGAAAGGCTCCTCGCGCGCGGCATCGACCCGGCCGAGCGCGGGCTCGACCTCAATAGCACCCTCGACGTCACCGACGTGCGCGATTCCGGGAATACCGGCGTCGGGCTGGTCTGGTCGCGGCAGTGGAGCTCCAGCGTGCTCAGCGAGGTCTCGCTCGGCTATTCCCGCTTCCAGGATGTCCGGGACCGGGCGCGGCAGATCGGCTCGAACGCCAATCCCTCCGCCGAGAGCAATCTGGTCGACGACGTCACCTTCAGGGCCACCGTGCCGATCACGCTGGGCGTCGGCCACACCTTCGAGGGCGGCGTGGAGGTGACCGGGAACCGGCTCTCCTACAGCCTGCAGTCCGGACAGGGGCAGGGCGCCCGGCTCGGCGCGAGCCCCCTGGCCAGCGTCCTCAATCGCGACGAGAGCGGTAGACTGGCGGCGGCCTTCCTGCAAGACCGCTGGTTGATCGGATCGCGCCTGCTCCTGGTGCCCGGTGTGCGACTCACCCACTTCGACCGGACGGGCGGCCGCTACACGGAGCCGCGATTCGCCGCAACCCTGTTCCTGACGGACCGGTTCAAGCTGAAGACGGCGGCCGGCCGCTACTACCAGTTCACGAACCGCATCACGCGCGAGGACGTGCTGCAGGGCAATCGCGAGTTCTGGAGCCTGTCCGACGGAACGACAGTGCCCGTCGCCGAGGCGACGCACCTGATTGGCGGCGCGAGCTACGAGCGCGGCGACCTGCTCGTCGACGTCGAGCTCTTCACGAAGGACCTGTCGGACCTGACCCAGTTCGCCCCCCGTTTCGCCGCAGCCTCCGACGATCTCGACTACGATGCCTTCTTCTACCGCGGCACGGGCACGGCCCGGGGGACCGAGCTGCTGGTTCAGAAGCGCTCGGGGCGGCACACGGGATGGGCGAGCTACACCCTCAGCACCGTCGAGGAGTCGTTTCCCGATCTGCAGGCGGCGCCGTTTCCCGCCGCCCACGACCAGCGGCACGAGATGAAGCTGGTCAACCTGTACCGGATGGGCGACTGGCATCTGTCCCAGACGTGGATCTACGCGAGCGGCAAGCCGTACACCGAACCGGTCGGACTCGAAACCGTCGATCGGCCGTTCGGCGGCACCATCGAGCGCGTGGTGGCGGGACCGAAGAACGGCGGGCGGCTGCCCGCCTACCACCGCCTCGACGTAGCCCTCAACCGAGAGTTCTACGTCCGGGGCTCCATGCGGGGCGTCTTCAGCCTCACGCTGTTCAACCTGTACAACCGCACGAACGTCTGGTACAAGGAGTTCGAGGTCATCGAGGACGAGATCATCGAGAACGACATCCAGCTCATGGGGCGGACGGTGAACGCCGCGGTGACCCTGAAGTTCTAGCCCGACAATGTCGCCCTGCGGCCGGCGGCGGCTGCGACGGCTGCGGGGGGCAGCGGACCACCGGATCGACTGTCGGGACATATCGGCAGCCTGGTCCGCAAGCCGTGGGCCTTTGCGCGGTATCGCCTCCGGAAGGAGCTGTTCCCGTCGCTGCAGGTCGCTCGTCAGCAGAAGCTTGGCGCCTGGGGCCACAACGCCTCATGTCGTTCCCATGCCTCACATACCCCACACGTGGATATCGGCGCCATCGGCCGACTCGCGGCGGTGAAACACCTTGTCGTCCCACGCGCGGTCGCTGCGGTCGAAGATGACGAGGTGCCCGGCCTCGGCGGCGCAGCGGTCCATGTAGGCCGCGGTCTGCTCCAGGCCATCCCGGATGGTGCGCTCGAGGCTCTTGTGCAGGACCTTGCACTCGATCACGAACTTGCGCGTCCGCTGGCCCGCCGTCCCGCCGGCGCCGGAACCGGCCGCCGGCGCCGGCCACACGATCAGCAGGTCGGTACGCCCCCGACCGAGCCCGTACTCGCGCTCGATACGGCCGCCGCCGTTCACCACGCGCTGCAGGAACGCCTGCAGGAGGAGCTGCGGCCCGGCCTCCTGGTAGTCGAAGCGCGCCACCCAGTGCTCGGCGTGCTCGCGGAAGAACGCCTGGAAGGCGGCGAGCAGCTTGACGACGTCCAGGCCGCCGTCGGCGTCGACGTACCACGCCAGCTCCTGGACCAGCCCCTCCTGGGCCGCCGCGGTCAGCTCGCGCGGCACGACCTCCGCGTAGATGGGATTGGCGATACGTAATGGCGGATCGCTGGCGACCAGCCCCAGGTCGCGGACGTACTCGATGTCGCGGGCGGAGAAATCGCGTTCGTCGCCGCCGCTCAGCAGCGGCTGTATGACGCGCTGGACTCGACCCTCCTGCAGCTTGTCCGCCAACTGGTCGAGGTGGGTCTCGCGGCGCTGGATGATCCGCTCCTGCGCACCCCAGACGTCGTCCGCGGTGATCGCGCGGCTGCGGTTCCGCCCGGATTCGACCCGAAAGCAGGTCTCGTCCGCCAGGGCGTTCACCAGCCACGGCTGCCCCTGGGTTCGCTCCCAGATCGTCTCGAGGGCCTCCCGTTCGAACACCTGTCCCGTTTCGCCGGTGTGCTGCGCAAGGAGCGCCGTCACGTCGCCCCGGGAAAAGTCGCCCAGACGCAACGACCGCGCCTTGACGTTGAAGGCGCTGCCCCCGGCGATCACCGCCTTCTCCGTACCGGAATGTATGCGGTAGTCTCGTACGTCGCGCACGCCGCACAGGATCACGCTCTGCGGGAATCCGGCGGGGCGCAGGTCGTATCCCGCCCGCAACTGGCGCAGGACCGACAGCAGCGTGTCGCCGACCAGAGCGTCGATCTCGTCCACCAGCAACACCAGCGGTTGCGCGTCGGCCTCGGACCAGCGAGACAGTGCCTCGCGCAGCGCCCCCGCCGGACCGTGCTTCGCCAGGATGCCGGGCCAGGCCTCGTCCAGGAAGCTGTCGCCCGACGTCGTCCGCGCCCGGGAAGCCAGCTCGCCAAGGATCGCCCGCATGGCCGCCTCGACGTCCTCGCGCATCGCCTGCGCGGGCTCGACGTTCACGTAGACGCAACGGTAGCCGCCCTCCCCGCCGCCGTTGAGCAGATCTCGCAGGGCCAGCAGGGCGGACGTCTTGCCCGTCTGCCGCGGCGCGTGGAGCACGAAGTAGCGCTCGGTGCGAATCAGATCGAGGACATCGCGCAGGTCCAGACGTTCCAGGGGCGGAATGCAGTAGTGCTTCGCCGCGACGACGGGACCGGCGGTGTTGAAGAAGCGACGCACTGCGCCAGTATCTCACGCGCGCTCAGCCTGGGCGCCGGTGGCGCCCGGCGCAAGAGATCGCCCCTCCGCGTGACCGCGCACGCTGGCTTTCCTCCGGCGCGTGGCGGACCTGGCGGCGCCACTTCGCCTGGTTCGCGTGGGCGGCGCCATCTGCCGATGTACAATGGGCAAATGCCGCACGACCGACGCATGGAGCACGTGGCCTTCCAGTTGGCGGAAGCCACCGCCGAACAGCTCGGCGGATTGGCCATTCTCGGCTGCGAAGTGCTGTCGGACGCCGACATGGCCAGGGCGGTGGAGCTCGGTTTCCCCGTAGACACGATCGATGAGCTCCGCCGGACGGGCGTGACGGACCGGGAGATCGGCAACCTGATCATCAAGCCGCGCACGCTGTCGCATCGGCGGGCGAAACGATCCAGGCTGACGGTGGAAGAGTCCGACCGCGCGGCCAGAGTCGCCCGGATAGTGACGCTGGCCAGAAAGACGTTCGCCAACAGGGACAAGGCCGACGGCTGGCTCCACAAGGAGTTGAGCGCTCTGGAAGGCAGGCGGCCGATGGATCTGATCCGCACGCACGCCGGCGCCCGGATCGTCGAGAACCTGCTGACCGGCATTGCCTGGGGCGCCGTCGCCTGATGGAGCTATGGCGGCTGTCGGACGCCGACCACGCAGAACGCTTCGACGGGGGATACGGGCTGGTGTGCGAGGGTCGCTGGAACGGACGGGGGCGCCCGGTCACCTACTGCTCGACCGGCCCCGCGCTCTGCGTGCTCGAGAAGCTGGTGCACATCGACGACCCGGCGCTGCTGCCCGACGCGATGATGCTCGTGCGCTATGACGCGCCGGACGATATGGCCGTAGGGGATGTTCCTGTCGACGGTCTGCCGGAACTCTGGCGCACGAACCGGGCCGTAACCATGGGGATCGGCAACGGCTGGCTCGACGGCATCTCGACGTGCCTTCTCCGCGTCCCGTCGGTCGTCGTACCGGTGCGCGACACGCGTGACAGAAACGTCATCATCAACCACCGTCACGCTGCCGCGAGCCGCATCACGATCTCCCGGATCGAGACGTTCCGGTACGATCCAAGACTGTTCGCGTTTGGATGAATCCGCTTTCCTCTGCCTCACGGCCCCCACGCGTCGACATCGGCGCAAGCGGTGAAACCCGCCGGGACTCCATCGGCGAATCCGCCGGGCTGAAGCTCACTGCCGCTTCCATATCCCGTCGCGGACTCCCTTCCCGATCGGGAAATCCTGGAGCCCCGGAGAGTCGCCTGCGCACGAACTTTCCCGCTCGGGACATTCCAGCTTGTCAAGCGCCGGGGTTCCCTCTATATTTCCCGCACGGGAAATTCGAACCATGACGCCGGAAGAAGTCGGGCGGATCGTTCGTGAGACGCGGCGCGCCCACGGTCTCCGACAGGATCAGTTGGCGGGCGCCGCGGGAGTGGGCGTGCGGTTCCTCGTGGAGCTGGAGGCCGGGAAGGCGACCGCCCAGATCGGCAAGGCGCTCGCGGTGCTCGCCGCGCTCGGTTGCAACCTGCGGATTGAGCCCCCACGGATGGAGCCGCCGCCGGGCACAACCGGCCATGAGTCGCGAAAATGACGCGGGCGCTCACCGTCTGGTGGGAAGGCGCGGTCGTCGGCTCGCTGGCCGCGGACCGGCACGGCGCGATGCGGTTCACGTACGACGCGGGCTGGCTCGCGGACGCCGCCGCGCCGGCCCTGTCGGCCTCGCTGCCCAGGCGGCCGGAGCCGTATCCGCCCCGGCAGTGCCGGCCGTTCTTCGAGGGGCTGTTACCCGAGGGTGCGCAGCGCGATGCGGTGGCGGCCGCCCTGGGCGTATCGCGGGCCAACGAGTTCAAGCTGCTCGAACGGCTGGGCGGCGAGGTGGCGGGGGCGCTCGCTTTGTACCCGGAGGGCGTTCCGGCAGTGCTTCGAGCTGGTCCGGCGCGCCTGCTCGCGGCCGGCCGTCGAGGTGCTCAAGCTGCTCGACGCGGCCATCGTCCAGGTGCTGCTCGGGAATGCCGACGCGCACGGCAAGAACTACAGCCTGCTGCATCGGGACGGTCGCATCGAGCTGGCGCCGCTGTACGACCTGCTCTCGACGGTGGCCTATCCCGATCTATCCCCCCGCTTCGCCATGCGGCTCGCGCGGCGCGCCACCCTCGAAGAGATGCGTCGCGGCGACTGGGACCGCTTCGCCCGCAGCGCCGGACTCGGTCCGCCCTTCGTCCGCCGGCGCGTCCGCGAGCTGGCCGATATCGCGACGGCCCGGGCAACCGCCGTCGCAAAAGGCCTGGCCGGCTCCGGCCTGGACGACGATGCGCTGGCCCGCTGCGCCGAGCGCGTCACCGACCGCGCCCGGCGCCTCGCACGGACGGTCTGACCGGCCCCTGCTACTGCTGCGCGGCCTCCTCGGCGCGGGCGCCGCTCAGGATGTTCAGCAGGCCGTAGTTGCCTTCGTGGCAGGCGTACTCGAACACCGGCTCGTCGTTCCGCCGCATCGGGACCGCCACGGTGAACGGCCGCGTGAAGATGGCCGGGTCGTCGACGGTGTACTCGTAGAGCAGCGTGTCCGCATCCACCCGCCGGAACCGCTCCGTGAGGGTGACGGTCAGGCCGGTGCCGATGGCCTGCATGGCCGACGGATCGAAGCTGCCGGTGAGCTCGCTCAGGTTGGTGGTCTCGACGACCAGGGTGTCCCCCTCCCAGCGCCCGCGGGAGTCGCCCATCCACTGCCGCACGGTGTCCGGCAAGTGCGGGCGGCCGTCGAGCGGAATGATCCGCGCGTCGTGCACCATCTCGTTGAGGATGACGACGTGGTCCGGTGTCTGGAAGAGCTGCATGTTGTTGTTGTAGCCGCTCGGCATCATCGGCGGGCCGCTGTTGAAGCCCAACAGGCAGCGCTCGGCGAGGCCGCGATCCTCGGGGTCGTCGGCGCCGGTGCCGGCGCTCCGGACACGCACGGGACTCGGGATCGGCAGATCCTCGGCGAGCGAGCCGACCTGGCGCAGACGCTCACCCTCCGGCGTCAGCGCCGGCAGCCGACCGTCGGGCGGATCGACGATGAGTGACGTCCGTCGGTCCTCGATGATGTTCGTGCCGTAGTCGAGCCAGAAGTCGTTGTAGCCACCTACGCGCCGGCCCCGTTCCGCACCCGTTCCACCCGCCGGCAGCAGCTCGGTCCGCACCTCGCTCGGCTCGAGCAGCGCCGCGCGGCGCGCGCTGGCGGCCGCCTCGGCCGCCGCCGCCTCCTCTTCAGTAAGGAAGGTCCGTTCCTGGTCCTCCGGCCGCTGCAGCGGCGTCATGGTCCGGAAGTCCCAGACGCCCTGCAGGTCCGGCTGACCGTCCGGCGTCCGGAACCCGGTCTGGCCGGCCGCCGCCGTCGTGAACGCGATCGGAACCACCGCCGCCAGCGCCGCCGCCCGAAGTCGCATCTGCATGTCGATATCTCCTGTCGCCCCGGCCCGGTCGGGTCAGTTCCCATCCGGAATCGACGAACAACCGATCATGGTACCACCCGCGTCGCGGGTCGATCGGGGGACACCCCCATGCGCGTCGTCAACTTGCGACGCGGCACCCGCGGGACGCGACGCACCCCGGCCCCTTTCCACAAGAATGTCGTTGTCTGAGCCCGTGACGACAAATCCGTCGTGTCGACTGCGAATCCTTGCCGCCCGTTGTCGCATTGTCGTCCATTGCCGACTTCCGGGACTAACTCGCGCCCCTTGTGGAAGCCACGACTCGGCCCTTTGTGGAAGCCACTCCCGTCCGGACGAAGGCAACCCGGAGGTCAGGCGTGATTCCACAAAAGGGTAGGTCGATGTCGCCGGTTACGACAAAAACGTCGGGCGTTACAGCGCGTAGAGAACCGTCTCCCTACCGGTGTATCGCCAAATTTGGTGCCGTCCCCGTTGCACGAATCCACCACGGGGGCGCGCCGCGGGTCTCTGTCTCCTGGGCGATGGCACCTTCCTTGCACTGATGCCTGGCCCATGACACCTGCCTCGGCGGGAGACCGCCCGTGCCCGAACCCCCGGGACCCACAACGGAGAAGGAGACATTCCGTGCCCTGTGACAGACATCGGAGCAACCGTGCCACACGCGGCCGGCGCCTCGGATCGGCGGCGGCGCTGGTGGCGGCGCTGGCCTCGTGGGCCGGTGGCGGCATCCTGCACGCCCAGGACGACCTGGATGCCGGGGAAATAGAGATTCGTGAAGCGGAGACCCGCGACGCGACGGAAGCCGCCGGCGCCGAAACCCGCGCCGCGGTGGCAGCCGCCGGTGTGATCACGCGCGTCGAAGCCCGCGAAACGGCGGAAGCTCCGGCTGCGGAAACCCAGGATCAGGACGTCGAGGCAGCGGAAGTCGAGGAACCCCAGCCGCTGCCCCCGATCTCCGTGGGCGGCGGGCTGCAGTCCAGCTTCCTGCACCACCGGTCGAACGAGGCGGATGCCTCCGATCACCTCCGCGTCAACAGCCTGCGGCTGTACCTGAACGGCTCCGCCACCGACACCATCAAGTTCATGGTGAACACGGACATCGACTACGGCGGGTCGCTGGGCGCTCCCAACCCCGGCCAGAACACCCGGTTCAAGATCCTCGACGCGGTCGCGCAGTTCGAGATGTCGGACACGTTCAACGTGTGGGTGGGACGGTTCCTGCCGCCTAGCGACCGGGCCAACCTGTACGGGCCGTTCTACGCGCACCACTGGGGGGTCTACGCCGACGGCGTCCAGGACGGCTATCCGTTCATCTTCCAGGGCCGCGCGAACGGCGCCGCCTACTGGGGCCAGTTCGACAAGGTCAAGATATCCGCGGGCGCCTTCGACGGCCATTCGACCACCGGCGTCTCGTCGCTCATCGGGGCCGGCCGCGTGCAGGTGAACTTCTGGGACCAGGAACCCGGCTACTACCTGAACAGCACCTATTACGGCGAGAAGAACATCCTCGCGTTCGGCCTCGCCGGGCAGACGCAGGCCGAGTCCGGCAACGCCTACAGCGCCGATTTCCTCATGGAGCGCAAGGTTCCGGGCGGCGGCGCCGTGACGCTGGAAGCCGAGTGGGCCCGCTACGACGGGCTGGGCGGCTACGACCCGCGCTACGTGATGAACGACGGCGGCTACCTGCTGGCCGCCTACCTGTTCCCCAAGCGCGTCGGCCCCGGCCAGTTCGAGATTCTCGGCAAGTACGCCCGCGCCCGGTTTCGCGAGGGGGTGACGTCCGACTACAACCAGAAGACGACGGAGGTCGATCTCAACTACATCATCCGGCAGTTCAATGCCCGCCTGATGATCTTCTTCAAGGACACCAGCTATACGGCGGTCCAGACCAACGACTTCCAGGTCGGGGTCGGATTGCAAATCCAGATGTAGCGATCCCGTTCAAGAGCACAGGAGCCAGCTTCATGAAACGCATCCATGCATGTCTCGTCATCCTCGCCGTCGCCCTGACCGGCTGCGGCGGGTCCGGCGACGCGCCGGAATCCACCGCGGACGGCCCGACCGGCGATCCCATCAAGGTCGGCGTCCTGCATTCGCTGTCGGGCACGATGGCCATCAGCGAAACGACCCTCAAGGACACCGTCCTGATGATGGTGGACGAGCAGAACGCCAAGGGCGGCCTGCTCGGCCGACCCGTCGAGGCGGTAGTCGTCGACCCGGCGTCCGACTGGCCGCTGTTCGCCGAGCGCGCGCGCGAGCTGCTCGAGTCCGATCAGGTCGACGTGGTGTTCGGCTGCTGGACGTCCGTCTCCCGCAAGTCGGTGCTCCCCGTATTCGAGGAGAACAACGGTCTGCTCTTCTACCCCGTGCAGTACGAGGGCGAGGAGTCGTCGAAGAACGTCATCTATACCGGCGCCGCCCCGAACCAGCAGGCGATTCCGGCCATCGACTACCTGATGAACGAGGTCGGCATCGAGCGCTGGGTGCTCGAGGGAACCGACTACGTCTATCCCCGCACGACCAACCGCATCCTCGAGGCCTATCTGCAGCAGAAGGGGGTCGCCGAGGAGGACATCTCGATCAACTACACCCCGTTCGGGCATTCGGACTGGCAGACTCGCGTGTCCGCCATCCGCCGCTTCGGCTCCGCCGGCAAGCCCACCGCGGTGGTGTCCACCATCAACGGCGACGCCAACGTGCCCTTCTACCTGGAGCTCGCCAACCAGGAGGTCTCGGCGGACGAGATTCCGGTGGTGGCGTTCTCGGTCGGCGAGGAGGAGCTGTCCGGTCTCGACACCACGCCGCTGGTCGGCCACCTCGCCGCCTGGAACTACTTCCAGAGCGTGGACTCGCCGGCCAACGCGGAGTTCATCGCGAAGTGGAAGGCGTTCGTCGCCGACGCCGACCGGACGACCAACGACCCGATGGAGGCGCACTATGTCGGCTTCAACCTGTGGACCAAGGCGGTCGAGAAGGCCGGCACGACCGACGTCGACGCGGTGCTGGCGGCCCTGCCGGGCACGACGACGCCGAACCTGACCGGCGGTATCGCGGAAGTGCTGCCGAACCACCACATCACCAAGCCGGTGTACATCGGCGAGGTGCAGGCGAACGGGCAGTTCGACGTGGTCTGGCAGACCGACGACACCGTGCCGGGGGACGCCTGGTCGGACTATCTGCCGAACAGCGAGGACACGGAAGCGGATTGGGTGGCCCTGAATTGCGGCAACTACAACACCAAGACGCAGGTGTGCTCCGGGCAGAACTACGAGTAGGGGCTCCGGCGCCGGGCGGGCGATGGATCCTGGGCCTGTCGCTCGCCTGGTGCCTCCTCGCCGGTCCGTCGCCGGCAGCGGCCGAGAACGGCGACGACGCCTTCGCGGCGCTCGTCGCCGCGTTCGCCGAGGCCAACTTCCGCGAGAAGGAGGCGCTGGCCGGGCAGCTTCTCGCGACCGGGCACCCGCGCGTGCGGGACGTGCTGACCGCGCTCCTCGAGGACCGCCTGTTCGAGCGCGAGCGCGACGGGCGGACCTTCGTCGTCGAGTCGAACGACGACGAGCTGCCCGCGTTCCAACTACTCGATCCCGCCACTCTGGACCCCGTCGAAGCGGTCGCGCCCGACCTGCTGCGGCGCATCATCACCAACAACCGGCTGCGCCGGTTCCTGCGGGGCACGATCGCGCGTTTCAGCCTGTCGAGCACCGACGCCGGCGTGCGCCTGGAGGCCGCGCGGGAGCTGCTGCGCGATCTCGACGGCGAGACCATCGATCTCCTGCGCCGGCGGGCGGACGTGGAGACCGACGCGGACGTGGCCTACGAACTCGAGACCGCGCTGTCTATCGCGGCGCTCGACGACACCGACCCGGGGGTGCGCATCGAAGCCGTGGAGCGGCTCTCGGGGCGGCTCAACCCGGTGGTGCACAACCGCCTGTCGGGGCTGGTGGCGACCACCGACGACGGCGGCTGGGTCGAGCCCGACGCGGACGTGCGCGCCGCGGCGACCGACGCCCTGTGGCAGATCGACTCGATGCGCAACGTGTACTCGGTGCTCGAGACGGCGGCCTTCGGGCTGAGCCTGGGGTCGGTGCTGGTGCTCGTCGCCATCGGTCTGGCCATCACGTTCGGCGTGATGGGCGTCATCAACATGGCCCACGGCGAGCTGATGATGCTCGGCGCCTACACGACCTACGTCGTGCAGCTCTGGATGCCGGACCTCATCGGGGTCTCGCTGCTCGTGGCGGTCCCGGCCGCCTTCCTCGTCGCCGGGGCCGTCGGCGTACTCATCGAGCGCAGCGTCATCCGGTTCCTGTACGGAAGGCCGCTCGAGACCCTGCTCGCCACGTTCGGCGTGAGCCTCGTCCTGCAGCAGCTCGTGCGGTCGGTGTTCTCCGCGAACAACCGCGCGGTCGTCACGCCGTCGTGGATGAGCGGGGCGCTGCAGTTCAACGAGGCGTTCTCGCTCACCTACAACCGGATGTACATCGTCCTGTTCGCCCTGCTCGTGTTCGCGCTGGTGCTGGCGGTGCTGCGGCGCACGCGCCTGGGTCTCGACATCCGCGCCGTCTCGCAGAACCGCGCGATGGCGCGGGCCATGGGCGTGCGGACCGAGTGGGTCGACGTCATGACGTTCGGGCTCGGCGCCGGCATCGCCGGGGTGGCCGGCGTGGCCCTGACCCAGTTGACGAACGTGGGCCCCAACCTGGGCCAGTCCTACATCGTCGACTCGTTCATGGTCGTGGTGTTCGGCGGCGTCGGCAACCTCTGGGGCACGCTCATCGGCGGCATGTCGCTGGGCATCGCCAACAAGCTGCTCGAGCCGTTCGCCGGCGCCGTGCTCGGCAAGATCCTGGTCCTGATCGCGCTGATCCTCTTCATCCAGCGCCGCCCCCGCGGACTGTTTCCGCAGACCGGGCGGGCCGCGGAGGGTGCATGACCTCCCTGACCAGGCGTCTGCCGGCGGCTATCGCGGACCGCCCGAGCGTGGTGTTCCTCGCGCTGATGGCCGCCGTCGCGCTGGCCGCGCCGATCCTGAACCTGGCGGTGCCGGAGTCGTCGCCGCTGCACCTGTCGAGCTACGCGGTCGGCCTGATCGGCAAGTACCTGTGCTACGCGCTGCTGGCCCTCGCGGTCGATTTCATCTGGGGCTACTGCGGCATTCTGAGCCTGGGCCACGCGGCGTTCTTCGCGCTCGGCGGCTACGCGATGGGGATGTACCTCATGCGCCAGATCGGCGCCCGGGGCGTGTACGGCCACCCGATCCTGCCGGACTTCATGGTGTTCCTGAACTGGACCGAGCTGCCGTGGTTCTGGTACGGCTTCGACGAGTTCTGGTTCGCGATGGTGATGGTGGCGCTGGCCCCCGGGGCGCTGGCGTTCGTCTTCGGGTGGCTGGCGTTCCGCTCGCGGGTCACGGGCGTGTACCTGTCCATCATGACGCAGGCGCTCACCTACGCCCTGATGCTGGCGTTCTTCCGCAACGACATGGGATTCGGGGGCAACAACGGGTTCACCGACTTCAAGGACCTGCTGGGGTTCGATCTGCAGAGCGACGCCACCCGCTCCATGCTGCTGGCGGCGACGGCCGTGGTGCTCGGGGCCAGCTACTGGATCTGCCGGACGGTGCTCGGATCGCGCGCCGGCCGGGTGCTGCGCGCCATCCGGGACGCCGAGAGCCGCACCCGCTTCCTCGGCTACCGCGTGGACGCCTTCAAGCTCTGGGTGTTCGTGCTGTCGGCGGTGCTGGCCGGCGTGGCGGGCGCGCTGTACGTGCCGCAAGTGGGCATCATCAATCCCGGCGAGTTCGAGCCCATCAACTCCATCGAGGTCGTGATCTGGGTGGCGGTGGGCGGCCGGGGCACGCTGTGGGGCGCGGTCGCCGGGGCGGTGC
Organism: Vicinamibacterales bacterium; assembly: GCA_965116825.1. GTDB lineage: Bacteria > Acidobacteriota > Vicinamibacteria > Vicinamibacterales > UBA8438 > WTFV01. The sequence goes on from OZ220736.1 coordinate 1,123,340, forward strand.
TCGTCAACTACGCGAAGACCTGGTTCACCGGCGCGCTGCCCGAGCTGTGGCTCTACGCGCTCGGCGCGCTGTTCGTGGGCGTCACCCTCTTCCTGCCCCGCGGTCTGGCCGGCATCCGTCTCCCGGCGAGGCAAGGCGCATGAAGATGGACCTTCGCCCCGCCGATTCCGTCAGCCGGCGCGACGCCTGGCGCGAGAAGCGCGAGGCCGCGTTGCAGCGGCAACCGTCCCCGCTGGGCGGCGGCGTGCTGTATCTGCAGCACGTGACGGTCAGCTTCGACGGCTTCAAGGCGCTGGACGACCTCACCCTGCACGTCGACCCGGGCGAACTGCTTTGCATCATCGGGCCGAACGGGGCCGGCAAGACCACGATGATGGACGTCATCACCGGCAAGACGCGGCCGGACGAGGGCACGGTGTGGTTCGGGAACCAGATCAACCTGCTGGCGCTGAGCGAGCCGGAGATCGTGCAGGTCGGCATCGGGCGCAAGTTCCAGAAGCCCACCGTCTTCGATTTCCTGACGGTCTTCGAGAACCTGGAGCTGGCCCTGGCCGGCGACAAGTCGTTCTGGCACACGTTCGTCGCGCGCCTGACCCGCGCCGACCGCGAGCGCATCGACACGGTTCTCGAAACGACCGGGCTGGAGGCGAAGCGCGACGCGCCGGCCGGCGCCCTGGCCCACGGCCAGAAGCAGTGGCTGGAGATCGGCATGCTGCTGATGCAGGAGCCGAAGCTGCTGCTCGTCGACGAGCCGGTCGCCGGCATGACGCCGCAGGAGACCGAGCGCACCGGGGAGTTGCTGCTGTCGCTCGCCGGGCAGCACTCGGTGGTCGTCGTCGAGCACGACATGGAGTTCGTGCGGTCGATTGCCAACCGGGTGGCGGTCCTGCACGAGGGGCGCGTGCTGGCCGAAGGCAACATGGACGACGTGCAGAGCGACCCGCGGGTGATCGAGGTATATCTCGGCGCATGAGCCTGCTTCGCATCCGCAACCTCAACCACTCGTACGGCGGCAGCCGCACGCTGTGGGACATCGACCTGGACCTCGAGGCGGGGACACGCCTGTGCCTGATGGGACGCAACGGCGTGGGGAAGACCACGCTGCTCAAGTGCGTGATGGGCCTCGTGCCGGTAGCGTCGGGCAGCATCGCGTTCGACGAGGTCGACCTGCTCGCGCGCTCCCCGGAGAGCCGGGCGCGCCTGGGCATCGGCTACGTGCCGCAGGGCCGGGAGATCTTTCCCCAGCTCACCGTCGAGGAGAACCTGCGCATCGGCCTGGCATCGCGGCGCGACCGCGTACGCACCGTCCCGGCGCGCGTGTTCGAGCTCTTCCCCGTGCTGAAGCAGATGCTCCAGCGCCGGGGTGGAGATCTGTCGGGCGGCCAGCAGCAGCAACTCGCAATAGGCCGCGCCCTGGTGCTCGAGCCCCGGCTGCTCATCCTCGACGAGCCGACCGAGGGGATCCAGCCCAACATCGTCCACGAGATCGGGGATATCATCCTCCGGCTCAATGAAGAGGCCGGCGTCACCGTTCTGCTCGTCGAGCAGAAGCTGCCGTTCGCCCGCCGCGTGGCCAGCGAGTTCCGCATCCTCGACAAGGGACGCGCCGTGGCCGGCGGCGCCATCGACGAGTTGAGCGACGATGACATCCGCGACTACCTCACGGTGTGATCCGCCGCTCCTGGCGACAGCCGCGCAAGCGGCACGGGTCCCGCAGGCGGGCCGCGGGCGCTTCACGGTCGAGCGGGCGCGCGGGCGGAGCGTCGTCTCCCGGGCGTTCGCCACCAGCCCGCTGCGGCTGCTGACGCCCCGCAACCACGGCCACGCCGCCTGGATCTACACGTCGAGCCACGGCGGGGGACTGGTGGACGGCGACGACATCGCGATGCGCGCGTCGGTCGGCCCCGGCGCCTCCGCCTTCCTGTCGACGCAATCCGCCACCAAGGTATACCGCTCGCCGCGCGGCACCCGAACGGCGCTGGAAGCCGACGTCGGCGACAACGCCCTGCTCGTCGTCGCGCCCGACGCCGTCATCTGCTTCGCGGGCTCCCGCTATCGACAGACCCAACGGATCAACCTCGGCGCCGGCGGCGCGCTCGTGCTCGTCGACTGGGTCACGTCGGGCCGGCGGGAGTCGGGCGAGCGGTGGGCCTTCGACGAGTACGTCAGCCGCACGGTCGTCTACCTGGAAGAGCGCCTGGTGATTCACGACGCGCTGGCGCTGCGGGCCGCCGACGGCCCCATGGCCGACCGCTTCGGATCCTGCGACGTGCTGGCCGCCGCGATGCTGGTCGGGCGAGGGCTCGCGGCGGAGATCGAGCGGATCGACGCCCGCGTGCGTGCCGAGCCGGTGACGCGCCGCGCCGAGCGTCTCATCGCCGCCGCCGCGGTCGGCGATGCCGGCTGCGTCGTGCGCATCGCGGGGCGCACGGTGGAGGACATCGACGACACGCTGCGGGACCTTCTCGGCTTTGTGCCCCGGCTGCTGGGCGACAGCCCGTGGGCGCGGAAATGGTAGCGCCATGCATCTGACACCTCGCGAGGTCGACAAGCTGATCCTGCACCAGGCCGGTTTCCTGGCGCAGAAACGGCTGGCCCGCGGCCTCAGGCTCAACTACGTGGAGGCGGTCGCGCTGATCGCGACGCAGTTGCTGGAGTTCATCCGGGACGGCCGCTCGGTGGCCGAGCTGATGGACCTCGGACGCCGGTTCCTGGGAACCGCCGACGTCCTCGACGGCATAGCGGACATGGTGGACGAGGTGCAGGTCGAGGGCACGTTCCCCGACGGTACGAAGCTGGTCACGGTGCATCACCCCATCGTGGCGGAGCACGGCGACCGCGAGCTGGCGCTCTACGGGAGCTTTCTGGCGCCGCAGGCATCGGAACGGACGGGCGGACCGCCGGCCGCGGGACTGGCGGGGGCGCCGGGCGAGCTGATGACGCCCGACGGCGCCATCACGCTGAACGAGGGGCGCGACGCCATCAGCCTCGCCGTCGCGAATACCGGGGACCGGCCGATCCAGGTTGGCAGCCACTACCACTTCTTCGAGACCAATCGCGCGCTTTCCTTCGACCGCCGGGCGGCCTACGGACGCCGCCTGGACATACCGGCAGGCACCGCGGTGCGCTTCGAGCCCGGCGAGAGCAAGACGGCCGCGCTGGTGCCCATCGCCGGCGCGCGGGTCGTGCGCGGCGGCAACGCCTGGGCCAGCGGACCGGTTGACGAATCCCGCGACCTGGAGAATCTGGAGTAGGCCATGCCGCACAAGATGGAACGGCGGCACTACGCCGACCTGTACGGACCCACCCGCGGCGACCGGGTGCGCCTGGGCGACACCGGCCTGGTGGCGGAAGTGGAGGACGACGCGACCGTCTACGGCGACGAGTGCAAGTTCGGGGGCGGCAAGGTCCTGCGCGACGGCATGGGGCAGGCGGCCGGCGTATCGGACGCGCGCGCCCTCGACTGCGTCATCACCAACGCGCTGATCGTCGACTGGACCGGCATCCGCAAGGCGGACGTGGGCATCAAGGACGGCCGCATCGCGGGCATCGGCAAGGCGGGCAACCCGGACGTCATGGCCGGCGTCGACGACGACCTCGTCGTCGGCGTGACCACCGAGGCCATCGCCGGCGAGGGGCTCATCCTGACCGCCGGCGCCATCGACGCCCACATCCACTTCATCTCGCCCCAGCAGGTGTACGAGGCGGTCGCCAGCGGCGTCACGACGTTCATCGGGGGCGGGACCGGACCGGCCACCGGCACCAAGGCGACGACCTGCACGCCGGGCAGCCGGCACATCGAGCTGATGCTGCAGGCCAACGATCCGCTGCCGATGAACTTCGGCTTCCTGGGCAAGGGCAACACGTCGCTGCCGGACGGCATCGAGGAGCAGATCCGGAGCGGCGCGCTCGGGCTGAAGCTGCACGAGGACTGGGGCTCGACACCGGCCGCCATCGACTGCTGCCTGACCGAGGCGGAGCGCTTCGACGTGCAGGTCGCCATCCACACCGACACGCTCAACGAGTCGGGTTTCGTCGACGCCTCCATCGCGGCGTTCAAGGGCCGCACCATCCACACCTACCATACGGAAGGCGCCGGCGGCGGCCACGCCCCGGACATCATCCGCGTCTGCGGCGAGCCCAACGTCCTGCCGAGCTCGACCAACCCGACGCGGCCGTACACCGTCAACACGCTCGACGAGCATCTCGACATGCTCATGGTCTGCCACCACCTCGACAAGAACACGCCCGAGGACGTCGCCTTCGCCGAGAGCCGCATCCGGGGCAAGACGATCGCGGCCGAGGACGTGCTGCACGATCTGGGGGCCATCAGCATCATGGCGAGCGACAGCCAGGCCATGGGGCGCGTGGGAGAGGTCGTCACGCGCACCTGGCAGACGGCCGACAAGATGCGGGCCGAGCGGGGCCGCCTGGACGGCGAGCAGGGCGACAACGACAACCTCCGGATCCGCCGTTACGTGGCCAAGTACACGGTGAACCCCGCGATCGCGCACGGCATCGCCCACGACGTGGGCTCGGTCGAGGCGGGCAAGCTGGCCGACCTCGTGCTGTGGAAGCCGGCGTTCTTCGGGGTCAAGCCCGAGCTGGTGCTCAAGGGCGGATTCATCGCCTGGGCGCAGATGGGCGACGCCAACGCGTCGATCCCGACCCCGCAGCCGCAGTTGATGCGCCCGATGTTCGGCGCCTTCGGCCGGGCCACCGGGGCGACGTCGCTGGCGTTCGTATCCAGGCTCTCGCTGGAGGCGGGAACGGTCGAGCGCTACGGCCTCACGAAGCAACTGTCGGCCGTCCGCGGCTGCCGCACGGTCGGCAAGCGCGACATGAAGCTGAACGACGCGCTGCCGCGCATCGAGGTCGATCCGGAGACCTACGTCGTCACCGCCGACGGCGAGATCCTGACGGCCGAGGCGGCCGCGGTGCTGCCGCTCGCGCAGCGCTACTGCCTGTTCTGAGATGTCCGACTGGCTGGCGTGGCAGGTCGTGGACTCGGCGTTCCCGGTGGGCGTGTTCGCCCACTCCTGGGGGCTGGAGGCGGCGTGGCAGGCGGGGCACGTCGAGGACGAGGCGGCGTTGCGGAGGTTCCTGGCCGAGTCCATTCAGCAGACGGGCTGGGGCGTGCTGCCGCTGATGAACGCCGCCTACAGCGACCCGGAACGGCTGGAGGAGCTGGACGATCTGAACCACGCGTTCCTGACCAACGGCGTGGCCAACCGCGCCAGCCGCGTGCAGGGGCGGACGCTGGCCGCCACCGCGGCGCGGGTGTGGCCGTCTCCCGCGATGACCGACCTGCAGGAGCGAATCCAGGCGGGGTGGGCGCACGTGGCGCCGCTGTCGGGCGTCGTCTTCCGCACCATCGGGCTGCCGCAGGAGACGTCGCGCAAGGCGGTCCTCTTCGGCGCCGCCCGCGGCGTGCTGTCCGCGGCGGTCCGCCTGGGCGTCACGGGCAGCTACGGGGCGCAGCAGATGCAGCACGCCGCCGGGGCGCAGCTCGATGCGACCCTGGAACGGTGTCGCGGGCTGGCCGCCGAGGAGATCTGCCAGACGGCGCCGATCGTCGACATTCTGCAGGGGGCGCACGATCGCCTGTATTCGCGACTGTTCCAGTCGTAGGAGTCCGCATAACGCCAGTCGAGTCGAGAAGGTAAAGCCGCCATGCACGAGATGCTCACCCCGTACTACCACCACGACCCGTCCGGGCACGACCCGTCCGAGCCCGGCCTCTTCGCGGATCGGGACGCGCCTCACGCGCGGAACTACGCCCAACGCGCGTTCACGGTCGGCATCGGCGGACCGGTGGGCAGCGGCAAGACGGCGCTGCTCCTCGCGCTGTGCCGCAAGCTCCGCGATCGCTACAGCCTCGCGGTGGTGACGAACGACATCTTCACCAAGGAGGACGGCGAGTTCCTGGTGCGTCACGAGGCCCTGGAGACGCGCCGCATCACGGCCGTGGAGACCGGCGGCTGCCCGCACACCGCGGTCCGCGACGACGTCAGCCAGAACCTCGACGCGCTGGCGCAACTGATGGTGAAGGTCGAGCCCGAGCTGCTGTTCGTCGAGAGCGGCGGCGACAACCTGGCCGCCCAGTTCAGCCGCGATCTGGCCGACTTGACGATCTACGTCATCGACGTGTCCGGCGGCGACAAGATCCCCCGCAAGGGGGGGCCGGGCATCACCCAGTCGGACCTGCTCGTGATCAACAAGACCGACCTCGCCGCGCTCGTCGGGGCCGACCTCGACGTCATGGCCCGCGACGCGCGGCGCATGCGCGGCGACGGCCCCTTCGTTTTCGCGCAGGTGACCAACGGGGTGGGTGTGGACACGATCACCGACGCGGTGGTCGAGGGCCTGGAGGCGACGCGCGCCGGATCGTCCTGATGCCGGGGCGGACGCTCTCGTCTGCCGCCCGCCCGTCGGACGCCGCTCACTCCGGTGGCAGAGCAGGTCCCGGCATCATGGATGCGCGTTCATGATCCGGCTCCAGAGCCTCCGTGGCGCCCGACAACGAGATCGACGGGTCGCTCGCCCTCCTGTTCGAAGCGGACGACGCCGGCGAGGGGATCGTCGGCGTCGCCGCGCGAGACGGACACGTTCACTCCGGCCCTCGAGAGCGGCGTCCACCACATCTGCTCGAACCCGACCGCCGACAAGGTCAGCAGATCGACGTCACGCGTCGACCGGCCGACGCCGCGGGCCGCCATCGCTGCCGCACCAATCACCGTGCGCTCGGCTGGCGGGTCGCCTGTCGCCGCTGCTCCAGCAGTCGAATCGCGGTCCGCCGATCGAGACCCTGCGTGGCCCGGAAGGATTCGAGATCTTCTACGGGCGACATGTCGCGAACGGATGTTGCATCGCGGACCCGGAGCGCAGCAACACGGCGATGCCGGGGTCACCGTTGTAGTCTGACCCACCGTCATTGCTCCTCCCTCGATCCGAGCAGGCTCGCATGCTCTCCGAGGATCAGCCTGGCCTGCCGCCCGGCGTCCAGCACAGGCGCCCGCCGCGCCATCCCCACGGCCAGTGCGGCGCCCAGCCCCGCCCACAGCAGCACGATTGCCCACTCCTCCGGCCAGACGAGCGCCGCGGGGCTGCCCGGCAGATAGAGCAGGATGAAGAACACGGTGGCCGCCACCGCGAGCCAGCCCACCAGCGCCGGGGCCGCGACGCGGTACGGACGCGGCAGATCCGGGTGCCGGCGCCTGATGATGAGGAACGCCGCCGCCACCAGGAGGTAGGCCACAACCGTGGCCAGCGAGCCGGCGTCGACCAGCCAGACCAGGGCCGGCCGGCCGAAGAACGGGGCGACGACGGTGATACCGGTCAGCACGACGACCACCGCCACCGGCGAGCCGTAGCGCGGGTGCAGGCGGGCGAACACCGCAGGGAGCATCCCGCCGCGGGCCATCGCGAACAGCAGCCGGGAAGCGCCCAGAAAGAAGGCGTTCCAGCTCGTGAGAATGCCGAACGCCCCGCCGACCACCAGCACCCGGCCCGCCCACGGGCTGCCGTAGAGGGCGCTCATCGCGTCGGCGGTGGGCAGTGCCCTTGCGGCGAGCGTGGCCGGATCCAGCGACAGGCCGACCGTCCACTGTACGAGGCCGTACCAGCCGAGGGCCATCAGGATCGACAGCACGATGATGCGGCCGATGGTCCGGAAGGGCACGTCGATCTCCTCGGCGAGCTGCGGAATGACGTCGAACCCGACGTAGAGGAACGGCGTCATGATGACGACCCGCAGCACCCCCTCCCAGCCCGTGATCCACGGAACCAGGTTCGCGGTGTCGCCGCGCACCGCGCCGGGCAGGAAGAACGCCAGCCCGACCAGCAGCAGGCTGCCGACGGCGAGACGCTGCGCGAAGGCGGCGAAGCGGATGCCGCGATAGTTGACGACGCCGATTACCACGGCGCCGGCCACGCCGACGAGCACCCAGCTCGCATGCACCTCCCAGCCGGCCACGGTATACAGGCTGACGACTTCGAAGCCGGGGGCCAGGTAGCCGAGCACGGTGGGCAGGGCGACCGCTTCGAAGGCGCAGACCGCCACGTAGGCGAGCACCAGCGTCCAGCCGCAGACGAATGCCCCGGCGGGACCGAGGGCCACGAAGGTGAAGCTGAGCTCGCCGCCGGCGCGGGAGAGGGCCGACGACAGCTCGGCGTAGGTGAGCCCGACCAGCCACACCATCACGGCGCCGGCCCCGAACGCCAGGATGGAGCCGACGGCGCCGGCCCGGACGATCATCTCGCCGGCCAGGACCACCCAGCTCCAGCCGACCATCGCGCCGAAGGCGATGGCCAGCACGTCGCCGCGGCCGAGCAGCTTGCGGAGATGGAGCGGTGCGTCGGACACGGACCCCTACCGCTCGTAGACCACCCGGCCGCCGAGCACGGTCAGGTCGACCTCGGTCTCCATCGTCCGCGCCGGATCGATGGTCCGCGCCGCCTGGTAGCGTTCCGCCAGCTCGTCCCAGCCGAGCGCCACGATCCGGCCGTCGCGCACCGCCACCGCCGAGTAGGTGGACAGCAGTTGGTCGGCCGCGAAGACCTTGCCGTCGTGCAGCAGGAGATCGACCGGCTCCTGCGCCCGCGCAGGGGCCGCGGCGCCCAGAAACCACGCCGACACCATCCACACCGCTGACCACATTCGTAGCCTGTCGTGCATCCCGGCAATATACGATAGCGGGCATGCGACGAAGAGCCTTTCTTGGTACCGGACTCGCCGCCGCCACCGCCGCTGCGACCGACGCGGCAGCCGCGTTCGGGACGGCGCCGGCCGGGTTCGCCGCGCAATCGACCGGCAACGGCCGCCGCTTCGGCCTCGACTACGCCCCGCACTTCGGGATGTTCCGGCACCACGCCGGCGAGGATCTGCTCGACCAGCTCCGCTTCATGCACGACGAGGGCTTCCGCGCGCTGGAGGACAACGGCATGCCGCGGCGCGACATTGCGCTCCAGGAACGCATCGGCGCGGAGCTCGACCGGCTCGGCATGCGCATGGGCGTCTTCGTGGCCCACACCGCCTGGGGAGAGGTGTCGTTCGCCTCGGATGCCCCGGAGGCCCGCAGCCGCATCCTGGCCGACGTCCGGCAGGCGGTGGAGGTGGCCGGGCGCGTCAACGCCCGCTGGTGCACCGTCGTGCCCGGCGACTACGACCGCGGACTCGAACGCGCCTACCAGACCTCCATCGTCATCGACAACCTGAAGCGGGCGGTGGAGATCTGCGAGCCGGCCGGGCTGACCCTGGTGCTGGAGCCGCTCAACCACTGGACCGACCACGCCGGGGTGTTCCTGACCGGCATCCCGCAGGCGTACCAGATCTGCCGGGCGGTCGGCAGCCCGTACTGCAAGATCCTTGACGACCTCTACCACCAGCAGATCACGGAGGGCAATCTCCTCCCGAACCTCGACCGGGCCTGGGACGAGATCGCTTACATCCAGGTGGGCGACAACCCCGGACGCAACGAGCCGACCACGGGCGAGATCAACTACCTGAACGTGTTCCGGCACCTGAAGAAGAAGGGCTACCGGGGCATCGTCGGCATGGAGCACGGCAACGCGGGAGAGGGCCGGGCGGGCGAGCGCGCCGTCATCGACGCCTACGTCGTCTGCGATCGATAGGCGCGGGATGCATCGCCGTTCGAATGCGGCGGGGCTCTCGGCGCCGGCTTCCAGGTTCCGATTGGAGGATCCCATGTCCGCTCGACACGCAGGTCTTTTCGCTATCGCCGCCGGTACCGCGCTGACGCTGGTGCTGGCGGCCCCGCCCGCCGCCGCGCAGTACGGCGCGGTCGACGGCGAGTGGCGCAGCTACGCCGGCGACAACGGCAGCACCAAGTACTCCCCGCTGGACCAGATCGACGCGGGCAACTTCGAGGACCTGCGCATCGCCTGGCGCTGGCAGTCCGTCGACGGCAACGTCGACCTCGAGGCGCTGCCGCGGCGCGCGGACGACCGTCCGATCTCCATCCGCGGCCTGCAGGCGACGCCGCTGATGATCGACGGCGTGCTCTACCTGACCACCGCGCTCTACCAGGCGGCGGCGGTCGACGCCGGCACCGGCGAGACCCTCTGGGTACACGATCCGGGGGCCTACGAGGGCGGCGACCCGACGCACGCCTACCGCTCGCGCGGCCTCGCGTACTGGAGCGATGGCGACGACGCCCGCATCTTCTGGGGCACCAGCGAGGCGTACCTGATTGCCGTCGACGCCCGCACCGGCGAGCCGGTCTCCGACTTCGGCGACAACGGCCGGGTCGACCTGATGGAGGACATCCCGCGGGCCGAGCGCGGCGGGACCAACTACCAGGGCCGGAACCTGGTGGGGGTCGCCTCCCCACCGGTCATCACCCGCGACGTGGTGGTGACGCCGACGATCATCTCGGACTTCGTCATCCGCCGGGAGGCGCCGCCCGGCTGGGTCAAGGGGATCGACGCGCGCACCGGCGACGTGCGGTGGGTGTTCAGGACCATCCCTCAGGCGGACGACTTCGGCGCCGACACCTGGCTGAACGAATCGTGGCGCTACTCGGGCAACGCCAACATCTGGCCGCCGCTGAGCGCCGACGACGAGCTCGGCTACGTCTACCTGCCGACCGGCACCCCGACCAGCGACTACTACGGCGGCCACCGCCTCGGCGACAACCTCTTCGCCGAGAGCATCGTCGCCGTCGACGCGGAGACCGGGCAGCGGGTCTGGCACTTCCAGGCCGTCCACCACGGCGTCTGGGACTACGACTTCCCCGCCGCCCCGACCCTGATCGACATCGAAGTCGACGGCCGGCCGATCAAGGCGCTCGCGCAGGTCAGCAAGCAGGGCTTCACCTACGTCTTCGACCGCGCCACCGGCGAGCCGGTCTGGCCGATCGAGGAGCGCGCGGTGGAGACCGACACCGACCTCGAGGGCGAGGTGCTGTCGCCGACGCAGCCGTTCCCGACGAAGCCGCCGCCCTTCGAGTACCAGGGCATCGGCATCGACGACCTGGTCGACTTCACTCCCGAAATCCGGGAGCTGGCGGTCGAGGCGGTCCGGAACTTCCGGCTCGGACCGCTCTTCACGCCGCCGATGCTGAGCGTGGACGGCGGGCTGCAGGGAACGATCCAGCGCCCGCACATCGCGGGCGGGGCGAGCTGGAGCGGCGCGGCGGCCGATCCCGAGACCGGCCTTATCTACGTGCCGTCCGAGAACCGCTTCTCGGTCATCAAGTACTACACGCCGGACCCGGCGGAGGGCGGCAATCTGCGCTACACGCAGGCGGATTTCGACAGCGGTGTCCAGCCGACCATGCCGCAGGGCCTGCCGCTGCTCAAGCCGCCCTACTCGCGCATGACGGCCATCGACCTCAACGCGGGCGACCACGCCTGGATGCGGCCGAACGGCGACGGCGACCGCTACCGCAACCACCCGCTGCTGCGCGACCTCGATCTGCCCCCGCTCGGCGGAGAGGGCCACGCCGGGCCGGTCCTGACCAGGACGCTGCTGGTCAGCGCCCTGTCGGCCGGCGGCTCGGACGGCGGCCCGCGGCTGGTGGCGCGCGACAAGGCGACCGGCGCGATCGTCGGCTCGCTCGATCTTCCGTCCGGTGCCATCGGCACGCCGATGACCTACCTGCACGAAGGGAAGCAGTACATCGCGCTGACCATCGGCGGGGACGTGCCGGAGCTGATCGCGCTGGCGCTGCCGTAGAGCGATCAGAGGAGGAATTGGGCGACCGTCGGGTGCGGCGGTATGATGGGGCCGTGAATCCGAGGACCTTCATCAAGCTCGATGAGGTCGTCGTGGGCGGTGACCACGAAGACGACAGGGACCGCGAACTCATCGACGCGCACGCCGACGAGCTCAACGAGGAAGCGCTCGACGTGCTCGGTTTCCAGGTCGAGGCTGACCTGGTCGAATGACGAGGCTCACTGCAAGCTCGGTTCGGTCTACACGCAGCACCCGGAGTACCTGAGCCGGTGCGCCGAATTCCACGAGGATTGGATTTCGCGCAACTCGCCCCGGCTCGTCGTGCTCATGGGGAGACCGAACGTCGAGCTGTACCGGAAACGGATCTTCCACTCCATCCTTCCGATTCTCGAGGAGGAATGGCGCGGCTTGAAATCTCCCTGGGAGTGCATGTACGAGAGCGGAAAGGAGCTTGTGAGCACGCGTCCTGGCGAGCCCGACGTCCTGTGGATGTTTCACCCGTCCTTTCGTCACGCCAATCCACAGTTCCGGCAGGCTGGAACGCCAGACGAGAAGAGAAGAAGACGGGAGCAGGTGTGGGCGGCTACCATCGAACGCCTCAGCAGCTACAAGTGATGCAGCCCCACGAGGGTGAATGCGGCGCGCATCGGGCCGAATGCCGGCGCGCGACATGAACGGAACGGGAGGGACGACATGGCTTCTTCGCGAAGGCGATTTCTGATGCACGCGGCGGCGATGGGCGGTACCGCTCTGGCGCAACCCGGCCGGACCTGGGCCGCAGCCGGCGAACCGGCAGCAGCCGGAACTGGTACCGTGCCCGAGAGGTTCTCTCCTCCGGAGTTCCTGGCCCGGCAGGCGGCCCGCGCCCGGAGAGCCGCGGCGGCAGCGGCAGCCCATCCCGCGGCAGCCCCGTCGGCCGTGGTGCAGTCGAGCGGTGATGTCGACTACGCGGCCATGTACCGCGACCGGCGCAACTGGGGACGCTGGGGCGACGGCGACCAGGTTGGCGCCATCAACCTCATCACGCCCGAGAAACGCGCCGCCGCGGCCGGGCTGGTCCGCACCGGCCGGACCGTCTCGCTGAGCCGCGTCTTCGAGCCGCCGCAGCACTTCATCCAGAAGAGCTCGCTCGGCCCCGGCGGCGGCTACGTGATGGACTACCTCGGCTTTATCTACCACGGCTCCACGGTGACGCACGTCGACGCGCTGTGCCACATCTGGGACGACGACGGGATCTGGCAGGGGCGCGATCCGGACGTGGAGATCACCACCCAAGGCGCGCAGTTCGGCGACATCACGCACTGGAGCGGCGGGATCATCACCAAGGGCGTGCTGATCGACGTCCCGCGACATCGCGGCGCGCCGCACGTGAGCATCGACGAACCGGTGCGGGGAGAGGAGATCGAAGCGATCGCCCGCGCCCAGGGCGCCACCGTCGAGCCGGGGGATGCACTGCTGGTCCACAGCGGCTGGGGCGCCTACATGGCGAGCGGCGACGACGGCAGCCGGGGACGCCCGGGGCTGCATCCGAGCTGCGCGGAGTTCATCCGCGACCACGACGTGGCGCTGCTGGGCTGGGACCTGATGGACGCCCGCGCCTCGAGCGACCTGCCGTGGCCGGTGCACGGCGTGCTGTTCCACTTCGGGGTGGCGCTGCTCGACAACGCGCTGCTCGAGCCGGTGGCGGCCGCGTGCGCCGAGGAGGGGCGCTGGGAGTTCATGTTCCAGGCGCTGCCGCTGCGCGTGGCCCGCGGCACCGGGAGCCCGGTCAACCCGATCGCGATGTTCTGAGCGCTGGCTCGGCGTCGTCTGCGCGGTTTCTGCGTCGCAGACTCCTGGCAGAGCTCCGCCCCGACGCAGAGCGGCATCGAACAGCGGAGATGGCTGCCGGCGCGGCACTGGCGGACGGGCCGGAAGCGCCCGGTGCAAGAAAGCGCGACGACATCGCCACTGGTCTCATGACGCTGCATGTCGCACGCGGGAGCGGCGGGGACGTCATCTGATCCTGTACCGCGCTCGAGCCGGGTTGGAGCCACCGGTCATCGACGTGCTCCGCGTATTGCACGACGCCATGGACCTGCCGCGCCACATCCAGCCGAACGCGAACGGCGACTGAGGGCTCGCGGAAATCTCTGTCGATCCGCACCCGCATGGTGCTATCGTTACGGTTTGTCTGAGGAGACCCCATCAGGAGGGACTGCATGCGGCGGGCGTGCTCGATGATTGCACCGGCACTGGCGCTCGGCATGGCGCTGGTTTTCGGGTTGCCGGCCGGAGTGGCGGCGCAGTCCCCGGCGGACAACCCGGAAACCGCGCCGGCCGCGGACTGGGAAGTTCCCCGCACGCCGTGGGGCGCCCCCGACCTGCAGGGCGTCTGGGACTACCGGACGATGACCCCGCTGCAGCGACCCCGCGAGCTGGCCGGCAAGGAGACGCTGACCGCCGAGGAGGCGGCGGCGTACGAGCAGCGGGAGAACGAGCGGCTGGACGACTACGACCGCTCCCCCAGCGTCCACGCCAAGTGGTGGCTCGACTACGGGCGCGCGCTGACGGAGGACCGGCGGACGTCGCTGATCGTGGATCCGCCGGACGGGCGGCTTCCCGCGGTGACCGAGGACGCGCAGCGACGCGCAGCGGCGCGCTCCGAGCGGCGCAGAACGTACGGCGGCGACGCGGCAGAATACCGCGGGCTGACCGAGCGCTGCATCACGTTCGGCATGCCGCGGCTGCCGGGCGCCTACAACAACAACTTCCAGATCCTGCAGACGCCGACCCACGTAGCGATCGTCTCGGAGATGATCCACGATGCACGCATCGTCCCGCTGGACGGCCGCCCGCATCTGCGGGCGGACCTGCCGCAGTGGCACGGCGACTCGCGCGGCTACTACGAGGGCGACACGCTGGTGGTCGAGACCGTCAACTTCTCGTCGAAGAGCGCGTTCCGCGGCTCGACCGAGAAGCTGCGGCTCGTGGAACGGTTCACACGGGTCGGCCCCGACAGCGCCCACTACGAGGTCACGATGTCGGATCCGGCCACCTGGACGAGCTCGTGGACCGCGCTGGTCCCGATGACGAAGACCGACCCCGACCAGGTGCTCTACGAGTACGCCTGCCACGAGGGCAACCTCGGGCTGCGGAACATCCTGCACAACGCGCGGTACGAGGAAGATCCGGACTACGCGGACAAGCTGCCGGCGCCCGGGCAGAACTGAGGGGCCGCGGCAGAACCAACGGAGCGACGACACGATGCGCAGCGCAAGACCATCCGTCCTGTTCGGCGTGACACTCGCGGCCGTCCTGGGCTTGGCGGCGACCGCCGGCGCCCAGAACGAGCCGATCAACTTCACCGACCACATCCGCCCGATCATGGAGCGGGCCTGCTGGAACTGCCACGGCGAGGCGGCCCAGCTCTCCGACCTGAATCTGAGCAGCCGCGACGGCGCGCTCGAGGGCGGCACCAAGGGCCCGGCCATCGTGCCGGGACGGGCAGAGGACAGCCTGCTGTTCCGGATGGTCGCGGGCCTCGACCAACCCTCCATGCCGATGAGCGGTGATCCGCTCAGCGACGCCGAGCTGGCGGCGGTCCGCACCTGGATCGACGAGGGTGCGCACTGGGACACTGGCGAAATCACCGCCGCCGCCGACGCGCTGGCCGCGCTCGAGAACGACGAGCTGCCGCCGGGCGCCCGCGACTACTGGGCGTTCCGGCACCCGCGGCAGGCGACCGTGCCGGCCTCGCGGGAGTTCGACCACCCGGTCGACCGCTTCCTCGAAGCCTCGCGCAAGGACGCCGGCCTGACCGCCGCGCCGCGGGCCGACCGCCTGACGCTGCTGCGGCGCGCCTACCTGGACCTGATCGGCCTGCCGCCGACGCCGGAGCAGGTGGAGGAGTTCCTGGCCGACACCGAGCGCGGCGCCTGGGAGCGGCTGATCGACAAGCTCCTCGATTCGCCCCACTACGGCGAGCGCTGGGGCCGCCACTGGCTGGACGTGGCGCGCTACGCCGACACCGACGGGTTCGAGCAGGACTACGTCCGCCTGAACATGTGGCGCTACCGCGACTACGTCATCGACGCCTTCAACGACGACAAGCCGTACAACCAGTTCCTGCGCGAGCAGATCGCGGGCGACGAGCTGGATTACGTGACCGACGAGACGCGCATCGCCACCGGCTTCCTGCGGTCCGGCCCGCGCGTCAACTTCCGCGAGAAGGACAACCCGGAGCGCCGGCACGACTACCTGGACGACATGCTGGCGACGGTCGGCCGCGGCGTCCTCGGCATGACCGTCCACTGCGCCCGCTGCCACGACCACAAGTTCGACCCCATCCTGCAGAAGGACTACTACAGCATGCAGGCGTCGATCTACGGCTACGTGGAGATCGACTACCCGCTGCTCGACCGCGACGAGGCGGACGTCTACTTCGCCGCGATGCGGGACGTCGACGACCGGCAGCAGCCGCTGCGGGACGAGGTGGACGCGATCGAGACGCCGTACCGCGAGGAGCTCCGCGCACAGATGATCCGGGAGCGGTTCCCGGAGAACGTGCAGGCGGCGGCCTTCAAGCCGGAAGCCGAGCGGACCCCCGGCGAGCAGCTCCTCGCCACGCAGGTGCTCACCATCAACCCGCCGCGCGCGCAGGTGGCCGAAGCACTGAGCCCGGAGGACAAGGCGCGCGTCGACGAGCTGAACGCGCAGATCGCGGCCCTGGAGGACGAGCGGCCGCCGACCCCGGCGATGGCCCACATCGTCACCGACGGCGACTACCGCTTCGCCCCGGACGGCCCGGGCGACCAGGTGATCGGCTGTCCGGAATGCCGGACGCCGCCCGAGGTCGACGGCACCTACCTGTACGAGGAAGGGGGACCCGCCTACAAGGCGCCGCCCAACTACTTCCTGATCCGCGGCGACCCGTTCAGCCCCGGATCACCGATGTCGCCCGGCTTCCTGACCGCCGCCACCTACGGCGATCCGCCGACCGAGATCCCGCGCCCCGACGGGCGCACGTCCGGCCGCCGCCTGGCCCTCGCCGAGTGGATCGCGTCGCGCGACAACCCGCTGACGGCGCGGGTCATGGTCAACCGGATCTGGCACCACCACTTCGGACGGGGGATCGTCCGGACGCTGGACAACCTGGGCCGGATGGGTGACACGCCGACGCATCCGGAACTGCTCGACTGGCTGGCCGTCGAGTTCATGGACCGCGGCTGGAGCATCAAGGAGATGCACAGGCTGCTGACGACGTCCGAGGCGTACCGCATGGCAGCCTCCTTCCCGCACGAGGCGAGCGAGGACGCCGACCCGGAGAACAACCTGCTCTGGCGCTACCGCGGGCAGCGGCTCGAGGCCGAGATCCTGCGCGACGCCATCATGACGGTGAGCGGCGGCATCGACCTGACCGTGGGCGGGCCGGCGATCTTTCCGCACATTCCGTCCGACATCCTGTTCCAGTCGGACGGCAAGGGATTCTGGTGCGGCAGCCCGCCGCCGGGACGGCGGATCACGGCCCCGTCCACCGGCATCTGGTGCGAGGAGCCGGACCGCCCGGAGGTCTGGCGGCGCAGCGTCTACGTCTTCCGGCGCCGCTCGCTCGGCTTCCCCTTCTTCGACACGTTCGACCTGCCGGACCAGAACCAGACGGCGGCGGCGCGCAACGTCTCCACCGTCTCGACGCAGGCGCTGACGCTGATGAACAACCCGTTCGTGCTGAACCAGGCCGAGCTGTTCGCGGCGCGGCTGGAGAAGGAGGCGCCGGGCGATCTGGACGCCCAGATCGATCTCGCTTATCTGATCGCGCTGACCCGCAAGCCGACCGACATGGAGCGCGAGGTCGCCCGCGGACTGGCCACGGAGCAGTCGCTGGTCGACTTCACGCACGTGATGATGAACCTGAACGAGTTCCTGTACCTGCGGTAACGGGACAGGCACGGAATCGCGGACGAACAGCAGCAGACCGAGACACAGGGGACACGACGATGCACGACGATCACCATCACCACTGCCGGAAGAAGACGTTCTGGTCGCGGCGCGACTTCCTGTTCCAGTCGGGCGGCGGCATCGCGGGCCTCGCACTGGCCGACATGCTCGATCGGCAGGGCCTGCTGGCGGCGGAGGCGGCGCAGTCCGACACCTGCGAGCTGCCCATTCCGGGCAACCCGTTCGCGCCCAGGCAGCCGCACTTCGAGCCGCGCGCCAAGGCGGTCATCTCGCTCTTCATGAGCGGCGGCGTCAGCCAGGTCGACACCTTCGACCCGAAACCGGCGCTGACGAAGTACGCCGGCCAGCCGATGGCCGAGTCGGTCGTCGTCCGCCAGGGACACCCCGGCCCGCTCATGCCGAGCCCGTTCGAGTTTCAGCGGCACGGCGAGAGCGGCATCGAGGTCTCCGAGATCTTCCCGCACCTGGGGGGCAAGGTCGACGAGATGGCGTTCATCCGGTCGCTGTACGGCCGGTCGAACGACCACATCCAGGCGACCTACGAGATGCAGTCCGGCCAGATCCGCATGGGCTTCCCCAGCGTCGGATCGTGGGTCACCTACGGCCTCGGCTCCGAGGCGGCCAGCCTGCCCGCCTACGTCGTGATGAACGACCACCGCGGCGGCCCGCTCGGCGGCCCCAACGACTGGAGCGCCGGGTTCATGCCGGCCACCTACCAGGGGACGCTGTTCCGCGCCGTCGGCGATCCGATCGTCGATCTGGCGCCGCCCGAGGGGATGACCGAGGCGCAGCAGCGCGCCCGCCTCGACACGCTGGCCAGGCTGAACGACATCGACCTGTCGAACAACCCCGGCAACTCCGAGCTGGCCGCCCGCATCTCGTCCTACGAGCTGGCCTATCGGATGCAGGGCTGCGCCCCCGAGGCGGTCGACGTGTCGGTCGAGTCGGAGGCGACCAAGAAGCTCTACGGCCTGGACAACCCGATCACCGAGCCGTTCGGCCGGCAGTGCCTGATGGCTCGGCGCCTGGTGGAGCGCGGCGTCCGCTTCGTGCAGCTCTTCCACGGCGGCATCGGCCAGCAGAACACCGATACGTGGGACGCGCACAGCAATCTCATCGAGAACCACACGCTGCACGCGGCCGAGACCGACCTGCCGATCGCCGGCCTGATGACCGATCTGAAGTCCCGCGGCATGCTCGACGAGACGCTGCTGGTGTGGCACGCCGAGTTCGGCCGCATGCCGATCTCGCAGCGCGGCGTGGGCCGCGACCACAACCCGGGCACGATGACCGGCTGGATGGCCGGGGCCGGCATCGCGGGCGGCCAGGTGATCGGCGCCAGCGACGAGTTCGGCTACAAGGCGGCCGAGCAGCGCGTGTCGCCGCACGACCTGCACGCGACCATCCTGCACCTGCTGGGCATCGACCACGAGAGGCTGACGTACCGCTACAACGGCCGCGACATGCGGCTGACCGATGTCCACGGGGTGCCGATCCCGCAGATCATCGCGTAGCGCGTTGATTCACAGGGTGGCCCATGGCGGTCACCCGAGAGCCTGACAACGGGGCGTCCGCCGACCCAGGCGGGCGCCCCGTGTTTGTTTGTGCGGCCGGAAGACGGTCGCCGAGTAGTTGCTGAGTCTGCTAGCGCAGACCGCGACGATATTCCCGCTCCGAGCCCGCTGAAGCGCGGACAGGTACGTGTTGCCGTGCCCGTGCACGTGGCGGTCAAGGCTGCGCTCTATGTGGCCATGAAGCAAGAGGGCGTGAGCATGAACGAGTTGGCCAGGACGCTCGAGGGACAGCACGTTCAAGTACGTCGGCTTCTCGACCCCGGCCGGGCATTCAGCATGAAACGCATCGACCAAGCACTGTCGGCTATCGGGCGAAAAGTATGCGTATCGCTGGAAGCCTAGCCGCCTGCTGCAGGGCGGGCGAGGGCGAACGCCGAGAGTGGGCGACCAGGCACCGGCGCTCACAGGGGCCACTATACGCTGGACGGCGGAGATCGACGCAATTGCCGCCAGGGCGGCGGCGCGGCGTGGAGACGCATACGCTGATTGCGCACGTCATCTACGCAGCGATTGCGACACAGGACGCCGCTGCCGCGGAAGGCGAGACGAAGCACTGATGGCCGACGCGAGCGGCCTCGACGCCTGCCTCGCGCGGCGTCGCCGGCATCCGCATCGCAGACCACTGCCTCCCCCTTGATAGTCCACGATCTTCACGTCGTGCGGACCATCGGTCGTCCACCGGAAGCGGCAAGATGAAGAGGACCCCGCGCCCATTCCTGCCGACATTCACATGCCCCAAACGGTGACCCCGCCACCCGCGTCAGCCGGCGCTTCGCGGCGGAAGATCTTCTCCTGCCACCTTCGGTCCGGCGCGCGGTCGAAGACGATCAGGTGGCCCGCCTCTGCACCGCACCGGTCCATATAGCCGCACGTCTGGGCTGCGCCAGCAGGCCCAGGTCTCGGGCGTACTCCACGTCGCGGTTCCGGTCCGCGTAGCTGCCCCGGTCTGCGTCGCCGGTCAGCATTGGCGCTACCACCCGCCGCACCCGGTTTTCGCGCAGCTTGTCGGCCAAGTCGTCCAGGTGCGTCACGCGGGCCAGGATCAAGCGCTCCTGGGCATCGAGGATGTCGCCTTCGCTAACTAATCGCGCGGGAGCGGTCCCGGCCCGCCTGGTGCTCGAAGCACGCCTCCCGGCACAGCGCGTTCACCAGCCAGGGCTGGCCGGCCGTGCGTGTCCAGACCGCCGACCGCGCGTCGGCGGTGAACGCCTGTCCCGTCTCTTCCGTGTGCTGCGCCAACAGCGCCCGCGTCTCCGCCTCGGTGAAATCGCCCAGCCGCAACGACTTCGACTTGATGTTGAACGCGCTGCCGCCGAGGACCACGGCGTTGCGAGCCGCGGAATGGATGCGGTAGTCGCGCACGTCCCGCACGCCGCACAGGACCACGCTGTGCGGGAAGCGTCCGGGGCGGTCCGGGTAGCCGGCGGGCAACTGCCGAGGATGGCACCGCGTGGCGCGCCCGCGCCCGGCTGGACAAGAAGGCGCTGATGCCGATGTGGCGCTACGCCGTCATCACCTTGCTGCGGGAAGCGGCGCGGGCTGGTGTCCTCGAAACGGACATGCCTCGCGGCGAACTGTTGCGGCTCTTGACCGCCCAATACGAGCGGTGGTGGAACATCGACGTCAAGAAATCCGATTTGTGACGAAGGACACGCGGACCAAACAGAGCGTCGAGACCATCTACACGCCGGCCGAGTTCCTGGCCACGCTCGCTGACCATGTCCCCCGACCGCTACCGGCACACCGTGCGGTACTTTGGGTTGCTCGCGCCTCGCGTCAAGTGCCAGACGCACGACACGGTCTTCGCCCTGGTGGGCCAGGAGCGGCGGGGGAAGCCCAGACGGCTCCGATGGTCGACGTCACTGCAGAAATGCTTTGGCGTGGACCCGCTGGTCGACCGCAACGGCCAGCGAAATGCGGTGGGTTCGTCGCATTCCACCCGGCGAGCAGAACTGATTCGCTGCCGGCGCGCGCGCACGCCTCCCCCGCGGTCTCCGAACCCCCAGCCTCCAGAGACTTGACCGCCCCGCGTTCACGAGATCGCCCAGGTCGATGGGTCAGTTGGCCGCGGCCATTGAAGTGACCTGGATCGTCTGGGTCTTGGAGTCCAGCGTGCCGACGACTGCTACCTTCTTTCCGGCAAACTCTCTTGATTTGTCCTGGTCGCTCAACAGATAGGTTGCTTTGCCGTCAAACAAAACGAACGGGACGGTGTGGTCATCGACGCAAGCGATGGTGCAGGCAGCGTCGGTCGACCCCATCCGCATTCCGGAATGATCGGCGCTGGGGCACTCCTCATCGGTGATCGTGCCTGAGAAAGTCTGTCTGCTCTGCGTTGCAAACATCGTGGCGGAGGCAAGAAGAGCGGAGGCAAGAAGACCTATCAGTAGATATTTCATAACGCTCACGCAAAGCGAAGTCATTCGCAACCTGCGAGAAATCGGGGGAAGGTGTCACACACCCCCCCCCGATTCGTGGTCGAAAACTCCGAGGCCGAGAAACTCTCTGCCGGTTATCGGCCACTTATCATGATGTGGGCGTCCGGCGTGCCCTCAAACATCAGCCAGGCGCCGCCCGCGTCGCGATTATTCGGCAGTCCGACTTCGTGCGCCATGAAGTTCGGCATGCCGATAAACGTGTGCCAGATGGCGGTGTCCTGGCTGTCGCCCCGGAGGTTATACCAAATGGTCCCGACTTCGGGCAGCTCACGCGTTCCGTCTTTCCCGGCGGCCACAACCAGATCCCTAATCCCTCCGGTGCCGCTGCTCGACAAGACAGGACGCCCGGCGGGCCTGCCTCCACTGGCCGTTGCCAGCAGTGGCTGGGCCTTGGCCCCCATCTCCGCGAACGCTCGATTCTGCGCGATGCGCGCCATGTTGGCGTCGCTGCTAACGCACTCCACCGACCACGGCCGCTCTCCAGGCCAGCCGGTCAGGTCGTAGCAGACCATACGGCCGGGGCCGGGCCTCAAAACTTCAAACGTAAAGTCGGCAGCCGTGACGTCATCCTCCGGACTCTTCGCCGGATTCCGAATCCACTTAACGACCGTGGCGTTCCTGGCCATAGCCGCGTTCGGAGCGGCGAGCAACGGCTTTTCGATGGGGTCTGTTACCGTATGGGTCCGGCGCTCCTCATAGACCTGCGCCTGCGCCGGCGCGCTCATCGCAACCGCCATTACGCCGAGTGCAAACAGAGAAATCGGTTTCATGTGAGTCCTCCAATTTGGGTGTCGACAAGCCAGTAGCAGACCACGATGGCGCGTACTCCGCTCTATCGAATGTTTCCGCCGACGGGCAGGCCGCTCGGTACGCGCTCGGGAATCGTGCGGTCGAACGACCCATCGCTCAGAGCAATTAAAAACTCTATCAGATCCACGTCTTCTTCGTCCACGTTCTGCAACTGGCGAAGCAGCGGATCGAGCTCCTCGTAGCTGACGTTCGGGTTCCGGGACTCCCCGGCGATGGTGGATTCATAGAACCCCACGACGGCGTTCAGCGTCCTGAACATGCCATTGTGCCCGTATGGGAAGGTCAATTCGAGGTTTCGCAGCGACGCCGTGCGAAACGCATAGCTGTCGCACGCTGCTCGGGACGCTGCAGTACGCGGCTCCCCAGGAGCTGCCGGGCAAGGAGGGTTCTGCGCGCCTCCGTCGGAGGCGGGCGTTGTGGCACCTGATGCAAGAGCGGGGTTGTCGGGCACGCCCATGACATGCAGTTTGTAATCGGAGAACATGGGCCCGTTGTGGCACCTGATGCACCCGATCTCCTCGAAGCGCTGCATTCCTCTGACCTGTTCCTGCGTCATGGCGCTGCGGTCGCCGCGCATGTAGCGGTCGAACGGCGCGTTGTTGGCCAGCAGCGACCGCATGAACGCCGCTATCGCCCTGCCCAGGTTTTCCGCGGTGACCGGCTGTTCACCGCCGAAGGCCCCGGCGAACAGGCTCGGGTACTCGGCGTTGGCCTGGAGCTTCGCCACCACTCTCGCGACAGCCTCATCCTCCGGGTAGGTGTCCCCTCGCATTTCCTCAAACGACTTGAGCGGTTCGAGCGCCTGCGATTCGAGGCTCCTGATGCGATTGTCCCAGAACGCCGGCGCAGTCGCCGGGTCGTAGCGGCCCGATTCATCGATGCCGTTGAAAGCAACGTTCAGAACCGTCGGACTATTGCGTTTGACGAGAATTCCGTCACGCCGGAAGCGGCCCCGGCCGATGCCCTTCACGCCGAGCGACAGGTCGCGGTCCTCCGCATAGGCGTTTTGGGGATGATGGCACGTCGCGCAGGCTACGTCCTGGGGTCCCGACAAGAGCGGGTCCCAGAACAGCAGCCTTCCCAGCTCAACTTTTGCTGGGGTCGTCGGGTTATATCCCGGCGCCTGCTGAGTCGACGGCAGCGCCGACACACTGTGTTCAACGGCACCAACTTCTTGTCCAACGGCACCAACTTCCATGAAAAGGAGTACGGTGACCGTAGCTGCTGCGACCAGCAGGTGTTTCGCTCCGAAGACTATAGGCACAAGTAACCCTCCCCTAGTGCCGGCCCCCTTCACAGGCCTGGGCGCGCCACAGGACAGCGAGTCTACCCACAACCATGGGCGGGTGTCAAGAGAGAATGCGCCGCAGAGAATGCGCCGCGCCATAACCGACAGCGGTGCGGCAGGGCGCACGTCGGACAGGCGGGCCGGGCGGGCCGTCGAGGAGAGGCGTTCAAGAGCGGGTGTCGACGAGGATCTGGTCGTCGCCCCCAGCGGTGGCGAGGCCGTCGAGAAGGAACGGCATCGGGGGCGGCCGCGCGGGCCGGGCCTCGGGGATGTCGGTCGGCAGCCCCGGATGGCGCAGGATGCGCTCGATCACGGCGGGGTCTTCGATCACCGCAATGAGCTGCAGGCGCCCGCCACACCGGGGGCATTCGAGGACATCGAACCCAAAGCTCCGGCGGATGAACTCCGCCCAGAGACCGTTCGCCGCGGGCGGGGGGTCCCCAGCTCCCGCCGCATCCCTGGAGTCTTCAGGAGGCGAATTCTCGTGGGAGCCGACGGGTTCCCCGAATCGGACCACGTCGGCCCGCCACGCCGCGCGCGGGGCCAGCACGCCATAGTGGAGAATCAGGTTGATGCGCGGCCGCGGTGTCAGCGTGGCGAGGCGCTCGAGCAGTTCCACGGGGGTCAAACAGCAGATGCCGTAGTGCCGTCCGACCATGGGCGCCTCAGACTGGAGCTGTACCTGTCCCTCCGCGGTCAGCTCGAGACGGTCCTGCGCAATGGGGGGGCGCAACGCGTAGCGACACACCCGCTCGAGGCGGTCCCGCTGTCCGGCCGGCACGCAGAGCGCGGCATGGAGATCGAAGCCGTTGTGGCGCGCCTGACACGGCCCGAGCCCTGGAGGGTCGGTGACGGCGGCCAGGGAGGCGCCGCCGCGACGGACCCGGGCGCCGGCCCGCGACCCGGGCGCGACCCGGCCCTGCACCGACGCCGCCGCGAGCCCGGCCAGCACCGGGGCCTCCTCGGCCCATTCGTCCACCGTGCTCCCACCCGCATCGGCCTCCTCCAGCCCCTGCGGGGGCAGTAGCCGCTGGAGGTAGGCCTCCACCGTGGCGAGCAGGTCGTCGAGGTTCAGGCGTTCGAGCGGCGGGATATAGTAGTGCCGGTCCCGGCGGATGGGGCCTTCGGCTACCGCTCCGCCGGCGCGCGCGACATCGTGCTCGGGTCCCCGGCGCCCTCGGCCCGTGACGCGCTGCATGCCGCGGTCATGCGACCACACGACATACAGGAGATTCTCTCGTTCAACCGCGGCTTCGACGATATTCCCGGAATCCGCCGCGTCGGCGCCTGACACGGAGGCGAGCAGGAGTCTCGACAGGTTCCCGGGAGCGCCAAATGCCGCAACCTCGTCCATACGTCCCGATCGCCGGCACGTGGGCGCGCTCGCGCCACGATCACGAGAACGCCTGGTACCGGCGCGGATCGCCCTTCGACCAGGTGATGGCCGGACACGGCTACGAACGGGTCGAGCAGGACCGCGATCCGAACCGGCCCGACGACGGCTACTGGTCGGGGGCGGTCAACGGGCTGCTGATCCAGTGGTTCGCATGGTGGCGCGACAGGCACCCGGCGTGGCGGACGGGCGGCGAGACCCTGCGCGCCTTCCTCCGCGGTCGGCGCCGCGAGCTGAACGAAGCGGGCGGCGTCACGATCGTCGCGCACAGCCACGGCGGCCAGGTGCTCGCCTACGCGCTGGCGGAGATGCACACGGACATCTGTCCGATCCACGTCGTCACGGTCGACATGCCGGTCCGGCGGGACATGAACGGCGTCTACGGCCGGGCCGCGGCGCGCTGCCGCCATTGGGTGCACCTGTACAGCGAGCGGGGCTGGAAGAGCAGGTTCCGGTGGCTCGGCAACCGCTTCGGACCCCGAACGCTCGATGTCGCCCAACTCAACCGCAAGGTGACCGGCGGACACAGCGGCATTCTCGACGATGCCCGGCACATTGGGCAGTGGGTCGAGATCCTGTCGAACCTGCCACCGCGGATCGAAGCGGGGCCCGCCGAACAGGGGGAGGCGCGGGCGTAACCCGCTGGGGGTGGCAGCACGGCCGCCGCGCCCGGCCGCCTGGCCGCTGCGCCGATCAGCAGCTCAAGCAGCGGTGGTTGTTCACCGCGCCCAGGCTCTCGAGCAGCGCGATCGTCTCCGGGAACGGCTGGATGCGCTGGACCGGGCCGTTGGCCATGTCGACCGTGGTCTGCCCCATCCGGCTGACCTCGGTGACGTCGACGCCGCGGACGACCAGGTAGCGCACCAGCTCGTCGTCCCCGCGCGACGCCGCGTGGTGGATTGCGTTGTAGCCGTTGTGGTCGCGCGCGTGCACGTCGGCCGCGACCTCCTCCACGAGAAAGCGCACGGCGGGCAGCCATCCGTCCGGCACGTGGCGATGCGAGTTGCCCGCGTAGCCCTGGCCATGGCCGACGCCCGAGGCGGCGAGCAGCGGCGGCACGCCCGGGCCGCCGTAGGGCACGGGCGGTAGGCCCGACGGATCGGGATCGAGGGGGCGGCGGCGCGACGGGACCTTGATCGTCGGCAGGTGCGGGTCCGCGCCGTGAGCCAGCAGCAGGCGCATGGCATCGACATCGAGCGCATAGGCGGCGCGCCAGAACGGCGTGGCACCGGCACGGTCGACACCGAGCAGGTCGCGGTTGTAGGTCGTGTACCACAGCGAGCGTTTCAGGCGCGCGTTGACGTCTGCCCCGGCGTCGATCAGCGCCCCCATGAGCTCCAGATACGAGGCGGACTGCTGCAGATGGTCGGTCGGCTGCGGATGCCGCGCCTTCGGCGCCCAGTGCATGTTGAGGGCGCCGTAGAGCGGCGTGGCTCCGGCCGCGCTCGCCAACGTCGGATCCGCGCCCAGCTCCAGCAGGCGCAGAGCGAGGTCGAAGTGCCCGTTGATGGAAGCGATGAGCAGCGCGCTGGTGCCGTCCGCCGCTCCCACGCGGTTGAGGTCGGCGCCGCCCTCGAGCAGCGCCAGCGCCGCGTCGGTGTGACCTTCGCGGGCAGCAAGCAGCAACGCCGTCAAGCCGCCGTGCGTGCCGACCAGATCGGCGAAGCCGAGCGGCTCCGGCTCCTCCAGCAGGTCCGCCTCGATGGCGGCGGCCTCGGCTGCCGCGGCGGCGGCGCGCGCCTCCCGGGACAGTGGTGCGGACGATGTCCAGTCCGTCGGATTCGATGTCCCGCGGGCGGCAGCTTCACCGGGCGCGGCGGACTCTGCGGCGGTCCCGGGCCGCTCCACGACGCGCCCGGAACCCTGTCCCGCGCGCAGGGCCGCGATGCGCGCACGACGGCGGCGGCTCTCTCTCCGGTCGACCTCGTTGCGGGCGGCGACGTCCACGACCGTCCCGGCCAACTCCGGATCGGCGCCCCGCGCCAGCAGCACCGCGATGGCCTCGGTCCGCGCTCGTCCGGCCGCGAACATCAATGGGGTCTGGCCCCACACCGGCTCGCGGGCATCGGGATCCGCGCCGCGGTCCAGCAGCGCGGCGACCGCCCCGGATGCGCCGGAACCGGCGGCGAAGTGCAGCGGCGTGGCGCCGGTGGTCGTGACCGCGTTCGGGTCGGCGCCGCCCTCGAGCAGCGCCGCCACCGCGCCCTCGTTCGCGCTCCGGCCCGCCACGTGCAACGGCGTGTGTCCGCCCAGGCGTGTCCGCGCCTCGACATCGGCGCCCGCGTCGAGCAGGGCCGCGACGAGCCCGACGTCGTCGGCCTGCGCGGCCCAGTGCAGCGCCGTCATCCCGTCGCCGTGGGCGGCGTCCGGATCGGCCCCCTGAGCGATGAGGCCGCGAACCGTTTCGATGTCCTGACGCATCGCGGCGTCCGCCACCGGCGCGTCGACCGCGGCCGAGATCGGGGTCAGCGCAAGCACCGAGGTCAAGCTCGCGACCCCCGCGAACCCGGCAATTCGAATGGGATGCATCGCTCCGGCTCCCTGCCCCGCTCACGCGGACAACGAAAACGTTCCGGTACTGTCTCCGAACCGCTCCAGGTCGTCGACGCCGAGCCGGTGCAGCAGATCGAGCATGACGTTGGCCATCGGCGTGCCCGGCGCGGCCCGCCGGTGCAGGTTGCCGGGCAGCTTCCCGTTGGCGCCGCCGGCCACGAACAGCGGGCACCGCTTGTGGTTGTGCACGTTCGGATTGCCCATCGGCGACCCGTAGATGACCAGCGACTTGTCGAGCAGGGTCGCGTTCCCCTCGTCGATGCTCCGGAGCTTCTCGAGGAAGTAGGGGATCAGGCTCACGTGGTAGCGGTTGAGCCGCGCGAACTCCTCGATCCGGGCCTCCTGCTCGCCGTGATGGGACGACAGGTGGAACCCGCGGTCGACGCCGCTCTCGGGGTAGACGCGGCCGGTGGCGTCGCGCGACAGCTTGAACGAGAAGACCCGGGTCATGTCCGCCTCGAACGCCAGCGCCTGCAGGTCGAACATCAGCTTGACGTGCTCGTCGAACGAGTCCGGCACGCCCGCCGGTGCGCCCGGCAGCAGCAGCGCCTCGCCGCTGGTGTTGCGCTCTTCCACCCGCTGGATGCGCCGCTCGATCTCGCGCACGTCGTCCAGGTAGCGATCCATCCGCCGCCGGTCCGCGGGGTCGAGGTCGCGCTTGAGGGTGGCCACCTCGGCGCTGATGAAATCGAGCACGCTGCGCCGCTCGCGCCGCCGCGCGGTGCGCTGCTCGGCCGTGCCGCCGGCGCCGAACAGCAGGTCGAACGCCAGCCGCGGGTCCCGGATCATCGGCAGCGGGTCGGTCGGGGACGCCCAACTGATGGTGTCGGTGTAGACGCAGGAGTAGCCGTAGGCGCAGCCGCCGGCCTGATCGACGTTCTCGATGCAGAGCTGCATAGAGGGAATCGGCGTGTCCTGGCCGAAGCGCCCCGCGTAGAGCTGGTCCAGCGAGATGCCGGCCCGCACGTCCGAGCTCTCGGTCTGCTTCGGATGCGACTGCGTCAGGAACGTGGCGCTCGACCGGAAGTGGTCCCCGCCGATCTCCGGCGGGGTGACGGCTTCGGCCGGCGCCACGTCGGTGTCGCTGACGATGGTCAGCACGTCGCGGAACGGCTCGAGCGGGCTCAACGCGCTCGGCGTCAAGTCGAAGTCCCGTCCCACGGCGGCCGGCGACCACAGGTGCCGCGACGCCCCGTAGGCGGTGCTGCCGGCGGCCCCGTGCACGTTCTCGATGGCGACCAGCCGGGTCGGGTCGGCGGCGGACCGCGCGGCGGCGGCGCGGGCCCGGTTCAGGCCGGCCGGCACGAACGCGTCCAGAAAGGGCAGCGCCACGCTGACGCCCACGCCGCGCAGGAAGGTGCGCCGGGGCAGGTGCTTGCCGGTGATCAGGGTCATGGAATGCTCTCCCCCGCCATGCCGCCCTTCATCCGGAACGCCGGCGTGCGCACGACGCCGTGGATGAAGGCGGACAAGCGGTTGTCGGCGGCCGCGGCGGCGCGGGCGATCTCGCGCACGGCCGGCATGTCGTAGTGCTCCAGGCGCCGCCCCAGGGCGTAGGCCATCAGGTTCTCGACGAAGGTCCGCACGATCGGCAGGGGGCGCCGCAGCAGGGCGGCGCGCAGATCGGCGGCGCTGCCGATGGGCGTGCCGTCGTAGAGCTCGCCCGACGCGTCGATCGACGAGCCGTTGTCCCACAGGCGCCGCGCCCCGGTGACATCGTAGCGCTCCAGGGCCAGCCCGATCGGGTCCATCATGCGGTGGCACGAGGCGCACGCCGGGCTAGCGCGGTGCCGCTCCAGCCGCTCGCGCACCGAGAGCAGCCGGCCGTCCTCGGCGACGACCGTGTCCTCCAGATCCGGCACGTCGGGCGGCGGCGGCGGCGGCGGGCTCCCCAGCAGCACCTCCATCGCCCACTTGCCGCGCAGCACGGGCGACGTGCGGTCGGCGTAGGAGGTCAGGGCCAGCACGCTGCCGTGCCCGAGCAGCCCGCGCCGGGGCTCGCCGGCCGGATACTCCACGCGGCGGAACCGGGGCCCGACGACACCGGCAATCCCGTAGTGCCTCGCGAGCCGCTCGTTGACGAACGTCCAGTCGGCGTCGAGCAGCTCCAGCACGCTCCGATCCTCGCGGAGCAGATGCAGGAAGAAGAGCTCGGTCTCGCGCCGCAGCGCCCACTTGAGCTGCTCGTCGAAGTCCGGGTAGACGCGCACGTCCGGCTGCAGCGCCTCCAGGTCCGGCAGCCGCAGCCACTGGGCCGCGAAGCGCGTGGCCAGCGCCTCGGCGCGGGGATCGGCCAGCATCCGCCGCACCTGCCGCTCGAGCACGTCCGGTTCCGACAGGCTCTGCGCCGTGGCCAGCTCGAGGAGCTCGGCGTCCGGCGCCGACGACCAGAGGAAGAACGACAGGCGCGAGGCGAGGTCGTGGTCCGAGATCGGGAAGGCGGCGGTGGCCGGCACGTCGACCGGGGGCTCCTCGAAGCGGAACACGAAGTGGGGGCTGGCCAGCATCCCCTCGATGGCCATCCGCACGCCCGCCTCGAAGCCGCCTTCTTCCTCCCCGGCGTCGTACAGGGCCATCAGCCCCTCATGGTTCGCGGAGGTGAGCGAACGCCTGTAGGCCGCCGCGCCGAGCCTGCCGATGATCTCGCTCGCGCAGTCGCGCGCCGGGAGCTTGCGGCGCAGAAGTTCCGCGCCGGCGGAACTTCCAACGCCCCCGTCAGCGCGGGCCTTTTCCGGCGCCGCCGGCCGGCACGTGAAGATGCGCGCCCGACTGGGGGTATCGGAGACGCCGGTCACCCCCTCCGGTCCCCGAATCGCGAGGTCGCGCAGATGCGGCAGGCTCGTGAAGCCGTAGGCGTTCGCAATGCTGGTGCTCGCCAGCGACCAGTCGTGCGGCGAGATCAGGTCCTGCACGGGGCCGTCGAACTGCGGGACGAAGACGGCCGACACGCGGTGCGGACCGGCGGTGACGTGGATCGGATCCGTCCAGAGGTTGACGCCGTTGGGATCGGAGACGTGCATCCAGCGATCGAGGTCGAAGGCCGCCGCCCGTTCACCGTCGATCGCGATCTCGATCTGCTCGCGCCGCTCCGTCGTGTGCAGCGCGCCGCGGCCGCTGCCGAAGAGCTCGCCGGTCGTCTCGTGATGGAACGACACGCGGAAGCGGTACTCGCCGTCGGCCGGAAAAGTGTGCGTCACCGAGACGCCGCCGCGCGAGCCGTACGGCGCCCCTTCGACCTGCTCGCGCTGCGACACCCAGCGCGGCACCCTGTAGGCCGCCTCGACCGGGGCGGCCGCCGGGTCGCCCACCGCGAGCCGGCTGATCTCGCTGGCCGCGCGCAGATAGCCGTTCATCAGCGTCGGCGACAGCATCTGCACGTCGGCGATGTTGTCGAAGTTGGCACTCTTGGTATCGAGCGGCAGGTAGTCGCCCGCGTCGACGGCGAGATCCAGCAGATCGCGGACGGATCGCGCGTACTCGGCTCGGTTCAGGCGCTGGAAGCCCCGGCGGCCGGGATTGGGATTGGCCTCGGCGGCTGCGTCGAGCCGCGTCTCCAGCTCCTCGGCAAGGCCGGTCAGAGCCGACTGGTCGGGCCGCCGGACGCCCGCCGGGGGCATCAGTCCGGCCCGCAGCTTGCGAACCATCCGCTCGGCTACCGCGGCCTGCTCGACCGCGCCGTCGACCTCGAACCCGGCGAGCGACAGGTTGCCGGAGCGCAAGCGGTCGTTGTGGCAACGGCGGCAGGTGCGGTCGACGACCGCCTGTGCCGCGGCGGTCGCAACGGGCGCCTGTGCGGCCTCGGTCACAAGGGGTGGCCGCCCTGCCTCGCCCCCCGCAGGCGGCTGGGCATGCGCCGCCGGGCCAGCCGTGATCGAGACGCCCAGCGCAAGCGCGATTCCGAGCGCTCCCCGCATTCTCTTCAGCATGGATGTACCGCCGACCCGACCGGGATTCCTCAAGACAGCCCAGTCTACCCGGCGGCGGGCCGATGTTCCACCGTGAATTTCCTCCGGTACGCCTGTACGACTCCGGGCCGGGACGGTTTCGCCCGGCGCGGCCGCGTGCTACGCTGGCGGCATGGACGCCGTCACGCCCTGGCTCACGCCGGCGCTGCTGGTCGCACTGTTCGCTTGGCTGCGCCTCGACATTCGCGAACTGCGCCGCGATCTGAACCACCGCATCGACAAGACCGAGAAGCGAATCGACGATCTCGCCAAGGATTTCGGCAAGCGATTCGAAGAGGTCAACAAGCGGTTCGAAGAGATCAACAAGCGATTCGACGACATCAAGCGGGAGCTCGCCGACCTGCGCGAGCGCATAGCCGAGCTCGAAGGCTCGCTGGAGGGCTTCCTTGCCGGCCGACGCGACCGGGACGCCGCCTGACGCCCGCCCGCCGTCATCGGCAGCGCACGTCGATGGATAGTCGCGGCCTCCACCCGTCGACATGAGCCTCGGACTGACGCCCGCCGGGCACCTGCGCTGGACACCTCGCGACGGCGACCCCGTCCCGCCCGCTGTCGCGCCCCTGCAGTCCGCCTTCGACGCCGACTGGCGCGAGGCGCTCTTCACGCTGGCCGCGGACCGGATCGACGCCCACGAAGCACCCGCCGCGCGCTTCTGGCAGGAGATCGCCGAACGCCACCTGACCGCCCTGTGTCACCTGCCGGAGCAGGAAACGGACATCGAGGTCGAGCCACCAACGGCGGCCGACTGCGCCGCCTGGATCCTGTCCGCCCCGCCGATGCACGGCGGCGAGTATCTCTCCGAGAACAGCCTGCAGGGAGTCTGGAGCCAACTGGACGCGTGGGTGCGCGAAGCCGTCCAGGGCACGGACGGCGGCCTGCCGGCGTTCCTCCGCGCGCGGGCCCCGAGCTGGCACCAGGTGGGCCGGGTCTGCTTCCACTTGGCCGAGAACCGCAACGACCCGGAGCGGCCGTTCGCGTTCATGGCCACCTACGCGTCCGGATTCGGCGCGAGCGGACGGGTGAAGCACCTGCCGCTCCGCCGGGCGCTGCAACAGTACGCCGGGGCGAAGAACCGCGCCGCGCTCATCTCCCTGCTGTCGCCGATCCAGCAGGCCGGCGAGACGTGCGAGTGGGTGCGGGAGCTGATCGAGTCGGGCGACGTCTACCAACCGCTGGCGTGGACGCCGGACCGCGCCTACCGCCTGCTGCGCAGCGTGCCCGAGCTGGAGTCGAGCGGCCTGTCCGTGCGCCTGCCGAACTGGTGGCGCAAGCGGCCCCGCCCGCGGGTCAGCGTCACCATCGGCGACACCGCGCCATCGATGGTGGGCGCCGAGGCCCTGGTGGACTTCGACGTGGGCGTAGCGCTGGGCGGCGAGTCGCTGTCCCGGGCCGAGCTCGAGACGCTGCTCGCCGGCGACGGCGCGCTGGTGCTGCTGAAGGGCCAGTGGGTCGAGGTGGACCGCGATCGGCTGCGCGAGGCGATCGAGCACTGGGAGGCGGTGCGCGCGCTGGCCGGCGACGGCGGCATCTCGTTCATCGAGGGCATGCGTCTGCTCGCCGGCGCGTCGGCCGACCTGCGCCACGAGGATCGAACGGAGGCCGAACGCCCCTGGGTGCATGTCGGGGCCGGCGACGGGATGCGCGAGCTCCTGTCCGGGATGCGGCAGCCGGATGCGCTCGATCCGGTGGCGGTCGGCGGCGCCCTGCGGGCCACGCTCCGGCCGTACCAGCGCGACGGGGTGGCGTGGCTCCGCCTGCTGACGACGCTGGGGCTGGGCGCCTGCCTGGCCGACGACATGGGCCTCGGCAAGACCATCCAGGTGCTGGCGCTGCTGCTGGGCGACCGCGGCGAGGGTGCGCCTGCACCGGCGCCGTCGCTGCTGGTCATCCCCGCCTCCCTGCTCGGGAACTGGCGCCGCGAGGCCGAGCGGTTCGCCCCGTCGCTCGCACTCCAATTCCTGCACCCGGCGGAAACGGATCGCGAGACGCTGGCGGACGTCGGGGCGGCGCCGGCGCGGCGCCTGGCCGGCGTCGACCTGGCGGTAACGACCTACGCGATGCTGCAGCGGCAACCCTGGCTGGCCGACGTGCAGTGGCGGCTGGTGATCCTGGACGAGGCGCAGGCCGTCAAGAACCCGGACACCCGCCAGAGCCGCGCGGTGCGCAAGCTGCCGGCGCGCGCCCGCGTCGCCCTGACCGGCACGCCGATCGAGAACCGCCTGGGAGACCTGTGGGCGCTGTTCGACTTCCTGAACCCCGGACTGCTCGGCTCGCGCGACGTCTTCAACCGCTTCGTCAAGGAGCTGCAGCAGCGCGACGAACAGCCGTTCGCGCCGCTGCGCCGGCTCGTCGCGCCCTACATCCTGCGGCGGCTCAAGACCGACCGCCGCATCATCGCCGATCTGCCGGACAAGACCGAGACGACGCGCGACTGCCACCTGACCCGCAAGCAGGTCGCCCTCTACCAGCGCATCGTGCGCGCGATGCAGGACGAGCTGGAAGCGACCGAGGGCATCAAGCGGCGCGGCGTCGTGCTGCGGTCGCTCATGCGGCTGAAGCAGACCTGCAACCACCCCAGCCAGCTCGCCGGCGACGGCGACTACCGGCCCGGCGACAGCGGCAAGTTCGCGCGCCTGGCCGAGATCTGCGAAGAGCTGGCCGAGCGCCAGGAACGGGCGCTGGTCTTCACGCAGTTCCGGGAGATCATCGACCCGCTGTCGGAGTACATGGGGACGATCTTCGGCCGGCCCGGCCTCGTGCTGCACGGCGCGACCGGCGTCAAGCGGCGGCAGAACCTCGTGGACCGGTTCCAGCGCGAAGACGGGCCGCCCTTCTTCATCCTGTCGCTCAAGGCGGGCGGCACCGGACTGAACCTGACCGCGGCGTCCCACGTCATCCACTTCGACCGCTGGTGGAACCCGGCGGTCGAGAACCAGGCCACCGACCGCGCCTTCCGCATCGGCCAGCGCCGCAACGTGCTGGTCCACCGCTTCGTCACGCGCGGCACGATCGAGGAGAGGATCGATCGCATGATTGCCGAGAAGCGAAAACTGGCCGATGATCTGCTGGACGGCGACGGTGAGGTCAACCTCACCGAGCTGTCCGACGACGAGCTGATCGACCTGGTCCGGCTCGACGTCACGCGCGCGAATCCGCAGGCCGTGAACTGACAGGGTCCGAAATTGGACTGGTATCCACCCTATGTGCCAGTCGGCGCGCGGCGCGCCCGAGCCAGGCTGGAGCTGCGCGCCCTGCGCGAGCGCGGCGTGGAAGTGCAGCCGGTCGAGATCGAGGGCAGGGGGCGCGTCATCGCCCGGAGCTTCTGGGGCCGGCGCTGGTGCGAGCACCTGGAGTCGTTCTCCGACTATGCCAACCGCCTGCCGCGCGGCCGCACCTACGTGCGCAACGGCAGCGTCTGCCACCTGGCCATCGAGACCGGCGGCGTCGACGCGATGGTCGTCGGCCGGGCGCTGTACCACGTCGTCATCCGCATCCGGAAGCTGAAACGGCCGGCCTGGAAGGCGCTCCAGGCCGCCTGCGCGGGGCGGATCGGATCGGTCCTCGAGCTGCTGCAGGGCCGGCTGTCCGACCGCGTCATGGAGATCGTCACCGACCGCGACGCCGGACTGTTTCCCCAGCCGGGCGAGATCAAGCTGGCGTGCGACTGCCCCGACTGGGCCACGATGTGCAAGCACGCGGCGGCGGTGCTCTACGGCGTCGGCGCCCGTCTCGACAAGAGCCCCGAGCTGCTCTTCCGCCTGCGCGGGGTCGACGAGTCGGAGCTGATCGCCGCCGACATGGCGCTGCCGGGAGGCACGGCCACGGCCGACACCCTGGCGGACGACGACCTCGGGAGCATCTTCGGCATCGATCTCGAAGACGAGGAGGGAGCGCCCGCGCCGCGCGCGCGAAAATCGAAGGCGGACGCTGGCGCCCCGGCGTCCGCCTTCCGACCCACGGGCGCGCTGATCGCCCGGCTGCGCGGGCAATGCGGGTTCTCGGTCGCCGAGTTCGCCGCGCTGCTCCGGGTCTCCGCGGCGTCGGTGCGCCGCTGGGAGGCCGCCCCCGGACCGCTCGTCCTGCAGACCCGCCCGCGGGAGGCCTTGAACGCGCTGCGAAGGGAGATCGAGCAACTGGACGATTGACAGCTTCCGAGCAACGCCACCGTGTTGGTGGTATAACGGCGGCACGGGCGGCCGCGCGGTGTGCTGGCGCCGTCTGACGACACCGAGGAGTTTGAGACCATGTCGAAGAAGACTCGCGTCGCCGTCGCCGGATCGCGTTTGCACGAAACGAATCTCGCTGCAGCGGTGGTCCGATTTGCAGTCGCCGGACTCATCGCGGCGTGCGGCTCGATCGGCGCACCGGGTGTCGCGCCCGGGGGTGTCGAAGCGGCGCAACCGGCGGCGGACGGGGCCTTCACGGCCGAGCAGGCCCTCGCCGGTTGGACGGTCTATGCGCGCCAGTGCGGGGAGTGCCATGGAGAGGCGCTGGACGGGGCGGAAGCGCCGGCGCTGCGCGGGGTGGACTTCCTTGACGGCTGGGCCGGGCAGACGACCGACGAGTTGTTCGCGTACGTCCGGGACGCGATGCCGCCCGGCGGCGGCGGGTCGCTGGGCAATCAGGTCTACCTGAACCTGGTCGCGTACATCCTGGACGTGAACGGCGCCCAGCCGGGGGACGCGCCGTTGACGGCCGACGCGGCGGTCGCGATCGGCGACGCGGCGGACGTGGCCGAGGCGCGGCGGGCGGCGCGGGAAGGCGAGCGGCCCCGGCGGCGCCCGTTGCGGTTCGTCAACCGCGAGGTGCCGCACGAGCTGGCCCCGGTGACCGACGCCCTGCTGGCGGATCCGCCGCCGGGCGACTGGCCGAGCTGGCGGCGCACGCGCAACGGCCACGGCTACAGCCCGCTGGATCGGATCACGCGCGACAACGTCGACCAGCTTCGGCTGGCCTGGGTGCTGGCGATCCGGGAGGGGCGCCACCAGACGACGCCGCTGGTGCACGACGGCGTGATGTTCCTGGCCAATCCGGGCAGTGTGGTGCAGGCCATCGACGCGGCCACCGGCCAGGTCATCTGGCAGTACCGTTCGCCGCTGCCGGAGGAAGCGCCGCAGCGGGCGCCGACGCGTACGCTGGCGCTCTACGGCGACAAGGTGTTCCTCGCCACCGCCGACGCGGCGATCGTGGCGCTCGATGCGCGGACCGGCGCCGAAGTGTGGCGCACCCTGAAAGCGGACTACACGCAGGGGTTCCGCGGCAACGCCGGCCCCGTCATCGCCGACGGTGTCGTCGTCACCGGCACCAACGGGTGCCAGCGCTACAAGGAGCAGACCTGCTTCATCACCGGCCACGACCCGGACACCGGCGACGAGCTGTGGCGCACGTCGACGATCGCGCTGCCGGGCGACCCGAACGACGCGTCGTGGGGCGACACGCCGCCGTATCTGCGCGCGGGCGGCGACTCGTGGATCCCGGGCAGCTACGACCCGGAGCTCGGCCTCTTCTACATCGGCACGGCGCAGGCCAAGCCGTGGGTGGCGGCGAGCCGCGGCATGACGACGCGGCAGGACGCGCTCTACACCAACTCGACGCTGGCCCTGAACCCGCGGACGGGCCGGGTGCAGTGGTACTTCCAGCACGCGCCGGGCGAGACCCTCGACCTCGACATCGTCTACGAGCGGGTGCTGGTGGATGCCGACGGCGAGCAGTGGCTGTTCACGATCGGCAAGGACGGCATCCTCTGGAAACTCGACCGCCGCAACGGCGCGCTCGTCGACCTGCGCGAGACGGTCTACCAGGACATCTTCGAGTCGATCGACCGCACCACCGGGCGGTTCTCGTACCGGCAGGACATCATCGACGCCCGCATCGGCGACCGCGTGCCGGCCTGTCCCAGCCTGCTCGGCGGCCACAACTGGCAGGCGTCGGCGTATCACCCCGGTGCCGGCGCGCTGGTGATCCCGCTCCACCAGGCCTGCATGTACCTGACCGGACGCGAGGTGGAATTCGTCGACGGCGGCGGCGGCGAGGCGGGCCGGTCCGAGTACCGCGAGATGCCGGGCACGAACGGCAACGTGGGCAAGCTGGCCGCCTACGACGTGCGGACGATGGAGGAGCTGTGGAGCCGCGAGCAGCGCGCCGCCTTCCTGACGTCGACGCTGACGACGGCCGGCGGCCTCGTCTTCGCGGGTGACGCCGACCGCTACTACCGGGCGTTCGACATCCGGACGGGCGACGTCCTCTGGGAGACCCGCCTCGGCACCGCGGCGGCCGGTTATCCGATCACCTACGAGGCGGGCGGACGACAGTTCATCGCCGTTCCGGGCGCGCTGGGGGGCGCTTTCCGGAGCCTCACCGCGCAGCTCACCCCGGAGATCTTCCAGCCGGAGGGAGGCAACGCGCTCTACGTCTTCGCCCTGCCGGAGTGATCGTCAGGACCGCAGCATCCGGCGGACCTTCGACTCGACGTCGCGGCTCGCGGGCCCGCCGGCCAGGCAGGCGAAGAACCGGTCCGGATCGACCTGCGGGGTGATCCGGGGCTCGCCCGGCAGCTCGATGTGCACGGCTCCCCCTTCGACGGTCAGACTGTACGAGCCGCGCGGCAAGCTGATCCGGGTCCGGAGGCAATCCCACTTGCCGGCGCGGGCGAGCTCCAGGGCCGCTCGCGACTCCCGCGGGCCCCAGGACAAGCCGTCGCCGAACAGCTCGCGCAGCGGCTGCACGCGCGGCGGGCGGTCTCCGAGATCGAGGTCGGCGCCGGCGAGCCGCTGCGCCATCTGCGCCATCCGGTGCGAGACCGCGGCGGAGAGCCCGGGGACCGCGCGCAGCCGCAGCGGCAGGCCCAGCCAGCCGTCGCGCACGCCGAACAGCACCGCCGCGGCCAGCCGGTCCTGCTCGCGGATCCGCTCGTGCTCGAAGTCGAGCAGGTCCGCGCAGTCGCGGCGCAGGAAGAACAGCGTCATGGCGCGCGCCACGGGCGTGGCGTGGCGCTCGAACAGCTCGCCGGCCGTTGCGCCGGCCAGGCCGCGCAGCGCCGCCAGCGTGTCGCGGAGTCTCCCGGCTCCCGCCTGCAGGCGCGCGTCGAGCGTCTTCGCTGCCGCGTCCAGGTGGTCGAGCAGCGCGTCCTCCGCGCTGCCGGCGCCGCCCGCGCGCTTCCACTCGACTATGCCGTCGACGGCGCCCCAGAACAGGCGGGCCTGACAGGCGGCCTGCACGTCGGACGAGTTTGGGGAATCGCTTCCTGTGCCCAAGCCTCTCGCCCCGGCGGCCTCGCCCGACCGCATTCCCGAGGAATCACCCGACCGCATCCACCCGCGGAGCCCGGACAGGATCGGATCGGCGATCGAGGGCGCCGACGCGTCCTCCGGATTGAAGGCATGCCGGCAACAGCGGACCGCCAGCTCGCCCCGGTCGCCGTTGAGCAGCAGCATGGCCATGACGCCCCCGGCGGCCAGGGCGCCATCCAGCGGTACCGCGCGTTCCGGCGTTCCCCCCGCGACGGGCCAGGGGTCGTCCACCGTCCGCGTGAACATCGTCTTCGCGACCCGGCGCCTGACGTCGCGCAGCGGCACGTTGCCGAAGTCCTTCGCGTCGGCTTCGCAGGCCAGCCGGTCCTCCTGCGACCGGAACACGGCGGCTTCGATGCGGCTCGTCGGCAGGGGTGCGGGCACCAGGAGCAGCCGTTCATCGCCGTCGAGCTGGTCCGGGAAGCGGAGCTCGCGCAGCGCCGGGCCGAGCGCCAGCACGCGTCCCGACAGGCCGGACAGTCCGATCTCGAGAACGGCGGGCCGCAGGTGCCCGGCTTCGCTGCTCGACGAGGCGATCGCCGCGGCGGGAACGCGGCCGATGAACAACGGAATCCAGCCGGGAAAGCTCCCCAGCGTGTCCCGGTAGTACTTGTCCCCGAATCCGGCGGGCGGCATCACGAGGCCGGCCGCGAGCATGTACATCAGGTTCAGGTGGTTGGTGACCAGCAGTCCCGAGGCGGGCGGCTGCGCCGGCTCGGGAGCCGGTCCGGGCTCGAAGAGGGTGTCCGTCGGCATTCACCATTCCTCGCGCCGCAGCGTCTCGGAATCCCGCGGCAGGATCTCCTCGACGGCTCGGCCGGCGCCGCGCTTCATGAACAGGAACACGCGCTCGCGGGCGCGGGCGACCATGACGTAGAACCGCCGGCGCGCGGCGTCTGGATCCCGCGGATCGACGCGGTGCTCGTCGACGTCGGCGAGACACACCGTATCGAACTCCAACCCCTTGCAGGCCTGCGCATTGATGACCAGGACGCCCCCCTCGTCGAAGGCGATCTCCGGTCGGTGGGCGGCGTGGAAGGTCTCGACGCACGGCCGCGGATGGTCGAGCGCGACGTCGACCGTGCCCAGCGCCTCGAAGTACCGCCGGCGGACCTCGTTGTTCGGGGCGATCACGCCGATGAGCTGCCGCGGGTCGCGATCCGCCAGCGTCAGGATCCCCCTGCAGAGGACGTCCAGCTTCTGCGGCGGATACACGTAGAGATGGGGCACGTGTCCGCCCTGCCCGGCCGGCAGCTCCGGCGGCGGACTCGCCGGATCGCCGGTGTAGAAGGCGCGCGCCAGCTTCGCCACGCGGTACTGGTTGCGGTAGTTGCGCCGCAGCTCGACGACCTCGTCCGCGGCGAGGTCTAGCCGCGCCTCGAT
Source organism: Vicinamibacterales bacterium (assembly GCA_965116825.1). GTDB lineage: Bacteria > Acidobacteriota > Vicinamibacteria > Vicinamibacterales > UBA8438 > WTFV01. The sequence goes on from OZ220736.1 coordinate 1,163,668, forward strand.
CTGCTGCCGGCTGCTGTTCAGCTCCGTGATCTGCTGGTTCTGGTCGGCCACGACGAAGAAGTCCTCGAAGCCGAGGTCCACGAGGCTCTCGTAGAACGCCGGCGGCATGTCCTGGCCCTCGTCGATGACGAGGAACGGCCGTTGCGCGTCCTCCGGTTCGGGCGGCAGGGCCTGGACGATCTCCTCGACGCCGGTCCAGTCCTCGGCCGCGAAGCCGTTCCGGTCGGGCGGCAGCAGCGGAACCGGGCGCTTCGCCAACCGCTCGAAGGCGGTCCGGAACCAGCGCTGCCACGTCTCGCCGGCGAGGCCGTTCCCGTAGAGCTGCACGCTCGCCCGATGCAGGAGATGGTTGAAGACCAGGAAGCGGTAGTCGTCCTTCTGCCGCTGATGGCGCCGGGCGCGGATCAGCGCGAGCACCGACTTGCCGGTGCCCGGTCCGCCGACGATCAGGTGCCGGCCCCGCGCGGGCAGGGCGCGGGCAGCCTCCTGCTCCTTGCTGAGGTCCTGGATGCCCGGCAGCTCGAACCTGCGCTTGGCCATCAGCCCGGCGGCTCCCCGCCGCTCAGGAACGCGGGCGCCGCCCGCCCGTCACCCTTGAGGAAGGTCCGGTCGAGCAGCACGTTGCCGTAGGCGCAGCTCGTCTCCGGCAGCAGTGCGCAGGCGTGGCACGCGGCCCGGTTCAGCAGGTCCGGCCCATGCCCTTCCTGGCCGGCGCAGACCGGGTCGAGCGAGCACCAGTCCGCCGCTTCGAACGCGCCGGCGAGCAGCCGCAGGAAGCGCCGCGGACTCGCCAGTTGCACGAGCCCGCCCAGGGACCCCTCCTCGTCGGCCACCGCCACGTAGATCAGGATGCCCGCCATCGGGTTCGCGCCGGACCGGCAGTAGACCCGCTCCTTGAGCGCTGCGGCCGGGTAGCCGGCTTCGGCATCGAGCTGCCGGATGACGACGTGGGCCAGCGTGTGGCACAGCAGGAACCGCGGCGAGACGTCGACCTCGTCCACCGGGACATGGCGCCGGCGGTAGCGTTCGGCGAGCGAGTCCGCGCGCTCGCGCAGCGCCGGGTGGTCCTCCCAGCGCTGCAGCCATTCCTCGTCGAGCGTGAAGAAGATGCCCTCGCCGTAGAGCTCCGCGGCGGGCAGCCAGCCGCTCTCGCCGGTGACGTCCGGCGCCACCCGGGCGCCCTCGGCGCCGGTCCGCCGGAAGCCCATCAGCACCAGGATCTCCTTCAACCGGTTGACCGCGATGAGACGGCTGACGGCGCGGCCGACGCCGCGCGCGGTCCCCGCCGACGCATCGACGTCGAGCGCCTTCCACTCCCGGGTCCGGTGCTCGGTGACGAAGTCCTCGTCTTCCTGCAGGTCGGGAATCTCCTCGATCAACGCCCGGTACTCGCCGGCCATCAGGTCGCCCTCGGCGAGCCCGCGGTCGAAGAGGGGGTATCCCTTCTCGATCTGCTCGAGCGCCTGCTCGACGTCGCCGGGCGTGCAGCCGTACTCGCCGGCGAGGCGCCGGAGCGCGGTTCTGCGCGCCAGCGCGTTCCGGGCGTTGCGGATCTTCCGCCGGTTGCGGGAGCTGCCGTAGAGCCGGTCGACCACCGTGCCGCGGCGGATGCGCGACTCGGGGGGGATGACGAGCGCGGTCCGGCACTCGGCGGCGTGCACCCGCACGTCGTTGATCTCCAGCAGCCACCCGGGAGCGGCCGGCGCCTCGGCCGGCGGTTCGGACAACCACGGCTGCTGCCACGCGCGGGCCGGGAACGGCGGCCTCGACGACCAGCCGCCCGCGCCGCAGCGGCCGCAGGCGACGCGGCGGCGTCCCTCCCGCTCGACCAGCCGCAGGTAGGGCCTGGTCCAGTCGGCGCGACAGCTCCGCTGCGCCTCGCTGCGGGTGCCGGCGTGGGCCATGTCGTGCCAGGGCGGATCGGCCAGGTAGCCCTCCTCGTGCGCCAGGACCCACGGCGCCTGCTCCAGTCGGCCGCCGCAGGCGCATTCATCGTGCCGCGCCCCTTCGCCGGCCGTGTTCTCCCCCGCCGCCGCAAGGCTGGAGTCTTCTCCCGACCGCCGGGCACCGGGCTCGCCGGTGTCGCCGACCGCCGCGGCGCTGCGCTCCCACGGTCTGCGGTGCAGCAGCCCGCACGTCAGGCAGCGCGTCCAGAGCGGGAACCGCCGGGCCGGTATCCAGCCGTGCACCGTGCCGTCGCGCTCGGTGGCGACCGGGGGCGTGCACAGCGCCTGGCGGATGCCGAGCGCCCGCCGCACCTGATCGACGTAGCGGATCTCCCGCTGCCGGGGATCACCTCCCGGCGGATCCCAGGAGCGTATGTCGGGGACCACCACCAGGCTGTCGGCGCCGCGCACGATGGCGCCCACCGAACAGTGCCGCAGCAGGTGCGAGAGCCGCACGGGAACGTAGTCGTCAGCCATGGAGCTTCAACATGCCGGTGCTCTCCACGTTCCGCATCGAGTGCAGCGTCCGCCACAGCCCGCGGCGCGATTCTCCGTGGCCGTACAGCAACCGGTCGGCGTTGCTCTCCCGGTCCCGCGCCTGGTAGTCGAGCTGCCGCCGGTCGGCCCGGCAACGCCGCGCCTCGTCGTGCCACTGCCGGACGAGACGATCGAGGTGGGCGGCCGTCTCGAAGGCCTGCCCGTCTCCCGCCGCGCGCGTGCAGCGCCGCTTCAGCTCGGCGACCGCCGCGGCCACCTCCGGCGAAGCCGGATCGAAGCGGCCCGCCGACGCGTTCTCGCGCAGATCGTCGCAACCGTGCCGCACGGCGATGACGAGCGCGGCGTGCAGCGCCCGCGCGCGCGCCTGGGACGTGAAGGGTGTGACGCTGCCCGGCTCCACGAAGCGGTAGAACGACTCGTGGTAGGCGCGGAAGCTCTCGTAGTGCGACAGGCTCCGCGCCTGGTGGCGGAAGTAGTTCGTCAGGACCAGGCCCGGCACGTCGGCCCGGCCCACGCGGCTGGTCGCCTGGATGTACTCCGCGGTGGTCAGGGGCTGGCCGTTGACCACCATCAACGCCAGGCGGGCGACGTCGAGGCCCACCGAGACCATGTTCGTGGCCAGGACCGCGTCGAGACACTCGCCGTGCCCGCGCGGCTGCAGCAACTGCTGGAAGGTCCCGGCGTTCTCCTGCGCGGTCCGCATGCTGGTGAGCTGGGCGATGCGGGCGTTGCGGGTCCGCTCGACGACGACGCCGAAGGCCGGCGCAGCACCCCGGTCGTCGCTACCGTCGCCCTGGTCATCCGTAGCGTCGCCCCCCTCGTCGAGCCCCAGGCGGATCGCTTCCGCCCGCTCGCCGGCGAGGCGCCGGCCGAAGGCGCGGACGTCGGTCACGAACGCGTTGTGACTGTTGCCGACGTCCTTGAGGCTGCCGTGGTAGATGACCTGCGTCCACCACGCGTCGAGCAGGGCGTCCCGGTCCGCATCGCCGGCGAAGGCGGCCAGGGGGCCGGCGAGCAGCGCCGCCGCGAGCGGGGCCAGGGCGTGCCGCTGATCGAGCATGGGGGCCAGGTAGCCGACGTACAGGCGGCCGGGGCGGTCCCGGTCGGTGCGCGCGAAGTACGAGTCGTCGCAGGACAGGCCCGGCGGCGGAAATACCGCCAGGTCGCGCGCGTACAGACGCCGGACCTGCTCGCGCGCCATGTGGATGGTGGCGGTGGAGGCGACGTACTTCGGACGCACCCCCCGCCGGGCGAGCAGCGTGTCGATGCCCGCCTCGTACAGCCCGGCTAGCGATCCGAGAGGTCCTGTGATCAGGTGCAGCTCGTCCTGAATCACCAGCTCCGGCGGCCGGCGGCGCCTTCCCGCGCCGAGGCCGAAGAAGGCGCCGGCTCGCGTCTCCCAGGCGAGGCGGGCGAACTTGTCGATGGTGCCGATCAGCAGCGACGGCGGGTCGCGGTAGAGCGCCTCGTCGACCACGTTGCAGGGCAGCGGGCGCTCGTCCGCCCCGAACGCGCAGGCCCGGTTCGTGCAGTGGAAGTGGAAGTCGTCCTCGCGGGCGTCGTAGCCGCGATCCGCGTCGAACGGCGTCCGGCACCAGGGGCAGCGCTCCACCAGCAGCGCGTGCCGGGCCGCCGGGCGGGCCGACACCAGGTCCGCCACCCGCTCCATCGCCTGCGCGAAGCGGTTGGGGCTGATCTCGCCCCCCACCCAGATGCCGACCGTGATCGGCTCGTCCCCGAGCCGTTCGGGGTCCGCGCGCCGCATCCGCTCCATGGCGCAGACGATGCGCGCCGCCCGCTCGAACTGCTGCCGGGTCAGCAGCCGCAGCGTGTAGCGCATGAAGGCCGCCGTGCCGCCGCCGGTCGCCGGGTGCTGCAGGCGGCGCCAGAAGACGAGGAACGCGACCAGCCCCAGATAGGCCTCGGTCTTGCCGCCCCCGGTCGGGAACCAGATCAGGTCCAACACGTCGCGGAAGTCGTCGTCCTCGCGCACCGCGGATTCGACGACCGTCAGCAGGAAGGCCAACTGGAACGGCCGCCAGCGGTAGTCGGCAGGCTCGGTCTTCCGGCCGTCGAGCCGGTCGGCCTGTCGCATCTGGTCGAGCATGGCGCGGTTGGCCAGCCGGAACGCCTCGGCGACCAGCCGATCGGCGCGCAGCAGCTCGACCGCCCGCTGCATCCGCCCGAGCGCCACCGCCATCCGGTCGCAGATGCGGGACGCCGCGGCGCGTTCCGTCTCCAGGCGGGACGCCGCCTCCCGCTGCGCCGCGGTCCAGGCGCCGTAGCCAGCGACGAAGCGGGCGAGATCGTCGGGACGGGACGCCTCCGCGAGCCGCTCGATGCCGAGAACCGCGTCGCCGCCGGTGTCGACCGTCACCAGCGGCGTGTCCGCGGCCGGCATCCACGCCGTCCGGATGCGGGCGGGGCGGCCCGGCTCGACGCGCCAGTCGACGGCCGCGCCGTGACCGACGGCATGAATGCGGCGATCCGCGTACTGCAGCTCCAGCTCGCGTTCCTCGTCGGTCAGCAGGCTCGGATCCACGCGCGGGTACTCGACCAGCTCGCCGGCGTCGACGACGCACTCGAGCCGCGCCTCGAACAGCGACCGCTCCGCCAGGTCCTGTGCCCGCGCGCGCGTCGGCTCGTCGCGATCCAGCCGCTGCCGGTTGAACAGCGTCACGGTGAGGATCCGGCCGTCCAGCCACGGGCGCGCCCGGACGTCCACCCCGGCGCGGCCCTCCCAGACCGGCGCGTCCGACGACTCGGGGCCCGACCAGGCCACTACCTCCTCGGGCAGCGCGTTCCGCTCGTACTCCAGCGCCCGGAACCGCCCCTCTTCGTCGCGATCGCCGACGCGCCTGTACGTCGCCGCGCCGACGGTGATGGAGAGGCGCGCGGCGCCCCGCACGAAACACGAGAAGCCGACCGCGGAGGGCGGCACGTACCGCCGCCGCCGCACCGGCTGCGCCAGAGGACGGCTCTCCGGCGCATCGGCGCCGGCGAGCGGGTCTTCGTCCTCGTCCCCCGCCACTTCGGGGTCGGCGTCGTCCGCCGGGAACGCCGCGGCGGGATCCGTGCCGGACACGCCGGGCTGGATGGGAAACAACACGCCCGTGGGGAACCGGTCCAAGGGGGAGAGGCGCAGATTGCCGTGACCGGCAGGCCCGATGAGCTGCCGGCGCAGCCAATCGACGAGCCTCCGTCGCGCTTCGACGTAGATCACGCGTCGCGCTAGATCTTCCGATCCGCCAACAGGATGTTATCGATGCGCGTATTCACGGCACTGATCTGACCGATGAGGTCACGACGTGTCTCGTGCAACTCGCGGCGCACACTCTCCACCATCCGCCAGACGCCCAACAGCACGCCCGCGCCGGTGAGCAAGGTGGCGATGACCTCGGGACTCATGACATCAGTCTACCCCGAGGACCGCGTGCATCGACACGCGATACGCGCTATGCAATCGCCCCATGCATCGTCCGGCCGCCGACCACCGTGCGCACGACACCGATGTTCTTGATGTCGTCGGGGTCCGCGTCGTGCGGGTCGCGCTCGAGGATCACGAAGTCGGCCAGCTTGCCGGCGGTGATCGTGCCCTTGTCGCGCTCCTCGTAGGACGCCCGCGCGCCGTGCAGGGTGCCGATGCGCAACGCCTCGTCCACGCTCACCCGCTGGCTCGCGCCCCACACCTGGCCGTCGAAGTCGCGGCGGGTCACCATGCTCTGAATCGCCATCAGCGGCTCGAAGGGCCCCGGCGTGTAGTCGGACGCCCCCGCCACGGGGATGCCGTAGTCGAGGAACGCGCGGTGCGCGAACATCCACTCCATCTTCGCGGCGCCGTACTCCCGCCACTTCTCCCCGTGGAAGTGGACGTAGGTCCAGAACGGGGTCGGGATCGAGCCGGTGTCCCGGATCCGCCGCAGCAGAACGGGGTTCACCAGCGAGCAGTGCTCGATGCGGTGCCGGCGGTCGGGATGCGGCCAGCGGGCGAGGACCCGCTCGTAGGCGTTCAGCACCATGTCGATGGTGACGTCCCCGTTGGCGTGGATGCCCACCTGCCAGTTGTGGCGGTGCGCGTCCTCGACGACCTCGTGAATCTCCTCCTGCGACATCGTCAGGATGCCGTAGTCGTCCGGCCGACCCTCGAACGGCGTGCTCATCCGCATCGTGCGTTCCGAGGCGGAACCGTCGGCGCCGTACTTGACCCCGCCGATGCGCACCCACTCGTCGCCCAGGCCGGTGTGGACGCCGGCGTTGCGCAGGTGCTCGTACGGCCCGCGGACCATGGCGTAGACGCGGTGGCGCAATTCGCCCGCCTCGCGCGCGTCCTGGTAGGCGATCAGCCGGCCGCGGCTCGCGCCCGCATCGTGGACGGTGGTGAGGCCGACCGCGGTCATCAGCCGCGAGATGTAGGCCATCCCCTCGCGCCCGCGGGTGCGGAGCTCCTCCTCGGTAAGCTCCTCGCGCTCGCCGACGTCGGCGAAGACGTCGCGGGCGTGCTCGGCCACCATGCCCGAGAGCCCGCCAGCGGCGTCGCGCGCGAAGCGCCCGTCGGGCGGGTCCGGGGTGTCGCGGGTGATGCCGGCCAGCGCGAACGCGGTGCTGTTGAACCAGTTGGTGTGCCCGCCGCGGTGCGCCACGTTCACCGGATGGTCGGGCACCGCCTCGTCCAGGTGGGTCCGGTGCAGCGGGCCGTCGACGACCTTCGTGTCGTCGAACATGAAGCCCCGCACCCAGCGGCCGGGCGGCGTGTCGAGGGCCTTGGTCCGCAGGGCCCGCTGGATCTCGGCAACCGTCCGCAGGTTCGTGTTCACGCCGTAGAGCTCGTTCACGCCGCTCGGGTGGGAATGGGTGTCGATGAATCCCGGCGTGACGGTCATTCCCGCGGCGTCGATCACCTCGGTGTTCGGACCGACGAGGTTCCGCACGTCGTCGGTGCTGCCCACCGCGACGAAGCGGTCCCCCCGCACCGCGAACGCCTCGGCGCGGGGCAGCGCGTCGTCGACGGTGTAGACGCGGGCGTCGATCACCGCCAGGTCCGCCCGGAGCGCCTCGCCCGCGGGCTCCTGCGCCGCCGCGATCGGCAACCGGGCCGCGACGTTCCCACCGGCCAGCACGGCGCCCAGGCCCAGAAACTGCTTGCGTGTATAAGTCGGCATCGGCTCTTCCCGCGACAGAAGCCCCCGGTGGCGGGGTCGGTGTCCGGGCCTGAAGGGCGATTCTAGGCGGATTCGCTTCTACGTGCGGATCGGCTACGGCTGGGACAACTGACCGCCTTGACACCCGCTCCGCGCGGGTCATAATCGGGAATCCGACCGGCGCTTGGGACGATAGCAAGGAGGACGACGATGAGCCAGCGGTTGTTCGCGGCGGTGACAGCGGTCGCATTGACGGTTCTCATACCCGGACTGGCGGCCGCACAGGCCGGGAATGCGGACACACCCCGGACGCCGTGGGGTGCCCCGGACCTGCAGGGCGTCTGGGACTTCCGGTCCATCACCCCGATGGAGAGGCCCGACGAGCTGGCCGACCAGGAGTTCCTGAGCGCGGAAGAGGCCGCCCGCCTGGAACAGGAGACGCTGGCCCGCAACGAGGAGCTGGCCAACCGCCCGGCCCTGCGCACGTCGGTCACCGAGAGCGTGGACTCCGGCGAGAACGGGGCGCCCGGCTTCTACAACAACTTCTGGCTCGACCGCGGCACGACGACGGTCGGGACGCGGCGCACGTCGCTGGTCGTCGACCCGCCGAACGGCAGGATGCCGCCGCTGACGCCGGAGGCCGAGGCGAAGCAGGCGGCGCTGCGGGCGGCGCGCGAAGGCGTGGTGACCCACGCTCCCACGCCGGGCGGCTTCGTCGAGGACTTCGGCTCCAACGGCCTGCAGTTGCGCTGCATCACCGGCTTCAACTCCGGGCCGCCGATGACGCCGGGCGGCTACAACAACAACGTGCAGATCTTCCAGACGCCGGACACGGTGGCCCTGCTCGCCGAGATGAACCACAACGTGCGCGTCGTCCCCCTCGACGGACGCCCGCATGCCGACCTTCCGCAGTGGACCGGCGACTCCCGCGGATACTGGGAGGGCGACACCCTGGTCGTCGAGTCCAGCCGCTTCCTGCGCGAGACCAGCTTCTCGCAGGGACGGACCGATGCCAACCTGCGCCTGACCGAGCGGTTCACCCGCGTATCGGACGACACGCTGCTGTACCAGGCCACGATCGACGATCCGACCGTCTGGACGCGGCCGTGGACCTACGAGGTCCCGATGCAGTGGAACGACCAGCCGCTGTTCGAGTACGCCTGCCACGAGGGCAACTACGGGCTATACAACATCCTGGCCGGGGCGCGCGCCGAGGAGGCAGCCGCCGAGGCGGCCGAAGCGGAGTCGCGGTAGCCGCAAGCGAATCGAGGCGGGTCCGGCCGGCACGCTTGCGTGGCCTGCCGGTCGGACCGGTCCTTCGCCCCGCCGCTCGGCTCGCGCTCAGAACACCGCGATCGGGTTCAGCGGCGACCCCGTCCCGCCGCGGATCGGCAGCGGCGCCGCCATCAGCATGAACTCCCAGCGGTTGCGCTCCGCCGCCGCCGCGCCGAGCGCTTCCAGGTCGCAGTTGTCGAACATGTGAATGCCCAGGTACAGCAGCGCGAAGTCGTGTACGGCGCCCGGCAGTTCCGACGGCGCGACGTAGGTCGGGTGGTCGCTGCCCATCAGCGCGATGTCCCGCTCCTTGAGCCAGGGGATGACCGACGGGTGCAGCCCCGCCGACCGGCCGCCCGGCCGGCGGCCCCGCAGCCACGGCCCCTCGGCCGCGCGGCGCGCCCACACGCCGGTGCGGATGAACAGCGCGTCGCCGGACGAGACCTTCACCCCCGCCTGCTCCTCCCACGCCTCGAGGTCCTCGACGTGGATCGGCGTCCCCGGCTCCAGGTACGGCACGCCGCGCAGCCGCGGGATGTCGATGAGCACCCCGCGCGTGACGATGCCGTTCTTCAGGTTGTGGATCGAGTTCTTCGAGTGCCCGTTCGCGATGACCTCATCGGCGTCCGGCGCGTAGCCGTTGTAGAAGACGCCGTCGTCGTTGATGTGGGCCAGCGCGTCCAGGTGCGTATGGGAGATCCCGTGATACTGGACGGAAATCCGGTCCGAGCTGATCCCCACCATCTCGTGCTGGTACGGCCTCGGGTTGTCGACCGCTTCGACGGTGTCGGCGTCGCCGGCCAGCGACACCGTGAAGCCCTCCTGTACCAGGGCCACCGCCTCCAGCCGCTTGGCCGGGGTAATCAGGTTCAGCGCGCCGATCTCGTCGTCGGCGCCCCACCGGCCCCAGTTGGTCAACTCCGCCTTCCACTGCTCGTACTGCGCCTCGGTGACGGTCCGGTCCGAACCGGTCTGCGCCCACGCCCCGGACACCGCCAGCACCAACGACACCACGACCGCCGACGCTCTCGACGTCATCTTCATCGTGTTCCCTCCCCTGTGGAAGACGGTCCGATTGTAATGATTCCCGTGGTCATCCCGCCGCGAAAGGGCTACGCTGTGCGATCCGGGGAGCCGAACGGATCGCATCGGTTCCGATCCGTCCGGCGCGGATCGTCACGAAGCTACGGGGAGGGAACCATGCTGAAGCGAATTGGATTGTTCGTTGCCGTTGCGATGCTGGGGGCCGGGCCGGCCGCGGCGCAGGACGCGGAGACGGTGCTGCAAGCGGCCGCCGAGACGATGGGCGTCGACGACATGATGTCGATCCGGTACTCCGGGGACGGCTGGGTGGGCGCCGCGGGCCAGAACTTCGCGCCCGCCGAGGACTGGCCGCGCTTCGAGCTGGCGGAGTACACCCGCACCATCGACTTCGAGACCGAATCGTCGACCGAGGAGATGGTCATCCGGCAGGGAAACTATCCCGCCCGGGGCGGCGGCGGCGCGCCCATCGTGGGGGACCGGATCCGCAACTGGATGGTCCGGGGCGAGTATGCGTGGAACGGCGAGATCGACCGGGTGGTGCCCAGGCCGCAGGACGCCGAGCGGCGGCGGCTGGAGATCTATCTCACCCCGCAGGGCTTCCTCAAGGGCGCCATGGCCGCCGACGACGTCATCGCGGTCGAGCGGAACGAATACGGCGGGCGCGTGACGGTCGTCTCGTTCATCGCCCTCGACAAGTACCGCGTCAACGGCACCATCACCGAGGACAACGTCATCGAGCGGGTGCAGACCTGGATGCCGAACCCGGTCGTCGGCGACATGTACTACGAGACCGTCTACACGAACTACCAGGACGTGGGCGGGGGCATGATGTTCCCGATGAACTGGCACCAGCACCAGGACTTCGACGACGGCGCCCACGCGCCGAACGTCAGCGGCGGCGATCACACGTTCCAACTGTCGACCATCGACAGCGTCGAGGTGAACGTGGCGGATGCCGCACTGAACGTCCCGGACGCGGCGCGGAATGCAATGGTGCCCCCCATGCGCGTGGAGGCCGAAGAGGTGTCCGAGGGCGTGTGGCTGATGGCCGGCGGCTCGCACCACAGCGTGGCCGTCGAGTTCGACGACCACGTGGCGGTCATCGAGGCGCCATTGAACGAGGCGCGGTCGCTCGCCGTGATCGACGAGATCATGCGGCTGATCCCGGACAAGCCGATTCGCTGGGTCGTGACCACCCATCACCACTGGGACCACCTCGGCGGCATGCGCGCCTACGTCCACGAGGGCGCGACGGTCGTCACCCACCAGGGGAACTTCGGCTACTACCAGGAGGTGCTGCGGGCGCGGCCGTGGCTGCTCGAGCCGGACCGCTTCTCGCTGTTCCCGCCGGAAGAGTGGTCGGAAGGCTACATCTTCGAGACGCTGCGGGAGAAGTACATCCTCGGCGACACGACGCGCCTGGTCGAGCTGCACCACGTCCAGGGGCTGGCCCACGCCGCGGGGATGCTGATCGCGTACCTGCCCCACGAGAAGATCCTGGTGCAGGCCGACCTGTTCACGCCGCCCGGCCCCGGCGGCTCGTTGCCCGCCAATCCGAACGCCAGCGCCCGGACCCTGTACAGCAACGTGCAGCGCCTGGGGCTCGACGTCGAGACCATCGTCCCCATTCACGGGGTGCCGGGGCCGTGGTCGCAGTTCGCCGAGTGGGTGGAGGCCGCGCAGTAGCCTGGCCGTCGCCGGCGGTGAGTGACCCGCCGCGTTACCGTCGGGGCCGTGAGCCGGGGACGCCCAGTCCCCGCGCTCGCGGCTCCGCCAGCGACTGCCCAGACTATCTCGCCTCGTGTGCTCGCGTCGGCGGGCGTCTGGTTGTCACGAAGTCCGGGATGCCGATACGCTCCGCCTCCTGAAACCATGACCGACCCGACGTCTCGCACGCCCGTCGAGCCGCCGCTCGGCCAGGCGCTCATTCCCGTCGTGCTGCTCATCGCCCTGCTCGGCGCCGCGGTGTACCTGTTCGGCGACGAGTCCTCGTTCGGCCCCAACCAGATCGCCCTGGTGCTGGGCACCGCCGTCGCCGGGCTCGTCGGCCTGGCCAACGGCCAGTCCTGGGCGGAGATCGAGGGCGCGATCCGGCGCGGCATCGCCACCTCGATGGGCGCCATCCTGATCCTGCTCGTCGTCGGGTCGGTCATCGGCACCTGGATCCTGGCCGGCATCGTGCCGACCATGATCCACTACGGCCTGTCGCTGCTCGCGCCCTCCATCTTCTACGCCGCCGCCTGCGCCATCTGCGCCGTCGTCGCCCTGGCCACCGGCAGTTCCTGGACCACCGCCGGCACCGTCGGCCTGGCCCTGATCGGCACCGCCGCCGCCTACGATCTGCACCCGGGAATCGCGGCCGGCGCCATCATCTCGGGCGCCTACTTCGGCGACAAGATGTCGCCGCTGTCCGACACCACCAACCTCGCCCCGGCCGTCGCCGGCTCGGAGCTGTTCACCCACATCCGCCACATGGTCTGGACCACGGCGCCCAGCTTCGGCCTGGCGCTGATCCTGTTCGCCGCCATCGGTCTCGCTACGCCGGCGCCGGAGGGCGCGGGCGACCTCGACGCGGTGTTGGCCGCCCTGGAACGCAGCTTCGCCATCGGCCCGCACCTGCTGATTCCGCTCGTGCTGGTGCTGACCCTGGTGGTGCGCCGGATGCCGGCCTTCCCGGCGCTGCTGATCGGCGCGCTGGTCGGGGGACTCTTCGCCGTCGTGTTCCAGCCGGAGGCGGTGCTGCGCACCGTCGGCGAGCCGGAGCTGGCGCGCCCGGTGGCGCTGGTCAAGGGCGTGTGGCAGGCGCTGCACGGCGGCTACGTGCTCGACTCGGGGAACGCCGCCCTCGACGAGCTGCTCTCGCGCGGCGGCATGGCGAGCATGCTGCAGACCGTCTGGCTGATCATGACGGCGATGATGTACGGCGCGGTGCTGGAAGCGACCGGCATCCTGCAGGCGCTGGCCCGCCGGATCCTCTACGCCGTGCGCAGCGCGGGCGGGCTGATCGTGGCCACCCTCGCCACCGCGTTCGGCGTCAACGTGCTGGCCTCGGACCAGTACATCTCCATCGTGCTCCCGGGCCGGATGTTCCGCAGCGAATACCAACGGCGGCGGCTCGACCCGAAGAACCTGTCGCGCACGCTCGAAGACTCCGGCACCATCACCTCGGTGCTCATCCCCTGGAACACCTGCGGCGCGTTCATGGCCCAGACGCTGGGCGTCTCGACCCTGACCTACGCGCCGTTCGCCTTCTTCAACCTGATCAACCCCCTGGTCGCCGCCTTCTACGGCTTCGCGCGGATCGGGATCGCGCCGCTGGATCCGGCGGCGGCACACCCCCCGGAACCCGCCCCCGAACACCCGCCCTCCGCGGCATGAGGTGGCTACGGCTGCGCCGACTCTGCCCGCAGCACCTGGTCCAGCGCGAGCACGCGCCGGACGGCGTCGCTGATCGCACGCCCGGTGAAGGAAGAACCGGCGATCCGCCGGATGCGGCGCCGGATGGCCAGCTCGTCGTGCAGCACCTCCCCGTCGAACTGCCGCAGCCAGTCCTGAGGCGCCATGTACTGCGCCGGCTCGAAGAAGACGGTGACGTCGACGCGCTTGATGCGGCCCGCGGTATCGAGGGAGATCAGCAAGCTCTGGCGCTCGGTCTTCGGCGTGTGCGTGTCGATGTAGGCGCGCCCGACGACGGCGCCGTCCTCGTTGCGGGCAATGTAGCGGGGAAAGATCCTGCCCTGCATCCCGACCCGGGCGAGCGCCGCGACCGCCCCCATCTGCTCCCGCGTCAGGATGACCCGGTCGCGCGTCACCTCCGCGCCCGGGTAGACCGCCGCGAGCGCCTCGCTGCGGGTGATGACGCCCTCCTGGGCGCCGGGAGCGGCCGCGCCGGCGAGCAACGCGAGCAGAACCGTCGCGATGAGTGGTCTCGTCATCTTCGGTGTATCCATGGCCAACCGCGCCATTCTACCGCCTGCGCACCGCGCGGCCGGTCGATCGCGCGACGCGGCTCAGGTCTCGGGATCCGCCGCCGCGGCACGCAGGTCGCGGAGGTAGTAAGCGAACCCCGTGCCGGCGATGGCGCCGACCGTCAGCACCTTGAGCACGAAGCGCACGGTCACGGCGCCGTCCAGCAAGTTGTAGACGACCGCCGCCACGCTGCCGATCAGCACGCACGAGGCGACGAACAGCGTCACGTAGGTGAGCTGCTGCCGCAGCCGCGAGGCGCGCGCGGTCGGGTCCGACTGCACGCTGCGGCCGATCACCCGCGCGACGTACAGGAAGACCGGACAGGCGACCACCAGCACCGAGATCGCCCAGCGGACGGCGTCGCGCGTGAACTCCTCGGGCGGATCCTGCGGATGCGGAAACGCCAGGTCGACGACGCCGAACACCAGCGCCCCGACGTTGAAGGCGCTCACGAACAGCGCCAGGAACATCACGGCGTACAGAAACGCCTCGCGCGGCTTCACGGAAACGGCGGGCCGCGGGACCGGGATCGGATACCCGGCCGCTGCGGCGAAACGGGCCAGCGCCTGCGCGACCTGACCGCGCGGCCAGCCCGCGCGGATCAGCGCCTCCTCGACGTCCGGACGCGAGACGCCGCGCGCGAGGCTCTCCCTGACGAAACCGATCAGCTCCGGGTTGAGCGCCATCCGCATCCCCTCCTGTGAAATCCCTGCCAGCCGATACGCCTCTACCGATTATGCCCGGACGCGACGAACGTCGGGCAGGTCGGCAACGGCGACCGCGCGGGAAGCGGACGGGCGCGAGTGCCTATAATCGGCGACGAAACCGGAAAGCGAGGCTCTTGCGCCATGCGCCCAACATTGCTCGTCGGTCTTCTGCTCGTCATCCCGCCCGCGGCTTCGGCGCAGGAGCCCGGCGCGACGCGCACGCCGTGGGGCGCGCCGGACCTGGGCGGCTACTGGGAGTACCGCAGCACGACGCCGTTGCAACGGCCCGCGGAGCTGGCCGGCCGGGCGGTGCTGACGCCCGCCGAGGAGGCCGAGTACCTCACCCGGCGCCACGCCGCGATCGGCCGCGAGCGCGATCTGCAGCTCAACGCCGACTGGTGGCAACCGGGCGGCCTGACCGACGGCCGCACGTCGCTGATAGTGGATCCGCCGGACGGCAGGCTGCCGCAGCGCACCGCGGCCGGCGCGGAACGGGCCCGCACGCTCGGCATCGCGATACGCCTGCGATCCGCCGACGGACCGGAGGACCGCGAGCGCTACGAGCGCTGCATCATGGGACGTACGGTCCCGCTGATGGCCGTATCCCCGAACCGCCTCGCGCAGATCTTCCAGACGCCGGACTACGTCGCCATCCTCCACGAGCAGAACTCCGACCTGCGCATCATTCCGCTCGACGGCCGGCCGCCGCCCGCCGCGCCGATCCGCCAGTGGCAGGGCAGCTCCCGGGGCCGGTGGGAGGGCGACACGCTGGTGGTCGAGACCGCCGGCTTCAACGGCGCGTGGACGATCCAGGGCGCCGGGCCCGATGCGCGCTACGTCGAGCGCATCCGGTTCTCCGACGCCGACACGCTCCACTACGAGTTCACGGCCCACGACCCCGACTCGTTCGCCGGCCCCTGGACGGTAGTGTTCCCCATCACGCGCGCGGTCGGACCCGTGTTCGAGAACGCCTGTCACGAGGGCAACTACAGCATGCCGCTGATCCTGCGCGGCGCGCGCGCCGAGGAGCGCGCGCGGCAGTGACGAGTCCTGCGATGGACGGCGCGGGCGGTCCCGTCGTCGAAGGCGCCCGCATCGACTCCATCGACGTCCTGCGCGGCTTCGCGCTGCTCGGCATCCTCGTCATGAACATCCAGTTGTTCGCGATGCCCGAGGCGGCCTACTACAACCCGACCGCCTACGGGGACCTGGAGGGCGCCAACCTGTACGTCTGGCTCGGCGGCCGGCTGCTCGCCGACCAGAAGTTCATGACCATCTTCTCCATGCTGTTCGGGGCCGGCATCGTCCTGATGACGTCGCGGACCGCGGCGCGCGGCGAGACCCGCCGCGTGCACTACCGCCGCATGGGCTGGCTCGCGGTCATCGGCCTGCTCCACGCGCATCTGCTGTGGGCCGGCGACATCCTCTTCCTCTACGCCGTCTGCGGGATGCTGGTCTACCCGTTCCGCGGCCTGTCTCCCGGCCGGCTGCTGGCGCTCGGCACGGCGACGGTCGCCGTGGCGGCGGCCATCTTCGCCGGCCTGCAGGCCTCGCTGCCTTCCTGGTCCGAGGAAGCGCTGGCCGAGGTCACGCTCGGCGCGTGGCAGCCGACGCGGGCGATCATGGACGAGATGCTGGCCACCTACCGCGGCGGCTGGCTGGAACAGCTACCGGTCCGGTCGGCGTCGGCGCTCGGCTTCGAGACCTTCCTGCTCGTCATCTGGGGCCTGTGGCGCGCCGGCGGCCTGATGCTGATCGGCATGGCGCTCTACAAGCTCGACGTCTTCAGCGCCCGCTGCTCGCAACGCTTCTACGCGTCGCTGATCGCCGCGGCGCTCGTCGCCGGCATCCCGGTGGAGGCCTACGGCGTCGCGCTCGATTTCGAGTTCGGATGGGCCCTCGACTGGTCGCTGCTCCAGGGGCGGCAGTTCAACTACTGGCCCAGCATCGCGGTCGGCCTCGGGTACGTCGGCCTCGTCATGCTCGCCTGCCGCACCGCCGCGCTGCGCGCCGCCGCCCGCCCGTTCGCCGCCGTCGGGCGAACGGCGCTGAGCAACTACCTGCTGCAGACGGTGATCTGCACGACGATCTTCTACGGCCACGGACTCGGTCTCTACGGGTCCGTCGACCGGCTGGGACAGCTCGGCATCGTGATCGGCGTCTGGGCGGTGCAGTTGATCGTCTCGCCGCTCTGGCTGCGCCGCTACCGCTTCGGCCCCGCCGAGTGGGTGTGGCGGACGCTGACCTACGGGACACGCCCGCCGCTGCGGCGCGCGACGGGGCCGGCACGGTGACGCGGACGCGCCGGCCGCCGCACACCGCAGCGGCGACCGGCGCCGAACGACGCACGGCCGCCGCCGGCGACGATCAGGGCATCAGGCCTTCGACCAGGGTGTCGATCCGGTAGAGGCCGGTCCGCGCCGTGATGTAGAGCGTGCGGCCGTCGTTGCCGAAAGCCGCGTTGGCCGGCTGCTCCGCCGGCCGCACCGTGCCGAGATGGTCTCCCTCGGGACTGATGACGACGATGCCGCCGGGGCCGCTCGACCAGATGTTGCCCGCCGCATCGACCGCGAAGCCGTCCGGAACGCCGGCGTCCTCGCTGTCGGTCAGGTCGAGCAACACCGTACCTTCGCCGACGCTCAGATCGTCGTTGACCGGATAGGCCACCCACTGGCGCGCCTCGCCGTCCGAGTTGGCGACGTAGAGGGTGCTCTCGTCGGGCGAGAGCCCGATGCCGTTGGGCCGGGTCTGCCCGTCCGCCAGCAGGTGCACGGCGCCGTCGGGATCGAGGCGGTAGACACCGTTCCAGTCGAGCTCCGCCGCCTCGGGGCTGGCGAGGCCGTACGGCGGGTCGGTGAAGAAGGCCGCGCCGCTGGAGTGGAAGACGACGTCGTTCGGACTGTTGAGGCGGTTCCCCTCGTAGCGGTCGGCGATCGTCACCCGCGAGCCGTCCTCCTCGATCCGCGCGAGGCGCCGGTTGCCGTGCTCGCACAGCACGACGCGGCCCTCGAGGTCCAGCGTCAGCCCGTTCGAGCCGCCCTGCCCGTTCGTTTCGAGCTCCGGCAGGAACACCGGGTTGAGGAAGACGCCGGTCCCGTCCGCCTCGGACCAGCGGTACACCGTGTCGGCGGGGATGTCGCTGAAGAGCAGGTGGCCGTCCTCGGCGCCGCCGACCCAGACCGGCCCCTCGATGAACTGGAAGCCGTCCGCGACCTGCTCGACCGCCGCGTCGGCGGCCAGCAGCTCGTCCAGGCGCGGGTCGAGGCGGTCGACGCTGCCCGCAGCCTCTTCGGCGGGCGCCTCCGGCTCGGGGGCGGGCGGCTCCTCGGCCGGCGCGCAGGCGAAGAGCGCGGTGAGCATCAGTCCGGTGACGAGCGCTGTTCCTCTATGCATGATTCGAGTCCTCATCCCTCCTCGTTCCCTTGGTGTCCGCATTGTAGGCAATCGGAACGGTTCGCGGCACGGCGCCTACGGCATCGCCGGCGGCGGGAACCGCGCCTCGAAGGCAGGGGTGGCGCGGAACGTGACATCCGCCGCATCGCGCTCGAACGCGATGAAGCAGGCGGCGACGCCGCGCGCCGCGGCCCACGCGATCCCCAGGTCGGGGCCCATGACGTACAGCGCGGTCGACAGAACGTCCGCCACGAAGGCGCTCTCGTGCCAGACGGTGACCGACGCGGATCGGATAACCGGCCGCCCGATGCGCGGGTCGATGATGTGGCCGATCCGGCTGCCGTCCTCCAGAACCAGATCCCGTTCGGAGCCGCCGCTCGTGGCGATCGAACCCGCTGCGAGCGCCAGCTCGAGAACGGCCCTGTCCCGCCGCGCGGGATGCGCGACGCCCACCGTCCACGGACCGTCGGAAGCCTCTCCGGAAACCGCCATCTGCCCGCCGAAGTCGATGCGCCAGACGCCCTCCCGGCCGCGCTCGGCCGCGCGCACGCGGTCGAGCGCCTCGCCCTTGCCGAACCCGCCCGCGTCCAAAACCACGGCGGCGGCCCGCGTGACGGCGCACGCCTCCGCATCGAGTGCAAGCCGATCGAGGCCGGCGGCGGCCAGCGCGGCCTCCAGCCTGTCTTCGTCCGGCTGCCGGCCCTCCCCGCGCAGGCCCCAGGCGTCGACGAGGCTTCCCACCGCAGGATCGAACGCGCCACCCGTCGCCGCATGCCACTCCACCAGGCGGGCGAACAGGCGGCAGGTCTCGGCCGGCAGCGGCAAGGGCTCTCCGATCGGCCGCCGGTTCAGCGCGCCGAGGACGCTGTCGTCCCGCCACGTGCTGAGCTCGGCCTCGGTCTCCTCGACGATGCGGACCATGCGTTCCAGCTTCGCCAGCGCGGTCTCCCGATCGGCCGTCTCCGCCACGAACGTGGCGAGGGTGCCCATCAGGAACACCGTGCGTTCGACGCGGACCGGGTTCTCCACGCCCGCGGCACGCGCAGGGGCCGCCGCTAGACCGCAGACCGCCGCGCCGAGACACGCCAGCCAGGCAGCCGTCCGGCGCCGCGCGAGCTGCGTCATGGGGAGAGCCGCGCGGGTCTCGGCGGCGGCGTCCGTACCGCCTTGCGGGGAATCCCGTCCAGCCGCCAGCCGTTGACGAGATGAATGCCGTAGCCGACGACGAACAAGACGCTGGCCGCGACGTGCGTCCAGATGAAGAACGTGATGAGGTCCGGCGTGGTCGCAACCTGGATCAGGTAGCCGGTGAGGGCCATCGCCGCGAAGCTGAGGACCGACGTCCATCCCGTGCGGCGGTTCGCCGGGTTTCGCGAGCGGAGCTTCCCGAACGAATGCGACCGGAACAGCATCCCGAAGAAGGCCACGAAGAACGGCGCCGCCACGACGTGCGCCGAGAGCATCGTGGACTGCCAGGGATGGTTGACGATGGCGAACGGGTCGTCGGTGGCCAGCGCGTACTTCATGTACAGGTACACGGTGCCGGTGACCGCGACGATGACGTGGAACGCGTTGAAGCCCCAGCGCTCCCACCAGGTCATTGCACGCCGCGCCCCGCCCTTCCGGGCCCACTCCCCTCCAGCACCTGGTCGAGGGCCAGCACGCGGCGCACCGCGGCGTTGACCGCGCGGGTCGTCAACGTCCCTCCCGCGATGGGACGGATCGCGCGGTGGATCGCGATGTCGTCCCCGAGCGGTCGCTCGTAGTACTGCTGCTTCCACCGCTCGGGGGGGACGTACTCGGGGGGCTCGAGGAAGGCGGTCACGTCGATGCGGCGCACCCGCCCGTCCGGTTCGATCGAGATGAGCAGGCTCTCGCGCTTGGTCCGCACCACGTGCGTGTCGACGTACGCCCTGCCGACGACGACGCCGTTGCGCCGGGCGACGTAGCGGGCGTAGATGCGGGTCCGTATGTCCTCGCGCGAGATCTCGGCTATCCGCTCCGCCTGCTCCGCCGTCAGGTAGACGCGGTCCCCGCGGATGGTCGCACCGGCGAACACCGCGTTCAGCGCCTCCTGGCGCGATATCACGCCGGGCTGCGCGAGAGCGGCGCCGGCCGCAAGAACGAGCCACGTAACCAGCGCGCTCACCGCGCGCCTGCCTGCCACCCGCCCCGCGGTCGACCCCTGCTTCATGATGGAAATCGCTCCTAGAACGCGTATCCGACGCTGACGTTGAACTGGTTGACCCCGCTGTCAACGGCGTTGCTGACCCACATGTGGTCCACCTTGAGAACGACACCTGGGTTTGGCTTCAGCTCGATGCCGAAGGTCGTGTAGGTGTTGTTCTTGCCCGGGTCGCGGGTGAACCCTGCCGCCAGCGCGGTGTGGGTGTCGACCTTCTCGTAGCGCAGGTAGGGCGTGAGCCCCACGCCTGCGGCTCCCGGCGCCTGCGACAGCAGGTCGTAGCCGAGCTGCACGTAGCCGCCCTGCATCTTCTCCGCGACGCCGCTCTTGCCTTCCAGGCCGAGCACCTGGTTCAGCATCGACGTGTCGTCGAGGCCGGCCTGCGCGAACAGGGCGCGAAAGTCGACGCCCCGGGCCTGAACCTGCGCGTGCACGTCGAAGATGTTGGTGCGGACGCCGTAGGTGCGACCGCTGTCGTCCATCACCTGGCTCTGCCCCGATCCGCCGGTGTAGAAGCTGGCGCCGAAGAAGGCCCCGGGGATCGGCGTGATGTCGAGGCGACCGGTGAAGGCCATGTCGTCCGCCAGGGCCTTGCCGCCCTTCTGACGACCGCCCCGCAGGCCGCCCGACGAGAACTTCGCGCCGTTGAACCCGTTGACCACATACGCGCGGAACGCCACGTTGTCGAACGCGCCGTAGACCCCCCCGCCGTTCTCCCGCCACGTCGAGGGAATGATCTTGTTCTCCGTCACGGGACGCTCGGCCCCGATGAAGACGGTCGGCTCGTGGAACTCGTTGACCAGACCCATGGGGACCAGAAGCATGCCGGCGCGCAGGCCGAAGTTCGACGTCGCCAGGTAGTCGACGTACGCGAACTCGACGAAGATCTCCTTCGCGTGCTCGACCTCGATTTCCGAGTTGAACAGGAACTTGTCGTTGAAACGGTAGCCGGCGTACAGGATGGCCCGCAGCATGTCGTACTGCGACGTCTTGTCCGACGCGTAGTTCTCATACAGCACCTCGCCATAGCCGGCGATCGACACGCCCGAGTCGATCGCGTAGGTCGACGCCGCCGACGGCGCCAGGCCGAGCGCGCGGGCCTGGTCGATCGTCACCTCGTTCTCGGGCTCGCCGCTCCGCAGGCGCTCGAGCTCCTCGGCCAGCAGGTCGATGCGGCGCTCGAGCTCCTCGACGTCGACCTCCGGCTCCTCGGTGTCCTGCTCTTCCGCCTCGCCCTCCGCGGTCCCGCCTTCCGAGCCGGCCGTCGCCTCGGTGGCCGCTTCGCTTCCGGCGGGAACCACGATGCCCTCGGTCAGTTCCTCGACACCGGCTTCGTTCGGGCCGGCGCCCGCCGCGGGGGCCGCCCCCCATCCGATCCAGAATGCAGCCGCCAACGCGGCCACCCCGAAGGAAAAACGTCCAATTGCCATCGCGCCACCTCCATCGCGAATGCGGTTGCGTGGCGCGGGGCACGCCCCTAGAATGGGGCTGCTGGAACGTGCCGCACGCCGTGCAAACCAGGGTCTGGGAACCGCGGGGCGAGCGTTCGGCAGGCCCGTTGGGTGTTGCCGCACCCGGCGGGCCAATCTCTTTCGACGCCCGCGAGCCACCATCTCGACTCGACCCGGGCGTCCCCGCAGCAGAACCAAACTGAGATCACGTCTCAGTTGGCGAGAGGACTATATCTCCGACTGTTTTGGTCGGTCAAGAAAAATGAGATTTGGTCTCACTACCGGTCGCTCCGAGACCGCCGCCCGGCTCTCCGGGTCCGCCGGATGACGGCAGGCCCGCTCTCCTACCGCCGCATCTTCGCCTTCTGGCTTCCGCTCGCCGGCACGTGGCTCATGATGGCGGTCGAGGGCCCCTACCTGGCCGCCATCATCGCCCGGCTGCCGGACGCCACGATCAACCTGGCGGCGTTCGGCGTGGCGTTCGCGTTCGCCATCATCATCGAGTCCCCGGTCATCATGCTGATGAGCGCCTCGACGGCGCTGGTCGAGGACGCCGCGAGCTACCGCGCCCTGCGGCGGTTCGCGCTCGGGCTCGCGGTGCTCGTGACCGTGGTGCAGCTCCTGGTCCTGCTGCCGCCGGTGTTCGAGGGCATCGCCCGACTGCTGCGGCTTCCTGCCGACGTCGCGGGTCTGACCCACGGTGCACTCGCCATCCTGCTGCCGTGGCCCGCGGCCATCGCCTACCGCCGGTTCCGCCAGGGGCTCCTCATCCGGCACCACCAGACCCGGCGCGTCGCCTACGGCACGGTGATCCGCGTCACCGCCATGTCGCTGACGGCGGTCGGGACGTTTCTCGCCACCGGCCTGCCGGGGGCCAGCGTCGGCGCGCTGGCCCTGGCGACCGCGGTCGTCACCGAGGCGCTGGCCAGCCGGTGGATGTCCCGGAAGATCGTCGCCGAGCTCCTCGGCCGCGCCCGCCCCGCGGAACGCATGGCCGGACTCCGCCTGCGGGCGCTCGTCCGCTTCTACGCGCCGCTCGGGTTGACGACCTTCATCGCGCTCTCGGCCCAGCCGCTCGTCACGTTCTTCATGGGCCGGGCGCGGTTTCCGGTCGAGTCGCTCGCGGTGCTGCCGGTGATCCATGGCCTGACGTTCATCTTCCGGGCGGTCGGCCTCTCCTACCTGGAGGTCGTCATCGCGCTGCTGGGTCCGCACCGGGAGCACTTCCGGCGGCTGCGCAACTTCGCGGGTCTGCTGGCCGTGGCCGCCACCGCGGGACTGTCGGCGATCGCCCTGACCCCGCTGGCCGACATCTGGTTTCAGACGATTTCCGGGCTGAGCCCGGCCCTCACCCGGTTCGCCTTGCCGCCGCTCGCCATCCTGGCCGTATTCCCCGCCCTGTCGGTGGCGCTGCACCTGCAGCGGGGCGTGCTGGTCCACGCGCATCACACCCGCCCCACCACCCGCGCGACGGCGCTGGAGGTGCTGACGGTTGCGGGAACACTGACCGTCGCGATCCACGGATTCGACCTCGTCGGCGCCGTCGCGGCGTCGCTGGCGATCCTGGCAGGCCGCATCGTCGGGGTGGCCTGGCTGGTCGCTCCCTGCATGCGGGTATTGCGCGCAGGGCCGGCGACCGAAATATCTGCACAGGACGAATCGGAGGCTGCATCCACGCAAGCAATCGGGTAGCCTGAGCACAAGAATGCCCCTCGATCTGCGCCAGCTCTGGATCACGGAGTGGATCGTCTGCGGCTTCTTTGTTTACCTGATCGTCCTCTCACGTCTACGCCCACTCGCGCCCGCACGCCGCCGCCGCGTGCTGCTCGTCGGCTTCGTGTGCATCGCGCTGGCCGTCATGCTGTCGCAGCTACGGCCGTCACCCAGCCTGCGCATCATCCGCGACTGGGTTCCCGCGATCTATCTGCTGCAGGGCTACTGGCTCTGCGGCCTCTTCTTCCGGCGCCCGTCCCTGCGAATCGAGCGGCGCCTGCTGGCATTCGACACCTGGCTGTTCGAACGCAGCCGGCTGCGCCGCGCCGCCGCGCGCGCACCGCGCCTCGTCGCTTCCTGGTTCGAGGCCACCTACCTGCTGGCGTACCCCTTCGTGCCCGGCGGCTTCGGCGTGTTCCTGGCGCTCGGACACCGCGGCCGGGCGGACGAGTTCTGGACGGCGGCGCTCATCGCGGGGTTCACCTGCTACGGCATGCTGCCCTGGATCCAGACGCGCCCGCCGCGGGCGCTCGCCACCGACCGCCCGCTCTGGATCCCTCACCCGCACCTGCGCCGCCTCAACACGACCGTGCTGCAGCGGATGAGCGTGCAGGTGAACACCTGCCCGAGCGGTCACGCGGCGACGGCGGTGGCGGTCGCCCTGACCATCCTCTTCGCCGGCGCTCCCGCGACCGGCGCGGCATTCCTGTTCCTGGCGGCCAGCATCGTCGTCGCCACGGTCATGGCCCGCTACCACTACACCCTCGATTCGCTGCTCGGTCTGACGGTCGGCGTCGCCGCCTGGGGGATCGCATTCCTAGCGCTATAATCGGGCGCCTGGACGTCTGCGCGGCAGGGCCGCGCCGGCGCCGCCGCCGGTGGCCAACCGGCCGCTCACCTGGAGGGATACCCATGATTCGCAGACTACTCCCGCTCGTCGCGCTCACCGCCTGGCTCGCCGGCGCCCCGGCCGGCGCCGCCGCCGCCGACTACCACCACATCCATCTGGTCGCGACGTCGGCAGCCGAGGCCAAGGAGTGGTACATGACCCACATGGGCTGCACCGACTACGGCCGGCACAACGCCTGCGCCGCCGGCGACACGCTCATCATCTTCTTCGAACGCGAGCCGACCGGCCCCAGCGTCGGCAGCGGCGTCGACCACATCGGGTTCTCGTTCCCCGACCTGGCCGCCAAGATGGCCTCGTTCGAGGCCGCGGGCATCAAGATCCTCAATCCGATGCGGGAAATCGACGGCCTCTTCAAGCTTGCGTTCATCGAGGATCCGTGGGGCACCAAGATCGAGGTGGTCGAGGACACCGAGTGGCTCGGCTTCCACCACCTGCACCTCCGTTCCGCGGATCCGGCCGCGGCGCTCGACTGGTACGAGCACATCTTCGCGGGCGAGCGGGACAGCCTGAAGGGCCGCATCGCCGGCCTGCGCTACGGCACCGTCTGGCTGCTCATCTCGCAACACGACGGCGAGCTGGCGCCGACCGAAGGCCGCGCCTTCGACCACCTGGGCTGGCAATTCCCCGACCTGCGCTCGGCGGCCGAGGAGATCAAGGGCAAGGGCGTCGACTTCACGATGGAGCCGCGCCCGTTCACCAACCCGCTCGGCGAGGACATGCTGATCTCGTTCGTCGTCGGCCCCGACGGCGTGCGCATCGAGATCGTGCAGCCGCGGGCGTAAGCGCCGGGCAGGCCATCCACGCACTCAATCAGCACTCGGACGGGTGGCCTTGATCAAGAGTGCCCAGGCGACCACCGCGATCGAGGGCAATACGCTGACCGACTCCGAGGTGGAGCGGGTGGCCGACGGCATCGCCAAATGCCGGCGCGACGGCGGTGAAGCCGCTGGCGGCCGGAACCGCGGGCAACCGACCGCCGCCCGTCCCGGCGCTCCAACAGATCGACCTTTACCTTCCATGGAACGCCACGATCTCGACGCGCGACTCGTGAGCCTGCGTGACGAAGCGGACCCGCGCCGGCGCCGGCTGCTCGCGCTCGGGTTGCTCACGGCGCAACTCGCCCCGGCGGACATCGAGCCGGTCCTGGTGGGCGGCGGCGCGCTGGAGTTCTATACGGCCGGTGGCTACGCGACGCACGACATGGACCTGGCGCTGCCGCACGGGCCGGACGTGGACGCCGCGTTCGCCGCGCTCGGATTCGCCAAGGAGGGGCGCTTCTGGTACCACGCCGACCTCGATCTCGTCTTCGAAGCGCCCGCGCCGGCGGGTCTGCCGGGCGAGGACGCTCCCCGTACCGAGATCTCCGTCGACGGCCTGCGCGTGGTGATCCTCGGCGTCGAGGATCTGCTGATCGACCGCCTGCGCGCCTGGGTGCATTGGAAGAGCGACGACGACGGACGCTGGACCCGGCGCCTCGCGCACCTGTATGCGGATCGCCTGGACTGGCGCTATCTGCGGCAGCGGACGAGTGAGCAGCCCGAGGAAGCCGAAGCACTGCAACGGGTGGAGCGGGAAGTGGGCCGCGCATGATCGACTACGATGCGTTCCAGGCCGAGGTGCGGCGGCTCAAGCGGGAACGCTGGGCGAAGATCCTCGCCGCGGAGCCGGCCGGCCGGCCGGCCGGCAGAAGACCGCGCGATCCGGAACAGGAGAGGTTGCTGTTGCGCATGGACCGCGCCCGCCTCGAGCGAGAGAACCCCAATCTCCTGCGACCGCCGCGGCGGCGGGAAGGCCCCCGGCCGACGAACTGACGGAACCGAACCGCCACGCGGCCCGTCGCGACTCCCGTGCCGGGGCTGCTGCGACGCGTCCGTCGCGGCTCCTCCGCCGGATTGTTGCGCGGGAGCGGGTTGATAGTAGAGTGATCGACACAGGGGAATCGAACGAACCATCCGCACGCCAGGAGATCACCGATGCAAAGCCTGCCGCCGAACGACCCGACACCGAAGCCTTCGCGCAGGCGGTTCATGGAGAGCGCCGGCGCCGTCACCGGCGCGGCGTTCGCCGGCGCCGCCATCCCCGGCCGCGCGACCGCGGCGCAGTCGAGCGGGAGCGACAGCCCCGGCGCCCGGTTCCGCGGGCTCCTCGGCGGCGACGACCCGCCCTACTGCGTCAACTGCGGCGACGTCGCCACCGCCCGGCTCGCCGAGATGCACGGTGTCCAGATCGTGATGACCGGCGGCAGCGCCCTGTCGCTGAGCAAGTACGGCATCGGCGACTTCGGGATGATCACGATGGACGACCTGGTCGAGTTCTGCGGCCGCACCGCGGACCGCATCGCCACGCCGATCATCGCCGACGCCGACGACGGCGGCGGGAACCCGCTGAACGTCTACCGCACCGTGCAGCGGATGGAGAAGGCGGGCGCGGCGTGCGTCATGATCGAGGACCTGTACGGGGCCAAGCACCTCGCCGGCTACGACGAGGGCAAGATCCTCGCCCGCGAAGCGATGGTCGACAAGGTGCACGCGGCGGTCGACGCACGGCGCGACGACGACCTGGTGCTGCTGGTGCGCAGCGACGTGGTCGCCGACGGCGGGCCGCTCGAGGACGCGCTCGAGCGCGTGACGAGCTACGCCGAGGCGGGCGGCGACCTCATCTTCGTGCCCGGCATTCCGCTCGACCAGTGCCGGCGGGCGGTCGAGATGGCCGGGAAGCCCATCCTGACCGGCGCGCCTTCGCTGGCCGCGGCCCGCGACGCCGGGGTCGGGGTCCTCTTCGTCGGCGCGATGGGGGCCATCGCGGCGGGCGCCATCGATCGCGCGATGGGCGAGCTGATGCGCGACGGAGAGCTCGGCGACACGGCGTCGCTGTCGCTCCCCGGCGCCCGGCGGCTGGAGCTGATCGGCAACGAGGTGACGGCGAACCGGGCTCGCGAGTTCAACGCGCTGCGCGAAGACGGCCAGTAGACCCGTAGCCTGGAGTCCGGCCGCGCCGACGCGGCTGCGCAACGAACACCCGGAGCTCGCGGATCTCCCGGACGCGGGCGAGTGAGTCAAGGAGAAGTCATGGTTACCGTTCCGGCGCTCTGGTTGCCCATCCTGCTCTCGGCCGTGCTCGTCTTCGTCGTCAGCTCGATCATTCACATGGTGCTGCAGTACCACGCCGGCGACTCCCGCGGCGTCCCCGACGAGGCGAAGGTGATGGACGCGCTCCGGCCGTTCAAGATTGCCCCGGGCGATTACGTCATGCCGCGCCCGGCGAACACGAAGGAGATGAGCGAGCCGGCGTTCATCGACAAGATGAAGGCGGGGCCGGTGGCGTTCGTCACGGTGCTCCCCAACGTGCCGATGGCCATCGGCACGAGCCTCGCCCGCTGGTTCGGCTACAGTCTGCTCGTGGGCGCGATCGCCGGGTACACGGCGGGACTGACCCTCGGACCGGGCGCGGAGTACGGCCTCGTCTTCCGCGTGGTCGGCACGGTCGGCTTCGCCGGCTACTCGCTCGCAATCATGCAGAGCAGCATCTGGTGGTACCGGAGCTGGCGCCATACGTTCCTGACGATGTTCGACGGCCTCGTCTACGCGCTGCTCACCGCCGGCACGTTCGGCTGGCTCTGGCCGTAGCAACCGGCGCGGGCCGCGAGAGCTGCGACAGACAGGCCGCGAATCGGCACGCGCGGGACGGGATTTCGTTGCCGGCGGCGTTGCGGATGGTATCGTGGGCCTGAACGTCGAGAGTGGCTAGCGCTCCCGCCGGGAGCCGAGGAGGATCGATGGGCAAGACGCAGACGAGCCGGCGCCGGTTCCTGAAGAAGAGCGCCGCGGCGGCGGGCCTGGTCGCCGCGCCGCCGAGCCTGGCGCTGGCCGCCGAGCCCGCTCCCGCGGCCGAGCCGACGCGCTCGGTCCTCGACAACAACTCGCTGGAGAGCGTGCTCTACGGCCGCCGCTCGCGCTTCGTCACCACGACGCGCGAGGTCGAGGGCCGCAGCCACTACGACACGCCCCGGATCCGGCCGGAGCCGTACCGCCCGAGCGCGCGCACGCCGCTGGGCGAGTCGACCGGGACCATCACCCCGACGTCGCTGCACTTCACCACGCAGCACTACTACGGCATTCCCGACATCAACCCGGCCGAGCACACGCTGCTGGTCGAAGGGATGGTGGAACGGCCGCTCGTGTTCACGATGGCCGAGCTGCAGCGGCTGCCGTTCGTCTCGCGCATCCACTTCCTGGAATGCGTCGGCAACCGGCCGAATCCGCGGGCCGCCACCGTCACCGGGACGCACGGCCGGATGGCGTGCAGCGAATGGACCGGCGTGCCGTTGTCGGTGCTCCTGAACGAGGCGGGCGTCAAGACCGGCGCGTCGTGGATCATCGCCGAGGCGGCCGACCGCGGGAAGCACACGAAGAGCCTGCCGCTGGCCAAGGCCCTCGACGACGTGCTCGTCGCCTACGGGCAGAACGGCGAGCCGGTACGGCCCGATCACGGCTACCCGCTGCGGCTGCTGGTGCCCGGCTTCGAGGGCATCTACAACGTGAAGTGGCTGAAGCGCATCAAGGTGGTCGACCAGCCGTACCTGTCGTTCCAGGAGCACTCGCGCTTCCTGACGCCGAACCCGAAGACGCAGCGCGACGCCTACGACTTCGGCCCGAACTCGGTCATCACGCAGCCGTCCGGCTCGCACGAGCTGCAGGGCCACGGCCTGCACGTCATCAGCGGCCTGGCGTGGTCCGGCGCCGGCAAGGTGAGCAGGGTCGAGGTCTCGACCGACGCGGGCCACACCTGGCAAGAGGCGGAGCTGGCCGGCCCGGTGCTGTCGAGGGCCCACACCCGCTTCCATCTGCCGTGGCGCTGGAACGGCGAGGAGGCGGTGCTGCAGTCGCGCTGCCTCGACGAGCGGGGGCAGTTGCAGCCGACCGAGGACGAGTACGCCAGCTACTGGGGCCTCACGCGCGGCCAACTGTACGGGACGATCCAGAGCCAGCTCGGCTACTGCAACTGGATCCAGCCGTGGAAGGTCAGCGCCGATGGGAAGGTGACCAATGGGCTCGCACCGACCGACGTGGTGGTGGATGTTCACGGGTAGGAGTCTGCGCCGTGGCGGTGGGCGCGCGGTTGCCGGGTGCACACCGGTGAGGCTGGCGGGCGCGCTGACCGGGGCGATCCTGCTGGCCGGCACGGTCGCCGAGGCGCAGCAGGCTGCCTCGCCCTCCGGCCTCGGGCGCGCTCCGACCGCGGCGGAACGGGCCGACCGCATCGTCGGCCCCGACGGCGCGGAGCTGCCGCCGGGCAGCGGCACCCCCGCCCAGGGGGAGATGGTGTTCGGCCGGCGCGGGTGCTCGACCTGCCACGGCCCGACCGGCAGCGAGGGACCGTCCATTCAGCTCGTCGGCGGTGACGTCACGACGCGCACCAACTACTGGCCGATCCGGCACTGGCCGTTCGCGCCGAGCGTCTGGGACTACATCCGCCGGGTCATGCCCTACGACCGCCCCGGCGTCCTCACCGACAACGAGGCCTACGCGGTGACCGCGTACCTGCTCTACCGCAACGGCATCATCGGCGAGGACGACGTCATGGACGCCGAGAGCCTGCCGCGGGTCAGGATGCCGCGGCGCGACGACTACGTCATGCCCGGCGAGTGGACGCCCGATACGCGGCGCGGGTTCGAGATTCCGCCGGCCCGCTAGCCCGGAAAGAGGGAGTCTGCGCCCCAACGCGCCGGCAGGATCGCGCGCGCGTCCTTACGGGCGCGCCTTCGCCGACGCGTCGGCGGCCTTCGTGCTCATCTCGCCCAGCGCCACGCTGCGCTCGTAGGCGGCCAGCACCGCGTCGGACATGACCGTCCGAAAGCCCCCCCTCTCGAGCTGGTAGAGCGCGTCGGCGCTGGTCCCGCCGGGCGACGTGACGCGGTTGCGGAGCTCCGCCGGGTGGACCGGCTGCTGCTCCGCGTAGATGGCCGATCCGCGGATGGTCTGCACCACCATCTCCCGCGCGGCGTCGCGTGAAAAGCCGAGGTGGACCGCCGCGTCGATGAGGGCCTCCATCATCAGGAACACGTAGGCCGGGCCCGACCCGCTGATGGCGGTGGCCATGTCGAGGAACTTCTCTTCCTCGACCAGGAGCTGGCGTCCGAGCGCGGCCACGATGGCGCGGGCCTGCCCGCGCTGCTGCTCCGAAACTTCCGGCGTCGCCGTCCAGACCGTCATTCCCTCGCCGACCTGCGCCGGCGTGTTCGGCATGGTGCGCACGATCGCGCGATGGTTCAGCCCGGTGGCAATCGAGGCTATGGTCGCCCCCGCCACGATGGAGACGACGAGTGCACCGGGCTCGACGACGCCCCGGAGCTCCGAGAGCACTTCGGGCAGCACCTGCGGCTTCACCGACAGCACGACGACGTGCGCCTGCCGCGCGGCAGCCACGTTGTCGCGGGAAGTCCGGACCCTGAACTGCTCCCCCACGACGTCGAGGCGCTCCTGATGACGATCGCTCGCCGTGATTCCGCCCGGCTCCACGTCGTGCCGCGCCAGCAGCCCGCCGATCATGGCCGACGCCATCGCCCCAGCCCCGATGAACGCCACGTTCAGGTCACTCAACACGTTCTTCGTCACGCCTGCTCCCCGGAACGCCCGCCGGGAAATCCGTCGAGCTTGAGTATTCTAGTGGCGCAACGATGGACCCGATCGCCCACACCCTGGCCGGCGCCACCCTCGCCGAGACCCGGCTCCGGAACTACTCGCCGTTTGCCGCGCCGGCTCTGATCCTCGGCGCCAACGCGCCCGACATCGACGTGGTCACGATGTTCATCAGCCGCGATCTGTCGCTCGGGTTCCGGCGGGGATGGACGCACGGCGTGCTCGCGATGGTAGTCCTCCCCATCGTGCTGACCGGACTGCTGCTGCTCCTCGACCGCGCCATCGCGCGTTGGCGGAGGCGGGAGCCGCGGGCCCGGACCGGTCCCCTGCTCGCGCTGAGCACGCTGGCCGTCGTCTCGCATCCGATACTCGACTGGCTGAACACCTACGGTGTCCGCTTCCTGATGCCGTTCGACGGCACGTGGTTCTACGGCGACGCGCTCTTCGTCGTCGATCCGTGGGTCTGGCTGCTACTGGGAACGTCGGTCGTCCTGGCCCACAGCACCTCCCCGGTCGGCGCAGCCGCCTGGATCGTGCTGGGCGTCGCTACCACGTCGCTCGTCACCGGCTTCGAAGGCGCGCCGGCTGCGACCCGCCTGCTGTGGTGCGCCAGCGTGGCCGCCATCGTCTGGCTGCGGCTCGCCGGGCGCTGGACGGGGCGCATTCCGCGGCTCGCCACGCTCTGCCTGTCGGCAGTCGCCCTCTACATCGGCGTCATGGTTGCCGCGTCGCTCCTTGCCGAGCGCCAGGTGGCCGCGTGGCTGGCCCAACGCGACGATGTGCCCGTGGAGATCATGGCCAGCCCGGCGCCCGGCAACCCGCTGCTGCGCCACGTCGTCGTCGCCGATGCCGAGCACTACCACTTTCTGGAGGTCGACTGGCTGTCGGGCGACCCGATCCGCATCAGCCTGCCGTCCATCGAGCGCGGCGGCGACAACCCGGCAGCCCGGGCCGCGCTGACCGCCCCGCACGTCTGGGGGCTGGCCACCTGGACTCGCTTCCCCGCCTTCCGGATCGAGGAAACGAGAAACGGCCACCGGGTGTCGATTTCCGACGTCCGTTACATCTGGCGGGCCGGCAGCGGCCTCGGCGCCGCGGTGGTGGAGTTGGACCGCGACCTGCGCGTCCGAGTCCCCGAGCCGGCGGCGGCAATGCCAGGGGAGCATCGTCGGTGATGCGACTCGCAGTTCGACCCGCACTCTGTCCGGTGTGCGGCAGCAAAGGTGCGCAGGTGTCCGGCATCTCCCCACGCGGCGATTGCTCTCCCTGTCCACCACGCGGGGTGTTACCGTGAGCGGTGCATCCGGAGATCGTGAGCGGTGCACCGGAGGTCATGCATGTCGATAGTCCGAGCAGTGTTCGCGATCGGCGCGGCGACGTGCGCGTCGTTGCTGCCGGCGTGGGGTGAGACGGGATCGGGGCGCGCGTCGCCGGAGCAGGCCGCCGAGGTCTCGTCCGCCGCATCGCCGGCGAGCGACCGGCGGTTGTACTTCCCGCCGGTCGACGGCCCCTGGGAAACCGTCGACCCGTCGGAAGCCGGCTGGGACGCCGAGCGGATCGACGCCGCGCTCACGCTGGCCGGCGAGAGGAGCTCCACCGGCGTGGTCATCCTCCACCGCGGCCGGATCCTGGCCGAGCGGCACTGGACGCTCGATTCCCCGTCGCGCGGCCATGTGAACGGCAGCCACGGCCCCAACGCGGCCGGCCACGCCGTCGAGGACGTGGCCTCGGTCCAGAAGAGCGTGGTGGCGGTTCTCGTCGGCCAGGCGCAGGAGCGCGGGCTGCTGACGCTCGACGATCCGGTCACCGATCACGCCGGCGCCTGGACGGAGGCGACCGAAGAGCAGGAACGCGCCGTCACCATCCGGCACCTGATGGCGATGACGACCGGCCTCACACCCGGACTCGAGCACGACGCCGAGCCCGGATCGAAGTGGCTGTACAACACGCCCGCCTATCACCGCCTGCTCCGCATCGTGGCGGCGGCGGCCGGCCTCGACCGCAACGAGGTCACGCGGGCGTGGCTGACCGGACCCCTCGGCATGCGCGACTCGCGCTGGGAGCCGCGCCCCTGGGCGCGCTCCGCCATCGCCACCGGCTTCGCCGCCAGCGCCCGGGACCTGGCACGCTTCGGCCTGTTCATCCTGGCCGGCGGGACCTGGAACGGCGAGACGATCGTCGAGGACACGGCGTATCTGACCGAGATGCTCCGGCCGTCGCAGGCGCTGAACCCGTCCTACGGGCTGCTCTGGTGGGTCAACGACCAGGCATCGTCCATGTCCTGGGCGATTCCGCCGGTGACGACCGCCGGGCCGCTGATCCCGGCCGCGCCGCCCGACCTGGCCGCGGCGCAGGGCGCCCGCGACCGCAAGCTCTACGTCGTGCCCAGCCTGGATCTGGTAGTCAGCCGCCTCGGCGACAACGGTTCACTCGAAGGCTCCTCGTTCAACGACGCCTTCTGGGAACGGCTTGTCGAAGCGGCCCCCCGCCCGTGAGTCGCGGACATGCAGAGACTCCTGAACATGCTCCCGGTTCCGCGCGGCCTGTCGCTCCGATTCGGTTCGCTGGCGTTGCTCTGCGCGTGCCAAGGCCTCGTTGCGCCCGCCTTGTGCGCCGCCGCTTCGCAGCAGACCAGCCCGACGGATCCGGTCAGATCGGCCGTCGTAACAGCGATCACCGCGGAGATCGTCATCGACGGGTCGCTCGACGAAGCGCCGTGGCGACAGGCCCCGAAGATTGGCAATCTGGTCCAGCGAATCCCGGTGGCCGGCGCGGCGCCCACGGAGCGGACCGAGGTCACGCTGCTCTACGACGAGGACAACCTCTACATCGGCGTCATGTGCTACGACTCGGAGCCCGACCAGGTGCTCGCGTCGCAGATGGCGCGCGACGCGCGCCTGAACGCCGACGACCGGCTGGCCATCGTGCTCGACACGTTCCGCGACCAGAGCAACGCCTTCCACTTCGCGACCAACCCGGCCGGCGCCATGGTCGACGGCCTGGTGTTCGCGAACGGCGAGACGAACGACGACTGGAACGGCATCTGGATCGTGCGCACCGCGCGAACGGACGCAGGGTGGAGCGCGGAATTCGCCATCCCGTTCAAGACCCTGAGCTTTCCGGCGGGCGAGACCGTCTGGGGCTTCAACATCGGTCGCACCATTCAACGCAAGCTCGAGGAGAACCGCTGGACGGGGGCGCGTTTTCAGACCCAGTTCTTCCAGATCTCCGAAGCGGGCGAAATCACGAATCTCGAGGACCTGGCGCAAGGGGTCGGCCTCGATGTCCGCCCGTTCATCGCGCGGCTCTGGCCGCGCCCGGGCACCGGCGGCGATACGGTCGCCGGCAAGCCGGGGCTGGACGTGTTCTACAACATCACCCCGAGCCTGAAGCTGTCCGTCACCGCGAACACCGATTTCGGCGAGACGGAAGTGGACGCGCGGCAGATCAATCTCACGCGCTTCTCCATCTTCTTTCCCGAGAAACGGACGTTCTTCCTGCAGGACGCGGGCGTCTTCAACTTCGCCACGACCGGCATCGATCCGCCGGGCGGCATTCCCGGCACCGGGGCCGAGATATTCCCGTTCTTCAGCCGGAAGATCGGCCTGCTCGGCGGGCAGGAGGTGCCGATCGACTACGGCGCCAAGCTGACCGGGCGGGTCGGCCGCACCGAGGTCGGCATGCTCGACGTGCGCACGCGCGACGTGCCGCACGTGAACGCCAACAACCTGCTGGTCGGGCGCGTCAAGCAGAACTTCCTGGAGCAGTCGTACGTGGGCGCCATCCTCACGAGCGGCAATCCCGCTTCCGCGCTGTCGAGCAGCACCGTGGGAGTCGACGCGCGCCTGGCCACTTCGAACTTCCTGGGCCGCAATCAGAACATGGTGTTCAACGCCTACGGTCTCACGAGCAACAACGAAGGCGTCGCCGACGAGAACTCGTCCTACGGCTTCGGGGCGCACTATCCCAACGACAGGTTCGAGGCGCAGGTGCTCTGGCGGGAGATTCAGGAGAACTTCGATCCGGCGATCGGCTTCGTGCAGCGCAGCAACGTGCGCATGCTACGGGTCGCCGGCAGCTTCAATCCGCGCCCGAGGCCGGCGACCGGCATTCAGCAGATGTTCCACGACGTCTTCTACACGCGCTTCACCCGGCTCGACAACGGACTGGTCGAGAGCTGGGACATCTACGCCACCATCGTCGACTGGCACTTCAACTCGGGCGACTCCCTGCACAGCCTGTTCGACCTGAACCCGACCTACGAGCGCCTGTTCGAGCCGTTCGAGATCTCGCCCGGCGTCGTGCTTCCGGTGGGCGAGTACCGCTTCATGCCCATGCGGATCTTCTTCACCTCGGCGCAGAAGCGGCGGGTGCAGGGCAGCATCGGCCTGCGGTTCGGCAACTACTGGTCGGGCACCGCGCAGGAGGTTCAGACGGGCCTCAGCTACAAGCTCCCTCCCAACTTCCTGATCAGCTTCAACGCCAACCAGACGTTCGCCAGCCTGCCGGAAGGCGACTTCGTCGCCCGCATCTACAGCTCGCAGGTGCAATATGCGGTGTCGCCCTTCCTGTCGTTCTCCAACCTGGTCCAGTTCGACAATCGATCCGGGAATCTCGGCCTCCAGAGCCGCGTGCACTGGACCATCGAGCCGGGAAACGAGATCTTCTTCGTATTCGGCCAGGGCTGGGTGCAGGACCTCGAGCGCGGCTACCGCGACTTCAGGAGGCAGGACTCGAGACTCGCCACGAAGCTCCAGTACACGTTCCGTTTCTGAAGGATCGAGCTCGCGTAACGCCGCGCAGAAGCGGCTCCGCTTGCCGCCCACCAATCCTCCAGCGGTCCGCACCTTCTACGGCACAGCCTCGCGGTCCGGCTCGGCCTCGCCGAGGTAGGTCTCCATGTCATCCTGCAGGGATTCGTGAAGCTGCAGGAGGATGTCGAGTCGGCCGTGGATTCGCCTGACGGCGAACACCCCTGCGTCCAGGCCCTCATCACCGGTGCGGGACCCGAACCCTACACTGATCTCCTCCAGGAACCGGGCCTCCAGGTCCACGTATCGGTCGACCGAATCGTAGTGCCGGGCGCGCTCGATGACCCAGTCGTAGTCGAAGTAGGGCGCGGCCTGACTCGCCTGCGCCACACGCCACGCAGCGGTGGAGGTTTCCGGGAAGTCGAATCCGAGTTGGGCGGACACGGCGCCGCTCTCCCCGCTCTCCTGCGCCTCCGTCAGCGCCTGCAACACCTGCGCTACTTCGTCTCGCCCGTCGATCAAGCCCTGGCGGGATCTCTGAAACTCGTCCAGGTTCTGCCGAATCTCCAGGTCCACCGCGGCCCGGGCGCGATCCGCGAACCCGCGGAGCTGCCGCTCTTCCCGCCACTCCTCGACGCCGAGCGCCACGAGGACGGCAAACACCACCATCACGGCCTCGGTCGCCAACTCCGCAAACCTCCAGCGCACCTTCTCACCGGTGAGCGCCGCAATCGTCGAGGGCACGTTCATGTCGCCTCCGTCGCCTCCGTCGCCTCCCGTCATACCGGCAGGCTACCACGCCGTTCTCCAGCGCGCCGGCCGAACGTGACCTGGCGAGTTCCGGTTACCCACGTCCCTCGGCCGCCGGTCACCCCCGCTCCTCCCGCCGCATCCGGGCGGATGCTTCCGGCGGGCTGGGATCCGATTCCGCCGGTCAACGGGGGACGTGCTGTTCAGCCGGTTGCTTCACCTGGCTGCTGAAGCTGCGGGTGCCGTCTGGCGCTTCCGATTCTATCGCTTTCGGACGCTGCTGCTGCCGGGCATGGTTGTTGTTCCCGTGTATCGGCTATCATCCTGCCCACGCGACCTCGGTCGGCGCCTTCGACCGGGCCGCGCGGGCAGAGCAGGCATGACGAATCACCAACCTCTTGATCGCGTCGAGATCCGCCGGTTTCGCGGATTGTCGGAACTCGATCTCGACGGACTGGGAAGGTTCAACGTCCTGCTCGGCGCCAACGACGTCGGCAAGACGTCCGTTCTGGAGGCCCTGTTTCTCCTAACCGGCTTCGCCAATCCGGGGCTCCCGTTGCAGCTTCAGCGCGGGCGCCACCTGCCTATTCGCAAGCTCGAAGACCTCGAGGCGTTGTTTCATCAGCTCGATCCCGATCGGCCGATCGATCTCGTGGCCCATTCTGCTGGCACCGTCGCGCGCCGGTCTCTCCACATTTCTGTTCCGTACACGGAACTCTCCCTCGACTCGGATCCCCCGGAATTGCCCGACAGCTCCACTGCCGCTGCCGCCGGTTCCGCGACCGTCGGTACAGCTCCAGGCCAGTCGTCTTCCCTCACCTCGCCCCGTAGGCGTCTTCTTCGGTACGACGTCACGCTGCATCCTCGTGACGGAGATCCCGAGTCGCTTTCAGCCCTGTTGCGTTTCGAGCCTGAAGGCGTCCAAGTCAAGCATTCTGCAAAGCCGATCGACGAGGTTACGCTCTCGGCCCGCTACATCACGCCTGCGGTCGCCGCCGATGCGACCGCGATCGGCGAGCTGATCGTCGGCAAGAACGTCGCCCCTCTCCTCGAGTTTCTGCGGGTCATCAATCCCCGTGTCACGGACCTTGCTGTCAGTGGCGACCTCGTGTATCTCGACATTGGTCTTGACCGTCTGGTGCCGTTGAACCTGTTCGGTAGTGCCATGGTGCGCGCCGCCACCATCCTTTCTCACTGCATCCTGGGCAACGAACGCATCCTCCTCCTCGATGAGCTGGAGAACGGCTTGCACCATGCAGCCGTGCGGCCACTGCTGGAGACTCTCCTGGCCCTGGCTCGTGATCACGACATGCAGATCTTCGTCACGACTCACAGCGAGGCGGTCCTTCAGAGTCTCTTGGACCTCCTGCGGGCCGATGGGTCTTCGGACCATCGTTCGACAACGCATTGCTACGCGCTCCAGCGCGATCGCGAAGGGCATGTTCGTCCGTATCGCTACGAGTACGCGCAGTTCGAGCACTGCGTACGGCACGGCATCGAGATCCGATGAGCTGGGCGTTGTTCGTCGAAGGCCTCTGGGACGAATTCTTCATCCGCTGTCTCTTGCAGCGCCTGGGCGTCGAGGACGTCACCGTCGGGCATATTGGCGGTGGCGTGTCGGCCCTCCACATGGTTGCTCAGCAGATTCGCCGGCGCCGCGCCGACGGCATGCGCGTGGCGCTGATTCTGGATGCCGACACCAGTGCCAAACGGACCGGCGAAGACCTGGCGAGGGAACTGCGTCGCCTCGAGCTGCAGGTCGAGCGCTCATTCTTGTTGCCCGACGACAGGACGGAGGGCAAGCTCGAGACCCTCCTCGAGCGGATGGCGCACCCGTCGCATCGAGTCGTGTACCGCTGTTTTGATGCCTATGTCGAGTGCCTCCACAATGCCGATCGCACCTACTCGACGCCGGATTCCAAGGCCCGCCTCTACGCGTACTGCCATGCTCTGGGCGCAGAGCTCCAGGCCAGCAAAGATTACGACGATCCCGCGCATTGGGACCACGACCAAGAGAAGTACATTGGTCATTGGGTCTGGAACAAGAGGGGGTCGCTCCGTGACCCTCTCACCGGTCGTCGTCGTTACTACGAGAAGCCCGAGGACGAGTGGCGCGTTGTCGACGACGAAGGGCTTCGCATTGTTCCGCAGGACCCTTGGGACCAGGTCCGCAGTCGCCGCGCTGCTGTTCGCGCCGTCTGATCGAGCACCCGGGAGCCGAGCCACTCGATCGCCTGCCCGGCGTGCAACAGCAGCCCGGCGCGGACGGGTTGCCCGTACTCGGCCTGGAAGGCGCGCAGGTGCCTTGCGTCACCGAACGGGGTTTTCGCATTGCATGACATTGCATTACAATGGGCTGGGGGGGTCGAGTGCGCAACCAGTTGAGCGTCAGGCTGCCGCATGCGCTGAACGCCGCCGTGGCCGAACGCGCGAAGCGCGACGCGCGGCGGCCGTCGGACGTCGTGCGCCTGGCGCTGCAGTCGTACCTGAACGAACCTGCAAGCGGCGGGCGGAACAGACCGGGCCGCGCGCGCGAGGGCGCCGGCTCTCATGCCTGGGGGGAGTCCGGGGACGCGCCGGCGGAGCGGGACATCCTGCTGCGCAATGTTCCGGAAGCGCTCTACCAGGCACTGGAGGACCGAGCCTCCCGCGAGCGGCTGTCCGTGGCCGACTACGTGCTCGACATACTGGCGCGCCGGCAGTTCCGGGAACGTCTGCAATCGCGGTCACGCGTCCAACTCGGCGTTTCCGCCGCGGAGCTGATCCGTCAGGATCGAGACAGCCGTTGATCGTCGTAGACGCGTCGGTCGTGGTCGAGGTGCTGCTCCGCTCCGCCGCGGGCACCGCCCTCGAAGAGCGGCTCTTCGAGGGCGACGACCCGCTGCATGCTCCGCACATGCTGGACGTCGAGGTTGCCCACGCCCTCAGGCGTTGCGCGGCGCGCGGAGACCTCGACGAGCGGCAGGGCCGCGACGCGCTCGGCGACCTCGCGGCCATGTCCATCGAGCGACACGGGCACCAGCCGCTGCTGGAGAGAATCTGGCAACTTCGGCAGAACCTGACGGCGTACGACGCCGCGTATCTTGCGCTGGCGGAGCGACTGGACGCGCCGCTGCTGACCTGCGATGCGGGGCTCGCGTCGGCCGCCGGGCATCGTGCCCGGATCGAGCTCGGGTAGCCGATTCAGCCCTTCCGAGCCTCCAGCGCACCGGCGGGGCCGGTGTCTGTAACATTGCACCCTGACGCTCTTGGCTGCTGATGGCCGCGGCGGAGAGTCCGACCCGACTCCGGAGCTTGAAGATGCAGATCACCACAAGAACCGCCGCCGCCGCCGCTATCCTCGTCGCCTCCCTGCCGATCGCCGCGCCCCTGCACGCCCAGCCGCGCCTGACCATGGACTGGGAGGCGATGGCCGAGCAGCTCGTGACGCAGCTCGCGCCCGAACCGGGCGAGAAGATCGTGCTGGTCGCGCGGCCCGGGCAGTTCGACGCGCTGGTCCCACCCCTGCGCTACGCCCTGATGCGGGCCGGCGCCATCGACCTCGGCGTCATCGACGTCATCGAAGAACCGTATCCGACCGGCTGGGACGCAGACCTGCTGGCGCGCAACAACGACGCGGCGCGCGCGCTGTACCGCGAGATGCTGCGCGACTTCGACGGAGCGATCATGCTGCCCGGCGCGCGACCGGACCATGCCGTCTACGCGGCGCTGCAGGACCTGCTGCACGAAGGCATCGGCCGCACCATCCACTTCCACTGGACCCAGAACGGCAGCGCGTTCCCGCTTCCCGGGCAGCCAATGCCGGGGCAGGCGGTCATCGACGCCACCTACCAGCGGGCGCTGCTCGAGACCGACTACACCGGACTGAACGCCGTGCAACAACGCTTCGTCGAAGCCATGCGCGGCGCCGAGGTGCGGGTCACCTCGCCGCTCGGCACCGACATCCGCTTCCGCATCGGCGACCGGCCGGTCAACTTCGGCGACGGCAACGCGTCGAAGGCGCGGACCGACCAGGGCGTGATCCTGATCGACCGCGAGATCGAGCTGCCGTCCGGCGCGGTCCGCGTCGCGCCCCTCGAGGAGAGCGTCAACGGCGTCATCGTCTTTCCGCCGTCGCAGTGGGACGGCCGGCCGGTCACCGGTCTCGCCGTGCGCATCGAGAACGGCCGCGTCGCCGGCATGACGGCGGAATCCGGGCAGGCGGCGGCGGAGGCGGAGTTGGCCGGGGTTCCCGAGGAGGCGCGGGCGTTCCGCGAGTTCGCGCTGGGGTTCAACCCGCTGCTCGCCCTGCCGGAGCGCAACCCCTGGATCCCGTACTACGGCTACGGCGCGGGCATCGTGCGCCTCTCGCTCGGCGACAACTCCGAGCTGGGCGGGACGGTGACCGGCGGCTACGTGCGCTGGAACTTCTTCACCGACACGACGGTGACGGTGGGCGGCGACGTCTGGGTGCGCGACGGGCAGCTCGTGCGCTGACGCGGGTCCTGCGGCACCGCCTGCGCCGTGATACCGTCTGCGTTGTGAACCGCGGCCGCGATCGGAACGGTCGCCGGCGAGCGGAAGGGTGCCCCACTACCAGGAAGAATCGGAGTCGCGCATGCCCAAAGCGCCAACGGTCCCGCGTCGTCACGCGTTGAAGATCCTGGGCGCGGCCACTGTCGCACCGGCCGTCGCCGAGGGCGCGTGGATGTTCCATCCGCTCGTCCCGCCGCAGGCGGACGGCGGCCCGTGGCGGCCGCGCTTCTTCACCGTGGACGAGAGCGCCGCCGTCGAGACGCTCGCCGAGCTGATCATCCCCGAGACGGACACGCCGGGCGCCCGGGCGGCCAACGTGCACCAGTACATCGACTGGATCGTCAGCCGCGCGGCGGAGGACGGCAGGATCGCCGACGACGGCGCCAACGATGGCGACGCATCGCTCCCCGCCGTGATGCGCGACGGACTCGCCTGGCTCGACCGCCGCACTGCCGCGCTGTACGGACGGCGTTTCATCGAGGCAACGAGCGGAGACCAGACCGCGCTGCTCGAACGCCTGGCCGCCGATCCGGTGGCCGAGGAAGCGGCCGGCGTGGCGTTCTTCCGGGAGACGCGGCGGCTCACCATCCACGGCTACTACCGCTCGGAGATCGGCATGCGCGAGGAGCTCGGCTACGACGGCAAGCGCTACCTGACCGGGTTCGAGGGCTGCACCCACGACGAGCACCTGTCCTGGGAGCCGGAGGACACGGACAACGCGCCCGCGGGAAGCCGGTGACCGCCATGGAGATCCTGCAGCGCGGCGAGGTGCACGACGTCGTCGTCATCGGCAGCGGCGCCTCCGGCGCGATGGCGGCGCACACGCTGGTCGAGCACGGCGTGCGGGTGCTGATGCTCGACGCCGGCTGGAAGTTCGACCGCAGCCTGTCGTGGGCACACGTGCTGCCGTTCGAGGCCGACCGGCGGCTGCAGCAGGGCGACCGGCCGCAGCAGTTCCGGCTCGATACGCGCGAGCAGCCCTACCTGACGCCCGAGGGCCGGCCGTTCGACCTCTACCGCACCTGGGGCTGGGGCGGCAAGACCAACGTCTGGGGCCGGGTCAGCCTGCGCATGGCCGACCTCGACTTCGCCGGCCCCGCGCGCGACGGCTGGGACATCCCCTGGCCGATCCGCTACGCGGACATCGCGCCGTACTACGACCGGGTCGAGCAGCGCATCGGCGTGACCGGGGGCGACGACGACTCCGACTCGCTGCCCGGCAGCCGCTACCACCTGCCGCCGGTCCGCCCGCGCTGCACGGAGGTCATCCTGACCCGCGCGGCCGAGCGCCTCGGCATCCCGAGCGTGCCGATCCGCCGCGCCGTACTGACGCGCGCCCACAACGGACGGACCGCCTGCCATTACTGCGGCTCGTGCGGTTCCGGCTGCCGGACCGCGTCGTACTTCAACGCCACCGACTACCTCCTGCTGCCGGCCATGGAGGCCGGGCGGCTGGAGATCGTCTCGGGCGCGGTCGCAGCCCG
Organism: Vicinamibacterales bacterium; assembly: GCA_965116825.1. GTDB lineage: Bacteria > Acidobacteriota > Vicinamibacteria > Vicinamibacterales > UBA8438 > WTFV01. Next base: position 1,206,035 of record OZ220736.1, read on the forward strand.
TGTGACTACAGACGACGAAGGCCGCGCCTCGGGCGTGCAGTACTTCGAGCGCCGCAGCGGCGCCGAGCGCCACGTCCGGGCGCGCACCGTGGTGGTCGCCGCCTCGGCGATGGACTCCACCCGCATCCTGCTCAACTCGACGTCGCCGCGGCATCCGAACGGCCTCGGCAACGGCAACGACCAGTTGGGGCGGAACTACTGCGAGCAGGTCCGCTTCCACCGCCACGGCTTTCTGCCCCAGCTCTTCGGCCGCGGCTACACCAACGACGACGGCATCGGCGGCGGCCACACCTACATCCCGCGCTTCAACCACCGGCTTCGCGGGCTCGACTACCTGCGCGGGTTCGGCATCCAGATGTGGATGAACGGCTGCCAGACGACCGGCGTCAACGTCGCCGAGCGCATGCCCGGACTCGAGTTCGGGGCCGGCTTCAAGCGGCGGGTGAAGGAGCGCTACCCCGCCCTCGCCTCGCTCCATCCCTACGGGGAGATGCTGCCGCGGCCGGACAACCGCGTGACCGTCGATCCGGACCGCACCGACCGCTATGGCGTGCCGTTGATGCGCATCGACGTCCGGTTCGGCGACAACGAGATGAAGATGGTGCGCCACATGCACCAGGTCGCCGACGAGATTCTGGAGACGGCCGGGGCCGAGGCGATCCCCGCCAGCCCCGGCGACCACGACCCGCCCGGCGCCGCGATTCACGAGCACGGCACCGTCCGCATGGGCGCCGATCCGGCCCGCTCGGTGCTCGACCGGTTCAACCGGATGCACGAGGTCGACAACGTCTTCGTGGTCGACGGCTCGTCGTTCACCACCGCGTCCGAGAAGAACCCGACGCTGACGATCCTGGCCCTCGCCTGGCGCGCCGCCGACTACCTCGCGGAGGAGCTGCGCGCCGGTCGCTTGTAGGAGAAACTACATGACACGCTTGCGCCTTTTCGGCTCGGCACTCATCGTCGCGGCTACCCTCGCCGCCTGCGCCGGCCCCGAGCCGGTCGAGATAACGATGACCAACGGGCAGGGCGAGATCGCCGGCGAGGTCACCGCCACGTCGGTCATCCTGCAGACGCGCCTGACGTCGAAGGCGGGCTGGGTCGACGGCGACCTGCCCGGCGTGGACGGGGTCGCGCGCTTCGAGGTGGCGACCGATCCCGACTTCGCCGATCCGATCACCACCGACTGGCTCACGGCCGCGGCAGACGCCGATCACATCGTCAAGGCCAGGATCGACGGCCTCTCCCCCGGCACGGAGTACCTCTACCGCGTAGTCTACGGCCCGGATCCGGAGCACACCGAAAACGGCGCGACGCGGTCGTTCGCCACCCACCCGGGAGCGGACGCGGCGGCGCGGACGAGCTTCACCGTCGTCACCGGCATGAACTACTACCAGTTCTACGACAACCCGAACCGCGCCTACACGGGGCCGGACAAGGAGCTCGGCTTCCCGGGGCTGGCGTCGATGCTCGCCCTCGAACCCGACTTCTTCGTGGCGACCGGCGACAACGTCTACTACGACGCGCCCTACGACGGACGGGCCGACACGGCGCCCACGATGCGCCGGAAGTGGCACCGGCAGCTCTCGAAGCAGCGCTTCATCGACTTCTTCGCCGACACGCCGACCTACTGGGAGAAGGACGACCACGACTACCGCTACAACGACTGCGACAACACCAGCGACGCGGCGCCGCTGCCCGACCTCGGCCGCCGCATCTTCCTGGAGCAGGTGCCGGTGGCCGATCCGAACGATCCGGATCCGCTGCCGTACCGCACGCACCGCGTGAGTCGGGACCTGCAGATCTGGCTCACCGAGGGGCGCGAATTCCGCAGCCCGAACATGATGGAGCCGGGCCCCGGCAAGACGTTGTGGGGCGCAGAGCAACTCGCCTGGTTCAAGGAGACGCTGGCGGAAAGCGACGCGACCTTCAAGATACTGATCTCGCCCACGCCCATGGTGGGCCCCGACGACGCCGATCAGGCCGGTCGCGCGGCCGAGAACCACGACCCGGTCAAGCGCGACAACCACTCGAACCCGGGCGGCTTCCGCCACGAGCGGGACGAGCTGTTCGCCTGGCTTATCGAGAACGGCTTCCTCGAGAAGAACTTCTACATCGTGACCGGCGACCGCCACTGGCAGTACCACTCGCTCGACCCGACCGGCTTCGAGGAGTTCTCGACCGGCGCCCTCGTCGACGCCAACTCGCGCGTCGGCCGGCCGCCGGGCGATCCGGACTCGAACGACCCGGATGCGCTCGTGATGCAGTACTACACCTACGACGAACCGACCGGCGGCTTCCTGAACGTCGTCGTTGCGCCGGGCGACCAACCGACCGCCACCTTCCGCTTCTACGACGAGCAGGGCGAGCTGCTGTACGAGGATGTCAAGACTGCGAACTGAGCACGGCTCCCACTCGGGCGGAGGATTCCGCGCACGGGCGGCCAACCGGCTCGTCTGCGCGGTCGGCATCGCGTCTCTGGTCGCGGGTACGACGACTGCGGCCGCCGGCCCCCGCCGACCGCAACAGCCGCGGCCGGACACCCCCGTTGCCGCGCCTGCCGCCGCGGCGCAGATGGAAACCGGAGCGCAGACCGGCGCGACAGCGGCGGCCGACGCCCCGGGACCGGAGCTGTTCGTCGGGCCGCCGGAGCCGCCGTGGCTCTACGGTCCACCTGCGCCGGGCATCGAGGAGCTCGCCGAGGGCCTCTACGTCGTGACCGGTTACGGCGGCAACGTGGTCGCGCGGGTCACGCCGGAAGGCGCGGTCATCGCGGGCGAGCCGGCCGCGGCGGCCGAGACGATTGCGGCGCGGGTGGCGAGCGTTGCCGACGAGCCAATCCGCTACCTGGTCCGGACCCACCGCCGCAACGACGAACCCCCGGCGCTGCCCGGCCCCTGGGAGGGCGCGAGACTCGTGGCTCCCGAACCGCCCGCGATCGGCGCGGCGGGCGCCGGCGCCGATACTTCGCCGGTGCGGCCGGACCTGTCGTTCACCCGCGGGCTGTCGCTGTTCGTCGGCGAGGCCGAGATCCAGCTCCACCACTTCGCCCCGGCGCACACCGGCAGCGACGCCGTGGTGCTCTTCCCCGACCTGGGCGTCCTGTACGCCGGGGAGCTCGTGGTCCGCGGGATGCCGTTCATCGACTACGCGGCGGGCGGCAGCAGCCGCGGCTGGGTCGAGACGCTGAACGGGATCCTGGCTCTCGAATTCGACACCGTCGTCCCCGGAGCCGGGCCGGCCCTGACGAAGCGCGACGTGCAGATCTTCCGCGACCGGTTCGTGACGCTGCGGATGCGCACGATGCAGCTCCTGTACCGCGAGGTGGCGCGGGGGAACGCGCTGCCGCTGCTGCAGACGACCGACCTCGACTGGCCGCGAGCGGCCGGCGGCCCTTTCGACGCACGGAGCTTCGCCGCCCTCTACGACGAGCTCGCCGTCGAACGGGAGGCGGCTCGCGAGGCCGCCGCACTCGAGTCGGAAACAAACGCCGTCGACACCGAGCGTCCGTAAGGCACCCGCGCGCCGACGGCGCAGGGCGCGCGCCGCGAGGTGCGAGATTTCAAGCAGCCCGGAAGCTCGGCGGTCAGGTGTCGTCGGGCAGCTCGCGCGGTCGCCACACGCCGGCCAGGGTGCCGGCGCCCGCCGCGCCCAGGTCCTTCCAGGACCGGATCGACAGGCGAACTTCGGCCAGAGCGGCGGTCGGCAGCGTTTCGGGACGCCCCGTCAGGCGCGCGACCAGATCCTCCAACCCCGGGTTGTGCCCGACGACCATCACGCGTCGTGCGGGGCCGGCGACGCTGCGGACGACGTCGACGATCTCGTCCGGGCTGGCGAGATAGAGGCGACGCTCGAGTTGCACGGTCCCGGCGTAGCCGGCGTGCTCGGCGACCTCGTCCGCCGTCCAGCGCGCGCGCTTCGCGGTCGAGCTCACGATGGTGTCCGGACATAGCCCCTGCGCCGCCACGAGGCGCCCCATCCGCGGCGCGTCCCGCTTTCCGCGCTTGTTCAGCGGCCGGTCGTGGTCGGACGTCTCCCGGTGTTTCCAGCTCGACTTGGCGTGCCGCAGAACGAGCAGCGTCTTCATCGCGTGAGCCTTGTATGATCGGTGATGGATGGGGATTCAGCAAGCCCCGAATCCCGGCGCCAGCCCTGAGACATCATGCTGCTCATCGGCCTTCTCGACATCTACTCTTTCATCGTCTTCGGCGCGGTAATCGCCTCCTGGGTGCAGCTTCCGCCCGACAACCCGATCGGGAACTTCCTGAACACCATGACGGAGCCGTTGCTGGGGCCCATCCGTTCGGTGCTGCCCGACATGGGCGGGCTGGACTTCTCTCCGCTCGTGCTGCTGTTCGGGGTCCGGATGCTGCGCGGCGTCCTGCTGTCGGCGGCGGCCGGGTTCTGAACGGCGGCTTCCGGAGCGTCGCACGGGCGGGCCGGGCGCAAGACACCATGCCCGAAAGCGATTATCATTCCCTGCACTTTTCCTCGGAGGTAGCACCATGCGCAAAGCACTCTTCGTCGGGCTGATCCAGGCCGCGCTCGTCGCCGCCCTGGTCGTCCTCGCCGGCCCCGCAGCGCCGGCCCAGGCCCAGGAGAACACGTTCGACACCCTGGTCGACGTCCGGATGGGCGAACGCGTGTTCCGCGCCCAGTGCGGACGCTGCCACGGCCGGGACGCCCGCGGCAACGACGAGACCGGCGCGCCGGATCTGACGACCGGCCAGTTCTCGCAGGCGAGCAGCGACGCCGGGATGTTCAGCGTCATCCGCGACGGGATCGAGAACACCGCGATGATCGGCATCAGCCCCCGGGCGTCCGATCAGACCGTGTGGCAGATCGTCTCCTACATCAACTCGCTGAATCTCGATCCGGCCGACTACGATCTGCCCGGCGACGCGGCCCGCGGCGAGCAAGTGTACGCCGGCGCGGACTGCGCGAGCTGCCACATGATCGGCGGCGAGGGCGGACGGACGGGTCCCGACCTGTCCACCGTCGGCAGCCGGCTGGATCCCGACGAGATCGCGACTTCCCTCAGCGACCCCGACGCCGAGGTGACGCCCCGCTGGTGGACGATGCGCATCAACCGGGCCGACGGCTCGACCATCGAAGGGCTGCGGATGAACGAGGACACGTTCACGGTCCGCATCATGGATACCGACGAGAACCTCTGGAGCTTCATGAAGAGCGAGGTCCGCTCCCTCGAGCGGATCAAGACCTCGACCATGCCGGCCGCCGAAAATCTGACCGCCAGCGAAGTGGACGACCTGGTCGCCTACCTCTTCTCGCTGCGCAGGGAGAGCTGACGATGAGACCATTTGCGACGGTATTCGTGTTGATTGCGCTCGCGTTGCCGGCCGTGTCGACGGCCCAGGACGAGCCCTCCTTGCGGCCCGTCACCTGGGAACGGCTGCTGAACGCCGACGACGAGCCGGAGAACTGGCTCATGTACTCCGGCACCCTCGACAGCAAGCGGTACAGCGGACTGGAGCAGATCCACAACCGCAACGTCGGCAACCTCGAGTTGAAGTGGGCGTACCAGATCCCCGAGATCGACCGCGCGGAGACCACGCCGCTGGTCGTCGACGGCGTGATGTTCGTCACCGAGGCGCCGAGCAACGTGGTGGCCCTCGACGCGGCGACCGGCCGGCAGTACTGGCGCTACGACCACGAGTTGCCGGACGACCTGCGCATCTGCTGCGGGCGCAACAACCGGGGCGTGGCCATCCTCGGCGAGACGCTCTTCATGAGCACCCTCGACGCGCACACCGTCGCCATCGACGCCCGCACCGGCAATCTGGTCTGGAACACCGAGACCGCCCCGCACGCGAGCGGCTACAGCAAGACGGCGGCCCCGCTCATCGTCAAGGACCAGGTGATCACCGGGATCGCGGGCGGCGAGTACGGCATCCGCGGCTTCCTCGATTCGTACGACGCGACGAGCGGCGCCCGCAACTGGCGGACCTACACCATCCCCGGTCCGGACGACCCCGGCAACCAGACCTGGGCCGGCGAATCGTGGCGCACCGGCGGGTCGCCGACGTGGATCACCGGCGCCTACGATCCGGACCTCGACCTGGTCTATTGGGGCACGGGCAACCCCGGCCCCGACTGGAACGGCGACGTCCGCCTGGGCGACAACCTCTACTCCGACTCGGTCCTCGCCTTGAACGGCGTGGGCGGCGAGATGGAGTGGTACTTCCAGTTCACGCCGCACGACATCCACGACTGGGACGCCATCCAGGTGCCGATTCTCGCCGACATCATGTACGCGGGCGAGACGCGGAAGGTGATGATGTGGGCCAACCGCAACGCCTTCTACTACACGCTCGACCGCGAGACCGGCGAGTTCCTGGTCGGCAAGCCGTACGCGCGGCAGACCTGGGCGGAAGGGCTCGACGAGAACGGGCGTCCGATCCGCGTGCCGAACATGGAGCCGTCCGTGGAAGGCAAGCTCGTCTCGCCGACCATCGGCGGCGGCACCAACTGGTGGTCGCCCACCTTCAGTCCGCGCACCGGCCTGTACTACGTCAACGCGTTCGACGGCGAGCAGATCTACTTCATCCGCGAGGAGGAGTACGTCGAGGGCGAGCAGTACACCGGGGGCGGCGGCGAGAGCGCCGGGCCTATCGAGAACTACCACAGCGCGGTGCGCGCCATCAATCCGGCGACCGGCGACGTGCAGTGGGAGTATCCGATCGCGCCGCGCTCCACGTCGGGCCTGATGTCCACCGCCGGCGACCTCGTCTTCGGCGGCACCGTCGACGGCTACTTCTTCGCCATCGACGCGGTCAGCGGCGAAGAGCTCTGGCACATGACGGTGGGCGCCCGCGTCCACTCGGCGCCGATCAGCTACGCGGTCGACGGCCAGCAGTACGTCTCGATCGCGGCGGGCAACGTCGTCTTCACGTTCGGCCTCGCCGAGTAGGACCAGGCGGGAGCCGGGCGCACCAGATGCGCCCGGCTCCCGCCACCGGCACTCCGGGTTCGATCCGACCTCGCACCCCTCGCCTGAGCGCGCCTTCGCGTTCTACGATGCCCGGCATGGCTTTCGTCGCCTTCATCGGCGGTCTCCGTCGCGTCGCGGCCGCCCCGTCCCTGCTTCTCGGCGCCTACGGCCTCGCCCTCGCGATCATCCTCGGGATGCAGCTCATCCCGGGCGGAGCCGGCGCGGCGCAACCCCGACCGGCCGCGGCGGCCGGGGCGCTCGTCGGCATCCCGCACACCTTCGGGCCCGGTCTGGTCGGCTTTGCAGCCGTGCTCTCGACTCTCGCTGACCCGTACGGGATGCGAGCGCCGCTCGGGGCCGCCACCGGCGTGGCCGTCGCCGGCGTAGCGGCCTGGACGTTCCTGGCCGGCGGTATCCTCGACCGGCTGGCCCGGCAGCAGGGGACGGGAGGACCGGCTTTCTTCGCGGCCTGCCGGCACCATTTCTGGCCGCTGGCGCGTCTCGCGGCCCTGGCCGGCGGCATGTACTGGTTCCTGCTGGGCGGGCTGTTTCCGTGGCTCCTCGCCGACCCGCTTGCCGCGCCGGCGCGCCTGCCGACCGTGCCGGCCGACGCCGCCCGGTCCGCGCTTCACCTGATGTTCGGCGCCGGCATAGCCGGTGTCGGCCTGCTCGTCGACTACGCCAGAGTCCGCGCCGTCGTCGAGGATCGCCGGAGCATGGTGGGAGCGCTGCTTGCCGCGCTGCGATTCGTGCGGCGGCGCCCTGCAGCCGTCATCGGGCTGTGGCTCATGAACGCGGCGCTGGCCGCGGCCGCCCTCGCCGCCTGGACCCTGGCCGCGCCCGGTCCCGGCGCGGTCTACCCGGCAATGCGTGCGGCGTTCCTCGGCGGGCAGCTCTGCATGGCGGCGCAACTCTTCGCGCAACTCGTGGCCTGGGCTTCGCAGACCGCGTACTTCCAGGACCAGCTCGCGCATGCCACCTACGTGGCCCGGACGCGCGTGTCACGGCCCTGACCTACTGCCGATCGGCCCGTTTGACCGCGCGCGAGAGGCTGTCGGCCACCGTCCGCACGACCTTCACACGGGCGAACCGCTTGTCGTCGCCTTCGACGAGCACCCACGGCGCGCGCCGCGTGCTCGTGCGACTCACCATCTCGTCGACGGCGTCGAGGTAGGCGTCCCACCGCTTGCGGTTCCGCCAATCTTCGTCCGTCATCTTCCAGCGCTTGTACGGCGTCTGCTCGCGGTCGCGGAAGCGGCGGAGCTGCTCGTTCTTGCTGACGTGGAGGAAGAACTTCACGACGACCGTGCCGTGGTCGACGAGCTGCTGCTCGAACGCGTTGATCTCGTCGTACGCACGTGCCCATTCGTCCGGCCGGGCCAGACTCTCAACGCGCTCGACGAGCACGCGCCCGTACCAGCTCCGGTCGAAGATGGTGATCTGACCGGCGCGCGACAGATGCCGCCAGAAGCGCCACAGGTAATGATGGGACAGCTCCTCGTCGGTCGGCGCGGCGATGGGTATCACGCGATAGTAGCGGGCGTCGAGCGCCGCCGTGACGCGCCGGATGGCGCCGCCCTTGCCGGCCGCGTCCCAACCCTCGAACACCGCCACGGTGGATATGCCCCGCTCGCGGGCCTTCTGCTGCGCGCGGTACAGCCGTCCCTGATGACGCTCCAGGTCGACACGGAACCGCGGCTTGTCGAGCGACTGCGACAGGTCCAGGGCGGCCAGGTGCCGGGTTGCCTCCGGCGGGGAATTGCGGGGTAGCGGGCCTGCTTCGTCGGCCGCGGCCGGCGCCTGCGAGCCTGCGCAGGCGCGTCGAATCGCATCCCGCACGCAGGCCGCCACCCGCAGGTGCTGCTGATCCGGGTCGGCCGCGTCGATGACGTGCCACGGCGCCTGCTCGTGCCCGGTGACGATGACCGCCCGCTTCCAGGCGGCGACGAACCGATCGTGCAGACGCAGCCTGCGCCACTGGTCCCGGCCGGCCCGCCAGCGGCGCAGCGGATCGGCGGCGGCGGTCTCCAGCCGCGTGCGCTGCGTCCGGCTGTCGACGTGCAGCCAGCACTTGATGAGCACGGCGCCGCCGTCCACCAGCATCCGCTCGAACGCGGCGATCCGGGCCATGCGGCCGTCGAACGCCTGCTTGCCGAGGCTGCCGTCGGCGCGAGCCAGGATCGGCGGACCGTACCAGGCGCTGAGAAACAGCGCGACCTGCCCCCGCGGCGGCAGCTCCCGCCAGTAGCGCCAGAAGGCGGGCCGCTCGCACTCTTCGTCGGACGGCTCGCCCCAGGCGCGCGTCACGAGCCACCGGGGGTCCATCCAGGCGTTGAGCAGGTCCGCCGTTTCGCCCCGGCCCGCCGTCTCCGGTCCGACCAGCAGCACGATGACCGGGCCGGCGCCCGCCTGCCGCAACGCGTGCTGGGCCGCCAGCAGCTCCGCCCGCAACTCGGCGGCCGGGGTGACGATCGCCGGCTCCGGCGCTCCCTTCTTCGTGCCCATCCCGCAACAGCCGCGCCGTCCGCCCGCGCTCCGCGGCTCATGACGCCGTCCGGCAGCCGTCCACTCTATCACCGCGCACCGGAAGCGCCCGGCCGGTGTGGTGCCCGCATGAAGCACCCCGAACGTGTCGCGCCCCGGACGAGCCGCGCGGCGCGAAGGCCGCGACTGTGGTACAAGTGAGACAGAGGCCGCCTGCCGAGGAGATCAAGCATGGACGCGATTCAGAGACAGTTCGCCAGCATCGCCGCCGCGTTGTCGATCGCCGTCGGCGTGACCGCCGCCGCGGCCCCCGCCGCCGCCCAGTCTCCGGAGCAGGTCGAGCAGGCCGTCGAGCGAGAGTTGCGGCGGGATCGCGCGCTGCGCCGTCTCGAGGTGTCGGTAGCCGGCGACGAGGTGACGCTGACCGGGACAGTGCGCCACTTCTGGGACAAGAACGAAGCGTTGCGCCGCGCCTTCGACGTCCGGGGCGTCGGCACCGTGGTCAGCGAGATCGAGGTGCCTGTCCAGGAGGACCAGGAAGAGCTCGTCGAGGACGTGAGCCGGGCCATCCAGCGCTACCCGCACTACCGGATCTGGGACTACATCGACGGCCGGATCGACAGCGGCGTCGTGAGCATCTTCGGGCGGGTGACTCCCGAGCGCGACAAGGCGGGCGAGCTGTTCGAGCGCATCGCCAAGGTGCGCGGCGTGCAGGACGTGCAGATGAACGTCACGCCGCTGTCGCCGAGCCGCTCGGACGACCGGCTCCGCGCCTCTATCGGACGGCGGCTGTTCTCCAGCGAGCACTTCCAGCGCTTCGCGTCGATGACGAATCCACCGTTCCACATCATCGTGAACAACAGCGTCGTCACGCTGATCGGCTACGTGCAGAGCCGGATCGAGTACATCGAGATGCAGCGCATCGTCGCGCAGACGCAAGGCGTCCTGCGCGTCGACAACCAGATACAGACCCTCCGCTAGCGATCCACCTACGGGCTCCCAGGCCGCGGCGCGCCGCCGGGCGCGCTACGAACCGGCGCCGGCCGCCGGCGAGGGAGAGTCCCCGGGACCGGGAGCGGCTGCAACCGCTGGCGGGCCGCCCCCGACCGGTCGCCGGCGGACCTCCCGGACGACGGGAACCTCCGGTTCCAGTTCCAGCAGCTCGTCCTCGTGGACGATGGTCAGCGGCGCTTCCCCCCGCACCACGTAGGTCGCCGACGCCGGCGTCAGATCGACCTCCAGGCGCTGCCCGCGGATCTGCAGCGGGAACCGCAGGCTGCCCAGCCGCTCGGGCACCTTGGGCGCGAAGCTGATGCGGCCGCCCGCGTCGCGCATCCCCGCGAAGCCGTAGATGAGCGTCATCCAGAACCCGCCCATCGACGCGATGTGGCAACCGTCCTGCACGTTGCCGGCCACGTCCGCCAGGTCCATCAATCCCGCGTCCATGGAGTAGCTGAACGCCTTGTCCATCTCCCCCACCTCGGCCGCGATGATGCTCTCTATCGAGCACGACAGCGACGAATCGCGGGTGGTGCGCTGGTCGTAGTAGACGAAGTTGCGCCGTTTCTGGTCGTGCGAGAACTCATGGCCGAGCAGGAACATCGCCAGCACCACGTCGGCCTGCTTGACGACGCGGTAGCGGTAGATCACGAGCGGGTGGTAGTGCAGCAGGAGCGGATACTTGTCCGGGGGCGTGTTGACGAAGTCCCAGTCCTGCTTGTCCTTGAAGGAATCGTCCTGCAGGTGCACCCCGTCGCGCTCGTCGTACGGCAGGTACATCCGGTCGGCCGCCTGCTGCCACGCATCGATCTCGTCCGCACCGAGCCCCGTGTCCCGGACCAGCGACGCGAAACGCTGCGGCTCGTTCTCCGCCAGCCGGCGGATGGTCTCCACCGCGTACCACAGGTTCTCGCGCGCCATAAGGTTGGTGTACAGGTTGTTGTTCACGACGGTGTTGTACTCGTCCGGCCCGGTCACTCCGTTGATGCGGAACCTGCCGTCGTGGCGGCCGAAGAAGCCGAGGTCGACCCACAGACGCGCCGTCTCGACCAGGATCTCCGCACCGACCTCCCCGAGGAATCCCTTGTCCCCGGTCGCGTCGACATACTTGCGGAACGCGTACACGATGTCCGCGTTGATGTGGTACTGCGCCGTCCCGGCCGCGTAGTACGCGGACGCCTCGTTGCCGTTGATGGTGCGCCAGGGAAACAGCGCCCCGCGCTGATTGACCTCCCGCGCCCGCTCGCGCGCCTCGTCCAGGAAGGCGTGCCGCTGCCTGAGCAGGTTCTGCGCGATCCGCGGCTTCGTGTAGATCAGGAAGGGCAGCACGTAGATCTCCGTGTCCCAGAAGTAGTGGCCCTCGTATCCCGGCCCGGTCAGGCCCTTGGCCGGCACGCCGACCCCCTCCGCCCGCGCGGTCGCCTGGCACATCTGGAACAGGTTGAAGCGGATCGTCTGCTGCCACTCCGGGTTCCCGCTCACCTCCACGTCGCTGCGCTGCCAGAAGTCGTCGAGAAAGCGCCGCTGGCTCACCAGCAGGTCCGGAAATCCGCGCCCCACGGCCCGGTCGAGAACCCGCTCGGCCCGCTGGCAGAGCTCCTCCACCTGCGGGCGCCGCGACGTGTGGTAGGTGATGTACTTGACGAGCCGGATTCGGGTTCCGACCGTGCCGTCGATGGAATAGACGACCCGGCCGGCCGAGTCGTCGGCCGATGTCTTCACGCTGAACGAGCAGCCGGTCCGCACCTCGTGATCGAGGGCGCACGAGAGCGTCATCCCGCTCGACCTGGTCGCGTAGCCACGTACCACGCGGGCGCCCGCGACGCGGCTCACCTGCGCGTCGAGCACCTCGCAGCCGAGCTGCCGGGTACGTGGATCGCCGTTGGGATGCGTCTCACGGCCGCCGTCGACCACTTCCGACACGATGACGACGGGCGCGTCGTTCGCCAGCAGCGTGACCTCGTACTCGATCGCCGCCAGGTGCCGGTGCTCCAGCGACACGAGACGCCGCGACCGGATCGACACACGCTGCCCCGACGAGTGGGCCCAGACCAGCTCCCGATCCAGGGTGCCGGCCTGCATGTCGAGCGCCCGCTCGAATCCCTCCAGGGTCGCGGTCGGCAGGAAGAACGGCTCGTCGTCGACGTACAGCCGGATGATCTTCGCGTCCGGGAGGTCGACGATGGTCTGACCCAGCTTGGCGAAGCCGTAAGCCTCCTCGCCGTAGACGATCGGCCATGTCTCGTGGAAGCCGTTGACGTAGGTGCCGTTGTGCACCACCGGCTGCCCCTCGTCGCACGTCCCGCGCATCCCCAGGTAGCCGTTGGCGGTGGCGAACAGCGACTCGGCCGCAGCCAGATGGCGCTCGTCGAAACGAGTCTCCACCAGGCGCCACGGCTCGCGCGAATAGATGTCCTGCGACGGGTGCCGGCGGTGAGAGTCGCCCATCGGTCAGCGCGCCTCCGGGGGGCGGGCTTCGTCCCGGTCTGCGCGTTGCAACGTGTCGCCCAGGTCGGTCACCACGCGGTCGGCGCCGGCCCCTGCGAGCGCGTTCGAGTCCCCGGTGCGATCGATCGCCACGACCAGGCCGAACCCGCCGGACCTGCCGGCTTCAACACCGGCAATCGCATCCTCGACCACGACGGCCCGCGACGGGGATACGCCGAGCACCCGCGCCGCGTAGGCGAACGTATCGGGCGCCGGCTTGCCGGCCAGGCCCTGCCGGGCGGCCACCTGGCCGTCGACCCGCAGCTCGAACAGGCCGGCGAGTCCGGCCGCCTCCAGGATGGACTCGCAACTGCGGCTCGAAGAGACGACGGCGCAGCGCACGCCGTTGCGGAGCAGGTGCCGGACCACCGCCAGAGAGCCTTCGTAGACCTCGACCCCCTCGCTGGCCAGCAGCTCGCCGAACATCGCGTTCTTCCGGTTGCCGAGGCCGCAGACCGTCTCCAGCCCGGGCGCATCGTCGGAAACGCCGTCTTCCAGCGTGATGCCGCGCGAGGCGAGGAAGGTCCGGACGCCGTCGTAGCGCGGCCGGCCGTCGACGAACCGTGCGTAGTCGCCCGGCATCTCGAACGGGCGGAACGGCTCGCCGCGCGCGGACGCCCGGCCCCGCAGATAGTCGTCGAACATCCGCTTCCACGACGCCGCGTGCAGCCTGGCGGTGGCGGTGAGCACGCCGTCGAGGTCGAAGAGCACCGCCTCGTAGGCGGTCCAGTCGATCATCGGGCCGCGGCCGGCTCCCCTCAGGCTTGCGAGGCTTCCACCGGCCGCGGGCAGGAGACGCCGGTCCCGCCGAGGCCGCAATAGCCGCCGGGGTTCTTGGCCAGATATTGCTGGTGGTACTCCTCGGCGTGGTAGAAGAGCGGCAACATGCGGATTTCCGTCGTGATCGGGCCGTAGCCGGCCGCGGTCAGGCCCGGCTGGTACGCGTCCCGCGACGCCTCGACCGCCCGTTGCTGCTCCGCTGCGTCCACGAGCACCACGGAGCGGTACTGGGTGCCGACGTCGTTGCCCTGCCGCATCCCCTGGGTCGGGTCATGGCTCTCCCAGAAGACCTGCAAGAGGCGTTCGAAGTCGATGACGCGCGGGTCGTACACGACGAGCACCACCTCGGAATGGCCCGTGCCGCCGCTGCACACCTCTTCGTACGTCGGGTTCTTCGTGTATCCGCCGGCATAGCCGACAGCGGTCGAGTAGACGCCGTCGAGCTCCCAGAACGTCCGCTCGGCGCCCCAGAAGCAACCCATACCGAACACCGCCTTGCGGGTCCCCTCCGGGAACGGCGGGCCGATCGGGCGCCCGTGCACGAAGTGCCCCGCGGGCACCGACAGCGGCGCGGCGCGGCCGGGCAGCGCCTCCGCCGCGGTGGGCATCCGCAGACTGGCCGGATTGGCGAACAGCATCGTTCCTCCTCAACGCGGGCACAACCCGCGTTCCTACAGCATAGCGCCCGCCGGTTCGCGGAGCGACCATGCTCGGCCCGCGCGGCGACGCGAGTCTCGAACGGCAGCCTCACGCGAGGCTCCTGCCCACCCTTCGCTGCGACACGCCGACTACCGGCCGCAGCGTACGCGGGCCGGTTATCCTACTTGCAATGGCGGGTGATGGTCCATTCTCGCTCGATGCCGAGCGCCGCGAGCGCGCACAGTCGGAACCGCGTGGGCCGCGTGTCACGCATCCTCCCCTGCGAGGTCACTCAGGTCCCGCCGGTCGATCTCCCGGTCGAGTCTCCGCTTCTGGTCCAGGAGCTGCTCGCGCGGCATCACCGGCGCCTCGACGCCCCGAACCTTCACGGTGACGGACGCCGTGGGGTCGATGGCCGCGTCCCGCCACGACCCCGTGGCCGCCTCCCTGAACCGGGCGGCTTCCGTGATGCAGACGTCGATCGTCACCCCGTCGAAGGACAGCGACAGGGCGACGCGGTCCCAGACATCTTCACGCCGGCGCCAGGGATAGTCGACGACGTGCTCCGCCGCGCCCCGCAACAGAGCGGGCACGTGCTCGGCCGCGATGAACAACTCCACGCTGCGGATCGGCCGCGCGGCGCCGTACGCGGCGGCGGCGACGTCGCCCGTCAACTGGAAGGGGATGGCGCATTCGTCGAGCAGCCCGCACACCCAGCGCAGCGCCGCGGCCGGCACTTCCCCACTCGCCGCTCCCCTGCTCGCCGCCTCGGTCACGCGGATTCTCCATGCGCGCAAGTGGCAAGTGCACGCTCGAACGCCGCCCGGATTCGCGGCTCGAAGCAGACGAAGTCGACGCGCTCGACGGATGGAGCGCCGGCCAGGGCCTGGACCACCGTCCGCACGGCGACCGCCGCCGCCTGTTCCGGCGGGTATCCGTAGATACCGCAACTGATGGCAGCGAAGGCGATGGTGCGCAGCCCGTGCTCGCGCGCCAGCTCGATCGCCCGCCGGTAGCAGCCGGCAAGCTGCTCCGGCTCACCCTTCGACCCGCCGCGCCAGACCGGTCCGACGGCGTGAATCACGTGGCGTGCCGGAAGGTCGTACCCGGCGGTTATCCTCGCGTCACCGGTGGAGCACCCGCCCAGCGTCCGGCACTCGGCCAGGAGTCCGGAGCCCGCGGCGCGGTGAATCGCGCCGTCCACGCCGCCGCCACCGAGCAGGCTCGCGTTGGCCGCATTGACGATGGCGTCGACGCGCAGCGTCGTGATGTCGGCGGTGGTGACGCGCAGGCGCTCGCTGGACATGGGAAACGCGCCGGTTCACGCGGATTCGCGCAACGGGTAGTATACGGAGACAAGGAGTCGAGCCGATGAAGCTGTCGATCACGTACTGCACCCGTTGAAAGTACCTGCCCAGGGCCTCCAGTCTGGCGGCCGAGATCAAGAGCGCGCTCGGTCTGGAAACCGAGCTGATCGAGGGCACCAACGGGATATTCGACGTCGTCGCGGACGGCAGGATGATCTTCTCGAAGCACGCCGAGCAGCGGTTTCCGGAATCGGAGGAGATCATCGGCGCCCTGCGCGCGCTGAACGCCGCATGAACGCGTCGCCGGCGCCGGAACCATCGCCCCGGCCGCAGGCCTCGGGCTCACACCGGGCATCCGGTTCGGTCGTGCGTCTCACGGAGGGAGGACCCATGGCGAGAACAGTCACCCGTCGGGATATCCTGACCGGCGCGGCAGGCGCCATCGGCGCCGCCACGCTTGCGCCGGTCGGCCAGCGCGTGCACGCGCAGGACACCACGAAGGCGCCGGGGGGGCCGGCGAGCGCACTCGGCGCACGCTCACCGCACGAGCCGCTGGCGCGCGGCAGGGTCACCGGCCTCTCTTCGCGGACGCCGCTGCAGGATCTGCACGGCATGATCACGCCGTCGGACCTCCACTTCGAGCGGCACCACGGCGGCGTGCCGGAGATCGACCCCGACGACTACCGGCTCCTGATCCACGGCCTGGTCGAGCGGCCGACGATTCTCACCCTCGCCGAGCTGAAGCGGTTCCCCGCCACGTCGCGGGTCTGCTTCCTGGAATGCTCGGGCAACTATCCCACCGGGGCCGGACCGGAGACGAGGCCAGAGTTGGTCTGCGGCATGACGTCCACCACCGAGTGGACCGGCGTGTCGCTCGCCACGCTGTTCCGCGAGGTCGGCGCGCGCCCCGGCGCAACGTGGTTCCTGGCCGAGGGACAGGACGCCGCGGTGATGACGCGCAGCGTCCCGATGGAGAAGGCCTGGGACGACGCCATGATCGCCTACGCCCAGAACGGCGAGGCGCTGCGGCCGTCGCAGGGCTACCCGGCGCGGCTCCTGTTGCCGGGCTGGGAGGGCAACTCCAACGTCAAGTGGCTGCGCCGCCTCGAGCTGGCCGACGCCCCGTTCATGACGCGCGAGGAGACCTCGAAGTACACCGACCCGCTCGCCGACGGCACGGCCCGGCAGTTCAGCTTCGTCTTCGACGCCCGTTCGATCATCACCTCGCCGGCCTACCCCGACGTGGTCGAGCCGGGCTGGATCGAGCTCCGCGGCGTCGCCTGGTCCGGGCGGGGCACCATCGCGCAGGTGGACGTCAGCACCGACGGCGGCCGGACCTGGCAGGCGGCGCGCCTGCAGGAGCCCGTGCTGCGGCAGGCGCACACCCGCTTCCGGCACCTGTGGCGCTGGGACGGCTCCGAGACCGAGATCATGAGCCGGGCCACCGACGACAGCGGCTACGTCCAGCCGACCCGCGCCGCGCTGCGCGCCGTCCGCGGCCGCCGGGCGCGCCGGTATCACCTCAACCCCATCACCGCCTGGCGCATCCAGCCGAACGGGCAGGTCTACTACCGGGAGGAGCCGCCGTGGGACGCGTAACGCTGCCTCGCGCCTGCACGCCGCGCCTCCTCGTCGCGCTCGCCCTGGCCGCCGCCGGTCTCGCGCTCGCGGCGCCTGCCGCGGCACAGAATGCCGGCGGTGACGGCGCGGAAACGATGCCCGAGTCGTTCGGTATCGGGCGGGCGGCCACCCCGGAAGAGATCGCCGCCTGGGACATCGACGTCATGCCCGACGGCACCGGCCTGCCGGAGGGGGAGGGCACGGCGACGAGCGGCGCCCCGATCTACGGCCGGCAGTGCGCCGTGTGCCACGGGGCCGCCGGAGAAGGAGGCATCGCCGACCGGCTCGTCGGCTACACGCCGGAGACCACGCCGCCGTTCGGGCCGCGCTACGAGGAGTGGCGCGGCGACGGCCCCGACGTGCCGTACTCCGTGGGCAACTACTGGCCCTACGCCACGACGCTCTTCGACTACATCCGCCGCGCGATGCCGTCGAACGCGCCGGGCACGCTGGAGGCCGACCAGGTCTACGGCCTCGTCGCCTGGATCCTGGCCGAGAACGGCCTCATCGGGGCCGACGAAGCGATGAACGCCACGACGCTGCCGGCAGTCGAGATGCCGGCCCGCGACGTCTTCGTCCCACAGGAACGCTGACATCGAGAAACGCAAGCTGCCCATCGGGATACAGACGTTCCGCCAGATCCGCGAGGAAGGCTATTACTACGTCGACAAGACGGGCTGGGCGCGGCGGATGGTGGAGGAGGGGAAGCACTACTTCCTCTCCCGCCCGCGGCGTTTCGGCAAGAGCCTGTTCCTGGACACGCTGAACGAGCTGTTCGAGGGCAACGAGCCCCTGTTCGAGGGTCTGGCCATCCACGAGCACTGGGACTGGTCCGTGCGCCGTCCCGTGGTACGGCTGAGCTTCGGCAGCGGTCGATTCGGCGATCCTGAAGGCCTGCCCGAGGACGTGATGGCGCAGCTCGACGCCATCGAGCGCCGGACGGACGTCGCGTCCGGCTACGACGCCGCGCACGCCCGTTTTCGACACGTGTTGCAGACGCTGCACGAGCGCACCGGACAGCGTGTCGCGGTGCTGGTGGACGAGTACGACAAGCCGATCCTGGACGCCCTGGATACGCCGGCGGTCGCTCGCGCCAACCGGGATCATCTGCGCGGGCTGTACGCGACGATCAAGGAGAGCGACGCGCACGTCGAGTTCACGCTGCTCACCGGCGTGAGCCGGTTCTCCAGGGTCAGCCTCTTCTCCGGCCTCAACAACCTGAAGGACATCACCCTGGATCCGCGCTACTCGGCCGTCTGCGGCTACACCGACGCGGACCTGGACGCGGTGTTCGCGCCGGAGCTTCCCGGCCTGGATCGGGACGAAATCCGCGACTGGTACAACGGCTACAACTGGCTCGGCGAGGAGCGCGTCTACAACCCCTTCGACATCCTGCTGCTGTTCGACCGCCGGGACTTCGAGGCGTGGTGGTTCGAAACCGGCACGCCGACGTTCCTCGTCGACATGCTCGCCAGCCGGCGCATCGACTCCCCGAAGCTGGACGACATGCTGAGCCAGCGCGACCTGCTGTCGACCTTCGACGTGGACGACATCGCCACCGAGGCGCTGCTGTTCCAGACCGGCTACCTGACCATCCGCGGCGAAGAGCGGCGCGGCGGCAAGAAGTACTACCGGCTCGGCTACCCCAACCGCGAAGTACGGCAGAGCCTGAACGAGAACCTGCTGCGCCACCTGCTGGGGCGACCACCCCACCTGGCGGAGCACACGGCCCGCTTGTACGACCTGCTGCTGGCCAACGACTTCGCGGGCCTGGAGTCGCTGTTCCGGGCGCTCTTCGCCAGCATCCCTTACGAGTGGCACACGAAGAACGAGATCGCGCGCTACGAGGGCCACTACGCCAGCGTCTTCTATTCCTGCTTCGCCGCGCTCGGCCTCGACGTCACCGTGGAGGACAGCAGCAGCCACGGCCGCCTCGACATGGCCGTCCACTTCAACGACAACGTCTACCTGTTCGAGCTCAAGGTGATCGATGGAGCGGGAGAACGCACGACCGCCTCGCGTGCGCGAACGGGCGCCCTCTCCTCCGACGACGCATCCACGGGCCGGGCGATGGCACAGTTGAAACAGAAACGCTACGCTGACAAGTACCGTCACCTGGACCAGCCGATCCACCTGATCGGCGTGGAGTTGGACCGGGATGCCCGCAACGTGGCGTCGTGGGAGGTGGAGCTTGTCTGATCGCAACCGGCGCGGCTCGCAGGATGCATCCGAACATCCCGGACCCGAGCAGCGGAAGACGGACATCTGGCACGCACTCCAGGCTTGGCACGCGCAGGCAAGCTTCGACTGGCCGGAGTTGACCCCGGAGGAAGTGGAGGCGTGGCGAGACCGCCGCCCCGGGCGCGAGTTCGTGTGGCCGGAGTGACACTGCGTCTGCGCCATCGTCAGCTATCCGTCGCGAGTCCGTAACTGGTGCTGCGCCCGCCGCCCGGATTGCGGACGAGGACGCCGCGGTCGACCAGGAACGCGATGTCCCGCAGGGCCGTGTCCTGGGAGCACTTCGCGAGCTTCGCCCACTTCGAGGTGGTGAGCTTGCCCTCGAAGCCGTCCAGCAGGCGGTTCAGGACGAGGCGCTGGCGATCGTTCAGGGAAAGGCCGGCCGTTCGCTCCCGGAATCGCGCTTTGGCCAGCACCCCGGCCTGGGCGGTCGCCGCACTGTCGATGGAGCGGCCAAGGCAGGCGAGAAACCAGCCCACCCACTCGGTGATGTCGGTCGTACCCCGTTGCGTCCGCTCGAGGATGTCGTAGTAGGCATTGCGCTCCGCGCGGATCTGCGACGACATGCTGTAGAAGCGCTGCGAGCCGTGTTCCGAGCGGGCCAACGCCATGTCCGCGACCGCGCGTGCGATGCGGCCGTTGCCGTCGTCGAACGGGTGGATGGTCACGAACCGAAGATGGGCCAACGCCGCGTTGAGCACCGGATCGGTGTCCGCCGGCGCCTCGAACCAGTCCAGGAACGTCTCCATCTCGGCATCGAGTCTGCCAGCCGCCGGCGCCTTGAAGTGCACACGCTCGCGGCCTGCCGGGCCGGAGACTACCTGCATGGGATCGGAGTCGCTGTCGCGCCAGGCGCCGACCCTGATCCGCTTCATGCCGCTGCGGCCGGTCGGAAACAGCGACGCCTGCCAATCGAACAGGCGCTCGGCGGTCAGAGGTTCGTCGTAGTGCCCTGTTGCGTCCAGCATCATCTCGACGACGCCTTCCACATCCCGATCCGCCCGACCGATGCCCCCGGCGTCCATGCCGAGACGCCGCGCGACCGAGGACCGGACCTCCCCCGCGTCGAGCTTCTTCCCCTCGATGTCGCTGCTCTTGACGACATCCTCGACAAGCGTTCCGAGCACCGCCTCGCGCTGCAGATCGAAGCCGAGCGCCTCCATGCGGCCAATCAGGCGCCCCTGCCGGTGCCTCACGTCGGCCAGCGCGTCAACTACGGCCTCACGGTCCCAGTGCAGGCGCGGCCAGTCGCGCTGCTCGTGGATGTTTATTCTCCGCACAATATACGGCGATTATAGCGCGCATTTGCTGCACAAACACGCGCCAAGGGCCGAGTCGCAATGAACCCCAAGACCGCAGTAGACTCATGCGACTCCGCGAGAGCCCACATGTGCAACCGCAATCTGGTGTTCCTCAAGGCATCATTCGAAGGTGAGCCGCAGCCCGCGCGTGACGCCGTTGTGCCTGCGAACGCTCGGGGAGGTTCATTCTCGCGCATCTTCGGCGCACTCAGGGGCACTGTGACGATCGTACCAGGCACCGACCTTGCGGCTGAGATCGGCGAAGAATGGGACGCGGAGCGATGAAACGATGGATCTGGACGCCCAACGCGCCAGACGGAGCATCAACGTGACCCGCGAGACACAGCGACGCATCCGGCTCGCTGCAGTACAGGGGTACCAGTCCATCCGGCAGAACCCGTGGGACGCCATCGAAGCGCGGCTGCACGATGACTTGCCCGACGAGATGTCGTGCGATTCCACTGCCCTGAGAGCCTCTGCGGACCCGGTGCTCGCCGAGTTGTGGGACAACCCCGCCGATGCCGCGTACGACGACCTCTGACCGGCCGCGAACGTCGTCCAGGATTCATCTTCGCGGACTAACCCATCTTTAACAGGATTCCCGACGATTTTGTCGATTTGGGCGATATTTCGGGGGTCGCAGGCCTGCAACTTGTTGATTATAAAGGACCGAGGGTCGGTGGGACTGAATGTAGTGCCATAATCGTCAGAAAGAGCATTGCCTCGGGGGACGTGCACCCGCTATCGTGGGCGTGTGTTCATTCGGCGCACCCAAACCCGGCGGACCGAAGACGGACAGCCCTACTTCTCGCATCGCCTCGTCCACTCCGAGCGCATCGGAAACGCCGTCCGCCAGCGCACCCTGCTCAATCTCGGACGCCACTCGACATTCCCCAGGCGCAATGGCCGCTGGTCTGCTCCCGCATCGACGACATCCTGGCCGGCCAGACACCCCTGGTGGCCAATTGCCCGACCGCCGTCGAGCACGAAGCGCAACGCATAGCCGCACAGTTGGTCGCCCGCGGCACGCCGGTGAAGGGATCGGCCGCCGAGTCGACCGACGTGCAGCCTGCGCATTCCGGTGAAACCGATCACCCGTTCCGGTGGCAAACCGATCACCTGTTCCGGCGCAAACCGATCACCTGTTCCGACGCAAACCGATCACCTGTCGGAGCGAAGCGACGCGGGACGAAATCATGAGTCCCGGGTCTCCGTTCGGGTCGACGGTCGGCTTCGTTTCCGCATCGAGTCTCCTTTCAGGTCGAGCTTGTACGCATTGTGCACGAGACGGTCGAGGATCGCGTCGGCGAGCGTCGGGTCGCCGACGATGTCATGCCACTTGTCGACGGGAACCTGGCTGGTCACGACCGTCGAGCGGACGCCGTGGCGGTCCTCGAGGACTTCGAGCAGGTCGTGGCGGTTCTCCGCGTTGAATGGGGCCAGCCCCCAGTCATCCATCACCAGCACCTCGGTCTTGGCGAGCGATTCGAGCAGCTTCGGGTAGCGCCCGTCGGCGCGCGCAATGGCCAGGGCGCTCAGCAGCCGGGACACGCGGACATACAACGCGCTGTGTCCGTTGCGGCAGGCGCTGTGGGCGAGCGCGCATCCTATCCAGCTTTTTCCGATGCCGGTCGGGCCGCAGATCAGGACGTTGAGATGCTCGCGGACCCAGCGCCCGTCGGCGAGCGAGAGGACGAGCTGCTTGTCGAGCCCGCGACGGTGACGGAAGTCGATGTCCTCGATGCAGGCGTCGTGCTTCAGCTTGGCGCGCCGCAGTCGGTTGGTGAGCTGTCGGGAGTAACGCTCGGTAAGCTCGCGGTCGACGAGCAGACCGAGCCGTTCCTCGAACGAGAGGGCTTCGACCTCGGACGAGTCGAACTGCTCGGCGAGAGCCTTGGCCATCCCGGCGCATCGTAGCTGTTGGAGCTTCTCGACGGTCGGATGAGTCAGCATCTGGGCGTTCCTTTCAGCAATCACTGGTAGTAGAGGGCGCCGCGGATGTTGTCGTGCTCGACCGGGTCGGCGCGGTCGAATTGCTCGGCGGACGTCTCGTCGAGTCGGTGCTTGAGGATCGATTCAACGCTGCGGTAGCTGTAGCTGCCGATGGCCAGCGCCCGTGTGGCGGCCGCTTCCAGGCGGGCGTCGCCGTGGCACTTGGCCAGACGCAGGAGACCGAGGCAGGAACGGTAGGCCTGCTGTGGGTGACGCCGCGAATTGAGGACGGCGGTGATCAGGGCGGCGGTCGACGGCCCGATCTTCTCGGCCAAGCGGATGAAGCAGTCCGGGGTCCATTCGCCCATCTGGCGGTGCTTCTCGGGCATGTGCTCGGTCGCGGTGGTGTGACGCCCCTTGTGCGAGGAACGGACGTGGCTGGCAACGCGCTGGCTGCGATGAAAGCACTCGACGGTGCGGGCGGTCAGTCGGACGTCGAGCTGGCGCCCGACCAGCGCGTGTGGAACCGAGTAGTAGTGGCGGTCGATTTCCACGTGGTAGTCGATGTGTACGCGCACGGTCTTCCACTCGGCGAAGACGTACCGGCTGGAGGGCAGCGGGCGCAGGGCCGGCCGGTCGAGCTGCTCGAACTGCGAGCGCCGCGACCCCGGGAGCTTGCGGAACGGGCGCGTGTTGAGCCGGTCGAGCAGCTTGGAGACCGCGGCGTTGAGCTCGGCCAGCGAGAAGAACCTGCGATGGCGAAGCGCGGCGAGTATCCACCGCTCGACGATTTGAACGGCGACCTCCGCCTTCGCCTTGTCCCTTGGGCGACGCACCCGCGCGGGCAGCACCGCCACGCCGTAGTGGGAGGCGAGGTCGTGATAGGTCGGATTCAGGTCAGGCTCGTAGCGATGGGCGCCGCTGACTCCCGAGCGCAGGTTGTCTGGGATCACGAGCTCGGGACAACCGCCGCAGAACTCGAAGGCTCGTACGTGCGAGGCCGTCCAGTCCGGCAGGGTCTGCGTCCAGGTGGCCTCGGCGAAGGTGTAGCTCGAGGCGCCGAGCACGGCCACGAAGACCTGCGCTTGACGCTCCTCGCCGGTCTCGGGGTCGACCACCGGCACCGTCTGCCCGGCGTAGTCGATGAACAGCTTCTCGCCGGCGCGGTGCTCCTGGCGCATCACCAGGTCGAGCTTTCCAGCCCATTCCCGGTACTGCTCGCAGAACCGGCTGTACTGCAACCCCTCGGGATGGATCGCCTTGTACTCTTCCCAGAGCAAGGCCAGCGTTACGTTCTTGCCCCGCAGCTCCCGGCGCACCTCGCTCCAGTCCGGCAGCGGACGCGACGTGTGGCTCGACGGGAGCGCCGGAAACAGCCGGCGCTCCAGCCCGGCGTCGTCGATCGCCTCGGGTAGCGGCCAACTCACCCCCGCCACCTTGGCGCGGCGCAGGTACTCGCCCACCGTCGACGGCGATGTCCCCAGGCTGCGGGCAATCGCCCGAATGCTCAACGCCGCGGCGAAGTACAGCCGCAGCACCTCTCGAATCTTCCGCATGGACAACCTCCTGTTCGCCAGCTTCTATCCCTCCTGCAAAAGCAGGGAGGATCCCACGCCGGCGGGGTTGTCCCGCGTCGCTCAGCCCCGACTCAGGGTGATCGGTTTCGACCGGAATCGGTGATCGCTTTGGATCGGAATCAGTGATCGGTTTCGGCCGGAATCGGTGATCGGTTTGCCCCGGAATCCGCATGCAGCCGGTCGACGTCGACTCGCTGCGCCTGGTCCGCCCCCGCAGCGTCGGCGTCGAGCAGGTCGGCCTGTGGGCCCTGGAGCAATTGGGCCTGCCGGCCCTGCTGGCCGAGTTGGGCGTCAACGGCGCGTTGCGCACCGCGGCGGCCGGCGCCATCGTCGGGCGTCTGGCCCAGCCGGCCTCGGAGCGCGCGACGCACCGCTGGCTGCAAACCCGCAGCGGCCTCGGCGAGTTGCTCGGCGTCGACTTCGAGACCGTCAGCCCGATGCAGCTCTACCGCGCCTCGGATGCGCTGGTGAAGCATCGCGAGGCGATCGAGGCGCATCTGTTCGAGCGGGCCATGGGCCTGTTCGACCTGCAGCCGACCGTCACCCTCTACGACCTGACCAACACCTACTTCGAAGGCGAGGCGGGCGCGCAACCGCAGGCAAAGCGCGGACACTCGAAAGAGAAGCGCAGCGACTGTCCGCTGCTGACCCTGGGCCTGATGCTCGACGCCAGCGGCTTCGTGCGACGCTCGCAGGTCTTCGCCGGCAACGTCCGGGAACACCGCACGCTGGCCGGCATGCTGGAGGCACTCGATGCACCGGCCGGCGCCCTGGTGGTCATGGACCGCGGCGTCGCCACCGAGGCCGCCATCGGGTGGCTGCGCGACAACCGCTACCGCTATCTGGTCGTCAGCCGCGAACGCCACCGGCAGTTCGACGCCGAGACCGCCGTGTCGATCCAGACCCGATCCAAACAGACCGTGCATCTGCACAAGGTCGTCTCGACCGACCCCGGCGAGGTCCGCCTGTACTGAAGTTGCCCCAGTTCCGCGGACACTTATCCTCTTGGCGAGGAGGAGGAGGAGTCCACGATGCCGAAGTCGAGACCGCCGTACGCGGCGGCATTCCGACAGCAGATGGTCGAGCTGGTTCAGTCCGGACGTACACCGGGAGACCTCGCTCGGGAGTTCGAGCCGTCGGCCGAGGCGATACGAAACTGGGTCGCGCAGGCTGATCGCGACGCGGGCAAGCGCTCCGACGGCCTGCGCACCGAAGAACATGAGGAGATTCGTCGGCTGCGCCGGGAGAACCGGCGGTTGCGCGAAGAACGCGAAATTTTGGCAAAAGCCACGGCCTGGTTCGCGCGGGAGACCGGATCCGGGAGGTCTACCGGTTCATGAGCACGAACCAGGCTCGTTTTCGCGTCGCCACGATGGCCCGCGTGCTCGGTGTCTCCACGAGCGGGTACTACGCGTGGCGTCAACGTCCACCGTCAGCTCGTGCGCAGGCCGATGCGGAGCTGACGGCCCGCGTGCAGGAGATTCATGCCGGCAGCCGGGGCACGTACGGCGCGCCGCGGATTCACGCCGAACTGGTCGAAGCCGGTGCCGCGGTCGGCCGCAAGCGGGTCGCGCGGGTGATGCGCGAGGCCGGCATCGCTGGGGTGAGCCGGCGCCGCGGCCCCCGCACGACGCGCCGAGAGGTGCAAGCGCGGCCGGCCCCGGACCGGGTCGAGCGGTGCTTCGAGGCCGACGCGCCGAACCGCCTGTGGGTGGCCGATATCACCTACATTCCGACCTTGGCAGGCTTCCTCTACTTGGCCATCGTTCTGGACGTTTTCAGTCGGCGGGTGGTCGGCTGGGCCATGGCTGCGCACCTGCGCACGGAGCTGGTGGTCGAGGCGCTGGAGATGGCCGTGGCGCAACGCCGGCCCGAGGCGGTCATCCATCATTCCGACCAGGGCTGCCAGTACACGTCGCTGGCCTTCGGAGCCCGCTGCCGTGAATCAGGCGTGGCGCTGTCGATGGGTTCGGTGGGAGATTGCTTCGACAACGCGATGGCGGAGAGCTTTTTCGCGACGCTCGAGTGCGAGCTGCTGGCCCGCACGAGCTTGTCCACGCACGCCGAGGCGCGGGCGGCGGTTTTTGATTTCGTCGAGGGCTGGTACAACACGCGGCGCCGCCATTCGGCGTTGGGCTACGTGTCGCCGCTGGAGTTCGAACGTCTCCATGCGGCAGAAACTGTGGACGGGGCCCGGCCGGTGAAGGCTCTGCAGGCGCCCACGAGTCAGGTGGAGCTCGGATTGCCGGTGACGACTCACGCCGTCACCGGCCTTGCTGCGGGGGCTTGAGGCCGGTTACGTAACGGTGCGTAGTTGACTTGGAAACCCACGGAGGAAATGGTGATCAACAGAGTACACGGCTCGCCTTCGGCTTCGCGAGACGAACCGCTGTTGCGGGTCGTGTGCCGCATCCACGGGGGCGCTGTGGAAGTGCCCGGTCTGGGGACGCCCGGTCAACGTCCTGCTGAATCTGAAGGTCGGCGAGGCGGGCGCCCCCAGCCCGTTGGAAATCTCGCGGGCGATCGTCGCCGATCACGCCCTGCACCGGGGCCGCGAGATTCCCACACTCCCACAGCGGTTGTCGTCGATGACTGACACGGAAACGACGTTCATCGGAGAATGTGTCATGATGTGAGCCCGCAAGCATTAACCCGTCCACGGGATCGGGGCAACCTCAGTACTGCTACTCCGAAGAGCGAGCCCACAAGGAGCGGGCCATCGTCGAGCGGGCCGCCGACCGCTTCGAGGCCGCCCTGACCACGCTCAACGACGGGCTGGCGCGCCCCCGCGCCCACAAGCGCCTCGGACAGGTCTGGCAGCGCATCGGGCGACTGAAAGCCAAGCATACCCGCGTCGCCGCGCACTACCAGATCGAGGTCACCCCCGACCAGACCGGTGAGAAGGCCGCCGCCGTCACCTGGACCCGCCGTCCCCAGGACGGCTCGATGGCCACCCATCCGGGCGTCTATTGCCTGCGCAGCAGCGAGACCGACTGGGACGAAGACGCCTTGTGGCGCACCTACACCACCCTCACCGATGTCGAGGCCGTCTTTCGCGCCCTGAAGTCCGAACTCGGACTGCGCCCCATCTACCACCACAAGCCGCGGCGGGCCGACGGCCACCTGTTCATCACCGTCATCGCCTACCAGCTCGTGCAGGTCATCCGCACCCGGCTGCAAGCTCACGGCGAACACGCCAGTTGGACCACGCTGCGCCGCATCCTCGAAGGCCAGCAGCGCGTCACCGCCACCTTCCGGCGCCCCGACCGACGCACCCTGCACGTGCGCACCGCCACGCAAGCCGAACCCGGACAGCGGGCCATCTACGACGCGCTCGGCGTCGACCCGCAGCCGGGAGGCGTTCGCAAGACGACCATCTGACCGACCCATTTCCGGTTTGCGCGCGTTTGTAGTGCCACTCGAGCATTCTTGCCGGCGTAAACTGCTGATTCTGCAATGGCTTAGTAATACCGCTGTTAAACTTGGGCTAACGAGGCTCGAAGCGACGGCCAGCCTTGATCCTGTGAGCGCGGACGTGACGCGGGCCACCACGAAGTCGTTGTGGCAGCCATCACGAGCAATGTCGAGCGACTGCTCGTCGGCGATCACCGGATCGCGATGTAGCGTGTGGTGGGTTGACCGAAATGTGAAAGTGTCGATGGGACTCTGAGGCTCGTCGCGCGCATCACCCAGTTCCTGTAGCTCCAGACAGGGGAGCGTTCTCTCGAACCACCGGGAAGCGTGGAGCGCCCCAACCGTGGTCCGGGTGCTTGATCATCAGGTCGATGAAGTGCGGCACCAGAGACGCCATGATTCTCGCACCGGTCTCGACTTGCGCCCGGTTCACCGTACTCGCCCAAGTCGCACCGCCGTGAAGTAGTTGGTTGCGCAGCGTGTACAGGCGACCGAACAGCTTGGGAAGGACATCCTTGGTCTGTCGCTCGTTGATCGCCTGCTTCGCCGTTTCCCGATCCTTGTCGAACCTGTTCTCCCAGTCCAGTTCTTCCGCCGGGTTGTGGCGATGTTTCCAGTACCGCCAGTACACGTACCTGTTCTCCAGGATCCTTTTGACCTTGGCCCTTCCCCGCCACAGAGTGGCATCGACTACGCTGTTCGAATCGACAAGAATGCCTATTCTGTCGAGATAGTCACCCCACATTTCCCACTCTTTCTTCTCCAGAGAAGTCCCCCGCTGCCCGTAAGGGCCGGCGCAAGAATAACTTCCGTTTTTTCGTTACATGGGTTCGATGGTGTAGTTCCATTTGGGCATTGAGCTGTCGGGTGTAATGCGCAACTCCCGCATCTGGGCGTCGGTGACCTTGATGCCGGTCTTGTAGGTCTTTCGGACCAGGTGCGCGCGCACGCGCAGCCCGGTGGCGGTGCGTGTGGTGCGCAGGTACTTCAGGATGGTCTCGTAGCTGTCCAGCGGGCGGCCCGCCCAGTTCTTGGTGACCTCGCAGAACAGGCGGTGTTCGATTGGATTCCACTTCGAAGTGGCCGGCGGGTAGTGGGCCACGGTCACGCGCAAGCCGTGCCGGTTGCAGAGGCGGTGCTGCAGGTTGAATTTCCAGGCGCGCGCCGTGCAACTGTTGCTGCCGCCGCCGTCGGCCAGGATCTGCAACGCGTTGGCCTCGGGATAGTGCTTGCAGCCCTCGGTGCGCCACCATTTCTCGATGCAGTCGACGGCGAACGCCGGGGTGTCGGCGGTCTGGCCGACGAAGATGGTGCCGGCGTTGGCCCGCGGGTCGTAGATGCCGTAGGGGACGGCGAGTCCCTCAGCGTCTGAGCGGAAGTCGTGGTCCTTGACCCGTTCGGGACTGCGGTCCCACTTGGCGCCGGGATTGCGGAACGTGCCGACGAGTTCCTTCTTCTTGGTGTCGACGCTGATGACCGGGACGTTGTCGGCGGCGCAACGCTCGCGCAGTTCGGTGATGTTCCGAAACTGGTCGTCGCGCCTCGGATGCGAGGCCCCGGCGAGCTTCTTGTGGTTGACGCGCAACGAATAGCCCATCGCCTTGAGCAGTCGCGCGACCGTCTGCGGGCAGACGTCGATGCCGAGCGCGCACAGTTCATCGGCGACCTTGGCGGTCGTACGGCGTGTCCACTTCAGGCCCCTGACCGGGTCGCCGGCCGTCTCGTGTTCCATCAAGGCTTGGATGCAGACGATGACTTCCGGTGTTTTTTTTCCGTTGGTGTGCGTCCGCCGCCCGCGCGCCGCACCCGGTCGACCTCGACGTCACGCGCGACCAGTTGCCGCCGGCCCGAAGCGACCGTCGACGGGTCGATGCCGAGCAGTCGGGCGATGCGCCGGTCACCGCCCCACCCGCACTTGAGCGCTTCGAGGCCGGCGAACAGACGCCGCTGCCGCTCGTCGAGCAGGCTGGCGAACAACACGATGGCGGCACGCAACTCCTCGGGCATCAGGTCGGCGTCGGGTAGGGGTTGTCCAAGTCCGGGCGTGGCCAGCAGCAGGCGTCTGCTGCGCACTTGGTGCGTCTGCTGCGTGCGGTCGGCCGCGCAGTAGAGGAACTGGCCGGCGAGCTTGTGGCGTGTCAGCCGCTCGTCAGCGACGAGTTTACGCAGCGCGTCCTGGGTGCCGACACCGAGCAGGTTGTCCAACTCGTCGACGAAGTGTCCGGCTTCGGCGTGGTTGACGAACGACTCGGCGGTTGCGAGCAGGGTGCCGGCGCGGGAGAAGCGGACTCCGGCGAAGGACCACAGGCCGCGCTCGTCGAAGTCGGCGAGTTGGTCGAGGGTGTAGTAGCCGCCACGATGCGAGTAGCTGGTGCGGGCGTCGATGTCCTTGAGCTTGCGGAACGCGGTGCGCCTGCTGGCGCCGGCACCGAGCGCGGCCATCACCTCGGCCAGCGAGGCGATGGTCTGGTTGCCGAGTAGGGCGCTGATCGTGTCGGCGGAGAACTGGGTGGGTCTCCTTATGGCACCATTACTGGTTTATATTACCGCAATGATGCCATAATCCAGACGGGGTTGCACCTCTCAGAATCCAGAAAACCTCCGTCCTGACGAGACTGGTCGCCGATCACGAGAGTCGCGGCGCTGGTGTGCTCTACTGCAAGACTACAGGCACTTCTAGGAACTTATTGTTGCGCGGACCCTAAATGGCATTGAAAGCTATCCAATAGAAGATGAATGCGGCGTCCAGGTCACCTACCCCAGCCCCGTACTCCTTCTCGGCGCGCTCAAGCCAACTCAGGGCGCGACTCAACCTGAGGTTGAGGCTGTCATGCGGGTTGGATGAATCGCCGGGGGGCGGGCTGTACCAAGCGGCGCCTTCCCACTCAGTCCTCAAGGCTTTCGCCCCCAAGGGCACCGTCGACACCCTTGGGGACATGCGTTGGTCCACGCGGGTCGATTCTCGGTCGTCTCTCGCGGCAAGTACCGGGCTCAGTACCCGATCACCTGCCCGTCCTTGCGCGGGTCCGTCCCGCCGTGCAGCATCCCCGTCTCCGGGTGGATCATGATCGCCTGGTAGCCGCCCATGCCGCCGCCGCCCTGGCGCTCGACGTGGTGGCCGCGGTGCCGGAGCTCGGCGATGACCTCGTCGGAGACGCCCGGTTCGACGGCTACCGTGCCGCCGGGGCGCAGGCTGGGGCTGTGGCGCACGCGCGCGGCGTCGCCCGCCTCCTGCAGGTTCATGCCGAAGTCGATGATGTTCGACAGCACCTGCCAGTGGCCCTGCGGCTGCATGGAGCCGCCCATGACGCCGAACGACATGAAGGGCTTGCCGTCCTTGGTGACGAAGGCGGGCATGTTGGTGTGCAGCGACCGCTTGTGCGGCTCGAGCGAGTTCAGGTGCCCCTCTTCGAGCGAGAAGCCGGAGCCGCGGTTCTGGAGCGCGAAGCCGAGGTCGCCCGGGACCACGTCGGAGCCGAAGCCGCCGAAGATACTCTCGATGAGCGAGATGGCGTTGCGGTCCTTGTCCACCACCGTGAGATAGACGGTGTCGCTGTGATCGAAGGGCTGGCCGGGCGCGACCTCCAGCCCGGCGCGCTCGGGATCGATGAGCCGGCGGCGTGCGTCGGCATAGGACTTCGTGATGAGCGGCAGCGTCGGCAGCTCGTTGGCGTCGGCGTCCGCCACGTAGGTGTTGCGGTCGGCCCAGACGAGCTTCTTCGCCTCGGCGTAGAGGTGGATGGCGTCGGCCGAGTTGTGGCCGAGGGCGGCGACGTCGTAGCCCTCCATCAGGTTGAGGATCATCAGGGCGAGGATGCCGGAGCTGTTCGGCGGCACCTCCCAGACGTCGTAGCCGCGGTAACTGGTTGTGACCGGCTCGACCCAGACCGACGAATGGTCCTCGAAGTCGGCCATCGTGAAGTAGCCGCCGTTCCCCTCGCTGAACGCAACGATGCGGCGGGCGATGTCGCCCTTGTAGAACGCATCGCGGCCGCCCTGCGCAATGGCCTCGTAGGTGGCGGCGAGGTTCGGGTTCTTGAAGACCTCGCCCACGCGCGGCGGCCGGCCGTCGGGCAGGTAGGTGGCCGCCGAGTCGGGCCACTGCGCCAGGGCGAGGGCCGAGCCTGCCCACTGCCGCTGGATGATCTCGCTCACCGGAAAGCCGTCGCGGGCGTAGGCGATGGCCGGCGCCAGCACGTCGGCGAGCTCCAGCGTCCCGAACCGCTCCAGCAGCTCGTGCCAGCCGTCGACCGCGCCGGGCACCGTCCAGGTCAACGGTCCCTTGCCCGGCATCCGCGTGTAGCCCTGCCGGACCAGCGTCTCGCGGTTGATCTGGTACGGCGCGCGGCCGGTGGCGTTCAGCGCGTGGAGCTGCTCGGTCTCTGCGTCCCAGAGGATGGCGAACAGGTCGCCGCCGATGCCGTTCATGTGCGGCTCGACCAGCCCGAGAGCGGCGTTGACCGCCACCGCGGCGTCGATCGCGTTGCCGCCCGCCTTGAGGATGTCGATGCCCACCTGCGCCGCCAGCGGCTGGCTGGCCGCCACCATCCCGTGCGGGGCGATGACCTCGGACCGGCTGCTGTGCGGGCTACGGGCGGGCCGGCTGTAGCCGTGCCCCAACGCATCCTGCGACTGGGCTCGCATCGCCACGTCGGCGCCGAGAATCGTGATTCCAAGCATTGCGGCTACCGCCATCAGGGTAACCCGACCGCTCCAGTTCACCGGACGACGGTATCGCAGCTTCATGTCCATTGCTCCCTGCTTCACGGCTTCAACGGCAAGCCGTCAGAGTCCTTGAGCTCGCCCACGAGAATGAGGATGAGATCGACCAGCGTCCAGACACCCAGAGCGCCGAAGGTCACGAGCATCAGAATGCCCGTGCCGATCTTGCCCACGTAGAAGCGGTGCATGCCCGCGACCAGAATGAAGCCCAGAATACAGAGCAACGCCGCCAATCCCTTGGTCCTGGTCGAGGTCGTGGGCTCCGCGGCCGGGTTCGGCGCGCCGCATTGCGGGCAGGTCGGCGCGTTCAACGCGATCCGGTGCCCGCACGTCGGGCAGTGCACGAGTAGCGGGCCACCTGGCGGCGGCGGGGCGGGCGCAGCCGCCACTGCCGGCGGCGGGGCGGACGCAGGCCCCGCTGCCGGCGGCGGCGGGGCTGCTACGGCAGCCGGCGTTGCGGGCGACGTCGGGGCTGCCGCAGGCGCCGCAACGGGAGGCGCCGGGTCCGACGAACCGTTGCTCGGCATGCTGTCGTCCTCCCTGCGCGCGGATCATGACCGGGATCGACCGCCGGACGCAATGCCGCCGTGTCGAGCTCGCCCGGAGCCGCGCGTCCTGCACCCGACTACGCTCGACCGGCCGCGGCGGTTCCCGCGCCGGCGCCGACCTGACGGCGGACCGCGGCGGCGATGCAGGAGGCGGAGATGCCGAACTGTTCGAGCAGCTCGTCGGGCCGTCCGCTGCGCGGGACCCCGCGGACTGCGAGGCGCTCCACCACGATGCCGTCGGCCGCGACCGCTTCGCTGACCGCGTCGCCGAGCCCTCCGGCCGCGTAGTGGTCCTCGACGGTGATGAGCCGGCCGCCCGTCTCCCCCGCGGCGGCGACCAGGGCGCGGCGGTCCACCGGCTGCACCGAATAGGCGTCGATGACACGCAGCGGGATGCCCTCGGCGGCCAGCGCGTCGTGCGCCCGCAACGCCTCGAACAGGGTCACCCCGGCCGCCACCACCGTCGCCGCGTCGTCCGGCGACTCGCGCACCACCTTCGACCCGCCGATCGGGAACTCGTCGTCCGGCCCGTAGATGACCGGGGTCTTCGGCCGGGAGGTCCGGATGTAGACCATGCCGTCGCAACCGGCCGCCTCCTCGACGAGGCGCGCCGTGCTGACCGCGTCGCACGGATAGAGGACGGCGCAGCCCGGCACGGCGCGCATCATCGCGAGATCCTCCAGCGCCATCTGGGAGGGTCCGTCCTCGCCGATGGAAATCCCGGCATGCGAGCCGGCGAGCTTGACGTTCATCCCGCCGATGCCCGCCATGCGCACGAAGTCGGAGGCCCGCGTCAGGAAGGCGGCGAACGTCGACGGAAACGGGATGGCGCCGCGGCCGGCCAGTCCCATCGCGGCCCCGACCATCGCCTGCTCGGCGATGTAGGTCTCGAAGAACCGGTCCGGATGCGCGCGCTCGAACGTCTGGCTGAACGTGGAATTGCCCACGTCCGCGTCGAGCGCCACGATACGCTGATCCGCCGCGCCGAGCGCCGCGAGCGCGTCGCCGTAGGCGGTCCGCGTCGCCACGTGGCTCCCCCGCTCGTAGGCCGGCGGGGACGGCAATCGCGGCGGACCGGCGGGGACCGCCGCCGGCGCCGCATCCGAACGCACCGGCCGCGGAATGGCCGGAACCGCCGTTTCCGGCCCGAGCCGGCCGTGCAACTCGTCGAGCGCGGCGTCGAGATCCGCACCGGGCTCGATCGGCTTGCCGTGCCAGCCGTCCTTCCCCTCGATCAACGACACGCCCTTGCCCTTGACCGTGCGGGCGAGGATCATCGTCGGCCGTCCGGTGGTCCCGCGTGCTTCCTCCAGCGCCGCCGCGATGGCCCCGACGTCGTGGCCGTCGACGACGACGGCGTGCCAGCCGAAGGCCTCCCATCGCCTCCGGTAAGCGGCCATGTCGTGGCCCCACTGCGTCGCCCGGCTCTGGCCGAAGCCGTTGACGTCGGTGATGCCGCACAGGTTGTCGAGCCCGTAGCGGTCGGCGACCTGCGCGGCCTCCCACACCGAGCCCTCCGCCGACTCGCCGTCTCCGATCAGCACGTAGGTGCGGTAGCCGGACCCGATGCGGCGGGCGTTGAGCGCGATGCCGACGGCGGCGCAGATGCCCTGCCCGAGCGAGCCGGTCGCCACGTCGACGAAGGGCAGGCGCGGCGTCGGGTGCCCTTCGAGATCGCTGTCGATGCACCGCAGCTTCAGCAGGTCGTCCGGCGGCACGAAGCCCGCCTCGGCCCAGGCGGCATACAGCAGCGGGGCGGCGTGACCCTTCGACAGGACGAAGCGGTCGTTGTCGTGGTTCTGCGGGTCCTGCGGGTCGAAGCGCATGTGCCCGAAGAACAGGGCGGCGACGATGTCCGCGGCCGAGCAGCAGCTCGACGGATGGCCGCTGCCCGCCGCACTCGTGGCGCGCACGGACGCCATGCGCAGACGAGTCGCGACCCGCTCGAGCGCGGGGACGATGGTGGAATCGGACGGCAAGGGTTCCTCTGGGGCGGGAAGTCTAGCACGGCGGCTGCGGGCGTCCGGCGAAACTCACTCCGAGTCGGCGAAGCTCCCGCGTGGTCGCGCCGGCTCTATCTTGGCGGAGGCGGTGGAGGTGGAGGTGGGGGAGTCGGTGGGCGTGTCGGCCCGCCGGTGCGATCCGTATCACCTCGTGGCATATCGATCCTCTGTCACTCTGTAGGCGTCGGCGGTGGTGGCCACGTTGATCTTCTCGCTCACCTTCACATGGACGTCCATGGGGATGGTCGCCCGCCCGAGTCTCCTGGAGAGTTCCTTGTTCCGTTCCCGGATATCGGAGTCGGTGACCGCTGCAGAGTCGACGTCCAGCCAGAGCTGCCGCCACTCGGTCTCCAGATCCTGGCATTCCCTCCTGGCGGAGTTGAGCACAGCGATCTTGGTGCCGTAATCCGACATGAAGTCCCATGTGACCAGAACGGCGATGCCCAGGTTGGGAATCATCTGCCACTGCTCGGGCAGCATGTTCAGGATCGTCGCGACACTACCCGTTGCGGAAAGCAGCAGACCAAAGCGTACAGCGCTGTGACGGTTACGGAAGCGCGACTCCATCTTCTCCGCATACCGGGTCATACGAGCAGCGTCCAGCATCTCGCTCCACACGGCGTGTCGGGTTCCTTCCGTGACGGCCTGCCGCGCGATGCGCTCGTCGTCCATCGGCCCCCTCCTGTTCCAACTCTATACCGACCTCATGTGCAGCGGTCGCTCAGTCGACATCCAGCAGATCGCGCACGGCCAGCGCGTACGGCGCCGCGTCGACCCCGTGCGCGCGGGCGGCCGCCGTCTGCGCGGCTAGCGTGGCGACGGCGCGATCCCGAAACGCGGGGTCGGCCGTGATGGTCGCCAATCTCAGGAGGATGCGCGCCGCCTCGCAGTTGACGGCGAACGGTCGCAGGGGCTCCCGCAACAGGCCGATGTCCTCCGGGCCGTGAACGCGGTCGCGGAAGCCGCCGCCTCCGCTCGCGCCCCACAGGTGCTGGATTGCGAAGTGCATCAGCTCCTGGGCCATGTCGAGATAGACCTCGCGGCCGGTCAGCTCGTGGAGATCGAGCAGCGCCGCGGCGGCCCGGACCTGGTCGGAGAGCAGGCCCCGGACGCCGGTGCGGGAGCCGGCCCGGTGGGCGATCCCGCCGCCGCGCTCGTAGGTCCCCGCCACGACGTGCTCCATCGCGTCGACGGCGAACTCCAGCAGCGACGAGTCCCGCAGGGTCTCCGACGCGGCGGCGAACGCGCGGGCCATCAGGGCGGTGCCGTCGGCGTAGACGGCGCGGTCGACAGGGGGCGGCCCGGCGGCGGGTGCATCTGCCTCCGTCCGCGGCCGGTAGTAGTCCGGGTCGCCCCGCTGGCTGGCGAAGAACCCGGGATGGTCCGGCGCCAGGTCGGCCAGCGTGCGCCGCACGTAGCCGACCACGCCGATGGCCCGGTCGAGGCAGCCGTCGTCGTCGGGCAGCAGGAAGAGGCGGAGCGCCTCGGCATTGACGGCGAGCAGCTTCTCCGTCGCCGGCTCGGTCCAGTCGCGGCGCGCGCAGTAGCGGAACACGCCGCCGTCGAGCTCGTCGTAGAGCCCGCCCCAGGCCATGGCCCGGAGCGTGCGTTCGACCACCGCGCCGAACGCCTCGTCACCGTCGCCGGCCCGGCGCCACGCCAGCTCGAGGGCGGCGGCGTGGACCCGCTTCGCCCCGGCGCCGAAGCCGCCGTGCTCCTCGTCGAACTGCGCGAGCAGACACTCGCCCACCCAGGCGTCGACGCCGGAATCCGGCGCGGCGGCCGCCGGAACGGCAGGTTGTGCGGCAGGCGCGGCGCCGCGCGCGACGATCGCGTCCCGCTGCTGCTCGAACGCGTCGGCCACGCGCGGCAGCAGGTCCCGCATCCGCTCCGTCGTCGCGTAGGTCTCCCCGCCCAGAACCTGACCGTCCGGAGTCAGGAACGCGGTCGTCGGCCATCCACCGAGGCCGTAGCGGTCTGCGATGTCGGGCCGCTCTTCCGCATCGACGCGGACCGGCACGAACCGATCGTCCAGCAGATCGGCGACGCGGGGATCGGCGTACGCCCCGCCCATCATGGACGCGCTGGCGGGGCACCAGCGCGGTCCGAGGGCCAGCAGCACCGGGACCTGCCCAACCCGCGCCTCCTCGAAGGCGGCGCGCCCCCACGAACGCCACTCGACGAGGAAGGTTGTCGCCACGGGCGCCTGCTCACCGGCCGGTCAGGCGTACATCGAGGCAGACGCGCCGGCCATGACGCGCCACCTCGCCGCGCCCGATCACCCGCGGGTGAGACGCTACTCCTCGGTGATGTCCGCCTGGATGTCGAGATCGATGCAGCCGGCCACGCTGTTGGCGGCGGGACACCCGGTCGGGTGCCGCTCGACAGCGCGCTCGGCCGCCTCGCGCTTCCCTTTCGGGATCGTGAGGTCGTAGCGGACGCGGATGCGCGTGATGCGCAGCACCTTGTCGATCGCTTCGATGTCGCCTTCGACGGCGGCGGTGATCTTGTCGGGCGGCGCCGGAATGTCGCGCACCTCCAGTGCGCGTGCAAGGGTGCCGAGCAGTCAACCGCCGACGGCGCCGACCATGTAGTCGAGCGTCGCGGGCACGTCCTCGTCCGGCTCCACCCCGTAGAACTTCTTGATGCCCCCGTGCACGCCGAACCGGATCGGCGTGTCGAACCCCTCGAGGAACATCTCGCGGATGGGCCCCTTGACCCGATCGATCCGCATGCGGCTGGTATGTACGACGTCTGGCACGAGCGGCTCCTTCCGCCTCCGGCCGCGATCGCGCGGCGCCGGGCACTTCGCTTCCCCGATGCTACAATCGGGGACCATGCAAGAGTCAAGAATCGGTTTTGTTTTCGTCGTCTTCGCGGCTGCGCTGCTGCTCGCGGGGAGCGCGGTTCCGGCCGGCGCCCAGGCGCCGAGCTTCCAGGCGGAAGAGGGACCCGAAGGGGTCCGCAACTACACGCGCGTCGACGCCACCGTCGCCTGCGCCGGCGCCACGCCGGTCGAGGCGCTGGCCGTGCTGCAGGAACGGGGCTTCCGCACCATCGTCAACTTCCGCACCCCGGGCGAGCAGGGGGCCAACATCGACGACAGCCGTGCGGCGGCCGAGGCGGCGGGCCTCAACTACGTCCACCTGCCGTTCCGCACGCCGACGGCCGAGATCGCCGAGGCGTTCCTCGACACGGTGGGCGAGCCGGCCAATCAGCCCGTCTACATCCACTGCGGCTCCGCCAACCGGGTGGGCGCGATGTGGCTGATCAAGCGCGTCAAGCAGGACGGCTACTCGGTGGAGGATGCCACCGCCGAGGCAGAAGCGATCGGCCTGCGCAGCGTCCCGCTGAGGAACTTCGCGCTCGAGTACGTCGGCGCAGGCAACTGACGGACTCGGGCCGACAGCGACACGGTGGCCGACGACACGTGGCCGACGACACGGCGGGCAGCGGCACCGTGGCCGGCAAGGAAACGAAACGCCTCGGCGACATGGACGCCGAGGCGTTTCGCCGGCACGGCCACGCCCTCGTCGACTGGATAGCCGACTACCTGAACCGCACCGAGCGCTACCCGGTCCTCTCGAAGAATTCGCCGGGCGCGGTGCGCGACGCGCTGCCGCCGTCCCCGCCCGACAAGGGCGTCCCCTTCGATGCGATCTTCCGCGACTTCGAGCGGGTGATCGTGCCCGGCATCACACACTGGAACCACCCCGGCTTCTTCGCCTACTTCGCCATCTCGGGCGCCGCCGCCGGGGTGCTCGCCGAGTTCCTCTCCGCCGCTCTGAACGTGCAGGCCATGCTGTGGCGGACGTCGCCCGCCGCGACCGAGCTCGAAGAGGTGACCCTCGGCTGGCTGCGGCAGCTTCTCGGCCTGCCCGACGCGTTCGAGGGGGTCATCTACGACACGGCGTCCATATCGAGCCTCCACGCGCTGGCCGCGGCCCGGCACCGCGCGGTGGCCGACGTCCGCACGCGGGGGCTGGCCGGGCGCCCGGAGGTCGGTCCGTTGCGCGTCTACGCCTCCGAGCAGGCGCACTCGTCGATAGACAAGGCGATCATGACGCTCGGCCTGGGCCACGACGCGCTGTCTCACGTCCCCGCGGACGACGAGTTCCGGATGCGGCCCGAGGCGCTGCGCGAGGCCATCGCCGCCGATCGCGCACGCGGCGTGACCCCGCTGGCGGTGGTCGCCACCGTCGGCACCACCTCGACGACCAGCGTCGACCCGGTCGGCCCCATCGCCGACATCTGCGCGGACGAGGGCGTCTGGCTGCACGTCGACGCGGCCTACGCCGGCGTCGCGGCCCTGGTGCCGGAGACGCGGGGCGTGCTGGCCGGCTGCGACCGGGCCGACTCGTTCGTCGTCAATCCGCACAAGTGGCTCTTCACCCCGTTCGATCTCAGCGCGTTCTACTGCCGCCACATGGACACGCTGCGGGATGCGTTCTCTCTGACGCCCGACTACCTGCAGACGCTGGAAGCCGTGGAGGTCCGCAACCTGATGGACACCGGCGTGCAGCTCGGCCGCCGGTTCCGCTCGCTGAAGCTCTGGGCCATCCTGCGCCACTTCGGGTCCGAGGGCATCCGCGACCGGCTCGCCGAGCACATGCGGCTCGCCCGGCTGTTCGCGGCGTGGGTGGACGAGAGCCGCGACTTCGAGCGGCTGGCGCCGGTCCCGTTCAGCGTCGTCTGCTTCCGGGCCTTGCCCGCCGGCGCGGCAGCCGCACCGGGTAGAGCCGGGACCGACGCCGGCGCCTCAACCGCAGGCGGCGCTGCCGACGCCGCCGTCGATGCCGCAGCGGACACGCTGAACGAACGGCTGATCGAGGCGGTCAACGCCACCGGCGAGGTGTTCCTCTCGCACACGCGCCTCGACGGGCGTTTCACCATCCGCCTGGCGGTCGGGCACGTACGCACCGAGGAGCGGCACGTGCGGCGGGCGTGGGAGCTGCTCGACGAGAAGCTGCGGGCGCTCCGCTGATCCAGGTCGCCAGGACGCGCTCCGACGCCCTTGTGCGCATAAACACATATGCTGATATGCTCACATGGATCTTGTTTCTCTGTATGTCTTGAATCCTCTGTATACATGAAGTTGTGCTGACGATGAGCATCCGCTGGAGTCTGGTCGTCCCTGATGAAACCGACCGCAGTCTTCGCAGCTACCTGGCCAGAACCGGGGGCAGGAAGGGAGACCTGTCCCGGTTCGTCGACCGCGCCGTCCGGCAGGCAATCTTCTGGGAGACCCTCGAATCGATCTGGGAGCGCAACCAGCACCTCTCAGCCGAAGAGGTCCAGGCCCTCGCCGATGACGCGGTCGCGCAAGCCCGTGCGGATCGTCCTTGACACCAACCTCCTCGTGAGCGCGTTGATTTCGCGGAACGGACTACCCGGCCGGGTGCTGGAAGCGGTCAAACACCAGGGACTGACGCTGGTCACCTCCACGGTACAGCTCGACGAGCTGCGGGCCATGCTGAGCCGTGAGCGTCTCGCTCTGTACATCCGCCGTGAAGAGGCGGAGGATCTGATGCGCAACCTGGAGGCGGTGGGCGAAGTCGTCACCACCGACCTGCCCGACGTGGAGGTGTCACCCGACCCGGACGACAACCGGATCCTCGGCACGGCGATCGCCGGACGCGCAGACCTGATCATCTCCGGCGACAAGAAGCACATGTTGGCCCTTGGCCAAGTGGAGGGCATTCCGATCGTCAGCGTGGCCGATGCAGTAGACCGGTTGCCTGTCGGCGGCCGCAGTTAGGAAGCTGCGGCACACCGGAATGCGGCACTGCAAGCAACGCCGCGCCTCGCCGCCGCTCGGCTCTTGAGCGCGTCATCCAGGATGCCGGCGATGAAGGCGCTCACGCTGACCCCCGTGGCCGCCGCCTCCCGGCGCACCTGCTTGCAAGCCGGTCGTCGAGCGATATCGTCGTTCGCATCATGCGTAGCATATCGAAGTTATTCACTTCATCACACCATCCGGAGGACCACGCAACGTCAACTCCCGGCGTGGGAACCCAGGCGCCACGCCTCCCGCCAGCGCATGGGGTCGTCCCCCGGACCCGGCTCCAGCGCCACCATGCCGTGCGCCGGGAACTCCACGTCCTCGCCGACACGGCCGAGCAGGCGCCGCAGCAGGCGGGCGATGTGCGGCATGTGGCCCACCAGCAGCAGATCGCGCGTCTCGCCGGCCAGCCGGTCCGCGAGGATGTCCGACGGATCGGCCGGCTGCAGGCCGCGCACCATCGTGAAGGCGGCCAGCGGGTTGCACGCCAAGCGGACGGCTTCGCCGGTCTGGCGCGCACGCAGCTTGCCGCTGTGCCAGATCTCGACCGGGGCGACGCCGCGACCCACCGCCTCCCGCGCGAGCCGCTCGACCGCCG
The DNA here is from genome assembly GCA_965116825.1 of Vicinamibacterales bacterium. Taxonomy (GTDB): domain Bacteria; phylum Acidobacteriota; class Vicinamibacteria; order Vicinamibacterales; family UBA8438; genus WTFV01. The sequence continues at coordinate 1,247,415 of OZ220736.1, forward strand.
CGCGGCCGGCCGCGGTCAGCGGACGCTGCGCGTCGACGCCCGGATCGGTCGCCTCGCCGTGATGAACCAGATAGACCACTTGCGACTACCCCTCGATCCCCCGCCAGTGCGCGCTGGTCCAGACCTCGGGCCGCAGCAGCGCGAGCACCGTCACCACCTCCAGGCGCCCGATCCACATGGCGGCGATCAGCGTCATCTTGCTCACCGGATGCAGCCCGGCGTAGCTGGACATCGGGCCCACTTCGCCGAAGCCCGGGCCGATGTTGCCCAGCGTGCCGGTGGTGGCGGTGACCGCCGTCTCCAGGTCCGCCCCGAAGCCGATGACCACCGCCGTGCAGACCGCGAACATCAGGACGTAGAACAGGAAGAACACCAGGACCGAACGGATCACCTCGTCGGGCACGACCTTCCCGCCGAGCTTCAGCGGCAACACGCCGCGCGGATGCAGCGTCCGCCGCAGCTCCAGCAGCGTGAAGCGCCCCACCAGCATGTGCCGGAGGACCTTCGGCCCGCCGGCCGCCGAGCCCGCGCAGCCGCCGATGAACATCATGGCCAGCAGCACCAGCTTGGTGCGGTCGTTCCACAGGTCGAAGTCGGCGGTGGCGTAGCCGGTGGTGGTCAGGATGGACAGCACCTGGAACGCCGCCCGGCGCAGCGGCGCGCCATCGCCCTCGACGGCCCACAGCAGCAGGGCCAGGGAGCCGGCCGCGAGCGCCACGATGCCCGCGTAGGCGCGGAACTCGTCGTCGCGGAACAGCACGCCGGGCCGGCCGAGCAGCGCCCGGTACTGCAGCGCGAAGTTGGCCCCGGCAAGGAACATGAAGAGGCAGACGATCCACTCGATCAGCGCGCTGTCGTAGCCCATGATCGACTGCGCGTGGGGCGAGAAGCCGCCCGCCGCCAGCGTCGTCATCGCGTGGCACACCGCGTCGAACCAGGGCATGCCGGCCAGGCCGAGCGCCACCACCTCGGCCGCGGTCAGGCCCGCGTAGAGCTTCCAGAGCGACGCCGCGGTCTTGCGGATCTGCGGCGCCAGCTTCTCCTCGGTCGGACCCGGCGCCTCGGCGAAGAACAACTGGCGAACCCCGACCGCGAGGCGCGGCAGGACCGCGACGACCAGGGTGATCACGCCCATGCCGCCGATCCACTGCGTCATCGCGCGCCAGAAGAAAAAGCCCCGCCCCGGCGACTCGAAGTCGGTCAGGATGGTCGCGCCGGTGGCGGTGATGCCGGACATCGCCTCGAACAGGGCGTCGACGACGCCGAAGCCCACCCACAGATAGGGGATCGAGCACAGCACCGCGAACAGCAGCCAGACGCCGGCCACCACCGACAGCGCCTCGATCCGGCGCAGATCGTCGTCGGCGTCGCGCGAGATGCCGAGGAGCGTCTGCCCGATGCCGCCGCTGACGACGCCGCCGAGCACGAAGCCCGGGATGTCGGCCCATTCGCCGTAGAAGGCGGCCACGACCACCGGCGCGGCGAACGCGGCGCCGAAGAGCCGGCAGATGCGGCCGGCGACCTGGGCGATGTGGATGAAGCGCATGAGCCGCCGTTACCCGCGCGCGAACAGGTCGCGCACGCCCCGGACCGCGACCTCGGTGCAGCAGACGAGCAACCGGTCGCCTCCCTCTATCCGGTAGTCGCCCCGCGGAACGATGACCTCCCCGGCGCGCAGCACGGTGCCGATGATGGAGTCGCGCGGGAGACGCAGGTCCTTGACCGCGGTGGGCAGGAAGCCCGCCGGCGTGGTCAGCTCCACGACGCGGGCCTGCCCCTCTTGCAGGATGGCGAGCAGGCTGGCGCGCCCGCTGTCGATCTGGTGAACCACCGACGTCACCGCCGCGCCGCGGGCCGACAACGCCACGTCGATGCCGACGCGCTCGAACAAGCGGTGGTTGGACGGCTTGCTGACGCGGGTGATCACCTTGCCGACGCCGAGCTGCCGCCCGAGAAGCGAGGCGAGCAGGTTGCGCTCGTCGTTGTCGATGACCGAGACCAGGACGTCGCTGCGGCCGATGTCCTCCGATTCCAGCAGCTCCAGGTCGGTGCCGTCCCCCTGGAGGATGAGCGCGCGGCCCAGCGTGGCGGCCAGCAGCTCGCCGCGGGCCGGGTCGCGTTCGATGACGCAGAGCCGGATCCGGTCGGCGCGGTCGAGGTGCTGCGCCAGGCGGTAGCCGACGTCGCCGCCCCCGATGATGGTCACGAGCTGCGACGCCGCATCCCCCGCGCCGGGCGCCATCAGCGGGCGGAGCTGCGCCATGCCGTCGCGGTTGCCCATCAGGACCACCTTGTCGCCGGCCTCCAAGCGGGTCTCGCCGCGCGGGATCGAGGTGGAGTGCTCGTGCTTCACCGCGATGATGACCACCCCCGCCGGCAGGTCGAGAGACGCCACCGGCGGTCCCACCAGCGGCGACCCGGCATCGAGCCGGTACTCCAGCAGTTCGATGCTGCCGCCCGCGAACACCTCGGCGTCGGTCGCCCCCGGCGCCATGATGATGCGCTCGATGTCGGCGGCCAGCTCAGCCTCCGGCCAGATGATCTCGTCGATGCCGAAGTGGCCGTGCAGGCCGTCCGCGCCGCCGACGAGCAGGTCCTCGCGGGTGGCGAAGCAGATCGTCTTCCGCGCACCCAGCCTGCTCCCGAGGGCGCAGGCGACGATGTTGATCTCGTCGAGCTGCGCCGACGCGACGAGCAGCTCGCAACGCTCGACCCCCGCCCGCCGCAGCACGTCGGGGTTGGCGCCGCTGCCGGCCACGAACTCGACATCGGCGTCCGCGAAGCGCTCACCGACCTCCGGATCCGAATCGACCACGAAGACATCGTGCGCCGGACCGAGGGCCTTCGCCAGCGGATACCCGATGGCCCCGCCGCCGATGATGATGATGTGCATCCGCTCGCCGCCGCCTGCTCAGCGCCGTCCGCGCCAGCCACGTCTGCAGCGCAGACTCCCGACTCGGCGCCACCCGCGTAAGCCCCTCGCCGCGGCGCAGGCTCCCAGTCGTTTGTCGGTCGCTGGCAGCCCGCGCTGCAATCCTACTCCCGTGGTGCGGCTCGCGAGCCTCCGAGCGCGTGATGCCTCGCCCGGCCGTCGATCTCTGTGCCCGCCGGCCGCTCCGTACCAGATATACTCCGGCCCCATGGATGCCGCCACCCTGTCGCTCGGCGCCCTGGCGATCGCCATCGTGGTCAGTTGCACGATCCGGCTGCACGTCGGGTTCCTGGCCATCTCGCTCGCCTGGGTCGTCGGGGTCTACATCGCCGACATGAGCGCCGCCGAGGTGATGAACGGCTTCCCGACGCGGCTGTTCCTGACCCTGGCCGGCGTCACGCTGCTGTTCTCGCAGGCGCAGGCCAACGGCACGCTCGACCTCATCGCCCACAAGGGGGTGCTGCTGTGCCGCGGCAACGTCGGCGTCATGCCGATGATGTTCTTCGCCCTCTCGTTCGTGCTCGCCTCGATCGGGCCGGGCAACATCGCCTCGGTCGCGCTGATGGCGCCCATGGGCATGGCGGTCGCCGGGCAGGTCGGCATCCCGGCGTTCCTGATGGCGATCATGATCGGCAACGGCGCCAACGCCGGCTCGCTCTCCCCGATCGCCCCGACCGGGGTCATCGTCAACGGCGTCATGGCGGAGATCGGCCTCGCCGGCTACGAGGTTCCGACCTACCTCAACAACATGATGGCGCACGCCGTGGTCGTCTTCGCGGCCTACTTCCTGTTCGGCGGCTGGAAGCTCCTGGGGCGCTATCACGAGGGCGCGCTGGTCGTCCCCGGGCGCGCCGGCAGCGACGGAGCCGAGGGAAGGACCGCGCCGGACGACTTCGGGCGGGAGCACTGGATCACCATCGGCGTCATCGGGGCGCTGCTGGCCGGCGTCATCCTGCTGAACGTCGACGTCGGCCTCGGCGCCTTCGGCTGCGCCATCGTGCTGGCCCTGCTCAAGGCGGGCGACGAGTCCGAGGCGGTCAAGCTGATGCCGTGGCGCGTGATCATGATGGTCTGCGGCGTCACGGTGCTCATCTCCGTCCTCGACGAGACCGGCGGTCTCGAGCTCTTCACCCGCGTCCTCGCCGGCGTCTCGACCGCCAACACCGTGACCGCGGTCATGGCGTTCACCACCGGCTTCATCTCGATCTACAGCAGCACGTCGGGCGTCGTCCTGCCGGCGTTCCTGCCCACCGTCCCGGACCTTGCCGCGCAGGTGGGAGGCGTCGAGCCGCTGGCCATCGCCTCGTCGATGAACGTCGGCGCGCACCTGGTGGACGTCTCGGCGCTGTCGACCCTCGGCGCGCTGTGCATGGCCGCGGCGCCGAAGTCCGAGGATCCGCGGAAGCTGTTCAACAAGCTGATGGCGTGGGGGCTGTCGATGACGATCGTCGGCGGGTTCACGTGCTGGCTGCTGTTCACGGTCCTGCGCATCGGGATCGGGTAGAGGTCGCAACGCGGGCACAAGCGGTCACGCCCATTCCCGCGTGCGGCAAGTGTTCATGATTCAGGATCTGAGGATCTCGAACTTCAAATGCTTCAAGGAAGTACATCTTCGTGACCTCGGCCGGTTCAACGTCATCGTCGGCCGCAACGGCGGCGGCAAGACGGCCCTCCTCGAGGCGCTCTTCCTGCTCGCCGGCGTCGGACCGGAGCTGGTGCTCAAGATACGACGCATGCGCGGTCTCGGAGACAGCGTCTCGGTTTCTGCGGAACGCGGGTCCTTCGAGTCGTTGTGGCGGGACCTGTTCTCCGATTTCGATCAGACATCGACCATCGCGCTGCGTGCCGTCGGGACCGACGAGAACACCAGGTCGCTGAGCGTATCCTACGGTCCGCCGACGGGAGCCACCCTGCCCTTCGGCGAGGGATCGGTCGAAGAACGCGTGCGGCACGCTGCAATCGACTTCGAATACGGACTCGCCAACGGTGACGCCGTCACCTGCCAGTCCGCGCTTACCAGTCAGGGTTTGTCCTTCGGAGCGGTGGTCGAGACGTTCCCCGCGATCCTCCTGTCCCCGGTGCTCCGCGAGGGCCCGGAACACAACGGTCAACGATTTTCCTCGCTGAGCAAGAAGGGAGAACACGAGGCCGTCGTCTCGGCCGTCCGCAAGCAATTCCCCTTCATCGAAGAACTGAGCGTCGAGTACCACGGCGGCACCGCCATGGTTCACGCGAAGCTTCGCTCCGTGCACGAAAAGGTACCGCTGCCTCTGGTCTCCGACGGCATCAACAAGATGCTGTCCATCCTGCTCGCCGTGCATCACTTCTCACGCGGGATCATCCTCATCGACGAGATGGAAAACGGCCTGTACTTCGATCTCATGGGCCGTGCGTCAGCGGCGATCCTGGACTCCGCCCGGGAATCGAACACCCAACTGTTCGCAACGACTCACAGTCTCGATTACTTGCGCGCGTTGCTGCCGGTCGTCCGGAGGCATCCCGACGACTTTCGCCTGCTGCGCACCACCAAGGACAACGGGGCCAGCGCGGTCGATTGCTTCGACGGCCAGCACTTCGCGGCCGCTCTGGAAGAAGGCCTCGAGATCAGGTAGTCGGGCATCATGGCCGACACGGAAGGGAATCCGTTCCGCTTCGACGACCCGGTCTACGTGCTCTGCGAAGGCCCCGCGGACGTGCGTCTGGTCAGACGATTGCTGCGCCGCGAGAAGCTGGACGGCTTCTCCGTGAACTACGCGCAGGGTTACGAGAGGTTCGCGCGGCACGTCCAGGGGCTCCGAACGAGCTCTGATTGGCGGAAGCTGAAACGACTCCTGATCATCGGCGACAACGACACCAAGCCGGCGGCACGGTGGAATAACGTGCACGACGCACTCACGCTGGAAGGACTGCCCGCCCCGGAGCGCCATGCCAACATCGCCGAAGGCACGCCATCCACGGGCATCTTCATGATTCCCCGTGCGAACACCACGGGGGCTCTGGAGACGCTGCTCATGGACGCCATCCTTCGGGAGCGCAAGGACCTTGCCGACTGCCTGCGGCGACTCGACGAATGCCCCGCGACCGATTGCGACGAATGGGACGCCGTGAAGCGTGCAAAGATGCAGTTCCAGACTGCGGTCGCCATCACGTGCAGGGATGACCCGAGCGCCGGCGCGGCGCACATCTGGTCGAAGACACATAATCCGATTCCGGTCACGAGCCCGGTGTTCGACGAACTGGCCGAGTTCCTTCGGCGCGCAGCGGAAACCCAGCCCGAGTAGTTCATCAGTCGCCGGAACGTCCGTGAGGATCGGGCCGACGGTCCCGGCAACCTGCGGTTCCGTGCATCGAGTTCGGGCGGTGGAGGGAAAGCCGGCGCCGGCGCTGACCGGCCCTGGTCCTGATCTTGCCTGCTGATCGTGGCGACGGATTCGTCGACGAATCGACGAACGAACGGGACTACAATCGACGAGGGCAGGCCATGACGCCAGAGATCGTCGCGATCCTGACCATCGGAGTCACGCTCGGCAGCGGGCAGCTCGCGACCAGGCAGCGAAACGGCTGCTCGACGGCCACTTTCCGGCGTCGTATTCTCCGTGCCACCCCCGACCCGCCGCAAGATGGCAATTCCTGCAAACTGCTCCGGAGCGGATAGCGAGTCCGCCGGTCTGCTTGCGGCCTTCCCTGTGTTGGCGCCATTCTTGCTTTCCGGTTGATCCTGTTGACGTAAGGTGTGACTCTCATGTCCATCAACGACCACAACAACCGATCCAGCCACGGGGCTACTCACGTTGATCACGTTGACGCACTCGGCCCCCGCTGGTACCGTTTCATGTGGGGAACATCGCAATGATTTCCGAAAAGAACACTCCAATGCAGTCTCAAGAACTGGCCCGGCACGCGAGGGCTGCGGCCGGTAGAAAGTTGAGCAGAAAAGAGATATTCGATCAGAAGGCGTCCTTCATCTACGGCAACCTGCCCTGGAGGAGAAGCCTCACCCGCGAACAGGTGATCGACCGTTTGCGCGAGTACGAAGGTGATGAATGATTCTCCACGACATTCTTGCGTCTGAAGATAGAGGACATCTACGAAACACTCCGCGCGAGTCACCGACTCGCGGCCCAGGTCGCGAGCGATCTCCTCGCCGCGCATTTTCCGGACACCCAGCACGACGACATCCTGCAGGCGGTCGGTATCGATCCCGAGTTCGCCGCCGGGAAACGCCGCGCGATGAGAGACCCCGGCTTCCGTACGGTGGTGCTGCGGGCCTACGAGTACCGAGGCGCGGTCTGCGACTTCGATGTCTGCATCGGCGCCCGCTCGGTGGCGCTCGACGCCGCCCACATCAAGTGGCATCAGGCCGGTGGACCGGACGAGATTCGGAACGGCATCGCACTCTGTGTCCTGCACCACAAGCTGTTCGACGCAGGCGCCTTCACGATCTCGCAACCTGTCGACGGCAACGTGGTCCTGGTGTCCGAGGCAGTCGTCGGCACCACCGGATTCAAGGAATCGCTCGGCCGTTTCCACAAACGACCCATCCGCAAACCGATTCGCGACACGTATCGTCCCGAGGAGCGGTTTCTCGCGTGGAACCTCCGCGAGGTCTTTCAGTCTCCATGGCGGGCATGACCGGCATGACCGTGGATGGCAATGAGTCGGGCCTTGTCCTCGACAGGCAGCCCTACCGGCACGGCATGAGGATGGGCGGGCAGCCAGCCGCACGAGAGCCGCAAGTCGGCATGGGTGACAACGCTGACCGGGTTTCAGAGATGGCAGATCAGGCAGCCTTGCTCATCGTCTTCCTCGTCCAGTGAATCGGCGAGTACTTCGATGAGCGGCCTGTCCGGGCCGGAGGCCTTCTCGGCGTCCAGAACCCTCAGGTGCCGGCGCCGGATCTCTTCGGCCCGTTCGGGATCGGCCAGTTCCTCGAGGCTCTCGTTCTGTGACCAGGTGAAGCGCCGCCCCGTTTCCGGATGGGTCTTCTCGTAGTCCTTCGCGTCCTGGAAGAGTTGGGGATGGTTGTCCTTCAAGCCGAGCCATTCGGCCTTGCGCTGGAAGAAGCAGAAGTAGCACCCGGAGCGGGTCCGCCACTTGTAGTAGTCGGGCACCCCCAGACCGCATTCGTCGAGAATGCGGTACACGTCGCGCTCGGTGATGCCGTCCTCCTTGAACGGGTAGCGCGGCGTGATGTTCGGCTTCGACGAGATGTAACCGTCCCGACGCTCGTCCCCGCGGATCCCGATGTAGCTGATCACGGGGTCGTCGCCGACGAAGCGCTCGAACGGGCGGATCTTGAGCTGCCGCGTGCACCAGCGCATCTGCGGCGATGGCAGGTAGTGACCGTAGACCTCCAGCCAATGGTCGAAGCCGCGCTCGTCGTTCAGCCGGATGACGGGCTTTCCCAGATACGCCTCGACCTTGGAGAGGTAGTCGTAGGTCTCCTGGAGCTCCTTCTTCGTATCGCAGAAGACATACTCCATGTCGGGCTCGCGGTCGCGCATGTAGACGGCGAGCGCGGTGCTGTCCTTGCCGCCGGACATGCTCAGGATGTGACGTACTCGCGGGCTCACTGGCCGTCCCTTTCCGGTTGCGACGAGTCCGCGCCGTCGATCAGCGATTCGGCGGCGAGCGCGAGCGCGGCGAGCACCTGCTCGCTGTCGCAGGCGGCAGCCTCGGCACGGGGTCGTCTCACCGTGTCCAGAATCCGATCGCGGAGCGCGGCGATCCGATTCTCCTCGGCGGCCGGGAGCCGAAGCACGCGTTCCTGCTCCGGACGCCCGCGGCGGGCCACCGACAGCCTGAGCAGCGGCTGTCCGTCGGCCGGTCCGTTCGGGTCGACCAGGAGGGATTCGGCCCCGCGGAACGCGCGCGCCACGTATGCGAGGCGCACCTCGAACTGATCCTCGTCCGCATCGGACCATTCCGGCGGCGGCTTGTCGGCGAGCTGGGTGAGCAGCGAGGCCAGCATGTCGTCCGGCCCGAGCGCGTCATCGGAAGCCCGCACAACGAAGCTCCTGAGCCGCGGCTCGACAGCCGCATCCGCGACCAGACCCGCCCGGCTCCTCAGCTCGGCAGCCAGTTCCGCGAGATCGCCGGGGAGGCTCAGATGATTCGCGAGCGCGGCGGCCGCCCGCGCGAGCAGCGCAGGATAGGCGTTCCGGACCTCCCGCAGCCCGTCCTCGAGTGCCGCAACGAAGTCGTCGATACGATTTCGATCGTTCGTCGGACTGCTTCCGAGCGGAGGACAGCCGCATGCCGCCGGAAGGTCGTCGAAGACCAACTGTGCGGGCTCTCGAGCCCGAATCAGCGCCTCCCGGATGTCCCTTGCGCGACCGGAGATCCGCAGCGTTCGGCGAGCGTACGGCGTGAGCCTCGCGACGAACTGCACCAGTCCTCGCACGACGCCGAGAAGCGACGGCCTGCGTGCGGTCGAAGGGAGCAGCGTCTCGGCCAGATAACTGACAACCTCCCGGCGCTCGCCGCCGATGCGGCACTGCCTGACCTCGAACCCACCGGGTGACCTGATCAGCCGTTCGGCGTGCGACGGCGTCCACGTCGGTACGAAGGAACCACGCTCGTAGACCGCCACGCGGGAATCCCGGGCGAGCAGCGCGGCGACGACGACGACCGGCAGGGGTCCGTCCTTGATCCCGAAAGGCGCGCGGCGAAGCCGTTCGTAGAGCTCTGTCAGTGGCCGGCGGCCGGTCTCCGAGTCGCGCAGAAACTCCTGGACCGCCGTCCATAGCGGTCGGAGAGCGCGTCTCGGCGGACCGAATTTCAAGGTGTTACCCCTCCGCCGATGAAATCCATGCTGCTCCAACAGGGAGCGATACATGCTGACCTCGGGTGGATTGCCCTCGATCCCCAACTGGGCGACGTCCCCGCGCAGAATCATCGCCTCGATCAGATTGCGACGGGCGCGCGCGGCTGACGTCGAAAGCGTGCGGCGGTTCAGCAGCTCGTTGCGGATCGGGGGTGCACCCGAGAAGTGCGCATCGCACAGCGCGGACAGGACACTCGACACGGCCCGCGACGTCGACAGCTCCAGACGCTCGCCCCCGATACACCACTCGCTCCGGCGGGGATCGAACGTGCGGCCGACTTCGGAAGTCACCTGCCGGTCGAGCTCCTGGATGCGGTCGGCCAGCTCGGTTCTCGCGACCGGGTCGGACTGCAGGTCCGGCGTCGACGTACGGACGAGCTGTGCAGCGGCGAGCTCTTGCACGAGCCGAGACAGGTGAACCGCCGTCTCGGGCACCACCAGCACCACCGGCTTTCCCTCTCCGAGTCGCTCCAACGCCGGGGACGCGGTCCCCTGCCCTCTGAGCTCCTCCCCTTCGAACTCCGTTCGGGGCAACGCCAGCAGCACGATCCCGTCACCCTCACCGTTCAGGTTCAATTCCCCGCCCTGAATCAGCCTGGACGCCTCCACGAAGTGGACGTCGAAGAAGCGCAACGTGCCGGTCTGGAACAGGTGGCGCCGCGCCACGAGCGGGGTCCGCGGCGCATGCCGTTGAAGTACCGTCGCCACGGAAAAGTCGCTCGGCAGTTGCCGCCCGGCGCGAAGCACCAGATCGTCCAGATCCAGATCGCTGCCCTCCCAGATCTGGAACGCATCGCGGAACTGGCGATAAACGAGGGCCGACTGTTGCTTGAGGCGCACGAGTGCGCGTTCCGCCGCGCCGCCGTCGTCGACGCACGCCGCCACGGTCGCGGATGACGCGCGAAGACCCACCCGGTCGCCGAGCATCCCCAACAAACCAACGGCCTTGAGCACCTGCTCGTCGACGACGTCAGACTCGGGTGGCAGCCGTTGGATCGCGGTCTCGATCGCCGCCCACCGCCGGCCGTCCCGGCCGAGCGCCCGGCCTCCCAGCATGCCCGTCGCGTAGTCGTAGAGCCGGTCGACGGTATAGAGGCCGTCCGGCTCGTGGGTGCGCAGGAAGTCACGAGAGCTCAGGGGTTCGCCGGCAGACAGGAACGCGAACAGCGAACGCTCGTTCTGGGCCGAACGGGAGTGAAACAGCGGCCCGAGCAGGGCGGCGGAGATCGGATGGAGCGGCCAGCAGGCGTCCAGGTGGTCGGCCAGTTCCGTTCTGTCCCAGCCCGTGCCCTCGGAGACCCACGCGGCCACGGTGGAAACCATGCGCGTCCAACTTTCCCCCGTGGAACGCTCCGTGGTCCGACGAATGGCTGCCGCGGTGAGGCGGATCATCTGATCCCCGCCTTCACGGAACGCGAGCTCGCCGAAGCGGCCCTGCACCTTCGACCACTCGTTCCGGTCGGACGGACCCAACTGGTGGGCGTAGTGCTCGAAAGACTGATGCAGGACGGTCAGAATCACGAAGGGGACGTCGCCGGTGCGAGCGGCGACCTCAGCAAGGGCCTGCAACAGATATACGTCGCCTCGCGTGGGCTGCTGCGCCGCGTACTCCAGCGCCTTGCCGGCCTCGTCGACCATCAGCAGCAGGCCTGCGCCGGTCTGCGCTGCCATCGCCCGGAGCGCTTCCTCGAAGCAACCGACGACGTCGGACGCAGCGCGCCGGGAGCGCACCGGCTCGGCCTCGTTCAGGTACTGCCTGATGTTCTTGAGCACCCGCGGCTTCGCGCCCGTCCGTCGCTTCCAGATGGATTCGAGCGTCGAGCCCAGGGCCTTGAGCAGGAGCGTGTCCAGGGGCGCACGCTCGGCGGTGAGGACCACCGGATGCAGCCTCTGGCGCGGAAGGGCAATGTCGCTCGACTCTTCCAGGAGCTTCCGAGCCGCCTTCGCGCCGGGCGACGCGCTCGGCGACAGCAGATCGGCCAGGGACACCGCGAGTGCGCTCTTGCCCGACCCGTAGGGCCCCACCAGGCTCCACGCCCGGTCGCCGCCTTCTTCACTGAGGCCGTCCGCGACCTGAGCGAGGGCACGACAAATGGCAGGCGTGACGATGTAGCCGTCGAGCGCGGCCGGGAGCCGGCGTCCCGCGCCAGGTTCACGGAGCGCCGAAAACGGCGCTCGACCTCGACGAAGTTCACGAGACGCGCTGATTCCTGACCTGCGTCCATATCGGCCGTTCTCGACTGACAACCGATTGTATCGTGTAAAACCGTGGCATGGGCGACACGATGCGGGCCTCACACATCGCTGGCACCGCAAACTTGGCAAGACGTACGACCATCCACGGTAGGATGGGCAGTTCATGCACCCTGAGCGAGATCAGTAGCTTCCGCCGGGAAGCGGCCAACCCATTGACTGACGCGATTTCCTGGTACGACGCTCGCGCCGAACAGCTCGCGGATCGTTACGAGACCGTACCCGCCGAACGGATTCATCACTGGCTCGAGGACCTGCTCCCCTCGAAGAAGGGGACCGTCCTCGATGTCGGTGCCGGCAGCGGTCGCGACGCCGCGTGGCTGGCATCGCGAGGATACGACGTCGTTGCCGTCGAACCGTCAGGCAACATGCGGGCGGCAGCACGGCAGCGGTACGAAGATCGGCCGATCCAGTGGCTTGCCGACTCGCTTCCGGGACTCGAACGGACGTTCAAGAGCGGTCTCTCGTTCGACGTCATTCTGCTCAGCGCCGTCTGGATGCACGTCGCACCATCCGACCGTGCAAGGGCGTTCCGCAAACTCATTACCCTGCTCAAGCCGGGCGGGTTGCTCGCGATCACGCTGCGGCATGGCCCGGCCGAGCCGGAACGGGGATCCCATCCCGTCTCGGAAGATGAGATCCGGAGACTGACCAGGGATCACGGCGCCTTCATCGAGAGGCAGGGTTCCGCGGACGACCATCTGGGCCGGACCGATGTCCAATGGACGCACTTGGCAGTCCGGCTGCCGGACGACGGGACCGGTGCCCTGCCGCTCTTGCGGCACATCATCCTCAACGACGACAAGAGCTCCACCTACAAGCTGGGCCTGCTGCGGACGCTGTGTCGCATCGCCGACGGAGCCGGCGGCGTCGCCGGATCCGCGGATGACGACCACGTGGCCATTCCGATGGGGCTGGTCGCCCTGACCTGGATTCGCCTCTACAAGCCGCTGCTCGTCGCGGATCTGCCCCAGAATCCATCCAACCGCGGCTGCGAACGGCTCGGATTCGCCAAGACGGCCTTCGGAAGGCTCGGCGAGGTCTCGCATCACGATCTGCGGGTGGGGATGTCGTTCACCGGGGACACCGGCACGGCGCTACACCAGGCCATCAAGGATGCGGTGCGGACCATCGTCCAGATGCCCGTCCGCTACATGACCTATCCCAACGGGGCGCGCCCCATCCTCCCGGTGCGCGGCCCGGTCACGGCCTCGCGCGCGCCGGCCGGCATACGGCTGGACGGACCCTATCTCGCCAGTTTCGGAACGATGCGCGTTCCGGCGCACCTGTGGGCGGCCATCCAGCGCTTCAGCGCGTGGATCGAGCCCGCCATCATCGCCGAGTGGATACGCGTGACGCAGCGTTACGGAGCGAAACAGGGACGATCGCTCGACGAAGCCCGGATGGCGGCGGCCATGACATGGTCGGATCCGTCCCGGGACGTGAGGATTCCCCGGGAGCGTGCCGAGCGACTGCTCGCCGCACGACGCCTCTACTGCGTCTGGAGCGGCAAGCGGCTGACGACCGCCAACTTCGACATCGATCACTGCTTTCCCTGGACCGTGTGGCCCTGCGGCGATCTCTGGAACCTGATGCCCGCCCACAGAAAGGTCAATCAGCACCAGAAGCGCGATCGGCTGCCGGCCGACCCGCTGCTGCGATCCGCGCAGGAACGGATCCTCGACTGGTGGAGCGCGGCGTATCGCGAGAATCCGAACCACCCGCTGGCGCAGCGCTTCGCGCTGGAAGCGTCGGCGAGCCTGCCCGGCGTCGTCGCGGCGGACGCGGATCTCGACAGCTACTACTCCGCCCTGAGCCTGCAGCGCCTGCGGCTGAAGCAGAACCAGCAGGTGCCGGAATGGAGCGGCAAGGCCTATCTGTGACGTACGCGTAGAGCGCTGTCGTCCCTGCTCCCGCGAGCGGGGTGGCAAGTGTCAGTTATTGCGAAACCTCCGGGGCCTTCAAGAAGCTCCGGCCTGGGCCGTCCGCGCTCTCCCGTCGTGGCCTCACTCTTGCGTTGGTCGCGTCGCAAGCCGGGCAGCGCGCAAGTCACCCGGCCAAGATAAGATGGGAGAGTTCATGAGTCCCGAGTTCATCGCGATCCTGAGCATCGGCGCAACGCTCGCCGGCACGCAACTGGCGGCCGTCCTGTGGCTCGCCGGTTACGTCCGTGGTGAGATCGGGGGCGTGCGAACCGAGATCGGGGGCGTGCGAACCGAGCTCACCAACGAAGCCCGCAGCCTGCGCGAAGAGATCGGGGGCGTGCGGGTCGAGGTCGCCGCTGTCCGGACCCAGGTCGCCGACGAGGCGCGCGCCCTCCGCGAGGAAATCGGTGGCGTGCGAACCGAACTCACCAGCGAAGCCCGTAGCCTGCGCGAGGAGATCGGGAGCGTGAGGGCCGACGTGGGCGCTGTCCGGACCCAGGTCGCCGACGAGGCGCGCGCCCTCCGCGAAGAGATGGGCGTCGGCAGGACCGAGGCAGCCACGGAGGTCCGAAGCCTGCGCGAGGAGATGGGCGGTATCCCTGCCGGGATCAACACGCGCACCGACGAGATCCGCGGCGAGATCGTCGGGGTCCGCGGGGAAGTCACCGGGGTCCGCGGCGAGATCGGCAACGTCCGTGGTGAAGTGGCCGATCTGTCTCAGCGGATGGCAAAGGTCGAAGGCCTGCTCGAAGGGCTGCAAGACACGACCAGCAGCAAACGCGGCATCGCCTGAACTCAACGTGACGACGCATTCGCACGAGCCGATAGCAACGGCTCTGCCGCAACACCCGGCAGCATCGGTTTTCGGTATTCACCGCAGCACGCCGAAGACGGTCCGCGCGTCGACCACGTGCACGCCGCTCTCGACGGCCGGCCCGGTCGTCCCCAGCGGCGCGAACACCACCGGCACGATCTCCAGGCCGCCGACACCCTCGATCCGTGGCGCACTCGGATGGAACCGCAGCGACGCCGGCGACACCGGCCGCGACGTCGCCTTCGCCTCTCCGATGAGCAGGCGCCGGCCGTCGACCGAACGCGCCACGACGTCGTGCTCCGGCTCGTTGCGCCGCCAGTAGCGTTGCGCCGGCTCCCAGGGACCGAGATCGGCGAGGGCGGACTCGGCGCGGTGCAGGAACGGCACCGCCAAGCGGCAGAGCTCCTCCCAGGCCTGCGCTTCGAGCCCGGCGCGGTGCCGGCGCCAGTACGCCAGCCGCGTCTCGCGCGGCGCCTGCGCCAGAGCCGCCCGCCCCGGCGCGACCACCCGGAACCACAGCCGCAGGAACGGATCGTCGATCCGATACAGGCTCCGCTTGCCGGACCGGGGATCGCTCCCGAACGGCGTCTCCCGGCGCACCAGACCCATCCCGGTGAGCGCCGCCAGCGGCCGCGCCAGACTGGAGGCGGGCCAGCCGAGGCGACCGGCTATCTCGCTCACCCGGTCCGCGCCGGCGCCGATGACGTCCAGCAGGGGGCGGAGCGCGGTGGCCGGCGGGACCTCCTCCAGGAGCAGCCGGTCCGGCTCCAGGTGCAGTGCGCCGGCCGGGTCGAGCACCAGCGTGTCAACCGCGCTCTCGAGGTCGAGGCCGAACGGCTCCGCGAGCTCCCAGTAGCGCGGCATCCCGCCCCACAACGCGTAGAGCGCGAGCAGGTCGCGCCCTTCGGCCGCGGGGAACAGGTCGGCCAGGTATCCCGGCTTCAGCGGGCGCACGGCGAACGCTTCCCGCGCCCGGCCGTAGAGCGGCGCGCCGGCGGAAAGGATGACGCCGTGCATCATCCGCTGGCTCGACCCGCTGACCACCAGGGTTGGCCGCCCCGGAACCGAATCGACCCATGCCTGCAGCACGCCGGGCAGTGTCGAGTCGGACGCGATCAGGTACGGCAGCTCGTCGAGCACGAACGGCCCGCGCCAGCCGCTCCCGTCCGCTTCCCGGGCGAGCCGCTGCAGGAACGACCGCCAGTCCGGGTACTCGACGTCGGCGAAACCGGGAAACCGGCGCTCGACCGCCGCGGCCAGGTAGCGTCGCTGCACCGCCGGAGCGGACGGATCGGCCGCCGCGTACAGGCCGTCATGCCGCTGCGACCACTCGATGAGCAGTCGGGTCTTTCCCACCCGGCGGCGGCCCCAGATGACGGCGAAGGCGCCCGGCTGGACCAGCGCGCCGTCGAGCCGGCGCATCTCGTCGGCCCGGTCGATGAAGCGCACAATGTATTATGCCATGAAATATTATGCCATTATGCATTATTTATATACGCATAAACTGTGACCGCGAGCGGGGTGGATCGCCGCTCGAATGCAGCCGGGCTTTGCGACGGGCTGCTACACCGCGAACATCTCCTGCAGGGACTGCAGCACGTCGCCCAGGGTGCGCGATGGAAGGCGCCCGAGCCGCGCCGACAACCGGTCGACGTCAACCGTCCGGATCTGATCCAGCGCGACGAAGCCGGCGCGGCGTTGGAAGCGGCAGGGGATCCGCCACGGATACGCGCGTCCGCCGGTGGTCAGCGGCACGATGATGGCAGTGCGCAGGTGACGGTTCAGCTCGTTCGGGGAAACGACGACGCAGGGCCGCGTCTTCCGGATCTCGCTCCCGACCGTCGGATCCAGGATCACGAGATGCACGTCGCCGCGCGCGAGCTCGCCGCGGGTTACCACTCCCACTCCCGCTCGTCGAAGGCGTTCCCCTGCGACGGGTCGAGCAGCTCGTCGTCACCGGCCGCACGCATGGCCCGCGCTGCGGTCTCCCAACCGTCACGCGGCGTCCTGGTCGCCCGCACCACGAGCCGGCCGGGCTCGGCCTGCAACTCGACCTCGTCCGGCAGCTCGGCCTGATCGAGCAGCGCCTTCGGAATGCGAATGCCGCGGGAGTTCCCTATCCGGACGATCCGGGTGATTGTCGGCATGTGTTTACATTGTAATCACCGTCGGGGCCGGCGCCAACGTGGTTACCCAGCTTCCGGCCGGAGAGCTCGCAACGTGAGCGCGCTGGTGCTCGACGCCGGTGCGTTTCTTTCTGCCCGTACCAATCACCGGCCACCGGCATCCCCGAGCACTTCGTCGGGAGCGCCGGATCGGACGGCGCGGCCGGCTTCCAGCACGATCGCCCAGTCGGCGACGCGCCGCACCTCGTCGGCCACGTGCGAGACGTAGATCATCGGAGTGCGGACCTCGTCGCGCACCCGCTCCAGGTAGGGCAGGATCCGGTCGCGCAGGCCGAGGTCGAGCGCCGTGAGCGGCTCGTCCAGCAGCAGCAGGTCCGGCTCGGTCATCAGGGCCCGCGCCAGGGCGACGCGCTGGCGCTCCCCGCCGGAGAGGCCGCCCACCGCGCGCGACAGCAGGGTGTCGATCTCCAGGAGCTCGAGAACCGACGCGTGCGCGCCCCGGTGATCCAGGACGCCGGCGTCGGCCCCTTTGTCCTGGGCGCTCCGGAGCCGCAGGCTGCCCTCCGCGGCCCGGCCACGGGCGCCGTACAGCACGTTGCGCCGGACGTCGAGATGGGGAAACAGCGCCAGGTCCTGCGGCACGTAGCCGACGCGGCGCGCGTAGACCGGCACGTCGACGCCGCGCCGGGAATCGAACAGCACGTGCCGCCCGATCCGGATCACGCCCTCGGCGGGCCGGCGCAGGCCGGCGACGGCGTCCAGCGTGGTGGTCTTGCCGGATCCCGACGGCCCGAACAGCGCGACGGTGCGCGCCGCGATGGTCTCGCGCAGGTCGAGGGTGAACGCACCGGCGCGGAGCCGGACGTCGATGACGACCGACGCCTCGCCGCCGCCGCTCACGTCGCGGTCCCGAGCCGGTTCGACAGATAGACCGCCGCGAAGCCGATGGTCACCGCGGCGGCAATCAGCGTCATTGCCGCCGCGTCGCGGCCGAGCTCGGCGTTGCGGTAGATGGCGACCGAGAGCGTGCGCGCGCCGGGCAGCGCGCCGGCCAGCATGATCGTGGCCCCGAACTCCCCGATCGCGCGCGAGAAGCCGAGCACCGTGCCCGCCAGCAGGCCGCGCCTGGCGAGCGGGAGGCTGACGGTCCAGAAGACGCGCCAGGGCCGGGCGCCGAGGGTGGCGGCGACCGCCTCGTAGCGCCGGTCCGCCTGCTCGAAGCCGGCCCGCGTCGCCCGGACGAGCAGCGGCAGCCCCATGACCGCCATCGCGACCACCACCGCCTTCCAGGTGAAGACGATGTCGACGCCGAGCGGCTCGAGCAGCGCTCCGAGCGGCCCGCGGCGGCCGAACAGCTTCAGCAGGATCAGGCCGGTCGCCACCGGTGGAACGACGAGCGGCAGCGAGACCAGGGTCTCCAGGACCGTCCGCCCCGGGAACTCCCGCCGCGCGAGCAGCCACGCGACGGCGACGCCGGGCGGCAGCATGACCAGGGTGGCTACCGCCGCCATCAGCACGGTGAATCCCGTCACCTGCACCAGCTCCGCCATCACCGAGCACCCTCCGCTGCCGCGCTCGTCCGCGCGAACCCGGCGGAGATCAGGTTCCCTGCACTGGATTGTGGGAATCCAGTCGCGGAACGCGTCCGGCCGACGCCCGCAGCGACCCTGCGCTCTCCTCGCCGGGCCTGCCTGCAAACGGCAGGCGCTCGGCTCACGGCGCCGCCTCCGAGGCGTTGCCGCCGACCGCCGGCAGACCGACGAAGCCCGCCGCCTCGAACCGGCGCCTCGCCGCGGCACTCTGCAGATAGTCGAGGAAGCGCGCCGCCACCGCCGGGCTGGGCGCGTCGACGGCGACCGCGGCGGGATAGACGATGGTCGGACCGTCCTCCGGCGGCACTGCAAACGCAATCAGCGCGCCGCCCGACGCGCGGACGTCCGTGCGGTAGACGATGCCGGCCTCCACCGTTCCCGCCTCCACCGCGCGCAGGGCCGCCCGCACGCTGCTGGCCGGCACGATCCGCCCGGAGACCGCATTCCACAGCCCCAGGGACTCCAGGTACTGCCGGGCGTAGACGCCGGCCGGCACCGCCTCGGTGTCGCCGAGGGCGATCCGCTCGATGGACGGGTTCACGAGATCGTGCGGCTCCTCCACCGTGCCGGTCCGGTCGGACGGCACGACGACGACGAGCTGGTTCGAGAGCAGGTCCACCCGCCGCGCCGCGTCGATGCGTCCCGCCGCCGCCGCGCGTTCCATCTGCAGCACGTCGGCGCTGATGAAGACGTCGACCGGGGCGCCCTCGATGATCTGGGACGCCAGCACCTGGGATCCGGCGACGTTCAGCAGGATGCGAACGCCGTGTTCCTCCTCGTACCGGTCCGCGACGGCGCCGATGGCCTCGGAGAGACTGGCCGCGGCGGACACGAGCAGCGTGGGCGGCTCGGCGCCGCTGGCATCGCCGCCGGCGCCCCGACCGCAGCCGGCGACCGCCGCCAGCGTCAGGGCCAGCGGCAGCGCCAGAGCCGGGACCCGCACCAGCGCCGGGATCCGCGCCGGCGTCCGGATCGACGCCGGCGTCCGGACCAGCCCGAATCGTCCGGCGACCCGGACCTGCACTGCGTGTAGCCTCGAGACGACGTGCACGGAGCCTCCGGAGATACGGTCCCCCGTATGAGAAGCCGGTACGACACGCCGCGGGCGATCCCGTTCCGGACCTGCGGACGGGGACGACGTGCCGGACGATCTAATATCATTCCAAGTGATTTGACAAACGACTTCCACCGTTTTTTGCATTCATCATGGCAATCCTGACCGTACGGGAGGCGGCCGCCCGCCTCGGGGTCGGCTACTCCACCCTCAAGCAGTGGATCTACAAGGGAAGCGTCCGGACCTCGCGGACCGACGGCGGCCACTACCGCATCGCGGACGAGGAGATCGACCGGCTGCTCGCGTCCCGCGGCGCGCTGCCGCCGAGCGGGCGGCGCTCGCGCGGCGGCGTCCTGGTCTCACTGAGCGGCCGGAACCGGCTGCGCGGCATCGTCGAGGAAGTGCGGCGCGAGGGCCTGCTGGCCCAGGTCCGGCTCCGCATCGGCGATCAGCAGCTCACGGCGGTCATCACCCGCGACGCGGTGGACGAGCTGGGATTGCGGCGGGGCGACGAGGCGACCGCGATCGTCAAGGCGACCGAGGTGATGATCGGTCGGGAGGATGCGGCGGCGCGCGACTGAGCGAGCCTCGCCTGCCGGCAGGACCGACCGGCCGGTTTTCGGCGACGGCGCAGCCTCGCCGTGATACCATCTATCCCAGAATCCTTGTATCCTTTTTTCCGTATAGCAAGAATGTAGCAAGAAGATGCTTGCAAAGCTCACTTCCAAGAACCAGTTGACGCTTCCCAAGAAGGTGATCTCCAACTTCCCGGGTGCGCTGTACTTCGACGTTGCCGCGGACGGCGGACGCATCGTGCTTACGCCCGTGCGCGTAAGCCGTGCGGACTCCGTGCGTGCCAAGCTGGCCGCACTGGGGCTTTCCGAATCGGACGTGGCGGATGCGGTGGCGTGGGCTCGCCGGAGGAACGAGTGACCGTTCCGCGCATTGTTCCCGACACCAACGTGCTGGTGTCGGCCTTGCTGTTTCCCGCAGGGCGGCTCTCCTGGCTGCGCGAGGCGTGGCAATCGGAAGCTGTCGTCCTGTTGGCGAGCGGCGATACGACTCGTGAGTTGATCCGCGTGCTGGCCTATCCGAAGTTCCGTCTGACCGCCGACGAGCGCGACGACCTGCTGGCCGACTATCTGCCCTGGTGCGAGACAGTCGACGTGTCGGAGCGTCTCGACACACCGTATTGCCGCGATCCCTCAGATCGTCCGTTCCTGGAGCTGGCGCTGGCGGGCAGGGCCGACGCCCTGGTCACCGGCGACGACGACCTGCTCGTCCTGGCTCGCGCACTTCCCGTCCGGATCCTGTCGCCGAACGCGGCGCGGGACCTCGTTGGTGTCCGGACGCAACCGGTGTAGGCTGAGGCCCTCGGCGTCATTGCACTTGCCGGGCAACGTGCTGCTAGCGTTCTCGATCGACGGGCAGTAGACGGCAGAGCCCCGTGCGCGGTCGGTGGGCGATGCACGGAACCGACCGTTTGTAGCCGCATCCGCCTCAGCGAGCATCTGCGGATGGTCCGCCGCGGCGAGGAGATACGTCCTGGCCTGGTTGCTGGGCGAGCATCCCGGAGGCGGCGCGGAACAGGTGCTGGGCCCCGCAACCTGGTTACCGAGCTGCAGGTCCTGTCGCTGGACGAACGCATCCGCGACAACGCCGTGGCGCTCGGATTCGGCATTGCGCCGGCCGACTGAAGCCGGCGGGAGAACGATCATGAATCGACCGGTAGCCGGGCTCCTTTTCTCGACGGCGTTCGTGATGCTCGCGATGGTCGCATCCGGCGCACAGGAACCTGCCGAGCAGCAGCCGGAGCCCGAACCGTTCGCCGCCGACGGGATTCCCCCCGTGCCACTGCCCGAGGAACCCGTAATCTACGACACCGCCCAGCGCCAGCGCATCCGCGTCTCGGTGGTCACCGACGAGCTGACCTACCCGTGGGGATTCGCCTTCCTGCCGGACGGCAGCGTGCTGGTCACCGAGCGCCTGGGAACACTGCGGCGGATTCGCGACGACGTGCTCGAACCGACTCCGATCGCGGGCGTCCCCGAGGTCTCGCTCCAAGGGCAGCTCGAAGGCCTCATGGACGTCGCGGTGCATCCCGATTTCTCGCAGAACCGTCTGGTATACCTGACCTACTCGAAGCCGACCGAGACCGGCTCGACGGTGGCGCTGGCCCGCGGCCGCTTCGAAGGCGCCGCGCTGTCCGAGGTCCGCGACGTGTTCGTGGCCGACGCCGAGATGAACGGTGGCGCGTCGCGCGTGGCGTTCGCCCCCGACGGCACCCTCTACATGACGCTGGGCGGCGCCTTCGGCGGGCGGCGGCCGCTCGCCCAGGACCCGGCGAGCCACGTCGGCAAGGTGCTGCGCCTGCGGGACGACGGCGCCGCGGCGGACGACAACCCGTTCGTCGGCCGCGACGACGCACGGCCCGAGGTGTTCTCGGTCGGACATCGCAACCCGATGGGGCTGGCGATTCACCCGGAGACGGGGGAAGCATGGGCCAGCGAGCACGCACCGATGGGGGGCGACGAGGTCAACCGCATCCTGCCCGGCCGCAACTACGGTTGGCCGGTCGTCTCGTACTCGCGCGAGTACTACGGTCCGCGCGTGTCGGAGCGGCCCTGGCAGGAGAACATGGAGCAGCCGGAGATCGTCTGGATCCCCTCCATCGCCCCCTCGGGACTCGTGTTCTACAGCGGCGAACGCTTCCCCGCCTGGCGCGGAGACCTGTTCGCCGGCTCGCTGATGACCGGCCGCGTCGACCGCACGGGTCACCTCGAACGGATCGAGCTCAACCGGCAGGGCATGGAAGAACGGCGGGAGTGGCTGCTGGCGGACCTGCGGCAACGCATCCGGGACGTCGACCAGGGACCCGACGGCCTGCTGTACGTGCTGACCGGAGGCAGCTTCCTCGGACGCGACCCCGAGCGCGGGGCGGCCGCCCTGCTGCGTATCGAGCCCGTCGATTGACCGCTCATCGAGGGGTGCAGGCCAGCGCCTCGAGGGCGCGCACCACGCTGGCGAGATTGTTCATCATCCAGGCCAGCACAGCGGTGAGGGCCGCGAGAAAGGCGCCGGCCGCATACATCCGGTGGCTCAACGTATCGAGCTTCTTCGCCTGGTCCCTGGACTGTGCCGTCAGGGTCTCGACGGCCTGCTTCAGCCCTCCTATCGATTCGCGCATCCCGCCGATCGACTGAAGCACGAACTGTGCCGGTCCGGACGCAATCGAATGGGGTTCGCCGTCGGACTGCGACGAGTGCGGCCGAGCATGACTACCTGGAACCGCTTCGGAGGATGACATGGTACAAACCACACGCAAGAGCCGTGCCCGCAGCCGGCCTACTGCCCGTCGTCCTCCGCCTGCCGCACCGCCTCGGCGCCGGTCAGCGAGCTGGCCATCGAGTAGTTGCCCTCGTGGCAGGCGTACTCGTACAGCGGCTCGGGGCTGAGGGTCATCCGCACCTGGGCCGTCCACGGCCCGGCCCACGTGGTCGGATCGGTGGCCGTGAACGAATAGGTCAGCGTGTCCGGCCCGGTCCGCGTGAAGCGCTCCACCAGGTGCAGGTTGGTGCTGGAGCCGCCGAAGGACGTCTCGCGCAGGAAGTTGGTGGTCTCGACCACCAGCGTGTCGCCGTCCCAGCTCGCCCGCGAATCGCCGGCCCACTGGCGCAGCGACGCCGGCACGTGCGGGCGGCCGTCCAGCGGCACGAGCCGGGCGTTGTGCACCATCTCGTTCAGGATGCCGAAGTGGTCGGGCGTCAGGAAGAGCTGCACGTTGTTGTTGTAGACGCTCGGCGTCATCGGCGGCCCGGAGTTGAATCCCATCAGGCAGCGCTCGGAGAGCCCGCGGTCCTCGGGCCCCTCGGCCGGCCGGCCGCGCATGACGCGCGTCGCCAAGCCGCGCGCCTCGGAGTCCCGCCGATTATAGGGCCGCCGGCGCGTTCCGAAACCGCGCGCCGAAGCGACTCAGAGCCGCTGGGCGCCGGGCCTTCCGTCCTCGACGAGGAACGACGCGCGCGTGGAGATGGGGCTGCCGGGCCGCGTCACGTACTCCAGGACCTGGTAGTCCGCCCGGCACCGCTCCGGGGTCAGGTCGCAGCGCACGTAGCCGCGCTGGCCGTTGTAGAACCGGATCCACGGGTTCTCGGCGAGCAGTCCCGCGGTGGTGTCGCTGGTGTCGGCGCCGTCGCCGCTGGAGCTGATGGACGTGCCGACGAACTCGGTGCCGACCACCGGCGCGGCCGGGTCGCCGTAGTCCACCTGGAGATCGGCCACCCAGTTGCTGTGGATGTCGCCGGTCAGGACGACCGGATTCGCGGGCTGCCGCGTCGCGAGGAACTCCATCAGCCGGCGGCGCGCCACCTCGTAGCCGGACCAGACGTCCAGCCCGTACGACTCGCCTGCGCCCGGCGTGAAGTCGACCCGCCCCATCATGATCTGCTGCGGAATGACGTTCCAGCGCGCCGTCGACCGGTCGAGCCCGTCCACGAGCCAGCGCTCCTGCGTCTCGCCGAGCAGCGTGGCGGCCGGGTCGTGGATGCCGTCGCAGACGACGCCGCGGCGATCGCCGCACGGCTGATCGGTGCGGAATTGCCGCGTGTCGAGCACGTGGAACGAGGCGAGGTCGCCCCAGTCGAAGGCGCGGTAGAGCTGCAGGTCGGGGCCGTTGGGCAGCGACGAACGGCGGAGCGGCATGTGCTCGTAGTAGGCCTGGTAGGCGGCCGCGCGGCGCCGGAGGAACAGCTCGGCCGGCAGCCCCTCCTCCTCCGAGACGTCGTTCGCGTAGTTGTTGTCCACCTCGTGGTCGTCCCACGTGACCACCCACGGGAACGCCGCGTGCGCCGCCTGCAGGTCGGGGTCGCTGCGGTAGAGCGCGTACCGGTTGCGGTAATCGTCGAGCAGCTCGATCTCGTCGCCGGTGTGCCTTCGTACGCGCCCGTCGCGTCCCTCGTACTCGTAGATGTAGTCGCCGAGGTGGAAGACGAGATCGAGATCGTCCTCGATCATGTGGCGGTACGCGGTGTAGTACCCCTGCTCGTAGTGCTGGCACGAGGCGAACGCGAACCGGAGCCTGTCGGCCGGCGCGCCCGGGACCGGGAGCGTGCGGGTCCGGCCGACCGTGCTCTCGTCGACGCCGGTGCGGAACCGGTACCAGTACCAGCGTCCCGGCTCGAGCCCGTCCACCTCGACGTGGACGCTGTGCCCGAGCGTGGCGCTGGCCAGGGTCGTGCCGCGCTGGACGACGTCGGCCATCCGCTCGTCGCGCGCCACCTCCCAGACCACTTCCACGTCCTCCGGCGGCATCCCGCCGCCCTGGAGGGGATCGAGGGCCAGTCGCGTCCACAGCACGACGCCGGCCGACGACGGATCCCCGGACGCGACGCCGAGCGGAAAGACCGACGGCTGGAAGAGAGAGCCACCCGAGGCACGGCGGGCGGTGCCGAGGCCCAGCAGGGCCAGACCGCCGGTCAGCAGATCGCGGCGATCCAACCGCCGTTGAAGCAACGAATCGAAACGGACCTGATTGCTCATCGCCAGCCCCCTGTGATGGACGGTCCCGAACGCTGCGCACGGTGAACGCGGCCACCGTACTCCGCTCCCGCGCCTCGGGATGCGTTCAGCGCAGGCTCCAATCGTCTCACAGGTGCACCGGCGATTGCAGCGGGCGCGTGCGGCGGAATGCCCGGCGCCCCGGTCCGCCGGTTGACGGGATTCGCGCGCCTGGGGTACCGTTTATGCGCTATGCGGTTGGGCGTCCATCATGCGCATCATCGTCACCATACCCGCCGGGAGGCGGGCCTGTGGACTTGCGCGTGACGTAGTCGGAACGGAGACGCTCACGCACCACGAGGCCTCGCCGAGCACGCGGCGAGGCTTTTTTTGTGCGCGAAGAGCGGTGGATGCAAGGCAGTGCGACGGAGAAGCGCGGCGCGGGCGAGCCGCGTGGGGAGTGCGACGGGAATGCAGATGGACTTTTCGAAGCTCGACGGGTTGATCCCGGCGGTGGTGCAGGACGACGACAGCAACGAGGTGCTGATGGTGGGGTTCATGAACGAGGAAGCGCTCGCGCGCACCCGCGCGTCGGGATTCGCCACGTTCTTCAGCCGGACCCGGAACCGGCTGTGGATGAAGGGCGAGACGTCGGGCAACCGGCTGAAGGTGCGGCGCCTGCTGACCGACTGCGACGACGATACGGTGCTCGTGCGCGTAGAGCGGCAGGGCGACGGGAACGCCTGCCACACCGGCAGGCGCACCTGCTTCTTCAAGACGCTCGACGAGCTGGCGCCGGACGCGGACCGGCAGATCGCGGAACCGGCGCGATGACGCTCCGTCTGGGCATCCCGAAGGGCTCCCTGCAGGAGTCCACCGTGCAGCTCTTCGCGCGCGCGGGCTTCAACATCTACGTCAGCTCCCGCTCCTACTACCCGACGATCGACGATCCGGAGGTCGAGTGCACGCTGATCCGGGCGCAGGAGATGGCGCGCTACGTCGCCGACGAGGCGGTCGACGCGGGGCTGACCGGCATCGACTGGATCGCGGAACACCGCGCCGCCACCGGCGAAGAGGTGGTGAGCGTCACCGACCTCGTCTACTCGAAGCAGAGCTTCCGCAAGGTGCGCTGGGTGCTGGCGGTGCCCGAGGAGTCGAAGTACCGGTCCCCGCAGGACCTGGAGGGCGCGCGGATCTCGACCGAGCTGGTGCGCGTGACCGAGGCCTACTTCGCGCAGCGGGGCGTCAACGTCCACGTCGAGTTCTCGTGGGGGGCGACCGAGGTGAAACCGCCCGACCTGGCCGACGCCATCGTCGAGGCGACCGAGACCGGATCGACGCTGCGCGCCAACCACCTGCGCATCATCGACACGGTGCTCGAATCGAACCCGCAGCTCATCGCGAACCGGCGGGCCCTCGACGACGAGGCGAAGCGGACGAAGATCGAGAACATCGCCCTGCTGCTGAAGGCGGCGATGGAGGCGCAGGGCCGCGTCGGCCTGATGCTGAATGTGCAACGCGGCGACCTCGAAGCGATCCTCGGCCTGCTGCCGGCGTTGCAGCGCCCGACCGTATCGCCCCTGAGCGACGCCGACTGGATCGCGGTGTCCACCGTGCTCGAGGAACGCGACGTCCGCGAGCTCATGCCGCGGCTGCGGGCGGCCGGCGGTCACGGAATCGTCGAGTACCCGTTGAACAAGATCGTCCTATGAAGATCATCGCGTCGTCGCAGAAGCGGGCGGTGCGGGCGCTGATCGAGCGCGGACGGACGCCGGACCCCGACGTGGCCGGCCGGGTGGCGGAGATCGTCGACGATGTGCAGCGGCGCGGCGACCGGGCCGTGCTGAAGTACGCCCGTGCGTTCGACCGGCTGCGCGGCGCCGTCGAGATCGAGGCGGACGAGATCCGGCGCGGCGCGCAGGAGACGCCGCCCGCGGTGCGCGCGGCAATCAGGACCGCGGCGCGGCACATCCGGCGGGTGTCGGCGAAGCAGGTTCCCAGGGGCTGGCGGGAGACGGTGGCGCCCGGCGTGGTGATCGAGCAGCGGGTGACGCCGCTCGACCGCGTCGGCTGCTACGTGCCGGGCGGACGCCACCCGCTGCCGTCGTCGCTGCTGATGACCGCGCTCCCGGCGCGGGCGGCCGGCGTGCCGGAGGTGATCGCGACCTGCCCCAACCCCGCCCCGGCGGTGCTCGCGGCGGCGGTCGAAGCGAAGGTCTCGCGCCTGTTCCGCATCGGCGGGGCGCACGCCATCGCCGCGTTCGCCTACGGCACGGCGACCATTCCGCGCGTCGACCGGATCGTCGGCCCGGGCAACGCCTACGTCGCCGCCGCCAAGGCGCAGGTGGCGCGCGACTGCCCCATCGACTTCTACGCCGGACCGACCGAGATCGTCATCGTCTCGAGCGACGGCAACCCGGAGTGGATCGCCGCGGACCTGGTGGCGCAGGCCGAGCACGACCCGGACGCCAGGGCGATCCTGCTGACGCCGGAACGGCCGCTGGCGCGGGCGGTGGCCGCCGCGGTGGCCGCCCAGATCGAAGAGCATCCGGGCGCGGCGCCGTCGATAGCAGCCCACGGCGTCGCGGTGGTGACGACCACCCTGGATGAGGCGGTCGACCTGGCGAACGCCATCGCCCCCGAGCACGCGGTAACCGACACGCTGGCCGTGGCGCGCCGGGTGGTACGGGCCGGCACGGTCTTCGTCGGGCCCTTCGGCGCACAGGCGGCCGGCGACTACGCCACCGGGTCGAACCACGTGCTGCCGACCGACGGCGTGGCGCAGGTCCGCGGGGGACTGAGCGCGGCCGATTTCGTGCGCGTGAACAGCGTGCAGCGGCTGACCCGGCAGGGCCTGCGCGGCCTGGCGCCGAGCGTGATCTCGCTGGCCAACGCGGAGGGGCTCCACGCCCATGCCGCGTCGGTGGCGCGGCGTGTGCTGCCGCCGCCCCGGGGCCGGCGATCGAGACCGGAAACCGGCGGCCGGGAGGAGGGCGGTTGAACACGAACGATGCGGCGGCCGATACGCGGCGGGCGGCGGTCACCCGCGAAACGACCGAGACGCAGATCGCGCTGCAGATCGCGCTGGACGGCAGCGGGCGGTACACGGTCAGCACCGGCATCCGCTTCTTCGACCACATGCTCGAGCTGCTGGCCCGGCACGGGGCGTTCGACCTGACGCTGCGGGCGACCGGCGACCTCGACGTCGACCAGCACCACACCGTCGAGGATGTCGGGATTGCGCTCGGGCAGGCCGTCACGCAGGCCCTCGGCTCGAAGCGGGGAATCAACCGGGCGGGGTACTTCGTCATGCCCATGGACGAGACGCTGGGGGTGGCCGCCGTCGATCTCAGCGGCCGCGTCCATGCCGTCACCGACCTGAGCCTGGCCGTCGAGCGCGTGGGCGACCTGCAGGCCGAGCTGGTCCACGACTTCTTCGACGGCTTCGCCCAGGGGGCGCGCGCCAACGTGCACGTCAAGGTGCTGTACGGCCGGTCGAGCCACCATCAGATCGAGGCGCTGTTCAAGGCGTTCGCGCGGGCGCTGCGGGTGGCCTGCTCGCGCGACCGGCAGCTCGGCGAGATGCTGCCGAGTACGAAGGAGCTGCTGTGAGCATCGCGTTGATCGACTACGACGCCGGCAATCTCACGTCCGTGCGCAAGGCACTCACCCACCTCGGCGCGCGCTTCGAGACGCCGGCGGGACCGGCCGCGCTGGCCGGGGCCCGCGCGGTGATCGTCCCCGGCGTGGGCAACTTCGAGGTGACGGCCGCCCTCGACGCCGAGTGGCGCCGCGCCATCTCCGGCGTGCTGGAGCGCGGCGGGCTGCTGCTCGGCATCTGCGTCGGCCTGCAGTGGCTGTTCGAAGGCAGCGAGGAAGCGCCCGGCGTGCCCGGCTTCGGCGCGCTGCCGGGCCGCTGCCGGCGCATCGAGCACCCCGACCCGGCGGGCCCTTCCGACGGCGCGCTCTTCAAGGTGCCGCACGTCGGCTGGAACAGCCTCCACCGGACCCGCGACTCCTGGGTGCTCGACGGCGTGGAGGAAGGCGACCAGGTGTATTTCACCCACTCGTACGCCGCTCCCGTCGGCCCCGGGTGCATCGGCTCGACCACCTACGGCATCGAGTTCGCCAGCGTCGTCGAGCGCGAGCGCCTCGTCGGCATGCAGTTCCATCCCGAGAAGTCGGGCGACATCGGCCTGCGTCTCTTCCGCAACGTCCTCGATCGGATGGCCGCCTGATGCTGTCCAAGCGCATCATCGCCTGCCTCGACGTCCGCGACGGCCAGGTCGTCAAGGGCGTCAACTTCGAGGGGCTGCGCTCGGCCGGCGACCCGGCGGCGCTCTCCCGGCGCTACAACCGCGAGGGCATCGACGAGGTGGTGATCCTCGACGTCACCGCCACCATCGAGAAACGCAAGGCGATGGCGCGGACGATTCATGCGGTGGCGCAGGAGATCTTCCTGCCCCTGTGCGTCGGCGGCGGGATCAGCGACGAGGCGCACGCCGACGCAGCCATCGAGGCGGGGGCCGACAAGGTCAGCCTGAACACCGCCGCCATCGCCCGACCGGAGCTGCTGACGGCCCTCGCCCGGCGCTACGGCAGCCAGGCGGTGATCGTCGCCATCGACGCCAAGCGGGAGGGCGCCGGATTCCGCATCTACGTGCGCAGCGGGCAGCAGGCGACCGAGCGCGACGCGGTGGAATGGGCGCGCGAGGCGGCCGACCGGGGCGCCGGCGAGATCCTGCTGACGTCGATCGACCGCGACGGCACCAAGAGCGGCTTCGACTGCGAGCTGAACGCGGCGGTCTCCGCGGCGGTCTCCATCCCGGTCATCGCGTCGGGCGGCGCCGGCACCTTCGATCACTTCGTCGACGTGTTCACGGCGGGGAAGGCGGACGCGGCCCTCGCGGCGTCGATCTTCCACTACGCCGAGCACGCGGTGGCCGACCTGAAGCAGCACCTTCACGAGCGCGGCATCCCGGTGCGGATGGGCCGCTGGGCGCGGACCGGCGGCGCGGGATAGTCCGCATGAGCCGCCCGGAGTCGGAAACGGGGGAACCGTGCTGATTCCATCGATCGATCTCAAAGGCGGGCAGGTCGTGCAGCTCGTGCAGGGCGAGCGGCCGGCCATCGCCTCGGACGACGTCGACGGCTGGGTGCGCAAGTTCCAGGACTTCCCGCGCGTGCAGGTCATCGACCTCGATGCCGCGATGGGTTCCGGCACGAACGACACGCTGGTGCAGTCGATAGCCCCGCGGCTCACCTGCCGCGTCGGGGGGGGCATCCGCACGGTCGAGCGGGCGGGCGCGGTGCTCGGCTACGGCGCCGGCGCGGTCATCGTCGGCTCGTCGCTGTTCCGCGACGGCCGGCCCGACCTCGACTTCGCCGCGACGCTGGCCGAGGCGGTCGGGCCCGAGCGGATCATCGCCGCCGTGGACAGCAAGGGCGGGCGGGTCGTCATCAAGGGCTGGCGGGAGGCCACGCCGCTCACCGCGGTCGAGGCGGTCCGCGCGCTCGAGCCGTGGTGCGGCGAGTTCCTCTACACGCACGTGGACAGGGAAGGGCTGATGCAGGGGACCGACATGGACGCCATCCTGTCGGTCCGCGACGCGACGTCGCGCCGCCTGACCGCGGCGGGGGGCATCACCACCCGTGACGAGATCGACCGGCTCGACGCGGCGGGCATCGACGCGGTGGTCGGCATGGCCATCTACACCGGCCGGCTCGACGCCACCCCGCCGGGGACGGCCGCCCGATGAGTCCACCCGCTATATCTCGATCGGATCGAACACGCCGAACACGCGGTAGTCGCGGGCGTTCGAGGTGACGATCCGCGCAATGCCGCTCTCGTAGTACGTGGCCGCGAGCAGCGTGTCGAGCAACCGCTTGCGCCCGAGCCCGTGCTCCCGCATCCAGACCAGGAACCGGCGGACGGCCTGATCGTCCGGCACGATCCGCTCCACCTCTGCCGCATTCCACCAGAGGCTCGCCTTGGCGAGCGCCTGCGGCATCGACAGCGGCCGCTCGAAGCGGCGCGGGTCGGTCACGACGTGGACGAACTCTGCAAGCACCTGCGGCGCAAGCCCCGCCTCGCGGCGGCGTCCCAGGATGTCCCGGCGCAGCACCTCCAGCGCCGCGTCGTGGGACTCGGCTTCCCGGATCTCGACCTGCACGAGAAACGTCGTGTCAAGCCCGACCATCGTCGAACATCTCCGTCAACAGATCGTCGTCGGCGCACAACGGTTTCAGCACCCGGCCCACCGAGACCGGGCTCAGATCGGCCAGCGTCGTGGAACGGGCTATCCGCCGCTCGCGGAACTCCGCCATCGCTTCCCGGATCAGCTCGGATGCGGTCCTGTCCCGCGCTCTGGCAAAGCGCTGGAAATCCCGGTAGACGGGCTCGGATACATTTATCGTTATGGTCTTCATACATCTATCTTAATGTATTTTGGGCTGAACCGACCGCCCTGACCGATCCGCCGCGAGGTACCCGCACGGCCTCGCCGGCCGGCTGTATCATGCAACAGCAGCCGCGCACCACGCCGCCACTCCCGCGCGCACTGGACGGCAGGGCGGGACGAACAGCATCCATGCAGGTCTGGAACCCGGATCGGTACGCCACGCACGCGCGGTTCGTCTCCGACCTCGGGGCGCCGGTGGTCGATCTGCTCGACCCGCGGCCGGGCGAGCGCGTGCTCGACGTCGGCTGCGGCGACGGCGCGCTGACGGAGAAGCTGGTCGATGCCGGCTGCCGCGTCGTGGCCATCGACGCCAGCCCGGAGCAGGTGCGGGCGGCCCGCGAGCGCGGGCTCGACGCGCGCGTGGCCGACGTTGCCGCCCTGGACTTCGACGGGGAGTTCGACGCGGCCTTCAGCAACGCCGTGCTGCACTGGATCCGGGATCCGGACGCGGCGCTGGCGGCCATCCACCGGGCCCTCGCCCCCGGCGGCCGGCTCGTGGCCGAGCTCGGCGGCCATGGTTGCGTCGCATCGATCCGCGCCGCCTTCGGCGAGGTCCTCGCGAAGCGCGGGCTCGACGCGGAGCGGCTCAATCCGTGGTACTTCCCCACCGTGGACGAGTATCGCGAGCGCCTGCACGCCAACGGCTTCGACGTCGGCTCCATCCGCCTGTTTCCGCGCCCGACGCCGCTGCCGTCCGACGTGACCGACTGGCTGGAGACCTTCGCCCAACCCTTCCTGGCCGGCGTCCCGGACAGCGACCGGCCGGCCGTGCTGCGCGAGATGCGCGACCGGCTCGAGCCGGTGCTCGGCACGGCCGACGGCGGCTGGGTCGCCGACTACGTCCGGCTCCGTTTCGCGGCCACCCGGCGGACGTAGAGGAACATGCCGGCCGCACCGTCCGCGCCCGCCGGGACGACGCCGCCGCACTCCTGGGTCTGGGAACTCGCCCGGCTGGCTGTGTACGCCTATTACCGCATCGACCGCATCGGCGGCATCCTGCCGGACGGCGCACTGCTACTGGTGGCCAACCATCCCAACACCCTCATCGATCCGGCGGTCATCCAGACGACGGCGGGACGGCGGGTCCGCTTCCTCGCCAAGTCCACGCTCTTCGCGTGGCATCCGCTGAGCCCGCTGATCCGCCGCTCGGGCGCGATTCCGGTCTACCGGAAGATGGATCCGGGCGTGGACACCTCCCGCAACGTGGAGATGTTCTCGGCAGTCGCGGCGGCGCTGTCGGCCGGCGAGGCGATCTGCCTCTTCCCGGAGGGCACCAGCCATGCGCACGGCCGGCTCGAGCCGCTGCGGACGGGCGCCGCCCGCATGGTGCTCAACAGTGGCGCGGCGGGGCACCCGGTGACCATCGTGCCGGTCGGGCTCAACTTCGACGCATTGGCCCGGTTCCGCTCTCGCGCCGCGGCGGTCTTCGGCCGCCCGGTGGACTACGCGGACCTGGCCGAGAGCTACGGGCACGACGAAGCCGCCGCGGTGCGGACCCTCACCGACCGGATCGAGCAGCGCCTGAAGCACCTGATGGTCGAGGCGGAGCCGCGGCACGACCTGCCGATCGTCGAGCGCATCGACCGCCTCTACGCGGCCGCCCGCGGTGCGTCGCGCGACGCGCGGGAGCGGCTCGGCCGCCGCCGCCTGATCGCCGCGGGGATGGCCAGGCTGCGCGAGCAGGACCCGGCGCGGCTG
Source organism: Vicinamibacterales bacterium (assembly GCA_965116825.1). Lineage (GTDB taxonomy): Bacteria > Acidobacteriota > Vicinamibacteria > Vicinamibacterales > UBA8438 > WTFV01. Next base: position 1,280,592 of record OZ220736.1, read on the forward strand.
GCCGAGCTGATGCGGCTGGTCGAGGAGCACCTGGCCAGCCTGGCCCGGTTCGGACTCCGCGAGCGCGACCTCGACCAGCGGATTCCGGCCGCCGAGGTGGTCCGCTTCGCGCTGCGGGAAGGGCTCCTGGCGCTGGCCCTCGGTCCGCTGGCGCTGGCGAGCATCGTCGTGTTCGCGGCGCCGTACTGGCTCACCGACCGCATCGGCAGGTGGGCGCCCAACCTGCAGAGCCGGGCGGTGTGGCAAATCATCGGCGGGGGCCTGCTCCACGGAGCCTGGATCGCGACGATCGCCTCGCTGGCCGCCGCCCGGGCCGGAACCGCGACGGGCGTAGCTACCGGCTTCGGACTGCTGGCCCTGGCCGCCCTCGGCACGCTCGCCGTCGAGCGGGAATCGGCCGTCTGGCGCACCACCCGCGCCTTCTTCACGCTGCGCCGGATGCCGCTCCGCGCCCGCGGCGCGCTACGCCGGCGGCGCGCGGCGGTCGCCAACGTGCTCGACGACGTGCGCGCATGGGTCGAGCGCACGACGCGCTACTGATTGGACGGCCCCGAACCGCGACCACGGGTGGGTCCCCCGCGGCCGCGCGGAACCTCAGAGCCCGAGCTGGGCCGCCATGTCGTTGAAATCCGTGGCCACCAGGTCGAAATCGGGATCGGGAGTCAAATCCCGCTCGGTGTTCGGCCCGAACTCCGTCGGCCGCGGCACGTAGCCCGTGCGGAAACCGATGCGGGCCGACGCCCGCAGGTCGCCCTTGTGGGCCGCGACCATCATCACCTGTTCCGGCTCGAGGCCCAGCAGGTCGGCCGCCGTCAGGTAGGCCTCCGGGTCGGGCTTGTAGTGGCGCGCGAGCTCGGCCGACAGCACCGCGTCCCAGGGGATCCCGGCGTTCTTCGCCATGTTGACGAGCAGCGCCACGTTGCCGTTCGACAGCGACGCCAGCACGTAGCGCTTCTTCAGCCGCGTGAGGCCCTCGACGGTGTCCGGCCAGGGCGTCAAGCGGTGCCAGGCGCGGTTCAGGTCGTCGAGCTCTTCCTCGGTGAGGCTCTCGAGGCCGTACTTCGGCACGAGCTCGTCGAGGATCATCCGGTGCAGAACGTCGATCTTGGTCCAACCGAGCTCGCCGCGGCGCACCCGCCCCATCGCCGGCCCGTAGCCCGCCCGCCAGTCGTCGGCGAACGCGGCCCAGTCCGCCTCGATGCCCTTCTCGCGGCCGACCGCCTCACCCTCGCGGGTGATGCTGGTACGCCAGTCGACGACCGTGCCGAAAACGTCGAAGGTCATCGCGCGGACCCCGCGGATCCGGTCGCTCAACTCCTGGCCCGGCGGAAGCGCCGCGAACGCCGCGGTGCGCGTGAACGCCGCGGCCACGAGGGCCCCCGATCCGCTCGCCAGAAACTCTCGTCGTCTCATCGCCCGGTCGGTAGCTCGCATCGAAGTCCCTCCTGGGTCCCGTCCGTTCCCAGCCTAGCGCCCCCGGCCCTGCCCTGTCCATGTCGAATGCCGGCGGTCTTCGGATAGAATCGTGGTCATTCGAGACATGATGCACCCGCCAGCGAGCCGGAGATCTGCGCCGCCGCCGCCGCGCGAAAGCGATTCAACGGAGCCGCTGGAAGCGGGCGACGCCAGGACGCTTGCCGCGCTCTACGACCGGCACGCCGACGAGATGTACTCGCTGGCCATGCGGATCACAGGCGAGCCGGCCGACGCCGAAGCGATCGTGCGCGGGGTCTTCGCCGCGGCCTGGACGGAAGCCGGACGCCATCCGGGCCGGCAGGCGCCCGGCAGACACTGGTTGCTGTCGATGGCGCGCGTTCGCGCCATCGATCACGTGCGCGCGCGCACCGGGCCTGACGGGGAGGCGCCGTCGGACGCCTCGCGGACGGACCCGGCCCTCGCGGGTAGCGCGGGAGCGACGGCTCGGGCGGGCGATGTCGCGACCCTGCACATGCCCGACCCGGCTGACGCACGGGTCACCGACGGCATCCTCACCGGAGAGGCTGCACGTCTACGCGCGGCGTTCCGCGGGCTCCCGCCGCTGGAACGGCTCGCCATCGAGCTCGCGTACTTCGACGGCCTGACGATCACCCAGATCGCAACCCGACTCGAGCAATCCCCGGATGCGGCCAATGCGCGCATCCGGGCGGGCCTGGGCCGTCTCGCAGGCCATATTGCCGCGAGCCGGCGCACGGCCGAACCGCCGGCCGAGGCGCCGCCGGCTCGTGATCTGGCTGGCCTCTACGCGCTCGGCGCGTTGAACGCGAGCGACCGGGCGGCGTTCGACGCGCATCTCGAAGTGCACCGCGATTCCGTGGACGAGGTGCTGTCGTTGCTGCCGGTCACGCGGCGGCTCTCCTCGGTGGCGCCGCCGCACGAGCCGCCGGCCGGACTGCGCGCACGGGTCATCGAATCCGTTACCGGCGCGCCGCTGCCGGATGTCGTGGAAGAGGGCGAACCCGAGTCGGCCCGGACCGAGGACGCCGACCTCGTGAGCGTCGCCGGTAACCCGGAGCCTGTCGACGACGCTGGAGCCTCCGCCCCCGAGGACGGCAACGGGGCACCCGCTCCCGAGGGCGGCGACGGGGCGCCCGAGATCGTCGACGGCGCCCGCGAGGGCGGCGGCGGCGTCCCCGAACCCGTCGACGACGTCCGCGGCCGGGAGCCTGTGACTGACCGGGGCCAGTCTCCCGTCGAGAAGGCTGCACGCGGCGCGCCGACGCCGCTCGTCGAGGAACCGGCGCCACCCGCACCACCCCTGCCCGAACGGGAGCCGACCCCAGCCATGCCGAAGCCGACCGTGGGCGCGAAGAAAGAACGCGGGCGCAGGGGACTGCTGGCGCTCGCAGTCGGAAGCCTCGTCGTCGTCGCCGGCCTCGGCAGTTTCGCGGCCCGGCAGGCCAACCTGGCCACCGCACTGCAGGAGAACCTCGACGCGGCCAATACCCAGGCTCGCATCGCCGAACTGGAGACGGCGGCGGCGCGACGCATCGCCGACGAGCTCCGTGGAGGGGCTCGCGTCCTCACCGCCGCGGACGTGCAGACTCTCGCGCTGGAGGGCCAGCCGGCTGCTCCCGACGCGCGCGGGCTCCTGTTCTGGAGCGCGAGCGAGGGCGGACTGCTCACGGTGACCGGCCTGCCGCCGGCGCCGCCCGGACGCGTCTACCACCTGTGGCTCATCCCGGAAGCGACACCGGTGAGCGTCGCGGCGCTGACCGCGGATGCCGCAGGCAGCGTGATCGCCCCCCTCACGGCGCCCGAGGGCATGACCGAACCGGTCCCTGCAGCGGTAACGCTGGAGCCGGCCGGCAACGTCGCGACCCCGAGCGGAGACGTGTACCTTCTCGGCCGGCCCTGACCCGGCCGCCGCACCCGACCGGTGCAGGCTGCCTGCCCTGCCGGGAAGACTACCGCCCGCCGGCCCCCAGGCTGAGCAGGTTGGCCAGGAGCGCGTAAGCGCCCGTAGTACCCGCGGGGAGCTGCCGCCAGAGACCGAGTCCCACGTAGATCCACCGCCCGCGGCCCGGGTGCGCCTCGACCAGCGCCCCCCGCTTGAGACCCGGGTTGAACTCGAACGTGTCCTCCAGCTCGACCAGATCGGCGTAGCGGTCGTCACGCTCGCCGAGGAAGTACAGCCCGCGCTCCTGCACCCACTGCTCCCAGGTCGCCGGACCGACCGGATTGGGCCAGGCGAAGACGGGATGGTCGTTGGCGAGGATTCGAATCGGCGCCCCCTCGTCGGTCACCCGGTTGCGGCTGACGACGGCCGGATACGGGCCGTACTGCGCCTGGTTGAACTCGAACTTGTTGTACTGCACGATGACCGTGCCGCCGTTGTCGGCGTACTCGAGCAGCCGGTCGTTGTTCGCGCGCAGATCCTGCCGCCGCTCGTAGGCCCGCACCCCGGTGACGATCACGTCGAAGCGCGACAGGTCGCCCCACGCCAGTTCGTCGGCGTCGATGAACTCCAGCCGCGCCCCGAGCTGCACGATGGCCGGCGGCACGGCATCTCCGACGCCCTCGATGTAGCCAACCACCAGGTCGGGCGCAATGGCGACGTCGATGATCTTGAACGTGCCGGCGGCCGGCCGGCCGATGTGCCGCCGCTCGATGTGCGGATACTCGATCACCTGGTAGCCGCGCTCGAACGTCTCGCCCGCGTTCTCGACCGCCGCGCGCACGGTATGCTCGCCGGCCGCGGTTCCACCCGCCGACACGCTGAAGCGCACCGTGCGCGACTCGTCCTCGCGCGACAGCCGCACGGGCACGCTCGGGGGAGCCGCACTCCATCCCGCGGGCACATCGAGGACGACGGAACCCTCCGCCGCTTCCGGTCCGGTGTTGGTCACGGTGACGCGAACCTCGCGCGCCGTGCCTGAACCGGCCGGGATGATGGCGATGTCGGGCGTCATGGAGACCGCGAACCGCGGCACGACCTGCAGGTCCATCCGCTTCTCGCCGGTGAACACGTCGTCGACGTAGCGGTAGCGGACCGGCCGCTCCACCGCCACGCGCGCCCGCCCCCCCAGCTCCATCTCGACTACTGCGCGGAACGGCGTCGGGCGGAACGGCAGTCCGAACGGCACGTCCGGATCCAGGGCGTAGCGGTCCGCCCCCGCGACATGACTCCAGTGGATATCGGTAGGCCGCGCGTCGGCCGGAATCCGCACCTGCTGGTCGCAGACGTACGCGCCGCCCGCCCCGATCGGCCCGCTCTCGCACGCCGCCTCGCCGTCGAAGCCGAGAAGGCTGACCTCACGGACGGTCACACCGGAGCCGCCGCCGCCGGCCCCCTGATTCGCCGCCCGCACGGTCACCTGCACCGATTGGCCGGGCGTCACGACGCCGTCGTCCGCGAACGCATCGATCTGCACCGCGAAGTCGAGCAGGACCGCCCGCTCGAACTGGCGCTCCTTGGCGGCCAGTCGGAAATCGATCTCCCGCCGGGCATCTTCGGACAACCCCAGTCCCGCGAGCCGGGCGCGCAGATCGCGCACCGCTTCCAGACCGGCGATCAGCGGCTCGTTCCCCGGCCCGGACCCGCGGATCGGCTCCCCGCCGGCCCTGTGGAATCGTCCCCACCCTCGCTCGAAGGCCCGCAGCGCGTCGGATGCATGGCTCTCGATCAGTTGCAGAGTCCGCTGGAGCTCGTCCGGCGGATTCTCGCCGGCGAAGCGCGCGAGTCCCCTGATGGAGGTGTCCACGCCGTCGAACAAGCCGGTGTCGGCCGACGCCGAGTGCTCCGGTATCGCCGTCTCCGCGAGGCGGTAGCGCCCCCCGGCGGCGCCAGCGGGCAGAGCGACCAGTTGCGAGGTGCCCTGGCACTTGTGCATGCCGCGCGCGCGGCTGCCGATATCCGTCCAGGTCGTGCCGAGCAGCGGGTCGTAGCCGCCCAGGTCCACCGTGGTCACTTCCGGATCCGCGGTCGAACGGGAGCGGAATCCGGGTGGGCCGGCCCCCCTGCCGAAGGGGAATCCGACGCGGTAGTAGAACTTCCGTGCCTGCCAGGGCGCCAGCCCTTCCGCGATCTGCTCCGGGAAGCGGTCCGGATCGGCGGCCGCATGCCACGCCTCGTGTGCGAGCACCGCCGACGCCTGGTGGTGCTGGCCCCCGCCGCGGCCTCCCGGCGGCAGGGCGGAAACGACGTCGGGGCGGATGGTGCGAATCATTCGGACGAAGTCGCCGAGTATCTCCTCGCGCCCCCACCGCTCGAAGGTCTCCTCGATGCTGAACGAGTACCCGAAGTCGACGGCGCGGGTGAAGTACTGCTCGGCGCCGTCCAGCCGATGCGCAGCGTGCAGCTCCTCGGTCCGCAACACGGCCAGGGCATCGAACAGCTCGGCGCCGATCTCGTTCTGGCCGCCGTCGCCGCGCGTCGCCGACAGCAGAACGGCCCGGTGACCCTCGCCTCTCGACAGTCGCGCCAGCAGGGCGTTGTTCTCGTCGTCGGGATGGGCCACGATCGACATGAAGGAGCCGGTGCTGTTGAGCTGGCGCAGGGCGACGCCGAGCGCCTCCCGCCCCTCGCCCGACGCGAGCGGCTGGGCGTATGCCGCTGTCCCGAAACCAACGGCTGCTATCGCGAGCATCGCCCCGACCACGGCCGCGAATCGATGGATGTGCATGGTTCCCCAGTATACCGGGCACCCCGTGACCAGGAGCCCCGCCGCATCCACGCGTCCGGTCCGCCGGACGTCAGGACCCGGCCCGGGACCGCCCCGGGATCGATGCGCCGTCCCGCACCGCGGGCGCCTCGCGTTCGAGCACTGCCTGGTAGAACGCCTCGTAGCGCGGTACGACCACTTCCGCACAGAAGCGGTCGTGCACGGTCCGCCAGCCGCCCGCCACTATCCGCCGGTGCAGCGCCGGGTCGGTCAGCAGGTCGACGGCGGCCGTAGCCATGCCATCGAGGTCGTCCGGTTCGCGGAGGATCCCGGATTCACCGTCGGTGATGACCTCGGGCAGCCCGCCTACCCGCGACGCGACCACCGGAACCTCGCAGGCCATGGCCTCGAGCGCCGCGACCCCGAAGCTCTCCTGCGCCGAGGGCAGCAGGCACAGGTCGGCGACGGACAGCAGCGGCACGACGAGCTCCTGCTCGCCGACCGCCTCGACGTCGTCCGCCAACCCCCAATCCCGGGCGCGGCGGCAGGCCGCGGACAGGTCGGGGCCGTCACCGACCAGCAGCAGCCGCGCCGGCACCCGCTCGCGGATGCGGCGAAACAGCTCGACGACCACGTCGGCGCGCTTCACCGGCCTGAAGTTCGAGACGTGAATCACCAGCTTCGTTTCGGGAGCGCCGCCGCGGTAGCGTGTCGCCAGGCCCGCATCGGCGTGCCGCCGGTGGTCCTGGCAATCGAGAAAGTTGGGAATGACCTCGATGTGCGCGCGCACCGGAAGCTGGCGATAGGTATCGTCCCGCAGGCTGCCGGAGACGGCGGTGACGCCGTCCGACTGATCGATGGAGAACGCGACGGTCTCGAGATAGGACGAGTCGCTGCCGATCAGCGTGACGTCGGTGCCGTGCAGCGTCGTGATGACCCGCGGCACGTTCCCGTCGCCGGAAGCCGCCAGGATCTGCCGGGCGAGATAGGCGGCGGTGGCATGGGGCACCGCGTAGTGTGCGTGAATGATGTCGAGCCGGGCCTCGCGGCAGACCTCGGCTATCTTGTTGGCGAGCGTCAGCAGGTACTGCGGCTCGCGGAACAGCGGATAGCCGGGTGTCCGGACTGCGTGAAAAGCCAGTCCCGCCTGGAAGTCGCCCAGCCGCACCGGGGGTTCGCTGCTTATGAGCCGCACCTCGTGATCCCGTCGCGCCAACCCCTTGGCGAGCTCCGTCGCGACGATGCCGCTGCCACCGACGGATGCGTAGCAGACGATGCCGACGTTCATGAATTGATCTTACGGCACGCGTTCTGCATTCGATCACGGCGGAGGACGACGACCATGAGACGCGAGATTGCGGCGGCGGCGGGTACTGCACTGGTTCTGACCCTGGCGCCCTGCGCCGCGCCGGCGCAGTCGCTGGTCGAGCTGGCACGGCAGGAGCGGGCACGGCGGGCGGGCATCGCACCCGAGGCCCGCTCGAAGGTGTACACGAACGACGACCTGCGGGACAGCGGCGGCCTGACCATCGGTGCGGCGCCGCAGGCCGCCGAGCCGGAAACCGACGCCGGCTCCGGGCACGCCGGCCAAGGAAGCGCCAGCGACGGCGAGGAGCATGCAACGCAGGCGAAAGACGACGAGGTCCTCGACGAGAGCGGCTGGCGCGCGCGCATGACTGCGGCGCAGGAGGCGCGGGAGCGGACCGCGCTGGTGGCGGCGGCCCTCCGAAACCGGGCGGACGGCCTGTGGGCGCAGTTCACCGCGATGGACGATCCGGCGCGGCGGCGGGTCGTTGAACGGCAACGAAGCGAGGCGCTGGCGGAGCTCGAGGACACGCAGGCGGAAGCGGTTCGCCTGGAACGGGAGATGGACGACATCCGGGAGGAGGCCCGGCGCGCCGGCGTGCCGCCGGGCTGGCTGCGCCGGTAGTCTGCACCGTGGAACGGCGCAGACTACCGGATAGGCCTGGCTGGGCGGAAAACGGAGCCGGGCGACGATTTCCGGGCGAGCGGGGCGATCCGCCTATAATCGTCAACCTCGGTTGCTCGACGCCCGAGCCCGTTCAACGACGCTCACAGCGAGGGAATGGACCATGAAGACAGCCATCCGCGTACTGCTGGTGCTGGCGGTTGCGAGCACCGTGGCTTCGGCGCAGTCGCCGGACGGCGACGCGCTGAGCATCTACCTCGTCGACGTCGAGGGGGGCGGCGCGACGCTCTTCGTCTCGCCGACGGGCGAATCGATGCTGATGGACACGGGCAACGGCGGCGTCAACGCCGACCGCGACGTCAGCCGCATCATGGCGGCGGTCGAGGACGCGGGCCTGGAGCGGATCGACCACCTGCTGACGACCCACTGGCACGGCGACCACTACGGGGGCCTGGCCGAGCTCGCGACGCGGATTCCGATCGGGCACTACATCGATCACGGACCGACAATCGAGGACAACGAGCGGGTGCAGGCGTTCATCGACGGGCCGTACAGCGAGCTGTACGGCGCCGCAAGCCGTACCGTGGTGGCACCGGGCGACACGGTGCCGCTGAGCGGGGTGGACGTGCGCGTGATGGCCTCGGCGGGCGAAGTGACGGACGAGCCGCTGCCGGGCGCGGGCGAGCCGAATCCCTACTGCGCCGACTTCGAGCGGTATCCCGAAGACCTGGGCGACAACGCGCAGTCGGCCGGCGTCCACCTGCAGCTCGGCCGGTTCCGGGCGCTGCACCTCGGCGATCTGACCGCCAACAAGGAATTCGAGCTGATGTGCCCGAACAACCCCATCGGCTCGGTCGACCTGTACGTGGTCTCGCACCACGGGCTCAACACGTCGAACGCCCAGGTGCTGGTGCACGGCGTGGCGCCGCGCGTGGCGATAATGAACAACGGCACCCGCAAGGGGGGTACGCCCGACACGATGACCACGCTGCACACCGCCCCGCGCCTGATGGACCTGTGGCAGCTCCACTTCTCGGTGCTGAGCGGCCAGGAGTACACCGTGCCCGGCGTGTTCATCGCCAATCTCTTCGACGACCAGCCGGACGCGATGCCGCTGGCGCCGGTGCCGCCGCCGCGCCGCGGATCCAACGCCGTCCCGCCGCCGGTCCACAGCGGGCCCGCGCACTGGATCAAGGTGGAAGCGCGCCGCGACGGCACCTTCACGGTGACGAACAGCCGCAACGGCTTCAGCAAGTCGTACGCGGCGTCCGAATGACCGGCCCGACGGCCAGTGACTGGAGCGCAGCATGACCCAGCAGCGACGGTACCGGATCGGCGCCATCCATGCGCTGATGAACGCAATCCCGACGACGCAGACCGCCTTCGACCGCAACTGGTCGGCGGCCGACGTCGCCCACCTGCTCGACGGCTCGCTCTACCTCGACCGCAGCCGCGGCTCGGCGGACGATGCCGAGCTCGGCGCCCGCGTCGACCGGCTGGTGAAGTACAGCGCGTCGACCGGGGCCGAGGCGATCATCGTCACCGGCTCGTTCTTCGGCGACATGACCAAGCGGGCGCGCGAGGGGATGGACATCCCCGTGATGACGTCGTTCGACGGCATCGTCGAGCGCGCGTTCTCGCTCGACCGGCCGCTGCACGTGCTGTCGACCGCACCCGACTCTTCGACGCTCCTGGCGGCGGAGATCGAGGCGGAGGCCGCGCAGCGATCGCATCCCCTGTCAATCACCCGTTCGGCGGTGGACGGCGCCCTGGACGCGCTGGTGGGCGGTGACCCCGAGCGCCACGACGAGCTGGTGCTCGAGGCGGTCCGCGCCATCGACGACGAGACGGCAATCCTGTTCGCGCAGTTCTCGATGGAACGGATCCTGCCCGGCAGCGCCGTCGCGCACGCGGCGCCGGTGGTCGGCCCGGCCAGCGAGGGCGTGTTACGGCTCCGCGAGCTGCTGACCGGGCGGTAACCGGAAATGCGGCGGGGGAAGAACCCCGCCGCGCTCCAGTCCTTGTCCTGGGGGCTCCTACCGCTTCCCCGAGTACTCCAGCATCTGCTGCGTGAAGTCCCGCGGATAGGAGATGACGACGTCGGTGATGGAGCCGTCTGCCGCGGTGACCGCTTCCAGCTTCGGCATCACGAAGCCGGTGTAGGACGGCAGGTCGACGCGGGCGACCCGCTCGAGCACCTCGTCGCGCAGGGCCGGATCGAAGCGGATGCCGTAGGTCTCGAACAGCGACCGGGCCGCGTCGTAGTCGCCCTCAGACTTGATCCGCTGCACCTCGGCGAGCAAGGTGGCAACGCCAGCGCGGAACGCCCCGGCGTCGGTCACGACGTTGTAGGTCCTGCCGTCTCGCCGGCGGACCTCGACCGCGTCGGTGTTCTCGATCAGCCAGTGGACCACCGTCTGCCGGTTGCGCATGTGGTCCTGCTCCAACTGATTCCCCTCGCGGACGCGGCGGAGCTGCAGGATGGCGTTGCGCGCGTAGGCCTCGTACTCCGCGAGCACGATGTCCGCCTGGTTCTCCGCGTCGAAGATGCCGATCTCGACCAGCTTGGGATCGGCGATGAAGTAGAGCGCGATGAGGTCGGCCCGCGCCTCCTCGAGCGCGGAGTACTGCTCCCGCAGGAACGGCTGCGCGTTGCCGCCGAGGCGCTCGGCGAGCTGGCCGGAGGCGTGGCCGATGACCTCGTGCATGTTCGTCGTCATGTCGCCGGCCAGGCTGCCCCACTGCTCGGCCCGCGCGGTCTCGGCGTCGTCCCAGGTGAACTCCGCACGGTAGGCCGCGGGCGCGGAGAGGTCGTAGGCCTCGATGACGTTCGACAGCGAGATCGACTTGCTGCCGTACTGCTCGCGGACGGTCTGGTCGTTCGGCAGATTGATGCCGATCGGGGTGACGGGACCGGCGTCGCCGATCTCGATCACCACGTCGATGGCGTTGGCGGTGATGCCGCGCACCCCGGCCTTGCGGTAGCGCGGATCCCACGGCATGCGATCCTCGAACCACTGCGCGTGCTCGGCCAGGGTCCGGATCGTCTCGGTCTTCTCGCGGTTGACGTAGTAGACGAGCGCCTCCCACGCGCCCTTGGCGCCCCGCGCGTCCATGTAGACCTCGGTGAAGCCGTTGATGGTGTCGACGGGCGACTCCTGATCGGCGACCCAGGCGATGTCGTAGGCGCGCCGGTCCAGCGGCTCGCCGGTGCGGTACCAGGTGACGAGCGCCTCGATCGCCGCCGCCATCGTCTCGGTCGCGAAGGGAATCGCCGCCTCCAGGTGCCGGACGACCTCGGTGAGCTCCTTCGCGTACTTGCCGCCGCCGTCGATGCGGTAGATTTCCTCCACGAGCTCGCCGTCTCGCTTCACGAGCCGCGAGTTCAGCGGATATTGCTCGTCGAAGCCTTCGAGGTCGGCCATCGAGACGCCGTCGTACAGGTTGTTGGCGCTCGACAGCAGCATGTCGTCGCCGGGGGCCGGCGTCTTGTTGGTCAGGATGGGATCGACGCCGACGTCGAAGAACAGCGGCTCCAGGCGGTCGAGCAGCCCGGCGAGGCTCTCGCCGTCACGGGTCGGGAAGCGGGCGCCCGCCGCCGCGGCCGCGTGCGCCGCGGCGCGGAACGCCTCCGGGGTCGTGTCCAGCACGAACTTGCGGGCGGTGAGGTTGTTGTACGGCCCGGTGTTGATCCAGAAGAGCTTGGCGTAGCGGTGGAACGCTTCGAGCGTCTCCGCCTCGACGCCGTCGGCGTGCGTGAAAATCTCCTCGAACGTCTCGCGCATGTCCAGGTTGTGGACGTAGCGCTGGTCGTAGAAGATGTCGCGGCCGGCGAGCGCCGCGTTGTACAGGTGCCAGATCAGCACTTTCTCGCGCAGATCCAACCCCTCGAAGCCGTCGGCGTAGATCTGTCCGATCGCGGCGTCGCCGATGCGCTCGAGCAGGTACGGGCGCTCGGCCTCCTGTGAGGCCGCGGCGGACGATGCCCCGTGCGGTTCGGCGAGCGCCGGTGACGCGACGCCGACCAGTATTGCGAGAATCGACAGGACGAGGAATCGCAGGCAGTTCATGGGGTTCCTCCGGCGCGGGTAAACCGGCCGCTATACAATGCAGTGTTCTGCGAATTATACCGGCCGGGAGGCTGCCCCATGAGACCTGCACGACCGTTCCATCGCGCCCTGCCCCAGCCCGGGCCGCGGCCCGAATCCTTCGGCGGCAAGCGTAATCCGTGGGTAACGGCGGTTGCCGCGCTCGTCATGGCCGCAGCCGCCGGTAGCGCCCTCCTCCCGGCGCCGGCCGGCGCACAGCAGCGCACGCTGACCATCGCCGACATCTACGATCCGGCGCGGCGAGTCAACTTCGACGGCAACGCCCCGTTCGGGTTGGCGTGGCTGGACGACCGGCACTACGTCGAACGGCGCTCGCCGCGGGACACCTTCGGCAGCCCCCAGGCCCGGGTGGACGCCATCACCGGCGAGCGCACCGCGCTCTACGACGTCGCACCGTTCGAGGCGGCCGTGGCCGCGCTCCCGGGCCTGAGCGCGGCCGACGCACGGCGCGTCGCCCGGCAGGCCGGGCACGTGACGAACGGGACGCGCACCGCATTGGTCTTCGAATTCGCCGGCGACCTCTACCACTACGACATCGAAACCGAGCAGGCGCGGCGGCTCACGGCGACGCCGGACGCAGAATCCGAGGTGTCGCTCAGCCCGGACGGCCGGCTCGTCGCCTTCGTGCGCGGCGGCAACCTGGTCGTCGTGGACGTCGAGCACGGTCGCGAGCACGCGCTGACCACCGACGGCGGCAAGCGGGTCCGGAACGGACAGCTCGACTGGGTGTACCAGGAGGAGATATACGGCCGCGGCAACTTCCGCGGCTACTGGTGGAGCCCCGACTCGTCCCGCATCGCGTACCTGCAGCTCGACGACCGGGAGGTACCCACCTTCACCGTGCTGGACCACATTCCCTATCACCCCGAGGTCGAGGACTGGGAATACCCCAAGGCGGGCGACACGAATCCCGTCGTCCGGCTCGGCATCGTCCGCGCGGCCGGCGGCCCGACCACGTGGGCGGATCTGTCCGGCTACCGGACGTCGGACCCGCTGGTCGTCAACGTCGACTGGACGCCCGACAGCGCAGACGCCGTCTTCCAGGTGCAGGACCGCGAGCAGACCTGGCTCGACCTGGTCCTGGCGGACCCGGAGAACGGATCCGTCGAGAAGGTGCTGCGCGAAACGACCGAAGCCTGGGTCAACGTCAACGGCCCGCCGATCTGGATGGAGGACGGCACCTTTCTCTGGCTGAGCGAACGCTCCGGCTGGAAGCATCTGTACCACGTCGACCGCTCCGGCGCGGTGAAGCGCACCGTGACGAGCGGCGAATGGGAGGTCCGCCGCGTCCACGGCGTCGACGAGGAGGCGGGTGTCGTCTACTTTTCCGGCACCGAACGCAGCCCCATCGGACTGGACGTCTACGCAGCGAATCTCGACGGCTCCGGGCTGCGCCGGCTGTCGGACGCACCGGGAACGCATGGGGCCAGCTTCAATCCGGGGCTGACGCACTACATCGACCGCTGGAGCGACATCTCCACGCCGCCGCAGGTGCGTGTGCACGCGGCGGACGGATCGGTGGCCCGTGTCGTGGCGGCGAACGAGGTGCGCGCGCTAGCCGACTACGACCTGCCCGCACCCGAGTTCCTGCAGGTGGCCAACCGCGACGGCTTCGAGATGGAAGCGCTGATGATCAGGCCCCCCGGCTTCGATCCATCGCGCCGCTATCCCGTCTACCAGCACATCTACGGCGGACCGCACGTGCAGCGCGTGCGCAACGCCTGGAGCCGCGAGACGCTCTACTGGCAACTTCTGGCCCAGGAGGGGATCCTCGTCTGGGTGCTCGACAACCGCACCGCAAGCGGCAAGGGCGCCGTCTCCACGTGGCCCGTCTACCAGCGGTTCGGCGAGCTGGAGCTGCAAGACCAGGAGGACGGCATCGACTGGCTCGTCGGGCAGGGCTACGTCGACCCCGACCGGATCGCGATCGAGGGCTGGAGCTACGGCGGCTTCATGGTCAGCTACGCGCTGACCCACAGCCGGCGCTGGTCGATGGGCATCGCCGGCGGCTCGGTGACCGACTGGCGCGACTACGACACCATCTACACCGAACGCTACATGCGGATGCCGCAGCACAACCCCGACGGCTACCGGCGCAGCTCGCCCCGCTTCGACGCCGCCGACCTGCACGGCGCGCTGTTGCTCGTTCACGGGTCGATGGACGAGAACGTCCACATGCAGAACACGCTGCAGTTCGCGTTGGAGCTGCAGAGAGCGGGCAAGGCGTTCGACATGATGATCTACCCGCGGTCGCGGCACCGGCTCGGCGGACCCGACCTCGAGCTGCACCGCCGCGAGACGATGCTCGCGTTCGTCCTCGAGCACCTGCGCCCGGCAGGCGGCGGTGCCGCCACCGAGTCGTCGAACGAATAGACGACGCAGGCGGGCCGCCACCACGTGCGAACTTCGTCGCGCCGGCCGAGGGAATCGAGGCCGTCCGGTCGGAGCGCGGTCGGCGTATCAGTCGTCGTCCCGATGGACGGTGGTTGGCGAGAAAGCAGGTAAGCAGACGGCGATGTACTCCGCGCCGCCGGCCTCCGGGCTGCTATAGCGCACCCACTCGCCCGGCGCCGCCACGACGGCCTGACCGGCCGCTACGTCGAGGTGGCCTCCTTCGTGCTCAACACGCAGCAGGCCGCAGAGCACGACCGTAATCTCCTCGAACTCCGGCCGCTGGCCCGGCTCTTCCCACCCGGCCGGAGACACCATGCGGGCCACGCTCACCTGCCCGTGTCCGGAATTGACCCGCCCGGCGAACTCCTGAATCCGCTTGGGCTTCGTTCCGGCGGCTTCGACGATCGCCGGCCGCTCGATCAGAATGGGCATTCCCTTCCTCTATCGGAGGTGTCGCCCCCCGTCCACGCGGATCGTCTCGCCGGT
This sequence comes from Vicinamibacterales bacterium, assembly GCA_965116825.1. Lineage (GTDB taxonomy): Bacteria > Acidobacteriota > Vicinamibacteria > Vicinamibacterales > UBA8438 > WTFV01. Next base: position 1,295,612 of record OZ220736.1, read on the forward strand.
GATGAAATCGGACTCCAGCACGCCGACCACCGCGTCGGCGATCGCCTCCGGGCCGCCCCACCGCCCCACCGGCGTCGCCCGCTCGACCGCCTCGACCTCACCGGCGTTCAGATCTGGCGGCGGCATGATAGGGCCGGGCGCGACGGCGTTCACGAGAATGCCGTCAGCGGCGAGCTCCAGCGCCAGTGCCTCGGTGAGCCCGATCACCGCGCGCTTCGCCACGTAGTACGGCAGGTAGCCGCGGTACCGCGGGCGCCCGCTGGCCGCGATCCAGTCCGTGAAGTTGACGATGCGTCCGCCGCCGGCCGCCCGCAGATGCGGCACCGCCGCCCGCGCCAGCCTGCACGCCGCGGAGAGCTCGACGTCGAGCGTCCCCGTCCAGTCCTCGTCCGTCAGCGCGTCGAAGGGCGTCCGGCGATAAACCGACGCCATGTTGATCAGAATGTCCAGGCGCCCGAACCGCACCGCGGTGCGCTCGACCAACCGCTCCACTTCCGACAGACGGGTGAGATCCGCTTGCGCCACGGCCGCCGCGCGCCCGGCCTGACGGACCCGCTTCGCAGCGAGCTCCGCCTCGTCCCGGGACCGGTTCCAGGAGAGCGCCACGTCCACGCCGACGCGGGCCAGCCGCTCCGCGACGACCACCCCGATGCGCCTGCCGCCCGTGACGAGCGCGGCCTTGCCGGCGAGATCCATGATGCAACATCCCGGCCCGTGGAACCGCCGCCGACGCCGGTCCCGCGGGCCGAACGCCCGTATGCCCGCGCGCGGCCGCACCGTCCGGCGCTCCGGCCTAGTCGGCTTGCGCGGGTGGCGTCTGTTGCTCCGTCTCGTCCGCCGGCGGCGTGTGCGGCGGCTGCTCGGCCTCCGGCCGCAGGATCTCGTCGAGCAGGAACACGTCCGTCAGCAGGGCCCGGAGATGGATCATGGCATTGAGATTGTCGACCATCTGCGAAGTGATGCCCGGCTGCGCCAGAACGAGCTGCACCGCCGCGAGGCCCGCCGCCGAGTCGCGTCGCATGACCTCGATGAATGCCTGGTACCGGCCACCGTTCCCGGAACCCCGCTCCTCCGCCAGGGCCACGAAGCTCGCCGGAAGCTCCGCCAGGGCGGCCTCCATCTTCTCCAGGCGCTCCCGTATGAGCTTGTCGTTCGAGACAGCCATCTGCAGGTTGACGCCCTTGGCGGCGTACGCGAGGCAGTACTCGTAGGTTTCCTCGACGATGTCGACGTGCGCCTGCAGCGCTTGGGTCGCGGACTGCGACATTACAGACACCTCACCTATCCGTTACGCACCGACCGAAACGGGGCGCGCCGTACACAAGAGGAGCGACGCCAAGCCACTGCCCGGCGCCGCCCCACAAAATACGCGGTCGAACGCGACGGTACTAGCCCTTCGACGCCGAGTCCTTGGACACGTCCCAACGCTTCGGGTCGTGGTGCGCAAGATACTGCTCGCGCCCGACCGAACCGAAGAGCATCGACTTCGTCAGCCAGAACTTGTCGGGCCGAATCGCGAAGTAGATGTGAGTCAGCGTCAACATGACGAAGAGCACGGCACCGAGGCCGTGGAGCGTGTACATCAGCCCCCACGTCGGCTCGGACAGCAGGTACGCGTCCCGAGGCACCAGCACGTTCTCGATCCGGAACATCATGACGAGTCCCGTCCCGATAACCGCCAGCCCGGCCAGCATCACGGCGGTGTGATACAGCTTGTGGTCCAGCGGATACTTCCCGTGCTTGTGGATCTCGCCGGCCTCCTGCCCCATCTGCCGCTTCACCCGCTGTACCGCCTCGTCCATGTCCTCCGGAAGAATCCAGATCGACCAGAAATCGAGGTAGAAGGTCGCGTGCACGATGTGGTAGAGAATCGAGATCGTCAGCACGATACCCGCCACCCAGTGGATGGTGACCCACGCGAACTGTATACCGATGATCGGGAAGAACCCGGTCACCAGCAGCACCAGCATCGCGGCGGCCATCACCCAGTGGAAGATACGGGCCCACAACGTATGGCGCTCGATTGTCTCCGGAACGTCAGCCGCCGCTTCTTCGTGACCACCGTTCGCCCGCGCCAGCTTCGGCAGCCAGACCGCCGCGTACACGACGTGGAAAACGATGAAGGCGATGCCGGCCCAGAAGAACAGGTAGAGAAGATCCCAGGAGACCCTGATCAGGGTCTCCTGTCCCCAAGGATTGGTTCCCCACTGAAACAGTTCCATCTACGCCTCGGCACCTTGGACGGACCGCTTCACGAGGTTGCGCAGCAACGTCACCTTGTAGGCATTGTGCCGCAGCGTCCGCACCCCGTTGGTGGCGATGTCGCCGGCTTCCATCGCGACAGCCGGGCCGACCTGCCGGCCCCGGACCGCATCCTCGGCCGCCAGGAACCGCACCGGATACGGCGCGACACCGTTGGCCACGATGCGAATGTCCTCCACCACGCCGTTGTTGACCTTCGCCGCGGACGCCACGTTGGCGAGCGGGAAGTCCCAGACGGCGCGGTCCCGAGCCTTCTCGAAGTAGAACCGCGTGTTGGCCCAGGTCCAGGGAATCCGGATCGACGTGAGAATGTCGCCCGGCTGGAGCGCCGTCATGCGCATGATGTCCACGGCCGGACCGATGAAGAAGTCCTGCGCCGGGATGACCCGCTCGCCGGTGCTGTTGCGCACGACCATCTCGGCGTCGAGCGCCACGAGAACCGGAGCCGTATCCGACGGGTTGACGGCCACGCACCGGCTGGCGCCGAGAATGGCGTGCTCGCGGTTCATCGCGGTCGGCGTATCCGCGTAGCAGATGTTGCCGCCGGCGCGATAACAGCTCCAACCGTCCCGGTAGTACCAGCACCGCGTGTCCTGGCCGACGTTGCCGCCCAGGGTGCCCTGGTTCTGAATCTGCGGCGACGCGGCCTGCGACGCAGAATCGGCGAGCATGCTGAACTGCTCCGACACCTCGGGGTGCCGAATCACATCGCGCAGGGTCGCCATCGCGCCGATCTCGAGTCCGCCGCCCAGAGAACGAATCTCACTCAGCTCCGAAACCCCGCCCAGATCGACCACGGCGGCAGGCTTCTTGACACGGTCCTTCAGCCAGTCCCAGGTATCCAGCCCGCCCGCGAGCACCCAGGCGTCGGCCCCGTATTGGTCGAGCACTCCCAGCGCCTCATCCGTGCTGGCAGGCTGGAAGAGCTGAAATGCCGGCATCTTATCGCGAATCACGGCCATTGTTCTTCTCCCTTTACCTTCCCAGTGTTGCGCTAGACGTGCGTCGACAGCTTGTTGTGAGCCTCGTCGAGCTCAGGATTGAGCATCGTCAGAATCATGTCGCCCATGATCGGCGAGCGGTTGAAGTCGACGTTGCCGCCCAGCGCGTCGGAGATGGCGTTGAGCACGGCGCCCGCGCCCGCACCGACCGGGGCTTCGCCGATTCCCTTGGCGCCGAGCGGGTTGAAGGGATCAGGCAGATCCGCGTTGCTCCAGGCCATTTCCTCGTCGTGCGGCGCATCGAGAATCGTCGGCGGCCGGTTCGAGTAGAACCGCTTGGCGACATGCAGCCCCCACTGCGGGTCCATGACCCACTTCTGGCCGAGCGCCACACCGAAGCCCTGGATCCCGCCGCCGTGCACCTGGCCGCCGAAGTTCCGCGGGTGCAGAATCGTCCCGGCGTCGGATGCCACCTTGTAATCCTTCAACACCACCGCGCCGGTCTCGGTGTCCACCTCGACCTCGGCGAAGCCGATGCAGAACGACATGTTCCGGCCGCCGGTCTCGAAGTTGTCCTTGGCGGCGACCACGAGACCCCGGCCGGCGAGCGCCGTGGCCGACCGCGTCGTCATCTCGTTGAGGTCCTCGGGCAACTGCGATCCGTCGTAGACGCCGCCGAGCTGGATGGCGCGCTCGGACGCCTGACCGAACGTCATCGCCTGCCCGCGGTTGCCCCGCCGGTAGACGCGGCCGTTCCCGACTTCGAAGCTGTCCGCCTCGCCGCCGAACCGGTCCGCGGCGATCTCCTGGAGGCGCTTCTTGGCCTCCAGGCCGGCCGCCCAGTTCGAGCGGGTGTGGCCGTGCGTCGTCTGGCTGCCGCCCTGGATCGCGCTCCACGGCAGGTGCTTGCTGGTGTCGCCCCAGACCACCTCTGCCTGTTCCCACGGCGTGTCGAGCGCTTCCATCGCAGCGCGGGACGTGTCGGAGAACGACTCGGTGCCGAGATTACCCACGCCGGTGTGAATCTCGACCATGCCGTCCGGCCGAATCACCAGCAGGCCGTCGACGCCCGAGGTTCCGGCCGAGTAGGAGCTGATCGCAACGCCGACCCCGGTCACCTTGGAACCGTTGCGCTGGCCGCTGCGCGCCTTCATGCCTTCCCAGTCGAACTCCTCGCGCGCCTTGTCGATGGCCTCCTTCGGGAAGGCGCCGGAAACGTTGCCCTGCCGCCCCTGCCGCGGGCGACCGAACAGCGCCTGCCCCTGCGGCGCGTTGAGGTGGACGATGTCGAGCCGGTCGACGTCGAGCTGCCGCGCGGCCTTGTCGACGATCGGTGCGAACATCGCAACCGCCTGCACGCCGCCCGGAGCGCGCTGCGCACCACGCGGAGGCGTGTTGGTGTAGACGGTCATGCCGCGAACGCGCATGTGGTCCGGCTGATACATCAGCGAAGCCTGGTCGGCGCACGACATGTAGTCGCCCGACCGCCCGTACGGCCCACCGTCCTGGACCATCGTCAGATCGATGGCGACGATCCGCCCGTCGCTCTTGAACCCGAACTTCGCGCGGGCCTGGATGCCCGGCCGGGCGCGCCCGAAGAAGTTCTCTTCCTGGCGCGTCACGCGCATCATGACCGGCTTGCCCGCCTTGCGGGAGAGCAGCGCCGGAATGCGCGCCTGAATCGACGCCGAGATCTTGCTGCCGAACCCGCCGCCGCAGTACTCGCCGATGAGCACGAGGTCGGTCGGGTCGATGCCGATCCAGCGGGCCATCCCGCCCTCGGTGCGGGCGGTGCTCTGCGTCGAGCAGTGCATGTAGCACTTGCCGTTCTGCCAGTAGGCCATCGCGGTCCGGGTCTCGAGCGGCTGGTGCGACAGCGACGCGGAGAACACGGACTCGTCGAGGATCAGATCCGCCTCGGCGAACCCGGCGTCGACATCGCCGACCTGCCACTCGTCGGTCACTTCGCCGCCGAGCGGCATGATGCCGCGGTCGAACTCGCTCCAGTCGACGTTGTCCCACTTGATGGTCGACAGGTCGCGACCCGCCATGGTGTTGCCGTCGAGCCTGCCGTTCGGACCCCCCGGACGCAGGCTGTCCATCGGGTCGAGCACGAAGGGCAGCGGCTCGAAGTCGATCTGCACCGCCTCGACCGCCTCTGCGGCGGTCTCTTCGTCGACCGCCGCGATGGCGAGAATCGGCTCGCCCTCGTACAGCGGCTCGTTCGTCAGACCCGCTTCCTGCGGCGCCTCGGCCTCGGGCAGATCGTCCGCGGTCAGAATCGCTTCCACCCCGGGCATCGCCATCGCGGCGCTGGTGTCCAGGCGCCGAACGCGCGCGTGCGGCATCGGGCTGACGAGCAGCTTCGTGAAGAGCATGCCCTCCGCGCGAAAGTCCTCGGCGTACTTCGCACGCCCCGTGACCTTGGCGAGAATGTCGGGCGTCGTGTAGTCCTTGCCGATCAGCTTGTAGTCAGCCATCGTCAGCTCCTCATCCCGTTACGCGTATACTCGCACGCCTTCTCGGCGACGTTGAGGATCTTGTTGTAGTCGATGCACCGGCAAATATTGCCGGCGAGATGATGCGCGCACTCGCCCCGGGTCGCGTTGGGGTTCTCTTCGGTCAGGTTGACCATGTTCATCACGAAGCCCGGCATGCAGAAGGCGCACTGGAAGCCCTGCAGGTCGACGACGGCCTGCTGCACCGGATGCAGCGTCCCGTCCGCGCCCTCGAGCCCCTCGATGGTCTGCACTTCCCGACCGCGAACCTGATGGGTCAGGGTCGAGCAGGAGTAATGCGGCACGCCGTCCACGAGGACGGTGCAGGCGCCGCACTCGGCGCGATCGCAGCCGATCTTCGTGCCGGTCAGACCCAGCTTGTACCGCAGGGTCATGGCCAGGGTCTCCTGCGGCATGACGTCGACGCGACGCTGCTGGCCGTTGACGTTCAACGTCACCAACCGCTCGACCGCGCCCGGCGCCTGCGCCAGGGCCACGCCGTGACCGTTCCTCAGAACGTAGTTCGACGCCGATACGCTGGCGCCGGTGGCGATCACTCCCTTGATGAAGCCCCGCCGTGAAACGCCCTGCTGCTCTGTGGTTGTCTGCACTTGCGTGTGCGCCACGTCTCCCATGAGACGACCTCCTCGTAGCGCGCCCTGCGCGCCGGGAACCAGAGGGAAGAAATACCTCTCCCGAAGTGCGAAGTCTAGCATCGGATTTCGCAGATGCCAACCCCGAAACAGGACTTTCTGACGCCCGGTCCGGAGTGCCGGCAAACCGTTTGCCGCAAGCAGCTTACGAGGAAACAGGGATCAGTTCCAAGTGAGACCGTGTCTCACTTTATATGAGATCTAATCGCAACAAGAAGACCCTGGCCCATCGCACGCCGCGGCGGACATTGCTGCGCGCCGTCCACTCGCCGTGCACGGCGGGCGTCAATCTTCCGCGCGGATCATGCCGTGCGCCCGACCGAACCAGTAGCTGATCAGATAGTCCAGGCCGTTCGTCTCGAACGGCGCCACGGCCCGGCGGTCGCCCCCGACACGGTACGGATTGTGGACGAGAAAGCTCCAGGTCCGACCGCGCTGCGCGATAGGGAGGGGTCCGTTCCCCGCCGGCGAGACCACCGGGTCGGCACGGAACGAGAACCCGAAGCGACGCGCGTAGGCTTCGATGGTATCGGCATTCCACTTCATGTCGAGCGGCACGCGGCGCAACGTGTCGAGGGCGGCGGCGTCGTACGACCGATCGCCGGTCCAGTGCCGGTGCAGGAACGTCGCCAGCGGATTCCCCTCGACGTCGATGCCGGGATACGCGCCGCCGTGGAACCCGCGGTGCGCCGCGCGCTCGTAGTGCAACCGCACCGCGGCATCCGTCTCGAGCTCCAGCAGCGGATACAGCGCCAGGGCGATCAGGACATCGTCGGAGTGGTTTGCCTCGCGCGGCGGACGGTCGAGCCGCGCGCCCTCGCCGATGCGGGCGTACCCCATCTCCAGCAGCCGTGCGTACTCGCGGCCGAATCTGGGCAGCCCGGTCAGCTCCTGCGCCACCCTGACCATCTGCAGCATCAGCAGGGCGTTCATCGGCTCCTCGCCGGCGACGTAGGCGGGCTCGTAGCGTCCCCACCGCGTGGGTTGGCCGTCGTAGCCGATGATGCGCAGGTCGTTCTCGACGATCGCATCGACCACGTCCGCCACCGTGCCGCCTATCTCCCGTCGCTCGTCGGCGCCCGCGACGTGCGTCGCGTACACGTAAAGGCCGAACATGACCGCGTCCACCTGATCCGAGCTGACGTTGCCGCGCCAGCGGCGGCGTCCGTCCGGACTCTCCCGCCAGGTCCCGTCGTCGAGCCACGGATCGTCGAGCGGCGCCGACGCCCGCGCCAGCAGCCCGTCGCGACCGGTCACGGCGACGAGGTGCCGGAGCGCGGCGCCGGCCGACCGCGCCCGCGCCGCCGCCGCGGGGTCGCCGGTAGCCAGGTAACGCCACGTTTCGGCCGCGCAGTAGAGGCCGGTCATGTACGCCGTGTCGGACATGTTGTAGGTGACGTGGGGATGCTCCGCGGTCGGCAACCAACGGCGGACCCGCACCTGGCCGTCCGCCGCGAGAAAGCGCTCCACCAGGTCGACGCCGAACAGGTGCGCCTTGCCGGCGAGCGACAGGTCGTCGGCCGCGAGCACGGAAGCGGCGGCGCTGCCGGCCAGGACGGCGGCCGCCAGCACGCCGGACGCACCCCTCATCGCGCGCCCCGCGCGTCGAACAGCGGTTCGGCGACGGTCATCCCGGCACGGTGCGCCTCGACTGCGGCCAGCAGCTCGGCCACGACGTCGGGCCGCTCCGCCGCGAGGTCGTAGTTCTCTCCGGGGTCTTCACCGAGATGAAAGAGCAGCGGCGGGTCGTGCTCGGCACGGGGAGAACCGAGACCGTAGCGTCCCTCGGTCACGAAGTGCGCCTTGTAGGGCCCCTGCCGGTAGGCATAGAGCTCGCCCATGCGGTAGAACGCCATCCAGTCCCGCGGACCCGCACCCGTCCCCAGCAGCACCGGCGACAGGTCGACGCCGTCCAGAGGGCGATCGTCCGGCGCCGTCCCCCCGGCCAGCGGGACGATCGTGGTGAAGAGGTCGGTGGTCGCTCCGATCTCGTGGATCACCCCCGGGGCAATGGCGCCCGGCCACCAGAAAATGCCCGGGACGCGCATCCCGCCCTCCCACGTGGTCCCCTTGCCCTGGCGCAGCAGACCCGCACTTCCCCCGTGCTGCCGGTAGGACAGCCACGGTCCGTTGTCGCTCGAGAAGACCACCAGCGTGCGCTCGGCGAGCCCCTCCTCCCGCAACGTGTCGAGGATGCGCCCGACGCTCCAGTCGATTTCCTCGATGACGTCACCGTAACGGCCCGCGGCGCTGCGGCCGGCGAACGCCGCGGAGCGGAAGAGGGGCACGTGCGGCATCGTGTGCGGTACATAAAGGAAGAACGGTTCGTCGCGGTGCTCCCGGATGAACCGTACCGCCTCCTCGGCATACCGCCGGGTAATCGTCGCCTGGTCGGCCGGCCGCTCCAGCTCCTCGTCGTTGCGCATGAGCGGTACGTGCCAGTAGTCGATAGACGGGTCGAGGACCGCGGCACGGCGGACGTCTCTGCCGGGCGGCACCCGCCAGTCCATGTCGTTCGAGTACGGAATCCCGAACCACGAGTCGAATCCGTGGCGCAACGGACGGTATTCCGCTTGGTGGCCGAGGTGCCACTTGCCCACGATGCCGGTCGCGTAGCCTACCGCCTTCAGCGCCTCGGCCAGCGTGATCTCGCCGGCCGGCAGCCCGTGGTGCGAGTCCTGGAAGAACACCCCCTGGCGGCGTCCGAACATCCCGCTCCGCAGGTGGATGCGTCCGGTCAACAGGGCGGCCCGGCTCGGCGAACAGACCGGCGCCTGCGAGTAGAAGCTCGTCCAGCGCTGGCCCTCCGCGGCCATGCGGTCCAGGTGCGGCGTCCGAATCGTCGGATGCCCGTAGGCGCCGAGGTCGCCGTAGCCGAGGTCGTCGGCAAAGATGATGACGACGTTGGGCGGTGGACTCTGCGCTGTCAGGGGCGCGCGCAGACCGAGTGCCGCGGCAGCGGCTCCCAGAATCGCCCCCAGAAGTCTGCGCCGCGGAAAACGGCGCTTCCGGGCCAGGAGCCTGCGCCGCAGGAGTCTCGCACCGGCGAGACTCCCGATGCGGTCGCAAGATCGCCGTTGCCCCGCCGGCGCCGATGTCGTGTAGCTGCACTGCATGCCGTTCATCCTGAATGATGGCGTGTCACCGGTCCGATTGTAGCTGCCGCGGCGCCAACGCTCCTCATCCGGCCCGGCTTGTCACCTCGGTCACAAGCCTCGGCATTCCGTGCACCGGGCCGCAAGTGCGGGGATGGCGTCATTGAACCTTTCCGTCGTTCATGCGTATGATTAAAACAGTTGTTTGAGAGCAGGAGATCCAGCCCGATGGCCATCGACACCCGGGAGCGCATCCTCGACGTCGCGGAGCGGCTGTTCGGCGAGCGCGGGTTCCCGGCGACGCCGCTGCGCGACATCACCACGGAGGCCGGGGTCAACGTCGCGTCGGTCAACTATCACTTCGGCTCGAAGGAGGCGCTGCTGGCGGAGGTTCTCGAGAGGCGTCTGAAGCCCATCAACGCGCGGCGCCTGGAGTTGCTCGACGCGGTCGAGGCACAGGCCGGCGGCGAACCGCCCGAGCTCGAAGCCGTCATCCGGGCGTTTCTGTCGCCGCCGTTTCACAGCCAGCGCGCGTGGGGCGACAAGGGCCGGAACTTCCTGCGGCTGGTGGGCCGGATCCACGGCGAGACCAACGAGGAGTTCCGCGCGACCTTCGTCAAGCAGTTCGACGCGGTGTTCGCGCGGTTCAGGACCGCCCTGCACCGCGCGCGTCCGGAGCTCGACGACGCGGACCTGAGCTGGCGGATGCTGTTCATGGTCGGGTCCATGGCGTTCACGATGTCCTGGGGACCGACGCTGCTGGCGCGCGGGCGCGGCACGGCGCGCGATCCGGAGGATGTGCTCGAGTCGCTGGTGCTCTACGCCGCGGCCGGAATGGCGGCGCCGGCGGCGCTCGGCGTGCCGGCCGTGGCGAGCGCCGCACAGTGAAGGTGTTGACGTGGAGTTGTTGAGACCAACCTCGAAGTGGCGTAGATTCCGGGTCGTGCCGATCGCCGCCGTCGCGGCGCTGGGCGCCGGATGCGTGACTGCTCTTCCGGTGGAGCGCCCCGAGATCCGGGTGCCGATTCCCGAGGACTGGACGGCGGGCGACGTTGCGGCCGGCGAGGTCGCCCCGGACTGGTGGACGGACTTCGGCGACGACGAGCTGTCGGCCGCGATCGGGACGGTGCTCGAGCGCAACCTCGACCTGCGGGCGGCCGCCGCCCGGCTCGAGCTGGCCGCGGCCGACGCACGGGTCGCGGCCGCGGCTCTGCAGCCGCAGGTGCAGGCTTCCTACAGCGGCAGCCGGCGGAAGCAGAACTTCGTCGGCTTTCCGATTCCCGGCGCCGAGGACCGCGTGCTGAGCACGGTCTTCACGAATCAGGGAATCTCGCTGGACACGACGTGGGAGGTCGACCTCTGGGGCAGGCTGCGGACCTCGGAGCAGGCGGCGCTGGCCGATCTGCAGCGCTCGGCCGCCGACCTGCGGGGTGCGCAACTGTCCATCGCCGGCCAGACCGCCAAGGCCTGGTTCGCGAGCGCGGAGGCTCAGCAGCAGGTCCTGTTGTCGCAAGCGACCGTGGAGAGCTTCGGCGAATCGGTCGATCGGGTGCGGGATCGGTTCGAAGCGGGGGTTCGGCCGGCTCTCGATCTCCGGCTGGCGATGCTCAACCTGTCGAATGCGCAGGCCCAGCTCGCCCAGCGCCGGCAGCAGCTCGATGCGTCGACCCGCCAGTTGGAAGTGCTGCTGGCGCAGTACGCGGGCGGTGACATCAACCCGCCGCCGAACCTGCCGGCCATGCCCGCCGCCGTGCCGGCCGGTGTGCCGGCCGACCTCGTGGCGCGGCGACCGGATCTGGTCGCGGCCGAGCGCCAGGTTGCGGCGTCGGAGGCTCGACTGCGCGTGGCACGGCGGGAGCTGCTCCCCAACTTCAGCCTGACCGCGAACACCGGCACCTCCACCAATGCGCTCCGCTCGCTGCTCAACGGGGACTTCGCGGTCTGGGGGCTCGTGGGCAACGTCCTCGGCCCGTTGTGGCAGGGCGGCCGATTGCGCGCGCAGATCAGCCGTGCGGAGGCCCAGGTCGCCGAGGTCCTGGCGACTTACGTGAACACCGCCCTCGTGGCGTACTCGGAGGTCGAGACGGCACTGGCCGCCGAGGAATACATGGCCGACCGGGTCGTATATCTGACGACCTCCGTCGAGCAGGCCCGCGCCGCGGAACGGCTCGCCGACGAGCGCTACCGGACCGGTCTGGACACGTACATCACCGTACTCGACTCCCAGCGGTCGCTGTTTCAGGCCGAGTCCGAGCTGATCGCGGCGCGGCGCCTGCGGCTCGAGAACCGCGTGGACCTGTACCTGGCTCTCGGCGGCGGCTTCGAGCAGCTCGAATCGCCGCTGACGATGGCCAACCTGAACGAGTCCGTCACCAATTGAGCCGCTTGCGGCACTGAACTGGAAACAGCCATGAATCGCCTACCTGCCCGCATTCTCAAGGCCCTTCTGCCCCTGCTCATAGTCGTGGCGGCCGGCTTCGGCGCGGTCACCATGATCATGAACCGCCCCCCGGTGGAGACCCTGACGCCGGTGATCGAGCCGCCGGGCGTCCGCGTGCACGAGGTCGCGCTTCAGGACGCGCGCCTGTCCGTCACCAGCCAGGGCACCGTCCAGCCCCGCACGGAGAGCCAGCTCGTGCCCGAGATCGCGGGGCGCGTCACCTGGGTCGCTTCTTCCTTCGCGGAGGGCGGATTCTTCGAGGCGGGCGACGTCCTGGTCGAGATTGACCCGTTCGACTACGAGCAGGCGCTCGTCAGCGCGCGGTCGCAACTGGCCCAGGCCCGCCTGCGGCTCGCGGAGGAAGAAGCCGAGGCAGAGGTGGCGCAGCGGGAATGGGACACGCTGGGCCGCGGCGACCCGCGCGAGCTGGCACTCCGCAAGCCGCAACTCGAGGACGCGCGCGCCTCGGTGGCCGCGGCCGAAGCCGGTGTCGAGCGCGCCACGCGGGACTTGCAGCGCGCGGAGATCGTGGCGCCGTACGCCGGCCGGGTCCGCACGAAGAACGTCGACATCGGCCAGTACGTCCGGGTGGGCGACGCGCTGGCCACCGTGTACGCGGTCGACGTGGCCGAGATTCGCCTGCCGCTCCCGGACGACGAACTCGCCTACCTGAACCTGCCGCTGTCTTATCGCGGCGTCGAACAGCGGGTGCAGCCGCTCGTGACGCTGCACGCGACGTTTGCCGGCGAGACCCACGCCTGGGACGGACTCGTCGTCCGCACCGAGAGCGAGATCGACTCGGTAAGCCGCATGGTGCACGCGATTGCGGCGGTTCCGGACCCCTACGCACCCGGCCCCAATCCCAACCGGCCGCCCCTCGCCGTCGGGATGTACGTGGAGGCCGAGATCGACGGCCGGACCGTGCAGGACGTCGCGATGCTGCCGCGGCAGGCGCTGCGCGGCCGGGACCAGGTGCTGGTGGTCACGCCCGACGACCGTCTCTCGTTCCGCACGATCGACGTACTGCGAACCTCTACCGAGTCCGTCATCGTGCGCTCGGGCCTGCAGGCAGGCGAGCTCGTGGTCATCTCGCCGCTCGACACGCCGACGGACGGCATGCGAGTGCAGTTGGCCGACGCGGACCCCGACCTGCTCGAGCGCCGGGCCGCCGCCGCCGCGGCCCGCGAGCCCGACGCCGCGGCGCCGGACGCACAGACGGGAGGCGTAACCTCCGCGGTTGCCGCCGCGAACGCACCGCGCGGACCCGAAGCCGCGCCGGCGAACGCCGCGCAAGGGCGCCCCCCCACACCGTCGGAGACAGCCTCGGCAGAGACCATGGCCACCGCCGGTACCTTCGCCGCACCCGCGCCTGCCGGCGACAACCCGGCGGCGCAATCCGAGGTAGCCGCGATGACCGCAGCGGCAGAGCCTCCCGCCGCCGGCGCACCTGCCGCTGGAGCGATGCCAGCCGGCCGCGCGGCCCGCCCGCAGTGGCTCGCGTCTCTCCTGGAGGAACGCCAGCCAGCGGAGGAACGGCGTTCTCGCCCCACACAGGGAGATTCCGCCGGGGGCGGCAACCGGCCGGGTGCCGAACCTGTTCCGCAACCCGCGGCGCGCGAGCCTCGCGCGAGACCGGCGACGGTACGGACGGCGAGCGGTGAGCCGGACGGCCAGCCCGCGCCCCGGCCAACCGAGCCCCGTACCGCCGACGCACGGCCCGTAACGCCGGACACGCCCGCTGCGGCGCCGGTGGCGCCCGCAAGCGTCGTTGCGGTCGCCTCGTTCGCGAGTCTGAATCGCGCCACGGGCGATCCGGAGCTCGGCCCCGCCTTGAGCCGGGCCGTCGCCACCGGCCTGGCGTCGTCCGCCGGCATCGCAGTGTCCGAGAACGAGTCAGACGCGCGGTACGTCGTCCGCGGCGGGCTCCAGCAGGTCGGACCGCTGGTACGGGTCACCGCACGCATCGTCGACACCGCGGACGGCGCCGTGCTGCACGCGGCGAAGATCGATGGGACGGCCGACGACAGGCCGGCCCTCGAAGCGGACGTCACGGCGGCTATCGTCGAGCACCTCGCGGTTGCGCTCTCAGGGGTCGGCCCGGCGGCGACCAGCGGCGGCGGACCGACCAGAGACATGCCGAGCGCGCTGGCCGTGCTCCCGTTCGACGATCTCAGCTCCGGCAGTGCACCCGGTCTCGACGTGGACCTCGGAACGGCGATTACGGCGTCGGTCGCCGAACGGCTCGGCACGCTGCCGGCAGTGGCGGTCGTTGCGCCCGGGGACAAAGCGGTATTCGCCGTCGGTGGCGGCATCCAGCGCATCGGATCCATGGTCCGCGTGACCGCGCGGCTCACCGACGTCCGGAGCGGCGCGGTGATCACGGCGGTCAAGGTCGACGGCACCGTCGAGGAGCTGGCCGACCTGCAGTCGCGGGTGGCGGCAATGATGATCGAGAGCGTACGCGAGGCGCTCGCCAGTGAATCCGTCGCCGGGAACCATCCGACGGGAATCGACGCCGCACCGCGGCGGCAGGCCGGGAGGCGGTCATGAACAACAGTGGCATCGCCTGGTTCGCACGGAATCCGGTGGCCGCGAACCTCATGATGATCTTCATCATGGTGAGCGGCCTGATCGCCACGACGACGGTCAAGGAAGAGGTCTTTCCAGAGGTCGAGCTCGACCGCATCAGCATCCAGGTGCCCTACCTGGGCGCGGCGCCGGAAGAGGTGGAGGAAGGCGTCGTCATCCGCATCGAGGAGGCGATCCAGGGGGTCGACGGCATCAAGGAGATCCAGTCCACCGCATCGGAGGGCAACGCGTCGGTCATGATCGAGCTCGAGCTCGGCGCCGACGCCCGCCGAGTGGTCGACGAGGTCAAGAACAACGTCGACGCGATCACGACGTTCCCGCTGGAGACGGAGAAACCCATCATCCGGGAGATGACCGCCCGCAACCAGGTCACCGACATCTCCATCGCCGGAGACACCGACATCTTCGCCCTCAAGGCGCTGGCCGAGCGGGTACGCGACGAGCTGACCGCCATGCCGGAGATCACGCAGGTCGACGTGGTCAGCGCGCCGCCCTACGAGATATCGATCGAGGTGTCCGAGGTGGCGCTGCGGCGGCACGGAATGACCTTCGATCAGGTCGCCGACGCGGTGCGCCGGTCGTCGCTGGATCTTCCCGGCGGCTCGGTCCGCACCGACGGCGGCGAGATTCTCCTGCGCACGATCGGACAAGCCTACCGCGGCAACGAGTACGAGGACCTCGTGCTTTGGACACGCGCCGACGGCAGCCGGCTGCGACTGGGCGACGTGGCGACGGTCGTCGACGGCTTCGCCGAGACCGACCAGCAGGCGCGGTTCGATCACCAGCCCACGGTGCTGGTGTCGGTCTTCCGCACCGGCGACCAGAGCGCGCTCGAGATCGCCGCCGCGGTCAACGAATACGTAGAACGTGCGCGGCCGCGGCTGCCCGAAGGCATCTCGATTACGCTCTGGCAGGATCAGGCGGAAGTACTGGACGCCCGCCTGACGTTGATGCTGCGCACCGGCGCCACCGGGTTCCTGCTCGTCTTCGTCGTGCTGGCCCTCTTTCTCGAGCTGCGGCTCGCCTTCTGGGTCAGTCTCGGCATCCCGATCTCCTTCCTCGGCGCCATCGCCCTGATGCCGGGGCTCGACGTGTCCGTGAACGTCATCTCGCTGTTCGCGTTCATCCTCGTACTGGGGATCGTGGTCGACGACGCCATCATCGTCGGAGAGAACATCTACCGGCACCAGGAGGACCACGGGGAGGGTCTGCGCGGGGCCATCGAGGGCGCGAGAGAGATAGGCAAACCGGTCACCTTCGCGGTCCTGACCACGGTGGCGGCATTCATGCCGCTGATGTTCGTGCCGGGCATGATGGGCAAGATCTTCCGGGTCATTCCGCTCATCGTCATCCCCTGCCTCCTCTTTTCCCTGGTGGAGTCGCTCGGCATCCTGCCCGCCCACCTGTCGCACATCCCGCGGCGCGGCAAGCCGGGCTACTGGCGCCGTTTCCAGAGCCTTTTCTCCAACGGGCTGAAGCTGTTCATCGCGCGCGTTTACACGCCGATCCTGGAGACCGCGTTGCAGTGGCGCTACGTGACGGCGGCAATCGGGCTCTCGACCCTGATCCTGACCGGCGGCATGGTGCTCGGCGGCTGGGCCAACTTCCATTTCTTCCCCTCCATCGAGGCCGATTTCATGTCGGCGTCGGTGACGATGCCGCAGGGCACCCCGGTCGACGTCACCTCGCGGGCGATCCGCAGGCTCGAGGAGGGCGCCACGCGCCTGCGCTCGCGGTTGCAGCAGGAAACCGGGATGGACTACTTCCGGCACGTGTCGACGTCGGTCGGGGACCAGCCGATGGCGTCGCGCGGCGGCGGACCGATGGGCCCGGTCGACGTGGTGTCGGCCGCCAACGTGGGAGAGGTCACCATCGAGCTGGCCCCGGCGGAGACGCGCAGCTTCACCAGCGAGCAGCTCGGCAACCTGTGGCGGGAGAGCACGGAGGCGATCCCGGAGGCAGTCGAGGTCAACTTCTCCATGTCGATGATGAACCCGGGCGACGACGTCGACGTGCAGCTCGCCGGACCCGACATCGAACGGCTGCGGGACGCGGCCGAGGCGGTCAAGGCGCGCCTGGCCGAGTACGCCGGCGTCTACGAGATCTCCGATTCGTTCCGCGCGGGCAAGGAGGAGATGCAGCTCGGCATCAAGCCGGCCGCCGAGACGCTGGGGCTGACCCTGCAGGATCTCGGCCGGCAGGTCCGGCAGGCCTTCTACGGCGAGGAGGCCCAGCGCATCCAGCGCGGGCGCGACGACATCCGCGTGATGGTGCGCTATCCCGAGGCGGACCGCCGCTCGCTCGGCGACCTGGAGAACATGCGCATCCGCACGCCGAACGGCGGTGAGGTCCCGTTCAGCCAGGTGGCGCAGGTGGAGCCGGGACGCGGCTTCGCGTCGATCAAGCGCGTCAACCGCAACCGGGCCGTCAACGTGACCGCCTCGGTCGACCCCGCGATCACGTCGGCCGGCGCGGTCATCACCGACCTGCAGACCCGCATCCTGCCGGAAGTGCTCGCCGGCTACCCGGGCGTGTTCTACACGTTCGAGGGCGCGCAGGCGGAGCAGGTGGACGCGGTCGGCGGCCTGCAGCGCGGGTTCCTCCTCGCCCTGCTGATGATCTTCGCCCTGCTGGCGGTTCCGCTGCGCTCGTACCTGCAGCCGCTCATCATCATGGCGGCCATTCCGTTCGGCCTGGTCGGGGCCATCTGGGGCCACATCGTCATGGGCCTCGACGTGACGATGATGTCGATGTTCGGCCTCGTGGCGCTGACCGGCGTCGTCGTCAACGACAGCCTCGTCATGGTCGACTTCATCAACCGCGCGCGAAGCGTGCACACCGACCTGGGCCGCAGGATCCGCCATGCGGGCGGCCGGTATGCGAGCAGCCACGAGTTCGAGTCCAGCGGGCTGAAGCTCGCGATCCGCGAGGCGGGCAGCAACCGCTTCCGCCCGATCCTGCTCACGTCGCTGACGACGTTCTTCGGCCTGGCGCCGCTCATGCTGGAGCGCAGCATGCAGGCGGCGTTCCTGGTGCCGATGGCGGTCTCGCTGGCCTTCGGCGTGCTGTTCGCCACCTTCATCACGCTGATCCTGGTGCCGGTCTCGTACCTGATCCTCGACGACGTGCAGCGCACCCTGCGGCGGATGTTCGGATCGGAAGAGCCCGCCGAGGCGCCGGCGGGGCCGGAGGATGAACCGGTGACGGTGGACGGCGGCGCGGCGGCGACCGCACGAATCGCCGAAGCGTCATCCTGAGCCGTCCAGGCGGGGGCTGCCCGGCGGCGCGTCGCCGGCAGGTCCCGCCGACTCACTCCGCGCCGGCCACCTCGGCCACGAGCTGGTCGACGATGGGGGGGCTGATGCCGCACGACGAGTCGTTGATCCGGCACTGCGCGAGCGTCAGGGAGCAACCGCAGGGACAGCCCTCCTCGTTCACGCGGCGCAGCACCTCCTCGCGCTGCTCGGGCGTCAGCACTGTCAGGTCCACACCGGGGATCTCGGTCGCCTGCGCGGCGTTCGCGAGCCGGATCTGGTCGTTGGAAGGGGCCGTCTCGACCGTGGCGTCGTGCGTCAGGGCCGTCAGGTAGCGGGTCTCCTGCTCCAGGATTATGGGGCTGATCAATCCGACGTGGCTCTCGACCATGCGGCCGTCGGGATCGACGACGAACGAGGTGGGCAGCGCGAAGACCCCGGGGAACGCCCGCTTGATCTCGGGCGTCGACATCACGATCGGGTAATTGACCTCGTACTGTCCGGCGAACGCCGCCACGTCGGCGGGCGGCCCGTGGTCCTCGGACACGCCGATCACGATCAGATGGTCGGGATAGCGCTCGGCCAGCTGCACGAGATACGGGATCTCCTCGCGGCACGGACCGCACCAAGTCGCCCAGAAGTTGACCAGCACCACCTTGCCGCGCTGCTCGGCCATCGAGAACGTCTCGCCGTCGAGCGTCTCCATCGTCAGGTCCGGCACCTCGGCCGGCGTGTCGACGAAACGCAGCGTCACACCGCCGTCAGGCGTGGCGAACAGCGGCGGAGGTCCGGCAGCGCCGCCGGTCCAGTCGCTTCCGGGCGCGTCGACCGGCGATGGACCGCAACCGGCGGCGCAGAGAGTCGCAACGACGACGAGCGCGGCGGATTGGCGTGTGGACACGGGAACTCCTTTGGAACCGGAACGGTCCATTGTAGCGGTCACTCGTAGCCGAGCGCGACCGCGGCGACGAGCACGGCCGCGGCGACGAGGTACAGCTTGGCGAGCAGCGGGACCACGAAAGCGACCCAGCGCTGGTACGGGATCCGGCCCAGCCCCAGCATCCCCATCAGCAGGGCGTTGGTCGGCACCAGCATGTTCGTGAAGCCGTCGCCGAACTGGTAGGCGAGCACCGCAGTCTGCCGCGTCACCCCGGTCAGGTCCGCGAGCGGCGCCATGATCGGCATCGTCACGTACGCCTGCCCCGATCCGGAGGGAATGAACAGGTTGCAAACGGTCTGCACGGCCAGCATGCCGAGAGCCGCGGCGTGGGCGGGAAGGCTCGACAGCGAAGCAGCCAGCCCGTTCACTATCGTGTCGATGACCTGCGCGTCGGCCAGCACCACCTGGATGGTCCGGGCGAAGCCGATCAGCAGCGCGGTGCCGGTCATCTCCGCCGCGCCGCGGATGAACGCGCGCGCCGCGCCGTCGGGACCGAGCCCCCCGGCCGCCGCCGCGAGCAGCGCGATGCCGAGGAACACCGCCGAGAGCTCGACGAGGTACCAGCCCCGCGCCGCCACCCCGTAGACGAAGAGCCCGATGCCGGCCGCCAGCACCGCGACGACCGCCAGTCGCCGCCCCGTGAACCGCACGTCCTCCGGCAGATCGAAACCGCTCGAGTAGTCGACGTCGGCCACCAGGCTCGCCGCCGGGTCGCGACGCAGCCGGCCCGCATACCCCAGGATGTGATGGACGCCGATCGCCGCGCAGACGACGAGCAGCGCCCACCGCACGGCCTGCCCGGAGGTCAGCGGCAGCCCGGCGATGTCCTGGGCGATCAGCACGGTGAACGGGTTCAGGGCGGCGCACGCGTAGCCGACGCCGGCCCCGACGTAGACGATGCCGACCGCCACCACCGCGTCGAGTCTCAGCGCCAGGCACAGGGTCACCAGCACCGGCACGAACGGCATGTACTCCTCGGCCATGCCCACGGTAGACGCGCCCAGCGCGAACAGCCCGACCATCCCGGCGACGAGCCACCCCGGCCGCGATGCGAGCCGGGCGATAGCGGCGCCGATCGAGGCGTCGATCGCGCCGGTGGCGCGCACGACGCTGATGACCCCGCCCGCGATGAAGACGAAGAAGATGATGTCGTGCGCCGCCGACAAGCCGGCGGGAATGGAGGTCAGGAACGCGAGCGGCGGCAGCGGCTCGGCATCCACCGCGCGCCAGGTGCCGGGGACGACCCGGCGGCCGTCCCGCTCGAACTCGCCGGCCGGCAGGACGTAGCTCGCGAGCTGCGCGAGCACGATCAGCGCGAAGATGAGAACGAGCGCATCCGGAACACGGCGGCGTGGCGACACAGCTTGTATCTTCCTCAACGGCACGCCCGACCGGCGCCGGCGGAAGCGGCCATCGGCCTACGCGGTCGGATCGTCGGAAACGCGCACCAGCAGCTTACCGAAGTTCTCGCCGCACAACAGGCCCAGGAACGCCGGGACCGCCCGGTCGAGCCCCTCCACCACGTCTTCCCGGTAGCGGATCGCGCCGTCGCGGATCCAGGCCGAGACGTCGCGGAGAAAGTCGGGCTGCCGGTCCAGGTGATCGAACACGATGAACCCGCGGAACGTCAGCCGGCGCACCAGGGTCAGCCCCATCAGCCGGGCCACCTGGTCCGGGCCGGGCGGCGGCTCCGTCAGGTTGTAGTTGGCGATCCGGCCGCAGACCGGGATGCGCGCGAAGTCGTTGAGCAGCGGCAGGACGGCCTCGAACACCTTCCCGCCGACATTCTCGAAGTAGACGTCGATGCCATCGGGGCAGGCCGCACGCAGCGCCCCGGGCAGGTCGTCCCCGCGGTGGCTGACGCAGGCGTCGAAGCCGAGGTCATCCGTCACGTACCGGCACTTCTCCGGCGCACCGGCGATACCGACGACGCGACAGCCCTTGATCCTGGCGATCTGTCCGACCACCGCGCCGACCGCACCGGACGCGGCGGAAACGACCACCGTCTCGCCCGCCTTTGGCCGCCCGTGGTCCAGCAGCCCGACGTAGGCCGTATGCCCCGGCATGCCGAGCACGCCGAGCGCCGTCGAGATCGGCGCGCTCTCCGGGTCGAGCTTGCGCACGCCGGCCCCGTCCGACAGGGCGTAGTCCTGCCAGCCGCTCGCGGTCAGCACGACGTCGCCCGCGCTGAACCCGTCCAACCTCGACTCGACCACCTGCGAGACCGTGCCGCCGACCATCACCTCGCCGAGATCGACTCCTCTGGCGTAGGACGGCCCCGGGTTCATCCGGCCGCGCATGTACGGATCGAGCGACAGGTAGATGGTGCGGCAGAGCATCTGATCGGCGGCGGGCTCGGGAACGGGCGCCTCGACGCGCGAGAAATCCGTCTCCGACGGAAAGCCGGCCGGGTGGGCGGCAAGACGCACTTGGCGGTTCTGGACGGCGGTCATGGAGCCCTTTCGTCTCTGCAACGATGCCTGGGGAGTATACTGGGCGGTTGACTTACTGCCGTACGTTCAGGCCTGTCCTCTACTGGAGCACTCGATGCGCGAGCACCTTCTCTTCACCTACAAGTTCAACCTCGGTCACCTCGAATCGCAGGTCAAGGATCTGACCGCCGAGCAGATGGTCCAGCAGCCGCACGGGGTGGTGAACCACCCGGCCTGGACCCTGTGCCATCTGGCCTCGGCATCCAACCACACCGGGGTGGCCCTCGGCCTGGAGTCGACGTTTCCCGCAGAATGGGAAGCAGCCGCGAAGACCGGCGGCGTGCCCGGCGCGGATGCGTCGCTGTACCCGTCGAAGGACGCGCTGCTGGCCGAGCTGAAGAAGCAGCACGAGCGGGTGGCCGCAGCGGTGGCCGGCGCCGACGCGGCGACCTTCGCGAAGGAGTTTCCGGACGAGGGGACGCGCAAGCACTTCCCGACGATCGGCGACTTCGTCGACTACCTGCTGTCGGCGCACGAAGCCAACCACATTGGCCAGATCGCGGCGTGGCGGCGAGCCATGGGGCTGGCGTCGGACGCCGGCTAGGAGTCTGCGCCGCAGAACGGCGCGCACTCCTGAAGGGCTGGTTGGCCACGCGGAGCCGTCAGGCGGACGATTGGCGGGCCCGGAGTGTGCGCCGCAGAACGGGACACACTCCCGGGGAGGGGCCGGGAATGCGCGCCTGTCCGCCGCCGGAGAGCAATCCATGCTGCGACACCTCATCTTCACCTACCAGTTCAACCTCGACCGGGCTCGCACGCTCGTCCGCGACCTCTCCGACGAGCAGATGACCCAACAGCCGCACGGCCTCGTCAACCATCCGGCGTGGCTCCTGGGCCATCTCGCCGCCACGTCGAATCAACTGGGGAAGATGCTCGGTCTGGAGGCGGCGTTCCCCGCCGCCTGGGGCGACACTTTCAAGAGCGGCGGCACCCCGAGCGGCGACGCGGTGGACTTCCCTTCGAAAGACGAGCTGCTGGCCGAGCTCGCCGCGCAGCACGAGCGCGTGGCCGAGCTGCTCGCAACCGCCGATCTCGCGCTGTTCGAGCGGGAGCATCCGAACGAGGGCGCCCGCAAGCGCTTCCCCACCATCGGCGACTACGCCGTCTTCCTGATCACGTCGCACGAGGGAAGCCACCTGGGACAGATCACCGCGTGGCGCCGCGCGATGGGCCTCGGATCGGCAACCGGCATCTGAACTCCGACCCGGCAAGCGGCCCGAACGCCGATGCCCGTCGCTTCGCGCCCGGCGTCAGACGCCGGCGGTGGGGTGCGCCACGGGTGAAGCCGTGCCGACCGCTCTGCGCAAACGCCGCAGCAGGCGCTGCAGGTCGTCGAGGATCGCATAGGCGACGGGCACCAGAAACAGCGTGATGAAGGTGGCGAACAGCACGCCGAAAGCGAGCGAGGCCGCCATCGGGATGAAGAACGCCGCCTGCATGCTGCGGTCGGCCAGCATCGGGACCAGGCCCGCGAAGGTGGTCAGCGAGGTGAGCACGATGGGGCGGAACCGCTGGCTGCCGGCCTGGCGGATGGCGCGCTCCAGGCCGGTCGTCGGGTCGGGCTGCCCGGCATCCGCCGCGCGCCCCTCCGGATCGCCGGCGCCGGCGGGGACGCTCCGTTCCCGGTTGATGAAATCGACCATGATCAGGCTGTCATTGACGACGACGCCGGTCAGGGCGACCAGGCCGAGCAGCGTCATGAACGTGACGTCGAGCCCCATCAGCATGTGGCCCCACAGGGCGCCGACGAGACCGAAAGGGATCGCGCCCATGATGATCAACGGCTGCGCGTAGGACCGCAGCGGGACCGCGAGCAGCCCGAAGATCATGATCAGGGCCAGAGCGAACCCCATCCGCAGGCCGCTCAACGCTTCCTCTTGGGCTTCCTGGGTACCCCTGAACGTATGGAACACGTCCGGAAACTCGGTGCGCATGGCGGGCAGGATGCGCTCGCGCAGATCCCCGATGAGGGCCGCCGTCGATGCGACCTGCGGATCGACCGACGCGGTCACGTTGACGGCCCGGCTGCGGTCGATGCGCCGGATCGAGGCGAAGCCGCGGCCCGGCTCCACCAGCGCCACCTGGCTGAACGGCACCTCGCCGCCGTCCGGCGTGCGCACGCGCATGGTCTCGAGACTGCCGAGCGATTGCCGCTGCTCCCGGGAGTAGCGCACCATGACCCGGATGTCGTCCCGCCCGCGCTGGATGCGCTGCGCACCCGGACTCGCTGCCGGGGCCGGGCACGTTCGTGGAGGTCGACATCGCGGGACCCGCCTACGAGGACGTGTACGTGCTGCCGGAATCCGTCCTGCAGGAGCGGGACAGCGTCTGGGTGGTCCGGGACGGCCTGCTGAGCGCGTTTTCCCCGGAGACCGTCGGCCGGACGGACGCCGGCTGGGTCGTGCAGGCGTTCGACGCGGGCGAGGGCGTGCTCATCGGCTCCCTGCCCATCGCCCGGGAGGGACTGGCGGTCGCGGTGACCGAAGCGTCGCCGTCGAACTGAGGGGTCAGGGCACATGAGTCCTACCGACACCGAGGGGACAGCCCAGCCGTTTGTGCGGAAAGGGCTGATCGGCTACTTCGCAGGGAATCGCGTCGCCGCGAACCTGCTCATGGTGGTCTTCGTCGTGGGCGGAATTGCGTCCGGGTTCGGCCTCGCCGTGCAGAACTTCCCGGAAATCGACCTGCGCGTGGTCTCGGTGACCGTAGGCCTGCCGGGGGCGTCCTCGCAGGAAATCGAACAGGACGTCAACCGCCGGGTCGAGGAGAGCGTCATCGGGCTTGCCGGTGTCGAGCGGGTGGTGGCCACCGCCTCGGAAGGATGGGGCAGGATAAGCATCGAGCTGGCGACCTTCACCGATGCGAACACCGTCCTGAACGACGTGCGGAACGCGGTGAACGCCATCGAGAGATTCCCGCCTCCCAACGCGGAAGAGCCTGAGATCGAGCTTGCGCGCCTGAGCATCGAGGCGATGACGCTGGCCGTCTCGTCGCCGGCGGCGGGCGAGCACGAGTTGCGGCTCGCGGCCGAGGACGTACGCGGCGAGCTTCTCGAGCTGCCGTCCGTCTCGCAGGTGACCCTGCGGGGAACGCGCGACCGGGAGATCGCAATCGAGCTGAGCGAGGAGGAGCTGCGCCGCAACGACCTGTCGATCACCGAGGTATCGAACGCGGTGCAGCGGGCTTCGCTCAATCTCACGTTCGGGGAGCTGCGCACCGACTCCGGCGGGGTGGTGCTGCACACGGTCGCCAAGCGCAGCATCGGCGAGGAGTTCGAGAGCATTCCGCTCATCACGCGGCTCGACGGGACCATCCTGACGCTGGGCGAGGTGGCGGAGGTCCGCGACGGGTTCGTCGACGACGACATCGTTTCGGAGGTCAACGGCACGCCCGCGGTATTCGTGCGCGTCGACGCCACCGAGCAGCAGTCGATCACCGACATGGCCGGCGACATCCGGCGCTGGCTCGCCGGCTACGACGCGCCGCAGGATGTCGAGGTGAACGTCTGGAACGACCGGGCGCAGCCGGCCGTCGACCGGATGTGGGCGATCGCCAGAAACGGGTTGGCCGGAACGATCCTCGTGTACGTACTGCTGCTGCTGGTGTTCGACCTGCGGGCCGCGACGTGGATTACGGTCGGCATTCCGTTCTCCTTCATCGGCTCCCTGCTGTTCTTCGGTTCCGCGGACCTGACCCTCAACATGGCGACGCTGATCGGCCTCTTCCTGATGGTCGGCCTCGTCGTGGACGACGCCCTGGTGGTGGGCGAGAGCATCGCCGCCGAACGCGACAGGGGCAAGCGCGGGGCCGAGGCGGCCGAGGCGGGCGCCCGGGCGGTGGTGGGTCCGATAACCATCGGCGCCTGCACGACGCTGCTCGCGTTCGTGCCGTTCCTCTTCGTCACGGCTACGGTCACGCAACTGGTGAACGTGTTTCCGTATGTCGCGCTCTTCGTACTGTCCGTTTCTCTGATCGAGGCGTTCCTGATTCTGCCGGCCCATCTTTCGCACGAGGGGCGCTGGAGCCGCGAGCCGCTACGGACGCTGCAGGACCGCGTGTGCGTCCGGATAGACGGCATCCGCGATCGCACGGTGGTGCCGGCCGTGTCGTGGTCCGTACGCCACGGCTCGTCGACGCTGGCCGGCGGGGGCGCGCTGGTGTTGTTCTCCCTGCTGCTGGTCGGCTCCGAGGCGGTGCGGGTGATCGTCTTCGATGCGGAGATGAACCCGCCCGAGAACGTCCAGGTGGACCTGCGCCTGCCGGCCGGCGCGCCGTTCGGGACGACCCTGGCCGCCGCCCGGCAGGTCGTCGACGCCGCGCACGCGATGAACGAGCAGCTCCCGGGTGAATCCATCAACGCGGTGAGCATCGTCGCCGGCGATGTCCTGTCGCCGCGACCGGTCGTGGAGGAGTCCAACGGCAGCCACCTCGCGGGCGTGCGGGTCCATCTGAACGGACGGCCCGTCCGGCAGGCATCGCCGGCGGAGATCGAAAGGGCGTGGCGGCAGCAAATCGGCGAGCTCCCGTACCTGGAGCGGATGGAGGTCCAGACCACGAACATCCGCCCCCGACCGACGGTCGCCTACGCGCTGAAGCACGACGACGCGGAAACGCTGGGGAAGGCGGCCGGCGAGTTGCGGTCCTTCCTGGCGGCGATCCCGGGCGTCTACGAGATCACCGACAGCCTGTCGCTCGGCAAGCGGCACCTGGACATCGCGCTGACCCCGGCCGGGGAAGCGGCGGGACTGACGCCGGCCGCGATAGGGGCGCAGTTGCGCGCCAACTTCCACGGCCTGGAGGTGCAGCGCATCCAGCGCGGCCATGAAGAGCTGCGGGTCATGGTGCGCTACCCGCGCGAGCGGCGGAGCAACCTGCGGGAGCTGGCCAGCGAGCGCGTGCGCCGCGCCGGCGGCGGCGAGGTGCCGTTGTCCGTGGTGGCAAGCCTGAGCGAGAGCCGCGCGCCGGCGTCGTCGATGCGCATCGACGGCAGGCAGGCCGCGACGGTGGAGGCGCGAGCGGACGCCGCGCAGATCACGCCTATCCAGGCGCGGCGCAGAGTGGACCGCGAGTTCGTTCCGGAACTGCTCGCGACCTACCCCGGGCTGACCGTGGAGCCGGAAGGCGGAGTGCGCGACGAGCGTGCCATGCTGGAGACGCTGGGCCTGCTGGTGCCGGTCGTGCTGATTGCCATATACGCGCTCATGGCGGCCTTTCTCCGCAGCTACTGGAAGCCGCTGGTGGCCGTGGCCGGGTTCCCGATAGCGTTCGCGGGCGCCGTCCTGGCCCACTGGGTGCTCGGATGGGACCTGGGGGCCATGTCGATGCTCGGCCTGATCGCGGTCTTCGGAGTCGTCGTCAACGACGCGCTGGTGCTGCTGGACCGCTACAACGTGATTCGCCGGGAGAACGAGATGCTGCCGGCCATCGCGGCGGCCTCCGCCGCGGCCCGGCACCGCTTCCGGGCGGTGTTCCTGACGACCGCGACGACCATTCTCGGGCTGTCTCCCATGCTCTACGAACGCGGCGACGACCTGCTGTTCCTCGTGCCGTTCATCGTCAGCATGGTGGGCGGCCTGGTCCTGTCGGCCGCGTTCATTCTCTTCATCCTGCCGACGCTGGTCATGATGGCCGAAGGCGCCAGCGAATAGGGACAGAACGGCCGGATGGTCAGGTGCCTCCTCGTTGCCGGGCAGGATTGCCGTCCCGCTCGTTCTCCCATCCCGCCAAGTCGTCGATGAACGCGCCCAACGCGTCGGCGAGGCGGCGAAACACACGGAGCGTACCGGCCTTGCGTCCCTGCTCCATCTGCGACAGGTACCCCTTAGACACGCCGACTCGATCGGCCAGCACGTCGAGCGTGAGCCCCCGGTACTGCCGCCACGCCCGCAGGGGCGACGCGCCGTCCAGAATGGCGTTCACGACCTCGCCCGGAACCGTCTCGCCCGCGGCGTCGTCGCCCCACGCCCGCTCGATGGCTGCGACGTCCGCCGCATCTTCCAGCGCGGCGACCATTCTGCGGTACTCCTCGCCTGCAGGAATGCGTCTGTCCCCTACGGTTTGCCCTGCTTCTTCAGGATCTTTACCCACGTATCCCGCAACCCGACCGTTCGATTGAAAACCAATTTTACGCCCGTCGAGTCCGGATCGACGCAGAAGTACCCCCGACGCTCGAACTGGTAGACCGCCCCTGGGGAAGCACCCGAAAGACTCGGTTCGACGCGGCTCCTCTCGCGTGTCTCGAACGGCTGGAGTCCGTCCTTGTAATCCTTCCCCTCGGGCACGTCCTCGGGATGCTCCACACTGAACAGGTGCTCGTAGAGACGCACTGTAGCCGGAAGAGCATGCCGGGCCGACACCCAGTGAATCGTGCCGCGCACCTTTCGGCCGTCGGGCGCATACCCGCCGCGTGTCTCCGGATCGTAGGTGCAGCGCAGCTCGACCACCTTTCCTGCACCATCCTTGACCACATCGCGGCAGGTCAGGAAGTAGGCGTAGCGGAGACGAACCTCCCGCCCCGGCGCAAGGCGGAAGAACTTCTTCGGCGGGTTCTCCTGAAAGTCCGCCTCCTCGATGTACAGCTCTCGCGAGAACGGAACCTTGCGCGTGCCGGCGCTGGCGTCCTCCGGGTTGTTTATCGCGTCCATCTCCTCGACCCGGTCCTCCGGGTAGTTCTCGATGACCACCTTCAGCGGTAGCGTAACCGCCATTACGCGAGGGGCTGTCCGGTTGAGCTCCTGCCTGATCGCGTCCTCGAGCTGCGCCATCTGCACCACGCTGTTGGCCTTGGCAATCCCGATTCGTCCGCAGAAGTCACGGATGGCGGCAGGCGGATAGCCGCGCCGCCGCATGCCGGCCAGAGTCGGCATCCGCGGATCGTCCCAGCCGTCGACGTGCTTCCCTTCTACCAGTTCCAGCAGCTTGCGCTTGCTGAGCACGGTGTGCGTCAGGTTGAGCCGGGCGAACTCGATCTGCCGCGGCGGGTCCTCGAAGTCGAGCGCCTGCAGATACCAGTCGTAGAGCGGCCGGTGATCCTCGAACTCCAGCGTGCAGAGCGAGTGCGTGATGCGCTCGAACGCGTCCGACAGCGGGTGCGTGAAGTCGTAGGTCGGGTAGATGATCCAGTCGTCGCCCTGCCGGTAGTGGGGGCTGCGGCGGATCCGGTAGATGGTCGGATCGCGCATGTTCATGTTGGGCGCCGCCATGTCGATCTTCGCCCGCAGCGTCCGCGCGCCGTCGTCGAACTCCCCTGCCCGCATCCGTGCGAACAGGTCGAGGTTCTCCTCCACCGCCCGGTCGCGGCAGGGGCTGTCGCGCCCCGGCTCGTCCCAGCGGCCGCGGTAGCGGCTCACCTCCTCGCCCTGCAGATCGTCGACGTAGGCCAGTCCCTTGCGGATCAGCGTCACCGCGCACTCGTAGAGCCGCTCGAAGTAGTCCGACGCGTAGCAGGAGCGGTCCTCCCAGTCGAAGCCGAGCCAGCGGACGTCCTGCTCGATCGCGCGCACGAACTCCACGTCCTCCGTCTCCGGGTTCGTGTCGTCCATGCGCAGGTTGCAGAGGCCGCCGTACTCCTGCGCGACGCCGAAGTTCAGGCAGATCGACTTGGCGTGGCCGATGTGCAGGTAGCCGTTCGGCTCGGGCGGAAAGCGGGTGTGGACCCGCCCGCCGCGACGGCCGGCGGCCTTGTCGGCGGCGACGATCTCCCGGATGAAGTCGAGTCCCGTGGTTTCGATCTCGGGCATGCTCACGCCTGTGTCCTCGTCCGGAAACCGTCGCCTTGCGGCTCCGCTTCCGCCCAACCAAGCCTCTCCGGAAATCTGCCCCGTTCCACGGCGAAGACTCCGGGCTCACGAATCAGTCGGCGCCGGAGCCCGCATCCGCCGCTTCGAGTGCCCGGTCAATTCTAGCGAGACACGCCGCGCGGCCGAGAATCTCCAGCGCCTCGAACAGGCCGAAACCGATGCCCTTGCCGGTCACCGCGACGCGCACGGCGTGAATGATCTGCCCGATCTTGATCCCCTCCGCCTCGACGAACCGCTGCAGCGCGGCGTCCAGCGACGCGGCGGCGAACGGCTCGACGGTCTCCAGCACGGGGCGGAAGCGCCGCAACCGGTCCGCGGCGTCCGGGGCGCCGATCCGCTTGCGGAACGCCTTCTCGTCGTACGGAAATGCGGCATCGTCCCGGAAGAACTCCGTGTAGCGCACGATGTCGCCCGCCACCTTGATGCGGTCGCCGGCGGCCGCGATCACCGCCTCGACGCACTGCCGATCCGCCGTGGTCGATTCCGCTCCCAGCAGCCCGAGCCTCGCGAGATACGGCGTGACGGCCTCGACCTTCTCGGCCGCCGGCAGCGCGTTCATGCGGCGCTCCTCGAACGCCATCATCTTCTGCGGGTCGAAGCTCGCGGCGGAGCGGTTCACCCGCTCCAGCGAGAAGTGCTCGATCATCCCGTCGCGCGTGAAGTCCTCCGTCCGGTCGTCGAGCGACCAGCCGAGGAGGAGCAGGTAGTTGACCACCGCCTCCGGGCGGTAGCCGACGTCGCGGTAGAACTCCACCAGCACCGGGTTGAAGGTCTCGGCCACGACGTCCTCGCCGAGCGCCGCCAGTATGCCGGCGCCATGGTCGTGCACCTTCTTGAAGTCCGGCTGCGACAGGTACTTCCCCAGCTTCCGCTTGCTGAGCTTCTCGCTCCCGCCCGGCGCCGCCACGTAGGGCAGGTGCGCGTAGCGGGGAAGCTCGTAGCCGAGCCCGTCGGCGATGAAGATCTGCCGCGGCGTGTTCGACAGGTGCTCCTCGGCCCGGATGACGTGCGAGATGCCGAAGTCGTGATCGTCGACCGCGCTGGCCAGGTGGTACAGGTGCGTGCCGTCGGCCCGCTGGATGACGTGGTCCTGCTCGAGCGCCCAGTCGAAGGCGACCGGGCCCCGCACCAGGTCGTCGAAGCGGCAGGCCCCCTCGCGCGGCATCTTCAGTCGCACGACCGTGGTCCGTCCCTCGCCCTCGAAGCGCGCCGCGTCGGCGTCGGTCTCCGCCATCCAGCGGCGGCTGTAGATGAACCGCCGCTTCTCGCGCTGCGCCGCCTCGCGCTCGGCTGTCGTCTCCTCCGCCGTGGCGTAGTCGCGGTACGCATGCCCGCGGTCGAGCAGCGCCGACACCGCCGCCCGGTAGCGCCCGGTCCGCTGCGACTGGTAGTACGGCGCGCACGGGCCGCCCACCTCGGGCCCCTCGTCCCAGTCGATGCCCAGCCAGCGGAAGCCGTCGAGAATCGGCCGCAGCGCCGCCTCGACGTTGCGCTGCCGGTCGGTGTCGTCGATGCGCAGGATGAACTGTCCGCCGTGCCGTCGCGCGAACAGCCAGTTGAACAGCGCCGTGCGGACCCCGCCGATGTGGAGGTAGCCGGTCGGGCTCGGAGCGAAACGGGTGCGAACAGACATGCTTGTACCTGAAGGGTGACTGGACTCTCGCGGGCGACCCGCGGAAACCGCCCGACCACGGGGCACCGCGCCGCGCGCGCGGTGGCGCTCGGATATTATGCAGGGACCGGTGCGCGGAAGACGGCGGCCGCTGCACGGCAGAGAGGATTCCAGCAATGCGCACTCTGATGACGGCGGTCGCGGCGGTGGCTCTGATCGGACTGGCGACGATGTCCGGCTCCGACGGCAAGCTGCTCGCACAGGCGGGAGGACGGCCGACGGTGGAGCACCTGACGTTCGAGATCGAGGGGCACGGCGAGATGCCGTACGCCGTGTCTGTGCCGGCCGGCTACGACCCGGCCACGCCGCATCCCCTGATTCTGGCCCTGCACCCGGGCGGAAAGCAGGGCTCGTACTACGGAAGTCTTCACATGCGGCAGATGTTCGAGCCGGCGCTGCGCGACCTGAACGCGGTGGTCGTCGCCCCGGACGTGCCGACGCGGCGCTGGACGAGCGACGTCTCCGACCGGGGCGTGATGGCGCTGCTGGCACAGATCCTCGAAACCCACGCGATCGACCGCACCCGCATCCTCGTCACCGGCTTCAGCCTCGGCGGACGCGGGACCTGGTTCTTCGCAACGCGGCACCCGGACTTCTTCACCGGCGCCATTCCCATCGCCGGCCGCCCCGGCGACGACCCGCTCGACGCGCTCGGCGACATGCCGGTCCACGTCATCCACAGCCGCGCGGACGACGTCGTGCCGTTCGGTCCCGCCGAGGAGGCGGCGCGGCAGCTCGAGGAAGCGGGCGGCACGGTGGCGTTCACCGCGCTCGACCGCGTGGGCCACTACGCGATGGGCGGCTACGTCCGCTCGCTGCGCGACGCCGGCGACTGGATGCTCGAGCGGTGGGCTGGCCGCTGAGCCGCCGCACCCAACGAGTGCCGCCTCGAACGCCGCGGAGCCGCAACGAAGTTGAGCATCCCCCCGGGTCAACGCCCGCTCCGCGGCGGCGCCTGAACGACCTCGCCCCGCCCACGACTGCGTGCCCCGCGTGGCGTTGCGCCACCGCGAGACGCGCTGCCACGAATGCGAAGCGACGATTCGTGACGCGGCGAAACCCTCCGCCCGTTAGAATGGTGGGATGAAGTACCGGCGATTGGGCGCGACTGGGGTGTACGTCTCCGAACTCTGCCTGGGAGCGATGACCTTCGGCACGCAGTGGGAGATGATCGGCGCGCTCGGCCAGCAGGAGGCGGACTCGCTCGTCGGCCGCTCGATTGACGCCGGCGTCAACTTCTTCGACACGGCGGACGTCTACTCCACCGGCGATTCGGAAGAAATCCTCGGCCGCGCCCTGGCCGCCCGCCGCCGCGACGTCGTCATCGCAACCAAGGTGCGCGGCCGCATGGGTCCGGGCCCCAACCAGGTCGGCCTCTCCCGTCTGCACATCATCCAGGCCTGCGAGGCGAGCCTGAAGCGGCTCGGCACCGACTACATCGACCTCTACCAGATACACCGCGCCGACCCCGAGACCGCCATCGACGAGACGCTGAGCGCGCTGACCGATCTCGTTCGCGCCGGCAAGGTCCGCTACATCGGCTGCTCGAACCTCGAGGCGTGGGAGTTGATGAAGGCGCTCGGGGTGTCGGAGCGGCGGGGCTTCGAACGCTTCGAGTGCACGCAGTCCTACTACGCGCTGGCCGGGCGCGACATCGAGCGCGACACGATCCCCCTCATTCGCGACCAGGGACTGGGCCTGCTCGTCTGGAGCCCCCTGGCCGGCGGCTTTCTCTCCGGGAAGTTCACCCGCGAGGGCGCGCGCGACGTCGACGCGCGACGCGTCGCGTTCGACTTTCCGCCCCTCGACAAGGAGCGGGCGTTCGACATCCTTGACGTCATGCGGCCAATCGCGGACGCGCACGGCGCGTCGGTGGCCCAGGTGGCCCTGGCGTGGCTGCTGGCGAAGGACGCCGTCACCAGCGTCATCATCGGCGCCAAGCGGCTGGATCAGCTCGTGGACAACCTGGGCGCGGCCGAGCTCGCCCTGACCGCCGACGAGCTGGAACGGCTGGACGAGGTGAGCGTGCCCGCGGCGCCGTACCCCGCCTGGATGCTGGCGCTGGGCGATGACCGCCTCCCGGGCACGTCGCGCGACCTGGCGGACCTCTTGAAGAAGAAGTAGACGGGAGCCGAAAGCGGAGGAGGCGAGAAATGCGCCGGATTCCGGGCGTTCACGAAAGGCTGGAGAAATTCATGACCGGCCTCATCCGGCGCAACCCGGGCGAGCCGGAGTTTCACCAGGCGGTCCGCGAGGTCGCCCAGTGCGTGGTGCCGTTCATGGAGGCGCACCCCGAGTACCTGGAAGCCCGCATCCTGGAACGGCTCACCGAGCCCGACCGGATCATCACCTTCCGCGTGACGTGGCAGGACGACGACGGCGGCATCCGCGCGGCGCGGGCCTGGCGCGTGCAGTTCAGCAACGCCATCGGCCCCTACAAGGGCGGCCTCCGCTTCCACCCGACGGTGACGCAGAGCGTGCTGAAGTTCCTCGGCTTCGAGCAGATCCTCAAGAACAGCCTCACCGGCCTGCCGATGGGCGGCGCCAAGGGCGGCTCCAACTTCAACCCGCGGGGGCGCAGCGCCAACGAGGTGATGCGCTTCTGTCACGCGATGATGCGCGAGCTGCACCGTCACATCGGCGAGGACACCGACGTCCCGGCGGGCGACGTCGGCGTCGGCACCCGCGAGATCGGCTTTCTGTTCGGCCAGTACATGCGCCTCGCCAACCGCTTCACCGGGGTGCTGACCGGGAAGGGCCTGGCCTTCGGCGGCAGCCTCGTGCGCACCGAGGCGACCGGCTACGGCGCGGTCTATTTCCTGCAGAACATGCTGGCGACCCGCGGCGACGGAATCGCCGGCAAGACCGCGGTCGTATCCGGCTCCGGCAACGTCGCGCTCTACGCCATCGAGAAGTTGACCGAGCTGGGCGCCACCGTCGTCACCGCCTCGGACTCGAACGGCTTCATCCACGACCCGCACGGCATCGACGCCGAGCGTCTGGCCTGGCTGAAGGAGCTGAAGGAGGTGCGCCGGGGACGCGTCCGCGAGTACGCCGAGCACTTCGGCTGCGACTACCACGAGAAGGCGCGGCCTTGGCGCGTCCCCTGCCAGCTCGCCGTCCCCTGCGCCACGCAGAACGAGCTGGACGCCGACGACGCGGAAGCGCTCCTCGGCAACGGGCTAGTGGCCGTGTCGGAGGGCGCCAACATGCCCTCGACGCTCGGCGCCGCCCGCGCGTTCCTCGGCCGGAAGATCCTGTTCGGTCCCGCGAAGGCCGCCAACGCCGGCGGCGTCGCGGTCTCGGGCCTCGAGCAGAGCCAGAACGCCCTGCGGATTTCCTGGTCGCGAGAGGAGGTCGACCGGCAGCTCCAGACCATCATGCACGACATCCACGAGAAGTGCCGCGCGGAGGGAACGGACCCGGACGGCTTCGTGAACTACGTGCGCGGCGCCAATATCGCCGGCTTCCGCAAGGTCGCCGACGCGCTGCTCGCCTACGGGGTCGTGTAGCGTTGCGCGACAGGCGGGCTACCGCGTGACGGTCCCGAAGTAGTCCGGCAGACCCGGCTTGGTGTCGCGCAGGATCTCGACGATGGCCTGCCGGTCGGCGAGCGCCAGCCGGTCGTACGGCGACTCGGTGATTTCACCCGACAGGACCGCCCACATCCGCCGGTAGATCGCGTCGAGCGCCGTCTCGGGCAACGCGTCGAATGCCGTCGTGTAGATCATGTAGCTGCACGGGTAGCGGAACAGCCGGCCCTCGAGCGAGATCTCGCGCAGCGACCGGCCGCGGCTGTCATGGGGGCCGCGCGCCGAGAACCTCTCCGTGAAGCCCGAGCCGCCCGCGACGCCCGGCGGCAGCGGCGCCTCGTCGACGAACAGCAGATAGTCGACCAGCTCCACCGCCGCCTCGTCGACGATCTCCAGGAACCGGCCGTCGTCGGTCGAGCGTCCGCGGTCCGCTGGCGCCACCATCCCCGCGCGTTGCTCCACCCGGCGCGCCTCCCAGCCGATGCGCGTGATCAGGTTCGTCATGTGCGCTTGGTGCTCCAGCACCATCAGCGCCACGATGTCGCTGTAGGGCGTCGGGAAGCCGTCGAGATCGAAGCGCCCCTCCAGCGACTCGACGACCGGCGGCACGACGCCGAACGTTGCATGCGGGTCCTCGACTGCCTCCACCTCGACGTTGCCCATGTGGGCGACCCCGCCGTGCGACCCGGTCACGTACCAGCCGCCCCAGCGGTCCTCCAGCCGGCTGCGGTGGTCGGTCGGGTGCCCGCTGGCGTAGGCGTTCGGGTCGTCCGGCATGGGGAACATGCTGATCACCTGCGGACCCGGCACGCCGAGCGTGTCCCACGACAGGTGGCAGGCGAGGCAGGTCTCCCGCCGCCGGAAGCGCGGCGCCGCCGAGGGCGTCTGCTCCAGCGAGTAGAAGATGGTCCCCTGGCGCCGGTCCTGGGCCGCCAGCTCGATCACGTCGGCGCCCCGCACCCAGCCGAGCGCCACGTCGTCGCGGAAGAAGACGGCGCGCGGGTTGTCGAAGTCGATGTAGTCCTCCTGGAAGCTCGTCGGCGAGAACACGAGCACCTGGGACTCGGCGGGCACCTCCAGCGCCTCGAGCACGGAACGGAGGTAGCCGCTCCGGCCGCCGAAGTCCAGCGCCGCGGTTCCCTCTTCGAGCCGCCGGTTCAGGTCCTCGATGGCATTGTCGACCGCGCCCTCCGTGTACAGGATGGCGGGATGATCGCGCGACGCCCGGAAGGCTCCGCCCCGCTGGCCCGCCACCGACGAGACGGCGATGAGCCCCAGGAGGAGCAGCGCCGCGGTGGCCATCGAAGTCGTGCTGCGCATAAACATGTCGACCTCGTCGTTCGTCTTGACCGATCGGAAGCTCGATGATCGCCGCCGGTTCAGATGCCGCCGCCGCGGGCGTCCGCCGGTGTGTCCCGCAGCGCGTCGCGGGTCGTTCGATCAACGATTATAATGACTCGCTTGCCGGAGCGCGGTTGCCGCCGCAGGGGCGAAGAGAACGAAAGGACGAACCTCATGTTGACCAGAATCCTGGGCGTTTCGGCGGCTGTCGCAGCAGCGGCGCTCCTCGCTCCCGGCGCGGCGTTCGCAGCCGAGGACGGGACGCCGACGTTCACGAAGGACGTGGCCCCGATCTTCCAGGCGAAGTGCGAGGCGTGCCACCGGGCGAGCTCGATCGCGCCGATGTCTCTCGTGACCTACCAGGAATCCCGCCCCTGGGCGCGCTCGATCCGCGAGCGCGTGTCGACGCGCCAGATGCCGCCCTGGCACATCGACCGGACGGTCGGCATCTCCGAGTTCAAGAACGACCGGTCTCTGACCGACGCCGAGATCGACACCGTCGTGCGCTGGGTCGACGGCGGCGCGCCGCGCGGCAATCCGGCCGACATGCCGCCGCCGATCGAATGGCCCGACGAGTCGAAGTGGTACTTCGCGGAGTTGTTCGGGGCGCCGGACCTGGTGATCGCATCCGAGGCCTACACGATGCCGGCCGAGGCGAACGACGCCTGGTGGAAGCCGGTCTCCGACACCGGCCTGACCGAGCCGCGCTGGGT
Organism: Vicinamibacterales bacterium; assembly: GCA_965116825.1. GTDB lineage: Bacteria > Acidobacteriota > Vicinamibacteria > Vicinamibacterales > UBA8438 > WTFV01. The sequence goes on from OZ220736.1 coordinate 1,331,834, forward strand.
GCGCGCTATCGAGCTGCGTCCCGGCACGACGGCCGGCCGCCGGATCACGCACCACGCCATCGCCCGCCTCGAGCAGGAGGAGACCGATCCGCTGCTGCAGAACGCGGCGGCGAACGGCTCCGACGACCCCCTGAACAACTCCGGCCTGTTCATGGAGTGGGCGGTCGGCAAGCAGGGCGAGCTGATGCGTCCGGGCAGCGGCAAGCTGATGCTGCCCGGCTCGCGCATCGTCTGGGACGTGCACTACTCCGCCGTGGGCGAGGAGATCACCGATCACGTCGAGCTCGGCATCTACTTCTATCCGCGGGGCGAGGAACCGGAGCACCGGCAGGTGCTGCACCTGATGGGAGCCGGCGGCGTCGACATTCCGCCGAACACCGTCTCGGTGACCGAGGGTTTCTTCCCGCTGAAGCGCGCGGCCCGCATCGAGAGCTTCCAGCCGCACATGCACCTGCGGGGCAAGGCGATGGCGATGGAGGCCATCCTGCCCACCGGCCGGCGCGAGGTCCTCAGCCACGTCGGCGACTTCAACTTCAACTGGCACAACGCCTACGTCTACGCGGACGACGTCGCGCCGCTGCTGCCGAAGGGCACCCTCGTCAAGATCACCGCCTGGCACGACAACACCGCGGCCAACCGCGCCAACCCGGATCCGAACGTCTGGGTCGGGTACGGCGACCGGACGGTCGACGAGATGGCCCACGCGTGGGTCAACGTCACCTACTTCACCGACGAAGACTACGAGGCCGAGGTCGCGGCGCGCGCGGCCCTGACCGACAACGACGACTGATCGCAGCGCTCTCGGCTCGCGCCGCTGCCCCGGCACGGGCGGCGGCGCGAGTCTTCGCTTCGCACTCTCGCCCTTTCCGGGGACGATTTCGATGCAGCTCTACAGGTATTGGGTCGGTTTCACGACAGCACTCGCCGCCGTGCTCTTGTTCGGCGTTACCGCGTCCGCGCAGCCGCCCCGCGCTCCACTCCCCCTCGAGCCCGAAGGCAGCCGCGGCGAGGCGATCTTCCCGGCCGTGGAAGGCTGGTATCGCAACGCTGACGGGTCGTTCACGATCCTGCTGGGATACTTCAGCCGAAACGACGACCCGCTGGACATCCCAATCGGTCCCGACAACCAGATTCAGCCGGGCGGTCCCGACCTCGGACAGCCGGCGCATTTTCTGCCGCGCCGCGCCTGGGGCGTGTTCGCGATCAACGTACCGGCCGACTTCGGCGAGCAGCGTCTCACCTGGACCCTGACCGCCAACAACCAGCGCTCCGAGGTGTCCTTCTGGCTGAATCCGCCCTACTTCGTCAACCCGTTCCTGAACCGCGCGAACGGCAACACGCCGCCGCGGCTGCGAGTGGGCGACGGTGAAGAGCTGCAGGGGCCGCCGGTGACGGGAGTTGCCGCCACCTACGCCGCGTCGGTCGGCGAGACCATCGAGTTGAAGGCGTCGGCACGCGACGAACCGCTGACCAACCCCCCGCCGCCGCGCCGGCGAGGACGCCCGCGGCCGCCGCTGACGCTGACGTGGCGCCTCTATCGCGGACCCGCCGAGGTGGTCTTCGAGTCGGGCGCCGAAGATGGCACGAACGGACGCCACGAGTTCACGGATCTGAGAGGAGGCGAGACGACCACGTTCGCCACCTTCACGGAGCCGGGCGACTACCGCCTGATGGTGACCGCCAACGACATCTCCGGCAACGGCGGCGGCGGAGACCAGTGCTGCTGGACGACGGGCTTCGTAGACGTGGCCGTGCGCTGACGCGCGGCGCGTCTACTTCCGCAGCTCGACGGCCTGCGCGACGAAGCTGACCTCGGTCGCGGTCCCGTCGGGATTGCGCGTCAGCGCCACGCCCTCGGCGATCAGGTGGTCGGCGTCCCGCTTCGACCAGGTGTACTCCTCGAACATCCCTTCCAGGCGCGCCCTGGCCCCGCTGGAATCCGTCGGCACGAAGAAGGCGTAGTCCTTGAACGTGACCCGGATGCCGCGGTCCGCGCCGGCCGGCGCCAGCTCCATCCAGCAGCCCTTCATCTGGCACACCCGCTTGACCTGACCCTCGAGCGTGACCGTGCTGTCGGCGTAGGAGGAGATCGACCGCAGCGCCTCCGCCAGATCGACGATCGGCGAATCGCCGATGGCTTCACCACGCTTGACGAGGTCGTTCTGGGCGCCGGCGACGAGCGGCAGGCTGATGATCAGAGCGGCGGCGAGGACGAGAGAGCGGATGATCCAGCCGTGCATGAGGGCCTCCTCCGAGAAAGACAGGGATTCCTTGTCTAGCAACTGATGATAGCAGCCTGTGACCGCTGTCGACCGCGGCAGGCAGGGCGTTTGGCCGCGCTCGCGGAGCGGAAACCCGGGGCCGGGCGCCAGGGAACCGCACGAGGAGTCCGGTGACGCCGGAGGACGTTCCGCTGGACGGGCGCGTGGGTGCTGGTTTAGACTACCCAAGAACGATTTTTTGACTAATCAAATTCTCATGCCCGACCCCGCGCTCGCGCTCGTCGTGTTCGGCATCGCGGCAGCCGCCGCGGTTGCGTCGTTCTGGCCCCGGATCGGCCTGGCGCCGCGCCTGCAGCGTCTCCTGCGACTGAGCGAACGTGTTCTTCTCGAGGACGCCGTCAAGCACATCTACACCTGCGAGCGCACCGGCCGCGTCTGCTCGCTGGAAAGCCTGGCTGGACGCCTCGAGGTCTCCCGGGCGCGCGCGGCCGCACTGCTCTCGCGCCTGAGCGTGATGCGCCTGGTCCACACCGGCGGCGCCGGGCCGACCCTGACCGACGACGGCCGGCAATCGGCGCTGCGGCTCGTCCGGACGCACCGCATGTGGGAGCGCTACCTCGCCGACCGCACCGGCGTGCCGGCCAGCGACTGGCACGACGAGGCGGAGCGCATGGAGCACGCGCTGTCGGTGGACGAGGTCGACGCCCTCGACACGCGGCTGGGACACCCCCGCTGGGATCCGCACGGCGATCCGATTCCGACCTCGACCGGCGACGTGCCGCCCGACCAGGGTCTCGGCCTGGCGTCGGCGGAGCCGGGACGGACGGTGGAGATACTGCACCTGGAGGACGAGCCGCGCGAGATCTACGACGGCCTGATTCGGGACGGGCTGGTGCTGGGCGGCCGCCTGGACGTCGTCGCGCGCACGGACGGCAGTGTCCGCGTGCGGAGCGGCGGACGCGAGTGGGAGATCGACACGGTGGCCGCCGGCAACGTGACCGTGCATTACCTGCCGCCGGGCGAGCGCGCCGAGACCAGCCGCACGACGCTGCTCGACGCGGCGGCCGGAGAGACCGTCCACGTCACCGCCATCTCGCGCGCCTGCCAGGGCATCCAGCGCCGCCGGCTGCTCGATCTCGGCGTGGTGCGCGGCACGCCGATCACGCCGGAGCTGGCGAGCGCCGCCGGCGATCCGGTCGCCTACCGCATCCGCGGCGCGCTGATCGCGCTGCGCCGGACGCAGGCGGCGTGGATCCACGTCGAGCATGCCGCCGGCAGCGGCAGCGAAAACGCCGGGCGGAACGTCGAGGGGGTGGCCTGATGGCTTTGCCGGCCCCGTCGTGCGGCAGCCGCGCCGAGCACCGGACGCAGAGCCTGATCCGGCTCGGGCTGAACCCCGGCAAGTGGGACGTCCTCGCCGCCCTCGCCGGCAACCCGAACGTCGGCAAGAGCACGGTCTTCAACGCCCTGACCGGACTCCGGCAACACACCGGGAACTGGCCCGGCAAGACCATCGTCCGCGCCGAGGGAGCGTTCGCGCACCGCGGCTCGCGCGTGAAGATCGTCGACCTGCCCGGCACCTACTCCCTGCAGGCGGGCAGCGCGGACGAAGAGGTGGCCCGCGAGTTCATCCTGTTCGGGCGGCCCGACGTGACGGTGGCGGTGGTCGACGCCACCCGCCTCGAGCGCAACCTGAACCTCGTGCTGCAGATCCTCGACATCACCGACCGGGTGGTGGTCTACGTGAATCTGATGGACGAGGCCCGGCGCCACGGCATCGCGGTCGACGCGGCGCGGCTCGAGCGGGAGCTCGGCGTCCCGGTCGTAGCCGGCTCGGCCCGCTCGGGGGTCGGCATCGACCCACTGCTCGACGCCGCGCACGGCGTCGCGACGGGCCGGACGCGCACCACGCCGTACCGCCTCGCGCAGCAGGCCCCCGGGGTCGAGCAGGCCGTCGGGTCCCTGGCGGAGGTGGTCGAAGAGGCGTTCCCCGGCGTGCCGAGCAGCCGCTGGGTGGCCCAACGGCTGCTGAACGCCGACGACGCGGTGGCCGCCGCCGTGCGCTCGGGCGAGCTCGGCCAGCTCGGCGACGACGACACGATCGCCGAAACGGTCCGCTCCGGCGCGTCGAGCCAACTCGGCGAAGACCACACCGGCGCGGCGCCGGCAGTTCCACCCGCCACGGCTCGGAAGCGGGTGGTCGACGCCGCACAGCGCCTGCGGTGGGACCTGCCGGCGGATTTCCACGACACGCTCATGGAGCGCACCTACGCCGCGGCGCACGACATAGCGGCGCGCGCGGAGGCCCGCGGGGTGCGCAAGGCCGGGTTCAACGTCGACCGCACGCTCGATCGGCTCCTGACGAACCGCTGGCTGGGCTTCCCGCTGATGCTCGCGATTCTCGCCGCGGTCTTCTGGATCACCATCGAAGGGGCGAACGTCCCGTCCGGCCTGCTGGCCGCGCTCCTGATCGACACGCTGCATCCGGTCCTGCAGGGAACCGGAGACGCCGTGGGGCTGCCGTGGTGGTTGAACGGCTTCCTCTTCGACGGCGTCTACCTGGCGACCGCCTGGGTCATCGCGGTGATGCTGCCGCCGATGGCGATCTTCTTCCCGATCTTCACCCTGCTGGAGGACTTCGGCTACCTGCCGCGCGTCGCCTTCAACCTCGACTCCCTGTTCCGCAAGGCGGGCGCGCACGGCAAGCAGGCGCTGACGATGTGCATGGGGTTCGGGTGCAACGCGGCCGGCGTGGTGTCGACCCGCGTCATCGACAGCCCGCGCGAACGCCTCATCGCCATCATCACCAACAACTTCTCGCTCTGCAACGGCCGCTGGCCGACGCAGATCCTGATCGCCTCGATCTTCATCGGCGCCCTCGCTCCGGCACATCTCGCCGGCCTGGTATCCGCGGCGGCGGTGGTCGCCATCGCCGTGCTCGGCATCGGCGCCATGTTCCTCGCGTCGTGGTTCCTGTCGAACACGGTGCTGCGCGGCGAGGCGACCAGCTTCAGCCTGGAGCTGCCGCCCTACCGGCCGCCGCGGGTGCTCCAGACGCTCTACACCTCGCTCATCGACCGCACCCTCATCGTCCTCTGGCGTGCGGTTGTGTTCGCCGTGCCGGCCGGCGCCGTCATCTGGCTCTCGTCCAACGTGACGATCGGCGGCGCGAGCGTCGCGGAGCACGCGGTCGACTGGCTGGACCCGTTCGGCCTGCTGATCGGCCTCAACGGCGTGATCCTGCTCGCCTACGTGGTGGCGATTCCCGCCAACGAGATCGTCATCCCGACCGTCCTGATGCTCACGGTGCTGACTGCCGGCGGGGCTGCCGCAGGGGCGGGCGGGGAAGCCGGGGTGATGTTCGAGCTCGACAGCGTGGCGGCGACGGGCGACCTGCTGAGAGGCGGTGGGTGGACGCTGCTGACCGCGATCAACCTGATGCTCTTCAGCCTGCTCCACAACCCCTGCTCGACGACGATCTACACCATCTACAAGGAGACCCGCAGCGCCCGCTGGACGACGCTCGCCTCGCTGCTGCCGGTGGCGATGGGCCTCTGCGTCTGCTTCGTGGTCACGCAGGTGTGGCGGCTGCTGGCGTGAGCTGCGGACCCGCCCGGCCGAGCCCGACCGCACCGGCCAAGGCTTGACCCGGCCGGCACGACGCGACAGACTGAACTCTCTTCCGTGCCCAAGCCGCTCGACCGATCGCGCAGATCGTCGTGCACGGCGGGCGTAACCGACGGCGCCTGAATTGGCCCTGTGATGGAGCGAACGATGCGACGACAGCTATCCCGTACCCGCTGGTTCGCGCTCCTGTTGAGCGCCATGGTGGCAGCGCTGGCCGTGGCCGGTGCAACGCACCTCGCCGCGCAGTCCAGGGCCGGAGGCGCCGGCGACACGGCGCCGGTCATGCCGCGCTACGACGCGGGCGGCGCCCTCCACCTGCCCGACGACTACCTCCGCTGGACCTTCGTGGGCGCCTCCCTCGGGCTGAGCTACAACGACGAGCCCCCGCAGCGGGAGTCGTTCAACCACACCTTGATGGAGCCGACCGCCTACGACCACTTCGTCCGCACAGGGGAGTTCCGGGAGGGCACCATGCTCGTGCTGCTGGTACGAAGTACGGAGGCCGACGCGATGCCGGCGCGCCACGGACGGTTCGCCTCCGACATCCTGGCGGTGGAGCTGGCGGTGAAGGACAAGGAGCGCGTCGAGGCGGGCTGGGCCTACTACGACTTCCGGGGCGGCGCCAATCTGCACACCACCGCGCAGCCGCAACCGCCCGGCAACCGCTGCTACGCGTGCCACATCGACCACGCGGCGCGGGACAACGTCTTCCTGCAGTTCTACCCGCTGCTGGCCGACGCGGCCGGGGTCACCGTCGACTGACGAGACCACGGTCAGAGCACACCGAAGACGAAAGAGTTGCTGCCCGGGTCGATCGCGAACCGGATTCGCTCCAACAGGCCGGAATAAGCCGACGACACTCTGCCGGAGCCAGTCACGCGACACGAATACCGTCGAATCGACAGTCAACGGAGTCGCCATCTTCTGCCACCAGCGTCGTAGTAGCTCTCACAAGACTCCCCTCGATCCGTCCGATTCGCGTGCTGATCGCGACCGGTTCTCCCTCTCCGTCAAGCAAGCCCAGCTCGTCTGCGACCTCGGCGTTCAGCATCGACCAGGGCGCCCCGGTGTCGAGCAAGGCGAGAACTGATACCCCATCGAACGCAACCTTGACGTGAATCCTTGCGGTCGCCGAAGGAAAGCCCGGATCCGCGTCCAGATAGGACGATCTGCCCGTGGCGAATGTGGAACCGTTACGCCAGCGCAGCATCGTCGTGACTGTCGTGACTGTCGTGACTACAGGCGATGCAGGAAAGGCTTGATCTTCGGCGCGAGATCCCTCAAACTCCGGCGCAAGGCGGCCAGTGACTCATCGGCCGCCAAGAGTTCGCCATCGGCCAAGGCGACCCACTTGCCCGAGTAGCGTCCGGCATTCCTGCGCAGCCAATCGAAGTCATCCCCAGGCCGCTTCACAGGCGCGGGAAACCTGCGTCGAACCACTGGCTCGGCCAGTACGACGCGCAGGCGTCGAAGCGGCTCGTCGACACGATCGTCCGAGGGAACCGCCGCGACCAGCTTCCGTGCCGCCAGGACACGCTCCTTGGCCAGAAGCTGACGGACCATCGTTTCAATCTCGACGCTGGTCGGACGTGACCCGAAATCCCGGGAGAGCCCCGGCCGACAACCCGCAAGACTCTCTCCGGGCGGCCGTCTCAGACGTGGCCTGAGCTGAAACCCGAAAGCACCTTGTTCTTTGGAAGTATCACCCGCACGAACCTCTGCCTCAGTGGTGGTCGAGAACGCGCTATGGCCGTCACTGAACCCGGACCTCTCGATCTGCCGCGGGTGAACAGATGTGCGGCTCTGCTCCGGGGGAAAACTCCCGTGCCCTCGCGGATCGCCCAAACTGTTGGCCTGACATCGACATCGTCAAGGAATCTCCAAATTGACGGACGCCAACGCTACACGGACTCGCTCTTCCGCAAAAGCCTGCATCTCCCGAATCGTTCCGACTGCTCCATCAATGACCATAAAAACTCGAACGAACAGGCCGTCCTGAACCACCTGCGACGCATCCACTGTCAACGTCGCGCTGATCGTAGGCGGAGCCTCCCCCGAAATAGAAGGCTGCTCCCGTGCCAAGATGAGCTCCCAGGCCTTCGATCTCCGGCGGGGTCGGAACGAACCGCTGTACGAACTCGGGCGCCTTCATTCCTTCAAGGCCATGGCAGGAGTAGGATAGGATATGAGTCCTGAAGCGAAGTTCATTGCGCAATGCCTGCCGAATAGCGGCTGCTGTCTCATCGACGGAGCCCAACACGTCAGGAGTTGACGATGACGTACGGAACTGAAAACTGTCCAGCCTGATCTGAACGTGGGCTCTGCTTCCGAAGAGCCAGAACCCAAGCCCCGTGCTGCCGACCGATCCGTTGCCCGCCTCCGAACGCAGGTCGGTGCCAGATAGCCCAATGTGAGCCAGCCTCTCCAGGAGCGCGTCACAGAGGACTGGAACATCATGGACGACAGACCACAGTCGCGGGGCGAAAGCGGACTCAAGCTCGATTTCCGCTGTTCAACAGTAAGTTTCATCGGATTCCACTTCGCATGGTACTCCATTGGCGGCCGAACGCAGTGGCATGGGGCGGGTTTCCATCCATCACTGAGCGGTCGCAACCGCGGCGCGCGCGAGCTGCTCCGGGTCCGCGAACAGCGTCAGCGCCACCCCGTCCCAGCGCCCGTCGCCGCTGGGGCTCTCCGCGGCCTCGGCGCCCAGGGCCATCATGCCCGTCGCGCCCGCCCGGCGGAACGTCCGCACGAGGTAACGCTCCACCCGTTCCGCGCGCGTGTACGCGGCGAGCAACTGCCGGTCGATCTCACCCTCCGTGGCGTAACCTTCCACGACAATTGGGCTCGCTCTCGGGTACTGGAGCAGCTTGCCCATCGCCTCCTCAATCCGCTGCCCAGCGTCGTCCTTCAGCTCGCCGGGATCGGCTTCGTCGAACAGCAGATCGGCCTTGAGCCAGACCCTGAGTGTCACGTAGCGGTCGTCGTCGCGCGAAAGCCTGCGGTACTCGGCGACGGTCAACTCGTCCAAATTGTAGAACCCGCGTTCGGCGAAGAAGCCCCTGAAAAGCCAGTTCCGCTTCAGCGCCTCCGTGTTGTCTGCAACATCGGCCATAACCCGCCGCGCGTGACGCATGACTTCCCCCGCGTCGGCCAATAGCGTCTGCGCTGCACTCTCTGGCCCGCTGAACCGGTCCACTGCCTGCGCGACGGCTTTCCGCGTTGCCTCCATCGTCGTCGAGGTCTCGTCAGCAATCCTTTCAATGTTCTCATACACTGCCCCTTCTCCAGCCGACACACTAGCCATGACTGCTCGCGCATCGGCCACCATCCCGTGTGTCTCCTCGACAAGGCGCATGCTGGCCGCACTGGACTCCCGGACGTTGCTTCCAACTTGGTCGATGAGGCGCGTCGTCGTCGCCATCGCTTCGCTCACGCTGGTAAGCGTCTGTGACATCTGCCCCCGCAGGATGACGATCTGATCGCTGGCTACACGGAACGTCTCCCGTCCCTCCGCGATCAGGTCGGCGATCGCCACCGCGTCGATCCCTCGCAGCTTGCCGCCATCGCGAATGGGATCAACGTCCTCGCTGCCCGCCCGGAGCTGGATGAACGCCGAGCCGAGCAGACCGTCCGACAGGATCGCGGCTTCCGAGTCGGTACGCACCAGCGCGTGCAGATCCTCCCGGACGCGCATCCGCACCACGAAACGGCCCCCCGGCGCACCGGGAATGTCGATGCCGATCACTTCGCCAGCGGGCAGGCCCGACAGCCGCACGCTGGTGCCGATCTCGACGCCGGCGACGTTGCCGAAGTCGGCCTCGACCTCGAACTGCTCGCTGAACAGCAAGCGGCGGTCGCCGATCATGAACAGGCCGACCGCGAAGATCAGCAGCCCGCCGATGACGAACGCGCCGACCAGCGCCAAGCGTGGGGACCCCATCTGAACCTCCCTCTTCCGTGTATCGACCGAATGCGCCCGCGTGCGCCATCCTGATCCGGGGCACGCCGGACGGTCACCCGCCCGCCTCCGACTGCATGAACTTCCGCACCAGCTCGTGCTCGCACCGCTCCAGGTCCTCGGCCGTGCCGCTGGCCAGCACCCGGCCCTCGTGCAGGAACAGCATGGTGTCGGCGATGCGCCGTGCGCTCGGGATGTTGTGGGTGACCACGACCAGCGTCGTGCCGCGCTCGTGCTTCAACGCGACGAGCAGGTCGTCGATCTCCTCCGAGGTCACCGGATCGAGGCCCGCGCTCGGCTCGTCGACCAGCAGGATCGCCGGATCGAGCGCCATTGCCCGCGCCAGGCCCGCCCGCTTCCGCATGCCCCCTGACAGCGAACCCGGCATCGACTCGGCCGCGCGCGCCAGCCCCACCGCGGCCAGCTTCTCCAGCGCACGCGCCCGAACCTCACCGTCGGAGAGCGTCGTATGCCGCCGCATCGGGAACGCCACGTTCTCGGCCACCGTAATCGAATCGAAGAGCGCGGCGTTCTGGAACAGAAAGCCGATTCGCTGGCGAACCTCGGCCAGCGCGGACGGGGACAGGGCGGTAATCTCCGCGTCGTCCACGAACACGCGGCCCGAGTCCGGCTGCAGCAGACCGACGATGTGCCGCAGCGTCACGCTCTTCCCGGTGCCGCTCCGGCCGAGCACGACGGTAGCCTGCCCGCGCGGCATGCGGAGCGACACGTCGTCGAGCACGCGGAACGAGCCGAACGCCTTCGACACGCGGTCGAGCCGGATGGCCGCGGGCGGCTCCGTCACTCCGCGGTCTCCGGAAAGATGAAGAAGATCAGGCGGACCAGCACCACGTTGGCCGCGATCATCAGGATCGACGCGGTGACCACGCTGCGGGTCGCCGCGTAGCCCACCCCCTGGGTGCCGCCCGAGGTGTGGACGCCGAGATAGGACGCGGTGACCGCGATGATGAAGCCGAACACCATCGTCTTCAGCGTGCCGGGCACGTAGTCGGTGAACTGGACGAGCGAGAAGGCGGCCCGGAAGTAGGTCTCGAAGGGCATGCCGGAGACGGCCGATTCCGCCGTCCAGCCGCCGAGGATGCCCATGATGTTCATGACCGCGGTCAGGATGGGCATGGCGATCATGCAGGCGACGACGCGCGTGACGACCAGGAACTTGAACGAATCGACGGCCACCGCCTCCAACGCGTCGATCTGCTCGGTCACCTTCATGGCGCCCAGCTCCGCACCGACGCCCGCCCCGACCCGCCCGGAGACGAGCAACCCGACCACGAGCGGTCCCGTCTCGCGCACCAGGGCGAGGGCGAGCACCGCCGGAACCAGCGCCTCGGCGCCGAACCGCTCGAGCGACGCCCGCGTGTGCATCGACATCACGATGCCCACCGCGTAGCCCGCGGCGGCGATCAGCGGCAGCGAGCGCCAGCCGAGCTCGTACACCTGCCGCGCGGTCTCCTGGAACTCGAACGGCGGCCGAAAGATCTCCCGCAGCGCCCGGCCCGCGAAGATCATCGCGCGCCCCCCGCTGGCCAGACGCGTCACGACGACCGTACGCACGAACCCGGGCATCGAGACTCCTCAGAAGATCCAGTACGCGACACCGACGCTCACGACGAGCGAACTCGCGCTCAACCGCTCGGTGGCGATCGACGTATCGCTCGCGAACGTGACCCTGGGCCTCGCGAACAGGTAGCCGCCGAACACGTTGATGCCCACCCGCGGGGTGACGTCCGCCCAGAGAACCGCCCCGGGGCGCCACACGAAGCTGTTGCCGACGGCGACGGCCCGGCCCGGACCTGCCTGCGCCGTGTCGACGCCCAGCCGGTTGAACGAGTACCCGCCCACGGCCGAGGCGCCGACCGCGAGCCTCCCCCGGACAACGCCGTACTCGACGCCGGCCATCACCGGCCGCAACTGTATCGCGGCCAGGCCCGGTCGTCCCCCGGGGCCGGTCTCGATTTCCGTGTTCGTCCAGTTGAACGCTATCGCCGGGCCCAGTCCGTTCCGCGGGCGCAGGCGCAGCAGCGGACCCACGGCCAGCGCCCGCCCCAGGCCGGGCTCCGACGGGCGCGTGACGCGCACCGAGGCGCCCAGGCCGACGAGGCGCAACGGGCCCTCCTCGGGGCGCGGAGCGAGCGCCGGCAGCCGCGGGTTCCCCGCTTCCGGCGGCACGCGCTCCGGCGCCGTCGAGCGGATCCCGGCGGCCGGCGGCAGGTCGGGATCGCCGATCTGCAGCCTCGACTCGACCCGGGCCACGCCCGCCACGCCGAGCGCCAGCCTCCGCGCGCTCTCCACCTCGTCCGTGGAGCGCACGGTGCCGTCGAGGGTCACCACGCCGCTCCGCACCTGGACATCGATCGGCAGCGTACCGAGCGATTCGTGGTTGACGAGCGCCGTCTTCACACGCACCGCGGTCTGGGCATCCGCGACCGCGGCCGCCGCGGCGGGGACAGACCTCGCGCTGCAACCGGTTGCGGCAACCGCCGCAACCGCGAGCAGCGTCGTCAGCGCGCTGAACACGAAGGACCGGCCTGCACGGCCCCGCGCGAAGGGCAGGCCGACCACCGACATCGGGAATGCCGGCGCCGTAAAGAACCCGTACCGCGCACGGGCAGGCGCGGCCTTGCGGTCACGTTGGAAGTCTCGCCGGCGCGAAACCTCTGCGGCGCAGGCTCCCGGCAGGGTCACCGGCCCGGTGCCGCCGCCCGCAGCGCCGCCGCGCTCTCGCCGTTCAGATAACCGGTCGCGGTCGCGCCGCGCGCCGACTGCCACGCCCGCAGCGCCGCCCGCGTACGGGGTCCGAACAGCCCATCCGCCGGACCCGGGTCGAAGCCCTCGGCCAGCAGCCCCCGCTGAATCACCCGCCGCGCGCGCCGGTTCAGGCGCAAATCGGTCTCGACCGCCGGACTGCCCGGCAGGCCGAGACCCGCGGGATTCGTACCGCCCGCGACCGCCCGCGCTTCCTGCTCCGGGGTGCGCCCTGCGTGCAGCACGCGGCCGTCCCAGGGCAGTGCATCCCGGACCGCGGCATCCGCCGGCGCTTCCGGCAGCGTGAAGGCGAACCAATCGTCGACCGCATCGAGGATCCCCGCGGTCACCAGCTCCGCGCCATGGCTGTTCAAGTGCATCCCGTCGCTCGCGCGAATCACCCGCATCCGGCCCTCAACCTCGGCCCGTGCCACGAAGTTGCCTGCGGCGTCCGCGGTCATCGCGAAGGTATCCACGAACCAGGCCCCCGCCCGCGCGCACGCGGCTTCGGTGACCTGGTTGATCCGGGCCATCTTCCGCTGGTGGTAGGCGCTCCTCATCGCCGGCATTCCGAGGATGACCACCGGCACGTCGTCGTCCGCGAAGATCTGGACGAACGCCTCCACGCGGGCGCCGTAGACCTCGTCCCAGGCGTCGGTGAACAGGGGCGCGACGGCCCCGCCGGTATCCCGATCCGTCAGCCCCTGACCGTCATTGCCACCGAATTGCGCGATCACGAGGTCCGGCTGGAACTCGTCCTTCATATCACGGGCCTTCGCGTGCCAGTCGAAGTAGTCCGGACGCGCCAGACCCGTGGAGTGCAACCCGTACCGCATCACGGTGACACCCTGGAACCGTTCGATCCAGCGTTCCAGCGCACGTCCCAGACCGAATTGAATCGACGACGCCCCGACGACCATCACGCGCCGCGGCGCCGGAACGATGTCGTCCGGTTCCACGGCTTCCGATTCGACGGCCTCGGGTTCCGCCTCCTCGGCAACAGCAGGAGGCTGCGGCGCCCGGCCGCCTACCGTGAACGCGGTGCCGTAGAACGCACGCACCGGCTCGTGCAGTACCGCACGCAACTGCGCCACCCCGGTCAGCTCGCCAACCCCGGCCAGCACGCCGGCGGCGGCGGCCTGCCAGGCCGTCCCGTCGCCGAGCGCGACGTCGCGCTCGGTCTCGAGGCGCAGCTCGCGCCCGACGTGTGCACCCATCCCGAGCGCCAAGCTCCAGCAGAGCAGCAACACCACCCAGGGCGAATGCGACGGTGCGCCACGCGGCGACCGAGGGGCGGCTGGCGGCGTCGGAGAGGCTCTTCCCATACGGAAGGCGGGCAGACGAACTCGGAAGGTCAGGCGGCTTCCCTCCATGAACTGGCACAAAGAGAGCGCATCCGCCGGCATTGTACCGAGTCGCCTGCCCGATGTCACGCAGCCGGTTGCCGGCCTCCGCGGCCGCCTTGCGGCCGGCCGTCGCGCACGACCCGCACGCCGGGCGTCAGAACCGGAAGTAGGTGTTGGGCAGCACGCCGAAAGGACGCACGGCCAGCAGGAGATAGAACATCGCCAGCCAGAACCCCCAGCGCAGCGGCAGCGGCAGCGCCTCGCTCCAGCGCACGAACCGGTCCCGCACGGCATCGCCGGCGAAGTTGAGCCCGAGCCCCGCCAGCGTCACCGGCAGCAGCAGGAGCGCGAAGCCTTCGCCCGCGAGCCCCGGGGTGAACATCCGCGCCAGGAACGTCGCGGCGACCGCCAGATCGGTGCACACGAAGAAGACCCGCGACAGGCTCACGACGACCATGGTCCACAGCCAGCCCCGCAGCCATTCCGCCGCGGTCGACGGTCGCTTCACGTCCTCGCCGCGCGCCCGGCGCTGGTCGAGCCGGTACTTGTAGATCACCAGCGCGAGGCCGTGGCACGCGCCCCAGATGATGTAACCCCAGCTCGCCCCGTGCCAGAGCCCGCAGAAGACCATGGTCGCGAACAGGTTGAAGAGGACGCGCCCGCGCCGGCGGCGGGAGCCCCCGAGCGGGAAGTAGATGAAGTCCCGCAGCCACGAGCTGAACGTCATGTGCCAGCGCCGCCAGTAGTCTCCGACGCTGGCCGCCGAGTAGGGATTGTTGAAGTTGTCGGGAATCTCGAAGCCGAACAGCAGGGCGCAGCCGCGCACCAGGTCCACGTAGCCGGAGAAATCGCAGTAGATCTGGACCGTGTACCCGAACACCGCCATCCACAGCGCGACGGCCGTGTAGTTCTCGGGCACGTCGAACATCTGGCTGACGCCGAAGCTGAACAGGAGCGAAGCGAGCACCATCCGCTTGAAGAGACCCGACAGGATCAGCGAAACAGCGAGCGGCAACTGCTCGATCCGGGCGGGAGCCGGCCGCTCGATCTGCGGCAGCAGATCGCGTCCCCGGCATATCGGGCCGATGAGCAACTGGGGAAAGAACGCCATGAACACCGCGAAATCGACCAGGCTCTTCGCCTTCGGACCCGACTCGCGGCGCACCTCGATCAGGTAGGCGATGGCCTGGAAGGTGTAGAACGAGATGCCGATCGGCAGGACTATCTGCGGCACCTGCAGTTGCGCGGCGGACCCTATCCCGTAGAACGCATCGTTCAAGGTCTCCGCAAAGAACACGTAGTACTTGAACCATGCCAGCAGCAGGAGATTGGCCGTCACCCCGGCGGCGAGCCAGCGCCTGCGCCCCGTCTCCGCGCTCGCGGCGACGAGGCCGGCCAGCACGTGATTGCCGGCGACGGAGAGGCCCAGCAGCCCAACGAACTCCCAGCCGTAGCTTCCGTAGAACCAGGCGCTCGCGGCGATCAGCAGCAGCTTCTGCGCCTGGCGCGACCCGCGGAGCGCCCAGAAGACGGACAAGGCGGACAGCAGGAAGAGGAGAAAACGGACGGACTCAAAGGGCATCCCGAAGTGATCCGATCTTGACCGGGATCCGGTGAGCGCCGCAACCCGAGGCCGCGCGGGTAACATAGACCGTCGGTGCTCCCGCGGAAGGAGCGCCCGGCCGGTGCCCATGACAAGTCCATCGACGGAGAAGCAACCGCGGCGACGAGGGGCACAGCCGCGGCCGCGGACCGGACGCCCCTCGCGGCGGGGCAGGCCCGCCCGTCCGACACGCCGCCGCACGTGGATGGGGCGCCTCCGGCGCGCCTTCCTGCTGCTCCTGACCGCCGGCCTCGGCGCGCCGTTGGCGGTGGTTCTCGTGCTGCGCTGGGCGCCTCCTCCGACCACGGCCTTCATGGTGCGGGACGCACTCGCCGCGGCGGAGACCGAGAACGCGGCGCGAATGCCCTACCGATGGACGAGCTGGGACGGGATCGCGCCGCACGCCGCTCTGGCCGTCATCGCATCCGAGGACCAGAAGTTCCCGGACCACAACGGCTTCGACGTCGAAGCCATTCGCATGGCGCTGGGCGACGCGCTGCAGGGCGAGCGGCTGCGCGGCGCGAGCACGATCTCGCAGCAGACGGCCAAGAACCTGTTCCTGTGGCCGGGGCGCAGCCTGTTCCGCAAGGGAATCGAGGCGTACTTCACCGTGCTCATCGAGCTCTGCTGGAGCAAGCGGCGGATCGTCGAGGTGTACCTCAACGTCGCCGAGTTCGGAACCGGTGTTTTCGGCATCACGGCGGCCAGCGAACAGTTCTTCGACAAGCGCCCGGCGGAACTGAACGCGGACGAGGCGGCGCTGCTCGCGGCGGTCCTGCCCTTGCCTTCCCGGTGGCTGGCCGACGATCCGTCGCCGCGCTTGCGCCGGCGACAGGCCTGGATCCGCTCGCAGATGACCCGGCTCGGCGGCGTCTCGATGATCGAGGAGCGCATCGGCGACTGATGCACCGGCACAGTTGGCGCCTGCATTGTGCGGCATGACGTTCGAAAACTACGACACCGGGAATTTCTACGACGAGATGTTCCTCCCGGACGGCTCGCCCCGGCCGGAGGCGCGGCAACTCGTAGCGCGCATCGAGGGGCTGCCCGACGGCGAGCTCGTCCGGCGCCACCAGGCGGCCGAGCGCTCGCTGCTGCACACCGGCATCACCTTCACCGTCTACGGCGACGAAGCGGGCACGGAACGGATTTTCCCGTTCGACATCGTGCCGCGGATCGTGTCGCGCGCGACCTGGGACCCGATCGAGCGCGGCCTGAAGCAGCGCGTGGAGGCGCTGAACCTCTTCATCGACGACGTCTACCACGACCGGAAGATAGTGCGGGACGGCATCGTCCCGGCGGACATCGTCGAGTCTTCCGAGGGCTACCGGACCGAGTGCATCGGCCTCGACCCGCCGCGGGGCGTCTGGTGCCACATCACGGGCACCGATCTCGTGCGCGACGCGGACGGGACGATCTACGTCCTGGAAGACAACCTCCGCTGCCCCTCCGGCGTCTCCTACGTGCTCGAGAACCGCGCCGTCATGACGGCGACGTTTCCGCTCTTCGAGGGTCTGGGCGTCCGACCGGTCATCGACTACCCCAGCCGGCTGCTGTCGATGCTCGATGACGTCGCGCCGCGCGACGTGGACCGGCCGCGGGTCGCGGTGCTGACACCGGGCGTCTACAACTCCGCCTACTTCGAGCACTCCTTCCTTGCGCGGCAGATGGGCGTGGACCTGGTCGAGGGGCGCGACCTCGTGGTGGCGGACGACCGGCTGCAGATGCGCACCACGCGCGGCTTCGAGCGGGTCGACGTGCTCTACCGGCGGATCGACGACGACTTCCTCGACCCGACCTGCTTCCGCTCCGACTCGCTGCTGGGGGTCTCCGGCATCATGGATCTCTATCAGCGGGGGCGGGTCACCCTGGTGAACGCGCCGGGCACCGGCGTCGCCGACGACAAGGTGGTCTACGCCTACGTGCCGCGCATGATCGAGTACTACCTCGACCAGGAGCCGATCCTGCCGAACGTGCCGACCCGCCTCTGCTGGCGCGACGAGGACCGCCGCTACGTGCTCGACCACCTCCCGGAGATGTTCGTCAAGCCGGCGAACGCTTCGGGCGGCTACGGAATGCTCGTCGGGCCCACCGCCACCCGGGCCGAGCTGGATGACTTCCGCGCACGCATCCAGGCCGCGCCGCGCAACTACATCGCCCAGCGGAAGCTCGACCTGTCGCGGGTGCCCACGCGCGTCGACCAGCGGTTCGAGGGCCGGCACGTCGACCTGCGCCCCTACATCCTGTACGGTCGCGACATCTACGTGCTGCCGGGCGGCCTGACCCGCGTAGCGCTGCGCAAGGGATCCCTGGTGGTGAACTCCTCGCAGGGGGGCGGCAGCAAGGACACGTGGGTGCTGTCGTAGCGTCGAAACCGCCATGCTGAGCCGCGTCGCCGAGTCGATCTACTGGCTGAGCCGCTACATCGAGCGCGCCGAGAACGTGGCGCGCGTCGTCGGCGTGAACAACCGGTTGCAGCTCGACCTCCCCGATCTCGCCGACGAGCAGTGGGATCCGATGGTGAAGGTCACCGGCGAGGACGAGCGTTTCCAGGGCGGCTACGGGAGCGCGACACGGTCGAACGTGATCGAGTTCCTGACCTTCGACGCCGCCAACCCCAACTCGATCTTCTCGTGCCTGACCCGGGCGCGCGAGAACGCCCGCTCGGTGCGCGAGATCATCTCCTCGGAGATGTGGGAGGAAGTCAACCGGTTCTACCTCTTCCTGCGGGAACCCGACGCGCGGCGGCGCGCCCTGTCGGACGCCCACGCGTTCTTCGAGCACGTCCGCCGCTCGAGCCACCTGATCGAGGGCACGAAGAACGAGACGATGGAGCACGCCGAGGCCTGGCACTTCAGCCGCATCGGCCGATTCATCGAGCGCGCCGACCAGACCACCCGGATCCTCGACGTGAAGTACTTCCTGCTGCTGCCGTCGGCGGACGACGTCGGCAAGCCGATCGACGACCTGCAGTGGGGCGCGCTCCTCCGCTCGGCAAGCGCCTTCGAGGCCTATCGCCGGACGCACGGCCGCGTGGCCGCACAAGCGGTGGCCAGCTTCCTGCTCCTCAACCGCGAGTTCCCGCGCTCGGTGCACCACTGCGCCAACGAGGCCCAGATCTCGCTGCACGCGGTGACGGGCACGCCGATCCGGCGGTTCGCCAATGCGGCCGAACGCGCGCTCGGCAGACTCGTCGCGGAGCTCGACTATACTGACATCGTCGACGTTGTCCGTTCGGGCCTGCACGATTTCCTCGACGCGACGCAGGACAAGCTCAACGGCGTCGGCAACGAGATCACGCACACTTTCTTTGCACAGCGCTGGCAGGGAGAATCGTTGCGATGACCTACTGCGTCGCGATGAACGTCGAGGACGGCATCGTCGGGCTGTCCGACACGCTCATCACGTCGGGCCGCGAGGTGACAACACTCCGGAAGGTGAACGTCTACTCGCCGCCGCGCGGCACCTTCTTCGTCATGACGTCCGGCCTGCGGTCGCTGCGGGACAAGACGCTCACCTACTTCGAGGACCGGCTCGCCGAGCGCGCCAGCCGCGACGTGCCCTTCGAACGGCTCTACCAGGCGGTCAACCTGCTGGCCGAGCAGGTGCGCACGGTGGCCCACGAGGACAAGGCGTCGCTGCAGGAAAGCGGCATGGCCTTCAACATCCACGCGCTGGTCGGCGGGCAGATGGAACGGGACGCGCGGCAGAAGCTCTACCTGCTGTACCCCGAGGGGAACTGGGTGGATACGGGCCGCCTGACGCCCTATCACGTCATCGGATCGGTCGGCTACGGCAAGCCGCTGCTCGACCGCACGCTGCGGGTCGAGGACTCGATGCGGCACGCGTTCAAGGTGGCCTGTCTCTCCTTCGATTCCACCCGGATCAGCGCCGCCGACGTCGGCTTTCCCATCGACGTGGTGCTGTACCGGCGCAACTCCTTCCGGATCATCGAGCGCCGCTTCCACAAGCAGGACCTGGAGCAGTTGTCGCGCTGGTGGGACGACCGCATCCGGCGCGCCATCGAGGAGACGCCGAGAGAGCTGCTCGACCGGGCCTACGACGAGATCGAGACCGCCCCGCCGGCGCCGGTCTCCACCGTCTCGTGAGAATCACCGTCCGCCACCGGACGTCGTACGCCTTCGACGCACCCGTCTACCTGGAACCGCACGTCATCCGGCTGCGCCCGCGCGACGACGGCTCGGTCCGTCTCGTCGAGTTCACCCTGCGGATCGATCCCGAGCCGGTGGTGCGCACGGACAACCTCGATCCGGAGGGCAACGTCCTCACGCACGCGTGGTTCGAGGGCAGGTGGCAGCGACTGACGCTTCGCACGCACGCCGTCGTCGATACGCTCCTCGTCGATCCGTTCGGATTCCTGATCACCGAACCGGGGCGGCCGCTGCCCTACGCCTACGCGCCCGACTTCTGCGAGCGGCTCGCGCTGTATCGGCGCCCCTCGGACGCCGCGCACCCCGCGGTGCGGGAGCTGGCCCTCGCCGCGGCCGCCGAATCGGAGCGCGACCCGGCCCGCTTCCCGCTGGCCCTCGCCGGGCGCATCCGGGCGGAGTTCGTCCGGGAGACGCGTCCGGAAGGCCCCGCGCGCGCTCCCGAAGCCACGATCAGGGCGCGTCGCGGCGCCTGCCGCGATCTGGCGGTGCTCTTCGTCGCCTGCTGCCGGGCCATGGGGCTCGCGGCGCGCTTCGCCAGCGGCTATGCCTACAGCGAGAAGGCGAAGACGACCGAGCTGCACGCCTGGGGCGAGGTCTTCCTGCACGGGGGGGGCTGGCGCGCCTACGACCCCAGCCAGGGGCTCGCCGTGACGGACCAACATGTGACCGTCGCCGCCGCCGCCGACCCGCTGCACGCGGCCCCGGTGACGGGCACGTTCCGGGGAGACGGGGTGACCGCGAGCCTCGCGGCGGAGATCGAGCTGGAGGCGAAGGCATCCCAACCCTGACCGCCTTCCGGTGGTGCCCGGTTCGTTGCAGCTCGGCAACCGGGCGTCACGGTCTGGAACAGCGCTTCCGACCGGTCTTGCGAGGGAAGGCTTGTGGGCTGCTACAATAGTTGGTCGGTCCCGCCTACGCCTTCTTGCTGGGAGGTCGTTCAACGGTAGGACACGCGGCTCTGGACCGTGGAATCGGGGTTCGAATCCCTGCCTCCCAGCCACAACTTCGCATGCGCCGCTCCGGGCTCGAATCCTGCGGCTGTTTACCTCGCCACAACTTCGCATACGCTTCGTTGTCGATGGGAGGTATCGAGTGGCGCCAGTACGCCTGGAGCCAAGGCTAACGCGCGGCTTTCATGCGTATGGCCTACCCACATAGAATGTGACGTGCCGATAAGCGGCAGCCTCCCGCTCTCCGACGAGCCGCCCCGCTTCGCGCTGTCCCGCGGCGTCTTCCTCCGCCTGCTCGGCTTCGTCTACTTCGTGGCCTTCGCCTCGCTCGCGCCGCAGCTCGCGGGACTGGTCGGATCGGACGGCCTGCTCCCCGCCGCGGGCTACCTCGAACGGGCGTACGACCTGTGGGGCCGCGACGCCTACGTGCAGCTTCCGACGCTGCTCTGGATCTGGCCGGGCGACGCGTTGCTCGCGATGCTGTGCTGGCTCGGAATCGCGTTGTCGGCCGCCGCAATGGCCGGCGTCGCTCCCATCGCGACCTTCGCCGCGTTGTGGGCCGTGTACCTGTCGGTCACCGTCGCCGGACAGGACTTCCTGTTCTTCCAGTGGGACCTGCTGCTGCTCGAGACCGGCCTGCTGGCCGTGCTCTATGCGCCGCGGGGCGGGTGGCCGCCGCTGGAGACCCGGAACCCGGGGAGCACGGCGGCACGCTGGCTCGTCTGGGGACTCGCGTTCAAGCTGACCTTTCTGTCGGGGGTCACCAAGCTGCTGAGCGGCGACGAGACGTGGTGGAGCCTCACCGCGCTCCGCTACCATTACGAGACGCAGCCCATCCCCACCTGGGTCGGTTGGTACGCGCACAACGCGCCCGATTGGTTCGGCACGCTCTCCATCGGCGTGATGTTCTGCATCGAGCTCGCCGTGCCGTTCGTCGTCTTCGTTCCGGCCCGCTTCCGGCGCGTTCGGACCATCGGCTGCGCACTGCTGTGCCTGCTGCAGGTGCTGATCGCGATCTCCGGCAACTACGGCTTCTTCAACCTGTTGACCGTCGCGCTGTACGTCTCCCTGCTGGACGATGCCGTAGTCGCCCGCCTGCTGCCGTGGCTGCGGACGCCGCCCGGCTACGCGCAGCGGGAAGCGCCGCGGCCGGGCACGCGGCACCTGGCCATGGCATTACCGGTCACGATCCTGGCGATCCTGAGCGCGCTGACGATCGTCCGCGAGGTCCGGCGGCCGGCGCCGATGCCGGGCTGGTCCGCTGCGCTGCTCGGCGCCGTGGCCCCGCTGCGATCCGTCAACGGCTACGGCCTCTTCCGGGTGATGACGACCGAACGGCCCGAGATCGTCATGGAAGGGTCGGCGGACGGGGCCACCTGGACCGAGTACGCGTTCCCGTGGAAAGCGGGCGATCTCTCGCGGGCGCCCGGCTTCGTGCAGCCGCACATGCCGCGCCTCGACTGGCAGATGTGGTTCGCGGCGCTCGACCCGCAGCGGCAGTCCCACTGGCTGTTCGCCCTGGTCGATCGCCTGCTGGAAAACGATCCGGCCGCGCTGGGCCTTCTCGACGACAATCCGTTCCCCGACGAGCCGCCCGCCTTCATCCGTCTGGCGCTGTACCGCTATCGGTTCACGACGCCGGAAGCAGGGGCGGACGGGAACTGGTGGAACCGTGAGCTGGTTGGCTACCTGACCGAACCGATTCCCCGCCGGCCGTGACCGCGGTCCGTTGCGGCCGGCCCGTCTCGCTGCGCGCGGATCCGGGTTCAACCGCGGCTCAGTGCACGCCGGGCGGCCGGAACTTCTGCCGGGCCGCGATCTCCAGCAGTGCACGCCGCGCGTAGCCTTCCGTATCGGGATGCGGATCGGCATCCAGCACCGCGACGAGGTGCTGGTAGGCGGCCGTCGGCTGGTTGCGCGCGTGGAGCTGCACCAGGCCCGCCCCCAGATGCGCCTCGGCCGCGTACGGGCCGAGCGGGTAGTCGCGCAGGTGCCGCTGATAGACCACCAGCGCCGCGTCGGGATGCCCGTTGTTGGCCAGCCAGCGCCCGAAGTTGATGGAGTCGCCCGGCATCAGCAGCCGCACCGTGCGCGCCGCGCTCAGGCGGAAGTACTCGGCCGCGGCCCGGCCGTGCTCGCCGGCGGCGATCAACTGCCGGACGCCGCGCACCGACGACGGGTCCGCGTCGAAGGCGGGTGCGGCCGGTTCCGAATCCGGCTCGAAATCCTGCGGCCGGCGCTCCACCTCGCGCCGCGTGCTCCACCAGGCGTACGCCAGGCCGCCGAGAAAGCCGCCGATGTGCGCGCCGTAGGCGACGCCGCCACCCCCGGCGCCGCGCGTCACCAGGAACGGCAGCAGGTTGTCGACGACGAGGTACATCCCCAGCACCAGCCGCGCGGGCGCGTAGATCACGTTCATGAAGAACGGGAACAGCATGATCCACAGCCGCACCCGGTTCCTCGGAAACCAGATGAAGTAGAACCCGAGCACGCCGGAGATGGCGCCCGACGCACCGACCATCGGCAGGACGGATCCGAAGTCCAGCACCGCGTGGGAGAGGGTCGCCAGGAATCCGGTCCCGAGATACGCCACCAGGTAGCGCGCCGGACCGAGCCGGTGCTCGACGTTGTCGCCGTAGATCCAGAGGAACAGCATGTTGCCGGCCAGGTGCATGAACCCGCCGTGGAGGAACAGCGAGGTCAGCAGCGCGATCACGCTCGGATCGGCGGGCCGGAAGCCGTAGGAGAAGACGACGAGATCGTACGCCGAGACCTGCATGAGCAGCCGCTCCGCGTCCATCCGGCTTGGGAGCTGCGGGCGAATCGCGTTCAGGTATTCGAAGAGCGCCGGGTCGTCCAGGGCGGGGCGGACCGCGCTGAGCGGCAGCGTCACGAACAGGAACACCGCGACGTTGATACCGATCAGGGTGTAGGTGACGACCGGCACGCCGCGCGGGTTCGGCTCGTCGCCGAGCGGCAGGAACATGGATCAGCTTTCTGCGGCCGCTGCCGCCCTTGCGCCGGGCAGCAGCTCGTCCAGGGTCTCCAGGCGCCGTGCAATCTCGTCGCGGGCGGCGCGAAACCCGTCGAGCTTCTCCAGGTCGGACCGGGCCGCCCCGGCGGGATCGGGCAGCGGCCAGTGCAGGCGCCGCGCGGTGCCCAGGAACGCAGGACAGACTTCCTCGGCGCACAGCGTCACAACGAGATCTACCGACGCCGGGTCGATCATCCCCACGCTCTTGGAATGATGCCCACTGATGTCGATGCCGACCTCGTCGAGCGCCGCGATGGCGAATGGATTGACCGCCGCGGGCGACGACCCGGCGCTGGCAATCCGGACGCGGTCGCCGAACCGCGCCCGCGCCAGCCCCTCGGCCATCTGGCTGCGCGCGGAGTTCGCCACACAGAGGAAGAGCAGACCCCGCATCGTTGTACGCTATCACGTGGAGGCATACATGATGCGGCGATTCGTTCTTCTGATGCCGGTTCTGCTGCTCTGGGTCGCCTGCGGCGGCGACGACGGGGCGCCGGCCTCACCCACGATCCCTTCGACCCCCACGTCTCCCAGCGTCGGGCTCGACGTACCGTTCAGCACGGAAGACCTGGCAGTGGGAACGGGGCAGGAGGCAATGAACGGCGACACGCTGTCCGTGGACTACACCGGCTGGCTCTACGACCCGAACGCGACGGAGAACAAGGGCACGCAGTTCGACGCCGGAAACTTCTCGTTCACGCTCGGAGCCGGCCAGGTAATCGCCGGCTGGGACCAGGGGCTGCTCGGGATGCGCGTCGGCGGCCGCCGGCGAATCGTCATTCCCCCGGAACTCGGCTACGGCAGCAGCGGGCAGGGTCCCATCCCCGGGGACGCGACCCTGCTCTTCGAGGTCGAGCTGGTGGGCATCAACTGACGGCCGCACCGGCCCCGGCCGCGGACCTGCGTCCGCCTGGGGCGCACCTTGTTCATTCACGAACCCGGTCAGCGCACGTGCGCCCGGATCTGGTGATTGATACGGTGGATGCGCCGCTGAAGCATCTTCACCCGCGCGCGGTCGCCCGCCTCGAACGCCGACTGCTTCTCGGCCTTCAGGGCCCGCATCTCCTTCTTGGCGCTGTTCTTGTCGAACCCGCCGACCACGTGGTGGTGCTCGTGGGTGTCGATCCCCAGGGCCTTGCAGAGCCCCGGCAGCAGGTGCTCCTTGTTGAGCTGGGAGAATCCCTGCACGGCCTCGTGGTCCAGGCCCCTGGCGATCTCGCGCAGATCGCCGATGGTCTTGTGCTTCAGTTGCTCGTACGTGTACTCCGCCATCTGCACCTCTCCTCGACGCCGCCGTGCCTCTACTCCGCGGGCAGGGCGAACACGAACAGGCCGTTGCCTGCGTTCGGACGCCGCACGTCGGGGATCAGCTCGGCCGGCATCGTGGTCCAGCTTCCGCCCCCGGTGCCGGTGCCGATCGCGACGTACTGCCGGCCATCCACGCTGTAGGTGACGGGAAAGCCCTGCACCGCGGTCGGCAGGCGCGTCTCCCAGAGCTCGTCGCCGGTGGCGACATCGTAGGCGTACGCCCGCCGGTCGTAGGTGCCGACGAACGACAGGCCGCCGGCCGTCGTCAGCGCGGCCGAGATGTAGGGCGACCGCTTGCGATGCGACCAGAGGATCTCGCCGCTCACGTGCATCGCGACGAACTCGCCCATGTTCCCGGCGCTGTCCGGGTGCAGGAAGTTCTCGCGGAACACCATCCCGGCGCCGCCGCCCCCCTCCCGGAACTCGACCTCGCTGTAGATCGTCCGCTGGCAGTTGAGCGTCAGGGGAATGTAGAACGCCTCGGTCTCGGGGCTGTAGGCCATCGCCCGCCAGCTCTTCAGGCCGGAGTGGCTCGGGCAGAACGACAGCTCCTCGTCCAGGACCGGCATCATGCCGGGGCGGAACGCCATGCGTCCGGTCTCGGGATCGATGTCGACAATGTTCTGGTAGCCGAGGTCGGTGGCATTGATGTACTGCCCGGTCTCGCGGTCGAGCTGCCACAGGATGCCGAGCTTGCCCATCGTGAAGACGGACGGCCGCCCGTCGACCTCGACCAGGATGCGCTCGAACGTCTCATCCATGTCGTGCGACTCGCCCGGCAGGTGCTGGAAGTACCAGCGCATCTCGCCGGTCGCGGGATCGAGCGCGAGGGTCGAGCTGGTGTAGAGCGCGTCCGCGTCGGTGCGCCGGCTCACCTGCGCCCAGGGCTTGGCCTGCGCCACGCCCCAGTAGGTGAGGCCGAGATCCGCATCGTAGCTGCCGGCGATCCAGGCGTCGCCGCCTCCACGGAACATCATCGGCAAGTCGCCCCAGGTATCGCCCCCCGGCTCGCCCGGACGCGCCACGGTCGACGTCCGCCACAGCTCGCGCCCGGTGTCGGCGTCGTGCCCGGTGATGAAGCAGCCCTCCTCCCAGAACCGCAGGCAGCCGGCCATCCCCGAGATCACCACGCCCTCCACCACCAGCGCGCCGCTGCTGAAGAAGAAGCCCTTCGACGAGTCGGCGACCTCCGCCTCCCACACGATCTCGCCGGTCCGCGCATCCAGGGCCACGATGTTCGCGTCCGCGGTGTTCAGGATGATCTTGTCCTGGTAGATCGCGATGTTGCGGTTGGGGCGCCCGCGGCCCCGCGCGGTCGGGAACTGCCGGCGGTACTCCCACAGCATGTCGCCGGTGGCGGCGTCGAGCGCCTGCACGATGTTGCCGGGGCTCGCGAGATACATCACCCCCTCGTGGACGATCGGCGTGGTCTGCTGCGACCCAGGCTCCATCGCCCATGACCAGACCATGCGGAGGTCGCCAACGTTCTCGCGCGCGATCTGATCCAGAGGGCTGTACCCCCAGCCGTCCTGCGTGCGGCGCCAGTTCAGCCAACTCTCCGGCGGCGGGTCCGCCAGTACCGCGTCGGTAACGGGGCTGACGGCGGGCGCCTGGGCGGCCGCCGGCGCGGCTGCCACCAGGGAGAGCATGACGAGGGCGGAGAGCGTGACAATCGCGACGGGACGAGTCATCGTGGGCTCCCTTGACTGCAGGCCTTCGGCCGCGAAGAGTTGTGTCGATTCCATTGACGGCACCATATCACGAGCACTTCTGCCACCGGAACCGGGCACCGAATAACGCAAGTCCATGCGTGCATTCACGTGCAGCCGGATGCCACGCACCGCGATGATGCAAATCGCTGAACCGGTCCGTTTTGACGCATCGTGTTCACCGAAATGACGCATCCTTCCACAGGCTTTTCCACAGCTTCTGTGGAAGGCGACCCGACGGATTCCATCTCCTGCCCGCCGGCATCGAGCCAGGCCGTCGAACTACCGCCAGCGACCCGGCCGGGTGACCTCTGGAAGAGACAAGTCACACAAAACAAATGAGTTGACTGCGTATTCCGCACCGCGTACACGTCGGGATCGACAGCTGCGGGGCCCCTGCGACCCGGGGGCGAAAGCGTGCCGGACCCAGGCCACGGCACTGCGGCTCAACGCCGGAATCAACAGCCTGATGCGGACCGGCCGGGCCGGCCGCGCCGGGCGTTTCTACGCCGTTCTACGGCGCAGCCTCCTAGCGCTCGGCCTCGGCGCGCTCCCACCAGACGGATCCGAAGTTGACGAACGGACCGCTGTCGATCGAGATGCGGGTCCGCACCTGGTAGGCGAACGGCGAGGTCATGTAGGTCCGGCCACGCAAGCGGATGCGCGATTCCTCGCGCGTCCGCGATTCCTCGCGCGTCCGCGATTCCTCGCGCGTGATCGGCGCCGCCTCCCAGTGGTGCGAGAAGTAACCGCCCGGATCGCCGCCGACCCGGCCGAGCTTCACCAGGCGGAAGCCGCGGCTGTCTTCCTCGATGCGCACCAGGTACCTCGCGCGGCGGTCGTAGACCATGAGCGCCTCGATGGTCACCGGGGCATCGTCCACCGAGGCCTCCACGGTGCTCGCGTAGGTGCACCCGCCGACGTGGCGAACGGTTTCGGTCCCGACGAAGTAGCCGGACGGGGCCAACGGCGATTCCGGCAGCACCCCTTCGATGTTCCAGGCGCCGACCAGGTAGTGCGGGTCGAACGGCGCGGGGTCGTCGCCCTCGCCGTCGCGCTCCACGCCGACGGTCGGGCGCCGCAACGCGTTCAGCGCATCGATCAGCTCCAGCTCCTGCTCGGACAGGCACTGGTCCGGCGTCAGGGTCTCGCCCTCCCGCAGCCTCACAATCGGCTCCGCCTCGATCTGCGCGGTCGTCTGGCCCTCGACGGACGCCGCCGCCGCGACGAGGAGCATGGTGAATGCAACCAGCCTGATCATCACAAGCGACTCCCTACCCGCCACAGGTGTCGGCCAGGCCGACGACGGCCAACAGGTTGATCCGCGCGGCATCGTTCGACTCGATCAACAGTCCCTTGACCAGGACGGTGCGGCCCGCGCGCAGCTCGTTGGTGGCATTCACCTGATCCGGGGTCGTGAAGGACGATCGGTCGAACGACCGCAGCAGGGCCTCGGCGCCGAGAAAATCGGCCACCCCCACCAGGTGGAACGCGTGCGTGCCGAGGGCTTGCGCGCGCGCCTCTTCCACCTCGTCTTCGTCGAAGACACCGGCTTCGGAGACGGTAGGCTCGGCGGCACGCGCCAGCCACCACTCGGCCTCCCCGGCGCGGCGCTCCACGCAACCGACCGTGTGCACGATCTCGACCGCGGGCTCGCCGCTGGTCTCGGCCAGCCGCTGGCCGTGGGTAGCAACGGGCGCCAGCCACATGCCGGCGGCCAGCAGGAGGACCGGCTTCTTCCAGTGCGACATGTCTCGATGCTCCAGCCGCCGTGCCAGGGAAGAAAAGGGCCGGCGCATCGCGGCGCGCGGCCCTTTCCCGGATTCCCTCGGCACGGACGGCGTCAGTTCTCGCCCTGCGTGTTCTCGTCCTCGAGCGTGTACTTGACGTTGGCGAGGAACATGTCGTCCCAGCTCTGCTCGGACCAGTAGACCTCCTTGTGCGGCGCCGGATTCAGGCGGTTGGTCCGCGAATTGTCGTAGCGGGCGATCGCCTTCACCGTGCTCCCCGCCGGCACCCGGATCGGCTCGACGAGGTCGTACTCGAACTGCCAATCGAAGGCGTAATTCGGCACCCGGAGCAGGATCTCTTCCCGGCCGTCCGGGTAGGTCAGCACGTAGGTGACGTCCTTGCCGCGCACGTGCATGTGCAGGAACAGGCTCTGCAGGACGGCGTCGTTCTGGAACGCCCCGATGCCGGTGACCGTCCAGTTCGGATCGTTCGGCGGAATCGGCGCCAGCAGCGGATTCAGCCCCTGTCCCGCCTGCCGGTCCGGGTTGGCAGCCCGCCGCTCCTCCGCGGTGAGCGGCGGCGGCGCGACGAGCTGCTCGTTCTCGGAGGTGTACTCGCGCAACGACAGCGTGCGCTGGTACTTTCCGTCCGTGTCCTTGGCGAACCAGGCGCCGATGGACGGCCGGGCCACCTCCGGCTTGCCGGTGGCCTGGTAGTGCAGGTTCCAGACAATGTAGTCGAACAGGTCGCCGCGCACCTCGCGGACCTGACCGTCGCGGACCACCCTGGCTCCCACGCCCGGGATGTACGGACCGAAGCCGCCCCGCGCGCGCCGGCGCTCCTCGATCTCCTCGGCGGATCGCTCCTCGTCCTCCACTTCGGCATCCTCGGCCTCGTCCTCTACCGGCGCGGCGTCGGGATCCTCCACCGGCACGTAATCCACCAGCGGCCCGCCGGGCCACGCCGGCCCCCGGCCGAGCTTCGTCCCCGGCGGCAGGTCGACCAGGCCGGTCGTGATGTGGTGGGTCACCGCGTAGTTGCCGGGCCGCACCTCGGTCGCCGACACGCGCATCACGTCGTCGAAGGGCAGCGGCGTGAAGAGGTTGAAGTTCGGGGTCTCGCCCTCGGCGTCGATCTTCCAGGCGATCGGGAACTCGATGACGTAGTCCGGATCCAGCCCATCGGGATGGCTCCAGCCCGCGGCCGAGAAGTCGGGCGCCGCGGGCGCCGGCCCGTCACCCTGCGGGGCGCCGCCGTCGACCCAGGCGACAATTGTCTCGATCTCTTCGTCGCTCAGGCTGATGTCGTTGGAGAAGGTGCCGAATCGCGGGTCGGCAAACCACGGCGGCATCTCGCGCGAGACGACCTTCGCCTTGATGGCCCGCGCCCAGGGCCGCGCGTCGCGGTACGACAGCAGCGACATCGGCGCCACCTGGTTCGGCCGGTGGCAGCTCGCGCAGTTGTCGAGCAGGATCTCCCCGACGTGCGCGTTGTAGGTGGGCGTACCCTCGGCCGCGACCGCGGGAACGGCCGCGAGCGACAAGGCGAAAACGACGCCAACGGACAGTGCGACCAATCGCGTCATCGATCTGATCTCCAACGGTATTGCCGATTCGCGGGCGCCGCCGCGCGTGGCGCAGACGCCGTTTAGCAGGAACCCCTGATGTTATCGCCTTCGGCGCCTCGGTTCAATTGGAATCGCGACGCCGCGAGGGTCGTCGCCGTACCAGATGGCACGTCGCCGGGTTACCGCCGCCGCTGGTCACGATGGCGCGGCAGTTTGCCGAATCCGAATCACGCGGGGGGTCCGTAGCGACGGCGCCGGCGGAGCGCTGATCCGGCGTGTATGATGAAGCGATTCCGCGTGTGGACATCGCCGCGTGGTGCAGCGCGCAGGCACGAGGAGGACGCGATGCGACAGTCGAGCAGCGTATGGACCGCGGCGCTGGTGGCGGCCGGACTCGCAGCCGGTGCGGATCTGCAGGCGCAGCAGGAGACCGAAGGGGCGAACACGGTGCTGCCGTGGGCCTACGTGCTCAACGAGCCGGTCGAGAACGCCGACACCCCCGATCCTGACGAGATCGTCACGGTGCCCGGCTCCAGCGTGTCGATGCCGCGCTCGGAGATCAACATCGACAACGGCCCGCCCGACTGGCATCCCGACGCCCATCCGCCGATGCCGGAGGTCGTGGCGAAGGGCGGCGGCGAGGGCGTCGTCGCGTGCGGCTACTGCCACCTGCCCAACGGCCAGGGCAAGCCGGAGAACGCGGGCGTCGCCGGCCAGCCGTACGAGTACATCGTGCAGCAGATGACCGATTGGCGGAACGGCCTGCGCAGGCCCGGCGAGCCGCGCATGGGCCCGCCCGCCTTCATGGAGCGGATCGGACTGGCGACCTCCGACGATGAGGCGCGGGTGGCGGCCGAGTACTTCTCGTCAATCGACTTCAAGCCGTGGGTCCGCGTCGTGGAGACCGACGCGGTGCCGAAGACGCGCTTCGCCGGGTGGATTCACGAGGTAGTCGAGGGCGGCGCCATGGAGCCGATCGGCACGCGGGTGGTGGAGACCCCCGTGGACCTGAAGCGGACCAAGCTGCGCGACGACGCCTCCGGCTTCATCGCCTACGTGCCGTCGGGCGCGGTAGGGCGGGGACGCAATATCGTGCTCACTGGGGGCGGCAACTCCGTCGCCTGCACCACCTGTCACGGCCCCGACCTGCGCGGCCTCGGCCCGGTGCCGGCGCTGGCCGGCCGCTCGCCGAGCTACATGGCGCGCCAGCTCTACGACCTGCAGACAGGCGTGCGCGACGGGGCCTGGTCGGACCTGATGGACGCCGCGGTGGAGAACCTGACGCTCGAGGACATCGTGAACATCGTGGCCTATACGGCCAGCCTGGAGCCCTAGGAAACACGCAGGCAGGACTGCTCCCGCTACACGATCGTCAGGCCGGCGGACGCGAACCGACCGAAGTCGGCTGCGTCGGATGTTGCGACAGGTGTGCTGTCCGCGAGGGCCGCCGGGCCGATCCGTGCACGCAGATCCAATCCACGTACGCCGCTCCGGTCGCGACCGAGTCCCGCGCGATACCCGAGTGATGACGAGCACCGTGCGTGGTGCGCCATCCACGGGGACGGTACGCGGCCGTCACGGTCCACGCACGGTTGGAGGCTTCGATGACGGAGATCGATGCGACGGAGCTGCTTCCGGCCGACGATGCGAGCTACGGGTTCGACAACATCGCCGCCTCCCTGAGGATGTCGCCGACGCTCGTCGACCGCTACCTGGCCGCGGCGCGCAAGATCAGTCGCGCGGCGGTCGGGAGCTCGGCGGCGCCGCCCGCCGTACAGGTCTATCACCTGCCGCCGGACCTGCCGCAGGAGCGGCACCTCGAGGGGCTGCCGCTCGGCACGCGCGGCGGCACGCTGGTCCGGTACCATTCATCTTGGCCGGCGAGCCGGAGTCGCCGGCGCATCTTCACTTGCCGGCCGACCGCGCCGGAGAACGAGGGGCCCTGCGCGGCGCAGATTCTCTCGACGCTGGCGCGGCGCGCCTATCGGCGGCCGCCGAGCGAGGTGGAGCTGGACCGCCTGCTGACATCTCTTCGGCCCTGGCCGCCAGACGCGACGGCGGGTCGGCCAGGTCCGAGATGCGGGGCAGCACGACGCCGAGCGCCCGCAAGTGAGCCGCGTTCCGTCCCTGGCCGTCAACGTCGAGCGCTGGCTCGCGGAGCATATCGGGCCTATTCGCCCAGGTAGACCAGACTGTCCTAATCGGCATGGCCGCATGCGGAATCATCCCCGACTGGTGTCGGCGTTCGAGCTTCAGCGGGTCGTCGGCGGGGAGTCACGGCTTCGTCGGCTCGCAGAACCGGGCTTCAATGAGACCGTGGCCGGCTATCTGGCGATCACGGCCTTGAAGCGCCGCAGCAAGAGCGCAATCAGCACCCCCTGGTACCCCAGGCCGGCCAGGAAGTAGAGGGCCACGCGGGGTTCGCCGGCCTCGAGCATCCAGAAGAGCTTGAGCGGCCAGTAGAGCGGGTCGAGCCCGATCGCGACCTGCCACGGCGACGCGATGAACCAGGCGACAACGGGCGGCCACGTGAGCACGCCCGCGCCTTTCAGCAGGGCGAACCCCTGGACCTTGTTCGCCGCGAACGCGGCGACGAACAGCGCGTAGAGCGGCGCGGTGGGAGCCGCCTGAACGGCGGCGGCGAAGGCCGCGACGACCCCCATCTCGACCAGGTCCGCGACGGCGATGCTCGCCATCATGACGGGCACGCTCACGGCCATCGGGACGGCGATGCGGTAGGCGAAGTACCCCTGCGCGGTGAGCGGCGTGACCTGCAGCGCGGTGAGCGTGCGGTCGTCGCGTTGATCCAGCAGCAGGAAGCCGACGACAGAGCCCACCAGCGTCGGGATCATCAGCACGAGGAAGCTGGTCAGCAGCGGGTAGTACGGCGTGAGGTCGAAGTCGTACCGCTCGCCGAGCCATCCGTCGAGGGCCGGGACGCCCCACCGGAACACGAAAGCGAGGACGATCGGCGTGCCGACGAGCCACCGCAGCATGCTGTCGCGGGCGACGCTCTTGAGGTCGATGGGGCCAAGCGCGCGGATGACGGCGGTAGCGGTCGGCATCAGCGGCTTCCCTCCCGGGCGACGATGAAGCGGTCGAACGCCCGCCGGCCGGCGAGCAGCAGCAACCCGGCCCAGGCGGCGGAGTAGAGCACGCCGTAGGCCCACTCCCACGACGCAAGCGGCCCGAACGCCCCGCCCAGCAGCACGAGCGGCGCCGTGAAGGGGTGGAGATAGAGCAGCCAGGTGTCCCAGAGGCCGAAGTAGTGCAGCATCGGGAGCGAGAGAACGGTCGTGAAGAGGACCGAGGGAAACATGAACTCGTTGATCGACCGATAGCGAGCGACGAGGAGAAAGCCGGTCAACGTGTACAGGACGCCCGCCAGCACGACGCCGGCGACCAGCGGGCCGGCCGCGAAGCCGGCGCCGTACGCCGACCGGACGATGACCACCTGCTCGACCACCGAGAGCGCGGTCAGCGTCAGCGTCTTCGAGGCCAGGTACTCCCAGTCGGCCAGCGGCGTCACCACCTGGGCCTCCAGCGTCCCCTCGCCCTTCTCCAGCAGCACGAGGCCGGCCACGAAGTAGAAGTTGACCATCACGAGGTTGCCGAACACGATTGCCGGCAGCACGTAGCCCCAGTCGATCGGGGGGAGGCGGGTGAGCACGACGAACCAGCAGGCCAGCACGAAGGCCACCGCGTAGTAGAAGCCGTTCCGCATCTGCAGGCGGAGGTCCAGGCGCACGGTGGCGGCCAGCCTGTGCATCGGCTCACTGCAGGCTGTGGCCGGTGACCCGCAGGAAGACGTCCTCGAGGGTCGCTTCCTGGGTGTGCAGGGTGCGGACGGTGGCCTCGCGCAGCAGCGCCAGGAAGTCGGCGTCGACGCCGAGTCCGTCGAGCGGGAACTCGCGCCGCCCGGGGCGGCCGTCCAGGTCGTACTCCATCACGACCGTCCGCGCGCCGTGGGCCAGCTTCAGGTCGTGCGGCGACTCGACGAGCCGTATCTCGCCGTCGACGATGAAGGCCACGCGCTCGCACAGCTCGTCCGCCACCGTCATGTCGTGCGTGGTCAGGAACACGGTGCGGCCCGCCTGCTTCATCTCCCGGATGAGGTTCCGGATGCGGCGACCGCTGACGGGGTCGAGCCCCACCGTCGGCTCGTCCAGGAAGATCAGTTGCGGATCGTTGAGCAGGGCGCGCGCCACGCCGAGCCGCGTCTTCATGCCCTTGGAGTACTCGGCGACGAGGCGCTCGCCGTCCTCCGCCAGGCCCACCATCTCGAGCAGCGTCTCCGGCGTTCGGGTCTCGCCCCGGTACAGCGCCCGGAAGTAGCGGAGGTTCTCCAGGCCGGTCAGCCGAAGATAGTGGTTGGGCAGCTCGAACGAGACGCCAATCCGCTCGTAGTAGTCGCCCCCCCAGGCGGCGAGGTCGCGGCCCAGTATCGAGACTGCGCCCTGATAGCCCCGCAGGAGCCCGATCAGCAGCTTCTGGGTGGTCGACTTGCCCGCGCCGTTGGGTCCGAGAAACCCGAAGATTTCGCCCCGGTCGACGCTGAAGCGGAGATCCCGCACCGCGGGGGCCGTCCCGGACGCGTAGGTGAAGGTAAGCCCGTCGACGTCGACTACCGGCATGGGTGCGTCACCGAGCCGTCTTCCGGAAGCGGTTATATGCGACGGTGCCCAGAGGAGCAAGCGGCGGTGCCGCGATACAATCCGGCAGTTTGCCAGATCTCGCCCATCCCGATTCCTGCCCTGGCACGCAACAGCGCCGTGCCGGACACGCAGCGGCCCGTTGCCCGGCTGAGCGAGCCGGCCTTCTAACGGCCCGCTTCCCGCCGCAGCGCGGGCGTCACACCGCCCGTGAACAGGCGCGCGCCCTGCTCGATGCGCTCCATCATGTTGGTCGTGCTCGTCATGGCCACGGGGAGTCCGAACTCCTTCCCGGCGGCGAGCACGGTGTCGATGGCTTGCGCCACGGCCTCCAGGCTGCCGCCGTGCGTGTTCAGCATGTCTCCGCCGGTCTCGGAACCGGCGAACAGCACGGCGCCGATGTTCCGCTCGCTGAGCTGGCGGGCGATCTCGCGCACGTTGGCCACCCCGAGCGGGCTCTCGATGAGGAGCCAGGGCAGCAGATTGCCGTTCGGCGGATCCAGCCGCCAGACGTCCGCCCGCTCGACGTAGTCCGGAACCGACAGGCCCCAGTAGCGCGCCGCGAGCCGGGGATTGGTGCCCCGCAACCCCGCCGGCTCGCGATCCGGCGCACCCAGCCGCTGCGGGTAGCGCATGGCGCGGATGGCCAGCAGCGCCTGCGCCGGGGTCTCGACCGTCGGGAAGATGATGCCGTGCGCACCTACGTCGAGCACCTGCTTGACCATCCAGACGTTCTGGTCGAGCTCGCGGCCGGTCGCCGGAATCCGCACGATGACGGCCTTGCCCGCCATCGCGTCGCCCGTCGCGGCGATCGCGGCAGGATTCACAAGCCACTGCATCCACGTCCGCAACGCGCTGACGTCGTAGGGGCCGTGCTCCATGTCGAAGAAGACGAAGTCGATATCGTCGTTTGCCGACAGAGCAACCGGGTCCGCGCGCGAGTCGACCGTGACGCCGAAGGCCACCTGGTCCTCGTCGAGCAGCCTGACGAGGCCGGCCTGGGGCATAGCCTCCGGATTCCGCTGTCCATGCACGACGAGCGCGGGTGCCGCCAGGGCGAGGACCACGAGGAGTGCAAGCCGAGAGGGGATGGTTCGCATGGGTTCTCCTGACTGCGCCGAGCGGGTTGGTACAATACGCCATGAGCGTTCCCGACGCGTCAGGTTTCTCTGCGCTTCCGAGCGTGAGTGTTTCCTGCGCCTCGCCGTCCTCAAGCTGGGCCGTGAAGCCACGCTGCGCCTGTACCCGGATGCCGCCGCACTGCTCGAGTCCTCAGCGTGATTCTCGAGCCGTTCCAGGTCGCACGGTCGCTGGCGGGCGCCACAGGCGGCATTATCGGCGTCGAGGCTTTCGACACCGCCTATGGGGCGGGATTCCAGGCGGATGACGACTCGCCGCACGCCGTCGAGTGCGAGCTCGTCGAGGACGCCGGCGCGTTCGAGGCCCACCGCCCGCCGGCCGGGCACCGCCCTCATCGCCTTGCGTTCGTGGACGGGACGATGCGCACCGAGGCCCGGCTGAACCACACCAGCACCGAGGGCGACGTGAGCACGGGTCTCGCGGGAAGCTGGGCCGCGGGCGCCGTGCTCGTCACCGAAGACGCACCGGCCCGCTTCGACCGGGTAGCAATCGGGCGCACGGCCATCTTCACGGGTCGGCACACGGTCCCCCTGCCCGACCATCGGGACGGTTGGCGGTGGGAGCCGTACACGGTCGACGGCGCCGACATCGAGGCCGCCCGGCAGCAGCTTCAGCGCCTGATGCGAGACGCCGAGTCCGACATCGCCGAGCATCTCTGCACGAACGGTTGGCTGACGGTGCTCGACGGACCGCTGCACGGCATCCGCCACCGCCGCGGCCTGCCCGTCCTCGGCTACGTGAAGACCCACCACCGCCGCATGCTTGCCCACGAGCACTGGACTGCGGTGCCGCGGCTGGCGGTGCGGGAGCGATCCGGCCTCTTCGCGATGGGCGATGATCTGTATGGCTGCTACCTGCGGGTGGGCGACCCCGGGCCCTGGGCGGGGCCGTGGGCGGGCATCGCCCGCATCGAGATGCCGGCCGGGATCGGCCTGGCCGCCGCGGCGGAGGCGGCGGATCGGGCCGCGGGCTGGCTGCCGGACTTCGCGTCGGCGCTCCACCGGGACGCGCGGGCGCCAGTCAACCTGACCCCGATTGCCGGCCTGGAGCGGCACCTGCACCATCTTCAAGGCGATTCTCGCCTGGCCCTGCGGGCCGTGCGCGAAGCCGTCCTGCAACGTAACCGCGAGGGACGAAGCGAATGAGCATGCCGCCGCTGCCAGCGGATGATCCGTCGCACGACGGCGGACGCATCGGACTGGTCGACGGATCGGTCGAGAGCGACTCGCGCACTTTCCACGTCGTGCTCGACCCCGAGGTGGTGATCCAGCTCGACGAGCTGGTCGCGGTCACGACCGACCTGCCCGGCGGCGCGCAAGTGACGCACTACGGCATCGTCACCGAGCTGCGCTCCCGCTTCGAAGGCGCCGACCTGCCCTCGGACACCGGCCGGGTGGTCGACCGGACGCTCCCCGCCGAGCATGTCCGACGGGCCGAGGTCCGCGTCCTGCGCGTGGTCCCCGAGCTTTTCATCGCCCCGCACGCCGGCGCCGCCGCGGCGCGGGCCGTCGGCGCGCACCGCACGGCCGCCCTGTTCGAGGACGAGATGACGCGCGGCAGGCTGCCCGTGGGCCTGGACCTGGGCGGTGCGCCGGTCTACGCCGACATGCGCTTCGTGGACGGCCGCTCCGGCGGCCACGTCTCGATCTCGGGCATCTCCGGCGTCGCCACCAAGACCTCCTACGCGCTCTTCCTCCTCTACCAGCTTCTGGAGACGGAGCAGGGCATGGACCTGCTGGGCGGCCGGGCCGGGCGGGAGAGCGTGCGGGCGCTGGTCTTCAACACGAAGGGCGAGGATCTGCTGCACGTCGACCGCCCCAACGCGGAGTTCGCCGGCAGACCGCAGGAGATCGAGAAGTGGCGTGCGCTCGGCATCGACGATCCGGGACCTTTCCGCTCCGTCCGCCTCTACGCTCCGCGGCAATCCGGCGAGTCGCCAACCACTGTAGCCAACGTCAAGACCCGCCAGACCGCCGACGTGAACGCCTACGGCTGGACCCCGGAGCAGTTCATCCGCGAGCAGCTCCTGCAGTTCTGCTTCACGTCCGACGACGAGCGCTCGACCCAGGTCGGCTTCGTGGAGCAGCAGGTCCGCATCCAGCTCCTGCGGCGTTTGCGGCGGCTGGAAGGAGACGCGACCGGGGCGGTGGTCGTCGTCGATATGGTCCCCCCGAACACCGGCTTCAACCCGGACCGGCTGGCCGAGCGTGAGCCGGACGCGGCGGCGGCCGGCGCGGGACACGTCATCCGCGACTTCGGCGACTTGATCGATCTGCTCGAGGAGGTCGTGTCCATCGACGACGAGGGCCTGATGAACGACTGGTTCGGCCGCGCGCAGTCCGGGACGCGGCAGGCGTTCCTGCGGCGTCTGCTGAAGCTGCGGCGCCACATCGGCCCGCTGATCGGCTGCGGCCTCGAGCCGGTCTCGGCCGAGAACGCCAAGCTCCACGTAGTCGACATCTCCACGCTGCACGACGACGCCCAGCGCTTCGTCGTCGGGGCGCTGCTCGACAGGGTCTGGCGGGAAAAGCAGGGGACGGGGCGGACCCCGCTGCGGTTCGTCGTCCTCGACGAGTTGAACAAGTACGCCCCGGCGCAGGGCTTCTCGCCGCTCAAGGAGCTGCTGGTGGACATTGCCGAGCGCGGGCGGTCGCTCGGCGTGCTGTTGATCGGGGCGCAGCAGGCCGCCTCCGCGGTGGCGCAGGCGTTGCCGCGCAACGCGTCGCTGAAGGTGGCCGGCCGGCTCGACGCCAGCGAGTCCGACGCCTATCGCTTCCTGACGCCGGCGCTACGGGACCGCGCGACCCGCTTCATGCCGGGGACCATGGTCGTCTCCCAACCCATCGTGCCGGAGCCGATTCCCATCCGCTTCCCGTTCCCGCCGTTCGCGACCAACCCGGACGAGGCGGCGGCGGACGAGGAAGCGGACCGGAAGAAGACCGACCGGATCCTGAGCACCATGGGCGCCCTGGCCGGACCCGAGGTCGACCTGTGAAGCTGCTCCACACCTCCGACTGGCACCTGGGAGCGAAGCTCGGCCGGCACGACCGCGCACCGGATCACCTGGAGGCGATACGGGGACTCCTGCAGGTCGCCGAGTCGGCCCGGCCCGATCTCATCCTGCACACGGGCGATCTGTTCGACGCGTTCCGGCCGCCGTACGAGGCGTTGCAGCTCGGGGTGCGAGCCCTGGGGCGGTTGGCGCAAGTGGCACCGACTGTGGTGATCGCCGGGAACCACGACTCGTCGATGCTGTTCCGGGTGATCGACGACCTGGCCGGCGCCGCAACTCCGCGCCGGCTGTGGCTGGTGACCACGCCGCAGGTGCTGTCGTTTCCGGCAATCGCGGACGTTCCCGTCGGCGTGGCCTGCGTGCCGTTCATTCCGCCGGGTGCGATAGCGCAGTACGCGACCGACGATCCGGCGCGCTTCGAGGGCAACTACGCGGACGGCGTAAAGACCCTGAACCAGCGCCTGCTCGACGAGGCGCACGAGGGAGTGGGAGCCCGCGGCATTGTCCTCTACGCCGCGCACCTCCACGTGCAGGGGGCCCGGCCGGGCAAGTCGGAGCGGCGGATCACGGTCGGCGAGGACTACGCTACCCACGTCGAAGGACTCCAGCGCGCCCTGTACTGCGCCTTCGGCCACATCCACGACCCGCAGCTCCTGCCGGGCGGTACGGCGCAGGGGCGCTACGCCGGATCGCTCATTCCGCTGGACTTCGGCGAGCGGCAGCAGGCGAAGCACGCGGTGCTGGTCTCCGTCGGCAACAGCGTCGAGGTAGAGACACACGACCTGCCGGCCGGCCGACCGCTCACCGAGATCGCCGGCACGCTGGCGGAGCTCGAGAGTCGCGCCGCAAACGGCGGCCTCGACGGCTGCATCCTGAAGGCGCGGGTGGTTTCCGACGATCCCATCCCCGATCTGGCGGACCGGCTGGCGGATTGGTCGCCGCGGTGCGCCGTGTTCGAGCTGATCAACACCATCACGAACCAGCCGGTGAAGGCGATAGATTCCGCCAGCGAGAGCGAGGCGGAACCGGCCCTCGACGAGCTGTTCCGGGAGTGGCGCACGACCGCGGCGCGCGGGATCAAGGCGCCCCACGAGGCGGTCGGCGCGCTCTTCGCCCAGGCCCTGGGCAGCGCCGGTCAGGCGGCAGCGGCCGATTTCGGGCTCACCCCCCTCAAGTTGAACGCGCAGGAGACGCTGAACGCGCTGGCATCCAAACGGAACGGCAGGGGGACCTGACGTGCGCCCCCTCCACCTCACCATCGAAGGGCTCCGGTCGTTCCGGACACCGCCCGGGCAGGACGGCGGCGCCGGACCCCGCAAGCCGACCATCGACTTCACCGGCCGCGACCACGTCGCCATCATCGGCGACACCGGGGCGGGCAAGTCGTCCATCCTGGAAGCGATCACCTACGCCCTGTACGGACAGACGACATTCACGGCGCGCGCCAACCAGGAACTGATGAACGACACGTCGACGCACTTGCGCGTCGTGCTGCGGTTCCGGGTGTCCGGCGAGACCTGGGAGGTAACCCGGACCCTGCG
Organism: Vicinamibacterales bacterium; assembly: GCA_965116825.1. Lineage (GTDB taxonomy): Bacteria > Acidobacteriota > Vicinamibacteria > Vicinamibacterales > UBA8438 > WTFV01. The sequence goes on from OZ220736.1 coordinate 1,372,179, forward strand.
CCGCAGCGGCCGACGCGACGTCGGGCAGGTTCGGGCCGTCCTTCGGCGGGTCGGCGACGACGACGCGACGGTCGAGCAGGTCGAGCAGGTGCGGCGCGTGAACGAGCGTATCGAGGAACTCCTGGGACTCGACAGCGACGCCTTCCTGCGGACGGTGGTCCTGCCCCAGGGCCGCTTCGCGCGTCTGCTGGTGGAGGACGAGCCGCGCGACCGGAGCCGGATCCTGCGGCAGGTGTGGCGCACGGACGAGCTGGAGGCGGCAGGCGAGCTGGCCGGCGCGGCGCGCCGGGAGACCGAGACGTTGCGGGTTCGCCTCGAACAGGCGGCCGAGGAGTACCCGGACGATCCGGCCGCGCATCTGGAGAAGCTCCGGGAGACCCTCGACACGGCCACGCGATTGGCCGCAGCGGCAGCGGCGGACGAGCAGGCGGCATCGGCCGCCCAAGAGGCCTTGCTCGCGGCGGAGAAGGCCAAGCAGACAGCGGCCGAGGTCGTCGAGAGACTCCGGGGGCTTGCTATCGAGCGCGCGGCCGACCGGTTGACGCCCATCGCCGCCATCGAACGACAGCTCGCCGAGGAGGATGCAGCCCTGCAGAAGCGGCAGGTGCACCTGGTGGACGCACTGGATCGCATTCCGACCGGCGACGGCCCCACGAGCGAGGAAGTGGCGAAGGCTCTGGCGTCGTTACAGTCCCTGGCCCCCCTCGCAACCGCCGGGCAGGAAGCCGCCGCCGCGCTCCGCACCAGCGTGAAGGACGCGTCGAAGAAGCAGGCCGAGGCACGGCGCGCGGCCGAGCGCGCCGTGCCAGCGGAGAAGCAACACGCGGAGCACACCGCCCAGCGGCCGCCCCTGGACGAGGCAGCGCGGACGGCGCGGGAGCACCGGGCCGCCGTCGAGCAGAGACACGCGCGCAGCGCCGAGCTTGCCGCCGAGCTCGACCAGATCCGCAAGCGGCTCGATGGGCTCCGGACAGAGGAAACCGAGTGCGCGCAAGGGCTGGAGTCCGCGCGGGAGGCGGAGCGCCGCGCCGCAGACGAGGCAGCGAACGCCGACGAGCACCTGGCCGTAGCACGGCGCACGGAGTCGGCGGCGGCCGCCGCCCACGATCTGCACCCCGGGGATGCCTGCCCCATCTGCTGCGGCGACCTTCCCGCGGACTGGAAGGCTCCGGACGGCACGAAACTGACTGAGGCTCAGCAGGCCGCCCGGGCGGCGCACGACGCCGCCAGAGAAGCAGCCGGCAGAATCCGCACGCTCAGCGCGGAGAGAACCGGTATCCAGCGCCAGATCGCCGACGCCGCGGAGAGACGCGGCGCGGCGGAGACTCGATTCCGGGACGCCCGGCAAGAGCTGGTGCGGGAAGTCGAGCTCGCCGCGGACGCCCCGCTTCCCGCACTTGACGCGCTGATCGCCCCCCTGGATGCGGCGCGCAAGGAGACGGCCGAGCGCCTGGCCGAGCACGACCGCGTCGCCGAAGAGCTGAGAGAGAACGCCGCCCGGCAGGACAAGGCAGCGGGGGTGGCTCAGCAGGCCGCCTCCAGCGCGAAGGCGCTGGTTGAGCGCAACCGGCGGGTCGCGGAAGGGGCACTGGAGAGGCTCGGTATGGCAATCCGGACCATTCCGCGGCCGTTCCGACCCGGGCTGGATCTGCCAGCCGATGTCGCGGACCTGCACGAAGTGGACACGGGGCCTGTCGGCGAGCGGACCGAGTCGGCGCAGAAGCGCGCCCAGATCCTGGAGAAGCGAAAGGGTGAACAGGACCACCTGCGAGGTGCACTGGACGGCGTTGGCAAGGCCCGTTCGGCCCTGGCGGCACGACGGACGAACGAGGTCGACACGCCCATCGAAGGGCTGGTCGGGGAGCTCAACGCCCACCGCGATGTTCTCGTCAAGTCGCTCAGCGCACTGGCCGTCGACACGAACGTCGCCGCCGCCGTCTCCGCGAGAGACGCCGCCGCGCTGGAATTGCACATCGGTAAGCTCGCACGAACGGCCACCGAGATATCCCGCGCCGCCGAGCGCCATTCGCGAGAGGCTTCCGACAAGTCGGACGCCGCCCGCTCGGCGCTCGCCGCCATCGGAGAGCGCCTGGACGCGGACGTCGACGTCCATGTCCCCGAAGCGGTCGTGGACGCGACGCGCGCGAAGGCCGAGGACGCCCGCTTCGGAGAGCGCCGCGCCCGCGAATCGGCGCAGCACTTCGCCGCGATAGTCGACGATGTCCGCCACCTGCGCGCGCTGCTCCAGGAGGTGCAGGACAAGGAGCGGGCGCTAGGCGACCTGGAGGACGCCCTGAAGCCCGGCGCTTTCCTGAAATGGTTGACGCTGCGGCGCTCCAGACGTCTCCTGGTTCACGCCTCGCGGATGCTGGGTGAGATGAGCGGAGACAAGTACGCGTTCGTGGATCCTGGTGACGCGGACGAACAGTGGCGCGTGCTGGACAGGGGCTCCGGCCAGGACCGCTCCCCCGCCAGTCTGTCGGGCGGCGAGCAGTTCATCGCCTCGCTGTCGCTCGCGCTCGGCATGGTCGAGATGATGGCGCGCAGCGGCGGCCGTCTCGAGTCCCTCTTCCTCGACGAGGGCTTCGGCTCCCTGGACCGAAACAACCTCGACGCCGCCGTCCAGGCGCTGGGAACAGTCGCGGCCGCCGGCCGCATGGTCGGCGTGATCTCCCACGTCCGCGCCGTGGCGGAACAAATCGAGCACGTCCTCGCCGTGACTCGCAGTACCACAGGCAGCAAGGCCGAGTGGCTCACGGGCCGGCAGCGCCAGCGGCTGTCGGAGTCGGACACCGGGCTGGAAGCAGCGTCGGCAATGGCCGGACTGTTGGAGTAGAGTGCCGCCGGGAGGATGCTGCGACGCAGGCCCCACCCGGCCAGCAGGCGTCACTTTTCCGGACTGAAACGACACGTGGGCGGCAGTTTCCTTCGTAGCCACTTGCTTCTACATGCGGTGATGATGCGCGCTCATTCCTCAAGGAAGTAGTCCGCATCTATCCGCTTCAGCTCATAGGTGGCTTCGGTCGTCACGCCGACACCATGGTCGATCATCAGCTCGGCGAGTTGCGTTCCCGCGATGAGGATTACCTTGATGTCAATGCTCGCCGCATAAGCCACCGCTTCGCTGGAAAACGAAGAAGTCGTAATGAAGACGCCCTTGCGTGCCCTCTATCGTCCCGCCCGATGCGCCACACCGACGGACGGCTCCTGTTCTCCGCCACCGACCTGAGCCGCCACCTCTCCTGCGCCCATCTGACGAGCCTGCGCCGCGCCGCCGCGCTCGGGGAGATCGAGCGGCCGCCCCCATACGACCACCCGCGCGCGGAGGTCCTGAAGCAACGCGGGATCGAGCACGAGCGCCGTCTGCTGGAGCGATTCGTAGCGGAAGGCCGCACCGTCGAGACCATCATCCCGGGCGACACGCCGGTCTGGCAACGCGACCCGGAAGCGGCTGCGGCGAGCACCCGGCAAGCGATGCAGCGCGGGGTCGACATCGTCTACCAGGGACGGCTGCAAGACGACGACGGGCGGTGGAGCGGCTACCCCGATTTCCTGCTCCGGGTGGACGAAGCGAGCGCGCTGGTCGGCTGGTCGTACGAGGTGCTCGACGCCAAGCTGGCCCGCGTCGCGAAAGGCGAGGCGCTGCTACTCGCCGCCTGTGGTGGGAGTTCTTCAACCTATGCCAACATCAGGCGCTCGCCCTTGGGTTCCGGTATGGGATCTCCGAATTCCCTTGCAGTATCGATCCAGAGATCCATTGCTTGATTGATGTTGCCGAGAGCAGCCTCCTGCGTGTCGCCGTGCGCCATGCACCCGGGAAGCTCCGGCACTTCGGCGACGAAGGCTCCATCCGCATTGCTCCAGTAGAGTATGATTTCGTACTTGTAGGTCATTCGTTCACCTTGAGCGCGTACTTCAGGATCACGCGCCGCACCTGCCGAACCTGATAGGGCTTGGCGTGGCCATCGTCGCGTTGCAGGTTGATTCTCTCCTCGACGCCTACCTTCCTGAACATGTGATGGCTGCCTCGTACCCGCTCGATGAATCCAAGGTCGCGGAGCAGGCCACGCAGGTCGTCGAAGCGCAGATTCGCGTCCGAGCGACCGCCGAGAATTCGGCGCAGCAATACCCGGCTTCGACTCATTCAGCCACGCCGTCCGTCTCTGAGTCCGGCACTGCCCTTATCACATCACGAATGGTACCAGACGCTTCCACCGCCACGACCCAGGTCCGGGACCACGGCGCCGCGACCCGCGCGCCCGACAGCCCTTGACATCATCTCGTGCCAGGTTCCGCCCCATGCGCTACACCGACGGCCGACTCCTGTTCTCCGCCACCGACCTGAGCCGCCACCTCTCCTGCGCGCACCTGACGAGCCTGCGCCGCGCCGCCGCGCTCGGGGAGATCGAGCGGCCGCCCCCATACGACGACCCGCGCGCGGAGGTCCTGAAGCAACGCGGGATCGAGCACGAGCGCCGTCTGCTGGAGCGATTCGTAGCGGAAGGCCGCACCGTCGAGACCATCATCCCGGGCGACACGCCGGTCTGGCAACGCGACCCGGAAGCGGCTGCGGCGCGCACCCGGCAAGCGATGCAGCGAGGGGTCGACATCGTCTACCAGGGACGCCTGCAGGACGACGACGGGCGGTGGAGCGGCTACCCCGATTTCCTGCTCCGGGTGGACGAAGCGAGTGCGCTCGGCGGCTGGTCGTACGAGGTGCTCGACGCCAAGCTGGCCCGCGTCGCGAAAGGCGAGGCGCTGCTTCAGCTTCTGCTGTATTCGGACCTGTTGGCGCAGGTGCTGGGCACCGGGCCGGAGTGGATGCACCTGGCGCTCGGCGGAACCGACGGGCCGACCGAAGCGAGCTTCCGGGTCGTGGAGTATTCGGCGTACTACCGCGCCGTCCGCCGGCGCTTCGAGGCGCACGCGGCGGAGCCGCCGGCGACCTATCCGGAGCCGGTCGACCATTGTGCGCTCTGTGACTGGAAGCAGGACTGTGCGGATCGCCGACGCGCCGACGATCACCTGTCGCTGGTCGCCGGGATCACGCGCAGCCAGCGGCGCAAGCTGGTCGACCGGGGCGTGACGACGATGGCGGACCTCGGGGCGCTCGACCTGACGGCGTTGCCGCCGCTGGACGGCGTAGGCCACGACGCGCTGGTTCGGATCCGGGAGCAGGCGCGCATCCAGGACCAGGGGCGGCGGGAACGCCGGCGCATTCACGAGCTGATCACGCCGGTCGAGAAGGACAAGGGACTCGCCGCGTTGCCGGAACCCTCGCCGGGAGACCTGTTCTTCGATCTCGAAGGCGATACCTTCGCCGTGGACGGCGGGCTCGAGTACCTCCTCGGCGCCGCGGACCGGCACGGCGGATACGACGGCTGCTGGGCGCTGGACCAACCGGCCGAGAAGCGTGCCTTCGAGCGTTTCATCGACCGCGTCATGGCGCGCTGGCGGGAGTATCCGGGCTTCCACATCTACCACTACGGCGCCTACGAGACGACCGCGGTCAAGCGCCTGATGAACCGCTACGCCACCCGCGAGGAAGAGGTCGACGGGCTGCTGCGCGGGCGCGTCTTCGTCGACCTGCACCGGGTGGTCCGGCAGGGGTTGCGCGCCTCCGTCGAGGGCTACTCGATCAAGAGGCTGGAGCCGTTCTACGGCTTCGTGCGCCGGGTCGACCTGACGGCCGCAACGCGAGCGCTGGTCCGCTTCGAAGCGGCGCTCGAGTCCGGTGACGCGGACGGCACGCCGAACGGCCTCCGCGCCGAGATCGAGGGCTACAACCGCGACGACTGCCTGTCGACGCTGCGCCTGGCGGGATGGCTGGAAGAGTTGCGGCGAGACCTGCGGGCGTTGGCCGGACAGCCGGTGCCGCGGCCGCCCCTCCGGGACGACGAGCGCGAGCAGGAACGGGAATCGGCGGCCGAGGTCGCAGCCGTGTTCGAGGCGCTGACCGCGGGGCTGCCGGACGAGGACGACGGCCTCGACGACGAGCAGCGGGCGCGGCGGCTGCTGGCGCACCTGCTGGAGTTTCACCGGCGCGAGGAGAAGTCCATGTGGTGGGCGTTCTTCGACCGCTGCGGCTTCAGCGCGGAAGAACACGTCGCGGACCGGGCGACGCTCGGGGCGCTGCGCTACGTGGGCGAAGCGGGGCAGGTCAAGAGGTCGATCGTCCATCGCTACCGCTTCCCGGAGCAGACGCACGAGATCGAGGTGGGCGACTCGCCGAAGAACCCCGACACGGCCGAATCCGATGAGCTCAAGCGGGGTTTCTGCGGGACGGTGGTCGCGCTCGACGACGCGGAGCGCACTATCGATCTGAAGCGCGGGCGCAGCTCACCCGTTCCCCATCCGAGCGCACTGGTTCCGCTCGACGCCGTCAACAGCCAGGTGCTGCGGGACAGCCTGCTCCGCCTCGGCCGGGACATGGCGTCCGACGGCCTCGCGGCGGAGAGCGCGCGCCGAGCGGCTTTCGACCTGCTGGCCGGCGGAAAGCGCGTCGGCGTGACCGCAAACAGCCACAAGGTGATCCCCAACCTGCTCGGCGCAGTCTGCCGGGCCGCCGGCGAGCACCCCGCGAAAAGCGCGCCGACCGGGCGCAAACACGGCAACACGGCGGCCGAGCCCGCGACGGTCGATGTCCGTGGAATCCAGAAGGCCAACGACGGCGACGGCTGCTCGGACGAACGCATCGTCCAGACCGACTCCAACGAAGCGGTGGCCGGGGCGCTCGCCAACGGCGAGGGCAACCTCGCCGGCGGCACCGCATGGCTGTGGGCCCGCCCGGAGATGGCGGACGCGGTGGACGTGCTCGTGATCGACGAAGCGGCCCAGATGAGCCTCGCCAACACCCTCGCCGTCTGTCAGGCCGCGGGGAGCCTCGTCCTGCTGGGCGATCCCCGCCAGCTCGATCAGCCGATCCAGGGCGTCCACCCGCCCGGCGCGGACGTCTCGGCGCTCGGCCATCTGCTCGGCGAATCGGCGACGGTCGATCCGCCCCGCGGCGTCTTCCTGGAGCACACCTGGCGCATGCACCCCGAAGTCTGCGCGTTCACGACGGAACAGTTCTACGAGGGGCGGCTCGGCACGCGCCCGGAGCTGGCGCGGCAGACGGTGCTCGGACGGGGCCCGCTGGCCGGTCACGGCCTGCGGTTCATACCGGTCGAGCACGCCGGCAACACGAACGCTTCAGCGGAGGAGGCCGACCGCGTCGCCGCGCTGGTCGGCGAGCTGGTCGGCGGGCTGCTCGACGCCGGCGCCGCCTGTGTGGACCAGGAGGACGACCGCAGGCCGCTGACGCTGCAGGACGTCCTGGTCGTGGCGCCCTACAACGCGCACGTCGCGACGCTGCGGGCGAAGCTGCCGGACGGCGCACGGGTCGGCACCGTGGACAAGTTCCAGGGCCAGGAGGCGCCGATAGCCATCTACTCGATGGCCACCTCCACCGCCGACGAGGCGCCGCGCGGGATGGCGTTCCTCTACAGCCTGCACCGCCTCAACGTCGCGACCTCCCGCGCCCGCTGCGTGGCGGCCATCGTCGCCAGTCCCGCCCTCCTCACGCCGGACTGCCGCACCCCCGAGCAGATGCGCCTGGCCAACCCCTTCTGCCGCTTCCTGGAGCTTGCGGACGCCACAGCCTCCGGGGGCTGATCGACCCGCGATTCGCGATCCCACCTCCGTGCCATTCTGGGAAGCTGGCGACTGACCGGTGCACCCCAGTCGAGCGATCGAGACCAGCCCCGCTGGCTGAGGTGGGCAAATGAACTCCACCCCGCACCCACGGTGCTACGATGGGAAATGCCTCCGACGGAACTGCCGCCGCTGTCCGCGCGCGGCGACGACAAGACGAGGACTCCGGCCGCTCCGGCCACTGACGCGCGGCGCGGCGCGGCGGTGGACTACAAGGCGCTCCGGTTCCCCGGCTGCCAGCCCATCTCGCTCTCGCGCGAGGAGTTCGCGGACTACGACGACCGGATCGAGTACTGGGACGCCCTCACTGGCACGGCCTGGGTGGTCGCCGACAAGTACGGCGTCCACGAGGGGACCTCGCGGCGGCTGCCTCACCTGGCGGAGCGGATCGCCTCGGTGCGCGGCACGCCGATCGTCTCGTACGGATCGGTCACCCTGCTGGTGCGGGGCGCCGACGGCCGGCCCCGGCGGGCGATGGAGGCCGACGAGACGCTGTACCTGCACCCGACGCGCGCCGCGACACCCGTGAAGTCCCTGATCATCGGCGAGAACGACTTTCCGGACGTCGTGCTCGAAGTGGACCACACGACGGACGTGCGCCCCGGCAAGCTGATCCTCTACGAGGCGTGGGGCTTCCCCGAGCTGTGGGTGGTCGTGCCGCCGGGGGCCACGCGGCGGCGTGCCGCCGGGGTGACGATCCATCGGCTGGTGAACGGCCGGTACCGGTCTGCGCGGACGAGCGGGGCGTTTCCGGGCTGGACGGCGAAGGAAATCCACGCCGCGCTGACCGAGCCGGTGTCCTCGGCCGCGACCTACCGTGTGCTCGAGCGCGTGGGACGGACGCTCGGCAAGCGGGAGGGAACGGGCCCCGACGACGATCCGCTGTGGCGCATGCTGGGCGAACGGAAGCTGGCGGAAGGCGTCGCGCGGGGCCGAGCGGAAGGCGTCGCGCGGGGCCGAGCGGAAGGCCGCGCCGCGGAACTGGCAGCGACGGTGCAGAGCGTGCTGCAGGCGCGCGGAAAGCGCGTGTCCGACGCGTTCACGCAACGCGCACCGGCCCTCGTCGATACGCCGCGCGACGCGGTGACCGCCGCGGCGCTGGCCGCGAGCGACGAAGAGGATTTCTGGCGCCGCCTTGGGGTGGCGTGATTCACGCCGTCCCGAGCGGCGCGCCGGCCGGTCCTACCGGGGCCGCTGCGCCTCCCGGATCGCCCGGAACTCGCTGGTCGCGCTCCACGCCGGCCACTCGTCGGTCGTCGCGAGCCGGGCGCCCATGTGGTACATGAACGTCAGGTCCTCGAGCGCGCCCGACAGGTCCCAGTCCGGCTTCACCTCGTCCGAAACACTGTGGTAGTCGTTCGCCGTGTACTCGGTGCGCTTCTCGATGCCGTAGCCCTCGGGCTTGTCGATGTACTCGACGCCGGGGTCGGCGTAGAAAGCCGGGATGCCCGCCTTGGCGAACGAGAAGTGGTCCGAGCGGTAGTAGAAGCCCTTCTCCGGCTCCGGATCCGGGGCCAGAGTGCGCCCGAGCTGCGCGGCGACGTCGGCGGCGACGCCGTCCAGCTCCGACTGCCCCATGCCGACGATGGTCATGTCGCGCGTCCGGCCCCACTGGTTGAGGACGTCCATGTTCAGTGCGGCGACGGTCTGCGCGGCCGGGTAGAGCGGGTTCTCCCCGTAGTGCCGTGACCCGAGCAGGCCCTGCTCCTCCGCGGTGACGGCCAGGAACAGGATCGACCGGCGCGGCGGCTCCGGCGCCTGGGTGAACGCCCGCGCGATCTCGATGAGCCCGGCCGTGCCGGTGGCGTTGTCGGCCGCCCCGTTGAAGATCTGATCGCCATCCAGATTCGGGTCGACGCCCATGTGGTCCCAGTGGGCGACGTACATGACGACCTCGTCCGGCGCCCCGCTGCCCTCGATCTTCGCGACCACGTTCTGCGAGTCGATGCGCCGCAACTCGTTGCGGACGCGGAGCGATCCGGTCACCCCCAGCGGGACCGGCTCGAACGCGCGGTCGGCCGCCTGCTGCTTCGCCTCGTCGAAGTCGAGCCCCGCCGACTCGAAGAGTGCCTCGGCGGTGGCGCGCTGCACCCAGCCCTCGATCGTGGCCCGGCTCAGGTTGTCGTCGGCCGCGACGAGGTCGAACGACTCGGCGTAGGGCGTGCTGCCCACCACCTCCCACGGATAGCCGGCCGGCCCCGTCTCGTGGATGACGAACGACCCGGCCGCACCCAGCTCCGCCGCGATCTCGTGCTTGTAGGTCCAGCGCCCGTAGTAGGTCATGGCCTGTCCGCCGAACGCGTCGTCGAGCGGCGGGTCGTTGACCAGGAAGAGGAGGATCTTGCCGCTGACGTCGGTCTCGCCGAAGTCGTCCCAGTCGTACTCCGGCGCCCGCGCGCCGTAGCCGACGAAGACGAACTCGGCGTCCGACACCTCGACCTCGTCGACGACGTGCTTCGTCGCCGCGACGTAGTCCACGGCCGGCTCAAGCGTTCGGCTCTCGGCCCCCGCGGTAACCACCAGGTTGTCGCCCGGCAGCGGCGTGATGCCGACCAGCGGCACGCCCTGCACCCACGTCCCGTCGGGGTTGCCGGGCGTCAGGCCGAGCGCGGAGAAGTGTTCGGTCAGGAACGCGACCGTCTTCGTCTCGCCTTCCGATCCAGGCGCGCGCCCCTCGAACTCGTCGGAGGCGAGCGTCTCGGTCGCGGCCAGCAGCGTGTCGGCGCTGATCCCCGTCGCAACGCCCGGCGTCTCCTCGGACGTGGCGCCGCTCGTGCAGGCTACGGCTCCGAACAGGCACACCACCGTCACGATTCCATTCATCTCCCGCACGGCCGACCTCCCGTTCTCTCTCCGTGTCAATCGATACCCCCAGCTCGCGCTACGTCGGGTGAAGCCCGACCCGGCGCCACCGGAAGGTTACTGCGTCCGCTCCTGCCGAGATGAGACGTCGAGGTCTTGAAGGTCACGACCTCGAACGTGGCGGCCGCCTTCATGTCACTCCCGTCCCACCTGCCACAGCAGGAAGCTCACCGTATCCACCATCTCGTCGATCTGCTGGCTCACCGGCTGGCCCCCGGAGTGGCCCGCCTGCGTGTGGTAGCGCAGCAGGATGGGGTTGTCGGAGCCGTTCTTCGCCTGCATCAGCGCCGCCATCTTTCGCGCGTGCAGCGGCGCCACGCGCGTGTCGCCGTCGCCCGACAGGTACAGCGTCGCCGGGTAGTCGCCGCCGTCGATGACGTTGTGGTAGGGCGAGTAGGCGTGGATGTAGCCGAACTGCTCCGGATCGTCGCTCGATCCGTACTCCGGCACCCAGAAGCTGGCGACGAGGAACTGGTGGTAGCGGACCATGTCGAGCAGCGGGTAGGTGCAGACGACCGCCCCGAACAGATCCGGCCGCTGGTTCGACACCGCGCCGACGAGCAGGCCCCCGTTGCTGCCGCCGCGGATCGCGAGGTGCTCGCTGCTGGTGTACCCGGCCTCGATCAGGTGCTCGGCCGCGGCGATGAAGTCGTCGAAGACGTTCTGCTTGCTCTCGAGCATTCCCGCCCGGTGCCATTCCTCCCCGAACTCGCCGCCGCCGCGCATGTTCGCCAGGGCGAAAACGCCGCCCGACTCCAGCCACGTCGTCGCCAGGGCCGAGAACGCCGGCGTCATGCTGTTGTTGAAGCCGCCGTAGCCGGTCAGCAGCGTCGGGTTGCTCCCGTCGAGCACGACCTCCGGCCGGTGGACGACGAACATCGGCACCTCGGTGCCGTCCTTCGACGTGAACCGGCGCTGGTCGACCTCGTAGGCGGCCGCGTCGACCGGCAGCTCCGGCGCGGCCCAGACCGACTGCTCGCCAGTGGCGATGTCGTAGCGATAGATGGTGCTCGGCACGTGGAACGTCTGGAAGGTGAAGAAGGCCTCGTCGCTGCTCCAGCGCCCCGCCCCGCCGCCGACCGAGCCGAGGGTGTCGAACGCGATGTCGCGGACGTGCGTCCCGTCGAGCTCGTGGATGGCGACGCGCGGCTGCACGTCCTGCAGGTACGACACGGCCAGCTTGCCACCGAGGGCGGCGGCTGCCTCCACGACGACGTCGTCGCGCTCGGGGACCACCTCGCGCCATTTCTCGAAGCCGGGATCCGCCGGGTCGGCCAGCACCACCCGCTTGTTGGGCGCCTCCAGATTCGTGACGATGAACAGCTCGCCGCCCGCGAAACCGGCCCACGACTCCGAGACGCCGTCGGCGATCGCGGTCACGAACGGCGTGTCGCGTTCGAGGTCCTTGACGTGGATTTCGGTCGGCCCCGACGAGCCCTCGATGACGTGGACGACCATCCAGCGCCCGTCGTCCGAGATCACCGTGACCGGGATCTGGTGGCGCTCGTAGCCCTCGCCGAAGAGCTGCACGTCGTCCGCCATCGGCGTGCCGAACGCGTGGAACATCACGCGCGGCGTCACGTCGCCGTAGCGCTCGTAGTAGAGACCGCCGCCGTCGGCAGCCAGCGTCACTTGGCCGTAGCGCGCCGGCGGCAGCACGTCGGCCAGGTCCTCGCCGGTGTCCACGTCGCGGACCCGGATCGAGACCTCGTCGACGCCCCCTTCACGGACGGCATACGCCATTCGCATCCCGTCGTCGGAGATGTCGCGCAGCTCGACGCTGATCGTGTGGTCGGGGCTCATCGGATGCGGGTCGATCAGCACACGCTCCTCGCCGTCGACCCCGTCGCGCAAGTACAGGACGGCCAGATCCTGGTCGGCGCGCCGCTTGCTGTAGAAGTAGCGCCCGCCGCGCTCGTAAGGCAGGCCGATGGCGTCGCGCTCGAGCACCGACGCGGCCACCGCCCGCAGCTCCTCACGCCCCGGCAGCGCGTTCAGCACCGTATCGGTGTAGGCGTTCTGCGCGTCGATCCAGGCGCGCGTCTCCGGGGCCTCCTGGTCCTCGAGCCAGCGATAGGGGTCGGGAACCTCCACGCCGTGCAGCGTGTCGACGACTTCCCGAACTTCCGTGGGCGGGGGCGGCGGCACGTCGATTCCCGGCTCCTCGGCGGCGCAGGCCGCCATCAGCGCCGCACCGGCGATTCCTGCGATTCGTCGCGATCCGGCCATGTTCTCCTCCCGAGCGTCGCTGCGCTCAGCCTCACCCGACGATCTGACCGCTGACGCACAGGGTAACGCCCCGGTTGGGCAGCGCGTTCAGGACATGGAGCGCCTGCGCGTGCAGCTTGCGCCTGCGGTCGACGGCGCTCACCAACACGTTCGTGTCGCAGAACAACCGTTCACCGGCCGTCATTGCCGTAGATTTCTTCGCGCGTCCAGAGGTGGTCGCCCCCGATGTCCACGTGGCAGAGCCGGAGCGGAGGATACCCCCCCTCCGGGGGTGCCGCCCGCGCCGCCTCCGCGAGGATCTCCCGCACTTCACCCTGCACGGATCGATGATGCGCCCGCGCCCTCCGCTTCAACGCCTGCACAGTCTCGTCGGACAAGTCGCGTACATGAATGCCGGGCACGACAGCATTATGACACCACGCTGATTCCGCCGATGCTCGACGCCATGGATCGTTGTCGGCGAAGCAAGAGCTGCTTGCCGCGCTAGCCACCCGACTACGGTAGACTGCTTTCCGGTACGGTTCCGTGCCGCAGACCGTCCCACACACGACCGGCACCTGAAACACCAGGCGCGGCAGCGAGGGGAAGCATCATGGAGAGCTCGCAGCACTACACCCGTCGTGAATGGCTGACCACCGTCGGCGCGGCGGCCGGCACCGCGGCGCTCGCGCCGCACCTGCCGCTGCGGGCGGCCGAGGCCAGGCCGATGCGCGGCGCGTTCATCATCATGAGCACGCCCTACACGGATGCGAACGAGGTGGACTACGAGGATCTCGCGAGCCAGGTCGACTTCCTCGACCGCTGCGGCATCCACGGGCTGGTCTGGCCGCAGAACTCCAGCGAGCAGCGCTACCTCTCGAAGGAGGAACGGCTGCGCGGCTTCGACGTCCTCGCCCGCGCCGCGAAGGGCAAGCGGCCGGCGCTGGTCCTCGGCGTCCAGGGCGACGACACGAAGGGGATGCTGGAGTACGCCCGCCACGCCGAAGCGCTCGCCCCCGACGGCATGATCGCCATCCCCCCGACCGAGGCGACGACGCTACGGGAGTTCCGCGACTACTATGCCGCGCTGTGCGAGGTGACCGACCGGCCGATCTTCTTCCAGACCAGCGGCGGCGCCCCCGACGTGGTGCCAACCGTCGACTTCATGGTCGGCATGGCCCGCGAGTTCCCGAACCTCGCCTACGTCAAGGAGGAACGGCCGCCGGTCCACGAACGGATGCTCGCCCTCAGGCAGCACCGCCCCGACCCCGTCAAGTCGATCTTCGGCGCCGCCTTCGGCCGGCAGTGGCTCTACGAGATGCGCCTCGGCATGGACGGCGTGATGACCGGCGGCGCGATGTACGCAGATGTCTACGCGCAGCTCTGGGAGCTGCACCTCGCCGGAAAGCAGGACGAGCTGCGGGACCTGTTCGGCAAGCTCCTGCTGATGCTGAACCTCGACCGCACGATCCCCGGTATCCGGCTCTACGTGCTCAAGCAGCGGGGGATCTTCAAGACGTCGAAGTCGCGGCGCGGCGACTACTCGTTCACGGCGGACCAGATCGCCGAGATCGAGTACCGGCTCGACGCGATACGGCCGTACTTCCGAGCCTGAGCACGCCGCCGCCGATTGGGTCTCGCGATAGCGCCCGGGGAACTCGGCTCCGCCGGCTGGTTCCACGCGGCTCAGTCGAGAACCTCGGCCAGCCAGTCGCCGATGTCGCGCACCTCGTCGTGGCAGACCGAGTGCGGCATCGGGTACTCGTGGTAGTCGACCTCGTAGCCGGCCTGCTCCAGCCCCTCGCGGGTGCCTTGACCGAGCGCCAACGGCACCATCGGGTCGGCCGTGCCGTGCGCCTGGAAGATCGACACGGAACGGTTGGCGTCGGACGCCTCGGCATCGAGCGCATCCGGTAGCAGCAAGTAACCGGACAGGCACATGACGCCCGCCAGTGCCTCCGGATACCGGAGACCGGCGAAGAGGGCCATGGCGCCACCCTGCGAGAAACCGCCGAGGACGATGCGGTTCGCCGGCACGCCCCGCGCCGCTTCACGCCCGATCAGCTCGTCGATCCACTCGGCCGAGCGCCGAATTCCCGACTCGTCCTGATCGCGCACGCCGAAGCCCGCCACGTCGTACCACGCCCGCATGAGTAGGCCCTGGTTGATGGTCACCGGCATGCGCGGCGCGTTGGGAAAGACGTAGCGCACATGCAGTTCAGCCGGGAGACCGAGCTCGGGCGGAATCCCGTAGAAGTCGCGCGCGTCGGCGCCGAGGCCGTGCATCCAGATCACGGATGCGCCAGCGAGCCCGTCCGGTTCGATTTCCAGCGTTTCGAGATACGGCGTGGAGGGCAGGGTGTCCGTCCGGTCAGTTCGTCATGGCGTGAACGACGGTGTTGATGCCGACGGCGTACGCCCGGACCGAGAAGCGGTAGAAGAACTCGTAGTCCTCGCCCTCGCGCTCCCAGCCGTCGGCGATGTCGGTGTTGTGGCTCATCAGCACCAGCAGGCGGCCGCGGTCGTCGGCGATGCCGCGGAAGTGCACCTCGTCGCTGCGCCGGCCGCGCTCCGAGGTGGTGAACCCGCCGCTCCGGCGCCAGTGCTGGATGGAGGGAATCTGGGGAATCTCCTCCACCTCGTACTGGATGCGCCGGATCGGATGGTCGTCGGGGATGTCGAAGATGGGGTACGCGGCCGGCGGGAGCACCCGGGAGATCTCGCCGAGCCACTGCTCCCAGGCCCACGGGCCCCAGAAGTCATCGACCCAGAGGAAGCCGCCCTTCTCCAGGTACTCGCGCAGGCGCACGGCCTCGACGTCGCTCAGGCGCAGGGTGCCGACGTCGGACATGAAGATGAACGGATAGTCGAACAGCGCGTCGTCGGTGAGACGGACTACGACGTGATCCGGCTCGTCGTAGCGGTCGAAGCCCACGTCGGTGGTCGTCATCTCCGACAGGCGGATCATCAGGTTCTGGTCGGCTGTCGGGTAGTCGGTGTACCAGCCCTGGCCGCCCGCCTCGCGACGGTCGCTGTCGTACAGGATGCGGGAGAAGGTGAAGGACCGATGCGACGGGGACTCGACGGGAAACTTGGGCGGCATGCGGTACCAGCCGCCCCGCCAGCCGCGCTGCGCCAGAGCCGCCGTGCCGCCGGCGATCGCCAGGACAACCACCACTGCAGTCAGCCTGCCGCGCACGTCGCCCTCCTGCCTGCGCCGGACGCCACCGGCGCCGAGGGAGCCGACGACAACACCGGCCGCCGGCCTGTCGTGAAGATTCGGCCGCCTACTGGTCCTGCGCCAGCGACCGGAAGTACTCCTCCACCAGATCCCGGAACTCGTCCGGCATCTCCTCGTTGCCCGCGAGGAACAGGTCCTCGTTCTCCTCGGTAATCTCCCGCCGCAGCCGGTACTCGAAGCGCTTCAGCTCCTCGAGGACGAACGACTGCAGCCGGGCGATCTCCTCCGCGTCCTGGTAGCGGCGCAGGTCGTCCAGCTCGCGCATGCGCTGGATGATGGCGTCGAGATCGCCGACCTCGAACTCCTGCTCGTTCAGCAGGCGCCGCAGCTCCTGCGCCTCGCCGGCGCGCTGCTCGTACTCGCGGCTCCACTGCCGGACGTCGCCCGGCTCCCAGACGGTCGTGCCCGGCCGGCGGTCGCCGTAGCCGCCGCCCCAGTCCCGGCCGAAGTTGCTGGCGTCGCCGCTCCAGCCGTCGGCCGCGCCGAGCTGGCCATCGGCCTGTCCGCCCTGACCCGACTGGCCGCCCTGTTGACCTTCCTGACCGCCCTGACCCTGCTGGCCCTGTTGCCCCTGCTGGCCTTCCTGGCCGGCTTGGCCCTGCTGGCCTTCCTGACCCTCCTGGCCCTGCTGACCCTGCTCACCCTGCTCACCGTCCTCGCCCTGCCGGCCCTGCTGCCACATCCGGTGGTCGAGCGACTCCAGGCTCCGCATCAGGTCGCGCGTCCGGTCGAGCGCCTGCGCCATGCGGTCGCCCTCGGACTTGCCGACGGCCGCCGCCGCCTCGGCCAGGTCCTCGGCGAGTTGCTCGATGTTGTCTCCGATCTGCTCCTCGAACGCGTTGGCGGTCGGGCCGGGACGGCTCCGGATCAGCCCGCGCGTATACCGGATCTTCTCCTTGAGCTTGTTGTCGCGGATGCCGCCGGCCGCCTCCTGCAGCTCGCGCGACGCGTCGCGCTCGTCGCGCCGGAACTCGGCCGAGGTGGAGTCGATCTGGCGCTCCAGGTCGGCGACCTCCTCCTCCATCTGGCCCTTCTGCTCGAGCAGACGCCGCAGCGCGGTGAACCGCTCCTCGTCCTGCAGGCCGGGGAGCTGCTCCACCTCGCCGCGCATCTCGCGCTGCTGGTCGGCCAGCCGGTTGGCCCGCCGCAACTGGTCGGCGATGTCGCGCTCCAGCCGCCCGCGCTGCTCTCCGCTCAGCCGCTCCTGCACCTCGCGCAGCCGGTCGAGGGCGGTCCCGGCCTCGGCGAACCCGAGGTTGTCGTCGTTGGCGGCGGCGCGCCGCATGGCGTCGGCCGCTTCCTGCAGCCGGCGCGCCGTGTCCATCATCTGCGGGGAGTTCTGCTCGCGCGCCAGACGCTCGAGACGCCGCGCCGCCTCCTCGGCCTCCTCGGCCAGGGCGCGCTGCCCGGCGCCGCCTCCCTGCGTCGACTGCTGGCCGCGCGCGCGCCGCCGCTGCCGCTCCGCCTCGCGCTCCTGCCGGCGGGCGAGCTCGCGCAGCCGCTCCATCAGCTCGTCGATGGTCTCGTCGGCCCGCTCCTGCCCGGCCCGCTCCAGCGTCTCGTACTGGTTGCGCATCTTGTCGAGCTCGAGCTCGAACAGGTCGGCTAGATCCTCGGCCGCCTGACGGCCGCCGCCCCCACCGCCGCCTCCGCCGCCGCCCATGGTGACCATCACCTCTTCGTAGGCTTCCTCGGCGCGTTGGAGATGCTGCAGCGCGCGCTGCTCCGGCGGCAGGGCGCCGTCGGCGTCCTGCTCCTGCAGCTCGTTCTCGGCCGCGCGCATGGCCTCCGCGGCCCGCGGCAGGATCTCCTGGATGCTGCGGAAGGCGGGATCGGCCGGCATCACGCGGCTGTTCATGCGCCGCACCAGCGTCTCCACCTGCTCGCGCAGGCGCCCTTGGGCGAGGGTCAGGAAGACGACGTTCTCCTCGAACTCCTCGGCGTCGTACTGCTCCTGGTCGCGGACCAGGTTGAACGTGGCGGAGATGATCTCGCGCTGCGCCTTCGAGAGCTCGCGCGCGTCGGCCCCGCCGCCCATGCCGCCGCCCCCGCCGCCCTGCGACGCCTGCATCCGGTAGTCCTGGCTGTAGCGGCGGATCTGGATGAAATAGAGGTCGCTCTTGACGTCGGCGTCCTGCTGCAGCAGATTGCGGTCGGTCGCCCGCGCGTAATAGGAAAGGAAGTCGCCCGGCTCGAGCTCCAGCTCCTCGAAGAAGAACGTGTGACCCGCCGAGACCTCCCGGAGGGCGTTCCCGCCCCCGTCGAAGAGGGTGACCGACTCTTCCGGCCCGCCGTTGACCGAGTAGACGAGGTCGAGCGAATGCAGTCCGAAGTCGTCGTCGGCGCGCGCCTCGACGAACACCTCCTCGATGGCGCTGGCCGTGGTGTCGCGCCCCGGCCGGATGAACATCGCGGAGGGCGGCTGATCGGTTAGCACGTCGATCGTGTACTGCGGCGACGCGGTCACGAGCTGGCCGGCCGGCGCCACGAGGTCCACGCGGTAGAAGCCTTCTTCCTCGACCATGAAGCTGGCCGTCAGGCTGCCGTCTTCCTCCACTGTCAGATCGAATCGCTGGTCGTCGTCGTCGTCGAAGACGAGCTGGCCGCCCGTCGTACCCATGGTCGGGACGGCGCGCAGACGCACCTCGGTGCCCTGCAGCACCGCGATGTCGCCGCCGTCCTCCACCGTCCGCGGCTCCAGCCCCGTGTACTCGGGGAAGTGGTACTCGAGCTCGATGCGCTCGGCGTACGGCAACTCGATCACGTCTAGGCGGTAGGTGGCCGACTCGACCCCGATCGACTCGACGAAGTAGTCGACCGGCTCCTGCAGATCGAACAGCAGCACTTCGAACTGTCCCGCCTCGATCGCGCCGTCCTCGGTCAGGATCGGGATCAGCGGCAGCCGATCGAACGAGTCGCCGCTGCCCTGCATCAGCAGGTTGACCTCCTCCGCCTCGAAGCCGACGAGGCGGGCCGTGATCGCCTGGTCGGCCCCGCGCGCGACCGTCGCGTCGCCCGGCAGGACCTCGATCTGGTACGGGCTGGCCGCCTCGACGCTCCCCATCGGGGTGAGCAACGCGTTGATGCCGTGCCGCAGGTAGGCGGGCCCGAAGGTGAACAGCAGCGCCGCCGCGGCGGCGGCCGCCGCCAGCAGGCCCGTCGAGCGCCAGA
This sequence comes from Vicinamibacterales bacterium, assembly GCA_965116825.1. GTDB lineage: Bacteria > Acidobacteriota > Vicinamibacteria > Vicinamibacterales > UBA8438 > WTFV01. The sequence goes on from OZ220736.1 coordinate 1,391,353, forward strand.
GCTGACCCGTCTCGACGCCGCGGCCCATGTCGATCTCGCGGATCTGCTTCACCGCGGACTCGATGAGCCGGCGCACCAGCTCGGGCGAGTGGTCCGCCGCCCGCTCCCGCTTGCCCTTCCGGCTTTCCTCGACCGCGCTCAGCACCGTCGCCTGCAGCTCCGGCGCGTGCTCCTCTATGTACAGCGCGACGCGCTGGTCGGAGACGCGGCGCGAGATCGGCCGGATGAAGAACCACCAGCCGAAGGCGAGCAACGCCACGTAGGTGAAGGCGCGGAACGCAACGATCGCCCCCGGATCGAACCTGAACAGCTCGAGCCCGAAGGACGACGCCAGCAGCGTCCCGAGCGCCGCCGCGACGAGCACCGCCACGCCGCGCAGGCCCAACCGCAGGCGCCAGCGGTTCCGGACGTGCCGGATGGCGCGGAGGACTTCGTCTCGATCGCCGGTCAGCATTGGCTCATGGACCATCGTTCAGCCTCGGTTTCTCGCGCTACCGCCATCACCTGCGCACGCACGTCTCCGCAATCGGAACATCACGATCACGGTCATCCCTTCCGCCATCCTTGCACGCACGGGTCAGGCTCTGCAAGTGATCTTCCGTCGTCGGGCCCGCCGCGCCGGCGCGGGCCGCCCGTTACTCGGTGCTCAGCACCGTGCGCGAGAGCCGGTTCGACACCAGCGTCTCGGCCACGAAGAGCAGCGCTGCCGCGACCAGCAGGTACCACCAGACCGACTGCCGCCGCTCCAGGTCCTCGGCCGGAATGACCCGCGCCGGTCCGCCCGCGGCGTTGCGGTCGCCGCCGGCCCGCCCCGTCACCATGCTGGCCAGCTCCTCCGGGTCGACCGCCGACAGATCCGCCTCCGCCAGATCGACGTTGACGGCCAGGAGCAGCGGAAGCTCCTCCGCCGCATTGGCGTCGTGCACCTCGTAGACGCCCTGCTCGGTGAGGTCGAGGAATCCGCGGCGCTCGCCCACCGCGACCGGCAGGCGCTCGCCCGTCGGCGACATCACGACGTACTCGGCGGCGGCCGTTCCACCCTCTCCGAGCGACACCTCCTGCTCGGCCAAGTCGAGCACCTGCCCCGCCAGGAACCAGGGCGTCGGCGGCGCGTATTCCGCCAGGTGCTGGATCATCCGGTGGACGAACGGCAGGTAGACCGGCTTCTTCGCGAAGTCGTTCCAGAACGTGTCGATGCTCGAAGCCCACAGCAGCACCCGGCCGGCGCCGACCCGCCGCTCGATCAGAGCCGGGTTGCCGTCGTCGAAGCTCGCCACCACCGTCGCCTCCGCCGTCGCCTCCACCGGCCGGAAGCGGAAGAAGCGGGCGGTCGTGACGTCGCCGCTGCGCGGCGCGCTGAACACCTCGAACACCGGATGGCTGTAGTCGACGAAGCCGAGCGACCCGCCGCGGCCGTCGCGGTCCGCCGGCGCCGCCACACGGCCGGGCAGCAGGCCCGGATCGTCCTGCGGCCATGCGGTCCGTTCCCCCGCCACGACGAGCAGTCCGCCCCCCGCCTCGACGAACGCGGCCAGCGCCTCGCCCGCGGCGCCCGTCGGAGGCCGGGTGTCGTTCAGCACCACCACCTGCCGGTCCGCGAGGTCCGCCGCCGAGAAGCTCTCCAGCGTCGTCGCCCGCACGTCGAACGCCGGCTCGGACCCGATGCCGAGCGCGCGCGTGAGGAAGAGGTTGGCATCGTCCGGCGCGGACGCGCTGCCGACGAGCAGCACCGTGACGACCTGCCCCGGCGAGACGACGAAATGGAAGACGTCGTCTGCCGGCAGGGCGTCCGGGGCGATGCGCACCGCCCCGAACATCTGCGCGTCGCCGAGGGTGACCGGCGCGAAGTCCACCGTCGTCGAGCCGGCCGGGGGCAGGTCCGCGGAGAGCGTCTCGACCTCGCGGCCCTCCATGTCCAGAGCCACGTCGAGGCCGGTGATAGCGGTGCCCCCCCGGTTGGTCAGCCGCGCCGCCACCTGGATCCGCTCGCGGCCCGAGAAGTACTCGCGCTCGAAGAGCACGCCCGCCACGCTGACGTTCGCGGCGGCCGCGTCGTCCTCGCCGACCGGGATCGGCGTCAGCACCGTCCCCTGCGGGAACCGGACGCCGACCGCGCTCTCGACCCCGGCGCGCTGGAAGTCGCTGATCAGCACGGCTTCGAGACGCGGCAGGTCCGACGCCTCGAAGATGCCCTCGGCGAGCTTCAGGGCCGGCCCGTAGCGGGTGACGCCGGACCCGACCTCCGCGTTCTCGACCAGGCCGCTCAGGCTGGCGCGGTCGGTCGTCGAGCGCGGCCCGGTCTCGGCCCCGCCGTCGAAGAGAATCACCGTCGCCCGATCGCCGGGGTCCAGCGCGGCGATCGTGTCGGTCGCCAGCGTCTGCGCCTCGTCCCAGCGGTCGCCGAAGCTCATGCTGTAGGAACGGTCGAGCAGGACCACCACCTCGCGCGCGCCGTCGGTCACCGCGGCCAGCGCCGCGGCGCGGATGAACGGGCGCGCGAAAGCGAACAACAGGAGCAGCAGCGCGGCGCAGCGCAGCAGGAGCAGGAACCAGTGACGGATCCGTTGCCGGCGGAAGGACCGGTAGGGCACCTTCCGGAGGAACATCAGCGAGGGAAACTCGACCTCGTCCTTCCGCTCGCGCTGGATCATGTGGAGGATCACAGGCACGGCGATAGTCGCGAGTCCGAGCAGAAAAAGAGGGGCCAGCAATCCCATCAGCGCACCCGATTCAGCTTCTCGCGCATCGCCAGGAACCGGAACAACCCGTGGTCCATCGGCTGCGCGGTGTTGAAGAAGGCGTAGTCGATCTTGTTCTCGGCGCAGAGCTTAGACAGCCGCTCGATGTGCTCGGCGATGAGCGCGCGGTACTGCTCGCGCAGCTTCTCGGGCACCACCGGCATCCGCTGACCGGTCTCCAGGTCCCGGAAGTTGCCCGCCTCGGCGTACGGAAAGTCGACCTCGGCCGGATCGAGCACGTGGAACACGATCAGGTCGTTGCCGCCGTAGCTGAGCGGCTTCAGCCGGTTCACGATCTCCTCCGGCTCGGCGTAGAGGTCCGAGATCAGCAGCAGGATGCCGCGCCGCTTGAAGAACTCGGTCATGCGGAACAGCGGCTTCTCGAACGATCCGGGCCGCCCCGCCTCGATGCGGTCGAGCGTGTGCAGGACGACGTCGAGGTGCTTCGCCGAGGGCGGCACCCGGGTCACGATGTCGTCGTCGAAGGTCACGATCCCGACCCGGTCGCGCTGCGTGGTGGCGAAGTAGGTCAGGCACCCGGCCAGGTAGCGCCCGTAGTCCAGCTTGGAGATCCCGCGGCTGGCGAAGCGCATCGAGCGCGAGATGTCGAACAGCACCGAGAAGTTGGCGTTCGTGTCCGCCTCGAACTGCTTGACGTAGAAGCGGTCCGTGCGGGCGAACACCCGCCAGTCGATGAACCGGATGTCGTCGCCCGGCATGTAGCCGCGGTGCTCGGCGAAGTCCACCGACACGCCGAGATACGGCGCCTTGTGCAGCCCGTTGATGAAGCCGTCGACGACGTTGCGCGCCAGCAGCTTCAGGTTCCCGATGCGTCCGAGAACCTGCGGATCGACGAACCGGGCGCCGGGCGTGGAGGGAGGAGGATCCGCCACGTCACATCTGCGACGCCGGGACCGGCACCGCCTCCACCAGTTGATCGACGATCTGATCGGACGTGATGCCCTCGGACTCGGCGTGGAAATTCAGCAGCACGCGGTGCCGGAGCACCGGCCGCGACAGCGCCCGAATGTCGTCGAAGTTCACGTGGTACCGCCCCTGGGTGAGCGCCCGCGCCTTGCTGCCCAGCACCAGGTACTGCGCCGCGCGCACGCTCGCGCCGTACTGCACCCACTTCTTGACGAAGTCCGGTCCGTCGCCGTCCTTCTCGTTCCGCCGGCTCGTCCGGACCAGCTCCAAGGTGTAGCGCATCACCGCCTCGGACACCGGGACCTTGCGCACCAGCTCCTGGAACGCGACCAGGTCGTCCCCGGTCACCGCGTGCCGAAAGTCGGGGTTGTTCGTGATCGTGGTGGTGCGCACGACCTCCAGCTCCTCGTCCTCCGGCGGATGCTCGATGACGATGTGGAACATGAAACGGTCGAGCTGGGCCTCCGGGAGCGGGTAGGTCCCTTCCAGCTCGATCGGGTTCTGCGTCGCGAAGACGAAGAACGGCTCGTCGAGCTCGTACGTCCGTCCCTGCACCGTCACGCGGTGCTCCTGCATCGCCTCGAGCAGCGCCGACTGCGTCTTCGGCGGCGTGCGGTTGATCTCGTCGGCCAGCAGGATGTTGGTGAAGACCGGTCCCGGCGCGAACACCATCTTCCGGCCGCCCGAATCCGGATCGTCCTGGATGATGTCGGTTCCCGTGATGTCCGACGGCATCAGGTCGGGGGTGAACTGAATCCGCGCGAACTTCAGGTCGAGGACCTGCGCCATCGTCTGGATCAGCAGGGTCTTGGCGAGCCCGGGGACACCGACGATCAGGCTGTTGCCGCCGACGAACAGGGTCTGCAGCACCTGCTCGATGATCTCGTCCTGGCCGATGATCTTCTTGTGCAGCTCCGACAGGATCTGCTCCCGGCCGGCCTTCATCTTGTCGGCGAGGGCGATGTCGTCGGGCGACTCGAGATCGGCCGGCGCCGCCGCGACGACAGCCGGCGCCGCGTCCTCGGTCGACGGCGCTTCCGTCTCTTCCGCTACGTTCCCGGTTGCTTCCGCCGCGTCGCCGATCGCCTGGGCCGCGCCTGTCGCTTCCGCCGCCGCGGTCGTTGCCTCTGCCTCGGTCGCTTTCGCTGCATCTACGGTCGATTCCACCACGTCGGTCGGCTCGGTGGCCTGAGTGTCTCGCTCCACGAAGGTCTCCTCGCGTCTGCAACCGTCCCGCGCACCGGCAACGGCCGCCTGTTGTGCGTCAGTGCGTCAATGCGTGGATCACGTAGTTCACGCCGAACTTGTACGCCTCGTTGGTCACGTCGACGGCGTACCAGCCGGTGTCGGAGAACTCCCAGTACTCCCCGATGTCGTTCTCGTAGTTCGCGATGCCGTACATCCGCCCGTTCGGGTCGTTGTCCTCGAAGAAGCCCCAGAAGGTCGGGGGCGGCCCGTACATCGGCGCCATCTCCAGCGTCTCGATCTCGAAGAACGAATGGAAGATCGGATGCGAGATGTCGAGCTCGATCGGCCGGATGCCGGGCAGTGCGCGCGCCATCTGGGCGGTGAGGTTCTCAAAGTGCCAGCCGGTGAAATCGTCGAAGATGACGAAGCCGCCCTTGAGCAGGTAGTTGCGCAGGCCCTCGATCTCCTCGTCGGTCGGCTGCCAGAAGCCCGGCTCGGCCATGTAGGCCACCGGAAAGCGGGTGAGCTCGGGATCGTCGAGCGGGAGCACGTTGCCCCCGTTCGGCGCCAAGTAGATGTCGAGATCGCTGATTTCCTCGACGATTCTCCCGAAGTTGCGCTCGGCGCGCGGGTAGTCGTGGGCCCACTTGATGTCGCGCCGGAACAGGCCGCTCCGCAGGCCCCAGTTCATGTCGTAGCGCAGGCGCACGAACGTGAACCGGCCGTCGTAGGCGACGTTGCCCGGCAGGACGTCGGCGCCGGCGATGCCCGCGGTCGCAGCCAGCGCGGCGAGCACCACGGCGCATGCCGCCGCGACGGCCAGCCGGGTCGCCGAGAGCCGGCGGTTCTTCGTCATCGAGGATCCGGCGCTCCCTTCGCCGCCTCCAACTGGCGAATCTGCCGGCTCTTCAGCGCCAGCTCGATGAGCAGGCGCTCGAGCTCCGACTCGTACTGCGCCTGGTCCGCGCCGCCGCGCAGCACGCGCAGCTCGTCCACCCGGGCCTCGATCTCGGCCCGTTCCAGATACAGGGGACGCAGCTCCGGATCGTCGGGAAACGCCATCCGCGCGGTCGCGAGATCCTCGCCTGCTGTCAGGAACGCAGTCCGGGCCAGCATGCCGTCCCCGGCCAACGGATCGGGCGCGTCCGTGCCCTCTCCGTCGCCGTTGTCATCGAGCAGGGCGTGCTCGGTCAGCAGGATTCCCTCCGACTCGAAGGCGGCCACCACCCGCTGGCGCGCGTAGACGAACGCCTCGAGCATCGACACCCGCTCGTTGCGGTCCTGATCGGCCTCTCCCTCGCCATCGGCGAAAGCCTCGACGAAATAGCCCCCGAAGAGCGTGGCGTTCCACTCGCGGCCGTTCCGCGTCGCGGTCATCACGACGCGCCCTTCGCCGGAGAGCGCCTCCAGGAAGGGTCCGCTCGCGCTGGCGGTGTTCACGAACGTCACCCGCCGGCGGCCCAGCCGATCGAGCAGCGGGGCGAAGTCCTCCGCCGACGGATCGCGGCGCGGCAGGTTGATGCGGGCGCGGTCGGTGAAGCTGCCGTGACCGAAGATGACGATGGCGACGTGGTCGGCCGGGTCGGCCCGCTCGGCGATCGCCTCGACGGCGGCGGTCACGTTCTCCATCGTTGACCGGTCCGCGATCCGCTCCGGATCGAGGTCGGTCCTCTCGCCCAGGTAGGTGACGTTGCCGGCCGGCAGGCCGTAGCGCCCGGTGGCCGCGTCGATCAGCGTCGTCGCCCAGGCGTGAAACTGCTCCGTGAAGACGGGGTCGCCGCCGAGGCCGGTGATGACCAGCAGATGCGTTTGCTGTGCGTGCGCGGGGACCGCCGCCGCCAGCGCCGCCGCCAGGAAGAGACCCTTCAAGCCAGCCCCCGATAGCGGCGGAAGCTCCACTCGCCGAGCACGAGGCCGGCCAGCAGGAGCAGCAGAATCGGCATGTCCCAGAGGTCGTGCTCCTCGACCACCGTCACGCCGCCGCCCACGTACTGGATCTCGTCGGCCAGCGAGGCCGCCGTCTCCGCCGTGTAAAAGCGGCCCCCGGTCTCGACCGCGATCCGCTCGAGCAGCGAGGCGCGCATGGTCGAGTCGTGGAACTCGGCGTCGCTGGGGGCCACCTGCAGGTAGGTGACGTCCTCGCCGAGCAGCTCGTCGTCCGCCAGCGCCTCGACCCGCACCTCGTAGAAGCCCTCGGTCGACGGCGTGAAGGTGGCGCGGTACTCGCCGTCCCGCTGGGCCGTCCACTCCATCGGCAGGTCGGTGAACTCGCCGTTCGGATGCGTCACCGACGCCACCACGAGGCTGTTGTTGAGCTCCTCGAAATTCGCGTCGCCCACCGAGGCGAGAATGGTCGCCGGCTCGCCCGGCTGCACGCGATCCTGCGGCAGCTCGGTGACCACCTGGTCCGGCACGCCGTCGATCAGCCACCGCAGCAGCCGGCGCCAGTACGTCTCGTGGGTCATGTCGTCGACCGCGATGTCGGCGTGCATCTGCCAGGTCCACGAGTCCTGCACCGGAAACGCCATCGACTTGCCGGCGCCGTAGCGCTGGAACGCAAGCACCACCAGGTCGCTGTCGGCCCCCGTCAACAACGTCGTCGCGCCCGGCTTCACCTCCGTGACCGGGTTGACGATAGTGATCGGCGGCAGCTCCCGCCAGCGCGCGGCCGACAGCTCCTCGGTGTCGGCGATCTGCGTCGAGGCGTGCGTCGCCCCGGCCCGGGTCGGCTCCACCGCCACCTCGACGAAGAAGGAATCCTGGCCGTCGCCGCGCGGCTCGCCGACCACGACGGGCAGCACGTCGGCAACCGGGGTCCCGGCGTAGCCCCCCTCGGCGAACGACCGCCGGCTGCCGAGCATCAGCAGCCCGCCGCCGCGGTGGTTGACGAAGTCCGAGATCATCCGGAGCTGGTCGGGCGTGAAATAGTTGGCCTCGATGCTGCCGAGAATGAGCCCCCGGTACTGGAACAGCTCGGCGCGGGTGCGCGGAAAGCCGCCGGCCAGGTCATCCGGCCCGTCCACGTTGAACCGCATGAACTTGTTCTCGGCGGTTCGCTGCAGAATGGCGACCTGCAGGTTCTCGTCGTCCTCGACGGCGCGGCGGAGGAACTTGACCTCGAAACGGGGCTCGCCCTCGAAGTAGAGGACCTTGTCGCGCCGGTCGTCGACGGCGATCAACGACTCGCGAACGTTGTTCTGCGTCACCATCTCGCCGGGCTGCGGCGAGACCCGGAACGTGAAGAGGCGCGCACCCTGCTCTCCGGCGGTGAAGCGCAGGCGGACGGTCTGCAGCTCGCCGTCGCCGAGCAGCACGATGTCCTCGGAACCGACGATCCGCCCCTCGTCCTCCACCTGGATCGTCACCGGCCGGCCGGCGTAGCCGCGGTGCGTTACGACGACGTCGGTGACCAGGGAAGCTCCGCGCAGCACGCGGCGCGGCGTCTCGACGCGACCAAGCTCGATATCCCGCTCGTACGACTCGCGGCCGAGACCGACCGTGAAGATCGGCACGCCGGCCGCCTGAATCGGCAGGAGCGCCTCATCAAGCTCCCCCCCGGCGTTGTCGGCACCGTCGGTAACCACCACGAGACCGGACAGCGGCACGTCGGACAGCTCGTCGTGGGCGCGGGCGAGCGCCTGCCCCAGGTGCGTCCTCGTGCCGTTGAACTCGAGCCCGTCGACGATGTCGAGCCGGTCGGTCGCGGACGAGAATCCGAAGTAGCGGAGCGCGAAGCGCTCGTTGAGCGCGGCGCGCAGGTCACCCTCCGGCGTCCCGAGCTGGTCCTGCACGAACTGCAGCCGCGGCGTCTCGTCGCGGTCGGCGATCCGCATGCTGCGGGAATCGTCGATCAGCACGCCGAGGAAGTTCTGCTGCGGAACGATCGACGACAGCACGAGGACCGGCCGCATCAGGCAGAACGCGAGCACGGCGAACGCCGCGAGGCGCACCGCCGCGAGCACCGCCCGGTCAGCCGGCCTGCTGCTGCCGCGGACCTGAACGTAGGAACGCCACGTCGCGATGCCGGCCGCAAACGCCGCCGCCACCGCGAGCCCGCCGGTCCAGGGAGCGCGGAACGCGAAGTCCCCCTGCTCGAAGATCAGCGGTCGGTACTTGAAGAACAACTCGAACAGGAAATCGACCATCTCGGTTGCTCACCACCGTTAGCCGGTGCCCGCTTGCACGCGGCACTCCGGCGAGCCTATCACGCACGGGCCGCTCGATGGGGCAACCGGCGACCGGCGACGCCTGACCACACGGATTCTCCTGCCGTTTGCCGCACGCAACGCCCGAGGAGGAAGACCGCAGGCGCAGGCTCAGTGGCTCATCGCGTACACGATGAAGTTGATGCCCATCTCCACGGCGAACGTGGAGAACTTCAGTGGATACTCCGGACGCTCGGCCCACTCCCAGGCATCGCCCAGGTCGGTGTTCCAGTTGATCAGCACCATCAGCCGACCCTTGTCGTCGAAGATGCCGCGCACGTGGGCCTCGTAGCCGTCGCGCTCCCAGGTGCGGCCGCCGTAGTAGTTGCCGATGGCCGGCACCTGCATGACCTCGTCGATCCGGTACACGGCGTTGAACACCGGGTGTTCGAGCGGCACCTCCACGATGGGATGCTCCGGGAACACCTGGCGGATCTGCTGCTCGAAGGCGGCCCACTCCCACGATCCCCAGAAGTCGTCGATCACCAGAAAGCCGCCGGCGAGCAGGTAGTTTCGCAGGCCCTCGATCTCCGCCTGGCTCAGCGAGATGTCGCCCACCTCGAGGGCATAGAGGAACGGGAAGTCCCGGATCCGCGGATCGTCGAGGCGGACCGCGTTCTCGTACGGCGATCCGTCGATGTCGATCAGGCGGTTGACGACGGTCATGAACTGCCGGTCCGCCTTGGGATAGTCGGTCGCCCAGCGCGACCAGCCCCAGCCGCTGTTGTAGATGGCGCGGGTGAAGTAGAACTCGTGCGGGCCGGCCGGCTGCTGCAGCGTGCCGCGCCGGCGGCGGCGCAGCATTTCCCGGGGGTCGAACCCCTGCTGCCCGCGCCGGGCCTGCTCGGCCAGGATGCCGTTGTCCGGCGGCGTGACGGGCGGCGGGGCGGGCGGGACGGGCGCCGCGAAACGGACGGCGAGTGCGGCGCCGCAAAGCACCAACGTCACGAGAGCGATCCGCACAAGGCCTGACGACCGCATCGGCTGCTCCAGAAAGTCGGCCCGAACACCTTCGGGACGTGATTTTCGCAGCATAGCACAGCGCCGGCGCAGTCGGCAGGCCGGGGAGCGCATCTCCGGCGGTGCCGCATTGCAAACCGTGGCGAGGAGACGCGCTGCATCGCGCGGCGAGAGGCCTGACACGACCGTCGCGTGTCCATCCCGCGTGACAGCGTCCGGTTTGTGGGACAGGGGACGCAACGTATCCCGACGATCCGCGCCGGGCGACGCACACCGGCCGTGCCGGTACGGTTCGTGCTGTAACCTGAGTCATGACAGTCACGGCATCGTCGAACATGCGGCCCCGGGTGCGGGCATTCCGAGCGTGCGTCGTTCTGCTCCACGTCTGGCTCGTGGCCGCGGCCGGGGTCGAAGCCGCGAGCCCGTCCGGCCCGGGCGAGGACCGAACGGGCGATGCAGCCCAGCAGCCGATCCCGGCGGCGGGGCCAGGCGTCCGTGGCGAGACCACGCGCGGCACCGAAAGCCGCGAGGCGCCCGCGTGGCGAGGCGCGACGAGGGAACATGCGCGCGACGTTCGAAGCTCCCGCCCGGCAAGCGCATCGCGGGCGACCGCCCTGCCGGTCGCGACGGGCGCCACCAGCCGCTTTGCGCAGGCGAATCCCGACTTCCGCTTCGGTCAGCCCCGCTTCTCGGTGGCGTTTCGCGGGCTGCAGGTGCGCCCGCGCGCGACCGGTGAATTGCACACGTTGCTGCACGAGAACTTCTTCGTGCGCACGAGTCCCGAGGACGACCCGCTGGATCCGACGGCCGGCCGCATGAACTTCAACGCGACAGGCGTCGGTTTCGACATCGGATTCGGCGCCGGTTCGCGACTCGAGACACGGGTCGGCGTGGACTACGCGCTGGTGCGTGCCCTGACCGAGGACCGCTACAACGAGGACGAGTTCGGACTGCCGATCGAGCAGGACACCGAGCTCGCGCAGTGGAACGTGCACGGAGAGCTGGCGCTCGCTCTCGCGCCGCGCGGGCGGGAGATCGGGCAATACGTCTGGATTCCGAGCGCCGTCGTTCCCTACGTCGGGGTTGGCGCCGGCTTCGTCCGCTACAGCACCGTCATGGATGGGCGCTTCGTCGACGTCGTCGACTTCACGATCTTCTCGGAAAGAATCGAGTCGAAGGGATGGGCGCCCAGCGTCCATGCCTTCGGCGGCGTCGATTTCCGCCTGACGCGGAACGTCCTGCTGACCACGGAGGCGCGCTACGCGTGGGCGACAGCCGAGCTCGACGGCGTGCTCGCCGGATTCGAACACGATCTCACCGGACTGCGGATTTCCGCTGGCGTTCGATTCGTGTTCTGACGCATAGTGATAGGGAGTGTCTTAGCAAGGATGGAACGATGCGAATCATGCGGCTGACCCCGTACGTCATCCTGTTGATCGTCGGACTGGCCCTGCCGGCCGCGGCCCAGAATCGAGGCGGGGCGCCGGAGGCGACTCCCGCCGGCAACCTGGACGCCCGCTGGCTCCCCTGGATAGGCTGCTGGCAGCTCGCCGAGGAGCAGATCGCGGCCGCGCCGGAGGGTGCGGAATTCCCGGAGCGCATGGAGGTCTGCATCGCGCCGGCGGAAGCAAGCGACGGCGCGACGCTGACGGCCCGCGGGGACGGGGAAGTGCTCATGCAGCGCGAGCTCGTCGCCGACGGCACGCGGCGCCCCGTGACCGAGGGCGACTGCAGCGGCTGGGAGCGCCGCGAGTGGTCGGCCGATGGCCGCCGCCTGTTCACGCGAACCGAGATCCGTTGCGGATCTGAACCCCCGCGCCACATGAGCGGCATCAGCCTGCTGTTGAATCGTTCGACGTGGGTGGACATCCAAGGCATTTCCTTGGACGACCGGCGGCACGTGGAGATACGCCGCTACCGGCCCGCTTCGACCGGCGAGGAGCGGGACGCCCGGCTGCCGGCCACCCCGAGGGAGCTTCGTGACGCAAGGCAGGCCATCGCCGGGCCGCTGACGCTCTCCAACGTGCGGGAGGCCGCCGCCCGGGCGGACTCGCACGTGGTCGAGGCGTTGCTCACGGAGAGCCAGCCCCGACTGAGCCTCGACAGCAGAACGCTCATCGAGCTCGACGACGCAGGCGTCGACGGCAGCGTCATCGATCTCCTCGTGGCCCTGGCGTATCCGGATCGCTTCGTCGTTGAGCGGCGCACCAGCAGGAGCGGCGGCGGCAGCAGCAGTGTCGGCGGCTGGGGTTGGGGCGGTCTCGGGGGCGCCTACTCCCCGATCTACTACGGCAGCGCCATGTACGGGAGGTACGCGCCGTGGGGGTATGGCGGGTACTGGTACGACCCGTACTGGAGCCGTTACGGTTTAGGCTACGGCCGCCCCGGCGGCATCCCCGAGCCGCCGGAAACGGTGTCGCAGACCCGCGCTGTCGAGGGACGCGGGTTCACGCGCGTCCAGCCCCGCTCGGCGGTCGCCCGCGCGGGATCGGGCGCTGGGGGCGGCTCGGGCGGCAGCGCGACGCCCCGGACGGCCCGTCCTCGCGGCGGCTCGGGCGGTAGTGCGTCATCCGGCGGCGGCAGAACGGGAGGTACGCGCGTCACCTCCGGTGGCTTCACCCGGGGTGGCGGTGGTGGTGGTGGCGGCGCCACGAGCAGCAGTGGGGGCAGCAGCAGTGGGGGCAGCAGCAGTGGGGGCAGCAGCAGCGGGGGCAGCAGCAGCGGGGGCGGCCGGGCCGTCCCGCGCCGGTAACCGGAACCCGGCGTCCAGGGCCTCCTCCGCCGAGGGCGGCCCTGGACGACTCATTCCTCGAACGTCACCTCGAACATCTTCGGCCACAGCTTGCCGGTGATGTAGAAGGTTTCGGCGCCGGGGTCGTACGCGATGCCGTTGAGCACGTCGACCCCGCGCGCTTCCTCCCGCGTGAGAAGCCCCGATGCCTCGATGTAGTGCGTCACGCGGCCGGTATCCGGGTCGATGCGGACCAGGAAGTCCGTCTGATAGACGTTGGCGTAGACGGCGTCGCCGACGCACTCGAGCTCGTTGAGTTGCGTGAGCGGGAAGCCGCGCAACGTGACCGGGACGTCGCCGAGCACCTCGAACGTCCGGAGGTCGCGAAACGTCAACCGGTTCGAGCCGTTGCTCATCACCAGCCGGTTGCCGTCGTTGCACAACCCCCACCCTTCCCCGTCGTAGCGAAACGTTCGCTGTTCGTCGAAGCGGTCGAGGCCGAAGACGAACGCCCGCTGCGCCTTCCAGGTCAGCATGATCAGGCGGTCGTCGACCCGGGCGAGGCCCTCGCCGAAGTACGCGGGCGAGATGTCGAGCTCCTGCTCGACGTCTCCGGTCTCCGGATCGAGCCGCCGCAAATCGGAGCTGCCGTACTGTCCCGTGCTCTCGTAGAGCCTTCCGCCCCACCACAGCAGACCCTGGGTGTAGGCGCTGGTGTCGTGCGGAAACGCGCGGTGGACCTTCACCGAGAGCGACTGGACGACCGATGCCGGCTGTGCGGCAGTCGTCTCGGTCGGGGCCGACGCCAGGAACACCCAGCCGCCCGCCGCCAGCGCAACCAGTCCGAGCGCCACGACCAGCGATCTCGACGTCCGCCCGCCGATCCGGCCACCGGCAGCAACCGACCCGGCCGGCCGCCCCGGACGGCTACGCGCCGCCCGCTTCTTCGCGTTGGAACTCACCGGCTTCCTCCAGCCACCCATTCTGCCACAGGCCCGAACCTACACCTGCATCAGCACCGCGCCGGCCGGCTCGCCGGTGGCGCGCGTGATCATCTCGGCGTAGAGAACGACCTGGCGGCGGTAGACGTCGATGGCGCCGTCCGCTTCCTCCAGGTCGCGATCGGTCTTGTAGTCGACGACGGTCCACGCCCCCTCCTCCCGAAAGGCCACGTCGACGACCCCCTCGATCAGCACGCCGTCGTCCGCCCGCATGCTCACCGGCGCCTCGCGGCGGCACTCGCCGCGCCGTGCGGCGGCGCGCGCGCGCGCCAGGAGCGGGTGAGACAGCACGCGCCCCGCGACGTCGGCCGCCGCGGCGACCTCGTCATCGGTCGCGCCGAACACCCGGCCGTGCAACCGCGCAATCTCTTCCACCGGCGCCGGCCGGCCGTCCGGGACGTCGAGCGGCACGCTGGCGAGCACGGCGTGGACCAGAGAGCCGAAGCGCTTGCCGGCCGGCCGCGCCGCCGCGCGTTCGAGCTCCACCACGGTCACGGCGTGCGGCTCCGCATCCGGCCCGGCGCCACTACCCCCTCCAGCGCCGGGAAGCGCGGGGCCGCCGACCGGTGGTCCAGGGTGGCCGGTCCGCTCCGCGGTCCCCGCTCGCGCCCGCTCGGTCGCCGTCGCCAGCACGAGGCTCGGGCGAGCGGCCCGCTCGACGGTGCCCTCGCGGCGCCGCCGCCACGTCCGGTAGCGTTCGAGATCCGCTTCGACCACGTCGTCCGGGGCATCCTTCGACAGCAGCTCCTCCCGGCGTATGCCCACCGGCGCCCCGGCGCCGAGCGCGAGCTGGTGCGGGTCCCACCAGACCGCCGCATAGGCGGCATCGTCCGATCCCGTCGCGGACGCCGCCGGGCTGCGGAACGGGACCACGTTGTCCGCGGCCGTACGGCTCTTCCGGCCGGCGCCGGGGTCTTCGCCCAGTTCCCGGAACTTGTGCAGGCCCGGCACCACCGTGTCGTTGCCGGCCGGATCGCCGTCCGATCGGTCCAGCACGGAATCGCGGCCGAAACGAGGACACCCCGGCGCCGCCCGTGGGTTGCGCCGGCCCTGAAGCGGCGGATAGACGGCCGAATAGAGAGGACTCGCCCACGCGCTGCGCAGGGGGTGGCGGGGGCCGGCGTCGGGCTCGCCGCCGGGGCCGATCCAGTCGTCCAGCTCCGGGGCATCGCCCACTGCGGGCACCACCAGCAGGTCGCGCGCGCGGGTCGCGGCCACGTAGGCCAGACGCACCCCCTCCTCGCGGTCGCGCTCGATCTCCTCCTGCTGGTGATCGAGCAGGTCGAGCGGCGACCAGCCCGCGAGCCGGAGCGCGCACAGGCCGCTCGCCGAGTCGATGAAGCGGCCGGCCGTCGTCCGGTAGAGCCGCGCGGTCGGGTCGCCCAGGACGACCACCGGAAACTCCAGACCCTTGGCCCCGTGCACGGTCATGATCCGCGCGCCGTCGCTGCCCTCTTCGAGGATCGGCGCCTCGCCCGCCTGGCGTTCGGCCGCCTCGTCTCTCAGATGCTCGATGAACCCGCGGAACGAGAGCCCGCCGCCGGCCTCGTAGTCGCGCGCCAACTCACCGATCTGGAGCACGTTGGCGAGCACCTGCTCCCCGGCCCGCTGCATCACGAACGCGGCGTGCGCGCGGGTCTCCTCCAGAAGCTGCCCGATGGTCCGGGCGATCGGCACGTCGTTGCGCTGCCGGTGGAGCCGGCTCAGCAGATCGAGGGCGTCCGTGATCGGGAGGAAGCGATCCGCGCAATCCCCCTCTCCGGCCGCCGCGTCGGTGGGAATCCGGAACGGATGGAGGCGCCGGAAGCGATGCCGGTAGGCAAAGAGCGTTTCGTCGTCGACGGCGAACAGCGGCCCCCGTAGCGTCGCGAACACGGAGAGCTCGTCGTCGGGCCACTCGATCGCGGCCAGCGCCGCGCGCAGGGCTCCCACCTCTTCGCGATCGTGAAACGACCGGCCGCCGACCAGCAGATGCCGGATACCGCGCGCTTCGAAAGCGTCGACGTAGGGGCGCGTCACGTCGGCGCCCCAACTGTCGAACCGGCGGAACAGGACGGCGACGTGCCGCGGCTCGACGGGAACACGCTCCGGCGCGGCTCCCGCCGCGGCCGGCCCCGCCGTTCGCTCCGTCACCGTCCACCCGCTCTCGCGCACCATCCAGTCGACGAACGCACCGACGGCGTCGGGAAGGGACGCCTCGATGGCCCTCCCGGTCATGCGGCCCCGGAAACCGTACGGACTCGGGACCGGCAGCGCCACCACCGCCGGCTGCGACGGCTCGTCCTCGCGGTGCGGGGCCAGCGGGACGTAGCCGGGGCGCGACGCGGCCGCCGACGCGTCCTCGGCCGGGCTCATCAGCGGCGCGAACGCGCGGTTGACCAGGCGCTGGATGGCCGGCACGGCCCGAAAGCTCGTGGACAGCGCGATGCTCGCCACGCCGCACCGGCCCAGTTGCTCGGTCACTTGCCGGTAGACCCCGACGTCGGCGCGCCGGAAGCGGTAGATCGACTGCTTGGGGTCTCCGACCAGGAAGAGCTTGCCCGGCCCGGGGGTCACCTTGCGCCAGTCGCGCTCGTCGGGATCGCCCGACGCCAGCAGCAGCAGGATCTCGGCCTGCAGCGGATCGGTGTCCTGGAACTCGTCGACGAAGATGCGCGCATAGCGTTGCTGCGCGTCGTGGCGCACGCCGTCGCGGCCGCGGATCAGATCCCGCGCCTTCAGCAGCAGATCGACGAAGTCGAGACGACCCGCCTCGATCTTCAGCCGGTCGTAGCGCTCGATGGGATCGCGCAGCTCCGCCTGCAGGTGCGCCGCCAGATCGGCGTCGGCCACCTTCGCGAACCGTTGCAGCACGTCCACCATCTTCGTGTGTCTATCGAGCACGTGGGCGCGGGTGAGGTTGCCGCCGTACTGCGTGCCGGCACCCCGCCGGGGCTGCGTGAAGTCCCGGTTCGCGGCCAGCTCGACGAGCTGGGCCTCGATACCGTCGTAGTCGCGCCGGCGCGGCCGGACGGCGTCGGTCGCCCAAATCGACTGCACGAGGGCGCGGGCCGGCTGCGTGGCCAGAAACAGCCGGTCGCTCCGGCGGTTGGCGGCCTTGTCGGTCAACTCCGCGAACTCTCTGAGGTGTGCCACCACCTGGTCGACGATGGCCTCGCGCGGAAAGCTCTCCCGGCGCCAGGGCCGTGTGAAGTCGCGCCATTCCGCAAGCTGCCACGCAGCGCGGCGCAAGCGGTCGGTCGGCCCCGTGTCCGCGGCCGGGGACTCTTCGAATCGGAACAGCGCGGAGCGGCGGCGCAGGGCCCGGCGGACGCCCGGCGGCTGGTCGTCGAGGGCGCCGTGCAGCCACGTCTCGAAGGCCTGCCGGAACATGCGTTGGGCGGCCCCGTCGTCCAATACCTCGAAGCGCGGATCGACCCCCGCCTCGACCGGCCGTTCGCGCAGCAGATCCGCACAGAACCCGTGGATCGTGCTGACCTGCGCCTCCTCCAGGTGCGCGATGGCGTGGTCGAGATGCGTCGCGGCATCGCCGGCTGCCGCATCGGCCGCGGCGCCGGCGGCGTCGGGGCCCGTGGAGGACTTCCTCGCACGTTCGAGCCCCTCGCGCAAACGGAGCTTCAACTCCCCGGCGGCCTTCTCTGTAAAGGTGACGGCCAGAATCCGGTCGACCGCTGCGTCTCCACGAGCCAGCACCTCGACAATGCGGGCGACCAGCTCGCTGGTCTTGCCGGTGCCGGCAGCCGCCTCGACGACCAGCGACTCGCCGAGCGACTCCCGGATCCGCGTCCGGGCGTCGGCGTCTGCAAGCGGCGACCCGCTCATCGCGCCCCCCGCCACCGGCCCGCCGCCCCGGCCGCCCCCCGCGTCGTCGCGCCGCTCACGGCAAGTCCCGCAACATTGTCAGGTCAGCCAATAGAGACGCCGCCGCCGGGGCACCCGCGCCTCGCTCGGATCCGCGCCGCGGCCAGTGCTTGGCCGCCGTGCGTCGTTCTTCCCAGGGCCCGCACACGACCTGAAAGTCGCACCACCGGCACGCACCCTGCCGGGGCGCCGGCAGCAGCGCGCCGGCTTCGACCGCCCGGTCCACGATCTCCAGCACCTCGGTCCCGGCGCGGCGCGCGCCGTCGTCGAGCGCGACGACCCGCTGCTCGTAGCGGCCCGCCGCGGTGCAGAACGACAGCCGCGATTCGCGCACGGGGCGGCCCAGCGTCCCCTCCACGGCCAGCCCGTAGAGGACCGGCTGCAGCGTCTCGCCGCCTCCGACCACCATCCCCTCCCGCGTCCGGTTCCGGCCGGTCTTGTGATCCGTCACACGCAGCTCGCCGCGCGCCGTCGGCCTCGCCCTGGCCTCGATCAAGTCCACGACGCCGCGCAGGAGCCAGCGGCCGTCGACCTGCACCGGCTCCGGCACGCTCTCCGGATCGCGCCCGTCCCCCGGCGGCAGTCCGAAACCGAGCTCGGCGTGCATCGGAATCCACTCGCCGTCCTCGTTCGCAACGTGCCGCACCCAGCCCTTGAGATCGCCGCGCAGCGCCTCGATCTCGTCCCGCCACACGCGCTCTATCGCTGGCGCGAGCTGCTCGGCATAGGCGGCCGCCACGCGATTCAGCACCTCGTCGACCACCCCCTCGGCGGCGGGAACGCGCGCGGGGGTCACCGGCAGCTCCGCCCGGCGTTCCAGCGTCCTTACGAGATCCGCCTGCACCTCGTGAAACAGCCGGCCGCGGGTCAACGGATCCAGGTGCTCCAGGGGCGGCTCGATCTCCTCCCGGGGGCGCAGGCGGTGCACCGACGAGAGCAGGAACTTGTACGGGCAGACCGCGAAGGTCTGCAGCGCAGACGGCGAGTAGGGCCTGGCGTCGAGCCGGTGCCCGGCGAGCATCTCCTTCGTGGCGTCGTCGATCTCGCACAGCCCGTCGTGGCGCGACCAGGCGCGCTTCCACCGGGCCCAGCGCGCGGCCAGCGCGCGCCGCAGCCCCGGGTTGAGGCGAAACAGGTACCGCGCCCGCCCGGCGACCTCGTCCTTCCCGCGTTCCGGCGCGAACAACTCTCTGAGCACGGCCAAGTCGTGCTCGGCGTCGTCGATGGCGTGGTCCGGATCCAGCGGCGCCGGCCAGGCCAGTCGCGCCTCCACCCGCCGGAACGCCCGCCGCTCGACCTCGCGGAAGTCGGGAATGCGGCCGGTGCGCGCCCGCTCCACGTCGAGTGCGTAGAAGGACGGCACACGCGGGCGGGCCTTACCGACCTCCAGGCGCGGATACGAGAAATGGATGCGCTCCGTCGCGGCACCGACGGCCAGGCGCAGCAGCAGCTTCTCCTGGGCGTTCAGATCGTGCCGGTCGGGCAGCCCGAGCCGCGGCGTTCCGGCCGCCGCGGCGTTGATCGCGGCCCGGAGGTCGTCGAGCAGCAGGGGATCCTGGCGCCGCTTGTGGGGAAAGACCCGTTCCGCGAGGCCGGGAACGAACACGACCGAGAAACGTCGGCCCCGCACCTGTTCCGGATTCCCGACGAAGACGCGGCCGAAACGCCGCGCCGGCGGATCGGACCGCAACTCCGTCAGACGTTCGTGGAGTACGTCGCGCACGTCGGTGAGCGGCGCCGGCCCGACCTGCGCCATCGGCCGCAGATCGCCCAGCACGGCCAGCACGCGGTCGGGATCGGACAGCACCATCGGCGCCAGCTCTTCGAGGTGATCGAGCCATTCGCCCCAGAGCGCCTCCGCCGGCAACCCCGCCAGCCGGTCGATCACCGGGAGCGCGAAGCGCCGGAGATGCTCCAGATTCGCGCGGTCGCGTTCGAGGCCGGCCACGCGCGGCGATTCCGGATCCTCGGCCCGCAGCTCCGCCAGCTTCATGCCGAACTCGTGCGCCAGCCCGTTAAGCCGCCGCTCCCAGCGATCCCGGCCGCCCACGACCGCCGATTCGACCAGCAACCGCTCCCAGCGCGCCGGCGCGCGGAGCGTCCCCGCGAGGACCGGCTCGTCGTCGCCGTCGGCGCGATCCTGCCCCGGAGCATCCGCGCCGGCCGCGGGTTCCGCGAGGAGGTCGAGAAGCGACGCCTGCGCCGGACCCGGGGTCACCTCGGGGGCGCTGTCCGGCGGTACCCAGCGGCCCCGGTCGCCCGGCGGCCCCCCGTGGGCGTCGAGCCGAGGGACCTGGCCGAGGGAGAGGTACTCGGAGAAACGCCGGGCCGAGAGGCGTTCCGCGGCACAGGCAAGCAGCGCCAGGAATGCGCGGCCGGCGGGATCGGGAACGCGGGTGCCCCTGGCGAACCACGACCCGATGCCGGCGCGGTCGAGCGCCGTCTCGAGCAGTCCGGCGTACACGCCGGGCGACCGCAACAGCACCGCCATCCGATCGAAGGGCACCCCACGGGCCGCCTCCGCCAGGATGGAGCGTGCGATCTCGACCGCCTCGCGCCCCTCGCCGGGTGCCGAGAAGAAGGTGAGGGCCGGCGAGTCCGCCGCGTCGCCGGCCGGCGGCGGATCGTCAGACGCGAACAGGAAGCGCCGGACGCGGTCCAGCGAGTCCGCCGCCGCGTCGGCCGCCGGGGCCGCGGTCTCCACCGCCCCCGGCAGGCGCCGGAGCGCGGCGAGCGTCCGGTCGTCGCCCTCCGGCACGGTCGCCAGGGCTTCTCCGGCCCGCCCGGCGAGCGCCGCCACGACGTCGAGCGTCGCCTCGTCGGCGACGGCGACGTCGAGCAGGACGAGCACACCATCGAGCGGCGCGCCCTCGCTGCCTCCGGCGCCCTCCCGCACGACCCGCGCCGCGGCGCGAAAGAGCCCGGCACCGTCGACGAGCCCGGCGTCGTCGAGAAGCCGGGCGTGGCGCCGAGCGAGCCGCGCGACGTCGGGGCCGCTCCGGTCCAGCTTGTGCGCGTGGTCGACGTCGGTGTCCGCGTGGCGCAGATCGCGCAGGGTCGCCGCCAGCGTCCTGCCGAAGGAGCGGAACTCGGCGATCGGTTGCAGATAGTCGAGCGCCTCGCGCTTAGACTCCTCGAAGGCGGCGTGCGCCGCGACCGCCTCCATCGCCAGGCCGCTCGCCGGAGCGAGTCCGCGGCGGGCGAGATCGACGGTCGCAAGGCTCGCCGCGAGCTGACGCAGGCTGAACCGATGGAGCCCGAACGTCGCGCCGGCTTCCGCCGCGATATCGCGCGCGAGGTCGTCGACCGCCTCCCGGGTCTCGCCGACGAGCAACACCTCGCCACGACCGAGGCCGCGCCGAAGCGCATCGGCCGCAGCCTCGATGCGGGTCTCCGCCGCCGGGGTGGTCAGGATCGTGATACGCGGGGGCGGCGGCAAGCGGTCAGCACCTGAACACAACTAGAGCATGGGGTTTCGCGTCGCATCCCGCAGCGCGCGCCGGCACTGGTGGCAGAGATCGTGGCGCCGGTGCAGGTTGACCCGCCGCTTCCGCGCGTACCGGGAGCACAGCGCCTTGCGCTTGCCGCAACGGCGGCACAGCGTCTCCGGCCGTGTCGTTCTCGCCCTCGGTCCCTTCCGCTGATCGACATCTGCCGACATGTCCAGATTCACCATCGATCACCTCCACCGCTACACACGAACGGTCCGACGAGAGTCGTCGACCGGATTGCCCTCACCCTGCCCCGATCGCGGCGCGGGCGGCCTTCTGGGCGCGCCGGCGCGATCGGGACAGCTTCCGGTACAGGGCTTCGGCCGAGAGCGCATTCTCCCGCGACACGATCAATCCCCCCTTCGGCCGCACCGCGCCGGCCGGCTCGAGACCGGCGCGCGCCATTCGCCGTTGCCGCATGACCGCATGATGGCAACGGAGACAGAGCCGCGCCGGCCGGCGCCCGGACGCGCGTTCGATTGTCAGATGCGCCGGCACCCGCCCACAGACCACGCAGAGTCGGGCGGCGCCGCGACGCGGCTTGGCGAGAGGCCTGACCGCAACCGGCCATGGGCCATCATAGGTCAAGTCGAGCTGTGTTGCCGTCACTTCCCGGTGTTCCGCCATCGTCGTGCCCTTTCGATGGTCCGCGCCGCCCCACCTCCCCACACTGGAGCGTCGCCTCGCCGATTACGCCGCCCCCGGATGCCGGTGCGACCCGTTCGAGCCCTTCACGCTACGGTCCCCTTCCCGATGAACCAAGCGTAGCGCGGGTGGGTGACAGGTCAGGTCACACCCTCGGTGGTTTTTTCGGCGGCGCCATTCGTCGCCTTTATGATTGATACGCAGCCGGGGAGGGCGTGGTTGCCACGCAACGCCGAAGTCATCCGCCAGTGGACCATCCTGCGCGAGCTCGAAGCCTCGCGCGGCGTCACCATCCGCCGGCTCGCCGAGACGACCGGGGTGACGACGCGCACGATTCGCCGCGACCTCGCGGCGCTGCAGGAGGCGGGCTTCCCGCTCTACGACGTGGCGGACGACGCGACGAAGCGGTGGAGGCTCGACACCCGCCCGTTCAGACGCCTCGACGACACGGCGTTCACGCTCGCGGAGCTGTCGGCCCTCTACTTCAGCCGCACGCTCGTCGACTGCTTCGCCGTCCCGCCGTTCGGACAGGACCTGCAAAGCGCGTTCGCCAAGCTGGAAGCCGCGCTCGGCCCGCGCATGCGGCAGTTCCTCGATCGCCTGCCGGACGTCATCCAGGCCAAGGCCGCGCCCGCGCGCCGGCTCGACGACCGGCAGCAACGTGCGAACATCGGCAGGCTGCTCGACGCGCTGTTGCACCAGCGCCGGCTGGACATGGATTACCACTCCCGCTCCAGCCGGCGCGAGAAGTCATACCGGATCGATCCCTACCGGCTGGTGTACGCCGAGGGCGGACTCTACCTCTTCGCCTACGTGCCGCGCTACGAGCAGGTACGCACGTTCGCGGTCGAGCGGATACGGCGCCTGACCCCGCTGGACGAGACCTTCGATCCGGTCGAGCAACTGGCCGAGGCCGCCTTCCCGCACTCCCTGGGCATCCATCAGGGCGCCCCCGAGCGGGTCGCGCTGGAGTTCGCGCCCGATCTGGCCCCTTATGTGCGAGAACGCATCTGGCACCCCTCGCAGAAGGTGGAGCCGCGGGAGGACGGGTCGGTCGGGGTCACGATGGACGTCTGCAACGACGGTGCGCTCCGAAGCTGGATCCTGAGCTTCGGACCGGGCGTGCGGGTGACGGCGCCGACCGCGCTCGCGCGGCAAATCGCGAACGACCTGGAGCAAGCGCGCGCCCGCTACGGCGGCCAGGAGCCCTGACGCCCGATGTCACGCCGCACCGTTCTCGCTCTCGTCGCGCTGGGTGGTCTGGCCGGAGCGGCTCTGGGCGGGTTCGGCGCATCGCGTTGGCCCGCGCCAGCGGCGGAGCCGGCGCGGCGCCAGGCGTTGTCGGTCGCGATTCCACCCGACCGCGTGCTCCTGGACGTGGCTGTCTCGCCCGACGCGCGCCGCATCGCCTACACGGCCGTCGCAGAGGGCCGTACCCGCCTCTTCATACGCCGGCTGGATCGCTTCGAAACGGAGGCGGCGCCGGGCACGGAGGGCGCGAGGCAACCCTTCTTCGCACCGGACGGCGCATCCGTGGGGTTCTTCGCCGACGGTTGGCTCCGCACGCTCTCACTCGACGGTGATGCAGCGGACGAGAGAGCGGAAGAGACGCGGGACGGTGGCCGGGACAGGACGAACACCGTCTGCCGCCTGGCCGGGGAAGCCGCCGGCGGGGTGTGGGACGCGGCCGGCCGCATCATCTTCGGCGGCCCCGGCTACTCCGGCCTCCGGCAGGTGCCCGCGGCCGGCGGCGAGCCGGTGGCCCTGACCGTGGTCGATGTGGAGAACGGCGAGACCGCGCACGGGTGGCCGCAGGTAATCGACGAGCAGTGGATGCTCTTCACCACCGGGCGGCACGGACGCGATCCGCGGCTGACCCTCCTGAACCGCCGGACCGGCGATACACGCCCCCTGCACCTCGCCGACGGAGGCGGGTGGTTCGTCGAGCCGTCCACCGTGGTCTTCGTACGGCGCGGCGAAATATTCGCCGCCCGCCTCGATCTCGAGGCCGGCCGGGAGCGGCGCGGGATGCCTTCGCCCCGGCCCGTGCTGCGGGGCGCCGCGGCCAGCGCCGCCGGCTATCGAGGCCTGGGCCGCGCGCGGTTCGCGGCCGCGCGCGACGGCACGCTGGTCTTCGTACCGCCGCCGGCAACCGGGGGAGACAACCGCGTAGTCTGGGTCGACCGGACCGGCCGATCCGAGGCGCTCGACGACCCTGCGGCGCAGCATCAGACGCCGCGGCTCTCGCCCGACGGCCGACAGGTCGCAGTCAGCACCGTCACCGGGATCCTGCGCCGGGATCTCTGGCTCCTCGACCTCGCACGCGGGGACCGTCGACAGTTGACCGCTCAGGCCGGGGACAACCACTCCCCGCTCTGGTCGCCCGACGGAACCACCCTGACCTTCGCCTCGTCGCGGACCGGCCTGCAGCGGATGTTCCGCCTGCGCGTCCGCAACCTCGACGTACGCGACGCCCTGATCGGCGGCGACCAGCGCACCCCGGGGTCATGGTCGCCCGACGGACGGCGGCTCGCCTTCCACGAGCTGCGCCCCGACCGCCTGCGCGACATCTGGACGTGGCGCGACGGCGCGGCTGACGAAGCGACGCCGTGGCTCGCGACGGACGCCAACGAACGGGCCCCGGCGTTCTCGACCAACGGCCGCTGGATCGCCTACGTATCCGACGCCGAAGCCCACGACGGCGACCAGGTGTACGTTCGCCCCGCGGCCGGACCAGGGACCGGGGCCGCGGTTCGAGTGACGCCGGCCGGCGGCGCGGAACCGGTCTGGAACAGACAGGGCGGGTCTTTGTTCTACCGCCGGGGACGGGGCCTGTACCAGGTCGCCATCGACGCCGACGGTCGCCCCGCCTCGGAACCGGAGCACCTCTTCGACAGCGCCCATGTCAGCGATCCGCTGGGCAATCTTCCGGCCTACGACGTTGCGCCCGGCGGCGAGCGGTTCCTGATGCTGGAGCTCGCGGGCCGAGCGGGCGTCGTGCACCTCCTCGGCGGCTGGCAGACCACGGTCTTCCCGCCCGACACGGATTGAGGACGCCCCGACCGGGAACCCGCGGCGGAAGCATGCGTATCTCCAAGTACCGCGGAACGGCGGCGCCGACCTGCGCAGGCCATGGCGCCGCGACCGGAGCCCGTGACGTTGGACCACAGGAGAAGCTGACATGACCTGCAAGCACTGCCATCGCGACATTCCGGACGAAGCGTCCTACTGCCTGTTCTGCGGCCGACGGCAGCGGATCTCCGAGACGCTCTTTCCGAAGGCTCTGCGGCGTTCCCACGTCGATCGCAAGCTCGCCGGCATCTGCGGCGGCATCGCGCGGTATCTGGACACCGATCCGGTGTTCATCCGCGTGGCCTGGGTCATCCTGTCCATCTTCCCCGGCACGATCCTGCTCGGGGTCCTGGCCTACGTCGTGGCCTGGATCATCGTTCCGGAAGCGGAGCCGGGCGCGGAGCCGATCGTCGTCGGGGCCAAGCGGATGCAGCGGTCCGCGAACCACGTCACCGTGGCCGGCGTGTGCGGCGGCATCGCGGAGTACTTCGCTGTCGATGTGACGGCAATGCGCGTGCTGTGGGTCCTGCTCTCGATCTTCCCCGGGTTCGTGATCTGCGGCATATTCGCCTATGCGGCGGCCTGGTTCATCATGCCGGAGGCAACGGTGGTTCCAGTGGCCGCGCCGCCCTCGCCGCCGCCGGCGCCGGCGGCGGACCCCACGCCGGCCGCCAGCGGGGAGTAGCATCCGCGGCCCGGTCGACGGGGCCGCGGTATGCTCCACGGCTATATGACCGGTTCCGTCGACGCGATTCCGCTCTCCAACCTCAGTCTCTCGCTGCTCCCGGCGCTGGTGGTGCTCGTCATCCTCCAGCGCTGGTCGGCCGGCGCCGGTGCCGCACTCTACGGCGTCGGGCGCATGGTCGCGCAGCTCGCACTCGTCGGCTACGTGCTGACGTTCATCTTCGGCACCGCGCACCCGGCCGTCGTGCTCGGCACGCTGACGGTGATGCTCACCGCGGCGGGCTGGATCTCGCTACGGCCGGTGGCACGCCGCCGCAGGGCCGTCTATCCGCAGGCGCTGGCCGCGATCTGTGCGAGCGGAGTGTCGACCCTCGCCCTGATCACGCAGGGCGTCCTGGCCGCCGACCCCTGGCACGACCCGACGGTACTGATCCCGCTGGGCGGCATGGTCTTCGCCGCGTCCATGAACGCGGTCAGCCTGTCGGCGGAACGGCTCGACGCGGAGCTCTCCCGCGGATCCTCGTACCACGACGCGCGCCCCATCGCGATGCGCTCGGCGCTCATACCGCAGGTGAACACGCTGTTCGCCGTCGGCCTCGTATCGCTGCCGGGAATGATGACCGGCCAGATCCTGTCCGGGATCTCGCCGCTGATCGCGGTGCGCTACCAGGTCATGGTGATGTGCATGCTGTTCGGCGCGGCCGGCATGTCCGCGGCGTGCTTTCTGGCGCTGCAGCGTCCGCGCGGCGAGGAGTCGCCGACGCCTGTCGCTTGACGTCGCGGCGCCAGGAAGCCGTCGAGTTCACGGAACGCACTCGATACCGGGCCTCAGCGCGAACGCGGTGTCGCAGGTCAGCGCCGTCTTCAGCCCTCGACGCTCCATGACAGCCAAATGAAGGCAATCGCGCGCCGAGAGCGCATGCTGCTCGTTGGCGATTGTGTGCGCGACGGAAACGTCTTCACGGGCGATCGGGAATACCGTGGTCACCAGGCCGTCGAGAAGCCGAAATGCATCGGCGATCGCGCCGCGGCGATTGACGGCAACGTAGCGGTGCACGATCTCCTGATACACCTCCGCACTCGTGACGTAGTCGCTGGCGGCGTGCGAGTGGAGAAACTCCGCGATCCGGTCCCGGTTGGGGTGGGGCGCGCCCACCAGGTACATCGGCACGTTGGAGTCAACGAAGATCACGGCCGCGCTCGATGTCGGCGAGCATCTCGTCGATGTCGCCGGTGGGATGACCGCAGCGCAGGGCGCGATCGAGCGCCTCCAGCCGGCTGGCCGGGCTCGGACCAGCCTGGCTGTCCCGCGCCGCACGCAGCGCTCGCCGCGCCCATTCGCTCACGGTCAAGCCGGCGCGCCGGGCGACTTGGCGCAACGACGCCACCTCGGCTGCGGACATGACGATCTGCAGGCGCGTACTCATACTCATGAGTATACTCATTCTCGACCGGTCCGCAACCACTGCGGACCACGCCGCTCCCATTACGTGCGGCGCACGGCGCTCGACCGACCACGGCCCCCGACGACCGGCTCGCCACCTCCGCGAATGGCGTATATTGGGCTCGGCGCCACGATATTGGACGACGGGCGCCTGGTGCTGAACCGGCGATGCGCATCAACAGGCTGGATATCAACAACTTTCGGTGCTTCGACGAGCGCTCGTTCACCTTTCACGAACGGTTCACCCTGCTGGTCGGCGCCAACGCCACCGGCAAGACTTCCGTCCTCGACGCGCTGGCGGTCGCCTTGGGGGCGGCGTTGATCCCGGTGCCTCACGCGTTGAGCGGCTCAATCCACCATCGGGACGTCCGTCGCACATATCAGCAGATCGGCGAGACCGGACACTTCCGGGAACACTATCCGGCCCGCATCGAAGCGCATGGCTCGATCGAGAAACACAGCGTCATCTGGACGCGTGCCTTGAGGTCGGCGAAATCGCGGACCACGCGTGGAGGATCGCGAGCGATCCGCGAGGCAATGAACCAACTCGTACAGGGGAGCGCCAGCCACGACGACGTACTGTTGCCGTACATCGGCTACTACGGAACGGGTCGGCTTTGGCGAGAGCAGAGACTGCTCTCCGAGGGCGGCATCGATCCGGCCAGACGAAGCTCTCGCTACGTCGGATACCAGAACTGCCTTACCCCGAGCTCGTCGGCTCGACACCTCTCGGCCTGGGTCAAGCGCCTCGCCCTCATCGAGGCTCGGAGAGGCCCCCTCGCAACTCTCCAGGCCGTCCTTCGTGCTATTGCCGATTGCGTCGAAGAAGCTGTCTCCGCCTATTTCGATTTCGAGGAGGACGATATCGTCGTCCAGTTCGAGACCGACCGGTTTCCGTTTCGTTCACTGAGCGATGGCCAACGCAACATGGCCGCCACCGCCGCCGACATCGCGATGCGCTGCGCACAACTCAACCCGCAACTCAAGAACCGCGCGCGCCTCGAAACACCGGGCGTAGTCCTGATTGACGAGGTCGATCTGCACCTCCATCCTCGGCGGCAGCGCACCGTCGTTGGAGACATGACCAGAACTTTCCCCAGGCTCCAGTTCGTCGCAACCAGCCATTCGCCGTTCATCGTCCAGTCGGTAAGCGATGGCGGGGTGATCAACCTCGACAGAGAGGGCTCCGAACCGGAGACACCGCACGACCAGAGCGTCGAGGACGTCGCCGAGAACATCATGGGCGTCGATCAACCGCAACGAAGCAAGCGCTTCCAGGAGATGATGAAAGCGGCGGCAGAGTACTACCGACTTATCGAGGGCGCCACCGGAGAGACCGATCCCCGGGAAGTTCAGGCGTTGCGCGACCGGCTCGATCGGCTCGAGGAACCCTTCGCCAACAACCCCGCCTACGTTGCGTTTCTTCGTTTGCAACGCGCGGCGAGGAATCTTCGATGAGCCGCAACGGCGCGACAGAACCAGCATCCCGACGAACGGAATCATCGCATGCGACGAGTCGAGCGCGGACCTCACCCGGTGGATGGAAACAACAATCCCAAGACGTTCCACCCCTACCGCAGGGCCAAGACAGACCTTCTCGAGCGGATCGGCGGCTATTGCAGCTACTGTGAGCGAACGGGCGATCCTCATATCGAGCACGTCGCGCCCCGGCGGCAGCGGCCGGACCTGACGGAAGACTGGACGAACTTCCTGCTCGGCTGCGCGAACTGCAACGGAACGAAGGGTAACCGGGAACCAGTCGCGCGACGGCTACCTCTGGCCGGACCAGGACGATACCGAAGGCGCGTTCGAATACCTGCCGGACGGCATCGTGAAGGTGCGGAACGACCTTCCGGAACTGGAAGGTGGGAAGGCGAGAAGGTTGTTCGAACTCGTAGGCCTTGGGTGTTGCCCGGCAGGCGATCCGTGCGCGAGGGACCTGCGATGGCGCGACCGTCGTGAAGCTTGGCGGCAAGCCGCGTACGCGCGCCAGCGCGTGGAAGATGGAGCCGACATCATCGATGAGGTGATCGCGCTGGCGAAGGCGATCGGGTTCTGGTCCGTGTGGATGACCGTATTCGCAGGCCAACCGCAAGTGTGCGATCTCCTGCGCCTGCACTTCCCGGGCACGAGATGAATGGTGGCCCCGCGAACACGTCCGAGAATCGGGATCCCAATGTCGCCGGAGCGGCCTTCGAGGGTCAGCTACGCCAGCACCCGCGCGCCGGCGGTGTTGACCGGCCCGACGTAGCGGTCGCTCTCGAGTCCGGCCGACTCGAAGGCCGCCTCCATCACGTCGGCCACCGCGTCGGCCAAGGCATCGGACTCGGCGAACGCCAGGACGCTGGGCCCCGATCCGGAAATCGAGCAACCGAGAGCGCCGGCGTCGAGCGCGGCTTGCTTGACCTCGGCGAATGCAGGCACGAGCGGCGCACGGACCGGCTCCACCAGCGCGTCCTGGATGCTCCGGCCCAGGAGCGCCAGGTCCCCGGTGTGGAGCGCGGCGACCAGCGCTGCGACGTTCCCCAGATTGGCGACGGCCTGCCCGATGGTGAACCGCCGCTCGGCCACGAGCCGCCGCGCCTCGGCGGTCAGCACCTGCGCGTGCGGGTGAACGAGCACCACTCGCAGGGCGTCGGGCACGGGCAGCCGGATCAGGTCGAGGGGGTCGGACGCCCGAATCAGCACAATGCCGCCCATCACGCTCGGCGCGACGTTGTCGGCGTGCGCGGTACCGGAGGCGGCCGCCTCTCCGCGCAGGGCGCAGGCCACGAGGTCGTCGGCCGAGAGCGCCCCACCGAAGAGCGCGTTGACCGCCACGGCGCCCCCGACGCTGCTGGCGGCCGAGCTGCCCAGGCCGCTCCCCAGCGGCATCTGCTTGTGCAGCCACAGCCGGACGCCGCGGCCGGCGACGGGCAGCCGTTCGATCGCGGCGGCGGCGGCGATGCCGACCACGTTCTCGCGCGGGTTGGTGTTGAGCGAGTCGGCGCCGGACACCTCGACGATCTCCACGCCGGGCTCGTCGCGGATTTCGGCCTCCACGAGATCGCCGGGACGTTCGAGGGCCAAGCCCAGAACGTCGAATCCGGGACCGAGGTTGGAAGCGGTGGCCGGGGCGAAGACGCGTACGCGATCGGGCATCCGATGATTATCGATGATTGGCGCAAACAGCCGGCTCGGTGGCGGCGACGAGCATTCGAGACCGAACGCTCCCACCGTGTAGTACGCTGGCGCGTATGGGTAGCAGGATCAGGTCGGCCATCGCCATCGCCGCGGTAATCGCCTGCCCCGCCGCCATCGCGGCAGAGAGGGAACCAACGGCGCCTTCACTGCAGGCGAGTGGAGCGGAGCCGGCCGAACAGTTTCGGCGACAACTCCAGAACACCCGCGCCCGGCTCGCGCTGACCGCTGCCCAGGTCGAGCAGGTCGGACCGATCCTCCAGACCGCGTTCGAGGCCCGGCTCGCGGTGCTCCGCGAATACGGCATCGACCTCCGGGACGGCGCGGGACCCGCCAACGGACTCGGGTTCTTCCAGGCCCGCCGGCTGCGCCGCGATCTCGATGGCGTGCAGGAGCGAACCCTGGACGCACTCGACGACGTGCTGACGGAGGCGCAGATCGAGGCGTACGAGGAGTTCCAGGAGGAGAGGCGGGAAGCAATGCGGGAACGCCTCCGGCAGCGGCGCTGAACGTGGGAAGCTCCACGAGCGTCACGATCCGGAGCGCCGGTGTCGACGACGCCGAGGCCGTCGCGGCCGTGCACAACACGAGCCTGCAGGCTTCCTATCGTCCTCTGATTCCCGAGCGGATCGCGCATCTCGTCCTCGACCCGCCGGAGGTGGCGCCGCGCATCCCCGGGTGGCGGCGATGCCTCGAGCGGCCCCGGGTCAGCACGACCCTCGTGGCCTGCGACAACACTCAGGTCGTGGGGTTCTGCACCCTGCGTTCGACGCCCGGCGGCGATGCGGAGGGAGCAACCGGAGAGATCTGGGCGCTGTTCGTGCGACCCTCGCATTGGCGTCGAGGCATCGGCCGTCTGCTGTGCGAACAATCGCTGGCCGACGCACGCCGGCAGGGATTCTCCGGCATCGAGCTGTGGGAGCTGGAGTCCAATACGAGTGCTCGGAGGTTCTTCCACTCGATGGGGTTTCGCCCCGACGGCGGGACGCGGATCTTTCTGGAACACGCGGGCGTCTCGCTGCGCGAGCGGCGCTACCGGCGGACCACGTCGCCGATTGCCCCCGCGCCGGCACCGCAGCACGGCGCCGACTGCTGATGAGCCTTGGTTGGGCGGCCAGCGGAGCCGCGGCCGACACGTGACGGGCTACACTGTCAGGAGACTCGGGGAACCGGTCAGACCGAAGGAAGACGCCATGCACGCACGCCACGCCATCGCCGGAGCACTTGCCGCCGCCCTCGCCGTCTCGGCTGCCTGCGGGGGAGCCGCCGCACCCGACGCGGACCTGCCCGATATCGTCGCGCAGTCCATCGCGTACCACGGCGGCGACCTCTACGAGAGCGCCAGGATGACGATGACCATCACGTCGCTGTCGGGGAGCTTCGACATCGAGGCGACCCGCAACGGCGGCGAGTTCGAGTTCACCGTGACCGACCCGGCCCGGGGCGACCGGCCCGAGCGCCGCGTGCGCCTGAACAACGAAGGCGTCACCGAGTGGCGCGGCGGCGAAGAGGTCGAGCTGGACGCCGAGGACGAGCGGCGCGCCACCGCGTTCGCCAACGCCCGCGTCTTCTTCCCCCTGCTGCCGTACACGCTCAAGGGAGGCGACATCCACTTCGAGGACCGCGGCCTCGACCGCTGGCACGGCCGCGACCTGCACCGCATGCGGGTGGCGTTCACCCCCGGCACGAGCAATGACGCCGACGACGCCTATACGTTCTGGTTCGACCCGGAGACCGGCCGCATCGAGCAGTTCGGCTATGACTTCGACAACGGGCTCCGCTTCCGGCGGGCGACCTCGTTCGAGCGGGTCGGCGGCGTGCTCTTCTCCGACCAGGACAACTACGCCGTCGACGGCGGGAAGGTGCCGGTCGACACGCTGACCCCCGACTACGTGGTCAACAGCATGCGGCTGCTGTCGCATGTGGCGATCAGCGACGTGACGGTGGAGCCGCTGTAGGCCGACTCTTGCCTCGACTGCGGCCCGGAGCCGTTTCGATGTTGGCCCCGATTCGGGGCGCGGTGCAGCGTTCGGGTCGCCGCAACGCGGTCGACTCAGTCCGCTTTCGACCGCACACGCTGCCCCAGCGGTGTCAGCCGGTACTTCTGATTCCTGGCGCTGGGTGCGTCGGGACGGGTCATCTCCAGGTACCCGCCCTGCAACGCGGGCAACAGGTACCGCTGCCGTAGCGACTTGCGGTCGCGGAGCCCGAGCGCGTGCAGGATTTCCCGCAGCGACATCTCGCCGTCCAGCACGGACAGCAGGCGCGCGACTTGGGGGGTGACCTGCGGGGGTTCCTGGGGGGTCCGCACGGCTGCAAGAATCACCTCCAGCATGAAGGCGACGAAAGCCGTGTTCTCGCCGGCCGCCGAGCTCTGCCGGATGGCCTCGTAGTACTCGCTCTGGCGGGCACGAACGAGGCTCTCGACGGGTACGTGCGCGAACAGGACCTTCCAGCGGGTCAGGATCAGCGTCTGCCAGAGCCGGCCCAGGCGTCCGTTGCCGTCCTCGAAGGGATGGATGAACTCGAACTCGTAGTGGAAGACCGAGCTCGTGACGAGCGGATGGTCGGCAGTGCTTCCGAGCCACGACAGCAGGTCGCCCATGAGCCGCGGCACCTGCCCGGCGGGCGGGCCGACGTGATGGACCCGATCCTGCCCCATCACGGCCGCGCCGCCGCGACGATAGCGGCCCGGCGCGTCCAACAGAGCGGTCATCAGGATCTCGTGTGCGGCCAGCAGGTCGCTTTCGCTGGTCGGGTTCCACTGCTCGTATCGATCGTAGGCCTGGATGGCGTTCCGGGCTTCCTGAACGTCCCGCAAGGGAGCAACGACCGGCTTGCCGTCGAGAATCGTCGAGATCTGCTCCTCGCTGAGAATATTGCCCTCGATGGCCAGCGAGCCCTGGATCGTGCGGATGCGGTTGATGCGGCGCAGACGCAGGTCCCGCGAGAGACCGGCCGCCTCCGCACGCCCGACCGCTTCGGCGATCTGCGCGACCCGGGTCAGGATGTCCGGAGTGATCCTGTACGGTGGCGGCGCTTCGCTCATTGCGTTCCCGGCTGACTCTGGCTCCGATCCCTTCGACTCCAGCCTCGACTACGGCCCTGACTCCGACCTCGTCTGCGGCCCTGACTCCGGGCCCGAGAGGATGCCGCGCGGCGTTCAGGCCGCCGTCACGTCGTAGAACGGCGACGGCACGGTCGGGTAGGCGCGGTAGACGTGCGCGAACACGGCCTCGGTCGTAGTCGTCACGTCCTCGTCGGAATAGGCGCCAGCGGGCAGGCCCGTCTCGTCCCGGTAGAGGAAGTCGTGGATGGCGACCTTGACCGCGCTCTGGGTCGCCTCCTTCTCGCGCCACTGGTCGACCCGGAGCCTCTCCGCCTTGAGCGTCTGCAGCAGCTCCTTCGCGACGGTCTTGATGCGCCGGATGTCGGCCTTGTCCAGGTCCGGCTTCTTCAGCAGGTCGAAGATTGCCAGGGACTCCTCGTCCAGCCCCTCTCGGAGTGCGCGGTTCTCCTCTTCCTCGAGTTGCTCGAAGAACTTGAGGAGCTCCTCGAAAGTGCGCTCGATGGTCACCCGGTCCTTCTCGCGGTTGTAGTCCGCGACGATGCGCTCGTAGTAGTGCTGCTGGAAGTCGGTCCGCAACGGATTGCGGGCCAGCAGGCGCCGGAGTCGCTCTTCCACGGTGTGCTTGAGCGCCTGCACCGCCGTCCGCTGGTTCACGCCGCGAACGTTGATGCATGCCTTGAACTTCTTGAACACCTCCCGGCACAGCACCTCGAACCGCTTGCGGGTCTCGTCGTTCTCGTTCGCGACCTCCTTGCAGGCCACGATAGCGGCGTTGCGCGCAAAGCCCGCCTTGCCGATGACGTCGTCAAGCGGCGCCCCGCCGCCGTGGAGAAAGCTCCTCACCATGGCGATCGCCTCGGCCAGGTCGGCGAGCAGCTCCTCGTCCGGTCTCGCCGGGTCGATCTCTCCGCCCGCTCCTCCTTGTCCGCCGGACGGCGTGCCGGCGAACGTCGCCAGCGCCTTGCGCAGGTGCTTGAGGACGCCGCAGTAGTCGACGATCAGGCCGTTGTTCTTGCCCTCGTTGACCCGGTTGGCGCGGGCGATGGCCTGCATCAGCGTGTGCGCCTTGAGCGGCTTGTCCAAGTAGAGGGTAGAAAGGCTGGGCACGTCGAAGCCGGTCAGCCACATGGCGCAGACGACGGCGATGCGGAACGGGTGCTCCTGCTCCTTGAACGCGTCGTCGACGGCCATGCGCTGCAGGTTCCGGAACCGCGGCTTCGCGCGCATCTCTGCCGGCAGGTCCATGCCTTCCTTGATGATCCGCCGGTGCGGGATGATATCCAGGTCCCAGCGGCGGAACTTCTCCACCTCGCCCTGCTCTTCGCTCACCACGACCGCCGTGCGGGTGTCGCGCATCCAGTCGATCCGCCGCCGCAGGTAGATCGCCTCCTGCTCGCCGGGCGCCTTCGCGTGCTCCGCCTCCAGCTCCTCGATGCGCTCGGCCCAGTAACGCTCGATCAGCGTGTGCATCCGCACGCACGTCAGCTTGTCGATGCAGACCAGCATCGCCTTGCCGGTCTCCCACGCCGCCGAGTAGTGGCGCACGAAATCGCGGGCCACCTGGTCGAGACGCTTCTCGGCGGTGATCACGTGGTAGTCGCGCTTGAGCTCCCGCTCCAGACGCTGTGCGACGTCGATGTCATCGGTCTCCAACTCTTCCAGCTTGTCGGCGATGCGTTCGTTCAGGTCGTCGATGGCCACGCCCAGATCGTCGCCGCGGGCGTCGTAGTAGAGCGGCACCGTCGCGCCGTCCTCCACCGCCCGCTGAAAGTCGTAGGTGGAGACGTAGTCGCCGAACACCTTGCGCGTGATCTCGTCGTCCGTGAACAGCGGCGTGCCGGTGAAGCCGATGTAGCCGGCGTTGGGCAGGGCATTGCGCATGTTGAGGGCAAGCGTGCCGTACTGCGTGCGGTGCGCCTCGTCGCTGATGACGATGACGTCGTCGCGCTGCGTATAGCCAGTCTCGGGATCCACGTCCTGGTTGAACTTCTGGATCAGCGAGAAAACGTGCGACTTGTGCTCGGCCAGCAGGCGGCCCAGGTGCTCTCCGCTCGATGCGCGGCACGGGTCCCGGTCGTGGTCCACCACGCCGCATCCGGCGAAGGTCTTGTATATCTGCGTGTCGAGGTCGTCGCGGTCGGTCAGCACCAGGAACGTGAAGTTGCCGCCCAGCTTCCGGCGCACCTTGCGGGTGAACAGCACCATCGAGTAGCTCTTGCCGGCCCCCTGGGTATGCCAGAAGACCCCGAGCTTCCCCGCCCGCTCCTTCCGCTCGCGCACCGCTTCCACCGCGCGGTTCACTCCCAGGAACTGGTGGTTGCGGGCCAGGATCTTCCGCGTCTCGCCGGACGACTCGTCGAAGAGGATGAAGTTCTCGACGAAGTCCAGGAAGTTGCGCTTGTCGCAGACGCCCTTGAGCAGCGTCTCCATGTCCACCGCGCCCGGCTCCTCCTCTGCCAGCCGCTTCCACTCGTGGAAGTGCCCCCACCGGCTCGTGATGGAGCCGATCTTGGCCTTCTCGCCGTTGGCGAACATCACCACCGCGTTATGGTGGAAGAGGTGCGGGACGGTGTCGCGGTAGTCGGCGTAGTTCTTCTCGAAGGCCGCCTTCAGGTCGCGATGAATGTTCTTGCACTCGATGAACAGCAGCGGCAGCCCGTTGACGAACCCGACGATGTCCGGCCGGCGCCGATAGAGGTCGCCCCGCACCCACATCTCGCGGACGCAGAGGAAGTGGTTCTTGTCGGGGTCGTCGAAGTCGAGCACGCGCAGGCGCCGCCGGGTCGGCCGGCCCCTGTCGTCGCGGTAGGTGACCTCGACGCCGTCGCGCAGCAGGTCGGCCTTCTCACGATTGGCGGCGACGATGGTCTGTGACCCGGTCGTCGCCGTGATCCGCCGTACCGCCTCTTGGTAGGCGTCGTCCGGCAGGCCTCGGTTCAGTTCCCGCAGTTTCTGCCGCAGAAGGCGCACCAGCACCGCCTCGCGGTCCGACTCGCGACCCAGCAGGCCGCCACCATCGAAGTCCTCCCGGTTGTGCGCGTAGATCGACTCCCAACCGAGCTGCTCTTCCAGGTAGTCGGCCGTGGTCTGCTGGACGAGGGTGTCCTCAGTGTAGGGGGAGGGAGTCATGGCCAGCGGTTGACCTTCTGTTCGCTATGGGGCGCCCGCCGCAGATCGCGCTCGCCGGCTCTGGCGATCACGACGTCCTCCCCTTCCACGCCGCCTTCACCAACCACGAGAGCTGGGCCTTCGCTTCGTTCATGTTCACAATCGCCATGTTGTCCCGTTCCCGCCTTCCCGACCTGCTCGCCCAAGCCAAGGCTTGCATCGCTGGCCCGGGCCGTCAAGGAACGACCGGGCCATCGTCTCCGAGCGCAATGCCCGTCCGCAGGGCCGCCCGCCACACCGTCGACCGTTGTTCCGGTCACCATGACGTGCTATCTTGTTGTCAACAACAAGTTGAATAGTCAACAGATGACAGTACGGTACACACCCGGCCAGCTTCGTGACGCGGCAGCCGTGCCGCCGGAGACCTATCGCCACTGGAAGAAGGCCCTGGCGCCGCTACGCCGCGACACGCGGCAGAGCCCCTGTTTCACCGCGGGAGATCTGCTCGCCGTAGCTGTCGTACGCAGCATGACCCGCGCGTTCATCCGCGTGGGCGCGCTTTCCGTGATCGCCGAGGAACTGTTCCGTCTATGCAGCGACACTTCCTGGCCGGTCCTCGAACGCAGCCGGATGATCGTCGACCTCGTCAACCAGCGTATCGAGCTACAACCTGAGTCCGAAGACGTCGATATCGACTCCCCGGCGCTCGTCTGTCCGCTGAGACCTCTGGTCGGTCAGCTCCGCGATGCACTGCTGACCGACGGCGAACCGGATCAGCAGAGACTCAATCTCCCGCCGGTTCCGCTGCCATCAACAACCGCAGGGCATCGACAGGCGGTGGCTCGTGGACGCCGTTGACACCATCGCCGACGCCGTCCGCCACATCGGCTATCGGCGGGAAGCGATTGTCCGCGACTACGCGTTCGCGGACGTACTCGATTCTGCGGATACGACGAGAACGGTCGCGCTCGCCGCCTTTACACAGACGCCGCCTTCGTACCGGTCGGCCGCGCTCGCCGTCGTCCCGGCCGGCTACGGGAGCACGTTGGATTGGGTCACGGCGCACCGTTCGCTTGGTGCTCCTCTCCTCTTCGTCATCGAAGGCGATCAGGTCACCTTGTGGCAGGTGCGCGGCGACGCGCCGCCCAGCGTTCTGGAACGCCTGCTCCTGAATGAGGTCCCGGGGCTGTTCGAGCGACACCAGGAGGAGTGGCGTCCCCAGGCCATTCACCGCGCCAAGGCGATCGGCGCCGTCAACCGGGAGTACCAGCTCGACTTCGTGGACGTCGGTCTGATGCCCGCTCTCGAGGGCGAAGTGCACCTCAAGCTCGACCGGCTGCTGAACGACACGCTCACGGCATCGTCGCAGGCGCCGTGCGAGAATCGTCCCGACACTGCGGCGCTCTTCCGCGTCGTCTTCCGGCTGCTCGCCGCGAAGATCCTGCAGGACCGCCGCCACCCGTATGCGCAACAATGGCACGCGGCCGACATCGCGTCCGTCCTTCGCGCGATCGAATCCTATTACTCCCTACCCGCGGTTCCAGGGACCGGCCCCCGAACCACGTCTCCCGCTTTTGGGGCCGCCTGGGACCGTCTCCGTGGCGGAATCAATTTCTGCAACATCTCATCCGACGACCTGGCCTTCGTGTACGAGAACACTCTCGTCACCAGCGAAACCAGAAAAGACCTGGGTACGCACCGCACCCCGCACCAGCTCGCCGAATATGCGGTCGCCCGACTGAATCTCGATCGTCACGACCCTCGCGACCTCCACATCTACGAGCCTTTCGCCGGCGCCGGCACGTTCCTCGTGTCCGCCTTGCGGCACATGCGGGACCTGCTGCCGGTCGACTGGACCGACCAGGAACGCCATGCGTTTCTGGTGGATCGCCTCTCCGGAGACGAAACGGATCCCTTCGCCTGCGAAGTCGCCATGCTTTCCCTGATCCTGGCCGACTACCCGAACCAGAACGGCTGGCGCATCCGCCGATCCGACCTGTTCGAGAGCGACGTCTTGAAGTCCCGCGTGGAGAACGGCGGTATCGTCCTGTGCAACCCGCCGTTCGAGGATTTTTCGAACGATGACCGCTCACGTTACCCGCTAGCGAATGAGTTCGACTCCAAACCGAAAGCGGTGTTGAACGCCGCACTCGACGCCCACCCGCGCGCGCTTGCGTTCGTTCTGCCGCGTCCCTTCATTCTGGATCGGGAATTCGGCGCAGAACGGCGCAGAATCGAGGAACTCTACGGAGACATCGAGTTGGTCGCCTTGCCGGATCGAATCTTCGCGGCATCCAAGATCGAATCGGCTCTTCTGCTCGCTCGCGACCCGAGACCGCCGGCGCCCCCCGTCATCATCGTGCGCTCGACCGAAGTAGCCGACCACGACCGCATCACCTTCCTGAGAACCGGACAGACGACGGCCGAACGTCGTGTCGAGCGTGCCGTCGGCAATCCACCCGTCGGCAACCTCTGGATCCCTCCGCTACCTGATCTCTGGCACTACCTGGAGTCAGCGGCCCGCCTGAGCGACCACTTTGATATCCATCGGGGTATCGAGTGGAAATCCTCGCAGGGCGACGCCTGGAGCAATGAACCTCGGACCGGTTACAGACGGGGGCTGCACAATGCCCGGCGGACGCGACAATTCACGCTGCAGAATCCCGTGTTTCTCGATTGCCGGCGGGAGAGACTTCGGCGCGCGCTCGACCTGCCCTGGGATCGCGCCAAGCTTGTAGTAAACGCTGCTCGCTTAAGCCGAAAATCATGGCGGATTGCGGCAATGCTCGATCGCAACGGGTTCGTATGCTCGCAGCAGTTCTTTGGACTGTGGCAGAAACAAAAGCTAACGGATGCACAGCTTCTGACATTCGCCGCGGTACTGAACGGCCCGGTTGCGAATGCTTTCCTCGCTGCTCACTCTCCAGCGAAGAGGATTCGTATTTCCGCCATCAAGCAGATTCCGATTCCATCGACGTTGCCGTTCCATGTGGAAAAACTGGTGGCGGAATATGTACGGCGCCTTCAGGACTCAAGAAGGTCGGATGCCACCGAAGATCAAATGCAGAACCTCCTGACCCTGATCGACGCCGCAGTACTCGCGTCCTACGACTTGTCGGCACGACTCGAACACGAACTGCTCGAGTTCTTTCGCGGTTCGGACCGACCGGTGGCACACGCGTGGCGACACTGGGACGAACACAATCCTGCTCCCGGTCTCACTCTGGCCGAGCGCGTGTCCGGGCGGTTCCATCCACACGGTTCGTGGATTCTCGACGTCTTTCAGCCGCTGCCAGCCGATGAAGCGGAGCTTCTCCGAACCTACGGAGCGTGATCGGCCGTGTACGGGTACATTTTCGACACCAGCGCACTCTCTCCGTTGCTTGATCCCGCGCATTCCAGGCACGATGACGTGCGAGCGGCCATTGACGCACTCGATCCGCGCTCGACGAAGTTCGTATCGGCAATAGTCGTGGCAGAGTTCGGCTACGGTATTCGCCTGGCCGAAACCGTTGCCGGATCTGCATCACCCCACCTCCGACGGACGCTGACGAGAGCGCGCGAGTATGCAGTACTGGAAGTGACAAGACATACGTCCGCCGCATACGCCGAATTGAAGGCAAACCTTGCCGGAAAATACTTGACCAAAGCGCTGACGAAGAATCGGCCTCGCTGGGTGGAAGATTGGATCGACAGAGCCACCGGAAAAAAGCTCCAGATCGACGAGAACGACTTGTGGATCTGCGCGCAGGCGAAGGAGCGCAACTTGACTGTCGTCACCGCCGACCGCCGTATGAATCGCGTTTCCAATGCCGACCGCGACGTTCGTCTTCACATGGTCTGAGCCTCGTCGGCTACTGTTCATATGGCCACCACGCAGCGTACCGGGAGGACTTCATTTCTTAACGCCCTCGAGACCGGCCAGCAGTCGCCGCCCCGCTGCCGTCAAGCGGTACCGCTGCCTGCCGCTGCGCGGCTTGTCGGGAATCGTGAGTTCGAGTAGGTTCATCGCAAGGTGCCTCTCCATACCCTTCTTGAAGTTGCCGGTCCTGGTGGAGTACCCGCTCGCCGCGAGAAGCTCCCGCCCGGTGGCCGGCCGTTCCACACAGGCACTGAGCACGGTCGTCA
The DNA here is from genome assembly GCA_965116825.1 of Vicinamibacterales bacterium. GTDB lineage: Bacteria > Acidobacteriota > Vicinamibacteria > Vicinamibacterales > UBA8438 > WTFV01. The sequence continues at coordinate 1,431,786 of OZ220736.1, forward strand.
GCCCACTGGACTGCCGATTTGCACCTGCCGTCCCGGGGAAGTCAGGCGGTATCTCTGATGGCGGCTTGGCGCACCCAGCCGAGCGGCCATCAGGATATCGTGAGCGTTCGCCTCGCTGCTCGGGTTCCGCTGTTCATATGCATCGCAAGCCTTGATGGCGTTCCGCACCCCTTGAACGTTCGTCAGCAGAGCGGCGACCGGCTTGCCGTCGAGAATCGCCGAGGCCTGGTGCCCGCTGAGGAGGTTGTCCTCAATGTCAAGCGAGTACGGCGGTTGCTGAATCGCGGAACCGGCGGCACCAACGCGAACCGCTCCATGCTCAGGCATTCGCATCCCCGGACCCGTTCAGCTCCTTCTCGATCTCGTCGACGCTCGGCAGACTGCCCTTCAGCTCCTCCGGCAGCGACTCGACCAGGCGGGTCTCCCATTCGGCGACGCCCATCGGCTTGTCGAAGCCGCGCAGGGCGTACTCCACCACCAGCCGATCCTTGCTCTTGCAGAGCAGCAGGCCGATGGTCGGCTTGTCGTCGGCGTGGCGCAGCAGGTCGTCGACGGCGGAGAGGTACAGGTTCATCTGCCCGACGAAGGCGGCGTTGAACGGCACGGCCTTGAGCTCGACGACCACGTAGCGGCGTAGCTTCAGGTGGTAGAAGAGCAGATCGGCGTAGAAATCCTGATCGCCGACCTCCAGCAGAACCTGCCGGCCGACGAACGCGAAGCCGGCGCCGAGCTCCAGGAGGAAGCGCTGCACGTGGTCTACGAGAGCCTGCTCGATCTCCCGTTCGGTTCGGGAGGCGGTAGCGCCCAGGAAATCGAACAGGTATGGGTCCTTGAACACGTGGGTCGCCAAGTCGGAGTCTTCGGGCGGCAGGGTGGCCGGAAAGTTGGTGATCGCCTTGCCGGTTCGCTCGTGCAGCCGCGACTCGATCTGCACTGCCAGAACGTTACGGCTCCAGCCTTCTTCATGTGCTTTCCTGACGTACCACAACCGGGTCTCGGGGTCCCGAAGCTTGTTCAGCAGGATCACGTGGTGCGCCCAGGGAATTTCTGCAACAACCTGTTGCACAATTCGGCGGTCCGGCCAGGCGGCGGCGAACGCGCGCATGTACCGCAGGTTGCGCGGCGACAGCCCCCGCATGTCAGAGAAGGCTTCTCGGAGATCGTCGGAAAGCCGATCGATTACCCTGGCGCCCCAACCCTCCCGGCCCTGGCGGTCGAGAATCGCTCGCCCTATGTCCCAGTACAGCAGCACGAGCCCCGCGTTGGCCGCCAGCACTACACGCAGGCGTTCCTTGCGAATGCGCTCCTTGATCTCGGCGAAGGCGGCCGTATAGTCCGCCGGCAGCCGGGCGCGCGACGGCCCGACCGGGAAGGACGCGTCCTCCCGCTGCCGGCCCCGGGAGCGCCGGTCGTCCGTGTCACTCGTTCGCGATCTGGTTGGCGCCGTCATATCCCCAGCTTCTCGAAGTTCTCCTGGATTCGCGCCGCCAGGACGGCCGCCTCGGCGTTCAGGTCCGCGAGCTCGGCGTGGATCTCGCGCATCGCGGTCGCGAAGTCGAAGTCCTCGTCCTCCTCTTCAGGGGCGACGCCGACGTAGCGGCCGGGCGTCAGGCTCCAGTCGTTGGCTTCGATCTCGGTGCGGTCCACGAGCTTGACCAGCCCTTCCACGTCGCGCAGCTCGCCGTCGGGGAAGCACTCGGTGAGCCAGTGGGCCTGACGCCAGAAGTAGCGGACCTTCCCGAGCTGTTCGACGGCTTCCCGCCGCGCCTCGTCGGCGGCCTTGCGGGCGCGGGTGACGGCGCGGCCATTCCAGGCGTCGCCGGATTTGGCGCCGCACTCCTCGCAGGTCTCGATCAAGCGGGCTGCAGCCTTGTAGAGCTGATCGGCCTGCGCCGTGAGGTCACGGCTGCTCTCGGCCAGCGGAGCGAACCGGTCCACCAGGTTGTTCAGACCGGCGTTCGTGTCGGGCGTTCGCTCCCACTGTGGAGCCGCCTTGTCGATGCGGACGCGGAAACGCTCGACCTCGCGCCGGAACCGTTTCTGCTCCCGGCCAAGTTCCGCGAGATGCGCGGCGGACGCACCGGTCTTCGGCAGAGTCTTGAGGAACGGAGACAGTTCGTCGCTGAGCGGGGCCATCGCGTCGGCGAACTCCGGAAGCGGCCGGCCGCTCTCGCCGTCGTCGCTCTCCCACTCGAAGCACCAACCTCCCTCCTCGACGACGCGCCACAGATGCTGGAAGGCGATCTCGCGAAATCGCTCCGGCTCGCCGCGGTAGAGCCGGACGATGGCCAGCAGGTTCTGCTGCTGCTCGGGGCTGAAGTCGTAGATCTTGCGCGTCACCTTGCGGTAGACGTTGCGCGCGTCGATCATCAGCACCTTGTCGCGGTGCGCCTCCGGCTTGGCGCGGTTCAGGAACCACAGCTCGCACGGCACGGTGCGGGTGTAGAAGAAGTTCGAGCGGATGGCGATCATCACGTCGACGTCGCCCGTCTCCACCAGCTTGCGCCGCACCGCGGCCTCGCCGCCGCCGGCGCTCGACGCCTGCGAGGACATGACGAAGCCGGCCCGGCCCGTCTCGTTCAGGTAGCTGTAGAAGTAGCTGATCCAGACGTAGTTGCCGTTGCCGACCCGCTGCTTCTTGTTGACGCCGGGCAGACCGAACGGCAGGCGCGGATCGGTCCGCACCTTGTCCGCGTCGATCTCGTCGACGTTGAACGGCGGGTTGGCCATCACGTAGTCGGCCCGGCCGAGCAGCTCGTGCGGGTCGTCGTAGTAGGTGATGGCCTGCCGGATGTCGCCTTCGAGCCCGTGGACGGCGAGGTTCATCTTCGCCAGGCGGATGGTGGTGTCGTTCTTTTCGGCGCCGCGGAAGGTGAGCCGCTCGGTCGGACTCCCGCCGTGTTCCTCCACGGTGCGCGCGCTCTGGACGAACATGCCGCCGGAACCGCAGGCCGGGTCGAGCACCGTGCCGCTGTCGGGATCGAGCACGTGGGCGATCAGCGAGACTAGCGAGACCGGCGTGAAGAACTCGCCACCGTCGTGCGCCTTCTGGTCGGCGAACTTCGTGAGGAAGTACTCGTAGATGCGCCCGAAGACGTCGCCGGAGACCTGCTTGAGCTCGTCGGGGTTCAGCTTGCGCAGGAGGTCGCCGAGGACCTCGTTGTCCAGCGCCTGGTACTCGCTCTTGGGCAGGACCCCGCGCAGGCTGTCGTAGTCCTCCTCGATGGACTCCATGGCGGCGATGATGGCCGCCGCGCGATCCTCGCCGTCCGGCAGGGCGACGAGGTGATGGAACTGCGCGTGCGGCCGCAGGAAGAGGGCGTTCTTCTGTGAGAAATCCTCCCTGGTGAGTGCCCGCGTCCTGCCGCCTCGCGTGGGCAGACCGGCCGCGATCCCGTCCTTGACGGCCAGGTAGCGGCTGTAGGCGTGGCGCAGGAATACGAGCCCCATGACCGGCAGGAAGTACTCGTTGCTGGCGTGCTCCGAGTTGGCGCGCAGCGTGTCGGCGGCGCTCCAGAGGCGCCGTTCGATGGCGTCGATGTGCTCGAGCTGAGGCATGTCCGTCCGCAAGTCTATTCCGCCGCATCGACCTCGGAAGCGGTCACCGCCGCGCGCAACGCGGCGAGCTGCGGCGCGCAGTCCGCGAGTTGCTCGCCGCCGGGCGCCGCCTCGATCAGCCCCTGCATGCACGACACGTCCTCGGCGTATTCGGCCAGACGCCGCTTGTGGCTCGCGCGGGTCTTGGTGCACACGAGCGTGAACGGCCGGCCGCGGCGTTCGGTCACATGCTCGATATCGAGTTGCTGACCGTCGATGATCTGGTGCAGGTGCGCGCGCAGGTCCTTGCGCAACGGGAACCGCGCCGTGCGGGCCGTCGGGTCCTTGCAGAAGTCCCGCAGCCGGTCGCAGTGTTCGCAACGGCAGCCGTCGTTGGCGGCGATGGTCCAGTCGGCCGGCGGTGTGGGCGGTTCCGCGCTACGCGCCAGCAGAGAGTCGGCCGCATACCGCCACAGCCGCGCGAAGGCTGCGCTGCCTGCCGCCCCCTCCTCGGCATGCAGCTTCGCCAGCACCGCCGGCAGCGCGCGGTCCGGCGCGACGACCCGCGGCTCGGCGGCCACGGCGCCGGCGGCCGCGGCGGCCGCGTCCGGCAACCCCAGCCGCCAGGCCAATGCGAACAGGTGGTAGACGGCCGTCTCGCTGAATCGCGTCGGACGCCGGGAGGCCGTCCACGGGACGTCCTCCTCGGGTTCCGGCGGCAGCGCGGCGGGCAGCGCCCCCAGGGCTGCGCGCACCGTTTCCCGCAGTACGACGTCCCAGTCCGGGTCGGCAGCCGCTCGGTGCGCCTCGTCGAGGCGCCACAGCAGACCGAGCATGGCCGCGGGCCGCCGCCGGAGATGCGCGCCAATCATGTCGAGCAGGAAGTACTCCCCACCGGGCGGTCCCAGCATGTCCAGCACGGCGGCCAGCGCTTCGTTCTCGCTCCCGTCGTAGCAGGCCACGATCACGTCCCGCAGGAAGCGCGCCGCCCCCCCTTCGTCTCGCGTGTCGCACAGCAGGCGCAGCATGCGCGCGCGGCCCGTCGCATCGGACTCGTCGAAGTCATCGCGGCCGGCCGGCCAGATGTCGATCAGTTGCGCCGTGAGCGTCCGGATACGCTCGTCCGTGCCCTCTCCGCTCCAGTCGAGCTGTTCCGCCACCCAGGCGACTGCCGTGTCGATGCCGCTGTCCGCAACGACGGTGAGCGTCCTCGACTCCGGCCACAGGACCAGCGCGGCGCGGCGGTACGTGCGCTCGACGGTCGCGCCCTCGTTGCCGGTAGCCCCTTCGACATGCTGTTCGTCCGGCTCGATACCATCGAGCGCGCCGTGCGGCAACCGCTCCTCGGGCGACAGGTCGATCTCGCCGAACGGCGGACGACCGCCGTCAGGGCCGACCCAGCCGTCCAGCCACTGGCGATAGTCCTCCACCTCCTCCATCTCCACGTCGTCGTCTTCCGATCCATCCCAGCCCCAGTCCGCGAATCCGCCCGAATACGAGGCGGCCCCCCATTCCTCGAGATGCAGAATGGCCGCGTGCAGCGCGCAGTCGGCTCGCCCGGCGGCCGCCGCCAGAATGCGCGCCAGAGCGGCGTCGCGGTTCTTCAACGCGTCGAACGACAGACCCGCCTCGCTGTATTCGTGCTCCAGCACCCAGGCGAGCTTCTCGACCGCGTCCGGCCCGCGCCGCCACGCGGCCAGCCGCCTGGCGAGCCGGTCGACCTGCTGGTCGTAGTCGGGCGCCGTGCGGGGCGTATCGTTGTCGCCGGCGCGCAGGCACAGACTGAACACGAGCGACAGGCGGTACCCCTCGGTGACCGGCCTGACCTCGTGTTCGCAGTCGGCGTAGAACGCGGCGAACGCCAGCTCGGACGGCTCGGCTGCGTTCATGTCGATGGCGCGCTCGCGTCCACGGTGACGGACGACGATCTCGCCTCCGGTACCCGCAACGGGCAGCGAAATCGACAGCGTGGCGATCATGCCGTCGGCCTTCTCGGTGTCGCGGTGGGAGACGAAGAAGCCTCCCGGCTCGTAGATCAACAGCTTGTAGAGATGGGCGTCCAACCGGTCCAAGGGGCAGCCGAGGCCGTCGGCCGCCGCGGTCAGGATCCTGCCGAACGTGTCATGCCACCCCGCGCCGGCCAGACGAATGCGTGCGGCGTCTATCTGCCGGCAGTCGCGCACGTTCGGGTCGACCACCGTTGCCGGCCCCTTGCCGTACGGCGCGCGTTCCGCGACCGCGATCAGTGCCTGGAGCTGCGCTTCCGGCACCGGAAACGACAGGGCGCCGGCACCCTTCGCCTCCAGCACCGGCATGGGCGCCAGCAACCGGCCGTGGGCGCAGAAATCGCCCGGGCGGTCGACCTCCAGGAGCAACTCCTCGATCGCCTGTTCCAGCTTGCCTCGCGCCACGGCCCTCCCCCGGTCCTTCGACTGCCACCGCCTATCCTGACCGCGGGGGCGTGTGGACAATCTCGTACTTGATTCCCTCGAGGTCCTTGAAGAAGAGCGCATAGTAGCCCGGCGGCACGTACTCCGGGTACTCCCGCGGCGGGTTCACGATCATGGCGCCGATCTTCGTCAACTCTCGATGCAGCCGATCGACCTCGGCGCGGGACGCCGCCCTGAACGCAAGGTGGTGCAGCGCGCCGGGTCTGCGGCGATTGACGGCATCGTCGCGAAACGCGCTTCGCGGCGAGTTGATGGCGAAGCCCAACCGCGGATGCAGGTATTCGACGACGTGCAGCTCGTGATCCTCCAGCACGGCGCTGTTCCTGCTCTTGAGGTCGAAGCCGAGGAGCGGAAGGAGCTTGTCGTAGAACGGCGCCGCGACGCGCATGTCCTGCACGGTGATCTCGATATGGTCGATGATCATGGCGCCGAGCGCCGTGAACCCACTGGAACGCAACGTCGTGCTCAATCCGGCGCACCCGGACTTCAACAAGGTGCGACCCGGCGCGATCCGGCCTTTCATCTTCGACCGCCAGGCTGGCCGTGGAGTGATGTAAGCTGTTCTGATGCGGAGCTTTCCAGGCTCTCATGACCCGATTCGCACGGACCTGCCCCTTCTTCGATAGACACGAGACAAGAGACCGACGATGCACAGAAACGCCTTCGCCGCCTTCTGCACCCTGATGCTCCTCCTCGCACTGGCCGCGCCGGCCGCGCTGGCCCAGACGGGCGACCGGACGATGCCCATGCGCACGCCGGACGGACAGCCGGACGTCTCCGGCACCTTCACCTTCCGCACACTGACGCCGCTGCAGCGGCCGGAGCAGTTCGAGGGCGTGGAAACGCTCGGGGCGGAGGAAGCCGCGCAGTTCGAGGCGTCGGAGCGCATCCGGCGCAACCGCGACCTCTTCGATCCGGAGAGGGGCGCGCTCTTCTACCGGCCGCGGTCCGAGGGCGGCGTGCTCTCGTACAACGAGTTCTGGTACGAGCGGGGGATCGAGCTGACCTCCGACAAGCGGACCTCGCTGATCGTCGATCCGCCGGACGGGCGGCGGCCTCCCCGCACGCCGGAAGCCATCGCGCGCGGCCGCGAGCGGGCGGCGTACCGGCGCGAGCACATGTACGACTCCTACGAGAACCGCAGCATGTTCGACCGCTGCATCATGGGCTTCAACGCGGGCCCGCCGATGACGTCCGGCACCTACAACAACAACGTGATGATCTTCCAGGCGCCCGGCTACGTGGCCATCCTGAACGAGATGGTGCACAACGCCCGGATCATCCCGATCGACGACACCGCGAAGCCGCCGTTCGCGCAGCGCAGCGGCGTCTCCCGCGCCCACTGGGAGGGCGAGACGCTCGTCATCGAGACCGCCCAGTTCGCCGGCGGAAGCAGCAGCCTCTCGTCGACCGACATGCACCTGATCGAGCGCCTGACCCGGATCGATCCCGACACGGTGGCCTACGAGTACACGGTGACCGACCCGACCGTCTACACCGCGCCCTACACGGTGATGATGCCGTTCCGGCGCACCGACGGGCCGCTCTTCGAGTACGCCTGCCACGAAGGGAACTACGGGCTGCACGGCATCCTGGCCGGGGCGCGCCGGCTGGAGCGGCTGGGCCGGGAGCTGCGTCCGTAGGGACGGGTGCCGTGTTGTCGTGAGAGACCGTGCCGTCGTGAAGTACGGCGACGGCCTGGACCGACATCCTGTCTCCCGCCGTCGTGATCGCCGTCGTCGTATCGCTGTGGCGACAGACCAACAGCCGGCTCGACGTGCTGGCGGAAAGAGAGACACCGATGCGAGCACTCGAGCGCCGATGGGTCCACCTTGCAGTTGCGGCGTTCGCCGTGGCTGCGATCGCCGGCAACCCGAGCGCGAGCGCCGGGCAGCAGGGCATCACCACCCGCACGGGGCCGCCGCCCGCGATCACCGGCAGCGGCCAGACCAACTGGGCGAGCCACAACCTGGACCTCTACAACCAGCGGTTCTCGGAGCTCGACCAGATCGACACGGAGACCGTCGGCCAACTCCAGCGGCGCTGGTCCTACGACGCGGCGCCCGGGCTGAACGTCGGCCAGACCACGCCTCTGGTGGTGAACGGCGTGATGTACATGCACGCGGGAGCGACCGTGCTCGCCGTCAACGCGGTGACCGGCGCCGAGATCTGGAAGCTGGAGATCGACGGCGTCACCGGCGGCCCGGTGCGCGGTCCGCTCTACGTCAACGGCACGCTCTACTCGTACCACGGCGACAAGCTGGCGGCGGTCGACGCCGAGACGGGTGAGCTCGTCGAGACGTTCGGCGACGGCGGCGTGCTGCCCGTCTTCAGCCTGGCCCTGGCCAACAAGTACCCGGACACCTATCCGCCCGGCTTCGACGCCTCGTCGCTCAACTACCGCATCAACAGCTCGCCTGCCTACCACGACGACACGCTCTACGTCGCCTCCGCGATCTCCGAGGGCAACATTCCCGGCGGCCTCGTGGTGGCCGCCGACGCCACGACCGGGCGGGTCAAGTGGGTGTTCAACACGATCCCGCAACGACCGCAGGACCAGGGCTGGGAGATCGCCGAATCGACGTGGGGCGAGGGCAAGCGGGTGGGGGCCGGCGTCTGGACCCAACCGGCGATCGATATCGAGCTCGGGCTGGTCTACTTCAACACCGCCAATCCGAACCCGCCGTACGACGGCTCGGCGCGGCCCGGGGCGAACCTGTTCACCAACTCCACGGTCGCCCTCGACCTGGAGACCGGCGCGCTGCGCTGGTACTACCAGACCATCCACCACGACCTCTGGGACTGGGACAACGTGACCGGTCCCGTCCTCTTCGACGTCGAGCGCAACGGCGAGCTCGTCAAGGGGATCGCGGCGGCGGGCAAGAACTGCCTGCTCTACCTGTGGCGCCGCGACACCGGCGAGCCGATCAACCCGATGGTCGAGACGCCCGTCCCGACCGAGACGAACGTGCCGGGCGAGGTGGTCTACCCGACCCAGCCGATCCCGCACAACGCGCGCGGCGTCCCGCTGACCCCGTTCTGCGCGACCTACCTCGACCTCGGCGACCCCGAGCTGCAGGCGCAGGCGCGCCAGATGTACACGCCCTACTCCACCGACGAGCACTACATCGTGGCGCACGGCGGATCGAGCTTCGGCTCGCCGTCGTTCAGCCCGCGGACCGGCCTGCTCTACATCACCGGCAAGAACGCGGGCGTGTCGCTGCTCGTCAAGCCGCTCGGCGACAGCCTCGAGCTGGGGCAGGGAGGCGGCCACCGGCGCAACCTGACCGAGATCAGCCGCATCCCCGAGTACCCGCCGACGATGACGGTGACCGCCTACGAGCCGGCCAGCGGCGAGGACGTCTGGCAGCAGGTGCTGCCGGCGCTCACCTTCGGCGCTTCCAGCGGCAGCGTCGCCACCGCCGGCGACCTCGTCTTCCAGGGCACCGAGGACGGCGGTTTCTACGCGTTCGATGCGGCCACCGGCGAGCAGCTCTTCCACTACGACGCGGGGCGCACGATCCGCTCCAGCCCGCTGGCCTACGAGGTCAACGGCACGCAGTACGTCGCGGTGATCGCATCGAGCACCGTGCTGGCGTTCGCGCTGCCTTGATCATCTCGAGGCGGCCGTATCAAGGCGGTCCCGCTCGGCCCGACGCTGGAAGCAGTGACGGCCCGCCTCGTGTCTCGAGCCCGCCGATGACGAGGTCGGCTCAGATGCCGAGGACGAACCCCACCGCGATGCGCACCATGCCCAGATGACGGTCCGCGTCGTCCCGCATGAACACCCGCTCCGTCCCTTCGAGTGATGGCAGGCTGAGGCGCCGGTAGGCCGCCGCGACACGGAGGGCGAGTCGATCGGTGAGATGAAAGTCCACCCCGCCGCCGGCGGCCAGAGCCAGACCGGACGAGAAGGCGTCGAAGCAGCGGGAGTACGCGCCGCCGCTGTCGGCGTCCTCGGCCGTGCCGGCGAATGACGCGCGGCCAGCGAGGACCTGGACGAACCGTGTGCTGCGTCGGGCGCGCGACAGTCGGTACTGCACGCCGCCCATGAAGGTGTGGAACCCTGCGTGGATGTCCGAACACGCCGACGCCGGTCCGGCTGCGTCCGGCGTCGGCAGGCGGCCGCTCGCCCTCCACCCCCTTCCCAGTTCACCGACAACGGCCAGAGAACGGCTGAGATGCAGGCCCGCGGACAGGAATGTCGCCGCTTCCGGTTGGGCGGTCGGCCGCTGCCAGAACGACGTAGCGCCAAGGGCGAGATGGAGGCCTCCTCTATCGAAGAAAGTCGCTTGCGGTTGTTGGTCAGCCTGTGCGCCTGGCTCCATGCGCCCGCGGTGCGGTTCGACCGGGATGCGAGCGAGACGCGGCGATCCCACGGCCGGCGACGCCCGTCCGTCGACCGGCAACGACTGCGCGACGGCCGCGGATCCGCCCAGGAACCCTGTCACCGCCATCAGAATGACTCCGCCTCGAACGATGTTGCCGTCCTGCATCTCGCTGCTCCCTTCACCAGTGGAACGCCACGCCTGCGGACGATCCGTGACGCTCCCGTTGACGAGGGATACACGCAAGCGGAATGCCATCGCGCCGGGAGGCCGAGCACGGCGCCGTCCGCGGTTGTGCTTGCATTGTTGACGGAGCGGACGCGGGCAGCGTCGTGACTGCAGGCGCATCAATCGGTGCGAGTTGAGGTCACAGCAGCCGTACATGCTGTGCATATGGAACGACACAGGATGTCCTGTCCTGCCAGCGAATCCGGCGCCAATCATCTTCTCGTCGACCTGACGGTTTGCAGCCCGCGCACTTGCAGACCATCCACGGGATGGCATCGCGGCGGAGTGGTGGTGGTGACGAGCGAGAGTCAACGCGCTGGATCGGTTGCCGGCAGCGCCAGGGCTGTCAACTCCGGCACGCGCCCGCCGCCGACGGTCAGCACGTTGGTGTCAACGAAGGCCTTCACGGCGCAGACGCCTGGCCCGCGGCGGCGCGCAGCCCCTTCCAGATGCTCCAGCACATGCCGAGCAGCACCAGCGCGAAGGGGAAGCCGGTTAGCAGAGAGGCCGTCTGCAGCGCCACCAGCCCGCCGCTGACCAGCAGGGTGATGGCGACGATCCCTTCGAACGCGCACCAGAAGACGCGCTGGGCGACCGGCGCGTCGAGCTTGCCGCCGGCGGTGATGGTGTCGATGACGAGCGAGCCGGAATCGGAGGAGGTGACGAAGAAGACGATCACCAGGACGATGCCGATCGCCGACGTGACGCCGGAGAGCGGCAGCGCCTCCAGCATCCTGAACAGGGCCATCTCCGGCTGCCCGGCCTGCACCGCCTCGACCACCGCGGTATCGCCTCCCTCGAGATGGTGCGACAGCGCGGTCTCCCCGAACGCGTGCATCCAGAGCGCCGAGAGCGACACGGGCAGGACCAGCATGCAGCCGACGAGCTGGCGCACCGTGCGGCCGCGCGAGACGCGCGCGATGAACATGCCGACGAAAGGGGACCACGAGAGCCACCACGCCCAGAAGAAGGTGGTCCACCCGTGCAGGAAGTCGAAGTCGTCCCGCCCCACCCAGTTGCTGAGCGGTCCGATCGCCGCGAGATAGTGGCCGATGCTGGCGGCGAAGCCGGCGAAGAGGTCGAGGGTCGGCCCCATCGCCAGCACGAACACGAGCAGCAGCAGGGCCAGGAGCAGGTTGGCCTGGCTCAGGCGCTTTACGCCCTTGTCCAACCCGGCGACCACCGACCCCAGCGCGATGGACGTGATGCCGGCGATGATCAGCACCTTGGTCGCGTCGGTGTCCGGCACGCCGAACAGATGCGCCAACCCCGCCGCCGTCTGCTCGGCGCCCAGGCCGAGCGAGGTGGCCAGCCCGAAGAGCGCGGCGAACACGGCGAGGACGTCGATGAGATGGCCGAACCGGCCCCACACTCTCTCGCCCAGGACCGGATAGAAGGCCGACCGCAGCGTCAACGGCAATCCCAGGTTGTAGGCGGCGAAGGCGAGCGCGACCGCAACGACCGCGAACATCGCCCACGGGTGCACGCCCCAGTGATAGATGGCGGAGGCAACGGCGAGACTGTGCGCAGCGGCGGTGTCCGCGGCGTCGACCCCGAGCGGCGGATTCCGGAAATGGTCGACCGGCTCCGCCACGCCGAAGAACATCAGGCCGATGCCGATGCCGGCCGCGAACAGCATGGCGAACCACGACCAGACGGAGTAGTCGGGCCTGGCGTCCGGACCGCCCAGGCGCACGCGGCCGACCGGCGTCGCCAGCAGGAGCAGGCAGAACAGGACGAAGACGTTGCCGGCGCCCATGAACACCCAGTCGAACGTCGAGGTGAGCCAAGCGTACAGGGCGTCGAAGACGCCCGCGGCGGCGTCCCGGAACGCCAGCACCGCGGTGACGAACGCGATGATGGTGAGGCTGGAGACGACGAAGACCGGGTTGTGGACGTCGAGGCCGAGAAACCGGATGTTGTCCCGGCCGATCCGGTAGCCGGTCTGTGCGGCGATGGTGGTCATTGGTGGGGATCTGCTCGACCGCGCCGGCGGCTCAGTCGAAGATCCCGAGCTGCAGCTTCGCCGCGTCCGACATCCGGTCCTTGTCCCACGGCGGCTCCCACACGAGGTCGACGCGGGCGTCGGCGACTCCTTCGACGCCCTTCACCTTGCCCTGCACCTCGGCCGGCAGGGTGACCGCGGCGGGGCAACCGGGGGCGGTGAGCGTCATCTGGATGACTGCCAGGCCGTGCCTGTCGACCGCGACGTCGTAGATCAGGCCGAGCTCGTAGATGTTGACCGGGATCTCGGGATCGAAGACGGTCGAGAGCTGCTCGACGATCTGCGGCTTGAGCTCCAGCGTCCTGACCGGGTCGGGCTCAATCGGCGGTGCGGGGTCCTTCGACGACCCGGCCGCCTGCCCGGTGGCCGGATCCGCGGGACCGGGACCGGTCAACGCACTGGTATCGAACATGGACGACCCCGGCGGTCCGTCGGGCGCCGGCAGCGGCGGCACGGACGGCGCCTGGGGCGGCGGCGCAGAACCGTCCACGTGCGGCGGAATGACGGGCTGACCTCCCGGCGCAGGTGTCGCTCCCGGTGCGCCCCCGCCGGCCGGGGCAGATCCACTCGCACTCGGCGCGGCAGTGGATGGCCCCGCGGCGCCGGCGGTCGCCTGCCCGAACCCGACCGAACCGGTTTGCGCGGCGCCGCCGGGCGCGGTCGACCGGTCACCATCCCTGCCGACCGCGCCGAGCGGCGGCGGCACGTCGTCTATCTTCAGGATGCTCATTCTGCGCGCTCCTTACGTAACCACCAAGCTGCGACCACGGTCCAAGCTGTCGCGTCCGTCGGTACTACTCCGTCGACACCAGCTCGTGGCGATCCTCGACGGCCGCCCGCAGCGTGTGCCAGGCAAGGCTGGCGCACTTGACCCGGGTCGGGAAGTCGCGCACGCCGGCGAACACGGCCAGCTTGCCCACCCGTGCGTCGTCGACCGCCGCGGTGTCGTCGGTGACCAGCGCCAGGAACTGCTCGAAGAGCAGGCGCGCCTCGCCCAGCGTCTTGCCCTTGACCGCGTCGGTCATCAGCGACGCGGAAGCCTTCGAGATGGCGCAGCCGGAGCCGAGGAAGCTGACCTCGGAGATCCGGTCGCCGTCGAGGTTGACGTAGACGGCCAGCTTGTCACCGCACAACGGGTTGTAGCCGTCCGCGTGCCGGTCGGCGCCGTCGAGCTCCCCGAAGTTGTGCGGGCGCCGGTTGTGGTCGAGGATGACCTCCTGGTAGAGGTCGCGGAGGTCGCTCATAGGGGGAACATCTCCCGCACGCGCTCGAGGGCGCGCACCAGCGCGTCGATCTCCTCGCGCGTGTTGTACATGGCCACCGAGGCGCGGGCCGTGGCCGGCACCCCGAAGCGGTCCATAATCGGCTGCGTGCAGTGGTGGCCGGTGCGGACGGCGACCCCCTCGGTGTCGACGATGGTGCCGACGTCGTGCGGATGCACCTTCTTCATGACGAAGGCGAGGATGCTCGCCTTGTCCTTCGCCGTGCCGATCAGCCGCAGCCCCTTGACCTCGGAGAGCGCCGCCGTCCCGTAGGCCAGCAGGTCCGCCTCGTGCGGGGCGATGGCTTCGAAGCCGACCCCCACCAGGTAGTCGATCGCCGCGCCGAGGCCGACCACCCCGGCGATGTGCGGCGTGCCCGCCTCGAACTTGTGCGGCAGGTCGGCGTAGGTCGTCTTCTCGAACGTGACCGACCGGATCATGTCGCCGCCCCCCTGGTAGGGCGGCATCCGCTCCAGCCACTCCTCGCGGCCCCACAGCACGCCGATGCCGGTCGGCCCGTAGAGCTTGTGCCCGGTGAACGCGTAGAAGTCGCAGTCGAGCGCCTGCACGTCCACCGGCATGTGATAGACCGACTGCGACCCGTCGATGAGCACCGGCACGTCGCGGCGCTTCGCCATCGCGACGATCTCGCGCACCGGGTTGATGGTGCCGAGCGAGTTCGACAGGTGCACCACCGAGACGAGCTTCGTCCGCGGCCCGAGCAGCCGCTCGAACTCGTCGAGCTGCAGCGTGCCGCTGTCGTCGATCGGCGCCACCCGGAGCTGCGCCCCGACCTGCTCGCACAGGAGCTGCCACGGCACGATGTTCGAGTGGTGCTCCATATGGGTGATCAGGATCTCGTCGCCCGGTCCGACCTGCCGCCGGCCGAAGCTCTGCGCCACCAGGTTGATGCTCTCGGTGGAGTTGCGCGTGAAGATGATCTCCCGCGACGCGCGGGCGTTGAGGAACCGCTGCACCTTGATGCGCGCGGCGTCGTAGGCCGCGGTCGCCTCTCCGCTCAGCGTGTAGACGCCGCGGTGGATGTTGGCGTTGCCGTTGTCGTAGTAGCGCGCGAGCGCGTCGAGCACCTGCCGCGGCTTCTGCGTGGTGGCCGCGTTGTCGAGGTAGACGAGCGGATGTTCCCGGATCCTGCGCGCCAGGATCGGAAAGTCCTGCCGGATGCGCTCGACGTCGAGTCCCGGCGGCGCCACCGCGGCGGCAACCTCCACGGCAGCGCTCCCCGCGGCGCTCACCGCAAGCCTCCCCGCGAACAGGCCGGGCCGCGTTGTGCCGCAACTCGCGAATCGCTGACACGCCGGCCGGCCCCGGTTTCGTTGTCACGCGTCCACATGGAAGGACCCTCCACCCGACCCGGGCAGTTGCGCCAGCAGGAGATCGTCGAGCTGATCGCGGATCGGCTCGATGGCGATGTGTTTCAACAGGTCGCCGGCGAAGGCATGGATGAGCACGCTGCGCGCCTGCTCCAGCCCGAGTCCGCGGGCCCGCAGGTAGAAGAGCGCGTCGTGGTCGAGCTGGCCCACCGTGGCGCCGTGCGTGCACTTGACGTCGTCGGCGAAGATCTCCAGTTCCGGCTTCGTGTTGATCTGCGCGTCCTCGGAGAGCAGCAACGCCTTGTTGGTCTGCTTCGCATCGGTCTTCTGGGCGTCGATGGCGACGATGATCTTGCCGTTGAAGACGGCCCGGGCCTCTCCGTCGAGTATTCCCTTGTACAGCTCGTGGCTCGAGCAGTGCGGCTGCGCGTGGTGGATCGTCGTGTGGTTGTCGACCAGCCGCCGGCCGTTGGCCAGATAGAGCCCGTTGAACGTGCACTCGACCCCTTCGCCGTCCAGCAGCGCCTGCGCGTCGTTGCGCACGATGGCGCCGCCCAGGGTGACCGCGTGCGACGAGAAGTTGGCCGCGCGGCCGAGCCGGACGTGCATGGAGCCGATGTGGTAGGCCGCGAGACCCTCGCGCACCAGCTTGTAGTGGTCGACCACCGCGCCCGGCCCGGCGACGACCTCCGTCACCGTGTTCGTCAGGTACGGGGAATCGCCGCCGCCGTAGCTCTCCACCACCCGCACCTGCGCGTTCTCGCCGACGACGAGCAGCACGCGCGGATGGGTCATCACCGGCTCGCCGCCCGGAGGCGGCGACGTGACGAAGAGCAACTGGATCGGCTGCTCGACCACCGTGTTCGCCGGCACCCGGACGACGGCGCCGTCGTGCAGCAGCGCCGTGTTGAGCGCCGTGAACGCCTCGTTCCCGATGCCGGCGCCGGAGGCCAGATGCCCCTCGACCGCCGTCCGGGTCTCGCTCTCGTCCGACGCGAGCACGTCCGCCAGACTCAGCACCTCGACGCCTTGCGGCAGCCCGGAAACGTCGGAAGCCGGCGCCACGTAGCGGCCGTTGATGAACGTCAGCCCCGCCCCGACGCCCGGCAGGGCGTGCGGCGCGGCAGCGGCCTTGGCGGCCTCGCGCTCGGCCGGCGCGGCCAGCGCGAACGTGGTGCCGGCGATGGGCGCTATGTTGGTGAACCGCCACGCCTCCAGCCGCGTGGTCGGCATCCCGAGCGCGGTGAAGCACTCGAAGGCGCGGCGCCGCAGGTCGAGGACCGCGGCAGGCGCGGGCGCGGTGCGGCGAACCGCCTCGCAGGCGTCGGCGTAGGCTTCGGCAGGAGCGAGCGTCGTCATCGGCACCCCGCTACGCCCCGACCTGCTCGATGGCGCCCTCGATCCAGCCGTAGCCCTTCTCCTCGAGCTCCAGGGCCAGATCCTTGCTACCCGACTTGACGATGCGGCCGTCCGACAGCACGTGGACCACGTCGGGGACGATGTAGTTCAGCAGCCGCTGATAGTGGGTGACCACGACCGTGGCCCGCTCCGGGCTGCGCATCGCGTTGACGCCGTCAGAGACGGTCCGCAGCGCGTCGATGTCGAGCCCCGAGTCGGTCTCGTCCATGATCGCCAGCTGCGGCTCGAGGACCGCCATCTGGAAGATCTCGTTGCGCTTCTTCTCCCCGCCGGAGAAGCCCTCGTTGACCGGCCGCTTCAGCAGGTCCTGGTCGATGTGGAGCACCTGCATCCGCTCCTTGACCAGGGCCATGAAGTCCATCGCGTCCAGCTCCGACTCGCCGCGGTGCTTGCGCACCTCGTTGAGCGCCGCCTTCAGCAGATAGGCGTTGTTGACCCCGGGGATCTCCACCGGATACTGAAACGCGAGGAAGATGCCTTCCCGCGCGCGATCCTCCGGCTCCATCTCCAGCAGATCGTGCCCTTGGTAGGTGATCGAACCCGCGGTGACTTCGTAATCTTCCCGACCCGCCAGCACGGCGGCGAGCGTGCTCTTGCCGGAGCCGTTCGGCCCCATGATGGCGTGCACCTCGCCCGCCTGCACCGACAGGTCGATGCCTTTCAGAATGCCCCGGCCGGCGACCGAGGCGTGCAGATTCGTGACTTCGAGCATGGCTGTCTGATATTCCTCCCTGCGCGGCCGGCGCGCCCCGCCGATACCGCTGCGGCGGATCCGCCCGGCCCTGGCAGCGTGGCGCAAGCCCCGCTGCATTCGAGCGGCGTTCCACCACGGATTGCTAGCCGACGCTGCCTTCGAGGCTGACCCCGAGCAGCTTCTGCGCCTCGACCGCGAACTCCATCGGCAGCTCGCGGAAGACCTCCTTGCAGAAGCCGTTGACGATCATGTTGACCGCGTCCTCGGTCGACAGGCCGCGCTGGCGGCAGTAGAAGATCTGGTCCTCGCCGATCTTCGAGGTCGATGCCTCGTGCTCGACCTGCGACGACGTGTTCCGCACCTCCAGGTAGGGGAAGGTGTGGGCGCCGCACTTGTCGCCGATGAGCAGCGAGTCGCACTGCGAGAAGTTGCGCGCCCCCTTGGCGTTCTTGCCGATGCGCACCAGGCCGCGGTACGTGTTCTGGCCCTTGCCGGCCGAGATTCCCTTCGAGATGATGGTGCTCCGGGTGTTCTTCCCGAGATGGAGCATCTTGGTCCCGGTGTCCGCCTGCTGGTGGTTGTTGGTGACGGCCACGGAGTAGAACTCGCCGACCGAGTTGTCGCCCTGCAGGATGCAGCTCGGATACTTCCAGGTGATGGCCGAGCCGGTCTCCACCTGGGTCCAGGTGATCTTGGCGTTGGTCGACGCCTTGCCGCGCTTGGTGACGAAGTTGTAGATGCCGCCCTTGCCGTTCTTGTCGCCGGGATACCAGTTCTGCACCGTCGAGTACTTGATGGTCGCGTCGTCGAGGGCCACCAGCTCGACCACCGCCGCGTGAAGCTGGTTCTCGTCCCGCATCGGCGCCGTGCAGCCCTCCAGGTAGCTCACCGTCGCGCCCTCGTCGGCCACCAGCAGCGTGCGCTCGAACTGCCCCGTCTGCGCCGCGTTGATGCGGAAGTAGGTCGACAGCTCCATCGGGCACTTGACGCCCTTGGGGATGTAGGCGAACGATCCGTCGGAGAAGACCGCCGAGTTGAGCGCGGCGTAGTAGTTGTCGGACGCCGGCACCACCGACCCGAGGTACTTGCGCACCAGGTCGGGATGGTCCCGCACCGCCTCGGAGAACGAGCAGAAGACGATGCCGAGATCGGCCAGCTTGTCCTTGAAGGTGGTCGCAACCGAGACAGAATCGAACACCGCGTCGACGGCCACCCCGGCCATGACCTTCTGCTCCTCGATCGGCACGCCCAGCTTGTCGAAGGTCGCCTTGATCTCCGGATCGAGGTCGTCGAGGCTCTCCAGCTTCGGCTTCTGCTTCGGGGCGGAGTAGTAGATGATGTCCTGGAAGTCGACCGGCGGAAAGTGCACGTTGTGCCACTTCGGCTCGGTCATCGTCTGCCAGACCCGGAACGCGTTCAGCCGCCACTTGAGCAGCCACTCCGGCTCGCCCTTCTTGGCCGAGATGATCCGGATGATCTCCTCGTTCAGCCCCGGCGGAACCGCCTCGGCGTCGATGTCGGTGACGAAGCCGTACTTGTAGTCCTGATTCGCAAGCTGCTCGATGTTGTCGGTCGAGGTCGCCATGACGCCTGCTCCCGGTTGACGCGACAGCTCCAGCCGGCCGGGGGCCTGCCGAGAGTCGCGGTCGATGTTCGATCCGCATTCCCGACCAGAATGGTCGGATATCGAATTCTACCGAATCGGCAGGTGCTCACGCAACCGCAGCGCCGGAGCCGGGTCCGGAGCCCGAGCGTGGAGCACGCCCTGCGCTGGCGACACCAGAGCCGCTGGGCTTCGGCTGCGCGGCCTGTGCCGTGAAGCCGATGCGACGCCGCCCGGCCGGTTCTCGTTCCGTCACGTCAAGCCGGGCCTGCTCTTCGGCTGTCGTCGCGTCGACCTGGGGGCCGGTCAGCACGCCTTCGTCGCCGAGCCGGAGAAGGCGCTGCTCGACATCGTCCACCTGCAGCCGGGCGGCGACGACGCTCGGGAGCGTGAACCGTCCGGCTACAGCCTGCGTGGCGGTCTGCGCGCCATCCGGAGCGACCTGTCGGCGGAGGGCTACGAGGTCGACCTGCGTGTCCGGGAACGCGCTGCGGTCCACAGCGAGATCGACGTCCGCCCGCCCGCCGGCGCTACGACGGAGGTCAACGTGGTGCGCCGCCACGAGACGCTCCGTCTCCTCCCGTACCCCGAACGCATGGTAGGCAGCGCGTAGAGACCGTGCTATCGTGCGGAGACGTAAACGTGAAGCGGGCAGTAAATATCACATTGGCGCGGCTGCCCGCCGGCTTCCGGTCGAGGAGCACGAACATGGTTGTCACCACAACGAGGCGCCTGCTGTCGATCGCGGCCGTGCTGGCCAGCCTGGGGCTGTCGGGAGCGCCGCCGGCGCTCGCCCAGCTCGACCGGAGCCGATGCGCCGACTGTCACTTCGCCAACCCCTACACCGAGCCGGCGCAGGACCACCTGCACGAGTGGAGCCTGTCGCCGCACCGCCGCGCCGACGTCGGATGCGACCGCTGTCACGGCGGCAACGCGGACACGTTCGAGTCGTGGCAGGCGCACCAGGGCGTGCTGGGCAGCTTCAATCCGTCGAGCCCCGTCCATCGCACCCAGTTGCCGGGCACGTGCGGCGCCTGTCATATCGGCCCCTACGTCAACTTCCAGTCGAGCCGGCATCACGAGCTGCTGACCCGGGGAGACCGCCGCGTTCCGACCTGCTCGACCTGTCACGGCAGTGTCAGCGGACAGCTCCTGTCGCCCGAAGGGCTCGAGCGGCAGTGCGCGGAATGCCACGGCCCCGAGGGAATAGAGCCCCGTCCGGGGCGTGCGGCGGACGCGCGGCTCCTGCTGGAAGGTATCGCCGAGGTACGGGAGTCTCTCGAGGCAGCCAGTCACCTCATCGAGCGGGTCCGCGACCCCGACCGCCGAAGCACGCTCGAGGCCGCGTATCTGCAGAGCGAAGTACCATTGATCGAGGCGCGGCGGGCCGGCCACCGCTTCGTCTTCGATCAGCTCGAAGAACGCCTGGCGACGGCGAGGGAACGCGCGGCCGCACTGCTGAGTGAGCTGGTCAACCCGTCGCCATGACGGCGTCGCAAGTACCTCCACAAACCGTCGATCGCATTGGAATGACGATCAAGCGAATCCTGCTGCCGACAGATTTCAGCGACACCGCCGCGCACACGCTCGGCTATGCCCGCGAGATGGCCGAACGGTTCGGCTCCGAGGTGCACGTGCTGCACGTCGTAGCGGACCCGACGCCGCAGGACTGGGCGATCGGGGCGGCCGCGCTGGTCGTCTCCGATCTGCTCAAGACGTGGGAGGCCGCCGCGGAACGGCGTCTCGCGAGATCTCTCTGGACGGCATCGAGACCGTGCGGGCGACCCGCGTCGGACCATCCGCAGGTACCGTGGAGAACTGCGCGGCGCAGATTGGCGGTTTCCCGATGGTTCCATCCTTATCATGAGAGATCTCCTTCTAATTGCATCACCCGACTAACTGGTCGTGCACGGGCGCGACGATGATGGTACGCCGGATGTGATCCGGTAAACGGGTCTCTACGTTCAGGTGCTCATCAAGCACGACGGGATGTCGTTTGGGTTGACGCCCCGAGGTCGTAGAGACTGTCGTTGACATCCGCTCCCCTCCTCAGTCTGTTGCGGTGAAGAATCCTCGGTGGTCCGGTCGCCCCTATCTTGCGCTCACCATAGCCAATCGGCTATACAAGAGGGGTGGTCCTCCGCAATCTCGTTCGCGAGGCACGCAAGCGCGCAGGGCTCACGCAGGCCGAGCTGGGGTACAGGGCCGGTGTGCCGCAATCGACGATTGCGCGCATAGAATCCGGCGCCCGTACCCCCTCGACCGTCATGGTGGAGCGCCTCGTCCGCGCAGCCGGATTCGAGGTCCGCGCGAGACTCGGCGAACCCGATCCTGACACCGGATGTTGGCCGCACTGCATGACGCCGACGTGCGTTTCGTCCTGATCGGCGGCATGGCGGCGGTCCTGCACGGCGACGTCGGCGTGACCGTCGACATCGACATCGCGCCAGCGTACGATCCCGACAATCTCGAACGGCTGGCTGCGGCGCTGCGCACCCTCGACGCACGCATTCGCACCGACCACGTTCCGCAGGGTCTGCCCCGTTCGATTGCTCCGCCGGTTTCCTGCGTAATCTCGGCCCGGACGCCATTCTCAACCTGACGACCCGGGCGGGCGCCCTCGACGTTTCCTTCACCCCGGCGGGTCCTCGAACGGACATCGACAGACCGTCGCGATTGAGTCCGTCGGTCCAAGCTCCCGAACGAGCCTGTCGCTGATCTCCGTCCCGCAGCTACACCCTACGGCAAGGCCAGCGCCACCCACTCGGGGATCTCGTCGCGGGCCCCGACAGCGACGACGATGTACTGCCGGCCCTCGTGCAGGTAGGTCATCGGGCCGCCGGTGGTGCCGGCCGGCAGCTCCGTCTCCCAGACCACCTCACCGGTGGCCTTGTCGTAGGCCCGGAACTTGCGGCCCCAGCGCCACGACTGGTCCTGCTCGGGATCGGACGGAACGCCCTCGCCGCGGATGGTGCCAATGATGGCGTCGCTGCCCTCGCCGAGGAACAGCAGGCTGCCGGTGACGAGCGGGGCCGGTCGGTTGGGGATGCCGAGCGGCGGCAGGTCGAGGTCCCTCAGCAGCGGGTGATTGCGCGGGCCGTCGCCGTTGGGGACCATCCACGCCAGCTCGCCGCGGTTCAGGTCGAGGGCGGTGATGCGCCCGTAGGGCGGCTTGGTGATCGGCAGGCCGTGCGGTCGCGGCGTCGGTACACGCGCTTCCCCCCGGGAGGTCGCCCATGCAAGCGTGGCATCCTCGGACGTGGTCGGGGAAACGCTCCACACCGTCGGCTGCGTGTGGGACACGGCGTAGTAGATCCCGGTCTCGGGATCGAAAGCCCCGGTGTGCCAGTTGCCTGCCCCCCAGCCGCCCGGCACGGTCAACGTCCCGAGC
Source organism: Vicinamibacterales bacterium (assembly GCA_965116825.1). Taxonomy (GTDB): domain Bacteria; phylum Acidobacteriota; class Vicinamibacteria; order Vicinamibacterales; family UBA8438; genus WTFV01. The sequence continues at coordinate 1,454,034 of OZ220736.1, forward strand.
TTGCCGCCCGGCTCGGCGCTGCGCGGCCACGGCGGCGTGAACAGCGGTCCCAGCACCAGCGATTGCACCGCTTCGAGCGCCTCGGCGCGCAACTCCGGAGTGAAGTCGATGAGATCGTCGACGGTGACGCCCTGCCGGTCGAAGGGCGGCGGCTTCGTGGGGAACGGCTGGGTCGGCGAGGTCCACTCTCCCGGCACGATGGATTGCAGGACCTTGCGCTCCTCGATCGGCCAGACCGGCTCGCCGGTCGCGCGGTCGAACACGTACAGGAACGCCGTCTTGCTCGGCTGCATCACCGCCTCGATGCGCCGGCCGTCGACCGTGATGGCGCCGAGGATGGGCGGTCCGACCGTGTCGTACTCCCAGACGTCGTGGTGCACCATCTGAAAGTGCCACGCCCGCTGCCCGGTGGCCGCGTCGAGCGCGACAAGGCTGTCCGAGAAGAGGTTGTCGCCCGGCCGGTGGCCGCCGTAGACCATCCCGGTCGGCGCGGAGAGCGGCACGTAGACGTACCCCAGCTCGTCGTCGGCGGTCAGGCAACACCAGGACCCGAGGTCGCCCGAATAGGCCCCCGAGCCGTCGCCCCAGGTGTCCGCCCCGAACTCGCCGGCCCGCGGGACCACGTGGAACGTCCAGAGCAGCTCGCCGGTGCGCACGTCGAAGCCGCGGACATCCTCCGGGGCCGCCTCCCGCACGACGCCGCCGTCGCCGGCCCCGCCGGTCGTGCCGGCAACCACCACGACGTCGCCGACCACGATCGGCCCGGCCGTCCAGTCGAACTCGCCGGCGAGCGGATGCTCCCAGTCCAGGTCGACCCGGCCCTGGTCGGCGAGGCCGAACGACGCGACCCGCCGGCCGGTTTCCGCATCCAGCGCATACAGGTATCCGCCCCGGACCAGCAGCAGCCGCCGGGCCGTGCCGTCGGTCCACCAGGCGGCGCCGCGGGTGCTGCCGCCGGCCACCTCCGCGTCGGTGGCGGCGAACGGCGCCTGTCGCCAGACGGTCTCGCCGGTGGCGGGATCGAACGCCTCCAACAGCCCGTGCGCGTTGGGCGCGTAGAGCACGCCGTCGATCATGATCGGCGTCGAGCGCAGATACGCGCTGACGCCGAGGTCGGGGAACGCCGCCTGCAGCGCCGGGTCGGCCGCCGGCCGGCGCCAGGCGATCTCCAGGTCGCCGACGTTGCCGCGATCGATCTGCTCGAGCGGCGAATAGCGCGTGAACGCCTCGTCGCCGCCGAAGTAGCGCCATTCCCGGTCGAGAGACTGCGCTCCCGCGGATACGGCGACCGCCAGCAGCAGCACCGCGAAGAGGGTGAGATTGCGCATTGGAACCCCCGGCCGGACATCGCCAGCTCGCAATTGCAGGTGAGGTCGGAAACGCCGTGCGCCAACGGGCGACCCACCGCTGTCGCGGCCACGCGGGGTTCCGCTACGGAGCGCCGCGGATTCCCGTCGGATCACGGCTTGGCGACGTTCCAGTAGATGCCGGCGCCGCCGTAGGTCCCACCCAGCTCGGCCAGCCAGACGGCCCGCTCGATCTCCTCGGGGCTGCCGTCCAGCGTTGCGAAGGCGTAGGTGGCCTGACCCCGGTTCTGGCCGGGGGCCTCGTCGCCCGCGTAGGTGTAGACGGCGTAGCCCTTGTAGGCCCACTGGCGGCTGCCGTCGCGGCGGGTGATGACCTCCCAGAAGCCGGTCGACCGGGCTTCGTCGGAAGCATGGAACGGACGCCACGTCTGCAGGCAGGCGGCGTCCGCGCAGGCGTCGCCTCCCAACCGCTTCCCCCGGTCGTACCCGTTCTTGAAGCTGTCCCGGAGGTTGCGCCCGCCCCAGTACTTCTCGAACGCGGAGCCGGTGTACAGCGTCATGCCGTCGAGCGACAGGGCATCGCCGTAGCCCTCGAGAGCCGTCACCGCCACCCGCGGCGGCCGGAAGGTCTCCGTCAGCACGGCCATGCTCCAGTGCCCGTCGGCGGTCCGGCCGTGCGCGTCCCCGGGGAGCAGGTCCCCGCGGTACCGGTACAGCGGCCGGCCCCGCCAGGCCCATTGCCGGGATCCGTCCCTGCGGGTCACGACCGAGAACCGGCCCACGTCGAGGGCGAGCGCGGGCGCCGGGACGGGCAGCCAGTCCATCCGGCAGCCGGGGTCGGAGCAGGTCCGCTCGTCGCCGACGGCTTCATTGTCGGGCGCGTAGAGCGTGAAGCCCTCGAAATCCGTCAGCACGACGGCCTCGGCCGACGCTACGAGTCCGGCCTCGATGCCGGCCGGCAAATCGATGGACCGGGCGGGCTCGAAGCGGGCGACCCGCCATTCCGGAGGCGGCATCAGCCCCCCGGCCGCGGCGGCGCGTTCGGCGAGCTTCAGGTTCGCCGTCTCGGCCAGACCGACGTTGGTCGCAACTTCGCCCGGCTCCTCCTCCAGGGACCACGTGTGCAGCGGACGCGACTGGTAGGCCCACTGCAGGCGGCCGTCCGGGCGACGGACGGGCGACCAGTCGGCGAAGGGCCGGGCATCCGCCGGCGCAAGCAGCGGGGGAAACTCCACGGCGCACTCGTCGACGCACCTCACCCCGCCGAGTCCGCCGTCCGCGCGGAACAGGAGGGTCCTGCCCTCTGCATCCCCGAGCCGGATCCAGAGCAACTGCGCCGCCGACGCGTTCAGCTCCCGGACCACCTCCACCAGAGTCACAGCGGACGGCACGGTCTGCGGCGCCGCCGTCTGCTGCTCCGCCAGTCCCGGCGACGGCCCGCCCAGGGTGAGAGCCGCCAGCACGACCGCGCAACGGACCGCCGGGCGGGTCACGCCAGCACCTCGTTGAACGGCCGCGACACCTCGTTCGACTCGGTACCCCACCGGCCGCTCGCCACCCCCAGCGCCTGCTGCACGGTGAATCCGACGCGGGTGGCCGCGTCGCCCTCCGCCGCGACGTGCAGGCCCGTCTTCATCCGCCCCCCGCCGCTGCCGGCGGTGAGAATCGGATAGCGCTTCATGGAGTGCATCCGCGCCTCGCCGTGGTCGGTGAACGCGAAGATCACCGTCCGATCGAGTAGCGTGCCCTCCCCTTCGCGTATGCCGTCGAGCGTCTGCACGAGCTCGCGGAAGAAGTCCATCATCCGCTCGCCCAGCCACTTGCAGGTGGGCTGATACCCGAGCTCGGGATCGATCGGCTCCTCGTGCGTCAGGGCGTGGTACGCGTTGACTTCTCCGGGGCGGCGCAGCCGGGAGAACGCCGAGCCCATCGTGAGATTGAAGATCCGCGTCTGGCCGCACGCCATCGCGTGGGCGAGAAGCCGCGCGAACTGCCGGTGGCTGCGCTCGACCTGCTCGACCAGCGATCCGATATCTTCCGTCCCCTCCGCCGGCACGGTGCAGGCGGGCAGCGGCGCCGGCCGGTCGAGCTCGAACGCCAGCTTCTGCTCCAGGTCGCGCACGGACGAGAAGTACTCGTCCAGCCGCCGCCGGTCCGACGCCGACACCGCGGACATCAGCCTCCTGCGCTGCTCGCTGACCGCGGAGAGCACGCTGTGCCGCACCATCACCGCCGGGTCGGCCTTGAAATCCGCCACGTTCGGGTCCTGAAAGCCGTCCCCGAAGATGCGCGCGTACAGCGCCAGGGGCGACGTCTCCGACGGGTTCAGGCCGCTGGACCCGCGCGCGCTCCAGCTCGCGCTGCTGTCGCCGTCGCAGGTCGCCTCAAGGGAGCGGAACCGCGTGCCGCGCCCGATCTGCTCGCCGATGAGGGTGTCGAGGCTCGTCGAGTAGTCGCTGCCGTTGCGCGACACCATGCCGGTGGCCTGGCCCTGGGCGCCGGAGTAGTGGTTCTGGTTCACCTTGCCGTCCAGAAACACCTGCATGCCGCTGAACAGGTTGATCTTCGACTTGACGGGCTGCAGTCCGGCCAGGTGCTCCGGCAGCTCGTAGTCGGGACCGGTGGCCGCGGGCTCCCAGTGGTTGGGCGTCAGGCCGAGGCCCCAGAACCACGTGCCGAAGCAGGGCGGCAGGGGCGCGGCGGCGGCGCCGGCGGTTGCCGCGTAGGCCGTCCCGCTCGTGTTCAGGAAGCACTCCAGCACCGGCAGCCCGACGGCGACGGCTGCGCCGCCCTTCACGATGCCGCGCAGCACCGTGCGGCGGCCGATCTCGCGTGTAGCACTCATGTCGGTGTTCCTCTCCAACCGATCTCCGACCCACCCCGACCAGGCTCGACCCGACGCTACCGGACCCCTCTAGTTCACTGCAGCGTGAACGCGCCGGTCACGCTTCCGCCAAACGCGCCGGTCACGATGCTCCCGGGACCACCGTGTAGAAGTCCGGATTCCTCGCGATGCGGCGCATCAGCGCCCGCCAACGCAAACCGCCGTCCGCCAGCTCCGCCTGCACGTCGGCGAGCCAGGCCCGTTCGCCCTCCGTCGGCATCCGCGCCGCGCCGTAGGAGTACGCCCGCTCGACGAAGCAGGAGGCCGCCCGCGGCTCGTCCCGCAGCGCCTGCCCCAATCCGGGCGGCCCGTCGTAGGTCCTGCCGTTGAGCTCGCCGCTGGCGTCGATCGGCGCGCCGTTCTCGGTGGTCCGGTACCCGCCGGCCGCATCGAACACCTCCAGCGTCAGCCCGATGGGATCCGTCAGGTTGTGACAGCTCGCGCACGCCGGGTTCTCCCGATGCTCACGCAGACGGTCGCGCGTCGTCCGGAAATCGGGGTTGTACGTATCCTGCAGCAGGCTGAAGTCGACGTCCGGCGGCGGCGGCGGCACCCGCCGGCACAGGAAGATCTCCTGCACCGCCTGTCCCCGCAGTGTCGGCGACGATCGACCGGGATGCGAGTGCAGGGCCAGGAAGCTCACCTGCGCGAGCAGCCCGACGTGGCTGTCGCCCTCGGGGAAGCGATAGGGCACCCAGGGTACGGCCCCGCCCAGCTCCTGCGAGCGCGCCAGCGGCACCCCGTAGATGGCCGCCAGCGGCGGCGTCAGGAACGTGTCGCGCGAGACGAACAGATCGCGGTAGTCGCGGTCACGGTGCAACAGGTGATCGACGACCGTCCGCAGGGTCTGCTCGCGCGCATCGTCCTCCACGTTCTTCGTGAACCGCGGGAAGAGGCTCGAATCGATGGAGAGCGTCGCGAAACGGTCGAACTGCAGCATGTCCGAGAAGAACGCCCGCAGCCCCTGCTCGACCCGCCGCGACGCCAGCAGCCGCTCCACCTGCCGGTCGAGCCCGTCCGGCGTCAGCAGCTTGCCGGACTCGGCGGCGTCGAGGAGCAGGGCGTCCGGCGCGCTGTCCCACAGGAAGAAGCTGAGCCGGGAGGCGCGCGACCACGCGTCCAGCCGCAGCTTGCCGGGATCGGTGGGATCGGGCTCGCTGCGTTCCACGCGGAACAGGAACTCCGGCGCCACCAGCATCCCGGCGAGCGCCGCGCGCAGTCCGCCGTAGTAGTCGTTCAGGGTCTCCGCCGCGTTGCGCGCCACCGCCACGTACAGAGTGGCCTCGTCGGCGGTCAGCGGGCGCCGGAAGAGAAACCGCCCGGCCCGCGTGACGAACCGCGCCGCGCAGGCATCGTCGGGCGCGTCCTCCACCTCCGGCCGGCACCCGATGAGCGTGGCCCTCCGCGCCGGATCCGTCACCTGCGCGGCGACCTGCTGCGCCAGCGCCTCGAAGCGCTCGATCTCCGCCGCGCTCAGCGTGCTCCGCCGGGCCCCGAGCGCCAGCAGCCCCCGGTCGCGGACGCCGAGCACCGTCGTGCCTTCGTCCACCTGGATGCCGGGCCCGAATATCTCGTGGACGGCGCGCTGGTACTGCGCCGGCGTCAGGCGCAGGAAGGTCATCTCGCCCGCCGCGCCGGCCACCGCCGACGCACCCATGATCAGTCCGGCCAGCAGAGCCGCCGGCAGTCCGCGGCAAGGGCCCGCGCAGAACCGAGAGCCGCGGGGCGCCCGCGTCGCAGGCATGTGCATCCTCCCGTCCATGTCGTTCACTCCGGATCGAGGGTCACGTTCTCGCTCACCGCGGGACCGCTGAGCAGCGGTCCGGGACCGACCGCCGCGGCCACGACCTCGCCGGAGAGGGTCGCATGGAACGCGGGGACCGCCTCCAGAAAGTAGGCGGCCGAGATTGCGGTGCTCTCCCCGGTCTCCGGGTCGGGCGCGCCGTCGGCCAGGCGCCGCAGGGCGTAGTACACCCCGGCCAGATCGACCTGCGCGTTCTCCTCGCCTCGAATCGCCAAGTAGTGGAAGTAGTCGCGCCACGGCTGGTAGCCGCCGATGATGCCCGCCGCGCCGCCGTCCTCCGCCAGCTCCAGCCGCAGGCGGGTTCCGGTGAACCGCAGGATCGCGTAGAACTGCGATTCCCCCTGAATGGAGAAGTCGCCGGGCTCGATGGTGAGCACCCGGTTCTCGATGCGCCCCCGGAACTCGCTGTGCGAGCGCGGGTCGGGATCGACCACGTAGGTGGCGCCCGACAGCACGCCGCCGCGGGCGTCCCGCATGGCGACGTTCAGCGCCCGGTCGAAGGTGACGGTGACCTCCCCGTCGCGGTCCAGGTCGTCGCCGGCGATCGACATCAGCCAGGCCGGCATCGCATCCAGCGCCGTGTCCCAGGCGATGCCCTCGTTGTACGGCCGCACGGGCCGCCGCACCTGGTAGACCTCGAAGCAGCCCAGCGCGCGCCACATACGGTTGTCGACGCCCCGCTCGCCGCTGTCGGGGTCCTCGAACGCATCGGGCTCCACCTCGCCGTTCAGATTGAAGCCGTAGGCGAACCGGCCGTGCGCCGTGTGGATCTCCGGATCCGGGACCAGAACGGGAACATTGCCCGGGTTCACCTCGATGCCGTTCAGCTCGGGAAGCTCCGCGATCCGGACGCGGTTGCCGTCCCGGTCCACGCCGCCGTTGGCGAGAATCGCGACGGCCTCTTCCTCGCTGAAGCCCCGCCGGACCAGGCGCCGCACCTTCAGATCGGCCAGCCCGCCGTTGTATCCCCGCGGGCAGGTGTCCGGGCTTGCGTAGGTGGCCGTATGCACCATGGAGATCACGTAGCCGCGGGTCTCCGCGGACGCAGTGGCGGGCACCCCGGCGAGGACCGGCGCCAGGGTGAGGGCGGCAAGGCAAACTCCGGCGAGCCTCGGCAGAAAGGCGCTTCGATGCATCGCGCCCACGATGCCCGCACGGATGCTTGCTGTCAAGGCCAGCCAGGGGCAGGCACTGAACCTTCGCTGTCACTTCGTGCTCTTCGGCAGACGACGTTCGTCGTCGACCAGCACGATGCGGCTCGGCCGGCGATCGCAGGCGAGCCCGTGTACTCCTCATACGCGACGGAGGATCTCCACCATCTCCCGCAACCGGGTTCTTGTGCCGCGGACGAGCGTCGGCCGATTGCCCGCCCCCTGTAACCGGTGACCGTATACTGGTGTCGTCGGACAGGCCGCGCCGGACAACCCCATGAGCATCAACGAGACCGCACAGTATCTCCAGTCGCTCCGCACAGGGCGCGAACGCGTCGACGAGCTGCCGCCGGCGCTCATGCCGCCGGACCTCGCGGCGGCCTACCAGGCCCAGGCCGCGCTGGTCGACGGGCTGTGTGCGCACTGGGGCGGCGAGACCGCGGGCTACAAGGTGGCGCTGACGAATCCCGCCGCGCAGCGCATGCTGGGCGTGCCCTATCCGGTGTTCGGCCGCCTGTTCACGGCGCGACTGCACGAGTCGGGCGTCACCCTGCGCGCCGCCGACTACGTCATCCGGCTGATCGAGGTCGAGATCGCCTTCCGCATGGCGGCCGACGTGCCGGCGATCGAAGGGGGCCACAATCGCCGGTCCATCGCCGAGCATGTCGGGGCGCTGTACCCGGCCATCGAGCTGGTCGAGCATCACTTCGCGGGCCTCGACCGGTTCACGCCGGAGTCGTTCGCGGCCGACATCGCCATTCACAGCGCCTGGATCCACGGGGCGCCGGTGGACGACTGGCGCGGGCTCGACCTCGCCGCGCAGCGGACGCGGCTGCTCGTCAACGGCGAAGAGAAGCTGACCGGCTCAGGGGGCAACGTCCTGGGCCACCCGCTCGAGGTCATGGCGTGGCTGGCCAACGAGCTGCCGCGCCACGGGCTCGCCCTCTCGCGCGGCGATTTCGTGACCACCGGGGTCACCACCGACGTCATCTACCCCGCCGAGGCGGGGGAGCGGCTGGAGGCGGACTTCCCGGGGATCGGGCGCGTCGAGCTGGGCTTCGAGTGAGCGCTGCCGGCGGCCTTGCAGACGTCTGGGCGCGCACCGTGAAACGCCGCTGGTGTCGGCGAACGGCGGCGGTGACGAAGTCCTCGAACACCTCCTGCATCGGAAACAGCAGCGCCCGGTTGACGTACGGACCGGCGAACGTGGCCATCAAGAGGCGAGCCGGGAGGCGAGCTCTGCGGTCATCACTCGGCTGTAGCCTTACTCTCAAGTAAGGATTGCGGGGGAATGTAATGCAAGCAACGATTACCAGCAAGGGGCAGGTGACCTTGCCGAAGCCGATTCGCGACAGGCTGCACCTGAAGCCCGGCGACAAGATCGACTTCCTGCTGGAAGACGACGGCTGCCTGCGAGTCGCACCCGTCACGGCGTCGGTCACGCAGCTCAAGGGGATGCTGCCGCAACCGGACGCGCCGGTCACCCTCGAAGCGATGGACGACGCCATTGCGCGCGCGGCCGCGCGCCGATCCTGAACCGATGCTCGGTCTCGAGCACGCGGATGTACGCGAACCTACACCCTCGATCTGCGGGCGGCCCGGGGACGTCACCTTGCGCAGGTCCCCTGAACGCCGAGTTGCCGCATGCCACGGCTCATCGAAGTCCCTTGAGCCGCACCGCGGGTAGTTTCTTCAGCCGCTGGTTCTGCGGATCGACCTCGATGCCGGCAGATTCCAGCGCCGTGACGCCCAGCAGCGGCTCGGCGCCGGCGTCCCCGAAGATGATGAGGCCGGCCGTGAACTCGCCCATGAACTCGATTTCTCCGGTCGTGACGTCCATCGTGACCTCGCGGCCGTCCGCCATCTCGTAGACGCGTTGGGCCTTGGGTGCGAGGCCTATGGCTTCCAGGTGGGATCTCGGAACGAGCGAGTCTATCGCGCCGGTATCGACGAGGAACGGCCCCTCCCAGCTTCTCGAGGGATCGGCCGGGTTCCGGATGGTGACCCTTACGTGTGTAACGCCCACTGCTTCTTGTCCTCTCCTTATTCTATCGATGAAGTCGGCGAGCGGACGCTCCTACTCCAGCAGCGCCTTGAACACGCCGTCCGCCGGGTCGCTGTAGAACTCGACGTTGATCTTCGTCCACAAGTCGTCCGGCAGGTCGTTCAGGGAGCGCCGGGCCGAGACCGGCATCAGCAGGGTGGCGGCCTGCTTGTCTACCGCGAGCTCCGCGACGGCGACGGGGTTGGGAATCGTCTCTATCGACCCGCCCAGGTTCAGCGGTCCTACGATGATGGTTCCCCCGCGTGTGCTCCGCTCCAGCAACCCGCCCACGCAGGCCACGAGGACCGGCAGCCCGAGTCCGGCCCCGGACGTGTCGGCATCGAAAGGCCGGAGCTGGATGGTGTACTCGTGGGCTCGCGGGTCGCGATCGCCGATCAGCTCCTTGGCGCGCGCGTAGAGGTTCTGCTCGCCGACCTTGACACTCTCCCGGAACGCGGGCGGGACGGGGTGGTTCAGCACCTTCGCGCCGCTGCCGGGGCCGGCGGCGATCTCGATGCGATACAGACCCGCGCCGATCTCGCCCCGGCCGGGGCCGATCGCCCAGACCTGGCCCGGCGGCAGCGGGTCCCCGTCGATGGCTTCATCGCTGTGCAGCTCCGGCGTGGAGACGAACTGCTCGATCCCGTCGACGCCCAGCGTGAAGGAGAAGTGCGTGTTGCGGAACTCGCTCTTCAGGCACCGCTTCTGCTGTTCCTTCACGCGCCGGCGCGACTCCAGGGCCAGCCGCACGATCCATTCGAGGTCGTCGTCCGACACGGGCTGGTCGGGATCGGGGAAGAGCAGCTTCACGAGACCGGAGCAGGTCTTGTGCACGGCCTCCACGTCGCGTCCGCTGAGGGCGCCGCCCCAGAACACCCGGTTCTGAAGCACCGAGACCCGGCTGGTCTGCCGCAGGCGGGTCCAGCACTCGCTGAGGAAGTCGCTCACCAGTCCGAAATGGTCGGTCAGGTGATCGGCGGGATTGAGCTTCGGGAAGTTCCAGCCGGGCGCGTAGGCGTGGATGCGGTCGTGGAACGCGGTGTCGTCCCGCATCTCCTTCGGCAGCGGGCTCAGGAGGTGGCCGATCCGTTGCTGCTGCTCGACGTCCACCTCGAAGTTGCCGACCATGACGATGCCGCCCTCGGCGCGGATGCTCTCCTTGCCGCGGCTGAACTCGCCGGAGGCCATGTAGCCCTTCATGATGTTGACGCCGTCCTTCTGGTCGAAGGAGATCCCGGCGATCTCGTCGAAGCAGACCACGTCGTACTGGCAGAGCAGGCCGCGCTGCCCGTTGGCCATGTTCACGAACATCTTGGCGACGGTGGCCTTGCCGCCCGACAGCAGGTGCGAGTACGGGGAGAGCTGCTGGTAGATGTGGCTCTTGCCGGTGCCGCGCGGACCCAGCTCGACCAGGTTGTAGTTGCGCTCGACGAACGGCGCCATGCGCAGCAGCACGACGCGCTTGGCCGCCTCGTCCAGGCTGGCCGGCTCAAGGCCCGCGGAGCGGATGAGAAAGTCGCGCCAACGTTCGGTCGTGAACTCGCGGCGCCCCCTCGCCAGCACGTCGAGCACGTCCGGCTTCGACATCTGGATGGGACGCAACTGCGCGACGCGGAACGGGCGGCCGGATGCGTCCTGCGACTCGACCGGATCGTAGCCCAGCGTCACCTCGGCGTAGAACCCGTCGCCCAGCATGCGCTCGTTGTCCTTGACGATGGCGTCCGACACCTGCACGTCGTTCAGGTTCAGGCTCGGCAGCTCGGCGACGTAGCAGTCGTTCTTCGCGTCCAGCCTGGCGCGAACCACGTCGATCAGCTTGACGGATCCGTTCTCGCGCGCGCGGGACTTGAAGATCTCCTGGTCGCTGGTCCGCACCGTCCGGCCCCGGAGCTGCCGCTCGACGATCTCCAGCCCTTCCGCTATCTCGCGGTCGTCCACGCTCGCGCAATAGCGTCCCAGCAGGAATTCGACCACGTAGGTCGGGACGGGATACTGCCGCGCGTACCGACGTACCAGGTCCTTGCGAACGAGGTAGCCCGGGAAGGCCTCCGCGGCAAGAGTGTCCAGTGGGTCCATTGCGACCGACTCGCTCATACGTCCTCTCCCACACGGATCGGCCGCTGGGCCAGCACGCGGCCCGCGTCGTCCAGCAGCACCAGCACCAGCGCCGCCGCCTCGTGCTCGTCGTCGGCCAGCACCAGGCTGACGGCGCCCTCGGCGTCGACCGGTTTCGCAGCCGCGGCCACCGACTCGCCGGTAGGCCGGCCCAGGCGCAGATCGGCCGTCACGGGTCCGCCGCGGACCTCCGCTTCGATGAAGCAGCGGAGGCCGCGCCACGTCACCGACGTAATGCCGCCGGCCGTTTCTCCTCCTGCAATACGCGTCACGACGAGATCCGGGATGAGGCACTCCTGGATGCTCAGGCCGCCGTGCGCGTACTCCTCGGATCGGTTGAAGCAGGCCACGCCGGGCGGAGTCGCGAACCACTGCGCGCCGTTCCAATGCCAGGGAGCGCGGATGACGTCGGGCGCCGATTCGCCGGCCATCGCCGCACAGCGCGCCCAGCGGCTCTCGGTGAGGTGCTTCGGCAGATCCACCTTCGGGAGTCCGCCGGGCAGCAACAGCCACCCGTGGTCCGTCACCACCCGCACCGACGTCCAGCCGGCGTCGAGCACGCGCTCGACCCGTTCAGCCACACGCTCCAGCTCCCGGTCGAGATCCCGCGCGAGCCGCCCGTCCCGCTGGTGGCCGAGCGTGTCGAACTCGCCCGTCTCCAGCCAGCCGCGCGCCGGATGCGTTCGTGGCGCGTCGGCGCCATCGCCACCCAGGATCTGGTAGCCCGCCGCCTCCAGCGCCGCGCGCAGGGCCGGCGCGTCGGCGGGGCGCGGATCGGACGCATGGGCGGGGCGCGCACCGGGGCCGGCGGCCGGTCTGCCGCCGACCCGTATCCGCGCGCCGAACGCCTGCCCCAGCGTGTCACCGTCGATCTGCTCTGCCACCGGTGTCACCGCCGGTTTGCCGGTGCCGGTCACCGTCGGGAGCGCCGCCCACCGCCGCCCCAGGTCGACGCGGAACCCGCGGCCTTCCAACCGTTCCGCCAGACGCTGCGCCAGATCGAAGCGCAGCCCGTCCACGAACACGAGACAACCGTCGTCCTCCGCCTCGACGGCCGGTTGCCCGCCAGCGCCCGGCAGGGGCCCACGTGCAAGCGCCGCCTGAAACGCCCGAGCCGAATCCTCCAGCCACGGCTGGAGCAAATGGCGTACCGCCGCCGCCACACATGCTTCGTCGGCGACCGGCGCCGCGGCCACCGCCTGCCACGCCCCGAGGTCGGCCTGCCACCCACGCTCCAGGTACGCATCCGCCACATCGGCGGGCTCGGTGCCGCCCAGAGCCCGCTGCGCAGCAGTCGCCAGGCTCCCGAGCGGCTTCAGAATCGCCGCCATCGGCGCCAGCCCCAGGCGAGCCCACACCCACGCGCGTCGTTCCCCGTGCTTCTCTTCCAGGCCCGCCACCGCCTCGCATGCCTCTCGGTGCGAGAGATCCGGAAGCCCCTGCAGCGCGAGCCGCACCGCCTCCTCGTCCTGGTCGTTCAGGTCCGGCCACCGTTCCCGTTCCTCGAAACGGAGCGCGTCCGCGGGGGCGCTGCGCCGCAGGAGACCGGCGATGTCGCCGTAGCTGCCCGGCGCCTCGGTGAACCGCTCCCACACCGCCGCCCACGCCCCCTCGCCCTTCGCCATGCGTTCTCCGGCGACGACGTCCGCCTCCTGCCGCGGACTGAACCCCAACTCGTCCTGGCAGCGATTGCAGAACGCGTGCCAGCCGTTCTCGCCCAATCGGTTGCGCGTCGTGTCGGGATCGCCCATCCACCGCAGGAGATCCCGGATGACGTCCCCGGCCAGCATGCGATCGAAGTCGTCCGCCTCCAGGTGACGTCCCTCGAGCTGTGCCACCGGCGTCAGCGCCACCTCTTCCAGCGCGCGCAACAGCGCCTCCGACGTGGCGCGATCCCCCGCAACGTCCAGACCCAGCGTCTTCCGGGAGGTCAGGAAGGCGTTCACGGTCCAGTCGCTCCCGTTCGGCTGGTGCCACAGGGCGCCCCGGAACAGCAGCTCCACCAGCGGCTTCAGCCCCTCCGGGCACTCCTCGCCCGCACGGAGGTCCTGCCGCGCAACGCCCGGCAGGTAGATGATCGGGGGACGGCCCTTGGGAACATTCGGCTCGCCCAGCGTTCCGTCAACGATGCAACGCAGCCAGACGGCCGGACCGGTGCGGTGCCCCGGCGCGTAGTCGCCCAGGGCGAGGTACTCCTCAAGACGCTGAAGGAACAGATCAACCAGCGGCGCCCACTCCCGCTTTGGATCCGGCCACAGGATCGCGGCCGGGCCCGTCTGGCCGTCGAGTGGCGCATTCTTCGCCCGCAGGTTGGCGATCAGACGGTCGAGGACGGTGTCAGGCGCCGGATGCGGGCCGGGTCGCTCCGGTGCGCTCATGCCCGCCCCTGCACGTGCTCCGGACCGTCGCCCACCGCTTCGCAGGCCACCATCTCCCAGCCGTGGAACACCACGGCCAAGCCGATGTGCCGCACGGACGGATGGCGGCGGTGCAGATCCTCGTCCGCCAAGTAGCGCCGCACCTGATCGGCAGCCTCCCGCATCTTCTCCGCCACCACGGACTCGGCCAGGGACTCGCGCCGCTTCAGGTACTTGACCTCGATCACGTAGCCGAACGCCGCGCCGGGGTAGTGGGCTGCGAAAGGCTCCAGGTAGAGGACGGCATAGCCCTTGTTCAACTCGTGCTCCGTGTGGATCAGGAACACGTCGAGCAGGCTGAAGTGCGCGGCGAGAAAGGCGTGCACCACCTTTTCGCCGTCGACGTAGTCGCGAATCCCGGTCTGGCGCCGAATCGCGTCGCGCAGGTGTTCCAGCGCCGGCCGCCAGGCCCCCTCGTAGGCCATGGCGCGCACCAGACGCGAGAAGTCGTAGGCGTCGACGGAGAACACGTCCACGTCGCGCCACGCGTCGCGCAGGTAGCCGTACATCAGCCGCCGCACGGTCTGGTTGGGAATCCCCAGGCGCGGCGTGTCGCCGGAGACGTGCCGAAAACTCAGCAGGCCGAAGAAATACAACAGGGAGAGGAAGTTCTCCCGCTCGTGCAGCCGCTCCAGCGGAAAGCTGGGTTGCACCTTGCCATCCACGCGTCCTTCGCCGATGACGTGCCGCAGAAGCTCGAAGTTGCCGTTGAGCTCCCGGCCGACCACCAGAGAGCCCTCAGCGGGGGAGCGCGAGGGGGAACCCCTCGCAAGAAGAAGGGGCCGCAACTTGCCGTAATCGATGCAAGCGTTGGTGTCGATCAGCTCATCCGGCATGGATCGGTTCGGGACGGACTCGCACAGGTAATAGAGGACCATACCCGTGTGGTAGAGATCGCCCTCCGCCTCTTCCGCGAACCGGTAGCCGTTGTACCACTCGCGCATCACGTCCAGGGCCGCGTCGACGTCCTGGTCGAATACGCCGCAGTCCCGATACACCTCCAGCAGGCTCCGCACCTCGTCCTCGGTGAACCCCAGCAGGTCGTTGAACTCGGGGCGCAGGCTGATGTTCCTCCCGATGTTGAAGCCGCTGGTGACGTCGTCGAGGGTGACTGGCGAGACGCCGGTGACGAACAGGCGCTCCAGCCCGCCGCTCCCCGCGTCGGTGCCGGCCTTGAGGGTGGCGAAGAAGTTGCGGTAGAAGCCGCCGCCGTGCGTGAAGCGCTGGTACGCCGCCTCGCCGTGGTGGGCCAGCACCGTGTTGGCGAAGTTGTCGTACTCGTCGATGAGCGCGCAGAGGGGAATGCCGTGGTCGGCGGCATACATGAACAGCTCGTTGAGCTGGCCGTTGACGGACGCAGGGGCGCGGATCCGCCGGACCGCCGCCTCGGGGAACAGGTCCGGATTCCGCTCCAGCGCGCCGCGCAGTCGAAGCTGGCAGTACTCCTCGAAGTGGTGCTCCAGACCGTCGAGGGCGGTCTTGAACGCGGAGAAGTTGAAGCGCAGGACCACGTAGCGGTGCCGCTGCTCGGTGGGCTGCGCGCCGATGTCCGTACCGCCGAACACGGCGTCGAACTCGTGGGCCCAGGTCCGGTCGTAGTAGTGGTCCAGCACGGACACCCAGCAGGTCTTGCCGAAGCGGCGCGGCCGGATCAGAACGGCGTGATCCACCTGCTCCAGCGCGTGGAGAAACCGGGTCTTGTCCACGTAGAGCCGCCGCTCCATGCGGATGCGCCGGAAGTTGGCCAAGCCGTAGGGAATGCGGGGATAGTCTGTCATCAGCGCGCGCCTGCCTGTCGCCACGCGTCGATCCGCTCCGTGAGCCCGACGCTGAACGCGGCCATCTCTCCACGGGCCGCCTCGGTTTCCAGCCTGCCGGCGATCCGCGCGATCTCCGGCACGGCCCGCGTCAACTCGTCGGCCAAGGCCCGCACCATCGCCTTCGGCACGTCCTGCCGGCGCGTCGTCGCGTCGCCGGCGAACGTCTGCTCGATGGATGCAAGACGTGCGCGCAGGTCCTGCGCAGACAAGCCGTACTCCCGCGCGTACTCGCCCGGCCGGTCCCTGATCGCGCTCCATATCCAGGCCTCGGGCGAGCTCCGGCCCGGCAGGAACAAGGGTTCGAGCTTGTGGCCGTACTGACTCGCCGCCTCGATGAGGACGGGCGCCCTGTCCTGTGCGTCCCCGTCGAGCACGAAGACGAAGCCGGCCAGCTTCCCGAACTTGCCGAACGCGTGAATGTGCCCCTTGAACTCGGCGCTCCCGGTATCGCGGCCGACCACGAAATCGTCGTGGCGGGTGCCGTTGCGGTAGTTCAGCACGTCCAGGACGCCCAGGATCACGCCTTCCGCCACCTCGTCCTCGCAGAGGATGGACAACCGGTCGGTCGACTGGCCGTAGAGCGCCTTCTGGAAGATGTCGCGGTAGGCGGGCGTGCGCGTGACGTCGAGCGTGGCCGCGTCCCGCTCCAGGAAGATGCGGCCCTCGGGCGGCACGCTGTCGAGCACCACCGGGCTGTGCGTCGTCACCACGACCTGCAGATCGTTGCGCAACGCAATACGCTGGAGCTCCAGCATGAGCTGCTGCTGCGTCCACGGATGCAACCCGGCCTCGATTTCGTCGATGAGGATCAGCGCGCGCTTCAAGCTGGAGACGTCCTTCGACATCCGCAGGATGGCGCGCTCGCCCGCCGACATGTGGAACTCGGAGTAGCGGACCGCATTGTCATGCTCCAGGCCGGCGAACAGGAGATCCCGGTTGCGCGCGCGCAGCAACGAGACGCCGCGGTACTTCTGCGGCAGGATGCGGCGGGCGAACAGCAGCAGGTCCGGAGTGATTTCCTCGGCGTCGAACGTCCCGCGACCGAGCTGCAGAAGGCCGCGCACCTCGGAGGGATTCGTGAGGTTCGCAAGCGTTCGGAGGTACAACTCTCGTTCGGGCTGCCGTACGTCCTTCCGCCCCATGAAGCCCCGGCTCCACGATCGACCCTTCCTCCAGACCATCGAGTAGCGGACACCGGCGGCGAGATAGTAGAACTCCAGTGCGGTCCCGCCTGCCTCGTCGACGAAGCCGCCCTCGCCGCCATTCGAGAAGCCCGGAAACAGCGCGGCCGGCGTGTACGCGCGTACGCTCCGGCCG
Organism: Vicinamibacterales bacterium; assembly: GCA_965116825.1. GTDB lineage: Bacteria > Acidobacteriota > Vicinamibacteria > Vicinamibacterales > UBA8438 > WTFV01. The sequence continues at coordinate 1,470,893 of OZ220736.1, forward strand.
GCCGGCGCGTACGCCGCTGCGCACGCGAACAGCACCGTGGACTTGCCGCACCCGTTCGGCCCGGCAATCACGGACACCGGGTAGTCGAACGCCACCCGCAGGTTGCGAATCCCCCGCAGCCCCTTCAGCCGGACCTCGTCGAGAAAGTCCTCCTGCACCTGCTTCCTCGCCCGCAACGAGTCCCAGGTCTTCCGCAACGACGCGTCAAGGATGGACATCGCAGCGTGTCTCCTGTCCGACGGCTCGCCCGCTCGCTCTCGTCATGTGGAACCCCCGGCGGCCGGGATGACACCGCGTGCCCCCCGCTCGAACGTCACCCGCACGAACCGGTTTCGCTCGTCGCTGACAAGCTCCGGCTCGGTTCCGTTGAAGCGCCGCATGGCGTGCCGCATCGTCAGCCAGCCCCGTCCGCGCCGTTCCATCAGCCCACCGACGACCATGGCGTTCGCCATCATCTCGTTGCGCGACCGCGGAGCGCCGCCCTTGCGCGCCCGATCCGTACCCCCGTACGCGGTGCACTGCACGAACAGGCTCAGCGTGTGCGCGAATGCCTGGGGGTCGCGGCCGAATACCATCAACCCGTACAGCGTCGGCCCCGGGACACCATCCAGCTCGTCGACGATGCTGCCGTTCTTCAGATCGTCCTCCCGAGCCGGCTGGCGCTCTTCGTCCGGATCGAGGCCCTGCGCGCGCATGAACGCCCGCACGGCGCCGAAATCGATGTCGTCGACGGATGCCGACGGGATGATCTGCTTCTCCGTCAGCACGAGTCCGAAGGTGTTCAGCAGCTCCTGCAGCTCCGAGGGCGACGGCGCCCCCGTGCTCCGCCCCCGCCTGATCCAGAACCGGCCGTCGCAGGAGAACGGCTCGTATCCGCGCTGATGCCGGTAGACGTCGATCCAGTGCACCCACCCGTCCTCGGACTCGTGCCTGCCGCACGCCGCGGTCACGGGCTTGCCGCAACCGGTCTGCAGAAAGCTCGCCAACCGCTCCTGAACGGTTTCCGGGTTCTCCCCGTCGCCAACGACGGCGCCGCCATCATCGACGCCGCTGACGACAAGCTCCCCATCCCCGTTCGCGAACGCCCGGACCGTCCTGCCGACGCCGCGCAGGTCTCCCAGCCTCCGCTTGAACTCGGTGCGGGCGTCCTCCCCGCCCGCGATGCGCCGCTGCACGTCAGGCCATTCCATGGTGATTGGCGTCCTCATCCCGCAAGGCCCACGCGACTATCCGATCATGCCGGTCCGTCATGTGTTCACTCACCGCGCGTCTCCCGCTCGACTGTTACTTGGCCCCGGCCCATTGGGGCAGAAACACCTCCGGCGGCTTCTTCGCTCCGAACAGCGTCTTCTCCCTGTGTTTGCGCCACTTCTCCATCCGCCGGTTCACTTCCTCATCTATGCTCGGCGCGAACAGGGACATCGGCTCGCCTCGCTGCTCGTATTCTGAACTCCATATCGCGAACCGGCCGTCCACAATCTTGGTAAACAGTACCGAGTACCGCCAGAACTCCGTCGGACCGTCCGCCTTGCACATCTCCTCGAACCAGTATCGAGCCCACCCGTCTCTATCATGTGCGTACTTCGCCGCCTTGTACGCCTCGCCAATGAAGCCCGTTGCGTCTCGGTACGAAGCCAGTACGTCCCTGACATGATCGTGTTGATTCGAGAATCCCGCGACGAGCAATGCCCTCGCCGTGCCTTCCGGTTCTCCCCTGTCCAATCGCTCGCGAATGAACTCGTTCAACACGGCCTCCCCCCGACTCGACAACGCCGCCAGCACTTCCGTTGCGAGCTCGTGGTCGTTCCTCGCCATGTTCAGCCGCTCATGGCACCACTCACGACCTGCCCCACTGCCCGCCGCACTCCACGCAATCACCGCCTCCAGCGGCACCCGCGCGCCGCCGACGGTGAACCGAATGGGTCCAACCTCTCCGTAGACGGACCTGAGCAGCGTAACCGTCCGCCTCGGGGACCGTTCTCGCAACGCGTACGCAAGCATCAGAACCAGGTTGTGAACAGGCTGCCTTGCACCCTCACTCAGTCCCGAAAACAAGCGGTACCAGCGATCCGCGGCATCGGGATCTGCGTCCACAATCGCCTCGAATTCCTCCTTAGCAATGTCGTCCACGAGGATCCCGGCACTCGCCTGGTCCAACTTCTTCCTGAACGTCTCGAACGCTTCGTGCCGCCGCCTCTCCTGCTCTTCGAATGCCTCGTCACTCTCCGGTCGCCGCTGCCGCGGCCCGGAAACATCATCCGATCGTCCTTCCGTTTCTGTCACACTGTACGGAAACGAATTCGGTTGGGTTTCGTGCCGGCAGCGGTATTCGACGTCCGGCAGCGTATTCTCCACGCGCACGGACACCGCAGCCCTTATGGACGAGTCGATTAGTCTCGCAACTCTTCGCGCAGCCGTTGGTCCGAGCCGTCTTGCGGCCCAACCGTGATGCCCCGAGGAAATTCTCCCCAATGCGACATCGACCGAGATCCAATTGCGCAACACTCCTTCCACCAGAATAGCGGAGCCATACGCATTCTCGTAGCTGTTTCGCTCGCCTCCCTTGTCGGCGCCCCACCCGCCATCGACCACCAATCTCATCAGCGTCTCGTCGCGGAGCCGAAAGCTCCTTTCGAACACAGCCATTCGGAGAAGGGCCGACTCCGATGTCAGCAGCGACGCGAGAAGATCCCGGGTCCCACGAGAAATGTGCGTATCGCTTCCTTTCGCGAATGCCAGCAGAAAATACAGACTACGAGCGTCGTTCTCGCTGCACGCCTTGTGGAAATAGCGGTCGAAAACCGTCACATCGAGGGGCTTCATGACTTCCAACAGTGACCGCAGAACGTCCGCACCGGCCGTCGTTCCCAACATGGCGTTCACCTGCTCCTCCGCGCTCAGCTTCGGAAACGCAAGCACGAGCTGGTGCTGCGATATCGCCCATCGATCCGTTTCCGAACAATCGGAAGCTGACCCGAAGCGCGCCTCGGACTCCGTTGCCAACGTCGCCGCCATCTCCCCTGTCAGAAGAGCGCTGTGCGGGCCGAGGAAAAACAACCCCCGCCCCAATGAGAGCCCGCGCCGCTTCAGAACGTCCGCGGCGAATTCCCGATGCTTGTTGAACCCAACTTCGGCTTCGAACCGAACCACGCCCGGCCTAGCCATCTCCAGGAAGAGCTCATCTCCACCCCTGGCCGAGCGGGTGTAAAGTGATGATGCGTCAATCGCCTCGTACCGACGCGCCGTACCTTCGACGTTCAGCGGCTTCGACGCCGACGGGTCGCACGGATCGGAAGCGCAGTACGTCTCGACAAGTCGCCAACTACGTGACTTGAAGTCGCTGATCTTCGCCGCCAGTTCCTCGGCTTCCCTAGCGTCGTCCAAATCTCCGGTTGCTCGCAGCAGTACGATCAGAGCCCATGTTCCGACCCTGGAAGCGTCTGCGCCACGAAGTCTACCGCCTTCCTTCAACAACGCGACCCGCGCAGCCACCCAGTCGACCCGGTTCATCCTGACGACGTACTCGAATTCGTCGTAGAGCCGTCCTTGATTCTGGTTGACCATGTCCGCGAGACACCACCGCACAATGCCCTTCACGAACGGGGCGATCGGCGCGCCGGCCATGAGGGCGAATGCCAGCCGAGTAAGAGCGCCGATATCGCCGACTGTTTCTTCCATGCCCTCCAGCATTCCTTGCTCCGCGTTCGACAAGGCCTGCAGGTTCTCATTGATTCTCCGTGTTCTCTTCGCTCTTTTTTCCGCGCTCACTGCCCCGCGGAAGCGGGCATTGGGCTCCGGTTCCAGGGAATAACATCGCAGCCAGTTGGCGACAGCCCTCTCGATGTTCCCCCATGCCTCGACGTGCGTCTTGGATGACATCAAGGCCGCCTCGACCCAATCGACGTTCGGTTGGGTCCATCCCGTCAGACACAGGCGGCGCGCCGCCTCAAGGAATGCCTGTGACCGCGTTCGTGCGAGCGACTTGAATGCCTCCAGATCCGCGTGGTGCGGATTCTGGAGTTCCGCGAACGCGCGCACAAGTGCGACCGCGAGCTCGTCGGGCTGCGTGTCGTCGATGCAGGCGCACGTAAGCGCCGCCATCAGTACAGCCGCGGCCTGATCGAGAGCGGCGATTGGATCGATAGCTGCATCCAATTCGGCCGCGAGATCCCGTTTGTTCCTCAACGCAGTGCGTAGACGGTCGAGGACGACAAAACCCAGAGCCAGTATCAAGCCGTCGCCCTGCAGTGCGTAGCGCGCCGGGTCTCCGTCGACGGGCACGAAGTACCGTCCGTCCACTACGCTCTGCATGTGCCGTGTATCAAAGATGCCGACGTCATCGTGCAGCCCCTTCTGGACGCGGCTCAAAACCTCCTGGGCATGGGCTTGAAGACGATGCACACACTCTTGTGCCGGCTCCGGCACGCGACTCTCCCGTTCGCGTGTTCGAAGGTGCTCGAATAGCAGACGGTTTACTCCCAATTCTTCGATATGTTCTATGATCTTTCCTTTCAGAAGCCGGACGGCTATCCCGAGCAGGCGTGGATTCGAGAGTGACCGTCTAACCGCAGCGCGAGTATCCTGCACGCCGCGCAGAACCGTATAGTCAATTCCATTCTCGGCAAGGATCTCGTCGCGTTCGGTTGCCGTCCAGTCCGGAACGGTCAACTCCTGAACGGCCGTCATCAAGCGAGATCGGAGTGTGGTTTCGTAGTATGTCGTGCGCACGGTTACGACGAGCCGACCGCCGATTCGGTTCAGTGCGTGGCCGAACGCCGGGATCACTCTGCCCCAATCGGTTTGAGGGCGCTGGTTCACGCCGTCGATGACGACTATCAAACGAGGACGCTCGGGTCGGCTAGCGTTGCGCCAACGGTTCAGTTTCCGGTGCCAACTCGATACGATGGCTTTGTTCACGGGGCCGCCGGCCTGCGCGGGGAGTTTGGAAGCAAGCAGATCGTCGCAATCGTCAAGCCCGGCGACAGCCTGGCAGTCCCTGGGACTCAGTACGACCATCAAGGGCTTTCGGTCGAGGCAAGACCAGGAATGCGCAACCAGCCAGGACTTCCCCGCTCCCTCGGCACCGAGCACGCAGAGGGTCGTACTGGCGGCATCACCAGTCAGAAACAGCCGCATCTCGCCTATCAGACCCGCTCGCGGGCGTGCGGGACCGCGTACGTCATCGAGCGGCGACAATGGTTCGCCAAACACCAGTGTTGCCTTTTCCCTGCTGGTGAAGGCCGCCGTCAGCCAAGCGGCGTTGGCTCGCCGTGCAACCTCTGTTCCGACCAGCGGTTCCCGGAGGTCGCGACGAAGTTCCTCGGCGCATGCATTGAAATCACCGCTTGCCCGGACCGCCCGGACGGCAGCCGAGACCGAGGCGTCAGCGCCGAAGGAGTGTCGCGTGGCGTGTGTCGACATCGCGACCGCGACAGCCAGCTTGGGAAGAACGCCTGCCCAATCCAGCACAATCGTACCGATCCCGAACTCCCGACCATGTTTTCGTACGTCGCGGGCTATCTGAGCCGATACTTCCGAGGTAGCGCAGAGAAACCAGGCGTCGACGCTTGCTGAACTCAGCGAGAGTTCGGCGATTTTCGACAGGATCTCACTTCTCGGAATCCTGTCCTTGTAGCGTTTGCACTCGAAAGAGACTCCATCTTCCTCTCTGACGGCACTTCCGTCACTCCCAAATTGCGATCCACTGGCAGCCAGTCTGAACGATATTCCGGTGATGTCCGTCAGTACGCTCGCCATCAGGCCTTCGAAGCCGTCGCCGCCAGTAGCGCGCAACTTCAGCAGGAAGGACTTCAGATCCAGGTGCGATGGAGCCAAGGTGGTCATCACAGCAGCGTCTTCCGTGTCAGTGCGTACGTCACCGGATTTCTGGAAGCGCGTTCGATTTCTCCGCCGTGCTCCATTCGTTCCAGCCACCTGCGAACCTGGAGGGGAATGAGTCCCAGCGCCTCCTCGATTCTCTTGGGCCTCGCCGGTCCGTTGCTCAACAGTGTCCGTAGTTGCCGTCGGAATTCGGCGTAAAGCGCATCACCCCGATCGACCGCCACGTCGGCTCCGGAATCCGGGGCCACGGGTGTTGCGTGGTCGGCCTTGGAAGTCGCAGAATCCGAAGACGGCCGCCGAACCGAAGACGGCTCGGCCTTGGGCCGGCCGGCGCGGCGTGACCGCCTGTTTTCCTCGACTCTGGTGACGTACAGGGTTTGCCCTTCGGGCGTTCGGAGCCGCCACGCGCGCACCGTGATCGATTTCGAGAGCGGTCTGAGATCCGGTAGCGCCGTCGCCTGGACGCGTGTCGATTCACCCAAAGCCACTTCATGGTCCCCGTTTCGGGCGAGGTCGGTCAGGATCGACTGTGGGGCCGCTGGCGTCTCCACCGGCCGCTGTTCGGCACCGGACGGTCCCAGGGCCACCTGACCGGCGATGCAACGCAAGTAGGCAGCGTCCTGCACGTCCCGCCAGGGCGCCGGCAACCACTCGTCGCCGGCGAGACACCCGAGGAGTCCCCCGGTCACAGCCGCGAGCGTGTCCGTGTCGGCGCCGCGCTCGAAGGCCGCCCGGAGTACGCCCTGGGCCGGCTGCGCCGCATGTCTCGCCGCGAGATACGCCGCAGCGGCAGCGGTGACGGTGCCTGCGCCCTTGAAGCGCCCGAAGCATCCGAGGTCGTCGAGTACCGCCCGGTCGTCGGCGAGCGCGCCCGCCTGGATTCCGTTGCGGGCCTGTTCCAGCAATTGCCGCATCTCGCCGACCGTGCGCTCCCAGAGACGCTCGTAGGGCTCGTCGAACACGCGACCGGCCGCGGCGAACCACTCATCGCCACCGCGCACCATGTCGGGAAACGCTCCCCATCGGTCCTGTTTGTCAATCAGCAAGTCCAGCAGTTCTCCGAAGCCGAGCGTCTGGTTCCTGCGCGCCAGCGACCACGCCGCGTACGCGCAGGCGGTCGCGCCGACCAGAGCGCGCGGATGGCCGTGGGTCGCCGCCCCGTCACGCACGACGTCATGCATCAGGACCGCCGAATCGTCCCGGCCCGCGAGAAACAGGGCGTGCGGAAGCACGCGCATGGCCACCCCGTTGCCACCCGCGTCGAAATACCGGCGGACAGCATCCGTCTTGCCGGACTGCCACGGCGGGCTGCCGGCGAGCCAAGCCTGTGCCGCCCGCTTCGTCGCGCCGCCGCCGCCGCGTTCGTAGATCGTCCAGCGCGGCAGTTCCACTCGCATGAACGCTTTCCACCAGTCGGCGCCGTGATTCGTCCGACTGCGCGCCACGGCAAGCGTGAGCTGTGTGTCGTCGCTGTACTCTCCCGCTCCGATGGTCTCTTCGTAGGCGCGGTACCGGCCGCCGGTCCGCCGGGTCCACGTCTGAAACTCGATCCGGGGCGACGACGTGCCGCTGGCGTTGCTCCGCACGTTCCGCCGTATCTCCTGCGGCCAGCCCAGCGCGTCTCCCGCCGCGAGCGCCAGAAACGTGCCCTCGGCCTTGGCCAGCGGGACGGCCGGACCGAGCGCCGGTCCGCTGCTGGCATCAGGCATGTGCGCCATCCGCTGTCGTCCAACCGGCCTTGGCAGTGACGCTATCGTCATGAGCCGGCCTCGACCGTACTTCGCGACCGTGCCGTTCGCTTTACCGCGTTCGTGTAGTGCAGATCGTTCCAGCGATTGCCGTCGAACTCAGGACCGCCGAGAAAATCCGTGCGCTCGGCCAGCAAGCCGGCGCCGGGACAGCTCCAGAACCATGGGTACTCTTCCCGCGGGCGAAGCTCCCGATCTTCCTCGACGTCAGTGCCCCGGTGGTCATCGTCCTGGCTCCACGGCGGCTTCCAACGCTTGCCGGGCTTCAGTGCTTCCTTCCCGCGGTCCTTCTTCCACGCGATCCTGGGCTTGGCGCGTAAGACACCGGCGCCGACCCGGCCTCCTCTCGACAGTTCGGCCGACATGAACGGGCGAATGTTGATCCGAACACCGTCGTTGATATCCGGCTCCCAGCCGATCGGCTGCTCGCCAAGCGGCTTCCAGCGGACGAAGAGATCGCACGGAGGCTCGCCAGCGATGATCTTCTCGAGCTGGTTCTGTAGATCCTGTGCAGCCGCAAGTCGTCCGTCCGCTCCGTCGAGTCCCCGGTCTCGGTCCGCTTCCTGGCGCGCCATCCAATCGCCGAGATGGCTGTCCGTCAACGTCTCGAGCGTGCGGCGGCCCGCGCCGTCGGCGCCGGCCAAGCGATGGTAGTTGACCAACGCATGGAACCCGTCGCGGCGTCCGTCCCAGATGTGCCAAGTGAAGGGACGCTGGAACAGCATCCGGTGCCAATGCTCGTAGGCCACCTCGTGGGCGAGGCGGTCGATCTTCTGCTCACCGGTCTTCGGGTCGCGTCCGTCCCCGAGCTGGCGCCCGTGCGCCCGCAGCCGGCGCCGCAGGTCCTGCTCCGCCGCGGACATCGACGGGTGGGCGCGGACATCGCCGACCGCGAGCATGCCGAGCGCGTTGCGGGCGCCGGATTCGCCCACGCGCCGCGCCGCCTTGATGGTCGCGGCGAGCCGGTTGCGCAGGTCAGCGGATAGCGCTCTAGTCACGCCCCGGTTCCTTCCATAGCCAGCAGGCGCCGGGCTGCATTCACGCTGCCGGGCTTGATGTCCACGACGGCCCCCGACGCCAACGACGGGCCGTAGCGCTTGAGCACCTTGTCGACCCAACAGCCGCATCGAAACTGAAGCGCGTCGACGCGCGCCGGGCTCATGAGAGGCGCGTTCGAGTCGCTCGCGTACTCCGTTGCGGCGTTGACCAGCGCGTACGCCGTGGCGCCGAGTTCCTCTTGGTACCTTTCGCCCAGACCGCGCAGGCAGGATCCGAAGCGCAGCCAACCATCCCGGCGCGCGGCGTTCCGAGGAAGCTCTGCCGGCGGCTTCACCTCGAGGATCTCCAGTATCCCCGCCAGGAACCGTTCCGCCGGCACCGACAGCCGCGTCAGCTTGTCGAGCTTGTCCCGGCATCCGGCCACGTCGAAACGCCGGTGCGCGAACGCATCGACGACACAGTGGTCGAGGTCCACGTCCGTCGCATGCGTGACCTTCAGCTTGAGCGACTGCTCGCCGAAGATCATGCCGTTGGTACAAATCGACCGACAGACTCCGACGGTGAACCCGAGCGCCCGGCTGCGGTTATAGCTGTTGGTCACCCTCAGGAACGGAAGCCATGGGTCCTTGTCTATCGGTGCGAACTCGAGGCCCTCCGCCGTCAGGTCGATGTGCGCCCAGGACCGCGTGGCCGGCATGGTGACGTGGAACAGCTTCAACCGATCAGCCGCCTCGCGACCGAAGACGAACGCTAACGCCCGGCGGCCGAGTTCGTACGCCCGCATGTTCGACACCAACCGGTAGTCCTCGGTCACGATGGAGAAGATCTCCCTCGTGTCATCCGACACGACGGCCCAATGCCGCCTGAACCTGTGGCCGGTGTCCGACGTGCGGACGCGCACCTTGGAGACCCGGAAAAAAGGCTGACCGACCGCGGAGTCCACGGCCGGCCGAGGTTCGCCGGCGACGGCGTTCTCGTACAGGTACTCCGGAGCCAGATCGGCGCCGGTCGGCCATACGATGGTGTCGAGCTCAGGGTCGAACCTGAAGCGTCGAAACAAGCCCACGTCCCGTAGCGGCTCGAATACCTCGCCCCACAGCTCATGCTCCAGATCGATGACTCCTGTCTTGCCGTCCTCGAACGTCGCGAGAATCTTGTAGTCGCGAAGGTACTCCGCACCGCAAAGTCTCGGGATCATTGGCTTACTCCAGCGGATCGATCCCGAAAACCGGCTGATCTCTGGCATCCGCTGATCTCCCGGATCTCGCCGGTCTCCGAGCTGGCCGTGCGCCCGCACGCGTCGCCGCAGATTGTGTTCACGACCAATCCTTCGATATCGATGCTCGCGCGAGCGTCCCCGTACACGGCATGGAAGTGCGGCGGCGGTGGTCTCCACACTGCATCCGAACGATGATCCCGAAGAACCTGCACAGCTCAGGCACGGACCCTCGCCAGACGCGCCGCGGGCATGACTTCCTCGACCGATTTGCCGGTAAGGCGCAGATAGAGCGCATCCTCGCAGAGCTCGACTTCGTCGTTCCACGCAATCGACCCGTACGGGGATACGTGGACCTTCTCGAAGAACGACCGGTCGAGCCAGGCTCTGAAGATGCCCCGGCCGGCCAGGTCGAACAGGTCGACCTCTCCCGAAACACCGTCCGAGTAGCGCAGCCAGATCCGGTAGCCGGCTCGCGGCGCCACTTCCACTGCCGTAATCATGTCCCGCTCCTCTTCATGCCGCCATGTCCCGGCCCGCGTCAGCCGTCACGTGGCCGCCTCCGACGCCCCGGCGGCCGGGTCGGCAGCGTAGATCGTCAACCGCAACTCGTCGCCGAACGTCTCGTAGACGGGACGCTTGCCCGACAACTTCTCGCTGTTCTCCAGAATGACCCGTACACCGTCGCCGCGGCGGTCCATCAACGTCTTCCGCGAGGTCTCCAGCCCTGGAAGCCCCGTCGGTACGGAACACCTGGCAAGCAGGCTCGTGAGGGTTTCGTTGCGGCTCGTCTGCCGGTACGGAAGATCATCCACCGTCATGCTGTTCGGAAGCGCGCCCGGCGAGGACAACTCGATGCGATCCGCATACAGATGCAGGCGGATGCGTGTGCCGTGCATGGCGTACTCGCGGTGCGCCACTGCATTGACGACCGCCTCGAACACCGCCGCCATGTCGTATTGCGGCAGGTCGATACGCCCCAGCGTCTTTCTCGCACGCACCTTCTGGTTGCGGGCGACGAACAGACAGGCCCGGGCGATCTGCCGGTCGACCGGGCCCGCGATGTCGGACGCATCGAGCTGGTACCACGGGGACTCCAGCGACTCGGGCACACTGCGCCCGCGGTACGCTACCGCCTGCACATAGGCATACGGCAGCCGCTCGACCGGCTGCGTGGTCCCGAGCAGAATCCCGGTGACGGTCGGGAGCGGACCGCGAGCGCCCGACCTTGCGGCCATACCGAGCTTGCACGCCAGGGTCTCCCGATCGTCGCGCATGCCGTCGACCGTGAATCGATCGATCAGCGCGCCGTCGAGATCGGCGAACGACGCGTCGTGAAGCGGCTGTTCGTCGAACCGGATCAGCCGCGACTGGCTGCGCTGCTGATGGAGGCGCACGAGGAAGTCCGGCTCCATCCTCCGCTTCGCGCTGCCGACGCGATGCAGAAACCCGCCGGGACTCTCGTGCACGAACAGGCTCGGCGAGACCTCGACACGCAGGACCGGTCGCGGCACGCCCTCCGAATCCGGGAGTTCGAGCCGTTCGATCAAGGGATAGATCGGCGGCCTGATCGAATCGTCGACAGTCCCGGTCACGTACCGGTCGGCGGCGTCGAGCCGATCCAGCGCGATGCCCACGATATCCCGCGTACGGTCATCAACACCGAGGACGAGGACGCCGCCGTGGGCGTTGGCGAACGCGGCGAGCTCATCCGCGAACTGCTCGCGCCCAGGTCCCTTGATCCGCTCTCCGGCGAACACGACTTCCTTCAGCTCGAGATGCGCGCTCTCGCCGCGCCCGATGCTCCGCAACAGTGCTTCGGGCGAGTCAAGCATGGCGCGCATCCTCCGACAGTCCCGTCGGCAGTTCTGTTCCGCTCCTCTCCATGGCCGCCAAGCGCCGGGCGGCGCGCAGGCTCTCCGCTGAGACATCGACCACGGACCGAGACGCCGGCGCTGCTCCATACCGTTCGAGGGTCCGGTCGACCCAGCGCCCGCAGCAAGACTGAAGGGCGTCGACGCGCGCCGGGCTCATCAGGGGCGCGTTCGAGTCGCTCGCATACTCCGTCGCGGCGTTGACCAGGACGCACGCGGTCGCGCCGAGATCGAACCTGAAGCGTCGAAACAAACCGACATCCCGCAACGGTTCGAGTACTTCACCCCAGCGCTCATGCTCCAGATCGATGACGCCTGTCTTGCCGTCCTCGAATGTCGCGAGAATCTTGTAGTCGCGAAGGTACTCCGCGCCGCAAAGCCTCGGGATCATCGCGTTACCGCCTTTCCTCGGGCCGCATCGATCATTCTCCCGAGCTCGTCGAATAACCGCTGGCAGTGACGACATCTCGCCCTGACCGTCTCCGCATCGATCCGTTGCAGAAGATCGCTCCCGTGAGCGACCTTCCGGTACCGCCCCTTGCCCGTGCCGTCTGTCGCCCGGCGCAGCGAACGCTCCAGGTCCTGCTTGGCTACGCTCTCCGGATCCACCGCTCGCGGCAGCGCCCCGGCGTTGAAGCCCTGTCCGTAGTAGCGGCTCAGCGCACCCGCATCAGCGACGATCCATGCCTCCATCGTCTGCACCATCAGGTGCACCGATTGTGCGTCGACGCCGCTCATGTCCCACCCGTCGCGGGCTTTCAGGTGTTCGCAGGGACCCGTGGAAACCGGCCCTTCCGCATCCACCAGCAGCAACACGATGGCGGCCTCTCTCTTGCGCGCGGCGTTCCGAAAGCTGCGGAACGCCTCATCCCGCGGACCGCAACACACCAGCTTCCAACGCATCGACCTGTCCCTGGCTCCCTGCTTGAGCGACCCCAGCAGCACATCCATTCCCCGACGAAGCGCCGCTCTCGTGTCCGGGCCACGGCCGCCGCCTTCCATGTAGATCGCCACGCCGCTCACGGATTCGCTCCGAGTTCGCCCATACGCCACAGGTCGCCGAGCCGATAGTTTTCCAGCCACGACGCGAGTTGCTCGGGGTCGAGGCGGCGCAGTTCGGTCCCGGCTCCTGGTCTTTCGCACGCCACGATGGCCTCGGGTTGACTGGTCAGCGCCGACACCAGCACATCCGAATGGGTCGTGACCACAAGCTGCATCCGGTCGGAGGCTTCTACGAGCAGGTCGGCGAGCTGAGCCACCGCATCCGGATGCAATCCGAGCTCAGGCTCCTCGATGCAAACGACCCGCGGGGGGTCTGGAGTCAAGAGGGTCGCCAGCAGCGCGACGAATCGGATCGTACCGTCGGACAGCCGGGTCGCCGGAACGGGTGCGGCGAAGTCGGACTCGTGCAGAAAGAACTGCACTGTGCCACCGGAAATCGTGGTCGTCATGCGCCTGAAACGGGGAAAGAAGCGTCGCAGGTAGCCGTCGAACGTTGGTCCGGACTTGTGCTCAATCTGGTTGAGCACCAGCGCGAGATTGCTGCAATCGGGAAGCAACCATTTTTCCGGAAGATCGGCCCGCTGTGGACGCCGGAGGTCCCCATAGCGGCCGAACGTCCACTCGCGGAACGACTGTATGGTTACAAACATTCCCCCGAGCCAATAGAGTTCCGGATAGAGATCGGGGTCCTTGCGTTGTGCAAGAACGGACTGATCCAGTGAGCGGTTGTCCCACTGCAGTGATCTTTCCGTCTTTTGCCCGTCCGGTGTTCGTACTCGGATATTGATCACCGGGCGACCTTGCTGGAACGTATAGTAGAAGTACGGCGTGAAACCGGGTTGTGAAAGCACTTCCTCGACCGCCTCGTCCATGATGTTGACGCGAGGCCCTATGGTGCCGAACGACAGACGATACCTCAACGGCAGACCAGTTCCGTAGCGGGGACCGGTTTCCACTTCGATCGTCGCCGGGGCCGGTCTTGCGCTTCCTTTCCACAGCCACTCCTCCGCGCCACCGCCGTCTCGGATGGCAGCGGCGAAGTCGAACGGCATCGCGCTCAGGAGGCCCAGCACCTCGATGAAGTTCGATTTTCCCGACGCGTTCGGACCGATGAAGACGTTCAGAGACTGCAGGTCGAAGAATTCCATGTCGGGCGGAAACGACAACAGTCCGGGCATGCGGAGCCGCTGGATGATTCGCATCGATTCGTGCCTTCATGAAGACTTGTCGAGCAGGGTGTCGACGAGCCGCTTCGCATGGGGCGACGCGGCGGTCACGCAGCCCGGGTCCAGCTCGGCGAGAATCTCGAACGAGTGACGCCCCTTGTGATACTCCCCCTTGCTGGACGGGCGTGTCGCCCGACGCAGTCCGCGTTGCAGGTCGCGCTTCGAGACGTTCTCGATGTCGGGGCGGCGCGGCAACGCACCGCTGTTGAATCCGTCGCCGAAGAACCCCGCGAGGGCATCCATATCCGCCAGAAACCAGGATTCCATGCATTGCACCATCAGGTGCGCATTCCGCTCGGCAGATTGGTCCGGCTGACTCCAGTTGTCGTGCTCCCGCAGGTGGGCCCAGGACGTTCGGCCGTCAGCCACCGGCGCCTCGCTGTCCACCAGCAGTACGATGAAGTCGTTTTCTCCCGCGCCGGCCAGCGCGGTGCGGAAGTCGTGCCACGCATCCTCCCTGCCGCCGGCAGCGAAAATCCTCGGCATGCGTCCTGACAACCCTGCCTTGCGGAACAGCGCACTGAAGCCTTGCCGGCACCGTTTCTTCGTCGCCCGGACGTTGCCGCCCCCCTCGACGTACACGATCACGTTCACCAGCGATTCCCTCCGATGCCTCCGGAGGCCCAGAATTCTCCGAGCCGATACCGCTCCAGCCATTCCGACAGGTCGTCCCCGTCCAGGCGCTTCATTCGCGTCCGGGCGTCGTGCTTTTCGCAGACCACCACGCTTTCCGGCGTTTCCGTCAACCCGTCGACGAGGGTGTCCGAGTGGGTCGTCACGATCAGTTGACACCGTTCGGAGGCATCCCGCAGCAGCGCCGCAAGATCCGGCAGGATGTCCGGGTGCAGGCCCAGTTCCGGCTCCTCGATGCAGACGAGCGGCGGCGGTTCCGGGTCACAGAGCACGGCGAGCAGACAAAGATAGCGGAGCGTGCCGTCGGAGAGGCGTGTCGCGGGTATCGGGACGTTGCCCTCCTGAATGAAGACCTGGACGGTGCCGTACTCGATGTTCACGTGAAAGTCGGACAACCCGGCGTAGAGATTCCGCAGCGCTTCGAGAAACCGCTTCTTGACGTCGGGACTGCGATTGAGGCGGTTCAGCACCAGCGCCAGGTTCCTGCCGTCCTCGGTCAGCACGTCGTTCGGAAAATCGGGTTTCTGCGGGAAGCGCACCGGCGACTCCCGTCCGACGTGGAGATCGCGGTACAGGCGTATCCGGCTGAACGCTTCTCCGAGACGAGTGATCTCCGGATGGTTGGTCGGATCCTTCAGCAGAGTGAAAACGGATTGGTGCCCCGGCAAATTGAATGCCGTCGACTCGGTATCGCTGGCGCGCATATTGAACACCGCTTCCGCATCGTCGGCGTCCGTTACGGGCCGGTGTATCGTGGCGCGTCGTGAATCCGCGTCGAACCACACCCAAGGCGGTTTGTCGGTGGTCGGTTCTTCGTCCGCCAGATGTTCGTGCGCTATCAGGAAGGCTTGTCCCTGCTCGGCGAATTCGAAACGGTACCGGAGCAACCGGGGGGCGGTTGGATTGAGCGTGACGACATCGATCCGTGCGGACTGGGCCTTCGGCTCGCCCCGCCAGATCCAGTCGCCCACGCCGCCACTTTCCCGGATGCGCTTCGCCACGTCCGTCGAAGCAGCCTGCAACAGTCCAATGGCATCGACGAGGTTCGACTTCCCCGATCCGTTCGGCCCGATGAACACGTTGAGCGGTCCGAGCTCCAGCTCCTGCGCGTCCGGGCCGAACGACAGGATGTTCCGGAGCGTGATTCGGTGCATGAGCATTAGCGCACCTCGATGTTCTGTTCCACCGCCACCTGCATGCGCTCCGCATCGAGGTGCACCGCCTTGCGGATGGACCGCCCTATCTTGTGGATCGAAACCTCCCCGGCGAGATCCCGACGCGATTCGACCAGCGACGAGAGCGCCCGGATGCAGTCGTAGCTGTGCGTAGTGGCGAACACCTGCATCGACGACTTTCGCGCCGTCTCGATGACCAGCCGCCACATGTCCTCCAGCACCGTCCAGTGCAGCCCGGTGTCGATCTCGTCGATCAGCAGCACTCCATCGGCGGCCTGTATCAGGGCGAGGGAAAGCGCCAGCAGCCGATGCATGCCGTCGCCGTGGCTCCCGAGGGGAACGCGCTCGCGGCGACCGGTCCCGCCGAAGCCGAGCAGGACACCGGCGCGACCCGATCCGGTGCGAGACGAATCGCTCGTCAGAACAACGATCGACTCGAGGTTCTCGTGCATGAGTCTGACGGCATCGATCGCTTCGGCTTCGCGCCCCTCCTTCAACGCGGTATCCCACGCCTCCCGCAAGGCTTCGCCGCCGAGAGACTCGAGTATGACGAACTGCACCGCCGGCGTCGGCGACGCCCTGTCGAGCCACGGGCCTCGAAATCGGTGCTGTCGATAATTCACCATGCAGCCGCTCTCGGTGACGGGGATGCCGAACGTCTTGTCCAGCGTGCTGCTCCGAATCAGCAGATCGAATACCGGCGGATCCAGGTCGTCAGCGAGAGGATGGGATTCGTCATGAAGGCGGACCTCGACGGAGACGCACCCGCGCCCCTCGCCGGAAATCCGAAAGGCCTCGTCCGGTCCTAAACGATGACCAAAGAAGAAGCGAGCAATGCTCGGGCCGGTCTGGCGGGGTCTCGATCCTGCCTCGGCCAGAGACGGAGCCGCGCTCCGGGGCGCGACATCGGTGCCTTCGCCGCGCCGCTCTGCGCACCTGGCAAGAACCTCCGGATCTCCCCGCGACACCAGAAAGTGAATCGCCTCCAGAATCGACGTCTTCCCGCAGTCGTTCTTGCCGACCAGCAGATTGACGCGCGACAGGTTGCTCAACTCGTATTCGTCGAAGCTGCGGTACTTTTCCAGCTTGAGATTGCGAAGCATCGGCACTCTCTCCGTCCGCAGAGCCATCGCGACGACGGCTAGCGGACGATCACCGGCCCGGTTCGGACAGCCTCCATCAGCTTACCCTCCTGCTCTCGCAGCCATTCGCGAACTGCCGCCTCATCCACAAGCGTGCCGCGACGAACCTCGACAGTCGTCGTGCGGGGAGGCATCGGCGGACTCGTACCGTCCGCTGCGTTTCCGCCGCCGGGCAGCGTGTCGGCATCGCTCCGCTCCGCCGCTTCCTGCAACGCTTGTCCGATCCGCACCTCCACCGCGTCGATCTCGGATCGCCATGCGGCGAGCGATCGGGTATCGAGCGTCCGCAGCAGATCGTCATCCGTCGCCACGGCGAACGGCAGCGGCGCGTCGAGGCCGAGTCGCCGGCGGATCTCGTCCTGCGCCGCGGCGTCCAGCCTCGCCCAGGTCGCATCGCCGGCGAGCGTCGCGCGGGCCGCCTCAATCGCCCCGGTCAGCTCCTGGTACTTCTCGACAAGCACGGCGCGCAATGCGCTGGCGAGAGTGGCGACGATCGGTCCGACCTGATCGGTCTCGGACAACAATGAACGCTGCGCCATGATGGCGTCGATATCTGCACCAACACTCATGGTGACCGGCGGCCCATCCGCGTGACGGCGAAAGGCGAGCGCCAGCTCCCAGCCCGGCATCCTGGCCTCGGCGCGCTCCGCGAGGCTGGTCCACTCCTCGATCCCCTGCTCCAGCTCGTCCTTCCGTGCGTGAATCTCCGCGAGCTGCTCTGAACCGGCCAGCCGCTTCATGTCCTCGATGCCTGCGGCGTCCGGAGCAGGCGGCAGCGGCGCCGGCCCGCCGGCGCGTCCCGCGAGCTCTACGAGTGCGCCGAGGAACTCGGGCGCACGGTTCTCTTCCTCCCCACTCTTCGTATTGACGCCGAGCCGCCCGAACAGCCCCCGCAACGCTATCCGCTGGCTGGTGGTCAGACGCACCTTCTCCGGACGGAACTCCGCCGCCTTGATACCGGCCTGGTCGAGCGCCCCTGCGATCACCGGCTGCCCGTTTCGGGTCGCGCGCAGATGACCCGCGCGATGCAGCGCGATGAGCACGGCGTCGACGGCGTCCTGCGGCCAGCCGTAGGGCGCGGCCTTGAGCACCTTGTGGACCGCGGTGCCCCTGGCGCCGGCGCCGATTGCGCCGAGCACCTCCTTGGCGACCGGGTGGCCGTCGGTCGCGCCATCCCAGCCGACCACCTTGAGCGGCTGGTCCGAGCCCTGCCTGGCCCGCGTCACCGCGGCGTCCCATCCGCGATGGTCGCCGTCGTCGAACCTCGGAAAGAGACGGGCGAGCGACGCGGCGGCACCCGTCCTCAGCTTCTCGCTCAGACCCTCGCCGAACGTCTCCGTGCCGCCGCCCTGGAGAACCGTCGCCGCGCGCAGCACGTCACGGACAATCGCGTCCCGATCCTGGGCAGCGCCGGCGTGCCGGCTCGCCATGCTCTCGCGGGCCTCCCGCCCTTCCGGCGAGGCGGGAACGCCGTAATGATCGAGCACCTGCCGGGCCGCTTCGACGTCGAGGATGTGGCCCCTGAGCAGGTCGGCGCTCTTCTTCGGAAGATGGACGTGCAGCGTCGGGTCGTCGGCGCCCAGCCGGCGCGCCTCGTTCTCCACATCGTTCCGTCCGCACGACCAGCCGTCGCGCAGCCAGACGCTGACGACCTCGCCGTTTGCGGTCGGCGGCTCGGTGCCGCCGTGCATCGCCAGCTTGCGGCGCAGTCTGGCCTGCCCCTGCGCGGGCTTGATTTCGCCGAGCACCTCCTGGATGGCCTGGGCGAAGAGCTGATCCCGACGGGTGGCAATCTCGACCTCGGTCAGCGCCTGCCGACGCTCGCGGAAGGCGCGGTCCCATTCGGCGCCCTCGGTCGTCTGCAGTCGATACTCTTCGCCGACCTTCATCAGGACGCCGTCTTTCGCCAGCAACTCCAACCAATGGGCGATTTCGTGGCGTCGGGGGCCGGAGTCCGTGGCGATATCGTCGATGACGAGGTCGGCCAACGTGCCCGCGTTGGCACGCACCCCGAGATCGGTACCCTCCTGCCGCGGCAGCTTCCCGATCAGGAAGACCAGTCCGCAGAGGTCGCGCTGAAGCTGCCCCTCGTTGCCGCTGCCGTCGTCCAGCTTCTGGATCCGCGTGTTGAGCTCGTTGAGCAGCACCCCGGTGCTGACCAGGCTCGGCGCCAGCGCGTTGAAGAGGTCGCTGGCGGGAATCGCAGCGCCGAGCGAGCGGTCGGCCACGTTCTCGAGCGAGTCGTGCAGAATGCGCAACTGGGATCTGAGCTGGCTGTGGCTTCCGGCGGCATCGGCCGCCTGGAAGCACGCCTCCCAGAAACGCCGGCGGGTGCAGAGCAGCGGATAGTCGGCTACCCGGTTGTGCGCATCCTCCGGCCGCGACCCCACCCGGGTGCCTTGCAGGTGGCGAGCGACCTCGCCGGCATGCCGCTCGAACATCTGCTCGATCGCCGGGCCGGCGCTCGGCCGCTTGTGGAGCAGCACCTTGCGGGTCACCGCCTCCACGTCCGCATCGGTGAGCTCCACGGCGATCCGGAAGCGGTCGCGCAGCCACATCAGGGCCGGGGTGCCGGCCGAGAGCGCGGACTGTCCGGCGCCTACGAGCATGACCCGGCTGTCGAACTGGGTCTGCACCGCTTCGGCCACTTCCGTGAGGGCGGCAGAGCGATCCTGGGCCTCGTTGATGTACTGCTGCACCTCGTCCAGCACGAGCACGGTGTGCGGCAACTCGCCGTTCTCGGACAGGGCGAGCCGGGCGGCCTCGATGAACTGCTCGGTCGAGATGTCGGTCCTCAACGGCGGGAACTGCTGCGTCAGCAACTGCCGCGCCGCCTTGCCGTCCGCCGCGAAGCCGGCATCCGCTGCAACGATCGCGTCGGCGATAACGGGACTGACGTAGAGGTTGTTGAGCTCGCGCAGCCAGTCCTTCCCGGCTGCCTCGACCGCGGCGCGAACGCCGTCGAGCAACCCCTGCTCGCGCAGCCAGAAGCAGAAGCGCGCCAGGGGATACAGCGCGGGCAGACCCCGGGCGCGGAGCAGAATGGACAGCACACTGTGACGGACGTGATCGACACTGCCGCCGAGCAGCGTTCCCGCGGCCGCCGCGGGAGTCCGCCCGGCCCGGTGCGCATGGGTATCCAGCTCGCGAAGCTGCGCCTGAACCTCGTCGGGCAGACCGCCGCGGACCAGACCGCGCGCGGTCGTCCCATCGGGGAACGGGGTGTTCACCCACAGGTGGGTGAGCATCTTCAAGAGGTGCGACTTGCCGCTGCCGAAGAAGCCGCTGACCCACGCGGAGTCCTGCTTCGGGGTGCCGAGGTTTGCGAGATAGCGATCGAGGATGCGCTGGAGGGCGTCGCCGAACTGCCCGTCGCAGACGAAGGTCTCGAGCTCCGCCCGCAGCTCTGCCCTGGCCGACTCATCGGCAGTGTCGACGATGCGCGCCTGCCCGTTGTTGGCGAGCCGCGCCGTGCGCGGGTCGCGATCGAGCACCTCGTAGATCTTCACAAGGCCGGTCCTCCACCGTGCAGCGTGATCCCCTGGGCCAGGTAGTTCCACCCGTCGCGGGCATCGAGCAGCCGATAGTTGCTCTCGTTCTTCGTACCCGGGAAGAACACCACCAGCCGTCCGCGAATCGCCTGCTCGACCGAACGAATCACCTCCGAGACACGCAGAAAGCCGTAGAGGGAGGCCACGCCCAGCAACGCGACCACGCTGTTGTCGCCGGCCTCTTCGAGCTGGGTTCGCAGCTTGTCGGCGACCGCATCACGAAACTCGCTTTCCAGCTTCATGCCGAGCAGATCCGGATCTTCGAACCAGGCGTCGCGGTACTCGTCCTGCGCCATCCACGCGGCGAACCACTTCGTGCAGTCGACGAGCGTCCAGTCGTGCGCGCTGCGGTGCGTCGCCTGCTCGAATTCGCCGATTCGGTCCCGCAGCGTACGTTCGAGCTCCTTGTCGTAGACCACCAGCATCACGCGCTGCGCGCCGGATACGCTGCGCTGCCACGGCACGCTCACGTGTCGCTCGTAGACGGCCGCCAAGTCTTCGATCTTGCCCATTGCTCAGGTCCTGGCTGCCGCCGGATCCAACCGGCTCGCATCGATCTCGACCACGCCACCGCCGGCGCGCGCGTGGATCAGACCGAGCCGCTTCGCCTCGAACGCCGCCGGAAGGAGATCCTGGCCGGCACGGTCGAGTACCCGCGTCCAGCGGCAGTCGAGCAGCGCCAGGCCGCCGAGCCCTTCGAGGGAACCGAGCCAGAGAGCCATCGCCACGGAACCGGGCGTCGTCGCCACGCCGGTCCGTATCTTGCGCATGCGGCCTTGCAGGTGTCCCGACTGTGCCCACGAACTCGCCGCGTTTCGCCCCACTTTGTCGAGGACCGACTCGTTCAGCCGTGTTCCGACGACCTTTCGTATCTCATCCAGGAACCCCGACCTGACGAGTTCCGTTCCGACCGGCAGGGCGAGCACGGCCGGCGCCGTCGAGCGCAATAACGGATCGCGCGCCAATGCGCACAACATCGCCAGCAGCGGACGTCCCGGGACGTCGACAGGCCAGAGTCGCCGCAGCACCCGGAAAATCGGCACACGTGGATCGAGCGCATACAGCTCACCGAGACGCTGGCCCGTCCACCGGCGGGTCGCGATGGTCGCCTTTCCGAGCACGTTGTCGTCGACGATCGCCGCCATATAGTCCGCGCGGGCGGATTCCGGGGGAACGGCCGCGAGAAGCTCGCCGAGGTCAGCGAGCATGATCGTGCGGCTCGTGTGGACGCTCTTGTCCCCGAATCTCAATCCGGCCCTGACGGCCCGTGCCTCGATGTCGGGATCCGCGACGTGCTGGAGCATCCTGGACATCGTGCCCTGATGCGCGCATGAGTGTCAAGCATGCCGAATTTTCCGCCGGCAAGTTTGCCGGCGCGCTATGTCAGCGAGCGTCGTGCAGCGCCAGCGCCACCCACTCGGCCGGCCGGTCGCGGCCGCCGACGGGAACGACGATGTACTGCCGGCCCTGGTGCAGGTAGGTCATCGGGCCGCCGGTGGTGCCTGCCGGCAGCTCGGTCTCCCAGACCACCGTGCCCGTCGCCTTGTCGTAGGCCCGGAAGGCCGCTCCCCACATGTTGTCCTGGATGCCGCCGAAGACGCTTCCGCCTTCCCCGATGAACAGCAGCGTGGCGGTCACCAAGGCCACCGGGCGGCTGGCGATGCCGAGCGGCGGCAGGTCGAGCCCGCGTAGCGCCGGATGGTCGCGCAGTCCGCGGCCGTTGGCCACCCGCCAGACGAGCTCTCCCCGGTTCATGTCGAAAGCCGAGATCCGGCCCCAGGGCGGCTTCACGAGCGGGATGCCGTCCAGGTACGGGGCGTCGCGGTTCGGGCTGTAGTACGCCATCTCGGCGTTCTCCTCGCCCGAGGCGTCCGCCAGCCGGTACACGCGCGGGACGAGGTGCGAGAAGGCGTAGTAGAAGCCGGTCTCCGGATCGAACGCGCCGGTGTTCCAGTTGCCCGAACCCCAGGAGCCGGGTAGCGCGAGGGTGCCGTCGGTGCCGTCCGGCTCGTAGCTGACGACCGACGGCGGCGTGAACAGCGGGCCGAGAACGAAGCGAGAGGCGACGACGCGGGCCTGCTCCTCCAGGTCCCCGGTGAAGTCGATCAGATCGTCCTCGCTCACGCCCTGGTGCGCGAACGGGGGCGGTCGGGTCGGGAACGGCTGGGTCGGCGACGCCTGCTCGCCCGGGACGGCCGACGGGGGCACGGGACGCTCCTCGATCGGCCACACCGGCTCGCCCGTCACCCGATCGAAGACATACAGGAACCCGGTCTTGCTCGGCTGCATCACGGCACGGATGCGGCGGCCGTCGACGGTGATCTCCCCCAGGGTCGGGGGCCCGACGGTGTCGTACTCCCAGAGGTCGTGATGGACCATCTGGAAGTGCCAGACCCGCTCGCCGGTGGCGGCGTCGAGAGCGACCAGGCTGTTGGAGAAGAGGTTGTCGCCGGGCCGGTGGCCGCCGTAGTAGGCGGCAGTCGGGGCCGTGAGCGGCACGTAGACGTATCCGAGCTGCGGATCGGCGCTCAGGCAGCACCAGGACCCGAGGTCGCCCGACGCCTCGAGCGAGTCGCCGCCCCACGTATCGGCCCCGAACTCGCCGGGGCGCGGCACGACGTGAAAGGTCCACCGCAGCGTGCCGGTCCGCGCGTCGTAGCCGCGCACGTTCTCCGGAACGCTGTCCCGCCAGCGCACGCCGCTGTCGCCGGCGCCGTCCACCACGCCCGCCACCACGATGACGTCGCCGACCACGATGGGGCTCGCCCCGCCGCGGGCCGTGGTCGCGCCGGCCGGGGTCAAGTCGATGCGCCCGCCGTCGCCGAACCCGGCGATCGGCTCGCCCGTCCCGGCGTCGAGCGCATGGAGAAACCGGTTGCGGAACGAGAAGATGCGCCGGTCCGCGCCGTCCGACCAGAACGCCACGCCATGCACCCCGCGGCCCGCCACTCCCTCCAGGGTCGGCAGCGGCGGCCGCTGCAGCCAGAGGGTCGCGCCGGTGCCCGGATCGAACGCCTCGACCAGACCGACGGCATTCGACGCGTAGAGCACGCCGTCGACCAGGATCGGCGTGGCGCGCAGGTAGCCGGAAGGCTCCAGCTCCGGAAACGGCCGGGTGAACGACGGGTCGACGGCCGGCCGACGCCACGCGACTCCCAGGCGCGCGACGTTGGTCCGGTCGATCCGGTCGAGCGGGGCGTAGCGGGTGAAGGCGCGAGTGCCTCCGAAGTAGGTCCACTCGCTTGCGGCACCGGCGGGGCCGGTCTGGGCCGCGGCGCCCGACGCCGACAGAATGGCGACTCCCAGCGTCAAAAGGAAGCCGCGCATCATCCGCACTCCGCACCCGGCGCCGCCGCCTCGAACCGCTGCGCCACCTCCAGGCCGCGGCGCGTGGCGCGCGCCACATACATCGGCATCGTCGCGTAGCCGTCGGATCCCAACGTCGACGTCCCGGTGGCGACCTCCAGCTCGAGACCGTCGAGCGCCGCCCGCACCGGGGTCGCCCCCGTGCTGCCCGCCTGCTCCATCGCCCGCGCCAGCGCGTGGACGGCCGTGTGGTGCGAGAAGGCGACGTGCGTGACCAGGTCGTCGCCCGCGTGCCGGCGGGCCCGCGCGACGAAGTCGCGGACGCCTGGCCGGTCGTCGCTCGCGACGAAGGGCACCGACGTCCAGGCCTCGACGCCGTCCGGGAGCTGCGACGCCTGCCACTCGCTGAACTCCAGGAAGTGCCAGGCGAAATCGGACGCGGCCCCAAGCGAGTCGGCCTGCCTCACGACGTTCACGGCGTACGGCCGCGGGACGGAGATCCAAAAGTTCTTCGCGTCGAGATCGCGCGCCCACTGCACGAGCCCGGTGTACTCGCCAGGGCTGTTGCCGCGGACCGGCGTCGTGACCAGCGCCGCGCCGGTCGAGCCCGCCTGCACGTGGCGGTAGAACTGGTTCGAGACCGTCCGTTGCGAGGGCGCCCAGTCGGAGATCTGGAACGTGCGCTGCCGGGCCTCCGCGCCGCGGTGCTCGATCAGCGTCGCGATCGCCTGGAGCGTCGTCGAGCCGACGTGCGCCACGCGCCCGCAGTAGGTGCCCGGAGTCTGGAAGGCATGCACGACGGGCACATCCAGCCCCTCGCGCTCCAGGGTGCGGTCCAGATACGGCGGCATCGCCATGATGAAGCCGCTCACGAGCGCTTCGACGCCCTCGTTCCGAATGAGATCGATCGCCGCCGCGGCCCCCGGCGCGGGGCTGCCCTCGTCGTCGGCGACGAGCAGCTCGACCTGCCGCCCGAGAATGCCTCCCGCCGCGTTGATCTCCGTGATCGCCAGCTCGAGGCCGAGCCGCATCTGCCGGTCGTAGGGCTGGAACAGCTCGTCCTGCCCCTGCCTGTCCATATGCGAGATGAGCGCGCCGATGCGCAGGGGCCGGGACTGCAGGATCGCGGGTAATCCGGGAGAGGCGGCCCCGACGCCCACTCCGGCGCCCGCCGCGCCCATGGCGGCGAGCATCTGTCGACGGCTGATCCTCATCGTGTTCTCCTTCGCGCCCACGCGCCGGTCGTCGCCTCCGGTCGCGGCCACCGCCTGAACTCTCGAACCGACCCTACAGCGCCTCCAGAATCCCCGCCGTCCAGGACGGAAAGAACTTCAGGAGCAGGGCGACCGCGACGACCGCCGCGGCGAGAATCAGCACGGCCCGGGTCACTCGCTCCCCGGCCAGACGGCACCCCGCCGCGTCGCACCGGCGGTGCTCGCGCACGTGCAGCATGCAGGCGATGGCCAGGGCGCCGACGCCGACCGGCAGCGTCAGCCACTCGTAGCGCATCATGGTCATCATCAGCCCGGCGCCGGCGAGACCGGTGGCGATCAAGACCAGGGGCAGCAGGCAACAACTCGCCGCCAGGACCGCCGCCACGACACCGGTCGCGGCCGGCAGTTGATCCCTCGCCGGCGAAGCCTCGTCGCTCACCGGATTCGGTCCGACACGGCTGCCGGTTGCATGACGCTGGCCTCGAATCCGATACGGTCGATGGCCGCCACGAGCGACTCCGGCGTGACGAGCCCGGCGCGGTACCGCACGTCGGCCCGCTTGTCGTCGTAGGACACCTCCGCCGCTACTACACCCTCGAGCTCGCGAAGTGCGTGGCGCACGGCCACGGAACAACCCCCTCAGGTCATGCCCTCGACCCGCAACGCGACCTCGGCGGAGCCCGTCCGGTCCAGGTCCTCCCGAGTCGACTCGGCGTCCGGGGCATCGAGACCGCTCGACACACCAAGACCACCGGCCACGGCCAATCCTGTCGCCACGACCACGAGCGCCGCGCCCCCCGCCCTCCACCACGCCGGCAGTCTCGTCATCATCGTCGATTCTCTCTCGATCGAGCACCCGGATGCGGGCAACCGCCCTCACGTCTCCCACCGTCACGCCGCGTCGATCATTCGCCCGAGCTCGGGATAGAGATCCGCATCGGCCCTTCCGTGCTTCAGCGCGTTCTTTCCGCCTCGGCAACGCGTCACCGAGCGACCGGCACGAACTTCTGGATCCGCCGGCCCTCCTGCTCGGCCACGTACACGTTGCCGGCCGAATCGACGCCGATGCCGTGCGGCAGCGTGAACTGCCCGCGGTAGCGTCCCGGCCCGCCGCCGAAGCTGGTCAGCACCTCGCCGCTCTGCCGGTCGACGACGTCGACCATCACGCTGTTCTGGTTGAGGACGAACAGCAGGCGCTGCTCCGGGTCGGGCGAGAACGCGAGCACCACCGCCGTCCCGCGGGTGCCCGTGCGGCTGGCGTCGCGCGGGGTCACGGGGTCGAACAGCAGGTCGATGTCGCGGACGAACTTCCCCATCCGGTCGTAGACCTGGATGCGGTCCGCCCGCCGGTCGCAGACGTAGACCAGGCCGTCGTTGGAGACGCGCAGGCAGTGCGGCAGCGGCACGACGTCCTCGCCCTCGGCGCGGTGGAGCGGCCACTGGCGGAGGAACGTGCCCTCGCTGTCGAGCACCGCGATCCGGAAGTTGCCGCCGCCCACCTCCCCATCGGCCACGTAGATGTCGCCGGTCTGCTCGTCGACGTCGATGCTCGCGGGCAGGAAGAACTGCGCGCGGTCGGAGTTGAGCGGCTCGCCCTGGCGGGTGCCGTCCGACGAGTCGTACTTCCCGGTCTCGCCGATCTGGAGCAGCAGCTCGCTGCCGTCGCCCGCGTACTTCTGCACCACGCCGGTCCCGGCCGCGACGACCCAGAGGCTGCCGTCGGCGTTGACGTGGCAGTCGTGCAGCCGGTCGCCGATCTGCACCGGATCGCCCCAGCCCCCGACCACGTCGCCCTCTGCGTCGAGCTCGATGATCGGCGGCGCCGGGCGCGCGCCGTCGAGGTCTGCGGGGACGACGTTCTGACGGTTGAGAATGAAGATCCGGTCCCCGCCGACGCACATCCCGCCGAGGCCGCCGGTGAGCCACTGCTCGCCGAACGGCAGCTTCGGCCACAGGGGATCGAGCTCGTAGCGGGGCGCCTCCTGCGCCGCGGCCGGGGCTGCCCCAAGAACAACGGCGACGGCACAGAACAGGATGCAGGCCCCGGCAAGCGGCCGTACGACTGTCTTCTGAAAAGTCATGGTCATGTTCAACCTCTGCCCGACGGCGTCCCGCGGAGTCATCATCCTGTGATCCTCCGCCCGACCCGGGGGCGGCTCGAAGAAATCTACCGCGTATGGTAATGCGCGCTACTCGTCCCGCAGCGCCACGAGCGGGTCGACGCCCATGGCCCGGCGCGCGGGCAGGTAGCACGCGGCGAGTCCGGTGGCTACGAAGACGAGCGACACCATCACGAAGACGGCGGCGTCGGTCGGCTCGGTCGCGAAGAGAAAGCTGGACAGCGAGCGGGAGAGCGCGACGGCGGCAGCCGCGCCGATGGCCAGCCCCGCCAGCACCAGGGCCAGTCCCTGCCGCAGGACCATGGTCAGGATCGAGGTCCGTTCGGCCCCGAGGGCCAGGCGCAGCCCGAACTCGCGCGTGCGGTGACTGACGGACGTGGCGATGACGGCGGCGATGCCGGTCACGGTGATGACCAGGGCGAGGGCCGCGAAGAGCCCCAGCAGCACCACCGACAGGCGCCGCGGCGCGGTGGCGCCGGCACGGGTCTCGGCCAGGGTGCGGAAGTTCTCCACCGGCTGCTCGGGGTCGATGGCGTGAACGGCCGCCCGCACCTGCCCGCTCAGGGCCAGCGGCTCGCCGCGCGCCCGCACCAGCACCCGGGTCGGCGAGCCGGCGCCCTGCAGGAACGGCCGGTAGAGCTGGTCCGGCGGCTCGCGGTCGAGCCCGTGGTCGCGCACGTCGCCGGCGATGCCGACGATGGTGACCCAGGTCTCGCCGTCGTCCAGGGTGATGCGCTGCTCCAGCGGACTCCGCCCCTCGCGCCAGTGGCGTTCGGCCAGCGACCGGCTGACGACCGCCACCGGCGTGGTCTCCGGGTCGTCGAGGCGCGTGAACGTGCGGCCGGCCAGCAGCGGCACGCCGACCGTCGCAAAGTAGTCCGGACTGATGACGCGCGTCTCCAGTTCAGGACGCAGGTCCGGGTCCTCGTAGGTGCGCCCCTCGATGGCGAACCGCTGCTGCTGCCCCACCTCGCTCGCCATCGGGAAGCCGTTGGCGACCGCCGCCGCGGTCAGCCCCGGCCGGTCCTGCAGGCGCTGGAGCACGTCGGTGAAGAGCTGCCGCCGGCTCTCCGGCGTCGTGTACTTCGACCAGTTGGGAAAGACCTCCGCGGTCAGCACGTTCTCCGGATTGAACCCGGTATCCACCTGCTGCAGCCGGTAGAAGCTGGTCAGCAGCAAACCGGTGGCGATCAGCAGCACGAAGGCCGCGGCCACCTGCGAAGCGGTCAACAGGCCGCGCACGCGGCGCCGCGCGGGCGTGTCGGTGGTCTGCGCCCCCGCCTCCTTCAGCGCCACCGCCACGTCGCGGCGCCCGGTCAGGGCGGGCGCGCTGCCGAACACGATCCCGGTCAACAGGGACAGGCCGAGGGTGAACGCCAGCACCCAGCCGTCGATCGCCACCTCCGTGGCGCGGGTCGTGAAGAGCGCCGCGAACGCCACGAGCAGATCGAGGCAGAGCCACGCCACGAGGAGCCCGAATCCTCCCGCGGCAAGCGCCAGCAGGCTCGCTTCCGTCACCAACTGCCGCAGCAGGCGCGCGCGGCCCGCGCCGAGGGCCGACCGGAGGGCTAGCTCGCGCTCCCGGCGGCTCATCCGCGCCAGCGTGAGATTCGCGACATTCGCACATGCGATCAACAGCACAAGCACGGTCGTGGCCAGCAGGATCAGCAGCGTGGGGCGCGCCTCGCGCGTCAGCTCGTCGGCGAGCGGCAGGGTGACGGCGGTGTAGCCCGAATCGGCGGGATAGGTCTCGGGAAAGTCGCCCTGCAGCCGGGCCGCCACGGTGGACAGCTCCGCCCCGAAGCGGTCGACACCCACCCCCGGCGCTAGCCGGCCGAACGCGGTCATGCCGCGGAACGCGGTGCGGTCCTCCTCCATCCGGGCCTCGGCGCGGGCGCGGAACGGACAGGCGGACGTCGGCATGTAGACGTCGTTCTCCCGCGGGTACTGCGGCACGGGCGGCAGCACGCCGACCACGGTGTGCGGCCGGTCGTTCATCTCGAAGACCTGTCCCACGATGCCCGGGTCGCCCCCGAAGCGCTGCCGCCAGTACGGGTAGCTGAGCACCAGCACCGCCTCGGCGCCGAGATCGTCGTCGCCGTCGCGGAAGGTCCGGCCGAAGAGCGGCTGCACGCCGAGCACGTCGAAGAAGTTCGCCGACACCACCCCGGTCAGCACGCGGTCGGGCTCGCCGCGGTTGAGCAGGGTGAACGACATGCCGTGGTACTCGACGAAGCCGTCGAGCGTCCCGAGCTGCTCGCGGTAGTCGCCGATCTCCTTGACCGAGAAGGGAATGTTCGCCGAGCCGGCCCGCTGCGCCTGCTGGCGGGCGAGCACCAGCTCGTGGCCGTCGGCATATGGCAGCGGCCGCAGCAGGACGCCGTTGACCAGGCTGAAGATGGCGGTGTTGGCGCCGATGCCGAGCCCGAGGGTGAGCACCACCATCAGCGCGTAGCCCGGCGATCGCAGCAGCGAGCGCAGGCCGTAGCGCACGTCCCGGATCAGCGTTTCCAGCATCGGTTCCATCCCGGCAGTCCGCGGCTTCCAGAAGTTTCGTCGTCCGACTGCGTGTGGTCGCTTCGGCTACCCGCCGCCGAGGGCCCGCACGCCCACGACGGCGATGGTGACGCAGGCCGCCGCCCCGAACGTCATCACGATGCCGACCTTCGCCATGTCCCGGATCGAGAAGTAGCCGGCCGAGTACGGCAGCACGTTGGTCGGGCTCTCGGTCACCAGGATGAAGGCGAGCGTCGAGGTGAACGCGGCCGGCGCGGCAATGGTCCAGACGTCGAGGCCGAGGTCCTGGGCCAACGCGATCAGGATCGGCATGATGATCGCCCCGGTGACCGTGTTGCTCGAGAACAGCATGTGCAGCGCCGCCACCACCAGCACGATGACGAACGGCTGCAGCACGCCGGGCACGTCGGCCAGCCGGCCCAGCATCACCTGCGCCAGCCAGCGCGCCGCCCCGGTCTCGAACACCATCACGCCGAGCGACAGCCCGGCGACGATCAGGACGACGCCGCCCCAGTCCATGTCGCGCTGGGCTTCCTTCCACACCAGCACCCGCAGCCCCGGCAGGAACAGCAGCAGGCCGCCCCCGAGCGCCACGGCCTGCGTCGGCGGATCGATGAGCCCGCCGGTCCATTCCGCGAGCAGCGGCGTCGTCAGCCACGTCGTGATCGTTCCGGCGAAGACCGCGATGGTCCAGATCTCGAGACGGGTCGGACGGCCGAGCGCCGCGATCCGATCGTCGATCTCCTTCCGTTCCAGCGGCAGGCGCTCGATCTCCGGCGGAAACGCGCGCAGCAGGATCTGCCAGCAGACCGGGATCATCAGGATCGCGGCCGGGAACCCGAAGGCCATCCAGCGCGCGAACGAGATGTCCACCCCGGCCAGCTCGCGCAGGTAGCCGACCGCGGCCAGGTTGGCGCCGGCGCCGGCCGGGGTCCCGATGCCGCCGATCAAGGGACCGAAGGCGCACGAGATCATCAGCGCCCGCCCGTAGCTGCTCTGCAGCGGCTTCAGCCCCGCGTCCTTCAGGAGGCCGACGCCGAGCGGCAACAGCACCGCGGCCACCGCCATGTCGGTGATCCACATCGACAGCATGGCGCCGATCACCAGGAAGCCGAGCAACACCCGATCGGTGCGGGTGCCGACGACGCGCAGCATGTGCAGCACCAGCCGCGTGCCGAGCCCCGACCGCGTGAACCCGGTGGAGAGGAACAGCACCCCGATGAAGAAGGTGACCAGCGTGTTGCCGAAGCCCGCGCGGACGGTGGTCGCATAGTCGGCGATCCCGAAGATCGGCACCAGCAGCAGGACGAAGAGCGCGGTGACCGCGAACGGGATCGCCTCGGTCACCCACAGGGTGATCGCGAAGGCCAGAATCGCCAGGCACGCCTTGCCCTCCGGGGTCAGGGCGATGACGTCGCCGGCGCGCTCGAGCGGCGCCGGCTCCGGGAGCCAGTCGACCACGAGCATGATCAGGATGGCGGCCAGAATCGTCAGCGCCCGGCCGCGCTCGGAGCTGGCCAGGCTTGCCGCGGGGGTGGACGTCACGCCGGCACACTATCACACGTATCGAAGCCACGCGGGCGCTGCTATGATGATCGTTTCTTCGCCTTGATTTCGAATGGCCAGTCCAACCGACTTGACGGCGGCAACCGCGGCGCGCAACGACGAGGGACCCGATCCGGCCGACCTCGACAACCCGGCTCTATACATCAACCGCGAGCTGAGCTGGCTCGAGTTCAACCAGCGGGTCCTGCTGCAGGCGCAGGACGAGCGCCACCCGCTGCTCGAACGGGTGAAGTTCCTCTCCATCGTCTCGACCAACCTGGACGAGTTCTTCATGGTGCGCGTGGCCACGCTGCTGCGCAAGTTCCGCACCGAGATCGAGGTGCTGTCTCCCGACGGGATGAGCACCGAGCAGCAGCTCGACGCCATCCGCGTGCGGACCAAGCGGATGATGGACGACGTCGAGCGCTGCTGGTCCGACGTCCTGCGGCCGCTGCTGGCCTCGCACCGCATCCGCATCCTCGACCCGGCCGACTACACCCCGGCGGTCGAGGACTTCCTGCAGGACCACTACCGCCGGAACATCCACCCGGTGCTGACGCCGCTCGCGTTCGACCCCGGGCATCCGTTCCCGTTCATCTCGAACCTGAGCATGAACCTCGCGGTGGTCGTCGAGCGGGACGGGCGCACGCGCTTCGCCCGCGTCAAGCTCCCGGACGTGCTGGCGCGCTTCATTCCGATCCCGGCGTCCATCGCCGGCCAGCCGGGCGATTCGTTCGCGCTGCTCGAAGATGTCGTCAAGCTCAACGTCGGGAGCCTGTTTCCGGGCATCGCGGTGCGCGAGACGCATCTGTTCCGCATCATCCGCGACACCGACATGGTGATCCAGGAGGACGAGGCGGACGACCTGCTCGAGTCGGTCGACCGCACGCTCAAGGAGTTGCGGTACGGCGACCTGTCGCAGCTCCTGGTCGAGGCGTCCATGCCGTCGCGCGTCCTCAACATCCTGGTCGAGAACTTCGAGATCGAGGAGGACGTCGTCGTCCGCACCGCAGGACGGATGGGCTACGGCGACTGGAGCGCGCTGGCGAAGCTGCACCACCCGCGGCTCAAGGACAAGCCGTTCTCCCCGCGCGCCCTCTGGCCCGACGAGGGCGGCGAGGCGATCTTCAACGCCATCCAGGAGCGCGACCGGCTCGTCCACCACCCGTTCGAATCGTTCTCGGCGGTCGAGTCGTTCCTGCGCGCGGCGGTCGACGACGCCCACGTCATCGCCATCAAGATCACGCTCTACCGCATCGGCCCCAACTCGCCGCTGCTCGACCTGCTGATCCAGGCCGCCGAGGCCGGCAAGCAGGTGGCGGTGCTGGTGGAGCTGAAGGCGCGCTTCGACGAGCGCAACAACATCGAGTGGGCGCACCGGCTGGAGGCGGCCGGCATCCACGTCGTCTACGGGCTGCTCAACCTGAAGACGCACTGCAAGCTCTGCCTGGTCGTGCGCCAGGAGCACGACGGCATCGTCCGCTACGTGCACGTCGGCACCGGCAACTACAACCGCGTGACCTCGCAGGTCTACACCGACTTCGGCATCTTCACGGCGCGGCCGGCGGTGCTCGACGAGGTGACCGAGGTCTTCAACTACCTCACGGGGTACTCCAGCAAGGAGGACTACGAGGAGTTGCTGGTCGCCCCACAACACCTGCGCCCCGCATTCACCGGACTGGTCGAGCGCGAGGCCGCGCACGCGCGCGCCGGACGGCAGTCGGGCATCATCGTCAAGAACAACTCGGTGGCCGACCCCGAGATGATCCGCGTCCTCTACCGGGCGTCGCAGGCCGGGGTGCCGATCGAGATGATCGTGCGCGGGGTCTGCTGCCTGCGGCCCGGCATCCCCGGCATCAGCGACACCATCCGCGTCCGCTCCGTCGTCGGCCGCTTCCTCGAGCACTCGCGGCTCTACTACTTCGCCAACGACGGCCGGCCCGAGCTGCTCATCGGCAGCGCCGATCTGATGGAGCGCAACCTCGACCGCCGCGTCGAGGCCCTCTGCCACGTCCGCGACCCCGAGCTGCGCACGCACCTGCACGACGTCGTCCTGCAGGCGATGCTCGCCGACACCGACCGCGCCATGGAGCTGCAGACCGACGGCTCCTACCGGCCCGTCCGCGGCAGGCCGCACGCCCGCCGCATCAACGCGCAGGAGAAGCTGCTGCGGGCGTACGCGAGCCCGCGGCGGCGGGACTGAGCCGACCTCCGCGCTCCGGGCGTGCGTACCCGATCCGCGCCGGAACGGCATCGCTTGTCCGGTCAGCGCATTACGAATCGGTGCAATCTCGGTCTCGCCCCCCTGCCTGGAGGAAAGAATTACGGATCGGTAAATTTCCCTGGTGGCTCCCATGCCTGGAGGGGCATAATTACGAATCGGTAAAAAACGCCCAAGGGAGCACCTGCAATGTCCCCGCATTCTTCGCATCGGCAAGACCCGGACTCCTCCTCGCCGCCTGCACGGGTTCGATCGCCTGAAGGCCTCGGCCGGCTGGCGCGGCGTGAACGGAAGCGACAGGGGTTGACGCTGGACGCCGTGTACTCGGTGACCGGCCTGACCACGCGTTTCCTCTCGGAGTTCGAGCGCGGCAAGCCCAACGCCTCGCTTGGGCGGGTCATGCAGGCGTTGCAGGCGCTGGGTCTGGAGATGCTGATCCTGCCGCGGGGTGACGCCGAGCGGCTGCTGGCGCGACGGGACCGCTCGGGCTCCGGTCCTGATGCCGGGGACGCGTCGTGAACGGGCGGCGCGGCACCGTCTGGCACGACGACCGACAGGTCGGCGCGCTGCGAGAGGACGAGCACCTCGTTCTGCACTTTGCCTACGACGGCGCGTGGCTGGACGGCGGCGGGTTCCCTGTCTCGGTTCATCTACCCCTGTCCGTTGGTGACGAAGAGGTGGATGCCCACGCCTTCTTCGCCGGTCTGTTGCCGGAAGGTGGGACACGCCAGCGTGTCTGCCGGCAACGAGGCATCACGTTCGAGGACGACACGGGACTCCTCTTCGCCATCGGGGAGGATTGCGCCGGCGCCCTCAGTGTGATGCCCGCTGATGTCGAGCCTGACATCCGGCCGGCGCCGCCGGAAACGCTGACGCAGGCACAGATCGACGGGCTGGTCCGCTCCGTCGGCGAAGAGGCTGCCACCCTGATCGGTGACCGGCAACGGTTCTCCCTGGCCGGCACACAGGAAAAGCAGCCTGTCGTTTTCGATGGCGAGTCTTATGCGCTGCCGGACCGCACGAATCCATCGAGCCACCTCCTGAAGTTCGAGACCGTACGATGGGTATGCGTCGCCGAGTGCATCGCCAACGACATCGCCCGGCGCGTAGGCCTGCCGGTCGTCGGTACCGAGTTTCTCCGCGCCGGCGCGGACGACGGCGTGCCGTTCCTGCGCATCGAGCGCTACGACCGCGCGCGAGGCGCCGAAGGCCGACTCACGCGCCTGCACCAGGAAGACCTGCTTCAGGCGTTGGGTCTGTCCGCCGCGCTCAAGTACCAGCGAGACGGTGGACCGTCGCTCGGCGACGTCGCGGAGTTGCTGCGCACGCATGCAGCCCGCCCGGCCGAGACGCTCGCAAGTCTGCGCGACTGGCAGATCTTCAACTGCCTCATCGGCAACTGGGACGGCCACGGCAAGAACCTCGCGTTGCTGTACGCGCCGGACC
The DNA here is from genome assembly GCA_965116825.1 of Vicinamibacterales bacterium. GTDB lineage: Bacteria > Acidobacteriota > Vicinamibacteria > Vicinamibacterales > UBA8438 > WTFV01. Next base: position 1,505,669 of record OZ220736.1, read on the forward strand.
AGGCCGTGCCGACGCTCGCGCCGTTCTACGACCTGATCTCCATCGAGTTCCTGAACCTCCTGCGCCGCGGAACCTGGTCGCGCGACATGGCGTTCTACATCGGTGAACACGACGAGCCGGAGCGCATCACGCGAACCGACTGGTTGTCCTTCGCCCGTGAACTGGGGATGCCGCCGCGGCGTCTACTCGACCGTGTCGGGGAGCTGGCAACCGCACTGCCCGGCGTGGCAGGGGCCGCCCGCGCAGCGTTCGCGCAGGTGCACGGCGACGCGCAAGCCTACGACCGGCTCGAAGAAGCCATCAGCCGCCGCTGCCGCTGGACGCTGGAATCGCTCGGTGTTCGCTGACAGCCGGAGACCTTCGGGCTCGGCCGTTCCGATTCGCCCTCCAACCACCTGTATCAGCCCGTCCCGACCTGTCTACAGGTGGCCCAGGTTCAGTCATCAATCCCTGACTCCCGTCTCTTCCTCCTCCACTGAGCGCGCTTGTGAGGCTTCGTTCCTATACCTGGCCCACCTCGTAAGCCCGTCGCACGCCGCCTTGATTGACTCGTCTACTGATGACTCGGGTTTCCACATCATCATGCTCATCGCCCGATGTGTTGCATCGCCGTCTGTCCAGTTTTCATCGACGGCCACCTGAACGAAGGAAGCGCCGCACCATTGACCCATACACGGGCAACGACATCCCTGGCAGGCAGCCCGCTGTGCTGCTCCAGGTATAGGCGGACAGTATGGGAACCCAGCTACACCACACCAGGGTAGGGCCTCACAGTTCCGCCACGGTCAATACGCGCTACGAACGGAGGTGCGGTCTTGGATGCAAAGCGGGCAATCTGCTTGCGGCGCAGTACAGCCTCAGCGATCTGCGGCCCCGTCGCGTTCTTCGCGCGTATCACGACAATGCGCGCGGCGTGCTTCCTGATCGATTCCAGTTCCGGCGAGCGGAAGCGAATGTTCTTGTCCCTTGTCAGCGCCACCTATTGCTTCCGCCCCACAAGTGCGATCCACTGCTCGTCCGGCGCGTTCAGCGGAAAATGATCGTCGTGGATTACCACCTTCATCCCGGCGGCTCGAAGCCGGTCCGCGATCACATGTTTTCCCAGATTGCGGTCCAGAAACAGGGTGGGCTCTTCAGGCTGCCGTCCGGAGCTCACATCTGATCGCTTCTTCGATCTCCGCCTTGCTGCGCTCATAGTCTCGCGCCAGTTGAGCAACGGATTCGCCGGCCTTGTACCGTTCAGCGAGGATTCCGGTGGCAAGGCCGGTGCCTTTCAGCACCGGTCGGCCGGCGGCCAGGGTCGGGTCGATCACGATTAGCGCCGGCGCGTCGTCGATGCTGCTCCGCGTGAACGGATAGAGCTTGATCGGAACACCCTGCGGATCACGGTCGATTCGATGCAGGGCGGCCGTCATCATCTCGCGCATGACCGTCTGGCCGGCTTGACTGATGCCGACCAGGTGTCCGTACCGCTCGATGAACAGGTCCAGGCCGTCCGTCTCGAGATCGGCGCTGACCAAGGGATGCCGGCAGGCTGGGTCGCGCCGGGTGTGCCGCGCCAGGTACCCTATGGCCGCGCGGACCTTCGGCATCGAGATCGCGTGCTGGCGCCGAACCGCCGCCAGTACGTGAAGCTCTGCAAGGTTGAGGAACGAGAGCAGCACCGGATGCCGCGCCGGGACGTCGATGAGCGCCTCGCAGTTGCCTCTCCCCGTCGCCCAATAACGAATCGTCGGCACCGGAAGATCCAGGTAGTGCGCCGCCTCCGCGATGGTGTAGGCGGGCTGCCGGCGCGGATCGACGACTTCTCTTCGACGTCTTCGCATGGCGCCTCCGTCCCGCTGGCTCGTTCCCGGGCCCGCCCTGGCCGCGAGCTCTCAGTACCGGTAGTGTCCCGGCTTGTAGGGCCCCTCCACCGGCACGCCGATGTAGTCCGCCTGCTCCCGGCTGAGCTCGGTCAGCTTGACGCCGAGGGCGTCGAGGTGGAGGCGGGCGACCTTCTCGTCGAGCTGCTTCGGAAGCATGTAGACCTGCTTCTCGTACTCGCCCTGGTTGCGGTGCAGCGCGAGCTGCGCGAGCACCTGGTTGGTGAACGAGGCCGACATCACGAAGCTGGGATGGCCGGTGGCGCAGCCGAGGTTCAGCAGACGCCCCTCGGCGAGCACCAGCACGCTGTGGCCGTCGGGGAAGCGCCACTCGTCGTACTGCGGCTTGATCGGGATGTGCTCGATGCCGGGAATGCGCTTCAGCCCCGCCATGTCGATCTCGTTGTCGAAGTGGCCGATGTTGCCGACGATGGCCTTGTCCTTCATGCGCGCCATCTGCGCCGCGCTGATGATGTCGCGGTTGCCGGTGGAGGTGATGAAGAGGTCGGCCGTCTCCAGCATCTCGTCGAGGGTGGCGACCTGGTAGCCCTCCATCGCCGCCTGCAGCGCGCAGATGGGATCGATCTCCGTCACCACGACACGGCAGCCCTGGCCGCGCAGCGACTGCGCGCAGCCCTTGCCCACCTCGCCGAAGCCGCAGACGACGGCCACCTTGCCGCCCAGCATGACGTCGGTGGCGCGGGCCAGCCCGTCCGGCAGCGAGTGGCGGCAGCCGTAGATGTTGTCGAACTTGCTCTTGGTGACCGAGTCGTTGACGTTGATGGCCGGGAACAGCAGCGTGCCGTCGCGCATCATCTCGTAGAGCCGGTGCACGCCGGTCGTGGTCTCCTCGCTGACGCCGCGGATGGCCGGACTGATGCGAGTCCACTGGGCGGCGTCGCGCCCGCGGATCTCGCGCAGCAGGTCGAGGATGACGCCCCACTCCTCCGGGTCCGACTCGGGATCGAACGCGGGAATGGTTCCCGCCTGCTCGAACTCGTAGCCCTTGTGGACCAGCAGCGTCGCGTCGCCGCCGTCGTCGACGATGAGATCGGGACCGCTGCCGTCCGGCCAGACCAGCGCCTCGTTCGTGCACCACCAGTACTCGGGCAGGGTCTCGCCCTTCCAGGCGAAGACCGGGACGCCGCGGGGCTCGGCGGCCGTGCCGCCGCTGCCGGGGCCGCCGACGGCGACCGCCGCCGCCGCGTGATCCTGGGTCGAGAAGATGTTGCACGAAACCCAGCGCACGTCGGCGCCGAGCGCGGCCAGCGTCTCGATCAGCACGGCGGTCTGGACGGTCATGTGCAGGCTGCCCATGACCTTGGCGCCGGCAAGCGGCTGCTGCCCGGCGTGCTCGCGCCGGACGGCCATCAGGCCCGGCATCTCCTGCTCGGCCAGGCGGATCTCGTTGCGGCCGTGCTCGGCGAGCCCCAGGTCGGCCACCTTGAAAGCGGGGCGGCCGGCGGCGACGGCCTTGTCGAACGGGTGAACGGCTTCAGCAACCGCGGTGGTCATCGATCTCTCCTTCGAGCGTCCGTGGGCGGGTGGACGGCGCGGGACAGCCCCGCGCCGCCGATCCCTGCATTATTAGCGTGAGCGGGAGCCGCGGCTGGAGCGGCGCCGCGGCCGGCGCTTGGGCCGGTCCGGCGATCCGCCGCCGCCGGCGCCCTTCGGTGGCGGCGGCGGCGAAGCCTTGGACTGGTTGGGCTCCATGGGCGGCGCGTGCAGCGTCTGCTGGTAGTAGTCGTCGAGCAGCATCGCGATGATCTTCGACTCGTCCTCGTTGCCCGCCAGCTCGCGGGCCAGCGCGACGAAGCGGCGGCTCCGTTCGGCCTTCAGGGCGTCGCGCTCCCGAAAGCGGGCCTCGAGCAGCGCCGTCAGGCGCTCGCCCACGACCGCGGCCACGTCCTCATCGGTAGGTACCGCCCGCTGCTGGAACTCGACGCTGTAGCGCTTCGCGATCTGATCGAGGCTGAGCGTCTCGGCCTCGCTCACCAACGACAGCGCCACCCCCGCCGCGCCGGCCCGGCCGGTCCGTCCGGCCCGGTGGATGTAGTCCTCGGCATCCTCCGGCGGCTCGTACTGGATGACGTGCGACAGCTCGGGGATGTCGAGTCCGCGGCTGGCGACGTCGGTGGCGACCAGGAAGCGCAGGGTCCGTGCGCGCACGCGCTTGAGAATCCGCTCGCGGTCGGCCTGCGACCGGTCCGCGCTCAGCTCGTCCGCGTCGTAGCCGAAGCGCTGCAGCACCACCGTGATGTAGTGCACGTTCGATTTCGTGTTGCAGAAGATGAACGCCGACGAGGGGTTCTCCACCTCGATGATCCGCACCAGGGCGCGGTCCTTCTCCATCGGCGGCACGGTGTAGGCGATGTGCTCCGTGTCGGTGACGTGGACGTGGTCGCGGCTGAGGGTGAGGAACTCCGGCTCGGCGATGAACTCGCGTGCGGTCCGCATGACCGAGCCGGGAAAGGTCGCCGAGAACATCGTCGTGTGGATCGGCCGGTTGGGCAGGTACGCCTGCACCTGCTTCATGTCGGGGTAGAACCCCATCGACAGCATCCGGTCGGCCTCGTCGAAGACGAGCATCGAGAGATCGTCGAGCGTGAACGTGCGGCGCAGCAGGTGATCGAGGGCGCGGCCGGGTGTGGCGACCACGAGATGCGCGCCCGCCTTCAGCGCGTCGATCTGCGGTCCGTAGCCGACGCCGCCGTAGACGGCGACCGTCCGGAAGCCGCTGTCGCCCCACAGCATCTCCGCGTCGTGCTGCACCTGCCGGGCCAGCTCGCGGGTGGGCACGAGCACGAGCGCCTGCGTGCAGTCGGCCTTCGGGTCGAGCCGCTCAAGCATCGGCAGCAGGAACGCGGCCGTCTTCCCGCTCCCCGTGCGCGCCTGGATCACCAGGTCGCGCCCCGCCAGCAGGTACGGGATCGCCTGGCTCTGGACCGGCATCAGCGAGGTCCAGCCCGGACGGGCGACCGCCTCCTTGAGCCGGTCGGGAAGCTGGTCTATCGAAACTTCCGGAAGGGAGTCCTGCGGTTCGGCGAGGGTGGGCTGGAGTGCCGTCGGAGTCGGTGTGGTCAATGGCTGTTCGTGGTATCCGTCGGGTTTGGTGCTGTCTGGTTGTCGCATCAATTGTACACGTCCGTCCCGCCGCCGATGGCGTGCTGCAGGCCGTGGGAGGCAAGCGCCAGGACATTGCCTGTCCTTCCGACAACGCCACAACCGTGCGCCTTGGGCGCTGGAGCGTGACCCGCTACAATAGAACTACAATATGAAAACAATATCCATAACCATAGACGAGCCCTTGCTCGGGCATCTGGATCGCGCGGCAAGGCGTGTCCAGAAGACTCGGTCCGAGCTGTTCCGCCTTGCGCTGCAGGAGTGGCTCGACGGCCAACGTCGCCGCCACCTGGCCGCGAAGGATCGAGCCGGCTACGAAGCGCACCCGGTTCGCCCGGACGAATTCGAGGGACTCATCGCGGCTCAGGCAGTCGCGATGCGAGAGCGGCCGGACCCCGACGACGGGGACGACTGGTGAGGCGCGGCGAGATCTGGATGTTCCGGTTCGCGCCGCCGGACAAGCAGCGGCCGGTGCTGCTGCTGACCCGTTCCGACATGATCTCCGTCCTGAACAGCGTCACCGTCGCCCCGCTCACCCGCACGATGCGAGGCGTTCCGTCCGAAGTGCCCGTCGGCATCGAGAGCGGGCTGAAAGGCAGTTGCGCAATCAATCTGCACCACGTCGTCACCGTCCCGAAGCGCGGCCTGCGGCGATTCGTCGGCGCCGTCTCCCCTGCGGTCCTGGAACAGGTCCGCGCCGCACTCCTGTTCGCCCTCGATTTCGATTGACGTCCAACGAAACGCAAGATGCGATCGTCGCGGCGGGCCGAACAGTGTCGCTGTCAGCGCGGCCGGCGCCCCACGAACATCTCGTGGCGGCCCGGTTCCACGTCGGAGAGCGTCAACGGGACGCTGCGGACCTCCTCGAACCCGACATCCCCCAGCAGATGGAGCCAGCGGCCGCGGGCGAAGAGCCCCTCGACGTGCCGGTCCTGGACCGCGCGGACGGATCCGTCCCGATCGCGCAGCAGGAACGCGAAGTCCACCAGATACTCCGTGTCCCGCGGATCGGGATCCCAGACCCACTCCAGGTAGCGCAGTCCGCGCGCCGCTTCGCCGGCGACTCCCGCAGGCGGGGGCTCGTCGCAGCCACCCGAGCTCTCCCCCGCCCGGAAGTTCTCGCGCACGTAGTCCGGCGCGAAGAGCGCCCCGCCGCCGGGCCGGCAGTGCACCCACGCGGTCTTGATGGCGCGGCGCAGGTCCGCCTCCGTCGTCATGTAGCAGACGGCATCGTGGACGAAGACCGCGTCGAACGTGCGCCCCAGCCGAAGCGTGCGCATGTCGCCGGCCCGGTGCTCGCAGTCCGGGTTGAGGGCGCGGCTGACCGCGAGCATGTCCTCGGAGAGGTCGGTGAGCACCAGGCGACGGAACCGTTGCTTCAGGTGGGACGCGGTGTTGCCGCCGCCGCTGCCCAGTTCCAGGAGGGACTCAATCGGCGCGTCGCACGCGCCCGCCAGCAGGCCGCCGTAGACGCCGGCCTCCTCCGCGTAGTCCGCCGGGTCGTCGAGCAGCGGCCACCACTCGGCGAGATCGCTGTAGAGGCGCATGGTGCTGCACGCCGACCCTGGTGAGGACAAGGCAGCGTCAGTCGACGCCGAAGGCCAGCAGGACGTTGCCGGGCCGCCCGCCGAACGCGGCATAGCCGGAGTTGACGTAGACCATGCCGTCGACGACCACCGGACCGGGGCCGTTGATCGACCCGCCTCTGCCCGCGACGCCGTTCACGGTGTCGTAGTCGCCGTTGGTGTCGAACTCCCAGAGCACCGAGCCGTCCTCGGCGTCGTAGGCGCGGAACAGGCCGTCGTAGGCGCCGGAGAAGACGGCGCCCGGAATCGCGGTCACCGCGGCGAGCAGCGCCGGGCTGCACCCCTCGCAGACCGGCTCGTGCGGCTCGGCGTACCAGACCAGCTCGCCCGTCCGCAGGCGCACCGCGGCCAGCCCCCCGGGCTCCGGCGTCAGGTAGTCGGAATTGGCGAAGTACGCCTTCTCCGCGTCCACCGCGAAGCCCCATTCGATGCCGCCGAGCAGGCTGCCCGCCCCGACCTGGTAGCGCCAGGCGACGGCGCCGCCGCGATCCGGATCGAGGCCGTAGCCCACGCCGGCCTTCTGGCCGACGACCAGCAAATCGCGGCCGTCGCTCATCGCCACCAGCACCGGCGAGGCGCCGAAGTCGAAGTCGGGGCCGTCGTCATCCGGGCAGTTCGGGTTGCCGCCGCCGCAGTTGAGGATGAACGCGTCGTCCGGCGTGAACTGGCTGGTCCAGCGGATCGCGCCGGTGTCGAGCTCGAAGGCGATGATCGCGTCGCTGGTGGCGGCGGCCGGCTCGGTGTAGGCATTGCCGGTCGCGGCGTAGACGAGCCCTCGCTTGCGGTCGACGGTCGGCGCCGACCAGACCGCCGCGCCCGAGGGACCCATGAGGAAGAAACCCTCCGGGTTGCGGCCGCGCGGCCGGGGCGTCTCGGGAATGGTGTAGCTCTGCCAGACGAGCTCGCCGGTTGCAGCATCGAGAGCGGCGATGCTGCCGCGGAACGTGCAACAGGGATACTCGGGATTGGCGGCCAGCACCTCCTCCAGGGAGGAGACCGGCACGTACAGGCGGCCGTCATGGTAGACCGGCGCACCGGTGATGCGGGCTCCCTCGTGGGTCTCCACGTCGCGGCGCCAGATCGCTTCGCCGGTCGCCGCGTCGAGCGCATAGACGTTGGCATTGAAGTCGCCGAAGAAGACGGCATGCCGGCCGCCGTCGAGACGGGTCACGGTCATGGCGCTGCGGACCCCGCTCTGCGCCGCGAAGGTCCAGTGCGTGCAACCGGTGTTCGCGTCGAGCGCGTAGACCACGCCGCGCTCGCTGGCGACGAACAGGCGGCCGCCGACCACCGTCGGCTGCGACTGCGCCGTGGCCGAGTTGGGATACCCGAACGCCCACTCGAGCCGCAGGCGGGGAACGTTCTCCGCCGCGAGCCCGGCGTGGTCGCCCGGCTGGAAACGGCTGTTCGTGACGTCGACGCCCCAGCCGTTCCACTGCGGGCCGCCGTCCAGGCCCCGCCACCCCGCCGGTGACGAGACGCACGCGCCGTCATCGCCCACCACATCCTCCGCGACGCGCCGCCCGGTGATGAACTCGGCGATCGCGCGCCGCTCCGCCGCGCTCAATTCCGCTCCCTGCTGCTGCATCGCGCCGTCGGTCAGCGCGCCGACGATGGCCACCGGCGGCAGGGCCCGCATGTTGTCGATGGCCAGGGCGCGGGGGACGACGTCGGCGAGGTGGCAGGCGGCGCAGTGCTGCTCGAACAGCGCCTCGCCGTCGGGCCCCTGCGCGGCAGCCGGTGTGACGCCAGCCGTCAGAATCCACAGAACCCGGAGCAAGGGCACAAGAGTGAAGCATCTGCGCATCGGAACTCCTGAATTTCTGGACGGGGGAGGTCGAGTCGGGAGACTCGCGGACGATTCACGCCGACCGACGGAGCCGCCACGGTCAGCGGCGTCCATCGGCCGGCGCGCACGAGGCCGCGCTCAGTTCGTCGCGCGCCGGCCGAACGGGCGCTGCCCGAGCGCCCGCTGCATCACCTCGTACTGCACCCCCATGATGCGGCCCACCGCTTCGATCCAGTACGCGGCGTTGTGGCGGCCCGGCATCTGCATGTAGTCGAAGGGGATGTCCTCTTCCATCATGTAGGCGGCCAGCTTCCGGGCCCCGACGATCAGCCGGTCCTCGGTGCCGCAGTCCAGATAGATGTGCGGCAGGTCCTCGCGCGGGACCTGGGTGATCAGCGTGAACGGGTCGTAGGCGTCGGCCTGCGCCGGCGTCTCGAACATCGTCCCCTGCGGCGTCCGCTCGATCTGGCTGCTGAAGCCGTCGACGCCGATCAAGGGGTTCGGCTGCCGGCGGCGAGCCTCCTGCTCCGGCGTGCGCTGGCGCGGCGGGCGCGGCGGCATCTCGCCCCGCATCCGGGCGGCGGCCTGCCGGCCGTACTCCAGCGCCCCGCTGGTGCTGCCGATGGAGATGAACATCTCCGGGTTGCGCAGGCCCATCGTGATGGCGCCGAAGCCGCCCATCGACAGGCCGGTCATGGCGCGGCCCTCGCGGCGCGCGATGGTCCGGAAGTTCCAGTCGACGTGGCTGACGACGTCCTGGATGACGTGGTCCTCCCAGTTGTTCGACTGCCCGTCCCCGCTCGCGGCCCAGTTGACGTACCAGGAGTTGCCGACGTCGGGCATGACGACGATGAGGTCGTCGTAGAGGCCGGCGTAGAACGGCGCGCCGTTGGCGAGCCCCCAGGCGGTGTAGTTCTGCGTCAGACCGTGCAGCAGGTACAGCACGGGGTAGCGCTCGGTCGACGTGTCGTAGTCGTCCGGGAGCAGGATGTTGTACTTCATGGTCCGGTCGACGGCGGGGCTGAAGAACTCCACCGTCCGCAGCGTCCGTTCCTGGGCCGCCGCCGCGGTGACCAGGGCCACGAGCGCGAACGCAACCGTCAGGGCTCGCACGAGCTTCGTCCTCTGCATCCTGTCCTCCCGAGTAGTTGATCGCGGCGCGCCGGGCTCCACGGACCCGCGCCGCGCGACATTCCGCTGCGCGGACTTCCGGCCTGCCGCTCGCAGGTTCTCATGCTACCCCGAAACGCTGCATCTGGCCGCCGGCGGCGGGGGCGCGGTATGCTTGCGTGTTGCGGCAACACGGAGGATCCCGAATGCGATACGTCCGCTTCCGATACGGCTGGACCGTGGCCCTCGTCGCCTGCCTCGCTGCGGCGCCCGGCCTCCCGGCACAAGAGGAGGGCACCCGGAACGGGGAGTGGCCCAGCTACGGCGGCGACCTGGCCCATACCCGGTACTCGCCCCTCGACGAGATCGACGGCGACAACTTCAACGACCTGGAGGTCGCCTGGACGCTGAACACCGACAATTTCGGAACGGGTCCGGAGTTCCGGCTGCAGGCGACGCCGCTCATGGTCGACGGCATGCTGTACGCCACGGTCGGCACGCGGCGGGCGGCGGTCGCGCTCGACGCGGCCACCGGCGAGCTGCTCTGGTTCCACCGCTACGACGAGGGTGAGCGGGGCGCGGCGGCGCCGAGACGGCTGTCGGGGCGGGGGCTGACCTGGCTGGACGACGGCGGCGACGGCAAGATCTTCTACGTCACGCCCGGCTACCACCTGATCGGCCTGAACGCGCTCACCGGCAAGCCGCTGTCGGACTTCGGCAACGACGGCATCGTCGACCTGAAGCAGAACCTCGACCAGGACATCGACCTGATCACCGGCGAGATCGGCCTGCACGCGGCGCCGGTCGCGGTCAACGGCACCATCGTCATCGGCGCCGCGCACCTGCCGGGCGGCGCGCCGCGCTCGATGAACAACGTGAAGGGGTTCATCCGCGGCTACGACGTCGACACCGGCGAGCGCAAGTGGATCTTCCACACCATCCCGCTCGGCGACGAGTTCGGCAACGACACGTGGGAAGGCGATTCCTGGCGCTATACCGGCAACGCCGGCGTGTGGGGCCAGATGACGATCGATCCCGAGCTGAACATGGTCTACCTGCCGGTCGAGATGCCGACCAACGACTACTACGGCGGCCACCGGCTCGGCGACAACCTGTTCTCGGACAGCCTCGTCGCACTCGACCTGGAGACCGGCGAGCGGCGCTGGCACTACCAGATCACCCGCCACGACGTCTGGGACTGGGACCTGCCGGCCGGGCCGGTGCTGGCGGACATCACGGTCGACGGCCGCGACATCAAGGCGGTGGCGCTGCCCACCAAGCAGTCGTGGCTCTTCGTCTTCGACCGCGAGACCGGCGAGCCGGTCTGGCCCATCCTCGAGCAGCCGGTCGCGGCATCGGACATCCCCGGCGAGATCCTGGCGCCGACCCAGCCGCATCCGACGAAGCCGCCGGCCTTCGATCAGCAGGGCATCGGCCCCGACGACCTGATCGACTTCACCCCGGAAATCAAGGCCCGCGCGCTGGAGGTGCTGAGCCGTTTCCGCTACGGGCGCTCGATCTACACGCCCCCCTCGGTGGGCACCGCGGACGGGACCTACGGCACCCTGCAGGTGCCGGCGTCGACCGGCGGCGTCAACTGGCCGGGCGGCTCGTTCGACCCCGAGACCGGCATCTTCTACCAGTACTCGAAGACCGAGGTGACGAACCTCGGGCTGGTCAACGACCCCGAGCGGTCGGACATGAACTTCATCCGCGGACGGCCCGAGGGCGTCAGCGCCCGGCAGGACGCGCTCAACGTCGAGGGGATCCCGATCATCCGGCCGCCGTGGGGCCGCATCACCGCCATCGATCTGAACAAGGGCGAGATCCTGTGGCAGGTGGCGCACGGCGAGACGGCCGACAACATCCGCAACCACAGGCTGCTGCAGGGGGTCGACATCCCGCGCACGGGCCGGCCGGGGCGGGTGGGAACGCTGGTCACCAGGACGCTGGTCATCGCCGGGGACGGTGGCAACTTCACGAACGAGGACGGCGTGACGGGCGCGATGCTCCGGGCCTACGACAAGCTGACCGGCGAGGAGCTCGGCGCGGTGCAGATGCCGACGCAGCAGACCGGGTCACCCATGACCTACACGATGGACGGGAAGCAGTACATCGTCGTGGCGACGAGCGGCGGCGGCCACGGCGGCCTGCTGGTCGCCTACCGGCTGCCATGATCGTCGGCGTCCCGAAGGAAACGTTTCCGGGCGAGCGCCGCGTGGCGCTGGTGCCCGGGGCCCTGCCGGCCCTGGCCAAGGGGTCGCTCGACGTCCTGGTCGAGGCGTCGGCGGGCGCCGAGGCCGGATTTCCCGACTCCGCCTACGTGGAGAAGGGCGCCCGGATCGCCGAATCGCACCCGCAGCTCTTCGCCGAGGCGGATATCGTCCTGCAGGTGCGGAGTCCCGGCGCGGCCGGAGAAGCGGGCCGCACGGACGCGAAGTTGCTGCGGACGGGGCAGACCGTCATCGGGTTCTCCGAGCCGCTCGGGGAGCCGGCCGCCGCCCAGGCCGTGGCCGAGCGCGGCGCCAGCGCGTTCTCGATGGAGCTCATCCCGCGCATCACGCGCGCCCAGAGCATGGACGCGCTGTCGTCGATGGCGACCATCGCCGGTTACAAGGCGGTCCTGCTGGCAGCCGATGCGCTGCCGCGGATGTTCCCGATGATGATGACCGCCGCGGGCACCATCACCCCGGCGCGGGTCTTCGTCGTCGGCGCCGGCGTGGCCGGCCTGCAGGCGATTGCCTCGGCCCGCCGCCTCGGCGCGCGGGTGGAGGCCTACGACGTGCGCCCGGCCGTCAAGGAGCAGGTCGAGAGCCTCGGCGCCAACTTCGTCGAGCTGCCGCTCGAGACCAGCGAGTCGGAGGACGCCGGCGGCTACGCGAAGGCGCAGGACGAGTCGTTCTACCGGCGGCAGCGCGAGACCATGACGCGCGTTGTGGCCAACAGCGACGTCGTCGTCACCACCGCGCTCGTGCCAGGCAAGACCGCGCCGATCCTGGTGACGGAAGAGATGGTAGCCGGCATGGCGCCGGGGTCGGTGGTGGTCGATCTCGCCGCAGAACGGGGCGGCAACTGCGAGCTCACGAAGGGCGACGAGGTCGTGGCGTCGGCGAACGGCGTCACCATCCTCGGCCCGACCAACCTCACGTCGACGGTGCCGTACCACGCCTCGCAGATGTACGCCAAGAACATCTCGACGCTGCTGCTGCACCTGGTGAAGGACGGCGCGCTGGCCCTCGACCTCGACGACGAGATCACGGCCGGCACGCTGGTCTCGCACGAGGGCCGCGTGGTGCACCCGCGCGTGCAGGAGCTGCTCGCCGCGGCGGCGCAGACGACATGAAGGAGAAAGCACTGTTCCGATGGACGCGCTCATTCCGCTGCTGACCATCTTCATGCTGGCGGTCTTCGTCGGCTTCGAGATCATCACCAAGGTGCCGCCGCTGCTGCACACGCCGCTGATGTCGGGCAGCAACGCCATCTCGGGCATCACCATCATCGGCGCGATGCTCTCGGTCGCCTCGTCCAACCAGACGGCGACGATCCTCGGCTTCCTCGCATTGGTGATCGCGACGATCAACGTGGTCGGCGGATTCCTGGTAACCCACCGCATGCTCGGCATGTTCCGGAAGAAGGACTAGGTCGCGACCTTGCGGTCGCGGCGCGACCTGCGGGTCGCGTCAGGAGTTTCGCTGACGCGAAACTCCTGCGGCGCAGATTCCCGGCCCATACTCGCGTCTGAACGGAATCGACTGTGGACAGCGTCATCAATCTCATCTATCTCGCGGCCTCGGTACTGTTCATCCTCGGCATCCGCGGCCTGACCCATCCGCGCACCGCGGTGCGCGGCAACCTGCTGGGCGCCACCGGGATGCTGCTGGCCGTGGTGGCGACGCTGCTCGACCAGGAGATCCTCGGCGCCGGAACCGAGGCCTACGGCCTGATCCTCGCCGGGGTCGTGCTTGGCGCGGCGATCGGGGCTACGCTTGCGTTGCGTATCGAGCTGACCGCCATGCCCGAGATGGTGGCGCTGCTGAACGCGTTCGGCGGCGGCGCCTCGGCGCTGGTGGCCGGCGCGGTGCTGGTCGGCACCACGGATCCGCCGGCCCAGACCACGGTGGCCACCGTCGCCTCGGGCCTCATCGGCTCGGTCACCTTCTGGGGCAGCCTGGTGGCGTTCGACAAGTTGCGCGGGCTGCTGCTGCCCGACCGGCCGGTGCTCTTCCCCGGCCAGCAGATGCTGAACGGCGTCCTCGCCCTCGCGGCGCTCGGCTGCGGCGTGATGGTGGTCAGCGAGCCGGGCACCGTCGCGTTCTACGCGGGGCTGGTCGGCATCGCATCGCTGCTGGGCATCCTGCTGACGATCCCCATCGGCGGCGCCGACATGCCGGTCGCCATCGCCCTGCTCAACTCCTACTCCGGGCTGGCCGCGGCCTCGACCGGGTTCGTGCTCAGCAACAACATCCTGATCATCACCGGCTCGCTGGTAGGAGCGTCGGGCCTCATCCTGACGCGGATCATGTGCAAGGCGATGAACCGGTCCCTGATCAACGTCCTGGTCGGGGCGATCGCCGAGGCGAGCGCGTCGAAGGCGGACGCCGACGCGATCTACGCCGGGCGGGTCAAGAGCACGTCGGCCGAAGAGGTGGCCATGCTCTTCGACGGTGCGCGGCGGGCGGTCATCGTGCCGGGCTACGGCCTCGCAGTGTCGCAGGCGCAGCACCAGGTACGAGACCTCGCCAACCTGCTCGAATCGCGCGGCGTGGAGGTGGAGTACGCCATCCACCCGGTCGCCGGCCGGATGCCGGGCCACATGAACGTGCTGCTGGCCGAGGCCGACGTCGACTACGACAAGCTCAAGGAGATGGACGCCGTCAACCCGTCGTTCGAGCAGACCGACGTCAGCCTGGTCATCGGCGCCAACGACATCGTCAACCCCGACGCCCGCAACGACCCGTCGAGCCCCATCGCCGGCATGCCGATCCTCAACGTAGATCAGTCGCGCACGGTGGTGGTGATCAAGCGCAGCCTCTCCCCCGGCTTCGCCGGCATCCCCAACCCCCTGTTCGCGGCCGACAACACGCTGATGTTCTTCGGCGACGGCAAGAAAGCGGTGCTGGACCTGATCGCGGCGGTCAAGGATGCGGACTGACCTGACAGCCCGAGCCAAGACTGATCTCGGTCCCCTTGCGTAGCTAGGGATGCCGTGCTAGCCTCCTGGAAAATCCAGGAGACAACAGTGGATCCCAAATCCGCCGGCGTGCTCCCCGGCACCCTCGACCTCCTGATCCTCAAGGCGATCTCGCTGGAACGCCTGCACGGCTATGGCGTGTTGCTGCGCATCCGGCAGATCTCCGGAGAGGCCCTCGACGTGCCGCAGGGTTCCCTGTACCCCGCGCTAAACCGGCTGGAGCACCAGGGCCTCATCGAGTCGGAATGGGGACAGAGCGAGAACCGGCGGCGCGCCAAGTACTACCGGCTCACCCGGGCCGGGCGGCGGCGGTTCGAGGAAGACGCGGCAGGCTGGGAACGGCTGGCCGCCGCGATGCAGGCCGCCCTGAGCGCGAGGCCGGACGAGGCGTGACGTGCTCTCGCGCCGGCGGTCGTTCCTGACCGTCTGGACCCGGCGGAAGCGCTTCGAGGACGCGCTCGACGAGGAAGTCCGGTTTCACCTCGACGCTCGGTCCATGCCGCCGCGGAACGACTGCGCGCTCGAGCGAACGTCGGTCGACCCTGTCGGATCCGATTCCTCGGTCCGATACCCTCTCCAGACCTGGCTGGCGCGGAAGACGCGGTTCGCGCGCGGACCCGCGCCGATCTCGAACCGTGGCGGCGACAGCAGTCCTCCGCGGCAACTTCGAGCGCACGCCACTGGCCGACGGTGAAAGATGACGCTCCGCATGGTGATTCTCTCCACGCTCCGCACATGGATCGATGCGGCCCAGGGATCCCGCGACCGCGCGTTGGTCGGGCCTCTGCGTGACGCGGTCGAGCGAATAGACCCACCCCTCGACGCCGGGGCGGCGGGCGACCGGTCCTCCACCACGGACGGCGGCATGCGTGACACAGCCGGCCCGACCACTTTCACGGTTCGACTCCGCGGCACGCGTACGTCGGAGCTGAGCATAACCGGCACGTCGGCGGTAGTTCAGGATGGTGCGCTGGTGATCTACGGCGCCGGCGGAAACGTGGTCTTCGCCGCGCCGTTCGAAGTCGTCGGATATTGCATCCGCACGGACGCGCAAGTAGCCAACGCCCGCCGCCGCTCCGCGCCGAGCCCGCGTGCAACGACGCGTCCGGGCCCCGGCCGACCCGTGGAGACGGGAACCACGGTGCGCCAGAAGAGTGCAGCGACCTCCGATCCGCGCAGCTCCGCGCAGAACGACGACGCACCCCTCGCGGCGGCCGGCGGTTCGTAGACGCTGCGCGCTCCCTGGCGGCGCCCCCACGACACGCCCGACCGTCGCACTGCCTGCTGCAAGCTCCCCGGAGCCTGCAGCACTTGCTCCACGAGGCGACCACCCTGCCCGCGTGAGGTCGGCAGCGCGCCGTCCGATGTCCGGCCATCTTGCCTTGCACTTCGACAGGAACCGTGCTACTCTCGCTCTTGTCGAAGTACAAGGGAGAGAGGCCAAGTGAGAACGTGGTCGTCGAACTACGGGCTGCTGGTGGCGGCGCTCGTGTTCTCCACGGGCTGCGCGACGATCGTCAACCGGTCCACGCAACCCGTCACCATCGTGTCCGACCCGCTGGCGATCTCCAGTTCGGCCTGCTACGGACCAGTTTCTGCAGCCGTGGTGATTCCGTGACTGCGAGCCGGGGAGTGCGACCCATGCCTGACAAAGCCCTGAAGATCCTGTTGACCACCGGCATTCTGTGCGCCGCGTTCGTCGGCCTGCTGTGGACGACGATGCAGGACGGCACGCAGTACTACCTGGAGGTCGAGGAGGTGATGGCCGACCCCGCGACGTGGGACGGCAAGCCGTTGCAGGTGCACGGCTACGCGGCCAACGTGATGCGCCGGCCGAAGAGCCTGGACTACCGCTTCGAGATCGCCGACAGCGTGGAGGGCCGCACGCACGTGCTGAACGCGGTCTACACCGGCATCGTGCCGGACACGTTCGACAACCCCGCGGAGGTGGTCGCGACGGGCCGGCTCGACGGGGGCACGCTATACATCGA
The DNA here is from genome assembly GCA_965116825.1 of Vicinamibacterales bacterium. Classification (GTDB taxonomy): domain Bacteria; phylum Acidobacteriota; class Vicinamibacteria; order Vicinamibacterales; family UBA8438; genus WTFV01. Next base: position 1,522,324 of record OZ220736.1, read on the forward strand.
CGCCGACGGCATCATGGCCAAGTGCCCGTCGAAGTACGAAGAGAGGCCCGCGGTCGCGGGCGACTACGTCTCCGGCGCCGGCAGCGCGGCGAGCAACTGATCGCGGAAGGCGCGCCCGGAGCGGCCCGACAGGCTCTTCGCGCGGACGCGCGGATTCCGCGAGTCCGGTTCCCGAATCCGACACCTTCTACATCAAGGTCGTACCGATGGCGACACTCGGAACCTACACCCTGCTCGCCGCCTTCGTCGCCTGCGCCTACGCGGCCGCCGCGGTGGTGGCGGGCCACCGGCGGCGGGCGCCGAGGCTGGTCGAGAGCGGCATCGGCTCCTTCTATCTGGTGACGGCGCTGATGACGCTGGCCTCGGCGATCATCGTCCGCGCCTTCGTCGTCGGCGACTACTCCATCCGCTACGTCGACCGCTACTCGGACATGATCCAGCCGCTGTTCTACCGGCTGACGTCGTACTGGGGCGGTCTCGACGGCTCGATCATGTTCTGGGTCTTCCTGCTGTCGGTCTTCGGGGCGATCGCGGTCAAGACCAACCGGGAGCGGCACCGCGAGCTCATCCCGTACGTCATCGCGACGATCGCCGTGGTGCAGATGTTCTTCCTGAGCATCATGATCCTGAACAAGGACCCGTTCGCGACCTACCTGACACAATCGCCGGTGGACGGCCGCGGCATCGTGCAGTCGGTGCACGCGTTCGGGGAGGACCCGCAGCTTGCGATGATGTTCGGCATCTTCATCGGCGCGGTGATGCTGGTCATCCTGTTCGCGACGATGTTTCCGACGCTGAGCGAAGCGGTGACGGGTCAGCGCATCACGGTGGGCCCGCCGTTCTTCAACAAGTGGATGATCGCGGGCACTTCCGGCGAATCGGTGACCGGCGACGGGAGAGGAACCATGACAGCCGACCGTCTCGACCTGCCGCAAGGCACGCTCGATCTGCTGATCCTCAAGACGCTGGCACTGGGTCCGCGGCACGGCTGGGGAATCTCCGAGCGCATTCGGCAGGTGTCGCGCGAGGTTCTGGAGGTGCGGCAGGGATCGCTCTATCCCGCGCTGCACCGCCTCGAGCGGCGCGGCTGGATCGCCGCCTCGTGGGGCACGTCCGACCACAACCGGCGTGCGAAGTACTACGAGCTGACGCCGAAGGGGCGCCGGCAGCTCGAATCCGATGTCGAGGCGTGGCACGCGCTCACGACCGCCGTCGGCCACGTGCTCGACGCGGGGTAGGGGTCCGCGCGGCAGAGACCGCCCGGGGTCAGGCGACGCTGCGCCGGCTGCCAAACCACGGAAACCGATGCTCGACGACTTGCGCTTCCGCCTGCGTGCGCTGTTCCGCCGAGCCGCGGCGGAGGACGATCTCGACGACGAGCTGCGCTTCCATCTCGAGCGCGCCGCCGAGCAACACCTGGCGCGCGGCCTGTCACCCCGCGAAGCCCGGCGGCGGGCAAGGCTCGAGTTCGGCCAGGTGGACGCCGTCAAGGACGACTGCCGGCAGAGCTGGGGCATCCGGCAACTCGACGCCCTTCAGCAGGACGTCGCCTATGCCCTGCGGCTGATCCGGAAGCACCCGGGGCTGTCGGCGGTCGCGGCCGTCTCCCTGGCGATCGGGATCGGCCTCAACACGGCGCTCTTCGCGCTGCTGGACGCCACGCTCCTGCGGCGGCTGCCGGTCCAGCGACCCGAACAGCTCGTCGACGTCTACACCAGCAACGTGAAAGGCTTCGCCTGGTACGGAAGCTCGTATCCCGACTACCTGGACCTGCGTCGCGACGCCCGAACCCTCACCGGGCTGCTGGGCTACGTACCCTCGGTAGGGGCAGTCGGGATTGGCGACGGGACCCGGGCGCTGGCCGGCGAGGCAGTCACCGGCAACTACTTTCGGGTGCTGGGTGTTCCGGCCGCACACGGGCGTACGTTGCTGCCGGACGACGACCGCCCCGGCTCGACCCCGGTGGTCGTGATCTCGTCCGGGTTGTGGTCCGACCTGTTCGGCGATGATCCGGAGGTTATTGGACGGTCGCTCCGGATCGGCGGGCGTTCCTACGCCGTCGTCGGCGTGGCACCGGAGGGCTTCGGGGGCCTGACGCCGCCCATCCTCACGCCTGGGTTCTGGATGCCGATGATCTGGATCGACGACGTCCAGCCGACGGTGATGCACAACGGATCGCCCGCGCCCGGAGCTACCCGGCTGGAGAGCCGGGGACTCCGCTGGCTGCTGGTGAAGGGACGACTCCGGGATGGCGACACCGCCGCCGGCGCCGCCGACGACCTGAACGGCGTAATGCAGGGGCTGGAGGAGGAGTACCCGAATTCGAACGAGGGACTCCGCGTGACCGTCGTCCCGACGGGCGACGTGTCGACCCATCCGGTGTTCGAGGATCGCCTGCGCGCAGCCGCGGCCAGCCTGCTCGTGCTGATCGGACTCGTGTTGCTGATCGCCTGCGCGAACGTCGCGGGGCTCCTGCTGGCGCGGGCATCGGCGCGGCGGCGGGAGATCGGCCTGCGTCTCGCGGTCGGGGCGAGCCGGGGACGCCTGCTGCGGCAACTGCTCGTCGAGAGCGTGATGCTGGCGCTGCTCGGCGTGACCGGCGGCATCGCGCTGGCGTGGGGACTCCTCGAGGGACTCGCCGCCGTCCGCGTATCGGTGCTGGTGCCGGTGGCGCTCGAGCTGTCGCTGAACGGCCGGGCGCTCGCGGCCTCGGTCGTCGTGGCCATGGCCGCCGGCATCGCGGCCGGCCTCATGCCGGGGTGGACCGGCACGCGGGCGAGCGTGCTGGGCGAGCTGGCCGGACGTGTTCACACCTGGTCGCTGGGGAACCGCAGGTGGAGCCTGCGCGAGGCTCTGGTGACGCTGCAGATCGCCGTCTGCCTGGTGCTGCTCGTCGTGGCCGGTCTGCTCGCGCGCAATCTGCTGGTGGCCAGCCGGATCGATCCCGGTTTTCGTGTCGACGAGATCGCCTCGGTCACGGTCGGCCTCGGCCTGGTCGGTTACGATGAGAACGCGGCCGCGCGGTTCCTCGAGCGCGCACGGGAGCGGGTGCGCACGTTGCCCGGCGTCGAGGCGGTCGCCCACGCCGACCGTTCGCCCCTGTCCATCAACTACAGCCAAACCGCCATCGGACCGGCCAACGGCCGCGGGCCGGACGCGCCGGTCTTTTCGGTCGAGACGGTGACCGTAAGCGCGGAGTACTTCGACGCCCTGGGCGCGCCGATTCTCGAGGGCCGGCCCTTCGACAGAGCCACCGATACGCCCGAATCGCCCCGCGTGGCGATCGTCAACGAGGCGCTGGCAAGGCAGTGGTGGCCGGGGACGAGCGCCGTCGGCAGGCGAATTCGGCCGGGAGGCGCCGGCAGCAATCAGCCGCCGGTGGAGATCGTCGGCGTCGTCCGCGACTACAAGGTCCGGTTTCTCCAGGAGCCGCCCACGGCCTATGTCCACTACGCCGCGTCGCAAAGGCCTGGACTGATGGAGCTGGTCCCCGTGTTGCTCGCGCGCACCGCGGGCGATGCCGGCGCACTTGGCGCGACGATGCGGGAGGAGCTGCGCGCAATGGATCCGGACATCGTCTTCTGGCAGGGGTCGACGCTGCGCGACAACCTGGCGTCGCAGTTGCTTCCGGCGCAACTCCTCGCCGCGATGCTCGGCGCGGCGGGACTGGTGGCCGTCTGGCTGGCCGCCATCGGCCTGTACGGCGTCATCGCCTATGCGATCGCGCGGCGGACGCAGGAAATCGGAATCCGCATGGCGCTCGGCGCGACACATCGTGACGTGCTGGCACTGGTTGCCGCTCAGGGGGCCATCCTGGTCGGAGCCGGCGCGGCGCTGGGCGCGGTAGCGGCGTTCGCAGCGGCCCGCGCGACCGCCGGTGTGCTGTTCGGCATCGACGCGGCGGACCCGCTGGCCTGGAGCGGAGCGTTGGTCGCGCTGGTCGCCGTCGGCGGCGCGGCGCACGCCGTCCCGGCACTGCGCGCCGTGCGGGTAGCGCCTTCGGCGGCGTTGCGTGCACAATGAACCGGAGCGCACGCGCGGCAGGGCCGGACCCGGCAGACCGGCAGCCGCCTTTCGCATCTGGAGGAACGGCACATGCCAACCGCAGGCTTTCTGGGGACCCGCGCGGACGCCTTCATCGATCTGGCGATCGTCTTCTTCGTCGCCGCCCCGTTCCTGATGGTCTACGCACTCCGCCTCGCGGCGCAGCGCCGGCACCGCGAGCACCGCAACCTCCAGACCGGCCTCCTGGCGGCTGCGACCGTGGCCGTCCTGATGCTCGAGATCAGCATCCGGTTCGGCAGCGCCGGGGACGCCTACCGGGCAAGTTCGCTGTACGGGCCGTCGATGGTCGCGCTCTTCGCCGTGCACCTCGCGGTCGCCATTCCGACGTTCGTCATCTGGTGCTGGCTGGCCGTGCTCTCATGGCGCCGTTTCTCCCACACGCTCCCCGGCCCTTTCGGCCGGACGCACCGGCGCTGGGGCAAGCTCGCCTTCGTGGGCCTGTGCCTCTCGTCCGCCACGGGTACCGGCATGTACGTCATGGGCTTCGCCTTCTGACGGACCTGCTCAAGGGCGTGGCAGCCCGTGGCAGCAGGTGCCCGGCTGCACTTCGAGCCTTGATGATCCCGCCTGAACCGAGTTGCTCCGGGCACCGACGTACTCGACGCCGGTTACAGGATGCCCGTGATTGCCCCCGGTGCGGCCCGCGGGTCGCGCGGTCCCCACGCCCCGGCCGCCACACGGGCCAGGAAATCGGCGATGAACGCGTTCACCAGGTCGGGCTCTTCCAGGTTCAGGGTGTGGCCGGATTTCGGCAGGACGGCGAGACCGCCGCGGGGAATGACACGCTTCAGCCACAGGCTGGCCGCGAGACAGCCGTCGTCCTCGTCTCCGGCGAGGATCAGCACGGGCGCCTCTATCGCGGACAGCTCCGCTTCCAGCGCGTACAACGACGGTCGCTCCCGCTGCACGCCGCGCATCGTGCGCACGGCTCCATCCACGGGGTGCTCTCCCAGTTGACCCACGAGCTGCTCCCACCCCCGCGGGTCCTTGTTCTGGAACTGCACCCGCGCCGGCCCGGACAGGTACCGGCGAGCGAAGGACTCCATGCCCGATTCGTCGATCAGCCGGGCGATGGCCTCGCACTCCCGGTGAAAACGGGGCGCTTCCGACGGATGCGCCCCGTAGCCGGTCGCCGCGACGACCAGCGATCGGACACACGCCGGGTGCTGCATCGCCAGGTGCAGTCCGGCGAAGCCGCCCATGGAGATGCCGACGACGTCGGTTTGCTCGACGCCGAGTCCGTCCATTACGGCGACGGCATCGTCCACGGCGTGCTGCTGCGAGTAGGCGCTCGCGTCGGCCGGCACCTGCGACAGGGGATAGCCCCGGGCGGCGTAGGTGATGCAGCGATGACTGCGAGAGAACCGCCGAACCTGCGGCTCCCAGCTCCGATGGTCGCCGGCGTACTCGTGAACGAACAGGATGGCATCGCCGCGCCCCGTCGACTCCGTGTGGAGCTCTACCCCGTCGGACGTGATGACCGTTCGTGTCGCCATGGAGGATGTCTCGGCCGCAGGCACGCCGCCGGCCACCCGCGGCGCAGCCGTGCGGCGTCACAGTCCCCTTGCACGACTAGGGATCAGATGGCGGCGCTCCGGCACAAGTAGCGCCCACCTCGCCGAGCCTGCGACGCTGGACGGCGAACAGGCTTTCTTTTGACAATCTGAACAAGCTGTGGCAACCTTACGTTCAGATGAACAAAAGGAGCGCGGCAATCGCAGACCTGCTCGCGCGGCTCCGCAGCCTGCGGCGCCGCAGGCAGGAGGACGACGAAACCGCGGAGGAGCTGCGCTTCCACCTGGAGATGGAAGCTGCAAAGAACATGCGCGCTGGCATGCCCCCGGACGAGGCGCGCCGGCAGGCGCGCCTGCGCCTCGGCGGTCTGGACGCCATTCGGGAGGCGGTCCGGGATGCAAGAGGCGGGCGGCCCCTGGGCGACCTGCTCCGCGACTGCGGCTACGCGCTGCGCGGCGCGCGCCGGAATCCAGGCTTCACCTTCGCCGCGATCGTTTCGCTGGCCGTCCCGATCGGCTTCAACACCGCGCTCTTCACGGTCGTCGACTCGGTCCTGTTCCGCCCGCTGCCGACGGTTCGTCCCGCGCAGCTCGTTGACGTCTATACGAGCAACCCCGACGATCGCTACACGACGAGCTCCTATCCCGACTACCTCGATCTGCGCGCGGAGAACGACGTGTTCACCGACACGGCGGCACACTCGCCGATGCTCGCGGTGATGCGCGCGGACGAGGACGTCGACTTGGTGATGGGGGAGACGGTTACCGGCAACTACTTTCGGTTTCTCGGCGTTCAACCGGTGCTCGGCCGGCTGCTGGCGCCGGAGGACGACCGGCCCGGCGCCTCCCGCGTCGCCGTGATCTCCAGCGGGTTGTGGACGAGAGCCTTCGGACGGGACCCGGCCGTGGTGGGACGGATCCTCCGTATCCGGTCGCAGCCGTACGTCGTGGTCGGCGTGGCGCCGCCCGGTTTCTTCGGCATGCCGCCCATTCCGGGCCCGGACCTGTGGACGCCGATGACGTGGGTGGACGACGTGACGCCGATCGGCATCTCGACGTTTGTGACCTCCCCCGGCGAGACCCGGCTCGAGCGCCGAGGACAGCGCTGGATGTTCATCAAGGGGCGGCTCCGCGACGACGCCACGCTCGCCCAGGCGGAGGCGAGCCTGGACGTGATCATGGCGGACCTCGCCGCCGCGTACCCGGAGTCGAACGAGGATCGACAGGTGTCGTTGACCCTGACGGACGACATGCGGCTGCCGCCTCCGGTGGCCGGCCCGGTGCGGATCGGCGCTGCCGGTCTGATGCTGGTGGTCGGTGTCGTCCTGCTGGTCGCGTGCGCCAACGTCATGGGCATGCTGCTGGCCCGCGGTGTAACGCGACGGCGGGAAATCGGCGTGCGGCTCGCCATCGGCGCCGGCCGGGGACGTCTCGTCCGGCAGTTGCTCACCGAGAGCCTGATGCTGTCGGCATTCGGCGCCGCGGCCGGCCTGGCCCTGGCGTGGGGCCTGCTGCGCGGGCTCGCCATGGCGGACTCTCCCATCGGTCCGATTCCCATCACCCTGGAGTTTGCGCTCGACGCGCGCGCGTTCCTGTTCACGGCCGTACTGGCAACGGGAGCGGGCGTGCTGGCGGGTCTCGTGCCGGCGCTCAGCGCAACGCGACCGAACCTGGTGCGCGACCTGAACGGCGGCGGCGCGGTCTCCCGCGCCGGCGGTCGCCGCTGGCTGCTGCGCGATGCGCTGGTGGCGGGGCAGTTGGCGGCCACCGTGCCGCTGCTGGTGCTCGCGGGTCTCCTGGCCCGCGGCGCGGTGGGGACGACGGCCGGGGTCTCGCTCGGGTTCGAGCCGGACCGCATCGCGGCGGTCGGCACCGACCTGAACGTGATCGGCTACGAGCGGGAACGTGCGGATCGCTTCATTCACGCCGCGCTCGAACGGGTGCAGTCGATGCCGGGAGTGGAGGCGGCGGCGCTGGCCTCACGCGCGCCCCTCGATCTGTCGTTCAGTCCGCAGAACGTCCTCGTGCCGGGCCTGCACGGACCGGCCGACCGCGGCACCTCGGTGGACACGGCGGGCGTGTCGGCGGACTACTTCGATACGCTGGGCGTCCCCCTGCTGCAGGGCCGGACCTTCAGCACGGCCGACACGCCGGACTCGCCGCGCGTGGCCATCGTCAGCCACGCCATGGCCCAACGCTTCTGGCCGGACGGGACGGCGGTCGGGCGGCGGTTCCGCCTGGCGGAGTGGGACGGCCTCGAGTACGAGATCGTCGGCGTGGCGGCCGACTACAAGGTGCGGTTCCCGACGGAGGAACCCGCATCGTACCTGCACCTCGCGGCGTCGCAGCGCCTGCGCACGGGCGCGGTGCTCCTCGCCCGAACCGGAGGCGACGCGACAGCGCTGTCCGCCGACATCCGCCGGGAGCTCCGCCGCATGGAGCCGGATCTGTTCTTCTTTCTTCAGGGAAACACCCTCCGCGAGACGGCCGACGTCACCATGCTTCCCTTCCGGATCGGGGCGTCGGTGGCCAGCGCCTCGGGCATCGTGGCCATGGTGCTCGGCGCCATCGGCCTCTACGGCGTCATCGCCTATGTGGTCGCGGGACGGACGCGCGAGTTCGCTATCCGGGCGGCGCTGGGCGCCCGCTCCGGGATCCTGCTTCGGCTCGTCCTCGCCACGGGAGCGTGGGTCGTCGCGGTCGGCATCGGCGCCGGCGCCGGCCTGGCCCTCCTCGCGACGCGGGTCGTCGCACAGGCGGCCACAGGGATCACGCCGGCGGACCCGTTGGTGTGGGGGGGCGTTCTCCTGCTGCTCGTCGCGGTCTGCACGGCTGCCTTCGCCGGACCGGCCCGGCGCATGGTCAGACTCGACGTTTTCCGCGCCCTGCGCGTGGACTGATGAAGTCCGGACCACCGTCGGCCGCATGCCGCGTGGATTCGTGTCACGCGTTGAAACGGCTTGCGACAAGTGGTCGCTGCGAAGTCGGGCGTCACAATTCCGGGCTCCCAGGCGTTCTTAGGGGTGTGAGCACATCGGGTGGAGCGGTCGGCACGATTCGCGATACCGGGCTGGCCGAGCCGCCGTTCGACTTCGACGGCCTGTTTCGGACGCAGTACGGACGCGTCACCAGCGTCGTTTCGCGGGTGGTGCGGGATCCCGGGCGCGCCGAGGAGCTGGCGGTCGACGCGTTCCTCAAGCTGTGGCGCACTCCCCGCGCGCACGGACCCGGCGCGGCGGCATGGGTGCTGCGCACGGCTTTGCGACTGGGTATCGACGAGTTGCGCCGTGCGCGCCGGCGGGCTCGCCTTGCACCGCTCCTGAGGCTCGTCGGGGACGCGCCGACCCCGGAGGACAACGCGGCGGCCGGAGAAGAACGCCGGCGCGTGCTTCGCGTCCTTGCCGCCATTCGACGCGAGTACGCCGCGCTGCTGCTGCTCCGCAACCACGGGTGCAGCTACGAGGAGCTGGCGGCGACGCTCGAACTCAAGCCCGCCTCCGTCGGCACCCTGCTGCGCCGGGCTCGACAGGCGTTTCGCAAGGAGTACATCAGACGCCATGGCCACACATGACGATCCCGACCTCGAACGCTGGGTGGACGACCGCATGGCAGCCCTGGGTCCGACCCCGAAAAGCGAACCGGAAACCGAGTGGGCACTGGAGCAACTGAGGACGCGTGCCACGGCAGCGAGACAGCGTCCGGTTCATGTCTGGTTGCTGGCCGCCGGCGCCACGGCTCTGCTCGTGGCGGTTCTGGTTTCCGTGGAGCGGTGGCGGAACGAGCCCGGCGACTTCGACGGCGTCGGCGGACCCGAGGCATCGAGCAGCAACGTCACCCGCGATGGCGCGATCGCGCTGCCGACATCCGAATGGGCGTCTCGACGGACGGACCGGGAGGTCGGCACAGGGGTCGCGTTGTCCGCACGTCGACAGACCACGCCCCGGCTCGTTCCGGTCGAACAACGCACGGAGGCGCCCGACTTCAGCCTGCCGGCGATGGAGAGCGGCCATGCGACGCTGGCGGACTACGCCGGACGAGTGCTGCTCCTGAACTTCTGGGCGACCTGGTGCGGACCGTGCCGCATCGAGATGCCCTGGTTCGTGGCGTTCCAGAATACGTTCGCCGAGCGCGGTTTCGGCGTGCTCGGCGTCTCCGTCGATGACACCGCCTGGGACGTCGTGCGCCCGTTCCTGGATCGGGAGCCGGTCAACTATCGCATCGCAGTCGCCGACACCGCGGAGCGGCTGGCGCCGTTCGGTCCGATCACGGTGCTGCCGACGACTTGGCTCATCGACCGCCGGGGGCGGCTGGCCGCCGCGCATGTCGGTCTCGTCGACCGGACCGCTCTCGAAGCGGAGATCCGACAACTGTTGGCCGAGTGAGCAGCAGACCAGGCATGCGGACCTATCCGAACGTGACCGTCCTCGTGCTGCTGGTCAGCGTCGCCGCGACGACGGCGGCCCAGTTGGGGCAATTCGACTATCCGCAATGGCGAGGGCGCCACCGCGACGGCGGTGCGAGCGGGTTCGTCGAGCCGCCGGTCTGGCCCGCCGAGCTGAAGCGGCAATGGACGGTGCAGGTTGGCGAGGGCTACGCCACTCCGCTCATCGTCGGTGACCGGGTGTTCGCGTTCTCGCGCCGGAACGACGACGAGGTGCTCACGGCGCTGGATGCGGAAACCGGTTCGGTCCTCTGGCAGACGACGTACGCGGCGCCGTACGACATGTTCGCAGCCACAACCGTTCACGGCCCGGGACCCAGAGCCACTCCCCTTCTCGTTGACGACAGGCTCTTCACCCTCGGCAGTGTCGGTATCGCAGGATAGCGTGGTGGGACTGTCCGCGCACGATGGAGTCGTGCTCTGGACCTATCCGTTCGCATCGCCGTACGTCTACGCCATCACCCCGCTCGAGCACGCAGGGCGAATCATCGTCAGCGCCCAGAACATGGGAATCCGAGCCCTGCAGCCATATCGCCACGACGGCGAATGGGTCGTCGCGACCGCATGGCGGAACGACGATGTCTCGACGGCGATGACCAACCCGGTCGTGGTCGCCGACACCCTGTTCGGCCTGTCCGAGCGCAGGCGGGGGCAGTTCTTCGCGCTGGATGTAGTGACCGGTGCGACCCTGTGGCTGGGACCGCCGCGTCAGGCCGAGAACACCGCCATCGTCAAGACGGAACGACTGCTCTTCCTGCTCAACGACGACGCCGAGTTGATCGTGGCGCGCGCCAGCCGCACCGGCTTCGAACCACCCGGTTCTTCGTCAAGGATATTGATACGCTGACTCTGTGGACGTCGCGGTAGTCATCCGGGTGCCAACCGCGGTTGTCGTCGACCGCTGCCTGCGATGTCGCCGACCATCGACTGCACGGTTCCCGCGAGAGCGTCGACGCGCCCGGTCAGTCGTTCGACTTGACGAGAAGCAAGCCGCGTGCCGCGCCGCGCTTCGACGGAGCACCGGGGACCACGAGCTCTCAGACATCGAAGCGGTAGTCGACCTGATCGAATCTGTCGCGGGCGAAGCAGAACACGAAGACCAGCGGCTCGGCGCCGGTGCAGTGGACGACATGCCGGGCGTTGGGGGGAATGTAGACCGCCGAGCCCGGGCCGAGCGCCGCTTCGCAACCGTCAATCTCCATGCACCCGTGACCACTGACGACGTAGTACGTCTCCTCGGGTTCATGGTGGTGGAGCAACAGCGACGCGCCGGGTGGCACTTCCGCGATGCCCGTAACGAGCCCGCGGCTCGGACCGCGCTCGCCGGCGACGAGGAGCTTCCAGCGCACCGGGCTCCTGGCGGCGAAACCCGGGTGCGGCCAACTCTCCCAGTCCAGTTCCCGTTGATTGACGATGACCGGCCGTTGCGCACTCACCAGACGGCTCCGTTCTACCGGCTGAGCCTGCCCACCCGAGATACTACGCGCGGGCTTGCACAGAGTCACGCATTTTCGTAGGCCAGGAGAAACACGGGCCGTACGTCGGGCTCGGCAACTCGCCGACGCCGGTTTACCATCCCCGGGGAGTCAGGAGGGGACTTGCCGGAGTTGCCGGAAGTCGAACGTGGACGCAGGTTGGCAGAAGCGGTGACGGCCGGGCGCCGCATCGCGCGGGTGTGGTGCGACGACGACCCGATCGTGTTCGACGGTGTCGAGCCTGCCCGCTGGCGACGTGCGCTCGAGAACAAACGGGTCGTCGCGGCGAGACGCTGGGGCAAGCAGCTCTGGCTGGAGCTGGACGCGCCGCCGCATCCCCTCTTCCACTTCGGCATGTCGGGCGGCTTCAAGACGCCGGCCTCGACGCCGCTGCAGCTCAAGTCGGGGCCGCGCGAGGACACGTCGGTGTGGCCGCCGCGCTTCGTGAAGATCCGGCTGCACCTGGACGACGGCGGGGAGCTGGCGATGACCGACGGCCGTCGGTTGGGGCGCATCCTGCTGCGCGAGAATCCCGAGCACGAGCCCCCCATAGCCAGGCTCGGCTTCGATCCGCTGCTTGCGCTGCCGTCGCCGAAACGGTTCGCCGAGCTGCTGCGGGGACGCGGCGGCATCCTCAAGTCGCTGCTCCTCGACCAGTCGTTCGCGGCGGGGGTGGGCAACTGGATCGCGGACGAGGTGCTCTTCCAGGCCGGCATCGATCCGCGGCGGCGGGCGTCCTCGGTGACCGACGCCGAGGCGCGGCGGCTGCGGACGAGACTCGGCGCCATCGTCAAGCGCGCAGTGGAGGCGAACGCCGACGACTCGCGCTACCCCCGCACATGGCTGTTCCACCGGCGCTGGGGCAAGCAGGGCGACGCGCGCACGACGCGCGGCGAGCGGATCGAGCACGCGACCATCGGCGGACGCACGACGGCGTGGGTGCCGGCGCGACAGCGCTGATTCGACGCGACAGTCACCGTGCGGGCCACGCCGACGTCCCGCTGACGCGGTAGGCATACCCGCACCGGGAAGCCCAGGCGGTCAGCACGAACGAACCTGCCGACCGGAGCCCGCGACCCCTCACGGCAAACCCCTCACGATCCGAACAGCCAGGTTCCGCCCGTGACATAGAAGGCGACCACCGGGATCTCGCCGAGGGTCACGCCGAGCAGGAACTTCCCGATCGGCATGCGCAGGGAGCCGGCGACGTAGCAGATGGCGTCGGTAGGCACGGCCGGGAAGACCGACCAGCCGACGACGATCCAGAAGCCGCGCCGGCGTATCTGCCGCTCCAGCCACCGGACTCGCGCCGCGTGTCGGCGCTCGAACAGCTCGGCGAGCCCGAGGAAGTCGAAGAAGTAGTAGATGAGCGCAGCTGACATGACGACGCCGCCGAGCGAGACGGCGAACACCGTCCAGTAGCGATCCGGAAAGAGCAGCGTCCCGACCACGATCAGCACGGTGCTCGGAATCAGCGTCACGGGACGCACGACGCTCACGACGACGTAGCCGAGCAGCACGAACGGACCCGCCTGCCGGAGCACGTCGACGAGCCGCGCCGGCTCGATGAGGTCGGGCCGCACGACGTACAGTGCACTGAGACCGACCGTGGCGGTCAGCCAGAAGCCAAGTGCGATGCGTCTGCCTGTGGTCATGACTGGTTACGAGGTGCGCCGCGGACTCCTTGTCCGTCCAGGCACGCGGCGATAACCCCTAAAACACTGTTTCTATTGAGTTTGCCTCCCTCACCATCCGGTCACATCGTGTCATGCAGGCGAGACAGGAAGCGTTCAAGTTGCTCCTGCGGCGTGCTCTCACCACGTAATGCCGAACCTCTGCTTCATCGTCTCCGTCCTCCCCCAGGGTTCACCGGGCAACTGGTCGATGAGAACCACGAACACCCGGCGAAACGACTCCGCCGTCGACTCCGCCGTCAGGGCCTCGACCTGCGCGGCCGGCAGCAATGGACGCATATCGGCCAAGAAGCGCGGATTGGCCAGCTTTGCACACATGCGCTCCTGGGCCTCGGCCCGCGGCATGGTCTGTCCGGCAAGGTCCAGATATTGCTGGAACATCTCGACGATGCGGTCGTTGTCAAGGTCCTCGAAGACCTCCAGCCCATGCGCAAGGTCATAGAGATCACGCCCCTTGTTCCGCTGCAGCAGCGCGCGCAGCTTGGTCGCCAGCATTTCCTCCCGCGAGAATGTCGAAATGGCCGCCCTACCGGAAAACCACGGATTCGCAACGTCAAGCGGCAACGCTGTCGGCCCATCGAAGGCTTCGACTTCACGGGTGTTGATCTCGATCTTCAGCCGGATTGGCACACCGCTGCCATCCTCGGCCTCAGCTCTGAAGCGGAACTTCGGCGCGACGGGACTCTGCTCGAACCGCGCCCGTCCCAGCCATGGCTCCAAAACGACACGCAACTGATCGAGGACTGGACCGATCGGACCGTGCGAAGTACGGACAAGATCGATGTCCTCCGAATAGCGCAGCGGCGCCGGGAAGTGCAGCTTGTTGAGTGCCGTGCCGCCACGACACCGTAGCGCTTCGCGCAGCATCGGGTCCGAGAAGATCTCAACCAGGGCACGGCTGATGATGAGGTCCTGCTCGATCTGTCGCGCGTCCGTCCAGGGAACGAGATTGCCCCACGCGACGATGTTCTGCGCGGGGATCATTCGTCGGGCTCCGGCACACGCCGGACAATGACCCGCCAGCGCGGATCGCGCTGTTGCGGTTCAAGTTCGAAATCGGGGTCCCGTACCTCCTGCCGGTCGAGCTCGGTCCAAGGCAACGATCCGTGCGCCTGCAACGTCTCCAACATGGCTCCCGTCAGGGCGTCGTGGCCGAGATGCTCCAGCAGGTATCCCAGGCGCTGCACGACCGGCCGTTCCGCCAACGCCGAGAGCGTACTGAGTTGCTCGGGATCGATTCTCTGACCGAGATCGGACAGGACCGTGGCGACATTGTCGATGCCGCCCGACGCCTGCGGGTACCGCAACAGGTCGAGCGCCGTCAGCGCGGCCGAGGAGATCCGCATCGTGCCGGTATCGGTCTTGCGACCCTCGGTCCCTGCCGTCATCGCTTCCACGTTCTTGCGGAAGTAGAAAACGATCAGGTTGCGCCCGGCGCGGATCTTCGGCAAGCGCTTGGCCGAAATGACCTGGAACTCCATGACAGCCTGATGCGTCGCACCATGCAGTTCCGCGGCTTTCAGGAGCCCGACGTAATAGGCTTGGCCTTCATGGCGCATGAGCGCGTCGATGTACCAAGCCGGTGGCGGCCCCCCCCACGACGCATACTGCGGTGGGACGACCACGTAGAACCCCCGCCGCGGATGTAGCAGTGCCTCGCGGCGCTGCAGTCGCTCGGCGGCATCCAGAAACGCACCGTGCCCGACGCCGAGCGCTCGTTCGGCTTGCTCGGCAGTGAACACCGTCCGGCCTGCTGAGAGCAACCCACTGACATAGCTTGACAGGCCGGAGCGCCGGTCATGAACCATGCTGCATTCTCCGCTCTACATGCCGATTTTACAACATGCATCCGCAACCAGCCTGAGAATCGGTTACCTTCCTCCGCATGAGATGCGGATTGGCCGACATGATCTTTGACTCAACGCCTTCGCCCCAATAGAAATAGACCGTCGGCGCGACGTGGTACGCTGCGTGCCGTCGGTGCGAAATCTCTGCGGCGCAGACTCCTAATCGGCCGGGACGAGGCGTGCGAGGCTGGTCGCGTCCCGGACCAGCAGGCCGTCGGGCAGCGGGACCGGCATCGCCCAGGTGGCGCCGTCCGCGACTTCGTACTGGCGCGCGATGGCAAACGCCTCGGCGTCCGGTTGTGCGACCACCAGTTCGGCGTCGTTGTTCAGCAACAGGAGATTGTCTTCGGCCAGCAACACCGACACATGGTCGCCCTCGCGTCCCTCGCTCGCCCAGCGCACGACGCCGGTGGCGGAGTCGAGCGCCACGAACTGGCCGCTGCGGGTCGAAGAATGGCCGTAGAGCGTACCGGCGGCCAACACCGGCGAGCTCATGTACATCGTCACCCGGGCGTTGCTCCACGCGGGCTCGGCCTGCCAGTCGTCACCTTCGCGCCGGACAGCGAACGCGTGCGTCCCCTGGCGGGGACCGGAGACCACCACGTGCTCACCCGTCCAGACCGGCGTCATGATGTTCTCGTGCCATTCGTCGGTGAAGGGCACGCTCCAGAGAAGCTCGCCGTTCGCGGCATCGAGCCCGACGATCGACGATTCGGTCAGCGTCACCACTTGGCGCTGGCCCTCGAGCTCGACCACGATGGGCGAGGCGTAACCGGGGCCCACGCCGCGCCACGACCAGATCTCGTCACCGGACGCCGGCTCCAATGCGAGCACGCGGCCGCCCCCCGCATCGCTTCCGACCTGCACGATCAGCGCGCCGCCGGAGACGAGCGGCGAGGCCGAGGTGCCGCAGAACAGTCCGGTCACCTGCACCGACTCCGAGTAGTCGTTTCGCCAGAGCAGCGCGCCCGACGCCGCGTCCCAGCTCGAGAGAATGCCGGCGGCGCCCAACGTGAACACGCGCCCGTCGTCGACGGTCGGCGTCGCGAACGGACCCGGAAGATCGCCTGGAACAATGGTGTTCTGGATGTAGCGCGCCGGATAGTCCCGGCGCCAGAGTCGCATCCCGTCCGACAGGTCGAAGGCGGTCACGACCTCGTCGTCGCCCTCCCGGCTATGGACGAAGGCGCGGCCGCCGGAAACCACCGGCGAAGAGTAGCCCTCTCCTATCTCGACCCGCCAAGCGTGGGCGAACGCTTCCGGCCACGCCCTCGGCGCCTGCCCCGCAAGCACCACCCCGTCGCGGCCCGGTCCGCGCCAGCCGGCCCAGTCCTGGGCCGACGCCGGCAGTCCGGTCAGCATCAAGAGCGCCGCAGCGACCGCCCCTCGAACCGTTTTGGCCAAAGGCATCGCAGCCCCGGTCACGACCGCAGCGGCGGCAGCTCTTCACCCGCCGGGATGAACCGCAGCGCCACGCCGTTGTTGCAGTAACGCTGTCCGGTCGGCCGCGGGCCGTCCTTGAAGACGTGGCCCTGGTGTCCGCCGCAGCGCGCGCAGTGGTACTCGGTGCGGGGCAGGATCAGCTTGAAGTCGGTCTTCGTGCCGACGCGGCCGGCAATGGCGTCGAAGAAGCTGGGCCAGCCGGTGCCGCTCTCGTACTTCGCGGACGACTCGAACAGCGGCAGATTGCAGGCCGCGCAGACGAACGTCCCCTCGCGCTTCTCCTGGTTCAGCGCGCTCGAGCCGGGCGGCTCGGTCGCCTCCTTGCGCAGCACGGCATGGGACTCGGCCGACAACAGCTCCCGCCACTTCGCATCCGGTTTCTCCACCTTGTCGAAATCGTCACTCATGCGTCACCTCGACCTCGTCGCGGCTGGCCTCCCAGGCGCGCCCGTTTCACGGCGCCAGCGGCGTTTCGCCACGGCGCCCCGGCCTCCCGGCGGGTCCGCCATATACGGCGGACGCCGTCAGTAGCGGAACAGAATCCGCAGCTTGGTGAACAGCGCGCGGTTCGTCCGCCGGTAGGCCGTCGACTGGAAGAACCGCGAATCGTGCACGTCGATCAAGTCCTCCTGCCGGTAGTGATCATCGTAGCCGACATAGAACACCGTCAGCGCGTTGACGCGATAGGTGAAGAGCAGGTTCGTCCCCAGCGTGCCCCGGAACGAGTTGTACTCGGTGATGTTCCGCAGCAGCAGCCGGTCGGTGAACGTGAAGGTCGACAGCGCCCGCAGGACCTGCACGTTGAACACCTCTTGACTGCCGTTGCGAACGTCGAAGAAGCGGCTGGTGACGAGGTTGAGCTGCGACGACCAGCGCGGATACGGCCGGATGGTGGCGGACAGCGACGCGCTGTTGCCGCGCCCCAGATATGGATTCCGCCGGTCGATGTAGTAGATCTCGTCGCCCCACCGGTAGCTGCCGCCGAGCGAGAACAGGCGGCTCGTGCTGATGAACGTGGAGAGGTTGTAGTTGCGGCGGTCGAAGTCGACGCCCCCGAACCGCTCGTGCGCCTGGATGGCGTTGCCGCTGACGTTGATGTTCCGGGCGAAGTCGAAGTTCAGCCCGGCA
This sequence comes from Vicinamibacterales bacterium, assembly GCA_965116825.1. Lineage (GTDB taxonomy): Bacteria > Acidobacteriota > Vicinamibacteria > Vicinamibacterales > UBA8438 > WTFV01. Next base: position 1,539,931 of record OZ220736.1, read on the forward strand.
TCGATTATCTCGTCCTCCCGGATACCCGCGTGGGTGTAGCTTAGCTGGTAGTCGAGGATCGGGCCCCAACTGATCAACCAGCTCTCCGGCCACCAGCGGTATCCCACGTTGGCGCCCCCGAGCTGCTGGTCCACGCGCTGGAGAAACCCGACGTCGGTGCGGAAGTCGGGGTCGATGCGCGCCCCGAAGAACCTGGTCTGCAGGTGGCGTCCCTCGTGCGCGACCATGGCGCCGAGCATCGGCCCCTCCCGCTCGACGCCGTCCTCGTCCCGATCCTGCGACTGGAAGGCCACGAAGTTGAGCCGCGTGGCCTGACCCAGCCGGAACTGGCCGTCGATGCCCCCCACGCGGTTGTACCCGTCGAGGAACTCGCGGTCCGTCGCCAGCACCCCGATGTGCGACTCCGAGTAGAGGTCGTAGCGCGCCCGGCCGATCGCCGCCTGCGCGGTCCTGCCGTAGCCGGGATCGTTCGGGTCGTCGCGCTTCCCCGGCGCCTCGTCGTCGGTCACCATCACGCCGAGCGTCGTGCTGCCCACCTTCCCGGTGAGCTTCGCCCCGACGTTGGGGTCGACCAACGTCCGGGTATGGACCAGGTCGACCGGCGAGACGAACTCGAAGATCTCCGCACCCTCCAGGAAGAAGGGCCGCAGCTCGGGAAAGAACAGGGGAAAGCGCTGGTTGACCTCGATCTGCGGCAGGTCCGACTCGATCTGCGAGAAGTCGGGGTTGCCGGTGAAGTCGGCGGTCAGGTTCGACGTGATGCCGTACTTGACGTTCACGCCCCCTTCCGGGTCGGTGCCGCGGTTGACGAACTCTCCGGTTTCCCGGTCGATGGAGCTGTACTGGATGGCGGTGAACGACGGCAGGATCTCCAGGTTGCGGCTGGTGGACAGGTCGGTCAGCCCCTCGAGGACGCCCATCTGCGCCATGAAGCTCTGGACATCGCGCGACATCGGCGCCCAGACCACGTTCTCCTGGTTCTTGCCCTTGATCTCGCGCACGAACTGGAAGCCCCAGCGGTGCTCCACGCCGGGTGGCCGCTCCGGATACCGGAAGCTCTTGAACGGGATCGCCATCTCGGCCGTGTAGCCGTCCTCGACGATCTGCGTGCCGCTGTAGAACAGCGCCTCCCAGGACCGGTCGGCGATGGGAATCGGACCGCCGCGCGACTGACTGGCGTTGATGATGCCGTCGCCCTGCACGTTGTAGCCGTTGAGGTCGAAGTCGTAGCAGACCTGCTGATCCATGAACGTGTCGAGGTAAACCGTCATCAGGTCGTCCTGCCACGCCGTGTCGCGGTCCACCCGGTTGGCCCGCATGATGCCCGGGTCGGAATAGTGCAGGTAGAAGGCGAAGTAGATGTGCTCGCTGTCGTAGGAGATGTAGATCTCGGTCTCCTCGGTCGCCGGGGCACCGTCGAGCGGCGCCTGCTGCACGAACTCCGAGAGCATCGCCGCCGTGCGCCAGACCTCGTCGTCCAGACGGCCGTCGATTTCCGGCGGCGTGTCGGTCCGGTGCACCCGGACGCGGGGCCGGCCGGTGAGTCCCCGGTAGCCGCCCCCCGGGTCGGCGACGATGGTGTCGTCCACGCGTGGTCTATCCGGACCGTGGATGCCCATCGGAAGCCCGGCGCCGGACTGCGCGTCGAGGTCTGCCTGCGCCGCGGCAAGGAGACACAGGGCGAGCGCGAGAATCGTGTGGGATCGTGGCATGGATTGACGCCTCGAAGACCCTACAGTTTACAGGGACGGCCCGGATTCCGCCCGGCAGGCCGCCGCAGCGCCGTCACAACCGGCACCCTGCTACCGCGTGGGTCGGGATTCCCGCCCGATGATCTCGGCGTGCGTTCGGGCCGGTTGTCAGCGCGGGCGGCGGCGGTTACAGTGGAATCGTGAGCGTCATCGTCAGCAAGGTCTACGACGCACTGCTCGAGGCCGGTGCGTCCGAGGAGAAGGCGAAGGCCGCCGCTGGAGCCATTCCCATCGGGCAGCAACTCGCCACCAAACAGGATATCGCCGACCTGAGGGCGGAAATCGCCGTCCTGAAGTTCGCGATCTTCACCTTCGGTCCGCTTATCCTGGCGCTCCTGGTCAAGCTCGTCTTCTTCCCGTAGATCGATGCCGAACCGCACGGCCATCGCCCGCGCCGCGGTGATCGCCGGCGGCCTAATCGCTACCACCGGCGCCGGCGCGGCGACTCTGGCGGAGCGCTTCTCGGCCTCGCACCGGCATCCCGCCATCGAGTACGGCACGCGCCCCCGGACGGACCGGGTGGCGCAGTTGAACGAGCGACTGCGGACCGGCGAGGCGTCGCTCCGCTTCGACCGCCGTCGCGGGTTCCTGCCGGCGGTGCTCGACGCCCTCGACGTGCCCGTCGAGTCGCAGACCCTCGTCTTCTCGAAGACCAGCCTGCAGTCCGAGTTCATCGGCCCGGACAACCCGCGCGCCATCTACTTCACCGACGACATCGCCGTGGCCTGGATCCGCGGGGCTCCGGCACTCGAGCTGGCCGCCCTCGACCCGCGGCAGGGCGTGATGCTCTACGCGCTCTCACAACGCCGCCGCGCCCGCGGTTTCCAGCGGCCCCAGGCCTGTCTCGAATGCCACGTCTCGGACGCGACGCTCGGCCTGCCGGGGCTGGCCGTCGGCAGCGCCGTCATCGATCCGGAGGGCGTACCGTACGTCTCGATTCCCGTCGACCAGCGCACCCCGATCTCGTCACGCTGGGGCGGCTGGTACGTCACCGGGAACACCGGCCTGGGCCCGCACGTCGGCAACACGGTGGCGACCGATCCGGACGAGCCCATGCTGCTGGAGGACGAGGCCAACCTCAACCTGTCCACCGTCGAGGACCGGTTCGACACGTCCGACTACCTGACCCCGTACAGCGACATCACGGCGCTGATGGTGCTGGAGCACCAGACGCACATGACGAACCTGCTCATCCGGACCGGGTGGGAGTTCCGGGTCGCGGCCTACGAGGGTCGCGCTTCCCGCGGGCTGTTCCGCGCGCCGGGGGCGGCGGGCGGGAATGCGACACCGCGCGCGGCGGGGGGTGACGGCGATATGCTGCGCGCGGCGGTGCGCGCGCTCGTCGACTACATGCTGTTCGTCGACGAGTCGCCGCTGACCGATCGGATGACCGGCACGGCCGGCCTCGAAGCGGCGTTCGAGGCGCGCGGGCCGTTCGATCGGCGAGGGCGGACGCTCCGGGAGATCGACCTCGACACGCGGCTGTTCCGCTACCCTTGCAGCTACATGATCTACACGGCGGCGTTCGAGGCGCTGCCGGCCGACGCGAAGCACGCCGTCTACCGGCGCCTGTGGCAGGTGCTGTCGGGGGCCGACCGCGACTCGCGGTACGAGCACCTGACGCGCGGCGACCGGCAGGCCATCGTCGAGATCCTGCGCGATACGAAGCCGGACCTGCCGGGCTACTTCGGGGGCATCGTCCGCCAGGGGTCTGCGCAGTAGAAGCGGCGCAGACTCCCGGTCAGGCCCGGTTGGGCGGCAATCGGAGCCGAAGGCGACGATTGTCGGGCTGGCGGTCGCGGATCGCCGGCGTGCTCTCCGGGCCGCCACCATCCTGCGCATCCCCACCAGAACCCGGGGAAGAACTTCCACGTAAGCAACAGCAGCCCTCGACGAACCGCGACACGATGACGGAACACTTCATGGAAGAAAACCAGCCGCAGGGTAGCGGCCAGAGGCCCGCGCCCCGATTGCCCGCAGCCTCTGCGGGCGCGTCGACATCCGCCGCCGAGAATGAACGGCTCTCCACCTCACCGGCAACCGCGCCGGATCCCGGTCGCACCTACCAGGAGCGGCGCGGCGCCCGCCATGCGGCTCACGCGGCCGCCGACCGGCGGCACCACGCCACCGGTACGGTCCGGTTGCTCCTCGTAGGCATGGCCGCGGTGCTGGGAATCGGCATCGTCGGCGGAGCGGGATACTCCGGCTGGTGGATGCTGGCGCCCGTGGCCGGCGTCGTCTGGCTCGGGTTTCGCCTCGACCGGATAGAGAACGAACGCAGCCGGCTCGAACGGGCCATCGCCTTCTACGACCGCGGCCTCGCGCGGCTGGACGACGCCTGGGCCGGGACCGGCGAGCGCGGGGACGAGTTCGCCGACCCGCGGCACCTGTACGCGGCCGACCTCGACCTGTTCGGCGACGGCTCGCTGTTCCAGCGCCTCTGCGCCGCCCGGACCCGCCGCGGCATGGCGACGCTCGCCGGCTGGCTGCTCTCCCCTGCGGCGCCCGCGGTCGTCCGCGCGAGGCAGACGGCGGTCGACGAGCTGACACCCAACCTGGACCTGCGGGAGGACCTGGCGGTGCTTGGCGACGACACGCGGGCCGCGGTCGATGCGCAGGCGCTCGCCGCCTGGGGTGCGGCGCCGCCGGGGCTGCTGGCCGCGGGACGCATCGCATCGGTCGCCGGGACGCTGGCCCTCGCCGCAGGTACGGCCTACGCACTGGCGGCGGGACGCTCGCTGGATCTGAGCGACGGGGTCCGGTCGCTGCTGGGCTGGTACTTCGTCGCGGCCGTGGTCGGGGTCGCAATCGTGCAGTTGCGCATCCAGCCGACAGTGGCCCGGGTATTCAAGGGAATCGACAGCGCGGCACGGGATGTCGCGCTGCTCGGCGCCGTGCTCGGCCGCCTCGAAGCCGAACGTTTCCGCGCGCCGCGCCTCGCCGAGCTCCGCGCCCGGCTGGACGTGGGCGGCGAGGCGCCGTCAAGGCAGGTGGCGCGGCTGACCCGACTGATGGAGCAGGTGGATTCGCGTCACAACGCGTTCGCCCGGCTCTTCGGGTTCTTCCTGGTCTGGGACGTGCACCTCGCGCACTTCGTCGAGCGCTGGCGCCTTGCGTCGGGCCCGAAGTTGGGCGCCTGGCTCGACACCGTCGGCGAAATGGAGGCACTGGCCTCCCTCGCCGGCTACCGCTTCGAGCGGCCCCACGACGTCTGGCCGGAGCCCCTGGACGCGGGGCCGTGTCTCGAGGCGGAAGCCCTCGCGCATCCGCTGCTGAACGCCGGAGCCATTGCAAACGACGTGCGACTGGACGGCCGGCCGCAGGTGCTCGTCCTGAGCGGCTCGAACATGTCGGGCAAGAGCACGCTGCTCCGCGCCATCGGCGTCAACGCCGTGCTCGCCCAGGCGGGAGCGCCGGTGCGGGCGCGGCGGCTGCGGATGTCCTCCCTGGCGGTGGGCGCCTCGATCCGGATCACCGACTCGCTGCAGGACGGCAGCTCGCGCTTTCATGCCGAGATCGTGCGGCTGCGGGCCATCCTGGCCAGGACCTCGGCGCCGGCGTCGAGCCCCGACGACGCGGTGGAACGTGACGGTCTCGACGGCGCGTCCCGCGGGGACGGCGCGCCAGCCGGCGACCGCGGGGACGACGCGCCGCCCGGCGCAATGCCGGTCCTGTTCCTGATCGACGAATGCCTGCACGGCACGAACTCGCACGACCGGCGGATCGGCGCCGATGCGGTCGTCCGGGCCCTCGTGCAACGGAACGCCATCGGCCTGGTGACGACGCACGACCTGGCGCTGACGGCAATCACGGACGCGCTGGGCTTCCAAGCCGCGAACGTCCATTTCACGGATCACCTCACGAACGGCAGGCTCCACTTCGACTACACGTTGCGCCCGGGGGTGGTCGGGAAGGGTAACGCGCTGGAGCTGATGCGTGCGGTGGGGTTCGAGATCTGATATTCGGAATCGGTGGCATTCCCAGTATTCATGAAAATCAGAAATACTTGCATACGAAATCCCAGAGCCTCCTTGCATGGCGCATAATGCGAACATGGAAATCGCCAAGATCACGGCGCGCGGGCAGACGACGATTCCAAAACGCATGCGAGACGATCTCGGTCTCCACGACGGCGACGTCATCTCGTTCGAGGCACGGGACGACCACCTGGTCGTTCGGAAAGTCACCCCGGCGCAGGACGACTACCTGCAAGGTGTTTCCGCGACCCTGAGCGAGTGGGCCTCGCCGGAAGACGAGGACGCCTGGCGTGACCTTTGAACCGCTCGACGTCGTCGCCGTGCCCTTCCCGTTCACGGACCGTCCGACAGCGAAGCGCCGCCCGGCGCTGGTGGTGTCTTCGGCGGCGTTCAACGACGCGCATGCGCAATCGATCCTGGCGATGATCACCTCGGCTCGGAGCGACTGGCCAAGCGACGTGCCGCTTCAGGAGTGGCGCAAGGCCGGACTTCAGGTTCCCTGCAAGGTCCGACTGAAGCTCTTCACGCTCGATGAGAGCCTGATCCTCCGCAAGCTCGGCAGACTGTCGAAGCGGGACGGCAAGGCCGTGAGGAACGCCCTGGCGCGCTCGCTGACGGTCGCCTGAGCAGACGCGCGCGAGCGCGTTCGGGAGGAGCCTCGCAACTCCAGGGAGTCGCGCGCCCCCGGCAGTGTCTCCGAGACACTACCGCGGCCCCCGCCGCTTGCAGGTTCGGGTAGAGTATCGTTCCATGCCGCGCCTGCGCGCCGTGCTCGCCCTGCTGCTCGTGCTCTCCGCTGCGGCGTCCCACGCCCAGACCCCGAACTTCTCCGGCTTCTGGACGCTCGACCGCGAGGCCAGCGACATCACACCGCCGGCATTCAGCGGTGGCCGCGGCGGCGCCTCCATCGACCGGCTCTTCGTCACCCACGCCGCCAACGACACGGTGGTCATCGGCACCGAGACGAACGGGCTGAAGGCGTGGCACTACACGCCCGGACAGGAGGGAACGATTCCGGTCGGACGCGACACCACCATGCAGGCCGCCTCCCGATGGGACGGCGAGCGGCTGGTGGCGGAAGGTACGCGGGGCGAGATGCGGATGCACGAGGTGATGACGCTGAGCGACGGCGGCGGCCGCCTCACCATCGAGGTAACGAACACGACGCCGGAGTGCGTGACGAAGAACCGGCTCGTCTACCTGAAGGACCAGCCGGTCGGCGCCTGCGAGACTTGGGCGATGCCCTGCAAGGACTTCACCCACCAACAGCGGTAGCCGGCCCGTACCCGCGGTTCGCGGGTGGGCTGCGTGATGGGCGTCGCCCCGAACCACGGCAGTTACGGCGGAACGGGGCCGCCCTCCGCAGGCTTGCCCGCTATTTCGACAAATCGAGCGCGACGATCTTCTCGCGGTCGCGGGCGTAGAGCGTGGTCCCGATCAGTGTCGGCGCGGTCCAGGAGCGCGTGTCGAAGAGCGGCGTCGAAGCCAGCCGCGTCATGCGACCCGGCGTCAGGACGACCAGGCTCAGGTCGCCGTCCTCCTCCAGGATCAACGTCTTGCCGTCGGCGTGCAGCAGGCTCGCCCGGCTGAAGCCGCGCTCGCGCCACGCCGTCTCGCCGGTGGCGACATGCATCGCGGTCATGATGGCGGTCGCGCCCTGCCCGCTCGTGCCGTAGACGAAGTCGCCGAGGCGGATCGGGTTGAGGAACGTGAAGCGGAGTTGCGGGTCGTACCAGAGCTCCTCGACGCGTGTTGCGTCCCCGTCCCTGGTGAGCCGGATCGCCCGGCTGCCGTCGAAGTCGATGAGCCCCGGCGGCGCCTCGGACACCAGAAAGCTGCCGCTGCGCCAGACGACGCTGCCGTCGTCCTGCCGCAACGCCATCACCGCCTGGCCGGGGCCGCCCACCTGCACGATGATCGTGTCCTTGTACGGCAGCGGGCTCACCCCGTAACCCGACTTGATCATCGAGCGGATGAGCAGCGGCGGCGCACCGAAATCGGTCACGAAGTTCCTCGACCAGATGACCTCGCCGCTCGCCGCGTCGAAGACGTGCAGCTCCTTGTTGGTGCCGATCGTGAACAGCCGATCACCGAGCAGCAGCGGCGTCGCGTGCGGGCCGGCGCCCTGATCGAAGTCCTGCACGACGGACGGGTAGGCGTACTCCCACAACGTCTCGCCGGTCGCCGCGTCGAGCGCGACGACCGCCTCTTCGCCGCTCCACGGCGAGCTGCCGCCCTCGCCGTAGGCGACGCGGTACATCGTGTACAGACGGCCGTCGGCGGCGATAATCGCCGAATGCCCGGCCCCGAGCGGCCGGCTCCAGGTGACCGGCGGCCCCTCTGCGGGCCACGTCTCGGCCAGAGCGCCGGCGTCGTACAGGAAGTCGCGGCTCGGTCCGCCCCACTGCCACCAGTCGCGGGCAGGGTCCACTTCCTGGGCGACGAGCGCGGCCGGTGACAAGAGAAGGGCGGCTACGACGGCGAAGCCTCCAAAGGCGGCCACGACCAACGGAACGATTCGGTGCTGAACGGCGTGTTTCCATCATCGGTCCATCGTTCAAGAACCGGCGCGCCGCTCGCAACCGCGACGCGCCCCGGGGTTCAGTCCTCGTTAGTCCTCGTAGTCCTCGGCAGCAAGCGACAGCCGCACCACCTCGGCGTCGTTGCGCGCGATAACGTGGCGGTTGGCGAACGCCGGATGCGACCACAGGACCGCGCGGTCGTCCCAGCGACCGGAGGCGCCGCCGCGGGTGCGGGTGGTCGGCGTCAGCAGCAGCGTGCGGTCGATCTCCTCGTATCCCGCCGGCGTGAAGCGCGCGATGACGATCTCGCCCGTCTCGTTGATCACGAACCAGCGGTCGCCGTTCCGAACCAGGTACGAGTTCGCCCAGCGCTCGTGAGGCGTCAGCCGGTCGGTCGACCAGAGCCGCTCGCCGGTCGCAGCGTTCAGGCCGCGGAACTCGCCGTAGCTGCTCAGGCCGTACATCGCGTCGCCGGCCACGATCGGCGTCGACAGGGTCGCTCCCTGCGGCGGCCGATCGGTCCGGTTGGGGTTGATGCCCTCCCAGAGCATGCGCGCGTCGGGACGATCGGCGTTCAGCGCCAGCATGAGGCCGCCGTTCTCCACCTGCGTCACCAGCAGGTAGCGTCCGCTCCGGACAGGCGTGCCGATGGTCAGCCCGCTCGGGACGGCGAAGTCGTACTGCCACCAGGTGTCGCCGGTGGCCGGATCGAGCGACGTCACCGCGGCGGCGTGCCAGACGATCAACTGCCGGACCCCGCCGGCGGTAATCACGATCGGCGACGAGTAGCCCGGCTCCGAGGTGGTCTCGATGGCGCGCCACGCCTCGGCACCGGTCAGCTTGTCGAACGCCACCACCATCGCGTCCGGCTCGCCGCCGAGCAGCGCGATCAGGTGGTCGCCCTCAACCAGCGGCGACTGCGAGACGCCGAAGACCGGCACCGTCACGCCGTAGTCGGCGCCCGTATCGACGCGCCAGATCAGATCGCCCGTCGCGACGTCGAAGCACGACAGCATCCCCGCCGCGCCGAGGACGTAGACCCGCTCGCCGTCCACCGTCGGCGTCGCCCGCGGGCCTATCGCGAACTTGAAGTGGATGTTGCGGTACGTCGCCGGCCACTCCCGCGTCCAGAGCACCTCGCCGGTCTCCTCGTCGAGCACCAGCAGCCGCTCGTGGCCGTCCATCGTACGGCTGCCCGGCGTCTCCTGGTAGTCGAGGACGAAGACGCGGCCGCCGGCCACCGCCGGCCCGGCGAAGCCGCCGCGGATCGGCGTGCGCCACTTCGCGACCAGCCCGTCCTCGGCGAAGCGCTCGATCAGGCCGGTGTCGCTCCACACCGCGTCCCGGTTGACGCCGCGCCACTGGGGCCAGTCCTCGGCGTGCAGGCCGATCGTCGCGAGGCAGACGACGGCGCAGGTGATCGCGACGGCCATCCGGAACGGGAAACAACGGTCATACATCGGCAACTCCACCGGTCAGTACGAGACTACGTCGACGCCCGGCACCCGTTCGAATTGATTGCGATTGCGGATGCGAATCGGTCGTCAGGATAGACGATCCGGGGCGGACTCGCACAACGGATGCGCCTTGACGGCCATGCACGTATCATGTGTCATGGCCACTTTCGAGTCCAGAATCCATGCCTTGCGCATAGAACCCCATCCGAACGCCGACCGCCTGGAGCTGGCGGCGGTCGGCGGTTTTCGCTGCGTCGTCGGGAAAGGGTCCTTCACCGACGGCGACCTCGCCGCCTACATCCCGGAAGGCGCCGTCTGTCCCGACTGGCTCATCGCCGAGCTCGGTCTCGAAGGCAAGCTCGCCGGGAGCCGGAAGAACCGCGTCAAGGCGGTGAAACTGCGCGGCGCACTGTCCCAGGGGCTCGTCTACCCGGTCCGCGAGGGCATGATTCGCGGCCGGCCGGTCGCCGAGGGCGACACGGTTACCGAGCTGCTCGAGCTGGTGAAGTACGAGCCGCCGATCCCCATCGCCATGCAGGGCGAGGTGCGGCCGGTGCACGGAGCGACACTCCACTACGACATCGAGAACGTCAAGAAGTACCCCGGCGAGCTCCGGGACGGCGAGCCGGTCGTCGTCACCGAGAAGCTGCACGGCTCCTGGTGCTGCCTGGGATGGCATCCCGACCACGGCCCCATCGTCACCTCCAAGGGCATGTCCGACAAGGGGATGGCGCTGATTCTGAACGAGGCGAATCGGAAGAACCTCTACGTGCGCACGTGGCGCGCCTTCGAGGCCGCGTTCGAGACCGCGCGCGCCCGCGTCGCCGGGACCGGGCAGCCGTTCTACGTGCTCGGCGAGGTGTACGGGCGCGGCGTGCAGGATCTGCACTACGGCGAACCCAATCCCGCGTTCCGGGTGTTCGACGCCTACGTCGGCGAACCGGGGCACGGCCGCTATCTGGCCCCGAGCGAGATCGAGACGTCCCTGGGCGACCTGTTTCCGCTCGTGCCGGTCCTGTATCGAGGGCCGTTCAGCACAGCGGCGCTGACCGAGCAGACCGACGGCGCGACCGCACTCGGCGGAAAGCACCTGCGCGAGGGTGTCGTGGTGAGGCCGGCGAGCGAACGGGAGTCGGCCGAGTTCGGGCGCGTGATCCTGAAGAGCGTCTCCGGCAGCTACCTGACGCGAAAAGGCGGCACCGAGTACAACTGAAGATCCGGCCGCGGCCGCGGCACCCATCCTCGGACGACCTCACGGGCCCACAACGACGATGCCGGCCGGCCGCAGTCGCTCGAAGTTCGCCAGGTTGTACGTGAAGATGCGGTCCACCGGGATTCTCTCCGCGCAGCAGACGTGCAGCGCGTCGTAGACGACGCCGCTGGCGAGTCCGCCGTGGCTGACACGGCGGATGGCCTCGACGTAGTGGGCCTCGGTCAACGGATCCGCCGTCAGTCGACCTCGTGCTGGCTCGGGGCGTTCCGGCCACCACCTGCGCGACGCACCTCGTCGAACTTGCGAGAGAGGCTCGGAAACACCGGCGGACGTGGTTGCCGGCGCCGGCGATGGCGCGTCGGGGGACGACGGGCCGGACCGCGACCGGCGGCGGTAGAGATGCTCTGAACACCTTGAACTTCTACATGTGATCCTGTACATGTAGAAGGAAGAGGTATCTGGATGACCATACCCAGGACGGATCTGCCGCAGGGCACCCTCGACCTGCTGGTGCTGCAGGTCGCGGCCACCGGACCGATTCACGGCTACGGCATCGCCCAGCGCATCAAGCAGGTCTCGCGCGACGTGCTCCAGGTGCCGCAGGGGTCGCTCTATCCCGCGCTCCACCGGCTGGAACGGCGCGGACTGCTGGCCGGCGAGTGGAAGCCGTCCGACACCGGCCGCGACGCGAAGTTCTATCGCCTGACGCCCAAGGGCCGCACGCAGTTGCAGGCGGAGACCGAGAGCTGGGCGCGCCTGGCCGAGGCCGTCGGGCTAATTCTGGGAACCGCCGGCGGAGGCGTGCGGTGAGCTGGCGGCTGCCGCTGCCGCGGCTGCGGCGCCGCGACCGGGCGGAGGCCGAGCTCGACGCCGAGTTGCGCGACCACGTCGAGCGGCAGGCGGCCGACCACGTCCGGGCGGGGATGCCCGACCGGGAGGCGCGCCGGCGCGCGCGGCTGGAGTTCGGCGGCCTCGATCAGGTCAAGGAGCTGTGCCGCGACGTTCGCCGGACGCGGTGGCTCGAGGACCTTGGGCGCGACCTGCGCTACGCCGTGCGACGGCAGCTCAAGGACCGTTCGTCGGGAGTTTCGTGGTTCGCCATCGCCGCGCTGGCCATCGGCATGGGCGCGAGCACCGCGATGTTCGGCGTGCTGGACGCCGTCGTGCTCCAGCCCCTTCCGTTTGCACAGGAGCAACGCCTCGTCGCTGGCTGGAAGACCAGCCGCACCGACCCGACGCGCTTCATCGAGCTGTCGTATCCGGAGTTCCTGCAGTGGCAGGCGCAGTCGACGAGCTTCGAGAGCCTCGCCGCCCTGCGGACCACCGTCTACGGCTACAGCTACGTGCTGACCGGCCGCGGCGACCCGGTCACCATCGAGAGCGCGCGCGTCACCGCCGAGTTCTTCGACGTGCTCGGCGTGCGGCCGTTGCTGGGACGCACCTTCACGGCGACGGATGACCGGGAGGGAGCACAACCCGCCGTCGTCCTCACCCACGCGTTCTGGGCGAACATCCTCGGTGCGGACCCGGAAGCGATCGGAACCGGTCTGACGCTCACCGGCGTCGACTTCACCGTGATCGGCGTTCTGCCGGCCGGGTTCGTCTTTCCGCGGGGCGTCGACGTCTTCGCGGCGCTCGGCACGCGGCCCGGACTGGCGAGCAACCGGACCGTGTTCCTGCAGGTGATCGGGCGCCTCCGTCGGGGCGTGTCCCGTGAACAGGCGACCGCCGAGCTCGGTCGCATCGTGTCGCGACTGGAGGCGCCACGCCCGGGTTCGACTACGGATGAGCAGATGGCCGCGCTCACGCCGCTTCGCGATCACGTCCTCGGGAACAGCCAGCTCGTTGCGGCGCCCTGCTCCTCCCGTTCGGTCTGGGGTCCGTGCTAGTGGCCGCGCTCGGCGTCTTCACCGAGCGCCCGGCGCAGCGCGAGCTCGCGCGTGGGCTCGGTGTTGCGGCAGTGACACGCCGATGGCCGATCGAGCGGTTCCTGCACCTCTTCGACGTCTACGACGACCGGCACGCCCGGCTCTCGACCTACTCGAAAGGCACGCGGCAGAAGATCCTGATCGCGGCCGCGCTGCTGGACGATCCGGCGATCGTCATTCTCGACGAGCCCTCGTCCGGACTCGACGTCGGCGCACGTTCTCGCGGGCAAGGCGGGCTACGAGCGGGTGCGCCGGAGCGATGAGCAAGCGTGGAGCGCCCGGCGCGGATACGTTGCGCGCCGAGCCGAGCATGCCCGACCTCCACCCCAACTCGCACTCGGAGCAGCAAATGCAGGCGAAAGGCGCGCCCGTTGCCCGCTAGACCGCGGTGGCTGCTCGCCGTCCCGGACGCCATCCGCCAGCTCGAGGAACTGGACCGGGAGCTGCTTACGAGGCGCGACATCGAGCAGCTGTTCGGGGTGTCGCGGGCGCGCGCTGCCCAGCTGATGCACACGTTCGGCGCCGATCTGACCGGGTATGCGCGGACGCTCCCGCGCAGCCGGCTGCTGCGGCTGCTGCGGACGTACCGGGAGGGCACGGAGTTCCGCGTGGAGCAGGTCCGGCGCGCGCATCTGATGACCGAGCTGCGGAAGGCGAGGCTGACCGGCATCCGGGTGACGGTTCCGGTCGAAGTGCTCGGTGGGCGTCTGTCGGGCCTGCCGGCGGGCGTGGTGGTCGAGCGCGACCGGATCGAGGTGCGCTACGCGGGCGCGAAGGAGGCCGTGGTGAAGCTGGTGGCGCTGGCCCAGGCGCTGAACCACGACTACGAGCGGTTCGAAGCGCTCGTGGGGGAGGGGAGTGCGGGATGAGCGAGGCCTTGGTTCCGGCGGTCGCCCGTCCGCCGGCCGCGCGCACCGGGTCGGCGGGCATGGCGCTGCCGGCGGTGATTGTGGACGCGGGGCCGGTGGCCGTAGAGCGGTTCCTGGAGTTCTTCGCAGGGTCGATCGCCAACGGGCGGACACGGGCGGCGTACGGTCGGGCCGTGGGGCAGTTCCTGTCGTGGTGTGCGGCTCGGGGCCCGGGCTTGCGGGCGATCGCGCCGCTGCACGTGGCGGCCTACATCCGCACGCATCCGGGGTCGGCGCCGACGGTCAAGCAGCACCTGGCCGCCATCCGGGTGCTGTGCGACTGGCTGGTCGTCCACCAGGTGCTGCCGGTGAATCCGGCCGCGGCGGTGCGGGGCCCGAAGCACGTGGTGACCAAGGGGGCGACGCCGGTGCTGACGCCGGCCGAGACGCGGTCGCTGCTCGACGGGATCGACGCGGGGTCGCTGGTGGGTCTTCGTGACCGTGCGCTGCTGAGCGTGATGGTGTACAGCTTCGCGCGGGTGAGCGCTGTCGTGGGGATGCGGCGTCAGGACTATTTCCTGCAGGGGACTCGTGGGTGGCTGCGGCTGCACGAGAAGGGGGGCAAGCGTCACGATGTGCCGGCCCATCACCGTGCCGAGGCCGCCGTGGATGCGTATCTGGTCGCCGGCGGGGTCGCGGACGCGAAGGCGCCGTTGTTTCAGAGCGTGGACCGGTCGGGCCGGCTGCGCGGTCGGTCGCTGACGCGGCGCGTGGTGCTGGCGATGATCAAGCGTCGTGCGTCGGCGGCGGGTCTGCCGGCGTCGACGTGCTGCCACACGTTCAGGGCGACGGGCATCACGGCGTATCTGTCGAACGGGGGTACGCTCGAGCACGCGCAACAGATTGCCGGCCACGCGTCGCCGAGGACGACGAAGCTGTACGACCGGACGGCGGATACGGTCACGCTCGACGAGATCGAACGCATCGTAATCTGACGGGGCGCGAACGCGCCCGGCCTGGGTGGCGCGCCCGTCGGTCACGTTGTCGTCGCCGGCGCCTGTTCTTCCTCGCGCATGTCTGCGCGCAGGCCTTTCGATCCGGATGCCGAGGTTCACCAAGAGGGTTGTGATCAGTACGGCCAGTCGGATTGCCGTCGTCAGGATTGTTCCGATCGTCGCTCCGAGGATGATCTTCGTCTCGTTCGTCCTTGACCGCGCTACGCGGCGCGCTTGCCGGTGATCGCTTTGCGCAGCCCCTGGGCCGCCGGCTGGCCGAGGGGCTCGAGACGCATCGACAAGGCTGATGCCGGAGCAGAAGCTCGGGGTCCCAGTGTGCCCCCGGCGTGAGAGTGGCCATCTGTGGCGATTCGATCGGTCCCCCCAATATCAGTGGCGCGGAGGGCGTAACCTCGATGGTACGGTGACTACGTAGAGGAGACTGGGAGTCCGTCACCCGAAGTTCAACAACGAACGGGAGTGCGCCGGTGAAACTGGCGCTGACCTGCGGGTGCAAGTCCCGCCCGACCAGAGCCGTAGCGGGCAGGTCGGAACCGAGTCTTGCGGGCGTCGCGGTGACGCGGCGTTCGAAGCGTAGACAGGAGTCGTGTGGGGTGCGGAGAGTCAGCCCCGAAAGAGTGAACGCCGTGGAGGCCGAGGCTGTTCCCGTTGTCGAAGGCAGCACGTGCGCCGTCGCTATGCGAGACGGTGACGCTCCACCGGGGTCGTGGACCGCATCACGTACGAAGGGCTGGCGCGGCTGACTGTCGTATCCGCACGGGGGCAGGTGGTGCGCTACGCGGGTTCGGAGCGGACGACGGCGCATGAGCGGTGGACCACGGTCGGGCGCGCTGGGTGCTGACCTGCGCTCGCTACGACGGCATCACGACGACGATGTTGATGAGCCACCGGCCGGTTTCGATGACGATGCTGGGGCCGACCCGACAGCGCGGAATGCCGACGGCCTTACCCCTTGGGACCTTGTCCAACAGAATGACGCTTACAGGAGTCCGACGCCTACTGGCGCCTGAACGACGCACGATTCAACGCGCCGCGGCGGGAATCGCAGCGGAACCAAACTCGGCCGTCTCTCCCACCGGCTCGCGGCTCGGAGCAGCGAGGGCGACAAGGCCCGCGATGCGAAATTCCCGGCTATCCGAACCCGCTCAACGTGGAGACCCTGGGGCTGAACTGGTGCGGGTCGACCGTCAGTCTTCAGAGGCGAGCCATTGCGCTGCAGGCGGCCGGCGCGTGGTGCGCGATCGCCGAGGGCACGTCCTCGTCGCCGGAGCAGGTCAGCGCGCGGCATCAGGACATCAACGCGGCGTGCGACGCACTCGATGCGCTCGGCGCTCTCGGAGGACCATCTTGTCAATGCCCATGAGAACCACCACAGCAGCACTGGCAGCGCTGCTTCTGCTCGCCGCGGCAGGCGTCGCGGAGGCGCAGAACACGGACACGAGATACATCCGCGCCAACGTCAACGGGGAGTGTGGCGAGAACGACCTCGGCGAGAGGGACATCGGGATACAGAAGTTCAATACGGGCAGCGACCTGGCGGGGTACGTAATCACGGACCTTCGTTTGTCGATGCACGATACGGACGGCTCGGTCGTGGACTTCGAGGTTTTCGTGTCTCCGCAGTCCAACCCAACCGCTTTCACCAAAATCGGAAGTGGACGCCCAGCCACGACCAAAGGTGATTGGGTGAATAACTTGACGCTGGTCTCGCCGGCGCCGGTGCTCAGTCGCGACACGGCCTACAACATGTCTTTCAGCGGGGTCACGGGCGGCGTGCAGGAGTGCTACGTGCCCGAGACGAGCATCGTCACCCTGGGGGGATGGAGTGTAACCGCCGGGGGAATCATGGAGATGGACCTGAGGGGCAAGGTGGCGCCCAACGCGGTGCCGACAGGCTCGATTACGGGGCTCGATGTCGATCTCTATACCGGCCAGACGTACACCATCACGGCCGCCGTAACAGACGCGGACAGCGACACGCTCACGTACGCCTGGACGGCCAGCGCGGGCAGCCTCAGCGCCACGGACACTCGGGAGGTGGAGTGGACGGCGGGAACGACTCCGGGCAGTGCAGCACTGGAGGTCACGGTGAACGACGGGCGGGGTGGGAGCAAGGTCATCACTTCCACGCGGACGGTCCTGCAGTCGAACAGGCCGCCGACGGTCACGCTGACCGGCGTCCCGGCGGACGCCTACACGGGCGAGACCTACACCCTCACGGCTGACGCCGCGGACCCCGACAGCGACACGCTGACGTACGCCTGGGAGGTCAGCGACGGCGCCCTCAGCGCGACCGATACCCGCAAGGTCGAGTGGACGGCGAGGGCTACGTGGGGCGAGGACGTAATCAGCGTCGAGGTGAGCGATCCCGATGGGGAAACCGCTCGAGACTCCACCACGAAGCAGGTCGTGAATCGTCCGCCGGCGCTGGCCGTGTTCATATACCCCGAACCCGGCGCGAGCGGCGACTACTACGCTGGCGAGACCTACACCATCCTCTCCGGGCAAACAGTCGGTGGGGCGATCACGGAAAGAGTCTGGGAGTCGGGATGCTACAACACCAGAACCGGGGCCAATGAAGAAATCTGCGAGGGGATGGCCACGTTGACGCCCACCGGCACCTCCGTATTCTGGACTCCACTGGTGCCTCGCAATGGATGGTGGATCAAACTTACCGCCACCGACGACGCGGGGGAAACGGCTATCGCTCTTCTCCGGGATATCAGAGTGAATGAGGCACGAGAGGCCGATTCAGATCCCGATTCTGATGACGAGGTGGATGGCGACTCCGACGATGGCGACTCCAACGGTGGCGGCGGTGGCGGTGACGGTAACGGTGGCGGCGGTGGCGGTGACGGTAACGGTGGCGGCGGTGGCGGTGACGGTAACGGTGGCGGCGGTGGCGGTGGCGGTGACGGTGACGGTAACGGTAACGGTGGCGGCGGTGGCGGTGACGGTGACGGTGACGGCGGTGGCGGTGACGGTGACGGCGGTGGCGGTGACGGTGACGGTGGCGGCGGTGGCGGTGACGGTAACGGTAACGGTGACGACGAGCCCGAGCCCGAGCCCGAGCCTGAGCCCGAGCCGGTGCCGGCGCTACCCGTGGGCGGCCTGCTGCTGCTGGGCGCGCTGCTGGCGCGGATCTATCGGTTGAAAATAGTTAGTGTCAGCCAGAAAACCCCGTTTCGGGCAGAGATCTGCGCCAAGTCGTGGCATCCTGGGCGTGATTTCGGGACGAAATCCGGCCGCGACGACGGCGCCTGACGAGCTGCGGATGGGCGAAGGTCGGCAAGTCAGACCGATGTCCTGTTTCCAAGGACAGTAAGACCGTGCCGTCTGTTGCCGGCTCCGAGTCCGGCCTGATTACGATGACAGGTGGTCAGGCGATACGTTGCTGTCGCTTGCGCTCCCGCTTCTGCAGAAGCAACCCGATGCGATGCAGGTTGGCCGCCAGCACCGACAGGGCGACCGTTCGCGCGAAGCCCTCCGCGCCATGGCTGCGAACGCGGTCGAGTCCTCGATGCTCCAACCCGTTGATGGCAGACTCGACCGCCGGATGTGCACGCCGCGCCGCCGCAAACGATTCCTCCTCTTCCCGTTCCCGGTCGACTTTCGAAAGATACCCTTTCCGCGGCAACGCATTGACGTCGAGCAGTGCATCGAGGCGCACCCGGTTGGCGGGGCTGTGAAAGCCGCGGTCGAAACTGCACGCCCGTAACTCCGGATACAATTCCTGCGCTTCCCGCACCAGCGGCACTGGCACGTCCACGTCCTCGCCCTCCCACAGGATCTTGTGGTGAAGGATGAATTGATACTGATCCTCGATAAGAGCGACAGGAACCCCGAGTTCGACCGGCGTGCCCGCCTTGCCTTTGGAAACCCAGCGCGTATGTTCCTCGAAAATCGAAAAGACCTTCTCCTCGTGAGGAATTGTCTCGCCACCCAGAAGACGACGCTCCACTTGGTCAATCTGCCGCCGCGCGTGAGCGACGAGGTCTGCGATCGAGCGGCAGCGCAATTCCCCCACGCCCTCGTCCCGCAAAACGTCGAGCGTGGCCTCTGCGCGCTCCACCAGCGCCCGGCAGCGCGCCAAATACGCCTCCACCCGCTCCGGATGCCGCTGCGCTCGCCGCGTCGAGCGCACCTTGTTGAACAGCTTCTTGACCTCCCGCGACAGATGGCGCCACTGACGCCAGCCGCGCACCGCGTACTGCTCAGCCGTCCGCCCCGTCTCCCGCAGCAGGCAACGCACCGCGTCCCACAACAGGTTGACGTCCGTCGGATAATGCACGTCCGTCTCGACGACGAACGAGTCACACCGCCCGCGTAATGGTTCGCCAGGCTTTTTTTTTGCTACCTTGTGCCCGCTCTCCACCACCAGGCGCCCGACCGCCGACAGCAACTCCGGCGTCAACAACGACACGTTGTCGACCACCGTCTGGTACTCGTAATGCGTCTTGTCACCGAAGTCGCTGTGGCCCAGGAACGCGCGTATCGTATCGTGATGGTTCGTCAATTCGTGAAGACGGTCGAAGTCGCAGCCCAGCCCCTGCTTCAGAATGCCCAGGACCAGAATCTGCCACAAATCCATCCCCGGACGCCCGACCGTGCGGTCGGCCTCCGGCAGGATGTGCTCGTCCAGCAGCGCAAACAGCTGCTCACGCAACGCCTCGTCGCACCAGATGTGCTGAAGCCCCTTCAACACCGCGGGAATGTCATCCCGCGATTTCGGGTTTATCCAGATCTCCTCAATGGGCACCTGGCCGAGTTGAAACTGTGACCTGTGCACTTCTCTCATGATGTCAATGTCGCGAAGATACTCCCGAAATGGGCCGATTCCTCATGGATCGCCCCCAAGAATACGACATTCGGACGATCTTTGCCACTTGAAATCCACGGTATCTCCGGTAGAATCAACAACTTATGGGGTTTTCTGCCGAACACTAGTTACGCGCAAGCGTTGCTAATTGTGGTACAACGTATCCGTTGCCTATGACCATGAACGAACACCTAGTGTGCTGTCCCGGAAATACGCATCGCAATACGCGCCACCTTGTCGATGATCGACTGCGCAGTGGCGACCCAGACGAACGGCGTCGCGGAGGTGTCGACAGAGCCGAGACCAGCTCGACAGGGCGTCCGATAAGGCCCCCTTACGTTAACTTCCATTCCAACCGGTGGCGGCTACCCTTGTGAACGGCGATACCGCCACGGGAGGCAATTAGAATAATGGCAATAAAGAACTTTCCTCATGACGCTGCCATGAGCTACGACGAATGTCGACCAGACATCGCACCCGGCGATTTGTTGCTAGGCTCAGGCACCACACCGTTTTCCCGCATGATACGGACAGTAACCGAAAGTGCGTGGAGCCATGTCGGATTCGTTATGCCGCTCAGCGTAATCAACCGGATCATGGTATTAGAAAGCGTCGAATCCATTGGCGTTCGTACCGTTCCCTTGAGCAAGTACCTGAGAGACTATAACAACAGTGGCCAGCCGTACCCTGGAGGCCTTGTTATCGCTCGCCACGAAGACTTCCCATCTGACAACGAAGATGTTCTGCGTGAGTTTGCGCGGTTTGCCGTTGACCTATTCGGTTATCCTTATGACAACGACGAAATCGCCAGGATAGCCGTTCGCATCATGACGCGCTTCCTGCCCTGGGCTAAAGATCTCAAGCGAGACAAAGAATACATCTGCTCAGAGTATGTGTACGAATGTTACAAGTCCGTTGACGTTACTATGCCGTACAGTGGAGGATTCATAACTCCGGCCGACTTCGCAAACGCGAGAGAGGTAAGACTCCAGGCGGTACTTCGTCGAGGACCCTCATCGTGACGCCTTCGGTGCGTTCCAGGAGGGCATCCTATCGGCGTAATGAACTGCCATTCTATAAGGAATGACCAATGACAACGACGCCTGCCGCGCACGGTCCCACTGCCCCGCCTACTGGCACGGACTGGAACACACATGTCAGTATCGGCGCTTCGGCCTTGGTCGGGGCTCTCGTACTCTTGGTGGCGGATATTGGGCTCAAGAATCAAGCGTCTGCTTTCAAGCAAATCCTACACGGGGTGAGTACGCAGCTCGATGTTGCTCTGCCGCCATGGCTGCTCGCTCTATTGCTGCTGACCCTCGCTGTGGCCCTCTGCTTCATCTTTGAGCAACGCAACACGAAGGGTGCTTTCTATACGGGTGCAAGCCTCTTTTCCATAATGGCTACCTTGACGCCAACGACAGGTGGGGGACTATCCACAAGCCCTGAGATTGCAGGCGTGCACGGGAATCGCCTTGCAGTCCCGACATTGCTGGTTGGACTCGCTGCACCAGTGATTGCAGCCCAGGCCCCGGCCCCAAATGGAATGGGTGTGGCTCTTCTTCGTTGACCGTTTTTTCCCCTGTTCATAGGCATTTTCGCCCGCGGACGGTTCCTTTTCTGTTCATTTTCGCGGGGACAGAACTCCGGACAGCGCCCACCTGCCTCTTTCGGGCAGCCAGCCCGATCTGATCACGGCGCCTGGCGCGTCGGTCGGTTCTCTCCGGCGCGCCCCCTCTGGACATTTGCGGGGCGTTTTGCTACGGTGCCGTGGGAAGGGAGACGCTGCTGTGACGACCGTGGCGACGACGCGATTCTCCGGCCGTGCGTTCAGCGTGCAGGAGATGACACTGGTCCGGGAGGTCGTGCGGGAGTGTTCGGGTCTGAGCCGGATGGAGCTGGCGCGCACGGTGTGCGAGTTGTTGCGGTGGCGGCGGCCGAACGGGCGGCTGAAGGCGCGGGAGTGCCGGGAGTTCCTCGAGCGGCTCGACGCGGAGGATGCGCTGGAGCTGCCTGCCAAGCGCCGGGGCCGCGCACTCGGTTCGGTCACCCGCGTTCCCCGGACGGCGGCAGGGGAGCCGGGGCTCCCGCTGGTCGGCAGCGTGCGCGATGTCGAGCCGCTGGCGGTCGAGTTGGTGCGCGAGCCCGCCCAGCGCCTGCTGTTCCGGGAGCTGGTGGGACGCTACCACTACCTTGGGCACACGGTCCCGTTCGGCGCTCACCTGCGCTATCTGGTGTTTGCGTCGCGGCCTCAGGGGGCGGTGGTCGGCTGCCTGCAGTTCTCCAGTCCGGCGTGGCGCATGGCGGTCCGGGACCGCTGGGTCGGCTGGGATGATCGGACTCGGGCGCGGAATCTGCAGCACGTGGTCAACAACAGCCGCTTCCTGTTGCTGCCGTGGGTCGGGGTGAAGAACCTGGCCAGCGCCGTTCTGGCGCGCGGTCTCTCGCAGTTGGCGGTGGACTGGCCGCGCCGTTACCACGTCGAGCCCTGGCTGGTGGAAACGCTGGTGGATGCGCGCCGCCACCACGGGGGTTGCTACCGCGCCGCCAACTTTGTCGTGTTGGGCTCGACCAGCGGTCGCGGTCGCATGGACCGGCACGGTCGCCGTGGTGGCGAGGCGCCCAAGACGGTCCTGGTTTATCCTGTGGTCCGGAATGCGCAGCAGCGGTTGCGGGAGAGTTGAGCGATGCGAGCCGTTGTCCCCACTCCCCCGCCCCGGCGCCGTATGCGGCGGCCGAGGCCGCCTTCGCCGAGGCCAAAGCCTACCTTTCTTCGCGCGAAGCACAACAGATGAGCGAGAGCAACCTCGAACGGGAGTTGCAGCGGCGGGGGCAGGAGTTGATGCGCAAGCTCCTGCAGGGGCACCTCGAGCAGCGCAGTCCGGGGGAGGCCGCCGGTCCGGTCACGGGGGCCGACGGTGTCGAGCGCTCGCAACGGCGCGTGCACGAACGCCGCATCGAGACGACCTTCGGCACCGTGGCGGTCGAGCGCGTGGGCTACGCGCGTCCCGATCATGACAGTCTGCATCCGCTCGACGCCGCGCTGAACCTGCCGCCGGAGCGTTACTCGCTGGAGGTGCGCCGGCGGGTGGCCGAGGCGGCCGCCTCGCGGTCGTTCGACGAAGCGCTGTTCGATCTGTCTCGCAGTACCGGGGCCGAAGTGCCCAAGCGTCAGGCGGAACAGTTGGTGGCTCGTGCGGCCGAGGACTTCGACGCCTTCTACGAGGCGCGCCGTGCGGCGACGGGCGAGCCGCCCCCCGAGGGGTCGGTGGTCGTGCTCACCTTCGACGGCAAGGGTGTGGTGCTGCATCGCGACGACCTGCGCGAGGCGACGCGGCGGGCGGCCGAGAAGCGCCGGCAGCAACGGGAGCCGCTCTCCCTGTTCCAGCGCCTGAAGCCGGGCGAGAAGAAGAACGCCAAGCGCATGGCGACGGTGGCCGCCGTCTACACGACGGCGCCGTTGGTGCGCAGCCCCGAGCAGTTCCTGCGGAGCCTGATGCCACGACAGCCGGGCGCGAAGCCCCCGCTCGTGCGGCCCCGCCCGGTGGCCAAGCGGGTCTGGGCGAGCCTGCAACGCGAGCCCTGGGAGGTGGTTGCCGAGGCGACGCTGGAAGCCGAGCGCCACGACCCCGAGCACGTCAAGAGCTGGGTCGTGCTCGTCGACGGCGCCGAGACGCAGCTCGACCTGGTGGAAGCGAGCGCCGCCGCCTACGGCGTGGACGTAACGGTGATACTCGACATCATCCACGTGGTCGAGTACGTCTGGAAGGCGGCGCATGTGTTCCATCGCGAGGGGAGCCCCGATGCAGCGCATTGGGCCTGGACGCGCGTGCAGAGCATTCTCGAGGGCAAGGCCAGCCGGGTGGCGGCGGCGATGCGGCGTGCGGCGACCGTCGCCGGCCTGTCGAAGGACACCCGCAAGCCGGTCGATACGTGCGCCGACTACCTGCAGAAGTACGCGCCGTATCTGCACTACGACCGCTACCTCGCGGCGGGCTATCCCATCGCCACTGGCGTCATCGAAGGGGCGTGCCGGTACCTGGTCCGCGACCGGATGGATTTGACCGGCGCCCGCTGGCGCCTGGTGGGAGCCGAGGCGGTCCTGAAGCTGCGGGCGCTACGAGCCAGCGGCGACTTCGATCCGTACTGGGACTTCCACGAAGCGCGCGAATACGAACGGAATCACGCCCAGCGATACGCTGCGCGGACAGCCCCGCCGGTCAGCGAGCCGCCCCCGCCGCCCTCTCCACCACGCCTTCGACGCGTCAAGTAGCTCTTGCCATGCCGCTCCCAGAAGCCCCCTGGGCCGTCGACGAAGAAGAGCCACACCCTTTGTTATTTTACGCGGTTTCGCGTACAACTGGGAGGTGGAGAACGTCGTCATACCGCTGCTTTTTGGGCTGGTGACACTCGGTCTTTATACACCGTACTTCTGGCTCCGAGACTCGTCGCCGAGACATGGGAAGCTGCACTTGGGTGTGACATGTTTCGGGCTGCTATGTGTGTCCATAGTGGCACCGGGCTCTGTCATCATCATATTAACATGGGCGTGCCTCTCTGCGATCGCCGTTGTGTCCGGGATGATTGCGGCTCCCCTGCAGATGCGCGCGACGCAAGAACGTGCTACCGAGGAGCATGGCGATGACATCCGCTGGGCTGCTGACTTACAGACTACTATTGAGTCGCTCCGAAGCTCGTTCGATGACATCAATCGCAGACTATCTGACGAACGTGTTGGTCTAGAGGCAACATGGACTAAGATGCAACGGGAATTTGAACTGCAAGACAAGAGAGTGGCACAGGCAGAACGCGAGTTCAAGAGAGCTCGTTCGGAAGCTGAACGCTACAAGACACTGGCGAATATCTCAAAAAGTGAACAGCGGGCAATTTTGGACCTTATCTACAGCCGCAAGAAACGTGAGTACTGGGTTGGCGTGTTATGGGGAGCCACACCGGCGGCATTGTTCGAGGGGGTTCGATTCATCCTTTCGCTCATGACCCGATAGGGACCAATGTCGCCGCCGCGCTCGCGCCGCCGCGCCCCTCCGCTCGCCGGCGGGGAGTTGGGTGTCAACGGTCACTGAGATCTGAAGGAGTATGACCAGACTGGCCGATGCGGTGGGGTTGTCCCGTTCGCTGTTGAACTTTGCGAGTGGCAGACTCCCTGTTCCCTCCGCCAATGTTACGCCACTTTCAACAACTACGTCGTCGGGCGGGGCGGCCTGGACGTCATCGGCGTCAGCGCGTGGTTCCCCCTGGTGGACGAGCCGCCGACCACGGTCATGGACGTCGACAGCCTGCGGCGAGAGTACGAACGGATCTTCAGCGACCACCTGATCCCGATGGCGGAACGCAACCCCGGCCGGCCGCTGGTCTTTCTCGAATACGCAGCGGTCGACACGGTTGAGGCCCCGCTGGCCCCAACATTTGGCCGGACAACTCGTCCCTCGTGTTCGCCGATACGAACGGGAACGGCCTCGACGCCGGCCAGGAAGTTCAGGACAACATGTACAGGGCGCTGTTCGAGACCATGGAGGCGTATCCCGGCCTGGTGCACGGCGCGTTCTTCTGGGACACCTGGATCGCCGTCAACGAGGGGCACTGGGAATCACCCTCGTTGTATCGCGCCTACTCCTTCCGCGGGAAGCTGTCCGAACAGACCGTCCGGGAGTGGTACGACAGGTTCCGGACGACCACGTGGCCTCCGTGGTGGACCGGTGGGGCCTCGGAATGACCCAAGGGAGGGGGCAATTGCGACGGAACACTATTCTCCTCGGTGTCGCCGGCGTTCTCGGACTCCTGGTCGCCTGCGGCGACGATCCACCAACCGCTCCAACGCGTCCGACGCCCCCCACGCTGCCGGCGGCCACGCCACAAGAACTGAGCGTTCACGCCCCACCGTGGTTCGCGGACAGCCGTGAGCTGGACGTGGGGCTAGAGGTGCAACTGAGCGCGAGCATCAGAATGTCCGACGGCACGACACGAGAGGGTGTCGACGCCGAGTGGATGTCGAGCAACACCGTGGCGACGATCACCAGTTCGGGTTCGCTTGCGGGGCGGCAACCTGGCGGGTTCGAGGTGCGTGCCGAGGCGGAAGGCCTTTCTGCCAGACTGTCGGGGTTGTGTGTCGTAGCGTCACGTGGACCCGACTTCACAATCCGGAACGTCCATCGGTACCCTGTTCGTGATCGCGCAGCGCACTGGATCGAGTTCGACGTGCACGCGCAGGTAGCGATCAGCCGCTTGGAGCTTGGAATCCGCATATACGCCGATGACCTGTTCGTCGACTGCGATCAGCGGCTGTACGATTTCGACCCCGGCCAACTGCAAGAGGAGACGGTGACCCCGAGCGTCTGCGGGCTCGACGTACAGTGGACGCACTTTACGATCGCGCCGCGGGACGGTCTTCGGTGCGAAGGGTGCGGCCGGTACAGCCTGGAAGATGTACCCCTGATGGAGGGAGGCATCGATCAGCTCGGCACGCAGATGTTCCAGTGCGCGCCGAAGCTCGGGCGGAACCCGCTCGGCGATGCGGGCTTCGCTCCGCCGTTCGGCGTCGACCGGCGCGTCGGCGCAAGAGCCGCCCGATCGTCACCGTGGTCGGCAGGATCCGTCCGCGTGCGCGCCGGTGGACATCGACGAACCTGCGCACCAGGTCCTCGTTCGACCGCGCCAGCAGCACCTCTTGGTGCACCCGTTGCCGAGCTCACGCGCCGCTCGGCCCGAGCCAGGCGCACCCTCGCCGCCAGCGGAGCGCACGTGCTGACGACACGCTCGCGCCGCGCGGCCGCATCGACCGCGGCGGGCGCGCATCCGCTGGGCGCCAACCAGATTCGTGTTGGAGGACACGCCAATTTCTAGTGCGCCTCTTTGAACCCTGCGGGGGGTCGATCTACAAGGGGGCGCGCCACCGGTTCGCGTTTGCCGAGGAGTTCAGCATGAGGCAGCAGGGAATCGCAGCAATGTGCACCTGTTGGCTTTCCAGCTCCGTTCACGCGCAGACGTTTGCGCGCGTCGAGACGCAGGGCCGCTTCAACCGGATCCAGGTCATCATCGCCGTAGCGGACCTCGACGGGGACGGCCGCGACGACATCATCGCCGGCGGTCAGCCGAACGACGGGAGCGAGACGGTCTAAGACCGGTTGGACAAGCTACCGGTGCAGGTGTTCCTTGGAACCCGTGACGGCCGGCTCCGGCCGGCGCCGGTGGAGATGCTCCCGTCGATCCTGGCCCGAACCCCGGTCGCGGTCACGGACGACTTCAACGGCGATGGCCGTCTCGACTTCGCGGTGTTCGACGCCGGCGTCTACGTCTGGACGGAGAGCAGCGGGTACGGCAACCCGCCGCAACTGCTGCTCAGCACGCCGAGCGGCCGATTCGAGCACTCTGCGGCGCTGGCCGAAGCCGTGCGGGAGGAGCACGAGCAGCGGCCTCCACCGGTGCCGTCGCCGGACCCTGCGGACCTGCACATCAAGTCGGCCACGTCAGGCGACATCGACGAACGACGGCGACGTGGACCTGTGGGTGCAAAGCGGCGGCGGCGCCAACGTCGAGGAAAGCGCGTCGGGGTCGACGTCGTCGTTGCGGGTGTTCATTTGCGCGGAGCGCCCACCGGTGCGCGTGTACTTCGACGGCTTCACGGCGGTCGCCTGGCTGACTCCGGGCTTTCTGCGCCTCGCGCGCACGACAGGCTACGTCAGGCCCCTGGTCCGCGACCGCGAGATCCGCCGCTTGGTGCTGGGACGCTTGCTCGCCAGCGCGGCCGACCCCGAGATCTCCACCCGGAGTCGCATCACTATCATCCGGTGCGCCGTCCGCTTCCGCGCACCGTCGTCAGGAGCCGTCCAATGGACACGGCGGAACCGTCACCTTCGTCTCCGGCATGGGTCCGCCCAGTGTCGCATCATGGCTGTTCAGGCGCGCCTGGTCGAACCTGCCGCCCCCGTCCTACCCCGGATCCTCCGCGCTGGCCAGCAGGTCCTTGAGCGCGTAGTTGACGCTCGCCGCCCCGAAGTCCGGTTCACGCTGGAACGGGCGCCGGACGTAGCGCACGCGCGGGCTGTCGTCGTCGCCGCTGCCGAACAGGACGAGGGCGAGGATGAAGTCGTCCGGCTTGTTCGCGAACACAGGATCTCGTTCTTCGTGACGGTCACCGTGTCGGCATCGCTCCTGCGTCCCTTGACCTCGATGAACCGGAGCTTGCCGGTGGCCGGATCCCGGCTCTCGATGTCGTAGCCGAGCTTGTCGAACTCGCGGTCGGTCGGCTCGAAGCCGAGACGGCGCTCGGTCTCCATCACGACGGCGCGCGCCCGCGCGGCGGCGAGCTGGGTGTCGTCCGGCCGCCCGGTACTCGGCGTCGTCCGTCCGGCCATCTTGTCGACCAGACCCTGCGGGACGACCAGCAGGCCGCCGAGCACCACCGGCGGCCGCGGCGAGATCTGCGCGTCCCGCTTCAGTTCCTCCAGCCGCTTCTGCAGTCGGCGCTGCAAGGTGTCCGCCCGCCGGCGCGCCTCGCCCGAGTTGAGGCGCGCACCGGTCTTGCCGGCCCCCTCTTCGAGCGCGAGCTGTGCGGCGCGGTGTCCCAGTACGAGATCTCCTTGGTGAGGCGGTCCTTCACGGCCGCCTCGGTCTTGTCGATCAGCGCGAGCCTGGCCGCACGGACTTCCGCGAGATGCTCCGGGACGACGTCGCCGACGGCGTACGCCTGCGCCGGCTGCTCCAGATCCCGGCCGATCCAGGCGCACTCGGGCCGTTCGAGGAACGCGTCGACCGCCGGCTCGCCGTCCGCCAGCGGCCGGTAGTCGAGATACGGCGCATAGTGCAGATGGCGCGTCACGCCGTCGTTGTCGAGCTCGACGTAGAGCACCCGCTTCGAGACGACGCGCCGCCCGCCGGCACGGGTGACGCCGGCGTCCTGCAGGGCGTGCTCGATGGAGAAGAGCACGCGGGGCATCGTGCCATGGTCGCGCTCGTCGACGAGGACCGCGCCGCGCTTCAGCAGGTCGCGGTGGCGTTCCAGGATCAGGTCAATGACGGCGTCGAGCAACGGATGGCCCGGACAGACGAAAGCCGCCAACGGCTGCCCGGGCGGGGCGACCAGCGGCTTCTCGAACACGATCCGTTCGTAGCGGGGGAGGACTGGCTCGCTGGTCCCGATCACCCGGTCGCGATTCCGGATCAGGGCCGGAACGTGCGACACCTGGTAGCGGCGCGGTTCACGTTGGCGGGCCGAGCCGCCGAGCTGTCGGAACGCCTCATGGAAGAACGATTCGATGTAGTGCGGTTGCAGGCGGCGCGCCTCGGCCCGCTCCATCTCCTCGCGCACGCGCTGCACGCGGCTGGCGTCCATCGCGTCGTGGACGAGCTGCCGCTCCTCGAGCAGGTCCTGCAGCGTCGCCCGGTCGAGCGCCTGGTCGACGGCAGTGTCGAGCCGCGCGCGCACCTCCGGCTGCTCGCCGTAGCGGATGGCGTCGAGCAGCAGCTCGCGCAGCGGCCGCCCTTCGAACTCCAGCTTGCCGAGCACGTCAAAGACCTGGCCGCCAAGCGCCTGCCGGGCCTGTTCCAGCTTCTCGAGCAGCCGCCGGTAGACGTCGCCCTCGCGGGTCTCGTCGGCGACCAGGTTCCACAGGTGGCAGACCTCCGTCTGGCCGATGCGGTGGATGCGGCCGAAGCGCTGTTCCAGGCGGTTCGGGTTCCAGGGCAGGTCGTAGTTGACCATCAGGTGGGCGCGCTGCAGGTTGATGCCTTCGCCGGCGGCGTCGGTGGCCAGCAGTACCTGGACTTGCGGGTCGTGCCGGAACGCTTCCTGCGCCGCCAGGCGTTCCTCGCGGCCCACGCTGCCGTGGATGACGATCACCGACGTCTGTCTGCCGAGCAGGGTCGTGATGCGCTCCTGCAGGTAGCGCAGCGTGTCGCGGTGCTCGGTGAAGACCACCAGCTTCTGATGCGGAGAGGCCGCCGGCCGCGGGATCGCGCCGTCGCCGTCGCGAACCGCCGGCTCCCCGGTCCGGCCGTCCCTTCCTGTAGCCGTGAAGATCTCGCTGAGCAGGCTCGCGAGCTCGCGCCACTTGGTGTCCGCGCTTCGACGGCGTACGCGGAGGGCGAGGCTCTCGAGCGCCTTCAGGGTGTCGAGTTCCGCCTTCAATTCCACGATGGAGCGGGCGGCGGTCGCCTGGTCGAGGATGCGCGCCTCGGCGTCTTCGACCTCCTGTTCCGGCGCGTCGTCGAGATCCTCGACGTCGTCCGCGTCGAGCTCCAGAGCCGTGAACGCGAAGACGGGAGAGGGCTGGCCGCCCCGCTGGAGCACCTCGAGCTCGCGCAGGCGGCTCTCCAGCCGCTCACGCCGCCGCCGCAACGACTGGTAGATCGCCTCGGGCGACGAGGCGAGCCGGCGCTGCAGGATCGTCAGCGCGAAACCGACCGTGCCCGCCCGCTTGGCGTTGGCGAGCGCCTCGGCGCGGTTGAACTCCTCGCGCACGTAGTCGGTGACGGCTGTATACAGGTGGGCTTCCTCGTCGGAGAGCCGGTACGGCACGGTGTAGGCGATCCGCTCCGGAAACAGCGGCTTGCCGTCGAACTTCAGCAGCCGCTCCTTGACCATGCGCCGCATCAGGTCCGAGACGTCGGCCGCGTGGACACCGTCGCGGAAGCGGCCCTCGAAGCGGTCGCCGTCGAGCAGGGCGAGGAAGAGCTGGAAGTCCTGCTCCTTGCCGTTGTGCGGCGTCGCCGTCATCAGCAGGAAGTGGCGGGTCAGGCCCGACAGGAGCTGCCCGAGGCGGTAGCGCTTCGTGTACTCGACCTCGCCGCCGAAGAACGTTCGCCGATAGCTTGTGCGCCTCGTCGCACACGACCAGGTCCCAGCCGGCGTCGGGCACCTGAAGCTTCTGCTGCACCTCCTCGTCACGCGACAGCTTGTCGAGACGGGCGATGACCAGGTCGGTCTCCAGGAACCAGTTGCGGGAGCGGGCGGCTTCGAGCTTGTCGTTGGTGAGAATCTCGAACGGAAGCTGGAACCGGCGGTAGAGCTCGTCCTGCCACTGTTCGGCGAGGCTGCCGGGGCAGACGATGAGGCAATGCTCCAGGTCGCCGCGCGCGATCAGCTCCTTGATGAGCAGGCCGGCCATGATGGTCTTGCCGGCGCCCGGGTCGTCGGCGAGGAGGAAGCGCAGCGGCTGGCGCGGCAGCATTGCCTCGTAGACGCCGGTGATCTGGTGCGGCAGCGGGTCGACCACCGACGTATGGACTGCCAGCAGCGGGTCGAACAGGTGCGCGAGGCGGATGCGTTGGGCCTCGGACACGAGCCGGAACAGCGCCCCGTCGCCGTCGAAGCTCCACGGCCGTCCCTCGGCAACAACCTCGAGCCGGGCCTCGTCGTGACGGTAGAGCAGCTCGTCGGCGACCGTGCCGGTCGGCGTCTTGTAGGTGAGCTTGAGCGCCGCGGAGCCGAACCACTGCACGCTGACGACGGTGACCATGCCGTCGGGATGCACGCCGCGGCCGGCGCTGTTCGGGCGAAGGTCTTCAAGCCGCATAGTCGGAACAGTAGCAGTCGTCGAGATCGCCTCTATCGCCACGTGCGTGCAGCCAGCCTCGGTCAGCCAGGACGCCAGTGTGAGCAGCCTCGTCGTTGTGCGCGGGGATATCGCGGAAGAGGTCCTCCGGGAAATCGAGGTGCTGCAGGTGATCGAGGCGGTCCAACAGCCGGTTGGCATTCGGCGGAATTGCTGCCTGGCTCGAACTGCCTGAGCCAGACGAACCGCCGTCACGCCCGGCGTCGACTGTTTTCCGTCGGGCAGATGCTCGTCGAGTTCGCGCCGAAGCCCGGGCGGAACCCGCTCGGCGATGCGGGCCCCGGAACTCGTTCGAGCGACCGTCGTTGAGCGGACTCTAAAGCGCACGACCGGCCGCCGCGCCCGGCGGCGGCGCGTTCACGAAAGACAAAGGGCTCTGCCCCCCCCAAGGGTTGCAGAGCCCCCGATTCAGTACCCCAGACAGCTTGTCATCGCCAGCTGGGACTGCCCGCTTCCGGAGCGGGTCTTACGAGCCCCGTGCCTTGCCGTGCCTTGCCGTGGGTGGTAGCACTGGTGGCCCAAGGACGAACCTTCACATCATTGAGCCGACGCCGGAGGCGTGTCAAGCCCCAACGCGATCTTGACGCACTGACGGATCGCGTTCAGGTCTTCATCGAGCACTCGTATCCGAGCCGGGCCGCTTCTACCGCCGATCCTGCTGAGCCGCGCCAGAGAGACCGTGTACAGCATGTCGCACTTCGCCCAGGAAACCTGCGCGCGGTGCAGGCCCAACAACGAGCACGGATCCATCCGGTGGTGGAACGGTTCGACTGGTACCGGAACGACCGTACTCAACGGCACGATAGTACAGAGGTTGATCACCTGTTTCGGGGGAGGCGAAATCACGACAACCGGTCGCCTCTTGACCATCTCCGGGGCCTTGAAACCCGTATTGAAGTCACACATCCAGACCGTGCCCGGAGATGGTTGGAACAGTAGGGGCATCGGGCGATGCTATCCCACAAGGCTCGGGTCGACGCCGGGCGATTCAGGGTCGAAGGGACGGCGCCGCCGGACGAAAGATGCCGACGATGACGACTTGGAGGACGGCCAGCGCCAAGCCACCGAGAAGTCCGCCTACCGGTCGACGGTCGAGTGCGAGACCATGCCCGGCCGGACGAGAACAAGCGGCGCGCGCATGGCTCCGGTGTTGCCGGTGGACCCAAACGAGCGTCGGCCTGACGGCGGCCGGTGCCGTCATCGCGGACCTCAACGCGCTATCGACTGTCGCGCACCTGAGGACGAGACGCTGAAGATCCCGCGGTAGAAGGGCGATCAGCTCGGCCGCGGTGGACCCGCTCGAGCGACCCCGCGTCGTTCCTGAGTGCCCGCAGGCGACGCCGTGCGACTTTCGCCACAGGCTGCGATGGTCTTCCGTCGGGCTCGGCATCGGACTGGGGCAGCTCGGCTGGCTCGATTCCGGGCGCGGCCTGCTCAGCGCGCTCGCCGAGCTCACGCTGGTGGTGCTCTTCACCGACGCCGCGCGCATCGCGCTGGCGCACCTCCGACGGCAGGGAGCCGGAGGACCTCCGCGAACGCAGGATGTCGCGTTTCGTCCCCTGCCTCCTCGGGCTCACTCCGGTACCGTTCGTGACCGCGGAATCGGCGAGATCTTCGCGTCTGGCCGCCCGCGTCGACCGAAGGAGGTTGTGGCGGCTGTCGTCGTGATAGGTTGCCGGGGAATCAAAAGGGAGCAACCACGGTCATGCGAAGAGTCCTGCGTGTGTCTTTGGTCGTCAGCGGCGTGCTGGGCGCCGCGTGGCAGGCGGTCGGGCAGACACCAGTCGGCGCACTTGCGATCGACGAACAGCGAGGCGACCAAGCAGGCTGGGCGGTGGACTACGAGACAGCAGCCGCAGCGCAGGCCAGAGCGCTACAGGAGTGCGGTGCAGGCTGCTCGGTCGTGTTGACCTTCGACCGCTGCGGCGCGTATGCGACGGACCAGGACGCCGACAGCACGGCGGTGGGCTGGGCGGAAGCGTACGACTCGGCGGCGTCCGCGCGCCGGGCGGCGCTGTCGGAGTGCAGCGCTCGGGGCGGTGGTTCGGGGTGCGTGGTGCGGGCGTGGGGCTGTAACGGCCCGGTGGTGGAGGAGGGACTGGGACTCGACCGGGCGTCGCGGCGTCAGATACAGCTGGGGCTGCAGACGGGTGGGTTCAACCCGGGGGGAGCGGATGGTCTGTTCGGTCCGCGGACGCGGGCGGCGATCCGGAACTGGCAGACGTCGCGGGGGTCACGGGCGACGGGGTATCTGGACGGCGCGTCGGCGGAGGCGCTGCGTACGGCGGGCGCGTCGGGACCGGCGGTTGCGCAGGTTGCGAGGCCCGGGCCGACCGTGGCCGCCGCGACGCAGCCGGCGGCATCGCCCGCCGGCGCTCAGTCCCCGCCGGCGTCGGCGGAGCTGGAAGGGTTGTTCTGGCAGTCGATCATGAACAGCACGAACCCTGCGGAGTTCGAGGCGTATCTGTCGCAGTACCCGAACGGGGTGTTCAACGCGCTGGCGCGGGCGCGGCTGTCGGCGCTGCAGTCGCCGGCGGGGGCTGCGGCCGCAGGGGCGGGGACACGCGTTGGCGCGGCGGGGTCGCCAGTTCCCGGGGGACGCGTCTCGGCGGGGAACCGTCCTGGAGCAGGAGCGGCGGCCCCCGGCATCGTGGCCGGGGATGCGCGCCGGCAGCCGGGCGAAGTGTTCCGTGACTGCGCGGAGTGCCCGGAGATGGTGGTGCTGCCGGGCGGCCGGTTGGCGCTGGGGCGCTACGAGGTGACGGTGACGGGTATGACCAGCTGGTCATACCCGTCACTTCTCGAGGCTCGTTGACACGACGTAGTGGGCCTCGGTCAACGGATCCGCCGTCAGTCGACCTCGTGCTGGCTCGGGGCGTTCCGGCCACCACCTGCGCGACGCACCTCGTCGAACTTGCGAGAGAGGCTCGGAAACACCGGCGGACGTGGTTGCCGGCGCCGGCGATGGCGCGTCGGGGGACGACGGGCCGGACCGCGACCGGCGGCGGTAGAGACGCTCTGAACACCTTGAACTTCTACATGTGATCCTGTACATGTAGAAGGAAGAGGTATCTGGATGACCATACCCAGGACGGATCTGCCGCAGGGCACCCTCGACCTGCTGGTGCTGCAAGTCGCGGCCACCGGACCGATTCACGGCTACGGCATCGCCCAGCGCATCAAGCAGGTCTCGCGCGACGTGCTCCAAGTGCCGCAGGGGTCGCTCTATCCCGCGCTCCACCGGCTGGAACGGCGCGGACTGCTCGCCGGCGAGTGGAAGCCGTCCGACACCGGCCGCGACGCGAAGTTCTATCGCCTGACGCCCAAGGGCCGCACGCAGTTGCAGGCGGAAACCGAGAGCTGGGCGCGACTGGCCGAGGCCGTCGGCCTGATTCTGGGAACCGCCGGCGGAGGCGTGCGGTGAGCTGGCG
Source organism: Vicinamibacterales bacterium (assembly GCA_965116825.1). Classification (GTDB taxonomy): domain Bacteria; phylum Acidobacteriota; class Vicinamibacteria; order Vicinamibacterales; family UBA8438; genus WTFV01. The sequence goes on from OZ220736.1 coordinate 1,574,463, forward strand.
GCTGGCGCTGCCGCGGCTGCGGCGCCGCGACCGGGCGGAGGCCGAGCTGGACGCCGAGTTGCGCGACCACGTCGAGCGGCAGGCGGCCGACTACGTCCGGGCGGGGATGCCCGACCGGGAGGCGCGCCGGCGCGCGCGGCTGGAGTTCGGCGGCCTCGATCAGGTCAAGGAGCTGTGCCGCGACGTTCGCCGGACGCGGTGGCTCGAGGACCTTGGGCGCGACCTGCGCTACGCCGTGCGACGGCAGCTCAAGGACCGTTCGTCGGGAGTTTCTTGGTTCGCCATCGCCGCGCTGGCCATCGGCATGGGCGCGAGCACCGCGATGTTCGGCGTGCTGGACGCCGTCGTGCTCCAGCCCCTTCCGTTTGCACAGGAGCAACGCCTCGTCGCTGGCTGGAAGACCAGCCGCACCGACCCGACGCGCTTCATCGAGCTGTCGTATCCGGAGTTCCTACAGTGGCAGGCGCAGTCGACGAGCTTCGAGAGGGTTGGGCTGGCCGTTGCCGGCCGAACTGGACGATGCGGCGCTGGAGGCGCAGTTGTTTCCCCGCCCGGCGCCGGTGCGCGACCGGGTCCGGCCGGACTGCGCCTACATCCACCGGGAACTGAAGCGCGACGGCGTCACGCTGCAACTGCTCTGGGAGGAGCACCTTCAGGTCCATCCGAGCGGCTACCGCTACACGCAGTTCTGCGAGTTCTACCGGCAATGGGTCAAGCGGCTGCGGCCGTCGATGCGACAGGTCCACCGCGCCGGCGAGAAGACCTTCATCGACTTCTCGGGCAAGCGGCCGAGCCTGGTCGACCGGCGCACGGGTGAGTTGCGGCCGGTCGAGTTGTTCGTCTCGGTGCTCGGCGCCAGCAGCCTCACCTACGCCGAGGCGACCCGGACCCAACAGTTGCCGGACTGGGTCAACGCGCACATCCGCATGGCAGAGTACTTCGGCGGCTCCACGACGATGTGGGTGCCCGACCAGTTGAAGAGCGCCATCACCCGCCCCTGCCGCTTACGAGGCCGGCGTCAACCGCACCTACGAAGATCTGGCCGCCCACTACGGCGCGGTCGTCATCCCGGACCGCCCGGCGCTACGGCCCCTGCCCGCCGCGCGCTACGTCCTCGCGCAGCAACAGCAGGACGCCGGGTCTCTCGAATCGCATCGCTACATCCCGTCCTCCATCAATCCCGACATCTCGTCCGTTGACAACCCCTGGCCTCGATCTCCGCCAGCGTCATCCCGAGAGCGCGGCTCAACTCCTCCACCGGCGCGTCCCCCGTCCGGCTCCAGCGCTTCGCGGACATGAAGCTCGGCATCGGCGTCGGACGCGAGCGCGACCCAGGACGACGGCAGCACGGCCAACACGACGGCGACGCACCACGGCGCGCCCCCTGCCGGGAACTCGCCGCGTTTTCCTGCCGTCACGGTCCCGAATGCTCAGCGACCGCCAGCACCAGACGCACCAGGTCCGCCTGCCGCGAGAGCCCGTGCTTCTCGTGGATGCGCTTTACGTGCCAGCGGACCGTACTCTCCCTCCGGCCCGTCGCCACGGCAATGTCGCGCACGGTCCAGCCCTCCGCCAGCCACGCGGCCACCCGGCTCTCCGCCGTCGTCAATCCCAGCAGCGCCGACACCACCGCCGGGTCGATGCGGGGCTTGCGGTCCGGCTCGACAACCAGAACCAGCGCCGCCACGTTCCGGGACCCATCGTCCGCCTGCGGAGCGCTGACGGGCTTGACGTGCACGACCAGCGGCAGCGCGGCACCGAGCCGGCGGATCAGCATCGACCCCGCCACCGCGGCCCCGGCGGCCGGAACCGCACCGGCCAGCAGTCGGTCCAGCCGGGCATCTTCCGACGCTTCGCGGGCACGCAGCACGCCGCTGCGGTCCGACAAGCCGTCGGCGCGTCGCAGCAGAATCCGGGCCCGGTCGTTGGCCGCCACGATGCGCCCCCGCCGGTCCAGGTGCAGCACGCCGACCCGCGTGTTGTCGAGCAGCCCGGACACCGTCGCACCCAACGCCCCCGCAGCGCTCAGCGCCTGACGGACCCGGATGAACTGCCGCACGTGCGGCAGCAACCCTTCCAGCAGCGCCAGCTCCGAGTGTCCCCAGCCCCCCGACGTCCCCGGGTCGCCGAGGCACCACGTGATGTGGCAACTCCGGCGTACGTCCAGCCGCACGACCACGCCGTCCTGGGAGCAGCTCCGGACCGTGAACTCGTTGTACGTCCGCGAGGTCCGCAGCTCCTGGTCGCGGTAGAGGTCCGCGACGCGCACGATGCGGCTGTCGGGCAACTGACGCGCGCGCGGCACGCGCTCGTCTATGGGGTGGTAGACGTCGAGGTACTCCCGTTCCACGTCCGGACGGCGCTCGCCCCGGAAGTACAGCCCGACGAAGTCCACCCGTACGTCGTCCGGGGGGCCTTCGCCCACCAGGAGCGCGTTACCGTGCATGCCGCACGCCTCGTCGATCAGGGCCGACGTGGCCGGCCACCCGCTATCGTCGAGGGCGGCCTCGTGCAACGACCCGACGATGCGACGGAACGCGTCCTGGCCACTCACGCTGGCAGCATCCTCCGACTCATCCGTGTGTACGTCACCATACGATCGAGGTTACGCTCTCTGCGCCCCCAATATTGAGGGGGTGGGGGCTCCCGAACGGCCGCGCCGAATCCACGCCACCTGATCTCCGAGCGCATCCGCGAGGGCTCGCCCGAGCCGGGCCTCGGGCCGCAAGCTCGGACGCCCGGAGGGCTCGCTGGGCGTCTCACAGCTCGACGGCAAGCAGGACGAGATCCGGAGCTTCCTCGCGCTGGGCGTCTCCATGACGGCCAGCGCCAAGATCACGGGCGTGTCCCGGACTGCCCTTCGTGAGCACGCAAGCTCCGGCCGGCGCCTCAGCGTGTATTCGACAGGAATCTGGTCGGTACCCTCGCTAGAGCTGCCGGACGGCCACCGTGGCCGGCCGGACGTCTCGCTTCCGCGCCGCGGCAAGCTCCGTCGGCCACTCCTTCAGTATCTGAGCCCCGGTCGCGCGTTCCCTTGGCTGCAAGGGCTACGAGCGACGGTGACTCGCTGGAGGGGCCTGGGGCCGCTTTTTCCGGAGCCTGGGGGCTCCGGGGCCCCTCCAAAGTTGGGGGCGCTGGAGCATCCTCCGAACGCTATGGTACTCCGTGACCGAGTCGGGGAGATTAGGCGGGCGTGTAGGATGCGCGCGATACGTGCAGCGAGTGGGCGAAGCCGGGGACAGTATTCGCGGCGAATGACGGGTGGAGCAGTGGATTCTGGGACGATACGGATGATCGGGCTGGCGGGTGCGTTTATCACTGGCGACTGCAATGCCGGTAGCGCTGGCGCTGCCGGTTGTGCTGTTCGTCGCCGCCTGCGATACTCCGGGGCCAACCGCGCCGGCTCTGCGCGCCCGACATTCTCGGAGCGAGGCGCCATGTTCCTCCACTGGTCTGCGGCGGTCGCCGCGGCGGTTGTGCTCGGCTGCTCCTCGGCTGACGCACAACCCGCTTCCCGCGTCAGTTTTTCTCGGGTCGCGACCGACCCCGGTTTCGGCCGGCTCGATTTCGTGCTCGCCGTCGCCGATCTGAACGGCGACGGCCGGGACGACATCGTGGCGGGAGGGCGCGAGGAGTACACCTTCTACGCAGCCCCCGAGGACCGACTCGTAAAGACGACGCTGCACGTGTTCGTCGGCGAGGAGGACGGCAGCCTGACACCCGCGCCGGAGTTGGTCGAAGGGGCGATCGACGCGCGCGACCCGATCCTGGTCGCGGCCGACCTCAACGGCGACGGCCGTCCGGACCTCGCGGTCTTCGATGCGGGCGTCTACGTCGGTGAGGTGAGCAGTGGGTACGGGAATCCGCCGCAGTTGTTCCTGAGCAGTCCGGACGGCCGTCTTCGGCCGTCGGACGCGCTGGCCGACGCGGTCAGAAACGAGCACGAGTTACGGCCGCACCCCCACTATTCCGGCCCGGCCGACCTGCATCTGAAGTCGGCGATGTCGGGCGACATCGACGGCGACGGCGACATCGACCTGTGGGTCGACAGCATCGGCGGCGCGAACGTCTCGAGCCACTTGCTGGTGAACAACGGCGACGGCACGTTCACTGTCGACGAGGCACGCGTGCCGGCGGCGCTGCGCCACAACCCGCCGGAATCCTGGTACCACCTGGAAGGGCACCTTGCGGACCTGGACCACGACGGGGACCTGGACCTGGCGCTCGGGCAGAACCGCGACATCTTCCCGAGCACCGTCAACCAGTTCAGCGTCGTGCTGATCAACGACGGCACGGGAAACTACCCGGCACGCATCGAGTTGCCGCGTCCGGCGTTCAACGACGGCTACACGTCGGTCAGCGGGCAGACGCACTTCGACGTCAACGGAGACGGATTCCGGGACCTGCTGATGGTGCACACGCGCAACGACGATGGTCCGCCGGGCGTGATTCCGTTCACGGGTCGCTACATTCAAGTCCTCGTCAACCGGGGGATGCCTTCCGGCGTGCTCCTCCGCCACGGGCCGATGTCGTTCGGCGACGAGACCTCCACCTGGATGGGTGATCAGAGCGCGACGACGCCGGAGATCGACCCGGACGGCGACCACTTGAGCAACGATGCCGAGCCGAAGATGTACGACGTCGACCGCGACGGCTGCGCCGATCTGGTCATGTCACGAAGCCTGCAGGAGGTGCGACCCGAGGCACCGCTCGTGTACCGCAACAATGGCAGCGGCCAGTTCGAGGCGATGCCTCCCGAGGCGTTTGTCGGGTCGGATCGGTACTTCGGGGTGTATGCCGTGCCCGCGGACGTCAATGGCGACGGGGTGATCGATTTCGTGGTGCCGCGGCGCCACGACGGACCTGACGGCCGGCCCCGCACGGCGGACGACTTCGGAACGCTGGTGACGCTGGTGAACACCACGCCGGACGGCCCCGTGCGCTGCGGGTGAGGTCCGACAGCGTCCTCCCGGCTCGCTTGCGAACGGCCGGAGATCGAGGAGAAGGTGAGAAGCCGGATGCACGTGATTGTCGGTGCAACGATCCGGGACCTCGCCCGCGGGTTGCTTGCAGCCGCCTGCCTGTTGACGATCGCCTGCAGCGGGGACGGCGGAGGTCCTGCGGGGCCGTCGCCGACGTCGCCGCCCACCTCTTCGAGCGTGTCGGTAACCTATCCCGCGGACCACGGCACGATCTACATCCGCGACCAGGTGCAGTTCGAGGCGACGGTTTCGTCGAGCGGCGGCGGAACAGGACTGCGATGGCATGCCGGATTGTGCTTCGTGGATACCGCTGGCGGTCGACTTCACGCAGGATGGTGCGACGGTTACCGGGACCGTGACGAGCACGTTCGCTGCGCCGCCGAACTATGAGTGGACCGTCCAATCCGGAACGGTCTCCGTCGCCGGAACGCTCACGCTGACCTCCGACGAGACCGGGTTCGGCCTGCGCGACGGCGCCGTCGAGATTCGGGCCCTGTTGATGTCCTGGGAATCACGGGCGGACAGTCCTGGCGTCATGACCGGGGCTGCGGCGGTGCAGTATTCCGCCGACGCGCTGTCGGGGCACGCGGTGGTGGAGGGGTGTCTCGAGGCCGACAACATCCTTCGGGAGTGCTCCGGGTGGCGGCGGCCGGGTAGCGGGTCCGCCAGTCTCGGCGCACACCGCGGCTTTCTGCTTCGCCGCGGGTCAGGGAGGTAGAGGCTGTGGTTTCAGGTGCTGGCCCTCGTGGCGATCCGGCACGAGGTGTACCGTTCGGTGCGCCGGCAGTCTGGTCCGCCGCGGTCGAGAACGGCGCGGCCACGTAGGCCCGCGTCTGTGCGCATGGCGGGATGCCGTTGTAGCGCCGCACGGCGCCGGGCCCGGCGTTGTAGGCGGCCAGTGCGAGCACGGTCCCGAGCTCGTCGGTGAGGCGGCGCAGGTAGGCGACGCCAGCGTCGACGTTCTGCTGGGATCGAAGGCGCCTGAGACGCCGAGGTCGTGCTGCGTGCCCGGCATCAACTGCATCCCCCGGCTCCGGCGGGCGATTGCGCGGTTGCGCGGCACCCGGACTCGACGGCGATGACGGCCCGTGCACCAGGTCCGGGCCGGGCCGGGCCGTTCGGCGGCCGTGGCGACGAGGTCGGCGAAGGGCCGCCTCGTCCGGGCGCGAGGACGCCGGCGACGGCGACAACGAGCAGCAGGAACACGAGGCCTGTTTCCGCCGAGGCGAGAAACGGATGGTTCGTCGCCGCCGGTGAGGCGGAAGCCGCGACCCCGAGCAGCCGGGACCGCGCGGCCATTAACCACCCATTTGGGTGGCGACGACACCGGCCCAACTCCATCATCTTTTATTCGGAAATCCGTGACGGCCGCAGGCTCCCGAAGGCCGCCGGATTGGCTTCAAGATCGGGGAGAGCGAGAGGCTCGGAATGAGCAACAAGGACGCATTCGAGCGCATCATCGCTGCTCTCCATGAGGCGATGTTCGACGATGCTCACTGGGTCACTACATCAGGCTTGATCGACGAGGCATGCCGGACAGAGGGGAGCATACTGGCCGTCGGCGACGACTCTGCCCGGATCGATGGCGTGTTGTTCACGAATTTTTGCTATCGCGGTCAACGCCACAGGGAATGGGAGCGCGAGTACTTCAGCGACTACTACCCGATTGACGAGCATCTTCGGCGATACAGACACCTGCGAGACAGCCGGATTGTCCACGTCACGGATCTGTTCTCCGCAGAGGAACTGAAGACGTCGGTGGTCTACAACGACGGCATGCGGCGGATCCACGCTCAGAACAGCCTGAAGGTTCGCCTGGACGGACCCGATAGGTCGCGCATCCTCTGGACCATCGGCGATCCGACCGACGGGAACGGCTGGTCGTCCGAGCAGATCGAACTGATCGCGCGTCTTCTTCCCCACCTGCGCCAGTTCGTGCGGGTCCGTCACGCGCTGGCCGGGACCGGTGCGTTCCCCGCATCCCTCGGCAGCCTGCTCGACAACACGCGTGCTGGCGTGGTCCAGTTGGACCGCCACGGGCGGATTGCCGCGGCGAACGACCGTGCTCTTGAACTGCTGTGCCAAGGCGATCCGTTGTCCGATCGGAACGGGTCCCTTGGCGCCCGGTTGCCAGCGGAGAACACCAAGTTGCAGATGCTTCTCGGCCGCGCGCTTCCACGCTATGGCGATCGGGGCGTGAGCGGCTCGATGGTGCTGACGCGGCTGACCGGCGCGCCGGCGGTCGTGCTGCACGTGATACCGACGGACGATGCGGCGATGGCGTTCCGAAGCCCGGGCGTGGCGGCTCTCTTGCTCCTCATCGACCTAAAGAAACCACCACGGGTCGAACCGAATCTGGTGGCCGCGGCCTTTCGACTCACGGCGGCGGAGTCTGTGGTGGCGGCATTGCTGGCCGAGGGCCATGCCGTCCGCGACATCGTGGCGAAGACGGGCCGCGGGGAGAACACGGTGCGTTGGCACGTCAAGCACATCCTCAAGAAACTCGGGGTCTCGCGGCAGGCGGAGGTGGTGCGGCTGGTGTCGTCGGTTGCCGACAGTCTGGGAACTCGGCGCTGACATTCGTCAGCCGTCATGCGAGTTGGCCGGGGAGGGCACGCCGCTCCGGTACGGGCTCTTCGGGAGATTCTTGTCCCCCCAGTTTGAGTGGCGACAGGAAGTGCTCCTTTGCCTTTAGATCTACCCGGCCATGCCTAGAGGGCGTGGGTTTAGGAGGCCCCTCGAAGGAGGGCTCTGGCGTGAGGTTTCGGGGAGGGTGACGTTGGATAGGTCTGCAACGACGGCGCCGGCTAGGGGCCGCGCCAGTGCGCTGGGTGCAAGTTCAGGCGTGGGCGAGCTTCCGTCAGTGGCGTTGACGCAACGGTTCCTGGCGTTGTGCGAACACCATGGCTCGCAACGTCTCGCGGTCAGGCTGGTCGCCGTTGGCCGGAGCGTCGGGGTGTCGGGTCTGCCTGCCAGCAATGACTGGACGGGATGGGACGCTGAAGAGATGCGGGCGGCGGTCGACTACCTGGAGCAGATGCGCGTCCGATGAGACGGCATCGAGAATGGACGGCGTCAACCAACAGTGCGTAGCGCCCGCACGAGTACCACTCGCTGGTAGGTGAACACCACCTGACGCGGATGCTGGCCACAGGCGCGTGGGTCACGGTGAGCGCAGTCGCTCCTGCCGTTCCGGCGCCGGCCGCTGCCCCACGACTCGATCCGCCAGAGACTCACCTCACCAACCTGCCCATCGGAGGCTGCAGGAAAGATGAGGGGCAATGCGGAGCTGTAAGGCCGGAGGAAGATGCGAGCCCCACCTTGACGAAATTTAGGTCGACCTCGTCTTCACCGACACGCCGCCTGCTCAGCAAGTCTGGAACGGCGCCATCACGCACGGGCGGTTCGTGATCCCGCGTAGCGCGGCCGACTACAAGGGCGAGGCGGACCTGACCTTCACCCGGGACGTGAAGCTGTGGAACGTGCTCCCGCATTCGCACCTGCGCGGGGTGCGGTGGAAGTACGAGGCGGTGCATCCGGACGGCCGGCGCGAGACGATTCCGTCGGTGCCCGCTCACGACTTCAACTGGCAGATCGACTACGTCTTCGACGAGCCGCTGCCGCTGCCCGCCGGCACTTCCACGGGCTGTTAGCGAAGCCCTCGAACCAACCGGGACCACTTCAGAGATTCAGATGGTGGCGAGTCACGTCGTAAACAAACGAGATGAACGAATCCGCCCGTCCGATCTCGTTTCCGGTTTCGACAGTCCCGCCCGGCCCCACTTGTTGAGGGCCAAGGTAACAGTGCCGGAGCCGAGCCCGGGCTATCTCTACCGGCGCTCGTTGATGCAGTGCCTCGATTCGGTAACGGACCATAGAGTCACGGTGCTGCGAGCGGCCGCCGGGTTCGGCAAGACCACGAACTTGGCTGAGATCAGCCGCCGCAAGAGGGAACAGGGACTGGTCGTCGGTTGGGTCTCGGTGGACGAGGACGACACGCCGAGCGTGCTGGGCAGATACATCGCCTACGCGCTGGAGTGCGCCGGGGTCGATCCATCAACTATGAACGATCTTGACGCATGGCAGTCGACGGCGTTCACGCACCTGATTGGTGTGCTGGCCGGCGCGATCGAGAGCCAAGAGATGCCCTGCACACTCGTGTTCGACGATGTGCATCGTGTGCCGCGCCGAACGGTGGCGTTTCTCGACCTGCTGACGCAACGCGGCCCGCGCAACTTGCACGTCGTCTTCGCTTTCCGAACGAATCCCGGGCTCGATTTGTCGACGCACATTGTCAACGGCTCCGGGCTCGTCATCGATACCGAGCGGTTGCGATTCTCACGATCCGAGGTCGCCAGGTTCTTCGGGGGCGACTTGTCACGGCGCGAGCTGGACGAGGTCATGAAGCGTACCACCGGCTGGCCGTTTGCTCTGAGCGTCGACCGCCTTTCGCGAGCGACGGAGAGCGGCCGGGGCGGGGTTGTCACGAAGCGGGTCACCGCCAACTTTCTGGCGGTGCGGCTGCTGCGAGAGCTGTCGACCGAGGAACGTGCATGCATTCTGGACCTGGCGCTCTTCGACTGGATCGACGAGGAGCTACTGAGCGAGGTGCTCGGCGTCGACCATGCACGCCGCGTACTGGCGGCGATGTCTTATCTGGACGGCTTCCTGTTTCCTCTCGGTCATGATGGTCGGGTGCAGCAGCTGCACCCGATCGTCAAGCGCTACTGCAGCGATCGGCTGTCTGCCGAGAACCCAGTCCGCGAACGGTCCCTGCGTGTCGGTATCGCGCGGGCCCTGGCCGCTCGAGATTACCTAGTCGAGGCGTGGCGACACGCCAGCAACGCACGGGACGACCTGCTGGTGGGAGATCTCATCGAGCGGGCGGGGGTCTTCCGGTTGTGGCTGCGGGACGGCATGATGCAACTGATCTCGGCCGAGCGGTTCCTGACCCCCGGGATCGTGAAACGGTTCCCGCGCCTCGCACTGCTGCGCTGCATCGTTCTTCGGCTAGGGGGGAAACTCGGCCTTGCCGCAACCGAGTGGGAGCGCATAGAGCGCACAACGAGCGGTTTTGCCCGCGACCGGGAAGGAGGCGACGGAATCCTGCTATTCATCGACGCCGTCTTCACCAGGGCTGTGCTCAATGGCGGCGGCTGCCATCGCCTCCAGCGCCAACTGGACAAGGCGTTGCCGGTTGGGCGGGACGGTGCGGGCACAGACGGCAGAGACCGGTTCCTGACGGCCGCTTGGCATACTCTCGAGTGCGTCGCCTGCTACGAGAGAGCTCTCTTCATGGCGTGTCGGGAGCATGGGCTCGCCGCGGAGGAGAACTTCGTGCCGGATGTCCGGTACGGCCGGGTGTACGTCAGCATCTACTTGGGGATGGCCGCCATGGCCCAGGGCCGGGTCGAGGAGGCCACCCGCCTGTACCGCCGCGCCAGAGAGCTGACGAAGAGGTTCCTTTCCACGGACGCCTGCCTTGCGGTGGTCAACGACGTTCTGATGATCGAGATTGATCTGGAGCGGAACCGCGTCAAAGCAATCGAGCAGCGCACGCTGAGCGAGTTGACGGAGCTGCGCGGTGCCTGGGTCGATCTCTACTCGGCCGCGGTGTCCGTGAGCGCCGAGCTGACGCAGATTCGTCATGGCGCGGAGGCCACGGTGCGGCTGCTGGCGACAACGTGCGAGCGCGTGCGCAACATGGGTTTCGAGAGCACCTTCGTGGAACATGTCTCGGCACTCCATATCACGTCGCTCCTGGAGTGCGGGCGAGTCGACGAAGCGGCGCAGGCCTGGCGGGACGCGGGCTTGTCCACTGCCGTTCCCGAACTGGTCGATTTCGAGGGCCGACCGTGGCGCGCGCTCGAGGCGGTCGCGTGCGGTCGCGTGCGGCTGCTGGCGGCCCAGGGAGACTCTCTCGCGGCAGCGGAACTCGCGGCGCGGTTGTTCGACGCCTCGTTGGCCCGCGGCCTGGTGCGGACCGCGCTCCGGAGTCTGGCGGTGTGCATGGAAGTCGCCGAACGCGCAGGTCAACCGGAACATGCAACGGCAAGACTGGTCGAGTATCTGCGTTTGATGGCTGCAACGAACTATGTGGGGCCGCTGGTGCGCTGTCGCGACGTCAGCCGGGCGGTCGTGCAGCGGTTGCTGGTCATGCGGACGGAACCCGACGTGCGGGAGGCTGCCGTGTCCGTGCTCGTGCATCTGGCTGAGCCGGTCGAGTCGCCGGCCCCAGACCTCTCGCCGCGCGAGCTCGAGGTGCTGGTGGAGCTCCGGCGCGGCGGGCGAAACAAGGAAATCGCCACTCGCCTCGGGATCTCGGACGCGGGCGTCCGATTTCATCTCAAGAACATCTACCGCAAGTTGGGTGTCAAGGGGCGGAAAGACGCCATCCGGGGCGTTCCCGAGTTCGCCAGACCGGATGATCCCGAACGCGATAGTCGGTAGAGATCCCGCCGCCGGAACACCTATCGCATGGCGCGGTAGTGCCTCAAGAAAGCCATTCCCTTTCAACACTTTAGCGGAATCCGGGGCCGATCCGATAGGTCTCCCCGAATCGGCGGAGGTGACGCCGCCTATCGCTTTTCGGCTCGTCTCTCTCTTGTGTTCGGGAGTCCCACGGGCGATTCTCCCTCTCACGAACGAGCGGTCACCCCAGCACGGGCGACCGGAGGATTCCCGAAGAAGCGATTTTCGAATATGAGGAACACGAACGAACACCCAGTTGCACTTCCCGCGGGACCGCCTCCCGTTCCATCCGGGCCAGTCGCCACTCGGCCGCGTTACGGTGCGGCGTCCAATGGAATCGACATTCCGGCGCCCCTGGCCGCCGTGCCGGTTCGGACCTGCGATGGGGCCACCATCGTGCTCAGGCGGCATGGCAACCCGGACGGTCCCCGCCTCGTCATCAGCCACGGCAACGGGCTGTCCGCCGATGCCTACTATCCCTTCTGGTCGCTGCTCGAGAATCGCTTCGACCTCGTGCTCTACGACTTCCGGAATCACGGGTGGAACCCTGTCGGCGATCGTCGCGCGCATCAAGTCGAGACGTTCGTCCGCGACAACGCATGCGTTGCGGCCGCCATCGACGAGAGTTTCGGCCGGAAGCCGAGAATCGGCGTTTTCCACTCGACGTCGGCGCTGACCGCGATTCTGCCCGGCGCCGAGCGGCACGGGTACTCGGCGCTGGTGCTGTTCGACCCGCCGATCCTCCACGCCGGGCGGGGCCGCCGCGACGTAGTGGCAGGGGAGCGTCTGTCCCGGCGTCTGGCCCGGACCGCCAGAAGCCGCCGCGAGCGATTCGGCTCTTGGGAAGAACTGGCGAGGATGTACCGGGAGGGGCCCGCGTTCCGTCTGCTGCGTCCTGGTGCTGCAGATCTCCTTGCCCGCACGACTCTCCGCAGAGCGGTCGATTCGGCCGGTTACGAGTTGTGCTGCCCCCGGAGCTGCGAGGCGGAGATCTTCGCGGAGACACTCAAGTGGTCGCGGCGGGTGGACCTCGGTCGGCTGGGTTGTCCGGCAAAGGTCATCGGTGGAGATCCAGCAGTGCCGTTCTCGTTCCTGCCGAGCGTGGACATCGGCGAGATCCTCTCGCTCGACTACGACTTTCTGCCCGACACGACGCACTTCCTGCAGCTCGAGGAACCGACGGAGTGCGTGTTCGAAGCGGTCCGCTTTCTGGAGCGCCGGTTTCTGATCTGATTTCCACGAAAGACAAACGATGACAGACAAAAGACCTTCTATCGGCTTGGCCCTCGGCGCCGGAGCCAGTCGCGGCTGGGCACATATCGGCGTCATCCGACGTCTCGAGGAGGCGGGCATCGTCCCGGACATCGTCTGCGGGACCTCGGCCGGTGCGCTCGTCGGCGGCTTCTATGCCGCGGGGAGGCTCGACGTCCTGGAGAACTGGGTGCGCGACCTCACGGTCGGCCGCATGCTCAGCTACGTGAACGTCCGGCGCCACGGCGCTCTGTTCGGCAGGAAACTCCTTCGGCAACTGGCCGAACACGGGCGCAACCTCGAACTGAACAAACTACGGATGCGATTTGCTGCAGTTGCAGCCGACCTCGCGACCGGCCGCGAGGTCCGTATCGAGACCGGGCCTCTCATGAAAGCCGTCGCCGCCTCCGGTGCGTGCCCGGGCCTGTTTCCGCCCGTGAAGATCGGGAAGCGGTGGACGGTCGACGGCGCACTGGCCAATCCCGTGCCCGTTTCGGCGTGCCGTGCCCTGGGAGCGCAATTCGTCATCGCGGTGGATCTCTGCGGTTCTCGCCAGGAGCGTCGCGCTTCTGCGCCGGCCGGCTCGAGTTTCCTGAACGGCTTGTCGAAGCTCGGGTCGAAGAGGCTTGCCCGGGCCGTCAGGCTCAAGGGGCTCAAGGCGCAGCGGGCGCTTCGCTACCAGGCCGGGGCGCCTGACGTAGTCGCGATGGCGATGCGATCCGCAAGCCTGATTCGGGATCTTCTGGGCCGGCCCCGAACCGCCCTCGACGAGCCCGACACGCTCATCGCGCCGCAACCGGTTCCCATGGTCGGCCCAAACCAGGCGGCAACCGCGATTGCGGCCGGCCGGGAAGCGACCGAACGGGCGTTGTCGGCAAGACAAGAAAAGGAGGCGCCCGCGCGCGAACCCTCCCCACCGTCAGACGATATCGGACAGTTCGGTAGATGGATCCGCCTCGACGGCCGGGCGACGCCCGCGGCCGCGGTGGCGTAGCACACTCTCATCAATCCACAACTCCGCACAGGACCGGCACTCCGGTGCAGCAGATCGAACCCGGAGAGCCTCGTTCGTTGGTGCGATTCCCGCCAGGTAGGTAACAGAAACATGTTCTACATCGAGTTCAACGTCGTGAATCTCTTCGCCGTACTTGTCGCCGGGCACCTGATCTCCACCTTCGTGGAATGGTTCGTTCATTACGTTCAGCACCAGCGACTCTTTGGCATCGACTTTTACCGCATCCACTTGCATGCTCATCACGATCTGAAGCTGGAACGTTCCAATCCGGACACGCATAGGCGTTGGCTCCTGCTGGGCCATGTCCAGTGGCTGGTCTTCATGGGCACGGCGGCGGTGGGGTGCTTCATGCTCCTCACCCCATGGGCGGCCGTTGCCATCGTGATCGAGTCCCTGGTCACGGCAGCCAGCACGTACTACTTTCATCGCGAGTACGACAACTCCGCCTCCCGGCTGAACCGTTTCGAGTGGTTCAGAACAGCGCGGGCGCTTCATCGCATTCATCACGGCCAGTACGAGAGCTTCACCAAGAGCCGGAACTACGCTATCGGCGGGCCGCTCACCGGTTTTCTCGCCGACCGGGTTCTTGGCACGTTTCACGGCGTGCGCGGGCGGTCCTGACGGCATGCGCCGCCGCTTCGCGCACTCGCATCGCATCGTTCGTTGACCAGAATCGCACAGATAAGGAGAAAGAGACATGCGTGCATCGACGCTGGAGGTCAGTCACCCGGGGGTCCGCAAGTTCGGGTGGCGGTTGCTCTATGGTTTTCTTGCATCGCGGTTCAGGACCTCCGACTGGTTGTTCATGAACTACGGCTACGCCGGCGGGGACAGCGAACCGGACCTGTCGCCGGAGGACGAGCCGCACCGCTACTTCATTCAGATGTACGACCACACCCTGGGACTGGCCGGTTCGGTCGAAGGGCAGGATGTACTGGAGGTGGGATGCGGCCGGGGCGGAGGCAGTTCCTGGGTGGCGCGCACCCGGGGCGTGCGGTCGATGACCGGCGTGGATCTGGTAGGGAGCGCGATACAGCTCTGCAGGAATACCCATCGTGTGTCCAACCTGCGTTTTGAACAAGGGGATGCAGAAGAGCTTCCGTTTCCGGACGAGACCTTCGATGTGGTGCTCAGTGTTGAATCCTGTCACCACTATCCGTCGCTGCCGAGATTCCTGTGCGAGGTCGAGCGCGTCCTTCGGCCGGGTGGGTCGTTCTGCGTCGCCACCTATTGGGATCGCCCCGGGCTGGCGCGGTTCGAGCAGGCTCTGCGCGACACCTCGCTCGAGGTCGTGCGCACGG
This sequence comes from Vicinamibacterales bacterium, assembly GCA_965116825.1. Lineage (GTDB taxonomy): Bacteria > Acidobacteriota > Vicinamibacteria > Vicinamibacterales > UBA8438 > WTFV01. The sequence continues at coordinate 1,589,483 of OZ220736.1, forward strand.
CCGATATCGCGCCTCGCGTCATGGATGCTCTGCGAGCCACGAATGGGCTGAAGACCGCGCTCATCCGGCGTGACGTGCCGCGGTTGCTGCGGCCGCTGCTGAACCACTTCACGGCCGTGGAGGGTTCCGCCGTCCATCGCGGGTTCATGGACGGCAGCATTGCCTACGTTTCGGCGCTGTTGCGCAAGCCGCTGCCGCGGTCGACCCGGCAGGAGGCGGGAAGCTGATCATGAGGGACATGCGAGAAAGCCGTCCCGAGCGAGTCTTGCCCGAGAAGTGGAGAACGATAGTGGCCCCGTATGAAGGTCCGGACAACGGTCGGAGCGCGCGGCAACTGGCGGTCAGCGTGGTGTTGTACCTGGCCGGGTGGGCCGCCATGGTGCGGAGCCTCGACGTGGGTCTCTGGCTGGCCCTGATCGTCGGCGTGCCGGTGGCCGGTCTGATGGGTCGATTGTTCGTCATCCAGCACGACTGCGGCCACGGCTCGTACTTCACGTCGCAGCGCGTCGCGAACGCCGCAGGGCACGTGCTCGCCGTGCTGGCGCTGACGCCCTACCACTACTGGCGGACCAATCATGCGCTGCACCATGCCCACACCGGCAACCTCGACCGGCGCGGGTTCGGTGACGTCCCGACGCTCACCACCGACGAGTACGACGCGCTCGGCTTCTGGGAGAGACTCGGCTATCGCATCATCCGCAGTCCCGTGCTGCTGATCGGTATTCTGACGACCTTCCATTTCGTCGTCGTACACCGTTTTCCGTGGACGATGTCGCGGAAATGGAAGCGCGAGTGGCGCTCGGTGTGGTGGACCAATGCCGCCATCGCAGGTGTTCTGGCCGTGGCGTGGCTGACTGTAGGGATCGACCGCTTCCTGGTGATTCAGGGCATTCTGATGCTATACGCGTGCGCGTTGGCCGGCTGGCTCACGCACACCCAACACCAGTTCGAGGACGCGTACTGGCGGCGAAGCGGCGAGTGGGACTACTTCGAAGCAGGCTTGCGGGGTTCGTCGTGGTTGGCGTTACCCAAGGCCCTGCAGTGGCTTACCGCCAGCATCGGTCTGCACCATGTACACCATCTGAGCAGTCGTATTCCGAACTACCGCCTGCAGTGCTGTCACGACGAGAATCCGGAGCTATGGTCCGCCCGCCGTATCACGCTCCGGGATGGATTCGGTGCCCTGCGCCTCGCGCTCTGGGATGAGGAACTGGGCAGGCTGATCTCTTTCGCCGAGCACGAGCGGCGCGCACAGGAAGTCGTGCTGAAAGGGCCCGACCGCACGTCGCCCGTCGCGGCGATTGCGCGGGGCGTGTGACTCGATTTTCGCCGGGTGCGACCGCAAGATGTTGCGGTCGCCGGCATCAAGGCTGTCTCAGGTTCCGTGTTTTGAGTTCGTACTTGTGCGAGAGCGAGAGGTCGCATCAATGCCAGCAAAGGGAGTCAAGCTCGGGGCGGACGGCGACCGCGTATTGTGCGCGCCGTCGTCCTCCGGGCATCACGTCTGCGTCTACCTCGGCGGCAATCTCGGGCGCGAAGAGCGCTACATGGAAGAGGCCGATGCCCTCGGCCGTCTGATGGCGGCCGAGGGCATCGGCTTGGTGTACGGCGGCGCCCGGGTCGGACTCATGGGCGTTCTCGCCAGCGCCGTCGTGGCGAACGGCGGCTTCGTCACCGGTGTGGTTCCCCGGCAGTTGTCGTACCAGGAGCTCGCCCACCAGGGACTCAGCCGTCTCTACGAGGTCGACACCATGCACGAACGCAAGCACCTGATGCAGCGGCTGTCCCAGGGCTGCATCGCCCTGCCCGGCGGCTTCGGCACGCTGGAAGAGATCCTGGAAGCCCTGTGCTGGTCGCAACGACCGCTGGAGCTGCATGAGAAACCCTGCTGCTTTGCCAACATCGACGGCTACTACGACCACCTGTTCGAGTTCCTCGATCAGGCGCAGGCGCGGGGGTTGCTGCTGCCCGAGAACCGGGCGCTCGCCAGGCAGGCGCCAAGCGCCGTTGCGGCCTTGCAGACGATACGGCAGGCGTGGGCGGAAGCGGAGCAGGCGATGCTCGACGTACTGAAGGAGTACGCGGTCTGACCGCGCGCCTTGCAGTGGCTCGGTCGGCCTGCAAATGAGACGGAGACTGGAATGGACTCACAACATGTCGTCGGGCAGGCCCAACCCACGTCGGGCGCCGTCCCGGGCGTGATCTGCCTGCTGGCCTCCCTGACCCTCGCGGTGCCCGCCGCGCCAGCGCGCGCGCAGATGATGGCGTGCGACCCGTGTGTCATCGGCGTCGTGCTCGACAGTCCGTGGGAGCGGTACGCCGAGACACTGGCCGCGTTCGAGAGCGCGGTCATCGAGTTGACCGCGCCGCGTTTCGATGTGCTCTTCCCGGCGGCGAAACGCCGTGCGGGCGACTCGACGCTCGCCGGCGTGCGCGCGGCACTCGAAGCGTCCCTGGCGGACCCGGGCGTGGATCTCGTGTTGGCGGTCGGTCCGGTAGCGACATCCGCCGCGGGCCGGCAGGATTCACTGCCGAAACCGGTGGTCGGCGTGTTCGCCCCCGATCCGGATCTCCAGGCCGTGCCGACCCGGGTGTCGCCCGACGGCGAGCGGGTCAGCGGGAAGCGGAACCTGAGCTACATCACGTTCCCCGACGACCTGGTGGATGACCTGCGACGCTTCCGGAAGGTCATCGCGTTTGCACGCATCACGTTCCTCGTGAGCGAGCCGCTGCTGGATGCCATCTCCGGATTCGATGCGCGCCTGCGCGCCGCCCTGGTGCAGATCGGCCCGGAGGAGATCTCGGCCGAGGTCGTCCGCGTGGGCGCGTCCGCCGCCGAGACGCTCGCGGCGATCCCGCCCGCCGCCGAGGCCGTCTACGTGATCCCGCAGGCGCAGCTTCCGCCAGACGAATTCGACCGGTTGATTGGCGGGCTCAACGCGCGGCGTCTGCCGACGTTCTCCTCCATGGGCCGGAGCGCGGTGGACGCCGGCCTGCTGATGAGCCTGTACGACGACGCGGACTCTCGCCGGCTGGGGCGGCGCGCTGCGCTCCATGTGCAGCGTCTTCTCCGGGGGGAGGACGCCGGCGCGCTGCCCATCGACTTTCGCCGCCATCGCCGGTTGACGCTCAACATGGCCACGGCGCGGGCCATCGGCGTGTATCCGGCCTGGCGCGTCCTGACCGAGGCCGAGCTGCTGCACGATGCGCCGCCGGCCGCCGAGCGGCGTCTGAGTCTGGTCACGGCAGTCCGGGAAGCAGTGGCCGCGAATCTCGACCTGGCGGCCGACGAGCGGGGCGTGGCCGCCGGCCGGCAGATCGTCCGCGAGTCCCGGGCCGTGCTGCGGCCGCGCGTGTCCGCATCGGCCGTCGCCGAACAGATCGACCCGGACCGCGCTACGGCGTCCTTCGGCCTCCTGCCGGCGTGGCTCGCGGGCGGGTCGGTCGGCGTCTCGCAGCTCCTCTACTCCGACGCGGCGCGGGCCGACGTCGAGATCCAGGAGCACCGGCAGGCGACGCGCGAGCAGTCCCGCGCGGCGCGCCGGCTCGATATCGTGCACGCGGCGGCGGTGGGATACCTGGACGTGCTGCGGGCGGTCGCCTTCGAGCGGATTCAGCGGGAGAACCTGACGGTCACCCGGTCGAATCTCGGCCTGGCGTCGGCGCGCCAGCGGATCGGCGTCGCCCGGGCGTCCGAGGTCATCCGCTGGGAGAACGAAATCGCCACCAGTCGACGCGGCGTGATCGACGCGGGCGCGCGTCGCCGCGTCGCCGAGATCGCGCTGAACCGGTTGCTGCACCGTCCCCTCGAAGAGCCGTTCGGAGTCTCCGATATCGACATGGACGAGCCCGGTCTGCTGAGCGCCGCCACTTTCGAGCTGTACGCCCGCAACCCGGTCGCGTTCGCGCTCTTCCGCGACTTTCTGACGCGGGAGGGCCTGGCGCGCGCGCCCGAGTTGCGGAAGCTCGACGCGGCGGTGGCCGCGCAGGCACGAACCGTGCTGGCAGCGCGCCGCGCCCTCCGAACGCCGACGGTGGAGGCTCGGGCCAACCTGACCGCCCTGGCCCAGCCGGTCGACGGGGACATTTTCGACCTGGGCGGGCTGCGCGTGACGCTGCCCCGACCGAGCCGGCTCAATTGGACCGTCGGCGTCTCGGCATCGTTGCCGTTGTTCGAAGGAGGCGCCCGCCGCGCGGCGCGGGCGCGCGCGGACCGCGAGCTGGAGGAGTTGCGGCTCCGGCGGCGCGCGCGCGCCGAGCGGATCGAGCAGCGCATCCGGTCCGCGCTGCACTTCGCCGGGGCGTCGTACGCCGGCATCGAACTGGCGGCCGACGCCGCCGGCGCCGCGCGCCGCCACCTGGAGCTGGTCAGTGGGGCGTACGAAGCGGGAGCCGTCTCGATCCTCGACCCGCTCGATGCGCAGCATGCGGTGCTGGTGGCCGAACAGGCGGCGGCGAACGCCGTCTACGACCATCTGACCGATCTGATGGATGTCCAACGTGCGTTCGGCCGCTTCGGGTTCTTCGCGGACGCCGCCGAGGTCGCAGCGTTCGCCCGGCGGGTGCGCGCGTTCCTTGCGGAGGCCGGCTACGACCCGTGCGACGAATCGTGAGGCACGGGCGGAAAGGAGTACAGTTCCTTGGATCGACTGTTTCGTCGTCTGACTGTCCCGATCGTGGCGGGTTGCCTGCTCGCGCCCGCGTGCGCCGAGCCGCTACCGGCCGAGACCGACCTCGTCCGACCCGTCCGCTACGTCTCCGTCGAGGCGACCGGCCGCTGGCGCACGCAGACCCTTTCCGGCGTGGCGCGCGCCCCCGCCGAATCATCGCTCAGCTTCCAGGTCGCCGGGACGATTGCGCGCCTGAGGGTCGCCGTCGGCGACCGCGTGGCGGCCGGCGCAGCGATTGCCCGACTCGACCCCGAGGACTACGGTCTGCAGGTCAAGGAAGCGGAAGCGGCTCTCCGCCAAGCCGAGGCCATAGCCCGCAACGCCGCCGCCAACCTGCGGCGCGCGCGGGTGCTCTACGAGAAAGACAGTGCCTCGGTGACCGACCTGGACGCGGCCCTGGCGGCGGCCGACTCCGCCACGGCACGGGTCGACGCGCTCGGCAGGCGGCTCGATCTGGCGCAACTGCGGGCGCGACGCACGCAACTGATCGCGCCGGTGGCCGGCGCGATCGCCGATGTCCTCGTCGCCGCCAACGAGCACGTCACCGCCGGTCAGCCGGTCGTGGTGTTGACGTCCGGGGCCACCCCGGAGGTGGAGTTCGCGGTCCCGGAGGGACTGATCCGTAAGATCCGCCGCGGAACCCCGGTCTCGGTGATCTTCGGTGCGATTCCGGGAGTCCGCTTTGACGGGGCCGTGGCCGAGGTAGGCGTCGCGGCGATGGCTACGAGCACGATGTTTCCGGTCACCGCGAGCCTTGACGCCGGTCCGGCCGTCTGGCCGGGGATGGCCGCCAGGGTCACCCTGGAACTCGACCGCGGCGGCGATGCGGCCGAGCGGTTCGTCCTTCCGTCCCAGGCGGTCGGTGAAGACCGGGACGGCCCGTTCGTCTTCGTGGCCGAGCCGGCGGGCGTTGGACTGGCCGTGGTTCGTCGGCGGGCAGTCACGGTCGGCGATTTCGTGAGCGGGGGGCTGGAAATCGTCAAGGGTCTTTCAGCGGGCGCCCACGTCGTGTCGGCCGGCGTCAGCCGGATCACCGACGGTGACATCGTGAGTCTGGATGCCGCCTGGACGGCCGCCAACTGAACGACCTCATGGACTTGACACGCATCGCCATCGAGAAGGACCGCGTCACCGCGGTCGTCCTGCTGTTCCTGATCGCCGCCGGCGTGGCCGCCTACCGGGGGCTGCCGCGCACCGAGGACCCCGAGGTCACCTTCCGCCGGGCAGTAGTGCTGACCCGTTTGCCGGGGGCGAGCCCGGAACGCATCGAGCGCCTGGTCACGGACCCGATCGAGGCGGCGCTGCAGGAGATTCCCGAACTCGATTCCGTCGCGTCGCGGTCGAGGACCGGCGTGTCGCTCATCAGGGTGGAGGTTCGCGACGACGTGCGCGACATGTTGCCCATCTGGGACAACCTGCGCCGCAAGGTGGGGCAGGTGGCGCCGGATCTCCCGGCCGGCGTCATCGGACCGCTGGTCAACGATGAGCTCGGCGACCTCTTCGAGATCATCGTCACGCTGACCGGCGACGGCTACTCGTACAACGAGCTCGAGGAGCTGGCCGACGCGGCGCGCGACGATCTCCTCCGGATCGACGAGGTCGCCAGGGTCGACATCTACGGCGCGCAGGACGAGCGAATCTTCGTCGACTACGAGAACGAGCGGCTCGCCGAGCTGGGCGTCGCGCCGCTCCAGCTCCGCTCGATCCTCGAGAGCGTCAACATCGTGATTCCCGGGGGAGAGGTCCGTGCCGGCGCGGAGCGCATCGCCCTGGAGCCGACCGGCGCCTTCGCGTCGATCGACGATCTCCGGCGGACGGTCGTCACCCTCCCGGGACGTTCCGAGATCGTCGCCCTGGAGGACCTGGCGGCGATCTCCCGGGGGTACGCCGAGCCGCCGGCCAGCCGGGTCTACGCGTCGGGAACACCGGCGCTCGTGCTCGCCATCTCCATGCGCGAGGGGGGCAACGTCGTCGCGCTCGGCGGCGGCGTCCGGCGCGAGATTGCCCGTCTCGAGGCCAGGTATCCGATCGGCGTCGAGTTCGACGTCGTGCGGTTCCAACCGGAGGTGGTCGAAACCCGGATACGCACGTTCCGCGGCAGCCTGTTCCAGTCGGTCGGCATCGTCGTGGGCGTGGTGCTTCTGTTCATGGGGTTGCGAACCGGGTTCGTCGTGGCCAGCCCCGTGGCCGTAACGATCCTCGCGGCCCTGCTCCTGATGTCGGTCTTCGCCGTCGGCCTCGATCAGGTCTCGCTCGCCGCGCTGATCCTCGCCCTCGGGATGCTGGTCGACAACGCCATCGTCATGACCGAGGCGATCACGATGCAGATCGGAGTCGGTCGGCGGCCGATCGATGCGGCGGTCAACTCGGCGCGGGAACTGCGCTGGCCGCTCCTGGTCGCATCGCTCACGACCGCGGCCGCGTTCCTGCCGATCTTCCTCGCCGAGTCGTCGACCGGCGAATACACGGCGCCGCTCTTCAAGGTGGTCACCATCACGCTGCTCTCGTCGTGGTTCCTGGCGTTGACCTTGACGCCGCTGCTCTGCGTTCGCTTCCTGCGGAGCCGGCTGACGCCGGACGGCGAGCAGTCCGGCTCCGGCGCGCTCGACGAGAAACTTCTCGTCGCGCTCGAACGCGCCGAGCTCACGTCGGCCGGCGAGGCCTACGATGGCGGGTTCTACCGTGTCTATCGCGCCCTGCTGCTGGCGGGGCTGCGTCACCGCGCGATAGCGCTCACCGCCCTCGCCGTCGTCTTCCTGGTAGCGATGCAGGGGTTCCGGTTGGTGCCGCGGATCTTTTTCCCGCCGTCGGACCAGGCGATCTTCACGGCCGAGTACCGCTTGCCGGCCGGAACGTCCGTCGAGCGGACCACCGCGGTGGCCGAAGAGATCGACCGCTTCGTGGCCGGCGAGTTGCGAGCGGACGGCTTTCGATCACCGGCTGGTACGAGCGTGGTCCTGGCAGCCGACGCCGGCATCAACGGGGGCCGTGCCGAAGGGGTGACCAACTGGGTCACCTTCGTCGGCAACGGCGGGCCGCGCTTCCACGTGGGACAGGCGCACGAATCGAGCAGCGCGGAATACGCGTTCGCCATCCTCAACGCAACGAGCAACGCGGCGATTACCGATGACCTCATCCCTCGGATCCAGGCCTTCTGCCGGGAGCAGTTCCCCGACCTCCGTGTCTCGCTCAGGACCCTGCAGATCGGCCCGCCGTTCGCGGCGCCCGTGGAAGTACGCCTGTCGGGGCGTGACCAGGAGGCTCTGCTCGACGCTGTCGCCAGCGTCAAGGCGCGGTTTCGCGCGATCCCCGGCGCCCGAAACGTCGAGGACGACTGGGGGTCCCGCAGCAAGAAGCTGGTGATCGAGATCGACCAGCCGCGCGCGCGGCGGGCCGGCGTCACCAATCAGGACGTCGCGATCTCACTCCGGACGGCGCTGAGCGGCTTCGAGACGACGCAGTTTCGGGAGACGGGCACGAGCATCCCGGTACTGCTCCGATCGACCATCGCGGGCCGCGCCGACCCGACGATGCTCGACAGCCTCTCGGTCCATGCACAGGCGACCGGCCGTGCGGTGCCGCTGCTCCAGGTCGCGACCCCCGAGTTGGTCTGGGAGCCGTCCACCGTGCGGCGGCGCAATCGCATCCGGACGGTAACCGTATCGTCCGAAGTGGACCTTGGCGTGACGGCGAGCGAGGTCGTGGCGCAGCTTCGGCCCTGGCTCGACGCGGCGCAGGCGCGGTGGCCGCTTGGCCTCCACTACGACTTCGGTGGCGAGGAAGAGCGGTCGGTGGAGGCGAACCGGTCGATCATCGAAAAGCTGCCGATTGCCGGACTGGTCATCACGCTGCTCCTCGTCGGTCAGTTCAACTCGCTCCGGCGCGCCGTCATCATCCTGCTGACGATCCCGCTGGGATTGATCGGCGTGGTCGCCGGCCTGATCATCGCGCAGTCGTACCTCGGGTTCATGACGTTTCTCGGCGTCGTCGGACTGGCCGGCATCGTCATCAACAACGCAATCGTGATCATCGACCGCATCGGCGTCGAGATCGACCAGTACGGTATCGACCCGCCGCGGGCGATCGTCGGCGCCGCCCAGCGGCGCCTCCGGCCGATTCTGCTGACGACGGTGACGACAGTCGTCGGTCTGATCCCGCTCTGGATCGGCGGCGGGCCGATCTGGGAGCCGATGGCCGTGTCGATCATCTTCGGACTGCTGTTCGCCACCGTCCTGACGCTCTGCTTCGTACCCATCCTCTATTCCGTGTTCTTCGGCATCCCGTTCAACCGGTTCGAGTACTGATCGTACTGATCGTTGGAGGACTGAGTGTGCTGCATCCAGATCTATCCAGACAGATTGAACGCGTCACGCAGGTGGAAGGCGGATGCCGCTACCCGAGCAGCCGGCACCGCGCAGCCATCACCACTCATTTGGGTGGCGACAACATCGGCCCGACTCCATCAAACTTAACGCACTTGGATCGGGGTATCCATTCGACTGGAGTCAGGGACGTAGTTGCGGCCACGGATCAAACCCCTCGTGCCCGGGCGAAGTTCTCCGGAGTGTTTGAAGTCGCCGACGTCCGCAAATGCGTACGCCAGCCGAGGCGTCGCGTGTCGTGGTCCTGACTCGGTCGACGGTCCGTTGTCGGAATCTTGGGGGAGAACATGTCAACTGTGCCGGTGCTGGTCGCTGCGCACATAGCGGCCGGGTTCGTTGGGGTCGCCGCGTTCTGGGTGCCGCTGTTCGCCCGCAACGGCCTGTCGGCCGGCGGATGGCGACGACATTCTGCAACCGCACTGCGAGGCCCTGCTCCTTGACAACCCAGCTTCGCACGGTTTCCCTCCATACTGGCTTTTTTTAACGTGATGCTCGCGTTTCAGCCGGAGCGGTTCTGACGCTTTCCCAGTTTCGCCCGGGACGTAACGGGCAAAGGAACACAGGACACCATTATGCAACACACGGATGTAGTCATCATTGGCGGCGGCTTGTCGGGCTTGGTCGCGTGTAAGCACCTCAGAGCCTGCAACCTGGATTGCCTGGTATTCGAAAGCACGGACGACATCGGGGGCGTGTGGAAGTACCGGGACGAGCCCAGCGGGAAGGGCGGCGTGATGTTCTCCACGGTCACGACCTCATCAAAGACTGCAAACGAGTTCTCGGACTTCCCGATGCCCGACCACTACCCGGCGTTCCAGAAGCACACGCTCGTGCAGAAGTATCTGAACGACTACGCCGACCACTTCGGGATACGGGATGCCATTCGCGTGAATACCGAGATCGTCGACGCCAAGAAGCGTGGAGATTACTGGGAGACAACTGACAGCGATGGCGCCGCGTACCGCTCGCGCTACTTGATCGTCTGTTCCGGCATGCACCAGTTCCCGAACCGGTTTTACGAACACGACGAGAGATTCCGAAACGCGACCGTGAAGACCCTGCACAGCTCCGACTACAAACGGATTACCGACGAGTACCTCGGCAAGGACATCCTGGTATTCGGCGGCGGCGAAACCGCAAGCGACATCGCCATCGAACTGACGCACGCGGCGAACAGCGTTACGATGAGCGTACCGCACGGGCAGTGGTTCCTCCCGTCGATAATGCCGGTGCACGTGCCGACCAATGCGTCGGACTCGGCCGCGATGGTCGCCGACACGTTCTCCTCCCGGCTGCGCCGGCTGGTGGACCCACCGCTCGCAACCTTCGAGTCCCGTCTCGACACCAAGGCTCACTTCACTTCGCGGATCTTCGAGAAGTGGAACGGAAAGTCCGGGCACGGCATATCGGAGTGGGAGAGCACCGCCCCCTACTACGGACAGTTCTTCAACAAGAACTCGAACGTGATTCAGGCGGTCCGCAAGGGACAGATCAGCCCGAAAGGGAACGTCAAGTGCGTGACCGGTGACGTCGTGCGGTTCGCGGACGATTCAGAGGCGAGAGTGGACCTCATAGTCTTCTGCACCGGCTACAATACGCGGTTCCCGTTCCTCAGTGTAGATTTCAGTTGCGCCATCAACGACCAGTTCAAGTTTCTGCTCTGCAGCGAGGACCCCACCCTGGCGTTCATCGGTTTCGCGCGGCCCCTGGTAGGGTCCTTCATGGGCGTCTCCGAGATGCAGTCGATTTATGTCAGCAAGCTGTTCTCTCGGCAGGTCCCTGTTCCGGAGCGGAAGCACCGGGAGCGCGTCATCAAGGAGGACAAGGTCTTTCATGCACTCACCTTCTCTGCCACGTCCAACCGAATCGAAGGGCTCGTCAACTTCCAGTCGTATCTGGATGACTTGGCGTCGCGTGCGGGCGTGCGGCCGAACTACTGGCGACTGTTCTTCTCGAATCCAGTCAAATGGTACTATGCCATCACCGCCGCCCACAACAATTGCCAGTTCCTGCTGAACGACGAGAAGCAGCATGCGGAGATTTTCCGGCGGTACCGAAGGTACCATGGTGGCAATCTCCGAGTGAGCTGGCACGTCTATCCGTTGATCGTGAACATGTTCCCACGCGTATTCAAGACCGAGAACAGGATATTCACGGCACTGCAGCGGGCCGCTTTCGTCGGTTGCGCGTGGCTGCTGGCCGTCTTGCTCTCTCCTGTCTTCCTGTTCCGGATCGCGTTTCCGGCCGAGAAGCGATGGAGACGCCGGAAGCGGCGCATGATCGAGGACGGCACCGCCGGCAGGATTCTGCGCGAGGTGGCAGAAAAGCATGGAGGGTGACCGCGATCGACTCGTTATCGCCAGCCTGCTGGACGTCTTCTCCCGGAAGACGCCGTTGGCAGTGCTGGACCAGTTAGTGGCGCAGAATCTCGTGTGTCACATGGACCGTGTGCGGCTCGACGTGAGGCGAGAGGCATTGCGGACGTGGTTCCAGTACATGCATGCGACGATGCGCCGCCGGGGGTTGGTGGTCGATGTCGACATCGTCAGCATCGACAGGATCGGCGACGGGCGCTACGACGTGCATGGCGTGGTGGTAGTGATGGGGCGCCGGCACGACGACGTCGAGCCAAGGCCGTTTTCCGTGTCCTATGTGGTCGAGCGCGGGAGGGTCGCGGGCGTGTGGTCGAGGCGGACGAACTACGTTGGCGTCGTGGGAAAATCAATTCTGTTCCCCCTGTATCTGGGCTACCTGTACCATTGCCTTCGGGCATGGTGGCACCGAGTGTCGGTGGGTGACGGTACCGCGCCGGAGAGCCTGAAGCCGCAACGCTTCGCCGAGTCGCAAGACGCGCACCTGCGCGGGATGGCCACCATCGAGCAGTCAGACGCCGCGGGCGTTCTTCATGCTCACCGTCGGCGCCCTCCAAACCGTCAGTCGGCGCCTCCGCACTGAGAATCCGAGTTGGACACTGCTTCGTGAACCGTCGTCGTGGCTGCGATTGCGATCCTCGCCGCGATCGCTACTGGTGGGTCACTGGTTAGGACAGTGATCAATACAAAATCTTCAACTTCATCGGGGTAACAGTTTGTAATTCCATTCCCCGTGAAACTCATCGCGGACCAGCGCGAGTGCGTCCATCTCTTCCTTGGTCACAGTAACGCCCGTGGGATACTCCCCGGCGTCGAGTTCGGCCCGGACCTTCAGCCCGGTCGCCGTCCGGACGTTGCCGATGCGGTCAACGATGGTCTCATAGGTCGTCAGCGGGGTGCCGCGCCAGTTCGCCGTGATGTGACAGATAGAGCCGGTGCTCGATCTTGTTCCACTACCGCATGGCGGACGAGTTGGCCACGCGGGTCATCGCGCGGCATCGCCGCCGCCTGGACGGGCGGGCGCGGTGCATCACGATCGATCTGGACCCGACGGACGACCCGACGCACGGGGCGCAGCAGTACACGCTCTTCAACGGGTACTACGACAACTGGTGCACTCCCGCCGAGGAGTTCGACTCCGCGATCACCGGCAAACTGACGGGCGACATCGATCCGCGGAGCCTCTCGTCCGTCCCCCGGATCCCACGCGTTGCCGACGAAACTGCCACCCGCGCCTCGGAAGCAACTGATAGTCCCGCCTCGCGCAAAAGGTCGGCGACCTCGTCCCGGCGGCCTACGGTCTCGCCGGCCGTCACGAGGTGATACAGCGCGGTCAGCGTGTGGGTTTTGCGGCCGCCGAACTGCGTCACCAGCGTCATCACCGGCGACGTGTTCGCCGTCTTTCCCACCAGACGCGCACCACCATCCCCGCATGCTCGTGCAGCGCGCGTGAAGCAGGTGCGGGCGAAGAACGCTTCGAAATTACGGTAGTCGGCCGGTGCCGTGCCGGCAACGACCTACTCCAACACGATCGCGAACTCGTCCGGATTGAACGAGCGGCCTTCGGGGGACTTCTTCGCGCGGCTGCGCGACTCTGTACCAGGGATCGATCCTCCTGATGTAGCCGGCTTTCCTGTCGCCACCGTCGAACCACTGCAGCCGGATGCCCTTGCGCTTCAGCCGCGTCTCGAACTCGGTCCAGTTCTTGCCGCCGGACTTATCACGAGCGAGAAAACTCATCACGTCCTCTGGCAGGTCTTCTCCTTCTGTATCGCAAACGTCATAGACAAGAGCAATAGGGCCGAACGGCCATAGAATCAGAAGTGGGCGTGCGTTCTCCTTCGGTTTACGACCGAAGAGCTCCTGCCACTCGTACGTCGACGCGGCGTAGCTTAGTCCTGGTTTCTGCACCTGCAGCAGCATGGCGTTGAACGGCGCAAAGTTCGGCAGCTTGACGACGAAGTCGAGGAGCGCCTTGAACGACTCTGACGAATCCCGTCTCAGCTCGACGCGATATCTGTACACCTCGGCATCCACAAAGAGATCCGCCTTGACAGCCTGTGGCAAAGTCGGCGATTCTGGCTCGACCAGATCGAGTTTCGTACAGTTGACAGCCATGGCGATGCGCAAGAGACCGGCGGCGCGACAGGCGTCGCCGTGGCCATTGAGGCCGGCCGCGGCGCAGGCGGGGCAAACCGGCGGTTCACCTGGTCGACAGTCGCCCATCCGGATGCCTGGCGGGACGATTCGCCTGGTGCTCGAACTTGGCCGAATGCCCGGGCGAGCGGCTCCTGGTCCTCGGCAACCACAGCGCCCTCATGACGCGGCATCCCCGAGATCACCTCCCGCCTCGTGGATGGCTTCCCCGATAGCATCCCGCGCGCCGGCATCGCCAGCCGAAGACGACGACGGTTGCAGCAGCAGCTTACGAATGCGGATCACCTCCCATCCGTCAACCGGCGGGTCGGCCGCGCCGTCGTTGTCCGGCAACCTCCGGCCGGCGCGGGTCCGCATCGCGCAGGCGGCGCAGCGGTCGCCGTCGCGGAGCACGAGGTCTACCGTCCGGCCGCAGCGCCGACACTGCCACGTCATCGAGCGATGCTCCCATGTATCCGGGCTGAACTCCCGCCGCACGTCCGCCCGGCGCGCCACAGGAGCATCGCACGATCGGTCGCCTCGTGACTCAAGGGCTGCTCGAACCTGATCCGCACTTCGGACGTGCCGGGCTCGGCGGAACCGTCCTCGAACTCGGCCGCCGTCTGATTCACGTCTACCGCGATGATCAGGGCGCCCACCTCGATCCCGCTTCCTCGTTGCCGGAAAGATCCGCTGCATGATCGCCGAGGTCGGACCGTTCGTCGAGGACCGGGGCGGGACCGGGGGCGTGGTCGAGCGAGCCGTTCTCGCCCGCGTGCTCTTCGAGCATGGCCGCGATGGAAGCGTCCGGCAGCGAGAGGCTGCGAGCAAACGATTGGTCGATCTCGTAGGCCCGCCCTCGGGAGTCGACCGACTCGGGGCCCTTTGTCGGCACCGATGAAGACCACTTCGCGGGCGCCGGTCTGCACCCCGGCCCGCTCGAGCACCGCCCACAACGGGACCCCGGTCCAGTGGCCGTTGCTGGACAGCCCCTGAATGACACGCGGCGAATTGCCGAAGCACTCGTACCCGGCGTCGACCTCGGTGGCGCCCATGGCGCGGAGCTCGTTCCGCTCGCTCGCCGCTAGTGGTCCCTCAGGAACTGCCGCGCTTCCTCGACGGTCGGCGCGTCCTCCGCCCCGCGCCACTGAGCCACGAACTGCGCGTAACGCGCGCGCGCGGTGTCCGCATCGTCGGCGGCCACTGCGGCGCGGGCGAGCCCGCGGAGCGAGAGGGACCGGTTCGGCGTGCGCTGCAGCGAGCGCTTGAACTGTTCGACGGCTTCAGCAGGCCGACCCAGCTCGAGCAGGATCTCGCCATACAGCTCGTGCGCCGGCTTGAGCGGGGTCGGCGCCCCGCGCGGCGCGCCCCGCGACTCGGCCAGCTCGATCGCCTTGTCCATCGAGGCCGCCGCGGCGTCCGCGTCGCCCCGCGCGGCGTGCAGGAGCGCCGTGACCTCGAGATGCGCGATCGCCGCGACGGCACCGTCCAGCGCGGCCAGCGCCGCGGCCGCCGCGGCGCCCGCCGCCAGGTCGCCGGTCCGCACGGCGCTGATGCCGTTCGCCAGGTGTCCCCCCGCCGCGGCATGTGGCGACACCTCGATGACCTGCCACTGCTCGGTCTCGATCACGTACCGCGGCCGGGTGATGGCTGCCCGCTGCAAGGCAATCGGCGCCTCGGTATTGGCGATGACCATCTCGCCGTTCTCGACCGCCTGCCACGCCTTGGCATAGTCACCACGCTGCAGGTCGCCGTACTGGCCCCAGTCGAGCGCATGCGTCAGATTCCTGGCATTGAAGTACCGCTGCGTGTCCGATTCGTAGGTGTCCTGCCGCTCGAACATCTCGAGCGCCGCCGCATACGAGGCGTCGTTCGACGACGAGACGTCGTCCCACATCCCGAGCTGGATGAAGATGTGCGACGGCATGTGCAGCGCGTGCACGACACCGGGCGCGATTGCGGCGAAGCGCTTGGCCGCCGGCAGCGCGATCGCCGCGTGAATCGGATCGTCGAAGGCGTGAATGATGTAGTGCGCCGCGCCCGGATGATCCGGATTGTCGTCGAACACCCGGAGCGCGATGGCGCCCGCCTTCACGTTCGTGCGATACGGCTCGTAGCCATAGTCGCTCGAGGTGGCCAACAGCGCCAGCGCGTAGAACGCTTGCACCTCCTGATCGTCGGGGTCGGCGGCGGCAAGCCGCTCCATCTCGTCCGCGTACGCGACGCGGCGGTCGGTTTCCTCGCCTGTGCCGAAGAACAGGGCATCCACGGCGCGGACGAATCCCTTCTCGCGCTCGGTCGGGGCCTTGGCCAACCGGGCCTCCCGGGTCGGCCCCAGCCGCTCGAGCGCCTGCCGCGGCAGGTCCCACTCCTGGAAGCGCTGGAGGGGGTGGTTGTAACTCATCGCCTCGCCCCAGTAGGCCATGGCGAAGTCCGGAGCCAGAGCCTGGGCCTGACGGAACTCCAGGGCCGCATCCTCGAGGCCGAAGCTATGGAGCATCGCCGCGCCGCGGACAAAATGGACCTGGGCATCGGCGGGGCCGGAGGTCGGAAAGTCGATGACCCCGAGATCTGACGGCAGGGCGGCACTGGATGTCGCTTGCGCGGCGACGTCCGGGACAGCCACGGCTACGGTCAAGGCGACGCACACGACGACGAAGGTGACAGTTCGCATTGGTCTCTCTCCCGATTGTCGCCCCGACGCGCAGAGGCCGGTCGACCCTGATCTACCGCGGTGGCGACGCGCGATTCCACACAGAACGCGGCCATCGTATCACGCCAGGCGGGCACGATGGCTCCATGCCTATTGATGCCTCTTCGACGGGTCGAACCGTGAGAGTTCTCGACTGCAGCTGAGGTTGATCTGGCAATTTGCTATGAGAGCGATGTAATGCTGCGTGAAATCCGCGTTCGGAATCTAACGAACTCTCTTTTTGGACACATGGGCTTGACCTATGTCGACGGCGGGAAAGACTGCACTGAAAACGTGGCGGGGCGCGTCGACCCGGCATCGCGACTATTCTCAGACACGGCGAAACGGTCGACGTCGAGACACTCTCCGCGATCTGTGGGAAAGCGATCTGGCGCGCGCCGGCTGGGACGGCCGCGACGCCGACGAGTGGGACTAACCATGTGGATTTGGAGCGACCTCCACCTGGGCGACCCGTCGGTCATCAACGTCTTGGGTCGGCCCTTCATCGAGCGCGATGAATGCCCACGGACACCTGCACAAACAACCAGTTCGAGCCAACCGTCTGGCACATCAACCTGGCGGTCGAAGGGACCGGCTACAGCCCGGTCGGCCTCGTCTGGGTCCTGGACAACGCGTGGCAACGGCACGCGTGCTCAGCTAGCATGCAGCAGGCGATCATTCTCGAGGTCGTAGTCGGCGACGACGGTCGCCTGACCGACGTCAGGGCACTTGCGCTCGGCGCCGCGGACTGGAGAAAGCCGCGGTGACCGCGCAACGTGAACCGGTGGGTCCGCAGCCGCGGGTAGCGCCGGGCCCGTGGATGCTACTCGCCACTACTCACCCAGATGTCGATGATGAGCGCGGAGGAACTGAGAAGCCGGTGCGCAGCGACCCTGCGCAAGTCGTACGGACACCACGGCGCGCCGCACGCGGGGATGGACGGCGAATCGCTCGTCGAGGCGCTGCTGGAAAGCGGCAGGCACATCGAGATCGTCGACGAACCCACCGAGCGCATCTGGATCTGGTCGGACCTGCACCTGTGGGACGACATGGCGCAACGGCTATGGAGGCGGCCGGAGGCGAACGCACGAGCGATGAGCGACCGGATGCTGAACGAGTGGGAGCGGACGGTGGGAGCCGACGACTTGATGCTGTGCCTCGGCGATGTCGCGCACCCGTACGGGCTCGTCGACCCGAAGCTGGTGGCGAGGCTTCGGGCCGCGCCGGGGCGCCGCCTGCTGGTCCTCGGCAACCACGATGTCCACCGCGGGAGAATGCTGGGCGAGGCCGGTTTCGAGCGGATGTGCGCGGCGGCGGTGCGCGCGGGCGTGCCGCCGCTCGTGTTCTCCCACCCGCCGTTGACGCCTACACCAGCCGGGGCGGTAAACGTCCACGGGCACCTGCACCGGCACGACCCGCCGAGCCCGGAGCACTGGAACGTGAGCGTCGAACGGATCGGGTTTCGCCCGGTACGGCTCGACCGGCTGATCGCGCACAACGGAACCGTCATCTGACGCGAGCGGTTGATACTGCAATCGAGGTACCGAACGAATCTCTTCGCGCTCTGCGGTGACCGTCTCATGCTCCGGCGGAACCGGTCGCCGTGCGCCGGCAGAACAGATTCTCCGGGAGGCGACGTTAGCCGAGTAGGAGAACAGGCCACATGAGCGTGCCCGATGCGGCCGCCGAACGGCTGCACGCGCTCTACGTCGACGAGCTGGTGCACTCGCTGATGCCACCCGTCCATCCGATGGTGGACACGCGGCAGTCGCAAGCGCTGATCCGGCACGCGCGCGCCAGCGGGCCGGGCCAGTGCGAAGCGCCCGACGAAACGACTTGGATCTGGTCGGACCTGCACCTGGGGCACAGGGTGTCGCTCGGGGTCTTCTTCAGGCCGTTCGGAACGGTGCGCAGGGCGGACCAGGCGATGATGGACGCCTGGTACGACCTGGTCGGCGCCGACGACACGATCATTGGCCTGGGCGACGTCAGCGTCGACGGCAGCGTCCAGGCGTACCACCAGTGTTGGTGGCGAGCGGCGCCCGGCATCAAGTGGCTCGTGCTCGGCAACCACGACGTCGATCCGGTCAACCACGTGCGGCCGCTCGAGGTGGAGGGGACGGCGGTCACGCTAGTCGCGCCCGGCGATCCACCGCTGCTGCTGACGCACGTCCCGCTGCTGCAGGTGCCTCCCGGCTGGGTAAACATCTACGGGCATGTGCACCAGCAGGAGTCGCCGAGCAGGAACCGGCACATCAACGTGAGCGTACATCGGGAGGATGCACGACATCATTATGAGATGAGCCAGCGAGCGGTGCGGGCGGCGGGCGGCGCAGCGCGCCGTGCACCTTTCTCGAAGATTCTCCTTGACAACTTCCTGACGGCAGGTTGCCGGCGGTCCGGCATGACCGCCACGGCGGCTCTCAGACGGCCGCAGCGACCCGCTGCGGCCCGTATCCGTGGAAAGTGACCTCGAACCGTCCACCTGCCCCGGAACGACGCGCACAAACACCCTCAAGCCGTTTAAAAACAATGGTTTACAATAGATGTATGAGTGTCGCGTCAGAGCAGACCTGCCCGGTTCGTTGCGGAGACGATCCCACGACTGCATCGGTCGGCAGCAAGGCCGCCGTCATCGACATGCCGGCCTCGGCCATCGCGCCGACATCGGCCATCGCGCCGACATCGGCCATCGTATCGACGTCGGCCATCGTGCCGGCGTCGGCCATCGCGCCGACGGCCAACACGAACGCGCCGGCATCCATCGAGGAACACCGCGCGGCGGTGCTCCGGCGCCGCGACGAGGCCGAGCGCCTCGGGGAGGACATCGCCGAGCTGTCGTCCCGCATCCAGGCCGCCACCTACGAGTTGCTCGTGATGCTTCGCGCGTTCGACGAGCGCGAGGGGTGGAGCGGCTTCCAGTCCTGCGCACACTGGCTGAACTGGCGCACGGGACTGGCCCTGGGCGCCGCCCGCGAGAAGGTGCGCGTGGCCCGCGCGCTGGGAGACCTCCCGCTGCTGAGCGACGCGATGCGGCGGGGGCGGCTCTCGTACTCCAAGGTGCGGGCGCTGACGCGGGTGGCGACGCCGGACAACGAGCGGCGGCTGCTCGGTTTCGCGGAGTGTGCGCCGGCCTCCTACGTCGAGCGTCTGGCGCGGGCGTGGGCCCGGGTCGACCGGCAGGCCGAGGCGGCCGACGAGCGGCGGCGGCACGAACGCCGGAACCTGAACACCTGGGTCGACGACGACGGGATGGTGGTGCTCCGCGGGCGGCTGTCGCCCGAGGTGGGTGCGGTGGTGCGGCGGGCGCTGGAGGCGGCGGCCGACCGGTTGCGGACGGACGTCTCGGCGGAGGAAGCGGCCGAGACCAGCTTCGGCCAGCGGCAGGCGGACGCGCTGGGACTGCTGGCGGAAAGCGCCCTGTCGTCCGAGCTGGACCGGGGGTCGGCGGGGGATCGGTACCAGGTCGTGCTGCACGTCGAGCCGGCGTCGCTGGGGACCGATGCCGGCGGGCGGGCGGCGGATGCTTCCGCGGCCACGTTGCCGGATCACAACGCGGCCGGGGGCGATGGGGCCACGGCGTCGTCCGATGCGGCGGACGTCTCCGCGGAGACGCGGACGGCCGGCGCCGGCGGGCAGGCGGACGCTTTGTTGGAGGCGAGACGGACCGACTCTGAAGGCGTCTCCGCGGAGACGCGGACGGCCGCCGGCACTACTCCCGTGCCGCTACGTCAGGCTACCCGGATGGCCGGGCACGCCGCGCTCGAAGACGCCGACGGGCTCCGCGTGTCGGCCGAGAACGCCCGCCGCATGGCGTGCGATGCCGGGGCGGTCGTGATGCGGCACGCCGCGGACGGCTCGGTCCTCGACGTCGGGCGGAAGACCCGCACCGTCCCGCCGGCGCTCCGGCGGGCGCTGCAGGCACGGGACCGCCAGTGCCGGTTCCCCGGTTGCAACGCGCGGCGCTGCGATGTCCATCACGTCGAGCACTGGGCCGACGGCGGGCCGACCCGGCTCGACAACCTCGTGCTGCTCTGCCGCCGGCACCATCGGGCGGTCCATGAGGAGGGCTTCCTGGTCCGGATGGGTCCGTCCGGCGACGCCACGTTCTGCTGGCCCGACGGCCGGCCGTTTCCCGCCGTGCCGGCCGCGTCCCGTTGGAACGGGCCGCCCTTGGCGCCCACCGACGACCGCCTCGCCGCGGCCGGCATCGAGATCGGACCGGACACGACGACCCCGGACTGGCACGGCGAACGCCTCGATCTCGGCTACGCGATCGACGTGTTGTGGAAACCGCGGACCGAGTCCGGCGCCGCCGCCGGCGCCGGCGCTGCCGCCGCGCCGGCGTAGTCCGTCGTGAGAACCCGCGCAGCACCGAGAGCGGCGAGGCGCCCGGGTGGCAAGGCGCGACGAGGCGCGGCCCACGCAAGTCCTCATTTCCTGTCGTGCACCCACATCGGGACACGTAGCCGCACTCGCCACTGCTGACGACGACGAGCCGCAACCGGCTTGAAGGAGCATTCCGCCGGAGAGACGTCAAGCCCGCAGGCGACGAGAAGCTCGCGCCACCACACGTTCTCGTGGAGCACGTCTCCGAGGCAGATGATCTTGCGGCCGGCCTGCACACGATCGCGCCACTCCGCGAGGAGGAAGGCGTTCATGGCGCCGACCTCGGTGAAAGGCCGACCGAAGACGCCGATAACCGATGGGTCGCCCAAGTGGAGGTCGCTCCAGATCCACATCGTCTCGGGGGCTGACCTGATGACCGGAATGGGGGCCTGGTCCCACTCGTCGGCGTCGCGGCCGTCCCAGCCGGCGCGCGCCAGGACGCGGGCCACTTCGGTCTCGAGCCGGGACCGGTAGTCTTCGACGCCGAGTTGCTCATTCCGGAAACCCTCGCGGTAACGCCGAATGTCCAACCACAGCGACGTCGACGCACACATCGGACCGGAAACGCTGGACACCGGATCGTTCAGGCGTCCAACGGGACGATCCTGCTCGGGGCGACCGAGCGTGAGGGGCGAGAAGACGCTCGACCGAGGTGGGCGGCGCACGTACGCGACGCGACGGCGACGGGGCCGTTGATCCGCCAGCAGACGTTCGGCGGTTGCAGCCTGCTCGTGCCGCCAGGGGGCGTGAAGTAGCCGCACGACGCGACCGAGGCAGTGCTGCCGTAGCAAGCACCAGACGACGACTGCACCGACGGTCTAACATGCAGGGGCGTCGCAGGCGGGCATGGTTTCCGCTTGCGCTGACAGGACAATATGGATTTGAGCCCGGCCAGAATGCCGGAATACGCCCAGGCCGTCGTCGACGGCTGGTCCGACGCCGAACTGCTGCGGTTGCACCTGCACGAGCTGCCACGGTCGCTGATGGGACTCGACCGGGAACGCCGCATCGAGCTGCTCGCCGAGCGCCCGCCGCTGACGGGCACGCCGTGGGACGTGCTCCTGGCGGCCATGGTCGAGCACGTGTGCGAGCTGCACGACCTGGAACCACCGGCGTGGAGCCAGGAGCGGGAGCGCTTCGTCGACATCCCGCACTTCTTCACCACCCGTCACGACTACATCGAGACCGTGGTGTACGCGCCGGCGGCGTTCGTTCGGCACGGCGCACTCGCAAACGCCCGCGACCTGGACGCACGGGGCGGAGAGAAACATGTCTGGATCCCTGGATCACGCCCTGATCAGACAGCTCTTCGATGAGCTGTCGGCAGCGCTCCAAGCGCGCGGCAGCGTGCGTCCGTGCCAATCCGTCGCCTGTTCGTAGGCGTGCGCGAGGGCGAGCACGTCGACTTCGCCCAGGGCGCGGCCGCAGATCTGCAACCCGATGGGCAGGCCCTCCCGGCTGAATCCGCAGGGGATGGTGATCGCCGGAGTCCCGTAGGAATTGAACGGCGCCGTGTTGCGAATCAGGATGCGGGTCGCCTCCAGCGGCGATTCGCGGGCCGCCTCGATCGTGACCGGGAGTATCGGCAGTGTCGGCGTGACCAGCAGGTCGACATCGTCGAACACGTGCGCGATCGCCTTCCTTACCAGCTTCAACTGATAGAGCGCCTCGGCGTACTCGACCGCGGGCACCTCGGCCCCGGGCACGATGCGCGCCAGCGTGCTTGCCTCGTACAGCGCCCGGCTCTCGGCGAGGAGGTCGGCGTGATACGCGTAGGACTCGACCGCAACGGGACGGGCCTGCGGCAGCGCCGGCAGCTCCACGTCCCGCGTGCTCGCCGCCAGGCCGCTCAGCACACCGAGCGCCCGCTCGACCGCGTCGGCGATCTGCGGGTCGAGGTCGTCGAAGTACGGCGTGCGGGGCACGCCCAGGCGCAGCGAGGACGTGCGGCGCAGCAACGCGGTGGCGTAGTCGGGCACCTCCGCACGGATGCTCGCGATGCCGCGCGGGTCGTACCCGGCCAGCGCCTGCAGCATGAGCGCCGTATCGGCTACCGTCCGGCACATCGGGCCGACGTGATCGAGCGACACGCTGAGCGGGATGATGCCCCGAATGCTCGCCAGCCCGTAGGTCGGCTTCAGCCCGGCGATGCCGCAGTGGGCGGCCGGAATGCGCACCGACCCGCCGGTATCGGTCCCCAGGGCGCCAGCGCACAGCCGCGCGGCGACCGCCGCGCCGGACCCGCCGGACGACCCGCCGGCGATGCGGTCGACGTCCCACGGATTGCGCACGGGACCGGTGTGCGTGAACGCCGACGTCCCGCCGTAGGCGAACTCGTGCATGTTGAGCTTGCCCACGATGACGGCGCCGGCCGCCTCGAGCCGCGTCACCACCTCGGCGTCCTCGTCCGGCACGCGGTCCGCGTAGACGGCGCTCGCCGCGGTGGTCAGCACGCCAGCCGTGTCGATGTTGTCCTTCAGCGCGATCGGAATGCCGTGCAGCGGGCCGCGCCACACCCCGCGGGCGAGCTCCGCCTCCAGCTCCCTCGCCCGTGCCGCGGCGCGTTCGCCGGTCACGGTGACGAAGGCGTTCAGGCGTGCGTCGAAGCGCCCGATGCGCTCCAGGTAGGCCTCCACCAACTCCAGCGGCGAGAGCGCACCCGCACGAATCAGCCGTTGCGCCTCGGCGATGCTCAGCGTCGTCGGATCGGCGGCCTGCGCAAACGCGGGACCGCTGAACGCATACGCGGCGGCGGCAGTCGCGCTCGTCGCCAGGAACTCGCGTCGATCGACAGCTCTTGCCATGTCACACCTCTAATTCAAATTCGCACTACGCGATGCCGCCGGTGCGAGGGCGGTCGCCATCGGCATCCTGCCGGTGAGCGGCCGCGGCGGCATCGACGCATCCGGTCAGGCATCCGACAACAGCCTTGCGAAAGCCGACCCAGGCGGCCACGCGATCCGCCAGGGCGTCATCGACGACGCCCTCCTCCGTAAGCACCGCAATCGCATCCCGGTAGGTGGACGGCTGCCGGTACCCCTCGTCCGCGATGATGTGGTGCGCGATGTCGATCACGCACTCGCACGCCAAGTGCAGGAGCCGCTCGGCCAAGTGGTGCAGACCGGACTCGCGTACGAACTCGTCGCGTGAACGCTTCGCGAACGGGCGCAAATCAGCCAGATAGCCCTCGAGCGCGTTCAAGCGAGACGAGAGCACGTCCCGATCGACCACCGATCCCTCCCGCCGCAAGTCGCCGAGCCTGAGCGTTCCGGAGCATGCGGCGATAGGGCTCGCGGTCGCCGTGCTCCCGCATCGTCCGGACACGCCACGCTCGCCAGTCCGCCGGGTTGCGCTGCACCACGAGCCGGCCGTGCTCGAAGATGCGCTGTCGCAGCAGCTCGGGCACCTCGTCGACGAGCACGACGTCGACGAGGCCGCCCGGCGCGAGACCGGCCAGCGCGGCGGCGACGCGCGACACCAGCCTGCGACGGCACGTCGGGTCGGCCTTCGTCGGCAGAACGGCGATGTCGAGATCGCTGTCCGGACGAGCCCGATCGGTCGCGTGCGAACCGAACAACGCTACCGTACCCACCCCGTCGACGACCGCGACGGCTTGAGCGATCCGCGCCTCCAGACCTCCGGCTGACGTTGCCATGCGCTCCGCTATCGTATCCGACCGACTGCCCCCTCGACAGCCGCCCCCGGCTGTCGCCGCGCAGACCGCTCGTCTTCTGCCCGAACGCCGCAAAGTTGATCTGTTCTCCGTTGGTCAGGCCTGCCACGGCTTCCGGGGTTGTCGAGATCGACGAGCAAGCACCACGACGCGCGCGCCATGTGCACGGGCAATGCCGCCGACCGGCTCATCGAGCCAGCGCGGCGGACGACGCCGCAGCCCTCAGCGCCGCACAATCGCACCGGCGGTAGCGGTCGCCTCCCCGGCCAGCGGCGCGCTCCGGCCAGTGCGGCGGAAACGCTCCAGTGTCGCCTCGAGGCGCTCGACCACCTCCGGGTGATCCGCCGCGACGTCGTGGGTCTCGATGGGGTCCCGCGACAGGTCGAAGAGTTGGTAGGGCCGCCCGAACGGCTCGCCCCGCGGCTCCTGGCGCCCCCCCGAACCGTTGCCCAGCACCAGCTTCCACGCCCCATCGCGAATCGCGAACATCCCCCCGGAGGAGTGGTGAACCACCGGAACGCCGCGCGTGACCGGCTCGCCCCTCAGCATCGGGAGCAGCGACACGCTGTCCTCCGCGGCATCGGGGCCGGGCGCCGCGCCGACGACGTCGGCCAGCGTCGCGTAGAGGTCGGTGTGGACGACGGTGGCGGCGGTCTGCGACCCCGGCTCGACCACGCCCGGCCAGCGCGCCACGAACGGCACGCGGTGACCGCCCTCCCAGATGTCGGCCTTCGTGCCGCGCCAGTCGGCGTTGGAGCGGTGACGGCCCACGCGGTATGCCTGAATCGACCGGTCGTCGACGTGATCCGGCGCCATATCGTCGCGGCGGTACATGTACGAGCCGTTGTCGGAGGTGAAGATCACCAGCGTCCCGGCGCCGGCGCCGGCCCGGTCCAGGGCCGCGAGCACCTGCCCGACCGCATCGTCCACCTGCGCCACGAAATCGCCGTACTCGCCGAGGCCGGTGCGGCCCCGGAACCGTTCGTGGGGTTGGGTCGGCTTGTGCGGCGCGGTCAGCGGAAAGTAGAGGAAGAACGGATCGCCGGTCCGCGCCGACCGGTCGATGAAGCCGACCGCCTCGTCGACCAGCCGGTCGAGCACCTCGTCGATGACGAAGTCGTCCGCCCGCGGTCCGTGGCGGATGAAGTACGGGAACGGCACCGCCGGCTGCTCGTGCCTCGGAAGCGCCGTGAAGCGGTCGTTGCGGATGTAGACGTACGGCGCCATGTCCAGCGAGGCGCTGACCCCGAAGTACTCGTCGAACCCGTGGTGAATCGGGCTGTCGGCGATGGTGCCGCCGAAATCGATGCCGGGATCGCCCTCCCACGGCTCGGTCCGTTCCGCGGCCGGGTCGACGTACGGCATGTCCATGCCGAGATGCCACTTGCCGATGGCGGCGGTCCGGTAACCCCGCGCCTGGAGCAGCGTCCCCAGGGTCGGGCGGTCCGGCTCCAGCAGCGGCGGGCTGTAGCCGCCCAGCACGCCCCGGGTCAGCCGCGTCCGCCACGTGTAGCGCCCGGTGAGCAGGGCGTAGCGCGTCGGCGTGCAGACGCCCGACGGCGAGTGCGCGTCCACGAAGCGCATCCCCTCGTCGGCCAGGCGATCGATGTGCGGCGTCCGGATGGCCGACTGCGGTCGCATCGCCCCGACGTCGCCCCAGCCGAGATCGTCGGCGAGTATCAGCACCACGTTGGGTGTGGCCGCGCCGTCCTGCGCCGCCGCCGGGAATGCACCGACCACGAAAATCGCACCCGCCACGAACATCAGCACGGCAAACAGCTTGAGCAGCCTCATGACGAGCTCCATTCCCGTTTCGAGTCGGTGGCGGTTACCGCACCAACCTCGATCGGCTGACCGCGGCGAATCCCCCTCCAACGCATTGCCGGTCCTGTCTCGGCGCTCGCCAGCGAACCAGCAACCCCCTTCAGCAGCGTCCGGCGAACGGCCGAACTCCTCAGCGCGCCCTGAAGATGCCCCGGTGCGCTATCTCCCCGGGCGGCTTGCGATCGTCCTTCGGCCGCTCGCGTTCGCGCAGCGCCGGCGGCAGCGCCTCCGGCGGCCCGATCCGGCCGGCCGCGAACGCGCACATCACCGTCCAGAGCTCGGTGTCGACGCCCAGCTTCTCGTGCGCGGCGTCCACGTCGATGCCGGCCATCCCGTGCGTGTAGATGCCCAGCGCCAGGGCCTGCAGCGCCAGCGACATCCACGCCGCGCCGGCGTCGAACTGCGCGGTGCGCGGCTCGCGGCCGTCCGCGGTGCGGGTATTGGCGAAGAGGAAGCCGAGAAACGGCGCCTTCGACGCCCACTCGCGGTTGCGCGGCTTCAGGATGGAATCGAAGACCTCCCGGTCGGGACCGTCCGTCTCGTACAGGAACAGCCACGGCTGGACGTTGGACGAGGACGGCGCCCAGCGCGCCGCCTCGAACATCGAAGCGATGTCGGCGTCGGTCAGCGGCTCCGGCGAGAACGATCGCGGCGACCAGCGGTCGATGAAGAGCGCATCGACGCGGGCAACGGCGACGCGGGGATTGGGATGTCGAGTCATGAGGTTGTGACCTTCGCCGGGAGATCGTAGTCGATTCATCGGGAACTCGGGCTTTCCATCCGAATCGCCCGTGTACGATGACCCATGCTCGTCAGAGCCCATGATGCCGGCGAATACCTGCGAACACCGGCGGACATCGCCGCGTATCTGAACGCCGCGATGGAAGAATCGGACGGCGACCCGCGGCTCCCGATGAAGGCGCTTCGGAACGTCGCAGCGGCGCAGGACCGCGTCTCCGCTGGCCGGTCACCCCACGAGGAGCAACCATGAAGTTCGATGTCGAAGGCCACCTCGGTGCGATAGATCGCTCCGTGTCGTCGCTGGAGCGCGAGGGGCGCCCCGCTCGCGCGGTCGCGCTCTCCCGCAGCTTCGCGACGACGGTCGAGGACCTGTGGGACGCGGTGACGAGCGGCGCGCGCATTCCGCGCTGGTTCCTGCCGATCAGCGGCGATCTCGAGCCTGGCGGGCGCTATCAGTTGGAAGGCAACGCCGGCGGCACGATCACGGCGTGCGAGCCGCCCTCGCATTTCGCACTGACCTGGGAGTTCGGCGGCGACGTCAGTTGGGTGGAGGTGCGTGTCGCGGACGCCGGAGACGGCGCCGCGCGGCTCACGCTCACGCATACGCAGCACGTGTCCGACCACTGGGGCCGGTACGGCCCGGGCGCGACCGGCGTCGGCTGGGAGATGGGCCTGCTGGGACTCGCGCTCCATGTCGCGCAACCCGACGCGCCCAAGCCGGACGAAGCCGCCTTCGCCGCGTCGGCGGACGGCAAGGCGCTCATCACCGGCAGCAGCGAGGGGTGGGAACAAGCGGCCGTCGCGGCCGGCGAGGACCCCGCCGCCGCGCATGCAGCGGCAACGCGGACAACCGCGTTCTACACCGGCGAACCGGTCCCCTAAGCGAACGGGAGAGCGGCACCGAGTACCTGAAACAAGCCATCGACGCCTATCGCGCGGCTCTCCAGGAGCGTACCCGCGAGCGTGTGCCACTCCGTTGGGCCGCGACGCAGCACAACCTCGGTACCGCCCTTGAGATCCTTGGCGGGCAGGAGAACCGTACCGAGTGGCTTGAAGAAGCCGTCGTCGGGTATCGCGCTGCCCTTCAGGAGTTCACCCGCGAGCGCGTCCCGCTTGACTGGGCGACGGCGCAGAGCAACCTCGGTAATGCCCTTCATGTGCTAGCTCCGATGGACGCGGACTTGCGCGAGACAACGTCACTTGCCGCGCAGGACGTCGCCGGGCCTCATGCGGGTGGCTCGCACCGCGGCGCCGAAGGCCGCTCCGGTCGCGACGACCAGCAGGACCGCGAGCGCCGCCGTGAAGGACATGACGTCGCCCGGACGAATCCCGTAGAGCACCGCCTCGAGCGCGGACCCCAGGACCACCGCGGCCACGCAGCCGCCGACCGCACCCACCGTGACGGTGAGCAGCGTCCGGATGGTCACGGCAACTCGCACCCGGCCCGGGGCGGCCCCCAGGGCGAGGCGTATGCCGATCTCCCGCGTGCGGTGCGCGATTCCCTGGGACACGATGCCGTAGACGCCGATGGCCGCCAGCACGAGGCTCACGAGGGCGAACCACCCGAGCAGCCACATGCGGAACGCCGGTTGCCGGAGGGCGGCCGCGACCACGTCGGCTGCCGGTCGGGTCCGGGTGACCGCCACCCGGGCGTTCAGACCCGCCACGGCCCGCCGCACTTCGGCCATCGACACGGGTGCGTCCGACTCGATCTGCAAATGGAGCGGGAAGCTGCGGACCGTGGGATCCCGGATAGCATCGAACGCCTGCCGGGCCGGGAGATAGACCACCGGATTGGTTACCCACTCCAGCGTGTTGAAGAACGCCGAACGGGTGTCGCCCACGACGCCCGCCACGTCCCGCCAGTGGTCATCCTCGATGCGGAGGCGGCGACCGAGCGCTTCGGACGGCGAGCCGAAGAGCAGGCGCGCCGCGCTCTCGTTGACGATCGCCACCGGCGGGGCATCGGGCCCGTCGCGGACGTCGAACAGGCGCCCGGCGGACAACGGAATGCCGAGGGTGGTGAAGAACTCCAGCGTCACGTCCTGGACCGGGACACGCAGCACCGTCTCGTCGTCGCCGGTACGGGTCTGGACGATCACCGGTGCGCCGGCCGACAGCAACGGCACGGTTGCGGCCACCGTCCGCCGCACGCCCGGAAGGGCGGCGAGCCGCTCGCCCAACTGCTCGAGGAACGCGTGGCGGGCGGCGCCGGAATCGAACTCCCCGGTGGGCAGGGACAGGCCGGCTGCGGTTGTGTTCGAGACGTCGAAGCCCAGCGGCTCGTCCTGCAGGCGCGCGAACGAACGGACCAGCAGGACCACGGCGACGAGCAGCACGACCGACGCCGCCACCTGGACCGCCAGCAACGCCGGGTGGCTCCAGCGCCCGAGCGCCGTAGACGACCCGCGGTCGCCGCCCGTGCGCAGCGCTGCGTTCGGATCCGTAGCCGCCGCGCGCAATGCGGGCGCGATTCCGCACAGCAGTGCCGCCGCACCCGTGATCGCGGCGGCGAAGATCAGCGACCGCAGGTCGATCCCGATCGGCGCAGCCGGCAGCATGCCGAGCGGATTCGACGCCGTGAACAGACGGACGGCAACCATCGCCAGCCCGAAGCCGCAGGCGCCGCCGATGCCCGCCATGAGCAGGCTCTCGGCGAGGAACTGCCTGACGAGGCGCATGCGGCCGGCCCCGAGCGCTACCCGAATCGCCGCCTCGCGCGTCCGGCCCGGCGCGCGCCCGAGCCACAACGCGGCGATGTTCATGCAGGCGATCAACAGCAGGCATCCCACCGCGCCGGCCACGATGACGAGCGTCAGCCGGACCGTTCGCGTGTTGTCCGCCTGCAGCGAGGCGACCAACACATCGAAGTCCGCGGCGTTGCGCGCGTAGAACGACTCGGTGTCCCGGTGGATTGCGGTCAACTCCTGCTGCGCGGCCGCAATCGACGTTCCGGAACGAAGCCGACCGAGCACGGCAACGCCGCCCGTTCCGCCGGGCGTGTATCCCGGCTCCCCGGGCCGGAACAGCGTCCACAGCTCGAAGCCCGTCGCCTGGTCGAGCATCCGCAGCTCGAACCCGGGCGGCATGACGCCGATGACTTCGTGCGGCACGTCGTCGAGAGTGACCGACGTCCCGATGACCGTTTCGGACGCCCCGAACCGGCGCTCCCACAAGCCGTGGCTCAGCACCGTGACCGCCGCGCCGGCCTCATCGGCATCGGAGAACGTCCGGCCGAGCCCCGCCGACACCCTCAGCGTCCGGAAGAACTCCCCGGTCACCACCAGGCCGTCGGCAGTGGCGATGTCCGCAACGTCCCCCATGAGATGGGTGCGGGGGAAGACGGCAGCCATCGATTCGAACGAGCGGCTGCGTTCCTTCCAGCTCAGGTAGTCGCGGTACAGCACGAACACCGCCGGCTCGGATGGCCGCTCCCTGGTCGCGTAGACGCTGATCGTGAGCCGGTCCGGCTCCGGGAAGTCCAGGGGGCGGAAGAGCCACGCGTCGATGATGCTGAACACCACCACCGTGGCCCCGATGCTCAGTGCGAGCGTCGCGGTCGCGACCGCCGCGAATCCGGGATTGCGGCGCAGGAAGCGACCGGCATGCTTCGTGTCGCGGGCCAGCTCGTCGGCCAGCCGCAGGCCGCGCGCCTGCCGGCAGTCGTCCTTCATGCCCTCGACGCTGCCGAAGTGAATCCGGGCGCGCCGCGCCGCTTCCCGCCTGGGCACGCCGGAGTATCCATGTTGTCAAGTGCGATCCCCCAGGTGCGTGTGGAAGCTCATGCAGCGACGAGCGGTGCCTCTCCGGTGGATGGTGTCCTGTCCTGTCCTGGCCGCTCTGGCTGCCAAGTGCGGTCCTGTTCGAGCAGCGCGTTGGCGAGGACGAGCAGCTTGCGCATGACGGCGACCAGAGCGACCTTTCCCGGTTTTCCCTGGGCGACGAGTTGCCGGTACTTCGCCCGCAGGTCCGGATTGCAGCGCATTGCCGTCACGGCCGGCATGTAGAGGATTCGCCGCACCTGCGCCCGGCCGGCCTGGATGAAGCTTCGGCCTTGCCAGGTGCCGGACTGTCGCGTGACGGGGGCGAGCCCCGCGAGGCTGGCGACCGCCTTGGCGTCGAGTCGGCCGAGTTCCGGCATCTGGATGAGCAGGCCTGTGGCGGTGATACGGGACACGCCCGGAATGGAGGTCAGGATCTCGGCCCGTCGGGTGAGTGCTGCGTCTTCGGCGAGCCGCTTTCCGATCTCGGCATCAATGGCGGCCAGATGCCGGTCGAGCTGCGCCAGCTGCGTCTTGTTCTGCTGCTTGAGCAGGCGCTGTCGAGTGTGCTTTTGGCGGTTGAGTGCAGCGGTGCGGTCCCTGATCAGTGCGTCACGCGCCACTCGGAGTTCCTCGAGGGCGCGCCACGCGGGTGATGACCTCTCGGTTGGCCGCAGATCCAGCGCGGCTCCCATCTGTGCCAGGACCCGGGCGTCGACGACATCGGTCTTCGCCCGTTGTCCGATGGCCTGCGCGAACCGTCGCGCCTGCAACGGGTTGACCCGCGCCAGGGGCAACTTGGCTGTGAGCAGCGCTTCCTCGAACGCTCGGTGCCAGTGCCCTGTCGGCTCGTAGGTGACGGCCCGCACCGGGCACTCGATCCAGGCGATCAGCGCCTTGAATCCCGCGGCGTCGTTGGTGAATCGCGCGGCCTTGCCGTCGGGTGCCCTGTAGGCGTCGAGATGGGCCTTCGAGATGTCAACGCCTACGGTAAAATCTGGCATCTTTTCCTGCTCCTGTGCTTGTTTGCGAGCCCTCACGCTCAGGTATCCATTCAGGCCGTGGGAAAAGACGGTGGCGACCAAACTCCGGCGCGGCCCCTGATCGGCCAAGCGACTCATACGGTCCGACCACCGCCACCCCCGGCGCTCTGCACGGGGCGCCAGGGGGTGGAACCTTCCGCGGTCGGCGTCCCCTCCCCCGAGCCCCCTCCCGGGTCTACGACGCGCTGCGCGGACACTCTTCAATTCTCCCCCGCCGTCCGGCTGAAGCTGCCAGAGTCCACAGCGGTGAAGCTAACAAACAAGCGAATCAGGTCCTCCGTATACGCGCCGAGGTGAAACCGGACCTCCTCGTCGAGGGAGTCCTCGAAGCGCTCCCGCCGGGTCCAGGCGGTCAGGAACGAATACAGGCGCGAGAACATGTCTCTCTCCTAGCAACGCTAGGAGTCTAGCAATTCTCTCCCAGCCCAGCAAGGGGTAAACGTGCCAGGCCGGCGACCGAGCATGCCCACTGGGCGCCCGGTCACCTGTCGCGACTCTCCCAGACGGAGGCGAAGCTCCCCGACAGCCGGTCGAGGTCGTCGAGGATCCTCTCGGCGGCCTCGCACCGCTGGAGCCAGAAGCGGTCGAGATCGGCCTGCCGGTCGAGGCGACCGAAGTAGTGTTGCCGCACGCCGTACTCGCTCCGGACGAGCTGAATCGCCCACACCTGGGGAGCGCACTCGATAGCGGACCGCGCCACGTCCGGGTTG
Organism: Vicinamibacterales bacterium; assembly: GCA_965116825.1. Taxonomy (GTDB): domain Bacteria; phylum Acidobacteriota; class Vicinamibacteria; order Vicinamibacterales; family UBA8438; genus WTFV01. The sequence goes on from OZ220736.1 coordinate 1,621,876, forward strand.
GCTCGGCAATACGCCTCCACGAAGGCGATGGCCTTCTCCCGCCACCCGGTGCCGGCGGTCACCATCTCCGGAGCGAGCGCCGCCCGGCCGATCTCGAAGGCCGGCAGGAACCGTTCCGGCGGCCGGAAATCGACGACCGCTACCAGCTCGCCCCGGCGAAACAGGATGTTCTGGAGGCTGTAGTCGCCATGCACCACCTGTCGCGCCAGCGGCGGAAGCGAGGCGAGGAGGGAGACAGCCTTCGGCAGCAGCTCCAGGCGCCGGTGCAGGAGCGCCACCGTCCGCCGGTCGAACTCGTCCTGCTCTCCCCTCCCCTCGATGATCGCTGCATAGCGCTCGAACGCCGTCCGCTTGCGCCGCTCGTCGAGAGCGAGCCACTCGCTCGCGGTGTCGCGGAGACCCGCCCGACCCCGCAGCCAGGCATGCAACCGGCCGAGGGTGTGGCCGGCCTGACCCATCTCCGAGCGTGAGAGTGCGGCGCCGGAGGTCGTATTGGGGAAGTACTCGAAGAGTGCAAGCGCCAGATCGCCCTGAAACCAGAGAAGGTCGCCGGCGACCGAAGGGACGACCCGCGGCGCCGGCACGCCCATGGCTCGTGCCTCCTCGGACAGTATCAGGGCGGCCGCCTCGCCGGCGAGGTCGGCACCCGGCGTGTACTGCTTCAGGAAGTAGTCCGCGGCTGACGTGCGCATGAGCCAGTTGGCGGTGCCCATGCCCTTCGCGATGCGTCCGATGGAGCGCACCTCGACGGCGTAGTGCCTCTCGATCGTTTCCGCCAGGCGCACGGCGACCACCCCCGCACGCGTCATCGCGCTCTGGTTCCAAGCATGTTGGACGAGAACCCGGCCGGACTAGCGGACCGGTCCCACCTCGATCGTCATGCTCCCGCTGAAGGTCGACAGCTCCAGGCGGCCGCCGCCACCGCCGGCGATCCCCTCGATCGAGCGGCTCCCCTGCTCGACGACGGTCACCTCGCGGGCCCGGTCGCCCCGGCCGACGACGATGGGGATGGCCGAGCGCAGGCCGCCGCTGAACGACTCGGACTCCAGCTCGAATCCCGTGCCGTCCGGGACGGTCAGGCGGATACCGCCCGAGTGCGACTCGAATTCGTAGCGCCCGTCGGCCGCCAGCGCCCCCGCGAAGGTCACCGACCCGGACACCGTCTCCACCTCGACGCGCCGCACGTCCACCCCCCGCAGCGTCACCGCGCCGCTCACCGACGACGCCTCCAGCCGCGGCGCCCGGACCCTGTCGATCTCGAGGCGGCCACTGACCGTTTCGGCCGTCATCCGCTCGTCGCTGCTCACATCGGTGATCTGCACGCGGCCGGACACCGACTCCACCTCGACCAGCCTCGCCAGTGACGCGAGCCGGACGTCGCCGCTGACCACCTCCACCCTTGTCTCGCCGTCCACATCTTCGACGGTGACGTCGCCGGACACGGACTCGATGGCGACGCGCGTACCGCGGGGGACGGTCACCACGTAGTCCACGGCTACGGATCCCGAGCCGCCGCCGAGCAGGTTGCCCAGCGACTCCAGGACGGATCGCCGCCGGTACCTGGGTTCGACGTCGACCCGGTTGCCGCGCTCGACGATCTCGATCTCGACGCGGTCCAACGACTCGACGCGGCCGCGCCCGACGAGCCGCTTAGTCGCCCTGATCGTCAGGTCGTCGCCGTCCACGCCCGTCACCGTCGTCTCGCCGCTGATGTTACTGAGCGTCAGCCGGCCGCCGGGCTCCATCGGAATGGTCCGTACCAGCTCCTCGGTCTGCCCCGCGGCCGCGCCGGCCGCGCCGATCAGCACGAGGGCGACGAATGGACTCCGTATTGCGTGTCTTGTCATGGTGTGTTGCCTCCGGTTCCGTCGGTTCGTCTCCGTTCGATGGGTTCGGGCCCCAGGGCCGCGCTCGTCCGCCGCAGCGCGAGCTTGCGCGCCAACCCGGCCCGGAGCCGGTACCAACGCGACCAGAGACCGGGTGCCCGGATCGGCCCCGCGCCGCCGAAGGCCCACCACGACCACCACCCGGCCGCCACCCGCGGCGCCCGTCCCGCCGCGACCCGCCGCCTGACGTCGTGCCGGACCCGCGCGGGCGGCTCGATGGGCTCCAGCGTGGCGGCGAGCGACCGGATCTCCCGCAGGTCGGCGAGGAGCGCCCGGCAGGCCTCGCAGCCGGCCAGATGGGCGTCGACCCGGCGCCGGTCGCGCGGCTCGAGAGCCTCGTCGACCATTGCGGCGAGCTCGTACTGGAACGAGGCGCTCTCCCGGCCCCTGCGGCTTCGCCACCACAGACGTCCGACAGAGGCGAGTGTGCCATGCAGATCGACGGAAACGAGGATCTCTCTGTCCATCAGCCACCGGAAGCCGGCGTGGGCCGGCGTCGACCGCGAATGCGCTTGGGCAGCGCTTCGGCTTCGAGATCCAGGCCCACCGCGTCGTTTCTCGGATCGGCCAGTTCCGCGATGCGCTCCTCCAGTCCCAGCACGAACAGCACCGTGGCGCAGGTACCGAGGGAAACGCCCGGATCGCCCCGCTCGACCTTGTGCAGGGTCGTGCGGCTGATCCCCGCGCGTTCCGCCATCGTCGCGGTGGGGATGCGGCGGCGCCGCCGGGCGTCGCGGATGTCCGCGCCGAGCCTGGTGAGAGCACGCTCGACCGGCAACGGCAGGGCCTTGCTGCGCGGCACACCCATAGCGTCCATAATAATAGTCGGAAACATGTATACAGCCTTCTATTATGGACGTTTAGCCTCGGCCCCAGCCTCCACCGCCCCGGGGACCTTGCGCCTCAGAACTCGCTTCGTTACGTTACGAGGAGGTCGCTCTTGGAATGCGGTCGACCCGCACTCGACCGATGCGTACAGATAGCTCCCCCGCTGACCCACGATCCGGCACGGCGTCGGAGGGAACGCCGCCAAACCGCCTGCCGCGCTGGCTTCGCGATCCCCTCGTCGTCTTCGTGCTCCTGGGCCTCGGCGTGTTCGCCCTTGACGGCTGGCTGGCCGGCAGCGAGACGGCCCTGCCGGTCATCGAGATCACGACCGATCAGGTCGAGCGGCTTCGTGCACGCTGGATCGCGCAGTGGGGCCGAGAGCCCACGGAGACCGAACTGCAAACGTTGATCGATGAGGCGGTCGAAGAGGAGATCCTGTACCGCGAGGCGCAGCGCCTGGGCCTCGACCGCGACGACGCGATCGTGCGGCGGCGCCTTGCCCAGAAGCTGACGTTCATCCTGGAGGATGCCGGCGCCGCCGGGCCGCCGTCACAAGCGGAGGTCGAGGAGTACTACGCCCAGCGCGCCGAACACTACCGGAGAGCGGGCCGGACGACGTTCGACCACGTGTTCCTGTCCGGGGACAGCAGAACCGACCCGGCGGGCGACGCGACGGCCCTGCTCGACGAGGTGCGCGCCGGCGACGGCAGCGGTTGGCGGCGGTTGGGCGATCCCTTCATGCTGGCGCGCAGCTACACGAACCGCAGCGACCAGGAGATCGCCGGCCTCTTCGGCAGAGGCTTCGCCGACGCCGTCGCCGGGGTCCCCGTGGGCGGCTGGAACGGGCCGGTGGACTCGACCTACGGCGTGCATCTGGTCCGGGTGAACGACCGGACATCGTCCCGCGCGCCGGCGCTCGCCGAGGTTCGGGATCGCGTCCTCGCGGACCTGCGCGAGGACCGCCGCCGGGAACGCAGCCTGGCCGCGTACCAGGAACTGCGCGACGACTACGAGGTGCGGCTCCCGGAGACCGCGCGCGGCGAGCGATAGCCGCGGAAACTGGACGCGTACCCCGGACGCGTGGGAGAGTCACGCATGACGGCATTACGACTCGCGGCCTGCCTGTTGACCCTGGTTGCCCTTGCGTGCGGCCAAGCCGATTCCCCGCCCGGCGACGCACCGACGCCCGCAACCGGGGCGAACCGCCCCGTCGTGGAATGGAGCCCGCCGAGCGCGCCGGCCCCAGCGGCCGAGCTGGTCCCGCGGGAGCCGTGCGCGCACAACGACCCGCTGCGGCAGGTCTTCTTCGGCGACCTGCACACCCACACCGCCTTCTCGCTGGACGCGCTGGGGCGCGGCGGCTTCCAGACGCCAGACGACGCCTACCGCTTCGCGCGCGGCGAGGCGATCGGCCTGAGCCCGGTCGACGCCGAGGGCCGTCCGATGCGCACGGCCCAGTTGGACCGCCCGCTCGATTTCGCGGCCGTCACCGATCACTCCGAATGGCTGGGCGAGGTGGCGGTCTGTACCGACCCGTCCTCCCCGGTCTACGACTCGCCAGTCTGCCGCGGCCTGCGGCCCGGCGGCACCGCCGAGGAGCGCGCCGCCTGGCAGGCGGACCGGCTCGCCGGCCGGGGCCCGCTGGTCTGCGGCGAGGACGGCACCGGGTGCCGCGACGGCCTGCTCACCGCCTGGGAGGCGACGCAGGCGGCGGCCGAGCGCTACTACGACCGCTCCAGCGACTGCTCGTTCACGGCGTTCCACGCGTGGGAGTACACGCGCGCGCCGGGCCGCTCCAAGGTGCACCGCAACGTCATCCTGCGCAACGAGATCGCGCCGGAGCTGCCGATCTCGTGGATCGACGCCGACCAGCCGCGCGACCTGTGGACGCGGCTCAAGGCGCGCTGCAACGACACCGGCACCGGCTGCGAGGCGCTGACCATCCCCCACAACCCCAACATCTCCAACGGCCAGATGTTCACCCTCGACTGGGGCGGGCTGCCGATCGACGAGCAGCGGGCGCGGGCCGCGCTGCGCAGCGAGATGGAGCCGCTGGTGGAGATGATGCAGGCCAAGGGCGAGTCCGAGTGCCGGCGCGGGATGTGGAACGTGCTTGGCGGCGAGGACGAGCTTTGCGACTTCGAGAAGGTGCGCTACATCGACGGCCAGCGGCCGCCCGACTGCGAGGACGGCACCGGCGAGGGCGGGCTGCGCGGCGAGGGCTGCCAATCGCGCCTCGACTTCGTGCGCTACGCGCTCATCGAGGGCATCGCCCAGGAAGAGCGCATCGGGATCAACCCCATCCAGCTCGGCCTGATCGCCAGCACCGACGGGCACAACGGCCTGCCGGGCGACACCGACGAGTACGACTACCAGGGCCACAACTCGAACGTCGACTCGGATCTGGAGAAACGGATCACCACGGACGCCTACGCCCCGCACCCGCTGCGGAATCCGGGCGGGCTGGTCGGCGTCTGGGCCGAGGAGAACTCGCGCGACTCGCTGTTCGACGCGATGCAGCGCAAGGAGACCTTCGGCACCAGCGGCGTGCGCATCCAGGCGCGGCTCTTCGGCGGCTGGGATCTGCCGGACCTGTGCGCGAGCAACGACATGATCGCCGAGGCGTACGAGGCGGGCGTCCCGATGGGCAGCGTGTTGCCCGCCCGTGAGGGGACGGAGGCGCCCAGCTTGTTCGTGACCGCGCTCGCCGATCCGGGAACGGACACGTATCCGGGAACCCCGCTGCAGCGCATCCAGATCGTCAAGGGCTGGGTCGGCGACGACGGCCTCTTCCACGAGGCCATCTACGACGTGGCGGGCGATGCGGACAACGGCGCGGACGTGTCGCGGGACAACTGCGAGCGGAGCGGCGGCGGCGCGGCCTCCCTGTGCGCCGTCTGGACAGACCCGGACTTCGACCCGTCCCGCTCGGCCGTCTACTACGCGCGCGTCGTGGAAAACCCGAGCTGCCGCTGGAACGCGCTGCAGTGCGCGGCTTTGCCCGAGGAGGAACGCCCGGCGGCATGCATGGCGCCCGACCTGCCCTGGAGGATCCAGGAGCGGGCGTGGACCTCGCCGATCTGGTACCGGGCTGACGAGCAGTAGCGCGTTCCCGGCTCGGGCGCCGGCCTTCGTCCTCGAGGTGGCCTCGCCCAGCACGTGGCGGGACGATCTCGGCCGGAAGCGGTCCGTGTATGCGCGCCTCGGCGTGCGCGAGTACTGGCAGTACGACCCGATGGAAAAGCATCTGCCGGCGCGTCTGCAAGGGGAGCGGCTGACGCCGTCGGGCTACGTGCGTCAACCGGCGGCGACGGCGCGGGACGGTACGCTGACGCTGCGGAGCCGAACCCTCGGTCTGGAGTTGCGGGCGGCCCCGGGGCGGGAGATGCGCTTCCGTGAGCCCGCCACCGGCTGCGATCTGTTCAGCCACGACGAGGAAGCCGAGGCGCGCCGGGCGGAAGCCGAGGCACGCCGGGCGGCCGAGACCCGCGCCGCAGCCGCCGAGACCCGCGCCGCGGCCGCCGAAGCAAGGGTGATCGAGCTGGAGAGGCAACTTCGCGAGCGTTCCGGCCAGGGAGCTTCTTCGCCGGACCGGTAGTCCCCGGCCACGCCGGACGCCGGGCTCCGGGCAACTACCGCGCTGCCTGCGCCTCGCTGTAGAAGCATCCGCCCGAATGCCCTGGTCATGGGCCTACCGGTAGTCCGCGCCGGTCAGGCTCTGCAGCACCGATTCCTGCCACGCGCGGAGCCGCTGCCGCAGGTCCTGCAGCACGTCCGTCTCGACCGCGGCCAGGTCGTGGAGCTCGGCCGCGTCGCCGCGCAGGTCGAACAGCTCGGCCCCCGACTCGCCGGAGCCGTCGACGACCAGCTTGTAGTCGTCGTGCAGCATCACCCGCGCCCCACCGAAGTCCTGCGCGTCGACGGCCGGGTAGCGGAAGTTCTCGAAGTTGCGGGTGGCGATGCCGTTCATCAGCTTGACCAGCGGCGTCGTACCCACCTGCAGGGCGGGATCGATCCAGGGATCGTGGTCGCGCCCCGCCAGGACGCCGGTGTCGAAGCTCCAGAAGAAGATGGGCGCCGGGCGGGCCGTCATCCGGCCGTCGATGAGCGGCTCCAGGTCGATGCCGTCCAGGGGCCGGTCCGGAACGGGCTGACCCGCCAGCGCGGCCAGGGTGGGCAGGATGTCGCTGGTCACCGCGGCCACGTCCGTCGCGCGGGGTTCGGGAATGCGCGCGGGCCATTCGACGAGGCCGGGCACCCGGATCCCGCCCTCGTACATCGTCCCTTTCAGGCCGCGCAGGGGCGTCTCGGCCAGCCCGCTGCGGGGCGTCCCGTTGTCGCCGTTGTACCAGAGCAGGGTGTTCTCCCGCAGCCCCGCCGCGTCCAGGTAGTCGCGCAGCGTGCCGATGGCGCGGTCCATGGCGGTGATCTCCGCGTAGCGCTCGCGCAGCACGTCGCCCAGCCGCCGCTCGATCTGCAGGCCCGACTCGTTGGAGGTCAGCGGCACCATCCGGTCCGCGTACTGCGCCGGCAGCTCGTCGTAGAGGGCCAGGTCGTCCGGAAGCCCGCTGTAGGGCTCGTGCGGCGAGCCAAACCAGACGACGGCCAGGAACGGCTTGCCGGCTTCGCTCGACTGCTCGATGAAGCGGATGGCCTCGTCGACGACGACGGCGGAACTCTCGCCCTCGAAACGCTCCGGCGGCCCGCCGTTGCGCGACAGGGTCGGGTGCAGCTCGAAGAAGTTGTCGTGCGACAGCCACTCGTCGAAGCCCATCGCGCCCGGATTCAGCGGCGAGCCGGCCTTCACGGTGCCGACGTGCCACTTGCCGAAGTGGCCGGTGGCGTAGCCGCCGTCGCGCAGCACGTGGGCGACGGTGATCTCCTCCGGGCGCATGGACCAGTTCGGCGCGAACGTCCCGTAGCGCACCGGATGGCGCCCCGTCAGCACGCTCCCGCGGGTGGGCGAGCAGGACGGGTGCGCGGCGTAGAAGCGGTCCATCCGCAGGCCGGAGGAGGCCATCCTGTCCAGCACCGGCGTCTGCAGGAACTCGTGCCCGTTGTAGCCGGTCTCCTCCCAGCCGTGGTCGTCGCCCATCAGCAGGACGAAGTTCGGGCGGTCTTGCGCGCCGAGCGGCGCCAGGGCCACCGGCAGCGCCAGGGCCAGCGCCACCAGGCATGTCGGGAGGAACACCGCGGCAAATCGTGTCTTCTTCATCACGTGCATCCCAATCGCTGAACCAACTTGTCGCACCGCTCGCAGAATTCGGTGTCGTATCCACCATGCCCGCACGGAGGTCAGGCGTCAAGGGCGGCCGCGTTGCGTATAGGATTGCGACCGGCGGACCGTGAACGGCGGACCGTGAACGGCGGACCGCGGGGGACAGCCCGCGGCGGACGGCGAGCGACAGACCAGCAGGAGGAATCACCATGACTCTCGATCAGGCGCATCCGGCCGGCGCGTCCGTGCGGCTTCGAATCGGTCTCGGCTGCACCGGACTCCTCCTCTGCCTCTTCTGGCTCGCGCCGCAGGCGGCCAACGCGCAGCCCACCGTCGGGGACACCCCCACGGCCGCGCGGGCGGCGGACGGCAGCTACATAAGCTGGCGCGAGCACATCATCGACGAGCCCGCCACCGCCGGGTTCGGCCTGAGCGGCAGCGACGGCCTGGTGATGGCCGACCTCGACAACGACGGGCACGAGGACATCGTGTCGGTGCACGAGTCGGACAGCGAGTACGACTCGACCGTGCCGGATCCCGACTACGTGCCGGACGCCGAGGGCCACGTGCGCGTGGCGTTCGGCTCGGCCGACCCGGACGTCTGGACGAACGTCACCATCGCCGAGGGAGCGGACGCGCCCGCGCCGGAGGACGCCGACATCGCCGACGTCAACGGCGACGGGCACCTCGACGTCGTGGTGGCGGCGGAGCTCTCGCACCTCATCTACCTGCAGAACCCGGGCGCCGGCGCGCGCCACGCCAGGTGGCCGCGGCTGATTCTGCCGATGACCAAGGGCCGCGGGTCGTACATCCGCGTCTTCCTGGCCGACCTCGACGGCGACGGCGTCCCCGAGATGACCGCCCCGAACAAGGGCGCGCAGCGGCCAGCGCCGGAGGACTTCGCGCGCTCCACCCCGGTCTCGATTTTCTCGGTCGAGGGGGATCCCCTCAAGGGCGGCAACTGGACCGAGACGGTGCTGGGGCGCTACAGCGTGCCGCAGAACGCCGAGCCGGTGGACCTGGACGGCGACGGCGACCTCGACATCGTCGTGGGGACGCGGGGCGAGAACCGCATCCTGTTCTTCGAGAACCCCGGCGACGGCAGCCTCGAATTCCGCGAGCACGCCATCGGCATCTACGGCGCGCGGGCGGCCGGCTTCAACCTGGAGTACGCGGACCTGAACGGGGACGGCCGCCTCGACGTCATCGGCGCGGCCGGCGGCGGCTTGGCCTGGCTGGAGCAGCCCGAACGGATCGACGACGCGTGGAACGCCCACGTCATCGGCACCTTCGCCCCCGACAGCATGACCGGTATCGAGGTGGCGGACATCAACGGCGACGGCCGCCTGGACGTCATGGCCGGCAGTTACAGCCGTGGTCCTCGGGAGGGCGACGGAGACGTCGACAAGGACGACGCCCTCGGGCGCATAGGGTGGTTCGAGCACCCCGGCGACGCCGCCGGGACGTGGGTGCGGCACGATGTCTCCCGCCGCAAGCGGGGCATGTACGACAAGTTCATCGCCCGCGACGTCGACGGGGACGGGGACGTCGATTTCCTGGGCACGCGGGGCAACAGCGCACCCTACGACGGGGTGTTCTGGCTGGAGCAGGTGCGCTCGGACACGCCGCGCCCGGCGTTCGAGCGGGCGCGCGCCGAGGACAGCCCGGAGATGCCGCTGCCGTAGCGAGATCGCGTCGCCCGGAACTTACACGCGGCCTGATGGCGTATAGAGCGGTGTGATCAGAACAGCCCTCGCTCCACGACAGCCCCCGCGCGCGCTAAGACTCCGGCCCGGCATCGTCATCGTGACGCTGTTGTGGTCGACCTGGATCGGACTGCCGCTGCTGGCCCCGGAGGCGGCGCCGGTCGCCATGGTCGGCGCGCTGCTGGGCGGGCTGGGGGTCCTGGTGTGGTGGGCGTTCTTCAGCGGGGCGCCGCCGATCGAGCGTTGGGGCGCGCCGCTGCTGATGCTGGCCGTCTCGCTCGCCACCGTGCCGCTGCTCGACGTCTCGATCTCCAGCTCGATGATGGGGCTGATGTTTCCGGTCTACACCGCCCCGGTGCTGAGCCTGGTCTTCGTGGCGTGGGCGGTGGCCACCCGCCGCATGGCCGACCGTCCGCGGTGGATCATGCTGGCGGCCGCGATCGTGCTGGCCTCCGGCTTCTGGACCACGCTGCGCACGGACGGGATGACCGGCGACTCCCGTCAAGACCTGACTTGGCGCTGGACGGAAACCGCCGAAGCGCGGTTGCTGGCGACGACCGTCGATGAACGGCTTGCGCCGCCGCCGAAGGAGCCAATTGCCGCAAACGACGCGATTGCCGCGAACGACGCGGTTGCCGCGAACGACGCGATTGCCGCAAACGACGCGGACTGGCCGGGGTTCCGCGGCCGCAACCGCGACGGCGTCGTACGGGGCGTGCGAATCGCGACCGACTGGGACACGTCGCCGCCGGAAGCGCTGTGGCGCCGGCCCGTGGGCCCGGGGGTGGGCTCTTTCTCGGTCCGCGGGCGGCAGGTCTTCACCCAGGAGCAGCGGGGCGACCAGGAAGTGGTCTCGAGCTATCTGCTGGCGACCGGTGAGCCGGTCTGGCGGCACGCCGACCCGGTCCGGTTCTGGGACTCGCACGCCGGCGCCGGACCCCGCGGCACCCCGACGGTGGCGGGCGATCGCGTGTATGCGTTGGGCGGCACCGGACTGCTGACGGCGCTGGACGCGCGGACCGGCCGGCGGTTGTGGGGGCGCGACGTGGCCGCCGACCACGACGTGTTCTCGTCGGGGTGGGGCTTCGCAGGCTCGCCGCTGGTAGTCGACGATGTCGTGATCGTCGCCGCCATCGGCACCCTGGCTGCCTACGATGCCGAGACCGGCGCCCCGCGCTGGTCCGTGCCGGACGGGGGCGACAGCTACAGCTCGCCGCATCTGGTGACCCTCGACGGAGTGCCGCAAGTACTGCTGCTCACGTCCGACGGCGTCACCAGCGTCGCGCCGGCCGACGGCAGCGTGCTGTGGACCCACGACTGGGCCACCGCCAGCCGCATCGTGCAGCCGGCGCTGACCGCCGGCGGCGACATCCTGGTCGGCGCGGGCGGCTTCGCCGGCATGCAGCGCGTGTCGGCAACGCGGGCGGCCGGCGGGCACGGCGGCTGGACGACCGAGGTGCGCTGGACGACGAGAGGCCTGAAGCCGTACTTCAACGACTTCGTGGCGCACGAGGGCCACGCCTATGGCTTCGACGGCAGCATCCTGGCCAGCGTCGACCTGCAGACCGGCGAGCGGGCCTGGAAGGGTGGCCGCTACGGCCACGGGCAGCTCCTGCTGCTGGCCGATCAGGACCTGCTGCTCGTCCTGGGCGAACGGGGAGACCTGGCGCTGGTCGACGCGACGCCCGCGGGGTTCAGCGAGCGGGCGCGGGCGCCGGCGATCGAGGGCAAGACCTGGAATCACCCGGTGCTGGTCGACGACATCCTGTTGGTGCGCAACGCCGAGGAGATGGCGGCGTTTCGGCTGAGGTTGGCGACGCTCGCATCCGACGGATGAGAATCAGGCGCGCTCCACGTCGAACCCGGCGAAGAACGATTCGAAGAACGTCCTGATGCCGGGGAAGTCGTTGGCTCGCAGCAGCTCGTAGAGCCGGATGTCCCGCTCCCCCTGGCCTGAAGGGTCCGGCGTCAGCGCGCGCAGCAGCCGCTCGTTCAGGCTCTGGCGCACCTCGCGGTTGGGATAGCCGAGACGATAGAGAATCTTGCCGCCGAGGTCCTCCTCGCCCGTGATGGTGAGGTAGCCGGTCTGGAACAGCAGCGCCTCGGTCGCCATGTCGTCCACATCGAAGGTGGACAGCAGGTCGCTGCTGCCGACCATCTCTTCGAGGGCGGTGGTCCGGACGCGACGCCCGAGCAGGGTTCGAACGAGGAAGGCCGGCGTGCCGGTCTCGAACCAGTGCGGCAGGAACTTGCGTTCGTCGAAGAGCAACAGGATGTCGTACGGGTTGTAGACCCTCTCCGTCCCGAGCCAACTGTAGCCATTGTACCACTCCCGGATCCGATCCCGGTCGAGACCCGGCAGCTCCGCCGCAAAGACGGCGTCCAGATCCGCGTCGGTGTAACCGCAGACCGCCGAATAGCGCGGACCCAGGGTGATGTCCTTGAGGTTGTTCAGGCCGGAGAACAGACTGACCTTCGAGAACTTGGTGACCCCGGTAATGAACGTGAACCGGATGTCGGCATCGGAGAACTTGACGGTCGCGTACAGCCCTCTCAGGAAGTCGCGATTGGCCCGGGCGATATCCGGCAGATCCAGCGCATCCAGGATCGGCTTGTCGTACTCGTCGACGAGCACGGCGACGGGTTGGCCCGTTTGTCGATGCAGCGCCCGGATCAGGTGACGGAAGCGGGCGGGAGCCGGCGCGGCGGGGCGGCCGGCGACTCCCGCCTCCTCCTCCAGAGTCTCCAACTGCGCGGCCAGCTCCAGACGCAGGTCATCCGGTCCACGGTAGTTGCCGCTGCTGAAGTCCAGACGCAGCACCGGATGCCGGACCGACCAGTCCCAGCGGTCCCGGATCGCCAGCCCCTCGAACAGCGCCTCGTTGCCCTCGAACAGCTCCTTCAACGTGTCCAGGAACAGGCTCTTGCCGAAGCGCCGCGGGCGCGACAGGAAGTAGTGCTTGCCCTCGTCCAGCAGCCGCTGGACAAAGGCCGTCTTGTCCACGTAGTAGCAGTCCTGCTGCCGAACCTCGCGGAAGGTCTGCAGGCCGATGGGCAGTCTGCGTCTGGGCATCGAGCGACTACCCGGCGCCGTCGGGATTCTCGACGAACCGGTAGCCGACCCCGCGCACCGTCAGCAGGTGCCGCGGGCGGGCCGGCTTCGCCTCGAGGTAGCGCCGGAGGCGGGCGATGAAGTTGTCGACGGTGCGGGTGTCGGTGTCGTGCCGCACGCCCCAGACCTCCTCCAGCAGCGCCTTGCGGGAGACGGTCTCCCCGGCGTGCCGCACCAGGTAGCCGAGCAGCGTCGCCTCCATCACGGTCAGCGGCTGCTCCACCTTGCCGCGGCGCAGCAACTGGTTGCGGAAGTCGATGGTGACGTCGGCGAAGCGGTACTCCTGGAGCTCGCGCTCCTGACCCGCGCCGTCGTTGCCCCGCAGCCACGTGCGGCGGCGGAGCAGACCGGCGATCCGGGCAAGAAGGATGGACAGGTCGAACGGCTTGGGCAGGTAGTCGTCGGCGCCGGCTTCGAACCCCCGCAGCACGTCGTCGTTGTCCGAGCGGGCGGTCAGCAGCATCACCGGCACGAACTGGCGCGCGGCGCGCAGCCGCCGCACCACCTCGAAGCCGTCCAGGCCCGGCAGCATCACGTCGAGCAGGACGACGTCGAACCCGCTCGCCCCGGCCCCGGCAGCGACCAGCCGCTGCAGGGCCACCTCGCCGTTCTCCTCCACCTCGGCGGCGAACCCTTCCGCTTCGAGGTTGAGCTGCAGACCCCGGGCGAGGTGCTCCTCGTCTTCGACGATGAGGACGCGGCTCATGACGCCTTCAGCGGCAGCTCGAGGGTGAAGGTGCTCCCGCGGCCGGCCCCCCGACTTTCGGCGATCGCGCGCCCGCCGTGCCGCCGCGCCACCGCGCGCACGATCGACAGCCCGAGCCCGGTCCCTCGCACCCGCGCCCGCAGGGCCGCCGGCAGCCGGTAGAACCGGCGGAACACGCGCTTCAGCTCGTCGCCGGTGATGCCCATGCCCTGGTCGCGGACGCTGATCGCCACCCGCCGCGCGCCGACCCGCGCCACCTCCACCGCCACCCGCACCTGCGAGCCGGAGTACTTGATGGCGTTGTCGACCAGGTTGGTGACCGCGGCCAGCAGCTCGTCGCGGTCGCCCTGCACCACGAACGCGCCGTCCGGCGGGCGGTGGACGTAGGCCACCTCGCCGTTCACCAGATGATGCCGCTTGCCGGCGAGCGACACGCACTCGCCCACCACCTCGGACACGTCGACGTCGGCGGGGTGATCGACCCGGCGCGCGTCCCCGGTCTTGCCGGCCAGCAGGATCTGGTCGATGGTGCGCTGCAGCCGGTCCGAGTCGTCGAGCATCGTGTCGATGACCTCGTGCTGCGTGCCGGGCGGCAGCTCGCGCTGGCGCAGCGTCTGCAGGTACAGCTTGATGCTCGCCAGCGGCGTCTTCAGCTCGTGGGTCACCGCGTGGATGAAGGCGTCGTGCTGCTCGCCGCGGCGGATCTCGCGGATCAGGAACAGCGTGTTCAGCACGAGGCCGCCGACCAGGACGACGGAGGTGATCACGCCGAGCAGCACCAGCAGCCCGGCCCGCCAGTTGACGACGATGAAGCTGACGTTGAGGAAGACGGCGACCGCGATCAGGCCGCTGCCGAACAGCGCCGCCAGGACGATGGACCGTCTGCGGTTGCCGCCGCCGAAGCGTTGCATGCGGGAACTAGGATAACGCGCCCGCGCCGCGCGCCACTACTGCGCGGGGGCTCTCAGCACCGGACCGGCCGGATCGACCACCGCCCCGACGATGTCCTGTTCGGCGGTGATCGCCTTGTTCGCGATCTGGGCCGGCGTCGGCACCTTGATGTCCCAGGCGAGCCCCACCCACGACATCAGCCTGATCTGCATCCAGCTCAGGTCCACCTCGCGCCACGTCATCCCGTGGCGGGCCGACGTCGGGTAGGCGTGGTGGTTGTTGTGCCAGCCCTCGCCGAAGGTGAACAGCGCCACCCAGAACGAGTTCTTCGAGTCGTCGCGGGTGTGGAAGCGGCGGCTGCCCCAGATATGGGTCACCGAGTTGATCATCCAGGTGCAGTGCAGGCCGAAGACCACGCGCACGAAGACGCCCCACAGCAGCCACGGCAGGCCCCCGATGGCCAGCAGCGACAGCCCGACGACCACCAGCGGCACCCAGTGGTACTTCGACAGCGCGCGGTAGAAGGGGTCCTTCTGCAGGTCGGGCGCGTACTTGCCCATCACCTCCGTATCGCCGTGCAGCTCCTCGCCGAAGATGGTCCACAGCATGTGCGACCACCACTTGCCGTCGCGCGGCGTGTGCGGGTCGCCGTCCCGGTCGGAGTGCTGGTGGTGGATGCGGTGCAGCGCCGTCCAGAAGATCGGCCCGCCCTGCAGCGTCAGCGTCCCGCAGACCGCGAAGAAATACTCCAGCAGCTTCGGTGTCTTGTACGAACGGTGCGTGTGGAGCCGGTGGTAACCCAGCCCGATGCCCCATCCGACGCACATCCAGTGCAGCAGCACGGCGACCAGCACCGCGTCCCAGGTGGCGAAGAACAGGGCGACGACGGCCAGCACGTGGAAGATGCTGAACGCGATGGCGGTGCTCCAACTGATCCCGTCGGCGCTGGCGAAATCGATCTCCCTTGCGGGCATGGCAACTCCTTGGAAACCGGGCCGGGCAGCGGCGCCCGGACAACGGGCGATCAGCCTACCAAGCCGCGGCCATCCACCGTGTAATAGTTGTGTAATTCCGCGATTCGAGGGGTTCAGCGCCAGCCGTCATCGAGAAGCATTGAGATGACTTCCTTGAGGTTCTCGTTGAGTTCCTCGAGGGTGTTGCCTTGGCTATGCGCGCCAGGAAACCCGGGCACGTACCCGACGTAGAGCCGCGTTTCCGGGCAACGTTCCACGACTTCATGGTCGAAACTTCCTGCCGATTCCTGCTTTTCTTCGGCTATATCCGAAATTCGACCAGCACCAGCCCGCCGACCTGCTGGGCGTGCGACACCAGCTTCTGACCGACTTCCTGCGCGGTGCTCCGCTCGGCGCCTCGGCGACCGATGAGCACTGATGCTGCCCCGTCCGGGCCGCACCGATGGCGTGCTACGATGCCCGCCAACATGGCTGCGATCCTGAAGCGTCTTGCCGTTCTCGTCGCCGCCACCGCCCTGGCCGCCTGCGCCGGGAGCCCGGCGCCGCCAGCCGAGCCGGGTGGCCTCACCATCGTCGGCGCGCAGCTCATCGACGGCACGGGCGAAGATCCGATCCCGGATTCGGTGATCGTCATCCGCGACGACCGCATCGTCGCCGCCGGGCCGCGCGCGACCACCGGGATTCCCGCCGGCGCGGAGGTCGTCGACGCCGCCGGCCAGACCATCATCCCCGGACTCGTCGACATGCACGCCCACTACGGGGCCGACGCGGACACGGCCCTGGAGATGATGCGGACGCAGCTCTACTACGGCGTCACCACCGCCCGCAGCATCGGCACCGACAATCCCGAGCAGGTGGCGCTGATGCTCGAGGCCAACGCCGGCCGCCCCGACACGCCGCGCCTGTTCACCGCCGGCCGCGGCTTCACGCACCCGGGCGGGTTCAACGCGGGCGCCCGGCAGCCCGCCTCGACGGACGAGGCGCGCGAGATGGTCCGCGCCCTGGCCGGCCAGGGGGTCCACTTCGTCAAGATGTGGGTCAACGAGATGCCGGGACCGGGCCTGAAGATCACGCCCGAGATGCGCACCGCCATCGTCGAGGAGGCCATCGCCAACGGCCTCGTCCCCGTCGCCCACATCGACGAGGAGGCCGACGGCCTGCAGTTGGTCGAGGCCGGCCTCGGCGACTTCCTGCACTCGACCGTGCTCACCTTCGGCCCCGGCAGCGGCGCGCCGATGGACGACCCCGAGCCCTCGGCCGAGTTCATCCGGATGTGCCTGGACAACGACGTCTCGTTCACGCCGACGCTGTCGATCGTCCAGAACAACTGGCACTTCGCCGAGAACCCGGAGCTGCTGGACGACCCCGACCTGCGCGCGGCCATGAACCCGCAGGCGCTGGAGCGCTGGAGCGACCCCGAGGCGCGGGCGGAGGTGGTCGAGGCCGACAACTTCGAGGACCGCAAGGCGGCGTTCCGGCAACTGCAGGACTTCGTCAAGACCATGCACGAGGCCGGCGTGCGCGTCGCCCTCGGCACCGACAGCGGCACCGCCAACGTGCCGATGGGGTGGGGGACGCACCACGAGCTGGAGCTCTATGTGGAGGCCGGGCTGACGCCGATGGAGGCGATTGTGGCGGCGACCGCGACCAGCGCGAGCGTGACACCGCCGGTGGGGGAGGCGGAGTTCGGGACGCTGGAGGTTGGAAAGATTGCGGACCTCGTGGTGCTGGATGCGGATCCGCTGGAGGATATTCGGAACACGTTGGCGATTGGCCGGGTAATGAAGGGTGGGGTGTGGGTGGACCGGGAGGGGCTGTTGCCGGTGAGGTAGCCCCGGCCCCAATCCAGTCTGCGCCAAACAAGTAACC
Organism: Vicinamibacterales bacterium; assembly: GCA_965116825.1. Classification (GTDB taxonomy): domain Bacteria; phylum Acidobacteriota; class Vicinamibacteria; order Vicinamibacterales; family UBA8438; genus WTFV01. The sequence goes on from OZ220736.1 coordinate 1,639,066, forward strand.
TCCCTTCTCGGGAATCGGTAAACAGCATGACGACCATCGGCAATCGTGTCCGGGGCATCGACTTCATTCTCCATGCCGCCCCCCCCCCCGATCCCCTCGTGCCTCGGCGGCTGGGCCACGTTCCGGGCTCCGAAAACGTACTGCCGTTTCCCCCGGTTCGACGGTGCCGGGTATCCCTGCGAGTCCGCTCATCCTCTGGAGAGCAAGGCTGCCCCGGAACTACCTCACGGTCGCCCTCGTACAGGCTGCCCACAGGCCTGAGGGTCGGCGCAAAAATAACTTCCTAGAAGCGCCTGTAGTCTCGCTATAGAGCACACCGGTCCCGCAACGGTCGTGGCGTCGACCCGCCCCGCCAAGGCAAAGGTTCTCTGGATTCCGGGAGCAGAGGCCTGTCCAGATTTATGGCATAATTACGGAAACATAGATACGTAATGGTGCCACAATGAGACCAACCGCGTTCTCCGCCGACACGATCAACGCCTTGCTCCGCAAGCAGACCGTCGCCACGCTGCCCGAGGTAATGGCGGCCCTCGGCCCCCGCGCCAGCAGGCGCACCGCGTTTCGCAAGCTCAAGGACCTCAACGCCCGCACCAGCTACTCGCATCGCGGCAGCTACTACACCCTCGACGCACTCGCCGACTTCGACGAGCACGGCCTGTGGTCCTTCGCCGGGGTCCGCTTCTCCCGCGCCGGCACCCTGATCGCGACCGCCGAGTCGTTCGTCAACCACGCCGAAGCCGGACACTTCGTCGACGAGTTGGACAACCTGCTCGGTGTCGGCACCCAGGACCCGCTACGCAAGCTCGTCGCCGACGGGCGGCTGACGCGGCACAAGCTCGCCGGCCAGTTCCTCTACTGCGCGGCCGACCGCGCGCACCAAGCCCACCAACTGCGCGCGCGGCGCCTGTTGATGGCCACGCCCGGACTCGTGCGGCCCCTGCCCGAGGCCGACCTGATGCCGGAGGAGCTGCGCGCCGCGATCGTGTTGTTCGCCAGCCTGCTCGACGAGAGGCAGCGGCGTCTGTTCGCCGGACTCGAAGCGCTCAAGTGCGGGTGGGGCGGCGACCGGCGCATCGCCCAACTGCTGGGCATCGACCCGTCGACGGTCGCCGCCGGCCGGCGGCAACTCGTCGAGCGCGACGTCGAGATCGACCGGGTGCGGCGCGCGGGCGGAGGGCGTCCGCGGACGGAAAAAAAACGCCGGAAGTCATCGCCCACATCGAAGCGCTGATGGACCACGAGACGGCCGGCGACCCGGTCCGCGGCCTGAAGTGGACACGCCGTACGACCGCCAAGGTCGCCGCCGAACTGTGCAAGCTCGGCACCGACATCTGCGCGCGCACCGTCGCCCGGCTCCTCAAGAAGATGGGATTCTCGCTGCGCGTCAACCACAAGAAGCGTGCCGGCGCCTCGCATCCGAACCGCGACGACCAGTTCCAGCACATCGCCGAACTGCGCGAGCGTTGCGCCGTCGACAACACGCCGGTCATCAGCGTCGACACCAAGAAGAAGGAACTCGTCGGCGCGTTCAAGAACGCCGGCGCCAAGTGGGACCACAGCCCCGAACTGGTCAACGACCACGACTTTCCATCCGCGGCCGAGGGCCGCGCCATCCCCTACGGCATCTACGACGTGCGCGCCAATGCCGGCACCGTCTTCGTCGGCCAAACCGCCGACACCCCGGCGTTCGCCGTCGACTGCATCGAGAAGTGGTGGCGCACCGAAGGGCACAAGCACTATCCCGAGGCTGAAGCCCTCCAGATCCTAGCCGATGGGGGCGGCAGCAACAGTTGCACCGCGCGCGCCTGGAAGTTCAACCTGCAGCATCGCCTCTGCAACCGGCACCGCTTGCGCGTGACCGTGGCCCATTATCCGCCGGCCACGTCGAAATGGAACCCCATCGAACACCGCCTCTTCTGTGCGGTCAGCAAGAACTGGGCAGGCCGCCCGCTGGACAGCTACGAGACCATCCTGAAGTACCTGCGCACCACACGCACCGCCACCGGACTGCGCGTGCGCGCGCACCTGGTGCGCAAGACCTACAAGACCGGCGTCAAGGTCACCGACGCGCAGATGCGAGAGCTACGCATGACACCGAGCAGCTTTCTCCCCAAGTGGAACTACACCATCGAACCCATGTAACGAAAAACGGAAGTTATTCTTGCTCCGGCCCTGAGAGCGAGCTTCAGGAAGAACCCAAACTACCAGGTACGATCGAGACAGACCACCGACGCGTAACGAAACAACGGAGTACTTTGGAACATGGCATCACAGACTACCTCCGAAGCTGCTGGCAACAAACAAAAGCCTCGTCGCAGCCGAGCCCCCAAGCCGTTTCCTCTCATGGAGTTTCAAGAGGCGCTGTCATTGCCAACGACGATCGTGGAGCACGGCGTCGACGGACAAATGAGGCGCTTGACTCTGCTAGACAAGATGGGCAAGTCGCCGAGTAGCAGCGCCACTCGTAATTTGATTATAGCTTCATCGAAGTATGGCTTGACGACTGGAAGCTATAACGCATCGTCTTTAAGTGCCACCGAGGAAGGTCGCGCCGTTTCGGCGCCGAAGGATTCTCGCGAGAAGACCCAAACGATGTTCGATCTTGCCATAGGACGCTTTGAGCCCTTCAAGAAACTATACGAGAAGTTGAGAGACAAAAGGCTTCCCGACGAAACCGTGCTACGAGATGAGCTTGGACACGCCGGGGTTTCGGAAGCCGACCGTGACAGGGCTTCGGCAGTGTTCGTCGCCAACGTGCGGTACTTGAACCTGGTGAAAGTCGTGAGCGGCGCAGATTACGTCAAGGCACTCGATGAACAGTTGGATCAAATTGTCTCTGATCCCTTTCGTTCTAGTACTCCCGAAGAGGCACTAGGCACCACTGGGCAGTCGCAGAACCTTCGTCCCGAAATCTCTTTGTCGGGAGCAACCACGCCGGACGCAAGGATGACGAGTGAGCCTTCGGTTCACATAGACGTACAGGTTCACATAGACGCAAGTGCTTCCGCCGCCCAGATCGATCAGATCTTCTCGAGTATGGCCAAGCATCTGTACGGACGTGACGGGTAACGCGCATGTGCCACTTCATGGGTTACACACCCCCTCAACACTCAGCGACTTCGATAGCAACGCCGCTAAAGAAGTGGTCTACAGACACGTGTCGGCCGCACGGAGAATCTGGTCTCATCGGCGGCCTGAGGCCTGAGGCTTCAACATTGTCAACTACTGCGCAAAGACTCTTTGCATAGGCACGGTAGATGCTTAAGCGTACTTTTGGCTATGGGCGATGGCTCAAGCGTGCCGTCGGCTTCCAGCGGGAAGTGAACCGAATGAGGCTCGGTTCGTGTAAGCCAAGTCTGGACTCCAGGGATAGTGGAGCACTGCTTAAGTTGTTTGATGAGATCATCACTAGTCCCTCGATTCGCGACGTGGGTCGCCTGCTTTTTCGGGATGGGCACTACGCTCGATCGGTTGAGGAAGCGTTTAAGTGCCTGAACAATGCGGTCAAGAACAGATCTGGCCTTCTGTCGATAGATGGCGCGGATCTAATGCGCACGGCGTTTAGCGCCAAGGACCCTGTTCTCGGCCTTAATGACCTCTCGTCAACCTCGCAGAGAGACGAACAGCGTGGCTACATGGATATTTTTGCAGGCTCGATGACTGGTATAAGAAATCCCAGGGCACACGATCACCAACTCAACGATAACCCAAAGACCGCACTCCATCTGCTTGTTATAGCGAATCATCTTATGGAAAGGCTTCAAGTGGCCGAGAAACGCGATAGGGTGATAAAGAAGGTTAAGTAGGTAGCGAATCTGTATCCGTGCATAAAGTGCGCGAGATACGGCACCGACTTCCAGAACAGCATCGGATCCTGGCCACAGACAGCGCGACTTAGCCCGTCGGCGGCGAGCTGAGACCGCGGCCAACCGCTGGAACGAGCGCACGGCCAGCCCGCCCGACGAGCAGCCTCAGGGCCAACGATCTGCACGACGAGCCCCCCGCCGGGCCGAACTGCAGGTCCCGCCCGCTTGAAGCGGACCGCAGGCGGTGGCACCAGGGATGGAAGTCGAGCCCCTCCTCCTGCCCTATCGACGTGCGCCCGGTCAGCCGCACCTGCGCGTGCGGCGTCGCCGGCGCCGATAGACAGTTCCTCGAAGCCCCTGGCCCTGGCCAACAATGGCGTCGCGTATGTCGCTCGCCAGCGCATCCGCCTCCGGCAGCTTGCCGAGCGGTACTTCGTGGCGATTTCCCACGCCGATACCGCGCTGACCAGAACGTCGTTGCCGTCGTCCGCGATTGCGCGCCGCGCAGTCTCGACCAGTCGCAGACTGCCGGCCAGCCACCAAAGGAACGCGTGCGTGTCGAGCAGGATTCGCACGGTTCTATCCACCCTCCCAGCGCTTCAGTTCCTCTTCCGGCAACGGCTCGAAGAAGGCGTCGGTGATCTTGATCTTTCCCTTCATGGCGCCGAAACGACGCTTGCCCTCGGGGTTGCAGCGCACGAGCCGGGCGACGGGTCGGCCCCGGCGGGCGATGACCACCTCCTCGCCGGCCTCCACCTGCGCCAGCAGTCGGGACAGTTGTGTCTTGGCTTCATGGACGTTCACGACGGGCATCGGCGGCTCCTCTTCTACCAGCCAATTTAGCCAGGAAGCTGGTCGGATCGCAAGATCGTCGGCGGCGTCCATGGCAGACTGACGATCGTCACGGGCACGCGCGTGCCCGCTCGCTGCTTGAGCGAATCGGCAACCTACTCGACCCGTAACGCCGCTATCGGCTCGACCCGCGTCGTGAGCTGGTAGCGCAGGAAGCTGCGGACGACGTGTTCGGTGTAGGCGATCGGGTTCAGCGCCATCGGGCGAATGGCCTTGAGTCTAGGATTTATCCTTTTCAAACAGAAATCATCATGGGTAGTTCACCTTTCGGAGAGGATAATCGGCGATGGACGCGAAGCACCCTCGCCTGCGACAGGCGTTCAGAGAGCAGCTCGCCGACTCGCTGCGGAAGCCGCTGCCCAGGCTCACACGGCGCCGCGTCGTGTCCGAGTACGGCCGCGCCTTCCCGGACGCGGATGACGCGGCGCCGGTAGTCTGGCACTTCGACGAAATCCAGGTCGTCCGCGGCTGGGAGCGTTTCGTGCGGCGGCTCCTCGACGCTGAATGCACGGAGGTGATCGTCACCGGCTCGTCCGCCGCGCTCCTGTCGCGAGAGGGCGCGACGGCACTCCGGGACCGCGGATGGCGGGTGCTGATTCACCCCTTCAGTTTCGACGAAGCGCTTCGCCACCAGGGACGGGCGCTTCCGGACGATGCAACCGTCCTTACGGGCCGGGAACGGACGCGGCTCGAACGCGCCCTCCTCGACTGGCTCGGGACCGGCGGCTTTCCCGAGGCGCAGGGGCTCGACGCGCCGTCGCGACATCAGCTTCTGCGCGACTACGTCGACGTGGCGACCACTTCCTCGGGTACCTGGAAGACTGTTTCCTCGTGCGGATCGTGTGGATGGAATCGGCGTCGGAACGTCAGCGCATGGTCAATCCACGCAAGGCGTATCCGGTCGACCCGGGGTTGATCCCGGTCTTCGACCGAACCGGCCGGGCCAACCTGGGCCATGCGCTGGAAACGGCGGTTCTCCTGGAGCTTGAGCGCCGGGGCTGCGAGGTGACCTACGTGCGGACCCCCGAGGGCTACGAGGTCGACTTCCTCGCCCGGGACGCGACCGGCGCAACCGAACTGCTCCAGGTCTGCGCCGACCTCTCGGACCCGGCCACCGCGACCCGCAAATGCCGGGCGCTCGCCGCAGCCGGCAAGTTGTTCCCGCGCGCCCGCCGTCGGCTGCTGACGTTGACACAGGACGGCCTGCCCACCGAACCCCCGGCCAGAGTGGAGATGCATGGCGCCCGCGAGTGGCTGCTGGAGGGTGCGCGGTGACGGCGCGTTGCCGTCGATGGCGCGAATGCTCGACCCAACGGACAATGGAGACAATACCCGCGCACGCCGGGTCGCCCGGATGCACGCGAGAGCACGATCCTCGACGAGAGAGTACGGGAAGGGCTTGCGAGAACTCCAGACGGAGCTGGTTACACCCGCGAGACCGCAGGGACCGACGATGGTCCGACACGCGACCGGCCTTCAGGCGGTTCGCGTCGAGCTCTTCGCCCACAACGTCAACCGCAGTTCGTCGCCGAACAGCTCGTACGTCGGCCGCCGTCCTGAGTGCGCCTCGCCGTCCTGAAGGATCTTGCGTACCCCCTCGCCGCGGGATTCGAGGAACACCTGCCCGGTGCGCTTGCTCCGTATTCTGGACAGGCAGCTCACGAGGAGCTGGTTGCGCGTGAACGTGCGGTAGGGCATCTCGTCGAGCGTGATGGTGTTGGGCAGCTTGCCCGGGCTGTAGAGCTCCAGCCGGTCGGCGAACAGGAACAGGCGGATCTTCGATCCGGAGATGGCGTAGTCGCGGTGGGCGACGGCGTTGACGATCGCTTCGTCGACGACGTCGAGCTCGTACCGTGCATCGGCGCCGCCAGCGCTCGATCGGGTGTTCGGCGGCGGTTGCATGAACTGCGCGACGAAGGCGATCCCCGCGTCGATCTGGTCGGACACCGGCCCGGCAAGCCGCTCGGCGTGAACGAGGTCGTCGGACGACAACCGCTCGCCCCGATAACAGGCGGCTTCGATGGAGGCGGAGGGCAGGAAATCGGCTGGTTCGGTGCCGAAGGTCAGCAGGCCGGCGACGGTGGGGCGGTCGACGCCGTTCTCGTCCCGGAAGGTCACCCGCGTGTTGCGGAGCAGGTCGAGCCAGGGGATCGTCGGCGAGCGCCCGAAGAACGCTTCGAGGCGGTGGCGGTTGAGGTCGTCGACGGCTGCCGTGAGCACGGCCTGTTCGTCGAAGACGTACTCGCGGCCCCGCTCCTGGAACAGCCGAGCCAGTTCGGCAGGCGTGAGGTCGCGCTTCGAGGAACCGACGCGCACGTAGTAGCGTCCACCCGACGTCCGGTGGACGTAGAGCCCGCGCGGAACCTCGGCCAGGAGCACCTGTCGGTCGTCTCCGGCCGCGTCGGGGAGCAGGATCTTGCGCAGGATCGGTCGAATCGGCGGCTCGCAATTGTGCGTGGCGACGTTGACGATCCGGCGCTCGACCGCGTCGACGCGCGCCGGCGCAATCCCCGCCACGGCGCCGGAATCCGCGACCCCGAGGAAGACGCTACCGCGCGCGGCGTTCGCGAACGCGACCAGCTCGCCGGCGAGCGCCTCGGTATCGGGTGAGAGCACGCCGCAGTCCCCGAGACGCACCTCCTTGAACTCGGCTCTGCCGTCTTCGCCGGCGCGGAGCTGGTCCAGAATCTGCTCGGTGGTTTCGAACATCGGTTCAAGCCTCGGTTCGGCCGGTTGCGTGACGAGGCCGTTGGTCCGCGAGCCTTCCGTTCATCGAAACCCTGCCTCTACTCGAACAGATCCCGCTGCTTCTTCTTCGGAAACAGATCTCCACCAGAGCCGTCACGTAGCCGCCGTTTCGGAGCAGAGCATGCCGGCCCCCGGAATGCCCGTGCCTGAGCTCGCCGCCGGCGCGTTGGAGTCCACGGCGGCCTATTGTAGTCGGGCATCGCAAAGGCCCTCGACCGCAAGCCTCGCCTGCTCGATGCACTCCATCTGGGCCGACGCGCCGGCGGCCGCGCTCCTCGGGGCAGCCCCGACACGCGTAGCCGATTCGTCAGGAGGGAGAGCGCCGCGTTCGCGTGATACGCGCCAGATAGCGTGGATTGCGAGTGGCAGTTTTCCAAAGCCGAAGCCAACGTCCGGAAGCACGATGTCGATCTCCTGAAAGCGTCAACGGTCTTCGCCGATCCGCTGGCGCGGATCTTCGACGACCCGGACCACTCGGCGCCCGCGCCGCGACGATGCATGAACGACATGACTACGAACAAGGCATCGGCGAACTCTGACGCATCGGACGCCACCGCCAAAGCGCAGCGCGAGTAGCCTCCGCTCTCGTCTTCTAGAATGCGAAGAAGGCAAGGCCGTCCGGCGCCTGACGTGCAACGTTGTCTCAGGGAGCGCCGTCTCAGGGAGCGCCCAGCCCGGCCGGGAGAGCGAGATGAAGGCGGACGCTGACCAGATCGAAGGGACGATGACCATGCTGGCCACTGAGGACGCACGAGAAATGTGCTTCTCCCAGGGAAAGTCGTGCGTGTACGCCAGCGACGACGACAGGTTCATCATCTCCGAGACGCCCACGGGCGTGATCGACCGCCACGAGCTCGCGACGGGACAGGTCACCCGCGTATGGCCGGACGGCACCGAGGAGACCTTCCCCGCCGACAGTCCGAAGTACCGCGAGCATCCCGTGTGGCCGAGACCAGCCACTGCAGCATGCAGAAGACCAGACGCGGCCACCGCCCGAGACTGACGATCGTCATCGGCACGAACGGAGCCGGAAAGTCGACCTGGTGCAGCAAACACGAAGACGAACTGCCGGCAGATGACGTGATGCTAGGATGACGCCATGCGGACCACGTTGACGATTGACGATGACGTACTGGCCGTCGCTCGAGCGCTGGCTGGCCGGCGCGGCGTCAGCCTCGGAACCGCGGTGTCGGACCTGGCCCGGCGCGGCTTCCGAGGGACCAGCGTAGCCGACCACGAAGACGACGGCGTGCCGGTCTTCCGGGTTTCGCCCGACGCACCACCGATCACCAGCGAGGACGTTCAGAGGGCGCTCGACGAGTGGCCGTGACTCGATTGCTCGACGTCAACGTGCTCATCGCGCTGACGTGGCCCCACCACGTGCACCACAACGCGGCGAGGTCCTGGTTCGCCGGAGTCCGCGGGAACGGCTGGGCTACCTGCCCGCTGACCGAAGCCGGATTCGTGCGCGTGTCGTGCAACCCGTCGGCCGTCAAGCGGTCCGTGACTGTCTTCGACGCGATAGCGCTGCTGGGCCGTCTCAGGCGGCTGGAGTCGCATGCGTTCTGGGCGATGAAGCACTCCGTCACGGCGCTGCCGCCCGGAATCCTCTCGCGCATTCAGGGCTATCGCCAGATCACCGATGCGGTGCTGCTTGGACTCGCAGCGCAACGCGGCGGCCGGCTCGCCACGTTCGACACGGGAATGGCGGACCTCCTCGCGGAGGCGGAACGAGACTGGGTCGAGACGATTCCCGTGTGAACCGCGCCCCCGCCGCCGTGGTCGAGCGCTGGAAACTCCGCTCTGGTTCCGGATCGTCGCGTACGATCAGGCGGACGAGGACGTGCGTGTCAACCGCGCGCATGGGTGCGCCGCAGGTGGGAGCGGATACCCTCGTCCATGTCCTCGACGCTCCTGCGCGCCGGCGGTGCGCTGAAAACAGCTTCGTGAATGTCCAGTGACGAGTACTTCGACGCCCGTCGCACGACCACTTCGTCCCCTCGCTCGCACCACTCGACGATCGAGCCCGGCGTCAAGCCCAGCTTGCGGCGGATCCGGGCCGGAACCGATACCTGACCCTGTGACGTGATTCTCGATTCGATCGATTCCATGTGCCTGCTCCCTGCGCGGCGCGCCAGAGACGCCGGCTGTCGGCCAGCCCACCACAGGTCAGCGGCTCCTCTTCTACCGGCCAATTTAGCCAGGAAGCTGGTCGGATCGCAAGGTCGGCGGCGACGGCCATGGCAGACTGACGATAGTCACGGGTACGCGCGTGCCCGCTCGCTGCTCGAGCGAATCGGCAACCTGCTCGACCCGCAACGCCGCTATCGGCTCGACCCGCGTCGCCCGCCGCGCCGGCACCCAACTCGCCAGCAGACATACCGAAACCAGAAAACACCGACACGCCAAGAAAAGACAGCCGGATCGAGCGGGCTCGTCTCGAACAAGGATCGCCCGAAGCTGCCCGGTCAGCGCCAGCGCCGCACCGACGCCGAGCGCCATCCCAACCCGCGCCAGTCCTCCCGCTTCGGCGCGCACCAGCCAGCGTACGTGACCCACCTGCGCCCCGACAGCCATGCGGATGGCGATCTCCCGGCGCCGCTGCGCGACCGTGTAGGACACGACGCCGTACAGGCCGACCGCGCCGAGCAGCAGCGCAAGTCCGGCCGCGACGACCAGCAGGACCATGACGAAGGCCCGCGTCCCGCGCGCCCGCCCTACCCGAGTCTCGAGCGTCTCGACGCCGAACACGGGCGGCGGGATCGAGCCGGCGCAGCGCCTCCCGCACGGGGCCGGCGAGCGCCGCGGCGTTCGGCGCGCGCACCACGTAGCGCATCGGCTATGGGACGTCCACGACGAAGGCCGCTCCCGTCACCGGGTAGTACGCCATCTCCGGGGGCTCCTCGTGCAGCGCGGTCTCATGGACGCCATCCACCACACCGACGATCCGGGACCACGCCTCGCCTTCGGCCCCTGGCGGCGCGCCCATGCGGATCCCTTTGCCCAGCGCGCTCTCGCCCGGCCAGTGCGACCGCGCCAACGACTTCCCTACCGAGCCACGTACCGTTGCGGCCTGCGCCGTGTTCGATCGTCGCTATTCCCCGGCATGGGCGACGGGAGGCGCCGATGAGGTGCGGTGGTAGTCGTCCGCGAACTGCCGCAGCCGCGCGAGAAGCTGTCGTTCGGTCTGACCGCCTCCGCACGAAACGCCCCCTTCATCGAACCCCACCGCCCGATCCTCGCTAGATTCCAGATGCAGACCCGCGCGCCGATGGACCCACAACGTGTACTCGGTACAGGAGAATTCCAACGCCTCGCGTGCAAGGAAATCGGCCACCCGGTCCGCGAACGCCGCGTCGTGTCCCCGGTATAGCGAGATGTGTGGTTCGTAGCCCTCCTTCTTCGGATAGTCCCGCTTCCAGCAGACCCTGCGGAGGTTCGGACTGTCGACGCGAAGAAAGACGACTTCCTCAGGCTTCCTGAACCGCCCGATCCCCCCAATCCGCAACGTGTCCCTGCACAACGCTTCCCTCGTCTTCTTGAGGACCTCCGGAGCGACCCTGCGCGCGTATGGGCCCCGCAGCGTGACATGCACCGGATGGCGGGGTTCGATCCCGGACAAGATCCACTGCATGCGCCACAGCAGCGACCGGATCTCCGGTTGCGTAATCTCAAGAAGCACGAAACCAGCGTTGGGCATGACTACAGGATGAGGTTGCGTCGGAACTCGCCCTGAATGGGCTCATGCGTCAGTGCGTCGTACAAGAAGGCTGACAACGTCTCCGCTCGCGCGTTGACGGCACTCTTCTGTTGTGTCAGGAAGGCTTCGACGTCATCCTTTTCCTTCCACGATAGAAACTCCTCGTAGACGTCCAGGATGCCGAGCCAGCGATCCTCCAAGTCCTGGTCACCCAGGAAGTCCAGCCCCGTCGCGAGGCGTTCAAGGGGCGTTTTCCTGCACAGTCTCTCGAGTTTGGGAACCGAATCCGCTGGTTCTGCGATCAACGGCAGGACCGTACCGAAGACGGTCAGCATGCGGCTGAACTTCAGGTTGACGTTCTTCTTGCGAAACGGCCGGTCCGCATCGTGCCGGCGTTCTTCGTAGTTGAGGCACATCGTCCGCCAGTAGCGCAGCAGGTCGTTGAGAAGGAATATCGGTCGAAACGGACTATCAATACTCCGATCCCGGTAGTAGAGTTTCAAGATCGTACGGATATGCTTGCGGTAGATGTGTTCATGCGCGATCGGCTGGCTCTCCAACATCAACAGCATGCGTGTCGTGAACAGATTCTCGCTGTCGTCACTCGGTGATCCCGTGCGAGTCGTCAAATCCTCCATGAAGTACACCTTCAGATACTCGCCATCGTTGCTGAATGGAGGAAAGTCCAGTTGCTTGTTGATCTCTATCAGTTCAGAAAACAGCGTGATCTCGAACAGGCGCTTGCGGAGGTCGTCACCGTCGTTGCCGTCGGCGACCACGAAGAGATCGAGATCGGACTTGGCGCCGACATCCATCCTGCCCAACGAGCCCGCGCAGAAGATGGCTAGGCGATGTTCCCGGACGATGTCGCACTTCGCGAGGGCGGCACGCACGCGGTCAAGCTGCTTCCTGGATCGCTGATTTCGCTCCGCCAAGGCGGGATGGCTCCGGAGGGTGTCGGCACATCGTGTTCCGAAGCCGGTCGGCATAGTCGACATGATTCCGTCTCGCCATCAGGATCCGACCTTGATTCTATCGCAACGCCGCACCTCTGCCAGAGTCGCGCCATGGCGTCGAGCACGGTCGAGGGCGGCAGCGCCTGACAGATGTTCCAGGGGTCGGCCAGCGTCATTGCGGCTGCCGATAGATGCCTGGGGTCTGAGCGACGCCGAGGCGGCGCGCCTGTTGGGCGTGCGACGTCAGGCGAAGAGCGAGCGGCGGCGGGGCGACGTGCCCGCCCCGCGTGCTGGTGCGGTCGACGAGATGGCCACCACCAAAGGCGATGTTCCTCAAGCACAATCGCATCCCGGCCGTGGTGCGCAAGCCGATCCCGGCGCTTGGCGGCGAGCCCCGGCACGGTGCGGACGCGGATCCCGTCGCGTTCGACGGTGGCACCGGACTCTCCTCGCTCGGCCCGGAAGAACTCGGCGTGGATGCGGGCGCGCGCCGGGTGCACCACCTGGACAAGCCTCGGCGCGCACTTGGCGCCGGTTTCGTCCGCGCTGGCGTCCTCGGACCACGAGTCCTGGTCCCATAGCAGGTGCCATGCTCGTCGAGCACCGCTTGCAGGTTGCCCTGCCGGCAGTAGTGCAGCACGAGCCGCCAGTAGGCCGACTCGTCGCGCACGGGCGCGGGCCCGGCGGTAAGCTGGCGAAGCGGGGAGCATCCCGCTCGGCCGGAGCGCCGAGATCCTGGGAGTCACCCGTGACGAGATGAGAAGCAGACACGGGAGTGGGTGAAGCAGATTCCCTGCCACCCGCTCCGACGGTGCTCCTCGTCGGCGCGGGCCCGCGAATCGGCAACCTACTCGACCCGCAACGCCGCTATCGGCTCGACCCGCGTCGCCCGCCGCGCCGGCACCCAACTCGCCAGCAAACATACCGAAACCAGAAACACCGACACGCCAAGAAAGACAGCCGGATCGAGCGGGCTCGTCTCGAACAGGATCGCCCGCAGCTGCCCGGTCAGCGCCAGCGCCGCGCCGACACCCAGCATCGCCCCGACCAGCGCCAGACCACCCGCCTCCGCGAGCACCAGCCGGCGCACGTCACCCGCCCGGGCACCGACGGCCATGCGGATGGCGATCTCGCAACGCCGTTGCGCGACGGTGTAGGACACGACGCCGTACAGGCCGACCGCGCCGAGCAACAGCGCAAGTCCGGCCGCGACGCCCAGCAGGACCATGACGAAGGCCCGCGTCCCGCGCGCCCGCCCTACCCGAGTCTCGAACGTCTCGACGCCGAACACGGGCAGCGCGGGATCGAGCCGGCGCAGCGCCTCCCGCACGGGGCCGGCGAGCGCCGCGGCGTTCGGCGCGCGCACCACGTAGCGCATCGGCCATGGGACGTCCGCGACGAAGGCCGCTCCAGACACCGCGTAGTACGCCATCTCCGGGGGCACCTCGTGCAGCGCTGTCTCATGGACGTCATCCACCACACCGACGATCCGGGACCACGCCTGGCCCTCGGCCCCTGGCGGCGCGCCCATGCGGATCCCTTTGCCCAGCGCGCTCTCGCCCGGCCAGTGCGACCGCGCCAGCGACCGCGACACGATGACGACCGGCGCACCGCTTTCCTCGTCCAGGCGATCGAACACGCGCCCCTCGACGAGTTGGATCCGCATCGCGTCGAAGTAGTCGGGCGACACTACCCGCACCGCGAACATCGGCGACACCTCTCCCTCGGCCAGCGGCCGACCCTCGATCCGGTGACTCCCACTGTTCAGCACACCGTCCAGCGGCAGTGTCGACGAGGCCGCCGCGTCAACGGCGCCGGGCAGGGCACGCAGGCGGTCGACCATCTGTCGATAGAAATCCAACCGCGAGTCGGGCGTGCCGTAGTCGCGCGCCGGCAGGGCCAGCGCGAACGTGAGCACGTCGACCGGGTCGAATCCAGGATCGACCGCCGCCAGCCGCTGGAACGAGCGCCCGGCCAGTCCCGACCCGACGAGCAGGGTCAGGGCCAGCGCGATCTGCACGACGACGAGACCCCGCCGGACGAGCTGCCGGTCGCGCCCGCTCGTGGCACCGGGAGCACCCGTCGACATGGGGCCGGACGCGGCCACGGCGCTTGCGCGCCACGCCGGCAGTAGACCGAAGAGCAGGCCCGCCGCGAGCGACACCGCAAGACCGAACAGCAGGACGCCGGCGTCTATCGAGACCTCCTCCAGCCGCGGCAGCTCTCGAGGCCCGAAGCGGACCAGCACCCGCACCGCCCCCAACGCCAGGAGCAGCGCCGCAAGGCCGCCCGCCACACCCAGGGCCAAGCTCTCGAGAAGGACCGACGCGACCAGCCGCGCGCGGCTCTCGCCGAGGGCGGCGCGAATCGCCACCTCCCCGTGCCGCGCCTCGGCGCGGACCAGGAACAGGTTGGCGATACTGGCGCAGGCGATCAGCAGCAGGAACCCGACCGCGCCCAGCAGGATCCACAACGTCGCCTCAACGTCGCCGACCGTCCACTCCCGAACGGGCACGATCAGCGGCCGATACTCCCTCGCCATGACCGGCGCGGCCGGCTGGTCGGGAAGCAGCTCCTCCAGATTCGACAGCATGGCGCCGAGCTCCGCCCGGACCTGCTCCAGGGACGCGCCGTCCGCTATGCGCGCCACACCGTTCAAACCGAAGAAGCCCAGCCGTACGTTCTCCGGGTCGAGGCCCATCGGCCGCCAGAGTTCGGTCTCCGGCCGCGGAAACGCGAAGCCCGGCGGCATCACCCCCACGATCTCGACGCGCTCGCGATCGATCTCCACGACCCGGCCCACGACGCCGGAATCCGCGCCGAACCGGCTCCTCCACAACCCGTCGCCGAGCACGACCACCGGTGCGGCGCCCGGCCGGTCCTCCTCGGCCGTGAACGGGCGGCCGAGGAGCGGCGGCGTCCGCAGCACATCGAAGAACGAGGCGGTGACGCTCGCCGCCGACACGCGCTGCGGGTTGTCCGGATCCGTGAAGCTGACCGCCACGTCGCTGAATCCCACCACGCCGTCGAGGGTGCGGCTCTGCTCGGCGTAGAGGAAATGGAGCGCATCCGACATCGGAAGGTCGTTGAGCGGCCCCAGCTGTGGGGCCGCGTGCTTGAGCAGGACGAGCCGCTCGGATTCCGGAAACGGCAGCGGCCGCAGGAGCACTGCGTTGACGACGGTGAAGAGCGCGACGGTCGCGCCAACGGTGACGGCGAGCGTCAGCAGGGAGAGGAGCATGAGGCCCGGGTTGGCCGTGGCACGGCGCCAGAGGAGGCGGAGCTGCGAAGACAGCGGCATGCTCTCCTACTGTAGGGGACGTCGCCGCGCGAGGAGCTGCCGACCGTGCCGTCGCGTTCAGGAGGCGTCGATTTCAGACGACCCGACCGCTTGGCCACCGCCTGCCCACCCTGATGGCGTTGATGCCTACGAGACCGGCGCGCCGTCACCCGATGACAGGGTGTACCAGATCCCCGCCTCGGCGGCGTCGTACATCGCACGCTCGCAGTGGTTCTTGGCTTTTCTCAGTCCGTCAGGCTTGGAGATCTTCTCCTGGCCGTCGAGCGCCTGAAGCAGGTGGTGGCCGGCGTACCTGAGTTCGTTGTTGGCAGGAACGGCGACCGCAGACCGAAACTGTGCGACATCGCGCGTGAATCGATCGGCGGTGTCGTAGCTCTCGGTGAGTTCCGAGATAGACGGGTACTCGGGCGGCATCGGTCAGAGCTTGCGCGCCAGCACTCGCTCGCGCTCTCGATCGATGTCCTCGCGAGTTGTGAATTGACCCTGCTGCAGACGAACGTTTCCGCTGCTCAGGTCGGACACGATCCTCTTGTCCGTCTCACGCCGCTTGGACTCGTTGGAAGCTGGGGGCGCAGGACGGGTTCGGACGCCGAACGCCGAGCGTGCCGCCTGAATCAGCTTCTTCATCGGGGACTCTCCCTCCCTGCCCTGATCTCGGGCGTGTCCCGTATGCGCGAACCGGGCGCTCAGCAAGAAATCCGCTGAACTTCGGCCCAACGCATGCTGAATTCTGTGGAAAACCGCATCCCGCGTCAACGGACGTGGGCGCCACTCGCCCCGACCCGGCTGGAACGTCCTGGTCCCGTAGGGCGCGCACCGCCCGACGTGCGCGGCACGAAAATGGGGACTGCTCTCTCTGGAAACAGCATGCCCACGCACTCCACTAAACTTCCATAATGCAATAGCTTATAGCAAAACGAGAGGCGATCCGGTTGTCGGGGAGCCACTCTCGCGCAACACTCACGGTTTGCTCCACCTGCGCCAGCCGACGTCGGGCCGGACAACGGGCAAGCGCGTCAGGAAATAGCCACCGTCAATGAGAATCGCTGCCTTGGTCATGCGGATCATTCACCGCGAACCGCAGGGCTTCCGCCAGCAGGTCGTCGAGATCCCGATGTCGCTACCGGTATTCGACACGTCGGAATCGGTGAACCGCTTGCTGCGCTCGGTGATTTCGGCCTTGCCGCCTGACAGGACACGGGCTGCAACTGGCAGAGCGCGGCACGATTGACCGCATCGGTTCACTCTGTCCGCCCGTTCTGAATCACCGGCGGCGAAAGGTCGACCGCCCAGTCTCTGAGCCTCGCAACATCGACACCAGCCCGATCCAGCAGCGTGACCAGCTCCTCCTGCCGGGGCTGCCCGAAGACGACCCGGTAGGCGGCAAGCTGCCGCTTCAGACGGTAGAACGCCTCGACCTCCGCCGTGTACGGCAGTTGCGGCACATGGCGTTCCACCCGGTGTTCGCCGGGAGCGATCCAGTGCGGAACCAGGTCGCTCTCCTCGCCGGCGCGCGCCGCCTTGTCGGCCAATTCGAACATCAGCTCCCAGATGTCCTTACCTTTACGCGTCCGCCACGACGCGAAGGCGGCGAGAGCATGAGAGGCAGCGACGTTCCGGCGCACGGCATGCCCCTTGTACCGGTGAATCCGCCCCTCGCGCTGCTCCAGATCCACCGGATTGCCCGGCAAGTTCCAGTGGACCAGGCGGTGGCACCAGGGATGGAAATCGAGCCCCTCCTGCCCTATCGACGTGCTGGTGAGCACGAAGGGCCGAAACGGGCTGTTGAACGCTGCCCGGACGGCGTCCTGGCTGATGTGCTCGCCGTCGTCCGTGCGAACGTGGCCGAAGCGTAGGGCGAACACGGTGCGGACGCGGATCTCGTCGCGGTCGACGGTGGCGCCGGATGCTCCTCGCTCGGGCCGGAAGAACTCGGCGTGGACACGCGCGCGCGCCGGGTGCACCACCTGGACGAGCTTCCGCGCGCACGCCACGGCGGTTTCGTCGGCGCTGGCGTCCTCGGACCATGAGTCCTGCTCCCAGAGCAGGTGCCACTGCTCGTCGAGCACCGCCTGCAGGTTGCCCTGCCGGCAGTAGTGCAGCACGAGCCGCCAGTAGGCCGACTCGTCGCCCACGGCCCCGCTCCGCACAGCGAGCTGGCGAAGCAGCGAGATGACGGCCGGCCGGTTGAAGAGGCGCCAGAACGCTTCCGCGATCAGCACCGCGAGCCGGCGGCGCGTGTCGTCGCCGACATCGCCCCCGCCGCTCAGACTCCGTGCCGCGAGAATCCCCGGCGAGCCGAGGGCGAGGTCCGTGAGCAGCTCCGGGAGATCCGCAGGACGCCGGCCGAGCGATTGCAGGTCGACCGCGAGCAGTTCGTCGATGTACGCACGGAAGACTTCCGGATTCGGCTGCGGCAGCGGTTCGTTGTCCGACGCCCCGGCAAGCTCGCCGTCACGCCACGCCCGCAGGAAGGCCGGCAATCCCGGATCCAGCAGGAGCGGCGCGGCCCATTCCCACCGATCATCGACGCTCCCCTCCCGCGGATTCGGAAGCCCCGGGTCCGAAAGAAGTTCGTCGACCTGGGCGCGCACCCACGCCCGGCGGTCCTGACCGGGCGGCGCGCCCAGCGGATGCGCCCGATCCGCCAGCGGCAGGCACGGCAGGAGCAGCAGCATCAGGCGGTGACGGGATCGAACGCCGGACGTCGACTGCGTCAGCCTCAGCAGCGGTCGCTGCTCCTTGTCGGGGTTGTCGTAGGAGTCGAGCCGGCCGCCCACCATCAGCCGTTCGGCTTCGTAGCTGAGGACGGCGCTGACGACCTCCGGCACCACGTTCCAGGCCGAGAACAAGAGCCGCTTGGTCGCGTGTTCCTTGCCCTCGAACGGTCCTTCCAGCGGCCAGTACTCCACCGTGGGCGGCATCCACAGCAGGCGCCACAGCCCCTCGTCGATCAGCTCCCCCACCAGCTCCCGCAGCTTGGCGTGCCCGGGGTCGATGCTTCCCCACGACCGCAGCACCGACGCCTTCAGAAAGGCCGAATCGTGCTGCTCGAGCGCATCGACGATCTTGTCCGGCGGACCAGGCGAACCGAGCGCCTCGACGAGGAGCTCGTGGAACTTGTAGCCGTGCATGAAGTGCGCCAGATACGGCGCCGACTTCCAGAACTGCATCGGATCCTGGCTGCGGACGGCGCCAAACAGCGCATCGGCGGCGAGGTACTGCCGTACATCGCTCGCGGTGACCGGCGTGGTGCGCCGGTCCTCGGCCACCATCGCATCGTGGTCTTCACTGGCCGCCACCCGCTCGGTGCGCGCCATCACGTCCCGCAGGGAGCCTTCGACCGCCCGCTTCGCCCGCTCGACGCGCTCCACCTGGTCCGGCTCCCCGGCGGCCGCGCGCCGCAGCGCCGCCCCGAAGCGCGACAACTGATGCTTGAGCTCCTCGACGCGGGCGTCGTCGTCGCCGAGCAGGAACCGAGTGGTGGCCAGGAAATCCTCGTAGTGCTCCTCGTGCTCGATCTCCGCGTCGGCGGTGTAGAGCTTGTACGGCGTCGCGGAGAGCAGCAGCGTGCGCACCCGCTTGCCGTCGTGCGCGGCGGCCTGGAACAGCTCCTGGGCCAGATCCGCCGCGGGATCGTGCTCCGGCCCCTGCGCGCCGAGCAACGACTTGAAGCGCTGGAACTCGTCCAGGATGACCAGGTCGGGCTCCAGAGCGCGGACGCACGCGCCGGCCAGCAGTCGGCGCAGATCGGAGATGACACGGTCCCGCGGGTGCCGTGCTTCGGCCGGCCACGACCGATAGCGCCGGAACCACGTGTCGAGGAGCTCGCGGAGCCTGCCCTGGAGGTCGGTCTCCTCATGGAGCGCCGCCTCGAAACCACGCCGTATGGTGTCGTCGATGGGCCGGGGGTAGTTCTCCAGCCGCGAGCGCCATCTGTCTCTCCTGGTGATCCCTCCCTGCAGGAGATTCATGAGCGCGGTGCGCGGCCCCACCAGCGGATCGAGCAGTTGGAACAGCACCTCCCGCTCCCGGCCCCGTCCGGCCGACTGCCCCAGCTTGAACGAGGTGCCGGGGGTGAAGCTGACGAAGTTCAGCTTGCTGTCGGCGAGCCCGGATTCGCCTTCCCGGCTCGCCAGCTCCGTGGCCAGCATCGTCAGGCGGGTCGCGAGCGCGAACGACCGCTGCTCCGCCCCGCCCACCTGCAGCTTGGGGAGATTGGCGCGCGCGATGCTGCCGTTGCTGCATATGTAGACGATGTCGATCCGCTCGACGTCGTTCCAGAGGTGGTCGATGGCGCGGGCGATGATGCCGCGAGCGACCAGCGTCTTGCCGAGGCCCACCTCGTCGGCCACCAGGAAGCGCCCGGTGCCGTCCTGCGCCGTGAACAGGCGGTGGAAGGCGTGCTCCACCGTACGGTGCTGGAACGGCTTGAGGGGCTTGAGACTCGCCTCGACGGATGGTCGCTTCATGAACGTGGCTCCGGCGCGAGCGCCTCCTCGACGGCCGTCCACACGGCGAACAGCTCGTCGGGCACGATGCGCCGTCCTTCCTCCGTCTTCCGCAAGTCGTCTATCAGGCGGCGGACCGGCTTGAGGCGATCAGGGTCCCGGGAGGCGGTGCGGACGAGGTCGTCGAGCAGGGTCTCGCCGCCGAGGCCGACTCCCCAGGGGCCTGGGCCGTCTCCCTTTCCTTCTTCCGACAGCCACCCGGACAACTGCTCGAGCCCGCCCAGCAAGGCCCGCAGGAAGCGGAGGAACTTCTCCGGGCTGTTCAGCAGGCCCCTGAGCACGTGGTGCATCCGGTCGGCGGGCATTCCCTCGGCGGGAAGCCGCAGGGTCATGCGGATGTCGTCCACGCCGCGCACGGCGACACGCAACCGAAACGCGATGAATGCCGTCAGGCTGGCGACGGGCAGCTTCCAGCGCAACGGCTCGTCCAGGCCCAGGGCCCGATCCTCGGCAACGGAGACGGGCCAGACTGCGACCTCGACATCGTCGCCGGGCGGAACCACACCGTCGATCGTCAACGTCCAGATGTCGTCCCCGGCAACGCAGACTACGCGCAGGTCCGCATCCACGAGAACATCTCGCGCCGCTTCGAGACGTGCTCGCGCCTCGCTCACGCGCGGATCCTCGTCCTCTTGCTCGACTCTCCGGTACGGCACGCACAACTTCAGGAAGCCGCCGTCGAGGAAGTGACCGATGCCGCGGCCAATGGCGCCCCCCTTCTTGCCCGTTACGGACGCCATCATCTCGACGTTGCTGCCGGTGAACGCCGCCGCGGTCAGGTTCGCGGAGCCGACCGACCACGTCACGCGCCAACCGTGTTCCACCGCGATCATCTTGGCGTGCAGCCCCGACGGACGAGTATCCGCGCCGGTTCCAGGGTCGTCCTTGTCCGTGCCGGCCTTGTCGCTCCGACCCTCCTCGTCCGCGTCCGCCGGGCCATCTTCGGCTTCTCCCTGGGCGGTATCGGAAAGGACGAGTATCTGCTTCCATGCGGCGAGGGCGTCTTCGGACAGCTTGTCGAGCTCCTCCTGCCGACTCACTAGTGTCCGGTCGTCCCTGCCCAGCCCGGCGACGGCGTCGAGTCCTGTCCGGTTGACGAACGGGGCGACCGCGAGCGCCGTATGCCCGCTCGACGGCGGACTCCAGGTTCGGCGCCCACGTGCCAATCCGAGCGCATGGAACTCGATCGGCGCGTCGAATCCCTCGGGGGCGGGAAACGCCGTCCGCCAGACCTGGTCGGCCAGCCCCTCCACCCGTTCCGCGACGTCTTGTGGAAGCCGGTTCCCGTCCGTGGCCAGTTGCGGCAGCTCCAGGAGGAAATCCCGGAGCGGCCGGCTCGCGGCCACGTACCGGCGGCTCCGAAACGGGGCCTCGCTCGCCAGGGCGACGTCCCAGGAGCGGTCGAAGGTCAGGTTCCGCGACAGGACCGCCACCCGCAGCAGGTCGTCCGCCGTTTCGTCGTCTTTCGCCGTGAACCGGGCTACCCACACCTTGGGATGGAAGGCGCCGCCGTTCGGCGCGCGCACGGGATGCACGCTCGACTCGAGCATCGAGTACAGCGATCGCGCGCCGCGCGGAATCGCGATGCCCTTCTGGTCGACGAAGGCATGCACGCGATCGCCGGCGTCCCGGATCGCCTGGTGCAGCCGCAGCGGATCGGCCAGCAGCTCCTCCAGGCCGCCGTCGGGATGCGCAAGCACCGACAGGGGCAGCACGAGCAGCGCCTCCAGATCGAGGGTGTAGGTGGTCAGCACGGCGAAGTCGAGCCGGTACCCGCTCGGCGGGCGGATCAGCTCGAACGCGGTGGCGCGCGAGTCCGGCGGGAGCATCAGGCGGCCAACCCCCGGTGCAGGTCGATCAGGAGCTGCCGGACGCGAAACCAGCGGAAGTCCATCCGGCCGACGCCGGCCCCCGGGCTCCAGTCCACAAGGCGACTCGGGTTGGCCAGCCGGGCCCGGGCTCCCTTCAGGCGCAGCTCGCGGTCGGCGACCAGCGCCCGCAATCGATCGTCGTCGGCGACCCTGTCGGGCCCCGACTCCGCGATTCGGCGGGACCAACTCTCGATGAAGACGCGCTGCGGATACGGAAGGCGTCCGCCGCGCCGGACCACCAGCTCCCAGAGCGCATCGGGCTCGAACGGGCGTTCCTCGTCGGCCTCCTCCGCAGCCCACTCGGCGAGGCCTGCCCGGAACTCGTCGATCGACTCGTCCTCGTCCGAGTCCAGGACCTCGCGCCGGCGTTCCGCCACGACCAGGTTGTAGAGCCACGGCAAGCCTTCGACGTGGAGCGAGAACCGCCGCGCCAGCTCCAGGGTCTCGCGAATGCCGTCCGGTGCGCGCAGCGCATCCGGATCGTCCCAGACGTCCGGCGCCGGCGCTTCCGATCCGTTCCGAACCAGCCACGCCAGCAGCGTGCCCGCGCAGCGCTCCTCCACGCGGCCGCGCAGGAAGTCGGCCTCGTCACGGGTCAACGCGAATGACGCTTCCCAGGGAAACCCCGCCGGGGGCTTCGGTAGCCGCGGATGCCAGTGCGGTTGCCGACTCCAGACCACGCCCGGATCGTCCGCGCGACCGACGGCGCCGCGCCCACTCACCAGGGCGTCGAAGCGCGACTGGTACCAGCCCTGGCTCTGCTGCGGCTGGAAGACGCCCCACCGCGTGAGCGCGCCCCAGTAGACGGAGCTCGGCAGCCGCACGAGCGCGCCGCGAGCCCTCTGGCCGATGATCCCCGCGCCGTCGGAGTTCGTTTCGAGCGGGCCGATGAGATCGATCTCGGCCCTCCGAGCCGCTTGCTGCACCTCGCCGGCCCTGACCTTCCGATCCTCCAGTCGGCGATAGAGCCACGGGATGAACAGGACATACCGCAGCCGTGTCTGGATGGACGACGTGCCGGGGAACAGCGCTTCCGAGAGCACGTCCCGCAGGCTCCCGAGCCCCAGCTCGTCGAGCGTGCCCTGCTCCTTGAACAGATCCAGCACCCGCCGCATCTTGTCGCGGTCGCTCGCCGTCAGGTCGAGCCACGTCAACGTCGCCTGCATGCTTCTTGCAACCCTTGGCGGCAGGCTCGTAACCCGGCCGCACTTCTCCTCATCCGTGTAACGTCCGGAAGAGGCCAACCGTACACGTGAACCGCGAAAAAATGCAGCCTCGGACGAACGGGGCGCCGCTTGTACCGCGCTCACCACAACCGGCGGACGCCGTAGCGGTCGAACGCTCGCTCTCCCACGGCCGCGAGGGGAGCGGCCTTCAGCCAGGAAGCTGGCCAGATCAGGTCGAGAGAGGCGCGCTTCCTCTACCGCCTTCAGCAGGGAACCGCCGCTCGTGACGATGTCGTCGACAATCACGACCTTCCGGTCAAGTCGGCTCAGGGTGTCGGCGCAGGGGTCGCCGCCACGTCGCCCATCCACGCCGCGCTCGACACCAGGCGCAACGCGACCAGAACGAGGACGGTGCGGTAGAGGCGCGTGAAGAGAACCTCGTCGACGCGATCGAGCAGTCGGCTGCCGGCCGTCGTACCGGCAATCACCAGCATGGACATCGCCGCCAGCAGCCCGAGGTGCTCGCGGTACGAGAAGCCCACCCAGCCGAACGCCGCGATCTTCGCCAGGTGTCCTGCCCCCTGACAGGCCGCCGCGGTGCCTACCACGCCCCGCCGCGAGAGGCCGAGATGCGGAAAGAACGGCGCGACGAGCGGCCCGACCGCCCCGACCAGGCTGCCCAGGAAACCGGCGATACCGCCCAGCACCGCGAAGCGGCGCGCCTCGCCGCCCGCACCGGCGGGACGAATTCGCAGCCACTCGGGCCGCAACGTGGCGACCAGCACGAATACGCCGATCAGGGTCGTGCCGAGCGCTGCCGGCATGGCGAGCGCCACGCGCGCCCCGGCCAGCGCCAGCGGCAGCAGGAACAGCGAGTACCAGCCGACGACGCTCCACGCCACGTGGCGCCCCTGCACGACGGTGCGCGCACCGTTGGAGACCAGTTGGATGACACCGTGCAGCGGAATGGCGACGGCCGGCTCGAAGAACAACAGCATGACGGCCAGCAGGACGGTGCCGCCGGCCAGGCCGACCACCGCCGACAGCGCGGCCGACGCGAACGCCACCGCGCAGAGCAGAGCGACGGTCACCGGGTCCATGCGCGGGAATGATAGAACCCTGCCGTCGAATGTTCACGGAGCAGGCGCGATGTTCCCGCCGGGCGCCACCGCCGGCGTCGCTCGCTACGCGGTTGACGTACGGTAGCGATTGACATACGGTTGCCCATATGGAGTTGGAGGACGGCAACACCGCCGCAGCGCCTGGCGCGCTCGATCCGGAAGAAGCGGCCGAACGGACGTTCACGGCGCATCGACACGACGGCGGATGGCTCGACGCCTTCATCGCCGCACTCGACCATCGTCGCGCGGTCGACGCCTTCACGCGAACGACCGAGACGTGGGGCCTGAGTCAGGCCGAGGCGGCCCGCCTGCTCGGCGTGAGCCGCCAAGCGGTCGGCAAATGGCGGCGGCACGGCGTGCCCCGGGAGCGCGCCCGTGCGGTGGCGGATCTGGCCGCCGCCACCGATCTGCTCGTCCACCATCTCAAGCGGGATCGCATCCCGGCGGTGGTGCGCCGCCCGATTCCGGCCCTCGACGGCGTGTCCCTGGTGGACCTGCTGGGGCGGGGCGACACCGGCGCGGTGCTGGCCGCGTGCCGGGACATGTTCCGGTTCGACCGGGTCCATGCATGACCGCGGCGTTGCGGCGCGAAGCAGTACCCGACGCACACGTCTGGTGGCGCATCGCCGACCCCTCGTGGAGCGACCCGCTCGATGCGGACTTCGCGCGGCGACGCGGCGGACGCTGGAATCCGCCGGACAGCTTTCGGGTGCTCTACCTCAACGAGGACCTCGGGACGGCGCGGCTGAACCTGCGCGCCTTCATCGCCGGCTGGCCGTACGAGCCGGAAGACCTCCGCGCCGACACGGGGCCGGTGCTGATCGGCTGCACGCTGCCGCGCCGCCAGATCGTCTGCGACGCGCACTCGGCGGCCGGACTGCGCGCCGCCGGGCTGCCCGCCACGTATCCGCTCCACGAAAACGGCACGCCGGTCCCGCACGCGCGCTGCCAGCCGGTCGGTGCGCGCGCGAAGGCCGAGCGATTGCGCGGCGTCCGTGCCCGCTCCGCGCAGTCCCGGGACGGCGCCGGCTGCGAGCTGGCGTGGTTTCCGGCCGGCGGGCGCAGCACCGCCCGGCGGGTGCGAACGCTGTTGTTTGCGGCGTGGTTCCGGAGTGGCGGAGTGGCATGAAGGGCGCCATCAGGCTTCCTTCGAGGCGCCGGCGAAGAACGCCGCGTGCACGAGCGCCCCATTCAGCGTCAGGGCGTGCCCGGTGAGTCGCTCGTCGGCGACGCGATGCTCGACGCCCAGGCCGACGCCCGGCACCTCCTCCGCCCGCGCCGCGGCGAAGCGCCGGACGATCTGCAGGACCCGCGTGGCGGACGGGGAGTTCTCGGTTCACGAGCCGGAACCGACCATCGAGATCGACTTCGGGGCGCCAGGCAGGTACTGACGGGATTGCGATGGCGACACAACCAGCAGGTCCAGGGCGCCGGTGGCTCGAGCAGGCCCGCCTGGTCCTCGCCCACGTGGCGGCCGTGGTCATCGGGTTCGTCCTGATGGTCTTCGGCCTCGGTCTGGGGGTGACGATGGTCATGCTGCCGGTCGGCCTCGTCGTCGGCCTGTTCGGCGTCGGGGTGTTCGTGTGGGGTCTGTTGGGTCACCTGGGAAGCGACGAGCGAGATCGCTGATGCGGCTTACCTGACGAACGGCGGCTGAGCCAGCTCCGCCAGGCGCTCGATCAGCTCGGAGTGTCCTGTGACGTGGAAGATGTAGCGGGGCACGTCGCGGCCGACGCGGCGTGACATGAAAGGCTCGCCCCAGAAGCTGAGCAGGCACTCCGTGGCTCCGCTGGTCTGCGTGTCCGCCAGGATGAACGAGACGTCCTCCGGGAGGCTGGACCACACCGGCTCGGCGACCTTGCCGGCGCCGCCGCAGGCCGCCACCTTGGGCTGCACGTCGCGCTCCCACTTCGGGCGCTGCCGTTCGTCCAGCACGAAGGTGACGGCGGTCACCGACGGGTTCTCGATGGCCGGCAGCAGCAGCGCGTCGAAGAGCGGCTGCCGCTCGAACATAGACAGGCAGGAGCGAGCCCGATCGCCGCCAGGACCCCGAGGTCGACGAACAGCAGCGGCGCGAAGGGCGGCGCGCCGTGCACGAAGTTCTCGAACAGGCTGGCCGACAACCCGTTGACGTCGGCCGCCACGTGGAAGTAGAAGCCGATCAGCCCGACGACGGCCTGCAGCGCGAGCACGCCGAAGCAGAGCCGCAGGAAGGCGGCGCGCCGGTCCGCGAGCGCGACCGACAGAAAGCCTGCCGCCAGGGCGCTCGCGCCCACCGGCCACCACTCGCTGGCGTGGAAGAACCCGTTCTGCGCGTGGTCGCACAGCGCGAGGACGAAGACGCCGAGAAAGCCGCCGAGGGCGAAGAACACCACCCACCCGTCCCACTCGCCGGTGTCGCGCGGCACCATGCGGTTGACGAGCAGCAGGAAGCCGAGGCCGGCGTAGGCCAGCGGGGCGGCGAACGGGGCCGTGTACACCAGGCTGCGGAGGGTCCACTGCGAGAAGAACTGGCTCTCCAGGTGGTAGACGACACCGGCCACGCCGAGCGCGATGGCGCCAAAGCCGACCAAGAGTCCGACGCGGTGCGCGTAGCTCCCTCGGGTCGTGCGGCCGGCCGCCGGCAGCGCGGGGGCGAGCAGCAGCGTGGCGGCGATCGAGAAGACGAAGGGAATCCACTCCGCCCGGTGACGGAAGGCGTTGACGGAGTGGGCCAGGAAGACGTCCAGGACCAGGAAGGCGAAGTTCGCGAGTACGAAGGCCTCCAGCAGCGCGCTCCGGTCGCGGATCTCCGGAAGCAGCCGCAGAGAAGGGGGCCGGCGCGGCCGGCGCGGTTCCGGCTCAGCGATCGGCACGCGCGTTCCGCAGGCCGGCGGCCAGTTCCTCGAGCTCGGTGAGCTTGAGCAGCAGCTCGTAGTTGCCGTGCCACTGGACGAAGTCGGCCCCGCCCATGAACGCGCCGTGCTTGGCGGTGCGCCCGAAGTAGTGCCAGAAGTCGAAGTACAGGAACTCGATCGGCTCGTCGAACGGCTCGGCGGTCAGCAGCCCGTCGGCGCGCAGCGCGGCCATCAGCGCCTGCCCTTCGCGGACCCGCTCGTTGGTCGCGTCGAGGACCGCCTCCGCCTCTTCGTAGAAGCGCCCGACGCTCGTCGAAGCGTGGCAGCGAAGGCACGTCTCCTGCATCTCCGTCTGCGCCCGCGCGTACCCCGGACGTTGCTCGGAGATCGGGGCGAACAGCCAGTACGACAGCCGTTCCGTCGTGTCGTGGGTCACCTTCAGCCCGTCCAGCCCGCTCAGATGGCAGGTGGCGCACGTCGGCACCGGCATGTCGGCCGTCGTCAGCCGCTTGGGCTCGGCGTCCAGGTTCAGCGAGGCGCGCTGCGCGGCGAACAGCGCGCCGTGCTTCGACTCGGTGTAGATCTCCACCTGCGCGTGGTCGGGCCCCATGTGGCACTGCCCGCACGTCTGCGGCTCGCGGGCCAGCGCGATGGACGTCGAGTGCCGCGAGTGGCATTCGGTGCAGCTTCCGATGGAGCCGTCGCGGTTGGGCTGGCCGATGCGGTGGCAGCCGAGGCAGCCGGTCTCGGTCGCCGCCGCGCCCTCCAGGCTGGCCAGTGCGTTGGCGGGACGGTCCACGGCGCCGGGATGGTGGCTTTCGCCGAACGCGAGCTGCTCGGGCGACATCCCGGCCGTGCCGCTGACGGCGGCCCAGGCCGGCAGCGCGTGCCGGCTGCGCGCGAACTGCTCGTACTCCGTGCGGTGGCAGCCCCGGCAGTTCAGGGAGGTGACGTCGCGGGCGAGCCGGAAGTTGTAGTGGTCGTGCGTCTCCTGCCCGGCGTGCGGCTGGTGGCAGTCCAGGCAGGTGACGTTGGCGCGGCTGTGCTCGCTCCGCTCGAACTGGTGGACGACGGCCGCGGTCTCCTCCCGATGGCACTGCGCGCACCGCCCGGTCGCCCGCACCAGCTCCGGCGACGGCTGCCGGACCTCCGAATCCGGCCGCGCCTGGTTGATCAGCAGGGCCGACAGCAGCAGCGCGCCGCTGATGGTGACGGCGACGAAGACCGACCTGAAGGGCATCTGTTCGCGGTGGGCCGGCGCATCCGGCCTCCACCTCCATCATAGCCCCGCCGCTGCTTGCCCTCGCACCAGGGGCCGGTGCGGACTGACGGGAGTCGGCCGGGGGCTCGGCGAGGCAGGTGGTCCGCCGCGGGGTGGGCCACCGGGCTGCGGCTCCCAACGGCGCTTCCCCAACCGGAGCCAGGCGGTCGAGTCGGCCCTTGCCGAAAAGCTCGGCCGGCGCGGTCACGAACAGGCCGGCAAGCGCCCGGTCGTCGTCCTCAGCCACGATGTCTTCAACCAACGCTCCGGCACCGTGATAGCGGCGAGCCTGCTCAGTCGAGGCCGGGCACGCCCCTGACCCACGCCGTCGGGCCGTCCTCCCACTTGTTGTGGGTCAGGCGGACCACCGTCCCGTCCGCCAGGCGTACGGCGTGCAGCTCGCCGTACGGCTGGGGCTGGAAGACGACGCGCAACAGCGGCAGCTCGTCGTTGAACTCGCCGCGCTGCGACGTGAAGAGCACCCACTCGTCGTCCGGCGAGAAACGGGGATGCATGTCGTGGCCGGGGCTCCGGGTGAGGCGTTCCGGGCGCCCTGGCCGGCCGTCCTCGTCGAACGCGATGGTATAGAGCTCGAAGTTCCCGTCCCGGAGCGACGTGAACGCGACGCGGTCGCCCGCCGAAGAGAACGCGGGCATCGTGTCCGTCGCCTCGTGGTGCGTCAGCCGCTGCACGCCGGCGCCGTCCGCGTTCATCACGTAGATCTCGGCGTTCCCGTCGCGCATGCTGCGGAAGACGATGCGCCGGCCGTCGGGGGAGAAGTCGGGGAACGCGTCGTTGGCTTCCGAGTCGAGGGTCAGGTCAACGGCCTCTCCGCCTTCGGCGCGGATCTTCCAGATATCGACGTCCACGTTGCCGCGCGCGAAAGGCGGCCCGACCGCGAACGCCAGCCAGTGGCCATCCTTCGACCAGGAAGGTCCCCAGACGGAGTCGGGGCCCCGGTACCGATCCGCGCCGGCCAGGTCGAAGACCACGCGCTTGCGGGTACCGTCGGCCCGGGACGCCACAAGGCGGGCGAACGCCTCGCTGCTGGCGATCTCTCCGGTGGTGCGATCCACGGCCGGCAGATAGCCCCGGATGCCGATCAGCGACACGCGGCGGTCCGGCAGGTCGACGGCGAGCGGCGGGTGGATGAGAAACGCCCCCGGCGCGTCGCTCTCGAAGCGGGACGCCGGATCGCCCGGTCCCGGCCCGTGCGCCAGCAGGCGCCCCGAGACGGAGTCGTAGGCCGGCGCCCAGTAATCGCGGGCGGTGTCGCTCTCGACCCGCGGGTCCGAGCCGTCGGGCCGGGTGCTGACGATGGACCAGCGGTCGTCGCGGCGAGTCGTGAAGGCAAGCCGGCCGTCGGGCGCGGGAACCGGCGAGAGCGCCGCTTCGCCCGCGGGGGAGATCGGCTCGGGCATGGCGCCGTCCATGCCGTCGATGCCGGTGCGGTAGATGCGCGGGTCGCCGTCGCGCTGCGAGTAGAAGACGACCTCCTGCCCGTCCGGCGTCCACGCCGGCGCGCCGTCCCAGCTCTCGTGGTGCGTGAGCCGCCGCACGTCGCTCCCGTCCGCCTGCATCACGTACAACTCGCTGGCCAGATAGGCCGCCGGGGGGCCGGCCCCGGTGCTCGTCGCCACCGCCGTGTCGCGGCTGCTGGAGAAGAGAATCCGGCCGCCGTCGGGCGAGAAGGCCGGGTTGTAGTCTCCCGCCGCGTGCCGCGTCAGGTTCACCGCCTCGCCGGCCGCGGACGGGTCCTCGGGCCGGAACGGGATCGCGAAGACGTCCGCGTTGCCGTCCCGCGTGCCGACGAAGAGCAACTGTTCGCCATCCGGCGAGATGGCCGCCGCGTCCTCCAGCGCGGGACTCTCCACCAGCGGCCGCGGCCCCGCGTCGCCCTCGAGGTCGAGCACGTACAGGTCCGGATTGCCGCGCCGCTCGGAGGTGAACACCACCCAGCGGCCGTCCGGGGAGATCGCGCCGTTGTAGTCGAGCCCCGGATCCGTCGTCAGCCGCCGCGGTTCCGAGCCGGGGCCGTCGAAGAGGTACAGATCCCAGTTGGACGGCTGGATGCTGCTGTAGACGATCGTCTCGCGGACAGGCTCGGGCTCCTGCGTGCCGTGCAGGCTGCCCGTCGCGACGACGAGGACGAGAAATCCGAGCAGGCCGGCCTGCGCCGGGATCTTCAAGACTTGCATCGAACCAGCCCTCCACTACCTCATGTCGCGGTCACTCCGGCAATGCAAACACGTACAGTGCGTTGCCTCCCTCCGGCTGGAAGATCTCCGGTCGGAGCTGCGCGGTGAGGCCCCGGAACGCACCCCCCAGCGAGGCCGGGACGGCGAGGAACTGGCGTCCCCCCGCCTCGTAGGTCATCGGATAACCGTGCGCCGCGGCGCCGAGGCGCGTCTCCCAGAGGATGTCCCCGGTCCGGACATCGAACGCCCGGTAGTAGCGGTCGGCGTCGCCCGCGAAGACGAGGCCGCCGGCCGTCGTCAGCGTCGACGTCAGGAAGGGAGCGGGCTGCTCCCGGCTCCACAGCTCCTCCATCGTCCGCACGTCGTAGGCGGCCAGCTTGCCCACGTTGCCGTCGCTGCCCGGCATCTCGCGGAACTCGGAGCGGCCCGCCGCACCGCCGCCGCCCTCGACGAACTCCACCTCGCGGCCGGTCAGGTACATGCAGGCCTGGTGGAGCGGAATCACCAGCGCGTGAGCGCCGGGGTGGTACGCCGAGGCCTGCCAGTTGTGGCCGCCGAGCAGGCTGGGGCAGGCCGGCACCCGGTCGCCGATGCGGGCGTCGATGATGTCCTGCCGGTAGGTCAGCTCGCCGGTGGTCCGGTCGATCGAGGCGAAGACGTCCTGGTGGACCGTCTCGCGCAGGTCGACGAACGCGCCCGTCCGCCGGTCGAGCTTCCAGAGGATGCCGTCCTTGCCGATGGTGAACAGCCACTTCTCCTCGTCCGCATCCACCAGCACCCGCTCGTAGACGATGTCGAGGTCGAGCGTCTCTCCCGGCGCGTGCTGGAAGTACCACTGCACCTGCCCGGTGGCGGGGTTCAGGGCGAGCGTCGAGTTGGTGTAGAGCGCGTCCTGCCGCGTCGTCATCCCGCGGCTCGCCGCCACCCACGGCTTGGCCTGCGCGGTGCCGATGTAGAAGAGGCCGAGCTCCGGGTCGTAGCTGCCCGGAATCCACGAGTCGCCGCCCGCCCGCAGATACGGCGGCGTGTCGCCCCACGATGCGTCGTTCGGATCGCCCGGCAGCGCGATCGTCGACGTGCGCCACAGCTCCTCGCCGGAGTCCGGGTCGTGCCCGGTGATGAAGCAGGTCTGCTCCTTGTAGCGGTTGCAGCCGTTCATTCCGCTGACGACGACGCCGTTGGCGACGACCGGCCCGGAGTTCTGGCGGAACCCCTGCCGGTAATCCGCCTTCACGGCGCGCCATGCTTCCTCGCCGGTCCGCGCGTCGAGGGCCACGAGCGCCGCGTCGTGGGTGGCCAGGTAGACCTTGTCGCCGTAGAGCGCCAGGGTGCGGGTCGCGGCCCGTTGCGGCGCATCCTCCGGCAGCGGCCACCGGTACTGCCAGATGACGTCGCCGGTGAGCGCGTCGATAGCCTGCACGACGTTGCCCGGGCTGGCCAGGAACATCACGCCGTCGTGCACCAGCGGCGTGGTCTGGTTGTTCCCCTCGCGAATCGCCAGCACCCAGGCCAGCCGCAGTTGGTCGACGTTGTCGCGCGTGATCCGATCGAGCGAGCTGTAGCCGTGGCTGTCGCGCGTCCGCCGCCAGCTCAGCCAGTCGCCCGGCGGCGGGTCCGCGAGCATCTCGTCGGTCACCGGGCTCAGCTCGTGCGGCACCTCCCGGTTGACGAACCGCGCCGGCCGCCGCCGCGGCACCTCGCCCGCCTCCGCCGCACGCCGCGCCTCGGCGATGTCCGCCGCGGCGCCGATGGTGACCGCCGCGTCGGCCGTCAGCGGCGCGTCTCCCGGCCGGGCGCCGTTCGCGTCCAGGAGGTAGGCGACCAGGTTCAGATAGACCGGATCGCCGAGCGAGCCGCCGCCGCCGGGCGGCATCGCCTCCCGCAGATAGGTGAACAGATCGTCGGTG
This sequence comes from Vicinamibacterales bacterium, assembly GCA_965116825.1. Taxonomy (GTDB): domain Bacteria; phylum Acidobacteriota; class Vicinamibacteria; order Vicinamibacterales; family UBA8438; genus WTFV01. The sequence continues at coordinate 1,671,301 of OZ220736.1, forward strand.
GTCTGCCCGGCCCAGCCGTTCAGGAAGTCCACCCCGCGCAGCGCGGGCGCTTCCGCCCCGTCCAGCGTCTCCCCGTGGCACTCTCCGCACTGTCGCGCATACACCGTCCACCCGGCCGCGGCCTGCTCCGCCGTGAAGCCCCCGTCCGCCCCCGGTACCTGCGCCGCCGCCATGCTCCCCGGCCGGACACCCGGTTCGCCAAGGGAGGCGCCCGCCACGATCAGCGCGGCGACCGCCACCCGGACCACCGCCGCGACGCCGACGCGAGTTCCCTTCGACATGATCGCAACTCCCCGGCGCCGCCCGTCGGCGCCCGCAGACCGCGTGGCCGCCCGTGTCGCCCTTATACCACCAACAGGGTGGTAAAGACGCGGCAAGTCGTTACGATGGGGCGACGACTGCCGCCCAAGGCCGACGTGCTCGCGTGGTCCGGGGGAGATCCGGACGCCGAACCGAGTGCCGGGGATCATGCGGTACGCGCGGTCTTCACGTCCGGCGGTGCGGCCACTTGACGTCGCTTCCCGACACGCGCATGCTCGACAGCACGTTCCGGGTCCAGCGGCCGGCGATTCGGCCAGGGATACAGAGGTGAGACATGGCACGGAGAGTGTTGTCCTCGAGCGGGATCGGATTCGCGGGAGCAGTGGCTTTCGCCCTGTCGATCGTTGCGACGCCCGCCGGCCAGGCGCCGGGCGACACGATCCCGATGGACGGCGACGACATCGCCGGCGTGGTCACCGGCGCCGACGGCCCCGAGGCGGGGGTCTGGGTGATCGCCGAGACGCGCGACCTGCCCACCCGTTTCGTCAGGATCGTCGTGACGGACGACGCGGGACGCTACCTCCTCCCCGATCTGCCGGAGGCGGCCTACGACGTGTGGGTGCGCGGCTACGGGCTGGTGGACTCCGAGAAGGTGCGGGCCGAGCCCGGCGCGGCGCTCGATCTCACGGCGGTACCCGCCCCCGACGCGGCGGCGGCGGCCGAGTACTACCCGGCCCAGGACTGGTTCGCGCTGCTCGAGGTCCCGGCGCCGGACGAGTTCCCCGGCACGGGCACGGCCGGGAACGGCATCTCGCCGGACATCGAGTCGCAGGGCGAGTGGATCCGCTCGGTGGTCAACACGGACGGCTGCACCGGATGCCACGCGCTGGGCAACAAGGCCACGCGCGAGATCCCCGATGCCCTCGGCGACTTCGACTCGCACTTCGCGGCCTGGGACCGCCGCGTGCAGTCCGGGCAGGCGGGCGCCACCATGGACGCTCGTCTGGCCGTGGTGGGGCGCGACCGCGCGCTGGCGATGTACGCCGACTGGACCGACCGAATCCAGGCGGGCGAGTACCCGATGACGCCGCCGCCCCGCCCGCGGGGCGTGGAGCGCAACGTCGTCGTGACGATGTGGGACTGGTCGGATCCGGAGGCCTACATGCACGACCTGATCTCGGCCGACAAGCGCGACCCGACGGTCAACGCCAACGGCCCGGTCTACGGCGCCCCGGAGAACAGCACGGACGACATGCCGGTCGTGGACCCGAACACCCACGTGGCCAGCGTGGTGCCGCTGCAGGTGCGCGATGCGGACACGCCGAACTCGGCGGACACCCCGCCCAAGATGCCGTCGCCCTACTGGGGCGAGGACGTCATCTGGCACAGCCGCAGCGTCGCCCACAGCTTCGCCATGGACAGACGCGCGCGCGTCTGGATCGCCGCCCGGGTGCGCGCGGCCGAGACCCCGGCTCTCTGCGGGCCGGGTTCGAGCCACCCCTCCGCGCAGGCCTTCCCCATCGAGCGGAGCAACCGCCAGGTCCAGATGTACGACCCCGAAACGGGGGAGGTCACCACCGTCAACACCTGCTTCGGGACGCATCACCTGAACTTCGCCTACGACGACAAGCTGTGGTTCTGCGGCAGCGGACCGGTGGTCGCCTGGTTCGACACGACGGTGTTCGACGCGACCGGCGACGAGGAGCTGGCGCAGGGCTGGACGGTGCAGGTGCTCGACACCAACGGCAACGGCCGGCGGGACGATTACGTCGAGCCGGGCGAGCCGATCGATCCCACGCAGGACGCGCGGATCGAGCGCGGCTTCTACGGCGTCGCGCCGAGTCCGCTGGACGGATCGATCTGGGGCTCCACCCTGGGATTCCCGGGCGGGCTCGTGCGGCTGGTGCCGGGTGACGATCCGGTCAACACCGCGCTGGTGGAATTCTACGAAGTGCCGTGGAACGATTCGGACGCTTCCGTGCAGGGATTCTCGCCGCGCGGCATGGACGTCGACAGCGACGGCGTCGTGTGGACGGTGCTGGCGAGCGGCCACTTCGCGAGCTTCGACCGCACCAGGTGCGCCGGTCCGCTCAACGGACCTGACGCCACCGGCCGGCACTGTCCGGAGGGCTGGGCGCTCTACCAGTTCCCGGGGCCGAACTTCAAGGGCGCGGTCGATTCCGGGGCCGCCGAATCGGCCTACTACAACTTCACCGACCGGTTCGACCTGCTGGGGCTCGGCGAGAACATCCCGCTGGCCACCGGCAACCTCTCGGAGGGCGTGCTGGCGCTGGTGGACGGCGAGTTCCACAACTTCCGCGTGCCCTACCCGCTGGGGAGCTTCTTCGGCAAGGGCCTGGACGGGCGGATCGACGACCCCGACACGGGCTGGAAGGGGCGGGGCATCTGGACGACCTCGGGGAGCCGGGCGCCGTTCCACGCCGAGGGCGGGACCGAGCGCGTGGCGCCGGTCTTCAAGCTCCAGGTGCGGCCGGACCCGCTGGCCCACTGAGCGAGCAACGTCGTGATCGAAGCCGTAGTCACAACTGCTGCGTTCCGTCCGGACGAGTCATCTTCCTGTCGAACGTGCCGAGCGGCACGTGCCCGGCCTTGCGGGCGGCCTCGACGATCAGGCAATCGGAGAATCCGGTAGTTCGCCCGCGTTCGAACGTCGAGTGGGCCTTCCTGACGACGTCCTCATCCTGTAGCGTCAGGCGGTCGTGATCGAGCAGCATGCCGACGACGGTCCCGATCTGTTTTCGGTTCAGGCCGTAGACGGAATCCAGCACCCAGACGGTTTCTGCGAACGCGAGAAGGGGAACCCAGGCACCCCGGGCTTGCGGCGGATCCGGGCCGGGATCGATACCTGCCCCTGGGATGTGATCTTCGATTCAATCCGTTCCATACCCTGCCTCCTGCTCGACGTCCCCACAATTCTCTGTCGCATTACCCTGGTAAATCAAGCCGCTCTGCGCGGCGCAGCCAGCCGTGACCCCCGCCCGGTATGAGATGATGAGCCACTGGATTCCGACATGACGAAACCGAAGATCGCAGTGCTCGCGGCAGTCCTGCTCCTGAGCCTCTCCCCGGCCCACGCGCAGAGCGGCGGCCCCGCCACCTGGGACGCGGAGGCCGCCGCCGCCTACCTCGACCAGCGCGTGGCGTGGTGGTCGGGCTGGGAGACGGCGGCGCGCGAACGCGGCACGTTCTGCGTTTCCTGCCACACGACCGGCCCCTACGGCCTGGCCCGACCGATGCTGCGGCCGGCGGGCGGCGCGAGCGAGGCGGCAGGGTCCGAGCGCGCGTTGCTGGACAGCGTGACGACGCGCGTCAGCCACTGGACCGAGGTCGGCCCGTTCTACCCCGACGAGCGCTACGGCGCGCCGAAGACCAGTCAGTCGCGGGGAACCGAAGCGATACTCAACGCCCTGGTGCTCGCCCGGCGCGACGATCGGATCGGCACGCTGAGCGACCTGACCCTGCGGGCTTTCGACCACCTGTGGGCATTGCAGGAGACGACAGGCGCCGCCGAGGGGGCGTGGCCCTGGCTGCACTTCAACCTGGCGCCGTGGGAATCGGACGAGGGGGCGTTCCACGGGGCGGCCCTGGCCGCCGTCGCGGTGGGACTCGCGCCGGCCGACTACGCCTCCCGCCCGGACATCCAGGACAACCTCGCACGATTGGGCGACTACCTCCGGCGGCAGGTGGACGACGAACCGCCCTTCAATCGCGCCATGGCGCTGTGGGCCTCCGGCGCGCTGCCGGGTGGCGTGCTGGCGGACGCTCAGCGGCAGGCGATCGTGGATGAGATCGCCAACGTGCAGCGAGAGGACGGAGGCTGGAGCCTGTCGTCGCTGGGATCCTGGACGCGGCGGGACGAGACGCCCCTCGACCCGCACAGCGACGGCTACGCGACCGGGCTGGTCACGTTGGCGCTGCGGCAGGCGGGCCTGAAGCGCGACCACCCGGCCGTCGCGGGCGGCATCGCCTGGCTCGAACGGAACCAGGACCCCGACGGGTCCTGGCCCGCGTCGTCGCTCAATCGGGAACGCGATCCCGGGTCGGACCGGGGTCGCTTCATGCGGGACGCCGCCACCGCCTACGCGGTGCTGGCGTTGACGGCGGGCGGCGGTCTCTGAACCGCGGCCGGACGCGTTCGTCGTGGAAGACGTCGAGGCCGCAGCTCGGAAAACGCGCACACGGGGAGGCTTTCAGATGAGGAATCGAGCACGCATTCGCGCGGCGGCGGTCATGGCGGCGGCGGTGATCTCGGCGGCGGGGCTCGCCCAGGCGCAGCCGGTCACCGGACCGACGAACGAGCACCCGAATCCGTTCACTACCATCAACGACCACTTCAAGCTGCCGGAGGGACGCACCTGGGGCTCGACCAGCGCCGTCGACATCGATCCGGACGGCACGTCGATCTGGGTCGGCGAGCGGTGCGGGGCGAACAGTTGCGCGGAATCGGACCTCGACCCGGTGCTCAAGTTCGACAAGGACGGCAACCTGCTGAAGAGCTTCGGCGGCGGCATGTTCATCTTCCCGCACGGCATCCACGTCGACGGACGGGGCAACGTCTGGCTCACCGACGCGCAGGGCCCGCGGGGACGCGGTCCGGCCTACGAGGGCAAGGGGCACGCCGTCTTCAAGTTCAACCCCGACGGTGAGCTGATGCTCACGCTGGGCCGGCCCGGCGTGGCCGGCGACGGGTCCGGACCGCTCCTCAACGAGCCGAACGACGTGCTGGTCGCCCCGAACGGCGACATCTTCGTCGCCGAGGGCCACAGCGGCCAGGGCGCGGGCGCGAGCTGGGACACCGTCGCCCGCATCGTCAAGTTCGACAGCCAGGGCAACTTCATCAAGTCGTGGGGCGGCATCGGCACCGCGCCGGGGCAGTTCCGCACGCCGCACGGGCTGGCGATGGACTCGCGCGGCCGCCTCTTCGTCGCCGACCGCGGGAACGTGCGCATCCAGATCTTCGACCAGGACGGCAACTACATCGACCAGTGGAAGCAGTTCAGCCGGCTCAGCGGGATCTACATCGACGCCGACGACAACATCTACGGCGCCGACTCCGAGTCGAGCCCGACGTCCAACCCGGGCTGGCGCCGCGGGATCCGCATCGGCAGCGCGGTGACCGGCCACATGCGGTACTTCATTCCCGACCCCGACCCCGTGCCGCGGGGGACGACGGCCGCCGAGGGCGTGGCGGTGGACGCCGAGGGCAACGTCTATGGCGCCGAGGTGGGTCCGCGGCAGCTCGTCAAGTACGTCCGGAGCGAGCAGTAGACTGTCGCGGGACGCCAACGCCGGAAGCATGGGGGACGGCGCATGCCGCCAGCCCCCCAATCCCCGCCGCCCCGTCCCCGGGCCGGATCGCCCTACCGGAACCGGCCGCCTTCGGGTCCCGTCCCCGAAAAGCTCAGCGCGGGGTCGTACCGCAACACCGTGCGCTCCACCGACAGGACCACACCGGCCAGCCCGGCCGCCGTGTCGCTGGTCCGTGCGCCCAGGGCGCGCTGCATGATGGTCGGGTTGTTCAACTCGGTGAAGCTCGAATGATTCTCCACGAGCTGCCACACCGCCGCGCCGGATCCCAGGTAGCGCTCGTACATGCCGAACACGACGTTGTCACCGCGGAACAGCGGCAGTCGCTCGCGCATGAACGCCTGCCAGTCGGCAAGGCGTCCCGGCGCCACCTCGAGCGTCGTGATCCAGGCCAGCGAGAGGCCGCCGGCATTCGGTGATTCCACGCTCAGCTCGGGCCGGTAGCGCAATGCGTAGCTCCGGTGACCGGAAATGGTGCGGCGCACGCGCTCCTCGATATCCTCCAGATCGTCCCGATCGAGAGCAAACGCCAGCGGCCCGCCGCGATCGAGCTCGGCGAGATCGTCCATCGGCGTGACGAACATCCGCTCGTACAGATTCCCGAACTCGGCCGTGCGCCAGGCCGAGCGCCACGGCACTCCCGCGCGCCGGAGGGCCGGGTTGACCCGCTCGAGCTGCACCTCGATGAACTCGTTCAGCTCCTCGGGGATGATCTCCATGATGTCGACGCGCATCCAGGGCATCGTCTCCTGGGCCCGCGTCACGGGTGCGACGCTGGAGACGAGAAGCACGGCGACGACGGCGACGACGAGACCGGCGGCAAGGCGTTTCATTTGACTTCCTCCTGCTTGCTGGCGGTACGGCACCGGCGGTGCGGTGTCGGCCGCCTTGCATCGCTCAAGATACGGCGGGCCCTCACGCCGGCCGGCGTGAGGGCGGCACAGGCGTACTTTACTTCGCGCGGGCGCGAAGATCCGCCCTCGACCGCGCGGATCATCACTTCATTCGAACGGTTCAGCGCGTTTGTGCGCCGGGAGCTCCCTCAGTTGGCCAGCGGATGCGGCCGGATCTGGAACTTCACCAGGATCGGCTTCGAGATCGACCGGTACTCGCCGTTCTCCACCGCGAAGCCGTCCTCGGCGTGCCATACGGTGTCGGACCCGGTCGACGAGTAGACGCCGCGGCCCTTCCACCCGGCGTCCGGATCGTCGATGCGGCCGTCGAGGCCCCGGGGGTGGAAGCCGGCCAGCGGGTACGGGACCCGCATGACCACCGTCTCGCCCGTCTCCGGCAGCAACGCCACCAGCGAGTCCGAGCCGGTGCCGGTGGCGATCGGCACGTTCTCGCCGAGGCCCAGCGTATCGAACTGGTCGACCCAGTTGTAGTAGTTGTAGTCGGCGCGGACGTCGGTGCCCTCGAAGGTGGGACCCGGCAGCGGATGCAGCGTCCAGCCTTCCGCGCAGTGGCGCCCCGTGTGGGCGGCCGGCCCGGTCAGCGAGCCGCACTTGCCGCGATCGAAGCTGGCAAGGTGGTTCGTGCCCGACAACGCCGTCCAGAGGACGCCGTCGCGGTCCACGTCGAGGCCGCGCGGCATGAAGCCGCGCTCGCCGCCCGCCTCGACGTCCCAGCGCTCGGAGGGGACCTCGAAGACCTCGGCGATGCAGCTCTCCGGCGGGTCGTCTCCGACCACCAGCCGCACGATCCGCCCGGGATACGAATCCTGCGCGCCCCAGACCGAACCGTCGACCGGGTTGACGATGATGCCGTAAGCGCCGACCGCGACACGCGTGTCCCGCGCCGGGTCGAAGTCGTAGGTGCTCCGGGTGGCGTCCTCCTCGAAGCGGGCGCCGCCGACCACGGACGGCTCGTTCCACGGCTTCGTGATCCGGCCGTCGCCGTTGGTGTCGACCACGGTCGGGCACCAGCCCTGCGACAGGCGCGCGTCGCCGGTCTCGTCGAACCGCTTCGTGTCGACCCAGCCGAACACGTCGCTGTTGGGCCGGCTCAGGAACAGGGTCTCGCGGTCGTCGTACGCGAACTGCAGGTGGTGGCTGCCGAAGCACGTGTCCACCATCGTGAACTCCCCGGTCTCGGGGTCGTAGTAGCTCACGTTGCGGCCCGACCGCTCCAGCGGGAAGTAATCCGCGTACTGGTTGTCCGCCCCCTCCCCGCACCACTCCGGCTGGTTCTCCGGGGGACGCAGCGTCGCCGTGTACCAGACCCGGCCCCGGCTGTCGAGCATCGGGTTGTGGATGCTGGCCGGATTGAAGCGCGCGATGTCCGCCAGCCGCGACGCCGGGTAGCCCGACTGCGCGTAGGACGCCCGCATGGTCGAGCGGTCCGCCAGGGTCGGGATGCGCACCATCGTCGCGGTGTGGGTGTTCGGGTCGAGCATGGCGAGGTTGTCGTTCGCGATATCGACGCCATAGATCGGGCCGTTGGCGTTCACCCGCGGGTTGCGCTTGTCGGTGGACGCCTCGTCGTGGATCTTGCCCATCTCGTCGGTCCACTCCCACTGGGTGAGGACCAGGTTCCGCTCCAACCCCTGCGGGCGCGGCGGCGGCGGCGGCACATCGCCGGTCGCGATGCGATCGCTCCAGTCGGCGAACATCTCCAGCCCGCGCCCGCGCCCGAAGCGCGACATCCACATGCTCATCTCGGCCCCGCGCTGACCCATCCGCACGCGGGCGTCCCAGGCGTCGACCGCCGAGTCGTACTCCTCCGCGTTCGGATGCCCGCGCGTGAACTCGCCCCCGACCTGGTGACAGCGCAGGCAGGCCTTCACGTTGTAGAGGTACTCGTCGCGCGTCCGGAGCTGCTCGCTGATGCCGTTGCCGTCGGGGCCGGTCCCCGGAAACTCGTCCGCCTCGGGCACGTCGATCAACGACAGCCAGTGGGCGGCCGGATAGACCGCCGCGGCTTCCTGCGGGGTCCGCGCAACGGCGGCCGTCAGCGCGAGGTCCGCACCCGGCGCGGCCGCGACCGGCGTCGAGTCGACCAAGCCGTAGCCGCGCACCCAGACCGAATAGGTCGCGTCCGGGAGCTCCGGCAGCAGAAATCGCCCGTCGTTGCCGGTCACCACGATCTTGCGGAACTTCGTCGGCAGGTCGCCGGTCTCCGCGATGACCCAGACGCCCGCCTCGGGACCGGCGCCGCTGGTGACGACGCCGGCGATGGTCGCAGGATCGGCTTCCTGAGCGCTCACCGCGAGCCCCGCCGCGCCCAGAGCCAGGAGGATGCCCACCGCCAGCCGTTCGAGCCTTCGTCGCATCGTGATCTCCCCTCCGGTTCGGGTGGACTACCCGCTTTCGGATCCTGCCTCCCGGGCTCCCGGAGGCACGGAAACTACCCTACCATGGCGCCGGCTCACTCCAGCCGTCGTCGAAGTGCTGCTCGACCCGGCCCCCTGCCGGCCGCGCAAGCGCCGCGCCGCGACAGGGCGGCGTCGGGGTAATATACGTGCGTACAAGGTTAGACGCTTGGCATCGGGCTCCACAAGGATCCGGAAGGGGAAACATGGCTGGATACGCGCTGATAGACGCTGAAATAACCGACCACGCCGCCTTCGCCGAATTCCGCGAACGAGCGCCCGCCGTCCTCGAGGCCCACGGCGGCAGGTATCTGGTGCGCGGCGGCGCCACGAGGGTCGTACAGGGCGACTGGACGCCTCACCGCGTCGTGCTCCTGGAATTCGAGAGCGTCGAACGGGCGCAGGCCTGGTGGGACTCCCCGGACTACGCCGAGCTCAGAGCGATGCTCGACAAGTGTTCCAATACGACCGTCACGATAGTCGAGGGCGTGTAGCGCGCACGTGAATCGCCGGCCGGCCTCACGGGAGTGAGGCACCTCATGAGCAACGCTTCGCACCGCGGTACGGGCGTTCGCTATCAACCCGACGAGAGTCCTCCGGCGGCGCTCGCTCTCGGCTGCGGCCTGCAGCTCGTGGTTCTCGGCGTGGCCAGCATCGTGCTGATCCCCACGATCGTGATCCGGGCTGCCGGCGCGAGCGACGCGTACCTGTCCTGGGCCGTCTTCAGCGCAGTCGCCATCAGCGGCGTCTGCACCGCGCTGCAGGCGGTTCGCGCCGGCCGCATCGGAGCCGGCTACATCCTCGCCATGGGCCCGGCGGGCGCCTTCATCGGGCTCAGCGCCGCCGCGCTGGCCGAGGGCGGGCCAGCACTGCTCGGCACGCTGGTCGTTGCGTCGTCCTTGCTGCCGATCGTCATCTCCACGCGGCTCTCGCTGTTTCGGCGCCTTCTGACGCCGACCATCGTCGGCACGGTGAACATGCTGATACCGGTCACCGTGCTGCCGGTCGTCTTCAGCCGCATGGATCAGACGCCGAATGCGGTGCCGGCTCTGGGCGCGCCGTTGACGGCGCTGGCCACGATGCTCGTCATCATCGCCATTTCGCTGAAGGGGACGGCGACGCTCCGCCTTTGGGCTCCGGTCATCGGGGTCGTCAGCGGCTCGCTGGTCGCCGGGGCGTTCGGTCTCTACGACCTGGGCCGGGTGGTCGAGGCGCCGTGGGTCGGCTTGCCGCGGGGCGGGTGGCCGGGTGTCGAGCTCGACGTGGGCCCGACGTTCGTCGGGCTCCTCCCCGCCTTCGTGTTCGTCGCCCTGATCGGCGCCATTCAGACCATCACCAGCGCGGTCGCCATTCAGCGCGCCTCGTGGCGCCGGCCGCGGGCCGTGGACTACCGGGCGGTAGAGGGCGCCGTGGCCGCGGACGGCGTCTGCAAGCTGCTGTCCGGCCTCGCCGGCATCATGCCGACCCAGACCATCGGGATCAGCGTGCCGACGGTCGACCTCACCGGCGTCGGCGCCCGCCGCGTCGGCATCGTCGCGGGCGCAATCCTGATCTGCCTTGCTCTCCTGCCCAAGGCGCTGGCCATGGTCCTGGCCATTCCGGGCCCGGTCGCCGGCGCGTATCTGACCGTCGTGATGGCATTGACCTTCGTGCGCGGCATGACCGAGATCGTGCAGGGCGGCATGGACCCTCGCAAGGGGCTGGTGGCCGGGGTGGCGTTCTGGGTCGGCGCCGGCTGCCAGAACGGCATGATCTTTCCCGAGTTTCTTGCGGACGTCGCGGGGGGCCTGCTGCAGAACGGCATAACCACCGGCGGCCTGGTCGCCATCCTCATGACGCTGTTCCTGGAGGCGACAGCACCCCGGCGCAGCCGGATAGAGGTCGAGTTCGATCTGTCCGTGCTGCCGAAGATCCGGGAGTTTCTCGGTGCGTTCGCGCACCGCAACGGTTGGGACGCGAGGATGCTGCACCGGCTGGAAGCAGCCGGCGAGGAAACGCTGCTGACGCTGACCGGCCAGGACGAGGGTGACGGGAAGCGCCCGCGGCGGCGCCTGTTCCTGTCGGCGCAGAGGCAGGACGGCGGCGCTGTCCTCGAGTTCGTGGCCGCCGTCGGCGAGGAGAACCTCCAGGACCGGATGGCGCTACTGGAGGAGCGGCCCGACGATCTGCTGATGGAGCGGGAGGTCTCGCTTCGATTGCTGCGCCACATCGCGTCCTCCGTTCGCCACCAGCAGTTCCACGAGACGGACATCGTCACGGTCCGCGTGGAGGCCCCGTAGACGAGCCGTGGGAGCCAGGTGAGGCATTGACGAGCCGACAGGTGTACGCATTGCGGGTGTTGGCCGGCCCGGCAGCGTTCGCCGCGGTCCGCGCCGTACCGCTGGCGGGCCTCGGACCCGAGGCGCACTTCACGGTCGCCGTTTACGCCTGGACCCTGGCGTGGTGGGCGGCCGTACCGGTGCCGTGGGCGGTAACCGCCTTTCTGCCGTTCGTGCTTCTGCCCGCCGGCGGCGCGCTGCCCTTCGCCGACGTGGCCGGCCTGTACGGCCAGACGATCCTTCCTTTCCTGGTGGGCGTCATGCTCGTCGGGCACGCACTGCGGAAGCACGGTCTGGCCGTCAGGATTTCCCTGGCGATTCTGAGCATGCCCGGTGTGGCGCGATCCAGCGGCGGCCTGATATTCGTGCTGCTGATGGCGTCCACGGTCATATCCGCGCTCGTCAACGACCTGGCCGTCATCGTGACGATGACGCCGATTGCGCTGTCGCTGACGCGGTCCGCGGTCGCCGCACTCGACGCCGGCGGACCGCGGCCGGCCGCCACCGGGGCGCCGCGCATGGCCGCGGCGGCGAGCCTGGCGGTTCTGTACGGCGCGTCCGCCGGCGGGCTGGCAACCCCCGGGGGCAGCGTGTTCAACCCGCTGATCCTCGCGGTGCTGGAGCGGACGACCAGCTACAGCGTCAGCTTTGCGCAGTGGACATCGACGGGAGTCGTTCTCGCGGCGGCCCACGTTCCCATCTGCTACCTGGTCCTGAAGTGGATGTTGCCGCCCGAGGTGCAGGCCCTTCCCGATCGCCGTTCCCACATTCGCCGGCAGCGCGAGCAACTGGGTCCGCTCAGCCGCGGAGAGAAGAACGTCCTGTCGGCATTGACCCTGATGCTGGTCCTGTGGATGCTGCCGACCTTCGTCACGACGGAGTTCCTCGACATCTGGTACGCGCCTCCCGCGGCCATGGTCCTTCTGTTCCTCCTGCCGGTGGACGTGAAGCGCGGCGAGATGACCCTCGACCGCAAGGACTTTCAGGAAGGCGTCCCCTGGAACGTGCTGTTTCTGGTTGTCGGGGGCATGGCGCTGGTCAGCGGATTGACCCGCCTGGGGGTGACCGACTGGATCGGGGCCGCGTTCACGGGGAGCCTCGCGGCGACGGCGTTGCCGTGGCTGGCCGGTCTGCTCGCGACGCTGGTGACGCAACTGGCCAGCGGCACCGCAACGACGATGATGGTCTCCTCGATCCTGTTTCCGATAGCGGAGGCTGTCGAGTACAACCCCTCGGTTCTCGCCCGGATCATCGCCGGCACGGCCCATGCCCTCGTGCTGCCCTGGTCCAGTCCGACGGCGGCGGCGACGTTCGCCGCGGGCGCCGTCGGATTCGGGACGATGTTCAGGACGGGCGTGGTGGCCACCGTCCTGACGTCGATCGCCATAGTCGTGCTGAGCACGATCCTGGTGCCGGCGTTCGGGGCTTATGCCGTGCGGTGAACCGCCGGCGACGACGCACCGCCGCAAGTTGCCCGGTCCATCCCCGCCGGCCGTCTCGTGCCGACGATGACCGCTCGGGGGGTCGGCGTCAAGCCCTGGTGTATCCTGAACTTCAGGCTCACCCGCGAACCCCGGGAGACGCGATACGATCCCCTCCGGCGGAGGCTACCAGTCGATCCGGCCGGGATCGCCGGCGTAGACGGAGCGGATGAACGCCAGGATCTTGGGAATCCACGAGCAATGCCGATGTCGGAACCAGCCCCGGTAATCACCAGCGACCCCGAGATCCTGAGCGGGACTCCCGTCTTCGTCGGTACCCGCGTGCCGTTTCAGACGCTGCTCGACTACCCGGAAGCCGGGCAGCCCCTCTCCGAGTTCCTGGAGGACTTCCCGACCGTATCGAGAGAGCGCGCGGTCACCGCTCTGGAACAGGCGAAGAACGCTCTGCTGACTCGTGCGTGTCCTGCTTGACGAGTGCCTGCCGCGACGACTGAAGCACGCCCTGAACGGGCACGAAGTGCAGACCGTGCCGGAGATGGGGTGGGCCAGCAAGCGCAACGGTGAACTGTTGCGCCTTGCCGCACGCGAGTTCGACGAAATCGACACCCGACTCGATGCTGCCGAGCACCTCGTCCGAAGCGCCGAAGACACCGTTGAAAAGGCTGAACTTCTCCGTCAGAAGTTGCAGTACGCGCCGGTCCGCCTCGTTGCGTCTATTCAGGAAGTTGACGACCACTAAATCGTGCTTCTGACCGTAACGGTGGCAGCGGCCGATCGCCCCAGGTGGCGCCAGAAGTCCGCTTCGTCCACGCACCCCAGCGCCGCCGCCACCAGCGCCTCGCGACCGGTGCCGGCCAACGCCGCCACGTCGCCGGGGAACCCGTCCGACACGCGAATATCCCGCGACCGGAGCAGGCTGCGCACGACCGCCGTCAACTCCTCCGCACGACCCTGGGCGAGCTTGCTCGCACCGAACGCGCGCAACATCGGATCGTCGTCCGGCCCCGTGCCCTCCCGCGCGCCCTGCGCCCGCGCCACACGCTCCAGCACCCGACAGGTCTGCGCCGTCGCCGACTGCGTCAGGCCCACGAAGATCTCCGCTGCCGTCCAGCCTGGAAACGCCCTGCTCGCTGCCTCGGTCCGATAGCGTCCCCCGATGAGCCGGTGGATCGTCACTCCCGCCGGACGCCTCCGTCTCGCTCCCTCGGGCGGCACGATCACCCACAACTCGGGAAATCCCCACGCCTCGTACAGCAGCAGCTTGCCCGGGCGCACATCCGTCGTGTGATCGACTTCCAGCACGACGTCCGGCAGGTCGTGCTCGCCGATGACCAGGGACCCCTCCGGCGTCAGGGCTCGCCGCGGGTGCAGGTACAGGGTCTCGTCCGCCTGCATCATCCGCGCCGGCTGCCCGCCCCCGTCGCGAACCAGCAGATCCACCGATCCGAACGATGCGATCGGCGCGCCGCGCAGCATCGCGATCCGCTCCACCAGATGCGGCAGCCGCCGCGACGTGCCCTCGTGAACGCCCCCCGTCGGCTCGGCCAGCACCCAGGCCGTCTCGCTCCGACCCTCCCAGTACTCGAGCCGCCCGTCGTAGTCGGTGAGGCGGTCGCGGAGAAGCGGAATACGGCGGCAACCCGGAAAGCGCAGGTCCTCGTCGGCCCTCGGGGTGTCGAGCAGCGGCTCGGTCCGCACCAGCTCGTCGTCGACGGGCGCCCGGCCGCCGCGATCCAGGTCTTGGGCCCCGTGCGCCGGCGGCGTCGTGATCCGGGCTTGCGTCTCGGCCATCCCGGCATGATATCCCGGCGCTACCAGTCGATCCGGCCGGGGTCGCCGGCGTAGACCGAGCGGATGAACGCCAGGATCTTCCAGACTTCCTCGTCCTCGAGCACGCTGTAGACGGTGGGCATCGTCTGCTCGGGGATCTCGCCCTTGACAAGCCGGAACAACACCTCGTCGTCGCTGCCGAACGTCCAGGCGTCGTCGATGACGGAGGTGGCCATCCCGCCGCCGCCCCCGCCGCCGTGGCAGCCCTGGCAGCCGACCTGGAAGTACAGCGTCCTACCCTCGGCGGCCATGTCCGCGTTGCCGGTGAACGGGTTCAGCTTGCGTGGCCCAGCGGCCAGGGCCGCCTCCTCCGGTGCGGCGGCCGCAGCAGCAGATGGCGGCTCAGGCTGTGCCGCCTCCTCGGGTGCGGCCTCGGCGTTCTCGTTCGCGGAAACAGATCCGCCGGCGACGCTCACCAACGGTACGCCGTATTCCTCCAGAATCGCCAGGATCTCGGCCTGCCGCCGGTCGATGGCCATCTCCAGACGGCTCTTCAACTCGTCGTTGCCCTTCGCGACGCCCATCGAGATGTCGAAGGAAAGCGGCACCCCCGGCTCGTCCTCCAGCGGGACGATCTCAAGCGGCTCGGCCGATGTCGCGGCGGCGTAGCCGGCCAACGGGCCCCACGCGACGGCGACGTCCACCCTACCCGCCACCAGATCGTCCAGCAGCTTCCGGGGCCGGTCCCGATCGCCGCGCGGGTCGAAGAACAGCGAGTACGTCGAGACGTTGTCGAGCAGGCCGCGCCGCGCGAGGCTCTCCTCGGGCGGCGTGTTGACGTGAACACCGATGCGCAGCTCTCGCAGTTCCGGCGCATCCAGGGACTGGAAGTCGTAGTTCCGGTCGTTGCGGTAGGCCATGACGTAGGACGAACGGTAGTACGGCTTCGTCCAGAGGACGAAGTCGAGTCCCTCGGGAACTCCGAAGATGACGTCGCACGTCCCCGCGTCGATGGTGTTCCGGACCAGACCGCGCTGGTGCGGCCACCAGGCGTAGACGGGCGCAGCGCCGAGCTCGGCGGCGACGACCCCCGCGATCCGGTTCTCGAACCCCTCGAGCCGCTCGTTCGAGTACGGCAGGTTGTCGGGGTCGCCGCAGACCCGGAGGGTCGGCGACTGCGCGAACACGGCACCCGTTGACCGCTCGTACGCCGCCGACAGCACAAGCGCCGCCGGCAGCGCGCAGGCGCCGATCGCGGCGACGACGCGGCCGGCCGCGAGAACACCCCTGAAGCTGCGGGTCACAACAATCTCCGTGCGCCCGCGAGTCCGCGGCGCCAGCAGCGCTGCAGACTCGCAGGCAGGTTGGTTGGACGGCAAGCGCCGCCGGGCGACTACATCCGGACTACTCGAGCGCGAAGACGTGCAGCGTCCCGCCCACCGAGGTCACCTTGTCCAGCCCCGAGTCGTAGGCGGCCCCGACCGCGCCGAGCGCCCCGAGCGGATCCTCGCGCGAGAGGTCCGCGGCGACCGGAAGGCCGAACCACCCGCCGATGCCGGAATAGATCGCGACGTACTGCTTGCCGTCCGGCGCCCGGAACGTCATGGGGTTGCCGATCGAGCCAGACGGCAGCCGCGAGCTCCACAGGATGTCGCCGCTCCTGGCGTCGACCGCCTTGAACCAGCGGTCCATGGTCCCGTAGAAGACCACGTCGCCGGCCGTGACCAGCGTGCCGGTCCATACCGGAAACGGCTCGGTGATGCCCCAGACCTTCTCGCCAGCCGCCGGATCCCAGGCCATGAACTCGCCCTGGTAGCCGCCCGGACCGGCGAAGATCCGCACGTTCGCGCCGACGTACGGGGCGCCGGCGATGTAGCGCACCTCGAAGCCCTCGTAGTTCATGCACAGGTTGTTCGTGCCGGCGTAGATCAGGCTGGTGCGGGGCGAGAACGACACGGGCTGCTGGTTCTTGGCGCCCATCGCGGAGGGGCAGATGTCCAGGGTGTTGACGCCCTGCCGGGTCCGCTTTTCCGGGACCTCCACGGGGCGGCCGGTCTCCAGGTCGATGCGCTCGGCCCAGTTGGTGTGCTCCACGAACTTCTCGGCCGACAGCAGCGTGCCGTCCGTGCGGTCGAGCACGTAGGCGAAGCCGTTGCGGTCGAAGTGCACGAGCGCCTTCACGTCCCGCCCGCCCATGTTCAGATCGAGCAGCACGTGCTCGTTGATGCCGTCGTAGTCCCAGGCGTCCCACGGGGTCATCTGATAGGCCCACTTCGCCAGGCCGGTATCGGGATCGCGGGCGAAGATGGTCATCGACCACTTGTTGTCTCCCTCGCGCGGCGTCGGGTTCCACGTCCCGGGGTTGCCCGTGGAGTAGTAGACGAGGTCGAGCTCGGGATCGTAGGCGTACCAGCCCCAGGTGGCGCCGCCGCCGTTCCGCCAGCGGTCGCCCGGCCACGTCTCGGTGCCGTCGCCGGGCCCGCCGTGATGGGGATTGGCCGCGTTGAAGTCCGGCGCCAGCATGACGTCCTCGTCCGGGCCCATGCTGTAGGCCTTCCAGAGCTGCTCGCCCGACTCGACGGCGTAGGCAGCCACCCAGCCGCGGATGCCGAATTCGCCGCCCGAGACGCCGACGATGTACTTGTCCTTGACCACGAGGCCGGCCATCGTCATCGTCTCGCCCCGCAGCGGGTCGGCGTTCCTGACGTTCCACAACTCCTCGCCGCTCTCGGCGTCGAGCGCGATGACGTGCCCGTCGAGCGTCGTCATCAGGATCCGGCCCTCGACGTAGTTCACGCCGCGATGGACCAGATCGCAGCAGGCGACCGGCACCGCGCGGTCGTCCTGCACCGGCGTGTACCGCCACTTGATGGGCCAGCCCTCCTGCGTGAGGTCGATGGCGTACACATGGTTGGGGTACGCGCTGTGCACGTACATCGTCTCGTCCACCACCAGCGGCTGCCCTTCGTGGCCGCGCAGCGCGCCGGTCGAGAACGACCAGACCTGGGTGAGATTCGCGACGTTGTCCGCGGTGATGTCATCGAGCGAGCTGTAGCGCGTGGCCGAGTAGTTCTTCCCCGGCAACACCCACTGGTCGTCGTCGGTCTGCCGCGACACCAGATCGTCGTTGGCGGAGATTGCGAGCGGCAACCCCAACGCCAGAGCCGCGATGACACAGATGCTTCGCTTCATGACCGTTCCCTTTCCCTGACCGCTCCCGCACGCCGCCGCCCCTTCCGGGCGTTCCGTGCCGAGAATGGCCGCTCGGGGGACCGGCGTCAAGGACTAACGGCAAATCACCGGACCGCGCGCGCCGGCCTCCACTCTCGGGCGAGGCGCCGGGCCTCGGCGAGCTCGGCCGCGGACATCTTCTGTTCGGCCCGGGCACGCCCCTGCAGCGCGCCGTCGCGGACGGCGCCGGTACCGTGACGCGACGCCAGGATCAGCCACATGTAGGCGCGCACGTAATCCTGCGGAACCGTCCGGCCGTCGGCGTCCCCGGGGCTGGAGCCGTCCCCTGGCGGCGCCGGGTCGCTCGCGGCCAGTCCATACGCGGGCGGGGCCTCGGCGTGGCCCCCGGAGAGGTCGAGGCCGTCACCGTACATGAAGCCCAGATTGAATTGCGCCACCGGATGTCGCTGCGCCGCCGCGCGTGTCCACCACCGCACCGCCTCGGGGCCGTTCGGTCGGACGCCGTCGCCGCGGGCGTACATGCCCGCCAGGTTGTTCTGGGCGTCGGCGTCGCCCTGTTCCGCCGCGCGTCGATACCAGCGAATGGCGCGACCATCGTCCTGCGGCACGCCGCGCCCTTCGCGGTAGTGGAAGCCCAGGTTGAACTGCGCCGCCGCGTGACCCTGCTCGGCCGCCGCCCGGAACCACCCCGCCGCCGCCGCGTCGTCCTGAAGCACCCCGTCGCCGCGCCGGTACCTGAATCCGAGCGAGGCCTGCGCTTCCGCCTCGCCCTGCCGGGCCTGCGCGTGCAGGTCGACCAGCTCGACCGAAAGCACCGGGGCCGGAGCCTCACCGATACCCGCACTCGCAGCGACCACGATGGCCACGAGAGCGATGACACGCATCCGTAGCTCGGGCATCCGCGTCCCTCGAGAACCACGCCGCACGTTTGCGCTAACCTGCCCATCCTAGCAGCCCGTTGAAAAAGGCCCCGCTGCCCTCGGGAGGAGAGAAGTCCATGCGCGCCACCCCATTCGCGATCGCGGCGGCTTTCGTGCTCACTGCCCTGGCCGGCCCGACCGCCCAGGAGACCGACGAATCGAACGACGCGGCGGACCTCCCGCTGGAGCCGGCCCGGACGCTGTCGCTCGACACGGACGAGGGCACCTGGATCTCGGTGGACGTCAGCCCGGACGGCGAGACCATCGTCTTCGACCTGCTCGGCGACCTCTACACCATCCCCTTCGCCGGCGGCGACGCGACGGCCCTCACGGAGGGGATGGCCTACGACAGCCAACCGCGTTACAGCCCCGACGGATCGCAGGTGATCTTCGTCTCGGACCGCGACGGGTCCGAGAACCTCTGGCTGATCGACGTCGAGTCGCGGGCGGCCCGGCAGGTGACGAACGCGCCGGACAACAACTACGAGTCGCCGGAGTGGCTGCCGGACGGCGACTACGTGGTGGCGGCGGTCGGGGCGGGTGCGCTGGCCGGGGGCGACCGGCGCAACCCCAAGCTCTGGATGTGGCACGTCGACGGCGGAACCGGGATCCAGCTCATCGACGAGCCTGGCTCGCGTCGCATCACCGGGCCGGCGCCGACCCCCGACGGCCGGCACATCTGGTTCGCGCAGCGCGAGCGCCTGTGGCAGTACAACGCCATCTTTCCGCAGTACCAGCTCGGGGTGTACGACCGGGAGACCGGCGAGCAGTACGTGCGGACGTCGCGCTACGGCTCGGCCCTGCGGCCGACCATCTCGCCCGACGGGGCGTGGCTGGTCTACGGCACGCGGCACGAGGATCGGACCGGCCTGCGGCTGCGCGAGCTGGCCTCGGGAGACGAGCGCTGGCTCGCCTATCCCGTCCAGCGCGACGACCAGGAATCGGTGGCGGGCGCCGACACGCTGCCGGGCATGTCGTTCACGCCCGACTCGTCGGAGCTCGTGGTCTCCTACGGCGGCAGGATCTGGCGGGTGCCCCTGGCCGAGGGCGCCGAGCCGGTCCCGGTGCCCTTCCGCGTGCGAACCGAGCTGGAGATCGGACCGGAGCTGGCGTTCAAGTACCCGGTCGACGACCGCCTGCGCTTCACGGTGCGCCAGATCCGCGACGCGACGCCGTCGCCGGACGGCGAGACGCTGGCGTTCGCGGCGCTCGACCGCCTGTACGTGAGGCCCATTCCGGAGGGGGAATCGCGACGGCTGACCGAGCTCGACGTGGTCGAGGCGCAGCCGGCGTGGTCGCCCGACGGCGCCTGGATCGCCTTCGTCACCTGGTCTCCGGACGGCGGCCACCTCTACAAGGTGCGCGCGGACGGCAGCGCCCCGGCGGTGCGGCTCAGCACGCGGGCCGCGATCTTCCAGCATCCGGCGTGGTCGCCGGACGGTGAACGCCTGGTCGCTGTCCAGGGCCCCGCGCGGAGCTACCGCGAGGCGGCGCGCCAGACCGCGCCCGGCGCCAGCGCGAACATCGTGTCCATTCCGGCCGGCGGCGGCGACTGGACCGTGGTGGCGCCGACCGACGGGCGCAGCTTGCCGCACACGACGATCGATCCGGACCGCATCTTCCTCTATCACCGCGAGGACGGCCTGGTGTCGATCCGCTGGGACGGAACGGACGAGAAGGCGCACGTGAAGGTCAACGGCCCGGCTCCCCCCGGCGGCGGCGACCCGGCCCCGGCCTCGCTGGTGCTGATGGCGCCGGCGGGCGATCGGGCGCTGGCCCAGGTCCGCCTGGATCTCTACACGCTGGCGGTGCCCTACGTCGGCGGCGAGACGCCGGTGGTCTCCGTGGCCGACCCCGAGCGCGCCAGCGTGCCGGTGCGCAAGCTGACCGAGGTGGGCGGCCAGTTCCCGGCGTGGAGCGCCGACGGGCGCCGCGCGCACTGGTCGATCGGCAACGCCCACTTCATCTACGACCTCGACGACGCAGAGGCCGCCGAGGAGGCGGCGCGCGCGGCCGAAGCAACGGAGGAAGAGGAAGCAGCCTCGCCCGACGGAGGCGACCAGGGCGGCGCCGGCCAGGACGACGCCCCGGCCTACGCGCCGGTCGAGATCCGCGTGGAGGTCGACGCGATCCGCGACATTCCGAACGGCTACGGCGTCCTGCGCGGCGGGCGGGTCATCACCATGCGCGGCAACGAGGTGGTCGAGAACGCCGACGTCGTGGTGCAGGGCAACCGGATTCTGGGGATCGGCCGCCGGGGCTCCGTGGAATTCCCCGACTTCGCCCGCATCATCGAGATCCCCGGCACGACCGTCGTCCCCGGCTTCGTCGACACCCACGCCCACATGCGCCCGAGCTTCGGCGTCCACAAGACACAGCCGTGGACCTACCTCGCCAACCTCGCCTATGGAGTCACCACGACGCGCGATCCGCAGACCGCCACGACCGACGTGCTGACCTACGGCGACCTGGTGGAAACCGGGGACATCGTCGGCCCGCGCATCTACTCGACCGGACCGGGCGTCTTCAGCGCCGAGCAGATCGAGGACCTCGACCACGCGCGGCACGTCCTGACGCGCTACAGCGAGTACTACGACACGCAGACCATCAAGATGTACATGTCGGGCAACCGGCAGCAGCGCCAGTGGATCGTCATGGCGGCGAAGGAACAGAAGCTGATGCCGACCACCGAAGGCGGCCTCGACATGAAGTACGACCTGGAGATGATCATCGACGGCTACCCGGGGCTGGAGCACTCGTTCCCCATCTTCCCGCTCTACCGGGACGTCGTCAGCCTCGCCGCCGAGACCCGCATGGCCTACACGCCGACGCTGCTCGTCTCCTACGGCGGGCCATTCGGCGAGAACTGGTTCTTCACGCGCGAAAACCCGCACGACGACCCGAAGCTGCGGCGGTTCATCCCCCACGCCGAGCTCGACCGGCTGACGCGCCGGCGCGGGGCCGGGGTCGACGCGGGACCGGGCGGCTGGTTCCGCGAGGAGGAGTACGTCTTCCGGCAGCACGCCGAGGGGGTGAAGGCCATCGTGGAGGCGGGCGGCGTGGCCGGGGTCGGGAGCCACGGCCAGCTCCAAGGCCTCGGCTACCACTGGGAGCTGTGGGCCACGCAGTCCGGCGGCCTGTCGGAGCACGACGCGCTGCGCGTCGCCACGGCTCTGGGAGCGGAGGCCATCGGGCTCGACGGCGATCTCGGGTCCATCGAGCCGGGCAAGCTGGCCGACCTCGTGGTCCTGGAGGCCAACCCGCTCGACGACATCCGGAACACCAACCGCATCCGCTACGTGATGAAGAACGGCCGCCTGTACGACGCCGAGACACTGGACGAGACGTGGCCGCGCGAGCGCCCGCTGGGCAACCCGGTGTGGCTTGGCGACGAGCCGGACGGGGTCGCCGCGGGCACTCGGTAGCGGACGGGACCGGTTGCGTTGACCCATGGCGCACCGCCCACGCGCTGTTCGTAATCGTTTTTCTTGACCAGGCGCTAACTGTAATCGTAACGTCGGCCTCATCACGATTTCGCGGCGCGAAGCCATGATCGAAACCGGCCGGGAGCAATCGACATCGAGGCTCGCAGGCTATGCGGCCCTGATCGAGCGATACGGCATCGAGGTCATTCCCAATTGGCACACGTCACGGGTGGCAACCAGCGCGGTCCATCGCGTCGAAGCCCGCACCGGCATTGTCGAGGAGGTCTTCCCCGCCCGCTACTGGCCCGGCGACACACTCGGCGATCAGCTCGAGTTCGCGCTCAAGCACGACGGAACGAATCTCGCGATCCTGGCCACCCTGTTCCGCGTCGTGCCCGAGAACGACCTGCTGGCCTACATCCGGTCCCGACCGACCGGGAAGTACGCGCGCCGGCTGTGGTTCCTCCATGAGTTCCTGACGGACAGGAAGCTCGCGCTGGACGACCTCAAACAGGGAAACTACGTCGACCTGCTGGAGCCGGAGGCGTACTACACGGTCGCGTCGTCCCGGCGAGTGCGCCGGCAGAGAATCCACGACAACCTGCTGGGGAACCGTCGATTTTGTCCCACGATCCGCCGCAGCGCGATCCTGCGGAACTTCGAGGCGGCCGACCTGCCGTCGCGCTGCCGGCGAATCGCCTCTCGTTACGCCCCGGCGCTACTGAGACGCGCGCTCGGCTACCTGTACGCCAGGGAGACGAAGTCCTCGTTCGAGATTGAGCACATCACGCCCTCGTCCACCCGCGCCGAGCGTTTCGCGGCGTTGCTGCGACTCGCGCAACACGAGGATTTCTGCAGCAAGCCGCAACTGGTCGAATTGCAGAACCGCATCGTCGACCCGCGCTTCCGCAACGAGGGCTACCGGGAGAACCAGAACCACGTCGGGGAGACGGTCGCCCCGGGGAACGAGCGCATCCACTTCGTCGCTCCCAAGCCGGAGGACCTGGGCGGCTTGATGGAGGGACTGACAGCCGCTCACCAGCGCATGACGTCCGGCGACGTGCCGGGTGCGATTCAAGCCGCAGCGGTTTCCTACGGATTCGTCTTTCTGCACCCGTTCGAGGACGGCAACGGACGCATCCACCGCTTCCTGGTCCACAACGTCCTCGCCCGGCGCGGCTTCAGCCCGCCCGAGGTCATGGTCCCGGTCTCGGCCACCATGCTGAAGAACCCCGCGGACTACGGCGCGTCCCTCGAAGCGTTCGCCAGGCCGCTGATGCCCCTGGTGGAATACACGCTCGACGCCGACGGGCGCCTGACCGTGCACAACGACACGGCCGTCTGGTATCGCTACATCGACATGACGGCCCAGGCGGAAGCACTCTACCGCTTCATCGACCGGACCATCGACACGGAGCTCGCCGCGGAGCTGGCGTTCCTGACCCGTTACGACGCGGCCAGGCAGGCGATCCAGGAGATCGTGGACATGCCCGACCGCCAAGTCGACCTCTTCATCCGCTTCTGCTCGCAGAACGACGGCCGGCTCTCTGCCGGCAAGCGCGCAAGTCACTTCAGCCTTCTGTCGGACGAAGAAGTCGAATCGATGGAGCGGGCCGTGCAGTCCGCCTACGGCGCCGGCCCGGGCAGCGTTGCCGCAGGCGCCCAGCCATAGTCCTGTCGTCCCGCCAGACGCGAGTTTTGGCGTACGTCCGCCGTGCGTTCGGCTGTAAGATGCCTGCATGCAGTCGCGGCGCAACTTCCTGAAGTGGAGCGCCCTCGTCGGCGGCGCGTCCGCGCTCGGCGGCGGCGGTCTGCTCCTGTCCCGCTACCCGAACGGCGGGGCGCCGGCCGGCGTCTCCGGCGCGGGGGCCGCCGCGGCGACCGGCAGCCGAATCGTCCGCACCGCGAACACCCCGGAGTGCCTCCACTGCGCGCTGCTGGCCCACGTCGAGGACGGCCGCCTGGTCAAGGTGACCGGCGATCCGGACTTCAACATTCTCGCCTGCGCCCGCGGCATCTCCCGCATCCGCCAGCTCTACAGCCCCCATCGGCTCAAGTACCCGATGCGCCGGGCCGGCCGGCGGGGCGAAGACCGCTGGGAGCGGATCTCCTGGGAGGAGGCCCTCGACACCATCGCCGAGCGCTACCTGCGGATCCTGGAGGAGGACGGCAACCAGGCGTTCCTGGCCTTCGGCGGGACCGGCAACTGGTCATCCCTGTCGACGGGCGTGCGGGGACTCTACTCCGCCTTCTGGAACCGCTTCGGCGGCAACACGCCGATCATCTCCCAGCTCTGCTGCGCGTCGGTCACCTCGGGGTTCAACGCCGTCTTCGGCGGCGGGCGGTCCGAGTTCCGCGACGAGTGGGTCCACAGCCGCTTCTTCCTGGCCTGGGGCAACAACCCGGCGGTCTCCAACCAGGGCTACATGAAGAACCTCTTCCAGGCCCGGGAGGAGCACGGCGCCCGGCTGATCACCATCGACCCGCGGCTGAGCGAGACGGCGGCGCTCTCGGACCGCTGGATCCAGATCCGGCCGGGCACCGACGCCGCCTACGCCCTGGGCATGGTCAAGGTGCTGCTCGACGAAGGGCTCTTCGACGAGGAGTACGTCCGCCGGTTCACGAACGCGCCGTTCCTCGTGCGGCTCGGCGAGCGCGGTTACGACCTGCAGTCCGCCTCGCGCGCCTGGCCGGCCGGCGGCGAGACGCTGCCATTGGATCTGCGGGATTTGCAGCTCTTGACCGACGGCGGGAGCGGACCGGGGAGCTTCGTCGTCTGGGACGAGCTGGGCGGCCGGCCGGTTGCCCCCGACACGCCGGGGATACGGCCCGCCCTGCGCGGCAGCTACGAGATCGGCGGCGTCCGCTACCAGCCGGTCTTCGAGTGGATGCGCGCCGTCGCCGCGCGCTACACGCCGGAAGTCGTGCAGCGCATAACCGGCGCCCCGGCCGATTCGGTCGCCCCCGTGACGCGGGAGTACGCGGCGGTGAAGCCGGCCGCAATCATCCAGAACATGGCCGGCGCGCAGCGCACCGACCACGGCACGCTGACGGTCATCGGCCACCTCTACTTGGCCTCGCTGACCGGCAACGTCGGGATGCTCGGCGGCGGCGTCAACGACAACGGCGGCTACCTGCGGCAGGGCGGGAACATCAACTACCCCGTGCCGGTCCAGCGCAACGAGCCCATCGCCGGCATTCCCGCCACCAAGCTCGGAGAGTACCTGGTCGAGCGCAAGCCGCATCCGATCCGGGCCATCCACGTGGCGGGGTCCGGTGTGCTCACGCAGTACCCCAACACGCGGAAGATCATCGCCGGGCTCGACAACATCGACCTGATGGTCGTGCAGGACATCTTCATGACGACGACGGCGCGCTACGCCGACTTCGTCCTGCCGGTGACCACGCTCTTCGAGACGCGGAACCTGCTGGCCGGCGTCCGCAGCCGCTACATCCAGCTCATGCAGCAGGCGATCGAGCCGCTGTTCGAGTCGCGCTCGGACCGCTGGATCCTGACCGAACTGGCCAGGCGCCTCGGCTTCGGCGCCGACTTCGACAAGCCGGACGACGACCTGCTGCGGCACGTGCTGGAGCCGACCGGGGTGAGCCTGGAGCAACTCCAGGAGGGTCCGGTCAACCCCATGCCGGACCCGTGGATCCCGTTCGCCGACAAGAAGTTCGACACGCCGTCGGGGCGCATCGAGTTCTTCTCGACGTACCTGCAGGAGCGGGGCTTCGACCCGCTGCTGGAGTACCTGCACCCGGTGGAGGCGCCCTGGGTGGACGAGACGCGGGCCGCGCGCTACCCGCTGCAGCTCATCAACCGCAAGAACCACAACCACGTCAACTCCAGCTTCCACCACCACGACTACCTGACCGAGATCTGGGCCAGCCAGGTGCTGCAGATCCATCCCGACGACGCAGAGGCGCGCGGCATCGAGGACGGGGCCCGCATCCGCGTCTTCAACGACCGCGGGGAGATCGAGGCGCAGGCGCAGGTGACGCGCGGCATCCTGCGCGGGGTGGTGAGCGTGACCACCGGCTGGGGCGGCGTGAACGAGAAGCAGACGGCCAGCATCCTGAGCCCCGACAAGTACGAGCCGATCTCGCTGGGCCATACGCTGAACTCGTCGATGGTCGAGGTCGCCACCGGAGACGCGCCGGCCGGGACGAACGCACCGTCCGGGATAGACGCGGCATCCAGGAGGCACGCGGCATCCGGGGGGAACACGGCATGAGCGACACGAAGCAGCAAGTCGCGTTCTTCTTCGACGCCAACCGCTGCACCGGCTGCCGCACGTGCGAGGTCGCCTGCAAGGTGGAGAACGGGGTCGAGCTGGGGCCGCGCTGGCGCAAGGTGCGCACGGTGGAGGGCGACCAGGACGGCGGGCCCTACATGTACCACGTCTCGATGTCGTGCAATCACTGCGAGGTCCCCGTCTGCGCCGAGGCCTGCCCGTCCGGCGCCATCACCAAGCGGCCCGACGGCATCGTCATCGTCGACGAGAGCAAGTGCATCGGCGCCCGTCTCTGCGCCTGGGCGTGTCCCTACGACGCGCCGCAGTTCAGCGAAGAGACGGGCAAGATGGAGAAGTGCAACTTCTGCTCGCACCGCATCGACGCCGGCACCGGCGGACCCGCCTGCGCCGAGGCGTGCCCGACCAAGGCGCTGCAGTGGGGCACGCTCGACGAGGTGGCCGCCAAACCGGGCGCCACGGCCGAGTTCGGGCCGCTGCCCGACGCCGAGATCACCAAACCGGCGATCCGCTTCATCCCGCTCAAGCTCGTCCGCTCCTGATCCGCGCCCCGGCATGGAGACGCGCGACTGGTCGCTCGTAGTCTTCACGGTCCTGACGCAGGCGGCGGTGGGCGCGTTCCTCACGCTGCAGGTGCTGCGATACCTGGCGGCGCGACGTGCCGCCAGCAGAATCGGGCGGCCGACACGCAACGTCCCGAACACGGGTAGAACCGGCGAGAACGCACGGGATGACAGTCCGGAGGCGAGCGGTGCAGCGAGCGTCGACGGACGGTCGCCGGCCCCGCTCATGATTGTGCTGGCCGTGCTCTCGGCCGGCCTGTTCGCGGCGCTCTTCCATCTTTCCGATCCACTCCAGGCGGCGCGCGCCGTGGTGAACTTCTCGTCGTCCTGGCTGAGCCGCGAGATCGTCTTCGGGAACCTCTTCGCGGCGCTGCTGGGCGCGCTGGTGTGGCATGAGTGGCGGGAGACCGACTCGGGGCCGGCGAATGCGGCACGGGGACAGAGCGCGCCCGGTTCGGGGCCGGCGAATCGCGCGCCGGCAAGAGCGGCGTTCACGATGTGGTTGCCCGGGCTCACCTCGGTGGCCGGCCTGGCGTTCCTGACCTGCCAGATCGCCATCTACCTGCTGCCGGCCCAGCCGGCCTGGAACAGCTTCGCCACGCCCGCTGGATTCGGCGGTACGGCGCTCCGACTCGGCGTGCTCGGCGTGGCGGCCGGGCTCGTCGTCCGGGACCTCCCCGCGGGAGTGCACGATCCCGCGCGGGCCCACCCCATCGGAAATGGCGGCTCGTTGTCGGCGACGCTGTGCGGACTGACACTCGCCGGCATCGCGGCGCTTGCGCTGGAGTTCGTCGTCGTGCCGCTCCAGCTCGTCTCGTTGGGCGCCAATCCGTTGCCGGCCGCGGCGGCGAGCGTGCAGCGACTCACCGGCGACTACGGCGCCATCCTCCTGCTGCGGCTCGGCCTGCTGGGCGCGGCGGCTGCTGCTCTGGGCGGCGCCCTGGCAATCTCTCGCTGGCCTTTCATCCCCGCCGGACTTGCCGGGCCCGCATCGCAACGGCTCGCTTCCGCCCTCACGTGCGGCGCGTTCGTACTCACCGTGGCGTCGGAGGTGTGCGGACGCTTCCTGTTCTACGCCATGCAGGTAAGGGTCGGCATTTGACGGCCCCCGTGCCGGACGACCTCCGGACCATCCCCGCCGAATGGCGGCGGCGACAGGAGGAACAAGCCCTCGCCTACCACTTTCTCGGCCGGTGCTTCTACGAGGCGCCGCGCGCCGAGTGGCTGGCCGCCCTTGCCGCGGACCGGCTGTTCCAGGACTGGCCCTTCCCGTCCGACGACGAAAACACAACGGCCGGGCTGGCGCTGCTGACGGCGTTCTGCAAGGCCTGGGACCCGGCAGGGCCGGGCGCGCTGACGTGGGACTTCAACCGGCTCTTCGTCGGTCCGGGCGAGATGCTGGCCGCGCCCTGGGAATCGGTCTACCGCAGCAAGACGAAGCTCACCTTCCAGGAGCCAACCCTGCACGTGCGTGAGATCTACGAGCGGTTCGGCGTGCAGTCACCGGCCATCCACCGCGAGCCGGACGATCACCTCGGGCTGGAGCTCGCCTTCGTCGCGACGTTGTCGGACATGGCCGCCCGAGCCGCGGCCATGCGTGACGCGACCCGACTCGCAAGATGTTTCGAGGCCCAGAAGGACTTCCTGCAGGATCACCTGCTCGCGTGGGCGCCCGCCTGCCTCGCGCTCGTCGAGGAGCACGCCGAGACCGACTACTACCGCGGCGCGGCGCTTCTCGCCCGAGGATCCCTCGCGGAGTCCGTGCGCCTCTGCGGCGCGACGCCGCCCGATGTTGAGAGGTAGGCGCCACGCGCCGGGCGGTCCGGCGCCCGTGTCACTTCGCGTCGAACACGCGCGCCGCGTCCAGCGGACAATCGCAGCCGCGGTTCCGAGTGTCAAGCAGCTCCCGCGAGCGCCGCAGGACACCCAGGACGCTGGCTGACACGTGCACTGGATCTCGCCAGCGGGACGCCGCACCGTGGCGGGAGCTGGGAGACTTCATCCTGCGCGAGACCTGGTCGTTCGAGCTCGACGCGCCACCGGAGAGTCGACTGTCCAGCTTTCGGCGCGTGCGCGAGTACGAGTGGTACGTACGAAGCGGAACGGCGGTGCGCAGCCCGGTGCGCGTGGACGGCGTCGGCATCGACGACGCGGCGCGGCGCGGCTACGAACGGTCCTGGCTGCGCGAGGAAGAGCGGCGGCGCGCCGGGCTGTCGACGGGTGACGATACGCGTGGCGCCGAGAGCCGGGAGCTCGCCGACCAGGGAGACCCCGAGCCCCGCTTCGTCACCGACTTCCTCTACTTTCTGGAGTGGACAGCGGAGCCGGGCGAGTACTACTTCGCCGGTCGCGAGACCGTGGCGGGCCGCGAGGTGGTCCGGATCGAGTTCTACCCGACGGGTCCCTTCTGGCAGGAGGCCGGCGCGCGGATCAACCGAGGTGTCGCCAAGACCTCGATGGTGACGCTGTGGGTGGACCCCGAGGTTCACCAAATCGTGAAGTACGCCTTCGAGAACGCGGGGCTCGACTTTCTTCGGTTCCGATGGCTCCTGCGAGCCGACGGCTTGGACGCGGTGATGGAGCTGGCGCCCGTCCGCGGCGTCTGGATGCCGGCGCGGATGACCCTGTCGGGACGCGCCACGACGGCGCTCGGCGAGTACGAAGTGACGCTGACGCAGGAGTTCTTCGACTACAGGCAGGCGGAAACGGGAGTCCGGCTCGCCGATCCGGAGCAGGATCGATGAACCCCGGACCGAGCCATCAACGCAGCCTGTAAGGTGCTCTCCTTGTCTCTTTTCGCATCAGAACGCGAACGGCGCCTCTGGGCCTGGACGTTGGCCGTCGTGGTGGCGATCTATTCCACCCTCGGCCTGGCGCGGACGTTGTTCGCCATGCTGGGGCACCTCGACCTGGGCGTGGGCCTCTTCCTGCTCTGCTGCCTCCTGGTCGTGGCGACGGCGGTGACGCAGGGGCTCAGAGTGCGGCCCGGGGGAGCCGAGCTCACCGTCGCGCTGGGGGTCGTGGCCGCCTACCTGCTCGTCTTCGTCCGCATGACGATCCCGACGGAACGCTCCCACATCATCGAGTACGGTGTAGTGGCCCTGTTCATCCACGAAGCGCTCACGGAGCGGGCGGGCCACGGCCGCCGCGTCCCCGCGCCGGGGCTGCTGGCGGTACTGGCGGCGACGCTGATCGGAGTCGTCGACGAGTGCATCCAGTTGTTTCTGCCCAGCCGCGTGTTCGATCCCATCGACATGCTCTTCAACCTCCTGGCGGCAGTCATGGCGGTTACGGCCAGCTCGGCGCTGCGGTGGGCGCGACAGCACAACTGGTAGCAGCCACACCCGGACTGACATATTGATGCGTATACGATATGCTCATGCATCATGCGAACCACCATCCGACTGGCGGACAGCCTCTTGCTGGAAGCGAAACGAGAGGCAGCCAGGTGCGGCACGACGCTGACGGCGATCATCGAAGAGTCGCTACGCGCCCGACTGGCTCGCACGACCGCCGAACCGCGCACGCGCGTCCGGCTCACAACTGCCGGGCGCGGCGGCCTGCGTCCCGGAATCGATCTGGATGACTCGGCATCCCTGCTCGACGTGATGGACGGCGTGGAGTGATTCTTCCCGACGTCAACGTGCTCGTCTACGCCCACCGGGAGGACGTGCGCGATCATCGAGCCTATCGCGACTGGCTGGAAACGACCGCCAATGCCGACGCCGCCTTCGGCCTGAGCGATCTCGTGATCGGCGGATTCGTGCGCATCGTCACCCACCCGCGTATCTTCGCGGCGCCGAGCTCCCTGGCCGAGGCGATGCAATTCGCGGAGGATCTGCGGACGCGCCCCAACCGCGTGGCGGTCTCTCCGGGACCCGATCACTGGCGGATCTTCCGGAGCCTGTGCGACGCCGTGGGTGCGAAGGGCAATCTCGTGCCAGACGCCTGGCTTGCCGCCATGGCGATCGAGCACGGCTGCGAGTGGATTACAACGGACGGCGACTTCGCCCGGTTCCCGGGCTTGCGGTGGCGACATCCCCTGAAGTCGTGACTCCCTTGAAGATGCCCTCTCCCGCGGCGGTCACCGGCCAGGCCCCGGACGCGGACCGAACAGCAGGTCGAAGCCGCGTCTCAGGCCGTACGACCGCGCGAGGCCGGCGCACAGCCGATGCCACGGCCCCTCCGTCACACGGCGCGACGAGGCACGGAGCCAGCGGAGTCTCCGCCAGCCCGACCAGCAGCACACCGGCGCTGGCGAGCGTGCCCACCAGCCAGATCGCCGACACCTTGACGGTCAACGCAGCCAGCAAGCTCGTCACGGTTCCTCCCGCTTCCCGCTCACGTTTTTTCGAGCGCCGTTATTTTAGTAGCTAACGGCTACTAAATCAGCACTTCGAGTCGCGCCTGTCAACGGCCGAGGTCACGCCGCGCGACCCGCTGGTCTTCCTCGCGGTGCCGCTGCTGCTGACCGCGGTCGCGCTGGCGGGCGTGTGGCTGCCGGCGCGGCGGGCCGCGCGGGTCGAGCCGGCGGCGGCGCTGCGCCTGGAGTGAGGCTCAGCGGCTCTTCGCTTGCATCACCTGTATTTCTTCTCTATACTTAAATAAATGGTGAAGCGACCGTACCTGGGAAACTTCGAGTTGATGGTGCTGCTGGCGGTCATCCGGCTGGATGATGCCGCGTACGGGGTCACGATCTCCCGCACGCTCGAGGCCGGCACCGGCCGCGAGGTCGCGATCGGCAGCGTCTACGCGGCGCTGGAGCGCTTGCAGGAAAAGGGCCTCGTCAGATCCCGGCTCGGAGAGCCCACGCCGGAACGCGGGGGCCGCGCAAAGCGGTACTTCCGAGTGACGCCGGATGGCGTGCGCGAGGCCCGCTCCACACGGCAGGCGCTGTCCGTGCTCTGGGAGGGCCTGCCGCAACTGGAAGGCGGACGTGCATGAACCCACCCAGATTGGCAACATGGCTCCTTGGCTGGCTGGAGGATACCAGCGGCCCGCTGGTGGGCGACTTGTACGAAGAATGGCAAAACGGCCGCTCAGCGGGGTGGTTCTGGAGGCAGACGATGAGGGCATTGCATGGACGTGCGGCAAGATACGTTGCGGAGCGTCGGCCGCTGGCGTTCCTGGGCCTGGCGGCTATCGGCCTCTACTGGGTCGGGACGCACTTGCCCCTCCCCGGCGTGAACACCGGCGCCCTTGGGCCCGTGACCCGAGGCGGCGTGCTGGGGCTCTACGACCTCTTCTCCGGCGGCAACCTCGGACGCGGCACGATCTTCGCTCTCGGCATCATGCCCTACGTCACGGCACTGTGCATCGCCTATATCGCGACCGCGCTCGGATTCGCGCGCGACTCGGGCGCTCGCGGGCGCCGGGCGATGGCATGGTCCGTGCGGGGTGGCGCCCTGGTGCTGGGCGTCGTGCAGGCGACAGGGCTCGCGATTTGGCTGGAACAGCAGACCGGCGCCGTGGACGGGTTGCCGCTCGTGGCCGACCCCGGCTGGAGTTTCAGACTCACCCTCGGCCTGACCGTCACCACCATCACCGGGTGTCTCATCTGGCTGAGCGATGAGATCAGCAGGCGTGGAATCGGTTGGGGCGTCTCGCTACTGTTCTTCGCGGGACTGGTGGTCGGTTTGCCGGGTGCCGTGTCGGCCATTCTGGAGCAGATGCGTGCCGGATACATCGGTCCCGCCGGGCTCGCGGCATTCGTCGTGGGCCTGCTCATACCCTCGGCGCTCGTCGTGCTCGTCGATCCGGCCCGGTGGCGGAACGCCCACCCCGGGTAGGGAGTGGACGCCGCCGCGTGGAGTTGTCGTCACTCCGCCCTGAGAGCGGTCATCGGGTCAATCCGCGCGGCGCGGCGGGCGGGGAAATACCCCGCGGTCACACAGGCGGCGAGCATCACACTGCAGGCAGCGACCCAGGTCGCGACGTCGAGCACGACGAATCGAGTCGGGGCCATGCCTTGACCTTCTACACGTCATCCTGTTACATGTAGAAGGATGAGGTATAGCGGAGGTGTGCGTTGAGCTGGTGGCGGCGGCTTCGCAATCGCGATCGGCTCGAGGATCAGCTCGACGCCGAGTTGCGCGACCATGTCGAACGGCAGGTGGCCGACCACGTGCGGGCCGGGGTCGCGGAACACGAGGCGCGCCGCCGCGCGCGACTCGACTTCGGGGGGTTGGATCAGGTCAAGGAGCTGTGCCGCGACGCGCGGCGCCTGCGGTGGCTCGAAGACGCCTGGCGGGACGTCCGTTTCGCTGCCCGTCTCCTCGCGAGGAACCGGTCGTTCACCATCGTCACCGTGTCGGTCCTCGCGCTCGGGATCGGCGTCACGACGCAGTTCTTCGTGATGTTCTACGCGATCACCCTGCGGAGTCTGCCCATCGACAACCCGGAGCGCGTCGTTCACATCTCGACGCGCGACGCGCGCGCCCGCCCGGGAGGCGTCTCGTACGCCGACTTCGAGGACATCCGTGATACGGCGACGTCCTTCAGCGCCCTGGCGGCCTACCGCGCCGGGCCGGTCGCGGTCGGCGACGACGACCTGGCGCCGGTGCGATTGGAGCGGGCCTTCATGTCGGCGTCGGGTCTCAGCCTCCTCGGTGAGACGCCGATTCGCGGCCGCGACTTCCGGGACGCCGACGATCGGCCCGGCGCCCAACGGGTGGTCATCCTCGCCGCGCACGCCTGGCGCGACCGATACGGCGGCGAGCCTGGCGTGGTGGGTCGCGTGATCCGCATCGACGGCGAGCCGGCGACGGTGATTGGCGTCATGCCCGACGGCTTCCGGTTTCCGCGACTGGCCGACCTCTGGCAGCCGGTGTCCCAGACCGCGGAGCTGGAGGATCAACCCAGGGACGCTCGCGGCTTCGAGGTCATCGGCCGGCTGGCCGATGGCGCCACCGTCGCGCAGGCCGCCGCCGAGATCGACGCGCTCACGGCCGCGCTCGCACGTGACCATCCGGAGAGCCACGACGACGTTCGCCACGTGACGCTGGCCGTTCCCGAGCGCTTCGTCGGCAGCGATGCGACTTCGACATCCCGGTGTTCGCCGCGATGAGCGGCATCGGCGGCGCAACCGTCTTTCTCTTCGGTCTGATCCCGGCCCTATCGGTGTCACGCGCCGGCGGCGGGTCGCTCAGGCACGGCGCGCGCACCGGCGCGAGCCGGAACACCAGTCGCCTGACCAGCGTGTTCCTGACGGCCGAGTTCGGCCTGACGCTCATCCTGCTGGCGGGGGTCTCCGGCTCCGTGCTCAGCTTCATCGATGCGCGACGCACGTTCACCGCGGTGGATACGTCGGGTGTCCTGACCGCACAGGTGAACCTGACAACCAGCCGGTACGAGACACCCGAGGCGCGCGCCGGGTTCTTCGAGGACGTGCGCAACCGGCTCGCCTCCCGCGGCGGGACGACGGCGGCGATCGTCAACGCACTGCCGGGCGGCGGACAGGGCGGTACGACCGAACGCCGGGTCGTCATCGACCGGCGGCCGGTGGCGCCGGCCGACGTACTTCCGACGGTCCTGACGTTGGCGACAGGGCCGGGCTATTTCGACACACTGGGCGTGCCGCTGCTGCGCGGGCGGCCCTTCTCCGAGCGCGACGGTGCACCGGAATCGAGCGCCGCCATCGTGAACGCGCGGTTCGTCGAGATCCACTTCGCGAACGAGGAGCCGCTCGGCCGCCGCATCAGGCTGGTGACGGAGACGTCGGAGGCGGGAGACCCGCAGGCTGCCTGGTCGACCATCGTCGGTGTGGCGCCGACGTTGCGGCAGCGGCTCGGACGCGGCAGCCCCGACCCGCTGGTCTATCTTCCGTACCGCGCCGACCCGCCCCGGACGGCGACGCTCGTCGTTCGTTCGCCGGGCGATCCGACGGCGGCGGCGTCCCAGGTTCGCGAGACGGTCCGGCAGGTCGATCCGGATCTCCCGCTGTTCCGCGTGGCCACGATGGAGCAGGCGCTCCACCGCGCCTCATGGAACGGCCGCACGGCCCAGGCGACGCTGTGGACCATCGCGCTGATTGCCCTCGTCCTCTCGACGGCGGGCCTCTACGCGGTGACCTCGCACGCGGTCCAGCAGCGTCTTCGCGAAATCGCCATCCGGATGACGCTCGGCGCACGACCGGCGCAGGTGTACTGGCTGGTGCTCTGGCGAGCGATCCGCCATCTCGCGTTGGGGACCATCGCCGGCGTCGCAGGCATCGCCGTCTGGAGCACCTGGATCTTCTCCTCCTGGCTCAGGTAGCTGTTGGCGCCCCGGAGGCGGGGAAACAGGCCGATGTGATGGCGCTGCAGGCGCGGATAGCTGCGTACGCCGTCGATGCCCCACGTCTGCGCGCCGTCGACCGGGTTACCATGCGGCATCGTGCCGATGCGGTACCGCGAGTTCCCCGTCGACGACGCCCTCGCCCCGTACGTCCGGCAGATCTGGCTGCTCGAATGCGAGCGACCGGCCCTGTTCGGGGGGCCGGAGCGGATCGTGGCGGACGGCGTCGTCGAGGCTGTCTTCCACTACCGCCGGCCGTTCCAGATGCGGTTCGGCGGAGCGGACGCCGTAGCGCAGCCCGTCAGCCTGCTGGTCTCCCAGATCAACCGCTATGTCGAGATCCAGCCGGCGGGCGCCGGCGGGTTCGTCTCGGTGCGGTTCCATCCGTGGGGAGCACACCATTTCTTCGCGGTCCCGATGCGCGAGGTCGCGGATCGAGCCACGCCGGCCGACGAAGTGTGGCCTCGCCGGGATGTCCGCGAGGTGGAGGAGCGGATCGCCGCGGCCGCGACCGACGAGGATCGGATCGGCGCGCTGCAGGCGTTTCTGCGCCGGCGTCTCGCCGCGCATCGCAAGCAGGACGTCTCGCCGCTCGTTCGGGCGCTATGGCGGACACGCGCGCCGCTGCGCATCGATCGCATCGCCGGGTCGCTGGGCGTCACCCAGCGGCATCTCGAGCGGACGTTCGCGGCGGCCCTGGGCATGACCCCGAAGCACCTGGCGCGGTTCCTGCGCGCCTGCCGGCGCCTGCGGCACGCGCCGGACGCCCGCCTGACGGGGCTGGCTCACGACGCCGGGTTCTACGACCAGGCCCACTTCATCCACGAGTTCAGGGCTTTCTCGGGCATGACGCCGGGCGAGTTCGCGGCCAGCCCGCGCGTGTCGGCGCTCGATGTGGAGTAGGCGTCTACGCCGCAGAAACCGCGCCGACGCCCCGGAGCCAGCACCAGCCTGTCGATTCTTTACAATCCCGGCCCGACTGGGGGCGGTACCGTGAGCCCCGTCGCTCAACCATATCTACCCGGGAGGATTCCATGAGAACCATTCTGACGCTTCTGCTGTTCGTGTGCGTGACCGTGCCCGCCGAGGCCCAACGGGGCGAGACGCCGGATCGCTGGTCCGCATTCGAGTTCTTCCTCGGTGCCTGGACGAGCGAGGAGTCCGCCACCTTCGGGGAGGGCCGCGGCGAGCGCACGTACGAGCTCGTGCTGCGGGACCGGTACCTGCTGAGCCGGAATCGGTCGGTCTTCCCGCCGCAGGACGGCCTGCCCGACGGCGACGACCACGAGGACTGGACCGTGGTCAGCTACGACGACGACCGTGACACGTACGTCCTGCGCCAGTTCAACAGCGAGGGGTTCGTGAACACGTTCGTCCTCGACGACGCGTCGACGCCGCCGGAGCGCTCGGTGTTCGTCCTCGAGGCGTCGGAGAACGCGCGGGGCACGCGGGCGACGCTCACCCTGACGCGGACGAATGCGGACAGCTTCGAGGAGGTCTTCGACCTGACGCTGCCCGGTGCTGCGGACAGCATCACGATTCGCGGCCGCTGGACGCGAGCCGCTCCGTGACGCAGCTCGCGCAACCGGCTCCCTGGCGGGGGCGATTCGCCGGGCAGCGCGCGGCGGGGACCGGGGCGGTCCGCTTAGAATGAGCGCTGTACACGGAATGTCGAGGTGCAGACCCATGCGCTGGATCGGTGCGCGGACGGCGATACGTTTCCTGACCGGGCTACTGTTCGTGGCCGCCGTGGCCCTGACGCCAATCGAGACACGCGCCCAGGCCGGCGCCGACCCGGCTGAGTGGCGCTTCTACGGCGGCGACCCCGGCCATACCAAGTACTCGCGCAGATCACCAAGCAGGGGTTCACGTTCGTCTTCGATCGGGCCACGGGCCAACCGGTCTGGCCCATCGAGGAGCGCCCGGTCCCGCCGTCGACGGTGCCGGGAGAGCGCACCTCCCCCACGCAGCCGTACCCGACGAAGCCGCCGCTGTACCTGACGAACGGATCGCTCGAAGAGGACCTGATCGACTTCACCGACGAGCTGCGGGCCGAGGCGCTGGAGATCTACCGGCAGCACACCGCCGGGCCGCTCTACACGCCGCCGGCGCTGGGCGGCAACATCGTGCGGCCGGGCTGGAGCGGAGGCGCCAACTGGTGGGGCGCCGCCTTCGATCCGCAGACCGGGCGGCTCTACGTGCCGAGCTGGGCGCACTTCTCGTTCGTCGTGCTGGAAGCCGGCGACCCGGCGAACTCGGACCTGACGATCCGGCCGCAGGTGAGCAACCTGCCCGGCCCGCGCGGACTCCCGCTCTTCAAGCCGCCCCTACTCGCGAGCAGCTCGTTGCGCTGGCACTGCCGTAGTCGCTGGCCGGTTCACTGAAGCCCATTAATGATTTTCTTCGGGAGATGAGCGGGCCCTGGCCCGATTGACACCTCGCAAGCATGTTTTCATACTCTGCACATGACGATGATCCAGATCCGCAATGTTCCGGATTCTCTGCACCGACGGCTGAAGGCCCGCGCCGCCCTGGAAGGCGTTTCGATGTCCCTCTACGTACTGCGGCAAATCGAGAAGGCGCTGGCACGACCGGTCCGGCAGGAGCTCCTCAAGGCGATTCGCGAGCAGCCTGAGATAGTCCTCGAGAGTTCGCCTGCGGATGTTCTCCGGGAGCAGCGGGAGCTGCGCTGATGGTGCTGGATGCCTCCGGCGCCATCGAGTTTCTGTTGAACACGGCCCGCGGCAAACGGCTCGGCGAAAGACTCGCCAACGACGCGGAGGTCGTCCACGCACCGCATCTCATCGATATCGAGATCGCCCATGTGCTGCGGCGCTACCTGCTGGACGGAACGTTAGACCGGCAGCGCGGCGTTCAGGCGCTCGACCATTGGCGGCAGCTCGACGTCGAACGGTATCCGCACGAGCCGTTCCTCGACAGAGTCTGGGGTCTGCGCAACAACGTCACCGCGTACGATGCGATCTACGTAGCTTTGGCGGAAACGCTCGGGGATGTGCTGGTCACCGGGGACCACAGGCTGGCCGGCGCGCCGGGGCTGAACGCCAGCGTCGAGTTGCTGTAGGGAGGCGAACCTTCATGAGAACCGTCATCGTCGCCGTTGCGCTGTTTGCCGTCGCCGGGGCCGTAACGGCGGAGGCAGCACGGCAGGGCGAAGGCGGGTTCGTCTTCCGCCGCATCTGCAACATCCTGCCCGGGCAGACGGCCGCCGCCCGGGCCCTCGCGCGGGAATGGTCCGACCTGGTCGAGAGGAACTATCCCGGCGCGGAGATGTCGGTGCAGACGGGTCGTTGGATGACGGGCGCGCAGAACATCGAGCGGCCCGTGGACCAGATCCTCTTCAGCGAACGGCACCCCGACCCGGAGATGCGCCGGGATTTCACCGAGATCCTGATGGGCGACGACGAGTTCCGGGCCCTGCAACGGGAGCTGGCGGGGATCATCGACTTCGTCAGTTGCACCGAGACCCGGTTCCGGGAGCGTCCCTAGCGGAGAGGCCGCCGGCCGAGTGAGTGAGCCGCCCGGCGGCGTCAACCGCCCCAGTCGTAACCGATGCGCACGTAGTAGTAGGCGCCGCTGTAGCCCCACGGCATGTACTCGCTGTACTGCTCGCCGACGGCATTGGCGATGACCGACACCTGCGAGTAGGTGTCGAAGACGTTCTGGCCCCCGACGGCCAGCGTCGTGCCCTGTCCGAGCGGGACGCTCAGCTCCAGGTCGACGATCGGCCGGCCGTCGAAGAAGCCCTGTTCCAGGCCGCCCGAGGGGTCGAAGACCGTCCCGCGCCCGCTGTCGTAGTCGTACCACCCGCTGTAGTAGCTCAGACGGCCCAGCAGGCTCGCCCGCCCGAGGCGCTGCGTGACGCCTGCGTTCCAGCGGGTGCGCGGCAGCGCGTAGGCGTACTCGGCGAGTCGCCGGCCGTCGAGCAGCCCCTTGGCGTTGTGGGTCACCTCCGTGTCCGTGTGGTTGAACACGGCGCTGATGACCGTGTTCCCCCGCAGCGCCAGCGGCGTCCACGTGGAGACGACGTCGATACCCTGCGACGTCGTGGAGAAAGCGTTCGTGAAGAAGCGGTAGTTGCGCACGCTCTGCGCCGCCTCGAAGCCCCCGGCCACGACCGCGGCGATCTCGGCCGGCGTCAGGACGAAGTTGCTGGTGATGCCGAGCCGGTCGGACACGTCGATGCGGAAGTAGTCGGCGGTGAGCGTGAAGGGGCCGGTTCCGAACACGACGCCGGCCGTGTAGTTGATCGATTCCTCGGGCCCGAGCGGCGCACCGCCGCGCAGCAGCGCCACCGGCGAGATCGAGGGTATGACCGCGTTGTTGACCAGATCGCCGACCGTCGGGTCGAACCAGCTCTGGATGTGGAGGCCATGCTGCTGCCCGGGGGTCGGCGCCCGGAAGCCGGTGCTGACGCTGCCGCGCACGAAGCCGACGCGGCCCGACACCTTGCCGTTGGTCGTGGTCCCGAAGTCCTCGAAATCCTCGATGCGCACCGCCGCGCCCAGCGTCCACGCGCCGTCCGGGTCGGTCACCTCCAGGTCGCCGTAGGCCGCGACGTTGTGGCGGCTCCAGGTGCCCGCCTGCGCCGGGGCGTAGGAGAAGACGGCGTTGGAGCCGCCCATGAAGCCCTGCGCTGCATACGGGCCGATCGTCCACCCCGCCCGGTCGCCCGCACGCAGGCCGTACTGCTCGTCGCGCCATTCCGCGCCGGCGGCGAGATTGACCCGATCGGTGACCGCATGCGACACGTCGACGTTCAAGCCGACGTCCCGCTGCCGGTTCCTGCCGACGTCGAACGCATTGGGCGACATCAGACCGAGCGAGGCGTTGATGGTGTTGCGAACGAAGTGGTCGGTCCGGTGCATCCCGAGCGAGCCGCTCAGGTCCCAGTTGAAGCCGCCGGCCGCAAAGCCGCGCACCCCCCCGACGAGCGACGCGTCGGCCGCCGTGCCCCCCGTCTGCGGCGTGAAGCCGCCGGGGAACAGCTCCTGGAACGTGAAGCAGTTCGGGTCGTCCGACACCTGCTGCAGGGCGACCGGGTCCGGCACGTGGCCGGTGACGGCGACCGTCGGGCAGTCGGCCGAGCCCATGCCGCTCGCCGCCAGCACATCGCCGACCAGCAGCGTGCGGCCGCGGTCGTTGCTGAACACCCCGAGGCGCGTGTTCGGGTTGCGGAAGAAGACGCCGTAGGAGACCTTCTTGCGGGCGTAGCTCGTGTGGGCGTACATCTGCACGCCGGCGGGCAGGGTGTAGCCGAAATTGCCGAACGCCTTCAGGTCGTCGTCGAGGTCCGGGTCTCCCCAGGCCTGCGGACGGTCGGAGGGTACGTGCGTATTGCCGGCGGCGATCAGCGCAACCGCATCGCGCCGCGGCGCGGCCCGATCCGTCAGGTTCGCGTTGCCGTACTCCAGGCTGAGGTTGGCGAATCCGGTCGCGCCCAGCGGCAGGCCGACGTTGCCGGCGAACCGGGTCGATTCCCCGTCGCCGGCGCGGTACATCCCGGTGTTCAGCTCGACCGAGCCGCCGGCCGAGGCGTCCTTGAGCTGGAAGTTCAGCACGCCGGCGATGGCGTCCGAACCGTACTGGGCCGCGGCGCCGTCGCGCAGCACCTCGACCTGCCGCAGCGCAATGGCGGGAATGGCGGAGATGTCGGGCCCCTGCGAGCCGAATGCAACGCCGTTGCCGCCGTGCCAGTCGACTATCGAGGAGCGGTGCCGGCGCTTGCCGTTGACGAGGACCAGCGTGTGGTCCGGGGCCAGGTTGCGCAGCATGGCGGGGCGGACCACCGTCGATACGCCGCTGATCGGCTGGGTGTTGGCGCTGAACGACGGGACGATGGTGCGCAACTGGTCCTTCAGATCACCCGTCCCCTGGCTGACGAGATCGGTGGCCGACAGCACGTCCACCGGCACCGCCGACTCGGTGGCGCTGCGCGGCTGGGCGCGGGAGCCCACGACGACCGTCTCCTCCGTGAATCCCGCGATCAGACTCCGCATCTCTTCCGGCGACAATCCCAGGGCCTCGACCTCGGCCGGCGTCATCCCGAGCGCGCGTCCGAGCTCTTCCGCCAGCGGATCCGTCCGGCTCTCGACCTGTTCCTGCGGGTCGTCCTCCTGCGGGATCGCGGGCGCTTCCGACGCGTGCGCGATCCATGTCGGCACGATCACCGACAGCATCAGGGCAACACTCGACAGCGCGCCGCCCGTCTTCGGTCGCGATCCCACGCACTCGACGATCTGCTGATTACACGACGCTCGAAAACCGTTGGGCGTCCGGCACCGGTTCCTGGCCAAGGGCATGAAAACAGGTTACCCCAAGTTGAGAGGGGTAGGTGACGGCAGGAATAGGGGGGAGGATCGGGTCAAGCCGATTGGTCGCCCGCCAGCGTCATGAAGGGCGTCGCCGCGCGACTGTAGTAGATTGTCTGCGCCGCGCATCGTCGCGGCGCGGGCGGCCGTGCCGGATCCGGACGAGGTCGACAAAGGAGAGGGCGATGATGGGACGCACATTCGCAGTCGTGGTTCTGGCGGGTCTGCTGGGCGCCCTGGCCGCACTGCCGGCCGACGCACGGGTGGTCCGCATCGAGGTCGAGCGGACGGCGCCCTACGCCGGCGGGAAGGAGTTCGGCGACGCCGGTGCGTTCGAGCGCCTCGACGGCACGGTCTACATGGAGGTCGACCCGGACGACCCGCTCAACGCGGTGATCGTCAACCTCGACCGCGCCCCCCGCAACGACCGCGGCAGGGTCGAGTTCAGCGCCCCGTTCTTCATCATCAAGCCGGTCGACCCGGCGCGCGGCAACCGCAAGCTGCTGTACGGCATCAACAACCGCGGCAACGCGATTGAGCTCCCCTTCCAGACCTTTCCGTCGCTGCCGCCGGGGGCCGATCCCGAGTCCGGGGACGGGCTGTTCTTCCACCTCGGCTACACCTTCGTAGACGCCGGCTGGGCGGGCGACGTCACGACGACGGCGACGCGGCTCGGGGCGAACCTGCCGGTGGCGTTGCAGGCCGACGGCAGCCCGATCGTCTCCCGCATCCGCATCGAGTACCCATCGGACCCGACGGCCGCCGGCGCCCTCACCCATACGCTGCCGCTCAAGGGCAACGACCGTTTCGTGAGCTACGCAACGGCCGACACCGACACCGCGCATTCGACGCTCAGCGTCCGCGACGCCGTCGACGGCGAGCGCCGGCCGATCGCGGCCGACCGCTGGGCGTTCGGCACGTGCCCGTCGGGCGAGGCGTCGCTCGCGCCCTCGACCACCGACATCTGCCTCTTCGACGGGTTCGACCCCGACAAGGTCTACGAGCTGATCTACCCGGCGAAGAACCCGTGGGTCATGGGCCTCGGCTACGCCGTCACGCGGGACGTCGCCTCGTTCCTGCGCTACCAGACGGCCGACGACGTCGGGAACCCGAATCCGCTGGCCGCCGGCGCCGACGCGACGGGCATCCGCCGCGCCTACGGGCTCGGCATCTCGTCCACCGGGATGTACCTGCGCGACTGGCTTTATCTCGGCTTCAACGAGGACGAGGCGCACCGCCGCGTGTTCGACGCGGTCCGCATCCACATCCCCGGCACGCACCGGCTGTTCGCCAACGTCGAGTTCGCCGACCCGAACATCTACTCCCGTCAGGACCGCACGACCGACTTCACGTCGCAGTCGTATCCGCCGCTCACCTACGCGGTCACCACCGACCCGGTGACCGGCGTCCGGGACGGCATCCTGAAGCGGCCCGCGACCGACCCGCTCGTCCTCCACGTCGACACGAGCAACGAGTTCTGGCAGATGAAGGCGTCGCTGAACGTCCACGACGGGCACGGCAACGCGGTGCCGATTCCCGACAACGTGCGCCTGTACCTGCTGGCCAGCCACCCGCACGGCGGGGCCGCCGGGGTCGGAAGGATGCCGGCCGACCGCGGGGCGTGCGAGTACGTCACGAACACCTACCGCAGCGCGGCGCCGGCGATGCGGGCCCTGCTCGTCGCCCTCGACGAGTGGGCCGACCGCGGCATCGAGCCGCCCCCGAGCATGTATCCGGACGTGCGGCGGGGAACGCTGGCCAGCGTCGACGAGGTGGCGCGGACGTTCCCGGCCATCCCCGGCGTCGGCTTCCCCACCCGGGTGAACGGACTCGACGCGCTGGACTTCGGCCCCACGTTCGGACCGCAGGGCGGCCGGCAGAGCGTGCTGCCGCCGACCCGCGGCGGGTCGTACCAGGTGCTCGTGCCGACGACGGACCGCGACGGGCACGACGTGGGGGGCATCCACACGGTGGACATCGCCGTGCCGGTCGGGACCAACACCGGGTGGAACCTGCACGCGGCCGGCCCGCGCGGGCGCGACCTCTGCTCGCTGACCGGGTCGTTCTTCCCGTTCGCCCGCACGCGCGCGGAGCGGGAGGCCAACGGCGATCCGCGCCTGTCGCTGGAGGAGCGCTACGGCGACCACGCCGGCTTCGTCGCCGCGGTCCGGCGCGCCGCCGGCGAGTCGGTCGCCCGCCGGCTCCTGCTGCCCAAGGACGCCGAGGTGCTGATCCGGATGGCGGAGGAGAGCGACGTACTGCGGTAGCCTGGCAGCCGGTTCTCGGTGACTGCCAGTCGCAACCGAAACCTTCGAGGTCTTGACCATGCGATGGATCCATGCATTGACGGCGGCGGTCCTGGCGGCAGCCTGCCTGGCCGCGGCACCGGCCGAGGCGCAGTACGGCGCGCCGGCCGACGGCGAGTGGCGCAGCTACGCCGGTGACAGCGGCAGCACGAAGTACTCGCCGCTCGACCAGATCACGGCCGACAACTTCGGCGACCTCGAGGTGCGGTGGCGCTGGAGGTCGGTCGACTCGCACCTGGTCCACTCCTCCCCCGGCGGCGACTCGCTGGTCGCGGCCGACACGCTGTTCGACATCCTGCAGGCGGAGGAGCCGGACCTGTGGACGGCGTTCGACGGGGTGCGGCAGACGCGCACGCAACCGTCGATCCGCGCGCTGGTGGCAACGCCGCTCATGGTCGACGGCGTCCTGTACGTCAGCACGCCCCTCTACCGGGCCGCGGCGATCGACGCCCGGACCGGCGAGACGCTGTGGGTCCACGATCCGCGCGCCTACGAGTCGGGCAATCCGGCCATCGCGCAGTGGCGCCACCGGGGCGTGGCGTACTGGGAGAACGACGGCGACGCCCGCATCGTGTGGGCCACGGGCGACGGCTTCCTCATCGCGGTGGACGCGAAGACCGGTATCCCCGCCCCGGATTTCGGCGACAACGGCCGGGTCGATCTGATGGAC
Organism: Vicinamibacterales bacterium; assembly: GCA_965116825.1. Classification (GTDB taxonomy): domain Bacteria; phylum Acidobacteriota; class Vicinamibacteria; order Vicinamibacterales; family UBA8438; genus WTFV01. Next base: position 1,715,665 of record OZ220736.1, read on the forward strand.
GGCGTGCCGCGCGCCACCCGCGGCGAGCGCGACATCCTGAACCTGCTGCCGCTCTCGTCGCAGTCGCCGCCGCTCGTCATCCGCGACACCATCATCGTCGGCTCGACCATCAACGACCGGACCATCACCCGCGAGGCGACGCCCGGGTTCGCCCGCGCCTACGACGTGCGGACCGGGCGGCACCGGTGGGACTTCCACACCGTGCCGCAGAGCGCCGACGAGTTCGGCTCGGACACCTGGCTGGACGAGTCGTGGCGCTACAGCGGCAACACGAACATCTGGTCGATGATGAGCGGCGACGAGGAGCTCGGCTGGGTCTTCCTGCCCATCGGGACCCCCACGAACGACTACTACGGCGGGCACCGGCTCGGCGACAACCTCTTCGCCGAGAGCATCGTGGCCGTCGACGTCGAGACCGGCCAGCGGCAGTGGCACTTCCAGACCATCCACCACGGCCTCTGGGACTACGACCTGCCGGCGGCCCCGAACCTGCTGGACATCACCGTCGACGGACGGGCGATCAAGGCGGTGGCGCAGGTCAGCAAGCAGGGCTTCGTCTACGTCTTCGACCGGATCACCGGCGAGCCGGTGTGGCCCATCGAGGAGCTGCCGGTGGCGACCGACACCGACCTGGAGGGCGAGATCCTGTCGCCGACCCAGCCCTTCCCCACCAGGCCCGCGGCGTTCGAGTACCAGGGCACCTCGATAGACGACCTCGTCGACTTCACGCCCGAGATCCGGCAGATGGCCGTCGAGGCGGTGGAAGGCTTCCGGCTGGGGCCGCTCTACACGCCGCAGACCCTGCGCGGCACCATCATGCGGCCGCCCGTCGGCGGCGGCGCGAGCTGGTCGGGCGCGGCCGTCGATCCCGAGACCGGCTACCTCTACGTGCCGTCTTTCAACGGCCATTCGACCATTCAGCTCACCGAGCCGGAGCCGCACGAGCCGTCGACGCTGCGCTACATCCGGCGCTCGATCGCGGCGGGTCCCGTCATGCGGCGCGGCCTGCCGCTGTGGAAGCCGCCCTACACGCGGATGACCGCCATCGACATGAACACGGGCGAGCACGCGTGGATGATTCCCACCGGCGACGGCGACCGCATCCGCAACCACCCCATGCTGCGCGACCTCGACCTGCCGCCGCTCGGGGGCGACGCGGGCCGTAGCGGGCCGCTGCTGACGAAGACGCTGCTGCTCCACGCACTGACCGCGGGCGGAACAGACGGCGGCCCGCGGCTGGTGGCCTACGACAAGGCGAGCGGGGCCGAGATCGCCTCGTTGGATCTGCCCGGCGGGGCGCTCGGGGCGCCGATGACCTACCTGCTCGACGGGGTGCAGCACATCGCGCTGACCGTCGGGGGCGAGGTGCCGGGGCTGATTGCGTTCCGGCTGCCGGAGTGACGATCGCACCGAACCGCTCGACCCCGACCGGCTGTGACGTCACGCCGTACTCGTCGCTTCCGTGATTGTTTCGACCGCCTCCCGCCCGACATCAGGAGTCAGGCGAGACGTGCCTACAAGCTGTTTCGCGGCAATCGGATCCGAGCTGGGTCTGCTTGTCCTGGACCACGCTCCGTTGCCCGAGCCTGCATCGATTGACCTGCGGATCCATCGCCAATACCATCGCGGGATGTCCCACCGCACAGCGCCGAGCCGCACCGCCGTTGCCGTCGCCTGCGCCGCCGTCTGGCTGGGGTCGGCCGCGCCCGCGGCCGAGGACTGGCCGCAGTGGCGCGGCGTCAACCGCGACGCCGTGTGGCACGAGACCGGCCTCGTCGAGCAGTTCCCCGACGACGGCCTGCTCGTGAAGTGGCGCACGCCGGTGCGCGGCGGCTTCGCCGGGCCGGCCGTCGCCGGCGGGCGCGTTTTCGTCCTCGACTACCAGGAGACGCCGGGCAGCCGCACCATGGACGGCCACGAGCGGCTGCTGGCGCTCGACGAGGAAACCGGCGCGGTGCTGTGGACGCAGGAGTGGCCCGCCGCGTATCGCAACATCCACTTCAAGTTCGCGACCGGCCCGAAGGCGACGCCGCTCGTCGACGGCGATCGGGTCTACATCCTCGGCGCGGCCGGCACGCTCTCGTGCTTCGACACCGCGGCCGGCGACCTGATCTGGCGCATCGACACGGCGGCCGACTACGGGGTAACGGTCCCCGTCTTCGGCGTCTCGCAGTCGCCGCTGATCGAGGGCGAGCACCTGATCGTGCTGCTCGGCGGCGAGCCGGACGCGAAGGTCGTCGCCTTCGACAAGGCCACCGGCGCCGAGGCGTGGCGGGCCCTGGAGTCCGACTCCGAGCCCGGCTACTCGTCGCCCATCGTCATCACGGCCGGCGGCGTGCGGCAACTGATCGTCTGGCACGCGTCGGCGGTCACCTCGCTCGATCCGGCGACCGGCGAGACCTACTGGGAGCAGCCGTTCGAGGTGGGCGGCGGCCTGTCGATCGCGACCCCGGTGCGAAGCGGGCGCTATCTCGCGGTCAGCCAGTTCTTCAACGGCACCATGATGTTCGCCCTCAACTCGGACCGCCCGGCGGCCCGCATGCTGTGGCGGGGGCAGGCCCGCACCGAGTTTCCCGACCAGACCGACACGCTGCACTCGATCATCTCGACGCCCATCGTCGTCGGCGACCACCTGTACGGCGTCGGGAGCTACGGCGAGCTGCGCGGCCTCGACGCCACGAGCGGCGAGCGGCTCTGGCAGAGCGACCGGATGAACGCCCAGGACCGCTGGGCGACGGCCTACTTCGTCCGCAACGGCGAGCGCCACTTCGTGGTCAACGATTCGGGCGACCTGATCCTCGCGCGCTTCAGCCCCGAGGGATACGCGGAGATCGACCGGACGCTGCTGCTCACCCCGACCACGCGCACGCAGGGCGGCGCCAGCGGCCGCTGGAACGATCGGGCCGTCCTTTGGGCCCATCCGGCGTTCGCCAACGGCCACGTCATCGCCCGCAACGACGCCGAGGTGGTGCGGCTGTCGCTGGCGGCGGCCGACTACTAACAGGCCCGGGATCACGCCAGTAACAGGCCCGGGATCACGCCAGCGCGCCGCCGCCGGTCGAGGCAGGCAGCACGCGGGCCGTGCAGCTCCCGAACCCGATGCGCGCGAAGCCGTCGCGGGCGCAATGGGCGCGCAGGGTGACCTCGTCGCCGTCGGCCAGATAGTCGCGCCGCTCGCCGGTGGGCAGGGTCAGACTATCCGCCCCGCGCGCAGTGCGTTCCAGCAGGCAACCCGCCGCGCCGTCACCGGGGCCCGAGATGGTGCCGCTGGCCAGCAGGTCGCCGGTGCGCAGCGGGCATCCGTTGCTCGCGTGATGGGTGACCATCTGCGCGAGCGTCCAGTACATGTCCCGAAACGCCGCGCGGCTCACGCGCACCGGGTCGAGACCCCGGCGGCGCATCCCGGCGCTCTGCAGCCAGACTTCCACCGTCACGTCGATGCCGCCCCGGGCGTCGTTCCGCGCGGACGCAAGATGGGGAAGCGGCAGCGGATCGGCAGCGGGCCGCCCGGCCCGGCAGCGGTATGGGGCGAGGGCGTCGAGCGTCACCACCCACGGCGAGACGCTCGTCGCGAAGCTCTTCGACAGGAACGGTCCCAACGGCTGCGCTTCCCACGCCTGCAGGTCGCGGGCCGACCAGTCGTTCACCAGGCCGAGCCCCGCCAGATGGTCCTCGGCGTCGTCGAGGCGGAGGGGACGGCCCGGCGGACTGCCGGCGCCCACGTAGGCTCCCAGCTCGATCTCGTAGTCGAGCCGCCGTGACGGCTCGAACGACGCTCCTTCGCCGCCCTCCGGGATGCGCTGGCCGCAGGGCCGCGTCACCGGCGTGCCGCTGACGACGAGCGACGAGCTGCGGCCGTGATAGGCCAGCGGCAGGTGCCGGTAGTTCCTCGGCAGCGGATCCGCGGGACGAAACAGGCGGCCTACGTTGCGGGCGTGGACGATCGACGCATAGAAGTCGGTGTAGTCGCCGACGTCGACGGGCAGGAGAAGCTCGACGCCGGACATCGGCGCCAGGACGCCCGGCTCGGCCACGGCGCTGTCGGCGCGGAGGAACTTGCTCACCGCGTGCCGCAGGCTCCGCAGCGCTGCCGGACCGAGGACCAGCAAGGCGTTCAGGGAGGTCGCCTCCGCGGCGGCGGCGATTACCGCCGGCAGCAGCCCGTCGAGGAGACGCAGCTCGCGGCAGCGCCGGAGATCGAGCACCTGATCGCCGATGGCGACGCCCAGGCGCGGCACTCCCGAACGGCCGCGCCGAAAGACGCCCAGCGGCAGGTTCTGAATCGGGAAGTCGCCGCTGGGATCGTTGGCGCTGGCGACCCAGCTTCGCAGCGCGGGGTCGTGGGTGCCGTCGAGCGCATGGATCGTCGGCTTGCCGTCCATCCGCTCACTTCTCGCCCTTCGGCCGGGTGCGAGACGCGGTCTTCAGGGGCAGCACGGTCGACACCTTCACCTCGTTGACCACGATGCTCGTGTGAATCCGGTCGACCCCGTCGATCCGCATCAGGCCTTCGAAGAGCACCGTCTCGAGCGCCTTGTGGTTGGGCACGACGATCTTGATCAGGTAGTCGGACTCCCCGGTCAAGTAGTGGCACTCGAGAACCTGAGGAATCGCCTGCACTTCGTCGCGGAAGCGCGCGACGCATTCCGGGCGGTGGTGCGCGAGCTTGACCTCGACGAAGCACAGCAGGTCCAGGCCGACGGCTTCGCGGTTGACGAGCGCCGCGTATCCCCGGATGACCCCCGCCGCCTCCAACCGCCGCAACCGCCGCTGGAGCCCCGGCGGGGACAGATCGAGTCGCCTCGCCAGCTCGACGCTCGTCGCCCGGCCGTCCCGTTGCAGCAAGGCGAGCAGGCGGCGATCGAGGTCGTCGAGCCGGGGCGGCCAGTCGCCGGCGCGAGTCCTGGTCTCGCCGGAGCGCGCCCGCGTCGTCCGCTGTCCTGCCACGGATCCGGTGCTGTCCATCAACGAACTCCAGAACTTAACATATTCAGCATTATACGCATATATGGCTAATAAAAGAAGACATACGCCGCACTCTACCATTCCTATATGTTTCATTTCGGCGCGAAATGCTACTGTCAGAATACATGCCCGCCATCACGCTGGACCGGCCGGAGAACGCCTCGGGCACCGCCGCACGCCGTTCCGGACTGACCCGCTCCCGCCTGCGCCAGCTCGCGCTGCTTGCCGGGCAGCCCGGGCTCCTGTCGCTCGCCGGGGGACTCCCCGCCGCCGAGCTGATACCGCGTACGGCCTACGCCACGGCGTTGCGCGATGTCCTGGACGCCGGCGGCGCCGCGCTGCAGTACGGCCAGCCGCACGAGCCCCTCAGGGAGCGCATCGTCGAGCTGATGCGCGAGCGGGGCGTCGGTTGCGAGCCCCGGCAGGTGCTGCTGACGTCCGGCGCCCAGCAGGCGCTGAGCCTCGCCGCGCAGTTGCTGGTGACGCCGGGCGGCCAGGTGCTCATGGAAGAGCACGTGTACACGGGCCTGCGGCAGGCCGTCCTGCCGTACCGGCCCTCCATCCTGACCGTGGGCACCGACCTCGACACCGGCATGGATGTCGATCGCGCCTGGGCCCTGCTGGCCGGCGGAGCGCGGCCCGCTTTCGTCTACGCGATCGCCGACACCCACAACCCGTGCGGGGTGCGCCTCGGCCGCGAGCAGCGCACGCGGCTCGCGGCGCTGGCGCGGCGGTTCGGCGTCCCGATCGTCGAGGACGATTCCTACGGGCTCCTGCACTACGACCGGGGTCCGCTGCCCGCGCTGCGCGCTCTCGACGCCGAGTGGGTGATCTACGTCGGGACCTTCTCGAAGATCATCGCGCCGGCGCTGCGCCTCGGCTGGCTCGTGCTGCCGCCGCGCCTCGTCCCCGCGGCCGGCGTGCTGAAGGAGGCGGCCGACCTGGAGTGCTCGGCGCTCACCCAGCGCGCCGTGGCCCGGCTGCTGCAACAGCGATTCGCGGACCATCTCGATCGCATCCGGACCGGCTACCGGCGCCGGCGCGACGCCATGCTCGCGGCGCTCGGCGACCACTTTCCCGAGAGCGCCCGCTGGACCCGCCCGCCCGGCGGCTTCTTCGTCTGGGTGGAGCTGCCGCGGGGCCTCGACGGCGACCGCGTGTGCGATGAGGCGCTCGCCGAGGCCCAGGTGGCGGTCGTGCCCGGGTCCGCCTTCGCGGCAACCGCGCCGGCGCCGGCGAACCACCTGCGGCTGAGCTTCGCAAGCTGCGCCCCGGACGAGATCCGGACCGCCGTCGAACGCCTCGGACGACTGTTGAAACGGAGACTGGCACATGGCTGATCGTTTTCCCATTCGGCGCATCGACCACATCGAGTTCCACGTCGGCAACGCAAGGCAGGCGGCCGCGTTCTACCAGCACGCTTTCGGCTTCCACGTCACGGCCTACCGCGGCCTCGAGACCGGCTGCCGCGAGAGGACGTCGTACGTCCTGGAATGCGGAACGATTCGGTTCGTTCTCACGAGCGGCCTCGCCCCCGACAACGCGGCCGCCCGCTTCGCCCACGCGCACGGCGACGGCGTCGCGGTAGTGGCGCTGGAGGTACCCGACGCCCCGCACGCCTTCGCGGCGGCGCGGCGGCACGGCGCCGTCGGCGCGGCCGAGCCGGTCGAGGAGCACGACGAGCACGGGCACTTCCGGTCGGCGGCCATCCGCGCCTACGGCGACACCGTGATCCGGTTCGTCGAGCGGCAGGACTACGCCGGCGTGTTCGCGCCGGGGTTCGAGCCGCGGCTCGGTCCCGAGCCGCCGGGCGCCGACGTCGGTCTCACCGCCATCGATCACGTCGTCGCCAACGTCGAGCTGGGCCAGATGGACCGCTGGGTGCAGTTCTTCGCGCAGACGATGGGGTTCACCGAGCTGCTGCACTTCGACGACGAGGCGATCTCCACCGAGTACTCGGCACTGATGTCGAAGGTGATGCAGGACGGCGCCGGCCACATCAAGTTCCCGATCAACGAGCCGGCAACGGGCCGCCGCAAGTCCCAGGTCGCCGAGTACCTCGACTACTTCGGCGGCCCGGGCGTGCAGCACATCGCGTTCGCCACCGACGACATCGTGGAGACCGTCTCGCGCATGCGGGCGCGCGGCATGGCCTTCCTGTCCGTGCCCGCCGCGTACTACGACGATCTGGCGGCGCGCGTCCCGGCGGTCGGTCCGTACACCGGCGTGCTCGCCCGCCTCGGCATCCTGGCCGACCGCGACGAGGACGGCCATCTGCTGCAGATCTTCACCGAGCCCGTCCAGGACCGGCCGACGGTGTTCTTCGAGGTGATAGAACGCCGCGGCGCCGCCGGCTTCGGCCAGGGCAACTTCAAGTCGCTCTTCGAGGCGCTCGAGCGCGAGCAGGCGCGGCGCGGCAATCTCGTGGAGGCCGCGTCATGAGCTACTACATGAGGCGGGGCGAGGTCCCGCACAAGCGCCACACGCAGTTCCGCCAACCCGACGGATCGCTGTTCCACGAGGAAGTCATGGGCATCCATGGCTTCGCCGGCAAACAGTCGCTGCTCTATCACCTGCGGCCGCCCACCGAGATCGAAGGCATCCTCTCGGCCGGCGCGGACGAGGTCCGCTACGAGCCGCCCGGCGCGCTCCGGCACCGGCTGCTCCTGACGGCGGGCGTGCCACCGCACGGCGACGCCGTCGAAGGGCGAATGCCGCTGCTGGCGAACGCGGATCTCCGCCTCTCGGTCGCCCGGCCGGTGGAGCCGATGACCTACTGGTACCGTTACGCGCACGGCGACGAGCTGCTCTTCGTGCACGAAGGCGAAGGCAGCCTCGAAAGCCAGTTCGGATCGCTGCGCTACCGCCCCCACGACTACCTGGTCATCCCGACCGGCGTGCTCTGGCGCCTCCTCCCGGACGGCGGCAGCGAACAGCGGCTGCTCGTCGTCGAGTCCGCCGGCGGGCACCTGGAGCCGCCGGCCCGCTATCGCAACCGCCACGGCCAGTTCGTCGAGAGCGCGCCGTACGGCGAGCGCGACATCCGGCCCCCGGACGTGCTCGAGACGCACGACGAGCAGGGTACGTTCGAGATCCGCGTCAAGGCGCGCGGGCGGGTGACCCGCTACTTCTACGGCCACCATCCGCTCGACGTCGTCGGCTGGGACGGCCACCTGTGGCCCTACGCGTTCAACGTCGACGACTTCGAGCCGATCACCGGGCGCGTGCACCAGCCGCCGCCGGTGCACCAGACGTTCGAGGGGCCGGGCTTCGTGGTCTGCTCCTTCGTCCCACGGCTGGCCGACTACCATCCGCTGGCGATCCCGTCCCCCTACAACCATTCGAACGTCGACTCGGACGAAGTCATCTACTACGTCGACGGCAACTTCATGTCGCGCCGGGGAATCGAGCCGGCCGCCCTCACCGTGCACCCGAACGGGATCCCGCACGGCCCGCATCCTGGAGCCTACGAGGGATCCATCGGCAAGGAGCGCACCGACGAACTGGCCGTGATGGTCGACACGTTCCGGCCCCTGCGGCTGACGGCCGAGGCGGCGGCACTCGAGGACGGGAGCTACGCCGGCACCTGGTCCCCGGTAGCGCTGCACAGCATGGAGGGAGGACCACGATGACCGGCAGGAACTTCGACGCGTTCAAGGACACGGTCGACCGGAAGCTCATGCGCCACCCGGTGGTGGTGGACAACGCCTACACCGCCTGGTTCGCGGAAGGGCATGTCCCTCCGGACCACCTCCGGCACTTCACCGTCCAGTTCTCGGTGTTCTCCAACCAGTTCCTGCTCGCCGCGCTCAATCGCGTGATCAACGCCGGCACGCTCGAGGCGGCGCGCGAGAGCAAGGAGATCCTGATGAACGAGCTCGGCGTCATCTATGTCGACAAGGAGCGCATCCGCCCCGGCACGCGTGCCGTCGACAGAGAGGGCCCCCGCTCCTGCGCGCGGCCCGTCGACGCCGACCGCGAGGGCGACCCGGCCCTGGTGTCGACCACGGGGACCGTCGAAGGCGGCACGTTCCGCTTCCGGGCGGCGCACTTCGAGTGGCTGCTGCGCTTCGGCGCCGCCCTCGGCCTGCGCTTCGGCGATATGGGCAAGCGCCGCCACGGCGACCCGAGCACGCTGTTCTTCTGCGACGAGCTGTTCCGACTCTACGGCAGCGACGACTACAACGAGGCGATGGGGGCGTCGTTCGCCGTCGAGAACTGGGCCGCAGCCGGCTTCTGGAAGGAGCTGATCGCCGGACTCGAGCGCGTCAAGGCCGAGCAGGTCCCCGCCCTGCCGCTGGCGTTCTTCACCTGGCACGACCGGCTCGAGGCGAACCACCGCGACCACGTCTGGCACGAGCTGCGGGCGTGCTACGACTCGGCGTCGTTCGAGGACGAGGCGTTCATCGCGGCCGGCGTGACGATGCTCGATGCCGTGCGGACGTTCTGGGACGGCCTGTACGCGGCGCGGCCCCAGGCTCTGGGCACGCGCCACGAGCAGTTGGACCGCCTGGCCGCATGCTAGAGTTGCAACAGTGTCGGAAATCACGAACCTGCTCACGCCGGCACTGGTAGTCGCGCTCTTCGCGTGGCTTCGGAGCGACATCCGGAAGCTGCACGACCGGATCGACACGATGGCGAAGAGCTTCGACGAGGGCCTCGACGCCGTGACGCGGAGCTTCAACGAGCGCCTCGACGCATCGAACAGAGACATCCACGAGCGCATGGACAAGCGCTTCGATGCAGTGCTGCACGAGATCGCCGAGCTTCGGGAGCGCATGGCGAAGATGGAAGGTTCTCTCGATGGCTTCCTTGCCGGCCGCCGCGACCGCGACGCGGCGTGATCTTCGGCGTGCCGGGCCAGTCCCGGACGGTCATCGAGCCGCTGGCGCCGATCTGGGCGTGCGGCACGAAGATCTCGGGCCGCCGGGCGCTGCCGAAGCCTTCGGCGCGCGTCGCTCCCACCACGCCGACGATCTCCGCTTCGAGCGGCCGCCCCGCCATCTGCACCGTCAGCCGCTGCAGCAACGGGTCCGTCTCCGGCCAGTGCCGCCGCGCCAGTGTCTCGTTGATCACGGCGACGCCCGGCCGCTCGGCATCGTCCCGCTCGTCGAAGCGCCGGCCGGCGCGCAGCGGGATGCGCATCGCATCGAAGTAGCCGGGGGTCACCTGCGAGATGGCCGAGGAGGGCTCCTCGCCCGGGGGCGGCGGCGGCCGATCGCGGATCGTGAACGGCGTCTCGACCGTGAGGTCGGCCAGCCCCAGCGGGAACGACGAGACGGCCCCGGCGGCGGCGACGCCCGGCAGCGCCCGGATCCTGCCGGAACATCCGGACGGCTGGAGCGAGCCCGAACGCCGCGGTGCGGGGCAGCGGAGAGCAACCGCCGGCCCCGAGGCGGCACCGATGATGATGGCGTTCTCGAGCAAGCCGAATTCGACTCGGTGCACGATCGCAGAACACATGCAGGTGCCGCGTCAACCCTGACGACGTAGGACACAGGAGACGCACGACACCGCACGCGAGCTCGACGACGAGCTTTGCCAAGAGCTCCTGGCTCCCCGGTTTGTCCCGGAGGAACGCCAGCGTGCGCGGCCACGCATCCTCGGTCGCGCGCCGGTTCGGGCGCAGGTCATGTCGGGCGCCGACCTGCCTTCCCCGCAGCGGCGTAACACAGTCTCGTCGCCGCTTCGGGTCGGCACTTTCTGTTAGCGTGTTCCACATGCAGGTGACCGTTGTCTCTGCCGCCGCGGCCCGTGCCCGTGCCGCGAGTCCGCATCCCGGCCCCGATGCCCCGCGCATTCACGCCACCGCTCTCGTTGCTCACGACACCCGGATCGCGCCCGACGTCGTCATCGGCCGGGGCGCTCTGGTCGGCGTCGCCACCAGCCTTGCTCCCGGTGTCGACATCGGCCGGGACGCCGTCATCGGTGCCGGCGTCCGTGTTGGCCCGTCTTGTGTAGTAGGCGCCGAGGCAACCCTGTCGGACGGCGTCACGCTCGAGCACGGCGCCGTCGTCATGCCGCGCGTGCGTGTGGGTCCGGCTACCGTTGTCGGCGCCCGTTCGGTCGTCGATTCGGGGTCGGTCGTCGGTTCGCAGTGCACGTTCGACCCGGACTGCTACGTAGGAGAGAACGTGCGTGTCGGGGTCGACGTCCGTATCGCCTCCGGCGCCACCGTCGGGGACGGCGCCGTTCGCCATCCGCCGCCCGAGCGTTTCTCGCCCTGTCCGCCCCTCACGCTCGGTGACGGCGTGCGCATCGGCTCCGGCGTCGCCGTCGCCCCGGGTGCGGCGGTCGGCCAGGGCACGCACGTCGACCAGGACACGGTGATCGGCGCTTGCGCGCGTCTCGGGTCTTTCGTGCGCGTGGCGTCGGGCGTGCGCGTGGCGCCCAACGCCGAGGTGGGCGATTGTTCCACGCTCGACCCTGGATGCGCCGTGGACGGGCTGGTCGGCCGCAACTGCCGCCTCGGCCGCGACGTGGCCGTTGCAGCCGGGGCCAGGGTGGTGGACGGCGTTCGACTGAGTGCCGGCGTGCGCGTCCGCTCGGACCAGCCCGCTTCGTCAGGGCCCCCGGCTTCGCTCACCGCGCCGAGTGCGCCCGAGGTCTCGCTCAGGGCTTCCGACCGGCCCGGCACCATTCTCGGGCGCGTTCTGGCGCCGCTTCGCGGGGCTCTTCGTTCAATCGTGGCCGGGCGGCGCACCGACGGTTAGGGAGGACCGCGGAGCGGGTAGCCATGCCACGGGCTTCTACGAGCCCAGATGTTCCCGGAGGAACGCCAGCGTGCGCGGCCACGCATCTGCGGTCGCGCGCCGGTTGGCGGCCAGTCCTTCCTGGGCCTTCAGGAACACGGTCGCTCCCTCGTAGACGATCGCCTCGTAGAACCTGCCGGCGGCCGCCATCGCCTCGGTGGTCCCGGAAACCGTCGCTGCTGTCGGAAGGTCGCCCCCGTACAGGCCGAGCACCGGCGCCGCAATTCGTCCATGGTCGGACGCGTGCCCGGGCGCGGCCCCGTAGAAGACGACCACGGCATCCAGCTCGGGCTGCTCCAACGCGTAGGCGAAACTTGCCGCTCCGCCCCAACTGAAACCGACGATGCCGACTCGTTCTTCGGCGGCGACCGGCAGGTCGAGCGCCCAGGTCCGGACTGCGTCGAGCCGTCTCGTGCGTTCCCGTGCGCCGATTGCATTGACGGTGGGAACAATCCGCATCCCGTCGAGGAAGAAACGGCCATCGCCGCCAGGGGTCATGCCCGCCAGGAGATCCGGGGCGACCGCGACGAATCCCTCGGCCGCGAACGCGTCGGCGACGCTCCGAACCCAATCGGAGAGCCCGTAGAGGTCGTGCACGACCATTACGACCGGCGCGCGCGATTGCTCGGGATACACCACCCAGGTCGGGATCCGCACCGCGCCGCCCGGCATCTCGACGTCGACGAGCTCGGCGCGCCGCGGCGATGCCTCGAGGTCGCCCCTCGAGGTCGCCCCGCTCGGCGGCAGACCCGCGGCGGCGGTAGGAAGCGGCCCCTCGCCACGGGCGACGGTACCTCCCACCGCCAGGATGGCGCCCACCTGGAGTGCGGCGACCGCGACGAGAACGAGTGGGACGGCTTTCCTCACTTGCCTCTCCTGCCTCATCGCGTACGTCGGTTCCGGTTGTGTCAACCGCATCACCACACCTCCCCGGACGATGCTGCCGATGTCACGCCAGCGAAGATCGATATCGTCGAGCAGCGCGTCCAGCTCCGCTCCGTAACGCCTGCGCCACCACAGCGGATACAGCCGGATCGCCCACCGGACCAGCCGTCTCGTGCACGTCACGACACTCCCTCACGCCGTGCTGCGGCTCGCTGCACGCGCTCCAGCAGGTTCAGCCGCTCGCGGAGGTGCTGCCGTCCTGCCGGTGTCAGCCGGTACGGCTGGCGGCGCTCGGCGAGCCCCGCCGACTCGATCAGGCCTCGCTGCTCCGCTCGCGTGATCGCGCCATAGAGCGTGCCGGCGCCCAGCCGGATGCCGGCGAAGGCCTCGATGTCGGTCATCATCGCGTAGCCGTGCTTCTGGCCGTCGGCGAGGCTGGCGAGGAGGAGGAGTGTCGGGTCGAGCATCGGTATTACGTGGTACGTAGTATCGCGCGACGTAATATGCGTGTCAAGCGACCCGAGTGCCCCTTCGCCCCGCCGCACGCCAGAACGCCGTCCAGCAGCGGAGCGTCCAGCGCTGTCCTCGAACGCTGAAATCGGCGGCGGCCAGGACCCTCGGCCTGCCGATCCTTCGCGGGCGCCCCTTCACGCCACTCGACGGGACCGCGGGACACGAGAACGCCATCGTGAACGGGCGGTTCGCGTCGATGTTCTTCCCCGACAGCGATCCAATCGGGCGGCGGATCCGGTTGACGAACCCGAACGTCATCGCACAGGAACTGCCGTGGTTGACCATCGTCGGCGTGTCCCCGACCGTCCGCCAGATGGCCCGGACGGGCGCCCCGGACCCGGTCGTCTACTACCCCTTCCGTGGCGACAGCGGGTTCTTCGCGCGGTTGATCGTCCGCGGGGCCGCAGGCGCGGGCGTGACGGCTGCGATTCGGGAGGAGATACGCAAGCTCAATCCCGACCTCCCGCTCTTCGATCCGTTGCCGCTGGAGGCCGCGGTGAACGCGATCGAGGGTGGCGATCACTGCATCCGTTTCGGACGCAGGGGCGGCCACAGAAGTTCATCGGCGGGTCAGCCGCCCTGCGGCTGAGGCGAAGCCGTATTGGTGATGCCTCGCGCGAACCTCCAGGATCCGTCTTCGACCCGACACCCCTGTGAGAGCCGCGATCACCCCCGGCGACTCCCAATGCCGCGCGTAGGAGCCGGTGAAACCGTGGATGAGCACGACCGGCTCGCCCCGACCGCGGTCGGCGTGGTGAATCCGCACACCGTCGGAATCGAAGAACCTCCCGCCCTGCTGCGCCTGGGCGCCGACATCGGCGACGAGGAAACACACGATCGCCACGAAGACGACTCTCAACGAGATTACTGTCTCAACCTCCCAGACACCGGCGAGATCCGTTGCGGACAGCGACTTCCCACGACATGTCGGCTCAGCGTTCTCCGGCGAACGCCACGCCCGTGCCCGCGACGACCAGCATGCCGCCGCATACGCGATTCGTCAGCTTCCGGAATCTCACCTGGCGAGTGAGCGTCGTGGCCCGTGCGGCCATGTACCCGTACCCCGCCAGCACGGTGAACTCGATGACCACCGACGTCACACCGAGTATCAGGACCTGCGGCCAGACGGCGCGGCTCGCGTCGATGAACTGCGGGAGCAGGGCGACGAAGAAGACCAGCGCCTTGGGGTTCGCCGCCTGCAGCGCGAATCCGCGGGTCAGCGCTCTCAACGAGCCTCGGTCTTCCTGCGCGCGCTCCGGCCGAAGCGCGAGTCCCGCTCCCCGTACGGTCTGCACGCCGAGATAGACCAGGTAGAGGGCTCCCAGGTACTTGATGAGCGTGAAGACCTCGTAGGACGCGAGCAGAACCGCTCCGAGACCCAGCGCGGAAAGGGCGAAGTAGCAGGCGTTGCCGGCCAGGACGCCGACGCTCGCCCACAGCGACGCGCGCCCGCCGCGAGCGAGGCCGTAAGACAGCACGAACAGCACCGCCGGACCGGGCGTGAGGCACAGCACGGCCTCGGTGCCGGCGAACAGAAGCCACGTGTTCAAGCTCATTCACTCACGCTCCGCGACCACAACGAGGCATGGACGGTAACCGGCGAGTCACTCCGCGGCCTCATCGGGACCGGGAATCGACACCCCGCACGGCGCGGTGAAGTCATTCGGCGGGAGGTTCCCGGTGTTCACGGTACCGACCGGCTCGAAACAGAGTACGTAAGCATCCTCCTCTGCGGAAGTGCGGTGCTCGACGCCGCGGGGAACCAGCACGCACTCTCCATCCCTCATGTCCACCCGCCGGTCGCGGAACTCCACCGAGAATCGTCCTTTCCAGACCAGGAAGAACTCGTCGGCATCATCGTGACGATGCCAGGGAAAGACGCCCTTCGCCCGCACGAGCTTCACTTCCTGCCCGTTGAGCGTCGCGATGACGCGGGGACTCCACGTTTCGTCGAGACGATTGCAGCTATCGTCCACGCTGATCTTCGACTTCATGCCGCCCTCCGCGCCGAGTACCTGGGCATGGCCCGGTCAATCCGCCGCCAACATCTCGACACGACGGAAGATCCGCCGCCGCCGCGGCTCGCCGCAATCGGTCAGCTCGACGTCCGCGCAATCACGAACCACGGTCTCGACCGGGTTGACCATCGGGCAGTGTATCAGTTTGAAAAGCCTGGGCGTCCTTGGCGGTTGACCGAAACGACATCAACCGTGTAGTTTTATCGGAGATCGGTCTTGACCGCGTTGGCGGTCAGCCGAGACATAATGGGATTTCCGGGGCGCTTTCCCCGGAGCCGGGGAGGGGGACTTGATGCCGAAGGGACCGCGAGGCGAATGGCGCCCGGCCGATCCGGTTGCGTGCGCCGTTCACGTCGGCCGGATCGCGACCGGCGAGATTCAGGAAACCCACGAAGCTCCGCGCCGACTGAATCCGGCGGCGGACAGTCGACGTGCGAGCGAGGGCGGGAAGGCCCGGGCGGCTGGGCTTCTGCCCGAACGGCGGCGGGAGATTGCCAAGTCCGCCGCCGCGGCTAGGTGGAGCCGGTGAACCGATTCCGAAAGAGCTAAGAGGGAGTCAAGAGCCAGTGAGTACCAGTCCGCAGAATCGCCTCATCGTTGCACTTGATGTGCCTTCACACGACGAAGCCCTTCGGCTGGTGGAAAAGCTCGGCAACGTCTCGTTCTTCAAGATCGGCTTGCAACTGTTCCTGGCCGGCGATCTGTTCGGATTTCTGAGTCGCCTGCAGTCGGTGCGTGGCGATCAGGAGATCTTCATCGACCTGAAGATTGCCGGGGACATTTCGCACACCATTCAGAGCTTCGTCAAGCGCGCGGCCACGCTGGGAATCAGGTTCATGACCTTTATCGAAGCAGCCGAGGAGTCCATCACGGACCACACCTTGGCTGCGGGTCATGCTGCTCGCGCGCCGAATCAGTACCCCGAATTTCTTTCGGTTCCGATGTTGTCTAGTATCTACAAGCCTGACGAGTACATCGTAGCTCACGGTCGAGACATGCTCACCAAGGGATTCGACGGGCTTGTCGTGTCGGGAACCGCCATCGCGGCGCTTAGGAAAGCAATACCAGGCCCCTTCCCTATTATCAGTCCTGGCATTCGCCCGGAATGGTACGACGGGGCTGATGACCACAGACGTTGGACGACACCGGCGGCGGCCATCAAGGCCGGGGCCGACTACCTAGTCGTCGGACGCCCGATCCGCAACGCTAGCGACCCGCGCGGTGCGGCACAACGAATCATTGACGAAATGGCTTCTGTTTCGCCTCATATTGCTTGACGTAACTTCTTGCAGCCTGTATCATTTTGAATATGAACAGGCTGTCAGTCGTCAAGCGCGCGACCATCATCAACCTGCTCGTCGAAGGCGCGTCCCTGCGGTCGATCAGCCGCGTCACGGGCGTGTCCATCAACACCGTCACCAAGCTGCTCGTGGACGCGGGCGAGGCGTGCGTCGCGTACCACAACGCGACCGTCCGCAACGTCAAGGCGGAACGCGTCCAAGTCGATGAAATCTGGCAGTTCTGCTACGCCAAGGCAAAGAACGTCGATGCCGCGAAGGCAGCTCCCGAGGGCGCCGGCGACACGTGGACGTGGACGGCGCTGGATGCCGACTCGAAGCTGATCGTCTCGTGGCTGCTCGGCGCCCGTGACGGACAGGCCGGCTACGACTTTATGGTGGATCTGGCGGAACGGCTTGCCGGGCGCGTGCAACTCACGTCAGATGGCCTGCGGATCTACGAGGGCGCGGTTGAGGACGCGTTCGGGGCCGACGTAGACTACGCGCAGTTGGTCAAGGTGTTCGGCGACACGCGCGAGACAGCCGCGCGCTACAGCCCCGGAGAATGCAAGGGGACGTTCACGCGGACCGTCCAAGGCGAGCCGGACCCCGACCACATCAACACGTCGTACGTCGAGCGGCACAACCTCACGATGCGGGTGTCGATGCGCCGGTTCACGCGGTTGACCAACGCGTTCTCGAAGAAGCTGCGGAACCACGCGGCGGCGCTGGCGCTCTACTTCGTGCACTACAACTTCTGCCGGATCCACAAGACGCTGCGGATGTCGCCTGCGATGGCAGCCGGCGTGACCGACACACTGCGCGATGCCGAGTGGATCGTCGGGTTGATCGACGCGCGGGCATCAAAGCCCGGCCCGCGCGGGCCGTACAAGAAGCGCGCCAAGGCGCATAATGCAAACTGATACACTACCGACCATCGTGGCGCGCAGAATCCGGCCGGACTCGAGGCTGACGTGCAACTCTACGTCGAACGTCTCCTTGCCTACGGCGGCGACGTGTCGGTCGCCGGCGTGCCTGACCTGTACCCCCCTACCGTGGGATCGGTTCGAGATCGACCGCTCTCTTGCGCGGCAACCGCGGCTCGACGTCGGCTCGCCCTTGAGCAGATCCAGGTGATTGTCTCCGAACTCGATCCGGCTCCACTCCCCCCACCCGAGCGGCACGCCTCCGGCTTCCTTCAGCGCCTGGCCGAGCTCCACCTCGAAGTGTGATGTCTTCGTGTCCGGATGGAACAACACGTCGATGTCATTGCTCCGGTCGGAATCAGCGTGTTGATGTCGGCGCAGCGTGGCGACGTCTGCTCTCCGGCCGCATGGACGGCCCGCGCCAGCTCCCGCCAGGTGTAGACGCCCTCCGCCCAGGCGTACAGCAGGTCTTCCCGGCTGGCTTCCTGCAGCCACGTGCGGATCAACTGTCTCTCCCGCGGGCTCGGCCAGCTTGCATGGACCGCGTCGTAGAGTTCCTCCGGTCTCGGCCTGCGTCGCCAGCCGGCGCAACTGCTGCCCAGGCGTCTTCGTACCGCTCGGCTGTTCCTGCCGAGCTGCTCCGGATCGTGGTCGGGGTGGAACCGCTCACGGAACTTCTCGTCCGGTCGCGCGTCGTCGAACGCCTCGGCCGGCGCCAGAACCGACGGTTCGGCGTCTCTATCGTGCTCCTTGAGACGGGCGCGCAGCGCCTGCCATTCATCGAGGCTCATGGCGTCCTCAAGCTGCGATTCTACAGATCTCCCGCCGTCGCGCCTCCTGGCCAAGTCGCGAGTCCGTCCGTCACCTTTCCTTCCGGAAGACCGCGGCGTAGTGGACGCGAGAGGCCAGTCAGCGGTCTCGACGTGGGTCAGTGCGGCCATCTCCTGAGGGGGATCAGGATGCCGTCGAACTCCAGCTCGACGATCGCCAGGCGGCCGCCGGGCTTGAGCGAGTCGTACAGGCTGGCGTTGTACGCCGACTGGAGGCGCGCGCAACCCGAGGCCGCGGGTTGCGCGAAAGAGGCGGATCCCGTCGTTGAAATATCAACGCTGCGTTGACGGCGGACTTGCGCCGCGCCGCGAAAGGGGGGGCACCCTTACGGGGCCGAAGGACACAGCGCGTTGACACGCGGGCCGTCCCGAAATAGTCTTGAGGCCGCCGGTCGTTGGAGCCGCCTGCCGTTAGGGTCGGCGCAAAAATAACTTCCTAGAAGCGCCTGTAGTCTCGCTATAGAGCACACCGGTCCCGCAACGGTCGTGGCGTCGACCCGCCCCGCCAAGGCAAAGGTTCTCTGGATTCCGGGAGCAGAGGCCTGTCCAGATTTATGGCATAATTACGGAAACATAGATACGTAATGGTGCCACAATGAGACCAACCGCGTTCTCCGCCGACACGATCAACGCCTTGCTCCGCAAGCAGACCGTCGCCACGCTGCCCGAGGTAATGGCGGCCCTCGGCCCCCGCGCCAGCAGGCGCACCGCGTTTCGCAAGCTCAAGGACCTCAACGCCCGCACCAGCTACTCGCATCGCGGCAGCTACTACACCCTCGACGCACTCGCCGACTTCGACGAGCACGGCCTGTGGTCCTTCGCCGGGGTCCGCTTCTCCCGCGCCGGCACCCTGATCGCGACCGCCGAGTCGTTCGTCAACCACGCCGAAGCCGGACACTTCGTCGACGAGTTGGACAACCTGCTCGGTGTCGGCACCCAGGACCCGCTACGCAAGCTCGTCGCCGACGGGCGGCTGACGCGGCACAAGCTCGCCGGCCAGTTCCTCTACTGCGCGGCCGACCGCGCGCACCAAGCCCACCAACTGCGCGCGCGGCGCCTGTTGATGGCCACGCCCGGACTCGTGCGGCCCCTGCCCGAGGCCGACCTGATGCCGGAGGAGCTGCGCGCCGCGATCGTGTTGTTCGCCAGCCTGCTCGACGAGAGGCAGCGGCGTCTGTTCGCCGGACTCGAAGCGCTCAAGTGCGGGTGGGGCGGCGACCGGCGCATCGCCCAACTGCTGGGCATCGACCCGTCGACGGTCGCCGCCGGCCGGCGGCAACTCGTCGAGCGCGACGTCGAGATCGACCGGGTGCGGCGCGCGGGCGGAGGGCGTCCGCGGACGGAAAAAAAACGCCGGAAGTCATCGCCCACATCGAAGCGCTGATGGACCACGAGACGGCCGGCGACCCGGTCCGCGGCCTGAAGTGGACACGCCGTACGACCGCCAAGGTCGCCGCCGAACTGTGCAAGCTCGGCACCGACATCTGCGCGCGCACCGTCGCCCGGCTCCTCAAGAAGATGGGATTCTCGCTGCGCGTCAACCACAAGAAGCGTGCCGGCGCCTCGCATCCGAACCGCGACGACCAGTTCCAGCACATCGCCGAACTGCGCGAGCGTTGCGCCGTCGACAACACGCCGGTCATCAGCGTCGACACCAAGAAGAAGGAACTCGTCGGCGCGTTCAAGAACGCCGGCGCCAAGTGGGACCACAGCCCCGAACTGGTCAACGACCACGACTTTCCATCCGCGGCCGAGGGCCGCGCCATCCCCTACGGCATCTACGACGTGCGCGCCAATGCCGGCACCGTCTTCGTCGGCCAAACCGCCGACACCCCGGCGTTCGCCGTCGACTGCATCGAGAAGTGGTGGCGCACCGAAGGGCACAAGCACTATCCCGAGGCTGAAGCCCTCCAGATCCTAGCCGATGGGGGCGGCAGCAACAGTTGCACCGCGCGCGCCTGGAAGTTCAACCTGCAGCATCGCCTCTGCAACCGGCACCGCTTGCGCGTGACCGTGGCCCATTATCCGCCGGCCACGTCGAAATGGAACCCCATCGAACACCGCCTCTTCTGTGCGGTCAGCAAGAACTGGGCAGGCCGCCCGCTGGACAGCTACGAGACCATCCTGAAGTACCTGCGCACCACACGCACCGCCACCGGACTGCGCGTGCGCGCGCACCTGGTGCGCAAGACCTACAAGACCGGCGTCAAGGTCACCGACGCGCAGATGCGAGAGCTACGCATGACACCGAGCAGCTTTCTCCCCAAGTGGAACTACACCATCGAACCCATGTAACGAAAAACGGAAGTTATTCTTGCTCCGGCCCTTAGTGGCCAGAGTGATGTGGGCCCTGTGTCCGAGGAGATAGCCGGTTGTATCCCACGCCCAAGACGATTCAGATATTCCTGCCCGGCGGTGATCCCAGGGGCATCCGCACTGCTGAGATCACCACGCGTATCGTTCAGCTCATCGACGTGCCACGCAGTCTGCTCCAGGAGTTCGTCAAGATGCCAGAGAGCGATCAAGTCGCTCTCTACGCCCTCATTGGCGACGAAGGGGACGGCACGGCTCCCGACGTGTATGTCGGGGAGACGAGCGACTTGCGGAACCGCCTCGCGAACCACAACCAGAACAAGGAATTCTGGCAGCGTGCGCTAGTGCTGATTTCTCGCACGAATAGCTTAACGCGCACGCACGCACTGTTTCTGGAGTGGCACTGCTTAGACGCCGTGCGGAAGGCTGGCCGGTACTCCGATCAAAACGGCACCAGCGGCAGCAAGCCGTACACGCCAGCCCCGCTGAAAGCGGAGTGCTTGGAGATTTTCGAGACGGGCAGCACCTTGCTCGCCACTCTCGGTTATCCGTTGTTTGACCCTGTCGGCGGGTCCACCTCGCCCGCGGATGAAGAGGTCTTTACCTGCAAGAGCGGGGAGACCGACGGACGTGGCTTGTACACGGCGGAGGGCTTCGTGGTGCTGAAGGAGTCTATCGGGCGCAAGGAGAGTCTCCAGTCCATCATCGGAACTCCGCATGAACAACGTCGGGAAGATCTGATTGAACGTCGTGTCATGCGCGCGAAAGGCGACACGGTTGTCTTCGAAAAGGACCATCTCTTTGGTTCACCCAGCGCGGCGGCGATGGCGCTGCTGGGACGCTCAGCCAATGGATGGATTGAGTGGAAAGGGAAGGATGGTGCGACCCTCGATGAACTGAAACGCAAGGCTGTGAAGGAAGAGGCGTGAGTCTGCACAAGAGAAGGCGGCTGCCTCTAACCTGCGGGTCGACCCGGTCAAACTGGAGTCGCGCGAAATAGAGAAGACTTTCAGCCTTGCGAATGTGCGGGCAACGCTACCCCGCGTTCGGATTGCCGCGCGGAAAGTGCCCCCCAGTCGAACCTCTGGCGTCTCCCGCTCCGGCAGCACGACCCACGACGGCGCCACACTCCCACAGCCGCTCGGCGGGCAACGCCCGTGGTGCGTCGGGAAGCTCGGGGAAAACGAGCAAGACTCCCACCGGGCGCACCGGGCCGGCGTCGGCGAAGCGCCGGTTGGCGGCCAGCACGGCCGGCACAGCATCCTCGCGCCCGTAGCGCCGCCAGCAGATCTCGTCGCGGAGGTCACCGTCAGCAGTGCCGTATGCGCCCGGAATCGGCTCGCGACGGAGATCGCCGCGCACCCGGACCGCGGCCCGGGCGACACATCCCAGTCTGTATCACAGTGGCGACCGCGCCGCGGCCGCGTATGCCGGCAAGGACAATGCCCGAGAGCACAGCTCCGTCGTCGAGCACGAGGGTGGCGGACTGTTGCTGCGCGGCCGTCAGCGCCAGGAAGGCGGTGCACCACGCCTTGTGAGCCGCCACGCTGGCGGCGGCGACCTTCCAGCCGTAGGGTTCGGTCGTGTCGGGGGCGGCCGCGCTCGCGTGGGCCGGGCCGGGGATAACCGAGTGGTCACTACTGGGAAACTCACCCAGGTTTCGTCCATCCGCGGGTCCGGCCCTGCCGGCCGAAAACTCAGACCGACTGGAAGCGCGCGAAATCCCGTCCAGCGCGGCCTGCGAATGGGTCGGAATCACGGCGTTGCCGCGGCACGAGCTCGATGTCGACGTCGACCCGGTAGTAGATCCCCATCGAGGTGAGCCTGTCGCCGTAGCCGAGGAACACGTGCAGCTCACCCGCCTCGCCCGGGACGCCGATCGTGTAGTCGACCCCATCGGACGTCGTCAGCTCGAGCGTATCGCTGTCTCGCTCCGACGACGATGTGACGCGCAGTTCGTCGAGGTACTTCCGGATCCGCTCGGTGATGTCCTCGTCACCGGCGATCAGACGGTATGCCGGGGTCATGTCAGTCGCGGCACGGGGGCGACTCTGCCGGGAGGGCGGCCCTCTGCGCGACCGGCCCTTGTTGATCTGGACTTCACAGATCAAGGCCGTTTCGCCGGCGGTCCCGTCCCGCCGTTCGCGATCCTCTTGGGTGCGACACGTGCGGCCGGGCGTTCGACGTGAAAACCCTCTCCCAGTTTTGCAAGGGGTGAGCGGGACCCCGACTCCCGAGCGTTGGGGCACGCGCTCGCAAAGGTTGCGCATTCTCGCGCAGCTTCTCGCTGAAGTTCCCATCGCGGTCCCACGAAGACGCCCATCTACCAGACCATCGCGCACAGGGTGGCCGAGATGCACCAGCGTAGCGTCACGGTTCACGCTATCGCCAAGCATTTGGTGCAGGCTGCGTGTTCCCGCTGGCCCGCTTCTGTCTCCGGGTCGTTCAGGTACTTTCAGGTACGGACCGTACGCGGCCTGGAACTGTTCTGCCAACCACCTGATCCAGATCGCGTACCGTCCCGGGACGTGTTCACGCCGTCGGTGGTGTAGAGCCCCAGGAACGGTGAGTGGGGGAACGCCGTTGCGCCGGCGCCCCGCCACCGGCGGCGAGCATCCGCGCCGTTGCGAGGCGGCGCCTGCGCCCCGGCTGTCGCGGGCTGCTTTGGCGTGGGCGTTGTCGGTGTGCGCGCAGACCCGGCGCCGGAAGAGTGCTTCCGGCGGCACGGTCGATTTGCCCCGTATCGGAATGCCGGCGCTGTCAACCCTCCGGATTCTCGGCTTTCAACGCCTCGATCACCAGTGTGCGCAGTTCGCGGATGTCGGTTTCGATCTCTTGCATCCGGTTGTTGACGCTGGTGTTGAGGTCGTCGATCCGGTTGTTGACGCTGGTGTTGAGGTCGTCGATCCGGTTGTTGACGTCGTCGAACCGGCTGTTGACGTTAGTGTTGAGGTCGTCGATTCGCCCGTTCAGGTCGTTCAGCCGGTTGTTGAAACCGCTCGCCAGAATCGCGATGGACGCGACGATCACCGTGATGGTCGCGATTCCCGTTCCCACGATGGACACGACGATCGTCTTGCTCTCGTTCATTCCTGTTCCTCACGATACCACGTTGCTCGCTTTGGCCTAACTGAGCGGCGGCTCGCTGGATGACCGCGCCCCGGAGAGCGACGGCTTCCACGGATTCCGGCCGCTGCCGAAGCGCGGCAAGCCCGTCACCAACGAGTTGATCGACCGGTTGCGCGAAGACGGGCCCTACTAAGTCCGCCGCGAGGTCGACTTGCGTGCACTGCTGGACATCAACGTCCTCCTGGCCCTCCTCGACCGTGATCACATTCAGCACGAGCAGGGCCGGCGATGGTTCCAGCAGGAGGTTCACCACGGCTGGGCGTCATGCGCCGTCACCCAGAACGGCTTCATCCGCATCCTGAGTCAGCCGAGCTACCCGAGCCCCGTGTCCACGCCGCAGGCGATACGGCTGCTGGCCACGGCTGCATCGACCGCGCATCACGAGCACTGGGGCAGCGAGGTTTCGATTCTCGACGAGACGATCTTCGATCACTCGCGCATTCACGGACCGAGACAGCTCTCCGACGTCTACCTGCTCGGCCTGGCCGCACACGATGGCGGGCGCCTCGTCACCTTCGATCGGACGATCGCGATCGCCGCGGTGCGGACTGCGAGCCCGGACAACCTCGTCGTCCTGTGAGCCGGTTGACGCCCGCTGCCATGCCTATGTATAAACACGTATCTACCCCGGACAACGTCCATGGCGAGGCAGAGACCGGCCCCTCCGTGGGCGGCGAAGCGTGGTGACTCCTGCCCGGCGCGTTCCCGAGCGCGGGGACGCAGTCTGGATCGACATCGACCCGCAGTCCGGAAGCGAGCAGGCCGGACGCCGGCCCGCCGTGGTGCTCTCGCCGGCCGCGTACAACGGCAAGGTCGGCCTCGCCCTGCTTTGTCCGGTTGCCAGCCGCGTCAAGGGATATCCGTTCGAGGTTGCCATCCCACGTGGATTCGGTGTCGCCGGCGTCATCCTCGCGGATCAGGTGAAGAGCCTGAATTGGCGCAGGCGCAGCGCGACGGTCATCGGGGCCCTCCCCAGCGAAACGATCGCCGCGGTCCTGCGCAGGATCAATGTGCTCCTGACGCCGTCCGGAGCAGCCTGAGGATTCACGTTCCACGTCGACCCCGACCCGCCACGACCCCGTGACATCACGATTGCCCGGAGCGAACGACCATGGATGCCAGGACGACGATTTCCCTCGGCGACCCCGCCCTCTTCCGCCGGCAGTGCTACGTGAACGGCGGCTGGATGGACGCGCGCAGCGGTGACGCCATCGCGGTCGACAACCCGGCGACGCGCGAGACCATCGGCACCGTCCCCGCCTTCGGCCGGGACGAGACGCGGGCCGCCGTCGAGGCCGCCGACGCGGCGTGGGGCGGATGGCGCTCGCGCCCGGCGAAGGAGCGCGCCGGGCTGCTGCGCCGCTGGTTCGAGCTGCTGATGGCGTACCAGGACGACCTCGCGGTGCTGATGACGACCGAGCAGGGCAAGCCGCTGGCCGAGTCGCGGGGCGAGATCGCCTACGCGGCGTCGTTCGTCGAGTGGTTTGCCGAGGAGGCGAAGCGCGTCTACGGCGACGTCATCGACCATCCCCAGCGCGGGAAGCGGATCGTCGTGCTGAAGCAGCCGATCGGCGTCGTCGCGTCGATCACGCCGTGGAACTTTCCGGCCGCGATGATCACCCGCAAGTGCGCCCCGGCCCTCGCGGCAGGCTGCCCGGTCGTCATTCGCCCCGCTTCGCAGACGCCGTTCACCGCCCTGGCGCTGGCGGAGCTCGCCGACCGGGCGGGGATTCCGCCCGGGGTGGTCAACGTCATCACGGGTCCGTCCGGGCCGATGGGGGCCGAGCTGACCTCGAACCCCACCGTCCGCAAGCTGTCGTTCACCGGATCCACCGAGGTCGGCAAGCTGCTGATGTCGCAGTGCGCGGCGACGGTCAAGAAGGTCAGCCTCGAGCTCGGCGGCAACGCCCCGTTCATCGTCTTCGACGACGCGGACCTCGACGCGGCGGTCGCCGGGGCCATGGCCTCGAAGTACCGCAACGCGGGACAGACCTGCGTCTGCGCCAACCGCGTGCTGGTGCAGGATGGAATCCACGACGCGTTCGCGGCCAGGATGGCCGAGGCGGTGGCCGGACTGCAGGTGGGCAACGGGCTGGAGGACGGCGCGCAGCAGGGCCCCCTGATCGACATGCGGGCGGTCGAGAAGGTCGAGGAGCACATCGCGGACGCCGTCGGCAAGGGGGCGGCGGTCGCCGTCGGCGGCGAGCGCCACGCGCTCGGCGGCAGCTTCTTCCAGCCGACCGTCCTGACCGGCGTCACTCCCGAAATGGCGGTGGCCCGCGAGGAGACGTTCGGCCCCGTCGCGCCGCTGTTCCGCTTTTCGACCGAGGACGAGGCGGTCCGCATGGCCAACGACACCGAGTTCGGCCTCGCGGCCTACTTCTACAGCCGCGACATCGGCCGCGTCTGGCGCGTCTCCGAAGGCCTGGAGTACGGCATCGTGGGCGTCAACGAGGGGATCATCTCGAACGAGGTGGCGCCGTTCGGCGGCGTCAAGGAGTCGGGGATCGGCCGTGAGGGATCGAAGTACGGGATGGACGACTTCGTCGAGATCAAGTACCTCTGCATGGGCGGCATCGACGGCTGACCCGGGGGCATCGATCCGCATCAGCGGCACGGGTCGATCCGGCGCAGCACGTCGCCGACGGGCAGCGGCCGGAGGAGGATGCGCGGCTCTTTGGATTGATGTCGAGACATCAACCCCGGGCCGGCGTGCAGACAGGTCGGGCTTGCCGCCTGTGAGGGCTGCGCCGTAGAACGGCGTAGACACCTGGTCTACAATCCGCTTCTATCGACAACGTTTTGAAGGGAGGGCCGGA
Organism: Vicinamibacterales bacterium; assembly: GCA_965116825.1. Taxonomy (GTDB): domain Bacteria; phylum Acidobacteriota; class Vicinamibacteria; order Vicinamibacterales; family UBA8438; genus WTFV01. The sequence goes on from OZ220736.1 coordinate 1,742,092, forward strand.
TGCGCCACCGTCATCTCGCCGCGTTCGCAACGGTTGTCGTGCTTGGAGCGCTCACGACGGTTCCCGTCGCCGCGCAGAGCCAGGAAGCCACCGCCGAGGAAGCGGCGTGGACACTGCCTCGCACCCCCGCCGGGCACCCGGACATGCAGGGCTACTGGACGACCCAGACGTTCACGCCCCTCGAGCGGCCCGAGCGCCTGGCCGACCAGGAATTCCTCTCGGAGGAGGAGGCGGCCCTGCTGCAGCAGCAGCTCACCGCCGAGGGCGTCGACCCCCTGCGGCGCGACGCCATCGCCATCGAGGATCCGGAGGCGCGGGAACAGGCGCTCTACCAGGAAAACCGCGACGCGTCATACGTCCACTACGACAACCAGATCTGGCTGCGCACGCCGGTGCCGAAGGGGCTGTCGACACAGCGGACGTCGCTGATCACCTATCCGCCGAACGGCCGGATTCCACCCATGACGCCCGAGGGCGCCGCGCGGGTGGAGCATGAGCGCCAGATGGCCCGGGTGTTCGACGGCCACGAGACCCGCCCGCTGATGGAGCGCTGCGTCGTGTGGACGCACGAGGGCCCGCCGCTGCTGCCGCCCGCCTACAACGACATCCACCAGATCTTCCAGACCGAGGACCACTTCGTGCTGTTCACGGAGCTGGCGACCAACCCGCCGCGCATCATGGCGCTCGACGGGGGCCCGGGCATCCCGGACGCGATTCGCCAGTTCGGGGGCAACTCGCGCGCCCGCTGGGAAGGCGACACGCTGGTCGTCGAGACCGACCACTTCATCGCCCGGCGGAACTACCGCGGCGCGAACCAGTACCGGCACGTCGAAGAGCGCTTTACCCGCATCGCCGAGGACGAGATCCGCTACGAGTTCACGATCACGGACCCGACGACGTGGACCAGCCCGTGGGGCGGCGTGGTGCCGATGCTCCGCACCGAGGGGCCGATGTTCGAGTACGCCTGCCACGAGGGCAATCACGACATCCGGCACATCCTGGAGATCAACCGCAACCTGGAGCGGCAGGCGGCCGAGGCGGCCGCGGCAGGCGACTCGAAGTAGGGTCCTCCACGCACGGCAAGGCGGTCGAGGACGACGCCGGGAGGAGGCTCGGGCGGGAGCCCCCGGCCCGTCCGCACCCAATTCAGCGCGGCGCGGGCACGTACAATGGCGCTCGATGAGCGGGCGCCGGATCCGCATCGGCACCAGCGGGTGGCACTACCCCGGCGGGGGCGGGACCTGGGACGGGATCTTCTACCCGCCGCGGGGACGCAAGCATCGACCGCCGGGATTCGACGAGCTCGAGTACTACGCGCAGCACTTCGACACCGTCGAGGTGAACTCGACGTTCTACGGCGTGCCGCGCCGCACGGTCACTGCCGCCTGGGCCGACCGGACCCCCGACGACTTCGCGTTTGCGGTCAAGCTGTACCAGCAGTTCACGCACCCCAAGATGTTCGCCGCCGCGACCGGCAGCGACGACACCAAGGTCGCGCGGGGCGACGTCGACCGCTTCCGTGACGCCATCGCGCCCGTCCACGAGGCGGGCAAGCTCGGCGCCCTGCTCGCCCAGTTCCCGGCCAGCTTCAAGAACGACGCGGCCGCGCACGATCACTTGGCGTGGCTGATCGAGGCGCTGTCGGACTGCCCCGTCGCGGTGGAGTTGCGGCACCGGAGCTGGAGCGACGACGTCGCGGGCACGCTGCGGCTGCTCAACGGACTCGGCGCCGCCTGGGTGGAGATCGACGAGCCGAAGTTCCGGCTGTCCATCGCCCAGAACCACCTCCCCAACGTCAAGAGCTTCTATTACATGCGCCTCCACGGCCGCAACGCCCGCAAGTGGTGGCGCCACGACCGCGCCGAGGAACGCTACGACTACCACTACTCCGCCGCCGAGCTGCAGCCGTTCCGGGACACGGCGGACGCCGCGTCCCGCCTCGTCAAGCGCCTCTACCTCTACATGAACAACCACTTCGCGGCGAAGGCGGTGGCCAACGCCGCCACGCTGAAGCACCAGCTCGGCCTGGAGATGACCGGCGCGTATCGCGAGGAGATGGTGGTGCGCTACCCGGAGCTCGACGGGGTCGTCAACACGGAAGCAGCCACATCAGATTGCCACTACAATCAGGGGTTGTGGCGGAGCGGCTGAGCTATGAATGGGACGAAAACAAGCGTCGCACGAACCTGGCCATGCACGGCGTCGATTTCGCGGCCATGCACGCCTTCGATTGGGAGACCGCAGCGGTCGAGCCGGACGATCATCCGCTGGAACCGCGCTGGATCGCGCGCGGCGTGATTGGGTCTCGGCTGCACGTCGTCGTCTTCACCGATCGGGGCAGCCGCATTCGCATCATCAGCCTCCGCAAGGCCAATCCACGAGAGGAGCAGCGCCATGCCCGGCGACGGGAACCGTGATCTCAAAGGGCTGACCTTCGACGAAATCGCGGAACGATATGGCGAAGAAGCTGCTATCGCGGCTGGGATCGCCGCCGATCCTGACGCTCGAGAACTGACGGACGATGATTTCGCTCGGATGGGTCCGACCGCCGAGGTCGTCCCGACCATCATGGAGGCCTACCGCCGCGCGCGTGGCAGACAGAAGGCGCCCGTCAAGGAGCAGATCACTATTCGACTGGATGCGGATGTCGTCGCGCACTTCCGCAACGAGGGACGCGACTGGCAAACCAAGCTCAATGCTGCGCTCCGCCGCGCGGTCTTCGGAACCGCCGACTGATCCTCCATCTCCAGCATGATGTCGACGGCAGCCTGGCGCGCCTTCATGGGGATACACCAGCGTCACCGCGGCGCGGTTCCGGCTGGCCGTGCCTGACGTGGCGAGCCCCGTCCTGTCCCCCGGCGCCCGCGTCGTGATCCGCGACGCCGAGTGGGTGATTCGCCGCGTCGACCGCTCGCCGGACGGCGGGGACCAGCTCGTGTGCGACGGGATCTGGAAGGCGAGCGCCTGCAGCAGCCGCAGCAGCTTGTCGGCGTGGCGGACGCCCTCGAGCTGCAGGATGTCCTTGAACAGGTACGAGGCGATCAGCTCCTTCAGGTAGATCTCCCGATCCTCCGGTCGATTCCGTCAGGACGACCTCCGGGTACGACCCGTGGATCCCGTGCCCCCTGGGACGGCCGGGCGGGCGTGCCTTCGCTCTTCCAGTCTTCCCCGATGAGCTGATTCTCGGGCGTCCGGCGCACTCCCAGGTAGTCCGCGACAGAACGCCCCTTTGCACCGAGCGCCGTGAAGTGGCTGCAACCGGGCTTCGCCCCGCAGGGCGAGTTGCCGCGGGCGAAATCGGGCCGCCGGGCCATTCCGGCCCCGCGGCGGGACGAAGGGAGGCAGTCCATGGCAGCGACGGCGATGACGGCGGCGGGCGGGAGAGTCGCGAAGCAGACCGGGACAGGGGCGCACGTGCGCGAGCACGGCAGCATCCTGGCGGACGTGGAGAAGCGCGCCCTGGTCCGGATGGCGGTCCGGCTCCCGCGCCGGATCAACGCGGACCACCTGACGGCGCTCGGCCTGCTCGCCATGGTCGGGGTCGGGGCGTCCTACTGGGCCTCGCGGTGGAACGAGCTGGCCCTGCTCGGCGCGGTCGCCGGGCTGGCCCTGAACTGGTTCGGCGACAGCCTCGACGGCACGGTGGCCCGCGTACGCAACCACCAGCGGCCGCGCTACGGCTTCTACGTCGACCACGTGGTCGACATCACGAGCATGCTGCTGCTGTGCGCCGGGCTGGCGCTGTCGCCGCACATGAGCCCGACGGCGGCGCTGCTGCTGCTCGCCGCCTACCTGATGGTCTCGGCCGAGGCGTATCTGGCGACGCATGCGTGCGGCGTCTTTCGCATTTCGCTGCTGAAGGTGGGACCGACGGAGCTGCGCATCCTGCTGGCGGCAGGCACCCTCCGGCTGCTGACGAACGGATCCGAGGTGGAGCTGTTCGGCGGCACGTGGCTGCTGTTCGACGTCGGCGGCGTCGTGGCGGCCGCCGGGCTGTTCGTCGCCCTCGCCTTCTCGGCAATCCGCAACGGGCTGGCGCTGTATCGCGCCGAGCCGCTTCCCCGCTGACCGATGGCTGGCACACATCGCGCGGCGCCGCTCGCGGACCGGCCGCACCGCCGGCGCGTTCGACCGCGGGAACTGGTGAGGAGGTTGCAGAGATGGCTCGTATTCAACGCCGTCGGGACGATGGGCGTGGCGGTGCAGTTGACGGTCCTGGTGAGCCTGACCGAGGGGCTGGGCCTGAACTACCTGGTCTCGATCGTGCTGGCGGTGGAATCGGCCATCCTGCACAACTTCGTCTGGCACGAGCACTGGACGTGGCGGGACCGGGACCCCGGAATCCACGGGCGGTGGACGCGCCTGGCGTGGTTCAACCTGGTGACCGGCGCCCTCTCGATCTCGAGCAATCTCGTTTTCACGGCGCTCTACGTGAACACCTTGGGCGTTCACTACGCAATCGCAAACCTGATGGCCATCGCGACGTGCTCCTTGCTGACGTTCGTCGCGAGCGACCGCTTCGTTTTTCGCGCATGCCGCGGAGGAGAGGACATGATGACTGGCGGAAGCGTCTCGAAGAAGCAGGACCGGCAACCGATCTGGAAGTTGGCGGCGCTCCGGGCGGGACTGGCGGTGGTTCTCGCGGCGGCGTGCACGCAGGGTCTCGCCGCGGCGGAGCTGCAGGATGAAACGATCGCGGCGTGGAATCGCTACGTGCAGGCAACCGAGCGGCGCATCGCGCGCGAGCTCGCCGACGCCGACGCCCGCGCCCTCGAGACCGGCCAGCGGTTCCTGGCGCAGGATTTCCGCGACGACGCGGACGGCGCGCGCCGGGACGTGCTGGCCGGCAACGTGCGCATCGACCGGATGGAGACGCGCGACGCTGACGGGAACCGCATCCGGGTACCCAAGGGCGCCATCCACCACTGGCGCGGCAGCGTGCTGATCCCCGGCGCCACGCTCGACGACGTCCTCGACGGCCTGATGCACGGCGCCGATCTGACGAGGATGCAGAACGGCGTCGTCGAGTCGCGCGTGATCGACCGCGACGGCGACCGGCTGCACGTGTTCCTGAAGCTGCGCCGCAAGCAGTTGATCACCGTGCACTACAACACCGAGCACCGCGTGCGCTACACGCGGCACCGCCCGGACGCAGCGTCGAGCCGCAGCGTGTCGACCCGCATCGCGGAGCTGGCCGACGCCGGCTCGCCGGCCGAGCGCGAGAAACAGATCGGACGCGACCGCGGGTTCATGTGGCGGCTGAACTCGTACTGGCGCTATCAGCAGACCGACGCCGGCGTCATCGTCGAATGCGAGTCGGTGAGCCTCAGCCGCTCCATTCCGCGGGCCATCCGCTGGATGGCGACCCCGATCGTCAACCGTACGGCGCGGCAGGTGATGACGCGCACGCTGACGTCGATGGCCGCCGCCATGAGCGGCCGGGGGCCGTCCGGGACCGAGCCGGCCGCCACGCTCGCCAGCCGGCGCTGACCGCGCGTCGAGTGGGGGCCGGCCCATGCGGGAAGCGAATCCGCGACGCGAATCTCCGACGCCGGGCGCGGAAAAGACGGACAATGGACGCCAGGAGTTTGCGCCGCAGGAATCGCGCCAGCAAACTCCCAACGCGACCAAGGGTCGCGCGCGAGACGGAGACTCGATGACGAACGCAAGGCGATGCGTCGGGTTGGCGGTGGGGCTGCTCGTCGGAATCGCGGCCGGCGGCGAGGCGGCGGAGCTGCAGCCGCAGACGGTCGCGGCGTGGAACCGCTACGTCGAGGCGACCGAGCAGCGCATCGCCGACGAGCTCGACGACCGCGACCAGTTCCTGGTGCTGGACTTCCGCGCGGGCACGGCCGACGCCCGCCGGGAGGTCCTGTCCGGCCGGGTGCGTATCGACAAGCTCGAGACCCGCGATGCGGCCGGAGAGCGGATCCGGGTGCCGAAGGGCATCATCCACCACTGGCTCGGCAGCGCCCTCATCCCGGACGTCACGCTCGAGGAGGTCCTCCACGCACTCATCCACGCAGTCGAGCCCGAGGCGCTGCAGGACGACGTGATCGAATCCCGCGTGCTCGGCCGCCCGGCCGACGACCGGCTGGAGCTGTTCCTCAAGCTGCGCCGCGAGCAGGTGGTCACGGTCCACTTCAACACCGAGCACACCGCCGAGTACACCCGCCACCGGCCGGGCATGGCGTCGAACCGCACCGTCGCCACGCGGATCGCGGAGCTGGACGACACCGGCACGCCCGACGAACGCGAGAAACCCGTCGGCCGGGACCGCGGCTTTCTCTGGCGGCTCAACACCTACTGGCGCTACCAGGAAGTCGACCAGGGCGTCATCGTCGAGTTCGAGTCCCTGAGCCTGAGCCGGGGCATTCCACGCCTCCTGCGGTGGATGGTGTCGCCGCTCATCAACCGGGCGGCGCGCGACATTCTGTCCCAGACGCTGGTGTCGATGGCCGACGTGCTGAGCGCCCGTGCGCCGGCCGCGTTCGCCGCGGCCGCCCGCGGCTTGCGGCCCTGACGCGCCACGTCATCCGCAACGCGCTCTTCCCGCCGGGCGGCGGGGAACCCCGCTCGCCTCCCTGCCTCTATGGAGTACGCTGGGCAACCGGTGGCTGACCGCGACCCGCGACGACGCCGGCGTCCCCTGCGCCCGCTGCCGCGGCCCGATCCGGCCGAGCGGCGGGCGGTCGACGGCTGGGTACGCGTCGTGCCCGGGGTGCTCGCGGCGCACTTGCTTCTGCTGGTGACGCTGTGGGCCCGGCCGGGGCGCCCGGCCCTGTGGCTGTGGTACGCGGGGCCGATCGTCCTGGCGCTGACGACCGCCGTCCTGCTCGTCGCATCGCTGCGCTCCGCCCACCGCTGGAAGCACGGCGCCAACGTCTGGCAACTGCTCGCCTACGCCGGCCTGCTCGCCGTGATCTTCACCCTGCCGGTGTACGACCCGTACCCGTCCTCGTACGACGACCGGCCGAGCCAGGTGGCGTTCCGCCTGCCCCTCGACGAACCGTTGACCGTAGCGTGGGGCGGCTCGACCTCCGACGTCAACTACCACGTGTTTCTCCCGGACCAGCGCTGGGCCTACGATCTGGTCGTCACGCACGAAGGGCGCACGTTCCGCACGGACGGGGCCGCCCTCGACGACTACCACGCTTACGGCCTGCCGGTGTACGCACCCGCGGCGGGCGCGGTCTTCGCGGCGCACGACGGCGAGCCGGAGGTCGAGATCGGCGCAACCCGCTGGGGCATGGCCGGTCTGGGCAATCACGCCGGTATCGAGGTGGCGCCGGGCGAGTACCTCTTCATCGGCCACCTGCAGCCGGGAACCGTCGCCGTCTCCCGCGGCGAGCGCGTCACCGCCGGCCAGTTGCTGGGGCGGGTCGGCAACTCCGGCAACAGCAGCGAGCCGCACGTTCACCTGCACCTTCAGGACTCGACACGTCCCTACTTCGGGGAGGGCATCCCGTTCCACTTCCACCGCTACCGCGAGGAGGGGCGCGTCGTCGCGCGCGGCATGCCGGAAGGCGGCCGGCGCGGCGGCCTCTTCCGCGGCGCCCGCGTCGCGCACGTGCCCCTGGAGCCGCCAGCGGCGGGCGGAACCGAGTGACCGGCAGCCTCGGCCGGTAGCGATGCGCCGTTGCGCCGTTGCACTCTCGGCCGCTCGTGATCCATGATGCGGAGGTACCGGTCCACCGTCCGTGCGCCGCCCGGAGCGCCTCGCGCCCCGCGATCCGCGGCTTTGCATTCTGCACGGTCAGGGAGTAGTCTGGCCTTAGACTGCGGTTGCGGACCCGCTCACTACACCCCCATCGAGCACCGACGAGACCTGACGAGGTTGGCCGCCCCGCCTCGGACGATCTTCGCTGCGATGGGTTTGGCGGGGCTCGGCGCGGCCGCACGGGGCGACACGGAAGGAGTCACCGGATGGGTCAGAGGTTGTACGTCGGCAACATTCCGTTTGCCGCGGGGGAGGACGATCTTCGCGATCTGTTCTCGCGGTTCGGAACCATCGAGTCGGTATATATCGTGACGGACCGGGCAACGGGACGCCCGCGCGGCTTTGCGTTCGTGGAGATGGTGAACGACGAGGACGCACAGAAGGCGATCAGCGAGCTGGATCAGACGGAGTTCCAGGGCCGCCGGCTGGCCGTCAACGAGGCCCGGCCCCGCGCCCCGCGGCCGGACGGACCACCCGACGACGGGTTCCGCGGCCGGCGCCGCGAGCCGCGCTGGTAGCAAAGTCGGGACGCCGCCCGCACGCGGCGTCCCGTTGCGCGGCCGAGCTGACGCGGATCCCCCTCCCGACGAAGCACTCTCGCAGGAATTGCAGCAGGTCCCATGCCATCGGTCCAATCCCGCACGGAGGTTCACGACGTCGTCGTCATCGGCTCGGGCGCCGGCGGTGCGACCGTCGCGCACGTGCTCACCGGCCTGGGCGTCCGCGTGACGCTGCTCGAAGCGGGGCCGATGCTGGACCCGCTCGCCGAGTTCAAGGAGCACCGCTGGCCGTACGACTACGACCACCGGGGCGCGGAGGAAGGCGGCCGGCGCTACTTCGGCGGCGGCAAGCCCTTCGGGTTCTTCGCGACCACCAGCGGCGGCTGGGAGCTCGACGGCGAGCCGTACACCGTGGCCGACGACACCGCCGATTTCTGGTGGTTCCGGTCGCGGATAGTCGGCGGCCGGACCAATCACTACGGCCGCATCTCGCTGCGGTTCTCCGACTACGACTTCAAACCCCGCGACCGGGACGGCCTCGGCTGGAACTGGCCGATCGACTACGCGGAGCTCGCCCCCTGGTACGACCGGGCCGAGAGGTTCATCGGCGTCGTCGGCAGCCGCGAGGGCATCCGGAGCGCACCGGACGGGGTCTTCCACGATCCCCCCCCGCCCAAGGCGCACGAGCTGCTCATCCAGCGCGCCAGCCGGCGGATGGGCATCCCGTGCATCCCCAACCGGCGGGCGGTCATCACCCGCGCAATCAACGGCCGGCCGGCGTGCCACTACTGCGGCCAGTGCGGCCGCGGCTGCGTGACCGGCTCGAACTACTCGGCCAGCCAGACGCAGATCTTCCCGGCCCTCGAGACCGGACGGCTCCAGGTGATCGACCAGGCCATGGCGCGGGCGATCACGACGGACGGCAGCGGCAAGGTGGACGGCGTCGTCTATGTCGACAAGCGGACGGGCCGGGAACGGCGGGTGCGCTGCCGCACGCTGGTCCTGGCCGCGAGCGCTTGCGAGTCGGCTCGCCTGCTCCTGAACTCGCAGACCGCCGAGCACCCCGACGGCGTCGGCAATTCCTCCGGCGTGGTCGGCCGCTACCTGATGGACACGGTCGGATACGACATCGGCGGCACGGTACCCGCGCTCGAAGGGCTGCCGCGCTACAACAGCGACGGGGCAGGCGGCGCCCATCTCTACATGCCGTGGTGGGGCTGGGAGCGGCAGGAGGCCCTCGGGTTTCCGCGCGGCTACCACATCGAGATTGGCGGCGGCTACGGCATGCCCGGCATCGGCGCCTTCGGCGGCTCGGCGCGCCGCGCGGGCTACGGCGCGGCGATCAAGGAGCAGGCGCGCCGCGACTACGGCACCCGCGTCGCCTTCGCCGGCCGCGGGGAGATGATCCCGAACGAGCGGAGCTTCTGCGAGATCGACCCCGACGTGGTCGACCGCTTCGGAATCCCGGTCCTGCGCTTCCACTTCCAGTGGAGCGACCACGAGCGGCGCCAGGCGCAGCACATGCGCGAGACGTTCACCGAGCTGATCACGTCGATGGGCGGCGAGCCGCAATCGCCCGGCGCGCGCGACGCCTCCGGGATCTCCATCGGCGGCAGCATCATCCACGAGGTAGGCACCGTCCGCATGGGAAACGACCCGCGGACCTCGGCGCTGAACGGGTTCTGCCAGTCGCACGATGCGCGCAACCTGTTCGTGTGCGACGCGGCGAGCTTCGTTAGCAACCCCGACAAGAACCCGACGCTGACGATCAATGCGCTCGCCTGGCGCGCGTCCGAGCACCTCGCCGAAGCGCTGCGGAGCGGCGAGCTCTGAAGCAGGACCGGGAACCGGCGGAGACTGGGACATATGGAGCTGGCATCGTGACGACGACCGTTGAGACGGGAGTCACGCGCCGCGAGGTGCTGCGGCAGTTGGCGCTGGCGGTCACCGCGACGGGGGCCGGGGCGTTCAACATCGAGGCGGCGCGGGTGGTCCACGCCCTGGCCGGCGAGGCGCGCGCGCAAGCGGGCGGCTACTCGCCGGCGGCGCTGAGCGCACACCAGTTCCGGTCCGTCACGCGTCTCGCCGAGTTGATCGTGCCGGCGGACGCGGGCGGCGGGAGCGCAGTCGACGCCGGCGCCCCCGAGTTCATCGACCTGCTCTGCAGCCAGAACCCGGACCTGATGGACATCTATGCCGACGGGCTGGAATGGCTCGACACGGCAACCCGGCGCGCCCACGGCCAAACGTTCGTCGACGCGGATGCGGCGCAGCAGACGGCGACGCTCGACGGGCTGGTCGCCGCCGAACGCGGCGAGTCGTCGTCCCCGGATCTGCGGGCCGGCCTGGGCTTCTTCGACTGGATCCGCCGGATGTCGGTCGACGCCTACTACACCAGCCCGATCGGCATTGCCGACGTCGGCTTCCGAGGCAACCGGGTGCTCGGCGCCTACGAGACCCCGCGCGAGGCCGTCGAGTTCGTCGACCGCCAGGCGAACGAGCTGGGCCTCTGAAGCCGGTCGCGCCTCGACCGTAGCGTCGCCCGCCGTCTGATAAACTCAACAGCCCCTGAGCGCTGCGCGCGCTCACCTTTTTCAGCAACCCGGAGGAGACGTATGGCGAACCGAGGTCGTCCCACCCAGACGAAGCGGCAACGCGAGCGTGCTCGCCAGGAACGTGCGCGCATGAAGACGGAGCGGCGCGCCGAGGCGAAGGTCCGCCGGCAGGAGGCCCCGGCCCGCCCCACCGAGTTCGATCCCGACATCGCCGGGATGAACCCCGGACCGCAGGCGATGCCCGACTGGCAGCGCGAGTTCTTCGAAGAGGAGCAGCGCGCCAAGGAAGCGGCCGAGAAGGCCGCGCGGGAAGGCAAGTAGGCCGCGCACCGCGGTCCGCGTGCACGTCCCGAAGCCGGCGCGCCTTCCCCCCGCGGCACATCACAGCCGACGACGACGATGCCGCCCGGGGACAGCCCGCTGCCCCCGGACGGCATGATGCACCCGGCCGATCGAGCGCCTAGGCGGTGTGCTCGACCGTTCCGTTGCCGTCCTTGCCGATCGCGATGCGGCGCGGCTTCGCGGCCTCGGCCAGCGGCAGGGTCAGCTCCAGCATCCCGTTGACGTAGCCCGCCACCACCTGCTCCGCGTCGACGTTGGCGGGCAGCGTGAACGCCCGCTCGAAGCGGCCGTAGTGAAACTCCGACGGGCGCCCCCGGCCGTTCGTCTCCGCCCGCGTGCGCTCGCCGGAGATGGTCAGGCTGTTGCCGTGCAGGTCGATGTGCACGTCTTTCGGGTCGATCCCCGGCAGCGCGACCCGAACCTTCCAGCCGTCCTCGCCCGAGTTGACCTCCGTGGCCGGGATCCAGGCCGCCGCCGGGGTTCCCGTGCGCTCGTCACCGACGTAGCGGCCGAACACGCGGTCCATCTCCCGGTGCAGGCCGGTCAGCTCCTCGAACGGGTTCCAACGCGTCATGCTCAACATCACGATCCTCCTCCTTCTGACGCCTTTCATCTGCGTCCTTGCGCGCGGGGCGCTGTGCCCGGCACGACGCCGTTCGTGTCATCCATGCATCCACTCTACAAGATGACAGTGAATGAGTCAACGAATCTTAGCCTTTTCCGCTCACTCACGGCTGATAGGACGAGTGCCTGGGTGGAGAAGTTCCCGAATCAAGACGATTCTCTCCCGCAGAGGGCTAAAACATGAGTGGTGTCCGCTAAGGATCAGGTCCGGGGAGTCTGCGCCGCGGAACGGCGCGGAGCCCCCTATTCGTCCCAATCGAGGAGCGGGTCGATGGAGCCGGTGGCGATCGGGTGATAGCCCGGCCGGGCTCGGCGGTAGATCGCGCGCGCCCGTTCGCGGCCGTCCGGTGCGGCGGCCAGCGCCGCGTAGAGCGGCAGGATCAGCTTCCGCCGGCCGATCTCGAGGAGGTAGCGCTCGAGGCGGGCATCCGCCGGGTGGTAGGCGTTGCGGATCGCGATGAGAAGCCACTGGTGGGCGATCTCGGCGTTGGGGGACTCGGTGAGGCCGAAAGCGGCATCCAGCGCGGCCATCCGCGCGGCGTCGAGACGCGCCGGCAGGACGGCAAGGAAATGGAGCCATTCGTGGGTCGTCCACGAGGCGGTCTCCAGGTCGGCGGCCCGCAGCTCGCCGGCCGCCCAGCCCGACGCCGCCGTCTCGACGACGTCGAACGCGGCGGAGGCCGGCCGGGGCGCATCCGCCGGCACACCCGGCGAGCGGACCCATTCCTCCACCGGGACCGCGCCGGCCAGCGCATCGTCGAGCAGATGCTCCGACAGGTAGGCGAGAAAATCGGTGGTCGTGATGCTGCGGAATGCGAAGTGGTCGAAGTAGCCCCGCAGGAACGCATCGAACCGCTCGCGGCCCGCGGCTTCCTCCAGGCGGCGGAGAAACAGCGCGCCCTTCTCGTAGGGCACCTGCGTCATCCCGGCGTCCGGGTCCCGGCCGGCGAGATCGACGTGCAGGATCTCGTCGGCGTCCTCTAGCCGTTCGAGGTCGGCCTGCAGCGCCCGGCGTCCGAGCACCGCCTCCATCGCCTCGCGGTCCGGCCCGTACACCGCTTCGACGATGCGGCGCTCCAGGTAGACCGTGAAGCCCTCGTTCAGCCAGAAGTCGCGCCAGGTTGCGTTGGTCACGAGGTTGCCCGACCACGAGTGCGCCAGCTCGTGGGCCACCAGCGAGACGAGACTTCGATCGCCGGCCAGGATCGTCGGCGTCGCAAAGGTCAGCCGCGGGTTCTCCATGCCGCCGAAGGGGAAGCTGGGCGGCAGCACCAGCAGGTCGTAGCGCTCCCAGCGATAGGGTCCGTAGAGCCGCTCGGTCGCCGCCATCATCGACTCGGTGTCGGCGAACTCGTCCGCCGCCGCCGCCACGACAGCGGGCTCCGCGTAGACGCCGGTCCGCTCGCCGAGCGAACGGAACGCGAGGTCGCCGGCGGCCAGCGCGATCAGGTACGACGGGATCGGCTGCGGCATGTCGAAGCGGTAGTCCCCGTCGGCCGCCGCGTCCGGATCGTTGGCGGCGCTCATCACCGCGCGCAGCCCCTCGGGCGTGCGGATGCGCGCCCCGTAGGTCACCCGCACGGCAGGACTGTCCTGCAGCGGGATCCAACTCCGGGCATGGATCGCCTGCGACTGCGTGAACATGAAGGGATGCTCGCGGCCGGCGGTCTGCTCCGGGGTCAGCCACTGCAGGCCGGAAGCGCCCGGGGCCGTCTCGTAGGTGACCCGGGCGCGCGTCGCGGCGGGCGGGAGGACGACGGTGAGCGCGGCGCCGAGGACCGGGTCCGCTTCGGACAGAGAGTAGGTCGCAGCGTCGAAGCCGCCGGCAGGGGACCAGCTCTCGACCGCGGCGATCGTCAGATCCCGCGTGTCGAGCACCAGCGCGTCGGCACCCTCCTGCAGGCGGTCGAACGACAGCATCGCGGACCCGCGCAGCCGGCGGTCGTCGAACCCCAACTCCAGATCGAGCTCGACGTGGGTGACCCGAATCTCGTCGCTGTTGGCGTACGAATGCAGGTCTTGCCGCGCGGGATCCTGCGCCGGGGCGTCCGTCACGGTTGGTCCGGCGTTACAGCCCACCACGATGCTCGTCAGCAGGAGCGCCAGGAGCCTGCACCGCGGGAATCGGTGCGAACGCGGACGACGCTGGCCTGGCAGGGGTAGTTGCATCGGACGTGGTTACAACCTCGAGCACGTTCATGAAGCGCCGGAGACGCGGCGGCCCGGGATCCACGAGCGCCTGGACCTCGGGCCGCGCGCGGCGAGCGCTACCAGGGCATCTGCCGATTGGTATGGCGACGCCCCTTGTCCGCCGCCTCCGGCCCGGGGCCGGAGCCGATACGCACGCCCTCGTCGATCATGGCGATGATGTTGTCGCCGTTCATCGAGTTGAGGAACGCGACGCCGGCCTTCTTCGTCGCCTCGAAGACCCGCGCGCGCGCGTCCACGAGCACCTGCGGCATCTCGGCCCGCTGGACGTTGTACGACATCGACATGTCGCCCGGACCCCACTCGGCGAACCCGACACCAGGCACGGCGACGCTCTCCTCGGCATTCTCGAGCGCGTGGCGGTCCTCGATCTTCAGACCGACCAGAATCTCGCCGTTGGGGTTCAGCGGCCACGTGTCGGCGAGCCGCTGATACTCCTGGTTCGACACGCCCCAGATGCGCGCCGCAAAGCCCTGGCCGCCGTTGCCGCGGAGCCCCTCGCCGATGCCCTCGGCCTTGGGCGCGTGCGGAAAGCGCGACGACTGCACGAGGATGCGGACCACCTCCGGCGTACGCGCGTGCGCGAGCAGCACCCCGTGGACGCCGGAGCCGAGCACCTGCTCGACCATCCAGTAGTTGCCCCACATCACCTGCTCGTTGATGCCGCCCAACGGCAGCACGGCGACGACGGTGGGCGTGCGGTGGCCGCTCTTGGTTGGCCCCCCGTCCACCAGACCCTGCATGAAGCCGCGCAGGGCGTCCATGTTGAAGGGGCTGTGCTCCATGTTGTAGGTGATGTAGTCGGCCCAGGTCTGCGCCAGGCGCACGCCCTCCTCGTAGCCACCGCCGTTCACCTGCGTGTAGTAGACCGGCTGGTCCTGCTCGAACAGCTCGATCACCTTGTTGATCCGCTTCGGCGAGTAGACGTCGCCCGACTGCGCGGCCGGGATGCTGACGACGGCCACGACCAGTGCGAGCGCGAGTAGTCCGAGTACGGAAGGTCTGCGCATGGCTCTCTCCTCCTGCAGTACGACCTCGCCCGTTTCGGCTGCCGGCCGCCAGCGCGGCCTCACCACGGGCATCGGCCGCATCATAGCGCATCGCCGCCCGCCTGCCACGAGCCCGCCCGCGGCTCGGGGCGGGATTCGCACCGGTAGTAAGATGGCGGTTCGATGAAGAGCCTCGCCCTCCAGCGGCGACTCGCCGTAGTCGCCGCGCCGGCGCGGGTCCGGCGCCTGGTCGCGGCTGTCGGTCTGGCCGGCGTTACCGCCGCGGTGGGCTGCGGATCGGGAACCGAGCAGTCGAGCAGCGAACGGCCGGTCGTCCCGGCCCGGCCGCGTCCGAACATCGTCGTCGTCATGGCCGACGACCTCGGCTACGGCGACCTGTCGTCCTACGGCGGCTGGATCGAGACTCCGGCCCTCGACGCGCTGGCGGCCGAGGGAGTACGGTTCACCGACTTCCATTCCAGCGGGGCGGTCTGCTCCCCGACCCGCGCCGGGCTGTTGACCGGCCGCTACCAGCAGCGGGCGGGCATCCCCAACGTCATCTACGCCAACCCGGCCTGGAACCGCCACCATGGCCTGCAGCCGCGGGAAACGACCATCGCCGAGCGCATGCGGGCGGAAGGCTACGCTACCGGCATCGTCGGCAAGTGGCACCTCGGCTACGGCGTGGAGACGAACCCGCTGCGCCACGGCTTCGACGTCTTCCAGGGCTACGTCTCCGGCAACGTCGACTACTTCTCGCACGTCGACGGCTTCGGCAACCACGACTGGTGGGACGGGGAGACCAACCGCGAGGAGCCGGGCTACGTCACCCACCTGATCAGCGACCACGCCGTGGCGTTCATCGAGGAGCAGGCGGCCGCGGACGGACCGTTCTTCCTGTACGTGGCCCACGAGGCGCCGCACTTCCCCTACCAGGGGCCGGCGGACGCCGCGTTCCGGGTGGTCGGTGAACAGATTCCGGAGACCCGCGAGCCGGCGCAGGTGCGCCGCGCCTACCGCGAGATGGTCGAGGAGATGGACACCGGCATCGGCGCGATCATCGACACGCTGCGGCGGCTGGAGCTGGCCGAGCGGACGTTCGTCTTCTTCCTCTCGGACAACGGCGCCACCCCGGCCGGCTCGAACGGGCCGCTGCGCGGCTTCAAGACCAGCCTGTGGGAGGGCGGGCACCGCGTGCCGGCCCTGGCGTGGTGGCCCGGCGTCATCGGCGCGGGAACGAGCGGCGCGGTCATGACCAGCATCGACCTGGCCGCCACCGTGCTCGACGTCGCCGACGTCCTGCCGCCGGAGGAGCGGCCCCTCGACGGGGTGAGTCTGCTGCCGCATCTGCTCGGCGGCGCCGCGCCGGCGGACCGCCCGCTGTTCTGGGCCTACCAGCAGGCCCGCCGGCCGGTCGAGCAGCTCGCCATGCGGCAGGGGCCGTGGAAGCTGATAGTCAACGGTCCGGACGGCCCGGAGGTCGGGCTCTACAACCTGGACGACGACCTGGGAGAGACGAGCGATCTCGCCGCCGCAGAGCCGGAGCGCGTGGCCGCGATGCGCGAGGCGCTCGACGACTGGCGGCTCGAGGTGGAGGAGGGTGCCACCGTGCAACCCGCCCCGCTCTTCGCGCCGGGAGCGGCGGGACCGTGAACCGGACGGACGGCGCGGCGCTCGACGAGCTGATGCCGCTCGTCTACGACGAGTTGCGACGGCTCGCCCGCGGCTACCTCGGCCGCGAGCGGCGGGCGTTCACCCTGCAGCCGACGGCGCTCGTCAACGAGGCGTACGTCCGGCTGCTGAAGGACCGGAAGCAGGACTGGCGGACGCGCGCCCAGGTGATCGGCATCGCCGCGGTGGCGATGCGACAGATCCTGATCGAGGCGGCGCGGGCCCGCGCCGCGCAGAAGCGGGGCGGCGACGTCGACCGCGTGACGCTGGACGAGGGACTGGTCGCCGGCGACGAGCGCTCCATCGACGTGCTCGCGGTGGACGATGCCCTGCACAAGCTGGCCGCGTTCGACGCGGAGCAGGCACGGCTGGTCGAGCTGCGGTTCTTCGGCGGCCTGACCATCGAGGAATCCGCGGCCGCGCTCGGCATCTCGGCGGCGACCGTCAAGCGGCACTGGGCGGTGGCCAGGGCCTGGCTGCAACGCGAGATCACCGGTGGCGGCGATGGACGCTGAGCGCTGGCGCCGGGTCAACACGCTGTTCCACGCCGCGCTCGAACGCGACCCCGGCGACCGCCACGCGTTCATCGACGAGGCGTGCGCCGGCGACGCGGCGCTGCGCACCGAGGTGCTGTCGCTGCTCCAGATGCACAGCGGCCCCGGCGTCGTCGACCGGCCGGCCGTGGAGGTTGACCCCGGCCTGCTCCCCTCCGCCGGCGACGACCCGCTGATCGGCCGCAGACTCGGGCCCTACGAGGTGACCGGCCTCCTCGGCCGCGGCGGGATGGGCATCGTCTACCTCGGTCACGACACGCGGCTCCAGCGCCCGGTGGCCATAAAGGCGCTGCCGCCCGCGGTCACCCACGACGACCGGATGCGCGCCCGGCTGCGGCGCGAGGCGATGGCGGCCGGTGCGCTCTCGCACCCCGGCATCGCGACCGTCTTCGCGCTCGAGGAGTTCGAGGCGCAGCTCTACCTCGTCCAGGAGTACGTCCCCGGCCGCACGCTGCGCGCCACCATGAAGCTGCGCGAGGGCCGGATGCCGGTCACCGAGATCGTGTCCCTCGCCCTGGACGTCGCCCGGGCGCTGGCCGCCGCGCACGCACACGGCGTGCTGCACCGCGACTTGAAGCCGGAGAACGTGCTGCACACGCCCGACGGCGCGATCAAGGTGGTCGACTTCGGGCTCGCGCGGTTCGAGCCGGGCGCCGCGCTGGCCGGCGACGAGACGCTGACCCGCCCCGGCGCCCTGCCCGGCACGCCCGGCTACATGGCGCCCGAGGTGCTGCGCGGCGACCCGGTGGACGCGCGCGCGGACCAGTTCTCGTTCGGGGTGCTGCTCCACGAGCTGGTCGCCGGGGAACACCCCTTCGAGGGCACCGACGACATCACGACGGTCGCGCGGATTCTCGAGACGGAGCCGTCCGGTCTCGGTCCCCCTCGAAGGGAGTGCCCCGAGCCCCTCGCCCGGGTCATCACGACGTGCCTCGCCAAGGCGCCGCGCGACCGCTACCGCACGACCGCGGCGCTGGTGGCCGCGCTCGAAGCGGTGCGGGATTCCGTGGAGGCGGCTGCCGCTGACGGCGGGGCGGCGCCGGCGCCCGGCACGGCGTCACCACGGGACGCCAGGCCGGGACCAGCGAGCTTGGCCACACCAGCCGCCGCCCCCTTGGCCTCGACGCCACCGGTGCCGCTCGGAACCGACGAGGATGGCGGCACGGCGAACCTGCGCTGGTGGTGGCAGTTCCACCAGGTGGCGGTGAGCGTCGTCTACGCGCTGATGCTCTACCCCGTCTGGCGGGCGCGGGATTGGCTGCCCGCCCCCTGGGGGCTGGCCGCGTTCATGACGACGGTCGCGGTGGTCGGCGCCGCCGTCAACCTGCGGCTGCACCTGTGGTTCACGTCGCGCGTCTACCCCGGCCAGCTCGCCGCTCAGCGCCGCGCGTCGGCCCTGGGAAAGCGCCTGCTCGACACCGCGTTCGCGGTGCTGCTGCTGTCGATAGCGGCCGCCGGCGCGCCGAACCACCCGCGCTGGGCCGCCTTCTTCATCGTCATGGCCATCTCCAGCGCCCTGAGCGCGCGCGTGATGGAGCCGGCCACGACGCGGGCCGCGTTCCCCGGCGACTGATCGCGGGGGCGGCACGGGTGAGTCGACACGGCCGGCTCTTCCCGGCGTGTGAGCCGGCTCCAGCTCCGGATGGCAGCGCGAACTCCCATTTTCTCTTCCGTATGGGTAGAATGGCGGTTGTTTTACCTTCCGTGTACGAAAGATCATTGGCCGGGGTCCTGCGCTCGTCTGCACGCAGCGTCCTGCTTCTGGGACCGCGCCAGGTGGGCAAGTCCACGCTGCTCACCGCGTTGCGGCCCGATCTCACGCTCAATCTGGCGAGCCCGAGCACGTTCCGCGACTTCGTCAGCCACCCGGAGCGGCTCGAGCACGAGCTGCTGGCCGCTCCCCCGTCTATCGAGACGGTGTTCATCGACGAGGTGCAGCGGGTGCCGGCGCTCCTCGAGGCCGTCCAGGTCTTCCTCGATCGCCGTCCACCGCGCTTCAGGTTCCTGCTCTCCGGGTCCAGCGCCCGCAAGCTGCGACGCGGCCAGGCCAATCTGCTTCCGGGACGGATTCACGTTCACTACCTGCACCCGCTGCTCGCCGGGGAGCTCGGCGCCGACTTCGACCTGACCCGCGCGCTCGCCCACGGCACACTGCCCGGCATCTACGCGGAGCCCGACCCGGCGACCCGCGCGGCAGACCTGCGGACCTACGCGGACACCTACCTGCGGGAAGAGGTACAGGCCGAGGCGCTCGTTCGCCACGTCGGCGGCTTCGCACGGCTGCTCGATCTCGTCGCGGCGTCGTCCGGTCGCATCGTCAACACGCACGCCCTCTGCAAGGACGCCGGCCTGGGCTACGAGACCGCCCGCCGGTACCTGGAGATCCTGGAGGACACACTCGTGGCCTTCCGGGTGCCGGCCTGGAGCGGATCCGAGCGCGCGCGACTCGTCCGTCACGCCAAGCTCTACCTGTTCGACATCGGCGTCCGCAACGCGCTCCTGCGGCGGCCACTCGACAGGCCGCTCGACGACGAACGGGGACTGCTGCTGGAACACCTGGTCGCCTGCGAGCTGCACCGGCGCCGCGGCACGCTCTGGCCGGAGGCGGCGCTCTTCCACTACCGGACCCGCCACGGCGCCGAAGTGGACTTCGTGGTGGAAGTCGGGCGCGAGCTGTGGGGCATCGCGGTCAAGGCGAGCCGCCGGGTCGACCGCGGCATGCTGCGCGGACTGAACGCGTTCGCCGCGGCCAACGACCGCGTCCGGCGCCGGATCGTCGTGTTCCTGGGACCGCGCCGCCAGGATCTGGACGGGGTGGAGGCGCTGCCGCTCGAAGAGTTCCTGAGCCTGCTGCCCGGCTGAGGCCCGGCAACCTCTCGGCCGGTCCCCAGAATTAGCACGGCAGCGTCGGGTTCCGGCGCTTCATCCGGTTCCTGGGCACGCGCGGCGGCAGCCGAGACGAGCATCGACACCAGGACGAGGGCCAGCAGCATGAGTCTTCGTGTCATCGAACCGCTCCATGGTGGATGAACGTGGATTTATATGTAGACAAACTACTCAATCAAATAGTAGCATGTCTACATAATGACCGCCGCGGACAGCCGTGTCGAGCTCCTCTACGGCACCCTCGACCTGCTCATCCTGCGAACGCTCGTCTACGGCCCCTCGCACGGCCACGCGATCGCCAGACACATTCAGAGCGTCTCGGAGAACGCCCTGCAGATAGAGACGGGCTCGCTGTACCCCGCCCTGCACCGGCTGGAGGGGCGCGGCTGGATCGCGGCGGAGTGGAAGAAGTCGGACAAGGGCAAGCGCGCCCGGTACTACGAGCTCACGGCAGCCGGCCGGGAACAGCTCGCCGCCCAGCAGTCGCGGTGGGAGCAACTGACGGTCGCCATGGCGCGGGTGCTGCGGCCCGCGGAGTAGGGGGAAACTCGGCGATGTGGCAGCGAGTCTACGCCCGCTTGCGCACTCTCCGGAGCTGGCGGCACAAGGATTCCGAGCTCGAAGAGGAGATCCGTTTCCATCTCGACGAGGAGAGGCAGGAACGGATCGCGGAGGGGATGCCGCCGGAGCAGGCCCGCGCGGCCGCGAGGCGCGATTTCGGCAACGTGCCGTTGATCCGCGAGCTGACGCGCGAGACGTGGGGCTGGGGGCCCGTCGAGCGACTGCTCCAGGACGTGCGATCCGCGGTCCGGGCGCTGCGGCGCAACCCGGGCTACGCCTGCACCGTGGTCCTCATCCTGGCGCTCGGCATCGGTCTCAACGCGGCGATGTACGGACTGCTGTCGCGATTGTTTCTGGAAGCGCCGCCGCACATCAAGGACCCGGACGGGATTCACCGGGTGTGGGTGCGGGAACGGTTCGAACGGGACGCTCCCCTCACATCGCTCATCGGCACCGTGCTCACCAACGACAGGATGGACTGGGCCGAGTTCACCGCGCTCCGGGCAGACACGGGCCGATTCGCCGCCATCGCCGGCTACACGGCTCCGAGACCCATGTACAACGGCCGTGGCCAGCGCGCCGAAGCGCTTCAGGTCTCATGGGTCACCGGGGATTTCTTCGCGCTGCTCGGTGCACGGCCCGCCGTTGGGCGCCCCATCGTGGCCGACGACGACGATCCCTCGGCGCCGCCGGTCGCCGTGATCGGCGACGGCTACTGGCGGCGGCGCTTCGGGCGCGGGCGGGAAGCCCTCGGTGCGACAGTCGACTTCGACGAAGTGACGTACGAGATAGTCGGGGTGCTGCCCCCCGGCTTTGCGGGCCCCGATCCCAGCGCGGCGGACGTGTGGCTGCCGCTGCAGATCGCGGCGACCGGTAGCAGGGGCGACAACTGGAAACGCTCCGGCAGCGGGTTCTACCTCACGCCTCTCGTGCGTCTCGCGCCCGGCGTCACGGTGCAGGCCGCCCGTGCGGCGGCGACCGCCGGAGTACAGGCGGCACGCGTCGACTCGCCGGTCCCGGACATCGAGGACAGCGAAGTGACCGTGTTGCTGGGCCCCATCCTGAAAACCCGAGGACCGGCGTCCTTGACCGACGACATGCAGTTGCCCCTGGTGGTGGGCGGCGTCGCTCTGGTGGTGCTTCTCGTGGCGACCGCCAACGTGTCGAACCTGCTGATGCTGCGGGTCGCCGCCCGCCGGCGCGAGCTGGCCGTGCGCCACGCGCTCGGCGCCGGCAGATGGGGCGTCGGACGCCTGCTCGTGATCGAGAGTCTGGTGCTCGCCGCGCTATCCGGCGCGGCGGCGCTGGGCGTGGCTGCATCGGCCGGCCGGGTGCTGCGTGCCACGATGCGATACGAGTGGGCGGGCCGGCCACTGGACGCTACCGCTCTCGCGTTCACTGGCGGCGCGGTGCTTGCGGTCGGCGTCGTGGCAGCAGTGCTCCCGGCAGTCTACGCGGCGCGCAGCCGGCGAATTGCGAGGCTCGACAGCTCCCGGGGAGCCCGTGCGCTCGGCGCCCCGGTTCGCTCCGGCCTGATCGTCGTGCAGGCCGCCCTGTCACTCGTACTGCTCGACGGAGCGGTCCTCTTCTATCGCTCGTTCGAGGCGGCGCGCCAGCTCGACGTCGGCTATGCGAAGGAAGACCTGCTGACGGTACGGTTGGCGGGCGAGCAACTCTCGACCGAGCTCGACGCGGGCGCGATCGAATCCATGGAAACCCGTGTGCGTTCCTTGCCGGGAGTCCTCGACGTGGCGCAGGGAACCAACACGCCAATGACACAGGCCTCAGCGGGACTGGGAGTACGCGCGGAAGGACTCGACCAGTTCCCCCGCATGAATGGCCCCTATCAGAACTTCGTGACGCCGAACTACTTCCGCGTGGCGGGATTGAGCGTCTCCGAGGGTCGCGGCTTCACGGAGTGGGACCGCGCGGGCACACAGAAGGTCGCGGTCGTCAATACGACGCTCGCCCGGCGGGTCTGGCCCGGCGGGAAAGCCGTCGGCCGGTGTCTGTTCGTCGGTGAGGCAACCGATTGCACAACCGTCGTCGGCGTGGTGGAATCCGCGCTCGAGTTCGGTCTTCGCGAGTCCCATCGGCTGCCAATCTACTACTTGCCGCTCGAGCAGGCGTTGGCAGATATGCATGCGGCCGAGTTCCTGAACACCAGCCGCACCCTCGTCGTCCGCGCCAGAGGAAATCCCGGACGAATCGTGCCGCCGGTGCTCGCCGTGCTGGCCGACCTGTTTCCGCATCTGCCGGCCAACCGCGTGCGGAGCCTGCCCGCCGTCTTCGCGCCCCGGATTCGCGCGTGGAGCGTCGGCGCCGGGCTGTTCGCCGCCGCCGCGCTGCTCGCGCTGTTGCTCGCTGCTATCGGGCTCTACGCGGTCATCGCCTTCGGCGTCCGCCAGCGCGAGCTGGAGTTCGGCATCCGGCGCGCCCTCGGCGCCCAGCCGTGGGACCTGCTGCGCATGATTCTCACGTGGGGCTTCGCCCTGACGGCGGTCGGGATCGCGGCAGGCGCCGGCGCCGCACTGTGGGCCGGGCGGTGGGTCGCGCCGCTGCTCTTCGACGGCCGCAGCCCGCGCGATCCGCTGGCCCTCACCGTCGCAGCCCTGGTGCTGATGACGGCGGCCCTGGCCGCCTCGATCCTCCCGGCGCGCCGAGCGGCGCAGGCGGATCCGCGCCAGGCCCTGCAGGCGGAATAGCGGATCCGACTCGCGCCGCGCCCTCTGCGCTTCCGCTACCTACTGCGCCCCGCCGCCGAGCCAGCGCTCGCTGAGCGCGTCCCGATCGAGCGCCTCGCCGCGCAGGTACACCGCCTCGATAGCCCGCGTGTTCGCGATGTCGTCGAGCGGGTTCGCTTCGAGGACCACGAAGTCGGCGCTCTTGCCCGCCTCCACGGTGCCGGCGTCGTCCAACTCCATGAACGCGGCGGAGTTGCCGGTGGCGGCGACGATGACCTCGTGCGGCGTCATGCCGGACGCCACCATGTCGGCCATCTCCAGGTGGGGGCTCCAGCCCGCGTTGCCGTCGGTGCCGAAGGCGACGCGCATCCCCTCCTCGCTGAGCCGCGCGAGGTTGCGGGCCTGGATGCCGAAGCTCTCCTGCGCCTCCGGCCGGTCGACGGAGCCCGCCTGCAGCTCGGCCAGCTCGTCGGGCGGAATGGTCCCGCTCAGCCAGCTCAGGTCCTCGGCCACGCCGCGGCCCGGCAGGTTCGGCACGAGCACGACGTCCGGGCGCTCCCGGACCAGCTCGACGAACTCGTCGTCGACGTCCTGGTCCCGCACGCCGTGGGCGAACGCGTCGATCCCCGCGCGCAACAGGCCCTTGGCGTCCTCGAGGGCGAAGATGTGGGCAGTGACCCGCAGCCCGTGCTGGTGCGCCTCGTCGATGACCGCAGTGTACAGCTCCGGCGTCATCTTCTCGAACTGCCCGCCGCGGTCGTCGACCCAGATCTTGACGATGTCGACCTCGAGCGCCGCAAGCTCCTGCACTGCGGTCCGCGCCTCTGCCTCGGTTGTGATCCAGTAGGGGACCTCCGTGCGTCCCGGCTCCGGCGTCGTGATCCCCCGGCCGGCGTGCCGATATCGCGGCACTCCCGGGATGGTCTCCGCTCGGACCGCGTACACGTCGTCGCCGACGTCCCGTCCGAGGCCCATGGCCGCGCCGACCCCGTAGTAGGCCTTGCGCTCGAGGGCGTCGATGAGCGCTTCGCGCTCGACCGGGAAATGCACGTGGGTGTCGATGAGAGCAGGGATGACCGTCCGGCCGGTCAGGTCGACCGTCGCCGCGCCTTCCGGCGCCTCGACCTCGCCCGAAGCGCCGACCGCGACGAAGCGGCCCTCGTCCACCACGAGGGTGGCGCTCTCGATGGGATCGCTGCCGTCGCCGACGACGAGCCGGGCTCCCTCGAACACTGTCGCCGTGCTCGTCGGCGGCGCTTCTTCCGGCGGCGACCCGCAGGCGGCAGCGAACAGCAGGAGCAGCAGAGGCAGACCGGCGGTGGTGCGGCGCGTGTCGATCTTCATGCGGGGCATCGGAGCCTCCCTTGGAGCCGGGGTTGGCGACCGCGGCGTTCGCAGATTTCCCGGACGGCTGGACAGAGAAGGATAGCAGCCGCCCCAATGCAGCGGGCTTCGCCACGGGCTGTCAAGCCTTGCGAGCCTCCTCGGCGAGATGCTCGCCGTACGCGGGCCGGCCGACACCGGCGGACTCGCCGGTACCAGAGGACCGGCACGCGCGCTGTCCGTGAATCACATCCGCCACATCACCCACAACTGCGCCACGTTGTCGCCGGCGTCGACGCCCAGCTTGTTCCCCCAGTACTGGTACTCCACGCCGAGAAACAACTGATTCGCGTGACCGGTCAGCGCCTTGCCGACGTCCCAACCGAACTGCGGCTGCGCGAGCAGGGACGGCTTCAGGGCATGGCCCAGCTCGTTGGTCGTCGCGCCCATGAACTTGGTGTGGCCGGTGAACAGGAACGAGTGGCGGCCGACGTCGAACCCGGCGCCCCAGTTGACGTCGAACACGAAGCCGGTACCGGTGCGCGGCGCCCCGCCCCCCGCGACGCCGCTGCCCTTGTCGATGGCGGCCCCGAAGTCGGTGTTGAGGAAGAAGAACCCGGGCACGCTCCACGAAAGCCGCCCCCCGGGCACGTACCGGAAGATGTTGGCGTCGCTGCCGAAGTTGAAGCCGCTGACGACGGCGATGTCCCGGATCGGGCCGGCGCCGATCCGGCGGTTCGACACCCGGCCGAGGCTCAGCGTCGGATACCACTCGCCGTAGTAGCTCTTCTCGTTGAAGCCGTCCGCGCCGCCGTCGTCGGTGAAATCGATGAAGTAGAAGCTGTCGCCGAGCGACCAGCGCGATGCCTGCTGCACGGTAAGCACCGACGCGTAGGCCCGCGCGCCCGAGAACGGGTTGACGAACTTCCCGTACTGGTAGTGGAACTCGGTCTGGGCCCCCGCCGCGGCCGGCGCGGCCAGGCACAACAGCAGCAGACCGACGACCGACGACCAGAGGGGCCGGCGACACGGCGAACCGGGACGAGCACTGTGCATCACCCGCGAATGATAGTGGCGTTGCGGGGCCGACCCGGCGCGCAGGCGGCCCGAAGGGTCCGGCGGGCACCCGCAACCGTTAGAATCTGATCACATCTTCAGATTCCCACCAGGAGGATCCCTGTGCCGACAGTCAGACCGTGGCGTCTCGTTCCCTTCGCTGCCGCCCTCGCCGCTCTCGCACTGGTCGTCGCGACCTTCTCCACGCAGCCGCTCGTCGCCGGGCGCGCAGGCGGAGCAGCAACCGCGGCAGCCGATCTCGAGACCGTCGACCCGGCCGCCGTCGGGCTCTCGGCCGAGCGCCTGGAACGGCTCGACGCCGGTCTGCAGGCGATGGTCGACGACGGCGAGCTGGCCGGCACGGTGGCACTGCTCGCGCGCCGCGGCAAGATCGCGTTCGTCGACGTGGCCGGCGTGCAGGACATCGAGAGCGGCCGCCCGATGGCGCGCGACTCCATCTTCCGCATCTTCTCGATGACCAAGCCGATCACCGGCGTCGCCATGATGATGCTCTACGAGGAGGGCAAGTGGCGGCTGAACGATCCGGTGTCGCGCTACATCCCCGAGCTGGCCGGCCTCGAGGTCTACACCGGCGAGAACGAGGACGGCTCGATGCGCCTCGAGGACGCCGGCCACGAGATGACGATGCGCGAGCTGATGACCCACACGGCCGGGCTCGGCTACGTGCTCAATCCGCGCCACCCGGTCAACCGCGTGTTCATGGAGAAGCGGGTGTTGAACCCGATGCAGCCGCTGTCGGCGATGATCGACAAGCTGGCCACGGTGCCGTTACTCGCCCAGCCGGGCACGCGCTGGATCTACAGCGCCGCGGTGGACGTGCAGGGCTACCTGGTGGAGAAGCTGTCCGGGCAGCCGTTCGCCGAGTTCCTCGACGAGCGCATCTTCGAGCCGCTCGGCATGGTCGACACCGGTTTCCACGTGCCGCCGTCGGAGGTCCACCGGGTGGCGCTGCGGCACACCGCCGGCGAGGACGGCGAGCTCGTGCTCGACTCGCGCGGCGACCCGTTCACCAGCCCGCCGGCCGGACCCTCGGGGGGCGGCGGCCTCTACGGGACGGCCGACGACTACATCCGCTTCACCCAGATGCTGCTGAACGGCGGCGAGCTCGACGGCAGGCGGCTGCTGTCGCCGCGCACCGTCGAGATGATGCGCACCAACCACATGTCCGCCGAGGCGACGGCCCACATGCGGCCCGGCATGGGCTTCGGCATGGACTTCATGATCTACGACGACCCGGCGGCGGCCGGCGAGCCGCACGCGCCCGGCGCGTACTACTGGCTCGGCATCGACGGCACGTGGTTCTGGATCGATCCGGCCCTCGACCTTGCGTTCGTCGGCATGATCCAACACCGGGGCGAGGCGCAGGGCCGGGTGCACGGGCTGTCGCGGAACTGGGTATACCAGGCGATTGTCGACTGAGCGCGGCGTGACGGAGGACCGACCGCCGCGTGATGGAGACCGACCGCGGCGTGACGGAGGACCGACCGCCGCGTGGCGAAAACGGCAGGACGGAAAGCGGCGTGACGGAAACAGCAGAGGTGACATCGTGCGAGAAGCAGTGACCCGTTGGCGGTTGGCGTATCTCCTCTTGGCGGTCGGCGTGCTCTCCACCGGCGTCCTGTCCGTGGCGCCGATGGCGGCCGAGCGGGCGGCGGCTGCGCCGGCCGCGGCGGAAAGAACGGCGGCGCGGGACCTGGAGACGGTGGATCCGTCGGACGTCGGGGTCTCCGCGAAGCGGCTCGAACGGCTCACCGCCGGCATGCAGGGGATGGTGGACGGCGGGAAGCTCGCCGGGGTGGTGACGCTGATGGCGCGCGGCGGCAAGCTGGTCCACGCGCACGTCGCCGGCGTCCAGGACATCGAGAGCGGCACGCCGATGGAGCGCGACTCCATCTTCCGCATCTACTCGATGACCAAGCCGATCACCGGCGTGGCGCTGATGATGCTCTACGAGGAGGGCAAGTGGCGCCTCAACGATCCGGTGTCGCGGTTCATCCCCGGCTTCGGGGATCTGAAGGTGCACGACGGCGACCGGGCCAACGGCGAGCCGCGGCTCGTGGACGCCGAACGCCCGATGACGATGGCCGAGCTGATGTCCCACGCGGGTGGACTGGGCTACGGCCTCGGCACCGCCAACCACGTCGACCGCCTCTACCGCGAGCAGCGCGTCCTCAACGCGGACGAGTCGCTGCAGGCGATGATCGACAAGCTGTCCGACCTGCCGCTGCTGGCCCAGCCGGGCACGCGCTGGTACTACAGCATCGGCGTCGACGTGCAGGGCTACCTGGTGGAGAAGATCTCCGGCCAGCAGTTCCCGGAGTTCCTGCAGGAGCGCATCTTCGACCCGCTCGGCATGGTCGACACGGCGTTCTATGTGCCCGAGGAGAAGCTGGACCGCGTGGCCCTCATCTACGGAGAGGGCGACGACGGCGGGCTCGAGCGCTTCGACATGGGTCCCACGCGCACCGAGATGCCGGCGGGCCCGTCCGGCGGCGGCGGCCTCTGGGGCACGGCCGACGACTACCTGCGGTTCACGCAGATGCTGCTCAACGGCGGCGAGATCGACGGCGTGCGCCTGCTCGCCCCGCGCACCGTCGAGATGATGGCCACCAACTTCCTCTCCCCCGAGGCGCTGTCCACCATGCGGCCCGGCCAGGGCTTCGGCCTCGACTTCGCCACGGTGCACGATCCGGCCACCGCGGGCGAGCCCTACGCCAAGGGCACCTACTACTGGGGCGGCGCGGCCGGCACCTGGTTCTGGATCGATCCGCAGACCGACCTGACGTTCGTCGGCATGATCCAGCACCGCGGGACCGCTGTCCGCGAGGTGCAGGGCATCTCGCGCAACCTCGCCTACCAGGCGGTCGTCGACTGACCGGCGGACGGGGGACGCACCGATGAGCGGCGTGAGAGTGCTGGTCGGCACCCGCAAGGGCACGTTCGTCCTGACCGCCGACGGAGAGCGCCGGCAATGGGACGTCGCCGGCCCGCACTTCGGCGGCTGGGAGGTCTTTCACGTCAAGGGATCCCCGGCCGACCCGAACCGGATCTACGCGGCGCAGCACGCCGACTGGTTCGGACAGGTGATTCAGCGTTCCGACGACGGCGGCCGGACGTGGGACGCGGTGGGCAACGAGTTCGCCTACGACGGTGAGACGGGAACGCACCTGTGGTACGACGGCACCCCGCATCCGTGGGAGTTCAAGCGGGTCTGGCACGTAGAGCCTGCGCCGTCGGATCCCGACACGGTGTACGCCGGGGTGGAGGACGCCGCGCTGTTCCGCTCCACCGACGGCGGCAAGTCGTGGCGGGAGGTCTCCGGGCTGCGGCGGCATCCGACCGGGCAGCAGTGGCAGCCGGGGGCGGGCGGCCTGTGCCTGCACACCGTCCTGCTGGCGCCCGACGATCCGCACCGCATCTACACCGCCATCTCCGCCGCCGGCGCCTTCCGCAGCGACGACGGCGGGGAATCGTGGCGGCCGGTCAACCGCGGGCTGAAGTCCGAGGGGTTCCTCCCCGAGCCCGATGCCGAGGTCGGCCACTGCGTCCACCGCCTCGCCATGCACCCGGCGCGGCCCGACGTCCTGTTCATGCAGAAGCACTGGGACGTCATGCGCAGCGACGACGCCGGCGAGTCCTGGCGCGAGATCAGCGGCAACCTCCCGTCCGACTTCGGCTTCCCCATCGAGGTGCACGCCCACGAGCCGGACACCGTCTACGTCGTCCCGATCAAGAGCGACTCCGAGCACTACCCGCCCGACGGCCGACTGCGCGTCTACCGCAGCCGCACCGGCGGTGACGAATGGGAGGCGCTGACCAACGGCCTCCCCCAGCGCGACTGCTACGTCAACGTCCTGCGTGACGCCATGACCGTCGACCGGCTCGATCCGTGCGGCGTGTACTTCGGCACCACCGGCGGGCAGGTCTACGTCTCGGCCGACGCCGGGGACACCTGGACGCCCATCGTGCGCGACCTGCCGGCCGTCCTGTCGGTGGAGGTCCAGACGCTGCCGTAGGAGTTCCCGGTGCGAGTAACGCTGCATACGACCATCGATACCTCTCCCGGTTCAGAGTGCGCCCTCAGTTTCGTCTTGCCAGTTGGGCGCTCGTCGCCATCGCCGAGCCGCCGATCATGATCCATGTCGTCCTGCCGGAACCGCTTTGCGTGCTGGCCCGCGTCGATCGCGACGTGAATGTCGAGGTCCAGGGCGTCGCTACCCAGCGTGCGGTGATCGATGCGCTGGAAGCGGCGTATCCCGTCCTGCGGGGCACGATCCGCGACTATGCCACGCAGCGCCGGCGGCCGTATCTGCGGTTCTTCGCCTGCGGGCTGGATCTGTCGCACGAGGCTCCGGATGCGCTGTTGCCGGAGGAGGTGGCGGCGGGGCGCGAGCCGTTTCTGGTGGTCGGGGCGATGGCGGGCGGGTGAGTACCCACCAACGCGGCGGCTGCGGGCGACTCGGACCGCTGCTCCGCGCTCCTCGTCGTCACTTGAGCTTGAAGAGCGGGTAGTCCGGATGTCGCGGCGTCACCGTCTGGTTGGCGCAGTCGGCGATCAGGTCCAGTCGCTCGAGCACGACCTGGCCGATCAGCGGCTCGCTCAGCGGCGGGCCGACGATGCACTCGGTGACCATCGTGCGGCTTCCGATCCCGACCGAGACGGGGCCGGCCAGGGGCCGCTCGTCCCGACGCTCGTCGGCGTAGGTGACGAACGCCGTGCCCTGTCGCTCGAGGCCGAGGCGCTCGACCACGTTCTGCGGCAACATCAAGGTGACGGCGCCGGTGTCCACGATGCCGTCTACCGTGGTGCGCCGGACCTCCGACTCGGTCCCGTGGCCGCGGCGGACCAGCGCGCGGTCCTCGGCGTTTTCCAACTTCACCTCAGTGCGAATCTCGCCCATATCCCTTCCGGATTCTCCGTTGGTCGTGCCTGCGAGTCAACCACACGCCGCGCCAGTGCTCGACGCGGTGACGGCGTACGGAGAAGTCGGGCGCAAAGCGCGCGCGACGCGTTAGCGGACACCGGGACGCTCCACACCGTACACTTGACAGCCGCTCCGGGCCGGCGGAAAGATGGCCGCAACGGGGCCGGCGTGGTCGCGAATCAGCCGGGCAGGTCCGGCGACGGCCAGAGGAGGTTCTTCATGCGGGCGATATCGGTTCTCCCAAGGCTGTCGCTTCTCACCGCCCTCACCGGCGCGATGCTGGCGACGGCTCCATCGGCGCTGGCGCACCACTCCTTCGCCGCGCAATTCGACGCCAGCCGGCCGGTGACCCTGGAAGGCGCCGTGACGAAGGTGGAGTGGCAGAACCCCCACATCTGGGTCTACCTGGACGTGGCCGGGTCGGACGGGGAGAGCGTGGCCTGGGAGTGCGAGGGCGACAACCCGAATACCCTCACGCGCCTGGGCTGGACGAGCGAGTCGGTGCAGGTCGGCAAGCCGATCACCATCTACGGCTACCAGGCCCGCAGCGGCGACGCCATCTGCAACGGACGGACCTGGGTCTTCGGCGGGCAGACCGTGTTCGCGGCGGCCAACGACGGCGGGCCGCCCGCGGCTCCGCCGGAACAGCGCTAGGAGGTCGTCCATGACTACCAGAACCGGTTCGTGCTTCACGGCGCTCGCGTTCACGGCGCTCGCGGTTGGAGCGCTCGCCATCCCCACCGACGTTGCCGCCCAGCAGAACCGCACACCCGTGCTGACGGAGCCGCCGCCCGGGGACGGCACCGCGATTCCGCGCACGCCCGACGGGCGCGCCGACCTCTCCGGCTTCTGGAACAAGGGGACGCATCCCAACACGTCCGCGCCGATAGAGCCGCTGCCGTTCACCGAGGCGGGGTTGAAGGCGTTCAACGACGTGGCGAACCTGATCGACCCGACCTCGTACTGCCACTTCCCGGGCATCCCGCGGATGAACAGCTCGCCCTATCCGATGGAAATCGTCCAGTTGCCGGACCGCGTGCTGTTTCTCTACGAATACATGCACAACTTCCGGGTCATCTGGACCGACGGACGGCAGCATCGGCCGACCTGGCCGACGACTCTGATGGGCGACTCCGTCGGCCGGTGGGAGGGAGACACGCTGGTCATCGACACGGTGAACCTGTCCGGAGATACGTGGCTGGACTCCCACGGCAACCGCCACAGCGACGAGCTGCGCGTCATCGAGCGCTGGCGCCGCATCAGCGCCAACGAGCTGTGGTACGAGGCGACGATCGACGACCCGAAGTTCTACACGGAACCGTGGACGACCGGCTGGGTCATACCCCTGGGGCCCCCGGACTGGGAGCTGATGGAGTACGCCTGCACCGACAACAACCGGGACGCGGAAGAGGGCCTGCTGCAGCCCGGCGCGCTCGACGGTTCGGGTCGCGACGGCACCGCTATCGCGACGCCGTCCACCTATCGGTGACAAAGGAGAACATGTGAACGGCGACAGCAACCTGGCGGTGTTCTGCGACTTCGAGAACATCGCCCTCGGCGTCCGCGACGCCAAGCTGAAGAAGATCGACATCCGGCCCATCGTCGAGCGGCTGCTGCTGAAGGGCAGCATCGTGGCCAAGAAGGCCTACTGCGACTGGGAACGCTACAAGGAACACAAGCCGACGATGCATGAGGCGGCGTTCGAGCTGATCGAGATCCCGCACACGCGGATCTCCGGCAAGAACTCGGCCGACATCCGGATGGTCGTCGACGCTCTCGACCTCTGCTACACGAAGGAGCACATCGACACGTTCGTCATCGTGTCGGGCGACTCCGACTTCTCGCCGCTGGTGAGCAAGCTCCGCGAGAACGCGA
Source organism: Vicinamibacterales bacterium (assembly GCA_965116825.1). Taxonomy (GTDB): domain Bacteria; phylum Acidobacteriota; class Vicinamibacteria; order Vicinamibacterales; family UBA8438; genus WTFV01. Next base: position 1,774,586 of record OZ220736.1, read on the forward strand.
AGTCGGTGATCGGCGTCGGCGTCAAGAGCTCCACCTCGGACCTGCTGATGAACAACTGCGACGAGTTCATCTTCTACGACGACCTCGTGGCCGAGCGCAAGCCGGCCCGCCGCCGTTCCCGCAGCAAGCCGCGGGCCAAGGCGGATGCCGCGGCCGAGAACGCCCCGGCCGGGAAGAACGGGAAGAAACCGGAGCCCGCGCCGCAGGACGACGCGGCCCAGAAGGGACTCGACCTGGTGGTGCAGACCGCCGAGGCGATCTACGCCGAGCGCGGGGACGGCGCCAAGCTGTGGGGATCGATGATCAAGCAGACCCTGAAGCGCCGGCGGCCCGGCTTCTCCGAGTCGGCCTACGGGTTCGGGTCGTTCAACGACCTGCTCGAGGAGGCGCAGTCCAGAGGCCTTCTGGATCTCGATCGCGACGAGCGGTCGGGTGGCTACGTCATCACGGGCATCGGCCGGGAGTAGAAACCGGCAACCCTCCGCCCGTCTGGTCGGGTCCACCCGCGCCCGTGAAGTGCGTGCGCACGTCGACCGGTGAAGCGCTGTTCTTCGAGCTGGGCGCAGAGTTGCGGGAACGGGCGGGTTCCCGGGTGCGCTACCGCTTCCCGGACGGAACGCGAGCGGTCTTCCATGAACCGCACCCGTCCAGGGAAACCGGACGAGCTACGGTGCGCGAAGTCATGAACCTGCTCAAGCGAATGGGAGTCGAGCCATGATGGAGTACAAGGGCTACTTGGGGAAGGTGGACGTCGACGGCGACGAGTTCTACGGAACCGTCGTGAACCTGCACCGTGACCATGTCGACTTCCGCGGCAGGACGATCGACGAAGTTCGACAGGCCTTCCAGGAATCCATGGATTTCTATCTCGACGGTTGCCGGAAGGACGGCGAGGAACCCGAAAAGCCGTTCTCCGGCAAGTTCGTCGTGCGGCTCTCCCCGGCCACTCACCGGCGGGCGGCCACCCTCGCCCGCATCAAGGACCAGAGTCTGAACGTCGTGGTGATAGAGGCGCTCGAGGAATACCTGTCGGCGGAAGGCGTGTAGAAGCAACGCCCCCCGGAAAAGAACACCGGTACCATCCGTCGTATCCTTACCGCCGTGCCCAGCTTCACCTGCCAGGTGTGCCGCGCCTCGTTCGAGGTCGCACAGGCCGTGCTCGACAGGTATCCCGGCTGGCAGCCGAAGTACTGCCGGCTGCACTCACCGAAGAAGCGGAGCGCGGACCGTTCCACCCGCCAGACCGGTCGTGGCGGTGGGGCCGACCGCAGCCGCACCCTGCGGGAGGAGAACCTCACCCTCGCCCAGGTCCTGGCCAAGTACGAGAACGGACCGGATCGCGGCGTGTTCACCGACGGCAGCGCGGTGCCCAATCCCGGCCCCGGCGGCTGGGGCGTCGTCTGGGTCGAGAACGGCGAGATCGTCTCGCAGGCGCACGGCCACGAGCCGGACACGACCAACAACCGCATGGAGCTGCGGGCGCTGATCGAAGCGTTCACGATGCTGCCGGCCGATGCGGAGATCGACGTCCTCAGCGACAGCGAGCTCTGCGTGAACACCGTTACCCGCTGGGCGCCGGCCTGGGAGCGCGCCGGCTGGAAGCGGAAGGCGGGCCCGATCAAGAACCTGGAGCTGGTGCAGGAACTGCTGGCCCTCTACCGCGCGCACCCGGCGTGCAGACTGAAGTGGACCGCCGCCCACGCCGGGAACCGCTGGAACGAGTACGCCGACAGCCTCGCCACGGCCTGGATGCGCTCGACGCTGTGAGCGCCAGTGAGCGCTTGGTCCACGTTTGCACGCGGTCGGGCGACTTTGCGGAGCGTCGCTTTCGACAAATCACCCGCTGGACATTCGACAAATCACCCGCTGGACGTTCGACAAATCACCCGCTGGGGTTGCGCCCGCCGCCGCCGGAGTACAACCTGTGTCGAATACAGGCCTGCCGTGACCTACCTGCCGAGAACCTTCGACGCCGAGCTGGCCGATCTGCTGCAAGCGGCCGGCGCGGTGCTTGTGGAAGGACCCCGGGCAACCGGGAAGACGGCGACCGCGGCGCGGGCCGGCCCGCGAACCTTTGCCGCCGCGAGTTGCCCGCGCAGGATCGATCAGTGATCGTGCGGTTCACCCAGGATGACCAGGCCCGGCGATTCCATCCACGCATCGTCCGCGGCGGTTCGCGCACTCCGCGATCTGGTCCAGCCCTACCCCCACGGGACCCTTTCGGCCGTCTACGTCACTCTTGGGTACGTGATCCGAACTCGGCTGCCCCGGACCGTAATCAGGGCTTGTCGTTCCAACGCCTCTCGATGGTCTTCGATCACTTCGGCCGTCAGGGTGATCCGTTGGTCCACTGGCAGATCCGGCAGCCGTATCACGCCTGCGTGCGAAGCTCGTCCGACGAACAGGAGCTCGCCGAAATCGTTATCGAGCGTGATCAGGATTCGGTCTTCGGCTGCCGCTTGTGCCAGGAGTGTCGCGTCACCTGGATCGTGCTCGAGGCCGCCGGCGTCGAAGACGTCGTGCCCCTCGTTCCGCAACCATTCCGCCAGCCGTCGGCCGGCGCAGCAGTCGACCAGGAACCTCACCGCCTCTCTACCGAGACCGCGGCCAGCGTGTCACCCGCGATCACCGCGTGCGCGTAGGCGATGCACGCCCGAATGTCGTCCTGTTCAAGCTTCGGATAGTCGTCCAGGATTTCCTCGGAGCTCGCTCCCTGCGCCAGCAGGCTCAGCACCGTTTCCACCGAGAGGCGCATGTTCCGGATGATCGGCTTGCCGCCGAAGACGTCCGGTCGGGCGGAGATCCGCCTCAGCAGTTCTGAGTTCTCCATGCGCCTTCCCCAATGTTGTCGCCTGGGTCGTCGTCTCGCCGTGCCTACGCCAGAATCCCCCGGATCGGGTGCCCGTCGACGTCCGCCAGCCGGAAGTCGCGGCCGCCGAAGCGGTAGGTGAGGCCCTGGTAGTCGAGGCCGAGCAGGTGCAGCACCGTGGCGTGCAGGTCGCGCACGGTGTGGGAGTTCTCGACCACGCGGTAGCCGTACTCGTCGGTCTGCCCGTAGATGAAGCCCTTCTTGAGGCCGCCGCCGGCCATCCAGAGGCTGAAGCCGTAGGGATTGTGGTCGCGGCCGTTGGTGCCCTGCACGAACGGGGTGCGGCCGAACTCCGGGGAGAAGATGACGAGGGTCTCGTCGAGCAGGCCGCGGGCCTTCAGGTCCTTGACGAGGGCGGCGACCGGCTGGTCGACGGTCAGCGCGTTGGCGGCGTGGCCCTCCGCCAGCTTGGTGTGCTGGTCCCACGGGTTCGCGGCCTGGCCCATGCCGTCGGTGCCGACCATGGTGAGCTCGACGAAGCGCACGCCGCGCTCGACGAGGCGGCGCGCCACCAGGCACTGGCGGCCGTAGGCGGCCGTGGAGGCGTTGGGGGAATCGAGGCCGTAGAGCTTCTTCGTGGCCTCGGTCTCGCCGGTCAGGTCGGTCAGCTCGGGGACGGCGGTCTGCATCCGGTAGGCGATCTCGTAGTTGTCGACGGCCGCCTCCACGCGCGACTCGTTGTCGGTGCGCTGCAGGAACTGCCGGTCGAGGTCGCCGATGAGGGACAGCCGCGCCCGCTGCCGCGCGTCGGTCTCGCTGGGACTGACGTTGTGCAGCGGCTGGGCGTGCTCCGGATAGATGAGCGAGCCCTGGTGGACGGCCGGCAGGAAGCCGTTGCCGAAGACGTTGATGCCGCCGAGCGGGATGCCGCCGCTGCCGAGGACGACGAAGCCGGGCAGGTTCTGGTTCTCGGTGCCGAGGCCGTAGGTGACCCAGGACCCCATGCTCGGGAAGCCGGTGAACGGCATGCCGCAGTGGAAATAGAAGTTCGCCTGGGCGTGCTCCATGAACGGCGCGGTCATCGAGCGGATGACGGTCAGCTCGTCGGCGACGCCGCCGGTGTGCGGGAAGAGCGCGCTGACCGGGATGCCGCTGCCGCCGTAGCGGGTGAACTCCCAGGGGCTGGGCCAGATGTTGCCGTCCTGGTTGAACATCGTCCGCTCGGTCTGGAACGGCATCGGCTCGCCCGCCTCGGCCGCCAGCCGCGGCTTCGGGTCGAACGAGTCGACGTGCGACATGCCGCCCGACATGAAGCAGAAGATGACGTTCTTGACACTGGGCGCAAAGTCGGGCGCCCGCGCTGCGAGGGGGCCTTCCGTCGTGGCGGCGCCTGCCGCGCCGGCGGACTGCCCCAGCCCGGCGTAGGCCTTGTCGGCCATCAGCGCCGTCAGGGCGAGCCAGCCGAAGCCGGTGGAGGTCTGCCGCAGCATCTCGCGGCGCGTCAGGAACGGGCGGGCTCCGGGGTGGTGGCGTGGATCGAAGGGCATCGGCGAATCCTTACGGGATGAAGATGAACTCCTTCAGGTTGAACAGGCTGTGCGCGACGTCCTGCCAGACCGCGGCGTCGTAGAGCAGCAGTGAGGTGTCCACGCCGCGCTCGGCCGCCACCGCGTCGAGGTAGTCCGCGACGCGGGCGCGCTCGGCCGCCGACGGCGGGCGCCCGAGCACCTTGACGAACATGTGCGCGATGCGCCCGTCCACCGACGCCGCCTCGCCCTCGGCCAGCCGCCGGCCCCACTCGGCCGCCTGCCCGACCACGAACGGGCTGTTGAGCAGCGCGAGCGACTGGGCCGGGACGTTGGTCGTGTCCCGCTGGCCGCGGGTCGTCGCCGGCTTCGGCAGGTCGAAGACCTCCAGGAACGGGTTGTGCGCGTTGCGGCGGATCTCCTGGTAGATGCTCCGCCGCCCGTCGCCGTCGACCGGCCCGTTGTTCGGATCGCCCTCGGTCAGGCCGCGCCGCGCCGCGTAGTGCACGGGGATGGACGGCCCGTACAGCGTGGGGTCGAGCCGGCCCGATATCGAGAGCATCGCGTCGCGGATCGCCTCGGCGTCGAGGCGCCGCAGGTTGGCGTGCTGCAGCAGCCGGTTGGAGGGGTCGATCTCGGCCGCCCGGGCCGACCCCTGGCTGCTCATCCGGTAGGCCCGGCTGAGGAGGAGGCGGCGGACGAGGCGCTTGATCGAGTAGCCGTCGTCGACGAAGCCGGCGGCCAGGTGGTCGAGCAGCTCGGGATGCGACGGGGGGTCGCCGAGGCGGCCGAAGTTGTCGACGGTCCGCACGATGCCGTAGCCGAACAGGTAGCGCCACACCCGGTTGACGGCGACGCGCGCCGTGAGCGGATTGTCGGGGGCGGTGACCGCCTCGGCCAGGCGCAGGCGGACGAGCCCCGGCTCGGGATACGGCCGGTCGTCGAGCGCGGTCAGGAACGCGCGCGGCACGGCGTCGCCGAGGTTCCTGTGGTTGCCGCGCACCAGCAGCGGTTGATCCGGCGCCGCCTCGTCGATGACGCCGGGAACGCGGCGCGCCACCGGCACGTCCCGCTCCAGCAGGCGGTACTCGGCGACCGGGGCGCGCAGATCGACCAGCTCCTCCAGCGAGCGCGGCAGCAGGTTCGCCCGCACGAGCTCGTCGAGGAACACGGCCTGCTGCTCGGTGAGCCGGTCGTCGCGCCAGGCGGCGACCGCCTCCCTTGTCCGGCGGGCGATCAGGGCGGCCAGCTCCTCGCGCGAAGCGGGCGCGGACGGAGCCGCATCTTCCGCCTCGCCGCCAAGCAGCGAGAGAATGGGAACGACCGTTTCCTTCGGCGACCGCTTCGCGTCGTGGAAGACGATGCGGCCGGCGCCGATGAACGACCGCCCGTCGCCGCGCCGCGTCGGCCGGTGACGGAGCTGGCTGTCCTCGGGGTCGAGCTGGAAACGGGTGGCGTCGTCCTGGGTCGCGAACTCGATGTAGGCGGTGAAGCCCTTCCAGAACTCGGTGTCCCACTGCACCCACGTCATCTCGTCCGACTTCGGGCTGTGGCGCAGGTGGTAGATGCCGCCGCGCGGCACCGCGTAGTTCTCGATGATGAGATTCACGAAGCTGAGATCGCCGCCCATGACGCGGAAGCTGATGTAATCGCTGTCGATCTCGAAGCTGGGGGTCTGGATGACGCCGGGGTGCTTCGTCGACAGCAGGTGCGTGTAGGCGCCGCCAGGGTAGATCCCGTTCAGCAGCAGGTCGCCGCGCCGCTCGACGGCGAACTCGCCGGGCCTCGAGGGAGCCGCGGTGCGGCCCGTGCCGTGGCCGACCATCTCCGCGTAGTCGGGACCGCGCAGATCCCACGCCGGCGCGAAGTGCTCGGCGTTGAAGCGCTCACGCGCGGGGACCTCGGCGACCCAGTGCGCGCGCAGGTCGTTCCAGGCGCCGGCGAAGTCAGCGGGATCGACCTCGGACAGGGCATCCCACGCCGCGAGAACGCTGCCCGACGCGGGGTTCGGCGCCGGCGCTGCGCCCGTTTCGTCACCGTTCTCCGCCCCGGCCGCGTCCTCCGCGGCCAGGGGTTCACCTTCCGCGCCGGCGGACTCGTCCGCCTCCGGCTCCAGCGCCGCCAGCAGCTCCGCGCCCAGGGATTCCGCCGCCGCGCTCCACGCCTCGGCGAGCCGGCCGCGGATGTCCGACTTCAGCGCGGCGAGCGCGTCCCGGTTGGTCTCGAGGACGGCCCGCGAATCGACGGCCCGCATCGTCGGCCGCGCACCGTACAGCGTGCCGAAGAACGAGTAGTAGTCCTTCTGGCTGATGGCGTCGAACTTGTGATCGTGACAGCGGGCGCACGACACGGTCAGGCCCAGGAACGCTTTCGACGCCACGTCCACCTGGTTGTCGATCCACTTGACGCGGTCCTCCCAGGGGTCGACTGGCTGGAAGCCGTGCTCGACGAGCCGGAAGTTGGCCGGACCGATCATCGACTCGTTGGTGCGGCCGTCCGCGGCGAGGCGCGGATCCGGCAGCAGGTCGCCGGCCAGGTGCTCGCGGATCAACCGGTCGTAGGGCACGTCGTCGTTGAAGGCGCGGATCAGGTAGTCGCGGTAGCGCCAGGCGAAGGGGATGTCGGGATCGCCCTCGCTGCCGTGCGACTCGCTGTAGCGGAACAGGTCCATCCAGTGGCGCGCCCAGCGCTCGCCGAAGTGGGGCGAGTCGAGATAGCGGTCGACCAGGTCGGCGTAGGCCGACGGCGAGTCGTCGCCGGCGAACCGCGCGATCTCGGCCGGGGTCGGCGGCAGCCCGCGCAGATCGAACGACAGGCGGCGGATGAGCGCGGCGCGCTCGGCGTCCGGCGCCGGCGCGAGTCCGGCTTCCCCCAGAGCCGCAAGAATGAACCGGTCGACTGCGGCGGCGGGAACGGCCCGGTCGACCGCGGCGACCGGCGTCGCCGGCCAGGCATCGTCATCGACGGCGGGCGGCTCGGCCGGCTGCACCGGCTGCCAGGCCCAATGGGCGCGCCGCCGCGCCGGCAGATCGAACGGCGCGGACGGATCCGGGGGATCCGCGGCGGCGTTCGAGGCCGCCTCCGGCCACGGCGCGCCCATCTCGACCCACCTCGTGACCGCCGAGATGTCCTCGACGGCAAGCGGTCCGGTCGGCGGCATCAGCATGGGGCGGCCGTGCAGGCGCTGCACCAGGGCGCTCTCGGCGGGACGGCCCGGCACGATGGCCGGCCCCGAGTCGCCGCCGGCCAGCAGCCCCTCGCGGCTGTCGAGCCGGAGCCCGCCGAAAGGCGTGTCGACCTGCGCGCCGTGGCACGCGTGGCAGTTGGCGGCCAGCAGCGGGCGGATGGTGGTTTCGAAGAACTCCGCCTGCTCGGAATCCGGCGGCGCCTGCCCGGCGGACGCCGGGATCTGCGCCGAGACGGGACGACCGAGCCAGGCGAAGACCATGCTCGACACGAAGAGCGCGAGCAGGCACTGCGACAGCCGCTTTGATATCCAGGACATGGGCGTTTGGAGCCAATCTACTATCGCCGCCCGCCGGGAGCAACCCCCGGCGACCCGCGCGTATACTGAAATGTAGCGGCACGCACCGGTGCGGCGCCGTCAACGGAACGGAGGAAGGACAGTGCGAGTCGGTGTCTACGTCGATACGGACAACATCACCAGGAACGGCGGACGGGGCCTGCGCTACGACGTCCTGCGCGAGTTCGCCTGCCGCGACGGATCGGACGCGCTTCGGCTGAACTCGTACACGTCGTTCGACCGGGAACGGGCACAGACCGACGACGACTACAAGCGGAACGTGCAGAGCTTTCAGGCGGCGCTGCGCGACTTCGGCTACAAGGTGATCGTCAAGCACGTCAAGTGGTACATCAACGAGGACGGCAAGCGCTTCGGCAAGGCGAACAGCGATCTGGACATGGCCGTCGACGTGCTTCTCGAGGCGCGCAACATCGACCGCGTGCTGCTGGCGACGGGAGACGGCGACTTCACCAAGGTCGCGCGGGCGCTCCAGAACATGGGCTGCCGGGTCGAGGTGGTGGCGTTCGACAACGTGTCGGGCGACTTGAGACGGGAGGCGGACCTGTTCGTCTCCGGATACCTCATCCCGGGACTGCTGCCCGGCGAGTCGCGCGGACCGGACTGGGGAATCGAAGGATCACGGGTTCGGGGCCTTTGCCACTGGTACGACTCCATCAAGGGCTTCGGCTTCATCCGCTACCTGCGGTCGTTCTCGGGTCCGCTGTGGGTGACCGACACCACCCGCGAGGACTCGCCGTACGCGTCGACCTTCGTGCACAGCAGCGAACTGCAAAAGGCCGGCATCAACACGCAGGAACTGCCGAGCCGGCGCCTGATTCTGGAGTTCACGCTACGGCCCTCGCCCACCAAGCCCGGCGAGCTGACCGCCCAGGAAATCGTCCTCGCCCCCCGGCCGCAGATCCGCGAGCCGCGTTCTGCGCCGCCGCACGGCCGCACCTACGGAAGCCCCGAGACGCCCAGCCGTGGACACGGGAGCCCCGAAGCGCCAAACCGCGGCTACGGGAGCGGGAGCGTCGATTCGGCCGGCCGCGCGTACGGCAACACCGGCACGCAGGGCGGCGCACCGGCGATTGCGCAGGCGACCGAGACCGAAGAGACCCCGTCGCGATGATGACGTTCGTCCGTCTGTCCTGACCGGAGAATCTCACCGGTTGCGGACCCGCGGCCAGTCGCGGCGGTCGGCGGGAGACGGGGCGGTCGCCGGTCCGGCGACGACCGCCCTTCCTTCCGCCGGCGCCTACCGGCCGCCGCGTTCCTCGCGGCGCTGCTCCCTGCGCTCCCGCATCCGCTCGCGGCGTTCCTGCATCCGTTCGCGCCGCGCGGCGCGCCACTCCTCCCGTTCGGCCTCGATCTCCTCGGCCCGCGCCTGCTGCTCCGGTGTCAGGATCTCCCAGACGGCGGCATAGGTCTGCGCCCGCCGCACTGCCGCGTCGCCGGCGAGCCTCCCCAGCTCCGCCGCCAGCGTCCGGATCCGCTCTTCCTCCACCGTGGCGGACGCGACCACCTCGGCCAAGGCCTCTCGCGCCGCGCGCGTCTCCTCGAAGCTCGCCCGAGCCGCCTCGCGACCCGCCCCGATCAGGGTCCGGACCTGCTCGCGCTGCTCGTCGGTCAGCTCGAGCCGCCGCAGCGGGGGCAGGAACGCGCCCGCCGGCCCGGCGCCGCGCGCCCCGCCCAGCGCGGCGCCGCGCCCCCCGCGGCCCGCCCCGGCGCTGCTCCTCGGCCGCGTCCGCGGAATGGACCGCTACCGCCGCCACCGCGGCTACCGCCAGCCCCACGCCTCCGGCCAGCAACTTCGTACGCGTTCTCGACAAGTTGATCCGCATCGTGCCTCCTTTGCAGTTACTGTTGCTACCGACCGCGGTCGGAGCACGATTCTTCCCGGCGCCCGGTGAGAAACGACTCGGGAATATCCGCCCGTTCACGCGAGTCTTCTGAAGGGGAATGCCGAGTGCGCGTGTGCTCGCGTCGACGGTTGAACGGCCGCGGCAGCGGGTGGAACAACAGGTGACTTCGGAAAGCGCGGCGGCCGGCGCCGCTCGCACGGTCGTGGACGCCATCGGCGCGGCGGACGAGCGCGGGGCCGCGGCGGTCGATCCCGACCTGGCTTCCCTGGAACAGGCGCGGGCGGGCGACACCGGCGCCTTCGAGACACTCGTGCTGCGGTACCAGGCGCGCATCGTCAACTATGCGTCCGCGATGGTCCACGACGCGGGGGCCGCCGAGGACGTGGCCCAGGAGACGTTCGTCCGCGCCTGGCGCGGGCTGGGCCGGTTCCGGCAGGAGAGCACGTTCAAGACCTGGCTCTACCGCATCGCGACGAACGCCGCCCGGACGCATCTCGACCGGCGCGGCCGTCGGGCGCGCATCGCGGATCGCAGCCTGGACGACGAGACGGAGCCGGTGCAGGCCGGCGACGTCCCGTCCCCGGCCCCCGACGCCGAGACGTCGTTCGTCAGGCGCGAGGCGATAGACCGCGCCCTGTCCGAGCTGCCCGACGAGCTGCGGCAGGCCCTGGTGCTGCGCGACGTGGAGGGGCTCGACTACAAGGAGATCGCGGCCGTAACGGGAGCGCCGATCGGAACGGTGGAATCGCGGATATTCCGTGCCCGTCGACGCCTGCGGACGCTGCTCCGCCCGCTCGTGATCGGCTAGGAGCTTGCGCCGCAGAACGCAGCGAAGAATGAGGGAGAGACCGATGACCTGCCAACAGGCCGAACCGTTGCTCGCGCGCGCCGCCGACGGAACGCTGGACGCCGACCGCGGCAGAACGCTCGCCCGGCACCTGGATGGCTGCGCCGACTGCCGGGAGGCGCTCGACGCGCAACAGGCGCTGCGCGACGTGCTGACCGGTCGTCCGGCGGCGCCGGTCCCGCTCGGTTTCGCCACGCGCGTCATGGCCAATCTGCCGGAGCGGGAATTCGCTTCGGCCGCCGCATGGCTGGACGTCCTGAACTGGCGCGCATGGACGTTGCGCCTGGCGCCGCTCGCCGGGGCGCTGATCGTCGGGGCCGCACTCGGTCCGGGCCCCGCGAGCGTGGAGACCGGGGAGATGGAGTTCTCCACCCTGGTCACTGCGTGGGTGGCCGACGAGCCGGCGGACGCCGACGTGCGGGATCCGGCCGCGGTCGAACCACTGACCCGTCTGTGGCCGGACGGTGACGAGCCGACGGACGACCTGCTGATCGACGTCCTGCTCGCCCGGGAACCGTCAGGCGCGCTCTCCGGAGCGGACGAGGCAGGACGATGAACACCGAAATGCGCACGCGCATGTGGGTCAGCCTCTTCGTGCTGGTCGTGTTCCTGGCCGGGCTCGGCGCCGGCATCGTCGCCTCCCCCTGGCTCGCGCTCGGCCAGCGCCCCGGATTCGGACCCGGCCGCGGCGGTCCCCCGGTGCCCCCGCTGCGCGGGCGCGTGCTGGAGCGGATGGCGTCCCGGCTCGACATGAGCGACGAGCAGCGCGAGCGGCTCTCGGCGCTGTTCGAGGCGCGCCGCGAACGGTTCCGCGCCATCGATCGCGAGATGCGCCGCAACATGCGCGACCGCTTCGCGGCCGAGCAGCGGACGTTCCGCACCGCCATCGCCGAGATCCTGACCCCGGCGCAGATGGACCTGTTCGACGCCGAGATCGTCCGGATGGGCGAGGAACGCCGGCGCCGCTGGGGCAACCGCGACCGCCGGGAGCGCGGGCGCCGGCGCGAGTAACATTGCCGGCGCGTGGCGTTCAACGACTGGCGGTTCCTCTTCGTCTTCCTGCCGGGCATCCTCGGCCTCCACTTCCTGGTCGCGCGGCTGACCCCGCGCGGCGCCGGCGGCGGGCGCCTGCGCTTCGACGTCGCCAACTGGGTCCTCGTCGCCGGCGGCCTCGCGTTTCTCGCCGCGGGGACCGGCCGTTTCGCGGGCGTCCTGGGTGGCGCGGCGGTGCTGCTGTACGTCCTCGGCCGCGGCATCGCCGACGCGAGCCGGCAGCCGCCGGCGGGGCAACCCGATCGGATCAGCGCCGTTCCGGAGATCTGCTTCTCGCTCGCGGTCACCGGCAGCCTCTGTCTGTTCGCCGTCTTCCGGCATCTGAACCCGTTCCCGGGTGAAGCCCTCCTCGATCTCGCCGCGTTCGGCACGGGATCGTTCCCGGTCCCCGGCCTGCTCGCTCCGCTCGGGCTGTCGGTCTTCGTCTGCCACGCCGTGTCGTACGCCGTCGACATCCACCGGGGCGAGGCCGCCGCGCCGCGGAACCCCGTCCACGCGCTGACCTACCTGCTTCTCTTCCCCTTCCTGGTCGCCGGCCCGGTCATCCGTTTCCGCGACCTGGGCCCGCATCTGGCGGTCCGGCAGGTAGGCATGGCGGCGTTCGCCTACGGCGTGCGGCGCTTCAGCATCGGGCTCGCGAAGGTGTGGCTCATCGCGGCGACGCTGGCGCCTCCCGCGGCGCTGGCGTTCTCGATGCCCGCCGAAGCGCTCGACGCGGCGCACGCCTGGCTGGGCATCGCCTGCTTCACGCTGCAGATCTACTTCTTGCTGTCCGGCTACGCGGACATGGCTCTCGGGCTGGGCCGGATGCTGGGATTCCGGTTGCCCGAGCACTTCGCGTGGCCGTACGCGGCGGACAGCCTGCACGGGTTCTGGCAGCGTTGGGCCATGACCCTGGTGGCCTGGTTCGACACCTACGTCCGGCTGCCTCTGCGGCCGAACCGCGGCCGCACGGCCGGCCGCGAGACGCAGGCGGTCGTCTCGCTGCTGCTGCTGTTCCTGCTGATCGCACTCTGGCACGGTCCGGGCTGGCCGCTCCTGCTCTGGGGAGCGTGGCACGGCGCTGCCGTCGCCCTGGAGAGGACGCCGTGGGGTCGGCTGCTGGCCCGTCTACCGGCCCCCATGCGCCACGGCTACGTGCTGCTCGTCGTGAGCGCCGGCTGGATCCTGTTCCGAGCGGACAGCCTGCCGGACGCCGTCGTCTTCGCGCAGGCGCTGGCCGGCCTCGGGGCGGAACCCTCGCTGAACCGCCCGCTGCCGCTTACCGGCGGCGTGCGGATTGCGCTGGTAGTCGGCGCCGTCGCCGCCGTGCCGCTGCTCCCTGCCGTGAGCCGCTGGAGCGTCACCGTCGACGCGATCGCCACCGCCCTGCAGATGATCGTCATGACGGCCGCGATGTTCGTCTGGACGCGTGTTCTGGGTCAGGGACGGCGCTGACGGCTACCAGGGCTTGTCCGGCGTGACGCGCCAGCGGGTCGGCTCGTGATGTTCCAGGTACTGCCGGCGGGTGATCCAGCCGAAGATCATCGCCTTGGTCAACCACCAGTGGTCCGGCCGCAGGGCGAAGTAGATGTGCGCGACCACGAGACCGACCAGCGAGACGCCGACCAGCCCGTGCAGGACGTAGACCCAGCCCCAAGCCAGCTCGCTGATCAGGTACTGGTTGTGGGCGAAGAACGGCGTGTCGATGCGGAACATCATGAGCACGCCGGTGACCATGACCAGCAAGCCGACGATGGTCAGGATCCAGTGGTAGAGCTGGTTGCCCAGCGGGTACTTGGCGGGCTGCGGCGCCTCCGCGCTGCGGCCGGTCTCGTGCAGCATCAGCGCCTTGAACTCGGGGACGTCCTTCGGACCGGCCCAGATGGACCAGAAGTCGAGCCAGAACGTCGTATGGACGATGTGCCAGACGATGACGCCGGTGAAGATCATGCCGGACCAGTAGTGCCACGGCACCCAGTCGAATCCGAGCCCGATGATCGGAAAGAAGGCAGTCACCAGCAGCACGAACATCGTGACCGACATCGACCAGTGGAAGAGCCGCGCGGCCAGCGAGTGGCGCAGGATGCGCGCGGGCACTTTCGGGTTCGCCGCCTCCAGGGTGTCGGTCTCGGCGGCAGTGCGCTTTCGACCGGACGAGAGCATCGTGTAGGCGGCGTGCGCCAACACGAACATGATGACGCAGAAGATCGAGACCCACAGCGGATCCCAGTTGAGGTGCTGCAGAATCGGGCGCTGCCACGGGTCGTGGCCCCAGACGACGAAATCCACAATCGGATCCTCCCGACTCGCGGCGCCTCACCGCCCCCGCGCGGGAACGCCGGCGGCGTCCTACCTCATCTTGACGACCACGGCCGCCGCGACCGGCTGATCCGTCCGCGCCAGCTCGGACTCCAGACTCTGGAACTCCTTGAACGCGACCCACTGCTCGTCGCTCCAGTGCTTGCGGTGCGTGCGAGGCTGCGCAGCCAGCTCCGTGCCGTCCGTGCCGGCATAGAAAGGTATCTCGTCCTGCGGCGTGCGACGTCGCAGGCGGTGCGCATCGATCGGCACCGCCTCGGTCACCTCGTGCGTCGGCAGGGGCACCGAGACGTACTCCACGCCGCGCTCGTCGCGGTACACCACGCTCACGCCGTCTATTCTATGGGAGCAGCCGCGGCCGCGGCCAAGAGTAGAGGCATGGCCCCACCGCCCCAGGACCTGGCGCCTCGGAACTCGATTCGTTGCGTTCTACGGCGCAGGCTCCTAGACTATCTAGCTCGGACGAGGGGCGTTCAGTCGCCCCGTTGCGGGGCGTTTCCACTCTGGAGGAACGAAAGATGAGAAGGAACCGCACATCGAGCTGGCGCACGGCCGGCTCGCTCGGCCTGCTGCTGGCGCTCGTCGCCGGGGTGGCCGTGCTGACCCCGGTCGCCGCGCAGGAGCCGGAAGAGGCGCGCGGCAACCCCTACGGCGAATGGCGCTACCAGAGCGGCGACGCCTGGGGCACCCGGTACTCGCCGCTCGACCAGATCGACGCCGACAACTTCGAGGATCTCGAGGTGGCGTGGGTCTGGCGGGGCGACAACTTCGGGCCGCATCCGCTGTACCTGTCGCGCTCGACGCCGAGCTACATCGACGGCATCCTGTACACGGTCGCCGGCTACCGGCGGACCGTCGCGGCCATCGACCCGTCCACGGGCGAGACGCTGTGGACCTACCGCGAGCCGAACACGCGGCGCTGGGAAGAGTCGATGCGCGCAAGCTACGGCAAGGGCGTCGGCTACACCGAGATCGACGGGCGCGGCGTCATCTACATCATCACGCCCGCCTTCTTCCTGCACGCGCTCGACGCGAAGACCGGCGAGCACCTGGAGGGCTTCGGCAAGCCGGTGCCGATCGAGGGCTTCCCCGACACCGGCGTCGTCGACCTGCTGGCGGACCTCGGGCACGACTACGACCCCTACGAGGGCATCCCGATGGACGTCGGCTACATCACCAACTCGTCGCCGCCGATCGTCGTCAACGGCACGGTGGTGGTGGGCAACTCCCACGAGCAGGGCTACGCGCAGTCGCGCATCGAGAACGTGCCGGGCGACATCCTGGCCTACGATGCGAAGACCGGCGAGCACAAGTGGAAGTTCAACATCATCCCGCAGTCCGAGAGCGAGTTCGGCTTCGACACCTGGCAGAACGACGCCTGGGACTGGACCGGCGACGTCTCCTCGTGGGCGCCGATGTCCGCCGACGACGAGCGCGGCATCGTCTACATCCCCACCAATGCGCCGACCATCGACTACTACGGCGGGTTCAGGCCGGGGGACAACCTGTTCGGCACCAGCACCATCGCCATCGACGTCGAGAGCGGCCAGCGCGTCTGGCACTTCCAGACGGTGCACCACCCGATCTGGAACTACGACCTGCCCAACGTGCCGATCCTGGTCGACGTCACGGTCGACGGCGAGCAAGTGCCGATGGCCATCCAGACGACGAAGCAGGGCATGACCTTCGCCTTCAATCGCGAGACCGGCGAGCCGGTCTGGCCGATCAAGGAACGTGAAGTGCCGGCATCCCTGGTGCCTGGCGAGCAGCTCTCGCCGACCCAGCCGTTCCCGACCCGGCCGGCCCCGCTGAATCCGCTCGGCCTGACCGAGGACGACCTCATCGATCTGACGCCGGAGTTGAAGCAGGAAGCGATCGAGATCCTGGGCCGCTTCAATGTCGGCGGACCCTACACGCCGCCACTGCCGAACAACCACAACGAGCCGCGGCCCTGGATCGCGTGCGGCGCGGGCGGCCTCAACATCACCCACCCGGCCACGCTCGACCCGGAGACCGGCTACCTGTACCAGGCGAACGGGCAGGGCTGCTCGGGCCGGACAGTGCAGCCGGGCACGAACACCGACGCCGACATCCACGGCTGCACATCGGACTCGGGCGACTGCACGACCACCGGCCGCACGATCTCCGACTGGGTTCAGGGCGGCGGCGTCGGCTGGGCCGGACCGCAGGGCCTGCCGATGTACAAGCCCCCGTTCAGCAAGATCACGGCGATCGACATGAACACCGGCGAGCACGTGTTCGCCGTACCGGTCGGCGAGGCGTCGGAGCAGATGCGGCGCCACCCGGCGCTGCAGGGCGTCGACCTCTCCGGCACCGGCACCCCCCGCGGGCGGGCCATCCTGATGACCACCGGATCGCTCCTGCTGGCCACCGAGGGCGCGCAGGGACCGCCGGTCCTCAACGCCCACGACAAGGCGACCGGCGAGAAGCTCGGCTCCGTCGAGCTGCCCGCGACGGGACAGTACGGCATGATGACCTACATGCACGAAGGACAGCAGTACATCGTCGTGCAGGTCGCGCAGGGCGGGACCATGGCGGGCTCGCTCGCGGCGCTGCGGCTGCCCGAATAAGCAGAACGCCGTAGCAGGCCGCGGACATCAGGGAGCGGGTCGATCACTCCGATCGGCCCGCTCTTTTCTTGCCGGCCGGATGATTTTCGGCCGATGTCCAGCGCACTGCCGGCCTCGCCCGGCATCTCCAGGGGCGGCGCGGGCTGGCGCCTCCTGAACGGTTCAGAGGGGCGCCCGCTCCAGCGCCACGTCCATGATCAGCCGCGCCAGCAGGTAGAGCCGCGGCACGATCGATTCCAGCTCGACGTACTCCCGGGCGTCCGAGTGCGCGCCGAAGCCGATCAGGCCGAGGCCTTCGATAACCGGGGCGTCGGTCTCCAGCGCCGCGAACGCCGCGTCCGTGCCGCCGCCGGCCGCCTGGTCGATCACGCCGAGCGGGCGTCCGATCTCCCCGTACACCCGCTGCGCGTGCGCTGCGAGGGCGCGTGACGCCGGGGTCACCTCCAGGGGCGGGCGGCGGCGCTCGAACGACACCGAAACGGTCGTGCCGGGGATGAGCTGGGTGCGGATCCGTTCCCGGACCTGCCGCTCCACCTCGTCGTAGGCGGCCACCCGCAGCACCCGGAAGTCGGCCGTGGCGCGGGCCTCGGCCGGTATGACGTTGCGGGTCGCCCCCGCGCGCGCGATGGTCCAGTTGAGCTTTATGCCGGCCGCCGCATCGCTGAGGTCGCGCATCTGCAGCACCTGGTGGGCCAGCTCGTACAGCGCGTTGCGACCCCGTTCCGGCGAGCTCCCGGCGTGCGACGCGCGTCCCGTCACCTCCAGCAGCACTGCGCCGATCCCGGCGGTGGTCAGAGCCAGTCGGTCGGTCGTCCCGCCTCCCTCGCAGGAGAAGACGGCGTCGTGCTCCGCGCCGAGCGCCGTGATGAGTTCGCGCGACCCGGCCGAGCTGACCTCTTCGTCCGCGTTGATCAGCACGGTGATCAGCTCGTAGTCGTCGAAGTCCAGGGCGCGCAGCGCGGCCAACGTGTGCAGGATGAGGGCGATGCCGTGCTTGTCGTCGGCGATCCCCAGCCCGTACGCGCGCCCGTCCGTGATCCGGAACGGCTGGTCGGCGAGCTGGCCCCGCAGGTAGACCGTGTCCATGTGGGCCAACAGCAGGATGCGGCCCTGGCCCTGCCCGCGGAAGCGTCCGACCACGCTCTGGCCGATCTCGGCCGGCGTGTCGACCATGACGTAGGGATCGTCGTGCGAGACGAGCTCGACGTCGCCGCCGAGGGCACGCAGCCGGTCGGCGATGACGGCCGCGATCGCCCGGAGCCCTTCCGGATCGCGGCTGCCGGACTCGATGCCCACGAGCTCGCGCATCGTCTCGATGAGCGGCTCCCGCTCCGCTTCGATCGCGGCCATCACGGCCGGGTCCGGCTGGGTACGGGCCGCGCAGACGGTGAACCAGAGGCCGCAGAAAACGACGACAAGGGTAGTCAGGCGCATGGCACCGTCATCATACCGCCGCGGAGAGCGCGCCCGCGTGAAGAATGCCATGGAAGTCCGGGCCGCAGAACGGCGTAGACTTCCGGTCAGGCCGGTTGGGCGGCAATCGGAGGCCACAGCGCGACCCTGTGGTCGCGTTCGGCGACGATTGCGGGGCTGTGTTCTCGGCGAAGCGCCGACGGGAATCCGACCGTACTCGACATGCTCGTCATCGCCACCATCTTCCTGCCGCTGCTTTCGGTCGGGCTGCACTACGAGTTTCTGGTGCTGGCCTCGGCCGCGGTTCGCGCGCTGCCCGGAGCGGGACGGGCCGACGTGGTGCTGGCGGTCGTGCTGGCCCTCGTGGCGCACGTCATCGAGGTGGTCGCGTTCGGAATCGGGTGGCTGGTGCTGACTCGCGCCGGCGTCGTCGAACTCTCGATACCCTCACCGACGCTGGCCGAGGCCATCTACTTCTCGGGCTCGGTCTACACGTCGCTCGGCTTCGGCGACATCGTCCCGATGAGCAGCGGCCGGTTCCTCGTCGTGCTCGAGGCGGTGACCGGTCTGGTGCTGATCGCGTGGACGGCGTCCTTCACGTTCTACCAGATGCGCGAGAGTTGGATGGACGACGCGGGCCAGGAAGGCCGGCAGTGAGCGGACAGCGGGCGGATCCGGATGTCCGCCCACCCTTCCCGCACGACACGAGCCGGGGCCTCGACGAACCCTCGCAAGCTCCTACTGGGCAGCCTGGCCGGACAGCTCGCGCCGGCCGCGATCGAACAACCGGCGGACGCTGCCGCTGTTCCGGAACTCCCGCAGGATGGCCCCCCGCCGGCTGGTGTTCAGGTCCTGAATCGCGAAGGCGAGCACGGTGGCCATCACCGCTCCCTCCTCGGTGCCGGTGTTCGAGAATCGGCGGCGGAAGTCCTCCAGCGTCGCCCGGAACGCGTTGCCGTGCCATTCCTCGATGCTCCTCTCGAGCTGGATGAACTCGTCGAGGAGAGCGGCGTATTCGGGACTCGCGGGGCGATGCCAGAACGAGACGTCCGGTCCGAAGTCCTCGATGTACTCGGGCAGATACAGGTTGGCCCGCGCCGGAACCTGCCGCACCAGGGCCGGGTTGTAGCGCCGCACCTCGTCGCGCGAGAGACCCGTGCGCTGCATCACCCGCGCGATCGGCGTGCGGCGCGGCACGCGCATGGCGAAAACCTTCGACTGCGGCATGTCGGCCATCAACCGCTCGATGTTCACCGTGTTCCCGAAGATCATCTCGGCGTACAGCGCCGAGCGGAAACCGTAGGTGCGGAACAGCGTCCGGTAGCGGCGGATCGAGATCTCGCGCAGCTTGCGGGCGAAGTCGGATCCCCGCAGGTACTGCTCGCGCGTGTCCGCCGCGCCGAGCCGTTCTCCGTTGATCACCGTCCGCCCGACGTTGACACCCCCCGCGTGATGCTCGGACAGCGCCGGAATGAAGCTGTCGTACAGCGTCGCCAGCACCGTCAGGTAGGCGGCGCAGTACGGCACCTGCGTGGTCTGGTTGTAGCCCTCGATCACGTGGGGGGAGCGCCGCTTCAGGTAGTCCCAGTTGCGCGGCAGCCACTGGCACAAGCCGAGGGCGCGGGCGGAGGAGCGGGCGCGGCCGTTGAAGCCGGACTCGATCATCGCCTGCGCCAAGCCTATCTCCGCCGGCACCGCGAAGCGCTCGTAGATGGCTGCCCATTCGCTCAGGAAGTTGCCGTAGCGCGCGGCGTGCGGCGCCACGAAGGTGCCCCGCGTCGCGTTGTGCAGCACCGGCCCCACCTGCCGCTCGAGCGCCTCCTCGACGGCCCGCCGCCGGTCCCGCAGGCGTCGCGGGAGACTGCGGCCGGACAGCATGTCGGCCAGCGACGGCTCCGCCCAGACGCCGTTGCGCCGCCAGTCGCCACGGGACGGGAAGGTGGCGAGCAGCCGGCCGTCGGTCCGGCTCCCGAAGGCGATGTTGCCGTCCGGCGTCGTGAAGATGTGCTCCCAGAAGGGATAGGACGGCCGGAACGTCGCCAGCGCGTCGACGTCCGCGGCAAGGCGTTCGCGCGCGCGCGAACGCAGCACGATCTCGGCGGCCGACACGCCCGGCTCGGCTGCCGCCGGCGCGGCCGCCTGGGACGGGGCCGGCTCCGCATCCGCGGGGACAATCGCCCTGGCCGGCGGCGCCTGCGCTCGAATGCCCGGGAAGTCGGTCTGGAAGGTCGAGACGGCCAGCACGAGGCCGGCGAGCGTGGCAAAGCCTCTCATGACACCTACCGTTGATTGAGGATCCATCCGCATCGGTGCACGAAACAGGCTACGAGGGACAAATTCCGGGCATTATACGGCTTCTTGGGGAATTTATCGTCTGATACTCTTGCCTTCATGAATCTGCGCAACCCGGCCGTCGTCTGCGTGAGCCTCCTGCCGCTGCTCTCGTGCGGCGGGCCGGCCGAATTGAGCGCCGACGTGTCCCTGCTGCGCCTCCCGGAGGGCGGCCGACTGCCGCGGGCGGTCGTCGACGGCAGGGGCACGGTGCACGTAGTCTACTTCCAGGGAGAGCCGCGCGCCGGTGACCTGCTGCACGTCAGCCGGGCGCCGGGAGCCGCCGGCTGGTCCGAGCCGCGCCACGTCAACTCCGAGCCGGGCACCGTCGTCGGCATCGGCCCGATCGACGGCGGACAGATCGCGCTCGGAAAGGACGACCGCCTGCACGTGACGTGGTTCAAGCTCGGGCGCACCGAGTTCCTCTACACGCGGACCGACACGGCCGGGACCGGGTTCGAGCCGCAGTTCGCCATCGCCGCCGGCGAGGGCGTCGAGGCGGGACCGTCCATCGCCGCCGACCGGGCCGGCAACGTATACGTGTTCTG
The DNA here is from genome assembly GCA_965116825.1 of Vicinamibacterales bacterium. Lineage (GTDB taxonomy): Bacteria > Acidobacteriota > Vicinamibacteria > Vicinamibacterales > UBA8438 > WTFV01. Next base: position 1,795,393 of record OZ220736.1, read on the forward strand.
GCACACCGGAGCGCCGCCCGACGCCGAGCGCTCCGTCTTCCTGACCGTCTCGCGCGACGACGGACAGACCTTCTCGGCCGCGCGCCCCGTGAGCGGAGAGACCGAGGGCGCCTGCGACTGCTGCGCACTGCACGCGATGACGGACGAGGAGGGAGCGCTGTACGTGTCCTACCGCGGCGCCGGCGAGAACATACGCCGGGGCCAGCGGCTGTTGACGTCGCTCGACCGCGGCGAGACCTTCACGGACGAGCTGATCGACCTGTGGCGGATCAACGCCTGCCCCATCTCCACGACCAGCCTCACGCGCGGACCGGGCGGCATGGCCGTGTCGTGGGAAACGGCGGGACAGGTGCACGTCAGCCCCGTGGATGCCCTGCAGCAGGCGGCGTCACCCGCAGGCGAGGCGGCCGCGCGCCGCAAGAACCCCGCCGTCGCCGTCAACCACAACGGCGAGACGCTGCTCGGCTGGGGCGACGGGTTCGGCTGGCAGTCGGGGGGCACGTTCCACTGGCAACGGTTCGACGCGGACGGCGCGCCGCTGGGGGACCCGGGGGCCGGGCCGGAGATTCCCGACGGCAGCTTTCCCGCGATCGTCGCCGAGCCGGACGGGACCTTCCTGGTGACGTTCTAGGACGCCAGACCGGCCGTACAAAGGAGAAGCCCCGCGCCGACCGGCGCGGGGCTTCTTCGACCTGAACCGACGGAGTTTCGCTCCAGCGAAACTCCCAACGCGACCCAGGGTCGCGCCGCGGCCGGAAGGTCGCGCCGCGGCCGGAAGGTCGCGCTAGTTCGAACCCTTCCGGTACCTGGTGAGCCCGCCGCCCGCGAACGGCCGCGACGCCGGACCCTCGGCCACGAACACCGTGCCGTCCTCGTCGACGGCGACACCCTCGCCGGCGAGGCCCTGCAGCGTGCGGCCCTCCTCGGGAACATGCGGCGGAATGAACGCGGTCACCCGGTCCTCACCCGCGGGGCCGATGCGGACGCCGTTCTTCCAGCCGTAGTGGTTGGTCTCCTGCGACTCGGAGTCGATCGCGTACAGCGTGTCGTCGGCCGTGATGTACAGCCCGCTGATGCGGCTGAACTGCGTATAGATGTCCAGCAGCTCGCCTTCCTGGTCGAAGATCTGGATGCGGTGGTTTCCGCGGTCGGCCACGAACAGGCGGCCCTGCGAGTCGAATTCCATCGCGTGCGGCGTGCGGAACTGGCCCGGACGGAAGCCGATCTCGCCCCACTGCTTGATGAAGTTGCCGTCCCGGTCGTACTTCAGGATGCGTCCGGTCCGGCCGGCCGGCGGGTCCGGGTTCTGGCCGCTGTGGCCGTCCGACACGAAGATGTCGCCGGTCGGGCCCCAGGTGATGACGTCGCACGGCTCGTTCAGATGTACGCCCTCGGGATCGTCGCCCGGCTGCCCGGCGACGCCGAGAGTCATCAGGACCTCGCCCTCCGGGCTGAACTTGAACACCTGGTGGCCGATCTCGTCGTTGCCCTGCGAGTCGGTGACCCAGACGTTGCCGTCGTCGTCGACGTGGATCCCGTGCGGCAGCACGAAGAGCCCCGCGCCGAAGCTGGCGAGCAGCTCGCCCGTGTGCCGGTCGTACTTCAGGATCGGATCCACGGTCGGGTTGGCGGCGCATCCGCCGGCGAGCGCGAAGCCGCCGCAGCGGTCGTAGACCCAGACGTGACCGTCGGTCGGGTCGATGTCGACGCCAGCCGTCGAGCCCCAAGTCCGCTCGTCGGGCAGCTTGGCCCAATGCAGCTCGACCACCGGGTTCGGGTTCGGAAGCACCCGCTGGACCAGGTCGGCCTCTCCCTCCTGGGCCGCCGCGCCGCCGGCGCCGAGCGCCGCCAGCGACAGGACCAGCACGGCCACGCCTGCGGTTCTCGAAACGATCCGTCGATTCTCCTTCATATCCCTCTCCTCTGTTGAAACCGGGCCATATATCCTAGCCGATCCCACGGACGTGGGCTGACCGCTCGAGCGCCACGAGGCCGCGCCGTAACGGCACCGGAACACTCCGCCGCAGGACGGGGCAGTTTCTCGGCGAGACCCGGTTGGGCGGAAAGCGGAGGCCGTCGCGCGACCTTTCGGTCGCGGTCGGCGAAGATTTCCGGGCTACGATGGACAGGCGTCTTAGACCGAGGTAATCCATGAACAGATCCAACCCTCCGCGGTCCCGCACCGCCGTCTGCGCCGTGCTGGCGTCGCTCCTGGCGACGGCCGGGGTCCCGGCTGCCGCCTGGGCCCAGTCGGCGTCGCCGCGCACCCCCTGGGGCGCCCCGGACCTGAACGGCATCTGGAGCCACGGCACGGCGACGCCGCTCGAGCGCCCGGAGCCGCAGGGCGACCGGGCGCTGCTGACCGCAGCGGAGATCGCCGAGATCAACGCCGCGCAACGGTCGACCGAAGGCGTCGGGGCGCGCCGTGTCGTCTGGTGGGAGCGCAGCCTGTCGGACGGGCGCACGTCGATGATCGTCGATCCCCCGGACGGCCGCATCCCGTACTCGGAGGCCGGCCTGGAGCGCGTCCGGGCCAGGCCCGGACAGACGAGCGAAGGGCCCGAGGGCCGCAGCCCCCAGGAGCGTTGCATCTCCTACGGCATCCCCCGTCTCGGCGGCCCCTACAGCCAGAACATCCACATCGCGCAGTCGCCGGACCACGTGCTCCTGCTCTTCGAGATGGTCCACGAGTTCCGGATCATCCCGCTGGACGGGCGTCCGCACCTGCCGGGGCACGTGCGGCAGTGGCTCGGAGACTCGCGCGGCCACTGGGAAGGAGACACCCTGGTGGTCGAGACGGTCAACTTCAGCCCGGCGCAGTGGTTCCGCGGGCTGTCGCAGGGCGGCATGCGGCTCGTCGAGCGATTCACCCGCCTCGACGAAGACACGGTGCGCTACGCGGTGACGTTCGACGACCCGGACCTGTGGACGCAGCCCTGGACGGCGGAGATCCTGATGCCGCCCACCGAGGGCGACATGTTCGAGTTCGCCTGCCACGAGGGGAACACCGGCATGACCGCCACGCTCGAGATTGCGCGGCTGGAGGAAGCCGAGGCGGCAGGGGCGCGGTAGGGCGAGGTTCGCCTCGGCGCAGGGGGCATCGCGGCACGCGAGAGCTCGGAGACCTGAACGTCGGATGACCAGATGACTGATCGGAATCGTCCCGAGGCACGGAACCACGCCCTGTCGCCGGCCGCCGGTCGACTTCGTTGCGCCCTGGTCGCGGCCGGCGCCCTCCTGTTGGCCGGAATCACCCCAGCGCACGGTGAGACGGCGCCCCAGGGCGGGTTGCAGTTGCCGCCGACGCAAATCTTCGGCCCGCCCCCGCCGATCGCGCCCGAGGTGATCGTCCGCGACAGCACCGGGGTCACCATCCGGGCCACGCGCATCGACGAGCCCATGAGCATCGACGGCGTCCTGAACGAAGCCGTCTACGAGCTGGTCCGACCGATGTCGGACTTCATCCAGAACGACCCGGCCGAGGGCGAGCCGGCCACCGAGCGCACGGAGGTCTGGCTACTCTTCGACGACGACAACGTCTACGTCGTCGCCCGCTGCTGGGAGACCCGGCCGGATCGCATCATCGCCAGCGAGATGCGCCGCGACAACATCCGCATCGTGCGCGACGACAACTTCGCCTGGTCGCTCGACACCTTCTACGACCGGCGCAACGTGGTCCTCTTCGAGGTGTCGGCGGTGGGCGGCCGGCTGGACGCGCAGCTCACCAACGAGTCGCAGCCGAACCTGGACTGGAACCCGGTGTACGACGTCTCGGTCGGCCGCATGGAGGGCGGCTGGGTGATGGAGGCGGCCCTGCCCTTCAAGTCGCTCCGCTACCGCGGCGAGGGCGCCCAAATCTGGGGCTTCCAGGCCCGCCGCGTCAACCGCTGGAAGAACGAGTCGTCCTACCTGACGCCGCTGTCCGCCGCGCAGGGCCTGCGCGGCCACTTCCGGGCATCGCTGGCCGCCACCCTGGTCGGCATAGAAGCCCCGCCGGCGTCGCGGCTGTTCGAGGTCAAGCCGTACGGCATCGGGGACCTGACGACCAGCCCCGTCGCGTCGCCCCCGCTCGCGAACGAGATCGGCTGGGACGGCGGGGTCGACATCAAGTACGGCGTCACCCAGGGGCTGACCGCCGACTTCACCGCCAACCCCGACTTCGCGCAGGTGGAGGCCGACGAGCAGCAGATCAATCTGACCCGCTTCAACCTGTTCTTTCCCGAGAAGCGCGAGTTCTTCCTGGAGAACCAGGGCACCTTCCGCTTCGGCGGCGCGGCGACCAGCGGGCGCCTCGCCGGCGCGACGGACACGCCGGTCCTCTTCTACAGCCGCCGCATCGGCCTCAGCGGCGGGCAGGCGGCGCAGGAGGTGCCGTTGCGCGCCGGCGGGCGCCTGACCGGCCGGGTCGGCCGCTACACCCTCGGCGCGCTCAACATCCAGTCCGGGGCCGCGGAGGCGGCAGGGACACGCGCCACCAACTTCAGCGTCCTGCGCGCTCGGCGCGACATACTGCGCCGCAGCAGCATCGGCGCCATGTTCACCGGCCGGTCGGTCGCCCTCGACGGCCTGGGCGGCAACGAGGCCTACGGCGTGGACGGCATCTTCGGCTTCTACGACGACCTGAACATCAATACCCACTGGGCGCGCACCCGCACCGACGGGAGGACCGGCAACGACACCAGCTACCGCGCGCACCTGGAGTACCTCGGCGATCGCTACGGCGTGCAGCTCGAGCGCCTGCTCGTGGGCGACGACTTCAACCCGGAGATCGGCTTCGTGCGGCGCCGCGACATGCGCCGCAGCTTCGGCGAGTTCCGCTTCAGCCCCCGCCCGCAGTCGATCGACTGGGTGCGCCGCTTCCTGTGGACCGGCTCGTTCGCCTACGTCGAGAACCTGGCCGGCGCGGTGGAGACCCGCGAGACGCTCGCCTCGTTCGGCATCGAGCTCGACAACAGCGACCAGCTCCTGTTGAGCGGCATGCGCTCGTACGAGTTCCTGCCCCGGCCGTTCGCCATCTCCCGGGACGTCACCCTGCCGGTCCGCGGCTACGACTTCGCCAACCTGGGCGTCGGCTACAACTTCGGCCAGCAGCGACGCTGGTCCGCCAACGTCCTCGCCGAACACGGCTCCTTCTACAGCGGCCAGAAGACGGCGCTCACCGTCACGCGCGGCCGGGCCAGCCTCACCGACCAGTTCTCGGTCGAGCCGCTGTACTCGGTCAACTGGATCGATCTGGCGGAGGGCGAGTTCACGACCAACCTGCTCGGCGCGCGGGTCACCTACACGATGACGCCGCTGATGTTCACCAGCGCGCTGGTGCAGTACAACTCCAGCCGCAACGCCATGTCGGCCAACATCCGCTTTCGCTGGGAGTACCAGCCGGGCAGCGAGCTGTTCATCGTGTTCAACGAGGAGCGCGATACCGGCCTGACCCGCTCCTACCTGGGGCCCACGAACCGGGCGTTCATCATCAAGTTCAACCGGCTGTTCCGGTTCTGACGAGGGACGCCGACGTCCGGGCGGATCCCGTGAAATGGACCATGCGGGCGAGACGATGAACGACTGCCGGTCGGAGCCGTACGTCCACGACGCGAACGACCATACTCCCTGTGTCCTGGCGCCGCCCGGGGCCTTCAGCGACGAGCCGGCGCCTCGCAAGTGGCTAGACTTGCTCTGGCCGGACCACGATCCCGAACGGACGGGACCCGACAGCGCCACGGTGGAATCCCGCCTTTTCAGCACCGCCTACCTGCAAGGACACGGTTCGTCACCGGACCGCGTCAGGGAGCGGGTCGCCGAGGCAATGCGGGCGGGCGGCCCGGGCCGCGTTGTCTGGAACAGCGACCAGCAGCGAAGACCGCCGACGATTTCGCCGCCGCGTCGGTTCCCAACATCGGACTCGCACTGACTGCACGCCCGACCTCGACTACCCGTCGCCGTCCGATCGGAACGGCAACAGCGCGTGTCGGATCTCGATCTCCCCGCCGTTCGACCTGCGGCGATGCCGGCTGTAGAAGCGTGTCGCCACGCCGATGGCTGCTTCGTCTCGCGGCCCCATGACGAGTGCGATGTCCTGATCGCACTCGTCGATTTTCGCCCGCACTCTTGAAGCTGCGTGCGCCACGTCACCGTCGAGGACATAGCCGAGCATGCACCCGACGGGCAGGTTCTCCGCGTACTGGCCCGCGATGAAGCGGACAAGCCCTTCCATCACGTATTCCGTGGCCAGCGACCTCCGGCCGTCGGTGCGAACGACGTTCAGCCGCTTGCATTCGTACGCGAGATACCCTTCAGCCAGTGGATTGCACGAGGTTGAACGTGATGACGTCTTCTTCCGGCCGATCCGGCAGGATACGAAGGCACCGCGGCCAGACCTCCAGGACGCTTCGCACGAAGCGCACGTCCAACGAGCGCAGGCGGGCTGCCCACGTCGCCGGCTTACTACCCGGCATCAGGAACGATCCCTGTGATCGCTATTGCCGGAGCTCGACCACATGTGCAGATCGACCACGATGGCCTTGGCGTCGGCCAGGGCCGCGGACCGGAGCCAGAACCGTTTTCCGGTCGGTTTGACGAGGAACAGATCGCGATCGATGAACACCCGGAAGTCGGGCAGCGACTGGAAGTTGCCCGGCAGGGGTTGCTGAACGTGCTCGGCGAGGCGGGACAACGCCGCCGACACGGACCCGTCGTCGTCCTCGGCGTAGTCGAACGGGGCCGGCGCATCCTGCAGCGACAGACGCAGGACGGCCAGATCGCCGTTGCGCGCCACCAGACGCGTACCGATGGCGCAGTCGCCATCGAACCAGCCTGCGAGATTGTCCACCAGGGTAGAGGCATATGCCCGGCGATCGTCAAACGTCGCAGCGTTCCAAATCGCGGGAGAGCCGCCCCGATGCGGTTGAACAGCTGGAATCACCTGCTCCACCGTGTCTTCCACCAGGGTCCGCTCCCCGTCCGACAGGCAGAAGAACTCGTACGCCTGACCGTCGATTTCTTCGAACACGTCGCGTTCGCTCGACTCGAGATCGAACAAAGCACCGGTCGACCGAACACGTCCCTCGACCACCGCGACCAGTGCATCGGCCGCCGCTCGTGATCGTTCCGGCTCCGGCATGTCCTCCGCCGCCGGAAACGGCAGGCACAGCAGTTCGGTCTGATGCACCTTGGGACGATCCGAACCGAACGACGAAGTGCCGTGAAATGCGAACCACACCATCAACCGACTGTTGAGCAGTGCCGCGAGCAGCATGGCGTGGCGTTCGTTCCCCGGCGGAACCACGACGGCCTGAATCACGTGTTGAAACGTCAACGGATCCTCAATGTAGGCCGCGCGCAGCCGGTGTCCTCCATCGCCGATGCGGGCGGCGATGCCGTGCGGAACCAACACGCGCGGTCCCTCGAATCCTCTCTCGAAACCTCTCCGATGCACTACGTCGTCCTTCCACGGGCGCAACCCCTCGCACGTCAGGGCCGGCACGCGGAATCCGTCTATCGGCAGGTAGGGGTTCGTGGCGACGACGACGCTGTGGTCGCGTTCGTAGGTGGCATCTGGTAGTCGCTCGACGTTAGCGGGCTTGAAGCCCTGCCCGATGACCCAGCGATTCCTGCTGGATTCCTTCCTGCGCGAGAGCGTCCCGAACTCATCGACGAGGGCGCCGAGACGGGGAAACTGCGCCAGATAGTTGAACAGCCTGGCTTCCGGCTCGCTGAGCCACAGGCGCCTCTTGAAGACGGCGGGGTCGGCGTCCACCATGCGCGAGTCGAGCCGGCACCGGTCGGCGCTGCCGATCGTGATCAGGCTCCGGGACTTCAGGTTCAGGTCGGCCTTCGGCGTCAGGTAGTGGAACCGGTAGGCGGCGCCGCTAGCCGGCGCGCGGCCGAACAGGAGGAGCGCGGCGGGGCGCACGGCGCCGTCGAACAACTGGAACCGCAGGTCCGCGAAGTTGATAACGGTGAAGACCCGAGCCTCGCGCATGAGGCGTTTGCGCGCCTCCACGGCATGTCCGGCGTGGTTGTGCAGGAACCCCATGGCCGGGAGCAGAAACGCGACGACGCCGTCCTCCCGCAGATGCCGCAGCGACTTCCAGACGAAGGGCCACGCCTGCTCCCGCCCCGGCGCCGGCAACCCCTCGGCGCGGCACCACTCCAGGGAGGAAAGGCGTTCGCCGCGACGGCTCGACCAGGGCGGATTGCCGACGACCACGTCGACCGGTGGGTCGTCGGCCGCGTCGGCGAAGAAATCCGCGTTGCGAAGCGTCTTTCCGTGGAGCGCGGGGAGCACCTCGCCACGCTGCATGAGCTTGCGGATGTCCGGCGGGGTGACCTCCTCGAGCAGCGCGACGTACAGCGAGAACACGGCGACCCGCACGGCGCCCCCGTCGAGATCTCGACCCTGCAACCTCGACAGGACGTCGACCAGGTCGTCCCAGCGGATCGTCCTGTCGCCGCCGGTCTCGCGACGGTGCTCGCATAGACGCTGGAACAGACGTACCAGGAAGATGCCGGAGCCGCAGGCCGGATCGAGAAAACACCCGCGGTCCCTGGTCGGGGGCGGCAACCCGTCCCAGACGTGCGAAACCACCGTGTCGGCGAGGAACATCGGGGTGTAGTAGGCGCCGTGGGTGCGGCGCTCCGGTCCTCGTTCGCCCAGGAACCGATCGTGGACGGCGCTGATCAGCTCGATCGGTATGTACTTGAAGTCGTACCGCCAGAGGCGGTACTGCCCGGTCCGCCCGTGCATCTGCTCGCGGCCCGCACGGAAGCGGGCCAGAACCGCCAGATGCGCCGTCTGGAGCCGCGGACCGCGGTCGTGCTCGTCGAAGGAGCACGGGGCGACGAACAGATCGCCGTTGAAGTCCTTCCGCAGGGTCTCGAAGAGGCGGACGAACGACGAGACGTCCCCCGACTCCAGCAGCGTCTCGAAGTCGCCTGCACCTGCTTCGGAGGCCGCACGGAAGTAATCCCCATCGATGATTTCGCGATCCTCGAGATAGGCGACGAACATCGCCTGGATCAGCAGCGCCTGCGCCGCGCCGGCGGGCAGGGCGGCCTCGCGCAGCAGCCGATGCGACGCCGTGAGGTTGTCCAGAAGGACCCGGTCCACGCGCTCTTCCGGCCTGAAATGGTCGGAATGCTCCTCCCAGAACCGACCGGACTCGGCGCCGTAGACGAGGTTCCGGAGCGCGAGCGCGTGGGTGACGGCGTCCAGTTCGTCGACGAGGCAGGCGGTGACGGCATCGTTGTCAGTGCCGCAACGCGGGATGCGAGCCAGCGTGAAGACGCGGACCGTGTCCCCGGAAATGACGACTAGCAGGCTGGCGAGCCCCTGGTTCCAGAGCGCGGCCTGGATCGGAGCAACGCGGGCCGGATCGTACTCGTCGAGGGAGAGGATGACGACGGTCGGGACGTGCTGCACGCAGAAGACCGCCGATGCGCCCAAGCGGTCGAAAGTTGTGCGCAACGCGCCCGCATGCGGCACGTTTTCGACATCGTCCGACTTCTCGTAGAACTCCGGCGGGCGGCGGGTGGAGAGACTCAGCAGCCCCTTCCAGCGGGGGTCTAGCTGTCTCGACGCGATGGCCTCCATTACCCCGGTCCCGGCACCGCGCGGGCGTCCATCAGCCACCGGTGCCGTGACAGGCGGCTACGGCGAATCGAACCCCGGAAGGAGCGACGCCGCCACCGTACAGTCGCTGAATTCCATCCCGGACCGCGGGATTTCGCGGTAGGATTGCCCGAAACACCCGCTACTCGAAGAGGGAGTATCGAGATGACGAGTCCTCGTTGCATCGCCGCACTCACTGCCCTGCTGGCGGTCGCCCTGCTCGCGCCGGTCCCGGCCGCCGCCCAGTCGGACGCCCCGGCCATGCCGATGCGGACCCCGGACGGCCAGCCGGACATCTCCGGCATCTTCACGTTCCGCACGCTGACGCCGCTGGAGCGCCCCGCGGCGCTGGCGGACCGCGACACGCTGTCGGCCGAGGAGGCCGCCGCCTTCGAGGCGTCGGAGCGCGTGCGCCTGAACCGCGACCTGTTCGACCCGATCACCGGCGCCCCGAGCGCGGGCTATCAGCCGCGCGACGAGGGCGGGGTCCTCTCCTACAACGAGTTCTGGTACGAGCGGGGCATCGAGTTGACGAGCGACAAGCGGACGTCGCTGGTCGTCGATCCGCCGAACGGCCGGATCCCGTACACCGACGAGTACCGCGAGGCCCGGGCGATCAACCGCCTGAACATGCGCAACGGCTTCGGCGACCACTACACCGACCGCACCCTGGGCGACCGCTGCCTGATGGGCTCGAACTCGGGGCCGCCGATGCGACCGGGGTCCTACAACAACAACGTCCACGTCTTCCAGACCCCGGGCTACGTGGCGCTGCTCAACGAGCACATCCACAACGTGCGCATCATCCCGATCGGCAAGCCGCACGGGAACATCCGGCAGTGGGTGGGCGACTCGCGCGGCCGCTGGGAGGGCGAGACGCTGGTCGTCGAGACGAAGAACTACGCCCGCGAGACCAACTTCGCCGGCTCGTCGCGCGACAGCTATCTGGTCGAGCGGTTCACGCGCATCGATCCCGACACGGTGATGTACGAGTTCACCTTCGAGGATCCGAACAACCTGACGCGGCCCTTCAGCGTCGCCATCCCGTTCCGGCGCACCGACGGCGTGCTCTACGAGTACGCCTGCCACGAGGGCAACTACGGCCTGACCGGTATCCTCGGCGGCGCGCGGCGCAAGAACACGCAGAGGGTGACGTCGCTTCCGTAGGGGTCGCTCCGCTCGCGATTTCGATGACGGCCGGGGGCTGCGAGTTCCCGGCCGTTTCCGTCTTCACGGGGCGCGGCCCCGGCAGTACTCGGTCACGCGGACCAACGGGGCTGGAAGAGCGCTGAGCGCTGACCGGCGGGCGGGCGATTCGATGATTCGACAGAGTCTCGAACCGAAGTGCCGGAAATGACCTCGCTCGATTTCCTGATCGTCGCCGCGTTCATCGTCTACGCCATTGCGTCGGGACTCCGCAACCGGCGGGCCGCGTCGCGCAACCTCGACGAGTACTTCCTCGCCAACCGCAGCCTGCCCGGCTGGCAGGCCGGCCTCAGCATGGCCGCCACGCAGTTCGCGGCGGATACGCCGCTGCTGGTCACCGGCCTCATCGCCACCGCCGGCATCTTCGCGCTCTGGCAGCTCTGGATCTACGCGCTCGCGTTCCTGCTGATGGGCTTCGTCCTGGCGCCGGGCTGGCGTCGGGCCGGGGTGCTGACCGACGCCGAGCTGACCGAGGTGCGCTACGGCCGGCGGCCGGCGACCGTACTGCGCGGCATCAAGGCGCTCTACTTCGGCACGATCTTCAACTGCACCGTGCTGGCGTTCGTCTTCTTCGCCGCCGCGAAGATTGCGGAGCCGTTCCTGCTGTGGCACGCGTGGCTGCCCGCCGGCCTCTTTCTGCCGGTGGTCGACCTCGTGCAGTGGATCGGCGTCCCGCTCACCATCGGGCCGCCCGACGATCCCGCGGTATGGACGCACACCGCCAGCAACCTGATCTCCATCCTCCTCATCCTGGCCGTCGCCACGTTCTACTCGACCACCGGCGGGCTGCGCAGCGTGGTGGCTACCGACGTCCTGCAGCTTGGGGTCATGCTGCTGGGCACGGGGGCGTTCGCCACCGTCGTCGTCGTCGAGGCGGGCGGCCTCGGCGCCGTCACGGAGCGACTCCACGGCCTCTTCGCCGACGGGGGACCCGGCGGGATTCAGCCGGGCCAGATACTCGCGTTCACCCCGGACCGGGCGCGCGACGCCTCGGCCGTGGTACTGCTCTTGTTCGGACTGCAGTGGCTCATCCAGATCAACGCGGACGGCACCGGCTACCTGGCCCAGCGCTCCATGGCGTGCCGCAGCGACGCCGACGCGAAGACGGCCGCCGTCGTCTTCACGTTCACGCAGGTGCTGCTGCGCAGCCTGCTGTGGATCCCGCTCGGGCTCGGGCTGCTCGTGCTCTTCCCGCCCGATCCCGGCCTGACCCCGGCATCGGGACTGCTGCAGGCCGACCGCGAGGCGACCTACGTGCGGGGCATGGCGGAGCTGCTCCCGGCCGGCGTCAAGGGACTGATGGTCACCGGCATGCTCGCGGCGCTGGCCTCCACCGTCGACACCCACCTCAACTGGGGGGCGTCCTACTGGACCAACGACATCTACAAGCGGTTCGTCTGCCAGCTCTGGCTCGGCCGGGAGCCGAGCGGCCGATCACTGGTGTGGGTGGCGCGGGGCTCGAACCTGCTGCTGGTGGGGATCGCGCTGGCGATCATGACCCAGCTCACGTCGATCAACGCCGCCTGGCAGACCAGCCTGCTGCTCGGCGCGGGCATGGGGGTGGTGCTGATCCTGCGCTGGATCTGGTGGCGGATGAACGCCTGGGCGGAGATCGCGGCGGTGCTGACGTCGCTGGTCGCCGCCCCTCTGCTGATGGTCTACCTCGGCGACGATCAGCACGCGCTCCGGCTGCTGCTCGTGGCGGCATTCGCGACCGCGGCGGCGCTGATTGCGGTCCGGGTCGCCGGCCCGGAGGACCCGACGCGGCTTGCCGCGTTCTACAGGAAGGTTCGGCCTGTCGGCTTCTGGGGCCCGGTCGCGCGCGACGCCGGCGCGGCGGCGGACGACGGACCCAGCCGCCTGGGCCGGGCGCTGGCAGCTACGGGTGCCTGCGCGGTGTCCATCTTCTGCCTGCTCGTCGGCCTCGGATCGTGGCTCGCGGGCAGTCCGGCGCCGACGTGGTTGCCGTTCGAGGCCGCATGGCAGGGCGGGTTGATCGTGGCCGGTGTGGCGCTTGTACCCCTGTGGTACCGGCTGGGGTATCGGGACACCGGCTCCCTGTCCTCGCGGAGCGGGCGCGACGCAGACCATCCGGCGGACACCCAAGACACTTCCAGCGCCGAATCGGACTTGGGGTGACACGCGTAAACTTGGAGATCGCGGAACCGATCGACAGCACATGGGCGGCGCAAGGATGGCACCGTACACGCAGGATCAGCTCGAAGCGATGCTGGCGGACCTGGTATCCGATCTGGTGGAGCGCAAGGAATCGCTGCAGGGAGACAATCCACGCAAGATCCGTGCTCGGCAGGAATCCGCAGGACTTCCTGCCGGCCGCGTATGCGCAGTTTCTGCGGATTGCCGGTACGGAGCTGGCCGACCCCGTAGTCGACGACGGACGATGCAGCGGGCCCCTCGCCCACCTGGTGCGTTGCAACGCTACGGTGCAGGCATACCGACGGCACGCCGGGCCCTGCACGCCAACGGGCAGCCTGCGCCCGATTTCCGCGTGGAGCCGAACTGGATTCACTGCACGGTGAGGGCCCGCAGCCGATGACGCCCGTCCTGACGTTCTTCAACAACAAGGGCGGCGTGGGAAAGACGTCCCTGGTGTATCACGCGGCGTGGATGTTCTCGGAGCTGGACCGGACGGTCCTGGTCGTCGATCTCGACCCCCAGGCCAACCTTACGGCGGCGTTTCTGGACGAGGACACGCTCGCCGAGCTGTGGGACGACGCGGATCCTTCGACGGGCAAGACGATCTATCGGTGCGTCGAACCGCTGACCAGAGTCGGGGACATCGGAGACCCTGTGCTGAGGCGGCCCGCGGACGGGCTCCACCTGCTGCCCGGCGACCTGGCTCTGTCCGGCTTCGAGGATTTGCTGTCCGCCGAATGGCCGAACTGCCTGGGAAGCGGGAACCTGTACCGGCCGTTTCGGGTGGCGACCGCGTTCTGGCAGGTCATACAGAGGGGCGCCGAGGACGCAGGCGCCGACATCGTGCTCGTCGACGTTGGCCCCAGCCTGGGGGCCATCAATCGTTCCGCCCTGATCGCCACGGACTTCGTAGCGGTGCCGCTCGCGGCGGACCTGTTCTCCCGGCAGGGGCTGCGCAACCTGGGACCGACGCTTCGCCGCTGGCGGATCGATTGGAAGAAGAGACGCGACAACTGGACCGACCCCGATTTCGACCTGCCGGCCGGCAACATGCAGCCCCTCGGCTACCTGATTCAACAACCTGGCATCCGGCTGAGCCGCCCGGTCGCGGCGTACGACCGCTGGGCCAGGCAGATGCCGGCCGAGTATGCCCGCAGCGTTCTGGGCATCGACGCGCCAACGAGCGCCGCCGACCCCGGGGACGATGAGCACTGCATCGCCACCGTGAAGCACTACCGTAGCCTGGTCCCGCTCGCGCAGGACGCCCGCAAGCCGATCTTCTCGCTGTCGGCGGGAGACGGCGCCCTCGGAAGTCACGCGGCCGCGGCACGCGCCGCGTTCGGCGACTTCCGGGCGCTCGTCGAAAACATCTCGACACGAACGCAAGCCGCGCCGACCGTGAGGCAATGAGGAACAGCCGGCGGGTACAGGTCGAACCGTGGCGGGAACGGAGGCAAAATGCTCGGTAGCGGATCGGTCGACGCTCGCAGGCTGGTCTTCGAGGCAGCGCGGATCGTCGGCTTCACCGGCGCCGGCATCTCGACCGAGTCCGGTGTGCCGGACTTCCGCAGCCCGAACGGCGTGTGGGCGCAGAACCGGATCGTCGACTTCCAGGAGTTCGTCTCCAGCGAGGCCGGACGCATCGAGTACTGGCGGCAGAAGGCCGCCGCCTGGCCCGCGATGCGCGACGCGCAGCCGAACGCCGGGCACTACGCCTTCGTGGAGCTGCACAAGCAGGGACGGCTCGACGCGCTGATCACGCAGAACATCGAGCGCCTGCACCAGCGGTCGGGGTTGCCCGCCGACAAGGTGCTGGAGCTGCACGGCACCACGACCGAGGCGGTCTGCCTGGCCTGCGGCGACCGGATCACGTCGGACGAGGCGTGCCGGCGCATCGAGGAAGGCGAGAAGGCGCCGCGCTGCCGTTCATGCGGCGGGTTTCTCAAACCGGCCACGATCTCGTTCGGGCAGGCGATGCCGCACGACGTCATGACACGGGCGCAGGGAGCGGCCGAGACCTGCGACCTGATGATTGCGGTCGGCTCCTCGCTGGTGGTCGAGCCGGCCGCGTCGATCCCGCGGGTAGCCCGGCAGGCCGGCTCACGCCTGATCATCGTCAACCGCGACCCGACCCCGCTCGACGGCATTGCCGACGCGGTGGTCCAGGGCGAAATTGGCGCCGTGCTGCCGGAGCTGGTGCGGCGGAACGGGTGACGACCGGGAAACGCCCCACGAGCCGCCCTGATTGAGCCACCCGATCCCCCGCCGCCGAAGACGCCATGCCCGAGCTGCCCGAGGTCGAGACGGTGCGGCGCACGCTGGGCCCCGTCGTCGAGGGGCGGACCGTCGCTGGGGTTTCCTTCGCCTGGCCGCGAACCTGCGCCGGCGACCCGCGCGCGACGGAGGAAGGACTGAGGGGCCAGCGCATCGAGCGGCTCGAGCGCTACGGGAAGTACCTGCTGTTCCGACTGCGCCGGAGCGGTCGCGAATCGCTGCTCGTCGTTCACCTGCGGATGACCGGCAACCTGATCGTGAACGGCGCCCCCGGCGAGTTCACGCGCGCCAGCATGTCGCTGGACGACGGCACCGCGGTGGTGTTCCAGGACGTCCGCAAGTTCGGGCGCTGGCAGTGGTCCGAACGGCTGCCGGCGCGCCTGGCCGCGCTGGGTCCGGAGCCGTTGGAGATTGGCCGCGACGAGTTCGTCGCCAGACTGCGGTCCCGCAGAGCGCGGCTCAAGGCGCTGCTGCTCGACCAGGAGTTCCTGCGCGGTCTGGGCAATATCTACGCCGACGAAGCGCTGTTCCGGGCCCGCCTGCATCCGCTCCGGAGCGCAGCCAGCGTCGGGCCGCGCAAGGCGCGCGACCTGCACGGGGCCATCCGGGCCGTGCTGCGGCACGCCATCGAGGCCGGGGGCACCAGCATCCGGGACTACCGCGACAGCCGCGGCGCGCAGGGCGACTTCCAGCGGCAGATCCGGATCTACGGCCGGGGCGGCGAGCCGTGCGTGAACTGCGGGTCACAGGTGCGCCGCGTGCTCGTGGCGCAGCGGAGCACCCACTTCTGCCCGCGCTGCCAGCGGCGGTAGGGATTGAAGGAGGCGCATCCCGGAAGAAGACGCGCCGTGTCGACGCCGGCTCTATCGCGGATGTCGCGCCCGATCGCGGCCACCACTCCTGCCCTGCAAGTCATCCACTATGCTGACAGGTAATGCTGCGGACGCTGACAGCTTGCGGAGGCACCGCGCCATGACGAGCCACGGAGAGCTGGCGGGGCGCATCCGTCTGGGTGAAGACTCGGCACTGGAACTCAAGCAGGTTTCGGTGACGGGCTCGCGCGTGACCGCGCCGCGCCGGAACGACGTCGCCGACGAGCTGGGAGCGTTCGCCAACGGACGAGGCGGCGAACTGGTACTCGGCGTGGACGACACGACGCGGAACGTCACGGGAATTCCGCTCGACACGCTGGACGTCGTGGAGACCTGGGTCCGCGAGATCTGCAATGACACGCTGAAGCCACCGCTGGACGCTACGATCCGCAAGGTCGAGCTGCCCACCTCGGCCGGAGACTTGGTGCCCGTCCTCCTGGTCGCCGTCGAACACAGCCTGTTCGTGCACAAGAGTCCCGGCGGCTATTTCCGCCGACTCGGCAGCTCGAAACGGGAGCTGGCGCCCGACTTGTTGGCTCGCCTGTTCCAGCAACGCAGCCAGAGCCGGATGATCCGGTTCGACGAGTCCGCCGTCCCGGCCACCGCGCCCGGGGATCTGGACTATGCGCTGACACGCCGATTTCTGCGGGACGACGGGGCGGAGGAGGGCGCCTCGGAGACGGCGGCGCGCAAGCTGCGTCTAATTGCGGACGTCGATGGCACGGCGCGGCTCACCCTGGCCGGCGCCCTGCTCTGCACGCGCGAGCCCCAGCGCTGGCTGCCTCACGCGTACGTACAGGCGGTCAGCTACGCCGGTGAACGTACCGACGTCGAGTACCAGACCGACGCGCGCGATATCGGCGGTCCGCTCGACGAGCAGATCGCCGAGGCCCTGCACTTCGTCCGCAGGAACATGCTGGTCCGCGCCACCAAGGCGACCGCCCGGACGGAGCGCCCGCAGTTCAGCGACCGGGCGGTATTCGAGGCGCTGGTCAATGCCGTGGCGCATCGCGACTATTCGATCGCGGGCGCGAGGACACGCCTGCACCTGTTCGGGGATCGCCTGGAGCTCTACGTTCCCGGGGCGCTGGCGAATACGCTGACGCCGGACAGCTTGCACTTGCGTCAGGCCAGCCGCAACGAGCTGATCGTGTCGTTGCTGTCCCGTTGCCCCGCCCCGACCGGCCTCGCCCGAGCCCACATGATGGACCGGCGAGGTGACGGGGTGCCGATTATCCGCCGGGAAAGCCGCTTATCCGCCGGGAAAGCCGCGAACTGTCAGGACGCCTGCCCGAGTACACCCTGATCGACGACAGCGAGCTCCGTCTCGTCATTCGAGCGGCGACTGGGGACGGTTGAAGCGGTGTCGCACACGACAACCATGTCGACCACGAAGCGTTTGGTCTGCCTCGCGAACTCCCGCACGCTCCATGGTCGATGGGTTGCCGGCCGAGAGTGGAACGGCACGGAAGCCGGCGGCTGGATTCGGCCCGTCAGCACCCGCGACGGCGGGGAGGTGTCGGAGTACGAGCGCCAGTACGAGGACGGCAGCAATCCGCAGGTTCTCGACGTGATCGACGTTCCGGTTCTGGAATCACAGCCGAAGGACTATCAGACGGAGAACTGGCTGCTCGATCCGAAGTGCTATTGGGAGAAAGCGGGCCGCCTGTCGACGTCCGACCTGGCTGCGTTGACGGATCCAGTCGCCCCGCTGTGGATCGACGGCCACCGCACCTACAACGGCCTGAACGACAAGATCCCACTGGCAGTGGCCGGTTCGGTGACCGGTTCCCTACGGCTGCTCCGCGTCGACCGGTTGCGGCTCATCGTGTCCCGTCCCGGTGAGGCCTTCGGCAGCGACAAGCGGCGGGTGCAGGGCCGGTTCTGGCACGCAGGCCGCGAGTACGCGCTGTGGGTTACCGATCCCGGCTGGGAGCGAAGCTATCTCGCGAAGCTGAACGGCACCTACGACGTCGGCGGGTGTTACCTGACAGTCAGCCTGGGCGAACCGTACGGGGACGCGTGCTACAAGCTGATCGCCGCCGTCATCCCAGCCACCTGACGAGAGACCATGCCTGCCAGCGACGGCACCGTACTGACTATAGGTCATTCCACGCACGCCATGGAAGCATTCGTCGAACTGCTGCAACGCCACGACGTGACCGCGGTGGCCGATGTTCGGGCCTCCCCCTACAGCCGCTTCAATCCGCAGTTCAACCGCGAATCGCTGGCGGGCAGCCTCGTCGCGTGCGGGATAACCTACGTTTTTCTGGGATCGGAGCTGGGCGGCCGCTCCGACGATCCGTCCTGCTATGAGAACGGCCGCATCAGCTACGCACGACTCGGCGGGACACCCTCGTTCCAGAACGGACTCGACCGCGTGGCGCAGGGCGCGGCCAGCCAGCGCATCGCGCTGATGTGCGCCGAAAAAAAGGAGCCGCTCGAGTGCCACCGCGGCCTGCTCGTAGCTCCCGCTCTCGAGGTGCGGGGCGTTTCGGTAGCCCATGTCGGGCCCGAGGGCGGGCTGGAGCCTCACGCCGACGCCATGCGCCGACTCATTGCCCTGCACGGCATGGGGGACGCGATCGAGGAACAGCGGTTGTTCCCCCGCTCCCACGCCGAACGGGTCGCCGAGGCCATGAACCGACAGGCCCATCGATTCGCGCACCGGAAAGAGGCACCGACTGACGATTCCACGCCCCCGCGCCGCCGCAACCGCGAGTTGCAGATATGAAGATCTTCACCATCGGCTTCACGAAGAAGTCCGCGAACCGGTTCTTCGAGCTTCTGCGGACATCGGGCGCGCGACGCGTCGTCGACGTGCGGCTCAACAACGTGTCGCAGCTCGCCGGCTTCGCGAAGCGGGACGACCTGGCGTACTTTCTCGCCGAAATATGTAGCATGGACTACGTGCACCTGCCGGCGCTGGCGCCCACGAAGCGGATGCTCGAAGACTACAAGAAGAACGGCGGCGACTGGAGCACCTATGAAACCCGGTTCCTGGACCTGATGCGCGTTCGACGCGTCGAGGACACGGTCGCCAGGGAAGTCGTCGCCGACGGCTGCCTGCTGTGCAGCGAAGACACGCCCGACCATTGTCATCGCCGGCTCGTCGCGGAATACCTGGACCGGCACTGGGGCGGAATCCACGTCACGCATCTCGGATAGTGCGAAACCCGTGGCGACAACGCCGCGGTGGCACTCCAGCGGCTCCCTTTCGGAGCACATCAGTCGAGGGTATATTCATTTCATGGCGTCGTCCGTGACCGTCATGACGTCGCAGGAGGCGCTCGACGCGATCCTGAGCGACACGCTGCCGCGCCAGGGCCGCTGGAGCGACGAGGATTACCTCTGGCTCACGGATCGCACCCGCCCATCGACGTGGCGTCCACGTTCGACGCACGCGAATAGCGCCCTCCTCAGTAGCTGAACCCGTCGAAGCGCACCCGGAAGACCAGTTCGGCCAGCCGCGCGTTGTCGTAGTCGACGAAGATCCGCTCGTCCTGCCGCCCCGTAGAGATGTCCACCTTGGCGACGTCGCTCCGGCCCACGACGTCTGACCAGGACGCATCAGCCGGAACGCGCCTCCCCGAACCGGGGCGACACCGGCGAGCTGTCCGCGATCGGCAGGCCGACCTGGACGAGGCGCGGCATGTCGGCATCGGCGACGGTGACGTACTTCCAGAGAGCGCCATCGGCCGGGCGTGGCCCGGTCGGGTGGACCGCGACGCGGGTCGCGCCATCCCGGATCGGTCCCAGGTCCGCGGCATGCGGGAGATCGGCAGCGGCGCTCGGGCGGGGAACGGTCCGACTGCTGTAGAGGACATCACCCTCCATCGCCGCGACGTCCATCTCACCGATGGGAGCGGAACCTGCGATGCGCCGCAGCCGGCCGTCGATCTCCCCCGGGGCCCAACCTGCCGCTTCCGCGGCCGCGACGAAGCGCGCCGACAGCGTGGCCTGCACGATCATCTGCTGGGCGAGGAGCCCCTCGAACACGCTCCTGATCTCCTCGTACTCGCTGGTACGGGCGCTCGCCAGCAACTCCGGCTCGCTGAAGGCGGCCAGCACGGCGGTCATGACCGGCGAAGTGTAGACGCCGCTCTGCAGCGCCTGCTCCTCGAAGGCCAGCGCGTTGCCCACCTGCACGATCCGCCGCCGGTCGACGCCGGCGACCCCGACGTACTTGAAGACCTCGTTGTCTATCTCGCGCACCTGCGCGCCCTGGGCAACGACGTCGTCGCTCTCCGGGTCGGACGAAAGCAGGGGATGGAACGCCGAGGCCTGCGGCTGCACCGCCGGATCGGGACTGAACCGGAAGGGCACGGGCGCCCCGCTCGCGTCGCGGACGGTGGTGATGCAGGCGACGCCCTCCCCGTCCGTGATCCAGCACTCGTCGAGCACGGTGGCCGACACGACCGCGGTGAGCGTCTCGATCACCCGCTCCGGGCCGTGTCCGGCAGCCTCCGCCGCGGCCACCAGATGGGCGGCGATGCGGGCCTGTCCCGTCATCTGGTCGTCGAGCATCGCGTCGAGAGCGCGTGCGACGCCGGCCAGCGAGATGTCGCCCATCGGGTACCGCCTCCTGTCTTCATGCGCCGTAAAAGGCCGCTTCCAGCGCGCCGATGTCCAGCTTCCGCATCTCCATCATCGCGGCCTGCGCCCGCCCGGCAGCCTCCCTGTCCTCGGCGTAGAGCATGCGGACCAGGGCTTCGGGCACGATCTGCCACGACACGCCGAAACGGTCGACGAGCCATCCGCATTGGCTCTCCCGGCCGCCGTCCGCGGTCAGCGCCGCCCACAGCCGGTCGGTCTCTGCCTGGTCCTTCGTCGGCACCGAGATGGACGCCGCGGGGGTATGCGGGTAATGCGGTCCGCCGTTCAGGATCATGTACGGGGCACCGGACAGCGTGAACTCCACGACGAGCGGGGGCGCGTCGGGGCTCGGTCGATGGACCGCTTCGATCTCGCTGTCCGGCAGCAGGGATACGTAGAATTCCGCCGCCTCCTCGCCCCGGCCGTCGAACCACAGGCAGGTGCGGACCTTCGTCGTGAATTCCATGAGCCTCACGCGGCCCTGAGCCGCTGACTTCTCAGTGTACGGGCGCCGGATCGGCGTGTCGAGTGCCCGAGCGGCTCCTGGCGTGGAACGCGAGGTCCGCCGCGTCTTGGCCTGCGGTCCCGCGCAGGCCGCTTGACGCTGTTCCATGAATTAGTTACGTTCTAGGTAACTCAATGAGCTGCGTTTGGACATCTTCTTCAAGACCCGCAAGCTCGCGAAGGTCTTCAACTCGGAACGTGAGCTCCGCAAGCAGTACGGCGACCGCATGGCGAGGACGATCGCGATTCGCCTCGCGGTCCTGAAGCACGCTCGCGCGTTGTCGATGGTGCCGCTGACTCCGCCAGACAGACGGCACCGCCTCGCCGGCAAACGGAGAGCGCAGTACGCGGTGGACCTTGTCCACCCGTATCGGCTGGTGTTCGAGCCGCGACGCGATTCCGCAGGCGACGCCGCGAACCGCGACACGGCTGGCGTGACCGCGATCACAATCGTCGAGGTAATCGACTACCACTGAACAGGGGCACGACATGGGGACGGCCACCAACCGCTACGAGCCGGACTACACCGTTCCACCCGGCTGGGTGCTGAAGGAGCGCCTCGACGCCCAGGACATGACGCCGGCCGAGCTCGCTCGACGGTGCGGGCGCTCCGCGAAGCTCATCAGCGAGATCGTCGCCGGGAAGGCGCCGATCGAGCCCCGGACCGCCCTGCAGTTCGAGAAGGTGCTCGGCGTCGACGCCGAGATCTGGCTCGGCATCGAGACGGACTACCGTCTCCAACAGACACGTGCCGCTGAGGCGGAAAAGGCCGTTGCAGCCGGAGTATGGGCCAGGTCCTTTCCACTCCGTGAACTGGCGAAACGGGCCGTCAGGCCCGCGGCAGGCGGGGACGTCGTTTCGGCACTGCTCGCCTTCTTCGCGGTCGCGTCCGTGGAGGCCTGGCACGCCAAGTACGGGGAAGCGAACGTCGCCTACCGCCATTCTCCGAGCTTCGCGAGCGACAGGTTCGCGCTGGCTGCGTGGCTCCGACTCGCGGAGCTCGACGCCGCCGATCAGCCGCGTGCCGACTATAGCGAGTCCGGGTTCAAGGACGCATTGAAGCAGGTCCGGCGGCTGACTCGCGCACCGGTGCCGGAGTCGATCCGGGAAGCGCGAGGACTGTGCAACAGTGCGGGCGTGGCCTTGTCGCTGGTCGAGCCGCTGTCGAAGGCGCGCCTGAGCGGCGCAGCCTGGTGGCTCTCGGCCCGCCACCCAATCATCGCGCTCAGCGCGCGCCACAAGACGGACGACCACCTGTGGTTCAGCCTGTTCCACGAGGCAGCCCACATCCTGTTGCACGGCAAGAAGAGTGTCTTCGTGGACGGATCCGACGACGGCGGGAACCACATCGAAGCCGAGGCGAACGCCTGGGTCGCGAACTTCCTCGTGCCGCGTGCGGCCTGGCGGCGGTTCACTCGACTCGGCGCGTACACACGCGCCGCCGTCCTGCAGTTCGCCGAAGAGCAAGGCCTCGCCCCGGGTATCGTCGTCGGAAGTCTGCAGCACGAAGGGCTTCTTCCGTGGAGCCACTTGAACGACCTGAAGGCGCGGCTGCAGTGGACCGGCAAGTGAACGGACGCATGCTGAAGCGTGGAGGATTCGTTTGGAGATAGGATTCCCGACAGCTTCAAGGTCCGCTTCGGTCACGGCAGCGGAGAGCCAGTGCCTCTGTCCATACTGCCATCACAACGCGGGAGGGTTACGAGGCAGCCGACGGACCTTCATAGTCGTTCAGTGCTCAAGGGGACACGGTTTGTGCGAAAGGACCACGCTCCTCACCCGACTGCCGCGACCGGGCGCAACTCCACGGCGCACGCCTTGTACGACGGCTGCTTCGAGTAGGGATCGAACACCGCGTCGGTGAGCCGGTTGGTCTCCTCGTAGTGCATGGGGACGAAGAGCTGTCCCGGCTGCACCGAGCGGGTGACGAACGCGGTGGCGGTGATGCGGCCGCGGCGCGACTCGACCTGGACGGCGTCGCTGGTGACGATTCCGCGGGCCCTGGCGTCCGCCGGGTTGACCTCCACGTAGACCTGCGCGGGATACAGCTTGCGCAGCACGGCCGACTTCGCGGTGCGGGTCTGGGTGTGCCACTGCGCCGCGCTCCCGCGGCCGGTCAGGAGCAGCAGCGGGAACCGGTCGTTCGGCGCTTCGGGGAGGGGACGCGGGTCCTCGTAGAGGAAGCGGGCGCGCCCGTCGGGATGGTAGTACCGGCCGTCCTCGAAGAGTCGCCGCTCGGTCTCCACGGTCGCCGCGGACTCCGCGGCCGGGCACGGCCACTGGATGCCGCCCCGCTCGTCCAGCATGTCGTAACCGTCGATGCCGGTGATGTCGCACGGCTGGCCCGCCGAGAGCCGCTTGAGGATCTGGAACGTCGCGGCCGGCGACTGCCACTGGCGGAACATCTCGCCGCAGCCCCAGTACTCGGCCACCAGCTTGAAGATGGAGAAGTCGGCGAGGGCCTGCCCCGGCGCACGGGCCACCCTCTTGATGGTACCGATGCGCCGCTCGGAGTTGATGAAGGTCCCGTCCTTCTCGCCCCAACCGGCCGCCGGTAGCACGAGGTCGGCCATCCGCGCGGTCTCGGTCGTGGCGTACATGTCCTGCACGACCAGGCAGTCGAGGCGGCCGAGGATGTCGCGCGCCTGCCCCTGGTTGATCCAGGAGTGCGCGGTGTTGGTGCAGACGACCCAGAGACCCTTGATCCGCTCCTGGAGAATCCCCTCGATGATCTCGTTGTAGGCCCAGCTCGGCTGCGTCGGGATGAGCGCCGGATCGATGTCGAGCACCCGCGCCACCTTCTCCCGGTGCTCCGGATTCGCGAAGTCGTGGCCGCCGAGCAGGTTGGTGGTGTTGCTGAACAGGCGCGAGCCCATCGCGTTGCATTGGCCGGTGATGGAGTTGGCGCCGGTGCCGGGACGGCCGATGTTGCCGGTCATCAGCGCCAGGTTGATGATGCTCTGCGCGGTGCGCACCCCCTGGTAGCTCTGGTTGACGCCCATCGTCCACCAGAACGACACGCGCCGGCCGCCATGAATCGTCTCGGCGAGCCGCTCGACGGCGTCGGCCCCGAGTCCGGTCTCCTCCGCCGCCCGCTCGAGGGTGTAGGGGTCTACCGCCGCCGCGTACTCGTCGAAGCCGCGCGTGTGCGCGTCGATGTAGGCCCGGTCGATCCAGCCGCGCTCGATCAGCAGCCGGACCAGGCCGTAGAAGAGCGCCTGGTCCGACTTGGGACGGATCGGCAGGTGCTCGGTCGCCTGCATCGCCGTCTCGGTTACGCGCGGATCGATGACCACGATGGCCGGGTCGTGGCGGTTGCGCAACACCCTCTCCCACAGGATGGGATGCGCGAGGCACGGGTTGGCCCCGACGAACACGAGCACGTCCGACTCCTCGAGGTCGCGGTAGGTATAGGGCGGCGCATCGAACCCGAACGCCTGCTTGTAGGCCACCACCGAGGTGGCCATGCACTGGCGCGTATTGCCGTCGCCGTGCACCATTCCCATGCCGAACTTGGCGAGCGCGCCGAGCAGCGCCATCTCCTCGGTCGGCATCTGTCCCGTGCTGAGGAACGCCACCGACTCCGGTCCGTGCTGCGCCTGGATCGCCTTGAAGCGCTCGACCATCGTCCGCAGCGCCGCGTCCCAGGCCACCGGGCGCCGGACGCCGGACGCGTCGCGCAACAGCGGCGTAGTGGCGCGGTCGGCGGCCTCGAGCACGGCCAGCGCCTCCCACCCCTTGGGGCAGGCGACCCCGCGGTTCACCGGGTAGTCGGCGGCGGGAGTGAGGCCCACCGCCTCGCCGGCCTTGAGATGGACGGTCAGGCTGCAGCCGGTCGAGCAATAGCCGCACACCATGTCGGTGGTGGCGTCCGGCTTGCGCTTCGCGGGGACCTGCCCCAGGCCGAAGCCGCCGGGGGTACGGAGGAGGTCGCGGGTCAGGTACCCGTCGCGTTGGTAGAGCATCGGCTACAGGGTTCCGGGCATGCGCGGCGACGCAACCGCCGCGAAGAAGAGGTAGCGCTCGAGCAGCTCGCCGGCGAGACAGGCGACGAACAGCATCCCGACGAGCACCGCGAACACGAGGTCCTGGCCCTGCCCGGGCGGCGCCGGGACGCGGCTCAGCAGGAGCAGGCCGGGCATGGCGAGACCGCCCAGCAGTCCGGCCGCAAAGCGCGCCATCGTCACGTTGGAGAGCGCCCCAGTCATCAGCCATGCCGTGCGTTTCAGTGAAGTGGTCGACCGGGAGGCGAGGTGCCGGAACAGCGTAGCCTCGAAGAGGAGCTTCGCAGCCATCGCGACGATCAGGCCGCGGCACAGAACGGCGCCGTAACGGTCGATGGCAGCCCCGGCCAGCGCCCCGTCGCTGCCGGCGGCAACGATCGACAGCGGCAGCCACGCGGCGGCCAGCCCGAGCACGGCGGTCGTCAGGAAGAAGCGGCCGGCGGTGGCGGGACCGTTCCAGAAGTCGCGTTTCGTGTAGTCGTAGACCATCACCGAGCAAAGCACCCCGGCGACGCCCGACAGCGCCACGGCCCAACCGAGCCACCACCCGAAGCCGGCCCCGACCGCGGCTCCCGGCGCGGCCATCAATCCCCAACCGGCGAGTCGTCCCAGCCAGCCCGCCGATGCCGCCCAGGACCAGGCGGCATAGGTCACGGCCAGTCCTGCAAAGATGCCGAAGGCCAGGATCTCGCGGCTGAGCCACGAGTGCCGCAGGCCCAGGACGGCCCGGTAGGCGTAGCGCGGGCGGCCGAGGTGCAGCACGCTGACCCCGAGCGCGAGCAGGCCGAACACCAGCGCGCTGGCGCTGTGCACCGGGCGGATGCTCGCCGTCTGCGCCCCCGGAACGAGCAGCTCCAGCAGCCGTTCCACGAGGAACGCCCCGACCGAGAGCTGCGTGAGGGCCAGCATCAGGATCAGCGGCCAGTGCGCCTGCTCGGGCCGCACCGTGTGGTAGTCCGCCGGCACCATGTTGCGCGGGAGCACTCGCTCGGTCCGGTAGGCCGTGGTCGGCAACGTCAGGGCCGGCTCCGGCGCGCCCGGCACGAACAGGTGGGTCTCGGATTCCTCGACGATCTGCTCGACGTCGACCACGCGGATCGCGATGGCGCCGTTCGGGCACGACTGCACGCAGGCCGGGGCTTCGCCTTCGGCGAGCCGGTCGCTGCACATGTCGCACTTGCGGACGATGCCCTTGGAACGGCTGTACTTCGGCGCCTCGTAGGGACAGGCCAGCGTGCAGTACTGGCAACCGAAGCACTGATCGTCGAGGTGCTTGACGATGCCCGTGACCGGGTCCTTCTCGTAGGCCTCCACCGGACACGCGTGCATGCAGGCCGGGTCCAGGCAGTGGTGACATGCCGTGGTGACATGCTGGACGACCGGCAGGCTCCGGCTTCCACCGTGCAAGAGGCCCACGTCACGCCACGACTCCTCCTCCTCGAGACCGTTGAGCGAGTGGCAGGCCGCGACGCACGACTTGCAGCCTGAGCAGGCGTCGAGATCCACGTCGAAGGCGTACTGCTGCCCCGGGGCGGGCGGCGTTGCCGGCATGAGAGCCGAGTAGCGCTCGGCCAGGGCCGGATCACCGGCCGTGGCGGCGTGGTGCGCCCGCGAGAAACGCTCCACCGCGGTGACCTGCTGCTCTTCGAGATAGCCGTCCACGAGGGTCGACGCCGCAGCCGGGCTCACGGCGGTCGCGCGATCCACTGGCGGCGAAACACGCCCGGGGGCGGACTCCGGCGCGCGCGCGACAATGCCGGGGGCCGCGTTCATCCTCTTCATCCGACCCTCGCCAGCCGCGGCGCGGCATGGAACTGCTCGGTGTGCACCCGCTCGGCCGGCACCCCCTGCTGTCGGAGCCATGCGTCGATCGCATCCATGAAGGTAGAGGGCCCGCAGAGGAAGTAGCGGCTGCGCTGCAGGTCCGCAACCAGCGCGGCCACCGCGGCGCCGTCCAGCCGGCCCCGGCCGCCTTCCCAGCGCGGCCCGGGCCGCGACAGCGAGACGTGGTAGGCGAAGAACGGCAGCGTGTCGTGCAGCCGCTGGCACTCCGCGCGGAAGATGATGTCGTCCGCGGTGCGGGCGCCGTGGACGAAGATGCAGGGGTGCCGCGGGTCGGTCTCCGCGAGAAAGCGCGCGATACTCATGACGGGGGTGATGCCGCTCCCCGCCGAGACCAGCACGAGCGGCTCGGGGTGGCGATCCGGATCGAAGTAGAAGCCGCCCTGCGTGCCGCGGACCGTCAGCGCGCCGCCGGTGCGGACGGTCTCGAAGAGATGGTTCGTCACCTGCCCACACGGGTTCCGCTTGATCGTCAGCTCGAGGAAGGACGAATCGGCGGGCGACGACGCGACGGTGAAGCTGCGCCACTTCTCGACGCCGTCGATCGGCGCGCAGACCTGGAGGAACGTCCCCGGGTGCGCGTGCGGGATGCGGCCGTCCCGATTGTCCAGGCGGAAGGTGCGCACGTCCGGCGTCTCGTCCCGGATCTCCGCCACCGTCAGCGACGCCGTTGCCGGCCGGGGCGGCTGGGCGCGGGGCGGCGAGACCGCGGCCAGGACGCCGCCCGCGGTCGGCTGCGTCGTCGTCGCCGGGGCCTGCTTCGGCTGCAGGTACACGTTGCCCTCTTCGACGAGCGTCGGGTAGTGCGCGACGTCGTTGCCGGCCGGATCGAGGCTGCACCCGCTGCAGGCGTCGAAGGTCCAGCCGTGCCAGGGGCAGGTGACGACTCCCTTGGCGAGCGTCCCTTCAGCCAGCGGCCCTCCTTCGTGCGGGCACTGGCCGTCGATGGCCCGCACCCGGCCGTCGACCCGGAACAAGGCGTAGGTATGGCCGCCGATGTCGGCCGAGACTGCTCCGCCCTCGGTGACGGCGTCCTCTCGCGCCGCAAACACGAAGCCGTCGTCGCGGGCCGGCGGGATCTCGACCGGCGCGTCCGCCGAGGACCCGGCGTCCTCCTCCTCCACCCGCGCGAAGAGCCGGCGCACGCCGGCGCATCCGGGGCAGAACACCGGCGGGTCCTCGCCCAGGTGGCGGTACTCGCACCGCTCGCAGACCCAGGTCGCCGGGCGGTAATCCTCCTCGGCCACCTTCGCCGCCTCGGCCTCGCGCAGCTTCGCGCGCCAGTAATCGCTGAAGGTCTGCCCCGCCCGGTGCCGGATGTAGTACTCGTTGACCACCTCCTCGATGACGAGCGGCAGTTGCTCGACATCCACCCCGAGCTTGTAGCGCAACCCGAGGTGGACATCGCCGGCCACCCCGCCGCCGAGATAGACGTCGAAGCCCTCGCGCGTCCCGAGGATCCGACGCACCCGAACGCCCTTCAGGCCGATGTCCGCCGTGAAGTGCTGCGCGCAGCTCGACGGGCAGCCGCTCATGTGGATGCGGATGCCGTGCAGGGCGAGGGTCCGCTGCCGCAGCGTGTCGACCAGGCGGTACATCGCGCCCTTCGTCTCGGTCACCGCGATGTTGCAGAACTGCGTTCCGGTGCACGCCACCGTGTTGCGCGCCAGCGTGTCGGCGTGAACGCTCAGCCCCACCGCCGCCGCATCGGTGGCCGCCGCGTCCCGGTAGCCCCCCGTAATGTTGATGACCGCGATCCCCTGCTCGTGCGTCGTCCGCAGTTGCCCGTCGCCCCAGCGCTTCGCCAGGACCGCCAGCGCCTCGAGCTGCCGCCAGCTCAGCCGGCCGAGCGGGACGCAGAGCCCCATGGTCCAGAGATCCGGCTGCGCCTGCGGAAACCACCCGACCAGGTCGTCGTTGCGGGCGGCCGGCGACGGGGCCGGCAGATTCGGCCAGGGACGCAGCGGCACCCGCTCCTCCACCCACCCCTTGACGCCATCGATGCCGATCCGCTCCACCAGGTAGCGCAGGCGCGCCTGGTGCCGCTTCTCGCGCGATCCCTGAGCGCGGAACAGATCGAGCAGCGCGGCGGTGACCGCCACGACCTGGTCCGGGTGGACCAGCACCGGCAGGTGCCAGGCCAGGTGCGGGTTCTGCCCCTGGGTGCCGGCCACCAACACCTGGAACACGACTTCGCGCCCTACCCGGCAGGCCAGAAAGCTCAGATCCTGGGTCCAGAAGTGGGCCGAGTGCTCGGCCGCGCCGTTGAGACAGATGTTGAACTTGCGCGGCAGATCGGAGTACTTGCGGCTGTCGACGAACAGGGCGGTGACGTCGCGGCAGAGCTGCCGCGTATCGATCAGCTCGTGCGGAAGCACCCCGCTGAACGGGTGCGCGAAGACGTTGCGTATGTTGTCGTGGCCGGTCTGCTTCGCGGTCAGCCCGATCGCGGCCAGCCGCTCGGCAACCTCCGGCAGGTGCTCGATGCCGAGCCCCTGCACCTGGAGATTGGCGCGGGTGGTGACGTCGACGATGCCGTGGCCGTGCTCGTAGGCGATGGCCGCGATCTCGCGCGCCTGATCGGACGTGAGCTCCCCCGCCGTGATCCGGATCCGGTTCATGTACCGGCCCGGCGTGTCGCGCTTGCGGTAGAAGAAGCCGTACCACTTCATGCGCTCCAGATCGGGCGTCTCGATGTCGCCCATCGGCGTGCGCGCCTCCGCGTGACGCAGCACGTCGGACCAGACGTCGAAGCTGTGCTTCTTCGATTTCCAGACTTCCGCCGGGTTGACCATCGTCCTTCTCCGTCCCCACCTAGCCCGCAGCCCCGGCCGGCTCCGCTCCGCCTCCGGCGGCGAGCCCGGCCCGCCGATCCGCCAGCGCCGCGTCGAGCGCCGTCCGCGCCTCGGTCTCCGTCTCGCTGTCGAAGCGCACCGCGAAGGCGAGGAACGCGGTGACCGTCACCAGCGCGCCGATGACGAGGAACGCTGTCGGCCAGGGGATGGTGCCGCGGAACAGGAACCCGGCCGCGACCGCGCCGGCGTTGCCGCCCGCCCCGACGATGCCGGCGACCGAGCCCAGCGCCTTCTTGTTGATGAACGGCACCACCGAATAGGTCGCGCCCTCGGACATCTGCACGAACAGGCTGAAGACGATGAGCGCGGGGATGGCCAGCGCCAGCACCGGCATCTGCGAGAAGAGCATCAGGGCCAGCCCCTCGAAAAAGAGCGCGATGAAGAGCCAGCGCACGCGCCCGGAGAGCCCCCATCGGCGTCCGAACAGATCCCCGACCGCGCCGCCGAGGGTGCGCGCGAAGACGTTCATCAGGCCGAAGAGCATCGCCGCCGCGCCCGCCCACTGGACCGCCTGCACCGCGCTCATCGACCCGAAGAAGTCGAAGTAGTCGATGAAGTAGAGGGCGAGAACGTTGTTGATGGTCAGCTCGATCCCGAAGCACGCGCCGTAGATGACGAAGAGCGCCCAGACCCGCGGGTCCCGCGCCGCCTTGGCGAACGAGCCCTTCACGCTCTGCTTGGGCGGCAGCTTGCCGGCCGCGCGCAGCTCGCGGTAGTTCCCCTCCGGGGCGTCCTGCGTCAGGAAGTAGTAGGCCACGCCGACCAGGGCGCACATCGATCCGGCGAGCACCATCGCCACCCGCCAGCCCGCCGCGTCGCTCAGCCCGAGACCGGGGAGGAGCTGGATGTTCGTGAACGGGATGTACGCCCCGACGGTCAGGATGCCGAGCACGATCGGCATGACGAGCTGCGTCACGCCGCCGCCCAGGTTGCCCCACCCCGCGGTGGTGGCGTTGGCCGTGCCGACCACGTTCGGGGCGAACATCACCGACGTGTGGTACTGCGTAATCACGAAAGACGCCCCGATGACGCCGATCAGCAGTCGGAAGACGAGGAAGGTCTGGAAGTCCTGGGCCAGGCCGATGCCCATCACCGGCAGCGACCCGACGATGAGCAGCCAGGTGTAGGCCCGCCGCGGCCCGATACGATCGCACAGCCACCCGATGAGCAGCCGGGCGACGACCGTGATGGCGACCGACCCGATGACGAGCCAGCCGATCTGCGACTGGGTCAGCGCCATCTCGTCGCGGACGATCTTCATCAGCGGCGCGATGCCGAACCAGGCGAAGAAACACAGGAAGAACGCGAACCACGACATGTGGAACGCGCGCATCTGCGGCGTGTTGATGCTGAAGAGCCGAATCCGCGTAGCCTTGCTGGTGACTTCCATATCAGGCGCCTCCGACGCGCGAACGAATGAATGGCTATGGCAACGACCCGCCGTTGCGGCAGCGCCGTTCCGATATCGGCAGCCGAAGCCTGCAAGGGGCGGGCCAAGATCGCGATTGATACCTGGCGGCACTCGTTAATCCCCTTGCAGTCAATACTTTGCCGTGTTTCAGGAGCCGACCGCACGCTGGCGCCGCACCGCGCCTTGCGCCAACAGGAATGTTGGAACGTGCTCTTCTCCCT
The DNA here is from genome assembly GCA_965116825.1 of Vicinamibacterales bacterium. Classification (GTDB taxonomy): domain Bacteria; phylum Acidobacteriota; class Vicinamibacteria; order Vicinamibacterales; family UBA8438; genus WTFV01. Next base: position 1,826,942 of record OZ220736.1, read on the forward strand.
GACACCGTTGTCGGAATAAACCGCTGGCTGGCGCGCCCCGGTTGGGTCGCGGTGAACCTCTGATGTGGCTGGGTCCACAAGAATGTGAATTGCGGCTACACGGCCAACAAACCTGTAGAGTAAGAACCCGCGAACGGGACCACACCTGCCGCCGCCCCGCCGTCGCATCGCGGCCGTATATCGGGCGGTGTTCGATATCGGTGGCCCCGCTCCACAGCAGGTGGCACGCGTCTTGATACGCACTCGCCACATGGCGACTAACGAACCGTGTTCTACATTCCGGATTGCGCACCGCCGCCTCCTCTCCGTGGCGGTGCTTCTGTTCTGCGTCACCGTACATTCCGTCACACCCGCGGCAGCCGACGCCACCAGCGTGCGCGCCCCGGCGGAAACAGCGGCGCCCGCGGCATCGGGGGCAGCCGCCGGTACGGAAAGCGCGGCGCCGCCAGCAGCGAGCGACACCTCGGACCGGCGCGAGATACTGCCGGGCGTCACGATGGGCTCACAGCTCCGGCTGCGGACCGAGAGCCGCCGCAACGCCAAGTTCGACGCCGCACGGCCCGGCAACGATGAGGACTACCTGCTCTCGCGATTCAGGTTCGACCTGACTTGGGCGCCCAGCGATTGGGTCACCGGCAGCGTGGAGCTGCAGGATGCGCGGATCCACGGCGAGCAGGCGATCAGCGAGACGAGGACGCCCAATATCTTCGCCGACCGACTCGACTTCCACCAGGCGTACCTCGACATCGGATCGCCCGCCAGCGGGCCGGCTACGATCTCGGTACGCATCGGGCGGCAGAAGCTGGTTTACGGCTCGCAACGCATGGTGTCACCGCTCGAGTGGGTCAACACCGCGCGGGTCTTCGACGGGGCGCGGGTCGGCGTTGCCGGCCCGGGGCGCAAGCTCGACGCCTTCGCCACGCGGCTCGTGCCGGTCAACCCGACCAGCCTCAACGACCACGGGACGACCGGAAGCCGGATGTTCAACAGCCAGCTCCACGGCGTCTACTACACGGACACCGCGTTGGTCGCCGGCGGCGCCGTGGAGGGCTACTGGCTCCTGCGCCGCGCGGCGCGCCTCGGAGACGCAGTCCACACCGTCGGCACGCGCATCGACAGCCAGTACGGATCCTGGGCGTTCGATGGCGAGCTGGCCGCCCAGGCCGGAAGCTTCGGCGGCCTGAAACACCGGGCCGCGCTGGTCCACGTGGGCGGCTCGTACGCCACGGACCTGCCGGGCAGGCTGAAGCTCGGGACCGCGCTCAACCTGGGCAGCGGCGACGACGACCCAACCGACGGCGTCCACGGCACGTTCGACCAGCTCTATCCGCTGGGGCATGCCTACTACGGCTACATGGACTTCTTCGCCCTGCAGAACCTGCGCAACGCGGAGGTCACGGTGGAGGCCGCACTTCCACGCCGCACGACGCTGCGCGTCGCCTTGCAGGACTTCGCCCTGCTTTCGCCCGGCGCCGACGCCTGGTACAACGTCGGCGGCGCCGTCGTCCACCGCGCGGGCGACGCGGCCATCTCGTCCCACGTCGGCAACGAGCTGGACATCACGGTCCGCCTGCCGGTCGGCCCGGTCGGGCTCGAGGTGGGTTACGGCCGCTTCTTCGGCGGCGCCTACCTGCGGGACGCGGACTTCGCGCTGCACACGGCGGACTTCTTCTATGTGCAGACGATGGTCGGGTTCTGAGATTGCCGCGCGCCTCCCGGACGGTCACGCCGAGACCCGCGGCGATCCGGCGACCGTGCTCGACGTGATCGAGGCCGTCTCCGACCGACCGCGCTCCGAGCACACCATCCTGTTCCTGGACGAGATACAGGCCGCCCCCAGCGCCTTCGCCTCTCATCGCACGAGTGACGCACAGCCAGTGCTCCGGCCTGCCTCTGCAGGCCGACCTCAAGGAAAAGGTCTTCAAGCTGATCTTCCTGGACGTCGGCCTGATGAACGCCGTCTGCGGTCTCGGCTGGCAGACCATCGCCGGCCAGACCGAAACTCAACTGGTCAACGCCGGTCCCGGCGCCGAGCAGTTCATCGGCCAGCACCTGCAGTTCCTCCTCGCCGACCGGCCGAACCGCGAATTGACCTACTGGCTGCGCGAGGGCCGCTCCAACAATGCCGAGGTCGACTACGTGTGCGAGCTCGGCGGCCGCGTCGTCCCGATCGAAGTGAAGGCCGGACGCACCGGCACCCTGAAATCGCTGCACCAGTTCGTGGCGGAGAAGCGGGTTCCGTTCGCCGTACGCTTCGATACGGACCTGCCGGCTCTGCACACGGTCGAGGCGGAAGTGCGCCACGGTCACGGCTCCGAACGGGTCCGCTACCCGCTGCTGTCCCTCCCTCTCCTACCTGGTGGAGCGGCTGCCCTGCTGCATGGTAGAGGGCCTGGCGGGTTCTCTGATGGCGGGTGGCACGATGAGTTGGGATGCCGCGACCCCGGAGACGACATGCTGCTCGAAACCGCCCTCCTGGGGCACGCGGACTGCCTGATCACCGGCGACCAGGATCTGCTGGTGATGTCGCCGTTCCACGGCATCCCGATCCTGCCGCCCGCGGAGGCGCTTCAGATCAGTGCGTGAGCCCGTACATCCAGTAGTTGATGCCGAGCTCGAACCCGGTGTTCATCGGCTCGATCGGGAAGAATCCGGTACCCCCCGACTGCCAGAACTCCGCCAGGTTGGTGTTGTAGCAGGCGATCGCCATCAGCCGCCCCTCGGGATCGTTGTCCTCGAAGAGGCCGAAGTACTCCGGGATGAGCCCGGCGAGGTGGTGGTTGTAGGGGTTCGGAAGCTGGAGCTCCTCCACGCTGAAGAACGTGTCGAAGATGCGGTGGCCGGGATCGAGCGGCAGCCAGCGGCCCTCGGGAATCACGCGGCGCATCTGCGCCTCGAAGTTCTCCCACTGCCGGCCCTCGAAGTCGTTGAAGATGACGAAGCCGCCCTTGAGCAGGTACTCGCGCAGGCGCTGCGCCTGCCCGTCGGTCATCGCCCAGAAGCCCGGCTCCTGCATCAGCGCGATCGGGTGCCGGAAGAGCTGCGGATCGTCGAGCGGGAGAATCAGGCTGCCGGTGTCCTTGGCGTCGACGGTCGTGAAGTCGTTGAGCAGCGTCATCAGGTGCTGCTCGGCCCGCGGGAATTCGTGCGCCCACATCATGTAGCCGCGCCCGTACACCTGGGCGCCGAACTCGCCCCGGTCCCAGCGGAGGCGCACGAAGGTGACCTCGCCGTCGTAGCGCAGGTTGGGACGGCCCCAGGCGCCGAAGCCGAGGAATGGTTGGGCCGAGACGCTCACCGCCAGCAGGGCGCAGGCGAGCGCGACGAGGATGAGCAACCGCGGACCGACGATTCGCCAGCGCATCTGAACTGTCGATGGTAGCGCGGCATCGAAGCCCACGCCAGCGAAACCACGTTCGCTCGACCGCCGCCGCTTGATCCCGCCGCTTGACACCCGGCCCAGCGCGGCCATAATCGCCGCAATGCACAGCGCGACTCGAACAGCGACACGAATCGGCGCCCTGCTTCTGGCGACGGCCCTGACGGCGGCGTGGGGTGCCCAGCTCGCGGCGGCGGGACGCCGTGCCGGAGAAGAGGCCGGCGAGCAGGCGGCCGGGCAACCCCGGCGCCCGGGACTCTACCCGGCCCTGCAGCGCCCGCCGGGGGATCCCGAGCTGATCGCCCGCGGCCGCGGGATATACGGCATCAACTGCCGCGCCTGCCACGGCGTCGACCTGCGGGGCGGCGACCTCGGCGGCCCCAATCTGCTGCGGTCGCAACTGGTGCTGCGCGACCTGCAGGGCGAGCTGATGGGGCCGGTGATCCGGAACGGCAGCACGTCGCCGGACGGCTCCGGCATGCCGGCGCAACCGCTCTCCGACGAGGACGTGCGGGCCGTCGCCGAGTACATCCACGACGTGCTTTCCACCGCTACTCGTCAGGGCGGGCCGCCGGAAGGCGGGGCGGTGGAGCTGGACATCCTGGTCGGCGACGCGGCGGCGGGCCAAGTCTACTTCGCCGCGCAGTGCGCCGCGTGCCATTCGGCGTCCGGCGACCTGCAGGGCATCGCCTCGCGGATTCCGGAGCCGAAGGAGCTCCAGAACACCTGGGTGCGCGGCGGCTCCCGAACAGGACCGCGGCCCCCGGTGGACGTGACCGTCGCCACCTCCGCGGGCGAGCGGGTGGAAGGGCGCCTCGAGCGGCTCGACGACTTCGTGGTGGTGCTGACGACGACCGACGGGCGCTACCGCTCGTTCAGCCGGCGCGGCGGCGGCGTGCGAATCGAGCTCGCCGACCCGCTGGCCCGGCACCGCGAGCTGCTCTCCGTGTACAGCGACGCCGACATCCACAACGTGACGGCCTATCTGGTGACCCTGCAATGAGACGTGACCCTGCAATGAGACGGTTACTGCTTCCGGCGCTCGCCGCCGCGTTGATGACAATCGCTCCCGCCGCCGCCGGCGCGCAGGAAGGCGAGCTCGACCCGGCGTCGCTCACCGCGCCGCTCGAAGACTCGTGGCCGACCTACTCCGGCGACTACACCGGCCGGCGCTACAGCAAGCTGACGCAGGTGAACACCGAGACGGTGCAGCACCTGACCCTGGCCTGGACGGTGGAGCTGAACACCGGCATGCCGCCGCTCACCGGCCCCGGCGCGCCCGACTTCATCGGCGGCGCGAGCAGCGGCGAGTTCACCATCGGCAGCCAGCGCATCAAGGGCGCCATCCTGCAGGTGGGCGACCTGCTGTACGTCACCGCTCCGGATCACGTCTGGGCGCTCGACGCGCGCGACGGCACCGAGCGCTGGCACTACTTCTGGAAGACCCGCGGCGGGCCGCACATCGGGAATCGCGGGGCGGCGATCTGGCGCGATTCGCTCTTCTTCGAAACGGTCGACAACTACTTGGTGTCGCTCGACCTGCGGACCGGCGAGGAGCGCTGGCACACCGAGATCGCGAGCTTCGAGGAGCAGTACTTCTCGACCATGGCGCCGATCGTCGTCGGCGACCACCTGCTGGTCGGCACCGGCAACGACCTCGACGCCCCCGGCTTCCTGCAGTCGTTCGACCCGGCGACGGGAGAGCGGCAGTGGATCTTCTACACGGTGCCGATGAAGCCGGGAGATCCGGGGCTGGAGACGTGGCCGAGCCTGGACGCGGCCTCGCACGGCGGCGGGCAGGTCTGGGTGCCCGGCGTCTACGACCCGGAGACCAACTACTACATCTTCGGCACGGGGAATCCGACGCCGGGCTACACCGGGGTGGCGCGGCGCGGCGACAACCTGTTCACCTGCACGCTGATCGCGGTGGACGTGGCGACCGGCGAAATGGCCTGGTACTTCCAGACCTCGCCGCACGACACCCACGACTGGGACTCGGCCCAGACCCCGATCCTCATCGACGGCGTCATCGACGGCGAGCCGCGCAAGCTGGTCTCGACGGCGGCGCGCAACGGCTACTTCTTCACCGTCGACCGCGTGACCGGCGAGCACATCGCCACCAGCCGCTACGGCGCCACCGCGAACTGGGCCAGCCACGTCCGTGAGAGCGGCTCGCCCAATCCCGACCCGCGCAAGGAGGCCATCATCCCCGGCGCACTCGTGTCGCCGGTCGAAGGGGGCGTCACCAACTGGCAGCCGCCGGCCTTCAATCCCGACACCGGCCTCTTCTACACGCAGGAGAACAATGGCTTCAACCTGCTCTACCTGACCGACCCGGACCCGCGCGGGTCGATGGGGCTCGGCGGGAAGGACCGCGTGGTGGTGGGCTCGGGCGGCAACGCCTTCTCGGCCATCGACTACCGCACCGGCGACATCGTCTGGCGCCACGCCTGGCCGCCGGGCGGCGGGGGCGGCGCGGGGGTGCTGACCACGGCGGGGGGCGTCGTCTTCACCGGCGACGGCAGCGGCAACTTCGTGGCGTTCGACGCGGCCGCCGGCGACCTGCTGTGGCACACGCGCATCGGCAACATCTCCAACGCCCCGCAGACGCACCTGCTCGACGGCCGCCAGTACGTGCTGGTCGCCGTCGGACAGCGCCTGTTCGCCTTCGTGATGTACTGAGGCCGCCGGCAAGCGCGGCCCGCTGTCCGTTCCGACGCCGCCGGCAGGCCGCGCCACCGCCGCGGTCCGGCGTCTCCGGCTCCCGACCCATCGGCGGGGCGACTCGCCGCGGTCACGCGGGCAGAGGGGAACACAGCCTTGAACGACAACGACGCAGGCCCTCCCAGCTACGACACACCGTGATCGATCTCGAGGGCGGCCTCGACGTCGGCGTCCCGACCGTGCCCAACCAGGTCCTCTACATCTACTTCCCGATCCTGGACGAGGACCTGCCGGACCTGGAGAAGCTCGACGCCCTGGCACTACTCGGCGCGACCCTGGTCGGGCAGGCCACCACGTGCTGTCCCACTGCGGCATGGGGTTCAACCGCTCGGCTCTGGTAGCCGGCCTGATCCTGCACAAGCTCGGCATGCCGGGCCCGCGGGTCGTGGAACGGTTGCGCGAGCGCCGCGCCGGAGCGCTGTTCAACGAGCGGTTCTCGGCCTGGCTGGAGTCGCTGAGGTAGGGAATGTTGCATCGCGGCCCCGCGCGGCCCGTGCAGACCACGGACCGCCCGGGACACGATGCGAACGCCGGAACGCCCGGCGCCCGCTCCTAGAAGTCGATCTGGCCGCCGATCTGCACCAGCCGCGGGTCCATGATCGTCGTGGGCTGCTGCCACCGCGATCCGAACGTGCTGTTCACCGCCAGCACCGAGGCGCTGTTGAGCGCGTTGTAGGCGTCGAGGTTGACCTGGAAGCGGAAGCGGCCGACATACAGGATCTTGCTGACCCGCAGGTCCAGCCGCCGAATCCGTCCCTCGAACAACGTCTGCGGCGCAACCAGCGGCACCGTCGCCGTCCTCCGGCCGCCCGCCAGCGGCCGCCCGAGCGACCCCATGATCTCGGCGTTCGTCGCCGCGTAGACGGCGTCGATCGGCGGTCCCGACAGATCCTGGTAGGTCCCGCTGAACATCACGTCACCCGGCAGCGGCACCGACCCGAAGAACTTCACCTGCGTCTGGGCCTTCCACGGCCGGACCTCGCGGCAGTGCAGCAACTGCTGCGGCGAGTCGACCACGAAGCACTGATCCTGGACCGAGCGCCCCGTGTCCACGCCGCCGCCGATCTGGATTCCGTTGGCGAACCGCCCGTCGAAGCTCACCTGAACGAAGTGGTGCGCCAGCCCGAACTCGCCGAAGTTGTCCACACGCGTGATCAGGCTCTCGACCTGCCCGAACTTGTCCGGCGTGATGTCGTAGAGACCGCAGACCTCGTACCCGCCGCCGTCCGGCAGACGCGGATCCATCGGCGCCGTGACGCAGTACGGATCGTGGTCGTCCGGCGTCACCAGGACGTTGTCCGTCAGCCGGACCTTGCTCGCCCCGAGGTTGCCGTAGCCCGACCCGCTCGAGAAGTACCCGCCGGTGTTGTAGTAGTACCCGACGCTCATCGAGAGCCCCTCGCGGAGCTCCTGCTGCACTTCCGCCGACATGTCCCAGTTGTAGTCCCGCCGGCCCCAGCCGCTCAGGACGTCGGGATCCCACCGCACGGCATTCGGGTTCTGCTTGCCGAAGAACGAGTTGTCAATCGGACCGCACTCCCCGTTGGCGTCGAAGTTCCCCAGGTCGCAGCCGGGCACATAGTCGCCGTCGGCGTCGTTCCAGGACCGGTTCGCAGAGAGAATCGACGTATTGATCGGGTTGTTCGCCGCCGTCATGTTCGTGCTCGACTTCCCGACGTAACGGCCCATCGAGAACTTGACCGCCGTTCGCCCATCCCCGAACAGGTCGTAGGCGGCCCCCAGGCGCGGGCTGAACTCCCGCCACACCGGTACGTTGCTCCGCGGCGCAAAGTCCACCGGCGGGAGCCAGGAGTTGCCGAACGTCACGCCCGGCCAGGTCCCCGAGTTGGGCCCTCCGGGGAACGACTGCGCCGGCACGTAGCCGTTCATGGAGTCGAAGCGCGCTCCGAGGTTGAGCGTCAACCGATCGATCGTCCATTGATCCTGGGCGTAGATCCCTATCTCGTTGACGCGGTTCTTCTCGAGCGACGGCGTCGCGTACTGCGTGATCCGGTTCGGCACGCCGTTGCGGAACCGATACGCGGTGTTCCTGGGCCGGAAGAAGAAGTTGTCCCGGGTCAGGTGCTCGTGGAGGAACCCGGCCTTGAAGTTGTGTGACCCGGTGACGTACGAGACCGACCCGCGGGCCGAGTACCGGTCCGTGTTGTTCGGGTCGCCGCGATACACCGACCCCGAGCCGTAGTTGATGCCCAGCCCCTGATCCGAGACGCGGATCATGTCCGGCGTCACACCCGGCATGAAGAACTGATTCCACTGCGAGATCGCCACCGTGTATCCGGCTTCGAGCAGCAGCCGGCTGGTCTGCGTCGACGTCCACGAGGTCTGCAGCAGGCGGTTCGGGTCGAACCGATACCCGGGGCTGGCCTCCTGCATGTTGCTCGAGCTGGTCGAGCCGCAGTTGCAGGCGCGCTGCTCGTCGTATGTGAAGTTGAACTTCTGGTTCTCCGCCGCCTGCCAGGTGACCCGGCTCAGGTACGAGTCGTACCACTCGAGCCGGCCGCTGAAGCGGTCGTCCGGCCGGTCCATCCAGGGGGTGAACCGCACGACCTTGCGGTCGGCTCCGGGCGGGGTCAAGAACGGGCTCAACCCCGTCGGCGGCGCGCCCGGGACGGTGTTCTGGTTCCAGAAGACGCCGTCGTGCCTCCGCGAGAAGCCCCAGCTCCGCGCGGCCACGAAGTACCACACCCTGTCCCGCAGGATCGGGCCGCCCAGGCTCAGCGACTGGTCCCACATCTTCAGCGTCTTGTTCGACGTCGTCACGCCGCGTGCCTGGAGCTCCCGGGTCAGGTTCTCGCTCTCCATGCCGTCGTTGGCGAAGAAGCCCGCGAGGATCCCGCCGAACCGGTTGCTCCCCTCCTTGGGAACGATGTTCACGACCGGCCCGTCGGCGTTGGTGTCCGCCCCGATGCCGCTGGTCTGGAGCACCATCTCCTGGATCGCCGCCGCGTTGATCTGGTAGCTGCTGTTCCCCGAGGTGTTCTCGACGCCCATGCCGTCGAACGCCACCTTGGTGCCTCGCTTCCCGTGGAACGAACCGCCCACCTGCGAGCTGTACCGGCCGCCCACGTCGGCCAAACCGGTGAATCCGGGCGTGAGGGTGACGAGGTTGTTCACGTGCTTCGTGCTCATCGGCAGGGTGGAGAGCACTTCGTCGGTGACCGCCGTCTGCCGCCGGACGTTCTGCACGTCGACCACCGGCGTGGCGCCCGTGACGGTGATGGTCTCCTCGATGCCGCCGACCGACATCGCCGAGTCGATGTTCGCCGTGACCCCCGTCGACAGCTCGATACCCTCGCGGACAAGCGTGGTGAAGCCGGGCAGGGTGAACGTGACCGAGTAGACGCCGGGCCGCAGATCGATGATCGAGTAGAGGCCCTGGCTGTCGCTGACGGCGATCCGCTGGCCCTCGATGAGCGCGGGGCTGGCGGCGGTGACGGTCACGCCCGGCAGCACGCCGCCGGTATCGTCCGTGACCTCGCCGGAGATGCCTTGCGCCAACGCGGCGGGCGGCGCGAGCAGGAAGGAGCCGACGACGACGAATGCCCAAGGCGAGCGGGAGAGTCTGCACACGAGATGACTTCCTCTCTTCCCATCAGCCGCCACCGCCACGCGGCGGTTGCGGCCGGCGTCACGCCGTGGAGCCCGGAACTCACGCAAGCCCTGCCGGCGTGACCGGTTGCCTGATGTTCGGCTGTCGCCAACGCGTCGTTACGGCTTCGGAACGACCTCCTTTCGTTCGGAACCCCCTGCCGGCGATTGGAGCACTTCACCGCGTGCCTGTCAACGCGGGCGGAACCGCGGTCTCACAAATGTTGATGACATCCATCGTCCACTCTGAGACAGTAGGCGCAGGACGCGAGGAGGTCGTCCCCTGGCAGCCGTTCGGGTGTCGACGTACAAGCTGAACAGCAGACGTAGAAACGTGAGGACCGAGAGCATGTCGAAGCGCATCTCCCGTTCGCGTCGCACTTGCATCGTCGCCGGCGTCCTCCTGCTTGCACCAACTGCAGCCCTGGCGCAAGGCATCTCCGGAACCGTGTCGGACAACACGGGCGGCGTCCTGCCCGGCGTGACCGTCACGGCGGCCAGCCCGGCCCTGATCGAGGGCCAGCGGGTGGCCATCACGGACAGTCAGGGCCTGTACTCCATCGTCGACCTGCGCCCGGGCGTCTACACGGTCACTTTCGGTCTGCCCGGCTTCAGCACGATCATCCGCGAGGGGATCGAGCTGACCACCGGTTTCACGGCCAACGTCGACTCGGCCATGGCGGTCGGCGGCATCGAGGAGACGATTACCGTGACCGGGGCCGCCCCGGTGGTCGACGTGCAGAACGTGCGCCGGCAGACGCTGGTGACCGATGAAGTGCTCTCGACGTTGCCGATGAGCACCAAGCACGTCAACAACCTCGTCACCCTCACGCCCGGATTCACCGGCCTGGCCGACGTCGGCGGCCGCTACACGTCGCAGGTCGGCGGCGAGTACCACGGCAAGGCCGGGACCAAGGTGGCGATGGACGGCATGGGCGTCGAGAACAGCTTCGGAAACAGCAGCTACCAGATCAACGCGGCGGCGGTCCAGGAGATGGTGCTGCAGACGACGGGCATCTCGGCCGACACCAACGCCGACGGCGCCGTCGTCAACGTGATCCCGAAGGAGGGCGGCAACACCTTCAGCGGGATCCTGGCCGGGTTCTTCGCCAACGACGGCATGGAGGGCCAGAACCTGACGCCGGAGCTGCAGGAAAAGGGCCTCGACACGGCGAACAAGACGCTGAAGATGTGGGATCAGTCGATCAGCCTGGGCGGGCCGATCAAGCGCGACAAGCTGTGGTTCTTCTTCGCCGGGCGGAGCTGGGGCTTCTCGCGCAAGCACGCCGGCGTCTACTGGAACCAGAGCACCTTCCCGGGCGCGCCGGATACCGGCCAGCCGCGGTACCTCACGCCTCCGGGAGCGGAGCGCAGGGTCGTGAACTTCATCCCGTACGTCGATCAACCGGACAATCGCTTCAGCGGGCGGCTGGAATGGTACGACTCGTACCTGAGCCGCGTCACCTGGCAGGCGGCCGAGAACCACAAGTTCAACATGACCTACGACGAGCAACGGGCCTGCAACTGCGGCTCGACGAACGCCTCGTCGATGCAGGAATCGTCGAGCGGCTACCGTTTCGACCCGAACCGGCTGATGCAGTTCTCGTGGACCTCGACCCAGACGAGCCGGCTGCTGCTGGAGGCGGGCGGGGCCATGGCGATCTCGCAGTGGAACAGCTTCCTGATGCCCGGCGTCGAAGCGGATCACGTCCAGGTGACCGATAGCGGGCTGGGGATCAACTACGGCAACTACGCCTGGTTGCGGGGCGACCCCAACAACACCGACCGCTACAGCCAGCGCTTCTCGGTGTCGTACGTCACCGGGTCGCACAACTTCAAGGCCGGGATCCAGGCCGAGCAGCTCGTGGACAACGTCTACCTGGTCCGCGGCGGCGGCAACGTGCAGTACCGGTTCAACAACGGCGTGCCGAACCGGGTCACGCAGTGGTCGACGCCCTACCTGCAGCGGGACCGCGCCCGGGATCTGGGGATCTACGCGCAGGATCAATGGACGATCGACCGCCTGTCGATCAACCTCGGGGTCCGTTTCGACTCCCTCTACGGGTACAGCCCCCAACAGGATCTGCCCGGGGAGCCGCACGCCACGAATCCCTGGGGAGGCTTTGCGAGACTCAACCCGTGGCTGGGCCGGCGGTCCTACGACGCGCGGACGGGAACGCCGAGCTGGAAGGACATCAATCCGCGCCTGGGGGTCGCGTACGACCTGTTCGGCAACGGCAGGACCGCCCTGAAGGGATCGCTGGGCCGCTACGTGGCCAAGATCGGCACCGAGATCACCAACGCCAACAACCCCATCGTGCGCTCGGTGAACAACACGAACCGTTCGTGGAACGACGCCAACCTCAACTACGTCCCCGACTGCGACCTGGGCAACTTCGCCGCGAACGGGGAATGCGGCGCGATCGACAACAACAACTTCGGCCAGTTGAACCCCAACGCCGTCCAGTGGGACCCGGACGTGCTGAACGGCCTGCGCGACAGCAACTGGGACATGTCGGCGGAGATCCAGCAGGAGCTGGTGCAGGGACTGTCGATGACCGTCGGCTACTACTTCAACAACGCCGGCTACTCGCAGGAGACCAACAGCAAGAACCGGCGGACCGACAACCAGGCCGTGACCCCCGACGACTACAGCCCGTACTGCATCACGGCGCCCCGCAACCCGGGACTGCCGGGCGGCGGCGGCAACGAGATCTGCGGTCTGTACGACCTCAATCCGGACAAGTTCGGCCAGGTCGACAACATCATCACGCGGACCACGTACTTCGGGAACGACAGCCGGCAGAACCACTTCTTCAACGTCACGTTCGACGGCCGGATCGGGAACGGCATCCAGTTCGGCGGCGGGATCGACACGGGCAAGTCGATCGAAGACCAGTGCTTCACCATCGACTCGCCGCAGGATCTGCTGCACTGCCGGGTGGTGACGCCGTTCAAGGCGCAGACGCAGTACAAGGCGTTCGGGTCGATCCCGTTGCCGGGCGACGTCTTCGTCAGCGCCGCCTACCAGAACCTCTCGGGGCCGGCGTACGACGCCAACCTCTTCATCGGCAACGATGCGGTCATGGGCCTTGGCCGGCCGTTATCGGCCGGGTTCGCGGTGGTGCCGCTCGTGGCGCCGCAGACGCTGTTCGAGGAGCGGATCTCGCGGCTCGACTTCCGGTTGAGCAAGATCATCAACTACAGGCGGTTGCGCTTCCAGATCAACCTCGACGCGTACAACCTGATGAACACCAGCGACGTCCGTACGGTCAACAGCTCGTACGGCGGACGGTGGGGGTACCCGAACTCGATCATCGATCCGCGGCTCGTCCAGATCGGCGGACAGATCGACTTCTAGGCGAGGCGTTTCGGAACGCTGGAAAACGTGTGCATCCCGGCCTGGGCGGTCCGTCGCGGAACGGACCGCTCAGGATCCTTCCTCGTGAAGCGGACACTCCTCGGAATCCTGGTGGCCGCGGCGCTCGGCGCGCGTTGCGGCGGAGACCCCGCCGGCACGGCGGCGGGACTCCCCGCGGCTCCGCCGCCCGATCCTCGGGAGGCCGGCGGCCTGGTCGAGGCCGGGGCCGGCGACTGGTTCTCGGAGGGCGCCGCGCGGACCGGTCTCGACTTCACCCACTTCAACGGCATGTCGGGCCGGTACTATTTTCCGGAGATGATCCCGGCCGGCGCCGGTCTGCTCGACTACGACAACGACGGCGACCTCGACGTGTACCTGGTGCAGGGCCGTCTGCTCGATGCCGGTCCGAACCGGAACGAGGGTTCGTCGCCCGCCGCCTCCCGGCGCCCGGGGGGCCGGCTTTTGCGGAACGATCTGCGGGTGGAGCCCGACGGGACGCGCTCGGTGCGGTTCACCGACGTCACCGAACGTAGCGGAATCGAGGCGCGCGGCTACGGCATGGGCGTCGTGGCCGGCGACGTCACCAACGACGGCTGCACTGACCTCTACCTGACCAACCTGGGCGCCAACCAGCTCTTCCGCAACGACTGCGACGGCACGTTCACGGATGTCACCGAATCGAGCGGCGCCGAGGGCGGCGGGTGGAGCGTGTCGGCCGCGTTCGTCGACTACGACCGCGACGGCTGGCTCGATCTCTACGTCGGCAACTACGTGCAGTACAGCATCGAGACGGACCGTCCGTGCACCGGTCTGGCGGGCCGGCGTGACTACTGCACCCCGGAGGTCTACGCGCCGCAGGCCGACCGGCTCTACCGGAACCGCGGCGACGGCCGGTTCACGGACGAGACCGTGACCGCGCTCGCCGGGGCCGCGTTCGGTCCCGCGCTCGGCGTGTCGACCGCCGACTTCGACGGCGACGGGTGGATCGACGTCTACGTCGCCAACGACGTGCACCAGAACCTGCTGTGGATCAACCAGCGTGACGGGACGTTCCGGGATCGCGGCCTGGTGTCGGGAGCGGCGCTGAGCGGCGACGGCGTGGCGGAGGCGAGCATGGGCGTTGACGCCGGCGACTTCGACAACGACGGCGACTTCGATCTCTTCATGACCCACCTGCCGACCGAAGGGAACAACCTGTACGAGAACGACGGCGCCGGTTTCTTCGAAGACGTCAGCATTCGGACCGGTCTTGGGCCGGCGAGCCGCGGGCACACCGGTTTCGGCGCGGCGTGGCTCGACGCCGACAACGACGGCTGGCTCGACCTGCTGGCGGTCAACGGCGCGATCGAGGCGATCGACGGTCGGGGCGACCATCCGTTTCCCTACGACGAGACCAACCTGCTGTTCCGCAATCTGCGCAACGGGCGGTTCGAGGACGTCACCGCCGGGGCCGGCGCGGCCTTCCGCCGGTCGGAGATCAGCCGCGGCGCGGCGTTCGGAGACCTCGACAACGACGGCGACACCGACGTCGTCGTGTCCAACAACAGCGGCCCGGCGCGGCTCCTGCTCAACGAGGTGGGCAACCGCAGTCACTGGCTGGGCCTGAGACTCCTGGGAAGCGGTGTCGAACGCGACATGCTGGGCGCCCGCGTCGCCGTGACGAGCGCCGGCGAAACACGGTGGCGGCACGTGCGCACGGACGGGAGCTACGCGTCCGCGCACGATCCCCGGGTGCTGGTGGGGCTGGGAGCGTCGGCCGAGGCGCCGCGCGTGCGCGTCGTCTGGGCGAGCGGACGGGTCGAGGAATGGCGAGACCTTCCGGTCGACGCCTACACGACGCTGACCGAAGGGCAGGGGGCGGCGCCATGAACCTGCATCGCCTGCGCGGTGGGACGCGTTCGGCGAACGGCGACACCCGGACGATCGGCGTCATGTTGATCGCTGCGTTCGCGATCTGTGCAGGTGGCTGCGCCAGCGGAGGCGATCCCGACGCGGGAGGCGGGACCGCTGGGCCAACCGCATTGCCGGACCTGTCCGCGGCCGATCTCTTCGTGCGCGAACAGGTGCGCTCGCAGCACGCCTCGTTGATGCGTACCGTCGAGGCGCCGGCCACGGACGCCGGCGCCCGCGCCGCCGCCTACGGCGACATGGGGAAGCTGCTGATGGCCGCGGGGCTGGCCGACGCGGCCGAGCCGTACCTGCGACAGGCGCGGACCCTGGCGCCCGACGACCTCCGCTGGCCGTACTACCTCGGGCATCTCTACAGGACGACCGGGGCGCTCGAGGACGCCGCCGCCGCCTTCGACGCGGTGCTGCGCATCCGGCCCGACGACCCGCTGGCCCTGCTGTCGCTGGGCGACGTGCACCTCCTGCAGGGACGCCCGGAGGCTGCGGAACCCCTGTTCAGGGCGCAGCTCGCCATGCAGCCCGCTTCGGTCGTCGCCCACGTCGGCATCGGCCGCGCCGCGCTCGCGCGCAACGACTACGCCGGCGCCGTCGAGTTCCTGGAGGAGGGGCTGCGGCTGAGCGGGCAGACCGCGGTGGGCATCCACTACCCGCTGGCGCTCGCCTATCGCGGCCTCGGCCGGCTCGACAGGGCCGAAGAGCATATGCGGCAACGGGCCGACGTCGCGATCCTGGCGGAGGATCCCCTGATGGAGGCGCTCGACACGCTGATCGAGAGCCCGCGCGCGTACGAGCGGCGCGGGAACCGGGCCCTCACCCGGCGCGACTGGGTCACGGCCGCCGGGTACTTCCGGCGCGGGCTCGTCCTGGAACCCGGCGACCCGACACTGCGGCATCGGCTGGGCACCGCGCTGTTTCAGATGGGAGACCCGGGCGGGGCGTTCGCGGAGTTCGAGCGCATCCTGCAGACGGCGCCCGATTTCGCGCTGGCGCACTTCAGCCTGGGGGTGCTGCTGGAGGGAGCGGGCCGCAGGCCGGAGGCGATAGAGCGATTCGAGGCGGCGGTGCGGCACGATCCGCGCTACGTCGAATCGCGGCTCGCACTGGCCGGTCTCCTGCGCCGGCAGGGCCGCTTCGAGGAGGCGCTGGAGCAGTACGAGCGGGTCATCGAGCAGGGCCCGGCTGGCGACCCGCGGATCGAGGAAGCCCCGTTCGGCCATGCGATCACGCTGGTCCGCCTCGGCCGCTACGCCGGCGCGCGGGACCGGTTGACCGACGCACTGGCCGTGTACGGGGACCAGCCCTTCTTCGCCCACGCGCTCGCCCGCCTGCTGAGCGGCGCCCCGGACGCCGGCGTCAGGAACGGCGCCCGGGCGCTCGCACTCCTGCAGGAGCTTCCGCAGGCCGCGCAGCGCCTCGACCTGGGCGAGTCCATGGCGATGGCACTCGCCGAGACGGGGCGCTACGAGACCGCGGCCCGCTGGCAGCGCGGCGCCATCGACCGGGCCGCTGGCGGCGGCCGGCCGGACCTCGTGCCCCGGATGCGGGAGAAGCTGGCGCGCTACGAGAGCGGGCGGCCGTGGCGCAGCGGCGATCCGGTCGAGTTCGATCCCTTCCTGGAGCGATCCGCGGGCGCCGTGCGGTGACCGCGTGCGCGGGGTACCCCGGCAGCAATACCATGTGTCGCATGGCAGGCGCCCTGATCGTGCTGGCGGCCATCCTCGCGGGGTGCGCCGCGGGCGGCTCCTCCCCCGGGGACCGCGCCGCGGACGGGCGCGCGGGGGACGCCGGCGGCGGCTCCATGGCTTCCGGCGGCCCGGCGTGGTTCGTCGACCGGGCGGCGGCCGCGGGCCTCGACTTCGTGCACTTCAACGGGGCCTCCGGACGCTTCTACTACCCCGAGATCCTGCCGCCGGGCGTCGGCCTGCTCGACTACGACAACGACGGCGACCTCGACGTATTCCTCGTCCAGGGCCGCATGCTCGACCCGGACGCGAGTCTCTCGGACGCCCTCGTACCGCCCGCCGCGCCGCGCCCGCTCTCGGCGCGCCTCTACCGCAACGACCTCGAAGCCGGCGCCGGCGTCGTCCCGTCGTTGCGCTTCGTCGACGTCACCGCGACGAGCGGTCTGGCGTCCGAGGGCTACGGCCTGGGCGTCGCGACCGGCGACATCCACAACGACGGGTGGATCGATCTGTTCGTGACCAACTTCGGATCGGACCGCCTCTTCCGCAACAACGGCGACGGGACTTTCACCGACGTGTGGGACGAAGCGGGCCTCGAGGCGCGGGACGCGTTCGGCGTCTCGGCGGCGTTCGTCGACTACGACCGCGACGGATGGCTCGACCTGTACATCGGCAACAACGTCGACTACGACCTCGACGACCACACCGTCTGCCCCAACGCGGCGGGCGCGCGCGACTATTGTCCCCCGGAGACCTACGGCGGGTTGCCGGACCGCCTGTATCGAAACCGCGGCGACGGCACGTTCGACGACGTCACGGCGACGGCGCTCCGGCATGGCCGAACGGGGGGTGTCGCGCGTGCCGCGACGGGACGCTACGGACCGGCGCTGGGCGTCGCCACCGCGGACTACGACGGCGACGGCTGGCCCGACATCTACGTGGCCAACGACGGCACCGAGAACCTGCTCTGGATCAACCAGCGCGACGGCACCCTGACGGACGCCGCGTTGCTCTCGGGCGCGGCCCTGAGCGAGCTCGGAACGCCCGAGGCCGGCATGGGCGTGGACGCGGGCGACTTCGACGACGACGGCGACGAAGACCTGTTCCTGACCCACCTGACGACCGAGGGCAACAACCTCTACGTCAACGACGGGTCCGCGCTGTTCCGCGACGAGAGCGCGCAGTCCGGACTCGGGTCGGGGAGCCTGCCCTACACCGGCTGGGGCTCGGCGTGGTTCGATTTCGACAACGACGGCCGGCTCGACGTCATGGCGGTCAACGGCACGGTGGTGGCGGTGGACGGGCGCGCCGGCGACGCGTTTCCCTACGACCAGCGCAACACCCTGTTCCGCAACCTGGGGAACCGGCGGTTCGCGGACGTCACGGATCGCGCCGGTCCCGTGTTCGACCTCTCCGAGGTGAGCCGCGGCGCCGCGTTCGGCGACGTCGACAACGACGGGGACGTGGACGTGCTGGTGGGCAACAACGCCGGCCCGGTCCGACTGCTCGTCAACGCCGTCGGCAACCGGCGGCACTGGATGGGCCTGCGGGTCGTCGGGTCCGCGAACGGTCCCGAGCCCGCCCCTGGACGCGACATGCTGGGCGCCCGCGTGGCGGTGATCCGTGACGGCGAGCCGACGCGCTGGCGGCGCGCCCGCACCGACGGGAGCTACGCGTCGGCCAGCGATCCGCGCGTGCTCGTCGGACTCGGCGACTCGGCGGCGGCGCCGGCGGTGCGCGTGCTCTGGCCCAGCGGGCGCGCCGAGGTCTGGCCCAACGTGGCCATCGACCGCTACACCACCCTGACCGAGGGACGGGGACAACCGCCACCGGAGGAGACCCGATGAACGGCCACCGGCATGCCGGCGTCGGCGGGGCGCGCGCGATCTGCTTTCTCATCGCCGCGCTGAGCATCGGCTGCGGCGCTCAGGACGGCGGTACGAACGACGCATCGGGAGAGGCCCCCGGCGCGGCGGAATCGGTGCTGCTGCCGCCGGACGGCCGGGATCTGCTGCCCGTCACGATGCCCGACTACGCGGCGATGACGGAGCCGGTCGCGCAGCAGATGCGCACCTACCGTACCGCGGTCCGGGTGCGCATCGACGAGCCGTCGACCGCGGCCGCGGCGCTCGGCGATGCGTATGGCCGGCTGGGCATGCTGCTGCTGGCCGCGACCTACGTCGACGCCGCCGAGGCCAGCCTGCGCAACGCACGGACGCTGATGCCGGACGACGTGCGGTGGCCGTACTATCTCGGCCGGATCCACGAAGCGAGCGGAGACCTTGCGGAATCCGCCCGTTCCTACGCACGGGCCGTCGAGCTCCAGCCGAACGGGCTGGCCGCGCGGGTGTTGCTGGCGGACGTGCTACTCGCGCAGGGGGAGCTGGAAGCAGCCGAGCGGACGTACAGCGAAACGCTGCAGCAGCACCCCGACTCGGCGGCGGCGCAGGTCGGACTCGGCCGCGTCGCCCTGACCCGCCGGGAGTACTCGCACGCGGTCGCGCGATTCGAACGGGCGCTGGCGCTCGCGCCGTGGGCGACCGGCGTGCACTATCCGCTCGCGCTCGCCTACCGGGGCCTCGGCGATACCGGGAAGGCCGAGGCGCACCTGCAGCAGCGGGGAGACGTCGAGGCGCTCCCGCCGGATCCGCTGAGGCAGCAGCTCGACGAGCTCCTCGAGAGCGCGAACGCGTACAACATCCGTGGCGGCCGGGCGCTCGACGCCGGCAACTACCGCGCGGCGGCCGATCTATTCCGTCGCGGTCTCGAGCTGGATCCGAGCGACCCCTCGCTACGGCAGCGGCTCGGCGTCGCGCTGTTCCAGTTGGGCGACGCCTCCGGCGCCATGGCGGAGTTCGAGCGCGTCGTCCGGACCGCGCCCGAGCACACCCAGGCCCGGTTCAGCCTCGGCGTGCTGCTCGCCGACCAGGGACGGGATCGAGAGGCCATCGACCATCTGTCGGCGGCACTGGAGCGCGACCCGGCGTACATCCAGGCGCGGGTGCAGCTCGCCGACGTCCTCGCGCGCAACGGACGTCCGGACGAAGCGTTGGCCCATTACGACGAGGCGCTGGCGCTGGACCCGACCCGACCCGCGCCCGGCTTCGGGGCCGCGATGGCGCTGGTCCGCCTGGAGAGATACGAGGCAGCCCGCAATCGGTTGCAGCAGGGCGTCGACTCGAGCCCCGAGAACCCGATGTTCAAGCACGCCCTCGCGCGCCTGCTGGCCAGCGCGCCGGACGATCGGGTCCGCGACGGTCGCCGGGCGATGTCGCTGGTCGAAGAGCTGCTGGAGCAGGGACAGAACTTCGCGTTGGGCGAAACGGCCGCAATGGCCCTCGCCGAGATGGGCCTGTACGAGCAGGCCGCGGCGGTGCAGCGCGACGTCATGGCGGCCGCCCGCGACGCCGGCCTGACCGACACCGTGCAGCGCATGGCGGGCAATCTCGCGTTGTACGAGGCGGGCCGGCCCTGCCGGACGCCTTTCACCGAGGCGGAGCTTCCCTGACGGGGCGGACGCCGCGTTCCCGGGAGACTTCCTGTTGCCGACCCGGCTGCTGGGTCTGTGTGGTCATGGCCGAGATCAAGCGCGAGTGCGTGTTCGCGCTGGCGCGCCGATCCGTCGCAGGTCACGGCGCGCCCGAGCGGAGAACACGACGCGTGTCTCAGCCAACGCTTCTACCGCCGGAAGCCCCGGCCACCCTCGCGCCGGCCGAGCGCGCGCCGCAGCAGGCGGCGGGCCTCGGACAGGTTCGGATTCAGGCGCAGGGCGGCGCGAAAGGCTTCCGCCGCACCAGCGTGCCTGCCCTGAGCGGCCAACGCACTACCGAGACCGAGGTGCGCGTCCGCGAATTCGGGCCTGACCGCCAACGCGCTGCGGAACTCGTGCTCGGCGTCCGCGAAACGCGCCGCACCCAGCAGTATGTTGCCGAGATTGAAGTGCGCGTTCGCGTGTGCCGGATCCAGGGCCAACGTCCGGCGGTAGTGCCGCGCGGCGCCCTCGAGGTCGCCGGACAGGTGCAGGAGTCCGCCCAGGTTGTTGTGCGCCTCGGCGAAGTCCGGCCGCAGGTCGAGCGCACGTCGGTAGCTGTCCATCGCGTCGGCGGTGCTCCCGATCGTCGCCAGCGCGGTCCCGAGCCGATAGTGCGCGGACGCGCGATCCGGCGCGATGCGCACCGCGGCCACGAGGTGCCGGATCGCCTCGCTCACCTGCCCGACCGCGAACAGATCGTTGCCGACACGCTCCTGGAGCGCGGCGCTGCCGGGAGCGGCGGCCAGCGCAAGCCTGGACCCGGCGAGCACGATCTGCGCGACATGCCGAGACGCATCCCGGACCACGGCGGCACGTTCCGCCGGATCGACCGGCAGTACCTGCAGCATCAGCTCGGCCATCTCGTCCGTTGACTGCGAGCCGAAACGCACGCGGCGCGGGGGACGGCTCGGGTTGTTGGGATTGCGCGCCGAGTTGTCGAACACGAAACGCATCACCACTTCCGTTCCCACGGGGAGGCGCACCGGCTCGACGTAGCGGTACTCGTCCTGCCACGCGAAGTCCCAGTCGTCGATCCGGATCAGGGGCCGGAC
Source organism: Vicinamibacterales bacterium (assembly GCA_965116825.1). Lineage (GTDB taxonomy): Bacteria > Acidobacteriota > Vicinamibacteria > Vicinamibacterales > UBA8438 > WTFV01. The sequence continues at coordinate 1,848,189 of OZ220736.1, forward strand.
CGCGCCGTCCGGCAGGATCGCGTTGGCCTGCATCTGCCGGGCCAGAAAATGGGCGTGCGGATAGACTGCCAGCAGATCGACGGCCGCGGGCAGTCTATACCTGTCTTCCACGACGTGGGCGGACGCTCCCGCGGGAATGTCGATGCTCTGGGATCCGAGCTGCACCACGGCCGGCATCGCGGTCGGCGCCGTGTCCGCGAAAAACAACCCGACCGAGACCTGGACCGGCGTCGACTCGCCCCGCGGCACGAGATGGGTCTTCAGCACGAGGTCGGTGTCCGGCTCCAGACGCCATGCCAGGTTGTCCGGGACTTCGTTCGGGACCGTACCCGGTGCCCAGCCCAGAAAGTGCCCGTCGGGAGGACGCGCCCGGTCGACGTGACGGTCGTTGTAACCCGGAACGGGGTCGGCGGCGTCCAATCGACGGGCCGAGCCGGAGCGATCCGTCAGGATCCGGGCGTGGTGAATGCCGCGCGTCGTGGCGGGCTTCAGTTCGATCGCGTCGACGAAACGTGCGCTCGTGGTCGGCACCGGCACGACGAAATTGCGGTAGGCGTCCTCACCCGCCGCCGGCAGCAGGTAGGGGGCATCCATGGTGACGACGAGATCCGGCTTGCCGCGCATCCATCCGGCCGGCCAGGATGGCGGTTCGGGCACCCGATCGGGGTCTCCTTCGGGAGCGCCCGCCGCGACCCACCGCTGGATGAGGTCGATTTGGTCCCCGCTGAGGCGCCGCTCGCCGCGGAAGCGCGCCACACCGGGCGCCGGCTTCCACGGCGGCATGACTCGGCGCTGCGTAACGTTGGCGACCATCCGGGCGCGGGCCCGGACCTCGGCGTAGGTCGAAAGGCTGAAGGGGGCGACCGCGTCCGGGCGATGACACGAGACGCAGTGCTCGTTCAGAATCGGAGCGATCTGCTCGTTGTAGGTGACGACGCGCGCAGCCGCTCGCTGCGCGGCGGCGACCGAAGCCGACCCGGGCAAACCCAGGGCGATCGCAACGACTGGACCGCACGCCACCAGCGCCGTTCGCACGGACTTCATGGTGCAGGTTCGGCTCGCCGCCGCCCTCGCCCTATTCTGTCACGATGAGGGGGCCGGCGAAGGACGGTCGGGTTCGGGCGCGGCGCATGGAGGGCCGCCATGTACCAGGTTGACGCCGCGGCCGCGTTGCGACGGACCGTGCGGACCCTGCGCGGCCGGCGGTGGTGGCCGCACGTCAGCCGCAACGTCGTGGCGCTCGGGTTCACGAGCCTGCTGACGGACGTCTCGTCCGAGATGGTCGCCACCGTGCTGCCGATCTACTTGGTGCTGTACCTGGGCCTCACGCCGCTGCAGTTCGGACTCGTCGACGGCCTGTACCACGGCATGACCGCCCTCTTGCGGCTGGCCGGGGGCTTCGCTTCCGATCGCACGGGACGCGACAAGGAAGTCGCGGCGGTCGGCTACGGCACGTCGGCGCTGTGCCGGATCGGGCTGCTGGGGGCGGGCGGCGCGTGGCCGGTGATCGCGGCGGTCGTCGCCGTGGACCGGGCCGCGAAGGGACTGCGGGCGGCGCCGCGCGATGCGCTGATCTCGCTGAGCAGCGGGCGCGCCGGCCTGGCCACCAGCTTCGGCGTCCACCGTGCGCTCGACAGTGCGGGCGCGATGCTGGGGCCGCTCGTGGCGCTCGCCATCCTGTCCGCCGCACCGGATGCCTACGATCTGGTCTTCGTCGCGAGCTTCGCGGTCGCCGTCGTCGGCGTCGGCGTCCTCTGGCTGTTCGTCCGCGGCGCGCGCGGTCTGGCGCTGGACCGGGAAACGCCGCTGCAACCCGGCCGGGCGATCCGCTCCCTGTTCGCCACGCGCGGATTCGCGGGACTGACCTGCGCCGGGACGTTGCTCGGCCTGGCCACGGTCAGCGACGGGTTCCTGTATCTGGTTCTGCAGCAGCGCACGGGGCTGAACCCGGGCCTGTTCCCGCTCCTCTACGTCGGGACCGCGGGCAGTTTCCTGCTGCTGGCCCTGCCGGCCGGGATGCTGGCGGACCGCTTCGGCCGCCGCACCACGTTTCTCGCCGGACACGGGGTGCTGCTGCTGGCGTACCTGACCGCCGCTGCCGGCGACGTGTCCCGCTCCGATTTGGCGGTATGCATCCTGCTGCTGGGTGGCTATTATGCGTTGACGGAGGGCGTACTGATGGCGCTGGCCAGCGCGCTGCTGCCCGCGGAGGTCCGGGGTACGGGCCTCGCCCTGCTGACCACCGCGACCAGTCTCGGGCGGCTGGCGGCCTCCATCGCCTTCGGCGCGGCGTGGGCCGCGTACGGTCCGACGCAGGCGCTGGTCTGGTTTCTGATCGCGCTCGGCGGCGCCACCGTCCTGGCCGCGGCGGCGCTGCGGGGGTATGCCGGCGATGGCGGACGAGACGCGACCATCTGAGCGGCACGGAGAGGAACGCACCGGAGCGGACGCTGCGCGCCGCGGGGCCGGCGGCGAAGCCGCGCGGGGCGCCGGGAGCGGCGCGTCGGCCGGACCTTCGAACCGAGCGCGTTTCCTGCTGCTGTGCGCGCTCTGCGCCCTGCTGACCGGCGCGTACGCGTGGTTCGCGATCGCGCGGTCCACCGACCGGGACGGGAGCGGCCTGCCCCCGATCACCGAATCGCTCGACACGGCGTCCGACCGATCCGTCCGGACACCGGCCGCGCGAGCGCACACCGCCGGCGCGACAGGTGCGGACACCTCGGGCGAGGACGCGAAGGCGGCGGAGCGTCTCCCGGACGCCGCGGCGCCCGGACCGACCGGGCGACCGCCGAGCGTCACCGAATCCCGATCGGAGGCTCACGCGGCGCCGCCGACCGAACGCCGTTTCCTCGTTCGCCACACCGGGCTGGATCGAAGCCACGGCTTCCTCGCGGTGGAGACCGACGCGCACGGGGACCGAACGCGAGAGGCCACGCCGCTCATTTGCCACCGCCTCCACTTCGCCGCCGGGCAGGGCTCGTGCCTGGTCGTGGAGCGCGACTTCTTCACGACCTACACCGCCGTACTGTTCGACGCTGCCTTCCGCCCGCGCCAGCGCATCCCGTTGAACGGCATCCCGAGCCGCACGCGCGTCTCTCCGGACGGCCGCCACGCGGCGATCACGGTGTTCGTATCGGGCCACTCGTACGCGGACAGCCTGTTCTCCACCGAGACCAGCATCGTCGACGCCGACACGGGCACGTTGGTCGTCGCGAACCTGGAAGCGCTGCCGGTCACACGGGACGGCGAGCCGTTCCACTCGCTCGACTTCAACTTCTGGGGCGTGACGTTCGCGGCGGACGGCGACCGCTTCTTCGCCACTCTGGGCACCGGCGGCGCGATGTACCTGGTCGAGGGCAGTCTCGAAGACCGCGCCATACGCGTCGTCACGGGAGGCATCGAATGCCCGGCCCTGTCGCCCGACGAGACGCGCATCGCCTTCAAGAAGCGGATGCCCGGCGGCGGGAAGCCGCACTGGCGGCCGCACGTGCTCGACCTGGAAACGCTGAAGGAAACCGCGCTGGCGGAGTCGCGCAGCGTGGACGATCAAGTCGAGTGGCTCGACGAGGGAAGCATCCTCTATGCCCTCCCGGAAGCGCCCGGATCGCCGATCGCGCACGTGTGGGCCCTTCCGGCCGACGGCAGCGGCCGGCCCGAGATCTTCCTCGAGCAGGCGTCCTCACCGACGGCGTTGCGCAGCGGCGCGTCGGTCGACACCGCGATCGATACCGAAGGATGAGAGGAGTTTCCCGATGGCCGCCATTCGGATGCGTGCGTACGTCTTGACCAGCGTGACGTTGGCCGTTGCGGCACTGGCCGCGAGCGCGACGGCCCAGGTTGCCCAGCAGCGCTCCACCGAGGTGCCGGAGATGCTCCGCGAGCGCGGCATCGTCGGCTACGCGGACCGATTGAGCGTGCAGCCGGGCGAGACGATCCGGTTCATGGTGAGCAGCGAGCTGCCGAGCTACCGGGCCGACATCGTGCGGCTGATTCACGGCGACGCCAATCCGAACGGACCAGGCTTCAAGGAGACGCGCATCGAGACGCCGGTCAGCGGCGACTACCCGGGACGCCGGCAGGAGCTGCCGTTCGGCTCCTACGTGCTGGTTCCGGACGCCCCGGCCCTGCGATTGGACGGGAGCTTCACGATCACGGCCTGGATCGCACCGACGACGCCCGGCGTCTCGTTCGGAGCGCGCGCCGCGCAGGGGATCGTCACCAAGTGGTCCGCCGGCGCCGCGGGCGGCTACGGCGTGTTCATCGACGAGGAGGGCCGGCTGGCGCTGCGTCTCGGCGGCCCCGACGGCGCCGCCGAGACGCTCCACGCGGAGACGCCGCTGCGCGCGTGGCGATCGGCAATCCCCGGCGCCGCGAGGCCCCGGCCGCACGGCGTGCCCACGTCCTGGTACTTCGTGGCGGTGAGCTACGACGCCGCCAGCGGCCGGGTGCTCTTCGTGCAGCGCCCCCGGACCGGGTTTCCGGGCGACGCGACGCGGGCCACGGTCGAACGGACGACCACGGTGCAGGCGATTGACCCGAACGACCTGCCGTTGCTCGTGGCCGCCCACTGGGCCGACGCCGGCGGGGAACGAAAGGCCGCCGGGCACTACAACGGCAAGATCGACAACCCGCGGATCTACGGCCGCGCCCTGCGCGAGGCCGAGATCGACGCCATCGAGCAGGGCGGCGGTCCGGGCGACGCGCTGGCAGACTGGGACTTCGCCGCCGACATCGAGTCCGAGGCGGTCAGCGACCGCTCGCCGCGCGGACTGCACGGGCGAACGGTCAACGCCCCCACCCGCGCCGTCACGGGACACACCTGGAACGCGACGGTGATGGACTTCAAGCAGGCGCGCGACCAGTACGGCGCCATCTACTTCCACGACGACGACCTGGTGGACGCAGCATGGGATCCCGGCTTCGAGCTGCAAGTGCCGGACGATCTCCCCAGCGGCGTCTACGCGGCCCGCCTGCGGACCGCCGACAACGAGGACCACGCGCCGTTCTTCGTCCGGCCGCCGCGGGGCACCACCACCGCCCGTATCGCGTTCCTCGTGCCGACGTTCAGCTACCTCGCCTACGCCCGCACCGGGCGGGAGGGCGAGGGCCAGCTCAGCCTCTACTCCACCCACGCCGACGGCAGCGGCATCACCTACTCGTCGGCCCTGCGGCCGATCACCAACATGCGGCCGAAGATCACCACCCGCAATCCCTGGCAGTTCATGGCGGACACGCACCTGATCGACTGGTTCGACGCCAAGGGCTTCGACGTCGACATCATCACCGACCACGACCTGCACCTCGAGGGCGTCGACCTGATCGAGCCGTACAACGTCATCCTGACGGGGACGCATCCCGAGTACACGTCGACCGAGATGCTCGACGCGCTCGAGGCGTACCTGACCGGGGGCGGGCGCCTGATGTACATGGGCGGCAACGGCTTCTACTGGATCACCAGCCTCGATCCGACGGGACGGCACATCGAGGTCCGCCGCGCCCACGGCACCGAGGCCTGGCAGGGCGCGGCGGGCGAGCACTACCACGCCACGACCGGGGAGTTCGGGGGGCTCTGGCGCTTCCGCGGCCGGGCGCCGCAGAGGCTGGTGGGCACCGGATTCACCGCGCAGGGGTTCGACCGCAACTCGCCGTTCCGGCGCATGCCGGGCAGCTTCGATCCGCGCGCCGCGTTCATCTTCGAGGGCCTGGACGAGAACGCGCTGATCGGCGAGCACCCGTCGCTGGTTCTGGAGGTGGGCGCCGCCGGATCCGAGCTCGATCGCGTGGACTACGCGCTGGGATCACCCGCCCACACCCTGGTCCTGGCCCGCTCGTTCGGGCACTCGGACGCGTACCAGCACGTGGTCGAGGAGGTCAACACGTCGGACTCGCGGCAGGGCGGCACCGAGAACGTCCTCGTGTATGCGGACATGGCGTACATGGAATACCCGAGCGGCGGCGCCGTGTTCTCGACCAGCTCCATCGCCTGGAGCGGGAGCCTCTCCTACAACGACTACGACAACGACGTCTCGCGCATCACCGAGAACGTCCTGCGGCGGTTCGCCGCCGACGAGCCGATCCCCTGGCCAGGGGACGCGGACGCTGCCCCATAGTCGGGCGGCGGCGTACATCGTGACGGGCGCATGATCGCTGACAACGTCTCTTGAACGACGGAGCCGAAGCGCGATTCCGGTCCGCGCCGCAGCACCGGCTGCGGAGCGTGAAGGCCGATCGCCGCCAATCCGTGGCCCCGCCCTGCAGAGCACAGGGTTGACATCAGTAGTGGCCGCGAGCTTGGAGAAAGTACACACGATCGTTCTCGACCGCGTAAACCAAACGGTGTTCCCCGTCGATGCGTCGGGAGGACTTACCCGCGAGTGCTCCGTGGAGCTCCTCGGAGAGCCAGTCCGACCTGGGGTCGAACTCTGATCCACTTGCCCTCATCACGAGCGGTACCTGGCCGTCCTGCACCGTAGCGCTCGACATATGATCGAGGGTGATGTCACGGAATCACGCCGCAACCGAAGAGCGACGCGACGCGCGCAACTCGTGGTCCGTCAAGGTGTTCCGCTTGGGCGAGGAGCCCGGCGACGATCTCAGCGACCGGGCCACCCCCGAAGAACGGATCGCCATGATGTGGCGGCTCGCTGTCGACGCCTGGACCTCGGCTGGCCTTTGCCTGCCCGGATACACGAGAGACCGAATGCCGGGACGCGTCATCCGCGAGCCGTTCTCTCCATCCTCAACCGACCCGAGACGGTGAACCCCGATTTTCTCGACCTGCTGGCCGCCCTGTTGCAGGCCGATGCCCGGTTTCTCGTCGTCGGCGCACACGCGATGGCCGCGCACGGCGTGCCGCGTGCAACGGGCGATCTCGACGTATGGGTCCGGTCCGACCCCGAAAACGCCGCGAGGGTCTGGGACGCACTCGTCGAGTTCGGCGCGCCGATCCGGGCGCTCGGCCTGACGCAGAGCGACCTGACCACTCCGGGCGTAGTAATTCAGATGGGCGAGGCTCCCCGTCGGATCGATGTCCTCACGTCGATTACCGGGGTCGACTTCGACGACGCGTGGCCGACCAGGAGCGTGCACCGCGTCGGAACGCTCGACGTACCCTTCCTCGGACGAACGGCGCTGCTGGACAACAAGCGCGCCACTGCGCGGGCCAAGGATCTCGCCGACGTGGAGATCCTGGAGCGGCGGGAGCGGCAGGATGGTTGAAGCTGGTTTCAGTCAGGTCCGCGTTCCACGTTTCCAGTCAGGTTCCGGAACCGGCCGCGGCAAGCGAGTCCCGGCGCACGAGCGGACGCTCGTCTATCGGCAGGTGGATGAGCGCGGCGGCGAGACCCAGGGTGACGCCGGCCCACCAGACGCCGTCGTAGGAACCGGTCGTGTCGAAGAGCCACCCGCCCAGCCAGACCCCGAGAAAGCTGCCGAGCTGGTGGCTGAGGAAGACCACGCCGAACAGGGTGGCCAGATAGCGCACCCCGAATATCTGGCCGACGATCCCGGTGGTGAGCGGCACCGTCGAGAGCCACAGCACGCCCATGACGGCGGCGAACAGGTAGATGACGGCCGCCGTCTTCGGCAGCAGCATCAGCGCCGTGATGGCCACCGCGCGGGACGCGTAGATGGTGCTGAGCCCGCACTTCTTGCTCCAGCGCTGGCCGGCGGCGCCGGACGCGAACGAGCCGAGGATGTTGAACAGGCCGATGACCGCGATCGCCCCCGCCCCGACCGAGGCGGAGAGCCCGAGGTCGCGCACGTAGGCCGGGAAATGCACCGTGATGAAGGCGACGTGGAAGCCGCAGACGAAGAAACCGGTGGTCAACAGCAGGTAGCCGCGGTGCCCGATCGCCTCCCGCAGGGCGGCCGGCAGCGACTGCTCGGCCGCCGGCGCCTCGCCGCGCACGGCCGGGGAGCCGGGCAGCACGAAGGCCAGCGGCGCGATCAGGAGAGCCGACCCGGCGAGGAACAGCAGCGCGGCCTGCCACCCGTAGGCGGTGATGAACGCCTGCCCCAGCGGCGAGAAGACCACCTGCCCTGAGGACCCCGCCGCGGTTCCCAGCCCGAGCGCCAGCGAGCGCCGCTCGGGGCCCACCACCTTCGCCATGGCGGCAAGCGCGATGGAGAACGCGGTGAACGCCACCCCGACCCCCACCAGGATGCCGGCCGTCAACTGCAGCATGCCGGCGCTCTCGGCGGTGGTCATCCCCCAGATGCCGGCCGCGTAGATCAGCGCCCCCAGCGCCAGCACCCGCGGCGGCCCGAACCGGTCGCTGAGCGCGCCGGCGAACGGCAGGGCCACGCCCCACATGAGGTTCTGGACCGCGAGGGCCAGCGCGAATGTCTCGCGTCCCCAGCCGCGCGCAGAGGTCATCGGCTCCAGAAACAGTCCGAAGACCGACCGCGCGCCGAAGCCGAGCATGGCGATGGCGCATGCTGCGGCCATGACCAGCGCGGGCGTCCGCCAGCGCGGAAGATCGACGCGATCCTGCGGAACGGCCGTGGAACTGTCAGTCAACGCGGCGCTCAGCTTATCAGCCTCTGCTCGAGCGCCGTCTCCGCCTGCCGGCTCGCGGCCAGCAGGAAGAGATCCAGGGGCCGCAGCCCGACGCGGTTGGCGGCAGCACCGGGCAGCATGCCCAGGTCCACCTCGTGGTTGCCTTCCCGCCAGTGGTAGAGCCGCACCTGCGTCCGCCGCGCGAGCGCATGCAGGTGACCTGCGACCAGTGAACGCATCGAGACGCTATCAGTGTTCACGCGCTCCAAGTCCTGACGCTTGTCCGGGGCGGCGGCGAGCACTCAAGTGTGCCGGAGGAGGCTTGCGTAGAGCGCCGCGTACTCCGCCGCGGTGCGGTCCACGGAGAAGTCCTGCGCCATGGCGTTGGCCACGAGCCGCCGCCACGCGTCCGGCCGGCCGTAGCAGTCCAACGCCCGGTCGACGGCCCCCACGAGCGCCTCGGACGAGTAGTCGCCGAACAGGAAGCCGGTGCCTTCGCCCGTCGCCGGGTCGAAAGGCGCGACCGAGTCCCGCAGGCCGCCGGTGGCACGCACGATGGGGATCGTGCCGTAGCGCAGGCTGTAGAGCTGGTTGAGGCCGCTCGGCTCGTAGCGCGAGGGCATCAGGAACATGTCGCTGCCCGCCTCGATGACGTGGGCCAGCTCCTCGTCGAATCCGATGCGGGTCGCCATGCGGCGCGGGTGCCCCCGGGCGAAATCGGCGAGCATGCGCTCATGGTGCGGGTCGCCCGTCCCCAGCACCGCAATCTGCAGGTCCTGCGACAGCAGCGCATCAAGGGCGCCGGCCACCACGTCGAGCCCCTTCTGGTCGACCAGCCGGGCGACCATGCCGGCGAGCGGCGCGTCCACCGGAGGCAGATCCAGCCGCGTTTGCAGATCCCGCTTGCAGTCGTGCTTGCCCGCGGGGGCGGCCGCGGAATAGCGCCGGGCGACGAAGGCGTCGGCGTCCGGGTCCCAGACACGGTAGTCGGCGCCGTTCATGATCCCCACCAGATCGGCCGCCCGCTCCCTGAAGACGCCGTCGAGACCGCAGCCCTGCTCCGGCGTCTTGACCTCCTCGGCGTAGCTCGGGCTGACGGTCGTCAGGTGGTCCGCGAGGGACAGGCCGGCCTTCAGGTAGCTGATGTTCCCGTAGAACTCGAAGTTCGGCCAGTAGTGCGCGGAATCCACCTGGAGACGGGGAAACACGCCGGCGTCGAACAGTCCCTGGTAGCCGACGTTGTGCACCGTGAACAGGGTGCGCGTGGACGTCAGGGACGGGTAGCGCTCGGGTTGCAGCCGGAGGTACGCCACCGCCAGGCCCGTTTGCCAGTCGTGCCCGTGCAGCACGTCCGGCGGGTCGACCCGGGCGAGCAGCGCGAGCGAGGCCCGCGCGAAGCAGGCGAACCGGTCGGCGTTGTCCGCGTATTCCGTCCCGCCCTGGCCGTACAGGCCGTCGCGGTCGAAGAACCGATCGACCCGGACGAAGCGGGCCCGCACGCCTTCACCGCGGACGCCCTCCAGGACTTCCACGTGTTCGATTCCGTCGGCGGCCGGAACCGGAAAGGCCATCCCGGTCGCAGCGACATCGCTGCGTTCGAGAACGCAGCGGTACGCCGGCAGGATGAGGGTCACGTCGAGCCCGCGACGCGCCAGCGCGGCAGCCAGCGAGCCGACCATGTCGGCCAACCCGCCGGTCTTCGCGAACGGCGCCGCTTCCGAGCTGACAATGGCAATGCGCATGCCCAAGCGCCTCCTTCGTCCCGGCAGGGCGGGGGGACCGTCCCCGCGGGCGCCGGTTCGCTATCGAGCGAGCCGGCACGGCCGAACTACTTTACGCCGGCACGAGGAATCGTGTACAAGCGAACATCGTCGGCCGGAGAGGCCGGGATAGGACAACGCCACATGAGCGCGACAACTGCTGCAGGAGTCAGAGACGTACGCTACGAGCCCGAGGAGCAACCGCCGCCCGCGTTGGCCCTCGGGCTCGGATTCCAGTTCGCGATGCTCACCGTGGCGGGTATCGTGCTGACGCCGGCCATCGTGGTGCGCGCGGCCGGAGGCAGCGAGGACTTCCTGTCGTGGGCCGCCTTTGCCGCACTCGCGATCAGCGGCGTGACGACCGTGCTCCAGGCGGTCCGGATCGGCCGGATCGGATCCGGCCACGTGTTGCTGATGGGCACCTCGGCCGCCTTCATCGCCGTGTGCGTCACCGCGCTCGTCGAGGGCGGACCCGGGCTTCTGGCGACGCTGGTCACCCTCTCCGCGCTGTTCCAGTTCGGGCTCTCGACCCAGTTGTCCCTGCTCCGGCGGATCCTCACCCCGACGGTGTGCGGCACCGTGATCATGCTCATCCCGGTGACCCTGATGCCGATCATGTTCGGGATGCTGGCCGACGTGCCGGAAGGCGCGCCGCCGGCCGCCGCCCCGACGAGCGTGTTCGTGACCCTCGTGGTGACGGTCGGGGTCACTCTCCGCGCCGCGGGCGTCGTCCGCCTCTGGGCGCCGGTCATCGGCATCGCCACCGGCTGCGCGGTCGCCGCCTGGTTCGGCCTGTACAACACGCAGCTCATCGCCGAGGCCGGCTGGGTCGGGCTGCCGGCGGGCGGCTGGCCGGGCTTCGACCTCCAGTTCGGCGTCGCGTTCTGGGCCCTGCTGCCGGCCTTCGTGTTCGTGACGCTGATCGGGGCCATCGAGACCATCGGCGACGGCGTCGCCATTCAGCGCGTCTCGCGGCGCCGGCCGCGGGCCACCGACTACCGCGTGGTGCAGGGCGCGGTCACCGCCGACGGGGTGGGCAACCTGCTCTCAGGCCTTGCGGCGACAGTGCCGAACACGACCTACTCGTCCAGCGTCTCGGTGACGGACATCACCGGCGTCGCCTCCCGCATGGTCGGCGTCTACATCGGGGCCGTCTTCATCGTGCTGGCGTTCCTCCCGAAGTTCATGGCGCTCATCCTCGCGATCCCGGGCCCCGTGGTCGGCGCCTACACGATCGTGCTGATGGCCACCCTCTTCGTGCTCGGCATGCGGGTCGTGGTCGAGGACGGCGTCGACTATCGCAAGGGCGTCGTCGCGGGCGTCGGCTTCTGGATCGGCCTCGGGTTCCAGAACGAGCTGATCTTCGCCGACGCGCTGGGCGCCTGGAGCGGGCTGCTGGGTAACGGCATGACCGCCGGCGGCCTGGCCGCGATCCTGATGACGCTGTTCCTCGAACTGTCCAGGTCGCGGCCGCACCGCCTCCGTACCGCCCTGAACGCGGACGCCTACCCGGCCATCGACAAGTTCCTCACGGAGTTCGCCAAGACCCGCAGTTGGAGCGCGGCGATGACAGACCGGCTCCGCGCGGTCGGCGAGGAGACGTTACTCACCCTCGTCCGGCAGGACGAGGAAGGCCGCGGGGAAGAGCGCCGCCTGCAGATCAGCGCCCGCCACGACGGCCGCGCCGCCGAGCTGGAGTTCGTGGCCGCTACCGACGAGTCGAACATCGAGGATCGCATGGCGGTGCTCGGGGATCGCGTGGCCGGCCACGAGGTCGAGCAGGAAGTTTCGCTCCGACTTCTGCGGCACCTGGCTTCGTCGGTGCGCCACCAGCAGTACCACGAGACCGACGTCGTGACCGTCCGCGTGGAGGCGTCCGCCTAGGCCCCGGACCTGATGGTTCCGCGGCGGCGCGCGCGACAGGAAGGGTCGGCCTGGCAGCCTGCGGCGCCCGCCGCGGTATTCGAGCGGCGATGCATTCCGCCCGGGCCGCGTCGCTCGTCCGCCGCCGGCTGTAAGCTGATCGGATGGCGGCACGCGTCAATTCGGGCGATTCACCGTTTCTCACCCACTACGACCTCCATCTCCTCGCCGGCGGCACCCACTACCGCAGCTACGACAAGCTCGGCGCGCACCTCGCGCGACAGGACGGCGCCGACGGCGTGCACTTTGCCGTCTGGGCGCCCAACGCCCGCGACGTTTCCGTCATCGGCGACTTCAACGCGTGGGACGCGGCGGCGCACCCGATGCGGCTGCGAGCTGAGGCGGGGGTCTGGGAGACGTTCGTCCCGCGGGTCGGGAGCGGCGCCCTCTACAAGTACGAGGTCTCGCCGGGAGTCGGCGCTGCCGTGCAGAAGGCCGACCCGTACGCGTTCGCCGCCGAGCTGCGCCCCCGCACCGCGTCGCGGGTCTGGGATCTGTCGGGCTACGCCTGGAGCGACGGCGACTGGATGACCTCGCGTGCGGCCCGCAATGCGCACGACGCCCCGATCGCGATCTACGAGGTGCACCTGGGCTCGTGGATGCGCGTCCCCGGCGCAGGCGGCTGGCTGACCTACCGCGACATCGCCGGCCGGCTGGCCGACCACGTCGCGGAGCTCGGCTTCACGCACGTCGAGCTGTTGCCCGTCGCCGAGTATCCGCTCGACGAGTCCTGGGGCTACGGGACGCTCGGCTACTTCGCGCCGACGAGCCGTTTCGGAACGCCGCAGGAGTTCATGGAGCTGGTGGATACGCTGCACCGGCGCGGCATCGGTGTCCTGGTGGACTGGTCGGCCGCGCACTTCCCGAAGGACGCCCACGGTCTGGCCCGCTTCGACGGCACCTGTCTCTACGAGCACGCGGACGCGCGGCAGGGGGAGCATCCCCACTGGGGCTCGCTGATCTTCAACTACGGCCGCCGCGAGGTCGGCAACTTCCTCATCTCCAGCGCCCTCTTCTGGTTCGAGAAGTACCACCTCGACGGCCTGCGGGTGGACGCGGTCGCCTCGATGCTCTATCTCGACTACGGGCGCGAGGCCGGCGAATGGGTTCCGAACGCCCGCGGCGGGAACGAGAACCTGGACGCCGTCGGCTTTCTGCAGCACCTGAATGCGCGCGTCTACGCCGAGCACCCCGGCGTCATGATGGTGGCCGAGGAATCGACCGCGTGGCCGCTGGTGACCCGCCCGACGGACGCCGGCGGGCTCGGATTCGGCTTCAAGTGGAACATGGGCTGGATGAACGACACCCTCGAGTACATGTCGAAGGATCCGGTCCACCGCAGCCACCACCACGACGCGCTCACCTTCAGCCTGGTCTACGCCTTCAGCGAGAACTTCATCCTGCCGCTGTCGCACGACGAGGTCGTGCACGGGAAGGGATCGCTGCTCGCGCGCATGCCGGGCGACGAGTGGCAGCGGCACGCCAACCTGCGGCTGCTCTACGGCTTCATGGTCGGGCATCCCGGCAAGCAGCTCCTCTTCATGGGCGGCGAGATCGGTCAGGAAAGGGAATGGACGCACGCCGAGAGCATCGACTGGCACCTGCTGAACGAGCCGCTCCACGGCGGTCTGCGCACATGGGTGCGCGACCTGCATCGGCTCTACCGCGGCGAGCCCGCCCTGTACGAGCTCGATGCAGAGCCGTCCGGCTTCGAGTGGATTGACTGCGACGACCGCGGCAGCAGCGTCCTGAGCTTCCTGCGCCGGGGCCGTGGCGGCGAGCCGATCGTCGTCGTCTGCAACTTCACGCCGGTCGAGCGACACGCGTACCCGGTCGGCGTTCCGCACGGGGGCGCCTGGCGTGAACGGCTCAACAGCGACGCGTCGTGCTACGGCGGGCGCGACGTCGGCAACGGGGGGTGCGCCGGCGCCCGGGAGGAACCTTCGCACGGCCGCCCTTTCTCGCTGCGTCTTACGCTGCCGCCGCTCAGCGTGCTATTCTTGAGCAAGGACTGACGACCAACCCGCTGGCGCTCCCCTTCCGGGACAGCTCTGGTTTCAGGACAGGCCGGCTCGGCAACGCTCCGCGACGCAATCCGGGCGGGATGCAGATTCGCCCGAATGCAGTGGGCCTCTTGCCACGGGCTCACAGCCACAGGAATGTCGCATCAGCTCGTCGCTCGGACATCGTTGTGGTTTCGTGCTCTGGGGTGACGCGCCGCACGGCCCGGTCCTACAGACGGTATCTGCTTGACAGGGCAGATGTTCCGGACTTCGGGCGGCCGGTTCCGGGTGGCGGCACGACTCTTGCTCCCAGGCATTGTCGTTGGGCGCCGCTCGAACGCTCTTGCATCGCTACGGGTTTTACAGGAACGGAACGCGCGCGACACTTCCTGGACATACGGCGCCGGTAGTCTTGACCCTGGCCGCTTTAGGACCCCGCGTCCCCGGTGGTCGAGGTGCAGCGCCGGTCGAATGGCGCGGAGCCGTTGGCGCGCCGGCTCCGTGATGGATCGCGAGTTGGAGGAACTCGAGGGGAAATGGCGAAACGAACGACACCGTCGACAGGGACCGTCAAGCGCACGCGGAAGACCGCACCGCGGAAGACCACCCGCCGCACCGCGGTGAAGCCGATCGAGGCGGCGGCGCCTGCGGAAACGACAACCGCCACCGGGGCAGTCGAAGCGGCCGGCATGATCGAGGCGGCGGCGCCGGAGCCGACCGACGCACAGATTGCCGAGCGTGCCTACTTCCTGTCCCTGGAGCGGCAGGGACCGGGTGGTCCGCTCGACGACTGGCTGCAGGCGGAACGCGAGCTGCGGAACGGATCCGAGCCGGCGTAGGAGTCTGCGTCCCGCAAGTCATTCGGGTCAGAGGCACGGGCGGCGCGGCGGATGCATGGGCCACGACATTCATGTGGATCGTCGTGCCGTTCACAAACACGATTGTCGATATTGCAGCCTTCCGGCGGATTCGAATGGCGGAGGCAGGCGGAAAGCGGCAAGCGGAGGAGAGAGAGAAATGATGACGTCCATGGCACAACCGATGGCGGTCGTGCTGGCCGGCGGCGATGGTATGCGTCTGCGGCCGCTGACCGAGCGCTGGCTCGGCCGGCACGTTCCGAAACAGTACTGCACGTTCGCGGGGACGCGTTCGATGCTCGACCACACGCTCGACCGGGCCGCCTGCCTGTGCGACCCGAGCCGCATCCTGACCGTCGTCGGGCGCCACCACCGCGACGTGCTGCGCGCTCGAGCGCCGCGCGCGACGGACGGTGCGTTCATCGAGCAGCCGGCCAACCTCGACACGGCGCCGGGCGTGCTCCTGGGGCTGGTCCACGCGATGCACCGCGATCCGGACGCCACGCTGGTCATCCTCCCCTCGGATCATTTCGTGTATCCGGAGTGGCGGTTCGTGGCGAAGGTGCAGGTGGCGATTCAGGCCGCCGAGCGGCTCGGCGACCGGATCCTCCTGCTGGGAGCGGCGCCCACCGACATCGAGGACGAGTACGGCTGGATCGTCCCGTCCGACGATCTCGGACGCCAGCCGGCGCACCGCGTATTCGCCGTGGAGTCCTTCGTCGAGAAGCCGGCGCCGGCGGAAGCGGCCCGGCTCTACGAGCGCGGCGCCCTGTGGAACACGCTCGTCCTCGTGGCGCGCGCCCGCACCCTGTGGGAGCTCGCGTGCGAGCGGCTCCCGGGCCTGACCCCGTTCTTCTCCGTGCTGCAGGCGGCCATCGGCACGCGGCGGGAGGCCGGCGTGCTCGACGAGGTGTACGAGACCATGCCGCGGGTCAACTTCTCCTCCGAGCTGCTCGAGCGGGCGTCCGACCGCATCGCCATGCAGTCGCTGGACGGCGTGATGTGGAACGACTGGGGGCAGCCCGCGCGCATCGCCGAGTCGCTGCTGGCGATCGGCCGGCAGCCCGCCTTCAGCCTCCGGCTCCTGCAGGAGGAGCTGGCGCCGACGACGGACTTCCGGCCGCTGGCGCCGGCCGGCGCCGGGGCCGCGCGGGAAGCTGCGGTGAGCTGAACAGAACGACCGGGGCGGCGGAGCCGGGTGGGGGGTGCCCAGGGGTGCCCCCCGGGCTCCGGCGCCCATTCCGGCCCCCGGATCCACTCGGACACGCGTACGCCCCCGCCTTGACGATGCCGCTCCGTGTCCCCCAACATCCGGGTACACTTGCGCCCCACGGCCCTTCTCGCGAGGTATGCACCTGACCACACGACATGTCGACCCCACAGAGACCCTGACGGCCGGCGTTCGGCAGCTTCAGACCCGGATGGGCGTGGACGTCTGCTCGATATACCTGCTCGAATCGGACCGCACCCACCTCGTTCTGGCCGCCACCGTCGGCCTGCGCCCGGAGAGCGTCGGGAAGGTCCGGATGGAGCTCCACGAGGGTCTGGCGGGACTGGTCGCCGAGCAGTTGCGGCCGATCGAGGTGCCGAACGTCAAGCGGCACCCGCGCTTCAAGCACTTCGCCGAGGCCGGCGAGGATCCCTACTACGCGTTCCTCGGCGTCCCCCTGATCGACCGGGAGCTGTTGCAAGGCGTGCTGATCGTGCAGACGATCGAGGAGCGGAGCTTCTCCGACGACGAGATCGCGTCGCTGCTGCTGGCCGCCGGTGAAATCAGCCCCATCGTCGCGCAGGTTCGCGAGCGCGATCAATCCATCGGGCCGCTGCAGCGGCGGCTCTGGGCGCTCGCGCGGAACATGTGGTGGAGCTGGGACGCCAGCGCGATGAGCCTGTTCCAGGATCTGGATCCGGCACGCTGGGAAGAACTCGGACGCAACCCGGTGGCGCTGCTGTCGGAGATGCCCCTCGACGATCTCGACGAGCGCATCGGCGACCTCGCACTGGCCCACCGCATCAACCACACGTTCCGCCGGCTGCAGGAGTACCGCGAGCGTCCGACGACCTGGGGAGACACGCACGCCGGGGTGCTGCGGCGCCAGCCGGTCGCCTACTTCTCGGCCGAGTTCGGGATCCACGAATCGCTGCCGATCTACTCGGGCGGGCTGGGCGTGCTGGCCGGCGACCATATCAAGAGCGCCTCGGACCTCGGCGTCCCGCTCGTCGGCGTGGGCCTGTTCTACGGCCAGGGCTACTTCCGGCAGCGCCTCGACGCCTCCGGCTGGCAGCAGGAGGAGTACGCGGAGGTCGACGTCGCCAAGCTGCCGCTGGAGCCGGCGGTAGGCCCCGACGGCGACGCGATCGCGCCGGAGATCGAGACCGGCGGCGGCATCCTGCGCGCCCGGGTGTGGCAGGCGGCCGTCGGCCGGCGAATCCTGCTGCTGCTGGACTCGGACGTCGAGGGGAACACGCCCGAAGATCGTGCCCTCACAGCGCGGCTCTACGGCGGCGACCTGCGGGTCCGGGTCCGCCAGGAGCTGCTGCTCGGCATCGGCGGGCTGAAGGCGCTGCATGCACTGGGCATCGTGCCGGGCGTCTTCCATCTGAACGAGGGCCACAGCGCCTTCGCGGTGCTGGAGGCGGTCCGGCACTGCATGGAGCGGGAGGGAGTCGACTTCGAGACGGCGGTCCGGCAGGTGGCCCGCCGCACCGTCTTCACGACGCATACCCCGGTCCCGGCCGGGCACGACCGCTTCCCGTCCGACCTCGTCGACGAACACCTGGCGCCGCTCCGGGACACGCTCGGCATCTCGCACGAGCGGCTCATGAGCCTCGGGCGGGTGAATCCGGACGACGCCGGCGAGGAGTTCTGCATGACGGTGCTGGGACTCCGCGTGTCCCGGCGCGCCAACGCGGTGTCGTCGCTGCACGGAGACGTCACGCGGCACATGTGGACGGGCCTGTGGGGCGACCGCCCGGAGGAGGACGTGCCGATCGGGCACATCACCAACGGCATCCACGTGCCGAGCTGGCTCGCACCGCAGATGCAGCAGTTGTACGACCGCCACCTCGCCTCGGAGGCTTCGCGCGAGGACACCCTCCCGGAGATCTCGGCCGGAATCGAGAACGTGAGCGACGGGGCGCTGTGGGAGACCCACGTGGCCCTCAAGATCCGCCTGCTGGACGCCGTGCGCCGGCGGGTCCTGCGCGAGGCGGCGCGCCGGGGCGAGCCCGCGGTCGTCCTCGAGCAGTTGTCCCACGCGCTGAGCCAGGACGCGCTGACCATCGGCTTCGCCCGCCGCGTCGCCACCTACAAGCGCGCCTCCCTGTTCCTCCGGAACCCGGACCGCCTGGCGAGCCTCGTCAACGACCCGCAGCGCCCCATCCAGTTCGTCATCGCCGGCAAGGGGCACCCGCGGGACGAGCCGGCCAAGGGCGTGCTGCGGCAGATCCACGAGCTGAGCCGCGATTCCCGCTTCATCGGCAAGCTCGTCTTCCTGGAGGACTACGACATCAGCCTCGGCCGGCAGCTCGTCCAGGGCGTCGACGTCTGGCTCAACAATCCCCGCCGGCCCCAGGAAGCGTCCGGCACGAGCGGGCAGAAGGTCCTGCTGAACGGCGGCCTCAACCTGTCGGTCCTCGACGGCTGGTGGGCCGAGGCCTACGACGGCGCGAACGGGTTCGCGATAGGCCGGGGCGAGACGCACACATCGGACGAGGCGCACGACCGGCGGGACGCCGAGGAGCTCCTGCGCGTGCTCGCCGACGAAGTCGTGCCGCTCTTCTACGACCGCGACCCGGACGGCGTGCCGCGCGCCTGGACGGCCCGCATGAAGCAGGCCATCCACACCCTGGGCTGGCGCTTCAACGCCGACCGGATGGTGATGGACTACGTGCGGCTCTGCTATCTCCCGGCGGCCGGCGGCCTGTCGAGCGACATGCAGCGCCGGTGAGCACGAAGGCCGGTCAGTCCAGAAGCCGCGATCCGGCGCGGTGGCGCGTCAGGACGCCGAGCACGGCCGTCGCTTCCGGGATCCGCATGAGCCGTTCCAGCGCGTAGCGCGCCCGTCGCCTCCAGTTGGGGTACTCCCGCGGTCCCGTGCCGGGGACGTTCTGCGGCTGCAGCTCCAGCCACAGATCCTCCAGGTTGACGATCACCGTGCCTGCCTCGCTGCGGGCGAGCCGCCCGAGGCAGGCACACAGGAGGTCGAGGTCCGCGGCGTACCTCGGGACCGGCGCGTCGCTCGCCTGTTGGACGACCCGCCCCAGGGCGCCTCGCAACGCGGCGACTTCCTCCTGCCGGCGAAGGTGTTCGTCCGCGGCGCGGCCGGCGTCGAGGACGCGGCGGTCGACGCGCCCGGCGATGTCGCGGCCTGCGAGAAACCCCGCGAACGTCGGGGTGTCGTGGGTGTTCACGCAGGCGAATGCGCGGCGGGGAACGCGCGCGAGCACGTCCGCGGCGCCCGGCGCGATCCCGAACTGCAGGACGTGGAGCTGCGCCAGCCCGTGCCGCGACAGCGCCGCGTTCACGTAGCGGGGCACGGTCCCGAGGTTCTCCCCCACCACCCGCGTACGATGCCGGTGGGATTCGAGGCACACGATGGCGTAGAGCTCGTCGGCGGGATAGCGCACGTAGGCGCCGTCGGCGGCGCCGCCGCCGCGCGGGATCCAGAACAGCCGGTGCAGGCCCATCACGTGGTCGAGCCGCACCGCCGTCGCGTGCGCCATCTGGTGCGCCAGACCCGCCCGGAAGTATGCGTATCGATCCTGCCGCGCCGTCTCGGGATGCGGGGCCGGGGCGCTCCAGTCCTGCCCGTCCGCGAAGAGTGGATCGGGCGGGGCGCCGAGCGCGGCGCCGCGGGCGAAGAGCGCGGGATGCCGCCAGACGTCGAACGCGTCCGGATGCACGCCGACCGGCACGTCCAGGTAGAGGCCGACGCCCCGCGCGCCGGCGTCTTTCTCCAGTGCGGCGATCTGCCGGGCCGCCGCCCATTGGGCGTAGAGATGGTAGCGGATGGCGTCGCGATCGGCCGCATCGACGCGAATCTCCGCGGGCGGCATCGCTGCCGGCCACGCCGGCCAGGGCCGCTCCAGCCGCTCGCCGATCGCGCGGAAGGCCGCGTACTCCTGGGCGACGGGATGCCGGGTCGCCCAGGTCCGGAGCTGCTCCCCTCGCTGGCCGCGTTCATCGACGGAGCGGGCGAGCAGCTCCAGAATCTGACGCCGCAGCGCCATCGCCTCGCGGTAGTCGACCAGGGACTCGGCGCGTAGCGCCTCGACGCGCCTTCGAAACGCCCTGGACGCCGCGAGTCGCCTGGCCGGCTCGCACTGTGCGAACTCGGGCAATCGCCGCGGATCGACGTGCAGCTCGTTCCAGAACAGGCGGCTCACGGGCAGATAGGGGCTCGGCTCGAACGGACACTCGCCGAGAAAGGCGGCCAGCGCCGGCAACAAGCCGACCGATCGACCGCCCTGCGCGCCGACCCACCGGGCCAGCGCGTCGAGATCGGTGAAGTCGCCGACGCCCCAACTGTTCGCCGAATGCAGCGCGTGGAGCGGCAGGAAGGCGCCCCACGAACGCTCGCCGTCGTCGTAGGCCCGCACTGGAGCGGCCACGACCAGCGCGCTCCACGTTCGAGTCCCGATCTCGACGTGCAGATCGTGGTAACCGTGGGGCAGACGCCGGGGAAGCGGTGACCGCCGCGCGACGTACCGTGCGCCATCCACGGTCGCGGACGCAACGGCCGGCGCCCGGCCGGAACGGACCGTCCACGAGCGCGTCCGGCCGTCCTCCAGCCGCAGCCGGCAGCGTGCGAGGAGGCCGCGGGCCGTCTCCGGCGTGCGCAGCAGGAAGTCGCGGCCGCGCCCGTTCCAGGCGACCAGCACCGGCTCGACCGGCCGCGCCCACATCGCGCGTCGACGCGCCTCGGTCGCCGTGGCGAGGTCGCGCGAACGTAGCGACGCGAGCGGCGCGCCGAGCGCCTCGAGCAGGGCCAGGATCGACTCGTGCGAGGCGCGGCGCCGGACGCCGCAGCCGTCGGTGTACGCCGCCTGGATCCCGTGGAGCCGGGCCAGCCGGTGCAAGGTGGGACGTGACCCCATGCCGGTCACCGCGGCGCGAGCAGCACGGCCACGGAACGGGCAGCGAGCGGATAGGCGTCCGCGCCGCGAAACCCGGCCGGAGAAGTACCAGGCGCTTCCGTGTCGATCACGCGGGTCCAGGACGCAGCGCGCCCCGGCTCCGGCAACGTGAACGGAACCTCGCGGTCGTGCGCATTGAAGAGCATCAGCAGCGTGTCGTCCACGATGCGTCCGCCGCGCTCGTCCGTCTCGTCTATCGCATCCCCGGCCAAGCGTACGCCCACGCATCTCGCCGCTTCCCGGTCCCACGCCTCGTCGGTCATCTCGCGGCCCGCCGGGTCGAACCAGGTCAGGTCCTTGGCCGCGCCGCGGCGCGTGCTCCGGCCCCGCAGGAAGCGCCGTCGACGTAACACCGGGTGGTCCAGGCGGAACCGGATCATCATCCGCACGAAGGACAGCAGCTCGCGTTCGGCCGGCGCGAGGTCCCAGTCGAGCCAGCTCGTCTCGTTGTCCTGGCAGTAGGCGTTGTTGTTGCCGCCCTGGGTGCGCCCCAGCTCGTCGCCGCCGCAGAGCATCGGCACACCCTGCGAGAGCAGCAGCGTGGCGAGGAAGTTCCGCTTCTGCCGGGCGCGCAGCGTCCTCACCCCGGGATCGGAGGTGGCCCCCTCGACCCCGCAGTTCCAGCTCAGGTTGTCGTCGGACCCGTCGCGGTTCGATTCGCCGTTCGCCTCGTTGCGCTTCCGCTCGTAGCTGACCAGGTCGTCGAGCGTGAACCCGTCGTGCGCGGTCACGAAGTTGATGCTCGCCGAGGGCCGCCGCCCATCCTGCTCGTAGAGATCGCTGCTGCCCGCCAGCCGCGTTGCCAGGTCGGCGACCTGCCCCTCGTCGCCGCGCCAGAAACGGCGCACGCTGTCGCGGTAGCGCCCGTTCCACTCCGTCCACAGGACCGGGAAGTTGCCCACCTGGTACCCGCCGGCGCCGAGGTCCCAGGGCTCGGCGATCAGCTTGACCTGCGAAAGGACCGGGTCCTGGTGGATGATGTCGAAGAAGGCGCCGAGCCGGTCCACCTCGTACAGCTCGCGGGCGAGAGCGCTGGCCAGGTCGAAGCGGAACCCGTCGACCTGCATCTCGAGCACCCAGTACCGCAGGCTGTCCATGATCAACTGCAGCACCCGCGGATGGAGGGCGTTGAGCGTGTTGCCGCAGCCGGTGAAGTCCTGGTACTCGCCGGCGTCCTCCGGCTCGAGGCGGTAGTAGGAGCGGTTGTCGATGCCGCGCAGCGACAGCGTCGGCCCCGCGCGGCCGCCCTCCGCGGTGTGGTTGTAGACCACGTCCAGGATCACCTCGAGCCCGGCGTCGTGCAACCGGCGCACCATGGTCTTGAACTCCGCCACGGCACGGTCCGGCGCCGTGGCGAACCGCACGTCGGGGGCGAGGTAGGCCAACGTGTCGTAGCCCCAGTAGTTCTTCAGGCCGTCCGCGTCGAGCCGCCGCTCGCTCGCCGACTGATGGATCGGCAGGAGCTCGATCGCCGTCACCCCGAGGTCCTCGAAATGGCGGATTGCGGCGTCCGAGGCCAAGCCCAGGTACGTGCCGCGCAGAGATTCCGCCACGCCCGGATGACGCGCCGTGAAGCCCTTGACGTGGACCTCGTAGATGATCGTGTCGTGCCACGGTGTCCGCGGGCGCCGATCGCCGCCCCACGTGAAGGCGGGATCCAGCACCGCGGCGAGAGGGGCGTACGGCGCGCTGTCCCGCGGGTCCGCGGCCAGGTCGCCCGCGGGGTGGTCGAGCGGATAGCCGTAGACCGCGTCGTGCCAGCGCAGGGTACGGCCGATGCGCTTCGCGTACGGGTCGAGGACCACCTTGGCGGGGTTGAAGCGATGACCCGACGACGGGTCGTACGGCCCGCTCACCCGGTACCCGTACAACCGCCCCGGGGTGACGTCGGGCAGATAGCCGTGCCACACGAGATCGGTCCGTTCCGGGAGCGCGATGCGGGCAGCCTCGCGCGTCGCGTCGACGGCCTCGAAGAGGCAGAGCTCCACCCTCTCGGCATGCTCCGAGAAGAGCGAGAAGTTGACGCCCATCCCGTCCCAGGTAGCCCCGAGCGGGTACGGCTTGCCGGGCCAGATCTTCATGGAACCCTGGACGACGCCGTGCAGCTCCGGCGCGCGTCAGTCGCGCGGATGCGCGGCGACGCCGAGGGCCTCGCGCGCCGCTGCGGCAGCGATCTTCCGCAGGTGGCAGTAGATCACCGACACCACCACAGCGCTGAGCCGGTCGTCGTGCCTGCCGCCATGCTCTGTTCCGAATGGGGAGTGGAGTCGGCCTCCTCCGGCCGCCTAGCGTCCCTCGTAGATGAGACCGACGATTTGCTCCACCCGGTTCGCCGGCGCCTGGAAGTCGCTGTACTCGTCCGGCACCGCGTAGGCGGCCGCCGTTTCCGCCGCGCTCCGCCCGGCCGCGGCGCCCTCGCAGTTCTTGATCGAGCCGCCCTCGAACCCGGCACCGTCGTCGCAGTCCGCACTGGCCATGTGCGCCGCGGTGTTCTCGTGCACCACGAAGTCGATCGTGTCGGGGAACTCCGTGTTCGCCCCGCTAAGCGCCGTCAGGCAGAGTGTGCGTCTCATCTCGATCGTCTCCTCCATGAGCCGCCTATTGTGCCCGATCCGGCTCCGGTGGACACGCCGGCCGCGGTTCAGCGGACCAGCCGCTCAAGCAGCAGGCTGGACAGATCCCGGCGGGCGTCGAGAACCGCCATCACCTGGACGCGATCCACGTCGTAGCGGTAGACGATGCGCCACGGTCCCTCAATCAGCTCTCGATAGACGGCCACGTCCACCGCCCTGAGCTCGGGAACGATTCGCCCGCGTCCCGGGAATTCGGAGAGCATCCGGCAGCGACGTTCCACCTGCTCCAGCGCCGCCAACGCTCGAGCCGGGCTCTCTTCGGCGATGAACGTGACGATTCGTTCGAGATCGAGACTCGCTGTCTCCGTCCACCGGACCTCGAAGTCAGCCATCCGCGGACGTCGTCAGGCGCTCCCTGATGTCCGCGAACACGTGAACCTGCGAGGCGGTCCGCCCTGCCTGGATATCGGCCTCGCCCTGCACCATGAGCTTGAGCATGAGCAGCGCGTTCCGCTGGCGCTCGTGCGCGTCGAAGTCCTGGACGACGGCGCTGGCGGCGCCGCGCTGCGTCAGGACGATCTGCTTCTCCGCGGCCTTCATCTCGGCGAGCATCTGCGCCGCCCTGGCCTTGAACTGGCTCAGACTGACGATCTCGGTCGGCATCGAGCACCTCGAAAACGGTCCGAATTCAGGTCTGATGATAGCGCACCACCGGCGCAGGACGGATCTGGATGGTAAGTCTCCAACAACTTCCTCACCTGCACCCGCGCGGCCAGTCGCCGACGGTGCGCCCTGACGCGATCGGATAACCTGTGCGTCCATGCACCGAAGCGGTCGGATGCCCGCCGTCGCCGCCGCCGTCCTGCTGGCGCTGGTCGCAGCCGCCGCCCCGGTCGCGGCGTCTCAGGCGGATGCCGCGCTCGCCGCGCGCTTCGCCGGTCTTGCCCTCGACTGCGTGCACCGCGAGTACCCCAACAAGATCGCGCACGTGCTCGACGGCGACGGAGACGCCCGGCCGCCCCGGGAGCTGACCCCGGCGTTCTACGGGTGCTACGACTGGCACTCGTCCGTGCACGGGCACTGGCTGCTCGTGCGGCTGGCGCGCCTGTATCCGGGCTCGGAGGCGGCAGCCGCGTCCCGGGCGGCGCTGGCCCGGAGCCTGACCCTCGCCAACCTGCAGGGGGAAGCGGCGTACCTGGAGGCGCCCGGCCGCGACAGCTTCGAACGGCCCTACGGGCTCGCCTGGCTCCTGCAGCTCGCCGCCGAGCTGCGCGAGTGGGACGATCCCGACGCGCGCCGCTGGCGGCAGGCGCTGGCGCCGATCGAAGCGCTCGCCGCCGACCGGATCCGGGACTGGCTGCCGAAGCTGTCCCATCCGATCCGCAGCGGCGAGCACTCGCAGACCGCGTTCGCTTTCGGGCTCATCCTGGACTGGGCGCGCCGCGCGGGCGACGGCGACATGGTCGCGCTGGTCGAGGAACGGGTCGCCGACTACTACGCCGGGGACTACGACTGTCCGCTGCGCTACGAGCCCTCCGGGCAGGACTTCCTGTCGCCCTGCCTGGCCGAGGCGGATCTGCTGCGCCGCGTGACCTCCGCCGACGCCTACGCCGCCTGGTTGCGCCGGTTTCTGCCGGAGCTCCCGGAGGACGGCGGAACCGACTGGCTCGCGCCGGCGGTGGTGACCGACCCTACCGACGGCAAGCTCGTCCACCTCGACGGCCTGAACCTGAGCCGCGCCTGGATGCTGGAAGGGATTGCGTCGGGACTCCCGGCGGACGACGATCGCCGAGCCGCGCTCGTCGCGGCGGCGGACGCGCACCGGGCGTCCGGACTCGCCGCGGTCACCGGCGCGACCTACGAGGGCGGACACTGGCTGGGCACGTTCGCGACCTACCTGATCACCGGGCGGGGCCTGGACGCTTCCGCCGTCCGGTGACGGCTCCGCCGCAATCACCCGGGCCTTCGATCCGGCTCCTCGTACGACGCTTCGGGGCGGGGATCATCCGGACGCCGCGACGCCCGCCGAGCCGCGCAGGATCTTCGCCGTCGAGATCGCCTGCCCGGTGTGGCGCGTGCAGTGCTCCGCCGCGTGGAAGATCAGGCCCAGGGCCGTGCTCGGCAGGCCGGCTCGACCCACCTTCTTCGGCGCCAGCAGATCGTCGCGCGAGGTGGCCCGCAACTGGTCCAGCGCGCGGTCGATCGACGCGGATGCGGACGCCGCGACGTCACCCAGCGATTCGCCCGGCTCGTCTTCGGCACGCGCGACGGTCTTCTGGGCGTCGGTCAGCATCTCGCCCCGCGCGTAGGTCAGCAGGCGATCGAGCGCCCCGGCGAGGTGGCGCACGTGGAACCCGATCGACGCCGCGCCGCCCGGCCGCTGCCAGACGTGATCGGCCGGCACGGACGCGGCCAGACCCTCGATCTCCTCGCGGGCCTGCAGCAGGGAATGCACGGCCGGCATCAGCAGCGGCTCGAAGCCCTCCACGGGGCCGCGGAGCCAGACCTCCGGTTGCGGGCTCATCCGGTCTCCTTCATCTCTTACGCCGCCATCCAGGTCTCGACGGAATAGTCGTCCCAGTCCTTGAACATGGAACTGGCGGACCGATACTAGCAGGCCCCGTACAACTCTGCAGTACATATCAGAGTCCGCGCAGCGCTGATCGGATTCGGGCCGGCGCGTTCGCGCGGGGCCTGACCGGGGCGCGGGCATGTCGGCCCCCGGTATAATTCGCACCTTCCCGATTCGGGAGAACACGATACCCCCGGACCTGTAGAGCCGCCGGCGGTCGAGCTTGATGTCGCCGGGCGCGCGTCGAACATGTCGAGTATCGAGGCAGCAGCCATGGACATGCACCACGCGCTCCTCAACATCGGGTTGCTCGTCGTCTCGGCCAAGCTGGCCGAGGGTCTTCTGCGCCACGTCGGCCTGAATTCCATCATCGCCTATACCGCGGCGGGCGCGCTGCTCGGGCCGATCACGGGGATCGTCGACTCGACGGACGGCATCCGGATCTTCCTGAACATCGGCGTCTTCCTGCTCTTCTTCAACATCGGCCTGCACGAGATCGATCTGCCGGGCTTCATGGCGACCATGCGCGGCCGCGCGCCATCGACCTGCTGGAGAACGCGCTGAGAGTGGCCGAGCGAAGGGCGTCGCCGAGATTGCGCTTCTCGTCGTGTTGGTCGAGACCGGCGTAATCGCGGACGAGGTCTTCTCGCTGCTCGTATTCGTCATGGTCGGCTACATCCTGCTGTCGCCCCCGGCCATCGGCCTGGCCATCCGCAGGGCGAAGGAGCCGGAGCACCCCTCGTCGCAGATGACCGTCCCGCCGTCGTTCGCCCGCCATGCGCTGGAAGGCGTCACCGTCAAGTCGGTGATGGACTGGACGCGCACCTATCCCGGTCCGGCGGTGACCGCGATGGAGTTCGTCGACAAGTGGGTCCAGAATCATCAACCCGACTACCTGGTCGTGGACAAGGGAGCGCCGGCGGGCATCGTGTCGCTGGGCAGGCTGCGCCGCCTGGCCAAGGGGAGCTGGCCGACCACGAACCTGGCCGACGTGATGCAGCGGAGCTGCCCGCGGGCGTGGCCCGACGAACCTATCGACGATGTCCTCGAGCGGATGACCGACCAATCGCTGCAAGTCATCCCGATCCTGGAGCGGGGCACGGACCGCTTCCTGGGCTCGGTCACCTGCCAGGACGTCCTGGACCTGGTCGTCCTGATGCACCAGATCGAGGAGACGCGGCAGGCGGCCGACGCGCCGGCCTGATAACACGCCAACTCCCGGCGTTCACTTGCAGCGCCCGGCCGACCGTCTTCACGTCGCCACAAAACCCCGCGGGCCCGCCATTCCCGGCCGCCCGTGGTTGCGGGCGCCTGCAGGTTGCATTCGACAGCCGTTCGGCTACACTCTTGCGGACCGACGGCCGCTGGCGATAACGCGCCGATTCCACGTCGTATCGCGGGCCGGCGAGGAGAGCCGAGGATGACTGAGCGACAATCACATACGGGCTTGCCCGACCGCGGAACGAGCCGGCGGGAGTTCTTCAAGTTTCTGGCGGCCAGCCCGTTGCTGGGCCTGGCTTCGTCGGGCCTGCCGGCCAACTGGCAGCGGGCGCTGGCGCACGAGGCGGAGGGCGGCGCAACCGCCGGTGCCGCGGCTTTGCGTTGCCGCGCGTGCGGAGCCGACATGCTCCCGTCGCTGGTCCAGCCTCGCTTCGGCGCCGGCCAGGATCCGGTACTGCCTCCTCAGAACGCGCAGGAAGACCAGTTGACGGGACAGGTCGTCGAGTCTCCGGACGACGCGATCAACGTCTGGGACCTCGAGCGGGCGGCGCACGCCACCAACCTGGCCCAGCACTGGGACTACCTGCACATGGGGGTCGACGACTACGAGACGCGACGGGCGAACCGGGAAGGCTTCCAGCGTCTGATGCTGCGTCCCCGGCGTCTCGGCGGCGAGGCGCTGGCGGAGCTCGACACGTCGGTCGAGCTGTATGGCCGCCGCTGGGCCTCGCCCCTCTTCCTGTGCCCGGTCGCGAGCCTCGAGGCGTATCACACGCAGGGCGAGAGCGGCGCCGCGCGGGCCGCCCGCCCGAGAGGCATCCTGCAGATGCAGTCGCACCAGAGCTCGCAATCGTACGTCGAGATCGCCGAGGCGCGCGGCGAGCCGCACTGGTTCCAGATCTACACGACGCCCGACTGGAACGTGAACAAGCGGGTCATCGACCGCGTCGCCGGCGCGGGCTGCCCCGCCCTGGTGTGGACCATCGACCTGCTGGGCGGCAGCAACCGCGAGCTGCAGCGGCGCACGCTGGCCGGCGAGGGCTACTCGTCGGTGCTCTGCCAGAGCTGCCACCAGCACCACCCGGACTACCTGCGGCCGATGCGGGCCGGGCTGGAAGGACCGGAGGGTGAGCGGTATCCCTACACCTGGGACTACATCAAGCGCCTGAAGGACGCCAGCGACATGAAGGTCATCCTGAAGGGCATCATGACGGCCGAGGGCGCCGAGCAGGCGATCGAGCACGGCGCGGACGGCATCTTCGTGTCCAACCACGGCGGCCGGGCGGTGAACAGCATGTGGTCGTCGATCGACTCGCTGCCCGAGGTGGTCAACGCGGTCCGCGGGCGGGTGCCGGTGTTCATCGACAGCGGCGTCCGGCGCGGGACCGACATCTTCAAGGCGCTGGCGCTCGGCGCCGACGCGGTCGGCATCGGCCGCCCCTACGTGTGGGGCCTCGGCGCCTTCGGAGAGGACGGGGTCGGGAAGGTAATCGACATGCTGCTCGCAGAGCTGCGGCTCGCCATGCGCCAGACCCGGACGACCTCGACCGATCAGATCACGTCGCGCTTCGTCATGGAGGGCAAGAACCCCATCATGATGCGCGACAACCGGTTCGGCTTCGGGCTGTAAGTTCCGTCGGCGCGCGGCCCCGGCCCGTTCGGTCGGGGTTGCGCTCCGGCGCGGTACCGCGGAGGATCCAGGATGCTCGCCGCCTCTCGAACAAGTCTCTTGCCCCGCTTCGTGACCGCCATTGCCGCAGGTTTCGCGGTACTGTCCGGTTCGCCGGCGGCTGCGCAAACGTCCAACGTCGACTTCACCGTCTCCGGCACGTCCACGGTCAGGGGCTGGACCTGTTCGGTCAGCGGAACGGCCCAAGTGACATCCGGCTCGTCCACGCCGGCGCCCGGCTTCGCCGCCGGGGTGCAGTCGGCGACGCTCACCGTACCGGTGGCCGACTTCGAGTGCCCCGACGAGACGATGACCGAGCATCTCATGGACGCGATGAAGCCGGCCGAGTTCGCCGAGATCACCTTCGAGCTCGACAGCTACGAGTCCTCCGGCGGTGGCGCAACAGCCAGCGGCGCGCTCACCATCCAGGGCGTCCGCATGCCGCTGAGCTTCCCCCTCTCGCTGACGCCGTCCGGCGCGGGCGTCGCAATCGCGGGCGAGGTCGGACTCGACATGACGGAGTACGGCGTGGAGCCGCCCGTCGTCCTGCTCGGCCTGCTGCGCGTGCGGCCGGAGATACGCATCCAGTTCGAGGGGACGGTCGTCCCGTAGGCCGGAGCACACCTGCTCCGGTCCGCTTCATCGACGCTATCGACGCCGCCCCGCGTGCGGAAGCCGCTGGAGGTCCTTCCCCATCCGGACCACCGCCATGGGATGGTGGTTGGGGAGCGCCACTTCCGTGATGTCATCCTGTGAGTAGTGAGTCGCCGCGAGCCCCCGGATGGCCCGTTCGTGAATCTGGAGATACAGGCGCATCTCGTCATCGCGGAGCGGGCGAACGGTCACCGCCATGCGTCCCAGGATATGGCACACGACGGCACAAAGGGCGCTCGCGTGCTGTACCCTGAGCCTGTGAGACGGCGGCGTCTCGTTGACACCACGATGCTGCTCTCTGCAGGGTGCTCGACGCCAGGGGAGGAGCAGCCATGAACGTGACCGCAACTCCCGCCGTCGAGCCCCGACGCGGGCCAGGCCTCGACTGGAAGACCTCGGACCCGGGCGAAATCCGCCGTCGAATCCGCGCGGGGCGGTACAGCGGCCACACGGGTGGGCTTGCCAGGGGCTACGTCCAAGCTAACCTCGCCGTGCTGCCGGCGGCCTACGCCGACGAGTTCGCCCGCTTCTGCCAGCGGAACCCCAAGCCTTGTCCGCTGCTCGCGATGTCCGAGCCGGGCAGTCCGCGCCTTCCGGAGCTGGCCGCAGACCTCGACCTGCGCACCGACGTCCCGAGCTATCGGGTCTTCCGCGACGGCGAACTCGACGGCGACGTTGCCAGCATCGGCGATCTCTGGGAGGACGACTTCGTGACGTTCGCGCTCGGGTGTTCGTACTCGTTCGAGGAGGCCCTGGTCGACGCGGGTCTCTCCCTCCGGCACTGGAACATCGGCAGCGTATGCCCAATGTACCTGACCGACATCGAGTGCGCGCCGGCCGGCCGGTTCCATAGTCGACTGGTCGTGTCGATGCGGTCCTTCACGCCGGCGGACGCCATCAAGGCGGTACAGATCACGAGCCGGTACCCGCGGGTGCACGGTGCGCCGGTCCATCTCGGCATGCCGGAACGCATCGGGATCGAGAACATCGAGCGCGCTTGGCAGGGCGACGACCCCGTCATCGCAGCCGGCGAGCTGCCGGTGTTCTGGGCGTGCGGCGTGACCCCGCAGGTGGCGCTACGCGCGGCGCGACCGCCCATCGCGATCACGCATACCCCGGCGCACATGCTGGTCACCGACGTCCGGAACGCATCGCTCGCGGTCGGGTGAGAGTTAAGTTAGTTAGGCGTTCACGGCAACCCGCGGTCGCGCCGCGAAGAACGCCGGCGTCGTTGCGTCCATGCACCGGAGATCGTGGTCGTCCACGGCCGGTGGAGGAGTCAAGCACGATGGTTGTTGTGGATCGTGCCGCTACGAGGCAGCCCGCTCGACCGCCCTGTGCAGATCCCAGTCCGCCTGCAGCCGCATCCAGAATTGGGGTGAGGTCTTCAGCAGCCGCGACAATCGCAGGGCCGTGTCCGCGGTGATCCGACGCTTGCCCAGCACGACTTCGTTGAGACGGTTCGCGGAGATCCCCAGCTGCTCCGCGGCCGCGGTCTGCCGCAACCCGAGCGGCTTGAGGAACTCTTCGAGCAACATCTCCCCAGGCGGGATCGCCGGCCCGGGCCAGTTCGCATCTCTAGTGATAATCTTCGATTCCAACCACGTAGGCATGGCCGTTCTCCCACCGAAAGGTAACGCGATACTGATCGTTGATCCGTATGCTGTGCTGATCGGAACGGGATCCCTTCAGCCGCTCCAGGCGATTGCCGGCCGGGAT
Organism: Vicinamibacterales bacterium; assembly: GCA_965116825.1. Classification (GTDB taxonomy): domain Bacteria; phylum Acidobacteriota; class Vicinamibacteria; order Vicinamibacterales; family UBA8438; genus WTFV01. The sequence continues at coordinate 1,879,778 of OZ220736.1, forward strand.
GCGTAGGTCGTCGAGCCGAGCCGCCACGTCAAGAGCCTTCAGCTTGCGTTGCGCACCGCGCCACAGGTCGCGCGGCAGGAGACGCGCATGGCGCGTGTTGCGTTCGCGGAAGACATCCACGGCCGTCTGATTGGCGAACGACTGAATCATGCACTCTGCTTCTTACATGATACACGTGTAGCGTGTAGTCCGACGACCGGTCCTGCGCGGGATGCGCCGACAGGTCTCCCGACGTGCGCGCCATCCGATCGCCCACCGAGACGAACACGTAGCCGTCGCCGTCCCAGGCGAGCCTTCCGCCGTAGTGACCGCGCCCCTGCGACCGCGACTCGAAGACGTCCTCGATGGCGGTGAACCGGTCGTTCTCCAACCGGCCCCGGACGATCGCCGTAGTCGAGCCGTCTCCCTTCGGCCGCGCATGGCTCAGATACAGGAGACGGTTGGTGGCGAAGTCGGGGTGCGGAAGCACGTCGAACAAACCGCCCTGCCCCCTCGCGAATACCGCCGGCAACCCCGGCACCGGGTCGGGCAGCATCGTTCCGTCACGCACAATGCGCAGACGTCCCGGGCGTTCCGTGACCAGCATGTCGCCAGGCGGTGGGTGAGAGAGTGCCGACGAGCGCGATCTCGCCATCGTGCCCCCGTGAGCTGTCCTCACGATGACTGAGGATGGGTGACTGGAGTTAGCCAGCCATTCTGTGACAGCACACCGAAAGCGAGCTCGATCTGCCGTCGGGAGAATTGCTTCTTCCTCTCGTTCCACTCGTAGGTCTGCTCGGTGACTTCGTCAACCTCAGGAATCGTCGACTTACCGGCGGCGACCCAGTGAACCGTGGCCAGCAGCTCCAGACCGAACGGCGACTCGAAGCCGTCCACCAGCTCGGACACCCTCGCAGAACGCCCGTGCGTGTCCGCCTTGCCCTCGAGAAACGCGCGAGCCTCCTCCAGCGCGCCCGGCACGAGTTGCAAGCGCTTGTCCGGGGCATCGCTGCCGTCCGCGTAGCCGGACACGAAATGGCCCTCGACGGCGTGAAGCACGTGCCGCAGGTTCTCGGCGCACGGTCCGTAATGACCCTTCGTGAATCGTAGCCTCAGCGGCTCGCCCGCGACCTGCATGAAGTACATGAGCTTGTGCGCTTCCAGCAACGTGACGAACGGATCCAGCAGGCCAAGCAGATAGCGGTCGAGCAGCCCGACCAGCGCCGCACGACCCGCCGTCATCTTCGGTACATCGCGTGATCGGTTGACCCGACCGTCCGCCGGTGCACGGCCCGGCTCGAAGATGACGATCTCGACATCGTCGAGTCCGCTCAGCGTGGCCTCCATGCGCGTACGAACCTGCGGCCAATGCAATCCGCCCAGCCCACTGCCGAGCGGCGGGATGGAGATCGACCGGATCCCACGCGCGCGGATCTCCCCCGCCAGCGACTCCAACCCGGACTCGATGTCTTCAAGCCGGCTCTTGCCACGCCAGTGCCGCTTGGTCGGGAAGTTGATGATGTAGCGCGGGGGAACCATCCCACCCGTCTCGAAGACGAACACACGCCCAAGCCTCATCTCGTCGCGCTTGCACCGGGCGGCGTATGCCTTGAAGTTCTCGGGAAACGCGCGCTTGAACTGAAGCGCGACCCCGCGCCCCATCACGCCGACGCAGTTGACGGTGTTGACCAGGGCCTCCGCCGGCTCCACGAGGATGTCACCAGTCTTGTACGTGATCACGGCACCACTCCTCCCTCAGTAGTACCACGCTGGACGGATTTCGACGGGCGGCCTGTGCGCGGCCGCTTCGAGGACGGCTTCGGTCTGGTAGCAGACCCGCTGTGACCGGACACCGATACGCGAGACGAGTTCCCACGGGAAACGCTGCTCGATCCCCGTGGCTGCTCAGGCGCAGCTCGCTCAAGCGCCGCTGCTTGATGTCGTTCATCCCAATCGTGGTGCCGACTGGCTGGCGTTCCGCGATCGCGGCATCGCAGAGAAGACCAACCTCCGCAACGATGGACGGCAACCGGTCCACGTGAACAATGTGGTAGATCTTCGGATCAACCGGCGCCGGCATGTCACAGGCTCTCTGATCCTCGGTATGCCGCCGAACTCCCGTCGGCCATGGACGGAGTCTCGTGTCGACCTGAGGAGTTCAGCGACTCCACAAGATGAAATGTACGGCGCGGCGCTTCACAGGGCAAGCGACGTCACTCGCTGTTGTGCCGCCACTCCCAACGTGCCAGCGAAGCGGCACCGCGGGGCTACGCCGTCGCCGATCGACGCGCGTACCGTGTACTATCCGCAACACGCCGGACCGCGGCGTCGACGCAGCGACCATCGGCGGCACGGATTCCCATGGCCACGAGCAACGCCGACCTGAACTGGATCGCGAACTACATCTGGGGCATCGCCGACGACGTCCTCCGCGACCTGTACGTCCGTGGCAAGTACCGCGACGTCATCCTGCCGATGACGGTCCTGCGCCGGCTGGACGCGGTGCTGGAGGACAGCAAGCAGAACGTGCTCGACATGAAGGCGGTGCTCGACCAGGCCGGCGTCGTCGAGCAGAAGTCGGCCCTGCGGCAGGCGGCGGGACAGGCCTTCTACAACACCTCGCAGTTCACCCTGCGCGACCTGCGGGCCCGCGCCAGCCGCCAGCAGCTCACGGCCGACTTCCAGGCCTACCTCGACGGGTTCTCCCCGAACGTGCAGGACATCCTCGACAACTTCGAGTTCCGCAACCAGATCCCGCGGCTGTCGAAGGCCGATGCGCTGGGCACGCTGATCGAGAAGCTCACCTCGCCCGACGTCAACCTCAGCCCCGCCACGGTGAAGAACGCCGACGGCTCGATCCGGCATCCCGGTCTCGACAACCACGGCATGGGCTCGATCTTCGAGGAGCTGGTCCGGCGCTTCAACGAGGAGAACAACGAGGAGGCGGGCGAGCACTGGACGCCGCGCGACGCCGTGCGGCTGATGGCGAAGCTCGTTTTCCAGCCCGCCGCCGACCGGATAAAGTCCAGCACGTATCTCCTCTACGACGGCGCCTGCGGCACCGGCGGCATGCTGACCGTGGCCGAGGAGACGTTGCGGCAGCTTGCGGCCGAGCATGGCAAGGACGTCTCGACGCACCTGTTCGGTCAGGAGATCAACGCCGAGACCTATGCCATCTGCAAGGCCGACCTCCTGCTGAAGGGCGAAGGCGACGGCGGCGACCACATCGTTGGCGGCCCGGAGCATTCCACCCTGGCCAACGACGCCTTCCCATCCCGCGAGTTCGACTTCATGCTCTCGAACCCGCCCTACGGCAAGAGCTGGAAGACCGACCTCGAGCGCATGGGCGGCAAGAAGGAGATGCGCGACCCGCGCTTCGTCATCGAGCACGCGGGCGATGCCGAGTACTCCCTGGTCACCCGCTCCAGCGACGGCCAGATGCTGTTCCTCGCCAACAAGCTCTCGAAGATGAAGCAGGACACGCCGCTCGGCAGCCGCATCGCCGAGGTCCACAACGGCAGCTCGCTGTTCACCGGCGACGCCGGCCAGGGCGAGAGCAACATCCGCCGCTGGATCATCGAGAACGACTGGCTGGAGGCGATCGTCGCCCTCCCGCTGAACATGTTCTACAACACCGGCATCGCCACCTACGTCTGGGTGCTCACCAACCGCAAGCCCGAACACCGCCGCGGCAAAGTGCAGTTGATCGACGCCACGAAGTGGTTCCGGCCGCTCCGCAAGAACCTGGGCAAGAAGCACTGCGAGCTCGGCGAGGAGGACATCGCCCGCATCTGCGACACGTTCCTCGCCTTCGAGGAGACCGAGCAGAGCAGGATCTTCGACAACGCCGGCTTCGGCTACTGGAAAGTGACCGTAGAGCGTCCCCTCCGCATCGCGGGCGCCGACCCGAACCGCGTCTACAAGGCGGCCGAGATCAAGGCGCTGAAGGAGACCGGCAAACGGAGCGAGGACGCGCCGGCGATCATCAGGAAGATCCACAAGCGGGGCACGGAGGCAGATCGGTTGCGCGGCCTGTTCGCGGCCACCGTCGATGGCCGCCGGGCGGTGGTGGAGTACGAGCCCGACACCGACCTGCGCGACACCGAGCAGATCCCGCTGCAGGAGGAGGGCGGGACCGAGGCGTTCCTGCGGCGTGAGGTGCTGCCGTACGCCGCCGACGCGTGGTACAAGCCAGACAGCGTGAAGACCGGCTACGAGATCAGCTTCACGCGCTACTTCTACAAGCCGAAGCCGATGCGGACGCTGGCGGAGATCCGGGCGGACATCCTGGCCCTGGAGCAGGAGACCGAAGGGCTGTCTGGCGAGATCTTTGCACTAACGGCGGGCATGCCGACGACTACACTGCGTGTGTACGCTGACACATCCACGATCGGGGGTTGTGACGACGCCGAATTCCGCGTCGAGTCCCGGCGACTGTTCGACGACTTCCGCTCCGGCCGCGCTGTCCTGGTTCTGTCGGAACTCACGCTGCGAGAGCTCGCTGCCGCTCCGGCCGCAGTCCGGGCGGTGATCGATGCAATACCCGAAGGCCACACCGAAATGCTGAAAGTGACCGACGAAGCCGAGCGACTCGCCGCCGCCTACGTGGATTCCGGTGCGCTCGAACCGTCGCAGGGGGCCGATGCGCTCCATGTTGCCCTTGCCAGTCTCGCCCGCGTCGACGTCCTCGTGAGCTGGAACTTCAGGCACATGGTGAGCTTGCGGCGCATTCGCGCGTACAACGACGTCAATCGACGCCTGGGCCGCCCGACCCTCGACATCCGGACCCCGAAGGAGGTGAACGATGCAGCCTGAGCCGGCCGAGAAGCGTTTCGATTGTGTCGCATACATGCGTCGGGAACGCGACCGCATCAGCGCCGAGATCGCAACCATGGACCATCGGGAGCTGGTGCAGTGGCTGCGCTCCTTTCGCTACTCCGACCCGGCGCTCCAGCGCCTCGCCGACCGGTTGCGGACAGCGGAACGCGGAGACGGCAAGCGCAAGCGGAGCAGCAGTGACTGAAGGCCCATCGTCGGACTCGCGAGCACGGCCGGCGGAGATCATCTTCGAGGTGACCGAACGATGTGGCGGCGTTCCTCGGCCTGCGCAAGCAGGATGTTCGCGACACCCTCGGCTGACGTCATGACCGCCGATCTCGGACCGTATCCGGCATATAAGGACTCCGGTGTCGAGTGGTTGGGGGAGGTGCCGTCGCATTGGGAGGTCCGGCAGTTGGGACGCATCGGGCGCTTCATGAAGGGTGGCGGCGGCACCAAGGAGGACGAGCGAGAGTCCGGCGTTCCGTGCGTGCGCTACGGCGACCTGTACACGCAGCATCAGTTCTTCATTACGGCGACCCGGGCGTGCGTCGCACCCGAGCTGGCCAACACGGTCTACACGCCAATCCGATACGGAGACGTGCTCTTCGCCGGGTCCGGCGAGACGATCGACGAGATCGGCAAGTCCGCGGTCAACTTGATCCCCGGTCCGGCATGTTGCGGCGGAGACGTCATCATCTTCCGGCCCAGCATCGATGCCGACGCCCGCTTCCTCGGTTACGCGATGGACTGCGCTGCGACTGCTCGTCAGAAAGCATGCATCGGCCGCGGGTTCACGGTCGTGCACATCTATTCGAGCGATCTCAAGCATGTGACCGTTGCAATCCCATCCCTGCCGGAGCAAGCCGCCATCGCCCGCTTCCTCGACCACGCCGACCGGTGCATCCGGCGCTATATCCACGCCAAGCAGAGGCTGATCGCGCTGCTGGAGGAGCAGAGGCAGGCTATAATTCAGCGGGCCGTCACAGGCGAAATCGATTTCCGAACGGGCCAGCGATACGCGACTTACAAGTCGGCAGACGTGGAGGGACTCAAGGAAGCGCCGGCGCATTGGAGTATTGTCGCGCTGAAACGCATGTTGACGGACATTGTGGATTGCGAACACAAGACGGCTCCGGCAGTTACCGAGAGCGAATACCACGTAGTGCGCACATCTGCCGTACGCGGAGGAGCTCTCGACTGGAACGGTACATACCGCACCGACAGCTCATCGTATGCGGAATGGACAAGGCGCGGTGAACCGCGCCCTGGCGACGTTATATTCACTCGTGAAGCGCCCGCTGGCGAAGCCTGCCTTGTGCCTACGGGACGTCATGTTTGCCTTGGTCAACGCACGGTCTTGCTGAGACCTGATCCGACACGATACGAACCGTCTTTTCTCATATACATGATATACGGTGGACCGCCAAAGGTGCGCGTACAGTTGGCATCGCAGGGTTCAACGGTCGGTCACTTCAACGTAGATGACATCGGCTGGATGCCTGTGTTGGTTCCTCCGCTGACGGAACAGCAAGAGATCGTCGCCGTCTTGGAATCGCACGATAGGAAGGTGTACAGGGCGCGGCGCAGTTTGGAGTGTGAGCTGAAGCTCTTCCACGAACACCATCGGCGGCTAGTGGCCGACGTCATCGCGGGCAAGCTCGACGTTCGTGAGGCGGCGGCTGAGCTGCCGGAGATCGATCCCCTCGGTACGGACGATGCTCTGGACGGTGGGAACGCGACGGGCGACGGGTCGAATTCCGAGGGTGAGGTCGCCGCGTCCGATCTCGACGATTACGGGAGCTTCGCGCGTGATGAGCGCGGCGACCCAGGGGCTCAGAGGGCACAACCGTGAGCGGACGACGTGCGCAAGCGACGCTGCAGCCCACCGTTCTGCGTTGGGCACGCGAGCGTGCTGCGCTTGAGATGGAGACAGTCGCCGCGAAGGTCGGGGTCAGACCGGATCGGGTCGTCGAGTGGGAACGGTCCGGAAGGATCAGCATGGCCCAGGCGGACAGGCTGGCGCACTGCACGCACACCCCGGTCGGCTACCTCTACCTGCGTGAGCCCCCGGACGACGACCTTCCGATACCGGATTTTCGGGCCGCGGGTGGTGAAAACCCCCGGCGGCCGAGTCCGGATCTCCTCGAAACCGTGGATCTCATGGCGCGCCGGCAGGCGTGGATGCGTGACGAGCTGATCGAGGACGGCGCAGAGGCACTGCCCTTCGTTGGCTGCTGTGACATGGACTCGACCCCCGCGGAGGCAGCCGTCGTGATGCGAGAACATCTGGAGCTGTCGTCCGACTGGGGCTCGCGTCAGCGCTCGTGGACCGAGGCCCTGCGCCATTTGCGGAATCGCGTGGAAGCGAGCGGCATTCTGGTGGCATTCAACGGTGTCGTCGGCAACAACACGCACCGCAGGCTCGACAGAAGAGAATTCCAGGGCTTCGCTCTAGCCCAAGTTTACCAACCACAAAACTAAACCATTTTAGAATCAGTGGTTTACACCGACAGAAATGCCCGAGTGGCACTACAAACGCGTACGAACCGGGAAATCGGTCGGTCAGACGAGCGTCTTGCGGACGCCGCCGGGATGTGGGTCGACGCCGAGCGCGTCGTAGATGGCCCGCTGCTCGGGTTCGGCTTGGGTTGCCGTGCGCACATGCAGCGTGCGTCCATCAGGCCGGCGGAAGGTGGCGGTGACGCGCTGCTGGCCTTCGAGGACGCGGCGTAGCGTGGTCCACCTGGCGTGTTCGCCGTGCGCGCGCAGCCGAGTGCGGATGACCTGCACGAGTTGGTAGGCGATGACGGTGATGAAGAGGTGGCCGTCGGCCCGCGCCGGCTTGCGGTGGTAGATGGGACGCAGGCCGAGCTCGGACTTGAGCGAGCGGAAGACGGCCTCGACGTCGGTGAGCGTGGTGTAGGTGCGCCACAAGGCGTCTTCGTCCCAGTCGGTCTCGCTGCTGCGCAGGCAGTAGACGCCCGGATGGGTAACCATCGAGCCGTCCTGGGGGCGACGGGTCCAGGTGACGGCAACGGCCTGGTTGCCGGCCTCGTTGGCGGTGACGCTGATCTGGTAGTGCGAGGCGACGCGGGAATGCTTGGCTTTCAGCCGTCCGATGCGTTGCCAGACCTGGTCGAGCCGCTTGTGCGCGCGGGGGCGGGCCAGCCCGTCGTTGAGCTTCGTCAGGGCGGTCTCGAAGCGGGAGGCGAAACGCTCGACGATGCCCCGCTCCTTGTTGGCGCGCTCCTCGGAGTAGCAGTACAGGCGCACTTCGTCGGGGTCGGTCGAGACCACCTTGTGCATGTGCACGGTCTGGTCCGACTGGGTCTGGAGCGACACGGCGGCATCGGCATCGAAGCGGCGGTGGCGTTCGCGGCTGACCACCAGATAGCGGTAGCCGTTGTCGCGCAACCACGTCACACAGGCGTCGGTGGCGACACCGCGGTCCATCACCACCAGGGCGCCGGCCGGCGCCTCCAGTGCTTCGAGCATCCCGGCCAGCGTCCGGTGTTCGCGAACGTTGCCGGCGAAGACCTTCGAGCGGCGCACGAAGCCGCTGGCATCGAGCATCAGGCCCAGGGTCAACAGCGGGCAGTCGCTGCGCTTCTCCTTCGAGTGCCCGCGTTGCGCCTGCGGCTGGTCGCTCGCCTCGCCCTCGAAGTAGGTGTTGGTCAGGTCGTAGAGCGTCACCGTCGGCTGCAGGTCGAACAGCCCCATCGCGCGGTCGAACAGGTGCTCCTCGATCGCCTCGCGATGCTTCACCAGCACGTCCGAGGCGCGGTAGAGCTGCATCGCACCGACGGTCTCGAAGTCGACGCCGAGCAACTCCCCGAGACCGCTGCGCTGCTGCAGCCAGCGGTGCGTCGCGCGCTCCGAGGCGGGCGCGGCCAGACGCCCGACGATGGCGCCGGTGGCCGCGCTGCGCAGGGCGCCGTTGACGCCCAACCGGGTCAGCAGCGCCGGCAGGTCCAGTTGCTCGAGCGCCCACAGGCCGACCTGCTCCACGCCGACGCTGCGGGGACGGACCAGCCGCAACGAGTCGACATCGACCGGCTGCACATCGGTCGGTCCGGCGGTCGGCGCGGCCGCGCCGCGGGCGATCAACTGCGCCGCGATCCGTTGTGCTTCCTCCTCCACGGCAGGCGGGCAATCGGCCACCAGCGGCGCCTGACCGCTCAACGCATCGTCGATGCGGGCGCACAGCAGCGGCCAGTCCGCTTGGTGAATATCGAAGTGGCGACCGAGGTTGAGGAGGGTGCGCTGGCGCACGGTGCTGCCGAGGCGTTCGGCGTGCACGAGGCGATGAGAGAAGTAGGGATTTCCGTCCTCAGTCCGCCGGGTTTGGGTGCGCCGAATGAACATGGCGCCCACCATAGCGGACGCACCCTGCCCCAGGCAACTATTGCTATACGATTATGGCACTACATTCGTCTCCAGCAAAACCAGATCCTTTATAATCAACAAGTTACAGGCCCCGCACTCCCCAAAAACCGCCAAAATCTACAAAATCGTCGGCAATCCTGTTAAACATGGGCTAGTCGACCGTTACGCGCCGCTCATTTTCGTCAACGGCGCGGACTTCAAGGCGGCCCAGATGTTCACGCTGGCGCACGAGCTCGCGCACGTGTTTGTGGGCGCGACCGGCGTGTCGAACGTCGACGCGACCCGTTCTCCCGGCCGCCACGCGGAACGCTTCTGCAACAGTGCAGCAGCGGAGTTTCTGGTTTCGGAAGAGGAGCTGATCGCGCACTGGAGTCGGGTCGGAACGGTCGCGGACTCCCTGCAGGCCGTTGCAAGGCGATTCAAGGTCAGTGTGCTGGTCGCCGCCCACCGGGCGTTGCGCCTGCGCCTGATCGCCCGGGACGATTTCGTGCAGTTCTACGATGCCTATCAGCAGCAGGCGGCTCGCCGACCGGACGAGACCAGAGGCGGCAACTTCTGGAACAGCCAGAACGTCCGCATCGGCCGCCGATTCGGGGCGGCGGGGCGGCGGCCAGTCGCGCGGTCAAGGAAGGTCGCCTGTCGTACCGCGAAGCGTATGCACTTACGGGACTCCGTGGTGACACTTTCGACACGTTCGTGCGCTCATTGGATCCGACGACGTGAGGGACAGCGTGTTCGCGCTCGACGCGAACGTCTTCATCGAAGCCCATCGGCGCTACTACGGATTGGACCTGTGTCCGGGATTCTGGGAATGTCTGCGTCACTACGGCGCGCGTCAGCGACTGTTGAGCATCGACGGAGTGCGTATCGAGTTGCTCCGAGGTCACGATGCGTTGTCGAAGTGGGTGAAGGATAGCCCGAGCTCGAGGTCCGGTTCGAATGGCAGAGTACTCGATGGACTTGGCCCGATTCCGCGCCGCGGGGACGAGAGTCCGCCGGCGGACTCTGCGAGGATAATGCCGTGGTGATGGACGCCAGCAATGTGGGTCAGGACCTGCAGCGCAGGCTCGGAGCCTTGTTCACGTACTCGGAGCACGGCGACTATCGGAGAATCCGCACGCCGTACCTGCATCCCGACGGCGACAACATCGATCTCTTCTGCAAAGCTGACGGCGACACGTTGACGGTGAGCGACCTTGTCGAAACCGCCGGCTGGCTTCGCATGCAGTCGGCTGCCCTGCGCCGATCGCCGAAGCAGACCCGGCTCATCGAAGACACCTGCGTGACGCACGGGATCGAGTTCTACCGCGGGATGCTGCAGGCGCGATGTCGGCCCGGAGACGAGTTGGCGCAAGTCGTCACCCGGGTTGCGCAGGCGGCGCTCCGGGTGTCCGACCTGTGGTTCACCTTCCGAACGCAGGCGGTCGAGTCGATTACGGACGAGGTAGCCGATTTCCTCACGGAGCACGAACTCGGATTCGAGAGGGCCGAGAAGCTGGTTGGCCGGTCGGGACGGGGCTGGACGGTCGATTTCCACGTGCGGACCGAGAGACGTAGCTCGCTGGTTCAGGTGCTCAGCACGGGCAACCGCGCTGCGGCGCACAGGGTCTCGGAGCACGTCCTAGCCGCATGGCACGACCTGAATCACCTCGTGGCGGGACCGGAAGCCCTGACCTTCGTCTCCCTGTTCGACGACACCGCCGATATCTGGGCGGACGAGGACTTCCGACTGGTCGAGCCGTTGTCCACGGTGGCGCGCTGGTCGCGGCCGGATGAGTTCGCCGCTGTGTTGAGCGATGCCGCATGAAGGCCACCGACACGTCTGAGCGGGGCCTTGAAAGGCTCATCTGCACGGCGCTGGCCGGCCATCCCTGCGAGCCACCGACGGACGGCAAGGCCGCAGAGGCGCGCCCCGCCTACGGCGGTCTCGGCTGGATCGGCGGCAATCCCCACGACTACGACCGCGAGTTCTGCGTCGATCTTGTTCAGCTCACCGCCTTCCTGCGCGCCACCCAGCCGGAGGTCGCCGAATCCTTGGGGCTGGACGAGGACGGCCCGACGCGGCGGAAGTTCCTGGCCCGGGTCCAGGGCCAGATCTCCAAGCGCGGCACCATCGACGTGCTGCGCCACGGCGTCAAGCACCACTCTCACAACCTGGAGCTGTTCTACGGCACGCCGTCCGCCGGAAACCCGCAGGCGCGGGAACGCTTCCAGCAGAACCGCTTCACCGTCGTCCGCCAGCTTCGCTACAGCCGCGACGACACGCAGCGGGCGCTCGACATCGGCCTCTTCATCAACGGCCTGCCGGTCTTCACCTTCGAGCTGAAGAACAGCCTGACCAAGCAGACCGCGGCCGACGCGGTCGAGCAGTTCAAGCGGGATCGCAACCCGCGCGAGAAGCTGTTCGAGCTCGGCCGCTGCGTGGCCCACTTCGCCGTGGACGAGAGCGAGGTGCAGTTCGGCACGCATCTCCAGGGGAAGGCGTCCTGGTTCCTGCCGTTCAACCGGGGCCGGAACGACGGCGCCGGCAATCCGCCCAACCCGAGCGGCATCAAGACCGACTACCTGTGGCGCGAGGTGCTCGCGCGCGAGAGCCTCACCAACATCCTGGAGAACTACGCCCAGGTGGTGGAGGCGAAGGACGAGAAGACCGGCAGGACGAAGCGCACGCAGGTCTGGCCCCGCTACCACCAGCTCGACGTCGTACGCCGGCTGCTGGCCGATGCCGCGGCGCACGGGGCGGGCCGGCGCTACCTGGTCCAGCACTCGGCGGGCAGCGGCAAGAGCAACTCCATCGCCTGGCTGGCCCACCAGCTCATCGGTCTCGCGAGGGACGACGCCCCGGTCTTCGACTCGATCATCGTCGTCACGGACCGGCGTATCCTCGACCGGCAGATCGGCGACACGATTCGGCAGTACGCCCAGGTCGGCGCGACCGTGGGGCGCGCGGAGCATTCGGGCGACCTGCGGAAGTTCATCGAGGCGGGCAAGAAGATCATCATCTCGACGGTCCAGAAGTTCCCCTTCATCCTCGACGAGATCGGCAACGAGCAGCGCACGCGGCGCTTCGCCATCCTCATCGACGAGGCGCACTCCAGCCAGGGCGGGCGCACATCGGCGTCCATCTCGGCCGCGCTCGGCGCGGCAGGCGAAGCAGACGAGGACGAGACCTGCGAGGACCGGATCAACCGCGTGATGGAGTCGCGCAGGCTGCTGCCCAACGCCAGCTACTTCGCGTTCACCGCCACCCCGAAGAACAAGACGCTGGAGATCTTCGGCGCGCCCGACCCGCAGCCCGACGGCGCCGTCCGGCACCGCGCCTTCCACAGCTACACCATGAAGCAGGCCATCCAGGAGGGCTTCATCCTGGACGTGCTGGCGCACTACACGCCGGTGGCCAGCTACTACCGGCTCGCCAAGACGGTGGAGGACGACCCGGAGTTCGACGTCAAGAAGGCGCAGAAGAAGCTGCGGCGCTTCGTCGAGAGCCACGACCACGCGATCCGCCTGAAGGCCGAGATCATGGTCGACCACTTCCACGAGCAGGTCCTCGCCAGGAACAAGATCGGCGGCCAGGCGCGGGCCATGGTGGTCACCAACGGCATCGCGCGCGCGATCCAGTACTTCCACGCGCTCCGGGACTACCTGCACGAGCGCAAGAGCCAGTGCCGGGCCATAGCGGCCTTCTCCGGCGAGCCCGAGTTCGGCGGCCGGAAGGTGACCGAGGCGTCGCTGAACGGGTTCCCCTCCGGGCAGATCGCCCAGAAGATCCGGGAGGACCCGTACCGCTTCCTCGTCTGCGCCGACAAGTTCCAGACCGGCTACGACGAGCCGCTGCTGCACACGATGTACGTCGACAAGACGCTGTCCGGCATCAAGGCGGTGCAGACGCTCTCGCGGCTCAACCGTGCGCACCCGAGGAAGCACGACGTCTTCGTGCTCGACTTCTTGAACGACGCCGACACCATCGGCGCCGCCTTCGCCGACTTCTACCGCGCGACGATCCTGGCCGGCGAGACCGACCCCGACAAGCTGCACGACCTGCAGGCGGATCTCGACGCCGCCCAGGTCTACTCCCCCGTGCAGATCGACGATCTCGTGCAGCGCTACCTCGGCGGAGCCGACCGCGACCAGCTCGATCCGATTCTCGACCTCTGCGTAGCGCGCTACGTGCACGAGCTCGACGAGGACGCGCAGGTCCACTTCAAGGGCAAGGCCAAGGCCTTCGTCCGGACCTACGGATTCCTGTCGTGCGTCCTCCCTTACACCAACGCCGAGTGGGAGAAGCGCTCGATCTTCCTCAACTTCCTGATCTCGAAGCTGCCGGCGCCCGAGGAGGAGGACCTGTCCAAGGGCATCCTCGACGCCATCGACATGGACAGCTACCGCGTCGAGAAGCGCGCCGTGCAGCAGATCATGCTGCCCGACGAGGACGCGGAGATCGAGCCGGTGCCGGCCAGCGGCGGCGGCCACCTGCCGGAGCCCGAGCTGGACCGGCTCTCGAACATCCTCCAGGCTTTCAACGACCTCTTCGGCGACATCGCCTGGGACGACCGCGACCGCGTCGGCGAGCTCATCACCCAGACGATCCCCGCCAAGGTCGCCGCGGACGCCGCCTTCCGGAACGCGCGCGAGAACTCCGACGACGCCAACGCCCGCATCGAGCACGACAAGGTGCTGGCTCGGATCGTGACCGGCATGGTGAAAGACGACGCCGAGCTGTTCAAGCAGTTCATGGACAACGACGACTTCAAGCGGTGGATGACCGCCAGGGTGTTCGAGCTGGCGTGTGAGCAGGCCGGTGCGCGGTGACCGCTACTGTCGTTCGAGCGCCATCGGAAACGCAAAAGGGACCGTGAACCCGTGATACGTTCCGCGAACATGGATGCCCCGCGGCCCGCGCGACGCGACGGCAGGCGCTTCTTCACCACGACCGGTCCCGTGAAGCCCGACCGTCACTACTGCATTCCGCCGCTGGACCGGCTCGATCTGGACGACGTGCTCGCGCTGGTCGGGGACCAGAAGTACTTCGTGCTGCACGCACCCCGCCAGACGGGGAAGACCTCGGCCCTGCTGGCGCTGCGGGACCGGCTAATGCCGACGGCTACCGGTGCGTGTACGTCAACGTCGAGGTCGCCCAGACGGCCCGCGAGAACGTCGGACAGGCCATGCGTACGGTGCTGGGCCGGCTGGCGTCCCAGGCGCGGATGACCCCTGGGCGACGAGTTCCTGGACGGCGTCTTTCGGGGTCTGCTGGCGCGATACGCGCCGCACGACGTGCTGCTGGAGACGTTGACGCGCTGGGCCGAGAGCGACGCCAGGCCGCTGGTGCTGCTGATCGACGAGATCGACATGCTGATCGGCGACTCGCTGCTGGCCGTGCTGCGGCAGTTGCGGACCGGATACCACCAGCGCCCGCGCAGCTTTCCGCAGAGCGTGGTCTTGTGCGGCGTGCGGGACGTGCGGGACTACCGGATCCATTCCGGCTCGGCGAACGCGATCGTCGCCGGCGGCAGCGCGTTCAACGTCAAGGCGGAGTCCTTGCGGCTGGGGGACTTCTCGCGGGACGAGGCTCTGGCCCTGCTCGGGCAGCACACGGCCGAGACAGGACAGGCGTTCACGGCCGAGGCCCTGGAGCTGGTGTGGCGGCAGACCCTGGGGCAGCCGTGGCTGGTGAACGCGCTGGCGGATGACGCCTGTTTCCGGGACAAGGCGGGCCGGGACCGGTCGCGGCCCATCGACGCGGCGGCCCTCCGGACGGCACAGGAACGGCTGATCCTGCGCCGGGAGACGCACCTGGACCAGTTGGCGGACAAGCTGCGGGAGGACCGCGAGCGGCGGGTGGTCGAGCCGCTGTTGAGCGGGGCGGAGACGCGGACCTTCACTGACCGCGACCTGGAGTACATCCGGGACCTCGGCCTCCTCGCGCGGGATCCTGGTACGATCAGAGCGCGAAAGGTGGCGGACATGGGAGAGCATCATCACGTCTTGGCGTTCGTGATCCAGGATTCGTTTACTCCCGCCACGCTGCCCATGGCGCGTCTCGCGGAGTACCTCGGGGACCTTGCCACCGTTCTCGGCGAGAAGGAGCACGTCCATTTCCTCGAGCTGCGCGACGGCAGCACCGCCGTCGCGCATGTCGTTGACCACGAGGCTGTCACAAGGGTCCGGGAGCGGCTTCACGCGGCGAGGATCGGCGAGGCGGACAGCGAGGCGCGGAACGAGATGTCGCGCTCAGACTGGCTCCGCTGCTGTTCCATCATCACGTGCGCGTCTACGGTACCGGCCGGTATTCGCGGGACAGCGAGGGCCGGTGGGAAATGCGCAGCTTTCGCATCTCCCACTTCGACGAACTCGATGACCGGCCGCTCGCGGAGACCGTCGAGCGCCTGCGAGCCGTCACGCGCAAGGTCGGACTGGACCAGGACATCATCATGAAGCTGGCATCGTTTCGACATGGAGCTTCCGGCACGTAGTTGGCAATGGTCGTCGCATTCGACAACTGGCAGATCGCTTCGATTGCCAAGGTCGGCGGCGCTGCGATCATCTATACGACCGACTCCGACCTCGGAACGATAGCCGAGGCGTTCGCCCTCTCGACAGCGCATGTAGCAGACCTCGAACTTCCGCCGCCCCGTACACCGTTGCTTGAGACACTCGACGACTGACTACGCACACCCTGCGAATTCTGACGCGGCTGGAAAATCAGGAGTCTGGACACGATGAACCGGATGGATTCGCAGAAGCTCCGGTTGGCGCAGATGGGAGGCCTGTGGAGGACTCGAAGGCGGTGCTTGGAATGGCGCGTTATTTGATGGAGTCAGGCAGGTCCTTGATTTCTCCTCCAGACTGCCTCCGGCCCTCCTCAAGTGTTATGAGAACGACGTGTCGGCTTCAATGAGCCTCAACGATCAGCGGAATCGCAACCGCGGAACCAAGTAAACAGCCAAGCCGCCCCCGCAACCCGCCGGCCAGCCTTCAAGATCGCGAATCGCAGAGGGACGGGGATTCGAGCCCGAAGCGGCTCCTGCAAGGAGCCGATGAGCGCCTGAAACCCCGTCTCTCCGCCAGAACGGCCCGAACGGGCCGCTCTGGCGGAGGGACGGGGATTCGAACCCCGGAGCGAGTTTCCCCGCTAACGGTTTTCAAGACCGCCGCCTTCGACCGCTCGGCCATCCCTCCGCACGACCATTATCCCTTCACCGGCTCGATCACTTCGAGCCCGCCCATGTACCCGCGCAACGCCTCCGGAATCACCACCGACCCGTCCCGCTGCTGATAGTTCTCCAGAATCGCCACCAGCGCGCGCCCGACCGCCACCCCGGAGCCGTTCAGCGTGTGCGCGTGCTCCGGCTTCCCCTTCCCGTCGCGGCGGAAGCGGATGCCGGCGCGCCGGGCCTGGAACGCCTCGGTGTTGCTGCACGACGAGATCTCCCGGTAGGCGTCGTGCCCCGGCAGCCACACCTCGATGTCATAGGTCTTCGCCGAGGCGAACCCCATGTCGCCGGTGCACAGCAGCACCGTCCGGTACGGCAGACCCAACCGCTTCAGCACCTCCTCGGCGTGCAGGGTCAGCGCCTCGTGCACGTCCCAGGACGTTTCCGGCGTGGCGAAGGCCACCAGCTCCACCTTGTCGAACTGGTGCTGGCGGATCAGGCCGCGGACGTCCTTGCCGTACGAACCCGCCTCGCTGCGGAAACAGGGCGTGTAGGCGACGTAGCGGGCCGGCAGCAGGCGGCCGTCGAGGATCTCCTCCCGGTGCAGGTTGCACAGCGGCACCTCCGCCGTCGGGATGAGATACAGATCCCAGTCGCCCGCCACCTTGAACAGGTCGTGCTCGAACTTCGGCAGGTTGCCGGTGCCGGTCAGCGCGGCCGCGTTGGCCAGGAACGGCGGCTCGATCTCCGTGTAGCCGTGCTCGCCGGTGTGCAGATCGAGCATGAAGTTGATGAGCGCCCGCGCCAGCCGGGCCCCGGTCCCGGTCAGCACCGCGAAGCGGGACGCGGCCATGCGGACGGCGCGCTCGAAGTCGATGATCCCGAGCGCCGGGCCCAGCTCCCAGTGCGGTAGCGGCGCGAAGTCGAAGCGCGTCGGCTCCCCGTGCCGCCGGACCTCCACGTTGTCGGCCTCGGAGCTGCCGGCCGGCACGCTGGCGTGCGGCAGGTTGGGCAACGTGCGCGCGCAGGCGTCCCGCTCGGCTTCCACCGTGCCGAGCCGGGTCTCGAGCGCCTTGATGACCGCGCCGTGCTCCTGGCCGATCTGCATCAGCTCGGCGAGCCTGGCGCCGTCCTCCCCCGCCTTCCGCGCCCGGGCGACCTGCTCGCCCACGAGCTTGCGGGCCCGGCGGTTCGTCTCCAGCTCCGGGATGATGGCGCGACGCTCGTGGTCGGCCTTCACCAGCCGGTCGATGTCGGCGTTGTGGTCGTCACTGCGCGTGCCGAGGCGCGCGCGGACATCGTCGAGACTTTCGCGAAGCAGTGCTGGATCCAACATGGCAGACCACGAATGATACGATCCGAAACCGCATGCCGACGAACGCCCCCGTCAGGAGCGTCCTGGTGCCGGCGGCCGGCCTCGGCACGCGGATGCTGCCCGCCACCAAGGCCATTCCCAAAGAGCTGCTCACCCTCGTCGACCGCCCGATCATCCAGTACGGCGTCGAGGAGGCCGTGCAGTCCGGCGTCCGGCGTGTCGTTCTGGTGACGAACCCGGGCAACACGCTGACCGCTTCGCACTTCGCGCCGTCCCCCACGCTGGAGGCGGAGCTCGACGCGCGCGGCAAACCCGATCTGCTGGCCACCGTCCGTGCGCTGACGGCGCTGGCCGACGTCACGACCGTCCACCAGCCGGAGCCGCTCGGCCTCGGCCACGCGGTGCTGTGCGGGCGGGACGCGGTCGGCGACGCGCCGTTCGCGGTCCTGCTGCCCGACGACGTCATCGACGCCGAGCCGCCCGCGCTGCGCCAGATGCTCGATGTCTTCGACGCGAGCGGCGGCCCCGTCCTGCTGGTCGAGCGCGTGCCGCATGACGCCGTGCACCGCTACGGCATCATCGCCGCCGAGCCGATCCGCGACGGCGTGTACCGCGTGACCGACCTGGTCGAGAAACCGGCCGCGGCCGACGCTCCCTCCGACTTGGCCATCATAGGCCGTTACATCCTCACGCCGGACGTCTTCCCCACGCTCGAATCGACGGAGCGGGGCGCCGGGGGCGAGATCCAGTTGACCGACGGCCTGCGCGCGCTTCTGCGCAGCCGGCCGATCCACGCCTGCGCGCTGCAGGGAACGCGGCTCGACGCCGGCAACCGGAGCGGATTCCTCAGGGCCACCATCCACTTCGCCGCGAAGCAGCCGGCCCTGGCCGCGGATTTGCGGGATGCGCTCGACAGCGCGACCACCTCGGCGACGGGCAATTGAGAGCCCGGGGCCTTGCCCGGCGAAGTTGGGCGCCGCGAAACTCCAACTCAACCGCAGGTTGCGCCGCTACCGCGTCGTGGCCGGGCCGGATGACGACTTCTTCGTCGACGGGGTCGACTCCGTCTTCGATGTCGACGACGAGCCGTCGCTGGATGCCGAGGCGCCGGCGTCCTTGCCGTTGGCTCCCTTCGAGCTGCCGTCCTTCTTGCCGCCGTCCTTCGCGTCACGGGCCGCGCCGCTCGGCTGGTCGCCGCTCGGCTTCTTCGCGTAGTCGGTGACGTACCAGCCGGTGCCCTTGAACTGGATCGCGGGCGACGAGAGCAGCTTGCGGACTTCGCCGCTGCAGACGGGACAGGTCGACACAAGCGGATCGGAAAACTTCTGGATCCGCTCGAAACGGTGTTCGCAGTCGTTGCACTCGTACTCGTAGAGCGGCATGGTCTCGGTCCGTCCGGTGATTCGGCGTTTTTTCGGATGCCGGAACGAAAGCAACCACCCATCATAGGCGAGAACGGGACAGCGGATCAAACGCGGCTCCGCCGCCTACACCCGCTCCAGCTTCGCATAGCTCGCCAGAAGCTTCTTCACGCCGATGCCAGTGAAGCGGATGGAGACCTTCAGATCGCCCGCCGCCGGCTCGACGCCCACCACCGTGCCGACGCCGAACTTCGGGTGCCGCACCCGCGCGCCCCGCGAGATGCCCCCCACCGACTGGTCCTCGTCGGCGGCGTCATAGACGGTGGCAGGCTGCGCAGGGGAATCGGCTCGCCGCCGCCGGCCTCCCCCGTACGCCCGCGGGGCGTTGTCGTAACCGTAGCCGGCCGAGGGTCGCCGCGGGCTGTACGCCGGCTCGACCACCCGGACCAGCTCGTGCGGGATCTCGAACAGAAAGCGCGATGGTTCGGTCGACTGGTACTCCCCGAACAGACGGCGCCGCGCGGCGCTCGTCAGCACCAGCCGCCGCTCGGCCCGCGTCATCCCGACGTAGCAGAGCCGCCGCTCCTCCTCCAGCCCTTCCTCGTCGTCCAGGGTGCGGGAATGCGGAAACAGCCCGTCCTCCATCCCCGCGAGGACGACGAGCGGAAACTCCAGCCCCTTGGCCGCATGGAGGGTCATCAGCCAGACGGGCGCGTCTTCGGACCCCTGCCCTTCGTCCGCCTCCGACAGCAGCGACTGCCGGTCGACGAATCCGCCCAGGCTGTGCTCCTGCTCCCGCACCTCGTAGTCCTGGGCCGCCGAGACCAGCTCCATCAGGTTGGACAGGCGGCTCTCGGCCTCCTCGCTGCCGTCCTTGCGCAGCGCCGCGACGTAGCCGCTGTCGGTGAGGACGCCGGAGAGGGTGACCGAGACCGGCTGCGCCGCGGCAACCTCCTGCAAGGCCTCCATCAACGTCCGGAACGCCGAGAGGGCGGTCAGGGCCCGCTTCGGGAGCAGGTGCTCGTCGGTCGCGCGCAGCAGCCGCTTCCAGAGCGACCAGCCGCCCGCCGGCGTCTCTGGCCCGGGCGATCGATCGAACAGCGGCGTGTCGGGAACCGGCGCGGGCTCGATGCCCTCCAACCCCTCCATCACCCCCGGGCCGATCCCGCGCGGCGGGACGTTGATGACCCGGCGCAGGCTGACGTCGTCGTCGGGATTCAGCAGCAGCTTCAGGTACGCCAGCGCATCCTTGATCTCCCGGCGCTCGTAGAACCGCACGCCGCCTACCACGCGGTACCGGACGCCGGCCCGCACCAGCGCCTCCTCAATCGCCCGCGACTGTGCGTTGGTGCGATAGAGCACCGCCGCCCGCCCCATGCGGGCCGACGGCCCGCGAAGCTGGCCGAGGATGAAATCGGCCTCTTCGAGCTCGTCGTTGGCGCGATGGAAGACGACCGGGTCGCCGCCGCCGCTCTCGGTGTACAGACGCTTGTCCCGGCGCTGCCGGTTGTGGGCGATCAACCCGGAGGCGGCATCGAGGATGACCTGCGTCGACCGGTAGTTGCGCTCGAGCCGCACGACCGTCGTCTCGGGAAAATCGTCCTCGAAATCGAGAATGTTGCGCAGGTCCGCCCCGCGCCACTTGTAGATGGACTGGTCGGGGTCGCCGACCACGCACAGGTTGCGGTGCCGCTCGGCCAGGTAGCGCACCAGCAGGTACTGCGGCCGGTTCGTGTCCTGGTACTCGTCGACCATGATGTAGCGGAAGCGCTCGGAGTACCGGGCGCGCGCCTCGTCCGACTCGGCGAACAGCGTCACCGCCTTCAGCAGCAGGTCGTCGAAGTCGAGGGCCTGGCTCGAGCGCAGAGCGCGGGCGTAGCGCTCGTAGACCGCCGCGAGCTGCTCGTCGGCGAAGCTCTCGCCGGCCAGACGCAGATCCGCCGCGTTCTCCAGGCGGTTCTTCGCCTGGCTGATGCGGGACAACAGCGAACGGGGCGGCGTCATCTTCGGATCGACGTTCAGATCCTTCATGGCCTGCCGCACCACGTTGAGCTGGTCGACGCCGTCGTAGATCACGAAGTCGCGCGAGAGGCCGATCCGGGGACCTTCCCGCCGCAGGAGCCGCGCGCAGAAAGCGTGGAACGTCGAGACCCAGAGCCGCGGCGCCGGCGTCTCGATCAGCCGCTCGACGCGGCCGCGCATCTCCTCGGCCGCCTTGTTGGTGAAGGTCACGGCGAGGACCTGATCCGCGGCCGCGTGCCCACCGCCGATGAGGGCCGCGAGGCGGTGGCAGATGACGCGCGTCTTGCCGGATCCGGCCCCGGCCAGGATCAGCAGCGGCCCGGCGCGGTGCACCACCGCCTCGCGCTGCTCCGGATTGAGCCCGGCCAGCAACTCGCCGCCGGCGGCTCCCGCCCGCGCCGCGCCGTCGCTACTCAACCGTCACGCTCTTCGCGAGGTTGCGCGGCTGGTCGACGTCGCAGCCCCGCAACACGGCGATGTGGTAGGCGAGGAGCTGGAGCGGCACGACCATCGCGATCGGCATCAGCAGCGGATGCGTCGGCGGGACGGGAATCACGGAGTCGCGCTCGCGGTCGAGGACCACGTCGAACTCCTCGGGCGGCGCGTCGGTAACGACAATCACGGAGCCGCCACGGGCCTTCACCTCCTGCAGATTCCCACGCATCTTCTCGAAGACCTTGTCCTGCGGCACGAGCGCCACCACCGGCATGTGCTCGTCGATGAGCGCGATGGGGCCGTGCTTCATCTCGCCGGCCGGATAGCCCTCGGCATGGATGTAGGAAACCTCCTTCAGCTTGAGGGCGCCCTCGAGCGCGATCGGGTAGTTGATGCCCCTTCCCAGATACAGGAAGTTGGTGCTCCGGTAGAAGCGCTTCGCAATCGACTGGATGAGTGCATCGGACTTCAGGGCGTGCTCGACGAGCACCGGCACGTGCGCGATCGCCTCGATGAGCCCCCGAGCCGCCGGCGCCTCCAGGGTCCCGCGGGCGTGCGCAAGATGCAACGCGAGCAGGTGCAGCGCGAGCAACTGGGACGTGAACGCCTTGGTCGACGCGACCCCGATCTCCGGTCCGGCGTGCGTGTACACGGTGCCGTCGGACTCGCGCGTCGCCATGCTGCCGACGACGTTGCAGACGGCGATGCTGCGGGCGCCCTTTCCGCGCGCCTCGCGCAGCGCCGCGAGGGTGTCCGCGGTCTCGCCGGACTGCGTGATGACAACCGCCAGGGTCCGGTCGCCGACGATCGGATCGCGATAGCGGAACTCCGAGCCGTAGTCCACCTCGACGCGGACGCGCGCGAGCTGCTCAAGAAGGAACTTGCCGACCAGCGCCGCGTGCCAGGAGGTGCCGCACGCGATGAGAACCACCTGCTCCACCTCGCGCAGCGCCGCCTCCGAGATCTCGAGCTCGCCGAGAAACACGCGCGCCCGTTCCTCGGAGACCCGGCCGAGCACCGTCTCCTGCAGGGCCCAGGGCTGCTCGAAGATCTCCTTGAGCATGAAGTGCTTGTACCCGGCCTTCTCGGCCATGACCGGGTCCCACTGGATGCGCTGCGTCGCCTTGGACACCGCGCGGCCGGTGAAGTCGGTGAACTCCACACCCCCGTGCGTGATCACGGCCATCTCGCGGTCGCCGAGGAAGACCACGTCGCGCGTGTGATCCAGGATGGCGGGGATGTCCGACGCCACGAGGAATTCGTCGTCGCCGATGCCCACCACGATCGGGGGGCCGTTGCGCACGGCAACGATCTTGTGCGGATCGTCGGCGTGGACCAGCACCACCCCGAACAGGCCGCAGAGCCTCCGCAGCGCGCGCCGGACGGCATTCTCGATCCCGTCGCGCCGCAGCTCATGCTCGACCAGGTGCGCGATGACCTCGGTGTCGGTCTCCGTCTCGAAGCGGTGGCCCGCCCCCTGCAGCTCGCGCTTCAGCTCCAGGTAGTTCTCGACGATTCCGTTGTGGACCACGACTAGCTGGCCGCTGCAGTCTCGATGGGGATGGGCGTTCTCCTCTGTCGGCCGCCCGTGCGTGGCCCACCGCGTGTGCCCGACACCGTAGTCGCCGTCGACCGGGTCGGTCTGTATGGTCCGCTCCAGACGCTCGAGCTTCCCGGCGCTGCGCCGGACCTCGATCCGGTCGCCAGCCACCAGCGCGATGCCGGCCGAGTCGTAGCCGCGGTACTCGAGCCTCCGCAGCGCGCCGATCAGCACCGGCACGACCGGCTTGGCCCCGACGTAGCCGACGATGCCACACATGGAAGCGTCCTATTCCGAATCCGCGATCTGCTTCCGCATGACCGCGGCGCGCTCCGGCTTGTTGACCTGACGCGCACGCCCCAGAGCGAGGGCATCCGCCGGGACGTCGTCGGTGATGCAGGAGCCGGCCGCGACGTACGCCCCGCGCTCGACGGTCACCGGTGCGACCAGTTGCGTACCGCTGCCGACGAAGACGTCTTCCCCGATGGTCGTCCGTTGCTTGACCGCGCCATCGAAGTTGCAGGTAATGGTGCCGGCGCCGATGTTCGTCCCGGCGCCGACCGCGGCGTCGCCGACGTAGCTCAGGTGGCCGGCCTTGGCGCCGGCGCCGAGCGTCGCCTTCTTGAGCTCGACGAAGTTGCCCACTTTCGCCTCCTCGCCGACGGCGGAGCCGGAACGGATGTGCGCGAAGGGACCCACGCGGGCGGCGCTGGCGACATCGGCGTCGATGATAACGGAATGGTTGTTGACCGTGACGTCGTCGCCGACGACCGAGTTCACGATCCGGACGCCGGCGTGCAGCTCGCAACGGGCGCCGATGGAGGTCCGCCCCTCGAGGATTACGCCGGGGTGAATCACGGTGTCGGGCCCTACGTCGACATCCACGTCGACGTAGGCCGTCGCCGGGTCGACGATGGTCACGCCCGCCGCCATCATTTCCTCGTTCTTGCGATAACGCATCAGCGAACCTGCTTCCGCCAGCTCGTGCCGGCTGTTGATGCCGCGGATCTCGTCGGCTGCCGCGACCACGGTCTCCACCGTGAGTCCCTGCTCGCGGTACCGCCGCAGGATGCCCGGCAGGTAGCGCTCGTGCTTCGGTCCGGCCTCGGGCACCGCCCGCAACGCCGCGAAGAGCGGCGCAAGGTCGAACGCGTAGATGCCGCTGTTGACCTCCCGCAGCGCGCGTTGCTCGGGGGTTGCGTCCGCTTCCTCGACCACCTCGGCGAGCTGGCCGCCGCGGCGCACGATGCGGCCGTAGCCGTACGGCCGCTCGAGGGTGGCGGTGACCACCGTCGCCGACGCGCCCGTTCTCTCGTGGGTCACGGCCAGCGCCTGCACGGTCCGGGGCGACACCAGCGGGGCATCGCCCATCAGGACCACCAAGGTGCCGCGCTGCCCGGCCAGCACCGGCTCGGCCTGCAAGACCGCATGCGCCGTGCCGAGCTGCGCTGCCTGCCGGACGAAACGGAGTCCGCCGCGAAGCGCTGCGAGTTCGCCCTCGACGTGCTCCGCCCGATGGCCCACGACCAGTGTCGTCGACGCCGCAACCAGCGGGTCGGCCGCCCGCAGGACGTGCTCGACCAGCGGGCAACCCGCCAACCGGTGCAGTACCTTGGGTCGGTTCGACCGCATCCGGGTACCCTTGCCGGCAGCCAGCACCAGGACGTGCCGTTCCGTCATTGCCGGGTCCTCGCGCTCTCTATCGCCTGGTAAACGCGACGGCTGGGCACGTCGTACTTGGACGCCAGCGAGCGAATCGACGCACGCCGGGACAGGCCAGTCTCTGTCAATCGCCCGAATTCGCGAAGGAGAGCCGTCTCGGCCGGAACTTCCGCAGGCGGATCGGACGCTGGCGCGCGGGCCAGCACGACGGTGAACTCACCGCGGGGGCGCTGCAGGCCGGACAGCACGGCAGGAACAGGTCCAACAACCAAAGACTCGTGAACCTTGGTCATCTCCCTGCACAACGCCACGGTTCGACTGGCGCTCACCGCTTCGAGATCCGCAAGCGACGCACGGATCCGGTGAGGCGCCTCGAAGAACACCACCGGCCGCGGCTCGGACGCAACGTCCGCGTACCATTCTTTGCGGTCTTTCGACCGCGCCGGGGGGAAGCCCGCGAACGTGAAGGCGTCCTCGGCCATGCCTGACGCGACCAGGGCAGCAAGCACGGCGCTCGCTCCCGGAACCGCCTCCACCCGGAAGCCGGCGTCGAGCGCCGCGCGCGCGAGCCTCCGGCCCGGGTCCGAGATCAACGGCGTGCCCGCGTCACTCACCAACGCCAGCGTCTGGCCCGCCGCCAGCCGCGCCAGCAGACCGCCCGTCCGGCGGGTCTCGTTGTGCTCGTGCAGGCTGATGCGCCGCGTCGCGATCCCGTAGTGGTCGAGCAGCCGCGCCGCCCGGCGGGTATCCTCCGCCGCGATGAGGTCGACGCCGCGCAATACCCGGATCGCGCGGTAGGTCACATCCTCGAGGTTGCCGATGGGGGTCGACACGAGGTGAAGCGTGCCGGGCGTGAGCGAAGAGGGCACGAGATCTTCAGCAGGCTGCCGCGAGCGGCGCGGTGCGGCGGTGATGCCCCGGTGACGTGTCGGTATTGTACCATCAAGGGGTAAGCCCAACGCTCCACCGTCTCGTGACACGTCCAATGCGCCAGTCGATCACCAGTCACGTCTCCGAACCGCTCTCCCACTTCGTCGAGGAGTACTTGGCGCATCTCTACGAGATGTACCCGACGACGGCGGCCGCCGACGGCGTCCATACCCACGACGACCTGCTGGAGGACGTCAGCCGGCCGGCCATCGATGCCCGCATTCGCGAGCTCGGCGGCTGGGCGCGCCGCCTCGACGGCATCAATCCCTCGGCGCTGACGCCCGTCGAGGCGATGGAGCGGCGGATGCTCGGCGACCGTATTCGGGGCCATCTGTTCGCCCTTGAGGAAGTGCGTGACTGGCAGCGCAATCCACTCCACTATGCCGACACCCTGGCCGCCAGCCTCGCCGGGCAAACCCTTTTCGCCTACGCCGACCTGCCGGAGCGGGCACGGCGTGTGGGTTCGAAGCTGCGACAGGTACCGCGGCTGCTCGACGCGGCGCGGCAGAACGTAACCGAGGCGCCCGGGCTTTTCGTCAAAGTCGGCATCGAGTCGTTCGAAGGCCTGCTGACGTTCGTCGAGCGGGATCTCCCCCGCGCCTTCCGCGACCTGGAGGACCTGCACCTGCTCGGCGTGCTCGCCGACACCTCGATCGAGGCCACCGATGCGCTGCGCGAGCACATCTCGCACCTGCGGGACGCCGTGGCCCCGCGGAGTCGCGCTTCGTTCCGCCTCGGCCGCGCGCGGTTCGAGCAGAAGCTGCGGCTCGACGAGGGTCTCGACCTGCCGGCCGATCAGTTGCTCGAGATCGCACGGCGGGAGCTGCACGCCACGCAGGACGAGTTCGCGCGGGTCGCGGCGGAAATCGACGCGGATCCGAAATCTGCGTGGCGGCGCACCCGAAGCCGTTGTCCGGCGCCGGAGGCGCTCATCCGCGACGCCGGCGAGCAGGTCGGGGCGCTCGAGACCTTCCTGACGCGCAACCGCATCGTCACGATGCCGGAGCATGCAGGGGTTCAGGTGCGCCCGACCCCTGATTTCTACCGCTGGGCGGCGGCCAGCCTCTGGACGCCCGGTCCATTCGAGCCGGCGCGGGTGCCGGCGTTGTATCACGTCACCAACGTCGACCCGGCCTGGACGGCCGAACGCCAACTGGAGCACCTCCAGGATCTGAGCTACGCAACGCTATCTTCGATCGCCGCGCACGAGGTCTTTCCCGGTCACTTCCTGCACGCCGAGCACCTGCGCGCCGTACCGTCGCCATGCCGCAAGTCGGGCTTCTTCGCGGCGACCTCGTTCGTCGAGGGCTGGGCGCACTACGCGGAGCAGATGGTCCTGGACGAAGGCTTCGAGCGCGGGAATCCCGAGTTGCGGTTGGGCCAGTTGGCAGAGGCGCTGCTCCGCCTCGCCCGCACCATCGTGGGCATCCGGCTGCACACCGAGGACATGTCGGTCGAGCAGGGTGTCCGCTTCTACCGCGAGGAGGCCTACCTGGCGGAGTCGAGCGCCCGGCAGGAAGCCGAGCGCGCCACGTTCGATCCCGGCACCGTGCTGTACGCGCTCGGGAAACTGATGCTGCTCAAGCTGCGCCGCGACGTCGAGGAATCCGAGGGGGAGGACTTCTCCCTCCTGCGCTTCCACGACCGTCTGCTGGGACAGGGTTGCCTCCCGTTCTGGATGCATCGGACCCTGATGGCGGCTGGCGGACCGCCGATCGAGTGACAAGGAACCGAGCGTGACGAACCCGCCATACGTCCGTCTCGCCGTCGCCCTGCCCCTCGTGCTGTTCTGCTGGTTCTGCACGATGGTTCCGACGGTCTCCAGCGGGGAGATCCTCGCCTGGGAAACGACGTGGCTGCCGCAACAGGGCGTTTACCTCGGCTTTGTCGTCGACGGTTTGAGTCTGCTGTTCGCCTTGCTGATTACGGGAATCGGCGCGTTCATTTTCCTGTTCGCCGGCGAGTACATGAAGGGCTACCGGCAGCGCGGCCGGTTCACTTTTTTCCTCGTCAGCTTCATGCTGGCGATGCTTGGCTTGGTGCTGTCCGACAACCTTGTCGCGCTGTTCGTCTTCTGGGAACTCACCACGATCACCTCGTTCCTGCTTATCGGCTACTCGCATGAGGACGCCGGCGCCAGACGCTCCGCTCTGCAGGGGCTGCTCGTAACCGGCGCGGGCGCTCTGGCGATGCTGGCCGGCTTCGTCATCCTGGGCCAGGCCGTCGGCACCTTCAGCCTGCGGGAGATGCTGGCCAGCCAGGAGAGCTTCGCAGACCACCCGCACTACACGGCGGTAGTCGTTCTGGTCATGCTCGGGGCTTTCACCAAGTCGGCGCAGTTTCCGTTTCACTTCTGGCTGCCGAACGCGATGGCGGCTCCAACCCCGGTGTCGGCCTACCTGCACTCGGCGACGATGGTCAAAGCCGGCGTGTTCCTGCTGGCTCGCTTCACTCCACTGCTGGGCGGGACAGAGCTCTGGATGCAGACCTTGACCGCCGTGGGAGCGGTGACGGCGGTGCACTCGGCATTCGTGTCGCTGGGCAAGTCCGATTTGAAACAGGTACTGGCCTACACCACGATCATGGCGCTCGGCGTGTGCGTCATGTTCCTCGGATCGCCGGCCCTCTCCGGGCAGGGCGAGCCGTCGCGGGGGTTCCTGGCGGCACTCGCATTCCTGGTCGCGCACGCCCTTTACAAGGCGGCCCTGTTCATGGTCGCCGGGACAATCGAGAAGGCAACAGGCACCCGCGACCTGACGCAGCTCGGGGGTCTGCGGAAGGCCATGCCCTTCACGTTCGCCGCCGCGGTCGCCGCTTGCGTCTCGATGGCGGGCGTGCCGCCCTCGGTCGGGTTCATCGGCAAGGAGCTGCTGTACACCGTCGGCTTCGCGCCCGCCGCCGCCGCCTACCTGCCCTGGGCGGTGTTCTTAGCCGCCGCGCCGATCGCGACGGTTGCGATGGTTCTTGCGATCAAGCCGTTCTTCGGCCCGCGCCCCGACTACCGCAAGCCGGGCCAGGAAGGCCATTGGACGCTCTGGTGCGGGCCGGTCGTGCTCGGCGCCTTCGGCATCTACTGGGGGCTGTCACCGGAGTTCCCGTTCATGAGCTTGCTGGTGCCCGCGGAAACGATGGTGAGCGGGTATTCCCTGCAGGGCGGGGAAGCTCCCTGGCATAGCACGTCCGGAGCCTTGGTGCTGACCCTCGTGACGCTGGCCGCGGCGACACTCGGATTCTGGAAGCGGGAAGCGGTCATCCAGGTGCTCGCCAGTCTCAAGAGACTCGTTCCGCTCAGCGGCGACCGCGCGTACGACACCGCCATGAACGGCCTCGCCGCCGTCGCCGCCTGGCAGACCCGCCGGCTGCAATCCGGCGTCCAGCGGAATTACCTGCTGATCGTATTCGCGACGCTCGGACTGAGCCTGGCCGTGACGCTCTGGATCAAGAACGTGGTCCCCCGGCCCGTGCAGTTGGGGGAAGCGACGTTTCTGGATTGGTCGCTCGCCGCCCTGGTCGCCGCTGCGTCGGTGGTGATAATCCGCTCCCGGTCCCGTCTGCTCGGGATATGCGCACTCGGCGTTGTGGGGCTGTCCACGGCGTTGATCTTCCTCACCTTCGGGGCCCCGGACGTCGCGATGACGCAACTGGTCGTCGAGACGCTCGTCACGGTGATCGTCGCCATCGTCCTGCTGAAGCTTCCGGACTTCGGAAACGAGATCTGGTCTTCGAAACCCGCACGATGGCGCAACGGGATCGTCGCCGTCACGGTCGGAATCAGCGTCACCCTGGTGCTGCTCGCCGTGACCGCGTCCCCTCCCCAACCGGATCTCAGAGAGTACTTCGAGCGTACCGCCGTGCCGGGCGGTCAAGGCAGGAACATCGTCAACGTGATCCTGGTCGATTTCCGTGCTCTCGACACCATGGGGGAGATATCGGTGCTCGCGATCGCGGGCGCGGCGGTCTTCGCTCTCCTGCTGCCCGGCCCGCGGCGGCGGGAGAGCGTTCCGCCTCCGGGCGCGGGGGGAACGGCAGCGCGCGCCCACGCGTGGCACGGCAGCATCATGAACACCATGATCCTGCGGGAAACCACTCGCCGGCTGGTCCCGCTGATTCTCGTGTTCTCCGTGTTCCTGCTGCTCCGGGGCCATGAGCACCCTGGCGGCGGCTTCGTAGGCGGGCTGGTCGCGTCGATCGCGTTCAGCCTGTACGCCTTCGTCTTCGGCCCGCAGGCGGCTCGCGGGATACTGCGGGCGGACCCGCGAACGGTCGGCGCCGCAGGTCTGGCCGTGGCAATCACGTCCGGCTTCGTCGGATCGATCCGTGACGCCGCCCCGTTCCTCACGGGCCAATGGGGATCCCTCGCGGGGCTGAAGATCGGCACGCCGGTGATGTTCGACGTCGGCGTCTACCTCGTCGTCGTCGGCGTCGTGCTGACCTTCGTCCTCGGCATCAAGGAGCAGTAGCCGGGGTGCGCGGGTAGCGGGGAAACCAGTGATGGAACCAATCGTCGCCGTAATTGTCGGCGTCCTGATGGCGGCAACCGTCTACCTGATGCTCAGCCGCAACTTCGTGCGTTTCATCTTCGGGCTGGCACTGCTCTCGCACGCCGCCAACCTCGTGATCTTCGCCAGCGGAGGCATGACGCGGGCCAGGCCGCCGCTGATTGCGCCGGGCGAGTCCGCGCCCCCTCCCGACATCGCGAACGCCGTGCCCCAGGCGTTGATCCTCACCGCGATCGTGATCTCTTTCAGCCTGCTCACGTTCGCGCTGGTGCTCGCCTTCCGGACCTATCAGGAACTGGAAACCGTCGACACCGACCGCATGCGGGCCGCGGAACCCACGTCGGCGGGCGCAGATGCGGGCCAGAGGGCGATCGGTTGAACTGGCTGCTGGTCTGCCCGATCGTGATTCCGTTGGCCGCTGCCGTGATCGGCTTCGCGGGCCGCGGCAGCGAAAGGACGCAGAGAGCGGTGAGTCTCGCCGGCGCCGTCGGCCTGTCGGGGGCGGCCGCGGGCCTGCTGTCGGCGGTGTGGCGCGACGGTATCGTTGCGGTCCAGATCGGCCGCTGGCCGGCGCCCTACGGAATCACGCTGGTCGCCGATCACCTGAGCGCGGCCATGGTCGCGGTCACCGCTGTGATCGGACTGGCTACGGTGATCTACGCGTTCGGAGACATCCAGCCCGGCCGGCTCTCCCGTGCGCTGCATCCTTTGCTGCACGCGCTGCTGGCGGGCGTGTGCGGCGCGTTCCTGGCGGGAGACGTCTTCAATCTCTACGTCTGGTTCGAGATCATGCTCATCGCCTCGTTGGCCCTCCTGGTGCTGGGCGGCAGCCCCGCGCAACTGGACGGCGCCGTGCGCTACGCGGCCCTGAGCCTGATCGCGACCACACTGCTGCTGAGCGGAATCGGACTGCTGTACGGATTGACGGGCACACTCAACATGGCGGACCTGCACCTGCGCGTGCAGGAGGTCGAAGACCAGGGGTTGCTCACCGTGGTCGCCATGGTGTTCCTTATCGCGTTCGGCCTGAAGTCGGCGGTATTCCCGCTCTTCTTCTGGCTTCCGGCCAGCTACCACACGCCGCAGACCGCAGTTTCGGCCGTATTCTCCGGTCTGCTGACGAAGGTCGGCGTCTACGCGCTGATGCGCTTCTTCACGCTGATCTTCCGGAACGACGTCGGATACACGCACGAGCTGCTGCTCTGGGTGGCGGGCCTGACCATGGTCACCGGCGTCCTCGGGGCCGCCTCTCAGAACGAGTTGAGGCGCATTCTGTCGTTTCACATCATCAGCCAGATCGGGTACATGATCCTGGGCCTCGCCCTCTTCACGACGCTCGGGTTGCTGGGCGGCATCTTCTACGTCATCCACCACATCATCGTGAAGGCCAACCTCTTCTTCGTTTCTGGCGCCGTCGATCGCTTGGCCGGATCCACCAACCTTCAGACGCTCGGCGGGCTCTACCGCGACAAGCCGCTGCTCGCGACGCTGTTCTTTGTGCCGGCGTTCTCACTGGCAGGCTTCCCACCGCTGTCCGGATTCTGGGCGAAGCTGCTGTTGATCCAGGCCTCGGTCGAGCGCGATGAATTCGTGCTCGCGGGAGTGGCGCTGGCCGTGGGTTTACTGACGGTCTTTTCGATGACCAAGATCTGGCTCAACGCCTTCTGGAAGGCCCGGCCGGACGAGGCCGGGCCGCCGCCGTCGTTCGCGCCGCAGCGGCGGTGGCTCCTGCTGGCTCCCATTGCGACGCTGGCGACCATCACCCTGGCAATCGGTCTCTACGCCCGGCCTCTCTACACGCTGGCGGAACGCGCCGCCACCGAGCTGATGGACCCTTCGCACTACGTCGAAGCCGTGCTCGACCGGGACAGTGCCGAACGAACCGCGCCCGGTTACGGAGACAACGCGGAATGAGACTCTTCCAGATCAACCTGTTGCTCGCCGGCGGCTGGTGCGCCTTGGTCGGGACGTTCGACCCGGGGACCTTCGCCCGAGGCTTCCTCCTGGCGTTCGCGGTCCTGAGCCTGTCGAGTCCCATGCACGGGCAGACCGCCTACCTCCGGAGGGTCCTACTGGCGACCCGCCTGGGAGCGTATTTCCTGTACGAGCTCACGGTCTCGAGCTTCCAGGTTGCCTGGGACGTGATCACGCCTACGCACAGATCGCGCCCGGCCATCGTGGCCGTGCCGCTCGACATCGAGGAGCCGATACAGATCACCGTGCTGGCGAACCTCATTTCGTTGACGCCCGGCTCGCTGAGCCTCGACGTCAGCCCCGACGGAAAGACGCTGTACGTGCACGAGATGTTCGTCGACGATCCGGACGAGACGCGCAGGAGAATCAAGACGGGCTTCGAGCGCCTGGTCTGGGAGGCCATGCGGTGACGGAGCTCGCGCAGCACTCTCCGATCGTCGGCTGGGCGGTCGACGTCACGACCGTCCTGACGGTGCTGGGACTGGTCTTCTCGTTCGTACGCCTGACCAGGGGGCCGAGCCTGCCGGATCGCGTCGTCGCGATCGACCTCATCACGGTACTGGCGGTCGCTGTCGCGGGCCTCCTGGCAATCACCCACAGCGAGCCCGACTTTCTCGACATCGCCGTGGCGCTGGCGCTGGTGGCCTTTCTCGCGACGGTCGCCTTCGCCTGGTATGCGGAGCGCGCGACCGAGCTGCTCCATCGCGACAGAGAGGCCAGCGAAAGGGAGGGAAGAACCTGATGGCCGGGAACATCCCGTGGTGGGACCTGATCGTTGCCGCGTGCCTCCTGGCCGGAGGCTTCTTCCTGTTCGTCGCCGGACTCGGCATCTTGCGCCTGCCGGACGTGCTCATTCGCATGCACGCCTCCACCAAGGCGGGCACGCTGGGCGTAGGCCTGGTGTTCGGCGGAGCGGCCGTGTACTTCGGAACCACGGCTGAAACCGCGATCGCCGGACTGACGATCCTCTTCCTGCTGGTAACGGCCCCGGTTGCCGCTCACGCGATCGCGCGCGCGGCCTACCACATGAACGTCCCACTGTCGGACAGGACTCATCTCGACGAGTGGCAGGGGAAATACGGCGGGGATCGGGCGGGTCCGAAGATCGTGCCCGACGCCGCAGCGGCAGCCCGTGACCGCCGGGAATCCGTGTCCCGTGATCAGCCGCCCGCCTCCAGCCGGTAACCGGCCGTCACGCGACCGCGGAGCAACGCCGGCCACCCGAACGGACAGCCGCTGCGACCGGCCGTGACACGGCCAGCGAGCCGCGGAGAAAACGGCCGGGGGCCGGTAAGAACCCGGTCCGGCCGTCTCCGGAATGGGATGCTGGAAGAGCCCGGCGTTGTCGCTGATGACGACGCCGCGGCCGACGACTATTCCGCGGCTTCGTGGCCCGCGCAGGGCGCGTTGCTGGTCTTGTCGATGCCCGTGATGATCCAGCGACCCTCGACGGTCCCTTCCGTCATTTCGCCTTCTTCCTCCGCGCTCGGCATCGGGACGGCGTGCAGATCCGCCTTCTGGATCGTGAAGCACATCGTCCGCTCTTCTTCGACGTCGTCCTTCGTCACGTTCGCGCTCACGGTAAATTGCTTCGTGACGACCTCGCCGCCGAACTCGATGACCTCGATGGCCTCGGGTGAATCGCGGACGAAGTCGTAGAGGCTGACGTCGACGATCCGCCGCTCGTCGTTGAGCGCGTTCTGGGCCTCGGACACCTTGCGCGCCCACTCGCGCTCGTCGGCGACCTGCGTGCTCCAGGAATCGCGGATCTCGTTGAACCAGTCCCGGCGCCCGCTGTTGCCTCCCCGGGGCGCCCCCTCACCCGTGCGGCCCGACCAGGCGTTGGCGGCCCGCCTGATATCGGCGTTGCTCGGATCCTCACCTTCGCGCCCGGACTCGATGGCCAGGGTGATCGGCTCCTCGTTGTTGTCCTGGTACATCTTCTTGTCGGCACGGAAGGTGGTCTCGGCGTCCCGCGTCTCGGCGAGGGCCTGATTCAACTCGATCATCTGGAGCGGACGCCGCTCCTCCTCGCCGACGAAATCGACGCCCGGGCTCGAAGCGATGCCGTCATCCTGGGGGCTGAACGGCACCAGCGACATGTTGCCGAGGGAGGTTCGGTCGTCGAACCGGGCAGCCTGGAAGAAGGAGCGTGCAATCAGCAGCTCATCGCCTCCTCCTCCGCAAGCCGCGGCCAGCAATCCCCCAGAGAGGACCACTGTAATCAGTACCAATGACCTCTTGACCATGGAACGAGACATCCCTGCCTCCTTGCTGCTGCGACCGGCGTCCGTCACGAACGCCGATACCGGGCCTAGTCATCGCCGGCGACCGATTCATCGTCCGCCTCGCCGGCATCCTCCCGCGATTCACCGTCTCTCTCAACGAGCCGCGCCACGGAGACGACACGGTCATCGTCACCGATACCGATCAGCCGAACGCCCTGCGTCGCGCGCTTTATCGGGCGTGCGTCCCGCGCCACCATCCGCAGCACCTTGCCCTGCTGCGTGATCAACAGGACCTCGTCGTCGCCGTCGACGCACGCGACGCCGGCGACTCTCCCGTTTCTCTCGCTCGCCTGGATGCTTATGATACCGAGTCCCCCGCGCGATTGCACGCGGTATTCTCCGAGCTCGGTCCGCTTGCCGTAGCCGTTCTCGGTTACGGTCAGGAGCGTGGCGCCCGGACGGACGACCGTCATCGCGACCACCTCGTCCCCTTCGCGGAGCGTTATGCCCCGGACGCCGCGAGCCGTGCGCCCCATCGAACGCACGTCGGACTGCGGGAAGCGGATGGCCATTCCCGCCCGGGTGCCGATGAAGATCTCGCCCTGCCCGTCGGTCAGCTCGGCGCCGACCACTGCGTCGTCCGGCTCCACCCCCATGGCGATGATGCCGCCCGAGCGCACGTGCCGAAAGGCGCTCAGATCGACCCGCTTGACCACTCCCCGCCGCGTTCCCATGGCGACGAAATGCTGACCGGGATCGGTGGGGAACTCCCGGAGGGTCTCCAGCGCGGCGATCTTCTCCTCCGGATCGAGGGCCACCAGGTTGGCGATGGCCTTCCCGCGCCCGGCCGGACCGACGTCGGGAATCCGGTGGACCTTGAGCGGGTAGACGCGGCCGCGGTCCGTGAAGATCAGGATGTAGGCATGCGTCGACGCGATGAACAGGTGCGTCAGGAAGTCTTCTTCCCGCGTCCGCATGCCGATCCGGCCCTTGCCTCCACGGCGTTGATTCCGGTATTGCGTGACCGCCGTCCGCTTGATGTAGCCGGTGTTGCTGGCGGTGATGACGACGTCCTCGTCGACGATCAGATCCTCGATGCTGAAGTCCCCGTCCTCGCCCTCGATGATCTCCGTGCGCCGCGGGTCGCCGTACTTCTGCTGCACTTCCCGCAACTCGTCGGTGACGATGCCCAGCAGAAGCCCCTCGTTCTCGAGAATGGTCCGCAGCTCGCGGATGGTCTCGGCCAGCCGGGCCAGCTCCTCGATGATCTTCTCGCGCTCGAGGCCGGTCAGGCGCTGGAGCTGCATGTCGAGAATGGCCTGGGCCTGGATCTCGGTCAGCGAGAAGCGCTCGATGAGGCCGCTCCGCGCCTCGGGAGGATTCCGGGAGCCCCTGATCAGGGCGATGACCGCGTCCAGGTAGTCGAGCGCGACCTTGAGCCCTTCCAGGATGTGGATGCGCGCCTCCGCCTTGGCCAGATCGTGCTCGGTGCGGCGGCGGACCACTTCCCGGCGGAAATCGAGGAACTGCTCCACCAGGTCGAGCAGCGGCAGAACCCGCGGCCGGCCGGCCACGATGGCCAGGGCGATGATCCCGAACGACGTCTGCAGCGGCGTGTGCTTGTAGAGGTTGTTCAGCACCACCTCGGGCACCTCGCCGCGGCGCAGCTCGATCACGATGCGCATGCCCTGGCGGTCGGACTCGTCGCGCAGGTCGGCGATCCCCTCGATCACCTTCTCGCGCACGAGGTCTGCGATCTTCTCGAGCAGGCGCGACTTGTTGACCTGGTACGGAATCTCGCTGACGACGATGGCGACGCGGTCTCCCTTCTTGCGGGGTTCCTCGACCTCGGTGCGCGCTCGCATCGTGATCGATCCGCGGCCGGTCCGGTAGGCCTGCACGATGCCGGCCCGTCCCACGATGAAGCCGCCGGTGGGAAAGTCGGGGCCGGGAACGAGCGTGAGCAGCTCCCTTTCCTTGTCCAGCCGCGCCGCCTCCCGATGCTCGGCGACCCAGACGATGCCGTCGATCACCTCGCGCAGGTTGTGCGGCGGAATGTTCGTCGCCATGCCGACCGCGATGCCGGCCGAACCGTTCACGAGCAGGTTCGGAAACGGCGCGGGCAGGACGGAGGGCTCTTCGGTCGTCTCGTCGTAGTTGGGTACGAAGTCGACCGTATCGCGGTCGAGATCGGCCATCAGGTCGTCGGAGAGCGACTGCAGCTTCGCCTCGGTATAGCGCATCGCCGCCGGCGGGTCGCCGTCGACCGATCCGAAGTTCCCCTGGCCGTCGACCAGCGGATAGCGCATGTTGAAGCCCTGCGCCAGGCGGACGAGCGTGTCGTAGATGGACGCGTCGCCGTGCGGGTGGAAGTTGCCCATCACCTCGCCGACGATCTTGGCGCACTTGCGGTAGGCCCGGTTCGACGCCAGACCCATCGTGCGCATGCCGTAGATGACGCGCCGGTGCGCCGGCTTCAGTCCGTCGCGCACGTCGGGCAGGGCGCGGCCGATGATGACGCTCATGGCGTAGTCCATGTAGGACCGGCGCATCTCGTCTTCGATCGTGACGGGGACGTTGGGGCGTTCGACGTCGGGCATGGAGCGCTAGATGTCCAGGTTCTTGACGTCCAGAGCGTTGTCCTGGATGAACTTCCGGCGCGGCTCCACCTGGTCGCCCATCAGCGTGGTGAACATGTGATCGGCCTCGGCGTGGTCTTCCGCGCGCACCTGCAGCAGCGTGCGGTTTTCCGGGTTCATCGTGGTCGTCCAGAGCTGGTCCGGGTTCATCTCGCCCAGCCCCTTGTAGCGGTTGATGGCGATACCGCGTTTGCCCGCGGCGATGAAGTGATCGACCAGCTCCCGCATCGATGCGATCTCCGTCTGCCGGTCGCCCCCGCCGTCTCCGGCTGGTACGGGCGTCTCGTCGCCGGCCGAAGTCTCGCTGAGTCCGCCGTTCTCGCCTGCGCCGGACGCCGGCGCAGGCCGCTCGACGCCGACGAAGAGCGAGCCGCGCAGGGGCGCCAGCTCCTCGTGGTGCGCGAGCAGCGCACGGTACTCCGGCCCCTCGACGAAATCGACACCCAGCAGGTGACGCCGGGCGAATCCGTTCTGGCGGTCGTCGATGACCAGACGGTACGCGTCGTGCTCCTCGTCGTCTTCTACGGTGACGGTCCGCTCCGTGCCGGAGATCGCCGCGGTCAGCGCGTCGACGAGGCCGCGATCGCTGAAGAACGCGCGGTCCCGTGCGCCGCGATCGAGCACCTCCATGACGACGTCGGGACCCGGGCCCCGCCTCTCGACGAGTTGCAGCAGCCGCTGAAACGCGATGAGCTTGCGGAGAACCTCCTCGAGGGCCTCCCCCGAATAGGTCCGGCCCGTCTCGCCGACACGGACGACCCGCGTCTCGCTGCTACGCCGGATGAGGTACGCCTCGAGCTCGTTATCGTCCTTGATGTAGTTCTCCGCCCGGCCGCGCTTGGCGCGGTACAGCGGCGGCTGTGCGATGAACACGTAGCCGTGCTCGATCAGCTCCCGCATCTGGCGGTAGAAGAACGTCAGCAGCAGCGTGCGGATATGCGATCCGTCCACGTCCGCGTCGGTCATGATCACGATGCGGTGGTACCGCAGCTTCGAGAGATCGAAGTCCTCCCGCCCGATGCCGCATCCCAGGGCCGCGATCATCGTCTTGATCTCGTCGCTGCCCAGCATCTTGTCGAACCGGGCCTTCTCGACGTTGAGGATCTTGCCCTTGATGGGAAGGATGGCCTGAAACCGCCGGTCGCGTCCCTGCTTCGCCGAGCCGCCGGCGGACTCGCCCTCGACGATGTATATCTCGCTGCGCGCCGGATCGCGTTCCTGGCAGTCGGCCAGCTTGCCGGGCAGCGCGCTGTTGTCGAGCGCGCCCTTGCGGCGCACCAGATCCCGCGCCTTGCGCGCCGCCTCGCGGGCGCGCGCCGCGTCGATGGCCTTGTTGACGATACGCTTGGCGACCGCGGGGTTCTCTTCGAGGTACGCGCCGAGACGGTCGTTGACGATCGCCTGCACGATCCCCTTGACTTCGGTGTTGCCGAGCTTCGTCTTCGTCTGTCCCTCGAACTGCGGCTGCGGGATCTTCACGCTCACGACCGCGACCAGGCCCTCGCGGATGTCGTCGCCGCCGATGCTCTCCTTGAGGTCGCGGGCGAGGTTGTTCCGGTTCGCGTAGCTGTTGATCGTGCTCGTCAGCGCGGCGCGGAACCCGGAAAGATGGGTTCCGCCTTCACGCGTGTTGATGTTGTTCGCGAACGCGTACACGGTGTCCGCGTAGCCGTCGTTCCACTGCAGCGCGATCTCGGCGTCGACGCCGTCCCTCGCTCCCTGCATGTAGATCGGCTCGCTGTTGGCGACCGTCTTGTTCCGGTTGATGAACTCGACGAACGAACGGATGCCGCCTTCGTAGGTGAACTCGTGACTCTTGTCGGTGCGCTCGTCGTTCAACGCGATCAGCACCCCGGCGTTGAGAAAGGCGAGCTCGCGCAGGCGGTGCGCCAACGTGTCGAAGCTGTACTCGACGCTCTCGAAGACCGTCTCGTCGGCCTTGAAGGTGACCTTGGTCCCGCGCCGCTTCGTCCGGCCGATGACTTCGAGCCCGCAGAGCGGCCGGCCCCGCTCGTACTGCTGGCGATAGACCTGCCCGTCCCGCCAGATCTCGAGATCGAGAGCCTCCGACAGCGCGTTCACCACCGAGATGCCGACCCCGTGCAGGCCGCCGGACACCTTGTAGCTCTCGTTGTCGAACTTGCCGCCGGCGTGGAGCACGGTGAGCACGACCTCCGCCGCGGACTTGCCGCTCGCGTGACGATCGACGGGAATGCCCCGACCGTTGTCCGCGATCGTCACGGAATTGTCTATGTGCACCGTGACGCGGACGGTGTCGCAGTACCCGGCGAGCGCCTCGTCGATGGAATTGTCCACGACCTCATACACCAGGTGGTGGAGTCCCTGGGCACCTGTGGAGCCGATGTACATCGCGGGACGCTTCCGAACCGCATCCAGTCCTTCGAGGACCTTGATCTGATCGGCGCGATAGCCGTCCGGATCGTCCTGAGAGGGTTCCGAATCGGCAGGTGCGGGAGGCGGGGTGCTTGCATCGGTGCGCGGTGCAGGCCCCGCCCCTTCATGATCGAGTTGTGTCATTCGGATTCCGGTGGCCGGCTCGCGGCGGATCTGCATCTCGCCCGCTGCCGGCAACGTTGGCTACACGCGCATCGGCATGATCACGTACGTGTACGCCGCCTTCTCCCCGGCCGGATACATGACAGCCTGGCTCTTCTCGTCCTTGAGCTCCAACGTCACGCTGTCCGTTTCCGCGACCGCGAGAAATTCCAGCACATACTGCGCGTTGAAACAGATCTGCAACTCGGCTCCGGCGTAGTCGACGGGCAGCACCTCCTTGGCTTCCCCGAGCTCCGGGCTGCTCGATGTCACCTCCGCGGTGGAATCGGCAATCTGGAACTTGATCGCGTGGGATCGCTCGCTCGACAGCAACGCCACGCGCTTGATCGCGCTGCTCAACCGATCACGCTCGAAGTCGATCTTCTTGTCGTTTCCGGTCGGAATGACGCGCTCGTAGGCGGGAAACTGCGCGTCGATCGTGCGCGAAATGAGCTGACGCCCATCGATCTCGAAGAACAGGTGGCTCTCGCCGCGGGTGTACCGTATGTCGCCCTCCCCCCCCGCCAACAGCCGCGACAACTCGCCGAGGGTCTTCTTGGGCAGAATCGCCCGAATCTCGCCATCCGCGGCATCCGTCCCCTCGCGCGCCGCGGACGCCAGCGCGAGACGGTGACCGTCGGTTGCGATCAGGCTCATCGAGCCGGGCTTCAGAACGAACAGTGCACCGTTCAGGAAGTAGCGGGTGTCCTCGCCCGTGATCGCGAACTGCGTCTTCATCACCATCCCGCGCAGAGCTTCCCGAGCCACTGTCTCCGCATCGTCGCCGGCCGGATCCGGCAGCGTCGGAAAATCCTCTCGCGGCAGTGTCTGCATCCGGGAGTCGAAGCGCTCGGCCGACACGTTGACGGCTCCGTGGGCGCCTGCCTCGAGCCGGATCTGCGTATCCGGCAGCGCCCGCACGATCTCGAACAGCTTCTTGGCCGGCACCGTCAGCGCGCCGGCGCGGGAGATCGATGCCTGGCACTGGCTTCGCAACCCGACTTCGAGATCGGTCGCCAGCAGGCGCACGCTGCCGGCGTCGTTCGCTTCGAGCAGGACGTTCCCGAGAATCGGAATGGTGTTCTTGCGCTCGACGATCCCCTGGCAGAGCTGAAGCTCGTGCAGCAGATCGCCTTTCTGAACGGTCAGTTCCATGGGGATGGTGACCTCGACTGGAGAGCTCGCATCGGATGGCTGAAGATCATGTACCAGATCTGAAGGATCTTTAGAGTATAACAGGATAGAGAGGCCTGTGGAAACGTGGACGGGCATTATCAAGTGCTGCCTGATCAACGACTTAACGGAGAACCGGGCCGTTGACGATCCCGGCAGCGCGGACCGTGATCGGTGGACGGAGAGCCACTTCCACAGGCGGCGGCGGACCGCTGCCGCGGTTCGGTTGTGGACCAATCCGGATCCGCCGCGCTTCGAGCCCGAGGCGCCTAACGGAACGTCTCGATGAAGCTGTTGACCAGGTTGTGGAACTCGCGATCCGTCTTGCACTGTCCCTCGACCTTGCGAATCGAGTGGACGACGGTCGAATGGTCGCGGCCGAAGCGCTTCCCGATCTGCGGAAGAGAGGCGTCGGTCAGGGTCCTGCAGAGGAACATGGCTATCTGCCGCGGACGGGCGACCGCCTTGGAGCTGTTGCGGCCCCTGAGGTCGGTGAGCTTGAGGCGGTAGTAGTTGGCGATGAACTTCTGGACCATGTCGATGGTCACCGGCTGATCGTCGCGGTGGAGGATGTTGCGAAGCACGTCCTGGGCCAGGGCGAGCGAGATGGCGTTGCCGGTCAACGACGCGTACGCGATGAGTCGGATGAGCGATCCCTCCAGCTCCCGAACGTTGGACTTGATGCCGTTGGCGATGTAGAGGGCCACGTCGTCGGGCAGCGGGACGGTCTCGGCCTCGGCCTTTTTCTTGAGAATTGCGATCTTGGTCTCGAGGTCCGGCGACTGGATGTCGGCGATCAGGCCCCATTCGAACCGCGATCTCAGGCGTTCCTCGAGCTGCTGGATCTCGTGCGGCGGGCAGTCGCTGCTGATGACGATCTGCTTCTGTGAGTCGTACAGCGAGTTGAACGTGTGGAAGAACTCGGTCTGCGTGCCCTCCTTGCCGGACAGGAACTGCACGTCGTCGACCATCAGGACGTCGAGCCTCCGGTAGCGCTCCCTGAATTCGAGGATGCGGTCGTAGCGAACCGCGTTGATCATCTCGTTCATGAATCGCTCGGACGAGATGTACGTGAGGCTGAGGTCGGGCATCTGCCCGAGCAGGTAGTGGCCGATCGCATGCATCAGGTGCGTCTTGCCCAGACCGACTCCGCCGTACAGGTAGAGCGGGTTGTACGAGCGGGACGGCGCCTC
The DNA here is from genome assembly GCA_965116825.1 of Vicinamibacterales bacterium. Classification (GTDB taxonomy): domain Bacteria; phylum Acidobacteriota; class Vicinamibacteria; order Vicinamibacterales; family UBA8438; genus WTFV01. The sequence continues at coordinate 1,921,648 of OZ220736.1, forward strand.
GCCCACGGCGAGAGAGGCTGCGTGAGCGAACTGATTCGACGAGCCGACGACGAACGAGTCGAAGGTGTAGCGCGGGTTCAGGCCGCGGGCCGCTGCCCCCGGAGCGGGAGTGCGGGAGGCCGGTGGCGGCTGCGGCTCCACGTTGCCCGCGTTCATGTCGATGACGAAAGCGATCTTGACGCCGCTGCGCTGGACTTCCGCCTTGGCTTCCGTGATCACGGCTGTGTAGTGCTTGGTCAGCCAGTTCCGGCAGAGTTCGCTGGGCACTCTGACCGTCACGCGGTCGCCGGTGTCCTCCACGAAGACGGTCGGGCTGAACCAAGTGTTGAAGCTGTGGCGGTTGACCTTCGTCTCGATGCGCGCCAGAAGCTCTGTCCAGACGTTGTTCGGCATCGAGCTAGCGGTTGCTCCGGGCCGTCGCCGACGGTCTCGGTGATCCTGCGCGGCACGGACCGGGCAGAACGAAAATCTCTGCGGAGACCTTGCAGGTCGTGCAGTACCAGTAAACGCTCGCTGGCCGATCCACTTGGCGGCGAGCCCACTTTCCACAGTTTCTTCCACACCCTGTGGAAAAAATCTGTGTGGGGGAAGCTGCCGTCGCGGCCGCGACGGAAAATGTACCACAGTGCCCGGGCGACGACAACCGAAAAGGACCGCCGGGACCGGCATGAGCGCCGCGGTTTCCGTTGACATCCGTCCGGCTTGGTGGCTACCATGTTCGTTTGCTGTCTGGGTGTGCCCGCGGAGACGGGCCGCGAGGATGATGAGAGCATGAAGCGCACGTATCAGCCAAACAACCGGCGGCGCAAGCGGACGCACGGATTTCGCAAGCGCATGAGCACGAAGACCGGCAGGGAAGTTCTCCGCCGGCGGCGGGCGAAGGGTCGGAAGCGTCTTTCCGTCGCCTAGGAGTGTGCGCCGCAGAACGCAACAGGGTCGAGTTCTGAGGCGGGAGGAGACCGGCGTCTCCGGCCGCCCGCCCGTGGAGACGTGGATCGAAGACTCCCCCGGGACGACCGGATCCGACGGCGAAGGGAGTTCCTCGGCGTGCAGCGGCAGGGTGTCCGCATCCAGAGCCGCTATCTGGTTCTGTTCGCGCTTCCGAACGGTCTGGACCGGAGCAGGCTGGGAATCATCGCGACGCGCCGAATCGGCGGGGCGGTCAGGCGCAACCGGGCCAAGCGGCTGATGCGCGAGATCTTCCGGCATCGCAGAGGCTTGCCGGGCTTCGATTTCGTCGCGTTGTTGCGGCCCGGCTTCCCGGACGTTCGATTCGCGGCGCTCGATGCCGACTATCGTGGCACACTCCAGCGGCACGAACGATCCCGTCGAGGGAGACCGCCAGGACCGGGAGTTGTCTCCGGCCGCACGAATGCTGCTGCTCGGGATTAGGTCCTATCAGGTGACTCTTGCTCAGGTGCTCGGGGGCTGCTGTCGGTTCGTGCCCTCGTGCTCTGCCTACGCCGTCGAGGCAATCGTGCGGCATGGTGCGATTCGCGGAGGATGGCTCGCGGCCTGCCGGGTGGCCAGGTGTCAGCCTCTGTGCCGCGGGGGGCTCGACCAGGTTCCCGCGCCGCGCGGCCCAAGCGCGGATGCTTCCTGAGAGTCCGTGGTGAAACGCCGCGCGACGTACAGTATCAGGCCTACTCATGGAACGAAGAGTCCTGCTTGCTTTCCTTCTCTCCCTGCTGGTGCTCCTGGTATACCAGAGTCTCGTCGCGCCACCGCCCGCGCGGCCGCCCGAGGGGACCGGGACCGGCGCGCCCGTTCCTCCGCCGCCTGCTGCTGCCGTCGCACCGGAGCAGTCACCGGCGCGGGGAGGAACGTCGGCGCCGGCCCTGCCGGCGGCCGATTCGGAGACCGCTCCCCGCGTGGAGATTGCGCCGGTGGTCGCCGACCCGGAGGTCCGTGAGGTTGTGGTCGAGAGCGACCGTGTGAGTGCGGTCTTCCGGAATCGCGGCGCCTCGCCGGTCAGTTGGCTGCTCAAAGAGCACCTGGACCAGGAGACCGGCACTCCGATCGATCTCGTGCCGGGCGAACTGCCGGACGGAGAGCTTCCACCGTTCTCCCTGGTGTTCGAGGATCCGGAGCTGACCGCCCGCGCTGCGGATGCACTGTACCGGCCGAGCGCCCAGCACGTTGTGGTCACCGACCGTGCGCAGACCCTGGCGTTCGAATTCGAAGACTCGTCGGGGTTCCGCGTCAGGAAGGAGTACGAGTTCGAGCCGGGGGTGCACGGCTACCTCGTCCGCTTCCGCGCTTCCGCGTTCGCAGGGGACGACCGGCTCGCTCCGCGGGTCGCATGGGGTCCGGCCCTGGGCGGCGTGGAGGCGTCGAGCTCCGGAATGGCCTATCGAGAGGGACCGCGCGGTGTCATTTTCGGCCGCCTCGTGGGCGTCGAGGGTGTGGAGGACGAGGACATCACGCGACCGACGTCGTCAGATGTCGTGGCGCAACCCGGCTACAGGGGGCAGATCGGCTTCGCTGGGGTAGACAACCACTATTTCCTGGCGGTCGCCCTGATCGGCCGGCAGGAAGCGGAAGTAGCGTATCGCTATGTGCCACTGCCGCCGCGAACGCCGGACGGGCCGGCCCGCGAGCTCATGGCATTCAGTCTGCGGGCGCCCGGAGACACGATCGAGCTGCCTTTCTTCATCGGGCCGAAGGAGTTCGACCTGCTGGAGCAGGTGGACCCGGCCTTGATCAGGTCGATCGATTTCGGGTGGCTGGGGTGGCTCGTAGTGCCGCTGCACCGCTCGCTCACCTGGGTCCACGGCTACGTGGGCAACTGGGGCTGGGCGATCATCATCCTCACGATTCTGGTGAACATCGTCATCTTCCCGCTGCGCCACAAGAGTGTCGTCTCGATGCGCAAGATGCAGGAAGTGCAGCCGGAGATGAAGGCGATTCAGGAACGGTACTCCCACCTGAAGGCGACCGATCCCGAGAAGCAAAAGATGAACCAGGAGATCATGGCGCTCTACCGGGATCGCGGGGTGAACCCGGCGAGCGGGTGCCTGCCGATGCTCCTCACGTTTCCGGTGCTCTTCGCCTTCTTCAGCCTTCTCCGGTCGGCCGTCGAGATTCGGGGCGAGCCCTTCGTGGGATGGATTACCGATCTGTCGGTGGAGGATCCGCTCTACATCACGCCGATCGTCATGGGCGCCTCGATGGTGCTGCAGCAGAAGATGACGCCCACTCAGGCGGATCCGATGCAGCAGAAGATCATGATGCTCATGCCGGTGGTCTTCACGTTCATGTTCGTCTGGGCGCCGAGCGGGCTGGTTCTGTACTGGCTCACCAGCAACGTGATCGGGATTCTGCAGACTGTCGTGACGAATCGGGTGATTGGTCCTCCCAAGACGCGCACCGTGCGGCCGCCCGCCGAGCGCCGCGTGAAGAAGAGCGGCCGTGGGACCGGATCGGGAAGGAAGGCCAGGCAAAGTGAGTGATGCACTCGACACGCGGATGGGCGATTTCGTCAGGGATATCGGCGAGGCGCTCGACCTGACGCTCGACGTCGAGGTCGAGCGGATCGAGGACGGGACGCGGGTGCGTCTCGCCGGCGAAGGCTCCGACGTGTTTCTCCAACGCAAGGCAGCGGGGCTCGACGCCCTGCAGCACGTGGTGAACGCCGCGTTTCGGCGCGAGCACGCCGGCGGACATATCGTGGTCGACTGCCTCGACTACCGCAAGGGCAAGGACGAAGAGCTGCGTGAGTCGGCGCGGATCCTCGCGGAACGCGCACGAGACACAGGAGAGGTTCAGGAGATCGGTCCTCTCAACCCCTACGCAAGGCGGATCGTCCATCTGGCAGTGGCGGACATGCAGGGTGTGTCATCGGAGAGCGTCGGGGACGCCTTCATGAAGACGGTACTCGTCACGACGTCCGAGTGAGGCGGTCGAGGCCGCTGCATCGGGGGCGTGACGAACCCGTTGGCGCGTTCCCCGGGTCCACCCTTCGCGTACGGCACAGCCGGACGAGGACGCGGATGTTCGACTCCGACGACACGATCGTGGCTATCGCGACGCCGCCCGGTCCGGGCGGCGTCGGCATCGTCCGAGTGAGCGGGGCCCGCGCCGTCGCCGTCGCCGGCCGGATACTCTCCACGTCGTCGAACTTGGAGCCGCGGCGCGCGACGCTGACCGACGCTGTCGATCCCGCCGATCGCCGCCCCCTGGACCGCGTGCTGGCCACGTACTTTCCAGGACCTCGCTCGTACACCGGCGAAGACGTCATCGAGATCAGCGGCCACGGAAGTCCGGTGATTCTAAGGCAGGTCGTTGCGGCGGCGACCGCCGCCGGCGCGCGGCTGGCCGAACCGGGCGAGTTCACGTTCCGCGCCTTTCTTCGTGGCCGCCTGGATCTGGTGCAGGCGGAAGCCGTTCACGATCTCGTTACCGCGGTTACTCCGCGGCAGGCGCGCGTCGCCCTCGATCAACTGGAGGGAACCGCTACGGCCGCGATCGGCGCGTTGGATCAGGCGCTCTTCGAACTGGTGGCGCGGTTGGAAGCCTCGCTGGATTTTCCCGACGAGGGCTATCACTTCATCGCTCCGCGTGCGGCCGGCGCGGAGGCCGCGGACCTCGCGGCCCAAGTGAGGAATCTGATTGCCTCGGCGCACCGGGGCCGCTTGATTCGCGAGGGTTGCCATGTGGCTGTCGCGGGCCGGCCGAATGTCGGGAAGTCGTCTCTGTTCAACGTGTTATGCGGGGTACAGCGGGCGATCGTGACACCGACTGCAGGAACGACCAGGGACCTCGTGACCGAGAGGGTCGATCTCGGAGGGATTCCCGTAACACTCGTCGATACCGCGGGCATCCGCACCACAACGGAGCAGGTGGAGGCAGAAGGCGTGCGACGGGCGCGTGCAGCGCTCGGCGTGGCTTCGGCAGTCATCGTCGTTCTGGATCGCTCGCGGCCGCTCGACTTCGACGATCGGACCCTTCTGGAGGAGACGGCGGATGGGCCCAGGCTCGTTGTCGTGAACAAGCTCGACCTGCCAGCGGCGTGGTCGCGGGCGGAGCAGCCGCAGATTGCCGGCTGTGGGCACGTGCTGGAGACCTGCCTGATCGATGGTGTCGCCGCGGGACCGATTCGGGATGCACTACTCGAGTTGATCGAGGGCGGAGCGCCGGCGCGGGACACGCCGGCCATCTCCAACGTGCGGCATCTGGATCTTCTGCGTACGGCGGAGGCTGCACTGGACCGGGCGTCGTCTGCCGCAGCCGAGGGGGCTTCGGAGGAGTTGGTGCTGGCGGATCTGGAGGAGGCGCGGCGGGCGTTCGAAGAGATTTCCGGAAAACGCACCCCCGATGCCGTCCTCGAACGGATCTTCGAGCAGTTCTGTATTGGAAAGTGAGGCGGAGGGTTCCGGTGGACACGCGATTCGACGTGATCGTGATTGGGGCGGGCCACGCGGGCGTGGAGGCCGCCCGGGCGGCAGCCCGAATGGGATGTCGGGTGGCGGTCTGCACGCTGTCCGAGGCGACGGTGGCCCACATGCCCTGCAACCCCGCCATAGGAGGTACGGCGAAGGGACACATGGTCCGTGAGATCGACGCGCTGGGCGGCGTGATGGGCGAGGCGATCGATGCCACCGGAATTCAATTCAAGCTGCTGAACCGCAGTCGGGGCGCGGCGGTGCGCTCGCCGCGGGCGCAGGCGGACAAGCGCCGCTATGGTGCCTGGGTGGCGGAAGCGATGCGGCGGGAGGAACGAATCACGTGGGTTGTCGGCCGGGTAGGCCGCCTGACGTTGCGGCGCGATCGCGTCACGGGCGTCGAACTGGAAACGACGGCTGGAAGCACCGGCGGCGAGAGGCTGGACGCGCGGGCAGTCGTGGTGACCACTGGGACCTTCCTGAACGGATTGGTTCACGTGGGAGCGAAGCGCACGCCGGCCGGTCGGGCGGGGGAGCCGGCGTCGCGTCATCTGGCGGAATCGTTGAAGGCACTCGGCCTGCCGTGGGGCCGGCTGAAGACCGGAACACCGCCCAGGCTGGACCGGCGGAGCATCCGCTTCGACCGGCTCGAGACGGCGCTCGGCGACGTGCAACCGGTGCCGTTCTCTTTCATGACCGGCGGCATCGACAGAGAGCAGATCGAATGCCACCAGCTGTATACGACCGAGTGCGTGCATGACATCGTACGGGCGAACATTCGCCGGTCGCCGCTCTACAACGGGCAGATCGAGGGGATTGGGCCGCGCTACTGTCCGTCGCTCGAGGACAAGGTCATGCGATTTCCCCATCACGAACGGCACCATATCTTTCTGGAGCCCGAGGGGGTCGATGTCGACGAGGTCTACGTGAACGGGTATTCGATGAGCCTGCCGGTCGACGTCCAGGAGTCGCTTGTGCGAGCCCTTCCAGGGTTGGAGGACGCGGTGATGATGCGGCCGGGCTACGCGGTGGAGTACGACTTCGTGCAGCCGACGGCGTTGTCGCGGAGCTACGAGGCGAAGAGCGTGGCGGGGCTGTTCCTGGCGGGGCAGGTAAACGGAACCTCGGGGTACGAGGAGGCGGCCGGTCAGGGGATTGTCGCCGGAATCAACGCGGCGCGGTCCGTGGCGGGGGAGGAGCCGTTCGTGCTGGGTCGGGACGAGGCGTATCTGGGAGTGCTGGCCGACGACCTGACGACGCGGGGGTGTCTGGAACCCTACCGCATGTTCACATCGCGGGCGGAGTATCGACTGCTGCTGAGGATCGACAATGCAGACCTGCGATTGACGGAACGAGGTCGGAAGGTCGGTGTCGTCGACGACCGCCGGTGGGTGCGTTTCCAGGAGCGGCGCTCGCGGTTCGACGAGAACCTGCGGCGGGTCGGGAAGACGACGGTGACCCTGGCCGACGGAAGCAGGGCGCGCGCGTCGCTGGCGCTGCGCCGCCCGGATGCGGAGCTGGAGGGTTTGGCGGGAGCGAATGATCTGCGGCTGGAGGTGGCGGCGGGTCAGGAGCGGGAGGACCTGTGGAGCGTGGAGACGCACTTCAAGTACGCCGGGTACCTGGCACGGCAACGGGCGAGCATCGAACGTTCTCGGCGGTTGGAACATCGTCGTATCCCGGCAGGGTTCGCATATGCGGGTCTGCCGGGACTCTCCCGTGAGGTCGCGGAGCGGTTGACGGAGACGCGTCCGGAAACGCTTGGGCAGGCGCTGCGGGTTCCCGGGGTGACGCCGGCTGCCGTGGCGTTGATCGGCGCCAAGGTGCATGGGTAGGCAGGCAGATACTACCGAAACGGACTTGGCGGAGCGCCTGATAGGGCGGGCTGCTCATGCAGGGCTGACCCTGGCATCGGGGTCGGTGTTGGAGCTGGCTGCGTACGTGGCGCTGCTGTTGCGGTGGAACGCGCGGATGAATCTGACGGCGCTCGACGGAGGAGACCTCGGGTTGGACCGGTTGGTGATCGAGCCGCTTCTGGCCGTTGGGCGTATTCCGGAAGGCGCGTCGACGCTCGTGGATATCGGCTCGGGCGGTGGGTCTCCGGCGATTCCGATCAAGATCGCCAGACCGGCACTGTTCGTGAGAATGGTGGAGGCGAGGTCGCGGAAGGCGGCGTTTCTGCGTGAGGCAGTGCGTCGGCTGGAGTTGGAGGGGGTCGTCGTGGAGACCTGCAGGTATGAAGAGTTGTGCGAGAGGCCGGAGTTGCAGGAGACGCACGACGTTCTTACGGTGCGGGGCGTCCGTGTGGACGAGAGCGCGGCCCGGTGTCTCGAGAGGCTGGTGAGAGCCGGGGGGAGGCTTCTGTTTCTCGGCCGTGCGGGTGTTGGGGCGGAAGATTGGTCCTGTTGGTGCGGGCAAGGGGAGCGGCGGCGGGGGCGACGGGTGGAAACGGGGAGTGGTGGGCTGGTCGTGGTGAGGAAGGGTGTGGGGCGGAGGGGCGTCGACAAGCAGGCGGGAGGGATGGCCGGGAGTTGATTGGCGGTGCCGGCCCGGTGTTCCACGTGGAACATCGGGGGGCCGGGACAGCCGCGTCGCGAAGAAGCACCATGGGGAGAACCGTGCCCGCTGCTCGGGCCGCGGCCCGGCGGTGCAGGATCGACGGTGCCGGCGCAGGGGAGCGGTGTCGAGGTAGTCGACCTCGGTCCTCCACGGGCGACGGACGGTGTGGGGATCGAATCGCCGGGACGTTGGTACGTTTGCACTGCGAGGCAGTGGCGGGTCGCACGACTCGGTTAGAATCCGCTGGGAGTCGGGACACGGAGGTGGGGTTCTGAAGCAAGGCAGGGAGCGAGTCATCGTCGCGCTGGACGTGCGCAGCCACGCAGAAGCCGAGCATCTGGTGGGCCGGTTAGAGAATGTGTCCTTCTTCAAGATCGGGCTGCGGCTCTTCTTGGCCGGCGACCTGTACGGGCTCGTGCGGCGGATTCAAGAAGAGCGGCGTGGTGGGATCTTCATTGACCTGAAGATGGCGGGAGACATCGGCAACACGATCACGGACTTCGTCGAACATGCTGCGGCCCTGGGCATCAGGTTCATTACGCTGGCGGAGAGTCGGGATGACGTGTTCACACGACATAGCCTGACGGCTGGACGAAAGGCGCGAGGGGCTCGGACCTTCCCGCAGTTCCTCATGGTCCCGCTGTTGTCCAGTCTCTCGCCAGAGAATTTCGGGCGCCCGGATCTGACGGCCGAGGAGTACATCCTTGAGCGGGGCCGCGAGATGTTGGCCGCGGGGTGTGACGGACTGATCGTGTCGGGAGCGGCCATCGGTGCGTGCAGAACGGCGTTCGGACCGGACGTCACACTTGTGAGCCCGGGGATTCGGCCCCGGTGGAGCGGAGCGGACGATCACCAGCGCTTGACGACACCGGCGGATGCGATCCGCTTGGGGGCGGACTATCTGGTGGTGGGGCGACCGATTCGCAGTGCGGCGGACCCGCGTCGGGCGGCGCAGCGCGTGATCGATGAGATCGATGCCGAGTTGCGGTTGGCGCAGGCGAGACAGAGTGCCTGATGAGGTGACGGCCGGGCTTCCGGGGTGGCGGCACGCTGGCGGGAGGCAGTCCGAGCGTAGCGTCGGTTTCCTTGCCTGTTCCCCATGGAACATGGTTGACCACGTGGGGAACAGGGACTTACGATTCCGGCATTGCGTCGCGGCAAGGACGTGGCGCGGCGTCGATAGGGCGCGCGCCCTAAAAGGAGTCGCGTGAGGTCTCGCATTTTCGCAGTCGCGAATCAGAAAGGTGGGGTCGGCAAGACCACGACAACGATTAACCTGGCCGCCTCGCTGGCGCTGGGCGATCAGGCTGTGCTGGTCGTCGACATGGACCCACAGGGCAACCTGACGAGCGGTGTCGGCCAAAAGGGCAACCATGCCCCCGCCGGCACGATCTACGAGGCGCTTACGTCGGAGTCCACTCCGGCGGCTCACGACTACATCGTGCCCACGTGCGTCTCCGGGCTCTCGCTCCTGCCCGCGGATCACAACCTGACCGGCGCCGAGATCGAGCTCGTCGCCGCTGCCCGGCGCGAGCAACGCCTGCGTCTGCTGCTGGAGCAGGTGCGGGGGCGCTTCGACTACATTCTGGTCGACACCCCGCCCTCGTTAGGGCTCTTGACCCTCAATACCCTCGTCGCAGCCGACGGTGTAATCATCCCTGTCGTATGCGAGTACTTCGCGCTCGAAGGCCTGGCCGCCCTGACGGCGACGCTGCACCAGGTCAAGGAAGCCTTCAATCGGAATCTCGAGATCGCCGGGGTCGTCCTGACCATGACCGACTTGCGGACGAATCTCGGCAAGGAGGTCGCCGCGGAAGTGCAGGGCGTTTTCGGCAACAAGGTCTTCGAGACCCCAATTCCCCGCAACATCCGGCTGGGCGAGGCGCCGGGCCACGGACTGCCGGTGATCCTCTACGACGTGCGGTCGAAGGGCGCCGAAGCCTATCTCGCGCTGGCGCGTGAGTTTCTGGCGTGCACGCGCGCCGCACCCCTGCCGGCGGGAGGCGCACTCCGTGGCTGAGAAACGCAAGGCGCTCGGGCGCGGGTTGCGCGCGCTGATTCCCGATGCTCCCACGGCCGGCCCGGCAACCGCCGGCGGCTCTGCCCAGGAAGTCGATCTCGATCTGGTGGCACCCAATCCGGATCAGCCGCGCCGGGCGGTCGACGACGCGAAGCTCGAGGAGCTGGCGCAGTCGATTCGGGCGCACGGCGTGATTCAGCCGATCGTGGTGACGAAGCGCGACGGCGAGCCGGGCTTCGAGATCATCGCCGGCGAGCGGCGTTGGAGGGCCGCGCAGCGGGCCGGTCTGCTGCGGGTTCCGGTCGTCGTCCGGGACATGTCGCGGACGAAGAGACTGGAAGTGGCGCTGATCGAGAACATCCAGCGGGAAGATCTGAATCCGATCGAGGAAGCGGCCGCGTACGGGCGTCTGGCTGACGAGTTCGGGATGACCCAGCAGCAAATCGCGGAGGCCGTCGGCAAGGAGCGGGCTACCGTCGCCAACTATCAGCGGCTGCTCGGCCTTCCGTCCGCCGTGCAGGCCGACGTGGCCGGCGGTCGCCTGACCATGGGCCACGCACGTGCGCTGGCCGGGCTGAGCGACGCGGATGACCAGCTTGCCGCTGCACGCAGGATACGCGAAGGCGACTTGTCGGTCCGGGACGCGGAGGCCCTCGTCAAGCGGGTAGTGACGCCGAAACCGGACAGCGCGGCGGAGACGCCGCCGGCCGACGTCCACGTCCGTGCCGCGGAGGAGCGTCTCCGCGTTTCGCTGGGCACGCGCGTCAGGATCGTGCAGCGCGGAAAGCGCGGGCGTATCGAGATCAGCTTCACGTCCGAGAAAGAGCTGCAGCGCCTGTACGAGCACCTGACCGGCGCGTGAGCACGCGAGCTTGCCCGCGTAGCGGCCGAAATGTTATAAAAAGCCGTTTGGCCCACGCTGGTTCAACCCACCTACGTTCCAAACGCTCAGGTACTGGCTGAAGATGACGGAGCAGGCGGCGGCAAATCGGTACGCGCGGGCGTTGTTCGAGGTCAGCCTCGACAGCAGCGATCCGCAACGGACCGCGAACGACATCGCGGCGTTTCAGCAGCTCGTCGACGGCCACGCGACTCTCGGGCGCGTGCTGCTCAACCGGGCAATCTCGACCGTGGCGAAGCGGGCGATAGTGGCGGCCATCCTCGACCGGACGCCGAAGACGTCACCGGTCGTACGGCGGCTGCTCCTGATGCTGGCCGAGCGCGGCCGGCTCCACCTGTTGCCGGCGCTGCAGTCGGTCTATCGCGAACGCCTGATGGCGCACCTCGGGACCGTGCGGGCGCGCGTCACCACCGCCGAGCCCCTGGATTCGCGACGCGTCGCGTCCATCACCCGCAGACTGAAGGACGCAACCGGTCGCCAGGTCACGATCGACGCCGCGGTCGACGAGAGCCTCGTGGGCGGCATGGTGACCCAGATCGGCGGCACGGTCTTCGACGGCAGCCTCGCGCACCACCTCGACCGTCTCAGGCAGCGCTTCCTGACGGCGTGACGGCATCACAGGACCGATGACAATAAAAGCAGACGAGATCTCCAAGATCATCAAGGAACAACTGGGCGACTATTCCCTCGATGTCGACGTCGCCGAAGTGGGTACGGTCGTGTCGGTCGGCGACGGTATCGCCCGGCTGCACGGGATCGATCGCGCGATGGCGACCGAGATGCTCGAATTCCCGCACGGGATCTTCGGCATCGCGTTGAACCTCGAAGAGGATGGCGTTGGCGTGGTGCTGCTTGGCGAATCCACGGAGATCAAGGAAGGCGACACCGTCAAGCGGACGGGGCGCGTCATGTCCGTGCCGGTCGGGGACGCGATGCTGGGCCGGGTAGTCAACGCGCTCGGGCAGCCGCTCGACGGCAAGGGGCCCATCGCTACCGAACAGCAGTCCCCGGTGGAACGCATCGCGCCGGGCGTCGTCGATCGCCAGCCGGTCAAGGAACCGCTCCAGACCGGCCTCAAGGCGGTCGATGCCATGATCCCGATCGGGCGCGGCCAGCGCGAGCTGATCATCGGCGACCGGCAGACCGGCAAGACGGCGGTGGCCGTCGACACGATCATCAACCAGAAGGGGCTCGACGTAGTCTGCATCTACAACGCCATCGGCCAGAAGCAGTCGACCATCGCCCAGGTGGTCAGGACGCTCGAAGACGAAGGCGCGATGGACTACACCATCGTGGTCGCGGCCGCCGCGTCGGATCCGGCGCCATTGCTCTACATCAGCCCGTACTCCGCCTGCGCGTTGGGCGAGTTCTTCCGCGACAGCGGGCGCCACGCGCTGTGCATCTACGACGATCTGTCGAAGCACGCGCAGGCCTACCGCGAGATTTCCCTGCTGCTGCGCCGTCCGCCGGGACGCGAGGCGTTCCCGGGCGACGTGTTCTACCTGCACTCGCGGCTGCTCGAGCGGGCGGCGAAGTTGAGCGCGGAGAATGGCGGCGGCTCCCTCACTGCGCTGCCGATCATCGAGACGCAGGCAGGCGACCTGTCGGCCTACATTCCGACCAACGTCATCTCGATTACGGACGGGCAGATCTTCCTGGAATCGGATCTCTTCCACCAGGGGATCAGGCCGGCCATCAACGTCGGCAACTCGGTGTCCCGCGTCGGCGGGTCGGCGCAGATCAAGGCGATGCGCCAGGTCGCCGGCACGCTGCGACTCGACCTCGCGCAGTTCCGGGAGCTCCAGGCGTTCGCGCAGTTCGGAAGCGATCTGGACAAGGCGACCCAGCAGCAGCTCAATCGCGGTCGCCGGCTGGTGGAAGTGCTGAAGCAGCGGCAGTACGCGCCGCTGCCGGTGGAGCGGCAGGTGCTGGTCATCTTCGCCGGGACGCGGGGCTTCCTGGACAACGTTGCGGAGACCGATGTTGCCGCTTTCGAGCCGGAGCTGTACCGCTTCATGGAGACCCGGCACGCAGAAGTCGTCGCCCGCCTCGTCGCCGACAAGGCGATGGACAAGGAGTTGGAGGCCAGTGTCACGGCCGCGATCCGCGAATTCAGCGAACAGTTCGTCGCGTCGCGCCGGAGCGCGGCTGCGTAGCGCAGGAGACCGATGCCTTCACTCATCGACCTCCGGCGCCGGATTCGCGCCGTCAAGTCCACCGAGCAGATCACCAAGGCGATGAAGACCGTCGCCGCGTCGAAGCTGCGCCGGGCCCAGGATCGCATCGTCGGCGCCCGTCCGTTCGCCCGGTTGATGCAACGGGTGCTGAGCGACCTTGCAACGCGAACGGGAGTCGCCGCCGCGCATCCGCTGCTGGCGCCGCCGGTGGCTCCCGACGCACCGATCCTGCTGTTCGTCGTGACGGCCGACAAGGGGCTGTGCGGCAGCTTCAACTCCAGTCTCATTCGGCAGGCGGCCGGTTTCGCCGTCGGTGCCGGGCGCGAAGTCGCGATGGGGCTGGTCGGGCGCAAGGGACGGGATTTCTTCGTCCGCCGCGGCGTCGACATCCGCTTCGAGATGGTGAACCTTTTCAACGATCTGCGGTACGGCCACGCGGAGGCTATGGCCGAGACCGCGATCGAGCAGTACACGTCCGGGGCGGCGTCGGGCGTGTCGATCCTCTACAACGAGTTCAAGAGCGTCATGCAGCAGCAGGTCGTCATCGATCAGGTGCTGCCGATTCCGGCGCTCGACGCGTCGGACGAGGAAACAGAGGCGCTGTCGGCGGACTACCTGTTCGAGCCGCCGGCGGAGCGCATCTTTTCGAATCTGCTTCCGCATCACGTGGAGACGCAGTTCTTCCGCGCGCTGCTCGAGTCGTCCGCGGCGGAGCATGCGGCCCGGATGACCGCGATGGACGCGGCGACCCGGAACGCCGGCGAGATGATCGACGGCCTGACGCTGCACATGAACAAGGTGCGGCAGGCGGCGATCACGCGCGAGCTGATCGAAGTGGTGTCGGGCGCGGAAGCGCTGTAGCGTGCAGGGCCGCTGGGATCTGCGCCGCCGAAACGGGCGCTGACGGGGCGGCGCTGTCCAAGCACTGAACAACGAGAGATCGGGGGAGCCGGACGATGGCGGACGCGGGTGGAAAGAAGGTCGGGCGGGTCGTGGCGGTGATCGGTCCGGTGATCGACGTGGAGTTCGAGGCCGGGTACCTCCCACCGATCTACAACGCCCTGCAGATCGAGTCCGAAAGCGAGGGTGCGGAGGCCGTCGACGTGATCGCCGAGGTGGAGCAGCATCTCGGCGAAGGACGTGTGCGGGCCGTGGCCATGAAGCCGACGGACGGAATGCAGCGCGGGATGGCCGCCGTCGATACGGGAGCGCCAATCTCGATGCCGGTCGGGCCGCAGACCCTCGGCCGGGTCCTGAACGTGCTGGGTGAACCGGTCGACTTCCCCGACCAGCCGGTGGAGGCGGAGGAACGCTGGCCGATTCACCGCGCCGCCCCCAGCCTGGAGGATCAGTCCACCGAGCTCAAGATGTTCGAGACCGGGATCAAGGTCATCGATCTGCTCGAGCCGTACTTGCAGGGAGGCAAGATCGGCCTGTTCGGCGGGGCCGGCGTCGGCAAGACGGTCATCATCCAGGAGCTCATCCACAACATCGCCCTCAAGCACGGCGGCGTCTCGGTGTTCGGCGGCGTCGGCGAGCGGACGCGCGAGGGGAACGACCTCTGGCTCGAGTTCCAGGAGAGCGGCGTCGTCACCCTGCACGATCCCGACAAGTCGCGCGCTGCGCTGATTTACGGTCAGATGACCGAGCCGCCGGGTGCGCGGTTGCGCGTCGGTCTGAGCGCGCTGACGGTCGCGGAGTACTTCCGCGATGCCGAGGGCAAGGACGTCCTGCTTTTCATCGACAACATTTTCCGTTTCACGCAGGCGGGCTCGGAAGTCTCGGCGCTGCTCGGTCGGATGCCGTCGGCGGTCGGCTACCAGCCGACGTTGCTGACCGAGATGGGCGCCTTGCAGGAGCGCATCACGTCGACCCGGAAGGGGTCGATCACCTCCGTGCAGGCGATCTACGTGCCCGCGGACGACTACACCGACCCGGCGCCGGCCACGACGTTCGCGCATCTCGATGCCACCACGAACCTGTCGCGGCGCATCGTCGAGCTCGGCATCTACCCGGCGGTCGACCCGCTCGCGTCGACGTCGCGCATTCTCGACCCGCGCGTCATCGGCGAGGAGCACTACAACGTCGCGCGCTCCGTCAAGCAGGTGCTGCAGCGCTACAAGGACCTCCAGGACATCATCGCGATTCTCGGGATCGACGAGCTGTCGGAGGACGACAAGCTGGCTGTCTCGCGTGCCCGGAAGATCGAGAAGTTCCTCTCGCAGCCGTTCTTCGTCGCACAGCAGTTCACCGGCAAGGAAGGCAAGTACGTGCCGATCGCCGATACGGTCCGCGGCTTCAAGGAAATCGTCGAGGGCAAGCACGACAGCCTGCCGGAGCAGGCGTTCTACATGGTCGGCACGATCGAGGAAGCGGTCGCCAACGCCGAAGCGCAGTCGACGGCTGCGTAGGCCGGAGCCCCGAACCGATGCCGCTGCCGTCTCACCTGACCATCGAGATCGTCACCCCGGATCGAGCGATCGTCCACGAGACGGTCGATGAGGCCCGTCTTCCGGGAGCCGAGGGATACTTGGGCGTGCTCCCGGGACACACGCCGTTGCTCGTGCAGCTCCAGGTCGGTGAGATCTGGTTCCGGCGGGGATCCGAGAAGACCTGGCTGCACGCCGCGTTCGGCTTTGCGGAGATTCTGCCCGACCGGATCCGGATTCTCGCGCGGACGGCGGAGCGCGCCGACGAGATCGACCTCGAGCGTGCCGAGTCGGCCGCGAGCCGCGCACGGGAGCGGCTCGCGACGACAACCGGCGATGTCGACTTCGAGCGGGCGCGGATAGCGCTGCTGAAGTCGTTGTCCCGCCTGCAGGTGGCCCGCCGCATCGGGATGCGAACCGCGGGGAAGCGATGATTCGCTGCCGCTGACGCCGGCCGCGCGACACGCCGCCTGGTGCATACCGGCGTCCGTGTTTCTGGGTTTCCGATGCGACTGACCTGCGCCGCCCGCACCGACCCAGGCCGCCGCCGTGAGAACAACGAGGACAGCTTCTGCGCACGCGAGGACCTTGGCCTGTTCATCGTGGCCGACGGGATGGGCGGGCACGTCGCGGGCGAGATCGCATCCCGTCTCGTGGTCCAGGAGGTCGAACGATTCGTGGCGGCAACATCTCCCTCTCCGGGGCACGCCCGGCGGCTCGAACGCGGCGGGAGGGTCGACGACCGCCTGGGAACCGCCCTCGTCGAGGCCAACCGGTTGCTGGCCGCCCGGATCGCTGAAGACGCCGCCCTGCAGGGCATGGCTACGACCGCCGTGGCGCTGCTGGCCGAGGCCGAGGCTGTCGCCCTCGCGCACGTCGGCGACAGCCGGGCCTACCGCTGCCGCGCGGGGCACCTGACGCAATTGACGAGCGATCATTCCTGGGTCGAGGAACAGGTGCGGGCCGGCCTGCTGACGGCGGCGGCGGCGCGGCGACACCCCTGGAGGCACGTCGTGACGCGCGCCATTTCCGGTGGCGCAGACATCGAAGTCGAGATTGCCGCCCTCCCGCTCGAACCGGGTGACAGGATCCTGCTCTGTTCGGACGGATTGTCGACGGTCGTAGCGGACAGTGGCATCGCCGAGGTGCTCCGCCTGGATCGACCGTCGCACGAGGCCTGCGATGAGCTTGTGCGACGAGCCAATACCGCGGGCGGTCCGGACAACGTGACCGTCGTACTGGTCGACGCGCATGCTGAATAACCTGCGGCGGCTGTTCGGTTATCGCGTCCTGATCCAGACGCTCGTCGCGCGCGAGCTCAAGGCGCGTTACCGGGGCTCGGTGCTCGGCTTCTTCTGGTCCTTCGCCAACCCGCTGTTGTTGCTGCTCGTGTACACCTTCGTCTTCTCCGTCGTGCTGCCGTCCCGCTTCGACGGCGTCGAGGACAACTACGCGCTGTTCCTCTTCTGCGGCCTGTTGCCGTGGACGTGGTTCACCTCCGCGCTCACGGAGTCTTCGAATGCGCTGCTCGCCAACGGCAACCTGATCAAGAAGGTGCTCTTTCCGGCCGAGGTGCTGCCGGTGGTGGCCGTGCTTTCCAACATGGTGCATTTCTTTCTGGCGCTGCCGATCCTGGTGATTGCGCTCGCGCTGTTCTCGGCCACGCCGCCCGGATTCACCGAGCTGTTGTGGTTTCCGGCCGTGGTCGCCGTGCAATTCGTCCTCACGCTCGGCTTGGGCCTGATGCTGGCCGCGCTCACGGTGCACTTCCGGGACATCAAGGACCTGTTGGGGAACGTGCTGACGCTCTGGTTCTTCGCGACGCCGATTCTCTACCCGTGGACCATGGTGACGTCGCGCGGGCCCTCCATCGGCGGCCTGCCGCCCGCCGGCAAGGTGTTGATGGATCTCAACCCCTTCGCCCATATCGCCGTCTCCTACCAGGAGATCCTGTTCTTCGACGGACCGTTCGGGCACTGGAAGTGGCTCGTCGCTCTGGCGCTGGGCAGCGCCGTGCTGTTCCTGGCCGGCTACGCGCTCTTCGATCGGTTGCGGGATTCCTTCGCGGAGGAAGTGTGACGGATCCCGCGATAGTGCTGCGCGACGTGACGAAGCTGTATCGGCGGTACGCGTACCGCCGGCAGTTCTCGACGCTGAAGAGCGCTCTGCTCAAGGGAAGCCTGGCCAGCGAGCTCGAGCCGGGCGAGGTGCTGCGCGCCGTCGACGGCGTGTCGCTGGCCGTGGTCCCGGGCAGCACGGTCGGCCTGATCGGGCGCAACGGCTCGGGCAAGAGCACGCTGCTCAAGCTGGTGGCGGGCATTACCAAGCCGACCACCGGGACGGTCGACGTGCGCGGGCGGATCTCGGCCCTGATCGAGCTCGGCGCCGGCTTCCATCCCGAGATCTCGGGCCGCGAGAACATCTTCATCAACGGCGTGATGCTGGGGCTGACGAAACGCGAGATCGTCAGGCGCTTCGACGAAATCGTGGAGTTCGCCGAGATAGAGGACTTCATCGATTCACCGGTCAAGACGTATTCCTCCGGCATGTACATGCGTCTCGGTTTCGCGGTGGCCGTCCACGTCGACCCCGACGTGCTGCTCATCGACGAGGTCCTTGCGGTCGGGGACGAGGGTTTCAGCTTGAAGTGCCTCGACAAATTCTCCGAATTCAAGCGGCGGGGCAAGACGATTCTGCTGGTGACCCACGGACTGGGTCTGGTCCAGCGCTACTGTGACGAGGCGGTCTGGGTGGACGGCGGGCGCATCCGCGGCCAAGGCGACCCGCGCCGCGTCGTGCATACGTACACGACCGACATCACCAGGAACGAGGAGCGGGCGCTCGCCTCGGCGGATCGGAGGGCGCTGGCGGCCACCGGGGAGCCCGGGGACCGAGACGACGAGACGCGGGAAGGCTCGATGGACCCGCCGGTGGTTACGGAGAAGCCGCCCGGCGACATGTTCCAGGCGGCGCAGGGGCGCTGGGGCTCGGGCCCGGTTCGCATCGACGGCGTCGCGCTCGAACGCGACGGGGCCGAAGCGCACGTCTTTCGGAGCGGCGACCGCCTCGCGATCCGCCTTGCGGTGAGCACCTCCGAACCGGTGCGCGATTTCGTCTTCGGGATCAGCATCTTCAATGCCGAAGGAGTGTGCTGCTACGGCACGAACACCGACATCGAAGACTTCGAGCCGCTCGAGTTGTCGGGCTCCGGCGAGGTGGTCTTCGACATCGACAGCCTCGATCTCGTCGAGGGTACGTACAAGCTGGACGTGGCCGCGCACACCCGGCAGGGACTGCAGTACGACTATCATCGGCTGCTCCATACGTTCCGCGTGAAGTCCCACACGAAGGACGCCGGCATCTACCGTCCCCGTCACCGGTGGTCGTTCAGTTCCGGTGTCCGCCTCGCGCCGCACACCACGAGCAGGTAGAATCAACGGTTCGGCGTCGATCCCGCGCCGCCATTGACCATCTTGCCGTCAACCACAGCGTCGCTGACGCTTCGCGCTCTGCTCCACGACGCGGCCGCCCGCGCCGGACTGGGGAGCGGTTCATCCCCTTCCGGCGAGTCGATCAGCGGTCTGACACCGCCGGCCCAGGCCCTGGCCGCCGCCGTTCTCGCCGCCGGCGGCCCGGTAGTGGTCGTGGTTCCGGGGGACGCGGACGTCGACGGGATGGTTGCCGACGCCCGGTTCTTCCTGGCGGGGCTCGAAGGCCTTACTCGCAGCGACGCCGAGGGCCGCGTGCTGCCGTTCTCGTCGCCGGAGGTGGATCCGTACCGCGGCATGACGCCGCACCTCGATGTAGCCTCCTCCCGCGCCCGAGCTCTGGCCGCGCTCGCCCTGCGCCAAGCCCGCATCGTCGTCGCGTCGGCGGTCTCGCTACTGCCGCGCCTCAGCCCGCCGGACCGGCTGCTGCTCGCCGCGGTGGATCTCCGGCTCGGTGGCGCGTGCTCCCCTACGGACTTGGCCGATCGGCTCGTCGACGCGGGCTTTACGCGCAGCGATCCGGTCGAGACCCACGGGGAATTCTGCGGGCGTGGCGGCGTGGTCGACATGTTTCCGGCCGGAGAGTCCTTCCCGATCCGGGCGGAGTTCGTCGGTGACAACATCGAGTCGCTCCGCCGCTTCGACCCGGCGACCCAGCGCTCGGTGGCCACCCTGGACCATGTGGCGGTTCGCCCCCTGACCGACCAGCTCGAGCGCGTGGGGGAAGTGGGCGATCCGGGCGACGACGAGTCGGCGGTGGACCGGACCGGGACCTTCAGCGACTATGTCCGCCGCGCCGCGGCGCGCTACGTGGTCACCGAACCGGCGGAGACCGCGGATCGCCTGCGGCAGGCGGCGGAGCAGCTGCGGGCGAGCCATGCCGACGCCGCAGCGCGCGACGAGCCGGCGCCGCCACCCGCGGCGCTGCAGGTGGACGAGGACGAGGCGGTTGCCTGGCTCGGCGGCGCCACGACGTTCGAAGCGCTGGAGATCGGCGAGGAGCCGCAGCAGGGCGCGGCGTCCTTCGGCCGCCGGCACGTGGCCTGCCAGCCGGCGGTGGAGTTCCGCGGGCGCCTCCGCGACTGGGTGGCCGAGGTCGCGCGGGGGCGCGACCGGCAGGACCTGCAGGTGTTCGTCGCCGAGACCGCCGGCCGCGCCGAGCGCATCGTGGAGCTGTTGGGCGAGCACGAGCTGTTGGGCGTCCCGATCGACGGCGCCGAAGAGACGACATCCGCCACAGTGCTGGTCGCGACCGGCGTGCTCTCTCGCGGATTCCGACTGCCCGCGGCCCGGCTGCAGGTCTATGCCGAGACAGACCTTTTCGAGGCAGAGCACGTCGTCCGCCATCAGCGCAAGTCCGTGGCCAGGTCGTTCCTGTCCGACTTCCGCGATCTGAAGGTCGGCGATCACGTGGTGCACGTCGACCACGGGGTCGGCGAGTTCGTCGGTTTGCGGCAGCTCACCGTTCCCGAAACCCGGGGCCGGCACGAGTTCGTGGAGCTCCGGTACTCCCGCGGCGACAAGCTGTTCGTGCCGGTCGAGCAGCTCGAGCTGCTGCAGAAGTACACCGGCTCGGCCCACCCGAAGCTCGACCGGCTGGGCGGCACCACCTGGGCCAAGGCCAAGACGCGCGTCCGCAAGTCGATGCGCGACATGACCGAGGAGCTGCTCAAGCTGTACGCGTCGCGGCAGGCGCTGCCGGGCCACGCCTTCGGTCCCGACACACACTGGCAGCAGGAGTTCGAGGCGGCGTTCGAGTACGAGTTGACCCCCGATCAGCAATCCGCCCTGTCTGACATCAAGCGGGACATGGAGCGGCCGTCGACGATGGACCGGCTGCTGTGCGGCGACGTCGGCTACGGCAAGACCGAGGTCGCGCTGCGGGCGGCGTTCAAGGCGCTGATGGACGGCAAGCAGGTGGCGGTGCTGACACCGACGACGGTCCTCGCTTTCCAGCACGGGGAGACCATCCGCGAGCGCTTCGCTTCGTTTCCCGTCCGCGTGGCCGTGCTGAGCCGATTTCTGGGCCGCGTCGAGCAGAAGGCGGCCCTGGCCGAACTCGAGTCGGGCAAGTTGGACCTGATCGTCGGGACCCATCGCCTGCTGTCCAAGGACGTGAAGTTCCGCGACTTCGGCCTCTTGATCGTCGACGAGGAGCAGCGCTTCGGCGTGGCCCACAAGGAGCGCATCAAGCAGATGCGGCGCCACGTCGACGTGTTGACCCTTACCGCGACGCCGATTCCCCGCACGCTCAACATGTCGCTCGCCGGCATCCGCGACATGTCGGTCATCGAGACGCCGCCGAAGGACCGTATGGCGATCCAGACCAGCGTGGTGCGGTTCGATCCGCAGGTGATCGCGCGGGCCATCCGCACCGAGCTCGACCGGGGCGGGCAGGTCTACGTGGTGCACAACCGCGTGGAGTCGATCGATTCGATCGCCGGGTTGATCGGGCGGCTCGTTCCGGAGGCGCGACTCGCCGTCGCCCACGGCCAGGCCAGCGAGGTGGCGCTGGAGAAGACCATGGTCGCCTTCGTGGCCCACGAGTACGACGTCCTCGTCGCGACCACGATCATCGAGAACGGCCTCGACATCCCCAACGTCAACACGATCGTCGTCAACCATGCGGAGCGCTACGGTCTGGCCCAGCTCTACCAGTTGCGAGGACGCGTCGGACGCTCCGATCGCCGCGCCTACGCCTACCTGGTGGTCCCCGCCGACAACACGCTGTCGCCGGTGGCGCGGCAGCGCCTCTCGGCCATCCGCGAGTTCAGCGAACTCGGAAGTGGTTTCCGCGTAGCCGCCCTGGACCTGGAAATTCGCGGGGCCGGCAACCTCCTGGGCGCGCAGCAGAGCGGACACATCGAAGCGATCGGCTTCGACATGTACATCAAGCTGCTCGAACAGACGGTCCGCGAGCTGCAGGGCGAGGAGGTGCGCGACGAGCGCAGGGCGCGCATCAGCCTCGGCATCGATCTGCGGATCGACGAGGGTTACGTCACGGAGACGGATCAGCGGCTCGCCGTGTACCGCAAGGTCGCCACCGCGGCCGACGAGCCGGCGCTGGCCGCCGCCCTCGAAGAGGTGGGCGATCGCTACGGGCCGTTGCATCCGTCGCTGGTCCGGCTCGCCGAGTTCGGCCGCGTCCGGGTTCGCGCCAGCGACCTGGGGGTGGAGGCGATCGACCGGGAAGCGTCGCGGCTCGTCATAAGGTTCAGCGGCGATGCCCCGATCGACCCGGGACGTCTGGTCGAGCTGGTGCGCTCGCGTCCAGGCCTCGCCCTGACACCGGCCGGTGTCCTGCGGCTCGATCTCGATGCCGCCGGCGTTACCGGCAACCCGCAGCTTCCGGCGAACCAGCGCGGCGCTGGCGGTTCGCCGGCCGTGGGACGAGACCTCGCCCTGCTGGCGCGGGTCAACACGTGGCTCGACGAGCTCGGGGACTCGCGGTGACGGTTACACTTGCAGGTACGGTTCGGGGGCCGGGGAGAGGAACCATGATGCAGAAGAGGTGGACTACGAGTCTGTGGTGGCTCGCGCTCGGCGCCGCGGGCGTCGCGTTCGCCGCCCCGTCGGCGGCCCAGACGCTGGGCGGGTCGTCTCCCGGGACGGCGACCGGGATTGTTCTGGAACGCATTCTCGTCAAGGTCAACGGCGACATCGTCACGCAGACCGAACTGGAAGAACGGCAGATTGGTCTGATCCGTCAGCGCGGTCTCCAACCGCGCAACGATGCGGAGCTCGTCCAGGCGTTGCAGGAGGTGACGCCCGAGGTGATCTCCGGCGCCGTCGACGAGCTGCTGCTGATCCAGCGGGCGCGGGAGCTGGGCTACCAGTTCACCGACGAGCAGTTCGACGAGATCCTCGTCGATCTCATGGCTGAGAACGGATTCGAGAACGAGGAGCAGTTCCAGAACGCACTGTCCCAGTCGGAGGGGATGACCCTCGATGACTTGAGGCGTGTCATGGAACGCCAGATCCTGATCAGTCAGGTTCAGCAGATCGAAGTACTGGGAACGGTCACGCTCACCGAAGTGGAGGCGCGCGAGCACTACGAGGCCAACATCGCCCAGTACACGGAGCCGGCCACGGTGACGATGCGCGAGATTCTGATTCGCGTGCCGGAGGGGCTCGGCGGCGCCGGCGTCGTCGCCGACGATCAGGCCCGGCTGGAAGCGGAAGAGGCGAGGGGGCGCGTGCTCGACGGGGAAGAATTCGAGCTGATCGCGATTGCCGTGTCCGACGCCGCGTCGAAGGCGAACGGAGGCTTGATCGGGCCGATCGACGTGTCGCTGCTCAGCAGTACGCTGCTCGACGTACTCGCCGAGATCGACGTCGGCGACGTTACCGAGCCCATACGCACGTCCCTCGGTTACCAGGTGTTGAGGCTCGAAGCCTGGACGCAGCCCGAACCGACACCCTTTGAGGAAGTTCGCGCCAGGATCTCCGAGAACGTGTTCAACGACCGTCGCCTGGCGGAATACGCGAGATACCTGGATCGCCTGCGTGCCGAGGCCGACTTCGAGTGGAAGGACGATCGGGTCCGGCAGGCTTTCGACGACTACGAGGCAGTTCGCGCGTCCAGGCTTGCGGAGGGCGGCGACTGAAGCGGAGCAACGAGACGAAGCGAAGGAGTGGGACGACGTTCGGGCGGGAACGGGGCGACCGTCCGGCGGGCCGCGCTCACGGTCGGACTTCCGTGAGCACCGGCCCGCCGCCGGTCCTGCGAGAGGGAACCCTCAGGGTTCGGTTGTCGGAGCGGCGCCTTCCAGCGCGGGCGGTCGTGCCGCCGACAGCAGTTCAACGACGTCGATCGATTTCGCCTGCAGCGACCCGCTCTCGGGCGCGGTTTCGGATCCGCCTGGGACGGGGCCGAGGGCTTCCGCCCGCGATGCTTCCTCGGCGACCGGCTCCTCCGACGCCGCCGGCAACCCGGGGATGTCCGCTGGCGACTCCGTCGCCGGTGACGAGAAGGAAGCCGCCGGCGCCGCCTTCACCGGGGGCGGCGCAGCAGGTTCGGATTCCCTGTCGGCGAGTTCGACTGCCGGCAGCGGGGGTTCGGCCGCACCGGACGCGGCGCTGTTCGGCTGCAGCCTGTCCGGGCCGCCGCTCTGCGGCACAGGCTCGCCGGCCGCGGACGCCGCTTCCGGTCCGGACAGCCGTCCGGCGGCGCCGCCATTGTCGATCCCGCCCCGCATGCTGTCCGGTACCGCGGCTCCGGAGGCGGTTGCGGAATCGTCGAGCGCCGGCAGGTCGGCTTCCACCAGCCTCGAGAGTTCGGTCGTAATCTCGCGCGAAATCTCGCCCATCCTCACCAGCGCGATCCGTCCGACCGCCTCGCGAATCGGCTCGAACACCTCGGTCAGATCCAGCTCGACGCGGTTGCCGCTCTCCCGGGTCTCCCGCAGCTCGGCAATCTGCTGCTCGAGCGCGAGGATGCGCTCCTGCGCATCCAACTGCTGCTGCAGCAGGTCGCTCCGATCGAGCTGCATCTCGTTGGCGTTGACCAGGTAGCCGGTACCGAAAGCGCCGCCGAGGGCAATGACAAGCAACAGAAACTGAAGCACGAACCGCTGGAACCCGGACGACTTCGGGGGCGGAGCGGCGGGCTTGCGGGGGGTGGGCGCGGCTGCGGGACGGACCGGGTTGACTCCCCGCTCCATAGGCGGATCCGCTGGCACTTTGGTCGACATCGTTGCCCTCCTGACGGGTTTGGACGACGGCGCCCGAAGGATGGCCGGTACTATGCCTCCCCTGGATCCCCGGCGCACTCGCAGTCGGGGGCGCTCGGGCGCCGAACAAGTCACTACGCGTTTCGAACCGGAGCACCCCTAACGGCCTGGGAGTTGCCGTTTTCGGGAAGGCAGGCTGCCAATCTGGCAGTAATTCCATTATAGACGTGGTCGCGCCGTTGTCAAGACGGCCGGGCGCCGTCCTGGGCGCCGTCCCTGGTTCGGCGACCTCCCGTTGTCGAGCCGGCCAGCGCTGCCCCTCCAGCCGCCCGGGAGGATTTTCTCGACCCCCGGCGATTTTGGGCTTGACCGCGGCAACGGGCCTGCTCATAATGCTGGCAGCGGGCAGCCGGTCAGTGCTCGCCCTTCCATGTAGACGGCTACTCCCAGGCCAGTCTTCATCCGGCGTGCGTCGCCCAACACGATGTTGGGGAGCGGCGCGTTGATGGAGCGCGGGTCCGTTGCTCGGACCCGCCCGTGCAGACGCCCGACGTCGTTCCGAAGCGGGACGCCGGCGGACGAATTGCCGGAGGGCTTTTTGCCATGCGCTACGCGGCAGCAACTCGGACCTGCGGTGGCGATTCAAGGAGAGTAGTGTGATGCTGAACCAGACAGGAGCTCGACGAGGGACGTTCGCCCCTACCTGCGCGATCAGGTGGTGGGCCGCCCTCCTCACGTGCGTGGTCGGCGCGGCGGTGACCGCGTCGGCGGCGTCGAACCCCGAGGCGACCTACCGCTGGCACGGCGAGCTGGTGGCGCTCGACGAAGCCGCCGGCACGGTGACCGTCAAGTCGCCGGCGGGCGATCCTGCCGGGCTGGCGTCGCTGAAGGAGGCGCGTGCTGGTGACCGCATCCTGATCACTTGGTCGGGCGCCGAGGATCGGGCGAGCGGAATTCGCATGGCGGCGCCCTACGACGCTGCGAATCCCGTGCCCGCGGGGACGCACGAGCCGGTCGCGCCCGACGCGGTCGCCGAAGACGCCGCGGCCGAGAACGAAGCGGAAGAGGCCGCGCGTTTCCTGCTGCCGGCGAGGTTCGTGGCAGTCGATGCCGACACCGGGCATCTCACCTTCGAGGCGCCGCTCCCCCCGGAGAGCCTCGGGACGGTGCGGTCGCTGACGCGCGGGGCGTGGATTACGGGCACAGCGGCCCATGACGCCGCGGAGGCGGATGCAACGCTGCTGGCGATAGCGGCCTACAGTCCGTCTCCCGAGTGGCGGCCGGCGCCAACGCGCGGGGCGAGCTACCGCTGGCAGGGCGAGCTGGTCTCGCTCGACGAGGCGACGGGGACCTTGACGGTGCGGTCGCGCGTCGCGTCGCCGGCCGGCCTGGCCGCGGTGGCCGGAGCGAAGTCGGGCGATCCCATCGTCATCAACTGGTCGGGATTCGAGAGCCGGGCGAGCGGGATCCGGGGCGCGTTGCCGGACGACGGTTCGGGTCTGTGGGGCAGCAACCGCTTTCTGCTGCAGGCCACGTTCGTGAAGGCCGATGACACGAGCCGCTACCTGACCTTCAAGACCAGGGTGCCCGCGGAGAGTATGGGGACCGTGCGGTCGCTGAGACGGGGCTCCTGGGCGAGCGTGACGTCGCCGCACCACCCGTCGGACGGGTCGCCCGCGGTGCTGTCGGTGGATGCGTACGTGCCGCTGCGGGAGCGCCGGCCGGCGCCGCTGCCGGGCGCGAGCTACCGCTGGGACGGCGAGTTGCTGGCCCTCGACGAGTCGACCGGCACGCTGACGGTGAAATCGCGCGTGGCCTCGCCCGCGGGTCTGGCGGCGGTGGCCGGCGCCGAGTCGGGCGCGCCCATCGTCATTTCGTGGTCCGGCTACGGGAACCGGGCGAGCGGGATTCGGGCCGCGCTGCCGGACGATGATTCGGGCCTGTGGGGCAGCAACCGTTTCCTGCTGCGGGCGGTCTTCGTGGAGACTGACGCCGCCGGCCGCTATCTGACCTTCAAGACCAGGGTGCCTGCGGAGAGTCTGGCAACGGTGCGGTCGCTGACGCGGGGTTCGTGGGCGAGCGTCCGGTCGCCGCACCACCCGTCGGACGGGTCGCCCGCGGTGCTGTCGGTCGATTCGTACGTGCCGCTGCGGGAGCGCCGGCCAGCGCCGTTGCCCGGAGCGACTTATCGGTGGGACGGCGAGCTGGTTTCACTCGACGAGTCGGCCGGCACGCTGACGGTGAAATCGCGCGTGGCTTCGCCCGCGGGTCTGGCGGCGGTGGCCGGCGCCGAGTCTGGCGCGCCGATAGTCATTACCTGGTCCGGTTACGAGAGCCGGGCGAGCGGGATCCGGACCGCGATGCCGGACGATGATTCAGGCCTGTGGGGCAGCAACCGCTTCCTCTTGCGGGCGACTCTCGTGGAGGCCGACGAGGCCGGTCGCTACCTGACCTTCAAGACCAGAGTGCCCGCGGCAAGCCTGGCGACAGTGCGGTCGCTGACGCGGGGCTCCTGGGCGAGCGTGACGTCGCCGCATCATCCCGCGGGCAAGGCCCGGTCGGTGATGGCCGTCAACGCGTACGTTCCGTCTCCGGAGCGCCGACCCGCGCCTTCCCCGGGCGCGACCTATCGGTGGGACGGCGAACTGGTTTCGCTCGACGAGGCAAGCGGCACGCTGCGGGTCAGGTCGCGCGTGGCCTCCCCGGCGGGTCTGGCGGCGGTGGCGGGCGCGCAGACGGGCGCGCCGATAGTCATCACCTGGTCGGGATACGACAGCCAGGCCAACGGAATCCGGACCGCGATGCCCGACGACGGCTCGGGTCTGTGGGGCAGCAACCGTTTCCTGTTGCGGGCGACTTTCGTGGAGGCCGACGAGGCGGGTCGTTACCTGACCTTCGAGGTCGCGGTACCCGAGACGAGCCTGGCGACGGTCCGCGCGCTGGCGCAGGGCGCCTGGACGAGCGTGACGTCGCCGCACCACCCGGCCGACGCGGCCCCGGCGGTGATGGCCGTCACCGCGTACGCTGCCTCGCCGACACTGGAGTCCGCCGCGCAGTAGACGCGGCGCGGGGACGGATTCGTTCCGGCGCAGCCGGTCCCCGTTCGCAGCGTTCGGCGTTTCGAATGGGGCCCGCGGCATCGGCTGCCGCGGGTCCCGCGTCCTCTCCCGTCGCGCGCGGCACTCGGCGCGCCGGCACGCTCGGTGATCGGACCGCCCCTCTCGGCAGCATCAACCACCCCGCCCGCCCGCGCTGGACGCACCGACCCTGGGCCTCCGAGCTCCGTGTTGCTGCGTTCTGCGGCGGAAGGTCCTAGAATGGATCCGGGTTCATGAGAATCGGATCCGTTTCACTCGATCATCGCTACGCTCTCGCCCCCATGGCGGGCATGACCGACACTGCCTTTCGCCGCCTCGTGAAGGCGCGGGGCGGCTGCGGGCTCGTGGTCACCGAGATGGTCAGCTCCGAGGGGCTCGTGCGGGGTATCGACCGCACGCTCGAGTACGCCGAGTACACCGAGGCGGAGCGTCCCGTGTCGATCCAGATCTTCGGCGGCGATCCAGGCAAGATGGCCGCGGCCGCCCAGGTCGTCGAGGCGATGCGGGCAGACATCGTCGACGTCAACATGGGTTGCCCGGTTCCGAAGATCGCGAAGCACAACGCCGGGTGCAGCCTGATGCGCGAGCCGGCGCACGCAGCCCGGATCGTGCGGGCGATGACCGACGCGGTGGACATCCCGGTGACGGTCAAGATGCGGGCCGGCTGGGACGACGGCAGCATCAACGCTCCATCGATGGCGCGCAGGATGGAGGACGCCGGGGCTGCGGCCGTCGCGGTCCACGGGCGCACCGCCAGGCAGTCCTATTCCGGGGAGTCCGACTGGGGATTGATACGGACGGTCGCTGACGAGGTCGCGATCCCCGTGCTGGGCAGCGGTGACTGCGTGACTCCCGAGCAGATGGTCGACCGCGGGCGCGCGGGCGTGGCCGGTGTGCTGGTCGGGCGCGGCGCGTTGCGCAATCCCTGGATCTTCCAGCAGGCCGCCGCGCTGGCCGCGGGCGGATCGGTGCCCGAGGTGTCGCTCGAGGAGCGGGGGCTTTTCCTCCTCGACTACATCGATCTGCTGCTGCGCGAGGGTGTCGACGAGTCGCGCGGATTCCGCCATCATGCGCCCGGGACGGCCCCGACCCGGGCGCGGCAAGCGAGGCCCCCGCGCAGCCGCGAACGTTGGGTCGTCAACAAGCTGCGGGCGCTCGGCTCCTGGTACACGAAGGGGCTGCGCGGCGGCTCGCAGTTGCGGACGGCCATCAACCAGGCCGAGTCCGTCCAGGTTCTGCGCAGCATCATCGCCATGCACTTCCTGGAGCCGGTTGGCGATGCCGTCGCGTGAACGAGTGCCGGAGGTCCGCCGCGTACGGGAGATCGACTGGACGAGCTGGCGCGCCGTCGATCCGGCGACGCTCGTCTTCGTGGTCAGGGATCGCCGCATTTTGCTGATTCGCAAGAAGCGGGGGCTCGGGGCCGGAAAGATCAACGGGCCCGGCGGCCGGCTGGAGCCGGGCGAGTCGTTCGACGCATGCGCGATCCGCGAGGTGCGCGAGGAGCTGGGCGTCACGCCGCTCCACCTGGAGAGATTGGGACAACACGGGTTCCAGTTCGTCGATGGCTACTCGACGTTCGTGCACGTCTACCGCGCCGCGGATCTGGCCGGCACTCCCGTCGAGACGGACGAGGCCAAGCCGCTCTGGTTCGATCTCGACGCCATTCCGTTCGATGAAATGTGGGAGGACGATCGGCATTGGCTGCCGCTGGTCATCGGCGGCCGCCGGTTCGCCGGGCGCTGGATCTTCGACGGCGACCGCATGCTCGACCACACGCTGGACGTGCTGCTGTAGCTGAGCCCGGCCGGTCCGTTGGGTTGGCGAAGCGTACGCGGTGACGTATCATGCGGGTCTCTGCAGGCAGAGGCCGGGCCGCCGCCGGGCTCGGCAGACGGAGGAACACCGTGGCACGACAGACACTCTTTGCGGTTCTCCTGCTGATGGTCGGTGCGGCTCCGGGCTGGGCCGCCGGCGACGGCGCCGGGCCGGCCTCGTGGCAGAACGACCTCGCGCCGGTCGGTGCCGGGGACTGGGACTACCAGAAGGCGGCCCACCTGCTGGAACGCGCGGGATTCGGCGGAACCCCGGCCGAAGCGGAGCGCCTGGCCGGAATGACGCCGGCCGCGGCGGTCGAGTGGCTGGTCGACTACCAGCGGCATCCCGACACCGTGGCGCCCTTCGACGCCTCTCCCATCTGGGATCCGGGAATGGATCCGTTTCCGAAGAGCCGGGCCGAGGCGGTGCGCATCGGGCGTGAGCGCGGCGCGGCAATGGGCGCCGAGGTGCTGCCGGAGGGCGAGTCGCGCCGCCTGCAGCCGGTGGTCAACAAGTTCTTCTACGGACTCCGCTCGAACGCCATCGAGACGCAGCGGCTGGCGACGTGGTGGGGCGAGCGGATGCTCGCCACGACGCGCCCGCTCGAGGAGAAGCTGACGCTCTTCTGGCACGGGCACTTCGCGACCGGCAATACGAAGGTCCGCGACACGCGGATGATGCTCCAGCAGAACGAGATGCTGCGGGCCAACGCGAACGGGAGCTTCGAGGACCTGCTGATGGGCATCCTCAGGGACCCGGCGATGCTCGTGTATCTGGACAACGGCGAGAACGTCAAGGATCACCCGAACGAGAACTTCGGGCGCGAGCTGCTGGAGCTGTTCAGCCTCGGGGTCGGCAACTACACCGAGCAGGACATTCGTGAAGGGGCGCGCGCGTTCACCGGCTGGACCAACGATGTCCTGGAGTTCAAGTTCGACGCCGAGCAGCACGACTTCGGCGAGAAGACGTTCCTCGGTCGGACCGGTCCGTTCGACGGCGGCGACATCATCCGGATCATCCTGGAGCAGCCCGCCGCGGCCGAGTTCGTGAGCGGCAAGCTCTACCGGTACTTCGTCCGCGAAGAGCTCGACGGGGCCGTCCAGGCCGAGCTGGCGGCCACGTTGCGCGACGCCGATTACGCCCTGCAGCCGCTGTTGACGAAGATCTTCCTCTCTCGCGACTTCTACAGCCCGGGGTCGTACGCGACCCAGATCAAGAGCCCGGTGCACCTGGTCGTGTCCACCTACCGCAAGCTGGGGCTGACGGAGCTGCCCACCGTTCCGGACTTCAACCGCCTCGTCGCCGGCCTCGGACAGACCCTGTTCAATCCGCCGAACGTGGCGGGGTGGGCCGGCGGCCGGACCTGGGTCACGCCGGCGACGCTTCTGCAGCGCGGCAACCTCTTCCGAGACGTTCTGTATCCCGACACCGACGGGTTCTGGGCGCCCGACCGCGTCGTGCCGGGCATCTACCGGCAGGTGGAGGAGCGCCTCGCCCGAGGCATGAACATCACCGCGGCGACGCAGCAGGGGGATGCCGAGTCGAGCCAGCTCGTGGATCGCGACGAAGACTACAACACGCGCTACGGCGGGTACATGGGCTACCTGATGGCGTTCGAGAAGCTGCATCCGATTCCGCGCCGGGTGGCCGACCTGGACATGGTCCGGCTGCTGTCGGACGCGGGCGTTGCGGAGGCCGGGGCGGTCGTCGACCACCTGATTCGCCGTTTCCTGCGCGTCGAGCTGAGCGGCGCCGACCGCGCGGTGCTGGTCGACTTCCTGCGCGACGAGCTCGGAAGCGACCGCATCGAGTCGGACACGCCGCAGACGGAGGCGGCGCTGCGCGCGCTGCTCTATCTGATCCTGAGCACGCCGGAGTATCAACTGGCCTGATTCCGAGAACAGGCGAAGGGCGGAAGGGACACGCGGGCGGCTTGCGGTTGGAGCCGCGGGAGTTTGGGGGAGAGAACGATGGCTCGATTCAAGTGTGGATGTTCGCGGCGTGAATTCCTGGTCAAGGGCATGTACGGCCTCGGCGTCGGTGCGACACTGCCGATGCTGCTCAACCGGACCTCGGCGGCGCTGGCGGCCAAGGCGCTCGAAGGCACGAGCATGGAGACGAGCCCGGAGCGCATCCTGGTCGTGGTGGAGCTCTCCGGCGGCAACGACGGCCTGAACACGGTGGTGCCCTTCGGCGACGACGCGTACTACCGCGCGCGGCCGACCATCGGCATTCCCCGGTCCGAGGTGATCGAGATAGAGGCCGGCTACGGGTTCCACCCTTCGCTGGTCGGCTTCGAGCGCCTGTACAAGGACGGCGAGATGGCCGTGGTGCACGGCTGCGGCTACGACAACCCGAGCCTGTCGCACTTCTCGTCGATGGGCTATTGGCACACCGGCGTGCCGAACGGCGGCGAGACGCTGGGCTGGCTCGGGCGGCTGGCCGACGGCGCCTACGACCACGACGCGCAGGGCAACCGCATCGTGAACATCGGTACCCGGCAGTCGCTCGCGGTGCGCAGCCGCCACCACTCGCCGCTCGTGTTCAACGATCCGCGCACCTTCCGCCGCGAAGGCGCCGAGAGCGAGAAGAACGCGCTGGCGAGCATGGCCGCCGACGGCGCGCGCGGCAACGCGACCCTGGAGTTCCTGGCCGGCACCGCGCAGAACGCCGCGGAGAGCTCCGAGTTCGTGCGGCAGGCCGCGGCTGCCTACCGGACGCCGATCGATTACGGCATCGGCGGGCTGTCGGGGCAGTTGCGGCAGGTGGCCTCGCTGATCCACGCCGAGATGCCGACGCGCATCTATTACGTGGCGTACCAGGGCAACTCGTTCGACACGCACGTGCACCAGGCGGACCCGCATGCGCGGCTTCTCGCCTACACCGCCGACGCCGTGCGCGGCTTCACGCAGGACCTGAAGCGGATCGGCCGGGCCGACGACGTGGCGATCGTCATGTTCACCGAGTTCGGGCGCCGCGTCGAGGAGAACGGCAGCCTCGGCACCGACCATGGCACCGCGACGCCGATGTTCGTCGTCGGCAACCACGTGCAGGGCGGGC
The DNA here is from genome assembly GCA_965116825.1 of Vicinamibacterales bacterium. Classification (GTDB taxonomy): domain Bacteria; phylum Acidobacteriota; class Vicinamibacteria; order Vicinamibacterales; family UBA8438; genus WTFV01. Next base: position 1,954,254 of record OZ220736.1, read on the forward strand.
TCTACGGCACGCATCCGAGCCTGACCGAGCTCGACGACGGCAACCTGATCAAGACCACCGACTTCCGCCGCGTCTACGCGACGATGATCGAGGAGTGGTTGAAGTTCGACGGTTCCCCGGCTGTGCTGAAGGGATCGTTCGACCCGCTCGGCGTCTTCGCCTAGCAGGTTGCGACGCAGGAGTTCGCGCCAGCGAACTGCCAAGGCGACCGCAAGGAGGCGCTCGTCAGGGACGGGGCACGCGCCCCGTCCTGCGCCGCCTCCGTTTCAGAGCCACCGTTTCGTCTTCTCGATCAGGGTCGTGCGCTTCAGGCCGAGGAGTTGCGCGGCCTGCTGCTTGTTGCCCCCGGTGCGCTCGAGCGCCGCGCCGATCAACTCCCGCTCGATCCGCTGCAGGTGCTCGTGCAGGTCCAGCCCGATCTCCGGGAGGGAGGCCGCCGAATCCAGCGGCCCTTCGACCGCCGCCTGAATCTCGCTCGGCAGATCGGCGGTCTCGATGTGGGACCGCCCCGGACTCAGGGCCAGCGCCCGCTCGACGGCGTTCTCGAGCTGCCGCACGTTGCCCGGCCACTTGAACGCCATCATCCGCCGCATCGCATTCTGCGACACGACGACGCCGCGCCGCGGCGGCGTCTGCGCCGCCCCGATTCGCTCGACGAAGTCCTGGACGAGCAGCGGAATGTCATCGCGCCGGTCGCGCAGCGGGGGCAGAAGCATGGGAATGACGTTCAGTCGGTAGTACAGGTCTTCCCGAAAATGGCCCTCCTCGACCAGGCGCACGAGATCGCTGTTCGTGGCGGCGATCACGCGGACGTCGACGCGCCGCGTTTCGTTACCGCCGACGCGCTCGAACTCGCGCTCCTGCAGGGCGCGCAGCAGCTTGGCCTGCAGGCTCGTGCTCATCGTGCCAATCTCGTCCAGGAACAGGGTGCCGCGATGGGCCTGCTCGAGCCGGCCCGGCCGGCTGGTGAACGCGCCGGTGAAGGCGCCCCGCACGTGTCCGAACAGCTCGGCCTCGAGGAGCGTGTCGGGGATGGCGCCGCAGTTGATCGCCACGAAGCGCTGGTGGCGGCGCGGGCTGTTGTGGTGGATGGCGCGGGCCACGAGCTCCTTGCCGGTGCCGGTCTCGCCGGTGATCAGAATGGTGCTCGTCGTGCCGGCCACGGTCTCGAGGAGCTGGAAGAGATCCCGCATCGGGCGACTGCGTCCGACGATGCCCTCGAACCGGTAGCGCTCCTGGAGCTGTGACCGGAGGTACTCGTTCTCGGACTTCAGCCGCCGTTGCTCCAGCGCCGTCGACAGGATGTGCAGCAGGTGGTCGAACGGGAACGGCTTCATGACGAAGTCCGTCGCGCCGCGTTTGATGGCGGAGACCGCGTCCTGCACCGTGCCGTAGCCGGTGACCATCACCGCGACGATTTCAGGGTAGCGATCGAGGGCAAGCTCGACGACCTCGGCCCCGTCGATGCCGGGCAGGCGCAGGTCGGTGATGAGGATATCGAAGGCGAACTCGGCCAGCAGGTCGCGCGCCGCTTCCCCGCTCTCGGCTTCCGTCACGTGGTAACCGTGCTCGGCGAGGCGTTCCGCAGTCGCTTCGCGGAGCGGCGCTTCGTCCTCGACGAGGAGCAGGTGCCGTTCTTGTTCTGCCACGATGGTACAGGTTCGCCGGAGGAAGTGTCGATATTCTGACGCTCGTTGGGGGCGGCGGTCAAGACGCGACTCCTGCAGGAACCGGCTGTTTCCGGGTCGATCCGGGCATCAGCTCCGAGATCTGCGGCCCCGTTGGGGCAGGTTGTGTCAATGCATTGACGGTCAGCCAAGATCGGCCGTCAACACAATGACGATCCGGCCGCCGGCGATAGGCCGCGTCGCGCTTTCCCCGTGCCGATCTAGAGTTCTGCAAACTACTTATAACAAACGAGTTACATGTCTATCCGCCGGCATGCGGCCGAGCTGGACCCGGGCATTCTTCGTGTTGGCACGGTCATTGCCCTTGAAGCGGGGCATGGAGAACAACACGCGGACCAAGACACAGCAGGAACGCATCGAGGCGGGTGTGCCGTTCGTCGGTGCGATGGCTCGGCGCCTGGCCGCCTCGATGCCGCACTCGATCGATCTCGGCGATCTCGTCCAGGATGGGATGCTCGGCCTGATCGACGCGGTGGAACGGTTCGACGAGGGACGGGGCATCAAGTTCGAGACGTTCGCCGAGCGGCGCGTGCGCGGCGCCATGATCGATGCCCTGCGGCGTGGCGCCTGGCCGCGGGGAATCCGTCGTGTGCGGCGCGAGCTCGAGGCGGCGCGCCAGAAGCTGCGGAACGAGCTCGGCGGCGAGCCTTCGCTGGCCGACCTCGCCAATCAGATCGGGACGAACGAAGCGGCGCTCGGTCGCACGATCAACCGGATCAACATCATCGAGTCGACCTCGCCGTTGGCGACCGCCGACAGCGTCGAAGGCATGGACCTGCCGCCCGTGCTGACGCCGCCCGAGTCGCCCACTCCCGACAAGGTCTGCGAGGAGACGGAGGTCAACAACCGCGTGCGTGCGGCAATCGCTGCTCTTCCGGGCCGTGAACGCAGAATCATCGGTCTCTACTACTACAGCGATGCCACCATGAAGGAGATCGGCGCCGAGATCGGTGTCAACGAGTCACGCGTATCGCAGCTTCACGCCCGGGCGATCGGGAAGCTGCGCGAGCAGCTCGCTCCCGACCTGGCCCCGGAAGAGTTCCAGGGGTCGCTGGCCGCTGCCGGGAAGCGGACGCTGCTGCACGCGCAACCGAAGATGAGAATGGCAAAGGCGGATCTGCAGGCGCGTGCGGCGCGCCCGGCGGCCGCGCCGCACGCGCCCGTCAGGAGCTGACCTCGCGCGCGGCTTGCAGGAGCTCGGCGAGGCGAAACGGCTTGCGCAGCCAGCGGCAGCCGCTCTCCGCGAGGAACGCTTCGGCATCCGCCGTGACGACGTCGCCGGTCACGAATACGATTCGTCGCGCGAGTGACGGCACGGTGCCGGCGACCGCCCGGTAGAACGCCTGCCCGTCGAGGCGCGGCATCTTCAGGTCGCAGATCACCAGGTTGTACGTCCGGGTCCGCGCGTGCTCGAGCGCGGTCTGCCCGTCGGCGGCGCGGTCGACGAGGAATCCTGCATCCGTCAGGGCATCGCGCACGGCTTCCGCGAGCGCGGGTTCGCCCTCGACCAGGAGCACGGCCGATCCCCTTCCGACAACAGGCTGCGCCCGCGGTGAGGACGACGCCTCGGGACGCGGCAGGCCGGCGGCGGTGGGGAGGCGCATGTAGAAAGAGGCGCCATGCCCGGGAGTGGACTCCATATCGAGCTTGCCGCCGTGATCCTCGACGATCCTGCTGGCCACCGTCAGTCCGAGGCCGGTCCCGGTCCCGGCCGACTTCGTCGTGAAGAAGGCGTCGAAGATTCGTGGCCGGACGTCGTCGGGGATGCCCGGACCGTCGTCGTTGATCTCCAGGACCACGCACCCGTCGGCGGCCTCGTGCCACGTGCGGACGATGAGCGCGCCGCGTCCGTTCGCCGACAACATGGCCTGCTCGGCGTTGATGACCAGATTCAGGAGTACCTGCTTGAGTTGATGCGCGTCGGCGAACACCTGCGGAAGGCCCGTGGCCAGCGCGTCGATCGTGGTGATGTTGGAGACCCGCTGGTCGTACGTCCTGAGTGACAGCGTCTCGCGTACCACCAGGTTCAGATCCACCATCCCGCGCGTCGTGTGGTGCTTGCGCGAGAACGTCAGCAGGTTACGGACGATCTTGGCGGCGCGTTCGGACTCGCTCAGTATGGTTGCGATGCCGCGTCCGGTCAGCGCGTCGACCGACCGCCCGGCGAGGCGCTCCGACCAGGTCAGAATCGTGGCGAGCGGATTGTTCAACTCGTGGGCGACACCGGAGACCGTCTGGCCGAGCGCCGCGAGCTTCTCGTACTGCATCAAGTCGCGGTAGATCCCGCGGCCGTGGTCCTCCATCTTGCGCCGCTCGGTCACGTCGCGCAGCAACGCCGCGACGCGCGCCGGCTCGCGTGTGCCCGACACGGCAAGATGTGCGTTGACCTCGACCCAGATCGGCTCGTCGTCGGCCCGCCGCAACCGGAGCAGGTAATCGGTGACGGCGCCGTCGCGAGTCAGTCGCTGGACGAAGCCCCGGCGCGCCTCGGGATGCACGAATCGATCGCTGTCGAAGGGGCGGATCTCACCTTCGGCGGTCTCCGGCGGGAAGCCGAACATCAGCTTGAGGTGCGGGTTGGTGCGGAGGGTGACTCCCTCGCCCCGAAGCGAGAGCGTGCCGAGATAGATGCCCTCGTGTGTGGTCTCGAACAGCTCAGCGAGCGCGGCGTGCAGATCGGCGGGAAACGTGTGTCTGACGGCGCTGGACGACACCGTCGATTATAACCCGCACGATCCGACAGCGTGGTCGCTGCCGGGCTCGGCGGTGCGGACGTGCCGGCCGGTTGATTGGTCAGTTGGCCGGGGTCGGCGGAAGCGGGGTCGGAGTCTGCCGCTCATAGGCGGCGTACGTGGACTCCACCGCGTCCCGAACATCCTCGACCCGCGCGCCGGAGGCCCGCAGCCGCATCGCGTGACGCGCAACATCGATGCACACGATGCAGGCCATGCCATGGGTGTCCCACTCGCGCACGCTGCCGTCCGCGTTGCGTGACTGCACGAAGCAGTCCGCGTTCCGCTTGTGGCCCCGGGTCTCGCACCCGCAATAGCACGGCACGTACTCGAGCACATGGGGATTCTGCGCAGCGAAGATGTACGCATCCCTGATGTCCTGCGGTGAACGCGGCACGAGGTTCGGCACCAGGGGCAGCGGGGGCAGCGGCGCGTCCGCTGCCGGGATCGGAGTCGGCTCGCCCGCCGGTGGTGGAGCCGGCCGATCCGGGTTGGCACTGCTCTCGCCGTCCGTCTCGGACGCGGCGGAGGCCAACTCGCTGTCCGGAGATGCCGGCGTGTCGCTGCTCGACGGAAGCAGTGCGAGCGCGGCCGCGACAGCCACTACCAGCAGACCGCCGATCAGGATCCAGGGCGGTCCGCCGCCTGTCGGCTCCTGCCGCCGAACCGCCCCTTTCGACACCTGTGTTCGCTTTCGCCCACCCATGGCCTGATTCTAGGAGTTTGCGCCCTGGAACGCAATGATGCGAGTGAGGCGCAGGATCAGCGCGTGCCCAGCGCGAAGGTCATCGTACCGTCGATGACGATGTTGTCGCCGACCCGCGCGAAGCCCTTCAAGCGGCCCATCCGGCTGCGCAGCCGGACGACTTCGGCTTCGATCACCACCACGTCGCCCGGATGCACGGGCCGCAGGTAGCGAACGCGCTCGATGCCCGTGAAAAAGGGCAGCTTCTGGCGGTTCTCGGACTTGGCGAGAATCAGTATGGCGCCGACCTGCGCCACCGCTTCGGTGAGGATTGTCGGCGGCAGGACCGGCGCTCTCCCCCGCCGATCGGAGAGGTAGCGCTCGTTCAGGGATACGTTCTTGATGCCGACGATGCGCTTGTCGAGCTCGAACTCCGTGATGCGATCGACCAGCAGAAAGGGATAACGGTGCGGGAGTATGCGTTCGATCGCCGCGTTGTCGAGCGGGAGCGTCAGGTCCGTGGTCACCCGGGGAGTATAGCGCCGGCCGACGGCCCTCGCGAGATGCGCAGGATGGAATGTGGCCGCAACGGAGCGTCAGTGCTCGACGATACGGGATGCGGCGATGCCAGCGCCTGCCTGTGATGAGTGCATCCCGCACGCTCCGTGCGGCCACCCTGTACTCAATCAAGACTCGTGCCGGTTCCGTTCGGCCGGGAGAACCCCGTGAATTCGGCCGGGTTCGTGCGGGCACCGCGGCTCGGGCGTCCTGTTTAGGGACCGAGTTGACCTCTCAAGCGGTCGCTCGGGAATCCGAGGAATCCCGACTCGCCGCTCGAAGTGCACCGGAGCTTCCGCCACGGCCGGTCAGGGAGGCTTACGCGCTCTCCTCGGAGGAGGAGTTCGTGGGATCGGCGGCGACGAGGGTGGCGAGTTGCGCGGCGATGATGGCCGCCGTCGACTGCACGGCGTCGCTGGTCTCCCACCCGTCGTTCACCTCCAGCGTCATGACCCCGGACCGGTCCTCGGGAGAGGCGAGCGGGGCCACGAGCGCGCCGGGAGTGTCCGCGTCGCCCGCAATGACCTGCATCCGTTCGTCGCGGTAGGAGGCCGCCGTCACGTTGTCGCTGTCGCACGGGATCGTACCCAGCCGCGCGAGCGCCGCCGCCGGGTATCCGTGGGCGATGGCCGGCCGGAGCGCGTTGCCGGTGCCGTCGCGAACCCACACGATGACGCGACTCGCGTTCAGCAGTTGCGCCGCGCGCGCGAGCAGGGGCGGCAACTCGGTCGCGCTCGCGGAGCGGCCCAGATCCGTGCACAGATCCGCGGCAAGCCGCAGGTCCGGCGCGGTCGAGGAGGTGCCGGAAACGGGCTCGGCCGCGGTCGCACGGTCGCCTTCCGAGGGCTCGGACGCGGGCTCGAGGTCGAGGAACAGTCTTCCTTCCGGCGGTGCCGGCGCCGCGATGTCGCCGGTCGCAGGATCCTGCCGCGCGTTGCGCGCGGCGGTCGGACGCCCTGCCGGGAAAGGGAAGACCAGAAGCGCGAACAGCACGCCGGTCCCCGCTGCGCCGGCGACCGCGATGAGCTGCAACCGCCGCGGGCCGCTCGCCGCGGCATCGCGCGCCTCGAGCTCGATGCGTCGCGCACGCTCGATCTGATCGGCCGCCGAGCGGCCCAGCTCGAGCCCATCGGCGAAGATGAGATCCGACGCCATCAGTTCCTGGCCCGCTGCTGCGTGGCCGCGTGCCCGCTCGTCCATGCGCACCAGCGCCTCGATGAGGGACGCCGCCTCGTCGAGTGCAGCCGCGGTGGCGGGCAGGGTGGAGGTCGAGGACAGGGTCGCCAGCTCGATCGCCAACTCCTCTATCCGCGCCGCGACGTCTGCGATCCAGTAGTCCCGGTCCTGGCCCTCGGCGACGTATGCCTGCTGCGCGGCGCGCAACTCGGCGAGCGACAGTCGGAGATCCCACGCGCCAGCGTCGAAGGCGCGTCCCGCCTGGTGGGCCTGCGCGACCCGCTGGGCTGTGAAAAAAGCGTAGTAACCTGCTGTGACGCTGACGCCCAGCACGGCGACGAGCGCTGCTCTGAGCCACATCCGGCGCATCGAGGACCTACTATAGCATCAGCCCCTCCGCAACGAGTCCGTGCAGCACCGGGCAAGGCGCTCCGGTACCCGGCGCGACGCGGGAGAAGATCGCGTGTATGGGCCGGGAAGCAACGCACTCCGGGCGGGACGTGTCACCATGACCGCGGGCATCATCATCAACCCGGCAGCGGGATCGCGCCGCCAGCGCAAGGCCGAGGTGGCCGTCCGCCGCGCGCAGGCCGCCCTGCGGACGTGCTCGGTAGAGGGCGACGTGTGCGTCACGCAACAGCGCGGGAACGCGAGGGAGCTGACCCGATCGATGATCGCCGCCGGTGCGCGGACGGTCGTGGCTTGGGGGGGCGACGGGACCATCAACGAGGTGGCGGCCGAGGTGGCCGCCGCGGGGGCGACGCTGGGGGTGGTCCCCGGCGGGTCCGGCAACGGGTTCGCGCGCGGCCTGGGCCTCGAGCGCCAGGCCGAGGCCGCCCTGCGAACGGCGCTCTCGGGTCCCGTGCGCGTAATCGACACGGGAAGCATCGACGGCCGAATATTCGTCAACGTGGCCGGGATCGGCTTCGACGCGCACATGGCGGCGGTATTCAACCGGCTGTCGCGACGGGGCGCGCCGGCGTATTTCCGGGCGGGGGTCCGCGAGCTGCGCTCCTACCGGGCGGCCACCTACACCGTGCGGACGGCGGAGGAGAGCTTCACCATGCCCGCGTTTCTGGTGGCGGTCGCGAACTGTCGGGAGTACGGCAACGGCGCGTTGATCGCGCCCGGCGCGCGTCCTGACGACGGCGTGCTGGAGCTCGTCTGCATCCCGGCCCGGCGGCTGCCCTGGCTGTTGTGCCAGTCGTTCCGGCTCTTCGCGGGCACGATCGACCGGCTGCCGGGGATTCGCCGCGTCTCGGCGACGGCGCTCGAGCTGGCGTCCGACCGGCCGCTCACGTTTCACGTCGACGGCGAGGTGTACGCCGGTGAACGCTGCCTGCGCGTGCGGGTGGACGCGGCTTCGCTACGGGTGCGCGTGCCGCGGCCAGGAGTCTGCTCCGCAGGAGTTTCGCGCCAGCGAAACTCCCAACGCGACCGCAAGGTCGCGCCTACTCGGCGCTGATGCCGGCCGCGCCGCCGTCCCCGAGGTGGAGAATCGCGTAGGCCGGCAGGCCGATGGCCTCCATGCGCTCCATGACCTCGCGCGCGGGCGAGACGCCCAGGTCCTCGGCCTGGAACTTGACCTTGACGTACTCGTCGAGCGCTGCCTGCACCCCGGCGGCCTTGAGGGTCGTCCGATCCATGGTCAGGCAGTTCTTGCACCACGTCGCCCAGACGTCGACGAGCACCGGCTTGCCCTCGGTCTCGGCGGCGGCCAACCCCTGGGCGAGCGACGGGTACCAGCCTTCGCTCACCAGCTCTTGCACGCTCTCGGCGACAAGGTCCGGATCGACCCAGCGCTGGCTGAACAGGCCGTAGGAGAGGTACCCGTAGTAGACGGCCGTGCCCAGAATGAACACGCCGAACGCATGCTTGACGCGTACCATCCAGGGTCCGGGCTTCGGCATCAGCGTCAGTCCCGCGCCGGCGATCGGCCACGGGATGGCCATCCCGATGCCGAGCACGAAGGGCAGCGCGAGCGCGAGCGTGGTGCCCGTCCCGTACAGGTTGCTGGAGAAGACGATGACCTGTATCACCACCGGCGCGACGCAGGCGCCGGCGAGCAGCGCAGCCACACCGCCCATGCCGAACGCCAGCAGGAACGAGCCCCGCCCGGAGGCCCCGCCGGCGAAGCGGCTCTGGAAGCGCGAGAAGTCGATCGTGACGACGTCGAACATCGCCAGCGTCAACACGATGAAGAGCAGGGCGATGCCCAGGTTGAACCACGGCGAGGCGTTGATCGTCCCGAAGGTGCCCGCGGTCAGGATGACGACGAGCCCGAGCACGCCGTACACCAGCGCCATGGCCAGGCCGTAGGCGCTGCCGAGGGAGAAGCCCCGCAGCCGGGAGCCGGCGCGCGCACCGGCTCCTATGATCGCCAGATTGATCGGAATCATCGGCAGCACGCAGGGCGTCAGATTCAGCGCGAGCCCGCCGATCAGGATGAGGGCCAGGATGGCCAGCGGGCCGCGTCCCTCGAACCAGCCCTGCTCGGCCTCGCCCGACTCGGCGCGCCGAATGAACTCGATGAACTGCTCCTCGTTCAGATAACCGCCGGCTGTCGCCGCGACCGTGAACCGCTCGAGCCGCTCGAGCACGTCGCCCTCGTCGACCGGCGCGGCAGAGGGCGGCGAAGCCGTGCCCGGCGGGTCGGCGGCGCCCGCCGCGGTGAAGGCCATCCTCTCGAACAGCTCGGACTCGGTCGCGGTGCGCGCGTGATCGTTCGTTGCGACGCGCACCTGGAAAACCAGTCGGGCGGTCGCCGGGATGTAGCACATGCGGTCGTCGCACGCCTGGTAGCGGAGCGAGGCGGGCACCTCGTAGTCGCCCGGCGGGACGTCGGAGTCGATGGCCAGGGCGACGCCGATGGCGAACCTCTCCTCGAACACGGCCAGCGGCTTCTCGGCTCCCTGCTGCTCCAGCATGACCGGTTCCGGCCAGGCGAGACCCTCGACTGCAATGCCCGCAGGCGGTTCCACCGTGAGCACGGTGGGAATCAGAAAGTCCTCCAGCGGTTCGTTCGAGTTGACGTGCAGTCCGCTGCCCGCGGGATGGAGGCGGGCGTCGAGCGCGACCCGATGCGCGGCGCCGGCGTGCGCCACGTCGGCCTCGGCCACCGTCGCCACCTCTATCGAGATTCGCCCCGGTTGGGCCGCGGCAGGCGGTGCCCCGAACGCCAGCGTGCACACGGCGCCCAGCGACCACAGCGACCGTGGCACGGCCCTATCCCACCTCGACAAGCGCCCCTCCATCCTCGTTGACCTCCACATCCCGAAGCCGGCCACGGAGCGGCACCCGCACCTCGGTCACCTCGCCGGCAACCGGCACGACCAGCGTCTCGCGGTCGTTCCCCCGATAGCGGAGCGTGACGGTGATAGGCACCTCGAACAGCTTGCCTCGCTGCTCGAAGCGCAGCACTGCTTCCGGGCTGCCCGAGCGGTCCGGCGAGCCCGACTCGGTGCGGTACCGGAACGCGATGTCGGGCAGGTCGTCCTCGTGAATCCACCGATCGAAGAACGCGGTGAGCGAGCGTCCGGACACGGCCTCGAACGATCGAATGAGGTCGTCCGTGCCCGCCTTCCGGAAGCGCATCTCGTTGTAGTAGCGGCGGATGCCAGCGAAGAACGTGTCGTCACCGAGAAGGCGCCGCAGCATGTGCAGCACCATCGCCGCCTTGTTGTAGACGAGCGCCCGGAACACCCGCGGCTCGTCCTCGATGCGCCCGAGGCGGTTCCCCAGATACACCGGGCCCTGATCGGAATGCCGCAGGCTCCATCGGCGCATCTGCGAGAGCACGTCGGAGAAGACCTCCGGCCCGTTGCGGTGCTCGGCGTAGAGCGCCGCGAAATACTGCGCCAGGCCCTCGCTCAGCCACTGCTCGTGGTAGTTCTTCCACCCGACCGCCTGACCCCACCACTGGTGTGCGAGCTCGTGGGCCAGAAAGAAGGTGGGATACGAGCTGAAAGCGACCGGGTCGGTGCGCCACGACATCATGACGCCGGGGGGCAACGGCAGCGGCTGGTTCAGGACGGCGAAGTACGCCGGACTGTGACCGCCGGGAAGGATCGCGTCGGTCAGAGCGAGCGTGAACGTCGGGTACGGTATATCGCCGACGAGCGAGGCATAGAAGCCGAGTATGTCCGCGGCGTCGTCGTAGAACCGGCCGCCCCGATCCCGGATGCGTTCGTTGGACTCCACGACCAGTCGCACGCTGTCGTAGGACACGCCGTGCCGCACCGTTCCCGCCGCCTCCGGGGCGGCGTCCAGCGTCACCATCCCGGTACCGCCCGCTACCGGCGCGAACTCGCTTATCACGCAGGAAAGATACCGCGCGGGTTGGAGCGTGACGAATCGGTACCGCCGCGTTCCCTCGGCAGCGTCGCCGTGCGGCATCCAGACGGGCGGGTTGTCGTCGGTCGGCTCGCCGCTCGCGACGACGCCGTAGCCGGCCGGCACCGTCAGGTCCATCGTCGCCGTGGCATAGTCCGACGTGCTCGCCCGGGGATACCAGTGACTCGAGTTGCTGTAGATGTAGCGGCGCGCGCCGATGCCGAAGACCGTGGCCACGCCGACGGAGTCGAGCCCGAACCCCCGCCGGCCCATCCAGTTCTCGTCGAGCTCCTGGGCCTCGAGCAATCCCGAGTACTCGATTTCCAGCGTGAACTCGGCGCCGACGGGCGGGACGCCGCTCGGCAGGCTGACGACGACGCTGTCCCGGCCGCGCATGCGGAAGAAGAGAAGCGGGCCCAACTCGTTCGAGACGACCGAATGCACCTCGAGCTCCTGGGCGAGCCGCAGGGTCAGCGACGTCAGGTTGGGTCCGGTCACCCGCACGGCCAGTCGGGCCCGGCCCGTGATGAAGCAGCCGCGCAGCCGGGGCTGCGCCCGCAGCGACTCGCGCGCCACGCCGGCGGGCTGGAAGGACGCCGCGATCCGGTAGTCGAGGACGTCGTAGGCGACCCCGTCGTCCTCGCTGTAGTAGCGGCCCTGCACCGCGCGCTTCTGCGCCGACGAGTATAGGGCGATGATGCGCTGGCTCTCCCGCTCGTAGAGCGAAACATCCTCCGGTTGATTCGCGGACTGCGCGAAGGTCAGCGTTCCGTACCGGTCGGTCTGCATCTCGGCGATGAAGTCGCCGCCGCCGGGGGTCAGCGACCAGGCCTTGTCGCTCAGATCGCTCAGGTCGAGCCCGAACGACAGGGGTGCGAACTCGTCGAAGACCTCGCGGGCGCGTTCCAGATCGTCGCGGTCCAGCGCCCGCGCGCGCAGGCCGTCGACCGAGACCCGCGCCGCGAACCGCGCCGGGTTCAGCCGAACGAACGCCGCCGAGAGATCCGCCTCCAGGGTCTCGCGTCCGGTCAGCAGCCGAACCTGCCCCCGTTCGGCCTCCGGCGCGGGTGAGAAAGTGAGGACGCCGTCGCCCAGGAGTACCATCCCCGTGATTCCGCCGGCGTTGGTCTCGGCGACGAAGACGCTGCCCCGCACCATGCGCAGGGTCATGTCCTCGCCCGCGATTACGAGGTTTGCCGCGTCGTACGCCACATCGGGGTTCAGGGTCAGGTTGAGGAGTCCTTCGACCACGTCGACGCGTTCCTGGCCGGCGATCCGCCATCCGCCCGGGCCATCGCCGGCGTCGTCGTCCCGCACGACGTCGACGGTCCAGGTCTGGAGCCGGCCCGCGACGCCGCGTTCGGTGAACACCTCGACGGTCAACTCGTAGCCGGCTGCTTCCGGCTCCTCGTCGAGAGGACGGACGAAACGCCCGCGCGCGGCCGCCTCCCGGACGTTCCGCCTCAGCGCGTCCGCGGCGAAGGCGCGGGCCGCGGTACGGTCGGCGTCGTCCGCCAACAGGTCCATGTAGGCTTCGGGGTCGGCCGTCCGCGTCGCGGCCTCGATGCGGGCCACGAGCGGGTCGAAGTCCGCGAGGGTCGTCGTCTGCGCCGCGGCGCCGGCCGCCGCCAGCGATAACGCGACGACCATCGCACCCGTACCGGCGCGCGAGCGGATCATGAGCTACTCCGCGAGGAAATCCGCGGTGAACGTCTCGATGGCGTCGTAGAAGGAGTCGAGCTCCGCCGGCGGCGCCAGGAACACGATGCGGAAATAGCCGTCGGCGGGCATGGTGCCGAATCCGGAGCCGTACACGCACAGCAGGCCGGTGGCGCGCAGCAGGCCGATGACGTAGTCCTCGTCCGTGCGGCCCGGAGGCAACTCGACCTTCGGCATCGCGTAGAAGGCCGCCGCCGGGCGCGCGCACGAGACGCCGTCGATCGCGTTGAGCCGGCGCGTCGTCACTTCCGCGCGCTCGCGCAGCGCACGGAGGAACTCGACCTGGTGCGACTTGTCTCCGTTCAACGCCGCGGGGACCGCGTACTGCATCGGGCCCACGCTGCAGAGGCGGCCGTCGGCCATGTCCTTGATCGCCGCGAGTGCGGCGTCGAGCCGCGCGCCGCCGCCCACCGCCATCCAGCCGGCTCGCCAGCCGGGCGCCAGATGCGCCTTCGACAGCGACGAGAACGAGATTACCGGCGCATCCGGATTGTACGATCCGATCGGCGACACCCGGCCGTCGTAGGCGAGATCGGTGTAGCCCTCGTCGGAGAGGAGCACTATGTTGTGGCGATCCGCCAGCTCCAGCAGCGCGAGGCGGTTCTCGCGCGTGTAGACGGCCCCGGTCGGGTTGTTCGGGTCGACCACGACGAGCGCGCGGGTCCGCGGCGAAATCAGGCTCTCGACATGTTCGATGTCCGGCTGCCACCCGCAGGCCGGGTCCTTGCGGTAGTAGACGGCGCGGGCGCCGAGCTTCGCGAGCACCCCGGTGTACAACGGGTAGGTCGGCACCGAGACCAGCACCTCGTCGCCGAGATCGACGAGCACGCTGAGGGCGAGGTCGATGCCCTCCGAAGCCCCGGCGGTCAGCACCACGCGGTCCGGCGACACGGCCAGCCCGCGTCTCTCGAAGTCGGCCGCGACGGCTTCCCGGGCCTCGGGCACGCCGGCCGCCGGCGTGTAGCCGTTGTACCCGTCGCGCATAGCGCGTTCCACCGCCTCTATCAGGTGCGGCGGGGTCCGGAAGCCGAACAGCACCGGATCGCCGATGTTCAGGTAGCGGACGCGCCGGCCGCGCGCCTCCGCCTTGCGTGCTTCGGCGACGATGCCGCGGATCGCGTAGTCGAACGCGGCGCTTCGCTTCGCCACCGGCACGGTGAACGGCGCATCGACGAGCATCTGTTGATGATACCGCAGCTTCGGGGCTAAGCTCCCGCGCATGGCGATCCGGACCGAGCTCTCCCTGCGGCTGCCGAACAGTCCCGGCGCCCTCGGCCGGGCGTGCCGGATTCTCGGCGACGAGCGGGTCAACGTCATCGCCCTCACCGTCGAACGCGGCGGCACGCTCCGCATGGTGGTGGACAACCCGCTGCGCGCGGCGGGGGCGCTCGCCGAACACGGGCATGCGGTCGAGCAGCGGCCCGTGCTGTTCCTGGAGGTGCCGAACGGACCGGGGGCTCTCGGGCGCGCGGCGGGCCTGCTGGCGGCCGCCGACGTGAACATCGAGTACGCCTACGCGTCGGCGATGGAGAGCCAGTCGCTGGCGGCGGTCGTGGTCGGGGCGGAGGACGCCGAGCGGGCCGCCACTGCGGCCGGTGTCTAGGCGCGACCTTGCGGTCGCGTTGGGAGTTTCGCTGGCGCGAAACTCCTGTGGCGCAGACTCCTGGGGCTAGGAATCCGTCGTGCGCGGCGCGATGGCGGCGTCGAGGGCTTCGACGAGCTCGCGCAGCGACGCCATCTCGTTCTCGGCCGCATAGAGGATGGCGCGGATCTCCTGCAGCGAGGGCTTGCTCCACTCCTCCTCGTCGAAACGCACCTGCCCGCGCTCGTCGAAGTCGACGAGGACCGCGTCCATCGGCTCCACGTAGAGACGCATGGAATGCCGTCAGCAGGAAGCGGCCCGTCTCCGGTTCATTCGCTGGCCGCCTCTTCCGGGGCCCGTGCCGGGGCCTCCGCCGGTTCGATGGAGAAGTGCAGGGTGTCTTCCGCCAGCCCGATCCGGACGGTGCCGCCGTGTTCGAGCCGGCCGAACAGGATCTCGTCGGTCAGCGGGTTGCGCACCTCGGCCTGCACCACGCGGGCGAGCGGTCGCGCGCCGTACACCGGGTCGTAGCCTTTGGCGGCGAGCCAGGCCGTGGCGGCCGGGTCGAGCGCGATGGCCACCCTGCGCTCGGCCAACTGCGACTCGAGCTGCAGGATGAACTTCTCGACGATCGTCTCCATGGTTGCCGGCGCGAGCGCGTCGAACGGCACGATGGCGTCGAGCCGGTTCCGGAACTCGGGACTGAAGATGCGTTCGATGGCCGCCTTCATCCGCCCCCTGGCGGTCGCCGCCTGATCGTCGCCGAAACCGATGGGGGTGGCGCTGGCCTCACGCGAGCCGGCGTTGGAGGTCATGATGAGGATCACGTGGCGGAAGTCGGCCCGGCGCCCGCCGTTGTCTGTGAGCGTGGCGTGGTCCATCACCTGCAGCAGGATGTTGTAGATGTCGGGATGCGCCTTCTCGATCTCGTCGAGGAGCACGACGCTGTACGGGTGGGAGCGCACGGCGTCGACCAGGAGGCCGCCCTGCTCGAAGCCGACGTACCCGGGCGGCGCGCCGATCAGACGCGCCACCGCGTGCTTCTCCATGTACTCGCTCATGTCGTAGCGGATGAACTCGTTGCCCAGGTGGATGGCCAGCTGCCGCGCGAGCTCCGTCTTGCCCACCCCGGTCGGTCCCGTGAAGAGAAAGCAGCCGGCGGGATGGTCGGGCACGCCGAGCCCGGCCCGCGCCCGCTTGATGGCGGTGACGACGGTCGCGACCGCTTCGGACTGGCCGAAGACGACGCGCTCGAGCGCCTCGCCCAGCGTCCGCAGGCGTTCCTTGTCCGACGACGTCGTCTGCTTCTCCGGGATCCGCGCCATGCGGGCGACGACCCGCTCGACGTCGGCGATGGTCACCTCCGGAGCCTCGGCGCCGGTGTCTCCCTCTTCGGCGGCGTCGGCCGCGGTGCGCTGCATGCCGATCGCGGCGCCCGCCTCGTCCAGGATGTCGATGGCGCCGTCGGGCAGCCGCGAATCCCGCAGGTGGCGCTTGGCCAGCTTCGCGGCGGTGGGTACGGTCTCAGGACCGAACGTCACGCCGTGGTGCTCCTCGTAGCGCGACCGCAGCCCCTCGAGGATCTTCGACGTCTCGTCGACGGTCGGCTCCTCCACCACCACCTTCTGCAGCCGTCGCGCCAGCGCCCGGTCCTTCTCGATGTGCTTGAACTCTTCGAAGGTCGTCGATCCGATGACCCGCAGCTCGCCCGCCGACAGCAGCGGCTTGATCAGGGTCGCCAGGTCCATCGTCCCGCCGGTGGTCGCCCCGGCGCCGACCGTCGCGTGAACCTCGTCGATGAAGAGGATCGGCAGCGGATGATCGGCCAGCGCCTTCGTGACCGCCTTGAACCGCTCCTCGAAGTCGCCGCGGAACCGCGTCCCGGCCAGCAGGGCGGCGGTGTCGAGCGAGAACACCTCCGCGCCGGCCAGCCGCGCCGGCACGTCCTCTTCCGTCAGCCGCGCCGCGAGCCCTTCCGCGAGCGCGGTCTTGCCGACGCCCGCGTCGCCGACGAACACCGGGTTGTTCTTGCGCCGCCGGCAGAGGATCTGCAGCGTCCGCTGCATCTCCGGGACCCGGCCGATCAGCGGATCGAGCGCCCCGGCCCGGGCGCGTTCCGACAGGTTGGCCGTGTAGGCCTGCAGCGGATCGCGGGCCGCGGCCCGCCCTTCCTCGCCCGCGCCGGCCTCGGCCCCGTTCCTCCGCTTGTCGCGTTCGCCGTCCCCGGGCGAGACCTTGGCGATGCCGTGCGAGATGTAGTTGAGGACGTCGAGCCGGGTGATCCCCTGCGCGGCCAGCACCTCGGCAGCGTGCGCCTTGGGCTGCTGGAGGATGGCGGCCAGGATGTCGCCCGCCCGCACCTCGTCCTTGCCGGCGCTCTGCACGTGCAGCACCGCCGTCTGCAGCACGCGGCGGAAGGCGAGCGTCTGCGCCGGCTCGCCGTTGCGCTCGCGGCGGCCCGCGGTCTCCAGGGTCCCGAGGAACTCGTCCAGAGCACTGCGCAGCTCCCGCAGGTCGGCGCCGCAGGCGGCCAGGATCCGCTCCGCCTCGGTGTCGTGGGCCAGGGCGTAGAGGAGGTGCTCCAGGGTCAGGTGGGTATGGCGCCGCGACATCGCCTCGCGGTAGGCGACGTTGAGAATCAGCTCGAGGGAGGCGCTGAACATGCGAATGCCGTGGGGCGCGGTTACCCGTCGCCCTCGATGGCGGCCTGCAGCGGGAATCCGCCGCCCGCGGCGAGTTGCCGGACCGTGTCGACCTTCGTCTCGGCCACTTCGTACGTGTAGGCGCCGCAGACCGCCTGCCCCTCGGTGTGGACCTGCATCATCAGCCGGAACGCTTCGGCCGGGGTCTTCCGAAAGACCTCTTCGATGACCGCGACGACGAACTCCATCGTCGTGTAGTCGTCGTTCAGCAGCAGGACGCGGTACAGCTTCGGGGTGACGGTCTTGTCGCGCGTGCGCTCGAGCACCTCGCCGCCGGACTGCCGGTCGTCGTCGTGGGCGGTCATGCCTGCAGTCGCCCGAACGGGCTTCGCGGGGCCACGTTGCCAGAGTACCGGCATGCGTTTCGCGCGGTCAAGCGGCGCGCGGGGCGGTCCCTGGGTTCATCGTATGCACTATCGAACACGGCGGTTCCGAGAATGTATACATTTTCGAAACATTGCACGTCGGGATTGGTGTGATCGGCCCCGATCGCCCACCCTTGGTCCGACGACCGCATAGTACAATCCGGCCCCGATGGAGACGATTGCGCGCGGCATTGCCTATACCGACCTGCTGCACCGCGGCCGGCCGCGCGTCATCGCGACCGCCATCGTGCAGAGCCCCGCCGGGGTCGCCCTGGTGGATCCGGGACCCACGTCGTGCCTGGAGACGCTCCGGACGGCGCTCACCGATGCCGGCATCGCCATCGCCGACGTGCGCACGCTGCTGCTGACGCACATCCATCTCGACCACGCCGGCGCCGCCGGCTCGCTGCTCCGCGAGAACCCGGACATCACGGTCTACGTTCACGAGCGGGGCGCGCCGCACATGATCGACCCGTCGAAGCTGCTCGCCAGCGCCGCGCGACTCTACGGCGACGAGATGGACGAGCTCTGGGGGCCGTTCCTTCCGGTGCCGGAGGCCAACGTGCGGGTGCTCGCCGGCGGGGAACGCATCGAGGCGGCGGATCGCAAGTTCGAGGTCGCCTACACGCCGGGACACGCCTCCCACCACGTCAGCTTCCTCGACCGCGAGAGCGGTATCGCCTTTGTCGGGGACGTCGCCGGCGTCCGGACCGGCCACGAGCTCTTCGTGCTGCCGCCGACGCCCCCGCCCGACATCGACGTCGAGGTCTGGGCGCAGAGCATCGAGCTCGTCCGGCAGTGGCGGGCGTCGACGCTGCTCGTCACCCACTTCGGCGCGCACCACGACGCGAATGCCCACCTCGACGCCATGCAGACCCACCTGACCACGATGACGGACATCGCGCGGGAGTGCATTACGGCGGGCGGCGGCGCTTCGGACCGGCAGAGCCGTTTCGTCGACGAGATGCGCGCCTACATGCAGCAGCACGTTCCGGCGGACGAGGCCGGTCTCTACGGCACCGCCGCGCCGCTCGATCAGTGCTTTCTCGGCCTCGCGCGCTACTGGCGCAAGCGCGGCGTGACCGGCGGGTAGCGGGCGTTTCTTCGTTGTCCTTGCGGTTGTTGTTACCGGCCGGTCGGTCAGTGCTGAACGCGGCGGCCGGGGCGTGCTCAGGGGTTCGGCTGAAGGGGGAGCAGGCGAACCCGCTCCTGGTCGGCGCTCAGGACCACGAGCGCTCCTTTGGCGATCTCGGCTGCGTGGCGGCGCAGCAGCTTCAAGCGCCTCGACCCACCGAGGCGACAGGTTCATGTCGATGAGGAGCTTCAACTGGAGCCGACCGCTACTTCCTGCTCCTCTGTGCGCCACGCGGCATAGGCGAGCGCCTCGTGGATGTCCTCACGCTCAAGGTACGGGTAGGCGGCCAGAACTTCGTCCGGGTCATGGCCCGCAGCCAGAAGTCCGACGATAGTCCCCACCGTCACGCGCAGGCCCCGGATGCACGGGCGTCCCCCCATGACGTCGGGATCGCGTGTGATTCGATGCAATCTGGTCACGGCTCCAGTATAAGCGTCAGATGAGCGTGAGGTCGGAGTTGACGGCGATCTCCAACGGGCGGACGGTCGGGACCAAGCCCTGGACCAAGCCCCGCCCACGAGGGATGCTCGTCGGTGCCTTTCATGGGCCGATCCGCCATTTATTCGGACTTGGGCGCGGAGTCCGTTGCCACATGGCCCGCTCCTGTGGGCCCCGGACTGAGGGTCCCGGGCTGCCCGGCGCGCCGACCATCGCTAACCTCCAGTGACGCACCCGTGCCTGGAAGGCTGACGCTCAACTTCACCCCCCGCCCGAGGTGAATCGCATAAAGGAGCACAATCGCTACGACTACCACCCAGAGGACCGTCATCTTCATGGCGGCCTACTTTCTGCGGGCGGGTGCGGCCGACGCCATCTTGTTGATGGTCGTCGCCACCTGTTTCGTCAGGGCGATCTTGTTCTTCAGTTCCGAAGCGGTCCTGTTCGCGGTCTCAGCCAGTTTCTCGAGAAGTTCCGGTAGCTTCTCAAGGGATTCCAGGCGGTACGCACGCGGCGCCTCGTTGAATCGCCATACTTCCTCTTGGATGTACTCGCCGGCGATGCCGGCTGAGGCCCGACGATCACGGTCATAGCGATCTCGCGCACTGCAGGCCGACCAGGATCGGCAGATCAGCGCTTCAGGCGCAGGTCGGGGTTGACCTCGCGGAGCAGGTCGTCGATCGAAGCGACGGTGTCCGCAGCGACGTCCTTGCCGCCGTCACCGAGCGCGACGTCGAGCCGGAACTCCAGCGGCACGCCGGCGGCGGACTTCACGATGTCCGGCAGCGCGTCGATCAGGTCCTGCAGGGCGGCGGGATCGAGCACCGCGGAGCACGTGTACGCGGCCCGCGACTCGGCCGCCTTCGGTGTGACGGAGGACCGTTCGAATGCGACGGGCCTCAGGACCACCGCCGCCGCGCCGGCAACGTCGCACGGCCACGCGTCGCTGCCGGGCGTCGTCTCCAGCCAGCGGGACGCAATCGCGTCGTCGATCGCGCGGCGCAGCACCGTCCAGGGGAGGGGACGGCCCTCCTGGCCGGCGAGGGCTACGGACAGCGCCAGTACCGTCGCTTCATCCGACGTCCAGGCGTCGGGAACGGCGTCCGCCATGAGGCGCTGCACCGGCAACGGGTCCAGCGGCGCCCGCAGCGTTGCGGCGGCGGTCAGGACGCCGGCCGGCAGCGGCTCGCCCTGGAAGCTGGCCGGTCCATTCAGCAGCCACAGGCGGCCCTGCCGCACCGCCTCGGCTACCGCCGCTTCGACCGCGCTCGGAACGCACGCCGGGACGTCGACCGGCTCGTCGTAGCCTTCGCGCGGCGCCATCACCGTCCGCCCGCCCGAGAAATAGTCGATGACCGCGGCGACGGTGATTGACTCGCCGTTCCAGAGCCGGGGCAGGATGCCCGGGGCCAGGACGCCCGGATCTCCTGCACGCGGAGCATCTTCGGCAGCCGCGGGTGCTCGGCGAACGCGCTCGCCAGGTCCTTCACGCGGCGCGACGGCTCATCGTCGCGCCACAGGTCGTACGGCCCGCCCGGCAGCAGCGCCTCGGCGTTGATTGCCGTCTCCTGGATGCGCGCACGGCGGTCCGCCTTCACCGTCGCGAACAACGGGTCCGAGCCGACCGTCACCCGGAACGCCTGGATCTCGTTCCGCGGGTTCGCGGTCACGACGATCGTCCACGCCTGCCGGATCGCCTCCGGCATCCTGCGGCGGGCCTCTTCCGTCCACGTTGCCAGCATGTCCTCGCGCACCGGGTCCTGCGGCTGCCCCTTGAGCTGTTGCTGCACGTCGTCCCAGCCGAGGTACTCGCGGACGCGCAGGCGGGCCACGTCGAGCCCGTCGGTCGACGGCGCCACGAGCACCACGGCGTTGCGACGGATGCGCGGGCGGTCCGAGCCGGTCGTCTCGTCGAGGAAGCGGCGCGCCGCGCGGCTCGGCCGGCCGGCGTTGGAGACGGCCGCCGGCGGCAGGACGGCGAAGTGGAACTCGCCGTCGTCCTCGACATCGCGGGGCCGCTCCGGCAGCATGTGCACCCGCGCGCTGAACGCCCGCGTTCCCTGGGTCAGGCTCTTCGTCGCCCGGACCTCGGCCAGCAGCTTCAGCTCCACCGCTTCCGCCGTCACGCGGTTGGCGCAGGCATCGTCGTGCATCTGCTTCAGGTTTGGGCCGATCGCCGAGCCGCCACGCCTTCGGCAGCGGCGGCGGACCGCCGTCCGGCGCCGGGTCGCTGCCGAACTCGTTCTCGTCCAGGAACCACGACAGCTCCGTCTGGACCGGCTGGACGCCTTCCTCCTTCTGTCGATTGAAGATCTCGCCGATCTGCGCGCTGATCGCCTTGCCGGTATCGTCGCTCTTGTCCAGGTCCGAGGCGAGCAGCGACGCCACCAGCGCGCAGCGGTCGACCTTGGTCACCGCCTGGCAGAGGTACTGGAAGAAGTCGATCAGCCGGCCGCGCCACGCCTCGTCCACGGCGACCTTGCCGCGCGCGTACATCAGCACCTCGTCGACGATTCAGGACCCTTGGGCGGAACCCGGCAGTCGCCGCCTTCCAGGTCAGGTCGTTTCGAAGTGCAGGGCGGAAAGGTTCAGGTCAACGGATCGCTTCGACAGATGGAGCATTTCCACCCCGACCACTTCGTTCGAGTCG
Organism: Vicinamibacterales bacterium; assembly: GCA_965116825.1. Lineage (GTDB taxonomy): Bacteria > Acidobacteriota > Vicinamibacteria > Vicinamibacterales > UBA8438 > WTFV01. The sequence continues at coordinate 1,976,016 of OZ220736.1, forward strand.
TTGTAGTCCAACACCACGCCCGGTGAGACCTCTTCGGACTCGACGATGTCGCAATCGTCCAGTCGCAGGTACAGCGCGTCCGCTTCCCTGTCGACGTGCAGCTTCATGGTTCCTTCCTGGCGTTCCGGTCCAGGAACGCGCTCACCACGCGCCACGGCGTGCACGGACAACTCAGTGTACACGACCATCAGCACAAGCATCATGAGTCCCTCGCTCAGGGAGTCGCTACAGAACCTGGTCGGATCGTCCGCGAGGAACGCCGCCAGCATGGCGAGGAAACGCAACGTGCCGTCGGAGACACCCTATGCGGAGCAGGTCCCGCCACCCTTCTCGACCACTACGAGTTGAACCAAGCCGGTGATCTTGTAGGCGCTCCGTACGGGTGGCAGGACGCCGCTGATCTCGAGCGCGACCGTTTGGAGTGCGGATGGGCGCACGTCGCTGATGTCCATGTTACCCGTGCTCTTCACTCCAGCGGGATGCTCCGCTGCCGCGCGGGCGCGACGCCGCCGCGCGCCGCGATGTGGTTCGAGAGCGATTCGAGGATCGCGCGTTCGTCGGATCCGGCGGCGGCCAGCTCGATGAGGGCTTGCAGCAGCCGCGCGAAGAGGGCGTGGCGCTTCAGGCCGCGCTCGTCGAGACAGTCGTTGACCTTCGCTTCTTCGGCGGCGCGCCAGAAGTGCATCAGCCGGTGCGCCTGGTCGATCAGCGGCGGGGGACGGTCGTCCGGCGTCCGGTAGCCGAGCGACCTGGCGGTGCGCCGGCTCCACGACCTTCAGCCTGACCCTTCGGTCGGCACTCGCCTGTTCGGAATCGATCGCCCCAAGGGGAGACTGTAGGTAGTTGCAGGCGACGAGAAACGTCAAAGGTAGTGCTCTCCATCGAAACTGGAAAGATCCGTTGCCGGATCGAAGATCAGCCTGTCAACCGCGGGGCCGCCAGCGGTACGCTGGTGGGACCATGCCGAGGACGCTCTATCTCGCCAACCCCTACGGCTTCTCCGCCCAGCAGAAGGCGGGGCCGCTGGCGGCGCTCGTCGACGCCCTGACGGCCGCTGGCGCCGAGGTGTGGGAGCCGTTCGCCCGCAACGGTCATTTGAACACGGGCGCCGCCGGATGGGCCTATCGGGTGGGGCAGGCCGACGTGCGCGACGTGCGCGAGGCCGACGGCATCTTCGCCGTGGTCAACGGCTGCCCGCCGGACGAGGGGGTGATGGTGGAGCTCGGCCTCGCGATAGCCTGGGGCAAGCCGACCTTCCTGTTCCGCGACGACTTCCGCCGCTGCAGCGACAGCGACGTCTACCCGCTGAACCTGATGCTGTTCACCGGCGTGCCGGAGATTGGCTGGGAGGCGTACTGGTACGACTCGGTCGAGCAGATCGCCGATCCGGACAAGGCGTTGGCGCGGTGGCTCCCGGAATGAGCCGCTGGGAGTCCGGAATGCGGGCTCCTACAGGCCGGCGCCGTTGTCCTTCAGGATCCGCCACACCTTCTCGGGCGTGATCGGAATGTCGATGTGCCGCACGCCGAGATGCGCCAGCGCATCCACGACGGCGTTGGCGATCGCCGGCGGCGCGCCGACAGTGGCCGACTCGCCGACGCCCTTCGCGCCCTGCGGATGGTGCGGCGACGGCGTCACGGTCTTGTCCGTCTCCCACTTGGGCGTCTCCACCGCGGTGGGGACCAGGTAGTCCATGAAGCTCCCGCCCGAGATGTTGCCGTTCTCGTCGTAGCTGATCTCCTCGAGCAGCGCCGGCGCCATGCCCATCGTGAGGCCGCCGTGGATCTGCCCGTCGACGATCATCGGGTTGATGATGTTGCCGCAGTCGTCCACCGCCACGAAGCGGCGGATCTTCACCTCGCCGGTGCCGCGGTCGATGTCGACGACGCAGATGTAGCTGCCGAAGGGGAACGTCAGGTTCGGCGGGTCGTAGTACGAGACCGCCTCGAGGCCGCCCTCCATGCCGGGCGGGTGGTTGGTGTAGGCCGCGAAGGCGAGCTCCTGGATCGTCTTCGACTTCTGCGGCGCGCCCTTGACCGAGAAGGCTCCCGGCGTCCATTCCAGGTCGTCCTCGCTCACCTCCAGCAGGTAGGCGGCGATCTTCTTCGCCTTGTCGCGGACCTTGCGCGCCGCCATCGCCCCGGCCGCACCGGCCGTCGGCGTCGAGCGGCTGGCGTAGGTGCCGAGCCCGTAGGGCGCGGTGTCGGTGTCGCCCTCCTCGATCTCGATGTGCGCGGCGGGAATGCCCAGCTCCTCGGCGAGCACCTGCGCGTAGGTGGTCTCGTGCCCTTGGCCCTGCGACTTGGTGCCGAAGCGGGCGGTCGCCTTGCCGGTGGGATGGACCCGGATCTCGCACGAATCGAACATCTTGAGGCCGAGGATGTCGAATTGCCGCGAAGGCCCGGCGCCGACGATCTCCGTGAAGCTGGAGATGCCGATGCCCATCAGCTCGCCCCGCTCGCGCTTGTCGGCCTGCTCCTTGCGCAGCTCGGCGTACCCGATGCGCTCCATCGCCTTCTGCAGGGCGCCGTGGTAGTTGCCGCTGTCGTACTCCCACCCGAGCACCGACTTGTAGGGGAACTTGTCCGCGGGGATGAAGTTCTTGAGGCGCAGGTCCGCCGGGTCCATCTTCAGCTCGCGGGCCATGATGTCGGTCAGCCGCTCGATGGTGTGGACGGCCTCGGTCACGCGGAACGAGCAGCGGTAGGCGATGCCGCCCGGCGGCTTGTTCGTGTAGACGCCGTCCACCTCGGCGAAGGCGTGCTTGAGGTCGTAGGACCCGGTGACGATCGAGAACAGGCCGGCGGGGAACTTCGACGGATTCGCGGCGGCGTCCGTGTAGCCGTGGTCGGCCACCGTCTTGATCTTGAGTGCGGTGAGCGTGCCGTCCTTCGTCGCCCCGAGCTCCGCCTTCAGGTGGTAGTCCCGCGCGAAGGAGTCCGCCTGCAGGTTCTCCATCCGGTCCTCGACCCACTTGACCGGCTTGCCCACCACGACCGACGCGGCGATCGCGATCACGTATCCCGGATAGACCGGCACCTTCCCGCCGAATCCGCCGCCGATGTCCGGGGAGATGACCTGGATCTTCTCTTCCGACAGGCCGACGTGCCCGGCCACCAGCGCCAGCACGGTGCGAATGGCGTGCGGCGCCTGGGTGGTCATGTAGACCTTGAGCTTGCCCATCACCCGGTCGAAGTCGGCGACGCAGCCGCAGGTCTCGATGGACGCGACGTGGATGCGCGGGATGTACAGATCCTGCTTGACGACGACGTCGGCGCCGGCCAGCGCGCCCTCCGTCGCGTCCCGATCCCCCACCTCCCAGTGGAAGATGTGGTTGTCCTTCTTGCCCTCCTTGTCCGTGCGCAGCACCGGCGCGTCCGGCTCCAGCGCCTTGAACGGATCGACGACGACCGGCAGCGGCTCGTAGTCCACCTCCACCGCCTCGACCCCGTCGGCCGCCGCGTAGCGGTCGGTCGCGACCACCGCCGCCACTTCCTGCGCCTGGTACATGACCTTCTCGGTCGGCAGCACCATCTGGGTGTCGGACATCAGGGTCGGCATCCAGTGCAGGTTGTACTGCTCGAGGGTCTCGCCGGTGATGACGGCGAGCACGCCGGGGACCTTGAGCGCGTTCTCCGCGTCGATGGACTTGATGCGGGCATGCGCGAACGGGCTGCGGACGATGTCCAGGTACAGCATGCCCGGAAGCTGGATGTCGTCCACGTAGTTGCCCCGGCCGCGGATGAAGCGCGGGTCCTCCTTGCGCTTCATGGAGTGACCCATGCCGCACACTTCCGGCGTCGTCTGGGGTGCCATGGTTTCTCTCCTCCGCGCCTTCCTTTACGCAGACTCCTCACGCAGCTTCGCAGCCGCGTGCTCGATGGACTTGACGATGTTCACGTAGCCGGTGCAGCGGCACAGGTTCCCCGATATCGCCTGCCGGATGTCCGCCTCGCTCGGATCCGCGGTCCGCTCGAGCAGGGCGCGCCCGGTGATCAGCATGCCCGGCGTGCAGAAGCCGCATTGCAGCCCGTGCTCCTGCTGGAACCCTTCCTGGAGCGGATGCAGCTTGCCGTCCTGCTCCAGACCCTCCACCGTCGTCACTTCCCCGCCGTCCGCCTGCACGGCCAGCACGGTGCACGACTTGACGGGCTCGCCGTCGAGCAGCACCGTGCACGCGCCGCAGTGCGTCGTATCGCAGCCGATGTGGGTCCCGGTCAGGCGCAGCACGTCGCGCAGCCAGTGCACGAGCAGGAGGCGCGACTCGACCGCGGCTTCCCGCGGCTCTCCGTTCACGGTGATCCGGACGTCGTGTGTCGCCATGCCTACTGCCCTCCCGCCCGCTCGACGGCGCGGGAAATCGCCCGGCCCGTCAGCACGCGCGCCATGTCGCGTTTGTACTCCACCGACCCGCGCCGGTCGGCGCTCGGGGACGTGGCTTCGGCGGCCAGCCGCGCCGCCTCCGCGATGGCGTCGGCGGCAGGCTGCCGTCCCCGCAGATGCTCTTCCGCCGCCGTCGCCTTGATCGGCGTCGGGCCGGCGTTGGTCAGGCCGAGCCCGATCTGCGCGATCTCGCCCTGGCCGCCGAGCGTGACCTGCGCCGCGGCGGCGGCGGTGGCGTAGTCGCCCACCTTGCGCTCGAGCTTGACGTAGGCGCCCCCGCTGCGCGGCGGTGGGGCGGGAATCCTGATCTCGGTGAGGATCTCCGCCGGTGCGAGCGCGGTGGCGAAGAGCCCGGTGAAGAAGCGCGTGATGGGAATCGTGCGCTCGCCGCCGGGACCGCGCGCGACCACTTCCGCCTCGAGCGCGAGCATCGTCGCCGGGTGGTCGTTCGCCGGATCGCCGTGCGCCAGGTTGCCGCCCACCGTGGCGCGGTTGCGCACCAGCGGGTCGGCGATGACGGCGGCGGTATCGAGCAGGATCGGGTATTTCTCGCGAATCAGGTCCGAGCGTTCCAGATCCGCTTCGCGCGTGGCGCCGCCGATGCACAGGTAGCCGTCCGCCTCCGCGATGCCCGTGAGCCCCGGGATGCGCCCGATGTCCACCAGGTGGCCGGCGTCGCCGAGCCGGAGCTTGAGCAGCGGCAGGAGGCTCTGGCCGCCGGACAGCACCTTCGCCTCGTCCCCGAGACGCTGGAGCAACGCCACCGCTTCGTCGAGCGTGCCTGGTGCGTGGTAGTCGAATGCCGACGGAATCATTGGGGACGCTCCTTAATCCACAATCAGCCAGAGGATCGCGGCCGCGATGACCACGGCCAGCCAGAAGCCCGGACGCCGCACCAGTCGACCGAAAGCACGGCTCCCGACCGTGGCGCCCAGGGAAACGGCGTCGATCGCGTCGCTATCGGGAGCTTGCGCGCCGGTGTGTGGGGGCTCTGCGGAGTCGGCGGCCGCACGTGCCGCGTCTGAGGCGTTCGCGTCCGGGTGCGGCGCGTCGGCCGAGCCCGCATCCGGGCTGTCCGCGTCCTCCCGGCCGTGCGCAGACTCCAGCGCGGCCTGCATCGCGTCGGTGAACTGCCGGAACATCTGATCGCTGACGTCCTGGATCAGCCCGCGGCCGAACTGCGCCAGGATGCCGCTGATGTTCACCGTCGACGACACGGTGACCTCGGTCTCGGCGGGGCCGCGCTCGACGACCCGGCTCGTCATGCGCATGTCGGCGCCGCCCTTGCCGCGCACGTCCTGGCCGGCCGCGGCGATCTCCGCCACGCCTTCCCCTTCATCCAGCCGCTCGAAGCGCACCGTGCCCTTGTAACGGGCCGAGACCGGCCCCACCTTGACGGCGATCGTGCCGGCGTGGGTCCGCTCGTCGACCTGGCCCGTGATCGAGGCGCCGGGCAGGCAACCGGCCACCCTGGACGGATCGGTGAGAAACGCCCACACGTCCCGCCGGGCAGCGTTGATGACGAACTGCTTCTCGATGGGAATGGCCATGTCACACCGCCAGGAGCGGCAGCAGCCGCTCGAGCGACTCCAGGTTGTGCGCGGGAACGAAATGTTCGACGAAGGGCAGGGCGGCCTTCATTCCCCGAGCCTCCGGCCGGTAGCGCGCGTCGCCGAGCAGCGGGTTCAGCCAGATCACCTTCCGTGCCTGCTTCCCGATGGTGCGCATCGCCCCGGCCAGCACGGCGGGACTGTCCAGGTCCAGCCCGTCGCTGAGCACCACGACGACGGTCTTCGCGTTCACCAGCGTATCCAGATGCCGCATGACGAACTCGTCCAGACTCGCGCCGATCCGGGTTCCGCCGGACCAGTCCGGCACGCCGGCGGCCAGACGATCCAGGGTAGGAGCGATCTTGTCCGGTGTCAGCCATGGCGTCAACCGGGTCAGCGAGGTGTTGAACGCGAAGACCTCGCAACGCCGCACCACGCGCTTGAGGGACAGGGCGAAGGTCAGCAGGAATCGGGTGTGCGGATCCATCGAGCCGCTGGTGTCGCACAGCAGCACCACGTCCGGCTTCTCCACCGATCGGTCCCGCCGCGCCAGCGACAGGAACTCGCCCCCGGTTCCGACCGCCCGGCGGAAGCTGCGCCGCAGGTCCACCCGGCCGCCTGCGCGCACCGGAACCAGGCGGCGGCTCGGGCGGCAGCGCAGCCGGCGCGCCGCCCGCGCCAGCAGCCGCTCCATCGCGGGCAGGTCGTCCGCGCACCAGTCGTCGAACGGCTTGCGCCTCAAGAGCACGTCGGAGGAGTAGCCCGGCGTATCGCCGCTGGTCGTCTCGCGTTCCCGCACACCGGAGAGTCGCTCGATAGTCTCGAGCCACCCCGGTCGATGCACCGGGGCGGTCCGGTCGGGGTGCGCCCGCGGCGGCTGCACCACTGGTGTGGCCGGCGGCTCGACCGGCGGATCAGCCGCCCAGAAGTCCCGAAACAGCTCGTCGAACGTGTCCCAGTCGGCCCTTCGGATCTTCAGCGCGGCGCGCAGCGTAAAGCGAACCTCGTCCTGATCGTCGAGATCCACCAGCAGGAGCGCGGCCACCCCGTCGATTTCGTCACTCACGCACACGTCGACGCCGCGTGCCCGGAGCCGGCCCGCGAAGCGGGCGAGCCGTTCCACGACGTTGCGATCATGCATCGGCGGCGCTGCCTGATTGCGCGTCGGCCAGCAGCGACTCGATGTCGTTTGCGGTCAGGTCCCGCACATCGTGATGGTCCTTCAGAACGCACCCCAGCGTTTCCTCCACCGTATCGGGGTCGAGACGATCCTGGCGCAGGGCCAGCAACGCGCGGGTCCAGTCCAGCGTCTCGGCGACGCCCGGCGCCTTGTGGAGACGGCGTCCGCGGAACGCCTGCATGACCGCTGCTATCTCGTGGGCCAATCCGTCCATGACCTCCGGCACCCTGGCGCGGATGATGCGGATCTCCTTCTCCAGGGCCGGGTGCTCGACGTACAGGTAGAAGCACCTGCGGCGTAGCGCGTCGCCGATCTCGCGCGTGCGGTTCGACGTGAGCACGACGTACGGCACGTGCGTGGCGGCGATGGGGCCGAGCTCGGGAATCGTCACCTGGAAGTCGGAGAGGACTTCGAGCAGGAAGGCCTCGAAGCCGTCGTCGGCCCGATCGATCTCGTCGATCAGCAGGACCGGCGGGCCCTCGCGGCGGGTGATGGCGCGCAGCAGCGGGCGTTCCAGCAGGCAGTCGCGGCTGAAGATCATCTGCTCGGTCTGCGCCGGTTCCCGGTCCTCCGTGCCCGCGATGCGGAGGCGCAGCAACTGCCGCTGGTAGTTCCACTCGTACAGCGCCGTGTTGACGTCGATGCCCTCGTAGCACTGCAGCCGGATCAGCTCGGTGCCCAGGATCCGGGCCAGCACCTTGGCGATCTCGGTCTTGCCCACGCCGGCGTCCCCCTCGATGAGGAGCGGCTTGCGCATCGTGCGGGCCAGGTAGACCGCGGTGGCGATGGCGGGCTCGGCGATGTAGCCCTCGAGCTCCATCGCCGCCTGCGTCTCCCGCACCTCCGGCCTCACGCTACCCCTCCTGCGCCGCCGCGGCGTACCTGTGGGGCTCCGCCACGAACTGCTCGCGGCAGTGCGCGCAGCAGAAGTAGTAGGTCCGCCCCCCGAATTCCGCCCGGGGACTGGCCGCTGCTGCTGCGACGGACATGCCGCACACCGGGTCGCGCGCGGTCTCCGTGACGGCAGTGGCCGGAGCCGGGTCGGGCGCGGAGTCGGCGCCCACTGCGGCGGGAGTCGAGTCGCTGTCGGTGTCCGTCACGGCCGTGGCGGAAACCGGATCCCGCGCCGGGCGCCGGGCACTTGCTCGCCGGGTGATCTCGGCGAGGATGCTCAAGGCGATCTCCTCGGGCGTCTGTGCGCCGATGTCGATGCCGGCCGGGTTGGTGATGCGGTCGAGTTGCTCCGGCCTGGCGCCGCGCGCGGCGAGGGTCTCGCGGATCTGTCCGAACCGCTTGCGGCTGGCCACCACACCGACGTACGCCGGCTTCAACCGAGTGGCCGCCCAGACCGCCTCCTCGTCCCGCTGGCCGAGCGTCGCGACGACGGTGAAGCAACGGGCGGCGTCCCGTCCGGAGCCGGGAGGCTCGATCGACGCGTCGCTGGTCACGAGTCGGCTCGCGTCGGGGAACAGCGTCTCGCTGGCTTCCGGATCGACCGCCTCCACCCGGTAGCCGAGCACGGCGGCCAGGCGCGCCAGCGCCTGCGCCGTGGGCGAGACCCCGAAGATCAGCAGCCGGCGCGCCGGCAGGAGCGGCTCGATGTAGATCTCCACGCTTCCCCCGCTGTGGCAGGCCATCGGAAACACCGTCAGCCCGGATCGAGGCTGCGATATCGAGTCGGGATCGCGGACGATGCCGATCAGCCGCGGCGCCCCGTCGGCGAGGGCGGCGAGCGCCTCGCGGATCACGGTCGGCCGCGTGCAGCTTCCGCCCAGCCAGCCGTGGAACTCCCCGTCCGGGGTCACGACGGCGCTGTCGCCGACGCGGGCCGAGCTCGGCGGCTCGCGGCGGACCACGGTGGCCAGTGCGAACGCCTCGCTGCGCGCGGCGAGCTCGGATGCGAGCTGCAGGGTGTCGGTTCGCATCGACGTCACCCCGCGGCGGTCCCGGCGTCGTCCGCGCCGGCGCCGTTTCCCGCACCGCGGTCTCCCGAGGCAGCGCGATCTGCAACCGCAGGACTTCCCGCGGCGCCGGCTCCCAGCTCGGCGTTGATGCGCTCGTAGTCCTCGGGAACGTCGATGTCCCGAAGGGCCGCCTCCGGCCAGGAGACGGAGATCGCCTCGTCGCGGTGCCGCCGCACGACCTGACGCCCGCACCCTTCTCCCTTCATCTGCCGGAGCTCGGAGAACAACGCGCGGTCGTACAGCATCGGCGGCGCGTTGACATCCCCGTAGGCGGAGATGACGAGCGGAGCGGTACTGTCCCGGTACCGCGCGACGAGCTCGGCGACCATGCGGCTCGTGACGAACGGCATGTCCGCCAGCATCACGACCGCGGCCTGCGCGCGTTCCGGCACGTGGGAGATGCCGGTCCGCAGCGACCGGTTGATCCCCCGCGCGTGGTCCGGATTGTCGACCGGCGTGCACGGCACCGCCGCGATCTCCGCCCGGGCGCGCTCCGCTTCGTGGCCCACGACGACGATCACCGGATCGAGGCCGGCGTCGATGGCGCGCCGCACCACCCGTCTCAGCAGCGTCTCGCCGTCGAGCTCGAAGAACAGCTTGTTGCGCCCCATGCGGGTCGAGCTGCCCGCGGCGAGCACGACGCCGGCCACCGCGCCGCTGCGTTCAGAGGCCTCGGACGGCATGGATGACACCTTCCTTCTCGCGCAGGTGGCGCGGCACGCTCGCCGCGCGGACGGCCAGCAGCTCCGCCAGGATGCTGACCGCGATCTGTTCCGGCCCGTCCGCACCGAGATCGAGACCGACCGGCGCGAAGAGTCGGTCCTTCCCGGTCGCGCCGATCCGTGCGTCCGTGGCGCCGATCTGTTCGAGTATCTCATCCCCCCGGGCGCGGGGGCCGAGCAGGCCGACGTAGGGGACATCGGTCAGCAGCAGGCGCCCGACCCATTCCCGGTCGTGGGCGAACGAGTGCGTCATCACCACCAGATGGGTGCGCGGCCCGAGCGGCAGTCCCTCCAGGCCGTCGTCGGGTCTGCGGTCGATGCGCTCGGCGTCCGGAAAGCGTTCCGGGGACAGATAGGCGGGACGGTGGTCGACGACGGTCACGCGGTAGCCGATCTGCGATGCATGGGCCGCGAGAGGCATCGCGTCGTCGCCGGCGCCGCAGATGACGAGCCGCGGCGGCGGCACATGGACCTCCGTGAAGACGCCGGCAGTGGATCCGATGTCGAGGCCGGTCGGTTCGATGTCGTAGCACTCCGATTCCCCGGCCGCAACGAGCGCTTCGGCGCGCCGGGCGATCACGCGATCGAGGGCGGGGCTCCCTGTCGAGCCGGCCGGTGGGGCGTCGCCCGCCACGAGCATCCGGCCGAGGACGGCGGACGGACCGCGGACGACGGTGGACAGGGCGAACGGCGCGTCTCCCGCCAGAAGCGTCCGCAAATGACGCGCCGCGTCCACGGTGTCCCCGGAGGTGACCGGCTGGATGAAGATGTCGACCGATCCGTTGCAGCCCAGGCCGAGTCCCCAAACGGTGCGATCGTCGCCCCCGGTGTCGTAATGGCGGAACCGGGGCACTTCCTCGCGCATCACGGTCAAGGCGACCTCGCGCACGTCCGCCTCGAGGCAACCGCCGCTCACGCCCCCTCGCGTCGCGCCACTCTCTTCCACCAGCAGCTTGGCGCCGGCGCGCCGGTAAGCGGACCCGGCGATCCGCACGACCGTCGCCATGGCCGCACGCTGCCCGGCCGCCGCCAGCTCGGCAACGCGGCCCAAGATCTGCGACGTTTCCTGCCAGTGCTTCATGTGAGACCGGTCGCACCGGGGCCGCCCCGCCCCGATTCTACATACCAGGAGCCGAAAGCAGGCCCGCGGCCATCCGGGTCGCGGCGGCTCGGCCGCGGAGGGCGTCGATCAGCACGGTCGAATCGATCGCGACGGGCGCCTCAGCCGCGGTCCGGAAACAGGCCCGGCAGCCAGTCCGGCGCCAGCGTTGCCGGAAACGCCAAGCGCAGCGGCGCGCGATGACTGGCAGAGACGAGCGCCCCGCGCTCGATGAGCGCGGCGGTGACGCGCCGGGCCTGACGCTCGCTGGCGACCAGGATTGCCGGGACATCGCCGCGCGGCAACTCGCCGCGGAAGAGGACCGCTTCGAGGACCGCTTCGGCACCCTGGGGAAGTGCGCCGGTGCGCGTTTCGCCCCCGGCCCACGTCAGGATGCGGCGCCGCAGACAGTCGGGCTGCACGAGCCGCTCCAGGAGGTTCACCTGGTCGAGGCAGACCTCGAGAAAGAACCGGATGAACGCCGCCAGCGCCTCCTCGCTCAGGTTGCCGCGCCCGTCGACGTCGTGCCGGCGCGGCGAGTCGCAGTCGGCCAGGTGGCGCTTGTAGGCGCCTTCGTTCCGCGCCAGCCCACGGGCGACGGACCAGACGCCTCCGGTCTCCAGGCTCTCCAGCAGCATGGCGTGGGACATCAGCCGCGCTACGCGGCCGTTGCCGTCGAGGAACGGGTGGATCCAAAGGAAGCGGTGGTGCGCCGCGGCGGCCCCGAGGATGGCGTCGGTCTTTCCCAGATTGACGTAGACACTCTCGAAGCGCTGCAGGAAACGAGGCAGCGCGCCGGGGCTGACCGGCACGTGCAGGCCCACCTGCACGCGACGCTCGCGCAGGTCGCCGGGCACGACGGCGGCGCTCGTCTCTGCCTCCCGATGCTCGAGCCGGAGCATCTCCTCCGGCAGGGCAGCGCAGAAGCGCCGATGCAGCTCGCACAGGCCCTCGGCGGTCACGGCGCGACCGGCCAGCCCGCCGTCGTCCAACCAGCGCTGCACGGCGATGTGCGAGGCGGCCTCGAGTTGGAGATTGCGCGTTCGCGGGTCGTCGCTGTAGTCGCGTCGCAGCGCTCGCTCGATGTCGACCGGGTGCGTGTCGTGCCCCTCGATCAGGTTGCTGTAGTAGCAGTTCATCGCCCGGACGAGATCGGCGAGGGCGCCCGACACGCCCTGGGGCAGGCCGCGCCGAAGCCCCGCCGCGCGGGCGGCGAGCTCGACGGCCAGATCCGTCAGCGGTCCGCGGAGCGGCGACGCCTGGGCCGGGAGCATGGGTTCCATCAGGGCGATGGACTCGCCGTCGTCTTCCGCCGTGGCCGTGGGGATGGCCGGTTTCTTGGACCTTGGCATTGAGGAATAAAGTTCTATTTTTAAAAAGTTTACATCATAGAGACGATAGTCATGAGTCGGCTTGCAGGCCGGTTAGAGGACCGGTTTCCTTGGCGCCCGGTTCTTGCAGGGTCGTCCTTTTTCTAGCCGGAAGACCGCTCCTTCCGGCGCGGGATGGTGGCTGGCAGAAAATGATATACGCAGGATATAGTCTTTTAGGGATAACAGTGACCGGCGTTGAGTTGAAGTCGTTGCGGTCTCGTCTCGGACTCACCCAGGCAGCACTCGCTGAGGCCGTTGGCGTGGTGCCCAACACGCTCGCCCGCTGGGAGCGGGGCGAACTTGGCGTTCCGGATTGGGCAGCCGAGCGTCTGGATGCTGTTCCGCGGTCAGGCTCATCGGGTAGTGCGGTTACGCGTCCGCGTGGTGTCGTGCTCGATCCACACCACGGAGCGATCATCGAGGCGTTGAACGGTGTCTTGGATCCTGCTGCCTTCGAAGAGTGTGCCGTGGCCATCCTCAAGGGTGACTGGTCGCGGCTTGTTTTGGTCGCCGGAGGCGGAGACGACGGGTTCGACGGTGCAGTCGCGGACGGTGGCGGGCGGGAGCCTTTCCCTCTCGTCGTTACGACTGCGAAGGACCTGACCGGAAACCTTCGACGGAATCTGATGCGCGCACGGCGCAGAGGGGAGGCGGTGGACCGGGCGCTCTTCGCGACCTCGAGGCGCGTGACGCCAAGGACGCGAGAGAAGCTGCACTCGGAGGCGCGCAAGCTCGACGTGACGCTCCTGCAGATCTACGACCAGGACTGGTTTGCGCAACGGCTCTATGGGGAATCGTCCTGGTGTCAACGCCTGCTGCAATTGACGGGGCGTCCGCGCGCACTGAGTCCGTTTCCGATCACGCGTCGGCCAGTCCTCGGCGATCGAATTCTCGGGCGTGAGCGCGAGACGCGCTGGCTTCAGCAACGTCCAGGTGACTGTCTGTTGGTGGGTGCGCCGGGATCGGGCAAGACGTTCATGCTGCGTGCACTGGTTCTGCAAGGGCAGGCGTTGTTCAAGGTCGATGATGACCGAGAGCAGATTGCGAACGACCTTCGCAAACTGAAGCCGCCGGCCGTGATCATCGACGACGCGCACGTCGATCCCGGGCAGGTCGAGCGGTTTGTCCAGCTCCGAACAGAGGTGGGCTCGAACGTGCGAGTCATCGCGACGAGTTGGCCCGGCGCCGCCGTTGCCGTCCAGAACGCGCTGCAGATTCCGAGCTCCGAGGTTCTGGGTCTCCACTTGCTCGATGCCGACACGGTGATCGAGATCATCAAGTCAGCCGGAATCGGAGGACCGGACGAGCTGCTGTACCACATCCGGCTGCAAGCAGGTGGGAGGCCAGGGTTGGCGGCGACGCTGTCGCACATGTGCCTGGCGGGTGACGTCCGGCGGGCGGTGAGTGGTGAAGGACTCGTTGACCAGCTTGCTCCTCAGCTCAGCCGGATGCTGGATGTTCAGGATGCGACATCGTTCCTGGCGTCCTTTGCGCTCGGAGGTGACGCGGGCGTTCGTTTGGAGCGCGTCGCGGTCCAACTCCGCAGGCCCCTCGACGATGTCAGCGCGTGCCTCGCGCAGTTGGCGGCCGCGGGTGTCGTGATGGAACGAGCGAATCGCGCCGTGTCCGTCGTGCCTGTGCCGATGCGCTGGGTTCTCGTGCGGCGCTTTTTTTTCGGTGGTGCAGCGGCGCCGGACTTCAGGCCTTTCCTGAACATCGTCGAGGATGCGCATTGCGCGATCGACACGTTGATCGGCGCGCGAGCGCGCGGCGCTTCGGTTCCGGACCTGGAGATGTATCTGGAGCAGGCCGGTTCGGATCGGTTGTGGGCAAGCTACGCCTCGGTCGGACCCTTGGAGACGCGCCACGTGATGAAGCGTCACCCCGACCGTGTTCTCGCGGTTGCCGAGGGAGCGCTTCACAATGCTCCGGAATTAGTGGTTCGGCTGTTGCTCGATCGCATGCTGGACACAGGTTCGGTCCAACGCCGCGACTCGGAGGGCCCGCTTGAGATACTCAGCCGGTGGGCGACTCATGTATTTCCAGGAACCGGGGACGCGATCCGCAGAAGGTCGATGCTGTTCGACACGACCATGCACTGGTGGCGCGAGCGACGCGATGCGCGCACCGCCCTGCGAGTGATGTGCATGACCCTTGAGCCCGGATTCGACTTCCTTGCTCCTGATCCCGGGAACCAGCCGCGGGGCACATTTGTCCGAGGCCATCTGGATGACCAAGATTTGGAGACTCTTACGACACTCTGGCCCAGGGTCAAGGATGTAGTGCAAGACTCCACAGATGTACCTTGGGACCTGCTGCTGCAGCTCGTGAGCTCCTGGGAGTACGTGTACCCAAGTGGCATGGCAGACATCCGAATCTCCACCTCGACGAGAGCGATAACGCGGCAGTTTGTCGAGCGCATGCTGCGCGATCTTGCGTATGCCTCGCGGCACAGCCCGGGTGCTCAGCACGAAATCAAGGAGCTCGGTTCGAGATTCGGCGTGGAGCTGGAGACGACGACGGATGGCGACCTCGAGGACCTATGTGTATCCGCGCGCGTGGCCGACCACGTAAAGGACGCCGAGCTGGTCGAGCGCTGGCGGCATCGCAGCGTCGAAACTATTGCGACATCGCTCGCACGTGTTGAGAGCGAGGCGAAGGCTGCGGGCATCACGTTTCCTCCCTGGCGGTGTCACGTTCTCTGCGGGCGCCTTGCCCAAGTCCTCCCGAACCCCGTAGGCGCGGCGAAAGCGTTCATGAAACGCGAGCTCCCGGGTACGCTTGTCGAGCCCTTTCTTCGTGAGGCGGCCAGGGATGGCCGACCGGAATGGGAATCGATCGTGCGTCGATGTCTGCGGGATGAACGCTATCGGGAGATCGGATTCGCCGCCGCCATCAGTCATCCAGCGCCTCCCGAGGAGGTTCTCTCAGCGGCGCTCGCGAACGCCGGAGAGATGGGGAAGCGCATCGAAGCCTGCTTCTACCAGGGATCGATTCCCGGTGCGACAACTCGGGCGTTGCTTCAATGCCATGATGCTCGTGTTGCAGTGTCGGCAGCTATTGGCCTTTGGCAGGCGGTTACACAAGAGGACCGCGACGGGACATTCGATGAAGCGTGGCGACGGGCGATCCTGCGCGCGCCGGCTGGGCGGTCCGTACACGACGAGTATTGGATCGGCGAGATCATGTCGGCGGATTCTCATTTGGCCGAAGAGTGGCTCTTGGCCAAGTTTGGTCAGCACGGCGACCTCCATCACTGGATGGTCGAAAATGCGGTCGCGAAGATCCTACCGACACTGAGTGCACGCCAGCGAACGAGAGTGCTGACGGGCCTGCGTCCAGACCCGTGGAATAACGATCTCGTGAAGTTACTGGTCGGCGACGACGGCGAGATCTACAGAAAGCTGCTCGACGCCGAGGATCTTGCGCCGTTTCATCTGGCACCGCTGGTGGGCAAGCCCGATGAGAAAGGGTGGCGGGCCAAAGCCCTCTTGGCTCTCGACGGAGACGTTGGGACGGACGAGATAGCCAGGGCGACCCTTGGAACGTCACACGGGTGGTCTGGGCTTGAGAGTGAGATGTGGGCCGGGTGGCGGCGTTCATTCGAAGCACTGCTTGACGATTCCGACCGCAGGATCGCGCGAATTGGGGAGCGAGGGGCCGAGTTGGCGAAGGAAGACGAATCGCGAGCGTTGGCGCATGAACGCCACAGGGCGGTATACGGACGGTGACGAGGCGAGAACGCGTTGGACCCGAGTGCGGAGCCCGCAAGTGAGTCCGCGTCGCCTTCGCGAGTCGCTACGCGCCTACCGCATTGGCGATCCGGCGGGCGACCATCCCGTGTACAGCGGCGACGGATCACGCATGTACCCTGGCCGCTGGAACGAGCGGGGTCAGTCTGTGATCTACACGTCCGAACACTATTCGACCGCGTTGCTGGAGACGTTGGCGCGGACCGGCGAGATGCCGCGCAACCAGCACTACGTCGAGATCGACATTCCCGCCGGAGTCACGTACGAGGTGGTCACGAAGGACAGTCTGCCGGGGTGGTGCGATGTCGACGGCGCGGTCGCGCGATCATTCGGTTCGAGGTGGTACACGGAACGGCGGTCGGCGATCCTGATCGTGCCGAGCGTCGTGGCGCGCATGGAGCACAACGTGCTCATCCACTCGTCCCACGATGAAGCGAGATCGATCAGCGTTGGCCTCGAAACAACGGTCTGCTGGGACTTGCGCCTGTTTGGACAGTGACGAATCACACGGCGACGCCGGCCCTTGCCTCGCCGATGATTCGGACGACCAGGTTGGCGCCGGTCGTCGACTCCCGGGCTACATCCAGCGGCGTGCGGCCGCCGAGCAACAGGTGTGGTCGGTTGAGAAACCGTACCATCGCTGACTCGTCGCCAGCCCAGAGCCGTCGAGCTTCGAGCAGTACACACGCGACGCCATGGACGCGCTCGCTCATCTCGCGCGTCAGATGTCGACGTGATCGCTTCTGAAGGCGCGACCAGGTTGACGGCGACAACAGGGTGAACTTCGCCCGCGGGTCGTCCGGAGCCATCGCCTGCGCGATCCGCTCGACGGCTTGCAGCGGTAGTCCCTTCTCGATCTGATTGACCAGAGAAAGGTTGTTCATCTTCCGCCACGAAGGAAGCCCCATCAGCCGCGCGATCTCCGCAGCATCGCTAACGGGCTCCGTTCCGCTGTCCGCAAGTGTACCGTCCGTCACCGTGTCCTCCAGCGTGGCTGTCACATGACACGATTATAGTTGCAGGTGATGGACCACCGCAAGCGGCGGCCGTTGCCGACGGAACGAAGGCGAGCGTTGCATCGTTCCACGACGACGCAGACTGGCCGTGCCTGCCAGGTCGGCAGACGAACAAGTTGCCGAGGCATTCAAGAATCGGCCGGTATTATTGCCGATTACGCATGTTATCGGCGATAATACAGTCCAGAAGCGCGATGCCGGATTCCCTGCGCGACATCATCCTGGACTTCCGCGAGGCCGAGCTGCCGACCGGCATCCTGCGCCGGGTCGAGGTAGCTCCGGTGCCGGGCAAGGCCACCGTCTGCATCGGTCCGCGCCGCGCCGGTAAGTCGACGTACCTGTTCCAGCAGGTGCGGAAGCTGCTCGACCGCGGCGTACCGCGCGACAACATCCTCTACCTTAACTTCTTCGACGACCGCCTCCATTTCCTGCAGCATGAGGGGCTCGGCGTCGTGGCGGACGCCTACTTCGCTCTCCACCCGGAGAAGAAGAACACCGAGACGGTCTACTGCTTCTTCGACGAGATTCAGGTCGTGCCGGGATGGGAGCCGTTCGTCGACCGCCTGATGCGCACCGAGAAGTGCGAGGTGTACATCACCGGCTCGTCGGCGCGGATGCTGTCAAGGGAGATCGCGACCCAGATGCGCGGCCGGGCGTTGTCGTGGGAGATCTTCCCTTTCTCCTTCCGGGAGTTCCTCGACTTCAGAGGCATCGACGCCGACGGCCCCTTGTCGACCCGCCGGCGCCTGCTGGTGCGCAAGGCGTTCGAGGAATACTGGGAGCGCGGCGGGTTCCCGGAGGTGGCGGGGCTGGATCGCGCGCTGCGCATCCGGATCCACCAGGAGTACTGGGGCGCGATGTTGTTCCGCGACCTCGTGGAGCGGCACGACGTCGCGCATCCCCGCGCCGTCTCGGACCTCGCCCACCGGCTGGTGGACAACACCGCGTCGCTGTATTCCGTCAACCGGCTCACCGCCCACCTGAAGTCGCTCGGACATCGGGCACCCAAGTCGGCGGTCGCCGACTACGTGGAGTGGTTCGAGGACGCCTTCTTCCTGTTCACGGTGCGGGTCTTCGATGCGTCGCTGGCCCGCGCCAACGCGAATCCGAAGAAGATCTACTGTGTCGACCATGCGCTCGCGAGGTCGGTCGGGTCCGGCATTCTGGTCAACGCCGGCCATCTGCTCGAGAACCTGGTGTTCATGGCGCTGCGGCGCTCCACGCCTCAGATCCGCTACCTCAAGGGTCCGAACGGTCGCGAGGTGGACTTCGTGGCGCGGATGCCCGACGGGTCGCGCATGCTTGTCCAGGTCTGCGAGTCGCTTGCGGAACCACGGACGCGCAAGCGCGAGGTGAGAGCGCTCAGTCGCACGATGGCGGAGTTCGGACTGCGCGCGGCGACGATCGTGACCCGCGACGAGGAAGAGACGATTCCTGTCGACTCCGGCAGCATCGACGTCGTGCCGGCGTGGCGCTTTCTCCTCGACGTCGGGTAAACGCAGGTTTCCTACCCGAAGCGCAGCCGGGCGCCGATGAACACCCGTCGCGGCGGCGTGAACCGGATGCCGTCGCCGAAGGCGTTGCCCCCAGGCGCCGGCCAGCAGGTCCTGGTTGCGGGTGGCGTCCTGGTCGTCGAGCAGGTTGAAGAAGTCGGCGAACAGCTCCAGGCCGTAGCCGGCGAGGCGGTAGTTGTAGAGCAGGCGCACGTCGACGATGCCGTGGGACGGGTTGCGCAGCGTGCCCGCGGTGGCCTTGTAGCCCTCGGTATCGCGCTGGTCGAGATCGTCGAGCCCGAAGCCGCCGAGCTGCTCGTCCTCGAGCGTGCGGGCGTCGGAGTCGCGGAAGACGATGCTGTTCCGCGGACCCGCCACCGCCGCGTAGTCGGAGACCTCGCCGTTGTGCTTGCTGTAGGAGCCTTCGACGAGCAGGTCGCCGAACAGGCGCGTGTACCTCAGGTGGCCGTGGCGGTGACGGTGGCGCCGGGGACCGGCAGGCCGGCGTCGTCGGTAGCCGCGACGCGGATCATCCCGGTCGTCGTGACGTGTGCCCGGGCGGGCGCGGCGGTCGCTGCGAGCAGCAGTGCCCGCAGTGTCGTCGCGCGCCGCGCCGAGTTCCTGGAGAAATGATTGAGGAATCGTCCGAAATAGCGTCTACCCGTGTACACGCTCGAATTCTGTCATGAACGTAACCAGCGCGTCGACGCCGGCTGCGGGGAAGGCGTTGTAGATCGAGGCCCGGAGCCCGCCCACCGAGCGGTGTCCCTTGAGGCCGGCCAGGCCCGCGGCCTCGGCTTCCTCGGCGAACTTCTTCTCCAGCTCCGGCGTCGGCAGCCGGAACGTGGCGTTCATCAGCGAGCGGCTGTCCGGTTCCGCAACGCCGCGGTAAAAATCGGTCCGATCGATGGCTGCGTACAGGTTGGCCGCCTTGCGCTCGTTCCGCTTGGCCATGACCTGCAGTCCGCCCTGGTCGAGCAGCCACGCCGTGACCAGCGACACGACGTAGATGGCGAAGACCGGCGGCGTGTTGGGACGTGATCCGCCCTGGACGTACGTCGCGTAGCGCATCAGCTTCGGGAGCGACGACGGACCCCGCTCCGCCAGGTCGGGACGGATGATCACCACCGTCACGCCGGCCGGCCCGAGGTTCTTCTGGGCGCCGGCGTAAACCAGGCCGTGTCCGGTCACGTCGATCGGGCGGCTGAAGATGTCGGACGAGGCATCGACCACCAGCGGCCGGTCGCGGACATCGGGCGTTGCCGGCCACTGCGTGCCCGCGATGGTGTTGTTCGTCGTCAGATGCACGTAGGCAGCGTCCGGGGAGACGTCGATCTCCTCCGCCCGGGGAAGCCGCCGGAAGCCGTCCGCCTCCGTGGTCGCAGCCACCCGCACGGATCCGAGCTTCCCGGCCTCCCGCGCCGCCTGTGCGGCCCACGAGCCGGTCAGCAGGTAGTCGGCCGTTCCGCCCCCCGAGAGCAGGTTCATCGGCACCATGGAGAACTGCAGGGTGGCGCCGCCCTGGAGGAACAGGACGTGGTACTCGTCGGGCACCCCGGCCAGGGCACGGATGTTGGCCTCGGTCGTCGCCAGTATCTCGTCGAACGCGGCGGACCGGTGACTGATCTCCAGCACCGACATTCCCGCGCCCGGCAGCGCGGGCAGGTCCTCGCGAATCTGCTGGAGCACGGGTTCGGGAAGTACGGCCGGACCGGCGCCGAAGTTGAAGACCCGTTCAGCCACAGGCTCCTCGATGGTGTGAATCAGCAGTTCAGATGGTATGAATCAGCAGGCCGTCGCGCAGCTTCGGCTCGAACCAGGTGGATTTCGGAGGCATGATGCCGCCGGCGTCCGACACGGCGAGCAGCTCGTCGGGCGTCACCGCCGCCAGCGAGAAGGCGACGGCGGCCACGCCGGAGTCGACCGCCTGCTCGAGGGCCGCTACGCCGCGCGCCCCGCCGACGAACGCCACCCGCGGATCCGTCCGAATGTCCGCCACGTCGAGCACCGGCGACAGAATCCGGTCCTGAAGGATCGCCACGTCCAACCGGGCGGCCGCCTCGGCGCTGGCGGCCGCCGCCCCGGCAACCGCTACGTCGATCGTGTGCCAGGCTCCCTCCAGGTACATCGCCAGCCTGCCCTTGGGCGGCACCGGCGGGCCTCCGGTCCTGACCGGAAAGCGCTCGCGCAGCGCCTCCAGGAACTTCGCCGCCGTCCGGCCGGCCAGGTCGGCGACCGTCCGGTTGTACGGCAGGATGCGCGTCTGCCGGTCGGGAAAGGCCACGCCGAGAAAGAAGCACGCTTCGTGCTGCGGATCGCCGGAGCCCAGCTCGTCGCGCGCCCGGGCCGCGCTGGCGATCCGGTGGTGGCCGTCGGCTATGTACACGGCTGGCACCTCGGCGAAGGCGGCGACTGCTGTCCTGGTGGCCGCGGGCGACAGCCGCCAGACGCCGTGACGCACGCCGTCCGGCGCCGCGACGTCCAGCAGGGGCTCCTCGGCTGCGGCCTCGTGCACTGCGCTGTCGATCGTTGCGTTCGCGCGGTAGGCCAGGAACACGATGCCGGTCTGCGCCCGCAACGCCACCATGTGGCGCGTGCGGTCGTCCTCCTTGTCCGGCCGTGTCCGCTCGTGGCGCTTGATCACGTTCCGGTCGTACTCGTCGAGCGAGAAGCAGCCGGCCAGCCCGATCTGCTCGTGTCCGCCCGCCTGCATGCGGTAGAGGTAGAGCGCGGGTTCCGGGTCGACGACCAGCGGGGCCCGCTCGGACAGGGCCTTCAGGTTGCGGGCCGCCTGTTCGTAGACCGCCTCGCCGTACGGGTCGGCGCCGTCCGGCAGATCGATCTCCGCGCGCGACACGTGGAGAAAGCTCAGCGGGTTGTCCGCGGTCAGCCGCCGCGCCTCGCGGGTCGACACGACATCGTAGGGGACGGCGGCAACGGCCGCCGCGGCTGCCGGCGCCGGGCGCAGTGCGCGGAACGGACGGATGATGGCCAAGGCAGGCGGTTCGCTAGTCGGCGGACACGGAGGCTGCCGCCGAGACGCGCGGAGCGGACCCGAGTCGCTCGAGCGCCGCGTCCCGGAAGGCCAGGAACACCTCCATGTGTTCCGCCGGCACGGGATCGCCGGGCGGCAGGTTGCGGTGCTCGACGAGCGGATTGACGAACGTGCCGTTCTTCCGCATCCGGTAGTCGAGGTGCGGGCCGGTCGAGAGTCCCGTCGAGCCGACCTTCCCGATCTCCTGGCCCTGGAACACGCGCCTGCCGCGGCGGATGCCGTTGCCGAATGCAGACAGGTGCAGGTAGTACGTCTCGTAGCCGTTGGTGTGGCGCAGTCTGACCATGTTGCCGGACCCGCCGCTGCGCCCGGCCGAGACGACCGTGCCGGTGGCGACGGCGATGACCGGCGTGCCGGTCGGCGCGCCGTAGTCGACGCCGAGATGGGGGCCGCACGCCTCCGAGGACCGGATGCACGCGCCGGTAGGAGAACCGCGACGTGATCCGCGGCTCGAACCGGAACGGCGAGCGGAGAAACAGCCGCTTCATCGAGCGGCCGTTCTCATCGAAGTACTGCGCCTCGGGCTCGCCCGGCACGTGGAAGCGAAACGCCTGCAGGCGCCGGCCGTCGTTTTCGAACTCTGCCGCGAGAACTTCACCGTAGCGGGAGAAGGAAGGCTCGCCGCCGACGCCGAAGAGTCCCTCGCGGTGGATCTCCTCGTACAGCACGCTGAACTCGTCGCCACGCCGCAGGTCGTTGTTGAAATCGATCTCGCCGCTGAGCACCTCGGCCATGGCCACGGCCAGCAGCACGCCCTGGTCCTGGGCGTCCAGCGCGGCGACCAGCGAGTTGTTCTCGGCGTCGATGCCGCCTTCCACCACCTGCTCGATGCGCATCTGCCGGTACGGCACCACGGCGGCCTCGAAGCTGTCGCCGATCGCGTCCACCCGCAGAAACTCGTCGTCGTCGATGTGGTACGAGAACTGCCGGAAGCCCCCGTCGTCGATGCCGAAATCCAGGCGATAGGCGTTGTCGACCCGCAGCCGCCGCGGATCGAAGACCTCCCGGATCGCCTCGACCAGCGGGTGCGCCATCTCACCCAGGTCGTGCCGGGCGAACAGGCTTGCCAGCGTCGCTCCGTTGGGCACTCCGCCTTCGAACGCGCGCGTCAGCGGCGGCAGGAAGACGTCTTCGGCGCCGTCCGGCACCGACGCCGCGACGCGCGTCGGGGACTCGTCGTCGGCGGGCGCCGATTCAACGGTGCAGCCCGCGGCCGCAAGGGCCGATACGCAGAAGAGGGCGAGGTGGGTGGACCGGACGAACATGAAGGAACCTGCAGTGTAGCACATCGGCGTCGCGGAACGCTTCGTCGACACGCGCGGCCGGCGCCGTGCGGTCACCCTCGAAGTGCTTCGAGACGCGCCGCCACATGCCCGGCGTGCCCGGCCGCCCGCACCTTCTTCCAGTGATGGGCGACGTTCCCGGCCGGGTCGATCAGCGCCGTCGAGCGGATGACGCCGACGGACTTGCGGCCGTACAGCACCTTCTCGCCCCAGGCGCCGTAGGCTTCCATCGCGGCGTGCGCCGGGTCGGACAGGAGCTGCACCCGCAGGTCGTACTTGGCGATGAACTTCCGGTGCGACGCCGCATCATCGGGGCTGCAGCCGAGGATTACGGCGTCGAGCTTCTCGAACTCCGCGATCCCGGCCGTGAACTCGCAGGCCTCCTTGGTGCATCCGGGCGTGTCGTCCTTCGGGTAGAAGTACAGCACCACCCATCGTCCCCGGAGGTCGGCCAGGCTGACCTCCTCGCCGTGCTGGTTCTGCAGCGTGAATGCAGGCGCCGGCTTCCCGACTTCGATCATGGTTGAAAGTCCTCCCGTCGTTCATGCAATCGTGATCGGCGGCGCGTCGTCGTCCCGCTCGGCGACGGCGCCGATAACCGCCGCGCGAGTGTAGCCCAACGCATGCAGCCGGTCGATGCACGCCGCGGCGCGGTCTTCCGGCACCCCGGCAAGGAGTCCGCCCGCGGTCTGCGGGTCGAACAGCAGGGGATAGCGGAGATCGGCGCCCGCCGTCTCGACGTTGGCGACGGCCCGCCGCAGGCGGACGTTCTGCGGCTGCAGCGAGCTCAGCAGCCCGCGCGCGGCGGTCTCTTCCGCGCCTTCCAGAATCGGCACCGCGTCGAGCGCCAGGTGAGCGTCGACCGCGGATGCCTTCGTCATCTCGACCAGATGGCCCAGCAGTCCGAACCCGGTGACGTCGGTGCACGATTGCCCGCCGCAGGCGCGCACCGCACGGGCCGCATCCCGGTTGGAGAGCAGCATGGCCCGGATGGCGCCGTCCACCCAGCGCGCCTTCGCCTTGCCCCGCATGTCGGCGGCGAGCAGCGTCCCGGTGCCGATCGGCTTGGTCAGGACGAGCCGGTCGCCCGGCCGCAGACCGCCCTTGCGGAGAATCCCGTCGGGGTCGATGGATCCGCTCACCGAGAGGCCGAGCTGCACCTCCGCCCCCTCGCTGGTGTGCCCGCCGACCAGCGCCGCGCCGCCGTCGTTCAGCACCTCGACCGCGCCGGACAGGAGGTCTTCCAGCAGGGTCTCCATCTTCGATTCGAGCCCGTGCGGAATCGTGACGATGGCCAGAGCCGAGCACGGCTCGGCCCCCATCGCGTAGAGATCGCTCAGGCAGTGGTTCGCGGTGATCCGGCCGAACAGCCACGGATCGTCGATCATCGACCGGAAGGCGTCGACCGACTGCACCAGCAGCTTGCCTGGCGGCAGCGAGGCGACCGCGGCGTCGTCCGGGGCGTCGAGGCCGACAACCACGTCGTCCCGGCGCACCGGCTCCAGCCGTGCGACCACCCGGTCGAGCAGCGTGGCTCCCACCTTCGACCCGCAGCCGCCGCAGCGCATGGCGACCACCGAAAGCTCGCGTACGACGTCCGGCGGCGCCAGACCCGGCGGCACGGCCGGCGCCCGCGCGCCCGACGCTTCGGTGTCCATCTCCGGCAGCTCGGCGAACCGCCGCATGAACCGCCGGTCGATCCAGTCCTTCCAGCGCCAGACCCAGGCGCCCTCGGCCGACCAGCGGCCGCGCGAAGCCACCGCGTACCGGTCGCCGGTGCTGACCAGGCTCAGGAACCGGCGCTGCGGCCGGAAAGGCCGCAACGGTTTGCCGAGGAGCGCCCGCCGCAGGTTCGCCGCCAGCGGCTTGCCCTGGCGGACGGCGAACACGCCTGCCTTCTCCCGGGGGTGGTCGAGCACCGCGGCGACGTCCCCCGCAGCGAACACGCCCGGGTGCGATGTCGACTGCAACGTCGCGTCGACCGCGATGAACCCGGTCCCGTCCACCGCGAGCCCGGATGCGGCCGGCCAGGGGGGCGGCGCGGCGGCGGTGGCCCAGACGACTTCGTCCACCTCGAAGGACTGGCCGTCCACGGCCTCCAACCGCCCGGCGTCGACTCGGGCGACTCGCGTCGCGAGATGAAGGTGCACACCCCGTTCGGCGAGCACGCGGCCGAAACGTCTTTGCGCGCCGCGGTTGTGCGTCGGCAACACGGTGGGCGCCGCGCCGAACAGATGGAACTCCGGGACTTGGAAGCGGCCTGCCTCTGCCCGCGCGCGGGTCGAGAGCGCGTGCTGCATCGCCAGCGTCAGCTCCACGCCGGCTGCTCCCGCCCCTACGATCGCCACTCGCAGCTTGCGAGGACTCTCGCGCACGCGCAGGGCCAGTCGCTCCCAGCGCGCCACCAGCCCCCCGATCGGCTTGACGGGAACGGCGTGTTCCGTCGCGCCGTCGACGTCGAGCCGCGGTGCGATGCCGACGTCGATCGACAGCACGTCGTACGGCACCGGCGGCCGTTTCCGGCACAGCACGGTACGCCGCTCGAGGTCGAGCCCCACCGCCTCGCCGTGGAACAGCCGCGCCCCGGCGAAGCGCGCGAGCGGCCCCAGGTCGACATGGACGTCGTCGAACCCGTAGAGGCCGGCGATCAGGCCGGGCAGCATTCCCGAGTACGGTGCATGGAGATCGCGCGCGATGATGGTGACCCGCACGCCGGGGATGGGACGCATTCCGAGCCGGCGCAGCACGATGACGTGGCTGTGGCCGCCGCCGACGAGGACTAGATCCTTGAAAACGGGGGAGCCGCTGGTCATGGCGTGCCGGCGGCGCGCGCCAACACGCGTTCGATCGCCGCCGCGAACCGATCCGGCTCCGGGAGCAGGCTCGTCACGAGGAACGCCTCGCGCGAAAAGTCGAAGAAGTAGCCTGGGTGCACGAGCACGTGATCCTGCTCCAGCAGTTCGAGCGCGAGTGCCTCTTCCGACTTCGTGGCCGGAACCTGGACAACAGCGTACCACCCGCCCTCCGTGCGCAGTAGTCCTGCCGCGGGGTGTTCGGCCACGAGCCTTGTCAGCTCTCGGTGGTTTGCCGCGATGCGCGCCCTGATCTGGTCCGCCACGGCGGTCCCTGCGAGCAGGAGGCGTGCGGCGGCGAGCAGGACGGGAGTCGAGACGGAGAGGTAGGTGTCGAGCACCAGGTCGAGCGCATCGAGAGCCGGCTCGATCTCGTCGTCGGGGCCGTCGACCGCGATCCACGCGAGCTTGAGCTGCGGCAGGCCGACCGCCTTGGACAATCCGCCGAGCACGAACGTCAGCACCTCCGCGCACCCGGACAGCACGCTCCCGGCACTGCCGGGCAACGGGTCGATTGGGTAGCCGTTGAACACCTCGTCGACGATCAACCGCAGGCTGCGCTCCTGGCAGAGTGCCGTGACAGCACCGTGATCCTCGGTCGCGAGAAACGACCCGGTCGGGTTGTTGGGGTTCACGACGATGATCGCGCGAGCCCGCGAACCGGCCGCCTCGGCGAGCGCCGGGAGATCGATCCTCCAGGTCCCGTGGTACGAGAGTGGGTACGGCACCGGCTCCACTCCCTCGAACCGCGCGAGATGCTCCAGCAGCGGGTAGCTCGGCTGTGGCACCAGCACATGATCGCCAGGGTCGCAGAGCAGCTTGAAGAGGCAAGCGTAGGCCTCGCTCGTGCTGGCGGTGAGGGCGATGCGGTCCGGATCGATCTGCCTTGACTCGCAAGTGCCGCGGCGAGCAGTGCTTTCGGCTAGCTTCGTCGCGACGTGTGAACACCGTTCGTGTGGAGCGTGCGAGAGCCAAGACGCAACCGCCTTCCGCGCTTGCGGCAGGCCCCGAGGCGACGGCTCGTAGCGCATCCCCTCCGGTGCCGCGAGGGCGTCGAGTAGACCCGGAGGGTAGAGCAGCCCGACGCGGGTCGGGTTGCTCTCGGTGAGGTCCGTCACGTCGACCCCTTGCGACCGGAGCCGCTCATACATCCGCGAGAGCCGGTTGACGGTTCGACCGGCCGGAACCCGAGAGGAGAACATGCTTTCGAGGCTAACGGGAGTGTGGAATCAGCGGGGGTCGATCGACCCCCGCCGGGAACACACTCTCGTGGCTGACCAGTGCCTTGATCGACACGGCGACGACAAGATCGTCTGTCGTGTATCCGAAGATGCCGCTGTGCGAATCGTCGGCATCGACGGGGAGGTGCTCGATGCTTCTCCAGGTCGGAGTTCGAACGCGGCTGTCATTGGCAGGCCATCCTGTCCAACGGCGGTCGGCTTGCAGTACCTCGACACATGGTCGGCGTCCGGCAGCTCAATCGCCGACATTCAGAGCGTTCCCCGAGAAGTGAACGTTCGGACGGAGGTAGTCGAGTCGAGTCGCAATCGTGTGGAGCTCCAGCAGGGGCAAGACCTTGATAATCTCGTCGTGCTGCTTCGCAGTCAACCGCGCCATCTACAGTCGAGTCCGCGACCGTCCAGTCCGCGGGCACGATCTCGCGCGATACCAGAAAGTCGGGGTTGAGGATCGACGGGTTGTGGAACTGCGCGGCCACGACGACGCTGACCGAGTGCAGGCTGATGGGTGGGTTCTCGGACATCTGCGGGCGCTCTGCGATGGAGCACGTAGCCGCGTCACCGGGGATTGCCTCCCGGCCGTACCTCCTCGTGTCGTCCCGAGCGCCCCGAGACTATATGCCGGCGCTGGTTCGCACCGGCGGGCCCGGCGACGGTTGACCGTTTTGGCGGGCCCGCGTAGGGGCCGGCGCACCTCACTCTGATCGATAATGCCATGGAACCGGAGGGACTGACCATGACACGCATCGCCAACATCGCGCTGTCGCTCGTGCTGCTGGCCGTCGCCGCCCCGGCCGGGGCGCAGTCGGACGCTTCGAGCGAAACCGGCTACCTCACCCCGCCGCAGGCCATCGTCGACATCCTCGACGCGCGGCCGACGCCAACGGTGATCGTGGGGCCGACCCGCGACGTGGCGGTGTTCGTCGAGCAGCGCAGCATGCCGCCGATCGGCTGGCTCGGCCGGCCGCTGCACCGGTTGGCCGGCTATCGCGTCGACCCGCGCAACAGCGGGCCGTGGCGGGCGCCCGAGATTGCGGCGCTGACGGTCGTGCGCCTGGATGTCGAGGGCGGCACGCGGAAGGCGGGAGCAGAGGACGTGCAGGTGCTTGCCCCGCGCGGCACGACGCTCGGCTGGCCGAGCTTTTCGCCGGACGGCTCGCATCTTTCCTACGCCGTGCTGCGCGATACCGGCATCGAGCTGTGGGTCGTCGACCTCGCGACCGGCCAGCCGCGGCCGCTGACGAGCGCGTCGCTCAACGCCACCTGGGGCAACCCGTGCGAGTGGCTGGCGGACGACAGCGGGGTCCTGTGCCGCTTCCGGCGGTCGGCGCGCGGGTCGCCGCCGTCGCCGCCGCGGGAGCCGGCCGGGCCGAACGTGCAGGAGCACGCCGGCGCACTCTCCCCGGTGCGCACCTACCAGGACCTGCTGGCCAACGCGTACGACGAGGCGCTGTTCGAGTACCACTTCACGAGCCAGGTGGAGACGGTGGCGCTGGCCACCGGATCGCGGACCGCCATCGGCGAGCCGGGGCTCTACGCCCGCGTCTCCGCCGCCCCGGACAGCCGGCACGTGCTCGTCGAACGCATCGAGCGGCCGTTCTCGTGGCTCCTCCCGGCGAACCGCTTCGGCCGCTCCGTCGAGGTCTGGACGCGCGACGGCGACGCGGTCGCGGTGGCGAAGAAGCCGCTGGCCGACAGCGTGCCGATCGGCGGCGTGGCCACCGGACCGCGCGGCCACCGCTGGAACCCGACCGCGCCGGCCACGCTGGTCTGGAGCGAGGCGCAGGACGAGGGCGATCCGCGGGTGGACGCCCCGTACCGCGACACCCTGTTCACGCTCGCCGCGCCGTTCGACGGCGAGCCGCGCGAGCTGGCCCGCACCGAGCACCGTTTCTCCGGCATCGCCTGGACGGAGGACGGCACGGCGCTCATCACCGAGACGGATCGGCCGACGCGCTGGACCCGCACGTCGCTGCTCTATCCGGGCGGGGGCGACACGCGGCGGCTGTTCGACCGCAGCGCCGAGGACGTCTACAGCGATCCGGGCCGCCCGCTGCGGCGTCCCGGCGGCGGCGTGGCGAGCGCGACCCTCCTGCAGGACGGCGATGCCATCTACCTGGCCGGCAACGGCGCCTCGCCGGATGGCGATCGGCCCTTCGTCGACCGGCTCGACCTGACGACGCTCGAGGCCGAGCGGCTGTTCCACACCGAGCCCGAGACCTACGAGACGGTGGTCGCGATCCTCGGCACGGACGGCGGATCGCTGCTGACACGCCGCGAGAGCCGCACCGATCCCCCCAACTACTTCGTGCGCGACACCGTGAGCGGCGACCGGCATGCCCTGACCGACTACAAGGACCCGGCGCCGATCCTGCGCGGCATCGAGAGGCGGTTCATCACCTACTCGCGCGCCGACGGCGTTGCGCTGTCGGCCACGCTGTACCTGCCGCCCGGCCACCGCGACGGCGACCGCCCGCCGATGCTGGTCTGGGCCTACCCGCGCGAGTTCACCAACGCGGCGGCGGCGGGTCAGGTCCGCGGATCGCCCTACCGCTTCACCACGCTGCGGGGGGCGTCGCACATGCTGCTGCTCACCCAGGGCTACGCGATCCTGGACGGGCCGACCATGCCGATCGTCGGCGAGGGCCACTCCGCCAACGACACCTACCGGGAGCAGCTCGTGGCGAGCGCGGCGGCCGCCGTCGACACCGTCGTCGAGATGGGCGTCGCCGACCGCGACCGCATCGCCATCGGCGGGCACAGCTACGGCGCCTTCATGACCGCCAACCTGCTGGCGCACTCCGACCTCTTCCAGGCCGGCATCGCGCGCAGCGGCGCCTACAACCGGACCCTGACGCCCTTCGGGTTCCAGAACGAGCGGCGCACGTTCTGGGAGGCCCGCGACATCTACGCCGCGATGTCGCCGTTCTTCCACGCCGAGAAGGTGAACGAGCCGATCCTGCTCACGCACGGCGAGATCGACAACAACTCCGGCACCTTCCCGGTCCAGTCCGAGCGCTTCTACCACGCGCTCAAGGGCCACGGGGCGACGGTGCGCTACGTCACGCTGCCCCACGAGTCGCACGGCTACGCGGCGCGCGAGTCGGTGCTGCACGTCGTGGCGGAGATGCTGCGCTGGTGCGACAAGTACCTGGGCGGTCCGGCGGAGCGGTGAGTTCTCCGTCCCGGATCCGGGTGGAACAGCGGCCGCTGGCTCACCGGCGGTCCGATCTCCGCGATTCGCAGGCTGTAGCGGTGAATCCGAACGCGCTACAATGGAAGGTCGGGTAGAGCGGCGGGATCTTCACCAACAGGAACACGCGATGTCAGAACATACGCACAAGGTCACGGACGGCAACTTCGAGGAGTCGGTGCTCAAGTCCACGCAGCCGGTGCTGGTCGACTTCTGGGCGGAGTGGTGCGGCCCGTGCCGCATGATCGCGCCGACCGTCGAGGCGCTCGCGGCCGACTACGACGGCCGCGTCACCGTCGGCAAGATGAACGTGGACGACAATCCGGCGACGCCGGGACAGTACGGCGTCCGGTCGATCCCGACCCTGCTGCTCTTCAAGGACGGCCAGGTGGTCGAATCCGTCGTCGGCCTGGCCGACAAGGCGAAGCTGCAGTCGGTCATCGACCCGCACGTCGGCTGAGACCACCGCGTTCGTCGTGGCCGGTCGTCCTCGCGGCGCCGCTCGTCCTGAAGAAGCGGCGCCGTAGCCTCGAGAATACGACCCGCCCCGCTGAACCGGTCGCTGCCCGGGCCACGCCTCGACAGCCCCGCCGATGCGAATCATCATGATCCCGGTCGGGAGCGCCGGCGACGTGCATCCGCATGTCGGTATCGGGCTGGCGTTGCAGCGCCGCGGCCACGACGTGTCGGTGCTGACGAATGCCTACTTCGAGCCGTTGCTCTCGCGGGTCGGTCTGCCGCTCGTCCCGCTCGGCACGGTGGACGACTACCGCCGGACCCTGGAACATCCGGATCTCTGGCGTCCCCACCGCGCGCTCGGTGTAATCGGCGAGGCCATCCGGCCTCACGTGACCGAGATCGCCCGCGTGCTGCGGGAGCAGGCGGGCGGTGAACCTCCTCTCCTGGTGGCCCACCCCCTGGCGTTCGGGGCGCGTGTCGCGCAGGAAGCTCTCGGCCTGCGGTTGGTGACGCTGCACCTGCAGGCGACCGGCTTTGTCAGCAGGCACGACACGGCGGTACCGCACGTGTGGCTGCGGTCGGTCAACCGCTGGCCGCTGCCGGTCAAGCGGCTGCTCGTGGCGGCGGGCGACCGCCTCTCGGACCAGGCGCTGGCTCCCGTCGTGAACGAGCTGTGCGCCGAGTTCGGCCTGCCTCCGGCGCGGAACATCGTGCGCGAGTGGTGGCACTCGCCGCATCGCGTCATCGGGTTGTTTCCCGACTGGTATGCCGCGGTCCAGCCCGACTGGCCGCCCCAGACGCGGCTGACCGGCTTTCCGCTCTACGACGAAGGCGACGCGACGCCGCTCACTCCCGAGCTCGACGAGTGGCTCGCCGAGAGCGAGCCGCCCATAGTCTTCGCGCCGGGCACCGCCAACCGGCAGGCGGCGCGGTTCTTCCGGGCCGGTGCGGACGCCTGCCGGCGTCTCGGCCGCCGCGGCCTGCTCTTGTCGCGGTTCGCCGAGCAGATTCCCGCTCCGCTGCCGCCCGGTGTAAGACACGCCGAGTACGCGCCGTTCGGCAGCCTGCTGCCGCGGGCGGCCGCCCTCGTGCACCATGGCGGCATCGGCACGCTGGCGCAGGCGCTGCGCGCCGGGTGCCCGCAACTGGTGATGCCGATGGCGTTCGATCAGCCGGACAACGCCGTCCGACTGCAGAGGCTGGGGGTGGGGAGCTTCCTGCGGCCGTCCAGATTCACCGGGATGGCCGTCGCGCGGGAGTTGGAAACACTGCTCGGTTCGGAGGATGTGGCGCGAGCATGCCGCGCCGTCGCGAGTCGGTTCGTGGGGATCGATCCGGTGGCGCGGACCTGCGACCTGATCGAGGCGGCCGCCTGAACGAGCCTTCAAAACCCGAAGCCGGCGCTGACGTGGACGCGCACGCCGCCGTCAGGATCGCCTGCCACGTCGATGGACATCGGGAAGCCGAACCCCGGCGGCAGGAAGAAGACGCCGGCGCCGGCGCCTTCCTGGAACCGCGCGTTCCGGATGGGTCGGTCCGCGTCGTACACGGCGGCCGTGTCGTAGAAGAAGCGCAGGCCGATCCGGCCCTCCGACAGCACCGACGTAATCGGCAGCCGCAGCTCCCTCGATGCCGCGGCGATCCGGTCGCCGGCCGCGGCGCCGGCGCGCCAACCGCGGAGCGTGCCGCCCGCGGCCGGGCTGCCGCCGAGCAGCGCCTGTTCGTAGGGCGGCAGCGGAGCGGACGCCCCCGCGAAGTACAAGCGCGCCGCCAGGACGGCCTGGCCGCCGACCGCGCGGTACGCTCTGGCGTCCAGGCGGGGGCGCGTGATCGATCCGACGCCGCCATCGATTGCGAGTCGTTCGATGCCCGCACGAACCACCACCGTGTTGCGGCGGGCATTGGCGGGCGTCTCTCGATAGTCGCCGTAGTCGAGGTAGGCGGCCGCCCGGACGAACCGATCCGAGCGGCCCGCGAAACGCGCCTCTTCCCACGCCGCCTCCCCGTTCATCCGGAACCCGCGTGGGAGCCTGCGCCGGGCCGCGACCGCGAAGCGAGCCCGGTCGACGTCCACGTCGAAATACGGATGGCGCCGGCGGCCTCGGGATCCACTGGCCCACAGGCGGTCGATCGCCGGTCCGCGGATCGGCGTCTCCATCTCCAGCGCTATGCGCTTGTGGCCGCCCCAGGTCGCGGGAACGGACAGTCGGCCGCCGGGACCGAACGCGTCGACGAAGCTGGTCAGCGCCCCGTACGCCACGCCGTAGCCTTCCCGGTGGTCGACAATGGGGGCGACCATGAGCCGTCGCCCGGCTGCCGCGAACGCGCGCAGCACGGGGTTCGAGAAGCGGGCGCCGGGACGCTCGCGCACGACGATGACCAGGGCGACCTGGTCGGTGGCGGTCAGCGAGCGATAGCGGCGGCGCACGTCGACCGTCTCGAACCGGCCGCTCGCCTCGAGCCTCTGCCGTACCGTCCTCTCCAGGTCCGGGCTGGCCGCATCGCCCAAGTTGATGCCCGCGAGTGCGATCACCTCGGCGTCGGGCAGCGAGAGGTTGCCGTGGACGCGGATCTCGGCGACGGTTTCGGCGGCGATGTGCGTCCCGCCAGGGGATGGTTCGGCAGTGGGCGCGCCGGGCGAGTCGGGCGCCTGGGCGAACGCGACTCCGAACGCGAGCGTGACGATCGCCGCCGCCGGAATCGCCGGCGCCGCCAGGGCAACGACTCGCCGCCAGGGCGCGGTCGGCCGATGCGGCATGATCACCGCTCGGCGTCGAGCGGGCGGAGGCGTCCTCCGGTCTCGGCCTCCCGGTAGTTGGAGAACCTCCGGCTGTAGGCCACCGTGGTCGATCCGCTCGCCATCGTCATCACGCCCGAGGCGTCGATCCGCTCCGGGAGCCAGACGCTGTCCAGCGGCCGGCCCATGGTCATCGACGCGGTCAGCGCGTCCAGGCGAATGAGCCAGCGCAGCGGCAGGAACTCGAAGCCGATATTGTCGAACGTGAACCGCACGATCTGCTGCTCCGCGGGATCGATCCAGAGAGTGACCAGCGCACCCTTGTTGAACTCGTCCTGCGCGCCCGGCACCCTGATCGCCGGCCGGTCGCATTCCCCGTCGTCGGGTTCATGTTCATCGAAGAGTCGCTCGGGGAGGTACTCGATGCGCAGCACCTCGCGGCCCGCAAGCCGCTCGCGGCCCGCGAAGTAGTAGTTGCCCGGCTCGAACTCGAAGTCGAGCCAGTACGACTCGGAGAGAAAGCGCGGCCGGAGATCGGCCGCGGCGGCCAGATCAGCAGCGGCAGCCACGGCGGGCGGCTCGCGATCTTCTTCCGTCCCGTCCTCCTGTGGTGCAGGTCCAGTGGCACCGTCCGGCGCACACGGGCTCTCGGCCGCGTCGCGCGCGTTCCGGGCGCGCTGCGCCTCTGCCTCCATCCACTCCGCTTCGTACCGCCGCCAGTCCGCCTCGCCGGGCGTGACCCCGTCGATCCGCACCGGGCTGCGCACGAACACGCCCTCGCGCCGGTACCAGACGTACTCCCGCGTGAAGGCGTTGTACACCTCGCCGTCGTACCCCGTCACCGTGAACTGTTCCACCTCGTCGAACACGTACTGCTGTCGCGCGAGCCTGTTCCCGTCGCGCCGGGCGAGGACCTGCTCCATGAGACGGTCCAGCTCGTTGGCTTGCTCGCGGTCGTCGGAAGTCGCCCCGCGGTCCTGCGGTGCCGCACTGCCGTCCTGCGCTGCAGCCGACCCGCCGGGCCCGATCGCCAGCATGCTCAGGAGCAACATGCCGACAATCGCCCGCCGCCAGGACCCGGTAGATCCCTCTTTCGTTTCCTGCAACTGCCGCCCTCCAGGGAAGCCTCGAAGCACGCGGAGCCACCTTGGGCAAGGACCCGGTGACGGACCCTCCGACAATCCGATTACGTCTGCCGGGCCGAGATCATTACACTCGGCCCGGCTCCGAAGCCGTCTCTCGTAGGCCGGCGGCCTGAGTGCCGCGCGGGGTAGCGATCGGTTCTGCATGTGTGTACAGTACACACTAAACGCCGTGGACAGCCGCGCCGTCATCCGGAGACTGCAGCGGGACGGCTGGATGCTGCACAGCACGAGGGGGAGTCACCAGCAGTTCGTCCATCCGACCAAGCCGGGCAGGGTCACCGTCAAGCACCCTGCGAAGGATCTGCCCGTCGGAACATTGCGCAACATCTATCGGCAGGCCGGATGGAAATGGGAGGGGCGCTGATGCGGTTTCCGGTGGTCATTCACAAGGACGAGACGAGCGGATACGGAGTCACGGTGCCGGACCTGCCCGGCTGCTTCTCCGCCGGGGACTCGATCGAGGGAGCGATCGTGTCCGGCCACGAGGCGATCGCCTGCCATCTGGAGGGGCTTCTCATGGATGGGGAACCGATCCCGGAGCGGGCTCCGGTGGAGACACATCGGGTCAGCGACGAATACAAGGATGGAATCTGGGCACTTGTCGAGGTCGACGTCTCGAAGCTCTCGAGCCGGACCAGACGCGTGAACATCACGGTACCGGAGCGCGTGCTGGCCATCGTCGACAAGATGGCCGCGCGCGAAGGCGAGAGCCGGTCAGGCCTCCTCGCCCGCGCTGCGCTCAGCTACGCGGAGCGTCAATCGACACAGTGAACTCCGAATGCGCGGATTCTATGGACGGCCTCGACGCTCCAGGGTGCGACTGTGCCACAAGCGTCATCCGCCCTGGATCAGCTTCGTCAGCGCCGGGGTCTTCCCGGCAGCCGCACGTTGATCCCCGGCGTAGAGCGCCACGACCGTCAATTTTACGGATCGGTGACAGTACCGACACAACGCCGCCGTATCGTCGACGCTGTCATGCCACCGTGCTGCAGCCGTGCGCCCGGACATCGGGAGTCGACCGTGAACCGATTCCTCAAGACCGCGTTCTTCGTGGTGCCGGCCCTGTTGCTGCTCGCGTTCGTGTTCGAGGGCCTGGGCGTGCTCGTCTACCTGCCGAGCTTCGCCTATCACGGCGTCAACCTGCAGGCGTTCGTCTTCCGGCGTACGGATGCCGCGTCGTTCGCGGTCCGCTCTGTCGGTCTCCGGTCGCTGGCGTTCGGGCTGCTCGCCGTGCTGGCGGTCTGGTCGGGAGACGTGCGGCTCTCCGCCGCGGGGCTGTCGCTGCTCGCCGGCGGTCTCGTGCTGCACGCCCTGGCGGTACGGGCGCTCGGCCTGACGCGCACCTGCTACGGAATGGAGCTCGGCGCGGTGCCGCGGGCGGCGGTCACGACGTTCCCGTACAACGCGATCGCGAACCCGATGCACGCCGGCAGCGTCATGCAGTTCGCCGGCGCGGCCATCCTGTGCCCGGCCCTCGGGGACCAGTTCCCGCTGCTGATCGCGGGCCACGTCGCCCTGACGGTGCTGACCGCGTTCGTCGAGCACGTCGACCTGCACGTCGAGCCGCGGACGTTCCGCGCGATCGTGGACCGGTTCTCCGACGAGGACCGGCGGCGGACGGTCGACGCGGTGCGGGATTGGTCGCTACGGCATTTCAGCCGGCACCTGCATCGGGAATGCTCGATGCACCGCTACGTTGAGACGCTGCCGCGCGAGATCCTTCCGCGCATCGACGAGCTGCGCTACGCGGACGAGGTGCTGGGGCCGATCCGGTCGGCGTTCCCCGGCAGCGCGCTCACCCCGCTGCCGATGACCGACGAGATCTACGTCTCCCGCTACAACTACGACCGCGGCGGCGACCAGGGCCTGTTCGACCGCCACTACGACGGCAACCTGCGCTTCCTGCCGGGCGGCTCGGTCGTCCGCTCGCTCATTTACCTGTCGGCCGACGACCGTTTGGAGGTGGTCTTCGACACCAGCGGCACGCAGGCCAACATGCGGACCTACACGTTCGGCCTGCTGGACTTCCACAACGAGCTGCACTGGGTGAACGGGTCGTACGAGCCGGACCGGCCGCCGCGGGTCCTTCTCAAGTGCAACTACTACGTCGACCACTGGGGCTGGGCCCCGTGGCGGGCGTTGGGGATCGTGCTCAACGTGGCCGTGTTCTACGTGGTCAAGGCGACGATGGAGTACAGCAAGAGCCCGCGGACGCCCGCGCAGCGCGGCGTGGGGTTCGTGTGCAACCTGTTCCGCCGCCTCAACGTCGTCAGCCCCGCCGCACCGGTGGTCGTCGTCCTCGCGGTGCTCGCGCTGGCCGTCAAGATGGTCGCGGCGCCCCTTGCCGGACTCTTCTGAGTCACTCCCGCGTTCCCGCCGCCGGCTTGCGGCCGACGAAGCGGTAGAACGGCGCACGGAACGGCAGGTACGGCAGCCGCGTCCGCCCCTCGGCGAGCCCGAGCGTCGCGAAGCGCCATTCGAGCGCCGGGAGGTGATCCGGCGAGACGTGGACGCCGTCGGCGCCGAACCAGATCGGCCAGAGGGTGCGCGGCGCCCAGCCGTGGCGTGTGCGCCCGGCCGCCGGGTGCCGGCGCGACACGTAGAAGTCGACGACCCCGATGACGCCGCCGGGGCGCAGCATCGCCCAGGCGCTGTCCACCGCCCGGAACCAGTCCGGGATCATCGTGAGGGCGTAGGAGAGCGTGACCGCGTCGGCGGCTCCCGAGGCGGGTCGCCACGTGGTCGCGTCCGCGCGGACGGTCTCGACGTTCGACCACCCGCGTTCCCGGACTCGCCGCCGGGTGACCGCCAGCAGCGCGTCCGACAGGTCGACGACGTGGACCCGTCGGAGCCGGTTCAACTCTGCTGCCGCCATTTCCAGGGACGCGCCGGTCCCGCCGCCGAGATCGACCCAGGTCCCGCCGTCCGGCGTTCGCGCCAGCACGTCCCGCAGCAGCGACGCGCGGCCCGGGAGCAGGCGCGCCCGGAAGGCGTCGTAGTCTTCCGCCTGCCCGGCGTAGAAGCTGTCGAGCCGCCCCGCGTGGTCGGTGCCGCGCACCGGCTTGAGCGCCAGGTGATAGAGGACCCTGAGGTCCGACAGGAACGTCATCGATCCCGGGACGCGAGTCAGGCCGCCGCCGTCACGTCGGCGATGGCGAAGCTGCCGTAGGTGTGCACGCGGTCGCGAGCGTGCAGGTCGGCCGCCAGCTCGCGATGGTAGAAGAGGAAGTCCTGCAACGGACGCCGGCGCCCGCGGTGCTCTACGGCGACGCGATCCAGGAAGTCCGTGCGCAGGCCGCCGCTGCGCCAGATCGCGCGCGCTCTCGCCGCCGCCCTCGCGAGGATGGCCTGCCACTCGCCGACCAGGGCCGGGAAGTGGCGGTCCGACAGCCAGTCCATGTGGTCCAGCAGCACGTACCGAGAGATGCGCACCTCGTTCGTCTCCAGGAAGTGCTGCACGGAGTCGGTGTGCACGCTGATGCGGTCCGCGAGGCCTGCCTTGAGCCGCTCGAAGTTGACCGGCTTGAGGTACTCGGGGCAGCACTCGGGCGTGTAGCGGCCACTCAGGTACACCCGCCAGAAGTAGTTGTCCGACAGCGGCAGGCGCCCGAACACCGCATCCAGGCAGTCCTGCGCGAACACCACGATCCCGCCATCGTAATGGCTCTCGACCTGCCGGCGCTGCGCCTTCGGCACGCCGACCATCGACAGCGTCGCGTGACGGTCGATGGCGAACCGCATGGCCCGGCTCCAGAAGCGTTCCCGCAGGCGGCTCTCCCAGATCTCGCGCTGCAGCTCCAGGGTGGGCGCCTCGAGCATCGCGTCGACATGCGGCCGCGCGCCGATGACATGGTTGACGTACACGTTGACCGCCTGGGCGAACAGGCCCGCGGCCCCGCGGAAGAAGAACGACCGGTGCGGATTGGAGAAGAAGCCGATCCAGCGGTCCCAGTACCGCTGCGACCAGGGGCTCAGGTCGGCGCGCAGCAGGTCACGATACGCCTCGCGCGCTTCCGGGAGGCAGCCGCGGCCGAACATGCCGAAGAAGCGGTCGAAGTCGAGGTGGCGTATCCCGGCCAGCTTCAGCTCGAGCAGCGCGCTCTGGCGCGGGTTCAGGTCCACCGCGTGGATGTGCCGCGGCCCCGTCAGCGCGTAGTCGAGCACGTTGCACCCGGCGGACGTGACGGCGAGCAGCGTGTCGTCGCGGCCCAGCTCCAGGGCGGCGCGGTCGAGTCGCGGGTCCTCCCAGCAGGTGTTGTAGACGAGATTGTGGCCATGCACGAGCTCGAACAGCCGGCGATCGAGCCAGTCGTTCAGCGACACCCGCAACACTCCCGCCATGGCGGCCCGGTTCCCATGGCCGGCAAGGATGCGGCATGCATGTGTCGAGCCGGTGACGTTTCGGGGAATTGTCCGTAACACCGGCCGCGTTTACCTGTCGTTAACGAATCGGTCACGGCTTCGTCAAACCGAGGCGCGACACTCGGGACGTGGCCGGTACGTCGGGCGCTGCCCACCGGGTTCGACGCGGATGGCCTGCGATGTCCCCACGTTTCCCGTCCGGCGAACGTGCAGCCCGACACCCCGCGGTCATCGAAAGGAGCGCTATGAGAGCCGATCTGCATGTCCACACCAGGTACTCGGGACCTTCGACGCTGCCGGGCCTCAGCCGCGTGCTGCGCGAGTCGTACAACACGCCGGAGCAGGTCTACCGCCTTGCCAAGGCGCGCGGCATGGACCTGGTGGCAATCACCGATCACGACGCCATCGGCGGCGCCCTCGTGCTCGGTGACCGCGACGACGTCATCGTCGGTTGCGAGGTGACGGCCGAGTTTCCCGACGAGCCGTTCTGCGTCCACCTCAACGTGCTCGACATCACCCAGACGCAGCACGACGAGATCCAGCGCCGCCGGCGCGACGTGCGCGACCTGCTGCCGTACCTGCGCGCGCAGGGGATATTCACCTCCCTGAACCACGTCGCCTCCGGGTGGAACGGACCCATCACGGGCTCGCACGTGACCGCGCTGCTGCCGTGGGTGGACGCCCTGGAGATCCGCAACGGCTCCCGGCTCGCCGGCCAGAACCGGACGGCGGCGAGTCTGGCTGCCGCCTACGGCAAAGTCGC
Organism: Vicinamibacterales bacterium; assembly: GCA_965116825.1. Lineage (GTDB taxonomy): Bacteria > Acidobacteriota > Vicinamibacteria > Vicinamibacterales > UBA8438 > WTFV01. The sequence goes on from OZ220736.1 coordinate 2,015,635, forward strand.
GGCGGCGGGCAGCGACGCCCACACGCCGTACGCGATCGGCAGGACCTGGGTCGAGGCGCCTGCCGCCGCGACGCGCGACGAGTTCATGCGTGAGCTGCGTGCAGGGCGCGCGCGGGTCGGCGGCGAGCACGGCGGCTACTTCCGGCTGGCCAACGACATCGTGCGTGCAGCGGCCGGCTTCTACGGCGATCGGTTCCGGATGCTCGTCCAGCGGCCCTGGTGCTGGGATTGCCACGCACTCTGGTGGTGCGGGCTCGCCGCCATGCCGGTGGTCGCCATCCCGCTGCTGCTGGCCGTCGCGCACTTCGTGCGGGAGGCGCGGTTCAACCGGGGATTGCTCTTCGACCTGGTCGCGCAGCCCGCGTCCGCCGCGGTCCGCCTGCCGGAGGCGGCCTGATCGTGACCCACCAGCCGGTCCGCGTAGCGGTCTTCACCGACAACGACTTCGCCAAGGTCAACGGCGTCACGACAACGCTGTCGGCGCTGCTGCGCTACGCGCCGTCCGGCGTCCGGCCGCGCGTCTACACGCACTCGGACATCGCCGCGGACGAGCCGGAGTACCTGGCGCTGGGGGCGCCCGGCATCGGCATCCCGTTCTACCGCGAGATGAAGGTCTACCTGCCGCGGTTCAGGCGGCTGTGCGCCGAGGCGCGCCGGGACGGCATCGAGCTCATCCATCTGACCACGCCCGGGCCGGTCGGCTTCGCCGCGCTCCATGCGGCGCAAGAGCTGCGTGTGCCGCTGATCGGCAGCTACCACACCAACCTGGGGACGTATCTCCGGATGCTGAGCGGTTCGCGGCGTCTCGAGCGCTGGCTCCGGTCGTACATGCGGTGGTTGTACGCGCGGTGCGAGCGGGTCTTCGTGCCCTCCGAGGCCACCGGGGCCATGCTGGTCGACGACGGCATCGATCCGGCCCGGATCGGGTTGTGGGTGCGCGGCGTGGACGCCGAGACCTTCTCGCCCCGTCATCGGTCTCCGGATCTGCGCGCCGCCTGGAAGCTCGATGGCGGCGCGCTGGCGCTGGCCTACGTCGGCCGCGTCTCCCGGGAGAAGGGGCTGGCGATGCTGCCGGATGTCGAGCGGCGGCTCTGCGCCGCCGGCGTCGAGCACCGCTGGGTTATCGTCGGCGACGGCCCCTACCGGCAGGAGCTGGAGCGGCGCCTCGACAACGCGGTCTTCCTCGGGACGCTGCTCCACCCGGACGTCGCCCGGCCCCTGGCCTCGGCGGACGTGTTCGTGTTCCCGAGCTGCACGGACACGGCCGGCAACGTCGTGCTCGAGGCGCAGGCGTGCGGATTGCCCGTTCTGGTGTCCGACCGGGGCGGACCGCGGGAGAACCTGCGGCCCGACGAGTCCGGGCTGGTCTGCCGCGGCGGGCGGGTGGAGGACCTCGCCGACGCCATCGTCGGGCTGGCGTCGAACCCCGCGCGGCGGCGCGCGATGGCCGGCGCGGCGCGGGGCTACGCCCTGAGCCGCCGCTGGGAGCGGTCGCTCGCTCCGCTCTACGACGCCTACCGCAACCTCGCGGTGCGACGGCATGCGGGAGGAGTGGCTCCGCCGCGCGCGAACCGCGCCGCGGCCATGCCTCCGTCATGAACGATCCTGCCAGTGTCCTCCCTCGAATCTCGGCGGTGGATCTACCCGCCGCCCCCGATCAGCTTCGTCAGCGCCGGCGTCTTCCCCAACAACCGCACGTAGAGCGCGAGCTGGCCGCGGTGGTACTCCTCGTGGGCGATGCCGTGCTGCAGCCAGGCGAGGCGGGTCCAGAGCTCGCCGTCGAAGCGGCGGATGGTCTGCAGCATGCCGACCTCGCCGGTGTCGCGGAGTTGCCGCGCGCCCTGGGTGTGGGTGCTCCGGAGCAGGCGGACGAGGCCGGCCTTGTCGCCGGGGCGTTCCTTCTTCGGCGTGCCGTACTCGCGTATGAATCCGGGGAAGCTCTTGCGGGTGAAGTCGCCCGCCGGGTCGGAGAGCTCGCCGCACCACATGAGGGCGGTGTCGACGATGTGCTGGGCGATTCCGGCGACGGACTGGGCGCCGTCGGCGGGTCGGAAGTCGATCTGACCGGCCGGCACGCAGCGCAGTTCAGCGATCACGCCGCGGCGGGCGTCCGCCCAGGCGTCGAGGGCTTCTTCGAGTAGTGAAGTGGTCGGCATGTCTTGTTTCCCGCGTCGGGTGATGTCACTTGAACAACGAACGAAGCCACGTGGCGAAAGTGGATCCGAGAGCACCATCGACTCGCAGATCACGCGCCCCGATCGCGGCGCCCATGCGGCCGGGATTCTCTCGCGTCGCGAGCCAGGCGTACAGCTTCGCCCGCAGTAGCTTGCCGGGTCGGAATCTGCGGTCCGCCATCGGAATCTGGTCGACGTAGCTCTCCGACCGAGGCCAGACCGGATCGTCCGACGGAATCATCGTTTGCACGAAATCTTCGATTTCGCCGGGAGATTCGTTGTCGGGCATCAACCAGATACCGATACGAGGCCGACCATTGCCCGGTTCCAGGATGGTGCCGCTCGCGATTGGCCGGCGCGGCAGGTCGATGTTCGCGGCTCGGCACCGGTTCGACAGATCGCCCCACCGATCTGCGAGGCTGTCGTTTGCATCTACCAGAATGCCAAGTGCCCTGCGGCCGGACACCTTGAGCTCCGGGCCGATGGCATCAAGGACTTGGCCGAGAGTGCCCTTGTCTTCGATCCGGAAGCTCGGCATCGGCCCATCCTGGCGCCGGCAGAGATGATGGACGACGTGCTTGTCGCTCTCGCCCTCGACGAGCAACACGCGTTCTGGCGGATCGATGCCCGGCATCGGGTCTATCGGACCTCGATCCCTTGCTCGGCGGCGGTCGCGACGTCTTCGCAGGAGTACTCGACAGCCCGAATCTCCTCGCCGTTTCGATCCAGTCGAACGAGGACGCAGTCCGACTCGCTGCCGACGGCCGCGGCCTGCGCGAACCCGCGCACGCAGTCCCAGCTATGGGTTGTCGCGAGCACTTGCACGTTGTGCTCTCTGGCCGTGAGCAGAACCATCCGCCAGAAGTCGGAATGGACGGTGTAGTGAATGCCGTTCTCCGCCTCGTCGATGACAAGGAACCCGTCCCCGCAGCAGGCGAGGGCCATGGCGACGCCGAACAGGCGAACTGCTCCGTCGCCCAGGCTCCGCAACGGAACGGGGCGGGAATGGTGCCGCAGCTTGACGACAGGACGACGGCCGGCGTGTCGATTCGCGTCTGCGTCGGCGCCGACCATGGCGACTCGATCTACCTCCTCACCGAAGACCAGCTCTAGTGCTTGCAAGGCAAGATCCTCGTCGCTCGTCAGGGCGATTCGGTCCCAGGCCTGCGCGATCTCGCTGTTGGTCAACAGTCCGGGCCCCAGCGGTACGCACGCCACCTGGAGCAAGGGATCCTGAGCATCGTCTCCACCGAACGGCAGATCTTGGAATGCCCCCCGATCCTGGAACCTTCCCGCGCCGTATACGTTCAGGGGAACGTGCCATGCACCGATGCTCTCTTTGCCCCGAAACCTGATTTTGAACAACGGTCCAGGTCCGTGCGGCAGGAGGTCGGCATTGTCTCTCGCCAGTTTTGCCGCCCGGGGATCACTGGAGTCGGCTCTTTCGAGCTGGACGCTGTTGAGATCGCTCGATCCGATTGAGATGCGGGTGGTTTCCGCGTTCCTTCCGTGGAAGAGTGCGGACACGTCTGGGATGAAAGCTCCCTCTCTGTCTGTATCCGTGGAGACTTCCTCGCGACGCCGCAGGAGTTGATAGAGGGCCGGGAACGCGCCGCGTGCGGCGTACACGCGCACTGCATCGAGTACGGTCGTCTTGCCGACGCCGTTCCGGCCGGCGAGAAGAGTGACCCGACCGAGTCGTCGAATGGATAGATCCTTGATTCCGAGGAAACCTCGAATCGACAGGTTCTCCAGACGCAACCGGTCGTTCGTCATGCTGGTACGTCGGCGGTCGCCAGCAGGCGGGGCGCCCGGCGGTGCCGGGTTGCCTGCTCGAAGGCGTAGGCGATGCGGATCAGGGTCGGCTCGCTCCACGCGCGGCCGAAGAACGAGACGCCGACCGGAAGCCCGTGGACGAAGCCGGCCGGCACGGTGACGTTGGGGTAGCCGGCGGCGGCCGCGAACTGCGAGCTGCTGCCGCCGAAGTGGTCGCCGTTGACGAGGTCGGTGACCCAGGCCGGTCCGCCGGTGGGGGCGAGAATCGCGTCGAGGTTCCCGCCGTCCATGACGCGGTCGATGCCCGCCGCGCGCGAGAGGCGGCGCGCCGTGGCGTGCGCCCGCCTGTACTCCATCGACGAGAGCGATCCCCTGCTCTGCGCCGCGATCAGCCGTTCCTGCCCGAAGTACGCGAGCTCCTCGTCGGCGTGCCGCTCGTTGAAGGCGATGAGGTCCGCCAGCGACCGGATCGGCGGGTTCCGGAGGTTCTGCAGGTAGGCGTTCAGGCCCGCCTTGAACTCGTAGAAGAGCACCTCGGTCTCGGCCCGCCGCAGCGCCCCGCTCGCCGCCAGGTCGATGGGATCGACGATGACCGCGCCGCGGTCGCGCAGCACGGCGATGGCTTCCTCCATGAGCCGGTCGACCGCCTCGTGGAAGCCGAAGGCGCTGCGCTGGATGCCGATGCGGGCGCCGCGCAGCCCGTCGGCGTCGAGGAACGGCGTGTAGTCGTCGAGGTCCAGCGTCTCGCCGGGAGCGGTGGCGGGATCGCGCGGGTCGGGGCCGGCGATGGCGCCGAGCAGCAGCGCCGCGTCGCGGACGGAGCGCGCCATCGGGCCGGCAGTGTCCTGGGTCTCCGAGATCGGCACGATGCCGGCACGGCTGACGAGGCCGACGGTCGGCTTGATGCCGACAATGCCGTTGGCCGTCGACGGGCAGACGATGGAGCCGTCGGTCTCGGTGCCGATGGCCGCCGCCGCCAGGTTGGCCGAGACGGCGGCGCCGGAGCCGGAGCTCGAGCCGCAGGGATTGCGGTCGAGGGCGTAGGGGTTGCGGCACTGCCCGCCGCGCGCGCTCCAGCCGCTCGACGAGCGGGTCGAGCGGAAGTTGGCCCACTCGCTCAGGTTGGCCTTGCCGAGCAGCACCGCGCCGGCCTCCCGCAGCCGCTCGGCGACGTAGGAGTCCTCGGCCGGAACGGATCCTTCGAGGGCCAGCGATCCCGCGGTGGTCGTCATCCGGTCGGCGGTGTCGATGTTGTCCTTGACCAGGATCGGTACGCCGTGGAGCGGGGACCGCACGCGGCCCTCCGCGCGCTCCCGGTCGAGCGCGTCGGCGATGGCCAGCGCGTCGGGATTGGTCTCGATGACGCTCCGCAGGATCGGTCCCTGGCGATCGATCTGCGCGATGCGCGCGAGGTACGCCTGGGTGACGGACCGGGCCGTCCGTTCGCCCGACGCCATCGACGCCGCCAGATCGCCGATCGCGATCTCCTCCAGCGCGAACGGCTCCGGGGGTTGGCCGAGTGCCGCACCGCCCCGTGGCGCCGGTGCGGTGCCCAGCGGCTCGGGCCCCGCCGCCGCGCCGGGCTCACCGTGCGCCGCCGCCCCGGGCTCGAGCGCCGACCCGCAGGCGGAAGTGCCGGTGGCCAGCGCCGCGCCCGCCAAGGCGCCGGACCGGAGGAATCTGCGCCGGTCGACAACGCTCGGGCCTCTCATCGCTATGGCACCGTGATGCTGAAGGGGACGTAGGTCTCACCCCAATGCAGCCGGAGCTCCGCGTCCTTCTTCTCCACCGCCGCGAAGTAGAAGGCCAGCGTCTCCATGTGCGCGCCGCGCCGCGGCGACGCCATGAACCGCAGCGCGTCGTCGTCCTCGCCGGGGTAGGGCGTGTGGTAGACGTCCGCCTGCCGGTTGAAGATGATGGTCCAGCGGTTGGGGTCCGGGATCGCCCACAGGCTGTAGCTGCCGGCCGGCAGCGCATTGCCGTTGATGGTGACGTCGCGGCTGAACGAGATGGCGGTGGCGTCGTTGGCGCCGGGGTTCCAGATCTCCCCGAACGGCACGATGCCGCCGAACAGATCGCGGCCGCGCGCGACCGGCCGGTCGTAGGTGACCTCGATCTGCGTGTTCGCGACCTCCTGCCACACCAGCCCGCTCTGGCTCGGCTTGACGTCGTCGAGGGCCAGAATCGGCAAGGCGTTGCCGTCGGCGGCCGCATCGCCCTCCGCACTCGCCGCCGACTCGCCGGCGCCGCCCCCGCTGCAACCCGCGATCGCCAGCGCGGCGATCGCTGCCAGCATCTGCACATGCCGCGTGTTCATCGATTGCATTCTCCCCCTCCGGATCGTTCGCGTGCAGTCTACCTTGTGGGAGTTGCGGTTGGTGAGGGCGAGCGCCGACCCGCAAGTCCCCCGGAGCGCGATCGGGCGAATGAGCCGGCGATGGTTTCGGGACCGCCCACAACGGCATGTCGCGCCGGCTGCCCTCGTTGCGTGCCCCCCGCGCGTGGGTCAGCGCCGCCGGGACGGGGACGCGGGCAGCAGCTTGCGCGGCAGCCGTTCGTCGAGCATGGCGGTGCGGTACGCGAAGACCGCCGTGACCACCGCCATCTGCAGCAGGTCGTTGCGCGGCACGCGATCGTAGAAGTCCATGTTGGAATGGTGCGTGCGCGAGTTGTACTCCAGCCGATCCTGGATGAACTGAAATCCCGGCAGCCCGACGGCGTCGAACGAGCGATGGTCGGTGCCGCGCGTCGACCGCCGGCCGATCGTCGTCACGCCGAGGTCGTCGAGATCGCGCATCCACTCCCGGAAGAGGGGGGCCGCGGCCGCGTTGCCCTGCAACCAGATGCCGCGGATGCGCCCGGCGCCATTGTCGAGGTTGTAGTAGGCCGACATCCTCGCATGGTCCGGCGTGAGCGCCATCGTTCGCGGATCGGCATAGTGACGCCGGACGTACTCGCGGGAGCCGAGCAGCCCCTCTTCCTCGCCGCCCCACAGCGCGACACGAATCGTGCGCCGCGGACGGGCGTCCACCGCCTGCAGGATGCGGGCCGCCTCCATCATCGCGGCCACGCCGGCGGCGTTGTCGGTCGCCCCCGGCGAGGCGTGCGTCGAGTCGAAGTGTGCGCCCAGGATGACCACCTCGTCGGCGAGATCGGTCCCGGGCAGCTCGCCGAGCAGGTTGAAGCCGTTCGGCCGGACCTCGTCGTGGAAGCGGGTCCGGATGTCGATCTCCACGGTGACGGGCAGCCCCTTCTCCAGGACCCGGATCATGCGGTTGTAATGCTCGACCGCGATGGTCGCCGCGGGGACGACCTCCCGCGCTCCCGCCGCCCGCGATCCGCCGGGTCCGACGAACAGCGTCCCGCCGTCGGTGCGCTGGGTCGGCCAGACCAGGTCGCTTCCGAGCGGCGCGCCGCCGACCCGGGAGAGGTCGCTGCCCCGGTCGAGCACCGCGACGACGCCCTCCTCCAGGAAGAACGCCTGCACGTGGTTCTGGAGCCGCGGCCCGCTGCCGCCGCTGCTCGCCTGCCGGGAGCGCCCGTCGGAGGGCCGCGCCGCTTCTTCCAGCAGGCGATCGTCCATGCGCAGCACCAGATCGCCGTCGAGCAGGCTGACGTCGCGCGGCTCCTGCGCCAGCACGATCTTTCCCCGCAGTCGCCCGCGATGGCGCTCCAGCGCGGCGCGCGAGGTCACGTCCACCCGCACGACGTCAGCCGTCACCGTGCCGTCCGTGCCCGGCGTCCAGGCGCGCGGGTAGCCGATGATCGGCATCACCTGCGGCTCGACCAGGTGCGCCTGGAAGCGTTCGAGCGACCAGCCCCGGCCGTACGCGAACCGCTCCTCGTAGACGCGCAGTCCCCACGAGCGCATGCGCTCGGCGGCCCATTCCCCGGCCGCCTCGATCGCCGGCGTGCCCGTCACGCGCGGGCCGTAGACGTCGCTCAGCCAACTGACGATCTCCATCGCCTCGGAGCGTCGGAGTCCCTCTTCCCGGATCGCGCGCAGCACGTCGGGGTCGGCCGGCTGGGCATGGGAGAGGGATGCCGCAACGAGAATCGTGACGACGACCGTCACGATGCCTGCGGGGAAACGGCGCATGTCACGCATGGCATCGCATTGTAGCGCCCGGCGGGCACGTACGGGTCGCCGGGACCGTCTGCCCCGCAACATCGCGCGCCAGGGAACTCCCAACGCGACGTGGAAGGTCGCGCCGCGACGTGGAAGGTCGCGTCTACTCGAACGGCGGCGACTCCACGACGCCTTCCTCGTCGACGGCGAACTGGAGCGCGTTCGTCTCCAGGATTACGCGCTCGACAGGTGTTCCGTTGATCGAAACGCCCGTCGCGACCCGGCCGTCCCGGCGCGGGTCGCGGCGGCACTGGTTGCGATCGTGCACCGTCATCGTGTGGAGGATGTTCACCGGTACGTCGAAGAACTGGGCCTCGTAGACGTTCGGCGCCGTCTCGGTCAGCGACGTGGCCACATAGTCGCGCCAACTGGGCTTCACGTTGTTGTCGTCGCCCATGCGGTTCACGCAGCCTTCGAACGCCGCCTGCTGCTCGGCCCCCGGCTCGGCGGCGGGCTCGCTCTCGAGGCGCACCTGGATGGTGGCGAGGGGTGAGGGCTCCAGCCCTCGCGGCGACTGCTCGCAATCGGAGGCCGTGGAGGCCAGGGCGGCGGTGACTACGAGGAGCAGTGACGACTTTCCGCGACGCTTGATCATGGGAATCCCGGTGCGCTGGCGCGTACTTCAAGCATATCGGAAAGGCGCCGGGGGCGCGGCTGGCCGGCCGGCGCGGATTTAACGCAGAGGCAACCGTTCCGTAGCGTATCGGTGATGTGCGTCTCGTACAGTCCCAGCGTTGACAGGTGGGCGCGTCTTGCCGGGATCCGCGGGCGTATGGTCCGGGATGCGGCACCTCCCGGCGCGCTTCACCTGTTCACGTTCCTTCGCCGGCCGATGTGCCGTTCCGGCTTGCTGCGTCCTCACGGCCGAGCAGTTCTCGTTCCCCGTCCCCGGCCACGGTATATTAGGAAGGCGAATCGTTCACCCGGCGGTCTCGCGATCCGGGGCCGCCGCCGGATTCCGAGGAGGATTGACATGACACGCGCAACCGGCATCGGCCTCGTTTTCGTTCTCGTGCTCGTCGCCGGCGTTCAGAGCGCCGCCGCGCAGGCGCACAATCACATCGGCCACGTGATGGACCGGTGGAACGACACGCCCGAGATGGCCGGTCTGCTGCCGGCCGCGATCGCCGAAGCGGAGATTGCCGCGCGGCACGCTTCGCTCGCGGCGTCCGACCCGAGCAACCTCGATTCGATCAAGCGGCACACCGCGCACGTGCTGCACGCGGTCGATCCGACGCAGATCGAGAACGGGCCGGGCAACGGCTACGGCGTCAAGCGGGCGGCGGAAGGCGCCGCCAAGCACATCATGGCCGCGGCCAACTCCGACGACGCGTCCGGGGCGGTGAAGACGCACGCCAATCACGTCGCGACCTCGGCCCAGAACGCGGTCGCGCGAGCGGACGAGATCGTCATGCTGGCGGAGAAGATCGACATGGCTACATCGGCCGACGACGCGGCGAGCCTGGTGGCCGAGCTCAGCACGCTGGCGCAGGCGCTGCTCTCCGGCGTGGACGCGAACGGCGACGGCCGCACGGGGTGGCAGGAAGGCGAGGGCGGACTCGAGGTCGCGCAGACCCACGGCAATCTGATGAAGCAGGCCGAGGGACTCTAGTCGTTCGCGGGCGGACGCCGCGGCCATCCGGTTCGCGGCGTCCGCCCGCGCCGTTCCCCCGCCAGCCGCGACGGCTGCCGGCAGCCCGCGACAAGTGCGCGGGCGCGTTTCCGCGCCGGCGACGCCCCGCTTTGAACACTCGGACCGGTTGAAGGATCGCAGCTGCATGGACGAGGGGCCCGCCGTGTCGATCGGCCTCGCGGGCTCTCGCACCCGGGTCCTGCTGATCGCGGTCTTCACCATCGCCACCTGCGGGCTGGTCTACGAGTTGTTGTCCGGCACCATCGCCAGCTATCTGCTCGGCGACAGCGTCACGCAGTTCTCGACGGTTATCGGCGTCTACCTGTTCTCGATGGGGGTGGGGTCGTATCTGTCGCGCTACTTCCAGACGGAGCTGATTGCCCGCTTCATCGAGATCGAGATTCTGGTCGGACTCGTCGGCGGGCTCTCCTCTCCGGTTCTCTTCTTCTCGTTCAGCGAGCTGGATGCATTCCGCGTCGTGCTCTACACGTGGGTGACGCTGACCGGCGTACTGGTCGGGCTGGAGATCCCGTTCCTCATCCGCATCCTGAAGGACGAGTTCGCGTTGGCCGACCTGGTATCGAAGGTGCTGTCGCTGGACTACCTGGGGGCGCTGGCGGCATCGCTGCTGTTTCCGCTCTGGATCGTGCCGCAGGTGGGGCTGATGCGGTCGTCCTTCGTCTTCGGCGGCCTCAACGTGCTGGTCGCGGTCTGGACCTGCCATGTCTTCCGCGAGCAGCACCGGCGCCCGCGGCTGACGGCGCAGGCTTACGCGGCGCTCGGCGTGCTGGTGCTGGGAGCGGTGTTTTCCGACGACCTGGTGGACTGGTCGGAGCGGCGGCTCTACGACGATGCGGTCGTCCTGTCGCGCTCGTCGCCCTATCAGCGTCTCGTGCTGACACGGGGAAACGGCGGCGTGCAGCTCTTCCTGGACAGCCACCTGCAGTTCTCGTCCCTGGACGAGTACCGCTACCACGAGGCGCTCGTGCATCCGGGGCTGGCCTCGGTGGCGAATCCGCGCCGGGCGCTGGTGCTCGGCGGCGGCGACGGCATGGCGGTCCGCGAGATTCTGAAGGACGACCGCGTCGAGACGGTCACGTTGGTCGACCTCGATCCGCTGATGACGGAGGTCTTCCGCGACCACGACGACCTCGCCGCCCTCAACGACTACGCGCTGCGCTCGCCGCGGGTCGACGTGGTGAACGCCGACGCGTTCTTGTGGGTCGAGTCCGACACGACTCGCTACGACTTCATCGCGGTCGACTTTCCGGACCCGCGCACCTATTCGCTGGGGAAGCTCTACACGACCACCTTCTACCAGCGCCTTCGCGAGCGCCTGCGCCCGGGCGGCGTGGCCGCCCTCCAGAGCACGTCGCCGCTGGTGTCCCGGCACGCGTTCTGGTGCATCGTCGAGACCGTTCGCGCGGCCGGGCTGCACGCGGTTCCGTATCACGCGCCGGTGCCGACCTTCGGGGAATGGGGCTACGTGCTCGCGTCGCACGGGCCGCTGCCGGCGCCGGGTGCGTTCCCGCCGGGACTGCGGTTCCTCACGCCGGCAATCGCCGGAACGCTCTTCGAGTTCCCGGCGGACATGGACGCGGTCCCGGTGGAGGTGAACCAACTGAACAACCAGATCCTGGTGCAGTACCACGCGGCCGGGTGGCGGCGCTACGCGCGGGGCGGGAGCAGCACGCGCGGGGGCGCTCGATGATGAACCCGCCGCGCCGGCACGGCCGTGGCGCGGGCAGAGGCTTGACTCGGCGAGACCTGCTGCGAATCGGTCCCGGCGCCGCGGCGGCGCTGGCTTTCGGCTGTGCGCCCCCGCCGTCCCCCGGGGACCGGGCGCTCGACGCCGGACGCATCACGGGAAGCATCGTCGGCGCCTCGCACCGAATCGGCCATCGGCTGCGGGACGGCGTCCTGCCGGAGCCGCAACAGACCCGCGAGGTCCCGGTGGTCATCGTGGGCGCCGGCATCGCCGGGCTGTCGGCCGGCTGGAAGCTCGCCGGGAGCGGCTTTCGCGACTTCGCGGTGCTGGAGCTCGAGCCGGAGCCGGGCGGCAACGCGCGGTGGGGCGAGAATGCCGTCTCAGGCTATCCGTGGGGGGCGCACTACCTGCCGACGCCGACCGCCGAATCGACCGCGGTGCGCGAGTTGGTTGCCGAGATGGGGCTGATTCGGGACTACGGGCCGGACGGCGAGCCGATCTACGACCCGCGGCACCTTTGCCACGCTCCGCAGGAACGGGTGTTCATCGATGGCCGGTGGCGTGAGGGGCTGTCCGCGCGAGGCGTCGTCGAAGCCGACGGCATGGGCCGTGCCGGCGGCGAGGAGGGGGAGGCGCTCGCGGCGTTCGAGGGGCAGGTGCAGCGCTACCGCGACTATCGGGATGCGCACGGCCGGAGGGCGTTCGCGCTGCCGGTCGCCGCCAGTACCACCGATCCGGAGATCACGGCGCTGGATCGCATCTCGATGCGCGATTACTTCGACCGCGCCGGCTGGGACTCGCCGCGGCTGCGCTGGTACGTCGACTACTGCTGCCGCGACGACTACGGCTGCACGTTGGATACGACCTCCGCGTGGGCCGGGTGGCACTACTTCTGCTCGCGCCCGGCGGACGTCGAGTTCCTGACCTGGCCCGAGGGTAACGGCCACATCGTCCGGCACCTGCTGGATCGCCTGGGCGGGCGGGTCCGCACCGGCATGCTGGTCTACCGCGTACGACCGGCCGGGGACGTCCCGCCCGGCGTCCCGGCGGCCGGCGGCGCGGCGGCCGGTGCAGGGATGGCCGGCGGCGCGGCGGCCGCCGCCGGCATGGAGGGGAGCGTCGACATCGACGTGCTCGACACCCGCGACGAGACCGCGGTGCGGTTCCGGGCGCGCCGGTGCATCTACGCCCTGCCCCGTTTCACCGCGCCCCGTGTCATCGACGGCTACGCGCCGGCCGGGATCGAGGCGTTCACCTACTCACCGTGGATGGTGGCCAACCTCACCGTCGATCGCCTGCCGGAGGGCGCGGCCTGGGACAACGTGCTCTACGACAGCCCGTCGCTCGGCTACGTGGTCGCGACCCACCAGAACCTGCGGATGACGACGGGAGGGAGCGTGCTCACCTACTACCTGCCCCTCGCGGCGGCGCACCCGGCGACGGCCCGCGCCTGGATGCTGGAGCGGGAGTGGCGCGACTGGGTGTCGCTGGCCCTCGCCGACCTCGGGCAGGCCCACCCCGGGATCGAAGCGACGGTGACGCACGCCGACGTCATGCTGTGGGGGCACGCAATGATCCGCCCCGTGCCCGGCTTCGCGTGGGGCTCCGCGCGCCGGGAGGCGGCCGCGTCCCGCGGCCCGATCCGCTTCGCGCACTCCGACATGAGCGGGCTCTCGCTCTTCGAGGAGGCACAGTACCACGGCGTCAGCGCGGCCGAAGCGGTCATGCGCGACCTGGGCCACCCGTTCTCGAGCTCGCTCTGACTGCTACGCGGTCGCCATGCCCATCTTCTTCTTCAAGTCCGCCAGCGCGTCCGCTCCGGAGCTGGGCGAGGGTGTCGACAGGGCCTTGTCGATGTCCTCCTCGATCGTGCCGCCGACGTCGGCGAGCTGGTCGTAGGCCTCGGCCAGCGACTCCTCCTCCTGGACCTTGTGCTTCATCTTCTCCAGCATGGCCACGGTGCCGCTGGCGTCGGCGCCGGCGAGCTGCTGGTTGATCTTGCGCATCGACGACGCGGTGCGCGCGCGGGCGCGCAGGGTGATCAGCTCGTTCTGGTACTTGTTGATCTGCCGCTTGAGGTCTTCGACCTTGGCCTGGAGCTGATCGGCCATCCGCTGTTGCGTCTGGTGGTCGCCGCCCACCCGGACCGCCTGCTGCATGGCGTCCTCCTTCTTCGCCAGGGCCGCGGTCGCCAGGCGCTCCGCCTCGCCCGCGTCCATCTCGCCGGCCTCGACGCGCTTGAGCAGCAGCATCGCCTTGCGCTCGTACTCCGCCGCGCGCCGCTTGTGGTCGCCGGCCTCCTTCTGCATGCGGATGGCGAGCGACTTCACCTGGGCCAGGCTCACCATCGCCGCCTGCAGGTTCTTCTTCAGGTCCCGGATGCCCTGCTCGGTCATCTTGATCGGGTCCTCGAGGTGATCGATCGCCGCGTGAGCGTTCGACTCCGCGACCTTGAACATCCTGCGAAAGATACTGGCCATCGTCCTTCTCCTCCGGTCGTTATCGCTTCAGGTGGTCGAGCAGCTCCGCGCCGTGCTCCGCCATCGCCAGCGAGAGGGCGTCGATGGAGCCTTCCAGCTCGTTCGCATCCAGGTTGGCGAGTTGCAGCGTGTCGCGGTAGAAGATGCGCGCCGCGTTCTCGTCGAGGACGAAGGCGCCGTGCACCAGCGTGTTGTTCATCTGCAGCAGCCGCACGAAGAGGTCCCCGGGGTCCTTCGGCGCGTGGCCGATCAACTGCTCGAGAATGACGATCGGCGCCTCGCAGTCGATGAACAGCTTCTTGATGCCGTTCTCCTCGTCGTCGACCACCACGAGCTCCTCGGCCTCGTTCTCGGCCGTGATCGTCAGCCCGAGGTCGAGCAGGTAGCCCTTGACCCTGTCGAAATGCTCAGCCATCTAGTGTCACGCCTCCTCGCGTGTCCCTGTTCCGCGTCCTGCGGTCGAATCGTAACCGGAAGCCATCGGGCTGTCCGTTCCCGAGCCCGATCATGTGGATCTACGATCCCGCGCTTCGACCGGTTCGAGGGATCGCCAGTTTCCGCGGTGCGACGCAGGTTCCTCACGATGAACTCCCGAACACCTCGTTCCGCCGTGCCCCGGCCCGGGCACGGTTCGAGATGACCACCAGGCGGTCGTCGGTCTTCACGGGGAAGCCGGCGTCGGGATTGGTAACGATTTCGCCGATCCCGTGGCGCTGGATCGCCAGGGCGATCATGCCCTTCTTGCGCTTGAGCTCCGACAACACGTCGATGAACGACCGCCCGTCGTATCCCTCCGGCACCGGCTCGGTGACGAGGTCATGGCCCTTCTGCGCGCTCAGCAGCTCATGCAGCACGGTCGAGATGCCGTGATCGAGGGTCGCTGTCGAGATGACGTGGCTGCACAGGTCCGCGCTCACGACGATCTCGTCGGCCTTGGCCTGTTCGCAATGGCGCACGTTCTCCTCGCCGGCCAGCTCGACGATGGTGTAGACCTTCTGGTTGAGGCTCTTGACCGTCAACACAGCCAGCACGGCCTTGGCGTCGCGCGCCTGGTAGTCCTGGGACCGGTCGCCGACCAGGACGACGGTCTTCGCCTTCTCGATGCCGGCCCGCTTCAAGTCGTCCTCGGTCTCCGAGCCGCGCACGAAGCAGAGATGATCATCGTCGCTCGCCGGATTGGACTCGACGTCGGCGACCAGCGCAATGGGGTCGTCGGCGGAGCGGGAATCTGCCCGCAGATCCTTCAGGATCTCCTGCGTCCGGTAGTTCCATCCGCACAGGATGATGTGGCCCTCCAGGTCGCACTCGCCCATGCCACGGTCCTTTCTCTGTCGCTGCGCGACGAACGCGCTGGCGATGGTACCGGTGAAGGTGCCGAGCACGCCGATGCCGAAGAACATCAGCACGACGCCGATCACCCGCCCGCCGAACGACGTCGGCGAGATGTCTCCGAAGCCGACCGTCGTCAGGGTGACGATGGCCCACCAGAGTGCGTCGTGGAACGGCCGATCCTCCTCGAAGTACGTGAGGCCGGCGGCCCCGACCAGGACCAGCGCGGCGATCACCCCCATGAGGCGAAAGAGGTTCTCGCGCCGCAGGAAGGCGAGAAGCGCCGCCGCGGGCTGCCGCCTCCTCGCCAATGCTCTCATCGTCGTCGGTAGGCAGGTTGATCGGCGGCTTGACCCAGGGAGTGCCAGCGAGGCGCGTCGAGGACTCCTACAGCGTCAATCCGATCAGCATCGACGCCGCGAGGTAGGTCACGCCGGCGATGACGCCGGCGCCCAGGTTCGGCTGCTCCCGCACCAGCTCGTCACCCAATCGTGCGCCGGGCAGCAGGACCTTGTCCGCGAACAGCCGGACGAAAGGCAGCAGCACCAGCCCGGCCACAGTGTAGTAGCCGAACTCGGTCAGGCTCTGGTTCCAGGAGACGAAGTCGCCCTCGCCGGCCAGCCTGATGACGTTGCCGAAGCCGGCGAGCACTCCCGCGAACGCGGCCGCAACCGCGACGTTGCCCTTCTCGAGCTCGTCGTGCAGGTCGTAGGGCGTGATCCGGTCGTACAGCCGCCCGGCGACGATCAACGCCGCCAGCCCCGCGATCCAGAAGACCAGCCCGGACGCCAGTCCGCCCTCCCCGGACATCGCGCCGGCCGTGATCAGGCCGACGGCCACGTAGTTGGCCCCTTCCAGGAGGCCGACGCCCACGTTGCGGTCCTCGACGATCTCATGCTCGATGGCGAACTGCGAGAACACCGCCTTGTCGTTGATCAGGGCCGACAGGTTCAGCAGCACGATCCCCAGCAGGCCGAAGATCGCCAGGCCGATGACGTCGTCGAGCAGGCTGAACGAGGCCGGGCCGGAGACGACGCCGCCCAACACGATGACCAGCCCCAAATAGTAGCCGCCGACGGCCAGCGCCGCCGCCAGGTTGCGCTTCTCGATCAGCTCGGCCCCCAGCGCGAAACCCCGGTGGAGCCCGTCGTAGACCCACTTGCCGACGACCAGCAGCACGAGGACGACGGCCAGGTAGACGAAGCCCGGCAGGATCTGGTCCACCGACATGTCGTGTTCTCCTCTACTTGCCGAAGCTGCGCATGCCGCCCGCCATGCGGCTGTTGACCCGTTGACCGAACGACCGGCTCTGCGTCGCCTGCCGCGCCTGCTGGCGGCGGAAGAAGTCGGGCCTGGTCTGCCGGGTGGTGGACCCGTTCGTGCCGTACGTGCGGCCGCCCCCGGGGGCGGCGGGGCCGTAGTACGTCTGGCCGCGGCCCCGCGCGTCCTGGTAGCCGTTCCAGTCGTCGCGGTAGATCGGGCGCCCGAAGCCGCCCATGATGTGGCTCAACAAGGCGTACTGGCCGTAGAACTCCCAGAACGACCGCCCGCCGGAGTCTTGCCGCCACTGCCCGTACCGCTCGTCGCCCACCTGCCGGTACCCGGGCGGATGCGCGTCCTGATCGACGTTGCCGCCCGGGCTCTTCGAGAGGACGATCATGCCGAGGAACGGCTGGTAGCGCTCGTAGGTCCCGGAATCGACCTGCTGCCAGTCGAGGAGGGCCTCGCGGTAGACCAGCTCGTCCGACCCGGCCTGCGGCGCGCCGACGACGACCTGGTACTGGTGCGAGTACCCGAACAGGTCCTCGTCCATGTCCTGCAGGACCACCGAGTACTCCGGATAGGTCTCGAGCTGGGCCTGGAGCCGTTCGAGCGGCGTCTGCGTGTCGCAGGCCGCGGCGGCGAGCAGGGCGACAACCAGGAAGGTAGCCGCCGGGCCGTTGCTTCGGCGTGTGGTCGCCGGAACGATCGGCGCCGGACCGCCGCGGGAACGGGACTGCGCCGCGCTGTCCCGCCCGGGGCGGTCGAACGAGATCGGAACGGACCGTCGGCTGCTCATGTCGGGCTCCCCGGCAGGATATGCGTGAACTGGTAGTCCTCGACCACGGAGCCTGCCGCCGCGGTGAACTCGGTCTCGCCCCACTGCTCGATGCCGACGAAGCCGGTCTCGGCCTCGTCGACGAACTCCCAGCGGATGACCGGCTCGCCGGCGCCCGCGCCGTCCGAGAGCAGGTGCCCGGCGTAGGAGGCGTCCAGGCGGTACGCGGCGCCCTTGAAGATGATGGTCTCCGGCGGATCCTCGTGGTCGAGGATGTGCCGCCGGACGTCGCCGACGATGTCGCCCACGGCAACCTTGTACGACAGCGACCAGTCGTCGCCGGCGCGTTCCAGGTAGCGCTGCTCGCCGTCGGCGCTCAGCTCCCACTCCTCGACGTCGTCCACGCCCGAGAACCGGTAGCGCGAGTAGCCGGTGACCCGCCACGTCTGCAGGTCGTAGTCGACGAGGTAGCCGACCTTGAGCTTTTCGAGGACGAGATCGGCCAGCGGATCCGTCTCGTCTTCCGCGTTCTTCTTCCGGCCGAACAGTCTCTCCCGCAGCCCCATGCCGAACCTCGACCCCTCAACGAACCCTAACAGGAAGTAACCGGCACTCGCAATGTGACGTCAGTCGTCCCCGTACGGTTCCGGCAGCCGGTGCTCGGGGTGCGATGCCAGGTACGACTCCATGCGCTCGACGCGGGTGACCGCCTCCGCGATGAACGCCACCGCTTGTGAGAGCCGGTCGTCGGGCTCGGCGCAGCTCAGGCGCAGGAAGCCGCCGCCGGCCTCGCCGAAGCACTCGCCTCCGAGACACGCGACGCCGCGCGCGCCGTCCGCCGCTTCGAGCAGGAACAGGGCGAGGCCGTGCGAGGTGATGCCGTGGCGGTTGCAGATCCGCTTGACGGACGGGAAGGCGTAGAACGTGCCGCCGGGCATCAGGCAGGAGACGTCGTCGATGGTGTTGAGGCCGTCGACGAGACGCTCGACCTTGCGCCGGAAGTCGGCCATTCGCTCGTCGCGCACGGGCCCGTCGTCGGCCATCGCCGCCATGCCGGCCAACTGCGTGAACGGCGGCACGCACGACAGCGCCGTGTTGGTCAGCGTCCCGATCACCTCGATCGTGGCGGGGCTGCCGACCGCGAAGCCGAGCCGCCAGCCGCTCATGCTGAACGACTTGCTGAAGGTGTAGGCGGCCACGCACTGGTCGAACATCCCCGGCTGGCCGAGCAGCGTATGGTGCCGGCCGCGCCAGACCATCGCGTCGTAAGGCTCGTCGCTGAACACCGCGACGTCCTTGCCGCGGATCAGATCGGCGAGGCCCTGGAGATCTTCGAGGGTCGCGACCCCGCCGGTCGGGTTGTGGGGGCTGTTGAGGAAGATCGCCTTGGGACTGGGGTCCTCGGCCAGGAAGCGCTCGACGTCCTCCAGGCTCGGCCGGAAGTCGTGCGAGGAGCGCAGCCGCGACACCACCATCCGGCCGCCGCGCCGCTGGATGTTCGCCGGGTAGGTCGGAAAATGGGGGCTGAAGACGAGCACCCCGTCGCCGGGATTGACGAACGCCTCGCAGAAGAACTGCTCGTAGATCTTGGCCCCCGGTCCGACCACCACGTGCGCGGCGGTCACCGGGAGGCCGTACTGCCGCTCCAGGTACGCCGCCGCGGCGGCGCGGAAATCGGGCAGGCCGAGCGACGGCCCGTAGTGCGTGCGGCCTTCGTGGACGGCGCGGACGCCGGCGTCGAGGGCGGCCGGCGAGGTCGGGAACGGGCTGTCGCCGATCTCCAGCTCGATGACGTCCTTGCCGGACGCCAGCAGGCGCTTGGCCACGGCGAGCACGGTGAACGCGGTCTCTCCCTGCACGGTGGAGGCGAATGTCGAGTACGTCGCTGACATCTGGGACTTGTCCTTGCCGGGTTGAAAACCGAGGGGGTGCCGGGCCGCGGCGGTCACCCGTAGACCTGTTGCGGATCCTCGAGAAGCGCCTTGAGCGCGCGCAGCAGCTCCGCGCCGGTGGCGCCGTCGATGGCGCGGTGGTCGGCCGAGAGCGTGACCGCCATCGTCGAGCCCACCGCGACCGCCCCGTTGCGGACGACCGGCCGCTCGGTGACGGCGCCGACCCCGAGAATACAACTCTGCGGCGGGTTCAGGATGGCGTAGAGGCTCGAGACGCCGTACATCCCGAGGTTGGAGATCGTGCAGGTGCCGCCCTGGTAGTCGGCGGGCTGCAGGCGGCCGGCGCGCGCGTCCGCCGCCAGTCGCCGCAATTCGGCGGCGATTTGGGCCAGGGGCTTCGCGTCGGCCGCGCGGACCACCGGCGTCATGAGGCCCCCCGGGGTGGTCACCGCGACGGCCAGGTCGACCCGGTCGTAGACGCGCACGGCGTCGCCCGTCCAGGCCGAGTTGGCCAGCGGGACCTCCCGCAGCGCCAGCGCCGCGGCGCGGACGACGACGTCGTTCACCGTTGGCGCGCCGGCTCCGTCCGCCGGGCTCGCCGTGTCGCGCAGCGCCAGAAGGGCATCCACGCCGCACTCGACCTCCAGGTAGAAGTGCGGCGCCGACCGCTTCGACTCGGCCATGCGCTGCGCGGTGACGCGCCGCATCGCGGTCAGCGGCCGATCCGAGTGGGGCAGGTCCGGCGCCGGCGCCGGGGGAACGGCGGGTTCCGAGGCCGGCGTGACGGCCGGAACCCGCGGCGCGGCGTTCCCTCCGGCCGACCGCAGCACGCGCTCCACGTCCACCTTCATCACGCGCCCTCCGGCGCCGGACCCTGTCACACTGCCGAGGTCCAGCCCGGCGAGTTCGGCCATGCGCCGCGCCAGCGGCGTTGCGGGCACATCGGGAACAGGCGTGCTCTCGGAACTCTGTGCGAGCGGTTCCTTGGACTCCGCAACCGATGCGGGCAGGCGCACGGGCACGGCTCCGCCGCCGTCGCCGGTGTCGGAGCCCCAAGCGGGCGAGTCGGCGGCGGCATCGCTCACGGACGAGAGCGGCGCTTCGGGGGCTTCAGCCGCCGGCGCGCCAACGGTTCCCGGCGGTGCGGCAGCGGCTCCCGCCGCCGCGCCCGGCGGTTCCGAGGCTGCAGGGGGCGTCTGGTGGAGCAGAGCCAGCACGGTGCCGACCGCGACCGCTTCGGCGCCCGCCGCGATGCGGATCTCGGCGAGCACACCGTCGGCCGGGGCTTCGAGCTCGACGGTGGTCTTGTCGGTCTCGACCTCCGCGATGGGCTCGCCCGCGGTTACCGGGTCGCCGGGTTTCTTGAGCCACGCGGCCAGCGTCGCCGACGTCATCGCCTCCGCGAGCTCCGGCAGACGGACTTCAACCTGATCCGACATCGTCTGTTCCGTGCCTATATTACGTGGAGTGCACAGTCCGCCCGCGAGCCGCGTCGGCTTCGGGGACCCGGCGCGACCCGGTGGAACCCGGTCTAGAAGCCCAGAGTGCCGCGCACGAACACCGCGTGGACCGCCGCCGCGGCGGTGCGCTCGCGACGCTCCGCCTCCAGGCTCAGATTGGCCGACCGGCCCAGCGACAGGCGGCTGCCCAGCCGGTAGCCGCGCCCGTATTCGCGGTCGAGGCTCACCGTTCCGAAGGGGGTCAGCGCGCCCCGGCCGCGGAACGCGGCGAAGCCGTAGCCGAGTTGCGCATCCAGGCGCGAGCCCGCCGCCCCGGGTACGGTGGGATCGGCACCGCGCTCCCACAGGCGTCGCACGCCGCTGGCGGTGTCTCCCCATCCGGGCATCAGGCTCAGCGACGGGCCGCGGCCGGTGGCCCCGGGGTCGTAGCGGATAACCGCGCCGAAGCCCCATTCGCGCAACGCGCCCTGGTGCGCCGCTAGCCAGCGGCCGTAACCCTCCGTGGTCCACCCCTGCGGATTCCGGTAGCGGAGGCCCCCGCCGACCTCCAGGCCCGCCCCGGTCTCGCCGTCGCCGCCGTCGTGGCGCAGGCCCAGTTCTCCCCACGGGGTGAGCGAAGCGCCGGAGGAGAGGAGGAGCTCGTGCCTGGCCTCCGTGCTCAACCGCAGTCGCCGCACGTTCACCGCGAGCGCGTCGACCACCCCGCCGTCGCCGGCGATCCCGAGCCGCGCCAGCGCCCCTTCGCCCTTCAGCGTCAAGCTCGTCGCTCCGCGCGCGAGCAGGCGCCCGTTGACGCCCACCGCTCCCGAGTCCAGCGTCGCGGCGCTCAGCAGCGGCCCGGCGGCCAGATCGTCCTCTATCCGCAGCTCGCCCCAGGCGTGGCCGACCATGCCCCAGACCTCCAGATCGGGTGTCACCGACCAGCCCAGGTACGGATGCACGCCGGTCAGCCGCAGGTCGTAGGCGCCTCCGGCCTCTCCGCCCGGACCGCCTGCGCGGTAGTCGAACGAACCCCTCGATCGGGATACGGACAACCCCGCCAGGGTGTTGGATCCGAGCCGCACGTCGGCGCCGAGACTCATGCTGAACGCCTCGCCGTTCCAGGCCACGCCCCCGTTGCCGCCGCCCCCCAGGTGCCGGTAGTCGCCGCAGCCCCACGCCGCGAGACGCCCCGGGCCGCCCTCCTCGTCCTGCATCGGCATCAGGAACGACGAGTCGCCGAGGGCGCGCTCCAGGGTCAACTGCTCGTGCATCGGCGAGAGCCGCGGATCGGAGCTCAGCCGGTCGGTAGCCAGCGGATTGGACGCCGGCCGGTCGGAGGCCAGCCCGTGCGAGAGCGACAGGTACCCGCCCCGGCCCTGGGAGCCGCCGCGGTTCATCGGCCCCGAGAGCCCGCGATCGAACCGGCACGTCGCCCCGGAGAAGGCCAGCGCGCGACCCAGCTCCGGCAGGACGGTCCGGTTCACCATCGCGATCCGCTCCGCCACTTCGGTGATCGTTCCCACCCCGGTCGCGTCCGTCACCACCGCCGCCACAGAGTCGCTCAGCTCGACCGTGAATCGCTCGGGGCCCTCCGCCAGCTCGTCGACCAGCGTCGTCACCGCGATGGTGCGGGTCGTGTCTCCCGGGTCGAAGCGCAGCGTCCCGTCGGCCGCCGCGTAGTCGAGCCCCGCCGCCGCGGTGTCGTCCTGCGTGCGGTAGGACACCCTGACCACCTGCTCGCTCGCGGGGCTCAACGTGACGACGAAGCCGGCGGCAGCGCCCTCGGACACCGGCGGCGCGTCCCCGATCGCCAGCGTCGGCAGGCCCTCCACCAGGTCGTCGTCGACGATCGTTCCTGTCCCGCTGTCGTCCTCCACTCCCGCCCCGGTCGCGTCGCTCAGCCTTCCCGTGAACTTCTCCTCCGACTCCACGAACTCGTCCTGTCGCGTCACGATCTCCACCGTACGGCGCGTCGTCCCCGGCGGGAAGGTCAGGGTCTCCTCTTTCGCGACGTAGTCCGAGCCGGCCCTTGCCGTGCCGTCCGCCGTAGCGAACGCCACGCTGACCTCCTGCTCGATGGGCGCGCTGAGCGTCACCGGGAACCGGGCGGTCTGGCCCTCGGTCACCGGCGGCGCGTCGCCGATGGAGAGCGCAGGCAGCCTGCCCTCGTCGTTGTCGGTGATCGTCCCCCTGCCGGTCGCGTCCGCCAGCGTCGCCCCGGCCGGGGCGCTCAACGTCACGGCGAAGTCCTCCGTCTCTTCCAGCGTCTCGTCGTCCAGCGACGCAACCCGGATCGTTCCCAGCGTGTCGCCGGGCTCGAGACGCAGCGTCCCGGTCGCCGGCGTGTAGTCCAGACCGGCCCTCGCCGTCCCGTCCGCCGTCGCGTAGGCCACGGTGACGACGTGCTCTACCGCCGTGCTGAGCGTCACCGGGAACTCGGCGGTTCCGCCTTCGACGACCGGCGGCGCGTCGGCGATCGACAGTGCCGGGAAGTCGCCGGTGTCGCCGTCGTCGTCCCGGATCGTCCCCGTTCCGGTGTCGTCCTCCAGGGTGGCCCCGGCCGGGTCGCTGAGCGCTATCGTGAAGAGCTCTTCCGGCTCCTCGGCTTCGTCGTCCAGGGTCGCGACCTCTATCGTCAGGAGCGTGGTTCCCGGCTCGAAGGTCAGCGTTCCGTCGGACCCGGTGTAGTCCGAGCCGGCGCGCGCCGTCCCATCCGCCGTCGTGTAGGACACGGTCACCGCCTGGTCGACCGCGGCGCTCAAGCGGACCGGAAACAGCGCCGCCACGCCCTCGATGACCGGCGCCGCATCGTCGATGGCCAGCGCCGGCAGCCTGCCCTGGTCGTCGTCGGTGATGGTTCCCTCCCCGGTTCCGTCGGCCACAGTGGCCCCGACCGGATCGAACAGCTCTACCGAGAAGCTCTCGGTGTCCTCCAGGATCTCGTCGTCGAGCACCGGAACCCGGATCGTCCGCGTGGTGTCGCCCGGCTCGAACCGCAGCCTCCCGGTGGTCCGCGTGTAGTCCGAGTCCGCCCTCGCCGTCCCGTCCGCCGTCGCGAACGCCACGGTAACTGCCTGCCCGCTCGCCTCGCTCAATGTCACCGCGAACTCGGCTGTGCCCCCCTCGGTTGCCGGTGCCGCGTCCGCGATAGACAGGGAGGGGAGGCCGCTTCCGTCGCCATCGCCGTCCCCGTCCCCATCCCCGTCGCCATCGCCATCGCCATCGCCATCGCCGTCGCCATTGCCATCGCCGTCGCCGTCGCCATTGCCATCGCCGTCGCCGTCGCCACCACCTTCGATGATCGTACCGGTGCCGGTGTCGTCGGTGAGGGTTGCGCCGCTGGGGTTGCTGAGGGTGACGGTGAAGGTCTCGTTCGAGTCCGGTACCTCGTCGGCGAGGGTGTCGACCGAGAAGGTGGCCGTGGTCTCACGGGCAGGGATTATCAGACTCTGCGACTTTGTCGTGTAGTCCTCGCCTGCCACGGCGGTGCCGTCGCTGGTCGTTGCGGTTACGGTAACGGCGTGGTCGGTGGGGCCCTCCAGCCTGACCGTGAACCGCGCCGCGCCCCCTTCCCTGACCGTCACGTCGTTGATGGACAGCCCCGGGTCGTCGTTGTCCTGGATGGTTCCCGTCGCGGTGCCGCGGTCGATCGTCGCCATGCTCGGGCTGCTCAGCCGCACCTCGAACGCTTCGTCGCCCTCGTAGTCCTGATCGTGGAGCGTCGCTACCGTTATCGTCTCGCTCAGGTCCTGGGGAGTGAAGGTCAACGTGGCCGGCGTCGTCACCGCCGTGTAGTCGTCGCCCCCCCGCGCCGTGACGTCGCGGGTTTCGTAGGCCACGGTCACGGTTTCCGTGCTCGTCGCGCTCAGGGTCACCTCGAACGACGCGGTGCCTCCTTCCGTCACCGTCGCGTCCACGATCCGCAGGGACGGCAGCGCGCCCGCGTCGTCGTCGTTGATCGTCCCGGTTCCCGTGCCGGTCTGGATGGTGGCCTCCTGCGGCTCGCTCAGCACGACCGTGAAGGTCTCGGTATCCTCTCTGGCGCTGTCCTCTCGGGTGCTCACGCGGATGGTCTCGCTGTCGTCTCCCGGCCGGAAGGTGAGCGTGCCGCCGTCGATCGCGGTATAGTCCGAGCCCTCGACGGCGCTGCCGTCCATCGTCGAGTAGCGTACCGTCGCGGTCACCGATCGCTCGCCGGTGAGCGTCACCTCGAACGTGGCAGTCTGGCCCTCTTCCACCGTCGCGTCGTCGATCGACAGTTGCGGCGGGCTGTCGTCGTTGGTGATGGTTCCGTCCCCGGTGCCGTCCTCGATCGTCGCCCCGCGCGGACTGCTCAGCCGGACCGTGAAGTCCTCGTCCGCTTCGTAGTCTTCGTCGCGTGTCGTCTGCACGTCGATGGTCTTCCGCGTCTCGCCCGCGGGGAAAGTCAGCGTCGTGTCCACCGCGCCGTAGTCCGAGTCCGACCGCGCGGTGCCGTTCCGTGTCCGGACGCGTACCGTCACGTCCTGCCCGCTGGGGCTGTCCAGCGTCACCTCGAACTCCGCCGTGCCGCCCTCGGCCACCGTCGCGTCGCCGATCGACAGCTTGGGCGTATCGTCGTTGTCGCGGATGGTTCCGGTCGCGGTAGCGTCGTTCAGCGTCGCTCCGCTCGGGCTGCTCAGCTTCACGGCGAAGTTCTCGTCCGGCTCGTCGAGCGCATCGTTCGTCGTCTGCACCTGGACGGTCTTGACCCTGTCGTTCGGCTCGAACCGCAGCGTGCCCGACGCCCTGTCGAAGTCGGTGTCCTCGAGAGCGGTCCCGCCCTCCGTCTCGTAGCGGACGGTCACCGGTCGGTCGCTCGCCTTGCTGATCCGCACCTCGAAGCTCGCGGCGTCCCCCTCGGTCACCCGGGACGCGTCCCGGATGGACAGCTCGGGCAGCGGCTCGGCCGGCCTCTCCTCGACGATCCGCACGGTCAGCCGACCGACGTTGTGCACCGGGCAATTCGAGTCGTGATCCCACACTTCGTGCTCGAAGGTCACCTCCGTCCCGGCCACGGCATCCTCATCCACACTGATGTTGATCGTGCGCCACGGGTTCTCGCCCTCATCGAACTCCCAGCCGACCGACGGCACCCAGGAGATACCCATGTAGTTGCCGTCCGTGCGCACCGCGCCGTCGACGAACACCCGGACCCACCATCCGTCCCCGGTCGGCGGCTCGGTCAGTCTCAAGCTGTAGCTCGTGGATTTCCCCTTCTCGATCTCCAGCGAGCTGGTGTTCACCTCGACCGTCCCGTCCCATCCCGGGGTCGGGTTCTGGGCGTGGACCCGCGGCGCCGTGACGGCGCACAGCAACGCCGTCAGCGCGAACGTGAAGGACGGAACGAAGAGCGGACGGCGGGAACGGGGTGGCAGAGTCGGCTTCCGAGCGCCCCGCGACATCATGCGTACCAATTGAACGTGAACGCAGGGGGTTTCGCACACCGGTAGTGGAAGCTACCGGTATCGGTAGGCTCTACAAGGGGGTCTATCTCGCGAAAAACTCGGCGCAGGACGGACCGGTAGCCTATCACAGGCCTACCGGGATTGCGACGCGCGCCGCCGCGTCGATGATCGCGTCCACGTCCAGGCGGTACTCGCGGTACAGGTCCGGCAGATCGCCGGATTGCCCGAAGCGATCCACGCCGAGCGGGATCACGCGCTGCCGCCGGACGGACGCCAGCCACGACAGCGTTGCCGGATGGGCGTCGATCACGGTAATCAGGCCTGCTCCCTCAGGCAGGGGCTCGAGCAGCCGCTCGACGTGCGAGACCGGTCGGGCCGCCCCGATGCCGCCGCGGTGGCTTGCGGTCCACCCGCGGTAGAGCCGGTCGACCGAGGTGACCACCAGCAGTCCGGCATCGGGGACGTCCTCCAGGATCTGCCGGTGCGCCTCGATTGCCTCGGGCAGCACCGCGCCGCTGGCCACGAGCGCCATCTCCGCGCGGGGACCGGGAGGCGTCAGCCAGTAGCCGCCGGCCGTGATCTGCCGCGCCAGATCCGCGGTCAGGCTCCGGGCCGGCTGATCCACCGGGCGCGTGGAGAGGCGCAGGTAGACGGCACCGCCGTCGGCGGCCTGCAGGTGCTCGAAGCTCCAGCGCAGGATCTCGCACAGCTCGTCCGCGTAGGTCGGCTCGAACGACGTCAGCCCTGGTTGACCCATGCCGAGCAGCGGCTCGTAGATCGACTGGTGCGCGCCGCCCTCGGCGGCCAGCGACACGCCCGACGGCGTCCCCACCACGATGAAGCGCGCGTCCTGGTAGCAGGCGTAGTTCAGGGCGTCGAGGCCGCGGCTGATGAACGGGTCGTAGACGGTGCCGATCGGCAGCAGCCGCTCGCCGAAGAGCGGCGCGCTCAGCCCGAGCGCGGCCAGCAGGATGAACAGGTTGTTCTCGGCGATCCCCAGCTCTATGTGCTGGCCATCGGCGGAGACCTCCCAGTTCAGGGCGGAGACGATCCGCTTGTCCTTGAAGAGGTCGCCGCGGGCGCGCCGCCCGAAGATGTGGCGGCGGTTCAGCCACGAGCCGAGGCTGGTCGAGACGGTCACGTCCGGCGACGACGTCACCACCCGGTCGGCCAGATCGGGGTGGCGCCGCGCGAGGTCGGACAGGAAGCGGCCGAACGCGTCCTGGGTCGACAGTCGATCGCCGGGGGGCGGCTCGAACCGCTCCGGCACCGCGATGCGCGCCGCGGCATGCCGCCGGCCGGACGCGCGCCCGAAGGGGACCGCATCCAGAAACGCCTGCAGCTCGTTGGCCGGGACGTCGAGCCCGGCGAAGCGGTCCCATTCGTCGCCGTCCGCGATGCCCATCCGCTGCTTGAAGGACGCCATCTGGTCGGGGGTGACGAGTCCCGCGTGGTTGTCCTTGTGGCCGGCGAACGGCAGGCCGTAGCCCTTGATGGTGTAGGCGATGAAAGCGGTGGGCCGGTCGTCCCCCACGGCGCGGAAGGCGTCGCGCAGGGTGGCCAGATCGTGTCCGCCCAGGTTGGTCATCAGCCGCCCGAGCGCGTCGTCGTCGTGCTCGTCGAGCAGGGTCCGGATGCCGTGGGTGTCGCCGAGGTCGCGCAGCAGTTCCTCGCGCCACGCCGCGCCGCCCTTGTAGGCCAGGGCCGAGTAGCGCGAGTTCTCCGCCGAGTCGATCCACTGCCGCAGCGCGTCCCCGCCCGGCCGCTCGAAGGCGGCGGTCAGGAGGCGTCCGTACTTGAGCACCTTCACCCGCCAGTCGAGGTTGCGGAAGACCGTCTCCAGCCGGTCCGAGAAGCGCTCGACCATCACCGCGTCGAGGCTCTGGCGGTTGTAGTCGATGATCCACCAGACGTTGCGGACGTCGTGCTTCCACGACTCGACGAGCGCCTCGAAGATGTTGCCCTCGTCGAACTCGGCGTCGCCCGCGATGGCGATCATGCGGCCCGGCGGCCGTTCCGACCCGAAGCGCTTCAGCCGCACGTAGTCCTGCACGAGCGCGGCGAAGCTGGTCATCGCCACGCCGAGGCCGACCGATCCGGTGGAGAAGTCGACGTCGTCGGTGTCCTTGGTGCGCGAGGGGTACGACTGCGCGCCGCCGAACCCCCGAAAGCGCGCGAGCTGATCCTGCGTCTGGTTGCCCAGCAGGTACTGGATGGCGTGGAACACGGGGCTGGCGTGCGGCTTCACCGCCACCCGGTCCTCCGGCCGCAGGGCGTCGAAGTAGAGCGCGGTCATCAGCGCCGCCACCGACGCCGACGACGCCTGGTGGCCGCCGACCTTCAGCCCGTCGCGCGAGGGCCGGAGGTGGTTGGCGTGGTGGATCGTCCAGACGGCCAGCCAGAGGACCTTCCGTTCGAGCGCGCGGAGGCAGCGGAGATCGGAGGCGGCTGCGCCGGGTGCGGGCGAGCCGGGAGGAGTCGCCGGGGTCGGGGTCGCCATCAGTCGCTAGGATGCCTCACCCGCGCTGCCTGCGACAAGGCGGTCGATCTCCAAAAAAAGGTAGCGGGCGAACGATTGGTCGGGCTCGTCTGCTCCGGCGATGATAGCCGGTGACGGGAATCGACCCGACAGGCGGCTACCCCGGATGGCACTCCCCGGGCCCCGTGCACCGCTCGTGCTCCAACTGAACGGTCGCGTGGCGCACCCCGAACCGCTCGCGAAGGCAGGCCAGGACCCGCTCCAGCGCCCGGTCGTGGACGGCGCCGCGATCGACGCGGGCATGGAAGGTCATCACCGGGCGGCCGGGGCTCAGCGACCAGATGTGCATGTGGTGCACGTCGCTGACCTCGGGAACCGTATCCACGACGGTCCGCGCGACGTGTGCCGCGTCCAGATCGTCGGGACGGCCCTCCATCAGGACGTGACCGGAACGGCGCAGCAGCGACACCGCGCTCCTCAGCACCAGCAGGGCGACGAGCAGCGAGAGAATCGGGTCGATCGGCGTCCACCCGGTCGCCAGGATCACCAGCGCGGCGACGATCGCGGCGGCCGAGCCGAGCAGGTCGCCGAGCACGTGTACGAGCGCGCCCCGCACGTTCAGGCTGTCGCTGGCGCCGTCGTGCAGCAGGCGGAACGCGGCCAGGTTGACCAGCAGGCCGACCGCCGCGACGGCCAGCATCGGCCCTCCCAGAATCTCGACCGGCTCTCGCATGCGCGCCACCGCCTCGAACGCGATCCAGGCGACGATCAGCAGCAGCGTGACCGCGTTGACGTACGCGGCGAGCACCGGAAACCGGTGATAGCCGTACGAACGCCGGGTATCGATGGGCCGCGTGGCGACCCGCACGGCGATGCACGCGAGACCGAGCGCCGCGGTGTCGGTCAGCATGTGGCCTGCATCGGCGAGCAGCGCCAGCGAGCCGGCGATCACGCCGCCGGCGACCTCCACAAGCAGGAACCCGCCCGTGAGGCACAGGGCGCCCGACAGCCGGCGCCGATCATCCGCGTCTCCGGCGGACGAACCCGGCGTGTGGGCAGGATGGCCGCCCGCCCCGGGCCGGTGGTCAGTGTGCTGTTCTCCGTGGTGGCCGTGCATGGTTAAACACTGTAACACATGTTCATATGTTGTATAGTGTGGGTGATGGACAACGTGACGCGGCCGGAGCCCGGCCGGCTCGCGACCCTGGACGACGATACGGTCAGCCAGTTGGCCGAGATGTTCAGGCTCATGGGCGATCCGACGCGCCTGCGCATCATCCTCGGTTGCCTGTCCGGCCCCCGCCCGGTCGGCGACATCGCCGGACGGCTCGGCCTGTCCTCGTCGCTGGTCAGCCACCACCTGCGCCTGCTGCGCGCCGCGCGGGTGATGCGGGGCCGGCGCCACGGCAAGCAGGTCCACTACGGCGTGGCCGACGAGCACATCGGCCGCGTGTTCCTCGACATGCTGGATCACGTCGTCGAGCCGGCGGACCACGACGTGTCGTGACCGCTGCCGGTTTCCGCCGCTCATTCGGGCGGACGCAGCTCGATGTCGCGGATGCGCGTCAGCGGCAGGGCGGTGATGTCGTCGGTGAGGGGGTACTGCCGGTCGCCGGGGTAGACCACCCAGAGGTGCTCCAGTCCCAGGTCGTCGATGGCGATGTGCATCGACCGGGTCGTGCTCGGCCCGTCGGCGCAGTTGAACTCGAACCCCCAGCGCCGGCCGCGCCGCAACAGCAGCAGATCCAGCTCGGCGGCCCGCTGGGTGCCGTAGAAGTACGCCTCGCGCTCGCCGTGCGCCAGGAGGGTCTGCTCCAGAGCGAACCCCTCCCAGCTTGCGCCGTAGCGAGGATGCAGCGGCAGCTCCTGCGGCTCCTCCAGACCGAGCAGAAAATGCAGAATCCCGCTGTCCCGCAGGTAGCCCTTGGGCGACCTGACGAGGCGCTTGCCCAGGTTCTCGAACCAGGGCGGCAGCACGCGGAGCATGAAGGCGCCCGCCAGCAGGTCGCGGTAGTGGTTCACCGCCGTCGCGCTCACGCCCATCGAGCGCGCCAGCTCCGCCGCGTTCCAGGTCTGCCCGTGCACGTGCGCCAGCATGCGCCAGAAGCGGCCCAGCGCGTCCGGAGAGACCGTCGACCCCAGCCCCCGGATGTCCCGCTCCAGGAACGTGCGCGTGAACGATGCGTGCCGCGGGAGTCGCATGGGGTAGGATGCCCCACGCGCTCCGCACCGGGCGCCATTTACCCCACGGGAGAACGACGATGACCGATCCGACCGCCGGGCGCCGCCAGTACACCCGACGCGAAGCCCTCGGCCTTCTCGGCACCGCCGCAGCATCCGGCGCCGGGGCCGCGGCGTTCGGCGCCGCAGTGCCGCTCCATGCGCAACAGACGTTCACCAGCGCCGAGCCGCCGACCTTCCCCGGGGGGGCGATCATCCGCACCCTGCAGGGCGACGTCGACCCGGCGGAGCTCGCCGAGGGGGCGACGCTCTTCCACGAGCACGTCGGCCGCGGCGACGTCGATCTCGCGGTCGAGGAGCTGCGCGCGTGCGCCTTCGACGGGCTCGGCTGCATCGTCGACGCGGCGACCGGCCGCCGCACCGCGGAGCAGGTCGAGCACCTGAACGCCATCGCCGCCCGCAGCGAGGTGCGCATCGTCATGGCTGGCGGCTACTTCGAGGACATCGGCTTCGCCATCTACCCGGTGCGTGTGGCCGAGATGTCCGAGGACGAGCTGGTCGAGGAGCTTGTGGCCGACGCCGCCGCCCAGCGCTGGGGCGCGTTCGGCGAGATCGCGTCGTCGCTCGAGATGCGGCCCGACGAGCGCAAGGTGCACCGGGCCGTCGCCCGCGCCCACCTGCGGACCGGGCTGCCGATTTTCACGCACACGCCGCACGAGAGCTGCCCGAGCTGCGCCATGGAGCAGATGGACGTCATCGAAGGGGCGGGCGTGGACCTGTCGCACGTCGTGATCGGGCACATGGCGACGATCAAGCCGGAGCACGACCCGCTGGGCACCCACACGGCGGTGGCGCGGCGCGGCGCCTTCATCGGCCTCGATACTCTGGGGCACGAGATGGGCCGCTCCGACATCCCCGCCGCCGACAAGGTGCGGATGGTGCAGGACCTGCTCGAGGCGGGCCTGGAGGATCACATCCTGCTCTCGTCCGACCAGGGCAACGTCCGGCAGTTCAAGCGCTACTACGGCCACGGGTGGGCGTCGGTGCTGATGCAGTTCGTGCCGAAGCTGCGCTACGCCGGGGTGCCGGAGCAGGCGATCCGCAAGATCCTGGTCGACAACCCGCGGCGCTTCCTGGCTTTCGTGCCGCCGGCGTAGCGGTGGGCGGGGAGCGGCGCCTCACCGAAGCGCCCCCGGGGGACTCAGCAGTTGATAGTGCGCGGCGCCTGCGAGGCCGGTCGATGACAAGGCTGTTCGACAGGCTGAAACTATCGGGTGTCCTGTCGTTCGGGCCGGAGGGGATCGATCTGCCGATGGAACCGTTGAACGTCCTCATCGGTCCGAACGGCTCCGGAAAATCGAACCTGCTTGAGGTCGTCTCGCTGTTTCAGGCCGCGCCGCGCGCGATCGCGGATCCGATTTCACGCACCGGCGGAGTTCGCGAGTGGTTGTGGAAGGGATCGGACAGCTCGCAGTCCCTTACGATGGAGGCGCTGGTCGATTTTCCACCGGATGGCACGCTTCGCCATTCACTGACCTTGAGTGATCGCGACGGACGACCGTTGATGGAGGAAGAACGAATCGAGCCTGCAGAGAGGTCGTCCGATGGACCTGAAGGGCAGTGCGGCCACGGCGTCACCGCGCAGGATCGGGACCAGGGCCACCGTGAATGGCCCGGTGCCGCCGAACTGAAGCCGCTTTCGTACCATCGTCGTTCTCCGGACCGCCGGAGGGAAATGAGGGAAACCGAATCACGGGCGGTGGAAACGAAGAATCGAGACGTTGTCGCGCCGCGGACGCTGGCGGCGGAGTTCACGTTCAACGCTGGCGCTCTCGAGTTCGCCAGCCAGTTCGGACAGGAAGAATCACTGCTTTCTCTTTTTTCCAACCCGATGTTTCCGGCGCTCTGGCATCTGCGGGAGCAGTATGGACGCATTCGCCTCTACCGGAACTGGTCGTTCGGGCCCGACGCACGCTCGCGCCTGCCCTGCAGCGCCCACGCGCGGAGCGATTTTCTGGAAGAGGGAGCCGGGAATCTGCCGCTTGTACTTTCGCAGTTGCATGGAACGCAACGGAAGATCCTTCCTGACTGCGCTGGGCAAACTGTTCGATGGCATCGTCGATCTCCAATGCCCCGTGACCGGAGGCACGGTCTCCTTGTTCCTGGAGGAAACGGGCAACCGGTCGATTCCCGCCAGCCGCCTGTCGGACGGGACGTTGCGCTACCTTTGTCTGCTGGCGGTTCTGCTGCACCCCGAGCCGCCGCCTCTGATCTGCATCGAAGAACCCGAGCTGGGCCTGCATCCGGACCTCTTGCCGACTCTCGCCGACCTGCTGGTCGAGGCCTCCGAACGCAGTCAACTCATCGTGACGACGCATTCGGACGTGCTTGTCGATGCGCTGACCGATCGCCCGGAGAGTGTCGTGGTGTGCGAGAAGCACGATGGACGGACCGAGATGAAGCGGCTCGACAAGGCGGACCTCGCCAAGTGGTTGGAGGACTACCGCCTTGGCGACCTCTGGACTTCGGGTGAACTCGGCGGGAACCGGTGGTGACGGCGAACCTGTACGTCGAGGGCGGCGGCGACGGCCGATCGCTTCGCGCCCGGTTCCGCGAGGGCTGGAGCGGGTTCTTCAAGTCCGCCGACCTGGGCGGCAGCGTCAAGATCGTACGGGGCGGCGGGCGCGAGCAAACGTTCAACCGTTTCGCCTCTGCCGTCGCGTCCGGTCGTGCCGGGGCGCCCGTGCTGCTGCTGGTGGACAGCGAGGACCCGGTTGCGCCGTCGAAGCGGCATGCCCGCAAGCCCGGGCGCTCCTGGATCGACTGAGGGCACAATGAAGGAGTATCGAACCCGGAGGGAGGGGGCCATGGTTGCAGGACGCGAGCGGCGTTCGGGCACGGCAGGCGGCGGCGCCCTGCTCGCCAGCCTGATGTTCTCCGGCCTGATGGTCGCCGGTCTCCTGGCGATCGGGGTCGTTCCGGTCTCGGCGCAGCCGGCCCAGGACGAGCCGGACTACCCGCACGCGTATCCGCGCGAGGGGGGCACGAAGCGCTTCGAGAACGAACGCGTGATCGTCTGGGAGGTCGTCTGGCCGGACGGCGTGCCGGCGGAGTACCATCGCCACCGCTACGACATGACCGGCGTGTTCCTGCGCTGGGGGCCGCTACGGGTGACGCGCCCCGACGGGACGTTCACCGTCAGCGAGACGCCGTTCGAGGTCCCGAGCACCTTCCTGCTCCCCAAGGGGGTGACCCACAAGGAGGAGGGCATCGGGCAGCCGGAGCGGCACTCGATCATGATCGACATGAAGAACTACCCGCCGCCGGCCCGCGAGCCGCGGACCGACGTGCCGCCCGCGATGCTGCATGAGGGCGCGACGCTGGTGCTGGACGAGGAGCGCGTGCGGGTCTGGGACGTCCGGCTCGCCGCCGGACAGGAGCTGCCGCTCCACGTCCATAACAACGACACGGTCGCGGTGATCCTCGAAGGCGGCACTTTGCGGGAGACCGGCGAGGACGGAATCGCCGACACCAGGCTCTACGCCTACAAGGACGTCCTCTTCTGGCCCGCCGGCGGGCGTGCGCACCGGGACGTGGTCGTTGAGGGGACGCCCCGGGCGTTCCTCTACGAGTTGCAGGATTGACGGCGAAACGCGGCTGAAATGCGCTATGAGGGCAGCCTTAAGCACAAGGAGCCTTGGCAGCGGGGACGCCGGGGCGCGCTGTGTCCGAAGGAGATCACGTCAGAGATCGCGCAACGATTGCTGACTGAGAGCGAATTGGCTGACGACACGCGGTACTCTGTGCACGACGGCAAGGCCTACTGTGCACGCCAGCACCGGCCGGACATCTGGCATGGGTACCCCGTCGGGTGGATCCGAGTGCCGGAAATCCTCCGGCGCAAGTGGCTCGATGAGCAGCGCGTACGTCGGCGTGACATCCGGACGTACTGGGATTGAGCGAGCATGATGATGGGCACTCGATGGGAGCGGCTTGCCGGGGACACCAGCGAATTCGCACTGAGGCTTGCGTTCGCGCCGGACCCCGATGGCGGCCACGCTGCGGAGGCGGAAGTCAGCGTATCCTGGGGCAGCTTCGAGCTATGGGTCGAAGGTCGGAACCTGTGCGCCCACCAGGAGGACGGTGAGCGAACGGAATCTGTCCACTGGTACCTTCTCCCGCTGATGGAGTGGTTTGCCGAGAACTGGAATCCTCTGCTTCACGAGGAACGACTTCCAAGGAACGAAGGCGATACCGCATGGGCGTCGTTGCGGGCCACCCGTTTTCCGCCATGGGCGATCGCGGACAACACTCAACTGGCGTCCCGCTGGGAGAGTGCTTGGCAGAAGTGGTGGCAGAGGCACGCGATTCGCGCTGCAAGTGAAGGCGGGTTGTTTCCCGATGTTGTGCTGAGGCGGGTTCGCGATCGTGTCGAGATTTCGTGGGGGCAAACGCGCGCCGAAGGCATGCCGGCCCATTTCGATTTCTCGGAATCCGAACGCGGATACAGCAGACTGGAGCCACAGAAGATCGCCGGGCCGTTGCATGACGTTCTCGTGAGCGCCAGTGAATACCTGAAGTCTCTGAGTCCCGAATCCCGTCGGTTCAGGAAACTGCACCGACAGATTCTGGCCGTGAAGGGTGTGGAGGAGCATCGCGAACGGCGTCTGATGTGGCTCGCGGGGCTGGGTACGGACGAGAGAACCGTTCGTGCCGGATGGCGGCGGGTGACGAGTTGTCTCGCAGGATACGCTGACGGTGCCCGCCGTGCGATTCTGGAACCCGTGGAGTCGCCTCTGGTCGTTACAGGGTCTTGCCACGTATCCTTGATGTTCGGTTCGGTCTCTCCAAGCATCGGGAAACGAGATGTCGTGGAGTTGGCGCGACTGATGATCGATCTCCATGCACCGCAAGGGGGCCAGTCTGCAATTGACGAGGCTCGTCGTTATGTCCCACTGAAGGAAACTGCCACGCCCCCTTGGTTCCAGGGATATGAACTGGCCGAGGGCCTTCACGATTACGTCGATCCCGAATCTGTAGAGGCCGAGTCCGTAGACATCGAAGGCATAATCGAGAAACAGGGTGTCACGGTTGTCGACCGCCAACTGTCCGATGGGACCATCAGAGGTGTTGCCCTTGACGGGGAACGCCACAGGCCGGGAATCCTGGTCAACTCGCGCAACAGCGTCAACGCGCATCCTTTCGGTCGGCGGTTCACCCTCGCTCATGAGTTCTGCCATTTGTTGTTCGACCGAGATGTCGGTGCGCACCTCGCGATTGCCAGCGGTCCATGGGCGCCGCAAGACGTGGAGCGGCGCGCCAACGCCTTCGCGGCGATGTTTCTAATGCCGAATGAGCTCGTGCGGCGCGCAGTTTCTGCGCTGGCAGACTCACTGGAAACGAAAGAGGCCGTACGCAGCGTGGCGGACCGGCTGCAAACGAGCTTCGAGTCCACGCTGTGGCATCTGAAGAACCTGGGATACATCGATGACGTCACTCGGCAACGAATCGAGAATGAAGCGTTACAGCAACAGCCGGAAGAAACTCTTGAGACGACCGGGTCTCGGGCGGAGCATAGGGCTGCTGCTGCTGGGCGCCCTCGCCGCCGGGTGCGAACGAACAGGTGACGGCGGCAGGCCGGACGACTACCTGACGCCGGAGCTGCGCGCCGCGGTCGAGCAGCTGAAGGCCGACGTGGCGACGAGCCCGACCGACGTGGCGACGATCGCCGAACGGGCGCGGGTCCTGGCCGACTGGGTCGACGCCTATTCCCTGGGCCGCGGGGAGGTGGGCCTCGAAGGCCCGCGGGTGCGGCTGCAGTCGACGCTGCCGCCGACCGGGCAGGCGGCCATCGCGCAAGGGGCGATCGTCGACCGGCTGGTGCGGCAGTTCGCCCTGCACGACGAGCCCGGCGCGCTCGGGGAGCTGACCGCCGAGTCGCTCGGTCCGTTCGAGGCGCGCAGCTACCAGACCGTTCGCCAGATCTGGACCGCCGGCACGCGGCCGGTGGCGACCGGCGGCGGCTTCTGGGTCGCGCGGCACTTCAACGTCAACTACGGCCCGTTCCAGACCGACGACCCGGCGGGCGACGGCTACGTGACCATCGCGACGACCGACGGCGACGCGGCGTTCGAGGCCGACGTCTACATGGCGCGCGGCCCGCACGGCGGGTTCCGCGCTCCGGAGCCGGCGCTGGTCTTCCGGGTGGCCTCCGGGCAGGTCGACCCCGGCGAGACGGTCACCATCGCCTACGGCGACACGAGCGGCGGCGGGCAGGGCCTGCTGATGACCGGCACGTCGAGCGCGCGCATGCCGCTGCCCCTGTACGTCGATCTCGACGCCTCCGGCGAGTGGCGGCCGCTGCCGATCCTGCCGTTCGTGGTCAGCGGGACGCAGGTGGCCGGGGTGCATGGCTTCGCGCCCAGCGTCGTCGCGCCGGGCGAGCCGTTCGAGCTGTCGGTGCGCGCGCAGGATGCGTTCTTCAACCGCGCGACCGGCGACATCCCGGCGTTCGAGGTGCTGGTGGACGGCGACGTGCGCGCGACCACGCCGGCCGGGACCGAGCCGATCACGGTGGTGGAGCTGACCCTGGACGAGGCGGGGCCGCACTGGATCGAGATCCGCTCCGAGGGCGGCGAGATCCGCGGCGGCGCGAACCCAGTGCTCGTCGAGGAGAACCCGGACCGCCGCATCTACTGGGGCGACACCCACGGGCACTCGGGCTACGCCGAGGGCATAGGCACCATCGACTTCTTCATGACCTTCGCGCGCGACGACGCGCGGCTCGACTTCGTCACCCACTCCGAGCACGACGTCTGGCTCGACGACGCCGAGTGGGAGCTGTCGCGTAACGCGGTGCAGGCCTTCGACGAGCCGGGCCGGTTCATCCCGTATCTCGGCTGGGAGTGGACGCGGCACGCGCGTTTCGGCGGCCACCACAACGTGCTGTTCCGCGACGCGGAGGGCAAGGACCGCGTGTCGGCCCTGGAGTACCCCACGCTGTCCGAGCTGTATCAGGGGCTGCACGCGCGCTACGACCCGGCCGACGTGCTGGTCATCCCGCACGCCCACAACCCGGGCGACTACCGGCAGTCCGACCCGCAGCTCGAGCCGCTCATCGAGATGATGTCGATGCACGGCACCTTCGAGTGGTTCGTCCGGCAATACCTGTCGCACGGCCACCAGGTGGGACTGGTGGCGGCGTCGGACGACCATCTCTCGCACCCCGGCTACTCGGCCCCGAACCGCAACTCGCTGGCGCAACGCGGCGGCCTCGGGGCGGTGATGGCGCCCGAGAAGTCCCGCGACGCGATCTTCGACGCGATGAAGCAGCGGCGGACGTACGCGACGACCGGAGACCGCATCATCCTGGACGTGACCGTCAACGGCACGGAGATGGGCCAGCGCGGCGACTACGCGGACGAGCGGGCCGTCGAGGGCCGGGTGATCGGCACGGCGCCGATCGAATCGGTGACGTTGCTCAAGAACGACGAGCCGATCTGGAGCCAGACCTATGGCACGGGCCGCGGCCGGCCCGCCGACACCGAGGAGTGGCTGCTCTCGTTCTCGTCGGACGCGGCGCCGCTGCATCCGGGCGACGCCCCGCGCGGCTGGCGGCACTGGCGCGGGCAGCTCCGGGTGAACGGGGCCGTCCTCGAAGCGATAAGGGGAACGGACTTCGTCAACCCGACCACGCAGCACGTCGAGCTCGAGCCGGCACGCAACGGCGCCAGCTTCGCCACCAATACGCGGGGCGACAGCAGCTCGCTGCGGATGCGGCTGTCCGGTCTCCGGCCCAGCGCGTCGATCACTCTCGACCTGGAAGAGGCCCGCGAGACCGGCTCGGCGCCGCCTTTCTTCCGGCCGCCGGCCGACATTCCGGAGCGCCGGGTGCGGCTCACCCTCAGCGCCGGCGGAGTCGGCCGGGCGATGCCCATCGACGGCTATCCCGACGATCGGATCACCCTGCGCCGCCTGATCCGCAACGGCCCGCGCGACGTCAGCTTCAGCTACACCGACGAGGACAACCCGCGGACCGACGACGACGACCCCCGGCAGGGCGACTACTACTACGTCCGCGTCCGGCAGGTGAACGACGCGATGGCGTGGTCGAGCCCGGTGTGGGTCGGCGGCTATCCGTCGCGGTAGGTCGAGCCCGAGATGGCGCAGGGATGCCGGCGCCGCCGAGGAGGAGAATCATGAGAAGACTGACCGGCGGTCTCACCGTTTTCGTGCTGCTGGCTGCAGGAACCGTTCCACCCGCGTACGGGCAGATCGCCTCCCCCAACGACGCTGGGGTGGCGATGGGGCACCTGCACTATATGGTCCGCGACGTCGAGGCGAATACCGCGTTCTGGGTGGCGCTCGGCGGCGAGGCCGAGCGGGCCGGCGACGCCGTCGTGATCACCTTCCCGGACGTGCTGGTGATCCTGGAAGAAGGCGAATCCTCTGGCGGCACGGAGGGGTCGATCCTCAACCACATGGCCTTCCGGGTGCGGTCGCTGGCCGACGTCGCGGCGGCCGGCTTCGAATTCGAGGACCGCGGCTCGGGGGTCACCAACGTCTTCTCGCCGGAGGACGAGCGCATCGAGCTTTTCGACGACACGTCGGTGAACCTGAACTTCACGCGTGACGACGGCGCCGCGGATCCCGTCGCCCGGCGGCACAACGAGCCGCTGGACGGTTCCATCCGCGCGCACCACCTGCACCTCTACTTGGTCGACGACGCGGTGGAGGAGGCGCAAGCGTGGTACGCCGAGCTGTTCGGCGGCGCGCCGGGAATCCGCTGGCAGTACGACGCGGTCGATCTGCCGGGCATCAACTTCAACTTCTCCTTCAACCCCGACGCCGGGGGCGCGCCCACGAAGGGTCGCATGCTCGACCACATCGGCCTCGAGGTGGAGAACCTCCAACGGTTCTGCCGCGAGCTGGAATCGAAGGGGGTGACCCTCGACATGCCCTACCGGCGTAGCGAGTCCGGCATCGGGTACGCGTTCCTCACCGATCCGTGGGGCGTGACCATCGCGCTGACGGAAGGGCTGCGGGGCCTGTAGCCCCGGCCTGTTACCTCACGCTCCGCAGGAGGCTGACATGACGCGTCGCGCATTGCTTGCCGTGTGCATATTTGCCGCTGTCGCCATGGCGACAGCGTATCCCGGCCAGGCGCAGGTCCGGGACCCTGCCCCGGTCACCGATGCGATGCTGCAGGATCCCGACCCGTCGGACTGGTTGAATTGGCGGCGCACTCTCGATGGATGGGGGTACAGCCCGCTCGAGCAGATCGATCGGAGCAACGTGGATGAACTCCGGCTCGCCTGGTCCTGGGGCCTCGAACCCGGGGTGACGCAGACGACGCCGATCGTGCACGACGGCGTCATGTATGTCGCGAACCCGGGCAACGTGGTCCAGGCGCTCGACGCGCGCACGGGCGATTTCCTGTGGGAGCAACGCCGCGAGATGGACGAGCGACGGCGAAGCGCCGCTCAGATCCGGAGCCTTGCCGTCTACCAGGATCTGGTCATCCTCAACACTTTCGATGCGCACATCGTCGGGCTGGATGTCCGGAGCGGCGAGGCGCGCTGGGATACGCCGGTCGGGGGCGGCCAGGAGGGCTACACCTTCTCGAGCGGACCGATCGTCGTCGATGGGACGATCATTGCCGGGATGACCGGCTGCGGGCGTTACCGTGACGACACCTGCTACATCGTCGGCGTCGACGGCCGCACCGGCCGGTTGCTCTGGCGAACCTCGACCATCGCCCGCCCCGGCGAGAGCGGCGGCGACACCTGGGGCGATCTGCCGCTCCTGTTCCGCGCGGGAAGCGACGCCTGGATGACCGGGAGCCATGACCCGGTCACCGGTCTCGTCTACTGGGGCACGTCGCAGCCCAAGCCGCACAACCGCGACGCGCGCGGCACGGACGGCGACGCGCTCTACAGCAACTCGACGCTTGCGCTCGACCCCGCGACCGGTGAGTTGAGGTGGTACTACCAGCACATCCCGGGCGATTCGCACGACATGGACGAGTCGTTCGAGCGCATCCTGATCGACTACGACGGCAAGCGCTCGCTGTTCACGATGGGCAAGCTCGGGATTCTCTGGGAGCTCGACCGCGTCACGGGCGCGTTCCGGCGCGCCATCGATCTCGGCTACCAGAACATCCTGGACGTCGACCCGCGGACCGGTCAGGTGACTCACCGGGACGGGATGCTGTCCGGCGTCGGCGAAGAGCTCTTCTTCTGCCCCAGCACGGGCGGCTTCAAGAGCCTGCGGGCGATGGCGTATCACCCCGGGACCGAGGCGCTCTACGTGCCGCTCAACCTGAGCTGCGAGACCGCCGCCTTCGCTCCCGTCGAGCGGCGCGCCGGGGGCGGCGGCGGGGGCGCCGTGCGCGGCCGGAGGAATCACTTTCATCCGCAGGCGCCGGACCAACTGGGCGAGTTTCAGGCGCTGGACCTGCGGACCGGCGAGACCCTCTGGCGCCGGCGCCTCCGCGTGCCCTACAACACGTCGGCGCTGACAACCGGCGGCGGCCTGGTGTTCATCGGCGACTGGGGTCGGCGCGTCTTCGCCTACGACGTAGGAAACGGCGATCTTCTCTGGCAGAGCCGGCTCTCGACGATGGCCAACGGGTTTCCGATCACCTATGCCGTCGACGGCAAGCAGTTCGTTGCGTTCGTGGCCGGCCCCTCGATCGGCGGGTCGAGCTGGGCGACGATTCTCCCAGGCGACCTCCTTCCCGACGAGCGCAACCCGCGGGGCGGCAGCGGCGTCTTCGTGTTCGCGCTGCCCTAGCCGTGGGGCGTGGCCATCGCGCTGACGGAGGGGTTGAGGGGCCTGTAGCGGGTACACTGGCGCGGTGAGACTTCCTTCGATTGCCACCTCCCGTTCGCGCCGGCGCATTCCATCCGGCTCGCGTCTTGCATCATCGTGGCGGAAGTGCCGTTGACTGTCGAGTCCGATGCCGCGCGATAGCAAGACGCTCGGGGCCTACTTCACACCGGAGGCGATCGCCGCCGCCCTGGTGCGGTGGGCGGTCCGGAACCCGGCAGACCTGCTGCTCGATCCGTCGAGCGGCGACGGGCGCTTCATCGCGCTGCACCCCCACAGCGTCGGGGTAGAACGCGATCCCGCCTCGGTAGCCGAGGCCGCCGGTCGTGCGCCGCATGCGACGGTCGTAGAAGCCGATTTCTTCACGTGGGCAGCCGGCGACAGGCGCCGGTTCGACTGCGCCGCCGGCAACCCGCCGTTCATCCGGTACCAGCGGTTCGCGGGTGTGACGAGACGGGTCGCGCTCGAATACTGCCGGCGCCTGGGCGTGATGTTCAGCGGGCTCTCGTCGTCGTGGGCGCCGTTCATCGTCGCCGCGGCCAGCAAGCTGCGTCCGGGCGGGCGGATCGCGTTCGTCGTGCCGGCGGAGATCGGACACGCGCCGTACGCGGTGCCGCTGCTGGAGTACCTGGTCTCCCACTTCGGCACCGTGCAGGTGGTGGCCATCAAGGAGAAGGTCTTCCCGCGGCTCTCGGAAGACTGCTGGCTGCTGTTCGCCGACAACGCCGGTTGCCGGACGGACAACATCCGGCTGTCGAAGATCGAGCGATTCGTGCCGGGCGCAAGCCTGCCCCCGGTAGCGGAGCGGGTTCCGGTCGATGCCTGGCGCACCCGCTGGCGCGGCAGGTTGGGTCCGTCCCTGCTGCCACGGCTCGTTCGCTGCATCTACGAGCGCATGGCGGCGGATTCGGGCACGGTTCGACTGAGTCACGTCAAGAGCCGATCAACCGACACTGACAATTCCTCGCAGCCTGCTCATAACGCCTGTGGCGAGGACGAGCCTCAAGCTCAGAGTCGACGGAAGGGATCGTGTGGCTTGTGTGGCTTACACTGGACTGGATTGCGATGGGCAAGAGACCGGCGGCGCGGGAGGGGCTCGCCATGCGGGTGAAGACGGCTGAGCTTCTAACGAGCGCCGCGTATCCTTCGTTCGAGCGGCTGACGCGGCTTTCTGAGGCATCCGGGTCCGATGCCTGCGTGGAGACCTTGCGCGCCAGGACAAGACCGGCGGTCTCCCCCGCATCCCCTGGCCCCGCGATGCGGAGTTCCACAAGAGCCGACTCATCCAGGCCACCCGGTGCACCCCCGGCTGCTACTGCGCGACCAGACCGGAGCCGGCTCGGCCTCCAACGCCCCGGCGGCTCCGTTACACGTGGCAATCCGCGACGGACCGCGTGTTCATCGGACTCCTGCGCGGCTGCCCCACGGGCCCCAGGGTTGCCAATCATCACCGACAACGCTCGTACGCCCGACCGCACATGGCCAAGCTACCTGCGTTGCCTGCATTGCCCTGTGCAGCGTGGCTGCCACCGGACGTCAACCGATAGACCTCAGCAAGCGAGGAGTTTCATGGAAATCGTCCCGACGAACATGACTGTGGCGGACTATTGCAACGGCATGGAGCGAAACGAAATACAAGTGAACAGCGACTACCAGCGTAGTGATAAGGTGTGGCCTGTCGCCGCGCGCTCCTTTCTGATTGAAACTATCTTGCTTGGGTATCCGATGCCGAAGTTGTCGCTCTATCAGAAAACGGACGTCAAGAGTCAAAAGGTCTATAAGGAAATCGTGGACGGGCAGCAGCGGAGCACGGCAATTCTTGGCTTCTACCAAGGCAGGTATAAGCTCGCGTCATCCGTGGAAGGCGAAGGATTGGCTGCCTGCAAGTATTCCGAC
Organism: Vicinamibacterales bacterium; assembly: GCA_965116825.1. Lineage (GTDB taxonomy): Bacteria > Acidobacteriota > Vicinamibacteria > Vicinamibacterales > UBA8438 > WTFV01. The sequence continues at coordinate 2,059,048 of OZ220736.1, forward strand.
CTCCAGGAAGCACTCCAGGAGAGATTTCTCAGCTATCCGTTGGGAATTGACCTATTCGTTGTCTCCACGCCGGAAGACATTCGCGAAGTGTTCAGGCGCATCAATTCGTACAACGTTCCGCTCAACCCCGAAGAGCAAAGGCACGCCACCTATCAGGGGTTGTTCAAGTGGTTTATTCACCGACTCACGCGAAAGCACGACAAACACTTTGCCGAAATGGGCGTGCTCTCTACAAAGCAGCTAGTTCGGATGGCAGATGCCAAGATTCTTACAGAACTGTGTCACTCGCTGCTCAACGGAATTGAGACCACAAAGCGCCGTCAACTTGATGCCTTGTATGAGAAACTCGATGACAAGTGTCCGCAAGAGAGTGTCCTAGAGTTGCGCATCACGAGCGGTATAGAGCGCCTGATCGAATGGACTGAACTGCATGGCGGACCGCTGATGAAATCCTACATCGTTTACTCATTGCTCTTGGCCATCGCTCATATTGACCGTAAAGTCCCTGCATTGGAAACACACTTCAGCTCGCCTGGAGTCGGCCGAATTGCCGGTGACCATGTAGTTCCAAACCTCCTTCGACTTGGCGAGATTCTCTTGTCTGACGAGCCGCCTCCGCGAAAGTTTCAGTCCTTTTTTGCCGCTTGCTCCGGCCGAACGAACGTCCGCGATCAACGCATCACCCGCTTCAAATGGTTCTGTCGAGCTCTTACTGAAGTACGGCTGTGAGTGTGCAATGCGACCAGCGCGCTATCTCCCAAACCTCCGGCGGACCGCTGTTCGTCGTTTGGGTGTCTTAAAGCGAATCGTGGAAGAAAAACAGCCTCCCTGTAGCGCGTCTGACGACCGCGAGTTGGCGTTCGCGGCCATTGAGACTGCGACGGTTTGGAGTTCCTTTGTTCGTTCGTACTATCTCTCGTGCGCTCTTGGTGCAAGGCTGGGAAGCGGCACCAAGGTGAGGGTATCTCGGCCGGGAATTGTGAATACCTTCGATGCGATGCAGTTCGCGGTTGGGTGTGGCTCTTCTTCGTTGACCGTTTTTTTCCCTGTTCATAGGCATTTTCGCCCGCGGACGGTTCCTTTTCTGTTCATTTTCGCGGGGACAGAACTTCGGACAGCGCCCACCCGCCTCTTACGGGCAGCCAGCCCGATCTGATCGCGGCGCCTGGCGCGTCGGTCGGTTCCCTCCGGCGCGCCCCCTCTGGACATTTGCGGGGCGTTTTGCTACGGTCTCGTGGGAAGGGAGACGCTGCTGTGACGACCGTGGCGACGACGCGATTCTCGGGCCGTGCGTTCAGCGTGCAGGAGATGACGTTGATCCGCGAGGTCGTGCGGGAGTGTTCGGGTCTGAGCCGGATGGAGCTGGCGCGCACGGTGTGCGAGTTGTTGCGGTGGCGGCGGCCGAACGGGCGGCTGAAGGCGCGGGAGTGCCGAGAGTTCCTCGAGCGGCTCGACGCGGAGGATGCGCTGGAGCTGCCTGCCAAGCGCCGGGGCCGCGCACTCGGTTCGGTCACCCGCGTTCCCCGGACGGCGGCAGGGGAGCCGGGGCTCCCGCTGGTCGGCAGCGTGCGCGATGTCGAGCCGCTGGCGGTCGAGTTGGTGCGCGAGCCTGCCCAGCGCCTGCTGTTCCGGGAGCTGGTGGGACGCTACCACTACCTTGGGCACACGGTCCCGTTCGGCGCTCACCTGCGCTATCTGGTGTTTGCGTCGCGGCCTCAGGGGGCGGTGGTCGGCTGCCTGCAGTTCTCCAGTCCGGCCTGGCGCATGGCGGTCCGGGACCGCTGGGTCGGCTGGGATGATCGGACTCGGGCGCGGAATCTGCAGCACGTGGTCAACAACAGCCGCTTCCTGTTGCTGCCGTGGGTCGGGGTGAAGAACCTGGCCAGCGCCGTTCTGGCGCGCGGTCTCTCGCAGTTGGCGGTGGACTGGCCGCGCCGTTACCACGTCGAGCCCTGGCTGGTGGAAACGCTGGTGGATGCGCGCCGCCACCACGGGGGTTGCTACCGCGCCGCCAACTTTGTCGCGTTGGGCTCGACCAGCGGTCGCGGTCGCATGGACCGGCACGGTCGCCGTGCCGGTGAGGCGCCCAAGACGGTCCTGGTTTATCCTGTGGTCCGGCATGCGCAGCAGCGGTTGCGGGAGAGCTGAGCGATGCGAGCCGTTGTCCCCACTCCCCCCGCCCCGGCGCCGTATGCGGCGGCCGAGGCCGCCTTCGCCGAGGCCAAAGCCTACCTTTCTTCGCGCGAAGCACAACAGATGAGCGAGAGCAACCTCGAACGGGAGTTGCAGCGGCGGGGGCAGGACTTGATGCGCAAGCTCCTGCAGGGGCACCTCGAACAGCGCAGTCCGGGGGAGACCGCCGGTCCGGTCACGGGGGCCGACGGTGTCGAGCGCTCGCAACGGCGCGTGCACGAACGCCGCATCGAGACGACCTTCGGCACCGTGGCGGTCGAGCGCGTGGGCTACGCGCGTCCCGGTCATGACAGTCTGCATCCGCTCGATGCCGCACTGAACCTGCCGCCGGAGCGTTACTCGCTGGAGGTACGCCGGCGGGTGGCCGAGGCGGCCGCGTCGCGGTCGTTCGACGAAGCGCTGTTCGATCTGTCTCGCAGTACCGGGGCCGAAGTGCCCAAGCGTCAGGCGGAACAGTTGGTGGCTCGTGCGGCCGAGGACTTCGACGCCTTCTACGAGGCGCGCCGTGCGGCGACGGGCGAGCCGCCCCCCGAGGGGTCGGTCGTCGTGCTCACCTTCGACGGCAAGGGTGTGGTGCTGTATCGCGACGACCTGCGCGAGGCGACGCGGCGGGCGGCCGAGAAGCGCCGGCAGCAACGGGAGCCGCTCTCCCTGTTCCAGCGCCTGAAGCCGGGCGAGAAGAAGAACGCCAAGCGCATGGCGACGGTGGCCGCCGTCTACACGACGGCGCCGTTGGTGCGCAGCCCCGAGGAGTTCCTGCGGAGCCTGATGCCACGACAGCCGGGCGCGAAGCCCCCGCTCGTGCGGCCCCGCCCGGTGGCCAAGCGGGTCTGGGCGAGCCTGCAACGCGAGCCCTGGGAGGTGGTTGCCGAGGCGACGCTGGAAGCCGAGCGCCACGACCCCGAGCACGTCAAGAGCTGGGTCGTGCTCGTCGACGGCGCCGAGACGCAGCTCGACCTGGTGGAAGCGAGCGCCGCCGCCTACGGCGTGGACGTAACGGTGATACTCGACATCATCCACGTGGTCGAGTACGTCTGGAAGGCGGCGCACGTGTTCCATCGCGAGGGGAGCCCCGATGCAGCGCATTGGGCCTGGACGCGCGTGCAGAGCATTCTCGAGGGCAAGGCCAGCCGGGTGGCGGCGGCGATGCGGCGTGCCGCGACCGTCGCCGGCCTGTCGAAGGACACCCGCAAGCCGGTCGATACGTGCGCCGACTACCTGCAGAAGTACGCGCCGTATCTGCACTACGACCGCTACCTCGCGGCGGGCTATCCCATCGCCACTGGCGTCATCGAAGGGGCCTGCCGGTACCTGGTCCGCGACCGCATGGAGTTGACCGGTGCCCGCTGGCGCCTGGTGGGAGCCGAGGCCGTCCTGAAGCTGCGGGCGCTACGAGCCAGCGGCGACTTCGATCCGTACTGGGACTTCCACGAAGCGCGCGAATACGAACGGAATCACGCCCAGCGATACGCTGCGCGGACAGCCCCGCCGGTCAGCGAGCCGCCCCCGCCGCCCTCTCCACCACGCCTTCGACGCGTCAAGTAGCTCTTGCCATGCCGCTCGCAGAAGCCCCTGGGCCGTCGACGAAGAAGAGCCACACCCTTCGCGGTTATGCAGCTCAAGAACAAGACTCTAAGGCCTGACTGGCATCCCCTGGATGAACCGACGTGGCGCCTGCCTTCTACTCTCTTGAGGCTCTCTACGGCAATCGGATTCTCTCATATCGTGCAAATAACTACCGCCTTCAGTGTGCCAACATCAGTGTTTGACGAACTTCCAGAGTTCAGGAACTTTTACGCTCATCGTGGTAAGTCTACCTTTCAACGGGTTGCTACCGTCCGATCGCGACGGAGGATGCTAGGACAAGTGCATCCAACAGTGGCGATGGCTACTTGCCGTCCCGGGCGACCGCAAAACCTCATATCGGACTGGTGCGATGAGATAAGAATAACTGTCGAGCTGCTATGCCTGTAATCTCCACTTTGAGCAATTGGACGCCGATCAATCCTCGATTGTCCGCGAGGAACGGAAAGGGTTCCCTCTATCGCTACTACGCCGGCTTTTGCCCTGACTTCGTGGCGGATGCTCTGCGTCAAGCGCAAGTAGGGATCGGAAAACTAGTACTCGATCCATGGAATGGGTCCGGGACGACAACGGCATCGGCTCGGGAGTTGGGTTCCATCGCGTATGGATTCGACCGCAACCCAGTAATGACAGTCGTGGCGAAAGCGAATCTCTTGAGCGCAGATGTTGGTCCTAGTCTTTCGGCTCTTGCAGCCGAGCTGCGTGTGAGGTTCAGGAGGCGAAGAAAATATGAACCTTTGGTGGACGATGGTCTTCGCCAGTGGTTGAGCAACCGATCGACATCGTCGGTTCGGCGTTTGGAACGGGAAATTCATCGTCTGCTGGTTGGTTGCGAGGCCGATTGGCCTCTATCGCGGTGCGACACCCTTTCGGGCGTGTCATCGTTGGCGTCGTTTTTCTACGTAGCCCTGTTCCGGGTTGTAAGGCAGCAGTTGAAGAAGTTCTTCTGCACGAATCCGACGTGGATACGGAAGGCCGGTAAGGGGCTGCCGCGAGTTGCACTACCGTCAGAGGCATTGCTGGATGCGTTTATGACCGAGTTGGAAGCGATGCGGCTGGTGCTGCGGGACAAGACGCCAGAGGCGTGTTGGTCGTTGACCGCGCTGGAGACAGCTTCTTCCACCTGTCTTCCGTTGATGGATGGAGTTGTTGATGTTATTGTAACGTCACCGCCATACTGCACTAGAATAGACTATGTAATGGCCTCGGCTCCGGAGCTTGCGGTGCTTGGATTCAGTGCGGCGCAGTATCGACACCTCCGCGATCAGATGATTGGTACGCTCACCGTAACTTCTGCTAGCGCTGAGGAACGACCGACATGGGGTAAGACATGTCTCGCGTTCTTGCAGAACGTTAAGACGCACGGGTCGAGAGCATCGGATACCTACTATTTGCGGACCCACGTGCAGTATTTCCATGGAATGTGGAGCTCGTTGGAAGAGATCGCTCGGGTGTTGCGACCTGGTGGGGTGTGCATCATGGTTGTACAGGATTCCTACTACAAGGAAGTACGTAACGACGTAGCGACGATCATTTCGGAGATGGCGGCAGGGCTTGGACTGGAACAACGCAAACGAACTGACTTCATCAAACGCGCGACGTTGGCTGGGGTCAATCCACGGAGTCGGGATTATCGTGCCTCGGGAGAAGCGAGAGAATCCGTAGTGGCGTTTCAGAAAACGGGATGATTGCTGCGTCAGCTCTGGTCTGCGAGTACGTGTTCGTCATGCGCGGCGAAGGAGCGCAAGAAGTGGGACGGGACCTCGGCATCGACGAGGATGGTTCGTGCGGGAGATCGGTCCCGGCAGAGGCTCGCGGAGAACAGCGGGGCACTTGATGATGAGCGTGGCCTGGTGGCCGATGCGCGCGGGCAGTTGAGGCATCAGAAACGACGTTCGCAAAGGGGGCGGTCTCCTTCGCGTTGGCGTCGACGGAGCTTGTGCCCGCCGGGGCCATCGTCGAGGGGTTTCCCGAACGCGGCGGCTCATAGCCGTTCGATCGCTTCTTCGATTCGCTCTATCGGCAATACGACGTGGGGTTCATGTAGACGGCCCCGGACCTCAGGAAGGTGACGGCTCGCAGGGAATGAGATCCCGCGTCGCCGGCCTTCGACGGAGAGGGATCGGCGGCCGTGGATTACGAACCCGGTAAGACGTAAGAATCGCGTGCCCGGCCATCTGGCAAACGGGGTCAGGCGGCCGAGGCAGAAGACGAATCGGGACTCCAAGGTCCCCGATGCCGGGTCTTGGGCTAGTCGAGCCGGGCGACTACTGTTCGGTTGCGCGCTCGGCCGCGCGTGCGCCGGCCAGGATGTTCTCCAGCCCGTAGTTCCCCTCGTGGCACGCGTACTCGAAGATCTCGCCCCCGAGCGGCACCATCGGAATCTCGGCGGTCCACGGGTTCGCGTACGTCAACGGGTCGGTGACCGTGAAGCTGTAGTCGATGCGGTCGGCGTCGACCCGCGTGAACCGCTCGACCACGCGTGCCTGCTCGCTGCCCGCATGCACCAGGTAGCGGACCCGCTGATCGCCCCGCGGGGTCATGTTGGTCGTCTCGACCACCAGCGTGTCACCCTCCCAGCGGGCGCGCGAATCACCCATCCACTGGCCGATCTGCGACGGCAGGTGGCCGCGTCCGTCCAGCGGGATGATCCGCGCGTCGTGGATCATCTCCACCAGGATCACGACGTAGTCGGGCGTCTGCAGGATCTGGTAGTTGTGGTTGTAGAAGCCGGGGATCATCGAGCCCGGCACACCGCGCGTGATGCACCGGTCGTAGAGGTTCAGGTCGTACCAACTGTCGAACTTCGTCCCGTCCCGCATCGCCGCGAACGCCGGGTCGCTCTCCCGCACGCGCTCGGTCCGCGCCGGGTACCTCCCGTCGGGCGGGTCGACGATGAGCGACGTCCGGCTGTTCCGCACGCCGCGGTCGAGCCAGAAGCTGTTGTAGCCGCCGGTCTGGCCGGGGGGCGGGGGGCGGTCCCGGGCGGCCTCGGCCTGCGCGTCGATCTCCGCGCGCTCCTCGTCGGAGAGCACCGTCCGCCCCTCGAACTCGCTCGGACGCTCGAGCGGCGTCGTGGTCCGGTTGGTCCACACGCCCTGGAGGTCGGGGTCGCCCCACGGCGTGCGCTCGGGCGTCTGGGCTGCCGCCAGCACCGGAAACAGGACGATGGCCGCCAGAATCGCGATGACTTGCCGCATGCTGTACCTCCTGATCGAGGGCATCTTAGCGGATGGACGGCTCCGAAGTCCCTTCGTTCGTCAGGTTGCCGGCGACGGGGGCGTCGACACGCACCCCGGTCCGGCACGCCGTCAGAACGGGTAGCGGATACCGGTACCGAAACGGAAGCCCCCCAGGTCGACGCCGCGGTTCCGCCGCCCGCATGTACCGGATGTCGACGTCCAGCATCGGCGCCATCCTTGCGAACGACACGAGGAAGCCGCCGTAGACCTGGAGGTTCGGGATCCAGGGATCGAAGGCGGTGAGATGTGCTGCGCCTGAAGGTGAGAGCGGTGCGTCGTTGAAACCGAGCCCGCCAATAGTGGAGAACCCGGGGAAGTATCGCGACATCCCTGCTCCGATACCGACGTAGGGCTTCGCGAGAGACGCGCCACGGACCACGGGATCGTCGCCTCGAGAGCGGTACGTGAGCCGAGCCGCCAGATCGACCTGTAGTGCGCGCTCGCCGGTAAGCGCCTGTAACGCGGTGTCTTCCGGGGTGGCAGTCCGAAACCCGACGCCCGGCACGGTGGCCAAGAGTGCCTGGCCCGGATGGGTCGTCAGGTCGAGCCCGATGCCGACTTCGACTCCCGACGCGACCAAGCGCCCCAGTTCATACATGTCATGCATGCCTACCTCCGCGACGGCGCTGGCGCAACGAATGTACGACGACCACGTCATCCGGTGGCGTCGTACGTCGCGGGAGTCAGGCCGGCGGCGAGAGCCTTGCCACCGCTTCCCTTACCGCCGAGGCGAAATCGAATCTGGGTCGGACCAGGATCCTGCCGTGCTGGTCGACGAGCACGTAGGTGGGATAGCCCCGGACCTGCAGGAGGCGCTCGATGCCGCTCCCCCGGCCGGCGTGCCAGTTCGTCCAGGGCATCGGCTCGTCCTCCATGAACCGGGTCACCGTCTCGACCTGGTCGTCCACGCTGACCGCGATGAGAGCGAACCGGTCCGCCGGCAGCTCCGCCACCAGCTCGCGCAGCTCCGGCAGCGCGTCGACGCACGGCTCGCACCAGGTAGCCCAGAAGTCGAGCAGCACGACCCGGCCGCGATAATCCGAGAGGGACTCCTCGACACCGTCGAGCCGTACGCCCGTGACCTCCGGCAGCGTGGCGCCGACGGTCCCGTGCCGGATGCTGCGAATCAGGTCGGCTTCGGCCTCGGCGAAGGTCGGCCCGCCTGGACGGCCCCAACCGGGGAACTCGACGTCCTCGACGCCGGCGCTCAGTCCCGCTGCCGCGTCCAGAGCCGCCCGCCGCGCGGCGTCGATCCCGGGCGCGCCTATGTCCGATGCCGCGGAGGAGCCGATCGCCGCCTCGACAGCGCGGCGGCGGGCCTCGGCGCCACGGGCGGCATAGGCGCGCCGCAGCGCGCCGGACAGGACACTCGGCGGCCGCGCATTCCGGTTCCGCGGCTCCGTCCGGGTTGCATTCGCGGAACGCATCAGACCGGCCGCCACGTAGTAGCGCGCGGCGGCGCGGAGAACGGGGTCCTCGGCCTCCGACGCCACCCCCTCGAGCAACGCTTCTATGGCAGGCCTCTGCGACTCGCCGTTGCTCAGGAAGAACCTGCGGCTGTCCAGCATGTTCAACGCGAGCGGTGTCACCTCGGGGAGCAAGCGCCGGACGCAGTCCGCAAGTCGCCGGGCGTCCCGCCCCGCCTCGCGCTCACACTCCTCAATCGATGCCAGCAGCGGCCTGGTGGCGTGCCGCGACTGCAGGACATGGATGGCGTCGGCCGTGAGGGCCGCGGACTCCAGCGCCGCCCTCGAATCGCACGCTGCGCTCAACGCCGCCGCAAGCGCGACGGCCACGACTTCCGCTGTCGAGCGGCCTCGAGAGAATCGCGGGGGAGCGCTCGCCGTGGTCGTCTGTTGCACTCCTGCAATGTACCGGCAACCCGGATCACGAGCAAGATCAGGCACCGGCAGGAAGGCCGCCATCCGAGCACGAGGATCAGCCGGAAGATGTCCTATTCAGCCGTCGGTGGCGTCGACTGAAGGCGTGGGAAGAAGCGGTTCGTCCGCGCCATGTAGCGCCGGTAGTCGTCGCCGAACCGCTCGACGAGCTTCGCTTCCTCGGTCGTGGTCCGGATGACCAGGAGCGCGAGGGCGGCGAAGCCGGTCGAGGCGATGAACCAGTTCGCCGTCGCGAGGGCGTTGGCGGCGAACGCGAGGGCGGAGGTGACGTAGAACGGGTGACGGACGTAGCGGTACGGACCGCTCGTTATCAGCGTGTGCTCGCGCCTGGTGACGACCGTGTCGGTGATGTTCCGGCCGAGGCTGCGGAACGTCCAGATGCCGAGCGCGACGGTGGGCAGGCCGATTGTCACACCGGCCCAGCGCAGGGCGGCGGGCAACGGCACGGAGGACCAGGCCATCCAGGCGGGGTTGAGGACAAAGGCCACGAGGCTGCCCATCGCCGCCAGCCCGCAGGGGCGCAGCGTGAAGAGGATGAACAGTCCTTCCTGCCGACGGTCGAGCTTCTCGCCGCTGGCCTGCGACCGGATACGGTGGTAGAGGGCGACCGGCAGGAAGGCCGCCATTCCGAGGGCGAGGATGAGCCGGAAGGTCTCGTCGTCAGCCATTTGTTGCGCGCGCCCCTCGGGCTTCGGGTTCGCCCCGTCGCTGCCCGCGTCCCCGGTCTCCAGCATAATCGTTATGCGCCGGAACATCCTCCACCACGCGCGGTCCTGCGATGGGCGAGATCACCAAATTGGGAGCCGCGGAGTTGGCGCGGCGAATCCGCGTCGGGGACACGAGCCCGCTGGAGGTCGTCGATGCGCACATCGCGCGGATCGAGGAGGTCGAGCCGCACATCAACGCGCTGATCACCACGACGTTCGAAACGGCCCGGAGCACGGCGCGGCGACTGACCGCCGCCGGCGTTCCCGCCGATCCGCCACCCCTCCATGGCGTCCCGATCACGGTCAAGGACGCGATCGCCGTGGCGGGCGTGCGGTTCACCGCGGGCTCGGACCTCCTGCGCGAGAACGTCGCGGAACGGGACGCGGAAGCGGTGCGGCGCCTGAAGGCGGCCGGGGCCATCGTGTTGGGCAAGTCGAGCTGCTCGGACATGAGCGGCTCGATGGAGACGGACAACCCGATCAGCGGCCTGACGCGGAATCCGTGGCGCCTCGACCGGTCCGCGGGAGGCAGCTCGGGCGGAGAGGGGGCGATCATCGCCGCCGGCGGCGCACCGCTGGGGCTGGGAGCGGACATCGCGGGGAGCATCCGCATTCCGGCCGCGTTCTGTGGGGTCGTCGGGTTGAAGCCGACCGCGGGGCGCGTCTCGACCCACGGGCACGTGCCCCGGGCGCCGGCGGCCATGACCGGCTGGAACACGGTAGGGCCGCTGGCGCGCCGGGTCGAGGACCTTCGCCTCGCGCTCGGCGTCCTGTCGGAATCGCCGGTGACGGGGGAGGCCACGACCTCCCTGGCCGGCCGCCCCGTGCTCGTACCGCGGCTTGTCGTCTGGCCCCCGGTCGGCCGCGCGGTTGCCGGCGCCGTGACGGCCGCGTTGGGCGTGCTCGGTGCGGCGGGAATGTCGGTCCGGCGGCGAGTCGCGCTGCCCCTGACGAGGACGCTGTTCGAGACCCTCGCCGTCCTGCATCGCCACTGGTTGCCGAGCCACCGTCGCGCCCTCGGCGGCGGTCGACCCATCTCCGTGCGGCGTGCGCTCCGCAACCGGCGAGGCGACGTGCGGATCAGCACCGCGTGCCTGGCGCCGGTCGCCTTCCTTTCCGTCTACGGACCACCCGCGCGCGTGCTCGGATTCGGGCACGCGGGACGACTCGACGAGTTGCGGTCACGGTTTCTCGACACGATGCGTGACGGCGCAGTGCTCCTATTGCCGGTGTTCGCGACGACGGCGCGCCGCCACGGATTCTCGTGGGGGCCGTACGGCAGCCTGGGACTGACGGTGGTCGCCAACGCCCTGGGCTTCCCGGCCGTTGCGGTGCCACTGGGCCTGTCGGGTGACGGCCTGCCGCTGTCGGTGCAGATCGTCGCGAGGCCCGGCGAGGACGAGGTCGCACTCGACGTCGCGGCCGTGCTGGAACGCGAGTTCGGCGGCTGGCGGCTGGCCATGCCGGGTGATGGGCTTCAAGGCAACGCGAAGACGAACAGGTTGTTCCCGCGGCTCGGACGCAGCTCCGGGGCCAGCGCGGTGAAGGTCCCCGACGTTCCGGAGTAACCGGTGCCGACCGCGATGTACTGCCGGCCGTCGACCGCGTAGCTGATCGGGAAGCCGGTGACCGCCGAGCCGAGGTTGATCTCCCACAGGACCTCGCCGGTCTCGTCGTCGTAGGCGCGGAACCTCCCGTTGACGTCGCCGCCGAAGACCAGGCCGCCTCCGGTGGCCACCAGCGACATGGTCCCCGCGCGTTGTTCGTGAAGCCAGGCGGTCCTGCCGGTCTCGGCGGAGATCGCCCGCACGGTGCCCGCGAAGTCGGTGCCGGGGGTCAACTGGTGCCGGTAGGCGATGGCGTAGAACGGTGAGCGGGCCTCGTTCCGGCCGACGGGCGTATCCTCCGGAAACGTCCTCGTCGCCATCATGCGCGCGCAGGTGTTCCGGAGCGGCATGTACAGCATGTTGGTCCGCGGGCTGTAGGCGCCCGCCTCCCAGTCCTTGCCGCCGTGCCAGGTGGGACAGGCGAAGACCTCCTGCCCCTCCGCGGTGAAGACCACCTCCACGAGCTGCGCCTGGTCTACCAGGGCACCTCGGGTCCGAAGTCGTACACGTCCTGCCGTCGACCGCATCGATCGCTTCGATCTACGCCAGCTTCAGGCCAGCAGCCGCGAACCGACTGAAATCGACTGCGTTCGATGTCGCGACCGGTGCGCCGTCCGCGAGGGCGGCCGCCCCGATCATGCAATCGATGATCGTCCCGCGACGCCGCCCCGACTCGTTGAACAGGCGCGCGGCAACGACAGCCTCGTCCTGCGTGAACGGACGCGTTCCTCCCCGCACGTCTCAGAAGTAGCGCAGCCAGGCGAGATCCCTGCGCCTCCGCTTCCAACGGGCGAATCCACGGGTCGGAAAGTAGAGCGGTACCGACAGCGCGGCGGCCAGGAGCCACAGAGCTCCCAGGTTCGGCACGCTCAGGTACTCGCCCTGATTCGGTCCGTACAGGGCATAGGCGACGAGGTAACCCGCCTTCAGCACGTACAGGTGGAGGACGTAGAAGAACATCGGCGCCGCCCCGAAGGTCGCGACCGCCGCGGTGATTCGCCGGTCCTCGGTTGCTTCGAACAGCGCCAGCAGAACCGCCCCGGCCCCCAGCGTCGCCAGCAGGAACAGCAGCGACGGCGGGTACTTGGTGAGGGACAGGAAGCTCATCAGCGTCGTCAGCGCGTCGGGGGCGACGAACCAGGGAGCATCGCCGTAGACGTTCAGCCAGCGGATCGCCGCGAAGCCGGCGAGCAGGGCGGCGCCCAGCGTCAGCAGACGGCGCACCGTCGTTCCCTCGGCCCGGATGCGTGCGAACCACGGCCCCATCGCGAAACCGAGGACGATGACCCCGATCCACGGGAGGACGGGATAGCTCGTTCGCGCCGTGACGCCGGCGCCGAGCTCGATGATGTCACGCTGGTGCAGGATGGCCCAGGGAACGAAGAACGGGGACTCGCCGCTGAGGACGACGCCGTCGAGCAGGTTGTGCCCCGCGACCAGCAGCAGCCCCACCGCGAGCTGCCAGGGCCGGCTCAGGTGCAGCAGCCCCGCGAGCGCGATCATGCAGATGCCGATGCACCAGATCACCTGCAGGAAGAACCTCGACGGAGGAAGCTCCGCCGTCCAGGCGAACCCGACGACGGTGAGCTCGAGCAGCACGAGGAACGCGCCGCGCTCGAGCAGGAACATGGACGTCTCCCGCCGCGTGTGGGACGAGCCGTGGAACCAGGCGCCGAGCCCGGTCAGGGCGATGAAGACCGGCGCGCAGATGTGGCTCAGCGAACGGGTGAGGAACAGCCCGGGCGGCGTGGTCATGACGTCCACCGGATCGCCGACCTGCGCGTGCAGATAGACCGTCTCGCGCACGTGGTCCACCAGCATGAGCAGCATGACGAGCCCCCGCAGGGCGTCGATGCTTGCGACTCGCCGTCCCGTCATGGGTCATTCTCGCATCATCGGGACGCCGAGCGAGACGACTCACACGCACCCAACAACCCGCCGTCTCCGCGGCGGCGCCGGAAACGCGAGCACGAGTGGCGTCGATCGCGGCGCCTCTCTTTACCCGGGTCTCGAGCCGCAGCCTCCTGGGCGGCCGTGTCGGCTACGGCAGATCGGGATGGTCCGTCTATCTATGGGGCGCCAACCTGCTCGACGACCACCCTGCCGCAGCACATCGGCACCTACCCGACCGTCACCGGACGGCAGCTCCTGGAGCGCGGGCGCTCGCACAGACGCCGCGCCTGATGGTCCTCGACGAGATCACGGCCTTCCTCGATCTGCCGAGCCGGGTCGAGATCATGGCCCTCCTGCGTTCCCGGGCCAGGCGGAAGGGGCAGGTCGTTCTGCTCTCGAGCCACGACCTCGACCTGTCGCTGCAGCTTTCCGACAGCGTCAAACCGAGAGGCTGACACTCCAACTGGTGAAGCGGTCCAAAGACGTGGCAATGAGTACGTAGTGAATCTCGCCAGGGGCAAGGTCGAACACATTGTCGTACGTCCTGCCGTTCGACAGGCGGACTACCAGATTGACAGAAACGGCAGCGCTCGTCGTGTTGGTCAGCCTGCCTTCGAATCCCAGCGAGAACGCTTCGTAGCTGATGGTGAGATCCACGCCGCCCTGGCTCAGCATGGCGACGTCCTCGAGTCCGTATTCGAGGTCTGTCTCGGTTGGTCCGAATGGGCTGTCACAGCCTGGCAGCAGCGTAACAAGGGCAGTGATTAGGACGGCGGCACGGGTGATGACGACTCCTCGACGTTTCAACATGGCGTTTCTCCGATACGGTCAGGGCATAGCGTGAAACCCTGAAGACTACCCGCACGGAACCTGGACTCCAGCGGAAACCCGTCGGTTACTCGGGCAGCGCAAACACGAAGAGGTTGTTGCCGTCGCTCGGGCGCAGCTCCGGCGTCAGGTTGATGAACCTTGCCGTGCCCGTGCTGACCGCCACGTACTGCCGGCCGTCGACCGCGTACGTGATCGGGAAGCCGGAGACCGGCGAGCCGAGGTTGATCTCCCAGAGGATCTCCCCCGTGGTGTCGTCGAACGCGCGGAAGCGCCCGTTGACGTCGCCGCCGAAGACGAGCCCGCCGCCGGTTGCGACCAGCGACATGGTCGCCGCGCGCTGCTGGTGGACCCAGGCGGAGACCCCGGTCTCGGCCGAGATGGCATGCACCGAGCCGACCTGGTCGGTCCCGGGCGCGATGCGCGGGCGCCACTGGATGGCGTATATGGACGTGCTGTCCGGACCCTCCGCCCGCATGTTCGCGCAGACGTTGCGCAGCGGCATGTACATCATGTTGGTCAGCGGGCTGTAGGCGCCCGCCTCCCAATCCTTGCCGCCGCTGGCGTGCGGGCAGGTCAGCATCTCCTGCCCCTCGGCGGTGAAGATGAGCTCCGGGTTCTCGGTCACCGCCCCGGTGGCGCCGTCGATACCGCTGATGACGTTCTGCGTGATGGTCGGCCGCGCCCACAGGAACTCGCCGGTCTCGCGGTCCAGGGTGTAGACGACGCCGGTCTTGCCGGGGATCCCGGTCATGACCTTGCGGACCTCGCCGGGGTTCAGGCGGGGATTGATCCACTCGACCGCATCGGCGTCGGGGGCGACCGCGGTGTCCACCAGCAGCCGCTCGAAGGGATGGTCGAGGTCCCAGTGGTCGTTCATGTGCTGGTAGTACCAGGCGATCTCGCCCGTGTCGGCGTCCAGCGCCAGGGTCGAGTTGTGGTAGAGGTGCTGCAGGTCGGTCCCACCGATCAGGAACTTTGGCGCCGGCGAGGTGACCGAGGTCCCGATGTAGACCAGGTTCAGCTCGGGGTCGAAGCTCGGCACCATCCAGGCGCCGACGTGCTTGCGTTCCTCGAACGGCACGCCGCCCCAGCTCTCGTCGCCCGGCTCGCCGGGGGCGGGAATCGTGCGCCGGCGCCACAGCTCCTCGCCGGTCTCGGCGTCATGAGCCGTGATCACGCAGCCGTCGGGTCCTCCCGCGGGCATGCAACTGCGGCCCGAGACGGCCTTGCCGTCGGCTACGATCGGACCCGAGGTCTGGGTGGCGGGGTTCTCCCGGTAGTCGAGGATCCGGGTCTCCCACGCCAGCCGCCCGGTCGTGGCGTCGAGCGCGAAGATGTGGTCGTCGGCGCTGGTGTCGATGATGTGCGAGCCGTAGATCGCCAGGTTCCGGTTGTTTTGCCAGAGGGTGTTGAAGACGTAGTCGCCGATGTCCTCCGGAACCTCCCGGCGGTACTCCCAGCGCAGGTCGCCGGTGACCGCGTCCATCGCCTGGATGACGTCGGCCGGATTGGGCATGTACATCACGCCGTCGTAGACCAGCGGCGTGCCCTGCTGGCGCCCCTCGGTCATCGCGCGCGACCAGACCATGCGCAGCTCGCCGACGTTGTCGCGGTCGATCTGATCCAGCGGGCTGTAGCCCCAGCCGTCGAGCGTCCGCCGCCACATGAGCCATTCGGACGCGGGCGGATCCTGCAGCATCGCGTCGGTGACGGGGACGAAGTCGGACGCCGATTGGGCGTTAACCGTCGATCCGACCGGCGCCAGCGTCGCCCCCACGATTCCCATGACGAGCAGAACGAGAACGGTGCGGGCGGGACTTGGCATCTGCATCGCGACCCTCCTGGCAATCCGGTGTGAACGACGGATCCGCATTGTATGCGCGCGGGCCGCAAAAGGGGGCGCGTGCGCGTGGGCACCGGCGGTGCGGCGGTCTTGGCGCGGATCGCCAGCGCTGGCGACGTCATTCGTGCGCCCGGCGCGCTGTACGGCGGCTCGGCGAACGGCAACGGCTTGCCCACGCCGGTGGGATCATCCTTCGCCGAACGGTAGCGCTCTCCCGGTTCAGCGCCCCGCCGCGCGCCAGCGCCGGAGCGCGGCCGCGATCTCACCTCTCGCCGCGGAGCGCGGCCGCGTGTTGTGGTTCAGAAAGTAGCAGAAGACCACCGGGGCGTCCGTGCCCGGGCCGATGATGCCCGCCAGGGCAATGGTGTGGCGCAGCGTCCCGGTCTTGGCGGCGAGGGGCGGCAGGCGCGGCCACGCCCTCAGCGTGCCTTCGCCGCGCCGGGCCAGCGCGTCGATGAAGGTACCGGCCCACGGGCGCCCGGCCGCATGAGCGAGCACCCGCACGACGGTCGCCGGCGCGATGAGGTTGGCGGCGGACAGTCCCGAGCCGTCCCGCAGCGCCGGCTCCGGCGGCACGGGCGTACCCGAGTCCGGCAGGTCGTCCACGAAGTCGGCGACGACCTCGACGCCGTCGTCGAAGCGGCCCGTCTGCGCCACTTCCAGCCCCAGCGTCAGGATCAGGGTGTCGGCGTACCAGTTGTGGCTTCTCGTCAGGATCTCCGGGAGCAGCGCTTCCAACGGAGGCGAATGCAGCGCGGCGAGCACGGCGGCCGGTTCGGGCGCGGGCCGCGTGCGCGCCTCGAGTCGCACGGTCCCTTCCACTGCCACGCCGGCTTCGTGCAAGGTATCGCGCAGGCGCCGTGCCGCGCGCAACACGGGCGCGGGGTCGCTGGCCGGGATCGTGAAGGGCTGTTCGCTGATCGGGTACTCGCCGCGGAGCAGCAACGTGTCGGTGCCCCAGACCGGCAGGAAGTCCAGGCTGCCGGCGCCATGGCGGTCGCGGCCTACGGTCAGCGTCCGGTTGACGATGTCGATGCCGTCGGGAACTCGCACCCGGGCGGGCGCCCCGACCGCGGCTCCCGGCGCGACGCGCACCGTGATGGTCGCCTCGTCGACCGCGAGGCCTGCCGGCGGCGCGCCGTGGCGATAGGGCAGATCGCCGAAGGAGCGGTCCAGCGGATGCAGGCGGCCGGGGAAGCGGCCGGCGTTCACTACGAGGTCGCCCGTGACGCGGGTGACGCCGCGTGCGCGTACCTGGCCGGCGAGCGCGGCGAGTGGTTCGTTTGCGCCCTCGTCGAAGAACTCGCCCCAGGTGGGATCGGCTCCCGGCTCGACGACGAGCTCGCCCTCGAGAACGCCGTCCGCCACCGCGCCGTCGGTCGTCAGGCGGGTGAGCCAGCGGTAGTCGGGGCCGAGGTGCTCCAGGGCGGCTGCCACCGTCACGACCTTGAGGACCGACGCGGGTACGAAGAGGCGGCCGGGGTTCAGCTCGTCGATGACCTGCAGCCCGCCGCCTTCCAGCAGTCGTGCCGCGAGATAACCCCGATGCGCCCCGTCGGCCGGCGTACGCCGCGGCTGGGTCGCGGCCTCCGGGAGCGGGTGCAGAACGGCAAGCGCCGCCGCACCGAGCAACAGGAGCAGACGGAAAGACGTCATGTCTCGGTTCTCCCTGCCGGCAACGGTCCGCGGTCGGACGCCGCGACCTACCCGAACCGCTTCGCGTCGGCCGAGGCGTACCCCGCCATCGCCCGATCGAGCCCGACCGTCGCTTCGAGCGTCTCAACGACCTCCGCCAGGCGCGCGCCCGGGATGACGCAGGTCATCTCTTCGGACCGCATGCCGGTGCGCGAGCGGCTGAGGGCGCAGCCGACGCTGGCCGCCACCACGTTCCGGTCCTTGGCCATGGCCACGATGTGGCACTGCGGCTTGCCCTCGACAGGTATCTCCGGGAACGCGTCCTTGAGCGTCATCAGCCCGAGGCCGTTGATGCGCAGCAGCACCACGTCGGGCGGCGCGTCTCGCTCGGCGAGCGGTCCGTAGACGACCGATTCCGGCCGCTCGGCGACGTGGGGCAGGCCCATCACCGCCGCCTGGTCGACCCAGCCGGCTTCGAGGACGGCCCCTACGTCGTCCTTCGTCGCGGCTTCCTCGAGCGTGATGAACCCGTGCGTGTAGCTGCCGACGCTGCAGTTGGCGTGGTCGGCGGCGACCGTGGCGAAGGTGTCGTCGGCCCCTTGGATCCAGAAGACGCAGCCGGCCGGGACCTGCCCGGTGCGGCCGTGCTCGTTCGGCGCGGGGTAGTTCGGCTGGACGCGGGGCGCGGGCGGTGTGTTTCCGGACGCGTGGAACGAAATGGCCAGCGGCGCGGCGAACGGCTTCAGGGCGGCGACGAGGCGGTCGTTGAGCGATCTGCAGTCCGGAGCGTCTGTCGTCATGCCGGGGATTATAGGTGCCGCGGACCCACGTCGAGATCGCCGGGTTGCTCGCGTGCCCCTCGCTCGTGCTACGGCGGTTGCCGGGCAAGACCTGGAGCCTCACTCGAGAGTGAGCCGACCGCGTTCCCCCAGCGTCGACGTTGGACGTCGCAGCGAACGAGAGGGTAGAATGAGGGCTACCTTCTACCCGACGAACGCGCTTCGGACGTTCGGATTGTCGAGAGGGATGCAATGAGCCTCAACATCAAGAATGAAGAGACGCACCGTCGTGCCCGGAAGCTGGCGCAAGTGATGGGCGAGACCATGACGGAAGCCGTGGACCGCGCGATCACCGAACGGCTGGAGCGCACGTCGCGAATCCGCAACCGGGAGCGCCGGGTCGAGAGGCTCCTGCAGATCGGTCGCGAGTGCGCCGCCCTGCCGGTACTGGACGAGCGGAGGCCGGAGGACATGTTGTACGACGAGCGGGGTCTGCCGAAGTGATCGTCGCGGACACGTCGGCGCTCATCGCCGTGCTGCAGAACGAGGAAGATGCCGGGCGGTTCGCCGCCGCCCTCGCGGAAGCGGATTCGGTGCTGGTCTCGGCTGCGAGCGTCGCCGAGGCCGGCATCGTCATGCTGCACCGACACGGTCCGCCGGGAGCGGACAAGGTCCGCGCGCTCGTCCGGGAAGCGGGGCTTCGCGTCGAAGCGGTGACCGCGGAGCATGCGGAGCTCGCCATCGAGGCCTACGAGGCGTACGGCAAGGGAGGGCCGGCAACAGGAAGGGCGAACCTCAACTACGGCGACTGCTTCTCGTATGCGTTGGCGAAGGCGACCGGGCTGCCCCTCCTGTTCAAGGGGCAGGACTTCTCGCGCACCGACGTCGCGGCGGTGCGCTGAGGCTGGATACGGACTACTCCGCGACCGTGAACCGTACCGACGCCATCCGCGTGTCCCAGATCAGCGCGAGCCGCCCGCCGCTCGCGGTCATGTCGAGAAATTGCCACGAGAGCTGCTCGAAGGCGACCGGCAGGGTCTCCAGCTCCATCGGGGTGCGCAGGACGTCGCGGTCGTCGGTGTACTCGAAGGCGCCGAACAGCGCGTCCCGGTTCTCGTAGTCGTAGGTGTCCTGTGCCGGCCACGTCGAGACGATGAAGGTCCAGGCCTCGTTCGACAGGTCGATGAACAGCGTGTACTCGCCCGGCTCGATGCGCGTCCCCGCGATGACGAGCGGCGCCTCGGTCACGAGCCGCGTCGACTGGTTGGCTCCGGCGCGCCATACCGGGGCGCCGTCGTTGAGCATCTCGGTCCAGTCGGGCGGCCCGAACAGGTCGCGCCCGCGGGTGAGGGGGCGGCCGTAGTGCACGTCGATCCACGCCCCGCCGAGGTAGCCGTACTGCACGGGGTCGAAGTTGCCGCCGACCTGCACCGCCGAGTGGCCGGGCGGGCTGAGGATGCGCCGCTCCTGCGCGCGGGCGGCGTCCTGCGCGGCGGTCAGCGCGATGACGCCGGCGCAGGCGGAAACCACGGCGATGACGGTGCGGAGGCGGCAGGTCTCGGGGCGAGTGCCCGTCATTGTGTCTTCTCCTCTCGAGCGGGACGCGGGTCCGGCCCGGAACGGTTCGAAGCCTATCATTCAAGGGGTCACGTCCCGCGCGCCCTTCGGTATATCTTGACGGAGGAGCAGGCACCTTGGCCCGTGGGCGACGAACCGGGCTGTGTCGGATGCCGTCGAAGCGCAAGGAGGTTTGGACATGGCACGTCGATGGTTGATGCGGTCGGTGGCGGCGGCGGTCGCAGTGTCGTACCTGACGCCGGCTCTCGCGGCCGGTCAGGATTCCACGGCGGAGGACCCCGCGGCGTTCACGACCCCCTGGGGCGAACCGGACCTGCAGGGCATCTGGTCCTACGCCACGTTCACGCCGTTGCAGCGGCCGGCCGAGCTGGGCGGACGAGAGTTCCTGACGCCGGAGGAGATCGCGGCGCAGAACCTGGCCGACGCCAACCGTGCGGCGTCGGAACGCCGCGGCGAGCTCGATGCCGAGCGCGACCTCGCCCTGGCGTACAACCAGGTCTGGTGGGATCGCGGCGAGTCCACCGGGCGCACCTCGCTCATCGTCGATCCACCGGACGGGAGACTCCCGCCCCTGACGCCCGCGGCCGAGCGGCGCCAGGCGGAGCGGCGGGAATACCGCCGCGCCCATGCCTTCGATTCCTGGGCAGACCGCCCCCTGCAGGAACGCTGCATGACCTACCAGCGGGTGCCGCCGGTGCCGTCCGGCTACAGCAACGCCTACCATATCTTCCAGTCGCCGGGGCAGGTCGTCATTCTCAACGAGATGATCCACGACGTGCGCGTCGTGCATCTGGACGGGCGCGCGCCGATCGACACGCGCATCCGGCAGTGGAACGGCGACTCGCGCGGCCGCTGGGACGGCGACACGCTGGTGGTGGAGACCACGCACTACCGCGACGACACGACGTGGCGCGGGTTCCCGGGCACGCGCGACCTGCGCGCGGTCGAGCGTTTCACCCGCGTCGACGACGACACCATCCGCTACCGCTACACGATTCACGACGAGGCGACGTACACGCGCCCCTTCACGGTCGAGTTGCCGCTCGAGAGCCCGCCGGGCTACGTCATCTACGAGTACGCGTGTCACGAGGGGAACTACTCGATCGCCAACGCGCTGGCCGGCGAGCGGGCTCTGGAGGCGGCCGCCGCCGCGGGGGGTGAGCGGTAAGGGAGATGTGTGAGTGGCGCGGGTGCTCGCGGTGCGCGCGGGATGCGGCTACCGCGTGCGGGGGGCGGCCACGCCCACGCCGTGCTCGTACACCAGGCGTCCGCCGCGCTCCGCCGTCTGGAACAGGAGCAGGACGCCGACGAGGCCCCCGGCGACGACCGGCAGCCACCGGCCGCGGCCGGTCAGCAGCCCCGCCAGCTCCAGGCCGAGGCGGCCCAGCGCGAAGACCCCCAGGTAGACCGTGGTCCGCAGCGCCCACGTCCAGTGTTCGTCGACGACCGCGTGCGCCGGCCCGGGGATCCGCACCAGGGCCGCGTCGCTGCGGCCGGTGAAGTACGCCGCCAGCAGAGCCACCGCCCCCGCCAGAAAGAGACCGGTCGCGGTGCGCCGCAGCGTCGAGCGCGGGACCGTGTGGAGGGCTGCGACATCGATGACCGCCGCGGTCACGATCAGGCCGATCGGGAAGTGGACCAGCAGGGGATGGAGCGTCACGGCGCCACTCGCCACGGCGAAACGTGCGGCCAGGCGCGCAACTCCTCCAGCGCCCACTCGTTCGTCTCGTCGGTGTGGCACGAGGTGCACGGATTGGGGACGCCGTAGCGCTCGGTGTCGGCGGGGGAGACGAAGCGGAAGGTGTGGCTGCTCACGTTGACGTCGCCGACGGTGCGGGCGATCCGCGGCATGTGGCAGGCAATGCAGGCGCTCCCCTCGCCCTCGGGATCGTGCCGCGTGTGGTACTCGAGCGATCCCACCGGCCCCGGCTGAAGTTGCGGCTGGTGGCACGAGGTGCAGACCGCGTTGCCGGGCGCGATCAGGTCGGCGTCGTACGCGGTGCCGTGGACGTCGTGGCAGGCCGCACAGGTGACGCCCTTGACGTACATCTGGCTCTGCACGTAGTCGTTGCCCTGCATCCGGTTCTTGTGCGCGGAGCCCTCCGGCCAGTGGGTGAAGGTCTCCTCGCCGAGGTGCGGCGCGTCGAGCTCCCAGACGTCGCTGAGCCGGTCGCCCGGCCGGAAGCCGACCGGCCAGTCGAAGTGGCGGCCCTCGATCGGGTTGTCCAGCGGCATCCCCTGCGAATGGCACTGGATGCAGACGTCGTTGGCGCGCACCGGATCGAGGTCGGCGGGGTTCACGACGGTATCCGCGACCGGGTCGAGCACGTGGGCGCGGCCCGGGCCGTGGCACGCCTCGCAGCCCACGTTCCACTCGGTGACGGTCTTGGTGCTGACGTCGTAGTTCACCGAGTGGCAGCCATCGCACAGCGGCCCGGTCGGTCGCTGCATCTGGTCCATGGGGTAGTGCTCGACCCACCACTCGGTGCCGGGCCGGGCGCCGTAGCGCCGCCACTCGCCGTTCTGCACGTCCCACTGGGCGGGAAAGACGAACAGATCGTCGCCGCGCCGGGTGAAGTAGCGCTGCTTCCACTTTCTGCCGTAGGTGTAGGTCACGTCCTCGGGACGGAAGGTGACCAGCGGATGCGGCGTGCCGAAGTCCCCGAGGATGGCGTCCGGCTGCTCGCGTGGATCCACCAGCACGTTGGCCATCAGGGTGTCCCGCCAGCGGTCGTGGATTTCCAGGTGGCAGTCGCGGCAGGCGGCCGAACCGGTGAATTCGTCCGGGAAGGCCGCTGGATCCGGCGGCGGGGACGACCCCGAGCAACCGGCTGCGAGGACGGCCAGCAGAACCGTCAGCACGCGCGAGGCGCCGCATCCCGGCGGGAGTCGCCGCGGCGACGGTGCGGTCATCGACGCAGTGTATAACCGCCGAGAGCGACAGGTGAGGTTCAGCCCTGCGGCGGCACGGACGGCAGTGCCGTGTCAGCGGACTCGTCGGTCGAGACCCAGTTGCCGCGGCTGAGCGCGTCGATGACCGCGCGGCGGACCTCGGGGTCCTCGGCATTCATCAGCTCGATGAGCGCTTCCATCGCCGGCTCGCCGCCGATGCGGGCCAGCGCCGCGATCACTTCATGGAGGGCATCACCCACGATGAGGGTCAGGGCCGTGATCAGGCCGCGCGTCGCCCGCGGGTCGCGGATCCGGCCGAGAGCCCAGGCGATCCGTTCCTGTACGGCGGCGTCGGCGTCCGCGAGGGCCGCGACCAACCCGTCCACGGCGGCTGGATGCCGCAACATGCCAAGGGCCCAGGCCGCTCGCTCGCGGACCTCCTGGACCGGATCCCGCAGCAGACGCAGAAGACCGTCGAGCGCAGCGTGGTCACGGATCCGGCCGAGGGCCCATGCGGACCGCCCGCGCACGGCAGCGTCTTCGTCGCCGAGCGCATTGCGCAGAACCGTCGCCGCCGTGTGCACCCGGTGTTGCCCGAGGGCCTGCGCCGCCCGCGTGCGGACGTCGGGGTCGGTATCGCTCAACGCCTCGATGAAAGTTGTGGCCAGCCGGGACTCGACGGTTCCGGCGGGCTCCTCCTCGAGTTCCGACGGTGGCGGTGCAGGCACGTCGTTCCCGACGACCGGCGGGTTGCCGGCCGTCGCGCCGCCGAACTGGCGCCGCGCCTCGGAGAGGTGCAAGACCACTGCCGCGAACCACTCTTCCGCGACACGGTGCCAGCTCTCGAACCACTCGTCGCGCACCGGCTCGGTCTGCTGCGTCGCGGCGGTCCGGACGGTGGTCGCCGGCGTGGCGCTGGCCGTTTCCGGGAGCGTCTCGGTGATCGGGGTTACGGCCGAGACGGCGAGTGCGGCGCCGATGAGGACCACCGTGGCGAGCACCGCGGGACATCGACCGGTGGCGCGCCGCACGGTCGGGTCGAGAATGGCGCGCAGCCGGCGTTCCAACTGCGAGGGTCGCGCCATGGCGACTCCCGCCGACGTGCTCGGACCGGGCGCGCGACACTGGCGGGCGATGGCGAGCAGGTGGTTCGCGTAGTCGGATGCGCGGGTGCCCAGCCGCAGCACCTCGTCGTCGCACGCCTGCTCGCGCTCGACGCGCAGTCGGAACGCGGCGAACCAGACGACAGGGTTGAACCAGTAGGCCGCGCAAACCCATTGCGCCAGCGACTGGGTGACGACGTCGGCGCGCTTGACGTGGGCGAGCTCGTGGCGCAGCACGACCGTGCGGCGGGGGGACTGCCAGTCGGACGCCATCGCGGGAAGCAGAATGACCGGTTGCCGCCAGCCCCAGGTCATCGGCATCGCCACGTGGTCGCTCTGCAGCAGCCGCACGGGGCGTCGAATATCGAGACGTGCGCACACGTCACGCAGCGGGTCGAGCCAGTCGTGCGCCGTGACCGGCGCCGCCTGCGCGACCAGCCGGCGAATGTTCCAGATACTGGCCACGGGCCAGGCGGCGAACGCGACGGCGCCGACTCCCCAGATCGCGAGCAACAGGGTGCTCCAGGGGGCGGCCGGATCGGGGCTCGCGGTCTCGGCCGCGCCGATCCCGCCACTTCCCCTGAGCGCATCGGCGGGCGGCGCCGGCGCGGGGCCGCGGTCGCGGGTTCCGGCGGCGGCCGGCCAGGCCGCCGGCTCGACCGCAGGGTGCGCTTGCGGCCCGACGCCCGGTTCCGCAACGGCCGGCCTCGTACCCGCGGCTGCCGCCGGCTGGACGCCGCCGGCGGTCCACGGCATCGGCACCGGTACCGGTACACCGGGGAGGACGGCGCCGGCCAGCGGCAGTATCAGCACGCCGACGAGTGCGAGCGCCCAGACGAAATGGCGTAGCACCGCAGCCCGGCTGCCGGCGAGCGCTGCTATCGTCGCGGCGATGCCGAGCAGCGCGGTGGCCCGCACGGCCGCGTCGGCCAGCGTCGATATCCAGAACGAACTCATCGCTTAGCGTCCTTCCTGCCGGGCCCGGTCGATAAGGGCCTCCAGACGGTCGAGGTCGGCCCCCGACAGGCTCGACTGGTCGATCAGCGCCGCGACGGCTGCCTGCGAGGATCCGTCGAAGAACGTCTGCACCACGCGGGTGAGCGCCGAGCGGCGAGCCTTCTCGCGCGGCACGGTCGGCCGGAAGACATAACGCGGTCCCTTGCGCCGGTGTCGGACGTGGCCCTTCTCTTCGAGCACACGGAGCAACGCCCGTACCGTCGAGTAGCTCGGGGGGTCGGGCAGCGCGTCGAGCACCTCGGCGGCGGTCGCCTGCCCGTACTGGTAGACGACGTCCATGATTTGACGCTCCCGGCGCGAGAGGTGGCGGTGTGTCTTCGGCATCCTGGAGAATCCTCTGTTCCGGTTCCCGTGAGTGATTGGCGCCGACCGTTGGAGGCTGCGCCGGAAGTGCTTGAAATCTAGCAGTGCCATTGAGCATTAGCATCCGTGCGGAGCGTCTGTCAAACGTGTGGACGCAATACCGGTGGACGAAACGATGAGCACAAGACCGGGCAGCAGCGAATTCGGATGCTGCCGCCACGATGATTGGGCGAGCGGCCGGAGCCGGTTGTGGGGTTCGCTCCCGACTGATATGTTGGGGTCGCGCGGCGCCTGGTCCGTCGTCCGACGGCGGCGATCGCGCAGGCGCTGGTTCAAGCGATGCCCGTGGAGGTAACACGATGAGACCTGGAGTGCTGCGCGGCGGGTTGCTGTTGCTGGTGGTCGCGCTCGTCGGCTGCGGGTCCGGCACCGAGACATCCTCCGAGCCGATGGAGGAAGCGGCCCCCGCCTACGTGCCGCCGGACTTCACGCGCGAGTCGCGCGAGCTCGGCCAAGCCGACATCGAGCGGTTGATGGACGAGCTCTCGAACTGGGGCCGCTGGGGTCCCGACGATCAGCTCGGCGCGGCGAACCTGATCACGCCCGAGAAGCGCCTGGCGGCCCTGGCCCTGGCCACCGAGGGCATCACCGTCTCGCTGGCGCATCGGGTCATCAAGGAAGAGGCGGAGGACGTGCCGCGGCCGTTCGGCCACAGCATGCTGGGGGTGCCGGACGCCTCGGCCGCGGAGAGCCTCTTCGGCGGCGTCAGCGACAACTACAACGTCAGCTACCACGGCTACTCCCACAGTCACATCGACTCGCTGTGCCACATCCTCTACCGGGGGCAGATGTACAACGGCGTATCGCAGGACACGATCACGGAGAACGGCTGCTCGAACGCGTCCATCGTCAACCTGCAGGGCGGCATCGTGACGCGCGGCGTGCTGCTGGACTTCCCGCGCCTGAAGGGTGTGCCGTACCTGGAGCCGGGGACGCCGATCTACGTGGAGGACATCGAGGCCTGGGAGGAGATGGCCGGTGTGACCGTACAACCCGGCGACGCCATCTTCGTGCGCACCGGCCGCTGGGCGCGCCGCGCCGAGATGGGCCCCTGGGAGATCTCCGGGAACGCGGCGGGGCTGCACGCCTCGACCATGCCGTGGGTGAAGTCGCGGGACGTGTCGTTCATCGGCAGCGACGCCGCCCTCGACGTGGTGCCGTCGCTGGTCGAAGGCGTCAACCTGCCGGTGCACCTGATCACCATCGTCGCGCTGGGCGTCGACCTGTTCGACAACCAGGATCTGGAAGCACTGGCCGAGACGGCCGCGTCGCTGAACCGCTGGGAGTTCACGCTGATGGCGGCGCCGCTGGCGGTGGAGAACGGCACCGGGTCGCCGATCAATGCGCTGGCGATCTTCTAGCGCTGCGATCCTGGCGATCTGTGTGCTGTGCGGGCTGCGCGGGACGCCGCCTGTGGCGGCCGGCCAGCCCGACGGTGCCGCGCTCGGGTGTCCCGCGCTGGACCCGCGCGGCCCGGCGGCCGATCCGGATCTGTACTGCATCGAGCTGATCCACGCGCCGGACTTCCCCGGCGCGTCGGGCTACGTCGAGCTGGCGCCGGCGCCTTCCCCGTTCGGCGCCGCGGTCACGGTGGACGGCCACCATCGCTTCGACTTGGCCGTGCGGCTCGCCGGCCTGCCCGACCCGGCGGCGCTCGGCGACTACGGCGGCTACGTGGCCTGGGCGACCACCCCGCGGCTGCGGCCCGTCGTCAACCTGGGACCGGTGGCGAACGGCCGCACGGTGGCCGGACCGGTCGACCTCGACAAGTTCCTGGTGCTGGTCACCGCCGAGGCGGACCCGTCCGCGCCGGCGTGGGCGGGGCGCATCGTGCTGCGGGGCACCTCGGCCGGCATGCGCATGGAGCCGGAGGATCTGCTGGCGTTGACGGGGATGGTAGGCGGCGCCCCGCCCCCGCCTCCCGCCCGCGGCTGGCGGCGCCCGCCGATGCACCCTTCGGTGGCGATGATGCCGGGCGTCGGCCGCCTAACGCCGCCGGTCGATCCCTTCCTGCCGTCCGCGACGGGGCCGCTGCCCGCGGCGCGGGCGCGCGAGATCGTCCGGCTGGGCGACGGCGGCACGCTCGACCTCGAGGCCGGCCTCGTCGAGCGCACCATCGGCGGCCGCACGTTCACGATGTACGGCTTCAACGGCCAGTACCCCGGCCCTCTCATCCAGGTGCCGCAGGAGGCGACGATTACCGTCAACGTCACCAACCGGCTCAGCCTGCCGACCGCCGTCCACTGGCACGGCATCCGGCTGGAGAACCGCTTCGACGGCGTGCCGGGCCTCACCCAGGACCCGATCGAGCCGGGCGAGACGTTCCGGTACCGCATCCACTTCCCGGACGCGGGGCTCTACTGGTATCACCCGCACCACCGCGAGGACGTCCAGCAGGACCTGGGACTGTACGGCAACCTGCAGGTGGAGGCGGCCGACCCGGACTACTTCGGTCCCGCCAATCGCGAGCAGGTGCTGATGCTCGACGACCTGCTCGTCGACGCGACAGGGCTCGCGCCGTTCGGCCGCGAGCGGGCGACGCACGCGATGATGGGCCGCTTCGGCAACCTGCTGCTCGTCAACGGCGAGCCGGACTACCGCCTCGCCGTCGACCGCGGCGAGATCGTCCGCTTCTTCCTGACCAACGTCTCGAACACGCGCACGTTCAACGTGTCCTTCGGCGATGCGGCGATCAAGCTGGTGGCATCCGACATCGGGAAGTTCGAGCGGCAGGCGTGGGTGGACAGCGTGGTCATCGCGCCGGCCGAGCGCTACATCGCCGAGGTCCGCTTCGACGCGCCGGGCGAGGTGCCTTTCGTCAACCGCGTGCAGGCCATCGATCACGTCTACGGGAACTACTTCGCCGACGACGCGGTGCTCGGCGCGGTCGAGGTCAGCGGCACGCAGGCCGCCCCGGACCATGGGGTCAGCTTCGGCGAGCTGCGCAACCACCCCGACGTCGCGGCCGACATCGAGCGCTACCGCGACGAGTTCGACCGGCCGGTCGACCACCGGCTGCTGCTCACCCTGGAGATCGACGATCTGCCCGATCCGCTGGGGCCGCTGCTGAACCTGGACCGCGCGTTCTTCAACCCGGTGGAGTGGAGCGGCACCATGCCGCGCATGAACTGGGTCACCACCGCCGACAGCGTGCGGTGGATCCTGCGCGACCTGGATACCGGCCTGGAGAACGACGCCATCGACTGGCGCTTCCGGCGCGGCGACGTGGTGAAGATCCGCCTGCGCAACGATCGCGGCGCCGTGCACGCCATGCAGCACCCGGTCCACATCCACGGGCAGCGGTTCCTGGTGCTGAGCCGCGACGGCGTGCCGAACGACAACCTGGTCTGGAAGGACACGACGCTCGTGCCGGCCGGCTCGACCGCCGACCTGCTGCTGGAGTTGTCCAACCCCGGACGTTGGATGCTACATTGCCACATCGCCGAGCACCTCGAAGCGGGGATGAAGCTGGTCTTCGACGTCGCGGCGGGCCCGCCGCCGCGGCAACGATGATCTCGGTGAGGCGGTTCGCCGCCGGCGGCCGCTGACTATCCCGAAACTCGGTCGGGCACGGCGGGCAGGAGGCGGTTTTCCAGTCGGACGCAAGTCGGGTCGCCGGTCCCGCACGAGGGTCGTCGACGCAGATGGAGGAATACAGGATGCGGCTCCTCATTGCCACGCTCGCCGTTCTCGTCGCCGCCCTCCCGTGCGCCGCACAGCAGGCGGAGACACTCTCGGATGCCGTGCGCCAGTTCGTCGAGGTCGGCGAGCCGGTGGTGGCGCTCACCGGCGTGCAGGTCGTGGACGGGACGGGCAGTCCGGCGGCCAGCGGCCGGACCATCCTGATCCGGGACGGCCGGATCGCCGCCGTCGGCCCGGATGCCGAGGTCGAGGTCCCCGACGGCGCCCGCGTTCTGAACCTCGACGGGCACACGGTGGTCCCCGGCTTCGTCGGCCTGCACGACCACACCTTCTACATGACCCGCGGCCGGCGGGTGCAGCTCAACTTCAGCGCCCCGCGCCTGTACCTGGCGAGCGGGGTGACCACCATCCGCACCACCGGCGCCTTCTCGCCCTACAGCGAGCTGAACCTCAAGCGTTCCATCCAGGAGGGACAGGAGATCGGCCCGCGGATGTTCATCACCGGGCCGTACCTGTCCGGTGCCGGCGCCATGTCGCAGATGTTCCAGGTCAGCACGCCGGAGGATGCCCGCCGCGTCGTGGCCTACTGGGCCGACGAGGGCGTCGACTGGTTCAAGGCGTATACCCGTATCGGCGACGAGGAGCTGGCCGCGGCCATCGACGAGGCGCACCAACGGGGCGTCAGGGTGACCGGCCACCTCTGCTCGGTCTCGTTCCGGGAGGCGGTGGCGCTCGGCATCGACAACATCGAGCATGGCTTCTTCACCAACAGCGACTACGTGCCGGACAAGCAGCCCGGCGTCTGCCCGCCCGGCGTAAGGCAGAGCCTGCTGGAGGTCGACCTCGAGGGCGAAGAGGTGGCGGCGACCATCCGCGAGATGGTCGAGCAGGGCGTCGCCATGACCTCGACCCTGCCCGTCTACGAGCTCGCCATCCCCAACCGGCCGCCGCTGGAGCAGCGCGTCCTCGACATGCTGGCCCCCGGCGCCCGCGACGAGTACCTGCAGTCGCGCGCCGACGTCGCCGCGCGCGACGACGCCCCCATGGCCGAGCTGTTCCCCAAGGCGCAGGCGTTCGAGCGCCTGTTCGTCGAGGCGGGCGGACTGCTCGCGGCCGGTGTCGATCCCACCGGCATGGGCGGTGCGCTGCCCGGGTACGGCGACCAGCGCAACTACGAGCTGCTGCTCGAGTCCGGGTTCACTCCGGAGCAGGTCATCCGGATCATGTCGCTCAACGGCGCCCGCGTGCTGGGCGAGGACGACCGGTTCGGCTCCATCGAGCCGGGCAAGCTGGCCGATCTGGTCGTCATCGACGGCGACCCGGTGCGCCGGGAGGCCGAGATCCGCAACGTGACGCTGGTCTTCAAGGAAGGGGTCGGCTACGACGCGCTGGCGCTGGCCGAGTCGGTGCGGGGGCTCGTCGGGCTGCGGTGACGACGCCCGCTCGACTGCTCCGGGACCTCAGGCGGGGGCGGTATCGAAGGCGACGATGTTGCGGGTCTCCCGGCTGAACTCGACGCCGATGAGGTGGACAGGCTGGCCCGAGGCCCGGTACTTCGCCGCGTAATCCCGCTCGCGGAGCTGCGCGAGGGCGGCGCCCGAGGGTTCCTGCTCCACCACCTTGCACTCGAAGAGGTACACATGTCCCCCGCAGCGCACGGCCAGATCCACCCGGCCCCGGTTGCTGCTGTCCTCGACGGCCACGTCCATCCCGGCCGCCGCCAGGTGCGAGTAGAGAACGCTCGCGTAGTACCCCTCATAGCGCGCGATCTCGTTCCGGGTGTGCCACTCGTAGGGGATGGCGTCGAAGCACGACCGCAAGAGCGCCTCGACCCCCGCCAAATCGTTGGCTGCAAACAACTCCCGCAGGCGTGCTCCCGAAAGCGCCGGGCGCGCCGGCGTCACCGCGCGCAGCAGTTGGCGATTCAGGCTCTGCCGTACCTCGCGGTTCGGGTACCCCAGGCGATACACGGGTCCGTCACCCTCGTCCTTTTCGTCGACGATCGTCAGGTATCCGCTCTGGAACAGCAGCGCCTCGGGCGCCATCTCCTCAACGTCGAACGCGGAGAGAAGGTCGGCGTCCGCCGTCATGCCGTCCAGGTCCACGGAGAGGATGCCGCGCCGGCGTAGCACCTCGATCAGGAAGCGCGGTGTCGCGGTGCCGAACCAGTGTGCGTTGAAGTCCCGCGTGTTGAAGAAGAGCAGGATGTCGTAGGGGTTGTAGACCCGCTCCCCGCCACGCCAGTGGTAGCCGTTGTACCATTCGCGGATGCGCTCCCGGTCGAGTCCGGGAAGCTCGGGTGCGAACACCGCGTCGAGGTCATTCTCGGTGTAGCCGCAGACGTTGGCGAACCGCGGGTCCAGGGTGATGTCGGTGAGGTTGTTGAGGTCCGAGAACAGACTCACCCGGGTGAACTTGCTCACGCCGGTGAAGAAGCTGAGCTCGATGTGCGCGTCGGCGGACTTCACGGTCCCGTAGAACCCGCGCAGGAAGTCGCGATGCGTCTTCGCGCGTTCGGGGTCGTCCAGCGCGTCGAGGATGGGCTTGTCGTACTCGTCCACAAGCACGGCCACCCGCTGCCCGGAATCCTCGCGGAGCGCCCGAATCAGGTCCCGCAGCCGCCCCGGGGCGGTCCGGTGGCGGGGAGTCACGCCGGCCGCCGACTCGATCTCGGTGAGCTGCTCCAGAACGCCCTCGCGGAGCAGCTCGGGGGTCTCGTAGTCGCCGCCGCCGAAGTCGAGGCGAATGACCGGCCGCCGAATGGACCAGTCCCACCGATCGTGTATGGCGAGCCCCCGGAAGAGCGGTTCGTTCCCCTCGAACAGCTCCTTCAGGGTGTCCACGAACAGGCTCTTGCCGAAGCGCCTGGGCCGCGAGAGGAAATAGTGCGTGCCCTTTTCGACCAGCCGCGCCAGGTAAGGCGTCTTGTCCACGTAGTAGCAGTTGTCCTCCCGGATCTTCCGGAAGGTCTGGATGCCGAGCGGCAGCTTGCGTCTCACGGGGGCCTCTCCCCGATGATAGCGTTCACGTCGTCGATGCGGGCGTTGACGTTGGCATTCTGCTGGATCCTCCGTTCCGGACTCCCGGCGGCGCCTCACCGCCGTTCCAACACCTCCAGCATCTGCCTGGCGCAGAACACGCGATTGCGCTGCGCGTCGTCCGCCGCCGAAACGATTCCGGCGGCCTGCAACCGTGCGAGCGCTCTGGCCGCGGTGGTGAAGGCGATGTCGAGGCGTTGGGCGATTCCCGTGGTGGTCCAGAACGGGTTCTCCTGGAACAGCTCCAGCACGGTCTCGGGCACCCTCGACTTCCCGGTGGCCAGTTGCGTCCGCCAACGGAGCATCAGTCTGTCGATGGTCCGAATCCGTCTCGCGGCATCTTCCGCTTCGGTGGCGACCCCGTCGAGGAAGTAGACCAGCCATTCATGCCATTCGCCGGCCGCGGTCGTGCCGAGCAGCCGTGCGTAGTACTCCGGCCGCGTCTTCTCGAACCAGGCGCTCAGGTACAGCAAAGGGGCCTTCAGCACGTCGCGTTCGACGAGCAGGAGCGTTGTCACCAGGCGACCGACGCGGC
Source organism: Vicinamibacterales bacterium (assembly GCA_965116825.1). GTDB lineage: Bacteria > Acidobacteriota > Vicinamibacteria > Vicinamibacterales > UBA8438 > WTFV01. The sequence goes on from OZ220736.1 coordinate 2,091,431, forward strand.
CGTTCCCGTCGCGGAAGGGATGGATGGCTTCGAACTGGGCGTGAACCAGTGCGGCGTGGATCAACGGCGGCAGCGACTCGTCGTGCAGGAACCGCTCCCAGTGCTGCAGGCAGTCCGGGACCGCCTCGGGAGGCGGCGGCACGTACGTTGCCGTCTCCGGCCTGCAGCCGGGTGGACCGATCCAGTTCTGCGTGCGCCGGAACTCGCCCGGTGCAGCCGCGTCCCCGCGCACGCCGGTCATCAGAAGCCTGTGGGTCTCTCGCACGAGTCGGAGTGACAGGGGCAGCGTCTCCAGCTCCTTCACGCTGAAGTCCAGCGCCCGGACATAGTTGGCTACCTCCTGGAGATCGGCGCTGTCACGCTCGACCCTGGCGCCGGCTTCCGCGGCGAGCAGGTCGGTGAGGGTCGACTGGGTGCCCTCGATCCGGCTGGACAGCACCGCCTCGCGTCGAATGAACGGCTGAATCAGCAGGTGCGGGTTCGGCAGCCGACGGCTCTCGCCGGCGAGTCGTCCGATCGCGCGGTCCGCCGCCGACAGGGCGTTGACCAGCTCCCGGTTCCACTCGAAGGCAGGCGGCAACGGCGCCGGCACGAACGCCGTGAAGCCAGCCGGCAGGCGGACCGTTTTCCCGTGCGCCTTCCGGTTGTCGTTTCCCATGCCTGTTTGCCGCACCGCGGATTGGCCGTCCTGCTATTAGCGATTACCGATAGAATCGATAATAGCGCAGGCGCTCGTTTGCGGTGCCGCTGTCAACGGCCGGGGTTGCGGCGGGCGCCGGCAAGCTGGCCGACCCACGGCGGCACGAATCTGGCATACAGCCCGGTGGTAACATGGCGTCCATGCAGGGTACGCCGTCGCGGGTCGGCTACACCGACCTCCTGGCCCTGCCGGAGGATGGACGCCGCTACGAGATCCACGGAGGGGAGCTCGTCGTGGTTCCGTCACCGCTACTGCGTCACCAGTTGGCCGCCAGGGCGGTCTTCCTGCTGCTCGATTCCTACGCGCGCGAGACCGGCGGCGACGCGCTCTTCGCGCCGCTCGACATCGTGTTCGGCGAGTACGACGTCGTGCAGCCGGACATCGTCTTCTTCAGTGCCGAACGCCGCCACTTGCTCCGACCCGACGTCGTGGTCCGAATCGCGCCGGACATCGCGGTCGAGGTGCTCTCTCCCTCCACCGCCGCGACCGACCGGGGCCGGAAGCTGCGCATGTTCGCGCGGTACGGCGTGCGCGAGTACTGGATCGTGGACCCGGTCCAGGAGCAGATCGAGGTCCACGTACTCGAGGACGGCGCCTACCGGCAGGTGCAGGTCGGGTCCGGTGACGACGTCGTGCGGTCGGTGCTCCTGCCGGATCTGACGTTCGAAGCCGCGCGCGCCTTCGCCCGCTGACGGCAGCGCCTGGTGTTTTCGCTCGGCGCCAGGGGCCAGCCGCGGTATCATTCCCGATGACGCGACCCGGCCGGCCCGTTCCGCGTGGCGCCCCGTGAAGACGCCTGTCTACCTCGACTACGCCGCGACCACCCCGACCGATCCTGCCGTTGTCGCTGCCATGACCCGCTATCTGGGACCCGACGGCGTATTCGGCAATCCCGCGTCGCGGTTCCACAGCTTCGGGCGCGACGCCGAAGAGGCGGTCGAGCAGGCGCGCGTCCACGTCGCCGACCTCATCAACGCGGATCCGCGCGAGATCGTCTGGACCTCCGGAGCCACCGAGTCGGACAATCTGGCCACCAAGGGCGCCGTCGCCGCGCACGCCGGCCGCGGAGCCCACATCGTCACTTCGGCGATCGAGCACAAGGCCGTCCTCGATTCCTGCCTGCATCTCGAACGCAGCGGGTTCGAGGTCACGCGCATCGTGCCGGGACCTGACGGCCTGATCACCCCGGAGCTTGTGGAGGCGGCGTTGCGCGACGACACGATCCTCCTGTCGTTGATGCACGTCAACAACGAGATCGGCGCCATCACGGACATCGAGTCGATAGGCCGGCTGGCCCGCGACCGCGGGATTCCGTTTCACGTCGACGCCGCGCAGAGCGCCGCCCGGCTCCCGCTGGACCTGCAGCGTCAACATGCCGACTTCGTGTCCCTGAGCGGACACAAGATGTACGGCCCCAAGGGCGTGGGCGCCCTCTACGTCCGGCGCCGGCCGCGCGCCCGGCTGGAGCCGCAGATCCACGGCGGGGGCCACGAACGCGGCGTGCGGTCGGGCACCCTGCCGACGCACCAGATCGCGGGGATGGGCGAAGCGGCGCGCCTGGTTGCCAGTCGGCGGAACGAGGATGGCGCGCACACCCGCAACCTGGAGCGACGCTTGCTGGACGGGCTGCGGCGCGTCGAGCAGGTTTCCGTCAACGGCGACCGCACGCAATGCGTTCCCGGGATCGTCAACGTGCGTTTCGCCTGCGTGGAGAGCGAATCGCTCATGGTGGCGCTCCCGGACGTCGCGTTTTCGACCGGCTCGGCCTGCATGTCGGCGCGGGTCGAACCGTCCTACGTGCTGCGAGCGCTCGGCCTGGACGACGATTCGGCGCACGGTTCCGTGCGTTTCAGCTTCGGCCGGTTCACCACCGTGCAGGAGATCGACTACGCCGTGGAGCGCATCCGGGAGGCGGTCGCCGAGCTCCGCTCGCTATCCCCCGCATGGCATGACACGTGCAACTCCGATCGGCGGGCGCCGGATCGCCCGGAAGGAGGCGTTCGCGTCGCATGACCAGCAGCAATGACGTTCCGGCCCGCCTCGCCACCGTCCGCGAGACGATGCACGCGGAGTTCACCCGGGAGCACGCCGATCCTTGGGTCGTCGCCTATTCGGGGGGCAAAGACTCCACGCTCCTGCTCCAGTTGGCATGGGAGATCGCCGCCGCAGTCCCGGCCGACGAACCACGGCGCCCGATCCTACATCGTCTCCAATGACACGCTGGTCGAATCACCCTTGGTCATCCGCCATCTGCGGCGGAGTCTCGACGTAATCGGCGAGGCCGTCCGCGACATCTGGCGCCGCGACCGCATCTGCGAGGACGGACGGACAACAGCGGGCGGCAGGTGTTCGACCGCCGTGCGAGAGGGCGTCGGACGACAGCTATCACCAGCCGGTGGGCGTTCAGGGGTCGCGGGGGCAGATCGCTCAAGCAGAGCGCTGCTCCAGAAGCTCGTTCTTGGTCATTGGCCGGCTGGCCGCCTGCTTCAGCGGTTCGAGCGCCGCTTCCTCATCCGCCGACAACTTCGTCGGCCTCGGCATCAGCATTCTGCCTTCTGCCTTCCTGCCCACTGAACCAAGATGCCCGTCGACGTGACCAGCGTCCTGCCATTCGGACGATCGCCCGATCACACGCGGCATCAGAGCAATGATACCGCCGACTCCCAAGCTGTGTCGGAAGCAGTCGGAGGTCGACCTGCGATTCCGCCTGCACCAGCGAATCCATCAAGGTCTTGAGTCCGGCGCGTCGCGCACGAGCCGGTGCCCGCGAACGGACACCCCGTGCTCGGCGAGCACGTCCAGCCAGCCTTCGCGCGTGCCGATGGTGCTCGTCGCCGCGAGCAGGCCCATGCGTTCCTCGCGCGCCGTCAGACGCGCGAAGCGTTGCCGCGCGGGGTAGTCGTCGGCGACGAACAGCTCCTTGCGGTGCAGCACAGGGGGATTCGCCGAGCGCGTGTAGTCGCGGAAGTGGAGGTCGAGCCGCTTCAGATCCGCGACCACGGCGCTCTGCAGTGCCGGATGCGCCACCCGGTCGAAGTCCTCGTAGGCAAGGTACGACAAGCGAGCGCGCCGGCGGAAGAACTTGACCAGCGTCAGTCCGTCGACGGCGCCGGCGAGCTGGCGGCCGCAGCCTTCGTAGACGCGCAGTATCGGCGGCAGGTGTTCGACCGCCGTGTGGTGAACGTAGAGTGCATCGGGCAGCAGCTTGCCGACGGTGGCCTCACGGCACGCACGATCCACGGCATCCTGGTCGCCGGCAGAGAACAGGAGCGCGTCTGCTTCTGTGCAGCCGGACCTGTACGACCCGAAGAAGGCGCGGATGTCGTGTCGCAGTTCGTCCGGCAGCGCGCCGAACCGGGGTCGCTTCGGGAATGCCGCGAGGGCCAGGTAGACGAGGACGTCGGCGCGGCGTTCCTGCCGTATGCGGTCCCAGCCGTCGGCGCCGGTGACGCGGCGCAGCAGGGAGAACGCGCGCGGGACGCTCCCGAAGATCCGTGACAGTTGCGCCGCCGTCGGGAGCTCGCCGTCGACCGGGAGGCGGCCGCGCTCGGTGACGAACGCCATGAGCGGCTCGATCAGGTCCTTGTGATCGACGACGAGCTCCTGGCATTCCTCGATGCCGGGGATTCGCCGCTGTCTGGAGACGCGGTTCACGGCGAACGACTGCGCGTCGGCCTCGTCGCGGAACACGTAGAAGACGCCGGGGGCCGCGGCGATCGGGCGCCGGTTCAGCGCCTGTTCGATCCACTGGCGAAGCTCTTCCTGCGTGAAGAACTTCTGGAAGGTGCGCTTCCCCGTCACGATCCCGTCGCCCTGGAAGTCGACGGCGGCGTCGGTCGCTTCCCAATCGAGGCGCGCGGACACGATGAGGACCTTCCGGGCGAGCTCCCAGGCGGCGGCGAGGACGACGACCCGCTCGTCCGGATCCTCGATGACGTTGACGACGTAGCCGAGATTCACGACGTCGGCCGGGGTGCGCGCTTCGTCGGGAAAGAAGGCGGGATCCCAGCCGGACACCGGAATCCCCATCTTGTGCAGCCGGAGCAGATCGTCGCCGCGACCGCAGCCGTAGTCGAAGAAGGTCCGCTCTTGATGAACGAGGCCGTCGTCGACCGCGCGGGCGACGGGGCGGGACAGCGCGGTCCGGCGGATGGCGGTTCGGTCGGCTCTGGTCGTGTTCATCGAGAGACGGCGACCGATGCATTCTACCGGCGCAACTTCAGAGGGGGACTTGACAACGGGACGCAGCCACGGGCTACCGTCATGGTCGGGCACCGGACCCGCGGTCCACGGCGGCGCAAGCGGCCCGATGTCACAGGATTTCGCGGCATGCGTTTCTTCAACACGACCGGCCCGGTGGTGGCGGCGGACCACTATTGCATCCCGGTGGTGCCGCGCGAGCTGACCTGGGTGGTGCAGGAGGAGTTCGACCAGGAGACGGCGTGGTACGTCGATGCCGGCCGGCGGCGGGGAGGCCGCGCGCGTCGACAAGGTCGTGATCGAATGCAGGGTGCAGCACGGCAGCCTGGAACGGACCATCGCGGCGGGCCTCGATCAGACGGCGGCCTACATGGATCGGTGCGTGGCGGAGGAAGGGCACCTGGTGATCATCGACCGCGCCGCCGAGGGCCGGAGCTGGGACGAGAAGGTCTTCCACCGGCGGATGACGTCCCGTCGCGGCGTCGCCATCGACGTGTGGGGCATGTGAAGACGCAGGGTCGCGCCTAGTGCGGGTTGTCGTCGTAGAGGTAGTCGGCGAGCTTCAGCGACTCCAGCATGTGGCTCCAGACCTGGTCGGCAGTCTCGCGGTCTGCGGGCCAGTACTCCATCGTGATGAACGCCTGGACGTTCCCGCCGCGGGCGAGGCAGGCCCTGGAATGCGCCTTGCGCTTCTCGTTCGGGTCCATGAAGTCCAGCTCCAGCCACAGGTACTCCAGATTGCGGCGGGATGCGCCGAGCAGCGGTCCTTTGCGCGTGCACTGCCGCGGGTCGTCGGCCAGCACGGCGTCTTCCATCAGGCTGGCGAGCGGCGGCATGGCGCTCCAGTCGACGACCAGTCGGTCCGGACCGACTCGAAGCACGGAGACCTGCAGGCGCATGTTGTCGTCGGGCGCCTCCCGGTCATAGAGGCAGATGGAATTTCCGTCGGGCTTGATCACCCAGCCCGACGGGTACTCGAAGAGTACCGCTCCCCTGTTCGCCACGAAGATGCTGTTGCCGGGCTTGGCTTGCCAGCCGTGATCGTCGGGCAGGTCGAATGTGCTGCGCTTCCACTCCGCCATGATGAACCGCCCCTGCTACCGGCGCTGCCCGTGCGATCAGCGTCCGATGGAGCTGCAGGCGGCCCTCGCGCGCCGCCGGGCGGCATCCAGCAGATGAGAAAGGTCGCTGTGCGTCTCCCGTCCGGTGCGGGCGGGAACGTATCGAGGCCGGTCGTCGCCGACGGTCAGGCTTGTGACGCGGGTTGCCGCCGCGGTCACGCGCGCTTCGGCGTCGCTGCACGACGAGGCGCGCGCGCGCGCGCTCCCCGCGCCGGCCACCGCGGCCTCGGCATCCGCGGCCGCCTGTTCCGCCGCGCGGGCCGCCGCCGTCAGTGTGCGCACCCAACCGGCGAAGTCGTCGGCCGGTTCGGGCTCCGCGACCGCAGTGTCGTCGCCGGGGGTGTCGTCGTTGCCGGGGGCGTCGTCGTTGCCGGGGGCGTCGTCGTTGCCGGGGGCGTCGTCGTCTCCGGGCCGCGCAACGTCTGCGGAACTGTCCGGAACGGCGTTGCCGGCCGGGGCGGGTTCTTCGGCAGCGCCGGGCACACCGGTTTCCGCGGCACGGGTGGAGCGCACGTCGGGTACCGACGCTGCCGCCGTCACGATGCGGGAACGCAGCGACTCCATGGCGGCCTGTGCGGTGTCGAGCGCCCCACGCAACACGGCGTCGCTGACGGTACCGGCCGCGTCGCGCGCGCCGGCGGCCGAAGCGGTCCCGGCGTCCACGGCGGCGCCGCCGGTCGCCGGCCGGGACCGCTGGGCGATGCGGTTCCCGGCCAGATGGATCGCTTCCACCACTCGGGTCACGTCATCGACAAGGGCCAGGTCCGCGGCGTGGCGTGCCTCGGTCGCACGCCTGTGGAGGAGGTTGCCCGCGGCAATCTCGGCGCCGACCCCGGCGACCAGCGCGTTCCACCTGCGGGGGTCGTCGATGGCTCCCAGGCCGCGCATGCGGGCGGCCAGCCCCCGGATGCGAGCCGCCCGGGCGCGGGCCTCGGCGGCGCCCGGAATGCCGATGCCATCGACATAGACGGCGTTGGCGGCCGACACCGCGGCGAGGAGCTCGAAATGCGCGGCGAACGCGGCGGCGAAGCCGTCGAACGGATCGATCCGGCCATTGGTGCAGGGGTAGCCGTTGTCGCAGGTGACCGCGCCCGCCAGCGCGTCGCGATAGGCGGCGCGGTACGCGGCCAGCGCCGCATCGCGAGCGCCATCGGCCTCGGTGAAGGCGTCGGCGGCTTGCTCGGCGGCGGTGACCGCCTGGTCGGCCGCTCGCCAGATTGCGTTGCCCCGCGGAGCTTGCTCGATGGCTTCTCCGGCGCGCGCGACCAGGGCGAAGGCTTCGCCCTCGGTTGTGGCCGGCTCTTGCGGGGCTGCCGGCGCTGGCGTCAGCATGCCGGCGGCCAGCGTCAACACGGCGACCTGTAGCTTTGTGCGCACCATGATGTCCCCACCACTACGACGCGGTGAGCGTCCGCGTCCGCACCGTGAGATTGTCTACCCGGTCCACGTCGACCGTGACGCCGAGGCCCGGCCGGTCGGCCGGCACGGTCACCATCCCCGTCGAGTCCATCGTCCATTCCGGCGTCACGACGTCCTCGGTCCAGTAGCGGGCGCTCGGGCTGACGTCGCCGGGCAAGGTGAAGTTGGGCAGCGAGGCGAGCGCGACGTTGTACGCACGGCCGACGCCGCTCTCGAGCATCCCGCCGCACCAGACCGGCACCGCGTGATGCTGGCAGAGGTCGTGGATCGCCTTCGCCTGCGTGAATCCGCCCACGCGGCCCGGCTTGATGTTGACGATGCGGCCGGCGCCCAGGGCCAGCATGTCCTCGGCGGCGGCGGCGTGCGGGATCGATTCGTCGAGGCAGAGGGGCGTCTCGAGCCGATCCTGCAGTTGCGCGTGTCGGCGAAGATCATCCTGCGCGAGCGGCTGCTCGATCATGAGCAGGCGGTAGGCGTCGAGATCCGCCAGGTGCTCCGTGTGGCCGAGCGTGTAGGCGCTGTTGGCGTCGGCCATCAGCGGGGCGTCGGGACCGAGCGCCTCGCGCACCGCCCCGATGTACTCGATGTCGGCCCCGGGCCGGATCTTGATCTTGATCTTGCGGTATCCGAGCGCCAGCGAATCGCGCGCCTTGTCGATCAGCGCCCGCGGGCTGTCCTGGATGCCGATGGAGATGCCGGTGGCAATCGTGCGGCGGGTGCCGCCGAGCAGCCGCGACAGGCTCTTCCCTTCCCGCTCGGCCCACAGCCCCCAGGCGCCCATCTCGACCGCCGCCTTCGCCATCGGGTGGCCGCGGAAGCTCCGCCGGAGCATGCCGTCGATCGCGTTGGGGTGGCTGATGCCGACGCCGAGCACGCGCGGGGCGATCCAGTCGGTCAGCGCCAGCCACGCCGTGTCGATGGTCTCGGCCGAGAAGTTCGGCCGCTCCCCGGCGACGCACTCGCTCCAGGTGGTCGTGCCGTCGGCGTCTTCGAGCTCCAGCAGCAGAATCCGGCGGTCCGTCGTGCGGCCGGACGAGATCTCGAACGGCTCGCGCAGCGTCATCCGGATCTCCCGCAGCGTGATGCGCGACAGGCGGAGGCTCATCGGTCGTCCGTTGCGGGTGAGCCTGGTGATCCACCCGCGGAAGCCGGCGCCCTGGTCACCAGGTAGTGCGAGTCGCCGGGCGCCCGGCGGTGCTCGAAGCCGCACACGCGGTACCCGTTGGCGAGGTACCAGGTGAACGCGCGGCGCTGGGCCTGCTGCCACTCCCGGGCGCCCGCCGGGTCGGCCGCCTTCAGGCCGTCGATGTCGGCCGGCGCGGCCACCCGAACCCGCGGGCCGGTGGGCAACGGCCGCTCCTTGTGGAGCCACTCCGGATCGACGACGTGTACGGTGTCCGCAGCGCCGGTTGCCGGTTCGTTGCTCTCGTACGGCGGGGTCCCCGCATGGGAGCTCGCGTGCGCGGCCCCCGTCGCGGCGATTGCGGGTTCGGCCCCGGCCGGCCCTGCCTCGTCGAGCCGCCACTCCACGATGAAGCGGTCCGTGTCCAGCCCCGCATGCAGCGCGCTGCGCGTGTCGCCGTACATGTGGACGACGTACTCCACCGGCCGGGCCCCCAGGCTGTTCAGGTTGAGGTTGGCGTTGCGCGCCACAAGCGGATCGTAGGTCCAGAGCATGCGCCGGATGCCGCGCTCGAGAAGCCGATCGCGCTGGAAGCGCTTCAGCCGCTTGCCGAGCCCCGCCCCCCGCGCCTCGGGCCGCACCGCGAGCATGTCGGACCAGTGTACGAGCTCGCCGTCGCGGATGCCGCTGATGCCGAAGACGAAGCCGAGCAGGCGGCCGTCCGCGTCGAACGCGCCGGCCGACACGCCGCCGACCCGCTGGGAGACCATCAGGATCGTGGCCGAGGCGACGTCCACGAAGTCCTCGCCCCAGGTCTCGCGCTGCAGACGCACGCAGGCGTCGTAGTCGGCGCGGGAGGCGAACGGACGGATGGCTGCATCGGTCGCCGGCATCGATAGGTACAGTACATCGCACGCGTGGGATCGGGGTGCCGCGGACCACTCAGCGCAACACTTCACCGTCCCACAACCGTTTCAGAAAATCGAGCACGGGCAGGATTCGCACGTCGTCCCAGACGGCCGCTCGCGGTCCCAGATATACGCCGAAGCAGGTGGTTGCGTGCGGGGCGAGATGTTGCCGGACACGGTGCAGGCCCCGATTGAAACGCCGGTCCCAGCGCGTCGCCGCCTTTATCTCGATCGCCACGCAGGCCGCGTGCCTCGATGAGCCGATGCACCTCGTTCAGGAGCTCGGGGACCCCCTGCACCTCGTCGATGACCGCCCAGGATCCGGCGGGCAGCGCGGCGAGCTCCCGGAAGAGAACGTCCGGGTTCTTGCTCAGCCGCAACGCCTCGCCCGTGTCGAGCAGGCTCATGAGCGTGTTCGCCGATACGTCGGGCCTGTATGCCCTGCTCGTTGGCTCTGAGGATGTCAGTCTCGTCGACTGTGTGAGCCTGGAGTTCATGCGCCAGCACGCGATTGAGGACGTGCTGGGACTCGACCGGCACTTCGAGGAAGCCGGTCACGCGTTGCTTCGTGGGAATGGCGGTCCATAGCGGGGCGGCCGCCGCCCCGACCCTGCGTATAATCGCGACGGCAACCGCTCACATCAAGGGAGATCCGATGCGCCACGCACGATTCCGTTCCGCCGCCGCCTTCGCCGCCGTCCTGCTCGCCTTCGTTGCCGCCGCGCCGTTGGCCGCCGAGTCCGAGAACTGGCCCGCCTTCCGGGGCGCCGACGCGATGTCGACGGCCGACGACGATCCGCGGCTGCCGCTCACCTGGAGCACGACGGAGAACGTCGTCTGGAAGACGCCGATCCCCGGGCTCGGCTGGTCGTCGCCGGTGGTCTGGGGCGACCGCATCTTCCTGACCACCGTCATCAGCGAGGGCGAGGAGGAAGAGCCGCGCATGGGGCTCTACTTCCCCTACGGCTCGCCGCAGCCGATGCCTTCCGGCGGGCGGTTCCGGGATCCGGAGCCGGGCGACCTGCTGGAGCGCTCGGTGGCCGTGCATCACTGGCTGGTGCAGGCGATCGACTTCGAGAGCGGCGACATCCTCTGGACGTCGGAGGTGCATACCGGCCGGCCCGACTTCGACCGCCACCTGAAGAACACCTACGCCTCGTCGACGCCGGTGACCGACGGCGAGCGGGTCTACGCCTATTTCGGCAACATCGGCATCTACGCCCTCGACATGGAGGGCGCCATCGTCTGGGAGCGGCGCTTCGAGGCGGCGGACACCCGCCTGGGGTGGGGGCCGGCGGCCTCGCCGGTGCTGCACGACGGGACGCTCTACGTCGTCAACGACAACGACGAGCAGTCGTTCCTGGTGGCGCTCGACGCCGCGACCGGGGTGGAGCGCTGGCGGGACGACCGCGACGAGGGGACGAACTGGTCGACTCCGTTCATCTGGGAGCATGAGGGCCGCACGGAGCTCGTGACCACGGGCAGCGACCTGGTGCGCTCGTACGACCTCGACGGCCGGGAGCTGTGGAGCTTCCGCGGGATGAACTCCATCTCGATCCCGCAGCCGTTCGCCGCCCACGGCCTGCTCTACGTCATGTCCGGCTACGTCGGCGACGCGGTCCGTCCGGTCTACGCCATCCGCCCCGGCGCCGAGGGCGACATCACCCTGCCGGACGGGGAGACCGGCAGCGACCACGTGGTCTGGTACCAGGACGCCGCCGGGCCCTACCATCCGACCCCGCTGGTGTACGGCGACTACTACTTCACGCTGCTCGACCGCGGATTCTTCACCGTCCACGACGCGCATACCGGCGAGGAGCTGTACTTCACCGAGCAGCAGATCCAGACGCAGGAGGTGCGCCGCCGGGTGGCGCGCGGGGCGACCGGCTTCACGTCGTCGCCGTGGGCCTACAACGGGATGGTCTTCGTGCTGAGCGAGGACGGCGACACCTATGTGCTCGACAGCAACGACCGCTTCCGGCTGGTCGCCACCAACGCGCTGGAGGAGGTGGCCATGTCGACTCCGGCGATCGTCCGCGGGAGCCTGGTCATCCGGACGCGCTCGCACCTGTGGAAGCTGAGCGACCTGTCTGAATCGAGGTAGGCAGAGCGCGAGGTCGGAGAGAGAGCGACGCCCGCCGAACCCGGAGCCCGGGTCGGTCGAGGGTGCGCGTCGGACTGGCGAGATGATGATAGAGTCGAGACGTGGAGCGCAGCACAACCCTCTCGACCGTTCTGCAGGTGCTCACGCTTCTGGTCTCGCTCATCAGCGCGATCGGCGTAATGATTGTCAACAGCAAGGTCGACCGGCTGACCGGCCAGGTCCAGGCCCTGCAGGAACTGCTCGTCACGCACGTGACGAGCCCGGGCATTCACTCGGAATAGGGGCGACCCCTCCGGCCGGGCCGGACGTGTAGCGGGCGAAACGATGCGACGGACCATTCCGCTCGCGCTGGCCCTCGCGGCGGCCATCGGGCCGGGCATCGCCGATCTCGCGGCGCAGCGGGCGTCGGAGCGGCGCGTGGCCAACCCGGGAGAGACGCAGTTCGAGCTCCAGTTGTTCCGGCCGTCGGGCGGTCCCGTGGTGCCGATCTTCGAGGGGTGGTACCGGAACCCCGACGGCACCTTCGAGTTGTCGTTCGGCTACTTCAACGTGAACACCGAGGAGACGCTGGAGATCCCGCTGGGGTCCGACAACTTCATCGAGCCGGCCGAGTTCGACGGGCGCCAGCCGACGGTGTTCGAGCCGGTGCCCGAGAGCGACCGGCGCCACTGGGGCGCCTTCACCGTGACGGTGCCGGCCGACTTCGGCAGCCGCGACGTGGTCTGGACGCTGCACGTGCGCGGCCAGACGCTCTCGGTGCCGGGGCGGCTGACCAGCCCTGCCTACGAGCTGGCCGGGTGGGAGTTTCCGGGACGGTCGAGCGTCTCGCCGCTGCTGCGCTGGGCGCCGGACGGACCGGTCGGGCGTGGACCACGCGGGATCACCGGCGCGGCGCGGCAGGCAAAGGTAGGCGTGCCGCTCGATCTCGGCGCGTGGGTGGCCCGCGACGCCGAGGCCGTCGACGACGAGCGTCCGATCAACGTCAAGTGGTTCAAGCACCAGGGGCCGGGCGACGTGACATTCGCCGAGCGGATCGCCGTCGTCGAGCCGGACGCTTGGGCGCAGGAGGGCGGGGCAAAGGTGGCCGCGGCGGCGACCTTCTCCGAGCCGGGCGAGTATCTGCTGCGGGTGCTGGCCTTCAACGTGATTCGGGAGTTCGAGTTCCAGTGCTGCTGGACCAACGGCTTCGTGCCGGTCACGGTCACGCCATGACCGTGGCTTCGGGCCGGCCGGGGGAGAAGATGATGGCCAAGGTGGACAGGTTCGTTGGCGGGCGGCTGTTCCTGGTGACCAGCCTCGGGCTGGCGGTAACGCTGCTGTTGTCGGGCGCAGCTCCGGCCCTGGCGCAGTCCGGTGGCGCGGGCGCGGCGGCGGCGGCCGACACGGCGCCCACGTTCAGTCGCGATGTCGCACCGATCCTGCAGCGCTCGTGTCAGCAGTGCCACCAGCCGACCGGCATCGCGCCGATGTCGCTGCTCACCTACCGCGAGGCGCGTCCCTGGGCGCGCAGCATCCGGGACCGGGTGGAACGGCGCCTCATGCCCCCCTGGCACCTCGACACGACGGTGGGCATCCAGGACTACAAGAACGACATCTCGCTGACCGAGGACGAGATCGACACCATCGTCCGCTGGGTGGACGCGGGCGCGCCGCAGGGCGACCCGGCCGATCTGCCCGCGCCGCTGGAGTTCCCCCGCGCCGACGCCTGGGAGGTTGAAGCGATCCTCGGACGGCCGCCCGACCTGATCGTGCGCTCGACGCCGTATCACGTGGTGGCCAACGGGCAGGACCAGTGGTGGTCGCCGCGGATCGAGTTCGAGGGCTTCGACGTGCCCCGCTACATTCGCGCTGCCGAGTTCAAGCCGTCCTACCCGCTGGGCATCAAGGTCACTCACCACGGGCACGCCACACTGCGGACGGCGGCGGCCGAGGGCGAAGACCCGCCGCGGACTCATCTGGTCGGCATGGGCATCGGCAAGCGCTACGACGTGCTTCCCGAGGGCGTCGGCAAGCTGCTGCCGCCGGGCTCGGGCACGGTCAACTTCAGCCTCCACTACTTCCCCATGGGGGAGGAGGTGACGGAGGTGGCCGACGTCGGCGTGTGGCTCTATCCCGAGGGCGAGGAGCCGGACAAGGTGACCGCCGGCGAGCGGCAGTTCTACGTCGACGGCACCCACCGCGAGCGGCTGCGGGCCAGCGACATCCTCATCCCGCCGCACGGGCACCTCGTGCTCGAGGACCAGTACGTCATGGAGCAGCCGGCGCTGATCCAGAGCTTCCGGCCGCACATGCACATGCGGGGCACCGAGATGTCGATGGCGGTGCTCTATCCGGACGGCCGCCGCGAGCTGCTCAGCAGCGTCAACCGCTACGACCACAACTGGCAGATCGCCTACGTCTACGACGACGACGCGCAGCCGCTGCTGCCCAAGGGCGCGGTGGTGATGCTGCGCGCGAAGTGGGACAACACGGCCGCCAACCGCATCAATCCCGACCCGGATCAGTGGGTGGTGTTCGGCGCGCGGGGCGTCGACGAGATGTCCCACGCGTGGATCGGCATCACCTATCTGGAGAACGCCGAGTACGAGGAACTGGCCGCGGCCCGGGCGGCTACCGCCGCCGCCACCGAAGAGTCGCAGTAGGTGCTGCACGGCGCTTCCAGGGAGCAGCAGCTCGCTGGCGGGAGCGTCCTGGGTCGCATGAGACGACGGACGGTCGGCATCGTCGTCCTCGGTGTTCTGCTGGCCGCCGCGTCCGTAGCGGCCCAGCCGCCGGTGGTCCCGGGGGGGCAGCCTGCCACGGCGCCCTCCCTCGCGGCGGTCGCCACCCAGGAGGCTCCCTTCCTGGACGGCGTGGTTCTGGGAGATCCGGTCTGGGACCGGGTGGCGCCCGCCACGGATTTCCTGCAGACCCAACCCGATGAGGGGGCGCCTGCCTCCGAGCGCACCGAGGTCCGCCTCGTCTTCACCGAGAGCACGCTGTATGTCGGCGTGGTCTGCTACGACCGCAACCCGGGGTCGATCGCGATTGCCGACAGCCGGCGGGACGCGTCGCTCGACGACGGCGACAGCGTCCAGTTCATTCTCGACACCTTTCTCGACCGCCAGAGCGGCTTCGTCTTCGGTACCAGCCCGGCGGGGCAGGAGTACGACGGGCAGGTAGTGAACGCCGGCGAAGGCCGCCTCGGGCGCAGCACGACCACATCGAGCGGCTCCGGCGCGGGGTTCAACGGCAACTGGGACGGCGTCTGGGACGTGCGCACGTCGCTGTCGGACAGCGGCTGGAGCGCCGAGTTCGCCATTCCGTTCCGCACCCTGAGCTATCCGGCCCGCGCGGTGCAGACCTGGGGCATGAACGTTCAGCGGAACATCCGGCGCCGCAACGAGATCGTCTACTGGGCGCCCCTGCCCCGGCAGTACAACCTGCTGCGGCTGTCGATGGCGGGACAGGTGTCCCGGATCCGGCCGCCGGCGGTGGGTCGCGACCTGAAGATCGTTCCCTACGTCGCCGGCGACCTGACGCGCAGCGACGAGCGCCGCAAGACCACGACGCTGGGCGACGCCGGCGTCGATCTGAAGTACAACGTCAGCCCGGCCCTGACTCTCGATCTCACCTACAACACCGACTTCGCGCAGGTCGAGGTGGACCAGCAGCAGATCAACCTCGATCGCTTCAACCTGTTCTTTCCCGAGAAGCGGCCGTTCTTTCTCGAGAACGCCGGCGTCTTTTCCGTGAGCAGCGTCCGGCAGGTGGCCGGCGGCAACCCGGGCCAGACGGAGCTGTTCTTCAGCCGCCGCATCGGCATCGGCCCGGGCGGGCGGGAGATTCCGATCCTCGGGGGCGCCCGGCTGTCGGGCAAGGTCTCCGATGCGGTATCGGTGGGCCTGCTCAACATGCAGACCGAGGGCGTGGCGGGTGTCGCGCCCGCGAACAACTTCACGGTGGCGCGGGCGTCTCGCGACCTGCCGAACAGCTCGCAGGTCGGCGCGATCCTCGTGAACCGGCAGGCGACCGGCGCGCTGGCCGGGAGCCGCGACTTCAACCGCACCTACGGGGTGGACGGGCGGGTGGGACTGGGGCAGAACAGCCAGATAGCCGGGTTCGCGGCGGCCACCCAGACACCCGGGATCGAGGGGAGCGACCACGCCTACAACGTCGCCTGGGACCACAACTCCGAGCGCTGGCGTTTCACGCTGGGCTACGTCGAGGTGGCCGACAACTTCAACCCGGAAGTAGGGTTCCTGCGCCGCAAGGGCTTCCGCAACGTCGACTCCGGCTTCTCCTTCATCACGCGGCCGAGGGGCATCTCCTGGCTGCACCAGGTACGGCCGCACGCCACCTTCAACCGGTTCTGGAACTTCAACGGGTTCCAGGAGAGCTCGTTTCTGCACATCGACAACGACCTCGAGTTCGCCGACAGCTCGCTCGTCAAGACGGCCTGGAACGTGACGGGCGAGGGGGTGACCGAGCCTTTCGAGATCTCGAAAGGCGTGATCGTGCCGGTCGGCGTCTACGACCACAACGAGGCGCAGCTCGCCTATGAGTCGAACCGCGGCGCCCCGGTCAGCCTCGGCGTGCGGGCTCGCATCGGGGGGTTCTTCGGAGGCCACCGCGCCACGGTGGGACCGACCCTGAGCGTGCGCACCGGCGACCGCTTCAACGCTTCCGTGCAGTGGAGCCGGAACGACGTCGATCTGCCGGGCGGCCAGTTCATCGCCAACCTGACCAGCGCCCGGGTCGCCATCAACTTCTCGCCCCGCCGCTTCTTCATGGCCCTCGTGCAGTACAACGACGCCGCCGACCTCTGGTCGGCCAACCTGCGGGTGGGGCTGCTCGGGCAGGCCAACACCGGGCTCTTCCTCGTCTACAACGACACCCGCGGCCTGCACGACGCGATACCCTTCGGCGGCGGCCGGAGCCTCATCCTGAAGTTCAGCCGGCTGTTCGACATGGCCGACTGAAAGCGTCCCGCCGCCGGCCGATGTTACAGTCAGTGCTCGGACAGCCGAGGAGGCGACAGCTCATGCGGTACCCGATGCTCTCCACGTTGACCGTCGTCACACTGGCTGCGGCGCTGCTGGCGGCGGTCGTCGCGCCCGCGCACGCACAGCTCCAGGACCAGACCCGGGTGGCGCCGACCAACGACCTGCCCAACCCCTACGCCCGCGTGCACCCGTGGGGCGAGCTGCCGGATCCGTACGCGCCGGGCGCCTACAACGAACGGGCCTCGTTCATGGGCGCCGCCGAGGGACCGGACGGCAACATCTACCTGCTGAGCCGCTGCCTGCAGAACTCCTGCACCGGACGGAGCGAGCCGGCGCTGCTGAAGCTCGACCAGTCGGGCCGGCTGCTCCTGAGCTGGGGTTCGGGGATGTTCGATTTCCCGCACGGCTTCGACGTCGACGACGAGGGCAACGTCTGGGTCGCCGACCAGCGCGGGCACCGGGTCGTGAAGTTCGACGCCGAGGGCAACCACCTGCTGACCATCGGCGAGCGGGGCACGGCGGGCGACCCGCCCCTGGTCAACGAGCCGACCGGCGTCGTGGTCGCCCCGAGCGGCGAGATCTTCATCACCGAGGGGCACAGCTTCGCCAGCGGCGCCAACCGGGTGACCAAGTACGCGGCCGACGGTACGTTCCTGCTGTCCTGGGGCGAGACCGGCTCGGGCCCCGGCGAGTTCAACGTGCCGCACACGATCGCGCTCGACTCGCAAGGCCGCCTGTTCGTGGGCGACCGCGCCAACAACCGGATCCAGATCTTCGACCAGGAGGGGACGCTGCTCGACGTCTGGTACCAGTTCGGACGTCCCAGCGGCATCGCCATCGGCGCCGACGACCGGATCTACGTGGCCGACTCCGAGTCCTGGGGTACCGACAACCCGGGCTGGAAGAAGGGCATCCGGGTCGGGAGCGCGCGCGACGGCTCGGTGCAGTACCTCATCGAGGACCTCGAGCCGACCGCCATCGAGCACAGCGGCGCCGAGGGCGTGGGCGTCGACTCGGCCGGTAATGTCTACGGGGGCGTCGTCCGGCGGCGGATGATCGAGAAGCACGTGCCGAACGGCGAGGCCACCGCGCTTCCGGGCGAGAACGCGCCCCCGCACGTGGGGCACGTCGCCTACGGCTTCCCCGGCGCGCCGGGGGGACGGAGCCTGGCCGCCACCGCGTCGGCCGAGATCGGCACGCTGGTGCTGCACGCCAACTTCGCGGCCGGCGACCTGAGCGACTACGGCGCCATGCGGCGGCACGCGGGGCATGTGCTGCACCTGCTGGAGCCGGCCGAGGGGGCGTCGGGCCCGGGCCTCGGGTTCGGCGTGATCCCCGCCGTCGAGGCGCTGGTCAGCCACCTGGAGCGGGCGGCCGGCGAGGACGGCGCCTCCAACAACCTCCGGACCCACGCCGGACATGTCTCCGCGATCGCGGCCGGCCTGCTCGGCAATGCGCGCCGGGCCGCCGGGCTGGCCCGGCAGCTCGGCGAAGCTGTCTCGATCCGGCGCGCGGCGCCGCTCGTGGCCCGCGTTCGCGCCCTGGCCTATCAGATCGCGGAGGGCTTCGACGTGAACGGCGACGGGCAGATGTCGTTCGATGGCGAGGCGGGCATGCAGCAGCTCGAGGCGCACCTGTACCTGCTGCTGGAAGGCGAGGAGCTCCCCCGCGAGTTGCGGTAGCCCGACAATCGTCGCCTCCGGCTCCGATTGCCGCCCAACCGCGCCTGTCCAGGAGTCTGCACCGTTTCTACGGCGCAGGCTCCTGGCGCCTCGGCGCCCGGGCCGATCGCCCGCTGAAGCAAGGCGTCCTTACCCGTTGGACTCTATCGCCTCCAGGAAGAGGTACATGCCCGAAGATTCCGGGGCCATTCGATGTCGAAGAGACACCATACCTCGTCGACCTCGCCTTGCTCTCGGGATGTGCGAATCCGGGCTTCGGTGGCCGCGTTCACCAGGGTCAACGGCACGGCGCCACTCGCGTGCAGGTCGACCCGGATGTCAACAGAGGCCAAGTCCCGGACCGCTGGGTCCTGTCTCAAGGCCTTGAGGTAGTCGGGCTCCGTCTTCGTGCCTTCGCAGAACACCAGGAAAGTCCGCTTGGGAGTGCGAACGGCGACCCTGCGGCGGAGTGATCGCTCCTTGCGCGACCTGCGTTCAGTCCGCCTGGCCATCGCGAGTCTGAGAGACGAGCCCCAAGGCTCTGCGGACTGCGACCTGGTCGACTTCGGGAACGGCTCCGAATCGGCCTTGCAGGTAGGCTCTCTCCAGGTTCAGAGACCTTCTCACGCGTTCACCCCCGAACTCGGCCAGGCCAACGAGGCGCGTGGTGGCGTCAGGCGCTTTCTCGGTGAGCCAGACCTCGTCGCGGTTCAAACTGTTCAGCAGGGACGTGTCGTGGGAAGTGAATACGAGTTGAGCCCCGCGGGTATTGGTCTGGGGATCCTGGAAGATCTCTATCAGTCGGGTCGAAAGACGGGGATGAAGACTCGCGTCGATCTCATCGAGCAGTAGGACCCGACCGAGTCTGAGCGCCGCGAACGCCGGACCGATCAGACGGAACCAGGTCTGGGTTCCGGCAGATTCATCCTCCAGATCGAGGGTGACGGGTTTACCTGATCCGCGATGAACGAAACGAAGGTGACGACGAAGTTCCCCGAGGTGCCGGGACTCCTCTTCGGTTATCACGAAATCGTCAATTCCCGGGTCCGCGAAGCGAAGCAAGTCCATCGCAACGCCAGGATCCGTGACCGCCGGTCGATCTTCTGGAGTGTCAAAGAGCCGTAGCTGATTGGAGCTATCCTCAAAGAGCAAACGTATCGTGGAGTCGAATGGGCCGCCGCCGCCGGCCCGAAAAGACCGCCTCTTCCGGAGCCCAAGAACGCGCATTGTCGCCAGCGTTCGCCCGACGCTTGCGAAGGCCGAATCACCTACCCGCCTGCCCGCGGAGAGCGCCAGCGTCGTTGGAGTCAGCAAGTCCCGAATTCCCCGGGTTCCTTCAAGGCCCCGGCGAAAGTCGATTTCGCTCTTCCGGCGTGTGAAGAGGTTGCGGCGGCGTCCTTCCGGATAGCTGTCCAGGCTCTCGAACAGCACGGCCGAGTCGTCCACTTCGAGCCGATACGCGTATCGGACGCCGTCGACTTCCAGGTCCAGATCGAACTCCGTCGGAGAGACAGGCCCCGTGCCGAACTTGTGAGCATCGCGCGGAATGTAATCCTCCCAGCCACGAAGCGACGTGGCGACGGACATCGACAGCCAAGCCATGGCGTCGAGCACATTGGACTTGCCCGACGCGTTGGGCCCGTAGATTCCGGCGACGGTCAGGACGCGCTCCGACAGGTTGTCGAACCCTCGCGTCGCCGCCCGATCCTCGTCGACGGCGATCATCGACAGCTCCACCGGCTCCAGAATCGAGCGGTGGTTGGAAACCCGGAATCGCAGCAGCATGAACGCAGTCTAGCGCAGAGCAGACAGTTTCACTGCCCTTTCCGTGCAAATCGTGCAGAATCTGGCACAAGAGCGTAAAGAGGCTCCCGCTGCCGACCCGTCGGCACGGCGAGGTCGACGCCCGCAACGCCTGCTACCCCTGGTTGGCCGAGCGGGCACGCCGGCCAGGATCAACCCGCGGAGCGGCGTGCCCCGCTCGGCCTCGGCTGGCCGAGCGGCACCTCGGCAAGGATCAACCCGCCGAGAGGCGTTCCCCGATCAGCTTCGCCACCGAAGGCCTCGAAGCTCCGGAGCTCGAGCCCGCGGGCTTCGATGAACTCCCTCGCGCGCTCACGCGCGGGGGTGGCGGTCGAGATGCCGAAGTGCCAGCTCTCGCCGTAGAACGCCCTCATGGCGTACTTCGCATAGTTACCGAGCACCACGAAGGGCGTCCGGCCGAACACCAGCTCCCGGCTGAGGGAATCGATGGCGATGCGAGATCCGGGTGCGAGCCCCGCGACGGCGCTCAGCGTCCTGTCGACGGCCGCGTCGTCGAGATACATCGTCACGCCCTCCCACAGGATGAAGGCCGGCGAGTCCGGGTCGAATCCGTGGTCCTGCAGCGACTCCAGCCAGGACTGCTGGTTGAAGTCGGTCGGCGCAAAGACGACGTGGCCGTAGTCGACGCCGGCGGCGCGCAGAGCCTCGACCTTGGCCGCCTGGGTCGGCGGCTCGTCCACCTCGAAGCATCGCAACGCCTCGCCGCTGTCCCGCCCCAACGGCGCGCGCAGGTCCGCTCCGCCCGGCAACGGTCCGTACGAGCGCGTGTCCCAGCCCGCGCCGAGCACGACGAACTGCCGGATCGGACTGTCCGCGGCGGCCGCGGCGGCGACGGCATTGTCGACGAAGTGCGTGCGATGGCTGATGAAGGTCATCATCGTCGACGGCCTCGGACCCGGGTACGCGAGGAACGAACCCCGGAAGCCGCTCCACCGCGCCGCCAGCACCAGGGTGTCCATCATCATCCGCAGGACCAGGGGCGACAGCGCGGGCAGATGCGGCGCGATCCGCTCGGCCGGCTCGTCGTTGCGGCTCCCGATGTGGTGGAGCAGCAGCCGCGCCATGTACGGCTCGTAGGCCGTTCCCGAGATGCCGCGCGGCATGTTCACGAACCGGACGCGGAAGGTGTAGACCAGCGATCCGATGAGCTGGAGGGGGAAGAGCACGATCTCCAGTAGGGCGAAGAGCAGGACTCTCACTGGCCGCTCTCCGGAACGCACGCGTCCGCCGTGCCGTGAATCACCAGGCCTGAATGCTGCCAGATCGTCATGAGGCTCTCCCGGGTCGGTAGGTAGGAAGGTTTCCATCCCCCGGACGCTGCATCCGCAGCGGGCGGCGGTCGTCGGACCGATCCCAGGCTCAGGATGACGCCTCGGGTGAGAGCAGCGTCACCGCCGGAAAATAAGTCTGGAACCGTCGGGCATCTCTCGTGATGAGTGTCAAGCCGTCAGTCTCCGCGTGGGCCCCGATGTAGAAGTCGGGCAGGGGCGCCGACCGGACTCCGCCAGCACTCCGGTACCTGCGGTAAGCCCTCGCTGCTCCGAATGCCGCCGTGTACGGCAACTGAAGGCGATCGAGCATCAGGGCTTCGAGTTGATGGTCCAGCGTCTCGGCGACATCGAACGCGAGCGATGCCTCCGCGTAGATGATGGGATTGATGCCAAGCGGCCCGGCGACAAGCGCCTCGCGGAGGGCGCTTTCAGACCACGGGCGCCACTGCGGATCGTCCGTGAAGACGTCAAGCAGAACGTTGGTGTCGACCAGGAACAACTCAGTCGTCCCCGCGGGTGAGGCGCATGATGTCGTCCGTCCGAACACCTCGTACAGCGACTCCGCGAGCCCGGCGAAGACGGTCCTCCATGAGGGCGCGCTTGCTCAGTACCGGCCGGATGGTCACGCCGCCATCGGCCTCCGCGAAGCTCACGTCAGTGTGAGGCAGCAGCCCGAACTTGAGCCGGAAGCGCTGCGGGATCGTCACCTGCCCCTTGGTGGTTATTCGCATGGTCGGAGTATTACTGTATCAGGTATTACTCCGGTGTGCATGCGATGGTCCGATGAAGGTCATCAGCGCCGGCGGCCACGGGCCCAGGGTACACGAGGAAGAACCCCTGCCCGGTGTGACACCTGGATCAGGCGGTCCGCCCCTCGAGGAAGCGCAGCAGACCAACCTGGGCACGAGCGTACCCTATGATCCGACAATAGCCCCGCGCTCTATCGCTCCCCTGCGAGCTGCGGTGGGCCTCGGAGAAGGACGAGTCGAGGAGGATGGAAATGACCAGACGGATGACCGGCGCGGCGTGGTGCATCGGAGTCGTCGCCGCCAGCCTGGCCGCGGCGGCCCCCGCCGCGGCGCAGCAGAGCTGGGTCGAGCGCGCCGTGCACAACTTCGGCGAGCCGATCAACACGCTCTGGGCCGAGGGCGAGCTGTCGTTCGCGGCCGACGGCACGATGGTCTATTGCAGCGCCCGCGAGGATCTCGGCGCGGCGCCCGGCGATCCCAAGGACCTCTACATCGCGACGTTCGACGCCGAGACCGGACGCTGGAACACCCCCGTCAACATGGGACAGCCGGTCAACTCGGTCCCCGCCACCGACGCCGACCCGCTGCGGCTCGGCGACGACCGGGAACCGTGGATCACCGCCGACGGCAACACTATCTACTTCAAGTCGGACCGGCTGGCGACCAGCGATCCCCGCAACGCCAGCGACTTGTTCGTCACCCGCAAGGTAGAGGGCGCGTGGACCACGCCGGAGATGCTTCCCTATCCGATCAGCACGGACGCCGGCAACGAGCACTGCCCGGCCATCCTCAACGATGGCGAGACGCTGTGCTTCGCGTCGCGCCGGGAGGGCGGCTACGGCGGGTCGGACATCTGGTGCTCGCGGCAGGACGCCGACGGCGTCTGGCAGGACCCGGTGAACCAGGGGCCCAACATCAACACCGCGGCCGAGGAGTTCCATTTCTCGCAGGACGCCGCCGGCCGGGTCTACTTCACCTCGAGCCGCCCCGGCGGCCAGGGCGGCATGGACATCTGGTCGGCGATGCAGGCGGGACCGAACAGTTGGGCGCCCGCCGTGAACCTGGGGCCCCAGGTGAACACCGCGTCCGCCGACATGTGTCCGGCCCTGCCGCCGGACGGCACCACCTTCACCTGGTTCTCGTACCGCGAGGACAACAGCCTCGGCGGGATTGACATCTTCTGGACCCACAAGTCCAACCTGGCCACCGAGCCGTAGCGCTAGAGCTAGATAGACGGAGGAATCGAAGCCCGTTGCCAGAGATCAGCCGTTTCCTCGGGGTCGTGATCGCGATGTACTACAACGATCACGACCCGCCCCATTTCCACGCACGATACGGAGACATCGTTATCCGGGTCGCAATCGAGAGTGGACAGATTCTGTCGGGAACATTCCCCCGCAGGGCGCAGGGGTTCGTGCTTGAGTGGCTCGCGCTGCACCGCGACGAATTGCTGAAAGACTGGCGATTGGCCCAGCAACGGAAGCCGCTGATGAAGATCGCCCCCCTGGAGTAGAACCATGACGCCGAGACTGGCAGGCGCGACGTATCTGCGCGACTACAAGATTCACTTGACGTTCGATGATGGCCGCGAGGGCGTAATCGACCTGGAAGGCGAGCTGTGGGGCGAGGTCTTCGAACCGCTCAAGGACACCGATGTCTTCCGGCGTTTTCGCATGGATCCCGAGCTCGACACGATCGTGTGGCCCACCGGTGCCGACCTGGCGCCGGAATTCCTCTACGAACGCGCGGTGCTCGACCCCTCCGCCTCCTAGCCCGTGGTCGCCCGCGCGACGCCGGACAGCTCCGCGAGCCGCTCGCCGGTGCTGTCGCCGAACTGCTCCGCCGGCACGCCCAGCATGTTGAGCAGCGTCAACTGCAGGTTCGTCAGCCGCTGGGTGCGGCGCGGATACTTGAGATGGCGGCCGCCCTCTATGCGTCCGCCCGCCCCGCCGGCCAGCAGCAGCGGGAGGTTCCGGGAATCGTGCCGGTTGCCCTCGCTGAGGGCGCTGCCGTACAGGATGACGGCGTTGTCGAGCACCGAACCCTGGCCGTCGTCGGTCGCCGCCAGCTTGTCGAGAAAATAGCCGAGCAGGCTGACGTGGTAGGCGTTGATGCGCTGCAGGGAGGCGATCTTCTTCGGGTCGCCGCCGTGGTGCGAAATCGGGTGGTGTGAGTCCGAGACGCCGATCTGCGGGTACGTCGCACCGCTCTGCTCGCGGCCGATCTGGAACGTGATGACACGCGTCGAATCGGTCTGGAACGCGAGCGCCTGCATGTCGAACATCAGCCGCGCGTGCTCGTCGTAGTCGACCGGGATGCCGGCCGGCGAGTCGACCAGCGGCAGCTTCCGGCCGTTCGCCTCGGCGTTCTGGATGCGCCGCTCGATCTCGCGCACCGCGTCGACGTACTCGTCGAGCTTCCGCTGGTCGCGGCGCCCGACCTCGCCGTGCAGGCGGCGGATCTTGTCGAGCACCGAGTCGAGGATGCTGTTCTGCCGGCGCAGGCGGGCGCTCCGCGCGGCCGGGTCCGTGCTGCCGATGTCGCCGAACAGGCGCTCGAACACCACGCGCGGGTTCGGCTCCACCGGCAGCGGCGTCGACGGGCTGGCCCATGCCAGGGTGTTCTGGTAGGCGCAATTGAAGCCGACGCCGCACGTGCCGACGCCGTTGACGGTGTCGGCGCCCTCCAGGCCCAGCTCCAGCGACGGCAGCGGCGTGTCCTGGCTGATCGTCTTCGCCAGGATCTGATCCATGGAGATGCCCAGGTCCAGGCTGGAGCTGCTCGTCGTCTGGAGCGGCTCGACCCCGGTCAGGAAGGCGCCGGCCGGCTTGGCGTGCGATCCGGGGTTCCCGGTACGCGAGCTGGCGCCCGTGTTGTCGAGCCCGCTCAGCACCAGCAGTTGCCGGCGATGGGCCTCAAGCGGCTTCAACGTCGGCGTGAACTCGAAGGCGCTTCCTTCGGCGGCCGGCGTCCAGTCCTTCATGATGATCCCGTTCGGCACGTACACCGTGCAGAATCGGGAAACCCGCCGGGCCGGGGTCTTCGCCAGCGCGGTCAACGCCGGCACCATCCCGTCGAGCAGCGGCAGCGCGAACGCGGCGCCCACGCCCCGGAGCACCGTCCGCCGGGGAATGGCCTTCTTGGTGATCATCATGATTCTGTCCTCCGCATCGGGATGCGATTACTCGGCATCATAGCTCCCTGCGGAGCGCGATTCCACCACTTTGCGTCGTGAACGGTGTTGCCGAGAGCAGGACGCGCTGATCGCGTTCTCGATCGCCTTCGTCGCGATTGCCGCCGTTGTCTGGAGAGAGAGCGTCCAGAGGCGCCCCATCTGGTGCAGTCGCTCTTCGCGCGCCTCCGGGACTTCGCCGTGTTTCGGGGACGGAATCGCTCTCCCGAACTGGTGCGTCATGCGATTCGTTGAGCCAACCAGCGAATCGCCCCAACGACCGCCGCCGCCAGCGTCGCCAGGATCAGCGCGCTTTTCAGCAGCGTGAAGGCAGCCGCCACGCTCGTCCAGGACGACGGCGCGCCGTCGTAGGTCGAGGCCAGCAAGGCGATGGAGATGTTCTCGAAGACGTCCGCTGCCGCCCCCGCGATCGGCAGCAGGTAGAACGGCCGTCCGTGTTTGAAGAGGCAGAGCAGCAGGAGCGCGAAGAGCAGGCCGTAGGTGACCGGGAAGATCAGATCGAGCGACACCTCGGTCCAGGCATAGACAGCCCGTGCGCGCGGGTCGAGCCGATCGAGCGCGCCGAACAAGCCGGCTGCCTGCTCGGGCGTGTACCACTGCCTGGGGTCGAGCAGTTCGAGACCACCCAGTCGAGCGTCTCGCCACTCGAAGCCCGCCACACAGAGCAGGACGACCAGCACCGCCGGGATGACCACGCGCCGCGTGGAGAGCCGTTGGAGGCCAGAACGGATCCGGTGGTGCACGCTCACAGGTTCTCCCGCTCGGACTGGTGCCTGCACCGGAACCTCTTGAAGCGGGATGTCAATATTTATATCCTATTTCTGACACAGCAAGCTAACCACATCATGACCAGCGTCTCGAAACGTATCGTGGCGCACGCCCGCTCGGTCCCCGAAGCCACGCCGATTTGCGCTGGCGCATTGCTTCATCTCGGCAGCCGCACGGCCGTCGATCAGGCTCTCTCGCGGCTCGCCCGCTCGGGGAGACTCATGCGGATCTGTCAAGGGATCTACATGAGTCCCGTCGAAACCCGGTTCGGGCCTTGCGCGCCCAACCTCGACAAGGCGCTCGACGCACTCGCGAATCTTTGGAACGTGACCATCGTCCCTTGCGCCGGCGCCGCGGCGCACGTGCTCGGGTTCACGACGCAGATCCCGATCCGGTCGGTCTACCTCACCTCCGGTTCCGGGCGCCGCCTGCGCTTCGGCAGCCTGGACGTCGAGCTGCGGCACGCGCCGCGCTGGCAGCTTGCGGCTCCCCGGCGCCGGGCGGGCGAGATCATTCGCGCCCTGGCTTGGCTCGGTCCGACGGAGGTGCGAGCGGGTCTCCAGGCGCTTCTGCCGGGCCTGTCTCCCGAGGACATCAGCGAACTCGCCGAGGCGCGGGCGACCATGCCGCACTGGATGGCGGAGCCGGTGAGCCACCTCGTCGCAAGGCTGCACCAGGAGCCGGAATCATGAAGAACGGTCGAGCACGAACCGCCGCCGTCACGGCGGTCGGACTGGCAGCGCTAACGCTCGGTCCGGCGCCGGGGGCCCAGCCGCCCGCCCCGGTCCGCAACGACGTGCCTCGAGTGGGGCAGCAGGAAGTCGTCATGATGCGCCATGCCTATCTGGAGGAGGGTCGCTACGAGGCGTGGCTCGAAGCCAGCCGGTCGGGTGTGTGGCCCTACTTCGAGAGACTGGGGGCTCGGATACTGGGCGACTTCCAGGTCGTCTATCCCGCGGGCGAGGACGCCACGCCGGGCCAGGACGAGGCGCTTCGTTTCGCGCGTTACGCCAGCTACGAGCACTGGCAGGCCACCCGCGGCGGCGCTCTCGCCGGCGGCACCGGCGGCGCCGTGCGGCTCGGCGGCGCCGGCGGCCTCAGAGATGCTTCGCGAGAGGCACTACGCACCCGCCGCCAGTACCAGCGGGGATCTCGCGGCGGCATCTTCCTGCAGGGCTACCTGGCGGAGACCCGCCCGCTCTACATGCCCGGGCTCGTCGAACGCTACGAGCAGGTCGACGGCAGCCCCGATTCGGCCGCCTCCGCACCCTACCCCGTCAGGCTGGACCGGGCCCAGCCCGGAGGCGGCATATTCGCTCTGGAGCACGCTCGGATCAGGAAGGGCGCCTTCGAGGAGTATCATGCCATCGCTCGCGATCGGGTCTGGCCCTACGTGGAGAAGATCGGCGTCCGGCCGGTGGGCCTGTGGCGGGTCGCGTACCTGCCGAACAGCGACCCGGTCGAGAGCGCAGACCACGACGAGGTGTACTTCCTGGCCCGCTACGCGAGCTACGAGCACTTCCTCGCGGTGCGTGCCGACGCGGTCGGCATGGGCGGCAATGGGCCCGACTTCGTGGCGTTCAGGAACGCGTCGGAGCAACTGGACGGGCTCACGCAAGGGCGTTCCATCGAGTTCCTCCGGGGCGAGCCGTATGGCAGCCCGCCCGTATATGCGCCCGGCCTCGAGGAAAACTACCGTCCTGTCCGATAGTGGACGGTGAGAGAGCTCAGGGCGCTTCCGGCACGTAGATGATCTCCCCGCTCTCCAGTTGGTAGGCGACGCCGACTCGCCGGCCGCGGCGGCCCGCGGCGTCGTTGACGTCCTCCGCCCGATAGCGGGTAATCTCGCCAGCCTCCTGCGTGATGATCTCCATCTCGGCCGTGCCGGGGTTCTTGACCATCGTGAAGTCCTCCTGCGTGAGGAACTCGGTCAACTGCCAGCGGCTGACCATGGCGACCATCAGCGCCACGGCGAAGACCATGGCGACGTCGAACAGGTTCGCGATGGCGCCGAGCGGGTCGGCGTCGTCATGAAGCGCGGCGCCGCGTCTCCGCCGCCGTTTCCTGCTTGCCATCCGATCCTCCTTGTGCATGCGTGAATGTCCGTTCGCCGATGAGCCCGCTCACGAACTCCAGGTCGTTGAGCGCCTCGCCGTGCCAACGCTGCTTTTCGCTTGCGAGACGGCGAAGCCGATGGCGCCGACGAAGAGGCCCACGACCGTGGTCGAGAAGGCCACCTGCAGGTTCTCCGCCATCGCCGCGATGTCTCCGGCGGCCAGTCCCACCAGCGCCGGCCCCATCGGGATGAGCGTGCCCATCAGGCCGAGCATCGGTCCCAGCCGGGCCATGGTCCGCGCCGCCGCGAGGTCTTCCTCGCAGCCCGCCTCGAAATCGGCGAGCGCTTTCTCGCGCTGCGCCGCAGACCGGCCGTGGTCGAGCAGACGCGCGATTGCCGGCTTCCACCGCGGCTCGGGGGGCAGATCGGCGCCGCGGAGCACGGCCTCCGCGCTGTCGCGATCGAGCCGGTCGAGCAGCGGCCGCAGCGCGGATCGAAACCGTAGCCGCGACAGCCAGGCGCCGTAGGTGCGTCCGGCAAGCAGCAGCGAGCGGGCGAAGAGGATCAGCAGCAGGACGATGACCGGGACCAGCAGGCCGGTCGATAGCAGATACAGGGTGCGTGTCAAGAGCTCCATAGGGTCAGTCTGCGACGCGGCCCGGCTCCGGGCGGCACTCTCCGGATGGGAGCGGACGTGTCAGCAGCTCCATTAAGCTCACTCCGCGCCGTGGCGCAGGCGCCGGCGATGGCTCCAGTAGCCGACGAGGATCCCGAGCGCCGCCGTGCCGGCGACGACGGCGTGGGGTCCGGCTTCGAGCGCCGCCGCCGTGCGGTCGACACCTCCCTGCAAGGCGAACGCGGTCAGTCCTGCGGCCAGCATCACCTGCGCGGCGTGCACGAGCAGGCGCAGCTCGGCCCGCAGGTCCCGATCCGGAAGCAGCCGTCGAATCGCCTCGCTTCCCGCCAGACCGGTAACGACGACGGTGCCGCACAGCGCCAGGGCGGTCGTCGAGAAGGACCATTCCGACGCCGCGTTGAACGCCTTCATCTCCAGGTAGAACAGCGCGAGCACCGGGATGACGCCGACTGGGTGCGCGGCCAGCCGCCGGAACCGATGCACCGGCGGGCCGTGCTGTGCCCGCAGGAGCAGCGTGGCCCCGGCGCAGCCGAGGACGCCGTCGAGCGCCAGCAGCGCCGCAAGCGTCTGGACATCGGCGCCGTCCAGGCCGCCGATGAAGGCGGACAGGCTCTGGCGCACCGCGACCGGGTGCGCGGCGTAGGCGACTGCCGCCACCGTCGCGACGGCCAGCAGTCGCGCCCAGGCACGCTCGATGAATGCGAGTGCCAGCAGGAACAGGATGACGCCCGTTCCCGCGACGATGTCGAGTACAGCCTCCATGATTCGCGCGTGTCAGGTCGTTCTCCGCCGTGGCAGGAACTCGCGCCGGCGCAGACGACGATTGCCGCGTCAGGATACCTGCCAGCGCGGCGACCGGACGAGGCTCCCGTCTCAGCGCCCGGTTCCGCCGCCGCGGTTGATACGATGGCGTCGATCCCGCCCCCGGTCGGCTGGTTCGCCGCCTCAGCGCCCGGCTCCGCTGCCGCGGCCGATGCGGATCAGTTCCCGCCCCGTCCTGACGAGCAGCCCGCCGTCGACGGCGGCCGTGCCGTACACGCGCTCGGAGACGGTCAGCGAGTTCCTCGCCAGCTCGATCGGCTCGGCCGCGTCCGCGGCGAAGACCGAGGCCACGCCGTCGGTCCCGAACACGTAGACGCGGTCTCCGTTGACGATCGGCGTCGCCCACGCGGCCGACGCCAGACGGGTTGCCCACCGGGACCGGCCCGAGTCCAGTTCCACGCAGCGGATGACGCCCCGGGTGTTGATGAAGTAGATCGCCTCGCCGTTCACGACCGGCGACGACATCGACGCCGTCGCGCTGCGGCCGCGCCAGAGCACCTGCTCCTCCGGCAGCCGCCCCCGGTGCCCGACGGGCAGGGCGAGGTTGGATCGGGAGTCCGACGATGCGACGACGATGCGCCCCCCGGCGAGGACCGGTGAGGGGAGTCTGTTGCCGGAGAGGCCATCGATCCACCAGACCCGTTCGCCGGTCCCCGCGTCGTACGCCTCGGCCGCCCCGTCGATGCTGGCCACCACGAGTTCGCCGCCCTGCCAGGGCACGACGATCGGCGTCGTCCAGGCAGACGCCGCGGGGCGGTCCGCCTTCCACCGCGTCTCGCCGGTGGCGGCATCGACGGCCAGCAGGTACGACGGTCCGTCGTGGGCGGCGAGGACGAACAGCGTCTCGTCGTTGCCGGCGAGCGAGCCGCCGAGGCCGTAGCCCTCGATCGCGCCGTAGTCCGCCTTGAGCGACCGGGCCCAGATCGGCTCGCCGTCATGGCGCAGCGCGCCGAGGTCGCCGCTCTCGAACAGGTAGTAGATACGCTCGGCGTCGGCCAGCGGCGTGGGTGCGCCCTTGGCCACGAAGTTCGTGACCTCGACGGGCTGCCGCGCCGGCCGCCCGCCGCGGCGCCTCGAGCACGTCGCTCGGCCGCAGCGAGGCCGCCTCGACCCGGTCGACCACCGCGTGGGTCCGGCCGTGCGCGGCTCCCCCCACGATGTGGAGCACGCCCGGTCCGCCGACCAGGGCGTGGTACGCGCGTTCCGGCGCGATGTCGTAGGCGAGCGCCCGCCAGGCGCGCCAATCGGTGTCGAGACGGAACAGTTGGTTCACGTTGCTCACGTACAGGCTCCCGCCGGTCGCGGCCATGCCCAGGCCGACGCCCCGGCTGCGGCCGCGAATCGGCGGAACGGGCGCGGTCGCCAGGGTCCGGGTCCGCAGGTCCAGCCGCTGCACGTCGAGCTCCGGCCCGCGGGGCGTCATGCCCCCGGCCAACCAGATGGCGTTCTCGTGGACGGCCGCGGCAAGGGAATGCAGGCGCAGGGATGCCGTCTCGACCACCGTCCAGGCCACCGGATCCTGGTCGAGGTCGGCGACGAGCACGTCGTGGCGCCAGTCCTCGGCCGGCACGGCGGGCGGGCGGAGGCGCGCACGGGGACCTTCGGCCACCGCCGAGGGCGCCCATCCGCCGAGCACCCAGAGCCGGCGCCCGATGATCACCGCCGCGTGGTCCGTCCTGCCCGACGGCATCGGCGTCAGGTCGACCCACCGCTCGTCCGTCCCGTCCCAGCGCTGCAGGTCGGGGCGGGCCCGACGGGCGCCCGTGACCTCGGCGCCGCCCACGCGGTAGAGGTCCTCGCCGTCGCTGACGAGAACCGCGCCGCGTACCGGATTGCCGGTCCAGACCGTCTTCCACGACGCGTCCGCCGGGGAGAGCGCATGGAGAGCCGCCTTCCCGGTGCCCGCGGCCGTGCGGGAGGGGGGCGGCTGGTCTCCTGCATGCACGTAGAGCACGTCGCCGACGTAGGCCCCGGACGCGTCCGACGACGCGTGCGGGAGGGGCGGCGCGGTCTCGGGCGGCAAGGCCGGCATCAGGGGGGACTGCGCGTGCGCCGTCATGCCGGCGCCATCGTTCCCGCCTGCTCCGCCCGCCAGGATGACCGCCGCCAACATGGCGGTTGCTGTAGAGATGCGTCTCATGGTCGTCTCCAACTCTCGAACGGCTCGTGTCTCGGGTTGCGACGAGGCTCGGCGCGTGCCCGTGTCGGGCACCCGCTCGGCGTCGCGGCACTCCGGCCGACGAGGCTCCGCGCGCGCCCGTGTCAGGTCGTGCTCCGGCGCCGCAGGACGAGCAGTGCGATCGCGAGCAGACCGGCGACGACGGCTGCGCCCAGGTAGGCCAGGCGTCGCGCGGGCGGCTGGCTCGCCGGCGCATCGGCCGGCCGCGTCTCCGCGTCCTGCTCCGCCAGGACCACGCTCGCCTCGGTCAGCTCGACGCTCGACGTCAGGGCCCGCTGCAGCTCGTTCAGATAGCTCGCCGCGAGGTCCGGCGGGGCCTGCTCGGCGATGAACGACGCCAGCGCCGCGTTGTCGCAGACGAACCCGCTGCAGCCCGCCTCGAACTCCTCCACGAGCCGGGTGTGCAGCTCCGCCAGCACTTCTACCTGCCGCGCCGAGGCCTCCCAGTAGCCCTTGCGCACCGTCTCGAGCATCACCGCCGTCATCTCCTGCAGGGCGTACGGGTTCTCGCGCCGGAAGAAGTCCTCGATCCCGATGTCGTAGCGGTCGTCGACGTACACGTCGTACAGCTCGTTCCAGAGCGCGTCGTCGATCGCGGCCGGTTTCATGACGTTCCACCCGTAGGTGTTGCGGAAGGTCTCGGCGAACTGCTCGGCCGACGAGGCGCCGCCCTCCTGCAGCTCGCCGATGTATGCGGGGTTCAGCAGCGTCGACCGCGCCTCGGTCCAGACGGTCTCGTTCAGGTCCGTCACCCGCGGCCGCTGCGCGTTGCGGAAGTCGTTGAAGTAGGCGTCGGCGTCGCGTCCGGTCACGTGCCGGACGGCCATGCTCAGCCCGCCCATGAACTCGTAGACGTGGTCGAGGCTGAGTGCGCCCCAGGTATGGCTCTCCCGCGGCTGCACGACGATCTCGGTGCCGGCGAGCGCCGCCTCGAAGATGCCCTCGGCGTAGAAGCTCCAGAGCTCGCCCTCGTCGTAGACGGCGCCCATGTTGCGCAGGTACTGGCCGGCCACCTCGGCGTCGTCCTCCCAGCGGTCGCCCCGCTCGACCATCTCCATGATGGCGGTGCCGTAGTTGCCGTTCACCCCGCCGAAGACCCGCAGCGTGGAGTAGCGGCGTGCGTCGGCGGGCGACAGGCCCTTCTCCTTCATCACCTCTTCGGCGCGCAGCCGCCCCGCGTGGACGAAGTTGGCGTGCGCGTCCGCGTCGCGCGCCTCGGCCGCCATCGCGACGGCGCGGTTGATCAGCGCGAGGCGGGAGGCGGCCAGGTCCCGGAGCTGGCCGGCGGTCTGGACGACCACGTCGATGCGGGGCCGGCCGAGATCGGCCGCCGTAATCAGGCGCAGATCCGCGACGCGCCCGAAGGGGTCCCAGACCGGCTCGACGCCCAGCAGGTAGAAGATCTGCCCGATGGTGGCGCCCTCGGTGCCGATGAAGTCGCTCGGCCAGAGGGTGAAGGCGACCTTCCTCGGATACGCGTCGTGCCGGCGCCGGTGCTCGTCGAGGAGCGTTTCGGCGAGCGTGCGCCCCACCGCCCACGCCTCCTGCGAAGGCGTCTTCTCGGCGTCTATCGAAAACAGGTTGCGCCCCGTCGGGACGGCGTCCGGATTGACGATGGGATCGCCCCCGGGCGAGGGCTCCACATAGCCTCCGGCGAGGGCGCGCGCCACGCTCTTCAGCTCGAGATCCGAGCTGTCACGCAGGCCATCACGGTGCCGGTCGATGCCGGCCACGCTTGCTTCCAGCGTCAGGACCGCCCGGGCGAGCTCCGCGTCCCGGGCGGCGCGATCCTCCAGCTCGATGCCGGCGGCGTCGACGGCGTCGTCGAGGCGCCGGTCGAACGCCGGGTCGTCGAGGATCTTCCGCAGGCGGTCCGCCGCGGGCGCGTCGACGTCCCGAAGCTGGCCGCGGAGCGTCGCGCGGTGCTCCCGGTAGAAGGCCGCCGCCGACAGGGCCTGCTCGATGTCCTCGTTGGCGGCGGTCACCAGCTCGCCGGCCGATTCGTGGTCCCAGGCCCGCCCGAGCGACTCGACCTGCGGCGTATCGAGAGCGAACGCCAGCCGCTCCGCCGCCAGCCGCCGCTTCTCCTCCTCGACGCGGTCGACCAGTCCCGGGTCCTTCAGCAGGGCGAAGGTCCGCTCGCGCAGCGCCGCGTCCTGCATTACTTCGAGCAGGGCGAACACGTCCGGGTCCTCGGCAATCTCCAGCGCCTCGGCCATCGGCGGGATGACCGCGGCGATGGTCTTCGCGCGCTCGCGCTGCACGGGATCCAGCAGTTGCGACGTCCGCGCGAATTCCTGCTCCGACTGCAGCCGCTCGACGAACTCCGCCTTGCGCGGATGCGGCAGGATGCGCGCCACCAGATCCTCGAGCTCGCCGGCGCGGGCTGCCGGTACCGTCGCGTCCGGCCGGTTGCGGCTGCCCGCGCCCATCGAGATGAAGCCGCGGATGATGTCGTCGTCCGACGGCCGCCGCGCCGCTTCCCGCCAGGCGTGGGCGTGCTGCAGGTCCGCGTCCGCCACCAGGTCGGCGAGCACTGTCCTTGCGTCCCCGCCCGCCACCCGCCGCGCATAGGCGTCGCGGGCGCGCCGGCGATAGCGGCGTTCGAAGAGCACCTCGTCCTCGAGCTCGGCCGCGTCGACCGCACCCTTGACCGAGTCGATGCGGGCCAGGGCGTAGGCGATCGGATCGATCGCCATCAGCTCCGCCGTCGAATCGACCTCGCCCGCCGTGAAGGCGTTCCCGAGGGTGTACAGCCCCTGCGCGACCTTCTCCCCGTCGATGGTCTCGACGTGGTTGCTCAGGCGGAACATGTCCTCGTCCGACCACGCCGCGTCGGGGTCGAAGCCGAGGTCCACGTGCAGGCTCATCTCCGTCGCCAGGCGCCGGATCGTGCGCGCATGCTCCGCCCGGACCGGGCCGTCGGCCGCGTTGCGATAGCTATTGAGCCGGTCCCGCAGCGGACGCAGCCCCTCGTACAGCCCGCCCTCCATGAACGGCGGGGTCAGGTGCGTCACCGTGGCCGCGTAGGAGCGCCGCTTGGCGATGATTCCCTCCCCCACGTTGCTCATGATGTAGACGTAGACGTGCGGGAGCCCCCCGACCAGCGCATCCGACCAGTCGAAGGCCGACAGCGCAATCTGCTTCCACGGCGTGAACTCCAGGCTGCCGTGGGTGCCGAAGTGCATCACGGCGTCGGCCTCGAAGGCGTTCCGGGTCCACAGGTAGGAGGCCACGTAGGGATGCGGCGGCGCCTTCTGTGCGCCGTGCACCAGCCGGAACGTGTCGTCGCCGACGCCCGGCAGGGGCTGCGGGAGGATCACGACGTTGCCGAACTGCACGCGGGCGACGGCCAGCGCGGTTTCCTCGCCTTCGCCGACCGTCATGTACTCGCCGGGAGCCGGTCCGTACTGCTCGACGACGGCGTCGCGCATGCCCGGCTCGAGGTCCGCTTCCAGCCACGCGGCGTACTCGCCGGCCGGCACCAGCGCCGGATCCCCGGCGGCCAGGAACTCCTCGAACGCGCCGCGGGCGTACGGTCCGAGCACCGGACCCTTCGCCTGGACGAGCTCCCAGAACTCGTCATCGGTCTCGGGGAGCCCCTCGACCTTGTAGCCGGTGTCGCGCAGCGAACGCAGCAGGTTCAGCAGGCTCGGCGCGACCTCCATGCTGCCGGCGTTCATCGCGTTCTTGCCGGGTCCCTTGTAGTAGTAGATGGCCACGCGCTTGTCGCGGTTGGGCTTCGTCTTCAGCGCCAGCCAGCGCTCGACCAGGTCGCAGAAGGTGTCGAGCCGCTCCGGCAGCGCGTCGAAGATCTCGTAGCCGTCCGCGTCGGTGAACTGCGCCGCCACCGCGTAGGGCGCCACCCCGCCGTCGAGCTCGGGCAGCACGACGCTCATCGTGAGCATGGACCCGGCCATTCCCTGTTGGTCTCTCACCCAGTCGTCGTGGTTCTGGAAGACCGACACCGGCGTCAGCATCGGGATGTCGCGCTCGCGCAGCCACGCGATGGCCTCGTCGGCGCGGCCCAGGGTGAGCCGCCCGTGCGGCATCAGCACCACGAGGTCGGGATCGATCCGCTGCAGGAAGTCGAGGCGTTTCTCGGCGGCGGCCAGCGGGTAGACGTTCCATTCCCGGCCTTCGAGCGCGCGGATGAACGCGTCGACGTGATCCCGGTTGGCGTTGAACGGGCCCGGCACGCTGGTGATCAAGGCGATCTTCGGGGCGCCCGGCTTCGCGAGTCCCTGTGCGTCGTAGTGGGCGTCGAATGCGTCGACGGTCTCGAACGTCAGGTCGTCGTCCAGGTGGAACAGAACGTCCATGGAACGCTCGACCGGGGGCTGCACCGGGTCCGAGCGGAACGGCTTGCCGTCGAGCTCCACGCGCGAGAAGTTGAGCAGCCGGGCGTAGTTCTCGGCGCCCCCGAACTCGAGGTAGCCGTTGACGGCGTCGAGCTGCGGGCCGCGCAGGTTGGTGACGTCGAGGGCCGGGTTCGTGGCCCCCTGGACGAACAGGCGCGCCCCGCGGCTGCCGGCTTCGCGCAGGTGCGCGAGCTGCGTCTGGTCGAGCTGCAGTCCGCGTCCGAAGACGTAGACCACCGGATAGTCGGCGGCCCGGTCCAGCGCCGCCATGTCCAGCGGCTCGATGCGCACCGCGCCGTGCGGGCGCGCGCGCTCGATGCGGGCGAGCTGGAAGCCGGGGAAGTTGACGAAGGCGACCCGGGTCACCGCGAGATGGCGCTGGTAGGCGGCGAAGCCGCCCCAGAGCACCGCCGCCGCGAGCACCGCCGCCGCGATCCGCCTGCGGTGGGACCACAGGTCGGCCAATCGCGTCCGCACTCGTGCCGTTTCTGTCCTGGCAGTCATCGGGTCTCCCTCCGTCTGCTGCTACGTCGTCTGCGTCGGCAGTTCTGCAACGCGAATTCCTAGAACGGCGTGATTGCCAGGCTCACCGAGACCAGACGGCCGAGCGTCGGGCTCGCCGCGGTCTCCTGGTAGTCGGCGTCCATCACGTTCAGCACGTGAACGCCCACGCGCAGGTCGTCGTTCGGGTGCAGGTAGACCGCGAGGTCGGTGCGCATGTACTCGTCGAGCAGGACAGGGACGCCCTGCGAGCTTTGCGTCCGCTCGCCGACCCAGCGCTGATCGACGGACCCGCTCAGGCGCCACGATCCGAGGGCCGCGCCCAACTGGATTCCCGCGTTGACCTTCTGCCGCGGCACCAGCGCCAGCGGATTGCCGGTGGCGCGGTCCTCGCTGTCCGTGAATGCGTAGTTGGCGTAGTAGCCCAGCCACGAGGCCGCCTGCCCGTTGGCCACCAGCTCCAGGCCGGTCGAGCGCGCATCGGCGACGTTCACCCAGTCGAAGTGGTCGCGCTGCGGCGAGATCACGAGCTGGATGAGATCGGTCATGTCGTTGTGGAAGACGTTCATCTCCGTGCGGAGCGCACGGCTGACCTCGTGCTGAATCCCGCCGTCGAACGAGACGATGTGCTCGGGCTCCAGGTCCGGGTTCGGCAGCCCGGGAATGGGGCCGTGGAAGACGACGTTGCCGAACAGCTCGAACAGGCTCGGCGCGCGAAAGGCGCGGCCGGCGGATGTGCGCACCCGCGTCGCCGGCGTCATCGCGTACAGCAGCGCTATCTTCGGCGAGCCGACCGATCCGAACACGGAGTGCCGGTCGTACCGCAGCCCGGGGACCAGCCGCAGCCGGTCGGCCGGCGCCCACTCGTCCTGCACGTACGCGGAGAAGATGTCGAACCGCTCCCGTTGCCCCTGCGACAGGGGAAAGACCTCGCCGATGGCCGGATCGCGGACGAGGGTGACGGTCGGGTTGGGCACGCCTCCGGCCGCCATGCCCGCCTGGATGCCCGCCGCCACGCGCGCCAGGGTCATGTCCGCGCCGAGCAGGTTCGACCGGTCGGCGATGGTGCTGTCGCCGAACGCGCCGCGCTCGCCCGTGTAGCTCGCCCCGAAGACCACGGTGTGATCCAGGCTCGGCGCCCAGGTGAGCTGCGGCTCGACCAGCACGCTACGGAAGTCGGTGTCCTGCCCGGTGAGCGCCGCGAACGGAAACACGCCGTGCGTCACCGACTCGCTGATGGCCGGCCCGGGCGGATCGACGATGGTCGTCTGAAGCGTCGGGGCGAGCGTGAAGTTCTCCTGGAAGAGGCGCTGGTTCGAGTAGCGGTAGCTGGTCCTGATCTGCGCCGACAGCGGGCCGGTCCCGTTGTAGCGGAAGATCCCGCCCAGGTTGACGGCGGTGTCGCGCTTGTGCTCCTCGACCGCGACCGGCAGGCGGGACGACATGTCGAGGCCCGTCTCGTAGCTGGAGATCCGCGGCAGCAGCGTCACGTCCCACGCGTCGGAGGCGGAGAAGTCGACCCGGCCCGTCAGCCGCACGTCCTCGTACCCGACGTTGCGCAGCGGGACCGTCTGTGGCTGGAGGCTGCCGTCTTCGGCGATGCGTGGGACGGTGCGGGTGTCGCGGTTGTAGACGTTGTCCGTCTTGCGGCGATCCGCGGTGACCGCGTACCCGACGGGGCCCGATTCTCCGCGCACGGACGTGCCGATCTGGTAGTAGCCGGCGGCGCCGCCGCTGGCGAAGAAGTCGGCGACCGGCGGGCCCTCGCCGGGCCGGGTGATGGCGTTGATGGCGCCGGCGAAGGCGTTGGCGCCGTAGAGGCTCGAGAACGGCCCGCGGACCACCTCGGCGCGCTCCACCGACGCCAGCGGCACGAGGCTCAGCGCGGCCAGGGTGCCGAGACCGAGGTCGTTGGCCGGCAGGCCGTCCACCAGCAGCAGGGCCCGCTTGGTGCCGGGGACGCCGCGCATGACGAGCGACGAGTTGGCGCGGGCGGCCATGCCGGAGGTTTCCGCGAGGTCTATGGCCGGCGTTCTGCGCAGGAGGTCCTGCAGGTTGCGGGCCGACGAGGCCTCGATGGCCTCCGCGTCGAGAATCGTGACGCTGGCCGCGACCTCGGTGACCGCCCGCTCGGTCTGTGTCGCGGTCACCACGACGCTCTCCTCGAACTCCAGCACCGGGAGCCGCAGGTCGAGAAGCACCGGCTGCCCGGCTGCCACCGTCACGGGCGAGGTCAGCGGAGCGAAGGCGTCCCGCGTGACGGTCAACTGGTAGTCCCCGGTGGGGACGCCGTCGATGGCGAACGCGCCGTCCGTTCCCGTCGTGGCCGATATCCCGGTTCCGTCCAGGACCACGATGGCGGCCGGCAGCGGCGTACCGCCGTCCTCGGCCACGACGATTCCCTGGATGGAGCCGGTTTCCTCGAGACCGAACGCCGAACCTGCCCCGAGCAGTCCGGCGACGAGCACGCCCGAAGCGAAAGAAAGAGCTGTTCGACTACGTACACGCATTACGAATCCACCTCCGCGGCGGTCGCGCGTCGGGCACTGTCGCCGACGAGCTGTCGCCGATTTCCACGGTTGGAACGGTCGACACGCGGAAGGTCCGCGGCGGACCGTCCGGATCGACGCAGTCAGGGGAGGTGCTACGCGGGCGGGCCGCGTGTGGGCCCGGTGCCGCGCGTGGCGCTCGGGGCGCTTCCGCGGCGCGTCTTTTCGGCGGCGCGCGCCGTGAGCTCCGGGGGCGACAGCGAGGGTGCCGCGTCGGACGCTACCGCGGCGTCGTGTGGGAGGCAGGAGGTGATGCAGTCGTGATCGTGACCGCCGGGGTCCCCGTCGTCATGTTCGTGAGGGAAGAAGCCGGCCGGCAGCAGCACGCACGCCAGCAGCAGCGCCGCGAGAGCGGCCGGCCGCCAGGAGTCTGCTCCGCGGAAACGGGGCAGACTCCTGGTGAGGCTTGGCTGGGCGGCATCGGAGCCGCAGGCGACGATCGCCGGACTCGGCTTCATCATGGTTCCGGGTTGTCGATCGTCGTCTTCTCGGGGCAGGCGTTCGCGGTCCCGATCAGTCGAGCTCGACGATGGTGATGGCGTTCCAGTTGTTCATCGGGATGAGCAGCCGGTTCCGCTTCGAGTCGTAGGACATCGAGGCGGCGCTCGGGATGCCGGACGCCACGACCTCGGCTTCCTCGCCCGGACGGATGCGCGAGACCGTGCCGATCCTCACGCTGGAGACGTACTTCGTGCCGTCGTCCAGGATGACCAGCCCGTCGTTGCCGCCGTCCACCGCGTGCTCGGTCCTGACGAGCTCGCCGGCGGGCGAGAACGTGAGCACCGCGTTGTCGCCGATGTTCACCACGACGATGTTGCCGTCCGGGTCGAAGGCCACGCCGTTCGGCCGCGCCAGCGGCGCTCCCTCGACGACGACCGACGAGGCGCCGTCCGGCCCGATCCGGTACACGCGCCAGGTGCCGCTCTCCTCGGTTCCGGTCTGCGTGGCCCAGATGGTGCCGTCCTCGGCGACCTCGATGTCGTTGAATCGTTGCGCGTCCTCCACGACGACGTGGCCCCGCGGCTCGCCGCTCTCCATGTCGAACCAGCGCACGACGTTGATGTCGGCCACGTACAGCAGGCCGTTGATGATGTCGCTGCCGAGCGGATGGTTCAGCGTCAGGCCGTTGCGGTCGACGCCGATCCACTTCAGCGTGTGAGCGCTGCCGTCGGGATTGATCAGCGAGATGTAGCCGTCGTTCGGGATTACGTCCTGGGCGATCCCGGCGTTGACGGCGACGTACAGGTCGCGGGCCTCGTCGTAGGCCATGCTCTCGGCGAAGCGGAAGCCGCCGTAGGTCTTGGCGTTCGAGGACAGGTCGAGCGGCGCCCCCGCCATGAAGGGCTGGTCGCCGGCATCCTGAGCCTGTGCGACGGTCGTCGGGCCGGCGGCGCAAACGGCCAGCAGGGCGGTGACCGCCATCCATCGGGAAACGAGCTGATCTCTGTGAAGACGTGACATTTCAGTGCTCCTCCATGTCGAGCGTTGAATCCGGGAGCCCCGACCCAGGCACTGGGGACGGGCATGGGTCGACGCCGATCTCGATAAACCGACGATTCGTGCGAGTACGGGATGCCGCCGGGACTGCTGCGAGGCGGCTACGCGGGCGGTCCGCGCGTGGGACGGATCCCGAGAGCCAGGCCCCGTTCGCCGCCCGGGTGGGCGGCAACCACGGCGTGAGCGACGAGATCCGGTGCCGACGGCGCGGGCATGCCGTCGGTTTCGATCTCCGACAGGTGCCGGAAGTGACAGGCGTCGCAGTCCGCGTGACCGGCGGCCTGCGGGTCGGCGTCGTGCTCGTGCAGCGCGATGCCTGCCGGCGCAAGCGCGAGCACCATGAGCAGTGCTGCGGCCATTGCCACGGTCAGCTTCGACGGCACCATCCGCCTATTGAAGAGGGAAAGCGAACCGGAGTCAAGCGCGGCCGTCCGGGCCTTGCGGCTGGGGGCAATCTCTGCTAGCGTCGAAAAGGATGGTCGAGAGAGCACCCATGCATACAGGGCTCGCACGACGTGGCCCTGGCTGGCGCGCCTGGATCGCCGCCTTGGCGATAGTGCTGGCCGGTGCCACGGCCGTCGCGGCCGTCTGCCACGAGGAGCACGCAGCCGACCAGGACTGCGCGGTCTGCCAGCTCCGGCACCATTCTGCCGCCGAACCGTCCGGATCCTTGCAGATCGGATTCGCGGACGTTCCGGAGGCGCTCGAGCATGCCGTCGACGGCGGATGGATCGCATCCGGTCATTTCCGCCGCCTCCCCGCCCGCGCCCCGCCCGTCTAGCCCCGTTCGCACTTTAACCGTTCGCGTGTCGTGCCGCGATCGCCGGCGAGTCCGCCTGCGTCCGAGGCAATGCGCGCGCCCCGGCGCATCAGCCGTGTCTCGAGGCTGTTTCGGGATTTCGACCGCCGGCGCACCTGGAGGAGTTCATCCCGGTGTTCGGCGGCGGGTCCCCGGCACACACGGGTTCCATGCAGCCACGGCGACGCATCGCGTGAACGAGATGGGCCGCGCGGTCCGGGTGAGCTGCGCCGTGCGGTTCCACTAGAACTCGAGGGTCGGTCGGGACACCTGCGTCCCGTCCGTGCGCAGGGCCGCCCGCTGGAGATTCCCTCCCCCGGCGGGCGGCCGCGCTAAAAGCCCCGGGCCGCGACCGCGCCGCGGCCGGCGCGCGGCGCCTTGACGGATTCGCGCGAAACGCGCTACAAGACACCATGCGGCGAGGCCGGTCGACGCTGTTGCAGTGGGGCGCGGTTGTCGCGCTCGCGTTGCTGGCTCTCGCGACGACGCCTCATTTCCACGATGAGGCCGAGGCGCGGGACGACACGTGCGTGCTGTGCCACGTGCAAGGTTCGCCGCCTGTCGCGTCCGGTGTCCTCGAGAACCCCGATCCGTCCGCCGCCGGCAACTCCCAGGCGGATGCGCTGGGGCATGCCCGCCACGCGGAGGTCGAGGGGCACGGCTCCCGGGCGCCGCCCGCCTGACGCCTCGTTCA
This sequence comes from Vicinamibacterales bacterium, assembly GCA_965116825.1. Classification (GTDB taxonomy): domain Bacteria; phylum Acidobacteriota; class Vicinamibacteria; order Vicinamibacterales; family UBA8438; genus WTFV01. The sequence goes on from OZ220736.1 coordinate 2,133,552, forward strand.
CATTCCTGACTTCCTGGTTCCGTAGTCGCGTCGACGCGGAGCCGGCGCGCCGGCCTTTCTTTTTCCGTTGGAGGCGGGAGCCCCTGGTGATCCAGCGGGCCCCTGTCGAGACAATGAGCGAAGTCGAACCGATCGATGCCCGGCCCGCGTCCACGGCGGTCGCGTCGCCCCCCGTTCTCGAGGCGCGGGCGCTGTCCAAGCGCTATGGCGACGTGGAGGCCGTCTCGGGCCTCGACCTCCGCGTCGGACCATCCGAGATCTACTGTCTGCTGGGCCCGAACGGCGCCGGCAAGACGACCACCATCCACCTGTTTCTGGGGTTCCTCGAGCCGACGGCCGGCAGCGTGCACGTGACCGGCCTCGATGTCGCCGCCGAGCCCCTGGAGTCCAAGCGGCGCCTGGCCTACATCCCCGAGCAGGTGATGCTGTACCGCAACCTCAGCGGCCTGGAGAACCTGGAGTACTTCGCCGCGCTGGGCGGGCGGGGATCGCTGGCTCCCGCGCGGCTCACCGACATCCTGGTCGGCGCGGGCCTGCCGCGCGACGCGGTGCAGCGCCGGGTGTCCGAGTACTCCAAGGGCATGCGCCAGAAGGTCGGCGTCGCCATCGCCATCGCCAAGGAGGCCGACGCGCTGCTGCTCGACGAGCCGACGTCCGGCCTCGACCCGCAGGCCTCGAACGAGTTCTCGGAGCTGCTCGGAAGGCTGCGCGATCGGGGCGTCGCGGTGCTCATGGCGACGCACGACCTGTTTCGCGCCAAGGAATCCGGCACGCGCGTCGGCATCATGCGGCACGGGCGGCTGGTCACGGAGATGGGTACGGACGAGATCGGCCACGCCGACCTCGAACGCATCTATCTGGAGCACATGCACGAATAAGGGGAAGCACCGATGATCAAGCACATCGTCCGCAAGGAGTTCACCGACGTGTTACGGGACGGCCGCTTTCGCTGGTGCGCGGCCGTGGTGGGAGCACTGCTCCTGGTCTCGCTGGGGCACGGCTGGGTCCAGGCGCGCCAGGCGCAGGAGGAGCTGGCGGCCGCGCAGGCGACCGCCCGCGACCACTGGGAGTCGCAGGGCGAGAAGAATCCGCATTCGGCGGCCCACTACGGCATCTATGCGTTCAAGCCCCGCCTGGCGCTGTCGTTCGTCGACGAGGGCGTGGACCCCTACACGGGCACGTCGGTGTGGCTGGAGGCGCACCGGCAGAACGACTTCCTCATGCGCCCGGCCCAGGACGCGACGGCCGCGCAGCGCATCGGCGCGCTGACGGGGGCGCAGGTGCTGCAACACCTCGTGCCGCTGCTCATCATCCTGCTGACGTTCGGTGCGCTGGCCGGCGAGCGGGAGCAGGGGACGCTGCGCCAGCTCCTGGCCACGGGAATCGGCCGGCGCGAGCTGGCCGTGGGCAAGGCCCTGGGCATCGCCGGCGCGCTGGCGCTGCTGCTGGTGCCGGCGGCGGTCGTGGGGGCGGCGGCCCTCGTCGTCGGGAGCCCGGGTCCGGGAGCGTCCGCGCTGGCCCGCGGCGCGGTCCTGGCCGGCGTCTACCTGGCCTACTTCGCCGCCTTCGTGGGGCTGTCGCTGGCCGTGTCGGCGTGGGCCCGCTCGGGCCGCACCGCGCTGGTCGTCCTGCTGGCGGTGTGGGTGGTGAACGGACTGGTGGCGCCGCGCGTGGCGGTGGATCTATCGCGCTGGATCCACCCGACGCCGTCCGCGGCCGAGTTCGCCCGGACGCTGGAACGCGAGATGGCCGCCGGCGTGGAGGGCATCTCGCGCCCGGACCGGGCCGCGTTGACCGAGCGCCTGCTCGCCGAGCACGGTGTGGAACGGGTCGAGGACCTGCCGCTGAACGAGGTGGGGGTCTACCTGCAGGAGAGCGAGGAGTTCGGGAACCGGATCTTCGACCGCAACTACGGCGCGTTGTGGGACACGTTCGAGCGCCAGGGGGTCGTGCACGAGGCTCTCGCCGCCGCGGCGCCGCTGCTGGCGGTGCGCACGCTGTCGATGGGGCTGGCCGGCACCGACGTCGAGCAGCACCGGCACTTCGCGACCGCGGCGGAGACATACCGCAGGGACCTCATGCGGCGAATGAACGGCGACCTGGCCGAGAACTCCCGTACCGGCGAGCTGTACACGGCCGGGGCCGACCTCTGGGCCGAGGTGCCGACCCTGCAGTACGACGCCCCGACGCTGGGCTGGGTCCTGAACAACCGGATCCTGTCGCTCCTGGTGCTGGGATTGTGGCTCGCCGGCGCGGTGCTGGCCGCCGCGGCCAGCGTGCGGCGCGCGGAGGTGGCGTAGCCATGACCCTGCGTACCGTCCTGCGGAACGAGTGGCGCTTGCTGGCGTCCGACCGGGCGCTGCGGATCGTGCTCGCGGTCTTCGCCGTCCTCTTCGTCTACGCGCTGGCCAACGGCATGGCCTGGGAGCGTTTCCAGGAGCGGACGGTGGAGGCCGCGCGGACCGGGAACGCCGAGCGGATCCGCGCCCTGGAGCAGGAGCTGGCCGACATCGCGAACGGCGGACGGCCGTCGTCGCCCTTCCGCGACCCCCGCGCCCCCAACGTCCTGGGCGGCGCCCGCGGCGCCCACACGGCGGTGCTGGAGCCGGGCCCGCTGGCTTCCCTGGCGGTCGGCCAGAGCGACCTGCTGCCGTACTACTACGACGTCAGCATCTACACCAACGAATCGTCCTTCCAGCAGAACGGCGAGGTCGAGAACCCCCTCAACCTCGTGGTGGGCCGTTTCGACCTGGCCTTCGTGACGGTGTACCTGCTGCCGCTGCTCGTGCTCGCCCTCGGCTTCAACGTCCTCTCGGAAGAGCGCGAACAGGGAACGCTGGCCCTGACGCTGTCGCAGCCGGTGTCGGCCCGCGACGTCGTGGGTGCGAAGCTGGCGTTTCGGGCGCTGCTCGTGGTCGGGCTGGCCGCGGGCGTCTCGCTGCTCGGCATCCTGGCCACGGGCGGCTTCGGTTCGGCCGGCCGGGTGCTGCTCTGGTGCGCGACGGTGACCCTGTACGCGCTGTTCTGGTTCGCGCTCGCGGCGTGGGTGAACAGCCTCCGGCGGTCTTCCGCCTGGAACGCCACGGTCTTGGTGGGCGCCTGGCTCGTGCTGGTAGTCGTGCTGCCGGCCGCGGTCAACATCGCGGCGGGTCTGCTGCACCCGCTGCCGTCGCGCGTGGAGATGATCACGGCCCAGCGCGAGGCCTCGAACGATGCGGTGAACCGCCGCAGCGAGCTGCTCGCCCGTTACCTGGAGGACCATCCGGAGATGGCCGGCGGCGTGGTGGCCGAGGAATCCGGCCGGGCCGCGCTGGCCTGGGCCGCCACCGACGCCGTGAACCGGCGCCTGGAAGAGGTGACGGCGGTGCACGACGCGCGCCGCGCCGAGCAACTCGCCCTGGTGCGCCGCTATCGCTTCCTGTCGCCGGCGCTGCTGGCGCAAGAGGTGCTCATCGACGCCGCGGGAACGGGAGACGCGCGCTTCGCCCGCTTCCAGTCGCAGGTGCGCGCCTTCGCCGAGCAATGGCGGCAGTTCTTCGTGCCGGCGATTCTGGCCGACGAGCGGATGACCGCCGCCGCCCTGCCCGACGTGCCGGCGTTTCGGTTCGTGGACGAGGAATCCGCCGACGTCGTCGGCCGTGCGGCGGTTCCGCTGACGGTCCTGGGCGGGCTGGTTGTCCTGGTGTGCGCCGGCGCCGGGATCGGCCTCGGGCGGGTGCGGGGAGCGGACTGACCTCCGCGGGATGCCATCGGGGCACGGCTGATCGAGCGGCCCCTGACGACGGCGGGCGCGCGTCCCGCCGGCGCCGGGCTGCGCGCAAACTACCGCCGTCAGTCGTTGGTCATCATCGGCTGCGGCCAGCGGTCGTCGATGGGCTTGGACGGATCGGCCGTGATCTTCAGGTCGGCGCAGTGATGGTAGGAATAGCCCCCCGGCGTGTTGTACACGTGATCGGCCATGAACTGGATGACCTGCAGCGTGCACTTCTCGCAGTTGATGTTCGGAATCGGGATGTCGGCCTCCCAGGGATCCATCGGGGTCTCGGGCCGGAACGAGGCGCGCTGGTCCCCTACGGGATAGTGCGTGAACAGGCCGTCGGCGAGGACCGGGATCTGCGGCGGGCTCTGGATCACGCCCCAGACCGAGTAGAGGCCCCGGTCCGTCCACTCTTCGACCGCGGTCGGATCCGCCGGCAGCTCGTTGCGCGAGTTCACCGAGAGCGCGACGCGGTAGTGGCCCGAGTGGAAGATGGTCTCCTGGATCTTCAGGTGCAGGTTGGACCCGCCGGTGACCTCGGTGACGATGCCGGACAGGATTGCCTCGTTGTCGCCGGTCGGGTTGCCGCCGCACGGACCGACCTTCTGGGGGTTGCCGAGCCGGTCCAGGTTGATCCAGGGCGCCGGTTCCAGCAACTGGAAGTGCGCTTGGGTGTCGACCGGCAGCATGGCCAGCGCGACGGCCGCGGCGAACAGGAAATGCAGTAGGCGCTTCATCTTGTCGTTCCTCCTCGATGGACCCGGTGATTCCGATGGCTGGCGGCCTCCGGAGCGCGCCACGACGGATGCTGGCACGCCGAGGCGCCCCGTATTGTAGCGGCGTTTCGTCGCGCGTTGCCACGCGGGAGCCTCCCTGCTCGCGGTGCTGCGCGGGCAGTTCGTCACGAGCTCCGGCGGTCGGTGCGTCCAACCGCCGCGATACCCGGTCTCCGCAGTGTCGACTGCTATCATGGTCGCCGGTGGCCGGCGCAAGTCGAGACCGCAAGCCGTCGGGTTCCGCGGCGGAGGGCACCATGAACAGACGCGACTTCATCAGGACGTCGGTCGGCGCGGGGCTGCTCGTATCGGCCTACCCCAGGTCCTTGTTCACACGATTGCGGGCGCAGGGGCGCCGCGGGACCCTGTTCGACAAGATCTGGGACGCCCACGTCGTCGCGAACCTCGGCGGCGAGACCGATCTGCTGCAGGTGGACCGCTGCATCGGCGGGAGCCCCACCCAAGTCATGCGGCTGGTCCGCGAAGGCGTCGAGCTCCGCAATCCGGAGATCTTCTACAACGTCCCCGACCATACCGTCTCGACGTCACCGGACCGCTACACCGACCCGGCGCTTGGATGGGGCTGGCAGCCCTACGAAGAGCTCGCCGGGGAGATGAGAGATCGGGGCTTCACCAAGGCCTTCGGCCAATCGGATCCGCGGTTCGGCATCATGCACGTCGTCGGCCCCGAGACGGGGCTGAGCCAGCCGGGCATGGTGCTGTGCGCGGGCGACAGCCACACCTGCACGCACGGGGCGATGGGCCTGATCTCCTGGGGCGGAGAGAACTCGGAGAACATCCTGCGGACCGGCACGGTCATCCGGCGCCGTCCGAGGTCCATGCGCGTGAGCATCGTGGGCACGCTCGGTCCGGGGATCCCGACCGGGCGCCGGCGAACAAGCGGGCCACCTACCGGCAGGCGATCGAGTACAGCCGCCTCACGCCGGGCGAGCCGATCCTGGGCACGCCGATAGACGAGGTGTTCATCGGCTCCTGCGTCGAGAGCCGCATCAGCGATCTGCGCGCGGCGGCGGCCATCATCGAGGGCCGCCGAGTGGCTTCCAACATCACCTCGGCCTGGGTGGTTCCGGGGTCGAACGCGGTCAAGGCGCAGGCGGAGGCGGAGGGCCTGGACCGCATCTTCACCGATGCGGGGTTCGAGTGGCGCGAGTCCGGCTGCTCGAAGTGCTACGGATCGAACGGCGACTACGTCGAGCCGGGCCACCGCTGCGTGTCGAACTCGAACCGCAACTACATCGGCCGGCAGGGACGGGACACGAACACGATGCTGGCAAGCACGACGACCGTCGCCGCCTCGGCGATCGCCGGCAGCATCTCCGACGTGCGCACGTTCCTGTAGTAAGGGGCCACGACGATGGGGCAGGACATCCAGCGCGGCGGGCACCGTTTCGTGGCGCACGAGGGCCTGGCGGCGCCCTTCCTGTTCGACAACGTGAGCACCGACGTCATCGCGCCGGCCCTGACCAACCTGACCGATGGTCTGGACGCGCCCCGCGGGGGCCTCGGCTCCAACCGGGGCGCCACCGCGTTCGCCAACATCCGTTACAACGCGGACGGATCCCCGCGGCGCGACTTCGTCTTCAACCAGGAGGCGTACCGGACCGCCTCGATCATGGTCGTCGGCAAGAACTACGCCACCGGCAGCTCGCGGGTCACCGGGGTCACCCGGCCGCTCGCCGCCTGGGGCGTCAGGGTCTACATCGGCGAGAGCTTCGGGCCGATCTTCCTGACCAACGCGGTGCAGTACGGGGTGTTGACCGTGGAGCTGCCCCGCGAGACGCTGAACGAGATCGTCGAGTGGGTCGAGTCGCACCACGGCGTCCGGATGAGCGTGGATCTGGAGCGGCAGCTCATCGAGATGCCGGGACGCGACCCGATCCCGTTCGAGACCGATCCCAGGGTGCGGAACAAGCTGCTGAACGGCCTGCACGATCTCGAGGAGATCGAGCCGCACCTCCCGGCGGCCCAGGCGGTGCGGGAACGGGATCAGCAGGAGCGCCCGTGGATCTACCAACCCGGTGACGGCCGCCGCTGAGGCCAGGGTGCCTGCTGCCGTGTCTCGACACGCACCGCGGTTCGTGCGGCATACCGGCATCGCGGCGCCGTTCCGGCAGCCGGATCTCGAGAGTGAGCTCATCGCCCCGGTCGGCGTGGAGCTTCGGGACCTTCACGCCGTGCATCTGGATGAGAGCGACGTGCCTCTCGACGCCCACCGGCACGACGGGTCATGGACCGGCCGGCATGCGTTCCCCGGCTTCCGGTACCGACCCGACGGCACGGAAGACCCGGACTTCGTCCTCAATCGGGAACCGTATCGCGAGGCCTCCATCCTGCTCGCCGGACGGAACTTCGGCCAGGGCAGCCAGCAGGCGTTCGCGGTCATCCGGCTCCGGCAGTGCGGGATGCGGGTGGTCATCGCACCGAGCTTCGGGCCCGTGTTCCACGACGACTGCTTCGACTTCGGTCTCCTCCCGGTGACGCTGGACGAGCAGGTGGTGGCGGCGTTAGCTGAGCGAGTCCGCGCGAACCCCGGGATCGAGATCACGGTCGACCTGGAGAGACAGGTGGTCGAGCGTCCGGGCATGGCGCCCGCTGCCTTCCGGATCGACTCGAGGCGGAGATCGAGCCTGCTGCAGGGCGTGGACACGACGCTGCTGGAACGGTTTCGGCACGACGCGAGCGCCGAAGAGAAGCGAGAACGAGATCGGCGTCTCCGCCCCTGGATCTACGACGATTCCGACCGTCGCGACCCGTAGACGATCGGCTCGGGTACGCGTGTCGCAGGCTTTGTGCGGGCGCTTGGTGACGGGGCGTTACTCACCGGGTGGCGAGGCGGGAAGGACTACGCGTTCGATGGTCAGGAGGCGCTGATCGACCTTGCCGAAGCCCACCTCGACCGCACGCAGTCGAGCATCGATGCTCTCCATGCCGGTGCGCACGGCGCGGAGGTCGGCGCGAACGTCACCAAGGCGGGCGTTCACTCCAACGATCTGCGTTGTGAGGTCGGCGCGAACGTCACCAAGGCGGGCGTTCACTCCAACGATCTGCGTTGTGAGGTCGGCGCGGACATCGCGCAGGTCGGCGCGAATATCGCCCAGCAACGTGACCACGACAGCGACCACGGCCACGGCAGAGCCCACGATGGTCGTGATGATCGCCACGCCGGTTCCGACGATCCACTTGGTGCCGCTGCTCACGCATATAGTGTAGCACCGTGAAGCGTGCCCGACGAGACCGTCGATCGGATGCGGTAGCCGGTCTGCGCGTCGCCCTCACGATACGTCGCGTGACACGCGTCGCAGGCGCGGGTGACGTCCCCGAAGGCCGCGGCCACTCCCGCCGCATCGACCGTCGTCGCCGACAGGGCCTCGTCGAGCGCATCCAGCGCGGCCACGGCCTCCCGGTTCATCTGCACGGCGTCGGGCGGCCCGTTGGTCTCCCATTCGGGTCGGGTGGAGGCAAGCACCTGTCGTGCGAGTGCCAGGGGCGTCTTGGCCTCGACGTACGATGCCGACCCGAGGGCCTCTTCGACGCCTTCGACGGCGGCGCCGATGGTCTTCATCGCACGGTCGAACTCCTCGGGGCCCACCACCTTCTGCGCGGCCGCGAGGGTCGCCGTTCCGAGCACGATCGCGACCGTCCACCCTGCCGGACGACGTGTCATTCGACCTCCGTGGGTAATCAGATCGCATATCCGGCGCGGCCGTCTACCGGGGCGCCAGCAGCCCGCGCAGGCGCTCGTGGATGGTTCCCGGGATCCCCAGGCGGGTGTCGGCGCCGAGCTCCGCGAGCAGGGCCGCCGTCTCCGGCCACGCCTGGTAGTGGAACGACTGCTTGGCGCCCTCGGCGAGGCGGAACGCCGTCCGGCCCCGCCAGTCGCGCGCGTCGATGTCGGCGCCGTGCTCCACGAGCAGTCGGATCACCTCGTTCAGGCCGCTGAAGGCGGCGCAGTGCAGCGCCGTGAAGTCGCCCTCGTTGGCGGCGTTCACGTCCAGGCCGGCCGCGATGAGAATCCCGATGGCCTCCTCCGCCATGGGCTGGCGGGCTGCCCGCGGCGTGTTCGTCCAGTGCCCCCACCGCCCGCACCCGGCCGCGGCCATCAGCGGCGTGGTGCCGTCGTTCGACGTGATCCCGGGCCGGGCGCCCGCTCGGAGCAGACGGCGCAGGACGTCGCCGGTGGAGTGGTGCGTGCTCCACCCGTTGCGCATCCGGCCCGGGCCGGGGTTGGTCGCGAACGCCGCCACCCACAGCGGCGTAGCCCCGGCCACGTCTCCGGTGCCCGTCGCGAACGTGTCGTAGGCGCCGTTCCGGACGAACCCCTGCTCGGTCACGTCGGAGGCGGTCATGCGCGCGTTGGGGTCGGCGCCGCGGGCCAGCAGGGCGTCGACCAGCGGCAGCCGCTCCCCCAGCGCGAGCCGGCCGGCCCGCGCGCCCGCGCCGCCGTGCTTGCGGTTCCATGCCTTCAGCCACGTGCGGACGGGGCCGGCGGCGGCGTGCAGCGCCGTGACGCCGTCGACTGCCCCGTTCGGATCGGCGCCCCGCTCGAGCAGGAAGTGCGCGAATGCGACCTGCCCGACGATGACCGCGTAGGCCAGCGGATGCGCTCCGTCCGAACCGGTCTCGTCCACGCCGGCTCCCGCGGCGAGCAGGACGCCGGCGGTTTCGATGTCGCCGTTGCGGGCGGCGGCGATCAGCGGCGAGAACGCCTGCCGCGGTTGGGGATGCACGTCGGCGCCCCGCTCGACCAGCGCGCGGACGACGTCCCGGTGGCGCCCGGCGATCGCCCACATCAACGCCGTCTCGTGGGTGGCGGCGGTGGCCGCGTCGACGTTGGCCCCGCCGGAGAGCAGCGCCCGCACGACGTCGAGGCTGCCGGTGCGCGCGGCCGTCATCAGCGGCGTCAGGCCGTTCGCCTGCCCCGCGTTCGGACTCGCCCCGGCGGCGAGGAGCCGCTCGACCATCGACACGCTGGCGTTCTCGCACGCCCGTGCGAGCGGCGTCACGCCGTGATCGTCCGCGGCATTCACGTCGGCGCCGGCGCCGAGGAGCAGATCGGCCGCTTCGCCGTCGTCCCAGTGGGCCGCCCAGAGCAGCGCCGTCGCGCCATCGGCCCGCGCGGCGTTCACGTCGAGCACCTCGTCGGCGAGCAGACCCCGCAGGCGGGCGGTGTCGCGCTCCGCCATCGCCTCCACGAGGCGCAGGTCGGGCGCGGCGGCCGCCGCGCTGCCGGCCGCTGCCGCGAGAAGGACGAGACACAGACTCGCGAGACCCTTCGTCAGGACGCGCATTCGGCTCCTCCCGCGTTCGGCTCCGTGCGAAGATCGATTCCGGCGACTCGCCACACGTGGGGACGTCCGATTCTAGGAGCTTGCGCCGTAGAACACAACGAAGCTCCTGGTAGTGCGTCAGTTTGACTTCAGCGATCGGAGGACACGTCAGCCGTCGTCACTTCGCACAGATCGAACTCGAAGAGGCTGCTGTTGCCGGGACACAGCCGCGGCTTCATGTTGCCCGTAGTGCACAGGATGCCCGTGTAGCTCTTCTGCGCGACGGACAGGCCAGGCGACGTAGCCGCATAGTCCAAGTACACCGTCACCCGCGTGCCCTTGCCGCTGTCCGCGGCTTCCTTCAGCCGCTCGAACCAGAAGTCGAACTGTCTTCCTTCCATGTCGTTCACGCCGTCGAGCTGGAGCGGAAGCCTGATGGTGTAGGCCATGGTGAGCCACGCCCACTCGACCGCGATGAAGTTGGGTGTTCGTGTGCGATGCGGATCTCCTGGATCGCTCTTGCCGATATCCAGAACAACGGTCGGCATCTGAGATTCTTCGTGCATTTTAGACACTCCACAGGGTTGAGGCCCGCGCGCGTCGGGCCAACCCTGCAGTGTACCAGATGCCCATCACTCGTCTCCCAGCAACGAAGCCAGCGTTGACGCCACGCCTTCACCGTCTTCGCCTGCGGTCCCGGCCGCTTCCGCGATCCCGTCTCCCGCGGTCTCTGCACCGTCCACGCCCAGCGCGTCGGCAGCTCTGACGGCCGCAACGCCGGCCACGGCCCCGCCCGCCGCTCCGAGTGCCGCGGTCTTCAACGCGCCGCCCTTCGGCTGGGGCGCAGCAGCGGCAGCGGCCGGCAGCGCAGGCACACCTTCGGGGCCTGGACTGGACCGCAGCGTCTTGAGCTTGGTGACGACCTCCAGCCCGACCGTCTGGTTGTGCACTCGGATGCGGTTCGGCATCAGGAAGGCTTCGATCAGCGCGACGAACCCCGGCACCAGCGTCCAGAAGAAGCACGCGTACAGGATGCCCAGCCCCGTCCGGCCCATGTAGAAGTGGTGGACTCCGAAACCGCCGAGGAAGACGGCAAGCAGCACACCGGTCGTGGGCTCCTTGCGGCGTCCTGCCATTTCGCCCTGGAACATCAGCCGCTCTTGGTCCGTGAGACTCTGCATCAGCACAATGTCGTCGAGCATGACGCAACCCTCCTGGCCCGACCGAAATTGGTCACCGGGCCGGAATTGCCACGTTCGTTGACGCGCACGTGTGCGCGGGCTCCCGCCTTCTTCCCCGCTGGCGCGGGTGTTGTATCCGGCGGCGGCCCGATGTCGGACCGCACGCGTCGAACGAACGTGGCAGGGACAGTCTACCCCAGTCTGACCGGAGCGGTATTGGGTGATACACTGTACGAGCCGGCACGGGGCTGGTACGTGTCTCGCTACGAGGAGGCGAAGATGTCCCAAGGACCGAACGGCGAGAACCGTCCGCGTGACCCTGCGATGCTCGCGGCGACGATCATCGGGCTCGCCACCGGCGAAATCACCGAGTCCGACGTTGCCGGTGACCGTCAGGTGCTCGCGCGCCGGGCTGGCGGCGTCAAAGGTGGCCCAGCTCGCGCGAAGGCGTTGACGGACGAGCGGCGTGCGGAGATCGCTCGCGCGGCGGCGAAGGCGCGCTGGGCCGGGCGTGCAGCGGAGTAACTGACAGTGGCGACATTCACGAGCATCCTGCGCGTTCTCAGCGACTTCGGGGACGCGGCCGGGTGGCTCATCGCGGCTATTGTACTGGTCGCCTTCGGCCGGCGTATTCTCCGCGAGAACGAGAAGGCGCACACAGCCATCGGCGAGAACATCAAGGAGAGCCGGCGCGCACTTGAAGGGAAAATCGACGAGAACCGGCGCGCACTTGAAGGGAAAATCGACGAGAACCGAAAGCAGATCGATGGCAATCGGGAGCAGCTCGACCAGAACCGTCGGGAGATTACAAGTCGCCTTGACCGCGTAATGGAGATGTTGGCGAACAAGTGATCCTCATGCTTGACAAACCGTCAGAATGACTTTATCATTCTGACTATGCGGCGTCTCCCCACCGATCAGCGGATCCGAATCCTCAAGGCACTGACCCGCGGCGGTTGCTCCATGCGAGCGACGGCCGAGATGGAAGACGTGTCGCTGAACACCGTCAAGAAGCTCCTTGCCGATGCTGGCCGGGCGTGCGCCGCCTACCACGACGAGGTTGTCCGCGGCGTGCGGTCCGAGCGGATCCAGATGGACGAGATCTGGTCGTTCATCTACGCCAAGCAGGCGCACGTGGAGCGCGCCAAGTCCGCGCCGCCGGAAGCCGGGGACGCGTGGACTTGGACGGCCATCGACGCCGACTCGAAGCTGCTGATCTCGTGGATGATCGGCCCGCGGGACATGACGACGGCCGCGCCGTTCCTGATGGACCTTCGCGAGCGCGTGGTCGGCCGTCCACAGATCACGTCGGACGGTCTGAGTGCGTATCCGGGTGCTGTGGAGATGGCGTTCGGGGCGGACGTCGACTTCGCGCAACTCATCAAGGTGTACGGCAACGAAGGCACCGAGGCGGAGCGGCGCTACAGCCCGCCCGTGTGCAAGGCGGCCGTGAAGAAGCCGATCCAGGGCGACCCGGACCCGGCGGCCATCAACACCAGCTTCGTGGAGCGGCACAACCTGACGATGCGGATGAACATGCGCCGGTTCACGCGGCTCACCAACGCGTTCAGCAAGCGGCTGGAGTACTTGAGCTACGCTGTGGCGCTCGACACCGTGCACTACAACTTCGTGCGCCGGCACCAGACGCTGCGGATCACACCCGCGCAGGCGTCCGGGCTGACCGAGCTTTGGTACGGCTACGACTGGCTGGAAGCGATGATCGCGGACCGGACGCCGAAGCCGCAGAAGCCTGGGCCGTCGAAAGGGGCGAAGTACCGGCCGCGGAAGGCGAAGGCGCAAAAGTCAGAGTGACGCATTACCAAGCTCCTGGCTTCCTTGCGTGCGGGCGGCAAAGGTGATACTTAGGGCCGCAACGCCCGCGGGTGGGCGCCCGCCGGAAACCTTGGGGCTGCATATGTCCACGATGAGAGTGCTCGGCGCGGCCTGCCTCGCGGGGATTGCGGTGGCGGCGCCGCTGCACGCCGCCGCCGGGACGGAGGCGCCGTCGCGCGCGCTGCTCGACCGCTACTGCGTGACCTGTCACAACGAGCGGCTGCAGACGGCCGGCGTGATGTTCGACCGGGTCGACGTCGACCGCGCCGGTCTGCACCGTGAGCTCTTCGAGAAGGTCGCCCGCAAGCTCCGCAGCGGGCAGATGCCGCCGCCGGGCCGCCCGCGGCCGGAGCCGGCGGCGATCGACGCGTTCGTGACGGCGCTCGAGGCGCAGCTCGACCGGGTAGGCGCCGCGGCGCCCAACCCGGGGCGCGTGGCGTCGCACCGCTTGAATCGGACGGAGTACGTCAACGCCGTACGCGACCTGCTCGACCTGGAGATAGACGGGGAGGCGCTGCTGCCGAGCGACATGGCGGGCTTCGGCTTCGACAACAACGCCGACGTGCTCGCGATGACCCCGGCGTTGGCGGATCGGTACATCACCGCGGCCACCAAGGTTAGTCGCCTCGCGGTCGGCACGCTGGAGAATCGCCCGGCGATCCGGACGTACACGCTGCCGAACGCGGCGCGGCAGGAAGCCCGGATGGGCGAGGACCTGCCGTTCGCGACGCACGGCGGCCTGGCGGCCCGCCATGCGTTCTCGCTCGACGGCGACTACGTCTTCCGGATTCGGTTGCAGCGGAGCGACATCGGGGGGACGATCCGCGGCAACATCGCGGAGCGCGAGTACCACATCGAGCTGCGCGTCGACCATGCGCTCGTCGAGCGCCTCACGGTGGGCGGCGCGTTCGCGGGGCAGGTCCGGTACACCTTGTCGGGAGGCGGCATCGCGCCGCCGGACGACGACGTCGTGCACCAGCAGGTCGCGCTCTACAACCAGACCGCCGACGAGGACCTGGAGGTGCGCCTGCCGGTCAGGGCCGGCACGCGGCTCGTGTCGGCAGCCTTCACCGACACGGCCCCCTCCGCGTCGGCCGGCGTGGGCGACAACGTGGTGGGCGGCATCGCGTCGCTCGAGATCCATGGTCCGTACGGCGGGAAGGTCCCCGCGGAGACGCCGAGCCGCCGGCGCGTTTTCGTGTGCCGGCCGAGCGGTCCCCACGACGAGGAGCCGTGCGCGCGGACAATCATGGGCACGCTGGCCCGGCGGGCATACCGCCGCCCGGTCACGGACGTCGACCTCGCACCCCTCATGGAGATCTTCGAGATCGGGCGCGCCGCCGGGGGCTTCGAGACCGGCATCGCGCGAGCCCTGGAAGCGCTCCTGAGCATGCCGGCGTTTCTCATGCGCGCCGAAGTCGACCCGGCCGAGGCCTCGGCCGGCACCATCTACCCGCTAAGCGATGTGGAGCTGGCGTCGCGCCTGGCGTTCTTCCTGTGGAGGAGCATTCCGGACGACGAGCTGCTGGAGGCGGCCACGCGCGGCCGACTGCGCGATCCCGTCGTGCTGGAACGGCAGACGCGCCGGATGCTGGCTGATCGGCGGGCCGCCCGCTGGATGAACGACTTTCTCGGGCAGTGGTTGCAGGTGCGCAACCTGCAGACGATGGTGCCGGATCCGGTGCGATTCCCCGGCTACGACAGCACCTTGCGCGACGCGTTGATGAAGGAAACCGAGCTGTTCTTCGAGAGTCAGGTGCGCGAGGACCGCAGCGTCCTGGACCTGTTGCGCGCCGACTATACCTTCCTCAACGCCCGGCTCGCCGAGCATTACGGCATGCAGGGCGTCCATGGCAGCCACTTCCGGCGCGTGCCGGTCGCCGATCCGGCGCGGGGTGGGCTCCTGGGGCACGGGAGCGTCCTGACGACGACCTCGTATGCGGACCGGACGTCGGTCGTGCTCAGGGGCAAGTGGGTGCTCGAGACGTTGCTCGGCTCGCCGCCGCCGCCGCCGCCGGCCAACGTGCCGCCGCTTCCGGAGAACGACGGCAGGAGCGAACCGGCATCGCTGCGGGAGAGGATGGAGCAGCATCGATCGAACCCGGTGTGTGCGACCTGCCACGTCAACATGGATCCGCTGGGCTTCGCACTGGAGAACTTCGACGCGATCGGCAGGTGGCGCGAGAGCGACGAGGGCGCGCCGATCGACTCGGCGATTACGTGGCGGGATACGGCGATCGACAGCCCGAAGGCGTTCCGCGAAGCGTTGTTGCGACAGGGCGAGGACGAGCTTCTGCGCACGATCGCGGAAAAGCTGCTGACCTACGCCCTCGGTCGTGGCGTCGACTACCTGGATGCGCCCACGGTGCGACAGATCGTGCGGGATGCGGAGCGCGACGACCATCGCTGGTCGTCGCTCGTTCTCGGCATCGTGCGGAGCGCCCCGTTCCAGCAGCGGATCGTGCGGGACTCGGAGCCGGAAGCGCATGTTGCCGCCAGCGTCGGGCGCGGGCAGTAGCAATCGGGCGCGAGAGTACGCGGATAGCAAGGGGAGCGCGTCGCCGCGAGGCAGCGCGTCGCCGCGAGGCAGCGCGTCGCCACGACGCGGGGAGAAGCCCATGTTCATCACCAGGAAGCACCTGTCCCGGCGTGCCGTGCTGCGCGGCGCCGGAGCCACCCTCGCCCTCCCGCTGCTCGACTGCATGGTGCCGGCCCTGACCGCCCTCAGCCGGACGGCGGCGGCTCCGGCGCGGTTGCGCCGGCTGGGGGTGTTCTACGTGCCCAACGGCATGTCGATGGGCTACTGGTGGCCGAGAACGGAAGGACCGCTGCAGGAATTGCCGCCGACGCTGCGGTCGCTGGAGGCGCTCAAGGACCGCGTTCTGCTGCTGGGCGGCCTGGCCGACAAGCCGGCGGATCTCATGGAAGGCGGCGGCGACCACGCGCGGTCCGCAGGCACGTTCCTGACCGCGACCACGTTCAGGCTGACGACCGGCGCCGACGTGTACGCGGCGGTGTCCATGGACCAGGTGGCGGCGCGGGAGCTCGCCCGGGAGACGCAGCTCACGTCGCTGGAGCTCGGTATCGAGTCGAACGCGATGGTGGGCACCTGCGACGGGGGCTCGAGCTGCGCCTACACGAATACCGTCGCGTGGCGGACGCCGACCACGCCGTTGCCCGTCGAGCGGGATCCTCGCGCCGTCTTCGAGCGCCTGTTCGGCACCAGCGGCAGCACGGATCCTGCCGCGCGGCTGGCCCGGCTCGAGCGCGACCGGACCATCATCGACGCGGTCTCCTCCGAGTTGAAGCGCCTGGAGCGGATCCTGGGGGCGGGCGACCGGGCCAAGGTGTCCGAGTACGTCGACTCGGTGCGGGACGTGGAGCGGCGCATCCGCACCGCCGAGCTGCAGAGCTCGCGGGAGCTGCCGCTGGTGGACGAGCCGGCGGGCATTCCGGACGACTACGCCACGCACGCGAAGCTCCAGATGGACCTGCTGGCGCTCGCCTACCAGACCGATCTCACCCGCGTCAGCACCTTCATGCTGGGGAAGGAGGTCAGCGGCCGGGCCTATCCCGAGATCGGGGTCTCCGATTCGCATCACCCCCTGTCGCATCACCAGGACGAGTACGGCAAGCTCGAGCGCCTGCACAGGGTCAACGAGTACCACTTCCAGCAGTTCGCGCACCTGGTGGCGAGAATGGAGGCGATGCCGGAGGGCGACGGCACGATGCTGGACCACACGGTGTTCCTGTACGGGACCGGCATCAGCGACAGCAACACGCACTTCCACGACGACCTGCCCGTCGCGGTGGTCGGGGGGCAGAGCGCCGGGATCAGGGGCGGTCGCTACGTGCGGCACCCGCAGGGGACGCCGATCGCGAACCTCTACGTGGCGCTGCTCGACGGGCTCGGCGTGCACGTCGACAGCTTCGGCGACAGCACGGGCCGGCTCGAGACGCTGACCTGACGGGATTCGGGAGAGCGCAGTTGCTCCCTCTTTGAAATCACGGGCCGCGCGCTCGAGCCCATGGTGCACACGGCGTCGGTCACCCAGTCCGATCGCTGGCCCCACGTTGCCCGTCGTGTCGGTGGCGGAACCGGGACCTTCCTCGTCGAACGCTGTGTCGGCACGTCGTGTGAGAAGATCGATCCAGAGGATGTCGTCGATGAGCGCAGGTAGAATCGAGTCGGTACGCATCCGGGGGTTCAGATCGCTCGCAGACGTTGAGCTGTCCGATCTCCAGAAGGCGAACGGCCTGATTGGCGCTAACGGCTCGGGAAAGTCGACACTCCTGTCGCCTTTCCGTTTGAAGAGAGCGGAGAACGGGGAGAACGGGTCCGTGCAGCATTGTGCAGCATGGGGTCCCCGCGTTGATCAGGGCTCCTCCGACGGGCTCGGACACCGTTGTTCCTGCGGCGCCGTACTCACTCGATCTCGGAACCCTTTCCGCTATTTTCATGCGCTGTGCCGTCGCGTCTTAGGCCCAGTCGTTCACGAAGCAAAGTCAACACCGCAGCCATGAGTGTGGCAAGGAGCGCGCCAGCGGCCGGAAGTACTAGTGCCAGTGATTGATTGCTGTCGTTGGCGAACCCACGTGAGATTACATAGACCATCGTGGTCATGGTCGTTGTGGCACCCACCATGACGCTCGTCATCCATACCATTCTAGATCTATATTCCGCGAGAGGCGCCCTCCGGTCCTCGGAAACGCCCCCCCGCTCCGTGCCTAGATCGACCGACGTCTGAGTCAGAGGTTCCAGTTGTTTGCAGTACTGTTGCTTTGTGCTTGCAGCAATAAAGCTGGAGTCCATTATTTCCTTGACGAGTTCCTCGCCGATTTGAGGGGGGCTGAGCAAGTCTTCTTTGTCAACTGCGTACTTCCTTGCGGTAGCGTTGACGAGAGACTCTACGACGTTCTGATCAGGAAAATGCTCTTCTGAGATTCCGGGCCTAAGTGCGTAGATGATTTCTCGGTCGGCGGATTGTATCTTCTGCAGGTACTCTCTACGTTCCCGACGTGAGAAAACGAAGCGGGAGAGGGCCGTGACCAATAGGCCACTAAGGATACCGCCGCCGATACCCACTACCCATGGATTGTTCAGCCAGTCCATTCTATGTCTCGCCTAGCCTTTCCTGAGGGGGTGTACCGGCTTGCTCCCTGCACGGGACAGGCTACGGAGCCAACCGGCACGGACGTGTGACACGTGCTGATGGTAAGTTGTCGGTCGCGCGGACTGCCCCTCGATGTTCACGGCCATGCCATGGACCCAATTGAGCGCACCAGCACGCGACCGGCTGCCAGGAGATTGCTAGCAGCTAGGCTGGCTACGGAGCTAGGGTCCCGGCGTCGTTGGGCGGGATGTTGTGCAGCCGCTCGGTAACGTGGTCGGCGATGTACGCGAAGGCGTTGTTTGCTCATCGTGAGATAGCGATGTGCCAGGGGCTCCACTCCGGGTTGACGAACGGGCGATTGTAGTTGAGCTCGTTGTGGAACAAGTGGATTCTCGGTTCTGTCGATCGCGCAGACTCGCGCAGGCAGAGGTTGTCGTCGGCGTCGAGAGTCGCCCTGATGCGACAGATCCCACTCTCGGGGTGCAGTGCCCGCGTCCTCCGGCCCGCCACGCCTCGGGCAACCTGCTTGACAAAGGGGCGGTCGGACTGGTCGAGCACTGCCCGGATTGTGGCCGTAACCGTCCGTGATGACGATGGTGCCGTTTGGTTGGCGTCGCGGGTGAACAGGCAGCCGCGGAGCGTTGTGAGCCGGGGGCCGTCCCGTAGCCCTAGGCCCGGTGGCCACGCAAGGGCCGCCGCGGCGGCGTCGCGGCGGCGCTGCGATCCGAAGAAGACCCTGGGCTGCAGTGTCCGGGTAGTCGGGTACTAGGCGGTAATCAGAGTCCTGGGAGCGACAGACTTCGGCCGCAAACATAGCGATGGCCACGACAGCGGGGACGAGTCCGACGACGAGAACCAGCATCTACGAGCTTCCTTCGTACCTTCACGGACCGGGCGCGAGGAGCCTCTCTCGTAGAGGGTCCGGAGGAGCGGAACTTCGAACGTGCCCGTCAGGATGCGGTCGCGGCGGGTCGTTCTTGTAGACGTGTCCCCCGCGCATCACGAACACGACCCGGCCCAGCGCGGCGGGGTCGGTCAGCGGATCGCCGTCGAGCGCGATGACGTCCGCTTCGAGCCCGGTCGCAATGGCGCCGATCCGGTCCTCCAGGCCCAGCGACTCGGCGGCGAGCGAGGTGGCCGAGACCACCGCGTCCATCGGGTCCTGTCCGCCCTGCTCGACGTAGGCCACCAGCTCGTCCGTGTTCGCGCCGTGGCTGCCCGCGTTGGCGTCGGTGCTGTAGACGATCCGCACGCCGGGGGTGGCCGCCGCGGCCCGGAAGAAGGCGAGGGCGCCCGGCCGCGAAGCCTGGAGATTGGCGAACCCTTCCAGCGTGTAACCCCCGACGCCGGCGTAGCGGTCGCCGCGCTCCTCGTAGTTGCGGAAGAGCAGGTCGATCTGGTTGCCCAGATACATGCCGCTCTCGACGAACAGGTCGACGTCCCCCGGCTCGAGCATCCAGCCGTGCTCCACCTGCGTGCACCCGGCGTCGGCGGTGAGCCGCAGCGCGTCGGACCGGTGCAGGTGGACGACCGACCGCAGCCCCTGGGCGCGCGCCTCCCCGCAGGCGGCCTCGAGCTGGGCGGCCGTCATGTTGGTGACCCCGCCGAAGCGGATGCTCGTCGACGCGAAGACCTTGATGACGTCGGCCCCCGCGGCGGCCCGCTCGCGGACGTACGCCCGGATCTCGTCGGGCGTGCCGGTGTCGTCGCGCACCGCCCCGAGCGACGACAGCAGCCGCGGGCCCGGAATCTCGCCGCGGTCGATCCACGCCTTCAGCTCGGCGTCGTCCGGCGCACCCAGGCTCTGCATCGTCGTGATGCCGTTCATCAGCGTGCGGTACGCGTTCTCGGCCCCGTGCAGCGTCAGGTGGGCGACGCCGGGGTCGTTCGCGTCCCGGTGGACCCTGCCGTCGTCGTCGAAGTGGTTGCCGATGTGCACGTGGGTATCGATGTAGCCCGGCAGCACCGTCAGGGCGGTGAGATCGTAGACACGGTCGCCACGGCCGTCGCCGCGCGGCACGATCTCGGCGATCCGCCCGTCGCGCAACACGAGATCCCGGTCCTCCAGTACTTCCCCGCGCCCGTCGAGGATGCGCGCCGCGCGGAGCACCGTCGTCTCGCCCGGAGGCTGCCCCAGCGCTGCCGTAACCGACCATGCACTGGCCAGGACCAGCAGCAGGGCCACCACGAACCCAAGGTGTTTCGTGCGGTTGATTCGGTCGTTCACGGTCTCCTCCGCGACACTTGCCAACCACTCTCCAGCAGGAGTGATTGACAAGATGCGTTGATGCTTACGCGTGAGCGTCGAGGTGTCTGTTTCCCCTCAGTACGGCATGATGACGTACCCTGACGACAGTGTGCAGTACATCCTGATGCAGGCCCGCGGCGGGTGGCAGCGCAACCCGGAGCGTTCGCGGCGTGCGCAACCCGGAGCTGCTCGTGGCGGGCGGCCGCGGGACGACGCGATGCAGTAGACATAGAGGAGCAGGCATATGAGCGTGAATCGCAGGACGTTTATGTTGCGCGCCGGTGGCGCCGCCGTCGGCCTGTCGGTGACGTTCGCGGAGAGGCCGGCGGCGGGGCGTGCGCCGGCAAGCGCGCCCACCGCCGCGCAGTCGGCGCTGGCGGGGTTCGATCCCCGGGCTCTCTCCACCCTCGTCAATGCCGATCCGGAGTTCGGGCTCGCCGCCCGCGAGTGGGATGCGTTGGTGCAGCTCGGGATCGATGACTCCAACCATGGCGTCTCGGTCCGCAACGGACGGGTGGTCGAGGTCGCTCCGGCAGGTCCCGGCTCGGACTTCGACGTCCGGATCGCGGGTCCGCTGGACGCCTGGCGCCAGGGCTTCGGGGACTACGGTCTCCAGACCGCCGGCGACGACGCCGATCACCGCTGGCCCTACCAGGCGGCCATTCTGCGGCTGGCGGCGCTCGTGCGAGAGACGTTGGGGGCGCCGGTTCCGGAGCACCTGGCCGACGAGGTCGACCGCGAGTTCGACTCGATCGTCGGTCGCTACGTCTACGTACGGATCCGCGGCACCCAGTACCGGGTGTATTTCGAGGAAGCCGGTCAGGGCATGCCGATGGTGCTGCAGCACACGGCCGGCTCCGACAGCCGGCAGTGGCGGCACCTGCTGGAGGACCGCGAGCTTCAGCAACGGTTCCGGATGATCGCCTACGACCTGCCGTTCCACGGGCGATCGCTCCCGCCGACCACGGCCCGCTGGTGGACCACCGAGTATCGGATGGACACGCAGCACCTGATGGATTCCATCGTGGCGATCTCGAACGCCCTGAGCCTCGAGCGCCCCGTCTACATGGGCTGCTCGGTGGGCGGCTATCTCGCTCCGGACCTCGCCTACTACCATCCCGACAAGTTCCGGGCGGTAATCGGGATCAACTCGTCGATTGCCGGAACGCTGGTCGAGAACAAGGGCAAGCCGTACGCGAGCCGCTTCAGCCATCCGCAGAACGGCACCGCCTACATCGGGTCCCGGATGTACATGATCACCTCGCCGGAGGCCCGCGAGGCGTTCCGGCGGGAGACGGGCTGGATCTACAGCCAGGGCGGTCCCGGGATCTTCGGCGGCGACCTGTACTACTTCTCGGTCGAGCACGATCTGAGAGGGAAGGCGCACACCATCGACACCTCCAGGGTCGGGGTTCACCTCCTTAGCGGCGAGTACGATCCGACGGCCAGGGGGCCGGCGGAGTCGCTGGCGGCGTCGATCGACGGGGCGACCTATGACGTCATCGAGGGCGGGTCGCACTTCGCGATGAGCGACGACTATCCGCGCTTCCGACGTTATCTCCTCCCGGTGCTCGATCGGGTCTACCGGGAGCGGGCCTGACCGGGTGCTCACGACGGTCGACGGCTCGATGGATCGCCTGCGCGTGACAGAACCGCGTGTGCGTAACAGAACCGCGTATGCGTGACAGAACAGGGAGAACCATGCGCCTGATTGAAGGACGTCTCATTGCCCTCGTCATCGGATCGTTGTGCTTCCTGGCTCCATCGCCCGCGATGGCCCAGCAGGCGGAGGCCCCCGCCGAGCTGCGGTCGCTCCTCGAGGGGACCTGGGAGCTCGTCGAATGGCACGTCGACGGCGAGGTGCTCCGCCCGCCGCAGGCCGGCGGGCGCTGGTCGAATCACGATGGCGTCGTCGTGGCCACGTTCCACCGCGAGTCCGCGGTCGGGTTCGAGTCGTTCGTCGGCTACGGCACCTACGAGATGGACGCCTCGCACTGGAGCTATACGTACGAGCGGGTCCAGACCGCGAGCGGACCGACCTCCGGGGAGGCCGCGGTCACGGTGCGGTCGGGGGGCGAGCCGCGGCGGTTCAGGGTCGTCCGCGACGGGGGCACGATCGTGCTCGAGGGAACGAACGATCGACGCGAGTACGCGGACGGGTACTTCTCCTACATGCCGAACGGCAGGCTGTTGCGCAAGTACCGGAAGGTGGACGAGTAGCGTGGTGCCCCGCAGCTTGCCGCCGCGCTCGGGGTAGGCCGGCGTCGCCGGATCGCAGCGGGGGCGGCAGGATCCGGGCAGCCTGGGGTCCCTCGTCGGAGAAGATGTAGCACGTGGATTCATGTGGGAGTGCTGACTGCTGCCCGTCAGCGGGCGATCACGTCGAGTAGCGCCTGCCGCCGCTCGCGCCGCACCACGTCGAGCGCCCGCGCCAGCGCGGCGGGCAGCCGGGCAGGGTCGTCGACACGCTCGCCGTACCCGCCGTTCGCCTCGCAGATCGCGGCGTAGGCCGGCGCCGGCGCCAACTCGCACAGCGGCATCGGCGGGTTGCGAACGGCCCAGCCCTGCGGGGCGTGCGCTCGCGTGGCCAGCCGCGTTCGCTCCCAGCCGGCGTTGTTGCAGACCACGAACAGCACCGGCAGGTCGCAGGCGCGGGCGGTGTGGTGGGTCGCCGTCGGCACCCCGAAGATGTGGCTGCCGTCGCCAACCGCGCAGACCACGGTCTGGTCGGGGTGCGCCAGCTTGGCGCCCAGCGCGGCTCCCGGGCCCCAGCCGAGCACCGCCGCGTGGGAGTGGTTGAAGTACGTGCCGGGACGGGTGAAGCAGGCTTGCGCGGGGTCGAGCACGATCTCGGTGACGACGAGGTCTTCCGGGTCGAGCACGTCGCCGAGGCACCTCGAGATCCAGGCGTAGTCCAGCGGCGTCGTGTCTCGCGCCGCCTCGCCGGCCGTGCGCCAGGCCGCGCGCTGCTCTCCGTGCGCGCCCGCCCACCGGCGTCGCCGGGCCGCGATCGCGGATTCGTCGAGCGGGAGTCGATCCAGCTCTGCCGCCAAGGCCCGCAGGGTGCTCCCGGCGTGTCCGGCCAGGCCGACGTCGGTCGCGAAACCGCGGATCGGATAGGTCGTATACAGCGGGTCGTCGTCGACCTGGATGACGACGGCGTCGCCGGAAGGCTCGGCGTGGGCCGGAAACCACGGGGTGTCCGATTCGATCGCCAGGACGACGTCAGCCTCGCCTACGAGGGGCCCGGCGTCGAAGCCCTGGTGCAGCGGATGATCCCGCGGGAAGTTGAGATGGGTCGGCCAGGTCTCGACCACCGGCAGCCCCAGGCGGTCGGCAAGCTGGACCAGCGCCTCGGGCGCGGCCGGGTCCCGTCCCAGCGACGAGGTGATCGCCAGCGGGTTGATCGCCGCCGCGAGCGTCTGCGCGGCCTCGCGCAGCGCGTCGGGCGCGGGCTGGGACGGACGCGACGGCCGGAGGCGGGCGGACGCGCCGACCGTCAGGGGTGGCAGCGGCGCGCCGATGACGTCGGCCGGCAGCGTCACGTAGACGGGGCCGGCCGGCGGACTGCACGCAATCGCGAGCGCGCGGTCGACCACCGTTTCGAGCTGGTCGCCTCGGCGCAGCTCGTAGTCCCACTTCACGAACTCGCGCACCAGGCCGCTTTGGTCGAACGACTCCTGAGCCCAGTGGATGCCCTGGCTGCGCGAGGCCGGCAGTCCGCGTTCGGTGATGGCGGTCCGGCCGGCCAGCACCAGCATCGGGACCCGGGCACGCGAGGCGTTGATCACCCCGCCGAGCGCGTTGGCGGTCCCGGGCAACGTGTGCACCATCACCGCCTGGGGTCGGCCCGTGACCATCGCGTAGCCGTGGGCCATCGCCACCGCCGTGATCTCGTGGGCCACCGTGATCGGCCGCAGGCCGCCGGACCGGCCCAGGGCCTGCCGTTTGGCGAACGCTTCGATGACCGGGGGAAAGTCGGTGCCGGCGCCGCCCCCGAAGAAACAGCGGACGCCGCGGGACTCCAGCAGCTCGAGCAACCCCTCGGCCACGCTCTCGACGTCCAGACGATGAGTCGACATGGTCGCGTGGGCCTCCAGCTCGTGATCCCACTCGACCTCCCGGCCCAGCGTGATCGCGTCCGTCACGTCGACGACGAGAGCGTCGTGCCGGTGCTCCCTCATCCCACTATACCTGCGCACCTTCCCGGTACCCGTTAACTGCACGCCGGGCGCGGATCGGCGACGAGGTCGCTCGACGAGGAGACGCCGTACGGCTCTTCCAAGGGAATCGAGCCTCCTACGAAACCGGGGCGGTGCAGCCGCTGAGCGGGGCGCCGGCGCCGCTTGCGGCCACAAGGCGGACTGTCACACACTGTAGACACGCGACGACCGACCAATGCGACCGACCGACGGGAGCTCAACAGATGGGCGATGGTGCCACCGGCGGAAGACGAATGACGCCACCGATCCTGACACTGCCACCCCCGGCCGAGACCCTGTGGCAGGCAATCAGCGAGACGGTGCGCGAAGAACTGCGAAGCATTCCGGACCACGAACGAATCGAACCGAGACAGCTTGGCCACCGGGCGGCGCACGCGATCGGCAACGCCCTGTACACGACGTGCCGGATCCGGACACGCAACGGCGCCATCGAGGTGACCACGGCGACGAACGTACGAGGCGAAAAGGCAATTCGCATCCAGCCGAACAAGGCCGAGCACCACTTCGAGGCCACGGGACTGAGCGCCCACCTGCAACCCAGAGGACCGGGCGCGAAGGCGCTGCTGGACTACGCGCGAACAGCGTGCCGGCAGCAGCTCGACATGGTGGTGTTCGAAGCCGGCGCGGACGGAGTAAGGGCCTGGCGAACCGCGAAGGCCGGGATGAACCTGACACCAGGAAACGCGGCAGACGCCGAAGAATGATGCGTGACGAGCAGAACAGTGAGGACGCCGCCCATCCGGGGCCGAGGCCACGAGCGCTTGAGGTCGACGACCGGTCCGACGCTGAGCATGGCCGCCCATACGTGTGAACGTGAAGACTTCCGGAGTCACCATGGCCCGCGGACCAGGAACGGGTATATATAGGGGGGGTCCGATCCAGGTGGGAGCAGCCCCGGAGGAGGTCGAGCATGAGCGCAAAGTCCTGGGACGCCGCAACGGCATCGGAGTTCGTGAAGAAGAACCTCGTCGGCATCGCAGCCGGGCTGGGGATAGTGGTCGTGGCCGGGCTGGCCGTCTGGACCGTGAACTGTCCCTGCGAGACCACCCCGGGCTTCATCCTGCTGGGTGACACCCACGAGGAGGCGGTCGACGACTGGACCTTCGCGAACGACGTCTCGCTGTGCGCGATCCAGATCGGGATCTGGGGGCGGCCCCACTCGGTGAACGTCAACTGCATGGCGACTCCGGAGGGCGAGCTGTTCATCAGTTGCTCGGTCGGCGACCGGAAGTACTGGTGTCCGCGGGTGAATCAGGACCATCCGGGGCGCCTCCGGCTCGACGGTGTGGTCTACCCCGTCGTCCTCAACCGGGAGATGGACCAGGCCCAGCTCGACCACGTCTGGGCCACCCGGATCCGGAAGCTGCAGAAGCCGGACGTGCAGGCGCGGCAGCCTGGAGGCGGCGGCGAGCCGCCGCCGCTCGACACCCCGCGGCCGGAGAGCTGGTGGACGTTCCGCGTCGAGTCGCGCTCATAGCGATGACTGGACCGTCCGGCAGGAACAACGTGCGGCGCGGTGTCGCGTGGCTGGTGCTCGCGCTGATGGCCGGCATCGCCGGTGGTGCGAACGGCCAGCTCCCGGCTCCGCCCGCCCCGGGCTCCGGCGCTGCCGTGCGGCTGTTCACCGGTGGGCGGGTAATCGTCGGGGACGGCCGCATCATCGAGGACGCTGCGTTCCTGGTCCGCGGCGATCGCATCGTGCGGGTCGGGAATGCGGGCGAGGTGGCGGCGCCGCCGGGGGCGAGCGTCGTGGACCTGACCGGCCGCACCGTGATGCCGGCGCTCGTCAACACCCACGCGCATCTCGGCTGGGAGCAGTACACGAGCTGGGGCTCGGAGAACTTCACCCGCGAGAACCTCGTCGACCATCTGCACCGCCACGCCTACTACGGCGTGGGCACGATCATCTCCACCGGCAGCGACCTCGAGGAGATCGCCCTCGAGGTGCGGCAGGCGCAACGGGTGGGCGAGGTCGCCGGCGCGCGCTACCTGGTGTCGCCCGGCCTCGGGATCCCCGGCGGCGGACCGAACCCCCGGTTCACGAACGACGCCGGGTGGTGGGGGCTGCACGGGGTGAGCAGCCCGGCCGAGGCGCGCGAGGTGGTGCGGGCCGAGGCGGCGCGCGGCATCCGGATCCTGAAGATCTGGGTGGACGCGCGCGATGAGCGGCGGGGCGCGCGGGTGAAGCTCCACCCGGACATCTATGCGGCCATTCTCGACGAGGCCCAGGTGCGGGACATCCGGGTGATCGCGCATGCGACCACGCTGGAAGACCACAAGCGGCTGATCGCGGCCGGCGCCCGGCGCTTCATCCACATGCCCTACGACGCGGCCGTCGACGACGAGTATCTGGAGCTCGTCGCGGCGCGCAACGTCTTCATCGTGCCGACCATCGGCATGGTCACCCGGCGCGAGCCGTACCGGCGGCCGGTCTATGAGGATCCCTTCTTCCAGGAGCAGGTCCCGGAGGAGGTCGTCGCGATGCTGCGGGAGGCCGCGGCCGGTGATTCCGCCGCCGCCCCCCGGACCGCCGCGGACGAAGCGCGGGCGCGCCTGATCCGGAACAACTTCCTGCGCCTGCGCGACCACGTCATCATGGGCACCGACGCCGGCGCGGTGGGCGACTTCTTCGGCTACGCGGATCACCTGGAGCTGGAGCTCTTCGTGCGGCTGGGGATGACGCCGGCCGAGGCGATCGCGACTGCCACGACCCGCGCGGCGCGGGCGTTCGGGCTGACCGACACCGGGAGCATCGAGGCCGGACGGAGCGCCGACTTCCTGGTGCTCGACGCCAACCCGCTCGACGACATCACGCATACGCGGGAGATCGCCGCGGTGTATCTGCGGGGCGTCGAGGTCGACCGCGAGGCCTTGCGCGCACGCTGGACGGACCCCGAACCGGTGGTCTTCCGCTGGGTGGGGACCACCGCGCACGCCTGGGGAGCCTGGGTCACGCCGGGAGCCTCCGTCGAGGACTGGGTCGAGCAGGCCATTCCGCTGTGCGCCGGCGAGGACGTCTGCGAGATCAACGTCTTCGAGGGGCCCGAGCACGCGACGCACGAGATTCCGGTGCCCGAGGCGAACCGGGCCGGCCTGAAATGGGTCCTGCGCTACCGGCGCGGCGAGACGCCCCGCGTCGTGGTCGAAGAGATGCGGACGGAGCCGGGACGCGAGCCCCGCACGTGGACCTTCGATCGCTGAGCGAGCGGCCTCGGTTCTCCAACGGGACCGGGCCGACCAGGCTCGAGCAGCGGGTCGGCTCGGGCCGTGGGTGTGCGCGGGCGGGTGCCGCCGCGAACGAACCCCCGGCGAGCCTCGGAGTATGATGGAACCATGCGTCATCTCCTGGTGCTCGCGGCGGTTGCCGCGCTGTGGAGTTTGCTGCCTACGGCGCTCGAGCCGGTGGCTGCAGCGGACCCTGCCGGTCACCAGGTAGCTGTCGGTCTGCCGCCCGCGGCGCCGGACGATCCCGTCGGCACCAGCGCCGATCCGCCTGTGCCCCCTGGCAGCGCCTGGCGGGCGGCGCGCGTGGCTGGCATTCCGGCCGCCGGCACTGCGATCCGGGCGTCCGCCGGTGCCCACCCGGCGCACCGGCGGCTCGTCTTGTCCGCGTCCTCCGGCAACCCGGATCCCCGCTCCCACCAGTACATCTCCCCGCTGACCGTCAGTCTCCGGATCTAGCGGCTTCGACGGGGCTTCGTCCCGACCCCTCCCGCGGGTTCGCGGTGCCCATGCGCCCGTGCCGCCCGCGGGCGTATCGTGCGCGCCGTCGGCCGGACGGGCCCTGCCCGGCCCGGCCTCTTGAGGGGCTGCGTGCCGAACCCCACCCCACGGTGACACGACCAGTGGTCTGCGCGCGCACGTACGTCTGTGCGGGAACGTGCGGTCCGCTGGTCCGGCGGTTCGGAGGAATCAAGAGAAAGGGGACAGCTATGCAGAAGCAGCTTCGGTGGCGCGTGCTCGCGGTGGCAGGTATGGTAGCGGTCGCGGTCGGCGTGTTGTGGCCCCCGGCAGACACGATACGGCTGGGTCTCGACCTGCGCGGTGGGGTCCACCTCGTCCTGCGGGTCCAGACCGACGAGGGGTTGCAGATCGAGGCGGAAACGGACGCCCGGCGGCTGAGCGAGCTGGCCGGGCTCGACGGCTTCGCCCGCGGATCGGTCCGGGCCGTCTCGCCGACCGAGATTCTGGTCGCCGGCGCACCCGCAGACCGGGATGCCGAGGTCCGCCGCCTTGCGGACGACCAGCTTGCCGGCTACGACCGGATCTCGGCTGCCGATGGCGTCCACCGCTATCGACTGCGGCCCGATGTCGAGCAGGCCCGTCGAGACCGGACAGTCCGGCAGGCGCGCCTGACGATCGCGCGGCGGATCGAGGCGTTCGGGGTCACCGAGCCCGTCATCGCGCGGCACGGGGCCGCGGGCGACGAGATCCTGGTCCAGTTGCCGGGGGTGACCGATGTCGACGGCGCGAAGGCCGTCATCCGCTCCACCGGGGTCCTCGAGATCAAACTGATCGAGTCTGGGCCGGCGCCGTCCCGCGACCACCTTCTCGAGACGACCCAAGGGGTGCTGCCGCCTACGCTGGAGGTCGTGCCCGGGGCCGCGCCGGCCGGCGACGGGCCGGATGTGCACTACCTCGTACGTCGGACCGCGCCGATCTCCGGCCGCGATCTGCGTCATGCCCGGCCAACGGTCGACGAGTTCAACCGGCCGGCCATCGGGTTCTCCCTGAACCGGGGCGGCGCGCGGTCGTTCGCGGCGCTCACCGGGACCAACGTCGGTCGCGACCTCGCCATCATTCTCGACGGCCGCGTGCAGTCGGTCGCCGTCATCGAGGAGCCGATCACCGGCGGCGAGGGGCGGATCCACGGGGCCTTCACGCCGCAGGAGTCGTCCGACCTCGCCCTGATCCTGCGGTCGGGGGCCTTGCCGGCGTCGCTCGACTATCTCGAGCAACGCATGATCGGCGCGAGCCTGGGCGCCGACTCTATCCGCGCCGGACTCACCGCGTCGATGGCCGGCCTCTTCGTGGTAGCGCTCTTCATGCTGGTCTACTACGGCGCCACCGGCGTCAACGCGGTGGTGGCGGTCGCCCTCAATCTGCTGTTTCTGCTGGCCGGCGTCGCCGCGGCCGGCGCGGAGCTGACGCTGCCCGGCATCGCCGGGCTGATCCTGACGATCGGCATGGGTGTCGACTCGAACGTCCTCATCTTCGAGCGGATCAAGGAAGAGCTTCCGACCGCCAGAGGGGCGCGGGCCGCCGTCGCCGCCGGCTTCGACCGGGTCTTTCTGACCATTCTCGACACGCACGTGACCTCGTTGATCGCGGCCGCGTTCCTGTACCAGTTCGGGTCGGGGCCGATCCGGGGTTTCGCGACGACGTTGTTCTTCGGGCTGGTCTCGAACGTATTCACCGCGGTGTTCGTGTCGCGCACGCTGTTCGGTCTCATCCTGACCCGACGCCGGGCGGCGACGCTCAGCATCTGATGCTCGTGCCGATTGAGGAGACCTCGATGCGCGATATCGACTTTCTGAGATGGCGCTGGCTGGCCGCCGGCGTCTCGTTGCTGGTCATCGCTTGCGGCCTCGTGGTGGCCGCCCGGCACGGCGGGCTGGGGCTCGGGATCGACTTCTCCGGGGGTGACCGCCGTCGTCACCGCCTGCAGCGAGGCGACCTGGGCGCCTTCACCGTCGTGGCGCGTGAGTTGGTGGGGCCGACAATGGGGCTGGAGTTGCAGCGGCGGGGATTCAACCGGACCCTGCGCCGTACGGTACGTCCGCCAGCCGTTCCGGCGCGAAACGGATTTCGACGCCGCGAGCGTCAACTACACGCCGAAGGACCTGCTGGCTTGGGCGGAGGCGCCGCGATAGGCGTATCTGATGCTCGGAGCCAACTCGCCTCCACGAATGGAGCGCGACGGCGAGTAAACTTGAGCGCCGGAGCGATCAGATGCGGATTGAGTCGATATTCCTGCGGAACTACCGCGTGTTTCGCAACGCCGAACTGACGGACTTGCCGTCCATGGCGACGGTTGTCGGCGCGAACGGGTCGGGCAAGTCGACGCTCCTCGACGCCATGAGCTTCCTCAAGGATGCGCTGACCGAGAACGTGGCGGAGGCGGTAGAGCGACGTGGTGGGTTCCGAGAGCTTGTCAGCCGTGGCGAGTCCGGCCCTATCAGCATCATCCTTCACCTTGTCGGAAGCAGCGGTCTCCCCGAAGCGTACCGTGTCGACATTGCCGAGGAGAACGACCGGCCGGTCGTGCAACGTGAGCTCTTTGCGGTATACGAGAGGAGCCGTGACGAAAACCCGTCGTCCCATTTCATCGACGTCTCGCGAGGCGTCGGCGTGATTGCCAAGGACAAGTTCGCTGAGCTGGAGCAGCCGATCGAACTCGAGAACCCGAACGCTCTGGCGATCAAGGGGCTTGGTCAGTTCAAGCAGTACCAGGCGGTCGTGGAGCTCAGTGAACTTCTTGAGCACTGGCACGTATCGGATTTCCACAGCCAGGAGGCGCAGCCGAGCACGGACTCAGGCTTCGCGCAACATCTGTCGGCTCGCGGCAACAACTTGACCCAGGTGGCCCGGTTTCTGTACGAGCATCACCGCGACCGGTTCGACCGCATCCTGGAACTAATGCGCGCGCGGGTGCCCGGCCTTACCTGCGTCGAAGCCAGGCTCACCGTGGACGACCGCCTCGTGCTGCGCTTCCAGGACGGCAGCTTCAAGGACCCGTTCATCGCCAGACACGTGTCCGACGGCACGATCAAGATGTTCGCGTACCTCGTCCTGTTGCACGATCCGAAGCCTCATCCCGTGCTGGGGGTGGAGGAACCCGAGAACCAGCTCTATCCGGCTCTGCTCGGCGAACTGGCCGAGGAGTTCCGCGACTACGCGCGGCGCGGCGGACAGGTGTTCGTGTCGACCCACTCGCCGGAGTTTCTCAACGGCGTAAACCTGGATGAGATCTACTGGCTCGTCAAGGAGGATGGCTTCGCGACAGTCCGGCGCGCGTCGGACAGCGAACTCCTGCGCAACCTGTACGCCGAGGGTGATCTGCCCGGCGCCCTCTGGAAGCAGGGGCTCTTCGAAGGGGCGGATCCGGAGTGAGCCGACTCGTCCTGCTCCTCGAGGAGGAATCGATGCGGGTCCTCCTCAACGGCCTGCTGCCGCGCCTGTTTCCGGGTCTGCCGTTCAAGTGCGTGAAGCATGAAGGGAAGACCGATCTCGAACGCAGCATCCCGCGCAAGCTCCGTGCGTGGCGTTCCGCGATCCCGACGCCGTGCCGCGCCCGCACGAGGTGCTCGAGCGTTTCGTTCCCGAGTTCCAGAAGGTATCCGGCGCCCGCCGGATGGCACAGCATCTGACGCGCGAACGCAATCGGTCGACCAGTTTCCGGATCTTCCTGGCCGGTGTCGAAGCCGTCGCCAGCGAAACGCGATGACCGTCAGCTTCCGGCCCTCGCACGGGACGGTCAATCCGGATGCCGCCTTCAACCTCGCGACCGGGGGAGTACACGGGCGAATCACCCGCCGTCATCGCGCGACGGAGTTCCGGCAGCTCCCTGCGGCGGGTATCAGTGTCCGGATCGCAGCCTCCGGAGCCGCGCTTCGAGATCCGGCGGCGCCTGGAAGACGTTGAGCTTGCGTCCCCGTCTTTGCCGGTCGAGCAGACCCAATTCCGCCAATCGGAACAGATCCGCGCGCGGGTGGCGTAGACCACGGCGTGATGAACATCGATGATCATGCAATCCTCTACCCGGAGACCGGAAGGCGCGCGAGACCCGGGCGGCTGAGCCCGGCGAGAGCGAGGGCCTCGGTCCCGTTGCGGCCACCCCTCCAGGTCCGCGGCGCCGCGACTCCCTGAACTTCTCGTTATCGATTCTCTCCGAGACGCCGCCCGACGCCTCGTCGAGGCCGCCCTCCGTCCGCAGCACCCGCCCGGACTGACCATCTCCGTCCACGTTCCCGTGTGTCCGGTCGGTGCGTCTCTTGCCGTTGATTCGGGCGCCGGCGCGCCGGACCGCTCGTGCCGGGCCAAACACATCGGCGCGGGTCGAACGGCATGACCTATTGACAACCGATATGTCTGGCGGTATTCTATCGAAAGCCGATAGGAGTCAGAGGCTCGCGCAACGACGATGGGGTACTTGCCATGGACATCTCCCGACCCGATCTCGCACGCAAGAAGAAGGCCCGGCAGACGCTGTATGCCGTGATTGCGGCCATCGTGGTCGTCGTCATCACGGCCGGTGTCTCGCGGCTCGAGCCGGCGGCGCCGCTCGTCGACCGCGACACCATCTACCTGGACACGGTGCAGCGCGGCCCGATGGTGCGGCAGGTGCGCGGCACCGGCACCCTGGTCCCGGAGCGGATCCGCTGGATCCCGGCCACCACCGACGGCACCGTCGAGCGGATCGTCATCCGCCCCGGCGCCCGCGTCGTCCCCGACACGGTGATCCTCGAGCTGAGCAACCCCGAGCTGGAGCAGTCCGTGCTCGAGGCGCGGCTGAATCTCGAAGCGGCCGAGGCGCACTACAGCAACCGGCAGGTCGAGGTGGAGCGCGAGCTGCTCAACCAGCGAGCGACGCTCGCCACCACCGAAGCGCAACTGAAGACCACCCGCCTGCAGGCGGACGCCGACGGGCAGCTCTTCGCGCAGGGCCTCGTCTCGTCGCTTCAACTCCAGCAGTCGCAGTCGGCCGAGCAGGAGTTCGATACGCGCTACGCGCTCGAGCGCGAACGGCTGCAGATGGCCGCCGACACCGTCGAGGCGCAGCTCGCGGTCGAGCAGGCCGAGGTGGACCGCCTGCGCACGCTGTACGAGCTGCGGCGGCAACAGTTGGCCGACCTGCACGTCCGGGCCGGAATGCCCGGCGTCCTGCAGCAGGTGCCTCTCGAGGAAGGACAGCGCATCACCACTGGCACGAACCTCGCGCGGGTCGGCGACCCCGCAGTGCTGAAGGCCGAGCTGCGCATCGCGGAGACGCAGGCCAAGGACATCCAGGTTGGCCAGTCGGCCGCCATCGACACCCGCAACGGCGTCATCCCGGGCCGCGTCACCCGCATCGACCCGGCAGTCGAGAACGGGACGGTGACCGTCGACGTCGCCCTCGACGGCGAGCTGCCGCGGGGCGCCCGTCCGGACCTGACGGTCGACGGCACCATCGAGCTGGAACGGATGGACGACATCCTGTTCGTCGGCCGGCCGGTGTTCGGGCAGGAGGAGAGCGTGGTCAGCCTGTTCAGGGTGGAAGCCGACGGCACGCACGCCTCCCGAATGCGGGTGAGCCTCGGCCGCGCCTCGGTCAACACCATCGAGGTGCTCGAAGGCCTGCAGCCGGGCGACCGCGTCGTCCTGTCCGACATGTCGACCTGGGATCAGTTCGACCGGGTGCGTATCGAATAGGGCCGCTTGCCCGCGTCGTGCAAGGGGAAGACCCGGTCCGGAGCCAGAGTGTCACGAGTGAATGGAGGCAACCGAGATGAGCGAAGCGTCAGCCCTGATTCAGTTGCAGAACGTCTCGAAAATCTTCTACACCGACGAGGTCGAAACGCACGCCCTCGACGGCGTCGACCTGGCCATCCACCCCGGCGAGTACGTCGCCATCTCGGGTCCGTCGGGCTGCGGCAAATCGACGCTGCTGTCGATCCTCGGCCTGCTCGACTCGCCCACCACGGGCGACTACACGCTGAACGGCCGGCCGGTGGCGCAGCTCAGCCGGGCCGACCGGGCGTGGACCCGCAACCGCGAGGTCGGGTTCATCTTCCAGAGCTTCAACCTGATCGGCGACCTCACGGTCTACGAGAACGTCGAGCTGCCGCTCACCTACCGCGGCATGAAGCGGGCGGAACGGCGCGAACGGGTAACCGAGGCGCTCGAGAAGGTGGAGATGGCCCACCGCGCCAAGCACCTGCCGAGCCAGCTCTCGGGGGGCCAGCAGCAGCGCGTGGCGGTGGCGCGGGCAGTGGCGGGGCAACCGTCTATCCTGCTGGCCGACGAGCCGACCGGCAACCTCGACTCGAAGAACGGCGGGGCGGTGATGGGGCTGCTGCAGGCGCTGCACGACGAGGGCTCGACCGTCTGCATGGTGACCCACGACCCACGCTACGCGGAGCATGCCAGGCGGGAGATTCACCTGTTCGATGGAAGGTGCAGTCCGCATCCCACGGGCGCCGGCCGTGCATAGAGGGACCTCCCCTCTCCCGGCTTGGATTTCCAGACTGGAGGATGATCTTGTCGACTCAGGTTCGTGTCTTCGCAATCGGGCCACTCACGGCCGGGCTGCTGCTTGCGGCGGCGCCGCGCGCCATGCACGCCCAGACCCTCGACGCAGTTGCCGGCCAGAGGGTTGTCGGCGCCGGCTGGCAAGCGACTCCGGCCGGGCAGCCGGCCCGCCGCTTCGACCTCACGCTCGACGATGCCGTCGAGCGTGCTCTCGAACGCAACCTCGACATCGCCGTCCAGCGCCTCCAGCCGCTCGTGCAGGACATGCAGGTCGCCACGGCCGACGCGGCGTTCCTGCCCTTCGCTTCATCGGGCTTCGGCTTCAACCAGGCCATCACTCCCAACCGCTTCGTATTCGACGGCGGCGGGCTTCGCGGCCAGCCGATCGTCTCCGACGAGGGCAACTACGACCTCGGGATCGGCCAGGAGGTCAAGTGGGGCGGCGGCCGGTACGACGTCACCTGGGACACCACCCGGTCGGAGTCGACCAACATCTTCTCGACCTTCAACCCGAGCTTCGGCGCGAACGTGACGCTGCAGTACAAGCAGCCGTTGCTGCGCGGCTTGCGGACCGATTCGCGGCGTACGCAACTGGTCGTCTCGCGCATCAATCGGGACATCTCGGACATCGAGCTGGAGCAGACCGTCGTCAACACGCTGGCCGACGTCAGTCTGGCCTACTGGGACCTCGTCTACGAGCGCGCCGCCGTGGGCGTGCAGCGGCAGGCGCTGGCGCTGGCCGAGCAGCTCGTGCAGGACAACCGGGTGCGAGTCGAGGTGGGCACGATGGCGCCGATCGACGTCGTGGCGGCGCAGTCCGAGGCCGCGGCGCGACGCCAGTTGCTGGCGCTGGCCGTCGAGACGGAGCGCACCTCCGAGCTTGTGCTGAAAGAGCTCATCGTGGGGGGCACGTCCGACGAGCTGTGGGACGCGGAGATCAACCCGACCGACCAGCCGCGGATAGAAGCGGCGCCGATCGAGCTGCAAGAGGCGATTCGCGGGGCGCTCGATCGGCGCACCGACGTCTCGCGTGCGCGACGCCAGCTCGACATCAACGAGGCGACCGTCGACAATCTCCGCAACAGCACCCTGCCCGCGCTCGACCTGGTCGGGAGCTACCAACTGACCGGTCAGGGCGGTCCCCGGCTGGTTCCGGCCGGGAACAGCTTCGAGGACATCTTCGGAGGCGCCGGCGGCATGATCCCGGGGGGCTACCGGGACGCGCTGCACAGCATCGCCAACGCCGACTATCCGATCTGGAACGTCCAGTTGCAGATGACCTGGCCGCTCGGTCGGAGCGCGGACCGGGCCGCGTATGAACGGGCCCGGCTGGAGCTGCAGCAGAACCGGGCCCAGATTCGCCGCATCGAGCTGCGGATAGCCAGCGAGGTCACTACCGCCGCGCTTCGGATCGAGTCGATCCGGGAGCGGATCGACGCCGCGACAGCGTCCCGGGAGCTGGCCGAGCAACAGCTCCAGGCGGAGGAGAGCAAGTTCGAGGTCGGCCTGTCGACCAACTTCTTCGTCCTGCAGTCGCAACGCGACCTGGCCAGCGCGCAGGATGCCGAGCTGCGCGCGATTCTCGACTACCAGCGGGCGCTGATCGAGTTCGCGCGGACGCAGCGCGCTTCGCTCGGCGCGGCCGGCATCGCCATGGTCGGCGTCGCGACCGGGGGTGGTGCGGTGGGCGCAGCGCGCGGCACGGCGTCGGCAACGTCCCTGTCCGCCGGACGGTGATCCGAAGGACAACCTATTGAAATCCGATAGGTGTAGGGCTAGACTTGTCGGAAATCGCGATAGGAAATTCCAAGGAGCACTTCCCATGTCCCGCACCGACCTCATGCGCGGCACTCTCGATCTGCTGATCCTCCGCGCACTCATGACGGGGCCGAACCACGGGCTCGGTATCGCGCGCCGGGTCGAGCAGATGACGCAGGGCGCGTTCCGCGTCAACCCGGGTTCACTCTTTCCCGCCCTGCACCGGCTCGAGCAGAAGGGCTGGCTGACGGCCGAGTGGGGGCGGTCGGAGACCAATCGGAAGGCGAAGTACTACGAGTTGACGCCGGCCGGGCGCCGGAACGCCGACGAGGAAGCCCGCAACTGGAAGCGCGTCGCGGTCGCGATCGAGCTGGCGTTGCGCGACGTGGAGGAAGCGTGATCTCCGGCCGCGCCGGATGGCCTGCCGGATTGCTGGAGGAATCGTCATGTGCCGCTTGCGAGATTTCGCCGTTCGCCTGATGAACCTGTTCCGTCGCGAGCGCGTCGAACGCGAGCTCGACGCGGAGCTGCAGGCGTACCTGGAGCTGGACGTCGAGGAGAACATCCGCCGGGGCATGGCTCCAAGGGAAGCGCGCCGCACGGCGCTTACCCGTCTGGGGGGCGTGGAGATGGTCAAGGAAGAATGTCGCGACGTACAGCGTTTCCGTGTCGCCGAGGATCTCTGGCGCGACCTGCGGCACGGATTTCGCCGCTTGCTCGCGCGCCCGATCCTTGCGGTCGTGGCGGTCGCGGTGCTGGCCGTCGGCATCGGCGCGAACATTGCCATTCTTGCGCTGGTCGACGCCCTGCTTCTGCGCCCGCTCCCCGGCGCGGACCCGAGTCGTCTGGTCGCGGTGCTCACGACCGACCTCTCCAGCGGTCGGCAGGGACCGAATTCCTACCCGGACTTCCTCGACATCCGCGAGTCTGCCGGGGACGTATTCGAGAACGTCACTGCCGCGTCTTTCGTTCCGGGTTCGGTCGGCGTACGCATCGGAGGAGAGACCCGGGTCATGTCCGCCCAGATGGTGGAGCCCAACTACTTCGATACGCTGGGGTTGAGGCCCGTTCAGGGCCGTGGGTTCGAGGCGGTCGAGCCCGCGGCGGTCGCGGTCATCAGCAACGCGGTATGGCTTTCGGAGTTCGGCGGCGATCCCTCCGTGCTGGGCCGCGCGATCACCATCAACAGTTCGCCGTTCACGGTCGTGGGCGTGGCGCCGGTCGAGCTGGCTAGCACACAAGGCATCTTCCGGGTCGACGTCTGGTTCCCCCTGGCCTTCGAGCAGTTGGTGCGGCCCGACGACGCCGGACGACAGGAGTTCCGTGGCGCCCGTGGGTATTCCATAGTCGGCCGACTGCATGAAGGTGTCGGGATCGGCGATGCGCGGGCGCTTCTGGAGGTCGTCGCCGGACGTCTCCAACAGTCGTACCCCAGCGAGTGGACGACCCTTTCGGGACAGCCGCGGGCCTTCACGATCACGGAGGAAGCACGCCTGCCATTCTTCGTAGCGGGGCCCGTGGTCGGCGGTCTGGCCGTGCTGACCGGGCTGGTTCTGACGCTCCTGTTCATCGTTTGCGCCAACATCTCCGGCCTCCTGCTTGCGGACGCCTCGGTTCGCCATCGGGAGATGTCGATTCGCCAGGCCCTGGGCGCGAGCCGGTTGCGGCTGATCCGACAGGTTGTCGTCGAGAGCCTCGGTCTCGGTCTGCTCGGGGGGTGCCTGGGGATTGGTGCTGCGTCGGCTGCGATGCGGTTCACGGCTCTGCTGCTGCCGGACCTGCCCGTGCCCTTGCAGCTCGACCTGGAGCTCGGTTGGCGACTGATCGTCGCCGCTCTGGTCGTGTCATCGAGCGTAGGCCTCGCGGTGGGTCTTCTTCCGGCGCTGTACGCAACTCGACCCCGGCTCGGCCTCGGCAGGTTCCTGCAGACGAGGTTCCGTAACGTCCTGACTGCGATGCAGGCAACTGCCGCCGTTTTCCTACTGATCATTGCCGGGGTGTTCGCGCGCAGCATCGTGAATGCGTACGCCGTCCCGCTCGGCTACGACTCGGACGATATGGTGCTCGTCACCGTCGATCTGGAGGCGGCCGGGTACTCCGAAGATCGCGGTCGCGGGTACCTCCGACAGGCGTTCGAGCAGGTGCCGACGGCCGCAGTGTCGGAGTTTGCGTTCCTGTCTCTCCGGGCGCAGTCAACTCGTGGCGTGGCCGTCGATGGGTATCAGCCCCGGGCCGGAGAGGACATGGGGCTGAACGCGAACACCGTCAGTCCCGGGTACTTGCCTCTCATGGGAGTGCGTTTCGTCCAGGGGCGAGACCTCGAGCCCGGGGAACGCAACGCGGTGATCGTCAATCGGGCGTTCGCGCGGCGCTTCTGGTCCGGTCGGAACGCGGTCGGCAGACGGGTGGGCAGGCTCCCGCGACCGGGCTCGGATTCTGCCGACATTCAGTGGTCGACCGTGGTCGGCGTTGTCGCCGACGCCCACTTCGTTTCGTTTCGGGAGGCTGCCACTCCCGTCGTGTTCCGGTCCGTGGAGGACGTGTACTTCTCCCATGTCACGTTCCACATCCGCGGCGTAGCGGCTGATGCGGCGCGACAGGCCATCGCCGGAATAGACCCCGGCGTGCCCGTCGTCACGGTGTCGACGATGTCGGAAACGGTCGGCACGGCATTGTTGCCGGCCCGGATTGCGGCAGGTGTGAGTGGCTTCGTGGGAGTCGTCGGCCTGGCGCTGGCGTGCATCGGGCTCTTCGGCACGCTGAGCTACGTCGTGGCGCAGCGCGCCCCGGAGATCGGCCTGCGTGTCGCGCTTGGTGCTCGGGCGCTGCAGATCGTTCGACTCGTGGCCGGGGGGACGAGCGTGAAGCTGGTGGCGGCCGGCGTCGTCCTAGGAGCCGGCCTGGGAAGTGGTCTCGCGCCGCTGCTCCAGGCGCAGTTCTCCGGCGCCGGAGGCGTGGACCTCGTCACGCTTGCGGGGGCGGCGGCGTGCCTCGCGCTGGTAGCGTCCGTTGCTATCGGAGTGCCCGCCGCTCGCGCTCTCAGAATAGAT
This sequence comes from Vicinamibacterales bacterium, assembly GCA_965116825.1. Classification (GTDB taxonomy): domain Bacteria; phylum Acidobacteriota; class Vicinamibacteria; order Vicinamibacterales; family UBA8438; genus WTFV01. The sequence goes on from OZ220736.1 coordinate 2,173,010, forward strand.
CCCGCGGAGGTCCTGCGCGTCGTGGAGTAGGTGCGGGCATGCCGCGAATCTCGTCGCCGCAAAGGAAGGAGCCGCTGCCGCCGCCGTCCCCATCACCTCCGGTGACGGGAGGTTGGCGCGCGGCGGTGACCGCCGTCTTCGCGGCCTTGCAACGGAGGCGGAGCGACATCCTGGTCACGCCGGCGATGCTCGTGGTTCGGTGTCGGCCGATCCCTGAGGGAAGGTCAGGCCTCGGTGAGATCGACCGGGTCACCCTCCCGGCCGGCGGCGGCGCCCGGCCCGCGCGTTCTTCTCGACGCGCAGCTTCCACGCGGTGCGCAACGCGCCCGCCAGGGTCTCCTCGTCGGCCGCGGCGAGGCGGACATGCGTTGCGCCGTTGCGTCCCCAGCCGCCCGCGACCTGCACGAAGGTCTCGGGCGCCTCGGCGACGAACGGTGCCTGGACCTCCGGCGTGAGCATCAGATTCCCGTAGCCCTGCGCCTGGTGAGCGAGCGTGGCGAAGATCCGGCCGCCGACACGGAAGTCCGGCGAGCCCATGTGCGAGCTCTCCTCCGCCCCGTCGAGGCCGAGCGCGAGCCGGCGGAAGTCGTCAATGGTTGCCACCCCGCCCATCCTCGCAGGTTGGCGGCGACTGGTCCAGGAAAGAGGAACGGCCCTGCTACGCTAAGGCATCGTTCATCGCGCGCGTGCGAGCCGGCGCGCCGCGATGTGGCTGCTCGGGCACGGTCTCGAGCGCCCTCGACGGCCGGTGTCAGCATGATCCGGAGGAGCCACGATGACGACCTGGCGATTCACTTCCCTGGCGTGCCTGGCGGCAGTGGTTGTGCTCTCAATGCCGGCGGCGCCGTCCGCACAGATGGATCTCGGGCCCCGCGTGAAAACGACCTACGGTGCGGGGTTACCCAGGGATCGCGACCTGCTGATCTTCGACGACGACCAGTACCCGGTGTGGCCGTTGACGCCGGAGCAGCGGCAGTATGCGGGCATCGACGGCGCGCGGATGAAGCGGCACGTCGTCGAGCTCGCGCAGGTCGCCCTTCGCTACCGCGATGCCGGGCACAAGTGGTGGGGACGGCTGCCCGGCACCTCGGCCGACCGCGAGGGCATGGCCTACATGACGCGCGACTTCGAGGCCCTGGGGTTGACGGTCGAACACTTCCCCTACGTGCTGCCCTCCGACTGGCGGGCGACCGATTGGGCGGCGAGCTACCGGGCCGCGGACGGCTCGACGACCACCCTGGCCACGGCGTTCCCGGTGGCCCGCACGAAGGCCACGGGACCGCGGGGCATCACGGCGGAGGCGGTGTGGGTCGGCGTCGGGTCGGGGGCCGATTTCATCGGCCGCGACGTCGAGGGCAAGGCGGTCGTCATCTACAGCGTCTTCGTCCCGGGCGGACGCAGTCATTCGGCCAGCGACCGCGCCGGGCTCTTCGACGCCAACACCCGGGCCGTCGCCCTCGGCGCGGCGATGGTGGTGAACGTGATGGGGGTGCCCGGCAACGGGCAGTTTCAGCCCGAGGGCGGCTTGCGCGAGGTGCCGCAGTTCACCCTGAGCATGGATGAAGGGTTCGCGCTCCGGGATCGGCTGGCCGCGGGCGAGAAGGTCGAGCTCTCGTTCCGGCTCGAGGTGGAGGAGCCGCGGAACATCGCGACCGGGTACACCATGGCCACGCTGCCGGGCATGTCCGACGAGCAGATCGTCGTCATGACCCACACCGACGGGTACTTCCAGGCGGCGACCGACAACGCGGCGGGGATGGCGAGCGCGTTGGAGCTGGCGCGCTTCTTCGCCGGGCGGCCTCGTCGGGATCGGCCGCGCACCATGAAGTTCATCCAGTTCCCCGATCACCATCACGGAGAGGTCGCACGCGGTCGCGAGGGGGTCGGCATCGACGCCACCTACCCCTGGGACGAGGTGGCGGTGAAGCTGACCATGGAGCATCCGGCGCAGACGCTGCTCTACATGTACAACGACGCCCTGACCCCGACCAACGCGGTGGGCGCGTTCCGGTGGAATGCGTTGGGAAGCGCGGCGTTCGAGCAGATGGTCTTCGATACCCTGCGCGAGTTCGGCGTGTCGGTGTACGCGCTGGAGAACGGTCCGAAGAACGGCAACTACGCGCCGTCGTTCCACATCATCGACCACGTCATCTACCACACCTCGCTCGACGCGCCCGAGCTGGTGCCCGCCAGCGGCCTCGAGCGCAGCACGCGCGCGTTCGCGGCCGCCCTCGATCGCGCCAACGGGATGACGATGGCCGAGCTGCGCGGAGAGCGCTTCCCGCCCAGTACAGGGCAGGGCACTCTTGCTGGGACGGAGTCGATGGCCAAGTAGAAGAAGCGGTACGGCTCAGACGGTCGCCCAGAGCTGGTGTTCTTCACCCCTGGGCGACCCGACCGATTGCGCGGGAGCTTGACCCGGCGGTGGCCCCGCAACCTGCCAGTGCCACCGCCGGAGTGGCCGGGTCTCCCCCGGCGCGGTTTGCTTCGGCGGTTACCGCGCGGCTTCGGCCTCCTGCCGCTCGATGTTGCGGTAGACCTCCTGGATGTGCCGGATGTCGTGGTTGCCCTCGTGGCAGGCATACTCGAACATCGGCCCCTCGGTGGCCGTCAACGGTACTTCGGCGCTCCACGGCTGATCCCAGGTGGCCGGGTCCTCCACCGTGAACGTGAAGTGGATCCGGTCGTCGGACGTGCGGGTGAACCGTTCGATCACCTTGAGGCCGCTGCTCGAGCCCTGCCACGCGCCCTTGTCGTTGAAGTGGCTGCTCTCGATGATCAGGGTGTCGCCTTCCCAGCGCGCGCGCGAGTCGCCGGGCCACTGGCGGATATTCTCCGAGATGGACGGCCGGCCGTCGATCGGGATGATCCGTGGCCCGTTGGTGCTCTGCTCGGTGAATATCACGACGTGCGCCGGCGTCTGGAAGATCTGGTGGATGTCGTTGTACGAGGGCGGCTGCATCGGCGGCGCGTTGTAGCGGTAGTTGAGGCAGCGCTCGCTGTGCGGCCGCAGCTCGTAGCCGTCGAAGGCTCCCCGGTCGCCGCGCGCCGCGCGCCGTGCTTCGGCCCGCGCCTGCGCCTGTTCGTTCTGTTCGGGGATCCGGCCGTTCGGCGGATCGACGATCAGCGAGGTGCGCCGGGTCGACAACCCCTTCGGCACCGGGGTGGCCAGCCAGATGGCGTTGTCGTAGTGGACGTAGGATTCGTCGCGGTGGGTCTGGTCGAGAGCCCGCTCGCGCTCCTCCGGGTCCTCGATCTCGATGACGAAGCGGGCCAGCGGGTCGGCCCCGTCGACCGTCAACTGCGACTGGAGCAGCGCGAACTCCTCCTCGGTGTAGAACGCCTGGTCGCCCAGGTACTCGGGGCGTTCCATCGGGGTGAAGGTCTGGGTGGTCCAGTAACCCTGCAGGTCGGGCTGGCCGTCCGCCAGGCGCGGCATCTCCCAGACCGGATCGGCGGCCGGGGCGCTTTCCGACTCGCTCTGGGCGAACGCCGGCCCGGAGGCCAGCAGAGCGACCGTGAGCATCGTGGCGAGCATTCGAAGACGATTGTTCATCTCAAACCCCTCCTGGGAGGCTGCCGTCGTTTACCCGGAAGCGCCCATGATGGCGCAGGTTGCCTCCGTTCGCAAGCCCTGGCTGTCCGTGGTGGTCCCACCGGGATGCATCGGCGCTCGAATGCGGCATGGCTTTCGCCGCGGGCCGCTGGAACCCCGGCCGGCGCCGACACCGGAGCCGGGCCACGGCTGGTAGGATGGACATCCGTGCAGCGATAGGAGAGGACCCATGACCATCGAACGCCCCATCCCCTGCGCCCGCGTCGCGCTGTCGCTCGCGGCCGTGCTGGCTCTCGTACTGCCGGCTGCCGTTGCGGCGCAGTCCCATCACCCGCCGCCCGAGCCGCCCGCCGAGTGGGGGCCGATCTCGATCAACCTGGAGGGGTTCGAGTATCCGCACCCAGTCGAGTTCATGAACTTCCGGGTCTTCGGCCAGGCCGTCCGCATCGCCCACATGGACGTCGCGCCGGTGGGGCCGGCGAACGGCCGCGCCGTCGTATTCCATCACGGAGGCAGCTACTACGGTTGGTACTGGGAGAGCCAGATCGACGCCCTTACCGGAGCGGGCTACCGGGTCGTCGTGAAGGATCGGCTCGGCTGGGGCAAGTCCTCGAAGCCGATCCTGCCGTACAGCATGAGCCTGCACGCCTCGAACACGGCCCGGCTGATGGAGCACCTCGGTATCGACGAGGCCGCCATCGTCGGGCACTCGATCGGCGGGCAGATGGCGACCCGCTTCGCCTTCCTCTATCCGGAGAAGACGACGCACCTGGTCACCATCAACCAGATCGGCCTGACCGACCGGCGCCCGGGACGCGGGTTCAATCCGTTCGACGGCAAGGTCGACGCCGACCCGGATCTGCAGGCCGCCTACGAGGCGGACGTGCGGACCGACACGCGGCGCTACGTGGAGTGGAAGCCGGCGTTCCTGGACCACCTGCGGATCCGGCACGGGCAGCGGCTGAGCGGCGACTGGCCGCGGCTGGCCTACGTGCGCCGGCTCGGCGGCAACCTGCGCTCGATGGACACGGTGGTGAACGACTGGCCGCATATCGAGACGAAGACGCTGATACTCGGCGGCGAGATCGACGGGCCGGAGTTTCCCGACAACGCGCGGCGGGCGGCCGGGATCCTCCCCAACGGGGAGGTCTTTCTCATCCCCGACGTCGGGCACAATCCCCACGAGGAGGTGCCGGACCTCGTCAACGCCGAGCTGATCCGCTTTCTCGCCACGGCACCGGGCGAGCCGGCCGGGGAGGGACGCCAGGAGTAGGCGGAGCAGAATCTCGACCGGCGGCCGGCGGCGGACTGGATCTTCGAGTGCTTGGGAGGAGGACCCGATGCCAGGCGAGGAGACACGAACCGGTACCGCGCGAAGCCGTCGAGGCTTCTTGAAGACAGCCACGCTGGGCTCGGCCGCGGCCGTGCTCGCACCGCGGGTGGCGGCTGGGCAGGACTCGTCCGGTCGGAGACTGGGTGCGGGTGTGAGCGGCTACGGCGAACGCTCGGGTTTCGAGACCGCGCTGCGCCGCGTGCGCGGCTCGGGCTACGACCAGGCCGCCGGCAGCCTGACCCCGCTGCAGGATCTGGACGGGAGCATCACCCCGTCGGCGCTGCACTTCGAGCGGCATCACGCCGGGATTCCCGACATCGACCCGTCCGGTCACCGGTTGCTCGTCGACGGCCTGGTCGAGCGGCCGCTGGTCTTCTCGATGGACGACCTTCGGCGCATGCCGGCGGTGACCCGCGTCTACTTCGTCGAGTGCTCCGGAAACGGCCGCGTCAAGTGGTCGCCGGCCGCCCCGGACACCGACGCCCAGGCGGCGTTCGGCATGACGAGCTGCAGCGAGTGGACCGGCGTGCCGGTGTCGGTGCTGCTCGAAGAGGCGGGGGTGAGGGGCGACGCCGCGTGGCTCGTGGCCGAGGGGGCCGACGCCTGCCGGATGACCCGCAGCGTGCCGCTCGACAAGGCGCTCGACGACACGCTGGTGGCCTACGGGCAGAACGGCGAGGCGCTGCGGCCGGCCCAGGGCTATCCGCTGCGGCTGCTGATCCCCGGCTGGGAGGGCAACATCTCGATCAAGTGGCTGCGCCGGCTGCGGGTGGTCGACCAGTCGTACCTGACCCGCGAGGAGACGGCCAAGTACACCGACCTGATGCCGACCGGCGAGGCGCGGCAGTACACGTTCGCCATGGACGCCAAGTCGGTCATCACGCGTCCGTCCGGGGGGCAGCGGCTCGCCGGCCCCGGCTTCCATCAGATCAGCGGGCTGGCCTGGTCGGGCCGCGGCCGCGTCGCGCGGGTCGAGGTGTCGACCGACGGCGGCCGGTCGTGGGCCGCGGCGCAGTTGCAGGATCCGGTGCTGCCGCTGGCGCATACGCGGTTTCGCTTCGACTGGCGCTGGGACGGCGCGGAGCCCGTCCTCGCCTCGCGCTGCATCGACGAGACGGGCGACGTGCAGCCGACCCGCGCGGCGTTGATCGCGGTGCGCGGAACGCGGTCCAGCTACCACAACAACGCCATCCAGGGCTGGCGCATCGCCCGCGACGGTGCGGTGGAGAACATCGATGTGTAACCGTCTACAGGTGGCGTATCCGGCATCCGACGGCCTCTCTCCGTCGTCCGGCCTGCCCGGTCATGTGCGGCGAGCGGGCTTCCACGCCGCGTCCGGTGCGCGCGCCGCGCTCGGCATGCCGACCCGCGCGGCAGTCGGGGTGTTTCTGTGCGCGATGCTGTGGGCCGGGGGGGCCGGGGCGCAAACGCTCGGGCTCGGCAGCCCCGCGACGGCGGCGGACATCGACGGCTGGGGAGCGATCGTGGGACCCGCAGGCGCCGAGCTGCCGCCCGGCGGGGCCACCGCCTCCGAAGGGCGGGCGGTCTACGACCGCCGTTGCGCCGCGTGCCACGGGCCGACCGGCATCGAGGGGCCGGACGACCGGCTGGCCGGCGGTCGTGGCTCGCTGGCGACCGACGGGGCGCGCAAGACCGTGGGCAGCTACTGGCCGGCGGCCACGACGCTGTGGGACTACGTGTACCGCGCCATGCCCTTCAACCAGCCGGGCTCGCTCACCACCGACGAGGTCTACGCGGCGGTCGCCTACGTGCTCTTCCTCAACGATCTCGTCGGCGAGGAAGATCGGATCGACGCTGCCGCGCTGCCCCGCATCGAGATGCCGAACCGGGACGGGTTCGTGCCCGATCCGCGCCCGGACATCGCGGTCCCGGCGGTGGGGCAGGCCATCCGCATCGAGCGCCTGCTCGACGGCCCCATCATCACCCCCGACATGGACGGACGGATGGGGAGCAACATCGCCGGGCCGTCGCTCATCCGGGTGCCGGACTGGGTGGAGAACCCGCTCGGCCGCTACTACCTGTACTTCGCCGATCACCGCGGCCTCTACATCCGGCTCGCCTACGCCGACGATCTGGCCGGGCCGTGGACGATGCACGAGCCGGGGACGCTGCGGATCGAGCAGTCGCACTTCCCTGCCACCTGCCCGCCGTGCGGGGCCGACTCGCCGAACCCGGCGGGAGCGTACGCCCACGTCGCGTCGCCGGACGTGCACGTCATCGGCGAGCGGCAGGAGATCGTGATGTACGTCCACGGGCGGGAGCGCGGGCCGCAGGTGACCCGCGCCGCCGTCTCGCCGGACGGACTGCGCTTCGAGGGGCGGCCGGAGATTCTCGGCCGGCCGTACTTCCGGGCGTTCCGGCACGACGGCTACTGGTACGCGCTGGCCATGCCGGGCGTGATGTACCGCTCGCGCGACGGCCTGACCGGCTTCGAGGAGGGGCCGAGCCTGTTCAACCCGAACATGCGGCACACGGCCCTGCTGAAGCGCGGCGATCGGCTGTTCGTCTTCTGGACCGAGCGCGGCGACGCGCCCGAGCGGGTGTGGCTGGCCAGCATCGACCTGTCCGGCGACTGGCGGGACTGGCAGGCGACCGGGCGGGAGGAGGTGCTGCGCCCGGAGATGTCCTGGGAGGGCGCGGAGCTGCCCGTGGAGCCGTCCCGCGGCGGCGCCATCAACGTCCCGGTGAACCAGTTGCGCGACCCGGCGATCTACGAGGAGGACGGCCGCGTCTACTTCCTGTACGCCGTGGCCGGCGAGCGGGGAATCGCGCTCGCCGAGGTGCATCTGGAGCCGTAGACCCGCGCGACGCTTCGGGCTTGCGCCCTTCGCCACGCCGGATCGAGGCCGCTCGGCTGATCGGCGAGCACTTCGTTCAGCTTCGCCGTGACGTTCTCATCGCGGTGCTTGGCCAAGTACTCGGCGAGCGCGACGGCGAACAACTCGCTTCTCGACATGCCCTGTCGTTGCGCCAGGTCGTTGGCTGACAGGAGGAGTTCGTCGGGCAGGGAGACCGCCGTTTTCATACCGACATTACACCTGGGTTGTACCGCGATTCTACCGGGGGTCGTTTCGGACCGGTGGGGGCCTTGACGAAGCTATGGTTGAGTTTGTATAGTGCTATATATTCATTTATATAGCGACATGAGCCTCGACCACATCCTCCTCGGCCTGCTCCGCGAGCCGGCGACCGGCTACGACCTCAAGAACGCGTTCAGCCAGACCGTGCGTCACTTCTGGTCCGCCGAACTGAGCCAGATCTACCCGACCCTCAAGCGCCTGGAGCAGCGGCGGATGCTCTGCAGCCGGCTCGAGCCGTCGCCGAAGGGGCCGAACCGCAGGGTCTACACGCTGACGGAGGAGGGTCGGGCGGAGCTGCTGCGCTGGCTGCGCAGTGGCCCCGCGGTCGGCACGGAACGGTTCGCCTACCTCGCCCAGCTCTACTTCATGGACGTGGTCGGCGACATCGACGAGACCCGCGCGTTCATGACAACCCTCCGGGATCACCTGTCGCGCTGGCTGGCCCAGCTCTGGGCGGTGGAACGGGACGTGATCGCCGCCCATGGCGAGGCGCCGGAGCGTTACAGCGACGCGGGTTTCCATCACTTCGCGGCGCTCCGCATGGGCATTCACTCCATTGGGTCGAAGGTGGCCTGGTGCGACGAGACGCTGGCGGCGATCGACCGCCGCCCGGCAGGGGCACGCGGTGCGGCTTCGGCGCCGCACGACGAACCGCGGGAACAACCGGAGGATCCGTCATGACGACCATCGCGGCCCTGGCGATGAACGCTCTCGTGCTGGTTCACGTCGTCACCGGCTTCATCGGCCTCGCGGCGTTCTGGATCCCGGTGTTCGCCCGCAAGGGCGGCCGGCTGCATGTGCAGGCCGGCCGCGTCTACGCCTACTGCGCCTACGTCGTGACGCTGTCCGCGGTCACCGCGTCGGCCGGGCGGATCGTCTCGTATCAGGCGCAGGGCATCGCCTTCACCGACCGGCCGGAACTCTACGGCTTCGCCGTGTTCCTCGGCTATCTCGGGATGGTGACGTTCGCCACGGTGCGGCACGCGATGCGGGTCGTGGCCACGCGCAGGGCGCCCGAGACGCTGCGGACCCCGCTCCACGAGGCGCTCGGCTGGGCGTCCATCGCCGGCAGCGTCACCGTCATCGCGTTCGCGCTGGGGGTGTGGTCCGACAGCTCTCCGATCCTCCTGGGACTGAGCCCCATCGGCCTCTTCACGGGGTCGAGCAGGTTGCGGCTGATGCGCAATCCGGGAGCACAGCACATGGGCTGGTTCTACAGCCACCTGGGTTCGATGCTCGGCGGCGGCATCGCCTTCCACACCGCGTTCATCGTCTTCGGCGCACAGCGCGTCTGGGCCTACGAGCTCGCGGGGCCGCTCGCCATCGTGCCGTGGATCCTGCCGACGGTCGTCGGCATCCCGGCGATAGTCGTCTGGACCCGTTACTACCGGCGGAAGTTCGGACCGGCGCCGGCTGCCGCGGCCTGAGGGCGGTGGTGATCCGGTGCCGGGAAGAGTCTTCCTGCTCATGCCTCCACGATGGTGATCCCGGCCGCCGCCGCGGCGTTCTGCACGAGGCGGTAGCCGCGTCCGGCGTCGAGCGGCTCCGACGCGTCGCACCGGAAGTCCCGCTCGTGCAATCGATCGCCGAATGCCAGCAGCCCCATGGCGGTGTCGAACTGTCGCGAGACCCACGTCATGCCGTGCAGCGATTCGATTGAGCGGTGGATCGCTTCCGCCCAGCGGGCGGTCTCCGCATGGTGAGCCGCCCCGCCGTCGAGCAACTGGCCGCGCGTCAGCCCCAGCCGGCGCAGACCGTGGCCGCTGAGGTCGGCGACGAGGATGTCGCGAGTGAGCTCGATGCGCGTCAGGCAATGTCCTCCCAGGCGGGAACGCAGGATGGCGTCGCCTGGGAGGACGTTGTGGAACACGGTCTCCGACAAGGCGCCATCCATGCAATCGGCGGCGTACAAGGTGGGAACCAACCGACCCGACGCGTCGCGCAGCGGGTGAAAGCGCCCCCGATCGCCCTGTGTGCCCGGATTGAAGGTGTCGGCGGCATGGCGGGCCGGATGGACTCGGTAGAGGGACGTTCCCGCACTCCAGGTCGTGGTCAGCGGATCGACACGGTCCGGAGGCGGCGGGACGAGGCGCCTTGGGGCCGCCCGGTCAGTAGAACGCCGGGTTCGAGACATCGGCGGCCGCGTCGATCACGCGGTCGGGTTTCCTCTCCAGGAGATCCACCGGCTTCCGGCGATCGAGCCACGAGTTGGGCGTCGTGAACCAGATGGCAGTCTGCCACGCACCGGTCCCGCGTCCGAGGGCGTCCAGGATTCTGCCAATGACGGCTTTCGGGCGGCCCACCTCGTCGAACTGAAACGCCGGGTAGAGCAACCGGCCCTGATGCTCGATGGCGAAGATCTTCCGGTCGGACCGCCAGCGCGCGGCGAGCGCCGCGCGGTTCTTCGCGGACGAGCCGTACAGCCCGATATCATGGAAGAACGTGAGTCAGCACAGGCGGACGGCTGATCAGCGCACATTTGTGACGCGGCGCCGATAGCGGCTCGTCATGTACTCGTCGGCCCAACGACGCGAGCTGCGCCACTGCCCGTCCGGGCCTCGCGTGGCGCGGAGGCGTCCCCGTTCAGCCGCCGCGCGCAGCGCGGAGGCCTTCATGTCCGGCGTTTCCAGGGCGGCCAGGGGTACGAGTCTCGCCGGACCGGCCACGGCAGGAATGACGAACCGGTGCAGGCTGCCCAGGATCGCCCTCGCGAGCATTTCTCCCAGCGGACTCGTCTCGCCGGCGTCCGCCCGCCGCAGTGCCTGCAGATATCTGGCGCGGTCACGCTTGTAGATGATGGCGGGCGGGTAACCGAGCCGTGCGAGGACGAGATTGAGAATCAACCGCCCGGCCCTGCCGTTGCCGTCGAGGAACGGATGGATCTGCTCGAATCGGCAATGCACCGCCGCGAGGGCCTCCGGGAATCCCACCCGGGTCGCGTCGATCGCGTTGACGCGATCCATCCAGGTCGTCATCTCGGCCGGTACGAGCGGCCACGAAACGGGGAGCATGCCGCCGGGAAACGGGTTGATCTCGTGTTCGCGGAAGCTGCCGGGTGCTTCGCGCGCGGTCGCACTCGGATGCGGCGCCACCTGCCAGACGGGCGTCATCGCCGTGTGGTGCACGTGCCGTACCTCCTCGAGCGTCAGGATCCGTTCGGGATGCGCGAGTCCGTTCGGGTTGATGGCTTGGCGGTAGACCCAGTCCGCGGCGTCGGCATAGCCGCGGACCTCCATGTACTCGCGGAGCTCCTTGTTGCCCACCGCCCGTCCCTCGTCGAGGAGCCGCTCGACCTGCTTGAGGACGAGGGTGTTGCCCTCGAGGGCGGTGGAATGGTGTGCCTCCTCGTACCAGATGCCGCGCCAGATGTCGGCGGCCTCCGGCGGACTCGGCAGACCGCCCAGTCGCTCTCGGAGCTCCGTGATCTGGATGGCGAGCTGGCGGTACACTTCCGTCCTCGGGGGACGACCACGGCCTCGTGGATTTTGTTCGGTCATGGGTAGATGAAAGTTACCGAACACTTTCCGGTTTGTCGAGAGCGGCGGGCGATAAAGTTACCGAACACTTTTACGGGTGAAGTTCCCAGGCGGTCGTGCCGACGCTGGCACTGGCGTTCAGCATCCCCGCGGTCGTGCTGTCGACAGTGGATCCGGATGGCGCTCGGGGCCCGCGCGGCCGCGGTGCGCCGGATGGTGCTTGCCCAGGGGCTGCGGCTGATCGCCGCGGGAGCGCTGGTCGGTCTGGCTGCCGCGGTGCCGCTGATGAGGCTGTTGGCGAGTCAGTTGTACGGGATCGCCCCCTACGACGCCACGACGCTGGGCGCCAGCCTGCTCGGGCTGCTCACGGCGGGCGGCCTCGCCTGCGACCCGCCGGCGCGGCGGGCGGCGCGTCTCGACACCGCCGCCGCGCTGAGGGACGAGTGAGCCCCCGCGAGGGCCGGCCCCCGGGGCGCCCGGAGCGTTACGCCGCGGAGTGCGCGGCGCCGTCGGACGTGTGAGGCCGGGTGCGGGCCGGTGCTCCAGCCGGCTGCTGCCGCCGCCGAACGCCGTCGATTCCCGCGCACCACGGCCGGTCGATCTTCTCCACCGCGACGCGCCGCGTCCAGAACCCGGACGGCGCCCGCCAGTAGACGTAGCAGCGTGACGGGGCGGCCGGAGCATCGGCCGAGGTCAGCATCTTGGACATCGGTTACCTCCCCAACGTCCTTCAACGGTAGCCCCGGCCATGCGGTGCCGGGAACTAGGGAGATCCCTAGCCGTCCGGGCAGGCACCGCGCGTTTGACCGCCGGCGGCACGTGACGGGATCATTCTCGGCGATGGAACGCCGAACCCTGCCTGCACGGTACGCCGCGGGCGTCGCCTTCCTCCTCGCGGCGAGCGCGGCGCAACCGGGGCTCGCCGCAGGCGCCGGGGACTTCTCCATCCCGGCCCGGCGCGCCGCACGGCCGCCCGACGTCGACGGTCACGTCACCGAGCGCGAATGGCGGGGCGCGGCGCGGGCCGGGAACTTCCTGCAGTTCCAGCCGCAGCGCGGCGCGCCGGCCGAGCTGCCGACGGTGGTCCACGTCCTCTACGACGACGAGTTCCTCTACGCCGGATTTCAAGCCTGGGATCCCGAGCCCCCGCTGTCCCAGATGATCGAACGCGACGACCCGATCTGGAACGACGACTCGGTGCAGCTCTTTCTGGACACCTTCCACGACCGGCGGACCGGGTACTACTTCATGGTGAACGGGCTCGGGACCCAGGCCGACGGCCGCATCGCCGAGGACGGCGGCACCAGCGACGGGGCCTGGGACGCGCCCTGGCGCTCGCGGGCGCAGCGCACCGACTACGGCTGGTCGGCCGAGATCGCGATCCCCCTGACCTCGATCCAGTACCGGGCGGGCGACGACGTGACCTGGGGCATCAACTTCGGCCGCAGCCGGCGCCGATCGCTGGAGCGCACCTTCTGGGCCGGACCGGTCGACTACTGGGCGCGGCTGTCGATGGCGGGCACGCTGGTCGGACTCGACGTCCCGCGGCAGTCGCGCCGCCACCAGGTGATTCCGTACGCCCTGGGGCGGGCACAGGAGCGCGAGCCGGCGATCGGGGCCGTCGGGCTGGACGTGCGCTACGCCGTCACGCCGCACCTGTCCGCCTACGGCACCGTCAACCCCGACTTCGCGACGATCGAGGCGGACCAGGAGTTGGTCAACCTGACGCGGTTCGAGGTCTCGCTCACCGAGAAGCGGCAGTTCTTCCTCGAGGGCGGCGAGCTCTTCAATCAACGCATCCGGACCTTCTACTCGCGCCGCATCGCGGATATAGAAGGCGGCGGCAAGCTCCTCGGCAAGCAGGGACCGTGGGCCACGCACGTGCTGGCGACGCGGGCCGACCCGTTGGCTGCCGGCAGCAGCGCCGGCTACGCGGTGGCGCGGGTGCAGCGCGACGTGGCGGCGCGCTCGAACGTGGGCGTCCTGCTGTCCAACCGGACGCTGGACGGGCGCAACCAGGGCTCGGTCGGCGGCGACGCCAGCCTGTATTTCACGGAGAACTGGGGCCTGACCGGCCAGTTCGTCCACAGCTACGGGCAGTATTCCCAAGGGGCCGGCGCGTTCTTCGTCCGCCCTTCCTACGACTCCGCGACCGCCCATTTCCACGTCGGCTACACGCACCTGGGCGACCGCCTCGCCGACAACGTCAACGCGATCGGATTCATCGTCGACGACGACCGGCGCGAGGTGGATGCGGCCGTCAACAAGACCGTGTGGCTGCCGGACGGACGGGTCGAACGAATCCAGTACGACTCGGCCTACGACGTCTACTGGGGGCAGACGGGAATCCTGCGGAGCTGGCAGGTGGACGAGAGGATCTCCGTGGATTTCCGCAACCGCTGGACGACGACGGCGGGGCACACGGAAGAGTTCAAGCGCTTCGAGCGCGACTTCCGCAACCGGCAGACCGGGGTCGAGATCGGCTACAACACGCGCTCCTACCAGTCCTTCCGCGGCGGCGTGTCGACCGGACACAATTTCGATGCCGACTTCGTGCTCGCAAGCGCCGTCGCGCAGTACAAGCTCACCGACCGGACCTCGACCGAGTACGAGCTGCAGCGGCTGACGCTCGATCCGGACCCCGGCGGCGGCGGCACCTGGATCCACGTGGTCCGCGCCAACCGCTTCTTCACTCCCGACCTGTTCCTGCGCGTGTTCCTGCAGACCAACTCGGCCATCGACCGCCGCAACGTGCAGGCGGTGTTCGTCTACCGCTACCGCCCGCCGTTCGGGACTATCCAGGTCGCCTACCAGCGGGGCACGGCGGAGTTCGGCCAGCGCTCCGACCAGGGCCACACGCTGTTCCTGAAGCTGACTACGGTGCTCTGAGCCGCAGATGCTCCGCGCCGTTTCACAAGACAGCTTGATTGTGCCACCCTGCGGAGGCCTTGCGGCGCGGCGAAGCACTCAGGCCGCGGGGCGGAACTCGGCCTCAATCATCAGGTCGCCGACGACGCGTTGTCGGACCTCGCGGGAGGGAACGCGCCGGCCGCCGACGCTCCAGTGCAGGAAACGGTCCGCCGTCTCCGCCAGCTCCACGACGACCTCCGTGCCCTGGCGGTACCAGCCCGAGAACCCCGAAGACACGGGACGGTCGTCGATCCGGAAGGTTGCGCCCGGCGGGCCTTCGAGTCGCACGCGATGCAATGGATCCAGGTTCAGGTGCCGAACGACCATCAGCCGCCGATGATCCGCGCCTCGAACGCCGGCCATCGAAGCGTCCCGCTGAAACTGTCCTGACTCCACGGGTCCAGATCGCGCCGAAAGAAGTCCATGAAGCTGTGGTCCATATCCCAGTTGACCCAGAACCATCGGGCGTCCGGTTGCGTCCGATCCCGGAACATGACCGCCTGATACGGATCGGTGACCTCCTTCGTTGCGCCGGCATCGTCGTCCCCCGGCAGGGAAACGACGATCAACGCGCCGCCGGGCACACCCATGAAGTACCGGGCGGCGAGTCGCTGGATGAGAAGCGCCGCCAGGGCCACGAGGAGGAGGATACCGAGGAAGCCGAGCTTCAAGGTGGCGCAGGCCAGCGCCGCGGCGATGACCAGCATGATGAACCCGGGACGGCCGGGACCGTCACGACGGCGCGCATCACAGACGAGAGCATGGCTGGCCAGTCTACGTTCGTGTCCTCGGTCCGGCGAAGGCCTAGCGACCGCCCGTCTTCAACTGGTACCAGATGCGGAGACCCTGGTCGCGCAATCGGCCGAATACCTCCTCACGGTCGGCCCACACGCGGCGCCGGGTGACGTCGATGCCGGCCCGGTCGACGAAGATCAGCGCGAAGGCGGCGGCGTACTGGGCCGGCAGCATCGGTCCGGCGATGTGGGGCGCCATCGACGCGTAGTCGGCGTCGCCGTCCGCGATCCAGACCGCGGCCTGCTCCATCACCGGCGTCCGCGGCGGGTAGAGGGTTGGTGAATTGGAGACGGTATAGGTGCCCGCCTGGACTTCCAATAGCAGGTCCTCGATGACCGGCGCGGTCGACGGCTGCAGGACGGCGAGCCGGTCGCCCGCTCCCGGCGGATCCAGGTCGCGCTGGCGGCCGACGGCCCGGAGGGTCCACTCGCGCCAAGCGTCGTCGTCGAGCAGCATCCAGCCGTCGCGACGGGCGATCATGTCGCGTCCGTTCTCGGCGTCGAAGTAGGCGGCGGCCGGCGACGTGACCACGATGGGGTCGGGGCCCGTGCGCCGAATGCGAACGATCACCCCTTCCGCACCGGCGCCGCGCGCCTCGACCTCCACGAGTCCCGCGTCGATGGCGTCGAACAGGTCGTGGTCGGCGAGCGCCGCGCCGCCTGCCCCGCCACCGGCGGCAGCTCCGCCTGCCCCGCTACCGGCGGCGCGGAAGAAGAAGAGGTGCTGACTGGGCAGGAAGTCGTGCAGCGCGACGAGCTCGAAGCCGGCCGCCTGCCATTCCAGAAGCACCTGCCGGACCGACATCGTGTGGTCCGCCTTGATCTGGTCGCCGGTGCCGTCCTCCAAGCGGTACTCCAGCAGCGCGACCCGGCCGCGGGGGGAGAGCGCACGCCGGATTCCGGCCAGCATCGGCTCGGGATCGGACATCTCGTGGTAGACGTCGGCGATGATGACCCAGTCGACGGCGCCGCCCGGCAGCTTCGGATCGGTCGGCGTCCCGAGCACCGCCTCGATGCCGGCCACCCCGTCGTCCGCCGCCCGCTGCCGCATGATGTCGAGCATCTCGGGCTGGATGTCCTGGCAGTAGACGGTTCCGCCCGGCTGCACCCGCCGCGCCAGGCGCCGTGCGTAGTAGCCCGAGCCGCAGCCGACGTCGGCGACGACGTCGCCCGGCCGCAGTCCCATCGTGTCGAGGACCCGCTCGGGTTGCTCCTCGTCGACGCGCTCCGGGCGCTCGAGCCAGTCGGCGCCGAGGTAGCTCATGAATTCGGCGGGGACGCGGTGCCGTTCCGCCCGCCCGTCCTGCGCCTGGCTCGGGGTGGCGAGCCATCCGGCAGCGATGTACCCGATGCAGGCGACGACGACCGCCGTCCGCCACGTGGTGCGCTTCATTGAATCGGCCTCCAGGACGCATGGTATCCTGCCCTGCTCATCCGTCGACGGGATTCCACGTCGCAGGAAGCTCAAAAAGATGCCTAGCCCGACAATCGTCGCCTGGGGCTCCGATTGCCGCCCGACCGGCTTGGCTGGAAGGCTACGCCGTTCTGCGGCACAGACTCCCAGCTGCCTCGTCGCGGTCGTCGCACTTCTCTTCGTCCTGCCCGCAGCGGCCGGTGCGCAGGCAATCCCGACGCCCGCGCAGTACTTCGGCTTCGAGATCGGCGCCGACGGCGAGCTGGCGCGTTACCCGCGGGTGCTCGAGTACCTGCAGCTCCTGGCGGCGCGCACGGACCGCGTGGAGTACGAGCACCGCGGGACCACGACGAACGGCAATCCCTATGTCCTGGTGAAGTTCAGCTCGCGGGCGAACCTCGATCGGCTCGAGCGGCTGATCGAGATCAACCACCGGTTGGCGGATCCGCGGGGGCTGCCCGAGCAGCGGGCGCAGGCGCTGGCGCGCGAGGGCGTGCCGTTCTACTTCCTCTACGCGACCATCCACTCGACGGAGGTCGGCACCGGGCAGACGATCATCGACATCGCGCACCGGCTGGCGACCGAGGACTCGCCGGCGATCCGCGAGATCCTCGACAACACCGTCGTGCTGATGGTGCCGTCGCAGAACCCGGACGGCCAGATCCTGGTGGTCGACCACTGGTACGCCACCGAGAACACCGGTCTCAACCGCGTCTATCCGGACCTCTACCAGCGCTACACCGGACACGACGACAACCGCGACTGGTTCATGTTCACGCAGAAGGAGACCCGGCTCGCCATCGACATCCACCGCGAGTACAAGCCGCAGATCACCCACGACATGCACCAGATGGGTCCCCGCGGCGCGCGGATGTTCGTGCCGCCGTACAAGGATCCCCACGACCCGAACATCCATCCCCTCTTGCTGGAGGGGCAGGCGCAGATCGGGCGGGCGATGGCGTCGGCGCTGATCGCCAACGGCAAGAAGGGGATCATCTCCAGCGACCAGTACGACCTGTGGACGCCGGCTCGTCAGTACATGGTCTACCACGGGCAGCCGCGCATCCTGACCGAGATCGCCAGCGCCAACCTCGCCGATCCCTACGTCAACCCGAACGGTCCGGGCCGGCCGCTGGGCCGGCAGCAGGTGCGGACGAACTTTCCCGTGCCGTACGACTCGTCCGTGTGGCGTCTCGGGGACATCGTCGAGTACGGCACGATCGCCACCTTCGCCGCGCTGGAGAACATGGCGAAGTACCGCACGCGCTGGATGGAGAACTTCCACCGCGTGCACCGCGACTGGGTCGACCGCGACGAGGCGCCCTACGCGTTCGTCGTGCCGGCCGGCCAGCGGGACCCGTTCGCCGCCTACGAGCTGCTGGAGATCCTGCAGTTCGGCGAGGTCGAGATCCACCAGGCGCAGGCGCCGTTCACCGCCGCCGGTACGGACTACGCGGCGGGCTCGTGGGTGATCCGGCTTGCGCAGCCGTACGGCGCCTTCGCGAAGACGATGCTCGAGAAGCAGGTCTATCCCGACCTGCGCCATTACCCGGGCGGACCGCCCATCCCGCCGTACGACGTCACCGCGCATACCCTCGGCATGCTGATGGGCGTCGACGTGGATCGGATCGACGAGCCGGTGAACGCCGACCTGGCGCTGCTCGATGCGGTCGAGCCGCTGCGGACGCCGCTGCCCGCGCGTCTGGACTGGGCCTACGCCGTCCCGCCGTCGTCGAACGCCGGATTCCTGGCCGCGGCGCGGCTGCAGGCGGCGGGCGTGCCGGTGTACCGGGCGGCCGACCGGTTCGAGTCGGGCGGCCGGGAACATGCGCCCGGCACGTGGCTGGTGCCGCCGACCGGCGATGCCGAGCGGATTCTCGAACGGGTCGCCGAGGAGACCGGTCTGGTCGTGACGGCGGCCCGCGGCGCGCCGCGGGTCGACGGGCACCGCCTGCGCCAGCCGACGCGGGTCGGTCTCTGGCGGGCCGCGAACAACATGCCGGGCGGCTGGATGCTGTGGCTGTTCGAGCAGTACGAGCTCGACCATGCCGTGATCTCGTCGCTCGACTTCGAGGGCGACCTCTCCGACAAGTACGACGTCATCGTGCTGCCGTCGGGCACCAGCCGCACCCGCATCATCGGGGGGCTGCATCCGGACCGGCACGACGAATCCTGGCGTTGGGCCTACGGGGTCGGCCGTGCGGGCTGGCGCAAGCTGCGCCGTTGGGTCGAGGAGGACGGAGGCACGCTGGTCGCCCTGGGATCGGCCGTCGCCACCGCCCGCCAGTTGCTCGACCTGCCGATCGAGCCGGTGCTCCCGGTCCGCGGCGCCCCGGCGCGGGCCGGCAACGGCCGCCGTCCCACGCGCCTCACGGTCCGCGAGGCCGAACGGCGCCTGCGCGACGTCTTCCGCAGCCCGGCGGAGCTCTCCCGAACGCTGCGCAACCGTGTCGTCGACCCGACGTCGCTCTTCTATTCGCCCGGCACGCTGCTCAAGCAGGAATACAACCCGCGGCACCCGGTCGGTTTCGGCATGCCGGAGAGCTGGCCGGTCTTCTTCCGCTTCGATCAGGCCTACCAGCTCCTGCCCAGCTTCGAGACGCCGGCCGAAGTCGTGTCGCGCTACCCCGACGACGACGACATGGTGGCGAGCGGCTGGCTGCTCGGCGACGAGTTCCTGCGCGAGCGGGCGAATGTCGTCGCCTTCGAGGTCGGCCGGGGAACCGCCGTGACGATGGGCAGTCAGATTGCCTTCCGAACCCAGACCCGCGCGACGTTCAAGCTGCTCTTCAACGCGATTTTCCATGGGCCTTCCGAGCCGGTGACGGCCGCGGAGCTCGCGACGCTGAAGTAGTCCACGCAGTCCCCTGCCGTCACAAGGTGGGAGTACGTGCCGCGGCGAGCAGCGCCTCCGTGTCCAGCATCGTGGACAGGTCGGTTGCGATTTCGTCCAGCGCACGGTCCAGCGTGACGTCGTAGCTCCAGCGCGTGTCGGTCGCGCCTCCCGCGCGGGCGAGCCATGACCGGCGCCAGGCGTCGTTGGCGAAGAGGCCGTGGAGGCAGGTGCCTTCCACCCGGCCGCTCTCGTCGCGCGCTCCCTCGGCACCGGTGTCGAGATGCAGCATCGGCCGGGCGAGATCCGGCCCCTGGGTGTGGCCCATATGGATCTCGTACCCGGACACCGGCTCGCCGCTCAGCGCACAGCGACCCTGCGCCCGGCGCACGGTCTTTGCGGTGTCCATCGTCGTCTCGACGTCGAGCAGACCGAGTCCGTCGGCGACGCCGGCCGGTCCGTCGACGCCGGCCGGGTCCAGCACGCGCCGGCCCAGCATCTGATAGCCGCCGCACACGCCCAGCACGCGGCCGCCGCCGCGGGCGTGCGCGATGATGTCGTGATCCCATCCCTGGGCGCGCAGGAGCGCCAACTCGCCGACCGTCGACTTCGTGCCGAACAGCAGCACTACGTCTGCGTGACGGGGAATGGGCCGGCCGGCCGGCACGAACGACAAGTCGACGCCCGGATCGAGCCGTAACGGATCCGCGTCATCGAAGTTCGCCAGGCGCGAGAGGATCGGCGCGGCGACGTGCAGGGGGCAGCCCGACTCGCCGCGAGGAATCTCGCGCGCGCCGGCGCCGGACCCGCGGCGCCAATGCTCTTCACCCGCTCTGTTCCCCGCGGCATCCGGTGTGCCGTCCCGCGAAATCGATGCCGTGTCTTCCGCGGGCAACCGCCCGGCCGCGGGCAGCCAGTGGGCGAGGCCGAAGCACTGCCACCCGGTGCGCTGCTCGATGACGGCGAGTCCGTCCGCGAACAGCGTCGGATCACCACGGAACCTGTTCACCACGAACCCGACGATGAGTGCGGCGTCTACCGGATCCAGCACCGCCTGCGTCCCGACCAGCGCCGCGATCACGCCGCCGCGGTCGATGTCGCCAACCAGGCAGACCGGTACCCCGGCCGCGCGTGCGAACCCCATGTTGGCGATGTCGCTCGGCCGCAGGTTCACCTCCGCCGGACTGCCGGCCCCCTCGACCAGGATGAGGTCGTAGTCTTCCGACAGGCGCTGGAAGCTCTCGAGGACAGCCTCCCGAATCCGACCGCGCACGGCGTGGTATTCCTTCGCGTCGCAGGCGCCGACGACGCGGCCCTGCACGACGACCTGCGCGCCCCGGTCGGTCTGCGGCTTCAGGAGCACCGGGTTGAAGTCGCGCCGCGGTTCCAGTCCGGCGGCTCGGGCCTGGAGTGCCTGCGCGCGCCCGATCTCGCCGCCGTCGGCGCAGACCGCCGCGTTGTTGGACATGTTCTGGGGCTTGAACGGCGCAACGCGGATGCCGCGCCGCCGGGCGATTCGGCACAGCCCCGCGACAAGGGTGGACTTGCCGACGCTCGAGCCGGTGCCCTGGATCATGAGCGCGCGCGCCGTCATCGGGAGGATTTCCGGTCGGGAGCGGATGGCAGCATCGAACGTACGAAGGGCCGGTGCCCGCCGATGGGCACCGGCCCTGAATGTCGCCGGCGGTTCGACTCGCGTCCGCTAGAGAATGGCCAGCGGATCGAGCGGCAGCTTGCCGGTGGCGTGGCCGAGCGACTCGACCGGCACGCCCAGCTTGTCGAGCAGGGTGACGTGCAGGTTGGCGAGCGGCGTGTCCTCCGAGTACTTGACGTGACGTCCGCCCGTCCCGGCCCCGCCTCCAGCCAGCAGGATCGGCAGGTTCTGCGAACCGTGCGTGTTGCTGTCGGCCATGCCGGCGCCGTACACGATCATCGAGTGGTCGAGCAGCGTCCCGTCGCCGTCCGGCGTCGACCGCAGCCGCTCCAGGAACTGCGAGAAGAGCTGCACGTGGTACTGGTTGATCTTCGTCAGCTTCGCCAGCTTCGCGGGGTCGCGCTGGTGGTGCGAGATCGGGTGGTGCGCGTCGGGCACGCCGATCTCGGCGTACGTCCGGCCGGTGATCTCGCGCCCCATCATGAAGGTGGCGACGCGGGTCAGGTCGGTCTCGTAGGCCAGTGCCTGCAGGTCGAACATCAGCTTCGCGTGCTCGCCCAGAGTTCCCGGAATCCCCGCCGGCTGATCGACCACCGGCAGCTCCCGCCCGCTCTGCGCCTCGGCCATCTGGATCCGCCGCTCGACGTCGCGGACGGCGTCCAGGTACTGGCCCAGCTTGGCGCGGTCGCCCGGTCCGATCTGCCGCGCGAGGTCGCCGGCCCGCTCGGTGACCGAATCGAGGAGGCTGGCGTCCTTGCGGAGCCGCGCCTTGCGGACGGCCGGATCGGTGCTGCCGGTGTCGCCGAAGAGCCGCTCGAAGACGACCCGCGGGTTGTTCTCCATCGGCAGCGGGGTCGTGTCGTTGGCCCAGGCGATGGTGTTCGTGTAGGCGCAACTGAAGCCGTCGTCGCACGATCCGGCGAAGTCGCGGCCGTCGATGGCCAGCTCCAGCGTGGAGAGTTGCGTCCGGCGCCCCAGGACGCGCCCGGCGATCTGATCCGCCGAGACCGCGGCCAGCAGGTCGGAGCCGTTGTCCGGCTTCGACGGCACGCCGGTCAGGAACCGCGTCGACGAGCGCGCGTGCGGCCCTTCGCCGTCCACCCCGTGCATGCCCGAGAGGACCTGCACGTACGACCGGAACGGCTCCAACGGCTTCATGACCGTCGGGAACTCGAATCCCAATCCCTCGGTCTTCGGCGTCCAGTGGTTCATCATCATCCCGTTCGGGACGTAGACGACGCCGAGACGCTTGACCGGGGCCGCCGCGGTGTTGCGGATGGCCGCAGCCGCCGGCACCATGCCGTCGAGCAGCGGCAGCGCGAGCGAGGCGCCCAGTCCGCGCAACACGGTACGGCGGGGAATCGCCTTCCTGGTGATGATCATGATTCTGACCTCCGCATGCGGAACGGCGTGCTCTGCACGATTCCGGTGATGATGGACGACCAGCGGTAGTTGTCCGAGGCGGCCGAACGCGTGATGGCGCGCACGGTGGGCCGGTCGTAGTACTCCGGCCCGCGCCCGAGCGCGTACGCGAGAAGCTTCTCCGTCAGCGTGCCGATGAACTGCTCGCGCCGCTCGAGCAGCAGCGTTCGCAGACCGGTCGGGCCTTCGAACGAGGTGCCGTCGGGCAGGTTGCCGGAGGCGTCGATAGGCAGTCGCGCCTCGCCGGTGGTGCGCCACTTGCCGACGGCGTCGTAGTTCTCGAGCGCGAGGCCCAGCGGGTCCATCGGCGCGTGGCAGACCGAGCAGGCCGGGCTCTCGCGGTGGCGCTGCAGCCGGTCGCGCACCGTGGCGGCCTGTCCGTCCTCGCCCCGGTCCGGCAGATCCGGTATGTCGGCGGGCGGCGGCGGGGGCGGCGTGCCCAGGATGTTCGCCAGCACCCATTTGCCGCGCAGCACCGGCGACGTGCGGTTGGGATACGACGTCACGGTGAGCAGGCTGCCGTGGCCGAAGATGCCGCCGCGGCGCTCCGCCACGCCCGGGGGCAGCGTCACGCGCCGGAAGCGGCTGCCGTAGACGCTCGGGATGCCGTAGTGCTGCGCCAACCGCTCGTTGACGAACGTGTGGTCGGCCGCGAGCAGGTCGAGGACGCTGCGGTCCTCGCGGATGAGGCTCTCTACGAACAGCTCGGTCTCCTGCAGGAACGCTTCGCGCAGGTTCTCGTCGAACTCGGGAAACACCACCGCGTCGGGCACGACGCCCCGCAGGTTGCGCAGGTAGAGCCACTGGCCGGCGAAGTTGCGCACGAGCTCCTTCGAGCGCGGGTCGGCCAGCATCCTCCGGGCCTGCTGCGCGAGCACGCCCGGGTCGTTCAGCCGGCCCTGCTCGGCCAGGTCGAGCAGCTCGTCGTCCGGGCCGCTGGACCAGAGGAAGTAGGACAGGCGCGACGCCAGCTCGGTGTCGTTCAGCGCGTAGGAGGTGCCCGGCCGGGCGTCGATCGGGTCGCGCTCGACCCGGAAGAGGAAGTCGGGCGAGATGAGCACGCGCTCGAGGGCGAGCTGGACACCGGCGTCGAAGCTGCCGCCGTCGCGCCCGGCCCGGTAGAAGTCCATCAGCGTGGCGACGTCCCCGGCCTCCAGCGTCCGGCGGTACGCGCGGCGGGCCAGCGACGAGAGGATTTCCTGCGCGCAGGCCTCTTCATCCGCCGTCGCCGCGCTCTCCGGCCGGCAGGTGAACAGCGCTTCCCGCGCCGGCGTGTCGCCCGGTCCCGTGCTGACGTACGGCCCGCCGACCGCCACGTGCTCGACCGCGGCGTTGCCGTCGCGCATCTCGTTGACGGCTACGGCGAAGATGCTCTGGCGCGGTTGCAGCACCCCTTCCGGCTCGGTGAACCGCCGGACGAACGCCACGCTGACCACGTGCGGACCGGCCGTCGCCTGGAAGCGGGCGCGCATGTTGGCGTCGGCGTAGAGCATGTACTCTTCCCACTCTGGGTCGCCGAACTGGTTGCCGCCGTAGCTGGCCGGGGCCTGGATACCGTCGGGCTCCTCGCTGCCGAAGACGAACGAGCGCACGAGCACGCCGTCCAGCCGCACCTCCAGCTCGTGGCGCGAGCCCATCCCCCGGACGTAGTTCACGTAGTTGCGGTGCAGCCGGATCTCGACGTCGTACTCCCCGTCGACCGGGAAGTAGTGGCGGATGCCGATGCCGCCCCGCGAGCCGAACGGCACGTCGTCGCCCATCCGATCGTCCTGCATCAGGAGGATCGGCACGTCGTAGGTCTCGGTGGCCGGTCCGAGCGGGGTCTCGCCCACCGCCAGGCGGCCGATCTTGCGGGCCGCCGAGAGGTACCGTTCCATCAGGGCGGGCGACACGGTCAGCACGTCCGCCATGTTGTCGAAGCCGTACTCGTCGATGTCGTCGGCCGGAAGCAGCTCGGCCACGTCGACGTCGAGCGCCAGCAGGTCCCGAATCGCGTTGGCGTACTCGGCGCGGTTCAGTCGGTGGAACGCCTCGGTGCGCCCCGGGTTCGGCCGCGCGGCGGCGAACCGGTCGATCTCGGTCTCGAGCCAGCCGGCCAGGGCGTCGTAGGTATCGACGGCCGGGCGCGGCCGGCCGACCGGCGGCATGGTCCGCGTCCGCAGCTTCGTGACCACCTTCTCCCACGTCTCGGCGTGGGCGCCGACCTCCGCGAGGTCGAGGCCGGTCAGGACGAGCCCGGCGGTCTGGAGTCGATCGTTGTGGCAGGTGGCGCAGTAGCGGCCGATGGTCTGCTGCAGCAGTGCCTCGCCGTCACTGGATGGTGCCGCCTGCGTGCCGGTACCGGCGGCGAACGCGGACATCGGCAACAGCGCTGCCAGCGCGAGCGCCGTTACGAACGCAGACGAAGACTGCGCGCGAGCGTGAGACATCGTCCGTCGGCTCCTGTGACCGCTGGTTGACGGGTACGTCCGTATAGCTTGTCCGATGGCGGATCGCGTGTCAATCCTCAGCCGCGAGAAGCAGTAGCGCTGTCCTGGTTCGCGTGTACGCCATCCAGCCGAGGAGACAACGCTGCCGTCCAACGCACCACCACCCTGCGATCAATACACTACCGCCATGGCCAAGCACTCGATTCTGCCACTCCTGAGCGCTGTGATTCTCGCCACGCTGATTTCCCCGTCCCCGGTCTCCGGCCAGCCCGACGGTGCGATCGAGGGCACGGTGGCCGACGCGGCGGGCGGAGCGCTGCCCGGCGTCGTGGTGACGGCAACGGGTGCGGAAGGGCCGCGCGAGAGCGTCACGGACGCGACCGGGGCGTTCGTCTTCGACGCGCTGCCTGGCGGCGACTACGTCGTCGCGGCCGCGCTGCCCGGCTTCGCGACGACCGAGACCCCGGTCGCCGTGCAGGCCGACGCCACCGCGACGGTTCAACTGGTGCTGGAGATCGAGCGGCTCCTGGAGACGGTCAGCGTCGTCGCCGAGGAGCCGCGCATCTTCGCCCGCAGCGTGGTCGCCGAGCCGATGATGATGCAGCAGTCGAACATCACCGCCGTGACGTCGGTGGTCGACAACCTTCCCGGTGTGTCGGTCCAGGAGGGGGACGCCTACGGCTTCGACGACTGGTCGAGCAACGTCGCCATGCGCGGCTTTCAGGTCACCATCAACGAGGCGCAGATCGGCACCACCATCGACGGATTCCCGAACGGCACGTCCGACTACTGGAGCGGAGCGAAGGCGAACCGGTTCATCGACCCGATGAACCTGGGCGGCGTCGAGGTCTCGCAGGGGACCGCCGACATCGGCTCGCGGTCGGTCGAGGCGCTCGGCGGCACGTTCGACTACCTGACCGACGATCCGGCGGCGGAGCGGACCTACACCGCGTCGTCCACCCTCGGCGAGAACGACGGCCAGCGGTTCTCCATGCGGGTCGACACCGGAGCGCTGTTCGGCAGCGGCGAGACGCGCGCCTGGATCGCCGCCGTGCGGCAGGAGGCGACCGACTGGGTGGAGGGCTCCGCACGCAACGAGCGGGAGCACGTCGCCGCCAAGCTCGTCTCGTCGCACGGGCGTCTGGATCTGACGAGCTACCTCTCGTACGACAGCATCCATGAGGACGTGTACCAGCGGCTCTACGGCGAGGCCGACTTCCGGGCCAACCCGCGCTGGGACCGTCTGACCGGCGAGTGGCCCGGCGTCCCGTATCTGAACCAGTTCTACCGGCCCGGCTGGCAGACCCGGCGGAACAACACGTTCGGGTACCTCAAGGCGGACTGGTCGTTCAGCGACGTCACCTCGCTGAGCCTGGGCGCCTACTTCCATCGCAACCGGGGCCGCGGCGACTGGCTGCCTCCCTACATAGTCGACGTCACCGACGACGGCGGCGGCGCGGAGTCGGAGTTGATGGGGCTCGCGCCGGTGCGGGGCGGCGCGCAGCTCGGGCTGATCCGCTTCGTGAACCGGGACGGCGCCGCGGTCGGACCGGCGCCCGGCTGCACGTCGTCGTACATCTTCAACTATTACGGCGCGGGCGGGCCGGCGGTCGACCCGGCGTGCCACCCGGACGCCACCGCGGTGCAGTCGTACCGCCACAGCCACTACGGCAAGGACCGCTTCGGCGTAACGCTCGACGAGGAGTGGTTCGCGACCCTCGGCGCGGTCGGCAGCACGCTGCGCGCCGGCATCTGGTACGAGGACTCGCGGCGCGACCTGGGCCGGGACTGGCACCGGATACTGGATCCGACGCTCACCTTCAATTGGGACGAGCGGCCCTACTGGCAGCAATACGAGTGGGACTTCCCGCAGCACGTCTTCAAGTGGTACGCGGAGGAGACGATCTTCGCCGGTCCGTTCGCACTGAGCGGCGGCGTCAAGCAGTTCCTGGTCGGCGTGTCGCGGGAGGACCTGTTCGACGCCGACCCGGACCTCGCGGTCGATTCCGACTCGAATCTGCTCTTCTCCGGCGGCGTCACGTACGAGACGCCGCTCGAAGGCCTCGACCTGTTCGCGGGCTACTCCGAGAACTTCAAGACGCTCAGCGCTCTGCTGCTCGAGGTGCCGGGGCGGAGCCTGGACCTGCTCGAGCCCGAGACCGCCTCGAACGTCGACGTCGGCCTGCAGTACTCGGGGGAGCGGGTCGCGCTGGGGGCCACGTGGTACACCATCGATTTCCAGAACCGGATCTTCTACCTCGGCCCGCAGACGTCCACCGGCCCCAACTACCTGATCCCGGGCGGCGGCGCCTACTTCAACGCGGGCGGCATCGACACGAGCGGCGTCGAGTTCTCCGCGACCGTGCCGTTGCCGCAACGGACGTCGTTCTACACCGCCTTCACGTTCAACGACTCGGTGTACATCGGGACCGGCGACCCGCTGGTCGACGCGAGCCAGGGCCTCGTGGCGGGCACCGACGTCACCGGCGTGCCGGATCGGCTGTGGGTCGTCTCGCTCGATCGGACCGGCCCCCTCGGCATGGGGCTGACCGCCAAGTACACGGCGTCGCGGCGCGTCAGCCTGCAGTCCGACTGGTACGCGGACGCCTACTGGCTGGTGGACGCCTACGTCAGCTTCTCCGGCGAAGCGCTGAGCGATCTGCTCCGGTCGACGGAGTTCTCCATCGTGGCGAACAACCTGTTCGACAAGGCGTATCTGTCGGCCATCACCGAGAACGCCGCCTGGCTCGGCGCGCCGCGGACCATTTCGATGACCGCGACCGTCTCGTTCTGATACCGCCGGGGACGTTGGCCGGACGGCTGCTCGCCCGACCCACGCATGCCTCGCCGCGTGCGGCTCAGGGGATGCAATCGGCGGTTCGACTGCGGTAGCATTGCGGCATGGCTCACAGATCCTCGACGGAACGCTTGGTGCTCGCCCTCGCCGCGGTCTTCCTGCTGGCGACAGCGACGTTCGCGCACGCGCTGACGGAACCGGACCTCGTCGCGGCGGTCCGGACGGGCGATCTCGCCGAAGCGCGTGCCCTGATCGCGGCGGATGCCGACCCCGACGCTCCCCAGGGCGACGGCGCCACCGCGCTGCATTGGGCCGCCCACCGGGGCGACGTAGAGGCGGCGGCACTGCTGATAGAGGCGGGCGCGGACGTCAACGCCGCCAATGCGCTCGGCGCCACGCCGCTGTGGCTGGCCGCGGGGCACGGCAGCGCCCCGGTCGTCGGAGTGCTTCTCGAGGCCGGCGCCAATCCGAACGTCACCTTGCGGATGGGCGAGACCCCGCTGATGAGCGCCGCCCGGAGCGGCAACCTGCGGGCCGTGGAGATGCTGCTCGATCGCGGCGCCGCCGTGAACGCGGTGGAGTACGAGCGCCACCAGACGGCGCTGATGTGGGCGGCGGCCCAGCAGCACGCCGACGTCGTGCGCCTGCTGGCCGCCCGCGGCGCGAACGTGCACGCGCGCACGCGGGTCTGGGATCAGCTCGAGAACACCGCCGGCAACACGAACACGAGCGGCAACTTCCGCAAGAACCACGGCGGCTCGACGGCGCTGCTCTTCGCGGCGCGCATCGGTGACGTGGAGACGGCGCGCGCGCTGGTCGAGGCCGGCGCGGACGTCGACGACGTCGCGGCGGCGGGCACCAGCGCCCTGGTCATCGCCGCCCACAGCGGCCACGGACCACTCGGCGTCTACCTGCTCGAGCAGGGCGCCGACCCGAACGCGGCCGGCGCCGGCTACACGGCGCTGCACGCCGCGACCCTGCGCAGCCAGGTCGAGCTGGCCGCGGCGCTCCTCGAGCACGGCGCCGAGGTGGACGCGGTCGTCGAGCGCGGTACCCCGGGCCGCCGGTTCAGCGCCGACTTCAGCATCCGCCACCAGGCGGTCGGCGCCAACGCGTTCTGGCTGGCCGCGCGCTACGGCGAGCTGGAGATCCTCCGCATGCTGGCCGAACGGGGCGCCGACCCGCGCGTGTCGCCGTCCAACCGCTGGTCCGCGCTGAAGGCGGCCATGGGCGTGCCGCAGATCTCCCAGGAGGACCGGCGCAACCGCGTGGACGCGCCCGACGACCACATGGACCGCATCGACCAGGAGCAGTTGACCCTGGACCTGGCGCGCATCATTCTGGATCTCGGGGTCGACGTGAACCAGGCCGACGATCGGGGCAACACCGCGCTCCACGACGCCGTTCGGACGGGCTTCGCATCGGTCGTCGATCTGCTCGCGGCGCAGGGCGCGGACCTCGACGCGTTGAACGACCGCGGCCAGACCCCGCTGGTCCTGGCCGAGACCAGCCTGCCCGTCATCGGCAGCAACGGCCTGCGGTCGACGCAGCCGGAGATCGCGGCGCGGCTGCGCGAGCTCGGCGCCGACGAGTGACGTGCGCGCGCCGTGACCACCGCCGCTGCGTCGCGTTCCCGGGGCAAGAGCGCTACCCGGGGCAAGAGCGCCCTGGAGCTGAACCGGCTGCGCCCTGGAGACCGCGCCGTTCACGAGTGGTACCGCTTCGTTCTCTCGTTTCCGTCGCACTTGGTGCGCGACTACCTCGACACGTTCGGGGTGGACTCGACGCAACGGGTGCTCGATCCCTTCTGCGGCACCGGCACGACGCTGGTCGAGTGCAAGAAGCTCGGCATCCCGAGCGTCGGCATCGAGCGCAATCCGATGGCCGGGTTCGCGAGCCGGACCAAGGTGGACTGGAGCGTCGACCCGGAGGCGCTCGTCTCCCACGCCAGGAAGGTCGCCGACCGGGCGCTGGAACAGCTCCGAGAGGAAGGCATCGACGATCTCGGGGTGGCTCCGTTGTTTCAGGCGGGTAGGCGACGGACTGGAGAGCTCCTGACACTGCCTCCCGACCGCCTGGGCCTGCTGCTGAAGAACTCCATCAGCCCGCTGCCGCTGCACAAGACGCTCGTGCTGCTCGACACGCTGGAGCAGCATCGCGACGAGAGGTTCTGCGGCCACGAGAGGCTCGCTCTCGCGACGGCGCTGGTCGCAGGCATCGGCAACCTGCATTTCGGCCCGGAGGTGGGCGTCGGAAAGGTGCAGGAGGATGTTCCGGTCACCGGTCCGTGGCTCGAGCGAGTCCGCAGGATGAGCGAGGATCTCACGGCCCTGCGGGAGAGGACGGAGACCGAGGCGACGGTGCACCTGGCGGACTCGCGGGAGGCGGCGGAGCTGCTGGAGCCGTCGTCCGTCGATGCTGTCATCACCTCGCCCCCGTATCCCAACGAGAAGGACTACACGCGGACGACCCGGCTGGAGAGCGTCCTGCTTGGTCTCATCCGGAGCAGGCAGGAGCTGCGCGGCCTGAAGCAGGGTCTCGTGCGGTCCAACACGCGCAGCGTCTACAAGGCGGATACCGACGACGCCCTCGTCGCCGAGCACGAGGGCATTCAGCGCATCGCCCGGCGCATCGAGGAGCGCCGGATCGAGCTGGGCAAGACGTCTGGCTTCGAACGCCAGTACGCGCGGGTCACGAAGCTCTACTTCGGCGGCATGGTCCGGCACCTGTCCGGCCTCCGAAGCCGCCTGCGTCCCGGCGCGAGACTCGCATACGTCGTCGGCGACCAGGCCTCGTACCTGCGAGTGATGATCCGGACCGGCCAGATCCTCGGCGAGCTCGCCCAGCGCCTCGGCTACGAGCTGACCGCCATCGATCTGTTTCGTACGAGAATCGCCACCGCGAGCCGGCAGCAGTTGCGCGAGGAGGTCGTGCGGCTTCGCTGGCCGGGCTGACGCCCGTCGCGTTGAACTGGTCTCGACCATGTCCAAGTCGAACGCCTACGCCGCCATCATCGAGGAGATCTTCGTTTCCAAGTTCCGGCAGGGAATGACCCGGGTCGATTTCGAGAGGCCCGAGATCGCGGCAGCCGCCAAGCGGCGCGGAGTGCCGCTCCCGAGCAACGTCGGCGATGTCGTCTACAGCGCGCGGTACCGACGGACGCTGCCGCAGTCCATCCAGGCGACGGCCGCAGCGGGCTTCGAATGGATCATCCGCGGATCAGGACGGGGCCGGTACTGCTTTGTCCTGACGCGGCCGATTCGGCTCGCCCCCAATGAGCAGATGGCGTTCACCAAGGTCCCGGACGCCACGCCAGGCGTCGTCGCGATGTACGCGCTCGGCGACGAGCAGGCGCTGCTGGCCAAAGTGCGTTACAACCGGCTGATCGACATCTTCATGGGCATCACGTGCTACTCCCTGCAGAACCATCTGCGGACTACCGTACCCGACATCGGCCAGGTGGAGACCGACGAGTTGTACGTCGGAGTCGATGCGAAGGGCTGCCAGTACGTCATCCCCGTGCAGGCCAAGGGCGGAAGCGACACGCTGAACATCGTGCAGATCGAGCAGGACATGGCGCTTTGCGAGTCCAGGTTCCCGGCACTGATATGTCGTCCGGTAGCCGCGCAGTTCACGCGTGACGACGTGATTGCGCTCTTCGCCTTCGAGAGGGTCGAGGACGAGGTGAAGATCTCCACGGAGAGGCACTACAAGCTGGTGGACCCGAGCGAGCTGACCGATGAAGATATTGTGTCGTATCGACAGCGAGTGTGACCGTGCTGCAGCAAGGGCTATCGCGTATATCGTGTATATCGAGTGTCGTCGGCCGCCGCTTGGCACGCGACAATAACCCACGTGCGAACTTGGAAACGCTGCCGCCGTTCGCTCCGTATAGCTCATTGCAGTAAGGAGAGAAGCTACAGGCCTACCTGGCGATTCCAGTCGGCAATATACATCTCGATTCTCTGGAACTCACCCGGTTGCAGCAGTCGATTGTGGGCAATGAAGTTTCTTGTCTTCTCAAGCTCGTCGAACCGTTGCTTTAGCCAGTGTTGCGACGGAACCAGGTCCGAGAAGTCATCCCAGTTGTCAATCATTAAGTCAGCTAGGTGACCGAATTCAATGAAGCCGAGCACATCACGCTTCTGGCCCTCAAGCCAGGACGTTGCCTGGGCATCCTTCTGGCGAGACTCAGCAAGGTCCTTGATTTTCTTCGGAACTTTGTTCTTCCACCAGGAAGCGCCATGGAGTTCCCGCAGGCGCTCGTTGATCAGTAACCGCACAGAGTTCTCGAAACAATATATCAGCGCGTACAATCGTGTCATCTGGAGCGCTTCGTTTCTGAGGTCAACACTGAAGGGGTCCAGTGTTTCGTTAAGTAGAGATCTTTCGGCTTCAGACTCATCAGTGCCAACGCGAATTCCTGCAGAGCGAAACCGCTCGGCTTCAGCCTCAAACATGAGGCGTCTGAACATCCAATCACGAATATCCTTGCGTCTAGTTGTCAAGTAGATGCTCCTTCAGGGACTTGAAGATAGCGTTGTAGACCTCATGCATCCCCTCATTCTGCAGGGCGTCAGATCACGCCGAAGACCTCTCGATACACCCGCTGTTCCACCAGCATGCTCCCGAACGTCTCCATCAACGGACGAATCCGATCCTCGGGCCAATTGGGAAGATGGTGGTACAGCATCAACCCCTGCCGAAACAACGAATGCGTCCGCCGTTTCACGGTGTTCGCCTTCAACCACCGGTCATAGCCAATCCGCTCGCCCGCCGCACCCAGCAACGACAGCACAGCAATCGCCAACGCGCTGAGCAGCAGCAAGCGGTCCCGCCGGTCCGGGCGCGACACATGCATCGATGACAGACCCATCCCGAAGCGCATGTCCTTGATGTCTCGGAAGCCCGCCTCGATCCCCCAGCGCTTGCCGTAGTAGCGAATCAACACCCGCGTCGGGACCGACGCTTCGCTGGCCACCAGACACCACGGTTCGTCCATCTTCTTATCGTGTACGCACACGACCGCGCCCACCGGCCACTCGTGCACGTCGGTCACCCGTGCTCCCACCAGCCGCCGCGCACGCCCACCGGCGCCAACCCACGCGGCGGCCACTCGCCGTTCGCCGCTCGCATTCGTCACATAGACGTCCCCACGCAATCGAATCACGTATTCGAAGCCCAACTCCGTCGTCAACGCATAGAACAGCTTGCAGTCGGCAAAGCCCCGATCCGCCACAATGGTGACTTTCACCCCTTCCGGCAGCACTTCGCGCAACCGGCACAGCACCTCGTACTCATAGCGCCGCTGATTGTCCTTCAGCGTCGACGACGCCACCGTCTTCCACAGCAGGGGCGTTGCGCGCCCGTGCCCGGTCAACATCGACAGCACGATCGTCTCCTGCTTGTCGGCCGCAAAACTCGTCCAATCCAGCGCGACGACCACTTCGGTGCGGGCGCCGATGAGGTACGGCGTCCAGTGGGCGAAGAAGGTCCAGACGTTGATGCCTCGATTGCTCAGGAGCCGGTCCACCTGCTTGACGCCATGCTTGGTCAACGTGCCCATGGCTTGCGCCAGGCCGCGCCCCACCGCATGGATTGCCAGCGACGCACTCGTCAGCACGCCCAGGGTGGCGTTGGCCAGTGACAGCACCCGCTTGGCATGCAGGTCGCCTTCGTACAAGGCGTTGATGAAGTTCAGGAGGTCGTGTCTCCGAAGCCATCGCCCGGATGACGTTTGCCGGTTTCCCTTTGGATGCATAGGAACCACATTCTAAATCCAGGCGCGCTATTCTGCAAACCTTCAGAATGCCAGATGTTCTATCTCAATAGGGCTGGCGTCCTATTCGGTTCACATAGTAAAATGAGGGGATCTCTGAGGTTGTAGACTCCAATATCCTTTGAGGCTGGAAGATGAATCTCGACATTGTACCTCAAACCAATCGTCCCCGATGGTGGAGCTGGCAGAGTCTGCCCAGATTCTGTGTCTGTTTCCACAGTCTCCGCATCGGTTTCTTCGCGGCCCGAATCGTCTTCGTTTACCGGGTGATTCGTCAATAGACACGGGCGTGGAATGGGCCTGGCACGTCGAAGTTCGAGCGACGCCGAGGTTTCCTTTGGCGGGCGTTGCGACTTGCGCGGGAGGCCGAGGTGGCTGCACTGTTACCCACGCCGCAGCCGGAAGCCGAGGACGGGGTGCGTGCGTCGGCTGCCCGGGCACGAAGGGGTAGGTCTGCTGGTTGCGGAGGCCAGCTACGGCTGGAAGCACCCGACCCGGGCATCGGGTTGCTGCGCCTTGGGTGTCAACGTTCTCGGCATTCACCCGGCGCGGCGGTCAGCCGCCGGTTCGCGGTCGTGCATCGGCTCGGTAGTGTCGCGCTGCCGCTCACGCGGACGGCGGCGGAAGGTTGAATCCGTCGGGGACGATCGAGTCGGGGGCGCGCAACATCGTGGCGAATAGCGCAGGCAGGTCGAGGTTTCGTTGGCGTGCGGTACGTACGACGCTGGCGAGGACCTGCTGGGTGTCGGCGCCCTTGCGGGTGCGGTTGCCGCCGCACACCTTGCGGATGACGACGGCGGGCCGGATGGCTTGTTCGGCGCGCCAGTTGGTGGCGTCGACCGACGGGTTCCACAGGAACGTGAAGATGGCGCCGAATTCGTTGGCCAGATGGTTGGCGAAGCACTCGGCCTCGTCCAGCGGCGGCGGGTTGTCGATCAGCCGGCTGAGCCGGGCGAGCAGTCGGCCGCGGGCGGTGGCCAGGCCGTGGTCGCTCAGACCGCCGGCATCGCGCCGGTCGCGCAGCGCGAGGCCGGCCTGCAAGGTGGCCTGCACCTGAGCGGCCCACCCGCAGCGGGGATGGTCCTCGAGCAGATGCTCACAGCGTCGAAGCAGGTGGGCCAGACAAGTTTGGTGCTCGCCGTTGATGTAGCGGCGGTAGACCACCCATCCGTCGCGCACGAGCACGCCGTCGAAGTCGGCTCCCAGGACCGCTTGCGCGTCTTCGAATCCGCGGCCCGCACAGATGGCGTAGACGGTCGTCGTCGGGGTGACGGCCGCCCACAACCAGTGGCTGCGGGCGCCGACGCGCCAACCGGTTTCATCGGCCGTGACCACCGGAGCGTTGCGAACCTGCTCGCGCAACGCCTCGTAGGCCGGCCGCGCGTCGCGTGCCGCACGATGCAGCAGATTCGCGAGGCCCCCCGGCGTCACCTGCAGGCCGAAGCGGGTCTGCAGCAGGTCGGCGACCTTGGCCAGCGGCAGGCCGCCGTGGGTGTGCAACTCCACGACCAGCGCGACCACACCGGGACCGAGCTGTGCGCGGGCCGCCCCCAACGCGTCGGAGGTCTGCAGGGCGTGGCGGCCCTGGATACGCCGCCGACACTGCGAGCAGTGGCCGACCTCGATGTCGAAGCGGCGCACCAGCGGGCGCACCGGGGGTAGGTCTTCCTGATACTGCGACGCCGCGCCGGTCACTTCGACCGCGCCGCCGCAGTCCGGACAGCTCGTCGGCGCCGGCGCCGCGATGGTCTCGTCGACCCGCGCCGGACACGGGCGGCGCCCCTGCCGGCCATAGCGCGCACCGGGCCGCCGGCCGGGACGGCCGCCGCGACCCTGTGGCCGCTTCTTGGCGAAAGGTGCGGCTTGCCGGCGTCCCGCGCGGCGCTCGGCTCCCAACTGCTGTTTCAGGTGCTCGTTCTCGCGCTCCAGCCGCTCGATCTGACGCTGCAAGCCGCCGTTCTGACGATGCACGCCCTTGTGGCGCGCCAGTTCGTCACGCAGCCGCGAGATTTCCTGGTCCTGTTGCTCGATGACAACGTCCCGAGGATCCCGCTCGGATGGGGATTGTTCCAGGATGGCGCGTATGCGGCGCAGCAGGCCCACGCCCCTTTCCTATCGGCACCGCGCAGCAAGACCTTTACCCCCAACACGCGGATTTCTTGCCCGGATCCGCTAAATGAAGACCCCGAATCTTCGTTATCCTGGTGGAGTGGAGTACCCGGAGGAGCGTCAAGATCGGCAAGTCTTAGAAGTGCCAGGAATGTCGAAGCCGACTCTCTAGCGACGCGGTCGGAAACGTTGAGTGCCGACTTTATCTTTCCCTCGATAGCAGCACGGTGAGAGGGTCCTGGTCTCTCGCTGATGTGAAAAAGGTCTTCATATGCCTCACGAAGTGCCTCGGCCATTATGGCCGGTGAACGAGAGGCATCCCGGTAGTCGTGGTAACGCCGACTCGGGGCGCCGTCGTCGGACAGGAACCCGAGGTCTTTTAGGAGTGCCAGCATGCCGCGGTCATTGCTGCTCGGGAACCCAATGCTCTTCAAGTGAGCTATCGTGAACTTCTTGGGGGCAGTGCCCTCGACGATCTTGGCCATGATCGCGGGCAGGTTCTTGACGCTGGTGAGGTATCGTTTCGTGAGCATCCTGTTCGCCTAGTTTCTTGGTGCAGCCTAACTTGCTGCTCTTGATATTGTAGCACTCGCGTGACTGTTCCTTCGGAGTCGGTGTCGCGTAGGGGGCGGGCTCGGTGACGCGCACCGCCCTTATCGTCGGCGCCGGTATCGGCGGCTTGTCAGGCGCCATCGCCCTGCGGAAAGCCGGCTGGCACGTCCGCGTCTTCGAGCGCGCGTCGTCAGTGCGGGAGCTCGGCTTCGCACTGCTCGTCGCTCCGAACGCGATGGCGGCGCTGCGCGAGCTGGGCGTCGCGGACGTGGTGCTGGCCCGCGGGGCGCGCCGGCGCGGGGCGAGGCGCGGCGGATGGACGGCACCGTCCTGAAGCGTGTGGACTTTCCCTCGCCGGAGGTGATGGGCGGCCCGACGGTGGTGGCGTTGCGCCCGGCCGTGCACGGCGCCTTGCTGGAGGCGGTCGGGGAGCACAAGGTGAAACTCGGCTGCGAAGCAACCGGGTTCTCAGTGGCGGGGGACCGTGTCACGCTGCGGACCGTGGCCGGGGACATCGCCGAAGGCGACCTGCTGGTCTACTGGGCGCTCTCGCTGGCCGAGGAGTTGGTGCCCGCCGGCATGCGGGATGATCCGGGGGCCATTTTGAGACACATGGCGCCGCGGTTCGAGGAGACGTTCCGCGGGGTGACGGCAGAGACGACCGACATGCGCGTCGACGAGCTCTGTGACCGTGACCCGCTGCCGTTCTGGGGCAAGGGTCCCGTGACGTTGCTCGGGGACGCGGCCCACCCGGTGCTGCCGCACACCGGCCAGGGCGCGGCGCAGGCGATGGTGGACGCGGTAGTGCTCGGACAAGCGCTTGGGGAAAACGGGAACGTCGAGGGCGCGTTGCGATCGTACGCACGCCACCGGCGAGAGAAGACCGCGATCCTGGTGGCCCAGGGACGCCGGACGGCGCGGATCATGGGAACGATGAACCCGGTGGCCTGCCGGCTGCGCGAAGTCGCCGTGCGGCTGGCGCCCATCAAGACCTTGGTGAAGATGTTGGCGGCCATCAACCGGCGCGCGGGCACGGACGTCAGCCGGTGAGTTTTCGTGAGCCTGTCGGGCGGTGGGCTTTCGCCGGTGTTCGCCGCGGTCCGCCTTCGCCGAGGGTCACCGCAGGTGGTATCGTCGGGCGCGAGTCCTGCCGGCGGCCCGCGCCAGTCCGGCTCGCACGAGCTCGTTCAGCAGGTCGCGGGTGACCGCGGGGGCCGCATCGAGCAGGGTCGCGGCCTCGGTCGTGGAGAGGCTTCCGCGGCGGCGGATCTCATCGAGCAGTTTCTGGCTGCGCCGCTTCTGCGACGCCATCCACGGGCTGCCGGCACGTCGCACCATGGCGTCCGACAGCACGTAGCGAGTCCCGCCGCGGCGGCCGATGCGCGTCAGCAGTCCGTTTGCGACCATTCGTCCGA
The DNA here is from genome assembly GCA_965116825.1 of Vicinamibacterales bacterium. Taxonomy (GTDB): domain Bacteria; phylum Acidobacteriota; class Vicinamibacteria; order Vicinamibacterales; family UBA8438; genus WTFV01. The sequence goes on from OZ220736.1 coordinate 2,210,584, forward strand.
GCAGCGCATCGACGTCGGCGTCCGGCACCATGGCCCGCAGGTCGCGCGGCGTGACCGCGCCGGCCTGCCGTGCGGCGACCAGCGCCCGGCGCTCGTCGGCGGTCACGTCGTCCCGGTCGAGCTGGTTCAGCCAGACCTGGTCTTCGACGTCGACCAGCATGCGATTGCGCAGGGTCACCGTCACCGAGCTCCCGGTGGCTTCGAAGACGGGCGGTTCCATCAGGCGGGCTTCCATCTCCCGATACATGCGATCGATGCCTTCGCCGTACTCCTCGACGAGCCCCATGGTCTTCATGACGCGCATGATGCGCGGGTTGCGGCTGTAGTGCTCCACGCGCATGTTGTCGATCGTGATGTGGCCCGGCAGCGGTCCCGGGCTGCGCATCTCGATGCGGTCGTCCCAGACGGTGATGTCGACGGTGGCGCCGGTGAGGCCGTAGTCGCGATGCGCCAGCGCGTTGACGATTGCCTCCCGCAGCACGGCGTCGGGATATTCGGGCAGCGGTTGGCGGCGCGACCCGACGACGGCCTCGAAGCGCCGGGTGTGCGCAGCCACGAAACGCAGACAGCAGTCGACCGTCGCCGCCAGCGGGCCGGCGCACTCCTCGCGCGCGGAGGAGGGTCCAGGGCCGGGTCCGACGCCTTCGCGACGCACGAGCTGCACGGCGGCGCCGCGTACATGCTCCCGTGGTTCGGACGCGAAGAGCACGAGTGCCGCCCGCAGCACGCGCAGACCCAGGGGCGGTGCTGCATTGACGGCGACGCCGAGATCGGCTAGCGCCCGCTCGAGGCCGGCCCGCGCCACCGCCGGCCTCCCATCGGCGGTGAGCGCCTGATTCAGGGCGGTCAGGTCGAATGCCGTCAAGTCGGACGGAGTTGCACGGCTACGCCGCACTCGGTGGCGATGCGCGTGATGCGGTCCTGGGTATTCTGGGAGAGTGGACAGCCGACGAGCGCCCGCCGATCGTCGACGCCGTGGACGATCAACCCGCCATGGGTCATGGCCATGGCCGCGATGGTGTCGCGAATATCGGCCGGCACGCCGCGTTTGAAGTCGAGCCCCGCGTGCTCGAGATGCCCGAACCGGGCCCAGAATTCCTTCGGTGAGAGCTGCCGTGGGATGTCTCCAATCCTCGGGACGGAGGCCATGTCCGCAAGATTATCAAATCTTCCCTTGTAAATTCACGTCGTGTGGTGCATTGGGGAAAGATTGCAAAATGTTTCGCGGCAATCGGCGCTGGTGCATCGCCTGATCTGCCCGACACGGCGTGGGACGCAGTCACCCGCCGAAGCAGACTGCCGAGACCGATGCGATGCGACCGCCTCCGGGCTCTATCCCCCGAAGCGCCAGGTCAGCGCCATCTTCACCCTGCGGCCCTTCGGGTCGTGCGTGAATCCGTCGTAGGACTGCTCGACGTTGGCCCACGGCGGGACCTGTCCGGTCAGGTTCATCGCATACAGGGTCAGGTCCATTCCGCTGCCGGGGAAGCGCCACAGGAAGCTCACGTCCAGGGTGAGGAACGGATCGATGAGCGGCGCCGTGGTGCTGTCTCCCCGGTCCTCGTAGGCGGAGATGTAGCTCAGGTAGCTGGCCAGCGTGTAGACGTTCCAGTTATAGGAGGCCGACCAGCGGCTCTTCCACGTGGGCAGCGGCACCGCGATGGGGTGGGCGAAGTTCAGGTAGCCGGCCGACTCCCGCTCCGCGTAGAGGGTGAGGTCGGTGCCCTCCAGCAGCAGCTCCTTCGTGTTGTAGCCGAGCGTGTAGGTGGAGTCCCAGGTCGCGGAGAACTGACCCGGTCCGGCGTTGGTCCGGGCCGCGAAGTGGGTGTCGATCCCCGATGTCGTAAGACCCGGCCAGTTCACGAGATCGAGCTGGATGCGCTCCAGGTTCTGGGCCACGCAGCGGTCGGCGGGCGCCAGCTCCGAGGCCAGGCCGCCGGGGCAGATGATGAAGGGCGACATCGCGTCACGGGCCGCCGGGTCGTCGCTGGCGTAGAGGGCGGTGACCGCGTCGTAGGGCATCGACCCGATTACGTTCTCGAAGTCGTAGTGCCAGTAGTCGACCGTCGCCTCGACCCCGCCTTCGAGGAACAGAACGACGCCCGTGTTGTAGGTGAAGGCCCGCTCCGGTTCCAGGTCGGGGCGCCCGAAGCGATCGACGGCCTGGTAGGCGCCCGTCTCGTTGATCCACTCCAGCGTCGTCAGCGGGCTGGTGTTCAGGTCGTCGAGCGACGGCGTCCGGAAGGTGGTCTGCACCGAGCCGCGGAAGGCCAGGGAGTAATGCAGGTTCTCCGCCGCCTGGATGCGCCAGCCGACCTTCGGATCGAAGCTGCTCACGCGGCGGCCGGCGACGTTGTAGAACTCGTAGTTGGCCGCGAGCTGCGTGTCGACGCGGGGGCCGGCGGCGAGCGCCAGCTCTCCGAACAGGCGCTGGACCTGCTGGTCCGCGGCATACGGCCGGTGGACGTTGGTGAACAGGTAGGGTCCGAAGCGGTCTCCGGCCGAGCAGCCCATGTCGCCCGCCACCGGACAGGGGTTGCGGGTGACGTCGCCGGGGCCGTTCGGGGCGCCGTCGGCGTTTACGCCGCGGTACTGGTACCCGACGGCGAAGTCGGCCACGTTCTCCACGAGGTTGCCGCTCAGCGTGGCGTCGGCCACGAACAGGTCGGTGGTGCTGACCAGGTCCACCTCCTCGTTGAGCCACGTCCGCAGCGCCTCCGGGTTGGCCAGGCCGGCGACGTAGTCCGGGTTCGCGGTGTTCTGGAACGGTGCGCCCGGCTGATCGGAGTACTGGATGGCGTTGCTGAACGGGTTGTAGTACATGCAGGGCCCCTGGCCCGCCACCGCGCTGCCGAGCGGTCCGAGGGCCATGCCCGCCGGAGACATCCGGTCCGCCGTCACGCCGACGCCGCAGTCGGGACCGCCGTAGCCGCGGAAGGCGCGGAAAATCCTGTCCGTGTAGACGGCCGGCAGGTTCAGGTTTCCGCGCGCCCGCGAATAGCTCATGCCGAGGTCCCAGTTGAGGTCGCGCCGGCCGGCCTGGAAGTCGCCGTCGACCGAGGCGGCCACGCGTTGCGTGCGGGACTCGCGGCGCATCCGGCGCCCGGGGCCCGAGTTGCCGAACGGCCGGCCGTTCAGGTACCACGGGGCGTCGCCCAGGCAGGCGCCCATGGGGTCGGCCTTCCCGTCACCGGCATAGCCGCCGCAGAACGCCTGCCGGCCGGGGTGATCGGCCGCCACCTCCATGATGGTGGTGCTCGTCAGCGGGAACGGCGGGTACGACGGCGTCGTGTACCAGTTCGGGATCACCGCGTCCGCCCAGAGCCCCTCGATGTGGTAGTTGGTGCGGCTGTTGATTGGACCGTTCAGCTCCGTGAAGACGCGGGTCTGCTGCTGCTCGTCGATCAGGTTGTCGTACGGCGCGTAACGGAAGCGGCAGGTCCAGCCCTCGTCCTGGCCGCCGAAGTCGGTGCAGCGGGGGTCGAAGACGTCGGCCGTCCACGGCGTCGGCGCCCCGACCGCGAACGTACCCGGGTTGCCGAGGCTCGACCAGCCGGCGCGGTTGCCGCCGACGTGCGTGCTCAGGCGGTCGAGCGTCCACGGCCGGTCCGCCATCTGCAGCTCCTGCCGGCCGACCCGTTCCGCCGCGAGGACGGCGCTGGAGTTCCCGATCCGGCCGCCCCAGATGCCGGCGACGGTCGTGTCGCCCGCGCTGTCGAAGTAGTCGTGCGAGACGTTCATCTCGAAGCCCCGGAAGTCGCTTCGCGTCACGAAGTTGGCGACGCCGCCGACCGCGTCGGAGCCGTACGTCGCCGACGCGCCCTCCTTCAGGACCTCGAGCCGGCCTACGGCGATGGCCGGAATCGTGTTCACGTCGACGAAGCGCCCGCCGATGAGCCGCGCGGGCACCGACACGTGGCGCCGGCCGTTGATCAGCACCAGGGTGCGCGAGGCGCCGAGGCCGCGCAGGTTGACGTTGGCCACGTTCTCGGTGAGGGTCGACGGTTGATTGGAGTTGTACCAACTGTTCCGCTCGCCGACCACGCCGTGGCTGACGTTGAGGTTCCGAAAAAGATCGACGAGCTGCGTGGCGCCGGTCTGCTCCAGCGTCTCGCGGCTGACCACGGTGACCGCGTGGGGCATGTTGATGGCCGGCGCGTCGATGGCGGTGCCGGTGACCGCTACGGTCACCTCCTCGAACAGGCCGCCGAGGGCCAGGTCGACGTCGATCGTGGCCGTGAGGCCGGCAGCCACCTCCACCTCCCGCTCCGCCCGCTCGAAGCCGGGCAGGCTGAACGTGACGACGTAGCTGCCGGGGGGCAGCGCCGTCAGGCTGTAGGCCCCGTCACCGTCGGTGAAGGCCAGCCGAGGGCCTGGCAGCACGGCGCTCGAGGCCTCGACGGTCACGCCGGGCAGCACGCCGCCGGTGTCGTCGGTCACCGAACCGGAGATGCCGCCGTCCTGCGCCGCCGAGGCGAGCGGCGCCGCCAACAGGGATACCACCATCAGTGTGATTCTCATCGTTGCTCCCTCGTTTGGGGGGCCGTGGAGCACGCCGCCCCGACCGTCACGCCATCTCCGGGATGCCGCGCCGACGAGGACCCGACATCGGTTGCATTGTACGCGCGTTTCCGCCTGCCTGCACTTCGCTTGTACACGTAATCGCTCGACCGCGCGCCGACCACGGTAGCCGTGTACGAGGAGCATCCGGCACGCGCCGCGTGCGTGGAACGGAAAACGGCGCCGTCAGGAGGCGTCGCGGATCGCCTGCCGCGCGTCGAGGATGTTCCGGACGAGCTGCTCGACGTCCTGCTCGTCGATGAACGGGGAGAGGATGAAGCTCTTCAGGCCGACCATCGGCTCGTCGTAGTCGGTCTCCCGGTAACAGTCGGTCATCGAGATGTGGACCCCTTCGCCGCGCATCGCGCGGTCGTAGAGATAGCGGAACAGCCTGCGGTTGTAGTCGTTGTGCCGCAGCAGCTCCTCGCGCGCGCCGGCATCGGTGCGCTCGCGATCCTTGGCGGTCCAGGTGTCGACGCCGTCCGGATAGACCCGGAAGACGGTCACCGTGCCGACGCCGTCGTCGTTGAGCACCGTGGTCGAGGCGTGGCCTTCGAGGTGCTCGCGCAGCGACTCGGCCATCTCGACGAGGTGTCCGAGGAGGACGCGGAGCCCGACCTGCCCGAAGAGCTGCAGGTTGGCGTACGCCGCGAGCACGCCCGAGCCGCCCCGCGACGTCTCCAGCGTGAACACGCCGGGGTGGCGCTCGCCGCTCTGGAACAGGTACGGCATCTGCTCGCGGCCGCGGACCAGGAGCTGCATGTCGGCCCGGTCGCGAGCCAGAAAGAGGCTCGAGACGTACGGCGCGAAGCCGGTCTTGTGGAAATCGATGCCGATCGAGTCGGCCCGGTGCAGCTTCGAGATGCGTCGGCGCGCCGCGGCGAGCGCGCGCACCGTGCGGGGCCGGAACCCGAGCGGATTCTGCTCGAAGTCGTAGTCGTTGAAGACCGACCACGCCCAGCCGATCACGGCGTCGGCATGGATGTGCGGCGTGTAGTCGAGGCCGTACTCCTCGACCAGCCGGTCGCGCAGGTCCGCGATGGCATCGAGGTCGTCGATGCCGAACGCGTCGGTCGTGCCCATCGTCGCCACCAGGGCCACGATGCGCCGGCCCTGGTCGAGCGCCTCGCGGGCGGCGGCCTCCAGCCGGTCCATCCGGATGTCGTTCTGCGGATGGGTCGGCACCTCGATGACGCTCTGCTCGCCGATCCCCAGCCAGCCGGCGACGTTCAGCCGGCAGTAGTGGCTCTGCGCCGACGCCAGGATCACGCCGCCGGTCGGGACGCCGTTGTCCATCGCGTCGGGAAACGCCTTCTCGATGCCGAGCTTCGCGCCGTAGAGCACGGTGCCCGTCCCGCCGAACGTGAAGACGCCGGCGGCGTGCGCCGGGTCGTAGCCGATGAGCCGCGACACCATCGCGGTGACCGCGGCCTCCGTCAGCATGAGGCCGTACGACGTATCGTCGGAGACGAGGTTCGGGTTGTAGATGGCGGGCAGCAGCGATCCGATCACGCTCGGGATCGACGGCGGGGGGACGACGTTTATCTGCGTCCGCGGATGCCCCCAGATCGGCATGCCCTCGAGTCGGGCGACCGGCAGGTTCGCCACCTCCTCGACGCTGCGGCCCTCCTCGGCCATCTCGGCCATCTCGGCCGCCCCGTAGTCGAGCGCCTGCGGGCGGCCCAGCAGGGGGACCTTGGACTTCAGGTCGTCGACCCGATCGAGCGCCCGGAGGATCGAGAAGACGAAGTAGGCATCGTGCATCCGGTCCGACACGGGTGTGGGGAAGGCGTCCCGTATCCGGGCCAGCAGTGCGTGGTAGGGTCGCTCGGTCACGCCGTCCGGCTGAAACAGCCTCCCTTCATTCTAGCCTCACCGCCTAGCCTCACCGCGCAGACCCCTCGCGCAGGCTCCCCTTGGGGAGTCGCAGCCGCTACAATGCTGGCGGTTACATGTCCTGCCCGCGCGTCGGCCGATTCGGATCGCCGGAGGACACGGCGTCGAGGCAACGCGCGTAGTGGCCGCTCCGACCGTCATCTCCCGCGCCGACCACACGATCTCGCGCCAACGGATCGATCCCGACGCCCTGAAGGTTCTGTACCGCCTGCGAAAGTTCAACCACACCGCCTACCTGGTGGGCGGCGGAGTGCGCGACCTGCTGCTCGACCGGCGGCCGAAGGACTTCGACATCGGCACGTCGGCCCATCCGCACGAGGTCAAGCGCATCTTCCGGAACTGCTGGATCATCGGCCGGCGCTTCCGGTTGGCGCACGTCAAGTTCGGGAGCAAGACGATCGAGGTCGCGACGTTCCGCCGCCAGGTCCCGGTGGACGCGGCGCCGGCCGCGGCCCCCGAGATCGCCGCGCGCAGCGCGCCCGAGCGGGAGGCGCCCTCCTCCGCCGCGCCCGGCGACCGACGCGGGCGGCGGCCGATACGGCGCGACAACACCTTCGGGACGCCCGAGGAGGACGCCTTCCGCCGCGACTTCACCATCAACGGGCTCTTCTACGACATCGATACCTTCGCGGTCATCGACTACGTCGGCGGGATGGCGGATCTTCGCCGCCGGCTCATCCGCTGCATCGGCGACCCGGACGAGCGCTTCGTCGAGGACCCGGTCCGGATGCTGCGGGCCGTCGCATTCGCCGCGCGGCTCGACTTCCGGCTCCACGCCGCGGTGCGGGAAGGCATCGCCCGGCAGCGCGCGGAGATCCGCCACGCGTCGCCCGCCCGGCTGGTCGAGGAGATCTACAAGCTCCTCCGCAGCGGCGTCGCCGGCCGCATCTTCAAGCGGCTCTCCCGAACCGGGTTGCTGCGCCACATCGCGCCGGAGGTCAACCGCCCGCGGTCTACCGCGCTGTGGCGGTCGCTGGAGGCGCTCGACGCCTACCGGGCGCGGTTCGACGCGGCGCCCGACACGCTCTCGAACGCGATTCTCCTGGGCAGCCTGGTGGCGCCGGTCCAGGAGATCGACCTGACGCCGCCCCGGCGCGATCCGCGCGGAACGCCGTCGCGCGTCTCGCTGGGCGACCTGCCGGTGGCCCGTCGCGACGTCGAGCACCTGCGGCAGGTGTTGGCGCTGCAGCCGCTGCTGAAGGATCCCGCACTGCCGCCGCGCAGGATACGGGGCATCCTCGCGCGCGCCAGCCTGCCCGACGCCCTGACGTGGCTGGAGATTCACGGAGAGGACCCCGAGACGCTCGCGCGCTGGCGGGATCTGGCGGCTCACGGCGTGCAGGCGCCGCGCCGCCGGCGGCGGCGACGGGGGCGACGCCGTTCCCGTCGCGCGCCGGCCGCGGAGTGAAGGGTCGCCGCTACTCGGCGAGCAGAATGCCCGTTACGTTGTAGAAAGACAGCGCGATTCCCACGGCAGTGACGGCAATAAGGGCGAGTGCCGCCAGCAGCACGCGCGTGCTCTCCCGGTGCTCGTCGCTGAACCCCATCAGGTGCGCCGCGATCCAGCCGCCCGCGAAGCCGCCGCCGTGCGCCCAGTTGTTCACGCTCGGCACGATGAAGCCGAAGATCCCGAGAATGATGGCCCACTGCCAGAGCTGTTGCGTCATCACCGAGCTGCCCCGCTTGCGGCCGTAGACGATCAGCGCCGCGAGCAGCCCGAAGATGGCTCCCGAGGCGCCTATCGTGGGGGCGCCGGACATCTCGTTCGACAGCAGGAACCCGGACGCGCCGGCGACGTTGAACAGCACGAACGTCCGGGCGGGGCCGTAGACCTCGGCGGCGGCCGGCCCGAGGTTGCGGATCCACATCACGTTGAAGGCGATGTGCAGCAGGCCGCCGTGCAGATAGGTGGCGGTCAGGAGCGTCCACCACCAGCCGAGCTCCCACGCAACGCCGCCGGTCATGCCGAGCTGGTACAGCGCGCGGCCCCCGGGGGAGAGAATGGAGAGAAAGCCCGTCGACGCGAAGATCGCCTCCGGCTGCAACAGCAGCGCCAGAGCATACAGCGTGAGGCAGGCGCCGGTGATGAGGACGATCAGATCGAGCCGGGCGCCGACCAGGGAGCGCAGGAACGGAGCCCACCCGAAGAGGCCGGGACGCCACGCCCCGCAGTACGGGCAGCGCTCCTCGTTGATGCCGACGAGCCGGCTGCACTCGGCGCAGACGATGGAGCCGTCAGCTTGTCGCACGAGGTACAGCGTACCAGACACGGCGGGGCGCCGTGGCCTGAACCGCTATTCTGCCGGCGGCCCCGCGCGTTCATCGCCTACTTCGGCAACCTCCGGCGCCGCCCCAATGCGCGAGCCGGGCGCGTCCGATCCCGGCTCGCGCGTCCGGCCGATCAGTTGCCGGCCACGCCCGGTACCGCGTTGCCCGCGATCCAGACCGACTCGATGGTGCGGCTGTTGGCGATGTCCTCGGCCGGGTTCGCGGTGTAGACGACGAAGTCGGCGAAGTTGCCGGCCTCCAGGGTCCCGACCCCTTCCAGCTCCAGACAGGCGGCGGCGTCGCGTGTCGAGGCGACGATAGTCTGCATCGGCGTCAGGCCGGATTCGACCATCAGGTCGAGCTCGCCGTGCTCGAAGTAGCCCTGGAAGCGGGCGGCGGGACCGGTATCGGTGCCCATCGCAATCCGCACCCCGGCGTCGGAGAGCGCCTTGACGTTGCGCATCGCGGTCGGGAGCTGCGCCTTGTAGGTCTGCGCGCTGTTGCTGTTGCGGGTTCTCTCCTGCCGCTCCGGGTCCTCGAGCGCCGCTATCACCCCCGGGTCGGCGTCCCTGAGGAAGAACTCCTCGTCGAACCACTCCGGCCGCTCCTCGTAGACGTAGGTCGAGACCTCGCGCATCAGCGTCGGGCAGTAGCAGACGTCGCTGGCCGTCAGCAGGTCGATCAGCTCCTGGTCCACGTCGACGTCGCGGACGCTGTGAGCGAGAAAGTCCGCCCCGGCGTTCATCAGACCCTTGGCGTCGTCGAGGTAGTACATGTGCGCAGTCAGCTTCAGGCCGCGCTCGTGCGCCGTATCGATGACCGCCTGGTAGACCTCGGGGGTCATCTTCTCGGTGGCGCCCAGGTTGTCGTCGACGCGGATCTTGATGAAGTCGACGTTCATGTCGGCCGCCGCGTTCACCCGCTCGGCCGCCTGCTCGGGCGTGTCGGCGACGATGACCGGACCGGCGACGCGGATGCGTGCGTGGTTCAGGTCGGGGCCTTCGCGGTCGCGCACCGCGACGGCCTCGGGCCCGTCGCCGCCGAGGCTGACGACGGTGGTCACCCCGTAGCGCGCGTACAGCGCAAGCTGGTTCTCGACGTGCGCCTCCGTGTAGAAGGACGGGTCGGCTTCGAGCCCGATGACGTTGTTGACGTGCCCGTGGGCGTTGACCAGTCCGGGTGTCACGGTCTTCCCGCTGAGATCCACCGTCGAGGCATCCTCCGGCACCGCGACCTCGGCGCTCGCCCCGACCGCCTCGATGACGCCGTCGCGGACCACGAGCGTACCGTTCTCGATGGCGCCGCCGTCCCCGATGATCAGGCGCGCCCCGGTGAAGGCGGTCAGCCCCGGCGTCGGCTCGACCTGCTCCGGCGCGCCGCCGCACGCCGCGGGGGCGGCAAGGATGGCGAAAGCCAGGATGATTGTCCCGTGACGATGCAAGCTCTTCATGTGGTGTATCTCCCGCGCCAAATGCGCCTCCGAGTCTCGTTCAGTTGTCGCTCTCGCCGTCGCGCAGTTCCGCGAGCACCTCGCCGAGCCGCTCGAGCTCCCGCCCGTACAGCGCCCAGTCGCCGCTGCGCTGGGCCCGGATCGCTCGCGTGTAGTGATCCTGCGCCCGGACCGCCAGCGATCCGGTCTGTGGCGATGCCGCGGCAGAACGTATCGCGGCCGGCGTTCCCGGCGCGGCGTCCGCGACCAGCGTGGACGCCGGCAGGGCCGATGGCTGCCCGGGCTCGCCGAACAGTCGCGTCAGCGCGGCGTCCAGCGTCTCCTCCATGACGATCTGGTTCTGGTAGGCGACCACCACGCGCGTCAATTCGGGGATGCGGCCTCCCGAAGCCCGCAGATACAGCGGCCGAATATAGAGCAGCGCCTCCTCGATCGGGATCACGAGCAGCGTGCCCTGGATCACCTCCGACCCCTGCTGGTTCCAGAGGGTGATCTGCGGCGAGATCTCCTGGTCCTGGTTCATGCGCGCAACGATCTGCGACGGGCCGAACACCAGCTTCTGCTTGGGGAACTGGAAGACGAGCATCTTGCCGTAGTTCTCGCCGTCGCTGCGCGCCACCATCCAGGCGGCCAGGTTGTTCCTGCCGCGCGGCGTGAACGGCAGCATCTGGATGAACTCGGCCCGCTCTTCGCCCGGCAGCCGCATGATCGTGTAGTACGGCTCCATCTGCTCGTTGTCGATGACCGGCACTTCCCACTGGTCCTCGCGGTTGTAGAAGACCGAGGGGTTGGTCATGTGGAACGTCGAGTACATCGAGGTCTGCAGCGAGAAGATCCCCTCCGGGTACCGGATGTGGCTCTTCAGCTCGTCCGGCATCTCGTCGAGCGGCCGCAGCAGGTCGGGGAAGATCTTCCCGATGGTGACGCCCAGGGGGTCGTCCGGCTCGGCCAGGTAGAACGTCGTGTCTCCGTCGTAGGCGTCGATGACGATCTTCACCGAGTTGCGGATGTAGTTGATGCCGTTGCCGACCGGCGTCGAGTACGGATAGTTGCCGGAGACCGTGTAGGCGTCGCGCATCCAGTAGAGCCGCCCGTCCGCGATCACCAGGTACGGGTCGGCGTCGTAGCGCAGGAACGGGGCGATGGTGGCCACCCGGTCCGAGATGTTGCGGTGGAAGATGATCCGGCTGTCGGGGTTGAGCTGGCCGCTGACGAGGATCTCGTAGGACTGGAACCGGAGGCTGAGCAGCAGCCGGCGCAGCAGACCGCCGATCTCCACCCCGCCGGTGCCGTCGTAACGGGTGGAGACGTTGTCGTCGCCCTCCGGGTAGTGGAACTCGTCGGTGTTCGTGTTGACCAGCGCGTAGTCGTTGGACAGCTCGCCGAAGTAGATGCTCGGTTGATCGACGGCGAGGTCGGTCTGCGAGGTGGGCGGCAGGTCCTGGATGAACAGGACCGGCAGGCCCTCCTCCGTAACCTGGTTGACGGGGCCGAGCGCGACGCCGAATCCGTGCGTGTACTGCAGGCGCTCGTTCACCCACGACCGGTTCGGCAGGCTGTCCGAGTTGATCTCGCGGCCCGACACCATGGTCTGGCGGTACTCGCCGTCGACCATGTAGCGGTCGTTGTCGACCGATGCGAACTCGTAGTAGGTGCGGATCTCCTGGATCTGTCCGAAGGTGTCCAGCAGCGGCTGGTGATCCCAGAGCCGGACGTTGTTGATCGTCTCGGAGTTGCTCTCGATGTCCTCCATGGTCAGGAGGGCGTCGCCCGACACCTGCCGCTCCTCGACCGCGTCGAGGTCGAACGCTGTGCGCGTCGCCGCGATGTTGTGGGCGATGTACGGCGCCTCCTTCTGCTGCTCGTCCGGCGTGACCACCAGCTGCTGCAGCGCGGTCGCCGTTCCGCCGCCGCCGATCCAGACCAGCAGGTACACGGCCGTCACCGCCGCCACCGGCCACAGGCTGCTCGCGAACGCCGAGTAGACGCAGGCGCCGGCCGCGAACACCGACACCGCCATCAGGATTCGCAGTACCGGCAGGCGCACCGCCACGTCGACGTACGACGCCCCGTGCACGATGCCGGCCGGCGTCGTCAGCAGGCGCGGCATGTCCAGGTACGCGGCCCAGGCGAAGAGCAGGAAGACGGCCGCACCGAGCAGAAGCAGGTGGCGGCGGGCCTGTTCGCCCACCTTGATACCGTCCGGCTGGAGCTCGATTTCCCCGGTGACCACGTAGGCGGCGCCCGAGCCGACGAGCGCCAGCGCGACCACCGCAAAGAGGCCGATGCGCACGAATTCGAGGAACGGCAACGTGAAGATGTAGAACGCGGCGTCGCGCCCGATCAGCGGATCCGCCAGGCCGAAGGGCGTCGCCTCCAGGTACTGCAGGACCAGCAGCCACTGGCTGGAGGCCACCCCGCCGATGAAGAGAGCGGCCAGGGCCGACGCACCCAGGGACAGCCAGGCGAGGTGCCGGCGCTCGAGCACGATCGGCTGCAGGTCCCCGCCGCCGGCGAAGAGCACGAACGGACGCCTGGCCCCCTTGACGGCTGCGCGCAGATTGCCGAGCAGGGCAAGGAACGCCGCGACGAAGGCGACGGCTCCCAGCAGCCACCGCGTCGTCAGGCTCTTGAGGAAGATGCTCCGGTACTCGACTTCACCGAACCAGAGCCACTCGGTGTACAGCTCGGCCAGCGCCGGTAGTGCGACGAACAAGACCAGCGCCGACAGCGCGACCACGAGTCTCGTCGGCATGAGCGGATGTCCTTCCCGAATACAGGTCCGACGGCCCCGTCCCGGCCGTGATGCGTTTACCTACCGGAAGAGTATGTGATGGGTTGATTCCGTGCAACCCCGGCGCCGTGGCCGAGGGCCGGCCGCGCGTCGCGGGGAAGCGGGGCCCGGTTCCGATCCCGAACCGGTGCTGCCGCATGTCGGTACGATCGTGGGCGGTTATTGTCGACTCCCCAGCCACGCCCGCCTGAATGCTTGCTGTGCGCGGGACAGGCGACTGGACTCCACCGGCAGGATGTCGATGCGCGCGTCCGCGGCCAGGGTGACGTTCGTTTCCAGGTCGCGCCCCTGGCGCCGGAAGCCGAGGCTCACTCTGTCCCCCGGCTGCTTCGAGGCGACGAGCCGTCGCAGGTCCGACGCCGATGTCAGCCGGCGCCCGTCGAACGAGGTGAGCACGTCGCCGCGGTCGAGCCCGGCCTCGTGGAGCGGCGAGCCGTAGGCGGTCGCGCGGACCACCCGCATGCCGCCGCCGAGCGGAGCTGCGCCGAGCGAGGCGCGCCCGGGCGCGGCAGGCCGCATGACGATGCCGGCTGCGGCCAGTAGCCGGGCGTAGTCGACCACTTCCCGGCCGTCGATGTAACGGGCGAAGAACTCGCGGGCGAACGCCGGATCCCCGGCGATCCGGCCGAGCACGACCTCTGCATCTGCCGGGGTGTACGGCTGCCCGACCACGCCGGGCGTGCCGCCGCCGGATCGACCGAACCGCTCCCACAGCGCGCGCATGTAGTCGTCGAGAGTCGCACGGCCGCCGGTTCGTTCGCGCAGGGCGAGATCGAGGCCCAGGGCGATCGCTTCGCCCCAGACGTAGTAGGAGATGAACGTGTTGTCGAAGTTCGTCGGGTCGATGGCGGTCGCCGCGTCCGTGAACGGTGCCATCCGGCTCATCTCGACGACGGAGCGGAACCGCCGGCCCGGCCCGTTGGTCACCGTGTCGATTACCCTCTCGAAGCGGTTCAGCGTCGCACCCAGATCGACCAGGCCGGCCCGCTGGAGGATCAGCGCGCCGTAGTAGTTGGTGAACCCCTCCGCGAGCCAGAGCTCGCCCGAGACGTTCGCCGTCGTGAAGTCGAAGGGCTCGAGCGACCGGGGGCGGATGCGCTCGACGTTCCACGCGTGCACGAACTCGTGGGACACCGACCCGAGAAGGCGGGTCCGGTCGGCCGCCCGGTCGAGACCGGCGTTGGCGGTCAGGACGGTGCTGTTGCGGTGCTCCATCGCATCGCCGCTCGCCGCCGGCAGATAGTCCGCGATGAAGGTGTAGGTCCCCGTCTCGAACCGCGGGAATTCGCCGAAGATCGGTACCGTTTCGCGCACGATGGACTCGACTGCCGCCACGTACGCCGCGAACCCGGCCTCGCCGCCGACGTGATGGACCGCAACCCGGAACGTGGGTCGGTATGCCGGGTCCGCCGGATCCGGGACGGTGAATGTGCGAAGCGCGAAGTCGCTGAACTCGATCGGGCTGTCGAGCAGGTAGGCGAGGTTGGGGGCCGTATAGGTCAGCGGATCGTCCGTCGGGAAGAGCTGGGTGGCGACGCTCCACGCCGCGCCGCCCGGCGGGGTGAGCGTCACCCGGGCCGCCCGATCTTCGAGTCCCTCCGCCCACAGCAGCGTGGCCGGCGCGTTCATGTGGGCGTGCGTGGTGTCGACGGCCAGATACGTGCCGTCGATCCGGTCGCCGAACAGCCGGTAGTGGGCGCGGACCTCGCCGCCGTGTCCGCCCACCTCCCAATGCGCCGGCCCGTGACGGGCAACTTCCGCCAGAGCGCCGGCCGCGCCGGTAAAGGCAATCTCGATCAGGTTCTTGGCGAACTCGTGCCGCGCGTAGCGCCCAGGAGATGCACTGCTCATCCGGACGTGGAGCGGTGCATCGCCCACTGCTTCGAATCGGACGTCGACGGACAGCCAACGGTGCTGGGGAGCGGGAACGGACAGGTGGTATTCGACCGGCGGCAACGACTGTCCGGCCGGCGCCGACATGAAGGGGCTCAGGGCGACGGCGCACGCCGCCGCCAGCGCATATCCGGTGGTCCGGCGGGGAGGTCGAAGCCGAGGCGTCCGGCCGGCGCCGGGCGCATTCATGTCCCGGCCTGCACGACCTGCGCCACGAACTCGGCCTCGGGCAGTGCGCCCATGATCTCCACCGTGTCGTCCAGCAGCGTCTTGGGGACGCCGGTCACCCGGTACCGTTGCGCCAGGTCGGGAAACGATGTCGCCTCGATCACCGATGCCGTCACGTGCGGGCTGGCCGCCGCGATACGCCAGGCCAGGCTGACCGCCTGGGGACAGAAGCGTCAGGTGGGGGTGACGAACACGCGCAGGTGCAGGTTCCGCTCGAGGGTGTCGAGCGCGTCGAGGCTGTCGTCGCTCAGGGTGGGCCCGCCCCCGGCGGCGATCTCGATGGCGTCCACCAAGGACTCTATCTCGTAGCCCTCCGGGACGCCGTAGTAGCGCATCCCCGCATCCTCTTCCCCGACCACGGCCAGCGCCGGCGCCCATTCGACGCCGTACTCGGCTGCCTGCTCGCGATCGAGTACCAGGTTGTGCTCCTCGACCGTGATCCGCTCCGAGAGCGCGGCGATCCGGTCGGCCGCCTGGCGCGCGGGCAGGCACGTGTCGCATCCGAAGGTCTGCGTGAAGAACACCAGTCTCACCGGCGAAGAGAGGGCTGCGAGACGCCGCTGGAGGTCGGTGGCTGCGCCGGGAGAGTACATCTTCGGGTGGTCGGCGAAAGGTCTACTTGAACAGATCGTCGAACGCCTGCCGCGCGCTGGCCGCCGCCGGGCTGGCCGGCCGTCTCGCCGCCGGGGCGGCCGGGGCCGGCGCCGCCACGCTGGAGTGCGTTTCCCGCTCCACCGTCACCCGCGCCTCGAAGAAGGTGCAACTGTTGCGGGCATCCTTCGGGGAAACCCGCTTGGGAATCGGCTGCGCGCACTCGCGCGTCCGGCTCGTGTCGAACCACGTGCACTGGGCGCAACTGTGCAAATCGGCCGCGCACTTGGCGCACTGGGTGTCGAAGCGAATCGACGACGACAGCGACGCCCCGCAACGCGCGCACTTCAGCACTTCCCGAAAGGCCGGCATGTTCACGACCCGCGGTTCGCGCGGACCGTAGCCGCGCCGCGGGCGTCCGTCACCCTTGGGCTTGCGCTCGCCAGTACGCTCCGGGCGCTGGCGGTCGTCGTCCTGGTACCCTTGCTGGCGGTATTTCCTCGACATGGGAGTCGGGGGGACTTCCGATTATCTACCCTACCGGTCGTCGTTTGTCCAGGGTTCTTTCGACCGGCACGGTAATCTACAACAGACGGGAGTCGCCATGCACGTGTGGTTTCGAGGAATCGCGCCTCGACGGCCGCCGGCCGGCCCGGACCCGATCGGGGCGGGGAACTTGAACGCTTCGAGCCACGTCGAATCGACCGCGGGCAGCCCGGCGGCGCCACGGCTGTCATCGAGAGCGCTTCCGGCGCGTATTATCAGGGCACGGCCGCTACGAGCACAAGTACCATGGCAGCGTCACTCGACGAGCTGAAGATCGACAGGTCGCGGAACGGCCGGTCCTGGGTGGGGCGGGTAGTCTGGCCAGTACTGGCCCTGGTCGTTGCGGGGACCGGGGGCCTTGCCGGCTGGCGCTGGTGGGAGGAGGCCCGGATTCCGGTCGTGAGCACCGCGTTGGTGCGGCAGACGGTGTCCGCCGACGCTCAGCCGACGGTCCTGAACGCGTCCGGTTACGTGACGGCGCGCCTGCAGTCGACCGTTTCGTCCAAGGTCACGGGACGCATCGTCGACGTGCTCGTCGAGGAAGGGATGGTGGTGGCCGAGGGGCAGGTGCTGGCCCGGCTCGACGACACCACGGAGCGGTCGTACCTGGCGCTGGCCGAGGCGCAGCTCGGCGCGGCGCGCGGTGCTCAGGCCGAGCTCGAGGTGCGCTACGAGGAGGCCCGGCTCGATCTCGGCCGCCAGCGGCGTCTGCTCGAGCAGCGCCTGATCGGGCAGGCCGACCTCGACGCGGCGCAGGCCGAGGCCGACTCGCTACGGGCCCGCATCGCCAATCAGCGCGAGCAGGTCGTCGTCGCCGAGCGCGAGATCGACGTGCGGCGGACCGCGCTGGAGGACACCGTCATCCGGGCGCCGTTCAGCGGTGTCGCCATCTCGAAGGATGCGCAGCCCGGCGAGATGATCTCGCCGGTCAGCGCGGGCGGCGGCTTCACGCGCACCGGCGTCTGCACCATCGTCGACATGTCGTCTCTGGAGATCGAGGTCGACGTCAACGAGAGCTACATCAACCGCGTCTCGCCCGCGCAGCGGGTGTTGGCCACGCTCGACGCCTACCCCGACTGGGAGATTCCGGCCAGCGTGATAACGACGATTCCGGCCGCCGACCGCCAGCGGGCGACGGTCCTCGTACGGATCGCGTTCGACGAGCTGGGCGATTCCCGCATCCTGCCGGACATGGGTGTGAACGTGGCGTTTCTCGAAGCCGGGCCGCCGCCCGAGGAGGCTGTTGCCGATGCCCCGCCGCGGCTGTGGATGCCGGCGGCGGCGCTGCGCAGCGACGGCGGCACGCCGGTGGTCTTCGTGGCGCGCGGCGAGACGGTCGAGCGGCGGGCGGTCACCACCGGTCTGGAAGACGGCGGCGACGTCGAGGTGCTGGCCGGCGTTACGGCCGGGGAGCGGGTCGTGATCGAGGGCCCGGCCGCACTGGCCGACGGCGATCGTGTCGTGGCCGACTGATTCGGACCCCGGGGACGGCGGGAGCAACTGCAGGACAACCCGTTCGGGAAGTGCCAGCGGCACGTAGATGACCTCGGGGGCGACAGCGGAGGCGCGCGGCATGAGTGACAATGGGGCTTTGGTGCAGGTCCGGAACCTCCACAAGGTGTTCCGGCGCGGGTCGGAGCGGATCGACGTGCTGCAGGGCGTGACCCTCGACCTGCCGGCGGGGGACTTCCTGGCCCTGATGGGACCGTCCGGATCGGGGAAGACCACCCTGCTCAATCTGCTCGGCGGGCTCGATACCCCGTCCGAGGGCGAGGTCGTGGTGGGCGGCGACCGGATCGACCGCATGGCGGGTGGGAAGCTGGCCGGTTGGCGGGCCCGGCACGTCGGGTTCGTGTTCCAGTTCTACAACCTGCTGCCGGTGCTGACGGCCGAGAAGAACGTGGAGCTGCCGCTGCTGCTGACGCCGCTGTCCCGCGGCGAGCGCCGCCGGCACGTCGCGACCGCGCTGGAGGTGGTGGGTCTGTCCGACCGGGCGAAGCACTACCCGCGCCAGCTCTCGGGCGGCCAGGAACAGCGGGTGGGCATCGCCCGCGCCATCGTCACCGACCCGACGCTGTTGTTGTGCGACGAACCGACGGGCGACCTCGACCGGAGGTCCGGCGACGAGATCCTCGATCTGCTGCAGGCGCTCAACGCCGAGCACGGCAAGACCATCGTCATGGTCACGCACGATGCGCACGCCGCCGCCCGCGCCCGGCGGACGCTGCACCTGAACAAGGGCGTGCTCGCCACGGAGCCGGAGTCATGAAGTTCCTGCCGCTCGTCTGGAAGAACCTGTTTCGGCGCAAGGCGCGGACGCTCTTCACCGTGCTGTCGATCATGGTGGCGTTCGTCCTCTTCGCGTATCTGGCCGCGATCCGGCTGGCGTTCGGCACCGGCGTCTCCGTTGCCGGCGCGGATCGCATGCTGGTCATCCACAAGGTGTCGCTCATCCAGCCGCTGCCGGAGAGCTACCTGGGCCGCATCGCCGCCGTCGACGGGGTGGCGGACATCAGCCACATGTCCTGGTTCGGCGGCATCTACCAGGATCCTCGGAACTTCTTCGCGCAGTTCGCGGTCGATCCCGAGAGCTACCTGCGCCTGTATCCCGAGATCGTCCTGAGCGACGAGGAGCGCGAGGCGTGGCTGCGGAACCGTACCGGCGCCATCGTCGGCCGGGTGACGGCGGACCGTTTCGGATGGGAGGTGGGCGACCGTATCCCGATCGAGGGCACGATCTTCCGCACCCGCAGCGGCCCGACCTGGGAGTTCACCATCGACGGCATCTACGAGGCGGGCACGGAGGGCTACGACACGTCCACGTTGCTCTTCCACCACGAGTACCTGATGGAGGCGAACGACCAGGGCGTGCGGTTCGTAGGTCAGTACGTCATCCGCATCGACGATCCGGCACGATCGGCCGACGTGGCCGCGGCCATCGACACGCGCTTCGCCAACTCGCCGGCCGAGACGAGGACCTCGACCGAGCAGGCGTTCCTGCAGGGCTTCGCCGATCAGATCGGCAACATCGGGGCCATGGTGACCGCCATACTGGCCGCGGTTTTCTTCACGATCCTGGTCATTACGGCGAACACGATGGCGCAGTCGATTCGGGAGCGGACGAACGAGCTGGCGGTGCTGAAGACGCTCGGATTCACCGACCGGCGGGTACTCGCCCTGGTGTTGATGGAGTCGCTCGCCCTGGCCGTCGTCGGCGGCGCGGCCGGGCTCGGCAGCGGGTCGTTTCTGATCGGCCTGGGCGACCCGACCGGCGGCTTCCTGACGGTGTTCCTGCTCCCGACCCGCGACCTCGTGCTGGGCGGCGTCTTCGTGGTTCTGCTCGGATTCGCGGCGGGGGCCGTGCCCGCGCTGCTGGCGACGCGCCTGCGCATCGTCGACGCGCTCAGGAAGGTGTAGCGATGCGGTTCCTGACGCAGATTTTCATCGTCACCGTGCTCTCGCTCCGCACGCTGCCGCAGCGCGCCGGCTCGTCGGTCGTCGCGGTTATCGGCGTCACCGGCGTGGTCATAGTCTTCGTGGCGGTACTCTCCATCGCCGAAGGGTTCCGGGCGGCGCTGACCGGCGCCGGCTCGCCCGACACCGCGATCGTCATGCGGGGCGGGAGCGACTCCGAGCTGAGCAGCGGCATCACGCTCGCCACGACCCGCATCGTCAAGGACGCGCCGGGGGTGCAGCGCGGGGACGGGGGGGCGGTCGCCTCGGCCGAGCTGTTCGTGGTGGTGGACGTCCCCAAGCGGAGCACGGGGTCGCCGGCCAACGTGCCGCTGCGCGGGGTGGAGCCGGCCGCGTTCCGGGTCCGCGACGAAGTTCGCATCGTCGAGGGCCGCATCTTCCGGCCCGGCACCAACGAGATCATCGTGGGCCGCAGCGCGGCCAACCAGTTCGCGGGCATCGACCTCGGCTCGACGCAGCGCTGGGGCGAGAGCACGTGGGAGGTGGTCGGCATCTTCGAGGCGGACGGCACCATCGCCGAGTCGGAGATCTGGTGCGACGCCCGCGTGCTGCAGCCGGCCTACCGCCGCGGCGACACGTTCCAGTCGGTCTACGCGAAGCTCGACTCGGCCGGCGACTTCGACGCGTTCAAGGACGCGCTCACGACCGACCCGCGGCTGGACGTGATGGTCGAGCGCGAGGACGCCTACTACTCGGGACAGTCGGAGGCCGTCACCGGCATCATCACCGGCATCGGCACGGTGATCGCGCTTCTGATGGGCATCGGGGCGGTGTTCGGGGGCATCAACACCATGTACACCGCCGTCGCGGCGCGGACCCGCGAGATCGCGACGCTGCGGGCCCTCGGCTTCGGCGGCCTGCCGGTGGTCATCTCGGTTATGGTCGAATCGCTCGTGCTGTGCGTGACCGGCGGCCTCATCGGGGGGCTGCTCGCCTACGCCGGCTTCAACGGCTACCAGACCGCCACCATCAACTGGCAGACCTTCAGCCAGGTGGCCTTCGCCTTTGCCGTGACCCCGGCCCTGCTCGTCCAGGGCATCGCCTGGGCGGTCGTGATGGGCTTCTTCGGGGGGCTCTTCCCCGCCATCCGGGCCGCGAGGCTGCCGGTGGCGACGGCGCTGCGGGAGCTGTGAGCGCGACCGGGGGAGCCATGACAGTCGAGACACGCGATCCGGTCTGCGGCATGACCGTGAACCCGGACAACGCCCGGTTCACGCACGAATACGAGGGCACGACCTACCTGTTCTGCTGCGGCGGGTGTCAGGCGGCGTTTCAGACCGATCCGGAGGCGTTCCTGCGCGTCCGCGAGGAGTCCGCGGGCAACGGCGGGGCCCACCATGGGCATGCCGGGCACGCTCCGGTCGGCCATGAGGCGGCGCATCACCGCCATGCATCGGATGACCCGGGCACGGTCTATGTCTGTCCGATGTGTCCCGAGGTGCGCGAGACCGAGCCGGTTCCCTGTCCGAGCTGCGGCATGGCGCTCGAGCCGGAGCTCGTTGCGGTCCCCGCGGCGGCGGTCGAGTACACCTGCCCGATGCACCCCGACGTCGTCCAGGAAGAGCCGGGTGCCTGCCCGGCGTGCGGCATGGCGCTCGAGCCGCGGGCGGTGACGCGGGAGGAGGCGCCGAACCCCGAACTGGTCGACATGACGCGCCGGTTCCGGATCGCCGCGGCGGTCGGGTTGCCGGTGTTCGGCATCGCGATGACCGAGATGGTGGCCGGCGCGTCGGCGCTGCCCTTGAGTCGTGCGGCATCCAACTGGATCCAGCTCGCCTGCGCCGCGCCGGTCGTGCTGTGGGCGGGACGTCCCTTCTTCGAGCGGGGCTGGGCGTCGATCGTCAATCGCAGACCGAACATGTTCACGCTGATCGCGCTCGGGGTCGGGGCGGCGTTCCTCTACAGCGCGGCGGCGACGGTGGTGCCGGACATCTTTCCGGCCGGCTTCCGGATGGAGGGCGGCGTCGAGCCGTATTTCGATACCGCGGTGGTCATCGTTGCGCTCGTGCTGCTCGGGCAGGTGCTGGAGTTGCGGGCGCGGCAGCGAACCGGGGAGGCGCTGCGGTCGCTGCTCGGCCTGGCGCCGGCGATTGCGCATCGGATCGGCCACGTCGACGGCGTATCCGGCGCCGACACAACGGGTGAGCGTGATCGGGATGTGCCGCTTGCGGAAGTGCGCGTAGGGGATCTGCTGCGGGTGCGGCCCGGCGAGCGCGTGCCGGTCGACGGGGTTGTAATCGAAGGCCGCAGCGCGGTCGACGAATCGATGATCAGCGGCGAGCCGATCCCGGTCGAGAAGGGGCCCGGCAATGCGGTGATCGGCGCCACGATGAACGGCACGGGGAGCCTGACGATGCGCGCCGAGCGGGTGGGCGCGGAGACCCTGCTCGCCCAGATCGTGCGAATGGTCAGCGAAGCGCAACGCAGCCGTGCGCCGATTCAGCGCGTGGCGGACCGCCTGGCCGCCTGGTTCGTGCCGGCGGTCGTCATCGTGGCAGTCGCGGCGTTTGCCGGCTGGACGCTCTGGGGGCCGGAGCCGCGGCTGGCGCTGGCCCTGCTGAGCGCCGTGGCGGTGCTCATCATCGCCTGCCCTTGCGCGCTGGGGCTGGCGACGCCGATGGCGATCATGGTCGGGACCGGACGCGGAGCCACGGCCGGCGTGCTCATACGGGACGCGGCGGCACTGGAGACCCTGGAGCGGGTCGACACCCTGATCGTGGACAAGACCGGCACGCTGACCGAGGGCAAGCCGCGCGTTCGTGCGGTAGTTCCGGCGCCGCCACCGGAAATCAGTGAAACGCTCGAGAACGCGGTGTCGGCGCAGGAGGTCGTTGTCAGGACCGCTACGAAGTTATCGACCCCGAAAGCGATCACTGGCGACGAGCTGCTGAGACTGGCGGCCGCCGTCGAGCGGGCGAGCGAACACCCGCTGGCGACGGCGATCATCGCCGAGGCCGACGCCCGCGGCGTCCCTTCGGTGGTCGCAACCGACTTCGGGTCCGAGCCCGGTGGCGGAGTGACCGGGAGCATCGATGCGCGAAGGGTCGTCGTCGGAACCGCTACGTTCCTGGAGGCGCAGGGGATTGACGCGGGCGCCCTGGCGAGGGTCGCGGAAGAGGTGCGCGGACGCGGGGAGACGGTGGTCTTCGTCGCGGTGGACGGAAGACCGGCCGGCGTGATCGGCGTCGTCGATCCCATCAAGGCGTCGACGAAGGAAGCGCTCGCAAGGCTGCGTCGCGAGGGCCTGCGGATCGTGATGGCCACCGGCGACAGCCGCGCGACCGCCGAGGCGGTGGCCGCCGAGGTCGGGATCGATCCGGCGGCCGTCGTGGCGGAGGTGCTGCCGGCCGACAAGCGCCGCCTCGTGGCGGACGAGCAGGCCCGCGGGCGGACCGTGGCGATGGCGGGCGACGGCATCAACGACGCCCCGGCCCTGGCCGAGGCGGCCGTCGGCATCGCGATGGGGACGGGCACCGATGTCGCGATGGAGAGCGCCGGGATCATCCTGGTTCGCGGCGATCTGCGGGCGATTGCGCGGGCGCGGCGGCTCAGCCGCTCCACGATGCGCAACGTCCGCCAGAATCTGGCCCTGGCGTTCATCTACAATGCGGTCGGCGTGCCGGTGGCCGCCGGCCTGCTCTATCCGATCGTCGGCCTGTTGATCAGCCCCATCTGGGCGAGCGCCGCGATGACCCTGAGCTCGCTGTCGGTGGTCGGCAACGCGCTGCGCCTGCGCCGGGTCGAGTTGTAGCTCGGCGCGTCAGTCGCGACGCGCGGTGACGTCGATGACGTCGATCCGCGTGCGGCGCGGCGGCTGCCGGAAGCCCCCGATCAACATCGATACCAGGCCGACGAGCGCCGCCCCGAGCATCGCCCACCACAGCGACCGCACCTCGAAGCCGGGGACGATCCAGGCGGCGAGGGCGAAGGCCACGCCGTTGACGATGAGGTAGAACACGCCGAGCGTCATGACCGTCAGCGGCAGCGTCAGCACGACGAGCACCGGTTTGACGACCGCGTTGACGATGCCCAGCACGATGGCCGCCACGGCGAGGGCCGGCAGCGACACGATCGTCACCCCGGGCAGGATCCAGGCCACCGCCCCGAGCGCCAGCCCGGTGGTCAGCCAGTTGACGAGAAACCAACCCATCGGCTCCCCCTCCGTCTCGATCAACGCTCTTCGGCCGGGAAGAGCACGCCGGGCGCCAGCTTTCCGTGCGGATCGAGCGCGGCCTTCACGGCGCGCATCTCGGCGACCCCCCGCGCGCCGTACAACTGGCGCAGCAGGGCCTGCTTGACGGGATTGCGTCCCACCCCGTGCTCCGCGAGGGGACAGCCGCCGAGGCGAACTATCTCGCGTCCGCACTCCAGGATGGCCTGCTTGCCGAGGACCACGTCTTCCATCGTAGCCGGGATCACGTTGGGGTGAACGTTGCCGTCCGAGATGTGGCCCCAGATGGCGTAGTCGAGACCGCGTGAATCGAACGCCCGGTGGAAGAGCGCCAGGCTCTCGTCGAACCGTGCGAACGGGACGATCATGTCCGCCGCGGTCTTCTCGATGGCGGCGTCGCCGCGCTTCGCCTCGCCGACCCGGCGGTTGACGCCCTCCGGGACCGCCTCGCGCACCGCGGTGAGGCAGGCCTGCCGCCGGTCGCCGGGCAGCGCGATCTCGGCCTGGTCGAGCGCGCCGGCAGCGGCGAGCAGCCGGCAGAATCGCACGAGCGGCGTATCCGGCGCATCGCCGGCGAGGGCGCCGGCGATCTCGTCGTAGGCCGCGCCGGGCGTCTGCGCGGCTCCCGGCGGCAGCTCGATCTGCGCGAGCAGGACTGCCCGCGCATCGGCCGGCGCCGCAACCCGGAGTCGCCGCGCGTCCCCGTCCTCGCGCACGATGGCGAGGCTCCGCGCGTCCAGGTGCTCGATGGCGGCCACGTCGACTCCCTGTGCGGGGCCGTGCCGCCACGCGTCGCGGGCGGCGACCCGGAGCGTGCGCGTCAGGTCGGTCGCGGCCGCGTCGCTCGGCAACGGGATCCAGACCAGCGCCACCCTCGGGGCCGGCGCGACGACCGCGAGAGTCACCTCGGTAACGACCCCGAGCGTGCCCTCCGAGCCGACGAACAGGTCCACGAGATCCATCCCGGGCGCGGCGAAGTAGCCCGCCGAGCACTTGGCGACGCCGGGCATCCGGTACGTGGGGACCGGCACGCGTAGCGCGCCGCTGCCGGTGAGGATCTCGAAGCAGCCGTCGGGGCCCGCGATGGTCTCGCCGCGGGTCAGATCGAGGACGTCGCCGGTCGCAAGAACCACCGTGAGCTTCCGGACCCAGTCGCGCGTCGTGCCGTACTTGAAGGTGGCGGCACCGGCCGCGTTCGTGGCGACCACGCCGCCCGTGCAGGCGCCGTCGAAGGTGGGCGCCGGCGGATAGAACCGGTCGTCGCGCGCAAGCGCGGCCTGCAGCACGCCGATCGGCACGCCGGGCTGGACCACGACCTCGTCCGCGCGGAGGGAGACGATGCGGTCGAAGCGCTGCAGGTCGAGTACTACGTCGCCCAGCGGCGTCGCGCCGCCGGTCAGCGACGACTGGGCGCCGATCGGCAGGACGTGCGGTGCGCTCGCGACCAGCGCGGCGACGTCCGCCTCGGTGGCCGGCCGCGCGACGCCCGCCGCGTGCCCGCCCGGATAGTGTGCGGCGTCTTCGAGGACCGCCGACACCGCCGCGCGATCCGTGTGGACGTCCGTCTCGGCGGCCTGGCCGCGGGGGGCGCGCGCTGCGATCCGCTGCGAGGGCATCGGGGGGGCATTATAAGGAGGTGCGCCGCGCGGCGGTGCGCCGGCCGGGCGCCCACGCGGCGGAGACCGTGCAGACGCGGACCACCGGGAGGGTCGGACATGGCGCGGCCGATGGGAGTTCTCTCGCCCGCGAAGCCGGGCGGAACGGTGATAGAGTGCACTCCTTATGTCTTCAAGAACGACTTGCCTATTGGGAGCGGTTGTCGGCCTGTTCCTGGCGGCCGCGCCCGCTGGCGCGCAGCAGCGGGACGATATGGTGGTGGCCCGCATCGGCGACGTCGCGGTGACGTTCGCCGAGCTCGAGGACGCGTGGCGGCGCAACGACGCGTCGTCGCGGCTCCGCATGCTGCAGGACCTGTACGACGCGCGGCGGAGGGCGCTCGACGTCGTCGTCGGCGAGCGCCTCGTCGAGCGCGCGGCGGCGGCGCGCGGCATGACGCGCGACGAGCTTCTGGAAGCCGAGCTGCCGGATCGATTGATCGAGGTGACCGAAGCCGAAATCGATCTGATCTACGAGCGGAACCGGGACCGCTTCCCGGGACGCACCCTGGAGCAGATGCGGCCCGAGATACGCGCGGTGCTCGACCAGCAACGGCCGCTGCAGGCGCTGCACGCCTATATGAACGAGCTGCGGGCGACGTCCGACGACGTGTCGGTGATGCTCGAGGCGCCGCGGCACGCCGTCGAGGCGCTGGCCGAGGATCCGGCGCGCGGGCCGGAAGCCGCACCGATCGAGCTCATCGAGTTCTCCGACTTCGACTGCCCCTACTGCAGGCGGGCCACCGAAACGGTGGAGCGGCTGATGGAGCAGTTCGAGGGCCAGATCCGGTTCGTCTACAAGGACTATCCGCTGCCGAGCCATCCGAACGCGTTCAAGGCCGCCGAGGCGGGCAACTGCGCGCACGAGCAGGGCCGTTTCTGGGAGCTGCACGACACGATGTTCGCCAGCCAGGGCT
The DNA here is from genome assembly GCA_965116825.1 of Vicinamibacterales bacterium. GTDB lineage: Bacteria > Acidobacteriota > Vicinamibacteria > Vicinamibacterales > UBA8438 > WTFV01. The sequence goes on from OZ220736.1 coordinate 2,237,027, forward strand.
CGCTCGACGTCGACGCGCTGAAGGGCTACGCCGTCGACCTGGGGCTGGACCCGGGCGCGTTCAACGAGTGCCTCGACAGCGGCCGGCACGCCGCGACGGTCGATCGCGACATGCGCATCGGGATGAGCTACGGCGTCTCGTCGACGCCGACGCTGTTCCTGAACGGCAGGGCCGTCCTGGGCGCGGCCCCCTACGGGACGTTCGTCGAGATCGTCCGCGAGGAGCTGGCCGCTGCCGCGCGGTAGACGCGGCGCAGGGGCAGCTCGGGTGCGAGCGGTGGAGAAGACCTCGGCGGGGACCGCGACTCACGGCGCCACTCTGGTGCGGCATGGCCCGCCGCACCGCGTGACGCTGGCGGGGTTGGTCGTCGTCGCAGTGCTCGGCGTCGCGGCGGCCGACTGCGGCGGCGCCGACGCCCCGCCTGTCGAAACCGGGGGTGCGGCGTTGCAGGTTGCCCAACCCGAGGCCGCCGACCCGCCCGCCGTCGCCCCGCCGACCGGCGATCCCTCGGCCGACCCGGCGCAGGACGGCGTGGTTCCGGCCCCGGAATTCCCGGCCCCGCCAGCCCCCGCCCTGCCGCTGGAGCTGAGCTCCCCCGAGCACCAGCGTTACCAGCAGCTTCGCCTCGAGACCCTGCGGTCGATGATCGACGCGGCGAAGCTCGCGCTGCCCATAGGACCGTTCCAGCAGCGGATAGACGCGGCGGCGAGAATCGCGTTGGAGGACGTGTCCGAGGCGGGCGATCTGATGGAGCAGATCGTCGCCGATCTCCGGGAGGCGATTGCCGCCGCCGGTCGTTGAGGCCGGCCGCTGCGGCGACGGCGACGGCGACGGATCGGGGCCGCTCTCGCGCGTTGTCGCTCCCGCCGCCGCGCGCTCTGGTACAGCATCCGGCGATAGACTGCGAACACTGCGATGTCGAGCCTGCCCCTGTCCCTTACCCAGTACACGGACGCCATCAACGAACGATGGAATGACGCCGACATCGAGCGCGCCATCCTCCACGACCTCCCTCGCCGGTTCCACGCGCTGTCGACCGACGAACAAGCCGACGTGCTCGCCAGTCCACCTCCGGTGACCGGCACGCGCTGGGACGCCCTGCTGGCCGCAACTGCGGAACATCTGGCGGAGCTGCACGGCCAGCCACTGCCTGCCTGGCTCGAGGAGCCGGCGCGACGCCTCGACCAGCCGTGGGCGTTGCCGGCCAGCGGGAGGATTCGGCGGAACGCAATCCTCTATGCGCCTGCGGCATTCGTAAGGCACGGCGCACTGCCCGATCCGAGGGACCTCGACGCACGAGGCGGTGAGCGCCGTGCATGGGTCCCTTGATCGCCGGCAACTGACGGAACTGCTGGACGACCTCTCCAGGCGGCTGCGCCGAGTCGGAGTGCGGGCGAACGTGTACGTGGTTGGAGGCGCGGCGATGACGCTTGCCTACCGGCGCGACCGGACGACTCACGACATCGATGCGCGAATCGACAGCGGCCACTCGGCGACTGTCCACGCGGTGCGGGAGATCGCCCGGGAACGTGGTCTGCCGGAGAGCTGGCTGAACGAGCAGGCTGCCAGCTACATGCCGAGGGAAGCCGACGCCAGGGCGCCCACGCTGTACAACTCGCCGTACCTCGTGGTGACCGGCGCTTCCGCCGAACACATGCTGGCGATGAAGCTGGAGTCCGGCAGGAACACGGACAGGCAGGACGTCGAGATCCTGCTGGGCCACCTCGAGATCCGCGACCCGGACGAAGCCGCCCGGATCCATGAGCGGCTGTTTCCGGACTCTACGCGCAAGGAGGACGTGGGCCGCCTGCTGAGAGACCTCCTGGGCGCCCGGGAAGCCTCCGGCGCTAGGAGTCTGCGCCGTAGAAACGGCGTAGACTCCTAGTCAGGCCCGGTTGGGCGGCAATCGGAGCCGTCGGCGACGATTGTCGGGCTAGTTGCCGGTGAGGAAGGACGCCTCTTCTTCCAGCCAGGCGTCGTACTCGTCCTGCTCCATGATCGTCACGAAGCCGCGCATCCGGTAGTGGCCGAGGCCGCAGAGCTGCGAGCAGTTGACCTCGAACTGGCCGAGCTCGGTGGGCACCCACCAGACCGGGATCTGGATGCCGGGAATCGCGTCCTGCTTCACGCGCATCTCGGCGATGCCCATGCTGTGGATGACGTCCTGCGACGACAGGTAGACGATGACCGGCTTGTTCACCGGCAGGTTCATCTGGTTGATCGACACGATGTCGTCGGCGCCGTTCGGGTCGCTCCGGTCGAGGCCGATGTTGTTGGTCGGCGTGATCAGACTGATGTCGCGCCGCCCGAACCGGCCGTCCGGGCCCGGATAATGCGAGATCCACTCGAACTGCTTGCCGATCATGTTGACGACCGTGGCCTCTTCTTCGGGCGGAATGTCGTTCACCCGATGCGCCCAGGCGGGAACGGCGAAGCCGATCAGCAGAACCGCTTCGATCACGGCCACGCCGATCTCCAGGTAGCTGGACGTGTGGCTGGTGACACCGTGGTAGTCCGCCTTCGGATTGGCGCTGGCGCGGAACCGGATCAGCGTGTAGACGTAGAACGCGCCCCACCCGACGAACAGCACGGCCATCAGGTAGTGGATCAGAATGATCATCTCGTCGATCTCGGGCGCGTGCTCCGACGCCTGGATCGGCAGTCCCAGTAGTTCACCCATCTACGATTCCCCTCCGGGCTGGCCGCGCCGCGCCGCGGTCTCGAACGCCGCATCGTTCCCGAGCGCCTGCCGGGAACGCTTCAACAGATGAAAGATGAAACCGACGAAGCCGCTCAGCACCCCGCCGGTGACCCCGAGCAGCGTCAGGACCGCCCAGTTCACGCTGCGGCCGGTGGCCGAATCGGGGTCGGCTCCGAAGCAAATCGGGCACGCCCACGCGGCCGCGGGCGCGAGAACGAGCACCAGCGCCGCGAACGCAACCATGCGTGCGGCCCGCGTTCCGGTTCGTGTCATCAGCCTGCTCCCTGCTCGTCCACCGCGTTGCGATCAGTGCATCCCGATTTCGCGCGTCTTGCGCACGAACTTCACCGCGTAGACCGCCATTCCCACGACCGCGCAGAACGATCCGGCCGCGAACGTCAGATGCCAGGCCACGCCCCGCTCCGTCAGGAACATCGCCACGCCCCAGAAGGCCATGAACGCCGCCAGCAGGATCGACGCGGCGATGAACAGGAGGTGAATGGCCCGGAGCGACATGGCTCGGTTCTCTGCCAGCCGGCTAGTGGCCCGCGGCCTGGGCCGCGGCCGGAGCGTTGGCGTTCGGAATCGTGTAGTACTCGCCGTGCTTGTCCGCGTGACCGAGCAGCGGCAGGAAGATCAGCACGATGAAGAAGAACATCGTGAGCACCAGCGTCGCCAGGATCATCTTCTTCTCCTCGATGAGGTGCATGAAGAAGCTGACGACGAGCGAGCCCTTGGTCCCCGCAATGATGAGCGCAACCACCACCGCGACGGGTACGCCCCAGAAGTCGATGTACGACACCGCAACGGTGATCACGGTCAGCACTGCCAGCGCGCCGCCCACTCTCAGGTAGGTCCGAATGTGTGCCTGAACGTCTTCGCTCATGATGTTCTCGACAATCTGCGTTCCGTGCCGGTCGCCCTACAGCAGGTAGAGCACCGGGAACAGGAAGATCCACACGAGATCGACGAAGTGCCAGTACAGCCCGGCCGCCTCGACCCGGTTGGTGAACTGCGCCTTGTTCGTCTTCCACATCTTCGAGCCCGGGAGCAGCAGATACGTGTTCACGACGACGCCGCCGATGATGTGCAGCGCGTGCAGGCCGGTCATCGTGAAGTAGATTGCCAGGTAGGTGCTCGTCGACGGGAAGTTGCCGATGTCGAACTCGTGGTTGTACTCGAAGCCCTTGACGACCATGAAGAGGAGCGACAGGCCGATCGTGGCCGCCAGCCACATCCGGAACCGGCCGAAGTCGTCCATCTTCAGCGACGCGTAGGCCATGACCATCGTGACGCTCGACCCGATCAGGACGGCCGTGTTGAAGGTGCCCAGCGGCACGTTCAGGACGTCCACCCCGAACGGCCACTCGACCGCCATCAGGCGCAGCAGCACGTACGACGAGAACAGCGCGCCGAAGAGCATGACCTCGGACGCCAGGAAGAGCCAGATGCCGAGCTTGACGTTGTTGAGCCCGGTGTCGGCCCGTTCTTCGACGATGTACGGAATGTCCATGACGTTTCGCTACACCTTGGCCGGCTCGGCCGCCGCCGTGTCGGGTTCACCCTGCATCAGGAAATCGCGGTCCACGCCCGGAACGCTGTACTCGTACGGCCCGCGGTAGGCCACCGGCGGCGCCGAGAAGTTGCCGTGCGGCGGCGGCGACGGCGCCTGCCACTCGATCGTGGTGGCGTGCCACGGGTTGTCGCCCACCTTCTCGCCGTGCTTGATGCTGCGGAAGAAGTTGTAGATGAAGGGGAGCTGGAACAGGGCGAGCACCCACGCCGCGATGCTGATCACCTCGTTCCACCACAGGACCTCCGCGTTCATCTGGTACTGCGCGCCGCCGTCGTACATCCGGCGGTTCATGCCGACCAGCCCCTGGATGAGCATCGGGAAGAAGACCACGTTGATCGAGATGACCGAGCCCCAGAAGTGGATCCGGCCGAGGAAGTCGTTCATCTTGCGGCCGGTCGCCTTCGGGAACCAGTAGTAGATGCCGCCGAAGAGCGCCATCAACGTGCCCGGGGCGACCACGTAGTGGAAGTGGCCGATGACGTAGTACGTGTCGTGCAGGTGGATGTCGGGCGCCGACAGGCCCAACGGCAGCCCGGTCAGCCCGCCGATGCCGAACATCGGCACGAACGCCAGGGCGAACAGCATCGGCACGGTGAAGCGGATCGACCCGCCGTAGAGCGTGATGAACAGCGCCGACAGGATGACGACCGACGGTATCGAGATGATCATCGTCGTCGTCTGGAAGAACGAGCTCATCGTCGTCCCCATGCCGGTCAGGAACATGTGGTGCGCCCAGACGATGAACGACAGGAAGCCGAGGGCCACCACCGAGTAGACCAGCACGCGGTAGCCCCAGATCGGCTTGCGGGTGTTGTTGGCGATGATCTCGCCGACGATGCCCATGGCCGGCAGGATCAGGACGTACACCTCGGGGTGCGCGAGGAACCAGAACAGGTGCTGCCACAGCAGCACGCTGCCGCCCCCGCTCGCCTCCCACGGCGCGTCGGCGTAGACCAGCCCGGCCGGCAGGAAGAAGCTGGTGCCGGCCACGCGGTCCATCAACTGCAGCACGCCGGCCGCCTCGAGCGGCGGGAAGGCGAGCAACAGGAGGAACGCGGTGACGAGCTGCGCCCAGACGAAGAACGGCAGGCGCATGAAGCTCAGGCCCGGCGCGCGCAACTGGATGGTCGTGACGATGAAGTTCACCGAGCCGAGCAGCGACGACGTGATCAGGAAGATCATCCCGATCAGCCACATCGTCTGGCCGGTGGTCGCGAAGACCGAGAGCGGCGCGTAGGAGGTCCAGCCGGAGTTGGCCGCGCCGCCGGGCACGAAGAAGCTGGCGAACATCACCACGCCGCCGACGAAGAACGACCAGTAGCTGGCCATGTTCAGTTTCGGGAACGCCATGTCCGGCGCGCCGATCTGCAACGGCAGGACGTAGTTGCCGAAGCCGCCGACGGCCAGCGGCACGACCCCGAGGAACACCATGATCGTGCCGTGCATGGCCCCGAGCTGGTTGTAGAACTCGGGCAACATGATGCCGCCCGGCGCCCGCTCGTCGCCCAGCCACTCGCCGATCAGCGGAATGGGCTCGCCGGGGTAGGCGATCTGCCAGCGCATCAGCATCATCAGCGTGAAGCCGAAGAGCAGGAAGAGGAGCCCGGTCACGGCGTACTGGATGCCGATCACCTTGTGATCGACCGAGAACACGTACGTCTGCCAGAAGCCGAGGTCGTGGTGGCCGTGTTCGTCGTGGGCGTGTTCGTCGTGCCCGTGCGCATCCGCCGCCGGGGCGGCTTGCTCGGTCGTCGTCACGTCAGCCAACGTCGTGACTCCTTTCGTGCAGCGTCACGCTGTCTCTGACCCGCTCCGTGTTCCGTGGGGAATGCGTGCGGGGCGATTCGAGTCGTGTTCCCGTGTCCTGGCCGGGCGACACTTCCTCTCACGTGGGGGAACGCCCGCGCCGGCAGAAATTCTATGCCGGCGGGTCCGGCCGGCGCAACCTGCGGGCTCGTGGGCACGGTGCGGCCTGCGGTGAGCGTTCGTTCCGCGATGCAGAACCAGGTAAATCCATCGCAAGGTATTCTATTTACTTGGTACACATAGCGCGCTCCGTGGAATCCGAGGTTCGGGACCGGCTGCGGCACATGCCTGCGGTGGCGCTGCTCGGGCCGCGGCAGGTAGGCAAGACGACGCTCGCCCGGGTCATCGCCGGCGGGCTCGGCGCCGGCGCGCTCTACGTCGATCTCGAACGGCCCGCCGACCGCCGCAAGCTCGAGGACCCGGACGCCTATCTGCGAGCCGCGGGTCGCAGGTTGTGCGTCATCGACGAGGTGCAGAGGGCCCCCGGCCTCTTCGAGACCCTGCGCGGCGTGATCGACGACCGGCGCGCCGCCGGAGACCGCGCCGGCCACTTCCTGCTGCTCGGTTCCGCCTCGCTCGACCTCATGAGGCAGGTCTCGGAGAGCCTCGCCGGCCGGATCGCGCACGTGGAGATGGAGGCGGTCGGCGTCCTCGACGCGGCCGCGGCGGGGATCGCAAGCGGGGAGCTGTGGGTCCGCGGCGGCTTGCCGGAGAGTCTGCTCGCGCGCGGCGACGCCGAGAGCCTGGCCTGGCGCACGGACTTCATCCGTTCGTATCTGGAGCGCGACGTGCCGATGTTCGCTCCCCGCATGCCCGCGGAGACGCTCGAGCGGCTCTGGACCATGCTTGCGCACGAACAGGGCGCCCCGCTGAACGCGGCCCGGCTTGCTTCCGGGCTCGGCGTGTCGTCGCCCTCCGTCGCGCGCTACGTCGATCTGTTCGTGGACCTGTTGCTGGTGCGACGTCTGCGCCCGTGGGCCGGCAGGGTCGGCAAGCGACTGGTACGGGCGCCCAGGACCTACGTCCGCGACAGCGGAATCGTGCACGCGCTTCTCGGGCTGGGCGAGCTGGACCACCTGCTGGGGCATCCGGTGGCGGGCTCGAGCTGGGAAGGGTTTGCCATCGAGAACCTCGTGTCGGCGGCCGGACGCGGCCGCCTGCCTGCCTTCTACCGAACCCAGAACGGCGCCGAGGTCGACCTGTTGATCGAGCGGGGTGGAGCCGTCGAGATGGCCATCGAGATCAAGCGCTCGCCTGCGGCGCCGCTGTCGCGCGGGTTCCACGCGGCGTGCGACGTGCTCCAGCCCCGGGAGAAGTACCTCGTTCACGGCGGGACCGACCGCTGGCCGCGCCCCAACGGCGTGACGGCTATCGGTCTACTGGAACTGGCCGAGCACTTGGCGGCCACCCGCTGAACTACCGTTCCACGGATACGTGATAAAACGAATAGGTTCGTCAGCGGCGATCGGGTTTCTTCCGATGCTCCGATCTAGGCGGGTGTGCGGCACCGGCCTCGGCGCCGGTTGCCCGAAGGGGGCTCCTTGCTTCGATATGCACTGATGCTTGCGGTCGTCCTCCGTCTGGTCGTCACGCCGGCGTCGGCCGAGGCGCCGGGCGGACAAGTCAGCGGCGTGGTCGTCGACGCCACCGTCGGGGTGCTGCCGGGTGCGACGGTCACGCTGACCGGCGGTCCGGAGGGTTCGCGTTCCACCGTGACCGACGCCGCGGGCCGCTTCACGTTCGCCGGCCTGCTTCCCGGCGTCTACACGGTGACCGCCTTCCTGAGCGGCTTCGGAGAGGTGTCGGCGGACGGTGTCGAGGTCGCCGCCGATCCGGTGGAGCTGCCGGCCATCACCCTGCGGCTGGCCGCCTTCGACGAGGCAGTGGTCGTTTCCGCGACCCGCATCGAGGAGCCGCTGCAGCAGGTGCCGATGAGCATCTCGGCGGTCACCGGGCCCGACATCGAGCGACGGGCCATCGACAACCTGACGGAGCTGGCGCGCTGGACGCCTGGCCTGACCGTGGTCGATCAGGGCGCGCGGGGCAGCAACGTGGTCATCGTGCGCGGCCTGCACACCGACGCGCTGAACGGCTCCGAGGCGGTGGGCAACAACTACAACAACGGGGTCGCCACCTACCTGGGCGACATCCCGCTGGCGGTCGACCTCCGGCTGCACGACATCGAACGCGTGGAGGTGCTGCTCGGACCGCAGGGGACGCTGTACGGCGCCGGCACGCTGGCCGGTGCGGTGCGTTACCTGCCGCGCCGCCCGGACACGGAACGCCGCACGCTGGAGGTGCGCGGCGACCTGTTCGCGCTGACCCACGGCGGCGCTCCCGGCTCGGACGCCGGCCTCACCTTCAACCTGCCGCTCGTCAGCCGGAAGCTGGCGCTGCGCGGTTCGTTCGACCGCTACGCCGATCCGGGGTTCATCGACTACGACCACCTGCTGCGCACGCCCGGCGTCTCCGAGGCGGAGCCGGACCTGGCGGATCCGGAGGCGGTGGCGGCGAACCTGCGGTCGGAGCCGGACGCCAACACCGAGGACACGCTCTCCGCCCGGCTCTCCCTGCTCTGGAACGCGACCCCGGACCTGTCGGCGCTCTTCGCCTACCACCTGCAGGACCAGCGGGTGGGCGCCCGGCAGGTCAACCACGCGCGGTCGTTCGACACGGGCCGCTACGTCTCCGCGCACCGCTACCTGGAGCCGAACGAGCGGAAGAACGAGTTGCTGAGCCTCGAGCTGACGTGGACGCCGGGGGCGGTGGAGCTGACCTCGGCCGCCGGCTACTCACGCTTCTCGGCGCAGGGGCAGCGCGATCAGACCGACCTGCTGATCCAGGCGTTCGGCATCGGGGGGCTGCTGCCCGGCACGTTCCCGGCGCTGGAGCGCGCGCAGGCGATGGATCCCGGCGTCTCGGTCATCGACCTGACGTCGCGGTTCCGTTCCTTCTCCGCCTACACGCGGGAGGACTCGCGCGAGGAGCGGCTCAACTGGGAGACGCGCCTGGTTTCCACCGGCGACGGGCCGTGGCGCTGGGTCGGCGGCGTCTTCTTCAATCGGTACGACAGCAGCGGGACCAGCTTCGAGTACGCGCCCGGGCTGTCGGCGTTCTCCGGCGTCACGCCGATCCTGTCCGGCAGTCCCGTGCCCGAGCCGGTCGAGTACTACAGCCTGGGCACGCAGGCGGTGGAGGAACGCGCGCTGTTCGGCGAGATCTCGTACGACCTCGGCGAGCGCTGGCGGGTGACGGGCGGCGGGCGCTGGTTCGGCTACGGCATCGCGACCGGCAACCTCACCGAGTTCCCGTACACGCCGCTGTACAACTCGCCGTTCACCGGCTACGAGTCCGACGACAGCGGCGTCCTTTTCAAGGGGAGCCTCAGCTACCGGCTCGACGACGAGACGAACGTCTACTTCACGCGGTCCGAGGGCTACCGCATCGGCGGCGGCAACAACTACCGGGTCTGCACCGACGAGGAGCTCGCGCTGCTGACGGACGCCGACCCCGCCAACGACCCCCCGCAGTCGGGCTGCATCTACGCCGATCAGGCGCTGATCAGGCCCGACACGACGACCAACTACGAGGTGGGGCTGCGGCGCTCGTGGGCCGACGAGCGGTTCACCTTCAGCGGCACCCTGTTCCACGTCGACTGGACCGACATCCAGGTGGCCGGTCTGACCCCGTTCAGCGCCGAGCCGATCACGCTGAACGGCGGCGGCGCCGTCAGCCGCGGGGTGGAGCTCGCGTCGGCGGCGAGCCTGACGAACGCGCTGCGCCTCCGCGGGTCGTGGTCGTACACGCGCGCCCGGCTCAGCGTGGATTCTCCCGGCCTGCTCGACGGCGGCGCGGACGCCTTCGCGGGCGACCGCCTCTCGGGCGCGCCGCGACAGCAGGGGAGCCTGCTCGCCTCCTACGCCACGCTGCTCGGCGAGGACGTGGCCTTCGACGTGCAGTACGGCTACAGCTACGTCGGCGACGTGCTCACCCGCATCGGGATGCGCGCCGGCGGCGAGACGTTGCCCGCCTACGACCTGCACAACCTGTCGGCGTCGGTTTCGAAGGACGCCTGGACTCTGAGCTTCTACGCGGAGAATCTGCTCGACGAGTACGCGGTGACCGGCGTGCGCCAGACGCCCGATCTGATCGGCGTCACCGAGGACGGCTTCCGGTCGCGACGCTATTTCGCCAACGTGCTGGCCCCGCGGCGGGCGGGCGTCCGTCTCCGCTACGCCTTTCGGTAGTTGTGCAATCGCAGTTGCAGGCGACGATTGCCGGGCCAGGTCGGCACCGGGAGACTCAACCGGCCGCGGCTTCGGTCTCGCCGGTCGCTTCCCTGATGGCGCGCCGCGCGGTGCGCGTGACGATGGTCGTCACCGCGATCGTGGCGGCCAGACCGAGCACGACCACGGCGTAGTAGCCGGGTCCCCGGTCGGGACCGGTCTCGCTGGTCAGGCGCACGATGTCGCCGACCACGAAGCCGGAGTAGGTATAGAGAAGCGAGCCGGGCAGCATCCCGATCGAGGCCGCCACGTAGTCGGCGAAGCGCACGTTCGTCAGGCCCAGGCCGTAGTTCAGCATGTTGAACGGGAAGACCGGCGAGAGGCGGAGCAGAAGGACTATCTTGAACCCCTCGCGGCCGACGGCGCGGTCGATCGCGGCGAACCGCGGATTGCCGGCCACCCGCTGCGAGATCGCCTCGCGGGCGACGAAGCGGGCGAGGAGGAACGCGAGCGAGGCGCCGGTCGTGGCGCCGATCATGACGTAGACGACCCCCTGCCCGAGTCCGAAGATCGCGCCCGCCGCCACCGTCAGCACGGACCCCGGGATGAACGCCACCGTGGCGGCGACGTAGCCCAGCATGAAGACGATCGGTCCGAGCGCCCCGAGGCCGTCGACCCATTCGACGAACCGGTCGAGAAACACGCCGAACTGCCTGCCCAGCGCGACCAGGGCGACGACGGCGACGACGCCCAGGAGGACGCGGGCGACGGGCAGGCGTTTCGGGGCGGCGGATTCGGTGTCCATCGGTGCCGGATCGTACCACCGCGGCGGGTTCCTGGGAACCCGTTCGACCCGCCGGCCGGGCGCGGGGCGCGCCGGTGCCGTCGGCGCCGCCGCGGGCGTCCAGCGGCGCTTCCGACCGGACGCCGTACTGCTGACGTCTGAAGGTACGTACGGACGGTCGCATGGCAGTCAGCGTCTTCGATCTCTTCACCATCGGCATCGGCCCGTCCAGCTCCCACACCGTCGGTCCGATGCGGGCGGCGCGGCAGTTCGCGCTGGCGCTGCAGGCGTCGGGCGCTCTCGCCCGCACCGGCGGCGTCCGCGTCCATCTGTACGGCTCGCTGGCGGCGACCGGCCGCGGCCATGGCAGCCACCGGGCGCTGATGCTCGGTCTGGAAGGGGAGACTCCCGAGCAGGTCGACGTCGACCGCCTGCCCGAACGCATCGCTTCCATCGCCTCCGCCCGACGGCTGAACCTGCTCGGCCGTCACGCCATCCCGTTCGATCCCGGAGCGGACCTCGTCTTCGAGCGCCGCGGACAACTGCCCGGCCACCCGAACGGCATGCGTTTCATCGCCAGGGGGGAAGGCGATGCCGTCCTCGACGAACGGATCTACTACTCCGTGGGCGGCGGCTTCGTGGCGGGCGCCGATGCCGCGGGGCGGCCCGTGCCGGTGCAGCGCGACACACCCGTTCCGCTGCCGTTCTCCACGGGCGAAGAGCTGCTCGCGCTGTGCGCGGTCCACGGTGCGGCGATCAGCTCGGTGATGCTGCGGAACGAGTGCGCGTGGCGTGCGGAAGCGGACGTGCGCTCGGGCCTGCTGGCGATCTGGGAGGCGATGCAGCAGTGCGTCCGGCGCGGCTGCGAAACCGACGGCGAGCTGCCGGGACTGCAGGTGCCGCGGCGCGCCGCGAAGCTGTACCGGCAGTTGGCGGGCCGGTCTGGGCAGTCACTGCGCGATCCACTGACCATCATGGACTGGGTCGATCTCTACGCCCTGGCCGTGAACGAGGAGAACGCGGTGGGCGGCCGGGTCGTGACCGCCCCGACGAACGGGGCGGCCGGCATCGTCCCGGCGGTGCTGCACTATTACGCCCGCTTCTGCCCCGACGCGGACGAAGACGGTGTGGTCCGGTTCCTGCTGACCGGGGGCGCCATCGGCCTGCTGTTCAAGGTGAATGCGTCGATCATAAGGCGAAAGTGTGTGCTATGATTCTCGAACGATGACGTTGTCGCACGGAGGGACGATGCAGTTCGGAGGAGCGTGGACGGAAGAAAAGCTGCAAATCCTCGAGCGGTATCTCGACGCCTACACGACGGCGCTGAAAAACCAGCCATTTGACCTGGTGTACATCGACGCATTTGCTGGCGTCGGCGAAATCGACGTGCAGGAGGATCGCGAGGCCGTCGACTTTCTTCGCGGCTCCACCGTACGCGCCATCCACATCCGCGATAAGCCGTTCGATGAGTTGGTCTTTATCGAGAAGGACCCTGCACGATGCTCGGACCTGGAGAAACTACGGAACGAGTACCCCGACAGAAGAATCGAGGTTGAGAACTCCGAAGCGAACGGCTTTCTTCGCGACTTTCGCAGGGACTGGCGTGCGTGGCGGGGCGTGCTGTTTCTCGATCCGTTCGCCACCGAGGTCGAATGGTCCACGATCGAGGCGATAGCGAGCTTTCACGCGCTGGACACCTGGATTCTGTTCCCGGTGTCTGCCGTTGCTCGGATGCTGCCCAAGTCGCGACAACCGGATGACATCTCGCCGAAATGGGCAGGCCGACTTACCAGCGTTTTCGGTGATGAGGATTGGCGCGAGCTGTACAAGGAGAATCCGCAGAGGGAGTTGTTCGGGGATCCTGGATCGATGAGGGAGACCGGCGTCGACGGGCTCTTGGACATCTACAGACACAATCTCAAGAGGCTTTTCGGCGATCGCTTTCTTCCGAAGTCCAGACGTTTGGCCAACTCCACCGGGTCGCCGATGTTCGAGTTCATGTTCTGTGTCGGGAACGCCAAGGGGATCGGGCCCGCAACGCGTATCGCGAGTCACATCCTGCACCACATGTAGTCATGTCAACGCGCTCAGGCATCGAATGGACCGAGACGACGTGGAACCCGATCACGGGGTGCTCGAAGATCAGTCCGGGTTGCGCGCACTGCTACGCCGAACGAATGGCGATGCGGCTTCAGGCCATGGGGGTTGGCAAGTACCGGCGCGGGTTCGACGTCGCGGTTCACGAGGCCGCGCTCGAGGAACCGCTGCGATGGAGGCGACCACGGCTGGTGTTCGTCAACTCGATGTCCGACCTCTTCCACGCTTCCGTGCCAACGAGGTTCCTGGAAGCGGTATTCGCGGTCATGAACCGGGCTCGTCAGCATACGTTTCAGGTGCTGACCAAGCGGCCGGATCGGGTCACGCTGCTCGAGGGCCGGATCCGCTGGACGTCGAACATCTGGCTCGGCGTGAGCATAGAAGACGAAAGATGTCTTGATCGCCGGGCCCTGCTCGCGGGAACCGGCGCCCAAACGAAGTTCTTGTCGCTCGAGCCATTGCTCGGTCCTCTACCTGGGCTGGACCTGAGCGGCATCGACTGGGTAATCGCCGGCGGCGAATCGGGGCCCGGGGCGCGGCCGATGCAGGCGGCGTGGGTCAGGGCAATCCGAGACGAATGCCTGCGGCGGAACGTGCCGTTCTTCTTCAAGCAGTGGGGCGGGGTTTTCAAGAAGCGGACCGGTCGTTCGCTGGACGGGGAAACCTGGGACCAGATGCCGTCGCGGCGAAGCGGGCGTCGGTGAGCGTCAGAGGCGGCCGGTTCCAGAAGGGTGCACGTGCGCTACGCCGGCCGCCTGCCGAAAATGTGATCGTCGCTTGAAGATGCAACTCACAGAATCTCTCGTGCACCCGATACTGCTGCCCACCTAGCGGAATGCGTTATCGTCCAGACACGAACAATGGCGCTGTCACTCTTCGACGAGCCCGATCTACTTCCTGGGCATCACCGAGGGGGTGTTCCGGCCGATATTTCCGGTCTGGATTGCGGACTTCAGACTGGATGCGGGCGAGACTGGTTGTGCGCTCGTGGCGACGGACGATTTCGAGCTCGTCGCGAGCAGGCCGGCGACCGTCGCACGAGAGGAGGTCGAAGCGTCGTACGCCGCGACCACGACGTACCGTCGCAATCACCAGGCGTGGTTCAGCACGCTCACCAAGGCGGCGTACCAGTGGAAGTGCGCCTTCAGCGGTCTGCCGGTACGCGCGCTGGCTGGTCGGTGCGCACATCGTGCCGGACGCGGAGGGAGGACCACCGTCGGTTCGGAACGGGATCTGCATGTCGGCGCTGCACCATGTCGCCTTCGATTCACACCTCATCGGCGTCGATCCCGACTACCGGGTCCACGTGTCGTCGCAGCTACGGGACAAGCGGGACGGGGAGTTGCTGGAGGGGCTCAAGGGCCTCGACGGCACAGGACTCGGGCTTCCGGAGGATCGGGCTGACTGGCCGATGCGCGACTACCTGGAGCGGCGTTTCGCGCGCTATCGGGAGACCCTGGAGTAGAGGAAGTCGCTCTTCGCGCTGGCGGCGACCGTGGCCCTGTGCGGACGGAACGCGGTCCGCCCGCCCCGGTCCCCGCTATACTCGCCCCGTGACCCGCACCTACGTCGCGGTCGTCGTCGTCGAGGTCCTGGTGCTCGCGGCGCTGTGGCTCCTCTCCCGGCACTTCGCCGCGTGAGCGCGGCTTCCGAGCCCGACAGATGCACCTGCTCGACTGGACGATCGTCATCGCCTACCTCGCCTGGGTCCTTTACGACGGCGTGAAGCGCGCGAAGGGGACCGGGGCCGTCGACGGCTACTTCCTGGCGTCGCGCTCGCTGCCGTGGTGGGCGGTCGGGTTGTCGGTGATGGCGACCCAGATGAGCGCGATCACGCTGGTCGGCACCACCGGGCAGGGCTACGACGACGGCATCCGCTTCGTGCAGTTCTACTTCGGGCTGCCGCTGGCGATGATCATCCTGTCGGTGACGCTGGTGCCGTTCTTCCACCGCGCACGGGTGTTCACCGCCTACGAGTACCTGGAGCGCCGCTTCGACGCCCGGACCCGCGCGTTGACCAGCCTGCTGTTCCTGGTGTCGCGCGGCCTCGGCGCGGGAGTGACCATCGCGGCCCCGGCCGTCATCCTCTCCATCGTCTTCGGCTGGAGCCTGCCGCTCACGATCCTGGCCATCGGGATTCCGACGACCTTGTACACGATGCTGGGCGGGGTGCAGGCCGTCACCTGGGCCGACGTCAAGCAGATGGTGGTGATCATGGTCGGCGTGACGGCGGCGGTGGCCGCCCTCATCGCCGGCCTGCCGGACGACGTGAGCCTCGAGCCGGCGCTGCACGTCGCGGGCGCCACGGGACGTCTGCAGGCCATCGACTTCACCTTCGACCTGAACGAGACCTACACCTTCTGGTCGGGGCTCATCGGCGGGCTGTTTCTGGCGCTCGGCTACTTCGGCTGCGACCAGAGCCAGGTCCAGCGCTACCTGACCGCGAAGTCGGTGGACGCCGGGCGGCAGTCTCTGCTGATGAGCGCGTTCGCGAAGATCCCGCTGCAGGTGCTCATCCTGACGATGGGGGTGCTCGTCTTCTGCTTCTACCTGTTCACCGAGCCGCCGATGCTCTTCAACACGTCGCACGAGGCGACGGTGGAAGCGAGCGGGCGGGCCGGCGAGTACCGCGCGCTCGACGACGAGTTCCGGGCCGCCCATGCCGACCGGCGGGCCGACGCGGCGGCGGTGGTGGCGGCGCGGCAGGCCGGCGACGACGGGGCGGCGCAGTCCGCCACAGCCGCGTTCGTGGAGAGCGACGGGCGGGTCAACGACGTCAGGGCGCGTGCGCGAGACCTGGTGCGCGCCGTGACGGGTGACGCCGCCTACAGCGACGTCAACTACGTCTTCCCGACCTTCATCACGACCCAGCTTCCCGTCGGTCTCGTCGGGCTGCTGATCGCCGCCATCTTCGCGGCGGCCATGTCGAGCATCGCGGCCGAGCTCAACGCGCTGTCGGCGGCCAGCACCATCGACTTCTACCGGCGTCACTTCCGGCCGGGCGCGTCCGACGCGCACTACCTCCTGGCGTCGAAGCTGGCCACCGGCTTCTGGGGGATCTTCGCCGCCATCATCGCGCTCTACGCCGCCAACCTCGGCTCGCTGATCGAGGTGGTC
Source organism: Vicinamibacterales bacterium (assembly GCA_965116825.1). Lineage (GTDB taxonomy): Bacteria > Acidobacteriota > Vicinamibacteria > Vicinamibacterales > UBA8438 > WTFV01. Next base: position 2,253,334 of record OZ220736.1, read on the forward strand.
AACCGCTTCGGGTCCTTCTTCTACGGATCGCTGCTCGGGGTCTTCGTGCTCGCCGTGGGCATGCCCCGCTCTACCGCCGGCGGGGCGTTCTGGGGGCTCATCGGCGGCATGGCTTCGGTGGCCGTGGTGGCGACCCTCACCGACGTGTCGTTCATGTGGCACAACCTGGTCGGGGTCGCCGCCGTCTGCGTCATCGGCTGGGTGAGCACGCTCGGCCGGCCGGCGGCATAGCGGTTCCTCGTGAGCGCAGGCGGATCCCGGGCGCGGCTCCGGTGACCGATAATCGCATCGGCTTCGCCACGGCTACAACAACCCCACCAGCGGCCCGATCACGATCAGCAGCGCCGTCATCAGCACGACCCATACCGCGCTGATCACGAGGCCCGGCGGCAGCATGTCGAACATCCGGTAGTAGCCCCGGCTGTAGGTGACCAGGGGCACGGCGTCCAGCGGCAGCAGGAACGCGCACGACGCGGTGAAGATGACGGGCAGCGCGTAGAGGGCCGGATTCACGCCGGCGGCGGCGCCCAGCACCATGATCGGCGGGATCATCACGGCGTTGATCACCGGCGCGATCGGCAGCATCAGGTGGATGACCACCGTGAAGGCGCTGATCGCGGCGATGAGGGCGACGGCGTTCCAGTCCGCCAGTCCGCCGAGGGCCGACTCGGCGAGCCACGTCGCGAGACCGGTCCGCGACGAGGCCTGCCCCAGCGAGGTCACCCCGCCGATCACCATCAGCGTGTCCCAGCCGGTGGCCTGCTGGACCTCCCGCCAGGTGAAGAGGCCGATGCCGGGCAGGAACATCGCCACCGCGCCGACGACGGCCACGAGGAAGGTGTCGAACACCGGCAGCCAGGTGCTCGCGATCCAGAAGGTGAGCATCGCGCCCATGATGGCGATCACCTTCCACTCGGGCGTGCTGACCGGGCCGCTGCGGCGCCGCTCGTCGTGTATCTCCTCCAGGTTGCCGATCGAGGCGATTTCGGGCGGGAAGAACTTCACCAGCACCCAGGCCGCCACCGGCAGCAGGACGGCCACCATCGGGATGCCGATCGCCATCCAGTGCAGGAACGGAACGCGCTCGCCGCCCGCCTGCTCGATCATCACGAGGCCCAGCAGGTTGATGGAGCTGCCGGCCGGCGTGCCGACGCCGCCGATCAACGAGGCGATCGGGATCCCGATCATCACGGCCCGTCCGAAGCGCGATCCGGGCCGCAGGCCCAGCTTGTCCAGGATGCCGACCGCGATGGCCATGAAGATGACGGCGGCAGGCACGTCGGAGACGACCAGCGAAATCGTGCCGGTGCCGATCACGAACACGTACACGGCGCGGGTGGCGTCGGTGCCCGCCTGTGCGATGAGCCAGAGCGCGAAGCGGCGCGCCAGCCCGGTCTTCACCCACGCGTAGGCGATGGTGAACATCACCAGCACGAAGAAGAAGACGCTGCTCATGAAGTTGGCGGCGGCGGCGCCGAAGATCGCGCCGGGGGTGGGCGGCCTCCCGCTCACCAGCGACGTGAGCCCGAAGAATGGCTGGAGAGCCACGGCGAGCAGGGCGGTGACGGCGATCGGCAGCGCCTCGGTGGCCCACAGTACGAGAATGCCGGCGAAGAGCGCGGCCAGCCGGTGGGCCTCCGGGGGGAGCCCTTCGGGCGGCGGCAGGATCAGGATGAAGCCCGTCAGGGCCGCCGCGCCCAGCAACCCCGCGGTCCTGGTGTTCGATCCGGTCGCGCCCTGGGCGCCCGGGTCCCCTGCGACAGCGCTCGCAGCGGCAGCGTTCCCGGCGCCGGCGGCCGAGCCCGCACCTCCCGCCGTCATGACCGGTCCCCGATCTCGTCGAGGATCTGCTGAGCGACGTTGATGGCCGTCAGCGCCGCGGGCGCCCCGCAGTAGATCGCCTGCTGGAGCACGATCTCGTTGATGTCGTCCATGGAGAACCCGCCCTCGGTGAGCGCCGCCCGCACGTGAATCCGGTACTGGTCCCACTGCCGCAGCGCGATCTGCGTCCCGATCACCAGTACGCGGCGCGTGCGGTGGTCGAGTCCCGGCCGCGTCCAGATTTCTCCCCACGCGTAGCGCGTGATCAGATCCTGGACCTCCGCGGTGGCGGCGGTCGTGTCGGCGACGGTTCGGTTGATGTAGGCGTTGCCCAGAATCTCCCGGCGGATCGCCATTCCCGCCGCGTGCCGTTCGCTGTCGTCCATTGCAGTCTCAGTGTGTCAGGAACTCGATGACCGCCGCGTTGAAAGCCTCCGGTTGCTCGACGTTTGCGAGCCGTCAACGTCGACGTGCATCGTCTTCACCGGGAGCGTCCAGCCGCTCCAGGACCCGGTCGATGTAGGTGCGGGTGGCGCCCAGGTAGTCGTCCGGCGACAGCAGGCGCTCGATCGCGGCGCGGTCGAGATGCTGCGCGACCAGCGGGTCGTCCGCGAGGACGTCGGCCAGGGCGCGGTCTTCGATCGCCGCGCGCCGGCAGGCCGCCGCGACGCGGCCGTGTGCATCGTGCTTGCCGATCGACGCCGCCAGAGTCATGGCGATCGATTCGGCCAGGAGGATGCCGCCGGACGCGTCGGCGTTGGCGCGCATGCGTTCGGTGTCGACGACCAGGCCGTCCAGCGCGTCGGCCGCCGCCCGCGCCCCGGCCGCCGCCATCTCCACCAGATCGGGCAGCGTATCCCATTCCACCTGCCAGCCGCCGAGGCCGCGCTCGTGTTCCTGCACCATGGCGCCGAGCATCGTCGCGACCAGTCCGGGCGCACGGCCGGCGGCGGCCAGCGCGATGGACGCCGCGACCGGATTCCGTTTCTGCGGCATCGTCGACGAGCCGCCGCGTCCGGGGGTCGGGCGCTCGCTGACCTCGCCGATCTCGGTCTGGGACAGCAGCGCGATGTCGCGTCCGATCTTGCCGCCCGTTCCGGCAACGATTCCCAAAGCGCAGGCGAGCTGCGCGAACCGGTCGCGGTGCGCGTGCCAGGGGAGGTCCGGGGCAGGCAGCCCGAGGCGGCCGGCCAGCGCCTCGGTGACGGCGGGGCCGCGCGACCCGAGCGACGCCAGCGTGCCGCATGCCCCTCCGAGTTGCAGCACGAGCGCGTCGTCGAGCGCGGCCTGCAGCCGGCCCCGCGCCCGGTCGAGCGCGTCGGCCCAGCCCGCCGCCTTGAGGCCGAAGGTCACCGGCGTTGCCTGCTGCAGCCAGGTGCGGCCGGCCATGGTGGCCTCTGCGTGGCGGCGCGCATGGGCCGCCGCGGCCCGCACCGCGCGAGCCAGGTGCTCGATCGGGATCGGAACTGCCGCGCGAAGCTGCAGCACGAGGCCGGTATCAAGGATGTCCTGGCTGGTTGCGCCCCAGTGGACGAAGCGCGCCGCCTCGGCGTCGGCCTGCGCCACCCGCGCGGTCAGGTGCCGCACCACCGGGATGACCGGGTTGCCCGTCTCGATCGCCTCCGTGGCGAGCCGCGCCGGGTCGTACAGGTCGGCCCGCGCCGCCGCCCGAATGGGGGCGGCGCAACTCGGGGGAACCACCCCGACCTCGGCCTCCGCGCCGGCGAGCGCGGCCTCGACGTCCAGCAACCCCTGGAGCTGAGCCCGACCGGAGAAGTGCGCTGCGACGTCCGCGTCGCCCAGCACCCGGGCGTGCAGGCGCGCCCCGTCGGTCATCTCCGCCCCGACCCGTCAGACATCGAAGAACACCGTCTCGCTCCGCCCCTGAAGCACGATGACGTGTTCGTAGCGTCCGTCGCCTCGGTGTGCCGCCACGAGTGTCGGCCGGCGGTTCGGCGCGACGTACGCCAGGATCGGATCCAGCGCGTTCCAGGGTTCGTCGCCGAAGTAGATGCGCGTGACGAGCCGCGTCAGCAGCCCGCGGGCGAAGACCCCGATCGTCAGATGCGGCGCCTGGGGCCGGCCTTCGGGTCCTGGTACCGATCCCGGCTTGACGGTTTCGATCCGGAAGCGACCCTTGGCGTCCGTGTGCACGCGGCCGAATCCCTCGAATGCCGGATCGCGTCCGTTGGTGCGCGGGTCCTCCGGGTGATTGCAGCGTCCGGCCGCGTTCGCCTGCCAGATCTCGAGAAGGGCATCCGGCACCGGCTGGCTGATGCCGTCGCGGATCACGCCCTCGATGACGATGCGCTCTCCCGGCGTATCGTCGGTCACGAGCGTCAGGCTGCCCCGTTCCGGCACGAGCACCCGAAAGAAGGGACCCACGGTCTGCGGAGGCGTGAGGGGCACCATGGCGTGGGGTGTCCCGGCTAGCCTTCCAGCGGGGTGGCGTCACGCCCGCGCAGGACGATGTCGAAGCGGTATCCCAGCGCCCGTCCCGGTTCGGTCACATCGATATCGAACGCCGCCACCAGACGCTCCCGGCCGTCGGCGGTAGGAACGGCGTTGAATATCGGGTCGAGCGGCAGCAGCGGATCTCCGGGAAAGTACATCTGCGTCATCAGCCGGGTCAGGAAGCTGCGCCCGAAGACCGAGAAGTGTACGTGCGCCGGACGCCAGGCGTTGTCGTGATTGCCCCAGGGATATGCGCCCGGCCTGATGGTCGTGAACCGGAACCGGCCCGCGGCGTCGGTGAGCACCCGGCCCGCCCCGCTGAAGTTCGGGTCGAGCGGCGCGTCGTGCGTGTCTTCCGCGTGGGCGTAGCGGCCGGCGGCGTTCGCCTGCCAGATCTCGACCAGCGTCTCGGGGACGGGTCGTTCATCCTCGTCCAGCACCCGCCCGGCGATGACGATGCGTTCGCCGACGGGCGCGCCGGCATGCTGCCGCGTCAGGTCGCCGTCCAGCGGCCCGACCGGTCCGTAGCCGTGGACGGGACCGGTGACCTCGGAGAGCGTCTGCGGAATCACGACCAGCGGCTGCGCCGGATGGCGCAGAGCCGTGGACCGGTACGCCGGCACGTCGTTCGGTGGATCGTGGCCGGCCGGTGGGCGGCGATAGGGGTGAATCTGGGACGCCACGGCGCCCGACAATCGTAGCGGACTTCGGGCGGACCCGCACGTTGTCTGGCCGAAAGCACGCTCTGCCGAGGGGCGGTATATTCGACGCTATCCCCCGGCCGGGGGTTGGGCAGGTGTTCGAGTCCGTCGAGGATGGGGCGCGGCCGGGCGTTGGAGCGGAGGAGGGGAGAGAGCCCATGCTGAATCCAGGTCGACCGGAATCGGTTCTCGGAGTCGCTGTCGCGTTGATCGTGCTGGCGGGGCCGGTGCTCGGGACGGGCGCGGACGTTCACGCCCAGTCGTCGACCACCAATCCGTACCGCGCGACCTTCGGGTGGGAGAAGATGCCCGCGGGCCGCGTGATGGGCACGGTGAGCGGGGTCTTCCCCGATCCGGACGGCGAGCACCTGTGGATTCTCGACCGCTGCGGCGCCAACCAGTGCGCCGGCTCCGACCTGGATCCGATCATGAAATTCGACCTGGAGGGCAACCTGGTCGACAGCTTCGGGGCAGGGCTCTTCGGCTTCCCGCACGGGTTCTTTCTCGATCACGAGGGATTCCTGTGGGTGACCGAGGGCGGGTCTCACGGCGACTCCCGCGCCACCCCGGGCGAGCAGATCGGCATCGGCCATCAAGTGTTGAAGCTCAACCAGCGGGGCGAGGTGGTGATGCGGCTGGGCGAGGCCGCCGTCTGGGGCGACGACGAGTCCCACTTCAACGGTCCGTCGGGCGTGGTGGTCGCGCCCGACGGCGATATCTGGGTGTCGGACGGGCACCGCGGCGGCAACAACCGGATCGTCAAGTTCTCGAGCGACGGCACGTTCCTGCTGGCGGTCGGCGGCGGGGTCGGGTCGGAGAGCAAGGAGGCGGCCGGCTTCAGCGACCCGCACGACATCAAGATGGATTCGCAGGGGCGCGTCTACGTCGCCGACCGGGGCAACAGCCGCGTCCAGGTGTTCGATTCCGACGGCAATCTGCTCTACATCTGGACGCACTACGGCAAGCCGAGCGGCCTGTTCATCGACCGCAACGACATTCTCTACGCCGGCGACGGCCTCTCCGGCATGGTTCGGCAAGGTCCTCCCGACAACTGGCGCAGCAACCTCGGCTGGGAGAAGGGGGTGCGGATCGGCGACCTGAAGACCGAGCAGGCCTGGGTGACCCACTTCATTCCCCAGCACGACGAGGACGTCGGCGCGGGCATCGAGTTCCTCGGCGTGGACTTCGACGGAAACATCTACGCCGGCGAGGTCAGCCGGCGGCGGCTCGTGCGCTACGTGCTGCATCGCCCTTCCGAGCTGCTCGGGCACTGACCGGGTTTCCGGCAGGTGCTTCCGATGCGCCGGGCTCTCGCGCGTCGTGCGGCGGCGGGCTGCTGCTACTCGTCATCGACGGTCCGTGAACGCCGGGTGATCGCTCGCTCCGGAGCATGAGTCAGATGGGTGCGAGAACGTTGTTCCTGGCCTGGCAGGACACTCGGAGCCGGCAGTGGTTTCCCGTGGGCCGGCTCGATGCGGACCCGCGGCGTTCCCTGTTTCGTTTTCGCTATACCGGCGGCGCCGAACGGGCGCAGAAGGAGGCGGGGTTCTCTACGGCGGCCGATTTTCCGCGGTTGAAGGACGACTATCGGTCGTCGGTACTGTTTCCGCTGTTCAGGAACCGCATCATGGCGTTCGGGCGGCCGGACTTCGGCGACTACCTGCGGATCCTGGATCTGCCGGTGCAGGCGGACCCGATGGAGATCCTGGCCGTGGACGGCGGCCACCGGGTAACCGACGCCTTCGAGGTGTTTCCGAAGATAGAGAAGGGCGCGGACGGCAGTTTCCGTTGCCGCTTCTTTCTGCATGGGTGGCGTTACGTGAACCCGATCGCGCAGACCCGGCTCGAGCGCGTCGCGGCGGACGACCGGCTCCACGTGACGCTGGAGCTGTCCAACCCGATCGCCCGGGTCGCCGTACAGCTCCAGACACTGGACTATCACGTGATCGGCTGGGCGCCCCGGTATCTCGTGAAGGACCTCATGATGGCGATGGCGGAGAGCCCCGGGACCTGCGTGGCGCACGTGGTGCGCGTCAATCCCCTGCCGGCGCCGTCCCGACAGCGCCTGTTGATCGAGATGGCCGGCAATTGGGGCAGCCACGACCCAATGACCGACCGCGACTTCCAGCCGCTGGTCGAATAGGGCCGCCAGCGTGCCGCCTCGTCAGCGTCCGCAGCGAATCCGACCAACCGGGCACGCCTCGTGCGCCGGCAGGTCCGTGATGAGATCGACCGGGTCCGTGAGCTTCTCGCCGGCCGCGTCGTACATCGATCCTCCTCGAGTCGCGGCGGGCGGGACGCGCCGGCCCCCCGCTGATCGTAGCGGACCACCGCGACTCGTGTTCGTTCTATCGTTAGAGAGATGGATGTCTCGGTGTTCGGGCGGCAGTTGCTGGGCGATTCCGGGACGCGGTCGCTCATGAACGACCTCGGCGACATTGCCGCCGCCGGCGGTGCGATCATGAATCTCGGGGGCGGCAGTCCAAGCCTGATCCCGGCCGCGGAAGCGCTATTCCGCCGTCAGATGGAGTCACTGTTGCGGCGCGAAGGGGCGTTCGAGCGGGCCATCGGCTTGTACGGCGGGCCGGACGGCGACCGGGACTTCGCCGGTGCCCTCGCCGGATTCCTGCGGCGCGAGGTCGGCTGGCAGGTCTCGGAGCGCAACATCGCCGTCACCAACGGGAGCCAGTCGGCCTTCCTGCCGTTGTTCAACCTGCTGGCGGGGCCGATGGGTGACGGTCGGCGGGCGCGCCGCATCCTGCTGCCGCTCTCGCCGGAGTACATCGGCTACGCGGACCTGGGCATTGCGCCGGGCCTGTTCAGCGCGCGACGCTCGACCATCCGCGAGCTCGACGACCAGCTCTTCAAGTACGGGGTGGATTTCGAGGGCCTCGACGGGGTCGAGGACATCGGCGCGATCTGCGTGTCGCGCCCCACCAATCCGACCGGGAACGTCATCACCGACGAGGAGGTGGCCCGGCTCGGCGCCGTCGCCCGCGCGCGCGGCGTCCCGCTCATACTCGATACTGCGTACGGCTTGCCGTTCCCCGGCATCGTGTTCGGCGATGCGACCCCGGTGTGGGACGAGAACACGGTGGCCTGCATGAGCCTGTCGAAGCTCGGCCTCCCGGGATTCCGCACCGGCATCGTGATTGCCAACGAGGAGATCATCGCGGCGCTGTCCGCCGCCACGGCCATATTCTGTCTGTCGCCCGGCAGGCTCGGCCCGGCGTTCGCCACCGAGCTGATCGAGAGCGGCGCCGTGCTGGGCCTCGTCCGCGAGGTCATCCGACCCCATTACGCCGGGCGCGCGTCGCGCGCCGTCGAGCGGCTCCGCGCCGGGCTCGGTGACTATCCGATTCGGATCCACAAGCCGGAAGGGGCCTTCTTCCTGTGGCTGTGGATGCCGGGGCTCCCGATAACCAACGCGGCGCTTTACGAGCGGCTCAAGCAGCGCGACGTCATCGTCGTCTCCGGGCACTACTTCTTTCCGGGGCGTGAGGACGACGATTGGCCGCACAAGCGGGAGTGCATCCGCATCAGCTACGCCGACGACTGGGAGAGAACTGAACGCGGGCTGGATATCATCGCGGAGGAGGTCCGGCGGGCATACGACGGCGGCGCTGCCGTCGGCGCCGGCCAGAGGTCCGTGCCACGGAAGCGTAGCCTCCCGGGCAGGTCCGGTTGACGGTAAGTGGAGCCGCAGGCGGCGGTTCACGGGTCAGGCCCAGGGATGCCCGGGAGCCGCCGGCAAAGGGCCCCCGCGGCCTCCCGCCCGGGTTCCGGTGGATCATTTCGTTCCGACTGCGCCAAACTCTGCACCCATGGACAAGTTGAAGCTCTTCGTGAACGGTCGATTCGTCGACAGCGAGGCCGGCGGCATCGACGTGACCGATCCCGCTACCCAGGAAGTGATTTGCGAGGTTCCTTTCGCCACCGCCGACGAGGTGGACCGTGCGGTCCAGGGGGCGAAGGCGACGTTTCGGACCTGGCGCGAGGTGCCGACGCCGGAGCGGGCGCGGCTGCTGTTCGCCTACCAGGACATCCTGAAGAAGAACCAGGACGACATCGCGCGGCTCCTGTGCCGGGACACCGGCAAGACCTGGGAGGACGCGCGCGGCGAGGTCTGGCGCGGCATCGAGGTGGCGGAGCATGCCTGCAGCATCGCCTCGCTGATGATGGGCGAGACGGCGGAGAACGTCGCCCGCGGCATCGACACCTACAGCCTCGTCCAGCCCGTCGGGGTGTGCGCCGGCATCACGCCGTTCAACTTCCCGGCCATGGTGCCGCTGTGGATGTTCCCGCTGGCCGTCGCCTGCGGCAACACCTTCGTGCTGAAACCGTCGGAGCAGGATCCCACGGTACCCAACCGGCTGGTGGAGCTGCTCGCCGAGGCCGGCGCTCCCGACGGGCTGGTGCAGGTGGTCCACGGCGGCAAGGAGCAGGTGGAGGCGTTGCTGACGCACCCGGACGTGCGCGCGGTCAGCTTCGTCGGCTCGGCGCCGGTCGCCAGGACGATCTATGCGACGGCCGCCGCGAACGGCAAGCGGGTGCAGGCGCTCGCCGGCGCCAAGAACCACCTGGTGATCCTGCCGGACGCCAACAGGGAGCAGGCCATCGCGAGCCTGATCGGCGCCACCTGCGGCGCCGCGGGCCAGCGCTGCATGGCGATCAGCGCCGCCGTGCTGGTCGGCGCGGCAGCCGACTGGCTGGACGACCTGAAAGAGGCCATGGCGGCGGTGCGGCCGGGCCGCTGGGACGACAAGGGCGCGAGCTACGGCCCGCAGATCACGCGCGCCGCGCGGGAGCGGATACTCGGCTGCATCGAGCGGGGCAAGGCCGAGGGCGCGCGGTGTCTCCTGGACGGCAGCGGCTGCGAGGTGGACGGCTATCCCGACGGCAACTGGGTCGGGCCGACGCTGTTCGCCGGCGTCACTCCGGAGATGTCGATCTATACCGACGAGATCTTCGGCCCCGTGCTCGTGACGTCCCAGGTGGAAACGCTCGAGGACGCCATCGAGCTGATCAACGCCAACCCGTACGGCAACGGCGTGTCCATCTTCACGTCGTCCGGCGGCGCCGCCCGCCGGTTCCAGCGCGAGATCCAGGTGGGGCAGGTGGGCATCAACATCCCCATTCCCGTCCCGCTGCCGTTCTTCTCGTTCACCGGCTGGAAGGACTCGTTCTTCGGCGATCAGCACGTCTACGGCAAGGAGGCGGTGCGCTTCTATACCGAGACCAAGACCGTGACGGCGCGCTGGTTCGACGATGCGCCGGTGGAACGGCCGAACATGACCATCCGGCTGGGGTAGCGGGCTGCGCGGGCACCCGTACATCGGCGACATTGCAGACCCCAACCACCAACAATTCCGGCAAGACCGCATTGGCCCAGGCGATCCAGTTGCTGGCGGGCGGCTTCGTTCCTTCCAACCGGGAGGCGCGGGAGCCCCTTCCTCTGGAATCCGGTGGGATTCGACACGGGGAGAGCTTCGCGGATCTCGTGACCGGGCGCGCCGTGCATGGCCGGCTGCGTTTTTCCGTGACTTTCGCCGGCGAGCGTGGCGCGTTGTCACTGTCCGCCACCGTCACCAACGTGGTCGCGCCGGGGCAGCCTTCCGAGCGGCAGGTTTCCGATTGGAGGTTGAAGAGCGACCACGGAGAGATTCATGCCGAGCGACAGGGATTCGGCGGTGTATCCGAATATCGTATTTCCGGCGCAGGGGCGCATTCTGATCCACGAACCGTTGTCTGGCGAGGGTTGATCCCCCAGCAAACGCTGTCGGAGTTGGACGACGAGACACTCGGCACCCTGTTGCCGACGCACGGCTTTGCGGTGGACTGTATCGCTCGACTGCGGAACGGTGACCGGGTGGGTTTGCTCATGTCGCGGCGGGCAACCCTCATCGCTGGAGAGAGAAAGTTCATGGCGGAACGGGACGTGAAATTGCCGACCGAGTTGACGGCAGCAACGATTGCCGACAGCGAAACGTCAGACGAGGAATAGCTGGACGACGCACCCGGGTCCTGAGGGCGGCGAGGCCGTCACCCCTTGTCCGGGCGCGGCATGCGGTAGCCGACGCGGCGCTCGGTGAGGATGTAGGCCGGCTGGCTGGTGTCGTCGCCGAGTCTGCGGCGCAGCCGCTGGACGTAGGCGCGCACCAGCTTCGGATTGGCGTGGCTCCGCCCGCTCCACACCTGGCGCAGCAGCGCGTCGTAGGTCGCGACCCGTCCGGCGCCGAGCGAGAGCACGCGCAAGAGTTCGTACTCGGTGGCCGTCAGCTCCAGCGGGCGACCGCCGAGCGTGACCTGCCGGTGGGTGTAGTCGATCGTCAGCTCGCCCAGCACGAACAGGGCGGGCTCGGCGCGGCGGCGAAGCGCCGCCGCGATGCGCGCCGTGAGCTCCGTCTGTGAGAAGGGCTTTACGACGTAGTCCTCGGCGCCGGCTTCGAGCGCCCGCGCGATGGTCTCGTCGCGCCCGTAGGCGGAGATGAAGATGACCGGCAAGTCCGCAAGCTCGGGCATCGTCTCCATCAGCTCGATGCCGTCGGTCCCGGGCAGGACCAGGTCGAGCACGACCAGGGCGGGTTTCTCGGCCCTGAGCAGGTCGGGCAGATCCTGGTGGTCAGCGGCGACCAGCGGGGCATAGCCGGCCCCGAGCAGCGCGTCGCGCAGGTAGCGCAGCATCTGGGGGTCGTCGTCTACCACCAGGATGCGCGGCTTCTGCCCGTTCCCTTGTCGCGCCGCGCGCCGCTCGGATGCCGCACTGGCGCCGCCGGCCGATTCCCCGGCCAGCGGGACCGTGAAGGTGAAGCGCGCGCCCTCGCCCGGCCCGGCGCTCTCGGCCCGGATGCGCCCCCCATGCGCCTCGACCAGCCCCTTGCAGATGGCGAGCCCCAGCCCACTCCCGACGCCGCGCCCACCGTCGCCGGCAGCGGGGTACTTTCGGAACAGGTGCGGCAGGCGCTCGGGCGCAATCCCCCGGCCCTCGTCCGCGACCGAGACCGATAGATGCAGGCCGTCGCGCGCCGCCGAGATACGGATCGGTGCGGTCTCCGGGGAGTGCCGCGCCGCGTTGGCGAGCAGGTTGTTCAGCACCTGCACGATGCGCCCCCGGTCGGCCATCACGCGGGGAAGGTCCGCCGGCAGGTCGATGAGCACCGTGTGCCGGCTGTCGCCGGAGACGAACGCGGTTCGCGCCTGCTCGACCAGCTCGCCCAGCTCCGAGGGCTCGGGCGCGACCGAGAGCGTGCCGGCGTCGATGCGCCCCGCGTCGAGCAGGTCGCCGATCAGCGCGCTCATCCGGTCGGCCTGCTCGTCGATGATGCGGAAGAACTGCCGCGTCTCCGCCGGGCCGAAGCTCTGCGCGGGGCCCAGCACCGTCGCCGTCGACCCCTTGATGGCGGCCAGCGGCGTGCGCAGCTCGTGGCTGACCATCCCCAGGAAGTCAGCCCGCATCCGGTCGAGCGCCTCGAGCGGCGCCAGGTCCTGCACGGTGACCACCAACGACCGGACCGTGCCGTCCTCGGCGTGGATCGGGGTCGCGTTGAGCAGCACGCGGATGCTGCCCCCGCCAGGGGTCGAGGTCACCATCTCTTCGGCGCGCAGCGTCTGGGCGCGCTTCATCGTCTCGACCAGCGGGAAGCGGTCGAGCTCGATCTCGCGCCCGTCGGCGAAACGGCAGGTCGCCACCTCGAGCACGTGCTCGCGCGGGTGGCCGGGAACGCGCAGGACCTCGAACATGCGCCTTGCCTCGCGGTTGAACGACGCCGGGCGGCCGGTTCGTGCATCGAAGACCACGACGCCGACCGGCGAGGTCTCGACCAGGGTCTCCAGGTCGGCGCGGGCGCGCTGCTCGGCCCGGTAGGTGCGGGCGTTGACGATGGCGGCCGCGGCCTGCGCCGCGAACAGCAGGAGCACCTCCTCGTCCTCGTCGGTGAACTCGGCCCCGCCCTCCTTGTCGCCGAGGAAGAAGTAGCCGACATGGGCGCCGAGATGACGCAGCGGCGTGCTCATGCACGCGCGCGCCAGTACGACGTCCCAGGTCACGCCCAACGAACGCACGAAGTTCGCGAAGTCCGGAATCCGGAAAGGTCCGGGCAGGTTGCGGAGCTGCTCGAAGATCCGCCGGCCGTCGGGCCACTCCAATACCCGGCGGTGCTCGTCCTCGGTCAGCCCCGAGGTGACGAACTCCCCGGGCGTTCCCGACTCGTCGACGGTGACGATACAGCCGTAGCGCGCGCCGGTGAGCACGCAGGCGCCGTCCGCCACTTCCTGCAGGACGGTTTCCAGGTCGAGGCTCGCGCTGATGCGCAGCAGCGCCTTGCTCAGGGCCGAGAGCCGGGCGTCGTCCGTCGCCGGGGTTGCATCCGGGTGGTTGTCGGGATTGGTCATCGTTCGGTCCCTGCTCTCGTGCCGCGCCCGGCACGAACCACCACCAGGCGGCGGTCATGGACGATGGGAAGAGCATCTACCGCAAGACAGGCGTCAGCAAACGGAGCGAGGCAAACGAGCACGCGCGGTCGCTGGGGGTGCTGTCGTGATCACTTTACGGATCGACGAAGTGAGAGTCGGCCGGTCCGTCCCGGCGCGCCAGCAGCACCACGTCGGCGGCGGGGTGCACGTTCCAGGCATGGTGCGCCTTACCGGGGATGATGATGTAGCTGCCTGCCGTGGCAGTGTACCGCGCAACGCCTCGGCCCGGCGCGGCACCGCGGCGAGCGGTGTCCCTACTGCGACTCTTCCGCGGCCTTGGCCGCGGCCTGCCTCTCCAGGTTCCGGTAGATCTCCAGGATGTGCCGGATGTCGTGGTTGCCCTCGTGGCAGGCGTACTCGAAGAGCGGGCCCTCGGTCGCCACCATCGGGACCTCGGCGCTCCACGGGCGCATCCACGTGTTGGGATCCTCGATGGTGAACTCGTAGCGGATTCGGTCGTCCGCCACGCGCGTGAAGCGCTCCACGACGGTCATCTCCTCGGTGGCGCCCCGGTAGCGCCGCTTCTCGTTGAAGTTCCTGGTCTCGACGACCAGCGTGTCGCCCTCCCAACGGCCTGTCGAATCGCCGGCCCACTGGCCGATCCGGCGGGAGATGTACGGCCGCCCGTCGATCGGGATGATGCGCGGCGGGTTGGTGTTCAACTCCGTGAACACCACCACGTAGTCCTCGGTCTGGAAGATCTGGTGGATGTCGTTGTAGGCCGGCGGGAGGTTCGGCGGGCCCTCGTGCGACCAGACGATGCAGCGCTCGGGCAGCGGCCGGTGCAGGTGGCTGTCGAAGACGCTCGGCAATTGCCGCGCCGCGGCCTCGGCGGCCAGCTTGTCGGCGGCCTCCGGCGTCAAGGGCGGGATTCTCCCGTTGGGCGGATCCGTGATCAGCGAGGTGCGCTGGGTCGACAGGCCCTTCGGCACCGGCGTGCGCAGCCAGATCTCGTTGTCGTAATGGACGTAGGATGGGTCGCGGTTGACCTGGTACAGCCGCCGCTCCCGTTCCTCCGGATCCGCGATCTCGACGGCGTTGCGCGCCGATGGATCGACCCCCTCGGCCGTCAACTGCGCGTTCAACGCGGCCACTTCCTCTGCGGTGAAGAACTCCTTCTCGCCCAGGTACTCGGGCCGTTCGAGGGGCGTGAAGGTCTGGGTCGTCCAGTAGCCCTGCAGATCCGGCTGGCCGTCCGGCAGACGCGGCATGGTCCACGTCGAGGCCGTGTCCGGCGCATCCTCCGCCTGGCGTTGCCCGGAAGCCGGGTCCGGCGCCGCCCCACCGAGCGCGATCACGATCACCCACGCCGCAAGACTGCGATGGCTCATCGTTCTCTCCTTGGATTCGCTCCGGAGCCGCTAGTCTTGCACAGTCGGCGGTCGTGGCCAATACCCGGGCTCTAGCGCTTCTCGGCGATGATCCCGACCATCGGCGGCGCCGACAGGAAGGCGCCGGGATCCTGCTCGCGCTCGCGCCACTCGGTCTCGAACGCCTGGCGCTCGGTTTCGCTCAGCAGCCCGGCTTCGACCAGTCGCGGGACGTGACTGAAAAAGAAGCCGGTCGGCCACTGCCACAACGCCGTGCCGGGTCGGGCGAACCGCGTCAGGGGGACGAGATCGAGCACACGGCAGCCGGCCGCCGCGATCAGGCCGGGCAATCGCTCTCCGACGTTCAGGTCGCCCCCGGTGCGCCGCCAACTCTCGTCCACCGCCGCGAGCACGCGCTCGAACGCCGGGCTTCGCGGATGCAGCCTCGTCGCGAAGTAGTTCAGGTAGTCCCAGACGACGAGCCGGCCCCCGGGGCGGAGTCCCGCCACCACCCGTTCGATGACCGCCGCCGGATCGGGAAGAAAGCAGAACAGCCAGCGCGCGAAGGCGCCGTCGAAGGAACCGGGCTCGAGCCGCAGCGCTTCGACGCGCTCCACCCGCGCCGTGAGCTGTGCGAGGCTCCGCCGGTTGGCTTCCTGGGCCAGCGCTCCGATGAACCGTGCCGACTCGTCCATCGCAAGCACGTGTCCCCCGGGGCCCACGCGCTCCGCCAGCTCGATCGAGGCGAACCCGGGCCCGCATCCCAGATCCAGCAGACGGTCGCCCGGCCTGAATCCGGCGCGGTCCCAGAGGTCGTGCGCCCACTCCGCCCACAGGCGGTGCTGGGTCTCGAGCCGCCGCCTCTCCTCGGCGTCGGTGCCGAGCAGATAGGGTTCTTCCGGTGCGGAATCGGGGCCCGATGTCTGTTGCATTCCGTGACCTCGCATGGCGCCGGCTGTTCCCGGCCGGCTCCGGGCGTGGACCGAGACCATCATCGGGGCCTGCAGTGGCGACACACTCGTCCAGTCCCCCATCAGTATTGCACCTCGCGGTCGCGGCATGCATCGGCGCCGCCCCGGGTCTACACGCCGTACGATTGCCTTCGGGCAGACATCCGCGAATAATCGATGCGGATCCCGATGGGGATCGCATTCTCCACGGGCTGGAGAGACATGAGAATAGATCGACTGCGGATGCAGAACTTCAAGTGCTTCGAGGACTACCCGCTGGAGTTGGATCCTCGGTTCACTCTGCTGGTGGGCGACAATGGCGCCGGCAAGACGACGATTCTCGACGCACTGGCGGTCGCGGCCGGGATCTGGCTCGTCAGGCCACCAGATTCCATGCTCGCAAACAGTGGCCGGAACATCCTCAGAAACGAGATTCGCCTTGCCGTGAAGCAAGTGGGTGATCGTCGGCAATTCGTTGAGTGCAAGCCTGTGTCCATCACCGCGACGGGCGAGATCGCCGGTCAACAGACCGAGTGGTGCCGGCAGATTCGACTCGGCGGGTCGAGAACCACCAACGCGGAGGCGTCCAGAGCCTTACGGATTGTGGGAGACCACTTCTCGCGGGAGGGCGCGGGCGAGAACGTTCCGAGCCCCGTAATCGCCTATTATGGAGCGGGGCGCGCTTGGATTTCGTCACGAGCCCGAAGCTCGCCCGGGCTCAAGCAGCGCGGTCCCGCGCGCCGTTGGGAGGCGTTCTACGATTGCTTCGTAGAGCGTATCCGATTGAATGATCTCAGAATCTGGTTTCAGCGGGAGGCGATTGCGTCCGCCAATCGTGCTGGGCGTTGGAGGCCGGGTTACGAGGTCGTGAAGCAGGCCATCGTCCGTTGCGTACCCGGCGCCGACGATCTCTGGTACGACGGTGACCGGGATGAGATCGTGCTGTCCATCGAACGCCGCGCGCAACCGTTCACGAATCTCAGTGCCGGGCAGCGGATGATGGTCGCGCTGGTCGCCGACGTCGCATCCAAGGCTGTCATGCAGAACTCAAGCTTCGTGTCGGATAATCCTCTGGACGATGGCGACGTTCCGCTGGTGCTTCAGCAGACGCCCGGCATGGTCCTGATCGATGAAATCGACGTGCACCTGCATCCGAAATGGCAACGGCGGGTGGTTCGCGACCTGAAGGAGACTTTTCCGAAGATCCAGTTCGTCTGCACATCGCATTCCCCATTCGTTATCCAATCCCTGGAGGCGGGTGAATTGCGCACGCTCGATCGGAGCGGACCGCCGCTGGTCGAGTATGCGAATCGGTCTATCGAGGACATCGCGGAAGACATCCAGGAAGTCGAAGTCCCTCAGCAGAGCCTCATGGCGCGGCAACTGGCCGAGGCCACCGCGCGGTACTTCTCGTTGCTGCAGGGCGGTGCGGACGGTACGGAAGAGGAACTGCGGGAAGCGGAAGCGGCGTACCGTAAGATTGCCGAGCGGTACTCGGCCAACCCGGGTCTCAGCGCTATCCTCAAGCTCGAAGCACTCGCTCGACAGAAGGCCGGGCAAACGTGAGGCCGGTGGAGCGAGGGGCCGCGCCTCGAGAGTACGCACGATACCGGGACGCCATTGGCGACCTGGAGGAGAGGCTGGGGAGGTATTGCTGCTACTGCGAGAGAAGGTTGCCGATCGGCCTGGCGGTCGAGCACATGGCCCCGAAGAGTCTGCATCCGGATCGCGAGCTCGACTGGAACAACTTTCTGCTCGGCTGCACCAACTGCAATTCAGTCAAGGACGATGCGGAAGTTGCCGATGACGATATCCTGTGGCCGGACACCCACAATACGATGCTTGCGGTGGCGTACTCGCGGGGCGGCTTCGTTCGACTTCCAGGAGGTTTGAGCCCTGAACTTCAGCGGCGCGCACAGGCCTTGGTCGACATCGTCGGGCTGGACAGGCACATCGGGCGAGAGGGGCGGCAGCCAGCCAGGAGAGATCGGCGGTGGAAGGACCGAGAAGAGGCATGGGCGGCTGCCGAGAGGTGTCGCGATCGGCTGGAAGCGCTCGACGGATCCGAGGAAGCCCGCGACTTAGTTCGCGAAGCGGCGATTGCGTACGGGTTCTTCTCTGTCTGGTTTGCCGTCTTCGACCGCCATGTCGACGTCAAATTGGCATTGATCGTCGCGTTTCAAGGGACGGCGGCATCATGCTTCGGTCAGGACGGGCGCCTCGTCCATCGACCCGCTGCCGAGATATAACCGCGCGCGGCAGTCACCGCCCGCGGCCGGGGTCGTAGAACGGCGCGTCGCCCCTGATGGTGACGCGGTAGCCATGGCGCGTCTCGGGGTAGTAGTCCCAGATGGCCAGGTGCTGCGTGCAGCGGTTGTCCCAGAAGGCGACCGAGTTCTCGCGCCATCGGAACCGGCAGTGGAAGTCGGATTGTGCGCAGTGCTTGAACAGGAACGCCAGCACGGCGTCGCTCTCGGCGAGCGGCAGGTCCTTGATGCGCGTCGTGAATCCCTGGTTCACGTAGAGGGCCGGCTTGCCGGTGACCGGGTGGGTGCGGATGACGGGGTGCTCGGCCGACGGGTAATCGTCGTCTCGCAGCGTGCCCTTGCCGTAACGCCCCCGGTAGTACTGCTCGCCGTCGTGGACGGCGGTCAGTCCGACGAGGAACCGCTGCATCCGGTCCGAGAGTCCCTCGTAAGCGGCGTACATGCTGGAGAAGAGGGTGTCGCCGCCGCCGGAAGGAGGCACCTGCACGATGCGGAGCATGCTTGCCATCGGCGGCTCGACGTCGCACGAGACGTCGGAGTGCCACAGGCTCCCGGCCACGAACTCGACCTTGTCGTCGCCGTGGACGACCAGGATCTCCGGGTGCTCGGCGTCCTTCGGGGCGGCGGGGTGGATATGCAGGTCGCCGAAGCGCCGGCCGAGCGCCTTGTGCTGCCCGAAGGTGAGGTCCTGATCGCGGAAGAAGAGGACCAGGTGCCGCGCCCAGGCGTCCTCGAGCTCTGCCAGCGTCGCATCGTCGAGCGGCCGGGTGAGGTCGATGCCCGAGACTTCGGCCCCGATGGTCGGCGTGAGCGCGTCGATCCGCAACGTCGCGGACGGCGCGGACGATGGGGACGGATTCGGCATGGCCATGTGGGAATTATAGATTGTCGCGGCGTCGCAGAACCTGCCGCGACGCCGACAGCCCGGGCCGCCGCGCGCTTCGTCCCGACGGACCCGCGCACGCTGGTAGCGGTCATGGTGTGGTGGACCGTGTTGGCCGGACGGTTCCCGGGGCCGAAAGGACGTAGCGTCGGCAGCGGCGCGCGCGTTGCACGTTACTATACTGCGGCACCATGCCTGGATTCCGCGCGGTCGCCGCCTCTCTGGCTGTTCTGCTGTGGCTCGCCGCCGGATGCGGGCCGTCCGCGGCCCAACCCGAGCAGCAGGCGCCCGAGCGGGCACGGCAACGGCACCTGCTAATCGTCCTCGACGGGCTGCGGCCGGATTACGTCACACGGGAGGTGATGCCGAACCTGCATGCCCTCGGCGAGCGCGGCGTCGTGTTCACCGACCACCATGCCGTCTATCCGACCGTGACGCGGGTGAACGCCGCTTCCATCTCGACCGGCGCCTACCCGGAGACGCACGGGCTGATGGGCAACGCGGTCTTCTTCCCGGGGGTCGATCCGACGCGGTTCCTGAGCACGAGCGAGCGGGCCAACCTGCTGCGGATCGAGGAAGCCGAGGAGGGGCGCCTGCTGACCGCGCCGACGCTGGGCGAGCGCCTGCAGGGCGCCGGGCTGCGGATGCTCGTGGCCAGCGCCGGATCGAGCGGATCGTCGTACCTGCTGAACCACCGGGTGGCCGGCGGGGGCATCATCCACTACGAGTACGCGTTGCCGGAGGCGCTCGGCGACGCCGTGCAGGAACGGCTTGGCCCCCCGCCCCCTGCGGCGATACCCAACCGCGATCGCAACCGCTACATCGTCGACGCGTTCCTCGAGGTCGGGCTCGAACAGATCGATCCGGCAGTGACCGTCCTGTGGCTGAGCGACCCGGACACGACGGCCCACGCCAACGGGATCGGACACCCGACCTCGGTGGCGGCGCTGCGCGCCGTGGACGAGGAGATCGGTCGCATCCAGGACGGCCTGCATGCGGCGGAGCAACTCCACGCGTTCAACATCTGGGTGACATCCGACCACGGTTTCTCGACGTACACCGGGGCCGTGGATCTCGACGCGCTGCTCGCTCCATTTGCCGGGGAGCTGCCGGATGGATCCCCGCGCGTCGTGTCCGGCGCCGGGGCAATCCACGTGCGGGACGGCGACGCCGGCGCGGTGGCCGGGATCGTCGAGGTGCTGCAGGACTCGGAGCGTGTCGGCGCGATCTTCACGAGGGACGCGCAGGTGCCGGGCACGCTGGCGTTCGACGCCGCCCGCTGGGACCATGCCAGGTCCGCCGACATCCTCTACTCGCCGGCGTGGACCGACGCGGAGAACGAGCACGGCTACCGGGGCACGAGCGCGTCGAGCGGCACCGCGGGCCACGGCAGCACCAGCCCCTACGACATTCACAACACGCTGATCGCGGCGGGTCCGGCGCTGCAGTCCGGAATCGAGGTCGCCCTGGCGACCTCCAACGTCGATTTCGCCCCGACGTTTCTCTATCTGCTCGGGTTGAGCGCGGCGCCTACGATGGCCGGCCGGCCGTTGACCGAGGCCCTCCGCGACGGTCCGGAGCTGGCGGCGGAGCCGCGCTCGTCGGAGATCGGGCGTGAGACGCCGGACGGCCGCTATCGCGCGACCGCCCGGTCGACGGTCGTCCTCGGCCGGCGCTATCTCGATGCCGCGACCGCCGAACGTCCCTAATACCCCGCCAGCACCGGGAACCGCTCGTCGTCCGGCAGCGGCTGCACGCCGAGCGCGTTGAGGGTCATCGACACCTTCCTGTAGCGGGCCGCGGTGGCTACGATGCTGATCATCTGCTGCTCGGTATAACGCGCGGCCAGCGCCGCCCAGGTCTCGTCGGAGACGGTCGTGTCGCGGTACATCTCGTTGGCGGCGTCGATGAGCAGCCGTTCGGTCTCGTTCCAGCCCGCCGCGTCGTGGCCCTGTGCTATCCAGTGCGGGTCGAGGCCGTGGTCGCGAGCCCGGCCGACGCTGCCGACGTGCTTGGCCCACTCGTAGACGGACTGCGCGTTCCACCCGGTGCGCAGGATCAGCAGCTCCCGGTCGTGCGGCGTCAGCCCGGACCGCTCCGGGTTCATCACGTAGCCGGGGTTCGTGTACCAGGCGTCGGCCAGCGCCGGGTGGCGGCGCAACGTGCGGGAGACCCGCAGCCCCGGCCCCTCGACCGGATCGACCCGCGGTGCCGCCAGCGGCGGCTCTCGGGCCGGCACCACGACCCGGTAGGCGACGTCGTCCACCGGCAATTCGGCCTCGGCGCCGTCGTCGGGCTGGACGCCGAGCGCGTTGAACAGGATGGATACGGTAGTGGTGTCGGCCACCGTCGCCACCGCGTCCATCAGGTTGTCAAGGTCGTACTCGGCGGAGAGGAGGCCCCAGGTCTCCTCGCTGATCGAAGAGTTGCCGAACAACTGGTCCGGCAGGCCGACGAGCACGTTCTCGAAGGCTCCCCAGCGTTCCTGGGAAGGCCCCTCGGCGACGGAGAAGATCTCTTCCGCGGTCAGTCCGGCCTCGGCGGCGCGGGCTGCGTGCTCCGCCCACAGGTAGGCGTTCTGCGCGAGCCATGCAGTGCGCAGGATCAGGATCTCGCGGTGCCGCGGCGACAGCGTCGACTCGTTCGCCACGTAGTGCATGAACGGAAAGATGCGGTCGGCCAGGGCCGGGACGCGCGCCAGCGTCCGCAGGGCATTGCCCGGATTGCCGTCCGGCGCGTAGCGATCGACCACCGCCCGCTGGTCGTCCGTCCACTCGGCCGCGGGCAACGGCGGGATGCGCGGCTCTCTCAGGCGCCGGTGCGGCTGCACGCTCCCCGGCAGTCCGGTATAGGCCCGGGCCGGCTCGATGCGCAGGAGCGCCGCGTTGTCTTCTTCCGTCAGCACGTAGAGGTACCCGTCCGGTCCCTGCCGGACGTCGCGAATCCGCTGCTTGAGCTCCGCGAGCAGCCACTCGCGCCCCATCTCCTCCCCGCGCCGGTTGAACACGACGCGCTCGAGGTGGCCGGTCCGCTGCATCCGCCCGACGGTCATCGAGCCGACGAAGAGGTTGCCGCGCCAAGCGGGGAAGTGCTCGCCGTCGTAGAAGGTCAGGCCCGAGGGTGCGATGGACGGCCACCACAGGATCTCCGGCCGCTCGAACGCCGCGATCCACGGCGTGTCCGATACCCGCACCCCGGTGTACTCCCGCCCGTCGGAGGCGATCGGCCAGCCGTAGTTGCCGCCGGGGAGGATGACGTTGACCTCGTCGCCCCCCTGCGGCGCGTTCTCGCTGGCCCAGAGCGTTCCGTTCTCGGGGTGGAAGGTCAGGCCGAGCTGGTTCCGGTGTCCCAGCGAGTAGATCTCGGGCAGATACCCCGGCTCGCCGACGAAGGGGTTGTCGGCCGGCGCCGTGCCGTCATCGTTCAGCCGGACGACCTTGCCGACGTGCTCGGCCGGGTCCTGTGCCCGCAGCCCGGTGGTCTGCGAGCGGATGGCGCCGCCGATCGTCATGTAGACCTTGCCGTCCGGCCCGAACGTGACCCGCGACGCCGCCACGCCGCGGCCGAAGCCTTCGGATACGAAGACATCGCGCACCTCGGTCAGCGCACCGCTGTCGAGGCGCCCGCGCGCGAGCGCGATCACGGCGCCGCGCCGGCCGTCCTGCTCCGCAGGCTTCGAGTAGGTCAGGTAGACGATGCGGTCGTCGTCCGGATGCAGGGCGATATCCATGAGGCCCGCCAGCCTGGTGCCCTTGTAGACCTCCGGGACGCCGGGGATGGGCCGCGGGTCGAGCACGCCGTCGCGGATCAGGCGCAAGGTCCCTTCGTTGCGTTCAGTCACCAGGATGTCGCCGTTGCGGCGGAACGCGAGGCCCCATGGATGGGAGAGCCCGGTCGTGATCGGGACCACGCGGATCCGGGGCACGTCGTTGCTGTACAGCACCACCGGCTCGGACGGCGGGTCCAGGGCCGGCACGCCGCTGAGCGCCGTCGTGCGCTGCCGGGCCTGGCCGGAGGCGGCGGCGACCGCGAGAAGGAGGCATCCGCAGGCGAGCAGCCCGATTGCGGGGAAACGGCGATCAGGAAACGGTTGCACGGTGGCACCTCCCTGCCCCTGCGCGGGGGCGGACTCCGTCGCGTTCCGCATCTTCTCACATGTGGACTGCCCGGCGCGCCAAGGCTCTTGCCGGTTTCGCGCGCACGGCTGCGGCAAGGTGTTGTCGACGACCAGCGAGACGCCGCGGGATCGTGCGCGCCGGACCCACCGGCCGGGTGGCATGCACGACTCCGTGTGGACCACAATGAGCCGGGCGGTCGATGTGGCTCACGTCCCCAAGAACCGGCGACCGGTGGCCGGCAGCCCGTGCCGCGGACTCCTGGCGATCTGCATCGTCGCCGCCGGTCTTCCGGTCGCCGCCTACGCTCAGGCAACTCCCGAGACGCAGCAGGCCGCGGACACGGCGGTGGATGCCGGCGTCCTGACCGGCCGCCCCGTCGTGCGTCCCCCGCGGCTGGCGGAGCCGCCGGTGATCGACGGCCGGCTCGACGAGCCGCTCTGGCGCGACGCTGCCCACATCACGGAACTCGTCCAGCGCCGTCCGTTCGACGGCATCCCGGCCAGCGAGCCGAGCGACGTCTACCTCGCCTACGACAGCGCCAACATCTACGTCGGCCTGCACGCGCACTACTCCGACACCGGCATGATCCGCGCGAACCGGCGGGACCGCGACGAGTCCATCGACGACGACCTGTTCCTGATCTACTTCGACCCGTTCCTCGACCAGCAGCGGGCCTACGTCTTCACGGTGAACGGCTACGGCGTGCAGGGGGACGCGATCCTGCAGGCGGGCGCGCTCGGGGGCGGCCGCTTCGGGGTGCCGCGCGGCGACGCCTCCTGGGACGTGCTGTTCGACTCGGCGGCCGAGCTGGTCGACGACGGCTTCGTCGCCGAGCTGGCGATTCCCTTCAAGAGCCTCCGCTATCCGCGCCGGGAGGCTGGTGTGCCGCACCGCTGGGGGCTGCAGATCGCGCGCATCATCGGCGGCCGGGACGAGGCCGACGTCTGGTCGCCCACCTCGCGCGACATAGCGGGCTTCCTGCCCCAGATGGGTGTGCTGGAGGGGATGACCGACCTGTCGCGCAGCCACAACCTGGAGCTGCTGCCGACCTTCACGACGATCCGCTTCGGCGCGCTCGACCGCGCCAGCGGCCGGTTCCGGGACCGGGACCCGTCTCCCGAGGGAGGCCTGAATCTGAAGTACGGGGTCACGTCCAACCTCACCGCGGACGTCACGTTCAATCCCGATTTCTCGCAGGTCGAGTCGGACCTGCCGCAGATAGAGGTCAACCAGCGCTTCGCGCTCTTCTATCCCGAGCTGCGCCCGTTCTTCCTGGAGGGGGCCGAGATATTCGCCGTCCGGGCGCCGATCACGGCCGTCCACACCCGGCGCATCGTCGATCCCGCGTTCGGCGCCAAGCTGACCGGCAAGGTCGGACGGACCAGCGTGGGCGTGCTGTACGCCAGCGACGCGGAGCCCGGCAACGTGGACGATCCAGCGGACCCGGCGTTCGGGTCGTCGGCCGACACGTTCATCGGCCGGGCGCGCTACGACCTCTATGCGCAGTCCCATATCGGGACCATCTTCACCAACCGGGAGCTGCTCGGGGGCCACAGCCGGCTCGCCGGCGTCGACTCGAACTTCCGCCTGGGCGACACCCACTCGGTGGCGTTCCGCGCGATGGGAACCGACCATCAGGACCGGCAGGCGGGGAAGACCAGCGGCTACCTGGTCGACGCCGTGTTCAACAAGCGCGGCCGGAACCTGCGCTACTCGCTGTCGTCGTACGCGCTGTCGCCCGACTTCCGGACCGACGTCGGGTTCGTCCGGCGCACCGACCAGCGCTATACGTCCGTGACCGGCGGCTACCGCTGGTGGCCCGAGAACTGGCTCCGCAACTGGGGGCCGGAGTTCATCTACGGGCGGAACTACGACTTCGACGGCGTCCTGCAGGACGAGGTCGCCGACGCGGGCATCAACTTCGCGCTGTTCAGGAACATGTTCGCGGCCAGCAACGTCCGGCGCGAGCTGGAGCGGTTCGGCGGGATCGACTTCGTCAAGACGCGCGCCCGCGTCTTCGGCCGGGTCGATACGAGCCGGCGCATCGGCGTATCGCTGGAGTACCGGCGGGGCGAGCAGATCCTCTTCCACACGCGGACCCCGTACCTGGGCCGCGAGCAGGGAATCACGGCGCGCGTCATCCTGCGGCCCGTCCCGCGCCTGCAGTCGGCGATCAACGTCACGACGAACCGGTTCACCGACCCGCACCGGGGCAGCGAGGAGGTGTTCGACGTCCGGATCTTCCGCGCGCTCACGACGTATCAGTTCAGCAACCGGTTGCTCTTCCGCAACATCGGCGAGTACAACACCCTGGACGGGACCCTCGATCTGAACTTCCTGTTCACCTACCGCGTCAACGCCGGGACCGTCTTCTACGCCGGCTACGACGACCACTACCAGCAGGCCGACCTGATCGAAGGCGACCTGACGGACTGGCACGACGTCGGCGGCCGGGGCCTGCGCGTGCTCGGGCGCCAGCGGACCAACCGCGCGGTGTTCGTGAAGTTCCAGTACCTGTTCCGGTACTAGTTCCGCCAACCCCGTCGCGAGGCTCCGTGTTCGGCCCCAGCCCCCACCGCCCCAGGACCCTGCGCCTCGGAACTTCGTTGCGTTCTACGGCGCAGACTCCTGGCTCAGGTCCTCGTCGTGTCGGGCAGCGCGTACAGATCCTGGAGCGAGTACCAGTTTCTCGCCTCCGACCTCGAGCCCGGCTTGCGGCGCGCGAAGTAGCGACGGCCCAGCGTGGCGCCGCGTCGGTTGGGGTAGAGGCGCGCCTTGCGGTCGAGTTCCGCTTCGAGAGCCGGCGCAGACCGAACCGGTCCCCACTTGCACTCGCCGAGGTCGGTCCAGTTGTCGTCACGCAGGCCGACGACGTCGATCTGTGCCGCCTGCGATGCGTCAGGCGAGGGGGATTCGCCGGCGTTCCGCTGCCGGGCGCTCCAGTACTCGCCGACCTCGAAACCCGCGGTGACGCCCTCCATGGCGTAGATGAGGGGCAGCGCCTCGCGGCACAGCCGTGCGAAGCAGGAGCCGAACCAGGCCTCGAGCGATGGTGCGATGCGGTCGCCGAACACCCGCTCGGGGCCGCTGCCGCGAATCGCGCTCATGTTGGGGAACACGAAACGGAACCAGAACCGGAGCAGCGGATCATCGATCTCGAAGCGCACCTGTTTCGGATTCGGGCGGCGGCGGTCGAGCGGGTACCGGCGGCGCAGACAGCCGAGGTTCACGAGCTGCTGCAGGTAGTAGGGCAGGTTTCGCTCCGGCAGCTCCGTGGCGGCGGCGATCGCGGGGGCTGCGCCGTGGCCGGAGGCGACGGCGAACAGGACGGCGTGGTAGGGCGCCACCTCGCGCAGCTCCTCGCGGAGCAGGAACGCAGGCTCGTGGAACAGCGGCGCGAACTCGTCGAGCAGGTTGCGGCGGATGTTGCGGTCGATGGACCGGGCGTCGTCGAGGCAGAGCAGGTACTGCGGCAGGCCGCCGACGAGAGAATACGCCCTGGCCCGGTCCTCCAGGGACCAGCGCGGATGGAACCGGGCGGCTTCCCGGTAGCCGAACGGCTGCAAGTGGATCTGCGCGGTGCGCCGCCCGAACAACGGACTCGCCTTGCCGAGCACTTCGCGCTCCATGAACCCGAGGTACGAGCCGCACAGCAGCAGCACGACGTTCCCGGCGTTCTTCCACTCCCGGTCCCAGCAGTGCTGCAGGGTCGAGAGGAGGCCGGGATTGGCGGCTGCAATCCACTGAAACTCGTCGAGAGCCAGGACGAGCTTCGAGCCCGGATGCGCTGCCGCCCATTGTCCAGTCACTGTGAGCAGGGCCTGTCGCCAGTCGCGGGCACGCAGATCCGCGAGCAGCGGCATGTCGAGGGCACGACCGGCCTCGGTCAGGAACTCGCGCACCTGCAACCCTGGCGGCGCCTGCTGTCCCAGGTAATAGACGCCGGCCTTGTCGGCCATGAAACGCAGGATGAGCTCGCTCTTGCCGACCCGCCGCCGCCCGTAGATCGGGATCAGCGCCGAGCGCCGGGACTCGAACGCCTGCGCCAGCAGGCGCAACTCCACGTCGCGTCCGATGAAGTCGGCCATGTCCGGAGTATGCGGCGGTGCAGGTTAGTCGTCAAGTCGTGTTTAGACAAGGCACGTTTAGACAAGTCATATTTAGATAACGTTACCCGAGCACCGTCGTCGGGTCGGCGAGTCGTCGTGGACATCACGCGGCTCGTTGTCAGAGGATCATCTGCGTCATGCCCGAGGTCGCGCCCCACACCCTGGTGCTGGTCCCCACCGAGATCGAGCGCCGTCACTTGGCCCGGCAGCCGGGCTTCGGGGTCGATGCGCCGTGCGAGCTGTGCGGCTTCGGGCCGGTGGCGGCGGCGGCGCGGGCCCGGGACGCCATCGCCGCCCACGAGCCCGAGCGGGTCATCCTCGTCGGCATCGCCGGCACGTTCGACCCCGGCGGGCTGCCGGTCGGCACCGCCGCCGTCTTTCCGTCGGTTCTGATGCACGGGGTCGGAGTCGGCGTGGCCTCCTTCGTGCCGGCCCCGGCCCTCGGGTTCCGCCACTGGCCGCGGAGCGGCGCGGAGGAGGTGGACCGGCCGGAGGCGTTCGCGCTCGCCCATCCCGTGCCTCCCGCGGCCGGCCCGCTCCTGACGGTGTGCGCCGCCTCGGCGACGGAGGCCGAGGCCCGCGAGCGGCGGGCGCTGTTCCCCGGCGCGGCGGCCGAGGACATGGAGGGCTTCGCGGTGGCGCTGGCCTGCCGGCTCGCGGAGGTTCCCGTGGCCATCGTCCGCGGCGTCTCGAATGCGGTCGGTGACCGCCGGTTCGAGCGCTGGCAGATTCCGGAAGCGCTCGACGCCGCCTGGCTCGTCGCGGCCGACCTGCTGCAGCGGCCCGCCTGGAGCGACACGGCGTGACCCCGATTCATCTCGGCATTTCGACCTGCCCGAACGACACGTTCGCCTTCCACGGCATTCTGGAAGGGAGGGTGGACCCGCGGGGCCTCGACTTCCGCATCGAGCTGCTCGACGTCGAAGAGCTGAACCGGAGGCTGTTCGCCGGCGACTTCGACGTCGCGAAAGCGAGCTTTCACGCGGCCCTCCTCCTGCGCGGTACGCTCGGCGTGCTGCCGGTCGGCTCGGCCCTCGGCTTCGGCGTAGGGCCGCTGCTGCTCGCGGCGCGCCCCGGCACCCATCCCCGCGACCCCGTCCTGCAACCGGGCGGCGACTCGCGACCCGCGCGCGTGCTGTGCCCGGGCGCCCACACCACCGCCGCCCTGCTCTACGAGCTCTTCCACGCGGGCGAGGGCGCCGTGGAGCAGGTGGTGTTTTCCGACATCATGCCCGCGCTCGAGGCCGGCGATGCCGACTTCGGCGTCTGCATCCACGAGGGCCGCTTCACCTGGCGGGCTCGCGGGCTCGCTTGCGTCGAGGACCTCGGAGCCGTCTGGGAGGAGGCCACCGCGGCGCCGCTCCCCCTCGGCGGCATCCTCGCTCGGCATGCCCTCGGTCCCGAGACGATTGGCGCCGTGAGCGCCGTCGTCCGCGATTCACTCTCGCATGCCCGAGCCCATCGCGCCGAGACCGTTCCCACCATGCGCCGCTACGCCCAGGAGCTGACCGACGGGGTGATGTTCCAGCACGTCGATCTGTACGTAAACGACTGGACCACGGACCTCGGCGATACCGGCCGGGCGGCGCTGGAGACCCTCGACCGCCGAGCCCGGCAGGCCGGCGCCGCCACCGTCGCCACTTCCGGCGCGCCGCTCCGCGTGTACTGAGACGGCCTGACGCGTGCCCGTGCGGCATCTCGGATCGATCTCCGCGCGACCGCCGGTTCTTCCCAGTGTTCCGTCACACGACGCATCGGCTGTAGACTCCGCGCGTACACGATTCGGGAGAGCACTTGTCGACGAAGTGGCGTCGCGGTCAACGGCGCTCAGGAGAATCCTCATGCAGCACGCGGCTCGAGTCGGCGGCAGGACAGCAATTGCGTTCGTAGCGGGAATCCTGTTCGCCGCGGTCGTTCCGGCGGCCGCGCAGCCGCTCACGTCGAGAGTCGAGGGGACGGTGCAGGACGAAACCGGCGCCGTCATTCCCGGCGCGTCGGTGTCCATGACGCAAGTCGACACGGGCATCGTGTGGGAGACCATCACGGACGATCGCGGCCTGTATCTGTTTCCCCGGATGCCCCCGGGCACCTTCCGGGTGGCGGCGGCGGCCGCGGGCTTCACGACGACCGTGGTCGAAGACGTCCGGGTCGCCCTGAACGCGCCCGCATCCATCGATGTCGTCGTCGAGGTGGGGGCGGTGGCCGAGACGGTCGTCGTTGCAGCCGCCGGTCCGCAGTCGCTGATGAACACGGCCAATGCGGAGCTCAACACCAACCTGAGCCGGGAGCAGGTCCGGGACCTGCCCCTGAACGGCCGCAACGTCACCCAGCTCGCCCTCACCCAGGCGGGAGTGACGGGCCCGGGCGGCGCGCGCACCGCGTCCATCAACGGTACGCGAGGCACCTTCAACAACTTCACGCTCGACGGGGTCAACAATCAGGACACGTTCATTCGGACGGACGCCCTGTTCGGGGAGATACCCGTCAAGGAGAGCTTCATCGAGGAGATCGGCATCACGACCGGGAACGCGGACGTCGACGACGGCCTCGGGGCGTCGCAGACCCAGTTCGTCACGCGCTCCGGAAGCAACTCGTTCAACACCGAGGCGTTCTTCTATCACCGGAACGAGGCGTTCAACGCCACCAACTTCTTCAACAAGGCGGCCGGAATAGAAAAGGAGCGCGTGCGGGTCCACGAGGTTGGATTCAACGTGGGCGGCCCCATCGCCAGGGACAGGGCGTTCTTCTTTCTCAACTACGAGGAGGAACGGCAGCCCGGCACGTCGTCCGTCGTGCGCGACGTCCTGACGGATCCCGCGCGCCGGGGCGACTTCAGCTACGTCAGGCAGGACAACGGCCAGGTGGCCAGGGTGAACCTGTTCGACATGACCGGCATCGCCCCCGATCCGGCCATCCAATCACTGGTCGACTCGACGCCGGGGCCCAACGACTCCAGCGTGGGCGACG
This sequence comes from Vicinamibacterales bacterium, assembly GCA_965116825.1. Classification (GTDB taxonomy): domain Bacteria; phylum Acidobacteriota; class Vicinamibacteria; order Vicinamibacterales; family UBA8438; genus WTFV01. Next base: position 2,283,386 of record OZ220736.1, read on the forward strand.
GGCGGAACACGGCCGGATACCGGTTCAACAGCCCCGACGACAGCGACGCCCGGTGGCTGGTGTTCCGGGGAGACTACGTGATGAACCCGAGGCATTCGGTATCGGGGTCGTTTCATCACTTCCGCCTGGACGTGCCGAACTCCGTGTTCAACGAGATCGGCGGCGTTTTCCCGGGGCGGCCCGGCGCGGGCCAGGGCTCGCGGCGCAATCTCGCGTCGTTCGGCGTGACCAGCGCGGTCGGGCGGAACGCCGTGAACGAGATGCGCATCGGTTTCCAGGGCTACCGGGCCTGGTTCGCCAACAACGAGACCTTCCCCGACGGCTATCGCCTGAACGTCTCGGGGTTCACCAATCCCGTCCGCAACTTCATGGACCAGGGGCGCGAGACCCGGAACCTGGAGCTCAGCGACAGCCTGACCTGGGTCACGGGAGCGCACACCTTCAAGGTGGGCGGGGGCGCGCGGTGGACGCAGGTCGACGCCTACAGCGACGCGGGACTGGTGCCGACCTACGCGCTCGGCTTCGGCGCCGGAACACCGGATCCGCTCGTGCCCGGGTTGTTCCCCGGCGGGATCTCGTCCGACGAGTTGAGCACGGCCTCCGGACTGCTGGGGACGCTCGGCGGGTTCGTCGACGAAGCGTACCGGACCTTCAACGTCCTCTCGACGACATCCGGGTTCGTGGACGATGCGACGGAGAGACGCATTCTCGGCCAGAACTTCGTGCACCTCTACGCGGGAGACACCTGGCGAATCACCTCGGATACCAGCCTGACCTACGGCCTGCGGTGGGAGCTGCACACGGTTCCGGAAGAGACGCAGGGTCTGGCCCTGTTGCCGGTGGGCGGGGCCGAGGCGGTGCTCGACCCGAACGCCGTCGTGGACTTCGCCGGCTCGGCAAACGAAAGGCCCTTCTTCAACAGCGACCGGAACAACTTCGCGCCGAATATCGGCGTGGCCCGGCAACTGACCGACAAGCTGGTCGTGCGCGCCGGCTACGCGCTGAACTACGTGCTCGACAACAACATGACGACGGTGTCGAATGCGCTCGGCGCCAACGAAGGCCTCAGCCAGACCGTCGTGCTCCCGGGGGTCGGCGGCACGGTCAGCGGCGGCGGGCTGGTTCCGGTCGAGGTGCCCGAGTTCAAGATTCCGCGGACCGCGCGCGACGGCATCCTGGCCGATTCCACGGCCGCCCTGTTCACGTTCGATCCCGACCTGCGGACGCCGTACGTGCAGCAATGGAACATCGGGTTCCAGTATCAGCTCCTGCCGGACACCGCGGTCGAGGTGCGCTATGTCGGCAACCGCGGCAACGACCTCATCCGCGCCATCGACCTGAACCAGCTTCTGCTGCCGGACGGCTTCGTGGAGGACTTCCGGCGGGCGCGGCGCAACCTCGCCGCGAACGGCGACCCCCGAATCGGCGAAGCGCTGCAGGTGTTCCCCCTGCTCGGCTTCGGCGGCTTCCTGCAGTCGGGGGGCGTTCAGAACTGGATTCGGAACGGCGAGATCGGACAGTACATCGGCGGCTTTCTGGCGCCCAACCGGATCTTCTTCTTCAACGGGGAAGGCGGGGAGAGGTTCGGTGCCAGACTACCCATAAGCTACTTCTATACCAATCCCAATACCTTCGTCGGCGACGTCGTCGGCAACCACTCCTACTCCGAGTACGACGCGCTGCAGCTCGAGGTCCGCAGGGCCTGGCGGGCGGGATTCACCGCGCAGTTCAACTACACCTGGGGCCAGGTGCTGACGGACTTCGGCGGCAGCCAGTCGAATTTCCGCGCCTTCTTCGACAACGCCCGGCCCGAGCTGGAGGTCATGCGGCCCGGGTACGACATCACGCACACGTTGAACGCCAACTGGGTCTGGGAGATCCCCGTCGGCGAAGGGCGGCGCTGGATGAACGACCGCAGCGCGCTGAGCGCGGTCGTCGGGGGCTGGAACCTGAGCGGATTCGTCCGGGTCCACTCGGGCGAGCCCATCAGCATCGTCTCCGGGCGGGGCACCGTCAACCGGGGTTCGAGAGCCTTCGTCAACACCGTTCATCTCACCGGCATCGACGCCGCGGAGCTGCAGCGTCAGACCGGCGTCTTCCACCTCGAGGACGGCCGGGTGAGCCTGTTCGATCCCGGTCTTCTGACCGAGGGAGGGAACGGCGATCCGGAACTCTTTCGGAACCCGGAAATGCTCGAGGCGGGGACGCTGCCCATGACGCCCCTGAGTGGGCCCTGGTACGCGACGCTGGACGTCGGACTGCGCAAGTACATCCCGCTCCCGTTCTCGACGTCGGCACGGGCGCAGCTTCGCTTCGATTTCTTCAACATTCTCAATCGCACCAACTTCGACGTCGGCACGCGCCAGAATCCGAACAGCACGGAGTTCGGCCTGATCAGTGAAGCGTTCTCGGCGCGCGAGATCCAGGTCGGCATGAAGCTCACGTTCTAGCGAGCGAGCGGCCGGCGTTTTTGACGTCCCGAAACGATTTGTGCCATGTTCACGCCATGTCCAAAACGCTTTCCGATCGGCGTCGGGTGATTCGTTGGGCGGCGGTCGCGGCCGTCGCGTGTCTGGTAACCGTTGGCGTGAGCGCGCAGGACGGCGCCGCCGACGGGGAATGGGGCGTGTTCGGGGCGGACGCGGGCGCCACCCGCTATTCGCCGCTCGACGAGATTCACGCCGGCAACGTCGGCGACCTGGAGGTGGCCTGGCGCTGGAGCGCACGGGATCAGGGCACGCCCCCGCCGTCCGGCCGGACGCAGATAAGCCCCATCGTGGTCAACGGGGTCCTCTACACGACGATCGGCAACCAGCGCAGCGTGATTGCCCTCGATGCCGCGACCGGCGAGCCCCTCTGGAACTGGCACCCGGGCGACAACGAGCGCCGGTGGGGCGACATCATCGAGCCCGTGGCGCGGAGCGCCGGGCGCGGCGTGTCCTACTGGACGGACGGGGACGGGGACGAGCGCATCTTCGTGGTGACGCCGAGCTTTCAACTGGCGGCCCTGGACGCCCGGACGGGAAATCTGGTGACGGATTTCGGGTCGGCCGGCGTGGTGGACATGATGGACGACCTGCGCTGGAGCGAGCGGCCGGCCGCGGAGCGGGCGGGCCGCGTGGCCAATACGTCGCCGCCTTCGATTCTCGGTAACGCGCTCGTGGCCTCGATCTCCCTGCATACCGGCAGCATTCCCACCCGGGCCTCTCCCAACGAGGTCTGGCCCATGAACATGCCGGGCGACGTGGTGGCGTACGACACGCGCACGGGCCGGAGGCTCTGGCGCTTCAACACGGTCCCGAAGGAGGGGGAGTTCGGCGTCGACACGTGGCTGAAAGCGGACGACATTCTCTGGGACGTGCCCACCGGCACCCACGACTGGGTACAGGAGCGTCCCGAGCTTCTCGACGCCTCCTGGAAGTACACGGGGAACGTCGGGCATTGGGCGCCCGTCACGGCCGACCCCCAGCTCGGCCTGTTCTACGTGGCCACCGAGACGCCCACGAACGACTATTACGGCGGCTATCGGCCGGGGGACAACCTGTTCGGCAACTCCGTGCTCGCGCTCGACGCGGAGACCGGCGAGCGGGCGTGGCACTTTCAGCTCACCCATCACGAGCTCTGGGACTACGACATCCCGACCGCTCCCATCCTCGTGGACATCGAGGTCGACGGCGTCCCGATCAAGGCGCTGGTGCAACTCTCGAAGCAGGGGTTCGCCTACGTGCTGAACCGCGAGACGGGCGAACCCGTGTGGCCGATCGAGGAGCGGGCCGTGCCGCCGTCGGACGTCCCGGGCGAGCGGGCGTCTCCCACGCAGCCCTTTCCGACGAAGCCACCCGCGTTCGACCAGCAGGGCGTCACCGAGGACGACCTGATCGCCTTCACGCCCGAGCTGCGGGCCGAGGCGCTGCGGATCGTGGAGCAGATCAGCCTGGGGCCCCTCTATACGCCGCCGACCCTGATCGAGCCGGGCGTCAATCTCGGGACCCTCGGGGCTCCCGGCGCGGGCGGCGGGGTCAACTGGCCGGGCGGCGCGGTGGACGTCCAGGCGGGCCTCCTCTTCGTGCCGTCGCAGACGAGGCCGACTTTGTTCGGACTGACGGACGGCACCGAAGGGACCGGCGTGCGCTACCACATCTCGTTCTCCCGAGGCGTGCCGACCGTCCGCGACCTGCCGCTCCTGAAGCCGCCCTACGGCCGGATCACCGCGATCGACCTGACCGCGGGAGAGATGCTGTGGCAGATCCCGCACGGCGAGACGCCCGACTACGTTCGTGAGCATCCGGATCTGCAGGGCGTGGACGTGCCGCAGACCGGGATTCTCACGCAGAGCTCCGGACTGCTCGCCACGTCCACCCTGCTGTTTGCGGGCGAGGGACAACGCGGGGGGCCGGTTCTCCGTGCGTACGACAAGCGGACGGGTGATGTCGTCCACGAGATTCCTCTGGCTGGACCGACCACCGGATTCCCGATCACCTACAGGGCGGCTGGCCGGCAGCACCTCGTCGTGGCGGCGCTGGACGAGGAGAGAATCGCGGAGCTGGTCGCCTTCTCGTTGCCGTAGCCTGCGGAACGCATGGCATCCGGGCCGAGGAGCCGGACCCAACTAGCGAGCCGGCGGCCGCCGCGCGGGGTGATGTCTATTCCAGGATCGCGGCGAGGCGGGCGAGCACCTCGTCCATGATCGTCTCCGGGACGGTTTCCACGCGTTTCCCGTTCCGGGCAGCAGGATCGAGGACGCGCGGCTGGTCGCAGCGGATGACTCCGGTCGTCGCGGTGCCGGCATCATCGAGAGACACCGCGAACCCCCGCCGGCGCGCGAAGTCTCCGCCCGTCGTGATCGGCAGGACGACCGGCGTCCCGATAAGCTGGTTGAAGGCCGCGGGGGATACGATCAACACCGGTCGGGTTCCCCGTTGCTCATGGCCGGCGGTCGGGTCGAGGCTGACGATCCAGATCTCGCCCCGCTGCATTACAGCAGCTCGTTGCCGACCGGCTTGGCCTCGAGCCAGGCGCGGTCCCCGTTGTCGGCCGGGGCGGTCTGGTCGCATTGCGCCAGAAGCTCGTCGAGCGAGTAGCGTGGGCGTATCCTCGGCGCGACAATCAGGCGGCCGCCCTCGATGCCCATATCCACGCTGGCGCCGGCCCGGAGCCTCAGCAGGTCGAGAAGCGCCGGGGGCACCGCCAGCATGACGGAGCCCCCGACCCTGCGCAGGTTGGTAGTATGCATGGGCAACTCCAGAGTTATATTTCAATATAACACGGGCGGTAGCACCCGTGCTCATGGGTGGTCATGCCGGCTTCTTCGAACCAGGCAAGCGAGTGATCGGTGAGGTTCGTCGCGATTCCACGACGCTGGAACTCGGGATCGACCGCGATCATGTGGATATCGGCGTCAGGGCAGGGCGAAGATAGATAGTCTGTTGTCAATCGTTATCATGCGTCCTCAATCATTTTCATCTTCTCTCCAAAGACCCATATAAACGGTGCGTTTTTTGGAAATCGAGCTCTCAGGCGTGCTCAATCGGTCCCACCCAAGCGCATGCAGAATGTGGTAGCCTCGTGGTAAGCGATTTTCGCCGGGGGAACCCCCATGACGAGGTTGACGGCTCGACGGGTTCAGACGCTGCGCAAGCCGGGCAGGTATTCGGACGGGCACGGGCTGCATGTGTTCGTGCAGCGCAGCGGGGCGCGGTCCTGGGTGCAACGGCTCACGGTGCCGGGCCGGGGCAGAGTCGACCGCGGGCTCGGCTCGGTGGACGTCGTAAGCCTGGCGCAGGCTCGCGCGTGGGCGCTCGACAACAAGCTCGCGGTCAAGCGGGGCGAAGACCCGTTCGCGGGGCCGCAGCGGTCCAGTGTGCCGACGCTGCGGAAGATCGCCGGCAAGCTGGCCGACTCGAACCGCGCGGTGCTGTCCTTGGGCGAACAGAAGGCGCGGGCGGCGACGCTGGAGCGGCACGCGGCCGAACTGCTCGACCTGCCGGTCGATCGGGTCGGCAAGCCGGAAGTGTTGCGGGTTCTCGAACGGGTGTGGACATCGCAGCCGGGCACGGGCCGGAAGCTGCGGACGACGCTCGGGGCGCTGTTCCGCCATGCGCTCGCGGCGGGGCTGATCGAGGTCGATCCGGTCGCGGCGGTGGCCGGGGCGCTCGTCCGCCAGCCGGCCGTACGCGAGCACATGCGCAGCGTGGCGTACGCAGACGCGGCGGCGGCGATGCGGCGGATCGAGACGTGCCGCGCGACGCTGTCGGCGAAGGCGTGCCTGCGGTTCCAGATCCTGACGGCCGCGCGCCCGTCGGAAGCACGGCTTGCGACGTGGGACGAGATTGACGAGGACGCGCGCGAGTGGCGTATCCCGGCCTGCCGGATGAAGCGGAACCGCGAGCATGTGGTACCGCTGGTCCCTGCGGCGGTGGCGTTGCTCGACTCGGTGCGGCCGTTGCGCCGGCACGACGGCGCCGACGCGTTGGTCTTCCCGAGTCCGCAGGCGGGGGCCGGCTCGCTGTCGGCGGCGACCGTGGCCGGGGTCATGAAGTCGGCCGGTCTCGCCGGCGCGGGGTCGCCTCACGGCTGGCGCTCGACGTTCCGCACGTGGGCATCGGAGCGCGCGGACGCCGATTACGCGGTGATGGAAACGAGTCTGTCGCATGCGGTCGGCTCGGCAGTCGAGCGGAGCTATTCGCGGTCGACGTTTCTGGACAAGCGGCGGGCACTGCTCGACACCTGGGCACAGTTCCTGGCCGGCAACGTTGGCAACGTCACGGTCATCGCCGCAGGCGACCTGAGCTTGGGTCCGACAGCACCGTCGTGAGTGCCGAGCGCAAGGTTCCGCAGGCGAGTCCTGCAATCTGTAGTCGAGCACTCCCAAGACCTGTTCGGCCTGGAACGTCGAGATGCTGCGATCTGTGTAGTCGTCCGGGTCGAGCAGTTGGGCAGCGCCTACGATAGCAGGTCGCGAGTTCGAGGAGGCGGCCAGTACGAGGCGCGATGCGTATTCGATGTGACCGACGGCGTGTCACGATAAACGGCGACCACCGCACCGCGGTCGACGATTTGCTCCCGCTTCAGGTGCACGGCGAACATCTGCTGGCCAGAGCCCGCTTCCGGGTTGGGCGGCCCCCAGCCGACCAACTCGTAGATCTTGTCGGACATCCGTATCAGGCACAGGATCGTCTGTCGGCCCTGGTGGTCTTGCAGCCACACGCGTTGGGGCGCCTCGATGCGGGCGTTGGGAGAAACCAAACAGGAATCGGTGCGCCAGATGTTCAACGGCGTCAACGTGTCCGAGTGGGTTCTTGCATAGAAGGCCGCAGGGTCACTGAAGCCGACGGGTGCGGGCGCCTTGCCGGATTCGGTTTGCGTTGACCAGAACCTCTCGCGCGGTACAGCCGTCCATTCGCGAACCGCCAATTCGACGTCTCGGGTGAAGTCGGTCGGCGGGCAAATGCAGGCCTTGGCGTGATCGGGATTGTCCGCTCCATCGTGTTGCTGTTCGCGCCGTGCCTCGATGCGCAAGGCCCAGCCGAGTGCCTTGCAGACGTCGGCTGCGCGCTCGATCGAAGGCGCCCGGCCGCGTAGTACCGAGCGTACGGCATCGCGGTTGAGCCCAGCGCCTCGGGCGGCCCGGACCGGCGACACCCGTCGTGCGGCGAGCTCGTTCTCGACCACCGCACGAAACTCCTTGTTTGTCACGATGCGGAGGATACGCCACATTTTGGAGCGCGGTCTAGCCCGTGGCGACCCTTGACAGGCTGGCGCATGCGCCTTAATACTAAGGACTATGCGCCTGCGCGCAGCCGCGCGCGAGTGTCTGAGGGGGTAGCCAAGATGTTGCCGGATCAGCATGCTGGGGAGTCTCTGCAGGTGCTATCGCGACGCGAGGTCGCTGCAGTGCTTGGGGTGAGCGCCGCGACTTTGGGGCGCATGGTGCACCGCGGCGAGTTCCCGGCGCCGATCCGCCTGTCGCGGGGCCGCGTAGGGTGGCGCCGCGCTACGGTCGAGCGGTGGCTGGCTGAGCGCGAAGCGGCGACGAGTCAGATCCTGCCGGCGCCCGACGCACCAGCGAGCCCCCGCCGCCGCCCACCGGCCACGGGACGGAGGGTGCCGCAATGACCGTCAAGGGCACCTCAACCGATGCACAGACGCCCGCCGTCTTTGCGCCTGGTGTCGATCAGGAGCTGGATGCCGCGGTTGAAGCTCCTGCGGCGACCTCCCCCTGCCCCTTTGTTTGCCTCGATTCGAGGAGCCTTGACAAATCCGTCGCGGCGTGGGCGCAGTCCGCCCTTCGGTTCCTGGAGACGACTACCGACGAAGGCCAGCGGATTGCAGTGCGCGACGAGGCGGTCCGTGTCGCCGCGCTGGCCGCCGCCGTGGACGCCGGCGTGGCTGTTGCGATCGCCTACGAGGTTTTGCAGCGCGCAGTTCGCAGCATCGGCAAGCACACCCCGCGCCGACGGGCCGGCAGGCGACGGTCGGCGGCGAGCGACGAGGCAACGCCGGACCCGGTGGGCGGCGACCCGACCGCAGCGTCGGAGGGAATCGAGAGTGGTCAACGGCCTTCCCACGTCGGGGAGAATCGTTCGCCCGGCGGAACAATTTCTGTCGACGGTCCCACACCGGCGGCCGGCGACGAGGCAGTGCCGCATCCGGTGGGGGGCGACCCGCCCCCACCGTCGGCGGGAACCGCGGGTGGGCAGGGACTTCCCCCGGTCGATGGAAATCGTTCGCCCGGCGGAACAATTTCTGTCGACGGCCCCACACCGGCGGCCGACGACGAGGCAGCGCCGCATCCGGTGGGGGGCGACCCGCCCCCACCGTCGGTGGGAACCGAGGGTGGGCAGGGACTTCCCCCGGTCGATGGAAATCGTTCGCCCGGCGGAACAATTTCTGTCGACGGGCTGAGGTCCACGAGTGGCGACCTGCCGCGGGCGACGCGCAGCGCCTACCGCCAGGATGCCGAGGCGATTACCGACGCGGGCTTCGAGCGCATCAGCGCCAGCGTGCGTGCGGCGGCGGCGGCCGACTCGGCAGCGGGTCACAAGCTGGATCGGGGTCTGGTCCGGGCAGCCGGCGCCGTGGAGGCTGCCGGTGGCGACCCGGGCGACCTGCAGGTGGTCGAGGCGAAGAAGCAGGAACTGGCGGGCGGGCGCAAGCGGTCTGCGGTCGACGAGGCGGCCGACGACCTCCCACCGTGTTACGTCTCGCCCCGCATCATCGAGGTCGCCCGACAGGTCCTCGGCGACCGCATCGACCTGGACCCGGCATCTACCGCGGCGCAGAACCGTCACGCGCGCGCCCGCGTCTTCTACGACGGGACCGACGCCTCGTGGCCCGGCCTCAAGGCGGCATGGCCGAAGGACGCCAGGGTCTGGGTGCACGTGCCGCGCGGCGCCGATGCTGTCGCCTTCGTCCAGCGCGTCCTGACCCACGCCGCGGCGGGCGCCCCGGTCGTGGTGCTGACCGAGAACACGACGCACCTGCCGTGGGCGCAGTCCCTGCTCGCGGCCGCCACCGCGGTGTGCTTCATCGCCGGCGACGCTACGGTTCAGCGCCCCCGGACGGATGACCCGCGTGTCGTCGAAGTCGAAGAGGCGCCCTTGGCCGCCGCGCACGGCCACCTGCTCGTGGGCCTCAACGTCAACCACACGGCATTCGAGCAGCGTTGCGCTGGCCTGGGCGTTTCTTTCGTCCGAGGCATGGACCAGGGCGACCACGCGGGAATCCTCAGTTCGCTACGCTCCCTGGCGTTTGGCCGAAAGACCACCATGCCGGCGTCGTGAAGGCGGCGACGCGCGACGATGCAAGAAGCAGTGGTGGGCACCCTCCAGTCTCGAGCGCATCTTCTCCGGCGACGGCTCCATTTTCTTGCATGACCAGGATGTCGGGTCGAGACCCAGCTCGACCTCGACATCCTGGCGGCCCAGGAGCCGAACGGCCATGCCGTCGGTCGCGATCTCGACTTGCCGACGACGACCGGCTGGCCTGCGGTCAGCGCGCCGGTGACGCAGACTGTGTCATCGGCGCGCTGCAAGGCTGCAGGGCTATTCCCCAACCGGCCCGCGTTTGACCGTGGCCGCTCGCCTCGCGCTGCCCGGCTCCAGCCACCACCACCAGCACCACGCCTCGGCCCCTGCCGGGCCGGCGCGCCTCCCCGAGTCGGCGCGCAGCACCACGGGACCCGGGAGGAGAGTGGCAGCGGGCGACAATCAACAGAGCGGACGCGGCCGGACAGGCCGAACGCGGGCGGACAAGGCAACGCTTCGGCATGCTGCACCCCGCCCCACGCCGCCCGTCTCCGACCCCCGCGTCCGCTAACGCCTCGGGCCTGCCGGCCCGCTTTCACCCCGGCCCCGCTCGGGGCCATTCCCTTTTCTCCGGAGGACAACCTGATGCCTCTCATCGACCTGCTGCGCCCGAACCAGCGCGCCGCGCTGCGGCGCCTGCGCAAGCGCATCGCCAACCGCGAGAACATGCGCCGCTACCGTAGCGACCTCAACTACATGCAGCTGTGTCCCGGCGTCGACCTGCCGCTGGAGGCCGGCACCTGCGGCCGCCTGATCTGGCCCGAGAGCACCCGCTGCACGGCCTGCCGCAAGCGGCGCGACTGGCTCCTCACGCACGCGCTCAACCCCGCCGAGGTCGCGCTGTGCACGCTGCTCGACGGCGTCGAGGACGACGACACCGAGCACGACGCCTGCGCGCCCGAGGACCAGGCCGTTCCCCTGCTCGACAACCTGTCGGCACTCGGCGACCCCTGCCTGCGCTGGTAGCGCCGAAGACGCAAACCGCCAAGGCGGGCAATGCCGCCGGCAGGCGGCGCCTCTCCCAGCCCCGTGCTGTCCTGCCCGCGGCCACGGCCACGCCCATCGAGCACCACGTCCGCACCCATCGACTACGTGCAATTCCCGCGCACGCCGCCCGGCCGCACCTGTTGATGCCGGACCGCAGTACGGGGACGCCGGAAAGGCGGTCAGGTGGCCGTCTTTCGCCCGCCGCCGCTGCCGCCACTCGACGTACAGGATGGGCGTGCCCTTCCCGCCCGTCCTGACCTGCCCGCCGGCTCTGGCGGCAGCCGCCCCAGCGCGGGGAAGCATGGCCGCGGCCGAGCGCCTGCATGCTCAGCTGCACGGCGTCGCCGCCGCCGTCGCTTCGGCACCGAAGTCGTGCGCCAGACTGCGCTCGCCCGGCTTCGACCGCATCTACGCTTCGACCACGTCCTTGAGCTGCCTGGCGATGCGCGCCTTGACCACCTGCCGGGCCGGGATCTCGACCCTCGCCCCCGTCGCCGGGTTGCGGCCCATGCGCTTCTCACGCTGCTGCACCACCAGCTTCGCGACCCCCGGCAGCACGAACTCGCCACACCGCAGCAACTCCTGCCCGGTCAACTGCTGCAGCTCTTCAAAGAACGCGCCGGCCTCCGCACGCTTGATGCCCAAGCGCTCAGCGAAATGCGCGTACAGCTCACTCTTGTTCATTCTGCGCGACTCAGCCATTCGTTGCCTCTCTCCCCTCGTGTCCCCGAGTCACCGGGCCGCCCCTGGCCCGCCCCGATCGGTCCGCAGCACCCGAGCTCTCCTCACGCGTCGTTGTCTCCGGTGGCGATCATCCACCTTCCCTGCGCAAGCCCGGCCGTCGTCGTCGCGGTCCATGCGCCGTTGCTGCGCACAATCGCCACGCGAAACGCCGTTGCCATGATCGCGCCACAGCGCCATGCCGTCTCGGTTCGGCCCGCACCCGGCGCCGGACGCGCGCGGCGACGCTGGCGGACTGGCCGGGGCCCCCCACCGGCTGCCGGATTCGCACACCACGCCGGCGCCACCACAGGTCGCGCAAGTCTTCCGGATCGGGCATCCGCCTCGATGTGCCGGACGGGAGCGCGGGGATCGGTGTCGCAAGACTCTCTGACAGCCTCGTTGGCATTTCGGGCGGTGCGCCCGGGTCGACGCCGAACGCCGCCGCCATCGACGCCGCCCCGGCGTGCGGACGCGCAACTATACGGCACGAGCTCGACGACGTGGGTGAAGTTGATTCGGGCACGCGCAGACCGCAGGCGGCAGCGACTCCTCCGCGCCGCCGCCGGCGCATCGCCACCCCGCGCGGGGCCCAACCTGCAGGCGTCGAAAGCCGGCGCGCGGGACTCGAGTCGCGACCACAGGACACCGGATCGGATAACGTCAACGGCCATAAAACCAGACCGGGACACTCGGCTGCGGCCGTCAGCCCGGAGGCTTGCGAAGGAGACCGCGACTTTCGCCAAGCGGCTCTGGCGCAGCGCGCGGCAGCATCGGCCGCCACACGGCCCCGCGGCCGTGGGAAAGGAAGCGCCATGATGCAGACCGGCCCGCGCGAAGGAGAAGTGCGAGCGGCGAACGAGATCTTCACCCTGCTGCCCGAGGGGCACGGCCTGGCAGTGATACTCGATGCGCTCGCCAGCCGGGAGGGGGTGGGCGACGAGACTCGCAGCGAACTGTCCACCCGCATCCGCAAGCTGCGCATCAAGGGGTTCCGCGACGCCAACCGCGCACCGCACGACCGACTGGTCGAGACGACCCTCGACGCGATCGCCCAAGGCGACCACCGGCTCGCCGCGGCCATCCTCGGCACCTGGATGCAGACCCATTCGGCCCTGCGGGACAGGGCCGCCGCGCACCTGCGGGGACGAGGCATCGACGTCGTCGACGCCCCGCCCGTGCGCTTCACCAGTTGCTGGGACACCGACGAGTGGCTGCTCGAACGTAACCGAATGCTGCAGGACAGCGATGGCGCCCATGCGCACCGCGACGATGCCGCGCTGATGCTGAGCCTGGTGTCCGGCCGGTTTCCCGGACCCCCGCCGGTCGAATCCGAGCTGTTCAAGACCTGGATCGACGCGTTGTGGGAGCTGCCTGCGTCAGCGCCCGAATGGCCCGCCGACGCGGCCAACCTGGGCAAGTGGATCCGCTACATCCTGCGAGAGAAGGAACGCGAGATCATCGCAGGTGTCGTCCTCAAGATCGCCGGCCAGTGGAACGGGATCGAGAACGAGTTCAACGACGACCTGCACTACCTGGGGATCGGCCCGCTCACGTTGCAGACCCCGCCCGTCGGACCGGAGCTGCTGATCGGAACGCTCGAGTTCCTGACAGCGCTGCGGGTGCAGCTGGAGGCTTACCGGCCGTTGCGGCCGCAGGCGGCCTCCCGGCAGGAGGAGATCGAACGGTCTGAAGCGCGCCGGGCGGCGGAGGAAGGAATCCTGAAGCTGACGGCCGAGTGGCGGGAGCGAATGGCGCGCGCCAGACAGGCGCAGGAGGCGGCGACAGCGGCACACGGAGCCGAGCCCGCTGTCGAGGAGGAAGAACCTCCGACCGGGAAGGAGGCCGACGCAGACCCGGCGGGCATCGAGTCGCTGACAGCCGACCGAGATCGGCTGCAGGCCGAGCTGAACACGCTGCGCGAGGAGAACGGCCGGCTCCGCAACGGCAACGAGCAGTTGCGCGCCGAGATCGGGCGGCGGGACGACGAGACCAGGAAGCTGAACGACCTGATCGCCCGCAGCCGCCGGACGGAAGAGCAGTGGCGGCAGGCATACGTCGAGAGCAGGAAGGGCCGCCGGTCCGACGACACGCCCGTGCGCATCGACAGCGTCGGCGAGGCCGTGGCGCTGGCGCGCGAGGCCTTCCCCGACAGGTTGCTGATCAAGCTCAACTCGCGCTCGAACGAGAACACGCCGTTCACGCACCCTGCGGAGGTGTACGACGCACTCGCCTGGCTCGCCACTGCGCACTGCGACGCCAACGACAGACGTATAGGCGAGGCCTGCTCCGGGTGGACCTGCAAGACGAGCCAGCGCGAGGAATCGATAGCGAAGTACCGCGAGTGGTACGAGACGCTGGCCGACGGGAAGACCTGGTACCTGGGCGCCCACATCGGGAAGGGAACCAGCCGCGACCCGCGGCACACCATCCGGATCGGATTCGTTCGCGACGAGGGAGACCACCGCGTGATCGTGGGGTTCATCGGCCTGCACCAGCGAAACCGGCAGTCATGAAGAACAGGAAGCTGCGGGACCGGAGTGACCGCCGGGGGCGGCCCGGATGGGTGGACGGCGCGGGTCGGGCGCGATTGCCGCCGCCGTGGTGGCCCGCCGGGTGGTGGTGCGGATTGCGCTGAATGCTCGAACCCGGCAAGGTACGATCCTTTATCGGGCTGCCCCACATACAGGCGTACCGGCTGTCCGGCGACGAGTGAGGTTGAACCGACCATGTCAAGACGGAGCGGACGGCTCGTCGCCTTGCCGCGCAGCTTCGACAGCGCCATTGCCCGCCACCTCTCGCAATCGCCGAATCAGTCGCCCGAGACCGCGCCGCGCCCGATCGAGGTCGGCTATCCAGACCGCCAGCATCGACCGAGCCGGTGTCGAGCGGGTGCTCGTCGAGGTCGGCGTGGTGGACGACGGGCAGGGGCCGCGTATCGGCGACCGGCTCGCGCCGGCCATCGATACGCGGCGGGTCGGCCGGCTCGGTTTGCTCGCGGCGCACTTCGGCGATCAGCGCACGACGGGAAACACGGGCGCCGCGGTTCTCGAGCCGGTCCATGCGCTCTCGCAGCGCCTGCTTGTCGGCCGGGTCCGGGGTGCGCGGCGCGGATGTCGCGCATGGTGCGCGCCGACGGGAGTGGCACGCGGTCAGGTTCTCCGGCATCGAAACCTGCCAGTTGACCGTCACGTTTCCCGGCCGGCTGCGACGTTCCGCCGGACGTCTCGGCGGGCCTCGCCGCCGAGGGCACGCGGTCAGGTTCTCCGGCATCGAAACCTGCCAGTTGACCGTCAGGTTTCCCGACCGGCTGCGACGTTCCGCCCGGCGCGTCGGCGGGCCTCGCCGTCGAGGGCATGCGGTCAGGTTCTCCGGCATCGAAACCTGCCAGTTGACCGTCAGGTTTCCCGGCCGGCCGCGGGGACGGCCGGGCGGGTTGGCAGGCATCAGCACCGCCAGACACGCCTCGGACACGCCCGCCACGCCGTGGCGGCGGGAGTGTAAGCGATGGCGGCCAGCCCGGGGCGCCATTCGGCCCGTTCGCGTGCGCCTGAGCACAAAGGCGCTGATAGCGAGCC
Organism: Vicinamibacterales bacterium; assembly: GCA_965116825.1. GTDB lineage: Bacteria > Acidobacteriota > Vicinamibacteria > Vicinamibacterales > UBA8438 > WTFV01. The sequence goes on from OZ220736.1 coordinate 2,298,477, forward strand.
GGCCCTTCACAGCAGCGACCGGGACCGGCCACGCTCGACATCGACGACGAGCATCTGCGGGCCGGCGCCCCGCCCACCCGGCTACGCCGCCGCAAGTCCGGACGCAGGGTGACCCGTTGCATGAGTTCGCCCGCGGCATCGAGCGGTGTCCATCGAGATCCTGACCCCGCCCGAGAGCGCCGATGCGCTGAACTGACAGCAGGCGCCGAGCGGGAAGACGCACCCAGCCGGACAGCTCACCTCACGCACCGAGCCGTCCCCGCGCCGAGCAGGACCTGCAGTCCTCACGCACCAGCAGCCCCAGCCACCGAGCCGTACGCTGCCCGTCGTGATCCTGACGGCCACGAGCCCATCGACGGATGGCGCCCTGCTGCAGCATCACGACATCGTGACCGGCGAGGCCATCGGCGCCGGCAACGTCCTCGAGCAGCGGCATCGAGCAGCACGCCGGTCCGCAAGGCGGGCCGCGCCGAGCAGGACGACCTCCTCCGAACGCAACCGCCCGAGGTTGCCCCGCACTGAACCGAGCGCCCTATCGGGGGCGAGGCGGCACGCCAGCCGATGGCCGCCGTCAAGAGGCGCACACAGCGGCGCGCCGATACAATGCCGGCGAGCGCGCACACGGCGGCGCGCAGCCATCGAAGATCCGGGCCGACGCGCCGTCCGCACGCACCGAGCAACAGCCCCGGTGGGCCGCCAAGCAGTACGCCACTCGGGCGACCGCACCGAGCAGCACGCCGATCAGGACCGAGTCCACACCGAGCAGGAACACCCTTCCTGAACGCATCCGGTGCGGCACCGTTTTCGACACCGTAGCCAGACGCACCCAGACACCCATCTTCAGGAGCGCGCCGAGTACAGCGACTTCAAGGGCTGCCAGTACGCGCCGAGTGCAATGCCCCCGAACGCCTGCGCACCAGGCGGTTCTCGCATCGAACACAACGCAACCGCCCGCCCGCATCGAGTCCGCCGCGGTCACTGAGCGGTACGCCACCCGGCATGGTCCTGACGATCACCAGGCAGGGATCGATGCTGCTGGTTTCGATCAGGGTGCTCGGTCACCGCGGGAGCAGGAACAGGAACCGACCCGGTCCCGATCAGGACGCAGTCCACGCCGAGCGACACATTCCTCGTGAACCCACCGAGTACCGCGCGATTTGCAGACGCTACGCCAGGACGACCCCCAGCGCCCGCTCGCACCAACAAGCCCACCTCCAGGTACCCGCCGAGTGACGCGCACCCAGGAAACCAGCACCTCACCGAGTGAAACGGCCCCGGAATCCAGGGCAGCATCGAACCCGCTGGCCGGGCTGGTCGAACACGTCGGCTACCACGACCCGGACAACGGGTTCTGCGTGCTCAGGGTCAAGGCGAGGGGCCAGCGTGACCTGGTCACCGTCGTCGGCCGCGCCGCCGCGGTCGCGGCCGAGGAGTGGAACACCGCATCCGGGCAATGGGTCAACCACCGCACCCACGGCCACCAGTTCAAGGCGCACTTCCTGCGCAGCTCGGCGCCGGCGTCGACCGAGGGCATCGAGAAGTACCTGCGCTCGGGCATGATACGCGGCATCGGTCAGGTCTACGCCCGCAAGCTGGGTGCAGGCGTTCGGCGACAAGGTGCTCGACGTCATCGAGACCGAGCCCGAACGGCTTCCGCGAGGTCACCGGCATCGGCCAGGTTCGCGCCGGGCGCATTCACCGACGCGTGGGCCGGACAGAAAGCGGTTCGCGAGATCATGGTCTTCCTGCACAGCCATGGCGTGGGCACGGCGCGGGCGGTGCGAGTCTTCAAGACCTGCGGGAGCGACGCGGTCGAGGTCATCACGAAGAACCCTTACCGCCTCACCCGCGACATTCGCGGTATCGGGTTCAAGATCGCCGACGCGATCGCGATGAGCTGGGCATCACCAAGACGGCGATGACCCGGGTGCAAGCCCAGGAATCACGGACCTGGGGCGTCACGCCAGTTGAAAAAGTTGTATTGATCACTGTCCTTACCGGGTGGCCGGGTGGCCGGGTGGCGCGGCGTGCCGTCGCTCGCGTGCACGGCGTAGCGCCGCCGCGAGCGCACCCTGAGAAGGCCGAGGACTAGGTATTTCCCTAGTTCCTGCGAGGCGCACGGCGGGAATAGCATGTGGGCTGAGCGTGTTCCTTGGCTCCCTGTTCGGCAAGGGAGAGGAGGAAGGAGAGAGAGAGAGAGATGGTGGCAACGCCGGCTCCGACGCCGAGTCCACATTTGTCAGGCCTGCACGCGCTCTGCCGGCGTGCGGGAGCCGGCGTTCACCCCGACACGGCCGCCGCCGCCGGCTGCTTGCAGTCCGGGCGGCCGTGGATGTTGACACTTCTGTTGCTCGGCATCGCAGTTCTCGCTCTTGCCGTCGACGCGGCGACCTTGACGCCAGGCGCGACGGTGTATCGCGCGTGGCCGTCCGGCGCCTGCCGCGCCGTCGTCACCAACGAAGGTACTCCCATCGGCTGCGCGAACTTGCCACGGCTTCATCGCGTCGTCTGGGTTTCTCCCGACTGGAACGGCGACCCGGCGGCGCTGGTGGAGTCGACACGATCCGCCGCCGATGATACGGGACGAACTTGAATCGCCCATTGGCCTGATGACGGGAACCGTTGCGACCGATACGCTGTGTTGATGTCGTTGTTCGCCGTACAGCAGGCCAACGACGACGTGGTGCTCGTCATTGAGGCGGCGGTCGTCGTGGCGGCCGACGAGTGGTGGGTCTTCCGCAACGCCGATGACCGTCCGGTGGCGACACTGCCCACGGCGGCGGTCTGCGTGGGCATTCCGGTGAAATCGATCACCTGTTCCGGTGCAAACCGTGAGGTGGTCCCGGTCGTTTGGACCATTCGAGGGCTTCGTTAAGGTGTATTCCGGTTGCGAAACCACGCCCTCGTCGTCTGTCTGGTATCTGATCATAGATGATGATGAGCTGTGGGAATCGTGCGGCCTCATGAGTGAGTCCGCGAAGCGCGGCGGCGAGCCCCGGGAGGGGGTCCGGGGGAGGGACTCCCCACCGTTTGTCAAGCGGATTTTCGAGTTCGTTCGGTGGCGCCTTCTATCGAGTCCGAGGACGCGATCATGCCGCCCTCTGGACACAGATGTGGGTCGGCTTGAAGGCAACTGAATGCCCTCGCTGCGCTCGGAACGCGTTTACCTCGCGCACGGGCAGCCGCGGCCGTCAAGCCGCTTCCCGGCTCCTTCGCTCCGCTACGGCCTCCGGTGACTGCCGCGGCTGACCGTGCGGGAAGTTCTTACGGGCCAGCCAGAAGGCTGGCCCTCGTTCCACGAACAGAATGCGCGGCGCCTGGTCCGGGACGCCACGAGCTACATGTCGACGATCCGCTCAGGCAGCGCCAGTCCCGGCGCGCTGCGGGTCGAAGCAGACACCGTCACGCAGCATCGCGCAGGCGACGTTCAGCAGTCGGTCGGCCACCGAGCGCAGGGCGCGGGCGTGCCCGTGGCCGCGGGCGCGCAGCGACCGGTACTTGTCATGGCTGACCGGGTCGCGTTGGGCAGCGACGCGGGCCCAGTGGTAGGCGGCGTCGCGCAGCCGGCCATGGGCCGCCTGTCGCCGCGTCACGATCATGCTCTTGCCCGAACGCCGGGTGACTGGAGCCACCCCGCACAAACAGCGCAACGCGTTGTAGTCCCGCCGCTCCACCGCGTCGCTGCCTTCGCCAAGCAGCGTGGCGAGCACCTTGGCGCCGATGCCGGGCAGCGACAGCAGGATCGCCGCATCCGGCAGCGCTTTCGACGAGGGTTCGTCCTCCGTCGAAGCGTTCGGGTCGTCCGCCGGAGCTGCCTCGGCGAGCTGATGTACCAACCCATCGAGTTCGCGCCGAGCCTGATCGAGCTGGCGGTTGACCAGGGCGAGGCGTTCAGCGACGAGCCGCACATGCGTAGTGGCGGCTTCGGCCGCGCCCGGCGCCAGCTTGACGGCCGGCGTACGCAGCTTGGCGCGCAATGTCGCGGCGTCGACCCGGCGGATGCGGTGCTGTTTCAACACTCTGGTGAGCGTCACCTCGCGCACGCGTTGGCCGGCACGCGGCGTCGGCAGGCTCTGCCACAGGTCGAGCGCCCACGGCGCCGCGACGTCGTCGTCAACCGCGTCGAGGAACTGTGGGTAGTAGCGCCAGAGTTGATCCCGCATGCGGTTGGCCAGACGCACCCGTTCCCGAGTCAGGTCCTCGTTGAGGCGCGACCACTCCCGCAACTCGACGATCGCCGGGTCGGTCGATTCCAGCCGCCGAAGACAGTGCGGGTCGGTACGCAGCGCCGAGGCCAGCACCCGGGCGTCCCGCCGGTCGTCCTTCGCCCCTGCCGGCGACAGCCGGTCGCGGAAGCGGTCGAGCTGTTTCGGGTTGATCGAGTGGACCGCGAAGCCGCGTTCCATCAGGCTCTCGACCACCGGCCCGCGTGGCGTCTCGACCGCCACGCCGACTTCGCTCGCGTCGCCCTTTGCGAACGACAGCAGCCAGTCCGCCATTTGCAGCAGCCCTGCACCGCCATGCTCGAACACCCGTTCTCCGAGCACCTTCCCGTCGGCGTCGAGCACGCACACCTGATGTTGTTGCGAGCCCCAGTCCACACCCGCGAACCATTCCAACTTCAACTTTAACCTCCCAGGCGAATCGAACGGGCGCGCCAACGATGCCTGCCGGTCCCTGTACTGGCGCTCTACGGCGCAAACTCCCCACTGGGCGTCCATCGATGGCGAACCGTCGGGGCACAAGTCCCTCCCAGGTGTTCGAAACACAGGGGACGAATGGTGGCTCCCGACGGCCTGCCCGACTCCGCGACATCATCGCCCCGAAGTCATTCAGAAGGGTACAGGGACGAAAGCGCCGCGGCGACTGGCGCACGAAGCACCTGCGGGCCTGCCTGCTGTGCGGTCGGGTATGGCGTCCTGGACGACGCCGGACCTGTCCCGTCTGCCACGTCGACCGCTCGATCTGCCTGACGTGCGATCAGGTGGCCGTAGAGGACCGCGCGCGGCGCTGCGCCACAGACGAGGCGTTGCGCCGCCTGGTCAAGGCCTGCGCCGGCGACTGGGAGCGGGCGCGCCGAGCGCTCGATGCGGCCGGCGGCGACGTCCCCCGCGCCCTCGCGCGCGCCGAGCGGGCCGGGTCCGCGAAGCGCGTCAGCGGGCAAGGTGGTCGACGATGCTCTGGAGAATGACAGCACGCGCGTCCCTGGAGACGCGTAGAAACGGCCGCGCGGGAATCCCGCGACGAGGGTCCCCGCAGTGGTGGGTCGCGGCGTAGACGAGGTTGATGCCGTCACGCTGCCCGCTCCTCGCCGTAGACCTCGGCCGGCGTGCGACCCCCGAGCGCCGAGTGCGGACGTACGTCGCTGTAGAACGTCATCCAGGTCCCGATCACCCGCTCGGCCTCGAACCCGTCGACCAACTCGTACGGATACACAGCTTCGTACTTCAGCGACCGCCGGCCGCGCGCCGCTCGCGCCACCGGCACTGTTTTTCGCATTTGCGCCGCGGTCAGGGGCGTCCCGATTGCATTGTGCCGCGGTTACGTAACCAGCCACTGCGACCGGATCTGCCGCGACCGAATTTCGCGCGCTCCTCGCGCTGCTGAGCGTCTTCGGTCCGAAACCGAGCACGACTCCGGCGGTGACGTGCCGAGCGTGTTCTCGGCCGTGGTCGAGCTCGTTGAGCCCCTGCTCGATGCCGAACATGCGGTGCACGAAGGGGGTCGCCTTCGGAGGCCTCCCTCTCCTTGTAGCACCGTAACGTAACGGCAACGGGACGCTGGCAGCGCCGCCTGACGGCGAAGGCTTGTCAGCTCCAGGCCGGCGGTCGAGCACCCTGTGCGTTTTCTCGCCGAGCCGGCAGCCTTCGCCCTGGATGCCGAGCGGCGTCACCTGGACCATCCGCCGGTCGAGCGCGTCCAAAGCGCTGCACGCCGCTGACATGTTCACGCTGCCTGCTCCTCGCCGTAGGCCTCGGCCGGCGTGCGACCCCCGAGCGCCGAGTGCGGACGTACGTCGCTGTAGAACGTCATCCAGGTCCCGATCACCCGCTCGGCCTCGAACCCATCGGCCAACTCGTGCAGATACACCGCTTCGTACTTCAGCGACCGCCACAGCCGCTCGATGAAGACGTTGTCCAGGCACCGCCCGCGGCCGTCCATCGAGCATCGCGCCCCCGCCGCCAGCACCCGCTCGGTGAACGTCGTGCTCGTGAACTGCGCCCCTTGATCCGTGTTGAAGATCTCGGGCGTGCCCGTCCGAAGCGCCGCTTCCAGCGCCTCGATGCAGAAGCCGGTGTCCATCGTGTTCGACAGTCGCCAAGCCAGCACGTGACGGCTGGCCCAGTCCATGACCGCGACCAGGTACAGGAAGCCCGCCGTCACCGGGATGTAGGTGATGTCGGCGCACCATACCTGGTCCGGGCGCTCTATCGTCAGCTCTCGAAGCAGATACGGATAGATGCGGTGACCCGGCTGCGCGGCGCTCGTGCGCGGCTTGCGGTAGACCGCTTCCAGCCCCATCAGACGCATCAGCCGGCGGACCCGGCGCCGCCCCACCGACACGCCCTCGCGTCCCAGGTGGCGCGCCATCTGCCGGCTGCCGTAGAACGGGTACTGCAGCGACAATTCGTCCATCCGCCGCATCAAGGCCAAGTTCTCCGCGCGCTCTTCCCGCGGCGTGTAGTACACCGCCGAGCGGTTGATGCCGAGCAACGCGCACTGGCGCCGGATGCTCAACTCGCCGCCCCGCTCGACCAGCTCCAGGCGTGCGGCGCGGCTCAGCGTTGCAAGCCGCGCAGAAAAAAATCCCGTTCCACCGTCAACTCGCCGATCTTCGCGTGCAAGTCCCGGATCGTCGCCTCGTGCTCGGAGTCGCGCGATGCTCTACCGCCAGCGAAAACATCCTCCAGCCCGTCGACCGCCTGGCGCTTCCACGCGCCCACCTGGTTCGGATGAACCTCGTGCTTGGCCGCGATCGCCTGCACCGTGCGGTCCCCGCGCAGCGCCTCGAGCGCCACGCGTTTCTTGAAGTTCGCGGTGAACTGCCGCCGTCGTTTCGTCGTCATCCCAGTGCCTCCTCCAGGCTCTGGAATACACCTTAGCCGGTGGTCCGAAAAAGCGGGGCCACCTCAGGGCAGGGCGGTCAGGCCGGCGGGCACCGAGACGAGGTTGCGCCGGACGGGTCGCACGAGGATGAACGCCAGGGTGGATCCGAGACGGCGGATCCTTCGGACACCGCGCCGGAATCCAAGGACGCGTCCACGGGGCACGTCGGACGAGACGCAGCGTTCAGTTACGACCTTCTCGATCCGACCACGAACATCAATCGCAAGCAGCGCCTCATTCTTCATCGCAAGCAGGATGGAACCCTGGCGCCGGACCGAGTGCTGGTCCAGGGGGCGCTGGCTGCCCTCGCCAACGTGCAATCGACGAACAGGTCGGACAAGTTCGGATACCTGATGCGGCACCCGACCGCCGCCAACCAGGTGGGTACCACCGTATCGGAGGCAGCACTCCATTCGGTCCAGCTCGGCCTTGCCGCCACGCTGGGAGACTGGATTACCGCCAACGTCGAGATTCTGTACGACCCGCAGCAGAGCTTCGGCGCCGGAATCAATACCGTGCTGGAACGCAACCAGCTCCAGGTGCGGCGAGGATACGCGTTGTTCGGCAATCTCGACCGCTCGCCTCTCTTCGTAAGCCTCGGGAAGATGGCGGTGCCGTTCGGGCTCACCGATACCGTGAATCCGTTCACCGCTTCCACCGTTTGGCATGCGTTCGGTGGATTGGCCAATGGAGTCAAGGTGGGCTACAGCCAAGCAGGCGTGAACCTTTCCGTCATGGGCATACAGGGAGGCGCTCAGTTTCGTGCTGCGAACACCGCCGTGAAGGGCACCGCGGTGCCCAGCCGGTTGAACAACTTCTCCTTCGACGCCAGCTATTCCCGGGACGTGCGCTCGGACGCAAGCGTGCTCGCGGGGGCCTCCTACCAGAGGGGCACGGCCTTCTGTCAGGAGTTCCCGGTCGTACACTTCGGACCCTGCGCCGACAACAATCCTGCGTTTGACGCATACGGACGTCTGGTCTACCGCAAGCTCACGCTGAAGGGCGAGTTCGCGCAGACTACCCGCGAATGGCCCGGGACCTTCAACCCGGACATCCCGCAGTTCGCCGCCAGCCGGGTTACGAGCTTCGACATCGGAACCCGGTATCGACACGAGATGGTGGACGACTGGATGGACTTCTCCGCCGAGTTCAGTCAGTTCGAGGCCGGTCCAGACGGCGCTCCCTGGGAGCGGCAGGAGCAACTGTCCTGGGCGTCGCGTGGTTCGTCCAGCGCAGCGCGAAGCTGTTTTTCGAGTACGTCCGGATCGCGGGCTACGCGCCCCTCAACTTCATCAGCGGCGGCAACCTCCGGAACGAGATGGGTGAATTACTGCTGAACCGTACTCACAGCGATCGTTCCGCACGCTCGCACGTCGTTCTGCTCGGCGCCGGCGTCGCATTCTGACCGGCCGGGGCCGGGGTAGAATCGCCTCGAGGCTCGATACTCCCATCACGATAGCCTGCGAGGAGGAAGCAGGAAGGTTCATTGATGTCACGCGGCGGGTGTCGGCGGCGATTGTGGGCGTGGTGCTGACGCCGATGGCCGCGGCCGACCAACCGGCGGCAGGCGAAGCTGGACGAGGACTTGGTGAGGTTCCCGCACGTAAACGGCGACCTGTTCGACGGAGCGGTCCGCATCCCGAACTTCGATGCCGAGATGCGCCGAGCGCTGCTCGACGCCGGACAGTTCGACTGGGCGGTCTCGCTCTCCGCGGTAGACGTGGCCACTGAGAGCTGACATCGCGCACAACGTCCGCGGAGTAACCGTTCCGCCAAGCCGGTATCTGGCTGCTTCTACCGGTTGAGGGTGCGCTTCCAGTCCTTGCGGAGGGGCCGCAGCCAGATGTCCTTCCTGGGCTTGTCGGAGCGGTTGTTCATGTTGTAGCGACCGCGCCCCTGGGTGGCGCCGACGCGGATCCAGCCGGAGGCCCGGTAGACGGCGCCGGTGTAGCGGGGAGTCTCCACGAAGGTCTCGATGAGCACGGGGGTCGTCTTGTAGCGCGCGATCCAGTCGGCCGGCAGCTGGCGGCGGACGAGGGCGAGGATGTGCGAGCCGAGGTTGGGGATGCGGATCCAGGGCAGGATCAGGAAGCGTGGGTTGTCGACGACCAGCGGCAGGTTCTTCTCGCGGTGTCGCCGCGACCAGCCGATGAAGCGGTCGCGGGGGGCGAGCGTCCAGGCGGCGGTCGAGAAGCCGAGCATGGCCAGCGGCGTGCCGTCGCTCGCGTGCACGGCGTAGCGCATCTGGGCGCCGACCAGGGTCTTGTAGCCGAGGTAGTGGTAGCGGGCGACGTACTCGTTCCACAGCTTCCCCCCGCGGTCGCCGCGCACGACGGTGCGCATCTCGAGCGGGCGGACGGCGTCGAGCGTGGTCGGCGGCGGCAAGAGGGGCGGTTCGGTGTCGGGCCCGAAGGTGATCGGCCCGGGCCGGTTCTGGCGCCACTTCGGCGGCGGCAGTTCGATGCGGCCGTCCCGGTGCATGGCCAGCATGACGACGCGGGCCATCATGTCCTTGTACCCGCCGTCGGCCTTGTACCAGCCGATGCGGCGGCAGAACTCCTTCGACAGGGCGTGGCGGTTGAGCGCCGGCGGCCCGGCGATCAGCGAGCGCAGCAGCGCCATCTCCGCGGTCGTGAAGTCGCGGCCGTAGTAGCGGCACTCGACCGGAGCGGTCATGTCGGCGCCGTCAGTTCGCGCCGGCGCGCCGCGTCCATCGACCAGGGCAGCCACGCCGCGGTGTCGTCCGGCGGTCGGCCGCCGTTGTCGGCGCAGGCCGCCAGCCACGCTTCGAGCCAGCGCAGGACATCGATCCGGTTCAGTATCAGGGTGCCGACCACCGAGTACATCAGCGCCGTGAACTGCGCGCCGGTTCCGCTGTCGGAGCCGAACGACAGGCGCCGTCCGATGGCCGGCCCCCGGAGCAGCCGCTCGGCGAGATTGTTGTCGAGCGGCACCCGGGGACGGTCGGCGAACACGCTGAGCCCCTCGCGGTGGTTGACGAGCGAGCGCAGCGGCTTGCCCTCGCGCGCGTGCTCCGGCAGGTCGGCCAGTTCCCGTTCCGCCGTCGCAAACAGGCCGTCGAGCGACGCCGCGAGCGCGTCCTGCGCCGCGTCGAACGCCGCGCTCTGGCGCTCGATGCCGGGGTCGTAGCAGTCCAGCCGCGCCTCGTTCAGGCGGTAGATCGCGGCGATCCGCGCAAGCCATGTCTCGCACCAGCCGGTCAGGCGGACCTGCGCGGCGGCGCACTGGATGAAGTCGCGTCGCGAATGCGCCCAGCAAAAAGCTAGCACGACCGTGCTGCCGAGCAGCCGCGCCAGCCGCTTGTAGGCGCTGTAGCGGTCGCAGACGATCACCGTCTCGGGCGCCAAGTCGCCGAACAGCTTCGCCGCCGCCTCGGCGCTGCGGCTCGCGTCGATGTGGAAGCGCACCGCGTCGTTGCCGACCGCGGTCCACAGCCAAGCCCGGCCCGAGTGGCCCTCCTCGCGCAGCGCCTGCACGCGCCACGTGGTCTCGTCGGCGTGGCGCAACGCCGCCGCGTGCTGGTGCGCGAGGATCGCCCCGGCAACCGGCTCGAACAGCGGCACGAAGCGGGGCACGCTGTTGGCCAGTGTCCCCGACGAGACCGGCAGCCCCTGGTCGCCCAGCCAGGCGCCGACCCGCTGAAGCGGGCGCAGGCACGCGTAGCGCTCGTACAGCACCCGCGACCAGACGCTGGTGCCGTAGGGCGTCTTGTCGAACAGCCGCGGCGCCGGCGGCGCCGAAACCTCCGCCGGCGACGAGGCGCACGCGCAGGACCGGCGCCAGCGGCGGCGGCGGATCACCCGCCGGTGGGCACGAACCTCGATCTCGACCAGGGCCGACTCCTCCACGCCGACCGCCGCGTAGGGCTTCCCGCAACCGGAACATCGGCGCGCAGCGTCCGGCAGACTGCGCTCCTTGATGCGTTCCTCCAGGCCGCAACGCGGCGTGCGGCCGTGGCCGGGAGCGCCACACCGCTGGCCGCGCGGCCGGCCGGTGCCCGGCCGCTCCCGCTTCTCGCTCTTGCGCCCGCGCAACGCCTTCGACAGCACCGCCCGGATCGCACGCAGCTTCACAAGCTCCGCCTCCTGCGTCCCGACCCGCCGCTGCAGCGCTTGCTCCGTCCGACGCAGCCGCGCGTTCTCCTTCCGCAGCCGGACCAGCGCGGCCTTGCGGCGACGCGACTTCGCCAGAGCCTTGCGCACAGCGATGTCCGACGCAGCCGGCGACATCGCCCGCGCCGACTCGGCCCTGCGTTGCAGTCGGACCTTCAGGCGCTTCTTCACCGCCTCGGACCGCTGCAACGCATACCGCAGCCGCCCGACGTCGTCCGACAGCGACACAACCCGGTCGTGCTGGTCGCGAAGCCGCCGCGTCCCATCGTAGAGCCGGACGGTCTCGTGCAGCAGCCGGCGCAGCGCGGCCTTGTCGTCGCGCTCCTTCCATAGAACCTTGTGCAGCCGGCGAATCTCGGCCGCCTGGACCTCCGCTGCTGGCGCCGCCTTGCGCAACCGGGCAACCTCCCGGCGCAACGACGTCTCGCTGTACCGGCCCGACTCGACGCCGGCATCCGCAAGCAGCTTGCCGAGACGGGCTACCTCCGCCTGCAGCGCCAACGCGTCCTTCGCCGCGCTGCGGGCTTCCTTCGACTGCTCGACCGCCGCCAGCCGCTTGCGCCGCGACGACTCGAACTGCCACTTCCAATAGCCCGCTTCGCAACGCGCGGATACCTCCGCCCGCTTCAGCGCTTCCGACCGCGCTTCCGCCGCCTCGGCACGATCGAGCGCCTGCTCATACAGCCGCCGCCAGCACGGCCGCCCGGGCAGCGAAGCCCCTTCGGTAACCGGTCGCGCTTCCGTGGCCCGACTCGCCATGGCCGAGACCATAGCGAATATCGATCCGCGTTACCAGTACAAAATACCGGCTTGGCGGAACGGTTACCTCCGCGGACGGCTTCAGGAGTCCCACAGATTCCCGTTCCGAAAGTGGGAATCAACGAGGGAAGCACGGCGCGACGAATGGCATCAAGTCGTTATTTCATGGTAATTTACAGGCTTGTAGCGATTAACTCTGCCGGGGTACGTTCGTTCGCGCGCCGACTCCGGGAGGCGCGGCGGGCCGACAGGCTGGTGGAAGTGTCGATGTCGGGCGCGGCGCGCCGGGCGACGCAGACTGAAGGAGGCGGACCAGTCGCCGATGTCGGTCTCCGCTCTCGACATCAGAAGTCCAGGGTGAGCGCGCCGGGTGAGCGCGCCATTGCGCTCGACGAGCGAGCGCCGGATCGAGAGAGCAATCGGCCTGCCTGCCTCCATATAGCGCTCGCGGCCGCCGACCCGCCCAGCCGTCCCGAAGCCGGTCGGGAAACCTGACGGTCAGCTGGCAGGTTTCGGCGCCGGTCCGACGCCGTGATGCCTCGGCTTTGCGAGTTACTGACCCAACGGGACGCTAAATGCTTCGATGGGGGGACCGCTTCCATGAGCCTGCCCGCGCGGTCGGTGCGGCGGTACCGTCGTCAGCGACCAGGTGTCACGGGCTCGCGCGCGGGCGCTGCCGGCGGCCGGCCGCATCTGATCGCGTTCGACTCGCGTGACCGCGGCGCGTCCCGTTGAACTGAGCTCGGGAACGCTCACGAATCCGATGCATGACGGTCGTGCCGGCGACCGATATAGGCTGCCCAGTCGTCCATCAGCAAGCGCCGACGTTCGAACAGGTCGGAGCGCGCGTAGGCCGCCTCGGTCTGGTTCCGCACCACGTGCGCCAGCGCCGCCTCGATCACCTCCCGCGGGTGGTCTGTCCGTTCCGAGGCCCAGTCCCGGAAGCTGGACCGGAATCCGTGCGGCAAGCGCCGATACCCAGTTGCTGCAACACGCCCGACAGCCGGGCGTCGCCGATCGCTTTGCCGCGCTGGCTCGGAAACACCAGACCGGACGGCATGACACCGGTCGAGGCGACGCCGAGCCGGCGCGCGTCGTCGAGGATCTCGACCGCCCGGCTGCTCAGCGGAATCCGGTGCTCCCGCCCCGCCTTGGTGCGCGCCGCGGGCACCGTCCCGCGCGACGCGGGCGGTGCTGTCGAAGGCGTTGCGGGGCCGCAAGAGCGAGAAGCGGGAGAGGCCGCGCATCAGGGCAGCGACGCCGCTCCGGCCCGACTGGTTGCCGATGCGGTGCGTGCAGGGGCTGGCAATCTCCTCGGGGACGCTGGCTCAGCATCAGGGTGCCGACCACAGAGCACATCAGTCCCGCACCGGCACAACCGAACGGTTACGTCCACGGGTCCACGGGTCCACGGCCGGGGTCGCGGGGTCGGGGGTCGGCGGGGGGTCGGCGGGGTCGCGGGGTCGACTTGGACGAACCCGGATCCGTGTGCCGTTGCCTACGCCGACCAGGGGTGGCGCCGGCTCGATCTTGCGTGCCTCGGGGATTCGCGACAGAATGAGTCGCTTGTGCCCCCGGATCCGGAAGTCAACCGGAGGGGGCGTTTTGGAGATCGGTTGCGAATCGAGGAGGAGAGTGTTGTTTTGCGCGCTGGGCTTGACAACGCGGGCTGGTCGTGTTTTGCTCATGAGCGCAGAGCGCAGAGCGCAGAGCGCAGAGCGCAGAGCGCAGAGCGCAGAGCGCAGAGCGCAGAGGTGCGGCCTGTGAATCTGGGCTGAGGCCTCCGTCTCTTGGGCAGGGGCGGTCCGACTCTTCTGGCCGGGCGTTCTTTCCCTTCCTGTTCCGGCCACGTCGAGGCAGCGAGAATTCAACTCCGCAGGGTCGGGGCGCCGTCGTTCGCGGGGCGCTGCGGAGCCTGCTGCCGACCCTGCTGTGTCTGGCGCTGCATGCCGCCCTCGCGCCCGGCGCCGCCGCGCAGACGCCCGTCCCCCATGACTGGGAATTGACGCCCTCGGGCTTGGATACGGGCGACAAGTTCCGGTTGCTCTTCGTCAGCACCATTCGCACCAACGCCGTCCCCTCGAACATCGAGTATTACAACAACTTGGCGCTCACCAACACTAGGATCGGGCACCGAGCCCTCCGGCCCTACGCTATGCATTTCCGTGCGCTCGTTTCGACCGCCAGCTCCGGCGGTGTCTCGGGTGTCAATGCTCGCGACAACACCCAGACCCAGGGTGCCGGTACGGGCATACCGATCTACTGGGTGAACGGCGCCAAGGTCGCCGACAACTACACGGATTTCTACGATGGGACCTGGGACAGTGTGGCTTCCACGTTCCCATCGGGTAGCCGAGCGGCCGCCAGGTCGATCTGGACGGGCAGCAACGCGGACGGCACCGCAAGAACCGGCCTGGAACTCGGCAATGCCTCAGGCACTGTCACAGCCGGGTTCGGTTCCCTGGATTCAGCCGCCTCCACGCTCTCGGCCGGCAGTACGCAAGTATGGAGATCGCTGAGCCTCTACGGCCTGTCTCCGGAGTTCGTGGTGTCGGAGCCGCCGCGCGAGTTGACCATCACGGGCGGCGCCGCGGTGACCGAAGGCGGCAACGCCTCGTTCACGATCACGGCCGACACGGCGCCTTCGTCGAACCTGACGGTGACCGTGTCGGTGGCCGACGCGGCCGACAGCAACTTCCTCGCCACCGCCAGCGAAGGGACCAAGACCTTCACCTTCACCGGCGGGGCCAAGTCCGCCACCTACACCGTGCCCACCGTGGACGACAGCACGAACGAGCCCGATGGCGTGATCACGGTCACCCTGCAAGACGGCACGGGCTACACGGTCGGCTCGCCGTCGTCGGCAGGCGTGACGGTCAAGGACGACGACGGGCCCGAGTTGACGATCACGGGCGGCGCCGCGGTGACCGAGGGCGGGACGGCCTCCTACACCATCACCGCCGACGTGGCGCCGACGGAGGCCTTGACCGTGTCGCTGTCGGTGGCCGACGCGGCGAGCCCCAGCGACTTCGTGGCTGCGGGCGACGAGGGCGCCGACACCGTCACGCTCGCCGACGGAGCGACCAATGTCACCTTCACGGTGGCCACGGTGAACGACACCGGCGCGACTGGCGACGAGCCCGACGGCGAGGTCACGGTCACCCTGCTGACCGGCGCGGGCTACACCGTCGGCACGGCGTCGTCGGCGTCGGTGGCGGTGAGCGACAACGACGCGACGACGGTGACCCTGGAGGGCGTGGCGGTGAACCTGCCCGAGGGCTCCAGCCTGGAGTTCTCGGTCCGGCTGAACCGCGAGCTGGTCGCCGGCGAGACGCTGCCCGTGCCGGTGACGTTCGGAGGCGAGGCGAGTCTGGCGCAGTTCTCGGTCTCCTGTCCTTCAACTTCAATGCTGCCGCAGGGCGTCACGTGCGCCAATCTGGCGACCGCCACCGCGACGGTCACCTTCAGCGGCCCGTCGGCGAAGCTCGTGGACCTGACCGTGACGGCAACCGTCGACAGCGACGCGGAATCCGCCGAGTCGGTGGCAATCGGTCTCGGGACGCTGAACGCGAACTCCGGCACGGGGCTGGGCGGCGGCGCGACCGGCGTCGACAACCTGGCCGACTTCAACATCGTGGACGCCATCGGCGTCGCGCTGGCCTTCACGCGCGAGGCCAGTTCGGTGAACGAGGGTACGATGAACGCGGTGGCGCAGTTCACCGCCAACGTCGTGAGCGGGACGGTGCCGGCGGGCGGCGTGGTCATCCCCTTCACGGTCAACACCGGGACGGCGCAGGCGGGCGACGCCTCCACCGCCGACTACGGCACGGTGCCCGCGGGCATCACCATCGCCGCCGGGGCACTCTCCGGCACGGCGGACCTGCCCATCGTGGACGACCTCGAGGACGAGCTGACGGAACGGATTCGCTTCGTGGTCGGGGAGTTGCCGCCGGGCTACCGGTTGGCCGACGGTTTCGACACCCTCCCGAGGGAAGTGTCGATCGTGGACGACGACGAGACCGAGATCAGCCTGACGGGCGGCGGGACGATCACCGAGCAGGACACGACCACGACGGCGACGCTGACGGTCCGCGCGTCGCGGCGGCTTCTGTCGGACCCGCGGAAGGTCCCGCCGTTGGAGACGCTCACGGTGCCGCTGGTGCTGGCCACGACGACGGGGGCGGCGCTGCCCGGCTCGGCGAGCCCGCTGTTCGCGGTCACGGCATCGGGCACGGGGGTGACCCTCAGCGGCGCGAACTCGGCCACGCCCACGCTCACCTTCACCGGGCACAACACCAACACGGTCCAGACGGCGACGGTCACCATCACCGCGACGGCCAACGGCGACGCCGACTCGACGGCGGAGACGGTGACGGCGACGCTGGGCAACATGACGGCGCAGATGGACGGCGGCGTGATCGCGACCATGGCGAACTCGGCGACGCTGACCGTCGCCGACGACGACGCCCCGCCGCAGCTGTCGGTGTCGTTGGTCGGCACCGACCTCCGGCAGGTGAGCGTGAGCGAGGGCGAGACCGCGACCATTCGGGTGAGGCGGGACGGGGGGGACGTGTCGGCGGCGCTGACCTTCAGCGCGACGGCGACCGACGCCGACGGCTTCAGCGGCACGTTCACCGCCGTGACGAGCATCCCGGCCGGCCAGCGGTCGGTGGACATCACCTACTCGGTGGCCGAGGACACCGCCGACGCGCCGCGGGGCGAGGCGACCTACGTGCTGAGCACCGGTTCCGGCTACACGGTCTCGTCGACGGCGGGCTCGGTGTCGCTGGTGGTTGTCGACAACGACCCGACCGAGGTGACCCTGGCGGCGGCGTCAGGCAATATGCAGGAGGGTGGCCAGAGGAACCTGATCATCAGCTCCACCCGCGCGCTGGTGTCGGGCGAGGTGCTGGTGGTGCCGCTGACCTTCGCCGGCAAGGCGACGCGGGGTACGGACTACACCCTGGCCGGGCTGACTACGACCAACGTGACCTACCAGAACCTGAACACGGGTAGCGCCACGGTCACCTTTACCGGCTCCGCCTCTAGGACGGCCGTCATCCAGTTGACCGCGGTGGCGGACGACATGGTCGAGGCGACAGCCGAGACGGTGGACATCGGCCTGGGACCCCTGAACGAAAACTCCGGGACCGGCCTCGACGGCGGCGCATCGGCCAATGACACCCTGGACGTGTTCAGCATCGAGGACCGCGCGGCCAACACCGTGAGCCTGTCGGTCAGCGACGACGGCGAGGCGACCGAGGGCGACGATGCGCTGACCATCACCGCGACCCTGGACCGCGCCAACGATTCCGGCAGCGCGATCAGCATCCCGATCCAGGTCGCCTCGACCGGCACGACCGCGCAGGCCGCGGACTACACGGTGGCGTCGAGCATCAGCATCGCGGACGAAGCGCGGAGCGGCACGACCTCGTTCACGGTGACCGACGACCAGGTCGCCGAGACCCCCGAGACGGTCTTGGTCGAGTTGGGATCCGCCCTGCCCCTCGACATCGTTTCGGGCGAGGATAGCGACGTCGGCATCGCCATCACGGACAACGACACGCCGGGTCTGGTGTTCTCGCCGACCTCGCTGGGGGTGGCCGAAGGCGACGACGCGAGCTACACGGTGAGGCTGGCGACCGAGCCGACGAGCACGGTGACGGTGACGATCACCGGCCATTCGGGCACCGACCTGACGCTGGACGCGACGAGCCTGGAGTTCACGACCTCGACCTGGGACGACGAGCAGACGGTGACGGTGACCGCGGGCGAGGACGCCGACACGACGGACGACACGGCGACGCTGGCGCACGCGGCCTCGGGGGGCGGCTACGGCGCCGTGGACGCGGACCTTGCGGTGACGGTGACCGACAACGACTCGGCCGGTCTGGTCCTCTCGCCGACCTCGCTGGATGTGGACGAGGGCGACGACGCGAGCTACACGGTGAGGCTGGCGACCGAGCCGACGGGCACGGTGACGGTGACGATCACGGTCCCCGCGGGCACCGACCTGACGCTGGACGCGACGAGCCTGGAGTTCACGACCTCGACCTGGGAAGACGAGCAGACGGTGACGGTGACCGCAGCGGAGGACGACGACACGGCGGACGACACGGCGACGCTGGCGCACGCGGCTGCGGGGGGCGGCTACTCGTTGTCGGCGAATCTGGCGGTGACGGTGACCGACGACGACACGGCGGGTCTGGTCTTCGCGCCGACCTCGCTGGACGTGGACGAGGGCGACGACGCGAGCTACACGGTGAAGCTGGCGACCGAGCCGACGGGCACGGTGACGGTGACGGTCTCGGGTCATTCGGGCACCGACCTGACGCTGGACGCGACGAGCCTGGAGTTCACGACCTCGACCTGGGACGACGAGCAGACGGTGACGGTGACTGCGGGCGAAGACGACGACACGGCGGACGACGCGGCGACGCTGGCGCACGCGGCTGCGGGGGGCGGCTACGGCGGCGTGGAGGCGGACCTGGCGGTGACGGTGACCGACGACGACACGCCCGGCCTGGTGTTCTCGCCGACCTCGCTGGCGGTGAACGAAGGCGCCGACGCGAGCTATACGGTGAAGCTGGCGACCGAGCCGACGAGCACGGTGACGGTGACGATCACGGGTCATTCGGGCACCGACCTGACGCTGGACGATGCGAGCCTGGAGTTCACGACCTCGACCTGGGACGACGCGCAGTCGGTGACGGTGACGGCGGGCGATGACCCCGACACGGCGAACGACGCGGTGACGCTGACGCACGCGGCCTCGGGGGGCGGCTACGGGGCCGTGGAAGAAGACCTTGCGGTGACGGTGACCGACAACGACGCGCCCAATCTGATCCTGTCACCGACCTCGCTGAATGTGGACGAGGGCGACGACGCGAGCTACACGGTGAGGCTGGCGACCCTGCCGACGAGCACGGTGACGGTGGCGATCTCGGGTCATTCGGGCACGGACCTGACGTTGGACGAGACGAGCCTGGAGTTCACGACCTCGACCTGGGACGACGTGCAGACGGTGAGGGTGACGGCGGGCGAGGACGCCGACACGACGAACGACGCGGCGACGCTGACGCACGCGGCCTCGGGGGGCGGCTACTCGGTGTCGGCGGATCTGGCGGTGACGGTGACCGACGACGACCAGCTTCCGGTGGTCTCGTTCGCCTCGTCGTCGTCGAGCGCGGGCGAGGCGGCCGGCACGCACGACGTGACGGTGGCCCTGTCGCCGTCGCCGCCGGCCGCGATCACGGTCGGCTACACGGTGGGCGGCACGGCGGCGGCGGGCAGCGACTTCAGCATCAGCGGCTCGGGGACGCTATCGGTCGCCTCGGGGGCGACGACGGCGACCGTCCCGGTGGCGATCATCGACGACACGGCCGAGGAGGGCGGCGAGACGGTCGTCCTGACGCTGACGGCGGGCAGCGGCTACACGCTGGGGAGCACGAACAGCCATACGCTGACGATCACGGACAACGACGGCACGCCGACGACGCCGACGACGCCGACGGTGAGCCTGTCGGCCTCTCCGAACCCGGTGACCGAAGGCGGCTCGGTGACGGTGACGGCGCTGCTGTCCGAGGCGCTGTCGGGCAGCGTGACGATCCCGTTGACCTTGACGGCGGGTACGGCCGAGCCGGAGGACTTCGGCTCGCTGGCGAGCATCACGATCAGCAGCGGACAGACCACGGGGACGGGCACGGTGACGACGGCGCAGGACGCCGACGAGGACGACGAGACGTTCACCGTGGCGCTGGGCAGCCTGCCGTCGGAGGTGACGGCGGGCAGCCCGTCGTCGGTGCAAGTGACGATCCGCGAGGACGACGGCGGGGAGCCGCCGGAACCGGAGCCGCCGGTGAACAGTCCGCCCACGGCGACGGCGTCGTGCGACCCGTGCTCTGTGGCGCCGAGCGGCGAGGCGCGCCTGACCGTGACGGCGTCCGACCCCGACGGCGACCGGCTGACCTACCGCTGGAGCGCGACGGCGGGCCGCTTCACCGGCCCCACCGACCGGTCGTCGGCCCGCTGGACGGCGCCCGCCGAGACGGGGCGCGTGACGTTCACCGTGCGGGTCTCGGACGGCGAGGACTCGGTCTCGGCCACCGTCAACGTCGAGGTGGTCAACCAGGCGCCGGCGTTCGAGGAGCCGGTCTACCGCTTCGAGCTGGCGGAGAACCTCGACGGCAGCCGGCAGTCGGTCCATCTCGGCCGGGTAGCGGCGGAGGACCCCGACGGCGACGAGTTGACCTACGACGTGTCGGGCGGCGACCGGGAGCACTTCCGGGTCGGGTCGCGGGACGGCGTCGTGAAGTATGTCGGCCCGGGTGAGGACTACGAGGCGGAGCCGAACCGGTACGAGCTGACGGTCCAGGCGCAGGACCCGCACGGCGCGGCGGCCGAGACGCAGGTGGTGGTCACGGTGACCAACGTCAACGAGCGGCCGGAGGCGGAGGACGACGCGGCCGAGACGCCGGAGGACGAGGCGGTGACGGTGGACGTGCTCGCCAACGACACCGATCCGGACGGCGACAGCCTGCGCGTCGAGTCGGTGTCGACGCCGGAGCACGGGACGACCCGCATCGCCTCGGGCGGGGGCGTGCTCTACACGCCGGAGGCGAACTACCACGGCGCGGACCGGTTCACCTACGTGGTCACGGACCCCGAAGGCGAGACGGCCAGCGCGGCGGTGGAGGTGACGATTCTTTCAGTCAACGACGCGCCGGTGGCCGTCGGGACCATCCCGGACCAGCCGCTCGACGAGGGCGGCGGCTCGGTGGACGTGGAGCTGGCGCCGTACTTCGAGGACGTCGACGGGGACGAGTTGGCCTACCGCGCGGCGTCTTCCAATACGGACGTGGCGACGGTGCGGGTCGCCGCGGCGGTGCTGACGGTGACGCCGGTGGTGTACGGGTCGGCGCTGGTGACGGTGACGGCGGAGGACCCTGAAGGCCTGACGGCGACGCAGACGTTCACCGTGGGGGTGGACGACCGTCTGGTGCGGGCGGTGCTGGGGAACACGCTGGCGGCGATGGCGCGGTCGCATCTGGCGAGCGCGCGGATGACGCTGGGGCGGCGCGTGGAAGCGGGCGGCAGCGACGAGTCGCGGCTGACGGTGATGGGCCGGGCGGTGCCGCTGGGGACGGCGGCGGCGCGGCAGGCGGCCGAGCAGATGGTCATGGGCTTGCTGTCGAGCGGCGCGTGTTCCGGCTCGTCCGCGCACGGCCTCGGCGGGTCTTCGTTCGGAACGGCGGGCGCAGCGCCGGGGCTCGGCGGGTATCCGGCAGGCGGATGCGGCGGGCCGGCGACGGGCGGGCCGGCCCTGGGAGCCTCCGCCTTCGGCGGGCCTGGGCTCGGAGGCCCCATGACGGTCGGGATGCCGCCGGGCTCGACCGGGGGCCTGTACGGCTTCGGGGGCTTCGGTGGTGGTCCCGACGCGCTGCTGCACGGGACGGAGTTCGAGTTGGCGCTGGGTAGCGACGAGGAAGGCGGCGGCGGGTGGCTGCGCCGGCGCTTGAGCGTCTGGGGTCAGGGCGACATCCAGACCTTCCACGGCACGCCGACCGTGTACCGCTACGACGCCCGCTACGACGGCGACATGCGGACCGGCTACGTGGGTGTTGACGCGCGGCTAACCGAGCGCTGGCTGGCGGGCGTGGCGGTCTCGCGCAGCGGAAGCCGGAGCGACTGGCAGGTGGGGGCATCGCGCGGGCATCTGAAGACGAAGCTGACGGCGTTGCACCCCTACGTGCAGTGGTCGGACGGGACCACGTCGGTGTGGACGATGGCCGGCGGCGGCTGGGGCGACGGCGAAGCCGAGAACGTGCGGGAGGCGACCGGCCTGTTGGGCACCAGCACGCTCGGGCTGCGTCTGGGCCTCGTCGAGCTGCGGCGGGAGCTGGGCGCGGTGGGCGGCGGCGCCGAGTTCGGGTTGCGGGCCGACACGGCGTGGGCGGAGCTGCGGACCGGCGAGGGTCGCGAGACCGTCGACGGGCTCGCGGCGGCGGTCAACCAGCAGCGGGTCGGCGCGGAGGTGGCGCGTCCGTTGCGGCTCGGCCCGCTGGCCTTGCAACCGTTCGGCGCGGCGCACCTGCGGCGGGACGGCGGCGCGGGTCAGACGGGGACCGGCGTCGAGGTGGCCTTCGGGCTCGGGCTGACGGGCGGCATCGTGCGGCTCGACGTGCAGGCGCGGACGCTGGCCGTGCACTCGGCGGCCGGCTACGGCGAGCGGGGCGCCGGGTTGACGCTGACGGTCGGCGGCCAGCAGCGCGAGGGGCTGTCGCTGTCGGTGTCGCCGAGCTGGGGGGACGCCGCCTCGGGGACCGGTGCGCTGTGGCAGGAGGAGGTCTACCGGCACTACCTGCCCGAGAAGGAGCAGGACGCCTTCGCGGTCGACGCCCGGGGGGACTACGGCATGCGGCTGCCGAACGGCGGCCTGCTGTCGTGGTTCGGCAGCTACAGCCACTCGCCCTACGGCCGCGGGTTCCTGGTCGGCGGCAGCATCGGCGGGCTCGCCGACGCGCTCCTGCCCGGCCGGTAGGCCGGCCGTCCGGCGTCGCCGGGCCGCCGTTTGTCCGCGTTCTGCGCGTTCGCCTGCTCGGTGTCGCATTCCTCGGGGAAGCGGTGCAGTCGGCAGCCGAAGCCGCGCGGCGTCTCGAGCGCGATGTTCTTCGCCAGCCGCTGCGGCACGGTGCTCATCGTGTTCACGATCCGGGCGATCGGCCGCTCCATCTGCTGCTCGTCGCCCGATGGCAGCAGCAGGCAGGGCGCACGCATCATCGTGGCGTCGTTCGCCCCCACGCGGCGCAGTTGCCGCACCGTCTGTCTCTCTGGTTGGTCATCGCGTTCCTTCGTCTCGGTACCGGCCTATCGATTCGTCCGTTGTCATCCCCTGAGCGAGCCGGCCTTCGGCGATTGCGTGGCCTGCCGCCAGTACTTCGTCGAGCCTGGCCGGCTGGTAGCCGGTCTGCTCCACGTTGACGTTGACGTTGACGTGCCGGGTCGACACCGGCCGGACCGGACCGTGCAGGTGTCCGTGCAGGTTGATGCAGCCGCGGGGTACGTGGTCCAGCGGTTCGTGGGTCATCACCGCAGGATGCTTTCCGTCGACCAGCAGCGTCGGCATCACCTCGCAGACGGCGTAGTTCTTGGACGGCCCGCCGGCCGCCCAGAACTCGTGGTTGCCGGCGACGACCAGCTTTCGTCCCGGCAGGTTTCGGACCATGGCGTCGACGGCTTCCGACGGTCCGCCGATGGCGAGGTCGCCCACGCAGACGATCACGTCGTTGCGCCGGACGCATCCGCGCCACGCGTCGATCAGGTGCTCCTGCATCTGGCGCAGCGTTGCGAACGGCCGGTGGCCGTGCGTGATGATCGGAGCGTGGTGGCGTGCAGGTCCGACCATACCCAGCATCGCGCCGGGTCGGCGTCGAGTCGGATGCCCCATGCGGTCAGCATCCAGCGCAGCATTGCCAGCGTCTAGCCGCGGTTGACGTGCTTCGCCACCGGCGGTATCGCCTGTCGCGCCAGTTGCAGCTCGTACAGCTTGTCCAGCTCCCCGGGGCTCGGACTGGTCATGCCGTTCCGTCTCAGTCGTCTGCGCAGACGGAGCTGCGCCCGTCGGCGACCCGCTGCATGAACGGGACCATCCAGGCGCTCGGCATGCATGCCAGGCGCGTGGCCTTCCAGCCGGCGGCGTCCTGCCATCCGGTGATCGTGCCGTCCGAGACGGCGAGGCGACAGCGTTTTCGGTAGTCGTCGTTATCGACCACCAGTCCGACCTCGAGTCCGACCTCGGAGTCTCGCTCGACGAACTGTCCCAGCATCAGCTCTCCTCCCGTTTCCGTTTCGCCCCCGTGTTCCTGCGTCTTGCTGCTTGTGGCGCTTCGTGTGGAAACCGCGCCGGCGGGGCGGGGCAGTCCGCCGGATCGTTGTTCTGGGCGCTCGTGCGGCTAACGCTGGGTTCGAGCCTGCTCTGCAGGCCGTCATTCCGGCGGGCTGGCTTCGTTTTCGGCGCTCCTCTTCTACTCGGCGTTGATTCGCGATTCCGTCCAGGAGAGTTCGATGAGCTCCTCGGGATGCACGGTGGTCAGGACCTCTGCGCTGTTCGTCGTCGCGATCAGTCTGCAGTGCCGGGAACGCTGCCTCGAGCGTCGGCACGATCCGCTGCCGGTGCAGCGGGTGCAGGTGCTCGTCGATGTTGTCGACGAGCATCAGCAGTGGTTGTTCGAGCAGCGGGTCCGCGTCGGGGTACGCTTGGACCAGGGCCTCGGCGCCGGCTGCGAAGAGTCCGATCACGGCGTTTTGTGACTGTGACCACCGCTCGCCTGAGCAACTCGTACGGGACAACCGGATGCGGGTCGAGGTCGGGACGATGGCGCCGATAGATGTCGTGGCGGCGCGGTCGGAAGCCGCAGCGCGACGCCAGTTGCTGGCGCGAGCCGTCGAGACCAACGCACCACCGAGCTGGTCCTCAAGGAACTCATCGTGGGAGGGACGTCGGACGAGCTGTGGAACATGGAGATCAACCCGACGGACCAGCCGCGGATCGAGGCCGAGCCGATCGAGCTGGAAGAGGCGATTCGCATGGCGCTCGACCGGCGCACGGACGTCTCGCGTGCGCGACGCCAGCTCGACGCCAACGAAGCGGCCGCACGACGGGAAACACGGGCGCCGCGGTTCTCGAGCCGGTCCATGCGCTCTCGCAGCGCCTGCTTGTCGGCCGGGTCCGGGTGCGCGGCGCGGATGTCGCGCATGGTGCGCGCCGACGGGAGTGGCACGCGGTCAGGTTCTCCGGCATCGAAACCTGCCAGTTGACCGTCAAATTTCCGGGCCGGCTGCGACGTTCCGCCGGACGCGTCGGCGGGCCTCGCCGCCGAGGGCATGCGGTCAGGTTCTCCGGCATCGAAACCTGCCAGTTGACCGTCAGGTTTCCCGGCCGGCTGCGACGTTCCGCCGGACGTCTCGGCGGGCCTCGCCGCCGAGGGCACGCGGTCAGGTTCTCCGGCATCGAAACCTGCCAGTTGACCGTCAGGTTTCCCGACCGGCTGCGACGTTCCGCCCGGCGCGTCGGCGGGCCTCGCCGTCGAGGGCATGCGGTCAGGTTCTCCGGCATCGAAACCTGCCAGTTGACCGTCAGGTTTCCCGGCCGGCTGCGACGTTCCGCCGGACGTCTCGGCGGGCCTCGCCGCCGAGGGCGCTCCGTCGGGCGCTCCGTCTAAACCTGCCAGTTGACCGTCAGGTTTCCCGACCGGCCGCGGGGGACGGCCGGGCGGGTTGGCAGGCATCAGCACCGCCAGACGCGCCTCGATCAGCGCCAGCGCGCGGTCCGTCACCCGGCGCAGATTACGCGCCTGCATCGCGACCGCCACTGCGTTGACCGCGGCCACCTGCTGGCGCGCAAGCGCGGCGTCGAACGCGCCAGGCAACGCCTCGACACGCCGCTCGATATCCGCCAGCAGCGCCGGAACATCCGCATCCGCGATGTCATCCGGCAACGCCGGCAGCTACGCCGGAGTATCCATGTTGTCAAGTGCGATCCCCCAGGTGCGTGTGGAAGCTCATGCAGCGACGAGCGGTGCCTCTCCGGTGGATGGTGTCCTGTCCTGTCCTGGCCGCTCTGGCTGCCAAGTGCGGTCCTGTTCGAGCAGCGCGTTGGCGAGGACGAGCAGCTTGCGCATGACGGCGACCAGAGCGACCTTTCCCGGTTTTCCCTGGGCGACGAGTTGCCGGTACTTCGCCCGCAGGTCCGGATTGCAGCGCATTGCCGTCACGGCCGGCATGTAGAGGATTCGCCGCACCTGCGCCCGGCCGGCCTGGATGAAGCTTCGGCCTTGCCAGGTGCCGGACTGTCGCGTGACGGGGGCGAGCCCCGCGAGGCTGGCGACCGCCTTGGCGTCGAGTCGGCCGAGTTCCGGCATCTGGATGAGCAGGCCTGTGGCGGTGATACGGGACACGCCCGGAATGGAGGTCAGGATCTCGGCCCGTCGGGTGAGTGCTGCGTCTTCGGCGAGCCGCTTTCCGATCTCGGCATCAATGGCGGCCAGATGCCGGTCGAGCTGCGCCAGCTGCGTCTTGTTCTGCTGCTTGAGCAGGCGCTGTCGAGTGTGCTTTTGGCGGTTGAGTGCAGCGGTGCGGTCCCTGATCAGTGCGTCACGCGCCACTCGGAGTTCCTCGAGGGCGCGCCACGCGGGTGATGACCTCTCGGTTGGCCGCAGATCCAGCGCGGCTCCCATCTGTGCCAGGACCCGGGCGTCGACGACATCGGTCTTCGCCCGTTGTCCGATGGCCTGCGCGAACCGTCGCGCCTGCAACGGGTTGACCCGCGCCAGGGGCAACTTGGCTGTGAGCAGCGCTTCCTCGAACGCTCGGTGCCAGTGCCCTGTCGGCTCGTAGGTGACGGCCCGCACCGGGCACTCGATCCAGGCGATCAGCGCCTTGAATCCCGCGGCGTCGTTGGTGAATCGCGCGGCCTTGCCGTCGGGTGCCCTGTAGGCGTCGAGATGGGCCTTCGAGATGTCAACGCCTACGGTAAAATCTGGCATCTTTTCCTGCTCCTGTGCTTGTTTGCGAGCCCTCACGCTCAGGTATCCATTCAGGCCGTGGGAAAAGACGGTGGCGACCAAACTCCGGCGCGGCCCCTGATCGGCCAAGCGACTCATACGGTCCGACCACCGCCACCCCCGGCGCTCTGCACGGGGCGCCAGGGGGTGGAACCTTCCGCGGTCGGCGTCCCCTCCCCCGAGCCCCCTCCCGGGTCTACGACGCGCTGCGCGGACACTCTTCAATTCTCCCCCGCCGTCCGGCTGAAGCTGCCAGAGTCCACAGCGGTGAAGCTAACAAACAAGCGGCTCGGCGCCAGCGCCGAGGACTGCACGACCTGCGGAACCGCCGCGGCCGCCTGTTTGCTCTCCTCAGTCATCATCCTCCCCCTGCGTCATCGAATCGGCGATGAGCCGGTCGCGCCGCATCGTCGGTATCCGTTTGGCGCGGCGCCGGCAAAGGACACGCCCGCCACGCCGTGGCGGCGGGAGTGTAAGCGACGGCGGCCGGCCCGGGGCGCCATTCGGCCCGTTCGCGTGCGCCTGCGGCACAAGGCGCTGGTAGCGAGCCGGCCCTTCAGAGCGGCCACCGGGACCGGCCACGCTCGACATCGACGACGAGCATCTGCGGGCCGGCGCCCCGCCCGCCCGGCTACGCCGCCGCAGGTCCGGACGCAGGGTGACCCGTTGCATGAGTTCGCCCGCGGCATCGAGCGGTGTCCATCGAGATCCTGACCCCGCCCGAGAGCGCCGATGCGCTGGACTGACAGCAGGCGCCGAGCGGGAAGACGCACCCAGCCGGACAGCTCACCTCACGCACCGAGCCGTCCCCGCGCCGAGCAGGACCTGCAGTCCTCACGCACCAGCAGCCCCAGCAGCCCCAGCGGCCGAGCCGTACGCTGCCCGTCGTGATCCTGACGGCCACGAGCCCATCGACGGATGGCGCCCTGCTGCAGCATCACGACATCGTGACCGGCGAGGCCATCGGCGCCGGGAACGTCCTCGAGGAGCGGCATCGAGCAGCACGCCGGTCAGCAAGGCGGGCCGCGCCGAGCAGGACGACCTCCTCCGAACGCAACCGCCCGAGGTTGCCCCGCACTGAACCGAGCGCCCTATCGGGAGCGAGGCGGCACGCCAGCGGATGGCCGCCGTCAAGAGGCGCACACAGCGGCGCGCCGATACAATGCCGGCGAGCGCGCACACGGCGGCGCGCATCCATCGAAGATCGTGCCCTCGTTCATGCCGGGTAGCATCGCAAGCCCGGTGACAGGCTGTCAACAGATTGCCGCTTGTTTGTGGTCAGCCGCCAGACCGCCCCGGAACCACGACTTGTCAACAGATTGTCGCAGTGAGGAAGGTGATCGCGTTCACTGCAGGGGCCACCAAGCGGCCAGTAACGATCCGCGCCGATCTGGGGGCACCGAGTAGCACGTGCTTCTCGGTACCGGGGGCATCAATTCTAGCCCGGAAACACTGAGTTGTCCAGTAGGCAGCCTGGGGGAGCGTTTTTGAACGCTCAAAATCGATGGTTCAGAGGGTGAGCGACCCCGGTTCCGGCGTCGCTCACCCAGTGTTTTTCCCTGCGGGAAGGCCGTTTCGGCGATCACGCTGTCACGGTGAAGTGCAATGGCCCTGATCGGCCGAAGGCATGGCTCCAGTGCAATGGCCCTGATCGGCCGAAAGCATGGCTCCAGTGCGCTTCGGCGGCATGGCCCCAGTTCAGGCCGTTCGATGGCCCCAGTTCTCGATTCAGGTGGGTGAAGCGCCCCCGAGATCGCAACTCACGGGTCGCGGATCACCGGAACGGCGGTGGAGATGTCGTCGAGCAGACGCGCGTGGGTAACGCTGAGGGAGGTTCGCGCTGCACACGCGCGGACGCACCACGGAGGCCAAGAGAGCGGTAGGCTCGCCATCAAGCGCCCCGCGCGCGAGGAGACAAACGGCGAAGAAGAGAGGCGGGGACGGTCGGCCGAGAGCCTTCGCGGGGGCACTGTCAGGAACCCGGAAAACCGAATAGAATGCGGGAGCATCGATGAGTGACGACAAGAAGAGGAGCGATCACCCGAGGTGACGATCAAGGCTGGAGCGTGGATCGGAATCGCTGGGATCGCGCTGACCTTGATCCTGGCGCTGTTCGGTGCCGCCGGCTGGATCGTGAGCCCGGATCGATCGCGTCTAGACCTCGACAAGCGCGTCGACGCGCTCGCCATAGACATGGCCAGAATGAGCGGCCAACTGGACCTGATCCTCCAGCAGGGGTTGAGCGGCCCGGGCGGACCCGCAGCGAACACGACACAGCGCTGATTCTGGGCGCTGCCTTGGTGGCTTCGCGATGAAAGACATCAACGGGTCGCCGCCCGGGCGGGCGAGCCGGCGGCGGCCCTGGACGACGAGCCGCTGGACCCAGCGTCGGGTTCCGCTGGACTGAACGAACAGGTACAGGCCGTTGCCGTCGGCCAAGCACCGGCCACGGGAGCCCTCCGCGGAGCACGCCCGCCGCCGTCAGCAACTCCACGGCGTTCACGTTCTCCGCCATCAGCGCTCGTTCTTGGATGCGGTCACGTCCAGCGCGGACGCTAAGTCGAGGCCCTCCACCGGCCAGTCATCGTGCGGGTCGGGCGCGGAAATGGCGGGCTCGGCGGGAAGGCCGAGGGGCGCTCGGACTCTTCTCCGGATGCGGCCGTTTCTCGGCGCGGGTCGGGCGGGGGCCCCCGGCACGTTCCAGGCGTTCTGGAGCCTCCCGATGCGCCGGCGGCGGCCGAGGGTGGCCTCCAGCACAGCGCGTACGGCGCTGACGTTCGCGGCGTTCGCCGTCAGGCCGAGGAGCCTGCAGAACGAGGACGCATTCATCGGCTGTACCGTATCGGCCGTGTGAGAGTCGAGGTACGCCTCGGCCCGGTCCGCGGCGTCCTGGGTGTCTTGGGCGGGCGGCGGCGAGCCGGCCGCCCGCGCTGCTTCCGCAGGTGGACGGCGCAGCCCCCGCAGCACGAACCAGAGCGCCTGGCCGGGGACCGAGCGGCACTCCCTGGCTGCGGCGCGCTCCAGCCGCGCAAGGTCGGCGTTCGAGAGTTGGATGCCGATTGTGTTCCTCATGCCAGCACAATAGCTCGCTCACTATGGATTGTCCACAGCGATTAGCTCGCCGGGCAGCGACGGCCCGGAGCCGGGCTCCGGCTGCGGGAGGCGGGCGCGCGCAGCCCGGCGTCCAAACCGCGACACCGAGGCGGAGGGCCAGCGGACGCCTGCCGGAGCTGCGGTCGAGAACCCCGCTCTAGGGGAGCGGCTTCGCACGCTCGGGACGCCGGGCTGGACCGGGCGCGACGCCGAGTGGCTCGCGCTGGTGTGCCTGCACGGCGGCGTGTTCCTCCGGTTGCAGTACCTCGCTTTCCTGGGCCGGTCGCATCCGGAGCTGGCCCGCCGCTTCGTGCGCCGGTGCGGCAAGGCGGCGGTCGAGGAGCGCTGGAACGCGTCCGGCGTGAAGCTGTGCCGGGTCGTGGACCGCGCACTCTAGGTCTAACCAGGTAAACCTGAAAGCGGCGCAAGTCGCGCCGCCAACGAGTACGTAGTTTGTACAGAATCCGCAGTTCGGCCGGACAAGGCAGCTAGGAGGCGACGCAGGGCGCCCTGCGGACCTGGGGCGAGCAGCACACCGGGCTGTGGGCGGCGCTGCTGGCCGCGGGCCGCGAGGTCGATGTCGTCGTCGTGGGCCGCGACCGGGAGCGGCTGGCGGCGGCGGGACGGGTGCTCGACGGCTGGGTGTCGAGGGCGGATGCAGCTTGCGGGCGCTTCCACGCCGTGGCTGCGGAAGTGGCCGAGCGGGCGCGGCGTGACGAGGAGATCGCGTCCATCCGGACGGCCATTGCGGCGCTGGATGGCGCCCTGCTGACGCCCTACGGCGGCTTGAACGGAGCCGTGGCCCGCTGCGCCGCACTGGAAGTCGCCCCGACGGCGACCTTGCGGGCGAGACCGATGATCACTGCCGGACGGACGTGGCTGTCTCGAAGGGTGCCCGACTGAGCCAGCGGCTGACCTGTAGTAGGGCGTCCGTTAGCGCCGTGACGTGTCGGCGGCAGTCGAGCGCCCGCCGCTCCCGCTTTGGCGGGACGTACGCTCGGACCAGCGCAACGCCGGCCCGCGAGCGTCGTCAGTGAGCGACTCCGGAGCCGCTCAGCCTGAGCGTGATGCGCACGCGGCTCGCGATGTCCTCTACCTGGACCGCCTCTACCTGGACCGCCTCGTTCTCGAAAGCGACGATCCGGTAGCGGCCGTCGACGGCGTCGCCGAGTTGCCCGTGATGGACGCCGGCCGCGTCGGCCAGGACGGCGACCCGTCCGCTCCGGGGCGCCTCGACGATGCCGATGAGGCGCAGGTCCTTCCAAACGGACCCGATGAGCGGCTCGGCGCTCGCGGAGCGGTCCCCCGCCCGCGGCAACCGGGCGGCGGCTGCTGCGGCCGCGTCGTCCGCCTGCATCGCGGGCCTCGACCTCGGGGTGGCGGCTGCTGCGGTGGGCGCGCCGAACCGAAACGGGTTCCGCACGTTCTCGGGCAGTGGCGGGCGCTCGCCGTGCAGGGCATCGATTCGCAGGTCCGGCAGTTGCAGACGGGCATCGTGGGTCGGGCGAGCCATCGAGTCCACGGCCTCCGATCGCGGAGCGCCGACGACCCGGCGGCGGGCGGTTCGGCGCCGCAGCCGATCGACGGCAGCGAGCAGGCGCATACCAGCAGGAACGGCAATCGGCGCGTCATTCGGGCTTGCATCGGGGGCTTCCAGTCACGGCCTGCGGGCACACTCGC
Organism: Vicinamibacterales bacterium; assembly: GCA_965116825.1. Classification (GTDB taxonomy): domain Bacteria; phylum Acidobacteriota; class Vicinamibacteria; order Vicinamibacterales; family UBA8438; genus WTFV01. The sequence continues at coordinate 2,329,810 of OZ220736.1, forward strand.
CGCGACGCCTGCGGGGCGCGGCCCCTTTGGCGCCCGAGCCTCCGCACTCGCGGCCCGACAGTATGATCCACCCGTGGAGAGGACGCAAAGACGCCACGTGCTGGCGCTCGGCGCAGGGGTGATCGTTCTAACTGCGGTGGCTTCGGGGCCGGCCGTGGCGGACGGGATCCAGGTTCACATGGAGGGTGGCCGCGTCACGCTCGTCGCGACCGCGGCGCCGCTGACGGAGGTGCTCGCGGCATGGTCGCGGGTTCCGCTTGCAAAACGGTGGGGAGTCCGAAGGGCCTCCGGCGAGATGAGGAGGTGCGGCAGATGGTGGACGCTGACCCGCGGGACCCGCCTTCTTTCCCGCTGGCGCGGGCATTGCATCCGGCCGCGACCCGATGTCGGGTCACGTCAACGGTGGCGGGGCCATGATACCCTAGGAGCCTCTTGCGAAAACCATGTTCAGCCGAGTTTGTGCCTGAGGCGACGGGGCGAGCGAGGGGCAGCGGACGGAGCGCGGCGTTTGCAGGATGAAAGTGATCGGGATGGGCGCGCGGCGCGACGGCGGCCGGACTGTTCCGCCGCGCGTGTTCGAGTTCTTCCCGGTGCTGAAGCGGATGCTCCAGCGCCGGGGGCGGCGACCTCTCGGGTAGCCAGCAGCAGCAGCTCGCGATAGGGCGTGACCTCGTTCTCGATCCGCGGCTGCTCATACTGGACGAGCCGACGGAGGGGATCCGGGCCGAACATCGTCCACGAGATCGGCGATATCATCCTCAGGCTCAACCGGGAGGCTGGCGTCACCGTGCTGCTCGTGGAGCAGAAGCTGCCGTTCGCCCGGCGCGTGGCCAGCGAGTTCCGCATCCTGGACAGGGGTCGGCGGCGCGATCGACGAGTTGAGCGACGAGGACATCCGCCAGCACCTTACCGTGTGAGCTTGGGCGGTGGGGGCGGCCCGTGATGACCGGGAGCAGCCCGTCGGGCAGGAGGCGGAGCGACGAAGCCATGGACGTTGAGCGAGTCGGTCAGCCGGTGAACGATGAAGAGATCGAAGGCATCGAGCTGGACGGCGGATCCTGGGGCGACTATCCCATTGATGATCTCCTGATCCGCCCTCAGAATCGGACGATTCACGACGTCACGAGACGGAGTAGAGTCGACGACTGGCGCGGTGGCGGTAGGCGGTGGGGGTAGCTGTTCCCGGCGGCTTTCGCCCGTCGCCGGTGCCTCACTCCCCGCCGTGACTCCGTTTCCAGTCGCCGCTCATCGAACCGGACGTGCGGATTTCCCGCATCCGGCTCTCGGACGAGATTCATGCCTTCGCCCACGGAAAGCTTGTCGTGCGCGGTGCAAGGCGCGTGAGCCCGTACTCCTGCCAGAGCCGCTCGGCCGGAAAGCGCACCTCTTTCCCGGTCCGCACCTTGTGCTTGCGACAGAGCCACTGGCGCAGCCGCCGCGTTGCGTGCCGGTCGATCGCCGCGTAGGCCGGGCTAACCTGCCCCAGGGTGAAGTAGTTCGCCCAGCCGGTCATCAGCCGGTTCAGGCGCGCCACCACAACCTCCGGCGACAGGAGCCCGCTACGCCGCGTCGTCAGCTCGCTCAGGCGTCGGCAGATGCTTTGGACGCTCGCCGGGCTTGGGCGCGTGCCAATATAGGCGTGGCCCGTGTCCCGACGATAGTTGCGTCCAATCCGGTAGCCGAGGAACGTCATCGGTTCCTCCGGCACCCGACAGCAACGAGTCTTCTCGGCGTTGATGGGCAACTTCAGACGCTTCATCAGGCCTTCGACCGCCGACCGCATCTCTGCCGCCGGCGATTTGCCGAGCACTGCGAAGTCGTCCGCGTAGTTGACGATTTCCGCCTCGAAGCGTCGGGCGTAGCCCAACACCTTCCAGCCCAGAATGAAGCGACGCATGTAGACGTTGCTGAACAGCGGCGAAATCGGTGACCCTTGCGGGGTTCCCTTCCGCTCGCGGCGTGCCCGGTTCGTGAGGCGGCGACCGCCGTGCCCGTCGTCCTCCTCCACTGCCATTTCCAGCCACGCCTTGACCCAGCCCAGCAGCCGTCCGTCGCTCACGCGCCGGGCGATGGACCGCATCAAGTCCGCGTGCGGGATTTGACCGAAGTAGTCCGACAGGTCGGCGTCTACCACCTCCTGGTGGCCCGTGTTCAGCAGCCGGTGCACGCGCTTGACCGCGGCGTGCGCGTGGCGGCCCGGCCGATACGCATACTGTTCCGGTTGCAGGTCGGCTTCGAAGATGGGCGACGACACCAGCATCGCCGCCGTCTGCGCCACCCGGTCCCGGAGACACGGGACGCCGGCTTCATAATGCACCTCCTACAGCACGACTTCGGGATTCTCGTGCGACCGTTCCGATTCGCGAGGAGTTTCGGACCCAGGCGCGCAGTGTCTCCTTTGTATCGTCGTCGAAGGCGATCCAGTACGGCGAGCCGTGGTTAGGTCGTCGAGCCGTGACTACACCGCGGTCGATCCAGTAGTAGACCACATTGCGGCTGACGCCGAGTTCGTCGGCGACCTGACGGACGCTGCGCTCGCCGGGGCGCTGGAAGTCGGGCGCCGGAATCCGGTGCTTGTGACGGATCCAATGGACCATCGAGACGTTGAATGCACCGCCTTTGGCGCTACGGCGACCCTCTCGGTTTAGCGCTGCCGCGACCTGCTCGTCGGACCGCTCGCGAGCCAGCTCGCGCACGCGGTCGACGACCTCGTCGGGGTACCGGAGGCGATCGGCAATGTTGGCGGGCAGCGTGACCTCGAGGTCTTCGCAGGCCCCGCCCTGCCACCGGACATGCAAGACGGCGGTCTTGCGTTCGCCGAACCGCTCGACGGTGATGTCCTTGATCACGAGCCGGAGGATGCGCTTCTTGTCCTTCGCCTTGGTCGTCGGCGCGTTCCACAGGCGGGGGAAATCGTGGGCGAGCGCTGCCACCCGGGCGCGCTGCTCCGGCGTGACCACGAGCGCTTCCTGGCTCTGGAAGTCGGCAAACTGCGTCCGGACCTCTTCGAGCCGCACCAGGGCATCGTTCCAGCGCTGCTCGAGCGTCGCGGCCACGAGGCGATTCGACGGGTCGACTTCCTCGTAGCGGCGCTGGGCCAGCTGCGCTTCGTACTCGGCTCGTTCCAGGCGCATGCGCCATTGGGTGGACATCGCCTTGTCCCGGTGCTCGAGCTGCCGCAGCGCTTCCTCGGCGACCTCGAGCTCGGCAGGCTGGAGCACCGCCAGCACCCGCTCGGTAACCGCGGTGTCCAGCAGGTCGCAACGCAGGCTCATGCAGCTGCTGGTCGCCACACCTTCGCGTCGCCGCGCGTTGCACTCGTAGGTCGGGTAGATGCCGCCGTTGCCTTGGTACCGGATGGTCAGTCGGCGACCGCAGCGGCCGCACAGCAGCAGGCCTTGGAGCAGTGCGAGCCCTTCCCGCGCGGCGCCGCTCAAGAGCATGTGCTCGGCATTGGTGCGGTTGTTTTCGAGCAGCTGCTGGTTCCGCTCGTACTCCGGCCAGGAGACGTAGCCATCGTGGTGATTCTGGATCCGGACGAGCCAGGCGTCCAGCGGAACGCGGCGCGTGCGCATGCGGACGTCGCCTTCGGGGGAAACCTCCTTCGTGCTCTGGTGACGCCCGAAGACATACGCCCCGGCATACGTGGGGTTCTTGAGAATGTCGAGCACGCGGTTGTGGTTCAGCCGGCCCCAGATGAGTCGGCCGCCCCACGCGCCGCCGTAGGCGCGCTTCGGGAACCGCAGCTGCTGTCGGCCGAAGTGGTGCACGACCGCGTAGGCGCTACCCGTCTGGCGGAAGACCTCGAAGACCAGCCGGACAGCGCCCTGGACCTCCTGGTCCGGATCGAGCACGATCTGCCCCTCGTCGCCGTAGCACAGGCCGACCGGCAACGGGAACCGGAGCTCACCCTTCCGGGCCTTGTGGAGCTTGCCGCCCTGGAGGCGCGCGCGAATGACGTGCAGCTCGGCCTGGGCGATGGTGGCCTTGAGTCCCAACAGCAGCGCGTCGTTGAAGTCCGCCGGGTCGTAGCAGCCGTCCTCGTCGATGACCAGCGTCCGGGTCAGCGCGCAGATCTCGATCAACCGATGCCATTCCAGGTTCGAGCGGGCCAGCCGCGAGGCTTCCAGGGCGAAGATCGCGCCGACGCGCCCCAGCGACACATCGGCGACCAGCGTCTTGAAGTCCTCGCGGTTGGTCGTCTGCGCCCCCGACTGCCCGAGGTCCTGGTCGAGGACCCGGATTCGCGCCGGCGCCCACATCATCTCGACGGCCCGGTTCCGGAGGTCGTACTGCCGCTCGGTGCTCTCCTGGTGATCGCGCACCTGCCCCATCGTCGACTGCCGGACATAGATGTAGGCCGGCTTCTGCAGGTGGTGGCTCTGTACTTTCGACATCGTCAGCACCACCTTCGATCACGTCCTGACGGGTGCTGGACGGTAGCGCGTGCGCGCTCGTCCCAGTGGCCACGCGCTCGGAAGCGATCCAGCACTGCAGCATGTTCGCGGCCAACAGGCCGGCGGTCTCGACATCGACGGGGATGGCGGCCGCCATCTGCATTCAGTCGATCGGCTCCCGGCGTCGCAGCAGCTCGAGGTTGACCGCGGCGACCTCGTCGAGGAGCTGTCGCGTCCGGCGGTAGTTGGCGACGAACTGCTCGACCTGGCTGCGATGCTCCTGCGGCACGTAGACCATGACCGGTCGCGCCTTCGGCATGCTGACCGACAGGTACAGCTTCGGGCCGTGGCCGATCCCCCGCGCACACTTGCATCCCGGCCGCCCGCAGCGCTTGAAGCGTTCGATGAGCGAGCCGCGCAGGATGGCCTTCAGGGGCGGGAGCTGCCGCAGCAGCATGGTCCTGCGCCTCCGCAGGGTGCTCGCCAAGCGCGTTGTCAGACCAGTCATACAACTGGTCCGATACTACACCCCTCGACCTCATTTGTGAAGCCCTCGGCCGTCGGCCTGCTCCAGGGCCGCCAACAGCTCGGTCAGCGCGATGAGCTTCACGAAATCGAGGACATGAGCACCGCTCGCAAGATCCGCCGTCGTGGCCGGGACCTCTCGGTCCGTCCACTCGCGGGGCACGCAGAACGTGCCGCCGGAGGTGCCCTGCAGGATGAGCGTATCGATGCCGGAGACGCGGCGCGTCTTCAGGATCGGAAACCGCCGACCCTGGAGTGGATGAAACGGGTGGGTGATCTCAGTCCACCCCGACGGCTCGTTGGGACGATGTGCAGTTTGCGATGACCGTGGGAATGCCCAACGGCCTGAACTTCCCACGCTGCTTCTTCGGGATGAGGACCTGCCGAACCGCACGCGGCTGGTAGGTCCCCGCCTTCAGGTCCCGCGCCAGTGCTCCCAGCCACTGGTCCACCCCCGTCGACTCGATGTCCGCGACCGTCTCGCCGTCCACCCCGGCCGCGCCGCCGTTGCGACGCACAGCCTGCCAGGCGACCGCGAGCACGTCGTCGCGCCACACCTTGTCGCTCAGAGAGTAGAACCGGAAGCTCGGAGCTTCCTTCGCTTTCGCATGTAGCGCCGTCTGGAGTCGCTGAACTCGCTCTGAGGCTGTTAGGCTCGCGCCAGTCCCCACGTCCCTTCCTCCGTCATGCGCTGCTCTCGAACCAAGGCCCCTTCCCTCCACCGGCGTTACCCGGCTTCCCCGGTACTGCGGGCCTCTCCGCCACCCTGGCCGGCCCGACCTGACCCTCGCGGGTTGTCGGTTGGCGCGTGCCACGCCACCGGCAGGGCTTCCCGTGTTGCGTCCATTCCCCTCTTCCACACGTGCCGTCGCCATTACCCCGGCGGAACCGGTCGGTGCTCGCGTCGCTCGCTTCCCGACCGCTGGCAGCCTTCCCCGTGATCGAGGCGGGTCGGCTTCCGCATTAGACGTTTCGAGGCCTGCGCGGCGTTCACGTCGTTACGGCCCGCGTGGTCGCTGAACCGCCCAGGGCGGCCTTTGTCGTCGGAGTGCTTCGGGCGATGTCGTTGCCTCCATCGTCCGCCCCGACTGCTACCGGCTGGAGCGACAGTTGCCGGGCGGGATTCGCACCCGCTGAGGAGTGGCGCCTTTCACGGCGCACTCGACCAAGGTTCCTACGTGATGGATCCCGAATTCCAGCGTGACTTCATCTGGCCGGAGGACAAGCAGAGCAAGCTGATCGAATCCGTCATCATGCGCATCCCTCTGCCGGTGTTCTACATGGCGGAGGACGACGAGGGTCGGATGGTGGTGGTGGACGGTCTGCAGCGGTTGTCCACGTTCAGCCGGTTCGTGCGAGATGAACTGAAGCTGCACCTCCCGGATCGGCACGAACTGCACGCAAAGAGATTTTCGGATCTGGCTTCCAAGTTGCAGAATCGGGTCGAGGACTGCAATCTCACGTTCTACGTCATCGACGCGAAGGTTCCGGAGAGAGCCCGCCTGGACATCTTCGAGAGGGTGAACAGCGGCGAGGTGCTCACCCGGCAGCAGATGCGCAACAGCCTCTTCATGGGAGGCGGAACCCGATTTCTCAAGACAGAGTCGCGAACGGACATCTTTCTCAAAGCGACTGGCGAAAGCCTGAACGTGAAGAAGATGAGAGATCGCGAGTTCGTCAATCGATTCTGCGCCTTTCGGCTCCTCGACCTCGACCAATACCGCGGCGACATGGACAAGTTTCTCGCCGACTGCCTGCGCCTGATGAACAGGATGGATGAGGCCGGACTGTCCCGGCTGTCAGCGGATTTTCGTCGGGGCCTCGCCAACAACTTCATGTTGTTCCACCGCCACGCGTTCAGAAAGCACGAGCCCGGGCAGGAACGACGCGGTGTTCTCAACGCGTCGTTCTGGGACGTGATGACCGCCGGCCTGTCTCGCTATCCGGAGAACACGGTCGAGAGGCAGCGCGAGCCTCTTCGCCGAGAGATCTTCCGTCTCCTCAAGAACGACGAGTTCAACATCGCGATTACCTATGGCCCCAACGACGCGAGAAAGGTGAGAACCCGTTTTCGTCTGGCGCACGAGGTCTTCGAGGAGGTTCTGGGTGCTTACTCGCATTGATCTCCGGCACTTCAAGTGCTTCGAAGCCTTGATGCTACCCTTGCGCCCGCTGACCCTCCTATCCGGCGCCAACGCCTCCGGGAAATCGTCGGTGATGCAGGCCCTCGTCCTTCTGCACCAGACCATGCGCGAACACGAATGGTCGTCCCGCCTGTTGCTTAACGGCGCCGCCGTCCGCCTGGGTGCGGTGGCGGATGTGGTCGACCAGGTTCACGGACGCCGAGACTGCGGAATCGCGTTGCTGGATGACGATATGGCCTGGTTTCGATGGGAATTCGAGGGTGAACGCGACGAGATGTCCATGGCGGTTCGGCGGGCTTGCGGGGAGACGGACGCCGGAGAAGGCTGGGACGTGGACGGGACCCAGGCGCTTCACTACCTGCTGCCGACGGCGTCGAGCGAGCTTTCCCTGACGGACCGTCTGCGCGGGCTCACCTACTTGACGGCTGAACGACTGGGGCCCCGCGAGCTCTACGCGTTCGACGATCCGCAGCTCACGCCGGTCGTCGGTCCGCGGGGAGAATACGCCGTCAGCGTTCTCCACTCAGGCCGCGACGTCCGGGTGCTGAACGAGCTGGCAATCGACAGGGTGCCGCCTACGCGGTTCCGGCAGGTGGAGGCCCGGATGGCACGGTTCTTTCCGGGTTGCGTATTGGCCGTGGAGCGTGTTCCACAGGCGAACGCGGCGACCCTGGGGATCCGCATATCGGCCGACACGGAGTTCCACCGTCCCGTCCATAGCGGATTCGGACTGACACAGGTTCTGCCCGTCGTCGTGGCGGCCCTGTCGGCGAACGCAAACGACCTGGTGCTAATCGAGAATCCCGAGGTGCACCTGCATCCCGCCGGACAGGCGGCGATGGGAGAGTTTTTGAGCGAGGTCGCATCAGCGGGCGTCCAGGTCGTGCTGGAGACGCACAGCGATCACGTGCTGAACGGCATACGGCGGGCCGTCAAGAGTCGCATGCTGGCCAGCGACAATGTTGCGCTGCATTTTTTTCGGCCCCGGCTCGGAGACCAGATTCAAGGGGGAGCGCAAGTGCAGAGTCCGGTCGTGGACGCCGACGGCAACGTCGACAGTTGGCCGGATGGGTTCTTCGATCAGTTCGACCGGGACATGAACTACTTCGCGGGCTGGAGCTGAGATGGAACTCCTGGTCAACGACCTCTCGATCCACGAGCAGTTCCACGACGGAACATCCTTTCGGGAGGCACTTGCGCGTCTGATGGAGATGCGTTCTGTCGCCCGGCGCTTCGGGCGGGAGGTACATTGTCATCGCGGGCTCCTGACGGCCGACCCGATGCCGGGGCTGTCGATGGAACGGGCGATTGGTCGTCTCGCCGAGAGCGAGCGACGTGCCGCAATGGGTTGGCTGACGCGTTCCGGCCCATTCTGGGACGATGTCCGCCGGCACGGCGCGGCGGACTGGCTGGAATGCCGAGGCGAGATCGTCACGGACAGCGCCGTCGGCGAGGCGGCGTTGCGGACGCTGCATCGTGCCGCCTGTGGGTTGGTCAGTGTTGCGCCGTCCGATTGGGACTACGCTCCCGTCGACGTGACCTGGCGGCGAGAGGCGGAGGGCCTGGACGACCGAAGTACCGCGCTCCGCAACTGGCGGAGCGCCCCGACGCTGGAAGACGGGCTACGGGACGTGGCGCCGGCAACCCGATCCTGGAACGATCTGCGACAAGCCGCAGCCACCCGGTTCGAGAGCCTTGCGTGCACCGGAGATTGCTTCGATCCGCTCTCAGCAGTCCCGTTTGCCGGGAGCGCGGCGGAGCGGTTTCTCTTTCTGTTGGATGTCCTCGACCGAATGGCGCGGGCGTTCGACGCGGCCGGTGCACGCACGGCCGAAGGGCAACAGATCTACCAGGACTACTTCACAGGCGACAACGCCTTGTTTTCGGATTCGTCCGACCACGAGAAGCACCGTTTCCGTGAGGCGTTGACGTTCCCACATCCTGAGACGCCCGGGGATTCTCTGTTGGGTGTGGCTCTTCTTCGTTGACCGTTTTTTTCCCTGTTCATAGGCATTTTCGCCCGCGGACGGTTCCTTTTCTGTTCATTTTCGCGGGGACAGAACTTCGGACAGCGCCCACCCGCCTCTTACGGGCAGCCAGCCCGATCTGATCGCGGCGCCTGGCGCGTCGGTCGGTTCCCTCCGGCGCGCCCCCTCTGGACATTTGCGGGGCGTTTTGCTACGGTCTCGTGGGAAGGGAGACGCTGCTGTGACGACCGTGGCGACGACGCGATTCTCGGGCCGTGCGTTCAGCGTGCAGGAGATGACGTTGATCCGCGAGGTCGTGCGGGAGTGTTCGGGTCTGAGCCGGATGGAGCTGGCGCGCACGGTGTGCGAGTTGTTGCGGTGGCGGCGGCCGAACGGGCGGCTGAAGGCGCGGGAGTGCCGAGAGTTCCTCGAGCGGCTCGACGCGGAGGATGCGCTGGAGCTGCCTGCCAAGCGCCGGGGCCGCGCACTCGGTTCGGTCACCCGCGTTCCCCGGACGGCGGCAGGGGAGCCGGGGCTCCCGCTGGTCGGCAGCGTGCGCGATGTCGAGCCGCTGGCGGTCGAGTTGGTGCGCGAGCCTGCCCAGCGCCTGCTGTTCCGGGAGCTGGTGGGACGCTACCACTACCTTGGGCACACGGTCCCGTTCGGCGCTCACCTGCGCTATCTGGTGTTTGCGTCGCGGCCTCAGGGGGCGGTGGTCGGCTGCCTGCAGTTCTCCAGTCCGGCCTGGCGCATGGCGGTCCGGGACCGCTGGGTCGGCTGGGATGATCGGACTCGGGCGCGGAATCTGCAGCACGTGGTCAACAACAGCCGCTTCCTGTTGCTGCCGTGGGTCGGGGTGAAGAACCTGGCCAGCGCCGTTCTGGCGCGCGGTCTCTCGCAGTTGGCGGTGGACTGGCCGCGCCGTTACCACGTCGAGCCCTGGCTGGTGGAAACGCTGGTGGATGCGCGCCGCCACCACGGGGGTTGCTACCGCGCCGCCAACTTTGTCGCGTTGGGCTCGACCAGCGGTCGCGGTCGCATGGACCGGCACGGTCGCCGTGCCGGTGAGGCGCCCAAGACGGTCCTGGTTTATCCTGTGGTCCGGCATGCGCAGCAGCGGTTGCGGGAGAGCTGAGCGATGCGAGCCGTTGTCCCCACTCCCCCCGCCCCGGCGCCGTATGCGGCGGCCGAGGCCGCCTTCGCCGAGGCCAAAGCCTACCTTTCTTCGCGCGAAGCACAACAGATGAGCGAGAGCAACCTCGAACGGGAGTTGCAGCGGCGGGGGCAGGACTTGATGCGCAAGCTCCTGCAGGGGCACCTCGAACAGCGCAGTCCGGGGGAGACCGCCGGTCCGGTCACGGGGGCCGACGGTGTCGAGCGCTCGCAACGGCGCGTGCACGAACGCCGCATCGAGACGACCTTCGGCACCGTGGCGGTCGAGCGCGTGGGCTACGCGCGTCCCGGTCATGACAGTCTGCATCCGCTCGATGCCGCACTGAACCTGCCGCCGGAGCGTTACTCGCTGGAGGTACGCCGGCGGGTGGCCGAGGCGGCCGCGTCGCGGTCGTTCGACGAAGCGCTGTTCGATCTGTCTCGCAGTACCGGGGCCGAAGTGCCCAAGCGTCAGGCGGAACAGTTGGTGGCTCGTGCGGCCGAGGACTTCGACGCCTTCTACGAGGCGCGCCGTGCGGCGACGGGCGAGCCGCCCCCCGAGGGGTCGGTCGTCGTGCTCACCTTCGACGGCAAGGGTGTGGTGCTGTATCGCGACGACCTGCGCGAGGCGACGCGGCGGGCGGCCGAGAAGCGCCGGCAGCAACGGGAGCCGCTCTCCCTGTTCCAGCGCCTGAAGCCGGGCGAGAAGAAGAACGCCAAGCGCATGGCGACGGTGGCCGCCGTCTACACGACGGCGCCGTTGGTGCGCAGCCCCGAGGAGTTCCTGCGGAGCCTGATGCCACGACAGCCGGGCGCGAAGCCCCCGCTCGTGCGGCCCCGCCCGGTGGCCAAGCGGGTCTGGGCGAGCCTGCAACGCGAGCCCTGGGAGGTGGTTGCCGAGGCGACGCTGGAAGCCGAGCGCCACGACCCCGAGCACGTCAAGAGCTGGGTCGTGCTCGTCGACGGCGCCGAGACGCAGCTCGACCTGGTGGAAGCGAGCGCCGCCGCCTACGGCGTGGACGTAACGGTGATACTCGACATCATCCACGTGGTCGAGTACGTCTGGAAGGCGGCGCACGTGTTCCATCGCGAGGGGAGCCCCGATGCAGCGCATTGGGCCTGGACGCGCGTGCAGAGCATTCTCGAGGGCAAGGCCAGCCGGGTGGCGGCGGCGATGCGGCGTGCCGCGACCGTCGCCGGCCTGTCGAAGGACACCCGCAAGCCGGTCGATACGTGCGCCGACTACCTGCAGAAGTACGCGCCGTATCTGCACTACGACCGCTACCTCGCGGCGGGCTATCCCATCGCCACTGGCGTCATCGAAGGGGCCTGCCGGTACCTGGTCCGCGACCGCATGGAGTTGACCGGTGCCCGCTGGCGCCTGGTGGGAGCCGAGGCCGTCCTGAAGCTGCGGGCGCTACGAGCCAGCGGCGACTTCGATCCGTACTGGGACTTCCACGAAGCGCGCGAATACGAACGGAATCACGCCCAGCGATACGCTGCGCGGACAGCCCCGCCGGTCAGCGAGCCGCCCCCGCCGCCCTCTCCACCACGCCTTCGACGCGTCAAGTAGCTCTTGCCATGCCGCTCGCAGAAGCCCCTGGGCCGTCGACGAAGAAGAGCCACACCCTTCTCTGTTCTGCACATGGCACGGCAAGGTGCGGCACCTGACGCTTCGCCTGCACTTCTCCTGGCCGATCGAGCCCGGTGAACCGGTCTACGTCGTGTACGCGGGCCCGAAGCTCACGAGGCGGTGATGGGCTGTTGGCCAGCGTAGACTCGGCCTTCCGATTGCACAGGTTCAGGTTCACCGTCGAGCGGGTGGGCGGGCGGAGCGTGGTGAGCGGGCGTATGCGACGAACCCGCTGCGCCTCCTGACCCCGAAGAACCCCCCCGGAGCCCCGACCTTACCGCGACGGCTACGACCCTGGAGATCCGGCCCGGACTGCCAGCCGTCTCTGATGGAGAGAGCCGGTTTCTGCCGTCTTCTGACGTGTTCTGCTCGCCGGTTTATCCAATCACCACAGGATCTATTGGGATTTCCGCGGATCCCGATACAGACTCCCAGTCCGGAATCACTATGCGATCCGGCACCGTATCTGGCTTCGTATCAGTATGTTACGTCATTGCCGCCTGACTCTGCCAGCCCCTTGTGCCAGCCAAACCGGCGTCGAGTTCCGAAAGGGTACCCGTGTCCGCACTTACGTTTGGCGTGCTGCCGTGGCTCGCTCCAGCCGTCCCGCTCTCATGCCCGTCTCGGGACGGGTTGGTCAGTTCCCAGAGGGCGCGGGATGAGGGGAGCGTTCCACCGTGCTGTGCTTTGTGCTTTGGTCCCGGTGCGTGTCTCATGGATTCCCTACCGCCAGCTTTGCCAGCTCGACTACCAGTGCCGCAACAATTGGCGAAAGCAGGGCAAGGATCTTCTGAAGGCTCTCTTTGTTTGCCCAAGACTCTATTTCGCCAAAAGACAACCTCGGCACGAACAAGAGCGCGAGCATAGCGGTATAGATTCCCGCAGCGTTTACCGTCAGCCATGTCGCTGCGCTGCTGTACCTTTCCGCCGGGGGACCGTGTACAAGGTACGCGTGCGGCCAACTGGTCCATGAGTGCGTGAACAGGACTCCCGACACAAGAACGGCAGCAGCAGAGACCAAGAGGATATGGAGTTCACGCGGTTTTGGCCGCCCGGCCACGGCCATGGCCAATGACGCCACCGAAAGGGCAACTACACAGTTTGTGATTGTTGTGTACGTGTTCAGCAACGAAAGGTCGTCGCATCCCATGACCCGAAACACTTGGGAGCCTATCCTGTCATACAGATGCTGCTTGGCTTCCAGGCATTCCCATATAATGCCGAAGCCAGCGGAGACCGCGAGCACTGGCGTCAACTTGTATAATATCCAATTGCAAGCATTTGCTCCTGCTGCGCACCACGTCATGCGCCCCGAGAGCCATATCAAGAGAAGAGCTGCTCCGATATTCGTAAACACCGCCAACGATACTCTGTATCGATGCCCGGGATCCCTCATCTCGGCGAGGTGGTGTGGCGTGTCAAAGTAGGCATTCGTCTCAAAGGACCAAAGAATGTATGTGCCTCCTGCGAACGCCGCAACGACCGGCAATACAACAAGCAAGTAGTCCCGAAGGCCCCTCAGCCCACCTCCATTGGTGGGCTGAGGGGTGGTCACACACAGGACCATCGGCATGCACGCCATGATCCCACGAACGCGGATTCTCTGCAAGGCGCTTGCGGCTGTGGGCACAGCGCGATTCGCGGGTCGCATGGGGGTCGTTGCCGTGGCGGACGCGGTGACGTGGTGCGGTCCGGACGCCGTGACGGTGACGGCGCCGGAGACGTTCGGAACCTGTAGCGACCCTCGGAATCGGCAGCAGTTGACTGCCCGTTGTCGAGGCGGACGGTCGAGCCGGCGAGCGCGGGGCCGTTCGGGCGGCTGTCCCGGACGGTGCCGGAGAGCGTGAACCCCGATGTGGTGGGAGCGACGGGGTTGGTCGGGACGACCGGTGAAGAGGGCGAGTCGTCGCCGCATGCGGCGGCCAACACGACGGGGCAGACGGCGGCTGTTCGCATTCGGGGTCTCCCTTCGGCCCTCGGCGTCCGGGTCGGTCCCTGGCGGGTGGACACGCCTCGGCTGCGGATCTCGCCGATTATCGCTTCGACGCCACACGGCCGCACGGCGTCCATACGGTCCTGCCCGTCAAGCGCTGTTCTGCGCGTGGCCGCCCGCGCCGGCAAGAGGGGGTGGCCAGTCGGGAACGGCGTGCCCCGTCACGTCGTTCCGGCGGAGCCGTTCGAGGGCCGCGCGGTGCTTCGCCAATTCGGGCGGCGCATAGATCATGGTCGTCTCGGGCCGGGTGTGTCCATAGAGGTCCTGGATGTCGGCCACGTCGGTCCCTGCCCTTCTGAGCCCGGCGGCGAAGGAGTAGCGGATCTGGTAGGTGGTGAACACGGGCCGCCCGGCGCGTCGTGCTGCTGCGGCGAGCGCCCGGTTGACGGTGCTGCGCGGCCACGGCCCGAAGGCTTCGGCGTCGAGAAAGGCTCGCGCTGCGGCGGCGCCCTCGGGCACGAGCGGGACGGCCGCGATCCGGCCGCCCTTGCCGCGCGGGACGGCGACGTAAGGGATCGGCTCGTCGAGCCGGAAGTCCTCTGCGCGAAGCCGCCCCATCTGCGAGGGCCGCATCCCGGTCCAGTGCATCAGCTCCAGTCGAACGCGGGTGACCGAGCCCGGCTCGATCTCGGCGAGCACGTCGGCGATGTGGCCACGGTCGACCCATCGCGGCTTCGGCGGGGGCGGCGCGAAGCGTACGAGGTCGAGCAGGTCGAACGAGGCTCTGCGGCCGTAGAGGACGCGGACGAGGTTCGTCAGGGCGTGGCGGCGGTGGTTGCAGGTCGAGGCGGCGAGGGTGCTGCGCCACTCGTGGAGCTGGGCGTTGAGCGCGGGCAGGTGGGCCGGTAGCGCGAGCGTCCGCAGATGTTCGAACCGAGGCAACCACGCCCGCAGCTCCCTGCGCCGGTCGCCGAAGTTGACGAGCGTGTTCCGGACCTGGTCGAGGTACCGCCCCGCGTCGTGGTTGAGGGAGTGCTTGCCGCCGGCCGGGAGCGTTCGCAGGCTGGCGCGCAGCTCGTCGCGGCGCGCGCGGATGGTCTTGAGCGGAGTGCCGGGCGGGAAGCGGACCTCGCGCTGGACACCGCCCACCTTGACGGTGGCGGCGAGTCCGTGCCGGTCCCGGTAGACGCCCTCGGCGACGCGCACGCGGCGGCGGGCCGGCTTGGCGCTGCCGGGCTTCGCCGAGTGCTTCCTCTTCCTCGTTGATTGCTGGCTCTCGGCGGCCGGGGTCTGAGTCGCCTGCTCCGCGCCGGTCCGGGCGCCGGCGGTCTCCGTGACGTTGGCATCCATGCTGTCTCTCCTCACGCGAAGGTCCGGGCGGCCCACTTGACCTGACCGACGATGACGGCGTCCGGCGGCCAGGGCCGGCTGGGCCAGAGGTGCTTGTTGGGGTTGTCGCTGACGAGCTGCCAGACGCCGGCCTCGTCGCGGCCGGCGCGCTTGACGACGAGGCCGTCGCCGGTGCGGACGACGTAGATGTGTCCGACGTGGCGGCGCCGGCTGGCGTGGTTGACGAGTATCGAGCAGCCGTCGACGAGCGTCGGTTCCATCGACTCTCCGCTGACCTGGATGATGCGGCAGTGGCGGGCGACGAGGCCGTGGCGCCCGAGCCATGACCGCAGGAACTTGACCCTCCCGATGACGCGCTCGTCGTAGACGTCGGCGCCGTCTCCGGCTGCCGAGGCCAGCTCGGAGACGCCGACGAAGTCCGCGTCGTCGGCGGTCGCCGCCCGGGCCGCGGGGTCTTCGAGCCCCTGGGCGGCCTTGAGGTCCCGGAGAAGCTGCTCGGCGGTCCGCGGGTCGTCGGTGAGTCCGTGCAGGTAGTCGGTGGACACGTCGAGGGCGCGCGCGGCGGCGGCGGTCTTGTCGTGCGACCAGCCCGCCTTGCCGCGCTCGACCATCGAGACGGCCTCGCGGGTGTTGACGGTGTGGGCGGCGAGCTGCTGCTGGGTGACGGCGCGCAGGGAGCGGGCGGCGCGCAGCCGGTCTCCGAAGATGCTCATGTCCTAGATGATAATAAAACTTTACAGTTGACGGGAACGATTCCTTCCTTTTACATTCCCCGGTAAATGGACATTACGGGTGTGCAGGCCGTCCGTGCCCGTCTGGCAGCGCTGGGCGTCTCGCAGCACGCGCTGGCGCGGGCGCTCGGGGTCAGCCAGGCGACGTTGAGCCTGTGGCTGAACGGCTACCGAAAGCCGCCGACGGGGTTCGAGGCGGCGGCGACGGCGGAGCTGGACCTGCTGGAAGCAGGCCGAGCGGGCCGCGGCGGAGCTGCGGACGAGGGTGCTGGCGGAGGGACGCGCACGCCGAGCCGGCGAGTGGCGCGCCCGCCCGCGGAGAGCGAGGCATGGATCGACATCACGACGCTAGCGCCGACACGGACGGATTGCCGACGGTGTTGCTGCTCGACGACGTCGCGGCGCTGCTGCGCTGTTCGACGACGACGATCAAGCGGCGACTGCGGGCGCAGGTCTTCCCGGTGGCGCCGCTGGCGGGAATCGACAAGCGGCCCCGGTGGAGCAGGGCGGCGTTGCTGCGCTGGCTGGAGTCCGGCGGTTCGGGCGACGCGCTGCGCGGGCGGCGGAGGCCGCGGCGGTGAGCGCGACCCGCGACGGGAGGACGGCGAAGCCGGCTGCCGGGTGGCGGGCGGTGGACCTGGCGTCCGGCGACCTCGTGTACGTCTGCCCGCGGTGCTGGCTGGAAGTGGCGCCCGAGTGGTGCCGTCGGCGGGGCGGGACGGTTCAGAGGTTGGCGGCGCGGCCCCGGTGGGCGCGTTGCGGCGTGTGCGATCCGGAGGGCGTGTGCTGATGCAGTTCATCGAGAGATGTGTCCGGCAGGCCCGAGCCCGATGGCGGGACCATCGGGCGGTGGAGGCGCGCTGATGCCGGCCGACCGGCTCCTGCACGCGCGTCTCGGCCACTCGGCGAAGGTGTCGAGCCTGTCGGACCTGGAGTATCGCGTGTGGACGACCTACGTGCTGGCGGCGGACGACTTCGGGGTGATGCGCGCCGAGGCGGTGGCGTTCCAGGCGGCGCACGACGGGCTGGGCGGCCGGCCGGCGAAGGTCATCCAGCGGAGCATCGAGCGCCTCGTCAAGGTGGGTCTGGTGGCCACGTTCGCGCACCAGGAGCGCGCTACCTGTACCAGGCCGACTGGCAGGACTTCCAGCGGGTGCGCTACCCGCTGCGGACGATGCACCCGCTGCCGGTAGAGGCGGCGGTGAGCGCGAAGACGCGGCACCTGTGGTCGGTCCATCCGGGCGGCGTGCGGGTGCCGGCGCTGCCGAAAGCGGCCGGCAGCATTGCCGCACAGGGGTCGAACGATCCGGGCACGGGTCCGGCAGGACTGCCTGACGATTCCCGAAAAGTTGCGGCACTGGTTCCGGAAGATTCCCGAAATCGTGCGGAAGTTTTTCCGTCTCACGCGCGCACGTGCCAAACGGCTAACGGCTTACGGCTAATGGCTAACGGCTCGTCAGGGAGCGGGGGTGCGGGGGAGGGGGACTCGGCCGAGGTGGCCGAGCGGGCGGCGGCGTTCGTGGAGCGCTACCGGGTCGAGTGGTATCCGCGCCATCGGGGCGTGGCGTATGCACCGACCCGGACGGTGGAGGCGTCGGACGCGGACGCGGCCGTGCGGCTGTGCGCGACCTGGAACGACGCCGAGCTGGAGCGAATCACGGAGCGGTTCCTAACGACCGAGGGGGACCGGTTCCTGGCCGGGCGGACACGGACGGTGTCGATGCTGCTGTCGCGGGCGCCGGCGCTGGCCGAGCAGCTCCGCGATCCGGAGGGCGGCGACCGGCGCAACGCCGGAGCGCGGTCGACGGAGCCTCGCGAGGCGTACGACGCGGTCATCGAGCGGGCGAAGCCATGAGCGTGGGATGCGGGCGTTGCGAGCGGACGCCGGGCTGGGAGTCGGTCGAGGTCGAGGGCCACCCGCGGTTGCGGCGCTGCGGCTGCTGGACGGCGGCGAACGCGGCTCCGCCGTCGGTGCCTCGGGAGTTCCGGGACGCGCGCTGGTCGACGTGGCAGCCGACGGCGGCCAACCGGACGGCGCTGGAGGCGGCGCGGGCGTTCGCGCGCGCCGGCGACGGCGGGCCGGACCTGTTCGTGTGCGGCCCGGTGGGCACGGGCAAGACGCGGCTGGCCTGCACGGCGCTGAACGAGCTGTGGCGGTCGGGCGAGCGGTCGATGGCGTTCGAGCGGGTGCCGATGCTGCTCTACCGGCTCCAGCCGCACGCGGCGGCCGAGGGGACGGAGGACGTTCGACCGGCTGGCGGCGGCGCGGCTGCTGGTGCTCGACGACCTGGGAGCGGAGCGGGACGCGGCGACCGACTACACGCGGCGGACGCTGTTGATGCTCTACGAGGCGCGTCACGACGCCGGCAGGCGGACGGTGTGGACCTCGAACAAGACGCCGGGCGAGGTCGGCGCGTTCATGGGGGACGACCGGCTGGCGAGCCGGATTGCCGGCCGTTGCCGGGTGGTGGAGCTGACGGGACGGGACTGGCGGCTGGCGGGCCGCGGCTCGTCGCCGGCCGAGCGGGTGGCGGGGATCGAGCCGGGACGGCGAGACCTGGTGCCGCGGATGGATGGGCGGACCCGATGAGCGCTCGGATGCCCGACCGGGAGCCGGCGCTGGACGAACGGCGCGAAGCGCGAACCGAGTGCCGGGAACGGACGGGACATCGGCGCGAGTACGACGCGCGCCAACCGCGCCGGACATTCGAGGCGCGCATCGCGGGCGTGGTGCGGGATGTCGGGGTTTTCCGGGCGGTGGCGCTGCGGGACCTGGTCGAGCGGCAGTTCGACGGGCATCCGTTCGCGGCGGGCCGGGGCATCGTTCGGGCCGAGCGGGCCGGGTGGGTCGAGCGTCGGAAGGCGCGCGGACCGAAGGGCGGCGAGTTCACGGTCGTGGTGGCGACGCCGGCGGGCGCGGCGCGGGCCGAGACGCTGTGGCGCGAGGCGGGACGAAGGGGCCAGCGGGCATTCGCCGGCGCCGTGCGGCCGGCGGAGCTGGGACACGACGTGGCCGTGTACCGCGCGGCCGGCCATTCGCAATCACGCATCGAGCACGAGGGCGGGCGCGTCGTGCGGGTCCGCATCGACGCGGAGCTGAAGGGGCTGGTCGCCGCGCGGGCGGAACGGGCGCGTCAAGCGAAGAGCCAGGCGGCGGCGGACGACGAGCGGCGGCGCGCCGCCGAAGTCCTGGGGTTGCCGTTCCAGGACGGCAAGGTGCTCGTTCCCGATGCGCAGATCGAGTACGTGGACGCGGCCGGCCGCACCGGGCGCTGCAATGTCGAAGTGGCCTCGGAGCACTACCGCGGCCAGGCGATCCGGGCGAAGGCGAAGGCGGGTTTCGCGCTGTACGTCTCGTCGGGGCGTGCGGCCGCGGCGGTACGCCGGGCGCTGGGCGGCAGCGGGAGCGAGGGCCGCCGGGGCGGCGGCCGGGCGCGGGAAGAGCACGAGGTGATCGAGCTGTGAGGCCGTGGAAGGTGGGCGTGGGACTGACGGCGTCGGCGGGGGCGCTCGGGGTCTGGGCGCTGTGGGTCGAGATGACCTACCTGCACCCGTTCTGGCGGGTGGTCGCGGTCGACTACGGCCTGTATGCCGCCGCCTACGGCGGCCTGGCGCTGGCGACGTTCGGGACCGTCGTGTACGTCGCGGCCCGGGTGATCGGTCTCGGCGCGGTGGGCCGGAAGGTGGACGTGGTGGAGCGGGCGATCCGGCGGGGCGCGGGAGAGGACCCGGCGCTGGCCGAGGCGCTCGCCCGCGACGAGGCGGGGGACTACTCGTGATGGGCGCGGCCGAGTGCGGCCGAGTGGTGGTGTGGGTGGCCGGCCTGTGCGCGATGTCGGCGGCAAGCGCGCTGCTGGCGGTGCTGCCGCGCGACCGGGAGGGCTTCGACGTGGGCCTGACCGGCGCGGTCGTGCTGGGCGTGGCCCTGATGGCGGCCTGGCGCGTCTCGACCGTGTGCCGGCCGTGGTGACAGGAGGGGAACCGATGCGGAAACGAGCGTGGGTGTGGGGTGCGATGGCAACGGCGGTGCTGATGGTCCAGCAGGGCGTGCTGCTGGCGCAGGGCCGCTCGCCCTGGGTACAGGCGGTCAACAACCTCCAGCAGGCGTTCACCGGGCCGATCGCGCGCGGGCTGGCCCTGGTGGCGATCGTCGTCGGCGGGTTGATGTTCGCGTTTCAGGAAGGCGGCAGCAAGCAGGCGCTGGCCGGGATCATCTTCGGCCTCGGCATGGCGCTGGGCGCGGCCAACTTCATCTCGTGGCTCTTCTGATGCGCGGGCGAAGGCAGTGGCGGGGCTACGCGATCCTCAGCCAGCCCTTGACGGTGCTGGGGGTCGAGCGGCGGTTCTTCCTGCTGGCCGCGACGCTGGGCGCGGCGGTCTGGAACGCGGTCAACAGCCTGGCCGCCGGGGGGCTGGTCTTCGGCGTGCTCTACGGGGCCGGCTGGCTCGCGTGGCGGCGCGACCAGAACCTCGTCGGCGTCATCCGGGCGGCGGTGCGCTACCGCAGCCGCTACGACGCCGGGCTGCTGGAGGACGGCTCGCCGTACGTGGTCATCGAGCGGGGTGAGCCGTGACGAACGACAGCGGGTCGCTGGCGCGCGAGCTGCCGTACTGGGGCTGGGTCGACGAGCGGACCTGCCTGACGCGGCACGGCGAACTGGTGACGGTCGGGCGGTTGACGCCGGTCGTCGTCGACGGCCGCAAGGCGGAGGACCTCGACGCGGTGGCCGGGCGCTGGCTGCGGATGCTCTCGGGGCTGCCGCCCGAGATGCGGGTGTCGTGGATCGTCGAGCGGCGGCCGGCGGCGTTCGACGTACGGGAGCCGGGGTCCGACATCGCCGGGCTGGCCCAGCGCAAGCGGCAGGCGTTCCTGGCGGACCGCGTGCAGGACATCGAGACGCATGTCGTCTGGAGCTTCGATCCGCGCCTGCGCCAATCGGCCGGTGCGCGGGGGCGCGGCTGGTGGCGGGCGTACCTCGCCGAGTGGCTTCGCCGGCGGCGCGCGCCGCACGAATCGGTCTACCTGGCGGCCGACATCGCGCGGGCCGTCAAGGCGGAGGCGGCGCTGGTCTCCGCCTCCGCCGCCCGCGTAGCTGATGCGACGCCCATCGAGGTCCTGACCGGGACCGAGGCTGGTAGCGGCAAGATGAAAAGGGACCCCCTGAGCACGCGGAAACAGCGGATTCCCTGGCGATGATCCGACGCGACGAGACAGGGTCGTCTCGTCGACAGAGTCAGGGAGGACGCGGAGGTGATCAGGATGTCTCAGTGGGCCGAAATCCGCCACCTGCATCTGGTGGAGGGTGTGCCGAAGAAGGAAATCGCCCGGCGGTTGAAGTTGGACGTCAAGACGGTCCGGCGGGCCATAGCCCGGTCGACACCGCCGGTGCGCGTGTCGCCCCAGCGGGTCAGGAGTCTGGACCGCTGGCGGAAGCAGATCGAGGAGTGGCTGGGCGATGACCCGCGGTTGACCGCGAAGCGGGTCCGGCGGTTGCTGCTGCCGTTGGCCGGTCCGGTCTCCCAGCGCACTGTACGCCGTTACGTTACGACGCTGAAGGGGGACATGAAGCCGACGAAGGAGGCCTTCGTGCACCGCAGCACGCTTCCCGGTACGACGCTGGAGGTCGACTTCGGCGAGTCGTGGGTCGACATCGCCGGGGCGCCGTGCAAGGTCAAGTACCTGGTGGCGACGCTGCCGTACTCGAACGCGTACTTCGCCAAGGCGTACCCGATCGAGCGGCTCGAGTCGCTGCTCGACGGCATCGAGTCCGCCTTCCTCTATTTCGGGGGCGCAACGGCTCGCGTCGTCCTCGATAACACGTCGCTTGCGGTCAAGGAGATCCTGGCCGGCCGGGACCGGGTGCAGACCGAAGCGTTCGAGGCGTTCCGGGGCGCGTATCCGTTCTGGGCCGACTTCTGCGCGCCGGCCAAGGGCTGGGAGAAAGGTTCGGTGGAGGGAGGCGTCAAATACGCACGGAATCTGGTGTTCCGGCCGCGGCTGGCAGTCGACAACTGGGCGGCGCTCAACGCGACGATCCTCACCGAACTGGAGGCCGACCTGCCGTTGCGCCACCTCGACGACGGGCGCTCGGCGCAGCAAGCCCTGGCGTTGGAGCGGCAGCATCTGCGGGCGTTGCCCGAGCATCTTCCCGCCACCTGCCGCGTCGTCGCGCGGGTGGCCGACAAGTTCGGACACGTCCGCGTGGACCACATCACCTACTCGGTGCCGATCCGCCACGCCTACCGGCCGGTGTGGGTGAAGCTGTACCACGACCGGGTGGCGATCGCCGTCGGCGCCGAGGTGGTGGCGCAGCATCGCCGGGTGTTCTGCCGGGGCGCGAAGGTCCTCGATGCGTTCCACGTGCTGCCGTTGCTGGAACGCAAGCACCGGGCGGTGGCCGAGGCGACGGCGCTTGCCGACTGGCGGCTGGCGTACTAGCGCCTCCGTCGCCGCCTCCTTCCCTTGCTTGACACGGCCGGTCGTTTCGGGGCCGGCGTGAGGTCCGCGGCGGCCTCTTGCGGCCAGACCCTCTCGACCACCCAGCGGTCCTCGCTCGCGTCGTAGTCGCGGACGCGCACCATGTGGTCGACGCGGCGGCCCCCTTCGGGCGTGCGCGTCTGATGGATGACGGCCTCGATGCCGTCGACCACCCCGCGGCAGACGACGGTCCACGGAAGCGCGTCGGATGCCTGCATGGCGCAGGTGGCGAGGCGCGACAGCGCCGCGGCGGCGTTGTTGGCGTGGACGGTGGCGAGCGAGCCGCCGTGTCCGGTGTTGAGCGCCTGGAGCAGGTCGGCCGCCTCGGCCCGCGGACCTCGCCGACGACGATGTGGTCGGGCCGGTGGCGGAGCGCGTGCCGCACCAGGTCCCGGAGGTTGACGCCCCGGCCGCCGAGCCCGCGCGCCTCGAAGCGCAGGCCGTTGTCGCGCCGCAGACACAGCTCCAGCGTGTCCTCGATGGAGATGACGCGCCCGGCGCGGCCGGCAGCAGCGAGACGAGGGCGTTCAGCAGCGTCGTCTTGCCCGAGCCGGTCGGCCAGGTCAAGTGGACCGCCAGGACCCTTCCGTGAGGAGAGAGCCGATGAACCCCACCGTCAGCGAATCCCGCGCCGGCCGCACAGCGCCCAAGCCGGCCGGCCCCAAGCCGCCCCCGCGCCGCCGCGTGCGCGTCGCCGAGGGCATCTACAAGGACCGCCACGGGCTCGCCGCCACCGTCAAGGTCAACGGCATCCAGCGCGAGGTCCGCTTCCCGCGCGGCACGCCGCACAAGACCATCCGGGCGCACCGCGACGAGCTGCGCGCCAGCCTGCGGACCCTCCCGGCCGGTGGGCGGCATACCCTCGGTCACGACACCGGGTGGTACCTCGACCAGGTGAAGAGCACCCTGATCAGCTTCGGCGACCGCCGCCGCGAGCTGCTCGCATGGCTGCCCTGGTTCGGGCATCTGCGGACGCTCGCGCTGCCGGAGCAAATGACGGCAGCCGTAGCTGTCCGTGGAACGCCAGGCCGATCCGCATCTGTCGGGTGCCGGCCGGCGTCGCCGACACGCTCGCTTCCAAGCTCTTCTGAAGCCGGTCGTTCAGCTCCTCGGGCGGGACGCGCATCGCGGCGTTCAGCGGACCGAGCGCGACGCAGATCGGGTAACGAAACCGGGCCCGGCATCCACCGCCGGACCAACAGCAACACGCGCTCGCCACCCGCTTCGGTGCCCTCTATCCCTTGACAATCGACAATTCAGTCTGTACTGTCGATTGTCAAGGTATCGAATGCCAACGCCGATTCGACCTCGTCCAGCGCTCCTCGGGCACGTCCCGCTGATCCGCAGTGACGTGCATGGCGGGCGCCTGCGCGGGTTTGCTCGCGGGACACGGCCCTCCGGGAGAGCGGGCAACAGCCGCACCGCTACGACGGTATCGAGACGACCGACGGAACGCGCTGAGCACTTTCTTCACACCACACCGGCGTGCCAGGAGAAGACCGTTGCGACCAGCGGGCCCTCCGGCATGCGACACGAGCTGGGCTGCGGGGAAGACGTCGATTCGCTTACTTCTCAATCGTTGAGAAAGGAGACCTGGAATGGAAGACCTCAACAAACCGGCCGCACACGACCCCTTGTTCATCGACCTCAGTGACATCGACGTTTCCGAAGTCGAGGTCCTGACGACCGGCGGCAAGCTGGGCATGGAGCCTTTCGCCGCCTCCACCGGCAACTGCGGCAATTGTGGCGGATGCAACGAGGGGGGTTGCTCCTGCAGCGCAGCCGTAGTCGAACCCGACGACGAACCTGAACTGTAGTCAATCATTGCGATGACTTCCTCGCCGCCCAGCTCTAGCGAGGCTCCGCCTCAGACCAACAAGCATGTAGGTTGAGCGTGCTCCTCGCCGCGTGGCCCGTTGGCCATTGGGGGCGCTATGGCAGCGAAGAAACCACGATCAAAACCTGAACTTGACTCAACTGTAAAGATCCCGGCCGCTCAAGGAATCTAGTGGTTCTCGCCCGCCGGATCGCGCCCGTGCACGCCCACTACACCGGAAGGACCCCGATATGCGCCTGCTAGCCGTCCGTCTCGCTGGCGCGGCGTTCAACGATCGTTCCCGGTTGCGGAGTCCGGCCTTCGAACAGCTCGTCGCGAAGCACGAGAAGCTGCAGCGCGAGAGCGCCGCACTCCGGAGCCGGGTAGTTTCCCGACTCTTCGAGCTGATTCCCCACATCGCGAAGTCACATGCGCGACGCATCGCCCTCGACATCAAGCGGGCCGTCTTCAATGGACGCGTCACCCCGCGGGTACCGAGCGCCCTGCCTCCCGATGTCCGGCAGGCACTGTCCCGCCTCAACGCTCTGGCCCGCCGGGACCGGGAGCTGTTCGAGAGCACGCACGCCGCCATCCTGTGCGAACTCCGGATGCGACTGCGGGACGCGCTGGCCGATTCACGCTTCCGGCTCGCTTGCCGCTATACGAGCCCGTCCCTCGCCGCGAAGATCGATTCGGCAGGAATGGCTCGTAGCGGGGACCTGACGCCGCTCGAGCGAGGAATCTATTCGTACGCCGCGAGGTTCATAAGCAAGGCCAATCCGTACCACCTGTTCGGCGCGATCTCGCTGACCGGCCATGTCGTTTCTCCACCGCATGAAATCGTCCTCGATGCCCGCTATATCCTGAAGCTCGAAGCCCTGCTTCTCCCGCATGCCGCTCCGCACCGGGTGTGGATGTGCTTGGCGCCCGTGTACCGGCGGGGTTCCAAGCTCGAGTTCTGGGTCGAGTCCCAGCGCCAACTCCGCCTCGTGGTGTACGACAGCAACGACAACCGCGCCCGGGCCATCGAGTTCTTTCGCGACCGACGACGCGCTACGGGCGTCGCCGCCGGCACGCGGCGCGACTGGCGCCGGTATGTCGGCCACACCGCATCCGAGCAGGACGCCTCCGGGCTCGACGCGGCGCTTCTCGATCTGATCAGAGCCGGAGTCGTCCAGCAGTACCTGATAACGGACTTCCGCAGGGCCAGCCACCTGCCGACCGCATCTTCCGCCGGGTCTGATCGTCGTGCCGTAGCGGCCCTCGGCCATCACCTTCAATACCGGAAAACCACCGAACTGGCAGGCGTCCATGACGACCTCGAGCAATGCCGACAAGCCGTGGGGGAGCAGACGCAGGACGGTCCCGGGTTCTTCGTGAACACGTATGCCGCCGTCGATACGCGACCCCTGCACGAGATTCTCGCGCCGGTTCTGGAGCAGCTTGCGCATTTGAAGCCGCTATTCAGGAGCTCCGCTCACAATTTCAGGAACAACGACCGTGTATTGCGGTCGTACCTTTCGGCATACTTCCGCCACCTCGGTGCGAATCAAGCCCCCTACCTCGACATTCTTCGGCATTTCTTGCGCCATCGCGAGGAGTTCATCCTGCGGTATCGACCCGATCCGCCCGCATCCAGCGGAGGGCATTGTTCCTGGCGCGAGTCCCTGGCCGCGATGGAGGGAGATCTGGGCCGCAAGGACGTCGACGCATTCAACGGGCGCCTGCGCACCCCTGGCTCGCGACGCAGCCTTTGCTTCGTGGGGACGTTCGATGCTCTTCGCCGCCTGTTCTTCGTGAGCAACATCTTCGCCGGGAACGGTCGGTACGTCGGTCGTTACCTGCTGAATAGAACCCGGCAAGAGCGGGAGGACGTTTCACTGGAACGAACGGACGAAGACGTGCTCGACGTCGACGTGGCGGTTCCGCCACACCCCAACATCAACTATGTCGTCCCGACGTTCGCCGTCGGTTGCGGATTCCACGCGCGGTGGGCGCACCGTTACGACCGATGGATTTCTCCCTGTGAGGTAGTGCTGCGCGAAGAGGGCCGCCGCGTCGTCTATCTGCTCGATCGCACCGGCGAGGTCATGCGCCCGCACTACCGAGGGTTTCAACTCGCTCAACAACTTCCGACGCAGTACCAGTTCTTGCTGCTGGACCACGCCGACGCCTACGAGAATCCGTTCCTGCGCGCGCCCGCGAAGACGCCGGCGCAAGATGTCGTCCACCACCCCGAGCTCAAATACAGCCACGTCTGCCTGCGCAGGGAGGCCTGGGAAGTCAGCCGGGACTTCCTCAACTCGTTGGCGGCGGAACGGGATTCGATCCGGTTCGCCGTGAACCTTCGGGACGCCTTGCACCGTCGACTCGATCGGCGATCCGACTATTGGTACTACGCCTTTCATGACGAGCCGCACGGCGGCCTGCGCAAGCCACGGTTTCTCGATCTGAAAAACCCTCTCAGCGCAATGACCTTTCGACACGGGTTCCACGCAGTGGATGGCGCCTGCACCTTCACGGAGATGGCGCCCGGACCGGCGGCGATGCTGACACCTGGCGGCGAGCCTCGGGTCAGCGAGCTTATGCTCGAGGTGTGATGTGGCAGGTCGCCAAGCGGGCGCGGCGGCGCCGTGGCGCTCGTATCACCTCTTCCTGGACGGTCCGTTGGAGCCCTATCTCGTGGACCATTTCGAGACCCGCCTGCGCTCCGAGATCACGGCACGCAGGGTGCGACGGTTCTTCTTCCTGCGATTCGGCAAGGGGAAGGGCGCCCATCTTCGACTCAGGTTTCTGCCCGGAGAGGGTTTTGCCGAGCGACGGCTGGAGGACGCCATCCGGGGTGCGGCGCGGCAGTACGCGGGCCGTCGCGGGGTCGTGCTCCCGGGTTTCGTCCTGGAGCGGCATCCTTACTGTAGAACGTGTCTGTACTTTGGCGACAACAATCTGTCCGTCTATTCGGAACTGCTGAACGAGGCCACCTCCTGGCTTGCGCTCGGGTTGATGCACTCGCTCGGTCCGGAACGCCGCGCCGAGAGATGGATCGTGGCGGCCTGCCTCTCCGCGTCGATCGTCCACAGGGCGGTGCGCGACCGTGACGCGGCGGATCGCTTACTGCAACGAGCGGCGTCGTTCGCTCGGCGGGCGGCCGCCGAGTACGGGTTGGCGCCGACACGACAAGGCGCGGCCGCCCGCCGGGGGCGCGCCGGAACGCTGTGCGCCGCAGAACGGCGGGTCGCGGCCGCGTTCGACGGGGATGCCGCTCTGGCGCGAGTCGTGGGCGTGGCCCGGCGCATCGTCGTGGCTCGGATGGACGCTCGCTTCGTGGTCGTACATGGGATCCATCTCCTGTGGAACAAGCTGGGCTTCGACTTGTCCCAGGAATACGAGGCGTTTGCAGCGGTGCTGACGCGTCGTACGCGTGAACCGGCGGAAACGACACGGCGTTCGGTGTCGGCGCCGGTGGCCGCCGAACCGGTAGTCGGCCGTCAAGGCGGCCGAGGTGGAGGTGATGGTGAACAGGAATGCCGCACACGCCGGACCACCCGTCGAGAGGGACGCAGCCCTTCTCCTGGAGAGATTTAACTCGAGGTCGACGGCATTGGTGATTCGGATCCGGAAGGAACGAAGGCCGCGAAGGGAGGTGGCGCTGCGGCTGTTCTTCCTGCATGCCCTCGTTGTGAGCGGGGGCTTGCCGGGAGGTAGCGTTTCCTGGAGGTCGCATTGGAGCGGATTTGCGTCCACGTGTCGTTCGGAGGAGATTGTTCGGCGCATTACGAGCACATACCGGACGCAACGTGCGTATATTCAGCGCCACATGCTCGAGGTCAAAGAGCTGCATGAACGGGCCTGGTGGTCGAAGGACCGGCCACTGGCTGGATGGCGGGATCTGCTTCTGGAATTTCGTGCGGAGGTCGCCGGAATGTTCGCCGACGGGCGGGTTGTGACAAGCCAACCTCTCGACCGGGCCGCGGCGCGGCGGTTTCGGGAGGTCATGACGAAGCGTCGGATCCGGCACAGCGAATTCCTGGACGTGTTCTGTTCGGATGAGAGGTTTCTGGTCGGAATTCAGCATTCGACCGCGATGCTCGTATCCAGGGCTCTGGTCAATCTCTTATACGTGCTCCTGGCGAGGCTCGGTCTCGCTCCAATCGACAAATTCCTTCTTTGCTACTTTGCGTTTCGATCCGTCGAGGAATGGTTTCATTGCGACCTGTTGGATGTGCTGAGAGTGACCATGAAAGAAGTGGCAACAGGGGCAGGTGGAGAGGCGGTGGGAAGCGGGCGTCATGAAAATGCTGAACTTGACGCTCGAGGACGGCACGGGGCGTCTTCAGAGGAGAGGTTGCCATGAATGCTGATCCGGGCCACGGTGAAGAAGGAGGGGTGTCAAATGCTGCATGAGTTTTGCGCGGCCGTGCAGGCCAGCCTGCGGAGGTTCCGGTCGACCGGTCCCGTCGTTCTGGTTCTGGGGCTCGGAATCGGACTCAATGTGGTCAGCTTCTCCGTCGTGTACGGTGTTCTTTTCCAGCCTCCGCCGTATCCGGCCGGCGAGCGCCTAGTGAATCTGTCCGAGAGCAACGCGGAAGAGAGCAACGTCGAGATGCCGGTGGCGCCAGTACGGATTGCGGACTGGAATCGCCTCAACGGGACATTCGCCGGCATAGCGGGCAGCTATTTCGAGAACATTACCGACACGACTGGCCCGATGCCCAGGAACGTGGCGGCAATGCGCGTGTCGCCGGGGTTCTTCGAGGTGCTCGGCGTGAGCGCTGCGCTGGGCCGGGTTCCCAGGCTTCAAGAGGAGGTGTACGGCGGTCCCGGCGCGGTGGTCCTGAGCGATTCACTATGGCGCGGCCGCTTCGGATCCGACCCGGAGGTCATCGGCCGGCTCCTAATGCTGAACGGAGAAGCGAAATCCATCGTCGGCGTGATGCCGGCGACGTTCGAATATCCGAGCCCAGCCACCGAGGCGTGGATTCCGGCGCAGTTGGACCGCAGCTGGACGAGCCGTCGGCAGGCGAGATTCATGACGACCGTGGGGCGGCTGCACGAGGGCGTGACACTGGTGCAGGCGCAGCAGAACCTGGAGGCGATTCAGGAGGCCCTGGGCGAAGAGTTTCCCGACACCGACAGGGGCTGGACACCGGTCGTCGTGCCGCTGGCGGACGTGCGCGTGGACGAGGGGACGCGGCGGACCATTTGGATTGTCTTCGGCGCCACCCTGCTGCTTCTCGCCGCTGCGTGCGGAAACGTTGTGTGCGTCCTGCTGGCCGACCGCGAGCGTCGCAGACGAGAAATGAGCTTGCGCAGCGCGCTCGGCGGAAGGCCCGGTCAGATTGTCCGGGGGCTCTTGTGGGAAGCGTCCGTGCTGGCGATTGGCGGGGGCCTAGTGGGACTCGGCATCGGGTACATCGGGGTTGGGGTCGTGGATCGGATGGCGGTGTCCCTGGGAATGGCGGACGGTATCGGCCTGAATGTGCGGGTCGTTGGCTTTGTCGGTGGGATTGGGGTGCTCACCGTGCTGCTAATGGGTCTCGAGCCCGCGCTGCACCTCGGTCGCCTGGAGGGAGCGGGCTTCCGGCTTGCGGCGCGTGGCAGCGTGGGAGGCGGACATCGACCTCAGAGTTGGGCCGTAGCGGCGCAGGTGGCGGTGGCGGTGGTCGTCATTTTCGGAACCGGACTGCTGATCCGAAGCGTCGTGCGGCTGCACCAGCTCTCGCCGGGTTTCGAACTGGAGAACGTCGTAGCCTTTCGCATGAGTGCGAGTTGGGGCGAAGATCCGGCCGGTGTGTCCAACAGGCAGGCTCGGACGTTGAGTGCGCTGGCGAGGATTCCGGGAGTGGTCTCCGCGGCGTTGAGCTCGACACTGCCGGGCGGCACGGACACGCCGTTGACCGAGTTCACGGTCGTGGGGCGCGAGTCGGGCGAGGGGTCGTTGAGCATATTCAGGGAGACCAGCGCTGGTTACTTTCGCACCCTGGGCATCCCGCTGTTGCACGGCAGGGAATGCGCGGACGACGTGCGTTCCGACACACGGCGCGAGCTGCTCGTCAACAGAACGTTCGGCGATCGTTTTGCGGATGGTGAACCGCTTGGCGAGTACATTGCGGCGGCGCGCTTCGGGGGCGAGAGACAGATCGTCGGCGTGGTCGGCGACACGTTCGAAACCGGGCCGCGGGAACAGGTGCATCCGATTGTGTACGAATGCGGGCTGACGCCGTACTGGCCGGATCCGTACTTCATTGTGAGGTCCGCCGCGTCCTCGTCGATGAGCATGGGGGCGCTGCGGACCGCAATGAGCGAAGTGGAGCCGAATCGCGCGGTGCACTCCGATGTCAGGCTAGGAGCGGTGTGGGCTTCCGGAATCCTGGGCGCGCGCGTGGTGGCGTTGATTACGTCGGTGTTCGGACTCATGGCGCTGGCTCTGGTGGTTGTGGGGCTGTACGGGACGTGCGACAGGCTGGTGTGGCAGCGACGGCGGGAAATAGCTCTGCGGATCGCACTCGGCGGGAAGGAATGGAAGGTGGCGGCCGCGGTGTTGCGAAGGCCGGTGTCGTGCGTAGCCGTCGGTGTCACCATCGGACTCGGTGGTTGCCTGGCGGCCGGGAGAGTCCTGGACTCGGTGGTATTCGGCATACCCGCGCATGACGCGGCGACCGTGATTGCGAGTGTCCTGGTGACTGCCGGCTGCGCGGTGATCGCGATGCTTGTTCCGGGGAAGCGGGCTACAAAAGCGCAGGGCAGGGACATTCTGCGCGCGGAGTGATTACGGAGCTCGAGTGGAATCCGCAGCTTCCGCGCTCGTACCCTATCTGCGTCGCCATGGAACGCAGTTCGGAGTCGGGGCGTTGTTCCTTGTCGCCGGCACCGGAATTCAGTTGCTGCTGCCCTGGGTGCTGAAGCACGCCATCGACCACGCCACGGCGGCGAACGGGCGGGAGCCGGCCGGCGCGGACAGTTCGTCGCCGGAAACGTACGCGGCCGTGGTTGTCGTCCTTGCAGCAGCCAGAGCGGCTGCCCGCTTCATGACGCAGCGGCTCATCATGGGCGCCGCGCGCGAGGTCGAAACCGACGTGCGAAGCGAGCTCTTCCGGCAATTGCAGCGCTTACCGCCGGCCTGGTTCCGGGTGCATCGAACCGGCGACCTCATGTCGCGTGCGACCAATGACCTGGGCGCCGTGGGAACGATGGCGGGGCCCGTGATCATGTACGTGGCGGGGACCTCCCTCACCTTCATCCTAGCCGTGGTCCTGATGGTGTCTCTATCGCCGACGCTCGCGGTCCTAGCGCTCCTTCCGCTAACGGCCGTATCCCTTGTCGCCAAGCGTATCGGCGGCGCGGTCTACGTGCGGTCCGACCGCATCCAGGGGCAGTTGGCGCACATGAGCGCGGTGGCGCAAGAAGCGCTGGCGGGCGTGCGGCTCGTCCGCGCCTACCGCTGCGAGGACGTGAAGGTCGGTCTCTTCCGGGCCGCGAACCGGGAGTACGTGGCCCGTAGCCGCGCAATGATACGGCTCCAGGCGGCCTTTCATCCGGCGCTGGCGTTCTTCCTCGGTCTGTCGGCGCTCATCGTGCTCTGGATCGGCAGCGGCCACGTCATCGACGGGCACCTGTCGATAGGCGAGTTCGTTGCGTTCAATGCCTACGTCGCGATGTTGAGCTGGCCGATGATCGCCTTCGGCTGGGTGACGAACATGCTTCAGCGCGGCTTGGCCGCCTGGCAGCGAATTCTCGACATCCTGCGGGTGGAGCCGGCAATCCGGGATCCGGAGAGGCCGGTCACTCCGCAGCGGATACGGGGCGTCGTCGAGTTTCGCGATCTCAGCTTCGCGTACAACGGACGAATGGTTCTGTCCGGGGTGTCCGCGCGGGTGGGACCGGGGCAGGTGCTGGCCTTGGTCGGTCCGACCGGCTCCGGGAAGTCGACGCTGCTCGATCTGGTGCCGCGTCTGTTCGATCCGCCCCCCGGGACCGTGTTCGTGGACGGGATCGACGTTCGCCAACTGCCGCTCGACACGCTTCGCGGCGCCATCGGCTACGTGCCCCAGGAGCCGCTGCTCTTCTCGGAGACGATTGCCGGCAACGTCGCGTTCGGCACCCGCGCGGAGGCGGAAGGAAACGCAAGGACAGTGGCCGACGCGGTAGCGCTCGCGCAACTCGACGCCGACATTGCCGGGTTCCCACGCGGGCTCGACACCGAGGTCGGCGAACGGGGCATCACGCTGTCGGGAGGGCAGAAGCAGCGCGCGGCGCTCGCGCGCGCCATTCTGACCGACCCTCGCATTCTGATCCTCGACGATGCCCTGTCGGCGGTCGACACGCGCACCGCGGGGGCGATACTCGCGCGGCTGCGGGGGGTGATGTGGCAGCGCACGACCATTCTCGTCGCCCACCGCATCTCGACCGTGCGCGACGCCGACCTGATCCTGGTGCTCGACGACGGGCGCGTCGTGGAGCGCGGAACCCATGCCGAGCTGGTGGCCCATGGCGGTCTCTACGCAGGACTGCACCGCAAGCAGTTGCTGGAGGAAGCGCTCGAGGAATCGTAGTGGTGTCCCTTCGTGAACCGGACGCGGCGGGCAAGGCGTACGACGCGCGGCTCATGCGGCGCCTCCTCGGCTACCTGCGTCCACACGGGAAGGCCGTGGGAATCGCCCTGGCCACGATCCTGGCCGGATCCGCGCTCCAGCTCACACCACCCTGGTTGACGATGGTTGCCATCGACAACCATATCGCACTAGGCGAATTCGACGGCCTCGAGCGCATCGCCCTGGCGTTCCTGCTCGTACTCGCCGGCGCGTTCGTGCTCGAATACATGCAGACGTGGACGATGCAGATGACGGGGCAGCGCATCATGTTCGAGCTGCGGATGGAGATCTACGGCCATCTGCAGCGCCTCGACCTCCGTTTCCACGACCGCAATTCGGTGGGCGCGCTCATGACCCGCGTCACCTCGGACGTCGATAACCTCAACGAGCTGTTCACGTCCGGGGTCGTAACGGTCTTTCGCGACGTCTTCATGCTCGCCGGCATCGCGATCGTCCTGCTCTGGATGGAGTGGCGCCTAGCGCTGGTGACCTTCGCCGTGCTGCCAGCCATCGCTTGGGTGACGCACTGGTTCCGCAGGAACGCGCGCGACGCGTACCGCCGCGTACGGATTCAGATCACCCGCATCAACGCGTTCCTGCAGGAGAACATCAGCGGCATGGCCACCGTGCAGCTCTTTCGCAGGGAGGCGCGCAACTTCGAGCGGTTCGCGCGGATCAACCGCGCGCACCGCGACGCAAACGTCGAATCCATCTTCTACTACGCTACGTTCTACCCGGCCATCGAGGCGTTGGGCGCGGTTGCCACGGCCCTCATCCTGTGGCACGGCGGCGGGCGGGCCGAGCAGGACACGGTCGAGCTCGGCGTGCTAGTCGCGTGCCTGCAGTACTCGCAGCGCTTCTTCAAGCCGATCAGCGACTTGTCGGAGAAGTTCAACATCCTGCAGTCGGCGATGGCTTCTTCCGAGCGCATCTTCGGACTGCTCGATACGCCGGTGGAGATCACGTCTCCCCCGCCGGCCGGGCCGGCAGCGAAGCCCGGCGGCAGCATCCGGTTCGAGCACGTCTGGTTCGCCTACCGCCACGACGCGTTCGTACTGCGCGACGTCTCGTTCGAGGTTGCCGCTGGCGAGCGAGTCGGCGTGGTCGGCGCGACCGGCGCGGGCAAGACCACGCTCATCAACTTGCTGATGCGCTTCTACGACGTCGACCGCGGAAGGATCACTATCGACGGCGTCGACATTCGGGAGATGCCACTGGCCGATCTGCGGCGCCGTTTCGGGTTGGTGCCGCAAGACGTCCATCTCTTCTCAGGCAGCGTGAAGGACAACATCCGTCTCGGCCACGAAGCGATCGGCAATGCGGAGGTGCGGGCCGCGGCGAGGAGCGTGCACGCCGACGGCTTCATCGAACGCCTGCCGAACGGATTCGACAGCGAGGTGGGCGAGCGGGGCGCCAGCCTCTCGGCCGGGCAGCGGCAGTTGCTGAGCTTCGCGCGCGCCCTCGCGTTCGCTCCGAACGTCCTCCTGCTCGACGAGGCGACGTCGAGCGTCGACACCGACACCGAACGCCTCATAGACGACGCCTTGCACGTCGTGATGGCAGGCCGAACCACCATCGCAGTCGCGCACCGGCTTTCGACCGTGCAGGACATGGACCAGATCCTAGTCTTCCACAAGGGCGAGCTGCGCGAGAAGGGCTCTCACCAGAAGCTTCTCGCCCGTCGCGGGCTCTATCACGCCCTGTACCAGTTACAGTACCGGGACTAGAGGAGAGAAAGACGGCGTGAGCTTGATGCGGCCTTCTCGCCGCTCATGCATCAGGACGCTTCCTCGATCGAATAGGGAGGACCCGGGAGTTGGCTTGCGACACCCTGCGCTGGTTCGCCCTGGGTGCACAACATGAAAGCGAGGTTTTTGCCGTACGAGGGTATTGGACGAGCGCCGACCCGGCCGATTCCTTGGGTAGGGAGGACTCCGACCATGCCCGAGGCGCAGTTGACTGAACCGCTCGATCGCGCGGCCGAAAAAGGGGGCTTGGAGGAGGTGTTCGCGGCGTTGGAGGCGGCGGTCAAGGCCGACGTCGAGGCGTTCCAGCCGGGGGAACGTGAATGCGCAGGACTCCGAGTCCCTCTTGCAGAGAGTTCACCGTCGAGCGCTCGCGACGGCGAGCCAGGCCGTGAAGACAGTTTCGGCGCCGCGTTCGAAGCCGCGTTTGCGGCTGAAGTTGCTCCGCTGGTCGGACCACGGCGGGCCGACGGGCAGGACTTCGAGGCCCTCGAGCAGGCACTGCGTCGTCGAGCCCTCGGCCTTGCCGCGCAGGCGCTGGCGCAGTACTCAACGCGGACGATGCCGACCATTCGGATTCGACCGTCGCGTGCACCTGCGGCGGAAAGGCGCGCTACGCCGCCCCCCCCAAGACCTTCACCACGCTGCTCGGGCCGCTGACGCTGGAACGGGCCTACTACCATTGCGACGCCTGCCGTACGGGGGTGTGTCCGCGCGACGGGGCCCTGGGTATGCACGCCACGTCGCTGTCGCCCGGCGTGCTGCGGATGGTGGGGCTGGCGGCCTCCGACTTCAGCTTCGCCGCGGCCAGCGACCTGTTGTGGGAGCTGGCCGCGGTGCGCGTCGAGACCAAGCAGTTCGAGCGCGCCGCCGCAGCCCTGGGAGGTGAGGTTGCCGACGACGAACGCGCTGTGGCCGAAACCGTCCCCAGCCCCGCGCCGACGATGTACCTGGGGCTGGACGGCACCGGCGTGCCGGTGCGCCCGGCCGAGGTCGAGCGACGCCGCGGGAAGCAGCCCTACGGCGCGGCCAAGACCCGCGAGGTCAAGCTGGCCACCATGTGGACGGCCGAAAAACACGCGACAAGGCGGGCCGACCCGTGCGCGACCGGCGGGTCGGTCAGCTACAACGCCGCGAACCTCGGTGGACACCCAAAACCGGCCATCTGAGGTTGTCGAGGCCGGCTGCAAGCAGATCGGCGGCCGGCTCCAGCGCGCCGGCATGCGCTGGACCGTCGCCGGCGCCAACGCCATCATCGCCCTGCGCTGCTGCATCCTCAGCGGACGCTTCGAGGACTTCTGGGAGCGACGAGCCGCAAATGCCGCCTGACCCTCATCTCACAATGATGTCGTGCACCCGTTCGCCCTCCGGCTGTTGACAAGCCCGCAGCCGGGATCGTATTGTCGATAATCGAGGCATGCTCTGGACTGGTCGGCTCGTTGTCCAGCGTAGCGTTCGCGGGTCGTACCGCACTTGAGCTGCCAGCCAGAACCTGTGGCAAGAGCCCTTTTGCATCGGAGCGGCGATGGATCGCGCCTGGACAGCGGTACTCCTCGGTCCTACATTGCCCCAATGTGCTCCCTCTGGCGCTCGCCAGCCGCGCGCCTCGCCGCTCTCGGCGCCGCGGGGGGGCGTCGTCTGTACCCGGCCGGGACATCCGCGACGGCCCCGCTGACAAGAACATGCAGCGAGCCCGATGCGGCGGTCACACGTCCGGGTCGGGGGTGGAGAAACGCGCCGTGGAGAGAGAACAGGGGGCTCTGGTCCGACCCCTATCCCTGGCGTTCCGTTGTCGGCCGGCTTCCTGTACCGGCGGGAGATGACGATGTCGTGGCAGTTCCATCTCGGTTGCCTGTTTCCCCGGATTGGCCACGCCCGCGTGGAGGAAGACATCCAAAGGGAGCTGGACGCGCATCTGGATTTCGAGACGCGGAAGAACATCAAGGACGGGATGCCGCCGCGGGAGGCCGCGCGCGCGGCGCGTGCAGCGCTCGGTAACGTCTCGCTGATCCGGGAGGACGTCCGCGGGATCTGGAGATGGGGCTGGCTCGATCAACTCATGCAGGACGTGCAGGTCGGGATTCGCAGCCTGATACGCAGCCCGGGGTTCACGGCGTTGTCCGTCTCGACGCTTGCGGTCACCATCGGGGCAACCGCGGCGATCTTCAGTGTCGTGTACGGCATTCTGCTGCGACCGTTGCCCGTGAGCGAGCCGGCCCGGCTGGTTCGGATTGTCGGTATCGGCTACGTCGGCGAGTTGCTGGAGTTGCGCAAGAGGGCGCGCACGCTCGACGTTTCGGCCCACGGCCAACCCGGCGACAGAACACTGACCAGCCTCGGCGACCCGGTGCGCCTGAACGTGGTGCCGGTAGCTGGAGACCTGTTGGCCCGTCTGGGGTGTCCGCCGGTGCTCGGTTCCGGCTTTCGTCTCGATGACGAGCGTCCGGACGCAGAGCCGGCGGCAGTGTTGAGCCACACCCTGTGGCGAGAACGCTTCGGTGCCGATCCCGTGGTTGTCGGACGTACGCTGCTGCTTGATGGCGTCGCGCACACGGTGCGCGGAGTGATGCCGCCGGACTTCCGGTTCCCCTCCGCGGGGGCGGATGTCTGGGTACCGATGACCGTGGATCCGACAAGCCCGGTCGGCCAATGGGCACGTAGCGCGTTCCTCGTCGGCCGGCTCCGTCCCCACGTCAGCCTGGAGACCGCGGCGGCGGAGATCCGGACCCTAGGTTCGCAGTTCGGCCGCTTGTTTCCGTGGCGGATGCCCGACGGCTACGGGACGCGAACCAGTCTGCAGACATGGGACGAGGACCGATTGCGCGACGTGCGTCCGATGCTGCTGTCGCTGCTTGCCGCCGTCGGCGCCATGTGGCTCATCGGCGCTGTGAACCTAGTCAATCTGCAGCAAGTTCGCGTAGCGGCTCGCCAGCAGGAACTGGTTCTGCGCAGGGCGCTCGGCGCAGGGCGCGGCCGTGTCATCCGGCAGCTTCTGACCGAGAGCTCGCTCCTGAGTCTGTCCGGCGGCATACTGGGTTCGGCCATCGTGTACGGCAGCGTGCCGGTCCTGGTCGGATTCCTTCCACCCGAGACACCCGGCATCGACAGCATTCACGTCAACGCCGTCGTTCTCGGCTTCGCCGTGGTCCTCTCGCTCCTTACCGCGCTTGCCGCCGGCGCGGTGGCGGGCGCAGGCGCGTCGCCGGTGCGAGCGGTTCGGGACCCCTCGGGCTTTCCGCGGAGCGTCGGCGGCGTACCGAACCGTATTGTCAACGGCTTCGTTACCGTCGAGATCGCGGCGGCAGTGGCGCTCGTAATCGGAGCCACGCTGCTGGCTAAGAGCCTCGGCGCGCAGCTCGCCGTCGACATTGGGTTCACCCCGGATCGGCTTGTCCTGGCGGAAGTCGCGCCGCCGCGCGTGAGCTACTCCACCAAGTCGGCCAAGCTCGACTTCTACGCGGCTCTGCAGCGGCGACTGCACGCGCTTCCGTTCGTGGACGGCGCGGGCTTGTCGTCCGTCTTCGAACCCTTCGGGGTCGAAGACGCCGGCCGCAGCGTGTTCATCGTCGACGGACGGCCGAATCCGGCCACGCAAGGTGGAGAGTGGCCCTGGACGGATCTTCGCACCGCGGTCAGTACCAACTACCTGAATTTGCTGGGAATACCCGTGCTGGAGGGTCGATCCTTTACCGAGGAGGACGTGACGTGCGCGCGCCGGGTCGTGCTCGTCAGTGAGAGTCTCGCCAAGACTTGGTGGCCGGGCATGACCGCGATCGGCGCACGCATTCGAATCCCGGGGAGCGACGGCGAAACCCAGCCCTGGCGCACGGTCGTCGGGGTGGTCGCGGATGTGCGCTGGAAGGGGCCCACGACGGAGGACACCGCATTGTACCTGCCTCTCGCGCAGAGCTTCAGCCCCATCGAGCAGGTTTCCGTGCTCCTAGAGTCTAGCGCCGACCTGTCGCTGATCATGGACGGCCTGAAGGCCGTGGTCGCGGGGCTCGATTCGGAGACTCCCGTCAGTTCCGTCCGCGCGGTGGACGAGGTCCTGGGACAGGCCGTCACCGGAGCCCGCCTCACCACGCGGCTGGTGGCGGCGTTCGCCATCCTCGGTGTGGTTCTGGGACTGATCGGCGTCTACGGCGTCATCGCGTACGCGGCAGCCCGTCAACGCCATGACATCGGCATTCACCTCGCCCTCGGCGCAAGCCGCGGCAACATCCAGACGCGTTTCGTACGGCCGGCGTTCGTATCCGCGGCCGTCGGCATCGTCATCGGGGAGACAGGGGCGGCCGTCCTCATGTCCTCCATGTCGTCGCAGCTCTTCGAGGTGAGCCCGTGGGATCCGGTCACGTACCTCGCAACTCCCACCGTATTCATCGTGCTCGCCGGGCTCGCCGCCTATTTCCCGGCGCGCCGCGCGACTGCCGTCGATCCTGTCACGCTGGTACGGGAGGAATAGCGACGCGGTGTTTCCGGCGTTGCCGGGTGTTGGCGCTCCTGGGGATCCGCGGAATGCTGGACTTGAATCGACCACAAAATGTTGTGGTGCCGGCGGCATCGTCAGACCTACAGCGTGCGCGAGTGCTCGCCCGGACTGGCTCCTGTTCGACGATGCCCAATCATAACCCCCTACATGTTGTGGTCGATGACGTGTCTACTTTGACGCACTTTCGATAACCGTTGACACCGGTACCGCACCACGGAAGGACGTGTTGGAACATGCCTCCGATCTCGCAACCCGCCGGCGACGCGCCGGCCCGGATCGAATGGGACCTGACCGACATCTACGACAGCCAGGACGCTTGGCGGGCGGACAAGGTGCGCCTGGATGGTGAAGTGACGGACCTGGCGCGATTCAAGGGCCAGCTCGGCAAGAGCGCCGCGAGCCTGTCCGAGGCTCTCGACACGATCAACGCCACCGGGAAGGACCTCATCCGGTTCTGTGTGTTCGCATTTCTGCAGGCGGACGAAGATCGGCGAATGGCCGAAGCGGAGGAGCGCCGGGGTGAAGCCGTGCTGCTGATGGCCACGTTCGAGAAGGCCACCAGTTTCTTCGTGCCGGAGCTGCTGCGGGTCGGCTCTGCCACCGTCGAGCGGTACCTCGACGCCGAACCAGGGCTTGGCCGGCACGCCTTCAACGTCCGGAACATGCTGCGCATGGAACGGCACGCACTGTCCGAGGAAGCCGAGGCGGTGGTCGCCGGCGCCAGCGCCATGCGACAGGGGCCCGAGCGCGTGTTCGCGACGCTCACGAGCACGGATATGCGCTTTCCAACCGTTACGCTCTCGACCGGCGAGCAGGCGCGCCTCGACCAGGCGGGATACGCACGCTACCGCACGTCGCGGCACCGAGCGGATCGGAAACGCGTGTTCGATGCGTACTGGAACGTCTGGCGCCGGTACACGGCCACCCTGGGGCAAACGCTCGACACACACGTCAAGTCGCACGTGTTCGAGGCCCGGGCGCGCGGCTACCCCGGTGCGCTCGACGCCGCACTCGCCAAACCGAACATCCCCATTTCCGTTTATCGGAAGCTAATCGCCGCGGCGCGACGCCACCTGCCGTCGCTCCACCGCTACCTTCGGCTCCGCAAGCGGGTGCTCCGTCTCGACGAACTCCGGTACTACGACCTTCATTCACCGCTGGTCGCGTTCGATCGCTCGTTCGCTCTCGAGGAGGCCAAGGCGTTGACGCTCGCGGCGGCCGCCCCGCTTGGCGACGACTACGTCTCGGCGTTGCAGGAAGGACTGGCCGGCGACTGGATGCACGTCTACCCACAGACTGGAAAGGCTCCCGGCGCGTACATGTACGGCACCATCTACGACGTGCATCCCTATCTGCTGCTGAACTACAACGGCAAGTACGAGGACCTCACGACCTTCGTGCACGAGTGGGGCCACGCCATGCACACGGTGCTTGCGAAAAGGCGCAACTCCTACGAAACCGCCGGCTACGTGACGTTCATGTCCGAGGTCGCGTCCATCACCAACGAAGTCCTGCTGCAGGAACATCTGCTGGCGCAGAATCTGTCCGACCGCGAGCGTCTTCTCTATCTGGGCACCGCGCTGGAGACGATTCGCGGCACGTTCTTCCGGCAGGTCATCTTGGCAGAATTCGAGCTCGCGATTCACGCTCTCGCCGAGCAGGGCGAGGCCCTGTCGGGCGCAAGAATGACGGAGATTTATAGGCGACTGTGCCGACTCTATCACGGATGCGACCAGGGCCTGCTCGCCTACGACGACACGTATGCGATCGAGTGGGCGTCCATCCCGCATTTCTATGGCAACTTCCGCGTCTTCCAGTACGCCACGTCGATCGCCGCCGGCACGATGTTCGCCGAGCGCATCCTCGGCGACGACGCACGAGCGAGCCGCAACTACATGGCCGTCCTTTCCGCGGGCGGGTCCCGCTACGCGTACGAGTTGCTGCGGGACAACCTGGTCGATCTCGCGGCCGACGCGCCCTACGATATGCTGATCGCACGGATGAACCGCATGATGGACACTCTTGAGATGCTCCCCCATGGAAGCGGCAGCAGCGGCGTGTCCCGAAAATGACGCCACACCGACCGTTTACCGACGGTCGACACTCATGCAAACGGATGCATGTGACCGTTCAGCTCTGACTCCTCCCTGAAGACCCGACCGCAATACCTCCGGCCGAGTCCCCGCAAGCGCTCCGTCAGGGCGTACCGCTGCCATCCATGGCCGAACCACATCGGAAAG
Source organism: Vicinamibacterales bacterium (assembly GCA_965116825.1). Taxonomy (GTDB): domain Bacteria; phylum Acidobacteriota; class Vicinamibacteria; order Vicinamibacterales; family UBA8438; genus WTFV01. The sequence continues at coordinate 2,371,001 of OZ220736.1, forward strand.
AGCCCCGGCGCAACCACCTTGACGCATCGCAGGCCCCGCTCCGCTAACCCCGGAAAGCTCAGCTCCTTGAAGTACACCTCGATACCCAGCCCCTTCAAGTGCTCGACGACCTCGTCCAGCGTTGACGCCGCCGTCGCATTCGGCTTGCTCCACGCACTATCTTCCACCTTACCCATCTGGACCCTCCGTTCCCCGTCCCAGCCCAGAAACCGCAACCTCTCGAACGCCTCATCGAGCGCATACAACAGGAAATGGTGGCGCGGCTCGACGATGTCCTCCGGGTGGGCCCCGTAGTGCCTAGCCTCGGTCTCGTTCCAGGAATCTCCCGGGGCCATGGCCGAAATCTCGCTCAACGCCGCGAAGACCGCCTGCTCCGCCGCCATATGTGTACCGGCCCCGTGAATGGTCTTCGGCCCCGCCTTGCCGTCCGGGCGCGTGGCAACCGCCATCACCGTGGGCACGCCCGTGTCCATCGTAATGTCGAATATGTGCACCGTGTAGTCCGGCATGCACTGACCCCAGCGCGCCAGAATCATGCGACTCGGCTCGAACCGGACGGACTCCAGGGCTATCTGCGCGCACGGCCGACGCAGATACCAGGTCGCCAGATATGCATCGCGTTCGATGGCTTCAAAGAGCGCAAAAAGCGCCGCCTCCTCGAAGGACCCTCCGATCGCACACCCGTTCGTGGTCGGCCTGACAAAGCGATTCTCCCCGGGCAATCTATGCGTCCGAAACCAGATCTCCTGTGCCGGAACCAGCACTCTGACATCCCCCAACCCGCGCGCCTCTGTCCAGTGCATCGGAACCGAGGGCGCATAGTCCGGCCCTTCCCTGTGGCTTGTGCAGCGGTCGTAGAACAACGACCGTGGATCGACCGCCGTGGAGGCCACTTCTTCATAACTCGCGCACGTCGTCCTCCGCGCCGGTTGATTGAATACCAGGTGCAATCGTTCCAGCTCCTCGAACCTCGCCTTTCCTTCCGCTTCTCCGCCCGCAGTCCCTTGCCGGAGCAAACGAGCGTCTGCCTGCCGCCATCCCACATCGCCACCGTGGTGGCAAGCGGCATCGACAAGGGACTCCAGTCCACCCGCACCGCCTGACCGGGCCACCTTGAGTCCCCCAAATCATGGCGGGACAGCACCGGCGGGCGTAGCCGCAGCCGCTCCCCGGCCGGCGCCCCGCGACGGTCGGACCCTTCGCCGGCGTCGATCGCCGGCGACCGCACCCGCCTGCCGCGGCCTGCGACTTCCGGATGCGGCGCGATATCGACCGCGCCAATGTCACCCGACCCGAATTCGAGGACGAACGCCTGGCCCGGCTCCTGCACTCTCCAGAGCATGCGCAGGACGTCGAGACTCTCGGCGGGATACATGAACTTGAAGCCGTTGGCGCGCACGTGCGACTGAAGCAGGTGCAACGGCCGACGCTCGTAGCGGTCCTCGACATGTCGGACAAAGCTCCGCAATTCCGTGGCCGTGTCGTCAGTGCGGCACCTGCAAGCGAAAGCCCTGTCCAGATCCAGCAGCAGGTGATATTCCTCGCCGGCCGAGCAGGTCCCGGCCTCAAGTTCGTCGAGAGAGCCGAGAATACAGCGGACATCGAGCAGGCCATCCTCGGGCCGCCACAACGCTCGGAGCCTGGCGCGCAAGGCCTCGTTCGCCGCGCCCTGAAGGGCCTCGTCGAATCTGACTGCTTCCCTGCAGGTCACGACACGCTCCCGGCGGACCTCACTCCCGAAAACCGCTCCTCCATCGGCACCCCTCCGCAAGACGCCATCCACAGTGTCGTTCCCCAAACGCGAAAGGGACTGGCAGCAACGTTCGCCAACCCACGCGCCGCCTCGTTCCGCATGACGCGGCGAAGCCTCCGCTCCAGCTGTACGCGGTCCAGAAACGAGTCGTGAGGCAACGCCATGGTCAACACGCCGTCCAGCCGCTCGCCCGCATAGAAATCCCCCCAGATCACCTTCGCGAGAAGCTCGGCGAGGGCTCTTTCGCTGCTCAGCGACACCGCAGACACCGCAGGGTCGTTGCATTCGAGTCTGCAGATGCCGGGGCAGGCCGCCACGCGTCGGACCGCCAGCCGCCCCCTGCGCAGACGCACGATACGCTGCAAGTACAGGATGTCCGGATGCCGAGAGACGAGCTCGAGGGCGTCGAACATCCGCAACACTCTGCCGCTAGGTCCAGCGGAGCCCAGCAGGCGCTCCACGACCGCCGCTTCGGCCAAGCCGCGGGAACGTTCGACGGCCGTCAACGGCGCAGGCTCCCCGGGGTCGGCCGGCCCGCAGCACGACCCGAGGAACTCCGCGGCGGCAGTACGGCCCACCTCTTGATGTCGCAGGCCCAAGCTGGACGTTGTCGGGCAAAAAAAGGGGTGGCTGGCCGTGGCCGTCACGAGCGGCAATTGCGGCACCTTCGTGAGGTTGACGACGTTCAGTTGGGTGAGCAGCGACGACAGCGGATGAGCGGCGCTCCCGACGGACACTCGCGCCCGTCGCGACAGAGTACCGGTCCGGCCTCGCCATTCGAATACGAGAAGCTCGCGCGCCTTGTCCCCGGGCGAAAACGTACTGGCCGTCAGCCAACGCGCCACGTAGAGCCTGTGCTCGCGATCGGCGGCGCCAAGGGGACGACGTGCCTCCTCCACGACGACAATGCACGTCCACGGCCTCGCGATGTCACCGTCTTCCCTGATGTCCAGCAACAACTTGGCCGCCGCTTCCTTACCGGCAAAGGTCAGAACGGAAACCACGGCGTTGCCCTCCGGGACCGCGGACGGTCCATCGACGTACACGTCGACGGGCCTTCCCCGAATCACGAAACGCACCGGCTTGCCGGAAGGGCGCGCGCCGTCGAGCACCGGGCCCCAGGTCGCGCTGCCCGCCGGGGGTCGCGACAGCAAGGCCGTCTGTCGCAGGGCGGCGATCAAGGACCTGACCGCATCCCAGTGACTCGCGGGAACGGCCTCGAGAATCTCCTGTTCAGTGCAACCGGCACGGAGATACGGCTCGAGTCGCTCGTACATTGCACACACGCTTCCGCCGCGTATCTCCTTGGTCTCGTCCCTGCCGTACACGTAGAGCGCCCCTACTGCGCGGACGACAGGTATGCGCTCGTCGAAATCGATCGCCTCGCGCGGGTTTGACACGAGAAACTCTCAGCCTCCGAGTATGAGCTCGCCCACGCTGGGCTCTTCCAGGCCGTCCGTACGGATTAGCCGGCTGAAGCAGCGCGAGTTCCCGGCCCCAATCGCCGACGCCGAAAGGCCCATCGACGTGGCCACGAGGTACATCGTCTGCTGCAGGACACCGACCTCCTTGAGCACTGCACTATAAGCCAGGGACTGGTACTTCCAGGCCATGCGGCCGAAACGGCTCGAAAAGACAAAGAGCGCGGAAGGCAGATCCGAAAGCTGTCCCCCGGTCGCAGCCGCCGCTTCCGCCAGCAGATCCCAGGCGTCCTCAGTAAAGGGACCTATCGCGACCAAGTCATGGGTCAGTGGCCGGTAGCGGTAGACGCGTCGCGGCAGCCCGGGGCAGCGATTGGGGAGGATGTAGACTTCCAGGGAATGAAGACTGCCACCACTGGGATAGAGTTTCTTTAGGACCCTCCCGACCCGGGGCGCGTCGGCAATAGAAGCGGCGCGACACGTGTGGCGCAGAAACGAGCTGAGCCTGGACAAGTCGACAGGCGCCGTGCTGTACCTGGAACGGCGCTCCTCGAGCGCCTGGTACAGCGTCATGCTCTCGCGTTGAGGACCGTGGTCCCTCGGGAGCGGAAAGGCGGCGCCCGCTTGTTCCGGTTCCGGCTTGGTTGCGGGCACATTGGGCAGGGTGTCAGCCAAATGGAACGTGGCCCCGATGGGAAATCCGTGAGTGCCACGGCGGGAACGCATGTGGAAGTACAGGTCGTGCGGCTCCCAGTATGCAAGGTGCGGTTCCCCTTCCGGCGACCCGTCGGGGCCGAGTGGCACCAGCATGTGGAGCGAGATGCAGTGCTCGAGAAAGCGCCGAACGCCCTCCGTTTTCGGACTCGGGAGTTGCGCGAGGAGATCGGCGGGAGTCGTCGGATTCACGAAGGTGAGGAACAACTTGATGCGAGATCTATTGGCGAGCTCCAGGTGGGCTCCCGTGATCGAGCTCTCGACGACAAGGCCGAGCTCCGTGGCGCGAATCATGGCAAACCGACATATGGCATGGGCTCTTTGCAGAACGGAAACCTCCGAGGAGTCGGTTGCGTGCATCGCGGAATCAGCGGCCCGCCGGCAGGAGCGGTGGCATGGGAACAGATCTCTCGTGCGGCGGAGTCACGGAGCGGACGAGGGCCTCGACGTCACTCGGCCCTTCACGCGCGTTGGATGACCAGGTTGATCGCCCCGGAGAGACGCTCCCACGCCGCGACCTCCCGTTTCAGGCGCATCCGCCCGGCGTCGGTGAGTGAATAGAATTTCGCTTCGCGGCCGGTCTCGGTCGTCCTCCAATCCCCGGCGATCAACCTTTCCCGGTGAAGGCGGTAGAGTGCCGGATAGAGAGATCCCTGCTGCACGATCAGAACGTCGTTCGAGATCCGTCCGATGTGTTTGGCGATGGCCCAGCCATGCTTCGGCTCATACTCGACGGCCCGCAGAATCAGCAGGTCAAGTGTGCCCTGTACCAGCGCGCTCGGCTTACCCATGGTCGGAGGCTCCTACTTGCTAACCGAGCATACGTCCGCCGTTGTCGATTGTCAAGGCATCGCCGGTCGCGCCCGAACGCGCGCGCCCGTGAGACGGCCCCGGTTGCCGGCACCCTGAAGGACTCGACCGTGTTCACCGTGACGAGGCCGCGGACACCCGTGCCCGCATCGTGGTTCACCATGCGCCAGTCAATTCCCCGAGTTCCTGCTCTTCTGGTCGCTGCCTGATCCAGACGACGCTCCCCGCCCATGCGCAGCAGGGAGCGGGGCCGTGGCAGACCTACGACACCTCCAACGGCGAGTGGCGCAGGTACGCCGGCGACATCGGCGGCCAGAAGTAATCGCCGCTCGACCAGATCGACGCCGGCAACTTCGCCGATCTGGAGCTGGTCGACAACCGCGTGAGCAAGACCAGCCCGGGCGGGGGCGAATGGTGGGCGCCGCTCGACGCGGTCGTCCAGGCGCTCGTCGCGCAGACCCACGATCTGTACCGCACCGGCCACTTGCGGATCGCGATGGGATTCTAGGCCACGCCGCTGATGGTCGGCGGGATCCTCTATTACTGCAACTGCCGCTGTCACAGGGCGTCGCTGTCGACGCGGAGACCGGCGAGACGCTGTGGGTCTTCAATCCGAAGAGCTACGAAGAAGGCACCACGATGATGAGCGGGAAGTGGCGCCAGCGCGGCGTGCTGCGCGCCTCGCCGCGCCGGTTCCACCTTGAAGACAACCTACTGGTGTGTCACTAGAACAAGTTTGCAGTTCAACTCCCGTGGCGTTTGCGGCACTTCCGCCCAAAATCGCCGCGAAAATCGGGCGTTTTGCGAGCCGTCGGCCGAGCGCGGCAAATGTAAAGTCTTTCCTGGGACACACCACTACGTTGCCCGAGCTGCATCGGCGCCGGTCATCGAACGCGGGTCGGAGTGGTACATCCACCTCGACGAGGGCGCGGCGCCCCACCAAGCAGCGTCACCGGCAGGGCGGCCAGCACGTCGACGGCCACCTGCTTCACTTCGTGGCTGACGTGCCGTGGGCCGTCGGGCTGCTTGAGCGGCTCGACGAAGGGTCGAGGGGCTGGTCAGCGGCGCGCGATATGTGCTGATTCCGGCCGACGCGAAGCACGGCGTCGACGACCGAGAAGATGGTCGTGGTCGCACCGATCACAAGCTCAGGGTCAGGACCGCGGTCGCCGCGAAACAGGGTTCCCGGCGCAGCAGTCGCAGCCCGAAGCGGACATCCTGGAAGAGCTGCTCCACTGCGGGGCCGGAGGGCGGCATCCTCTCGCTGGCCTCCGACGTCCCCTGACCCACGTTCGACGCCTTGGTCATCGGATGCTCCTCTCGATAAGCAAGATGAATCTGCTAGTTCTCTCGGAAGCAGTGAACAAGGTGCGCCTGCGATCCAGGCCGGGCGACGGCACCGGGCCTCATGCGGCCGCCTTTCAGTGAGCGGGTTCACTATAGGCGGGACTCTCGGGACCGTTGACGCTCTCCGCGGACGGCACCCGTGCTCATCGTCCGAACGGCCCGCTTCAACCCCGGCAAGTTCCAGGCCGGCGGATGGCCCGCTATCGGAGGCTGCAACCGGCTTGGAGCTGGCGCGAACGATCTCTCCTCATCTAATGCCTTGACACTCTACAATCGCCAGTTGTATTGTCGACTGTCGAGGCATATGCAATGGGAAGGCCTGAGGTGGTCCCGGTCGTTTGGACCATTCGAGGGCTTCGTTAAGGTGTATTCCGGTTGCGAAACCACGCCCTCGTCGTCTGTCTGGTATCTGATCATAGATGATGATGAGCTGTGGGAATCGTGCGGCCTCATGAGTGAGTCCGCGAAGCGCGGCGGCGAGCCCCGGGAGGGGGTCCGGGGGCATAGGCGCTAACTTGTTTTCTTGGCGTGGCCGGCGTATCCTGACCTGCGGATGCAGGACACGGAAGCCGGCACGGTGGACGAGGACTGGGAGGTGCTGTTGTCGTTCCTCCCGCAGGACTGGCGCGAACTGGCGCAGGACACCGGGGCGCTGAAGGGGCTGCGCAAAGACAAGGCGGTCGACAACCTGCTGCGGACCCTTCTGCTGCACCTCGGCTGCGGACACTCGTTGCGGGAAACGGTGGTTCGCGCGCGACAGGCGCATCTGGCGGACCTGTCGGACGTGGCGCTGATGAAGCGGCTGAAGAAGTCCAAGGGTTGGTTGCACGCGCTGTGCGTCCGTCTGTTCGAGGAGCAGGGCTTGGCGGTCGTCCCCGGAGGCGCGTTCCAGGTGCGGGCCGTGGATGCGACGACGGTGAAGGAACCGGGACCGAGCGGGTCGCTGTGGCGCCTGCACTACAGCGTGGGCCTGCCGTCGCTGACGTGCGATTTCTTCAAGCTGACGGGGACCGAGGGGCCGGGCACGGGAGAATCGTTGGCGCAGTTCCCGATCCGCGCCGGCGACCATGTACTGGCCGACCGCGGCTATTCGACCGCGCGGGGCATTCGCCACGTGGCCGACGCGGGCGGGCGGCTGATTGTGCGTGTCAATACCGGGTCGCTGCCGCTGTACACGGCGGGCGGACGGCCGTTCGACTTGCTGGCCGCGGTGTCGTCGGTCACGCGTCCGGGCGCGGTCAGCTCCTGGGCGACCACGGTCACAGCGCCGGGCGACGACAGAGGCCCGGCGTGCGAGGTTGCGGGCCGGGTCTGCGTGCTGCGCAAGTCCGCCGAAGCCATCCGCCTGGCGCACCAGAAAATCCGCCGGGACGCCGCCCGCAAGGGCAACCAGGTGCAACCGGCCACGCTGCGGTTCGCCGAGTACGTGATCGTCTTCACGACCTTTCCCGAGCCGCCCTTTTCCGCCGCGGACGTGCTGGAGTGGTATCGCCTGCGCTGGCAGGTCGAATTGGTGTTCAAGCGCTTCAAGTCGCTGGCCCAGTTGGGGCACCTGCCGAAGTACGACGACGACAGCGCCAAGGCGTGGCTCTACGGCAAGCTGTTCGTGGCGCTGCTGGTGGAGAAGTTGATTCACCACGCCCGCGCGATTTCCCCCTGGGGCTACGATGTGCCGGCGCCGGCGGCCTCGGAGCCCGTGGCGTGACTTCAAATTCATGCTCAACCAGGTCGCGCGCACCATCGAACCGCCGCTCCCGTTGGCGCGCCTGTTCAGTGACTGGCGAACGATCTCCGGTGCGCTGGCGGAGCCGCCACGTCGCCGACAGCCGCAACTCTCAGCGTACTTCGCCTGGACCGAGCTGCAGGAGGATCATGCGGCCCGAACAAGTTAGCGCCTATGGGGTCCGGGGGAGGGACTCCCCACCGTTTGTCAAGCGGATTTTCGAGTTCGTTCGGTGGCGCCTTCTATCGAGTCCGAGGACGCGATCATGCCGCCCTCTGGACACAGATGTGGGTCGGCTTGAAGGCAACTGAATGCCCTCGCTGCGCTCGGAACGCGTTTACCTCGCGCACGGGCAGCCGCGGCCGTCAAGCCGCTTCCCGGCTCCTTCGCTCCGCTACGGCCTCCGGTGACTGCCGCGGCTGACCGTGCGGGAAGTTCTTACGGGCCAGCCAGAAGGCTGGCCCTCGTTCCACGAACAGAATGCGCGGCGCCTGGTCCGGGACGCCACGAGCTACATGTCGACGATCCGCTCAGGCAGCGCCAGTCCCGGCGCGCTGCGGGTCGAAGCAGACACCGTCACGCAGCATCGCGCAGGCGACGTTCAGCAGTCGGTCGGCCACCGAGCGCAGGGCGCGGGCGTGCCCGTGGCCGCGGGCGCGCAGCGACCGGTACTTGTCATGGCTGACCGGGTCGCGTTGGGCAGCGACGCGGGCCCAGTGGTAGGCGGCGTCGCGCAGCCGGCCATGGGCCGCCTGTCGCCGCGTCACGATCATGCTCTTGCCCGAACGCCGGGTGACTGGAGCCACCCCGCACAAACAGCGCAACGCGTTGTAGTCCCGCCGCTCCACCGCGTCGCTGCCTTCGCCAAGCAGCGTGGCGAGCACCTTGGCGCCGATGCCGGGCAGCGACAGCAGGATCGCCGCATCCGGCAGCGCTTTCGACGAGGGTTCGTCCTCCGTCGAAGCGTTCGGGTCGTCCGCCGGAGCTGCCTCGGCGAGCTGATGTACCAACCCATCGAGTTCGCGCCGAGCCTGATCGAGCTGGCGGTTGACCAGGGCGAGGCGTTCAGCGACGAGCCGCACATGCGTAGTGGCGGCTTCGGCCGCGCCCGGCGCCAGCTTGACGGCCGGCGTACGCAGCTTGGCGCGCAATGTCGCGGCGTCGACCCGGCGGATGCGGTGCTGTTTCAACACTCTGGTGAGCGTCACCTCGCGCACGCGTTGGCCGGCACGCGGCGTCGGCAGGCTCTGCCACAGGTCGAGCGCCCACGGCGCCGCGACGTCGTCGTCAACCGCGTCGAGGAACTGTGGGTAGTAGCGCCAGAGTTGATCCCGCATGCGGTTGGCCAGACGCACCCGTTCCCGAGTCAGGTCCTCGTTGAGGCGCGACCACTCCCGCAACTCGACGATCGCCGGGTCGGTCGATTCCAGCCGCCGAAGACAGTGCGGGTCGGTACGCAGCGCCGAGGCCAGCACCCGGGCGTCCCGCCGGTCGTCCTTCGCCCCTGCCGGCGACAGCCGGTCGCGGAAGCGGTCGAGCTGTTTCGGGTTGATCGAGTGGACCGCGAAGCCGCGTTCCATCAGGCTCTCGACCACCGGCCCGCGTGGCGTCTCGACCGCCACGCCGACTTCGCTCGCGTCGCCCTTTGCGAACGACAGCAGCCAGTCCGCCATTTGCAGCAGCCCTGCACCGCCATGCTCGAACACCCGTTCTCCGAGCACCTTCCCGTCGGCGTCGAGCACGCACACCTGATGTTGTTGCGAGCCCCAGTCCACACCCGCGAACCATTCCAACTTCAACTTTAACCTCCCAGGCGAATCGAACGGGCGCGCCAACGATGCCTGCCGGTCCCTGTACTGGCGCTCTACGGCGCAAACTCCCCACTGGGCGTCCATCGATGGCGAACCGTCGGGGCACAAGTCCCTCCCAGGTGTTCGAAACACAGGGGACGAATGGTGGCTCCCGACGGCCTGCCCGACTCCGCGACATCATCGCCCCGAAGTCATTCAGAAGGGTACAGGGACGAAAGCGCCGCGGCGACTGGCGCACGAAGCACCTGCGGGCCTGCCTGCTGTGCGGTCGGGTATGGCGTCCTGGACGACGCCGGACCTGTCCCGTCTGCCACGTCGACCGCTCGATCTGCCTGACGTGCGATCAGGTGGCCGTAGAGGACCGCGCGCGGCGCTGCGCCACAGACGAGGCGTTGCGCCGCCTGGTCAAGGCCTGCGCCGGCGACTGGGAGCGGGCGCGCCGAGCGCTCGATGCGGCCGGCGGCGACGTCCCCCGCGCCCTCGCGCGCGCCGAGCGGGCCGGGTCCGCGAAGCGCGTCAGCGGGCAAGGTGGTCGACGATGCTCTGGAGAATGACAGCACGCGCGTCCCTGGAGACGCGTAGAAACGGCCGCGCGGGAATCCCGCGACGAGGGTCCCCGCAGTGGTGGGTCGCGGCGTAGACGAGGTTGATGCCGTCACGCTGCCCGCTCCTCGCCGTAGACCTCGGCCGGCGTGCGACCCCCGAGCGCCGAGTGCGGACGTACGTCGCTGTAGAACGTCATCCAGGTCCCGATCACCCGCTCGGCCTCGAACCCGTCGACCAACTCGTACGGATACACAGCTTCGTACTTCAGCGACCGCCGGCCGCGCGCCGCTCGCGCCACCGGCACTGTTTTTCGGCATTTGCGCCGCGGTCAGGGGCGTCCCGATTGCATTGTGCCGCGGTTACGTAACCAGCCACTGCGACCGGATCTGCCGCGACCGAATTTCGCGCGCTCCTCGCGCTGCTGAGCGTCTTCGGTCCGAAACCGAGCACGACTCCGGCGGTGACGTGCCGAGCGTGTTCTCGGCCGTGGTCGAGCTCGTTGAGCCCCTGCTCGATGCCGAACATGCGGTGCACGAAGGGGGTCGCCTTCGGAGGCCTCCCTCTCCTTGTAGCACCGTAACGTAACGGCAACGGGACGCTGGCAGCGCCGCCTGACGGCGAAGGCTTGTCAGCTCCAGGCCGGCGGTCGAGCACCCTGTGCGTTTTCTCGCCGAGCCGGCAGCCTTCGCCCTGGATGCCGAGCGGCGTCACCTGGACCATCCGCCGGTCGAGCGCGTCCAAAGCGCTGCACGCCGCTGACATGTTCACGCTGCCTGCTCCTCGCCGTAGGCCTCGGCCGGCGTGCGACCCCCGAGCGCCGAGTGCGGACGTACGTCGCTGTAGAACGTCATCCAGGTCCCGATCACCCGCTCGGCCTCGAACCCATCGGCCAACTCGTGCAGATACACCGCTTCGTACTTCAGCGACCGCCACAGCCGCTCGATGAAGACGTTGTCCAGGCACCGCCCGCGGCCGTCCATCGAGCATCGCGCCCCCGCCGCCAGCACCCGCTCGGTGAACGTCGTGCTCGTGAACTGCGCCCCTTGATCCGTGTTGAAGATCTCGGGCGTGCCCGTCCGAAGCGCCGCTTCCAGCGCCTCGATGCAGAAGCCGGTGTCCATCGTGTTCGACAGTCGCCAAGCCAGCACGTGACGGCTGGCCCAGTCCATGACCGCGACCAGGTACAGGAAGCCCGCCGTCACCGGGATGTAGGTGATGTCGGCGCACCATACCTGGTCCGGGCGCTCTATCGTCAGCTCTCGAAGCAGATACGGATAGATGCGGTGACCCGGCTGCGCGGCGCTCGTGCGCGGCTTGCGGTAGACCGCTTCCAGCCCCATCAGACGCATCAGCCGGCGGACCCGGCGCCGCCCCACCGACACGCCCTCGCGTCCCAGGTGGCGCGCCATCTGCCGGCTGCCGTAGAACGGGTACTGCAGCGACAATTCGTCCATCCGCCGCATCAAGGCCAAGTTCTCCGCGCGCTCTTCCCGCGGCGTGTAGTACACCGCCGAGCGGTTGATGCCGAGCAACGCGCACTGGCGCCGGATGCTCAACTCGCCGCCCCGCTCGACCAGCTCCAGGCGTGCGGCGCGGCTCAGCGTTGCAAGCCGCGCAGAAAAAAATCCCGTTCCACCGTCAACTCGCCGATCTTCGCGTGCAAGTCCCGGATCGTCGCCTCGTGCTCGGAGTCGCGCGATGCTCTACCGCCAGCGAAAACATCCTCCAGCCCGTCGACCGCCTGGCGCTTCCACGCGCCCACCTGGTTCGGATGAACCTCGTGCTTGGCCGCGATCGCCTGCACCGTGCGGTCCCCGCGCAGCGCCTCGAGCGCCACGCGTTTCTTGAAGTTCGCGGTGAACTGCCGCCGTCGTTTCGTCGTCATCCCAGTGCCTCCTCCAGGCTCTGGAATACACCTTAGCCGGTGGTCCGAAAAAGCGGGGCCACCTCACTCCTCTACGCGCGCGCCGCGGTGGGCGTGTAGCGGCAGGCGCTGGCGCTGGCCGAGCAACTCGTGGCGGACAACCGGGTGCGGGTCGAGGTCGGCACGATGGCGCCTATCGACGTCGTGGCGGCCCAATCGGAAGCCGCGGCGCGACGCCAGTTGTTGGCACCAGCGAGCTGGTCCTGAAAGAGCTCATCGTAGGGGGCACGTCCGATGAGCTGTGGAACGCGGAGCTGAACCCGACGGACGAGCCGCGGATCGAGGCCACGCCGACCGACTTGGAAGGGGCGATTCGCATGGCGCTCGACCGACGCACGGATGTCTCGCGAGCGCGACGCCAGCTCGACGCCAACGAAGCGACCGTCGACAACCTCCGTAACAGCACGCTGCCCGCGCTCGATCTGATCGGCAGCTACCAACTGACCGGTCAGGGCGGTCCCCGGCGGGTTCCGGCCGGGAACAGCTTCGAGGACATCTTCGGCGGTGCCGGCGGCGTGATCCCGGGCGGCTACCGGGATGCGCTGCACAGCATCGCCAACGCCGACTATCCGTCTGGCGCGTCCAGCTACAGATGACCTACCCGCTCGGGCAGAGCGCGGACCGGGCCGCGTACGAGCGGGCCCGGCTGGAGCTGCAGCAGAACCGGGCCCAGATTCGGCGCATCGAGCTGCGGCTCGCCAGTGAGGTCACCAACGCCGCGCATCGCGTCGATTCGCGATCGGGTCGAGGCGGCGACGGCGTCGCGGGAGCTCGCCGAGGAACAGCTTCAGGCCGAGGAGAGCAAGTTCGAGGTGGGCCTGTCGACGAACTTCTTCGGCACAGGATGCCGAGCTGCGGGCGATCCTCGACTACCAGCGGGCCCTGATCGAGTTCGAGCGGACGCAGCGCGCTTCGCTCGGCGGCGCCGGCATCGCCCCGGTCGGCAGCGCCGACGGCCGGCGGCGTTGCGGGCCCCGTAGGCGCCACACCGTCGGGGCCGTTTCTGACGCCGCAGCGTTGAACCGAGCGGGAACAGGGACAAGACGTCCGAAAGGAGACGCACGATGAGACGAATGCAGCCAATCCCGGTGCTGGCCCTGGGCCTTTCGATGTCCGTTGTCGCGAGCGCGCAGGAGAGAACAATCGAAAGCACGGTTGCCCTGGAACCGGGCGGCAGCCTGTCGCTCGACACCTCCCGGGGCTCCGTGCGTCTGACGACCTGGCATGAACCAGGCGTGGAGATCCGGGCGCGCATCGAGGCGCCGCGAGACGTCGACATCGACCATGCGCGGGAGATCGTCGATGCAACGCGCATCGAGGTGCAGGTCACTTCGGCGCGGGTGCAAGTCCGCACCGACCTCAGCGACGTACGGCAGTGGTGGCAGCACGGGCGCCGCCGAGCGATGCCGCGTATCCACTATGAGATTCGAGTGCCCCGCGAAACGGATCTCGAACTCGACCTCGATCGAGTGGACGCGACGGTGGGCGGGGTCGAGGGAACCATCGCCCTCCAACTGAACCGGACCGATCTCGAAGCAACCGATCTGACCGGCAGAGTCCGCATCCACAGTGACCGGGGGAACATCGAGGCGGTGCGATTGCACGGGGCGTTGCAGCTCTATGTCGACCGTGGCAACGCCGCGATGCGCGATGTCCGGATCGCAGGTGATTCCCGCGTGGCTATCGACCGCGGTGACCTCGACCTGGAACTCGCAGGCGAGCAGGCCGTGACCGTGCACGTCGACGTGTCACGCCGGGCTTGCGTGACCGGTGATCTGCCCGGGGCGACACGGCATTCGGCGCGCCGATGGTCGATCAACGGTGGCGGGCCCGAGTTGAAGATCGCGGCGGATCGGGGTCATGTCCGGCTCCGCTCGAACTGAACAGTACTCAGGGCTCGACCCGTTGGAACACGGTAACCGAATCCGTTGCCGTTGCCGTTCCCGCGTGCAGAACAGCTACACGCGATCAATCAAGAGACCAAGCAGGCGTTCCAGACCGCACCGCACAATCTGTTCTGCGAGAAGGGTGCGAACACTGTTGTCGACGAAGACGGAAAGCTGAGGTCGGACGTCGAAGGCGTTTTCGCGTACATCGACTCGAGGGTGTCGACGACCGTGAAGCGGATCGTTGAGGTGATGCGTCTCAGACGCATCCAGTTGACCAAGGCACAGAGAACGCCGGACGAGATCGATCTGACGCTCGACGAAGCCAACCAGTGGGAGCTGGATGCAGTGGCGCTCTGGTGCAGTCAGAGGAAGCGAAACCCGCACAACCCTGACCTCGAAGAGTTGGCCAGCGCATCGAAGACGGTGAAGGCGAAGATGCTGTTCAATCTGTGGCGGGTGACACTTGATCAGGGCGCAGTCGATGAGCTGTGGGGAGAACGCGAACTGACCGTTGGGGTTGCGCTGGGGCACGGGTTCGTCGTCGGAGACGAACTCGCGAACCTCGTGGAGACCGATGGCCGGAGCGACCGACTGCCCGTCATCCCGATAGCGCGGGATGTCTGTCTGCTCTGGAGACGAAGGCCGCCAGAACGGAGCGGCCGATGGTTTCAGTTCGAGTGGCTGGACGACGCCTTGGTGGACACAGTGAACAGCGTAACGGCCGCACGGTCCAGGGTGATAGCTGGGCCGTGCAGGGCTCAACTTGAACGGGTAGCGTGCATCGGCTGCGACTGAAAGTCAGACTGACGCACTACCACGTCCTCTGGAAGGACGCGCTCGCGGAACTGCCTCACACGCTCGTCGAGCCCGACGGATCAGTTCGAGAATCCGAGAATCCGCGGACCGCCATGCAGGACGAGGCCGTTGCCGAGTGCATCAGGAGCCTGCGGAATCCGCCACCGGAGCTGCTGGCGCAATGGAGAAAGGACGGTTCGGTCGTCCCGTACCTGCCAGAGGATGGCGGCCGAACGAAGCTGATCCTGCCCTGCGGTACCGGGAAGACGCGCGTGTCCATGCGGATCGTGGATGAACTGTGTTCCGATGGCGACCTCGCCGTCGTGCTCGTCCCCAGCATCGCGCTCATCGGCCGAATTCAGCTCGCGTACCTGCAGGGCTTGCGGGCTGCGAGCCGGGACACGATCACCATCGCGGTGTGCAGCGACAAGACCGCCGGGCTGGTCAAGTCTGAGGAGTGAGGTGGTCCCGCCTATGCAGAGCTCCGCATAGAGGCGGGACCACCTTACATCGCGCGACTCCGAGCACGAGGCGCCGGTCCGGGACCGCGCAGCATGTCCCACCGGACGCTGACGTGCGGCGGCTGTCCGCGGTCAACGTGTTCGGATACGCGGGCTGCGACAGAATGCGGACGCACCCGTTCTGCGTCAGTGGGCAGGATGCCCAGCCGTGGTGGATATTGCCGGCGAGCCACGTCTCGGCCGCCGCGTTGTGCGTGTGGTTTTCGTCGAGCAGCGCGACCAGTACGTTGACGTCCAGCAACGCCCTCAACGGTCAGACACCCAGACCGTCGCGAATCTCATTGACAATGTCGTTGGTCACCAGCGACCCTCCGGCCGGAATCGGTCTGAAGCCGTACCTGTCGCGCGACTGTCCGGCCGCTGGCGCGCGCGTTCTGGTGCGCAACGCCTCGCGCAGCAACTCGGAGACGAACTGTCCGGTGGGCTTGCTTTCTCGCGTTGCGAGCGTCTTCGCGGCGGTCAGAACATCGTCGTCGATGTCGAGTGTGGTGCGCATGATTCCTCTGCTGTGGCCCCGCGCCGCCACGCAGGCTCGATGCCCTCGCGTCGGCCCGCCGCCCTCACGGGCTCAGCTTATCATCGTCGCAGGCGTCCCGAAGCGCTTGTCGGGCGACCGTACCGTTGGTCGCGTTGATCGACGGACGCCGGGCGGGCGGGGCGGGCGGGTCTGTCATGCGCGGTGCCCGAGGCGGCGAAAAGGACGCTATGCCGGCCAACGATTGCTGGCTGTGGCGTGGTCGCCAAGACCATCGTAGACCTCCTCGGCAGCCCGCTGAACGTTCAGTTCCAGCAGCCGCGCCAAGATCTCTTCGCAAATCTCGTCCGGCCAACGGCAACGGTACGGCTTCTTCCTGCTACTTCCGGTCTCTTCCGCACCGGTCTCGTAGTCGAGAAGGAATTCGCAGTAGATCGGGAGATCGGCCCACCCGTACGCGGCAAGAACCGCGCGGTCCATGGTGCCGTGGAGTTCGCGGAGCCTTGCGATTTCCGGATCGTTCTCGTAGGGATCGTGGAAGCGGTTGTAGGTCTTCGTCAGCCCCTCGCCAGTGCGGACCATGAGGCTGGCGCGGAACTCGTAGTACGCCTGCCCGGCGTCCTCAAGGGCCGGATCGGTTTCCCAGCCCCTGGGGAACGGGAAGGTCTCGAAGCAGTCGGATGGCGTGTACCGGAGGTCGTCCTTCATTGATGACCCCAGGAAGCGAGCCCATGTCTCGTGCGGGCGGGATTGAAGAACGCAGAGGGCTGCGTAGGTGCTGAGACGATAGATGTTCGCGGTATGGGCGTACGCTCGATTCGAGCGCAGAAACGCAAACTGAACGTGTGCGCTCACCTGTGAGTTGACCAGCACTCGATCCAGTCCGGCGACAGTGGAATAAAGGCCCGGTCGTTTCTCAGCGTATTGCCACCATCGCTCCCGGAGAGCCGTGCGATTCTGGACGTCCCTTTCCGGCTTGACGCGCTCTTCCACGATCGCCAGCAGTTCCGGCCAGTCCGCCGCCACGGGCCCGGGATAGTCCAGCGGCACGATTCCCGTGCGCAGCCATGCGCGGCGCCGATCGTCGTCCGTTCCCATCCACGGCTCGCCCAGATCTTCCCGCCGCAACGGCCAGTCCCGGAAGTTGATGACGTACCGGTGATGCGCATGCGTCGGGCTCGTGTTGATCTCCTGCCCGCCGATGTAGGGGAGGATGACCTCCTGGTTCCGCGGGTTCTGATCGATGAGCCGGCGCATCTCCGCCAGCGGGGAGGCCACACCCTTCAGGTCGGTGTCGTCGAACGTGAAGCCCATGCCGAGGACGATGCTGCCCTGGAAGCTCTTGCCGGCATTCGCCGCCAGCCGCACCGGATCGTCGTGACCGCCGCGGTGAAACAGGAACGCGGTGATGCGCTCCACGTCGCGGCCGTCGATCCGTCTACGGTCGATCACCAGCCCCTTCCCAATGTGCAGCACGCTGACGACCACGGCCGCCAGTCCCGGCCACTTGACCCGGCGACGGACGGAGAAGATCTCGCCGCCGTGCTTGCAGATCCAGCGCAGGCCGCTGGCGCGGGTGTCGCCTTGGGCGATGGTGTTGGTTGCGATCAGGCCGAAGACGCCCCTGTCGCGGACGAGGTCGAACGCCCGTCTGAAGAAGTGGGCCACCAGATCGGCGTTGCCGTGGCTCTCCGCGTGCGCTTGCTTCAACCAGTCGGGATACCCCGCGACGTTCCCCGCCGCCACCGAGTTCTTGCCCGCGAACGGCGGGTTGCCGACGATGGCATCGAATCCGGGAGCCGGCCCGGACGCCTTCCTCCCCGCCGATGAACCCCGGTCGAACACCTCCGGGAACTCGATCTCCCAGTGGAAGGGGGCCAGCGGCGGTTCCTCTCCCCGACGCTGGTCGATCCACCCGCGGTAGCGTTCGACCTCCCCCTCGAAGATTGCGCCGGCATACTCGATGCGCTTGGTTTCGCGTTCCTTCGGCTTCCGCCCGTTGAAGAAGGCGGCAATCAGGAGGTCCCCGGACAGACGCACCCTGGCGAGATCGATCCGGGCCTCGCTCCACCAGTCCCGCAAGTCCCCATCAGAGACCGTGTGGCCGGCGTTGCGAATCCGGCGGCGCAACTCGTTCACCCGGGCCATGCACTTGCGCAGCTCGATGGTCTCGATCCCCTGCTGCAATGGCTCGGCGCCGGTGTCCCAGTGGAACGCCTCGATCTGCGCCTGCGGCAGCCCGACCAGCGAGTCGCCGCGCCGCAGCGCATGGTCCACGAACGTCAGCGGGTGCTCCTTCGCCAGCGTGGCCAGCCAGAGCGAGACCTTCGCGAGGTCCACCGCCATCGGGTTCCGGTCGACACCATAGAGGCAACGCTGGGCAACGAGGCGGCGGGCGACGATCACCTCATCGTCGCCGGCTTGCATCGGGGGCGCCGCGGTGTGGAATCGCCACGCATCGAGCAGCGCGTCGCCGAGCTGCCGGCACGCTTCGACCAGGAAGGCCCCCGAACCCATCGCCGGATCGCAGACCTTCAGGTCGAGGATCGCCGTGGGGTTGGGCGGTTCGCCGCCGGGGCCGCGCAACCGCGCCAGGATGGGCTCCAGCGCGGTGCGGACGATCGGCTCGGTCAACTCGCGCGGCGTGTAGTGCGATCCGGAGCGGCGGCGCGCTTCGCTCGGCTGCAGCACGAGCGCCCCGCCGGGGACGATGTCGGGCGTGGCCGCGGCGTCGATGACCGGCTGCAGGGCCGCGTGCAGGTCGGCGACGGTCGATGCCGCGGCCACCGGCCTCCGGACCGTGTCGGTCAGCGCGCGGTCGGTCCGGTCCCGCAGCCACTGCGCGCGCTTGCCCGCCGGCTCGCGGAGCAGCGCTTCGAGGTCGGCCGTGGTCGGCGCGCCCTGCTTTTTCTGCGCCTTCATCGCTACCGACCGGCCGGTCGCCGTCTCGATCCGGAAACCCATCATCGTCTCGTAGACCGAGCCGATCTGCTCGACGTCGAGGGCGCGGTAGGAGATACGTTCGCCGTCGAGCACCAGCAGCTTGTCGAGGGCGCGGTAGACGGTGCCGTCGGGAACCAGCGGCGGCTCGATGCGCTCGTCGAGTCGGCGCTCCCCACCGGCGCGCCGGCCTTCGAGAAACGGGAACCGGTCGGGGCCGAAGAGTTCCCCGTGACGCGGCGGCAGGCGCAGCCCGTCCGTCTCGGCGCCGTCGTGGAACAGCCGGAACAGCACGAGGAGCTGGGCCCAGGCGCCGTAGCGCTGGTTCATCGTGTCGGGATGGAGCGCCGCGTCCTCGCGCAGCCGCTCGTACAGGCCGGCCAGCGAGTAGTGGCGCGCGAAGGTCTCGCCGTCCGGCAGCAGGTCGCGCTCCTCGGCGTAGAGCAGGAACACCAGCCGCAGGATGACGGTCAGCAGCGCGTGGTAGACGTCGTCGGGACGCTCGGCCAGCGCCTCGCGCAGCAGCCTGCCGTGCGCCGCGTCGTCGGCAGCCTGGATTCCGCGCAGCAGCTCGTAGAGGGCATGCAGCACCTGTTCGGCGAGCCGCTCGCTCACCTCGTTCTGGAACCGCCGGCTGTCGGCGAGCAGCGCCGCCAGGCGCTCGTCGCGCGGCAGGCCGAGGAGCCGCGTCTCGCGCAGCAGCAGTCGCAGCGCCCCCACGATCGGCCGGCCCGCCGTGGTGACCATGTCGGCCACGTGCAGATCCAGCCAGCCGGAGCTCTCGCCGCGCGGCGCCGACACCAGACGGAGCGAGCGGCCGTTGCACAACAAGCCCGCCGGCACGCCGGTCTGCCGCAACAGCCGCTCCATCCGGCCGTGCGCCGACACCTCCAGGCGGCCGGCGCCACCCGTGACGCGGTCGAAGTCCTCGCCGGGCTCGAGCACCCTGACCAGAAGTTGCCAGGGCGACGCGTCCGTCCCGGGGTCGCGCTCCCGCACCGCGAAGTCCGGACGCAGCACCTCTCCGCCTTCGTGCAGCGGGGTCTCCAGCTCCGGCGGGATCGGGCTGTCGCCGGTTCCGGCATACCCCTTCGGCGAGAGGTTCCAGCCGAGCACCGACGAGGCGAACGCCCGGAAGTCCGGCAGCCACGCTTCCGGCTCGCGGTCGGGATGGAACCGGCGTTCGGCGGCGCATGCGCGCAGCAGCCGCTGGCCTTCCGGGTCGTGCGGGAGGATCGCGCCGGCGCGGACCAGGGCCGGCGCCGACACCACGAGGCCGGTCGGCCGGACGAAGCCGATCCACTCCAGATGGGCGTCGACGTGCGGGTCGCGTTTCGACATCGATTACACCGGCATGCGCAACGGGACAGGAATGGCGACCGGTCGCCACATTGACGGCGTATGCGAACGAGGCGTACGCCGTAGTGTACGAAACGTCGCGTCGGCAATCACCAGCACGGCAGGGTCGGGGTGAGGGCGGACGGAAGTCGCCTCAGTTGGTCTCCGGCCAGAGGTACACGAGCCCGACCGGCTCGACGCGTTGCGCCTGCACCTGGTAGAACGCCCGTATCCGTCCCGGCTCCTGCGTCAGGTCCCGGTCGAACCGGTCGAGGCGCGTGCGCCAGTAGCGCATGTTCGACTGCAGTTGCCGCCGCTCATCTTCGTCGAACCCCAGCGTGATCTGCCGGAACCGTCCCTCGTGGCGGTCGAGCTCCCCGACGATGCGCTCGCGCTGCCGGCGAAGCGTCTCCTCCAGGTCGCGCGCCTCCCGCTCGCCCCGCTCGCCCAGCCGGCGCGTCGCCAGCGCGGCCAGCTCCGTCGCCCGCGGCTCCAGTTGCGGGAGAAGCTCCTCGACGTCGCGCGGCGCTGCGGCCAGCAGCCGCGCGCGAATGACGTCGTCGGGCGTCCGGTCCAGCCCACCGCCGGTCAGTGACTGGTCGAGCAGGTCCAGCGTCCGCGTCTCGGCTTCACGTGCGTAGGCCCGGAGCGGACCGCTCCGCCGCGCCGGCTCCACCCAGCGCGCCGCCAGCGGGACGATCTCCTCGTGCAGGCGCTCCGCCCGGCGCCCGTAGAGGCAGAGCCGGCCGAGAAGCACGACGCGGGGAATCGAGTCCTGCGCCTGCGCGAGGCAGGCTCGCGACAGGTCGTGGTGCACGAAGCCCTGCGCGCGGAACCGCGCCAGGAGGCGCTGGACGACCCGCTGCTCCAGATGCAGGTGCACCGTGTCGTCGCCGAGCACGCCCGCATCCTCGAAGACCACCGGCCGGATCGGCGCCTCCCGGCGCCAGTCGGCCAGCTTCTGGTCGCTCCGGCGCGGCGGACGGAGCGTGTCCAGCGTCGCCGCCCAGCTCGGATCGGCCCCCGCGCGCCGGTCGAGAGCCGGGAAGGTCCAGGTCGCCGAGCGGCCGTTCCCGTCGCCGTCGCCGCTTCGCGCCAGCCGCGCCGCACCGAGCAGCTCCAGCGCGCAGGACAACGTATCGCGGAACGGTTCCGCCTCGAATCCGACCCACTGCCGGGACCGCTCGAGCAGGCCGCGACACCGTTCCACCTGCGCCACGAGGTCGTTCCGCCGGTCGCGCGCCGCTTCGAGCTCTTCTTCGGTGATCCGCCGGCGGGCCTCGTCCAGGTCCGCGGCCTCGATCTCCCGCTTCAACCGGTCGGCGTCCCGGTGCCGGATGCCCCCGCGCAGCCGCCGTTCCACGTCGTCGTCGATCACCTTCGAAAGGCTGCCCAGCTCGCGCTTGATGGTCTCTGTCTTGCGGACGAGCACCTCCAGCACCCGGTCCTCGACCCGTTGCGGCAGCACGAAGTAGTGGCAGCGCACCTCCGGCGCCGGCTGCAGCTTGCGGTCGATGCGGCCGTTGCGCTGCTCGATGCGGCCGGGGTTCCACGGCAGATCGAAGTGGAACAGATCGGCGCAGTGCGCCTGGAAGTTCAGGCCCTCGCGGGCCGCGTCGGTGGCCAGCAGGATACGGAGCGGATCGGCGGCCGGGTCGGTGTTGAAACGCCGCTGGATCTCCTTGCGGCGGGCGCCGCGCGTGAGCCCGTCGATCACCGCGATGCGCTCGCCCGCGCGGTCGGTCCCCTCGACGGCCTGCTCCAGGATGGCGCGCAGATGGCGCTTCGTCCCCTCGCGGTTCTCGGTGAAGATGAGGACGCGGCGCGCGTTCCAGCGCGGCGGCGGACCGCCGGGCCGGCCGCCGAAGGGCGGCAGGTCCGGGCACATCCGCTCGCGGATCCAGTCGAGGAGCCGGCGCGTCTTCGCGTCCGGCAGGTGGCGCGCCCGCTCGGCGATTGCCTGCATCCGGTCGAGCAACCGCTGTTCCCGCTGCCACAGCGCCGCCGTTTCCGCGCCGGGAACGGCCGCCGGACCCGACTCGGCGGCCTCGGTGATTGCCTCGATCTGTGCTCTCTCTTCAGCCTCGACGACTTCGGCCTCCTGCTCGCCGCGCTCGTCGTCGGCGGCGGGCGGCGCGACGAAGAGGCCGTACCCCTCGGCAGCGGGCGCCCCCGCGGGTTCCGAGGCGTCCCGCAGGGCAGTGGAGGCAACGGGCTCCCCACCGCCCGCGGTCTCCGCCCGCTCCTGTTCCCGGCGGCGTTCGACGGTCCGCCGGTGGACGGCCAAGCTGCGCGCGAACGCCTCGACCGAGGAGAGCAGGCGTTGCTGCAAGCCGACCACGAGCAGGCCGGCCGCCGCCTGGACCTTGCCGGAGGCGCCGGCGTGCCGTTGCTCGCGCGCCGTGCGGTACTCGTCGAGCAGGCGCGACAGCGCCAGCTCGGGCGCGTCCGCCGGCAGACCGTCAATCACCACGCGCTCGACGCGCCGCTCAGGAAAGCCGCCCTGCGTCGCGCGGACGTCCTCCTTCAGACGCCGGACCATCACGTCCTCGAGCGCCTTGCGGCCGCGCACCTTCACGCCGCGCGTGAAGCGGTACGGATCGAGCAGCTCCAGCAGCGTCGAGAAGCTGTTCGAGTGCCCGTTGTGCGGCGTGGCCGACAGGAACAGCCGATGCTCGAAGCGTCCCGCCAGGTCGCGGACTGCCCGGGTGAACTTCGACTCGATGCCGTAGCGCCCCCCGCTCGACGGCGCCGCGTGGTGCGCTTCGTCGAGGATGAGCAGGCTCCCTGGACGCATCGTTCCGAGCCAGGCCCGCATCGGATCGGTGTAGTGCGCGTCGATCAGCAGGTTGTGCGACACGAGGAACCGGCTGTGGGTCATCCACGGATTGACGCCGAAGCCCCGCTCGCGGCGCATCCGCGCCAGGTAGGCGCGGTCGAGAATCTCGAACACCAGCCCGAAGCGATCCTCCAGTTCCCCCTTCCACTGCTCCAGCACCGACGGCGGCGCGGCGACGACGATCGTCTTCGCCTTCCGGCGCAGCAGCAGTTCGCGGGCGATCAGCCCCGCCTCGATCGTCTTGCCGAGCCCGGTGTCCTCGGCGATGAACAGGTTGACCCACGGCAGCCGCAACGCCTTGCGCAGCGGCTCCATCTGGTAGGCGTCGATCCGGATGCCGGCGCGGAACGGCGCCTGGAACAGGTTCGCGTCGGTGGCCGTAACGCAGTGCCAGCGCAGCGTGTGCAGGAACGCCGCGAACCGGCGCGGGTCGTCGAAGCCCCGCTCGGCGAGACGGTCCCAGCCTTCCTCCTCGAGGATGCGGCGGTCGAGCTCGTAGTTCCAGAAGACCCGCAGTTCCTCCCCGCCGCGTCGTCGTCCGCGCAGGACAGCGCCACCACAGGCGAAGCGCCGGCGGTCTCCGACGAGGCCACCTCCTCGACCAGCCACCGGCGGGAGCGTACCTGGACCAGTTCGCCCACCTTCGGCGGGCGTTCCGGCAGCGCGCGGATCGGATCGGGTGGAGTCATCGAACATCTGCGCCATAGAAGCACGGCGGCAGCCGCCATTCTAGAAGAACGCACGGGTCGTCACCCGGCCACACCCGGCCATCAACCCCACGCCATCCGCATCACGCCGGCAACGGCAGCAGCAGCGCCCCCTCGATCAGCGTCGTGAAGTGGCGCGTCACGGTCGCCGCCAGCGTGCGGTCGTGGACGAGCAGGCCGATCTCGATGTTCCGGTCCAGCGCCGCCGCCGTCAGGTTCGCCGACGTCACGAAGACCGCCTCGTCGTCGACGACCACCGCCTTGGCGTGGAGCACGCCGGCGCCTCCGGCAGGATCCAGCGAACGCGGGTCGTAGAAGACCCGCGGCCGGGTCGCTCCGGGCCATTCCTCGGTCCAGAAGCGATCCGCGAAACGCCGGACCAAGCGGTCGGCGCCGGTCGTGTCGCCTCGGCGGCGCTGCACGTTCAGGAGCAGGGTGACGACCACGTCCGGCGCATCGTCCATCCGGCGCGCCAGCGCCTCGAAGGCGCGGGGGCCGTCGAAGAAGGCGTAGGTCGCCACCCACGCCGAGCGCGCCGCCGAGCCGAGCACCTCCTCGTAGACGCGCCGCGTATCGCGCGCGTGCAGGCCGGCGACTTCCGGACCCGACCAGACGAAGGCGGGCGCCGTGCGCCGGCCGGCCACCCGCTCGAAGCCGCGCAGCCACGCCGCGCACCCGCGGCGGGAGACGCCCAGCCCGTCGATCTCTCGCAGCGCCGCGGCTACCGCCCCGCTCTCTGCTGCGCCGCCCAGCGCCGCGCTCACGGCAACCGGACGGTAGGGCGGTGCGAGCAGTCCCGAATCGAGGGCACGCTCCAGCCGCTTGCGCAGGTGCGGCGGCAACGCCAGCAACGCGTCGGTCATCCCGCCGGCCCGAAGAACGCGGCCTCCGGCACCCCGAGCACCGGCACGACGAGCGCGCGGTCGAGATGGTCGTTGCGCATCTCGCACGACGTCTCGGCGACCAGCACGCACCCGTGGCACGCGGCCCCGTGCAGCCACCGCCCGGTCATGCGGTCGCCCGGCGCATGCTCGGCGCAGGTCGGGTCGTTCGAGCAGAGCCCGCCAGCGTCCAGCGCGCGGGCAAGATGCCCGTCGATGCGACGCGCCTGCTGTACGAGACCGCCGAGCGTGCCTTCCGCGTCCGGGCTGCCGGTATGGATGAGCAGCCCGTACCCGTCCTCCTCCGCGTAGATCCGTTCGCGCAACGAGCTCGCCGGATAACCGCAGTGCATGGCCAGCGACTGCATCAGCAGGTGCGACAGGGTGTGCAGCAACAAGTAGGGACCGTCGGGGAACGGAGGCGCCGACTTGCGCTGCTGCGCCCACTGCCGATGCCCCCTCCCCAGCGCGTCCAGCCGCTCCCGGACCGCCGGCCGCGCCAGCCACGCATCCACCGCCTCGGTGCGCAGCCGCAGGAACAACCCCTCGCCCCGGTTCTCCACCGCCGGAAACCAGGTCGGCTCGATCGCGATGGCGGCACGCTCGACGTCCGTTTCGTACTCGCCGTGGATGTCCGGCGTCACCGCCTCGAACCGTGTGAAGCCCGACAGGGCCGCCACTTCGCGGAGCCGGTGAAGCTGGATGACCGCCGCAACCCCCGCGGCCCGCTCCGACCGCCGCCACACCGCATCCGGCAGCCGCCGCGCATGGAAGTCCGGATTGACCGGGACGTCGTCACCGAATCCCTCCGGCGCCGCCAGCAGCGCCTCAAGCTCGATCTCCTTGACCGAACGGTCACTCCCCGCCGCGCCTCCCTTCATGCCGGCGATCGCCGCGAGGACCTCCGTGTCGCCGAACGGCGACAACGCGGCGGCCACCTGCGGTTTCCGCTTCACGACCGCCAGACTGGCCTCGTCGTCGACGATGTCCAGGTAGTCCCAGAGTTCCCGCACCGCCGTGTCCACCGCCGCGCCCCGCTCGGGGATGGACAGCACGCTGAGCACCTGCGGGAACCAAGCGTTCGACGCGGTCCGCACGAGAAGCCGGCTCGGCAGTTGGCACTCCTCGTTCGTGTCGCGCCCGAGCCACGGCCGCGCTCCCCGGCACGTCCCCAGCGGGTTGACCTCCAGCATGCTCGCATCCGACAGGCGCCGCGCCGCGCCGCACTCGCAACGCACCAGCAGGTCGGCCAGGTCCCCGGTCGTCCCCTGCTCGTCCAGCCACAGCGGCCGCGTCCGCGGGCACTCGCCGACGCCCCGATGCGCGAACCGGCTCCAGTCGAGATCGTCGACGTGCCCGCGCGGACAGCCGCGGACGAAACGGGTCGCCACCACCTCTCGGCCCTCGAAGCGCCGCCGATCATCGAGCGCCTTCCGGTGCACCAGCCGCCGGACCCCCGTCTGCGCTGCGCCCTCGCCAGCCGCGGGCGGCTGCACGACGAACCACTCCGGAAAGCGCCACGCCCCGATGCCCGCCGGCGCGGCCCCGGGATCTGAAGACACCGGCGGCGGCGCCAGCAGGCGCGGCGACGCGACGCCGGTAATCGCCGCCAGCTTCCGCGCCAGCCGCGGCTCGTCGACCTCCTCCAGCTTGTGCGGCGGCGGCCACTCGTCGAGCCCCGCGACGATCGCCGACTCCTGCGGCAGGTCGATAAGAGCCCCCGGCCCGTAGGTCGTGATGACCTGGCTGCGGCGAACCTGGCCGTGCGCCTTCCGCCTCACGCGCCCTCCGGCTCCCGCGGCCCCCGCAGGTCGTGCAGGTACAGGTTGACTTCCGGCTCGACGTCCCGCAACGAGCGGTTGGCCCGGAACTTCCGGTGATGCTCCGTCTCGAACCGCTCCTCGAGCATCTCCCGCAGCAGCGGCTTCGGCTGCCGGAGCTCGTGGCGCTGGTACTGCAGCTCCACACCGTCTCCCTGATAGTCGTCGAGGACCCGGCGCCACGAGTCGAGCAGATCCCCGACCCGGTCCCGCACGCTGCGAATCCGTTCCTCGCGCTCGTCGTCCTCACCGAACGCCTGTTGCTCCACCCGGCCCGCGAACGCGTCGAGCAGACGCGGTTCCAGGGCGGTGCGCACGTCGGCGATCCGCTCGGCGCCCCGCGGCGGCGTCAGCGCCGGTTCGAGGTGCCGCGCGAGAGCCACCAGCGCGCCCGCGAACCCGCGGTCGAGCGCGCGGGCCGAGAACGGCGTCACGCTGGCCGGCTCCACCGAGCGGTAGAAGGTCTCGTGATAGTGCCGGAACCGCTCGTAATGCGACCGGTCGCGCGGCTTGTGCACGTTCAGCAACGTCACCACCAGACCCGGACCCTCCGCCGAGCGTCCGACCCGGCTCGTCGCCTGGATGTACTCGGCGTGCATCTTCGGCTGCCCGAGCACCAGCATCAGTCCCAGCCGCGGGATGTCGAGACCGACCGAAATCATGTTCGTCGCCAGCGCGCAGTCGACGCGCCTGGTTCGGTCGTTGAACCGGCATTCGAGCCGCCGCCGCGCCTCGGCCACCTGGTCTGTCGAGACCCGCGAGGTCAGCTCCAGCACCTCGGAGAAGGTCGTGCGGTCCTGGAACAGCCGCCGCGCCTCGCCAATCCGCCGCCGCGCGCCGTAGCGCTTGACGGTGGTGCTCACCTCCTCCTCCAGGATCCGCCGCGCACCGCCCAGCTCCCGCAGGCTGTTGAAGTAGGCGAGCGTCGTCATGTACGGATCGGCCGGGTTCTGCGGATTCCGCTCGCCGCCGGCCGCCTGCCAGGCGTGCGCCGCCGCGCCCATCAGCGCCAGCAACACGCGCCGCATCAGCACCTTCGGGTTCCGGCCCTGCGAGGCGACCCCGGCGTACAGCCGCGCCGGCGTCTCCGATGACGGGACGGTGCGGGCGAAGAACGTGTCGCGCCGGTCCGGTCCGGGCGGCGGGAACACCTGCGTCGCCGGCCGCGCGAACAACGCCTGGACCTGGTCCTGCGCCCGCCGGACGGTCGCGGTCGAGGCGACGATCTTCGGCTTGATCGTCCGTCCGTCCGCCTCGCGCGCCGCCAGCGTCTCGATCGCCGTCTCGTAGAGGCCGGCCATCGTGCCGAGCGGCCCGGCAATCAGATGCAGCTCGTCCTGAATGACCAGATCGGGCGGCGGAAGCGGCGCCTCCAGACGCCGCCCCGTCCCGGGGTCGGCGGCGCTGTAGAACCCGTCCCCGTTGAAACGGTCGGCGCCGCCGAGCAGCGCGCCAGCCTGCCCGACCCATGGCAGGGAAGCGAACTTGTCCACCGTCGCGATCAGGAACGCAGGCAGCCGCCGGTAGATCGGCTCGTCCACGCCGACGACCGGCAGCGGGCGGTCGCCGCTGAACGCGCACTCCCAGTCCGAGCAGACGATGCGCAACTCACGCGGGCGGTCGGCGTCGGGCGACAGCGTGAACGACTCGGGCCTGAACGCCGCCCCGCACCACGGACAGTTCTCCAGCGGGATCGGCGAAGGGTTCCGGTCGGGGTTACGCTTGAACGCGGTGGCCTTCGCGCGCGCCGAATCCTGGCGGCCATCCCCCTTGCGTCCCAGGATGTTCGGCGTGGCCGCCTTTCCCACCCACAGACCGATCTCGAACGGCCACCTGCCGTAGCGCCCGTCCGCCTCGCTCCGCTCGATCTCGAGCGCGCAGACCAGTCCGGCGGCGCGCGCAAGCTGATCCAGCGTCAGGAGCCTCAGCGTGTAGCGCATGATGACGCTGACCCCGGCCCCGGCCAGCCCGTCGTCGCCGGCATGCCGCAGGCGCCTGAGCACCATCGCAACCGCGGCCAGGCCCAGGTACGCCTCGGTCTTCCCGCCGCCGGTCGGGAAGAACAGCAGGTCCACCGTCTCGCGGTGCACGTCGTGCGGATCGGCGAGGCCGGGCAGGTTCAGCAGCAGGAACGCGAGCTGGAACGGACGCCAGCGCGCCCCGGCCGGTTCCAGCCGCTCGCCAAGGCGCTGCCGCAGGGCGCGCGCCACGGCCCGGTTGGCCACCCGGAACGCGTCGAGAACATCGGGGTCCTCGCCGAGCAGCGCCACGCCGCGCGCCATCCGTTCGGCCGCGACCCCGGCGTAGTGGAGCAGCTGCCCGGCCGTCTCCCCTCGGTCGCCCTCCGACGCGCCAGCGGCGACATCCTGCCGGTGGGCCTCGATCCACTCGCGGTATTGCGTCACGAGGGGATCGAGCGCCTGCTGCGCCGCACTTGCGTCGCCGAGCCGGCCCAGCGCCTCCATCGACAGCTCGACGTCGGGCGCCTTCGCCGGGACCGTATTCTGCACTTCGGCGGTCCCGATCCACGCCGTGCGGATCAGCCGGCACTCGCCGTCGGCGAGCTCCCACTCCGCCGACACCCCGTGCCCGGCGGCATACTCCCGAGTATCGGCATAATGCAGGTCCGCTACCCGATCGTCCCACTCCGCGGCATGCGCCCCGCGCAAGTCCGGCCGCGGCAGGAAGCCCGCGTCGCTCCGCACCTCGATCTCGGCCTGGAACGCGTAGGCGCGATCCGGCTGGCCGGCGTCCGGGCCGCGCCGGTTCACCAGGAAGCACGACACCGAGCGCGTGCCGGCGGGCAGTCCCGCGCCGCTCAGGCCCATCGCGTCAATCGCGCGTTCGACCGCCTGAAGCTGCAGGCCGCCCGAGCCGGGGATGTCCCGGACGACCGGCCCTGCGCCGAGCGGGACCGACAGCGCCGCCTCGCGCGGCGTCCGCTGCCACACCGATGTCTTGCCGCCGTCGGCGTCCTCGATCTCGGCTGGCGCGTAGTCCCCCCACCGCACCGTGACCGCCAGCGCGCGGCAAACCCCGCCTACGAGAAAGCTCAGCCCCATTGACGACGGGAAGAACGCCTTGCGCGCCGCCTTGCGCTCGTCGTTCGACTCCTCGGCCAAGCCCGCCGACTCGGGGACCGTGTCGAGATCGTCGTCCTCGTCGGCGTCCGCGCTCCGATCCGGTGGCGTACCGGTCGGGATCAGAAAGCCGGCGACATACCAGTTCGACGGGCGCTCGCGGCCCGGCAATCGCTCGGCGCCTAGATCATGGCCGGCCCAGGGGCCGACCAGATCGAGCTTCAGGGCCTCGACCAAGCGGGCGCGGACTTCCTGAGAATCGGCGGGAACACGTTGAGCGTCGGTCATGGCCCGGCGGGTACCTTACACGGAGTGAGGTCGGCTGGACGGAAACACATCGGCGCAGCCGTTGGACCGGATCATCGGTGGCAGGGCGGCATGAATCGCTCGCGAGAAAAGCGTGGACTATGCGTGGCCGGCGTTCCCAAGGCCGAGGCCAACGTCAAGAAACACGGTGTCGGCTTCGAGGAAGCGTTGACGCCGATCCGCGGCGCGGATCTTCGACGACCACGACCACTCAGCGGACGAGTCACGAAGATCATCATGGGGACACTCGACGCGACTCGTTACCCTCTTCGACGCCACCACCGTCCGGCCGCACCGCGTCCATCTGCTCGGCTCCTCCGCCCAGTCCCCAGTATGACCACCAGAAGCCGTGCGGCGACTGTGCCGACGCTCCAGCAACTGGTGAAGCACCTTGCTGTTCGAACCGGCTCGCCGTCACCAATCGCGACACGAGGGGACATCGTCGAGAACCTCCAGACCGCGGTGGCACAGCGGAACCCTGTGCTCGCGATTCCCTTCACCCGCACGGACCCGCACGGGGTGACAGTAGCTGCCCCAGACGGGCCACTATCGGCCGATTGCATCGCGCGCAGCCCGCCGCCAATCCGGACACGATGCGAACCGTTCGTGAACCGACCCCCACCGCAGTTGAAGCAAGTCACCCGGTCGCTCGGGTTTCTGTCGCCGCGCAACGGGCATCCTGTGCAGTAGCCACTGGCTCGCCCAGGTACAAGCGGGGCCGGAGCGGGGAAGCAGAATGGCAATGCCGGCGAGACGAGTGTCGCGAAGATCAGGATCCACTCGTTCCAAGTCATCCCCAAGCCTCCCCAAGCCTCTACATGAGCCCGGCGGAATTCCACGTCCGGCCGACCGCGGTGTTGTCGATCTCGCGTTGCTCCCGGGACCACGGGGTCATGACTTGCCTCGGTCCGCGACACCCCAACTCAACCAGGGTCGGGGGTTGGTCAAACGCGACCGATCGGCGCATGTCTGGCAGCGCCATTTCCCGGTCCCGGCCGCGTCCCGGATAGGCTCACCACGTGCGCCGCAGTCCACGCAGACATGTACCGGTGCCAGCCGCGGCGCGCCATCGCCCGGAGACAGTGCGCCCTCAGCGGCGTCCCGGCGATGGCCGTCCTTGGCACGCCTCGGATGGCCGTCCTTCGCACGCCTCGCGTGACCGGTCCACAGCCCGGCACGCGAGCCGTGCCGAGCATGGAGTAGCCCCGTCACCTTAACTGGCACTGGGACAGCTTAGGCTTCTCGCCAAAATAACTTGATTATTCTGTTGTCTCTCGAGGCCTAAGACTGTAGTTCCAGTCGCCGTGAAACTTGTCCCGCTTGAGCGAAAGACTCTCCATCTGTTCCGCCGTCACCGGCTGCCCCGTCGGGTAGCTGTTCTCGTCCAACTCGGAACGAATCGCCAGGCCGCTCTGCGTCGTCGTGTGGCCGATCAGGTTCACCACCACCTCCCGACTCACCAACGGCCGGCCCCGCCAGTTCTCCGTGATGTGACAGAACATCCGGTGCTCGATCTTGTTCCATTTGCTCGTCCCAGGCGGGAAGTGGCACACCGAGACCCGCAGCCCCATCTCGTCGGCGAACTGCTGCAACTCCCACTTCCACAGACGGTTGCGGCTGCCGTTCGAACCGCCACCGTCAGCCGTGATCAACAACCGGCCCGCGGCCGGATACGAGACGCAACCCATCCGCCGCCACCACCGCCGCAACGTCTCCACCGCAAACGATGCGGTGTCATGATCGACGCCAACGCTCACCCAACCGGCGTCGTGAGTCAGGTCGTACACGCCGTACGGAATCGCCTTGCCGAGGGTCTTGTCCGGAAAGTCGTGGACCCGAACCGGCTCGGGCTGACCGCGCGGACGCCACTCCCGACCCGCGTTCTTGAAAGGGCCGACCAGCTCCTTTTTCTTCGTGTCCACCGACACCACTGGCTGGCGCCGCCGCTGAAAAGCCCGCACCCGGCGGTTGATGTGGTTGAACTGCGCGTCCCGATCCGGATGCTGTTTCCCCTCCAGCGTCTTACGGTTCGCTTGCAGACTGTAACCCAACGCGTGCAGCAGCCGGTTCACCGAACGCTCGCTGACCCGATGGCCCGCCTCCTGGAGTTCCCGCGACAGCCGCGCCGCACTGCTGCAGGTCCAGCGCAACGGCCCCGTCGGGTCGCCGCGCGTCGCCGGGTCGACGAGCCGTTCCAACGCCGCCACCAAGCCGGCGTCGTGCTCGGCCAGGGCCTTGCGGCCTGCTCCCGGCCCGCGCAACCGTCCCGCGGCATCGTCGCCTTCGGGCCCTGCGGCCAATTCCTGCAGGCCCGCGCTGATCGTCGCCCTCGACAACCCCGTCGCCTCGGCCACCCGCGCGATTCCACCGCGTCCGAGTGCCCTTGCCTCCACCGCGGCCCAACGCCGACGCGTCCTTTCGTTGAGCAACGGTTGAATCGCGGCAAACTTCTCCTGAATCACTTGTGTCAGTACGTTGTCCACGAGATTCGAGGATAACACCAATCCCTATAAATCACTAATTTATTGTGGCGAGAGGCCTTAGCTCAGTTCAGGAGAGTGCTCACGCGCATCGCTCATGGAGGTGGCGGGCCGAACTCCGCTCCGCGGACAGCAACGCAGGTGGCGGGCGCAACTGAGGCGCTCCGGGGGCCACCCTGAACGGAGCGCGGCCGACCTGAGGCGGGTGAGACGTCCGGCGCGAATCGTTTCGACGTGGTTCTCGATCAGGCGGTGCGCGCCCGAGTCTCGGTACATTATGCGATGGTGGACGGGCCGGCCACGGCCGGCGACGACTTCGAGACGGGGAGCGGCTTGTTGGGCTTCCAGCCGAGGCGAGACGCACAAGGGCGACGATGCCATTGACGACGGCGCCAAGACGTTCAAGCCGCGGCTGAGCAACCCGGCGCTCGCCGCCACGTCGGCTGTGGGCGATGCAAGACAGCAAGACAGAGGATTGCCGCCATCGGCGAAAACAACCGACCGAAACCCGCTGTTCTCAACCCCGCCGTCCGGCGGGCTGCTACCGTTGACCGCCTGTGTGACGCCTCTGTCGAAATCGAACATCGGCTCGATCAGACCGGTCTCGGTCCCACTCCTGCAATTCCTCCTGAGTGGGCACGGAACTCCCCACAGGCGGCGGACGGAGTCGATGGTCGGCTGGTGCTGGACCGGAAATCCGTGCGGCACAGCGCCGATGCCCAGGACCACGGTCCGGTTTGCAGGCGAATCGACCAGCCAGAGGTCGGCATGCCGGTTGAGGAAGATGAGCGCAGTGTCGCGCCGCTGAATGGGTCCGGACCGGCCAGCCCGTAGAGCCCCTATAGTGAGGACCGCCGAGCACGAACAGGCCTACCGCGCCGTCGCGTCTGAGCACCCCGCAAGCGGGATTGCGTCGTCGCTTACAGGATCGAGTCGTGCCGGGGGTGGTGCTGGTGCCCGTGGGCTATGGCGCGCCTACAATTGTGCGAGGCGCGGGCGACGGAGCTTTGTGGACCGGCGACGCGGCTGGCGCGACCGTTTGACCCTGCGGTCGGCATCGGTCTCGGCAACACAGCCAGACCGCTGCGAGGAGCGGAGAGACATGACGATAGTCGATAGAAGACGCTACTGGCTGATGGCGCTTGGGGAGCAGTCCAGGCTCTGGGATAGTTGTCACGCTGAGGGGGTTGTTCGCATGGGCGGCGACGATGTTGGCGACCTACGGCGATACGAGAACAAGGACCAGTTGAAGAAGCAAGGCCACGGGATGCACGATGCGCTGGCGTACTGGGAGTTCTGCCATGTGATGAAGCCGGGCGACACGATATTCGTCAAGAAGGGCACGAAACTCGTGCTCGGCCACGGTGTCGTCAGGTCGGACTACCGCTTTGACGAGGAGAGGCCGAAGTACAAGCACGTTCGGGATGTCGAGTGGCTGTCAAGAACGGACGGCGTGAGGATCAGGAAGAAGGGGTTGGTCCCCAAGACGTTGACCGACATCACGAAGTACCCCGATCAGGTCGCTGGCGCCAAGCGCGCGCTCGGCATCAAGGAATCGCCGTCCGAGGCGTCCGAGGCATGGTCCGAGCTGCTGAACCGGATCAAGCACTGCCGGGCGGCTCCGAACTTCGAGGCGGACGAGGTGACGTACAAGATTGAAGTGGCCGCCAAGGTCAACGCGGCGCGAGAGCGCTTGCGGTCAGGAGCGGAAGGTTGGGAAGACCTGTTGCGACACGCCTTCACTCACAAGCTCAACAACCTGACCGACTATCGAAGCCACAACCCTTTTCTCAAGTGGATGACTCGCGAACCGGGCCAGTGCCGGGACGCGCTGCACGCTCTGTGGTCAGTTGACGCGGCTCCGGAAGAGCGCCTGCAGGGCTTCTGCGACCAGGTACCCACGGAGATTCTCGGGACACTCGGCGGGCGTCTGAACATCGGGACCTTCCTGCTGATGGCGGAGGACGTACACCGGCTGCCACCAGCGAAGATCGATGCCTTCCGTAGAGCCTGGAAGCTTGGGGGGCGGGGGAACGGACCGACCGGTGAGCGGCCGAGCGCCGTCTACAGAGACATTCTCCGCTTTCTGGACGAGCTGGTTCGGGACGGCGGTGACTGGCCGGCCCCCTTGCGCGATCGTCTCGATGCACAAGGCGCCGTCTGGTCGGCAACGCGACAAGATGACGGCAAGAACGGACCTGACCCGCCACCACCGGACGCCTATACCCTTGAGCATGCGCGTGGGGATCTCTTCCTGTCCGCCGACGAGACCGAGAGCCTCGTCAAGCTCCTGGAGCGCAAGAAGAACCTTGTCCTACAAGGGCCGCCGGGCACGGGCAAGACCTACGTGGCGCGGCGTCTCGCGTGGCTGCTGACCGGAGAGCGGTCGACAGACCGCATCGAGGCAGTTCAGTTCCACCAATCCTACGGTTACGAGGACTTCGTCCGCGGGTACCGGCCCACCGAAACTGGCGGTTTTGACCTACAGGACGGGCCGTTCCTGCGTTTCTGCGCTCGCGCCCGAGCAGCACCGGATCGCCCACATGTGCTGATCATCGACGAGATCAACCGCGGCAACCTGAGCCGCATCTTCGGCGAGTTGCTGATGCTGATCGAGGCCGACAAGCGAGACCCCGTGTGGGCGGTCCGCACAGCATACGGCCGCCCCGGCGAGCCGGCGTTCCACGTTCCGGCGAACCTCCATCTGCTCGGCGCGATGAACACCGCTGACCGCTCCATCGCGTTGGTCGACTACGCGTTGCGGCGGCGGTTCGCCTTCTCGACCGTCGAGCCGGCCTTCGGCAGCGATGGCTTTGAGCGCCACCTCGCAGATGGTGCCGTGCCGGAGCCGATGCGTCGTCGGATCAGGACGCGCCTCGAGGCATTGAACTCGCAGATCCGAGGACACCCGCAGTTGGGCGAGGGATTCAGATTGGTCACAGCTACTTCTGCCGGCCGCCAACGGGCTTGGCCGACGCCGCCGCCTGGAACGGCTGGTACACGGATGTAGTCCGCTACGAGATCGAACCGCTGCTCCGTGAGTACTGGTTCGACGACGCGGAACGTGCAAGGAACGCGGTCGCCGCCCTGCGTGCCGCAGACTGACGCCGCATGAAGATTCCCGCCGAGAACCTGTACTACGTTCTCTGTTACGCATGGGAACGGTTGGACCGACTGGAGGCGGTACCGGACGATGTGCGTACATCCACGTTCGACTTGCCGCAGAACCTGTTGGCCCGACTCCTTCACGACAGCTTCTCTCAGGTGTTGCGACGTGGCCTGGATCGAGACTACTGGGAACGGGCGGAGGACACCCGCAGGCCGCGCGGCAAGCTGGATCTGCCGTCGACGGTTCGGCGTGCGTTGCGCGTGCGAGGCCAAGTGCGTGTCCGCTTCGAGGAGCTGAGCCGCAACGTGCTCCACAACCGGATCGTCAAGACGACCATGCTGCGGCTCGCCGCGGTCGAAGAGCTGAACACGGAACTGAAAGGGAAGTTGACGCGGCTCGTGCAGCGGATCGCCGATGTCGGCGAGGTGGATCTGCGCGAGGATCTGTTCCGCCGTGTGCAGATCCACCGGAACAACGCCGACTACGGCTTCCTGCTCGACCTGTGTCGGATGATCGCCCGCCACTTGTTCCCGGAGGCTCACGCCGGGGCGGTGCGATTCCGCGACTTCACGACCGACGAGCGGGAGATGGGCCGGCTGTTCGAGGACTTCGTACGCGGCTTCCTCCGCACCGAGCATCCGCGGCTCGGGGTTCCCGGGCACAAGAGCATCAAGTGGGACGCGGCGCCCGAGGGGCGCGCCGTCCTGCGCCTCCCGCTGATGGAAACCGACATCTACGTCCCGGGCGCAGCCGACGGGCGGAGCGTCATCGTTGAGACCAAGTGTGTGTCAGAACCGTTCGCGCGCGCGGGCGAGGCCAGCACGGTCTCGCTACGCAGCGACCACCTGTATCAGCTCTTCGCGTACCTGACGAACCACGCCCGGTCGTACGCGGCTGAGCCGCCGGCTCTCGGAGTGCTGCTCTACGCGACCGCGGGGACCACGTTCGACTACCGCTACCGCGTGCATGGACATCCGCTGTGGGTGTCGGCAATAGACCTCGCGAAGCCGTGGCCGGCGGTCCGCGAGGGCCTGGATCGTCTCGCTGAGGCCCTTTCGGGGCAGAAGGGGCCGAACGTGCGGGCTGTAGCATGACCCGAGGAACGACGCACACGGCCCGCCTGCGGCACTTTCCATGGCAGCCCTGGAGACCTCGCCTCGGCGCCTCGCGATCAACGGACACTCGTTGATCGACGTGTGCGTGGACAGATTCGGCTCCCGCGGATCGTGGCTGCACACGATCATGTCGATGTGGTTGTACGGGGGCCAGGACCGGTACCGGCCCAACTTCCGATCTCCCTTCTACGGTGTGCCCTCAAGGAATGCCGTGAGCCGCGGCTCGAGAGCGTCTGGCCTCGCCGTTTCGCACTGCCATACGACCATGACGCTCCAACCGAGTTCACGGAGAGCCGTCAGACTCGCGCGGTCGCGCTCCACGTTCTTCCGGAACTTGTCGTTCCAGAACGATGTCCGCGTGGCGGGCATCGTGGTCCGCGGGCAGCCTTCGTGGCGATGCCAGAAACAGCCATGGACGAAGATCGCCTTCTTGCGTCCGGGAAAACAGATGTCGGGCGTGCCCGGCAGGCTGCGCCTGTGAAGTCGAAAGCGGTAGCCGAGACGGTGCAGAAGCCGTCTCACCGCGAGTTCCGGTGAAGTGTCCGCCGAACCGATGCGCGCCATGTTCGCGCTCCGCTCCGGCGACGGAGCAGCGTCGAGGATTCTGGACGGACGGGTTCTACCGGTCCGGCCGGACATTGGTTCACGTAGCGGCCCGCATGACAGCAGCCCCGACGGCCTCAGCGAGCGCTACCGGGACTGCGTTCCCAATCCAACGGGCAATGGCATTCATCGAGCCTGAGAACGCGTAGTCGTCAGAGAAGGTCTGGAGCGCGGCCGCTTCCCGAAGGCTGATGGCCCGATCCTGCTCTGGATGCCCGAACCGCCCGTTGGAGAGACTGTTGCACCGACTCGTCAGGGTGGGGGCCACGCGATCCCACCACATGCGCCCGTAGACGTCACTGAATCCCCTACCCTGCGGCCGGTGGCAGTCCAACACCAATCCTCGGTCCCAGGCTCGACGACTTCCGCCGTCAGCCGGGGTTGCCCGGATCCGTTCCAGGTTCAGGGGCGACAGGCGGGCGGCGTAGTGATTGGGAACGTCAGGGTGAGCCTGCCCGGCGTCTATCGCGGGAAAATCCGCAATCGCGCTCCGCACGGTGGCGTGACCGGCGCCGGGGCGCGCACTGAGCGACTCCGGCAGGAATGCGGATCCGTCGAGTACGGCCACGAGAACGCGGCGCCGACGGTGCTGCGGCACGCCGAAGTCCGCTGCGTTGAGAATGCGGTGGACGTAGTCGTAGCCGCAGTCGTGCAGGTTCCTGATGAACCGCCTGAAGGCGCTGAACCCCGGAACATCCGCGATACCGGGAACGTTCTCCATCAGCACCGCGCGCGGTCGCAGAGCGACCACCAGCCGACCGAACTCCCGAAGCAGCGTGGCGTCTGAACGGCGCTCGAGGCCGCTTCGACCGCGCTGCTTGCTGAACGCCTGACACGGTGCACAGCCCGCGATCAGCAACTCGCGGCTCGGAACTCCGCTCGCAAGATCTCGCACGTCCTGGTCCGTAATGCTGCGGAGATCAGCGTGTACAAAGCGGGATGTAGGGTTATTGTGGCCGTAGGTGGGACCGACCGCATCGTCCACGTCAATACCGGCGACCACATCCCAGCCGGCGCGCCGGAGTCCGCTCGTGAGACCTCCGGCGCCGCAGCAGAGGTCAATCGCCTTCACGATTAGTTGCTCCGTCCTGCGTTTCCAAGATGTCGTCCAACCACCCGTCGACATCGAAAACCGGTGCCCCCGGCCGTCCGGTCACCCGGAGATAGGCCCACACCACAAGCTCGCGAAACGGGCTGTCGGTGGATGCAGCCCGGACGTATAGCGGCTCATCGGCCGCCGCCGGCTCGGCCGCTGCGGGCTCGTCGCCCCCCGCCAGTTCGGCCGCCGCGGGCTCGTCGGCCACCGTGGGCTCACGCTCCTCCAGCCGAATCCTGTCCCACTCGATAAGCGCCAGGCGCTTGAGATTGGCCGCCATCGACGGCACGTGACCAGCGAAACAGGGTATCGGAAGGAGGCCGTCGACGACCCCCTCGGTCAGCATGGACTTGACCTTCTTCTTGTTCCGGTTCGACAACGCGGTCCCGGCACCCAACTCGACGGTTCCAAGTTCGGTGAGCGATTCGCACTGCGCGACCAGGACACGAGTGGCCTTGGGCTCCTCGCGACCGTGTGGGACAAGATCGCATGAAGGCGTCAACACCAGCCGGAACGCCTCGGGTTCGGTCCATCCCGCGTCTTCTCGTCTGAGCAGGTCCGCGGAGTAGAGATGTCCGCCCAGCGGAGGTATGACGAACCGCTCCCATGCCATGAGCTTGCCGTCGCCTGAGGCGTCCGCGTCCATCCGTGCCGCCACCAGCCGGCGGACGGCGCGAGGAAGGACGACAGCTCCGTCGGCCTGGTCCCCGTCGGTCCCGAACTGCGCGCGCAGCTTGGGGACCGAATCATGTAGCGCCTGACGAATGCGCTGGTCGAAGTCCCGGTGAACGCCGCCGATCACTTGAGCAACGGCAGTGAACCTCGTCAGGCTCTCTAGAACCGCCAGGTCGCTGCCGGCGCCCTTGGGGATGATCTCGACGAAGGAGTGCTCGAAGTCCTCCAGACCCTCGTGCGCCGAATAGACGACGACCGGGCAGAACCAATTCCTACGAATCTCGCGGAACGACTGGTTCCCCGCTATGTCATCATCTTCCGTCAGGTCTCCCTCAACGAGATCCAGAACTACCGCATCAGGCCGGTATTCCACCAGAGCCTGCGGGAGATCCTGGAATCCTTGGCCGTGTACTTTCCAGCCGTCGCGCTCCTCGATCGTCCCCTGCAGGGTCTGTCGCACACCTTCATCGTCGTCAATGATGAGCACCCTCATGGACGTCGCCGCCCTCCCTTGCCGCGGTCGCCGCGGGCTGCGGGAAGGTCGAAATCGAAGGTCGCCCCACCCAGCCTTCCCGGCGACTTCACGCGGATCCTTCCCCCATGCCCCTGCACGATTTCCGACGCGACCGTCAGCCCCATGCCAATCCCGTTGGGCTTACGTGTAACGCCGGGCCAGAATACCCGTTCTCGATCTGCAGCATCAATTCCCGGCCCCGAATCGTCGATGCCGATTGAGACCCGCCCGCGGGATGAGTCCGGCGCGACTCGGAAGGCCAGCCGACGCTCTCCGTCGTGCCGCCGGAGCCAGTAGACAGCGTTCGCGACCACGTTGAGGACGATCGCGTCCAGTTCGGCCGGATCGATCTGCACGTGTGTACCGGACTGCGGCAGCGGTTCAACCACGACCTCGCCGGAGGCGATTTCTTTCTCGCGCATGGCGAGGCAACGGGCAAGCGAGTCCTCGACCACGGACGCCTCGCGACCCGAGCGGTACGTTCTGTTGGCCATGGGAGCGAACCGGCTGGCGAGAGTGTCCAGGACCGTCAGGGATTCGCCCGCCAGATTCACCGCTCGCGCGGCGAGCTCGTCGCCAACGCGCGCGACAACTTCCTTGGCCTTCCGGAGTCCGCGATCGATGACCGTCGTGTGGTTGCGTATCTCGTGGATGATGATCTGCGAAATCGTGCCGATGACCGCGAGGCGGTTGTAGTATCCGAAGCGCCTCTCAATAGCGGCCCTGTTCCGCTGCAGGTCGTCGCCGAATCTCTGCGCCGCCTGGACGGCCTCCCCGACATCGCCGCCGCGGTCACGGAGCCCTTCCAGCTTCTCGACCAGAGTGTCGGCGCTCAGATGAGCAAACAAGTCCGTCGCGTGCCCGGTGTCCTTTATTCGGTCGCTGTCACGTTCGACCTCAAGGAGCGTCACGATCCTCGTGACTCGATCCCGGAACGCGACCGAAGCCGCGTTCGAGACCAGACCCTCCCGATCACTGGTGTCCAGAATCTGGGGGTTGCCGACCTTCGTGATCCGCACGTAGCCGACAATCTGGCTTGTGCTCAGCCGCGATCCGACGCGGCTCACCCGACGCAGGTCCAGGTCGAGCCAGTCCCGGCCGCTGTCCGATTTCGGGAGCACCAGAACATCGTCACGGTAAAGGGAGATGCCCTGCTGGGACCTGATGGCGTCGCGGATGTAGCTCCGGGCCTCGTGGAAGTGCTCGGCGATGTCGCGGGTGTCGTCCTGGGTCAGGTCCCAGGCGCGGATCTCGAACCGAAATGGACCGCACTTGGTGTCAGGCCGATCTAAGTGCAGTTCCGGCGGCTCGGACGCTGGGTCCTCGACCGGAGCCCATTCGTCTTCGATCGGTTGCTCCCG
This sequence comes from Vicinamibacterales bacterium, assembly GCA_965116825.1. Classification (GTDB taxonomy): domain Bacteria; phylum Acidobacteriota; class Vicinamibacteria; order Vicinamibacterales; family UBA8438; genus WTFV01. Next base: position 2,411,594 of record OZ220736.1, read on the forward strand.
GCCGGCCCCGTCCTGAATCGGTCGATAGCGGTAAACCGCTGCGATGTCACCCTTGTCGTCGACGCTTCCCTCTATCGCATACTTGGGCCTCGACATGAAGGCAGGGGGCTCGATTGGCTGTGCGTCCGACGGCCTCTGGCCGTCCTCAATCTGGACGTGCAACGAGAAGTCGCTCGTGTTCCCGAAGGGGGACACGAGCCGGGCCAAGTGTCTCCGCAGTTCGTCCACCTTGGCGTCATTCCAATCGCTCCGCAGCCCGGTGACGCTGACCCGCGTACCGTGCTCCTTGCCGAAAGCGTCACCGGACAACTCGGCCACCTCGAACCCGGCGTCGCCCAGGTCGGTGGCCTTGATCATGTCGTCCCAGTGTAACGTGAAGTGCAGAACCGGACCCCCCTCGGTCCTGGTGACGACGTCGAGAGTCTCGCCGAGCCGTGCGGCCGCAAGGCGGCCCAGCCCCTTCTCCCCGGTCACGGAACGCGTCATCGACCCCATTCGCGACACAGGCTGCTCCCTTCGGAACGGGGTTGCGATGACGCACCAGACGTCGCGGATGGTGGCGAAGTCCATACCGTGCCCGTCGTCTTCCACTTGGAGGCACGGCACACGCCCGTCTTCGGAGCTGTTCCAGACTCGAACCCTGACGGTACTGGCGAGCGCATCGTAGGAGTTCTTGACCAACTCCATGACCGCCACGATGTCGTTCGTGACGAGATCGCGGCCGAGCGCCGCCAAGGCCCTCGCGTGAAAGCGGAACGCGACCGGCATGTGTCCCGGCACTCGATCGTCTGACGGCGCGGGCGAATCGCCCGCGGCCGGTGTTGGCATCTTCTTCACCAGTCATCTAGACCAAGGTTCGGCTCACCCATCCGACCTCTGCAACGAACTTCCCGGCGACCGACCACGTTTCGCGGCGGCCACCCCTCCTGCCGGTTGACGGCGCCCAGCAGGCAAACCGCCCCCATGTCGAGGATCAGGCACCTGCCGATCAGCTCGTCTTGGGTGCGGAACTCGAACATCCTTCTCGGTCGCGCCCGGTGCGACGATAGGGAGAGACCGGGCAAACGCATCACTCTCGGAACGACCCGATGGGTCGGCGGGTGCGGCCAAGCCTGCAAGGTGCGCCGGTTTGCACGTGATGCGGTCACCAAATCCCGCCTCTGCCTGCACGGAATCCTAGACCACCGGACCCTTCAGGGGCCAGATGGGGGTGATTCCGGTCCCGGTGGCTCGCCCCCCGATCGGCACACCAAATGATGGCCGGAGCGGCCCCGGGAACTTCTACACGACCCACGGCACTTGATCTCGAAGGCCACCGAGCACAGCCTCCGGACACGCCGCCTGAAGGATCAGCTCCGCTGCGTACGGGCACGCAAACCCAAGGGCCGCAGAACCGCGATACGATGGTCGAGCCGTCTCAAGGGTTCAGGGTTTCTCGCAGAACGTGAGCGTTCCTTCCGATGCCGAACCCGAAGGCACACGGGGCTGAACCCCAGAAGACGCGACCGCTGACCGGCAGTCCGCCGTCAACGCCAACCCGCGGACCGACCATGCAGGACAACGACCGGGCACGCCGACACAGGCGGCCGGCCGCGCAAGCAGGGCAACCGCTCCTCGCCGACCTGAACGACAGGCAGCGGGAAGCCGCCACCGCCCCCGACGGACCCGTCCTCGTTATCGCCGGCCCCGGCTCCGGCAAGACGCGCGTCATCATCACGCGGATTGCCTACCTCATCGAGCAGGGCCGCGCCGCGCCGGGCGAGATCGCTGCCATCACGTTCACGCGGAAGGCGGCCGGCGAGATGAGCAGCCGGCTCGAGGAACTTCTCCCGGCCCACGTCACGCGCCGGGTGTGGATCTCCACCTTCCACCGGCTGTGCGGAAGCATCCTGCGCGAGCACGGGGCCCGCAGCGGCATCCGGCCCGACTTCGGGATCGCCGACGAGGCCGAGCAACTCGACATCATGCGCCAGTGCATGTTCGACGCCAGCGTCGACATCCGCATCTGGAAGCCGCAGACCCTCGTCCAGCGGATGAGCGTGCTCAAGAACATGATGAAGGACGCGGGCAGCCCGGAAGCCTGGGGAAAGGACGAGCACCGGGACCGCAACGCGAGCCTCGCCAACGCCTACCAGGCCGTCCTCCGCAAGACCAACCGCCTCGACTTCGACGACATGCTCCTCGGAGCCGTCTGGACGCTCCATGACCAGCCGGAGGCCCGGACCGCGGTCTCCCGGCGGTACCGCCACGTCCTTATCGACGAGGGGCAGGACACCAACCCATAGGCGCTAACTTGTTCGGGCCGCATGATCCTCCTGCAGCTCGGTCCAGGCGAAGTACGCCGAGAGTTGCGGCTGTCGGCGACGTGGCGGCTCCGCCAGCCCACCGGAGATCGTTCGCCAGTCACTGAACAGGCGCGCCAACGGGAGCGGCGGTTCGATGGTGCGCGCGACCTGGTTGAGCATGAATTTGAAGTCACGCCACGGGCTCCGAGGCCGCCGGCGCCGGCACATCGTAGCCCCAGGGGGAAATCGCGCGAGCGTGGTGAATCAACTTCTCCACCAGCAGCGCCACGAACAGCTTGCCGTAGAGCCACGCCTTGGCGCTGTCGTCGTCGTACTTCGGCAGGTGCCCCAACTGGGCCAGCGACTTGAAGCGCTTGAACACCAATTCGACCTGCCAGCGCAGGCGATACCACTCCAGCACGTCCGCGGCGGAAAAGGGCGGCTCGGGAAAGGTCGTGAAGACGATCACGTACTCGGCGAACCGCAGCGTCGCCGGTTGCACCTGGTTGCCCTTGCGGGCGGCGTCCCGGCGGATTTTCTGGTGCGCCAGGCGGATGGCTTCGGCGGACTTGCGCAGCACGCAGACCCGGCCCGCAACCTCGCACGCCGGGCCGCCGTCGTCGCCCGGCGCTGTGACCGTGGTCGCCCAGGAGCTGACCGCGCCCGGACGCGTGACCGACGACACCGCGGCCAGCAGGTCGAACGGCCGTCCGCCCGCCGTGTACAGCGGCAGCGACCCGGTATTGACACGCACAATCAGCCGCCCGCCCGCGTCGGCCACGTGGCGAATGCCCCGCGCGGTCGAATAGCCGCGGTCGGCCAGTACATGGTCGCCGGCGCGGATCGGGAACTGCGCCAACGATTCTCCCGTGCCCGGCCCCTCGGTCCCCGTCAGCTTGAAGAAATCGCACGTCAGCGACGGCAGGCCCACGCTGTAGTGCAGGCGCCACAGCGACCCGCTCGGTCCCGGTTCCTTCACCGTCGTCGCATCCACGGCCCGCACCTGGAACGCGCCTCCGGGGACGACCGCCAAGCCCTGCTCCTCGAACAGACGGACGCACAGCGCGTGCAACCAACCCTTGGACTTCTTCAGCCGCTTCATCAGCGCCACGTCCGACAGGTCCGCCAGATGCGCCTGTCGCGCGCGAACCACCGTTTCCCGCAACGAGTGTCCGCAGCCGAGGTGCAGCAGAAGGGTCCGCAGCAGGTTGTCGACCGCCTTGTCTTTGCGCAGCCCCTTCAGCGCCCCGGTGTCCTGCGCCAGTTCGCGCCAGTCCTGCGGGAGGAACGACAACAGCACCTCCCAGTCCTCGTCCACCGTGCCGGCTTCCGTGTCCTGCATCCGCAGGTCAGGATACGCCGGCCACGCCGAGAAAACAAGTTAGCGCCTATGAGGACACCAACCCGCCGCAGTACATGCTCGCGCGGCTGATCGCCCAGGAACACCACAACGTGTTCATCGTCGGCGACCCCGACCAGGCCATCTACGGCTGGCGGGGAGCCGAACTCCGCAACATCCTGGACTTCCAGAAGGTCTTCCCGAACACCCGGCGGATTGACCTCGACACCGCGTACCGCTCCGCGGCGCCGCTCCTCGAGGCCGCCCAGCGAATGATCGGCCACAACCGAGAGCGCCTGGAGCACCCGCTCCGCGCCGCCCGGAAGGGTTCGGCGCTCGCCGCGGTCCACCACGCGAAGGACGCGACGGAAGAAGCAACGTTCGCGATCGACCGGGCGAGCACCCGGATCGCGCGCGACAACGGGACCGTTGCCGTGCTCTACCGCACGAACGCGCAGTCGCGCGCGTTCGAGTCCGGCTTCAAGCAGGCAGGGATCCCTTACCGCATCACCGGCGGGCAGAGCTTCTACGACCGTCCCGAAATCCAGGACGCGCTGGCCTGCCTGCAAATGGCCCTCGACCCCGACGGCGACGACGACGCAATGCGCCGGGTCGTCGACCTCCCGCCGCACCGCCAGCTCGGCCGCAAGGCGATCGCGGCGATCGACAGGCAGCCGGGCCGCACGTTCTGGCAGCGGGCCCGCCACGCCCTGCGCGCAGGCGCCCTCCCGGAATGGCACTCGCGAGGCCTAGCCCAGCGGTTCGACCTCGCAAGGGAGGTCCGGGATCCGGCGCGGGCAGCACCCCTCGACGACGCGCTCGAAGCCGTGCACGGCATCACCGGCTACCTCGGCGCGCTCGAGAAGTCCGCCGACCCGGACGCCGGCGACCGCGCCGACAACGTGTGGGACCGAGTGGAGCTTCGCGGCGGAAGATGTTCGCCACCGGTTCCGGGCGTTTTTGAACGCACAGGTCACGGGGCGATTAGCCGCGTCTTTGTGGTTCGTTGCCGCGTCGGGACCGCCGTATACAGTGACCACGGGCCGCGACGACAACGGGGACTTCCTGTCCAACGACCGCCCACCTGCTATGTAAGGAGGTGCTCACATGTTCGTTCTGGCAAGCCTGCTGCTGTGCACGGCACCGGCGACCACGCTCGCGGAGCAGGCCCCGGCACCATCGAGCGCCGAGATGGTGTTCTGGCAGACGATCGCGAACAGCGAGGATCTCGCCGATTTCGAGGACTACCTACACCGCTTCCCGAACGGGACGTTCGCCGGCTTGGCCCACCGACGAGGTGCTGCCCTTCTGCAGCCGCTGGCACAAGGCGGAGACGCCGACGCCCAGCGGGAACTCGGCCGCTGGTACAACAGGGGTTGGGTGGTCGGTTCAGAGGGCAGTTACGACCCAGTAGAGGCTGAAAGATGGTTTCGTCGGGCTGCGGAGCAGGGCGACGTCAGTGCGCAAATGGAACTCGCCTCCCTGTATTCCACGGGCGCCCCCGGTGTGCCAACGGACGCCGCCGAGGTCGCACGATGGTACCGTCGCGCCGCCGAGCAGGGCGATGCCGTTGCACAGAACAACCTGGGGGTGCTGTACCGTGACGGTAAAGGCGTACCTCAGGACGGAGCCGAAGCGCTCCGCTGGTTGCTGCAGGCGTTCGAGCAAGGGGTGGATTCGACTGTGAGCATCGGCCGCATATATCGCGACGGAAACGGCGTGCCGCAGGATGAGGCGGAAGCCGTGCGCTGGTTTCAGATCGGGGCCGAGCAGGACCAGCCCTTTGCGCAGTGCGCACTCAGCCAGATGTACGAGGCGGGCCGTGGTGTGCCCCGAAATCCCGGGCAAGCCGCTCTTTGGTCACAGCGCGCAGAGGCCTCGGGGCGCACAGTTTTGCCGGGGCGAGGTGACTTCTGCCAGAGGTGGCGGCGCGCATGGGGCGCCAAGTAGAAGCGGAGCCGAGGTCTCGCGGCAGACCTCGCGGTTACTTCTTCTTCCCAAAGTAGTGGTCGTATGCTGCGCTGAGAGTGTCCCGCAAGGTGTTCACGTCGCGTAGCGGACCGGTTGAGAAACTCGTCCGCGCCAACGGTAACGATAGGTAGTCTTCTCGTGAGTCCGTGTACTGGCGGAGAGCCTCCAACTCCGCCCGTAGGAACCCCGTGCTGCGCTCGCCCCTGACCGCCCGCGGATAGACTGATAGCGCGTCAAGCTCCGCCACCAACTGGCTGACCGCATCCCGGTTGACAGCCTCGTCCCGGTCCAGCTGCTCCAGAAGGCCCTCGACAAGGGGGGCGAGAGATCGGAATTTGCGTAGCGCGCAACGGCGACACATGCGGTACCACCCGCGCCGTAGCCAATGCCAGACTACCGGGAGCAGGAGCACGCGAGTGGCCGTACTGGTGACCACGGGATCAAGACTTGGCATTCAGCCATCGTACACCTGACAAAGACGGGGTGGCGGCGGCGCGCCGAAGGAGCGGGCGACCCGACGAGAGCTGGCTCGGAGCCCCTCGTGCGAGGAAGTCCCGACCAACGGGCCTGTCGAGCGTCCACCGGAGAACTTGACGACATGCGGGAGCCTCTCATGTTCCGGTTTCCGGTAGCCGATTCGACCGGCGGCGGGGTTCTGGTATCGCCCGCGCCTATGTTCGACACGCTCGCCGTCGCCCAGCAGTTCCGCCGACGGCGGGACGGCCGACGGTGCGCCGCTGAACTGGCGGACGTCGCTGGCTGGCGGTGCGGAATCACTCGCCGACGGGACCGGCGTGGGGCTACGGCGGTGCGGGTCCAGCCCAGTCTGGCGCTGGCGATCCTGCTGGTGGTGACCGACGAGGCGACGGCCGAGCGGTTCTATCAAGCGGTTCAAGTGGGACGTCATCGCGCCGATGGAGGCGGACCGCTGGGCGCTGGACTCCGAACGCCGTCCTCGACTGGCTGGAGTCGGCGGCGGCGGGGACGGACGACGTCGTGCGCCTGGCGGTCCAGGAGCGTTGAGCGCACGCCGGTTGCTGGGGGCGCATCTGCCGGCGGCATTTCCGCGGAGCGGCGGGAGACGGTGGCGGGGGAGTGGCCTGGACGGCCTGACGCAGTTCGCCATCGACGTGCGGCTGCCGCTGCCGCTGCTGCTGACTTACCCGTGCCGGGTGGAGTGTCAAAACGCTGCCCCCGAGGCTCGGCGGCCGGATATCCGGAGGATGCTTCCAACGGTAGCTGCGCTCGACAGCCTGCAAAGCCGCAGGGTAACAGTGCAGTCACGGCGGCATCCCCCGTGCGACGCACCGTCCACCAAGGGAACCTCGTCGGCACGCGGGCTTCGACGCTCCCGGCGCATTCCATGCCCGTGTTTGTTGATGAATCACCCGTTAAACGAAGACCTTCTCGACTGGTTGGACCCGGACAACAGCAAACCGAGCCGCCATCGGAAGTGAGGTGGGCGGCGGACCGCACCAATTTGGGTGCGGCTCTTTTTCGTCGGCGGTCCAGAATGAACAGCCTGAGCCAGACGAACCGCGTCACGTTGCCGTCGACCGTCTCGCGGAGCAGATTTTCCAGTCCCCAGCGAAGTCCGGGCGGAACGCGTTCGGCGATGCGGGCTTCGATCCGGCGTTCGGCGTCGACCAGCGCGTCGGCGCAAAGCCGCTCAATCGTCGTCGTGGTCGGCAGGATCGTGCGCGTCTGCCGGCAGGCATCGACGAACCTGCGCGCCAGATCCTCGTTCGACCGCGCCAGCGGCGCCTCTTCGCGGAGCCGGTCGCCGAGCTCACGCGCCGCGTGGTCCGAGAAGGACCGGAATCCGTACAGCCGGCGCAGCTCGGCAAGATGCTCGTGCCGGGTCTCGGACCGCACCGCGTAGTCGGCCAGTTCGTACCCGTCGAGGTCGAGCTGGCGGCCGATGAAATCCACCACCGCCGGCGGAATGAACTCGCCCGGAGCCGGCAGGCGGCCCGGGTAGCGGAGCATGCACAACTGCAGCGCGAAGCCCAGCTTGTTGCGGGGGGCGCCGGCGCGCCTCGATGTGCTGCAGGTCTTCGTCGCTCAGCGTGTACGTGTAGTGGCGCAGCAGGTCTGCCTCGTGTTGCGGGAGCGAAAACAAGGCCGACACCGGCCGGGGACCCGACAACTGCTTGCGCGCCATCGGCCTGCGGGTGCTCGCCGGCCAGGGCGCACTGACGACACCACCACCCGTGGTCTGCCGCCTCGTGTTCGGCATCTTCGCGGCGCTGACCGACTTCGAGCGGGAGCTGATCCGTGAACGCACCCTGGCCGGACTCAAGGCCGCGCGGGCGAAATGGCGGCAGGAAGGCGCCGGTGAAAGCTCAGGTGCGGCTCCCGCAGGCCGCGATGGTATACCGCGACACCTCAGTGTCCGTGCTCTGCAGCGAACTCGAGATCAAACCCGTGACGCTCTACAGGTCCATCGGCCTGCAGGGAGAGTTGCGCGAGCAGGGGCGAGAAAGGTCATCGCCTCTTGAACCGGGAATCCCAAGCGCCCTCACCAGCGGCAGAGCACGTGCTCAACCTTAGCGTAGGATTTCCCGCAAACAACCCGTGCCACGCAGGCCGCAACAGGCGCGCAACCCGCAACCGGGAACCGAAGACCATGCCAACCCGCGGCGCATCAGGTACAGCGTCAGCTCGCCCCTGTACCCGTGGAACTGCCGCAAGCCTCGCCCAGCAGCCGCAGGTCGAGCACCTGGCGGGCGTCCGCACCACGTTCAACGACCGCGGCGCAACGGTGACCCTCGGCGAAGGCAAAGCGCCTCCTGCCGACAAGCGGCACGTCGAGCAGCTATGCGCCGAGCTGAGCCTGCGCAAGGGGTCCGACCCGCCGCGAACGATGCGCGTGCCAGCCGACATCGCGTTCATCGGAGACCGCGCCGACGACGGATTCGTGCTCGGACGCAGCAGCGGAATCACCGCGGATGAAACGGCGGACACCGTAATGGAGGTGTTCGACGCCGAACTCGAACTCTCGTCTTCATTTAGCGGGTCCGGGCAAGAAATCCGCGTGTTGGGGGTAAAGGTCTTGCTGCGCGGTGCCGATAGGAAAGGGGCGTGGGCCTGCTGCGCCGCATACGCGCCATCCTGGAACAATCCCCATCCGAGCGGGATCCTCGGGACGTTGTCATCGAGCAACAGGACCGGGAAATCTCGCGACTGCGTGATGAGCTGGCGGAACACAAGGGCGTGCATCGTCAGAACGGCGGCTTGCAGCGTCAGAACGAGCGCCTGCAGCGCGAGAACGAGCACCTGAAACAGCAGTTGGGAGCCGAGCGCCGCGCGGGACGCCGGCAAGCCGCGCCTTTCGCCAAGAAGCGGCCACAGGGTCGCGGCGGCCGTCCCGGCCGGCGGCCCGGTGCGCGCTATGGCCGGCAGGGGCGCCGCCCGTGTCCGGCCCGGGTCGACGAGACCATCGCGGCACCGGCGCCGACGAGCTGTCCGGACTGCGGCGGCGCGGTCGAAGTGACCGGTGCGGCATCGCAGTATCAGGAAGACCTTCCTCCGGTGCGCCCAGTGGTGCGCCGCTTCGACATCGAGGTCGGCCACTGCTCGCAGTGTCGGCGGCGTATCCAGGGCCGCCACGCCCTGCAGACCTCCGACGCGTTGGGGGCCGCCCGCGCACAGCTCGGTCCCGGCGTGGTCGCGCTGGTCGTGGAGTTGCACACCCACGGCGGCCTGCCGCTGGCCAAGGTCGCCGACCTGCTGCAGACCCGCTTCGGCCTGCAGGTGACGCCGGGGGGCCTCGCGAATCTGCTGCATCGTGCGGCCCGCGATGCGCGGCCGGCCTACGAGGCGTTGCGCGAGCAGGTTCGCAACGCTCCGGTGGTCACGGCCGATGAAACCGGTTGGCGCGTCGGCGGCCGCAGCCACTGGTTGTGGGCGGCCGTCACCCCGACGACGACCGTCTACGCCATCTGCGCGGGCCGCGGATTCGAAGACGCGCAAGCGGTCCTGGGAGCCGACTTCGACGGCGTGCTCGTGCGCGACGGGTGGGTGGTCTACCGCCGCTACATCAACGGCGAGCACCAAACTTGTGTGCAGCACCTGCTTCGACGCTGTGAGCATCTGCTCGAGGACCATCCCCACTGCGGGTGGGCCGCTCAGGTGCAGGACACCTTGCAGGCCGGCCTCGCGCTGCGCGACCGGCGCGATGCCGGCGGTCTGAGCGACCACGGTCTGGCCACTGCCCGCGGCCGACTGCTCGCCCGGCTCAGCCGGCTGATCGACAACCCGCCGCCGCTGGACGACGCCGAGCGCTTTGCCGCCCATCTGGCCAACGAATTCGGCGCCATCTTCACGTTCCTGTGGGACCCGTCGGTCGACGCCACCAACTGGCGCGCCGAACAAGCCATCCGGCCCGCCGTCGTCATCCGCAAGGTGTGCGGCGGCAACCGCACCCGCAAGGGCGCCGACACCCAGCAGGTCCTCGCCAGCGTCGTACGTACCGCACGCCAACGAAACCTCGACCTGCCTGCGCTGTTCGCCACGATGTTGCGCGCCCCCGACTCGATCGTCCCCGACGGATTCAACCTTCCGCCGCCGACCGCGTGAGCGGCAGCGCGACAACTACCGAGCCGATGCACGACCGCGAACCGGCAGCTGACCGCCGCGCCGGGTGGAATGCCGAGACGGTGACGCCCAAGGCGCAGCAGCCCGATGCCCGGGTCGGGTGCTTCCAACCGTAGCTGGCCTCCGCAGCCCAGCAGACCTTACCCTTCGTGCCCGGACAGCCGAAGCACGTGCCCCGTCCTCGGCTTCCGGCTGCGGCGTGGGTAACAGTGCAGCCACCGCGGACTCCCGCGCCAGACGTAACGCCCGCCAAAGGAAACCTCGGCGTCGCTCGAACTTCGACGTGCCAGGCCCATTCCACGCCCGTGTCTATTGATGAATCACCCGGTAAACGAAGACGTTCCAGCAGCTGGAAGCGCACCTGCACTCGGAAGTGAACACGCTCGGGTATCCCGCGGCCGCCCTGTTCGCGTTCTGCGTCGCGCTCGTGGCCTATAACGTGCTGGCGGTGGTGAAGGGGGCCCTTCGCGGCCTGCACGGCGAGCAGACGATCCACGACACGGTCTCCGGCTACTACATCGCGGGCGAGATCGGCCGGACCTATGAAGCGCTGCTGGAGTTCGTCCCGGCCGACCAGTGGACGCAGGTGCAGGCCCTCTCGCATGAAGCCTTCCTCACGCTTCTTATGGGGCTTGCCCGGGCGGTGGATCTGGCGAAGTACCGCAAGCATCCCCGCGGGCCCAAGAAGCCGAAGCCCAAGCGCACCATGCATGCCGGCCAGCCCCACGTTTCCACCGCCAAGCTCTTGGGGAAGAAACGATGACGCTCCCACGCGACTCGGAGGGGCCCAGGAGCTACCGGCACGTCTTGTCCTCAACCGTGGCGGCGATTACCTATGAGCGCTCGACGCGCACGCTCGGGATCCGCTTTCAGCGCGGCGCTGAGTACCGGTATTTCTCCGTTCCTGAGACGGTCTACCTCGAGTTGCGCTCTGCGGATTCCAAAGGGCGATACTTCAACGCTCGGATACGAGATGCTGGGTATACGTTTCAGCGGGTACACTAGATTCCTTGAGCGGCCGGGATCTTTACAGTTGAGTCGAGTTCACGTTTTGATCGTGGTTTCTTCGCTACCATAGCGCCCCCAATGGCCAAAGGGCCACGCGGCGAGGAGCACGCTCAACCTACATGCTTGTTGGTCTGAGGCGGAGCCTCGCTAGTTCTTGTGACGTGCACCTTGAAAGGGCTGGTCGTAGCCACCAAGCCCCTTGAAGGGATGCTCGTCGAAATCGTAGTCGCCGAAGGCGTCGATATGCATCGCATCGGCCCGAATCCGGCTACCGATCAGGTTCGCCCAACGAGCCTGCTCCGCGTTGAATGGTTGATCGCCGCGCCACGACTCGAAGCGCAAACCGACCTCGGCCGCGCGAAACTCATGCTCCAGGGTCCGCACGATCCGGCCGTGCTCGTCCAGCGCCAGCCAGTTTCGGCTGGCGGGGTCGATCTGGTCGTCCACGTCGAGGGTCAGCAGCATGCGCGGGTCGCCGGGTCGGGGCGGTTTCGGGCTCGGCCCGTCACTGCCGCCGCCGATGTCTTCATCGTCGTCGCCGTGGAACTCCATCACGCCCACGAAGTCGAAGATCGTGAAGTCGGTCTTGCCGATGTGCGGGGCCTTCCGGGTGCCGCGTCCGCGCATCTGCCGGTATAGGATGGCGCTGGTCGTGAACCGCGCCATGACCAGACTGACCACCTCCGGACAGTCGAAGCCGGTATCGAGCATGTTGACGCTGACCAGGATCTTCGGGAACTCCTCCTCCTTGAACCGCTTGATGATGGCGCTCGCATCCGGAGCCGGCCCGCCGCCGACATCGCTGACCACGAAGTCGGCGTAGCGCGTCGACGGATGTGGCTTCAGGTCGGCGAAGTGCTCGTCGAGCATCGCGGCCAGCGTCTCGGCGTGGCGCTTCGTCACGGCGAAGACGATGGTCTTGCCCCATGTCGGCCAGCGCCGGATGCCGTCCTTGCCCATGAATCCCTTCTCGTGGGCGTCCCGGAATTCCCGGACGATGGCGCGGTTGCGCTCCGGGATCGTGAACGTCCGCTCCAACGCCCGCGGGTCCACGGTGATGGGGTCGGACTGCTCGAATAGCTTCTCGAGCTCGGTCCGCGCCGCCGGGTCCATTGCCGTCCAGTCGAGATCCTTGCGCGCGACCTCGAACCCGTTTTCGGCGGCCGTCTTGACCGTCATCGCCGTGTAGATGCGGTACGGGACCAGGTGCCCGTCGCCGATGGCCTCGCGAAGTGTGTAGCGGAAGGTCGGCTCCTTGAGTTCGAAGAACCGCAGGGTATCGCCCACGAAATGGCCGTCCTCGAGGTTCGGCAGCGTGTCGTCCTCGGCCGTGCAGGGAGTTGCAGTCAGGCCGAGCTGGATGCCGTCGAAGTGCCGGAGCACGCCGCTCCACTTGCCGTAGATCGAGCGGTGGCACTCGTCGGTGATCACCAGTATCGAAGAAGCCCGACGACAGAGCTTATGGCGGATACTGGCGGATCGTACCGGACGGAACCGACCGTATTCAAGCTCGTGAAATGGTGGGAATCATTGATTATGCAGTACATACGGACGATTCCGGACTGCGACGGACGACTCCGGCTCTCCATTCATGGTGGACAGGGCTTCCGACGCCGTATCCCCATAACCTACTAATAATCAGCACCTTATGGCGCTGTGTGGTGTAGGGTCCTCACATCGCATCCCTCGTTTCGACTCGGACTCCCGAGGACCATAACGGCTCACTTGAGAATCGTGAGAACTCGTACGTGCGGCTGGCTCCCCGACGGTCAACGCGGTGGAGGCGAAGATGGATTCTGCACCCCCGCCGCGGGCGTCCTGCGCTGGTCCATGGTAGGCTCGTGCCATGAACGACCCGCACGTCGTCGCGCTGCTGTACGGAATCAAGCACGACCGGTCCGTGGACTACAACGCGGCGGACCCGATAGAACGCGAAGAGGAGGGGTTCACTGTTCACGTGAGGAACGAGCAGGTTCGCTTCGAGATGAAACACCACTACTCGTCGACCAACGATGCCCGAAAGGCCCTCGATGAGTACATTCGCGCTTGGGAATTCGAAGCAGGACTCCGGTACGGTCCAAACGCGTTTGAGTTGGAGTTCACGAAACCCGAGATCGTGGACCGGAAGCCAACGCCGGGTGAGATTAGCATCTGTATCGAACCTCTCGCAATTATAGCAGATGTGCATGTCGAGGCGAGGTTGACGATCGGCCACAGCGCGTACCCGGCACCGCCGTCGACCATCAAGGTCACTGACGATGCAAGAAGTATGTATGACCGTTTACTTCGGAGCCTTGCCGGCAACGAGCCACTGGCGAGCATGGCGTATTTCTGCCTGACCGTTCTGGAAGCATCGGTCGAAGGCCTCGGTCGGCGGAGCGCAGCCGCCAAAAAATATCGCATCGAAAAGAAAGTTCTGGACGAGATCGGGCGTCTTACGTGCGCGAAGGGAGGTGCAGACGCGCGAAAGGCGAACGGCACCGACAGCGACTTCACAGCCGAGGATCGTCACTTCCTGACCGAGGCCGTCAAGAAGATCATCTACCGAATGGCGGAAGCGGCATGCGGATCCGAGACGTTGTCGACAATCCAACTCTGCGACCTGCCACCCCTATCCAGCATGACAGACACACCATTGAAGCCGTCCACAGCCACAACCGGATAACCAACTTGCTCAGTTTGGACCGTTGACAGCCCGCACTCACCGCGTCTTGTGCGGCTCAAAACGGAAGCACAATGTCCTCGCGGGACCATCCGGCGGTTTCGGCGGCCTGATCGATGATCCTTCGCTTCAGGTCGTTGTCCATGTGTGTGGCGACCAACCAGCCACCGGGTAGTTTTTCGTAGTAGTCACGCCAATACCCACCATCGGGATAGAGTTCGTCCCGCGTTCGGCCGATGTAGCGCCGCTTGCGGCCCGCGGCGGCGGAACATTGGGCAAAGCGTCCGAGAAACGACGGATCCGATTCAGCTAGCACCAGTCGCGCGGTCAGCGCCCGTCGCGTTTCGAAACCGCTGTCTTCGTCGAGCAACCGGTCGACGGTGCGGACGAGCAGCCCGGTTCCGGTCAGAAGGACGATGGACAACGCGATCTGGGCGGCCACCAATCCGGCGCGCAGACGCCTAGTCCCCGGCGAACCGGTCGCGACCGCACCGCCTCGCAGGACGGCGGCGTCACGTCTCGTGGCCGTGAACGTGGAAGAGCCGCCGCAGACCACGCCGATCAGCAGGGTCAGAACCAGACCCGTGAGGATGACCGGGAGGTCGATGGTGACGCCGTCGAGGCGCGGCATGATGCCGGCGGCCGAGGCCGTGAACAGGCGCAGACCGGCCCAGGCCGCCGCGAGGCCCAGGAACAGGCCACAGAGGGCCAACGCCAGCCCCTCGACCAGGGCGGCCCGGACCAGTCGCGCCCTGCTGGATCCGAGGGCGATCCGGACGGCGAACTCCCGGCTCCGCACGACCGAGCGCCCGATGAGGAGGGTCACCGTGTTCGCGCACGAGACGACCAGCACCAGCAGCGCCGCCGCGATCGACACCCGGACCACTGGCCGCACGCTTCCGAGCAGGGTCTCTTCCACCGACCTGACCGCCGCGATCCAGGCCTCGCCGCTGATTCTCGCGCGCGACCCGGTCGGCATCGTCCCCGGCCTGGGCGATGGTCGTGCCCTCGCGCATGCGCCCCACGAGGCGATATCCACCCGAACCCTCCGGTACGACCAGCCACACGTCGATGTCGGCCGACGGAAACGCGAAGTCATCCTCCATGACCGCGGCCACGTCGTAACGACGGTCCCCGACCGTCACCGCTTGGCCGAGGGCAGACCGGCCGGTCTCTTCCTCCATCGCGCGTGCCAGGGGTGTACTGACCACGGCCCGCGCGTCAGCCCCCGGGAACCGGGAGCTGACGCCCTCCGCGGCCGGCGCGCCGAGCACCTCGAAGAAGTCCTCGCTGACCGTGGCCACCTCCAGAACGCGGGTCGGCCCCACGCCCCGCACCACGCGTTCCCGCGCGTCGTAGCCGGCCACACGGGCTGTCCGAAGCCGTTGGTTCCACTCGTCGATCTCGCCGAATCCGACACGATGCTCCAGGCCGTCCTCTTCGTACACCTCCGCTATGGTGATCAGCCGGTCGGCAGCGAGGTAGGGAAGCGGGCGCCAGAGCACCCCGTGGGCGACGGCGAGCACGGCGGTGTTGATGCCCAGACCCAACGCCAGAATCCCTGCCGCCAACACGATCACCCCCGGCTGTCGCACCAGCGAGCGGGCGACGTATCGTACGTCGTGGCCAATCGACTCGAGCATCGGGAACTCCATCTCGTCCCCGCAATTCTGCCCGCAAGGCAGCCGCCGGGTCGAGCCCGGCGGACTCGGAGAACGCGGGCCGTCGCCGCCCGCCACGTGCGGCGACTGGCCCAACGGCTACAGATCGGGACCGGAAGTTCCGATACCTGCAACACACGGGAGGTTGCAGATGGCAAAGTTCATGGCCTGCCACGAGGCCAGCACTCGGCGCCCCGCTTCATCCCCATCGGAGACGTCGCCAGGAAAAACTGACGAACTGACCCGGCGACCCGGCGACCCGGCGACCCGGCGACCGACGACCCGGCGACCGGCGACCCGGGCGACCCGGCGACCGTCCACGGGTCCACGGAAGGCTGGTACCGTGTGTTGGGTGCCACGTCGGAACGGGGGGACAGACTGATGGGAACGAACCCCGTCCCTGACGATAAATCCCTTTATTTGCAACACATTGCGGTACCTTGGCGTCGGAAGCCCTGGAATCCCGGCGCCTGGTCGAGTTGCGCGACCGCTGGCTCAACCCACCCGAGTGGGTCGACTGGGTCGACGAGCCCGTTCCCGGCTACCCGAAGCGCCCCGTCCCCCGCGACCAGCACGCGGCGCAGGCGCTGAAGAAGCGTACGTTGACGAACCTCTACAACGCCCGCCCGCAGTGGCTGGCCGACGCTCACGACGCTCTTGACGCCGTCGTGGCCGGCGCGTACGGTTGGCCGGTGGACATCTCCGACGAGGACGAGGACACCCTGCGCGAGTTGCTGGTCCTCAACGGCGGCCGGCGGTGAACACGCCTCCGCACCGCGCGCCCACCGTGCCGGGCGGGCCGCGTTGGGTCAGGCGTTCTGGCTGACTCGATGTACCTCTTCCTGGACGCGATCACCTTCCGATACCGCGGGGCACCGGTTCCTGTCCTCGACAGGTTGTCTCTGTTCGTCCGCTCGGGGGAGATTGTCGCGGTCGTGGGCACAGCCGGCGCCGGCAAGACGACGCTGCTCCGCTACGTAGGCAGACGCTCGGACGGAACGGGCGGCGTCTTCCTCGGATCGGAAGCGGACGAAGGCGGGCGGAAGCCGGGTCTGATCCGCGGATGGCGTTTCACTTGGGGAGACGACGCATTCCCGCCCAAGTGGCGCTCTGAGCGTTGGCGCGGGGTCTGGATGCGGCGCTATGCGTTCCCGAACATGGCGCTGGACGGCTCGGACCGCGAGCCCCCCGGCGGTTGGTCGGAGAACGCCGACAACGTTCACTTCTCGATTCACTCCAAGGACGGCACGGTGCGCGACATCGGATGGGAGGGCGCGGGTCCCAACGACCAGGACCGGCAAGATCTGCTGCTGGTGGACGATCTGTCGACGAAACGGCGGTTCTGCGACGCGGCCGACCGACGTGCGTTCATCAGGGACCTGCATGCCCTGCACCCGAATCCGCGGCGGCGGGCGGTGATCTACGCGACACGCGATCCCGCCGACGCACGGGAGGTCGCGGATCGGATCGCGGTACTGCGTCGAGGCCGAGTCGAGCAGTGCGGGACGCCGTCGGAGCTACGTCGGGCACCCGCCAGCGGCCACGTGGCGCGGCTGCTTCGGTGAGAGGATCTCCGGTGCGGTCCCACGTGCTCCGCGCGGATTCTGAGGACCGCGCTGGACGGCAGGCGCACGAACGTGGGACGGTGCCGCCGTGATACGGTTGGTCATAGTGCTGAGTCCATGCAGGCGGGGAGCGGGATGGAAGCGCCGTGGCACGCGACGGCAGCGACTGCAGCAAGTTCCGCCTGGACCCCGACGACTGGAAGTAGCGCCATGACCATTCCGGCCCCCTTGTCGTCGGATCCCGAG
This sequence comes from Vicinamibacterales bacterium, assembly GCA_965116825.1. Classification (GTDB taxonomy): domain Bacteria; phylum Acidobacteriota; class Vicinamibacteria; order Vicinamibacterales; family UBA8438; genus WTFV01. The sequence goes on from OZ220736.1 coordinate 2,428,930, forward strand.
TCCTACGGCGGCGGGCATCTCGGACGACGAGGTTCTCCGCGAGTTGCTGGCGCTGAACGGCGGGGGTGGGGCAAATGGCTGACTTGCTGAGTTTCTGGCCATTCTTGTTCGGCTGGCCAGCGGTGGCGCTGAGCGTCCTGGCGGCCTCGTTCGGACTGGGCCGCGGACATCCAAGGCTGCTGCTGGTGGCCGCGACCTTGGTCGGCCCCACGTCGGCCCACCTCGCGTTGACACCGCGCTTTTTCGTGTCAGGGTTCGTGTGGGGGTTGTTTCCGGTCGGCGTATATCTGGCGGCCGCGGTCGCAACCCGCCGCAATCACATGGTGCTGGGTGCGGCGCTGGTTGCAGCGAATACCGCGTTCTTCGGGTGGCTGGCTGGGCTGGCTGGCTCGCTGGCTGACTGGCTGGAACATCGAGACATCGGTCAGCGTGGAGCGGTGTCCGTGAAGAGGATGTCAGCCTGCCGGGCGGCTCGACGATCGCCTACGACGGGGTCGACTTCAAGAAGGACTTCAAGCTCGGCGGCTACTTCCCGCTGCCCGGCGGAGCGCTGTTCAGCCTAGTGGTGCGTCACATCAAAACCTGTGGGTAGACCGACTTGAGTTTGCACCGCGCATCGTCGACCTTCATGTGCCAGTCGACACCGCGTTGGGTGTTGTTGACGTCGGCGGACCACGCAGCCACTTCGCCGTGCAGCGTCGCCAAGTCCCCGATGCGACGCCCGTGCAGGCATTGGCGCGTCATGGCGCTGAGCTCATTCTCCGCGATGTTCAGCCAGCTGCCGTGTTTCGGCGTGTAGCAGAACTCGATGCGACGAACCAGTTGCCGGGCCCGGGCCGGCTCGAACACTTCGTAGAAGGCGCCCTTCGTGTGCGTGTTGAGGTTGTCGCACACCAGGGTGACCCCTCGGGCACGCCGCGTAGCGGCCCTCCAACAGGCCGGCGACCTCCACCGCCCAGTCCGCCTTCGTACGCCGGGCCCGCGCCGTCGCCTGTCGCCAACCCGCCAGCGGTTCGCTGAACAAGAAGACCGAGGCCGTGCCCGCCCGTTCGTACTCGTAGTCGACGCGGCGGGGTCGATGCGACGTGGCGGCTATCGCCGGGCGCGTCTCCTTGACCAGTTGCACCGGCTGCTCGTCCATGCACACGACAGGCCAAGCAGGGTCGTACGGTTGCGCATACACGTCGAGGACCTGTTCCATGTGCGCCGCGAACTCCGCGTCGGCCGCCGGCGGGATCACCCAGTACTCGACTTTCCGCTGCGTCATCCCGTTTTTTTCAGCGTCCGCCGAACCGTTTCGTGGCTGATCGACTCGACGATCGCCAACTCGACGACCCGGCGCGCCAGCAGCCGCAACGACCAGTTCGCGTAGCCCTCCGGGGGCGACCCCGTACGCAGGGCAATGACCTGCGCCTCCTGTTCGCCGTCCAGTAGCTTGGGAACCGGGGGCGACGCCCGCTGTTTGCGCGCCAGCGCCCGCTCGAACCCTTCCAGCACGCATCGTTGGCGAACGTTCTCGACCGTGTTCGTGCGGCAGCAAAAGGCGTCGGCGATCTGCTGGTCGGTCCACCCGGGTCCGTCCGCATCGGCCTTCAACAGAATCTGTGCTCGGCGGACCCTTTCGCTGCTGCCGTTGAGCTTCCGGATCGTCGCTCGACAGACCTCGCGTTCCTCGGGGGTGAGTCGAACGATGTACTTCTTCTGGGGCATGAAAGCTGTCTCGGCTCGAGACCGGCTTCCAAATAGTCCCAATGTTTAATCGTGGCACGGCACTAGTGCTGAACAGCGTGACCGGCCGGTTGACCGGGGACATCCAGCGCGTCGACGAGCCGCTGCCGGTCAACTGGGTCATCAACCGAAAGACGGTGTATCCCGCCGATGGTGGAGCCCACGGCCGTTCCCCGACGTGCCAGGGTGCCACGATCAACGGCGTCTTGCCCGGACTCCGCGTAACGCGTTACAGTGCTTCATGGATGAAGGAAGGCGAGTTGCGCCGGCACCCCCCGCAGAGCGCATGCGAGCACTGCGTGCGCGTCGGCAGGGACTGGCTCAACGCGAGATCCGCATGACGGTACCGGACGCCCGCAGGGACGAGGTGCGGGAGCGGGTGGCGGACGCAATAGCCCGTCTCGATCCGGTCGGCGAAGCTGAGGCGCTGGCGTGGATTGAGGCCGTTTCGGACTTCGATGCGCCTGCGGCGCGGTGACGTGGTTACGGTCGCCGTCCGCGGCGACTTTGGAAAGCCTCGGCCGGCCGTGGTCGTCCAGAGCGATGCGTTTCCGCAGGAGCATGCATCGGTCATCCTGTGCCAGATGACCTCCACCCTCGCCGATGCCCCGGATTTTCGGGTCACGATTGCGCCTTCGGAGACCAACAGTCTGCGAAGCACCTCTCAAATCATGGCCGACAAGCCGGTCACCGTTCGACGCGAGCGAATCAGCGCACGGATCGGCCGGTTGGACGGACGGGATGTCCGTCGCCTGAACCGGGCGCTTGCATTCTGCATGGGGCTGTCGGACTGATCGTCGGTGACGGGACGGAATCCGGCTGTTGCCGCCCTGACCGGAGTCCTCCCGCCCCACTCGCCGCAATCCTGCTGACAGGCACATGAGCCGAAGTCCCATCAAGGAAGCGCGGCGCCAGACCGACAGCCTGTACTGGCTCGATACGCTGCTGCAGGACCTCCGCTACGGGGCCCGCATCCTGCGCCGGTCGCCCCGGTTCTCCGTCGCGGTGGTTCTCATTCTGGGCATCGGCGTCGGCATGACCACCGCGGTGTTCGCCATCGTCGACAGCCTGCTGCTGAACGCGGTGCCTTTCGCCGAGTCGCACCGCCTGGTGGAGTTGCACACGCGGGGCCCTTACGGCACTGCTCCGCGGCAGCCGGCCTGGATGGTCGAGCACTGGCGGCGCGAGACGACGCTGTTCGAGCGGGTCGAGGCGTATTCCCGCCTGGAGCGGGTCTTCATCGGGGACCGTGAGCCCGAGACGTTGCGGGGGGCGCGCATCGCCCCGGGGCTGCTCCCGTTGCTCGGGGTCGGTCCGAGACTCGGCCGGGCCTTCGCGGCGGACGAATCCGCGGGCGCGGTCGGAATCCTCAGCCATGCGACCTGGCAGAGCCGTTTCGGAGGCGATCCCGGGATCGTCGGCCGGACGATGCGTTTCACCGACGGCGTGCTCACCATCGTCGGCGTGATGCCGGCGTCGTTCCGGTTTCCCGACGCGCACACCGCGTTCTGGGAGCTCCTCGACGTGCGGGCCCACGCCGTGGCGGACGATCCGCGACAGCCGGCCGTCTCCGTCCTGGCGCGCCTCGGGCCCGGCGTGTCGTTCGAGCAGGCCGACGCGCGGGCCGCGGCGCTCGCTCCGCAGTGGAATGCCGAGTGGATCGAAACCGGCCAGACCACCCGGCTCGGACCGCTGAACGAGCTTGCGGCACAGGGGTTCGCCGCGGACCACTGGTGGGTGCGCCAACGGCGGGGCGCCCTCTTCCTGCTGCTCGGCGCGGTCGCCTGCGTGCTGCTGATCGCGTGCGCGAACGTCGCGAACCTGTTCCTCTCGCACGCGTTGTCCCGACGGCGCGAGCTCGCGATCCGGGCCGCCGCAGGGGCCGGCCGGCTCCGGCTGTGCCGTCAGTTGTGCACCGAGTCGATTGTGACCTCCTTGCTCGCAGGGTTGCTCGGTCTGGCGCTCGCCGCCTGGGTGACCCGTCTTGTCGCGACCGCCGTTCCACCGGATCTCGCCCGGGAGTTGCTGAACCCGATCGACGTCGACGCCCGTGTCGCGTCCTGGGCCGTGCTGGTCTCGCTGCTTGCCGGCATCGCGGCGACGCTCCCGCCTGCGCTGCACGCGGTTGGCGGCGACCTCGTGGGCGCGATCCAGGGACGCGGTGTGGGTGGAACCGTCGGCCACCGTCGTTTCCGCGGCGGAATGGTCGTCATGCAGAATGCCCTGGCCGTGATGCTGCTCATCGGTGCGCTGCTGATGGGGCGCTCGCTCTGGACGTTGCTCGACGTCGACATCGGCTGGACGGCAGAGAACGCGATCGCACTCGAACCCCGATTGTCAGGCGAACGTTACGCGGGGGCAGAGGCCCGCTCCGCCTTCCTCGAGCAGGTCGCCGAGCGGATTGCGGCGGCGCCCGGAGTGGAGTTCGCGGCGGCGGCCGAGCAGGTGCCTTTCGTTCCGGGTTCATTGTCGTTCGGCACGATCGAAACGGACCGAGCCAGTCTCCCGGAGATGGAGGTCACGATCAATCATGTCCCGAGCCGCTACTTCCGGACGGCCGGCATTCCGCTCCTCCAGGGCCGCGGGTTCGCACCGGAGGCCGCCGAGCAGGACGCCGCCATCATCGGTCGCGACCTGGCCGAACGACTCTGGCCGTCCGGCGCTGCAATCGGAAGGCGCGTGCGGATGCCGCGGGTGAGCCGGCTCAACGACGGCGACTGGCTCACCGTGGTCGGCGTGGCCGGTAGCATACAGGTGAACGGCTTCGATCTCGACCGGGCGGATTCGTACGAGATCTATCTTCCGTGGTCCAGTCCGAGTGCCGCGGGTTGGAAGTGGCCCCGGTTCGTGCTGGTCCGCACGCTCGCGGGCGCGGACCCGATCGGATTCCTCAAGCAGCAGGTGTGGCGACTCGATCCCGAGTTGCCGGTTACGGTGCACGTCATGGAAGACGTGGTCGGCACCGCGCTCGCCGAACCGCGTTTCTACATGACGCTGCTGGGCGCGTTCGCGGCTCTGGCGGTGCTTCTGGCCGGCGCCGGTCTGTATGCGGTCGTGGCGTACGAGACGACCGCGCGGACGCACGAGATCGGCGTGCGGGTCGCGCTCGGCGCCACGCGTGGCGCGGTGATCCGCTACCTGCTTGCCCGCTCGACCCTCCACTTCGCGGCCGGCGCGGGGGTCGGACTGCTCGGCGCTCTCGCGCTGACCCGGCTGTTGGCGCCGCTGCTGTACCAGACTTCGCCCACCGATCCGACGACGTTCGCGGCTGCCGTATTCTTCCTGCTGGCGACAGCGCTCGCCGGGGCCTCGCTGCCGGCGCGGCGGGCGGCGCGGACCGACCCGCTGGCGGCGCTGCGGACACAGTAGCGGGCGGTTACCCGGTTACCCCCGGTGAGCCGGTGAGCCCCCCGGTGAGCGGTGAGCGGACCAGCGGACCGACTACGGATCTACGGAGAACGGTTGAACGGTTACATCCAGACGTACAACCACGGCGACCCGCTGCCTCGGCGACCCTACCGGGGCGACGGCGACCCGGCGACCCGGCGACCCCGGCGACCCGTCCACGGCGGCGGTCGGCGGACCCGGCGGACTCGGCGGACCGGCGGACTCGGCGGACCGGCGGACCGGCGGACCGGCGGACAACTGACGGAGCATCTGGCTCGATTTCGAGTACTCTACATGCACGCTGGAGTTCGCGGATCCGGGTGAACGCGGCTTGTGAAACGGCCGGTTCGGGAGGACGGTCGCCTCCGGTGTGGTGGTCGCGTGCCGTGAACAGGAGGCACATCATGGAATCTCGCACGACGGAAACGGAGCAGCTCGGACGGGCGGCATTTACGTGGCTGTGGGCTGCGATTGCAGTCCTCGCGCTCGCGCTGTCGGCCGTGGTGACCTGGATCGCGACGGTGCCCACGCCGGCCGTGCTGACCGCGGAACGACTGGAGATCGTCGAACCCGACGGTTCATTGGCGATGGTACTCGCCAATTCTCAGCGACCCGCGGTCGCAACCATCGACGGGCAAGTGCTCCTGGAGGACCAGGCAGAGGAGCGACGAGGAGTTCCTTCCATTATTCTCTTCGACGGCAAGGGTGACGAGGTTGGCGGGATGTTGTTCGGGGTCAGGGAGACGCCCAGTGGGTACAGCGCGCAACGTCACTTCTCCTTGGATGCCCACAATCAGGATCAGGCCGTGGTCCTCATGCACTATCAGACTCCGGACGGCTCGACTTCGGGGATCAACATCATTGATCAGCCGGTTCATTCGATTCATGATGCCCTAGCCGAATTGGGCCTTGCCGCCGGTGCGTCGAGAGCACAGCTGCAGGCGGCGATGGAAGCGCTTCCGGAAGATGGAAGGGAGGCTCGACTTCGGGAACTGTTCGGGGGGACCATCCGGGCGTTTCTTGGATCGACTCCGAACGGCGATGCCAACCTCACGCTGCGTGACGGCGAGGGGCGTCCTCGCGTCGTCATCGAAGCGCCCGATGACGGGAACCCTTCCATTCGCATCCTGGATGATGAAGGGGCGACGGTCCTCCGATTGCCGGAGTCGTAACCGGAAGAGTCCACGCCGCAGGCGCGGTGACCGCCGCGTGCGTCATGGTGGAAGCCAGACACTTGGCTTCCGCGGTGAAGTCGATGGACGCGGCGCGCCGGCGCGAACTGACGGCGCCGACATGACCGCTCCGGTCGAGTGCCGCTACTACGGCCGCTACGGCCGCGACTTCACGACCGCGGAGATGGCGTTGCTGCGCTCGCTGATCGCCGGGCCGCCGGCGCTCAACCGCCACGCCCTGTCGAAGGAGTTCTGCCGCCGCATCGGCTGGTACAAGGCCGACGGCGGGTACAAGGACATGATGGCCCGCGTCGTCATGCTGGCCATGCACCGGGACGGGCCGCATCGAACTGCCGCCGCCGAAGTGGCACCAGAACCGGCCCGGGCCGACCACGTTCGGGCCCGACACCGAACCGACTCTCTTGCCGCCACCGACCACGCGCGACGCAGTCCGCCCGCTCGAGATGCGCACCGTCGTGCGCGGCGACCGCGGGGGGAAGCTGTGGAACGAGTACGTCGCCCGCTACCACTACCTCGGCTACAAGACCCTGGTCGGCGCCCAGATGCGCTACGCCGTGCACGCGAGCGACGGCACGCCGCTGGCCATGCTCGGCTTCTCGACCGCAGCCTGGACGCTCGCCCCGCGCGACCGCTTCATCGGCTGGTCGCGGCGACACCGCGAGAAGAACCTGCCGCTGGTCGTCGACAACCCACGCTTCCTGATCCTGCCCTGGATCCGCATCCCCAACCTCGGCTCGCACATCCTCGCCCTCGTCCGCCGCCAGCTGCCGGCCGACTGGATCGCACGCTACAAGACGACCCCCGTGCTCATCGAGACCTTCGTGGAGACTCCCCGCTACACCGGCGCCGTCTACCGGGCCTCCGGCTGGATCCGCGTCGGCGCCACCCAGGGGCGCGGTCGCTACAACATGAACAACGGCTCCGACAAGCCCCAGAAGGACATCTGACTGCGGCCCCTCCGCAAGGACTGGAAGCGCACCCTCAACCGGTAGAAGCAGCCAGATACCGGCTTGGCCGAACGGTTACGGCGACCCGGCGACCCCCGGAACGTGACCCTCTGCTCGGCGATCCCAACATCGTGGTAATTGACGTGGTAAGCACCGTTACTGTATTTCCATAATATACAGTTATATAAACACTTTACGGTTATCTCAGTTCTGTAGTGCGAAGACGAACAGGTTGTTCCCGTTGCTCGGGCGCAGCTCGGGCGTCAACTGCAGGAAGCTCGCGGTGGTCGCGGCCGGACCGGTACCTACCGCGATGTACTGGCGGCCGTCGACCGCGTAGCTGATAGGGAAGCCGGAGACTGGCGAGCCGAGGTTGATTTCCCAGAGTACTTCGCCGGTCTCCTGGTCGAAGGCGCGGAAGCGGCCGTTCGTGTCGCCCCCGAAGACGAGGCCGCCGCCGGTGGCGACGAGCGACAGGGTCGCGGCGCGCTGCTGGTGCAGCCACGTGGTCTCGCCGGTCTCCGCGGAGATGGCGTAGACCGTGCCGAGCTGCTCGGTGCCCGGCGCGAGTTCGTGGCGGACGGCCAGCGCGTAGATGCGGTGCGAGGCGTCGGGCGAGGTCGTCGCCAGGAGACGCTGGCACATGTTGCGCAGCGGCATGTACAGGGTGTTGGTGAGCGGGCTGTAGGCGCCCGCCTCCCAGTCCTTGCCGCCGTGCATGTTGGGGCAGGCGAGGACCTGCTGCCCCTCGGCCGTGAAGATCACCTCGGCGTTCTCGGTCACCGCGCCGGTCGCCCCGTCGATGTGGCTGATGACGTTCTGGGCGATGGTGGGGGTGGCCCAGAGAAACTCGCCGGTCTCGCGGTCGAGCGTGTAGACGAGGCCGGTCTTGCCCGGGATGCCGGTCATCACCTTGCGGACCTCGCCCGGTCGGATGCGCGGGTTGATCCAGCTCACCGCGTCCGGGTTGGGCGCGACCGCCGTGTCGAGCAGGATGCGCTCGAACGGATGGTCGAGGTCCCAGTGGTCGTTCATATGCTGGTAGTGCCACCGAATCTCGCCGGTGTCGACGTCGAGCGCCAGCGTCGAGTTGTGGTAGAGGTGCGTGTTCTCTACGCCGCCGAGCATGAACTTCGGGGCCGGCGAGGTGACCGAGGTGCCCTGGTAGAACAGCCGGAGCTCCGGGTCGTAGCTGCCCGGCATCCAGGTGCCGACGTGCACCCGCTGCTCGTAGGGCACGCCGCCCCAGGTCTCGTCGCCCGGTTCCCCGGGCGCCGGCACCGTCCGGCGCCGCCACAGCTCCTCGCCGGTGCGCGCGTCGTGCGCGACGATGACGCACGATTCGGGCCCGCCGGCCGGTCGGCAGCTCCGGCCGGAGACGGCCTTGCCGTCGGCGATGATCGGCCCCGAGCTGTGCCCGGCCGGCGTCTCCCGGTAGTCGAAGATCTGCGTCTCCCAGGCGATCTCGCCGGTCGCGGCGTCGAGGCCGAACACGAAGCTGTCGTCGCTGGTGTTGATGATGAAGCGGTCGTAGATGGCGATGTTGCGGTTGTTGCGCGAGTTGCCGCCCACGAAGCCGTAGACGTCCTCGGGCAGGTCGCGCCGGTGCGCCCAGAGCAGGTCGCCGGTGGCCGCGTCGATGGCCTCGATGACGTCGCTCGCCTGCGGCATGTAGAGGACGCCGCCGTAGGCCAGGGGGGTGCCCTCCTGGCGCCCGGGCGCCAGCGCGCGGGTCCACACCATGCGCAGGTCGCCGACGTTGTCCCGGTCGATCTCGTCCAGCGGGCTGTAGGCCCAGCCGTCCAGCGTCCGGCGCCAGGTCAGCCAGTCGCCGGGGGCCGGATCCTGGAGCATCGCGTCGGTCACCGGCACGAACCCGTGTGCGGCGTCGGTCTGTGCGGCGGCCGGCGCCGGGGCCAGGGACACGGCGGCGAGGGCCAGGAGCATCGTCAGGACGAGCGGCCGGCGGGCGACCATCGAGCGGATCGGTGTAGCGATGGGCATGGTGAGCAACCGTAGCACGATCCCGGAGCCGCACGCCGGTGCCCGACCCCGACGAGCTCGTGGTCGTGACGCAACTCGACGAGCACACCTCGGTCTTCCCGCACGCACTGTCCTATCCGGAGTACCTCGACTACCGGGAGCGCAACGAGGTCTTCGATGGTTTGGCCGCGCACACCCTGGCGGAAGAGCTGTTGTCGATCGACGGTCGCGCGGCCGAGCAGATCTGGATCGAGTACGTCAGCGACAACTATTTCGACGTTCTGCAGTTGCACGCCGTGCGCGGCCGCACGTTCCTCCCCGAGGAAGGGCGCCGTCCCGGCGATGCGCCGTTGGTCGTGCTGGCCCATCACGCATGGCAGTCGCGGTTCGGTGGGGATCCGGCTGTCCTCGGACAGGTCGTACGTCTCGGCCCGGCGAACATGACCGTCATCGGGATCACGCCGGAGGACTTCATCGGGACCAACGGCCTGGTGCCTGCGGAGCTGTTCGTTCCCGCCACCGAGGGCGCGCTCGTCGAGCCGGGGTGGACGGAGTTGTTGACCAACCGGCTCCCGGAGTCGTTCGTGCTGACCGGACGCCTGCGGCCCGGCGTGACGGTCGGCGAGGCGGCCGCACAGCTCGACGTCCTTGCCGGCGCGCTGGCCGCCGAGCATCCGGATGCGAGCGCCCACACCGAGCTCTACGTCGTCGCCGAGCGTCACGCGAGACCGGCGCCCAGCGCGGCGCGCCACGCGACGCCGCTGGTGAGCGTCGTCATGGGTCTCGCGTCCCTCGTGCTGCTGATTGCGGTGGCGAACGTCGGTACCCTGCTGGTCGGGCGCGGTGTCGAACGACGCCAGGAGATGGCATTGCGCGCGGGACTCGGTGCGACCCGGCGGCGGCTCGTGCGCCAGTTGGTTACCGAGAGCTCGCTGTTGGCGCTGGTGGGCGCAGCCGGCGGCGGGATCGTCGCGCTGTGGGCCGCCGATCTCGTCATTGCGTACTTCGCCACGGCCGCCGGCATAGAGCAGTTGAGATTCGACCCGTCCGTGGATTGGCGCGTGTTCGGATTCATCGCAGCGACTGCGCTGGCGGCCGGGGTGCTAACCGGCCTCGCGCCAGCGATGCGCTCGACGCGGATCGATCTCGCGCGGGTGATAGGCGCTGGCGGCCGCAACACCGGCGGGAGCGTCTCGGGGCGGCGCCTGACGAACGGGCTGGTGGTGCTGCAGGTTGCCGTTTCCATGCTGCTGCTGGTCTGCGCCGGTCTCTTCGTCCAGAGCGGTAGGAACGCCGGTGCGATCGACGTCGGTTTCCGAACCGACGATCTCCTGGTGCTGTCGGTCGATCCCCTCGCGCAGGGATACGACCGGGAGCAGGCCCGGGCGCTCTACCGGGAGATCATCGGCGACGTCGCGGCTTTGCCCGGCATCGAAGCGGCGAGCTGGGTGCGCCGGGCCCCGCTGTCGCCGGGCGGGAGCTCGGGCAGCGTGTTCACCCTGGACGGCGGTACGGCACCGGAGCCCGCCGCCGCGATCGTCGCGGTGAACTACGTCGATCCGCACTTCTTCGGCACCGTCGACATTCCGGTGCTCCGCGGGCGCGGTCTTCGCGAGAAGGAAGCGGCGGGCGACCGGCGGGTGGTTCTGGTCAGCGAACGCGCGGCCAGACAGCTCTGGCCGGGACAGGACGCGATAGGACGGCGGATCGTCAACGCCGACACGGGCGGGGAGCCGTTCGAGGTGATCGGTGTGGTGCGGGACGCGCACATGTCCCAGTCGCCGTTCGAACGGCCGCCGTTCGTCCTCTATCCGTTCGGGCTCCACTCGAGCTCTTCAGAAGCCGGGCGGGGCCTCGTCCGCCGACGGCCCGTAGATCGACGGCACGGCGATGTCGTTGAGTCGTAGATACACGCCGAGTTGCGCCCGGTGGTGGATCAGGTGGTTCATGACGAAGCTGCGCAGCACGGCGACCTTCGGCAGGGTCATCAGCGTCTGCCCGTTGCTCAGCAGCGTCCACGGCCTCATGAGCTCGGCATCGCTGGCCCCGGCGATCGCGGCGCGCGCTTCGGCGGCGCACCTGTCGAACGTCGCGAGGAGCTCCGCGGTGTCGGCGGGTGTCGGCGGCGGATCCATCTGCTTGCCGCCGGGCGCCATGTCCAGCTCGTCCTGGTTGATGGTGATCGGCGCCCAGGAGGGGAGGTTGGCCAGATGGCCCGCCAGCCAGATCATGGTGCCCGACCTGGGATGCGGCCGCCAGTCGAACTTGTCGGCGGGGACCCGCTCCAGCGTCCGGCGGGCGCCCGCGATCTCCTGGTCGAATTCCGGTAGCAGGCTGTCGCTGATGGCCATTTTCGTCCTTCCGTTCGGAATCTCTTGTTGCGATCCTACCCGGTAGCGCCCGATCGCCAGCCCGCGCCTGCCGGCCGCTCAATGTTCGCCGAATTGGCGACGAACCTCGCCGCTACCCACGAACTGGGACAGTAATCGATAGTTCCGCTGTTGGTGGCGGATCCTCCCGGCCACGATCGCCGGGTGCACCTGCAGCGCAGTCGCGAGGTGCATCACCGCCATCGCCGTCGGGCGCTCCCGAACCGGGCTCGTGTTCCATATCGCCCGCGGGATGAGTGCTTCCTCCGCCCATTCATCCGCCTGCTGTTCGCGCGGGTCTTCCCGGAATCCGTCAACGGTGCGCAGCGTCAAGTCGTCGACGAATGCGGAACCCCGATCGTGGTCCATATGGCGGCCGACGTGAGCCAACTCGTGGAGGAGGCAGAACCAGAAGTTGTCGATGCGGTCGTAGCGCAAGGTGAGCCCGATCACCGGTCGTCCGTCGTCGAGCTGGAGAGCAGCGCCATCGAGGTACGTCTTCGGGAGATGCCGCTCGATCACCAAAGAGATGCCGTGCTGCGCCAGGAACTCCTGCGCGATCTTCGGGCCGGCCTCCGACCAACTGAGCTGCGCGACCTGCTTGAGGAACTCTACGGTCACGGTGCCACGACGGTAGACCGCCTTGGGCGGCCGGGCCCGGGCAGTCGCAAGGACCTGCCAGCACCACGCCTTGAGAGCATGGGAGTTCATCTTGGCGTTGGCGCGCAGATGGTCGTTCTTGCGATAGAGGGCCGCGTACGCCGTGTGCTCTCCGCCCGCGCGTTCGATCAGGCTTCGTACGAGCTCCTCGGCCCGCGCCAGCTTGTCGGGAACGTCCGGTATCCATCCGCGGCTCGCCAGCGCCTTGAGCGGGAACCGGCGCCAGTCCATGCCCTTCACCGGTTCGTCGAGCGCATCGCTCGACTCGCGCAACAGCACGTCGGCCGGGATGCCGAGATGGTCGTGCAGCGCGCGCGCCATCGGCATCGTGATGGACCGCTTGCCGGAAAGAACTTCCGACACCTTCGCCCTGCTGCCGAGGAACGGGATCAGGTCGCGCGGGCTCAGGCCAGCCTGTTCCATGCGGAACTCGATGGCGGCGACCGGGCCCGGATATCCCATCGGCTCGTTTCTGCTCTCGTACAACTCGACGAGGTCGGTGAGCACATCGAGTTCCCGGCCGTCTGCGCTGCCGGGCTCGGCGTCCATGAGCTCGTCGATCCGGGCAAGCGCGGCGCCGTGGTCGTCCTCGTTCCTGATCGGCTTGATGTTGGCCATGTCACACCTCCTTCACGTCCACGCGGTCGTAGTCGGCGTGCGTGCCCACGAAACGCACGTAGACGATGCGATAGGCGTACGCGATACGTACGACGAGCCGGTAGTCGTTGCCCTTGATGTTGAAGACCACCCGGTCCGTACCGATGATGCTGGCGCTCCTGTACCTCGCTTTGGCCTTGGCCGGCGTGTCCCAGTCCTCGTGCTCGACTTCCCGATACCAGGCAAGAAGCGGTCCCTTGGCCGGGGGGTGGCGCTTCCAGAACTCCCGAAGAGTCTTCCTTGCGATGATCCGCATCGGAGATGAGCCACGTTCATCGAAAGCAGGGAAATGTTATCGTTAGTGCATAATGGGAGTCAAGTAATTCGCTCCCAAAACGCATTCCAGTCAGGCCGGCCGACACGCAACCCCGAGTCCCGCCGGGACCAGGGAGGCCGGTATCGCGGTTGTCCCGAGTACGCCGAGGAACTCTCGCCAGCAGACGATGAGGTTTCCGCCGCCGGCGCCGACATTTTCCCGGCGCGGTACGCTGCCGTTGCACACCGGACACACGCGGTTCGTACACTGCGATCCCATGGAGGTCCACCTGAGATGAATCGTCGTACGCAGTGGCTTGCAAGAACAGCAGTGATGGCGGCCCTGCTCGGGTCGGCGGCCGTCGTGGAAGCGCAGAACGCCACCACCGGCACGATCGGCGGCGTCGTGCGCGACGCGCAGCAGGGCGTGCTGCCGGGCGCCGCGGTGGTCGCGGTGCATGCCCCGACCGGCACCGTATACGAGGCCTTCGCGCGGGCCGACGGGCGATTCGACCTGCTGAACGTGCAGGTCGGCCCCTACGCCCTCGAGGTCGCGATGAGCGGCTTCGGAACGCGGTCGCTCTCCGGCGTCGTCGTGACCCTGGGCGCAGCCACCGAGGTGCCGGTCACCCTGCAGCTCGCCACGCTCGCCGAGACGGTGGAGGTGGTCGCGGAGGCGAGCGAGGTGTTCTCGCCGTCGCGCTCGGGCACGACCGCGGGGGTCGCGACCGGGGTCATCGAGACCCTGCCGACCCTCGAGCGCAGCCTGCAGGACTTCGCGCGGGTCAACCCGTTCTTCGTCAAGACGAGCCGCAACGCCGACTCCGAGAGCTTCCTGAGCGTCGCGGGCCGCAGCGGCCGCTACAACAACATCCAGATCGACGGCGCAGTGAACAACGACCTGTTCGGCCTCGCGCGGCAGGGGACGCCCGGCGGCCAGGCGAACACGCAGCCGATCAGCCTCGACGCGGTCAGCGAGCTGCAGCTCGTGGTCGCACCCTACGACGTGCGCCAGAGCGGCTTCTCCGGCGGCGGCATCAACGTCATCACGCGCAGCGGCTCGAACGCCTTCAGCGGGACCGGCTACTTCTACAGCCGCAACGAGGGCCTGGTCGGCAGTGGTGTCGACGATGTGCCCATCGCCACCTTCTTCGACCGCCAGCAGGGCGCGAGCGTCGGCGGACCGCTGGCCCGGAACCGCGCCTTCTTCTTTGCGAACTTCGAGAGCCAGCGGCGCGAGACCCCGGTGGGCTACTCGCTCGACGGGTCGTCCGGCGTCGACTTCGGCCGCCTGGCCGACGCGCAGCGCATCGTGCAGATCGCCAACAGCCGCTACGGCTACGACGTTCCCGGCGGGTTCGGCGAGATCATCCGCGGGAACCCGAACGACAAGCTCTTCGTCCGCACCGACGTCAACCTGTCGCCGGGGCATCGGCTGTCGTTGCGGCACAACTTCGTGAACGGCATCGCCGACGTCGGGTCGCAGTCGAACTTCCGCTACCGCTTCACCGACAACTTCTACCTGTTCGAGAGCGCGACCAACTCCACCGTCGGCCAGCTCGACAGCACGTTCGGCAACGCGGTCAACCAGGCCCGCGTCAGCTTCCAGCGCATCCGCGACCGCCGCGGCCCGCGGACCGCGCCGTTCCCGCAGGTCACCATCGACCTCGCAGGCGGCGAGGAGATTCGCTTCGGCACCGAGCAGTTCTCCACGGCGAACGCACTCGACCAGGACATCATCGAGATCCACAACGACCTGACCTGGGTGCGCGGCCGGCACCAGTTCACCATCGGCACTCACAACGAGCTCTTCAGGTTCCGGAACCTGTTCATCCGCGACAACTTCGGGGTCTATGAGTTCACCAGTCCGGAGCGCTTTGCGCAAGGGCTTGCCCAGTCCTACAGCTACAGCTTCTCGCGCACGAGCGACCCGCGGCAGGCGGCCGCGTTCCAGGTCTACCAGCTCGGGTTCTACGCGGGCGACCAGTGGCGGGTGCGCGACGACCTGTCGCTCACCTACGGCCTGCGCTTCGACGCGCCCATCTTCCCGGACACGCCCACCGCCAACCCGCTGGTGGAGCGGTTGTACGGGCGGGGCACCGACGTAGTGCCGGCCACCCGCAACTGGTCGCCGCGGATCGGGTTCAACTACGACCTGAGCCCCGGCCGGGCGGCGCGGCAGCAGGTGCGCGGCGGTCTCGGGCTGTTCCACGGGCGTACGCCGTACGTCTGGCTGTCGAACCAGTACTCCAACACCGGCAACGAGTTCCAGCGCATCCAGGTGTTCTTCAATCCGGACAACCGGATCCCGTTCTCGGCCGACCCGAACAACCAGCCGACCGACATCGGCTCGGCTTCCACGAACGAGATCAACCTGGTCGATCCCGACTACCGCTTCCCGCGGCTACTGCGCGGCAATCTGGCCTACGACCGCGATCTCGGATTCTTCAACCTGATCGGCAGCGTCGAGCTGCTCTTCTCGAAGACGCTGCAGGACATCGACTACCGCAACCTGAACCTCGTCGAGAGCGGCGCCGCGCCGGACGGGCGGCCGACCTTCACGCGGCTGCACCGGGACTTCAGCAACGTCGTCCTGCTGACCAACACCAACGAGGGGAGCAGTTGGACGATCGCCACGAAGCTCGACAAGCGGTTCAGCGACAACTGGTTCATGAGCGGCTCGTATCTCTACGGCGAGTCGCGCTCGGTCAACGACGGCGGGTCGAGCCAGGCCACCTCGAACTGGCGCTACAACTACAACGCGGGCGACCCCAATGCCGTTCCGCCGGGGATCTCGAACTTCTCGCCGGGGCACCGCTTCAACCTGTCCGGCTCCTACCGGATTCCGGCCGGGCCCGCCGGCGTCACCCTGGCCGCGTACTACAACGTCCAGCAGGGTCGTCCTTACAGCTACCTGGACGGCAGCGACGGCAACGGCGACGGCACGCGGGGCAACGACCTGCTCTACGTGCCGCGCGACGCCGGGGAGGTCATCGTCACCGACGGGTCCTTCGACGACCTGCTGCGGTTCCTGACCGACGGCTGCGACGTCACGCCGGGCGCGATCGTGCCGCGCAACGCCTGCCGCGGGCCGTGGACCTACGCGCTCGACTTCCACGTCGGCGTCGACGTGCCGGTGGGACGCAACGAGGTGGAGCTCTTCCTCGACGTCCAGAACCTGGTGAACGCCTTCAGCAGCGCGAGCGGGCTGGTGGAGTTCGCGTTCTTCCAGAACCTGCAGCCGGTGCGGTCGAGCGTCGATCCCGAGACCGGCCGCTACGTCTACAGCCTGAACACGCCGGCCCGGCCCGGATTCACGGGGGACCGCTTCACGCGCGACGATCTGCGCAGCCGCTGGCAGGCGCAGCTCGGGCTGCGTTATTCGTTCGGACGCTGATCGCCGGGCTCCCCGGCCCGCGCGGCCGAACGTGCACGGGCTATACTCCGGCGTTTTCATGCGTGAACGCGTCACGGAGCACAAGAGCGGGGGGTTGCAGGAGCTGCCGGCCACCGCGATCTGCGGGAACGACATCACCTCGTCGTGCCTGTACGTCTCGGCGCTGGCGATCGTCCACGCGGGGAAATGGGCCTGGGTGTCGCTGTCGATAGTGGCCGGCGTGCTCTTTCTGTATCGCCGCATCTACGCCGAGGTGGTGGGTGCACTCCCGCTCAACGGCGGCGCCTACAACGCGCTTCTCAACACGACGAGCAAGTCGCTGGCGTCGATGGCCGCGTGCCTGACCATCCTGTCGTACACCGCCACCGCCGTGATCTCGGCCAACGAAGCGATGCACTACGGCCACGGCATCTGGCCGGCCCTGCCGGTCATGCCGGCCACGGTCGTACTGCTGGCCGTGTTCATGCTCCTGAGCATCGTCGGCATCACGGAGTCGTCCAGGGTGGCGGTAGGCATCTTCCTCTTCCACCTCGGCACACTGGCCGTGCTACTGCTGGCGGGCGGGTTGTATCTCCTGGGTAACGGATTGGCGGTCTTCTCGACCAACTTCGCCCTGCCGACCGAGAACGGGCTGGTGATGGCGCTCTTCTTCGGCTTCGCGGCTTCCATGCTGGGCATCTCCGGGTTCGAGAGCTCCGCGAACTTCGTGGAGGAGCAGGCCGAGGAGGTCTTTCCCAAGACGCTCCGCAACATGTGGGTCGCGGTGAGCGTTCTCAATCCGACGCTCGCCCTGCTGGCCCTGGCGCTGGTTCCGATTCCCGACGTGGCGGCGCACGAGGAGGCGCTGCTGGCCCATATGGGAGGCATCGCGGCGGGCGAATGGCTTGCGGGGCTGATCTCGGTCGACGCGATTCTGGTGCTGAGCGGCGCCGTGCTCACCTCCTACGTCGGCGTGACCGGGCTGGTGCGGCGGATGACCCTGGACCGTTGCCTGCCGCAGTTCCTGCTGAAGCGCAGCTCGCGGGGCACGTATCACCGCATCATCGTCATGTTCTTCTTCGTCTGCGTCTCGATTCTGTTCATCACGGAGGGCGAGCTCGAAGCGCTGGCCGGGGTCTACACGCTCTCGTTCCTGTCGGTGATGGCGCTGTTCGGCATCGGCAACATCCTGCTCAAGGTCAAGCGGGCCGGCCTTCCCCGTCCCGAGCGCGCCGCCTGGCCGGCCGTGATTCTGGCCATCGCGCTGACCGCCCTCGGCCTGGCCGGCAACGTGATCATGAATCCCGACTACGTATGGGTGCTGGCGGAGTACCTGGTCCCGACGCTGCTGGTCGTGGCGATCATGCTCGGGCGCATCGGCCTGCTGAAGGCCTGCCTCTTCGTCGTGCAGGCGATCAGCGAGAAGATCCGGAAAATTACCGGCGGGCTATCCGAATCGCTGCGCGAGCGCATCCGCGCCATCAACAGCCAGCAGGTCGTCTTCTTCAGCCGCGGCGACAACATCCACAACCTGAACCGGGTGGTCCTGTACGTGCTCAAGAACGAGAACACGAGCCGGATCAAGGTGGTGACCGTGGTCGGCGACGGCGACGACCCGCCACCCAGGCTGGCACGGGACATCGGGTTCCTCGACGAGGCGTACCCGGACATCGACATCGAGCTCGTGGTGATCAGGGGGCGCTTCGGGCCCGAGCTGATACAACGGCTCTCGAAGGAATGGCAGGTGCCGGCCAACTTCATGTTCATCGGCTCCCCCGGCGATCACTTCGTCTACGGGCTGGCCGAGCTCGGCGGGGTGCGGCTGATCATCTGACGCCGGGCGTCCGGTACCATGACGAGTTGTGATCGCGCACCGCGTCAACCGCGAGGCGGTCGTCGTGCTCGGCTGGGGGCGTGCGATTCTGATGCAGCTCGCGCATCCCCTGGTCGCGGCCGGGGTCGGCGGGCACAGCCGGTTCGACGCGGGGCCGTTGGCGTACATCGAGCGCATGCGCCGCACCATCGGGGCGATGCTCTCGCTGACCTTCGGGACCGAGGCGCAGATCCAGCGGACGACCGATGGGATCAACGCGATTCACAGGCGCGTACACGGCCGTCTGGCGCACGCGGTCGGCCGCTATCCGGCGGGCGCGCCGTACGATGCGACGGATCCCGAGCTGCTCGCCTGGGTTCACGCCACCCTCATCGACAGCCAGCTTCGGACGTACGCCCTGTTCGTCGGGCCGCTGACGGCCGATGAAAGGGATCGTTACTGCGCCGAGGCGGCGCAGCTCGGTCCGCGCCTCGGGATCCCGGCGGGAACGCTGCCGGACACGACGGCCAGGCTCGAGCGCTATCTGCACGAGATGGAGCAGGACGGAAGGCTTGTGGTCGGGGAGCAGGCGCGCGGTCTGGCGGCGGCCCTGCTGGCGCCGCCGGGCGGGCTACTGGCCGCGCCGGCGCGGTGGCTGGGTCGGCTGACCTCCGTCGGCCTGCTGCCGGGACCGATGCGGGACGGTTACGGGTTCTTGTGGAATGCGCGCGACGAGCGCCGGTTGCGGTTGGTCGCCGCGACGTTGCGGGCCGGACGGCGGGTCGTCCCGCCGATGCTGCGAGAATGGCCGGTAGCGCGGCGGGCGGCGCGCCCGGGCCAGGAGCTTGCGCCGTAGAAGGCGACGGAGTGAGTTCTGCGGGCGCAAGATCCTGGGGCGGTGGGGGATGGGGCCGAACACGGAGCCCCGCGACGGGTTGGCGGCACTAGGCGCAATGCCCGAAAAAAGTCGCAATTCCTGCAATGTGCTGATAGAATCTATGGGTTTAACTGAAACTGTGAACCCCTCGCCGGCGTCCTAATCTCCAGAGGACGGCGCGCGCGAGGACCCTGCGCCGGAGGTGAGACGCTCGGCGCTGCGGATACCGTACAGCGATCTGAAGGAGAGCATCAGCTTGTTGATACAGGAACGTCAGGACATAGTAACCGCACTCGTGACGCTTGGCCAGGAACGCGGCTTCCTCACGCTCGACCAGGTGCTCGACCACGCACCTCCGGATCTGGACGTCGAAGAGGTGAGCGTCCTCCTGCAGGAGCTCGAGGGGCAGGGAATCGAGGTCGAGGGCGCCGAGCAGGTGCAGCCGGACGTCAAGCGCCGGGCGGCGACGCGCGTGTCGCCGGCTCCGGCTTCCGAGCAGGCGCTGCCGGTACACGAGGAGGATCAGGGCCAGGATCTGGTGCGGACGTACCTGCGCCAGATGAGTCGCGTGCCGCTGTTGACGCGCGAGGGCGAGGTGGCGATCGCGAAGCGCATCGAGCGGGGCGAGTTGCGCATCACGAAGGCGATGTCGCGCAGCCTGCTGGTCGCGCACTTCGTCGGCGTCATCGCGAAGGAGGTCGCCGCGGGCGAGCGCACGCTCCGTGACACCGTCGCGCTGCCTGACACCGAGCTGACCGAGCGTCACCTGGCGAGCCGCACGAAGCGGTTCGTCACGGACGCCGAGCAGGTCGCCGGCGCGTTGCGGGAGCTCGGCAAGCGGGAGCGGCGGGCGGACGCCATCCGCAAGAGCGGCCGGCGCGTGCAGGTGAGGACCGTGTGGCGTATCGGTCGTGCCCGGATCGACGTCTCGCGCGCCATCCGCCGGCTGCCGTTCACCGCCGCCGTGCGGCGGGAGCTCATCGAGAAGGTCGAGCGGGCGGCCGCGGCGTTGAAGGAAGGCGAGCGCCGCGTCGAGCGCCTGCGCAAGCGGCAGGCCCAGACGGTGCTGCGGACTTCGGCGCCGGTGTCGAACGCCGCCATCGAGGAAGCCCAGCGGGAGCTGGTCGCGCTGCGCAAGGGCATCACCGAGTCGGCCGACAACCTGAAGGCGGTGCAGAAGGCGTTTCGCCGGGGGGTCATCGAAGGCGACCAGGCGCGCAAGGAGCTTACCGAGGCGAACCTGCGCCTGGTGGTTTCGGTGGCGAAGAAGTACGTGAACCGGGGGCTCGCCTTCCTGGATCTCATCCAGGAGGGCAACATCGGCCTGATGCGCGCGGTCGACAAGTTCGACTACCGGCGCGGATTCAAGTTCTCGACCTACGCCACCTGGTGGATCCGGCAGGCCATCACCCGCGCGATCGCCGATCAGGCGCGCACCATCCGGATCCCGGTGCACATGATCGAGACGCTCAACAAGCTCAATCGCGCGATGCAGACGCTGACCCGCGACCTCGGCCGCGAGCCGACGCCGCAGGAGCTGGCCGAGCGGGCGGACCTGCCGCTGTCGGTCGTGCGCAAGGCGCGCAAGATCGCGCAGACCGTCGTCTCGCTCGACGCGCCGATCGGCGACAGCGACGAGAGCCAGTTCGGCGATTTCATCGAGGATCGCCAGGCGGTGAATCCGGCCGAGGCGACCGTCGCCTTCGACCTGCGGCGGCAGACCGAGTCGGTGCTCGAGACGCTGAGCCCGAAGGAGCGCGAGGTGATCCGGATGCGCTTCGGCCTCAACGACGGCGCCGAGCCGACGCTGGCCGAGCTCGGCGAGAAGTTCTCGCTCACGCGGGAGCGGATCCGGCAGATCGAGGCGGCGGCTCTGCGCAAGCTCCGGGATCCGCAGCTCAGCCACCGGCTCAGCTCGTTCGTGGAGCCGCGTCAGCCGCGCGGCACGCGGCGCGGTCGATCCGCCGCCGTCGCCGAAGAGCAGGGCGTCGCGTAACCCCGCCGTCGGGCGCTGCGAGGTGTTCCCGCCCGTGGCGGCACTCGGCAGCACGGACATGCGGGCCGGCGCCGGCCCGCACGCGCTTCGGCGCCGGCTCCCTCCCTCGCGGGTCGGGGGGCCGGCGCTTGTCGTTCGTTCTTCAGGGAAGCTTCAGAAAAACTTCAGGATTCGGCGCGGGGGCAGGCTGTTAGCCTGTCCGGATGCTCACTCCTTGTAGCACGTCGTTCGTAGTGGTCGTTGTTTCCCTCTCACTGGCGTCCGCCGGCGTCGCCTCTGCGCAGTCGACAGGAATCTTGACCGGGACGGTCGTCGACGAGACCGGGGGCGTGTTGCCCGGCGTCACCGTAGACGTTCAGGCCGGCGCTGCCGAGTTCACCGCCGTCACCGATGACACCGGCCTCTGGCGTGTAGAAGGCGTGCCGGCCGGGCCGGCGAGCCTGACGTTCAGGCTGGTGAACTTCTCCACCCTGCGGCGGGACCTCGAGGTGGCCGCCGGAGAGAACGGCGCCGACGCCGTGCTGACCCTGGGTCTCACGGCCGACGTGGTGGTGACCGGCAGCCGGACGTTCCGCAACATCGCCGACCTGGAGAGTCCGCGCGAGAACCTCGTCGGCGTCGCCACGTCGGCCAGCGTGGGCGCCATCACCGCCGAGCAGCTCGCGGCGCGGCCCATCATGCGCCCCGGCGAGGTGCTCGAAGCGGTGCCCGGGTTCATCACCAGCCAGCACAGCGGCGAGGGCAAGGCCAACCAGTACTACCTGCGCGGCTTCAATCTGGACCACGGCTCGGACTTCGCCACGACCCTGGCCGGCGTGCCGATGAACGAGTCGTCCGGTGCGCACGCCCACGGATACAGCGACGTGAACCTGCTCATCCCGGAGCTGGTGAGCGGCGTGCAGTACACCAAGGGACCGTACTTCGCCGAGCACGGCGACTTCTCCGCGGCCGGCTCGGCCAACATCAGCTACGTGAACGTGCTCGACCGCCCATTGCTGAGCGTCAGCAGCGGCGGCCAGGGGTGGGGGCGCGTGTTCGGTGCGATCTCGCCGGAGGTGGGCGCCGGCAACGTGCTGCTGGCTCTGGAAACGAGCACGAACGACGGACCCTGGGAGCTGCCCGACGACATGCGCAAGGTGAACGCCGTCGTGCGCTACAGCCAGGGCGACCTGACGAACGGGTTTTCCATCACCGGCATGGGGTACAAGGCCGACTGGAACGCGACCGATCAGATCCCGCTGCGCGCGGTCGAGGCGGGGAGCCTGTCGCGCTTCGGCAATATCGACTCCACCGACGCCGGCCGGACTTCACGCTACAGCGTGGCGTTCGACGGCCTCCAGTCGAGCGGAGCGGGATCGACCCGGCTCACGGCCTACGCCCTGCAGGGCGGGTTGAACCTGTTTCAGAACTTCACCTACTTCCTGGAGCACCCGGTCGACGGCGACCAGATCGAGCAGGAGGGAAGGAGGTGGGTATCCGGAGCCAGATTGGTGCACCGGCGCCTGGGCACCGCCTTCGACCGGCCGCTGGAGTCCGCCGTCGGCGCGTCTTTCCGGCATGACGCGGTCGGCACGGTCGGCCTGTACAACACGGTCGCCCGACGGCGTACCAACACCATTCGCAACGACGCGGTCGATCAGTCCACCGTCGGGCTGTTCGGTCAGTCCGAGATCGAATGGACCCGCGTTTTCAGGACCACCCTCGGCGTCCGGGGCGACTTCTACCGCTACAACGTCGACGCGGTGAGGGCCCTCAACACCGGCTCGGGCACGTCGGCGCTGGTCAGCCCCAAGCTCACTGCGGTGTTGGGCCCGTGGCAGGGGACCGAGCTCTACCTGAACTACGGACAGGGATTCCACAGCAACGATCCGCGGGCCGCAACGACGGTCGTCGACCCGATCACCGGCGAGCAGGTGGCGAGCGAGGACCCGCTCGTGCCGGCGCGCGGGGCCGAGATCGGCCTGCGGACGGTCGCGCTGCCGGGCCTGCAGTCGACGGTTGCCCTGTGGTATCTGGCCTTCGATTCCGAGCTGATCTTCGTCGGAGACGCCGGCATCGCGGAGGCCAGCCGTCCCAGCCGGCGCCTCGGCGTGGAATGGACGAACTACGTGCGGCTGGCGAGCTGGCTCACCGGCGAGTTGGACGTGTCGCTGTCGAGGGCGCGCTTCTCCGACTTCGACCCGGCCGGCGACTTCATTCCCGGCGCGCTCGACCGGGTCGTCGCCGGGGCGATCACCGTGACCCCGGCGCGGCGCGTCTTCGGCAGCTTGCGCCTGCGGCACTTCGGCCCGCGGCCGCTCATCGAGGACAACAGCGTGCAGTCCGCGGCGACGACGATCCTGAACGGCGAGATCGGGATGCGCATCAACGAGCGCTTCAACGTTGTCCTGGAGGCCTTCAACCTGCTCGACAGCGACGTATCCGACATCGACTACTTCTACACGTCGCGCCTGCCGGGAGAACCGGCCGCCGGGGTGGACGACATTCACTTCCATCCCTCGATCCCACGCACGGCGCGGGTCCTGCTGAACGTCGATTTCTGAGCAGGCGTGCCAGAATGGCGGCGTGAACGTCTTCCTGGTGGACGGGACCTACGAGCTGTTCCGGCACTTCTACGCCGTGCCGCGCGTGACGAGCACCGACGGGATCGAGATAGGCGCGGTGCGGGGCGTGATCGGATCGCTGCTGGGGATGCTGGAGGAGGGCGTCACCCATATCGGGGTGGCGACGGATCACGTCGTCGAGTCGTTTCGCAACGAGCTCTGGCCGGGGTACAAGACCAGCGAGGGGCTCGACCCGGAGATCCTGAGTCAGTTCGAGCTGTTGGAGGATGCGCTCGAGGCGCTGGGCCTCGTCGTCTGGAAGACGGTGAGATACGAGGCGGACGACGCGCTCGCCTCCGCCGCGGTCCGCTCGGCCGCCGACGAGCGGGTCGAGCAGGTGTTCGTCTGCACGCCCGACAAGGACCTCGCGCAGGTGGTCGACGGCAGCCGCATCGTGCAGTTCGATCGGCGCTCCGGTACCGTGCGCGACACGGAAGGCGTCCGCGAGAAGTTCGGCGTCGATCCCGGGTCGATTCCGGACTATCTGGCCCTGATGGGCGACTCGGCGGACGGGTTTCCGGGCGTGAAGGGCTGGGGGGCCAAGTCGGCAGCGACCGTCCTGGCGCGCTATCCGCGCCTGGAGGACATTCCCGGCGAAGCCGCAGCTTGGGATGTGCAGGTGCGGGGGGCGGCCAGATTGGCCAAGGCGCTGGCCGACGCTCGCGAGGAGGCGGCGCTCTTCCGCGATCTCGCGACGTTGCGCACCACGCTGCCGGTCTTCGAGGACATCGGCGAGCTGCGGTGGACCGGCCCCGAGCCGCGGTTCTTCGACCTCTGCGCCCGTATCAACGTCCCCGGCTACTTCCGGCGCGCGCAGGCCGCGGCGGCGCAGGCGTGATGTGCGCCGCGTCAGCGGCGCGGTCCCGGCACCGCTCCTGGGGAGACACTTCGGCTCACGCGGCGGCGGCGACTGCCAGCCGGCCGTCGAACAGGTGGATCTCCCGCTTGGAATGCTCCGCGTAGCGCGGGTCGTGAGTCACCATGCAGATCGTCGACCCCTCGTCGTGCAGCGTTTGCAGCAGCCCCATCACCGCTTCGCCGTTCTTCGAGTCGAGATTGCCGGTCGGCTCGTCCGCCAGCAGAATGGACGGCTGCCCGGCGACCGCCCGCGCCACCGCGACGCGCTGCTGCTGGCCGCCCGAGAGCTGGCTCGGCAGGTGCTTCGCGCGATGCGCCATCTCCACCTTCTCGAGCGCCTCGGTCACCCGTTCGCGCCGCTCCGCCGGCTTCATGCCGCGGTAGGTGAGCGGCAGCTCGACGTTCTCGTAGACCGTCAGGTCGCCGATCAGGTTGAAGCTCTGGAAGATGAAGCCGATCTCCCGGTTGCGGGTCCGCGCCCGATCTGCCTGGCTGAGCTGCGCCACCGGCCGGCCGTTCAGCGTGTAGTCGCCCGCGGTCGGAGAGTCGAGCAACCCCAGGATCGACAGCAGCGTCGACTTGCCGCAGCCGGACGGGCCGGAGATGGCGACGTACTCGCCCGGGTAGATGTCGAGGGTGACATCGTCGAGGGCATGCGTCTCGACCTCGTCGGTGTAGAAGACCTTCGATACGCTCTCCAGGTGAATCAGGGCCGGCGCTTCGCTCATCTCGACACGCTCCGTTCAGACGTGATGCTCTCCATCCCCGGCCGGCACCCGCACGCTCGGGTCGCGCGCGAAGCGGCCCTATTCGATACGCACCCGATCGAACTGATCCCAGGTCGACATGTCGGACAGGACCACGCGGTCGCCCGGCTGCAGCCCCTCGATCACCTCGATGGTGTTGACCGAGGCCCGGCCGAGGCTGACGCGCGTGCGCGCCGCGTGCGTGCCGTCCGTCTCGATCCTGAACAGGCTGACGAGGCTCTCCTCCTGCCCGAACACCGGCCGGCCGACGAAGAGGATGTCGTCCATCCTCTCGAGCTCGATGGTGCCGTCGACCGTCAGGTCCGGGCGGGCGCCCCGCGGAAGCTCGCCGTCGAGCGCGACGTCGACCGTCACCGTCCCGTTCTCCACCGCGGGGTCGATGCGCGTGACGTGTCCCGGGATGACGCCGTTGCGCGTGTCGACGGCCGCCGGCTGGCCGATCTGGATGTCCTTGGCCTGCGTCTCGGCGATGCGCAGCTCCGCCTTCAGCACCGTCGGATCGCCGACCCGCGCCAGGTTGGTGCCGGTGGTCACGCGCTGCCCCTCGTCGAGCGGCACCTGCTGCAGGACGCCGGGCATTCCGGCCCGCACGTGCAGGTCGGCCACCTGCTGCTGCCGCAGCTCGTACAGCGTCCCCAGCCGGTCCACCTCGGCCTGCTCGACCGCGAGCTGCGCCTCCACCGTGTCGGTGGCCATCTGCAGCCGTTCCTGCTCGATGCGGAACCGCGTGTCGTACTCCTGCACGGCCGCCTGCGACTTCTGGAGCTCCAGCGACGAGACCAGGCCCTGCGCGAAGAGCTGGTCGTCGGCGTCCGCCTGCAGCCGCGCCGTCTTGAGCTGCGCCTCCACGGTGGCGAGCGCCGACTGCTGGTTCAGGATGTCGCGCTCCACTTCGACCTGCCGGTTGCTGTAGCGCGCCTCGGCCGCGTCGAGGTTGAGCCGGGCTTCGAGGGCGGTCTGCTCCACCTCCGGATTGCTCAGCTCGACGATGACGGTGCCGGGGTTGACCAGGGCGCCGGGGCGGATCACGATCCGCTCGACGGTGCCGTCGGTGGTGGCCGGGATCCAGCGGATCTGTTCCGGGACCAGCGTGCCGGTGCCGCGCACCTGCCGGACCATCGGCCCCCGCTGCACGGTGTCCAGGTAGATGGTGTCGCGGTCGACCCGCGGCGCCGCCGGCTCCAGGCGCGAGACGCCGACCGTGATCAGCACGACCACGATGACCGCAACGACGCCGTACAGCGTCTGCCGGAGCTTCTTCTTGCGTGCGAGATCGGGCCGGGCGATATCCATGGTTTCCTACCGGTGACAACCAGAGAGACGGATCTCGACGCAGAAAGTTCGCCTTCCCGCTACCTCCGTTAGATGCCTCGCACGCACATTCGGCTCGTTTCCCGGCCCGGTCCCGGCGTTCGGCGTCCCGGATGCAGCCGGCCGGCCACGGCTCATGTCGCCTCCAGCACCCGCGCGATGGCGGTCGACATGCGGGTCCAGTGCGCGGTCTCGGCGTCGAGCTGGCGGTGCCCGGCGCCGGTCAGCTCGTAGAACTTCGCCTGTCGGTTGTTGTCCGAGCTGCCCCACGTGGCGGCGAGCAGGCCCTGCTGTTCCAGCCGGTGCAGCGCCGGATAGAGGGAGCCCTGGTTTACCTGCAGCACCTCGTCGGAGATCTGCTGGAGGCGCTGGGCGATACCCCACCCGTGCAGCGGACCGAGGGCCAGCGTCTTCAGGATGAGCAGGTCGAGCGTGCCTTGCAGCAGGTCTGTCTTCGATCGCACGGCATCTCCTATCGTCAATCTACAAATGCATTAGACGCCGGTCGGGACGGCGCTGTCAAGCCCGCGAATTATTCGTCGGTCGTCTCGTGCCGCGCCTCGCCGGCCATCAGCGCCGCCTTGATCGTGGACGCCCAGATCCGCGTGCCCTTCTCGTTCAGGTGCAGGCCGTCCGCGATGAAGATGTCGTCCATCACCTTGCCGTCCGCGCGGAGAAACGGCGTGGCGACGTCGATGTAGGACACCAGGTCGTTGTCGGCTGCCAGACGCCGGTAGAGGGCGTTCGTCGACTGCGCCTGATCCCAGAACGCGACGCGGGCCAGGCTCGGCTTGACGGACATCACGTACACCCGCGTCGCGGGGAGCGCGGCGTGGATTCGCTCGACGATGGCCTCGAGACGGCCCGCGATCTCCGCGGGCGGGACGCCGTACCGGCCCGTGTCGTTGTCGCCCTCGTAGATGACGACCGCGCGGGGCTTGTAAGGCAGGACGATGCGGTCGAGGAAGTGCTCGACGTCCTGCATCGTGCTCCCGCCGAAGCCGCGCGGGACGACCGTGAGCGGAGCGAGATCCTGCTTCAGGCTGGGATGCCAGCGGCGGATGCTGGAGCTGCCGGTGACGACGATGGCTCCCGCGGGCGGCATCATCGCGCGGTCTTCGGCCTCGAAAGCCTGGATGGCTTGCTCGAAACGGGTCGGATCGATGGTCTCGGTCTGCGCAACGGCCAGCGTCGCGATGCCGAGCACGAGCAGCAGCGAGAACAGGACGCGTGCGTGGCGGATCTTCATGTCTACCTCCCAGCGTGACGTCGTGGAACCAGACGGCTGTGGCTGGTCACGTGCGCATCATAGTGGGTTGCGGCCGACGCATGCGCCGGTCGGCCGTCGGTCCCGCGCGCCGCGCGGGCTGTCCATGCGTGTGACACGGGCTGCAACGGTCCCGCGGGTCAGCGATCCGGCGCCGGTTGCCACTCGTCGGCCAGCCGGCGGCTCTCGCGCAGGTCGTCGTCCGTCATCATCGAGGCCAGCTCTTCGCGCTGCCCGGCGTAGAGCCGCTTCGTGAAGTCGTTGTCCGCGCCGCGCCACGCCAGCTCCACCCACATGTAGGCGAGGACCTGGTTCTCGTCAACGCCGGCCCCGTAGATGTGCAGGTAGCCGAGACCGGCCTGGGCCGGCGCATAGCCCTGATCGGCCGCCGCCCGGTACCAGCGCGCCGCCTCCGCGTCGTTGCCGGCGACGCCGCGGTTCCGGAAGTGGAGCAGCCCCAGGTTGTACTGGGCGGGCGCGTAGCCCTGCGCCGCGGCGAGCCGGATCCAGCGCGCCGCCTCGACGTCGTCCCGCGCCACGCCGCGGCCGGCGTAGTAGCGGCTGCCGAGATCGTTCTGCGCTACCGCGTCGCCGCGCTCGGCGCTATCCCGCAATCCGGGCGGCAGTTGTCCGGCCCGAGCGGGCTGCACTGCGATGGTGGCAGCCACGCACGCGGCTGCTGCCAGGCACGCCGTGCGCAACGCGATCACGGGGCAATGCCCTCGACCGCTTCGTCGAGCAGGGAACGGAAGAACGGACCGTCGATGCCGTTTCCGCGGGCCAGAGTCACGCCCTGGTCGTCGACGAGCACGTAGGTCGGAAACCCGCGAACGGCCCAGGCCCGCGCGAGGTCGCTGTCGATGCCCACGTGCCAGTTCGTCCAGGGCATCGGCTCGCGCTCGCGGAACGCCGTCACCGTCTCGAGCTCCTCGTCGACGCTGATCCCGAGCAGGGCGAACCGATCCGCGGGCAACTCGGCGACCAGCTCCCGTAACTCCGGCAGCACGTCGATGCAGGGCACGCACCACGTCGCCCAGAAGTTGAGCAGCACCACGCGGCCGAGGTAGGCCGAGAGGCGATCCTCGGTACCGCCGAGGCGCCGGCCCGTCATCTCCAGCACGGTGCCGCCCACGGTCGCGTGTCGAATCGTCCGGAGCAGGTCCGCCTCCACTTCCGCGAACGTCCTCGATACGCCGACCGAGCCCGAACGCGTGTCACCGAACCGCTGACTCTCCACGCCGACGCTCAGCCCGGTCGCCGCCTCGATCGCGCGCTGCCGTTTGGCGTCGCGCTCTGCAGCCTCCAGCCGGGCTGCATTGATGGACTGCATCAATCCAGCCGCCACGTAGTAGCGCGCCATCGCCCGCACTACGGGGTGCGCGGCCCCGGAGGCCAGCTCCTCGAAGAACCGGTCCAGATCCGGTGGCGATGACTCGCCGGCGAATCCGTAGAACCGCCGGCCATCCATCCGCGCCAGCACGCGCGGCCATCGCTCGTAGTCCGGGACGTGAGCGACGAGCGCCCGCGCCCCGCGGACCATGTGCCGGGCGGCGTCCGGCTCACGGAACGTCTGCGCAACGAGAAAGTCCGCGGCGTCTCTCGTTCGATCGTGCGTACCCCCGGCATCCACGATCGCCGTCGCCGCGGCGATGGCGCGGCGGATGTCCGGACGCTCGTCCCACGCCTCCTGCAGACGACGGCGGCGTTCCTCGGCCGACAGGCCGGCCTCGAGCTCGGGTGGGCGCCCGCTCCACGCGCCTTGCGCGTCGAGGTACTCCTGCACGAGCGACCAGTCCGGACCGACGTTGGGCAGGGGCATGTCCGCCGATACGAACGAGAACGATGCGAGTTGCTCCCGGGCGGGAGCATCCGGCACGCCGTCAGCAGCCTCGACCGTCGCACTCGCTGCCGTGGGCCGTTCCGAGGTACCGCCGTCGCGGCCGGCTGCCGCGCGGCCGTCCCGAGCGTTGCAGCCCTCGATCTCGAAGACCGCGGCCAATCCCTGTCCCGGGCCGCGCGAGACGCGGTCCGGAGACCCGCCTGACGCGCTTTCCCGGGCCACCGTCATCTTCACCTCGATCCGGCTCCCGTTGACCGCGCTTACCGAGCCGCGGTAGGGCGCGATGATTGCGCCCGCGGCATCCTTGACGACACCGTCCTCGAACGTCCAGCGGTCCGAGACGTCGTGCAACAACGCGCGCTGGCCGACCTGGACCGACTCGCCCGGGCGCCCCATGATCGTCAGCTCCGCAACGAGGAAGGGGTTTACGAAGCCGAACGCGTAGAGGTAGCAGTCGTTGCTCGCCGTCTGGGCCCCTGCCGGCGCCGCGGCCGCGGGAACGGCAATCGCTGCCGCGGCCACGAGCGGCGGGATCCAGCGGAATGTTTTGCGGGGACTCATGGTCAACCTCCCTCTTCGTACGGCCGTGCCAGCCGATACACGCGCGGGTCCGCGGAGTCGCCGCTTTGAGACGATGCGACGTCGCCACTATACCGCCGGGGACATGGCATGCGCATCCGGCCGGCCGTCGACGTGACTTGCTCCCAACCGAGGGCCGTATTCCCTTTGACATTCTACCCGTGCATCGCTACTCTGGTAGTCAATCTACCTGTGTATGGAGGGGCTACGTGGCACGACCACCCCTGAGCGAAGACCAGCTCGGATTGCTGCAAGGCACGTTGGACATGCTGATCCTCCAGACGCTCCGGCAGGGCCCGGCGCACGGCCACCAGATCGCGATCACCATCGAGCGGACCTCCAACGACGTCCTGCAGGTGGACCACGGATCGCTCTACCCGGCGCTGCACCGACTGCTCAAGCGCGGCTGGATCACCGGCACGTGGGGCGTCTCGACCAACAACCGGCGTGCGAAGTTCTACGCCCTCACCGAGGCGGGCCGCCGGCAGCTCGTCCAGGAGGCGACGAAGTGGGAGCGGATGGTCGAGGCGGTGGGGCGCGTCATGCGGCCGGCGGAAGCGGAGGAGTGAACGAGGTGGCGCGATGAAGTGGCCGGCGTGGGTGTACCGGGTGGTGCCGTACCTCGGCCGCCGCCAGGCCGAGGATGACTTGCAGGAAGAGTTGCGGCTGCACCTGGAGCTGGAGCGCGAGCGGCAGCGGGATGCGGGCGTGCCGGACGCCGACGCCCGGCGCGCTGCGCGGCGCAGGCTGGGCAACGGGACGCTGATCCGCGAACGTACCCGCGATGTCTGGGGCTGGCGCTGGCTCGACGATCTGGGACGGGACATGCGCCATGCTCTCCGCGGCCTGGGACGGAGTCCGGGCTTCGCGGCCGCGGTGGTGCTCGTCCTCGCGCTGGGGATCGGCGCCAACACGGCGATGTTCGGCATCGTCTACGGCGTCCTGCTGCGGCCGCTGCCGTATCCGGAAGCGGACGCCATCGTGCGTGTGGGCGAGTCGTCCGGACCAATGCGCGCGCCGGGCCCGCGACTGTCGAACCGCTCGATGCCCCTGCTCCAGGACGGTGCCGAGTCGTTCGAGCAACTCGCCGCCTATCAGGAGCTTTCTCTTGACTGGGCCGGTCCGGAGGGTGCGGTGTCCCTTTCCGGGGCCCTGGTTTCGCCCTCGGTGTTCGCGTTGCTGCGAGCGACGCCCCATCTGGGGCGGCTGTTCACGGAAGAGGAAGCGCGAGTCGGGAGGGACCGGGTCGTGCTGCTCAGTCACAGCGCCTGGGTCCGGCGCTTCGGCGCGAACCTGGATATCGTGAGCACGCCGATCGTTCTCGAGGGTAACCCGTACACCGTCGTCGGCGTGCTTTCCGAGGGCTTCTACTTTCCAAACGGTGACGTCGAGCTCTGGACGCCGTACGTCATTCCGCCGTTCACGCCGCCCGGCCCGGCGAGTCCGGGGGAGCAGCGCATGTTGGTCGTGTTCTCCTTCAGCGCGCTCGGCCGGCTTCGTGCGGGTGTGTCGCCGGAGCAGGCGGCTGCCGAAGCCCGCACGATCCTGCAGCGCAGCAGCGACGAGTTGCTGGCGCAAGCCGAGAGTCCGCGGCCAGACAGGCCCGAAATCAACGTCCGGGTGGTCCCCCTGCTGGACGAGATGGTCGGCGAGTACCGGCCGGCGTTGCTGGCGCTGACCGCGGCGATGGCGCTCGTACTGCTGATCGCCTGCGTCAACGTGGCGGGACTGTTGCTCGCACGCGGCGTGTCGCGCCAACGAGCGCTGGCGCTCGGCGCTGCGCTCGGCGCCGGTCGGTCGCGGCTCGTGCGACAGCTCCTGACGGAGAGTGTCGTGCTGAGCACGGCCGGAGGAGTGCTCGGTCTGGCGGCGGCGACCGTCATTCTGTGGACGGTGCCGGTGCTCGTCCCCGGCGACATTGCGAGACTCGACGAGGTGTCGATCGACGGCGTGGTGCTCGCATTCACCGCCGGGCTGTCGATCATGGTGGGGCTGCTGTTCGGCGCGGCC
This sequence comes from Vicinamibacterales bacterium, assembly GCA_965116825.1. GTDB lineage: Bacteria > Acidobacteriota > Vicinamibacteria > Vicinamibacterales > UBA8438 > WTFV01. The sequence continues at coordinate 2,461,406 of OZ220736.1, forward strand.
CCGGCGTTTCAATGGTCGCGGATTGAGCTGGTGCGCACCCTGAACGAGGGGGGCGCCAAGTCCGCGGGCGGTTCTGGAGTGCTCCGCTCCAACCGGGCGCGCGCGGCGCTCGCCACGGCGCAGGTGGCGCTCGCCCTGGTGCTGCTGACCGGCGCCGGGCTGCTCCTGCGCAGCTTCGTCCAGCTCATCACCGTGGACCGGGGCTACGACCCGGCCAACGTGATTGCCGCACGCGCGCGGAATCCCGACCTGGTCCTCGATCGACAGGGGGTGACGGCGGAGTCCATGATGGAGCTCCTGGCGGCCAACCACCGGTTCCACGAATCGCTGGTCGGGGAGATGACCCGCCTGGAAGGTTTGCCGCAAGTCGAGGCGGTGGGCGTGTCGACGTCCTTCCCGCTCGTGGTTCCGCCCGGGGGGATGGTACCGGTCCGTGTCGATGGTCGACCGGAGCCGAGCGATCCCATCGCTCTCCCGCGGACGTCGGTGCACGCCGCCAGCCCCGGCTACTTCGACGTGCTGCGGTTGCGCATCCGCGACGGACGTGCTTTCACTCCCCTCGACCGAGCGGGTGGTCCGCGCGTGCTGGTGGTCAACGAGACGCTCGCGCGACAGCTCTTCGGCGGCGATCCCGCGGTCGGCCAGCGGCTCGTGCTGCGGGGGCCCGGCGGCAGCGAGTCGTGGGAGGTCATCGGCGTCGTGGCGGACGTTGTGTACGAGGGTCTCACTCTGACGCAGTCCCAGGCCGAAGCGTTCATCCCGCTGGCTCAGGCCGGTGGCACTCCGATGTTCGGGTTCCGCCCTCCAATCATCACGGTAAGGACGGCCGGCGATCCGCTTGCCGTCGTCGACTTCCTCGGCGAGGCGGTGACCGCGGCGTACCCGTCGGCGACGCTCTTCGATGTGATGACCATGGAGGCGCGGCTGTCGACGGCGGTCGCCCAACCCCGCTTCTACGTGGTCTTCGCCGGTTTCTTCGCGTTGCTCGGCGTATTCCTGGCCGCGTTCGGTCTCTACGGCCTGCTCAGCTATACGGTCGCGCAGCGGCGGGGCGAGATTGGTATCCGCGTGGCATTGGGCGCGCAGCGCCGCGACATTCTCGGTCTGTTGGTGAAGCAGGGCATGAGGCTGGTCATGGTCGGCGCTTTCGTCGGCGTTGCTGCCGCCGCCGCGTCGAGCCGGATCCTGGAGAGCTTCCTTTACGGCGTCACTACAGATGACCGTCTGACGTTCGTGGCGGCGCCGCTGGTGCTGGTGGCCGTGGCGCTCGTCGCGTGCTGGCTGCCTGCGCGGCGCGCTACCCGTGTCGATCCGATGCGGGTGCTCCGCTTCGAATAGGCGCATCCGAGGAGATCGGCATGGAGTGGCCCGCGTGGCTCTGTCGCATCGTTCCATGCCTCGGCCGCCGCCGAGCGGAAGAGGATCTGGAGGAGGAGTTGCGTCTTCACCTGGAGATGGAGGCAGAGCGGAACCGCAACGCCGGCCTGCCGGAGGAAGACGCCCACCGCGCGGCGCGGCGCAGGCTGGGCAACGCCGCCCTGATCCGCGAACGCACGCACGACGTCTGGGGTTGGGGCTGGCTCGACGACTTCGCGAGGGATGCGCACCACGCCGTCCGGGGCCTGCGCCGTAGCCCCGGATTTGCGGCTGCGGTGGTGCTCGTTCTGGCGCTGGGCATCGGCGGCGCTCGACCCTCGAACGGGAGTGCGAGCGGACGCACCTCCGGGGATGCGGCGCAGATCCGCGTCCGGACGATTCCGCTACTGGAGGAGATGGTCGGCACGTATCGCCCGGCCCTCGCCGCGCTGGCGTCGGCCACCGCGCTCATCCTGCTGATCGCCTGCGTCAACGTGGCCGGGTTGCTGCTGGCGCGGGGTGTGAACCGTCAGCGCGCGTTGGCGGTCTGCGCGGCGCTGGGCGCCGGCCGGGGCCGGATCGTGCGCCAGCTTCTGGCCGAGAGCATGATTCTGAGCCTCGGCGGTGGCGTGCTGGGGCTCGCAGCCGCCAACCTGTTGCTCCGCGCCGTGCCGGCGCTGGTGCCGGGCGACGTCGTGCGGCTCGACGAGGTGAACGTCGACGGCCTGGTGCTCGCGTTCACGCTCGGGCTGTCGGCGGTGGTCGGGCTGGTGTTCGGCGCTGCACCCGCCCTGCAGTGGTCCGGGCGTCGACTGCTCCGCACCCTGGTGGAGGGCAGCGCACGGTCCACGGGTGGTTTCGGGCTGCTTGGACGTGGTGGCAGTCGGTGTGACGTCGAGCCTGCCGCTCACCGGTAGCGGTTCCGTGCAGCAACGGGTGCAGGTCCTCGGCCGCCCGCCCCCCGGCGACCCGGACGAGTCGCCGACGACACTGTTGCATGTGGTCAGCCCGGGCTACTTCGATACGTTGCGGCTGCGCCTGCTCCGCGGACGCCTGTTCACGCGCCGCGACGGGGCGGGGGCTCCGCGGGTGCTGGTGGTCAACGAGACCTTCGCGCGCGAGGTGCTCGGCGGCGCGCCGGCCGTCGGGCAGCGGGTGCGTTTCGCCGCTGACAACGGCGGTGACGACGTGCCGTGGGAGGTCATTGGTGTCGTGGCGGACGTCACCTACGGGGGCCTTGCGGTCACGGGGCAGGGGGCGGAAGCGTTCGCGCCGGTGCGGCAGATCGACGCCGCGCCGCAGTTCGCCCTCAACTTTCCGCTGGTCGCGGTGCGGACGAACGGCGATCCCCGCGCGGCTGTCACGTTCCTCCGCGAGGCGGTGGCGGGGACGCGCCCCGGCGCCGCGGCCGAGCACGTGATGACCATGGACGCGCTGCTGTCGCACGCGGTCGTCGAGCCCCGTTTCTACGCCGTGCTGGTCGGGTGCTTCGCGGCGCTCGCCTTTCTGCTGGCCGCGTTCGGTGTTTACGGCCTGCTCAGCTACAACGTCGCGCAGAGACGGGGAGAGATTGCGATCCGGATGGCACTGGGCGCGCAGCGCGCCGACGTGCTCGGGCTGGTGATCGGACAGGGCGCGGCGCTCGTGGCAGCCGGCACGGTCATCGGCCTCGCCGCGGCGGCGGCGGCGAGCCGAATTCTCGAGAGCTTCCTGTACGGCATCGCGACAGACGACCTCGTGACGTTCATCGCGGCGCCGCTCGTGCTGGTCGCTGCGGCGCTCTTTGCCTGCTACGTGCCGGCGTGCCGCGCGAGCCGTATCGCGCCGATGGAAGTAATCCGCTTCGAGTAGGCTGCCGTAGCTCTCGGGGCAACGCGAGGCCCCACGGACTCCTGCCAGTCTGGCGTTGCTAGAACACGTCGCTCGCCGAGCTACTTGATCAAGGCGAGGTCCCCATGGGGAGGGCGCGGCTACGGAAGCAGATCCGTGCGATGGACGGCGCCAATCCTGCGCGTCGTTTTTCCCGGAACGCCCGCTTCTTCCGCGAACTCGCGCCAGCGTGACACGGCTTGCTCCACCTCACCCAGAATCGCAGTTGCCCGCCCGCGCTTCAGGGCTGCGTTCCGCGCGCACGCCACGAAGTCGTCGACCGCGAAGCCGTCGCGCTTGCCGTTCAGGGTCATCTGGTGCGCGCCGGTCCAGCGGCCGGCGGGGTTGTAGCTGTAGGTGACGTCGAACGCGGGAGAGAGCGACCAGCGTCCCGAGCGATCCATCAGGAACGCGATGTTCTTGACGTGATCGTCCTGGTTGCGGGCGACGATGTTGAAGGCCATGCGGCGGAACTGCTCTTCGGCCGCGTCCTTGCCGAGCCCGAGCCTGTCGATGACGCGCAGGGCCTGCTCGTAGGAGTACGCGCCCGCCTGGTTGAAGTCGTAGTGCGCCAGGGAGCCCAGCGACTGCACGTGGATCTTGCGGCCCGTGTCCGTGCGATCGAAACGCCTGGTCATGAAGTGATGGCGGCCGTTCTCGTGCAGGATCCGGCACTCCGTCATCTCGATGCCGGCTGCGCGCGCCATGGTGTGATACGCGTATTCGATCAGCCCGTAGCCTTGGGGATCGTCGAGCTCCTTGTCCTTGTTGCCGGCTACGCCGTCGAACTTGAGGAGCCAATGGGAGGAGCCGTCGCCGGCCTTGATCTGTCCGGAGCGAACTTCATCGGTCACGGGATTCCAGGCGATCACCGCCTTGGCGCGGGCGCCGCCCGCCGACGTGCCGACTCGGAGGATGTCCTGCAAGGCCTGCTCCCGGCGAGCGGGCGCCAGGGAGCTTCCGAAGGCCGCACGCTTGGTGAGGATCTCGCCGGCGAGCTCGACCAGCGCTGCCACGTCTACGCTGGCGGTCGTGTCCTGCGGGCTCGTGGCGGGGACGAACTCGAGCGCGCCCATGCCGCGTGATCCGACGTAGCAGAGGCGTTCGACGGCGTTGAAATCGCCCGGGTCGCGCCCGCGCCCCACGAGCCACGCGTCGATGAGCGCGTTGCCGAAACGGTCGGGGAGCGAGTCCGCGAGCAGCCCCGGCAGGCCGTGGAACGTCCGGCGGGGCAACGCCGGGAACGAGTAGATCTCGCTGGCCAGCGGCATCGTGAGCGGCGCGACCTGCCGGCCGCCGGGAATGAAGGCCGGGTCGTACTCGAAATGGGCGAAGCCACGATCGTCGCCCCAACTCACGGCCCCGATCGTTCGTCCCCAGAGCCGGACTTCGGCCACGGTCACGGTTCGTCACCCCACGACCAGTCGACGGGCGTTTCAGGTGTGCCGGATGACGACGAGGCGCGTTGCCGGATCCGGCCGCGCATCCTGGCCTGCTGGATCGGGCTCATGGGCGGATCCGGAACGAGGGCGTCGAGGTTGCCCAGCAGCCCGAGCGCTCTCAGAATCCTGATGAGGTTGGCGGCCTGCGACGAATGCCCCTGCTCGATGCGTTGCACGGTCGGGGTGGAGACGCCTGCCTGCGCGGCCAACGCGGCCTGGGTGAGGTTCCGGTTCAGGCGATGGCGGGCCAGGCGGCGGCCAAGCGTTTCCAGTGCCGCGTCATCCGACGTGCCGAAGGGATCTTCCATAACAAATCGTTAGTGATTCATTGAACCACAATTCACGTTGCTACATACCAAACATGATGAGAAAAAGTGTACTGGTGCGCGGCGCGGATGGTGGGTCGTTCGCGGGTGGTCAGCTTGGTGCTCCGGGCCTGCCCGACCCCGCAGAGAACTCTGAAGTAGCATTGCCCCATATATACGGGACAACACGAAGAGTGATTCTGCATCATCCACTCGACAGTCGACGGCGGGTGTATGCGCTCGCCGCCGTGCTCGCCCTTGCTCTCGCTCTCCCCGCGACGTCCGCCGCCCAGTCGCTCGCGTCGGTGCAGGGCTTCGTGAGCGACGGCACCGGCGCGAGCCTGCCGGGCGTGACCATCGAGCTCGTGGACCTCGAGCGCGGCCAGCGCCGCACCGCGGTCACGAACCAGGGAGGCTACTTCGCCCTGCGTGCGGTTCCCAGCGGGGAGTACGACCTCGTGGCATCGCTGGCCGGTTTCCGCACCAGCCGGCGAGAGGGCGTCCGCCTGCTCGTCGGGCAGAGTCTCGAAGTGGACCTGCGGCTCGGCCTGGCCGCGGTCGAGGAGACCGTCGTGGTCACCGGGCAGGCGCCGCTGCTCGAAGTGGGGCGGACCGGGGTCGCCGGGTACGTGACCGAGGACGAGATCGACAATCTGCCGATCTCGGGCCGCGACTTCGTGCGGTTCGCCCTCCTGAAGCCGACGGTCCAGGTGGACGCCCGGGGGCGCATCTCGCTGAGCGGCCAGCGCGCCGTGAACTCGGGACTCACCATCGACGGCGCGGACGCGAAGAGCGCCTTCTTCGGCTTCGGGCGGGGCGGGCTGGCAAGGGAAGGCGGGGGCGCCCTGGTGGCGCAGGAATCCGTGCAGGAGTTCCAGGTGGTCACGAGCGGCTATTCGGCCGAGGCCGGCCGCTCGGGCGGCGGCGCCATGAACGTGATCACCAAGAGCGGCACCAACGAGCTGTCCGGCTCCGGCGTCCTCTTCCTGCGCGACGACCGGATGGCGGCCCGGCTGCCGCGGTCGCCGCTGGATGCCGCGCGCGGCGTTCCCGCGGACGATGCGCGCTACGAGGTGGACGAGTTCCGCCGCTACAACTGGGGCGCGTCCCTCGGCGGACCGATTCGCCGCGACCGCACCCATTTCTTCTTCTCCTACGACCAGACCGCCCAGAACCAGCCCTTCCTCCGCGACATCCGCGGGCGCGGGCAGTACGATGCGGTCCGCTCGGCCTTCCCCGAGCTGGTGGCGGGATACCTGCCCAACGACGACGGGATCGCCGCCGCCGATCCCGACCGCGGCCGCACCGCGAGCGGGCGTTTCCTCCGCGAAACCGACAACCTCATCCTGTTCGGCAAGCTGAACCACCGGGCGACGGAGCGTCACGCGCTCGCGCTGCGCTACAACTACACGGACTACGCGCGCGTGTCGGATTTCGTCGGCGAGGAATCGCGGCGGTTCGTCAAGAGCCACTCCACGGTGGGCTCGGTCGTTTCGGTCGTCGGCGAGAGCGGGGTCAATGAGCTCCGCGTCCAGTACGCCTACGACGACTTCGACCGGCACTCGCACCTGCCCGGGAGCGCGCTGCAGGCCCATTTCGCGATCTACAACCCGTCGTTCGGCTCCTTCGGCAAGCCCTGGTGGCTGCCGGTCACCAACGACGAGCGGAAGCTCGAGATCCAGGAGCGGTTCTCCTTCGTATCGGGGAACCACGAGCTGCGCGCGGGCTTCTCGCTGAGCCATGACGCCCTGAGCGAGTTCTTCGTGGGGAATGCCGACGGGGCCTACGACTTCGACACGCTCCAGGACTTCGCCGCCGGGACGCCCGCCCGCGCCGTCATCTTCTTCGGGAGCATGGAGAACCCCAACTTCGTGGTTTCGCAGCAGATTCTCGGCGCCTACGTCCAGGACTCGTGGAGTCCGAACCGGCGGCTTACCCTGCAGGCCGGCGCCCGCTGGGACGGCACCGTGAACCCGGGCTCGATCGAGCACGTGCTCCCCGAGGGGCGGCGCATCCCCAACGACCTCGACAACTTCTCGCCCCGCGCCGGACTCGTCTGGTCGCCCGACCCGGGCAGCGTCGTCAGGGCCGCCGGCGGGGTCTTCCACGCCCGCACGCCGACGCTGCTGTTCTCCACCGCCCACACCGACACCGGCATCTACCCGCGCTACGGGAACGCCATCGTGTCGCCGGGAGAGACCGGCTTCGTCCCGCTGGGCGGCCCCATCGACAACGACAGCCCGCCGCGCGGCCTGATCCCCGCGCTCAGCCACTTCGACCCCGGCTTCGAGGATCCGCGGACCATCCGCTTCAACCTCGGGTACGAGCGGGAGATCCGCGGCGACGTCGCCGCCTCGCTCGATCTGCTGCATGCCCGGAGTATCCATGTTGTCAAGTGCGATCCCCCAGGTGCGTGTGGAAGCTCATGCAGCGACGAGCGGTGCCTCTCCGGTGGATGGTGTCCTGTCCTGTCCTGGCCGCTCTGGCTGCCAAGTGCGGTCCTGTTCGAGCAGCGCGTTGGCGAGGACGAGCAGCTTGCGCATGACGGCGACCAGAGCGACCTTTCCCGGTTTTCCCTGGGCGACGAGTTGCCGGTACTTCGCCCGCAGGTCCGGATTGCAGCGCATTGCCGTCACGGCCGGCATGTAGAGGATTCGCCGCACCTGCGCCCGGCCGGCCTGGATGAAGCTTCGGCCTTGCCAGGTGCCGGACTGTCGCGTGACGGGGGCGAGCCCCGCGAGGCTGGCGACCGCCTTGGCGTCGAGTCGGCCGAGTTCCGGCATCTGGATGAGCAGGCCTGTGGCGGTGATACGGGACACGCCCGGAATGGAGGTCAGGATCTCGGCCCGTCGGGTGAGTGCTGCGTCTTCGGCGAGCCGCTTTCCGATCTCGGCATCAATGGCGGCCAGATGCCGGTCGAGCTGCGCCAGCTGCGTCTTGTTCTGCTGCTTGAGCAGGCGCTGTCGAGTGTGCTTTTGGCGGTTGAGTGCAGCGGTGCGGTCCCTGATCAGTGCGTCACGCGCCACTCGGAGTTCCTCGAGGGCGCGCCACGCGGGTGATGACCTCTCGGTTGGCCGCAGATCCAGCGCGGCTCCCATCTGTGCCAGGACCCGGGCGTCGACGACATCGGTCTTCGCCCGTTGTCCGATGGCCTGCGCGAACCGTCGCGCCTGCAACGGGTTGACCCGCGCCAGGGGCAACTTGGCTGTGAGCAGCGCTTCCTCGAACGCTCGGTGCCAGTGCCCTGTCGGCTCGTAGGTGACGGCCCGCACCGGGCACTCGATCCAGGCGATCAGCGCCTTGAATCCCGCGGCGTCGTTGGTGAATCGCGCGGCCTTGCCGTCGGGTGCCCTGTAGGCGTCGAGATGGGCCTTCGAGATGTCAACGCCTACGGTAAAATCTGGCATCTTTTCCTGCTCCTGTGCTTGTTTGCGAGCCCTCACGCTCAGGTATCCATTCAGGCCGTGGGAAAAGACGGTGGCGACCAAACTCCGGCGCGGCCCCTGATCGGCCAAGCGACTCATACGGTCCGACCACCGCCACCCCCGGCGCTCTGCACGGGGCGCCAGGGGGTGGAACCTTCCGCGGTCGGCGTCCCCTCCCCCGAGCCCCCTCCCGGGTCTACGACGCGCTGCGCGGACACTCTTCAATTCTCCCCCGCCGTCCGGCTGAAGCTGCCAGAGTCCACAGCGGTGAAGCTAACAAACAAGCGACTCGCTCGCGTCGAACTACGACGCCAACGTCCCGGCGCCCGTGCGCGACGCGTTCGGGCGCCCGGTGTACTCCGGCCAGCGGATCAATCCGGCCTACGGACCCATCCTGGTGCGCGCGTCGCCGGCCCGGTCCGACTACCTGGCGCTCACCGCCGCGTTGCGCCGGCGCTTCCGCGACGGCGTGCAGTTCCAGGCGCACTACACCTGGTCGCGCGACCGCTCCAACGACGACAACGAACGCTCGGGCAGCCTCACCCTGACCGATCCCACGGACCCGGACTACGACTGGGGTCTCTCGATCCGCGACGTGCCCCACCGCTTCGTGGCGAGCGGCGTCTTCTCGCTGCCCTTCGACTTCACCGCGAGCGGCATCTTCACGGTCCAGTCGGGCTCGCCCTACACCGCGCTCGATCCGGCGGTGGGCTTCCACAACCACCCCGGCTTCGCCGTCGGTCCGCACGGCGCCCAGACCCGCGCCGTGGTGGACGGGGTGCTCGCCCCGGTGAACGGCGAGCGGAACGCTGCCTGGACCAATCTCGATCTGCGGGTGACCCGCGCTTCCAGATCGGCGGAACGCGCGTCGAGGCGCTCTTCGAGGTCTTCAATCTCCTGAACACCGGCGTGTTCCGGGTCGGGCACGCCGACCAGCAGGAGGTCTTCGAGCACGACGGCGTGACGCCGAACCCGGAGTTCGGCCTCGCCAGCGTGATCGTGGGGACTTCGCGACAGGCCCAGCTCGGGCTGCGCGTCGCGTTCTGATTCCCTCTCCGGCGGGCGCTGCTTGACGAAACCGGCTGCGGGTTTCTGCCGGGAAGCGGACGGACTACGGTTCGTCTTCTTCTGCCGCCATCCACACTGGCAGCGGGTCGTCCAACGAAGCCCACCCGGAAGCGTCGGAGGCCATCTCGGCGTCGGTCAGCAGACAGCCGTCCAGCGCGGCCTCGATGGCCTCTTGCGGCATCTCGATTCCGATGAAGACGAGCTCCTGACGGCGGTCGCCGTGGTCCGGTTCCCATACCTGGCCGACCCACTCCAGGGTCTCCGGGTCGTCGGCGAGCTCTGCCGGGTCCAGCGCGGCGAGCCAATGGCCTCCGGGCTCCAAGGTCAGCGAGTCGCCGGCGATCGAAAGCGCACCGGCCACCTCATGGCGGGTGGCCAGCCAGACGACCCCCTTCGCCCGCAGCACGCCCTCGAAGCAACCTTCGAAGATCGCCGCCAGCCGCGCCGGATGGAAGGGCCGTCGCCTCCGATAGACGAAGCTGCCGATGCCGTACTCCTCGGTCTCGGGCGTGTGGCCGCCTTGCAGTTCCTGAAGCCAACCCGCCGTTTGCTCGACGCGTTCGAAATCGAACAGGCCCGTGTCGAAAACCAGGTCGAGCGGAATCCGCCCGTAGGTCGCCTGGGCCAACGTCGCCGTTTGGTTGAGCTTGCGCAGGATCCCGGTCAACCGTGCGACTTCTCTCCGGCTCATCTTGTCGGTCTTGTTGAGCACGAGAACGTTGGCGAGCTCGACCTGATCGACGAGGAGCTCGGCGATGGAGCGGTCGTCTTCGACGTCGACCCCCAGCCCGCGATCGAGCAGGTCTTCTCCGGAGCCGAAGTCGCGAATAAAACGCGGGCCGTCGACGACGGTGACCATCGTGTCCAACCGGGCCAACTCGCCCAGCTGGGCGCCAAGATCGTCCGACAAGGCGAAGGTGGCCGCGACGGGAAGCGGCTCGGAGATACCGGTTGATTCGATCAGCAGGTAGTCGAAGCGACGCTCCCGCGCCAGGCGTGCGACCTCGTCGAGCAGGTCTTCACGCAACGTGCAGCAGATGCAGCCGTTGGACATCTCGATCAGCCGCTCGTCGACGCGGTTGAGCGCGGCGCCGCCGTTGCGAACGAGCTGGGCATCGACGTTGACCTCGCTCATGTCGTTGACGATGACCGCGACGCGGCGGCCTTCGCGGTTGTGCAGCGCGTGGTTGAGCAACGTCGTCTTGCCGGCGCCGAGGAAGCCGGAGAGCACGGTTACGGGAAGGCGTGGGTCGTTCAATTCGATTTCTCCACGGGGTCAGGATGCGATTGGCCGTCGATTGCGTCGGCGAGCGCGCGCCAAGCCTGGGGAAGCGCCTGCGGCGGCAGTCGTTTGGAAGGCCGTTTCCGTTGGCGCAGGACGGCGCGACGATACTCCAGACCGCAACGCGCGAGCGCCCACTCCTCGTAGTCTGCGATGCGCCGAATGGCGGCGACGGTCAAGTCAACCGGTACGCGGGGCGACGGAGGCGTCTGTGCAGTCGGGATCATGTCGGGCTTCCAAATCGGCTCTTGGACCGTCTCCGACGGCAGCCAGACGGGTCGAAACTGGAAGCGGTTGAGGAAGACGCTGCCCTTCTGCGGCGTTCCGTACAGGAGGCCGAAACCCCACAACATGAGGCTGTCGCCGTCGGGCAGCGTGAGCGTGTAGCAGCTCGATCCTGCTTCTCCTTCGTGCGGCCGTCGCTTGAGGAAGCCCGCTTCGAGCAGGAGGTTGCCTTCCGGACGCAGGATGTCCCGGCCCCAGTTCCAGCACTGCCGGTCCAGCAGTTCTTGCCCCTTGCGCCGGCGGGCGCCGGAGATCGGGCTCACAGCCATGCTCCGCCCCAAGCCAGCAAGGCGCTGAACCCGGTGGCCGCCACAGCCTGCCGGCCCACCAACCGCAGCGCGAACGCGCGGCCCTGCTCGCGCGCAATCGCCAGGCAGGTGGCCAGGCAAGGCAGCAGCACGCCGGCCAGGTAGACGGCCGTCAACAGTTGGCCGGCGCTGAGGCTTGCGGCGACGCCCGGCTCCGCGAGCAGCAGGATGCCGTCCTTGCGCACGCTCGCCATGACCACCGCCAGGGCTGCCTCCGAGGGCAATCGAAAGATGGCCATCGCCGGCTCGACGACGGCCGACGCAGCTTGCAGCGCGCCCAGCCAATGCAACAGAGAAGCCGCGGCCGTGATCAGAAAGAAGACCGGCAAGGCCCTGCGAAGGAACTCCCCGACGACGCCCTGCGTCTCGAGCCAGATGGCCCTCGGGCGCGGCCAGGTCAAGAAGACCCGGCCCTCCGTCAACAGCACATTGAAGGGAGAACGAGCCGCTTGCGGCGCGATGAGCCGGGCGTAGGCGAGAGTCGTGGCGCCCAGATAGAGCAGGTAGGGTACGACCAAATCGGGTCGCCCCGCCGCGGCGAAGACCGCCAGCGTGGCCCCCAACTGATACGAACAGGCGGAACCGAAAGCAATGGCCGAGACGCATACGCCACGCGAGCATGGCGACGACGAGCGCGCGCCGATGACGGCGGGCACGTTGCAGCCGAAACCCATCACGACCCGCGCCACCTCCCGGCCCGTCATGCCGAACGGCTGTAGCCACGGATTCATGGCGTTTGTCAGGCGATCCAGCAGGCCGCTCGGGCCGACCAGGAAGAGCCCTTTCGTCACGGTGGACTCGTCGTCTTCCGTCAGCAGCGGAAAACCGTCATCCCGCCAATCGAACAGCGGGCGAACGAGGCTTGCCGAGCCGACGAATCCGGAGGCCAGGATCGGCTTCTCGGCGCAGTCGACGACGTGGCCGCCCTTGAGCGCCACCTGATAACCCTTGTCCTTGCGGCGAACGCCGATGACCGGACAGCCGCCGCGCAGCGTCACCCGACCCGAGTCAACGGCCGAATTCAGACGCGCCTTCGTAAAGGGCGACAGGAGTTGGCTGGGGTCCGGGCCTCTTCGCGTCCACGGCTCCTCGCGGTCGAAGACGACGGCTCGTCGACCGGCGGCGGCCAGCGCGACGGCGGCGTCGACGCCGCTCTCGGATCCGCCGATGATGCATCTCTCGTCGCCGCCGAGATCGTCCCACGAGGTCACCTGGGAGTTGTGCAGGCAAAGCTCGGCGCCGCGGAAGCCGTTGGTCCGCGGGTACTGCATTTCGCCGCCCGCCCAGACCACGAACCGCGCGTGGATGTCGCCGCGACTCGTCTCCACCCGAAACCGCTTGGGTCGAGCTCCCGTCGCGACCGAGAGAACGTCGACCCTGGTCTCTACCGGCAAGTCGAAATGCTTCGCGATCCGTTGCAGATAGCCGGCGTACTCCTCTCCCGTGGGATGCTCGACGCCGATCGAGTAGGCCGGCGAGGTGTGCAGACAGACGGCGTTCAGGTCGAGGGCGCCGAACTGGGTGCTGTTGAACGACGGCGTGATGAAGCGCATCTGCCGGGGCCAACGCAGGAATGAGGCGCCGACGGCGGCGCGGTCGAGGATCACGAAGCTCTCGATTCCGAGGTCGCGTAGCGTCACACCAAGGCCGACACCGGCGGCCCCGGCGCCGACGACGACAACGTCGAACGAGCGGACTTCTTTCGTCATTGGCTCACCCGCACCGTTTCGCGTCCGCCGAGGCGTAGCTCGCCCTCGCGCGGTCGAACCCGACCGTCGCCTCGATCCATGCCAGTTGCAGTCAATCGGTCCATCACCTTCTCCCTCCCGAGGCCCACTCTTCGTGACCCTGTTCCCGTTTCCATCGTGCAGGGCAGCCGAGAACGCGCCAGGAGACAGCACCCTGGACGGGCGCAAGGCACGACACCGCTCACCGGTGTCGGGAGACGCCAGCCTTGAACCGCAGTCAGCCGCGGACAGGCACCATTGCCGCAGCACGCACGCTCGTGCGCTCGCGGCAATGCACTGTCGACAAACGATGGAGGAAACGCAACGCGTGACGGGAACTAGGCGGGCGGGCCGCGGGCGGGGAGGCGGCAGGAATGACCGGACGCGATCCATTCGCCGTCGGCAGCCTGCTCAAGCGGCTCCGCAACGTCGGCGAATTCGATCTGCAACGAGTTCGAAAGTTCGGCGGCAGGCTGGTGTCGGAGCTGGCAGACCGCGCAATGCTGCTCGGCTGCGTGCTCCTCGTGACAGAAGACCTCGGCGGCGGCGGCGCCGGCCACCGCCATCACCAGGACGACGATCCATGCGCGTCCGTCAAGGCTACGCCGTGCGAGCTCCGGGTGTGCGCGTCCCTTCCGGATCATCGGTCTTCACGCTGGGAGCCGGCGCGCCCGGATGCCTTCGCGAACCGTGCCTGTTTCGCTTCCGGGCTCACAGCCTTCCTCGTTCCTGCCTACGCCGCCCCGACTTCCGCGCACTGCGCGCACATGCCCTCGACCTCGACCGTGCGACGTGTCGCGACAAACCCGAGGACGGCGGCATCCTGGACAAGCAGTCCTCCGATCCGCGGATCCTCGAGCTCGACCGACGCCCGGCAGCGGCTGCAGATGAAGAACAGGCAATCGTGGTCGCGCTCGGGATGCACGCACGGGACGTAGGCGTTCAGGCTTTCGATCCTGGAAACCAGGCCCTGCGCCATCAGGAACTCGAGCGACCGGTACACGGTCGGCGGTCCGACCGGACGCGAATCCCTGCGCGTGACCGCTTCGATCAGCTCGTAGGCGCCTGTCGGTCGACCGCTTGCCCAAAGCAGTTCCAGGATACGCCTCCGCAGCTCTGTCATCCGTACGCCGCGCCCCTCGCAAATCGTTACCGCGAGCGCGATCCGTTCACGTGGCGAGTGCTGCCCGGCGCAATCCGGATCGGTGCAGGGCCGGGGTCGGGTCGCCGGTTCGGTCATGGCCTGTCTCAACTTGCGGCAGGGTTAAGTAACACTATAACATTGCGTTCTGTTTCGCAAGAGACCGCCAGCCGGGACGGCCCGACATTGACGAAAGGCCCGTGACATGGATAGTGCAGTCGTCGAGCACCGAACCTCGACCCCATCGCACACCGCGTCGGAAGCACGGCGTCGGCCGCGCCGCGCCGAGGCGGAGGCCGCCGTTCGCACACTGATCGAGTGGGCCGGGGACGATCCCGACCGGGAGGGACTGAAGGGAACGCCCGACCGTGTCGTGCGGGCCTACGAGGAATTCTTCGCCGGATACGCCGAAGACCCGGTCGCGTTGCTGGCCACGACCTTCGAGAAGCCCGCCTCCTATGACGAGATGATCGTCTTGCGCGACATCCGCCTCGAGTCCCATTGCGAGCACCACATCGTTCCCATCCTGGGCAAGGCGCATATCGGTTATGTGCCGGCAGACCGCGTCGTCGGGAGTTCCAAGCTGGCGCGCCTTGTCGAGGTGTTCGCCAAGCGGATGCAGATCCAGGAGGCGCTGACGTCGCAGATCGCGGACACCATCCAGGAGGTGCTGGAGCCGCGCGGCGTCGGCGTCGTCATCGAGGCGGCGCACCAATGCATGACCACACGCGGCATCCGCAAGCCGGGTGTCAGCATGGTCACCAGCCGCATGTTGGGAGCATTTCGCGACGACCGGACCACGCGGCGAGAGTTCCTGTCGATGATCGGCAGCCACAGGAGCAGCTCTGCATGAGAGCTGAACGTACCGACCCGACGGCTTCGACACCCATTAGGGCGATGCCGCCGGTCAGACCGTAGTCGCGCCGGTTCTGGACGGTCAGGCCCGGACCGCCGCGCAGCGCCTCGTCGAGCGATGCCTTCCGCTCGGCGAAGCCGAGCGCCTGGGATCTCGTGGCGCCTACGAACCGATTCGTGACGTCGTCGCGACGCTGGTCGCCCGAATGCGCGGGACGCTCCGGCACCTCAGCGTTGCCGTGTATATCAGCACTGCGGAACGTCGAGCGTGCGTGCCCGCGCACGCAACTCCACCAGCTCCCCGATGAAAGCGATGTTCACGATCCGGACGAGCCGCTCCGGTTCGGCAACTGGTAGTGGCTGGAACAGAATGCCCCAGACGACACTGATGATGGCCGTGGTGGCCCCGATGGTGAGCGCGAGCGTCGCCACGGACGTCCCGGCGAATCCGCGGCTGCGTGTCAGGGCACGAGTGCCGCAGCGTACGTCCTGCACGAGTTGATCCAGCCGCCCTTCTCGAGGCGGTAGGGCGGGATAGAGCGAGACCTGTTGCACCTTGAGGACATCGTTCGAGACGTGCTGGATGCGTTTGGCGATGGCCCAGCCATGCTTCGGCTCGTGCTGGATCGTCCGGAGGATCAGCAGATCCAGGGTGCCTTGGACGAGGTCGGTCGGCCTTCCCATGCGTATGCCTCGACGGTCGACAGTACAACCGGGAATTGTAGATTGTCGAGGCATCGGATTCCTGAGGGATGATCGTTAGCGCCAGCTCCCAAGCCGGTTGCAGCCGCCGATTCCCGCGGGTCATCCGCCGACCGAGAATTCGCCGGGCCTGGAGCGAATCGTTCGGACGATGAGCACGGGTGCAGTCCCCGGACGGCGTCAACGGTCCCGAGAGTCCGTCCATAGTGAACCTGCTCACTGAAAGGCCCCTCGCGAGGTCGGCACCGCCGCCCGGCCTGGACCGCAGGCACACCTTCACCGCTTCGGTAGGAACCAGCGGATTCATCTTGCTTACCGAGAGGAGTGGTGGTACCTTACCCGGTAACCGAGAGGAGCATCCGATGACCAAGCCGCCGAACGCGGGTCAGGGGACGTTGGAGGCCAGCGAGAGGATGCCGCCGTCCGGCGCCGCACTGGAGCAGCTCTTCCAGGACGTCCGCTTCGGGCTGCGGCTGCTACGCCGTGAGCCCGGTTTCGCGGCGACCACGGTCCTGACCCTGACGCTTGCGATCGGCGCGACCACGACCATCTTCTCGGTCGTCGACGCCGTGCTGCTGCAGCCGCCGCCGTTTCCGGAACCGCACCGGTTGGTGACGCTGTGGCAGACCGATCCGAACAACGGCAACCTTCCTGCGGAACCAGCCCCGGCGAACTTCCTGGACTGGCGCGAGCAGGCGACGAGCTTCGGGCAGGTGGCGGCGATCGAGCCGTTCTCGTTCGACTTCACCGGCGAGGGCGCGCCCGAGGTGTTCTACGCGTCGCTGGTCACGGAAGGGTTCTTCGACGCGTTGGGCATCGGCGCCGCCTACGGCCGGACGTTTCTCCCCGAGGAGTTCCAGCCGGGTAGCGGAGTGGTCGTCCTGACGCACGGATTCTGGGAACGACGCTTCGGTGGGGACACCGGTATCCTCGGCCGGTCGCTGACGCTGGACGGGCAACCGTACACGGTGGTCGGCATACTGGCGCCGGACTTCGAGCTCGGTCTCGAGCGGGGCCGCGGCGAGCGCGACGTCTACGTGCCGAAGGCGATCGCGGAGTACGAGACCTTCATCCGCAGCAGCGGCTGGTGGCACGTGATCGCGCGGGTCCGCCCGGAGGTCACTCTCGCGGCGGCGCAGGCGGAGATGGACGCGATAGCCGCCAGACTCGCGGCCGACTACCCGCGGACCAACACCGACGTGGGCGCGCGAGTTGTCCCGCTCCAGACGCAACAGGTCGAAGCCGTGCGGCCGGCGCTGCTGCTGCTGTGGGGCGGGGTGGCGCTGGTCCTGCTGATCGCCTGCGTGAACGTGGCGAACCTGATGCTGGCGCGCTGCACGCGACGGGCGCAGGAGTTCACGGTCCGCACCGCGGTGGGCGGCGGGCGCGGCCGCCTGTTGCGGCAATTGTTGACCGAAGGCGTGGTCATCGCGGTGTTGGGGGGTATCGGCGGCGTCGCGCTGACCGTCTACGCGCTGGATGCAATCGTGGCGCTGATGCCTGCGGATGTACCACGGGTGGCGCGGATCGCGGTCGACGGACGCATCCTCGCGTTCGCGGTCGGCCTCGTCGCGGCCACCGCGGTGGCGTTCGGACTCGCTCCCGCCTTCCTGATGTTCCGGCAGGACGTCGCCGGCCTGCTACGGGCGCAGCGCACCGGCGCGACCGTCGCGCAACAACGGGTGCGCCGTCTGCTGGTGGCGGCCGAGGTCGCCCTGGCGCTGGTGCTGCTGGTCGGCGCGGGCCTGCTCCTGCAGAGCTTCGGGCGGCTGGTGAACGTGGACCTGGGCTTCGCGCCGGCGAATACGGTTGCGCTGCAGGTGTTCGCCTGGAACCGTCAGGCCGAGGACGAGGCGCGCGTGAACTTCTTCCGCGAGACCCTGCAGGAAATCCGTGCCCTGCCGGGGGTGGCCGTGGCCGGCGCCATCTCGTCCTTCCCGCTGGGCCTGGCCGACCTGACTGCCGAGACCCCGTTCACGATTCAGGACCGGCCCCCGCCACCGCTGGGCGAGGAACCGACGACGACGATCTCGCAGGTGACCCCTGGTTATTTCGAAGCGATGCGTATTCCGTTCCGCGCCGGCCGGCGGCTCGATGAACGGGACGACGCGGAACGACCGGGCGTCGCGGTAATCAATGAGACGCTGGCGCGGCGGCATTGGCCGGATACGGACCCGCTTCTGCAACGGCTCACGCTGCAGGTATTCGGACAGCAGTTCGATGTGGAGATCGTCGGCGTGGTGGGCGCGACGCGCGCGCGGGGCTTCGACAGCCAGCAGCGTGCGGAGGTCTTCGTCCCGCACGCGCAGAGCGGCGCGAGCGGCTCGATGACGTACGTGGTTCGCACCGCCAGCGATCCCGGCGCCAGCCTGCCGGCGATTCAGGAGGCGGTCTGGGGGGTGGATCCGCTCCAGACCTTCTACAGCGTCGCCACCGTGGAGCAGCTTCTGGCGGATACGCTCGCGGCCCGGCGATTCACGACGACGCTGCTCGTGCTGTTCGCCCTGGCGGCCCTGACGCTCGCCGGGCTGGGCATCTACGGCGTGATTGCCGTGGCCACCGCGCAGCGGACGCGCGAGATCGGCCTGCGCCTGGCCATGGGCGCGCGGCCGCTCGACGTGGTGCGCATGGTTGTCGTCGGGGCGCTCGTCCTGGCGGGTTCAGGCGTCGTACTCGGCGCGGTCGTGGCTGTCTGGACCTCGCAGTTCCTGACGAGCCTGCTGTTCGAGATCGCACCTACGGATGTCACGACGCTGGCCGGCGTCGCCGTGCTGCTCTTGCTGGTGGGTGCGTCGGCTGCGTGGCTTCCGGCGCGACGCGCCGCCCGGGTCGATCCGCTCGTCGCGCTGCGGACCGAGTAGGCACTGGTATCGAGCATCCGGGAGGAGTGCAAGGATGAGCAAACCATCGAACCTTGTCCAGGGAACGCTGGATCTTCTGATTCTGAAGATCCTCGACCTGGAGCCGCGGAGCGGATGGGCCATCGGCCAGCGCCTGAAGCAGGTCTCGCACGAGGCGCTGCAGGTGAGCGACGGCTCGCTCTACCCGGCGCTGCACAAGCTGGAGCAGCAGGGCTGGATCAGTGCGGAGTGGCGGAACACCGAGAACAACCGGCGCGCGAAGATCTACTCGCTGACGCCGCCCGGGCGCCGCTACCTCAGACAGGAGGCCGCGAACTGGGAGCGGCTGTCGCAAGCCATCACCCACGTCGTGCGCCTGACCGAGGCGTGAGGCATGCCCTGGGAGCAGTGGCTGTACGCGTGGCGAGCCCGGTTGCGGGCGTTCCTCAATCGTGACCGGGCGAACCGTGAGCTCGACGACGAGCTTCAGTATCACCTCGCCCTGGAAATCGAGACCCGCTGCACGCGGGGCGTTCCGCGCGCCGAAGCCCGCCGGCAGGCGCTGGCGGCGCTCGGCGGCCTGGCGTCGACCCGGGAGCATGTCCGCGCGTCGCGTTGCGGGGCGTCTCTGGAGGCAGGGTTCCGGGACGTCCGCCACGGTTTGCGGCTGCTGCACCGGCATCCCGGTTTCGCTGCCGCGACGGTGCTGACCCTGACGCTGGCGATCGGCGCGACGACGGCCATCTTCTCCGTCGTCGACGCCGTGCTTCTCCAGCCGCCCTCCTTCTCCGACCCGGAGCGTCTCGTAACGCTCTGGCAGACCGATCCGGACAACGGACACCGTCCTGTGCCGGCCGGTCCGGCGGATTTCCTGGACTGGCGAGATCGGGTCCGGAGTTTCGAACGCGTGGCGGCGATGGATCCCTGGTCGCTCGATTTCATCGGCGCAGGCGAGCCGGAGATCACCGGATGGCTCGTCACGGAGGGCTTCTTCGAGATGCTGGGTGTCAACGCCGCCCACGGTCGTACGTTCCTGCCGGAGGAATACCTGCCGGGCAGCGGCGTCATCGTCCTGACCAACGGTCTGTGGCAGCGCCGCTTCGGGGGCGAGGCCGACATCATCGGGCGCTCGCTGGTGCTGGAGGGTGAGCCGCACACCGTGGTCGGTGTGCTCGGTCCGGACTTCGAGCTGGGCCTCGAGCGCGGCCGGGAGGAACGCGACTTCTTCCTGCCGAAGACGTTCTCGGAGCACGAGAGCTCGATCCGCGGTCCCGGCTGGTGGCGCGTGATGGGACGGCTGCGCTCGGAGGTGACGCTCGCCGAAGCACAGGCGGAGATGGACGCCGTCGCGGCCCGGCTCGCCGAAGCGCACCCGCGCACGAACGCGAATGTCGGTGCTCGAGTGATTCCGCTGCAGGCGTGGCAGGTCGGAGGGGTGCGGCCGAGTTTGCTGCTGCTGCAGGGCGCGGTGCTGTTCGTCCTGCTGATAGCGTGCGTCAACGTCGCGAACCTGATGCTGGCCCGCTGCACGCGACGCGCTCCGGAGTTCGCGGTGCGGATGGCGGTCGGCGGCGGACGCGGCCGCCTGCGGCGCCAACTTCTGACCGAGAGCGCCGTGATCGCGGCCCTCGGCGGCGCCGGCGGCGTCGCCTTCGCCGCCGCCTCGATCGAGGCGATCACGGCGTTCATGCCGGCCGACGTGCCACGTCTGGGGCAGGTCGCCGTGAACTCCCGGCTCCTCGGGTTCGCTGTTGGCCTCGTCGGGGTGACGACTTTGACGTGCGGGATGGCGCCCGCCCTGCACGTCGTCCGGCAGAACGTGCACGACCTGCTTCGTGGGCAGCGCACCGGCGCCAACGCGGTGCAGCAGCGGCTGCGCCGGGTACTGGTGGCGACGGAAGTCGCCGTGGCGCTGGTGCTGCTGGTCGGCGCGGGCCTGCTCGTGCAGAGCTTCGTGCGCCTGGTGAACGTCGACCTGGGCTTTGCCCCGGCGAACACGATGGCGCTGCAGGTTTTTCACTACCGCAACGACGGGCTGGCGGCCACCGCCAACTTTTTCCGCGAGACCCTCGATGGCATCCGCGCGCTGCCGGGTGTTGCCGGCGCGGGGGCAGTATCGGCCTTCCCGTTGGGATTGGCGGATCTGACGCGAGAGAGTCTGCTGCAGCTTCAAGACCGGGCGTCGTCTCCACGGGAAGAGGAGCCGTCGGCCGCCGTCTCCGCCGCGACGCCCGGGTACCTCGACGCGATGGGCATCCCTTTGCGGGCGGGCCGCTGGTTCGACGCGCGTGATGACGCAGGACAGCCGCCCGTGGTCGTCATAAACGAGACGCTGGCGCAGCATCACTGGCCGGATTCGGACGCGATCGGCCGGCGCGTGTCCCTGTCCGTCGCCTTCAGGGGACGGATCGACGCGGAGATCGTCGGCGTCGTCGGCGCCATCCGCCCCGGGGGGTACAGCACACCCCCGCGTCCGGAGGTGTTCGTTCCGCACGCGCAGGCCCCGGACGGCTCGATGACTTACGTTGTGCGGACGACCGGCGATTCGACGGCCAGCGTCGCCACGATCCAGGATGTGGTCTGGGACGCCGACCCGTTGCAGACTTTCTACAGCGTCGCCACCGTCGAGCAACTCCTGTCGGACACGCTCGCGGCGCGCCGGTTCACCACGACCCTGCTCACGCTGTTCGGCGTGGCGGCTCTCGTGCTGGCCGCCCTTGGCATCTACGGTGTGATCGCGGTCGCCACAGCGCAACGGACCCGCGAAATCGGCCTGCGTCTGGCGATGGGCGCCGAACCCCGCCACGTCGTGGGGATGGTCGTCCGCGGGGCGATCGGCTTGGCCGGTACGGGGGTCTCGCTCGGTCTGGTAGCGTCCCTGCTCGTCTCGCGCTCCCTCGGAAGCCTGCTCGTTGATGTCGCGCCCTTCGACGCCGCGACGCTGGCCGGCGTGTCGGTACTGCTCTTTCTGGTAGCCGCCGGGGCCGCATACATACCCGCTCGGCGGGCCGCCCGCGTGGACCCTCTCGCCGCCCTGCGGATGGACTAGCTCGGCGGCCGGCCGCACACGGTCATCGGGGTGATGCCGCCCGCTTCTGGTCGTTCGAGGAGGCCGGCGCCTGGACGCCGTTCCGGCCCGACCCGCGCGATGTCGGCCGCAACTACCGGCTGGTGGGGCGGCTCGCCGCGGGCCGCACCGCGGCACAGGCTGAGGCGGAGCTGCAGGCGCTGGCTGTCAGTCTCGAAGCCGAGACGCCCGCGGTCGCCGGGTTGCCGAATGCGCCGCACCGCGACGCACGGCTTGGCGTGCTCCCCTATCGCGACCAGCTCGCCACCGGGAACGGCAGTACGGTCTGGCCCCTGGCTGCGGCCGTCGGGGTGATGCTGCTCATCGTCTGCGCCAACGCGGCCGGGCTGCAGGTGGCTCGCGCGGTCGGGCGCCAGCGGGAGTTGGCCGTGCGGGCGGCGTTGGGTGGGAGGCGTGGACGGTTGCTCCGGCAGCTGCTGACCGAAAGCGTCCTGCTGGCCACTGCCGGCGGTTCAGTCGGCGTGCTGGCTGCGGCGGGAGGCGTGCGGGGACTTGTCGCGATGCAGCCGCGGCTGGCGCTCTGGAACGTCACCGTCGATGCGCCGGTGCTGATCGGCTCGCTCGCGATGGCCGTGGCGGTCGGCGTGATCTTCGGGTTGCTGCCCGGCTTGCTGGCCGTGCGCAGCGAGCCGGCGGGTGTGCTTCACGGCGGCGAGTCGCGCAGCGTGACCGCCGCCCGTGGGGCCTGGGTGCGGCGGACACTGCTAGTGACCCAGGTCGCCCTGTGCACGGTGCTTCTCGTGGCCGCTGGCGTGTTTCTGCGGACGTTCGTCGGTCTCAGCGCGTCGAACCTGGGTTTCGACCCGGATAACGTGCTGACCGCCCGCGCCTCGCTCCAAGGACCCGTGTATCAGGCGCGAGACGCCGTGTCGGCGCTCTATCGGCGGACGCTGGCCGACCTGGCGCGGGTGCCGGGTGTCGAAGCCGCCGCAGTCACGAACAACCTGCCCGTCGAGCGCGGTCTGAATCTGGTGATGCGGCGCGTTCCCGAGAACGACATCGTGCCGGCAGCCATCGACTGGCGCTACGTCGCGGGAGACTACCTCCGGGTGCTGCGCATCCCGCTGGTGGCCGGGCGCGCTTTCGACGCGACCGACCACCGCGCCGCCGCGCCGCCGGTGGCCCTGGTCAACGAGGCCTTCATGAGGCGGTTCGGCGATGGGCGCGAGCTGATCGGCACGCGCCTGCAGATGACCGCCATCCAGGTGGACGATCAGGTGCGCGACATCGTCGGCATTCTCGGCGACGTCCGCACCCGCGGCGTCACCGCCACCCGGCCGACGGTGTTCGTGCCGGTCGAGCAGGTCCCGAACGATCTGCTTGCCGCGGTCCACGGGTTCTTCCAGGTGCACTGGGCGCTGCGGACACGGGAGGGCGGAACCGATCTCATCCAGTCCGTCGAACGGGTGATCAGGGACGCGGACCCGCTGTTGTCGATAACCGCGTTTCGCATGATGGACGAGGTCGTCGGCGAGGCGGTGGCGGACACGCGCTTCCGCACGATATTGCTCGGCCTGTTCGCGGTCGCCTCCCTGACACTGACGGCCGCCGGGCTCTACGGGCTCGTCGCCTACGCCGTGGTCCGGCGAGCCAGGGAGATCGGCATTCGCCTCGCGCTGGGTGCCTCGCGCGAACGCATCATGGCGCGCTTCGCGCTGCAGGGCATCGTGCTCACCGCCCTGGGTTCGGCGGTAGGAGTCGGCGCTGCGGTGCTTTTTACGGAAATGCTGCGGCGCATGACGCCGGATGCGCAGCCGCTGGATTCATGGACGGTCACGGGTGTCGTCTTCGTCCTCGGCGCGGCGGGCGTGGCTGCTACGGTGGTTCCGGCGAGCCGAGCGGCGCAGATCGACCCGACGTCGGCGCTCCGGGCGGAGTGACATCGCAGGGACCGAGCTGACCAGCTTCGTTCCCCTTGCTTACCGAGATAAGACATGGTAGCTTGACACGGTAACCGAGAGGAGTCTTCCCATGGATATCGCCCGCCCCGATCTCGCCCGGAAGAAGCGGTTGCAACAGAGCCTCTACAGCGTCTCGGCGCTCATCGTGATCGCCCTGGTCACGGTCGGCGTCTCGCGCCTGGAGCCGGCCGCTCCGCGCGTCGACCGCGACACGATCTATCTGGACACCGTGCAGCGCGGCCCGATGGTGCGGCAGGTGCGCGGCACCGGGACGCTGGTCCCGGAGCAGATCCGCTGGATTCCCGCCGCCACCGACGGCACCGTCGAGCGGATCGTCATCCGCCCCGGCGCCCGCGTCGTCGCCGACACGGTGATCCTCGAGCTGAGCAACCCCGAGCTGGAACAATCCGCGCTCGAGGCGCGGCTCAATCTCGAAGCGGCCGAGGCGCGCTACAGCAACCGGCAGGTGGAGGTGGAACGCGAGCTCCTCAACCAGCGGGCGACGCTTGCCACCACCGAAGCGCAACTGAAGACCACCCGCCTGCAGGCGGACGCCGACGGGCAGCTCTTCGCGCAGGGCCTCGTCTCGTCGCTCCAGCTCCAGCAGTCGCAGTCGGCCGAGCAGGAGTACGAGACGCGCTACGCGCTCGAGCAGGAACGGCTGCAGATGGCCACCGACACGGTCGAGGCGCAGCTCGCGGTCGAGCAGGCGGAGGTGGACCGCGTGCGGACGCTGTACGAGCTGCGGCGGCAGCAGGTGGCCGACCTGCGCGTGCGGGCCGGGATGCCGGGCGTCCTGCAGCAGGTGCCCCTCGAAGAAGGGCAGCGGATCGCCACCGGCACGAACCTCGCGCGGGTCGGGGACCCCGCGGTGCTGAAGGCCGAGTTGCGCGTCGCGGAGACGCAGGCCAAGGACATCCAGATCGGCCAGTCCGCCGCCGTCGACACCCGCAACGGCGTCATCCCGGGCCACGTCACCCGCATCGACCCGGCGGTGGAGAACGGGACGGTGACGGTCGACGTTGCCCTCGACGGCGCGCTGCCGCGGGGCGCCCGCCCGGACCTGACGGTCGACGGCACGATCGAGCTGGAGCGGATGGACGACGTCCTCTTCGTCGGCCGTCCGGTGTTCGGGCAGGAGGAGAGCATGGTCAGCCTGTTCAGGGTGGAGGCGGACGGGACGCACGCGTCCCGAATGCGGGTGAGCCTGGGCCGCGCCTCGGTCAACACCATCGAGGTGCTCGAAGGCCTGCAGCCGGGCGACCGCGTCGTCCTGTCCGACATGTCCACCTGGGATCAGTTCGATCGGGTGCGTATCGAATAGGGGCCGCTCTCACGCGTCGAGCAAGGGGAAAAGACCGGTCCGGAGCAGCAACGTCACGTTGAAACGGAGGCATGCCGAGATGAGTGAAGCGTCAGCCTTGATTCAGTTGCAGGACGTCTCGAAGATCTTCTACACCGACGAGGTGGAGACGCATGCCCTCGACGGCATCGATCTGTCCATCCACCCCGGCGAGTACGTCGCCATCTCCGGTCCGTCGGGTTGCGGCAAGTCGACGCTGCTGTCGATCCTCGGTCTGCTCGATTCACCCACCACCGGCGACTACACGCTGAACGGGCAGCCGGTGGCGCAGCTCAGCCAGGCCGACCGGGCGTGGACCCGCAACCGCGAGGTCGGCTTCATCTTCCAGAGCTTCAACCTGATCGGCGACCTGACGGTCTACGAGAACGTCGAGCTGCCGCTCACCTACCGCGGCATGCAGCGGGCGGAACGGCGCGAGCGGGTCACCGAGGCGCTCGAGCAGGTGGAGATGGCGCACCGCGCGAAGCACCTGCCGAGTCAGCTCTCCGGGGGCCAGCAGCAGCGCGTGGCGGTGGCGCGGGCAGTGGCCGGGCGGCCGTCCATCCTGCTGGCCGACGAGCCGACCGGCAACCTCGACTCGAGGAACGGCGAGGCGGTCATGGGACTGCTGCAGGCGCTGCACGACGAGGGCTCGACCATCTGCATGGTGACCCACGACTCGCGCTACGCGGAGCACGCGAGGCGCGAGATTCACCTCTTCGATGGGAAGTGCAGCCCGCATCCGACGAGCGCGGCTCATGCCTAGGGGCCCAGCTCTCTGCCGGGTCGGACTTCCAGATCGGAGGGTGATCTTGCCGAGTCAGGTTCGTGCTTTCGCGTTCGGGGCGTTGATGGCCGGTCTGATGCTTGCGGCGGCAACGCGCACAATGCACGCCCAGAGCCTCGACGCCGTGGTCGCCGAGAGCGTTGCCCGAGTCGCACGGCAGGCGGAACAGCCGGCCCGCCGCTTCGACCTCACGCTCGACGATGCCGTCCAACGTGCTCTCGAACGGAACCTCGACATCGCCGTCCAACGCATTCACCCGCTGGTGCAGGACATGCAAATCGTCGCGGCCAACGCGGCGTTCCTGCCCTTCGCTTCATCCGGCTTGATCCTCGACCAGGCCACCACGCCCAACCGCTTCGTGTTCGACGGCGGCGGGCTTGCCGGCCAGTCCATCATTACCGACCTGGGCGTCTATGACGTCGCGGTAGGACAGCAGATGAAGTGGGGCGGCGGCCGGTACGACGTTGCCTGGGACAGCACGCGGTGGGAGTCGACCAACATCTTCTCGACCTTCAACCCGAGCTTCGGCGCGAACATGACGCTGCAGTACACCCAGCCGTTGCTGCGCGGCTTTCGGACCGATTCGCGGCGCACGCAACTGGTCGTCTCACGCATCAACCGGGACATCTCCGACATCGACCTCGAGCAGACCGTCGTCAACACGCTGGCCAGCGTGAGACTGGCGTATTGGGATCTCGTCTATGCACGCGCCGCGGTGGGCGTGCAGCGGCAGGCGCTGGCGCTGGCCGAGCAACTCGTGGCGGACAACCGGGTGCGGGTCGAGGTCGGCACGATGGCGCCTATCGACGTCGTGGCGGCCCAATCGGAAGCCGCGGCGCGACGCCAGTTGCTGGCACGCGCCGTCGAGACGCAGCGCACCAGCGAGCTGGTCCTGAAGGAGCTCATCGTAGGGGGCACCTCCGATGCGCTGTGGAACGCGGAGCTGAACCCGACGGACCAACCGCGGATCGAGGCCACGCCGATCGAACTGGAAGGGGCGATACGCATGGCGCTCGACCGGCGCACGGACGTCTCGCGTGCGCGACGCCAGCTCGACGCCAACGAAGCGACCGTCGACAACCTCCGTAACAGCACGTTGCCCGCGCTCGATTTGGTCGGCAGCTACCAACTGTCCGGTCAGGGCGGTCCCCGGCGGGTTCCGGCCGGGAACAGCTTCGAGGACATCTTCGCCGGCGCCGGCGGCGTGATCCCGGGCGGTTACCGGGATGCGCTCGACAGCATCGCCAACGCCGACTACCCGGTCTGGCGCGTCCAGCTACAGATGACCTACCCGCTCGGGCATAGCGCGGACCGGGCCGCGTACGAGCGGGCCCGGCTGGAGCTGCAGCAGAACCGGGCCCAGATTCGGCGCATCGAGCTGCGGATCGCCAGCGAGGTCACCAACTCCGCGCTTCGCATCGGGTCGATTCGCGATCGGATCGAGGCCGCGACGGCGTCGCGGGAGCTGGCCGAGGAACAGCTCCAGGCCGAGGAGAGCAAGTTCGAGGTCGGCCTGTCGACGAACTTCTTCGTCCTGCAGTCGCAACGCGATCTCGCTACCGCGCAGGATGCCGAGCTGCGCGCGATCCTCGACTACCAGCGGGCGCGGATCGAGTTCGAGCGGACGCAGCGGGCTTCGCTCGGCGGCGCCGGCATCGCCCTGGTCGGCAGCGCGATGGAGAGCGGACCCGTGGGTCCCACGGGCGGCGTGCCGTCGGGGCCGTTTCTGACGCCGCAGCGTTGAGTCGAGCGGGAACAGGGACAAGACGTCTGTAAAGGAGGACGCACGATGAGAACCTTCCTGAGATTCCATTTGACATCCCAATAGGGCTTTCGGTAGGCTTTGTTGGAATGCCTAATGGAGACTCGGAAAGGACGGAAGTCCTGCGCGGCACGCTCGACCTGATGGTGCTGCGGACGCTGGTTTCGCTCGGCGCATCGCACGGCTACGCGATAGCCGCCAGACTCGAGCAGGTTTCCGACGGCGCACTCGTCCTCAACATGGGCACGCTCTATCCCGGCCTGATGCGGCTGGAGCAGCGCGGTCTCATCCGGGCGGATTGGGGCACGACGGAGAAGAACCGGCGCGCCCGGTTCTACGCGATCACTACAGCGGGGCGTCGTCATCTGGATGCCGAGAAGCGCAGCCTGGACCGGATGGTGTCGATCATCGACGCGCTCTTCGAGGAGCCGGCATGACGAGGAGAGCACTATGACCGTCCTTCGCGAGTGCTGGCGTCGTTTGTGGGGAGCGCTCCGGCGCAGCCCGGCCGATCACGATCTCGAGCGGGAGTTGCGCTTCCATCTCGAAGAAGCGGAGGAGGAGCTTCGGGCGAAGGGCCATTCCCAGGCGGAGGCCGCACGCCTGGCGCGCGTGCGTCTGGGCGGTGTTCCCCAGACGATGGAGGCGCTGCGCGACCAGCGCGGCCTGCCGTGGCTCGACGACCTGCGGATCGACCTGCGGATCGGCCTGCGCGGCTTGGCGCGGCAACCCGGTTTCACGGCGACGGCGGTGCTGACCCTGTCGATCGGTATCGGAGCCACCGCGGCGGTCGCCACCGTGGCGAACCCGATGTTCTTTCAACCCCTGCCCGTGCCCGCTCCTGACGAGCTCGTGGCCATCACGCAGCTCGACGAGCATACGTCGGTCTTCCCGCACCCACTGTCCTACCCGGAGTACCTCGACTACCGGGAGCGCAACGACGTCTTCGAAGGCCTGGCCGCGCACGCCGTGGCGGAAGAGCTGCTGTCGATCGACGGTCGCGCGGCGGAGCGGATCCAGATCGAGTACGTCAGCGACAACTACTTCGACGTGCTGCAGTTGAACGCCGTGCTCGGCCGCACGTTCCTCCCCGGGGAAGGGCGCCGTCCCGGCGATGCGCCGTTCGTCGTCTTGTCCCATCACGCCTGGCGGTCGCGGTTCGGTGGGGACCCGGCCGTCATCGGACAGGTTGTGCGCCTCGGGCCGGCGAACATGACCGTCATCGGGATCATGCCGGAGGACTTCACCGGGACCTACGGCCTCGTGCCTACGGAGCTCTTCGTCCCCGCCACCGCGGGCGCGCTCATCGAACCGGGGTGGACGGACCTGTTGACCGACCGGCTCGAGGAGATGTTCGCGATGACCGGACGCCTGCGGCCCGGCGTGACGCTCGGCGAGGCGGCCGCCCAGCTCGACGTCCTTGCCGACGCGCTGGCCGCGGAGCATCCGGATGCGAGCGCCCACACCGAGCTCTACGTCATCGCCGAGCGTTACGCGCGACCGGAGCCCGGCGCGGCGCGCCACACCGCACCCCTGGTGAGCGTCGTCATGGGCCTCGCGTCGCTCGTGCTGCTGGTTGCCATGGCGAACGTCGGAACGCTGCTGGTCGCGCGCGGTGTGGAACGACGGCAGGAGATGGCTCTGCGTGCGGGACTCGGCGCCACCAGGCGGCGGCTGGTGCGGCAACTGGTCACCGAGAGCGTGCTGCTGGCGCTGGCGGGCGGCGCCGGCGGCGGGATCGTCGCGGTGTGGGCCGCCGATCTCGTCGTCGCCTACTTCGCCACGGCCGTTGGACGGGAACTGTTGCGACCCGACTACCTCGTGGACTGGCGGGTGTTCGGGTTCATTGCAACGACGGCGATGGCGGCCGGGGTGCTCACCGGACTCGCGCCGGCGTTGCGCTCGACGCGGATCGAGCTGGCGCGCGCAATCGGTTCGGGCGGGCGTAACGCCGGCGGGTCCGTCGCGGGGCGGCGCCTGACCAACGGGCTCGTCGTGCTGCAGGTCGCCGTTTCCATGCTGCTGCTGGTCTGCGCCGGCCTCTTCGTCCAGAGCGGCAGAAGAGCCGGCGAGATCGACTTCGGTTTTCGAACCGACGATCTGCTGCTGCTGTCGGTCGATCCCCTCGGCCAGGGGTACGACCGGGAGCAGGCCCGGGCGTTCTACCGGGACATCCTGGAAGACGTCGTCGCCCTGCCCGGTGTCGAATCGGCGAGTTGGGCCCGCCGGCCCCGCTGTCGCCGGGCCCGAACCGGGGCAACGTGTTTACCCTGGACGGCGGCACGGCGCCGGAGCCCGACGGCGTGCGGGTCTCCCTCAACTACGTAGACTCGGGCTTCGTCGACACCGTGGACGTCCCGCTGCTACGGGGGCGCGGTTTTCGCGAGGAAGAAACGGCAGGGGACCGGCGGGTGGCTCTTGTCAGTGAACGCGCGGCAAGACAACTGTGGCCGGGAGAGGACGCGATCGGGCGGCGGATCGTCCACGACTTCATCGGCGGCGCACCGTTCGAAGTGATCGGCGTGGTGCGCGACGCGCACATGTCCCCCACGTCGCCGTTCGACCGGCCGCCGTTCGTCCTCTACCCGTTCGGGTTCCGTCCCCCGCGGGGGAGGGCCACGCTGCACGTGCACACGGAGGAACCGCTGAGCGCCGCGCTCCCGGCGGTCGCGGACACCATTCGCCGGCACGACCCGACCCTGGCGATTCTGGACGCCGGCGGCATGAACGACGTGCTGCGCTCGAAGCCCATGCTGGTGATTGTACGTTTGGGTGCCGCGCTGATGGGGTCGTTCGGCCTGCTGGGTCTGCTTCTCGCCGCCATCGGACTCTACGGGGTCGTGTCGCATGCAGTGGCCCAGCGGAAGCAGGAGTTCGGCATCCGATCCGCCCTTGGCGCGACCTCGGCGGCCATCATCCGGCTCGCACTCGGTCGGGGCGTCGTGCTGTCGATACTTGGACTGGCGCTCGGCGCGCTCGCAGCGTCCGGCCTGGCCCGACTCACCGCCGGTTTTCTCGTCGGCGTCAATGCAGGCGACCCTGCCGTGTTCGGTGTCGCGGGCCTCCTGCTGGCGGGTGTGGCTCTGCTCGCGTGTCTGGTGCCGTCCCGGCGCGCGGCGAAGGCCGACCCGCTCGCGACGCTACGAGCCGGGTAGGAATCGGGACACCGAGCATTTGAAGTTGCCCCGACTATGCGGAGCTACCCCCTGAACGCAAAAGGTAACTTGGGGAGTCGGCGAGGTCGCCGACTCGGCCATTGGGTCCGGAACCCGTTGGCGGCGGTCCCGAGGGAACGGGAATACAGTGGCGAATCACGAGCGCGTCGTCGCTGACGAGGACCTCCTTGACGAGGAGCCGCACGATCCGTTGCCGCTCCACGATGTCGAGCGTCTCGGCCGACGCCCGCAAGCGCGTCAGAAACGCCGAGAGCGTTTCGGCGAGACGCAGATGCGCGGCGCGGTCGCGAGTCTGTTCCACCAGCGCGTTCAGCTCCTGTCGCAGCGTCTGCTCGCGTTGACGCAGCAACGGCATCCGCTCGCGTAGTTGGTCGAGCGACACCAAGTCCTCCTGGTAGGCGGTGAGCAACCGCTCGATGGTCTTGCCCACGCGTGCAAGGTCCCGCTCCACGGCCTGCGTCCGAGTTCGCTTGGGGTCGGCAGCCTGGGCAGCGGCCAGCCGGCGATCCAGTTCCTGTTGGATCAGGGCCGGCTCCTCGAGCAACCGCAGCACTTCGGTCCATACCACCTCGTCCAGCAGGTCCTGCCGGACCGGACGCGCATCGCACCGCGGACCCGCCAAGTGCCGCCACCGGTCGGACCCGATGCAGCGATAGTACTGAATCCTGCGCGCGGTCGACCGCGTCGAGATGCGCGAGAACGAGTAGCCGCACTTGCGGCAACTCACCAGTCCCTGCACCAGGCTCGGCTCGATCGTGCGGCGGCGGGCGTGCACCTTGTTCTCGTGCAGCAGCTCCTGCGCCCGGGCGAAGGTCGGCTCGTCGACGATCGCCGGTACCGGGATCTCGATCCACTCCTCGCGCGGCCGTTCGCGGGGCGCACTGTCGCGACGCGGAACGGCGCCGCCCATCCGCAGCGTCCGCATTGCGCGCTTCTGGCGGGCCACTCCCCGGACTATCCGCGTCTTCCCGAAGCAGGCCGTGCCGCGATAGGCGGGGTTGCGTAGCATCTGTCTCACCGTCGAGGGCCCCCAGCGGGCCCCGGCCTTCCGCGTGGCCACGCCTTGCTCGTTGAGCCACCGGCAGATTCCCTCGATGCTCCAGCCCGTGACGGTGTAGTGATCGTAGATGTCGCGCACGACGCGCGCTTCGGCCTCGACGACGACGTACGAAGCCGGTGCATCGTCTCGCTTCCGAAGATAACGGTAGCCATACGGGGCGCCGCCCATGACGCTGATCTCGCCCGCTCGCGCGCGGTGCCGCTTCCCCCGACGCGACCGCTCGAGGATCTGAGCGCGCTCGTATTCGGCGATCATGCCCTGAAACTGCACCAGCAGTTGATCCTCGGCGGTGGCGCTCGACGGGGCATTGAGGAAACGGGTCTCGACCCCCTGACGTCCGAGTTCTTCGATCAACAGCACCTGGTAGGCGTACTTTCGGCTCAGCCGATCCGGACTGTGAACGAGCACGACCTCGATGTCGCCGCCGGCCGCCAGGTCACGGACCCGTTCCAATCCCGGCCGTTCGAGCGTCGCTCCGCTATACCCGTCGTCTTCGAAGATCCAGTCCCGCGGCACCTCGAGATCGAGCGTCGTCGCCCACTCGACCAGTGCTGCCGTCTGACTCGCGATCGTGTGCGCTTCGCGTTGCCGCTCCGAGGACACGCGCGTGTAAATCGCCGCCATCTGCATGTGGACGCTCCATTTCGTGGGTGGCAACCGGACGCGTGTGCGCCGGCACCAACAACGCGTAGGCGTGGGCGAGCTTGCCGACGAGAAGTCGATCGAACGTGTAGTCGAGATGCACCTGCCGGAGAGTCTTCCGGGGTTGTCGTTCACCCACGTCGCTGACGGATACTGTCCAGCAACACCATCACCGCTTGGGTGACGACTTGCCCGAGGGAGAGCCCACTGCGTCGAGCGTACGCGCGGATTGCCCGTGCCGTGCTGACAGGAAGCTTGAAGGTGATCGCGACGGTCGGCTCGACCGCCGGGACAGGGTCGCTCAGCCCGGCCGCTTCCTGGAGATAGCGGTAGGCCTGCCGGCGCGACAACGCGAACTCGCGGCCGAGATGCCGGGCCGCCTCGGCGCGCTCCATCCGCTGTCCGAGCAGACGGTACGCGGCGTTGAGCAACCGCGCCTTCTCGGCCTTGGTGGCCCGCGCCATGAGGCATAAACATATTACCTTTTGAGACGCAGATCAAGTACCGGCCGGTCTCGCCAGCCGCCGATCATGCGGTCGAACTGAAAGTTGCCTTTTGCGTTCGTGGAGTAGCTCCGCATAGCTGGGTCAACCTCAGTCCATCATCCGCATCTGCACTGCGTCATCCCGGGTGGGGGGCTCGCCAGCGACGGCAGCGCTTGGGTTGCCTGCCGCCCCGGATTCTTCCTGCCGGTCCGAGTGCTCTCGCGCTACTTCCGTCGAGTTCTTCTCGCGGCGCTGGGGGACGCCTTCGAGTCCGGACAACTGAACTTCGCCGGCCGGCTAAACGGAAGTTTCGAGGTCGATCGCGCATAAACCACTGTTGACGTTTGAGTTATAGGTTTCGAGGGTGTTGGGTACTGGCTACATTTGCGGGGAGACTCCCAGTAGCTCGAAGCTGCGTTGCTGCCCAGGTGTCGGCTTGGTGAGCATGGTGAAGGTGGCGTCGCCGTCGACCACCCGCATGGTGTTGGCGGTCAGGGTGCCGAGGTCGGCGAGCAAGGTTCGGAAGCTGTGCACGGGGAGGTCGTCGGCGGTGCGTTTGCGGGCGGCCTTGGCGCGTGCCGCGGGCGAGCGCTTGGCCTTCTGGACCACCGAGGCGCGCTGTTGTTCGGCAGCGGCCGGGTCGTGGTCGTCGAACAGGAGCGGCTTGAGGGCCTGACGCATGTGCCACTCGACGTAGTAGGCGAGCATGCACAAGAGGACGTGAGCCCGCACCCGGTCGGCGCGGCGGTGGTGAGGTTGCCCCGATCCCGTGGACGGGTTAATGCTTGCGGGCTCACATCATGACACATTCTCCGATGAACGTCGTTTCCGTGTCAGTCATCGACGACAACCGCTGTGGGAGTGTGGGAATCTCGCGGCCCCGGTGCAGGGCGTGATCGGCGACGATCGCCCGCGAGATTTCCAACGGGCTGGGGGCGCCCGCCTCGCCGACCTTCAGATTCAGCAGGACGTTGACCGGGCGTCCCCAGACCGGGCACTTCCACAGCGCCCCCGTGGATGCGGCACACGACCCGCAACAGCGGTTCGTCTCGCGAAGCCGAAGGCGAGCCGTGTACTCTGTTGATCACCATTTCCTCCGTGGGTTTCCAAGTCAACTACGCACCGTTACGTAACCGGCCTCAAGCCCCCGCAGCAAGGCCGGTGACGGCGTGAGTCGTCACCGGCAATCCGAGCTCCACCTGACTCGTGGGCGCCTGCAGAGCCTTCACCGGCCGGGCCCCGTCCACAGTTTCTGCCGCATGGAGACGTTCGAACTCCAGCGGCGACACGTAGCCCAACGCCGAATGGCGGCGCCGCGTGTTGTACCAGCCCTCGACGAAATCAAAAACCGCCGCCCGCGCCTCGGCGTGCGTGGACAAGCTCGTGCGGGCCAGCAGCTCGCACTCGAGCGTCGCGAAAAAGCTCTCCGCCATCGCGTTGTCGAAGCAATCTCCCACCGAACCCATCGACAGCGCCACGCCTGATTCACGGCAGCGGGCTCCGAAGGCCAGCGACGTGTACTGGCAGCCCTGGTCGGAATGATGGATGACCGCCTCGGGCCGGCGTTGCGCCACGGCCATCTCCAGCGCCTCGATCACCAGCTCCGTGCGCAGGTGCGCAGCCATGGCCCAGCCGACCACCCGCCGACTGAAAACGTCCAGAACGATGGCCAAGTAGAGGAAGCCTGCCAAGGTCGGAATGTAGGTGATATCGGCCACCCACAGGCGGTTCGGCGCGTCGGCCTCGAAGCACCGCTCGACCCGGTCCGGGGCCGGCCGCGCTTGCACCTCTCGGCGCGTCGTGCGGGGGCCGCGGCGCCGGCTCACCCCAGCGATGCCGGCCTCGCGCATCACCCGCGCGACCCGCTTGCGGCCGACCGCGGCACCGGCTTCGACCAGTTCGGCGTGAATCCGCGGCGCGCCGTACGTGCCCCGGCTGCCGGCATGAATCTCCTGCACGCGGGCCGTCAGCTCCGCATCGGCCTGCGCACGAGCTGACGGTGGACGTTGACGCCACGCGTAGTACCCGCTCGTGGAGACACCGAGCACGCGGGCCATCGTGGCGACGCGAAAACGAGCCTGGTTCGTGCTCATGAACCGGTAGACCTCCCGGATCCGGTCTCCCGCGCGAACCAGGCCGTGGCTTTTGCCAAAATTTCGCGTTCTTCGCGCAACCGCCGGTTCTCCCGGCGCAGCCGACGAATCTCCTCATGTTCTTCGGTGCGCAGGCCGTCGGAGCGCTTGCCCGCGTCGCGATCAGCCTGCGCGACCCAGTTTCGTATCGCCTCGGCCGACGGCTCGAACTCCCGAGCGAGGTCTCCCGGTGTACGTCCGGACTGAACCAGCTCGACCATCTGCTGTCGGAATGCCGCCGCGTACGGCGGTCTCGACTTCGGCATCGTGGACTCCTCCTCCTCCTCGCCAAGAGGATAAGTGTCCGCGGAACTGGGGCAACTTCAGTCGTCGTCGGGGTGACGGCCGCCCACAGCCAGTGGCTGCGGGCGCCGACGCGCCAACCGGTCTCATCTGCCGTGACCACCGGCGCGTTGCGGACCTGCTCACGCAACTCCTCGTAGGCCGGCCGCGCGTCGCGGGCCGCACGATGCAGCAGATGCTGGAGGCCTCCCGGCGTCACCTGCAGGCCGAAGCGGGTCTGCAGCAGGTCGGCGACCTTGGCCAGCGGCAGGCCGCCGCGCGTGTGCAACTCAACGACCAGCGCGACCACGCCAGGGCCGAGCTGTACGCGGGCCGCCCCCAACGCGTCGGAGGTCTGCAGGGCATGGCGGCCCTGGATACGCCGCCGACACTGCGAGCAGTGGCCGACCTCGATGTCGAAGCGGCGCACCAGCGGGCGCACCGGGGGTAGGTCTTCCTGATACTGCGACGCCGCGCCGGTCACTTCGACCGCGCCGCCGCAGTCCGGACAGCTCGTCGCCGCCGGCGCCGCGATGGTCTCGTCGACCCGCGCCGGACACGGGCGGCGCCCCTGCCGGCCATAGCGCGCACCGGGCCGCCGGCCGGGACGGCCGCCACGACCCTGTGGCCGCTTCTTGGCGAAAGGCGCGGCTTGCCGGCGTCCCGCGCGGCGCTCGGCTCCCAACTGCTGTTTCAGGTGGTCGTTCTCGCGCTCCAGCCGCTCGATCTGACGCTGCAAGCCGTGGTTCCGGCGCTGCAGGCGGCCATTCTCACGGTGCACGTCCTTGTGGCGCGCCAGATCGTCACGCAGTCGCCCGATCTCCCCGTCCTGTTGCTCGATGACAACGTCGCGAGGGTCCTGCTCGGATGGGGATTGCTCCAGGATGGCGCGTATGCGGCGCAGCAGGCCCACGCCCCTCTTCTATCGGCACCGCGCAGCAAGACCTTTACCCCCGACACGCGGATTCTTGCCCGGACCCGCTAAATGAAGACCCATTTTTCAGTCACCGGCGCGGTGACACGCCTTGCCACTGCCGGACGTTTGCTGCCGCGCCGCCAACTGAAGAATCCTCTGCATTCTGTAGCGCGAACACGAACAGCGTGTTGCTCCCCGTCGACGTGGTCAGCTTGTTTGTTAGCTTCACCGCTGTGGACTCTGGCAGCTTCAGCCGGACGGCGGGGGAGAATTGAAGAGTGTCCGCGCAGCGCGTCGTAGACCCGGGAGGGGGCTCGGGGGAGGGGACGCCGACCGCGGAAGGTTCCACCCCCTGGCGCCCCGTGCAGAGCGCCGGGGGTGGCGGTGGTCGGACCGTATGAGTCGCTTGGCCGATCAGGGGCCGCGCCGGAGTTTGGTCGCCACCGTCTTTTCCCACGGCCTGAATGGATACCTGAGCGTGAGGGCTCGCAAACAAGCACAGGAGCAGGAAAAGATGCCAGATTTTACCGTAGGCGTTGACATCTCGAAGGCCCATCTCGACGCCTACAGGGCACCCGACGGCAAGGCCGCGCGATTCACCAACGACGCCGCGGGATTCAAGGCGCTGATCGCCTGGATCGAGTGCCCGGTGCGGGCCGTCACCTACGAGCCGACAGGGCACTGGCACCGAGCGTTCGAGGAAGCGCTGCTCACAGCCAAGTTGCCCCTGGCGCGGGTCAACCCGTTGCAGGCGCGACGGTTCGCGCAGGCCATCGGACAACGGGCGAAGACCGATGTCGTCGACGCCCGGGTCCTGGCACAGATGGGAGCCGCGCTGGATCTGCGGCCAACCGAGAGGTCATCACCCGCGTGGCGCGCCCTCGAGGAACTCCGAGTGGCGCGTGACGCACTGATCAGGGACCGCACCGCTGCACTCAACCGCCAAAAGCACACTCGACAGCGCCTGCTCAAGCAGCAGAACAAGACGCAGCTGGCGCAGCTCGACCGGCATCTGGCCGCCATTGATGCCGAGATCGGAAAGCGGCTCGCCGAAGACGCAGCACTCACCCGACGGGCCGAGATCCTGACCTCCATTCCGGGCGTGTCCCGTATCACCGCCACAGGCCTGCTCATCCAGATGCCGGAACTCGGCCGACTCGACGCCAAGGCGGTCGCCAGCCTCGCGGGGCTCGCCCCCGTCACGCGACAGTCCGGCACCTGGCAAGGCCGAAGCTTCATCCAGGCCGGCCGGGCGCAGGTGCGGCGAATCCTCTACATGCCGGCCGTGACGGCAATGCGCTGCAATCCGGACCTGCGGGCGAAGTACCGGCAACTCGTCGCCCAGGGAAAACCGGGAAAGGTCGCTCTGGTCGCCGTCATGCGCAAGCTGCTCGTCCTCGCCAACGCGCTGCTCGAACAGGACCGCACTTGGCAGCCAGAGCGGCCAGGACAGGACAGGACACCATCCACCGGAGAGGCACCGCTCGTCGCTGCATGAGCTTCCACACGCACCTGGGGGATCGCACTTGACAACATGGATACTCCGGCGTTATGCGCAGGAAGCTGGCTCCCTGCGTAATGCCGCCGGCTGGGATGGCTACGTACTGGCGGCCGTCGACGCTGTAGCTCATCGGGCGGCCGCTCACCGGGCCGTTCAGGATGGTCTGCCAGAGGATGTCGCCCGTTGCGGCGTGGAAGGCGCGGAACCGGCGGACGGTGTCGCCGGAGAAGACCAGGTTGCCGCCGGTGGCGAGGACCGAGCCGTAGATCGGCGCGCGCTGCTCGTACTGCCAGAGCGTACGGCCGGTCGAGGCCGAGATCGCCTGCAGGCGGCCGACCGGCGTCTTGTCGGCGTCGAGGTCCGGATGGTGGCGCACGACGGCGCGGACGTCGTAGCCGTCGCTCGGGCCCGCCACCTCCACCGACATCGACAGATCCATGCAGGAGTTGTTCATCGGCATGTACAGCGCGCCGGTGTCGGGGCTGTAGGCGCCCGACGGCTGGTTCTTGCCGCCGAGCAGGTGCGGGCAGGCGAGCACCGGGTCGGTGACCGACCAGGGGGTGGTGCTCTCGTCGATGATCGGACGGCCGGTCCGCACGTCGAGGCCGGTCATGATGTTCTGGTAGACGGTCGGCCGCGCCCAGAGGAACGCGCCGGTCGCCGCATCGAGGGTCCAGACCAGGCCGGTCTTTCCCGGAATGCCGGTGATCACCTTGCGGGTCTCGCCGGGCACCAGGTCGGGATGGATCCAGGGCACCTCGGCCGGATCGGGCGACACTTCGGTTTCGACGATGAACCGCTCGAAGACGTGGTCGAGGTCCCAGTTGTCGCGCGGCAGGTGCTGGAAGTACCAGACCAGCTCGCCGGTCCGCGGATCGAGGGCGAGCGTCGAGTTGGTGTACAGCAGGTCGGCCTTGCCGGATCCGCGGAGCGGCTCGGGCAGCGGCGACGGCGGTCCGGTGCCCCAGAAGACGAGGCCCAGCTCGGGGTCGTAGCTCCCCTGCATCCAGGCGGAGGTGTGGCGGCGGGCCGAGCGCGCAAGGCCGCCCCAGGTGTCGCCGCCCACCTGATCGGGCGTCGCCGCGGTGTTCACCCGCCAGCGCTCCTCGCCGGTCTGCGGATCGTGGCCGGTGATGAAGCAGCCGCCCGGCCGCGGGCTCGACGGGTTGCAGCGCGAGCCGGTCACCACCATGCCGTCCACGATGATCGGCCCGGTGGTCTGCGCCACCTGCTCGCGCCAGTTCGCTCGCTGCGATTCCCAGACCAGCTCGCCGGTCCGCGCGTCGAGCGCCACGAGGAACGCGTCGTTGGTGGCGACGTAGATCTTGTCGTCGTAGATCGAGACGTTACGGTAGCGCGCGCGCGTGCCGGTGGTGTTCCACGGCTCGTCCGGCGTGAAGCGCCGGTACTCCCAGAGCAGGTCGCCCGTGGTCGCGTCGACCGCCTCCACGCGGTCCTCGACGTGCGGGAAGTACATCACGCCGTTGTAGACGATGGGCTCCACCTCCTGGTAGCCCTCGGTCATCGAGCGCGACCAGGCCAGTTGCAGGCCGCCCACCGTGTCCGTGTCGATCTGATCGAGCGGGCTGTAGCCCCAGAGGCTGTAGCCGCCCCGGAAGGTGAGCCAGTTCTCCGGATCCGGATCGCGCAGCATCTCGTCGGTCACCGGCTCGTAGTCCTGCAGGAGCCCGGGGACGTCGTCCTGCGCGAGGGCCGGCGTCCAGGCGCCTGGGGCTGCGATGCCGATCAGAAAGACCGCCGAGAGAAACGAGATCCGCAGGGATCGGATGGTCATGATCGCACCTCGGCTGGGACTGGATTGCCGTGGGTCGGCATTATAGAGACAAATCGGACGACCGGTCGACTTCATCTTCTACAATCGAGGCATGGAGGCCGGCGCGAGGACGACGCGGTTTCACGATCTGGACGCGCTGCGCGGGTTCGCCATGCTGCTGGGGATCCTGCTGCACGCCGGCGCCTTCCTCGTGCCGCTCGAGTTCTGGCCGGTGCACGAGGCGTGGGCCTGGGAGACCGCGCCGGAAGCCAACGTCTACGCCTGGATCCTGTCGGTTATCCACGGCTTCCGGATGCCGTTGTTCTTCCTGCTCAGCGGCTTCTTCACCGCGATGCTGTGGCAATCGCGCGGGCTGCAACGCCTGTGGCGGCATCGCCTGCAGCGCCTCGGCGTGCCGCTGCTCGCGGGCATGTTCACCGTCGTCCCGGCCATCGTCTGGCTGGAAACCGCCGACTTCACGCTGCTCGACTGGTCGCTGGCGTGGCTGGGCGGGCTGCACCACCTCTGGTTCCTGTGGTACCTGCTGCTTCTGGCGGCCACGTTCATCGCCGCCGTCCGGCTGGGGCTGACGTTCCGCCATCCGGCGTGGTGGCTGCTGGTGCCGCTGACCGTCGTGCCGCAATACGTGATGCATGAGCCGGCGTTCGGCCCCGACACCGAGGACGGCCTGATCCCCGCCGGCCGCGTGTTCGCGTACTACGCCGCGTTCTTTGCGTTCGGGGTGTTCTTCCGCCAGCGGGACATCGCGGTGCAGCGCTGGTGGGCCGTTGCGATCGCACCCTCCCTCTTGCTGCTGCTCCCCGTCGGCGTGGTGCTGCTGTACGACGAGGGGTTCGAGTATGCCGGCGCGCCGTGGGTCTGGGCCGTGGCCGCGGTCGTGCAGGTCGCCTTCGCGTGGCTGATGTGCTTCGGATCGATGGGGCTGTTCCGCTGGATCTTCGCGCGCGAACGTTTCGGGGTGCGGTACCTGTCGGATGCCTCCTACTGGCTCTACCTGACCCACCTGCCGCTGGTGATCGCCGCGCAGATGCTCGTGGTGACCTGGCCGATCAACATCCATCTGAAGTTCGTGCTGATCAGCGCGGCGATCGTGGCCGGCCTGCTGGCCGTCTACCAGGTGGGCGTTCGCTACACCATGATCGGGACGGTGATGAACGGGCCGCGCACCCGCCGCGCGGCTGCGGCGGCCGGATCCATGGTGCCCCCCGCCCCGAAGCAGGAGGGTGAGGGTAGAGGTCGACATGAGCGTCTTGGTGTCCGGCGTGTTTTTCGGCGCTCCTCCCGGAGACATCCTGTCTGCGTGGGTGATGACTGGACCCTGTGGTTCGACGTGTGTTGCGTCTGTCTTCTTGTTTCCCGCAAGGCGAAACACCATAATATATGGAACACGCCGTTGGTCAGAAGCCCATGCCTGTAGCCGAGAAACAGCCGCCGACCGGAATGCAGGTCGAGCGCGAGGTCGAGCGATTCCTTGCCGAGAGGATTCCGTCCGGCTGGTCACTCCAAGCCCGGCGGACTGAAGCGCCGACCGGTCGCCACCGCACGGACCTGCTGGCGGAGGTCGCGTCTCCAACGGGTGAGACCGCAGTTCTCGCCGTCGAGATCAAGAGAACTCTGGAACCACGCGATATCCTCCACGTAGTCGAGCAGCTCTCGACGGTCGCGACCGGCGAGTCGTCTTGTGCCGTGCCTGTCGTGGCGGCCGCCTACCTGTCTCCTCGCGCCCGTGCTCTGCTTCGTGATCGCGGTGTCGGCTACGTCGATACGACCGGCAACGTTCGTATCGAGATCTCAACACCGGGGTTGTTCATTGCCACCGACGGGGCCGATCGCGACCCCTGGCCACGGGATCACAAGCTCCGGTCCCTGCGGGGTCGAGGTGCCGCCCGGGCCATGAGGGCCATCATCGATACATCCCCTCCATTCGGTGTCCGTGAGCTGGCCCAGACGACGGGCGCGTCGGCACCGACCCTCTCTCGCGTGCTGGACTTGCTTGAGCGCGAGGCAATCGTGACCCGTACACGCGGGGCCGTCGCGACGGTCGACTGGCAGGGCGCCATTCGCCGGTGGGCCGAGGACTACGGCCAGACCGAGTCCAATACGCCAACGACGGTTCTCGAGCCGCGGGGTCTGCCGGCCCTCGAGAAAAAGCTCCGCGCGACGAAGTTCGCGTACGCCGCCACCGGCGCTCTTGCAGCTCAGCGATTCGATCCCATCGCGCCTGCGAGGCTGGCGGGTATCTTCGTCACTGACGCGATCCTGGCCATCGACCGCCTGGACCTCCGCGAGACCGACGCCGGCGCCAACGTCGTGCTTCTCGAGCCTCTCGATCCAGTCGCCTTCGATAGGACGGTGGAGCGCGATGGTCTTCGCTGCGTCGCTCCGAGCCAACTCGCCGTGGATCTGCTGACCGGACCGGGTCGGGAACCGTCGCAGGGTGAACAGATGTTGAAGTGGATGGAGAAGAACGAGCGTGTCTGGCGGTCCTGAGCCGTTGTACGTTCTCGCCCGCAATGCGCTGCTCGACGCTGCCGATGCGCTTTCCGAACAGCTCGACGCCGTGGTGCTCGTCGGTGCGCAGGCCATCTATCTCCACACCGGCGACGCCGACTTCGCTACTGCCGAGTACACGACCGACGCCGATTTCTGCGTAGTGCCGTCCGATCTGAGCGACACGCCGCTCCTGGCCGAATTGCTGGGAGCCGGCGGGTTCTCTCTCGGAGAGCATCCCGGTGCGTGGATGAGCCCGGATGGGATCCCTGTGGACCTTATGGTTCCCGAGGTGTTGGCCGGTGCCGGTTCCAGGGGGGCTCGCCTCGGTCCTCATGGAAAGATAGCGGCCAGGCGAGCCAAAGGTCTGGAGGGAGCGCTCGTCGACCGGGAGCGCATGGAAATCGCGTCGCTTGAGCCCGGCGACGAGCGATCGGTTGCGATGTTGGTCGCCGGGCCTGCCGCGCTGCTCGTGGCCAAGGTCCACAAGATGGCGGACCGCGTCGGAACCGGAGATCGAGTCAGCGACAAGGACGCACTCGATCTCCTGCGTCTCCTGCAGTCCACCGACACTGCGACGCTCGCCGCATGCTTGTCGCGACTCGCTGATCACGAGCTGTGTGCTGCGGTCACCGCCGATGCAATGTTCCGGCTCGCGGCCTTGTTCAGCCGCCCGGAAGCCGCTGGCATCAGGATGGCCGTCCGTGCGGCCGGCGCCGACGCCGAGGACGACGTGATTTCCGCATCGTTCACTGCGCTTACCTCCGATTTACTGACCGCAACCGCTGCCGGGCGAATGAGGACCGTATCGCGATCCCTTGGGGAACGCCGCCCGACCACGAACATCAAGTAGCAGCAGGCATTGAGGAACCACAAGCATGCTCAGTAGAGGCTCCGAATGGAATCGCTGGGATCCGCACATCCACAGCCCCGGTACTGCCCTAAACGACCAGTTCCGCGGCACCGACCCCTGGAGCCGCTACCTTGATACCCTCGAGGCGAAGACTCCCCGGACCGGTTCTCTTGGGTCAAAGGCGGCGTAGAGTTCGAGTCTTTGCGGCAGGCTTGTATTGATCCTGCGGGTCGCGTCTATGTAGGCCCTAAACCACCAACGACGACAATGCCGTCTCAAGTTATCTCGTCGATGGCTGTAGAGGATGCTGATTGGTTTGGAATCGACAAGCTTCCCCTGAATTCCGGCCTTGTGACCATCATCGGTGCCCGGGGATCGGGTAAGACCGCGCTCGCCGAGATGATCGTGACGGGCTGCGACGGCGTTCCCGCCGTCGTTTGGGACGGCGATGCTCCACCGACGTCTTCTTTCCTGATGCGTGCCCGTAGCCACCTTGGTGAAGGAAGAGTTCGCCTCGTGTGGGGCGGCGGTGATGAGGCGTCCCGCTACCTGGATGGCCGTGACTCGGGTGGCCTCACCTCGTTCCCCCGCCTTCGCTATTTGTCTCAGCAGTTCGTAGAGGACCTATGTTCCGCGCACGGTCCGACGGACGGCCTCATCGCTGAGGTCGAGCGGGTCGTCTTCGAGGCTCATCCACATGAATCACGAGATGGCGCTTTGGACTTCGCGGAGTTGAGGAAACGCCGCACACAACGTTTCCGTCAGGCGCGCGCGCGAAGCGGGGGCTATTCTCCAGATGTCGCAGCGCATCAGTGAAGAGATCGAAAAGGAACGCCTTGTTGGCAGGGTGATGAACGGGCCGCGCGACCGGCGGGCGGCGCCGCCAGCCAGTCCCATGGTGTCACGGCCGGAAACCGGCGCGTAAGGGAGAATCTTCCAGACTGTCCGACCTCCTGCTGCTCTCTCCTGGACCGAAAAGACATCGCTCGCTGTTCCCCGACGGGCGAGGGGTCAGCCGCCGAGACGCACCACAAACGGACCAGACCGGAATCAAGCGGGAACGCCGGCGACCGGCAGCGACTCCAGGCCCCGCAGAACGATACCCCGGCGGAATGCGGGACGTTCCGTGAGCAGCCGCAGCGACGTGTAGCGCTCCAGGAGCATTTCCAGGGCGATGCGCCCTTCCAGGCGCGCGAGGGGCGCGCCGAGGCAGTGATGGACGCCGCGGCCGAACGAGATGTTGCTGCCCTTGCTGCGCTCGACATCGAGCCGTTCCGGATCGTCGAACGCGGCCGGGTCGCGGTTGGCCGCGCCGATGGCCAGGATGGCGCCGTCCCCGCGCCGCAACGGGACGCCGTGCATCTCGCAGTCCTCCAGCACGCCCCGGACGTCGAGTTGCACGGGCGTGTCGAAGCGCAGCAGCTCCTCCACCGCCGCAGGTATCCGACTCGGGTCTTCCCGCAGGAGCTCGAGCTGCTCGGGATGGCGCAGCAGCGCCAGCACGCCGTTGCCGATGAGATTCGTGGTGGTCTCGTTGCCGGCAATCAGCAGGAGGCGCAGCATCAGCAGCATCTCGCGCTCGGTGAGGGAGTCTCCCTCTTCTTCCGCCTGGGCGAGCGCGCTGACGATGTCGTCCCTGGGATGTCGTCGCCGGGCCTGGATGATGGGCATGAAGTAGGCGTCGAGCGATTCTCCGGCCGCAGCGGCGCGCGCTCTCTCCGGCGCGGTGATCGTCGGCTCCAGCATCCGGGCGCGGGCGTTCGACCAGTGCTTGAAGTGCTCCCGGTCTTCCGGCGGCACGCCGAGCATCTCGGCGATCACGATTACCGGCAGCGGATTCGCCACGGCCGCCATCAGGTCGAATCCCGCGGAGTCGCCTATCGAGTCGAGCAGCTCTCCCATGAGCGTCCGAATATGCGGTTCGAGCGCATCGACGGCCCGCGGCGTGAACGCCTGG
Organism: Vicinamibacterales bacterium; assembly: GCA_965116825.1. Taxonomy (GTDB): domain Bacteria; phylum Acidobacteriota; class Vicinamibacteria; order Vicinamibacterales; family UBA8438; genus WTFV01. The sequence continues at coordinate 2,506,180 of OZ220736.1, forward strand.
TTGACCAGCGCGCGCAGGCGCGTATGTTCCGGCGGGTCCAGGAACAGCATGGTCCAGTCCGCCCGCGGCGGCACGGCGATCCGCCGCCGCCTCGGCGCCGTGCGGTTGGAGGGCATGTTCGAGAACCGCTTGTAGTCCCGGAGGATGGCCTCCACGTCGGCGTAGCGCGTGAACACCCAGGCTTCGAGCAGCCGGCTGTGGTGCACGGGGGATCGGGCGCGCAACCGTGCGTAGGTGGGATACGGGTCCTGGATCGCCCGCGCGGACAGAGGGTTGTAGACGACCCCCCTGCGCCAGTACTCCGGCAACGCCAGGGCGCCGGCGGCCAGCGACTGCACCGTCGACCGCAGTTCGGCCAGCATCGATTCGCCCGGGTGCGGCGGCGGCTTCGGTGTCAGTACGCCAGCGCGTAGCAGTCGCGCCGCGGATCGCCGGCCGCCATCCGGTTGCCGGTGGCCGGATCGATGAGCACCGCGGTCGCGCAGCCCGACATCCCGAACGGCCGCACCTCATTGACGTGGTGCCCCCGGCGCCGCAGCTCGTTCGCCACCTCCGACGAGATCCGCGACTCGAGGTCCATCCGGTTGAAGCCGGCGGCATGCGGCCAGAACGACCCATGCAGGTGCTGCGTCCGGACCCGCGGCCACGCGATCGCGTCGTGCAGATTGGGGTACCAGTCATCCCAGAACTCGACGACGTTCAGGAACGCCTGCAGGATGGTCTGATCCTGGTTGTCGCCCCCCGGCGTGCCGATCGCCATCAGCGGCTCGCCGTCCTTGAACACGATGCTCGGCGTCAGCGTGTAGCGCGGGCGGGCGCGCGGACGGATCTGGTTGGCGCGGTCCGGATCGAGCCAGAACTGCTCGCCGCGCGTGCTGAGCCCGATGCCCGTGTCGCCGAGGATGACCCCGCCGCCGGTCCAGCCGCCGCTCGGCGTGGCGTCGAAGACGTTGCCGTCCGCGTCGATGACCGCGATGTGCGTCGTGTCCTTCAGCCCGCCGGCCGACGGCACGAACGATCCGTCGGCGTCGCTGGCCGCCACCCCGTCCGGAATGTCGGCGACCCAGAATGGCCACTCGTTGACGTTCGGGTCGTGCGGCAGCGGGTCGCCGGCGTGGAAGGCGACCGACGCCACGGCCGGGTCGATCTGTGCCGCGCGTTCCTGTGCATAGGAAGTGGAGAGCAGGCCCTCGGCCGGCACGTCGACGAAATCCGTGTCCGCGTAGTAGGTGTCGCGGTCCGCGTAGGCCAGCTTCATCGCCTCCACTACCGTGTGGATGTAGTCGGGGCTGTTGTGGCCCATCGCCTGCAGGTCGAACTCCTCCAGGATGTTCAGCGCCTGCAGCAGGACCGGACCCTGGCTGTTGAAGCCGTGCTTGTAGATGGTGTAGCCGCGGTAGTCGGTGGCGGTCGGCTCCTCCACGCGGGAGTAGAACTCGGCGAAGTCGCTCAGCTCGAACGGCGCGCCGTGCTCCTGCAGGAAGGCGACCATCTCCTCGGCGATGTCGCCTTTGTAGAAGCGGTCGCGGGCGGCGGCGATGCCCTGCTCGCGGCCGAGATGGGCGCTGGCCCGCTCCGCCTCCGCCATCTTCGTAAGCGTGGCGGCCAGGGTCGGGAACTTGATGGTCTCGCCGGCCGCGTAGAGCGAGCCGTCCGGCTTCAGCCAGAACCGCTGGTTGTCCGGCCACGCCTCCATGAACTCGAGGTTGGCCTCGATGGCGCGTGCGGTGAGCGGGCGCAGCGGGAAGCCGTGCTCCGCGTACTCGATGGCGCGGGCCGAGACCTGTTCGAAGCTCATCGTGCCCCAACGCTCCAGCACGGTCAGCACGCCGTGCAGCGCGCCCGGCACGACGGCCGGGTCGAGACCCTCGCCGAAGAGGTCTCGTCCGCGCGACTCGTACCACTCGATGCTGGCTCCCTTCGGCGCCCAGCCCTGCGCGACCACGGAAGTGACCTTGCCCTCGGCAGCGGGGTAGACCAGCACCAGCGACTCGCCGCCGAGTCCGTAGAGGTCCTGCTCGATGACGCCGCCCACGAGCATCGCCGTCACGCCCGCGTCGAACGCGTTGCCGCCCTGCACCAGGATCTCGAACGCGGCGGCCGAGGTCAGCGGATGCCCCGTCGACAGCCCGGCGTGCGGTCCGGACACGGCCGGCCGCTGGGCCTGCAACGCCGGTGCGGACAGAACGAGGACCAGCCCGACCAGGGACACGGTGAGTCTGCGCTGCATCATGACGGTCACTCCCGGTTCCTCACTCACTGACTACGAAGTCGGCGGACCACTCGTGTGGACCCCAGTGCACGACGAGCCGGCCGCGGTCCGGACCGGTAGGGACGAGCGTGGCGCCGAGCGGACGGAACGAGCCTTCCGTGCGCGCGTAGTCGACCGTGGTCTCTCCCGCATCGAACGCGGCATCGTACTGCGTGCCCCAGGAGTCGGGCTCGTGGTTGAACACGAAGCGCCAGCCGTCGCCCGCCTTCCGCAGCCAGACGCCGTAGGCACCGGCGAACCCCGGCGCGAGGTTGCCGGTCGGGATGTCGGTCGTGCCGAACCGCAGCGGGACGTCGCTCTTGAGGCGCAGCACGGAAGCGCGGATCATCTCGATCACCTCGCCGTCGTGCGCCGCCGCCACGGTCGGGTAGTCCTCGTCCTCGACGTCGATGCTCTTCCAGTAGAGCATCGAGATGCTCGCGCCGTCGGGCAGCACCAGGGCCGTCTCGTTCCGCTCGGCGAGCATGTTGCCGCGGGCGATCGCGTCGTTGGAGTCCGCGGCCTCGCGGGCCGTGCCGCTACCCGAGACGAGCGCCCGGCGCGGCGTCTCCGGCAGCTCTTCGAACCGGAAGTCGGCACTCCACGCGTGACGCCCCCAGCGCAGCACCAGGCGGCCGGTCTCGGCGGCCGTGGCGTGGAGCGCCGCGGTGAACGTCGGCGACTCGACGGCGGTCTCGCGGTGGCTCAGGGGGACGACCTCGACGGCGCCGTCGGCCGGGTGGATCTCCAGTTGCCAGCCGGCGGCGTCCCGCACGAGCCAGAGGTCGGGGTCGGCCGGCTCCATCTCCTCGTCGGATTCGTCCGCCTCCGCATCCGGCTCTTCGGCGTCCTTGTCGGCCTCGTCCGCGTCCCTGGCCTCGGCTTCGGCTTCGGCCTCTCTCGCGGCGACGAGGGCGGCGATCTCCGCCTCGATCGCCTCGATGTCCGGGGCCAGCGTGCCCAGGCGCAGCGCGCGGTGGGCGTCCAGCGTGCCGACCTTCACCCGGGATCCGACCGTGCCTGCGAGGAGCCACTGGTAGGCGTGGTGCCCGGCGCGCAGCTCGGGCGGGAACGCCACGTCGACTTCCTGGGCCTCGAGCGCGAGCGACGCGTGCATGAGTCCGTCGGCCTCGTGGCTGGGCTCCGGCGTCTGCGCGCCGGCTACCGCCGTGGTGAGACACGCGGCGACGCCGGCCGCGATCAGGACGCGCCGAACGCGCGTCTGCCCGCTCCGGAGGTGGGCGGTGGGAGATCCGTCACTGACTTCGAGCATTCGATATCGCATGGAGAAAGCAGAAGGGCGGGACCAAAGCGGCCCCGCCCTTGGAAGCATGTCGAACCGGCCGTGGGCGGGTTCGTCAGTTGTTGTTGGTCGTGGCCGGCAGCGCCTCGGACTCGTCGAGCTCGACGTAGCCGATGAATCCGAGCGACATCTCGTCGTCCGTCCGCGGCCCGTGGCCCACGAAGCGGTTCGGGTTGAAGCCGCGCTGCGCCGCACGCTCCGGCGAGTTGTCGTACCAGAAGTCGACGTCGATGCGGGTGCCCTTCGGCAGCAGCTTCGGCTCCTTGTACTTGTAGGTCACCTGCCAGCCCTGGTCGTAGTGCGGCACGTCGAGCAGCATCTCCTCGGTCCCGTCGGGATAGTGCGCGACGTAGCGTGCAGCGGTCGCCCGCAGGTGCGCGTGCGGCCAGTAGGTCAACACGAGAATGTCCTTGTCGAGGACGCGCGACGACCCGATCCGGTAGTTCGGGTGGTTCGGCGGAATCTCGAACCCGCGGTTCGACAGCGTGTCGTTGATCACCTGGTGCTTGACCGGCTCGTCGGCGACGAAGAAGGCGATCTCGGGATCGCTCCACACGGCCGAGCCCTCGGCCGGCTCCTTGTGGTAGTGCACGTTGAAGGAGATGCTCGAGTCCGTCTTGAGCAGGACGCCGAAGCCTTCCGGCAGCATGTCCGCCTCGCCGCCCTCGGCGACGCAGCTCAGCAGTTGGCGGCCGGCCACGTCGGCCCCTTCGTCCTCGACGGCGTCCGGCGGCACGAAGGCGCCCGGCTCGATGACGGACGAGCACATGTGGTGGGTGACCTGGTTGTCGCCGACGCGGAACTCCCAGCCCTTCACCCAGGTGTCCTCGGGCAGGATGTCCTCGGTCAGCTCCGCGTAGAAGGTGATGTTCATGTCGTAGATGTCGTCCTCGACCAGGTACGGCTCCGGCATCTTCACCACGAAGTCGGGGGTGCCGAGCGACCAGCCGTCGTTGGCGTCCTCGGCCCACTGCACGGGCGTCGGCGCGTCGGCCATGTCGCCCGCGGGCGCGCCGGCGTCGACCCACTGCAGGATGGTGTCGATCTCGGCGGCGGTCAGGCCGCGCTCGTTCTCGAACACGCCCTGCGGCGCGGACGCGAACCACGGCGGCATCTCGCGCGACTCGACCTTGCGGGCGATGGAGCGCGCCCAGGGCCGGGTCTCCTTGTAGTCCATGAACGACATCGGCGCGATCAGACCGCTGATGTTGTAGCCGGACGGCCGATGGCAGGTCTGGCAGTTCTCCTGCATGATCGGCAGGACGTCCTTGTAGTAGGTCACCTCGGCGTCGTGCTGCGCGTAGCCGGGGGCGGCGGCCGCGACCATGCCGAGCACGAACAGGGCGACGAGCGTGCGCTGCAAGTTCATCGATATCTCCTTGGCACCGAAACGGAACGCGTGCGCGTGCACAGACGGATTGCGTGAAAAGAGGTTTGTACCATAGCGCCGGGCGCGCCGCAAGGGAAACCTGAGCGTCAGGGGATCGGAACCCGCTCGGCGAGCTCCGCGAACCAGTTGCCGACGTAGACGAGCTCCGCCGCGCCCAGGCGCGGATCGTTCCCCGCCGGGTCTTCTTCCGTTGCCCGGAGCATGACGAAGCGGTCGCCGTCCGGCGCGACGTCCCACTGCCGGAAGGGGCTGCCGATCTCGATGCCGCGCGGCAACGTGAACAGCCGCTCCGGACGGGACGGCGTGAAGGTCGGATCGCCGGCGTACCCGACCGCCATCATCGCCCTCCCGTTCGGTCCGGCCGCCACGTAGAAGAGTTCCCGGCCGTCCGGCGACCAGACCGGCGAGAAGCCGGTGCCCGGCGACACCTGCCACTTGCCTTCGTCGACGTCAGGAAACGGCCGTACGTAGACGGCCCAACGGCCCGACTCGTTGGACTGGTAGGCGATCCAGCGGCCGTCCGGCGAGATTCCCGGCAGGGTCTCCACGGCCGCGGTCGCAATCAGCGGTTGCGAAACTCGGTCGCCGTCGAGCGGCAGCAGGTGGATGTCCGCGTTCGTCATGCCGGCGGCGTGCACGACGACCAGCGTGTCCGGACCGCCAGCCCAACCGGAAACCATCTGCACCACGGGCTGGCTCGCGGTCAGACGTTCCGCCTGTCCGGTGCCGTCCGCCGCCTTGCGGAACAGCCCGAAGCCGTCGGCTTCCACGCCGGTGAACACGACGCGGCGGCCGTCCGGCGACCAGAGCGGATCGATGTTCCAGCCCTCGAAAGTCAAGCGGCTCGAAACCTCGCGGGCGAGGTCGTAGACGACGATGTCGGCGTTGCCGCCGCCGTCGATGACATCCAGCGCGATGCGATTCCCGGTGGGCGAGATGCGCGGCGTGCCGTACGCGCGCGGCGGGGTCGGGACCGGATCCTCGCGCCCGTCGCGGTCGATCCACACCAGCCTCCGGCGGCTCTCCCACGCACGGTCGTCCGCGTCCGCCGCATAGAGGAGCGTGCCGTCGGCGGACCAGGCGCTGGAGCCGGCGTTCGGCACGACGGGGACCGGCGCGCGGGTCAGCTCCAGGCGTTCGGCGTCGAACGGCGCTGCCAGGAGCGTCGTGGTCCGGGGCCCGGGCCGTCCGGCTGCCGGCCGGGTCGACTGCTGGAGCAGCAAGTGGCCCGTCGGCGTGTAGGTCGCTCCGGCCACGTCGGACGCCACGACGTGGTGTTCCTCGTCGGCCAGCGACACGGCTTTGAGTTGCGAGTCTCCGTCGGTCGAGAGCTCGGCGTACAGCAGCGCGCGCGAGCCGGGCAGCACATGCGGCGCCGAGCAGACGGTCACTTCAGGCACCGCGCCGGCGGGCAGCACCGCCTCGGGGGGGCCGCCGGCGGCAGGCACGCGCAGCAGGCCGCCCAGAGCACCGATCACGATGCGGTCGTCGTCCCCCCAGCTTCCGCGCAGCGCCGGGACGTTGTCGGCGAGCGTAACGGCCGCGCCCCCGCGAATCGGCACTCTCTTGAGCGTCCAGCGATACTGAATCCGGTCCGATCCTCCAGGGGGGCCGGACCCGGCGAAGAAGCCGATCCAGGTCCCGTCCGGCGAGAAGAACGGATCGAGTGCGCCTTCCGTGCCGTCCAGCGCCCGGGCATCGCCCTCGTTCAGGTGCCGGACCATCAACTGCCGCGTCCGGCCGCCGCCAGTGCGGCCGACATAGGCCAGCGTCGAGCCGTCGGGCGAGAGGGCGAACCCGGAGCCGCGCGCCATCGGGGACGGCAGGTCGAGCGTCAGTCGCCGGACCGCGGGCGGCTCGGGCGAGGGCGCGAGGGTCCAGAGCGCCGTGGCCGCCAGGAGGCACCCGATTGCGAGGCCGCCGGCCGCCCAGACGGTCCGTGCCCGCCATCCGCGTAGCGGGGACGGCGATGCGGCAGCGCCCGCCGCGGCTTCCGGCAGCGCCTCGGAAGGAGAGTCGGCTGCTTCCAGGTCGCTGAGCGCTTCGCCCGCGTCCCGCATCCGGCGCCGCCGGTCGCGTTCGAGGCAGCGGCCGAGCAGCCGCCGTACGGGCCGCGGCGTCGAAGGCGGCAGAACCGACAGGTCGAGATCGCGGTCGATCACCCGGGCCAGCACCTGCGCGACGGTCTCGCCCGCGAACAGGCGCTCGCCGGCCAGCATCTCGTAGAGCACGACCCCGAACGACCAGAGGTCGCCGCGCGTGTCTGTCGGCTGCCCTTCCGCCTGCTCGGGCGACATGTAGGCCGGTGTCCCCAGGATCAGGCCGCCGCCCATGCGGGTCACCGAGGCGGTCAGCGTCGGCGACTGCAACGGATCCGCGTCGGGAGTCGGAGCCGGCGCCGTGTCCAGCGCCTTGGCCAGGCCGAAGTCCAGGACCTTCACGGTCCCGTCCTTCCGCACCTTGACGTTGGCCGGCTTCAGATCCCGGTGGATCACGCCCGCTTCGTGCGCGGCCTGCAGCGCCAGGGCGATCTGCCGCGCGACGGAGAGCACCTCGTCCAGCGGGATCGGTCCCTGCTCGAGGCGTTCTGCAAGGGTCGGACCTTCTACCAGCTCCAGGACCAGCGCGCGCGTGCCGCCGGTCTCCTCGAGGCCGTGGATCTGGGCGATGTTCGGGTGGTTCAGCGAGGCGAGGACGCGGGCTTCCCGCTCGAAGCGCGCCAGCCGGTCCGGGTCGGCGGTGAACGCCGCGGGCAGCACCTTGAGCGCGACGTCGCGCTCGAGCCGCGTGTCGCGGGCGCGGTACACCTCCCCCATGCCGCCGGCCCCGAGCGGGCCGGTGACGTCGTAGGCGCCGATCCGTGTCCCGGGTGTCAGCGGCATGGGCTCTGCAAATGGTAAGTGTGGACCCGGATCAGGTCGGCGATCTTCCCGGTCGCGCCGTTCCCTTGGGCCAGCCCGAGCGGGCCGGGAGACGTGCGCCTTCCCCGTTCGGGGCGGTCGGGTCGGCACGGGGATGGAATACAGCGCTCATTCGATGAACCTTACGGCGAGTCCCATGGCGCTCGCGATGTCGGTCTGTCGGCGGTCGGCGCCCACGAACAGCGTCGGCGCAGGCATGCGGGCGGAGAACAGTTGGGCCGACGCCACGTGAATCGCGTCCAGGGCGCGCAACGGATGCGTCGCGGCGAGCGTTTCGGCCGCGGCGAGGACTTCCGGGCCGACCGTCACGAGCGTCCAGCGCGCCCGGTCCGCGGCCAGACGGTCGAGAAGCGTCGGCAAGCGCGTCGCGTCGAGCGACCCTTCGTGCACCCGACGCCTGAAGGCGCTTCGTATCTCGACCGGCGTCAAGGCGGAAGAGACGCACGAACGCTCGCGCAGCAGGCCCAGCAGCTTCCGCTGACCCGACTCGCGGACGTAGCGTTTCACCAGCACGCTCGAATCGCAGTAGGCCCACACGGTCAGGCCCGGTCGTCACGATCCTCGATGATGGTCTCCGAGACCGGTTTCCCCGTTACCACGACGGGACGCCACCGCGGCGCGGGCATGGGGCCCGGCTCGGCCGCCGCCACGACCAGCCCCGCGTCGATCATTTTCCGCAGCGCCGCCGAGTCGCTGTCCGGTTCCTCTTCGGTGAGCGGCTTGATGACGGCGATGGGACGTCCCCGCTCGGTCAGCACGACCTCTTCGCCGCGCCGGACGGCCTGCATCGTCTGGGAGAACCGCTGGTTGGCTTCACGCAATCCGAGCTTCATGTAGTAACGATACTACATGGTCGGCCTTCCTTGACCGTCAATGGCATCCCTGGTGTCACGCGGACACGTGGACGTTGTCGCGGAGGAACTCCGGCGCGAGATCGGCCCCGTTCGGCCACACCAGGGTGTGGAACTCCGGGTGAATGGCGAATTGCCGGAACACGGCCGGGTCTCGGAGCGGTTCGAAGACTGGACCTCGGAGAGCAGGACTGAGGTCGATCACGATGCCGAGGAACCGCGAGATTTCAGGCATGCCCTAGTATAACATACAAATGTATGTTATTGTCTGAACCCCGCGGAGAGCGGCTCAAGCCCGTACGTATCGGGAGACAAGGAGGCGTGATGGGACGGACACCGGCGGGCGAGACGCGCGAGAAGGTCTTCGCGTTCGTGCGGGATCGGCTGTTGGCGGGGCAGCCGCCGACGGTGCGCGAGGTGCAGGAGGCCCTCGGCTTCCGGGCGGTGCGGACGGCGCAGCAGCATCTGGAGCGGCTCGTCGAGGAGGGCCGGCTGGTCGCCGGCCGGCACCGGGCGCGGGGCTACCGGCTGCCCGGGTCGATGCCGGGAGCGCGCACCGTGCTCGCCCCGTTGCTCGGCCGTGTTCCGGCCGGGGCGCTCGACGAGGCGATCGAGGACCCGGACGGCTACCTGCCGGTCGACGCCCGGGGCGCGGCGGCCGGCGACCTGTTCGCGTTGCGGGTGCGTGGCGAGAGCATGACCGGGGCGGGCATCCTGCCGGGCGACCTGGTGATCGTGCGGCGGCAGCCGACCGCGGCGAACGGCGACGTCGTCGTGGCGCGGGTCGGGGACGAGGCCACGGTCAAGACCTTCAGGACGCGCGGGCGGCGGGTGGAGCTGTGTCCCGAGAACCCCGCGTTCGAGCCGATCGTGCTCGACGCCGGGGAGGTCGTGATTCTCGGGAAGGTGATCGAGGTTCGGCGGATTCTGGATGCCCGCGGCGTCACGGACTGAGCGGCCACGGGCCGAGAGGAACTGAGAGGAAACAGTGGCGGCGGCGATGGCGAACGCGGCGCCGGACATGAACGCACTCGTCTCCGCGTCCCGGAGCTGGGTGCGGCGCAGCCTGACGCAACCGGCGCCGGCCGCCTGGACCCTCGCCGCGCTCGGCGGCTGCCTGGCGGAACTGTCGGGCGCCGGTCCCGCGCCGGCGCTCACCCTGGCGTTCGGCCTGGTGCGCGAGGCGCAGCGGCGGGGCGAACCGGCCGCCTGGATCAGTCGGACCGAGAGCACTTTCTTCCCACCGGACGCGTCCGCGGGGGGCGTCGACCTGGCGGCGCTGCCGGTGATCCTGCTCGACGACGTGCGCCACCGCCTGCGGGCCGCCGACCGGCTCGCCCGTTCCGGCGCTTTCGGGCTGCTGGTGGTGGACCTCGGCGACCGTCTCGATCTGCCGCTCGCCGTGCAGACCCGCCTGGCCGAGCAGGCGCTCGCGCACGGCACGCTCATTCTCTGCCTGACGGAGAAGACCGAGCGCCAGCCGTCGCTCGGGTCGCTCGTCGCGGTCCGCGGCCAGGCGCGGTGCATCCGCCACGGCCCCGATCGCTTCGCCTGCCGGGTGCACGCGCTCAAGGACAAGCGCCGCGGTCCGGGCTGGACCGACCAGGAGTGGTGTCGTGGACCGGATGGCGTGCGTTGAGCTGCCGGCGTTTCCGCTCCAGCTCCTGCTGCAGCGGCATCCCGACTGGGCCGGCCGGCCGGTGGCGGTGGTCGACCGCGACAAGCCGCAGGGCGTGATCCTCTGGGTCAACGAGCACGCCCGCGCGTGCCGCATCCGTACCGGGATGCGCTACGGCGCGGGGCTGTCGCTGGCGCGCACGCTGCACGCCGGGGAGGTGCCGCCCGCCGAGGTCGAACGGGGCGTCGCGGCGCTCGCCGACCGGTTGCGGCGCTTCAGCCCCGACGTCGAGCCCGGCCGCGACGAGCCGGGCATCTTCTGGCTGAACGCTTCCGGGCTGTCGCATCTGTATGCGTCGCCCCGCCGGTGGGGGAACGCGGTCGTCGATGCAATCCGGGCGAGCGGGTTTCGGGGAGCGATCGCGGTCGGCTTCACCCGGTTCGGCACGTACGCCATCGCCAGGACCGCGACCGTCACGAGCGGCAGGCCCGTGGCGGTGCTCCGGGATGCGGCCGCCGAGCGGGTGCTGGCGGGGGAGGCGCCGCTGGATCGGCTGGGTCTCGATCCGGCGTTGCGCGACAGCCTGCAGAAGCTCGGCATCGAGACGTTGCGGGCTTTTCTGCGGCTGCCGCCCGCGGGGATCCGCCGGCGTTTCGGTCCGGATGCGGAACGGCTGCACCGGCTGGCGGCGGGCGATCTGTGGGTGCCGTTGCAGCCGTTGCGGGTCAGGGATCCGCTTGTCGCGCACCACGACTTCGACGACCCGGAGGCCGACGTCTCGCGCCTGCTCTTCGCGGTCAAGCGGCTGCTGAACCGGCTGCTGGCCCTGATCGCCGCGCGCCACGAGATGCTGGGGGCGCTGACCCTGCACCTGCGGCTCGACCGGGACGGCACGAGGAGCGAGCAGATCCGTCCCGCCGCCCCGACGCTGGACGCCGCCCAACTGCTGGGCCTGATACGGCTCCGGCTGGAGGCGCTGGCCTTGGGTGCCGGGGTCGTCGAGCTGCGCGTGACCGCCCGCGCCGTCCGGACCGCCGCCGCGCAGCAGGGATTGTTCGTCGAGCGGCCGCCGCGCGACCCGGCGGCGGCCAACCGCGCGCTCGCGCGTGTTCGCGCCGAGTTCGGCGACGGCGTGGTGGTGCGGGCGCGTCTCGTCGAGGCGCACTTGCCGGAAGCGCAGTTCGCCTGGGAGCCGCTGGAGTCGGCGCCGGGGCCTGCACCGGCGCCGCGTCCTGCATCGACGCCTCATTCCGTGTCGACGCCGTGGAACGTGGCGGGCGACGTCGCCTGCCGGCCGCTGGTACGCAGGATCTACGCCCGCCCGATCCCGCTGCCTCCGCGCCCGCGCCACGAGCCGGACGGCTGGCTGCTGCGCGGCGGCGTGACCGGTCACGTCGAGAACCTCGCCGGGCCGTACCTGGTGTCCGGCGGGTGGTGGCGCTCGGCGGTGCACCGCGAGTACTACTTCGCCCGGATGCGAGACGGCGACCTGCTCTGGATCTACTACGACCGGCCGCGCCGGCGGTGGTGCTGGCAGGGGCGGGTGGAGTGATGTACGTCCCGCTCTGGTGCCGGAGCAACTTCTCGTTTCTCGACGGGGCGAGTCACCCCGACGAGCTGGTCGAGCAGGCGCATGCGCTCGGGATGGAGGCGCTCGCCCTGACCGACCGCGACGGCGTGCACGGCATGGTGCGGGCGCACGTGAAGGCGAAGGAGCTGGGTGTGCGCCTGATCGTCGGCGCCGAGGTGACCGTCGGCGACGCGGCGCAGCCTTCCACTCTCGTGCTGCTCGCCGCGAACCGGACCGGCTATGCCAACCTCTGCCGGCTGATCACCGCCGGCCGGCTGCGGCGGCCGAAGGGGGAGTCGCGCGTCACCTGGCTGGAGGTGTGCGAGCGGGCCGAGGGGCTCGTCGCGCTGTGGGGCGGCGAGCGGAGCCTGCTGGTCCGGGGCGCGGAGCCGCGCGCGGTCGCCGGGCCGTTGCGCGAGGCGTTCGGCGACCGGCTGTACGCGGTGGCGGCCCGGCACCGGCGCGCCGAGGAGGTGCGCCGGGAAGCCTGCCTGCGACAGCACGCCGGGCGCGCCGGCCTGCCCCTGGTCGCCGCCACCGAGGTGCTGTACCACACGCCGGCGCGCCGCGACCTGCAGGACGTCCTGACCTGCATCCGCCACGGCGTCACGCTTGCCGCCGCCGGCCGGCTGATCCGGCCGAACGCCGAGCACGACCTGAAGTCGCCGCAGAGGATGGCACGGTTGTTCGCCGACGAGCCGGCCCTCGTCGAGCGGACCCGCGAGGTGGCGTCGCGCTGCACCTTCGACCTGTCCGAGATCCGCTACCGCTATCCCGCCGAGCGGCTGCCCGACGGCAAGACGTCGTCCGACTGGCTGCGCGAGCTCACCCTCGGCGGCGCGCGCGAGCGCTTCGGCGACGACGTGCCCGTGGCCATCCGCGAGCAGATCGACCGCGAGCTGGCGCTGATCGACGAGCTCGACTACGGCGGCTACTTCCTGACGATGTGGGAGATCGTCCGGTACTGCCGGCAGGAGGGCATCCTCTGCCAGGGGCGCGGCTCGGCCGCCAACTCGGTGGTCTGCTACTGCCTGGGGATCACGGCCGTCGATCCGACGCGGGTCGAGCTGCTGTTCGAGCGGTTCCTGTCGCGCGAGCGGCACGAGCCGCCGGACATCGACCTCGACATCATGCACGCCCGCCGCGAGGAGGTGATCCAGCACGTCTACCGCAAGTACGGCCGCGACCGCGCCGCCATGGTGGCCAACGTCGTGCGCTACCGCGGGCGCTCGGCGGTGCGGGAGGTGGGCAAGGCGCTCGGGCTGTCCGAGACGGCGATAGACCGGCTCGCCCGGCTCCTGTCGCACCACGGCCCGCTCGACGCGGCGGGATTGACGCACGCCGGGCTCGACCCGGACTCGCCGATCCACGGTCACCTGTTCAGGCTGTGCGAGCAGATCCAGGACTGCCCGCGCCATCTTTCCATTCACCCCGGCGGCTTTCTGCTCGGCCACGAACCGGTCCACGACCTGGTGCCGATCGAGAACGCCACGATGCCCGATCGGACCGTGATCCAGTGGGACAAGGACGACCTGGAGGACCTCGGCCTCTTCAAGGTCGATCTGCTGGGGCTCGGCGCGTTGACCCAGCTCGACCTGGGCTTCCGGATGCTCGACCGCCACTACGGACGCACGCTGTCGCTCGACCGGATCCCGCAGGACGACCCGCAGACCTACGACCGGATCTGCCGCTCCGACACCGTCGGCGTCTTCCAGATCGAGAGCCGCGCCCAGATGGCGATGCTGCCGCGGCTCCGGCCGCGCCAGTACTACGACCTGGTCGTCGAGGTGAGCATCGTGCGGCCCGGCCCGATCACCGGCGGCATGGTCCATCCCTACCTGCGGCGGCGCCGCGGCGAGGAGCCGGTCGTCTATCCGCACCCGTGCCTCGAGCCGGTGCTGCGCAAGACGCTCGGCGTGCCGCTCTTCCAGGAGCAGGTGATGAAGCTGGCGATGGTGGCGGCCGACTACACGCCGGGCGAGGCGGACCAGTTGCGCCGCGACATGGCGGCGTGGCGCCGCAGCGGGCGCATCGAGCGGCACCGCGACCGGCTGGTGAGCCGCATGCTGGCCAAGGGGATCGCCCGCGAGTTCGCCGAGCGGGTCTTCGACCAGATCCGCGGGTTCGGGGAGTACGGCTTTCCCGAGAGCCACGCGGCGAGCTTCGCCCTGATCGCCTATGCCACGGCCTGGCTCCGCTGCCACTACCCGGACGTGTTCACCTGCTCGCTGCTCAACGCGCAGCCGATGGGGTTCTACACGCCGGCGACGATCGTCGACGACGCGGTCCGCCACGGCGTCGAGGTGCGCCCGGTCGACGTGACGGCCAGCGACTGGGACTGCACGCTGGAGTCCGCATCAGTCCGTGACCGAGAAGCAACGCCGCTACGCGGGATGCATCGCCCCTCCCGGTTCGCCGTACGCATGGGGCTGCGGTACGTGAAGAGCCTCTCCGAGGAGCGCGACTGGCGGCGGATCGCAGCGGCGAGGGCGAAGCGGCCGTTCGAGTCGCTGGCGGACTTCAGCCGGCGCACCCGGCTCGACGACCGCGTGCTGCGGCGGTTGGCCGAGGCGGGCGCGTTCGCACCGTTCGAGGGGCGGCGCAGGGCCGCGTTGTGGGCGGCGCAGGGCCTCGGACCGGCATCGGAGATCCCGCTACCGGTCGCGCCGGACGAGCCGCTGCCCGACTTCGATCCGCTGGACGACTTCCAGGCCATCGACTGGGACTACCGGTTCAGCGCCCACAGCACCCGCGGCCACCCGCTCGCCCCGCTGCGCGAGGCGCTGGCGGCGCAGAAGCTGCCGGACGCCCACACCGTCGCGGGGATGCCCGACGGCCGCCGGGTGCGCTACGCCGGCCTCGTCATCTGCCGGCAACGGCCCGGTACCGCCTCGGGCGTGACCTTCATGACGCTCGAGGACGAGACCGGCTTCGTGAACGTCGTGATCTGGAAGCAGGTGTTCGACGAGCACGCGGTGCTCGCGCGGACCGCCTCTTTTCTGGGAGTGACCGGGAAGCTCCAGTCCGAGTCGGGGGTCGTCCACGTCGTGGCCGACGCGCTCTGGGCGCCGGAGATCCCGAGCCGCCCGCCGACCGCCGGCAGCCGGGACTTCCATTGACCGCGCCACCACCGCCTTGGCATCCTCGCCGCTGGAACATAAGCGGCTTATGTTAGTGTCAGCAAAATGGATACGCCGGACCCGCTGAGAGCGTACCTGGCTCGGATTGGCCGCAGGGGCGGAACAAGGAGCCGGCGCGCCCTGTCGGCCGCGGACGCCCGGGACATGGTGCGCGTACGCGAGGCGCGTCGCGCGTTCCGCGCGTTCCACGCTCAGTGCTTCTGGTACCTGCGCCCGGACCTGCAGGTCTCCCTCGACGACGTTCCGGAGATCGTGCGCGGCCTGCGCCGGAACGGCGGGCGGAAGGGATTCCTGATGGCGGCCCGGCTATGCCGTTGAGCGCCATTCAGGAGGACGTCCTGCGGCTCATCGCCGCCAACCGCAGCCCCGACAGCTACGTGGCGGGGGCGACGGTGCTGCATCGGGGGGCGGACACCCCACGGTACTCGGCGGATCTCGATCTCTTTCACGATCTGGAAGACAGCATCGCCCGGAGCGCGGAGACGGACGCGGAGACACTCGGCGCCGCAGGGTACGAGCTCTCGTGGCTGCTGCGCACGCCTGCCGCGGGATTGCTTCGTGTCGGCACGGGAATTTCCGCCCCCGGCGTTCCCGGCGTTCCCGGCGCTATTCGTCCACGAGCTCGAAGTCACGCCACTGCCGGAACTCCGCGCGGCGGGTGCGGCGGAAGACGACGCGCACGTCGCTGTAGCTCTCGAACTGGATGCGTGCCCAGATATCGCCGAGCACGGGGCCCCGGTCGAGCGAGCCGCGGGCCTGCTGAATCGAGCCGAGCATGCCCCACCAGAGCCGCACGCGGTCGATCAGCTCGAACTCGACGCGCGCCGGCTCGTGCGTCTCGCGGTCGATCCAGACGCGGCCGCGCGCCTTGTTGAGCGCGTAGTCGATCCGGCGCCGCACGGGGAGGCGGCCGGGGCGGGGCGCGAACGCGATCCGGTAGCTCGGGCGGTTCCGGAACCGCTCCTCGCTTTCGAGGGTGAACAGGTAGCGCGCGACGAGCTCCTCATTGAAGAGGATGGCGTTCTCGTCCTCCTCGGGGTCGTCGTCCTGCTCGCGCTGCCGGCGCAGCTCCTCGCGGAACTCCGCTTCCCGTTCGGCCACCCAGCCGCGCTCCACGTCGTTCAGCGGCCGGCCATCGATGGTCAGCCGCCGCTCGAACGGTGCGCCGTCGATCGGCACCACCTCGTAGTCGCCGACGTCCCTGGTGCGCACCTTGCCGTGCCCGTCGAACCGCCGGACCTCTTTCGTCATCCGCGCCCGGTAGCGCGCGGCGACGCTGTTCTCCTCGTACCACACGGCGCGTTCGAGGGCCTTGAAGATGATCTCGCGGGCGTCGTCGTCGCTGGCCGCCGGCTGAGCGGCCGGACCGGCGCCTCCGGACCACGCGAGCGCAATTGCCAGCAGAAGAGCGGGCCACCACTTTCGCATGGGACCATTTTGCCTGATGCCGCAAGGACAGGCCGCGTCGAACCCCGGCGGAGCGGACGCGGAGTCGCCGGGTTCCAGCCGGTGCGTCGGCTGGAACCCGGCGCTGCTACTCCCGTGCAGACTCCTGGCGCAGCTTCCGGAAGGCGACCCTCCTTGCGCGCGAGGTGCTCATGGTGAACCCCGCGATCTCCCCGCCGGCGTCGCGGCGGAACGTGAAGTACCACCCGCCGCCGTAGAAGCCGTCCTCGAACGTGGGGATGAGCCGGATGTGGCCCAGCTTGCGGTTCCAGAGCACGAGGCGCCGGTTCTCTTCCCGGAACACGTATCGCACGTCCAGGTCCTGGCTGTGGTACGACCCGGCGTATCCGGCCAGGCGCTCGGCGGCGAGCCCGACGACCGGCGCGGCATGTGTGTAGACCCCGCGCATCGGTCCGCTGAGGCGGAGCGTCGGTCCACGCTCCGCCTCATCCGGTTCGAAAGCCGCAACGGTGGTGGTTCCGGCGATCCGGAACCTGCCTTGCGCGAGCGGCCGGAGCGGTCGGCCTGCGCCCCCCTCGACAAGAAGCAGATCGTCGCCGCGGATGACGAAGTGCAGCGGAACGTCGCTCTCGGGACGCCGGTAGTAGCCGGCAAGAGCCGCGAGCGTCTCCCCGTCGGGCGTGGCGCCGGGCGCACCCGGCTGCGCCGGACCGGCAGCGGCCCGTGTGGCCCGGCTCGCGGTTCGCCCGCCGGCCGCCGTATCGGGGGGCGACGTCGTGCCGCGGGTGGACGGGAGGAAGAGTTCGGCCACGTCGCGCGCCAACCGTCCCGGATCGGCCGTGCGCACGTTGCAGAGCACCGCCACGCCGAGGTCGTGGTCGGGAAAGCGCAGGAACTCGCTGCGGTATCCCGCGTCGGTTCCGCCATGCCCGATGGTCCGGTGGCCGCGGTGCATCCCGTGCGCCAGCCCGAACCCGTAGGAGATGCGCGCGCCGCCGGCCAGGGCGCCCGGCTCCTGGAGTTGCCGGAGAACGCCGCGGCCGCCGACCTCGCCGGTCCGGAAGTTCCGGTTCCAGCGCGCGAGGTCCTGCACCGTGGTGAAGAGGCTGGAGGCCCCGACCACGGCGAAGTCCGGGATGCTGAGGCGATAGCCGCCCGCGCGGTCGCGCTCGTAGGCGTAGGCGCGGTTGCGGACGAGCATCGCGTGATCGTCGCGGAACGTCGTCCGCGTCATGCCGAGCGGCTCGAACAGGCGCGCGGCGGTGAACTCGCGCAGGGTCTGCCCTGACGTGCGTTCGACGACGACCGCGAGCAGCGTATAGCCGGAGTTGCTGTAGAGGTAGTCGCTGCCCGGCGGGAAGTGGACCGCCGTCTGGCGCGAGAGCAGGTCGAGCACGTCGTCCTGGGTGACCACGTCGCCGCCCCAGCGCCATCCCGCCATCTGGAGCAGGCTCCACTGGTCGCGAATCCCGCTGGTGTGGTGGGCGAGGTGGCGGAGCGTGATGGTGTCGCCGAAGTCCGGCAGCTCGGGCACGTAGCGCCGGACGTCGTCGTCCCACGAGATACGCCCGTCGGCCACGAGAAGGGCGACCGCCATGGCCGTGAACTGCTTGGACACCGAGGCGACGTGGAAGACCGCCGCCGGCGCGATCGGCACGTCGTACTCGAGGTTGGCGTCGCCGTACCCCTTCGCGAAGAGGATTTCGCCGCCCCGCATGACGGACACGGCGCAGCCGGGCGCCCCGCGAGCGGACCAGGGCTCGAAGACCAGGTCGATGCGGTCTTCCGGGTCGGCGCCCTGTCCGGCCAGCGGGACGATGGCGAGGGCAAGCAGCAGACAGGCCGCTGCCGGTATGCCGGCCGCGCGACGCGGCCGCTGGCCTGGAACTGCCATCGGCTCCAGTCTAGTCGAGGTGCGTCCTTGCGGGCTCCAACCCTCACGCGGGGTGGCCGGGAGCCCGGCGCGCTCGTCAGCGCCGCAGATCGCCGATGGACGGCGGGACCCGTGGTCGCGGCGGCTCGATGACCAGCAGCGCTCCCTGGACCACGATCTCGCGGCTGCCGGAAGCGCTGATCAACTCGCCCACCACGTCGTACTCGCCCGCCGGGAACCCGTGCCATTCGAAGGTGTGGATACGCTGGGAATCCTCGCCGGCCAGCCCGATGGTAGTGCTGCGGTAGAACGTGCCGGAGTCGGCGACCACTCTCAGCTCTTCGGTCTGCTCGGTCGGCTCGATCCGGATCTCGATCTCGATCGTTCCGGGGGACAGCACCACGAGCCGTGCCGGCGTCGCGATGGGCGGGACAATGACCGCAGGCTGACCGGCGCTGATTGCGGTTCCCGCTGCCGCCGGGGCGGCGAACGCCACGCAGAGCAGACCGACCGGCAGGACGCGAACGCAAGAAGTTGCCTGCATGCTCCACCTCCTCTCCCAAGGCCGTACATCTGCAGAAATGTTACCACAATGTAAATTCTACGTTAACTGAATTTTACCGCGGCAATTTCACGTCTGTTCGCGCGGGTATTCCGGGCGTTGGTCTTGAAGGTCCCGCTCGGGATTGGCTATCCTGTTCGACTGAACAAACCATGACTGCCGAGCCAATGCCGGTGATGATCGAGGCGACGGGGCTCTCCAAGTACTACGGAGCGTTCGTCGCGGTCGAGGACATCTCGTTCTCCATTCCCCAGGGGCAGGTCGTCGCGTTTCTCGGCCCGAACGGCGCCGGGAAGACGACGATGATGCGGATGCTGACCGGGTACCTCGCGCCGAGCGCGGGCGAGGCGGCCATCGCGGGCCACGACGTGCGGCGGGACCGCATCGCGGCGTCGCAGCGCCTCGGCTACCTGCCCGAGAACGGCCCGATGTATCCCGACATGACGCCGCTCGAGCTCCTGCGCTTCTTCGGCGAGGCGCGGCGAATGGCGGGGACGACGCTCAGGGAGCGGATCGACGCGGTGATCGACCTGTGCGCGCTCGAGCTGGTGACCGAGAAACCGATCGGCAAGCTGTCGCGTGGGTATCGGCAGCGCGTCGGCATGGCGCAGGCGCTGCTGCACGACCCGGACGTGCTGATCATGGACGAGCCGACGGCCGGGCTCGATCCGAACCAGATCCGTCAGTTCCGCGAGAACATCCAGCGCCTCGGGCGGACGAAGACGCTCTTGATCTCGACCCACATTCTCCACGAGGCGGACGCGGTCGCCGATCGCGTGCTGCTGGTCAACAGCGGTCGCCTGGTGTTCGACGGTCGGGTGGAAGAGTTGAGGGAGGGCGGCTCGCTGGAGCAGCCGTTCTACCGTCTGACCGGCGGGGGCGCGCCGCCGCCGGCTGTCAACGGCGGTGCGTCCGAGGGGGGCGGCAGCGAAGAGAGCGTTGCCGTGGGCGGCGGCGATGACGGTGGCGGCGAACCTGCGGAGGACGTTGCACGGAGGGATGCCGGCGGCGCGGCGCCGGAGCCCGGGGACGTCGCGGCGGACACGGACGGGACCAACGCCGTCGAGCCGCGAGCGGAAGGCTCGTCGGAGGCGTGAGGTAGCGATGGGAGGCATGTTCAACACGGCGGTCGTCAGTGCGCTCGCTCGCCGGGATCTGCGGATGTACTTCAGCAGTCCCAGCGGCTACGTCTTCATCACGCTGTTCATCTTTCTCAGCGCCGCGGCGGCGTTCTGGCAGGATCGGTTCTTCCTGCAGAACCTGGCCAACCTCGACCAGTTGAACGGCGTGTTCCCCTACCTGCTCCTCTTCTTCATACCCGCTCTCACGATGGGAGTCTGGGCGGAGGAGAAGAAGCTCGGGACGGACGAGCTGCTGCTGACGCTGCCAGGCACCGATCTCGAGGTCGTGCTCGGCAAGTATCTCGCCGTGCTCGGCATCTACACCGCGTCCCTGGCCCTGTCGCTCAGTTACGTCGGCGTGCTCTTCTACTTGGGCACGCCCGATCTCGGGCTGATGGCCAGCAACTACGTGGGCTACTGGTTCGTCGGGGCCGCGCTGATCGCGGTCGGCATGCTCGCGTCGCTGCTGACCCGCAACGCGACCGTCGCGTTCATCGCGGCCGGGTTGTTGTGCGCGGTGCTGGTCGCGGCCGGCGGGGCGGCCGGGGCCATCGCGCCCGGCCTCGGGAGGGCGGTCGAGGCGCTTGGCGTATTCCTGCATTTCGACGACTTCGCCAAGGGCATCATCAGCCTCAGCGCGCTCGTCTACTTCGTGTCGGTCGGGGCATTCTTCCTCTACTTGAACGTGCTGGTCCTGAGCCGGCGGCACTGGCCGCGCAGCGCCGGCGGCTATCCGATGGGCCTGCACCACGCGGTGCGCGGCGTCGCCGTCGCGGCCGCCCTCGTCAGCGCCGGCGTGCTGGTGACGAACCGCAGCGTGCGCCTCGATGTCACCGCCGAGCAGTTGCACTCGCTGAGCGGCGAGACGCGGCGGCTCCTCGACGAGCTGCCCGCGGACCGGCCGGTCTTCATCCAGGCGTTCATCAGCCCGGACGTGCCGGAGCCGTTCGTCCAGACGCGCTCGAACCTCGTCAGCATCCTCGAGGAGATCGACGTCATCGCGGGTTCGCGCGTGGAGGTGCTCATCCAGGACACGGAGCCGTTCACCGACGCGGCGCGCGAGGCGCGCGAGACTTTCGGCATTCAGCCGCGCCCGGTTCGCAACGTCAGCACGGCCCGCTCGGAGGTGGAGGAGGTGTTCCTCGGGGTGGCGTTCACCTGCGGCGCCGAGGAGCAGGTCATCGGCTTCTTCGACGTGGGGCTTCCGGCCGAGTACGAGCTCATGCGGAGCATCCGCGTGGTTGCCGGCACCGAGCGCAAGCGGGTCGGCGTCGTTGCGACGATGGCCAACCTGTTCGGTGGAACGAACTTCCAGCAGAACCAGTTCACGCCGCAGTGGTCCGTGGTCGCCGAGCTGCGCAAGCAGTACGACGTGGTGGAGATCAGCCCGGAGATGGCGATCGGGCAGGACGTCGACGCGTTGCTCGTCCCGCTGCCCTCGTCGCTGCAGACCGACGAGCAGGGCTTTGTCGCCGACTACATCCGGTCCGGCAAGCCGGCGCTCATCCTGGTCGATCCGCTGCCGGCGGTGAACCCGACGCTGTCGCCCTCGGAGTGGGTCGGCGACGGGAACCCCTTCACGTATCCGCCCGGTCAGCCGAGACCCGGCCCGCGCGGCAACGTACGCGAGTGGATCCGGAAGCTGGGCGTCGACTGGGAGCCGACGCGCATCGTCTGGGACACCTACAACCCGCACCCCGAGCTGGCCCACATGCCCGAGGACGTCGTCTTCCTCGGGGCCGGCAACGAGAACCCGGCCACGTTCAGCGGCGATGATTCGATGACGGCCCGGCTCCAGGAGCTGGTGCTTCTTTTTCCGGGCTTCCTGGAGGGCCTCGACGACCCGCGCTTCGAGTTCCAGCCGCTGCTTCGCTCCGGCATGGCGTCGGGCGCCAACGGCTACTTCTCGCTCGTGCGCGGCACGCCGTTCGGCCCGCAGGTGAATCCCAGCCCGCCGCGCCGGCAGGACGACGACGACTACATCGTCGCGGCGCGCATCCGGTCGGTGGCCGGAGCGCCGGCGGAAGACGCTCCGGAGAACGCCGAGTCGCCGGAAGTGGGCGAAGAGGCGGCCGCGCCGGCTCCCGCTGCGGCGGAGGCCGACGCAGCCGTCGACGAGAACGAGTCGGCCGAGACCCCGGCGGCCGAGCCGGTTGGGGAGCCCGATCCCGAGGTCGCAGCGTCGGGTGAGCCGGCCGCGGCGACCGCGGAACCGGCTGTCGAGACTGAGGAGGCTGCCGAGCCCGAGTCCGATGAGCCTCTGGCGCCTCCCGCGGCAGCCGCCGCGGCGGTGGAGCCGCGAGCGCCGGAAGCGGCTGACGAGGCTGCCGAGCCGGAGGCCGCCGAAGCCACGGAAGCAACGTCCGCGGCGTCGGCCTCGGCGACCGCGCAGTCCTCCGCGAGCCAGGCGGCGGAGGCGCCTGAAGCGCCCGCCGCGCCGGAGCCCGTTGCAGAGGCGGAACAGACGGAGCCAGCGGTCGAGTCAGCCGAGGAGGCGGAAGGGGCCCCGGTGGCCGAGCCGGAACCTGCCGCGGCCGAGGCTGGCCCGGACACCGGAGCCGAGGCGCCGACCGAGGCTGACCCCGATGCCGTTGGCGAGGCGCTGGCGGAGTCGGATGACGTGGGCGACATCGACATCATCGTCGTCGCCGACCTCGACTTCATCAGCGAGCAGTTCTTCCAGATCCGCGAGCAGGCGCCGGGCGGACTGAACTTCGACAACATCACGTTCTTTCTCAACGCGATGGACACGCTGCTCGGCGAGGACGCGTTCATCGACCTCCGCAGCCGCCGCGCCCGTCACCGGACCCTGGAGCGGGTCGAGGCGCAGACGGCCCAGTTCATCGAGCAGCGCACGGCCGACGAGCAGCAGGCCGAGGCGGATGCCGAGGCGGCGCTCACCGAGGCCCAGCAGCGCCTGAACGACCGCGTGGCGGAACTGCAGGGGCGCAACGACATCGACGCGCAGACCCGGCAGATTATGGTGCGCAACCTCGAAGAGGTGGAGAACCGGCGGCTGGAGGTGCTGTCGGCGAACATCGAGACCGAGAAGGACACGCGCATCCAGGCCAGCCGCGAGAACATGGAGGCGCAGATCCGCCGCATCCAGACGTCCATCAAGACGTTTGCGATCCTGCTGCCGCCGGTGCCGGTCGTGATGCTGGGCATCGCGATCTTCATCCGGCGGAAGCGGCGCGAGCGCGAGGGTGCGGCGGCTGCGGACCGGCTGCGGGAATAAGAGAGGATCGAATCGCACGTGGGACAGACGCTGCTTCAGAAAGTCTGGGATTTGCATACCGTCCGGCGGCTCCCGTCGGGGCAGACGCAGCTCTTCATCGGGCTGCACCTGATCCACGAGGTGACGACGCCGCAGGCGTTCGACATGCTGCGCCAGCGCGGCATCGGGGTGGCGTTTCCCGAACGGACCTACGCGACGGTCGATCACATCGTGCCGACCCTGGACCAGGCCCGGCCGTTCGCGGACGAGCTGGCCGAGCAGATGATGGCCGCCCTCGAGCGGAACTGCCGCGAGTTCGGCATTCGGTTCTCGGATCTGACCACCGACCGGCAGGGCATCGTCCACGTCATCGGTCCGGAGCTGGGGTTGACCCAGCCGGGCCTGACCATCGCCTGCGGCGACAGCCACACCTCGACCCACGGCGCGTTCGGGGCGGTGGCGTTCGGCATCGGGACGTCGCAGGTGCGCGACGTGCTGGCGTCGCAGTGCCTCGCCATCGATCCGCTCAAGGTCCGCCGGATCTCGGTTTCGGGTGGGCTCGGGCCGGGCGTCTACGCCAAGGACGTCATTCTCGAGATCATCGCGCGGCTCGGTGTGCGGGGCGGCGTGGGCTTCGCCTACGAGTACGGCGGCGCGGCGGTCGAGCGGATGACGATGGACGAGCGGATGACGATGTGCAACATGTCGATCGAGGGCGGCGCCCGGATCGGCTACGTCAATCCGGACGAGACCACCTTCGCGTACCTGGAAGGAAGGCCGTTCGCGCCAGCCGGCGATGCCTTCGCGCGTGCGAAGGACTGGTGGGGCTCGATGGCGTCGGACCCGGACGCGGCGTACGACGACGTCGTCGAGCTCGACGGGGCGGCCATCGAGCCGCGGGTGACGTGGGGCATCAACCCGGGCCAGTCGGTCGGCGTTTCGGAGCGGATTCCGGAACCCGCCTCCGCATCGGACGCGTCCGATGCCGGCGCCATCGCCGAGGCGCTCGACTTCATGGGTTTCACGGCCGGGTCGCCCATCTCCGGGACCCGCGTCGACGTGGCGTTCGTCGGCTCGTGCACCAACTCGCGACTCTCGGACCTGCGGGAGGCGGCGCGGGTGGTGAAGGGGCACCGGGTGGCGTCGCATGTCAAGGCGCTGGTCGTTCCCGGATCGAAGAACGTGCGCCGCGCGGCGGAGGCGGAGGGGCTGCACGACGTCTTCCGGGAGGCGGGCTTCGAGTGGCGCGGGGCGGGCTGCTCGATGTGCCTGGCCATGAACCCGGACCGCCTGAACGGGCGGGAGGTGTGCGCCTCGTCGTCCAACCGCAACTTCAAGGGGCGGCAGGGCAGCCCGACCGGCCGCACGCTCCTGATGAGCCCGGCCATGGTCGCCGCGGCCGCGGTCGGCGGCGAGGTGACGGACGTGAGGACGCTGCTGTGAGCGAGCTGAAACCCATCGACCGCATCGCCGGAACCGCCATCCCGGTGCGCGGCAACAACATCGACACCGACCGGATCATCCCGGCCCGCTATCTGAAGGCGATCACCTTCGACGGCCTCGGCGCGCACGCCTTCGAGGACGACCGGGCGTCGATGCCCAACCACCCGTTCGCCAATCCGGCCTACGCCGGTGCGTCCATCCTGGTCGTCAACGAGAACTTCGGCTCCGGTTCCTCGCGCGAGCACGCGCCGCAGGCGCTCAAGCGCTGGGGAATCCACGCCTGCGTCGGCCAGTCGTTCTCGGAGATCTTCCTCGGCAACGCGACGACCATCGGCCTGCCGTGCGCGACGGCCGCGCCGGAGGACATCGAGACGCTGATGGCGACGGCCGAGCAGGCGCCCGGCACGCAGATGGTCTTCAGCGTCGAGTCGCAGTCTGTCGAATGGGCCGGCCTCGGCGCGCCGCTCGGCATGCCCGCCGCCGTTCGCGATTCGCTGCTCACCGGCCAGTGGGACGCGACGGGCCTGCTGCTTGCCGACTTCGACGACGTCCGCCGTGTCGCGGACAGCCTGCCGTACGCCGGCGGTTTCTGATTCCTCGGCGCCTGCTACCTGCCAGCACGTGGTACGATTCGTGCTCTCCTCATCCGGCGGAGGGCGACGGCTTCGCTGCACGGAGGCTCGGTCGCTCGCTTGCCCGGAGTAGCGGAAGGAGACCGGCATGGGATACGTAAGGGCCCGAATCGAGATCGCGAACGCGAAAGACCCGACGAACAAGGCGCTGACCGTCACGTCGCTGGTCGACACGGGGGCGTTCTTGCTCTGCATTCCGGAGCGGGTGGCTGTACAGCTCGGTCTCGATGAGCTCGACAGGCGCGAGGTGCGGATGGCCGACGGCGCGCTTCGCACGGTGCCGTACATGGGGCCGATCCTGATCAAGTTCGAGAACCGGCGCTGCCTGGCCGGCGCCCTGGTGATGGGCGACGAAGTGCTCCTCGGCGCCGTGCCGATGGAGGACCTCGACGTGCTGGTCTCGCCTCTGATGCGGAAGCTCGTCGTCAATCCGGAGAGTCCGGACGCCCCTGCTCCGGTCCGGGTCTAGCCGGAAGTTTCGAGGTCGATCGCGCATAAACCACTGTTGACGTTTGAGTTATAGGTTTCGAGGGTGTTGGGTACTGGCTACATTTGCGGGGAGACTCCCAGTAGCTCGAAGCTGCGTTGCTGCCCAGGTGTCGGCTTGGTGAGCATGGTGAAGGTGGCGTCGCCGTCGACCACCCGCATGGTGTTGGCGGTCAGGGTGCCGAGGTCGGCGAGCAAGGTTCGGAAGCTGTGCACGGGGAGGTCGTCGGCGGTGCGTTTGCGGGCGGCCTTGGCGCGTGCCGCGGGCGAGCGCTTGGCCTTCTGGACCACCGAGGCGCGCTGTTGTTCGGCAGCGGCCGGGTCGTGGTCGTCGAACAGGAGCGGCTTGAGGGCCTGACGCATGTGCCACTCGACGTAGTAGGCGAGCATGCACAAGAGGACGTGAGCCCGCACCCGGTCGGCGCGGCGGTGGTGGATCGGCCGCACCTTCAGGTCGACGGTCTTGAGGGACCGAAAGGCGCGCTCGACCTTCGCCAGGTCCTTGTAGGCGCGCACGGTCTGGGTGGCATCGAACTGTTCGGACTCGACGTTGGAACGGACGATGTAGAGCCCGTCGAGTTGCTGCTCGTCGGCGATCTTGTCTTCGTCGCGGCGAAAGGTGAAGGACTCGTCGGTGATGGTGGTGACGAAGTGCTTGGCGACCTTGTAGTGGTTGATGACCTTGCCGACGCGGATGCCGATGTCGGCTGCACCGCGTAGGGGGTCGTTGCGGCGCCGGGTGGCGGCCACGATGGGTTCGAGTTCTTTCTCGGTGGCGGCCAGCAGTTCGTGTCGCTTGCGCTGCCGCTCGGCGGCGAGCAGGGGATTGCGACAGACGATGAGCCGCTCGCCGGGGAAATCCTCGCTGGTGACCTCGGCGAGGTCGCGTTGGTCGAACAGCGACGGGGTGACGGTGCCGGCAGCGACCAGCTTGCGGATGGTCGGTGCGCGCAGCGTGGTGATCCAGCGCAGCCCGTCGACGCCGGCGAGGTCCTCGCGGATGCGGGCCGCGGTCAGCATCCCGCGGTCGCCGACGAGCACCACGCGGTGGAGGCCGAATCGGGTGCGGATCTTGTCGACCTGCGCGGCGACGGTGTTGGGGTCGCTGGTCGAGCCTTCGAAGACCTCGACGGCGACCGGACACCCGGTGGCCGTACAGAGCAGACCGAAGACGATCTGGAGCGTGCCCTTCTTGCGGTCGCGGCTGTGGCCGCGCTGGGCGAGTTCGCAGTGCGTTCCCTCGACGTAGCTGGAGGTCAGGTCGTAGAGCACCAGGGTGTGTTCCTGGAGGTGGCGCTTGGCGAGGCGTTGCTCGATGGCTGTCTGGCGCTCGACGAGCCAGTCCATTGCGGCGTACAGCTCCTTCGGGTCGACGGTGCCGAGGTCGAGCATCTCCCCGAGCGTGGAGACGGCGCTTTCGGGCGTCAGGGCGCGGGCGGTGGCGAGCTTCGACTGCGCGTCGATGACGCGGGCGACGAGCAGTGCGAGGACGAGGTCGCGGTGGCGGCCGGGGCTTCGGGCGAGCAGGGCGGGGAGTCCGAGCTTGCGGACGGTGGCGAGCACGGCGGCGACGTGGCCGTGGGGTAGGCTTCGGAGGCAGGAGAAGGCGTCGTCGGGACTGACGAGTCGCTCGCCACGGAGGATGCGGCGCAGGGCGTTGATGGCAGCGGTGGGGAGCTTGGAGAGGTTGGCGAGGGTTCGCTTCTTGACGCGGCCGCCGTCGCGGAAGGACTCTCGGAGGAGGATGGCGGGGGGAGAGGCGCGGTTGGGGACGCTCTCGATATACATGGATACCATTATCCCGCTACGGAACAGATATTACAATGGGTAAACAGCCTCCCACCGTGCTATTACATGGCTACATTTCGCCGGATAATAGCCGCCAAGAACCCCGTAAAGCCTTTAGAATCTATGAGTTCCGGCCAAATGACCGCTGAAACTTCCGTCTAGCAAGGTCCAGCAACCCCCGACAGGGCCGCGCCGGGGACGGACCGCTGCGCAACCGTGGTTGACGGTTGGGCCGCAGTCAGCGCGAACCGTTATGACGAGGCGACGGCGCGTGCGGCCTCCAGGAAGGCCGCCGCCGCGTGCGATCGCTCGCCGGCGCGCCGGTAGACCAGACGCACCTGGCGGGGGAGCCGGAGCTGGGCGACCTGGACCGCGGCGAGCTGCCCGCGGGCGATCTCGGCCAGCGCGCAGCGCTTCGGCAGCAGGGCCACCCCGAGTCCCATTTCCACCGCGCGCTTGATGCCGTCCAGGCTCGGCAATCCGATCTGGATGTTGATCGACGTGTGCCGCTGTTCGTAGAGGCGGAGCACCCGCTCGCGGGCAGGCGACGCTTCGTTGTGCGCGATCACCGTCTGGCGGCCGAACTCCTCCATGGTGATGCGCGACCGTCCCGCCAGGGGATGCCGGGGATCGATCAGCATGACGAGCTCGTCGTCGCCGAGCGGGACGGACTGCAGGCCCCGCTCGCGCGGCGGGAAGGTCAGCACCCCGAAGTCGAGCGAGCGGCTGAGCACTTCCTTGGCCACCTGCCGGGCCGAGACGCGGCGCACCTCGACCTGCGCATGCGGATGATCCGCACGGAAACGCTTGACGACTGGGAGCAGGACGTGCACGGCCCCTTCGTTGGCGCCGATCAGGACGCGGCCGCGACGCAGGTCCTGCAGCTCGCGCACCGCGCTCTCGGCTTCCGACTTGAGCTGCGTGAGGCGTTGCGCGTAGTCGAGCAGCAACTCGCCCGCCTCGGTCAGACGCCCGCCCTTCGACGAGCGGTCGAACAGCCGTTCGTCGAGCTCGTCCTCCAGTCTCCTGATGGCCTGGCTGACGGCCGGCTGCGTCCGGTGGAGCCGCTCGGCCGCGCGCGAGAAGCTTCGCTCGGCCGCGACGGCGAGGAAGACCTGCAGTTCGGCAAGATCCATGGCGCTCCGAAACGTTGCAACTATATAGCGTGGAATTATGGAAATGCTGCTTGGATAAGCTCGGTGGGTCGAGCCACCCGTGTTCGCCGGAGGATTCGGCCGGTCGCCCGGAGCCCGGGCGCCGGCCTCTCAGTCGACGACGTAGCTGAAGAGCTTGAACTCGCCCTCGCGTTCGAGCATGGAGCCGAACAGCGGGAGGCGCATCTCTTCGCCGTCTTCGTTGCGCAGATCGAGCACCGTCTCGCGATGCACCCGGTAGGTCCGGTACGGCGTCGTCTCGCCCTCGAACGCCACGCGGACGAGCTCGTAGCGCCTTCCGCCGTGGCGTGCGACGAGCCTGCGCAGCGCGTTGCTGCTCTTCTGACGCAGATCGCCCCACGCGTAGGCGAACGGCACGCCGCGCTCGGGCCGGCTCGACGGCAGGTCGGGCCAGACGGCGGTCCGGAATTCGATCTCGGAGAGCGCCAGTCTCGCGAGCGTGTCGGCGTCACCGTCAGCCAGGGCCGCCAGCACGGCCTCGCTCAGCGCCTCCGGGGAGGCGAACGTGTTGTGGAGTGGTGACAGGGGAGCATCGCCATCACCGGCGCAGCCGAATGCCGCCCACACGACGATGAGAGAGACTCCTAGTTGATGGCGAAGTCCGTCCATCCCATGTACCAGTCTTCCTGGCCCGACCCGGGCGGCCCGACGGCCCCGATGAAGTTCGCGATGTCAAAGAAGCCGTCGTTCGGCGGGACCGCAGGCCTGATCTCCCCGGTCAACGCCGGCGACCACGACCGCGGCGCGAAATTGCGGATCGGGTCCACTAGGTCGAACGGGCAGAACGGGCAAAGGTAGGAGGGGTCGCCGAGAATCGGATCCATGAAGTCCACTTCGTTCGCGCCGGATACGAAATCCAGGGTCGAGATCGCCGCCTCCGCGTCGTCGCCGTCCGGCTTGAAGTTGCCCACGCAGCCCTCGACGATGCAGTTGCCGTAGACCAGCCCGCTCTCGAGCGTCAGCTCGCCGTTGGCCACCTGGTCGAAGGTGGCCGGGTGGTCGATGTCGATCGCCGCCTCCTTGAAGCCGGTGATGATGAAGTTGCGGATGGTCGCCGCCGTGCCCTCGCGCAGCAGCATGCCGATGTCGCTCTCGTCGCCGGGGAAGCCGTAGGGGTCGCCGATCAACGTCACGTTGTAGAGGGTCGGGTCGGAGCGGGGCGTCAGGTTGTTGTTGTCGCCGTTGTTGTCCGACTCGAAGCCGTTGTCGGCGTCGTCGCCCATCTGCATGGCGATCATGAATTGCCCCTTGCCCTGCCAGCCGTCGGTCCAGTCGAAGCTGTCGTCGGCGATCGCGAAGCAGATGACGTGCTTCACCTCGACCGTGCCGCCGAAGAACTCCAGGCCGTCGTCCTTGTTGAACTTCACCATGATGTGGTCGACTTCGGTATTGCGGCCGACCCCCTGGAACGCGATGCCGTTCAGCTCGTTGTCCGGGCTGAACTCGGTGCCGGCGAACTCGACGCGGACGTAGTAGAGGTGCCCGCTGTCGTCGTCCGGATCGTCGCCGCCGTAGATGCCGGTATCGCCTTCGCCCTCGCCCTCGCCGCCGGGCACGTTGAGTGGCGCCCGTCCGTTGATGATCAGGCCGCCCCAGTCCGCCCGCGCGCGCTCGCCGACCTCCTGGTCGCTGGTCATGACGATGGGCGCCTCTGCGGTTCCGTTCGCCAGGATCTGTGCGCCCTGCGCGATGATGAGCGTGCCGTTGGTCTCGGACCGGCCGAAGATCTGGGTGCCGGCCTCGATGGTCAGGCGCGCCGGCTCCTCGACGAACACGGCGCCGTCGAGCAGCCAGAGCGAGTCCGCGGTGAACGTTGTGTCGGCGGTGATCCGCCCGCTGACGATGCATTGCTGCATTTCTTCGCCCGGCTGGCAGTTGATATTGCCCTGGGCGGACGTGGATGGGCCGATCCACGCGACGGCCGCGGCCAGCGCGCCCGCCGCGAGGACGTGGCGGGCCGATCGCCGCACGGTCGGATTCCGTTTCATCGTTCGCTCTACCTCTGCTGCTGGTAAATTCCAGGTCATTGCTGATTTCGCCTCTGCGCCTGTCCGGTCTACGGCACAGGCTCCTAGCTAGGGGTGATAGGTGACTCCGAAGCTCATGGACCGTCCCAGGTTGAAGATCCGCTGCGGGGGGCCGTCGCCGCCCTGGGTGTACTCGAAGGGCTGATCGGTGAGGTTCGTGAACGCTACCCGCAGGCTGGCCCTCTCGAAGCGCTTCGAGAGGACGAAGTCGACCGAGTGGCGTCCCTTCTCGATGATGTCCGGCAGTCCGAGCGAGCCGACGTCGCTGATCCGGTCGTCGAAGTAGTTGAACAGCAGGCGGCCGGAGTAGCCCAGGCCGCGCAGCTCGAACAGCGCGTTGAACAGGTTCGGCGAGGTCCCCGCGAGCGGGCGGACCAGCGACGTCTGCACCTGCCGCGCGGCAGGCGACAGCGTCACGTCGGAATCGACGTAGGTGTAGTTCGCGCCGACCAGCACGTACTGGCCGAGGAGCGAGCGCGCCTCCAGCTCCAGCCCCGCGTTCTTGGCGGTCTCGGCGTTGGTGAACGACGTGCGGAGCTGCGCGGTCGGCTCGACGGTCCGTTCGATCGGGTCGTCGAACTGCTTGTAGAAGAAGCTCGCCGATAGCACTTCCTCGGCCCCGGGGAACCACTCCCAGCGCAGGTCGAGATTCTGAATCAGCGACTGGTTCAAGTCGGGGTTACCGACGATGGCCCGGCCGCCGACGACGTCGGTGAACTCGAACGGCGACACCTCGCGGAACTCCGGCCGGTTGACCGTCTGGCTGTAGCCGAGCCGGATGTTCTGCTCGGGGCGTACCGCGTAGACGAAGTTGACGGCGGGGAAGAGATCCGTCTCGTCGAGCGTCGCGCGCTGCACGTCGCCCGTCTGCTGATCGAGGGTGCCGGAGAACGGGTCGAGCGTCTCGACGTCCTGACGGAACTGCTCGACGCGCGCACCGGTCACGAGGCGCGTCGAGGCCGAGAGGGGAACGTCGATCATCCCGTAGAACGACGTGACGGTCTGCGCCGCGTCGTAGCGGTCGGTTCCGCGCGTCTCTTCCTTGAGCTCGAAGGCCTCGCCGATGTTCCCGGTCGTGAAGAGCTGCTCGGCCGGCAGGGAGAGGTCGATTCGCGTGGCGTCCTGGCGCGCGAAGCCGCCGAGCCGCTGGCCGAGTCCGCCGCGCGGGCCGACCGTCCCGCCGAGGATACCGCCGAGGCTGCGCGGCACGAAGCGCAGCCGGCGGGAGTGGAAGTCGCGGCTGCGGTCGATGTAGTTGGCGCCGAACTTTGCCTGGGAGGCCAGGCCGTCCCACTGCTCGAAGAGCGTGCTCCAGTTGGCGGTGCTCTCGACCGTGTCGTCGGTCAGGTCGTTGAACTGCCGCAGGCCGCTCTGCGACTCGTCGGCGAGAACGAACGCCTGGCGTGCCGGATCGGATTCGTAGAGGACCTCGCGCAGGTCCGGTTCCTCCCGGTCGGCGCGCGACAGGGCGATCTTCCAGTCCAGGCGGCTGTTCGACAGGGTCGGGAAGAGGTGTTCGCCGCCGATGTGGTGGCTGGCGATCTGTTCCTCGACCCACCACAGCCGCTGGTTCCGGATGTCGTTGCCCGCGTCGTCGTTGTAGCCCTGGAACCGGCGGGTCTCGTTGGTCCCGACGTGCGTGTAGAAGTTGTCGAACGAGATCCGCTGGTTCGGCGTGAACTGGTAGGCGATGTTGCCGACCGCGCCGACGGTGCCCGACCGCTCGGTGGTCTCGAAGTCGTACGGTCCGTTGAACGGCTCGATGCCGCCGCTGCCGACCTTGTAGAAGGTCCGCTGCTCCTCGGTGAACTGCGAGCTCTGCGCGTGGCGGAGCGTGGCGACTATACCGAGCTTTCCGAACCTGCCGCCGAACAGCGCGTTGTACGACTGGTCCGCCGGGAGCGACTCCGGACGCGGGTCCCAGACGTTGCTGAACTGCTCGCCCATCTGCTCGAGGTCCTCGCGCGAGAAGCCGAGCGTGCCGGAGAAGCGGCCCCCGCGGGTCACCTTCCGGTCGGGGAAGGCGGACGGCAGCGCGCGCGTGCCGTCGTCGAACCCGAGCCAGTCACGCCCGCCGCCCGGATAGCCAAGTCCCATCGCGCCGGTGGTGAGGCTGTTCCAGCCGCCGCCCGCCGACAACTCGAACGAGGTCTGGTCGGGCAGCTTCATCGGGATGATTTCGACCAGACCGCCGGCGAACTGGGACGGCTTGTCGGGGGTGTAGGTCTTGCTGACCTGCACGCTGTCGATGAGGCCGGTGGGGAAGAGGTCGAGGGGCACGACACGGCGGTCGGGCTCGGTCGTCGGCAGGGTGGCGCCGGCCAGCGTGGTGTTGCTGTAGCGTTCGCCGAGACCGCGGACGAAGACCGACTGGCCCTCGACTACCGACACGCCGGTGACGCGTGCCATGGCATCGGCGGCGTTCGAGTCGTTGTTGGCCGACATCTCGACCGCGCCGATGTTGTCCTGCACCGACGGGGCGCGCATGCGCATCATCATCTGGGCGGCCGCGGTCGACGAATCGGCCTCCAGGGTCGCGGCGGTGACGACCAGTTCCTCCGCGAACACGTTCGAGCCCAAGGCCACCTGGACCGATGTCAACTGGCCGGCGGCCACTTCGACGGCGACGCTCGTCTCGGCATAGCCGGCCATGACGATCCGGATTTCGTACGCTCCGGGGGGCAGTTCCAGACGGTAACGGCCGTCGAGATCGGTGTAGGCGACCTGGCCGGTGCCGACCGCTTCGACGGGAACTCCGGGCAGCGAGATCGCGAGGTTCTGGTCTATGACCTCGCCCGCGATCCACCCGACGTCCTGAGCGTGGGCTGGCGCCGCGGCGGCCAGCGCCGACATCAGGATCGAGCCAATCCTTCTACGCATGTGGTTACGTCTCCAACTACGTGGTGTCTGCACCCGGCGACCTTGAAGCACTCGCCATCGGCACGTTGAAGAGACGATACCGAGCGCGTGTAACCGCTCCATGACCGGGCGGTTAAATCAGCGTTAAACGTGTCGCGGAGGGATTTGGACGGTCCCGGGAGCGGCGGCGCCGGACGCGTCCACGACGGGTCGGCGGTCCGCGAGGCCCTGCCGGCCGGCGCCGGACGGCGGCTTGGCAGGATAATCAGCGGTGATTGTTGTGTAAGAATTATAACTTTGACTTGCGGCGGGCAGGCCGGGATAGAGTAGTAGCATCACATCCATTCAGGCGGGAGCACCATGGCCACAGACCGATTGATCATCTTCGACACCACCCTGCGCGACGGCGAGCAGTCGCCCGGCTTCTCGATGAACACCGACGAGAAGATCCGGCTTGCGCGCCAGATCGAGGCGCTCGGCGCGGACATCATCGAGGCGGGCTTTCCGATTGCGTCCGACGACGACGCGCACGCGGTGGAGCTCGTCGCGCAGCAGATCCGGCGCCCGGTGATCGCCGCCCTCGCGCGCTGCAATGCGGCGGACATCGAGCGGGCCGGCGAGTCGCTCCGTCCGGCGGAGCGCTCACGCATCCACACGTTCATCGCCACCTCGGACCTGCACCTGGAGCGCAAGCTGCGGATCGGCCGGGACGATTGCCTGCAGGCGGTGACCGACGGGGTGACCCAGGCGCGGGGCTACACCGACGACGTCGAGTTCTCGGCCGAGGACGCGACCCGCAGCGACATGGGCTTTCTGTGCCGGGTCGTCGAGACGGCAATCGCGGCGGGGGCGACGACCATCAACCTGCCCGACACCGTCGGCTACTGCACGCCGGAGGAGATCGAGGAGTTCTTCACGGAGGTGCGCGGCCGGGTGAGCGGCGCGGACGGCGTCGTCTTCAGCGCCCACTGCCACGACGACCTCGGGCTGGCCGTCGCCAACTCGCTGGCCGCGATGCGGGCCGGGGTGCGGCAGGTGGAGTGCACCATCAACGGCATCGGCGAGCGCGCGGGCAACGCGTCGCTCGAAGAGATCGTCATGGCGACCCGGGTGAAGCCCGACCGGCTGCCGTATCAGACCGGCATCGACACCACCCAGCTCGTCCGGACCAGCCGCCTGCTCACGGAGCTGACCCAGGAGCCGGTGCAGGCCAACAAGGCCATCGTCGGCCGCAACGCGTTCGCGCACGAAGCGGGCATTCACCAGGACGGCGTGATCAAGGACCGCCGCACCTACGAGATCATGACGCCGGCGGACGTCGGCGTCGAGTCGACGCTCGTCCTCGGCAAGCACTCCGGGCGGCACGCGGTGAAGAAGCGCTGCGAGGATCTCGGATACGCGCTGAGCCGGTTCGAGCTCGACCGCGTCTACCGCGAGGTGATCGCCCTGGCGGACCGCCAGAAGTCGGTCAGCGACGATGACGTGACGGCGATAGTCGGACGGATCCAGGTCGCGGCGCCGGCCGCGGTCGTCGGCGAAGGCGCCGCCTGAGCCGGGACCTCCACGATGCGCGCCACCATCGCACTGCTGCCCGGTGACGGGATCGGCCCGGAAGTCGTAGACGCCGCGGCGGACGTCCTCCAGACGGTCGCCGCGGCTCGTGGTCACACATTCTCCCTGAGCCGTTCGCCGTTCGGCGCCGCCGCCCTGCGCGCCGGCGATCCGCCGCTGCCGCCGGCCACGCTCGACACCTGCCTGGGGGCGGACGCGGTGCTGCTCGGCGCGGTGGGCGATCCGGCTTTCAGCGAGGGACCGCGCGAGCGCCGGCCGGAGACCGGCCTGCTGGAGCTGCGCAAGGCGCTCGGCGTCTTCGCCAATCTGCGTCCGGCCCGGGTGTGGCCGGGACTCGAGGACGGGGGCTCGCTGAGGCCGGAGAGCCTGCGCGGCCTCGACCTGCTCATCGTTCGCGAGCTGATCGGCGGCATCTATTTCGGCGAGCCGCGCGGCCGGACGGACGACCGGCGCGAGGCGTTCGATACGATGCGCTACGCCGCGCACGAGATCGAGCGCATCGCCGCGGTCGCGTTCGAGAGCGCCCGCGGCCGGCGCAAGCTGGTGACATCGGTCGACAAGGCGAACGTGCTCGAATCGTCCAGGCTGTGGCGGGAGGTGGTGACTGAGGTCGGCGCCCGCTATTCGGACGTGAAGCTGGAGCACCAGCTCGTGGATTCGTGCGCGATGCGGCTCGTCTCCGATCCCGGCTCGTTCGACGTCATGCTGGCGGGCAACCTCTTCGGCGACATTCTGTCCGACGAGGCCGGCGCCGTGGTCGGCTCGCTGGGCCTGCTGCCGTCGGCGAGCGTGGGTGGTCGGGGCGGCCTGTTCGAGCCGGTCCACGGCTCCGCGCCAGACATCGCCGGCCGCAACGTGGCGAACCCGATCGGCGCCATCGCCTCGGCCGCCATGCTCCTGCGGCATGCGCTCGGCCTGCGCGATGAAGCCGGCGCGATAGAAGCGGCGATCGGGTCGGCGCTCGACGCAGGTTGCCGGACCGCCGATCTGGTGCGGGAGGGAGAGCCTTCGCTGAGCTGCACGGAGATGACGCGGGCGATCGTCGAGCGGCTCGAGGCGGGATGACCGACGTCAAACAGGGCCCGGCCGGCGTAAACGGACAGCGCGAGTCCGGAGTCTGGTTTCACTAGGAGTCTGCGCACGGTTTGGCGGCGCCAGGAGTCTGCGCCGTAGAACGGGGCAGACTCCTGGTCAGGCCCGGTTGGGCGGCAATCGGAGCCGCAGGCGACGATTGTCCGGCTAGGATCAGGAGCGCACTTGCAGATCATTCTCACGACGGTCGGCGGCCGGCGCGCGGCGCGATGGATTCCGGTCGGGCTCGTCGCGTGGCTCATGGCCGCGGTTCCGGCCGTTGCGCACGCCCAGCAGCGCGGTGCCGTCGCCGTCGCCCCCTTCGTCAACATTTCCGCGGCGCCTTCCGACGACTGGATCGGTGCAGGCATCGCGGAGACGGTGTCGGCCGACCTGGAGCGGCTCGACGAGTTATCGGTCGTCGGGCGCGAGGCGCTGGGCGACGAGATCGCGGCGGCCGGCCTCGATCCGGGCGCGGCGGACGCGGAGCCTGCGGTGCGCGAGGCGGGCCGCCGGCTCGGCGCCGCGTGGCTCGTCACCGGCGGCTATCAGCGGATCGGCGATCGGATGCGCATAACCGCACGCCTGGTCGATACCGCGACCGGCGCCGTCGCGACCGGCGTCAAGGTCGACGGTGCCGTCGGCGACCTCTTTGCGCTTCAGGACCAGGTGGTCCACGAGCTCGGCATGGCGTTCGACGCGGCAGCGGTGCGCCGCGACTCCGGGTCGCCCCGTTACCTGGCCGGCAACGGGAATGGCAACGGCAACGGGAATGGCAATGGAAGCGGCGCGTTCGGCGGCGCGGCGTCGCCGGAGGCCGCGACGCAGGCGTCCGCGGCAGGCCCCGGGGCGTGGGCCGGGGGTCCCGGCAGGCTGGCGGGTCTCCCGCCGCGGGCCGGACGGGGTGGACCTGCCGGCGGACCGGGCACACGCGCAGGTGGGCGCTTCGCACCGCCTGCTGCTGCGGAGCGTCCGGCGCCGCTGCCGCCGGCCGACGTCACCGGAAGCGTCGTGCTGGGGGCGCCGGCCGGGGCGGGCAGCGAGGGCGGACCGACCGCCGGGTTCGCCGCCGCCGCCGGCATCCTGACCGGCCGTCCCACGCTGCGCCCCACGCGTACGGACGTCCGCCCCGACATCGACGGCCGCCTCGACGACCTGGTTTGGCGGAACGCGGTGCGCGTGACCGAGTTCGTGCAGGAGTCGCCGTTCGAGGGCGCGCCGGCCAGCGAGGAAACCGAGGTCTGGATCAGCTACGACAGCCAGAATCTGTACGTGGCGGTGCACGCGCACTACGACGATCCCGGCATCATGCGGGCGACACGGGTGGATCGCGATCAGTCGTGGCGCGACGACAACATCACCGTCTACTTGGACCCGTTCCTCGATCAGCAGCGCGCCTACGCCCTCTCGGTCAACGGCTACAACGTGCAGGGCGACGAGATCATCAACGCGCGCGGCCGGAGCGGCCGCGGCGGTGGCGGCGGCGGCGGCGGCGGCGGCGGCGGTGGCGGTTTCAGGCGCTCGGGCATTCCGTTCGGCGACCGCTCGTGGGACGCGCTGTTCGACAGCGGCGCGCAGATCGTCGACGACGGCTTCACGGCGGAGATGGCGATTCCGTTCAAGAGCCTGCGCTACCCGCAGCGGGGGCGCGACGTCCCGCACCGCTGGGCGTTCCAGATCGTCCGCGAGATTCGGCAAAAGGACGAGAACGCGGTCTGGGCGCCGATCTCCCGCGGGGTGTCCGGCTTCCTGCCCCAGATGGGGCTGCTCGAGGGGATGACGGATCTCTCGATGAGCCGCAATCTCGAGATC
Organism: Vicinamibacterales bacterium; assembly: GCA_965116825.1. Lineage (GTDB taxonomy): Bacteria > Acidobacteriota > Vicinamibacteria > Vicinamibacterales > UBA8438 > WTFV01. The sequence continues at coordinate 2,544,269 of OZ220736.1, forward strand.
ATGCCGGTGGCGACCGGGGTGCAGTTCGGCTCGGTCGACCCTTCCAACGGGGCTTTCGTGACCGACAAGGCCCAGCCGGAAGGGGGCGTCAACGTCAAGTACGGCATCACGTCGAACCTGACTGCCGACTTCACGCTCAACCCGGACTTCTCGCAGATCGAGTCGGACCGCCCGCAGATCGAGGTCAACCAGCGCTTCGCCCTCTTCTACCCGGAGTTGCGGCCGTTCTTCCTCGAAGGCGCCGAGATCTTCAACGTGTTCGGGCCGATCAACTTCGTCCATACCCGCACCATCCGCGACCCCGACTGGGGCGCGAAGGTCACCGGCAAGGTGGGCAGGACGTCGGTCGGCTTCCTCGCGGCGAACGACGCCGCGGCCGGGTCCGTGGCCGGCCTGGTCGGGCCGGACGGCAATGCCGCCGCGAACGTCGTCATCGGACGGGCCCGCTACGACCTCTACGCCGAGTCGCACGTCGGCGCGATGGTGACCAACCGCGACTTCCTCGGCGGCTACAGCCGCATGGCGTTGGCCGACGGCAACTTCCGGCTCGGCCGGACGCAGGCGGTCGCCTTCAGCGCTGTGCAGACCGACAACCGCGACCTCGACGGCCTCGACTCCCGCGGTACGCTGTTCGACGTCAACTACCGGCTGCAGGGCCGCCACTGGAACATCTTCAACGGCACCTACCTGCTGTCGCCCGACTTCCGGACCGACGTCGGGTTCGTGCAGCGCACCGACCAGCAACGCAACGTAACCACCGTCGGGTACCGCTTCTGGCCCGAGAGCTGGGTCATCAACTGGGGGCCCAGCGTCACCTACGGCCGCAACTGGAACTTCGACGACGTGCTCGAGGACGAGCAGCTCCAGGCCAGCCTGAACACGACCTTCGCCAACAACATCAGCGGCAGCTTCAGCGTCAACCGCGACATGGAGCGCTACCTCGGCGTGAACTTCGACAAGCTCAGCTACCGCGCCTTCGGCCGCATCAGCAGCAGCCGCAAGTACTCCATCGGCGCGTTCTACCGCTACGGCGACGAGGTCCGGTACCAGGAGAACCCGTTCCTCGGGCGCGGCGGCAGCGGCGGGATGTTCGTCACCCTGCGGCCGACGACGCGGTTCCAGTCGCAGTTGAACCTGAACACGAGCCACCTCATCGACCCGCGCGTCGACTCGAGCATCGGGGATCCCCTGGTGTTCGAGGTCACGATCGTGCGCGCGCTGAGCACCTACCAGTTCACCGACCGGCTGGCGCTGCGGAATATCGTCGAGTTCAACACGCTGCAGCGTACGGCCGGCCTGAACGTGCTGGCGAGCTACCGGGTCAATGCGGGGACGGTCTTCTACATCGGCTACGACGACCGTTACCGGCAGGCCGATCGCATCCTGGGCGAGGACTTCGACGGCGACGGCATCAGCGACTACCTGTTCCCGTCGGTCACGACGATGCAGCGCACCAACCGGGCGTTCTTTACCAAGTTCCAGTACCTGTTCCGGTACTGAGTAGCGCCGGAGGCGTCCGGACGACTCACGGCCGGCCGCCGGGCATCTTCGACCGAGGAGCAATGCAGTTCCGGGCGGGATGCATCGCCGCTCGATGGCAGCGGGGCTTTCGCCCAAGGGGCTGTTAAGATAGTCGGCTAATGTCCTTCCGCACATGGTCCGCAAGCAAGGTGGTGGGAGTGCGCCATCCGATTCCGTTCCTGACGGTCGTGGCGGCCGCCGGCCTGCTCTGCCCCGCGGTCTCGGCCCAGGAGAGGCTTCCCGCCGCTCCCGGAGCCCGGTGGGCGCCGGTCGAGCCCGGCGCCGTCGCCGTCGTTGCGTTCGAGAACATCTCGGTCACGCCGTCCGACGACTGGCTGGGCGACGGAATCGCGGAGACGCTTTCGGCCGACTTCGAGGGGCTCGATCGGGTCTCGGTGGTCCGACGCGAGGGGCTGGCCGCCGAGGCGGAGGCACTCGGGGCGGGGATGGCGCCGTTCGCGGCGGGGGACGCGGAGCGCCGGCTGCGCGAGGTCAGCCGCCGCCGCGGCGCCGCCTGGCTCGTCACCGGGGGCTATCAGCGATTCGGCGGGCGGATGCGGATCACGGCGCGCCTCGTCCACACCGGCACCGGCGCGGTTGCGGCCGGCGTCAAGGCGGACGGCGACACGAGCGAGATCTTCGCGCTGCAGGACCGGATCGGGGAGGAGCTGGCGGGCGCTCTCGTCGCGTCTCTGACGCCCGCGGACGGCGCTCCGGCGCACACGAGCCGGGCGTCCCCGCCGCCGGACGTCGCCGGCGGCTTCGTCGAGGGCAACGGCAACGGGAATGGCAACGGCTACGTCAGTGGCAACGGGAACGGCAATGGCAACGGCATGTTGCCGCCGCGCCGGATGCCGGCGGCCGCGGCAGTGCCACCGTCGCGGCCGCGCCCCGCGCCCGTGGAGACCGATGTCAACGGCGAGATCGCCCTGGGCGGAGCACCCATGACGGCCGGGTTCGGCGTGGCGGAGGGCGTGGGCATCCTGACCGGTCGGCCGACGATGCGCCCGCCGCGGACCCGCGAGGGGCCGCGGGTCGACGGGCGGCTCGACGACGCCGTCTGGCGCGACGCGCTGCGCATCACCGACTTCGTGCAGCAGAACCCACTGGAAGGGGCGCCGGCGACCGAGGCCACCGACGTCTGGATCGCCTACGACAGCCAGAACTTCTACCTCGCGGTGCACGCCCACTACTCGGACCCGAGCCTGATGCGCGCCAACCGCAACGACCGCGACCAGGCGTTCGAGGACGACAACATCGCGATCTACTTCGACACGTTCCTCGACCAGAACCGCGCCTATCGCTTCAGCGTCAACGGTTACGGCGTGCAGGGCGACGCGATAGTCAACGCCCGGGGGTACAGCCGCAGGGCGCGCGGCCGGCGGACCGGAAGCTACTCCATGTCCCGCAACGAGATCCCCACCGGCGACTCGTCCTGGGACGCGCTGTTCGACAGCGGCGGGCAGATCGTCGACGACGGCTTCACGGCCGAGATGGCGATCCCCTTCAAGAGCCTGCGCTACCCGGAGCGCGATCGGGACATCCCGCACCGTTGGGGCTTCCAGATCGTGCGCGAGGTGCGCGGCAAGGACGAGAACCAGGTCTGGGCGCCGGTGACGCGCAACATCTCGGGCTTCCTGACCCAGGTGGGCGTTCTCGAGGGGATGACGAACCTCTCGATGAGCCGCAACCTGGAGATCCTGCCGACGTTCACCGGCATCCAGCACGGCTCGCTCGACAGCCGGGGCAACTTCGTGAGCAAGGACCCATCGCCCGAGGGCGGGCTGAACGTCAAGTACGGCATCACGTCGAACCTGACCGCCGACATGACGTTCAACCCCGACTTCTCGCAGATCGAGTCGGACCTGCCGCAGATCGAGGTCAACCAGCGCTTCGCGCTCCGCTATCCGGAGCTGCGGCCGTTCTTCCTGGAGGGGGCCGAGATCTTCCAGATACTCGGTCCGCTCACCTTCGTCCACACCCGGACCATCGTCGATCCGGAGTTCGGCGCGAAGCTGACCGGGAAGCTGGGCAACACGACCCTCGGCATGATCGTGGCCGACGACGAGGCGCCGGGCCGGGTCGAGCCGGGCAACCTGGCCTACGGCCGCAAGGCCAACAACATCGTCGGGCGGGCGCGCTACGACCTGTACGCCGAGTCCTATCTCGGGGCGATCTTCACGCACCGCGGCTTCATGGACAGCCACAGCACGCTGGGGGCGCTGGACGGCAACTTCCGGCTCGGGCAGACGCAGGGCGTCGGGTTCAAGCTGGCGCAGACGGACCACCGCGACCTGGACGGCGTGACCCGGCAGGGCCAGATGGTCGACCTCAGCTACCGGTTGAACAGCCGGCACTGGAACAGCTTCGTGGCCCTGTACACGCTGTCGCCCGACTTCCGGCACGACATCGGCTTCGTGCGGCGGGTCGACACCAAGCGCCTCTACAGCCGGCTCGGCTACAACTTCTGGCCGGAGAGCTGGGTCCTCAACTGGGGGCCCAGCATCCAGTACGGCCGCAACCACAACTTCGCCAACGACCTCGACGACGAGGACGTTCGCCTCGGGTTCAACGCGCGTTTCGCGCGGAACATCAGCTTCAACGCCGACGTGCGCGAAGAGATGGAGCGCTACCGCGGCATCCGGTTCCACAAGCGCGCGCTGTCGGTAGGCGGGGAGGTCAACACGAACCGCATGCTGGTCTTCGGCGGCTACTACCGCCAGGGCGACGAGGTGAAGTACCAGGAGAACCCGTACCTCGGCAAGGGGGGCAGCGGCAGCTTCTTCGCCGCGCTGCGGCCGGTCTCCCGGTTCCAGTCCGAGCTGAATCTCAGCGTGAGCGACTTCATCGACCTGCGCAACGGCGCCGACACGATCTTCGACGTGAAGATCGTGCGCACCCTGAGCACCTACCAGTTCACCGACCGCTTCCTCCTGCGCAACATCGCCGAGTACAACACGTTCGATCGCAAGTTCGGCCTGAACTGGCTGCTCACCTACCGCGTGAACGCCGGGACGGCGTTCTATGTCGGCTACGACGACCACTACCAGCAGGCGGATCGGCTTTACGGAGACATCGACGGCGACGGGTTCGAGGACCAGTTGTTCCCGACGCTGACGTTCATGCAGCAGACCAACCGCGCCATCTTCACGAAGGTGCAGTACCTGTTCCGGTACTGACTTGCCTTGCTACGATTACCACCGATTCGAACGGTCGCTCCATCGCGCCGGACGCACCGGCGCACCCGAGGTCACGCCATGCAGATCCGCTCTCTCTCGATGCTGTTCACCTTCGCACTGGCGGTCGTCGTTGCCGCGCCGCTCGCCGCCCAGGACGGCGGCCCGCAGCTCGACAAGCTGACCCTGCCGGACGGGTTCTCCATCGAGGTCTACGCGCCCGACGTGCCGAACGCGCGGCAACTGTCGCTCAGCCCGGACGGGACGCTCTTCGTCAGCACCCGCCGGCTCGGCAACGTCTACGCCGTGCGGGACGACGACGGCGATCAGAAGGCCGACCGCGTGCTGACGCTCGACAGCGGCCTCAACATGCCGAACGGGGTCGCCTTCCGCGACGGCGACCTCTACGTCGCCGAGGTCAACCGCGTCCTGCGCTACGACGACATCGAGGCGCGCCTCGAGTCGCCGCCCGAGCCGGTGGTGGTCAACGACGAGTTCCCGTCCGATCGGGCGCACGGCTGGAAGTTCATCGCCTTCGGCCCCGACGGGCGCCTCTACGTGCCGGTCGGCGCGCCGTGCAACGTCTGCGATCACGAGGCGACCACGCCCATCTATTCCACCATCAACAGCATGAACGCGGACGGCAGCGACCTGCGGATCTACGCGCACGGCATCCGCAACACGGTCGGTTTCTCGTGGCATCCCGAGACCGACGAGCTCTGGTTCACCAACAACGGCCGCGACCGGCTGGGCGACACGCAGCCGGCCGACACGCTGCACCACGCGCCCGAGCCCGGCCTGCACTTCGGCTTCCCGTTCTGCCACCAGGGCGACATCCAGGATCCGGAGTTCGACACCCGGCCGTGCAGCGAGTTCCGCCCGCCGGCCCGGAAGCTGGGCCCGCACGTCGCCTCGCTCGGCATGCGGTTCTATACCGGCGACATGTTCCCGGCCGAGTACCGCAACCAGATCTTCATCGCCGAGCACGGTTCGTGGAACCGCACGCCCGAGGCGGGCCACACCGGCTACCGCCTGACCGTTGCGAAGCTCGACGGCGACCAGGTGACCGACTACGAAGTGTTCTCCGAGGGCTGGCTGGAGGAGGACAATACCTGGTGGGGGCGCCCGGTCGACGTGCAGGTGATGCCGGACGGCGCGCTGCTGGTCAGCGACGACACGGCCGGCGCGATCTACCGGATCACCTACGCGGAGTAGGCATCGATCGCCGGTGAGCGTGGCGCACGCGGGGCCCCACGCGCGGCTGGCGGAGAAGCGGAGCAGCGGATGAACGCTCGGTCCCGTTCCGACGCGCCTTGCGCCGCCGCCTCGATATGTGCGGCGCGATCACGGCGCGTCCTGCTGGCTGCGGCGCTCGCGATGGGGTCGCTGACGGCACTTGCAGCCGACGCGGCGCCGGCGGCGACCGGTGAGCAGGCGGTGACCGGTGGGCAGGTTGCGGGCGCGTCGGCGGCGGCGGTTCGCGCCGGAGGCACCCTGGCTGCGGCAGCGGGGGCGGGGCAGCTCACCCCGGAGCTGATCCGCGAGCGGACCGAGCGGGAGTGGGACGTCAAGGCGGAGAAGATGCGGCGGCACCTGCTGCCGCTGATGCGGGCGCACGAGATCGACCTCTGGATCATCCTGAGCCGCGAGAACGCGCCCGACCCGGCGCTGGAGCTTTTCGGCGGCTACGGCATCACCGGCTGGTACGGCCACCGCAACGCCTATCTTCTCCACGACGCCGGCGATGACGGCCTGCAGACGACCGTCCTCGGGACGCACCTGAGCGGCCACCTCGCGCGCTTCTACGACACGCGCGAGGTCTACGGCGAGGAAGGGCTGGCGCCGCACCTGCGCCGCTACGTCGAGGCGCGGGACCCGCGGCGCATCGCCGTCAACCAGTCGCGCACCATCAGCATGGCGGACGGGCTGACGGCCGAGCTCAAGGAGTACCTGCTGGACGCGGTGGGGCCGCGGTACCGGGATCGGATCGTCTCATCCGAGCCACTGCTCGTCGAGTACGTCTCCACGCGCACCCCGGCCGAGGACGCGATCCAGCGGGAGGCCTCCGCGGCGACCTTCGCCATCCTGCGCCGGGCGCTTTCGAACGAGGTGATTACGCCGGGCCGCACCACCCTGCTCGACGTCCACTACTGGATCACCGCCGAGTGGAAGCGGCAGGGGTTCGAGTTCAACTTCCCGGCGTCGGTCGACCTGCAGCGCGCCGGCGCCGAGCCGCGCGACAGCGACGGCGCGGTCATCCAGCCGGGCGACCTGCTGCACGTCGACTTCGGCGTGCGCAGCTCCGGCATCGTGGCCGACCAGCAGAAGATGGCCTACGTCCTGCGGCCGGGCGAGGAGGAAGCGCCGGCCGGGCTGCGCGCCGCGTTCGAGCGCTCGAACCGGATGGCCGAGATCCTCCTGGAGGAGTTCGTACCGGGCCGCACCGGCGTTGCGATCAAGACGCGGGCCGAGTCGCGCGCCGCCGACGAGGGGATCGACGCGCTCGTCTACTCGCACGCCCAGGGCAACTGGGTGCACGACGCCGGCGTCTGGATGGTCTTCGACTGGCCCGACCGCTACGGCGACCACCCCCGGTTCCCGCTGCGCGCCGGCGAGTGGATCTCGCTGGAGTTCTCGGTCACCGCGCCGGCCGCGGAGTGGGACGGGCAGGCGGTGACCATCATGCGCGAGGAGGACACCCTCGTGCACGGGGACGGGCGGGTGGAGTACCTGTCCGGGCCGCAGACGGAGCTCTGGCTCATCCGCTGAACCGGACAGCGAGCGGACCGCGGTTGAGCAACGCCGGGAACCCTCGTCCGGAACGGATCGTCCAAGCACACCGGAGGAGGGTCTGACCGTGACTTCAACCGCAACGTTCACCAACCGCCTTGGCGAAGCGCTCGGCCCGTTTCTGCTCTGGATGCGAGACACCGGTTTCTTCGAGTGGTACGTCTACATCCCGGTCATGACGGCATTGGCGGTCGGGCTTTTCCTGATCCTCGTCAGGGCAACGGAGCGCAACGGAACGTTCAGCGACCGGCCGCGGCGCGCCCTGTGGCTCGCTGCCTACTTCGGCCTGTGCTTCCTGGCGACGAACGGGCTGGCGGTCGGCCTCAAGACGCTGGTCGTCGAGGAGCTCGACTACCCGACCAGGGTCTGGTTCGAGGCCTACCTCGGACCGTTGCACTTCTACATCGTCGCCGTCGCCCTGTCATACCTGGCCCTCATCGCGCGAAACACGACCGCCGCGGTCGATTGGGGCCTGGGCCTGTTCGTGCAGCTCGGCCTGCTGGCCGGGTACGCCGTCGGCGTCTTCCGGTTGCTCAACGAGCCGATGTCCCTGGCCGCTCCCACCATGGGTCTGAGCGGCGTCATCATGTGCGGCGCGTTCGCGCTCTACAACTTCGACCTCTACCAGCGATTCGTCGCTCCCGCCTCCCGACTCGCGCGGCAGGGCTAGCCGACGTGACTGGACCTCGCACCCCGGCACAGTGTTGCGAGATCCCGACATCGTGGCTATTGTCTCGGGATGCGCTGGCCTCGAGCCTTGTGGGCGTTCGTGCTGGGGACCTGTCTGGCCGGCGGCGCACCGGTCTCCGCGCAGCGTGCGGGCGAGGGCGACGTGGAAGCGGTGCTGCAGCGCATCCAGGCCTCCGTCGAGCGCTTCTATTCGCGGGCGGTGCACGTGATGGCCGACGTGCGCGTCCGCGTGCGGCCGATGGGGCGCGGCTTTCGCTCCACCGGTCGAGGAAGAAACCTCCTGTACGAGATGCGGGTCGAGTGGGCGGAGGGGACGGACACGGACACGCCGGCGCCCGAGCCCGTCGTGATGCGCACGCTCCTGGAAGCCAACGGCCGGCCTGCGGCGCCGGAAGACGAGCCCGTGTGCGCCGACCCGGAACCGTTTTCGGAGGAGCCGCTGGCAATCTTTCTGCCGGCGAAGCGGCAGGACTACGTGTTCACCTGGTCGGGGCGCGAGCGCGAGGCGGGCCGCGAGACGGACGTCCTCGAGTACCGCTTGCAGCACCACGAAGAGCCGACGATAGAGTGGGACGGGCTCTGCGTCAGCATCGATCTGCCGGGACACACGCGGGGCAGGGTCTGGGCCGACGCGGAGACCGGCGACGTGCTGCGCGTGGACGAGCGCCTGCGCGGCATGTACGAGTTCCCGGTGCCGCGCGAGCAACGGCGCAGCGGCATGCGGCGGACGATGGCCATCGAGAGCTCCAACAGCACGGTCCGTTATCGCCGGGTGGCGTTCTCCGATCCGGACGAGACGCTGCTGCTGCCCGCCTCGAGCGAGTCGATGACGATCTGGCGCAACGCGGGCGTCGCGCGGCAGTTCATCACCCACGAGATCTCGAACTACCGGCGGTTCGTCACCGGCGTGCGCGTGATGGGGGCGCCGCGCCGTCGCTGACCGCGGGAGCGCGATTCGCCCTCGGGCCGGCGCGATCCGGATCACGCGTGCAATACGCCCCCGACCCGTTCGCCCGCGGTCCGGTTCCGGCGCGCCTGGGCCAGCTCGTAGCTCGCCTGCATCCGCATCCAGTGTTCGGCGGTGCCCCAGCCTATGTCCTCCAAGGCCAGCGCCATGTTCGCCGACACCCCCGCCTTTCCGTTCAACAGGCGCGACAGCGTGCCGCGCTCGCAGCCGAGACGCTGCGCCGTCTCGGTCACGTTCCAGCCCACATCGTCCATGCTCTCGCGGACCAGTTCGCCCAGGTGCGGCGGGTTCAGCATGGGGCCCACGTGATCGCCGGCAGCGTCGTTCATGGTCAGCATTCCCTCCCGGTCAGTGGTAGTCGATCAGGTCCACGTCCACGGCCTCGCCGTCCTCGAAGCGAAACACCACGCGCCAGTTGCCCGAGACGCGAACGCTCCACTGGCCGGCGCGGTCTCCCTTCAGGGGATGCAGCCGGAAGCCGGGTGCATCGGCGCTGCCCGGATGCGTCGCTTCTTGCAGCCGGAACAGTATGCGGCGGAGCCGTGGCACCAGACCCGCAGGCAGCCGCGCGGCATCGTCCCGCTCGTGCAGCGCCCGCAAACCCTTGTGCCTGATTCTCACGAATGACTGTAGCGCGCGGCGCTACGCGCTGCAAGCGCTCATGGTGCGGTCTTTGACCTGCCGACCGTCCAAGAACCTGCCGGCCCCGCGTAGAGTGGGGCGTGGAGGGCGAATGTCTGCGATCCGTTGGGCAGTCGTAGTGTGTCTCGTGATGACGGCGGGCCAGGCGCCGGCGCAGTCGAGCAGTCGCTTCGTCCCGGTGACGGACGAGGTGCTGCAGGATCCCGACCCCGCCGACTGGCTCATGTGGCGGCGGACGCTCGACGGATGGGGCTACAGTCCGCTGGAGCAGATCGGTCGCGACAACGTGGGCGACCTGCGCATGGTCTGGTCGCGAGCCCTTGGGCCAGGCCTCCAGCAGGGAACGCCGCTCGTCCATGACGGCGTCATGTACATGCCCAACCCGCGGGACGTCATCCAGGCGATCGACGGCGCCAGCGGCGATCTCCTGTGGGAATACCGGCGGGCGCTCCCCGAGGACGTGGACGAGTTCCTCATCACCGTCCTCGCCGAGATCAACCGCAATCTCGCCATCTACGACAATCTCATCATCGACACCAGCGTCGACGACTACGTCTTCGCCCTCGATGCGGCGACGGGCCGGCTGGCCTGGGAGACGCAGATTCTCGACTACCGGACGCATCCCGCCAATCAGACCTCCGGACCGATCATCGCCGGGGGCAAGGTGATCTCGGGGCGGAGCTGCACCCCGCAGGGTGGACCCGACGCGTGCGTCATCACGGCGCACGACGCCCGGACCGGTGAGGAGCTGTGGCGGACGCGCACCATTCCAGCGCCCGGCGAACCGGGTGACGAGAGCTGGGGCGACGTGCCCTACGAGGAGCGCAAGCACGTGGGCGCCTGGATGGTGCCCAGCTACGACCCGGCCTTGAACCTCATCTACATCGGCACGTCGGTGACGTCGCCCGCCCCGAAGTTCATGCTTGGCGGGACCGACAAGAAGCACCTGTACCACAACTCGACGCTGGCCCTCGACGCCGACACGGGCGAGATCGCCTGGTACTACCAGCATCTCAACGACCATTGGGATCTCGATCACCCGTTCGAACGCCTGTTGCTCGACACGGCCGTCGCACCGGATCCGGCGGTCGTGCCCTGGATCAATCCGCGGCTGCGGCACGGCGAGGTCCGCAAGGTCGTCACCGGCATACCCGGCAAGACCGGTGTCGTCTACACCCTCGACCGCGAGACCGGCGAGTTCCTGTGGGCGACGCCGACGGTCACGCAGAACGTGATCAGCGGCATCGACGGCGCCACCGGCGCGGTCACGGAGAACCCCGAGGTCGTCTTCACGGGCAACGGACAGACGGTGCTGGCCTGCCCGACGCTGGTGGGCGGCAAGGACTGGGAGGCGGGGGCGTACAGCCCGCAGACGAGGCTGATGTACTTTCCGCTGCGCAACGCCTGTGCGCGGATGATGGCCACGGCCGGCAGCGACAGCGTAGCGACATCGCTCTATGCGCTCGCCGTGCGGAGCGAGCTTGCGCCCGGCACCGACCAGCTCGGCACCGTCCAGGCGATATCGCCGGAGACCGGCGCGCTCATGTGGAAGTACGAGCAACGGGCCGCCACCACCTCGCTCGTCGCGACCGGCGGCGGCCTCGTGTTCGGCGGCGACCTCAACGGCCGGTTCCGCGCTCTCGACGCGGAAACCGGGGACGTGCTGTGGGAGGTGAACCTGGGCTCGCCGATCACCGGGTTTCCGATCACGTTCGCAGTCGACGGCCGGCAGTATGTCGCGGTCAGCACCGGCAGCTCGCGCACCGTGGTGTACTTCGCGCCCCTGACGCCCGAGCTGCGCCCGAGCATGGGCAACAACCTGTTTGTTTTCGCCTTGCCCGACTAATGGTCCGCCGAGTGGGCTGCGCGAGGTTCTCTGCTATCGGGTGATGGAGCCGGATTCATGCGGCTCGCTGTCCGGGTTCGTGCGACGGAGATCACGACATGGCGCGACGGCGGTCGGGGAAGCGGGCGGGCGACGCGGGGGCGACCCTGAGCGGCGGGGCCACCATCGGCCATGAAGCCGAGCTGTGGGCGATGGCCGACGCCCTGCGGGGCTCGATGGACGCCGCCGAGTACAAGCACGTCGTGCTCGGCCTTATCTTTCTGAAGTACATCTCCGACGCCTTCGAGGAGCGCCACGCCGCCGTGCTGGCGGAGTTCGGGGAGGACGCCGCCGAGGACCGGGACGAGTACACGGCCGAGAACATCTTCTGGGTGCCCACAGAGGCCCGTTGGACGCACCTGAAGTCCCAGGCGAGACAGTCGACCATCGGCCTGACCGTCGATCAGGCGATGGCGGCGATCGAGCGCGACAACCCCGCGCTCGAGGACGTGCTGCCGCGTGACTATGCCCGGCCCGCGCTGGACAAGCGCCGGCTCGGGCAGTTGATCGACCTGATCAGCAACATCGGGGTGGGCGACGAGGACGCCCGCTCCCGCGACGTGCTCGGCCGCGTCTACGAGTACTTCCTCTCGCAGTTCGCGAGCGCGGAGGGCAAGAAGGGCGGCGAATTCTACACGCCGCGCTGCGTCGTCAAGGTGCTGGTCGAGATGCTCGAGCCGTACCGGGGCCGGGTCTACGACCCGTGCTGCGGCTCGTCGGGCATGTTCGTCCAGTCGGTCGCGTTCATCCGCGCCCACGCCAGCGGCAACGGGAACGGCGGCAGGGCCAGGGCGGACATCAGCATCTACGGCCAGGAGTCGAACTACACGACGTGGCGGCTCGCGAAGATGAACCTCGCCATCCGCGGCATCGAGGGCCAAGTCTGCATGGTCGCGCTACAGAATTGAAATTTACGTAACCTGTTGATAAGAAAGATAGTTACCATAATAAAGGAATGAAGTTTACCACGCACGTTACCACGATACCAGGATCGCCGAGCTAACAGCCCCGCCCCGGAGCCCCGGTAGCCCCGGTGTAAGCGTTCGGCCATGCCGGTAGGCGGACCGACAACTGGGCGGTCGACGCGTGAACCCGCGGAGCGGAGAAGGAGTGCGGACGAGCTGAAACGGGCAGAGCGAGGAAGCGCGCCGTGCGGCGAAGAACGCACTGGCTCCGCAGGCCGAGCTGGTCAGTCCGCACGGATTTCTCCGGACGCCGACGGCGCGTCTGGCTGGTTCGGCCGCATGTCCATACCGGCTCCACCGAACGGTTACCGGGGTCCCGGGGTCCGGGGGTCCCGGGGTCCCTCCGGGTCCGCCCATGCTGCCCATGCCCACGGACCACCGGGCGTTCAAACCTCGCCCGTCCCGCGGTTCGCCGACCATCGTGATCTTGGAGCCGTCACCCCCACCGCCTGGCGCCGTCGGGCCGGTCGGTGTCCGGAACCCGCCGCCTACGCTGCGTCGAAGTGGTACATGACGTCCTTGAAGCGGTCGCGAGCGAAGGTGAAGAGGAATACCAGCGGCTCGGCCCCGACGCAGTACAGGGCGTGCTCGGCGGAGGGGGGAATGAAGACGGCTGTTCCCGGGCCGATCTCGGTCCGGGTGTCGTCAATCTCGACCACCCCGCGACCGCTGAGCACGTAGTACGTCTCCTCGGGTTCGTGGTGGTGCCGCGGAAGCACGCCGCCGGGTGCAATCTCCGCTACACCGGTTACCAGCCCTCCGCTCGGGCCGCGGTCGCCGTCTACCAGCAGCTTCCAGCGCACCGTGCTCCCGGCGGCGATGGCCGGATCGTCCCAACCCTCCCAGTCGATTACGGCTTGGTTGACGATGACGCGCCGGACGCGCTGGCAACCTATGTCTCTGACGACATCGTCCAGCACTGTCCGATCCCGCCCACGTTCCGCCGCCGTCGAGCGCCAGCGACTCACCGAAAGCCTCGTCTTCGAAGATGCCCTGCAGACCACCGTACGCAGTGGCCACGGCGGCGTCAAGGGCCACGTGCGACATCGACCAGCTACTTGCCGGCGAGCGTCGTCGCGAGTCCGTCAGCGTGCGCTCTCTTGGCTCCGTCGCGGCGTCCTCGTCGCCGGGGAACGGACGCCTCGAACAGCCAGGAACCGGCTCGTAGACCCACGCCAGCGAGGCGGGCGGGCCGAGCCGGCCGAACGCGGGCGGGACCAACCAAGCGGTGCTTGGACGGCATCGGTTCGTCCTGCGAGTGATCCACCCCAGAAGACCCGCGCTCTTTCTCCGCTCCGCGGGTTCACGCGTCGACCGCCCAGTTGTCGGTCCGCCATACCGGCATGGCCGAACGCTTACGCCCCGGTGGAGCCCCGGGGAGCCCCCGTAACCGTTCGGCGAAGCCGGTATCTGGCTGCTTCTACCGGTTGAGGGTGCGCTTCCAGTCCTTGCGTAGGGGCTGCAGCCAGATGTTCTTCTTGGGCTTGTCGGAGCGGTTGTTCATGTTGTAGCGACCGCGCCCCTGGGTGGCGCCGACGCGGATCCAGCCGGAGGCCCGGTAGACGGCGCCGGTGTAGCGGGGAGTCTCCACGAAGGTCTCGATGAGCACGGGGGTCGTCTTGTAGCGCGCGATCCAGTCGGCCGGCAGACTGGCGGCGGACGAGGGCGAGGATGTGCGAGCCGAGGTTGGGGATGCGGATCCAGGGCAGGATCAGGAAGCGTGGGTTGTCGACGACCAGCGGCAGGTTCTTCTCGCGGTGTCGCCGCGACCAGCCGATGAAGCGGTCGCGCGGGGCGAGCGTCCAGGCTGCGGTCGAGAAGCCGAGCATGGCCAGCGGCGTGCCGTCGCTCGCGTGCACGGCGTAGCGCATCTGGGCGCCGACCAGGGTCTTGTAGCCGAGGTAGTGGTAGCGGGCGACGTACTCGTTCCACAGCTTCCCCCCGCGGTCGCCGCGCACGACGGTGCGCATCTCGAGCGGGCGGACGGCGTCGAGCGTGGTCGGCGGCGGCAAGAGGGGTGGCTCGGTATCGGGCCCGAAGGTGATCGGCCCGGGCCGGTTCTGGCGCCACTTCGGCGGCAGTATACTACCGCGTCATGCCTGTCCGCTCCCATCGGCGCCGCTGCGGTCTGAACGGCATCGTAGCAGCGATCGCTGTCATCGTCTTGGTCAGTTGCGGCGGAGACAACGGCGGCTCGCCGACTGCCCCATCACAGGTCCTGCCGGACTCTATAGACGGCGGATTGGCTCCGGTCACTCAGGCGGCTTTCGACGACCGCGTGGTCGGAAAGCAGGTCACGCAGGGCGACTTTCGGTTGATTTTCATCGCACCCGGCCGCATCCGCGAGATCGAGGACGGGATACCGTACGAGGGCGACTACGAGTACCAAAGGATCGGATCGAATACCAGCACGCTCATCTACACGTACGACGTGACCGGAAACGATCCCAATCGCGAGAGGTCGGAGGTCCAGCTCACTTTTCGGACCGAGACCTCCGGCACATTCGAATACTCGTACTTCGAGAATGGGGCGAGACGGGGGACGTCGAGCGGATCGTTCCAGTTTGTGAACGCACCCGCGGTACAGGCGAACCGGGCACCCAGGGTCGCCGTCGGGATTGAGGACGCGACGCTGGAGGTCGGGGATCGAGCAACAGTCGATCTGGAAGCGCCGCGAAATTTCACCGATCCGGATGGCGACCGACTCAGGTACACGGCGACCTCCAGCAACACTCGCGTTGCCACGGTCAGTCTCTCCGGGACGGTTTTGGAACTCCTCGGAGCCAACACCGGCCAAGCCAGTATCCGCGTCACGGCCACAGATCCGGGAGGTCTCTCCGCCACGTTGACGTTTCGCGCCACCGTCACCGCTGGAACGACAGGCGGCGGTGTCGTCACGACGCATGCGGGAGCCTGTCGGGTCGCCTTGACGCTCGGACCCGGCGGCTCGTGCGATGTCGGATCTGACCGGTTCGAGGTTCTGTCGGATGGCCGAGGCCGCTACGGATGCTGTATCACCGCTGGCACAGGCGTCAACGTCAACGGCTTCCGGGCGAGCAGGATCTCGGGAACCAACAATTGGCGGATTGACGCGCTGCCCTAGCAGCCCGTGGAAGAAGTGTGTTCGCTGAGCCCGGTGTTCACGTAGCTTGGCGATGAGCAAACGAGCCGACGAGCGCCGTCGGTGTCCATTTGAACCCCCACACGCGCGTCAGACGCCCCCAGCGGTCGATCAGGCGGTCGATCAGGTGGCAAATCGCCGCCAAAGCCCGCCCCTGCAGGCTCCGGGGCGTACCGACACCGGTCAGGCGGCGCAGAAGCAGCCCGATGTTACAAGCCGCCGCCTGGATCAGAACACGCTTGCGGACATTGTCGTGGCCGCGCACCCAGACCCGACGCATACCGCCCGTCTCATACATGTGCGCGAAAGTACGCTCCACCATCTCGCCCCGGCGGCGTTGCAGGCGGCGACCCCGCCGCCCGCGCACACGCCGGCGGTTTGCATACAACGCTTGCTGCGCAGCTCGCTTCTCCGGCGGCGTCCCGCCCGTCTTCTTGTCCTGCCAGCGGCGCCGGCCGCGCTCCGGTTCCGATACGTGGCTTCGAACACCTACCTCGCGCAGTCCCACCAGCGTCTCGTCGCTGTGATAGCCCTTGTCGGCCACCACCTCTTCAACCCCCGAACCCTCCGGCTGCACCGCCTCGACCTGCTCCGCCGCCATGATCAGCGTCTCCGGCAGCGTGGCCGTATCGCCGTCCGATGCATCCTGCACCGTCACCGACACGATGGCGCCCGTGTCCATGTCGACCCCGTGCTCGGCCTTGTGGGCCAGGTGCGTCCGACCGTCCTTCATCTTCGCGATCTTCGCGTCCGGGTCCTGCGGCGATTTCCACTCCTTGTTCGACGTCTTCTTGTTCTTCCGGGACCGGTCGAACCGAGCCAGATCCGCCCGCGTCGGTGTCTCCACACCCGAGGCTTCCGCCAACCGCCGGATGAACGCCTCGTGGGATTCTCCCGTGTCCCGCCGCTCGATGCTACGCATCGCCGCGTGAGCTTCCAGCGTCGTCGCATCGATGCCGACCGTCTTCCCCGCCACCAGCCCCGCTTCAGCCAGCCGCTCCAGAACCCACGTAAACACCGCCTCGTGCGTCTCCACGTCGATCAACCGACGCGTCCGCGACAACGTCGAGTGATCCGGAGTCGTCTCGGTCACATCCAGGTCCAGGAACGACCGCAGGCTCAGTGAATCGGCCACCCGCCACGCAATCCCGCGCTCCGAAGACAGCCCCTCGAAGTAGCCGATCAACAGCATCCGGAAATACCGCCCGGGACGCAGACTCGGCCGGCCCATCCGCGCCGCGTAGAACGCCGCGCACAGACTCTCCACGAACGCGTCGAAACCCGCATCCTCCAGGACCCGGTTGAGACGCTCGAAGAATGGATGCCCCGCGTTCGTCGGTAAATCCGCCGTCGTCACCCACAGCGGCGACCCTTGTCGCGCCGCCGGTCTCTTGCCCATCGCCATGCCGCTCAGTGTACGAAACTCGACCACCCCCCGGCCAGGCCGGGTCCGCGACTTTCGCCACGGGCTGCTAGACCTCCACCATGTGTACCGCACGGATCGTGGCGGGCGCCATCGTTGCTCTCATCTTCCCCGTGCTTGCGGCGGCATCGCAAGACGACACCATCGGCTCATCGCTCGACCACGGAACGCCAGAGCCGATCGTGTTGAACATCGACTCCAACACTCAGGAGAACGTGCCGGCTGCGAGGGCCGAAGGGATTGCTCGGACGGAACGGTCACGGCACTTGCGGCCGCTTGTTACGGGAGCCTGGCAGCCCTCTGGACTCTCCTCATTCAACTGGCTCGGCTGGGGGTTCTTGTCCGGCTTCGCCGGTACCGGAATGTCTGCGGTCTGCTTCCTGGGCGGCTACGACGGAGTCGTCTGCGATGTCGGAAACGGACTCGCGCTGTCTGGAGTTGGGATTGTACTGCTGTCCGCATCGCCCGGCGTCGAAGCTGGCTCACCGCCTCGACGCGGCGGCGGGGTTGGACTGCGCGTAGCTTGGTGAAGCGGCTTGTTCTCGGCGGCTCTTACATGCGATGGAGCCTTCGCGGTCGATTGCCGGAACGCTCCGCCAAAGTCCACGGTCCACGGCGACGCCGGGGAGCCCCCGTAACCGTTCGGCGAACCCGGTATGGACATGGGAGCGGGCCAACCGGACGCTGGCGTTGTCGACGGCCAGCACCGGTCGAATGTCCCTGCACAGGGCGAGCCCCGGACCGGATCGGCTCGCTGTGCGACGATGCTTGCCCGACTGCCGGAACGCCGGATACCGCGTTGACCGAACGCGCACAGCCCCGGAGGCCACCCGGCCACCCGAAAGCCACCCCGCCACCCGCCCCCGGAGCGCCAGCGGGCTCCGGTCAATTCCGGGGGACTTGACAATGGGTTGATCTGCCGGTCTACTCTCAAGTGATGCGAGTTGTTGCCCTTTCGTTGTCGCCGATCCTCAGTTGGCGGTGTGTCTGGTCTGGCTCCCCACAGCGTTGCCGGCCGGACCACCTGAACCCGCCATTGTACAGACAGACAGACAGACAGACAGACAGACAGACAGACAGACAGACAGACAGACAGAGCAAGAACCGCGCCATCCTCAGCACCTGACGCGCCGCCGCGCGGCTGCAGCCGAATCCTCCCTCCCCCGAGCGATTTCTCTCCCCCACCTGCGCTTTCGCGGAGCGTCAGTCACAGCCCGGCGCATTCCTCGGCGCATTCCCTCCTCCCCACGCGGCGTCGTAACCGTGGTCGCGACCGGCGCGATGGGCACTATGAATGAGCGAGATAGCGATCTACGAAAAGAGCCGCACCCAATGAGGAAGAAGGGACGTTCATGATGGTACGGTACTCGGTCACCGCGGTCGGTTGGTTGTGGTTGTTGAGCCTGTCATGTGCTGTTGGACTGGCGATCGAGCAGGAACCGGATGGGCTGGAGGAGTTGCGCCGCGGCATTCGACTGATCGAGAACGGCGACTACGCAGCCGCCATCGACACGCTCGAGGCCGCAGCCATCGAACTGGAAGCGGACGAGGCGGAGCCCCGCGACATGGCTCGCTCGTACTTCTACGCGGGAGTCGCGCGAGTCTTCATCGTGGGCGAAGAAGAGGCGCGGTTCGCGTTCCTGGAGGCCCAACGGCACGATCCGGAGTTTCGGCCGGCGGAGACCGAGTTCCCGAGACGCGTGATCCGTCTGTGGAACGAGGCTAGCGCGATGGAGCCGCGGGCAGAATCAGCGTCCGGCCGCCGACTCACGAGCACGCTGACCGTGACCACTGAGCCGTCCGGCGCGACCGTGTACGTTGCCGGCCACCCGCGCGGCGAAACGCCAGTCGAGATCGCCGGCCTGGAGCCGGGGGATCACCGGGTCACGATCGTCAGGGACGGGTACGTCAACAACAGTCGCATTCTGGCGCTCACCCCGAATCAGAACGAGTTCCTGAACGTCGCGTTGACGTCGGCAGCCGGCGGATCGGGCGCGGCGGAGCTGCAGGACGACTCTGGCGAGGGTGGAGGCGGTGGAGGCGGTAGTTGGTGGAAGTGGGCCGCGCTCGCCGGTGGTGGCGGCGCCGCCGCCTACCTCGCCCTGACGAGGAACCAACCGCCGGTGGCCGGCCTCAGCGTCACGCCGCGCGGCTCCGGCATGGCCGGGTTGACGCAGTACCGCTTCGACGGCGGCTCGTCGTCGGACCCCGACAACGACCAGTTGACCTATTCGTGGGATTTCGGGGACGGCAGCAGCGGGTCCGGCCGCAACGCCACGCACGTATATGCCTCGGCAGGGACGTACGCCGTGACGCTGACCGTGAGCGACGGCAAAGAACAGGCAACTGCCATGGGCTCGGCGGCTGTAGTTCGGAACCTCGCCGGTCAGTTTGTGGCTAGGAGCGTAATACGAGGCACCTCTCCGGCGATAGACGTCACTGAAACGCTGCGCCTGACACAGAACGGGTCGAGCCTGAGCGGGACGTTCAACCTGCTTCTCCGCCAAGGCAGCGCTTCCGCGCGCGGATCCGCCTCTGTATCCGGGAACGTCGCGAGCACAGCGGACTTCGTCTGCCCGTGTGATGTCCGACTATCCGGGTCGGGCTACAGCTTCACTGGCACGGTGGAATTAGGTTCAGACGTGATCCGTGGACAGGCAGTGATCCAAACGAACGCTGGAGCGATCCGTGGACCGAGCGTCTACGAGCGACAGTGAAATGTGCATGCGCGGTTTCGCCCGTACGATCGCGTTGGTGCTCTTGGTTCCGGTTGCGCCCGTCGTGATTCTTGCGCAATCCGCGCCGCTGCTGCCGCTCGCCGAGGCGGTCCGCGTGGCGCTGTTGAACAACGAGCGGGTGCTGAGCTCGCGCGAGAGCATCGACCAGGCGCGGCTCGGCGTGAACTTGGCGGAATCGGCGTTCCGTACCAAGATCACGCCCAACGTACTCGGTTCGTTCGGCCAGTCGGACGTGCGCAACCAGACCTACGGCGTCGGGGCATCGCGGCGGTTCGTCACGGGGACGGAAGTCCAGATGGATGTGGGCGCGGCGACGTTCCGCAACCAGCTCGGGAACTTCTATGCGGCCGACACGACGTTGCTGGTCAGCCAATCCCTGCTGCGAGGCTTCGGGCCCACGATAGGCCGCCGCCCTCTGGAGCGGGCGGACCATCAGGTGGGCAGTGCGCAGCGCCAGCATGCACTGACCGAGCAGCAGTTGGCGATCGAGGTGGCGGGCATCTACTACCGCTTGATTGCCCAGCGGGAGTTGGCGGTGGCGGCGCGCACGGCCCTGGAGAACGCCGAGCGGCTACTTCAGGCGTCCGAGGCGAAACTGCAGGCGAATCTCGTGTCGCAGCTCGATGTGTTCCGGGCGCGGCAGCTCGTGGCGGAGGCCTCCGGGCAGCTCTTCGACATCGAGGGTTCCATCGAGGACCTGAAGGACCAGTTGCGCTTCGCGATGGCGCGCGACGCGGACGACGACTTCCGCGTCGCGGCGGAGATAGAGGCGCGTTCGGAACCGGTGACGTCGGATGAGGCCGTTCGGTTGGCACTGGCGAACCGGATCGAGCTGCGCGATGCACAGGCGGCGGTGGACGAAGCGGACCGCGACATCCGCTTCGCTCGTCACCAGTTGCTGCCGCAGCTCGACGTCAGCCTGGCCCTGACGCGGCGCGAGACCGCCGACAGTTTCCGCGATGCGTTCGGCCTCGACCGGTTCGAGCCGGTGACCTTCTTTTCGGTGTCGACCCCGCTGGACCGGACCCCTGAACTGACGGGCCTGCACACCGCAGTCATCGAGCGCGACCGGAGGGCGCGGACACGCGACACGCTGCGCCGTCGCATCGCGCAGGATGCCCGACGCGCGGTCCGGCTGCAGCAGCGGCTCGCGAACCGCCTGCAGAGCGCCGACGTGAGCGTAGAGTTCGCCGAGCGCGAAGTGGAGCTGGCGACGCTGCGCTTCCAGCGCGGCCTGTCGAACAACCTCGACGTGGTCAACGCGCAGGCGAACCTGCTGAATGCGACGAGCCGCCGGCTGGCGGTGCTGGCGGATCTGGCCGTCGCTCGGCTCGATCTGCGCGCCGTGCTCGGCACGCTCGACGTCCGGCGCGACATACGGTAGGCCATTCATGCTCAAGCGCCGAAGGCTCGCGTGGGTTGTCACAAGCGTCGCGCTGCTCGGTACCACCGGTCTGCTTGCCGTTCGCGGCCGACCGGCCGCGAACGCGGGCGCGGCGTGGACGGTCGAGCGGGGTTCCCTCGTGGCCGTTCTGACCGCGCCCGGCACGCTCCGCGCCGCCCGGTCGACCTCCTACCGATCGCCGATCAACGGCCGGGAAGCGGAGATCGTCCACTTGGTTCCGGAAGGTCTGCGCGTTGGGGAAGGCGACCTGCTGGTTCGCCTGGAGACGCGCGACCTGGAGGCCGAGTTGAGGCAGGCCGTCGACAACGTCCACGAAGCCGAGCTGGCGGTTCAGGTGGCGGAGTTGGAGTTGCTCGAAGCGACGGCGGGGCTCGAGTCGACGGTCGCCGGCGAGGGCTCGCTGACCATCGAGGAAAGCCGTACCAACCTGGGCTTGGCGGAACGGCGGGTCCAGCGGTTGCGCCGTGAAGTAGAGAGCCTGGAGCCGCTGCTCGACCAGGGATTCATCACCGGCGACGAGCTTGAGCGCTCGCGGGACGAGCTGGAAACGGCCGAAGCGGACCTGGCGATTGCTCGCCGGCGGGCCAGCGTGCTGGTCGAGCAGACGCACCCGGTCGCGACGCGGCGGGCCGAGCTGCAGTTGGCGCAGAAGCGGGCCCAGCGGCAGGCGGTGGAGCGGCGGCTCGCCACCGCGCGCCGGCGAGTGGCGGAGATGGGCGACCTGATCGAGCGGTGCACGATCTACGCGGCCGGCCCCGGCCTGGTGGTCTACGAGGAGTTCATGGCCTCGTCGCCGCGGCGCAAGGTGCGACTCGGCGACCGGGTGACGCCCAGCCAGGGAATCGTGCGGGTGGTGGACGTCAGCCGGATGCTCGTCGACGCCTCGGTCCCCGAGCGATCGGTGCATCGCGTCCACTCGGGTCAACCGGTGACGGTGCGCCTGGAGGCGTTTCCGGAGCTCGAGCTGTCGGGCCGGATTGCGACCGTGGGCGCACTGGCGGGCACCACCTTCGGCCAACAGCTCGACGGCAAGCGGTTCGACGTGACCGTGGAGTTGGACCCGAGCAAGGCGGCGTTGCGCCCGGAGATGACGGCCCGCGTCGACATCCTGGTGGGAGACCGGCAGAACGTCGTCCGCGTGCCGATCAACGCGGTGTTCGAGAGCGACGGCATGACGCTGGTCAACGTGCTGCACGGTCGGCGCGTCGAGGCGCGGCAGGTCGAGGTCGGCGAACAGAACCAGCGGTTCGTCGAGGTGGTGGCCGGGGTTGCGGCGGGTGATCGCGTGATGCTGGCGGGCGACCGGCCGGCCATCGCCGCCGCAAGTGGAGACGGCGAGCTGCCGATGGAGATCGAGCTCGAGAAGCTGCTCGGCAGCCACGATGCCGCGAGGCTGGAACTGGCCCCATGAGACCGCAGGACAACCCATCTGGGAGCGCCGGGCCTGTCCGGCGACGCTTCGACCATTGGACGAAGGAGTGACTGATGACCAGCCGCCGATCCTCCCGCCCCGCATTTTCGGTCCGGGTTCAGTCCAGACGATTGTTCATTTCCTGCGGATTGCTGGCAGTCGCCGTCCTTCCGTTCGGCTGCGGTGACGACCCCACACCGTCGCCGACGAGTCCTACGATTACGACCACTCCACCCACGACGACCGCGACGACCACGACGGCGTCGGATGCCTGCACGGTGGGGCAGGTGGTCCGACCCGGTCAGTCGTGCACGTTCGGATCTGACCGCTTCGAGGTTGGCTCGAATGGTCTGGGCTGTGTCTCCAACGGGAGCGTCTGCGCCGGCACGCGCCTGAACATCAACGGGTTCGAGGCCAGCCGCATCTCGGGGACCGACAACTGGCGGATCGACGCACTCCCTTAAGCGCATAGGAGGGTCCGGTCCGGAGCCGGCTCAAGGTGTAACCATCGATGCCTCGCAAAGACGCAGACACCCCGACCTTCATCGGGCGCTATCGCGTCATTGAGCGGCTCAGCAGCGGCGGCATGGGCGTGCTGTATCTCGCGCGCGACCCCGCCATCGACCGAACGGTCGCCATCAAGGTGGCGCGCGTCCACGGCGTCGAGCTCAGGCAGCGTTTCCTGCGGGAAGCCCGCGCGACGGGACGGCTCAACCACCGCAACATCGTCACCATCCACGATGTCGGTGAGCACGGCGGCGAGCCGTTCATCACGATGGAGTACGTCCCCGGCCGGACGCTGGCCGCGATCATTCACCGGCGGACGCCGTTGCCCCTCCTGCTTCGGCTGCGCATGCTGCGCGAACTCTGCGACGGGCTCGCGTACGCGCACGGCCAGAAAATCATCCACCGTGACGTGAAGCCGGCGAACCTCATTGTCAGGGACGACACCGGCGCGCTCACGATATTGGATTTCGGCATCGCGAGACTGCAGGACGCGCTGACGGTGACCAGCGGCGCCCCGGGCGGCACGCCCAACTACATGGCGCCCGAGCAGGTCGCCGGTACCCACATCGATCACCGGTGCGACATATTCGCCGTAGGACTGGTGTGTTACGAGTTGCTGTCCTATCGACGCGCCTTCGACGGTGACAACGCCAGTTCCGTGCTCTACCGCGTCGCGCACGAGGAACCCGCACCCCTCGCCGGACTGGTGCCGGAGTTGGGCTCGGACCTGATCGCGATCGTCGAGCGGGCACTGGCGAAGCAGCGGGAGCGCCGCTACCAGAGCCTGCAGGACCTCCTGGCGGAGCTGGACACGGCCATCGGGCGAGTGCAGGAGGAGGACGGCGGCCGGGACTCGGTGGTCCCGGTTCCGGCCAACGAGAAACCGCCTGCGGAACCCGAGTCCGATAGCCCGTCAAGTCCCAGCCGGGCCGAGTTGATCGCGCGTCGTGACGAGGAACTGGTGTCGAACCTCGAAGCGGTGCTGGGGGCAATCGGGAAGAAGCACTGGGACGCCGCGCAGGCTGCGACCGAACGGGCCGCGCTCCTCGCCCCGGACGATGACCGTGTGCTGCGGGCGTTCGAACGCATCGCCGCCGGCCGCCTGGATCAGCAGCTCGACGAGCGCCTGTCCATCGCGCGCGGACACCTGGAGAATCTGGAGTTGACGCAGGCTGCAGAGAGCGTCCAGTCGGCGCTCCAGTTGCAACCGGAGTCTCCTGCGGTGCTGGAGCTGCGCCAGGAAATTCAGAGCCGCCTGACGCTCAATCACCATCTGGAGCGGGCGGAACAGGACCTGGCGTCAGGAGCGTTCACCGACGCGCTGCTCTCCGTGCACGAGGCCCTGGCGGTCGAGGAGGAGCACCAGGCGGCCCGGACGCTCAAGGACCGCATACTCGCCGCCGCAGGCGACCGTCGAGCGCAGGCCGCGGTGGACGAGGCCCGCGCGAAACAGGCTGCCGGTGACCTCGCCGGCGCCGAGGCAGTTCTCGAGGGCTTCGGCGAGGCGCACGACCTCATCACTGCCGAGCTGGCCACCATCCGGGAGGAGATCGGGCACCAGCGCAAGTCGTTCGAGGCCCTCGTCGGGCCGGCGCGCAGCCGCCTGGAGCGCGGCAAGCTCCTGGACGCGCACGATCCGATGCACAGGGCGCTCGATGTCCTCGACGCCGGCGATGCCGAGCAGACCGCTGCGGGTGAATCAGGTTCCCCGGCCCGGCCCCAGGAAGACGGGTTGGTCGCTGCGCTCCACGCGCGCCCGCCCGGACCCGGCGCTGCAGGGCGGCGGCGGATGCTCGTCGCCGCACTCGGCTCCACGGCCCTGATGGCCACAATCATCGTGACGGGCGCGATGCTGGTCCGACAGGAATCCGCGTCCGACCCGGGTCGAGACGGCGTGGCGGGCCCGGCCGTCGAGGACGGAACCCCGACGGATCAGTCCGGGACATCCGGGTGGTCGGACCAGGAGACCCCGCCTGATCCGAAAGAGAACGAGCGCGTCGATCCCGAGCTTCCGGCCGCTTCGCGCGCTTCCGGCTCCTTGCCGGCGGCCGGCGCGGACGCGTCCGGGCGTGTCCCCGACTCCTCGAATCGACCACCGCCGGCCGGGTCGCCCGCGGCTTCGCCGGATCGGCCGGACGTCGACGCGCTGCTTGCCGCCGCGGTGGCCGCGGAGGCTGCCGGAAATATCGCCGCCGCGCTGGACAGATATGCCGCCGTGCGCAGGTACGATGCCGAGAATCCGACGGCGGTGGCCGGTCATGAGCGGCTCCAGGCCAGACGGACGGAGGCCGCGGTCCAGGAAGGCCTGCGCGCCGCGGACACCGCCTTCGCGGCAGGGCGCTACGACGATGCGCGACGGCTCTTCCAGAACGCGTTCGACCGGCACGCTTCGCCCGCGGCCGCGGAGGGACTGCAACGCGTCGACAACGCCGTTGCGATGCTCTGTCGGGACGCCGCGGCGTGCGGCACGCTGGCCATACGCGTTACGCCCGCGGCCGAGATCTTCGTCGACGACCGGTCGCTGGGGGCGGCCACCGAGCTGGAGTTGTCGGTGCCCGTCGGACGTCATCGCGTTCGACTTGAAACAGCCGAATGGACGTTTCCGCGGTCGCTGACCATCTGGCCGGATGAGACCACCGAGGTGGCCGTCAATCTCGAGCAGGACGGCTTTCCCCGATGACACCGGCCGCAGGTGCGCGGTCCGCCGGCGGACGCCGCCGGCTTCGGCCGACCACCAGGAACTCGACGATGATTTCACGGAGGTTGCTGATGCGCGGACTTCAGGAGTCGCTGACACTCACCGTCACGGCAGTCTGCTTGGGACTCGTCGTGCACGCGCAGGAGCCGGCGAGCCCGGTCCTCTCCCCGGAGGCCACGGAGGAGTTCCTCCGCACGGCCGACCTCTCCGAGTTTCGCGACGTGGGAGAAGGCATAACCGGGACGCTGCGCGCCGTAGCGTCGGACGGCCGGTTCACGCACGATGTTCACGTCCAGACCGTCGACATTCGTGCGCCTGTCCTCGCGGTCGGCGACCGGGTGGAGCGCAATTTCCGGGACAGCTACACCTACAACATCGCCGCGTATCGTCTGGCCGTGCTGCTGGGCCTGGACAACGTTCCGATGTCGGTCCAGCGCTCCGTCCGGTCCGAGCCGGCGGCCGTCACGTGGTGGGTCGACGACGTCGCGATGACCGAGCGGGAACGGACGGCGCGGAGGACGTACGGACCGAATCCGGCCTACACCGTCCAGCAGTTCTACGCGATGTACGTCTTCGACGAGCTCATACAGAACCGGGACCGCAACCAGGGCAACATCCTGTGGACGAGCGACTGGAAGATGTGGCTCATCGATCATACCCGGGCGTTTCGTCCCCAGGTGGAGATCGGCGAGCCCGCCAGGTTGACGCGCATCGGCCGGCGCCTGCTCGAGAACCTGCGCCGGCTGACTCGGGAAACGCTCGAAGCTGCCACGGATGACTATCTCACCGGGTCGCAGCGATCGCGCGTGCTGGAGAGACGTGATCTTCTGGTGCGGCACTTCGACGAACGGATCGCCAGGCTCGGCGAGAGCGCCGTGCTCTTCGACGAGTAGCCTGTGCTCGGCGCGCCGAGCAGGACGGTCTTCCGAGTGACGCGATGGGGAGGCGATACAGTGATGACGAAGAGGAATGGCTTCCCATATCGGGGACTTCAGCGTTCGACGCTGCGGAGGTGGTTGATGCGCACTCGCAATACGTCCCTGGGCTTCCTCTTCGCGATGCTCTGCGTGGGGCTCGTCACGGCTCAGGAAGGGATCACACCATCTCTGTCCCCTGCGGAGATGGAGACGTTCCTGCTGGATGCGGAGCTGTCGAGCGTGCGAGACGCCGGCGACGGCGTGACCGATTCGCTGCGCGCGACCGCGTCGGACGGCCGACTGACGCACGACGTGCACATACAGACTGTCGACGTCTACCGGTCGGGAATCATCATCGGCGGCAGGGCGGAACTCAACTTCAGGGATTCCTACAATTTCAACATCGCGGCGTATCGCCTGGCCGCGCTGCTGGAAATGGACAACGTCCCCGTATCCGTCCGGCGTCCCTTCAGGGGAGAGGCGGCCGCCGTCACGTGGTGGGTCGACGATGTGGCGATGACGGAGCGCGAGCGGTTCGCGCAGGGCGCGCTCGGACCGAATCCCGCGGTGACGGCTCAGCAGTTCTACGCGATGTACGTGTTCGACGAGCTGATCCAGAACCGGGACCGCAACCAGGGCAACGCATTGTGGACGAGCGACTGGAAGCTCTGGCTCATCGACCATACGCGCGGGTTTCGCCCGGACGTGGAGCTGACCAGCCCCGAAAGGTTGACCCGCATCGGGCGGGAGCTCCTCGAGAACCTGCGGGAATTGACGCGGGAAGCCCTCGACGCCGCGCTGGACGGTGTCCTCTCCCCACCGTTGCGGTCCGCCGTGATGCAGAGGCGTGACCTGCTGGTGGAACACTTCGAAGAGAGAATCGCCAGAATCGGGCGGGCGGCCGTGGTTATCGATCCGTGAGCAGCCGGTCGATGGGGACGCGGGAATGTCCCGGAGGCTGTTGCACTTGAGGTGAAGCGGGTGGCGACTCCTCGCCCCTGTTCTGTGGTAGGACAGGGGTCATGGCACATGATGGGGTTCGGGTGGGCATGCGCCGACGGGGTGCAGGCCCCGCCCCTTCATGATCGAGTTGTGTCATACGGATTCCGATGGCTGGCTCGCGGTGGATCTCCATCTCGCCCGCGGCCGGGAACGATGGCTACACGCGCGTGTAAAGCTGGACGCCGGCACAGACCTGGTCGTGAACGGCTCGGTAATCGCGTGGCACGATCCGGAGACCGGAATGGGGCGTCTACTGAATCCGGCCGGCGGACCGCGGCCCTTTCACGGAGAATAAAATGATTTCTGCATACTCAGGTGGGGTGCCAGACTGTGCCAGTTACCGCCTCGACTGGACACGAAACGGGTACCTTCCCCAAGCCACCGCCCACAGCTGGTGGGGTGTTTTCCATGCCATCCTTGTCTTGGTGGCCGTTTCACCAGCGACCGTACTAAGCGCTAGCGCACAGGAGCCGCTCCGGGTTCTCTGGCAGACATCCGATCCGCCCATGATCACCAGTGCCCACAGTGGTCCCATATCGTTCGAGTTCGTACTCCCTGGCGACATTCCCGAGGTCTGGTTTCACCCAGTGGAACACACACTTGGGTACGACACACCGGAAGAATGGACGAGAACAGCCACGCACTCCTACGGTGGACACCTGAGCAGCATCTTTCACGCCACGTTCGACGAGCCGAGTGTTGTCAACGACATCGTCGACTGGGCCCCGGACGGCGTTCTTAGAGAAAAGCAGTACGTGCATCACTTTTCCACCATACCGCTCGGTCATTTGGCGCTCAGTCCTGAATACACGCCACAGTGGCACGAGGAAGCGCACGTCGGAATTCTCCGCGTGCCTTTGAATCTACCGCCATCCCCCGTAAGGCGCATCAACTCCGAGGCACAGTACTCCAGCCACGTTGTCAACCTCGTGGTCCCGGCCTACGCGGACGATGCGGCGATCGGCAGTTACGACTTTAAGGAGATAGCGCGGAGCTTCTATTTGTACTTTGGTGATGACTACGACGCGTTGGGTATCATACCCTATGCGATGGGAGCCAACTCTAGTCCAGCGTACCATGACACTGTACAAAACCCAATTCACGGCCTAGGGAGCGAGGTCTTTGACTATTCAAGGGATTATGGCAGTCTCGGACGACTTCGGGCCATGCACATGTATCCTGGGGGTGTAGGGAATTATATCGTTATCCATGAGACCGCCCACCAGTGGTGGGAGTACTGGGATTGGAAGGGCGTTGCCGGTGTCGAGAACATTGACGGCATCCACGGACCGGAATACAGCATTCCAGCGACCGGTCGGGAGTATGGCGCTCGAATTGTTCTCTCCGGCGACGATGTCCGAGCCGAGGCAGTCCACCGCCGGGACTATATCCCGTATCTCAAGAGCCCGGTGACACTTTACAAAATGGGTTATATCGGCCCGGAAGACGTCCCCGAGATCACTGTGTTTGAGGTCGAAACGAGAACGCTCCCGGGCGACACCACGCCGACGGCGTTTCTTACTCCACTGCCGCCGGTTTCGATCAACGACTTCATCGCCCGACATGGGATCCGCCGCGGACCCGTGGAGGGCGAATCCTGGCGCATGGCTGTAGTTGTGGTGACACGGGACCGCCTGTTGTCCAGAGAGATGATGAGTATATACAATTTTATGGCAGCACGAGTTGCAGCCCTGCCTGGCTTTGGAGATGATCCCTCGTTTTTTGAGGCGACGGATGGCCATATGCGGTTGCATACCCACGTGCAGCCCAAAGGAGGGCCAGGACTCGAGCCTCCAACACCGGTGGATGTGATCCCCTTCATGCCGATCGATGCTGCGGAGATTCCGGGTATACGGTTTGATTCGCCCCTTTCGCCACGTATCCTCGTCGGCGCGGATCTCGTTGTGGAGGGGGAGATCACAGACATGTCGGTGCTTGACAGCGGAGGCGCGACGCGAATTTGCGGGCGTTGGGTGGGCGATCAGATCAACTGGTCGGTACAGAAGCGGAATTGTGTCGAGAGTTCGCGTGACAGCCGATTTCGTTTCGAATGGACTCCTTTTACGGCGGACCAGGTCGGTGTGTATTCGTTGCGGTTGTCCGGGTTTCAGGAGTTGCCCGTGGAGGTCGACAGCTTCCTGGTCACGGTGGGTAGCGACACTCAGACCACAGTCAGCGCCGGACAGGATCGGCTTGTTGGGGGGCAACGGCTGTACGCGGGGCAGTTTATCCGGGCGCGGGGCGCCGCGTGTAGATTGGAGCTTCGGACTGACGGAGACTTGATTGCCTATGCGGACGGCTCGCCGTATTGGAATGCCGGTTCAGGTGCGGTAACCAGCGGAGGTTTTGCCGCAATGCAACGCGACGGCAACTTCGTTATTTACGACGGGGCACGCGTGGCACGCTGGTCGACTCGTACCGGCGGGAATCCCGGTGCCTCGGTGGCTATCCAGGGAGATTGTAATGTGGTGGTCCGTGCTCCTGGGGGTGCGCCGCTGTGGGCGAGCGGTCGACCCTTATCGGAGGACGGCCACAACATTCACCGACAGTCCGACCCTTCCCGGCCTGACGGCGATCAGTGCGAGTCACTTCACGCTGGCTGCGTGCGGAGGTGACGCGACTCAGGCTCTCGAAACTGCGGCGTACGTCGGTGGTGATGTTCTCGTCTGGTGGGGCCGCTTGTCGGGGTCCGCCCGGAAAATGACCCCTTTCTCCCATCCGAATCGCTGCCTTGGAGGTTTTCATGTTTCGAATGTTTCGAATCCCGTTCCCCGTCCGCGAAGTGCTGCTTTTCGCGCTCCTCGTTTTCTCCGTCTCGTCGAGTGCGGCGCAGCCGCCCTCTCGAGCCGGCTTTCCTCCGGTTCCCTCCTGTACCGACGGTTTGTGCATTCCCGAACCGTTCGACGGTTCTGTGGACCTTCCGCATTTCCAGCCTGCGGTGAACCTTACGCGGCTTGCTGCTACCAGCGACGACCCGCGCGAGCTCGCAGAAGCCTCTGAGGTCGTCGATCGGCTTGTCGATTCGGGACAGCTCGTGTCCGTGGCTCCGGTATCGCCTGACCTCGAGGTGACCGGACGCACGCACCAGACGTTTCGGCAGAGCCACGCCGGTTATCTCGTCCATCGCGCCGGCGTGACGGTGCAGCGCGATACGCGCAGCGCCGACCTGGTCTCGGTCTTCGGGGTGTTGCACCTCGATGCTCAAGCCCTGGAGACCGGCGTGCCCCTTCAGACGGAGCCTCGCCATTCTTTCGATGACGCACGCCGCGCCGTTCCGGGCTCCTCCAGGCGCGGGGTTGCCGCTGCTCGGCCGTCCTCTGCTCCCGTAGTGCGCTACACCCGGCTGTCCGGCTACTCGCTCGTCTACGCCGTCGACGGCTCAGACGGAAACCGCTACTTCATCGATGCCACTGACGGTTCGGTGCGCGGGGCCGAACCTGCCATCCTGCATCAGCAGGGGCGGCCTGCCATCGGCATCGGACGCGGTATCCTTGGTTACGAAAAGAACCTCAGCACGGCCGAAGCGAACGGTGAATACACGGCCCGCGACCTCGTACGCCCCGGTTCGGTCGTCACGCTTGACCTGCGCTACAACGAGGATCGCGCCGACCTGCTACAGGATCCTGACGCGCCAATCGTACGCTGGGAGCGCGATCTGGCAACCTCACCCGACAACCGCTGGGCCGACGACGCCGTCGTCGATGCCCACACCTATGCCGGCTTCACCTACGACTGGTTGTACGAACACGGATGGCGCGGTATCGACGGAAACGACGGACTCGCCTTCCAGATGGTCAACGTGTATCGGGACTTCGAGAACGCCTACTTCTGGCCTCCACCAGCCGGTCCCGAAGGCACCGGCGTGCTCGTCTATGGACAGACGTCGCGATCTCCTTTCGTCGACCTCGACACGGTCGCCCACGAGTACCAGCACGGTGTCACGTATTACGGCGTCTCCAATCGTACCGGCGAAGATTTGCACGGCGGCGACACGGAAATCACGGCCCGGACGGACCTCGTTACTGCGCGCACCAGTCGGAACGAAACCTATCAGTTCCGCATTTCCTGCGACCGAGTGGGCTTCTTCCGCGTTTCCTCCGGGAGCTGGTGGTACAGGCGTCCGGTCTACTATCCGTGTGCTCGCGGCCGCCGCTTTCCCCCTCTTGTCACCTACGAAGCCGGTGCTGCTCACGAGGCGCTCTCTGACGTGATTGCTACTGCAGTCGAGCACTCCGTCCATGGTGGTGGTCCTGACGATCTGCGCGGCGACTGGTCCATAGGCGAGGATTTGGGTACCCCCATTCGCGATCTGCAGAACCCGTCGCGCCTCCTCTTTGATACCGACGGTCGCCCCCCGCAATATCCGCAGCGGTACCCGTCGGTCTACTCTGCTCTCGTTCGCTTCGTTCCGCTCTTCTTTCGCGACGATGACGGTAAATGGCGTTGGTTTGAGTCCAACGTCATCTCGCAGGACGGCGGTCGGTCTCTGTCCGTCTTTCCGACTCTTGGGTATTCCGGGTATCATTGGAATTCCACGATCCTCAGTCACGCCTACTACCGCGCCGCCGTCGGCGGCTGTCACGCGGTCACGCAGGTTTGCGTCTCTGGCTCCGATGCCAACCGCTACAGCCTAGACGACGTCGCCGCCGTGTTCCTGCGCGCGGTCACGACGCACATCTGGTCGGACTCCACGTTGCGCGAGGTTGCCGCGGCTATTCGCCAGGCCGCTTCCGATCTGGACCGCGGCAGCGGCGCGCTGTTTCGGGGCATCGACCGCGCGCTGGATGGCGTGGGCCTCTGAACGCCGCCTGCGCTTCGCTTTTCCGAATACCCCGAAAGGTGCTGTCCCATGCTCAAGATCCTCTTTGCAGCGGGAGTCGTCGTTTTTCTCGCCCTTCCTGTTCACGCCCAGTCCGTTGGTCGGCAGCTTCCGTCCGACCTGCCGGACCCGTCCTCGCTCGGTTCAGATTCCGTGCCCACTTCCGCGGAATCCTCGCCGGAAACTGATCCATCCTTCCGACCCTTCCGACCGCTAGTCGGCGGCTACGCCCGGCTCAGCCTCGGTCTGGTTGATTCAGGCAGCTCCACCTTCTCCCGTGACTTCTCGTTTCCCGGCACTTTGAGCGGCCTGCCCACCGGTTCTGGTAACGATTACTCGGTCTCGGAGTGGCATCCGGCGGCTGCCTCCACGCTTGCCATCGGCGGGCAGTTCCCCGGAGTGAAACCGTTCAGTGTCGGAGCCGGTGCGCGCCTCGGCATACTGCTCGCAGGCTTCTCCTATTCGCAGCAGGCGTCGGCGTTGTCGTGGAGCGTGTCCGGCCGTGTGCCCGATCCGCTCCGTCGCGGACGGATGCACCCGGTTCCTGCAGCTTCTCTCTCGGCCCCTGCCGAATACCGCGTGATCCAGCTCGACTTCGGCGTCAGCGTTCCCGTCGGTCGTTTCCTCGAAATCGCCGCGCTCGCCGGTCCGGCCTTTCATTCGTTGTCGTACACCGCGCCGTCTGACCTGCGGTTCCCCTTCGCTTACCCGTTCGAGCGCGTCGGGAGTTCCGCGGTCGTGACCCGTACGTTGAGCGAGTCTACCGCTGACTTCCACGCAGGCGTCGACATCGGCTACTATCCTGCCCGTTACCTTGGGTTCGGCGTGCTGCTCGGCTATCGTCCGCTTGCCACCGTCGTTCGGGTGCGCGATGCCACTGCGAGTATCGGTAGTTCCGACATCGTCGTACAGGCCGGAGCCCGCGTGCGGTTCTGAATGGCCGCCGGCAGGCCGGCCTCCGCTGGAACCGGTCGTGTGCTCTTGGCTGTCGGTCGCTATTGCAACGTGGTCTCCCTTGTTGCCCTTGTTGGGACGACGGCTTTGTCCCGTTGTCCCTGCTACTGGTTCTGATTCAGTGACGCTGCGCCGGGGTCACGACATCACGACCCGCCGTTCAAAGCTGACTGGACCATGATGAACCCGGAAGAGTTGAGAAGCCGGTCCGCGCGCGCCGCCGCCGCCGGTGACGTTCTCGACCACGAAATCCACGCCCATCGGGGGCCGAGCCGGCGCGCCATGGCCCGCAGAAAGACGTCGCTTCCGCCGCCGGGGCTGGAATGCGTGACGAGGGTGACGACTGCGTGCGGGTGCGTGGGATCTCGATTCGGCGGACCGCTCGGCGCGGGTGCTGGAGCGGCTGGCCGGGTCTCGGGAACGCGACCATCCCGGCGCCGCAGCGTCCATTCGGGAGGGGCTCGAGGAGACGCTGACCGTGCAGCGCCTCGGCCTGACGGGGGCGTTGCAGCGTACGCTGCGCACGACGAACATCGTCGAGAACCTCAACGGCAGCGTCGAGCGCTACACACGCAACGTCAAGCGGTGGCGGGGCGGTCAGATGATTCAACGCTGGGTGGCGAGCGCGCTGGTGGATGCGGAACCGCGCTTCCGGCGGGTCCGAGGCTACCGCGACGTGCAGTACCTGGTGGGCGCCCTCGACGCGCTGGCCCCGCCCGACGACGTAGTTGCTGAAGTGGCGTAACATTGGCGGAGGAAACAGGGAGTCTGCCACTCGGAAAGTTCAACAGCGACCGGGACAACCCCATGGACGCGAGACAGGCGGCGCATGTGGCCGGCAGCCCGTTGTCGGCCCGGTTGGGTTACTGGACCGCGACCTCGCGCGAGGTCCTCGATATCAGCGTCGAGGCGCTGGGCCGCTACCGCCTGCGCACGGCGCTGAGCACGCTCGGGATCGTGCTCGGCGTCGCCGCCGTGATAGCGATGTCATCGGTCGGCGAAGGCGCACGCGTAGATGTCCTGCGGCAGGTCGAGCAGCTTGGCCTCAATAACGTCATAGTGCGCAACCGCGGTTTCGGGAGCGACTCGGACCTTCGACTGGAGGACGCCCGACTGCTGCGCGACCTGTTGCCGGGCGTGACCGCGGTCAGCCCGCTGGTGGAACGCTTCGTGACCGCGGTCGGGCCGGTCGGCGCGTCGCAGGCCTCACTGCTCGGCGTCGCTCCGGCGTATGGGCGGGTACTGGACCTGGAGGTCGCTCGCGGTCGATTCCTGGCGCCGCTCGACCACCGGGCGGAGGCGCCGGTCTGCGTCCTCGGCGCGCGGCTCGGGCGCGTACTGTTCGGATACCGGGACCCGATCGGCCAGCTCGTGCGGCTCGACAGGGCGTGGTGCGAGGTCGTCGGTGTGCTCGCTCGGCGTTCGGTCGACGGACGTGCGGGACGTATTGCCGCCTCCCGCGACCTGGACGATGTGGCGATCGGTTCCATCGCGGGTACGCTGCCCGTGAGTCCTACCGTGGATCCCACGCAGCGCATAGACGAGATCTGGATTCGGGTCACCGACGGCGACGACGTGGCGGACGTGGCGGACTCGATCGAGCGTACTCTCGCGCTCGCGAACGACGCGGAGGTCGATATCGTCGTGCCCAGGGAACTGTTGAACCAGCGTGTCCGCACGCAGCGCACCTTCAATGTCGTCGTGGGCAGCGTGGCGCTGCTCTCGCTGCTGGTCGGCGGCATCGGGATCATGAACATCATGCTCACGTCCGTGCTCGAACGGACCCGAGAGATCGGCTTGCGGCGGGTGGTCGGCGCGACGCGCCGGAGCATCGTCGTGCAGTTCCTCACCGAGAGCCTGATCATGACGTTGGCCGGCGGCGCCATCGGCATCGCGGCGGGCGTCGCCACGTCGTACGCCATCACCGCCTATGCAACCTGGAACACCAGCGTGTCCTTCCTTGCCGTGGCGCTCGGATTCAGCGTGTCGGTGCTCGTCGGGCTCGTGTTCGGGATCTATCCCGCATCGCAGGCCGCAAGGCTGCAGCCGGTCGATGCCGTCCGCTACGAATAGGAACAAGACGACCTCGGACCCGCGTGGTCGGTTCCCTGACCACGCCGAAACCACCACACCGAATACGCCATCGTCCCGCCCATGACGCCACCGGCTTCCACGTCCGTCATCCAACGCCTGCTAACCCCGATCGTCGATGTGCGGCGGGACGAAGCAGGCACCGTGCTGCTGATGTTCTGCCAGTCCTTCCTGGCCATGTCGGCGTACAACATCGTCAAGCCCCTGACGAGAGCGCAGTTCATCGGCGAGCTCGGCGCGGCGAACCTGCCGTGGGTGCTGGCCGCCTCCGGGGTGCTGGTGGGGTTAGTCATGCAGCTCTACGGCCTGGCGGCGTCGCGGTTGCCGCCGCGGGCAGTGCAGGCGTCGACGCTGACCGGGGTCGCCGTGCTGCTCATCGCGTTCTGGGCGCTGTTCCAGACGCGTGTGCCGGGCGCCGCGGTGCTCTTCTACTTCAGCGGCCAGATCCTCGGTGTCCTTCTCATAAGCCAGTTCTGGACGCTCGCGAACGACATCTACGATGCGCGGCAGGCGAAGCGCCTGTTCGGCTTCATCGGCGGCGGCGCGAGCCTCGGCGGTATGTCCGCATCGGCGCTGGTCGCCTTCACCGTCGGACAGGTGGGAGCGAACAACCTGTTGCTGGTCAGCGCGGCAATGCTGTTCGTCGGGGCGGGCGTCGTCAGCGCGGTGCTGCGGCAATCGCCCGCGGGGGCCCTGACCGTATCCACGGGAGACGAGTCGGGGGTGGGAGGGCGCGAGGCGATCCGGCTGCTGCGCGAGTCACGCCACCTGCAGCTCATCGCCCTCGTCATCGGCCTGGCGGCGATTGGCGCCGGCCTGCTCGATCAGCAACTGAACATGGCGGTCGAGGAGGCGGCGGGGGTGGAGGGTGCGAACAGCATCGCGGCCTTCCTCGGCCAGGTGCAGTTGTATCTGTCGGTTGTCGGTTTCGTTGTCCAGGTCTGGCTCACCAGTCGGATCCACCACCACCTGGGAATCGGCTTCGCCATCCTGATACTGCCGATCTGCCTTGGCGCCACCGGCGGACTGATCCTGGTGAGCGGGGCACTGTGGGCGGCGGCGGCCGGCCGGATCGCAGATGCGGGACTGCGTTACACGGTGGACAAGACGACCCGCGAGATCCTCTTCCTGCCGCTGCCTCCGGACTTGCGACGGCGGGCCAAGCCGTTCGTCGACGTCACCATCGACCGCTTCGCCAAGGGGATCGGCGCGGCGCTGACGCTCGCGCTGATCCAGCCCTGGGGGTTGGGGCTGTCGTGGCGCCAGTTGAGCTGGGTCAGTCTGGCGATCACCGTCGTCTGGATCGGCGGCGCGGTCATGGCGCACCGTCATTACCTCGCCGCGTTTCGGGCGTCGCTCGCCCAGGGGCGCGTGCGGCCGGCCCAGGTGCGGCTCGACGCGGTCGACCTGTCCACGATCGAGACGCTGGTCGAGGAGCTGGCGCATCCGGACGAACAGCGAGTGCTCTACGCGATCGACCTGCTGGAGGCGTTCGACAAGCGGCACCTGATCACTCCGCTCCTGCTACGCCACCGGTCGAGCCGGGTCCGGGCGCGGGTGCTCGGTTCGAGCGACGCCATCCGCCCGGACGTCGCCGGTCTGTGGGCACCCGAGATCGAGCGGCTCATCGCCGATCCGGAGCCGGAGACGCGGACCGCGGCAATCCGCGCCCTCGTCGGCCTGCGCCACGAGAAAGCGCTGGCGAACGCACGGGCCCTGATTCGGGACGACAACCCGCACGTCGCCGCCACCGCCGCCGTGATTCTCTCGAAGAGCGACGAGGACGCCGATCGACACATCGTAGAGCGAACGCTCGGATCGTTTACGGGTGACAAGCGCCCGGAATCGGCCGGCGTTCGGCGTGACTTGGCCGCCGCCGCCGGCCGGGCGGCACACCCCCGCGCCCGCGCTCTGCTCGTCGTGCTGCTCGACGACCCGCACCCGGAGGTTGCGGACGAGGCGATGCGGAGCATCGGTGCGCTCGACGAGCCGGACTCCTGGTTCGCGCCGCAACTGGTGTCGCTGCTCGGCCATCAACGACTGAAGAGACGCGCGCGGGAGACACTCGTGCGGTTCGGCGAACCGGTAGTCGAGATGCTCAGGTACAGCCTGGAGAACCCGGCGGAGGACGCATGGGTACGGCGCCGCATTCCCGCGACGCTGGCGAGGATCCCCGGCCGGGCGTCGATGGACATTCTCCTCGCCACGCTGCAATCCGAAGATCGATTTCTGCGGTTCGAGGCGCTTGCCGCCATCGAGAAACTGCATCGCGACCATCCCGATCTGACGATCGCCCGGGAGCCTGTCGAACGGCTCGCCCTGGCTGAGGCGAGCGTCCACTACTCCCTGCTCGGGAGCCGCTACGACCTGTTTGTCGACGGGGGGCTGCCGACCGGGACGATCCTTGCCAAAGCGCTCAGCGAAACGATCGATCGCTCGGTAGACCGTTTGTACCGACTGCTCGGCCTCCTGTACCCGTGGAAGGACATCGCGGCGGCGCGCTGGTCCATCGAGCACGGAGCCGCGCGCGCACGCGCCAGGGCGGTGGAGTACCTCGACAACGTTCTCTCCGGCAAGCTGCGCAAGTGGTTGATCCCCGTGCTCGAACACCTGCCGGTCGAGGAACGGATCAAGCGGGGTGACGCACTGCTCCAGAATCGGCCGCGCGGTGTCGACACGACGCTACGTGCGCTGATCGCCGACCCCGACCCGGTCGTTGCAGCCGCGACAGCGCATCTTGCCGGCGCGCACGGTATCCGGACCCTGGACGGCGAGGTCGATCGGTTGGCCGCCGACCGCGACGCGGATCGCATCGTCACGGACGCAGCCGCCTGGTCCCGTGCGCGGCGCGGCGGCGGTCGGCCGGACGGCGCATGGATCGGAGCGCTGCCGGCGGTCGCAGTGGTCGAGCGGCTGCGCCAACTCCCGCTGTTTGCATCGGTAGGCATCGACGAGCTGTTTCGGGTGGCGGCTGCGGGGCGCCAAGTCGAAGAGGCCGCCGACGTCGGCCTTTTCGAGGCCGGGACCAGCCCCAACGGGCTGCTGGTGCTGCTGGAAGGGGCGGCAATGGCCACCGGCAATGGCCCGCGCCGGGAGATCCCCGCGCCGGCCGCTCCGGGCTTCGAGGAAGCCCTGCGGGGAAGCCGTATGGCGGAGACAATCCGCACGATCCGCCGGGCGGTGACCCTGGTGGTCGATGAGGACGAGCTCCGGACGCTGCTGGCTGACGATACTGAACTGGTCCGCGGGCTGTTCCGCACGCTCGCCGTGATGACCCGAGCCAGCTCCCGACTGGACCGCGCGCGAGGGAATCTGCGGACGCTGGTCGACCTGAAGGGCGCCCGCACCGACTTCGCGGCCAACCGGTGGGCGGCCAAGCTCGGCGCCGGGAAGATGCGGATTACCGATGTCGAGAAGGGGCCTGCGCTCAGTTGCATTCCGCTGTTCGGCAGAGTCACCGGGGTCGAGCTGCTGCAGGTCGCGGCTGTCGCCGAGCCGGTGCGGATCGCGGCCGGCGAACGGTTCTCCGACGAGAGCTCGCAGCCCTCCCTCGCCATCGTCCTCGCCGGTGAACTCGGCCTGCGGGCCGCCAGCGGCACACGGACGGTAACGCGGGCGCTGCCAGGCGACGTGGTGGGAATGCACGAAACCCTGGTGGGTGGCAAGCAGATTCTCGTCGTGGCGACGATGCCGAGCCTGGTGCTCAAGATCGACCGGGAAGAGCTGTTCGATCTGCTTGGCCAACGCCCCGACCTGCTGCAGCAGATCTTCAATGCCATCTTCGATCGCCAGGAACCCGGCTCGACGTGACCGGCCATGGCATCGCGACGTTTCTGCACTCGGGCACCCTGACCGGGATACTCGCAAACATGTGGCCCCAACCCAACAATGCCATGCCTGCCAGGCTCGCAGAGCGGCTCGATACGGAGTTCCCGATGCACGCGGACGCATGGAAGGATTCTACTGAGGGCCTGCCCTGTGGGATGCCTCCCGATGCCGAGTACGAGGAATCTACCAAGTGGCACGGTCGTTGGTGCGGCGAGGACGACTTCACGCTGCTAGCGCTGGAGATCCACGCGCCATGAGGCCGCGTCGTTCCGGGGTGGACCGGCGGGGATTCCTTTCGCTGGCCGGCGCGGCGCTCGGCGCGGCTCCGTTCCACGCGCTCGCCTGCCGGCACGCCGGCGCTCTCCGCCCCGACACCGCCGTCTCCTCAGCGGGAGGCTACGGCCGGCTGGCGCCGGTCCGCGACGAAACCACGGGTCTCCCGCTGCTGCATCTACCCAGCGGCTTCCGCTACCTGTCGTTCGGCTGGATCGGCGACCCGCTCGCGGGCGGAACGGCCACGCCGGGCCTGCACGACGGCATGGCGGCTCTCTCGGCTGGCGGCAACCGGGTACGGCTCGTGCGCAACCACGAGATTCGGACTGGCGGCGCGTTCGCCGCAAGCCCGATCTACGACGCGAACGGCGGCGGTGGCACGACGACGATCGAGTTCGATACGGTGACCGGCACGGTGGGCCCCGCATGGGCGAGCCTGGCTGGCACGGCGATAAACTGCGCTGGCGGGCCGACTCCGTGGGGCTCGTGGCTCACATGCGAGGAGACGGTTCTGGGACCTGGTGGCGCGCCCGCCTACGAGCGTCCACACGGGTACATCTTCGAGGTACCGGCCGACAGCCCGGCATCCGCGGAACCGTACCGTGCGATGGGACGATTCGTGCACGAAGCCATCGCGGTAGATCCGGACACCGGGATCGTCTACGAGACGGAAGATCAGATGGCGGCCGGCGTCTACCGGTTCCTGCCAGCCGAGGCCGGCAACCTCGAAGCCGGCGGCCAACTTGAGATGCTCGCCATCGCCGATGCTCCGCGCGCCGTGCTGCACGCCGCTCAGGAGGTAGCTGTCTGGCAGCCGGTTTCGTGGGTACCGATCGACGATCCTGATCCGGCCGACGCCGGTTCGCAAAGCGTCTACGCGCAGGGTCGCCTCGCGGGTGGCGCCCAGTTCAGGCGTCTGGAAGGGATCTGGTACGGCGACGGAACGCTCTACATCGTCTCAACCATCGGCGGGGATGCCGGAGTGGGCCAGGTATGGGAATACGACCTGTCGGGAGAGCGGTTGCGCCTGCTCTTCGAATCGCCCGATCGCAGTGTCCTCGCGCTGCCGGACAACCTCTGCGTGAGCCCGCACGGCGGCCTCATGCTGTGCGAAGACAATCTGGAAGAAAACTTCGTCCGGTGGCTTGCGCCGGACGGCCGGATCTTCCCTTTCGCGAAGAACAACGTTGTCCTGACTGGGGAGCGACACGGCATGGTCGGCGATTTTCGTGCCAGCGAGTTTGCCGGTGCGACGTACAGTCTGGATGGCCGTTGGTTCTTCGTCAACGTGCAGGTTCCCGGGATCACGTTCGCCATCACCGGTCCCTGGAATCCGCCAACCGCTTCAATTCCCTGACTGCTCGTACGGCCGCGGCCGCGGCCGGCAGGCTGGCGACGCGCTGCGGTCACAGCACTTGCTGATGTGTCCGAGCCATTAAGATTAAGATTAAGGCAGCGCCTCAATCCGCCAGTTGTTGGTTCCCGAGATCCTGCTCGCTCGGAAGCCGTTGACGTTGACGCCAGTGTCCTAAGGACGGTGACGGAAACTACGTTGCCACGTTCGTGGGCGCGAGCCCCGGAATCACGGGCCTGGGGCGTCACGCCAGTTGGCAAAGTTGTATCGATCACTGGCCTAACCGAATACCCGCGCTCTTTTCGGTTTGGCAGGGCCCTCCGGGCGCGCTGCAACGCGCGCCACGGGCCGTCGCGGCATTCAAACACGTCCCGACGGCATTTCATCCGCGGCGCCCCGGCGGCCATACGCGGATCGTCGCGTGAACCTCAATGCGCGCCTCACCGTCCCTTCAAGACGAAAACGGCGGACCATCATGTGAGCCGAGAGCCCGACGGCCCCTCCCAGCAGACCGTGCAGCAGCACGTACAGGCCGGCGTCGTAAGATGTCAGGCCAAGGGAAGCGTTGAGCAGCCTCATGGCGGCAACGGACGGGGCGGCCAGTACGGCGGCCGGAATCGCCGCGATGGCCACGATGAAGGCAACGAACTGCGCCAGGAGCCAGATCACACCGATGACGAGGGCGATGAGGAGCACATATTGCATTGTCGGCCTCCATCGTCATCCGCGGCGGCCACCGTCGTCGCCACGCGCGGCGCGCCAGCGACGAGAGCGCTGGCGACGGCGCTCGTAGACATCTTGCACCCACCGGGCGACGCCCCCGGTGCCCCGGCCGTACCACATGACGGCCATCGCGAGGGAGACGATCACCAGCGCCAGCGATACGACGCCGTTGAAGTGGTACTGGAACTCGCCGCCGAAACCGACTCCACGCTCCGCCCAGTGAACCTGCTGCCCGAACAGCCAGCCGACGACGATGCCGCCCACGGCGGCGCGGACGGGCGCCGTCCGGGCGAGCTTCGCCCCGTGCTCGGCTGGCGCTTGAAGATGAGGGAGCATGGACATCACCGCGATCGACATGTCGTCGGGCGTTCCCAAGTCCCGGAACCACGGGCACTGCCGCGCATCCGCAGTGCTCGCGCGGTGCGCCGCGGTTCTGAGCGCGGCGAGGACAGGAACGCCGGGTACGCTCGCCGCCAGCAGGGTGACGAGCACGTCGTCGTCGGGTTCCGGCACCGTCACGCCCCGCGTGCGCATCTCGGACCGGATGCGTTCATGGTCGGCGACGGTCTGTTCCCACCGGCGCCACACCTCGGCCACGGCCTCTCTCCCCGGCAGGGAGCCGGCCAGCATCAGGATTCTCTCGCGATACAGCGCGAGGAACGTCGTCCGCGCGTCGCCGCCGGTCGCACTCGCCGCCTGCCGGGCGAGGGCGGCGAGACCCTCGACGGAAGGGTCCGCGTCGCGGAAGCGCAGGGGCGCGCTCGGCGCGAGGTGGTAGATGAAGTTGAACACCTGGGCGTCGAGGGAGAGGTCGGCGTCGTCGATTTCCGCCAGCGCGTCGCCGAGGGGCTCGAGCCCGAGCCCGTCGGTCACCCACGTGCGGACGTCCGGGAACCGGCGTTTCCAGAACGACTCGGCCTTGGCCCAGTCCCGGCTCAACGCGGCGCCGAGGTCGGCGGGGGTTCGATAGCTCCTGCCGTCGAACTCGATCGCGGCCGTCGGCGGCTCGCCGGAAGGCGGGGCGCTCTCCTCCGCGACGGCGAGGCTCGGATCGTCGGGGTCAGCGATCCACTTCGAAACGGCGGCGCCGTCCCAGCGGGCGGACGGCGTGCGGCGCAGCAGCCCCCGGCAGAGCTTGCGCCAGCTCGGGTCGGAGAGTCCTTCGGTCAGCTCCTCGACGTTCTGCGTGGCGAGCTGGTGGCTGATCACGGCCTCGGAGAGACCGTCGTAGGGATGCGCGCCCTGGAGCATCTCGAGGAGCATCATCCCCAGCGACCAGTAGTCCCACGTGGTGTGCTCGATCACCACCATGCTGCGGCGGGTGGACTCGTCCGACACAATGCTGCCGATGGCCTCGGGCGGCGCGTACCGGATGGTCCGAGCGGTATCGGTGAAGTGCACCGACGCATTCATCACCGAGGAGATGCCGAAGTCGGTGAGGACCAGGTCGAGAGGCGTACGGCTGCGCACCAGGACGTTGCCGGGCTTCAGGTCCCGATGCTCCAGCGGCAGCGCGTGCAGGCCCGCCAGCGCGTCGTTCAGTTGCCGCAGAACGTCGACCACGAGGCCGTCGGGCAGCTTCGGCCCCTCGCGTTCGAGGAGCGCACGCAGGCTGCCGTGCTCGACGTACTCCATCAGCTCCCACCAGCGGCCGGCGTCCTGCCCCCAGGCTTCGAGCCGCACCACGTG
Organism: Vicinamibacterales bacterium; assembly: GCA_965116825.1. Lineage (GTDB taxonomy): Bacteria > Acidobacteriota > Vicinamibacteria > Vicinamibacterales > UBA8438 > WTFV01. Next base: position 2,587,858 of record OZ220736.1, read on the forward strand.
GGCGGGGTCGGCGGCCCGGACGCGCGTAAACACGTCCTCCTTGGGCGCGATGCCCTGGCGGTACACCTTCGCCGCGCGGCGGGTTGCGCCGGCGCTGTCAGAGGCGTCGCGGCGCGGCGCCACGACGTAGAGGTCGGCCTCGGCGCCGCGCGCGGGTAGCGCCTCGACGACGCGCCAGTCGGCGGCCAGTGCCGCCGGCAGCCATCCGGCCGCCTGCTCCTGCTGCGAAGGGCCGGCGGACGGGGGCGGCGTCGCCGGCCCTTCGCGCACGGTGGCTCCGTCTTCGCGTTCGCGCGCGGTGACTCCGCCGTCGCGGACCGTGGCCCGGTTCTCGCGGACCGTGGCCCTGTCTTCGCTCCTGGTGGCCAGGCTCTCCCGCACGGTGGCTCCGCGGTCCCGGACGGTGGCCCCGCCCCCACGCACGGCCGCGGGGTGTTCCCGGACCGTGGCCCCGCCTTCGCGCACGGTGGCTCCGCCTGCGCGCGCGGGGCCGGCCGGGCTCTCCCGCACGGTCTTGCCGCCTCTCCGCATGTCGCCTCCCGGGACGCGAATCGTCAACCGTCGCCATCCGCGGTTCGAACAGCGGCCAGCACGATCGAGACGTTGTCGGGCGCCCCCGCCGCCAGCGCGCTCTCCAGCAGCCCGCCGACCCGGCTCCGGGCGTCGTCCGACAGTGCGCGTTCAATGGTTTCCAGGGGCACGGCGTCGGTCAGTCCGTCGCTGCAGAGCAGGTAGCGCCGCCCCGGTCTGGTCGACTCGCTTCCGACGTGCGGATCGATCTCGAGATACGCATCGGCGCCCCCCAGGGCCTGTGTGATCCGGCCGCTCCCGGAGGCGGCCCACGCGGGAGCGTCGTCGACGCTGAGCTGGCGCACGAACCCCTGCCGGACGCTGTAGACCCGGCTGTCGCCCACGTTGAACCAGACGGTCCGGTCGCGCATCGCCACGATGCCGGCCACGGTCGTCCCCATGCCCCTCAGCGTGGGCTCGTGGTCGACCGCGGCGAACAGCTCACGGTTGACCGCGCGCAACGCGCCGGCGACCTCGGTCGGGCAGGCGCTGTCAGGCGCGAGCCGCACCAGCGCCCGCGCCGCCCGCCGGCTGGCCTCGCGACCGCCCACGTGACCACCCATGCCATCGGCGACGAGCACCAGGGTCGCCCCGGCGATGTCGTGGACGGACCGGCGCGGCGTGTCCATCGACTCGCCGCAAGTCCAGCCGTCGACGACGATCGTGTCCTCGTTGTGCGCGCGGACGCGCCCCCGGTGGGTGACGGCGGTCACTTCCATCAGCAGCCGCCCGGCACCCTGCACGTCAGCCACTCCCGCGTCCCGCGCCTCGCGCGGTCGCGATGTCGACCTGGACCTGCAATCCCTCCGAGAAACCGACCCGGTCGCCGTCGTGAATGGCTCTCGTCTCGCCTTCCGCGAGGCGGGCGCCGTTCACGTAGGTCCCGTTGGTCGAGCCCAGGTCCCGGACCGTCCATTGGCCCTGCGCAGCGCTCACCACAGCGTGTCGCCTGGAGACCGTCGGAAAGGCATCCAGCCGTTCGCTGATCTCGGAGAGTCCCGCCTCGCGGCCGATGCCCAGTTGCTCGGCGACGGGTACTCGGCCCCACGGAAACACTAGCGCGCAGGCGGCGAGCGGCTGGCCGTCGCGCACGGTGTGGCCACCTGCGCCCGCCGGCGGGTTGGGGCGATCTTCACCACCGCCGTGGACCGCGTCGCCGTGCACCGCTCCGTCGGCCGCCGCCTCTCCCGCACCACCCCCGATTTGGCCGCTGTCGACAACGCCGACGTCGGCCAGCGAGGCGCCGCAGTCGGCGGCCGTACAGAACAGCTCGTCGGGCTCGTTCTGTCCACCGCACAGCCTGCACACCTTCACGCGCGCCACGACACGTCCCCCAGCACCACGCCGCTTGCGCGCACCCGTTCCTCCAGCCGGTCGAGGTCGCCCGGCCCCGGGATGCCGATGAACCAGACGGCGCCGTGTTCCAGGCTGACCTGGATACGCGGAGCGTCGCCGCCATGCTGCGTCGCGTCGGCGTACCGCGCCCGCCCGAGCCGCGTCAGCGGCACGAGGGGCTGGTTGCTCGAACCCCGCCAGCGGGGGGGCGCCGCCCGCCCGGCGCCCGCGCGCACGGCGACGTAGGGCTCCGGAATGAGAACGTCGAGGAGCGCGAGGATGTCCGCGTGGCCTTGCTTGAGGGTGCCGAGGGGAAGCCCGCTGTAGCACAGCAGGTCGAACGGGCGTTCGAGCATTCGCCGCCACGCATCCAGCGCGAGAAGCAGCCCGCCCAGCGCCCGCGGCTGCTCGAACGGCTCGCCGCCGGTGACGGTGATCCCGTCGATGCCGTGCGGGCGCCGCGAGTCGCACCAGGCGAGGACCTCCGCGACGTCCACGTCCCAGCCCCCGCGGGGGTCCCACGTGTCGCGGGACACGCAGCCCCGGCAGCCGATGCCGCATCCCTGGACCCACAGCCCCAGCCTGCGCCCGTAACCTAGCGTGGTGACGGGAAAGTGCGCCTTGTTGAGCCGGATCGTCATGCGAGCGTCACCTTGAAGACGCCGTCCTCCTCGAAGAGCCGCTCGACCGCGACGGTCCCGCCCGCCGTCCGATCTGCGTCGAACAGGGCGCGCGCCAGCGGGTTGACGAGCACCGTCTCGAGCCGGTTACCGACGCCCCTGCCGCCGTGGGTCAGATCGCGCAGGCACTGCTCGGCCAGCATCGCGCGCGGCTGCTCGCCGATTGTCAGCGTCAGGTCGTGCTCGTCCTGCACGCGCTCGACCACGTTGCCGAGCATCTTGTCCATGATCTGGTGTGCGAGATCGGCGCGGATGAAGTCGAACACCACGATGTTGTCGCCGATCCGGTTCAGCAGCTCGGGACGCTGAAGCCGGAACCTGAAGTGATCCCGGATGGCCTTGTGTATTCTCCGGGACACCTCGGAGTAGTCGTCCTTGTGGGACACGTTCAGAATCGGCTCTCCGTGCTCGTCGCGCACGTACACGCCCAGGTTCGACGTGAAGACGATGACGGTCTCGGAGAAGTACACGGTGTCGCCGCGCCCGTCCGTCAGCCGTCCGTCGTCCAGTATCTGGAGGAACTTGTCGAGTATGCGGGGATGCGCCTTCTCGATCTCGTCGAACAGCACCACCGAGAACGGACGCTGGCGCACCGCGTTGACGAGCTCTCCGCCCGCATCGTAGCCGACGTATCCCGGAGGCGCGCCGATGAGCCGCGCATCGGAGTGCTCCGACGAGAACTCGCTCATGTCGAAACGGATGCAGGCCTGCTCGTCACCGAAGAGCAGGCGAGTGACCGCCTTGGCGAGCTCGGTCTTCCCGACGCCGGTGGGGCCGGCGAAGAACAGGATGCCGCGGGGCTTGTTGCCCGAGCTCGACGCCTGCGCGGCGGTGAGGCCGGTGACCGACCGCTTGAGTATGTCGAGCGTCTGCTGCACGGCCCGGGTCTGTCCCTTGACCGACGCGGTGATCTCGCGGTCGCCGGACCGGATTCGATCGTAGAGGTAGGTCTGGCGCCACGGGTTGTCGGCGATGCCCACCCGGTAGGCCCGAATCGCGTCCCCGATCTGCGCGAACGGCAGGTCCTGACTGCGGGCGACGGAACGTATCTGCATCATGGCGCGGACCGTCAACCCGTCGGTCAGGCTCGCGAACGCGCCGACCGCGCTGGAACGGTCCTTCGCGCTCATCGCGTCGACGCCGGGCAGGTCGCGGGCCAGCCGCTCGGCGACGGCTTGCCGCGCCTGCTGGTCCGGCATGTCGGCCACCACCGTGCGGATGCGGTCGTTGCCGACCACGAACCACGCGGGCAGGTCGTTAGCCTGGTCGACCAGCCAGACGATGGGATTGAACACCAGCCGCCCCGTGTCGGGCCTGCGCAGCTCGTACGTCGTGTCGGCGAGCTTGCCGCACGCGGTGAAGAAGCCGTACTCGGCGTCCTCCAGGTCGTTCGCGCTCTTGACGAGCCGCGAGGCGTACTCAATGACGAAGGCGCAGCAGAGCTCGCGACAGGCCGATACGTCGAAGAGCCGCTGCTGAAGCGCCTCGAGCGATTGCAACTCGTTGCGCCCCTGCCGGCCCGGCGGGGTTCCGAGCTTCTGTTCGATCACCTGCCGCCGGTCGTCCGGGAACACTCGAATGCCGGACACCCGGTCGTAGATGAGAAGGCCCTCGCAGCCTTGCTCGCGAAGCAGCTCCCACAGGCAACTGACGACCGGCTGCAGCAGCAGCCCGTCTTCGCTCCGCACCAGGTGCACGTCCCTGGTGTTCCCCTCGACGACGAACTGCGAGCAGATGGGCAGGTACTGCGCCAACTGCCGCAGCCACCGCGGAAAGGCGTCGACGCTCGTGGCGGGGGGGCGGGCGCCAGCCGGCGGCGGCGGCGCGGAAGCGCCGGAGGAGCCGGGTCGCTCCGACCCATTGGCGGTGTCAGGCTCGGACGGCTGCGACATTCTCCGGCTCCTCGATGAATCTGCCGGTGTTCCCAAGAAGCGCGTTTTGCGGTCCACCTTCGCCACGGCGCCGGCGATTCGGGCCGCGAAACCGCCGGAAAGCGACGGTCCGACGATACGTTCCAGCGCAAGGCCGCCGGTCGGACGTACCACCAGCACTAGCGAACGACCCGCGACCTCAGCCGGGTGGTTCGCTTGCGCTTGCACCGGGCCTTGGGCTCGGCCCCTGTCTTCAGGGGCGCGATGGTCGCGACGGGCACCCCGCCCGCCACGTGTCGCGAGGCGACCCGCCCACGGACGCCCCGATGCTCGGCCGCCGCGAGAGCGGCGGCGAGGTCGCGGCACCAGGCGCTCTCCACCTCACGGTCAGTCCCCTCGCGCTCCGCGCTCCGCGCGTCGTGGGCATCGAGGCCGGCGTCGTCGACTTCGCGAACCACCCTGGCCTGCAGGAGCGGCGCGCCGACTTCCGCCCGCAATGACACGTGGTAGTCGTGGGCCATGTCCTGCTTGCGGAGCAGCATGTCCGGCGCCTCGGCCGATGCCGTGGCGAACCCGGCCTCCACGACGTAGCCGAGATTCTCGAGCTCCTTCGTGATGACGCCCAGCGCAAGGTCGCGATCCGACGCCTCGGCCGCCCGGGCCGCGACATTCTCCACCCTGTGCGCCATGTCCTGCGGCACGGCGAGCGGGGCCCCGCCCTCGACGAGCCGGCGAAGGTCCCGGTCGAGCTCCCGGACCGCCGGTCCTTCGAGCCCCGCCAGCCGCTCGCGCCATCGCGCCACCTGCTCGACCTCGCGCCGCCGCGCCTCGGCCGCGGCGTTAACTCGCTGAATGTCGAAACGCAGTTGATCGAGCAGGGCCCTTCGACGGGCCGTCCCCGGCGCCGCAGCCGCCTCCTCGGCCCGCTGTTCGACCGCCGTCCGGTCTTCGTGCGATGCCTCCGCCGCCAACGTGCCCAGCAGGCGCGCGACGTCCTCAGCGCACCGCCGCATCTCCTGCTCCTCTTGCCGCGCTCTATCCTCGGCCGCGCGGGAATCGTCGGCGTGGAGCTGCGAGGCCGCTTGCAGCGACGTGCGCATCCTGAACAGCGTCGATTGTCGGGCCAACTCCCGCCGGGCCTGCGCCAGGCGGTCGGCGAGTTCGCCGACGACGGCGTCCAACGTGTCCGCATGACGGGACTCGAGTGGCTTGGCCGGGGCCTCTCCATGGGGCCATGCCGGGAACGCCTCGCCGTACCGTCGCCCGGCTTCGCGCCATCGCTCGGCAACCCCGGTCAACTCCCGGGAGAGCGCCGCGCCACGCGCCTGGAGCTGTTCTCGCCGGATGCGCCGGCGCTCCCGCTCCGCCGCGGCCACTTCGGCGCTGACGGAGTAGCTCACGGACTTGGGTCCGCTCATTGTAATGAACCATGATAGACGAGAAGCCGCAGCTCTGATTGCGCCGACGTGCCGATTCGTACGAGACACGACCTCCGCGAGCCGAGGACCCCCTCTATGGTTCCGGGTCAGTTCGTGACGGTCTTCGCCAAGTCTCCAATCTGGAATTCCGTGCCGGCCAGGATCCGCCCGATCGAAGACACCGCATCCACGTCGATCAATTCGATCGTGCCGACTTCGGAACTCAACCGACGCAGAATTTCATCCGTCACGGGATCACGAATCTCGCGCGTGACCCGCTCGATCGTCATACGGTCTCCCACGCTCGCACCCGCATCGCTTCCGACGTTCAGGATGACGATACCGTCGTCCACCAGACGCTCCACTACAGTCTGCCGCAATTCGATGCGGCCGCTGCCTGCCACCAGTTCGCTGCATGACGACCGCCTCATCCGGCTGCTCGACAACCTGCTGTACACCGGTGGCCTGCTCGGGGACTCGACGACGCGGCAACTGCACGAACGCATCGTGGCTCGGCACCGCCTCGACGAGGACGACTACACCCTCGGTCAGCTTCGTTACGACCTGGGCAAGCTCCGCGCCCATGGCTTGGCGGAGCGGGTCGGTCGCAGTCGGCGCTATCGACTCACTCCGGACGGCGTGCGGCTCGGCGGGTTGCTTGTCAAGATCCGCACCCGTCTGCTCGGCCCCATCTTCGCCGACCCGACCCTGGCTCCAAAGCCGCGTAGCGAGAACCCGAGCACCGTGGTGCGTTGTCGCTCCAGAGCGATCCCGGATCCCACCACGCGGGAGTTGGCACCAATGCGGTGATGCGTGGCGTTCGGTGCGAAAGCCACACCGGCACGCCATGCTCGTGTTCGATCGCTACGGGCAGCTTCAATGAGGCTGCGGGAGTTCCCCGTCTTTGAGCCACACACCAAGACGTGTTCTCGGCGGGCCACCCCGCCGGACATTCGGGCTACGCTGCGTGCGCTCGGTAGGCCGGATGCCGAGGGTGTCGGGGCGTGTGCGGATCATTCCGCCCGCAAGGTCGAGGCGGGGTCGATCCGTACTGCCCGCCAGGCGGGCACCGTACAGGCGGCCAGTGCCGCCACGACGAGCAGCATTGGCGCGCCGACGAGCAGAACCTGATCCCCGATATAGTTGCCCAGGATCTGCGCGTGATCGGGATCCAGGGCGGAGAGCGTACGAGCCACTGCGAACGCCCCCGCGGCGCCGAGGACCGCGCCCGTGACGACCAGGAACGTGCCTTCCCGGAGGACGAGCCACAAGACATGGGGGCGCTTGGCGCCGAGCGCCATCCGGATCCCGATCTCGCTACGCCGGCGGGCGACCGCATAGGACGTGACGCCGGTCAGGCCGATCGTGGCGAGCACGAGACCGAACAGACTCAGACCGGCGAGTTGGCTGACAGCGATGTGGGCGTTGCGCTCGAATCGCTCGAGATGTTCGTTCCATCGTGCGAGCGTTGAAGATAGTGAGTAGCGGGTGAGTCCGCCGTAGTTCGTCGCGGACGGTGGCCATCGCGCCCCGATCTGACATGCCCCGAATCAGCACCGTCGTCCCCTGGATCGAGTCCCCGCCGAACCGCGCGACGGGGATCGGCACGAACGCTGTCGTCGCCGGGCCCCCGGTGAGCAACGAGGGCCAGACGTCGGGAACCACGCCGACCACGACGTAACTTCGGCCATCGTCGTCCGCCCACAACTGCAGGCCGCGGGCGATCTGCGGATCCTCTTGACATTCTGAAGAAACGCGGCACTATGCCTACAGATGCACAAAAGGAGGCTCCGATGTCGCCTGACCGCACCGACGTGCTGCAGGGTACCCTCGACCTGCTGGTGCTGCGCGCACTCTCGATAGAGCCGATGCACGGATGGTGTCTCGCGCAGCGGATCGAGCAGATGTCCGGCGACGTGTTCGCGCGATACAACAGGGCACGCTGTACCCCGCACTGCAGCGGATGAAGCGCAAGGGCTGCGTCGACTCGACGTGGCGGGTCACCGAGAACAACCGGCGAGCGCGGTACTACTCGCTCACGCCGCTCGGTCGGCGGCAGCTCGATACCGAACGCGCGCAGTGGGAGCGCACTGTCGGCGCCGTAAACGGCGTGCTGAACTGGGCCGGGTGATGAACATGCTCAGGGAATGGCTGCGACGGCTCTGGAGCCTCCTGCGCAGCAGGCGCGAAGACGCCGAGATGCGGCAGGAGTTTCGCTTCCATCTGGACATGGAGACGGAGAAAAACCTCGCCGCCGGCATGGACGCGCACGAGGCGCGCCGGCAGGCGCACCTGCGCTTCGGTGGGATGACTCCCATTCAGGAGGCGGTGCGGGACGCACGCGGCGTCCGGCCCGTGTCCGACATGCTGCGCGATATCGGACTGACGGTACGCTCGCTGCGCCACAGCCCCCTGTTCACGGTGGTGACGGTGGCGACGCTGAGCCTCGGCATCGGCGCCACAACGGCGATCTTCTCGTTCGTCGACGGCATCCTCCTGTCGCCGTTTGGCTACCGACAGCCCGACCGATTGATGACGGTGCAGATCGCGATTCCCGAACTGGCGGACCGGTTCCCCGTGCTGGCCGTCAACGCACTGTCGGTAGACGCGTGGCAGCGCAACTGCCAAGTGACCTGTAGAGAGCTCGCTGCAGTTCAGCCGGTCAACGTCGTCGTCACCGGGGACGGCGCGCCGGAGCCGCTCCGCGGCGCGCGCGTTTCGCTCGGCTTCTTCGAGCTTCTGGGTATCGAGCCGCTACTCGGGCGGGTCTTCGAGGACGCCGATAGCGAAGCCCCCGACGCCCGCGTGGCGGTACTGACGCACGGACTGTGGCAGCGCCGTTACGGCGGCGACCCGGCCGTGCTCGGCCGCATCATCGTACTCGACGATCAGCCGGTCGAGGTCGTAGGCGTCCTGCCGGCCTGGTTCTGGTTCCCGCGGTTCGCAGACCTGACGCCGGTAGAGAGCGGCTGGTCGGACCGGCCGGAGTTCTTCGAGCCGCTCGCCTGGAGCGAGTCGCAGCTCCGCTCGCCCGGCGCATTCGACTATCCGACGCTCCTGCGCCTGCCGCCGGACGTGACTGCGGCCCAGGCGACAGTCGAGCTGAACGGCATTCTGGATGGCGAGTACGCCGCGGCTCCGATCCATCCGAGGGCGTTGGTACGACCACTGGTCGACCAGGTGGTGGGCGATGCACGCCGGCCCCTCTGGTTCCTGCTTGCCGCGGTCGTCGCGGTGCTGCTGGTGGCGTGTGCGAACGTGTCGAACCTGTTCGGTGCCCGCTGGCTCGAACGGTGCCGCGAACTGGCTCTTCGGCGAGCCTTGGGCGCGCCGCCGCGAGACGCGACGCTTCGCGCGCTTCGCGAGAGCCTGCTCGTCGCCTTGGCCGGTGGCCTCGGGGGCGTCCTGATGGCGAACGGTGTTCTGCGCGCCCTGGTCGCGGCAGCGCCGATCGAGCTACCTCGGCTCGATGAGGTAACCATCGACGGGACAGTGCTCGCCGTCTCGTTCGGCGTGACGCTGGCCTGCGGGATGCTGTGCGCCCTGGTGCCGGCGTGGCACGCGGGTCGTGTCGCCCCCATCGAGACCTTGAACGTGCGTGACGCCGCCGCGCGGCGGCGCAGCACCGCGCCGGGACTGCTCGTCGGCCTTCAGACAGGACTCTGCCTCAGCCTGATCGCCGTGACCGGGCTGCTGCTCGCCAGCTTCGTGCGCGTGATGCAGGTTGACCGCGGATTCTCTATCGATCGCGTTCTCGCGGCCGACCTGCAGCTCTCGCGCCTCCGATACCCGGACGGCAGCGACATGACGCGCGTCTACGGCGAGATACTGGGCCGGCTGGAGAGCATGCCGGCGATTCGGTCGGTCGGTATCGTGCAGCGCCTGCCTTTGGAGGGACACGCGTTCATCGAGACGCTGAGCCGCATGGATGACACCCGCCCGATCCTGGAACGGCCGGTTGCGAACTACCGCATCGTGAGCCCGGACTATCCACAGGCGATGGGCATCGCCGTCACCAGCGGCCGCATGTTCACTGAGGACGACCGAGCGCGTCCGCCCATCGTGATCAGCGAGCGCGCGGCCCGGACCCTGTGGCCGGGCGAGGACGCGATCGGGCGGCTCGTCCACCACGGCGGCGAGCCGTTCGAGGTCGTTGGCGTGGTCGCCGACGCCCGGGTGGTCGATCTGGAGAATGCCGCCGGGCTCGTTGCGTACGTCCCTTACTGGATACTCCCCCAGCGCCAGACCACGCTCGTCGTGCGAACGGAGACCGGTCCGCTGACGCTGGTTGCCGCGGTCACCGAGGCGGTCGCGGCAATCGACCCCGCGCTGCCGATCCACAACATCCGCACGATGGAGCGGGTGCTGTCCGACGCCGTGGCCACGCGCCGCTTCCAGCTCACGCTGACGGTCGGCTTCGCCCTGGCGGGCCTCTTGCTGGTCGGTCTGGGCGTCTACGGCGTGGTGGCGTCGGCGGTCGAGCGGCGGCGCACCGAGATCGCGGTCCGTCTGGCCCTCGGCGCCACCGCCTGGAGCGTGTTCGGCATGGCGCTCGGGCAAGGGATGCGCCCCGTAGTCGTGGGGGCAGTAGCCGGTCTGGTCACGGCCGCCGCCGCCGGCCGGGCAATGGCGGCCTTGCTGTACGAGGTGGCGCCGCACGACTGGACCGTGCTTGCGTCGGCGACGCTGGTCGTCCTCGGCGGGGGCGTTGCCGCTTGCCTCGCGCCGGCTGTTCGGGCCGTCCGCACCCCGCCGGCGATGTTGCTCAAGTCCGAATAGCGGCGGTCTTTCGCTCCCTTTGTCTCTCCTTCCTTCACCATGCCGTTTCGATGCCGCGGCCGAAGGCCCACACGTTCTTGTTCGGTATTCCACCATCCGATCCGGCCTCGTTCGTGGGCACCATCGTCGTCGTGCTCATCGTCGCCGGTCTGGCGAGCTGGAGGTCCGCTCGATAGTGATCGCGATCTGGTGGCCGTGTGCGGGTCCCTGCCGGAGCGTCTGGAGAATGAGCATGTCCAGCGTCCCTTGCAGCAATCCGAGCTGGTCTTCGCTCAGGGGTGGTCGTGCCACGTAGCCGCCTCCTGCATGGGTAGATTGGCTACCAGAGTGGCAAGGAACAGGTAGAACATCAAGGGGAATACGGCGCTCGGTTTGGGGCAAGTCACGTCGACGGCCGGCCGGATGTGCATGCCATGCCCCCGGCGGTATAGTGGCGACGTTGCGTCATTTCGGATGGCCGCGATTCCGCGGACCCGCGCGTGTAGCGGCTGACGCCGCCGTACGAAGAGGGAGGTGACGACGAATCCCCGCAGAACAGTCCGCCGGATCCTGCCGCTCGCGGCCGCGATAGCAGTATCCGTTTCCGCAGCGGCGCCGCCGTCGGGAGCCCAGACCACGGCGGAGAACGACTGCTACCTCTACGCGTTCGGCTTCGTGAACCCCTTCCTCGTTGCGGAGCTGACAATCATGGGGCGCCCGGGCGAGTCGGTCCAGGTCGGCCAGCGCGCGTTGTTGCACGACGTCTCGGATCGCTGGACGTTCGAGGACGGTGTCGTCAAGGATGCCGCGGGCGCAATCATCGCGCCCTACCGCGGCTCGGTAAGCGCGGTCAACGGGAGCCGGATCGAGGTGAAGATGACGGTGGCCCGGGAAAGCGCGTCAGGCGGGTCTCCGGACCGCGTCTCGCGCGGCCCGGGACAGGGATTGGCCGCGGTCTTCGAGATCGAGGGCTGCAACGCTCGGGACGGCCGCGCGGCAGCCGGCCGCGACGGCGGTACCTCGGAACGGCCCACGGCAGCGAGTGCGACGGTCGAGGCTGCTGACGGCGTGCCGGATGCTCCCGCCCGGGAGCAGCTCGCACCGTTCTCCTTCGTGCCGGTGGACATGCCCCTGCCCGACGTGGGTCCGGACTGGTCGCTGGTGCAGGAGTACCTAGACGCGCAAGGCGCATGGAGCGGGCGCCCACCCGAACTCGAGGCCGGCCTGTCGGCCGAGGAACGCCGCCGTCGTCTGCAGGAGGCGTGGGACGAGCGTCCGGACATCCGCCGCGCCATCGCCGCGGCGACGGCGATCGTGGATGCCGGGGGTACGCACGACCGAACGAGAGACGCCGCGGACTTTCTCGTTGCACAGACGTTCCGTGAGCCGGACGCCGCCCGGCACATGGTCCGCGGGGCGCGGGCGCTCGTCGCTCACGTCCCGGACTACGAGCAATGGCCGCGCGTGCTGGCGCGGATGGATGGCCGGCGGTCCTACGGATTCAGCGGCGAGTCCTTGGCGCCGGATCTGGACCGGTTCTTCGAGGATCTGGCCTCGGGGGCCGCGGACCCCGTAGTGCGGGCGATGGCGCGCTACTACGTGGCGGCTGGATTGATGCAGTCCATCAATGCAGCCCGGCTGGGGGCTGCAGAGCGCGATGCCAAACGGCAGCGCGCGATCGAGGCGGCGACCGGGCTGAGCGTCGGCGTGGAGAGTCAGCGGTTCGGTGACACGCGTTCGGGCTCGGTCGGCACATCGAGGACGTTCGCGGAAGTGGAGGCGGACCTGCTCCGGACGATTCGACACGCGACCGTGGGCGGCACCGTGCTGGAGATGACGGGCCGGCGCCTCGGCGGTACCGAGGATCGCCTCTCGGCCTACCACGGCCGCGTGGTGCTGCTCAACTTCTGGGCGACGTGGTGCGTGCCCTGCATCGACGTGCTGCCGGAGTTACGGGAGCTGGTCGCCGAGTTGCCTGCGGATCGGTTCGCCCTGCTCGGGATCAGCGTCGACGAGGAACTCGAGACGGTGACGGCGTTCCGCGAGCGCGAGCCGATGCCCTGGACGAACTGGCACGTGGGCATCGACAGCGACCTCGCGCGGGCCTGGGCCGTTCGCGGGTTTCCGACCTACGTGCTCGTCGACGACCAGGGCGTGATTCTGGCCCGCGGCAACGGCATCGACGGTCCGTTCTTCCGTTCCCTGCTCGACGAAGCGGTCGAGGACATTGCCCGGTGATCGCGCCGGGCGCACCGGCCGGCACATCGTCCCGGTCCGAGAAGATGTCGCAGACGTTCTGACGGCGACGGAAGCCGCCGGCGGGTCACTGGCTTCGCAGCGCGGCGGCGGCGTCGAGACGCGCCGCTCGCCGCGCCGGCAGATCGCAGGCCAGACCGCCGGCCGCGAGCAATCCGACCAGACTGGTCCCCAACGTCGTGGCGTCGTGGGCGACGATCCCGTACAACTGGCTTCCCAGGACGTTCATCAGCGGAACGGCGCCGCCAATCCCCAGCAGCGCCCCGGCGGTCACCAGCCGCAACCCCTGGCCGAGCACCATCCAGCGCACCCGGCTTTGGCGGGCGCCGAGCGCAACGCGGATCGCCAGCTCGCGCGTCCGCTGGCCGATCACCATCATCAGGACGCCATGGAGTCCGGCCATCGTCAGCACGAGCGTGACCGCAGCGAGAAGGCCGGCGAGCCACGCAGGCGCCCGCCACCGGTCGAGCGCCTCGTCGACCCGCTCGCTCAGCGTGGTCACGTCGCTCAGAGGCACCCTCGGATCGAGGTCGGCCACGACCTGACGCAGGTGCTGCAACGTGGATTCGACACCCAGCGGCGACCGTGCATGAATGAAGACCGGCGACACGAAGCGCTGCGCCAGAGGCAGGTAGGCAAGCGGCTGTGTCGATTCCGCCAGCGTGCGATAGCGCATGTCGTCGACCACGCCGATCACGGTCCGATCCCCGCCGCTGCGCGGGAACGTGAGAACCTGTCCGATCCCGGAGCCGCCGGGCCACAGACGCTCCGCCAGGGTGCGATTGACTATCGCGACGGGCGCCGAGTCAGCGTCGTCGGCAGCGCCGAACGCCCGGCCTTCCAGAAGGGAAACGCCCAGCGTTCGGAAGTAGCCCGTGGAGACGATGTTCCCCGTGACCTCCATCGAGGTCCCTGGAATCTCGACCGCGACGCTCAGGTGGAACACGCTCAGCGGGGCATGCCACCCGAGCGCGGTCGAGGTGACCACCCCGCGGCTCCGGATCTCGTCGACCAGACGCCGATAGAACGTCGACTCCTCCGACGGCGAATAGCCCGACGGGTGGATCCGAGCCAGCACGACGTCCTGCGCGACGAAACCGCGCGGAATCGACGCGACGCCGTGGGCACTGCGCAGCAGGAGCCCTGCGGCGACCACCAGGACACCTGCCACCGCCACCTGCGCGGTCACCAGCGCCTGTTGGCGCCGGCCGCGGCCCGTCGCCCCGGGCCCTGGGGCATCGGCCAGCGTGGGTGGCCGAACCGCCGTCATCAGCAGCAACCCGAGACAGACCGCCAACCAGGCCGCGCCGGCGACGGCCAGCATCCAGACGACGGCCCCGGCGTCCAGGGAGACCGCCGGTCCCAGCGGCGCCAGTTGCGGCAGCGCCGACACGACCGGAGCCACCCACCGCAGAGCCAGCAGCGCCACCGCCACCCCGGCGCCCATCAGCAGAAGCAACTCGGCCGCGCCCGGACGGACGAGGGCCGCTAGCGACGCTCCCAACGCACGGCGCACCGCCAGCTCGTGCGTCCGCTCGGCACCGCGGGTCAGCAGCAGCAGCAGCATGTTGCTGCAGGCAGCGAACAGGAAGACGCCCGTGATGGCCACCAGGACGGTCAGGAACCGCGTCGTGTCCCGGTGGTACCCGGGTCCGAGTCGGGCGTGGTTCACGGGCCGCGCCACGAACCGCCAGTCCTCGGTTCGTGCGGCGGCCACGTCGGACGGCAGCCGATCCCGGGCCAGGGCGGCCAGCTCGGCGGCCTCGCCGCGCGACGTCGACGCGTGCAGCCTTCCGACCGTCTCCAACCAGCGCGCCCGCGGGTCGAGCAGAATATCGGCGGCTTCAGGCAGCACCTGGCGGAGCGCCGACAGCGGAACCCAGAAGTCCGGCGCGTGCGCCGGACCGGGGAGCGGGTTGACGCCGACGCCGACGACCGTGAACGCCTGCGGCCCCAGGCGCACGCTGCGCCCGACGAGGTCGGGGTCCTGGCCGAACCGCGTCGTCCAGGCCCGGTGGGACACGACCGCCAGCGGCCGGGCGCCCGGGGCGTCGTCGCTCGCCGCCAGCAGGCGACCGTGCGCCGGCCGCGCCCCCAGCACGGTGAAGAAGTCGCCGGACACCAGGGCGACGTTCACACGCGTCGGCGCACCGCCGGCAACGAGCGTGAAGTCGAACTGCCCGAAGGTCGCGAGAATGAAAGCCTCCGCGCCCGCATCGCGCAACTGCAGATACTCGGGATGACTCAGGGGCGAGAAGCGACCGTCCTCGACCCGGATCTGCAACGTGAAGAGCCGGTCCGAGTCGGCCCGGTCGAGCGGCCGCCAGAAGTGCCGATCCACCGTCGACAGCACGACGGCGGGAATGCTGAACGCCAGCGCCAGGGTCAGTACGGCAGTCACCGCGAACGCGCGGCGACGGATCAACGCTCGCAACGCGCGGTCGAGATCTCCCGCCACCGGCGCCAGAATAATGGCGACCGGAAGAATGTCAAGAGGCCGTCGCTCATGGACGCTCATGGTGACGCGGGCAGGGTGCAGGCTCTCTCGTGAAGGCCACGATGCTTCCTGGTCCAAGGACGTTGCGCACGGGCGGAACGGGAACGACGGCCAGCCGGATGCGCTGCGAGATCTCACCGCCACCAAGCGTGGCATGTTTTTTGCTTACGACAGCCCGGACCCACCGCTCAACCGGCTCGCGCACCGAACCGTGCGAGCCATCATGCCTGTGGTAGTCTCGGGAGAGGAGAATGCAAATGAGACGCCCATTCTTGATGTTGACGGCCGCAGTGCTCTGCCTGCTCGCGGTCGGAGCCGTGGGGCTTCTGTTCCAGGTTCCCCTTGCCGCGCAACCCGTTGCACCCCCGGGAGCGTCACAGGCGCAAGCTGCCGAGGGCCAACCGCCGGGTGACTCCAGCGATGCCGACGCGCTACATGACCGGATCCGCGACTTGAGAGCCGAAGTGCTTCAGTTGCGTGAGCAACTGGAAGGTCTCGAAGCGCGCACCATCGCGCGCGTTTCCGCCGACGCTCTACGCCTCGCGCGGCAAGAAATAGCTGCATTGGAGACCGCGCTGACAGTCTCCGTTGGACCCTGCACGTCCGAGAGACTCGGCACAGTACGCCGTGCGCCTTCAGCGGGGTTCGTTGTCGCCGCGCTTGATACAGGACCCTCCGGAGACGACGCTCCTCGTTCTGGCGTCGTCGGGTTCGTGGCTCCAGATCGCGAAAGCCTGGAACAACGCCCAATTTCGAGGCGCCACATGCGCGGTGGTGCCTCGGTCCGGTACGCCAATATTGAGGCGTATTTGATCCATGGCTCGCTGACGATGCCGATTGGGGAGGGTGAGTTTTGGACTGTTCTGAACTCGTACGGAACCTCGCCTGTCAATTCCGAAATTCGTTTCTGCCCACTTCAGATAACGCGCTAGCATTGATGTTGCATTGATGTTGCGTTGATTCGGGACCATTCGGGACACTCGGGACTTATCGGGGTTTGCCCAATGCCTAAAAGAGCCACCGCCGAGCCCTTCTTTCCTGCGCTGCTCCTGGTGTTCCTCTTCTTCGGCGTCACCTTGGGCGTCGCCCCCGATGCTCGCGGCCAGATTGGTCAGGAGGTTTGCCTCGATTCCGCTCGTGGCGGCGACGTCTTTTCTGTTGGTGACGTTCGGACCTCGATTCTTGCCGAGACGCCCTTTCAGGAACTCAACGGAGCGGAGTGGATTCTCATGGATGGCCGGACGTTGCACGTACAGACCGCGCTGTCACCCCACCTCACGCATAGGGATGGGTATGGGCTAGTGGTTCCGGACGCCCGTGGACGCTTTTTGCGGATGGCGAATAATAACGCGTGTGCCGACCTTCGTGGTGACGAGCGCGATCGCATTACTTGCCTCGCAGCATATGATACTGTTGGCGATCGCTTCTTGGGGAGCTATCAGGCGGACGCTTTCGGCCGCCACGCTCATGGGATGCATAGCCATGTTTATGGCGATGTCTACGCAGCGGAAAGCCCCGCCCGGATCGGAAGTTCCGCTATCGACATTCGCGACGACGGGAGGGCCAACAACTTGGGAAGCGGCTCATCGGATACCGACAACGACGGGTCCGATTGGGACCGCACCAGTCAAGAGAGCGCTGTACCTTCAGTCGGTGGCATGGAAACTAGACCCAAGAACGTAGCGGTCAACTTCTACGTTAAGATCTGCAACTGTCGGACGCCCAACTGCAAGTGAGGGTCGAGGATGCCTTCCATTAAATCTAGACTCTTCTCGACATGGATCTATCTTGGCGCCGTACTCGTCGCGCCGTTGCTGGCTCCTTTACCGGCCGATGCTGAAAACGACCTTTACGCCCGACAGCTCGCGAGCGTTACAGCAGGCGCTCGGTCCGCCGACCAGCAGCTGGTTGCTGCGCACGCTGAGGAAGAGTATCTGCGGAAGAGACAGGAATTGCTTCGGCGCTTAGAACCCACGAATACGTTGTCCGGCGCTCTCGGGGGCGTCGCCGTTCGCACGGGCCTGACTCTTCTCATTCCCGGCGGCTATCTCCCCATTACTGGCGGGGTGCTGGCGGCCTACGCCATCAAGAGCTTTTTGGACCGTGAGACCGCACGATTGCTATTGGAGACTGGCAGAGCCGACCCTGAGCTGTTCGGTCAAATCGTGGAATCCAATCCCGGGGTGGCGCGCGCAGGACTAGCCGCCACGGCGCTGAGGCGGTCGTCGCTTTTCAGTGCAGCTGATAATGGAAGCGGGGTGCTGCTTGCGCACGGATACGACGTGGCAGCGCATCTGGCTGGATTGGATTTTGCAGGGGATCCATTTTGGACAGACATTCTCGGCGGGGCGCCGGACGATCTCGATGCTGCACTGGCGTTGGTCGACCGGGACAACTATGTCGAGGCCGTGGAGACCGTCGGCGAGTTTCGTAAGGATCTACATGACCGAGCCGGTCAGGTGGAAGACGTTAACAGGCAGATCCTACGCCGAATTCCCAATGCTGCTGGTTTTCCGCCTCCCGACACTCAAGCCGCGCCGCCGGTCAGCGATTTGCGACGAGAGGCAGAAGAATTGGCCCGCCACATGATTGAGCTAGACAGCTCCGGTCGTGCCGTAGTTCGGATGTTGGCGACCACCGGTGTGCTGGATTCAGAGGATGCCGGCAGGCTTCAGAGCGGTCTGGATACAATCGTCGGCGTGGGAACCACTTGGGCGGGATTCGCTGCGGGCAACCCGATGGTTGCCGTCGCCGGCGCTGCTAATACTGTAACTGGCTTGACAGGATTGTTTTCAGACACCGAGCCTGACGTTGGTCTGGCCTTGGTCGCGGAGCTGTTGGAGGGGGTGAGGGAGCAGCAGGAGTTGATCTTGAAGGACCTGTTCGAAGCCCGGCGGGAAATCGCGAGGACTCACTTGGCTGTGCTGGACGGTCGGCAGGAGGTGTTGGGGGCGCTGGGAGAGGTGAACGAGCGGCTGGCGGCCCAAATCGCTTCTGGGTTTGTGTCACTTGGCGATTCGATCCGGGAAGTAAGGTGGGAGATTGGGCAGCTGGCAGGTCTGCTTGGTGACTATTCTCAGTTGCGCGGATCCTTCGCCGGTTGCGCCAACTTTTTGGATTCACGGGGAAGGCTGTACCCGGAGTTCCAGGAGCGGCGGGAGCCCTACTTCGCATTGGAGGAACGGGAGCGGCGCTTCGGTCGTTTTGCTTCTTGGGTATCGCTGGACCAACACTACCGGACCTTCGCAGGGCAGTGGGCAGAATGCATGACCGCGATGCAGGATGTGTTTTCGACAGAAGGTGCTCGGCGAATTCACCCGATTTTCTGGCTGGCGGCGTACCCAAGCGCGGGTGGCGGCACGATGCTTGGCACCTATGTGAATCCGGGCGTGACCCCGCTGGTGCGTTTCGTGAATCGACACTACCCCTTGGAGCACGGCCGTGGAAGAAGAAGGACTTTTTGCGCGCTTCTTAACTCGCCGGGTTCGTACGAGGACATCGACTTTCGCGGATACGAGACACGATGTTAGTATAGCGACAGAGATGTCGGCGGATCCGTTTGGGTCGCTACGTGACGAGACTGGAGGAATTTCGGCCAGTCGATGGCTGTTGCGTGCAGATGCGATCGTGCACCATGTTAAGTTGTTGATGGAGGTGCTGCCGTACTATCAGTTACGGGATAGAGAACGCAGCGTGATGTTGCGGACGGCAGCGGATATTGCGTTCGGAGGGCCTGCCTGGCCTCGGGGCGAGGAACTAGTGGCGATCGAGACCGCATATCGGCTGGTGAGTTTGGCAATTGCGCAGCAGGCGCTTCTTACAGGAGAGCTCGTTCTACCGCTTGTGCATCGGTATCTTTGGGGAAGAGAAGTGGATCGGGGGGATCGAGAACGGATGGCACAGGTATTGGCGCATAATCCCCTCATCGCGAAGAACTATCTCGTCATGCAGTTGCGGCGCGAACTGCGGTTGCGGAGCGGCGGGGGGAGTGACTTTGAAGAGAGACTGGTTCGGTACAAAGGGATTTACGAACGGCGTAGAGGTGGTGGGGGCGGCGAGCTACCGCGGGAAGGAGAGGAGGGAGGATACGGGTCGCTTTTCGCGACGTACTGGCGGTTTGCGCCCGCAACGAATGAGGTGTTGCTGATAGCGGGTCGGGAATCGGGGGAGATGACAAGTGTGGATCTGCCGACGCCCGAGGAATTGGCGGCGGGAACGTATGGGATGACTCGGGAGTACTGGGATCTGATAAGGCTCAGGGGAGAGCTCATTGAGTATGTGTACCGTAATGATATGGAAGTGTTTGGCGGCGGGGAGTTGATAAGGGATGGCTACTGGGTGTGGCGCTGAACATGGCGGGCGCTGGGCTCGGACTGTTTCTTGTCCAATGCCGGGCTCACAAGCCACGTACGAGCGAAGCTCGCGCCACTGGCCAAGGCGCTCGCCGCCACGCTCGATCCGCTCGCGCTGTTCGCGCTGCAGATCCAGGTGGAGGCCGTCGACCGGGCCGACGCCGCCCTGGCCACACTCAACATCCGCATCCAGGCCGCCCTGGCCAACTACCAGCGCCCCCTGCGGCTGCTGCAGACGTTTCCGGGCATCCATCTTCGAGTCCTCCGTCGCCAAATGCACGGACGCGGTTGCCGATTCCGCTCCTGGCCGCGTGTGAATACCGATGACGTACACGCCAGGCGCTTGACCATCGCCAGCACGAGCCGCCGATCGAGTGCTCGGCCCGTCAGCCGCGGCCCCGCCGGGTCGACGGTCTGGAAGAGCGCCGCCTTCGGCTCCTCGACCGACACCCCATCGGGCAGGTGCCGGCGGCTGCGGTTCCGGGCCGGCTGGAGACCTCCGTATAGGAGGTCGGCGACGAGCTTGGCCGAGGCGGCCTGCGTGACGCCCACGCCGGCGGCGACGGTCGGGCACCGCCAAAGGACTCGCCGCTGGTCGTTGTCAGGGCCAGAGGTCGGCCAAGCTAAAGCTCACGGCTTCGAACGGGGCGATTTGGACGGGTTCGTCGTCGGCAGCGGTCGCGATCCTCGTCCATTCCCCTGCGGTGCACTCGAACGCTTCGAGCGTGCGTTCGGCGGGGTCGACGAGCCACAGGTGGCGTACACCCTCTCGTGCGTACACTGGACGCTTGGCCTCGAGGTCGAGCTTGCGGGTCGATGGGGAGAGGATCTCGCAGACCCAGTCCGGTGAAAGCGTGAAGTACGCGGTCGCGGGATAGATCGGCATCCGGGCTCGGCGCCAGCCTGCGATGTCGGGTACAAGAACATCGTCGCCGAGGTGTAGCTCGGGCTCGTCGATGATCCACCAGCCGCCCGGGCCGTCTTGTCCGACCTGAAACGGACCCGTGAGGTAGTACCCGAGCAGCGATGACGCCAGCGCATGCGGCGCCGCGGGTCGTGGATTGGTGTAGAGCAGCCCGTCGACGATCTCGGCCACTTCGTGGGGCGGCGCGTCCAGAACGTCCTGGTACGTCGCGTGTGGCGGTGCCTCGGGGTCTCGTCTTGGCGTTGCCGTGGTCATGGCATCGTGCCTGCTGGTCCGTCCAGTGTACAACGCGATGCCTCTCCGATCAGCGATTTGCTCAGTCGGCGTCGGGATTCCGGCTCCCGGCACAGGTTCGACGCGGGAAACGGAGTCCGTGGCTTGGCTCGCACGTCACCGCGGCGCGACCGTCGATGCGACGAACCCCGCGTCGACGGACACGACGGTGGGCCTCGACCGCCACGTCGGGGTCGACGGGGAATCCGGTCCGCGCCCAGAACGCTTCGCGGACCCGCTTCCACTGAGCGGGTGGGCAGGAAGAAGGTCTCGAAGCGGCCGAAGTTCTTCGCGCCCTCGATGGCGAAGTTGCACGGTCTGGAGCTCGTCGCGCACCTGGAGGAACAACGCGCTCTCCCAGCGGCGGCGGTCCGTCACGCCATTACGGCGGATGAGCGGCTGCAGCGCCGGTGGCGCGAAGTCGAGCGACACATCGGGCGGCAGGCCGCGGCGCCCCGCCGCGCGGTGTTCACGGTAGGCCCGTAGCGCCGACAGCGTCGGCGACGTTCCCCGCCCTGCTCGTCGACGAACCCTCATCCGGCTCAGAAAGGGCGCGGCGAACTGGCACAGCCCGGCCTGCCGCTCGGCCGTCTACTCGAAGCGAGCCTTCCGGTCGCCCCGCGTCCAGTTCGCCAGGTCGGACTGGTCCTCGCGCAGCTGCTCCTCCGGTACGATGGACAGCAGTCGGGCCCGCAACCCGTCGTCGCCGCCGTCGGGATCGAGCAGCATGGCGCCGAGCCGGCGGTAGCGTTGAACGATCCGGTCGACGGCTTGGCGTTGCGCCTTGAGCATGTCATCGAGGCGGCCTTCGACGAGCTTCCGATTCCGGTCGAGGAGTTTGCCGTACATGTCGGCGGCCTGGTCGAGTGTGTCGCGCCAAGCTTGGTGCAGGAAGCACATCAGTGCAAGGTGGCGGCGCGGGGTGGCCCATCTCGCGCACCCGGTCGGCCGACGCGGTCCGGACGCTGTGGAACAGGATCCGCTGGTAGTTGCCGTTGACCCAGCTCATGTCGATGTCCAGCACGCCGGTCGCCTCGATCGATTCCAGCCGCGCCAGAAGCCGTTTCATGCCCCCGATCGACGGGCTCGACGTGCCGGTCTTGATGCCGTGCAGCGGCGAATGCGGCCGTCGGCGACGGCGACCAGCTCGTTGAGGCGGTCGCGCATCGGCACCGACAGCCGCTCCGCCATGCGTTGTGTCAGCAGGGCGCGGGTGTCAGGCGACAGTGAAAGCTGACCCCCCAGCGACAGTGAAAACTGACCCCCCTTGGTCCAAGGGAGGAGTCAGCAGATGACGGGATGCAAGAATGTCGGCCCGTGGGCGAGGAGGCCACGGGCACAGATGGTGAAGTCAGACGGGGAACACGCACAACGCCAACGCATCCAGCAACCGGACCTCAACGAGGGAAACCAGCACAACGAAAGCGCCGCTCGACACTCACGCGACGAGCCGCTCCAGGAGCGGACATCTACCAGGACATTCGTCCACTCCGCAGACGATGGAAAACGTGGAGTCCGACCAGCTGGTCATACTCCACGTTTTTTCCACGACCGCCAACACTCCGGCGGATTCCGGTCTGGACGCGCGGCCGGACCGGCGGAACCGGCACGAACCTCCCGCCACAGCCGAACCGCCGCCGGGAAGTCGCGGTCCGCCAGGGCGGCCAGCGCCAGCGTGGTCAGGGATTTCGGGTGACCGATGCAGCGCGCAGGCGCGGTCGCCGCAGGCGCGGGCCTCGGCGCGGTCGCCGCGATCGAGGGCGGCGCGGGCCTGCCGCCGGTGGCGGGCCGCGGCCCGTTCTATCGCCAGCACCTGGCCGAGGTCCGTCCGGGCAGCGGTGGCACGACGGCCCGCCGGCATGCCGGTCGCCGCAGGTCGGACAGCGTTCCACGTCCGCTACTCCAGGCAAAAGAGGATCTCGTCGAGCTCGCGCCGGAGCTCGCCCGCCCGCTCGGCCGCGCCCTCCTTGAGCGCGTCCCGGAGATCCTCCATCAGGTCGATGATCTCTTCCCGATCCTCGGCCGGTGCGGCCTCGAGCGCCTGCTCGGCCCGCGTCAGGGTCGCCTCGACTTCCACGGCCACGTCCGGGGGCACGGTGGCCGGCGGGGACGGCGCCGCGCCGCCCCCCGGCCGCAACCGCCCCGGCATCCTGTGCGTCCGCTTCACCCCCGTCGCCCGCCTCGCCCCAGAGCGCGGAGACGCGTTCGCGTGCCTCGCTGAGCGCCTCGGGGCCGGCGCGTCCGATGGCGTTCTCGACGACGCCGCGGATTTCCCGGCCGGTCGCCCGTTCCCGCGCGTGGACGTGCAGCAGCCCGTCGAGATCCAGGTTGTACGTGACGAGCAGGCCCCGGTCACGGGCGCCCTCGCGCTAGCCCATGTTTAACAAGATTCCCGACGATTTTGTCGATTTGGGCGATACTCCGAGGATCGAAGCCCAGTAACTTGTTGATTCTAAAGGATCGAGTGGTGGCGGATCTGAATGTAGTGCCATAATCGTAAAAAGAGCATTGCTTCGGGAGACGTGCACCCGCTATCGTGGGCGCATGTTCATTCGGCGTACCCATACCCGGCGGACCGAAGACGGACAGCCCTACTTCTCGCATCGCCTCGTCCACTCCGAGCGCATCGGAAACGCCGTCCGCCAGCGCACCCTGCTCAATCTCGGACGCCACTTCGACATTCCGCAGGCGCAATGGCCGCTGGTCTGCTCCCGCATCGACGACATCCTGGCCGGCCAGACACCCCTGGTGGCCAATTGCCCGACCGCCGTCGAGCACGAAGCGCAACGCATAGCCGCACAGTTGGTCGCCCGCGGCACGCCGGTGAAGGGATCGGCCGCCGAGTCGACCGACGTGCAGCCGGTCGACGTCGACTTGCTGCGCCTGGTCCGCCCCCGCAGCGTCGGCGTCGAGCAGGTCGGCTTGTGGGCGCTGGAGCAATTGGGCCTGCCGGCCCTGTTGGCCGAGTTGGGCGTCAACGGCGCGTTGCGCACCGCGGCGGCCGGCGCCATCGTCGGGCGTCTGGCCCAGCCGGCCTCGGAGCGCGCGACGCACTGCTGGCTACAAACCCGCAGCGGCCTCGGCGAGTTGCTCGGCGTCGACTTCGAGACCGTCAGCCCGATGCAGCTCTACCGCGCCTCGGACGCGCTGGTGAAGCATCGCGAGGCGATCGAGGCGCATCTGTTCGAGCGGGCCATGGGCCTGTTCGACCTGCAGCCGACCGTCACCCTCTACGACCTGACCAACACCTATTTCGAAGGCGAGGCGGGCGCGCAGCCGCAGGCCAAGCGCGGGCACTCGAAAGAGAAGCGCAGCGACTGTCCGCTGCTGACCCTGGGACTGATGCTCGACGCCAGCGGCTTCGTGCGCCGCTCGCAGGTCTTCGCCGGCAACGTCCGGGAACACCGCACACTGGCCGGCATGCTCGAGGCACTCGATGCGCCGGCCGGCGCCCTGGTGGTCATGGACCGCGGCGTCGCCACCGAGGCCGCCATCGGGTGGCTGCGCGACAACCGCTACCGCTATCTGGTCGTCAGCCGCGAACGCCACCGGCAGTTCGACGCCGAGACCGCCGTGTCGATCCAGACCCAATCCAAACAGACCGTGCATCTGCACAAGGTGGTCTCGACCGACCCCGACGAGGTGCGCCTGTACTGTTACTCCGAGCAGCGGGCCGAGAAAGAACGCGGCATCGTCGAGCGTTTCGCCGCCCGCTTCGAGACGGCCCTGACCAAGCTCAACGACGGGCTGGCGCGCCCCCGCGCCCACAAGCGCCTCGACCAGGTCTGGCAGCGCATCGGGCGACTGAAAGCAAAGCATGCCCGCGTCGCCCCGCACTACCAGATCGCGGTCACCGCCGACCAGACCGGCAACAAGGCCGTCGCCGTCACCTGGACCCGTCGTCCTCAGGACGGCTCGATGGCCACACATCCGGGCGTCTACTGCCTGCGCAGCAGCGAGACCGACTGGGACGAAGACGCCCTGTGGCGCACCTATACAACGCTCACCGACGTCGAGGCCGTCTTCCGCGCGCTGAAGTCCGAGCTCGGACTGCGTCCCATCTACCACCACAAGCCGCAGCGGGCCGACGGCCACCTGTTCATCACCGTCATCGCCTACCAACTCGTGCAGGTCATCCGCACCCGGCTGCGAGCCCACGGCGAACACGCCAGTTGGACCACCCTACGCCGCATCCTCGAAGGCCAGCAGCGCGTCACCGCCACCTTCCGGCGCCCCGACCGACGCACCCTGCACGTGCGCACCGCCACGCAAGCCGAACCCGAACAGCGGGCCATCTACGACGCGCTCGGCATCGACCCGCAGCCGGGAGGCGTCCGCAAGACGACCGTCTGACCGACCCGCTTCCGGTTTGCGCGCGTTTGTAGTGCCACTTGAGCATTCTTGCCGGCGTAAACCGCTGATTCTAAAACAGCTTAGCAATACCGCTGTTAAACTTGGGCTAGTTCAGGCCGCCGAACAGGAAGGTGCCGATCTCCACGTTCCTCAGAGCGTCTGGATCCTCCCCCTCTGATAGACCTTGATCTCCACCTCTTCCTGGTCGTCGAACAGGGTGAAGAACACGTCCGTCCGGGTGGCCGGCAGCTTGCTGTTGCGCCGGATGAGCGGCACGAACTCGTGGGCGTACGGCCTGCCGTAGAGCTCTCCCTCCACCCTGGTGCCGAAGGTGTAGGGGGTGATGTCGACCAGCACGGCCTGCGTGTCCTGCCCCATCTCGAGCCCCGCCTGCACGCCGGCCCCGAGCGCGACGCACAGGTCCGGATCGACCTCGCCGTGCGGCTCCTGCTCCAGCCGCTCCGTGAGGACGGCGGCGATGCGCGGAATGCGGGTGGAACCGCCCACCAGCAGCACGCGGTCGAGCTGGCTCGGCCGCATGCCGGCGTCCTGCAGCGCGGTGGTCACGGCCTGGAGGGAACGGTCGAGAAACGGCTCGAGGTCGCGTTCGAAGTCGGCGCGGGTCAGCTCGCAGGCGAGATGCCGGGCCTCGCCGTCCACCGTGGCGACGTGATCCTCCTCGACGCGCACGCAGGGTTGATCCGACAGCTCGATCTTGGCGCGTTCGGCGGACCGCCGCAGCCGCGCCTGGAGCAGGCGGTCGTCACGCGCGTTCTCGATCCCCAGCTCCTTCTCGACGTGCGCGTCCAGGCGTTCGAGGACGAGCGCGTCGAAGTCGTCGCCGCCGAGCTGGTTGTCGCCGGCGGTGGCCAGGACCTCGACCACGCCCTGTTCGATGCGCACGACCGAGACGTCGAAGGTCCCGCCGCCCAGGTCGTAGACCAGGAGGGTGCGGCTCCCCGTACCGCCGCTCTCGTAGCTGAGCGCCGCGGCGGTCGGTTCGTTGATGATCCGCACGACGGTCAGGCCGGCGATCTCCCCCGCTTCGCGCGTCGCCTGCCGCTGCGCGTCGGTGAAGTAGGCGGGGACGGTGATGACCGCCTTGCGCACGTCCCGGCCGAGCGCGCGGGCCGCCCGCTCCTTGAGCGCCTTGAGGACGAAGGCCGAGATCTCCTGCGGGGTGTAGGCGTCGCTGCCCATCCGCACCTGCGTCCCGGAACCCATGAGGCGCTTGACGGAGAGCACGGTCCGCTCCGGGGCGGCCGCGGCCTGGTTGCGGGCCTGCCGTCCGACGATGACGGCGCCGTCGTCGTCGAGCCCCACGCACGACGGCAGGATGGCTTCTCCGCCCTCCTCCACGATCGAGGGCCTCCCGCCGGCGATGATCGCCACCTCCGAGTTCGTGGTGCCCAGATCGATGCCGATGATGGTGTCGTCGTCCGCCGCCCTGGTATCCGCCGGCATCAGCCCTCCTCGTGACGTCGGTTGACCGCGACGTCGGCAAGACGCAACACGTCGTCGCGCCGCACGAACCCGCTCCGCAGCTCCTCGACCACCACGCCGTCGCCGACCCGGTCGACGCGGCGCGCCTCCACCGCGTGCATGACCCGGCCGTCGAAGGGTCGTCCCACGGTCTGCACGGGCTGCACGTCGAAGCGGGACAGCATTCTGTCGAAACGGCCGAGCGCCAGCTCGTAGCCTTCCACGACGCCGGCGGCGCCCCGCGGCGGGCGCCCGAACAGACGCGGCCGATCCCGCAGCCGGATCGCGGCGTCGCGGCCCCGGGCCAGGGCGTCGCGCACCTCGAGCGTCTCCAGCAGGCAGCGGTCCTCGGCGGTTCGGGACACGCGCCGCTCCAACGCGGCCAGCGTCTCGGCGCCGCGCTCCTCGCGGCGGGCGGCGGCGTCGTAGCGCTCCGCCGCGGCCGCCAGCTCCCGGCCCGCCCTCGCCTGTTCCCGGTTCTGCAGGCGGATCTCCTGCCGCAACGCGGCGAACTCGGCGAACAGATCGCGCAGATCGCAGTCGGCCGTGTCCGCTTCCCGCTGCTCCGCAGATTCCTCGTTCACCGCGTCGAGCCACTTGCCGGAAGTCGTCGAGCGCGCGCTGCTTCCAGTCGCCGTCCGGTTCACGCATCCAGCTTCCCTTCCGCCGCCAGGAGCGCCTGCAGGCCGGGCGTCTCGCGGCGCACTGGACGAGCCTTCACCAGCGCATCGAGCGCCAGCTCGAAGTCGCCGTAGACGGCCATCCCCAGCAGCGCCGTCTTCACGCGCGCACGGTCGTCCTTCAGGGCTTCGTACGCCGCGGTGATCTGCTGAAGCGTTCGGGATCCTCGCCCGGCCGGTGCGCCCGCACCAGTTCCAGGTAGCGCCGGCGGATTTCCTCCCCGGTCGCCGACGGGGACAGCCCCAGCACGAGATAGTGGACGAGTATGGTCCTGTTCCTGGTCAGCGGCGCCGTTTCTTTTCCTTGCCCCTGCGCGCGAACAACAGCGCATGCAGCTCCGGCGTCAACCTGTCACGCAGCCCGGCCGTCTGGCAGTCGCGCGCCAGCCGGTCCAGCTCGCGCCGCGCCGCCGGGTCGGCCCGCAGATTGCCGGCGAGCTCCCGCAACAGGGGCGGCGGCTCGCCGCGCAGGCGGCAGTCGTCGATCAATTCGTCGAGGCGGTCCAGATCGTCGTATATCTCCCGATCGAACAACATCGCGTGTTGCGCGGCGCCCGGCGGCGCGGCCGCCGCGTCCTCCGTCAACGCCCGCCGGAAGCGTTCGATCAGCGCCGGATCGCCGGGGTCCGGCGGGAACGGCTGCAACACGGCCGGTCCGCGCGGCGCACCCGCGACCTTGAACTGTTCTTCGAGCGCAGCCAGAAAAGCCTCCACCGCCGCTGGCGGCGGTCCCGGGCCGAACGGTCCCGGGCCCTCGTCCAGCGGTTCGAAATCGAACGTCTGCAGCGCTTGGCGCAGCGGTTCCTCCGTGCGCCGGGCGAGCCTCGCGGCGGCCGACCGCAGCCGCTCGCGGGTGGCGGCGTCCGCCTTCTTCAGCACGTCCCGGAAACGCCGGGCATCGTGATCGCTGCCTTCCTCGTAGCGGATCACGGCCAGATAGAAGAGCAGCAGCGGATCGCGGCGGGGTTTCCTAACCTAACGCCGCGCAGCCGGCGTTGGATCTCGACGCGAACCTCATGCTGTCCGTCGCAGTCCATCAGGACATCGAGGACGGCCGGCAGGCGTTCTCCATCCACGCGTTCGAGGAGCCCGGGCCACCAGCGCCTGAACGTCGCCGCGACGCGCCGATCGTCGTAGAGGAGGTCGAGCTCGGCGGGCAGCGGCTCGAGAGTCTGGACGATCTCGTCCGGCGCGCACTCGCCGGCGAGCGAGATCCCGTCGGCCAGCAGGCGCCACACGGCTTCGGCCATCTCCGGTCTGACGTTCCTCACGTCGTTGTTGTCGTACAGGTCCCGGAGGAGCCCGGGGGCAGGTTGTTGTAGGCGAAAACCGGATCCCACGGGGGGTATGGCTCGGTGCGGCTGCTGGCGGATTGAGTCCGGGTCGGCTCTTCCTGCATTGGGGGTGGGCTCTTCGCGGGCAGTGTAGTTGTTACGCGGGATGCGTCAGGTCCGAGCGGGTGTTGCTGTTGAAGTCGAGGTCGACGGATATCGAGCGCCGTTGCTGGGCGCCGGTCCGATTTCTTGAGGATTTCTGCTCTGTGACGGGAACCTGTTGCGCGCGCTGAGCGTCTACGCGCTGAGCGTCTAACAGGGTTGCCCGGCTCAGAGAAGTACACTCTTTGAGCACCTGCCCTTTTCGGGCGATGGAGCCCGGATCGCGCCGACATGTCAATGACGGTGCACAGGTCAACCGGCTCCGCCGGATCCAGCCTTCCCGCAGGGAAAAACATTGGGTGAGCGACGCCGGAACCGGGGTCGCTCACCCTCCTACAGATATTCGATATCCGTGCGTCGTCCGTCCTTCAGGGCGTCCAGTGGACGATAGAGTGTTTATTGCTGTATGCTTAAACTGCCCGCCCCGAGACGCGCGCCTCTCAGTATCGCCAGTTTGGCGACCTCCCCTACTCGACCGCTGCTGGGCCCGCCAGCAAACCCGATCATCTTGTCCAGATGGGTAATCGCGCCGCTATCGTGATCCCCGCGGCACCCCTGGTCGGCGCTCCCTCGCGGCCGGTTACGTAACGGTGTGCAGTGGGGGCCTGGTTCAGGTTGGACCTGCGCCGCTTATCAGGCGTCGGGGCGTGATCCGGACAGGACCCTGGGGAGCGTCGAGGGCGCGTTGGAGCCGTGTCACACCAGGTGCGACGCGGCCGTGGTCGAGGCTCAGACTGAGGCGCCGTCCGCATCGGGTCAACCTCAGTCATCGACATGGTCCGGTCCTTTCTTGGCCGTCATGCGGACGGCTGCTGGTGGTGGTGCGGGATTGGGAGCGGGTGCGTCAGAGCCTCGGGTCAGTCGGCTCGGCCTCGAGCGCGAGGATGCCGAACACGGCCCGGTGGACGTTGCGCAGGGGCGCCCGCGCGACGAACTGCTCCAGGGCCTCGATCCCGAGGGCGAACTCGCGCAGCGCCAGCGTCGTCTTGCGGCCCGTGTTTCGGCGGCGCAGCCGTTCGAGCTGGTCGGGCGCGGTGTGCTCCGGTCCGTAGATGATCCGCAGGTACTCGCGTCCGCGGCACTTCAGCGCCGGCGCCGCGACGCCGCGCTCGGTGCGGGCTACGAAGTCCTCGGGCTTGACGACCATCCCTTCCGAGCCGGCCTCGGTGCGCTCGGTCCACCAGCGGGTGGCCTCGGCCACTTCGGTCTCGTTCTCGGTGTCGACCTCCCGGTGGTCGGTGGTGGTGAGGATGCCGGCTTCGGAGCACATGCGCTGGGTGATCTCCATGTGCCAGCGGTGCGGCTTGTCGGCGTGCACGGCGCCTTCGGTCGCCAGCACGTGGAAGGGCGCGATCTTCAGCCCCTCGAGGCCGTCGACGGGCCAGTTGTAGCGCCGGTAGGCGTTCTCGTAGCGTGCGGCCATCTCGGTGCGTTGCTCGAAGCGGTCGAGCAGGGCGGCGAGCCCGGGGTCTCTGGCCGCGGCCTGGCGCAGCGCGGCGGTGGTGCGTGCCGGTTGCGCGTTGCGCTCGGTGCGTCTTCCCGTTTGGTGCGCGCCGTCAGCGCACGGCTTCGGACGGTTCGAGGACTTCGATGGATGCGGCCAGCCGGTCGATCGGCGCCTGGTCGACATCCTCGGCGACTTCCCTGGTCGGGGACCGGCGGCAGTCTGGGTCGACCTCGAGCAGCCGGTGGGTCATCGCGATCACGTCGGCCACCTTCGACGTGGTTGAGCAAGCGGCGGGAGGTTGTCGGATCCGGCCGGATTCGGGTTGCCGGCACCGAGAGGCGTACTTCTCGGTGCCGCACAGGCTATTAGACGCCGTAGCGGCGCGTCTTGTTCCGGCGGGTGGAACGTTTTTCGCCTGTTCCGGATTCCCTTCCGGGGCAGCCGGCAGCCGTGAGTGCCGGCTCGTGGAAACGACACGGCCTACGGTGCGTTGCCCTCCCGTCAGGTTGCATGCCGCCTCCCGTTTCTTCGGCGGCCGTCGCTCGCTGCGTGGCGGCGGGTCTTCCTGACCGCCTTCACTCGGTGCGTACCTGGCAGGTTCCCGGGGCCGTTGCACTCGGCGGGTACTGGCAGGTTCGCGGCGCGCCACACTCGGCGCGCCGTCTGGAGATGGCCGTCTCGGTGGGATGCTGCCGGGCGGCGTACCGCTCGCTGGCCGTGGCGGACTCGGGTGCGCTCGGGCGGTACGTTGTGCTCAGTGCGAGGACCGCTCGGTGCGCAGGCGTTCGGGGGTATTGCACTCGGCGCGTGCTGACCGCCTTTGAAGTCGCTGTACTCGGCGGGTTCCTGAAGAGGGGGCGTCTGTGTGCGTGCAGGGCGCTGTTGGTAGTCCTGGCGTTACCGTCTTGAGACGCGCGCCGCACTGGGCTGGAGTTCAGTAAAGGTGTTCTGCTCGGTGTGGACTCGGTCCCTGATCGGCGTGCTGCTCGGTGCGGTCGCCCGAGTAGCGCACTGCCTGGTGGCCCGGGGCTGTTGCTCTCGGTGCGTGCGGACGGGGCGTCGGCCCGGATTCCGATGGATGCGCGCCGCCGTGTGCGCGCTTGCCGGCGTTGACGGCAGGCCGCCGGGTGCGCCCCTTGAGGCGGTATCCGGTTGCGTGCCGCCTCGCTCCCGAGAGGCGTTCCGTTCAGTGCGGGCAACCTCGGGCGGCTGTGTGCGGAGGAGGTCGTGCTGCTCGGTGCGGCCGCCGCGCTGACCGGCGTGGTGCTCGATGCCGCTCCTCAAGGACGTTGGCGTCGACGATGGCCTCGGCGGTCACCAGGCCGTGATGCTGCAGGATCGCGATCCCCTCGATGCGGCTGGTGGCCGTCAGGGTCATGCCGGGCAGCCTCCGGCTGTGTGGCCCGCGGTTCCTGCTCGGCGCCTGTGGGCCTTGCGTTCCGCTCGGTGCAGGGTCACTGAGGACCGGCCGCACGCTGCGAGTCGACGAGGTCACGGTCGATGTGGGCACGCATGTGCGCGAGGCGATTGACGAGGCCGTCGTCGATGACCATGCGGAGCGCCTCGGCGAGGGCGTCCGGTTTCCTGCCGTGGTCGTTTCCGCGACGGGCTCGCGCTGCTGCCTGCCGACATCTCGGCCACGCTGCAGCGGTCACCCTTCGCAGCCCGCGGCGCCTGCGGCGGTCACCCGAAGACGCGCCGTTGCGCCCGGCCGGTGCGTTGGTCAACCGGACGTCTCCGGCGGACGGCCGGGGCGCCTCGTCTGCCGGCGGGACACGCCACGGCCCGGCCGGCGCTGCCCGCGACCCCAGGCGCGTTGGACGTGCCTCCCCGGGGCTGGCCCGACACGAACGCGGACCGACCGACGGAGCGCCCGGAACCGGGCGCGTCCTCCGAAGGTTGCTTGCGACCGCTTGTGAATTACCGACCCGCGCGGGTCAGTAAGTGCTGGACCGGTCCGATCAGCCCCGTCCGGGACAACCGGCGGCCCCGGCCGCAGTCTCGTTCCGGGCGTGACTCTTCGCCGTCACGCGCCACGGCTTGGGCGACACCGTCCGGACCCGAAGGGCGCCTCTTGCTGGTCGAGGCCGATCGGCTGGGAGCAGGCGACCCGGCTTCGACGGCGGTCAGCTCGCCGACGCCGACACACACGGCGCCGCCGGGCCGCGCGGTGCGGCCGGCGGCGGTCCGGTGCGCCGAGCAGGCCGGCGGACGGTCTGCGGCGTGACTGAGGCTCCAGGATCTGGTTGTCGGGATGCTCGGCGAGCGCGTCGGTCGTGTCGGTCAGCGTGAAGCCGTCGTCCCAGTTGTCCTGCAAGGCTTCGGGGATGGTCGCCGGCCATGCTCTGCTTGTGGGGTCGCCGGCGTGTGAACGGCGAGGAGGGTCAGCTCGCAGTCGCCGGCTTGTCCGGTCCGCGACCGTGGCTGGCGGCTGGTGGCCGTGCCGAGTCTGTGGGACCGGGGCTCGGACCGGCTCGTCCGGTGGGCATTCCGGCGCAAATCGATCACCCGTTCCGGCGCAAATCGATTCTCCGATGGCCGTTACCGGGACGGCTCGGGCGGCTGGTCCTCGTACAACGAGCATCCGAAGCCGCTCGGTGTGGCGAGTACCATGGGTGGTCGGCAGGCTTCTGCCGCACGAGGTTGAGGATGATGCGCGGGGCTGCGTTGTCGCCGTTGCTGGCGGATGAGCCCGCAGACCCTGTTGGTCGGGGCGCCGGCGTGCGGCCGCCAGTGGCGGCAGTTGGCGCAGGTGTTCACGGGATGCTCCCGGAGTTCGCCGCGTTTGGAGTCTGCGCGCGGGTCAGCAGGTGTCGCAAACGACGGCTGCCGGTCGCAAGGGCCGGCGCATCGAGAACACCGCGCACGGCAGTTCTTGTCTTCACCGCGCACCGCCGCCGCAGGCCGCCCACCCTGTTGGTCTACTCCTGCGGCGCGCCCCTGGCCTGTGCCACCTCCGCCCGCACGTGCTCAACCTGCTCTTCGTCGGGGCACAGGCCCACCGCGCGCAGCTTCGCCGCGTCCGCCGCGCCGAGGATGCGCCCGTCGTCGGCGCACAGGTCGCACTCCAGCCCGTCGGCCGGATACGTCCAGTCCGCGAGGATGGCGCGCCAGCACGCCTGCTCGTCGTCACCGACATAGGCGGTCCGCTCCGGCAGGTGCGCTTCGTCGCCCAGCCGCACGAACACGAGCACCGGCCACCAGTGGTCGCCGTGGACCATCGCCAGAGTCTCCAGGCAGGCGAGCGACGCCGGCTGGCCGTCGCCGTAGTCTTCGGTCACGCGCCCCTTGATCGCCTCCTCGGCGCCCACTTCACAACACAGCAGGAGTACGCCCCCGGGCCGCAGCACCGTCTCGGCGAAGGGGCAGCAGGGATCCAGATCGTCCTGCGCATCCGGTGCGTACATGGCCACGGCATCGACAGAGCCGCTGTCAAGCGGGTGCTCGTCGACATCGGCGTGGTGGACCACGGGCAGCGGCCGCGTATCGGCGACCGGCTCGGGGAGGCCATCGACCTCCGGGGCGTCGGCCGGCTCACGACGCACTTCGGCGATCAGTGCACGACGGGACACCCGGGCGCCTCGGTTCTCGAGCCGGTCCATCCGTTCTCGCAGCGCGTGCTTGTCGGCCGGGTCCGGGTGCGCGGCCCGGATGTCGCGCATGGTTCGCGCCGACGGGAGTTGCGCGCGGTCAGGTTCGCGGGCATCGGAACCTGCCGGTTGACCGTCAGGTTTCCCGGCCGGCTGCGAGGGACGGCCGGCCGGGTCGGCGGGCATCGGCGTCGCCGCCTGCACGCGGCCAGGTTCTGCGGCATCGGAACCTGCCGGTTGACCGTCAGGTTTTCCCACCGGCTGTGAGGGACGGCCGGACGGGCCGGCGGGCATCGGCGTGCGGCATCGGAACCTGCCGGTTGACCGTCAGGTTTCCCGGCCGGCTGCGAGGGACGGCCGGCCGGGTCGGCGGGCATCGGCGCCGCCGCCTGCACGCGGTCAGGTTCTGCGGCATCGGAACCTGCCGGTTGACCGTCAGGTTTCCCGGCCGGCTGCGGGGGACGGCCGGGCGGGTTGGCAGGCATCAGCGCCGCCAGACGCGCCTCGATCAGCGTCAGCGCGCGGTCCGTCACCCGGCGCAGGTTCCGGGCCTGCATGGCGACCGCCATCGCGTTGACCGCAACCACCTGCTTGCGGGCAAGCGCTGCGTCGAACGCGCCAGGCAACGCCGCGACCCGCCGCTCGATGTCCCTCGAGCAGCGCCGGCACATCCGCATCCGGGATGTCATCCGGCAACGCCGGCAGCACGCCGGAGTATCCATGTTGTCAAGTGCGATCCCCCAGGTGCGTGTGGAAGCTCATGCAGCGACGAGCGGTGCCTCTCCGGTGGATGGTGTCCTGTCCTGTCCTGGCCGCTCTGGCTGCCAAGTGCGGTCCTGTTCGAGCAGCGCGTTGGCGAGGACGAGCAGCTTGCGCATGACGGCGACCAGAGCGACCTTTCCCGGTTTTCCCTGGGCGACGAGTTGCCGGTACTTCGCCCGCAGGTCCGGATTGCAGCGCATTGCCGTCACGGCCGGCATGTAGAGGATTCGCCGCACCTGCGCCCGGCCGGCCTGGATGAAGCTTCGGCCTTGCCAGGTGCCGGACTGTCGCGTGACGGGGGCGAGCCCCGCGAGGCTGGCGACCGCCTTGGCGTCGAGTCGGCCGAGTTCCGGCATCTGGATGAGCAGGCCTGTGGCGGTGATACGGGACACGCCCGGAATGGAGGTCAGGATCTCGGCCCGTCGGGTGAGTGCTGCGTCTTCGGCGAGCCGCTTTCCGATCTCGGCATCAATGGCGGCCAGATGCCGGTCGAGCTGCGCCAGCTGCGTCTTGTTCTGC
Source organism: Vicinamibacterales bacterium (assembly GCA_965116825.1). Lineage (GTDB taxonomy): Bacteria > Acidobacteriota > Vicinamibacteria > Vicinamibacterales > UBA8438 > WTFV01. The sequence continues at coordinate 2,623,062 of OZ220736.1, forward strand.
TGCTTGAGCAGGCGCTGTCGAGTGTGCTTTTGGCGGTTGAGTGCAGCGGTGCGGTCCCTGATCAGTGCGTCACGCGCCACTCGGAGTTCCTCGAGGGCGCGCCACGCGGGTGATGACCTCTCGGTTGGCCGCAGATCCAGCGCGGCTCCCATCTGTGCCAGGACCCGGGCGTCGACGACATCGGTCTTCGCCCTCATGCATCCCCTCATTCTGCAAGGCGTCAGATCACGCCGAAGACATCTCGATACACCCGCTGTTCCATCAGCATGCTCCCGAACGTCTCCATCAACGGACGAATCCGATCCTCGGGCCAATTGGGAAGATGGTGGTACAGCATCAACCCCTGCCGAAACAACGAATGCGTCCGCCGTTTCACCGTGTTCGCCTTCAACCACCGGTCATAGCCAATCCGCTCGCCCGCCGCACCCAGCAACGACAGCACAGCAATCGCCAACGCGCTGAGCAGCAGTAAGCGGTCCCGCCGGTCCGGGCGCGACACATGCATCGATGACAGACCCATCCCGAAGCGCATGTCCTTGATGTCTCGGAAGCCCGCCTCGATCCCCCAGCGCTTGCCGTAGTAGCGAATCAACACCCGCGTCGGGACCGACGCTTCGCTGGCCACCAGACACCACGGTTCGTCCATCTTCTTATCGTGTACGCACACGACCGCGCCCACCGGCCACTCGTGCACGTCGGTCACCCGAGCCCCCACCAGCCGCCGCGCACGCCCACCGGCGCCAACCCACGCGGCGGCCACTCGCCGTTCGCCGCTCGCATTCGTCACATAAACGTCCCCACGCAATCGAATCACGTATTCGAAGCCCAACTCCGTCGTCAACGCATAGAACAGCTTGCAGTCGGCAAAGCCCCGATCCGCCACAATGGTGACTTTCACCCCTTCCGGCAGCACTTCGCGCAACCGGCACAGCACCTCGTACTCATAGCGCCGCTGATTGTCCTTCAGCGTCGACGACGCCACCGTCTTCCACAGCAGGGGCGTTGCGCGCCCGTGCCCGGTCAACATCGACAGCACGATCGTCTCCTGCTTGTCGGCCGCAAAACTCGTCCAATCCAGCGCGACGACCACTTCGGTGCGGGCGCCGATGAGGTACGGCGTCCAGTGGGCGAAGAAGGTCCAGACGTTGATGCCTCGATTGCTCAGGAGCCGGTCCACCTGCTTGACGCCATGCTTGGTCAACGTGCCCATGGCTTGCGCCAGGCCGCGCCCCACCGCATGGATTGCCAGCGACGCACTCGTCAGCACGCCCAGGGTGGCGTTGGCCAGTGACAGCACCCGCTTGGCATGCAGGTCGCCTTCGTACAAGGCGTTGATGAAGTTCAGGAGGTCGTGTCTCCGAAGCCATCGCCCGGATGACGTTTGCCGGTTTCCCTTTGGATGCATAGGAACCACATTCTAAATCCAGGCGCGCTATTCTGCAAACCTTCAGAATGCCAGATGTTCTATCTCAATAGGGCTGGCGTCCTATTCGGTTCACATAGTAAAATGAGGGGATCTCTGAGGTCTTCGCCCGTTGTCCGATGGCCTGCGCGAACCGTCGCGCCTGCAACGGGTTGACCCGCGCCAGGGGCAACTTGGCTGTGAGCAGCGCTTCCTCGAACGCTCGGTGCCAGTGCCCTGTCGGCTCGTAGGTGACGGCCCGCACCGGGCACTCGATCCAGGCGATCAGCGCCTTGAATCCCGCGGCGTCGTTGGTGAATCGCGCGGCCTTGCCGTCGGGTGCCCTGTAGGCGTCGAGATGGGCCTTCGAGATGTCAACGCCTACGGTAAAATCTGGCATCTTTTCCTGCTCCTGTGCTTGTTTGCGAGCCCTCACGCTCAGGTATCCATTCAGGCCGTGGGAAAAGACGGTGGCGACCAAACTCCGGCGCGGCCCCTGATCGGCCAAGCGACTCATACGGTCCGACCACCGCCACCCCCGGCGCTCTGCACGGGGCGCCAGGGGGTGGAACCTTCCGCGGTCGGCGTCCCCTCCCCCGAGCCCCCTCCCGGGTCTACGACGCGCTGCGCGGACACTCTTCAATTCTCCCCCGCCGTCCGGCTGAAGCTGCCAGAGTCCACAGCGGTGAAGCTAACAAACAAGCGACTCGGCAGCAGCGCCCCGCCTAGCTGTTCACGCGCGGTCTGCACGACCTCGGGAACCGCCGCGGCCTCTTCATTGCGTTCATCAGCCATCATCCTCCCCCGGTGTCCTCGAGTCGGCGAATGCGCCGGTCGCGCCGCATCGCGTGTGTCCGTTCGGCGCGGCGTCGGCAGAGGACACGTCGGGCACGCCGTGGCGGCGGGAGTGTCAAGGACGGTGGCCAACCCGGGGTGGCATTCGGCCGTCGTTCGCGTGGTCGGCCGCCCGAGTCGGCGGGCACCCGCACGGTGTTGTCCGACCGCTCGGTGGAGTAGCGCTTGCGGCCGGCGCATCCTGCGCCTGACGATGCCGCTGTACCCCGGCGCAGCCGGATCGATGCGCTCGACGACGTCGTGTTCGGGTTCGGACTGGCGTCGTCATTGCGACGGCGTGCTGCTGGACGCGCGTGTAGTAGAGGTCGTGCTGCTGGTTACTCGTCCTCGCCGCAGCGCGCCGGCTGGCGCTCGGCCGGCTCAGGACGCGCGGCCGGCCGGCGTGAGTGCCGCCACGCTGCCCGCGGCCGGCGTGGGCTGCTGGGCCAGCTCCAGCAGCGTCGACCCGCGTCACGTAGTCGATGGCGACCACGCGCCGCAGGTCGTCGTCGAGATCCTCATCGACCTGATTGCGGTTGCGCCGCGGCAGGAGGACACGGCGCAACCCGCCGCGGTGCGCGGCCAGCACCTTCTCGGCGATGCCGCCGGCCGGGAGCACCTGTCCGCCGAGGGTGATCTCGCCGGTCATCGCCACGTCGTCGGTACGGACCGGACGCCGCGTGAAGGCGGAGACCAGCGCGGCGGCCATCGTCACGCCGGCCGAGACGCCTTCCTTGGGGACCTCGGCCAACTGCACGTGCAGATGACGCCGGTGTCGTGCTGGAAGGCCGGGTCGAGGCCGTAGCGTGCGGCGTTGGCGCGCAGCCACGACAGCGCGGTGCGCGCCGACTCCCCGCAATGACCTCGCCCTGGCGCCCGATAAGGACCAGCGCCCCGGAACCGGGCAGGCGTCTGGCCTCGATGTCGAGCACCTCGCCGCCGCCCTCCGCCGTGCGGCACAGCCCGGCGGCGACGCCCGGCCGCCCGTTACGGCCGGCGGCCTCGACGTTCGGCTCGGCCGGCGCGCCGAGCATCTCGGCCAGGGTCTGCGGCGTGACCTCGACCGGGCCTCGTTTCCCTCCGCGCGTCGGCGCACCAGCTTGCCCCACAGCTCGCCGAGCGCTCGCCGCCGCTCCAGGACGGACCCGCGAGGCCGCTACGGCGTCTGGCCGCCGGCTCGTGCGGCGGCCAGCGGCTGCCTGCATGCCGAGCTGCCGATTCCATCGGCCGGCGCAGATTGCGGTGACTGGAAATGGCAAGTACAAAAGGGACCCCTGTGGCCACGTGAAAAGGGACCCCCCGTTGACGGGAGCCGTGGCGGGAATCGAAGCCGTCTGCGTACCGGGACGACCCCGCGCGCGGCTCGTTCAGTGCGTCAAAAGGTGAGTTCCTCCTTCCTTCTTGAAGAATGGTTTTCCGGCTGTCGGGCAAGATTGCCTGTGACCGTGCGCGGAGCCGGTGTCAAGGCCGCAGCCCCGCGTAGCGGGGGCGTCGCGCAGCGACGCGCCTTGACGCCGGTGAGCACACGGTCACGCTGGTCGGCCCGCCAGCCGCGGGTTGTGCTAGCCGTCACGCCCGAACCCCCTGGGCAGTTCGACAGCCTCCAGTACCGACAGATCCAGATCGCAGACCTGCTCGAGCAACTCCGCGGTCCCGGACCCGGCGAGCGATTCCGGCAACACGTCGCGCCACTGCCGGTACTGTTCCTGCAACTCCAGGAGCGTCTGCACCGCGTCGTTCCACTGTTGTGGCCGCGACCTCCGGTCCGCTGGCCGGCGGTACCGGAGCCGGGATTCGCCGGCCTTGCGCCGCTCCCGGTAACGCGCCTGCCGCTCCGCGTTCGTCAGCGCCACAAGTCAATCCTGCGCCGTTACGTAACGGAGCGGATGCGGTCGGCCGAACGATCGAGGGGCAAGCGTCGTGACAGGCCCACCGCTCGGTTGCCGTCGGCATCGGTCTACGCGTGCAGGTTTGTCCGCGACAGCGGAGCCGCTCCCCGGCGCCGCACTTCCGGGCAGTCGAAGGCAGGCCGGCACGACTCGGGGCGTCAACGTGATCCCGCCTTGCCGGACGCCGGCGTCTGGTTCTGCTTTGCGGCCTGTAACCTGTAGCTGTTGCCCGAGGTCTGAAGCACCGTCGCGTGGTGGACAATTCGGTCGATGACCGCGGCGGCGGCCGTCGGGTCGAGGAAGACCTCGGACCAGCGCGCGAACGGCAGGTTTGTCGTCACGACGAGGCTGCGGCGCTCGTAACGCTGGCTGATGAAGCCGAACAACAGGTCGGCGCCGGCCTTGTCGAGCGGAACGTAGCCCAGTTCGTCGACTAATGTTGAGCTCAACATTATGCGACTAATGTTGAGTGATCGGTAATGTGGAGTAGCCGCCTCTTGCTCCCGCGGCGTCGAGCGCATTCCGTCCAGGACTCCACATTACGTACGTAGCATCGGGACCGTGCCAATCCCGGCACCGCTTTCCTGGAGGTCCCGATGTTGCTCGAGCTGTTCCCCAGGGTGCACCGGCGGTACACGTCGTTGGCGATCATCGGTCCGATCCTGGACGGATACGGCACGTGGCTCTTGAAGCAGGGCTACTCAGCCGAGCGCGCCCGCGAGCACTTCCGTGCGGCGCCACGTCTCGTCCGGGGTCTACGGCAGCGCGGCGTGCGAGCCCTTACGGTCCTGACCAGAGCGCAGTTGCGAGCCTGTGCTCCCACCGATTCACAGGAGGATCCAAATCTCGCGGTCCTGGTGCGGCAGCTGACGCGGTACTGCGAGTCCGAGTTGTCGCTATGTCCGCCGCCCGCGTTGACCCGCATCGAGCAACGAGTCGCCGTCTACAGGACCTACCTGGAGCAGGTCCGGGGGTTCGCGCCGTCGACCGTCACCCACCATGGCCGCACCGCGGGCGAGCTGCTGGCCCACATCGGCTACGAGGAGCACCCGACGCGACTGGCCGCGCTTGGCCGCCAGGAGCTCGACGCCTTCGTGCGTGCCGTCGCCCCCCGCCAGTCGCGTGCATCCCTCCAGCATGTGGTGGCCCACCTCCGAGCCTTCCTCCGGTTCCTAGTTTCTGCCGGCGAGACCCCGACTGGACTCGACACCCAGATCGACACGCCCCGCGTGTATCGAGGCGAGAAGCTCCCCCGGGCGCTGCCCTGGGACACGGTTCGGGCTCTCCTCGAGACGATCGACCGTACGAATCCGCTGGGACGCCGCGACTACGCGATCTTCCTTCTGATGGCAACCTACGGCCTGCGCGCGTGCGAGGTCGTGACGCTCACGATCGATGACGTGCAGTGGCGGGCGGAGCAGCTTCGCATCGCGCAACGGAAGACACGCGGGTCGCTCTGGCTGCCGCTCACCGACGAGGTCGGGACCGCGCTGCTCGACTACCTCCGCCACGGACGCCCCGCCCTGAACGTACGTCGGCAGCGCGTTCCGTTCCAAGCCGCGCCGCCGCGCAGCTATCGGGAGCTGTTTCTCCGCGGCCGCACCCCGACCGGTGTCCTCAAACCGACGGCGGTCACCGAGGCCTTCCAGGCGTGGTCGAAGCGAAGCGGCCTCGCCATTCCGTTCCAGGGGCCGCACTGCGTGCGGCACTCGTATGCGGTGCATCTCTTGCGGTCGGGCCTGTCGCTCAAGACGATCGGGGACCTGCTGGGCCATCGCACCCTGGAAAGCACGTGCGTGTACCTCCGCTTGGCGGTTGACGACCTCCGCGACGTTGCCTTGTCTCTACCGGCCGTGGTCGATTGCAGTGCGCCGGGGGTGCCGTCATGACGACCTTCAGCTCCGGCTTGTCCGCCTCCATCAGCAGCTACCTGGTGCTCAAGCGAGCGCTGGGCCGGCAGTACGCCGCGGAGGAATGGGTGCTGACGCACCTGGATCGGTTCCTCGCCGCGCGGCGTGTCGATCTCGTCGCCGAGACGTTCGCCGCCTGGTGTCTCACCCTGCAGCATCTGGCCTCCGGCACGCGTCGGGCCCGCATGCGGATCGCGCGAAACCTGTGTCTGTATCGAAGACGTAGCGAGCCCGGCTGCTTCGTCCCCGACGAGCGGCTGTTTCCGCCGGTCCACCAGGCCGTCCGGCCGCATATCTTCACCGACAGCGAGATCGTCCGGTTGCTGGCCACCGCCCGCACGCTGGCCCGCCCCTCCAATTCGCCACTCGGTCCCGAGAACATGCGCCTCGCGATCGTGCTGCTGGCCACCACCGGGCTGAGACGCGGAGAGCTGATACGACTGACCATGGGAGACTACGACCCGCCGCAGCGCACGCTGGCGATCCGGGAATCCAAGTTCCACAAGTCGCGCCTCGTCCCGCTGTCGGCGGATACCGCCCGCGAGGTCGAGCACTTGATCGAGATCCGCGGCCGACGGCGACTACCGACCGAGGCGGGCAGCCCGCTCCTCTGGCACCGCAGCCCGGACACCGGCGGCTACAGCGGTGGGGGTCTCGGCGGCGCCGTACGCGCACTCTTCCGGCGGGCCGGCATCCGGACCGCGACGGGTCATCTCCCACGCACGCATGACTTCCGTCACGGATTTGCCGTCAACGCGCTCCTCCGGTGGTACCGCGCCGGACTCGACGTACAGGCGAAGCTGCCCTTCCTGGCCGCCTACATGGGGCACGTCTCGATCGACTCGACCGCCTACTACCTCCAGTTCGTCGAACCCCTCGCGGCCGCCGCCAGCGCGCGATTCGCCAACCGCTGCGGCGACCTCGTCACCGGACCCACCGTCGGGGGAGGTGCGCGATGACCGCCGCCGTCCCCAATGACCTGGCGCGAGCCCTCCGGGCCTTCTTCGCCGACCACCTGCCCCGGGTGCGCGGGACCAGTCCCCACACCATCCGGAGCTATCGGGACAGCCTCGTGCTCTTGCTGCGCTTCGCCGCAACCCGGTTGCAGCGGTCCGTCATCCAGTTGGACCTGGACGACCTCGGCCCCCAGCCGGTCCTCGCGTTCCTTCAGCACCTGGAGCTCGACCGGCACAACAGCGTCGCCACCCGCAACGTGCGCCTCGCCGCGATCCACGCGTTCTTCCGGTACTGCGCAATGGAGCACCCCGCACGTCTCGCACACTGTCAACGCGTCCTCGCCGTCCCCTTCAAGCGGACCGGCAGCCGCCCCGTGGAGTACCTCGAGCACGAGGAGATCGAAGCCATCCTCGGCGCCGTCGATCGCGGCACCGCCGACGGCCGCCGCGACTACGCGCTCCTCGCCACCATGTTCAACACCGGCGCGCGGGTCGGGGAAATCGTCGCCCTGGGCGTCGCCGACCTGCGGTTGGACGCACCCGCGCAGGTCCACCTGCACGGCAAGGGGCGGAAGCAGCGGGTCTGCCCGTTGTGGCCCCAGACCGCCGACCTGCTGCGTGCCCTGCTGGCCGAACGCCAACGCGAGCTGCAGTCCGACGAGCCGGTCTTCCGCAATCACCGCGGGATGCGGCTGACCCGATTCGGCGTCCGCTACCTGCTGCAGAAGTACTGCACCCGCGCGCAGGCTACGGTGCCGACCCTGCGCACCAAGCGCCTCCATCCCCACAGCATGCGGCACAGCACGGCCGTCCACCTGCTCCGGGCCGGCGTCGACATCGTCACCATCAGCCAGTGGCTCGGCCACGCCAGCGTCACGACCACGCACCGCTACGCCACCGTCGATCTCGACATGAAGCGGCAGGCGCTCGCGAAGGCCCGCCCCACCACCCGCGCCACCGCGGGGCCGGCCCTGTGGCGCACGGACGCGTCGGTGCTCGAATGGCTCGAAGCGCTCTGAGGAAGCGATCGGTAATGTGGAGTCCGGTGACCTTCGTGTCCTGCGAACGGCTGTCGTTCTCCGCTGCTACTCCACATTACCGATCACTCAACATTAGTCGCATAATGTTGAGCTCAACATTATGCGACGAACTGGGCTACGTTCCGCTCGACAAGGCCGGCGCCGACCTGTTGTTCGGCTTCATCAGCCAGCGTTACGAGCGCCGCAGCCTCGTCGTGACGACAAACCTGCCGTTCGCGCGCTGGTCCGAGGTCTTCCTCGACCCGACGGCCGCCGCCGCGGTCATCGACCGGATTGTCCACCACGCGACGGTGCTTCAGACCTCGGGCAACAGCTACAGGTTACAGGCCGCAAAGCGGAACCAGACGCCGGCGTCCGGCAAGGCGGGATCACGTTGACGCCCCGAGTCGTGCCGGCCTGCCTTCGACTGCCCGGAAGTGCGGCGCCGGGGAGCGGCTCCGCTGTCGCGGACAAACCTGCACGCGTAGACCGATGCCGACGGCAACCGAGCGGTGGGCCTGTCACGACGCTTGCCCCTCGATCGTTCGGCCGACCGCATCCGCTCCGTTACGTAACGGCGTAGAGTTGTCTTGTGGCGCTGACAAACGCGGAGCGGCAGGCACGTTACCGGGAGCGGCACAAGGCCGGCGAATCCCGGATCCGGTACCGCCGGCCAGCGGACCGGAGGTCGCGGCCACAGCAGTGGAACGACGCGGTGCAGACGCTCCTGGCCTTGCAGGAACAGTACCGGGAGTGGCGCGACGCGTTGCCGGAATCGCTGGCCGGGTCCGCGACCGCGGAGTTGCTCGAGCAGGTCTGCGATCTGGATCTGTCGGTACTGGAGGCTGTCGAACTGCCCAGGGGCTTCGGGCGTGACGGCTAGCGCGCCGGCCAAAGTAGTTGACGCCGAACCCGCGTCGGCTCGACAGAATGCTCAACTGCGTCGAACACCGGATAGCGACAACCCGCGCTGTCGGGCCGACCAGCGTGACCGTGTGCTCACCGGCGTCAAGGCGCGTCGCTGCGCGACGCCCCCGCTACGCGGGGCTACGGCCTTGACACCGGCTCCGCGCACGGTCACAGGCAATCTTGCCCGACAGCCGGAAAACCATTTCTTCAAAGGAAGGAGGAGCTCACCGATTGACGCACTGAACGAGACGGGCGCGGGGTCGTTCCGGTACGCAGACGGCTTCGATTCCCGCGACGGCGCTCGTCACCGGGGGGGGTCCCTTTTCACGTGGCCACAGGGGTCCCTTTTGTACTTGCCATTTCCAGCGAGGGTCGAGATCCCGGCCCGGCAGGTGGTCAAGGCGCGCATCGCCAGGCAGCTCAAGGACGTGGTCGAAGCGTAGATGCGGTCGAAGCCGGACGAGCGCAGTCTGGCGCACGACTTCGGCGCGGACGCGACGGCGGCGGCGACGCCGTGCAGCTGACCATGCAGGCGCTCGGCCGCGGCCATGCCTCCCCGCGCTGGGGCGGCTGCCGCCAGAGCCGGCGGGCAGGTCCGGAAGGGCGGGAAGGGCACGCCCATCCTGTACGTCGAGTGGCGGCAGCGGCGGCCCGCGAAAAGGCGGCCACCTGACCGCCTTTCCGTCGTCCCCGTACTGCGGTCCGGCAGCAACAGGTGCGGCCGGGCGGCGTGCGCGGGAATTGAACGTAGTCGATGGGTGCGGACGTGTCGCTCGACGGGCGTGGCCGTGGCCGCGGGCAGGACAGCACGGGGCTGGGAGAGGCGCCGCCTGCCGGCGGCATTGTCCGCCTTGGCGGTTTGCGTCTTCGGCGCTACCAGCGCAGGCAGGGGTCGCCGAGTGCCGACAGGTTGTCGAGCAGGGGAACGGCCTGGTCCTCGGGCGCGCAGGCGTCGTGCTCGGTGTCGTCGGCCTCGACGCCGTCGAGCAGCGTGCACAGCGCGACCTCGGCGGGGTTGAGCGCGTGCGTGAGGAGCCAGTCGCGCCGCTTGCGGCAGGCCGTGCAGCGGGTGCTCTCGGGCCAGATCAGGCGGCCGCAGGTGCCGGCCTCCAGCGGCAGGTCGACGCCGGGACACAGCTGCAGGTAGTTGAGGTCGCTGCGGTAGCGGCGCATGTTCTCGCGGTTGGCGATGCGCTTGCGCAGGCGCCGCAGCGCGGCGCGCTGGTTCGGGCGCAGCAGGTCGATGAGAGGCATCAGGTTGTCCTCCGGAGAAAAGGGAATGGCCCCGAGCGGGGCCGGGTGAAAGCGGGCCGGCAGGCCCGAGGCGTTAGCGGACGCGGGGGTCGGAGACGGGCGGCGTGGGGCGGGGTGCAGCATGCCGAAGCGTTGCCTTGTCCGCCCGCGTTCGGCCTGTCCGGCCGCGTCCGCTCTGTTGATTGTCGCCCGCTGCCACTCTCCTCCCGGGTCCCGTGGTGCTGCGCGCCGACTCGGGGAGGCGCGCCGGCCCGGCAGGGGCCGAGGCGTGGTGCTGGTGGTGGTGGCTGGAGCCGGGCAGCGCGAGGCGAGCGGCCACGGTCAAACGCGGCCCGGTTGGGGAATAGCCCTGGAATAGCCCGCCAGCCCTGCAGCGCGCCGATGACACAGTCTGCGTCACCGGCGCGCTGACCGCAGGCCAGCCGGTCGTCGTCGGCAAGTCGAGATCGCGACCGAAGGCATGGCCGTTCGGCTCCTGGGCCGCCAGGATGTCGAGGTCGAGCTGGGTCTCGACCCGACATCCTGGTCATGCAAGAAAATGGAGCCGTCGCCGGAGAAGATGCGCTCGAGACTGGAGGGTGCCCACCACTGCTTCTTGCATCGTCGCGCGTCGCCGCCTTCACGACGCCGGCATGGTGGTCTTTCGGCCAAACGCCAGGGAGCGTAGCGAACTGAGGATTCCCGCGTGGTCGCCCTGGTCCATGCCTCGGGCGAAAGAAACGCCCAGGCCAGCGCAACTCTGCTCGAATGCCGTGTGGTTGACGTTGAGCCCCACGAGCAGGTGGCCGTGCGCGGCGGCCAAGGGCGCCTCTTCGACTTCGACGACACGCGGGTCATCCGTCCGGGGGCGCTGAACCGTAGCGTCGCCGGCGATGAAGCACACCGCGGTGGCGGCCGCGAGCAGGGACTGCGCCCACGGCAGGTGCGTCGTGCTCTCGGTCAGCACCACGACCGGGGCGCCCGCAGCGGCGTGGGTCAGGACGCGCTGGACGAAGGCGACAGCATCGGCGCCGCGGGGCACGTGCACCCAGACCCTGGCGTCCTTCGGCCATGCCGCCTTGAGGCCGGGCCACGAGGCGTCGGTCCCGTCGTAGAAGACGCGGGCACGCGCGTGACGGTTCTGCGCCGCGGTAGATGCCGGGTCCAGGTCGATGCGGTCGCCGAGGACCTGTCGGGCGACCTCGATGATGCGGGGCGAGACGTAACACGGTGGGAGGTCGTCGGCCGCCTCGTCGACCGCAGACCGCTTGCGCCCGCCCACCAGCTCCTGCTTCTTCGCCTCGACCACCTGCAGGTCGCCCGGGTCGCCACCGGCAGCCTCCACGGCGCCGGCTGCCCGGACCAGACCCCGATCCAGCTTGTGACCCGCTGCCGAGTCGGCCGCCGCCGCCGCACGCACGCTGGCGCTGATGCGCTCGAAGCCCGCGTCGGTAATCGCCTCGGCATCCTGGCGGTAGGCGCTGCGCGTCGCCCGCGGCAGGTCGCCACTCGTGGACCTCAGCCCGTCGACAGAAATTGTTCCGCCGGGCGAACGATTTCCATCGACCGGGGGAAGTCCCTGCCCACCCGCGGTTCCCACCGACGGTGGGGGCGGGTCGCCCCCCACCGGATGCGGCGCTGCCTCGTCGTCGGCCGCCGGTGTGGGGCCGTCGACAGAAATTGTTCCGCCGGGCGAACGATTTCCATCGACCGGGGGAAGTCCCTGCCCACCCGCGGTTCCCGCCGACGGTGGGGGCGGGTCGCCCCCCACCGGATGCGGCGCTGCCTCGTCGCCGGCCGCTGGTGTGGGATCGTCGACAGAAATTGTTCCGCCGGGCGAACGATTCTCCCCGACGTGGGGAGGCCGTTGACCACTCTCGATCGCCTCCGACGCTGCGGTCGGGTCGCCGCCCACCGGGTCCGGCGTTGCCTCGTCGCTCGCCGCCGACCGTCGCCTGCCGGCCCGTCGGCGCGGGGTGTGCTTGCCGATGCTGCGGACTGCGCGCTGCAAAACCTCGTAGGCGATCGCAACAGCCACGCCGGCGCCCACGGCGGCGGCCAGCGCGGCGACACGGACCGCCTCGTCGCGCACTGCAATCCGCTGGCGTTCGTCGGTAGTCGTCTCCAGGAACCGAAGGGCGGACTGCGCCCACGCCGCGACGGATTTGTCAAGGCTCCTCGAATCGAGGCAAACAAAGGGGCAGGGGGAGGTCGCCGCAGGAGCTTCAACCTCGGCATCCAGCTCCTGATCGACACCAGGTGCAAAGACGGCGGCGGGCGCCTGTGCATCGGTTGAGGTGTCCTTGACGGTCATTGCGGCACCCTCCGTCCCGTGGCCGGTGGGCGGCGGCGGGGGCTCGCTGGTGCGTCGGGCGCCCGCAGGATCTGACTCGTCGCCGCTTCGCGCTCAGCCAGCCACCGCTCGACCGTAGCGCGGCGCCACCCTACGCGGCCCCGCGACAGGCGGATCGGCGCCGGGAATTCGCCACGGTGCACCATGCGCCCCAAAGTCGCGGCGCTCACCCCAAGCACTGCAGCGACTTGGCGTCGCGACAGCACCTGCAGAGACTCGTCCCCAGCATGCTGATCCGGCAACATCTTGGCTACCCCCTCAGACACTCGCGCGCGGTTGCGCGCAGGCGTATTGGCCTTAGTATTTAGGCGTATACGCCGGTTGTCAAGAACCTCCCAGGGCTAGACCGCGCTCGCAGTGTGGCGTATCCTCCGCATCGTGACCAACAAGGAGTTTCGTGCGGTGGTCGAGAACGAGCTCGCGGCACGACGGGTGTCGCCGGTCCGGGCCGCCCGAGGCGCTGGGCTCAACCGCGATGCCGTACGCTCGGTACTACGGGGCCGGGCGCCTTCTATCGAGCGCGCAGCCGACGTCTGCAAGGCACTCGGCTGGGCCTTGTGCATCGAGGCACGGCGCGAACAGCAACACGAGGGAGCGGACAATCCCGATCACGCCAAGGCCTACATTTGCCCGCCGACCGACTTCACCCAAGACGTCGAATTGTCGGTTCGCGAATGGACGGCTGCACCGCGCCAGAGGTTCTGGTCAACGCAAACCGAATCCGGCAAGGCGCCCGCACCCGTCGGCTTCAGTGACCCTGCGGCCTTCTATGCAAGAACCCACTCGGACACGTTGACGCCGTTGAACATCTGGCGCACCGATTCCTGTCTGGTTTCTCCCAACGCCCGCATCGAGGCGCCCCAACGCGTGTGGCTGCAAGACCACCAGGGCCGACAGACGATCCTGTGCCTGATACGGATGTCCGACAAGATCTACGAGTTGGTTGGCTGGGGGCCGCCCAACCCGGAAGCGGGCTCTGGCCAGGAGATGTTCGCCGTGCACCTGAAGCGGGAGCAAATCGTCGACCGCGGTGCGGTGGTCGCCGTTTATCGTGACACGCCGTCGGTCACATCGAATACGCATCGCGCCTCGTACTGGCCGCCTCCTCGAACTCGCGACCTGCTATCGTAGGCGCTGCCCAACTGCTCGACCCGGACGACTGCACAGATGGCAGCATCTCGACGTTCCAGGCCGAACCGGTCTTGGGAGTGCTCGACTACAGATTGCAGGACTCGCCTGCGGAACCTTGCGCTCGGCACTCACGACGGTTCTGTCGGACCCAAGCTCAGGTCGCCTGCGGCGATGACCGTGACGTTGCCAACGTGGCCGGCCAGGAACTCCGCCCAGGTGTCGAGCAGTGCCCGCCGCTTGTCCAGAAACGTCGACCGCGAATAGCTCCGCTCGACAGCAGAGCCGACCGCATGCGACAGACTCGTTTCCATCACCGCGTAATCCGCGTCCGCGCGCTCCGATGCCCACGTGCGGAACGTCGAGCGCCAGCCGTGAGGCGATCCCGCGCCGGCGAGACCGGCCGACTTCATCACCCCGGCCACGGTCGCCGCCGACAACGACCCGGCCCCCGTCTGCGGACTCGGGAAGACCAACGCGTCGGCGCCGTCGTGCCGGCGCAACGGCCGCACCGAGTCGAGCAACGCCACCGCCGCAAGGACCAGCGGCACTACATGCTCGCGGTTCCGCTTCATCCGGCAGGCCGGGATACGCCACTCGCGCGCGTCCGCGTCAATCTCGTCCCACGTCGCAAGCCGTGCTTCCGACGGGCGCACGGCCGTCAGGATCTGGAACCGCAGGCACGCCTTCGCCGACAGCGTCGCGCGGCACGTCTCGATCCGCCGCATCGCCGCCGCCGCGTCTGCGTACGCCACGCTGCGCATGTGCTCGCGTACGGCCGGCTGGCGGACGAGCGCCCCAGCCACCGCCGCGACCGGATCGACCTCGATCAGCCCCGCCGCGAGCGCATGGCGGAACAGCGCCCCGAGCGTCGTCCGCAGCTTCCGGCCCGTGCCCGGCTGCGATGTCCACACCCGTTCGAGAACCCGCAACACTTCCGGCTTGCCGACCCGGTCGACCGGCAGGTCGAGCAGTTCGGCCGCGTGCCGCTCCAGCGTCGCCGCCCGCGCCTTCTGTTCGCCCAAGGACAGCACCGCGCGGTTCGAGTCGGCCAGCTTGCCGGCGATCTTTCGCAGCGTCGGCACACTGGACCGCTGCGGCCCCGCGAACGGGTCTTCGCCCCGCTTGACCGCAAGCTTGTTGTCGAGCGCCCACGCACGAGCCTGCGCCAGGCTCACGACGTCCACCGAGCCGAGCCCGCGGTCGACTCTGCCCCGGCCCGGCACCGTGAGCCGTTGCACCCAGGATCGCGCCCCGCTGCGCTGCACGAACAGATGCAGCCCGTGCCCGTCCGAATACCTGCCCGGCTTGCGCAGCGTCTGAACCCGTCGAGCCGTCAACCTCGTCATGGGGGTTTCCCCGGCGGAAATCGATTACCACGAGACTACCACATTTTACATGCGCTTGGGTGGGACCGATTGAGCACGCCTGAGAACTCGATTTCCAGAAACCGCGCCGTTTATATGGGTTTTTGGAGAGAAGATGAAAATTATTGAGGACGCATGATAACGATTGACAACAGACTATCTATCTTCGCGCTGCCGGGACAGCTCTTCTACTCGACGCAGATTCCGGCCTGTCTGTGGTTTCTCGCCCGCCGGCGGTCGCGCCGCGGCGAGGTCCTCTTCATCGACGCCCGCAAGCTGGGCCGCATGGTCGACCGCACGCACCGCGAGCTGACCGACGACGACATCGCCCGTATCGCCGGGGCCTACCACGCCTGGCGCAACGGCGCAGACGCCTACGAAGACCTTCCGGGTTTCTGCAAGAGCGCGTCGCTGGATGAGGTCCGCCGGCACGACCACGTGCTGACGCCGGGGCGCTACGTCGGTGCCGAGCCACAGCCGGACGACGGGGAGCCGTTCGAGGCGAAGATGCAGCGCCTGGTAGCGGAGCTGCAGGCGCAGCAGGCCGAGGGGGCGCGGCTCGACGCAGCCATCGCCGAGAATCTGCAGATGCTCGGTTTCCTTCCCCGCGAGGAGGACCGATGACCGTCAGCGAGCTGATCGAGACGCTCAAGGCCCACCCGGGTGACTTGCGGGTCGTCGTCAACGGGTATGAGGAAGGCTACGACGACCTGTCGCCCCGGCAGACCTCCGTCGTGCCCATCGTGCTCGACACCGGCGTTCATGACTGGGAGGGGCGCCACGGTGAGCGGGGCGACGAGCCCGCCGACGCTTCCGAGACCTCGAAGATCGTCGACGCACTCGTTTTGCGCCGAATGTCGAACTGATTCTGTTGTCGCGAGCAGAGCGGTGATCGACTACAGCAAGTTCCGGTCCTCCCTGAAGCGTCTCGAGGAGCAGGACGCGAACTACCGGCAGGGAAACCCGGCCCTCTCGGATCTCGACCGCGAAGCCATCGCCGAGTCCGTCATCCAGCGTTTCGAGACCTGCTACGACTGCCTGTGGAGAGTGCTCAAGCGATACCTGGCCGAGGAGTTGGGCGTCGGCGAGCCACCCAACAGCCGCAAGCCCCTTTTCCGGCTGGCCCACGAGAACGACCTGCTCGCGTCCCCGGTGGCGCAGTGGTTCAGATATGTCTCTATCAGACCATGAGCGGTGCAACATGGGAGTAGACCCGGCGATCGACGTCACGACCTCGGAGCGCAAGGCCGTTCTGGGTCTGCTTGACCGGCACCTGCCGGGCACGGCCGCGTGGGTGTACGGGTCGCGCGTGAAGTGGACCTCCCGGCCCCAATCCGATCTCGATCTGGTGGTCTTCGCGACACCGGAGTAGCGGCGGCAGGTCGGCGATCTGCGGGAGGCGTTCGAGGAGAGCAATCTGCCGTTCCAGGTTGATCTGTTCGTGTGGGATGACGTGCCGGAGTCGTTCCGGAAGCTGATCGAGGCGGAGCACGTGCCGCTGGCGCGCCCTACGCGACCGTCTTGTCCCGATGGATGGGTTCAGACGAGGCTCGGTGACGTCATGGTTCTGAAGCGCGGATACGGCCTGCCGGAGCGTGATCGCCGTCACGGTCCGGTACCCGTCGTGTCGTCATCCGGGATTACCGACGCGCGCTCGTCGTGCCGGTGCTCGGCATGCCGGACGCCGCGTTCTTCGGGCCGGCGGGATGACCGAGGCACTGCTGGCGTTGCCGACGCACCTGCGCAAGCGGCTGGCGCAGGCACTCGACTCGGGAATGCTCGCGCCGCCTTATGCTCCTGCCGCAGTGAACGCGGCGGTCGGCGGCGCACCTGACGGCGAGGCGGTCGCGTGGGCGCTCGGGGAGTTGCACGACCTTGGTGTTTCGGGCCGCGGCTGCGCCGCGTGGTTGCGCGGCTTCGAACAAGTCGCCAGTCGGCGCACGGGGCCGGACTTCGTGTGGTCCGGACCAGAGGTCGCTGGCCTGCACCCGCGTGACATACGACGGGTGTACGAGGAGCTGCTCGGATCGGCTGCGCGTTCGGCGTGGGTGACGACGTACGCGTTCTTCGATGGACCGCGCGCCTTCGAGGTGCTCGCGCGGCGAATGGATGAGACCCCAGGGCTCTCGGTCTCCCTGCTGCTGAACGTGCAGCGCAAGTAAGGGCGATACGACCGACGCGGGTCATCTGGTTCGCCGGTTCGCCGATCGCTTCTGGACGGAGGAATGGCCGGGGTCGGCACGGCCGCGTGTCTTCTACGATCCGCGCTCGCTCGATCCAGAAGGCGGAGCGGGAGTTCTCCACGCCAAGGCAGTTGTGGTCGACGACGAGTCGGTCTTCGTGACATCGGCCAACCTGACTGAGGCGACGCTCGATCTGAACATCGAGATCGGGCTGCTCGTGCGGGACCGCACGCTGGCGGCGACAATGACGCGGCACTTCACGATGCTGATCGAGCGGTCGCTTCTGCATCCATTGCCGGCGTGACGGGGATGAGAAGTGAATGGACTGAACAGAGCCGAGATCAACAGTAGCGTGTCGGTCGATGCTCAGAAAACGACAACAGTCTTCCCGACGCTGATCCCTGGCTCAGCGCCTCGTTTCGCGCTGTCGCACAAACCGCCGTCCACGCCCAGTCAGCAAACGCCCATCGCGGCGGGAGGATGATCCATCCATCGTTGTCATCGCCGACTGCAGCGAATTCTCCGGCCGCAACCGACAGCGCCGTGAGCGCGCAGACAAAGGCAGCGCGGTCATCGTGATTCTCGATATCGCGCGGTTCGCGGATCCACTTCCGACCACTGAGTAGCCTGTGTACGAAGGGTTCGAAACGCCTCAGTTCCGCCAAATGAGCGAAATACCTGTCAGATCTCCTGCCCCCCAGTACTCGAGCCGGCCGTTCGACCATGCTTCCGAGAAACGTCGTCGGAAAGGCTTCAACGATCGCTCGGTCATCTACCCGCACCGCGTGCATTGCTTTGGACACGAGACAGCACCGCTTCACGAAGATGGCGACCCTGTTCGCCTCAGCGTTCAGTTTCCTACCATGAGGGGAGTTGGACTGGCCCGGTTTGCCAATGTGTCTTGGAAGGATGCCGCGGCTGAGAAGACGCTCCGCGCTGCGATAGCGTCCGATCACATCGAAACGGCGGCGGAGAGGCCCGTCAATCGCAACGGCGAGCAGTTCGCTTTCGTCAGCAAGATGACGAATTGTGTCCTCCCTCTCGGGGGAGATCGCACGATATCTCGCGGTCTTCCACTGAATCTGGCGAGCACTCCAGTCCAGACGACAGACGGCGCTGGACTGTCGCTCATCCGACCACCCGACGTCGATTCCCAGGACGGTGCCTTCCGTTGTCACTGCGCTATAGCCAGAGGCTATTGGCTATGACCGAGCCACCTGCTGGCCACGGACTTGAGCTTCCCGAAGAAGGAGTCGTCCATTGCCGCCTTCACCCGTTTCGTGAACTCCTGTTTCACGGCGTCCACCTCCGGCACCTCTCCGCCGGTCCTCGTGAACACGGCAACGAGCGAGGCAATGTAGATCTCGCCCAGGACGGTCGTCAACGCTGCGGCCGTCGCGGCTGAGAGTGTTCCGCCGACGACCTGGCCTCCGCCAGGGATGAACTTCAGAAGATTGGCGACGATGGCCCGTCCGGCCAGGGTAGTTCCCGTGGCTCCGGTCGCCGTTGCTACGAGCACGCCCAGAAAGGCCTTGGAGGTGTCGAGTCCGAAGACGACAGAAACGCCGGCCAGCATGCTGACCTGGATCGGAACCAGAATCACGGCGTCGGCAAACGGGATCGGTACGGCCGCTGCGGCGGCAGCACTCGTCGCCGCTGCGCCAATGACCGCATGGGCTTGCTGGGCCTTCTGCCGTAGCGAGACCATCTGCGCCGCGACGAATGCGCGGCGAATACCCTCAGGAAGCACTGCGGCTGTCAACTCGACGAGATCATCCAAGCCCATCGGGGGCAGTGAATGGCCGGAATCGTCGAACTTCTCGGCGATGGCTCGGATGCGGACCACATTCCTCGTCTCCGGCAGCAGCCGTTGCACCTCGTCGCGAAAGCCGTCGTCACTACGCGCTTTGGTGATCACGCCAAGTACGGGCATATGCTGTGCCAAGGCCCGGCACAGCTTCGTTTCCGCCGGTTCGACACGGCGTCCATCTTCATGCAGGCAAAGCCACGCGACATGAATGTGGTCTTGTGGTTCGGGCTCCTTGGCGCGCTGTTCCACCAACTGAGTCAACTCATTGAGCGTGTCGTCGAAGTCGGACATCTCCAGGCCGCGCGTGTCCCAGATCGCGAGAGGGACGCCTTCCTTCGAGAAGAGGTGCGTCGTCCGGGTGACCGGCTCTCCTTGGCCGGTGGCAGCCAGGCGGCCGTGGAAGATGCTGTTGATGAGCGTACTCTTGCCGACACCGGTGCGGCCGGCGATGAGCACGTTGACCTTGCCCATATCACGTCTGGCTTCTTCGATAGCGATCTTGACCGCCGCCGCCAAGTCCAGAGACTTCTCCATAGACTTCATTTGGTACTCGTCATGGAACACTCAACGGTCCTGTTTGTCCGCCTCGAGTGACGTTACGTTTGTTGCTCGTCGGATCATGGCGTCTCTATCACCTCGCACGACGCGTACGGTCTGGGCCGTCGTGAGGATCTTGGAACGCCACCACCGTTCGCGCCAGATGGCCGCGCTGGCAAGTGCCAACGCGGCGAGCAACCCGAGCCACCCGAAGTTACTGGTGTCATTCCTGCGGTTGTTCGCGTTGTCCAGGAGCTGCTCCAGACGGAGGCGCGCCCGGCGCTCTTCTTCGAGTCCCTCCTGCAACTCCTCCCGGCGGGCTGTTTCCCCCGCGAGGTCGCGCTGCGCGCGCTGGAGTTCACCCGTCAAGCGGACGTTCTCCAGAGCCAGAGTCTCCTGGCTGGCTCCCTCGATCAGGAGGTCGTGTAGTTGCTCCTGTAGATTCTCGTTTTCGGTCGACAAGCGCACATTTTCCTGCACCAAGCTCGCGTTTTCCGCTCGCAGACCCTGGTTCTCCGCGAGGACGAGATCCGGTTCCACATCACCGGACGACCGACAGCCAAGGACAGCGATCATGCCGACGCTGGCTGAAATGGCGATCACAATTGCCGCTGCGTGCAGGATTCTCATGGCCTTCCTCATCGGAAACGCGCTGGCCGGCGTGACGGACACCGATCATGGCGAAGCGCCTCCACGTGGCCCAAGTGCGCTACTGCGCGATGCGTCAGAGAGTATCGTGCGGTAGCACGGGCTCGTGGACGCGGTTGGCTCTGAACGCGCACGCAGGTCATGCCACCACGCGTTCCTGGCGGATGCGTTCCTGCGCCAAGTCGTACTGCGCCTGCCGGCGTACCCAGAACGCGGCGTTGCTCCAGCCGATGCGTTCCAACGCCAGGGCCATCGCCGGCGAGATGCCGGTGCGTCCGTTCAGCAGTCGCGAGAGGGTCTGCCGCGTGCAGCCCAGCTTCTCGGCCGCCTCGGTCACCGTCCAGCCCTCGGCGGCCAGTGCGTCCCGGAGGCTCTCTCCCGGATGCGCCGGGTTGTACATCGTCGGCATCGTGCCCACCTCCAGTGGTAGTCGACCAAGGTCACACCAACCGCCACGCCGTCCTCGAACGGAAGGCGATACGCCAGTTTCCGGAAACCCGCACGCTCCACTGGCCCCGGCGGTCGCCGGTCAGCGGGTGCAGACGATAGCCGGGGAGATTCATGTCTCCAGGCTGCACGGCGGCGTCCAGGTCCGACAGGATACGACGAATCCGTGGTACCAGCGATGCCGGGAGGCGACGGGCGTCCCCCCGCTCGTAGAACGCCAGGAACCCCTTGTGAGCGATCTCGATACGGTGGGGGTGAGGAGGGCGACGGGGGCGGCTCGCTGACCGGCGGTGCTATCCCGTCAGCGTAGCGCCGGGCGTGGTTGCGCTCGTACTCGCGCGCTTCGTGGAAGTCCCAGTACGCATCGAAGTCGCCGCTGGCGCGCAGCGCCCTCAGCTTCAGCACCGCCTCGGCGCCAGCCAGCCGCTAGCGGGCGCCGGTCAGCTCCATTCGGTCGCGGACCAGGTAGCGGCACGCCCCTTCGATTGACCCCGGTGGCGATGGGATAGCCGGCCGCGGGGTAGCGGTCGTAGTGCAGATACGGCGCGTACTTCAGCAGGTAGTCGGCGCACGTGTCGACCGGCTTGCGGGTGTCGCGCGACAAGCCGGCGACGGTCGCCGCACGCCGCATCGCCGCCGCCACCCGCTTCGCCTTGCCCTCGAGAGTGTCCCGCACGCGCGTCCACGCCCAGCACGCCAACTCGGGGCTGCCCTCGTCATGGAATACATGCGCCGCCTTCCAGACGTACTCGACCACGTGGATGATGTCGAGTATTACCGTCACGTCGACGCCGTAGGCGGCGGCGCCCACTTCGACGAGGTCGAGTTGCGTCTCGGCGCCGTCGACGAGTACGACCCAGCGCTTGACGCTCGGGGTCGTGGCGCTCGGCTTCCAGCATCGCCTCGGCGACCACCTCGGCCGGCTCGTGTTCGAGGCTCGCCCAGACCCGTTTGGCCACCGGGCGAGGACGCACCGGCGCGGTCTTGGCCCGATTCTTGGCTTTGGCCTTGGCCGCCGGCTGTCGGGGCATCAGGCTCTGGAGGAATTCCTCCGGGCTGCGCACGAACGGCGCGACCGTGTAGACGGCGGCCACCGTCGCCATGCGCTTCGCGTGCTTCTTCTCGCCCGGCTGCAGGCGGTTGAACACGGAGAGCGGCTCGCCATGCGGTCCTCCTTCACAAGAAGTGTCGAGCGCTGAACTTGGTGTTGTGCAAGAGCAGGTGTCCCCGGCGGCGGCCTGGGCCGAGGTCTCCAGCGGGGCGTGCCCGCCGGGCGTCGTCGCTGGCAGAGGTCAGCGACGCGCTGTCCCGGGCCTCCGGCGCGTCTCGCGACGGGGCGGGGTCTGTCCGCCGGTGTCTCCAGGTGTCCGACGAAATCCGCGCCGAAAAGATGGGAGAAATGAGGGGAAGCGTCCCGACATGCGGGAGGAAATGGCTTGGATTCAGTGCTTTGCGGAAGGTGGGTGGCGGTGAGGCAGGGATTCGAACCCTGGGAAGAGGTTAATGCCCCTTCAACGGTTTAGCAAACCGCCGCCTTCAGCCTCTCGGCCACCTCACCGCACGAGGAGAGCGCGACCGGGAACGCTTCGGAACCGGCCGTATCTCTACGATACCGCACTTCCCGGCGCGCGCAAAGCGAACGGGCCTCGGTGCCGCGGCCTCGCCGGAAGGGCGAAGGCTCGACTGGGAGTCTACGCCGTTCTACGGCGTAGACTCCCAGTCAGGCCCGGCTGGGCGGCCAGCGGAGCCGCAGGCGACGATTGTCGGGCCAGCGTGAGCGTGCCGTCGTCGCCGACTCTGGTGCGGACGGGGCACGCTCGCCGTCGGCGCCGCGCCCGGCGTCTGAGGGTACGACGACGCGGTACGGTTTCACAGCCCGTGGCGAGCGCGCCCGCGTGGCGCGGAGGGCGATGATCCATGCGATACGGATTCCTCGTGGAGACGTACGAAACGGAGCGCCTGAAGGTGCTTGGCGTCTGGAGCATGTTTCGCGACGAGGACCTCCCGGTTCGTCCGCATGCCACGGACAGACGGGGTCGCAGCGTGCGCGAGCAGATGGTGCACCAGTGCGTCGGCGAGGACCTGTGGTTTCGGACGATGCTGGGCATCGAAGCCAGCGTGGCCGCGCTGCCGGAGGTCGAGCGCCGGCTCGATTTCATCGAACGCTATGCCGCGAGTTCTGCCGAGCGGCTGGAGGCGTTGCGATCGCGGCCGGAATCCTGGTGGGAGGGCGAGACGCGCTTCTTCGATACGACCCGGTCGCGGGCGTGGGTCGTCGTCCGACGCATCGCGCACACGTCCCACCATCGCGGCCAGCAGATGGCAATGCTGCGGATGCTCAACCGCGACCTGCACAGCAACTACGGGCCGACCGCCGATACGGGTGGATTGCCGCAGAACCACGCACCGGTGGTCTACGCCTACCCGGATCTCGATGGCGTGCTGGCGGGCGAGCGCGCGGGCGGACGCAAGATGATGCTCCCCGGCCCGGGAGATCAGCCGCCTACCGAGCGGCCGGGGAGTTGAGGCGCCGATCCGCGGCGACCGCGGCAAGCACGTTCCTGCGGGCCTTTGCGCCTGCCGCTGGTATCCTACCCGGCAGCCCGGCGTGACGGGCGCTGCCCGCCCCTCGACGCGCCAGGCCGGAGGATCCATGCAGCGAAGGTCCAGGATCGCGCGCGGCGTCGGCCGGCTGGCGATTCATCTGGTGGTCGCGCTGGCCGTGACCGCGGCCGGTCCGGCGGCGGAGCAGCACGGGGCGCCCGCCAACGGCGAGTGGCCGACCTACGGGGGCGACCTCGGCAGCACGAAGTACTCGCCGCTCGATCAGATCGACCGCGACAACTTCGGCGACCTGGAGATCGCGTGGCGCTGGCGGTCTGCGGATGCCGTGCTGAGCCTGACCATGCCGGACGGCTCGGAGTGGCGGGCCGACTCGCGGCTGATCTTCGCCGACCTGAACCGCCGCGATCCGGAGCGGTGGCGCGACGGCTTGCCCCCCACGATCACGAACTTCAAGGCCACCCCGCTGATGGTCGGCGACCGGCTCTTCATCAACATGCCGACGTCGGCGGCCGCCGCCATCGACGCGCGGACGGGCGAGACGCTGTGGGTCTACAACCCCAAGAGCTACGAGGAAGGCACGACGACGATGTCCGCCCGCTGGAACCAGCGCGGCGTGGCGTACTGGTCGAACGGCCCGGACCGGAGCGACGAGCGGATCTTCTTCGGCACCGGCAACGGGTATCTCGTCTGCGTCGACGCTAAGACCGGGCGGCCGTGCGCCGACTTCGGAGACGGGGGCCGGCTGGATCTGATGGAGGGCATCCCGCGCGCGGCGCGCGGCGCGCGCGACTGGCTGAACGCGCTGCTGTACTCCGTGCAGTCTCCGCCGATCATGTTCGGGGACACGGTGGTGACGCCGATGTCGATCTCCAGCTACAACATCCGGAGGGAAATGCCGCCCGGCTGGATGCGCGGCTTCGACGCGCGCAGCGGACGCACCCGCTGGACGTTCCACACCATCCCGCAGGGCGACGAGTTCGGCAACGACACCTGGGGCGGCGATTCGTGGCGCGAGACCGGCAAGGTGGGCGTCTGGACGATGATGAGCATCGATCCCGAGCTCGGCTACATCTACCTGCCGCTCAACACGGCCGCGCCCGACTACTACGGCGGACACCGGCCCGGCGCCAACCTGTTCGCCGAGAGCCTCGTCGCCCTCGACCTGGAGACCGGCGAGCGGGTCTGGCACTTCCAGGTGGTCCACCACGGACTGTGGGACTACGATCTGCCCGCCGCCCCGAACCTGATCGACATCACCGTCGACGGCCGGCGGATCGAGGCGGTGGCGCAGATCACCAAGCAGGGCTTCACGTTCGTCTTCGACCGGGCGACGGGCGAGCCGGTCTGGCCGATCGAGGAGCGCCCGGTGCCGACCGACACCGACATCGAGGGCGAGACGCCGTGGCCGACCCAGCCGTTTCCGACCCGGCCGGCGCCGTTCGACTACCAGGGCGTGGCCATAGACGATCTCGTCGACTTCACGCCCGAGATTCGGCGGATGGCGATCGAGGCGGTCGCGCCGTACCGCATCGGCCCGCTGTATACGCCGCACAGCCTGCGGGGCACCATCGTGCGGCCCGGTTTCAGCGCGGGAAGCTGGGGCGGCGCCGCCGTCGATCCCGAGACCGGCATGCTGTACGTGCCGTCGGGCAACCGCTACACCGTCAAGCACTTCCGCGCGCCGGAGCCGGGCGAGGACGCCAGCCTGGCGGTGCTCGAGGCGCGCGGCGCGCAGGCCCACCGCCCGCAGCTTCCGCAGGGGCTGCCGCTGTTCAAGCCGCCCTACTCGCGGATGACGGCCATCGACATGCACACGGGCGAGCACCGGTGGATGCGGCCGCTGGGCGACGGCAACCGGATCCGCAACCTCCCGCTGCTGCGCGACCTGGATCTACCGCCGCTGGGCGGCGACAGCGGGCGCATCGGCTCGGTGCTGACGAAGACGCTGCTGATTCACGCGCTGACCGCGGGCGGCACCGGCGACGGCCCGCGCCTGGTCGCCTTCGACAAGGCGACCGGCGAGGAGATAGCGTCCGTCGATCTGCCGGGCGGCGCCATCGGCACGCCCATGACCTACCTGTCGGGCGGCCGGCAGTACATCGCGCTGACCGTCGGCGGCGGGCGGGTGCCGGAGCTGATCGCCCTGGCGCTGCCGGCCGGCGATTAGGAAGGTTGAGGGCCCGGTCTGCAGGACTGCCGGGGGGTGAGCGCCGGCCGTCGCGCTGCCGGTGACATAATCGGCTGCAATCGCCAACACCGAGGAGGGATCATGCGCGCATCCGGCTGGCCGTCGTTCCCGTTTCGCCCGGCGCTCGTCACGTGCGGCCTGGTTGCCGTCTTCCTGGCGGGTGTGTGCGTGCCCGCCGTCTTCGCCCAGGAGCCGGATCGCATCCGCCCCGTCACCGACGCGGAGCTGCTGGACCCGAGCCCCGACGAGTGGCTGATGTGGCGCCGCACCCTGAACGGCTGGGGCTACAGCCCGCTCGATCAAGTCAACCGGGACAACGTCGGGAGCCTCCGGCTGGTCTGGAGCCGCGCCCTGGCCACCGACGGCCGCCAGCAGGGGACGCCGCTGGTCCGCAACGGCGTGCTGTTCATGCCGAATCCGCAGGACACCATCCAGGCCATCGACGCGGTGACCGGCGACCTGATCTGGGAGTACCGCCGCGACCGGCCGGACGATCTGGGCGACTACATGATCGGCAGCCTGATCGACACCAACCGCAACATCGCCATCCACGGCGAGCTGATCTTCCATACCTCGATGGACGACCACCTCGTCGCCCTGCACGCCGAGACGGGGGAGGTGGTGTGGGACACCGAGATCCTCGACTACACGGTGAACCCCGCCAACCAGACCTCGGGTCCCATCGTCGCCAACGGCACGGTGTACTCCGGCCGGAGCTGCGACCCGCGGGGCGGTCCGCACGGCTGCGTCATCACCGCGCACGACGCGGCGACCGGCGAGGAGCTGTGGCGGACGCGGCTGATTCCCGGACCGGGGGAGCCGGGCGACGAGACCTGGGGCGACGTCCCGTTCGAGGAGCGCGGCCACGTCGGCTCCTGGATGGTGCCGAGCGTCGACCCGGAGCTGAACCTGGTCTACGTCGGCACGTCGGTCACCTCGCCGGCGCCGAAGTTCATGCTGGGCGGGGCCGACCTGACGCACCTCTACCACAACTCGACGCTCGCCCTGCACGGCGACACCGGCGAGATCGTGTGGCACTACCAGCACATGAACGACCACTGGGACCTGGACCATCCCTTCGAGCGGCTGCTGGTCGACACGGCCGTCCGCCCCAACGCGGCGGCGGTGAGCTGGATCAACCCGCGCATCGAGCCGGGCGAGGAGCGGCGGGTGCTGACCGGCATCCCCGGCAAGACGGGCATCGTCTACACGCTCGACCGCGAGACCGGCGAGTTCCTGTGGGCCACGCCGACCATCACCCAGAACGTGGTCAGCGGCATCGACGGCGCCACCGGCCAGGTGACCGAGAACGCCGAGCTGATCTTCACCGCGGCCGGCCAGCAGGTGCTGGCCTGCCCGCACGCGAGCGGCGGCAAGGACTGGGAGGCGGGCGCCTACTCGCCGCGCACCAACACGATGTACATGCCGCTGCGCAACGTCTGCGCGCGGATGATGGCCGAGGACCCCGACAACCGCACCAACCGGCTCTACGCCATCGCGTGGCGGTCCGAGCTGGCCCCCGGCTACGACGACGTGGGCAGCGTGCACGCGATCTCGGCCGAGACGGGCGAGACCATCTGGAACTACCAGCAGCGGGCCGCGACCATGGCCCTGGCCGCGACCGGCGGCGGGCTGGTCTTCGGCGGCGACGTCAACGGGCGCTTCCGGGCATTCGATGACACCACGGGGGAGATCCTCTGGGAGATCAACCTCGGCTCGCCGGTCTCCGGCTTCCCGGTCACCTTCGCGGTCGACGGCCGGCAGTACGTGGCGATCAGCGTCGGCACCGGGCGCTTCCTGGACCTGACGCCGGAGCTGCGCCCGAGCAGCGGCAACAACCTGTTCGTGTTTGCGCTGCCAGAGTAGCGATAGCATTCCGCGGGAGAAACGCGCTTGCGCATCCGCCCAAGACCTACATGGGGAAGGACGGCAAGCAGTGCTCCTAGCCTACAGCTTGCCATGAGCGCGGGCAGGGCGCCGGACGTCCGTTTCCGCTATCATGGGCTGTCCGGGCAGGACCAGGTCGGTCGTGCGGCGCAGCAGTCCGGTGCGCCATGGGCCATGACACGGAGGTTCAGATGACAGGTTCACTCTTCGGCCGCGCACTCTGGATCGTCGTCGCCAGTCTGCTTTTCGCCTCGTCCGCGGCGGCACAGGCGGTGCCCCAGCTCGATTCCTACGACGGGGTGGTCGTGCGGATCCTGCAGAGCAACAACGCGGGCACCATCCAGCACGTCATCGACCCCGAGCTGAACGAGGTCGTAGGGCTGATCAGAGGTTGTCCGAATCCGCACAACCTGACGATGCATCCCGACGCGCTCTACTACTACTGCGCGAACGAGCAGGACCATACGGTCGACGTGTTCGACACGAAGACGCTCGAGCTGGTCGAGCAGATCAAGCTGTCGCAGCGACCGAACAAGGTCGCGGTCAACAAGAAGCACCGGAAGATCTATGCGGGGATCGCGCGCCGGTCGACGAATCCACTCGGCCCCGGGGTCGAGGTCGATCCGAACCGGGCGGCGCCAGCGCTCGTCGATGTCATCGACATCGACACGCACGAGACCGTCAAAAGTATCGAGGTGCACTATCCGGTGCACAACGTCTTCGTGACTCCTGACGAACGGTGGATCGTGCTCGGTATCAGAGGCGAGGCCGGGCCGGATGATCCGACGATCCAGGTGATTGACCCCGAGACCGACACGGTGGCCTGGTCGCTCGGGCTGAGTGGATACGAGCAATACGGCCGGACGCACCACGAGGTGCGACCGATGGCCTTCGAGGCAAACGATGACGGGTCGACCAAACGGATCTTCGCGCAGGCGACCGGGATCAACGCCGTGTGGGTCGTCGACTGGGAGAGCCGTGAGGTCGTCGACATGCTGTGGCCGCCCGAGCTGCCCTTGTGGGAAAAGAACGCCGACGGGATACAGTCCGGTGATATGCACGGTCTCGAGGTGCTGGCGGATCGTTCCGCCGTGTGGGCCTCGAGCCGGCTCGACAGCCGCATCTACGGCTGGAGTCTGCCCGACCTCGAGTTCATCGGCGGCGTCAAGGTGGGCCCGAGTGCCAACTGGATGACGTCGACACCCGACAGCAAATACATGTATGTCGCGGTGTCCGGGACTGACCAGACGCTGGCGGTCGATCTGGAGAAGCTCGAGGTGGTCGCCAGCATCACGACCGGCTCGCGGCCGGCCCGCATCAGCACGGTCATCCTGCCCCCCGACCGCGTGAATCCCAAGGGCACCAACATGCGGTCGTCGGAGGAGGAGTAGGCGTCATGATGACGAGAGTCGGCCTGGGGTTGATCTGCTGTCTGGCTGCGGTGGCGGCCGTGGCGCTACTGCCAGCCATTGTCGCGCCGGTCGCCGCCCAGACCCTGAGCACTGACGAGTTGGAGACGTATCGCGGCACCGTCGAGAGCGTCTTCATGGAAGACCGCGGGGGCACGACTCGAGGCTATGCGTCGTGCGTGATGTGTCACACGTGGCAGACGAGCGTGCGCTTCAGTCTGGAGACCCCGAACTCCAATGCCGGCTGGAGCAGCGAGCAGTCGATGCGCAACTTCGAGGTGGTGAGCCAGCTCATCAACACGGCCGACCCCGAGAGCAGCCGGCTGCTCTTGAAGCCCCTGTCACCCGATGCGGGCGGACTGACTCACACTGGGGGGATCTACTGGACCTCCGCTGACGACCCGGAGTACGTTGCGCTGCTCGATTGGATTCGAAGCATGCCGGATGACGCCTTCGTCCCTCCGGCGGAGCCCGAGATCGACTTCGAGTTCTTCCGCGCGTGCGTTCAGCCCGTCTTCGCGAATCCGCGCGAAGGGCAGCTCCGCTGCAGCAACTGCCATTCCGGGGGTCTCATCGGCTTCGCGCCGGCTCCCGGACGTGGCGACGAGTGGAGCGACGAAGAGGCCCAGCGAGCCTATCGGCTGATCACCCGCGTGATCACGCCGGGCAACCCTGAGCAGAGTCGGTTTCTGCTGAAGCCCCTTCATCCCGACGGCGGCGGCGCTTACACGCACAACGGCCCGCGACGCTGGCAGAATCGTGACGACCCGGAGTGGCAGATGCTGGCCGGGTGGGTTCGCGGGGAGCGAACCGGGTCCAGTTGTTCCTAGAGCCTGATAGCGGGGCCCACCGACGCGCGTCGGTGGCCCCGCCGGACTCGGTGCCGACACCCGCCTTTCCGTTTCCTGTGGCGCAGCTAACAAAACGGCCGCTTCAGGATTTCGTGTGGGCAGCCATCGCGTCCGGGTAGAGGTCAGGTCCGGATCAGCGCGCGCCGGGTCGAGCCTGGAGGTAATACCAACCCGACCCGCTGTCGGCGGCCGGTGGAGCGCCCTGGTTCACAGGCCCGTCACCTGCACGCAGCGCAGCGGCCGAAGAGAATCAGCTCGTGGCCGTCGACCTCGAAGCCCTCGGGCGCCAGTTCGTCGATTTCATCCGGACACCGATGGACATCGAACGCCTGATCGCAGGAGCGACAGAGGAAGTGGTGGTGATGCGGGCGCTCGGCCAACTCGTACCGAAGCCCGCCGCCCGGAAGCTCCACTTCCGACAACCATCCCTCCTCCGCAAGGATCTTCACGTTTCGATAGACGGTCGCCAGCCCGAGTGACCGCACGATCCGTTGGCCGTGCTCGAGGACCTCGTCCGGCGTGAGGGGGCGCTCGACCCTCATGAACACCCGGCGGATCGCCCTGCGCTGACGGGTGTCTCGTTGCATTGCAGTGGGCGTGCAGTATTGCAGTGGGCGTGCAGTAATGAAGCGTTCCGTCACGAAACGATGACGACCGCGGCCCGAGCGACCCTCCCCGACGACCGGAGGGCGTTGTCGTCAGCCTGCTCGATCCGTGGGCCCGTCGTCGGCGCACACCGCGCACGCGCCCGCCTGGCACTCGCGGGCACTCCACAGCAGAGCGCCGGCGAGGGTCAGGCTGCCGGCGGCCGACGTCACGGTTTCGGGCAGCGGCTCGAGCCAACCGGCGAGGGAGGCTGCCCAGAGCGCGGCCCCGCCGGCAAAGGTGAGGACCACGGCCGCGTTCCTGCGGGCCGGGCCCAGGGCGAGTATCACCGCGCCGAGAAAGACGGTCCCGATCCAGACGGCTCGCTCGACGCCTTCGGTGAGCGCGAGCGCGGGCGCCGCCACGATCAGGAACGGTGTGAGCGCACAGTGCAGGCTGCACCAGGCCGCGGCGCACGCCGTCAGTCGCGACCCGGAGGCCAGATACACGTTCGACGGGACGCTTGCGAGAGAGACCTTCATGATATCGCGTCGCCGGTCAGGAAGCGCCGAGAGCAGGTGTGACAGCCATGGCCATCATGATAATGGATTCTCAAAGCAGGTGTCACGGGGGTTGCCGTGTTCGGTTGGAGATCCCGCTGCGCAGAGCAGTACGCGGCCGCCCGCCGGTCGCCTCCTGTCGACAGGGGCCGCCCGACGAAGCGACTGTCGCGGATGCGTCCGTCCCGCGCCGGTGACATAATCGGCCAGGATCTCGAAACGCGACAGGAGGCGTCATGCCCGCATCCGGCTGTTCATCGTCCCGGTTCCGACCGGTGCTCATCGTGGGTGGCCTCGTGGCCGCCCTGGCGGTCGTTGCAGCTCCGGCGGTCTTGGCGCAGGAAGCGGACCGCATCCGCCCGGTCACCGACGCGGAGCTGGCGAACCCGAGCCCCGACGAGTGGCTGATGTGGCGGCGGACGCTGGACGGCTGGGGCTACAGCCCGCTCGACCAGATCGATCGCGGCAACGTCGGCGACCTGCGGCTGGTCTGGTCACGGGCGCTGACGCCGGGCCGCCAGCAGGGGACGCCGCTGGTTCGCGACGGCGTGCTGTTCATGCCGAATCCGCGGGACGTCATCCAGGCCCTCGACGCGGTGACCGGCGACCTGATCTGGGAGCACCGGCGGGACCGCCCGGACGACCTGGCCGACTACATGATCGGCACCCTGATCGACACCAACCGCAACATCGCCATCCACGATGAGCTGATCATCGACACCAGCATGGACGACCACATCTTCGCGCTCGACGCGGAGACGGGCGAGGTGGTCTGGGACACCGAGATCCTCGACTACCGCGTGAACCCGGCCAACCAGACCTCGGGGCCGATCGTCGCCGGCGGCAAGGTGTACTCCGGGCGGAGCTGCGACCCGCGCGGAGGGCCGAACGGGTGCGTCATCACGGCGCACGACGCCGCGACGGGCGAGGAGCTGTGGCGGACGCGCCTCATCCCCGCCCCCGGCGAGCCGGGCGACGAGACCTGGGGCGACGTGCCGTTCGAGGAGCGCACGCACGTCGGTTCGTGGATGGTGCCGAGCTACGACCCCGAGCTGAACATGGTGTACGTCGGCACGTCGGTCACCTCGCCGGCGCCGAAGTACATGCTGGGCGGGACCGACCTGACGCACCTGTACCATAACTCGACGCTGGCGCTGGACGGCGACACCGGCGAGATCGTCTGGCACTACCAGCACATGAACGACCACTGGGACCTCGACCACCCGTTCGAGCGCCTGCTGGTCGACACCGCGGTGCGGCCGGACCCGTCCGCCGTGAGCTGGATCAACCCGCGGCTGAACGCGGGCGAGGTGCGCCGGGTGGTGACCGGCATTCCCGGCAAGACGGGCATCGTCTACACCCTCGACCGGGAGACGGGCGAGTTCCTGTGGGCCACGCCGACCATCGTCCAGAACGTGGTCAGCGGCATCGACGGGGCCACCGGCGCGGTGACCGAGAACGCAGAGCTGATCTTCACCGCGGCGGGGCAGACGGTGCTGGCCTGCCCGCACGCGAGCGGCGGCAAGGACTGGGAGGCCGGCGCCTACAGCCCCCTGACCAACACCATGTACATGCCGCTGCGCAACGTCTGCTCGCGGATGATGGCCATGGCCGCGCCGGACGAGCAGGACGAGGCGCGACGTCTGTATGCCATCGCCTGGCGTCCCGAGATTGCGCCGGGCTACGACGACGTCGGTAGCGTGCAGGCCATCTCGGCCGAGACCGGCCGGGTGACCTGGAACTACCAGCAGCGCGCCGCCACCATGGCGCTGGCCGCAACCGGCGGCGGGCTCGTGTTCGGCGGCGACGTGAACGGCCGCTTCCGGGCCTTCGACGACACGACGGGGGAGATCCTCTGGGAGATCAACCTCGGCTCGCCGGTCTCCGGCTTCCCGATCACCTACGCGGTCGACGGCCGGCAGTACGTGGCGATCAGCACCGGCTACGGCCGCTTCCTGGAGCTGACGCCGGAGCTGCGCCCGAGCTCCACCAACAACCTGTTCGTCTTCGCCCTTCCAGAGTAACCGGCATACCGGACACGCTGCGAAACCCGAGATCGAGACCAAGAGAAGAGAAGAGACCATGACGAGATTCACGAGCGCAGGCACCGTCGTCGCCGCCACCTTCGTTCTCGTGCTGCTGGGGACGGCAGCCCCCGCTACGGCCCAGGAGGAGTGCGCGCCTGACGGCGACGTGCAGTTCCTCTGCGGCCCGGTCAGCCCGGAGGACTTCGCGCAGGTGCCCGATTCGCCCTGGGTCATCGTCCCCAACATGGTGGACAACGGGCCGATTCAGGCGGTCGACACCCGCGACGACAGCCTGGTCACCATCTTCCCGGCCACGGCCGACGCGCGGCACGACCAGGCGCTGTACGCCGACTGTCCCGGCCCCGTGACGTCGAACATCCGGCCGCACGGGTTGTACCTGCGTCCCGGCAGCGGTGGTTCCCACACGCTGCTTGTCGTCGGCCACGGCGCGCGCGAATCGATCGAGGTGTTCGAGCTGGACGCGTCCGGCTCGCAGCCGGCGCTCACCTGGGTCGGCTGCGCGGTAGCGCCCGAGGGGATCGGGCTCAATTCCGTCGTCGCGCTTCCCGAGGGCGGCTTCACCGCGACGAGCCCCGCCACGCGCGACATCTGGGAGTGGCAGTCCGGCGCCGGCTGGACCCGCGTCCCGGGCAGCGAGGAGATCGGGCCCAACGGCATCGAGATCTCCCGCGACGGCGAGTGGTACTACGTCGGCGGCTACGCCGCGCAGGCGCTCATCCGCCTGTCGCGCAACCGCACGCCGCCCGAGCTGCACCCGATCCCGGTCGACCACTACATCGACAACGTGCGCTGGGGCGCGGGCAACACGCTGCTCGCGGCCGGCCACATCGGCCCGACGCGGGCCTCCATCGGCGAGTGCATCCGCGAGGGCAACTGCGACGGGGTCAGCTCGCGCGTCACGCGCATCGACCTCGACAGCCTGACGGCCGAGGAGATCGTCAACTATCCGGCCAACGATCTGCTGATCCTCGGCACGGCCGCCATCGACGTGGGCGACGAGATCTGGGTCGGGCAGGTCGCCGAGGGGGATCGGATCGCGCGCTTCCCGGCGCCGTAGGGTCGGCGAACGCCGGGAGTCCGTGGTGGCTCGACAAGGAAGAGGATTCCGGCCACGGGCTTCCGGGGCGGCGGCGGGTTGCGGTTTCGTCAGGAGCCGAGCGGCGGTTTCTGGATGCTGCGCCGGATGCTCACCGGCCGAACCCCTTCGGGAACCGTCGCGTGCTTCACGATGTTGACGTCGATCTCGAGCCGGCCGACGACGTGTTCGACCTTGGCGAGTCTCTCATTGTGACTCTTCAGCTCGTTGATCACCTGGTCGAGTTGCACCGTCAGCCGCTGATCGACTTCTTCCAGGTGCTTTTCGATTCGGCCGAGTTGCCTGGCCAACGTCCCGATCTGTTCGGCAACCTGCTTGTTGGTCAACGGCTTCCCCCGATTCGTGCATATGTTACGCGATTGAGCGTTCCCCGTATCCGGATCGGGCGGGTGCCAACTGCGGGCGAACCCGAGGGAGAGGGCGTCGGCAGGCGGGCCGGCTGTTGCGCCGGGCGCCGCGCATGGGGGATGATGCGGGAGTTCAGCGTGCCGGCGTGCGGGAGGACGAGATGAGAAGCGGTTGGGTTCGCACGAATGCGCCGGACGGCCGGACGCTAGGCAGAGGCCGCATCCCCGTTGCCGAGCTGGCGCTGGGCGTCGCCCTGGTCTGGGCGGGATGGGCATCGTCGCCCGCGGTCGAGTCGGCGGCGGGCCCGGCGGAAGCCGCATCGCACGGCGCGGCCGGTCAATCGGGCGGCTCGGTGCTGGACGGCGTGTTCACCGAGTCCCAGGCGTCCCGCGGCGAGGCCACGTTCAGGCGCGTGTGCTCCGCCTGTCACGATCCGGGCGAGTTCTCCGGCGGCCGGTTCCGGCTGACGTGGGTCGGGCAGAGCGCCGGCGATCTGTTCGACACGATCGCGACGCTGATGCCGGAAGGGGATCCGGGAAGCCTGACGCCTGCCCAATACGCGGCGGTCGTTGCCTACCTGCTGCAACTGAACGGGTATCCGGCCGGCGAGGCGGATCTGCCGACCAGCTTGTCGGCATTGACGGCGATGGAGATCGTGCAGGCTCCATAGACGTCGGTCCCCGAGCGTGTCCGGTGCGCGGCCGGTTCGACCCGCGTCGTTCGCGGGCATCCGAAGGGGGAAGGGACCAGATCGATGAAGGGCTCGATGACACGGTTCGCAAGCGTCCGGACCCCGCTCGGGTCGCTCGTCGCGGCGGCGGTCGCCCTCGGCGCAGCCGGCGGCGTGCTGCTGGCTCCCGTACCGGCCGTCGGCCAGGAGGGCGAGACGCCTCGCGGCGAGTGGCGCTACATCGGCGGGGACGCCGGGCACACCCGCTACTCGGGACTCGATCAGATCACCGCCGACAACTTCGAGGACCTGGAGCTGGCGTGGGTCTGGCGCGGCGACAACTTCGGGTCGTCTGCGCTCGGCGTGTCGCGCTCGACGCCGATCTACGTCGACGGCGTCCTCTACACCGTAGCCGGCGAGCGCCGCACCGTGGTCGCCATCGATCCGGCCACCGGCGAGACGCTCTGGACCTTCCGCGAGCCGCACACCACCCGCTTCGACCGCGGAATGCGCCAGGGCTACGGCAAGGGCGTGGCCTACGCGGAGATCGACGGCCGGGGCGTGATCTACATCATCAGCCCCGCCTTCTTCCTGCACGCGCTCGACGCCAAGACCGGCCGGCCGCTGGAGGACTGGGGCAACGCGGTGCCGCTGCCCGGCTTCCCGCAGACCGGCGTCGTCGACATGCTGCCCGACCTGATCGCCGACTGGGGACCCTGGCAGAGCTGGGACGGTGCCTACGATCCCGACTTCGGCATCCCGCGCGAACTGGGCTACATCACCAGCTCGTCGCCGCCGATCGTCGTCAACGGCGTGGTGGTGGTCGGCAACTCGGCCGAGCAGGGCTACAACCAGACCCGCGTCGAGAACGTGCCGGGCGACATCCTCGGCTACGACGCGCGCACCGGCGAGCACAAGTGGAAGTTCCACGTCATCCCGCGCCCCGGCGAGTTCGGGCACGAGACGTGGGAGAACGACGCCTGGGAGTGGACCGGCGACGTCTCGTCGTGGGCGCCGCTGTCGGCCGACTCCGAGCGGGGCCTGGTCTACGTGCCGACCAATCCGCCGACCATCGACTTCTACGGCGGGTTCCGGCCGGGCGACGGGCTGTTCGGCACGAGCGTCATCGCGCTCGACGTCGAGACCGGCGAGCGGGTCTGGCACTTCCAGACCGTGCACCACGACATCTGGAACTTCGACAACCCGACCGCGCCGGTGGCGCTCGACGTGACGGTGGACGGCCGCCCGCGGCAGATCGTCGTGCAGGCGACCAAGCAGGGCTGGGCCTACACCTTCGACCGGGTGACCGGCGAGCCGATCTGGCCGATCGAGGAGCGGCCGGTGCCGCAGTCCGAGGTGCCGGGCGAGCAGCTCTCGCCCACCCAGCCGGTGCCGACCCGGCCGGCCGCCTACGAGATGCAGGGCCTGACCGAGGACGACCTCATCGACTTCACGCCCGAACTGCGGGCCGAGGCCCTGGAGATCATCCGGAACTACCGGCTCGGGCCGATCTTCAACCCGCCGATCCAGCGCGGGCACCCGTCCGGGCTGCGCTCGTTCGTGAGCTGCCCGAGTGGCGCGTCGAACATCCACGGTCCCACGTCGGCGGATCCCGAGACCGGGATCATCTACGTCGGGACGCGGCGCGGCTGCCGCTCCGAGAACATCGTGCCGGGCGAGCTGATCGACGCCCCGAACGACATCAAGACCACCGGTCGCACGTTCTCCCAATTCGCGGTCGTCAACCGCGGCGACTTCCGCGGACCGCAGGGGCTGCCGATCTACAAGCCGCCCTACGCCCGCATCGTCGCCATCGACATGAACACCGGCGAGCACCTCTGGGAGACGCCCAACGGCGACACCCCCGAGCGCATCCGCAACCACCCGGCCCTGCAGGGCGTGGACCTGCCGAACACCGGCGTGCCGGCGCACCCGGTCACCATGGTCACGAAGACGCTGCTGATCACGGCCGAGGGCACGGCCGGGCTGCCGCGCCTGCACGCGCTCGACAAGCGGACCGGCGAGCGTCTCGGCACCGTGGCGCTGCCCGCGTCGGGGCAGTACGGGATGATGGGCTACCTGCACGAGGGCCGGCAGTACATCGTGGTGCAGGTGGCCGGGCCCGGTCTGCCCGGGTCGCTGGCGGCGCTGCGGCTGCCCTGACCTCCCGCAACAGGTCGCCGGGTCGGTGTACCGTGCGGTCTGTCAGCGGAGGGTCCGTCGTCCACATCAAGACGCGGTACGGACGCCGCACTTGATGGTCGGGGCGGCGTGCAGACGGAAGGAGCGAGGCAGGAAGTCGGTCTCCTGTCTACTCGGGAACAGGCATCCCTGCTCCTGATTGCCGTCTTCTTCTCCTGGGTCCTGACGAGAAAGGACCTCCGTGCCTCATGCATCCCCTCATTCTGCAAGGCGTCAGATCACGCCGAAGACATCTCGATACACCCGCTGTTCCATCAGCATGCTCCCGAACGTCTCCATCAACGGACGAATCCGATCCTCGGGCCAATTGGGAAGATGGTGGTACAGCATCAACCCCTGCCGAAACAACGAATGCGTCCGCCGTTTCACCGTGTTCGCCTTCAACCACCGGTCATAGCCAATCCGCTCGCCCGCCGCACCCAGCAACGACAGCACAGCAATCGCCAACGCGCTGAGCAGCAGTAAGCGGTCCCGCCGGTCCGGGCGCGACACATGCATCGATGACAGACCCATCCCGAAGCGCATGTCCTTGATGTCTCGGAAGCCCGCCTCGATCCCCCAGCGCTTGCCGTAGTAGCGAATCAACACCCGCGTCGGGACCGACGCTTCGCTGGCCACCAGACACCACGGTTCGTCCATCTTCTTATCGTGTACGCACACGACCGCGCCCACCGGCCACTCGTGCACGTCGGTCACCCGAGCCCCCACCAGCCGCCGCGCACGCCCACCGGCGCCAACCCACGCGGCGGCCACTCGCCGTTCGCCGCTCGCATTCGTCACATAAACGTCCCCACGCAATCGAATCACGTATTCGAAGCCCAACTCCGTCGTCAACGCATAGAACAGCTTGCAGTCGGCAAAGCCCCGATCCGCCACAATGGTGACTTTCACCCCTTCCGGCAGCACTTCGCGCAACCGGCACAGCACCTCGTACTCATAGCGCCGCTGATTGTCCTTCAGCGTCGACGACGCCACCGTCTTCCACAGCAGGGGCGTTGCGCGCCCGTGCCCGGTCAACATCGACAGCACGATCGTCTCCTGCTTGTCGGCCGCAAAACTCGTCCAATCCAGCGCGACGACCACTTCGGTGCGGGCGCCGATGAGGTACGGCGTCCAGTGGGCGAAGAAGGTCCAGACGTTGATGCCTCGATTGCTCAGGAGCCGGTCCACCTGCTTGACGCCATGCTTGGTCAACGTGCCCATGGCTTGCGCCAGGCCGCGCCCCACCGCATGGATTGCCAGCGACGCACTCGTCAGCACGCCCAGGGTGGCGTTGGCCAGTGACAGCACCCGCTTGGCATGCAGGTCGCCTTCGTACAAGGCGTTGATGAAGTTCAGGAGGTCGTGTCTCCGAAGCCATCGCCCGGATGACGTTTGCCGGTTTCCCTTTGGATGCATAGGAACCACATTCTAAATCCAGGCGCGCTATTCTGCAAACCTTCAGAATGCCAGATGTTCTATCTCAATAGGGCTGGCGTCCTATTCGGTTCACATAGTAAAATGAGGGGATCTCTGAGCCCTACAAGGCGCTCAAGACGACGCTGAAGGCCGAGATCGACGCCGACGCGTGGGCGACGCTCCGCAGCGACATCTCGCGCCCGTTCGACCGCCCCGAGTCGGGCGGCATCGCCGTGAAGGTCATCAACCACCTCGGCGACGAGGTGATGAAAGTGTTCCGGGTGTGAGGACGGGTGGTCATGAAGCCGCGTGTCTACGTCGAGACCAGCATCGTCAGCTATCTGACCGCACGGCCCGCGCGCGACATCGTCATTGCGGGACGGCAGCAGAGCACGCGGGACTGGTGGGTGACCGCGCCCCGGAGATTCGAGCTGGTTGTCTCGGATCTTGTTCTTCAGGAGGCCGCAGGCGGCGATCCGGCAGCGGCCCGCGCCCGTCTCGATGCCCTTGCCTCGTTCGTGCGACTTGACGCGACGGCGGCGGCACAGGAACTGACGGAGCGCCTGGTACGTACTGGCGCGCTGCCGGAAAGAGCTGCGACCGACGCTGCGCACGTCGCCGTCGCGGCGGCGAACGGCATCGACTATCTTGTGACATGGAACTTCAAGCATATTGCGAACGCAACGGCGAGGCGGCGGATAGAGATCGCATGCCGGCACGCCGGCTTCGAGTGTCCGGTGATCTGCAGCCCCTACGAACTGGTGGAGGATGCCGACGATGAACCATGACCCTATCGTGGCCGAGGTGCGTGCGATACGCGACAAGCTCGCCGCCGAGTGCGGCTACGACGTCAAGGAGATCTTCCGGCGCATACGGAAACGGCAGGCCGAGTCCGGTCTCGAATACGTAAGCTACTCACCGCGGCGGGTAACGCCCCGGCAGGACGCGGCGGAGCCACAGTCGGACGACAGTGGGCAGCGGGATGACCATGGATCTTGAGACGACTCCGAAGGCATCGGTCGAACGACCCGGGTCCAGATTGCGGTAGTGCGCGGTAGGAATGCAGTTCCGCATCGCCGTTGCACCAGGTCGACCGGGCGAAGGACAAGGACTTCTGGTCCGTTCGGATCACTCGCGACATCCGGCTGATCGTCCACCGGACCGCTTCCAGCTTCCTGCTCTGCTACGTCGATCATCACGACGCCGCCTACCAGTGGGCCGAACGACGGCGGCTGGAACGGCACCCGACGACGGGAGCCGCGCAGCTCGTCGAGATCCGCGAGACGGTTCGCGAGATTCGGGTGCCGCGGTATGTGGAGGTGGACGTCCCGGCGTCAACCCCAGGCGCCGCGGCTGGCGAACCCGCGACGTCGCGGACAGCCATCTTCGCCGACGCGCCGGCCGACGACCTGCTCGGCTACGGCGTGCCGGTCGAGTGGCTGGACGACGTGCGGGCGGCGACGGAGGACACGCTGCTCGACCTCGCTGACCACCTGCCGGGCGAGGCCGCGGAGGCGCTGCTGCAGCTTGCGACCGGCAGTGCTCCTGACTGCCCGGCGCCTGCCTTGGCGGGCACCGATCCGTTCGCGCATCCGGACGCCCAGCGCCGCTTCCGGGTGATGGCGGACGTGGAGGCGCTGGAACGAGCGCTGGACTACCCGTGGGAGAAGTGGACCGTCTACCTGCATCCGGCCCAACGGCAACTCGTCGAACGGGAGTACCGCGGCCCGGCGCGTGTCGCCGGCTCGGCCGGCACCGGCAAGACCATCGTGGCGCTCCACAGGGCGGTGCATCTGGCGCGCGCGCATTCGGAGAGCCGCGTGCTGCTCGCAACATTCTCGGATGCGTTGGCCGCCGCGCTGCGAGTGCGCCTCAAGCGCCTCATCGGCAACGAGCCGAAGATCGCTGAGCGTCTCGAGGTGCATTCGATGAGCGGCATCGGGCGGCGCCTCTACGCGGCGAACGTCGGCCGCCTCGAGCTGGCGACGGACGAAGACATCCGGGAACTGCTCCGGCAGGCGGCGGCCGATGTCGAAGGCCACCGTTTCGGTGCGCACTTCCTCCGGACGGAATGGAGCACGGTGGTCGACGCCTGGCAGCTCGCGAGCTGGGAGGAATACCGCGACGTGCAGCGGCTCGGCCGCAAGACCCGCTTGGCCGAGAAGCAGCGGGAGCTGCTCTGGTCGATCTTCTCGCAGGTCCGGTCTGCGCTCGGCGAACAGGGGAAGCTGACCGCGCCCGGCATGTTCGCGCGGGTGGCGGCGAAGATGGCGGAGGCGCCGCATCCGCCATTCGACTTCTGCGTAATCGACGAGGCCCAGGACATTGGCGTTGCGGAGCTGCGGTTTCTGGCGGCCGTCGGCGGGGGCCGGCCGAACAGCTTGTTTTTCGGCGGCGATCTTGGCCAGCGTCTACGGTACCGAGCGGCACCTGCTCTACGTCGCCTGCACCCGCGCGCGCGACCGGTTGCTAGTGACGGGCGTCGACCCCGGCTCGGAGTTCCTCGACGACCTGCGCGCCGGGTAGCGACCGTTCCGCACGTTCATCCCGGCAGTGGCTGGAAGATCTGGCTCATCGACGAGTACGGACCACCGGCAAGGTCCGTAGCGGCAGCGCCGACGGCATCGCCTGCTGGAAGCCTGTGTGTGGGGCGGCGCCACGGCTGTTCTGCGCGCCGCGGGTCACGACGTCGAGTGGGTCGGCGACTGGTCCGGGGATCGAGCGATTCCGCCGGGAGCGAATCCAGCGGACCGGCGACCGCAAGGAGGCCGAGCATCTCTCCCACCAGGATCTGCTCCGCGAGGTGATGAACACGGTCGGGAAGCCGGACACGCTGGGGGATCGATCCGCTGCGTCGTCTCCGTCCCGATGCTCACCGAGGGCTGGGACGCCCGGACCGTCACGCACGTGCTGGGCGTCCGCGCCTTCGGCACGCAGCTCCTCTGCGAGTAGGTCATCGGCCGCGCACTGCGCCGCCAGTCGTACGAGCCCAACGACGATGGCCTCTTCGACGTCGAGTACGCCGACGTCCTCGGCATCCCGTTCGACTTCACCGCCGAGCCGGTGCCGGTCGACCTGCTCCGCCTCGGTCAACCGGACAGCGACGGACATCAGTCGGCCTGTTCGATGTCGCGCCGGACCCTGGCCGGGCCGGGGCTCCCCTCGGGCCCGGATCCGGGTGCTGGCGCGCTGTTTCTGCAAGGTGCGTCAGGGGGCTGGCCCCATCCCGTTCCAGACCACTCATGCGTGAGGCCCGGCACGCACCGGCCGGCGGCGGGCGGGGCGGCGCGTGATCGACGCCGGCCGTCTGCTCGCGGACCTCACGCGCCTGCGGGCGGACCTCGAAGACGACCTGCGGGCGCGGTGCGGAGAACGCCCGGACCTGGAAACGTCCCTCCAGCGGAGTACCGGACAGGCGTGAGCAGTGGACGACGAGTTGGAAGTAGTATCGATGGCCGTTTAAGGTAATAGCCCCAGGTCGAAACAGGAATTGTGGCCGGATCTACGGATTGCCCAGCAATCGTGGCTAGATTCCCAACGGAATCAGGCAGCCGCGAGAGACACGAGGGGGGTGCCGACCTGGGAGCCGGACGACACGTTGAGAGCGGGTCGCCGAGGGACAGCACAATTCGATCACTGAACGGCCTACGGGCGCCATTCTCGTGGGCGGTCGCGTCAGCAGGTGCTGTCGGCCCGCATTGTACCGTGAGCGCAATGAGTTCAAGCGCAGGGTGTTGGGCACAGTGCTTCCGGAAGGTCCAGGTGAACGCGATCAAGGGCGAAGGCACGCGATGGAAGAAGGACTGTTCCTGCGGAGAATTCGAGAGGAGTTTCCCGACATCACGTGGACATCGCACCGGTACCTGACGCACGGCTGGGACCACGCCGCCCTGATCCTCGACGACGCACTCGTCTTCCGCGCTCCCAAGGCCCCGGCCTACCGGGGCGCGCTCGCACAGGAGGCCAGGCTGCTCCGCCATCTTCTTCCGAGAGTGAAGGTCGGCATTCCGGACTACACCTACAAGTCCGCCGACGGCTCGTTCGCCGGCTACCCGTTCCTCGCCGGCCGGGAGCTTGACGTCGGGGCGTTCCACCATCTGCCGGGAACCGAACGGTCGCACGTCGCCGATCAGCTCGCCGCGTTTCTCACCGCGCTGCACGAAACCCCGAAGTCGGTCGCTCGAGCGTACGGCGTGTCCGAGCAGGAACCCGAGAAGGACTCCGCCGACCTCGTGCGTGACATCGAGGCGCTCGTCCTCCCGCGCCTCTCACCGCCCGAAGTTCACGTCGTCCGAGTGTTCCTGACCGAACTGGCCGAGCTGGCATCCGCCCATCCGACCGCCCTCGTCCACGGCGACCTGGGCGGCGAGCACATCCTCTGGGACGCGGAGCACGCGCAGGTCAACATCATCGACTTCAGCGACCGCGCCATCGGCGACCCCGCCCTCGACTTCGCCGGATTGATGGGGTACGGGCACGAGTACGCCGCACGCGTTCTTGAGCGGTGCCGCGGGCCGAAGGATGAAGGCACGCTGCGGCGGGCGAGGTTGTACTTCCGCCAGACGGCACTGGAGACGATGGCGCATGCGCTCCAGGGCTATCCGTGTACGTTCGAGGAAGGCTACGCGGAGTTCAGGGCGCGGTTCGAGCCGTGAGCGTTGCGGAGCTGATCTGCGCGCACGCGATGCGCTGGCCGCTGCGCTACGAATGCGCCTCAAGCGCGGTGGAAGACACCTACTGCTACTGGCTGGAGTACAAGTCTCAGTTGGTGGGCAGCATCCGTGGTGGGTCCGCCAGGAAGCTGATCATCTATAAACGGAGAGATCGGGAGGGGTGGTACTTTCCGACCGTGTTCTCGGACGAGGGGGAGGCCTGGGGCCGGCTGCGGAGCGAGTTCGTGGAGGCCTTCGGTCTGGCCGAGCGTGGCGATTGGGAACGCATCGACGAGCTCGAGACCCTGGGACTCGGGCCAGCGGTGAAGCTGAAGTCCCTCCACGTGTACTTCCCCGACGAGGTGCTGCCAGTCTGTTCGACCGCCCATCTGCGACATTTTCTGCGTTCGTTGGAGCGCCCGTCGGAGGAGGTTGACGCGTCGTCGGTGGTGGCGCTGAATCGATTCCTGCTTGCGGCCCTCCGGGGCAACGCTGCGCTCGAAGGCTGGAACACCGAGGAGTTGCAGCGGCTGCTCTACATCTGGCGCGATCCGCGACCGACCAAGCGCGTGTTGAAGATTGCGCCCGGAGAGAACGCGAAGTTCTGGGGCGACTGCCTGCGGGATGGCTACATCTGCGTCGCCTGGGACGAAGTGGGCGATCTCTCGCAGTTCGAATCCAGGGAGGCATTCCGTGCTCGGTTCGAGGAGGCTTTCCCCTACAACGGGCACCTCCCGCAAGCGAGACGGAAGGGCAACGAGCTGTGGGCCCTTACCGAGCTGGAGCCCGGCGACCTGGTCGTAGCCAACCGAGGCATCAGCCAAGTGCTTGCCGTGGGAGAAGTTGTCGAGCCGGGATATCGATGGGCGGATGAGCGTT
The DNA here is from genome assembly GCA_965116825.1 of Vicinamibacterales bacterium. Classification (GTDB taxonomy): domain Bacteria; phylum Acidobacteriota; class Vicinamibacteria; order Vicinamibacterales; family UBA8438; genus WTFV01. The sequence continues at coordinate 2,667,025 of OZ220736.1, forward strand.
CCGAGTACCGGCACACGGTAGCAGTGAATTGGGACACGAGCTACGAGCAGCGCCTGACGCCGCAGAAGAGCTGGGGGACGGTGACCGTTGCGAAAGTAGCTGACACGCTGCTGAAGAAGATCGTGCGCGGCAAGGGGCCCGAGCCGGTGGTGGTCGATGCCGTGTACGGCCGCATCGCCGCGGCGTTGGAGCGCAAGGGCCAGCTCATTCTCTACGGGCCACCGGGGACGGGAAAGACCTACCAGGCCAGGCGATTCGCGGTCTGGTGGTTGTTGAAGCAGATCGGTCGCAAGGGGGCCGACGCGGTACTCGGGGATTCCGATCGGCTGCAAGACGCGGAGCGTGATCTCTCGACCTCCCAGGGGCAGCGTGCGGGAGTGAAGCAGGCCGATTCGGGCATGACCGCCAGCGTGGGCCTGCTGACCCGCGTGACGAGTGCATGCCCGACAGCGAGCTGCTGCACGGCGCGGTAGTCGGTGAACTCGCGCTCGACGACTTCCTCGACGGGTTGAATCAGCGCATCGCCAGATTCGAGGGGCGGGAGACTGCTACGACGACTACGCGATGCTGGCGAAGTTCATAGGCAGTGAGCTGGTCGATGCCGATGCCGGGACGCTGGACGCGGAGAAGGTTGACGACGCCGAGCAACTGGTTGCGGCGCTGGCGCGCGAATTCGATGAGGGTGGAGTTTCGTCGGGATGAGTGGTCCGGAGGGTGTGCGGCTCCTTGGCCCCCTGACCGAATGGACAAGCGAGACCTACCAGGATTTGCTCCGCGAGGTGATGAACACCGTCGGGAAGCCGAACACGCTGGGGGATCGATCCGCTGCGTCGTCTCCGTCTCGATGCTCACCGAGGGCTGGGACGCCCGGACCGTCACGCACGTGCTGGGCGTCCGCGCCTTCGGCACGCAGCTCCTCTCCGAGCAGGTCATCGGCCGCGCGCTGCGCCGCTAGTCGTACGACCCCAACGACGATGGCCGCTGCTTCGACGACGACGCGACGCTGGAGCTGACCCCCGAGCGCCGCTCCGCTCCGGCCCGACGGGGGCCTATACTTGTGGCTGGGAGCAGACGGCGGGCGGAGCCGATGGGTGTGATGGTCGCGCTCTGCGGTCATTACCTCGGGGTCCGTCCCGGTGAGTCTGAGCGCGGAGAAAGCCATGAAGCTGAAAGTCGTGATTCACGAGGCCGAGGAGGGCGGCTTCTGGGCCGAGGTGCCGTCCATCCCGGGCTGCGCCACGCAGGGCGACTCGTTCGAAGAGCTGCTGAGCAACCTCTACGAGGCGGTCGAGGGGTGCCTTTCCGTCGATGTTCAGCAGATTCCCATGTCGGACTCGGACCGGGTGATCGAGATCGCGGTGTGAAGGCGGTCAGCGGTAGACGGTTCTGCAAGATTCTCGAGGCCCGGGGATGGCGGTTGAGACGAATCAGCGGCAGCCATCACGTTTACGCGAAAGCGGGCGTTCCCGCCCGCATTTCCGTTCCCGTGCACGGCGCTGAGGTCCTGAAGCGCGGCCTGCAGAAACACCTGATGAGAATCGCCCGAATCGACGAGTCCGAGCTGTAAGACCGTATGGCCAAGCGCCAACGCAAAACTCCCAGAATCGTCGAGTCCCTCACCCACGACGAGGCGTCGCGGAAGAAACATTTCCACGGCCGAGTTTCGTCGACGGCCAGCACGCGGTGCGGCGACAGGCTCTCCACCGTGAACGGTCGGCCCGGGACCCTGATCGGATCGGTCCATCACGAGGACGACGAACTCATCGACCGCTCGGCGGAGCCGAGGGCCGACTACGGGCCGCAGCAAGATTTCGCGGCCACGATCTCCTCGAGCGCCGTCAGGCGGTCACGAATCAGGCCCCGCTGCCAATCGGGGATCGGAATCTCCCCGGGCGCCAGACTGTCCCAGAGCTCGACGACGAGCTCGATGCGCTCCTGTGCCGGGAGATTGAGTGCCTCTTTCTGAATTGCGGACTTGGCCAGCATTGCCTCAGCATATCCGTTTCATTCGCCCATGTGCCGCAGGCGGTTCTCGACCGCTGAAGATCCCGGGCTGAAGCTGAACCTGATCGGAATCGGATGCGATACAGTGTGCACCCGGCGAGGGACGCGGTGCGGATGAGGTGTGAGGCGCGCGCAGATGGAGACGAGCCCGCGGCGTTCGACCTGGATGGGACCCGCGACCTCGGCCGCGATATCGAGGTCTGATGTTCCTCGTCGTGACGGCCGCGTCGCCGACGCCTGGGGCCGCCTGGGCGCCGTGCGCCCGGTTCCGGTCATCGACGGGCTTCTGGCCGCCACCGCCCGCGTGCATGACATGACCCTCGTCACCCGCAACGAGCCGGACGTCGAGGGTCTCGGCGTCCCCGTGCTGAATCCCTTCGGCGCGTGATGCGCAACATGACCGGCCGGACGACAAGCCTTACGAGGACGACCAGCCGCATCGCCGTCGAGTTCATCAATCACCTCGGCGATGATTGCGCACAGACAGCAGCAGCGTCATAATGCCAGCATGCCCGTTCAAATTACGGTGCGCAACGTCCCAGAAGCGGTGCGCGACGAGCTTGCCGCCCGTGCGGCCTTGGCCCACAAGTCGATGCAGGAGTACTTGCGCGGCGAACTCGAGAGAATGGCGTCGAGGCCGTCCATCGATCGATGGCTCGAACGGGTGCGCGAGCGCCAGAACACCACTGGGACCCGCCTGCCGGCCAGCGAGATTCTCCGCCATCTCGATGCCGGCCGACGCTGAGACGCATGGCATCGGTCGTTATCGATGCATCGGTGCTCGTTGCGGCGGTGCTCGATACCGGACCTGGCGGCGACTGGGCCCGCGGCTTGATCACCAGGAGGCACCTGCTCGCGCCTCAGTTGGCTCCTGTCGAGGCCGGTAACGTCGTGCGACGCGCCGAGTTGGCGCGCGAGATCTCCAACCCGGAGGCGGCGGCGGCCTACCGGGACATCGTCGGCCTGCAGATCGAGTTGCTGCACTTCGGACCGTTCGCCGAGCGAATCTGGGAGCTGCGCTTCAACCTGACCACCTACGATGCCTGGTACGTCGCTTGCGCGGAGGCACTGGCCGTACCCCTGGCCACGCTCGATGCCCGCCTGAGCCGGGCCCCCGGTCCTGGTTGCGGATTCCTGCTGCCCGATCCTGGCCCGGCGTCGTGACGGCGCAGGGAAGGGCCGTCTGCATCACGCTGTTGCGCTCCGATCAGCAGCACGGAGGAGACCGATGAAGAGACTGCGGAAGCGGCTGGCGGCGGCGGGCATCGTGGGGATCGGCCTGGTCGCGGCGGTCGGGAACCTGTCGGCCCAGTCGGGTGCGCGTGAGCCTGTCGGCATCGCGCAGTCCGTTCCCGAGACCGGCGCCGTCGGCGCGCACGCCGTCCGCGGCGCGCACGCCGTCCACGGCGCGCAGTCCGCCCCGGCCGCGGGCACCGGGCCGGCCCGGCACCAGGTGCTGTTCAACCGGTATCAGACGCCGGTGATGACCGTGTTCATCGCCGACGCGGACGGTGCCAACGCGCGGGCCCTGGTCCCGGATTGGGGGCTGGAGTACTCCCCGTCCTTCTCTCGGGACGGACAGTGGGTCGTCTTCACCGCCGAGCCGGACGGGCAGGCGGACGTCTACCGGATCCGCCCGGACGGCAGCGGCATCGAGCAGCTCACGGACGACCCCGCCTTCGACGACCAGGGGGTCCTGTCGCCGGACGGCCGGACCCTGGCGTTCGTCTCCACGCGCGCGCGTGGCACGGCGGACGTCTGGCTGCTGGACCTCGCGGCGCGGACCGCCTCGAACCTCACCGACCATCCGTCGGGCAACTTCCGGCCCCGCTGGTCGCCCGACGGGGCGTGGATCGCCTTTACCTCGGACCGGGACGCCGAGCCCGGGGACCAACCCGGCCAGTGGGAGCATCTGCAGTCCACCGGGGTCTATGTCGTCCGGCCCGACGGCACCGGGCTGCGCCGCCTGACGGGGACGGGCGGGGTGGCGGGGAGCCCGTCGTGGTCGGCCGACGGCCGGCGCCTGCTGTTCTACGAGACCGACCCGGTCGGCGCCTACCTGGCGAAGGGCGGGCGGTCGCGCACCGAGCTCGTCTCGATCGACGTCGCCACCGGCGAACGCGTCCAGTACACCGCGTCGCAGGAGACGAAGCTCTCGCCGGCGTGGCTGTCGGGGGGGCGCATCGGCTACGTGAGCCGCGCCGGCGGAGACCAGGGCGGCCTGCGCGTCCGGCATCCCGACCGGCGGGTCGAGACGGTCATCGCGGGCGCGGTGCGCGCCCCGAGCTGGTCGCCGGACGGCCGGCAGGTGGCCTACGAGCGCATCGAGCGGCTCGGCACCACGCAGCACCTCGTCCCCGCCTTCAGCCCCGACCCCGAGTTCGAGCTCTTCCTGCACGAGCCGTTCGTGTCGTTCTCGCCGGACGGCACGCGGATGATCTTCAGCCAGTACGGCGAGCGGGTCTCGGACGCCACCGGACTCGCCTCGTCGAACCCGATCGACGTCAGCCTCGAGATCATGTCCGTCGACGGCGCCGGCCGGCGGACGCTGTTCCACCGGGAGGGGGCCAGCGCCTTCGCCGCCGACTGGTCCGCCGCCCGCGACGAGATCGTCCTCTCCGTCGGCCGCTACTTCCGGCCCGCCGGGCTGCCGCCGGCGCAGATCGGGGTGCTCGACCCGGCCGGCTCGGACCTGCGGCTGGTGGTGGACGACGAGGTGAACAACGGGTTCCCGAGCTGGTCGCCGGACGGCGAGCGCATCGTGTTCAAGGGCGGGCGCCGGCTCTACGTCGTCCCCGCGGCCGGCGGTCCCCGCGTGGCGTTGACCGGACCCGACTACTACAGCAACTTCCCGCAGTGGTCGCCGGACGGCGAGCGCATCATGTTCACGTCGAACCTCGGCGGCGACTTCGACCTGTACACGGTGCGGCCCGACGGCACCGACCTCCGCCAGTTGACCCACGCGCCCGGCAACGATGCCCACTCGGCCTGGTGCGCGGGCGGCGAGTGGGTCGTCTTCAGCAGCTCGCGCACGGGCTTCAAGGACGAGATGGCGCTGTACGACTCGGTGCCGCAGCCCTACGGCGAGATCTTTGCCATGCGCGCCGACGGCACCGACGTCCGCCAGCTCACCGACAACAAGTGGGAGGACTCGGGCGCGGTCTGCGTGCCCGAGTGGGTTGACCGGTTGCGGTAGTTGCGGTGCGAACGGCGGTCGGGGCCGCCCGCCGCGAACGATGGAGGTGCGGGACGTCGAGGGACGCTCGTGCCTCGTCGGCGCGCTGTTCGCGCTGGACGTCGACGACGACTACGCCTTCGACATCGACGAGCCGGTCACGCTGACGTTGACCTACGCCACCGGATCGACGACGCCCTTTGTCGTGGGGTGGGACCGGAACGGCGGCGAAGGCGTCGGCGTAACGGACGAGGTCGCCCCGGTGCCGGACGGCGCTTTCGCGAGCAGCACGCTGACCCTCGACCGCGCCCGCTTCGCCGGCCGCGGCGTCCGGGGCACCGATCTCGCCGTGAGCGCGCGGGAGGGCATCCGGGTCCGTCACTCGACCTCGAGGAAGATCGGGTTCGAGTAGAACCAGAGGTCGCGCCAGGGGTTCTCCCAGGCGCCGTCCACCGGCGGCTCGAGGTCTTCGGAGCTGGTCCCGCGCACCCGCACGTAGAGGTCGCGGTCCACCGGCGGCAGTACCGCCTGGACGGCGTAGCGGTCGCCGTCGCGGGTCAGCGTGTCGCGCGTGAACCGGGCGAAGACCCGCGTCGTGGGGTTGCGGTCGTTCGCCGGATCGGAGGTCGGTCCCCGCACCTCGCCCACGATCACGTCGACCCGCCGGACGGTGGGGTTCTCGCCCGCCCCGTTCTCGGTGTCGGGGTCGCGGAACCGGACGGTCGCGGTGACCTGCGCCCCGCGCGCGACCCGCAGCGTGCCGCCGAGCCCGGCCTCGTGCCTCCCGCTCCCCAGGCTGACCTCGAGCTCGGTCACCAGGTCCCCGGCGACCGCGAACATGCGGCCCTGCCGCAGGCCGTCGAGGACGTCCGCGTAGGTTGGGCGCGCGTGGACCCAGGTCTTGTGAAACTCGCCGGGCCAGAAGTCGCTGCCGGCCCTGACCGCCTCGGTGTAGTGGAAATGCGAGTCGGACGACGCCACGATCCAGAATCGCCGCCCCTCGCCGAGCAGCGCGTCCCACAGGCCGCCGACGATGGCGGTCATCTGGTCGAAACCCCCCAGGGTCTGCGCCCCGGGGTTCCAGTAGGAGCCGCGATACACGCTGCTGTTCTCGTCCGTGAGGGTGGCGGCCTGGTGGCCCGGCGCGCCTTCCATCCCGCGGTACACGTCCGGCGCGAGGTCGTTGTTCTCGCGGAACTCCCACGGCTCGTCGCGGCCGTAGCGCCCGATCGCCTCCGCCGACCGGGAGGGATGGTTCGCGAACAGGATCGGCAAACTGTCGAGCGCCTGCATGTGTTCGAGGGCCTGTCGCCTCAGCGCCGCCGATTGCCGGCGCGGGTCGGGCGGAAGGGCCCAGTCCTCGTTGGCGTCGAAACGGCTCTCGATCTCGTACAGCACCGACGCCTCGCCCTCGGCGCGGGGAATGATCAGCGTGTGGTGGTCCATGCCCGGCATGTTGAGCTCCATGCCGTAGAACTGGAGCACGTCGGGAACGAGCTCGCGCGACAGGGTCAACTCGCGGTACGCCTGCTCCAGGTTCACCTTGGAGTGGTACGGGCCGCCGTGGTCTGTCGTCACCATCCAGCGCAGGCCGAAGCGCCGCGCCATCGCCGCGTTGCGCGGCGTCGAGTAGAGGGCGTCCCGCCCCTTGATCGGGGTCGGCGGGACCGATTGGTAGTCGTAGCCGGTGCTCCAGTGGCTGTGGATGTGCGAGTCGCCGGCCAGCCATTGGCGGTCGGCGGCGGGTTCGGCCAGCGCGAGGGCGGCCGCCGCGCACAGCCCGCAGGACCAGACGAGACGCGGAGAGGCGACCCCGTGCGAAGGCATCGTGGGCAGTCCTAGTCTCTTCTTCCCGGACTCGCCTCCGTGGCCCGCCCGCGCCGGCGCGACACGCGGAACCGGAAGCGGTCGTCGGGACTGGGTGTCGGCACCGGGCTGTTCTTCAGGACGTAGTCCAGCCCGATGGCGCCAGGAACGACCATTCGCTGCAGCATCGTCCGCAACCGGTACGACAACCTCATGGTACATCGTCTGAAGTCCTCCCCAACAAGGAGGAGATCGTGCGCCGATGATGTAATGCGGCGACGGTGCATGGAGACGTGGGTCGTCTTCACCGCCGAGCCGGACGGGCAGGCGGACGTCTACCAGATCCGCCGGCCTGAAGGTCATCCGTCAGAACAACTGCGCGAGAGCGTCCCGCGGGGTCATCGCCGGGATCGGCGAGCGGGCGAAGTCCCTGACGTTCCTGGTCACGATGTGCCGAGCCCCGCACGCCCGGGCCGCGGCAACCTGCATCGCGTCCTCGAAGTCCGCCATGGGAAGCGACACCGCGTGGCGGAGAGCGGCGGCATCGGCGGGCGCAACCGCCACGAAGCGGATCAATTCGGCGATGAAGTCGCGGGTGTCGGCGTCCCCGCGGGCGGGAGTCACGAGGTAGTAGAAGTTCGACAGCGTATGCCACGCGACGAACGCGCGGCGGGGACCCTGCTCGACGCGATCGAGGAGCTCGGACGACGGTCCCGCATGCGGTTGCCGATCGAGGGCGACGTCGATCAGCACGTCCGTGTCGAGCAGCATCAAAGATACTTGCGGGCGAGCGTTTCGTAGCGGCCGTCTTCCCGCCGCGCCGCTTCGAACCGGCCCCTCCACCGCGACGCGAACGAGGGCGTGTCGACCACCGCGATCTCTCTGAGCGACGCCTCGATGAGGGACGAGAGGGATACGCCGCGCGAATGCGCGTACTGCTTGGCGCGGGGAAGCAGCTCGCTGTCCACGGTGATCGTCAGTTTTCTCTTCATCGTCGGCCGCCGGCATCGCTGCACGTATCCACCGGCGTCGCTACACGTATAAGGAAACATGCTATACGTATACGTCTGGAACCACAACCGGACGCGGTCCGGCGCTCGCACCCGAGAGCCGGGTCCCGGTCGGCCCGCGCCCGTGACTGGAGGCACCTTCCATCGACGTCTTCGGTGACACGCACGGCCTGAAGGCCAGTCAGACGCGCCGGCTCGAGCGCCTCTTCCGGCGCCGGGTGCCGGCCGATCGGCTGATCACCCAGGAGCTGGCCCGGCACCTGACCGAGGTCAGCCACGAGATTCGCCGCCAGGTCGGCGTGCTGCTCGATCGCCGCGGGCTGGTGCAGCACGTGATGGTGGGCGACGCCCGCTCGATCACCCTGCCCGACTGGGGCCGCCTGCGGGCCGGCCGCGGGCGTCTGCGCGGCCTGCGCTGCCTACACACCCATCTGGGGAACGAGGGCCTGACGCGCGACGACCAGACCGACCTGCTGCTGCTGCGCCTCGACGCCATGGTGACGGTGGGCATCGACGCCGACGGCCTGCCCGCGCTCGCCCACGCCGCGGCGCTCGCCCCCACCGGCGACCGCCTCCCGGGCGACCGCGCCGCCGGCATCGAGTGTCTCGACCCGCAGACGCCGGCGCAGCTCGCTTTCGACTTCCAGGAGTGGATACGCGAGCGTGAGGCGGCGCTCGCCCGCGACACCGGCACCGAGCGCATCGGCGACCGCGAGGGCGCGATTCTGGTATCGGTCACCGCCGGCCGCAGCGCCGAGGATCTCGAAGTCCATATCGCCGAGCTGCGCGAGCTGGCCAGCTCGGCGGGGGTCGACATCGTCGACGTCGTGACGCAGAAGCGGCCCCGGGTCGATCCGAAGACCGTCGTCGGGGCCGGCAAGCTGGAGGATCTGGTCATCCGCGCCTTCCAGAGCGACGTCGATCTGGTGATCGTCGACCAGGACCTGACCGCGACGCAGGCGCGCAACCTCGGCGAGCGCATGGAGCTGCGGGTGATCGACCGCACGCAGCTCATCCTCGACATCTTCGCGCAGCATGCGACCACGCGCGACGGCAAGCTGCAGGTGGAGCTGGCCCAGCTCAAGTACCTGCTGCCGCGGCTGGCGCAGCGCGCCGAGGTGTCGCTGTCGCGGCTGGCCGGCGGCATCGGGGGCCGGGGGCCGGGCGAGACGCAGCTCGAGGTCGACCGCCGGCGCACCCGGGACCGCGTGACCCGGCTCGAACGCGAGTTGAAGAAGCTGGCCGCGCAGCGCGAGAACCGGCGGCAGCGGCGGGGGCGCCGCGAGGTGCCGGTCCTGTCCATCGTCGGCTACACGAACGCGGGCAAGAGCACGCTGCTGCGGGCCCTGACCCGCACCGAGGTGCACGTGGCCGACCAGATGTTCGCGACCCTCGACCCCACGTCGCGGCGCCTGCGGTTCCCCCGCGAGCGCGAGGTCATCATCACCGACACGGTGGGCTTCATCCGCGACCTGCCCGCGGACCTGGTCACCGCCTTTCGCGCCACCCTCGAGGAGCTGGCCGACGCGTCGCTGCTGCTGCACGTGGTCGACGCGGGGACGCCCGACTGCGAGCGGCGCATCGAGGCCGTCCGGCGGGTGCTGCACGACATCGGCATGGAGGCGCCGGAGCTGCTCGTCTTCAACCAGATCGACCGCCTCGAGGACGGCGAGGGCGAGGCGCTGGCGCGGCGGCACGGCGGCGTCGCGGTGTCGGCGCTGCGCCGCACCGGCCTGCGGGGGCTGCTGGCGCGGGCCGAAGGCATGCTCTGGGCGGAGCAGTCCGGTGACGGAGCAGGGGTGGCGGTGCGGTAAGCTACCGGTCAACATCGATTCTCGAGCAAAGGAGTTTGCCGGTGCCCGTCAACAGTGCCCGTAACGCAGCCCGCCTCGTCGCCCGGTTGTCGTTGCCGTTCGTCGTCATTGCCCTGCTCGCGGTCGCGCCGGCCGGCGCCCAGGTGCCCGCCGGGACGCCCGAGGACGTGGGGTTGTCCGCCAAGCGTCTCCAGCGGGTCGGCGCGATGATCGATCGCGCCATCGACGCGAAGCAGATCTCCGGGGCCGTAACCGTCGTCGCGCGGCGCGGGCGTGTCGCGCATTTCGAGGCGCATGGCCGCATGGACATCGAAGCGCACGCCCCGATGCGGAAGGACACCATCTTTCCGATCGCCTCGATGACGAAGCCGGTGACCGGCGTCGCCATTCTGATGCTGGTCGAAGAGGGGAAGGTCCGCCTGTCGGATCCGGTGTCCCGCTTCATTCCCGAGTTCCGGGACACGCAGGTCGCGATGCCGCGATCGGACGCAGCGGCGGCGGAAGACGCCATCTATACCGTTCCTGCCAGGCGCGAGATCACGGTGCAGGATCTGATCACCCACACGTCGGGCCTGGTGAGCGGCGGCGCGGGGAGCGCGGCGGCGGCGCGCATCGCGCCGCGCAAGTCGACCGACACGGTCGCGGACTGGACGGCGGCGCTGGGAGGAGCCCCCCTCGACTTTCAGCCGGGCACCCGCTGGGCGTACAGCGGCCTGGCGGGGATCGACACGCTGGGGCGCATCGTGGAGGTCGCCTCGGGACTGACGTTCGACGAGTTCCTGCGGCAGCGCATCTTCGAGCCGCTGGGAATGAAGGACACCGCTTTCAACGTGCCCGTTGACAGCAAGCCGCGCGTCGTGACGCTCTACCGGCGCACTGCGGACGGACTCGAACGCCGCGCGGTGCCGGAATGGGTGGCCACGACGACCTTGCACGGCGGCGGTGGAGGTCTGTGGTCGACGGCCGAGGACTACCTGCGGTTCGCCCAGATGCTCGTCGACAAGGGCGAGCTGAACGGCACGCGGCTGCTGGGCTCGCGGACCGTCGACCTGATGGCGTCGAACCACGTCGGCGACCTCTACGCACAGGCGGGGCGCACCGGCGGGCGTCCCGGAAAGGGCTTCGGATTGACTGTCGACGTCGTGCTCGACGGCGCCGTGGCCCGCGAGGACCACCGGTCGACCGGCAGCTTCGGCTGGAGCGGCGCCTTCGGCACCACCTTCTGGGTCGATCCCCAGGAGGAGATGACCGCGATTCTGATGGTGCAGACGCCGGGCGGCCCGCTCCGCGCCGATTTCCAGAACGCCGTGATGCAGGCGATCGTCGACTGACGTCCGGAGGGAGGACGAATGATGGTCGGCTTCGCGACCCGCGCCGTGCGGCCGGCGGGCGCCGGCCCGTGAGCGTCGCCGATGCCGTAATCGGAGCCGCCGACCACTACGCGCGGGCCGAGCTTGTCACCTTGGCGGTAGACGGCGCGGTTCCGGTCTTGCTCGACCGGCGGCGCGTCGAGCTGATCGACAGGAGCCTGCCGAGCGCGCCCTATCATCACGAGGCCCTGGAGCTGGACATCGGGGCGGCGATCGACCTCGTGAACCGGGTGCGGCGATCGGTGGCGGAACACGCCCGGGCGGCCCTGTCGGCCATGCCGCCGGCCTGTCGCGCCCGGGTGCTGATCCTGCCTGCGAGCCCGTACGACAGCCTGCCCGACTCGCTGGAAGAAGTGCTGCGCTCGCGCCCGTTGACCCTGGCGGCCGACGGCATGCTCTACCGCGAGTCGCTGGCCGAAGCCGCGGCCGAGCTCGGCATGGAGGTCCGGCGGTATCCGCGTAAGGTCGACCCGACGGTGCTGGCGGCCGAAGCCATGGGCGTCGGCGTGGCCGAGGTCGCCGCGGTCATCGCCCGCTTCGGCCGCACGGCGGGCGCCCCGTGGCGCAAGGACCACAAGCTGGCCGCCGCGGCTGCGCTCTGCGTGCTCGGGCCGCGGATTCGTGGACGCCGATCGAGTCCGGACGTGCGGTGACCCCGGCGGGGCAGGGTCCCCCATCGGCCGCGGTCGGGTCTATGATGGATAGAGGGCGCCCGGCATCGTGGTCGCCGTGGCGCAGCGTGCCAAGGCGGGTGTTCTGACCACCGTTGCGTCGTTCGAGATCGAGTACCGGCGGTACCTTGATCCAGCGGGTCGTCCGGAGCGGTCGTTGCCTGCTTTCGCCCGCGATCGAGACGCCCTCGCATCCCTGTATCGCGCGATGGTGCTGACGCGCGCCTTCGACGCGAGAGCGGTCGCGCTTCAGCGCACGGGCCGGCTCGGCACCTACCCGTCCTGCCTGGGCCAGGAGGCGGTGGCGGTGGGGCTCGGGGCCGCCATGGCGCCCGAGGACGTACTCCTGCCCTACGCCCGCGAGCAGGGCGCCCAGTTTCTCCGCGGGGTCACGCCGACCGAATTGTTCCTCTACTGGGGCGGCGACGAGCGGGGCAGCGACTTCGGCCTTCCGCGCGAGGACTTCCCGATCTGCGTGCCCGTCGCCAGCCACGCGCCGCACGCCGTCGGCGTCGCCCTCGCGTTTCAGTTGCGGAACGAGCGCCGGGTCGCGGTTTGCGTAGCCGGCGACGGCGCCACCTCGAAGGGCGACTATTACGAGGCGCTGAACGTCGCGGGGGCTTGGCGGCTGCCGGCGGTATTCGTCGTGACCAACAACGAGTGGGCCATCTCGCTGCCGCGTTCCGGCCAGACGGCGGCCGCAACGCTGGCCCAGAAGGCGATCGCCGCCGGGTTCGCCGGCGAGCAGGTCGACGGGAACGACGTCATCGCGGTGCGCGACGCGGTGCAGCGCGCCCTGTCGCACGCACGCGACGGCGCCGGTCCGCACCTGATCGAAGCGCTCACCTACCGGCTGTCCGACCACACCACCGCGGACAACGCGAGTCGCTACCGCGACGATGAATCGGTCGGCCGCCATTGGCGCGAGGACCCGATCGCCCGGCTGCGCGCGCACTTGACCGACGCCCACGGCTGGACGAAGGACGAAGAGGAAGCGGTCCTCGCGTCGTGCGCCAGCGACGTGGAACGCGCGGCGCAGGAGTACCTGGCGACGCCGCCCCAGCCGCCCGAGGCGGTCTTCGATTACATGTACGAGCGTCTCCCGGCCGATCTGGCCCGCCAGCGCGCGGCGGCTGCGGAGGCGCGTGCGGCGGCGGCGCGATCCGACGATGGCTGAGCCGGTGGAGCGGACGATGGTGCAGGCGCTCAACGCCGCGCTCGCGCGGGCGATGGCCGAGGACGATCGCGTGCTCGTCCTCGGCGAGGACGTCGGGGTCGACGGCGGCGTCTTCCGGGTGACCGACGGCCTGCTGGATCGCTTCGGGGCCGGCCGCGTGCGGGACACGCCGCTCGCCGAGACGGTGATCGCGGGGTTGTCGGTGGGCGCCGCGGCCCAGGGGTTTCGACCGGTCGCCGAGATCCAGTTCATGGGGTTCATCCACTCCACCGTCGACCAGCTCGTCTGCCACGCGCCCCGTCTGCGGTGGCGCACGCGGGGGCGGTTGACCTGCCCGCTCGTGGTCCGCGCGCCGTACGGCGGCGGCATTCACGCGATCGAGCACCACTCCGAGAGCACGGAGGCGATGTTCGCGCACGTACCGGGCCTGCGCGTCGTCATCCCGTCGTCGCCCGCCCGCGCGTACGGGCTGTTGCTCGCCGCGATCCGCGATCCGGACCCCGTGCTCTTCCTCGAGCCGAAGCGGATCTATCGTGCGCTCAAGGAAGAGGTGCCGGACAACGGCGCGGCGGCGCCCCTCGATTCCTGCTTCCAGCTTCGCGACGGGGACGACCTGACGCTGGTGACCTGGGGCGCCATGATCGTGGAGACGCTGGCCGCCGCCGACCGGTTGGCGACCGAAGGCGTGACCGCCGACGTGCTCGACGTGGCCACGCTGTCGCCGCTCGACATGGGGACGATTCTGCGCTCGGTGGAGAAGACGGGACGCTGCGTCATCGTGCACGAAGCGCCGTTGACCGGCGGTTTCGGCGCGGAGATCGCGGCGCGGCTGGCCGAGCACGGGCTGCTGTCGCTGCGGGCGCCGGTCAAGCGGGTCACCGGCTACGACACCGTGCCGCCGCTGCCGCGCCTGGAGCACCTCTACATGCCGTCTACCGCCCGCGTGCTGGCGGCGGTTCGGGAAACGCTCGAGTTCTCCTAGAAGGGAGCCAGCGGTTTGGGCGCGATCACGACGGACACGTTCACGCTTCCCGACCTCGGCGAGGGACTCCACGAAGCGGAGATCGTCTCGTGGCACGTGACGGAAGGCGACCACGTGGTCACGGATCAACCGCTGCTGGCGGTGGAGACGGACAAGGCCGTGGTCGAGATCCCGTCGCCCCGGTCGGCGCGCGTCGTCAGGCTTCACGGGGGAGCGGGCGACCGGGTCACGGTGGGCGAGGCGCTGGTCGAGTTCGAGTCCGCCGACGCGCAGGCGGACACGGGGACGGTGGTCGGGACCATCGATGCGACCGCGACCGCCGGGACCCCGCGCGCCGCCGCGCCGCGGGCCGCCGGCGGGAGGATGACCCCGGCAGTGCGCGCGCTGGCTCGCAAGCTCGGTATCGATACGGCGCTGGTGCAGGGAACCGGACCGGCGGGTGCGATCACGACGACGGACGTCGAGCGCGCCGCGCAGGCGCTCGCCGCGGCGGCGCCCGCCGAGCCGCTGCGCGGCCCCCGGCGCGCGATGGCCGAGCGCATGGCGAAGGCCCACGCCGAGGTCGTCCCGGCGACGGTGACCGATCAGGTGGACGTCGATGGGTGGCCGGCGGGCGCGGACGTGACCCTGCGCCTGATTCGCGCGGTCGCCGCCGGCTGCGCCGCCGCGCCCGCGCTCAACGCCTGGTTCGAACCGGAGACGATGTCCCGCCGGCTGCACGACCGGATCGATCTCGGGATCGCCGTGGATCTGGATGACGACGGCCTGTTCGTCCCGGTGCTCCGGGACGTCGGCCGTCGCGACCCCGCGGACCTGAAACGCGGGCTCGAGCGGCTCAAGGCGGACGTTCGCCGGCGGACGATTCCGCTCGGCGAAATGCGCGGGCAGACGTTCACGTTGTCGAACTTCGGGACGGTCGGCGGCCAGCACGCGGAGCTGGTGGTGGTGCCGCCGCAGGTCGGCATACTCGGCGTCGGCCGGATGACGCCGCAGGTCGTCGCCGCGGACGGCGCGCCGGCCGTCCACCGCATGCTCCCGCTGTCGCTCACCTTCGATCACCGGGCGGTGACCGGGGCCGAGGCGGCGCGGTTTCTCCGCGCCGTGGTCGACGAGCTCGGTCGGGCGGAGCCGTCGGCCGCGTCCTGAGACCCGCAGCGCCGCCGCGCCGGCTACGAATCGAAACGGCGCCGCGCACCCTTCAGCCGGACGGCCGGGAGCTTCTTCGGCCGCTGGCTCTGCGGGTCGACCTCGACACCCACGGATTCCAGCGCCGTCACGCCCAGCAGTGGCTCGGCATCGGCCTCGCCGAAGATGATGAGGCCGGCGGTCAGCTGTCCCATGAACTCGATCCGTGCGCCGGCGACGTCCATCCTGACCTCGGTACCGTCGGCCAATTCGTAGACCCGCTGACCCTCGGGTTCGATGCCGATCGCTTCCAGCCGGGATCTCGGGACGAGAGAGTCGATGGCGCCCGTGTCCACGAAGAACCGGCCCTCCCAACTGCGGGTCGGGTCGGCCGGGTTGCGAACGGTGACGTCGACGTGCGTGATGCCCATGGTGACGTTTACAACTATAGCGCGAAGCATCGAGCCGTCGGCGGCCGATCCCCGATCGTCGAATCGCGCTTGACATGACGCGGTGATTGCGCTGTGCTCAGCGTCCATGACGTTCAAGTGGAACACGGTCGCCGTCGCCGCGGCGTGTATCTGGTTCCCGGCCGTCCCGGCGGAGGCGCAGTGGCCCCAATGCGCCGCCGATCTCGACACGCTGCGCGCGGCCGCCGAGGAAGCGCACGAAGCGACCAGCACGGTCGCATCGCTCGAGGCGTCGCTGCTCGAGACCCGCGACTCGTACACGCGGTGCCGGCAGGATCTCGACGTCTTCCGCATCGATCGCGATACGAGCCCTATCCGCGCCGCCGTCCAGCGCGACGAGTGCAACCAGCAGGTGCAGACGTACCGGACGACCGAGAGGCGGTACAACTCGGAGATGGACCGGGCCAGCTCCCTCTTTCGCACGCTGGCGGCGGCGGTCCAGGCCGCGGAGCTGAGCTGTCAGTATCCGCTCGCGGCCTACGCCCCGGCGCAGCCGCCGGCCGAGGTCCCGAGCCCGGCCTGCGAGCGCTTCCTCGGCAGCCGGCCGGGAGTGCCGCTCGAATCCTTGCGCGTGCTCTGTACGGCGGAAATGTCCGGAGAGGAGTGCGCGGCCTGCCTGGGGCCGCCGCAGGAGTAGGCGTCAGCGGACGGTGACGGTCACGTCGCGCTCGGTGGTCAGCAGGTTGTCGTTGGCCTGCGCCCGCAGCACGTAGTCGCCGGGGGCGGTGAACGTCGCGGTCACGGCCGCCACTCCGTCTTCGACCGCGACGGTCGCGCCCGGCTCGAACGAGACGCCGGCGGGTCCCCGCCAGACGATCCAGGACACGCGCAGTCCGCGGATCCGCGGCCCCTGCCGGGCTGCACTGCGACGATCCGGGACGGCGGGGACGTTGCGCGGCGGTTCCGGATCGTCGGGATCGGGCTGCAGCGTCGGGGGATCGTTGGTGCCGCCCGTGCGGCGGGCCTCGCGCACGATCGGCAGACCGTCGTCCGTCACCCGCGCGCGCAACGTCACCGCGCTCCCCACGGCGGCGGTGGGCGGCGGCTCTACCGTGATCGCCGGTGCGCGGTTGCTCGCGGCCTCCTCGCTGAGCCGCCGGCCGCCGGCCGAACGGGCGGCCGTCTCCCAAGTCGATTCGAGCCAGCCGATCGCCCGCAACGTCTGGCCTTGCGTGGTGAGGTTCCACACCAGCCGCCGGTCCCCGAAATCGGCCGGCACCCTCACGTTGAACACCCGGCGATGGGCGCGGGGGTAGAAGAACGTCGGCTGGCCGGAGTCGAGCGCGCCGGGATCGAAGTGGTTATCCGGTCCGACCGGGACGTGGAGCTCCTCGACGAAGTTGCGGTTGAAGTACCCGAAGTGCATGGTGAAGCTGCCGTCGGCGTTTCGCGACCAACCCTCGAAGACGGGCTGCACCGTCTGGCCCGAGCTGTACCTCAGGTTGTAGGGCGTCGGCTGGGCGTCGGCGACCGGCGGCGCGCCGAGCACCGAGGCGAGCAGAACCACTCCCAGACGCCATCGGCAACTCATCGGCATCGCAGCACCTCTCCGGACTGGTCCTTGGACGGCGCGCCCGAAGGATCGAGCTCCGCCGGGCCCGCACCCGGCGGAGCGCTCCGCGGCGCCGCGCTCCCCGACTGGGCGCGCTACTGATCGTTGTCGGTCGCCGCCTGCTGCCGCCGCGCCTTGCGCGCCGCCAGCTCCTGATCGTACTCCTCCTGGCTCAGGTCGTACCAGCCGATCCAGGCGAAGCCCATCTCGTCGATCGTGCGGCCGCCGTTGCCGGTCCAGTTGCTCGGATCCGGGTTGGACCGGTTGGCCTCCGTGTTGTCGTGCCAGCTTATCGTGTGCAGGATCGTGCCGGCGGGCACCAGCGGGGCGGCGTCGTCCGCGTAGTTGTAGACGAGGTGCCAGTTGTAGTCGAAGTTGGCGCAACTGACGATCTCGCTTGTGATTGGCGTGGTCGGATAGATCAGCTCCAGGCACTGGTACCGGCCGAGGATGTGCATGTGCGGCTGGAACGCGGTGAGCTTCGCCGGGTTCCTCAGCCGCTCGTAGCCGTCCTGGCGGACGACGGCCCCGGCCGGGATGTCGAGGTCCGTGTTGTGCCGCGCGAGCTGCTTCGACCAGCGGACGTACTTGGGAACCTCGCCCTCGGGATGGAACACGATGCCGAGCTCGATCCCGGCCTCCACGGGCTCGCCGATGGAGTGCAGGTGATAGCTCGCCCGCGCCTTCCTGTCGGCCGGCAGCAGCTTGCCGGAGTCTTCCGGGTAGATCTCGGCGCCCTTCCCCGAGGCGTACTCCACCAGGAAGACGCCCTGATCCTGCGTGCCGTCGTTGGCGAGGTCGTCGTAGTCGTGGTCCACGGCGTACGAGAGCGCGTGGTGGACCACCTGCCGTGACCGCTCGTCGACGGGCCGCGTCTGGATCGCCTTGATGTAGCGATCCTCCTCCAGGCCGAACGGGGCATAGAGCGAGCCGAACAGGTCGGGTCCCTCCGCCGGCACGAGATAGTCCGGGTAGCGAACGACGAGATCCGGCTCGCCGATCTGCCACTCCGACCAGTCCGGGAAGTCGGGCATCTCCGGCAGGTCCGCCGGGTTGCCCATCGGCGCCCCGGCGTCGACCCAGGCCGCGATGGTGGCGATCTGCTCGTCCTTCAGCGAGATGTCTTCCTTGTAGTCCTGGATGCCGATGTTCTTGTCGATGTGCCAGGGCGGCATCTCCCGCGCGACCACGCGGTTCTTGATCGACCGGGCCCAGGGCCGCACCTCGGCGTAGGTCGTCAGGGCCATCGGCGCCATCTCGCCGGCCCGGTGGCAGACCACGCACGAGTCGTACAGGATCGGCGCGACGTCCCGGGTGAACGTGATCTCGTCCGCCGCGCCGTTCTGGGCCGCCGCCGCGGCGGGCATCATCGCCAGCGCCACGATTCCGGCCGCGAAGATTGCGCCCGAGGAAGCCGACCACCGCCGCCGGACTGCACTTCCGTATCTCATGGTCTCGCCCTCTTTCCGACTGTCCCTGCCGGGCCACCTCGCCGCAGTGTTCGGCCGGCGACCCGGCGGAAGTGGTCTACTGATCCGTCGCGCCATGCTGCGCCGGCCACCCCTCGTCGAGCGGCAGCGAGTCGTTCGCCGTGATCTTCAGCGGCATCGTCGAGCCGCCTTCCAGCTCGGTGACCACGCCGCTCGGGGTGCCGCAGTCCTGCATGCCGAAGCTCCTTTTTCGACAGGTGACATCGAGGTCCGACGGCAACAACACACACTATCACCTTGCCGGGGGCCGTTCAACGGAATCGCGCGCACCGCCTGGGTGCCGGATCGTAGTCCCCGGGGCGGCAGGGGCGGGCCGGACAGGCCGGAGCGCGGCAGCCGGCGATCGACTCAGAAGTCGCCCCGCAGGAGGACGCCGCGGGTCACGCCGCCGGCCTCGCGCCGGACCGGATCCACCAGCAGCTCGACGCAGTAGGGGCTGTTGTCCGTGTCGCGCGCGGCGACCGCGTACTCCAGCGTGTGCCACACCTCGCCGGCTAGCGAGTGACGGCCGACGACCTCACCGTCGACCCGTACGGTCATGCTCCGTGCCGCGGTGCCCGGCGCCCTGCGCACGTCGAACGCGATGTGTCCGGTGTCGGCCGGTACGAAGAAGGCGGCGTACTCGCCCATCCGGTACAGGCTCGGCTCGGCCGGCGCCGGCTCGGGGTGCTGCTCCTCCGTCAGCCCCACGCGGTGCGTCCGGCGTTGTGCGTCCCGGTCCCCGGCCGGTCCGAAGAGCGCCTCCCGGTAGCGCCACGCGGCGGGGTCGCCCACGCGCCCCTCGACCGTGAAGAGGTGGAGCACGTCGAACCAGGGGCTTGCCCACGTGTTCGCAGTCAGCCGGAGGCTCCACGAATGGTGTGCGTACGTGCGCTCGCGGCGCTGCACCGGGTCGAGCGCGAGGACCGACGTACCGGTCCCGAGGGTGTTCGGGAGCCCGGCCAGGTCGAGCAGCGTGGCCGGGAGGTCCGCGACCGCGGTCGGGGCGTCGGAAGTCCGAAGGGGCCCCTCGGCTCCGAACGGCTTGACGAGCAGCAGCGGCGTGGCGTTCAGCTCCAGTGCGTGGAGCGACGTCCCCGCCGGCGACGCGATCGCGGCGAGCGGACTGTCGCTCCGCGGGAACCGCGCCGTCCCGTGGTCGGAGGTGACGACGATGGCGCTGCGGTTGTAGAGGTCGAGCTGTCGCAGGCGATCGAGCAGCAATCCCACTACCCGCAGCGCGCACCGCGCTTGCGCCAAGTAGTTGTCGAGCGTGAGCGGCATCTGCCGGCCGGTGTACGTGCATTCCGCGTCCGTGACGAGCGGCGTGTGCGGCGTGAACACGTGCAGGAACACGTAGAGAGGGGCGTCGTCGCCCACCGAGACGCGATCGGCGAAGTCCTGGAGGAACATTGCGTCGCCGAACGCCCGCTTCGGCGCCGCCCCCTGGCGCGTCGCGGTTCCCGCCTGGAGGAGCCACTGGCCGTCGCGGTAGACGCCAGCCTTCAGGTCGTGGGGCGCGTGCCGAAAGAGCGAAAGATCGAGCAACTGGGCCGACGCCGAGTCGACGTACTCGCGGTAGCTGCCGTACGGCGCGGGGATGGTGTAGCGGACGGCCGACTCGACCCCCGAGATCCGCCCGATCCCGCCGTGGCGGGGACCGTAGGACGTGAGGGACCGTAACCGATAGCCCCGGTGGCCGAGGGCGTCGAAGATCGAGGGGTCCCGCCGCAGGTAGCTGTGGAACGGCACCTCGTTGCGCCACGGAATGCCGGTGAGCATCGCCGGTACGCTCGCCTTCGTGGACGGGAACGCCCCCAGGTGATCCCGGAAGAAGGTGAATCCCGACCAGTTGCGGTCGAAGGCGGGCCGATCGGCTTTCAGGATCTCGCTGAACGCGAACGTGGGGAACTGGTCCAGCACGATGTGGATGACGTTGCGGCGGGCGGAGAGCTCGTAGATCTCGGGCGGAGGCAGCCGCCAGTCGTCCGCCGCGTTCCCGGACGCCGGCCGGGCCTCCGCCGGGGCGAGCGGCGCCAGCAGCAGGAGGGCCGCCTGCAGCGTCATCAGCAGCGCGCTGGCCGTGGGCGCCGCGCGGCTCGCGGCGCCGGGAAGGACGAGCGCCAGGGCGCACACGCCAAACCACAGGCCGGCCTCGACCGGTCCGCGCCGGACGTGCGACGCCAGGTCGAGACCGCCGCCGTCCAGCACCCCGTACTCGGCGAGGAGCAGGTTGCCCTGCGCCCACAGGAGCACGCCCGCCGCGCAGAGACCCGCCACGTAGCGCCGGAACGCGCGCGGCGGCAGCACGAGCCCAACCGCGGCGAGGAGTGCCGAGGCGAGGGCGAGCAACGCGATCCAGCGCGGCGCCAGGCTCCAGAACGGCAGCAGGAACTGGCTGCGATTCGTCGCGTGCACCGTCCAGGGTCCGAAGAGGAGAAACGGGGCGGGCCCGAGCAGCGCCGGGAACGCCGCGGTGCGCAGCCGTGCTCCCGCTTCCCGGACGGTCAGGGCAGAGACTCGCCGCACCGCCGCGCCGCCGAGCAGCAGCGCGGCGCCGCCAGCCCAGACGAGCGGTACCAGCGTCTCCAGCAGTGTCGAACCGGCTGACATCCAGTAGCCGGCGGTGCCCGGGTCGGAAGGGAACAGCCGGCCGGTGAGGGGCCGCGGCTCGCCGCCGGCCGGCGCCCACCGCACGTGGAGGCTCCTCCCGCCCCCTCGCTGCCAGTGGTCGATCTCCAGCATGTGGGGACCGGCCTCGAGCGCGACGGAGCGGGTCTCGGTGTGCATGCCGACCGCAGGATGGCGCTCGATCACGTTCTCGCCGTCGATCCGCACGACGACCCCGTCGTCGGCTCCGGCCCACAGCGCGATCCGTTCCGCGCGGGGGGAGAACCACACGCCGCGCCAGCGGACGAAGTAGTGACGGGCCGGCCAGGGGAGTTCGTCGAGAAAGGCCAGCTCGACGTCCGCCGCCCGTTCCTCGGCGACGGGGACCCTGGCAATGTCGAGCCGGAGGGGGTTGGCCGCCGGGCTCAAGGGATAGTGGAAGCTGCGCGTGAGCCCGCCGGCCGGTGCCAGGCCTCGCACGAGGAGCCAGACGAGCGTCAGCAGTACGCCCGCCAGGATGTAGTGCGACGTGACAGCGGACGTTCCCGGAAGCGGGAGCCGGACTCGTCCCAGGGCGCGCATACCGCGGATTCTACGCGAGGCCGGGACGGGACCAAGCGGTCATGCCGGCCGCGCGGGCGCTCCGCTGCGGTTGAACGCCGCGACAAGTCTCCGTAGTTTGTCGACGCCGGAGATGTCGACCTCGGCGAGGCGCCCGGGGTCGGGAATCGTTTGCATCGGGACGCCTCCTGTGCTGGAGTTGACGAGCGGACGCGAGCGAGCGCTCGCGCCGGCCGGTGTCTCGGGTTCGAGCCGGGAGTCTGCGCCGGCCTCGAGCGAGGGAGGTTACCCATGCAGCGGAAACACCAGGCGTGGATGGCGGCGTTCGTGATCGCGTGCGGCATCGCCCTCGGTTTCGGGCACAACGCGCTCGACGGCGCCACGACGGCGCAGGACGACGTGCCGGGGGCCATGCTCGAGGTGGATCCGTTCTGGCCGCAGCCGCTGCCCGACAAGTGGCTGCTCGGCCACGTCATCGGCGTCGCGGTCGACTCGCGCGATCATATCTGGGTGCTGCACCGGCCCCGGTCGCTGACCGACAGCGAGCGCGGCGCCGCGGTCGACCCGCCCACCTCGGAGTGCTGCGTGCCCGCGCCGGCGGTGATCGAGTTCGACCAGGAGGGCAACGTCGTCCAGGCCTGGGGCGGTCCCGGCGACGGCTACGAGTGGCCCAACGGCGAGCACGGCCTCTTCGTCGACCACATGGACAACGTCTGGGTCGGCGGCAACGCCGACGGCGACGGGCAGGTCCTGAAATTCTCCCGCGACGGGACGTTCCTGCTGCAGATCGGCAGCGCCGGCCCGCTCAGCGGCAGCCACGACATCACGCGGCTGGGCCGCGCCGCCGACATCGGGGTCGACCCCGAGGCCAACGAGGTCTACGTGGCCGACGGCTACGGCAACCGGCGCGTCATCGTGTTCGATGCCGATACCGGCGAGTACAAGCGGCACTGGGGCGCGTACGGAAGGCCTCCCGTCGACGGCGATCTGGCGCCGTACGACCAGCAGGCGGACGCCTCGCCGATCTTCGGCGACACCGTCCACTGCGTGCAGCTTTCCGACGAGGGGCTCGTCTACGTCTGCGACCGCATGAACCACCGGCTGCAGATCTTCGAGAAGGACGGCACGTTCGTGCGCGAAGGGTTTGTCGGCAAGGAGACGGCCGGCGCCTCGACGTGGGACATCGCCTTCTCGACGGACCCGGACCAGACGTACATCTACAACGCCGACGGCGGCAACCACCTGCTCTGGACCGTGCGGCACTCCTCGCTGGAGACGCTGGGCACGACCGGCCGCCGCGGACGGATGGCGGGCCAGTTCGAGTCGACGCATTCGGTGGCGGTCGATTCGCACGGCAACGTGTACGTCGGCGAGACGCTGAACGGCCGCCGCGTGCAGAAGTTCACGCCGGCGGGGATGTGACGGCGGAGGGGAGCCACCAATGCGCAAGTTCAAGAGACTGTCGTTCTTCCTGGTTTCCGGTGCTGCCCTCTGCTTGGCGGTGGTGTCCTTCTCGGTGAGCGCCTCGCCCGCGTCCGGCGGGTTCGAGGCACAGTCCTCGCTCCCCGCGGACGTCAACGCGGATTCCCGCAACCGGCTTTCGACGCCCGCACCCGACGCGGCCGGCGGTCCGTCCGCCGCGGCTGCCGCGATACGCGGCGCCGGCACGGGAATGAACGCGCGCTGGGAGTCTCCGGTCGGCCGCCCGCTGCTGGAGCTCGCCATCCTGATAACGGCACGCGAGCACGACGCGCCCTTCGAGTGGTCGCTGCACGAGATGGAGGCGGTGGCGGTCGGCCTCGACCCGGACGTCATCGATGTCGTGCGCAACCGTGAAGGTCTGACCGGGCTCGGCGAGGAGGATGCGGTCATCATCCAGGCGGGCCGCGAGATCTACGGCGAGCACCACCTGAGTGCAGAGACCTACCGGCGCGCCGTCGATCTGTTCGGCGAGGCCAACTTCGTCGACGTCGTCGACCTGATGGCGCGCTACGCCGGCACCGCGGGACGGCTGGCCGCGTTCAACCAGCACATGCCGCCCGGCTGGCCGCAGTTCCTGCCGCTGCCGTTCACGCAGCCGGACGACGTGGACCCGCAATCGCGCAGTCGCCTGCCGTTGCTGCCCGCCCCGGCCGAGACGCTACGTTCCACCCCCAGCCTCTACGGCCGGACGCTGTCTCCGCAGGGGACGGGACCGGGGCAGATCCGCGGCCACGGCGCCGGGCGCGAGTCGCTGGAGGCCAAGGTGGCACGGCCGCTGCTCGATCTGGCGATTCTCGTGACCGCGCGCGCCTACGACGACCAGTACGCCTGGACCCTCACCGAGCCCGCAGCGGTCGAGAACGGCCTGGACCCCGCCGTCATCGACGTGGTCCGTAGCGGCGGCTCGGTCGCGGGACTGGGCGACAAGGAGGCCGCGCTCATCGAGTTCGGCCGCCAGCTCTTCGGCCCCCATACCGTGACTTCGGAGACCTACGCCAGCGCTCTGGAGGCCGTCGGCGGGTCGACCAACCTGGTGGACCTGGTGGACCTGATGGCGCAGCACGTCTCCGACGCCGTCCTGCTGATCGCGTTCGACCAGCACCTGCCGGCGGGGGTGGAGCCGCTGCTGCCGATGCCGTAGTCCGGCGCTCCCCGGCGAAGCGTCAGCCGCAGATAGTCCTCGGTCGCCTCGAACTCGGGATGCACGCCGTTGTGCGGCCGCATAGACACCACGGCTTTCCTGGGTATTTTCTTGGGTAGTGCCGCGCGGTTCCCGGGTATTCTCTTGGGTAGCGCCGCTGTTTTCTTGGGTAGTGACGTTGGAGTGCCTTTCCACGTCGGCCCGGTCCGTGAACACTACCGGCTGTCCGGCCGGCGCCGCTCTCCGGATCCTGGTCACGAACTCGCCGGCGGCTTCGAACTCCGGATCCTTCAAGCCCGCGCTGGCGCAGCGTTCGATCATGTCCAGCGTACCAGTTCCCATCTGCTCGATGTACTTGACCAGGTACATGGCCCGCGCCAGCAGCGGGTTGCCCGGAATCGACTCGTGCGTTCAAGGCGGTGCGGGGGAGGAAACACGGTGAGCGAGCACCGTGACGCCGGCAGTCGGTGCTGGAGGCGACCGGTTCGACAGCGCGGAGAAGAAACGAACGGCGGCACCGGGGTTACTTCCGATGCCGCCGTTCTTCGAGGCAGCCGCTGGGAGTCCGCGCCGAGCGACACAGGCTCCCAGCGAGAATTGCCGGCTACGCCACCACGCCGTCGACGATCTCCCCGTGGACGTCCGTCAGCCGGAAGTTCCGGCCCTGGTACGGGTAGGTCAGCCGCGTGTGGTCGACGCCGAGCAGGTGCAGCATCGTCGCGTGCAGGTCGTGGATGTGCACCGGGTCCTTCACGATGTTGAAGGCGAAGTCGTCGGTTTCCCCGTACGTCGTGCCCGACTTGACCCCGCCGCCCGCCATCCAGATGGTGAACGCCCGCGGATGGTGGTCGCGCCCGTAGGTCTCCTCGGTGAGCCGGCCCTGGCAGAACACGGTGCGGCCGAACTCGCCGCCCCAGACGACCAGCGTGTCGTCCAGCATCCCGCGTTCCTTCAGGTCCTGAACCAGTGCCGCCTGCGGCTGGTCGACGTCCTGGGCCTGGGTCTGGATCCGCCGTGGGAGCTGGGTGTGCATGTCCCATCCCCGGTGGAAGACCTCGATGAAGCGCACGTCGCGCTCCGCGAGCCGCCGGGCCAGCAGGCAGTTGGCCGCGAAGGTGCCGGGCGTCTTGGAATCGGGCCCGTAGCGCTCGAAGACCGATTCCGGCTCGTCCGACAGGTCGGTCAGCTCCGGCACGGAGGCCTGCATGCGGTAGGCCATCTCGTACTGGGAGATGCGCGTGGCGGTCTCCGGATCGCCGAACTCCTCCTGGTCCTGCCGGTTGAGCTTGCCCAGCGCGTCGAGGAAGCGGCGCCGCGCGCTGCGGTCGACGCCCCCCGGATTCGACAGGTACAGGACCGGATCGCCGGTGGACAGGAACTTGACCCCCTGGTACTCGGAGGGGAGGAACCCGCTGCCCCACAGCCGGTCGTACACCTGGTTGCCGCCGCGGCTCGAGACCATGACGACGAAAGTGGGCAGGTCCTGGTTCATGCTGCCGAGGCCGTACGACAGCCAGGCGCCGACGCTGGGCCGGCCCGCGAGCTGCGCGCCGGTCTGGAAGAAGGTCATGCCCGGGTCGTGGTTGATCGCCTCGGTGTGCATGGTCTTGATGAAGCAGAGCTCATCGGCCACCTTGGCGGTATGCGGCATCAACTCGCTGATCCACGCTCCCGAATTGCCGTGCTGGGCGAACTTGAACTTGGACGGGACGATGGGGAAGCCCGCCTGCGACGCCGTCATCGGGGTCAGGCGCTGTCCCTGGCGGACCGAATCCGGCAGGTCGGTGCCGTACAGCTCCGCCAGCTTCGGCTTGTAGTCCCACAGCTCGTGCTGCGACGGCGCGCCGCCCTGGAACAGGTAGATGACGCGCTTGGCCTTGGGTGCGAAGTGCGGCAGCCCCGGCAGCCCGCCGACCGCCTCGGGAGCGGCGCCGGCCGCCCGGGCCAGGAGGTCCTGTTGGAACAGCGTCGCCAGCGCGGCCGCGCCGAGCCCGGTGCTGGAGCGCTTGAGAAACCGCCGGCGAGAGAGCAGCGTCTGCATGTCGGTTTGCGGTTTCATCGGTCTAGTCCTTTGTGATCGTCCGGTCGAGGTTCAGGATCATGCTGGCCACCATCTGGTAGGAAGCCAGCTCCGCAACGTCGAGAGTCTCGTCGCGGGGCGTCTCTCCCGCGTCGACGAACTCGAGCGCCGCCGACCGATCGGCCTGGTATTCGTCCAGGAAGTCGTCGAAGGTCTCGCGCAGGACCGCCTCGGCATCCGCCGAGGGCCGATGCCCCGTCGCCAGGCGGTAGGCGTAGGCGATTCGGTCGTCCGGCGTCGTGCCGCCCTCGGCGATCATCCGCTCGCCCAGCCTGCGCGCCGCCTCCACGTAGGTGACGTCGTTCATCAGGTTCAGGGCCTGCAGCGGCGTATTCGTCCGGCTGAGACGGACGATGCAGGTCTCGCGCGTCGAGGAATCGAACGCCAGCATCGACGGCGGCGCGAGCGTCCGCTTCCAGAACGTGTACAGGCTGCGGCGGTACAGGTCGTCGCCCGTGGACTGCCTGTACTCCTGGCTGCTCTGCTCCTCCCACAGGCCCTCGGGCTGGTACGGCCTGACCGACGGACCGCCGAGCCTGGGGGCGAGCAGATCGGCGATCGAGAGCGCCTGGTCGCGGACCATCTGCGCCGTCATGCGCTGGCGCGGCCCGCGCGCCAGAAGCCGGTTCTCCGGGTCCTCCTCGATCGCCTCCGGCGTCAGATTCGACGCCTGGCGGTAGGTCGAGCTGGTCACGATGGCCCTCTGCAACGCCTTGACGTCCCAGCCGGAATCGATGAACGTAGTCGCCAGCCAGTCCAGCAGCTCCGGATGGCTGGGGTACTCTCCCTGCAGCCCGAAGTTCTCCGACGTCTTGACCAGACCGGTCCCGAAGTACATCTGCCAGAAGCGGTTCACGGCCACGCGGGCGGTGAGCGGGTGGTCGGGCTGCACGAGCCAGCGGGCGAATCCCAGACGGTCGTTCGACACGCCGTCCGGCATCGGCGGCAGTATCGCCGGCACGCCGGGATCCACCTTCTCGCCCGGCACGTCGTAGGCGCCGCGAATCAGCCGGAACGTGTCGCGCCGGGGCTCCATCTCGTCCATCACCATGACGGTGGGGAAGCTGTCCCACAGCGCCGCGCGCTCGCGCTCCATGTCCTTGACGTTCTGCCACGCCTCCCGCACCTCCGGCACGGCGTACTGGTCGAGGAAGGCGAGCCGCAGCTTCTCGGCCTGCCCGGCCGTCCGGCCGGCCGGCGCGATGCGGGCGATCTCGGTCAGTGTCTCCCCGGTCGCCACGACGGCCGCCTGCTCCGGCGTCAGGGCCTCCATGTAGATGCGGACGTCATCGATCATCCCCTGGAACCGGGGCCTCGAATCGGTGGCGCCGGAGTTCTCCGGAGCCGACCCGCTGGCCCCGATGCGCAGCGGCTCGCGCGTCCGCATCGGATTGTTGATCCCGTCGAGCAGCGGATTGATCTCCCGCGACTCGCCGTTGACGTAGATCCGGAAGCTCTCCGGCACCAGGTTCCCGTCGTAGGTCACCAGCACGTGCTGCCATTCGTTCAGCGGCAGCGTGTCCACGGATTCGATCCGCAGCCCGTCGTCCGCGTAGCGCTGCGACAGGTTGACCTGCAGCTTGCCTTCCAGCAGATACAGGCCCCACCCCTGCTCGCCCTGGTCGCCGGCCAGCGCGCGCGACACGATCACGCCGTCGGACGCGGTGGGATAGATCCAGGCGCCCAGGGTGAACGGCTCGGCGTAGGTGAAGTTGGCGATGTCGCCGGCATTGATGAAGCGCTTGCCGTCGAAGCTCATCGCCTCTCCCACCCGGCCGGGGGCGAAGCGCGGCAGGCCGTCCTCCAGCGTCACGTTGATCGGGAACTTGTAGCTCACCGGCGCCCGGGGGGTCCGCAGGTGGGAGGTCACCCCCTGGTGGGGGATCACCGACTCGCCGCTGTAGGTGCCGCCGATGTCGCCGTCGAGCGGGTGATGGACCAGGAGCTTGTCGCGCAGGACCCAGTCGACCGGCCAGGCGCCGGCCAGCGAGCGCTCCCACTCTGCCCGTGCGCCGGCCGCGTCCGTCTCCAGGGTCGTGAACGCCTCGCGGGCCGCGTCGAGCTTCTCGTCGAGCTCGGCCAGCTTGGCGAAGTCCCCCTCGGTCGGCGCGGTGACGAGCGGCGGCGAGTTGAAGTACTTGAACGCCTTCGCGCCGAGGCCGCGCAGGTTGCCGCGCTCGGGGATGTTGTTGAAGTAGGCGTAGATCTCGTAGAACTCCTTCTGCGAGATCGGGTCGAACTTGTGGTCGTGGCAGCGCGCGCATCCCAGGGTCAGCCCCATCCACACCGTGCCCGTCGTCGACACGCGGTCGACCACGTTCTCGACCAGGAATTCCTCGGGGACGATGCCGCCCTCGCCGTTCTGGCCGTGGTTGCGGTTGAAGGCCGTGGCGATCTTCTGCTCGAGTGTGGCGTCGGGGAGCATGTCGCCGGCGATCTGCTCGATGGTGAACTGATCGAACGGCATGTTCTCGTTGTAGGCGTTGATCACCCAGTCGCGGTAGCGCCACATCTGCCGCGGGGCGTCGGTCTGATACCCGCTGGAGTCGGCGTAGCGGGCCCCGTCCAGCCACTCGGCGGCCATCCGCTCGCCGTATCCGGTCGACTCGAGCATGCGGTCGACGTGCCGCTCGAAGGCGTCGGGCGAGTCGTCGCTGAGGACGGCGGCAATATCGCCGTCCGTCGGCGGCAGCCCGGTCAGATCGAACGTGACGCGGCGGAGCAGCGTGAGCATGTCGGCCTCGGGAGAGGGTTCCTTGCCCGCCTGCTCGAGCCCCGCCTTGACGAAGTTGTCGATGGGGTTGCGGACCCACTCGGCGCCGGCCACCGGCGGCACCGACTGGCGCTCGGGCGCGATGAACGCCCAGTGCGACTGCCACTCGGCCCCTTGATCGATCCACAACCGGAGGGTCTCGACCTCGCCGGGGTCGAGGGCGTCCTCGTCGGTGCCCGGCATGACCGGGGTGTTCAGGCCCAGCCGGTAGGGCATCCGCACGCGCGCGTCGGTGGCGCTGACCCGGTGGATCAGCAGGCTCTCCTCGGCGTTGCCGGGTGTGATGACCGGACCGCCGAACTCGCCACGATCGGAGAAGGGCCCTTCCGCCACGTCCAGCCGCAGGCCGCGCTGGCGCGCCTCGGCGTCCGGTCCATGGCACGTGAAGCAGTTCTCGGAGAGAATCGGCCGGACCTCGCGGGCGAAGTCGACGACCCGCTCGGGCATCGCCGGTACAGCCGCGTCGGCGAGCGCAGCCCCCATTTCGGCCCCGCCGTCGATCCACTGCCGGACGAGGTCGATCTGCTCGTCGGTCAACGACATACCGGCCGGCGGCATTCTCCTGATGGGGTCCTCGGTGGTCAGCCGCTCGTACAGCAGGCTCGCTTCCGCGTCGCCCGGCACGACGACCCGGTCGAGGAACTCGTCGGTGTCGAACCGCAGGTCGGCCTGCCGGATTGCATCGTTGGGTCCGTGGCAGAGCAGGCACGATTCGGCGAGAATCGGCCGGACGTCACGGTGGAACTCCAACTGCGACGGCTCCTGCGCCGACGCGGCCGCGACGCCGATGGAGAGGTACCCGCCGAGCCCTACCGCGAGGACGGCGAGCGGAATCAGAGCGCCGAATCGTGTGTTCCTCATGGGCATGTCCTCAAAAAAGGCATGGTATGACTCCCGCCCGTGCTGTGCAAGAAAAACCTCGCGATGCGGGTGCAGTCCCGGTGCAGGCCCCGCCGGTCACGGAGCCTGGGGGCAACAGGCAGGTGCAGGCAAGGCCCCGGCGCCCGGCCGATTCGCCAGTCGAGCACCGGCGGCGCAAACGGCTGACCCACCACGGGGATTTCAAGATAGAGTTGAAACCTGGTTCACTTATGAGTCACGATCGAGTGCATGATTCGCCTGAACATTCACGAGGCCAAGACGCACCTTTCCCGCTACCTCGCCCGGCTGGAGGCCGGCGAGACCATCGTGCTGTGCCGCCGCAACGAACCGATCGCCGAGATTCGGCCGCTGCCGCGTACCGCAACTGCCCCGCGCCCCTTCGGGTTGGCCCGCGGAACGTTCTCCGTGCCGGACTCGTTCTTCGAACCGCTGCCTGACGACGTCATCGAGGGATTCGAGGGCGGTCCGCGGTGAGGCTGCTGCTCGACACCTGTACGTTCCTCTGGTGGGCGCAGGGTTCCGGGCAGGTGCCGGAGCGGGTGCGGACCCTGATCGCGGACCCGGCGAACCAGGTGTGGCTGAGCGCGGTCTCGTCCTGGGAGATCGCCGTCAAGCACGCGCTTGGCCGGATGCCGCTGCCGGACCCGCCCGAGCGATTCGTTCCGCGCGAGCGCGAGCGCCATCGGTTCGCCAGCCTTCCGGTGGATGAGGCCAGCACGCTGCACCTGGGTCGGCTGCCGCCGTTGCACGGCGACCCGTTCGATCGCATCCTGATGTGTCAGGGCATCGAGCACGGTCTGACGCTGGTCACCCCGGATCGGTTGATCACACAGTATCCGGTGCGCTGCACCTGGTGAAGCAGCCGGCGGGCGAGGCGTGCCCGCAGTGGTGTCCGGCCAGACTGATCACCCCGCCGCCGTCTGCCGTAGCGCCGCGATCCGCTGCAGCACCGGCGGGTGCGAGTAGTCGAGGAACACCGCCAGCGGGTGCGGCGTCAGGTTCGACAGGTTGTCGGCGGACAGCTTCTTGAGCGCTGCGATCAGCGGCTCGCCGCTGCCGGTGGTCTCGGCCGCGAAGCGGTCGGCCTCGAACTCGTTCTGCCGGGAGAAGAGGTTGACGAGAATCGACAGGACCAGCTCGACCGGCGTGAAGAGCAGGCCGAAGAAGAGCAGTCCGGCGTAGACGGACGGCTCGCTGACGTAGAAGGCCGCGAACAGCCCCTCCTGGCCGAGGAAGAGGGACAGGATCCAGAGCATCGCCCCCAGGTGGCCGATGGACAGCGCCATCCGCTGCCAGATGTGCCGCCGCTTGTAGTGGCCGACCTCGTGGGCCACCACCGCGACCAGCTCCGGGACGGTGTAGTCGTCGACCAGCGTGTCGAACAGCCCGATGCGCTTGTTCTTGCCGAAGCCGGTGAAGAAGGCGTTGGCCTTCGACGAGCGGCGCGAGCCGTCGACGACGAAGAGACCGCGCAGCGGAAAGTCGGCCTTGCGGGCGTACCCCAGGATGGCGTCGTGCAGGTCGCCGCTGTCGAGCGGGGTGAACTTGTTGAAGAGCGGCATGATCCAGGTGGGCGCGATGAACTGGACGGCCAGCATGAACACCGTGGCGGCGATCCAGCACCAGAGCCACGCCAGCGGTCCCGCCCACTCGAAGAACGCGAGGATGACGGCCAGCAGCAGGCCGCCGAGGAGGGCGGCCAGGACCAGGCTCTTCAGGGTGTCGGCGACGAACGTTCCCACGGTGGTGCGGTTGAAGCCGTAGCGCGCCTCGATGACGAAGGTCGAGTAGGCGCGGAACGGCAGGCCGAGCAGGATCGAGGCGACTCCCAGCGCGCCGATGTAGAGCAGGCCGGCGACCACCGGGCCCTGGCCGAGCCCGCGGACCAGGGTGTCGAGCCACGCGAAGCCGCCCGCGAACCAGAACGCGAGGACCACGGCCAGATCGAAAGCGCCCCGGAGCAGCCCGAAGCGCGTGCGCGTCGCCGTGTAGCGCTGCGCCCGGGCGTACTTTTCGTCGTCGAAGACGCCGCTGAACTCGGCCGGCAGCGCCGGGCTGAACGCCCGCACGTTGAGCGCGCCGGATACGAGATGGAGCAGGTACTCTCCGACGAGCGCGACGAGAATGATGATGGCGAACGTGTTCATTGGTCGTCCTTGAACTCCGATGCGAGGCTTTCGTTCCGGGTAAGATCGGCCCGCGATGGCTGACTTCCATTATCAACCGATTTTCGAGCTCGGACCTGACGAGACCCCCTATCGGAAGCTGACCTCGGACGGCGTGTCGACGATCCGCGTCGACGGCGCCGAGATGCTGAAGGTCGAGCCGGAGGTGCTGCGCGAGGTGGCGCGCGTCGCGTTCGACGACGTGGCGCACCTGCTGCGGCCCGGCCACCTGGCCCAGCTCCGCAAGGTCATCGACGACCCGGAGTCGTCGCAGAACGACCGCTTCGTGGCGCTCGAGCTGCTGCGCAACGCCTGCATCGCCGCCGGCCGCGTGCTGCCCGGCTGCCAGGACACCGGCACCGCGATCGTCATGGGCCACAAGGGCGAGCGCGTCCTGACCTTTGGCGACGACCACGTGCCGCTGTCGCGCGGGGTCTTCGACGCCTACGAGCAGCGCAACCTGCGCTATTCCCAGATGGCGCCGCTGGACATGTACACGGAGAAGAACACCGGCTCGAACCTGCCCGCGCAGATCGAGATCTACGCCGAGCCGGGCGACGAGTACGAGCTGCTGTTCGTCGCCAAGGGGGGCGGTTCGGCCAACAAGAGCTTCCTCTACCAGGAGACGAAGGCGCTGCTGAATCCGGCCTCCTTGCTGAACTTCGTCGAGGAGAAGCTGAAGACCATCGGGACCGCGGCGTGTCCGCCCTACCATCTCGCGCTGGTCGTCGGCGGCACGTCGGCCGAGTTCACCCTGAAGACGCTGAAGCTGGCGACCACGAAGTACCTCGACCGGTTGCCGGCGAGCGGGAACGAGCACGGCCGGGCGTTCCGCGATCACGGCCTGGAGGCGGAGATCTTCGAGCTCGCCCGGCAGATCGGGGTGGGCGCGCAGTTCGGCGGGAAGTACTTCGCGCACGACGTCCGCGTCATCCGGCTGCCGCGGCACGGCGCATCGTGTCCCGTCGGCCTGGGCGTCTCGTGCTCGGCGGATCGGCAGGCTTTGGCGCGGATCACCCGCGAGGGGGTCTTCCTGGAGCAGCTCGAGGAGAACCCGGCCCGGTTCCTTCCGGACGTCACCGAAGGCGAGTTGCCGGGCGACGTGGTCCGTGTCGACCTCAACCGGCCGATGCCGGAGATCCTCGGCGAGCTGACGCAGTACCCGGTCGCGACCCGGCTGTCGCTGTCGGGGCCGATGATCGTGGCGCGCGACATCGCGCACGCGAAGCTCAAGGAGCGGCTCGACGCCGGCGAGGAGCTGCCGGCCTACGCGCGGAACCACATGGTCTACTACGCCGGTCCGGCCAAGCGGCCGGAGGGGCGCGCGTCCGGCTCGTTCGGTCCGACCACGGCCGGCCGGATGGACTCCTACGTCGATCTCTTCCAGTCGCACGGCGGCAGCATGGTGATGCTGGCCAAGGGGAACCGCTCGGCGCAGGTGACCGAGGCGTGCAAGCGGCACGGCGGCTTCTACCTGGGATCCATAGGCGGCCCGGCGGCCCGGCTCGCCGACCACAGCATCCGGAAGGTCGACGTGCTGGAGTATCCCGAGCTCGGGATGGAGGCGATCTGGAAGATCGAGGTCGAGGACTTCCCGGCGTTCATCGTCGTGGACGACAAGGGGAACGACTTCTTCGCGCAGTTGCTGGCCGCGAAGCCGGCCACGTTGATCCGCTGAGGCGGTTCGATCCATGCTGGAAGGTCGGACAATCCGATTTCACGGACACCAGAGGAGGCAGTGATGCGGAAGATGTTGATTGCGGCGGCGGTGGCGGTATTGGCGTTTCCCTTCGTCGCCGGCGCCCAGGGGGTGCAGGCCGACGGCTGGGAGGCGCGGCTCGACTTCGAGGCGGACATCAACGACGTGCTCGGTTTCATGAACATGGGCAGCGGCGTGCACGTGACGACGACCGGCGCCGGCTTCGCCATCTTCTGGCAGCCGGAGAGCATGGCGGATGGCGACTTCTCGATCAGCGCCACGTTCACGCAGATGGAGCGCTCGGGGCACGCGAACGCCTACGGCATGTTCCTCGGCGGCTCCGACCTGCAGGGTCCCAATCAGCAGTACACGTACTTCATGCTCCGGCAGGGCGGCGAGTTCCTGATCAAGAAGCGGATGGGCGAGAACCTGCCGACGCTGGTCGACTGGACCGCGCACGACGCGGTCAACGACCTGAACGACCAGGGATCGTCGACGAACACGCTCACGGTGGAGGCCGCCGGCGACACGGTGCGCTTCCTTGTCAACGGCACCGAGGTCTCGTCGCAGTCGCGCTCGGACGTCGATACCGACGGCATTACCGGCTTGCGGGTCACGCACCTGCTGAACATGCACATCGACGATCTCGATCTCGGCAACTGACGGGCGTTCCGACTGATCGGGGAGGACAGCCATGCGTTCGGTGGTGAGAGGTCTCGGCGTCGCGTCGGCGATCGCGGTGGCAGGCATCCTGGTGAGCGAAGTCGCGGCGCAGGACCGGCCGCTCAGCACCCGCGGGCACACGGCCACGCAGATCGGGGGCGCCTACAGCGACGAGGGCCGGTACGAGGGCGGCTACTGGATTGATATCCACTACGGCCGTCCCATCCTGCGGGGCCGGCAGGGCATCTTCGGCGCGGGCGGGGAGTACGGCCAGCGAATCTACGCCGGCGCACCGCTGTGGCGCGTCGGCGCGGACCAGACGACCACCTTCACGACCGAGGCGGACCTGCTGATCGGCGGGCAACGGCTGAACGCCGGCGAGTACACCCTGTTCGCGGACCTCTCCGATCCCGAGGAGTGGACGCTGATCTTCACCACCTGGGGCGTCAAGCAGGACTTCCGCGAGGACAACCCGAACGCCCTGTGGGGCGCCTACGGCTACGACGACAGCAAGGACGTCATGCGCACGACGATGTCGGTGGAGACCGTCGACTGGTCGCTGGACCAGTTGCAGATCGGCTTCCTAGACATGACCTCGCAGGGCGGCGCGCTGTACATCCACTGGGACGACCAGTTGGCGACCGTTCCGATCGAGCTGGCGTACTAGCGAGTCTGCGCCGCGCCGAATGACGCAGACGACGTCGACGAATCGGCGCGGCGGAAGCGGCGCCGGATGCCGACGGCGACGGCTCGGCGACTCGTTGAACACCAGGCCGGGCGCCGGAGCCGAGGCTTCGGTCCCGGTCTTCCCTTTCGCGCCTTCCCGGCGGCCTCCCCCTCGCTGACCATGGACCGTCCCCGGTGACGCCGGCACCCGCGCCCGAGCCGTTCACGCACCGGCAGATCGTCATCATCCTGTCCGGCCTGATGGCCGGGCTCTTTCTCGCGGCGCTCGACCAGACCATCGTTGCCACGGCGCTCCCGACGATCGTCGGCGAGCTCGGCGGGCTCGACTACTACTCGTGGGTGGTGACCGCCTACCTGCTGTGCACGACGGTCTGCACCCCGCTCTACGGCAAGCTCAGCGACATCTACGGGCGGCGCGTCACGTTCCAGGCCGCCATCCTGATCTTCCTGGTCGGATCGGTCCTCGCGGGGCTTGCGCCCGACATGCTGACGCTGGTGCTGGCGCGCGGCGTGCAGGGCGTCGGCGCCGGCGGGGTCATGGGCCTGACGTTCGCCGTGGTCGGGGACATCGTCTCGCCCCGGCAACGGGGCCGCTACATCGGCTATCTGGCCGGCGTATGGATGTTCGCCAGCGTCATCGGTCCGCTGCTCGGCGGCTTCATCGTCGACCACGCCAACTGGCGCTGGGTGTTCCTGATCAACCTGCCGGTCGGCGGCGCGGCGCTGGCGGTGATCTGGGTCGTGCTGCGGCTCCCGCCGGTCCATCGGCCCGCGCGCATCGACTTCGCAGGGGCGGCGCTGCTGATGGCCGGCGTCAGCCTGCTGCTGCTGGCCATCGTGCGGGTGCAGGAAGGCGGGGCCGGGGCTCTGGGGGCGGCGACGGGAGGGCTGACGGCGGCCGGCGCGGCGCTCATCGCGGGGTTCATCCGCTGGGAGGCGCACGTCGATCACCCGCTGCTGCCGCTGCGCCTGTTCGGCAACCGCATCTTCTCGATCGGGTCGGGGCTGGCGCTGCTCATCGGCTGCGCGCTGTTCGGCGGCGTGATCTTTCTGCCGCTGTTCCTGCAGGTCGTCGGCGGCCTGTCGGCCACCAACTCCGGCCTGCTGCTGCTTCCGCTGACGGCGGGCGTGCTCGTCGGCTCGGTCGGCTCGGGACGGCTGACGGTGCGCACCGGCCGCTACCGCATCTATCCGATCGCCGGCAGCGCCTGCGCGGCCGGCGGGATGTTCCTCCTGAGCCGGATGCACGCCGGCACGCCGCACGTCGTGGTCTCGGCCTTCATGGCGCTGCTGGGCCTCGGCGTCGGGATGGTCATGCAGGTGTCGCTGCTCGCCGTGCAGAACGCGGTCGAGCACCGGGACCTCGGCGTCGCCACCGCGTCGGCGCAGTTCTTCCGGTCGATGGGCGGGTCGTTCGGCGTGGCGGTCTTCGGGGCAATCATGAACGCGCGCATCGGGTCCGAGCTGCCGGCGCGGCTGTCCCCGGAGGCGTTCGCGTCGGTCGGCGGCCGGGTCTCCGACCTGCTGAACAGCCCCGCCGCCATTCGGGCCCTGCCCGCCGACACCGCGGCCGCGGTCACCGGATCGGTGGAGGTCGCCCTCCAGGCGGTGTTCCTCTCGGCCGTGCCCATCCTGGTGCTCGGCTTCGCCCTCTCCTGGTTTCTGCAGGAGATCCCGCTGCGCGAGACCGTCGGCCCGCCCGTCGAAGCGATCGAGAAAGCGGGCGCGTGAACGTCTCCGGCGGCCGGCGCGATACTTGCTTCAGCTTTCGCACGGACGCCCTGGCGCGCAGAGCGGTATCGCGGCGTGTGCGTGTGGTAGCTTGGGGAAGTCGTCTGCGCCGCAGCACCGCCTGGAGAGCCCCGCGATGAACAGACCCGCACCCGCCGCCGTGCCGATCCACTACCCGAGCTCGGACGGTAAGCCGATGGCGGAGAACGACGCCCAGCGCAATGCGATCATGTACGGCATCAGCGCGCTGATGCGCCACTTCCGGGGCCGCCGGGACGTGTACGTGTCGGGAGATCTGTTGATCTATTACGAGGAAGGCAATCCACGGGTGTCGATCGCCCCGGACGTCTTCGTGGTGTTCGGCGTGGAGAAACGCGAACGGCTCAACTACAAGTTGTGGGAGGAGCGGCGCGCGCCCGCTTTCGTGCTGGAGGTGGCCTCGCCGAGCACCTGGCGCGAAGACGTCGGGAGGAAGCGAGACGTCTATGCGCGGCTGGGCGTGCGCGAGTACTGGCAGTACGACCCGTCAGGAGAACATCTGCCGGCCCGCCTGCAGGGCGAGCGATTGACGCGGTCGGGCCATGTGCGTCAACCGGTGGCGACAGCCCTGGACGGGACGCTGACCCTGCGCAGCGAGACGCTGGGGCTGGAGCTGCGGGCGGCGCCGGGGCGGGAGATGCGCTTCCGGGACCCGGCGACCGGTCTGGAACTGCGCAGCCACGACGAGGAAGCCGAGGGCCGCCTGGAAGAAGCCGCCGCCCGCCGGGTCGCCGAAGCGCGGGTCGCCGAGCTGGAAGCGCTGCTTCGCGAGCGGTCCGGTTGACGGCCGGGTTCCCTGCCAACCTGCCGGTGTGTCGACCGCAGTTGACAATCGCCGCGCATCGGCGTACGGTGCGAGCTTACGCGAGTCACGCATGGCATCGTGTTTTCTTCGCCCACGTCGCGTCGCGAGGCGGGTCGGCAAACACGGCGTCCGCGATCGCGCCGGCCCGCATCTCTCCGTCCGTTCGCGTCGGAGCTTCGCCCACGGTCGTCCGTCACGCGCCTCGTTCGTCCGGCACGCTCTTGAGGAGGGGAGGGTGGTGACCATGTCGTGGCTGTTCAAGGTGGCGACCGCAGCGGCGGTGGTGGTGGCGCTGGGCGCCCTGGCACCCCCGGCGAGCCATGCCCAGGCGGTGTCCGACGCGGCGTCGGCGCGCGCCTTCGTCAATCAGTACTGCCTGGCCTGCCACAGCGACCGCGGTTTCGAGCGCGGCACGGTGCCGATCTCGCTGCAGGGGCTCGACACGGAAGATCTCGGCGCCCACGCCGACGAGTGGGAGCGGGTGCTGCGGAAGGTGCGCAGCGGCATGATGCCGCCGCCGACGGCGCGGCGGCCGGACGAAGCCGCGCTGGGCGCCCTGGTCGACTGGCTGGAGACGGCGCTCGACCGCACGGCGGCCGCCGACCCGCCGCTCGGGCGGCCGATGACGGTGCACCGCCTCAACCGTAGCGAGTACCGCAACGCCGTGCGCGATCTGATCGGGCTCGACGTGGACGTCGAGGAGTTGCTGCCGCCGGACGACGCCGACGCCGAGGGCTTCGACAACAACGCCGAGGTCCTGACGGTCTCGACCACGTTGATGGAGCGCTACCTGACCGCGGCCCGGCGGATCAGCCAGCTCGCGGTCGGCGACCCGGCCCTGAGCTCGCGGTCGGTGTCCTACCCCGTGCCGCAGCTTGAGGTGCAGGACGATCGCACCAGCGAGGACCTGCCGTTCGGCTCGCGCGGCGGCGTGTCGGCGGAGCACTATTTCCCGCTCGACGGGGAGTACGAGTTCAAGGTCGACCTGCACCGCAACTTCTACAACTACATCCGCGGCCTCGGGAACGCGCGCCACCGGCTCGATCTGCGGATCGACAAGGCCCTGGCCAAGACGTTCCTGGTCGGCGGGTCGTTCGAGGGCGAGCGCTGCGCGTGGAGCTATTGCGGCTCCGGCAGCGGCGGCTTCCCGGAGTGGGGCGCGTATTCCGTCCACGAGGACGAGTACCTGCGGTTCCGGATGCCGGTGAAGGCCGGGACGCGGCTGGTGGGGGTGTCGTTCCTGCGGCGGCCGGCGCTGGACGAAGGCGTCCTGCAGCCGCGGCCGAGCCCGGCGACGTTCGGCTTCAGCACCAACGATAGGCAGGATGGCAATCCCGACGTGGCCAGACTGACCGTCACGGGGCCGTTCAACGGCAACCGGCCGCTGGAGACCGCGAGCCGCGGCAGGATCTTCTCCTGCCGGCCGGAGAACCCCGGCGCGGAGGCAGGCTGCGCGGAGGAGATCCTCGGCGATCTGGCGCGTCGCGCCTACCGGCGCCCCGTCACGGAGCGGGACGTCACGGCGCTGATGAGCTTCTACGAGGCGGGACGTCGCGGGGGCGGCTTCGAGACGGGGATCCAGGCGGCGCTCGAGTTCCTGCTGACGGACCCCGAGTTCGTGTTCCGCACCGAGCGCGCGCCGGTGGACGCCGAGCCGGGGATCGCCTATCCGATCGGCGACCTGGAGCTCGCCTCGCGGCTGTCGTTCTTCCTCTGGGGGAGCATTCCCGACGCCGAGCTGCTCGATCTGGCCGTCGAGGGGCGGCTGGCGGAGCCGGACGTGCTGGAACGGCAGGTGCGCCGGATGCT
This sequence comes from Vicinamibacterales bacterium, assembly GCA_965116825.1. Taxonomy (GTDB): domain Bacteria; phylum Acidobacteriota; class Vicinamibacteria; order Vicinamibacterales; family UBA8438; genus WTFV01. The sequence goes on from OZ220736.1 coordinate 2,706,777, forward strand.
GGCCCAGCCCCGCGCGCGGCGCACGCTGGCCCAGAGCTTCGCCGCGCAATGGCTCGGGCTCAACCTGCTGCGCAACGCGTCTCCGGACCCGACCGCGTTCCCCGAGTTCGACGAGAACCTGCGGGTCGCCATGCAGCGGGAGACGCAACTGTTCCTCGAGTCGCAGCTTCGCGCGGATCGCCCGCTGACGGAGCTGGTGACGGCCGACCACACGTTCGTGAACGAACGCCTGGCCGAGCACTACGGGATCCCCGACATCCACGGGAACCACTTCCGGCGGGTGACGTGGGTCGACGACCGGCGGGCGGGCATCCTGGGCCAGGCGGGCATCCTGACCCTGACCTCGTACGCGAACCGCACGTCCCCGGTGTCGCGCGGCAAGTGGGTGCTGGAAAACCTGCTCGGGGCGCCGCCGGCAGAGCCGCCGGCCGACGTGCCGGATCTGGGGACCCGCGAGGAGGGCGCGCCGCCGACGTCGGTGCGCGAGCTGATGGAGGTCCACCGGCGGAACCCGGCCTGCGCCACGTGCCACCGCAACATGGACCCGCTGGGGTTCTCGCTGGAGAACTTCGACGCGATCGGGCGCTGGCGCACCGCCGAGGACACCGGTGTGCCGGGCGAGGCCGGACCGCCCATCGACCCGTCGGGCGTGGCGCCGGACGGCAGCGCCTTCGAGGGCGCGAGCGGCTTCCGGCACATCCTGGCGACCCAGGGCGAGTTCATCGCGACGGCGACCGAGAGACTGCTGACCTATGCCGTGGGGCGCCGGCTGGAAGCGGCCGACATGCCCGCGGTTCGACGGATCCTGCGGGAGGCCGCGGCGGACGAGTCCCGCTGGTCGGCCCTGGTTCTCGCAATCGTGAAGAGCGCACCGTTTCAGACGAGGAGGGTAGGCTGATGATCGTGACCAAGACGGTGATCCCGCGTCGTACGGTCCTGCGTGGCGTTGGAGCGGCGCTGGCGTTGCCGCTCCTCGACGGAATGGTGCCCGCGTTGACGGCACTCAGCAAGACGGCGGCGGCTCCGGCCAGACGCCTGGGCGTCGTCACCATCCCGAACGGCGCGCCGGTGGAGTTCTGGCAGCCGTTGAAGGCGGGGGCCGAGTTCGAGTGGACCCCGACCCTGAAGCCGCTGGCGCCGGTGCGGGAGCACCTGCTCGTGATGACGAACCTCGACAGCGTCGGGGCGGAGCGGGGCCGCGGCACGACCCACTCGCAGGCGGCGTCGGCGCTGCTGACCGGCGCGCGTCCGAAGCGCACGACCGGGGCGCAGCTCGAGCTGGGCATCTCGATGGACCAGGTCGCGGCCAATGCGCCGGGCATCGGGCGCGAGACCCAATTGCCCTCGCTGGAGCTGTCGATCGAGGGCGGCGACACCGTCTACGGGGTGGCCACCTGCGACGGCGGCTTCAGTTGCGCCTACCTGAACAACTCGTGGGCCAATCGCACGACGCCGATGCCGCGCGAGACGAACCCGCGCCTCGTCTTCGAGCGCCTGTTCGGGGACGTGGGGAACACGAGCGCCGAGGCGCGCCGGGCGAACGTGAAGCGGCAGAAGAGCATTCTCGACCGGGTGATGGACAAGGCCGCCGACCTCAAGGTGGGCCTGGCGCCGTACGACGTGCAGAAGCTCGACGAGTACCTGGAGGCCGTCCGCGGCATCGAGCGGCGCATCCAGCTCGCCGAGCAGCAGGCCGACCGGCAGTTGCCGGAGGTGTCGTCGCCGGCCGGGATCCCGGTGACCTACGAAGAGCACGTGCGGTTGATGTTCGACCTGATGGTGCTGGCCTATCAGACCGACATGACGCGTGTTATCTCGATGATGATGGCCCGCGAGGAGAGCGGCGCGACGTATCCGCAGATCGGGGTTACCGAGCCGCACCACCCGCTCAGCCACCACCGGGACATCCCGGAGAAGATCGAGAAGCTGGGCAAGATCAACGCATATCACATGCAGTTGTTCAGCGAGTTCCTCGTCAAGATGCGGGCGACGCCGGACGGCGACGGGTCGCTGCTGGATCACGCCATGATCATGTACGGGGGCGCGATCCGGAACTCGAACCGCCACACGACCGAGAATCTGCCGATCCTGGTCGTCGGGGGCGGTTGCGGGGAGATCAAGGGCGGACGCCACGTGGTCTGTCCCGAGCACACGCCGCTGACCGATCTGCAGTACACGATGCTGCGGAAGCTGGGGGTCCCCGCGGAGGAGTTCGGCGGGAGCACGGACCAGATCCACGAGCTCTCGGGGCTGACCTAGGAGCGCTTGCGGCGTAGAAGCTTCGCGCTTGTGGGGGGCGCCGTCTGGATGGCGGCGCCCCTCGTTTAGCGGGCCGGGCACCCTGTCGAAGGCCGGGGCCGCGCGTCGGGAAGATGCGGGACGGAGGGAGGTTCGGCATGCGCCTGAGCAGCAAGTGGATGGCCGTGGCGGCGGTGGCGTGGCTCGGCGTCGCGGTCGTTGCCGCGGGGAATGACGATCTCCGATTGATCGAGGCGATTCAGGGGCAGGACCACGAGTCCGTGCGCGCCCTGCTGGCGCAGAAGGTCGACGTCAACGCCACGGAGGGCGACGGGGCGACGGCGCTGCACTGGGCCGTCGTGCGCGACGACAGCGAGTTGGTGACGGCGCTGCTCGGCGGCGGCGCCGATGCGAGCCCCGCCAACGACTACGGCGTGACGCCCCTCCTGCTGGCCTGCACCAACCGCAACGCAGGGGTCGTCGGCAAGCTCCTGGACGCGGGCGCCGATCCGAACGCGGCGACGGAGATGGGCGAGACGCCGCTCATGACGTGCGCGAAGACCGGTACCGCCGTCGCGCTGCAGGCGCTGCTCGATCACGGCGCGAAGGTGGACGCCAGGGAGGCATCGCACGGGCAGACGGCGCTGATGTGGGCGGCGACTCAGGAGAACACGGACGCGGTACGCGTGCTGCTGGCGCACGGCGCCGATGTCAGCGTGCGCTCGGACACCCACCTGCTGCCCGTCAACCTCGGGAACGGGAATCCCTTCGAGGACTACGTCCTGCAGCCGCAGCGCGGGTCGACGCCGCTGCTGTTCGCGGCCCGGAACGGCCGCGTCGAGAACGCCCGGCTCCTGCTCGACGCGGGGGCGGACGTGAACGTGAAGGCGCCGAACGGCGAGTCCGCGCTGGTGCGGGCCAGCTTCAGCGACCAGGGGAAGGTAGCCGCGTTGCTTCTGGAGCGCGGCGCCGACCCCATGGCTGACGACGCGGGGTACACGGCCCTGCACACGGCCGTGTCGCGGGGCGATGCGGAGCTCGTGAAGGCGTTGTGCGCGCACGGCGCGGATCCGAACGCTCGCCTCACGAACGGGAGTCTGCAGCAGCGCAACCTCAACTTCTACGGCCTGTCCGCGCAGTTGGCCGGGGCGACGCCGTTCTGGCTGGCGGCCAAGTACGCCGAGGTCGAGATCATGCGCGCGCTGGCCGACTGCGGCGCCGATCCCCTGCTGATGCCGGACAACGGGATCACTCCGCTGATGGCGGCGGCCGGCGAAGGGTGGGCGACGAGAGCGAGCAACCGCCGCGGCCAGGGCATCGGCGTCGACGCGGCGCTCCTGCTGGTGCAGGCCGGCGAGCACTCGACGTTCGAGGCGACCCGGATCGCGCTCGAGCTGGGCGCCGACGTGCACGCGACGGACCCCGACGGCAACACCGCGTTGCACGTCGCCGTGCAGCTCGCGTATCCGTCGGTCGTCGATCTCCTGATCGAGCACGGGGCCAGGCTGGACGCCAAGAACGACAACGATCGGTCCCCGCAGGATCTGATGTGCTTCGACGCGGACGGGGGGCTGGTGCGCGGCCAGGGCCGCCGCGGCTCGTGCTCGGGCTGAGCTCCGGACAGTTTCGGTCGACAGCGGTTCCGGCGGGCCTCGAGGGGCCCGCCGTTTTTCGTCTGTGATCATCGCGAGAGACAGGCCATCCGCGGGAACCCCGTATCTCGTGCCGTATCGAGTCCGCGGTTACCGCCTGGAAGTCATCGCGGTCTTCCACGGCCGGCAGCGCTGGCCGGACGAGCTGTGACTGCCGCGCAACTCCACCACCCGGTTTGCCGTGACAGCAGGCGGCCGTTCGGGATCGGCCGTGGTGTCGCGCGGCGGTTGGCACGGCGCATGCTTGCCTTCGGCGTCACGGACGCCCGGACGTGGAAGCGGCGCCTCAGCGTGTGGTAGCTTGGGAAGTCGTGTGCGCCGCCGCGCCGCCTGGAGAGGTCCAGCGATGATCCGACCCGCACCTGCCGCCGTGCCGATCGACTACCCGAGCTCGGACGGCAAGCCGATGGCGGAGAACGACGCCCAGCGCAGCGCCATCATGTACGGCATCGGCGCGCTGACCCGCTACTTCAGGGACCGCCGGGACGTGTACGTCTCCGGCGATCTTCTCATCTACTACCAGGAAGGCAACCCGCGGGTGTCGATCGCCCCGGACGTCTTCGTCGTGTTCGGCGTCGAGGACCGCCAGCGGCCGAACTACAGGCTGTGGGAGGAGGGGCAGGCGCCGGCCTTCGTGCTGGAGGTGGCCTCGCCGAGCACGTGGCGCGACGACCTCGGGACGAAGCGATCGGTGTATGCCCGCCTCGGAGTGCGCGAGTACTGGCAGTACGACCCGGCCGGAGAGTTCCTGCCCGCGCGTCTGCAGGGCGAGCGGTTGACGCGGTCGGGCTACGTGCGTCAACCCGCGGCGACGGCGCTGGACGGCACGCTGACGTTGCGCAGCGAGACGCTGGGTCTGGAGCTGCGGGCGGCGCCGGGGCGGGAGATGCGCTTCCAGGATCCGGCAACCGGTCGCGATCTGCGCAGTCACCACGAGGAAGCCGAGGGCCGCGTGATCGCCGAAGAGCGCGCCGCGACTGCCGAGAACCGCGCCGCGACTGCCGAGAACCGCGCCGCCGCCGCCGCAACCCGGGTTGCGGCGGCGGAGAATCGAGCCGTGGTTGCCGAAGTACGGGTCGCCGAGCTGGAAGCGCTTCTCCGCAACCGGCGTTGACCTTCTCCGTCCGGCGCAGCCCCGGCATTTCCGTATTGTGCAATCGGCGCGGGCGGTCAATAATGTGCGTTTACGGTTGGGCGCAGTGTCCCTGTCGCCTCGACGGACGAGGGTGCCGTTCATGACGAAGCGCAGAGGTTTTCCGTTGCCGGCCGGCGGCGTGCTCGTGATGCTGGCGGCCAGCGTCGGGCTGGCTGCCGCGGGGCAGTCCGCGGCGGGGGAGACGGCAGCCACGCCCGAGCGGGCGCTGCTGGACCGCTACTGCGTCGCCTGCCACAACGAGCGCCTGCAGACGGCCGGGCTGGAGCTCGACAGCGCGGACGTAACCGACGTTTCGGCGGATCCCGGCCTGTGGGAGAGGGTGGTCCGCAAGCTGCGCGCCGGTGCGATGCCGCCGGCCCCGCGCCCGCGGCCCGACGAAGCGACCTACGCCCGGTTCGTCTCGACCCTGGAAGCGGAGCTCGACGCCGTCGCGGCGGCCGACCCGAACCCTGGGCGGACGGAGGCGTTCCACCGGCTCAACCGCGCCGAGTACCGCAACGTCATCCGCGACCTGCTGGCCCTCGACGTCGACGTGGCGGAGCTGCTGCCCGCGGACGACGGCAGCTACGGGTTCGACAACATCGCGGGTGTTCTCGGCGTCTCGCCGACGCTGCTCGAGCGCTACCTGTCCGCGGCGAAGCAGGTGAGCCGGCTGGCCGTCGGCAGTCCGGAGCTGCCGCCGACCGCGCTGACGTTCCGCCGCTCGGCCGACGACGCGCAGGACGCCCGCCTGGCGGGCCTGCCGTTCGGCACCCGGGGCGGGATGGCGATTCCCTACAACTTCCCGGTCGACGCCGAGTACCGGATCCGCGTGCGGCTCAGCCGCGACACCGCCGACAACCTCGCGCCGTTCACGGACCGGCACGAGCTGGACGTCAGCCTGGACGGCGAGCACCTGCAGACGTTCACAGTCGGCGAGCCGGCGCCGGAGGGCGCGGCACGCAACAGCCCCGAGTACCTCGAGTGGCGCACCCGGCAGCGGCGCGTCGACGAGAACTGGGTGCTGCGTGTGCCGGTGCCGGCCGGTCCGCGGACGTTGCGCGTGGCGTTCCGCAAGAAGACCGCGGCCTACGCCGAGACGCTGCGGCAGCCGTACCTGCGGCCGTACACGAACACCACCGGCGGCGACACCCGCTACCAGCCGTACCTGGAGAGCGTCGTCGTCACCGGGCCGTACGAAGCGAGCGGGGCGCCGCCGACCGTCGAGACGCCGAGCCGCTCCCGCATCTTCACCTGCCGGCCGGATGCGGGCGGCGCGGCGGCTGCACGCGAGTGCGCCCGCGAGATTCTGTCGACGCTGGCCCGCCGCGGCTATCGGCGACCTGTCACCGATCGCGACCTCGACGTGCTGCTGTCGTTCTACGACGACGGGCTGCGCGACGGCGGCTTCGAGGCGGGCATCGAGTTGGCGCTGCGGCGCCTGCTGGCCGGACCCGAGTTCCTGTTCCGCGTGGTGCGCGACCCGGCCGACGCGGTTCCCGGCGCCGGCTACCGGCTGACGGACCTCGAGCTGGCGTCGCGGCTTTCCTTCTTCCTGTGGAGCAGCATTCCCGACGACGAGCTGCTCGACGCGGCGGTGGCCGGCCGGCTGCACGAGCCCGAGGTGCTGCAGGAGCAGGTCCGGCGCATGCTCGCCGACGAGCGTGCCGCCGCCCTCGTGGAGAACTTCGCGGGGCAGTGGCTCTATCTGCGCAACGTGCCCGCGCTGGCCCCGGACGAGAACCGGTTCCCCGACTTCGGCGAGGCCCTGCGGCGGGCGATGCAGCGCGAGACCGAGCTCTTCGTCGAGAGCGTGATGCGGGAGGACCGGAGCGTCCTCGACCTGCTGACCGCCGACTACACCTTCGTCAACGAGCGGCTGGCGCGCCACTACGACATCCCGAGCGTCTACGGCAGCCACTTCCGCCGCGTCACCCTGCCCGACGCCACGCGGCGCGGGCTGCTGGGGCATGGGAGCATCCTCGCCGCCACCGCCTATCCGACCAGGACGTCGCCGGTCCTGCGCGGCAAGTGGGTATTGGAGAACCTGCTCGGCACGCCGCCGCCGCTGCCGCCCCCCGACGTGCCGTCGCTGGAGGAGACGACCGGCGAGGGCCGCGCGCTCTCCATGCGGGAGGCGATGGAGCAGCACCGCGCCAACCCGGTGTGCTCGAGCTGCCACCGGCTGATGGACCCGCCCGGCTTCGCGCTCGAGCAGTTCGACGCCGTCGGCAAGTACCGGACGCACAACGAGGCCAGCGCCCCGATCGACGCGTCCGGGATCCTGCCGGACGGCACCGTGTTCGAGGGTGCGGCGGGGCTGCGCGACGCGCTCCTGCGGCGACCCGACCTGTTCGTGACCACGTTGACCGAGAAGCTGCTGACCTACGCCCTCGGCCGCGGCGTCGAGCACTACGACGCACCGGCCATTCGCGCCATCGTCCGCGACGCCGAACGGGACGACTCCCGGTTCTCGTCGATCATCCTGGGCATCGTCGAGAGCGTGCCCTTCCAGATGAGGAGATCCGCATCATGATCATCACGAAGATGGCGCTGCCGCGCCGCACGTTCCTCCGCGGGCTCGGCGCCACCGTGGCGCTGCCGCTGCTCGACGCGATGGTGCCGGCGCTGTCGGCGATCTCGAAGACGGCCGCCGCGCCGGTCAAGCGCCTCGGCTTCATCTACCTGCCCAACGGGGCGGTGCTGCAGACGTGGACGCCGAAGGGCGCGGGGAGCGAACTGAAGCTGTCGCCGACGCTCAGCCCGCTGTCGCCGTTCCACGATCAGACGCTGGTCTACACGCGCCTCGCCCACGGGCAGGCCGAGCCGCTCGGCGACGGCAACGGCGAGCACTCGCGGGCCAGCTCGGTCTGGCTGAACGGCGTGCACCCGAAGCACACCGAGGGGGCCGACGTGGAGGCCGGCGTCACCGTCGACCAGGTGGCCGCAGCCAGCATCGGCGCGGACACGCCGCTGCCGTCGCTGGAGCTGGCCATCGACCTCGACTTCCTGGTCGGCAACTGCGAGAACGGCTACAGCTGCGTCTACATGAACACGGTGGCATGGCGCACCGCAACGACGCCGCTGCCGATGGAGAACAACCCGCGCGTCGTCTTCGAACGGCTCTTCGGCGACGGCGGCACGCGCGACGAGCGGTTGAACGAGCTGCGCAAGGACCGCAGCATCCTCGATTCGGTGACCGACGACCTCGCGTACCTGGAGCGCGATCTGGGGACCGCCGACCGGCGCCGGCTCGACCAGTATCTCGACGCGGTGCGTGCGGTGGAGCGGCGGATCCAGTTGTCGGAGGCGCAGGGAGCCGACGCGGCGCTGCCGGACGATCTCGACCGGCCGGCCGGCATCCCCGATTCGTACGAGGACCACGTCAAGCTGATGTACGACCTGATCGCGCTCGCGTTCCAGGCCGACATCACCCGCGTCTTCACCTTCATGGTGGGCCGCGAGCTCGGCGGCCGGACCTACCCGCAGATCGGCGTGCCCGACCCGCACCACGGGATTTCGCATCACCGCAACGACCCGGAGAAGCTCGCCAAGCTCTCGAAGATCAACCTGCACCACGTGGAGCTGTTCACCTACCTGCTCGGACGGCTGCAGGACGCGCCGGACGGCGACAACTCGCTGCTCGACAGCTCGATGGTGCTCTACGGCGCCGGTCTCGGCGACAGCAACGACCACCTGCACTACGACCTGCCGGTGCTGACGGTCGGCGGGAAGGCGGCCGGAATGCGGGGCGGCCGGCACCTGCAGTACCCGAAGGACACGCCGATGACCAACCTGCTGATCAGCATGCTCCACAAGGCGGGCGTGCCGGCGGAGAAGCTCGGCGACAGCACCGGGCGGCTGAAGGCCCTGACGGACGTGTAGGAGATTCTGGCACGCGTCCTCGTCCGGCGCGGCGAGGACGCGGCGCATGCGGAGAATCGAGACGGTCATGACGAGAGCAGGAGTACGGCGCGGTGTGAGCATGGCGGTCACGGTTGCGGCCACGTTGGCGTTCACTGCCGGGGCAGGCGTGGTAGCGGCGGCGGTCGATCTCCCGCTCGTTGACGCGGTGCGGGTCGGTGACGTCGAACGCACCCGGACGCTGATCGCGTCCGGCGTCGACGTCAACACGACCGACGGCGACGGCACGACGGCGCTGCACTGGGCCGCGCTCAACGACGACGTCGAGACGGCACGGGCGCTGATCGCGGCCGGCGCCCGGGTCGAGGCGGCCAATCGCTTCGACGCGACGCCGCTGGCGCTGTCCGCCGAGAACGGCAGCGCCGCCTTCATCTCGCTGCTGCTCGACGCGGGTGCGGATCCCGACGCGGCGCCGCCGGAGGGCGAGACCGCCCTGATGACGGTGTCCCGCACCGGCCGCACGGATGCGGTGAAGCTTCTGCTCGCCAGCGGCGCGGACCCGAACCGCGCGGAAGGCTGGCGCGGGCAGACGGCGCTGATGTGGGCGTCTGCCGAGAACAACCTGGACGCGGCGGAGGCGCTGCTCGCCGGCGGCGCGAACGTGCACGCGCGGTCCACCGGCGGCTTCAGCCCGCTGATGTTCGCCGTGCGGGCCGGTTACCGCGGCATGACGCGGCTGCTCGTCGACGCCGGCGCGAGCCCGGAGGAGACCCTGTTCGACGGCACGAGCGCGCTCGTTCTGGCGACCAAGAACGGCCACTACGAGCTGGGAGCGTACCTGCTGGACGCGGGCGCCGACCCGAACGCCGACGACCAGGGTTGGACCGCGTTGCACGAGATCAAGTGGACGCGTCGGCCGAACCTCGGCTTCAACAACCCGCCGCCCATCGTCACCGGGTCGATGACCGATCTGGACTTCATCCGCGAGCTGGCCGCGCACGGGGCGGACCTCGACGCCCGGATGACGAAGGAGCCGCAGAACCGCTACCGCAACGTCCTGAACCGCATCGGCTCCACGCCGTTCCTGCTTGCCGCCAAGGCGGCCGACGTGGAGATGATGCGCCTGCTCGTCGAGCTCGGCGCCGACCCGCTGCTGCCCAACGAGGACGGCACCACGCCGCTCATGGTGGCCGCCGGCGTCGGCATCTGGGCGGTGGGCGAGAGCCCGGGCACCAACGCGGAGGCGCTCGAGGCCACCAGGTACGCGCTCGAGCTGGGCGGCCACGTCACCGCCGTCGACGACAACGGCGACACGGCGTTGCACGGCGCGATCATCCGCGGCTCCGAGCCGCTGGTGCGCTTCCTCCTCGACCGGGGCGCCGACATCGAGGCGACCAACGAGAAGGGCTGGACTCCCTACCGCATCGCCAAGGGTGTCTTCTACTCCAACACCGGCAAGCGCTGGGCCGAGATGGAGACGCTGCTGCTCGAGCTCGGCGCGGACCCGTCCAGCGCCACCGGCGCGGACAATACCATCTCCGACTGGACCATCGACGACCCGGTTTCGCCGGACGTGCGCTGACGGGAGCAGATCGACTGGTCCGCCACCTCTTGGTTTCCGATCTGAGGTGTCCCGGTCTGCGCTCTTCGGTCTTGGTTCTAGTCGATTGCCAGGAGGTCGGCGCCTGCCGACTGCCCGGCGGCGCGGAGAGCCCGATCCAGCGTGGCGAGCGGCATCCGCATCCGCATGGCGAGCTCCAGGTACATGGCATCGTAGGCGGAGATCCCGTGTGCGCTCGCCAGGTCGAGTGTCTTGCCCCACGTGCGAGACGTCGATATCGGGTCGATATCGATGGGCAGCGCGTCGAGATGCGCGAGGATGCCGGGCCACTCAGACTGCGCGATCCGCCCGCGCCGGGTTGCGACCAGCAGGACGTTCGCGGTCTCGATCGGCCACAGCGCGGGAACGAAAGCGCGGCTCTTGCGCTTGAGCAGCTTCGGCAGATGCGTCTTCGCCTCGAACGCGCCGATCTCGGGCATGGACACCCCCCGACGATGACAGAGTCGATCAGACCGTACTCAGACTAGTCTATATCCTGCCTGGGTTGACGTCGGCATGGGCATGAGGCGGAAGACGACTATCGATGGCCGGCCGCTGGCGCCTTCCTTGAGTGACGTAGAAGTGCGTGAAGCTGGCCCCGGCCCGCGCGAGCCGGTCGATGTGGTGCCGGAGAGCTCCATCAAGATCGCGGCTCGACCGGCGTGAAACACTGCTGCACGCGGCTCGACCAGTGCCCGGCGGTCGCTCCTGCCCCGGTTGCCCGGGGCAGGAGCATTTTCTCCGCGGGAGCTGCTCGCCCTACGGCATGCGGCAGGCGAAGTTCTCCGCCTCGTCCGTGCTGCCGTTGCCCGTGTAGACCGCCTGCGCGGGATATGGGCAGAGCGGCCGCGTCCGATCCACCTCGCCGTCACGCACGCGCGACGCGGTGATGTGGTCGGGGGCCTCGCCCTCCTCGACCCAGCGCTCGAGCGCGGTCAGCATGTCGAAGCGGCTCGGTCCGGCGCCGCCGCCGCAGTGGCCCATCCCCGGCGCCATGAAGAGGCGGAAGGACTCGTGGACCTCGTCGCGGCTGCCGACCGCGTCGATGACGCGGTCGTAGTACTGCGTCACGTTGGCCGGCGAGATCTGCGGGTCGCTCCAGCCGTGGTAGGAGAGCAGCTTGCCGCCGCTATCGAAGAACGGCTTCAGGTTCGGGTCGAGCGCGTTCAGCGTGTCGTTGTCCCGGTCCTCGGCCAGCACGATGTCGGTCTCGAAGTTGAACTGGTCGACGGTCCACTCGGGATCCGCGAACGTCAGGTAGCGGAACTGCTCCACCCCGGTCGACCGCGCCGAGTTGGTCCAGCCGAAGTCGGTCCAGCCGAGCTCGCTCCCCGGCAGCAGGCCGGTGATGGGACGCCCCGTCCTCGGGTTCTCCGGCGACGAGTAGAGCATGCGAACGGTGCTGATCTGGGCCGCGGTCAGGCAGGACTCGTCGCCGGCGTCCTCGCAGAGCAGCGTGCCCGGATCGAAGTCGCAGCTCTCGGGGTCGCCCACCACGCCGTCCTCCACACCGTCGCTGGCGTCACAGGCGGCGAGCACCGCGTCGTGCACCAGTTGCCGGTCGGCGGCCAGGAGCCGCATGGCCGCGTCGGCCTCCAGCGGCTTCGCCACGCGCAGCGAGCCGCCCGCCCGGCCGGTCCAGTCGAGGCCCGGCGCGCCGGCGATGATGCCGTCGAAGACCTCCGGGAAGCGCTGCGCCGCCTTCATCGCCTGCCGGCCGCCGGCCGAGCAGCCGTTCCAGTACGAGTAGCGCGGCGCCTCGTTGTAGTGCGCCTCGATGGCGGCCTTGGCGACGACGGTCATCTCGTGGATCGAGCGGTAGCCGAAGTCGATCACCTTCTCGGGGTGGCCGAGGCCGAAGCTGGCGGTGTTGCCGACGTGGCCGGTGTCGGTCGAGCTGCTGGCGTAGCCGAGCGAGACGGCCGCGGCCATGTTGCCGTGGCGAATCGAGCCGGTGAACGCGCCGTTGCCCACCGCCTGGTACTTGCCGTTCCAGCCCTCGGCCGGCAGCCAGGCCTCGACCTTGATGTCGGAGTCGTCGGACGGCGTCAGGGTCGCCGATACGCGGCAGAAGGCCGGCAGCTCGGCGTAGACGCGCATCTGCGCGGCCGACGGCGGACGCCCGCCGCCCGGCGGGGTGAACCCGCCCGCCGCGACCAGCTCCGCACCGGTGATGGTGGTGTTCGGCAGCGACAGGGCCATCACGCGGTCGCACGCGGCGGCTTGGGCGGCCTGGGCCGCGACGACCTCCTGGCTTGCTCCGGGTGTGAGGGCGATACCGATTACAGCGATGCCGACGCCGACGGTAGCGGCAATCACGCGTTTCATTTCTGTGCCTTCCTTTCCTTACGTCCGGCCCCGCGTTCTCGTCGGGTCCCGCTACGGAGACGAACGCGAGCAGTCTAGAACATCGCGATCGGGTTCGCGGGGCTCCCGGTGCCGCGCGCGACGTTCAGCGGCAGCCCCATGAACATGAACTCGTAGCGGCCTTCCTCCGCGCAGGCGCCGGCGAGCGGCTCCAGCAGCGCGTTGTCGAGCAGCGCCACGCCGAAGTTGAACAGCACGCCGTGCATCGGGAACGCCAGGTTGTAGGGATCGGGCCGCGCGTCCATCATGTCCCAGCCGAGGAGCGAGACGTCGTGGTCGCGAACGAACTTGGCGCAGGTGGCGCTGAGACCCGGGCGGTCGCCGCCGCCGTACTCGCCGCCGGCGCGCACGTAGGGATCCTTGCCGCTGTAGACCAGCAGCGCGTCGCCGGCTTCCACGGTCACGCCCTGCGCTTCCGCGATTGCTTCCAGCTCCCAGCCGTGCACCGGCCGATCCGGAGTGACGTGCGGCTCGCCGCGGTGGCGCGGCACGTCGATCAGCACGCCCTTCGTGACGATGCCGTCGCTCCAGGCGTCGATGGCGCCCCAGGCGGCTCCCTGCGTCGTCACCCCGGTTTCCGGGTCACGGCCCTGCCACATGCCGTCGACGTCCCACATGTGGCACAGCGCGTCGATGTGGGTGATGGTCTGGCCGTGGTAGATGAAGCCCAGGTAGTCGACGCACGCGCCGGCGCCGTTCGGGCGCGGACTCTTGCGGATGAAGTGCTGCTCGGGCTCGAACACGCGGCTCATCGAGACCTTGCGGCCGTTGCGGACGAGGCGGGCCGCGGCGGCGCTCTTCTCCGGCGTGATGAGGTTGACGGCCCCCTTCTGGTCGTCGTCGCCCCAGCGCCCCCAGTTGCGGAGGTCGCGGTACCACGACTCCACCTCGGCCTGCGAAGGCAGCGGCGGGTCCGCCTGCCCCGCGGCCGGCGCCGTCCTGACTCCCGGCGTTGCCGCCGCGGCCGACTGCCGTGCGTGACGTTCGAGGAGCTGCGCGGGCGAGAAGGCGTCGCGAGGCAACTCGTTTCCGGGCTGTGCTCCGCTCGGGATCGCGCCGCGCGCGCCGCCTGCGACCCCCGCGCCGGCGGCCGCCGCGCCCATCGTCGTCAGGAACCGTCGTCGTGAAGAGGCCATCTTGTGCCGTCCTTTCTTGCGTCGCTTCGTGCGCCTGCTCCGCCGCTCGTGGCGCCACTTCCTGCGCCGTACCGCGCGCGCTCCGCAGCGCCGCGGCCGCCGTCGCGGGCCGGACCGCGATGGGACCGCAGCCCCGGGCAGTCAATGCTACCGCAGCCCGATGTCGATTGACACGCCGCGTTTCGTTCGTTCAAACTAGGCTGCTTTCTCGCCGTTCTGCGGGGTAGCCCGTTCCCGGCGGCCGAGTCGTCGGCGCCGCCGGAGCCCCGCCCGAGGCCACAGATGCCGAGAGTTCCGCATTTCGCGCTCGCTTCGCTGCTGGCTGGTCTCTTCGCCGCGGTCGTTCCCGCTCCCGCGGCGGGTCAGGATGCAGCCGGCGACGAGGTCGATGGCCAGGCGCTCATCGGCCGCTACTGCGTCACCTGCCACAACGACCGTCTCGAGACCGGCGGCTTCTCGTTCGAGCCGCTCGATGTCGGCGACGTCGCGGCGCACCCCGAGGCGTGGGAGAAGGTGGTGCGCAAGCTGCGCGCCGGCGCCATGCCGCCCCGGCCCCGCCCGCGTCCCGACCAGGAGACCTACGACGGCTTCCGGGCCTGGATCGAGGGGGAGCTCGACGCCGCGGCGGCGGCCGACCTGAATACGGGCCGGACGGAGACGTTCCACCGCCTGAGCCGGACCGAATACCGCAACGCGGTTCGCGATCTGCTCGCTCTGGACGTGGGCGTCGACGACCTGCTGCCGGCCGACGACACCAGCTACGGCTTCGACAACATCGCCGGCGTGCTCGGCGTGTCGCCGACCCTGATGGAGCGGTACCTGTCTGCCGCCCGCAAGATCAGCCGCTTGGCCGTCGCTTCTCCCGTACCGTCGCCGATGGCCGAGACGTTCCGGGTCGCCTCCGACCTCGGACAGGACCGCCGCCTGGAACGGCTGCCGTTCGGCACCCGCGGCGGCATGGTGGTCGACTACAACTTCCCCGAAGACGCGGAGTACGTCTTCGAGATCCTGCCGGACGGGCCGCTACGCATCGAGCCGCACGATCTGGAGATCACCATCGACGGGGAGCGCATCGCGCTGCTGACCGTCGGCAAGACGCCCGATCCGGACGATCCGCGCGGGCTCTACACGCCGCAGATCGAGACACTCGAGGTGCGCACCCCGGTCACCGCGGGTCCCCACGAGGTGGGCGTCGCCTTCCTGCGCAAGACCTCGGCCGAGCCGGAGGGAATCCGCAAGCTGTACCTGCGGCCGTTCACCGGCGAGGGGTCGGGGGGCGATTCGCGCTACCAGCCCTACGTAGAGAGCCTGACCATCGCCGGGCCATACGAATCGAGCGGCGCCCGGCCCGTCGAAGGGACCCCGAGCCGCGAGCGCATCTTCACCTGCCGTCCCGCGCCCGGCGCGGCCGCGGAAGAAGAGATTGCATGCGCGCGGGGGATCCTGTCGGCCATCGCGCGCCTGGCCTACCGCCGGCCCGTGACCGACGACGACGTCGGGCGGCTGCTGGCCTTCTACGATCGGGGGCGTGCCGGAGGCAGCTTCGACGCCGGGGTCGAGATGGCGCTGCGGCGGCTGCTGGTCAGTCCCGAGTTCCTGTTCCGCGTCGAGCGCGATCCGCAAGGCGTCGCGGCCGGGGAGAGCTACCGGGTCAGCGATCTGGAGCTGGCGTCCCGCCTGTCGTTCTTCCTCTGGAGCAGCATTCCGGACGACGAGCTGCTGGACGTGGCCGAGCGCAGGGAGCTGAGCGTCCCGGAGATCTTCGAGGCGCAGGTCGAGCGCATGCTCGCCGACCCGCGGTCGGAGGCGCTGGTCGGCAACTTCGCGGGCCAGTGGCTGACGCTGCGCAACGCCGCCGCCGTGCAGCCGGACGAGGACGAGTTCCCCGATTTCGGCGAGGGGCTCCGGCAGGGCTTCCGGCGCGAGACGGAGCTGCTGTTCGCCAGCGTGCTACGCGAGGACCGCAGCGCCCTCGACCTGCTGGACGCCGACTACACCTTCGTCGACGAGCGGCTCGCACGGCACTACGGCATCCCGAGCGTGCGCGGCAGCCACTTCCGCCGCGTGCCGCTCGACGACGAGGCGCGGGGCGGCCTGCTCGGCCACGGCAGCATCCTGACCGTGACCTCCTACGCCAACCGGACGTCGCCGGTGAACCGCGGCAAGTGGGTGCTGGAGAACATCCTCGGGACGCCGCCGCCGCCGCCGCCGCCGGACGTGCCGGACCTGGAGACGGCCGAGGGCGGGCAGGCGCTGTCGATGCGCGCGGCGATGGAGCAGCACCGCGCGAACCCGGTCTGCGCGAGCTGTCACCGCCTGATGGACCCGCTCGGGCTGGCGCTGGAGAACTTCGATGCGATCGGCCGCTGGCGCAACCGGAGCGAGACGCGCGGCGCGATAGACGCCAGCGGCGAGCTGCCCGACGGCACCCCGTTCGACGGGCCGGCCGGCCTGAAGGCGGCCCTGCTGCGCCATCCGGACCGCTTCGTCACCACCGTGACCGAGAAGCTGCTGACCTATGCGCTCGGCCGGGGCATCGAGCATTACGATGCGCCGACCGTGCGCGCCATCGTCCGCGCCGCGGCCGGGGACGGGTACCGGCTGTCGTCGCTCGTCAAGGGCGTCGTCCGGAGCGCAACGTTTCAGATGAGGAGATCGCCGTCATGATCATCACCAAGTCGTCACTGCCCCGGCGGACCTTCCTGCGGGGGATGGGCGCCACGCTGGCGCTCCCGCTGCTCGATGCGATGGTACCCGCGGCGACCGCGCTGGCGAACACCGCCGCGAAGTCTGCGCCGCGGCTCGGCTTCATCTACATCCCGAACGGCGCGAACATGGCGCAGTGGACGCCGGCCGGCGTCGGCGGGCCGCTGGAGTTGTCGCGCAGCCTGAAGCCGCTGGAGAAGGTGCGCGACCGCGTGATTATCCCGACGGGCCTCGATCACCGTCAGGCCGAGGCGTGGGGCGACGGTAACGGCGAGCATTCGCGGGCCAGCGCCGTCTGGCTGAACGGGGTGCACCCGAAGCGGACCGAGGGCGCCGACGTGCACGCCGGTACCACCGCCGACCAGATCGCCGCCGCCGCGCTCGGCCAGGATACGCCGCTGCCCTCGCTGGAGCTGGCGCTGGAGAACAGCTTCGTCGTCGGCAACTGCGACAACGGTTACAGTTGCGTCTACACCAACACGTTCGCGTGGCGCACGCCGACGACGCCGCTGCCGATGGAGCACAATCCGCGCGTCGTTTTCGAGCGGCTGTTCGGCGAGGGGGGCACCGAGGAGCAGCGCGTCGCGCGGCTGCAGGACGACCGCAGCATCCTCGACGCGGTGCGCGAGGACATGGCGCGCCTGGACCGGACCCTCGGCGCGGCGGACCGCTCGCGGGTGACGCAGTACCTGGACGCGGTGCGCGAGATCGAGCGCCGCATCCGGCGCTCGGAGGCGCAGTCCGACGCGGCCCTGCCCGATGTGCTCGAGCGGCCGGTGGGCATCCCCGAGTCGTTCGACGAGCACGCCCGGCTGATGTTCGACCTGCAGGCGTTGGCCTTCCAGGCCGACATCACCCGCGTCTTCACGTTCCTCATCGGGCGCGAGCAGACCGCGCAGAGCTTCCCCGAGATCGGCGTTCCCGACCCGCACCACGCCATGTCGCACCACCAGATGGACGCGGAGCGGCTCGAGAAGTACGCCATGATCAACACCTACGAGGTGAGCCTGCTCGCGGGCTTCCTCGAGAAGCTGCAGGCGACCCCGGACGGCGACGGGACGTTGCTCGACCAGTCGATGATCCTCTACGGCGGCGGCATCAGCGACGGCGACCAGCACTCGCATCTGGATCTGCCGTTGATCCTGGCCGGCGGCGGCGCGGGCACGCTGAAGGGCGGACGCCACCTGAAGTACGCGGGCGAGACGCCGATGACGAACCTGCTCGTCAGCATGCTCGACAAGGCGGGCGTGCCGGTCGACGAGTTGGGCGACAGCACCGGGCGGCTGCCGATGGAGACGCTGAGCGGCGTCTAGCAGTCGGCAGTCCGTGGCGAAGTCCTGCGTAGCACCGGGAGCGGGCACGAGGAGTCAGGCGTATGAAGACCCTGTGGCGCATCGTTGCCGTCGTGTCGGCGGTCCTGTTCACGAGTGTCGCGGCCGCCGGTGCGGGCGAATCGCTGCTCGAGGCGGTGAAGGCGCGCGACGCCGCCGCGGTGCGGGCGTTGCTGGCGGATGGAGTGAGCGTCGGGACGGCGGAAGTCGACGGGACCACGGCCCTGCACTGGGCGGCGCATCATGATCGCCTGGAAATCGCGGACTTGCTGCTCGCGTCCGGCGCCGCGGTCGACGCGACCAACCGCTACGGCGTGACCCCGCTCGCGCTCGCCTCGGTCAACGGGAGCGCGCCGATGATCGCGCGGCTGCTCGAAGCCGGGGCCGACCCCAACGTTCCCAATCCCGACGGCGAGACGCCGCTGATGACGGCCGCCCGCACCGGCAACGGAGAAGCCATCGAGTTGCTGCTGGAGCACGGCGCCGAGTTGGATGTGGTAGAAGGGTGGCGGGGCCAGACGGCGCTGATGTGGGCGACGGCCCAGAACCAGGCGGCCGCGGTCGAGGCGCTGCTCGCGGCCGGCGCAGACCCGAGCGCCCGCTCCGGACGGGGCTTCACCCCCGTGCTGTTCGCGGCGCGCGAGGGGCACGTCGACGTGCTCGAAGCGCTCGTCCGCGCCGGCGCCGACGTGGACGACGCGCTGCCGTCCAACGGCATGAGCGCGCTCGTGCTAGCCGTCTACAACGCGCAGTACGACTTCGCGAAGGCGCTGCTCGACCTGGGCGCCGACCCCGACACGGGCGCCAACGGCTGGAAGGCGCTGCACCAGGTGGTCTGGACGCGCAACCCCAACTTGGGCCGGAACCCGCCGTTTCCGGTACCGCTCGGCGATCTCGACGCGTTCGACCTCGTGCGGGCCCTGGCTGCGGCAGGCGCCGACCTCGACGCCCGCCAGACCGCGGAGCCGCGCGACGGCAACCGGAACATGCTGAACCGCATCGGGTCGACGCCGTTCCTGCAGGCGGCCAAGGTCGCCGACGCCGAGATGATGCGGCTCCTGGTCGACCTGGGAGCCGATCCGTCGATCACCACCGAGCAGGGGGTGACGCCGCTCATGGCCGCGGCAGGCGTCGGCATCTGGAAGATCGGCGAGAACCCCGGGACCAATGACGAGGCGCTGGCAGCCGTCGAGCTCGCGTGGGAGCTGGGCAACGACGTCAATGCGGCCGATACCAATGGGGATACGGCGCTGCACGGCGCCATCCACCGCGGCGCGGGCAACATCGTCCGCTTCCTGCTGGAGAAGGGCGCCGCCATCGACGCCGTGAACGACAAGGGCTGGTCGGCGCTGTCGGTGGCCCAGGGCGTGTTCTATCCGAACACGTTCAACCGGCATCCGGAACTGGTGACGCTGCTGCTCGATCTTGGGGCGGATCCGGATGCAGGTTCGCGGCGGCCGGTAGACCTGTCGCCGGCCGAGCGGCTGGCGCTGGCCCAGCAGTAGGAGCAGTGAACGGCGGCGCCGGACCCGCCCGGCCGGCTCCGCCGAGCGACGAACGTGACGACGCATCGTGATTGTCGGGTGGAACATCGAACGACGCAGGCAGGATGACGAGCATCCAGGAGGAGACAACATGAGCTCGCGGACAAGAACGTCATGGCGCACGCTGGCGCGTCTGGCCATGGTGAGCGCCGGCCTCGGCGCCCTGATCGCGGCCTTCGGCGCGGCGCCCAATGCCCAGATGGCCGAGGGCTACATCAGCGGCGTGGTCGAGAGCGCCCACGGCGCCGAGGCGGGCGTGTGGGTCATCGCCGAGACCGAGGAGCTGGAGACGAAGTTCGCCAAGATTGTCGTGACCGACAGCGAAGGCCACTTCGTGCTCCCGCAGATGCCGGAAGCGACCTACGACGTGTGGGTGCGCGGCTACGGCCTGGTGGACTCCGAGAAGGTGCGGCTCGCGCCGACGCGGGAGGACGTCAGCCTGACCGCGGTCATCGCGCCCGACGAGCAGGCCGCGGCGCAGGTCTACCCCGGCAACTACTGGTACTCGCTGATCGAGCCGCCGGCCGCGAGCGAGTTCCCCGGCACCGGTCCGGACGGGAACGGCATCTCGCCGAACCTGCACAGCCAGGCCGCGTGGCTCGACATCATGAAGCAGGGCTGCCAGCTCTGCCACCAGCTCGGCAACACGGCGACGCGCATCGTGCAGAACCGCGACGACTTCGACTCGACCGTGGCGGCCTGGGACCACCGCGTCCAGACCGGGCAGCGCGGCAACCAGATGAGCGCCGCGATGAGCCGCTTCGGCCGGGAGCGCGCCCTGGAGATGTTCGCCGACTGGACCGACCGCATCGCCAACGGCGAGACCCCGCCGCGGCCGCCGCGGCCGTCGGGCGTCGAGCGGAACCTCGTAGTCACGTTGTGGGACTGGGGCGTCGACAGCTCCTTCATCCACGACGAGATCACCACCGACAAGCGGAACCCGAGCGTCAACGGCGGCGGGCCGGTCTACGGCGTGTCGGCGGGCCACGGCACCCTGACCGTGGTCGACCCGGTGGCCAACACCGCCGTCGAGTTGAAGATCCCGGTGCGGCCGGAGGATCCCGACTCGGTGCCCTCGCGCTTCCCGCAGATGCAGCTCCAGCCGTCCAACTACTGGGGCGACCAGTTGCTGTGGGGCCGCGGCGGTCCCGACGGCCGTGAGAACTCGTCCGATCCGCACAATCCGATGATGGACCAGGACGGCCGTGTCTGGATGACGTCGACCATCCGCGCCCGCCCGAACCCCGACTGGTGCCGAGAAGGCTCCGACAACAAGTTCGCGCAGTACCTTCCGCTGTCCGCGAGCGGCCGGCAGGCCTCGTACTACGATCCCGAGAGCGAGGACTTCGTCCTGATCGACACCTGCTTCGGGACGCACCACCTCCAGTTCGGCGAGGACAAGAACGACACGCTCTGGTTCAGCGGCGACAGCCAATCGATCGGCTGGATCGACACCAAGGCCTACGACCTCAGCGGCGACGAGATCGCATCGCAGGGCTGGTGCCCGACCGTCGTCGACACCAACGGCGACGGCGTGATCACCAAGCCGTGGAACGAGCCGAACCGCCGCGGGGAGGTTGAGATCGACCCGGCGCTCGACACCCGCACCACCGGCTTCGGGTACGGCATCATCGCAAGCTCCATCGACGAGTCGGTGTGGATCAGCCGCACGGGTCCGTTCCCGGGCCGACTGGTCCGCCTGGACCGGGGCGACAACCCGCCCGAGACCTGCATCGCCGAGGTCTACGAGCCGCCGTCCATCGAGAACCCGAACGTCGACGCGTCGCAGACCGGCTTCGCGCCGCGCGGCATCGACATCGACCGCAACGGCGTCGTCTGGACCGCCCTGTCGGGCAGCAGCCAGATGGCCAGCTTCGATCGTTCGAAGTGCGCCATCACGGGCGGCCCCGAGGCGACCGGCCAGCACTGCCCCGAGGGGTGGACGCTGTACAACGTCCCCGGCCCGCAGATGAAGGGCGTGGAGACGCCGGGCAGCGCCGACTTCCACTACTACAGTTGGGTCGACCAGTACGACACTCTGGGGCTGGGCCCGAACATCCCGATCGCGAACGGCTCGGGCTCGGATTCGCTGCTGGCCCTCGATCCGGAGACCGGCGAGTGGACCACCCTGCGCGTGCCGTACCCGATGGCGTTCTACTCGCGCGGGCTCGACGGCCGGATCGACGATCCGACCACCGGGTGGAAGGGCCGCGGCCTGTGGGCCAACTACGGCTCCAACTACGTATGGCACACCGAGGGCGGCAAGGGCACCAAGAGCAAGATGGTGCACTTCCAGCTCCGGCCCGACCCGCTCGCGAAGTAGGTCGGACGTAGTCGCAGCTTTCGTTCGAAGGGGGCAGGCCCGTGACGCCTGTCCCCTTCGTTTTGTCTCCGGCGTTTGCCCGTCGGTCGGCGGACGGTATCCGGAAAGGAGCGAAGGGCATGAGCCAGAACACGGCGATCCTGCTCGGCACCGGGGCGATCGCGATTACCATCGCGGGAGCGTCCTGCTTCAACAACGCCCGAGTCGCCGACTTGAGAGACGTCATGAGCGGGCGGATGGACAGCTTCGAGAGCCGCCTGCTGACCGTCGAAGGCGAGCTGCGTACGGGCGCGGCATCGGACGAGCTGGCCGAGGTGGCCGCGGCGCCGGCGACCGACCCGGTCGTGGATGCCGGGCCGCCGCCTTACCACGTCTACGTGACCAACGAGTACTCCGGCGACCTGACGGTCATCGCCGGCGGCACGAACGAGGTCGTCGCCACGTTTGCGCTCGGCCAGCGGCCGCGCGGCATCAAGGTGTCGCCGGACCGCACGCAACTGTTCGTGGCGTTGAGTGGGTCGCCGCCGGCCCCGCCCGGCATCGACGAGAGCACGCTGCCCCCGCCCGACCGCTCGGCCGACGGCATCGGCGTGGTCGACATCGCGGCCGGCGCGGTGGTGAACGTCATCAACGCCGGCACCGACCCCGAGCAACTCGCGCTGAGCCTGGACGGCACCCGGCTCTACGTTGCCAACGAGGACGCCGGCGAGGCGAGCGTGGTCGACATCGCCAGCGGCGAGATCCTGGCCCGGCTTCCGGTCGGCGGCGAGCCCGAGGGCGTCCGCATCAGCCCCGACGGCAGCGTGGTGTACGTCACCTCCGAGGAGGACAACCAAGTCTCGGTCATCGATACCGCAACCAGCGAGGTGATTGCGGTGTTCGAGGTGGGCGCCCGCCCGCGCGCGACCGGCTTCTCGCCGGACGGGAGCCGCGCCTACGTGACGGCCGAGAACAGCGGCACCGTACACGTCGTCGACACGTCGACCCACGAGGTCCTCGAGACGATCCAGCTCACCGGCGAGCTGATGCGGCCGATGGGCGTCGTCACGTCGCCCGACGGGTCGCGCGTCTACGTGACCAACGGCCGCGGGCGCGACGTGGTGGTCATCGACGCGGCTTCGAATGAAGCGGTGGCGGAGGTCGAGGTGGGCGACCGGCCCTGGGGCATCGGCATCACCCCCGACGGGCGTTTCCTCTACACGGCCAACGGCCCTTCCCACGACGTCAGCGTGGTAGACACCGAGACGCTGGAGGTGGTCGCCAGGATACCGGCCGGCGAGCGGCCGTGGGGCATCGCCATCGTGCCGGCGGAGTGATGCGGCCTCGATCCCGACGTCATTCGTAGTTCGGGAGGCACATGAGCGAGCCCGATCTCACCATCAAGCTCGGGGTCGAGGAGGAGTTCTTCCTCGTCGACCCGGAGACCCGCGACCTGGAATCGGATCCCGACCCCGGCATATTCCTGGCGTGCGAGCGGAACCGCGGGCCGCATACCGTCGCGCATGAAGTGCTGCGGACGCAGATCGAGACCAGCACCAAGGTCTGCGAATCGGTGGCGGAGGCTTGCGAGGCGGTTCGGGAGACGCGGCAGGTGGTGATTGAAGCGGCCGCGAAGCACGGCGTGGCGGTGCTGGCGGCGTCGTGTCACCCGTTCGCCGAGTGGCGGTCCCAACTGATCACGCCGAAGGAACGATACGAGCGGTTCGCCGTCACCTTCCAGGACAGCGTGCGGCAGCTTCTGGTCGGCGGGATGCACATCCACGCCGGCTTTGGCGATCCCGACTCGCGGGTCCGGGTGATGACGGCGATGCGCCGGTACCTCCCGCTGCTGCATGCGCTGTCGGCGTCGTCGCCGTTCCGCGCCGGGCGCGAGACCGGCTTCAAGTCCTACCGGCTGACCATCATGGGGGCGCTGCCGCGCACGAACCTGCCCGGCCCGCTGTCGTCGTGGGCCGAGTACGAGCAACTCGTGGCGGCCTACCAGCGCATGAACTTCATCCAGAACGGCAGCGAGCTGTGGTGGGACATCCGCCCCTCGCAACACTTCCCCACCGTCGAGGTGCGGATCTGCGACGTCTGCCCGCGGCTCGACGACGTGGCGGGCATCGTCGCGCTCTATGCCTCATTGGTGCGCCGCCTGTTGCGCCTCGACCGCCAGGGCAAGCTGCCGCCCGATCCGCCGACCGAGATCATCGCCGAGAACCGCTGGCTCGCCCAACGCTACGGCGTGCTGGCGTTCCTGGGTGACGTGCGCGGCGACGGGGGACGCGTGGACATCGAGGACTATGCCGCGCGGCTGGTCGAGGAGCTGGCGGACGATGCCCGGGCACTCGGCTGCGAGGAAGCGTTGCGCCACGTGCTCACCATCATTCGGGAGGGCAGCGGCGCCGACCGGCAGATTGACCTCTTCCGGCTCCGGCGGCTGGAGGGCGACAGCGAGGAGGAGGCGTTGCGGGCCGTGGTCGATCTGGTGATCGCCGAGACGCGAGAGGGAGTCGAAGTCGATGCGTGATGTCCTTCCAGCGGCGTCCTGAGCACGCTGTCTACTTCGCTGCCCGCTCCGGTCTGCACGGGGTCCGCCGTGGAGCAGGGGCATCGCCTGCCGGAACCTCCCGTTGTACGCTGAGGCGGAGTGGGACGATGCTGACGACGGACGAATTGCGCGCGACGGGGACCACGATGGCGGACGACCCCGTTGCCGAGAGACGATTCAGTGGCGACCTGATCACGCTGCTGAGGGAGGTCGAGGCGTTCGTCTCGCTTCCCGCACAGCCACGCCCCGTGACGGAATCGGCCCTTCGCGAGCGCACGGCAGTCGACTACCCGCCGGTGGCCGAAGCGAGGCTGTCGTCGGCGTGGCCGGATTGTCTGGGCCGTGACGAGTCGGCGTTTCGCACCGAGTCGGCGTTCCACAGAACGATTCTCAACGCCGCCGGACAGCGGAATGCCGATTTGGCGTTGATCGATGTCGGCCCCAACCTGGGCGCCATCAACCGGGCGGCGATCATCGCGGCGAACTTCGTCGTTTTTCCACTGGCTCCCGATCTGTTCTCCCTGCAGGCGCTCCGCAACGTCGGGCCCACGCTCCGCGAGTGGCGCAACGACTGGCAGGATCGTCTGGAACGCCGTCCGCCGGTTCCGGATCTGCAACTGCCGTCTGCCGACATCCTGCCGGCCGGCTACGTCGTGATGCAGCGTGCAGTTCGTTCGGGCCGCCCCGTTCAGGCATACCAGAAATGGGTCAAACGGATTCCGGACGTCTATCGCAAGGAGGCGCTCGAACAGATTGACGGCAACATATCCTCGACGGAGGACGACTCGGAATGCCTTGCCACCCTCAAGCACTACCGCAGCCTGATGGCCATGGCTCACGAGGCCAGCAAGCCGATGTTCCATCTCAAGGCCGCGGACGGCGCGCTCGGGGGGCACATCTACGCGGTACAAGACTGCTACCGGGATTTCGAAAGGCTTGCGCACAGGATAGCCGACCGGTGTGGTGTCGGCCGCGATTGACGCGGAGGGGATTCGACAGAACCCATGGCGCGAAGGGGACGCGGCGACGCTGGAGAATCACCCGCTGCGGGGAGCGATCTTCGAGTCGTTCGTCGTCTCCGAGCTTGATCATGAGCTTCGCGGCGCAGCGGCCGATGCGGTCCAGCCCTGGTTCCTGCGCTGAGACGCTAAGATGGCGCCCGGAGGGACCATGCGTGAACTGAAGATGATCGCGGGAATGTCGGCGGTGGTTCTGGTGGTGGCGGGATTCGCGGCGGCGGCGCGGCCGGCTGCCGAGCAGGGGGTGACGGCCGAGGAGCTCGCGGAGTTGACCGCGATCCGGCCGGTGCCGGGCAAGAACGGGCTGTACGTCATCCCGGGCTACGACGGCGGCGTGACCGGCGGCAACGTCGCGGTGCGGGTGACCAACGACGGTGTCATCCTGGTCGACAACAAGTTTCCGCACAGCTTTCGAATGATCACCTCGGAAGTCGCCAAGGTGACGTCGCTGCCCATCAAGTACGTCCTCGATACGCACCACCACGGCGACCACGCCGGCAGCAACGCCGACTTCATGGCGGCCGGCGAGGTGATTTCGCACAGGAACGCGCGCGGGAACATGCTTCGCAACAACCAGCCGGGGGCGCCGCGCATCGTTTTCAGCGACGAGACTTCGATCTTCCTGGGCGGTGTGGAGACGCAGGCCCACCACTTCGGACGCGGACATACGAACGGGGACGCGGTCATCTACTTTCCGGACCTGCGGACGATCCACACCGGCGACCTCTTCATCTGGGGGCAGCGGTCGGACGGCAGCACGTTGTCGCCCTTCATGGACTACGGCAACGGCGGCAGCGGGCTGGCGTGGACCGCGACGCTCGACGGCGTGCTCGAGCTCGACTTCGATACGGTGATTCCGGGTCACGGCCCCATCCTGGGGAAGGACGAGGTCCGCACTTTCCGCGACAGGATGCAGATGTTGCAGGACCGCATGCGGGCGGCGATCGAGGCGGGCGTCAGCCGCGAGGACGCGCCGGCGCGCGTGCGGACCGCCGATCTCGAGTGGCCGTTCCGTCCGGCGGCGCTGCAGGCTTTCTACGACGAGGTGGCCGCGGATCGGTAGCGCGCTCCAACGGCTGCACCGGAGCGGGAGCGCATCACTTCGAGCCGGTGGTGACGACGTCATCCAGCGCCTTCGACGCTGCGATGAACATCTCCTTCAGGACCAGCATGCGCTCACGCTTCAGTTCCTCGACCCGCCGCCACAGGGCGTCGTTGATGCGGAGCAGCACTTTCTCGCGCGTCTCTTCGGAGAGGGTGCACTCGTTGATGTACTCGTACTTCTCGATCGTGAATCCCGCGATGTCCTTCAGGTTGTCGCCTACGACGTCGAAATCTATCTCGCCCCGGAGAATCGGCGGCTTCCTGAGCTGCTTGGCCAGCATCAGCACGACCCGCAGGCCCGCGCTGCTCATGAAGGCGACCTTCTCGAAGTCCATCACCACCGTCTTGGCGGTCGGGTTCAGACCGGATTCGAGGACGCGCTCGAACTCCATCGTATTGGAGCTGTCGATGCGTCCCTCTATCCTGGCGATCGCGGCGCCGTCCCGCTGTTCCCAGTTGATTCGCATGCCGGCTGGCACCTCATTCGGAATAACAGGCGGTCTCGTCAGCTCATGCCATCGCTGGCGTTTCGTGAAATGCTACACCGATGCGACTGCAATCACGAGCCGGGCGCCGGCCGCGGCCGGAGTGCGGGCCGGGAAGCGGACGCGATTCCCGGCGTCGCGGCTCCAGGTGACGCGCGTGCCGCCGCGACAGCCAGCATGGTATAACGGGGGCGGGCAGGTCACCGCCGCCGCGAGCGGCGTACGGCCGCCCGGTCGGACATCGGAGTCGAGCAGGGGAGGACGGTACGATGGACGGGATCTACTGTTGCAGCTACGCACGCTTCGCCGTTCGCGCCGGGATCGTCGCCGCCATCGTCGGAGTGGTGCTGTTCGCCGCGGCGAGTCTGGCCGGCGCGCAGACGGCCGGGACGGAACCGACGTTCACGAAGGACGTGCTGCCGATCCTGCAGCGCGCCTGCCAGCAGTGCCATCGTCCCGGATCGGTGGCCCCGATGTCGTTGCTGACCTACGCGGAGGTCCGGCCGTGGGCGCGCGCCATTCGCGACAAGACCGCGCAGCGCGAGATGCCCCCCTGGTACATCGAGCGCAACGTCGGGGTCCGCGCGTTCAAGGAGGACCCGTCGCTGTCGGACGACGAGATCGCCGCCATCGGACGCTGGGTCGAGGCAGGGGCGCCTCGGGGCAACCCGGCGGACGCGCCGCCGCCGATCGAGCTCGCCTCGCTCGACGACTGGCGCATCGGCACCCCCGAGTGGATCGTCGAGCTGCCTGATGAGCAGACCATCGGGGCGGTGGACGCCGACCGCTGGCTCAACATCTGGGCCGACTCGCGCCTGACCGAGGACCGCTACATCAAGGCGGTCGAGACGAAGCCCTCACCGGGCGCCTACCCGGTCGTGCACCACGTGGCGACGTCGATGCTCTGGGAAGAGGAGGACGGCGAGGAGGGCGGCGGCTTTCTCAACGAGTACGCCATGGGCAAGAACGGTGACATCTTCCCCGCGGGCACAGGCCGATTGATCCGCGCGGGCACGCAGATCCGGTTCAACATGCACTACAGCTCGGTCGGCGAGGAGATCAAGGACCGCACGCGGGTCGGCTTCCAGTTCTACCCGGCGGGCGAGGTGCCGGAGCGGGTCCTGATCTCGCGGCATGTCGGCGACAGCTTCGACACCCTGGACATCCGGGCCGGCGAGGACAACGCCCGCAGCGACGGCTACTACGTGCTGCCGGAGCCGACCCAGGTGACGGGCTTCCAGCCGCACATGCACATCCGGGGCAACCGCATGTGCGTCGAGGCGATCTATCCGAGCGGCCGGATCGAGACGCTGAGCTGCACGGGGCACAACTTCGGCTGGCACATCGTCTACAACTACGCCGACCGCGAGGCGCCGCTGCTGCCGGCGGGCACGATTCTGCACGTGATCGGCTGGCACGACAACACGGCGTCGAACCGCTACAACCCCGACCCGAAGAACTGGGTCGGTTTCGGCAACCGCTCGATAGACGACATGAGCTTCGCCTGGATGAGCTTCTTCCACATGCCGCAGGACGAGTACGAGCGGCGGCTCGAAGAGCGTGCACGGTCGACCAACGACTGACGCGCCCCGCCGCGGGATCGTGATGCATGGACAGCGCAGCCCGGGAAGGTTCGGAGTGACGGTGTCGAGGCGCTGCCCGGCCCGCGGCGCCGTGCTGTTTTTCTGTGCGCTGCTGCTCGGCGGCGCGCCGGGGGCCTCCGCGCAGACCTACCACAGCGGCCAGAACCTGCAGCCGGTCTTCGAGGGCTGGGAGCAGAACGCCGACGGCAGCTTCAACTTCGTGTTCGGGTACCTCAACCGGAACTACGAGGAGCACCTGGGTATTCCGATCGGGCCGGACAACCACTTCGAGCCGGGCGCCGCCGATCAGGGCCAGCCGACGTTCTTCTATCCGCGCCGACAGCGCGTCATCTTCCGCGTCCGGGTGCCGGCCGACTGGGGGGACAAGGAACTGGTCTGGACGGTCACCGCGCACGGCCGGACCGACCGGGCGGTCGGGTGGCTGGTGCCGGAGCAGATCATCGACGAGCAGGTGATCGCGATGAACCGGAGCGGCGGCGGCGCGCCGGACATCGTCAACGCGGCCCCGTCCATCGTGCTGGTCGAAGGTACGGCGCGGGCCGTGAAGGTGGGCGATCCGCTCACCCTCACCGCCGTCATCCGCGACGACGGCATCCCGGAGATGCGTCCCGCGCGTCAGAGCCGTCCGCCGGGGCGCCGCAACGCGCTCGGCCTGCGCCTGGCGTGGATCCAGTACCGGGGCCCGGGGACCGTCGACTTCGATCCGTGGAGCGCGCCGATGGAGGACCATACCCCCGGCTGGACGCCGCCGCCGCTGCCCGCGGACGGGCGCATCGTCACGACGGCGCGGTTCAGCCAGCCGGGGACCTACGTCATTCGGGGGATGGCCGACGACGGCTATCTCTACTCGCCGGCCGACGTCACCGTCACCGTCACGCCCTGATTCCAGGGCCGGGCCACAGGACCATGCAGACAGGATCGAGAACCGTGCGGAAGATGTTGCTTCGTGTGTGGGCGCCGGCGGCGGCCGCGACGCTCCCGTTCTTGACCGCCTGGCCCGGCGCACTCGAGGCGCAGGCGAGCCAGGATGGGCGGACGGTATGGGACGGCGTCTACACCGCCGAGCAGGCGGCGCGCGGCAGGGTCGTCTACGACACAAGTTGCGGTGCGTGCCACCTGCCCGACATGAGCGGCTCGGACGAGGCGCGCCCGCTGGCCGGCGATCGGTTCATGCAGGACTGGCGCGAGGACACCCTCCATACGCTGTTCGTCCGCATCCGCAACCTGATGCCGTTCGACGAGCCCGCCACCCTCGACGAGGGCGCCTACCTGGACAGCGTGGCCTACATCCTGGAGTTCAACGGCTTCCCGCCCGGAGACGGCGAGCTGACGCCGGACGGCCTGGCGGACATCCGGATCGAGGGCCGGGACGGGCCGGCCGAGGTGCCGAGCTTCGCGCTGGTGCAGGTGATCGGCTGCCTGACCGAGGAGGCCGGCGGCTGGATGCTGACGAGCAGCACCCGAGCCGTCCGCACGCGGGATCCGGCGGCCTCGACCGAGGACGAGCTGAGCGCCCTCGGCGTACGCCGACTCGGAACGCGGACCTTCGGGCTGATGAACGTCTACCCGAATCCGGCCGAGCACGCGGGACACCGGATGGCCGTCAAGGGCTTTCTCATCCGGGACCCGAACGGCGATCGCATCAACGTCAGCTCGCTCGGGATGGTAAGCGACGCCTGCGCGCAGTAGGCCGCCACGGCTGCGCGCAGCAGACAGCCGACGGCCTCGCGCAGCAGGCAGCCCGCCGGGTCCTCTCCGGCAGCCGGGTTCGGCTCTTCGAAGCTACTGTCCGGCCGGCTTGACCACCGCCACACTGTTCACGTCCTTCTCGTGTTCCGTGGGGTCGTAGACGCCGCGGTCCCTCATGATTTGCCGCAGCAGCTCCGCGGTGTGGTCCGCGCGCTTCACCGTGCCGGTGTAGTGCACGCCGTCGGCGATCCGCAGCGGCGTCCAGCCCTCCTGGCTCTCCGCGAGCGGGTCGGCGTCCCGCTCGGCCAGGAACTCCACGATCGGGTTGGCGCCCCGGAGCGCGGCGCCGTGCAACGCGGTGTAGCCGCGGTCGTCGGCCCGGTTGACGTCGCGGTCGCCCAGCTCCCAGGCGAGCTGCACCGCCTCGAACGCCTCCTCGTTGGTCCCGGCGCTCTCGCCCAGGTTGAAGATGCCGACGCCGGCCGCCACCATCAGCGGCGAGGCGTTGCCCTCGGTGGGCAACCGGGTGTCGGCGTCGTACTTCGCCAGCAGGCGCATCAGCGGCGGGTCGGCGTGCTTGGCCGCCAGCAGGTACGGCGTGGCCCCGACGCGGTTCAGGTTGTTCCGCTCGCGGTTGTTGAACCGCGCGGTCTGGCGCGCGTTCGGGCTGGCGCCGTTGTCGAGCAGGAAGCGGGCGAACGCCAGGGTGTCGACGCGGTCGAGCAGCACCACGGGCGGCATGCCCTTGCCCGAGTTCGGGCGCCGGGTGTAGGCCAACTGGTGCAGGGCCGTCCAGCCCTGGTCGGCCGCGTTCGGATCGGCGCCGCGCTCGACGAGATACTGCGCCAGCGAGAAGTGGCCGTTCATCACCGCGAGCACCAGCGCGCTGGTGCCGACGGTCGGGTCGCGGCGGGCGTCTTCCGAAGCGTCGGCGTCGGAGGCGAGCGGCCGGATGGTGTCGTTGACGTCGGCGCCGGCCTCGAGGAGCGCAGCCACCGCGTCGGCCTTGCCCGCGCGGGCCGCGTAGAGCAGCGCCGACCAGCCGGCGGAAGAGCGTTCGTCGACGTCCGCGCCGAGCTCGATCAGCGTATGGAGGGCGGCCGGATGATTCTCCGCGGCGGCCCAGTGCAGCGCGGTCTGGCCCCGCCAGCTCTCGCGTGCGCGCAGGTCCGCGCCGCGGGCCAGCAGCAGGCGCAGCACGTCGGCGTTGCCGGTGCGCGCCGCGGTCATCAGCACCGTCTCGCCTTCGGGCAGGGTCGTGTTCGGGTCGGCGCCGGCGTCCAGAAGCGCCTCCACGATGGCGGCGCTGCCGCGGCCGGCGGCCAGCGCGAGCGGCGTGACGCCGTAGCGGTTGGCCGCCTCGACGTCGGCGCCCGCGCCGAGCAGGAGCCGCGCGGTCTCGAAGTGACCCTTGTACGCGGCCCAGTGCAGGGCGGTGGTTCCGTCCGTCTCCTGGCTGTCGACGTCGACGTTGCTCAGCAGCAGGGCCCGGACGGCGTCGGCGTCCGCCGCGCGGGCCGCCTCGACCAGGGGCAGATCGCGCGCCCCCGCCGCCGTCTCCGCGCCGGCGAGCGCCATGCCGAAGACCGCCAGGAGCACAACGCGCGACGACAAGCCTGCCACTCTCTTGGCTATCCGCATTTCGGTTCTCCCCGATCGCTTGCTTCCCGATCTCTTGCACATGAACGGCGGCGCTTCGTTCACTCACCCGTTGGAGAGGCCGTGCCGGCGATCCTGCCGGCACGTTCGATTCGTCCCATGGTATCGCAGATCACCACGCCCCTCCACGGTCGATTGTCGTTGACAACGGGTGTGAACGACGTAGGATCTATCGGATTGGGTACTGTTCGGTGGTTGGTACGGGATCGGTCGCGGTGACAGGAAAGAGCCGATGACGCGACGCGCATTCGTCCTGTTCGGCGTGTGGATGGCGGTCTGGGCGGTGTGCCTCGCTCCCGCCGCGGCGGCCGGCCCGGCTCAGGAGCCGGAGGCGCCGGCGCCGGGGTCGCAGGTGGCCGCCCATGAGGCGCTGCTTCAGCGTTACTGCCTCACGTGCCACAACGAGCGGCTCGCGGCCCGCGGCACGGTTCCGGTTGCGCTCAGCACCGCCGATCTGGCCGACGTGCCCGGCAATGCCGACGTCTGGGAGAAGGTGATCCGCAAGCTGCGGACCGGCTCGATGCCACCTGCCGGAAGACCGCGCCCCGACGTGGAGGCCAGCGACGGGCTGGCGGCCTGGCTGGAGACCGAGATCGACCGCGTCGCGGCGGCGCATCCCAATCCGGGGCGGACGGAGCCGCTGCACCGGCTCAACCGTACCGAGTACCAGAACGCCGTCCGCGATCTGCTGGCGTTCGACATCGATGCGGCGGCGCTGGTGCCGGCCGACGACCAGAGCTACGGCTTCGACAACATCGCGGGAGTCCTGAAGGTCTCGCCCACGCTGCTCGAGCGGTACATGAACGCGGCGCGCACGATCAGCAGGCTGGCGGTGGGGGCGTCGCCGATGGCGCCGGCCGGCGAGACGTTCCGCATCGTCTCGGACCTGTCCCAGTATCAGCACCAGGACGGCCTGCCGTTCGGGACGCGCGGGGGGATGTCCGTCGAGTACAACTTCCCGCGGGACGCCGAGTACGAGCTTGAGCTGGAGCTGCTCGACCTGTTCGCCGGCGCGCCCATCCGTGAGCCGCACCAGCTCGAGCTGAGCGTCGACGGCGAGCGGGTCGGCATCTTCCACTTGACCCCGCCCGACCCGGACCGCGATCAGGGCGCGGCCTACAACCGCGGCCCGGACTCGCTCCGGGCCCGCGTGCAGGTCGGCGCCGGCCCGCGGGTGGTGACGGCGGCGTTCATCAGGAAGACCAGCGCGCTCGCCGAGAGCGTCCGGCAGCCGTTCGACCGGCCGCACGGCGAAGGCGACTATCTGCTGTACCAGCCGCACCTCGGCACGCTGACCATCTCCGGCCCGTTCAACGCGCTTGGGGCCGGAGACACGCCGTCGCGAAGCCGCATCTTCGTCTGCCGGCCCGCGGACGAGGCGGCCGAGGCGCCGTGCGCGCGGGAGATCGTCTCGAACCTGGCGCGGCGCGCCTACCGCCGGCCGGTGACCGCCGCGGACGTCGACGCCGTGCTCTTCTTCTACGAGGAAGGCCGGGCGGCCGGCGGTTTCGAGGCCGGCATCGAGAGGGCCGTCCGCGCGCTCCTGGTGAGTCCCGACTTCCTGTTTCGCGTCGTATCGGATCCGCCGGAGATTGCGCCCGGCGCTCCCTATCGACTGAGCGATCTGGAGCTGGCGTCGCGCATCTCGTTCTTCCTCTGGAGCAGCATTCCGGACGACGAGCTGCTGGACGCCGCCGCCGAGGGTCGGCTGCGCGATCCCGGCGTCCTGGAACGGCAGGTGCGGCGGATGCTGGCCGATCCACGGTCCGAGGCGCTGGCGAGGAACTTCGCCGGCCAGTGGCTGCGCCTGCGCAACATCTCGGGCGCCCTCCCGTCGGACGTGCTCTTCCCCGACTTCGGCGAGAGCCTGCGGCAGGACTTCGTGCGCGAGACCGAGCTGTTCTTCGACAGCGTCATGCGCGAGGACCGGAGCGTCACCGAGCTGCTGACCGCCGATCACACGTTCCTCAACGAGCGGCTGGCCAGGCACTACGGCGTAACGGGGGTCTACGGCGGCGACTTCCGGCGCGTGACGCTGACCGACCCCAACCGGCGCGGCCTGCTGGGCCAGGGCAGCATCCTGACCGTCACCTCGTACTCCGATCGCACGTCGCCGGTCGGACGGGGCAAGTGGGTGCTGGAGAACGTCCTCGGGACGCCGCCGCCGCCGCCGCCGCCCAACGTGCCGGAGCTGGAACCGGCCGAGGACTCGGGCAGGGTGCTGGCGATGCGCGAGCGGATGGAGCAGCACCGCGCGAACCCGGTGTGCGCGAGTTGTCACCGGCTGATGGACCCCCTGGGGTTGGCCCTGGAGAACTTCGACGCGGTGGGCCGCTGGCGCGGGCACATGCCCGGCGGCATCGCCATCGACGCGTCCGGTGCGATGCCCGACGGTACGCCGTTCGACGGCCCCGCGGATCTGCGCGGGCTGCTCGTCCGGAACCCGGAGCAGTTCGTCACGGTCGTGACCGAGAAGCTGCTGACCTACGCCCTCGGCCGCGGCGTGGAGTACTACGACGCGCCGTCCGTGCGCGAGACCACCCGCGCCGCGGCCGGGCACGACTACGGTCTGGCGTCGCTCATCGTGGGCGTCGTGAAGAGCACGCCGTTCCAGATGCGGCTGGCCAGGACCGGCGCGGTTGCCGACTGAACCCGGAAGCAGTAGAGAAGAAAGACATCGCTGAGCAGGAGTAGCTGTCATGTTCATCACGAAGACGGCGTTGCCTCGTCGGACGTTCCTCCGCGGGATGGGTGTCACCCTCGGCCTGCCGTTGTTGGATGCGATGGTGCCGGCCGCTTCGGCGCTCGCGAATACTGCCGCCAAACCGGTCCGGCGACTCGGCTTCGTCTACATTCCCAACGGGGCGGTGATGACCCACTGGCAGCCGGCCGGTGAGGGCAAGCTCGACGAGCTGTCGCCCACGCTGAGCCCGCTCGCACCGTTCCAGGATCAGGTCATCGTCCCCATCGGCCTGAGCCAGAAGCAGGCCGAGGCGCTCGGCGACGGCAACGGCGAGCACTCGCGCGCCGGAACCGTGTGGCTGAGCGGCGTGCACCCGAAGGAGACCGAGGGCGCCGACGTCCGCAACGGCATCACCGCCGACCAGATCGCCGCGCAGCACATCGGCGGCGACACGCCGTTGCGGTCGCTCGAGCTGGCGATGGAGCAGACCTACCTCATCGGCAACTGCGACAACGGCTACAGTTGCGTCTACACGAACAGCATCTCCTGGCGCACCGCGACGACGCCGAACCCGCACGAGACGAACCCGCGCATCGTCTTCCAGCGGATGTTCGGCGACGGCGGATCGCCCGAGGAGCGGATGGCGCAGGTGCGGGAGGATCGCAGCATCCTCGATTGGGTGACCGCCGACATCGCGCATCTGCAGAAGAAGCTCGGCCCGTCGGACCGCAGCAGCGTGAACGAGTATCTCGACTCCGTGCGCGAGGTCGAGCGCCGGCTGCAGGTGGCGGAACGGCAGGGGCGCGAGTCGGTGCTGGAGCTTCCCGACCGGCCGGTGGGGGCGCCGGAATCGTACGACGAGCACGCCCGGTTGATGTTCGACCTGGTGGCCCTGGCGTTCCGGGCCGACATCACGCGCGTCTTCGTGTTGACCCTCGGCAAGGAGCAGACCAACCGCGCCTATCCCGAGCTGGGCGTCAACGGCGCGCACCACGCGGTGTCGCACCACCAGCACGACCCGCTCAAGTTCGAGCAGGGCCACAAGATCAACCAGTACCACATCGGCCTGACGGCGCACTTCCTGAAGGCGCTGAAGGCGACGCCAGACGGCGACGGAAACCTGCTGGACCACTCGCTCGTGCTCCACGGCGGCGGCATCAGCGACGCGAACGAGCATTCGCACATCGACCTGCCGCTGGTTCTGGTCGGCGGAGCGGGCGGAGTGAAGGGCGGCAAGATCCTGCGGCACTCGAAGGACACGCCCATGAACAACCTGCTCCTGGCGATGCTGGAGCGGTCCGGCGTGCACACCGACAGGTTCGGCGACGCCACGGGCAGGCTGCCGCTGGAGCCGCTCTCCGGCGTGTAGCGGACCGCCGCAAACCGCTCACGGCGAGCCGGTCGGCGCCGCAGCGCGATGGCGTCGGCCGGCTCTTCGTCTGTACGAAGCTGCGACCGTCGCGGCAAGTTCACGCCCGCGGGAACGATGGCGGTCAGTGGTTCTCCGTTCGTCACACGAGCGGCTTGGTGTCCACGGTCACGGTGAGCACGTCCAGATCGTAGAACTGCTCG
The DNA here is from genome assembly GCA_965116825.1 of Vicinamibacterales bacterium. GTDB lineage: Bacteria > Acidobacteriota > Vicinamibacteria > Vicinamibacterales > UBA8438 > WTFV01. The sequence goes on from OZ220736.1 coordinate 2,743,021, forward strand.
TGGCGCACTTCCTTCGCCACGTGGCGCAGGATGCGCGGCCCCACGTCCCTGACGACCGCGTACTCCTCGTGTTCCTCGTCCAGCGTGTCGAGTCGGGTCTCCAGGTTGGCGCTGTCGGGACCGCTCACGAGCTCGATCTGGAGGATGTCGTCGACGGGCCGCACCGCGACGCGGATGGAATGCGGCTTCGACTCGGACTGTCGCTCGAGCAGATACTGGAACGCTTCCTCGCCCGCCAGCTCGAGACGGTTGGTGGCGACGTCGTCCCACCCGGCGCGTTCCGCCGCGCGGTCCAGGACGGTGCGCAACTGCGTGAGGGACCGCACGCTCGGCTTCAGCACGACGTGCTGGCCGCGCTCCTTGAGGGACACGAGCAGGGTGAGGATCATGGCGACGATGCCGCCGGACGCCATGCCGTTGTCGAGCACGCCCCGGGACCACTCGGGCAGATGGTCCGGGAAGATCGCGCCGTACTGGAAGCCGAGGCCCACCCAGAACGAGATGCAGACGATGAGGCCCTTCTCGTAGTCGAACCCGCCGGAGGTGACCAGGCGCAGGCCCTGGCGGAACAGGAGCACGAGGAATATGAAGATGTACGCGCCGGCAACCGGGCTGGGGACGACCTGGAGCACGGCCGCGATCTTGGGCACGAAGGCCGCCAGCACGATGATGGCCCCGGCGTAGAGCGCCACGCGCCGCGCCGCGACGCCCGTCAGGTCGGCGATCGAGATGCTGCTGGCGTAGGTCGTGTTCGGAACCGTGCCGGCAAGGCCCGAGAGCAGGTTGCCGACGCCGTCCGCGTTCAGCGCCCGCTGAACCACCTTGAAATCCACCGGCACCGGGGTGCGGTGGGATACCCGCTGGATGGCGATGGCGTCGCCGTAGGTCTCGATGGCGCCGATGATCGTAACGATGATGAACGGCACGAGCAGGCCGAGGAAGCGTGCATCGAACGCGAGGTCCAGACCGGGCCAGCCGGACGGTGGCAGGCCGAACCAGGCCGCGTTCAGCAACGGCGTCCAGTCCAGCATTCCGGTTGGGGCGGCGGCGACGGTCCCGACCAGGATGCCGATGAGCGGCGCCCATAGACGGGTTGCGCCGCGGGCGTAGAGCGAGACGAGGGTGATGGCCGCGAAGGCCGCGAAGGCCGCTAGCGGGGCGCCCATGGAGCCGGGGTCGAACCCGGCGGGAACAGCCGTCAGCATGTCGGTCGTGATGGGAAACAGATTGACGGCGATCAGCATGATCACGGTGCCGCCGACCGTCGGCGTGACCAACCTGCGGAACAACGACAGGCGGGCGGAGAAGAAGAACTGCACCAGGGCCGACGCGGCTACGAGCGTCGCGAGCAGCGGTAGGCCGCCGGCGACCACGGCCGCCGTCGACACGCCGATGAAGGCGCCGGATGTGCCCATGTAGAGGGCATAGCCGGCGCCTACCGGACCCATCGGCCGGGCCTGCAGGATCGTCGAGAGTCCGCTGACGAGCAGCGCCGCGAACACCGCCCACTCCACCCCCTCGGGATAGCCAGCCGCGTTCAGCACGATGATCGGGACGAGGATGATGCCGGTAAGCACGAGCGTGACGACCTGCAGGCTGAGGCCCAGGGTCAGCCCTTCCGACGGCGTCTCGTCCACGGCGTACCGCAGGCGGGAATTCGAGGGTGGTCCGTGCGGTTCACTCATTCCAGAACGGCTCCGTGAGGATGCGAACGGTAGCGGATGCACCGGGAGTTCGGAATCGACAGCTCCCGACCGTGCAGCGAATAATCGACGGCCACTATAGTGCAAACCGTCTGTGCGCGCGGACGCGCCATCGAGACGGCAGATCCACGGGCCGGGCGGCGTCGGGGAAGGCGACGGTCATGCTACGGGGTCGGTGACGGTACCGACACACTTCCTGCCGTAGACCGACGGCTTCTCGCGGCGATGCCTCCGCTGGCCATGTAGAGTACCGGTCGATGATCGACCGTATCGTCGTCGAGAACTTCAAGAGCCTGCGGCGGGTCGATCTGACCCTGGGCCGGATGAACCTGTTCGTCGGCGCCAACGCCAGCGGCAAGTCCAATTTCCTCGAACTTCTCCGCGTGCTGCAGGGCATCGGTAACGGCTTCACCATCGGCGAGATTCTGGACGGCAAGCCGCGGAGCGCGACCAGCGCGGTGTGGGACGGCATCCGTGGCGGAAGCCGGCTGGCCTGCTTTTCTGGCGCCGGCGAGGACCGCGGCAACGGCGACGTAACCATAGAGGTACATGGTCAGGGCGCAGTCGGACCCTTTCAGAAGTGGCTTACGTCCCGCGCGGAGCGCTCGGGTTGGGCCCTGCTGGTTGCGTTCTCGCCGGCCGCGGGGTGTGTGACCCGCGAGCGCTTCGAGGTCGACAAGGTGATCTACGACACCGCTCGGATCGAGGATTCTTCACAGAAAGATCCGAAGGACTCGGTGTGGTGCCCGGTTGAGGGGGCCCAGGGATGGAGGGTGAAGTTGCAGCGCACGCGTCCCGCGCTGGGACAACTCGCCCGCGCTGGGTGGCGACACGGCATTGGCGGCGCAGAAGACGTCGAGCAACTCAATCGGTCGGCGGACGCCCGCGGCTACTACGTGGACAAATCCCGCGGTGTGGCCAGGTTGCTGGCGAACATCCAGCCGGTGGAGCCCGAGTTGCCGATGCTGCGAGCCTACTCGCAGGTCGGTGACGTGCAGCGCATGGGCGATCGGGGAGAGAACTTCGCAGCCCTCGTCCAGACCATCTGCCAGGACGGCCGGACGAAGGACGCCTACCTGTCCTGGCTCCGGCAGCTTCGGCCCGAGGAGATCGACGACGTCGGGGTGCGGCATGGCGCGATGAACGAGCCGCTGTTCGTGCTGAGAGAGAGTGGCCGGGAGTTCCCCGCAGCTGTCCTCAGCGATGGCACCCTGCGATTCGCGGCGCTCGCCGCCGCGTTCTTCCAGCCGGACATGCCCGATCTCATCACGATAGAAGAGATCGAGAACGGAATTCACGCCAGCCGTGCGCGACTTCTGCTGGAACTGCTGCGCAGTCAGGCGGAGGCGGCTAGCACGCAGGTCGTCGCCACCACGCATTCGGCGGCGGTGCTGGACTGGCTCGGGGAGGAGGACTATCAGACGACGTTCGTCTGCAAGCGGGACGAGGAGACCGGCGAGTCGCGGATCTGCGCGCTGACGGACGTGCCGCATTTCGTCGACGTCGTGAAGAAGAAGCCGGTTTCCGAGCTGCTCTCGGAGGGCTGGCTGGAAGCGGCGCTGTGAGCTTTCCGGTACTCGTCATCCCGGAAGATCCGAAGTGGAACGGGTACATCCTGAAACCATTGGCCAAGAAGTTGATGGAGAACGCTGGGAAACCCAAGGCCAGGATAGACGTACTGCCCAAACCTCGGCTCCGCGGCTACGCGCACGCGCTTCGGGCCATTCGTGAGGAGCTTCCCGACATCTACCGCAACCTCTACAAGCTCTGGCTGTTCTTTCCGGACGACGACAACCGCGGCGGGCGCGCCGACGCAATGAGGCGTCTGGAAGCCGACCTCCGATCCAGGAACATCTCGCTCTTGTGTTGTCCGGCGCGACCCGAGATTGAGATCTACGCCTGTGTCGCATTCCGCGACGACCTGACCTGCAGGTGGGACGAGGCTCGCAAGCATCCTCGGATGAAGGAAGAGGTTTTCGAACCGCTTCGTGAGAAGCTCAAGTGTTATCGGCAGGCGGGTGGCGGCAGAGAGATGATGGTCAAGAGTTCGTTCCAGAATCTCCAGCGGCTGTTTCAGCTGTGTCCGGAGATCCAGGACCTTCGCGACCGGATCGCGGCGCACCTCCAGTCAATCTGACTTTCGGCTTCCCCACCGACCGGACCACCTTCGAACGGAGACCGGCTCGGCCTCTCGTGGCGATTCTGCCGGCAACGCAGGTGATGACGGCGGGCCGCCCGAGGTCCGGGTGAACGAACGGGCGCCTGATGCATAATTGCAGCGATGATCATGAAGATTCGCACGCTACGCTGCCTCGTTTTTTTCGTTGCGTTCTCGGCGCTCGGCGCCGTCGCGGCCGCCGCCCAGGACCTGCGGATGGTGACCGCCGCCGCGGATCAGGACCGGGAGGCGGTGCTCGCGCTCCTCGATGAGGGGATCGACGTCAACACGGCACGGCCCGACGGGGTGACCGCACTGCTTTGGGCGGCGCACTGGGACGACGTCGAGTTGGCGGAGCGGCTGCTAGCCGCCGGCGCCGACGTGAACGCGGCCGACGACCACGGCGTGACCGCGCTCGAGCGTGCGGCCGAGAACGCGAGCGTCGCCATGGTCGAGACGTTGCTGGCGGCGGGCGCCGACGTCGACGCGGCGCAGACCAGCGGGCTCACGCCGCTGATGACCGCTGCGCGGACCGGCAGCGCCGACGTGGTGCGCCGGCTCATCGCGGGCGGGGCGGACGCCAACGCCGTGGTGACGGCGACCGGGAGCACGGCGCTGATGTGGGCGGTCTCGGAACGGCATCCCGAGGTCGTGCGGCTGCTGCTGGCCGCGGGCGGCGACCCGCGCGCCTCGACGCTCAAGGGCTTCACGCCGCTGATGTACGCGGCCCGCAACGGGGACGTCGCCACCGCGGCCACCCTGATCGCGGCCGGCAGCGACGTCAACGAGCCGAGCGCCGACGGCACCCGCGTGCTGCCGTTCTCGATCGTCAGCGGCCAGGACGCCTTCGCCCTGTACCTGTTGGAGCAGGGCGCCGACCCGAACGGCGAGATGGGCGGCGTCTCCGCCCTGCACGCCGCGGCCGGCAACGTCAGTCCGTGGCTCCTCGAGTGGTATCGCCGCCACGGCCGCAACCGGCTCTATGCCGGCCTCGGGGGCGCCCGGCTCGGCGCGGCTCGCCGGCTCGCGCTGGTGAAGGCGCTGCTCGAGCGCGGCGCCGATCCGAACGGCCGGATCACGGCGTGGGCGATGATCATGAACTACATCGGCTATCCGCGGAAGGGCGCGTTCGAGCCGTTCGCCTGCGGCACCGGCGACCTCCGCGGCGCGACCCCGCTCTGGGTGGCGGCCTACGACATGAACGGCGCGCGCGGGCAGGCCCATGTCTTCGCGGTGATGCCGAGCGCCACGACGACCGGCGTCGAGGTCATGCGGGCGCTGCTCGACGCCGGCGCCGATCCGCACCTTGCGACCAGCGACGGGACGACCCCCCTGATGGCGGCGGCCGGCCTCGGGCCCGCCACCTACACGCCGCGCGAGCCCCGCGGCGTGCGGGCCCGCAGCTCGGAGCGCGCGGTCGAGTTCCTGCACCGGGCCGGCGCGGACATCGACGCCACCAACGAGGCCAACTTCACGGCGCTGCACGGCGCGGCGTTCCGCGGCATGAACGAGGTCATCGAGTACCTGGTGCAGAACGGCGCGGACATCGACGCCCGCGACTTCCGGGGCCGGACCGCCTACCGCATGGCGGAAGGCTCGAAGCAGTCGTTCCAGTTCCAGAGCTGGCCCGAGACCGCTGCGTTCCTCGCCCGGCTGGGGGCCAACACCGAGTTGGGGATCCCGGGCACGGTCCAGGAACGGCTGCGCGACATCCCGGTCGACGCCGCGAACGACCAGCCGTGACGCTGCGCGCAACGGGACGGATACCGCAGGCGCCGCCGAACGGAGCCACCTGTGCGGTCCCTCGGTCTCCGCGGGAGGCGGCGCCCCGGGGGCGGCTGGAGCGGTCATTGCGCCGTCAGGGCGCGAAGATCGGATTCCGACATGCCCATGAGCACCGACCGTGAAATGCGCCGGCGGTACCGGCCCTTCCTGGCCGCCGTGGCAGTGGCCGCGCTGTGGATCGGCGGCCTTCGCGCCCAGCCGGCCGCGGATCTTCTCCTGGTCGGGGGACTCGTCCACGACGGCTCGGGACAGCCCCCGTCCCGGCAGGACGTCGGCGTAGTCGGGGAACGCATCAGCTTCGTCGGCGATGCGGAAGCGGCCGGCCTCGATGCCGCCGTGGTCGTGGACGTCGACGGCCTGATGGTCACGCCGGGCTTCATTGACATGCACTCGCACGCCGAGCTGACGGAGGACTACGGCCGGGACGCGCTGCCGTTCCTCCACCAGGGCATCACGACGGTGGCCATCGGGGTGGACGGCGGGGGCACGCCCGACGTCGCCGAGTCGTTCGCCGGGCTCGAGGGCCGCATCGGGGTGAACGCATTCGCCTACGCGGGCCACGGCGAGATCCGGCGACGGGTGATCGGAGACGACGACCGCGCGCCGACGCCGGCCGAGCTGGACGCGATGCGCGCGCTGGTCCGGCAGGCCATGGACGAAGGGGCGTTCGGTCTCTCGACCGGACTCTTCTACGTGCCGGGCTACTACGCGACCACCGGGGAGGTCATCGAGTTGGCGCGGATCGCCGCGGCATTCGACGGCATCTACGACACGCACGATCGCGACCTCGGCGCCAGCTACCGGGGCGTCGGCTATCTCGAGTCGATCCGCGAGGCGATCAGCATCGGGGAGGAGGCAGGGACGCGCGTCATCTTCAGCCACTTCAACGCGCAGGGTGCGAGCAACTACGGCCGCGCCCCCGAGGGGGCCCGCTTGATCGAAGAGGCGCGTGCGCGGGGCGTGGAGGTGGCGGCGGCGCAGCACGTCTACACGGCGACCCAGTCGAGCCTGGCCGCCTACACGATACCGCGGTGGGCCTCGAACGGCGGTCGCGAGGACATGCTCGAACGGTTTCGCGACCCCGAGACCGTCCGCCGGTTGAACGTCGAGACGATGGAGATGCTGGCGATCCGCGGGGGCGCCGGCAAGCTCCTGTTCGCCGACCCGCGGCCGGAGCTGAACGGCCGGACGCTGGCCGTGGTGGCGGCGGCGTGGGAGTTGCCGGTACCCGCGGCGGTGCGGCGCATCCTCACCGTCGGCAATGCCGCGGTGATGAACCTCGACCTGTACGACATCGAGAACACCCGCTACCTGGCGCGGCAGCCCTGGATGATGACCTGCACCGACGGCCGCACCCCGTCCCCCGCGCAGAACGTCACGCACCCGCGCGTGTTCGGCGCGTTCACGCGCAAGCTCCGCCAGTTCGTGCTCGACGAGGGAATCGTCACCATGCCGTTCGCCATCCGCAGCATGACCGGTCTGGCCGCCGACTTCCTGCGCCTGGACGACCGCGGCTACCTGCGGGCCGGCGCCGTCGCCGACGTCGCGGTGTTCGACGCGGACCGCATCCGCGATCGCGCCACCTACGAGCAGCCGCGACAGGTGTCCGAGGGGACCGTGCACGTGCTGGTCAACGGTCGATTCGCGATACGGAACGGCGCCCCCACGGGCGAGCTGGCCGGCAGGCCCATTCGCCGGCCGACGGGAACGGGCGGGGTCGACCGGCCCGGCGCGCAAAGCGCCGAGTAGCGCCGCCGCTGCGCTCTCCCGCCGGGCCGGGCTATCCGCCCTCCGGCAGCGTCAGCATGACTTCCGCTGTAAGTGACTGAATTGTCATGGGCTTATACGGATTCCAGGACAGACCATCCCACGATGTACCCCACAACGTCGGGAAAGGCTCTGGCGGCGTTCTGCGAGTCGCTGCCCCCGCTGCCCCGCTGCCCCCGCTGCCCATACGGCTCATGATACGCCGGGTCCCACGGTCGCGATGCCTCGTCGGGTTGAACCCGAGCGGGTCAGCGGTCTGCCATGACGCGTCTTCCGTCCGCCGGTACCCGGCAAGCGCGCGGGCCGTCCGCTCGCGTTGCGCCTCAGTGACGGGCCCATCCACCGTGCGCTCTGCTCGTTGGGCAGCGCCATCGCCGTTGCCGCCGCTGCCTGCCGCCGCCAAGCCGACGGCGACGAACCCGAGGACCCGACCGACGAGCGCTATGCCGCAGCGCGGCCCGGGTACGCGCTGGCCCCACTCAAGGCCCGGTCCATCCAGCCGGCGCGCACGCTCCGGGGCGCCGGCCCTGCGGCGTCGGCGCCGGCACCGGGCAGACTGCCGGTCGGTCGGAAGCTCTCGACGACGTCGGTGACGTCGCTGCCGTTGCCCTCGGCGATGGCCTTGACGATGGCGTACGCCGAACTGGGCCTGTGCGTCGGCCGCACCCAGCGCGGTGAAGGCGGCGGAGACGGCGATCTATATCGCCCGCGACGCTGGCGGGGGGCGCCCGTCAGCGCATCGAGCTGCGACGCGGCCACCGGACCGAACCCGCGTCGCTCGCGCACCGCCTCGGACGCGCCGCGGTCCGCGCCTTGCGGCGCGGCGCCGCCGCCATCCGCAAGCTGTTCCGGCAACACCGGCCCGAGGTCGACGTCGAGGCCGAGCGCCGCCAGCTCGAAGCCGAACGCCGCCAGAGCGAGGCCGACCTCGCCGACGCACCGGCGGCGCCGGGCCCGGCAGACCCACGACCGCTTCAGCGAGGCGGCGACCCGGACCGGGATCGCGCACGAACACGCGAACGACGACCTGCAAATATCAGGAACGCCGGCGCCGCGCATCACGCGACGAGCGCACACAGCGGCGCGCCGACGCCGCGCATGAGGCGTGGAACGCCACCCGGCACGCGCGTCACCGCTCCGCGCTCCGGCTGCTCGTCTACGAGAACGCAGCTCGCGCGGTCGGCCTCGACCTCAGCCGAGGCTTGTCGAAAGCACCGTACTCGCCGTCACTCGAGCAACTGGTGGCCGAGGCGGACCGGCAAGTGGCGCGCGAGAGCCGAAAGCCTGATCGTCATCAGTCGCGCCCCGAGGCGGCGCCCATGACACCCACAACGCCGGCGGTACGGCCCGCTCGACCGCATCCCGCCACCGACGCACCATCGACGGGCTACGGCGTCGACAGCTCCGGAACCTGGAGTCCTCCCGGCCCGCGGCGGACATCATCCCCGCCCCTCACCCTTCGATGCCCACAGCCTCGCTGACACGCTTGCGCAAGCTTCCCCTACTCTCTAACCGCACGCTGAGCAGCCTGCTTCGCCGGCTCGACGGCGACCACGAGATCGACGCTGCGGCGCGAGCCGCCCTGCGGGTCCTGCACGGTCGCCCCGACGCCGAGCGCGGGCCGCCGCCGAGCGCCGCCATCACCACCGTGCGTTCCGGGCCGCGATCGGGACGGAAGCCGCAACCGGAGCGTCATCCTCGGCCAGGCGTCGCCGAGCCCGACGTCCCCGCGACCAGCTCAGGGCACCGCGGACGCGCAGGACGCGGCCCGACGAGACATCCCACCGAGGCGACCACAACTACTACAAAGTGGTGGTCGCGGGTTCTCGATCCCTCTGAATACCCCCGTATTCATTGGCCACAATGCTGTCTTGCGGGACCCGACACGGCCCGTTGACAGCCTGAATGACAGCCTATGTCTCGTTTTCAGAGGCCAGCCTTCTTCAGAATCTCATCCACGGCAGCATTGGTCTCGGGTGATTGCGAAAACTCCCCGCACCAGTCGCTTTCACTCACCACAGGTGTCATGTATTGCGGCCCGTTCTTCGTCACCATCACAACCGGTGGGTAGCGTCGACACCAGCCGTGGCTCCCACCCGCTCCAGGACGAGCTCTGTCCGATTCATCGTAGAACACACATAGACTGCAACGCATTTTCCTTTGTTCCCCCTTCACAGACGGATGCCCGAGAGACGCTTCAGCGCGGAACTTGCCGCTTCAGGTATTGCCGCACAGCCTCCAACTGCACCCAGGACAGGTCGCTGAGTGGTTGACCATCGCCGTCGTCGGGTACAGCCACGGATAAGGTGGCGCCGGTGGCCGGGTCGTGTCGCTGCTCGGTGCGCTGCACCCGCGCCTTCTCCTGCGCCTTGCCGATGTAGAGGACACCCTCGCCCCCGGTCCGCCGGCGCAGGTATTCCTGCGTCCGGTCGTCCTTGCGCTCGCCCCGGCGGAACGACACGATGTCGATGCCGTTGTGGTCGGCAAAGCGCTTGATCGCTTCGATGAACCGCTGCGTCATCGGCCCCATCAGCGCCGACGACGGCACGCTGCAGCCCCGGACCGTGCGGAAGAAATACGCCGCGCCCGCTGCGGTCTGCAGCACCGGGACGTAGACGTTCAGGTACAGCCGGTCGATGCACTCGAGCGCCAGCGTCGTGTGCTGCGTCAGGATCTCGGCGACGGATCGTGCTACTTTTCATGGCTCGGGCTCCGGTCGATGGGCTCCCCACCGGCCAGTCTACGGCCACCGACGCCTTTGGGCGACCATTGAACGCGGCTCACGCCGCAGAGGGAGCAGCGGCCGGAGCCCGAGCTGCTGTCAGCAGACGCCGAGACCTGCATGTCTCGTCGGTCTGAGGCGGAGCCTCGCTAGTGGGTGTGACAAATCACCTAAACTGTACTACAATTTCCACTCCACTCCTCCAAGTATCGTGACGCACCAAAACGGTACAGCTGGTAATCCAACCACCACCTTGCAGTCTAAACACAGAACCCAAATCTCCACCAGCAATCCTACAGTACCGAGTGTCTTGCACTTCCCACCTGACCCTCGCTGCCCACTCGTCATTGGGAGCAACAGAAAACGCCACAGTCCCGTGAGGCGACACGCTACCGGGTGGCGGATTCTGATACACGTGGTACCTAGTTCCCAGTGACCCCACACGCTGCCCTAGCCTCGCACGAGCGTCCTTCTCTGCTTGCAGGGCATTGGCCCGTTCTCGTTCGTCTCGGTACAACTCAGAAGCCATACTCCTCTGACTTTTGACCCTTGTCAGGGAGCTATTCAACTCGGAAACACGTTCCAAAGCCGCGTCACGTTCTGTAGTCAGTCTCACTATCTCCGCCTGAAACTCCGATGCTGCCTGATTCAGTGTTGCTATCTCCTGCTTGGCCGTTTCAAGCTCAGTCGATAGCATCTGTTCACGCTCGTTGGGAATGAGATATCCCAGAAAGGCGCTCAAGACACAGCTTAAGAGCGCGCCCCACCACCAACCGTGCTTAAGGTTCCAAGACTGCTCCACCATGATAGCTTCCTCTAAGCTGTCCGCAAGGCTTTTTCGTAAGGCTCAAAAGGCGGGCCGATGGTTGGCAAAGGAAGGGCTATGCCAAGCCTCATGCATCCCCTCATTCTGCAGGGCGTCAGATGACGCCGAAGACATCGCGATACACCCGCTGTTCCATCAGCATGCTCCCGAACGTCTCCATCAGCGGACGAATCCGATCCTCGGGCCAATTGGGAAGATGGTGGTACAGCATCAACCCCTGCCGAAACAACGAATGCGTCCGCCGTTTCACCGTGTTCGCCTTCAACCAACGGTCATACCCGATCCGCTCGCCCGCCGCACCCAACAACGACAGCACGGCAATCGCCAACGCGCTGAGCAACAGCAGGCGGTCCCGCCGGTCCGGCCGCGACACATGCATCGATGACAGACCCATCCCGAAGCGCATGTCCTTGATGTCTCGAAAGCCCGCCTCGATCCCCCAGCGCTTGCCGTAGTAGCGAATCAACACCCGCGTCGGGACCGACGCTTCGCTGGCCACCAGACACCACGGTTCGTCCATCTTCTGATCGTGTACGCACACGACAGCGCCCACCGGCCACTCGTGCACGTCGGTCACCCGAGCCCCCACCAATCGCCGCGCACGCCCGCCGGCGCCAACCCACGCGGCGGCCACGCGCCGTTCGCCGCGTGCGTTCGTCACATAGACGTCCCCACGCAGCCGAATCACGTATTCGAAGCCCAACTCCGTCGTCAACGCGTAGAATAGCTTGCAGTCGGCAAAGCCCCGATCGGCCACGATGGTGACTTTCACCCCGTCGGGCAGCACTTCGCGCAACCGGCACAGCACCTCGTACTCGTAGCGCCGCTGATTGTCCTTCAGCGTCGACGACGCCACCGTCTTCCATAGCAGGGGCGTTGCGCGCCCGTGCCCGGTCAACATCGACAGCACGATCGTCTCCTGCTCGTCGGCCGCAAAACTCGTCCAATCCAGCGCGACGACCACTTCGGTGCGGGCGCCGATGAGGTACGGCGTCCAGTGGGCGAAGAATGTCCAGACGTTGATGCCTCGATTGCTCAGGAGCCGGTCCACCTGCTTGACGCCATGTTTGGTCAACGTACCCATGGCTTGCGCCAGGCCGCGCCCCACCGCATGGATTGCCAGCGACGCACTCGTCAGCACGCCCAGGGTGGCGTTGGCCAGTGACAGCACCCGCTTGGCATGCAGGTCGCCTTCGTACAAGGTGTTGATGAATTTCAGGAGGTCGTGTCTCCGAAGCCATCGCCCGGATGACGTCTGCCGGTTTCCCTGTGGATGCATAGGAACCACATTCTAATTCAGGTGCGCTATTCTGCCAACCTTCAGAATGCCAGACGTTCTATCTCGCCAGGACTGGCGTCTTATTCGGTTCACATAGCAAAATGAGGGGATCTCTGAGATGCCAAGCCCATAAATCTGACCACCGGCCCCTAGGGTTGTACAATGGCTACCGTGCGCTCGCACACTAAAAGCGCAGCCGCTACATCCCTGCCTGACAGCTTACATGCAGCGACCATCGCCTGTCAAGTGGGTATTTCGGTGAACGTGAACACCGATCTCGGCGAACGTGAACGCTGATTCCGGCGAACGTGAACGCTCGTCGGAGCGTAGCGACGATGCGCTGTCAGTTCCCTCCCTGCAGTAGCGTTACGTAACGGGTCTTCGAGATCCTATCTTGTCCTGATCGAGCGTACGACGAAAGTGCCTGTGGAGCCTGTGGGCGCCGTCTGCGGCGTCCAAGGTGTTGTGGGAAACGCGCCTTCTGGAAGGCCGCAGTCGCCCCCGGGCGTATCGCGCGCGTTTTCCACAGCACCGGCAGGATCCACAGGCCACTCGAGCGCGGCGGGAGCGTCGCGGGTTTCACCGACGTGATGCTCATGTCGTCTCCTTCTGGCCGTCGGTTGGCGCGTCGTGCGTGCGCCGCATCGAGCGGCCCTTCAGGTCGATGCGGTGTGCGTCGTGGAGCAGGCGGTCGCAGATGGCGTCGGCCTGATTCGGGTCTCCGATGACGGCGTGCCAGTCGGTCACCGGCAACTGGCTGGCGATCAGCGTCGAGGCGCGTTCGGCGCGGTCCTCGATCACCTCGGTCAGGTCGCGGCGTTCGGTGTCGCGCAACGGCGCCAGCATCCAGTCGTCGAGGGCGAGCAGGTCGAGCTTCGCCAGACGGGCGAGCAGTCGGGTGTAGGAGCCGTCGCCGCGGCCGACGGCCAGCTCGTGCAGCAGGCGGGGCATGCGGAGGTAGCGCGCGGTGAAGCCGCGGCGGCATGCCCGTTCGACGAATGCACAAGCGAGAAAGCTCTTGCCGATCCCGCACGGCCCGGTGACGATCAAATTGTGGCGCTCGGCGAGCCAGGCGCAGGTGCCCAGGGTCAGGACCTGCTGGCGGTTGAGCCGGCGGGGATGGGTGAAGTCGACGGCTTCGAGCGATGCCGGGTAACGCAGCTTGGCGGTCTGCAGGCGCCGCGTCAGCCTGCGTTGCTCGCGGGCCGTCCATTCGGCGTCGGCCAGCAGACCGAAACGCTCCTCGAAGCCGAGCGTGGCGGCCTCGCCGGTCTGCAGTTGTTGCTGGAAGGCGTCGGCCATCCCGCCCAGCTTCATGGCGTTGAGCTTGTCGAGCGTCTGTTCGATCAGCATCGGTCCTCCTCTGTGGTCGTGGCCGCGGCGCCCTCTACTACCAGTGATTGCTGAAAGGAACGCCCAGATGCTGACTCATCCGACCGTCGAGAAGCTCCAACAGCTACGATGCGCCGGGATGGCCAAGGCTCTCGCCGAGCAGTTCGACTCGTCCGAGGTCGAAGCCCTCTCGTTCGAGGAACGGCTCGGTCTGCTCGTCGACCGCGAGCTTACCGAGCGTTACTCCCGACAGCTCACCAACCGACTGCGGCGCGCCAAGCTGAAGCACGACGCCTGCATCGAGGACATCGACTTCCGTCACCGTCGCGGGCTCGACAAGCAGCTCGTCCTCTCGCTCGCCGACGGGCGCTGGGTCCGCGAGCATCTCAACGTCCTGATCTGCGGCCCGACCGGCATCGGAAAAAGCTGGATAGGATGCGCGCTCGCCCACAGCGCCTGCCGCAACGGACACAGCGCGTTGTATGTCCGCGTGTCCCGGCTGCTGAGCGCCCTGGCCATTGCGCGCGCCGACGGGCGCTACCCGAAGCTGCTCGAATCGCTCGCCAAGACCGAGGTGCTGGTGATGGATGACTGGGGGCTGGCCCCATTCAACGCGGAGAACCGCCACGACCTGCTCGAAGTCCTCGAGGACCGCCACGGCGTCCGCTCGACGGTCGTGACCAGCCAGGTTCCCGTCGACAAGTGGCATGACATCGTCGGCGACCCGACGCTCGCCGACGCGATCCTCGACCGTCTCGTGCACAATGCGTACAAGCTCGACCTGAAAGGAGACTCGATGCGGAAACAAAGCCGACCGTCGACCCGAACGGAGACCCGGGACTCATGATTTCGTCCCGCGTCGCTTCGCTCCGACAGGTGATCGGTTTGCGTCGGAACAGGTGATCGGTTTGCGCCGGAACAGGTGATCGGTTTGCCACCGGAACGGGTGATCGGTTTCACCGGAACGCGCAGGAAGGGAGACGCTGCTGTGACGACCGTGGCGACGACGCGATTCTCGGGCCGTGCGTTCGGCGTGCAGGAAATGACGTTGATCCGCGAGGTCGTGCGGGAGTGTTCGGGTCTGAGCCGGATGGAGCTGGCGCGCACGGTGTGCGAGTTGTTGCGGTGGCGGCGGCCGAACGGGCGGCTGAAGGCGCGGGAGTGCCGGGAGTTCCTCGAGCGGCTCGACGCGGAGGGTGCGCTGGAGCTGCCTGCCAAGCGCCGGGGCCGCGCACTCGGTTCGGTCACCCGCGTTCCCCGGACGGCGGCAGGGGAGCCGGGGCTCCCGCTGGTCGGCAGCGTGCGCGATGTCGAGCCGCTGGCGGTCGAGTTGGTGCGCGAGCCCGCCCAGCGCCTGCTGTTCCGGGAGCTGGTGGGACGCTACCACTACCTTGGGCACACGGTCCCGTTCGGCGCCCACCTGCGCTATCTGGTGTTTGCGTCGCGGCCTCAGGGGGCGGTGGTCGGCTGCCTGCAGTTCTCCAGTCCGGCGTGGCGCATGGCGGTCCGGGACCGCTGGGTCGGCTGGGATGATCGGACTCGGGCGCGGAATCTGCAGCGCGTGGTCAACAACAGCCGCTTCCTGTTGCTGCCGTGGGTCGGGGTGAAGAACCTGGCCAGCGCCGTTCTGGCGCGCGGTCTCTCGCAGTTGGCGGTGGACTGGCCGCGCCGTTACCACGTCGAGCCCTGGCTGGTGGAAACGCTGGTGGATGCGCGCCGCCACCACGGGGGTTGCTACCGCGCCGCCAACTTTGTCGCGTTGGGCTCGACCAGCGGTCGCGGTCGCATGGACCGGCACGGTCGCCGTGCCGGTGAGGCGCCCAAGACGGTCCTGGTTTATCCTGTGGTCCGGCATGCGCAGCAGCGGTTGCGGGAGAGCTGAGCGATGCGAGCCGTTGTCCCCACTCCCCCCGCCCCGGCGCCGTATGCGGCGGCCGAGGCCGCCTTCGCCGAGGCCAAAGCCTACCTTTCTTCGCGCGAAGCACAACAGATGAGCGAGAGCAACCTCGAACGGGAGTTGCAGCGGCGGGGGCAGGAGTTGATGGTGCGCCAGGCTAACTGGTGTCAGCGCAGCCGGTGAGAGTCCGGCAGGAAGGAGAGGGGAGCCACCACTTCCACCCCGAGTCATGGGCCACGGTCCGCGAGGGCCGGGGTCAAGCGTTGACAGGGGCGCGTGCGGGCAGGGCTATTGAGCACCGAAAGGATGGTACGTCCGGGATGCCGAGGTCCTCATCAAGACCGAAGGCAGCATCCGTCCCACCGCCATGGCGAGGGGGGCCGGAATCCCGCGGTGTCGAAGAACCCAGGCACGTACGTACGCGCTGGACCGGGACCTGGGAGGTCTCCATGCCATCCCGCTGTCGTGGGCGGGGTCGCTGAGGAAAGGAGGAAATCCGTAACCGATGATGAACGGCATGGAGAAATCTGACTCGGTCGTAGTAGCTGTGAAGTCGACGAACAAGGGGACTCGGGTCCCTGCGGAGCCGATGGAGCCAAGGACCGAGCCCAAGGAGAATCCGGGAGGCCAAAGCACGCGCCGGACGCAGCGCCGGGAAAGCGCGCCACAGGCGGCCGAACGGATACGGCAATTCGTACGCCGGGAGCCACGGGAGCGTCTGACGGCGCTCCTCCACCATGTCACGGTCGATGCGTTGCGCTGGGCGTTCTTCGCGCTGAAGAGGGATGCAGCGGCAGGCGCGGACGGCATGACGTGGCGGATGTACGAGGAAGGGCTGGAAGGCCGGCTGGCCGACCTGCACGACCGCGTGCACTCGGGAGCGTACCGAGCGACGCCATCACGGCGGGTGAACATCCCGAAGCCTGATGGCGGCACACGACCGCTCGGCGTCGCGGCCATCGAGGACAAAATCGTCCAGAAGGCGGTGACGGAGACCATCCTGACGCCGATATACGAGGCGGAGTTCCTGGGGTTCAGCTACGGATTCCGACGCGGGCGCGGGGCGCATGACGCGCTTGACGCGCTCGCGGTCGGATTAGAGCGGCGGAAAATCAACTGGGTGGTGGACTGCGACATCCGCGCCTTCTTCGACACCGTTTCGAGGGACTGGATGGTCCGGTTCCTCGAGCACCGCATCGGGGACAGGCGGGTCATCAGGCTCATCATCAAGTGGTTGAACGCTGGCGTCATGGAAGCTGGCGAGTGGCGGGACAATCTGCGGGGAACTCCCCAAGGCTCGGTGATTTCACCCGTCCTGGCGAACATCTACCTGCACTACGTCCTCGACCTGTGGTTCCAGAAGAAGTGGCGCAGCCACGAGGTCACAGGCGACGCAATCATCGTGCGATACGCCGATGATTTTGTGGCGGGTTTCCAGCACAAGCGGGATGCGGAGCGGTTCCTGGAAGCCGTACAGGACCGGTTTGTCCGATTCGGACTGGACCTGCACCCCGGCAAGACCCGGCTCATCGAGTTCGGACGGTATGCAATGGCATGCCGTCAGCAACGCGGGCAGGGTCGCCCGGAGACGTTCGACTTCCTGGGATTCACGCACTACTGCGCGAAGTCCCGCGGAGGCCGATTCCAGTTGGGCCGCAAACCCATTGCGAAGCGGATGAGCCGGACCCTGAAACGAATCAGGGAGGTGCTACGCCGGCGGATGCATGACGACGTCAAGGCCACGGCGAAGTGGTTGGGGAAGGTGGTTGACGGCTGGCTGAACTACTACGCCGTTCCAACCAGCTTCCGATATCTGCATCGCTTCGTCTTGCGTCTGAAGCATCTGTGGCTGCGACTGCTCCGCCGCAGGTCGCAACGGGACCGCATCGGCCGGGCACGGGTCGACCACCTCACGGTGCACCACTGGCCCAAGCTGGAAATCCGACACCCGTGGCCGAACCAACGATTCGCCGTCAGCGCCGGGGAGGGCGCAACCCAAGGGAGGAGCCGGATGCCTTAACGGGCATGTCCGGATCTGTGCGGGGGGCGCCGGGTAACCGGCGTCCCTACCGCGAACGCAAGCTCCTGCAGGGGCACCTCGAAGAGCGCAGTCCGGGGGAGGCCGCCGGTCCGGTCACGGGGGCCGACGGTGTCGAGCGCTCGCAACGGCGCGTGCACGAACGCCGCATCGAGACGACCTTCGGCACCGTGGCGGTCGAGCGCGTGGGCTACGCGCGTCCCGGTCATGACAGTCTGCATCCGCTCGACGCCGCGCTGAACCTGCCGCCGGAGCGTTACTCGCTGGAGGTGCGCCGGCGGGTGGCCGAGGCGGCCGCCTCGCGGTCGTTCGACGAAGCGCTGTTCGATCTGTCTCGCAGTACCGGGGCCGAAGTGCCCAAGCGTCAGGCGGAACAGTTGGTGGCTCGTGCGGCCGAGGACTTCGACGCCTTCTACGAGGCGCGCCGCGCGGCGATGGGCGAGCCGCCCCCCGAGGGGTCGGTCGTCGTGCTCACCTTCGACGGCAAGGGTGTGGTGCTGCATCGCGACGACCTGCGCGAGGCGACGCGGCGGGCGGCCGAGAAGCGCCGGCAGCAACGGGAGCCGCTCTCCCTATTCCAGCGCCTGAAGCCGGGCGAGAAGAAGAACGCCAAGCGCATGGCGACGGTGGCCGCCGTCTACACGACGGCGCCGTTGGTGCGCAGCCCCGAGGAGTTCCTGCGGAGCCTGATGCCACGACAGCCGGGCGCGAAGCCCCCGCTCGTGCGGCCCCGCCCGGTGGCCAAGCGGGTCTGGGCGAGCCTGCAACGCGAGCCCTGGGAGGTGGTCGCCGAGGCGACGCTGGAAGCCGAGCGCCACGACCCCGAGCACGTCAAGAGCTGGGTCGTGCTCGTCGACGGCGCCGAGACGCAGCTCGACCTGGTGGAAGCGAGCGCCGCCGCCTACGGCGTGGACGTAACGGTGATACTCGACATCATCCACGTGGTCGAGTACGTCTGGAAGGCGGCGCACGTGTTCCATCGCGAGGGGAGCGCCGATGCGGCGCATTGGGCCTGGACGCGCGTGCAGAGCATTCTCGAGGGCAAGGCCAGCCGGGTGGCGGCGGCGATGCGGCGTGCGGCGACCGTCGCCGGCCTGTCGAAGGACACCCGCAAGCCGGTCGATACGTGCGCCGACTACCTGCAGAAGTACGCGCCGTATCTGCACTACGACCGCTACCTCGCGGCGGGCTATCCCATCGCCACTGGCGTCATCGAAGGGGCGTGCCGGTACCCTGGTCCGCGACCGGATGGATTTGACCGGTGCCCGCTGGCGCCTGGTGGGAGCCGAGGCGGTCCTGAAGCTGCGGGCGCTACGAGCCAGCGGCGACTTCGATCCGTACTGGGAGTTCCACGAAGCGCGCGAATACGAACGGAATCACGCCCAGCGATACGCTGCGCGGACAGCCCCGCCGGTCAGCGAGCCGCCCCCGCCGCCCTCTCCACCACGCCTTCGACGCGTCAAGTAGCTCTTGCCATGCCGCTTGCAGAAGCCCCCTGGGCCGTCGACGAAGAAGAGCCACACCCGAGGGCTTTGGCATCCGCGAAGACAGCATCGGCCGCTGCGCACGGGACTCGGCTCGGGAGATCGATGCAAGGGACGCCGGTTCGCGGCACGTCGAATGTACGTCGCTGGAATCCTGTCGTCACAGCCATCGCAGGTCTGCCTCCCTCCCACGGCACCGTACCAGAACGCCGCGCGAATGTCCAGAAGGGAGCGCGCCTGAGGGGGACAGACCGACGGTGTTCGGCGCCGTTTCGATGCTCGGCTGGCCGCCGGAAAGACCCGGGTACGCGCTGGCTTGGTTGCTGTCCCCCCCCCCCGAAATGAGCACTGGAGAGACGCATCCGCGGGTAAAAAGGCCCATGAATAGGGCAAAAACTCCTCTACCAAGAAGAGCCGCACCCCTCGACGTGCTGCAGGTCCGGGTCTTCGGCCAGCCCGACCTGAGCGGCACTTACACGGTCGGGCTCGACGGGGCCGTCTCGTTTCCGCTGATCGGCCGCATCAGCGTCGGGCGCCGGACGGTGCGGGCGTTCGAGAGACTCTTGCAGGAACGGCTGGCGGCGGGCTACCTGAACGACCCGCACGTCACCGCGAGCGTTGCGGAGTATCGCAGCCGGCGCGTCTTCGTGCTCGGCGACCCGGCGCCTATCCGCTGACCGGGCCGCTGACCATGGTCGAGCTGCTCGCCCTCGCGGGGGGGAGCACGGACCGCGCGTCCGACGAGGCGGTGGTGGTGCGAGGCGGCGCACTGGCGGCCGGACCGGCGGCGCAACAGGACGGTGGAGGCGCGGAGACCCGGCGTGTGAACCTCGACGCGCTCGGGCGGGGGACCTTGCCGAAAACGTTGCGCTGGGGCACGGCGACACGGTTTTCGTGCCGCCGGCCGAGGTGGCGTACGTGATCGGAGCCGTGCGCAGCCCGGGGCCTTATGCGATCCGGGAGGACACGACGGTTCAGCAGCTGCTGTCGCTTGCTGGAGGCAGCACGGACGTGGCGGCGCTCAACGGCATTCGCATTGTTCGGACGGTCGACGACGAACAGGTGGAGGTCGACGCGCAGTTGAGCGACCGGGTGCAGCCTGACGACATGCTCGTGACGCGAGCCGAGGCGGCGTACGTGATCGGAGCCGTGCGCAGCCCGGGGCGGTAATGCAATCCGCAGAGACAGCACCGTCCTTCAGGTGTTGCCGCTTGCCGGCGGCGGCACGTTCTTCGCCGCGCTCGACCGCATTCGCATCGTTCGGACGGTCGGCGACGAAACGGTGGAGAAGGACGCGAAGCTGAGCGACCGGGTGCAGCCCGACGACGTCGTCCGGGTGCCGAACCGGTTCTTCCGATGACGCGCCCGCGGCGTCGGTACAGGGACTGGCCAGCGCCGGGTACTCTGGATGTTGCGAGTGCGGCGCGGGCAGGTGCAGGCGCTACCGCGGCGAATGAGCCGCGTCACCCCCTCCCGCCGCTACACTGTCCGTGTGCTACAGTCGGCTGTGCGATGCTGTTTTCTGTTTTCCCCCAGGCCAGCCCTGGAGGGCGAACGTGGGGAGCCATGAAAACCTACCTCTCCGTGTGCTCGTTCGGACTGCTCCTGATCGGGGGACCGCTGTACGCTGCCGCCCAGGTGCCGGGGACCGACGGAGCCCGACAGCTCCTGCCTGTCACCTGGGAGCGGCTGCTCAACGCCGCGGACGAGCCCCAGAACTGGTTGATGCACAACGGCACGCTGGACAGCCAGCGCTACAGCCCGCTCGATCAGATCAATCGGGCCAACGTCGCCGACCTGGAGTTGGCGTGGACCCGCGCCATCCGCCAGCTCGACCGGACGGAGACGACCCCGCTGATCGTCGACGGCGTGATGTTCGTCACCGAGGAGCCGAGCGGCGTCATCGCCTTCGACGCCGCCACCGGCGAGACTTTCTGGCGCTTCGAGCGCGAACTGCCGGTAGATTTCCGTGCCTGCTGCGGCCGGAACAATCGCGGCATCGCCATCCTGGGCGACGCGCTCTACATGAGCACCCCGGATGCCCACTTGATTGCTCTCGACGCACGCACCGGCAAAGAGCTCTGGGACGCGGAACTGGTGGCCTCGAACGGCTATACCAGAACCACGTCGCCGCTCGTGGTCAAGGATCGGGTGCTGGCCGGCATCGCTGGCGGGGAACTGGGAGCCCGCAGCCTCATTCTGGCGTACCACGCCGCCAAAGGCGACGTGGTCTGGCATACCGATAACGCCCGCCCGGGTGTCCAGCCCCGACCCGGCAACCTGTGGAGTTTCGGGCGTGCCCCCACCTGGACCGCAGGCTCGTACGATCCGCAGCAGGATCTCGTCTACTGGGCAGTTGGCAATCCCTGGGACTCGAACTCGATCCTGGCGATCAACGGCGACAGCGGAAACGTGCTCTGGCACTTTTCCCACGCGCCTGCCGGCTACGACTGGAGGAGCGCCCTCCAGCCCCCCATGCTCGCCGGCACCGAGGCTGACGGTGAACATCGAAGAACGCTGCTTTGGGGGGACTCCAGCAGGCTCTACGAGCTCGACAGCGAGACCGGCGAGGTGCTGACCGCTACGCCGCAGCCTCGGGCGGGAGTTCGATCGCGGTTGCCTGCCTTCGAGCCGTGCTCCAGGCGACTGTACACCGGCGCGTATGAGACATCCGCAGGCCAGGCCGCCGAGCGACGGGTGACGCCGGCTCGCCTCCAACGCGGCGCGTCTGCATCGCTTGTCGCAACCGGCGGAGGATTGGTCTTCGGCGGAGGGGCGGATGGGCACCTCACAGCATGGGATCAGGAAAACGGCACCGTTCTTTGGGAGAGCGATCACCGCTCCTCGGTGAGCGGCCTGTGGCCCATCAGCTTTGCCGTGGACGGAGTGCAGTATATCGCCGCGGGCAACGGCGAGTCGGTGAGTGCATACGCGGTCCCGGACGACCGCCGCGGTGTCAGCGAGAGAGACCCCGCGCCGTCGGGGGAACCGGTTCTTCAATTCGATCAGTATGCAGGCGTTGCGGACGACGATCCGACGCCATATGTACGGATCTACAGTGATGGTTCCGTCCTCGTGCGCTATCCGAAGTACATGCGAAGCTCCGGCGACTACATCAGGAGACTCGATTGCCGGGACGTGGCGACCAGGCTCCAAGGGGCCGTCGACGACCTGCACCGCATCGCCCGCGGGGAGATCCAATCCGAAGTGAGGCGGCTCGAGGCGGAATACTGGAAACGGACTACCGGTCTGACTGTAGGCCCCGACGATCCGATCTCCATATTCGTGGTCAACGGCAAAGCGCAGAGGCGTATCGCATGGAAGGGGCTCCAGCGACAGGCCGAGCGTCTGGATCACCCGGAGTTGGATCGTTTGGCGGAAATCGAGCGGTGGTTGTTCGCTCTGGCCGACCGCGACGGACTGACGGCAAGGCGCTGAGTCGAAACCTTCGGCGATCGCAAGACTTTGTCCGGACAAGGGAGCTCTGTCTTGAGGAAAAAAGTAATTCCATGGGCCGTACTTGCCGGTTGCGCCGTGTATCCGATAGCGTGGCCGGCGATGCCGCATGCTCACTCCGGTGTCTTTCTCGTGGCCGCCGATTGCAACCGCGAGGGCCAGCATGCGACTATCACGCATCCCAGAGGGTACGACGGTAACGGCGGAGAGCTGCACATCACCATCGGCATCGATCCGGAGAGCGTATACGCCGATGAGATGCGGCAAGCCGTACAGAATATCGTGGACACGTTCAACGCCTTGACGCCGACAACCGGGAACATACAGCGATTGAGCGTCGCAGACCCGGACACGACGTTCGACTTCGAGTCCGTCGCGCTGCACGAAATAGGGCACGCATTGGGACTTGGCCATCCAAGCCTTGGCGGCTGCCTCGGAACACGAGCCACTGACAGATATACAAACGCGAAGAAGAACGGCCCAGCGTACACTCTCGATCCGGGGAGCGACGGTATAAGAGGATCGCAGGACGATGGGCGCGGCAACGACGTGAACATTCACTGGTTTTTTCGCAGGACGAACAACCCGTTCGTACTCGAAGACGTCGTCGACGAGAGTACTTACACCCGCCTGCTGGCGGACCTGCCGGCCGGCCATACCTTCGCGGCAAATGGAAACAAGGGGCTCGCCGAGCATATGGGTTTCCTGGATACCGAGGCTGCGATGTATTGGATTTTGAGTCCAGGCCAGGTGAGGAGAACTCTCATCCCTGACGACATCGCAACGCTCATGTATGCCATGTCCGGCATAGACGAGACGGCGGACACCTCGGACGACTATACCGTCGAGTTGAGCCTTGGCGACGCCGCGTCGGCGGATATCGTGTTGTCCTTCAGCAGAGCGCGTTTCGCCAACTACAAGGGAAATGCTGCGCTCACCGATGCGCTGGGCTTCACACGTATAGGCCCGGACCGTCCCTATCGGCACTACGTTGTTGCACAGCAGGTGCAGATCAGCTTCAACGGCACCGGTGAGTACAGGTGGTTCTTCACACGGTGAAGAGCGTCCGGTGCGCGTGGCCCTGTTGCGGGCCGCCCCAGACGGCCTTGGATGACCACGCCAATTGCCGAGGTGGCGCAGTTCGTTCGGAAGCATGTCCCTGACGCGAGTGTCCAGGGACGAGAGACTCGCGGGTGGCGGAGACGGCGCCAGTTCGATGCCGCCACGGCAGAGGTGCAGGCGCGCCCGCGGCGATCACGTCAGAACCCCCAGCGACCGCGCGTACTTGATCGCGTCCGCCCGCTTGCCGACGCCTGCCTTGCGGTAGATGTTCTTCACGTGGTAGCGGACACCCTGGTCGGAGATGCCTAGGCGATCGGCTATCTCCTTGCTCCGCAGACCGCGCACCGCCTCCGACAGCACCTCCAGCTCGCGCGTCGAGAAGAGCTGCTCGCCACCGCTTGCCGACCCGCCCACCGTCGCCTGCATCGACTCGGCCATTGCCCGCAGCTCCTCGTCCAGGTCCGTGGCGAGCAGCCGACGAAGGACGATCCGGCTGACGGTGCGATGGCGCACCAGCGGCCTCGAGAAACCGGTGCCGCGCACGGTACGGAGGAAATCGACCAGACGCTCGAGCGCCCGATCCGGCTGTCCCGCGCGGTGAGCGACGTCCATCGACAGCGCCAGTCCCCTCAGCAGCGTGCGGGTCAAGCCGTGCTCCGATGCAACCGAGCACAGGCCGCTCGCAAGTGCTTCGGCGCCGCCCCACTCGCCCTGATTCGCCAGCAACCGGACCCGTGCGCAGGACAGCGCCTCCATCGTGCGCCAGGACCGGCACTCGAGATCGAGCAGCTCGGACTCGTCGCACGGCAACCCGTGGTCGCGCCACACCTGTCCAGCCTCATCCGGGCGTCCCACCTCCACCAGGTAGTACGCCAGCAGCGCCGGTATGTGCTTCGACAGGCTCTCGATACCGGTCGCCCGCGCGTCGTCGACCGCCTTCGACAGCAGCTTGATGACCGCCCGGCTGTCGTACTGCCCGAGCATCAGCTCGGCGCTCACCGCGACCGCCGTCGAGTAGACGTCGACCCAGACTCCCCGCAACTCCGTCAGGTTCTTCAGGGTCCGCGGCTGGATCGCCTTCTCGCGGTTCCGCTCGAGATCGAGCTCGATCAGCAGCACGTCGGTGCTCACCGTAAGGCAGGGATCGGAGGAGAAGAACTTCCGGACTCCCCGCCGCGCCCGGCGGTATCTTCGGCCGGCCTCCTCCACACGTCCCTGCGCCATGGCCGCCATACCCAGGCAGGTATCGACGAAGACCTCTCCGAACCGCGTGTCCTCGGTAGCGCAGACCTGCGCCTGCAGACCGTGCCGGCGGCTCTCCTCGAATCTGGCGCGCTCGTAACACGCGACGCACAGCAGGGTGTGCCGGGCGCAGGCCAGCGTCCGACCCCGTTCATCGGCGAGATTGCCTGCGGGGAGCCGCGAATCGAGATCGGCGGACAGCAGGTGGTCTGCGCCGCCCACCAGCGCGACCTGGGTGAAAAGTCGAATCGCTGAACCGTGACGAGGTGCAGGTCCTGCTTCCCACGCGCTGGCGACCGCTACGCGAGGGGCGGTAAGACGTCTTGTCCCTGTTCCCGCTCGACTCAACGCTGCGGCGTCAGAAACGGCCCCGACGGCACGCGGCCCGTGGGACCCACGGGTCCGCGCTCCATCGCGCTGCCGACCAGGGCGATGCCGGCGCCGCCGAGCGAAGCCCGCTGCGTCCGCTCTAACTCGATCCGCGCCCGCTGGTAGTCGAGGATTGCGCGCAGCTCGGCATCCTGCGCAGTCGCGAGATCGCGTTGCGACTGCAGGACGAAGAAGTTCGTCGACAGACCCACTTCGAACTTGCTCTCCTCTGCCTGGAGCTGTTCCTCGGCTAGCTCCCGCGACGCCGTCGCCGCCTCAATGCGCTCCCGGATCGACTCGATCCGAAGCGCGGCGTTGGTGACCTCGCTGGCAATCCGCAGCTCGATTCGGCGAATCTGCGCGCGATTCTGCTGCAGCTCCAACCGGCCCGTTCGTACGCGGCCCGGTCCGCGCTTCGACCCAGCGGGTAGGTCATCTGTAGTTGGACGTTCCAGATTGGGTAGTCGGCGTTGGCGATGCTCTGGAGCGCATCCCGGTAGCCCCCCGGGATTACGCCGCCGGTACCTCGGAAGATGTCCTCGAAGCTGTTCCCGGCCGGAACCCGCCGGGGACCGCCTTGACCGCTCAGTTGGTAGCTCCCCACCAGGTCGAGCGCCGGCAGCGTGCTGTTGCGGTCGCCTCGTTAGCGTCGAGCTGGCGTCGCGCGCGGGAGACGTCGGTGCGCCTCTCGAGCGCCCCGCGAATCGCTTCCTGCAGGTCGATCGGCGCCGCCTCTAGTCCGCGGCTGGTCCGTCGGGTTGATCTCCGCGTCGCACAGCTCATCGGACATGCCCTCCACGATGAGCTCCTTCAGCACAAGCTCGGAGTGCGCCGCGTCTCGACAGCCAGCGTCAGCAACTGGCGGCGCGGCGCGGCTTCCGACTGCGCCTGCACGACGTCAATCGGCGCCATGGTACCGACCTCGACTCGGAACCGGTTGTCCTGCACGAGCTGCTCAGCCAGCGCCAGCGCCTATCGTTGCACACCCCCACCGCGGCGCGGGCGCGCGCTGAGCAACGGCTCGCGCACCACGAGCCCGTCTTCGCGAGCCCTTGCGTGAGGACCACGACCGCATCCTCAAGGTGACCGGCGCTGGATCTCGCCTCACGTGCGGGCGTGGATCGAGCAGCAGCAGCCGCGGGCCGCGGCTGCTTGATGCCACGGATGGCGTGACCGGCATCGACTTCTGGCGCCCGTTAGGACACTGACGGAAATAACGTTGCCGCCTTCTTGGACGATGACGTCGCAGGCATGGGCAGGCGCGTCGCGGAACTTGGCAAAGTTGTATCGATCAGAGCCCTTAGCATTCCCCTCAATGTCGAACGAGAACGAGATCACTATTGCGCCAGGACTGTGGAAGCAGTCTGGAGGGGGCGGTCTCTGGCCGACGAGTCCTGAAGGCTCTTTCGGTGCAGCAGCCGTTTGCGAACCTGATCGCGGACGGGAGCAAGACCATCGAGATCCGGACCAGAGGCACAACTCACCGCGGCCCACTGCTGATTGTTTCCAGTAAGGACAGTGATCGAGTGCGCCGTGAAAGGCGCCATTCCTCAGCGGGTGCGAATCCCGCCCGGCAACTGTCGCTCCAGCCGGTAGCGGTCGGGGCGGACGATGGAGGCAACGACATCGGCTGAAGCACTCCGACGAGAAAGGGCCGCCTCGGGCGGTTCAGCGAGCACGCGGGCCGTAACGACGTGAACGCCGCGCAGGCCTCGAAACGTCTAATGCGGAAGCCGACCCGCCTCGATCACGGGGAAGGCTGCCAGCGGTCAGGAAGCGAGCGACGCGAGCACCGACCGTTTCCGCCGGGGTAATGGCGACGGCACGTGTGGAAGAGGGGAGTGGACGCAACACGGGAAGCCCTGCCGGTGGCGCGGCACACGCCAACCGACAGCCCGCGAGGGTCAGGTCGGGCCGGTAGGGTGGCGGAGAGGTCCGTAGGTACCGAGGAAGCCGGGTAATGCCGGCAGAGGGAAGGGACCTCAGGTGGAAGCGATGGCGAAAGGCAGCAGGCTCGCGGGAGTGGCCACCGGCCTAGTACCCCGCAGACGAGCAGGAATGCCGGACGTCATCACATGCACAAGCGAAGGGGACGACCCGAGCGGTCGCGGTCGCCAGGGCGTAAACAGGCCTGACGACGCACCGGCCGGTCCGGCGCACGGGTGCGAGTTGGGTGCCACAACTCGCGAGACCCATGCGCTCGCCGTGGCCGGGAACCCGTGTGCGAGCCGCATGATTCCACTGGAGAGCCCGGTGCCGGCAATCGGCACGCCGGGTTCGGAGAGCGGGGGGAGGAAACGTGCCTACGGGCTTCGGACTGCGGCCCGGCCGCGAAAGCGCCGGACGAGCCACCGAGCCCTACCGGTTACGCGCCTCCCCTCGACTCTACTATAAAGTCTTCAACTTCATCGGGGTAGCAGTTTGTAATTCCATTCCCCGTGAAATTCATCGCGGACCAGCGCGAGTGCCTCCATCTGTTCCTTGGTCACTGTAACGCCCGTGGGATACTCCCCGGCGTCGAGTTCGGCCCGGACATGCAGGCCGGTCTCCGTCCGGACGTTCCCGATGCGGTCGACGATGGTCTCATACGTCGTCAGCGCGGTGCCCCGCCAGTTCGCCGTGATGTGACAGAAGAGCCGGTGCTCGATCTTGTTCCACTTGCTGGTGCCCGGCGGGAAATGACTCACCTCGATGGTCAGTCCGGTCTCGTCGGCCAACTGTTGAAGCTCATGCTTCCAGGCATGCAACCGGTACCCGTTGCTCCCGCCCGCATCGGCCGTGATGAACAGGGTCGTGGCGTCGGGGTAGGCGCCGCAGCCCATCTGGCGCCACCATTGGCGAATCGACGCCACCGCGAACGCCGGTGTGTCGTGGTCCCAGCCCACGCTCACCCAGGCTTCGTTGCGCGCCATGTCGTAGACGCCGTACGGAATCGCCTTGCCCTCGGCGTCGGTCGGGAAATTATGCACCAGCACCGCCGGCGGCGTGCCCTTCGGCTGCCATTCCCGCCCGCCGTTCTTGAAGTTCCCGACCAGCTCCTTCTTCTTCGTGTCGACCGAGATCACCGGCTCGCCGGCGGTCAGATGCTCGTCCGCAGTCCGGTTGATGTGCTCGAACTGCGCGTTGCGGTCCGGATGCGTGGCGCCTTCCTGCCGTTTGCGCGGCGATTGCAGCCGGTACCCCAGACGGTGCAGCAGCCGGCCCGCAGTGGTCGAACTCACCCGCCAGCCCTGCTCGGTCAGCGCCGCCGCCAGCTTCGCGCGACTCTTGCACGTCCAGCGCAGCGGCGAGGTCGGGTCGCCGCGCGTGAGCGGGTCCACCAGCGCTTCGAGCGCGGCCTGGATGCCGGGTTGATCCTGCTGGATGCGGGGCCGGCCGCCGCCAGGGCGCCGGATGCGGTCCGTCGGAGGCTCGTCGCGGGCAATCTCCCGGCGTCCCTTGCGAATCGTCTCCCGAGCCAGACCGGTGGCCGACGAAACCACCGCGTCGCCGCCGTAGCCGATGGCAAGCGACTCGGCCGCCGCCCACCGCCGGCGACTGCGCTCGTCCAACACCGGAGTATCCATGTTGTCAAGTGCGATCCCCCAGGTGCGTGTGGAAGCTCATGCAGCGACGAGCGGTGCCTCTCCGGTGGATGGTGTCCTGTCCTGTCCTGGCCGCTCTGGCTGCCAAGTGCGGTCCTGTTCGAGCAGCGCGTTGGCGAGGACGAGCAGCTTGCGCATGACGGCGACCAGAGCGACCTTTCCCGGTTTTCCCTGGGCGACGAGTTGCCGGTACTTCGCCCGCAGGTCCGGATTGCAGCGCATTGCCGTCACGGCCGGCATGTAGAGGATTCGCCGCACCTGCGCCCGGCCGGCCTGGATGAAGCTTCGGCCTTGCCAGGTGCCGGACTGTCGCGTGACGGGGGCGAGCCCCGCGAGGCTGGCGACCGCCTTGGCGTCGAGTCGGCCGAGTTCCGGCATCTGGATGAGCAGGCCTGTGGCGGTGATACGGGACACGCCCGGAATGGAGGTCAGGATCTCGGCCCGTCGGGTGAGTGCTGCGTCTTCGGCGAGCCGCTTTCCGATCTCGGCATCAATGGCGGCCAGATGCCGGTCGAGCTGCGCCAGCTGCGTCTTGTTCTGCTGCTTGAGCAGGCGCTGTCGAGTGTGCTTTTGGCGGTTGAGTGCAGCGGTGCGGTCCCTGATCAGTGCGTCACGCGCCACTCGGAGTTCCTCGAGGGCGCGCCACGCGGGTGATGACCTCTCGGTTGGCCGCAGATCCAGCGCGGCTCCCATCTGTGCCAGGACCCGGGCGTCGACGACATCGGTCTTCGCCCGTTGTCCGATGGCCTGCGCGAACCGTCGCGCCTGCAACGGGTTGACCCGCGCCAGGGGCAACTTGGCTGTGAGCAGCGCTTCCTCGAACGCTCGGTGCCAGTGCCCTGTCGGCTCGTAGGTGACGGCCCGCACCGGGCACTCGATCCAGGCGATCAGCGCCTTGAATCCCGCGGCGTCGTTGGTGAATCGCGCGGCCTTGCCGTCGGGTGCCCTGTAGGCGTCGAGATGGGCCTTCGAGATGTCAACGCCTACGGTAAAATCTGGCATCTTTTCCTGCTCCTGTGCTTGTTTGCGAGCCCTCACGCTCAGGTATCCATTCAGGCCGTGGGAAAAGACGGTGGCGACCAAACTCCGGCGCGGCCCCTGATCGGCCAAGCGACTCATACGGTCCGACCACCGCCACCCCCGGCGCTCTGCACGGGGCGCCAGGGGGTGGAACCTTCCGCGGTCGGCGTCCCCTCCCCCGAGCCCCCTCCCGGGTCTACGACGCGCTGCGCGGACACTCTTCAATTCTCCCCCGCCGTCCGGCTGAAGCTGCCAGAGTCCACAGCGGTGAAGCTAACAAACAAGCGACCACGGCATACTTCGCAACCAGGGTCGCTTCCAGCTCGATGTCTCGCTGCATGCTTCCAGTATGGCCGGAAAGCCAGCAGGTGGCAAACTAGTTGCGGGCAGTGTCCTAAGCGCCCGGACGTGCCGCCGGCTGGGTGTGCTATCGCCGTGGTGAACCTCGTCGACTCCCGTCCGATGACACTTACTAATGAACGAGCGGCCATGAGCAAACGGCCAGACGGCGGCGCTATGGCTTGGGTCCTGACGTTGATTGACCGCATTGAACCACAGCCAGTGAAGGCCAGCGCGGCTTCTTCGAGATGCCGATCAGGCTTCGCGGTCGCGGGTAGGAGGTGTTCGCCGTGGCCGGCGGTGGTGTCGAGATCGCGCGCGAGTCGAGCACGGAGAACCCCCCGGCGAGCTGGTCACGCGGTCGCACTTCGACACGA
Organism: Vicinamibacterales bacterium; assembly: GCA_965116825.1. Taxonomy (GTDB): domain Bacteria; phylum Acidobacteriota; class Vicinamibacteria; order Vicinamibacterales; family UBA8438; genus WTFV01. The sequence continues at coordinate 2,773,461 of OZ220736.1, forward strand.
CGTTCGTTGAGCCTGCGGTTCTTTGCCGCGTTCCGTGCCGCCGGCGTTGCCTTTGGACCACGATGAGAGATGGGCGAGTCGACGGCAGGTCGCGCTCGACGGGCGTGTTGGGAGGCGGCGAGAGTGGAGTTCGGTGCGGAAGCCGCGGGCATTGCATGAAGCCCCCGTAGATCTTGATGGATTGCATCCGCGATCGTGTGAGTCGTACACAATTCCGTATGCAATCGGCGCTCGGATTGAACTGGACTCAATGGGGCAATGGGGCGACCTTGTCTGGTCCACGCAACAGCCTCACGTCGGCGCAGCCTCGGCGCAGCCAGCGTCGGGCGCCTACCTGAGCCAGGGAATCGGACTCAACGTCGCGCCGTCTGTGGAGTTGTTGGGCAACAGCAACGACCGGGCCAGCCGTTGCGACGAGTTCATCAAGCCGCGCTTCGCGGAGGTTCCTGGCTGCACCGATCCGAACCGCGGGTCGGGAGCCGGCTGGAGAACGGTCTACGACCGCGCCGCCGGCCTGCTGGCGGGACTGTCGGCCGGCTACCGGTTCGGCGGGCGGTTGCGGGTCGAGGCCGAGTGGTTCCATCGCGAGTCGGAGTACGACCAGACGTCGCCCGTGGCGAGCGCGACCGGCGACACGTTCGCGAAGCTGGACGGGGAGATCCAACGCGCCGAAGACCGGATCGGCAGCGTCTCGTCGCACAACGTGTTCGCCAACGTATACGTCGACTTCCCGGGCGCGAGCCGTGTGACGCCGTACATCGGAGCCGGTGAGCGCCGGGATCTTCTTGCGCGCGTTGCCCTTGACACCCGCCAGGCGCGTCAAGCGCCGCAGCTCCTCCAACCGCGGCGGCGCCACGAAGCTCGGGCAGACCTTGACGTGTCGGGCATTGGCGACCCAGACCTCCACGCCCGCCGCGGACAGCGCCCGCTGCACCGACTTCCAGAACACGCCCGTACTCTCCATCACCACCCGCGACAGGTCCAGACCGGCCAGCCAGCCGACCAGCAGACGCAGTTCCGCGCCATACGTGCGGTACTGCCGCGTCTCCGACGCCACGCGGCCGCTGTCGTCTTCGACCAGCACCGTGCAGGTCAGACTCATCTTGTGCACGTCGATGCCCACCGCCCGCGGCACCGTGTCCAGCACCGCCTCGGGATGCCGGGGATCCGGCGCCGGCGGCGCCAAGCCCTGCGCGCCTTCGCCGCCTCCGCTTCCTGCTTCTTCTTCCGTTGCATCGTTCCTCCCGGGTTGCCCGCATGCTTCCGGGCCGCGTCGCTGCTGCGGGGGCGCGGCCACGCCGGACGGGAGCGGCGGGGAGCCACCGGGAGACTCCTCGGGCCACCGAGGACCCGGGACCGTTTCCTCCTCGGCCTCGGCAGCGGCAGGCTGCCGGACACACTGCGGGGTGCGCACCGAATGGCTCCGACCACGTTGCTGTACGGCATCCATCGAGATCGCCGAAAAAATCAGCGGCCTACTCCGCCGCGCCCTGCCTCCAGCATGATAGACATCGGCTCTGGCTGGCTTTCATCCCGCGGGGTGGGGTGGCGGCAGCGCCCGCACGGCCGTTGCTGTGCGACTCCTGCGCGCGCGCGTACTGGCGACCCGGCGTCTGGAACAACTGCATGTTGTTGTTGTATGTGCGACTCCTGCGCGCGCGCGTACTGGCGACCGTGTAACATCGAGGTCGGCCACTGCGCGGCAGTGGCGGGCGCCAATGGAATTTCGTCCCGTTCCGCCCCTTGGGGGCGGTACCCGCTGCGCCGAAAGAGGAGGGTTGAGCGATGAGCACGCTGTATGGTGCAGTTGTACTGTTGGGGCTTGTGGGGTTGGTCCTTTATTTTGTCTCGGAATACTGTACGTACCGGGCCTGGAAGCGCGGCGAAGACCTATCGCCACTGGATAGCTTTTTCTACGGGCCGCCGCCCGAGTCACGTGACTGCCGAAGCAGAGAGGAGAACTAGCTTCCCCTGCGGTCCTTACCGGACGCCCGTCCCGGCGGTTGCGGTGAACGTGACCTCGACCGCGCGACCGGTTTCGTCGGTGAGCGCCGCCACGACCGTCGGTGCGTCGTCTTCGAGAAGAACCTCTTCGGCGTTGGCATTGATGACTAGATTGGCCTCGTTCAGCGTGTACACCGTCAGGTTGAACGCGATGGCGATCCTGCCGTCCTCCAGCCGGAACGGCGTTGCACTCAGCGCGGTATTCGTGCCCACCACTACGTGCTGACCGCTAGTCGTCATGGCCGCGATGCGCCACATCCGGCTTCCTGGGTTCTCCGCGGGTCCCAATTCTCCGACCGACTGGGTCACGACGACGTCGAGATGGATGCCGATTCTCTCCGGTTCGACCGGCTGGTCTTGCTGCGGCGCCGCGTGTGCGGCCGGGACGCAGGGCCCCCACGCTGCCCTGCCGACGACGATGACGGCGACGATTCCGACGAATGCGATCCGCTTCATGGTTCTCTCCTTGCTCCGTCATACAGGGCAGCCTTACCCATTCGGGCGCCGCAGCTTCCGGCCCGAGGCCCTGGCCGTGGGGCCGAGGCCCTCGGGCGTGCGCTCCGAGATCGACGGCGAGATCGATCTCGCCAAGCTCACAAAGGCGCGAGCCGTTCGCGTGTGATTCATGGTCCAGAGATTCACCTGAGGCCACCAACACATCGGCGCAACCTGCGAAAGCTCACGATGTGTCTGCCCTCTCGCTGGGTGGCGAGGTCACGCGATGCAGGCGCGGGTCTGCTGTATCGTTGCCTTCGAGATGATCCAGCATCCAGATGCCAAGCCGTCGTCGAGTCGTGTCCGCGCCCAAGTGGTAGAACCTGCCGTCACGCGCGCCAATGGAAACTGCGAGCGCCAACGCCCCGGCGGACATTCCCGTCAGGATCGCCAAGCCCCAACTCACGCCGATGAGCTGCCCGCTCACGACCGCGACGAGAACGCCGGTCGTGACGCCGATTCCGCACGAACGCGCCGTGAACACTGTGACTTCCATTGGGTTCTTTCGTCGGCGTCAGCCCTTGTGCTGCCGGCGCCGAAATGCTCCCCGGCAGGCACGAGCATGTTGTAGCGTAGTGTCGAGCTGAACCGCGAGAGCCGCGGCGGCGTCCTGTCAATGTGGAGCCGCAGCTCGCGGTCCTACTTCAGCGGCCTGGAGGGCGCGCTGTCGCTCGACGGGGACGTGCGCACGACGATGGTCGGGGCCGACTACTCGCGCGGCGCGCTGACGGTGGGCCTGTCGGTGGGCCGAACGGCCGGCCTCGGCGGCTACAGCGGCCCGAGCGGCGGGCGGATGAGCACGTCGATGACCGGGGTGTACCCGTGGGCGGGCTACCAGGTCAACGACCGGGTCTCGGTGTGGGGGGTGACCGGCTACGGCACGGGGTCGCTGAGCCTGACGCCGGACGGCGCGGGGGCGCTCGAGACGAGCGTGTCGATGGCGATGTCGGCGGTGGGGACGCGGGGCGAGCTGATCGGCTCGCGGGCCACGGGCGGGTTCGCGCTGGCGTTCAAGGCCGACGCGCTGTGGGTCGGCGCGGGCAGCGATCTGGTCGACGGCGCGGCTGGCCGTCTGAATGCCTCCGAGGCGGGGGTGACGCGGGTGCGCACGGCGCTGGAAGGCTCGCGGGGCTTCACGCTCGGCGGCCGGCTGTCGCTGACGCCGAGCGTCGAGGTGGGTCTGCGGCGCGACGGCGGCGACGCCGAGACGGGCGCGGGCATGGACGTGGGCGGCGGCCTCGCCTTCATCGACACGGTCACGGGGCTGTCGCTCGACGTGCGGGTGCGGACGCTGGTGGTGCACCAAGCCGAGGGGTTCACCGAGCGCGGGATGTCGCTGTCGTTCGGGTGGGACCCGACGCCGTCGAGCCCGCTGGGGCTGAGTGCGAAGGTGGCCCCGTCGTGGGGCGGGGAGTCGCGGGGCGGGGCCGAGTCGCTGTGGGGCGGCCAGATGGCCTACGGCATGGGCTCGCACCAGATGTACGGGGCCGGCGACCGCGTCGACGCGGAGGTGGGCTACGGGCTGCCGGTGGGCGCCCGCTTCGTGGGGACGCCGAGGGTCGGCCTGACGACCTCGCAGTACGGCCGGGACTACCGGCTCGGCTACGGCCTCGGGGTGCTGGAGCGGGGCGACGTGAACTTCGAGCTGGGGGTCGACGCGCAGCGGCGGGAGAGCCCGATGCACGGCGAGGCCAGCAACGGGTTCATGGGCCGGGCTGCGCTCGGCTGGTGAATGTCAGGCGAGACTCCGGCCAACCACCGTCCGACGATCACGCCGACGCGCTACCGGGCCGAGGGCCTGCCCGCCGAGTTGCGCGAGACGGCCGCGGTTCATGCCGCCGTCGAGGCGCTACGGGCGGCGGTCGACCAGTTGGAGGCGGAACCGGGCCGGGACGCCGCGGCCGCGGCCTGGCACGCGGCGTCGGTCGTGCGGTTCTTCTGCTCGACCTACGGCGGCGCCGTCACCGGGGTGCGCGTGAACGAAGACAGCTTCGTCGTGATCGCGGCCACGGTTCCCGGTGACGACGTGATCGACGTGACGCTCGCGGTCGGGCCGGACGGGACGTGTGCGTGCAAGGTGAGCGCCGCTGGCCGCGATCTCGCGTCGGCTGCGCCCGAACTTCGCGTGTTCGAGCAGGTCCTGGCGGGCCGGCTGGCGGAAGCAGGAGTGCACGCCCGTACCGGCCACGACCAGGGATGACGATTCGCCCTTCCTGGAAGGGAACCTACCGCCGCTGTCGGCTTCGCAGCGACCGCCGACGAACGCCCCGTTGGCACACGGTTCCCGGCGGTCGAGGCGCCCACGGCGGCCACAGGCGGCACCATTCCGCGCTGCACGACCTCCGACACCCCGGCGCCACCACCTCAGGGCCTGTGATACGCTGCAACCGACGCATAGCGCGGGACGCGTGGCCTCCGGCATGCGACGAGCACAGCCCCCTAGCGACGATGACACCCAACTCCGCCCAGCCAGTTCCACACTTCCAGCGGAGTGCGTACTGGATGCGGGCCGTCTCCTTCGCCGGACTTCATCGTCTCCTGTGTGCCATCGCGAACACCCGAAGCGGACTCCGCGCGCGCGACGTTAACGCCCTTGTGCTGCAGCACGGGTTGACACTTACGCCCCGCCGTTCACCGCCGAAGCCGACGACGCTGTACCACTATCGCAACACTCTGCTCCGCCTCCGCGCCATTGTGCGCGAGGGGCAGCGCCTCCGCGTCAACATCGGCAACTCTCACGTTCGCGAACTTCTGCGCCAGCCAACGCTGAGCAACGATGACCAGTCGTTAAGCGACCCAGCTAGGGACCACTTCGCCGCCCTCGTCCTGGCCAACATTGAGTGTCGGACGCTCTTTTTCGACGTCTTCATGCCAACTGATGCATCGTCCGAACCCGTCAAGGACTTCCGGGAGCGTGGCTGCCCCGTGATCTGGATGCGTCAACGGTGCACGGACCGGTCCACCATTGTGTTCCAGAATCGCACGAACCGCCGAACGCTGTGTCACCCGGAACGCGCTGGTGTGCCTGCCGTCCTGTACGGTCTTCGTTACTGGGCGCGCGACGAGCTGATGCTGGTCGACGAATACTGCAACCCATCCGGAGACGGCACCGTCATGTTCCCAGTGCTCCAGCGCACTTCACTGATGGGCGCAGGTGACCCCGTTCTACACGCGGTGAGATTTTTGTTGTCCTTACGCTCCCGACCTCGCGGCGTGGAATGGACGGTCTTGTCCGTATCGGATCTGCTCTTGCAGTATTGCCAAACCTACCGGCAACCCCGACAAGTCTTGTTCGACGCGATCAATTGGCTGCTTCGGGAATGGCCTCAGCATATCAGCCTAATCCCGACGTCGCGCGGGCTCGCAACGCTCACGGCCGTGTCGCCAGGTCAGGAGGACCTCCTACTTCGCCGGTACTACAAGCCACAACGCGGACCGTACATTTCTCACATAAGACTTCACCGCGATGTCACGGCGGGTGCCGTGAGCGCCTGAGGCCCTTCATGCCTGACATATTCCGGAAACTCGGTCTAGACTTCAATCCCTTCGAGCCATCGGCGTCTGGCCCGCCAGTTGGAATCAACTTCCAACCTCCCGATTCACTGGCGACTCCAATGGCTCATCTGCTGGACCGGCACCAAACGGCTGCTGGCCCGAAGGTCGTTGTCATTGTTGGCGAGTATGGAACGGGCAAGACCTGTTTACTGCATTGGCTACACGAACAGGTTCTTCCAAAACGCCGAATTAAGTCATTCTATTTCGACAATCCAGGCGTGTACTTTTATGATCTAGCCAACAGGTTACTGAGAACCATCGGGCGGAAGAACTTCGCCAAGTTCATATGGGAGCTAGCGGGTCCGCATGTTTCGACTCCCTATCAGCGGAGCCTCATTCGAGATGGCTTCGAGGAGTACCTTCTGGTGGAAAGCAAGTCTCGCCACCAACGACATAAGGTCGTAGATCCCCTTCAGGCCGCGATTATAAGAGCCGGCATTACACCGGACGAGGAAATCGCGCATTGCTTGGCTCGCATTGTTGCTGACGCCGTTAAGAGGCCTTACTTTCAGTACCGCGACTTTCTTCCTCGACACGATGGGAGCGTCGTCGCAGAAAACGAGGAGGCGCCGTACTTTGGCGCAGTCTTAAGAACTCTGCTTCATGGATTTGGCGTCGACGCTGTGGCGTTCTTGATCGACGAGTTCGAGGAAATCGGACTACAGAAGAGACTAACGAAACGGGCTGCGCATGACTATCTGGCCACGCTGAAACGCCTGATCAACCTCGCTCACCAGGAGGACAATCATTTCTGGCTTTTCCTGTCGATGACTCCGGATGTTTTCGACACTACGCGCCGCCTAGAGGAAGCTCTAGTGGAGCGCGTGTCTGGAGATAGCATTCTGCAGGTGGCTACCCTGCAGCCCACGGAGGCCGTCGCGCTGATGCAGGCACGACTGGATGCAGCGCGTCCCGACGGGGTAACCGAATGGACGGACAGCCTGTTTCCGTTCCGCGAGCAAGTTCCGTTCAGTCCCAAGACGCGTGCCAATCCTCGGCGTCTGGTCCAAGCGTGCTCTGCTGCGATCGCGGCCGCCGACGACGAAACGCCGTTACCATTCTCGGATGATTACTTGCACGACGTCGAGACACAGAGGTTCTCGACTAACGCTAACTAACTAACTAAGGATGTACGTGGTCATGAGTAGTGCTTCACTACAGAGAGTCGCGTTTTTGGACACGAACGTCCTACACTACATCAGTCTGTACCTGACCCGCGCCGAAGACAGAGGCTTGTTTCCGTTGGGCGGGGCGTTGGAATCGGCTAGGCGACATCTACGTAGCGTACAGGAAGGGAAGCTACGGGAGCACCTCGGGAAGGGTCTGAATCTAATCGACCACTTGTTGGTGGAGGGGTGCAAGGTAGAGTACTCACCGGCTTCGGAGATCGAATTGCTAGTGGGACGGGCGCGGGGCAGAGCAATCGAGAAGGCCGCGCGCGAGGGCATCCCAGATCGAATATGGGGGAAGTTCTCAGAGGAGGACATCAACGACAGGCTCGAGGAAGCGGATCTGACCCATATCCGATCTGCGGTTGCAAACATTGGAGGGAGATTGGACGCTGCGGGCATTGACGCTACAGCTATTGATGAGCGGCGCACAAACGATGCCTTGGAGTTAGCAAGGAGTATTGTTGGGTGCATCTATATCGGCGTAGTCGACAGCGTCATCTATGCGAATGCGCTCATAACGCAAGCCGATCACTTGGTGTCGGATGATGGCTACTTTTCGGCGACAATCAATCGCCTTAGGTCCGGCAACAAACGTTTTCGGGAGATTGGAGAGCGGGTTGTGGCGCGGGTCGCCGAGCTTTCCTTGGCGAACGCAGATGACGTTACGTTGCCAGACGCACCGAAATGGACCAAGAGGAGAGTGCGAACGCCGCGGCGCGCGGCGCAGTGAGGCGCCAAGGCGAGAGAAATGGGGGGCTACCAGGTTACTGACGCAACGACGTGGCGACGGTGGGTGACGCCGCGGGATCTGTGGAAGAAGCCAGTGCATCGGTGGTATTTGTTCGCGCACAGCTTCACGGCTGAACTTGTGCAGGCATTGGCCCGGGAATGGGCGCTCGATTCTGAAGACAATATCCTGGATCCCTTTACGGGAGCGGGGACTACGCTGCTCGCCGCGAAGGAAATGCGTATACCGGCGCGAGGTTATGATCTGTCGCCGCTCGCAGTGTTGGTGGCGAACGCAAAGACCGCCTGCGTGGATCGGGGTCGTCTAGAATCACGATGGGACATGCTTGAGAGAAACGTTGCGAAACCTGACCAGTTGCGGCGGCGCGGTCGACGCTATTGTTCGTTGGTAGAAAGGGCTCTACCCGATGGCCGGTTGGAAGCGTTGGATGGCCTCGCGAGGCGGATCTCCGAGCTAGACGGGACAGACGCGGAGCGCGATTTCTTTCGAGTGGCTTTGCTCTCCGTGATTCCTCGTTTCAGCCTCGCGGTCGCAAACGGAGGGTGGTTGCGGTGGACCAAGAGGGAATGCGGCTCGCAGACTGTGGAGGAGGCATTCAAAGAACGGGTTGAGATGATGCTGAGTGACGTTTGCAACGATGTCGCGACGACGCCTTCTGGCTGGAGAACCGGCAGAGCAGACGCACGCGCACTGCCCGATGGCGACGAGACGTACAGCGCGGTGATCACGTCGCCGCCGTATCCGAATCGGCACGACTACACGCGGGTCTTTGGTGTGGAGTTGATGTTTGAGTTTTTGAACTGGGAAGAGAACCGAGCACTACGTCATCAGAGCTTTCATTCGCACCCAGAGGCCAAGCCAGACCGGCCGAATGCGGAAGAGTACGTGCCACCTGCCGGGCTGGAGGCAAGTATTGAGCACGTCCAAGATAGACGAATACGGCGAATGTTGCGGGGCTATTTTCTGGACATGTATTTGGCTTTACGGGAAGTTAGGCGCGTATGCCGCAAAGGTGCCAAGGCAGCCTTCGTAGTTGGAAACGCGAGGTATGCAGGGAAGGCGGTTCTCGTCGACGAGTTTACGGCAGAGGTTGGTGAAGGCGCTGGCCTACTGTGCCGGGAGATCAGAACAGTGCGCTGGCGAGGCAATAGTGCGCAGCAAATGGGAAAGTACGGGCGCATAGCGTCTCGTGAAAGTGTCGTGATCTTCGAGAAGGCGTGACGCGCTCGGAGCTACGGTCTCGACCGCGCGTCGGAGCAATGGCGTCGTACGGCGGGGTATGATGTCAGGTTATTTCCTCGGCGGCAGCGACAAAGGCCTCCTGAATAGCGGTACCGGCGGTAGTGTGGCCCTCCATCACCGTTTCGAGGAACTTCCCATAGCCATCAAGGTCCAGATCCAGCCCATTGTGCAAGGACAGGAAGCCCAACGTGAGGCGGCTATCGACGTGTCTGGGGCCGCGACCCTCTGCTAGCGTCACATCATCTTCGTCCTCGACCAGGACGTTCAATCCTCTTTCAATCACGTTTGGGTCAACGTGGAAGGCGGCCTGATTCCTCATCCGGCGGTAGCTGGCGTCGTTCTCCCATCGTCGTACAAGGTTGCTCAGCGTGACCCACGGGGCGCTTTCGGGGTTCAGTCGGCCACGCCTCGCGAGCGCAGCACGGAGACCGTGAATCGCGCGGGCCAACTCGCGGAGGGTCCCGACCGTGAACCACACCAAGGTGTTGAGATCTCGCGCGTAGGCGACAGAGTCTGGGCCGTGGTTCTGCTGGCTGGTGTGCATACAGCTAATCGCGCTGTTCAAGCGGTCAACATGGACAAAACATCGACAAAACGCACTCAATACGTCACGACCGAGCACTGCGTCGAAACGTCGCAGGTTCTGGAGCCTGAACTGCCACGACCCGTCCGCGTCTTCAAGAAAGTCGATGCGCCACGTTTTGTCTTTGGCTTCAGCGAGCATTGGCATTGGGGTACTCCTGCTGCAGACGAGGGGTCTACGTGACGGCGCTTTCGGTTCCGGACACGACGGGCTCGAAAAGGCCGCGTCTGGAGGTCGGCGACAGTGTCGACGCGGCCGGTTGGGGGCGCGTAGCGGGCCGCAGCCAACGCTTTGGAATGGCCTGACGCGTCTCGCGGGACGGAGCAAGTCGAAGTGGCGGTGGGCTGCCAACAGTTGTCAGCATGGTTCGCATGCGGCGCGTAGCGACCACGTATTCGCGTGGGCGTGGCGATGCTGACTGCCAGCCGTTCTGGATTGCGAGCCGATTTCGGACGCGGTGGGACTTGTTCGGATCGCGGTGCTAGCCCAGAAAGACGCAGTCTTCTGGATTCTCGGCGTCGGTCGGCGTTGGCGTGAATGGATTGAGAGGTTGGGGCTTTCCGGTGTGCCGATACTTGCTGTAGATGGCCGTGCAATGAGCTAGTCGAGCTGGTCGATGAAGAGTTGGTCATAAGGAAGGATGTGCCGCGGTGTGCCCTGCGTACTATAGCACGTGATAGTGCCGGAGAGGAGCAGGTCGGTGAGTGCAGGGAGCACGGAACGCCGGTGTGGATCCGCTGTGAAGAAACGATCTCTCAGTGGCGTCGGCATGTGCGTGGCGGCTCCAAACTTGTACTCCTTCCCCTTGAAGACGCCGATGGCTTGGACAGGTTCGTCGGACGTCGACGTGATCAGATTCGGCGACGCTCCATGCTCGCGTAGTTCAGGGTTCGCATCGAGGAACGCACGGGTCTCTCCAGCCGCAAGATCGGCATACTGAAGCCCGACTTCCTCCTGAGAGGCCGATGTAATGTCCACATCGAGGAGTCGACGAGGAGATGCGAGTGTCAGTTTCCCGGCCGCTTCGGCGGTGCGTCGGATGCCTGCCTGGACCGCCCTGTTCTCTCGCGGCTCGCGAGGGTCATAAACTAGCGCCAGGCGAATATCTATCGCCTGTGCGAAGTTCAAGAGCGCAGAAACAGGCGTATGGAGGAGGCCGGTCAGAATGGCCGACATCCCGGGGCCAGTCCGCTCAGCCCTGACTTCGCTGGCGGCTTCTTGGAGCAGGTCTCGAAGGCGTTCAGGGTCGTGGGTGGGAAGTGACGCCGCCCTTCCGGCAAGGACGAGATTGACCCGGGCCCGTTCCATGAGGAACGAACGGGTGGGAGTGTAGAATGCGGAGATGAAGCCCCCATGGGCGTGCAGGATGTCGTGGATGCTTCTTGCGAGGGACAGCCGTGGGCGAAATGGGATCCGCTTGAATTCGGTGTGTTTGAACTCCTTGTGACGTACTAGCAGCTCGCAGTACCGTTCGAAAATTGGTTCCGTCTCGTTCTGCACGGCCGCGTACTCGCTTTCGGGGATGCCGACCGCGGCGTGGCAGAAGGACCCGGACTCGCGGAGTTCGAAGAACTGCCAGAACGTCTCGTCGATGAAGACCAGATAGACTTGTCCGCGGCGCCTCTCCCAGATGGGGCGTGACGGACAGTTCTTCAGGGGTTGCGGAATGTCGATGAGAAGGCCCATGCCGTCATCCTGTGTCCACGTCTGACCGACGCAGCGGTCGTCGTTGTGTGCTCCTGCGCCTCGCCGCTGGGAACAAGGGTACCGTGATTTGGTCGGCGACAGGCATCATCGTAACGTGATTGCAGCATGCCGAACGGAGCGTGGTCAAGGGGCGCTGCCGCGACCCGGCGGGAGGCTGTCGGGACGTCGCTAGCCTCGCTAGCAGGAGCGGATGGGCTTCGATCTTGGACAGGCCACCTCAAGGATCAACGTGTTGCGCCATCTTCTGCTGCGGCGCCAAGGTCTCTGCCAGCCGTTCTGCCAGCCGTTTCCGGTTCTGCCAGCCGGTTTCTGGCCTCGGGGGACCTGTTCAGATCGTAATGTCTCCAATGAACACCGGGTTCATTGGGCTTTCCGATGATCTGCATACGGACTCCCAGTCCTTGCCGCCGATCCAGGAGGGACAAGGCCAGCACGTCTTGGCACTCGGCGCTGAACACCACCTCGGCGTTCTCGATGACGTCGCCCGGCAGCGCGGGCGTCGATGGAGCTGATCGCGTTCTGCGTCACTGTCGGCAGCGCGCACAGGAACTCGCCGGTGGCCCGGTCGAGCGTGTAGACGACGCCGGTCTTGTTGGGTATGCCGGGGTATGCCGGTCAGCACCCGGCGCGTCTCAGCGGGCGTGAACCGCGGGTTGATCCAGCTCACGGCCGTCGGATCGGACGCCACCGCGGTGTCGACGAGGATGCGCTCGAAGGGATGATCGAGGTCCCAGTCGTCGTTGAGGTGCTGGTAGTAACCAACGGATTCCCCCCGTTTCGCCGTCGAGCGCGAGGGTCGAGTTGTGGTAGCGGTGCTTGTTGTCGACGCCGCCGAGCATTGAACTTCGGCACCGAACAGGACGCCGCCGTAAGGCCAGCGGGTCCCTTTCTCGGATCCTGGGCGCCCTCCTTCCGCCCGTACTCCTGCCGGTCGGCGGGGCGACGCTTCGCTCAGGACGACACGGTCGCCGCCCTGCGCCAACTCGTCTCCCACGTCCCGGGTGATCGACGGCTACACGCGCGAGCCTGGGGTGCATCATCTGGACGTGCGCATCAACGAGATCTCGTGGCGGGTCCCGCGCTTGCTGCGCGAGGCCTCCCGTGTCCCGGACGGATGGACCGCGAGACCGTCGGCGCGTGGCCCTGCGCGGCGCCGTTCCGCAAGGACGACGCCGGGCCGGCTCACAGTTCTCCATGGGGCTCGGTGAACCTGGGGCGACGCCCCAGCGTGGAGAACCGGGGCGCACAGTTCGCGTCACTGCTGCGGTCAGTTTCCCTCGGCCTTTTCCGCCCGTCGTGCAGCCCAGTACTTCCGCATTCGCTCGGCCACGGCCCGGCGCTGCTCCTCGGTCATCGTGCGCTTGCGCCTCCCGACCGTCTTGACCGCCTTCTTCGTGCTGCGCCCGGCGGTTGGCGCAGCTCCTTCAATCGCCTCGATGGCGCGCTGGATGGCGACGAGCTGGCTCTTGAGCGACCGCTCCTCGTTGCGCAGCGCGTCCAGGATTCCGCTGCTCGACATCGTGAACTGCTCCCTCCAGGGCGACCCGCCGCCGCATCACCCCGGCCGCCGAAATGCACGAACGTCCGCCGCCGGCCGCCGGCGGCTGCCGCCGAGACCGACGGGGCGGCTACCGACCCAACGGGCCGGATTCGGTCGCCGCGGCGGGGGCCTGCTCGAGGTAGTCGACCGCCGCACGCATCTCGGCCGCGTTCCACGCCGGCCAGTGGTTGCGGTAGGGCAACCGCGGTCCGCCCGCGCGCCGGCCCCGCGCGACAGCGGCCACCGCCGACTCTTCCGAACCGTACCGCTCGCACAGGGCGAGGAACCGCATCGTCGTCTCGACAGACGGCAGCGTGTCGTCGTGTCGCATGCCGGTGTCCGGCTCGTCAGCCTGCATTAGCGGCCCGGCCTTGCAGGACCGGCCCCTGCACTCGAGTCGGGCCGCGAAGCTCTCGCCGGGCCTGCCCTGCCCGGGGTCGGCAGACTGCGCTGCCGGCCGGGCGGTCTCCAGCTGAAGCCGCACCACCAGCAAGCGGCGGGTGGCCCAGTCCCCCACCGACTCGCCGGCCACCGCCCGGTTCGCGCGCCCATGCCTGTAGTAGTGCATCCGGCCATCTGGCTGCACCGCCGTCAGGCGACCCCTCGCCAGCCCCGGCAGCGCGCCGCCGCTGCGTTTGTGCGTCCCGGCGGCCTTCCTCTCTCGACACCATCGTAACCGGACCCGGAGGCGATCCTGGGACAGCGTCCTCGACCCAGCCGTGCGAGAACGCGTCGCGCGTGACCGTCGACGCCCCGGCGCCGTCGGCCCGACGGGCGGGGTTCGCGGCCGAGCATCCAGCGCGCGATCGGCACCACCACACGACGGACCACCACGGCGGCGACAACGCGCCCGACGCGCGCCGTCCACCCATCCGGGCTGCCCCCGGCGTCCACTCTGGTCCCGCAGCTTCCTTGAGCATCGCGGCTGGGCACAAACCGGGGAATCGTCCTCGACATCGATCAACGCCAAGCTGCTGGGCAGAACAGCACCTCCGGCATCGCAGGCGAACCACGCGGCAGTGGCGCGGCCTGGTTGTCGCACGGGAGCAACGCTGCTCGCCCTGCGACGCGGACGATTACCGCTACCCGCAGTCGGTGGAGGACCGAATCGTCGCCGAGCTGGGCGGGGTCTACGGTCCGTACACCGGGCGTTGGTTTCGCGAGCACGTCCGATGCCGTCCTGCAGCGGGGGTTCTGGTGTTCCTGTGCTTCATGACTGCCGGTTTCGCTGGTGCAGGCCGATGAACCCCACGATCACGCGGTGGCCTTCCTCGTCGCGCGCGAATCCGATCCGGATGGTGTGCCGCGGGTCGCGACTGGTTCCCTTCCCGATGTGGGCGCCGAGGTACCAGGTCTTCCCGTCGGCCAGCGTCTCGTACCATTCGCGGTACGTCGCGATCGATTCCTCCCGCTGGCTCGTCTTGTACGTCCACCCGGAGCAGGCTTCTCCTATGCGATCGTCGTTTCCGTCGCAATGCGCGGTGGCGAGCCAGGCGAGCGCGTCGTACACCTCCGCCGGGTTTGTGAACGGCGTGTTCTCGTTCGAGCGCGAGTTGAGCTTGATCAGCAACCGGTCGGGGAAGGCCTCGCGCGCCAGCGCCACGGCCTCGCCGACGCTGTCGATGCTGACTGGCGTGTCGTCGGGCCGACGGCCCTTCCTGCTCTCGACGTAGGGCTGCCGCCACTGCTCTTCGGTCCTGCGGCTGCGGACGATCAGGTCATTCAGCTTCCTGGTCTCGTCGTCCCGCCGCTTGCTCTCGGCGTTCAACTCCTCGTTGCTGCTGCGGAGCCGGCCGTTCTCCTCGCGCAGCGTTTCCAGTTCGGCCTGCAGCCGATCCCGTTCGGTTGTCAGCGCCTCGATGGCCGCAGGGTCTGCGGCGGCCTGCTTCCCGGCCGGCGGCTTTTCCTCCTCGACAGCGGGCTCGGCTCCGTGTACCGCTGTCGCCGCCTCCTGCACCTGTCTGGCGCGCGCCATGCGCTCCTGCCACTCGGCCGTCAGCTTCAGGATCCCCTCCTCTGCCGCCCGGCGCGCTTCAGACCGTTCGAGCTCTTCCTCGCGGGAGGCCGCCTGCGGCCGCCATCTGTCGGGCGCGACACTAGGCCATAATTCCTTCGTGCAGGTCGGCCGGCAGTCGCTCGGCACCGTAGCGCCTCGGCGCCCCGGTTGGGTTGCCGGGATCGCCGAGGACGGGCAGCGGCTCGGCCGCCATCGGCGACTAGGGCCTCGGCGACCGCACGTCTGCCTACTATTCGTTGAAGTCCGGCTCGGACTCGGGCTCCGCGGTGTAGAGCTCTGACAACTCAAACACCGTCGTAGCGGTGAAGCCGTCCCCGAGCCCCGCCGCCGTAAGGTGCGACAACCCCGCGATCTTGAGGCCGCAGGCGACACATTCAAATTGCGATGGAAGGACGTACTGCTTCTCGGTAACAATCTCACCAGCGATGCTTCGTACGGGATCTCCACTTGGTGACCCGTTCAAGAGTGCAGGACTACTACATGCCGGACACGAAAAACGGTGGCCTTCGTGGCGTGTGGCCCACACTAACGCCTGCTTGGCCAGCGTCTCCCGTTCCCCCTTCTTCCGCTTCTTCCAGCTCTGTTTTTTCTGGGCGATGGTCTTCTTAATGACCTTTGCCGACTGGTCTCTCGATGCTTTGATGAGCGCCTGCGCGACTTTTGCCTCGGTGTCACCGAACAGGTAGGAGAGGTCGGTTCCCAGAAACTTTGTCAATACGTCGCAGGTCCAGTAGAAAGTAGCCTGCCACTCTGTTCCGGCCGCATCGAAAGCCCCACTGCCGGTATGGAGTTCTTCGTTACGGGCTTCAAGGTGCTTGGTGCAGAATGCTTTCAGTTCTGGCGTAAAGTTGTCCACGATCATCTCTAGCCGACTCGCAACCTCCGCTGTCGAAACCGAACGCGGGACGAAGCGTGCTACGCGCGGCGTATTGCCGAGCGCAAAGTAGATTTGATTCCAGTTGCGGCTGTCGGCCAACAAGACTGGGGAGACTCTCGCGAGGGCCGCTCGTAATAGCAGTTCCAACGTGAGCGACGACCACAGGGCGAAGCGCCAGTCGTCCTTCGCGTGGCCCACCATGGCCTCCGCGTATCGCTGAGCCTTTAGTAGCAGCGCGCTGTGTGACCAGGGATGTGGCGCAGCCGCAGCCTTCGGCTGTTTAGTAGTCATCTGCCAAGACCTCCCGCAAGTAGACTCGCTCTACTAGACGTTTGCTCTCGGTCGACGGGACCGCACTTCTGCCGTGGAGGACTCTCCAGTTGTCAATAAGTAGAGTGTCGCCAGGGTAACGAAACACGAGCTTCGCAACTGTGGCTGTAACTCGCTCAAGATGCCGCGCCAGCTCGACTGCCTCGGTGTTGTCCGCCTTCAGGAAAACGCTGTCCCAGCGCCGGAGCTCAATTTCAGGAGACTTGACGTGGAATGGCAGAAGGTAGAGGCGCCCGTTCACGGCGCGTCGAGGCCGGAAGCGAGCTCTCGTAGCCTTCGAGAGCGCAAAGCCCTTGAGCAGTCGAGTCCAGGGCACAACGTATGTCGCGACCCTCGAGTCTCCTCGCAAGCAGCGAAGCATGAGGAATCGTGGCGGCGAGAACCAGTGCGCCAGATCCGTATGAAGGGGAAAAGCCACGAGGCCGAAGTTGCCGCTATAGACGTTCGGCGTGCTCTCGTGGACAGTTCTTGGGGCCAGTCTCTGTACCGCGGGAATACCTTGGAGTTTCTCTGGGGCCCCCAGCAGAGCAGCTGTCGTCCCAGTGTCAAGGTCTGGCCGATAGCGGGGCACAAAGACAAAACCCTCGCGCGACAAGGCTGCCGCCACCTCGCCCCTGCAAGACTGAGAATGCCGGCCTGCCCGCAGTAGGTCCTCTCGCGTCATCGACCAAGAGCCATTATACTGGCAAGAACGCATCGGTCTCCGGGTGGCCCTGCCGCTCGCCGGACGGGGTGCCGGGGTGGTCCTGACGACGTCGGTCCGCCGGGACGCCGGGCCGGACATCGAGCACGCGTACGGCACCGAAGCGCCTTGGGCGCTCGACCTCGGCGTCGACTACCGGATCGGCCTCGGCCGCAACCGGGGGAGCTCGCTCGAGTTCGCCGGCCGCTACCAAGCGGCCACGCTTCAGGCGCCGGCGGCCGGGTTCGAGGCCCCGGCGGTCTACGGGCTGTCCATTGTCTGGCGGGTTGGCAGCGCCGAGCGGGGCTCCGGATGGTCCGGGGAGCTCTCCCAGCGGTTCGGCTCGCTCGGCCTCAACGGGATGCTCCAGAGCCCCATGATGCAGTCGCTCGCCCCGACGATCATGCATCGGCTCGAGAGCATGCCGGTCGTCGGGGCGCGCGCGGTGGGTACACGTTCGCCGAGGGCGTCGAGCTCGCAGGTTCGGTCACCCATCCGCTGGCCGAATCCTGGCGCGGGGCCATGAGGTTCGGCTCACGACTTGAGGCCGCGTTCTCTGCTGGCTGCTAGGTCCCTTCCCCGCTGGCCGAGTCGGGGCATGGCTAGCAGGGAACGGGTTCAAGGCTTGAGGTCTCCATGCGCAGCTTGACCACCGATTGATCCGGTTCGTGCCTCCGGGCTTTCCGCTATGAAGGCGTTGCGGGATGCGTGGAATCTCGATTCGGGGACCGCGCGGTGCCGGTGCTGGAGTGGCTGGCCGGGTCTCTGGAACGCGACCATCCCGGCGCCGCAACGTCCATCCGGGAGGGACTCGAGGAGACACTGACCGCGCAGCGCCTCGGCCCTGACGGGGGCGTTGCAGCGTACGCTGCGCACGACGAACATCATCGAGAACCTCAACGGCAGCGTTGAGCACTACACACGCAACGTCAAGCGGTGGCGTGGCGGTCAGGTGATTCCACGCTGGGTGGCGAGCGCGCTGGTGGATCCGGAACCTCACTTCCGGTGGGTCCGGGGCTACCGCGACGTCGGGCGCATTCCCGATTTCCCGGAGCAGTGTGTAGGCAAAGATGGACTGTGAGGCTGGGCGAGGTTGAGCCGGTCTTCGGACAGACGGGGAGGGTGTTACTGGACAGTACGGCTCGGACTGCCCATGATGGTGCGTTGAAATGGACAAGACCATCGACACCCCGAGCCGCGAGATCGATCTTCGCAACATTCCCGTCCACCTGCGCACTGCCCTCCGGCGGGCGCTGGAGTTTGAGGCGCGTGCTCCAGCGCCCAGGTCGGCAGAGGAAGTGGAGCAGTGCGAAGAGCAGCTGCGGGCCATCGCGGACGAGTTCTTCGGCGCCCTCCTCACCCCCGTGCTGCAACGCGCGGTGCGCTCGGCCGCGGTTGGCGACGCGGCGAGCGCCCTCGTGCGCCACCTGCCCCGGCGGATGCGGAGCGACGGCCTGGAGACCGTCAACGTTCGCACCTCCCGGGGCACGACGGTGCCGGTCACGACGCCGTACTACCGCGAGAAACACGCCCGTCGGGCGAAGCGGAGGCCGGGACTCTACCCCGCCTTGGTGGTGCTGGGCATCTACGACCGGTGCACGCCGAAGCTGGCCTCGGATGCAAGCCGCGCGGTCGCCATGCTCAGCTCGCTGGCCGAAGCGCAGGCGCAGCTCCGCTCCGAGGGCATCGCCCTGGATATCAAGACCCTCCGCTCGACCGCCTATCGCTACGCTGCGCGGGCCCGAGCGGCCCAGCAGAGCGCGGCGTGCGGTCTGCTGGACCGCGTGACCGGGAAGCGGGTGGTCGTCTCCCTCGACGGGGGCCGCCGTCCGCGTGAGGCGCAAGAAGCGTGGCCCCAAGACGAAGAAGGGGCGCAACCGATTCCATACCGACTGGAAGGAACCGAAGCTCCTCATCCTGTACGTCGTCGGCGACGACGGGCGACCGTCTCAGACGTGGGCCCCGATCATCGACGGCACGCTCCGGGGACCGGAGGCTGTCTTCGCCCTGCTGTTGTCGTACGCGCGGCAGATCGGCCTCAACGCCGCTGACAAGGTGCTCTTCATCGCCGACGGCGCGCCCTGGATCCGGCGACGCCTCCAGCGCCTCATCGCCGCGCTCGGGCTCTCGCCGACACAGGTGCTGGGGCTGATCGACTTCTATCATGCCGCCAAGCAACTCTCGGACGCGGTCAAGCTGCGCCGCTGGAGCGCGACGCAACGCACCCGCTGGCTCAACCGCACGCGGGGGCTGCTCAAGCGAGCACGGGTGGACGAGGTGCTCACGGCCCTGCGGGAGCTGTGCCGCGGGCGCACCGCCGGCAAGATCCGCACGCACCTCAACTACTTCCTGAAGAACCGTCATCGTTTCGCCTACACCACAATGGTCGGGCTCGGGCTTCCGCGGGGCAGCGGCGCCGTCGAAAGCGCCATCCGTCGCGTCATCAATCTCCGCATCAAGGGCGCATCCATCTATTGGCTACCGGAGAGCGTCGACGCGATTCTTCTCCTGCGGTCTTTCTATAAGTCCGGCAGATGGAACTGTTTGCAGCGGATGGCCATGACGCCGGTGGGTGTGAGCGCGTGACCGGGAAATCGGGAATGCGCCCGCGACGTCCGATACCTGGTGGGCGCCCTCGACGCGCTGGCCCCGCCCGACGACGTAGTTGCTGAAGTGGCGTAACATTGGCGGAGGAAACAGGGAGTCTGCCACTCGCAAAGTTCAGCAGCGAACGGGACAACCCCTTGAGAACGAGGGAGAACTGGAATGCCAGAGGTGTTGCGTAGGTACACGGATCTCGCCGCAGCCATTCATCTTCTCAGGACGAAGAAGATAACGCTATTGGACCCGGACACGTGGGATGACAAAGTCGACGTTGACTATATGAAGCAGTGCAGAGAGTGGTTCAAGCGTCCGGTGTTGGCGCTGTGTTTTGCGCAGGGCGACCGAGAGCAGTATCATCACTGGCGCGTCTACGCCGGGGGCGCAGGTGGTGTGTGCATCGTATTTCATAAGGAGTGGTTGGAAAACACTCTCAGCCTCCGGTACGAAGACGAGCTTCTGTTCCGCGATATAGAATACAAGAGTCTGTCTGGTATGGAACAGGATCGACCCGACCTATTGGACCTTCCATTCGTAAAGAGAGAAGCGTACAGCGATGAAATGGAGTACAGAATTGTGCGCATGTTCAACGCAGCCGACGGCGACGTGTCGCGTCGAGACTACGAAATTGACGTCGGCTGCATTATGCGCGTCGTGCTAAGCCCGTGGATGCCGGGTCCCATATGTGAATCTGTCAGAACTGTGTTGACATCGATAGATGGATGCAAGAATGTTGACGTTGTGCAATCCGAACTGATCCAAATGGAAAGATGGAAGCAGTTTGGAAGGTCGGCGCGTGATTATTACGAAAACATGGAAAAGAACATGCCGGACTTTATAAGGAAAGACATATCTGGCGACGAATGACGAAAACCCGAACACAGGCCGAAATGGGCTGGCGCTCTTGAAGTCTCGAACGGCCACGGTGCTGTGACGGGACCGCTCCGATGCAACCACTCAAGCGTAGCGGACACCGCGCGGACGGCACTGCAGCGCTCGCCGGTCCGGGCTCATCGACAACCGGATGGCGATTGCGTGTCGCGCTGCGGAAGGCGTAGCGGCTGCCGTTGCCCGTCGTGCCGCATTGGTCGATGTCCCAGTCATTTGTCCTCGTCGTTTGTATCCAGTCGCTTCACGTCTAGCAGGATCCGGTTTTCTGTGTTTGCGGTTCCGGTTGGGATTCGTGTGCGGACCGTCCGCTTCGTTCGGCGTGTCGTAGCCTTGCGGGCTGTCGTTCTGTTCTCACTCCGCTCGAATGCAGGCTGGTGCGGCCCCATCTGTTACTAGTGGCTGGTTTCGGGGGGTCCTTCCAGCTCGGCCCGCCATGCGTCGATCAGCGCGCCGTACGCGGACGTGTTGTCCGGCGTCGATCGTTCGCCCGCGCGCCCCCTGAAGACTCCGTCGCCTTCTTGTTCCACCGTCCACCCTGGTGGCGGTCGATTCGTTCTGATCGCTTCGACGATCCCGGGCTGGTCGTCCTGTCCGAGGTCGGCGGCGATCGCTTTGTGCTCGCTGGTTCGTCGGTCTTCCTGTTCTCCGGTCCTCGTCGCTTTGGCTTTCAGGACCGGGTAGTCCGGATACCGCGGCGCCAGCGTGTGGTTCGCGCAGTCTGCGATCAGGTCCAGCATCTCGAGAACGACCTGCCCGATCAGCGGCTCGCTCCGCGGAGGTCCGACGATGCAGTTGGTCACCATTGCCCGGTTGCCGATTCGGACGGTCACGGGGCCGGCCAGCGGCCGTTCGTCCTGCCTCTCGTCGGCGTAGGTCACGACAGCCGTTCCGTGTTGGTCCAGCCCCAGGCGTTCGACGATGTCCTGCGGCAGTATCAGGCTCACGGCTCCGGTGTCCACCATCCCGTCGACGGTGGTGCGTCGGACGTCGGTCTCTTGCCCCTGGCCTCGGTCGAAGACGCCGCGGTCGACCGTGTTCTCCAGGATGACGTTCGAACGGATTTCTCCCATCGGTTCTTCCTTCGCTGATTCTTGCCCGTCCGGTGCTCGCGCTGCAACACACCGCGACTACCGCCTCTGTGGTCGTACCACGCTCGTTGATCCGGCCGGATTCTTGTTGCTTCCGGCAGTTCCGGCCGGCGATCGTGTGTTGCGGCGGTGCGTTTTCGGTTTCAGCCGCGTTCGCCCGGCCAGTTTTCGTGGGTTTTGTCGGCTTCATTCCCGTGGAAGCACAGCTGTGTCCTCGGACGGTCCTTCCTTCTACCAGCCGGTGGGCCAGCCGCCGGATCTCGCTCAGTCTTGCCGGCTGGTAGTAGTTCAGCTGCTCGACGCTGACGTTGACGTGCCGGTTCCGCGGCGGCGACTCCCGCTCGTGCACGTGTCCGTGGACGTTGACCGCGGCGTGCGGCACTTGCAGCATCGGCACGTGGGTCAGCAGTAGCGGCGGGTCGCCCGCCGCGTACAGCGTCACCGCTGTGCGGTCGATCTCGAACGGGCGGATCTGGTTGACCGGGTCGACGTCGTGATTCCCTAGCACGAGCCACTTCGCGCCCGGCGCCTTCCGCCACCATTCCTGATGGTGCCGTAGGGCTTCGCCGTCGACGGTGACGTCGCCCAGGCAGATGATGGTCTCACCCTCGGCCACCTGTTCGTACCACGCCTCCATCATCGCGTCGTCGGCGGCGGCAGCCGTCCGGAACGGTCTTCCGAAGGCGCTGCGCGAGTGTTCGTGGCCTAGGTGCAGGTCCGACCAGATCCAGGTCGTCGCGTCGGGTTCGGTGCACTCTGCCGCTTCCGCGGCCTGTGCCCTCCGGATCAGCGCCTTATATCTGGCGCCGGTTCACCGTCGGGTGTACCGGCGGCCGCAGCGACTGGCACAGCTCGTCGAGGTAGAGCGCGGCCAGCCGCTCGGCTGCCGTTCCTGCTGCCATCGTCTCTCCGGTGTTACCCTTCGCCGGGGCGGGGGCGCTCGTCGCGCAGGTGTTTCGCTTTCGTGTGCGCGCTCAGCCCAACGAGTTGGGCTCGGCGTTGGCGTTGCGCGCCGGTCGCAGGCGCCCCCGCGGCTGGCTGTTTCTCGGCGGCCGCCGGGTCGGCTCCGGTCGGGGCATCTTGTACTCGTATCGCGGCGACTCTTCCGTCACCGATTCTCTTCCGTCAAGGGCGTGCCGCCTCGCGCGATTCACTTCAACGACCGAACGAGCCGGTCGTACTCTCGGCCGTTGGGCATCCGCACTGTGTCGGGTGGTTTTCCCTCAGCGATGCGTGCGCACGATTCCATGCTGTCGTAGTTGGGGATCCGCATGCTCTGCCACACGTCAATCTTGGCGAACTCGTCAAGGATTTCCCGCAATGGAACCCCCTGAATCATCAGCACCATCGCTTGGTTCAGGAGCCAGAGTTCATGGTCGCGGCGATCGGCTGGCGGAAAGCCGCGGTAGCACCACCCGGTTGTCATCTCGTAGGGAGCCTCCCAATTCCTCACGTCGGGATGCGGGCCAACTTTGCAGCCAGGGGCGCCTCTCGTTGACCCCTTTGGGTTCCACGCAATCATGTACTTCGTCATCGAATCCCTCTACCCTGGAAACTTGACGTCGTTCGTTTCCCTCGTCGGTTTCTTCGAACGCTGCTGTTGACGTTGTCCTTGGACGGTCCTCCGTTCATCGCTGGTTGAGACTGAGCAATTCCTCCAGCGCGTCCTCGTCCGAGATGTCGTTGGACCACCCGTACGCGTCGCCTACTGCTGCGTCGAGGGCGTCGTGGGCGTCCGCTAGCCATTGCGGGCGGGCGTTGTACAGGTTTGTCAGCGTGCGCTTCTTCAGATCCTTCGCGGCGTTTTCGTCGCGAGGAACTGGTCGCTTCGGATATCCAGGGACCGGCTCGTCCGCCCACTCGACCCACTCCGGTGGGTTGAGCCACTGGTCGCGCAGCTCGACTAGCCTTCGGGCTGCTAGGAGTCTGCGCCGCAGAAAAACAGATGCGACAATTGTAGGCGAGCCGACGACGGAAGGACTCGATGTCGACAACATTCCGCCCCTACGCGCCGGACCAGTCGCTGCTGTTGCCGCCCGACGTGCGGGAGTGGCTGCCCGAAGGCCACTTGGCGCACCACGTCAGCGATCTGGTGGACGGCCTGGACCTGACGGCGTTCTACGCCCCGTACGACGGAGACGGGCGGCGCAACGCGCCGTATGCGCCTCGGATGATGGTGAAGGTTCTGCTCTACGCCTACGCGACGGGGGTTTTCTCGTCGCGGGAGATCGCGCGGAAGCTGGAAGAGGACGTTGCGTTCCGGATGCTGGCGGCGGGCAACTTCCCGCAACACCGGACGCTGTGCGAGTTTCGGCGGCGGCACCTGGCGGACTTCCAGGCGCTGTTCGTGGAGGTGGTCCGTCTGGCGCAGGAGTTGGGTCTGGCGCGCTTGGGGAAGCTGTCGATCGACGGGACGAAGGTGCGCGCGAACGCGAGCAAGCGCAAGGCGATGAGCTACGACCGGATGGGGGAGGAGGAACGGCGCCTGGAAAGCGAGATCGAAGCGCTGTTGCGCCAGGCGGACGCGGCCGACACGGCTGAGGACGCGTGCTTGGGCGCGGAGGTTCGGGGCGATGAACTGCCGGCGGAGTTGCGCCGGCGGGAGGAGCGGTTGGCGGCGATCCGGGCGGCGAAGGCGCGTCTGGAAGCGGCGGCTCGGGCGGCGGACGACGCGCGGGGTCGGCAGCCGGGCCAGGACCGGAACCCGAAGGGCGGGCCGCCGTACAAGCGGGCGTATGGCGAACCGGACGAGAAGGCGCAGAGCAACTTCACGGACCCGGAAAGCTCGATCATGAAGACGAGCAACGAGGGATTCCAGCAGTGCTACAACGCGCAGGTGGCTGTGGACGCTGAGCAGCAGTTGGTGGTGGCGACGGATCTGACGGCGAACGCGAGTGACCAGGGCGGGTTGCCGGTGTTGCTCGACGCGGTAAAGGAGACGTTCGACGCCGCAGACGGCGCCCACAGGCTCCACAGGCACTTTCGTCGTACGCTCGATCAGGACAAGATAGGATCTCGAAGACCCGTTACGTAACGCTACTGCAGGGAGGGAACTGACAGCGCATCGTCGCTACGCTCCGACGAGCGTTCACGTTCGCCGGAATCAGCGTTCACGTTCGCCGAGATCGGTGTTCACGTTCACC
Organism: Vicinamibacterales bacterium; assembly: GCA_965116825.1. Taxonomy (GTDB): domain Bacteria; phylum Acidobacteriota; class Vicinamibacteria; order Vicinamibacterales; family UBA8438; genus WTFV01. Next base: position 2,798,136 of record OZ220736.1, read on the forward strand.
GAAATACCCACGAGGCAAGCCGTTCCACAACATCGGCGCCGGCCACCACCAGAGCCGCGATGACACCTCGCGGCCTCGTTGTACGAGGCCGCGAGGTGAAGGAGGGTGTAACCATCTTCGTTTCTCCGCACCGTCACATCGGCCCCGGCTGCAACCAGGGCGATCCGATCGCCCGTGCTCACGGCCGGCTGCCGTCCGGCCCGGTCGTCCGGTCCGTCGCACAGGTCCGCGCGTCGCCGTCCACTCCATGCTCCACGATGAGTTTGCAGAGCTCTTCTCACGGCGCGCCACCACGGCCTGTTAGTCCTCGGCGGCCTAGACGGGGCTGGCCTTGAATGTGAGCAGGTAGCCGGCGTGGGCAATGGACCACGTCCCACCGCCGGTTTTGTTCTTCCTGAAGTCGGCGCTGTAGACTTCCAACACGTCGACCCTGTCGTCGTCGCCTGTGATTCGGCGGCCGATGCTGGAAGCGGCATCGTCGGCGAGGGGCTTCAGTAGCCCCCCAATCCCTGGAATGCCGCCGGTGGCCATGCTCATCATCTTTCCGATGGCCTTGCCGAACCCCTCAAACCAGTCCTTCCTGTTCACGTCGAACACTGTGACGCGAAGCTCGTATAGTTCGTTGGCGTGAAGCCTGAACCGACGCGCCCAAGGGCCGGCCTTCCTGAGATCCACTTCTGGCTGCCATTTGCCATCCTTGACCAACCGGACGAGGTGCCCGTCTGGTGTGTGCTCGCCTTTCTGGTTCTTCGCCTCGTCGCATTCCCAAAACAGGTCGAGCCCAGGCATGATCACGGTGTGCAGGTCAAACGTGCCCCCGGCAGTCTGGTACCGAAGGTCAACCTGTAACCTGAAGTTGGCCTTGTCCCCGTCTAGATCCTGCGGAAACTGGAATTTCGCGATCTCGATCTCGTACGCTATCCCCATGTGCTACCCCCCTTCGTCGGCCTGATGTTCAGCGGCGTCTGGCGGGGAAGGGTATCACCGGGGTCGAAGGCCAAGTCGAAGGCCCGCCATGCAGTGTAAGGCAACCGGCGGCGGATTCGCGGCGCGCGAAGCCGTCGGCTACTGCGCTGCCGGGGCAGAACTGCTCGAGCGACCCTCGCGCACGTGTGCGAGACCGGCGGGATGCGGCGGGTGCGGGTGCATCTTCGAGGGCATCCGAACATCCTCAAGCGGCTGCTCGTGCAGGTCGCCGGCTGCAACCTTCGGGCTGCTGTTGCGGCAGCTGATCGGCGTGGGCACGCCGCGGAGCGTTCCGGGCCGGGCTTCGGCCGTATTTTGGCTCTTTTGGGGTATCCATTTAACCGGAGCCCGTTTCGACGTGCTCGGTCACGACCGGTACCCGCTGGCGCGAGGGGCTTCCGGGTGGGTGAACTCGCCGTCGCCCACGAAAGCGGTGCGCTACCGGGGCCTCATCGCCAGCCGTCGACCTCGGAGAGGCCCGCCAACGCCGCAGCAGGTGCGTCGCTAGCCGCCGAGCTTGGCGCGGCGTCCGGCGAACGGCCTGTGGACAACCACGGCGTCGAGCAACTCCGGTTACATGGATACCCCAGATTGGCTCTTTTTCGACGGATGGGTGACCTGTGGGGCTGTCTGCGACCCCTCTACCAGGAGTGGCTCGAGAACAACTGTTGGCGAGCGCCGGAATGTGCGGGTTTCTCGCCGACGATCGACCACAAGATGTTGTGGTAGATCGGCGCCGTCGAGGCCGACAGTGTTCGCGTGTGCTCACCGCCCATTGCCATGGTAAAGCACCCCCGGGTGCTCGCCAGCTACCGGCCGTACCGCCTCCGGATCGCGACCGTGACCAGGCGTCTTGGTGTCAAGGCGCTGCCGAACGTGCACGAAGAAATCGTGGTCCGACAGCAACCGGCGGAGAAGCTCTTGATGTAGGCGACTCTCTTTCAGCGTGACCCAGATTGCCAAGGGCAGGTCGTCAAGTAATAGGGTTGCGACGCCGCCCGACGTGGCGTCACGCGGCACCGCATAGATGACCTCGGTCAGCACGCCGGGCAGGTTGCCGCTCTTGCCGCCGAACGCCCGACGGACTGGTTCCTTTTCCATCGGCCATTCAAGGAACCCGCGCATCGTGGCTGACACGACGGATGAAGTCAATTCACCGCGTAGCACGCGGGCCATCAGGTCGGTGTAGTCGCGCGCCGTGCCCTTGGGCAAACGTGTGCTGCTCATGCGGGCCTGCTCGCGAATGGTGATCCGGTTCACGACCGGATCGTTTTGCCGGGCGGTCCGGAACTCGGGATCGTCGCGCAAGCGCTCCGCCAGACCCCAGGCGGCGTCTGCCAACGAGTCATTGCCCGCCGCGCTCCAGCTTAGAAAAATCCCGCTAATCGGCAGAGGTGCCTCCGACTCAGACGTATTGAACCGGGCGGGCAGGGTCTCGGCGCGCCCGCGTCCCAGGCGGTCCAGCAGGTAGTCGGTGGCGGCGTTGTCACTGACAGTTATCATCGCCCAGGCCACGCGTTGCAGGGCAACGCGGCCCGCGGCGTCCAGCCACCCTCGCTCCCGATAGATTTCCACCGCACGCTCGTGTGCGCCGCCATCGGTGTGCGGCAAGTAGAAAGCTTCAACGGCGGTGAGCAGCACCCGTTCGTCGGGTGACCAGCGCCCCCTCCCCACTGCCTCCGCGTAGCCGGCCAAGACCAGGATCTTGATGGCGGAGGCCAGCGGCCGGGGGATGTCGGGATTCAGGAGGATCGCCGAATCCGCATCGTCCGGGGGGTAGGCAACCAGGGAAACGCGGGTGCGATTCGTATCGATATAGGCGAGGAGGGACTCCACCGAATTCAGGGTGACGGCGATTTCGGCTCCGTCAAAGACCGCTCCGAGATTCTGCGCTAAGGTGGTGATCCGGTTCCAATTCAGCACGACGAGGATCGCACCGACGATGAAAACGGTAAGAGATCCCACACCCGCCAACTTGAGCAATAATCTCATCGCGATACACCCTTTTCAATTACGGCGCCGCCTCCGAAACCGGGTTGACCTCCGCATCTGATGCTTTAGTCGGGGCGCACACCTGGGACGCGTCCGAGTTCTTCTCGTCAGTGTCCCTTAGGTGCGCGAACCAGCGCCAGGCGATGTACGAAACCGCGGTCGCGCCGAGCAGCGACCCGAGGAGCGCTCCATCGTAGGGTTGATCCAATCCACGGTCCAGGACGTTCGGGACGGTCATGGCTGCCGCCGCGAGCACCACGAGAGCCGGGCAGTCCCGCAGAACGAAGAGGTACGTGCCGACAAGCAGCGCACCGCTGAGGAGTCCCAGAACCGCAAATGACAGCAGGTCGTCCGGTGCTGTCCCCGGCGCCAGCAGAGCCCCGATGAGCACCAAAGCAATTCCGGCGGTCACTTGCCGGCGTGTCCAGTACCCGGTCAGCGTGTTCGCCAACGTGACGACCAAGAGTGCCACCGGCGCCAACAGAAGATACTCCTGCACCGGCCTAATCGCTGCCGCCAGCCACGGCGCCGGCGCCGATGCCCCACCATAGGCGGACCACGGGGGCAGAGAGTCACCCAGCACTGTCTCGGCCAGGGCCAGCACGCCGTGAAAACCGAGCCCGACGGCCAGCCCGGTCCAGACCTCCGCGCTACGGTCACTCGCAGACCCTCCGGTTGCGAGCACGGCGGTGTGACCGGCTAGCAGTCCGAGCACTGCCGCGATCAGACCGGCTCCTATCAAGCCACCGACGGTATTGATGCCAAGCTGCAGCGGAAGCGGCTGGGCCGTGGACAGATCACTAAGAAGCATCGGCCAACTGCTCACAATGGCAGCGACCGCGACAACGAGTCGGATTCCCGCAACCGCCAGGGCGATTCTGAGGTTGAGCGCTCCCCGCGTCCAGCGACCGACGGCCAGGATTGCACCCAGTACCAGGAGTAGCCCCATCACGATGCCTGACGCGATGTCGGCAATCGACAGCATCGTCCGCCGTTGCTCGTCGGCCCGGCGCCACTCCTCCGGCAAAAAGACATTCCGGCGCGTGTCAACTACCTCGTCGCCGGCAATCTCCACCGCCACCCGCGCCTCTCCTCCGGCTAGGTCACCGACGGTCTCGTCGCGGAAGGTGAACGTCCAGTCGGTGCGGGCCGGCTGCCGGGATTGTGTTGCTGACACCTCGAACAGGTCCGCCGCGGTACCCGTCCCGGCGAGTGCCTGTCGCGCCAACGCGCGTGCCTCCTCTTCCGAGAGAGCGGCGCCGGCGGCGTTCTCCGCCGACCGGTGCTGCTGACGCTGCACTACGCCGTCCGGACCGACCCAGACGATGTACTCCTCGGCCCGCGCGGCCACGTCGCCTTCAAAGTGGGCGTAGCGTATCCGCCAGCGCGGCCCGGTCAGGTATTCACCAAGCAACGCGCGGTACCGTTCCTTGCCCGCCTCGGTCCAGATGAAGCGGTGCTGAAGATTGAGTCCGCTCGTCACCCGGCTCGACTCGGTCCACTGCTCGGGGTCAATCGCCTGCGAGGCGAGGACATGGCGGGCGGCGACCACGGCCTCGGCCCGGCCCACCTCAAGGGGCGGCGACTCGCTTGGTACTGCAGCGGCGTAGGCGAAGAGCCCGAATCCCGTCAGGCCGACGGCAACAACCATCGGCAGGGGCAGTCCGGCGGTCTTCCGCCGAGGCACTGGCTTCGCTTCCACGGACGCCTCCGGCGGTGGCGGAGTCCACGCTTCGTTTCGCAGCGCGGACGGCGCTTCAATCCAGCTCCCGCCGCGGTAACGGGCGGCGAGCACCACCCACAACGGAGTCAGGAAGATCAGCGCGAAGATCGCCTGATTCACGACCGCCCCCGGCGCCGACGACACAGCTAGCGGAATGCTAAACAGCACCGCGTTGAACGCGAAGTGCATGACGATGGCCGGCAGCAGACCAAAGCGCAGGTACAGCAGCCCGAAGATGGTCGACGGGACGATCAGCTCGATGAGCCGCGCGTAGGAGGGCTGCGTCGGATAGCCAGCATGGACGGCTCCGAAGATGACGACCTGCAGAACGAACGCCGCCGCGATCCAGGTCCGGCGGTTGCCGAAGCGATCCCCGATGAGCGCGGCCGCTGCCAGCGGGACGGCCCGGAACAGGCACTCCTCCCAGAAGCCGGCCTGCAGCGAGATAGCCAAGGGACCGAGCCACGGCAGCACAGTCGCCAGCGAATCGGGATTGACCAGCACATCCGACGGCGACCACCAGCCGACGTGGCCGGTGGTGAGCCGGTAAAACGTGACCAGAAAAGCCAGGTCCACGCCAACAATCAGATAACCGGCCACGGTGTGGCCGAGCACCGTACTCGAGCGCGCCCCTTCTAGCGACCAGACCCGCCAGAACTGCAGGTGTTCCGGGAAGGCGCGACGCGACAGACTCTCTGCGGCCATGAACGAGAGAGTCAAGACGGCGGTGAACCCGAGGAACATGGCGACCTGCGTCGTCACGTGTTGAATCGCGAAGCCGGTCTCCGAAGTCGCCGTGTCGTAGCCCATCCACAACAGCGGCCATCGGTTAATTTCGGTCAGAAGCTGTGCGAAGGCAATTGACGCACCCCAGACCAGCGGCATGCGCCACAGCACCCGCCACTGCCGGAGCAGCACGAACAGTCCTACGCCGATGCCGCCGACGCCGTAGATCAGAAGCATCGCGAAGCTGCCGGCGATGGAGATGCCCTCGTTGGCCGAGCGCATCTCTTCGTAGCGGCGGTCGAAGGCCTCGGGCACCTGCAGCAGGTGCGTCAGCTCGGTCAGTCGGTCGCCGCTGACGACCAGGCGCAGGCGGAAGCGGCCCTCGCCGGCATGCATGTCCGTCCGTTCGTAGACGAATATGTGGTCAACGCGCCCGCCCGGACGCTCCTGCCGGGCGGCCTCCACCGGCTGGTAGCAGTCGAGTGCGACGTTCCAGGGAGCGCGGGTCCCGTTCTCCGCGATGGCGCGGGCCGCGTCGGGGTCCAGGGCCGCCCCGGCGGCGTCCTCTGACAGTCGCTCGCGGAAGCCGTAGGGGGTGCCGTCGGTGCGGAAGCGCACCTCGACCTCGCGTACCTCGCCTCCGCGGAAGTGCCGGACGACCCACTGGTAGGGATGGAACGGGCCCGCAGCCACCAACTGGGCAAACGCCGCCGGACCGCCTCCTTCTAACTCGACGAAGTTGCGAACGCGCTCGTCGACGCGGAAACTCGCCGCCTGCCGGTAGCCGGACGGTCCCCACCCGAGCTCGTCCCCGAGCCGTCGCGCCTCAGACAACGCCGCTGCCCGGTCCATCCGGAGATCAAGCTCAACGATGGAAAACGCGCGCGGGAAGTTGACCGTCGCGAACGCCCCGCACGCGACCGCGAATACGGTGAACGCCGCCCAGAACAACGGCTTGTGCATCAGTCAACCGGGGATTGTGAATGGAAGGTGCCGCCTGTCCGCAGGAGACAGGCTATAGTCAACGGCGATGCCGATCTGCACGGCAAGCAGCGTGACCGGTGACCGTGTTTGACTCAAGACGTTACGCCGTTTCTGTTGCGCCGGACCTTCCAACGCCAACCACCCCGACGAAACAGGGTCTGTCCCACGCGGGCCGCGAAGTCAAACCGCGCCCCCGGGGCTCGCACGTCCTGGTCTCCGCTCGCCGCCGTCAAGGCGCGTCGCTGCGCTCCGCCCCCGCTTTGACGGGCTGCCGGCCTTGACGGCGGCTCCGCGCACGCTCGTCCGACGGCGTAAGAAACATGACCCCCTACATGTCGTGGTCGATGATCTATTCTGAATGACCCGTTTCTCAGCGCTCGTTGACATTCGGGGTGAGTTGGAAACGCAGCGGCAGGAAAAGTGACGCTTGGCAACTGGCGACACCGCGGGGCGGCGGACGCTCTGCAGATGATCCGTTTCGTCATGTCGCGCTCTTCTTTGAACGGCCGCCCATCCGCTTCAGAAGGCGAACCCGGCTTTGCTATGCACCACAACACCGCCCCGCAGGTCGTGGCCGACGTCGAACTGCACGGTGCCGAATATCGGGATGGACAGAAACACGCCGATGCCGACGCCCTCCAGACGCCGGTCGCGCACGGACCCGACATTCCAGACGACGGCCGTATCGTAGAAAAGGCGGAATCCAGTCCTGCCGGACGCCAGCGGAGAATTCATCGGCAGACGCAGTTCAACTGACGCCGCCAGCAATTTATCACCCACCCGCGAGCCGAACTCCCACCCACGCAGTGTGCCGACACCACCGAGCAGCGATCGCTCGTACGGCGGTAGCGGCGCCGAGGCACCCTCGTACAGCACGCGCGCAGTCAGGACCGCCTGTCCGCCGATGCCCTTGAACGCCTGCGCATCAACGTGCGGCCGGAGAACGGCAGCGGGGTGTCCGTCGATCGACAGCCGCTCAACCGCAGCGCGCAGTTTCACGTCGTCGCGCGGGAATGTGCCGGACAGGCTGTCGTAATCCAAGCCGACCATCACCCGCGTCAGCCGGTCCGCCAGTTCCCCGAAGACAATCTCCTCCCACGCCGCCTCCACGTCAACGTGCACGCCGAAGGCCAGATGGCGATCTAGGCCACCCCACACCCGCGCCCGGCGATCCTCTATCTCAAAGTACGGATGCATCCGCCGGCCGGAGGACCCGCCCCCCCGCAGGCGACCGAGTGCCCCGTCCCCGAACGGTCTCTCCACCTCAAACGCCGTACGACGGTTACCTCCCCAAGTCATCGGAACGGAGAGCCGACCTTCCCGTCCGGGAACGTCTACGAGACTGAAGCGCATGCCATACTCAATACCGTATCCCTCCTCGTAGCGGAGCACCGGCAGGACCATCAGCCGGCCGCCGAGCCGCCCACGCGGCCGCTCGCGGACCACCATCACCAGCGCGATCCGGTCGGTTGCGGTCAGCGACCAGTAACGCTTGTAAACGTCAACCGTCTCGAAGCGACCACTGTCCGTCAGTCGGCGGGCAACGGAATCCAGCACCCCGTTGTCCACAACATCGCCCAACGCGATGCCGGCGAGCTCCACCACCTCGTCATCCGGTATGGAGTGGTTGCCATGCACCCGAATCTCGACAACCGTGTCCGTCGCCGCCGTGGCGGCAGCCGCGCTCAACGACAATACCACGCCAAGTACGCTGGCACGCGCCCACACCGCAACGCCGCGAGTCCACAGCGGCATCATCGAGGCTCGGCAACCGCGCGCAAACGCCCGCCGGTCACCGCCTCCCGGTAATTGCCGAATGTCCGTGCCAAGCGCAACTCGTACCGGCCTGTGGCCAGCCACACCGCCGCCTGCATCTCAATCTGCGCTGGCAGCCAGACACCGGTAAACGGCTGTCGCATAGACATCGACGCAGTGACGTCCTCCAGTCTGAACAGCCATCGTCCCGGCAGAAACGCGAAGCCGAGGTTATCGAATGAGTAGCGCACAATCTGATGCTGAGCCGGATCAACCCACAGGGTCATGAGCAGCGTTTTACCCAAGGCCAAATCAATCTCGGCATCGCGCTCCGACTCGTCATCATCGCCGGAATAGGGCGCGAGGTGCTTGGGGTAGTATTCCACGCGCAAAACGTCGTGGCCATCCACCGTCTCGCGCCCCACCAGATAGTAGTTTCCGGATTCAAACAGGACATCCACGAAAGCATACGCATCGGCAACAAAACGCGGCTCAACCTCGTCGTCGCCTGGGTCCGAAACCGCCTGCGCCGTATCCTCTGCCAAGCCCGCGAACATCCAACGCATCATCAGCGCATCATCCGCAGCGACGGATTCTCCGGTGCCTCCCTCACCGGCCTGCAAGCGGCGCATCATCCGCTGCCGCTCGCGTTCCAACCACTCGGCTTCGTACGCCAAGCGTTCCTCCGCGCCGATCGTGACGCCGTCAAGTCGCATCGGACTGCGCACGAAGACCCCGTCACGCGCGTACCAGGTGTAGTCGCCGCGGACCAGCAACTCGCGACCCGGTCCAGTAAGACGAACCTCCGCCTGTTCATCCAGCACGTACTCCAGACGGGGTGCCGCGTTCTGCCCTTGCTGTTCCAGCACCTGCGCCATGAAGCGATCTAACTCGTTCTCCTGCTGCGCGCCGGCCCACGCTGGGACGACGGACAGTAGCGCCAGGACCGCCACACACTGGCTTATCGTACTCATCATCGTTTCCTCATCGTTATGACTTCGACCACCCCGCGCCGAAACGCCCTAGCCGGCACGGTGGACCATTCGCACTACAAGGCGGACGCGACGGCCGGCCCGGTCGGCCGCCGCGCTCGCTTTGTGTGGCGGAGAATCGCGAAATCAGTCGAAAACCGCTTCGCTCACTCCGGTGTACCGTGTGCTGACCTCGTTCGCCGTCCCCGAAAGGAGCTGTGTCACAACGGTAGCAGCGACCTTGAAGAACTTCTTCCACGTCCACCACATGGGATTCCCCAGCTCCCCGGGGGTGGCCGACCCAGCCTCGATGGCGTCCAGGCTCGGACTCGATGTTGCGTAGACCGCCTGGTCGTTGCCGCCGATGGCGATCGCCCCGACGAACACCAGCGCGAGAACCGTACAGACCAACTTCTTCATCGTTGTCTCCTTTGCCCGTTTGTTTTCCGGAACCCGCCGAACCGTCCTTTCCATCGTTGTCTCCTTTGCCCGTTTGTTGCCGGAACCCGCCGAACCGCCCATCGGTCAGCGTCTCTAAACAGCCTTTTCACCGCCGGACCGGTGCGAGCAGTCGATCTCGCACCCGCCGACCGGCCCGACCCAGCGCCAGTCCGCCACGCCGGCGCCCAGGAATCTGCTGGAGTGAAGGTCCTCCGCCTTCCGTCCCCGCGCTGGTTGCGTCCGCGGTCGGATCTGCCGTCACGTCATTGGGCCGCCGTGCCAGCAACCGCCGGAACTTCCATGATGCCAAGCCGAGCACCAACCGGATCGACTTCTTTTTCCGCATCATTGCCTCTCGGTTGTTCCGAGGGACCCCACGTCACATACACCGCCGAACAGGTAACGGTTGCGCGCGATGCCGTTGTACGCGGCATCACGAAGACGCCGGGGAAGCACCGACGAGGACGCCCCCACCCAGGACCAAGGCCAACCCAAACAGCGCATCACGAAGATGACCGCCGTTGAACGTGCCAACAGCCGACCAGCCCCGTCGACCACATAGAGGGTATCCATCCGAGCGGAGTCGGCGCACTTGGCTGCACCAGCCGTTTACCGACGTCGCTTTGCAGGTGCTCAAAGGCAAACGCCCGCTGCCTGTCGCGGCGCCTGACGAACCTGGCGAACCGACCGCAGAAACCACACGCGCCGTCGTACACCACTATGCCAGTATCCGTTATGGAGAACAGGGACTTGGCGTGTTCATATTCACGGTCCGACAGACATACGAAATACAGACTCAACATCATCCACGAGAACGCGAACAGTCCCATGGTGGCGGCCACGCCGCAATGGAACCCCACCCCCATAACGAGAATCAGCCGGCGTGTCCAGCGATTGAACAGCGCGAACGAAAACGCCACCTCAAACAGCACGGTCGCATACGTCAATGCGACAATCAGATATTCGTTGGTATAGAGAGCGTCGCCGCCGATTCCCGTCCAGGAGAAAGAGTTCACCCGCAGAATGTAATACAGGGCCACGCCGCTTTGCCAATATTCGCCCATCACCTTGTACATGCCCGTTGACAGGTACAGGAACGATAATTGAACGACGATAGCCAGAATCGCCGCATTGTGCACCAGGCCGCCGACGGTTGACACCTCACGGTCCCGACGTCCGCTCAAGTCAGCGAATAGCATATACAGCAGCACGATTCTGGCGATGTTGTCGCCGCCATCTGTAATCAGGCCGTTCAAATCCTGCAAGAACATGGTCATGATGTACGTACACAATGTCATGAGCCGACCGCCGATACCGACCGTAAACAGGAGTGTAACCAGGATGCCGACGTGGAACACTAGGTCGAAATACGACAACGAGAACGACCACGCATACGGCGACAACTCAGGCATCGGGAACGCCTGTGATATGCGGTCCGGCCCCCAAAGATAATACCGCTGCGAGTAGTTGAACGCGTACTCGTAGAGTAGAGCCATCCCCAACGACGTTCGCATCAATGCCGCCCCGATGACGGCGCGCCGAACTCCCAAATCACGCAGGTTCATTCGGCACCCATCCTCAGCGCGCTCGGTTGCCAATCTATGTCGATATACCGAACCTCGCCCTCTTCGTCAGGGAGCGAGCGCGACGAGAAGCGCGGGAACGCCAGATCGGCGAGGCGGAGATAGACACTATCGACATCGGGGAATCCGTTGGTCACGCATACATCGGTTACGAGCCGCACCAGCGCGTCTATTGCAAACGCTTTCTCTTCGGCCATCCGCCGGTCTCTATCGCGGCAGTACTGGGCATCGGGCTGATCCCGACAGAAATCGATCAAGGAGATTTCGTCGGACTCAGAAGAGCCGAAGAGATAAGCACGGATTAAGTTCTGCTGCAAATGCAGGACAGACGACAACGCCGATGCTATCGGACTGTCTTTAAGCCGTTCTATGACCCCATGCGTGATGTCGAACCAATCACTTTCGACATCATCCGCCCTGCACATACCGATCACTGACTGATTGGAATTTATAGGGTCAGGCGCAAACAGATGCCAGTTCTGATAAAACAACGGGTCGACGTAGACTACCAGATACCTATTGAACGCCAGCTTGACGGGGTTGAGAGGGAGAAGATACAAGCCAATCATGGAGAAATGGAACACGAAGACAACCGAAACGACGGCTGCGACCGCAGCTACTATCCAGCGATGATCCCGCACGCGGCGCACGCGATGACGGGCACGGCGCACGCCACCGGCAAAGGCGGAGAGCACCGCCAAGCAGCCACCCTCCGGCGACGATTGGCGCCGGGCCGATTCGGCGCAGATTGCCGCGCTTGCCAGCGATCGGGAAGGAATTCTGCCTATTCTCTCACCGGTGGGCGCGGCCTTGCTTTCGGCGGGCGGCGGAGGCCCGGCCGTCCCCCCGCGAGCACACCGGCCGTCATGGCAATGTTGGATTCAGGCATCCGAGCACTCATTTCAATCGCCCGCCAGGACCCGACCACGGTGCACGGACGCCCAACCGGGCGACGGCGCGTGCAGCCCCGTGTAACACCTGAGGAGAGTACGACGCTAGGGCCGGTGGCTCAAGAAAAACCCGTCGCAAGATCGGGTGGAATATTCGGGAGTCGCACCGGAAGGAACGGACGCACGTTCGGGGGGTGCCGGTCTCCGAGTTTCCTGACGTGTGTGGGTAGGGGTGGCGCCAGTTGGATGCCTCCAGAGCAGAGAAACAGTATCGAGATGAGGGCAGCGTGGGAGTGGAAGCCGTAGGCCCGACGCGCGATCACCCGCTCAATTCGTAGGCGCGGTCGAGCGCACGATTCGCCAGACGCACAGCCGCCAGACGCCGTTTTTTTCCCGCCCGCTTCAGCCCCTTCGGGTGCTTCAGCGGGCAGTAGCGCGAGCTTTTTGGCGTCTTGGCCGTCTTCGCGTCAGCTCCCCGTTTCTCCGCTTGCCGCACTTGGCCACCGCCTCGGTGGCGAGGCGTTCGACGTGGAACCGGTCGCGTGCGGCACCCGCGCCCGCAACGCCTTCTGCCAGCTCGCCGCCAGGTCCGCCGTCACCAGTTGGAGCCGCTCGCACCTGGCCGGTCGCAGCCGGTCGAAGAACCCCTGCGCGGGGGTGTCCAACCGCAGGTCGGCGATGCAAAGGGCGACGATCTTTCCGACCCGCGCGCCGGTGTTGAACAGGGTGGGGAGCAACCCATCGTCGCGGCGACCGTCGGCGGTTTGGGCGATCGACGACGCCCAGGACGGCTTCGACCTCCTCGTGTTCGAGGTACTCCACGGGGCGGCTGCCGGTCCGCGTGAACGGGACGGCGAGGACGCGTTGCGCGGGCCGAGCCGCGACGTCGGCGGTCACGGGCACGAGAGCCCGCGGCGCCCTTCCCGCTGATCGAGCCCGACGCGCTGGAGGTCTGCCGCATGATCAGGAAATCGCGAACATGACGGGGCGCGATGGCCCCGAGCCGGGTCACACCGTCTTGGTCGAGGTACGTCGCGAAACGGGTGAGCTGCCGTACCCGCTCGCTGACTGTCCGGGGAACCAACCCGCGGTGGCCGCGCAGGAACACGTTGTACTCGTCCTGAACCGACCCCAACCACACCGGCACCGGCTCCGGCGCCCGCCCGGTGCGGCGACGCCAGTATCCGTGGTGGTCGACGTCCAGGAAGACAGATGCTGCGCTGTGACCGCGGCGTGATACCGCTGCTCGACCAAGCGCCGGCCGATCCGATCGATGCGGTGCTTGTACGGAGAGGTGCGATAGCTCTCCAACCTGTCCGTGGGAAGGAAGCTGCTGAGCACGGGGCCCTCCTTATTGCGGCGGGAATCGCCGTCAATGAGGAGGGATTATGTGGAGCAGGCCAACGACAACAGTGGTGCGGACGCAGTGAAACGAGGCGGATCTACTGGAGCATTCCGAGCGAAGCGAGCGCCTTGCCCCGTCGTCCCGCGGACCGGCCTCAACCCACCCACACCTGTTTCAGGAGAGCCCGCTTTCCTCAGGAATCGCGGGATCCGCGAGCGCGCCGCCACCAGCGGGCGCCGCCGTCCGGCGACGCGTTGGGGAACGCTGTCTTCGCGGGCATGTGAATCTCGACCTCGGTGCCGCTGCCCAAGCGACTCCAGATCCGCAGAACCGCGCCGATCCCCTCGGCCCGTTCCCGCATGCCCGACAGCCCGAAATGGCCCGAGCGCCCTTCGGCGACGATGTGGCCCGCGATGCCACAGCCGTCATCGCGCACACGGACGATCAATTCGGCGTGCGAGTACTCGATGTCGATTTCCACGCGCGTCGCCCGCGCGTGCCGGAACGCGTTGGCGAGGGCCTCGCGGCTGATCTGATAGAGGGCGTCGCGAGCGAACGGATGCAGCGGCCGCGGGTTGCCTTTGATGGCGAGCCGGACATCGATCTGCCGCTCGCCCTTGAAGTACTCGGCGTCACGTACGAGCGCGCTCTCCAGGTTGTCCTCGACCGGGGCACGGAGCCCGCCTACGGTCTCCCGGCCTTCCTCGATGACTTGGTGCATCCGCTGGAGTACGCGGGTGAGTTTCGATCGAGCACTTTGGTCAGCGATGTCGTCGACCACCGCATAGAGCAGCATATGGCTGCTCACGAACCCCTGGAACAGCGTGTCGTGCAGTGTCTGCGCGACACGCGCACGCTCGTCCAGCCGCTCCTGGAGCCGGGCGTTCAGCTGGGCAGCCACATGGCGCAGGCGCAGTTGATGCAGCAGGGTCAGGCTCAGGAGCACACTCGTGACGACGGCCAGCCTGAACACGCTGGTCTGGTAGTAGGCAGACGCGATCGAAAACTCCCTAGCCGCTCCTTCCTCGTTCCACACCCCCCGATCGTTGGCAGCGATCACGTGGAACCGATAGGTCCCAGGAGGGAGGTCGTTATAGAACGCCTGCCGCCGGTTTCCGGCCTCGACCCAGTCCTCATCTCTCCCCTCCAGCCGGTAGCGGAACGCCACCTTGTCGGGTGCGCCGAGGCTCAGCGCCGTGTATTCGATGCGCACGTCGCGCACGCGTGCAGGCAGGCGCGCGACCGACGACGGAGCGTAGGTCGTTCCGTCGCCGATGACCCGCTCGATGTGCACCGGTGGAGGAATCGGGTTTGACGGCAGCGCCCGGGGGTCGATGACCCCCACGCCGTCGTAGGTGGCGAACCACAGGTGCCCGTCGGCGGCCCTGGACACCTTCGGGCCGTAGGACCCGAGATTGGCGTAGCCCACCGCGCCATCACTCCCGTCGTAGGCGATGAGGCCGACACTGGACGCCGGATCCGAGATCCACTCGTCTAGCTCGTCTCGTTCGACCCGAACCAGCCCGCAGTCCGTTTGCAACCACAGGGCGCCCGTGTGGTCTTCAACGGACCACTTTACGGCGTCGCACGGCAGCCCGCTGCGCACGCCCAGCGTGTCGACGCGACCTCCCGCGATTCGGCTCAGCCCTCCTGCAGTGGCCACCCACAGTGCGCCCTCCCGGTCGTCATGGATGCTGGTGACGTCCCCGGCGCCCAGCCCATCGGCGCTCGTATACGTCTGCTGGACCCGCCCGTTCTCGAGACGAGAGACCCCACCTCCGATGAAGCCGAGCCATAGCCCTCCAGACGGATCCGCGAAGAGCGCCCGCGCGCTCTCCCCACCGAACGTCGACCAGGGTACGACCTCGACGTTGTCGTCGCCACGCAGACCGAAGAGACCACTCGTCGAGTCGCTGACCCACAGGGTGCCGCCAGTATCCTCCGCCAACGCGTGGACGTAACGCGTGGGCAGGCCCGCGCGCACAGGCCGTGTCGCTCCGGGCTCGACCGAGAACAGCCCCTGCAACGACGACACCCAAATCCGGCCGCGACTGTCCTCGAAAAGCGAGCCGACGCCCTCGTCGGCGCCAGCGCCGGGAATCGCGTAGCGCAGCACGACCCCGTCGCTCCACCGCTCCAAGCCGCTGACAGTGCCCATCCACACGTCGCCGTCTGTTGTCGCCAGCACGGACAGGACCGTGTCGCTGGACAGCCCCTGCCTAGTCGAGAACCTCCCCACGGCAATGTCGCGGAACCGATCGAGACCGCCCAGCGTCGCCACCCACACGTTTCCCTCGCGATCTTCGAGGATGTCGACTACGAAGTTGCCCGACAGCCCGTCGTCGCGCCCGAATCGATCCGTCCGACCATGGTTGACGTAGAGGAGTCCGTTGTCCCGCGTCCCGATCCAGAGTCCACCTTGGCGGTCGCGCAGGAGCGAGGTCGGTCTAACCTCCCGGAGACCGCTGTCGACACGATACGGTTCGACCGTTCCATCGACGAGACGCGCCAACTGCCGGGCCATGGCCACCACGATTGCTCCGCGCCCGTCGTCGGCGAGCGCGTTGATCTCGCTGGGAGAACCCGCCACCGGGTACTGTGTCGGCTCCGCCGGCCCCCAGCGCCACACGCCAGTGGCTGCACCGACCCAGAGATCGCCGGCATCGTCTTCGTGGAGCGAGAGGACGAAACGACCGAGCGCGCCGTCGTCGCCTTTACAGTCGACCGTCTCGCCCTGGATCGAGCAGAGTCTCGCGTTGCCCCGCCCGCCGTTGGTACCGGCCCACACGGCTCCGTCGCGATCTTCCGCGAGCGCATAGACGTATTGACCGTCGAGCTCACGATAGGCCGAGAGCACGCCGTGGTTCCAGCGGGCCAGCCCCTGATCCATGCCGATCCACAGGCTGCCGTCCCGCGTCGCCAGCAGCCTGACGACGACGCCAGGCAACGACGAACCGGCCGGCGGCTCCCACGAGGCGAACCGGACGCCGTCGAATCGCTGGAGGCCGAAGTCCGTGGCCAGCCACAGGAAGCCGTCGCGAGTCTGAGCGATGGACCGTGGATACCCCGGCAAACCGCCGTCTCGCAGGGTCCACTTGGAGTGTCCGTACTGGGTAATGTCACCAGACACGTTGAGTGCAATTGCCGAGACTGCATGGCCTATAATGGTCGCCGTGAGTGCGGCACACGCGATCCGTGTCCTGAGTATCGACGACCACCCGCTCCTGCGGGAGGGCATTGCCACGATCATCGGCGCTCAGGCGGACATGTGCGTCGTGGGACAGGCCGCGACAGGCCACGACGGGATTCGCGAGTACCACGAAAAGAAGCCGGACATCACAATCATGGACATCCGCTTGCCGGACATGAACGGCATCGACGCCCTCCTCGCGATTCGTAGCGAGGCGCCGAACGCACGCATCATCATGCTGTCGATGTTCCGGGGCGACGTTGAAATCCGACGCGCGCTCATGGCCGGCGCGCGCGGGTTTCTGCTCAAGACCGTCCCCCCCCCGGAGATCGTCGTCTCCATCCGCCGGGTCCACGCGGGCAAGAAGTGCATCCCCGCCGAAGTCGCGTCAGAGATCGCCGACTATTTCACCGAGGACTGTCTCACCCCGCGTGAAGTCGAGACGCTGGGTCTCGTCGGTGCCGGCAACCGCAACCGCGACATCGGCGACATACTGTCGATCTCCGAGGACACTGTCAAGGTCCACGTCAAGCACATCATGCAGAAGCTGGGCGCCGCTGATCGCACCGAAGCGGTCGTGATTGCCGCTCGGCGCGGGATCATCGTACTCTAGGAATCTGCGCCGTGGAAGGGATTTCGCACGATCCGCCGCAGTATGTAGGGGCCGTGAAGCACCAGAACCGCTACATATTGGGGCAAAATTCCCTGCGGCGCAGACTCCTAGTGGTCCGTCACATCACAATCTTCGGGTAGACGGACTTGAGTTTACAGCGAGCATCGTCGACCCTCATCTGCCAGTCGACACCGCGTTGGGTGCCATTGATGTCGCTGGACCACGCCGACACTTCGCCGTGCAGCGTCTCCAGGTCGCCGATGCGGCGTTCCCGCAGGCATTGGCGCGTCATGGCACTGAGCTCGTTCTCCGCGATGTTCAGCCAACTCCCGTGTTTCGGCGTGTAGCAGAACTCGAGGCGACGAACCAGTTCTCGTGCCCGCACCGGCTCGAACACTTCGTAGAAGGCACCCTTCGTGTGCGTGTTGAGGTTGTCGCACACCAGGGTGACCTTCGGGCACTCGGCGTAGCGGCCCTCCAGCAGGCCGGCGACCTCCACCGCCCAATCGGCCTTCGTACGCCGGGCTCGGGCCGTCGCCTGCCGCCAACCCGCCAGCGGTTCGCTGAACAGGAAGACCGAGGCCGTGCCGGCCCGTTCGTACTCGTAGTCGACGCGTCGGGGACGCGCCTTCGTGGCGGCCACCGGCGGGCGCGTTTCCTTGACCAGTTGCACCGGCTGCTCATCCATGCACACGACGGGGCAATCCGGGTCGTAGGGCTGCTGGTACAGATCCAGGACCTGTTCCATGTGCGCCACGAACTCGGCATCGGTCTCCGGCGGGATCACCCAGTACTCGATTCTCCGCCGGGTCATCTCGTTTTTTTCAGCGTCCGCCGGATCGTTTCGTGGCTGACCGACTCGACGACCCCCAACTCGACGACACGGCGCGCCAACAGCCGCAACGACCAGTTCGCGTAGCCCTTCGGGGGCGACCCCAGACGCAGGGCGATGACCTGCGCCTCCTGTTCGCCGTCGAGCAGCTTGAGGGCCCGGGGGCAACGCCCGCCGTTGGCGTTCCAGCGCCCGCTCGAACCCTTCCAGCACGCAACGTTGGCGAATGTTCTCGACCGTCTTGGTGCGACACGAAAAGGCATCGGCAATCTGCTGGTCGGTCCACCCCGGTCCGTCCGCATCGGCCTTCAAGAGAATCTGAGCGCGGCGCACCCTCTCGCTGCTCCCCTTGAGCTTGCGGACCGTCTGTCGACAGATCTCGCGTTCCTGGGCGGTGAGTCGAACGATGTACTTTTTCTCCGGCATGAAAGCTGTCTCGGCTTGAGATCAGCTTCCCGATAGTCCTAATGTTGACACGTGACGGACCACTAGAATCCTTGAACAAGGCCCATCTTCACAGTTGAGTCAAGTTTGGGATCGGGCTGTCCGTCGGCAGCTCTGTTCTCCTGATCACGCGGCCAGCGCGTGTCCTTCCCAAAGGTGGCCGACCTCGCGATCGTACGCGGCGACGGCTGCCTGCAGACGGGTGGACGACTCCCCGTCGAGCGTGGCGGACAAGACCGGGCCCAGCACGCGCGCCTGGGTGCGGTGGTAGGCCAGGGCGATGCACAGCCCCTCGGCGGTGAGCCGATACCGCTGGCTGCGCGGAATCCGCTCGATCAGCCCGCGCAGCCGCAGTCGGCGCAGGTCGTAGGTCATCTGTCCGGCGTTGTAGTCGTCGAACGACATCCCACGCAGCGGGGCGACCGCCTCGCGGAGCTCGCGGTTACGGAATCCCGCGGGCAGCAGGTCGAAGCGCAACAGCGCGGCCAGCAGCGCCTGCACCCGAGGGTCCCCGAAACGCAAGGCCGCCGCGCGTTGGCCGTCGATGTGCGCCGAACGGTGCAGTGCAGCGAGCGTCTCGGCTCCGATGGTGGCGTCGTGGCTGAGGCGTTCGACGCCGAGCAGGCGTCGGTTGGCAGCGAAGCCGATCTGTTTCAGATCATCGAGGTTCCTCAGCCGGCGGCCCACATCGAAGTCGTACGTGTCGTTGATGACCGTCTCGGTGCGCAACGCGCGCCCCTCCTTGTGGTACTGCTTGATCCGCGAGTGCTTGTAGTCCACATGCAGCGACGGGATGACCCCGTCGGTTATGACGCGGGTGCGATACCGCGTGGGGGTGCGTCGGCTGACGCGCCGGTCGAAGATCAACTGCACGTGGTCGGGTCGTCCCAGGTCGAGGTTCTCGCGCATCACCTCCTCGAAGAAGACCCGTCCGGCCAGCGGCCGGTCGAAAACCTCGGTGCGTGCGAATTCGGCTTGCAGGATCGAGATGTCGTAGCGGATGCCCTTCTCACGGTCGTTGGACGAAAACGGGTGCGGCAGCCGAGCCAGCCACTTGCGCAGCAACGCGTCGATCCGCTCTGCCGTCAGGCCGTCGGCCAGTCGCTGCATCGCTTCGGGGTCGACGCAGCGCAGGATTCCGTTGTCGAGCGCCTCGAATCCGATGCCGCGCTTGGCCAACTGACGCTTCAGATACTCGTGCCCATTGATGCAGAGCTTCGCGTTGTAGGGGAAGTACGAACAGAACTTCAGGAAGAACGGCCCGAAGTCGTCGTCGACCACGTAGAAGTAGAAGTGGTTCACCATCGCCGTCGAGTCGACCAGCCACGCGTAAGTCGCCCCGGTCGACGGGCGCCGGCGGCGCTCGGTGCGCAGCACCCGCGCCTTCTCCTGGGCCTTGCCGATGTAGAGCACGCCCTCGCCCCCGGACCACTGCCGCAGGTACTCCTGCGTGCGGTCGTGTGTGGACGCCTCCGAAAATGCAAGCCTTTTCTGAGTCTCTCCTTCTGCGCTCAGTCTGCTTCTGTGGTTCTCCGCGACAACGGAGCGGCTCCCCGGCGCCGCGATTGTTTCCGTGGAATGAGGGCCAGCCTTCTGGCTGGCCCGCAAGGGCTTCCCGCACGGTCGCCCGCGGCTGTCACCCGGAGGGCCGCAACGGAGTGGAGGAGCCGCGCAGCGGCTTGACAGCTGCGGGCGACCGTGCGCGAGGTAGACGCTTCCGAGCGAAGCGAGGGCCTCTGGGCACGTCCGAAGCCGTGCACCGCCGTTTCAGGAAGCTCCATTTCGTCGGATGGTTCGGTGCATGCGGTCAGGTGCTGTCGTGTGTCCGGCCTCATTGCTTGCGGCATATCACGCGCCGCGGGCCCGTATGGAGATACGCGGGTCGAGTCCAAAATCGTCTTTGTGTGCTCAAAGGCACTGCACCGCACGCTGGTTTTCCCGACCCCGTCTCGTTGACCGTTTGCCCTTACCATCTTCCGACCTGCTCGCATTCCCGACGGCGCCGGACCCCGGCTCTTGCCTCTCAGGCGGTCGGCAGCGGCGCGCGGTAGTACTCGTTCTTCGTCATCAGCGCCCAAGCGATGCGCGCCGTCCGGTTGGCCAGCGCCACCGCGACCAGCATGCGCGGCTTGCGCGCCAGCATCCGGGCCAGCCAAGGGTCCTTCGTGCCACGCCGCGCCGCCCAACCGACTGTCGCCATCGCGCCGGCGACCAACAGCCGCCGGAGATCGCGCTGACCCATCTTCGATATCCTCCCCAGCTTCGGCTTCCCGCCGGTCGAGCTCTGCCGGGGAACCAGACCCAGCCAGGCCGCGAAGTCCCGCCCGCGCCGGAAGCTCTCCAGCGGCGGCGCGAAGGCCTGGATCGCCATCGCGCACAGCGGTCCGATTCCCGGGATACTCATCAGCCGTTCCGTCCGTTCGTCTTCGCGCGCCCGCTCCCGCAGGTCCCTCTCCAGCTCCGCGATCTTCTCGTCGAGGTCGCCGATCTGAACGAACAACAGCGCGCCCAGCTCCCGAACCGGGCCCGGGAGTGGCGAATCGGCATCTTCAATCGCCTCCGCCAGCCGCTCCACGTGCGCAGGCCCTTGCGGCGCGACGACGCCGAACTCGGCGAAGTGTCCCCGCAACGCGTTGATCGTCTGCGTGCGCTGGCGAACCAGCAGATCGCGCGTGCGGAACAGCATGCCTTGGGATTGCTGCTCCTGCGTCTTCACCGCCACGAAGCGCATCGTCGGCCGCGAGGCCGCCTCGCAGATCGCTTCGGCGTCGGCCGCGTCGTTCTTCTGCCGCTTTACGAACGGCTTGACGTAGATCGGCGGGACCAGCTTCACCTCATGACCGAGCTTCCCGATCTCTCGGCCCCAGTGGTGCGAGCTCGCACAGGCCTCCATCGCTACGACGCATCGCGGCTGCGACGCCATGAAGCCCAGCACCTTGTCCCGACTCAGCTTCTTGCGGAACGCAACCGACCCGTCCGCGCGGGCGCCGTGCAACTGAAAACTTCGCTTCGCCAGATCGATGCCGATGATGGTAGCGTGCTCCATAGGATGCCTCCTCTTCCAGGTGGTCCGTCACAACAGCTCCACCTTGGCACATTCCGATGCCGCTGAGGAGGCGTCCACCCCATCATCTTTGCGCTCGCCCCGACGGAACGACACGATGTCGATGCCGTTGCATTCGGCGTAGCTCTTGATCGCGTTGACGAAGCGCTGCGTGATCGGCGCCATCAGCACCGACGACGGCACTGCGGCGCCCCGGATCGTGCGGAAGAAATACGCCGCGCCCGCCGCCCGCTGCAGCACCGGGACGTAGACGTTCAGGTACAGCCGGTCGATGCACTCGAGGGCCAGCGTCGTGTGCTCGGACAGGATCTCGGCGACGGATCGTGCTACCTTCATGGCTCGGGCTCCGGTCGATGGGCTCCCCATCGGCCAGTCTATGGCCACCGCCGCCATTGTGCGACTAATGAACGCGGCTCGCGCCGCAGAGGGAGCAGTGGCCGGAGTCCGACCTGACGCCAGCAGATACCGAGCCCTACACGCTCGTCGGTCTGAGGCGCAGCCTCGCTAGATTCCTTGAACAAGGACCATCTTCACAGTTGAGTCAAGTTTGGGATCGGCCGGTCGGCCGCCCGTTCTGTTCTCCCTGACTATGCGGCCAGCGCGTTTCCTTCCCAGAGGTGGCCGACCTCGCGATCGTACGCGGCGACGGCTGCCTGCAGCCGGGTGGTCGACTCCCCGTCGAGCGTGGCCGACAGGACCGGGCCCAGGACGCGCGCCTGGGTGCGGTGGTAGGCCAGGGCGATGCACAGCCCTTCGGCGGTGAGCCGATACCGCTGGCTGTGCGGTATCCGCTCGATCAGCCCCCGCAGCCGCAGCCGACGCAAGTCGTAGGTCATCTGGCCGGCGTTGTAGTCGTCGAGCGACATTCCGCGCAGCGGGGCCACCGCCTCGCGGAGTTCGCGGTTGCGGAATCCCGCCGGCAGCAGGTCGAAGCGCAGCAGCGCGGCAAGTAGAGCCTGCACCCGAGGGTCGCCGAATCGTAGCGTCGATGCGCGTTGGCCGTCGATGTGCGCCGGACGGTGCAGGTCAGCGAGCGTCTCGGCTCCGATGGTGCAGTCGTGGCTGAGTGTCTGGACGCCGAGCAGGCGTCGGTTGGCAGCGAAGCCGATCTGTTTCAGATCATCGAGGTTCTTCAGCCGGCGGCCGACATCGAAGTCGTACGTGTCGTTGATGACCGTCTCGGTGCGCAACGCGCGACCCTCCTTGTGGTACTGCTTGTTCCACGATGTATCACCAGACTCCAGACCAAAACTGTCAGAACAGCCAATGAATACGGTGTATCACCTATTGTCTTGATGATCATCCCCAAAATAAACACCCGGCCCGATTGGCCGTTTTTCCCGACCACAATGTGGTATCGTTGTGGAACGCAAGGGGGCTGGCCGATGGGGCGATTGACGGCACGGCGGGCCGAGCGGCTGACGAAACCCGGACGTTACGGCGATGGCGGGACGCTGCATCTGTGGGTGACCGAGCGCAACGGGCGCGTCAGGAAACAGTGGGTGCAGCGCGTGATGGTGCAGGGCGTGCGCCGCGATATCGGGCTGGGCGGGTATCCGTTTGTGAGCCTGACGGAAGCGCGCGATCTGGCGTTCGAGAATCGCAAGATCGCGCGCAAGGGCGGCGACCCGCGAGCCGTCATGGAGTCGGGCAAGGTGCCGACGGTCGAGCAGGCGGCGCGGGCGACCCTGGCGGCCCACGGCAAGCGATGGGCGACGTCCACGGCTGCACACTGGCTTCCGGTGCTGGAAGCGCACGCAGGGGCCATCTGGGGCCGCACGGTGGACACCGTCACCAAGCGCGACTGTGTCGACGTGATCAAGGCCGCCGGCAAGAACGCCGACAAGGTCAAGATGCGACTCCGGCAGACGTTCGCGTGGGCAGTCGGGTACGGATTCATCGACGCCAACCCTGTCCCAGTCAACGGCGAGCTGCAGGCAGTGCTGGGAGCGGACAAGCGCACCGTCAAGCACCATACCGCGATGCCGTGGGCGGACGTTCCGGCATTCTTCGCCGCCCTGCCGGAGACGGCCGCGGGCGCTTGCCTGGCGCTGCTAATCCTCTGCGGACTGCGCAGCAATGAGGCGCGCAACCTGCGATGGACCGACGTCGACCCGGACGCGCGGATGCTCACGATCCCGGCCGAGCGGATGAAGAGCCGGCGAGAGTTCCGCCAGCCGTTGACCGCGGCGGCCCTGGCGGTGATCGGCGGAATGCCGCGGCGCGGGGATCTCGTGTTCGCCAGCGAGCGGACCGGCCGCGCCCTGACAGACGTGGCCCTGCAGGCGCGCACGAAGGGAGCTGGTGTCACGGTGCATGGTTTCCGCGCGAGTTTCAGCACATGGGCCGCCGAAAACGGCCAGGATGAGACCGCCGTCGAGCATTGCCTGCACCATCTGACCGGTACCGAAGTGAGCCGGAGTTACAACCGGTCCGACTACATCGACCGGCGCCGGCGTGTGCTCGACGCATGGGCGACGCACGTGACCGGCCCGGCCGAGTAGCGCCGCCTATCATCTATCCTGACCACCAGCCAGTGCGGTAGTCTGGAGCTGCCATGAGTGGTGCGGGATCGCGAAAATCCGCATCCTGCGGTCCGGCAGGGCGAGGATTAGACCCCTTCAGGCCCGAGTTGGACGATCCCGCACCTTCTCTACCTGACGATCTTACGACTCGGTAATCGGCGCTCGCCTACGGCCGAAAAGGCGAACGCCCGCACGGTGTATGAGACCAGCGGGCGTTGATTGGTGGGCGCGCAGCCTGTAAGGGAGGCTACGCATGAGTCAGTCTATCACCCGTCCCGGCATCTGTCTATCGGACGTTGCACCCGAGGATCCCTGGCCGATTGTGCGCGGCGTCGCATACGAGGGCAAGCTGACGTTTCTCGCCGGCCGGGAGGGTTTCGGTAAGTCGACCCTGATCCGCCAGTGCGCCGCGGGCGTTGCGCTCGGCCTGTCCGAGTCGGAAGATAACGACTTCCTGTCGCCGCTCCCTGCCCGGCGCGGATCGCCTGTGCTGTGGATCGGCGAAGAGTCGCCCGCAGCGCTGGCGACGGCGTTCGACAGCTACGGCGACGACTGCGCCGAAAAAATCGTCGCCATCGATCCCGACTCCCTGACGGGGCCGTGCGACCTACGCGACGCGGTCGACGCATGGCGGCCCGATCTGATCGTGGTCGACCCTGCCGCGGATCTCTACCGTATGGAGGATGAGCGCGACTACACCAGGGTGCGGGCGACCATCCGCCAGTGGTATCCGCCCGCCGTCGAGACTGGCACCACGCTACGCCATGACGCTCACGGCGACTGGCAGCTACGGGGCGAGCAGTGGTACCGATGGGAGCGCGACGACTGGCGACGGTGGGACGGGACGCGCGACGACTACGATCTGGTCTATCGGGTAGTCGACGCGTGGTCCGGTCACGACGGCGGCGGATGGCACGTCGAGCGCGAGTACCTGCGGCCCGCGATGATCGGCGTGCTCCACTGCCACAGGGACCGGGACGCGCGGGCCGGAGGCGGCGATCAAGTAGGCGCATACCTTGGGTCCGTCGGCTACGGTTCGGCGTGCGACGTGCTGCTGGAAATGGGCGTGACCGACCGCAAGGACGCGAGCGACACCGGCCGCTACCTGCGCGTGTGCAAGTCTCGACTGCCGGGACTGCGTCGCGGCCACACGACGCACCTGGCGTTCGAGGATGGGCGGTACCTGCGGCGTACGGCGGGCGCGGGGCTGTTGTCGGATCGGGATCGGGAGTGCTCGCAGATCGCGGCCGAGACGCGAGAGTTCCGGGCGCGCAACCCTGACGCGAGCAAGGCGCAGGCCATGCGGTACCTTGGCGTGTCGCGCGGCGGCGGCCCGAAGTACCGCGCGTTCGATCAGGCGTGGAACAAAGTGACACAATAGCGGAACAGTAAAGCGTTCCGGGCGTTCTGGAACGCTTCAGAACGCCGTTCCGCCCCTATAGGGGGCGGAACGCGGAACGTGTGAGGGGCGAGAACGGTCCGAGAGGGGCGCCAACCGATGACCGTAGACGAGTTGCGAGACCTTGACGAGTTGATCAAGACATTCGCGGATGATCATGTGTGGGTCGGTCAGCATCGAATCCCGCCGGGAACTGCGTTGTTCGAAACGCGGCGACTGATTCATGAGGCGATCAAGCGAGCGCAAGGAGAAGACCGGTGAGCCAAGAACTGACGGAAGTTCAAGTGCGGTATCGGGTTCAGGAATACCGGAGCCTGAGCCGCGTTCGGAACGCGAGGAAGGAAGGCTATCCCTCTCGTGCCTACATCGACATCAGGAAGCATGAGCTTCACTATGAGCTGCTTCACGCCGGTTACGACACCGACGGCAATCCCATCCGTGGCGAGACAGACGACTGACCGTGATACACTGACCGAATAGGGCCGGCTCCGACCGGCCCGCCTCTCTCCGGCCGGGCGACCTAACGATCTTGAGGTCGCCCTATGCGCATATCAGTATCGGCCACGTCGACCGCGCCGCTATCGGACGCGCTACCCCTGCGCCGTGGTCTGCGCTCCGTCATGCCGGGCGTTGCCGCCGACATGTCCCGATCCATCCGCCAGCGTACGGAATCGGGCCGGGACGTCTCCGGCCGGCCGTTTCGCCGCAAGAAAGACGGCTCGCGGAGCACGCTGCAGGATAGCGGCCGGATGGTCGAGTCGTTTCGTCCGACCGAGATCCGGGCGGACGGTTTCACGGTCGCCCCGACCGGCAAGCGTAACCGCGCCGTCGCGCACGTCCACCAGGCGACCGGCCGCCGATGGATCGGGGCCGACGACCGGCAGATCGACGCGGCGCGCGAGCGGGTCGCGGAGGCCGCCCTACCACAGGACAGGAACCGAGAATGACCAACAGTCAGAAACTGGAACTGCGCGCGTCGGAGATCCGCCAGCGGTTGAATGAGATCGCCGGCATGGACGATCTGACCGACGAGATCCGCGGCGAGTCGGACAAGCTGACCGAGGAGTACGCCAGCGTCGAGACCAAGCGCCGGGCCGCCCTGGTGGCCGAGTCGGACGCGGGCGACGTCGAGACACACCAGACGGTCGACGCGGAGGATCGCGAGCGGGTGCGACTCCGCGGGCGGGCATCGTTCGGCGCGTTCCTGCTTGCCGCGATGCAGGGCCGCGAGCCGGCCGGCGCCCTGGCGGAGTACTCTGCGGCGTGCGGCGTGTCGGACGGGATCCCGCTCGACCTATTCGAGTCGGACCGGCCCGAGGTCGAGACGCATGCGGATGCCGTCTCGCCCGCACCGTCCACGACGGGCCGCACGTTGCATCCGATTCAGCCGTACGTGTTCGCGGATTCAATCGCGGCGCCGCTCGGCATCAGCATGCCGTCGGTCGGCTCCGGCTCGCACAGTTGGGCGCGGATCTCGACCGCGTTGACTGCGGGCGCAAAGGCGAAAGGGGCGGCGCAAGAGTCGACCGCGGCGGCGCTCACGGCCGTTACCGCCTCGCCGCGCCGTATCTCCGCCCGGCTGAGCATCGAAGCGGAAGACGTGGCGAGCATCGGTGTCGGCGGTTTCGAGTCGGCGCTACGGAGTAATCTGACCGGCGCCCTGTCGGACGCGTACGACTCGCAGTGCATCGCGGGCGACGGCTCCGCGCCGAACGTCGACGGGCTGATCCACCAGTTGACGCGCCCGACCAACCCGACCGCGGTCGCGGACTTCGATGGTTTCCTGTCGACGTTCGTGGATCAGATCGACGGCACATGGGCGAGGACGATCCGCGACGTGCGGATGGTGGCCAACGTCGACGCGTACATGCTGTCGGCGAAGACGTTTCGCGACAAGGTGATCGACACCGGGCAGCGCGGGGCCGCGTCGCTCGGCAGCGTGACGGCGGCCGATTACCTGGGCCAGCACACGGCCGGATGGTCGGGCGCGGCCCGGATGCCGGAGACACCGTCGTCCGGGGCGAACGACAAGATCGCCGTGGCCATCGTCCGGCGCACCGGCCGTAGCCTGTTGGCGGCCGTTCATCCGACGTGGGGATCGCTGTCGATCGATGACATCTACAGCGACTCGGCATCCGCTCGCCGGCACATCAGCATGCATGTGCTGGTTGGGGACAAGGTGCTGATCGTCCAGCCGGACGCGTACAAGCTCGCGCTCTTCAAGGTGTCCGCCTGATGGAGCGGTGGATCAAGCGCCCGCATACGCTCGGCGAGCGCGTACCGTGGGAGCGGGTCGAGCCGGTGCCGGAGACGCAGAGGTGACCATCGTCGTCGGCGCGCCGTTCTCCGGCAAGCGCTTGTGGGTGGATTCGGAGATCGAACGCCGCGAGACGGACGGCGAAGTCGGGCTGTTGGCCATCGACTACACCAGCCTGTACAGCGCGATGGTGCCGGGGCTGTCGAGCGTCTTCCGGGACCAGCGCGTGACCGACTCCGGCGCGGCCCGATTCGCCGGTTGGCTACTCGGCGCGGCGATTCGTGAGGCGGGCGACCGCGAGTTGCCCGGATTCGTGCTCACAGACAGCCCCAGGCGAGCCCTGGGGCTCGCGGCGCAGATCGGCGGCGCTCCGCTGGTCGAAGTTTCGGTGTCTCAAGACGTGGCGCTCAAGCGCTCGCAGCGACACGTCGATCTGGTCAAGGATCTCGCCCCGCGGGCCGCGACCAAAGACGGCAAGGCGGCAATCGCCAAGTGTCGCCAGATGGTCGATCAGTACTACCGCGAGAGAGACGTACTCCCGGCCGGGACGCGGCAAGTAACCGCGCCCGATATCCCGAGCGACCGCGCGATCCAATTCATGTGGAATGCCGCGATCAAGGCGGCGAAAGCCGGAGACACGGCGCGGC
This sequence comes from Vicinamibacterales bacterium, assembly GCA_965116825.1. GTDB lineage: Bacteria > Acidobacteriota > Vicinamibacteria > Vicinamibacterales > UBA8438 > WTFV01. Next base: position 2,826,483 of record OZ220736.1, read on the forward strand.
GTGACAAGTGGAAGCGAGCCGCACAGCGGGCGCTCGCGGCGCGGGGGATCGCGGCATGAGCATCGAACGGTACACAGCGGTCGCCCCGGTCGAGATCCACGCCAGCGACGCAGGGCCGGGCGTGCTCCGCGGCGTGCTGGTCACGTTCGGCGAAGCGACCCGCGACAGTCGCCGGCACGTGTTCGCTCCCGGCAGTCTGGAATGGGATCCCGCCGGAGTCGAATTGAACCGCGCCCACGATCCCGGCTCGCCCATCGACCGCATCCGGCCGGCGCTCGACGGCGACCGCATCGTGGTCGACCACGCCCTACCCGACACGCGAGCCGGCCGCGATGCCGCCGCGGAAGTACGGCGTGGATTGATGCGCGGCCTATCGGTCGAAGTGGAGATCCACGCGGATCGACACGTCTCCGGCCGCCGTGAGATTGACCGCGCCACGGTGCACGGTGTCGGGCTTGTCACGCGGCCCGCGTTCGTCGGCTCGACCGTGACGGTGCACGGCGCGCAGGGCGACCGGAGGCGGCGCGTATGGCTGTAGACCTGGCGGACCTGGCCCAGCACGTCGTCGGCAAGGCAGAGGCCAACCTGAGCGACGGCGAGCGGGCCACGTTGACGGACCTGCTGGCGTGGGGCGATGCGCTGATCGGGCAGTACGTCGGCGACTCGCCGATCCCTGACGCGGTTCGGGACGCTGCGATCCGGCGCGTCGCGTACTACGACCACCATACGCGGCTCGCGCGCCGGCCCGCCGATGGCGGAATGCTCGACGCGCGTTTCCGCCGCGATGCGCCCTTGTCGCCTCTGCGCGCATCGGGCGCGCTGTCGCTGCTGGCGCCGTACAAGAGGCGACACGTCGGGACGGTCGCATGATCGAATTGGGGATCGGCCAGCCGGCGCCGCGAGTGGAGCGGCATTCGTACACGTCGATGCACGTCTCCGCGGCGGAAGCGTACGCGGAGCACGGGCTGTACGGCGCCGCGGTCGGCGCTTGCGAGGTTGCGGCGGCGATGTTTGCGCGGGCGTTCGCGGGCGCCTCTGTCGAGCCGGCCGGTGCTCGCACGGCGGCCCTGACTCCGGTCCTACTCTCGACCATCGCGCGGCGGCTGATCACGTCGGGCGAGTCGGTCCACGCGATCGACGTTGCCGGCGGCGCGGTCCGGTTGTCCGAGGCGACGAGCTGGAACGTGACCGGCGATGCGGACCCGGCGACGTGGCGCTACCAGATCTCGACTACCGGCCCGAGCACGACGACTACCCGATGGGTGCCGGCCGACTCCGTGATCCACGTGCGCTATGCCGTCTCGCATCTGGAACCGTGGCGCGGCCTGTCTCCGCTCACGCTGGCAGGGACCACGGGAAGGCTCGCGCGCGAATTGGAGCGGGCGCTTGCGGATGAGGCCGGCGGCCCGGTCGGGAACCTGATCCCGCTCCCGGTCGACGCGGGCGGCGAGACGAGCGATCCCGATGATGAGACGGATCCGTTCGCCGGCCTGAAGACGAGGATCAACCGGCTCCGGGGCCGGGCCGGGCTGGTGGAAACCACGGCGGCCGGTTACGGCGAGGGCCGCGCAGCCGCGCCAAACGAGGACTGGAAGCCGCGGCGACTCGGCGCCAATCCGCCCGTGTCGCTGGTGGACCTGCGAGCGGCAGTCGAGCAGTCCGTCTTGTCGGCGTGCGGCGTTCCGCCAGGGCTGGCCAGGGCCGAGGGCGGCGAGAGTCGAGAGAGTTACCGTCGATGGTTCGCGGCCGGTGTGCTCCCGCTCGCCCGCATGGTCGAGTCGGAGCTGCGCGCCAAGCTCGACGTGCCGGCCCTGCGGCTCGACTTCGCGTCGCTCGCCGCGGCCGACGTCCACGGCCGCGCCCGTGCGTGGCGCAGTTTGGTCGGTCGAGACGCCACGATGGGCGACGCTGACGCACGGCGGATCGTGGGATTGTGAGGGTTTGCGCCGGGCCGGGTCGGGATCGCTCGTATCTGTCGCAGGGTCGCCGGTCGCGCGGCCCGGCCCGGCGCAATTCGCACAAAGTGTGCGATGCACAAAGTGACACGCAATGGGGATCCCCTGTTCGCGGTACCGATAACGCGGAGGGCATCGCAGGGTGGGCCATTGCATGCAGACAGGGCGACGCAGGGCGTGTCGTGGCTAGGCGCGGCAGGGCAGGGATTCGCGGTAGGGCGCGCCTAGGCTAGGCGCGGCAAGGCATGGATGCGACCCTGATCGACTGGCTTTCCGACCGTCAACCGCTCGCCCCGTTTCAACGGCGGTTCATTCGAGGGGCGTTTCGCCCTGGCGCGTACAAGGGCGTGCTGTGCGGCCCGCGCGGGCTGGGCAAATCGACTCTGAGCGCTCACCTACTCGCCGCGGCGCTCGACCCGAGCGGGCCGCTACACCGGGCCGGCGGCGAATCGATCCTGCTGGCATCGTCGCTTGACCAGGCCCGGATCCCGTTCACGTTTCTCCGGCGGATCTGCGCGGGGCCGGAGTTCCGATGGATGGACAGCGCGCAGCGTGTCGCCGTCACGCACGTACCGACCGGCGCGCGGGTGCGGGTCGCCAGTAGCGACGCGAAACGGGCGTTCGGACTCGGCGCAAACACACCTGTCGTCGTCGGAGACGAGCCGGGGGCGTGGCAGGAACGCGGTGGGTCGATGATGCATGACGCCCTGGAAACGAGCGGCGGGAAGGCCGACATGCGGCTGATCCTGATCGGCACGCGAGCGCCCGGCACGGAGGGCGGATGGTGGCGCACCCTGATCGATGCCGGCAGCGACCCGCCCGGCACGTACGTGCAGGTTCACGATGCGCCCGTGAACGACGACGGAGAGGTTGATCGCTGGCATCTGTGGCGCGTCATCCGCCGCGCCAATCCGCTCATCGACTTCAATCCGCATCTGCGCCCGAAGATCGCAGACGAGCGGCGCAAGGCCCGCGGAGACGAGGACGCGCGGCGGCGATTCCTGACGTATCGCCTGAACGCGCCACAGCGGCCGGCACGGTCCGTGCTCCTGACGGTCGACCAATGGCGGCGCGTCGAGTCGCGGCCCGTTCCTGCGCCCGCTGGGCGGCCCGTGGCAGGCATCGATACCGGATCCTCGCGGGCGTGGTCGACCGCCGCGATCCTCTGGCCGAATGGTCGGCTCGACGGGCTGTGCATCACGCCCGGGATCCCGGACCTGGCCGAACAGGAACGCCGCGATGGGAAGCGCCGCGGCATGTACTCCCGGCTCGCGGATGCCGGGCTGCTACACGTCGAGGAGGGCCGGCGGGTCGTGCGGGTCGAGACGCTGATCGACAAGGTGCTCGCGTTCAGGCCGGCCGTGATCGTGGCCGACAGGTTCAGGGACAAGGGCGTACTCGACGCGGTCAAGGGCCGCTGCCCGGTCGTCTTCCGGTCGATGCGCGCGACGTGGTCGGAACCGACCGATCAGATCATGGCGACTCGGCGCATGGCGCTCGACGGCGCGCTCGCGGTCGTGCCGGATGCCCGGCCCTTGTACCGGCTCGCCCTGGCCGATGCGGTTGTCGAGCACGACGATCAGGGAAACGTCAGGCTCACGAAGAGCGACACCAACAACACGAACCGCGACGATCTCGCGGCGGCGTTGACGCTGGCGTGTGGCCAGATGGCGCGGCGGCCGGCGCGGCGAAAGGCGCGGCTGCATGTCGCGTAACCACGCCCGGCTGCACTGGCGGGCGCGGGCGCGTCTCCGGCGCATGGCATTGGATAGGGATCGATGGCGGTGCGTGCGGTGCGAATCGCCGGTCGATCTGGAAGTGCATCACAAGCGCCCGCTCGACCGGGGCGGGCCGGCGCTCGACCTGGCGAACGTTGAAACCCTGTGCCGGGATTGTCACCTTGATCAGCACGCCGATCCCGAGCGGCGCGCGTGGCGTCGACTACTCGCGGAGGGGCCATGACCACCATCGAACGCGTGTACGGCCGACTGCACGATCTGCTGACCGTCGACTACCCGAAGGTGTCCAGCCGGCCGTACAAGCCCGCGGCGGACCCGTTCACCTTCGACCTACAGCCCCGGAGCGACTTCGATAGCTGGTTCATCGATCCGCCGGCTACGCGGTCGACCGGCTACACCGGCGGCGTCGAGAACGTGATCGCGTCGATCACCGTCTGGCTATCCCGTGAGGCGGGCGAAGATGCCGGCGGCGCGGCCGTGGCGCTCGCGGGCGACCTGGCCCGTCTGCGGCATCTGGTGATCGCCGCCGACTTCGATGCCGGCCCGGTCGACGTCAACGTACACGAGTCGGTCGAGACGTCTGTACAGCCGCGGGCCGAGGGCGCAGTCGTCGTTGTCGGGGCGTGCCGTGTGTCGCTCGACTTCGACACAGACGGGGAGCATCCGTGATCATCCTGAACGGCTCGCCGGAGCGGAAGGCGCGCGCGGTCTACGGTGCGCGCTGGCCGTGGCTGATGGCCGTGATCGACGTGCGGTGCGCATGGTGCGACCGCGATCTGTCGGCGTGCTACTGTCTCGACCGGCCGGGGCCGCCCGCCCGACCACTCCCGGATGCTCGGGCGTTCGTGGCGTCGCTGCGCGTACCCGACGGCGACGCCACGAACGCCCGCGACGCTCGGTACCGACGGACCTACCGGGCCAAGCTACGCGCCCGCGGTGTCTGCGCCCGCTGCCAGCGACCGAGCAAGCAATACCTGTGCACCGACTGCCGCGCGGCGAACGCGCAGTACGGCGCGGCGTGGCGAGAGCGGTGCGTCGAGACGGGCCGCTGCCAGCGGTGCGGCGATCCGGCGGTGCCGGGCCGCATCAACTGCGCGACGTGCGGGCATGATGCGGCCGAGCGGGCGCGGGCGTGGCGGGCCGCTCGACGATCAGTGCGGGCGAGCGCGGGCGCGTGAGGCGACTACGGAGCCGTCTGGTCCGTCTGACTCTCCGGAGCCGAATCCCAGTAGATTACGAGAGTGGCGTGGCAGCGCTGGCACTTCCACGTTCGGCGATCACTCCTTTGCTCGCCCGGCTGAAGGTACGACTTTTGGCGGTCCTCAAAGCAGTTTGCGCATAGCCAGTGCGGCGCATGCGGCGTGTCTACGTCGAGCTTTTGTACGTACACGGACGCCAGCTTGCTGACCTGTACCAGGGTGTAGCGTGCCCTCTCCGCCTCCCAGTCATTCACGCGACTGAGTTCGTCTTCGAGTTGGCGACATCGGTTGGTGAGGTGGATTTCTCGTTGCTGCGCGTCGAGCGCCGCCGCTTGCATTTCCAAGAGCTTGTCCGAGAGCGCTAGTACCTGCTCGCGCACCTGCGGCGGAACCTGATCGCCCAGAGAGGCCGTGAGGTCCTTCAGGTTCTTCAGTGTCGTGATGACGGCGGCGAAGGTCGCAATCTCCATTCGGACAGTGTACCTACCCCGATGCTCGGGCGTGGGGCCGCGTGCGGGCATCGGGCGGCCTGAAGATCCGGCCGCTGTGGTATACGATGGCGGGTGATTCGGCCCGCCGGATCAAGAAAACCCAGTAAACACAGGCCGGATTCGACCCTTCACGGAGTACTGCTTGATGCGCGAGTGCTTGTAGTCCACATGCCGCGTGGGGGTTCGTCGGCTGACGCGCCGATCGAAGATCAACTGCACGTGGTCGGGTCGCCCCATGTCGAGGTTCTCGCGCAGCACCTCTTCGAAGAAGACCCGTCCGGCCAGCGGCCGGTCGAAAACCTCGGTGCGGGCGAATTCAGCTTGCAGCATCGAGATGTCGTAGCGGATGCCTTGCTCGCGGTCGTGAGTCGAAAACGGGTGCGGCAGCCGCGCCAGCCACTTGCGCAGCAGCGCGTCGATCTTGTCGGCCGTCAGGCCGTCGGCCAACCGCTGCATCATCGCAGGGTCCGCGCAGCGCAGGATGCCGTTGTCGAGCGGCTCGAAACCAATGCCTCGCTTCGTCAATTGCCGCTTCAGGTACTCGTGCCCGTTGATGCACAGCTTCGCGTTGTACGGGAAGTACGAACAGAACTTCAGGAAGAACGGCCCGAAGTCGTCGTCGAACACGTAGAAGTAGTAGTGGTTCACCATCGCCGTCGAGTCGACCAGCCACGCGTAGGTCGCCCCGGACGGGCGCCGACGGCGCTGAGTGCGCTGCACTCGCGCCTTCTCCTGCGCTTTGCCGATGTAGAGCACGCCCTCGCCCCCCGGCCACTGCCGCAAGTACTCCTGCGTGCGGTCGTCCTTGCGCTCGCCCCGACGGAACGACACGATGTCGATGCCGTCGCGTTCGGCGTAGCGCTTGATCGCAGCGACGAACCGCTGCGTCATCGGCGCCATCAGCGCCGACGACGGCACGCTGCAGCCCCGAATCGAGCGGAAGAAGTACGCCGCCCCGGCCGCCCGCTGCAGCACCGGCACGTAGACGTTGAGGTACAGCCGGTCGATGCACTCGAGGGCCAGCGTCGTGTGCTCCGACAGGATCTCGGCGACGGATCGTGCTACCTTCATGGCTCGGGCTCCGGTCGATGGGCTCCCCATCGGCCAGTCTATGGCCACCGCCGCCATTGTGCGACTAATGAACGCGGCTCACGCCGCAGAGGGAGCAGCGGCCGGAGTCCGACCTGCCGTCAGCAGATACCGAGACCTACACGCTCGTCGGTCTGAGGCGGAGCCTCGCTAGTCTATAGGTCGGAAGGCTCCGCCTCAGAGTAGCGTCGACGACTGGCGCGGTAGCGGCAGGCGCAGGGGGTAGCTGTTGCCGGCGGCGTTCGCATTGCCGGTGCCTCACTCCTCGCCCTGGCTCCGTTTCCACTCGCCGCCCATCGAACCGGTCCTACGGGTCTCCCGTAACCGGCTCTCGGACGAGATCGAGATTTCCTTCCTGCCGAAGAGGGACGCGTCGATCGAGTAGGCGCCAGGTCCGAGCAACACGAGGCTGACGGCCATGACCGTGGTCATCAGTGCGAGCGGCCAAGAGACGTCCAGGCCGGGGACCGCCGCCGGACCCGACAACGCGTCGATCAGGGTCATCAGTCCCGCCGCCGCCGCCGTGCTTTGCGTGACCGGCGTCAGTATGCCGACGGCTCCTAGGACACCGCCGACGAGCATGGCAAGCGCAGTCAGTGCAGCGAGGCTGGTCGGCGGCGTTCCGGTGTCCATGAGTGGCGCTGTGATTCGCACGCCCAGCGCGATCAGGTAGACACCTAGCGTCAGGCGAAGGACCAGGAGTCCCGCGCCGGGCGCCCCCGCCGGAAATCCCGAAAAGAGCCGCTGCACCATTTCAGGATATGCTCCGCTTCTGGCGGACCGCGTCGCCCTTATGTGTAGTGGAAGGCTACCTCCTTCGGGGGGGGGGCGTGCTTGAAATGGACCTTGACTGTGCCTTCGGCAGTCGCCGTGCGGAAGCAGCCGCCCACCGCGTAGCCATCCCCGGGCGAGACGAAGGGCCACGACTCGACCGAAGCCGCGGGCGACGACGCATTTCTCCGTCACGACTGTGTAGGCGCGGGCCGCCGTGGTCGGCTCGCGGGAGCCAGCCCCGGGCGGGGTGTCGGCTCCGCCAACGGAAGAGGACGCACGTCTGCAGCGTCAGCGTCGACCTCGGCGCTCGCCGCCCCGCCGATCACCTCCAACGCCAGTACGAGCCACGCGTTGCGGCCCTTTGCGCACGAGACGGGCCACGACGCCTTTGAGCGGCCCGTTCCATACCGCCACCGTCAATCATCCCTTCGTGCATGCGCGGGCACGGGTCGTAGGCAAGCTTGCTCTCCACGAGCGGTCGGATGTCCTCGATTTCGTGGTCGGGAATCGGCGCCGGGTTGCTCGTGATCGAGATGATGCTGACCACGCCCGCGCACGTGCGCACGCGCAGCCTCTTTCGTGCATCGAACCGGGCGAAGCAGTAACCCGGAAACAGCGGCCATTCGAGTTGTTGTTCGCGGTCCTGCCAGCGGCGCCAGCGTAATGACGGTCGGCAGGAAGGTCTCGATGCCCTTCTAGTCGAGGTGCTCGCGCACCATCTCTTCGTGGCGCATCCAGAGCGCGTGACAACGCGGCCCCGCGTTGTCACGATAGTTCCTTGCATCCTGTCTTGGCGCCCGTGAGCGGGCTGGCGCTGCGTGAATTCGGTTCATCGTTTCCGAGTGCACCCGCAAGAGCGCGCCGGAGTTCGTCGAGCAGCGTCGGATCGGGCACCAGCTGCTGTGTCAGCAGGAACGCGTCGACTCCGATATCCAGTCTCGGCATGCCGGCGAGCGTGAGCCAGGATGTAATCGTTCGCTGTTCATGGACGTCCAGTAGGTCTTCGAGCCTGAGGCCGTACCGCTGCTGATCGATCAGCGCGCGGACCAGCCGGCCGAGGATCAGCGAGCGACGCGGCGACACGTCGGCGAGACAGCAGGTGCTCTTCAGCACGGCCACCGAGACACCCGCGTGACGCGCCCACGCGGCGAGCGTGCGGAGATCGGAGCCGGAGGTCAGAATCGCCGCGACCGGCAAAGCCCAACGACGCGCGGCATGACGCGTCACCGATTGGTCCAACTCCGATGCGCCGGTGTCCGGCGTTCGCCCCCGCAGGCCACGACGGACGACTTCCACCAGTTCGTTCCGCTTGAGCGGCTTCTCCACGTAGTCGATGGCGCCGATGCGCACGGCCTCGACCGCGGACTGGTAGCATCCGGACGCTGTGACGATGAGAAACGGCGTCCAGATGCCGCGCGCCCGGGCCCGTTCGATCCACGACAGCCCGGGCGCGTCGGGTAGGTGCAGCTCGGTGAGCACGAGGTGGAACCGCGTGCGCTCGAGCAGGGTGAGGGCGTCCCGCGAGTTCGCCGCTCCGTCCACGAGGAACTCCTCGTGCCGGAGAATGCTGGCGAATTCTCCGATGGTCGCTTCGTCGTTGTCGGCAACGAGAATCCGTATCACAGGACGCCATCCAGTATGTCGTGGCGCGTGTCCTTGCCGGGGGGGCGCTCAGTCGCGCGGGGCGCCGCCCTCGTCGTTGTCCTCCTCGAACTCGAACTGCCACGGGCTGAATCCGAAGTGGTCGTCACCTCCCCCCGGAACGCCGAGGACGACGTTCTCGGCGTCCCCGATGAGGAGCAGCACGGGCGACTCGTACGTGGTGGCGTTCGTCCGGGTCATCGTCGGGTCATCGTGATGGTTCATGGTGATCTCCTCTCAAGGGTGTACGGGGTAGTGAGATGGTGGAATTCCACGAATCGCGGTTGCGCAGCCAGTACTCCAGCAGGAGGATCTGTCTCAGTTGCTGCTGATTGCACTCGAGTCCTCGAGACAGGCGTTCGAGGCGGGAGGCGAGACTCTCGCGGTCGATCCATCCCCGCTCCACGACGCGCCACCGCCGCGCCCGGAGCAGACTGACGGCGAGCGGCCTGAACGCTTTGAAATACGAGGAGCTGAAAAGGCTCTTAGATCGGCGGCCCCGGAGCGCGGCGGGCCACATCGCCGAGAGCGCGCGACGCATCAGGCGGCGTGGCTCTCGCGGCCGGCAGAGCACGTCCGCGGGAACGCTCAGCAAGAACTCGACGAGCGGTCGATGCATGAAGGGATGCCCGTAGTCGAGTCCGTCCATCGGCTCGGGCGCCTCGAGCAGGCGAAGCTCCCGCGTCATCGTCAGCGCTCGCACGTGCGGGCGACGCCAAGGTGGCGCGTCCATCCACTCGTTTGAGAACACCCCATCCGGCTCGGACAGACCGGCTCGCTCGACGAACGGGGCGCGCAGCGACGTGTCGCCCCGGCCGGTCATGCCTTCGACCTCGTACAGCGGGGCAGCGCGGCCGAGGTACGGGAGCGACGCCCGACCGGCCCGAGACAGAATCCACGCCGCAGGCACGCCGGCAGATCGGCTCCAGGCAAGGGCATCGCGGGATGCCTCCAGGAGGCGTCCACGACGGAGCGCGCGCACGATTTGCAGGCTGTCGTCGAGCCAGTTACCAGTGAGCTGGTCGCCCCCCTGCCCGGTGAGAAAGGCCCTCGCACCCACGTCCCGCGCGAGGGCCGCTGCCGACTGCTGGAGTCGGGACCGACTGTGGGGGAGCGCGCCGAAGATGTCGGACTCCGCGAATAGCGGAATGTCGTCGACCGACAGACGCACGCTTCGGAGGTCGCAGTGTTCCTCGACCTTCCCGATGAACGGGACGTCCCGGGAGCCCTGGTGCACGTAGCTGATCGCCGTCAGGTCGGACGCAGCGACGTCACCCCGGCGGATCAGGTCGACGGCCATGCACACTACCGACGACGAGTCAAGGCCTCCGCTGAGCTCAGCGACCACCGGAGCACGAGACTGAAGGCGTGAGGAGACAGCGTCGCAGAAGAGCGCGCGGAACTGCTCCTCGTACTCGCGCTCGTCATGGCACCGTTCCCCCTCAGACGTCGGCGGTCGCCAGAACGCCGACACGGCGGCGCCGTCGACTGTCAGGCGCACGGCGTATCCGGGGATCACCGCGTGGACGCCTGCGTACGGCGTGCGGCCCGGATACCCGCCGACCGTGAGGTACCCAGCGACGTACTGCTCGTCGGGTGCGCTGGCGTCGACGTGACCCAGCAATGCCTCGAGGCTGTGCGACCACAGGACATCGTGCCCCTGCTGTTGATAGTAGAGAGGGCGCACGCCGGAGAAGTCACTCGCCAATACGATCGCGCAGCGTCGAGGATCGGAGAGCACGGCGCTCCAGTCGCCGATCACGCGGCCGAGTCCGGCGGTACCCCACCGGTCGTAGGCCTCGACGAGGAGCGATCCGTCGCTCGACGGCCCGGCAACGGAGCCGCCGAGCTGTCGCACCAGATCACTGTGGTTGTCGAGACGGCCGTGCCACATCAGCAGCTCACAACGAGAGGCCCGGACAGCAAAATCGGGAAGCTGGGCACGCTGCGTGTTGTGTGGCATCGGCGTTTCGCGTCAGTCGGAGTAGAGGACGAACAGGCGCTCGCGGTAGGTGGAAGAATCGTTCACCACGCGGTCATCGACTTCGACCCAGGCATGAGAGAGAAACGGGTCCGGGCGGTATCCGATCACAAGATGGGCCGGCACGCTACGTGCGCGGAGGAGCCGCGCCGTGCAGACCGAGCTCTGTAGGCACATGACCGGTTTCCAGTACAGACAGGTCGCGGTGGCGACCGCATTGCACACGGCGCTCGTCCGTTCGGCGTCAATCGCTTTCTGACCCCGTGGAACGACCAGCGGCAGGCGTAGCGTCGAGCCGGTCGACAGCACGCGGAGCAGGTCGAAGCGGGCCAGCTCGCACCAGGCGCGGACGACCAAGCCAACGTAGCGCAACCGCGCCGTCATGGAAGGCGCCTCTCGACGAGGCCGGCACGCTCGAGCTCGTGGATGAATCGGATGACGTCCGCCCGCGTCGTCTCGTAGGGTGCGCCGTACCGCTCGTGAAGCTCGGCGGCGATGGCGTCGGAATCGAGCTGGCGCTCGAGGCCCTTCCAGATGTCGGCGCCCACGGGACTGGCGGCAAACAGCCGGGCGTCCTGCTGGTGAAAGAAGACGGCGCCCCCGTCGTGCACGGACACCTTCACACAGGCGGTGGATTTCACTCGATGTCTCATGTCGTGCTAGCTCGCTCATGAACGTCCGGACCTCGGCGTTCGTTCACATGAAGGTAAATCGTAAATCCGTACGATGGGCGAACGCATCCTTCGTTCCGGCACGCGGCGCGTACCACCGACGATGAGAGCGGTACTACTACTTTCGGGGTGAGGTGCGGTGAAGTCCTCAATGGACGGGTCAAAACCGGCCAGTTGTGGACACCTCAAAACCGGCCATTTCCGGCGGCCCGAGACTGGAGTTGAGATCTACTTCACGGCATCCTCTGTTGGCAACGTGTTTGCCGGCGCGCTAGCGCTAGCCGTCACGCCCGAAGCCTTTGGGCAGTTCGACAGCCTCGAGTACCGACAGATCCAGATCGCAGACCTGCTTGAGGCTCCGCGGCGCGAGGGCGGCGGTCAGACGGGGATGTCGTCGTCCGTGAGGTTGTTCGGGGCGGGCGCGGTCCCGCTTTTCGTTTGCGGTCCCGGCCGTCGCTCCAGGGCACGTTGGCTGCCGCATCCGCGGCGTCGCCCCAGGCGTCGGCGACGCTGGGCTGGCCGGCCGGCTCGTTCCTGTTGGATCAGCTCGGCCATCGGGGGGAAAGCCTCGCGGCTGACGGCGTCGGCGTAGATCTCCCAGGACTCGCGGGTGTTCCCGTGCCGGCCGATCCAGACGTCGAGGACGATGGTGTCGGCGACGCTCACGTGGTCGCGCTTGTCGATGCCGTCGAGCAGGCTGGCGCGTTCGCCGAAGGCCTTGACGCGGACGAAGGCGGGGCGCTCGCGGTCGCCCTTCCGGCAGCCGGCGAATGTCTGCGTGCGGTCCTTCGTCAGGAGGGTACGGCTCGACCGCCGCTCCGGCTTGTTCGGGCGTGTGCTCCTGCGCGCGCTGTCGCAGTGCGTACGCGGGCATGGGGATGCTGCGGCGTGGCGTCTGCCTGGGCGGCTGTGGCCGCTCTTGCGTGAGAGCGTGGGGGACAAGGTCCTGTGGCGTGGCGGCAGGTTGGCCGTCGTTCCTGATCCCCGTCCGTATCGCCATTGTCGCCCGTCTGTTTCCCTCCTGACGCGCTGCGCGTTGGGAAGCCGCGGGAAGCGCAGCGGCAGGCGCACGTGCGGCTGGGCGGCACACGGGCGATCCGGGAGGCCGTCCGCGACGTACGCGGCACGCGCCCGCTCGAGGAGCTGATCCGCGATCTCGGCTACGCGCTTCGGGCCGCACGGCGCAGCCCGGTCTTCACGCTCGCGGCCGTCGTGTCGCTCGCCATCCCCGATCTGCTTCAACACGACGATCTTCACAGTCGTCGACGCGATGCTCTTCCGGCCACTGCCTGTCGTGCGTCCGGCGCAGCTCGTCGACGTCTGGACGGGCCTGCCCGAGGATCCCTACACGACGACGTCCTATCCGGACTACCTGGACCTGCGGGCGAAGAACGACGTGTTCACGGACATGGCCGCGCACGCCCCGATGGCCGCCGTGACGCGGGTGGACGAGGCTACGAGCCTCGTCACGGGCGAGACAGTGACCGGCAACTACTTCGAGCTGCTGGGCCTGCGGCCCGTCCGCGGCCGTCTGCTGGCGACGGAGGACGACCGGCCCTCGGCCCCGCGCGTCGCCTGATCTCCAGCGGATTGTGGGAACGAGCGTTTGGTCGGGATCCGGATGTGGTCGGGCGGGCCCTCTACGTTCGCACGATCCCGTACGTCATCGTCGGCGTGGCGCCGCCGGAGTTCTACGGCATGCCGCCGATTCCCGGCCCGGACCTCTGGATCCCGATGACGTGGATCGCCGACTTGGCGACGATGGCCATCTCGACCTGGGTGCAGTCTCCGGGCGAGACGCAGCTCGAGCGGCCCGGCTTGGTCTCCTGCCCGGAGCGCGGTCGCCCAAGGCAGCACGCGGTGGACCTCTACCAGACGTGCAGCCGGTCGACGTCGACTCGCTGCGCCTGATCCGCCCCCGCAGCATCGGCGTCGAGCAGGTCGGCCTGTGGGCGCTGGACCAATTGGGCCGGCCGGCCCTGGCTGGCCGAGTTGAGTGTCAACGGCGCGTTGCGCACCGCGGCGGTCGGCGCCACCGTCGGGTGTCTGGCCCAGCCGGCGTCGGAGCGCGCGACGCACCGCTGGCTGCAAGAACGCAGCGACCCTGGGGAGTTGCTCGGCGTCGACTTCGCTGGTCTGGGCATCGTCGCGCCTCCGTCGGCGAACGTGAAACGCCCCGGCTCCAGATCCAGAACGGCCACGTCGGCCGGGGAATCGGGCTCCAGCGACCCGACCTTCTCGGGATAGTTGAGCATCGCCGCGGGCGTGGCGGTGACGCACTCGATTACCTGATCGAGACTCAAACCCAAGTGCAGGTACTGCGACATCGGCACGACGGACGGGCGGCCGTTCGACCTGCTGGCCGCGGTGTCGTCAGTCACGCGTCTAGCAGCCCGAGGTGGACGTCTCCACGCTCACGCGCAGTAGCGGAAGCGGTGATGGCTCGGTGACGAGGCGGTTTTCGCCCCAAACGACCTCGAGAGCGTCGAGAGACGTCGCAGACAGCCCCACAGGTCACCCAACCGGCGAAATAGAGCCGAGAATACGACCGCAGCCCGGCCCTGAAGGCTCCGCGGCGTGCCCACGCCGATCAGCTGTCGCAACAGCAGCCCGAGGTTGCAGCCGGCGACCTGCACGAGCAGCCGCTTGAGGATGTTCGGATGCCCTCGAAGATGCACCCGCCGCATCCCGCCGGTCTCGCACACGTGCGCGAAGGGTCGCTCCAGTAGTTCTCCCCGACAGCGCAGTAGCCGACGGCCCCGCGCGCCGCGAATCCGTCGCCGGTTGCCATACACCGCATCGCGGGCCTTCGGCCGGCCCTTCCAGCACCGCCGGCCCCGGTCCGGCTCCGAGATGTAGCTGCGCAGGCCCAGCGCCTTCAGGTCGGTCATGGTCCGGTTGCTGTGGTAGCCCTTGTCGCCCACCACTTCTGTGATGCCGGAGCCTTCCGGCTGAACCGCCTCGACCTGCTCGGCCGCCACGATCAGCGTCTCGACCATCGACGTCGTGTCGCCCGTGTCGGCGGCCTGCACCGTGACGCCCACCACCGCGCCCGTCGCCATGTCCGCGGCGTGCTCGGCCTTGTGGGCCAGGTGAGTCCGACCGTCCTTCATCTTCGTGACCCGCGCATCCGGATCGTGGGGATGGGTCCAGTCGGCGTTCGACGTCTTCTTCCTCTTCTTGCGGGACTTATCGAAGCGTGCCAGTTCGGCGCGAGTCGGTGTCGCGATGCCCGACGCTTCGGCCAGCCGCGTCAGAAACGCCGTGTAGTCCTCGCCCGTGTCGCGACGAACGATGCTCCGTAATGCGGCGTTCGCCTCCAGAGTCGTCGCGTCGACCCCCACGGTCTTTCCGCGCACCAGACCCGCGTCGGCCAGCTGCTGCAACACCCAGGTGAAGACCGCCTCATGCGTTTCGAGACTCAGCAGTCGCCGTGTCCGTGAGAGCGTCGAGTGGTCGGGTGGCGACGCCGGCGGCGCCAGACGCAGAACTGGACGCACCGCCACGCCGGTGGCCGCCGCCAACGTCTCCCTGAACGCGCTCGACCGGGCGGTGCCGCCGCGCCACGTGGACTTCGCGGTCGTCGAGCGGGAAACGGGCCGGACCCTGTTTCATTCCGACGGCAAACTCGCCATGACGACGAACTTCGTCGAGGACGCCGGCCGGGACCCGGCCCTGCGGTCGCTGCTGCGTTCCGGCGCGCGCGACACGATCGACCTCGTCTACACCGGCGTCCCGGTTCGCGCCCACGTGGGCCCGCTCCGGCCGGGCCTGCCGTGGACGCTGGTGGTGTATCGCGGCCACGAGCTCGAGGACCGCGTGGCCGCGCTGACCGCGACGCTCTCGATCGGCTTCACGGTCGTGTGCGTCGTCCTGGTCGCGCTGTTGGCGGGCATCCTGCTGTTCGGGGCGCACTGCTTGAGGCCAGAGGCGCTTGCGGGCATCCCGGTCACGCTGGGCCGTGTCATGGCCGCCGGCTCCCACCTCGCATGGCCGTGCGCCGCGGGCGTCCTGGTGCTTCTTCTGTACAGCCCCTGGATCGCGCGGCACGCGTGGACCTTGGCAGGCGCGTCGCCGGTGCTGCCATTCTTCGCCGTCTGTTCCATCCTCGCTGTCGCCGCCCTCGTCGGCTGGTGCTCTTTCGCGGAGCCCCCCGCGACGACCGGCGACGGCACGGTGCGTCGGGTTTTCGGCCTCGCCGCGCTCGTCGCGGTCCTGGCCGCGGCGCCCCCGGCGCTGTGGTTCGTTCATCACAGGGCGGCGCTGGGCGTCGGGCTGAACCACTATCTGATGGACCAGACCCTGGACTCGGTCGACCGCGCCCGGGAGGACTACAGACTCGACGTGCTCAGGCGGCACGGCGCCGGGGCCGCCCCGGCCGGCGACCGCGCGCGTCGCCGGTTCCGCGAGGAGCCGGAACTCCACGAGGGTTGGCTGCTGAGAGCGCTGCGACCGATCGTGGCGGTCTCGGAACTCGCCAACCAGTTGATGGCCTATCGCGCCCTGCCGCCCGCCTCGGCCGGACCAGGTCGTGTCGCTGCGCGGCGTGTTCTCCAGAACGTTCGGCTACGACGTCGGCCGCCCGTTGTGGGCGCCCTCGGCGCCCGGGTCCGGGGGGTTCCTGATCCTGGTCGGGTTGACCCTCTTAGGCTTGGCGCTGCCGATCGCGGCCATGGCGTACACCGTCTGCGCGGCGTGCACGCTCGCCGGACGCCGGCGCCGCCTCAGCCGGAGGAAGTTGCCGAACGAGGAAGAACTCCTGATGTCCGCGAAAGGAAAACCTCCTGTCGGCCGGCCGTTGCGCGCCATCGGGGTGAGTCGCAGCGAGCGGTGTCGCGGCGACTTTGTTCGAACGTTGACGAACAACCTCGGTCTTTCGCGGCGTGATCTCCGCGTCGAGAGGCAGACCGACGGTTGCCTGGGCTACGTCGTGCGCTGGGTGCCGAAGGTGCCGAAGGCCGGTCCGCGGAAGCAGCCGCTCTACGTCTTCGACGACCTGAAGGAAGTACTCGAGGACGACGGCAAAGCGCGGGCGCTGTTCGACGAACTGGAGCGCAGAGTGCAGGATGCCGAATCGCATGTGCTGATCTGGTCGCGGGTCGTGCCGGACTACCGGTATTCGGACCGGCTCGGACGCGCCGATCTGTGGTTCGGCCGCGGGCACTCGGACGACGAGGACCGGCGGGACCGATGGAGCGGCCTCGCTCGTCGGTTTCGTGTCTTCGTGCTCAACTGTTCGGGTGGGTCTGACGAGTGCACCGACGGGTTGGTCGGGGACGCCAGCGAGGACCGCGAGGACGCCGTCACGCAGCTCCGGAAGGGCGCGGCCACCTGCTTCAACCAGCTCTGGACGGAATCGACCCGCGACGAGCGGCTGCAGCTCTACGCGCTCGCCCGGGGCGGCGCGGTCAACGCCAGGCGATCGGCGGCGCTGTGCAGCCTCTTTAACCGCGGAATCGTGTACGAGGACCCCGCGACGGGCGTCGTCAGGGTGCGCAGCGAGGCGTTCCGCGAGTTCATCGAGCACGACGTCGACCATCGCGAGCTCAACGCGTGGCGTAGGGAACGGGGCGGCGTCTGGCGGTTGATCTGGCCGCCGGTGGTGATTGGCGGCGCGCTCGGACTGGCCTTTCTGGCCATGGCCAATCCGGAGATGGGTGCGACGGTGCTGACCACGCTGGTGGCCCTGCTGCCGGTCGCGTTGCCGCTTCTGGGCGCCGGGCGGGGCGCCGGGCCGACTGGGCCGCCGAGCGGGTGATGACGGGGTGGATGGCGGCGGGAATCACGTCCGCCGCCGCGAAGGGAGGGACATGATGGGCACCGAATTGAGCGGCGAAGTCAAGTGGATGATCGGCGCGAGCGTCGCCGCGATCATCGCCGCGATCATCGTCATCGGGATCGCCTCCGTCGCGGTCTCGGTGACGGTGCTTCAGTTTAGTCGCATCGCGGCCGACATGCGAAGCCACGAGCATCGCACGAAGGCCTCGAACAGCGGGGTCATCCACGAGCTCCAGAGGCTCGTCGACGGCATGCAGGACGACTATCGTGACCGAATGCACGGCGTCGAAGAAGTGTTGCGCGAACTACAGGCGGTCAGGCAACGCCTGGAGAGCAGCGACGAGCCCGCCGCGGCAAACAGGCGCAACCTCGAACGAGCACTGTCGAACGTCGAGCACGCCCTGACTGTCTTGATGCTCTTCCGTCCCGTGAAAACCAGCGACATTGCTCAACGCCTGGAAGAGATTCGGGACGAATTGCGAGCGCTCAGAGAGGACGTGGACGGCACGGAAAGTCTGAGTCCTACGGACCCGGATCCGACCCCGTCTCCGGACCCGGCCCCGACACCGTCCGAGGACGATCGCACGGAAGAGTCCGAGGCGAGGCCATGACGCGCGCGTGCCTGCTGGTCGCCGTGCTGGCGGCGCTCGGGTGCGACACGGGCGGCGCACGCGCGGCGCCGACGCCGCCGGACGGGCCCCGTTTCTCGAACTACATGGATGCCTTCCTCGACGGTGTCGAACCCGATCCGGTCACCGTGTACGAGCAGGCCGTGGTCACCGTCCAGACGACGGCGCCGTACGCGGCAAATCTGTTACGCGGGGATCCACGTAACCCCGCCGGGCGAGCTGATCCATGAGCGCTCCGTCCATTCTCCCCCCCCCCCGGCGGACGCTGATCGAGCTGCTCCGGGCATGCCGCAAGCGCACGGGCAAGAGCCCGTGGCTGCTGATAGCCGGGGACGCCGGACAGCGGGTCGAGGCCAGCGGCTTCGAGTGGGGACGCTACACCGAGTTGCTGAGCGGTCGCTGGCGCAAGCCGGCGACGTTCGACCTGCACGAGCACGTGCGCTGCCCGTCGCGGATCGCGGCCGTCGTCAACCGGTCGAACATCTTCTACAGCCTGGTCGACAAGAACCGGCGGCCGGAGAAGCAGCAGCCGGTAGTTGAGTCCGAGCACGTCACGGGCCACGCGCTGTACGTGCGCGTCGACCGGACGGAACAGGCCAACGGGCTCGTCGAGCAGCTCGCCGCCCTCGAGGGAACCGCGGTGATCACTGCCGCGGACGAACCGCCCGCATGGCTGGACGAGAAGCGCCGCAAGCTGGTGCTGACACCGGGCGAGGCCAAGGGCCTGGAGTACCAGCGGGTGTGCGTGCTGGATGTGGGAGCCGCTATCGAGGCCTTCGACGGGAACGTGATCGACGACAGGACGCCGCTGCGGCAGGAGAGCCGGCGAACGGCCATCGACCAGTCTGCGGGTGGCGCTGAGCCGGGCCACCGAGACGCTGGCGGCTGTCAACGTCGAACCGGACGCGCGCCAGGATCTGAGCACGCTGGCGCTGGTCGGCGGAGCCGGCCGCTACAACCAGGACGACATCATCGCCCGGTTCGGAGACGAGACGGCGACGCCCGAAGAGCGCACGAGCGAACGCATCCGCCGGGCGGAGGCCATCGTCGAGGAAGACCCGGACCGGGCCTGGGAGATCGCCGGCCTGACGGTCGCTGAAATGGGAGCGCCGGACGTGCCGAACGGCGTGTCCGACCGCGAAGTGCGCCGCGACGCGCGCGCGACGCTGCTGCGCACTCTGGCCCTGCTTCTCGCCGCCGGCGAGGACAGGAAAGACAACGTGCATCTGAGGGGTTCGCTGCAGGTCGGCGTGGATATGGACACTGAAACCGAGGAGGAAATCCCGGACGAAGGGAGCGACGCCCACGACTGGGCCGGCCAGAAGATCATCCGGTCGATAGAGCACGGCGTGGTCGAGTTCCTGCTGACGGAATCGCCCGACGACCGGCCGAAGCTGAAGCTGCTCGAAGCGCTGCTGGCATTGAAGGACGCCGTGCCGCGACGCCGCTACTGGCCGGATCTGGCCCTGGCGCGGATGCAGCAGACGCTGCGAAGCGGCCTGATCGACGGGGCAAGCGACCCGTCGAGTGCCCGCAACTACTTCCCCGACGACGTCGAGGGCTGGCTGAAGCTGACCGGCTACCACGGAGACGCCGCAGACAAGGCGCATGAGCTGTGCGAAACAGCGATCGGCACGCTGCTCGATGCGGCAGAGGCCGACACGAACGAGACCAGCCGGAACATCCTGCTCGGCCAGGTCGAGAACCTGCTGCACGCCAGCGAATGGGAGCCGCTGCTGGTCGCGCGGCTCGAAGAAGAGAGAGGACATACCGCCGAAGCGCGGGAAGCGTACGAACAGGCCGGTACGGCGGCCGACATCAGGCGAATCCTGCGCAAGCAGGCCAAGTGGGAGGATGCGGCAGCGCTGGACGGTGACAACGCGGACCTCGAATGGCTGCTCAAGGTCGACCGACTCGCGGCAGCGAGGCCAGCCGGACTCGGTGCGCGGCTGTACGAGCAGGAACGCCGCCGGCTGGCCGAGGCGCTGGAGAAGATGCGCGACGACGATAGAGCCGGAGCGTAGATGTCCGGACCCGGCGCGGGCAACGACCCGGCTCGCGGCGGACCGATCAGAGCGCGTCGGGTCCGGGTCGGTCGCGGCCGCTTGGGTACTGAAGCGCGCAGACGAGGTAAAGGTAATGACTACAGCAGACGCGGAGTGGCAGGTACGACATGCGCCCCTCAGCAACTGCTTCAACCGACCGGCCGGCCTGCCGGTAGGCGCCCGGCCGGCGCAGGAACGAGCGACGGACAAGATCGTGCGCCTGACGGTGGAGGATCAGTCAAGCGCGCGGCGGCCGTGAGGCGCAAGTCTCGCGGCGGTATATCCGGGACGGCGGCAAGACGGTCTGGGGCTACCTGACGGAGTTCGCGATCGTCGGCGAGAGCCAGGGGCGATGCTCCCATGCCGTCCACGTCGCGAGCCGACGCCGCCAGTTGCACCACAGCGCCCGGCACGCTGCGCCTTACCCCGTCCGTCATTCGATGTTCCCGGTCCAGCTCGACAAGACGCTGGCGTGACACCCCGGCCGCACTCGCTGGAGATCGCGGTTCGCTCAAGTGGATCGTTCCGTCTGCGAGGCTCTCTTCCGGGTGTTTCTCTCAACTGGGGCCATCGAACGGCCTGAACTGGGGTCATGGCGTTGAAGTGCACCAGGGCCATGCTTTTCGGCCGATCAGGGCCATTGCATTGCACCGTGACAGCGTGATCGCCGAAACGGCCTTCCCGCAGGGAAAAATACTGGGTGAGCGACCCCGGAACTGGGGTCGCTCACCCTCTGAACCATCGATTTTGAGAATTCAAAAACGCTCCTTCAGGGTGTCTACTGGACGGCTCAGTGTTTCCGGGCTATAATCAAGTCTCTCGGTGCCGAGAAGTACGTACTACTCGGTACCCCCAGATCAGCGCGGATCGTTACTGGCCGCTTGGTGGCCCCTGCAGTGAACGCGATCACCTTCCTCACTGCGACAATCTGTTGACAAGTCGTGGTTTCGGGGCGGTCTGGCGGCTGACCACAAACAAGCGGCAATCTGTTGACAGCCTGTCACCAGGCTTGCGATGCTACCCGGCATGAACGAGGGCACGATCTCCACGCGGATTTCCCGGCGCGCCAACGAGCATCTCAAGCACCTGTCCGTGTCGCTCGGGATGGTGGCTACCACTCGTGGCGCCGTTGTGGATCTGATGTGCCGGGCGTTTCCGACGGCTACGATGCTGCTGGCCGCCGTGGCCCGTCAGACGGGCGGCGCCCCGGCTGCGGCTGCCGGGGCGCCGTCGGCGACAACACCGGACGGACACGAATCCGACACCGGGGCGATGAACCGCCTCCGCGATGCGCACGCCGCGGACGTCAAGCGGCTACGGGCTGAGCACGCGGTGGAGCTGCGGCGTCTGGCCGCCGAGCACGAGGCGGCGCTGGAAGTCGCGGTCGATGAGGGTGTGCGCCGCGGCCGGCGAGAGGATCTGGAATCCGGGCGGCTCGAGCGCGCCGTACTCGAACGCCTGATCGCCGAGCGGCGCGATGAGGTCGTGGCCGTGCTGCGCAAGATGAACGTCGAGCTGTACGAGGTCGACGGCAAGCCGTGGCGTCTGATTCAGCACGGCGCAGGCTAGGCGGCTAGGCGTCTCCTCCGGCGTGTGCAAGACCTCGGAATGGAGTCGAGGTGGGCGGCGGTCAGCATGGAGGCGGCGACCGCCACGATCGCATTGGCGCGACGGACTCAAGGCGGTAGCGGCGGCGGTGTTCGATCGGCACGATATCCGGGCGGCGGCGGCGCAGGCGGTGGCCGAAGTCGAGCGATGGATCGACAGGCGCCATCCCCCGCGTCCGGCAGGCGGCCGCCGAAGACACAAGGCCGAGCCGGACGTCGAAGCCGCCAGTCGCGCCCGCCGGCCGGGTGTCGCCGTCGGGCTGTGCCGCACGGCGGCGGGCGGCGGCGAGGTGAGCGTCGTCGAAGCCAGCCGGAGGCCCGGTTCCGGGGCGCTGACCCTGACCGGGCGCCAGGGCGAGGTCATGCGGGAGTCGGCGCGCACCGCGCTGTCGTGGCGGCGCGCCAACGCCGCACGCTACGGCCTCGACCCGGACTTGCATCGCGACACCGACGTCCATCTGCACGAGCAGTCGGCCGAGGTCCCCAAGGAGGGCGCCTCGGCCGGCGTGACGATGGCCGCCGCGCTGGTGTCCGCCTTCACGCGGCGTTCTGTCCGTACCGACGTGGCGATGACCGGCGAGAGCACCCACGGCGGACAGGCGCTCCCGGTCGGCGGCATCGCCGAGAACCGTCGCTGTCCGGCCAGGGGAACTTCCCCGCCATCAGCTCGACGAGCCGGTTGGCGATTTCCCGCTCGGCCCGGTACCTGTCCGAGCAACGCGCACGGCGCGTCCGCCACGGTGTCGGCGACGATGGCGCCTTCGGCCAGTTTCAGCTCGACACCGGTTCGGATCGCATCGCCGGGAATGTCGAGCAGCCGGGTCGCCAGCAGCCCGCGCTCGTCGGCCGGCAGTCCGCAGTGGCCGCCGTCCGTCGCCTCGGCCAGCGTGTAGCCGATACCGGCGCGCAGCCGGGTTCATCGCGGGTCTCGCTGATACCCAGTTTCATTGCGATCACGTCGGCCGCCTTCGACGTGTTTTGAGGAAGCGGCGGGAGGTTGTCGGATCCGGCCGGATTCGGGTTGCCGGCACCGAGAGGCGTACTTCTCGGTGCCGCACAGGCTATTAGACACCGTAGAGGCGCGTCTTGTTCCCGGCGGGCGGAATGTTTTTCGCCTGTTCCGGACTCCCTTCCGGGGCAGCCGGCAGCCGTGCGTGCCGGCTCGTGGAAACGACACGGTCTCCGGTGCGTTGCCCTCCCGTCAGGTTGCATGCCGCCTCCCGTTATCTTGGGCGGCCGTCGCTCGCTGCGTGGCGGCGGGTCTTCCTGACCGCCTTCACTCGGTGCGTACCTGGCAGGTTCCCGGGGCCGTTGCACTCGGCGGGTACTGGCAGGTTCGCGGCGCGCCACACTCGGCGCCTGTCCGGAGATGGCCGTCTCGGTGGGATGCCGGGCGGCGTACCGCTCGCTGGCCGTGGCCGACTCGGTGCGTTCGGGCGGTACGGTGTGCTCGGTGCGAGGACCGCTCGGTGCGCAGGCGTTCGGGGGCATTGCACTCGGCGCGTGCTGACAGCCTTTGAAGTCGCTGTACTCGGCGCGTTCCTGAAGATGGGCGTCTGTGTGCGTGGCAGGGCGCTTTCGGTCGTTCTGGCGTACCGCTTGAAACGGCGCCGCCTACTGGGTGCGTTCAGGCACGGTGTCCTGCTCGGTGTGGACTCGGTCCTGATCGGCGTGCTGCTCGGTGCGGTCGCCCGAGTCGCGTACCGCTTGGTGCCCCCGGGGCGGTTGCTCGATGCGTGCGGCCGGCGCGTCGGCCCGGATCTTCCATGGATACGCGCCGCCGTGTGCGCGCTCACCGGCATGGTCGGCGCTGCGCTGTGTGCGCCTGTTGAGGGCGGACATCCGCTTGCGTGCCGCCTCGCTCCCGGTCGGCGTTCGGCTCAGTGCGGGCAACCTCGGGCGGCTGCGTGCGGAGGAGCTCGTCCTGTTCGGTGCGCCGCCGCGCTGACCGGCGTGGTGCTCGATGCCGCTGCTCAAGGACGTTGGCGTCGACGATGGCCTCGGCGGTCACCAGGTCGTGATGCTGCAGGATCGCGATCCCCTCGATGCGGCTGGTGGCCGTCAGGGTCATGCCGGGCAGCCTCCGGCTGTGTGGCCCGCGGTTCCTGCTCGGCGCCTGTGGGCCTTGCGTTCTGCTCGGTGCAGGGTCCTGAGGGACCGGCCGCGCGCTGCGTGTCGACGAGGTCACGGTCGATGCGGGCACGCATGTGCGCGAGGTGATTGGCGAGGCCGTCGTCGATGACCATGCCGAGCGCCTCGGCGAGGGCGTCCGATTTCCTGCTGTGGTCGTTTCCGCGACGGCTCGCGCTGCTGCCTTGCCGACATCTCGACTGGCTCGGCCACGCTGCAGCGGTCACCCTTCGCAGCCCGCGGCGCCTGCGGCGGTCACCCGAAGACGCACCGTTGCGCCCGACCGGCGCGTTGGTCAGCCGGACATCTCCGGCGGATGGCAGAATTACTGACCCGCGGGTCAGTAAGTGTTGGTCGCCGATGCGCTCAGCGCGGTCCGGGACCACCCGGCGTGAGGGCCGAGCGGCTGGCGCCGGGCCGGGGCGCCTCGTCTGCCGACGGGACACGCCACGGCCCGGCCGGCGCTGCCCGGGACCCCAGGCGCGTTGGACGTGTCTCCCCGGGGCTGGGCCGACACGAACGCGGGATTGCGCGCAGCAGTCAGGGCCCGTGCGCCTCGTCTGTAACGCCGAATCCCGGCACGCCGATGCCGGCGTACGGCCGGTGGTACGCCAGGACCGGAATCATCTGGAGTTCGAGTGGGAGGACGCGCCCGGTTCCGGTCGCTCCGTCGGTCGGTCCGGCGCGTTGTGTCACTGGATGGTCTTCGCTTGCGAATTACTGACCCGCGCGGGTCAGCAAGTGCCGGCTGGCCGGGATAACCGGCGGCCGGCCGCAGTCTCGTTCCGGGCGTGACTCTTCGCCGTCACACGCCACGGCTTGGGCGTCACCGTCCGGACCCGAAGGGCGCCTCTGCTGGTCGAGGCCGATCGGCTGGGAGCAGGCGACCCGGTTTCGACGGCAGTCAGCTCGCCGCCGACGACACACACGGCGATGCCGGGCCGCGCGGTGCGGCCAGCGGCGGTCCGGTGCGCCGAGCAGGCCGGCGAACGGTCTGCGGCGTGACCTCGACCGGGCCGGTTCGTCGTCGGCGGCTCATCGCGGCGTCGGCGCCGGCTCCGCCGAGCCGGTCGCCGGCATGGTGGCGCTCGGGCGGTGACCCGCGCGGCGGGACAACAGCTCATCAGCGGCGGCCGATACCACGTGGACTCACAGCAACGGCCGTCCGGACTGCAGGATGCGCATTGCCCAGTCAAGCTTGCCCGGCTGGATGCGGCTCGTCGTCAGGATCATGACGGGTAGCGCATTGCGTGGTGGGCCCGTGTTCCTGCTCGGTGCGCGCGGACCGTTGCTTCTGCTCGGTGCGCGGTCACCCCTCGGCTGCATGTGGTGGCACCGTGTCGAGCGGCGGGGATCTCGATGGACGCGGGCAAGCTGTAGCTGTAGATGTAGAACGTCTCGTGGTCGTCCCCCTTGGGGTGGGCTCGTCGTCGCGCTCGTCGGCGATGCGGCCGGGAGTGCTTCCAGTCTGAACCGCTTGACCGGCCGCGCCGTGGCTGGCGCCATCACGCCAACTGCGGGTCGACATCGACCTTGCGGTCGTGCGTCGGCGGCGCCCGCAGGCGCCGCCGACGCCGGGAGCCGGGGTATCAGCCGGCCAGCGCTTCGACGGCGCCCTGCACGCCCAGTCGCCGGACCGCCTTGGCCATCGCCAGGATCGACTGCTGCTCTTGCGCTTCGACCGCCCTGGTGATCTCCAGCGCGCGGGGCGGCAGGTATGCTTCGGCCGTGCGGCGCAACAACGCCCGCAGCGCGTCGGCCGGCATCGCCTCGGCTTCGACCGTGCGGAGGATGTCGGGCCGCCGCTTCTCGCCGCGCTTGCGCGGCTTTGACGGCAACTCGGCTGCCTGTTCGGCGGTGATCGCCAGGCGGTGTTCCGCGATGTCGAGGTGGGGCAGGTGTCCGCGCAATTCCTCGAGGACTTTCTCGTCGATCAGGACGCCGGCCGGGTCCCAGTCACCGATGTAGAGGATCCGCACCGGCCGGCCGTTGGCGAGTTGGCCAATGTGCTCGGCGGCGTTGTTGGCCAGCGTGAGCGACGAGAAGCCTCCGGCCGCGTAGAGCGGCACCGCCAGTTCGTCGATCACGTCGCGGATGACGCCGACCATGCTGCGGCTCTCGGTCCACACCTCGACGTAGGTGTTGGCCTGCGACCACAGGTCGACGCGGTAGGCGTAGGCAGCGGCCAGCAGCGCGTCGGCGGCATGCTGGTAGGCGCTGACGTAATAGCCCCACCGCGTGGCGTCGCTGATCCAGGAGTACGGCACCTGGCCGGACCGGCGCAGGTCGACGAGCGCCCGTTGGACACACTTGTACCCGGCTTCGGTCTTCGGCAGCGATAGCGGCAGCGTGGGGTCGAGCAGGCGATAGAACACGTGCCGCACGCTCTGCGGATGGTCCTGGGTGAGAATGGCGAGGATCTGACGTGCGATCTGGAGCATGCGCTCGGTCTTGGGCCGCCCCCTGCGCGTTGCCGGCGTGTTGGTCGACATGATGGCTACCTCCCTGTGTGCAGTTCCGAATTACTGACCACGGTGACGGTCGAGTATTAGGAACCGGTGCCATCGGCCCGCCCCGACGCCGCCCGCTGGCCGGGGCCGGTTGTTCGACGATGCCGGGGACATCTCGATCGGCTCGGCCGCCCTGCAGCGGTCACTCGTCGCAGCCCCTCGGCGCCTGCGGCTCTGGCTCGACCGTGACGGTCGCCGATGCGATCAGCGCGGTCCGGGACCATCCGGCATGAGGGCTGAGCGGCTGGGGTCGGGCCGGCCGCCTCGTCCGCTGGCGGCAAACACGATGGCTTGGGTGGCGCCGCCCGGCAGTCAGGGCCCTGCGCCTGGTCTGCCACGCCGAATCTCGGCACGATGCTGCCGTGCAGCTGGTTGTACGCCGGGACGGGAATCCGGCGTTCGAGTGGGAGGATGCGCCCGGTTCCGGTCGCTGCCTCGGTCGGTCCGGCGCGTTGTGTCACCGGATGGCCTTCTCCCTTGCGAATTACTGACCCGCGGGTCAGTAAGTGCTGCCTGACTGTCGTGGGCGAGCGTTCCCTGCGGCCGCTTGTGAATTACCGACCCGCGGGTCAGCAAGTGCTGGACCGGTCCGATCAGCCCCGTCCGGACCACCGGCGACCGGCCGTGGTCTCGTTCCGGGCGTAACTCTTCGCAGTCAAACGCCACGGTCTGGGGGTCGTCGCCCGGACCCGACGGGAGCCTCTACTACTGGTTGAGGTCGAACCGTTCGGCGTCGGCGTCGGCGCGCGCCCACGACAGTGGTGTGCGCGCCGCCTCCTGCATGACTCGGCGCGGGCGACGTTACTACCCTGGGGCGCACACGGCCCAGCGCGGCAACCGGATTCGAGACCCGTAGCGGTACGTGTAGCTGCGGCTCCTCGCGGTGCCGGCGCCGGAGCCGCCGAGCCGGTCGCCGGCATCGCGGTGGTGTGCGCGGGCGGTGACCCGCGTGGCGGCACGACAGCACGTGAGCAGCGGCCGATAACGGGTGGACTCGCAGCAACCGGCGGTCTGGATCGACGTGCTGGCGAACGACAGATAGTGATCGCGACACGGTGTCGGTCGTTGCCGGGGGGCGCCGGGTGTCGGTCTCCAGCACCTTGGGCGGTTCGGCGTTTGTTCGCCTGGTGGGTGCCGAGCCGCCACTGGCGGTTCGTTGCTTCGGCGCTACCAGCGCAGGCAGGGATCGCCGAGTGCGGCCAGGTCGTCGAGCAGGGGGACGTCCTGGCCGATTTCCTCGGGCGCGTCGGCGTCGTGCTCGTCGGCGTCGGCCTCGTCGACGCCGTCGAGCAGCGCGGACAGGACGACCTCGACGGGGTTGAGCGCGTGCGTGACGAGCCAGTGGCGCCGCTTGCGGCAGGCGGCGCAGCGGGTGCTCTCGGGCCAGATGAGCCGGCCGCAGGTGCCGGCCTCGAGCGGCAGGTCCACGCCGGGACACAATTGCATGTAGTTGATGTCGCTGCGGTAGCGGCGCATGTTCTCGCGGTTGGCGATGCGCTTGCGCAGGCGCCGCAGCGCGGCGCGCTGGTCCGGGCGCAGCAGGTCGATGAGCGGCATCAGGTTCTCCTCCGGAGATACAGGGGGAATGGCCCGAGGGGGCCGGGTGAAGCGGGCCGGCAGGCCCGGGGGTGTGGCGGATGCGGGATCGGAGACGGCCGGCGTGGGGCGGGGTGCAGCATGCCGAAGCGTTGCCTTGTCCGCCCGCCTTCGGCCTGTCCGGCCGCGTCCGCTGTATTGATTGTCGCCTCCCTGCCCCTCTTCTCCCGGGTCCCGTGGCTGCTGCGCGCCGACTCGGGGAGGCGCGCCGGCCCGGCGGCCGCCGAGGCGTGGTGTGGGTGGCGGCGGCTTGCGCCGGCCCGATGCGGCGCGGGCGGGCACGGGCCGAGCGCGTGAAGGAACCGAACAGCAGTGGGAACCGCCGCTGGCGCGAGGCGAGCGGGGACGCGCCGCAGCGGCCGAAGCCGTTGACGGCCTCGATGCTGCAGCAGGCCGCTTCAGCGCTTGCTGCAGCTGTCGGTGTCGGACACGATGGCGATCGCGCAGAAGCTCCACGAGGCGGGGGCGGTGAGGGTGGCCAGGGGAAGCGCAGGCGGCGGCGCGGCGCTGGCTGACGGCCGCGTGAGGCAATCCGGCCGACCGATCCGGCGGCCGGCGCGGCCGTTCGCCTGGTGCGTGGGACGTGGGCGCCGATGGCGTGCGCCGGTGTCGCTACGCTCACGCCTCCCGGTCCGGCGGGCGTTCGGCCGCCGAAACCGGTGCACGCGGCGGCGCCGCGAGGTCTCGGAGTCCGGCCGGTGCGCGCAACGCCAGCTCGACGAGTTCGTCGACCCGCGTCACGTAGTCGATCTCGACGGCGCGCCGCAGCTCGTCGCCCAGCTCCTCGTCGACCTGTTTGCGGTTGGGTTGCGGCAGCAGGATGCGGGCCAGCCCGCCACGGTGCGCGGCCAGCACCTTCGCGGCGATGCCGGCGACACCGAGCACCTGCCCGGCAAGGGTGATCTCGCCGCTCATCGCCACGCCGGCACGGACCCGGCGCCGGGTGGCGGCCGACACCAGCGCGGCGGCCATCGTCACGCCGGCCGAGGCGCCCTCCTTGGGGACCTCGGCCGACTGCACGTGCAGATGGACATCGGTGTGGCGATGGAAGTGCGGGTCGAGGCCGTAGCGTGCGGCGTTGGCGCGCAGCCACGCCAGCGCGGTGCGCGCCGACTCCTGCATGACCTCGCCCTGGCGCCCGGTCAGGGTCAGCGCCCCGGAGCCGGGCAGGCAGCTGGCTTCGACGACGAGCAGCGCGCCGCCGCCGCTCGCCGTGCAACACAGCCCGGCGGCGACGCCCGGCCGCCCGGCGCGAAGACCGGCGGCCTCGACGTCCGGCCCGGCCGGCGCGCCGAGCAGCTCGACGAGGGTCTGCGGGGTGACCTCGACCGGGGCTCCGCCGGCCTCGGCGCGCCGGCGCGCCAGCCTGGCGCACAACTCGCCGAGCGCCCCGGCCAGGTCCCACACGCCGGCCTCGCGGGTGTAGCCGCCGATGAGGGCCCCGATCGCTTCGCCGGTGACGTGGACCTGCCCGGCCGTCAGCCCGTGGCGCGCCAGTTGCAACGGCAACAGGCGCCGGGTCGCGATGACCCGCTTCTCTGCATCGGTGTATCCGGGCAGCTCGACCACGCTCAGGCGTTCGCGCAGCATCGCCGGGACGGCGGCGGGGCGGGTCGCCGTCGCTATGAAGAGCGCCTCGGACAGCTCGAGCGGGAAGTCGAGATAGCGGTCGCGGAAGGGGGCGGCGGGGTCCGGGTCGAGCGCGTCGAGCAGCGCCGCGGCGCCGCCGCCGGCTGCGTCGAGCCGGTCGACCTCGTCGAGGACGAACACCGGGTTGCGGACCCCGGCCCGGCGCAACTCCTCGACGATGCGTCCGGGCGCGGCGGCGCGGACGCCGTGTACCGCGGCCGAGTCCAGCCCCGCGCAGGACAGCCAGGCGCAGGGGCGGCCGAGGGCGGCGGCGACCAGCCGCGCCAGCGCCGACTTGCCCACCCCGGGCGGGCCGCTCACGCAGATCGCCGGGAACCCGGCGCCGGGGTTCGAGACGCGCACGGCGAGCTGGTCGAGCAGGCGCTGCTTGACCGCCTCGTGGCCGGCGTGCCCGGCGTCGAGGACCGCGTGCGCGCGGGCCAGATCGAGCGGCGCCTCGGCGCGGGCCGTCCATGGCACGCTCAGGAGGCGGTCGAGGTACTCGCGCGCCCGGTGACGCTCGGGGTCGGAGGGCGCGCATGCGGACAGCTGCGCGAGGACCCGCCGCCCTCGTGCGCGCACCGGTTGCGGCAGCGCAGCGGCGTCGAGCCGCCGGCGGATGCGGCCGAGCCCGTCGGAGTGCGCGGCATCCGGCTCGCCGAGCAACGCGCGCACCTGCGCCGCGGTGATGCGGTCGCGGACCAGCGCCGCGTCGCCGGTCTCGAGCCCCAGCGCCACCTTGCGGCAGATCGCCTGCAGGCAGCGGGCGAGCTGGCGCACCCCCTGCTCGCTGGTGTAGTCGCGGATGATGCGCCGGCAGGCGCCGTCGGTGAACCGCAGCGGCGCGGCCTCGAGGCCGGCGGCCCGTTTCTGCGCGTCGATCAGGTGCGTCCGGGCGATGACGAGCTTCTCGGCCTCGGCGTAGCTGGGCAGGTCGATGACCTCGAGCCGGTCGCGCAGCGCCGGCCGGATGCGGTCCGGGTCGTTGGCGGTGGTGATGAAGAGGACCTCGGACAGGTCGAACGGCAGCTCGACGAAGGCGTCGCGGAAGCGGTGGTGCTGGGCCGGGTCGAGCACCTCGAGCAGGACGGCGGCCGGGTCCGGGCCGAGCTTGTCGAGCTCGTCGAGCACGAAGACCGGGTCCTTGCGGCCGATGCGGCGCAGCTCGCGCAGGATGGAGCCGGGCTGCGCCCCCTTCCAGGTGCGGTTGTGGCCGCGCAGGTCCGTCTCGTCGCGCAACCCGCCGCAGGACAGCTTGGCGAACCCGCGCCCGAGGGCGGTGGCGACGCACTGGGCCAGCGAGGTCTTTCCGACCCCGGGGGAAACAGTCCCATACTGCCCGCTACCAACGTTCCGACGCGACGATCCACTACCGATTCCATCCGCGGAGCGGGGAGCGCGTGGAGATCGTGCGCCGCCATCAGCGTGCTGGCAGGAGCGTGCTCGTCATTCGACAACCGGACGGCACGTTGGCGCAGGTCCCGACCTGGATGTGCGACCCCGCGGCCGCCGCGCTGTCGGTGAAGGACCCTCCGCGCATCGCGTTGACCGGTCTGCTCGACCTCCGTCTCACTGTTGACGCGGCGCTATCGTCGTTCTCCGGCATGGAGGAAGGAGAGCGGCTTGAGACGGATCCAGGTAGTCCAGCAAGGCAATCTGTTGGTGGAGACGCAGCCGGGACCGGCGCTGAGGGCACGGACACGGGCGACGGTGCTCCCGTTGGTGGCAACTCTGCTGCTCGAAGCGACAGCGACAGCACCAGCGACCGTGACCAGGCCGGGGGACGCCCAGGAGATGGAGGGAAACGATGAGCAAGATCACACCTGACCATCTCAATCGTCAGGCCTTCGTCTATGTCCGGCAATCGACGCGGGACCAACTGCGCCAGCATCACGAGAGCCGGCGGCGGCAGTATGGTCTGGCGGACCGTGCCCGCAAGCTCGGTTGGAGCGAACCGGTGATGGTGGACGACGACCTCGGTCGGTCGGGCGGCGGCATTGCCCGTCCTGGATTCGAACGCCTGCTGGTAGCGATCTGCGAGGGACGCGTCGGCATCGTGTTGGCGGCCGAGGCGTCGCGACTCGCGCGCAACGGCCGCGACTGGCACACGCTGCTCGAGTTCTGCGGCCTGGTGAACTGTCTGCTCGCCGACGAGCAGGCGATCTACGACCCGCGCCTGCCGAACGACCGGTTGTTGCTCGGCATGCAAGGGTCAATGTCGGAACTGGAGCTGTCGCTGCTGCGCCAGCGCTCGTTCGAAGCGCTGCGTCAGAAGGCGCAGCGCGGTGAGTTGTTCCTCAACGTCGCGGTCGGCTACGTGAAGGTCCGGCACGACCGCATCGCCAAGGACCCGGACCGGCGGGTGCAGGAGGCGATCGGGCTGGTGTTCCGGAAGTTCGCCGCGTTGCAGAGCATCCGGCAGGTGCATCTGTGGCTGCGCCAGGAGGAGGTGCGACTGCCGGCGGTCGAGGACATCGGCGAAGGCCGGCGCGTGGTGTGGAAGCTGCCCGTGTACAGCACGATCCACAAGCTGCTGACCAATCCGGTCTACGGCGGCGCCTACGCCTTCGGTCGCACGGGGAGCCGCATCACCGTCGAGAATGGGCGCAAGCGCGTCAGGCGTGGGTTGCTCCGGGACCGTGAGCAGTGGGATGTATTGATCGTCGATCACCACGAGGGCTATGTTTCCTGGGCGGAGTATGAAAGGAACCAGCGCGTGATCGCCGACAACGCCACGCGGGTGGGCGCGGTGGCCCGCGGCGCGGTTCGCCGCGGGGACGGGCTGCTGGCCGGCCTGCTGCGCTGCGGGCATTGCGGACGGCGGCTCCACGTCAGCTACAACGGCAACCAGGGCGTGTGCGTTCGCTACAGCTGCCGCGGTGCGCATCTGAACCACGGGACGCGCGCGTGCATCGCGTTCGGCGGCGTGCGCGTCGACGCGGCGGTGGCCACCGAGGTATTGCGGTTGTTGCAGCCGCTGGGCATCGAAGCGGCCCTCGAGGCGGTCGCGATGCGCGAACAAGAGCACGCCGAAACGCGCCGCCAGGCGGAGCTGGCGCTGACCCAGGCGCGGTACGAAGCGGACCTGGCGCGCCGCCAGTACGACGCCGTCGACCCGGCGAACCGGCTGGTGGCCGGCGAGCTCGAATGCCGATGGAACGCGCGGCTCGCCGACGTGCAACAACAGGAAAAGAAGCTCGAAGGCCTGACGGCTGCCCGCCCCGAGACGCTGTCCGAGGCGGAGCATGAGCGCCTGCTGGCGTTGGGAGCCGATCTGGAGACGGCCTGGACCCATCCGAACGCGACCGCGCAGACGCGCAAGCGTATCGTGCGGGCCGTGCTCGAAGAGGTCGTCGTCAAGCTCGCCGATGATCGGATCGACCTGCTGCTGCACTGGCGGGGCGGCGACCACACTCGCCTGTCGGTCCCGCGCAACGGACCGGGACGGCATCGCTGGTGCACGGACGCAACGGTCGGCGACTTGATCCGGGGACTGGCCCGCCAGCTGCCGGACAGCGCCATCGCCAAGACGCTGAATCGGCTCGGCAAGAAGACCGGACGGGGCAATGCCTGGACCGAGGCGCGGGTGTGTTCTTTCCGCCGCCGGCACGGCGTGCCGATCTATCGACCCGGCGAGATGGCGGAACGTGGGGAACTGACGCTGAAGGAGGCGTCCGCTCGGCTCGGCGTGAGCGCCATGACCGTGCTGCGGCTCATCGGCGACGGCACGATCTCCGCCCGGCAGGTCTGCAAGAGCGCGCCCTGGGCCATTCGAGAGGAGGAGATCGTCGCGCTCGATGGCGCGATCCCGCCCAGGCGTCGCCCGCTAACATCGAGCTCGGCCCAGAAAGTGCTGGATTTTCAGTGAAATAGCGAGGTGTGCATTATGAAACCGGACTCGGCGGCCCGCCCAAACAGATCACCGCGCCGGGGCCGCGCGGGTTGCGGCGGCGTACGGCCAGGTGCTCGACGATGCGCGTCTTGGCCTGCTCGAGGCCGGCGTGCCCGGCATCGAGCGCGGCACGGGCCTGCGCCAGGTCCGTCGGCGCGTCGCTGCGCCGGTTCCACGGCAGCTGCTCGAGCCAGTCAATCCAGTCGTTCGACGCCGCGGCGTCGCCATCGGACGACTTCGCGAGGCGCCGCCGTTCACGCTCGATGGCGGTTCGCACGGCCGGGGGCAGCGCGTCGCCGTCGCCGTCGCCGAGCACCTCCCGCACGGTGGCCTCCGTGATCACCTCCGGTCCGCGACCCCCCGGCGGCCGGCGCGACACCACGTGGCGGCCGACCGCCGCCAGCTTCCGGTTCAGTTCGGCCACGCCCGCCTCGCACGTGTGGTCGCGGATCAGGCGCCGGATGGCCTCGGTCTCGAAGCGGACCTCGCCGTCGCACGCCGCGGTGCGCCACGCCTCGACGACGTCGGGCGGCGGCGGTTGCGCCGCGATCGCCTCCAGCTCCCGCGCCGACGCGACCTCCCGCTCGGCGACGACGGCCGGACCGTTGGGCGCGGCGGCCGGCTCGATCAGCGCGGGCGGGGCCAACGACCCCGGCGGCAGCCACGCCTCGGCGGCGGGCGCGGGCGCGTCGAAGGGGCGGGTCAGCAGGTGCTGTTGCGCGATCGCCAGCTTCTCTTCGTCGGTGTACGCCGGCAGCTCGACCACGGCGAGGTGCTCGCGGACCGGCTCGGGGACCGCGTCCGGATCGGTCGCCGTGACGATCCACAGGACCGCGGACAGGTCGAACGCGACATCGAGGTACGCGTCGCGGAAGGCGGGCCGGCGCGCGGGGTCGAGCAGGTAGAGCAGCGCCCCGGCGGCGTCGGGTTCGACGCGGTCGACGGCCTCGAGGATGAACACCGGGTTGTTGACGCCGGCCTCGCACAGGCCCTCGACGATGCGCCCCGCGGCGCCGCCCTCCGACCCGCGGACGAGGCGCTCGGCGTCGGGCCCTTCCAGGGTGGCGCGCACGTGGGTGCGGCCGAGGGCGCGGGCAACGGCCTCGGCCAGCGACGACTTCCCGGTCCCCTTCGGCCCGGCCAGGCAGAGGACGGACCCCGGCGCCTCGGGCGGTCCCGGTCGCACGGCCAGGGCCGGCGGCGCGCCGGCCGCCGTCGTTGGGCCGCGGCCGGGTCGTTCGACGGTGAGCAGGGCGCGGGTCTGCGGGCACGCGGTCAGCACGTCGCGGATGCGCGTCTTGACCTGCGCGAGCGCGCCGTGGGAGCGGTTCAGCGCCCGCTGCAGCCGCTGCGGGTCGAAGCCTTGCGGCTCGGATGTCCGCCACGGCAGGGCGAGCGCCTTCTCGGCCCGGCCCAGCGCCTCGCGGACCGCGTCGGACCGGGAGTCGAGCGCCTCGCGGACCTGCCGCCGCAGGGTCTGGCGGACAGCGGCGGGCAGGCCGGCGTCGTCGAGGGTGGCCAGCGCCTGGTCGACTTGCGTGCCAGGGGCGGCGAGTGCGCGGACAGCCGCCAGGTCCGGGCCGCCGGATTCGCCGCCGCCCCGCGGCGGGGGCGCGGCTCCTGCGGCGGGACCGGCAGATGGCTCCCTCGCGGTCTCGGGCTCGGCGGGGCCGGCCAGCAGAGCGAACGCCTGCGCCGAGCCCACGATTCGCGCCCGGCCGGACGCGGCCAGGTCGGGCAGCTCCCACCGGGCACGCTGCTCGGCAGTGGTGACCACGCCGCAGCCGTTCGCCGGGCGGCGCTCCGCGCGGCCGAGCGTGTCGAGCGCCCGGGCGTATTCTTCGAGTGTCGCGGGATGGACGAGCAGCACCGTGGCCTCGTCGTCTCCCCGCAGCAGCTTCACACGCATACTGTGCACTTCCTTTCCACGACCGTTCTCCTGTTTCCCCCAGCCGTCCCGTGCTTTCCACGGTCGTCCCGCTCTTTCCGCGGCCGGACCGGGACGGTTCACCGAGCACCGGCGCAACAGTGCGGCCCGTAGCGGTTCGGGGGTTCGAGCCGAGGCGCAGCGGGGCGGGCGCCCATGGCGCCGCCAGCCGCTACGGGACGCGGTTCTGCGTGTCGGCGGGCGCGCTCGCCGCCTCGGGAGCGTCGTCTTCCAGCGCGGCGGTCTCGGGCAGCGCCGTGATGGCGGCCTCGGCGTTGTTGAAGGCGTAGTTGAGCAGTACCGTCAGCGGATGCAGCGACTGCTCTCGCGCGGGATGAGGCGGCCGCACGTGCCCCCCTCGATCGGCAGGTCGACGCCGGGACACAAGAGCTTGCGGTCGATGTCGGCGCGGATGCGGCGCATCAGCTCGCGGTTGGCGATCCGGCGGCGGAGCTTGCGCAGCCAGGCGCGCTGTCCGGGACGCAGCAGCCCGATGAGGGGCATGGGTCTTCTCCTCCGGGGAAGGGGAATGGCCCGACAGGGCCGGGTCGAGCGGGCCGACGGCCCGGGGGCGTGCCGTCTGGTGGCGGCCTGCCGCAGGCGGCGTGGACGCGGGCGCGTAAGCGGAAGGCGTGGAGAAAGGGCGCAAAGCCGGGCGTGGCCTTGCCCGCCGGCGCCGTTGCCGTGTGCCCGCTACGCTCGTTGCTGTTCCATTGTCGTCCGCCCGCCCGCTCCCGCCGTGGTCCGTTTCCGCGCCGACTCGGGGAGGCGCGGCGGCTGTGCCGGCGGGCGGTTGGCCAAGGGTTGGTCGCCAGGGGCGGCGAGCGTCGTGCGCGGGCGGCCGTTCCGGACAACTGCGTCGTTGAGAAGACACCCCGCGACCGTCGCGCTGCAGCGTGCCGAAGTGTCTGTGCGCGAGCGCATCGATTTGCTCAGCCGCCCGGGCGATACTCGAGGCTGCGGCCATGGTGACCCGTCACCGTCGGGCGCCGCTTCAGGACGCGACATCGGCCGCTACGGCGTCCGGTCGCCTGCGCGTGCGGCGGCCATCAGGCTGCCTGCATGCCGGACTGGCGACTGCATCGTCCGGACGCAGATGGTCAGCATCCCGAATCCTTGCTCCATACGCGGGCAGTCACGTCCGGAAGGGAGGGGGCATGGATGAGAGGAGCACGGTGACGCAGGTCGTTACGGACCGGCCGCCGGACGGCAATGCCGGGACCACGCCACAGTCGCCGTCGGTGGCGTTGGGCGAAGATGGACCGTCGAGGCCGTCTTCCCCCGTGTCGCGCCGAAGTGGGCGTCAACCGCGAGTCAGGACAGCCCCCAACGGCAGGCTGGGCACGCTACGGCAGTGGGCGAGCGTACTCCAAACCGTGGACACATCTTCTCCTCGCTCAGTGGATCGCGCCGTCGTCGTCGCCCTCTGGTGGTGGCGAGGCGAGGATCCGCGTGGCGATCCGCTCGATGACCGAGGCGGTCGCGCTGATTGCCTGCAGGCCGGTCCGGCGGGCATCGCGCGCCGCTTTCAGAGCCTGCCGGTCTTCGGGCGTCGCCGGGGCCAATGTTCCCGCCGACGTCTCGGCGACGACCGCGGCGGTGAGTCGGAGCGCTTCGAACGCAACGTCGATGAACACGAGGACGTCGCGGGCGTCGAGGCGCTCGATGATGCCCCAGCGCCGGTTGCTCGGCCCCCGCGACATCTCGTCGAGGCTCAGCAGCGCCATCCGCGTGTGGTGCCGCATCCGCAGCAGCGCCGCCGAGAGTCCGGGGGCCGTGGGCTGGCCGTCGGCCATCCCCCCGCCCGGAGGCGGCTTCCCCTGCTGGTTGTCCTCATACCACTGCTCCATCGCGTGGCCCAGCCGCTCGATGGCGTCGCGCCGCGCCGCGTCGGTGGTCTCGACCGGGACTGCCGGGTTGATGGCCGCCGCGTCCTCGAGCATCGCCGTCGCTACCGCCAGGGCGTCCGGTTCGTTGTAGACCGCGATGCGTTCGGCGTAGTCGCCGGGACTCTCGCCCGCGCACGGCTTGACGACCGTGGCGTGGCGCACCTGCTGGATGTTGAAGCCCACCCCCAGCAGCGTGGTCTCGTCGACCCGGTCGGCTCCCAGTGACGCGCTCAGCCAGCCGACCTCCTTCTCCCAGTACATCGCGAGTCGCTCGGTCAGCCGCTCGGCGTGGTCGAGCAGGCTGCGGCCGTGCGCGTCTTGCTGGCCGGCCAGGACCAGCCGGGCGAAGCACTCGGCCCGTCCGGCGGCTCGTTCGTCGTCGTTCCTCGACATTCCGGTTCCTGTCTGGCGTCTGCGGCCGCGAGCGGCGAACAGCGATTCTAGCCTGCTGTCGCTGTCAGTCGCCCGGTGGCCTCCGGATCAATCGAACTGGTGGGCGACGACCTGTTCTGCACGAACCCCGCCATCCTGCAGCGCGGCATCGACAGCGGCGTCGGCAACTCCATTCTCGTCAAGCTGAACCAGATCGGGACCGTCTCGGAGACCCTGGACACCGTGCGCCTGGCGCAGCGCAACGGCTACGGCGCCTACATGTTGCACCGCTGAGACCGAGGACACCTTCATCGCCGACCTCGCCGTCGCCACCGGCTGCGGCCACATCAAGACCGGCTCCGGCTGCCGCGACGAGCGCACCGCGAAGTTCAACCGGCTGCTGCGCATCGAGCAGGAGCTGGGCGACGCGGCGCGGTTCGCCGGTCTCGGCGGCTTCCGGCAGTCCATGCTGGCCGGTTGAGCCGCTACGGCACGGGCACGAGCGCGAACCATCCCGGGGCTGACGTGACCGCCACGCTGGAGACACTGGTCCGGCGCTTCTACCACGACCTCTGGAACCGGTTCGACTCCACGCTCATACCCGTCCTCCTGACCGAGGACGTGACGCTGCGCGGTGCGCTCGGGCGCCACGCCGCAGGGCACGCGGCCTTCGCCGACTACCTGGAGCTGGTGCGCGGCGCGTTTCCGGATTTCGAGCAGACTGTCGAAGCAGTGGAGGTCGACGCCGTCGGTGGCTCCGCGTTCGTCCGCCTGCGTTGCCGCGGCACGCATCGGGGCGCCCTGTTCGGTCTGCCCGCGCGACCGGCCGGCGCGTCTCGTTCGAAGGAGCCGCCCGCTTCGAGACCCGCGACGGCCGGATCGCCGACATCTGGCTCTTCGGCGACGTGCACGGTCTGGTGCGACAACTCAGGGCCGAACGGGAACAACCCGAGGAGGTGAAGGCAAGCGCGGAAGCAGGAAGGGGAGCGCCGCCTCGACCACGTCGAGACCGCGCCCTCGCCAGGCTCCCGCCTCCAGCCGCGAACGAGGCTCACGGGCGCCGGGTCAGAAGTCGAAGCCGCCGGCGCCGAAGCCGATGCCGATGCCGGCGCCGAAGATCCGCGACGCGGCGGTGTTGTTTCCCGCCACCACCTGTCCGAAGAACACGTTCAGGTTGACGGTGTCGGTGAGGTTGGCGAGCAGCCGCCCCCCCCACGGTGTGCGCGTCCTCCTCGAGCCCGGGAAACCGGCTCGGCGAGAACCCGGGCCGCCGATGTCGATGCCGGACATCGCGTTGACCATTCGAGCCTCTTGCAGAACCCCACGGAGAGGCGGTTTTTTGCTGTGAAACGCGCCCTTCCTCCGGACACACGTGTGGCGTGACCGCGGATCGGGCGGCCCTTCGGTTGTCGAAGCGAGGTTCCGGATCGGATGGGCGGTGCGGGCAGCCCCGTTCTATGGCCCGTCACAGCGCCGCGTGATCCGGGGCGTTCGACTCAGCCGCGCGCGATCGCCCGCAGGCCGTCCGGCAGCGCGCTGAACTCTCGCGTGGCGGTGCGCGACGGTCCGCTGCCCGCCTCGCACAACCGCACCGTGGCGGTGATGTGCATCTTGTGCACATCAAGGCCGGCCGCCCGAGCGTAGGCCACATGCATGTCATCTGTGGACAGGGTGTCGGTGTCGACAGGCGCGCAAGGCATCAGGTACCCTCCCTGGTGGCGGAAGCGGGGTGCGCGCCCGGTGCAGGAAACTCCCGCCACCCGGCGGGGTTCGATTTGCTGCTCGTCCACGGCCAGAGGCCGGGTACGGTTCGGGGCTCGATGCCGGGTGCGCAGCGTCAGTTTGGTTACGGGGAAGGGAGTTGTCTCCCGCCACCGAAAAAAGCTGCGACGACTGTCCCGCTTCCACCCCTTCAGGATGTCACGAGACGCCGAGTCTGCACCGCCGGAGACTCCGATGGAACAGACGCCCCGTCACGCGTTTCATGACCTCGGGATGACCGGCGCGCCGATCATGAGGGTTTGGTCCGATGAGCGCAGGTAGGATGCCGGTGGGGAGTGCGTTCGAGCAGAGGGTAACATAACGGCAACTCGGCGGTGAGGGCGCCGTCTGTTCGCGGGAGGTCAACTGAAGTATGGGTCGTATGCGGGATTCCTTCTCCCCCTACTGGCAGTCGATTCAGGATGCGCTGTTTCCCGATCTGGAGCAGGAGCTGGGGCCACTGACCGCGAAGCAGCAACAGTTGGTGCAGACCTTGGAGGTCATCCGCATCGAGCAGTGGATTCCCCCGCAGTTTCGGGCGCCGGGGCGTCCGCCGAGCGACCGCGCCGCGCTGGCGCGGGCATTCGTGGCCAAGGCGGTTTACGACATGCCGACCACGCGGGTGCTGCTGGACCGCTTGGACACCGACGTGGCGCTCCGGCGCCTCTGCGGCTGGGAGCGGCGGAGCCAGGTGCCGAGCGAGTCCGTCTTCTCGCGCGCTTTCGCTGAATTCGCCGGCTCGCAGTTGCCCCAACGCGTGCACGAAGCGCTGGTCCGCAAGACCCACGGGGACCAGTTGGTGGGCCATCTCTCCCGCGACTCGACGGCCATTGAGGCCCGCGAGAAGCCTGCCGTCAAGGAGAAGGCGCCGACGCCTCCCAAGCGCAAGCGGGGACG
This sequence comes from Vicinamibacterales bacterium, assembly GCA_965116825.1. GTDB lineage: Bacteria > Acidobacteriota > Vicinamibacteria > Vicinamibacterales > UBA8438 > WTFV01. Next base: position 2,866,685 of record OZ220736.1, read on the forward strand.
GCCGAAGAAGGGAGAAGAACGACCGAAGCGGCGCACACGGCTCGAACGCCAGTCCACCATGACTCTGCCGGAGATGCTCGACGACCTGCCGACCGACTGCGATGTCGGCACGAAGAAGAACAGCAAGGGGTACCGCGACACCTGGGTCGGGTACAAGCTGCACATCGACGTGGCCGACGGCCAGGTCCCGATCAGTTGCCTGTTGACCTCGGCCTCGACGCATGACAGCCAGATCGCCATTCCCTTGGCGACGATATCCGCCGAGCGGACGACCAACTGCTATGACCTGATGGATTCGGCCTACGATGCCGAAGCGATCCGCGAACACAGCCGCTCACTCGGCCACGTCCCGCTGATTGACATCAACCCCCGCCGCGACAAGGCGCTGGCCGAGGAGCTGAAAGCTGAAGCGCGGCGCCTGCGGTGCGCCGGATTTCAGCTTGCTGAACAGGTCCGGTACAACGAACGCACCGCAGGTGAGCGTGTCAATGGCCGACTGAAGGACGAGTTCGGTGGCCGCCATGTACGCGTCCGTGGCGCCTCGAAGGTGATGTGCCATTGCATGTTTGGCATCCTCGCCCTCACTGCCGACCAGCTCATGCGCCTTGTGACATAACCATGTCCCGGAAGTCCCGGACGCCCGACGCATCTCACCCCATCTCCTGACCGGGGTCAGGCAACCGCCAATGTCCCTCGACCCTCGGTCGAGAACACCTTACAGCCGCCTGTTCCAGGCTCTCGCTTGACGCCTGTTCTTATAAAGACCAGACGCCGAATCGGCAACCCAGGGAAACAGCGCTCTCCAGAGCCCCAGGACCGCATCGAGTCGCAATCGTCGCAATCCCCACGAGTTTCACAAGTGGTTCATTCGGTAGTCGACCCCGAGGGTGACCACGCTCCCGGCCCGGATGAACAGGCCCAGGTTGACGAACATGTCGTTCGGAACGTCGACCGTCTCGCCCGACGCCATGGCTCCGCCCACGGCCTGGGTGTTGACGTCCGTGCTGCCGCGGACCCGGAATCCTACCCCGGCGGAGAATCCCGCCGCGTTGCCGAACTTGCCGATGATGAGCGACGTCTCCACCCCGTGGCCGCCGTCTCCCAGCGAGTTGATGTAGCCGGTGTCGTACGCGCCGGCCAGGATCCGGGTTGACGGACTGCTACCGCTGCACTGAGAATCCAGAGATGGACGCTGCCTCCTGGGCCGTCGTCGGCGCTGCGATTGCGATCCTCGCCGCGATCGGCACAGCGTTCTGGGGCCTGCGCAACAAATGCGGCTGTTCCGGGAGCACGTCGACAACCGAATCGACACCCAAGGTAAGGAACTCCGCGAGCGTACCGACGCCCAAGGCGAGCGCATCGACGCCCAGGGCAAGCAGCTCCGCGAGCGCATCGACGCCCGGGCAAGGAGACGGGCGAGCAGATCGGCCAGCTGCGCGAGCGGATGGCGAAGCTGGAAAGGCTGCTCGAGGGCTGCGCGAGGCCGTCACCAGCAAGCGGGCGGCGTAGACCCCGGTCGCGGTATTGTCGCTTCGCATGTCGGACCAGAATCTGGACCCGATGCAGCCTCTGCGAGTGTTCACCCCGCGTTCGATCGGAATCGGCGTCACCAGTGGTGCGCTCGTCGGCGGCGTGCTCGGATGGCTCGTCGGGGCAGCCTGGGGGCTGGTTGCACTGAATAGCTTGGCCGCCGGGGCGCTCGCGTTGGCAGGCTCTATCTGCATGCGCGACGGCAAGTTCGCCTTCCTGATGGAGAACCGACGCGGGATCGGCGTCGGAATGCTCGTCAACGCTGCCGTCTTGGCCCCCATGTTTTTCGTGGACGACGCCATCGGAATCGAACTGCTCAACCGGGGAGACGAACTCGCGCTCAGCTTGCTGTTCGGCTTCACGGGGTGGACCGCCTACACCCTCGGCGGCGTCATGGTGACGCTGGCACACCTCGACTGCCAGGAAGCCGCGGGTGCCCCGCGCCGGCAGGGCGTCGCTCCGACACCGCGCCCTTTACGGGTGTTCACAACGAAGTCAACCGGAATCGGCATCGCAACCGGCGCGCTCCTTGCGATCGCGCTCGGGCAGCTCCTCGGCGCGACTTGGGGTTTGGCCACCCTGAACGGACTGGCCGCCGGTGCGCTGGCCCTGGCAGTTTCCACCGGTCTGCGTGACGGCTTGCTCGACACGACAGACAACCAGAGGTGGCCTGGCCTCTGGGGGCTCGCTTACGCCGTCATGATTGCGCCTCCGGTCTTCACGCACCACTACATCGAGCTCCGTCCGGCCGACGAGATCGGGCTCGCCGTGCTACTGGCGCTGACCGGATTCGCCACCTACGTCCTCGGTGGTGTCATGGCGACGCTGAATCACCTTGACGACGACGACTCCACGAGCGACTCGCGCCAGCATCGCGTCACCCCGCCGCCCGGCTAAGGGCAGTGATCGATACAACTTTGCCAACTGGCGTGACGCCCCAGACCCGTGATTCCTGGGCTCGCGCCCGCGAACGTGGCAACGTAGTTTCCGTCACTGTCCTAAACGCCGTGACTGGTGCAGGTTGACGTGGGTTTCTGCACGGAATCTGATCTAAGTTGACGTACTGGCGCCGCCGCACTGAGAATCCGGAGCCTGTGCAGCGAGATGCGGCTGTTCCGCGAGCACGTCGACAACCGAATCGACACCCAAGGCAAGGAACTCCGCGAGCGCATCGACGCCCAGGGCGACCAGCTTCGCGAGCGCATCGGCGCCCAAGGCAAGGAGACGGGGGAGCAGATCGGGCAAGTTGCGCGAGCGGATGGCGAAGCTGGAGGGCCTGCTGGAGGACCTGCGCGAGGCGGTCACCGGCAAGCGGGCGGCGTAAAGGACCTGGGCCTCGGGATCGGACACTTCCACGTGTGCCGGGACCCCGTCACGGCCAACACGTGGTTCACGGGTCCGACGCCGCCAGACGCTCGGTGCGCCTTCCCGTTTGGTGCGCGCCGTCAGTGCACGGCTTCGGACGGTTCGAGGAACTCGATGGATGCGGCCAGCCGGTCGATCGTCGCCTGGTCGACGTCCTCGGCGACTTCCCTGGTCGGGGACCGGCGGCAGTCTGCAGAAGCTATCCGAGGCGCACGAACAGCGCCAGGCAGACGGGTCTGCGCTTCGCCGGCCTGATCCGTGTCATCGAGCGGGCAGTCGAACTCGCAGCTGCTCTTTCCCTTCCTGGTGGCGCGGCAGGTCCGCACGACGAGCTTCCCGTCGACCGGGCGGCTGATGGCGTCCATGATCTCGTTCGTGGAGTCGCTCGGTGTCGGTCTTGTCGATTTGGTCTCGTCCAGGTCGAGGGACTCCATGATGGCGTAGCGGTCCAGCAGGGCGAACAGCGTCCGCTTCGGGACAGCGGCCATCCGGTTGGGATCTGCGCGGGGGCTCTCGACGCCGTCGCAGCTTCCCGGCCGCGTCGCTCTCGCCGAGCAGGTAGTCGGCCGCTGCCATGGCCGAGCCGATCCCGCGGGCGATGCACTCAACGTGTACCGTCCGTCTCCCGGCCGACGCCGGCGGGCTTGTCCAGGGTCCGCGCGACGCCATCCAGCGCGACGTGTCGCCCGGCAGAGCAAACCGGGTCGCTTCGCCAGAACGACACGGCCGCCGCCCTGCGCCGACTCGTCTGCCACGTCCCGGCTGATCGACGGCTACACGCGCGAGCCGGGGTACATCATCAGCACGCGCGCATCAACGCGATCTGCCGGCGGGTGGCGCGCCTGCTGCGCGAGGGCCTCGCGTCACCCGTAAGGAGGGACCGCGAGACCGTCGCCGCGTGACTGGACGCGGCGCCGTTCCGCAAAAGGCGACGCCGGGCCGGCTCGGAGTGCATGGGCCCCGGTGAGCCGGCCGACGCGCCGGCGTGGAGAACCGAGGCGCACAGGTTCGCGTCCCTGCTGCGGTCAGTTCCCCTTGGCCTTCTCGGCCCGTCGTGCGGCCCAGTACTTCCGCATCCGCTCGGCCACGGCCCGGCGCTGCTCCTCGGTCATCGCGCGCTTGCGCCTCCCGACCGCCTTGACCGCTTTCTTGCTGCCGCGCCGGGCGGTCGGCGCGGCAGCTCCTTCAATCGCTTCGATGGCGCGCTGGATGGCGACGAGCTGGCTCTTGAGCGAGCGTTCCTCGTTGCGCAACGCGTCCAGGATTCCGCTCCTCGACATCGTGAAATGCTCCTTCCAGGGCGAGCCGCCGCCGCATCGCGCCGGTCGCCGAAATGCACGAACGGCCGCCGCCGAGACCGACGGGGCCGCTACCGACCCCACGCGCCGGATTCGGCGTTCCACGCCGGCCAGTCGTCACGCCAGGGCAAACCCGGTACGCCCGCGCGCCGGCCCCGCACGACAGCAGCCATTCGCCGACTCTTCCGAGCCGTACCGCTCGCACAGGGCCAGAACCCTCTCGACCCACGGCAGCGTGTCGTCGTGTCGCATGCCGCTGTCCCGCTCGTCAGCCTACATCAGCCGGCCCGGCCTTGCCGGGCCGGCTGATGCACTCGAGTCCAGGCCGCGAAGCGGGTCGCCTGCCCTGCGCTGCGCGCCGGGTGAGGATCCCGCAGCGGCGCACATCCGTTGTGTGCCCTGCCTGTGCCGGCGGTGGGAGCTCGTCGGCGTCGACGATGTCCGCGGTAGCTTGTGCGAATCGCCGCCAGCCGCCCGGCGGCTTCGCACCACCGCCGGTCGACGCGTTATCATGCGCGCTGTGATTGCGGTCGCTTCGTCAGCCTGCTCCCGGTTCGTCGATGGCCGGCCGGAAAGGCGGCCAAGTAACCGCCTTTCCGGCGCGGCCCCCGCACCGCGGTCCTGTAGCAACTCGGTGCGCCGGCGCAGGCTTGATGCGCGGTCCCTGCGGTCGAGCCCGAGCGATGACGCGGGCGGGCGGGCGCGGGAGTGATTGAACGTATTTGCCGGGTGCGGGGCCTCGCTCGATGGCGTGGCCGTGGCCGCAGGCGGGACAGCACGGGGCTGGAAGAAGGCGCCCGCCTGGCGTCGGCGTTGTCCGCCGCGGCGGTTGCGTCTTCGGCGCTACCAGCGCAGGCAGGGATCGCCGAGCCCCGACAGGTCGTCGAGCAGGGGGACGGGGTAGTCGTCGTCGGGCGCGCCGGCATCGGCCTCGGCGCGGTCGGCGTCGACGCCGTCGAGCAGCGCGGACAGGGCGACCTCGACGGGGTTGAGCGCGTGCCGGACGAGCCAGTCGCGCCGCTTGCGGCAGGCCATGCAGCGGGTGCTCTCGGGCCAGATCAGGCGGCCGCAGGTGCCGGCCTCGAGCGGCAGGTCGACGCCGGGACACAACTGCAGGTAGTTGAGGTCGCTGCGGTAGCGGCGCATGTTCTCGCGGTTGGCGATTCTCTTGCGCAGGCGCCGCAGCGCGGCGCGCTGGTCGGGGCGCAGCAGGTCGATCAGAGGCATCAGTTTTCCTCCGCAGAAAAGGGGAATGGCCCCGAGCAGGGCCGGGTGAAGCGGGCCGGCAGGCCCGAGGCGTTGGCCGACGTGGGGTCGGAGACCGGCGGCGTGGGGCGAGGCGCAGCATGCCGAAGCGCTGCCTTGTCCGCCCGCCTTCTGCCTGTCCGGCCGCGTCCGCTCTGCTTGATTCTCGCCCGCTGTCGCTCTCCTCCCGGGTCCCGTGGTGCTGCGTGCCGACTCGGGGAGGCGCGCCGGCCCGGCAGCGGCGTCGGCGTGGTGTCGGTGGGGGCGGCTTGCCCGGCCCGATGCGGGGCGGGCGGCCGGGGCAGACGTGAAGGAGTCGAACAGCAGGTGCAACGGCCGAAGTCGCCGGTTACGACCTCGACGTGGCAGCAGGGGGCATCGGCGCGCTTGCTGCCGGTGGCTCCGACGCGATCCGGATCATGTTGGTGGGGTTGCCGGCGTGGGGCCGCCGGTGGCGGCAGTTGGCGCCGTGTTCACGGGATGCTCCTCGGCTGTGGAATCGGCGCGTTGCGCCGGGGGTTCGGAGGGGCAACCGGGGCGGACTTTCGCCCCTCGTAAATTCTGGACTATGTCTAATATCAGACTATGTTCTGGAAACGGATCGGCAAGTGAAACTTGCACCAATCCTGGTGCATCTGGCGACCGTCAATATATTGACACGCTGTAAACGCTGACCGCAACTTTTTTTGCCATTCCAGAGGAGTGGATCTACTGATCCAATCCAAGGAATTGGATCGGCAAGTCAAAAAAGCGAAACAAAAGCGAAAACATAGAGCGTACACGTACATCTGCGTACCCGCGTTTTCGCCTCCTTGCAGCAGCCGTCCGGGACTGCTTGCGGGCGGTCCTGCCGGCGCTTGTGCGTGGCCCCGCCCGGTTACGCTGGCCGGCATGCCATGGCTGACCTCGTAATCGTCGAATCGCCGGAAAAGACGCGCAAGATCAACCACGATCCTCGAGTCGGGCTACGTTTGTTGTCGGTCACGCAAAAACGCGGAGTATGACCCGCTGGTCATACTCCGCGGATCCCGGCGGGCGCTGCCGGCGCCCTCACAGAAGAGTCAGTTTCAGAAGATCGACAACACGACCCGACGATCAGAACTGTCCCTCGCGCACGCCAGGATGTAGGTGCCCCGATGGTCGGCGAAGTACAGGTAGTAGCGCCCGAGCGGATTCTCCACCCAGTCCGGCAAGCGGACGAGAGACGGCCCGGCGATGTTGCTCCCCATCCGTCCGTCCATGTCGGGCGTGATGATGCGGGCCGTCGAGCAGCCGCTCGATGCGGAGCGCGTGCCCGATCGCCGGCGGCGCGATGTCCGGGCGCGGATCGGGCACGAACCCGTCCCGGTTCGGCATCTCGATGCGCGGCAGCGCGGCAGCGTCGATCCGGTCGTCCTCGCCGACGAGATCGTTGAGGAAGAGCACGTAGGCGACCGCCGCGTAGACCTCGTCCGTGGTCAGCGAGCCGGGCTGGTTGAACGGCATCGCGAGGTACACGTAGTCCCACAGCGTGGTGGCCGCCGGCCAGTAGCTGCCCACGCCCCGTCGGTGGCCAGCGAACCCCGTCCTCCGGCCAGCCGGTCGTCCGGCCCCTCGGTGCCGGTCGGGCTATGACACGCGGCGCAACGGCGGTCGTAGACCGCTCTTCCGGCGGTCGCGGTGGCGCCGCCGGGCGGCAGCTCCGCGCCCTCCGGTCCCACGATCGCTCCCCAGACGTCGATGTCCGCGGCCGTCGCCGGGCGCCCGAGCCCGAGCGTCTGCGCTTCCGCCGCGCCGGCGAACACAGATGCAGGTGGCGAATCCCGGCCCACTGACTCATCCTGATCACCTCCGCGTCCTCCTGGCGATGTCGACGAGACGAACGTGTCTCGTCCCATCGATTCATCGCCGTAGGACCGCTCTTCCTTGAGTGCTCAAGGGGTCCTCTTCATCTTGCCGCTTCCCACCAATGCGCGCGAGTTGAAGGGCGGTCCAGCACCAGCAACGCCGGACCACCTGCGAGATGCAGCTTGTGGACCCCGACCCGGTCCGTGGCCGCGGTTGGTAACACTTCTCCTGACACGTCAATGGAGGAGAGACGCACGATGGCCACGCGCAACCGTCCGAAGAACGCGCCCCTGCGGCAGCTGATCAGGCTCGCCAGGGTAGAGGAGCTAACCGGGCTGTGCAGGTCCACGATCTACAAGCGGAAGGCGTTGGGCCAGTTCCCCCAGCCCGTCAAGATCGGCCCTCACGCCGTCAGGTGGTATCTGGATGAAGTGCTCGACTACATCGACTCGCGTCCCCGGAGCCGCTAGGTAGCCGAACCTCAGACTGAAGCAGACCGGCCGCGGCTACACTTGCAGAGGCTCGTGTGCGACGGCTCCGGTTGAGCGAGCCGGAGCAGGAGCCCCGGCGTGGGCAGTGTCTCACTGAACACACGGCGGGGCCTGCTCGCGGCGGCGCAAGTCGTATCGCCGCCGGCTCCTGTAGCTCAGACGGTGGCGGTGCGCGAAAGACTCGACGCCGTGTAGCGGCGTCCATCCCGTGGCTGAGGCGACGCGCCGCCTCGACCGCCGCTCGTCGGTGCTCCACGAACGCTTCGCGTCGCCGGGCTCGTTGGATTTACCGTCACGCTCGCGCTCGTGTACAGGCACTCGTCGCCCTCCATGCCCTGCTCGGCGTGGAGGCCGACACGCTCCGCCAGCACGCGCGCCAACTGCACCTTGCCCTGGGCGACGATCGCCGACGACTACTGAAGCTGCGACATCGGGTACGTGGTCGGCTCGAGACCCATGACGCCGACACCGGCCTCCGATCGGATCCCAGCCCGCGTTCGGCCGGCGAGCGTCGGTCGGTCCGTCAGGACAGCGCCAGGACCCGCGCCTGATCCGGATCGTTGCCCGCCGGAGCGATCCGCAAGCGGCCATGGCCGGAAACGCGCAAGGGCTGAACTCTGACGCACCAAGGCCTCGGCGTTACGGTCGCTTCCGGCAGGCCGGCTTCCTCTACCGGGTCACAAACTCTGCCCACCCATCCATGAGACCGCGCCGCTTCTCGAACAGGTCCGAGCGGGCATAGGACCGCTCCACGGCGCTGCCGACCTGATGCGCCAGCGCCGCCTCGGCTACCGCATGCGGCACGCTGGTCTGCTCGCTCGCCCAGTCGCGGAACGACGAGCGGAAGCCGTGCACCGTGCAGCGGCCACCATAGAGCGTCCGCACCACCTGCGCCAGCGTCGACGCGTGCATCTGCCTGCCCGCCCGCGCCGGCGCCGGGAAGCACCAGCCGGCCGGACTGTGCAGCCCCCGGGCGCGCTCCAGCGTGTCCATCGCTGCAGCCGACAACGGCACTCGATGCTCGATGCCGACCTTCATGCGCTCCTCCGGTATGCGCCACTCCGCCCCGGGCACGTCGATCTCGCTCCACATCGCGCCGCGTGCCTCACCCGAGCGAACCGCCGTCAGGACGATGAAACGAAGACACAGCTTCACCGCCTCGCTCGCCGTGCACCCCGCGATGGCTCCCAATGCCGCCCCCACCTCCGAGTAGGGCAGCGCCGGGTGGTGCTTCTTCGCCTTGCGAGCCGAGGGCAGCGCCGCACCGATGCCGTCGGCGACGTTGAACTCGATGTGCTCGCGCGCCACCCCCCACGCCAGCGCCCCGCGGATCCACCCGTGCAGCTTCGAGCCCGTGGCCCGCTTCTCGGCCATCACCGGCGACAGGATGGCGATCACGTCGGCACGACGGATCTGGTCGATGCCCCGGTCCATGATCGAGCCGCAGTACCGCTCCAGAGCACGCCGCCGATTCTCCGCCCCCATGCCCTTCCACGTTGCGCCGGCCTCCACCCGTTCGCACGCGGTGCGGAACGTCGGGGCCCTCGACTGCCGCAGGACTGCCGTCGGGTCCCCGCCGCGGCGCGCCAGCTGACGGTTGGCGAACGCGGCGGCGCGCGCTTCGGCGAGCCCGACGTACGGGTAGCCGCCCAGACCGAGGTCGCGGCGCTTGCCGTGGACCGTCAACCGCTGCACCCAGTGGCGGCTCCGGCCGCCGGGCTCGACGACGAGAAAGAGCGTGCCGCCGTCGCCGTGCCGTCCCGGTCGCAACGCTCCGACCTGCTTGGCTCTGAGTCGTCCGCCCATCGTGATCCCCTGTTCCGAGGATACCACGTATATCCCACGCCAGGGCTCGGAACCGGGGACACGGGGACGGAAGCCCGCGGAAGACAGATTCCGTTTTCTCCCAATAATACTGGGATTGTTAGCCGTTCTACGGAGTGGCTCGGAGTTCTACGGACACTAATCTCGTTCTGGCAGCGCGAAGGCGACCAGCCGCGGGCCGCCCCCGACGGTCAGCGCGATGTACTGCCGGCCGTCGAGCAGGTAGGTCATCGGCGTGCCGATGCCGCCGCTCGGCAGGTCCACCGAGGCCAGCTCCGTCCCGTCGGTCTTGTCGTAGGCGACGATCCGCGGACCGTTGTTCGTCCCGCCGGCAGTGAGGCAGTAGATGAGCAGCGTCTTGGTCAGCAGCGGGCCGTTGCTGCCGTTGTCGCCGCCCAGCGGGGGCAGGTTCAGGTGCCGCAGCCGGGGGTGATTGCGGTAGCGGTCGCCGTTGCCGGTCGGCACCCACCAGGCGTGCTCGCCGGTGTTCAGGTCGATGGCCGTCATCCGCGAGTAGGGCGGCTTGAGCAGCGGCAGTCCCTGCGGCATCTGCGGGCTGTCGCGGATGGCGCCGCGGCGGGCCAGCCGCTCGTCCTCCGGGGCACCGTGCGTGTAGGCCACCGTCGCTCCGAGCGCCGGGTCGGGCTCGTACAGCGGTATCACCGTGGCCTGGTTGCGCGACGGGATGTAGAGCATGCCGGTCTCGGGATCGACCGCCGCGCCGGCCCAGCCGGCCGTGCCGCCGTCGGGCGGGCGCATCACGGTGCCCCGGGTCACGCCCTCGATGGGCCGGTCCAGGGGCGTGAACAGCGGTCCGAGCCGGAAGCCGTCGACCGCCTCCAGCGCCATCCGGCGGACCTCCGGCGTGAAGTCGACGAGGTCGTCGAGGGTGACGCCCTGGTAGTCGAACGGGGCCGGCTTCGTCGGGAACGGCTGCGTCGGCGACGGCACCTCGCCCGGCATGTTCGTCTCCTGCGGGACCGGGCGCTCCTCGATGGGCCAGACGGGATCGCCGGTGACGCGGTCGAAGACGTAGACGAAGCCCTGCTTGCTCACCTGCGCGATCGCCTTGATCGGGCGGCCGTCGACCACCACGTCCACCAAGTTCGGATGCGTCGGGAAGTCGTAGTCCCACAGCCCGTGATGGACCGCCTGGAAGTGCCATTCGCGCTCGCCCGTCTCCACGTCGACCGCGATCAGAGTCTCCGAGAACAGGTTGTCGCCGAGCCGGTCGGCTCCGTAGTAGTCGTTGGTCGTCGTGCCAGTGGGCAGGTAGACGTGGCCCAGCTCGTTGTCGCCGGCAAGCATCGACCAGACGTTGGCGTTGCCCGAGTAGCGCCACGACTGGTTCAGCCAGGTGTCCGCCCCGAACTCGTCGGCGCTGTTCGGCACCGTGTGGAAGTCCCAGGCGTGCTCGCCGGTGCGCACGTCCCAGGCCCGGACCCAGCCGGGGACGGCCTCCTTGGTGATGCGCCGGTCGGCGACGTGCGAGCCGTGGATCACCTTGTCGCGGACCACGATCGGCGGCGAGTGGATGCCGTAGAGCAGCGCGTTGAGGTAGTCGCGGTCGCCGCGCTCGGCGCGCGGGAGGCCGACCATCGCGTCCACCATGCCGCTGCCGTCGGGGCCGAAGTCGGCGCAGGGCTGTCCCGTTTTCGCCTTCACGCAGACCACGTAGCCGTTGCCCGTGCCCCAGAAGATGCGCTCGTCGCCCTCGCCGTCGGTCCAGTAGGCGACGCCCCGCTGGCGCCACGTACCGGTCATCGTCGTCGTGCCCTCTTCGTAGCTCTTGGGGTTGAAGACCCATAGCGTCTTGCCGGTCTGCGCGTCGACGGCGACGCCCTGCGACAGCGGCGTGTTGAAGTAGAGGACCCCGCCGACCATCAACGGCGTGGCCTGGAACCCGGTCGGGCTCGGGAGGTGGCCGGTGCGGTAGAGGTCGGGGGTCTCCTCGACGAGCGCCTCGACGACCGCGTCGAGCGGCGCCCACCACTCGCCCCCGCCCGGCGTCGACTTGCTGACCCGGTTGTCGACCGACATCCACTCCCAGGCCAGCTCCAGGTCGCCGAAGTTGTCCCCGTCGATCTGGTCCAGCGGCGAGTACTTCTTTCCCCCGATGTCGCCGGCGTAGCTGCGCCACTCGCCGCCGGAGGTGTCGTAGGTCTGCCACGGCCCGGCCGTCGTGTTCTGCTGCGCGTGGGCGGGCAGCACCGTCCAGAGCAGGGCGGCGAGCAGGAGAACCGGTGCGAAACGCATCGACTGGCGCATGGTGAAACCTCTTTGCAGGCCGCGGCGTCCGCGGCATGAACACGGTCGGGCCCTCTGCGAGTGCCGGCAATCGTACACCGGTACAATGCGCCATGCCTGCTCCCGGCGCGCCGGGCGCGAGGAAGGCCGCCGCCAGGCCGACTGGCGGAGAGGTGGTCCTTCTCTCCGGCGGCAACCCCCGGATCGCAAAGGCCGACGGCGACGCCCCCGTGCAGGCGTACATCGCGGCGATGCCGGGCTGGAAGAGCGATCTCGGGCGCCGTCTCGACGAGCTCCTCGTGCGCACCGTGCCGGCCGTGCGCAAGTGCGTGCGGTGGAACTCGCCCTTCTACGGCGTCGAGGGCCAGGGCTGGTTCCTGAACGTCCACGTCTTCACCCGCTACGTCAAGGTGACCTTCTTCTGCGGCGCGTCGCTGCGACCAGTGCCCCCCGGCTCGGGCAAGGACGAGAACTCGCGCTGGGTCGACATCTACGAGAACGGCCTGGACGAGGCGCAGATGGCGACGTGGATCCGGCAGGCGGCCGCCTTGCCGGGCTGGGATTTGACGTAGCCCGCATCACGGCGGAGACGCCCTGCACGCGCCCGGCCCTCAGTTGGGCAGCGCGAAGGCGATGAGCCGCGGGCCGCCGCCGACGGTGAGCGCGATGTACTGCCGGCCGTCGAGAATGTAGGTCATCGGCGTCCCGATGGCGCCCGACGGCAGGTCCACCGACGCCAGCTCCGTCCCGTCGGTCTTGTCGTAGGCGACGATCCGCGGCCCGCCGTTCGAGCCGCCCGCGGTCAGGCAGTAGATCAACAGGGTCTTCGTCAGCAGCGGGCCGTTGATGGCGTTGTCCCCGCCGAGCGGCGGCAGGTCCAGGTCGCGCAGCAGCGGGTGGTTGCGGTAGCGGTCTCCGTCGCCGGTCGGCACCCACCAGGCGTGCTCGCCGGTGTTCAGGTCGATGGCGGTCATGCGCGAGTAGGGCGGCTTGACGAGCGGCAGCCCCTGCGGCATCTGCGGCTGGCGACGGATGTTGCCGCCCCGGGCGAGGCGTTGCGCCTCCGGCGCGCCGTGCGTGTAGGTGACCGTGGCGCCGAGCGCCGGGTCGGGCGAGTACAACGACACCACCGCCGTCTGGTTGCGCGACGGGACGTATAGCATGCCGGTTTCGGGGTCGACGGCGGCCCCGGACCAGCCCGCGGTGCCGCCCGGCGGCGGCCGCATGATGGTCCCGTAGGTGACGCCTTCGATCGGCCGGTCCAGCGGCGTGAACAGCGGTCCGAGCCGGAAGCCTTCGACCGCCTCCATCGCCATCTGCCGGATCTGAGGGGTGAAGTCGACCAGGTCGTCGACGGTCACCCCCTGGTAGTCGAACGGGGCCGGCTTCGTCGGGAACGGCTGCGTCGGCGACGGCACCTCGCCCGGCATGTTCGACTCCGTCGGCACCGGGCGCTCCTCGATCGGCCAGACGGGGTCGCCGGTGACGCGGTCGAACACGTAGACGAAGCCCTGCTTGCTGACCTGCGCGATCGCCTTGATCGGGCGGCCGTCGACGGTCACGTCCACCAAGTTCGAATGGGTCGCGAAGTCGTAGTCCCACAGCCCGTGATGGACCGCCTGGAAGTGCCACTCGCGCTGCCCGGTCTCCACGTCGACGGCGATCAGCGTCTCCGAGAACAGGTTGTCGCCGAGCCGGTCGATCCCGTAGTAGTCGTTGGTGGTGGTCCCGGTCGGGAGATACACGTGCCCCAGCTCGTTGTCGCCGGCCAGCATCGACCAGACGTTGGCGTTGCCCGAGTAGCGCCAGGATTCGTTCAGCCAGGTGTCGACGCCGAATTCATCGGCGCCGTTGGGCACGGTGTGGAAGTCCCACGCGTGCTCGCCGGTGCGGACGTCCCAGGCGCGCACCCAGCCCGGCACCGCCTCCTTGGTGATGCGCCGGTCGGCGACGTGCGAGCCGTGGATCACCTTGTCGCGCACGACGATCGGCGGCGAGTGGATGCCGAACAGCATCGCGTTCAGGTAGTCGCGCTCCTCGCGGCTCGCGCGCGGCAGGCCGACCATGGCGTCGACCCGGCCGCCGCCCTCGGGACCGAAGTCGGGGCACGGCTGGCCGGTCTTCGCGTCGACGCAGATCAGGTAGCCGTTGCCGGTGCCCCAGAAGATGCGCTCGTCGCCCTCGCCGTCGGTCCAGTAGGCCACCCCTCGCTGCGACCAGGGGTTGCTCATCGTCGGCGTCCCCTCCTCGTAGCCCTTCGGGTTGTAGACCCACAGCGTCTCGCCGGTCTCCGCGTCCACCGCGACGCCCTGCGACAGCGGGGTGTTGAAGTACAGGATCCCGCCCACCATCAGCGGCGTCGCCTGCAGGCGCGACAGGATCGGCCGGTGTCCGGGCCGGTAGAGATCGGGGTTCTCCTCGATCAGCGTGTCGACGACGGTGTCGAGCGGGGCCGTCCACTCGCCGCCGCCCGGCGTCGACCGGCTGATGAAGTGGTCGACCGAGGTCCACTCCCAGGCGATCTCCAGGTCGGCGAAGTTGCTGGCGTCGATCTGGTCGAGGGGCGAGTACTTCGTGCCGCGCACGTCGCCAGCGTAGCTCATCCATTCGCCGTTGGAGGTGTCGTAGGTCTGCCACGGTCCTGCAGCGTCCTGTTGGGCGTTGACGGCGGGCGATCCGCAGAAGAGCAGTGCAAGCATCAGAGCGAGGGGCAGCGGCTGGCGCATGGCGTGACCTCCGTTCGTATCACAGGGCCGGGTTGACGCACCCGGAATTCGGCTTCCGTCGGTGCCGGCAATCCTACACCGTTGCCGGAGCGGATGCGACGCGCGACGTTCGGTATCGGGGATGGGTGTCAGACGAGGGCATACCATGTACCGCGCCCGGATCCGTGCCGCGTCAGATGGCCGTTGCGGGTCAACGCCCTCACGTGATCCTTGATCGTGTTGCGGCTCGCACCGGTAGCTGCAACTGCGGCGCGGATCGTCACGCGTCCATGTTCGCGAGCAAGCTCCAGAATTCGCAACGAGAGCTCGGGCAGGCCGCCGATTGTCAGGCGCTCACGCTCGAGCTTCTCGTGCAGATGCCGCTTCTGCCGTTGCAGCGCCGTCAGAAAATAGTTGAGCCAGGGATCCCAGTCGGGCTCGGCGGTCCGCAATGTCGTCTGCGTGCGGCGCAGGGCCAGGTAGTACGCGTCCCGGCTCCGTTCGATGACGCTCTCCAGCGAGCAGTAGGGGACGTAGGCGTACCCGGCGCGCAACAGCAGCAGGGTGGTCAGAATCCGCGACAGGCGCCCGTTGCCGTCCTGGAACGGATGGATGGCCAGGAAGGCGACGACGAAGACGGCGATGACGAGCAGCGGGTGCAGGTCGGCAGGGCGAACCAGACCGTTCCGTGTCCACGTGAGCAGCTCGGCGGTCAGCCGGGGCGTGTCGAAGGGCGCGGCGGTCTCGAAGACCACGCCCAATCGCGTTCCGCCGGGACCGAACGCCTCCACGTGGTTCGGGAGCGTCTTGTAGCCGCCGCGATGGCGCTCGTCCTTCTCCGAGTACTTCAGCAGGTCGCGGTGAAGCTGGCGGACGTGGTTCTCGGTGAGGTCGATGACTTCCCAGGCCGTGAAGACCGTGTTCATCGTGTCGGCGTAGCCCGCGACCTCCTGCTCGTCGCGTGTGGCGAACGACCCGACCTCGATGGCGGCGAGAAGCCGCTCGACCTCCGGGTCGCTGAGCCTTGCTCCCTCGATGCGGGTGGACGAGCCGATGCTCTCGATCGTCGCTACATGCCGCAAGCGGGACAGCCGGTCGGGCGCGAGACGCCCGACTGCGAGCCACGCGCCCTTGAATTCATCGATCTCGGCGATGAGGCCGAGAATCTCACGAGTAACCCGCAACGACGACACGTCGGGCGGAACACCCATTGTGCCATCCAATTTCATCCAATATGGAGGATGCCACGAGAGCCATCCATTTGTCCATCCGATTCCATCCGGTAAGACGCTCGGGATTCTGTGTTGCCCGGTCCTGCGTCGCGCAGTACGATGCGCTGATTGGGCGTGCGTCCCGATGCAGGAACGCCCGCAATCGCGAGGAGCATCCATGGTGCGACGGCAGAGCGGCAATCGGCGCCGGGCGGCCGGGTTGATGAAAGCCCTGGTGGTTGCAACGGCCGTTGGCGCCATTGGTACTACCGTCCTGGCTGGGGCGACGGTGGAGACCGCTTCGAGCCGGGGCGCGTTCGCGGCCGGGGCGAAATACCCGGCTGCCGCGCAGGCGCCCGCCCCGGCCACGGAGACCGCGGTCGCGCCCCGTGCGGTCCTCGACCGCTACTGCGTCACCTGCCACAACGACCGCCTGCGGACCGGCGGGCTGAGCCTGGACGCGGCCAGCGTCGACGCCGCGGACCCGAGCCGCCATGCGGACGTCTGGGAGAGGGTGATCCAGAAGCTGCGGACCGGGGCGATGCCGCCGCCCGGGCGCCCGCGCCCGGAGGTGGCGACCTACGACGCGGTGGCGAGCCGGCTCGAGGCCGATATCGACCGCGCCGCCGCGTCCAGCCCCGACCCGGGCCGGACCAGCACCGTTCATCGGCTGAACCGCACGGAGTACCGCAACGCGATACGCGACCTGCTGGCTCTGGACCTCGACGTGGAGCCGCTGCTGCCGGGCGACGAGACGTCGGACACCGGCTTCGACAACAACGCCGACGTGCTGTCCATCTCCACCGCGCAGCTCGAGCGCTACCTGTCGGCAGCGCGCACCATCACGCGGCTCGCCACCGGGCTGCCGCCGACGGGGCCGGGGTTCGAGACCTTCGACGTGCCGCTGCTCCTGCTGCAGGACGAGCGGCAGAGCGAGGACATGCCGCTCGGCTCGCGGGGCGGGGTAGCCGTTCCGTATCACTTCCCGGTCGACGGCGACTACCTCGTCAAGATCGAGTTGCGGTCCAACTGGCAGGACTACATCCTCGGCATGGGCAACGCCCACCTGCTGGACGTGCGCATCGACGGCGAGCTGGTCGAGCGGCTGACCGTCGGCGGCGGCGCCCCCGGCCGGCCCGCGCCGGTCACGTTCACCATCGCCGAGCGGGGCGACCCCGAGTGGGAGGCGTACCTGCAGTCGGCGGACGAGCGGCTCGAGGTGCGGGTGCCGGTCGCGGCCGGCCCGCGCACGGTGAGCGTGTCGTTCGTGCGCAACGTCTGGGAGCCGGAGGGCATCCTGAAGCCGCGGCAGGCGGGCGAGGTCCTCTCGAACGACGAGGTCTACAACGGCAACGCGGCGGTCAGCGCGGTCGCCATCGGCGGGCCGTACGCCGTCACCGGACCGGGAGATACGCCGAGCCGTCAGGCCATCTTTACGTGCCGGCCGTCGACCGCGGCGCCCGCGGACGAGCGGGCCTGCGCGGCCGAGATCGTGTCGCGCCTGGCGCGGCGTGCCTACCGCCGGCCGGTGACGCCGGGCGACGTGGACATCCTGCTCGGCTTCTTCGACAGCGGCCGTGAGGACGGTGGCAGCTTCGACGCCGGCATCCAGCTCGCTCTCGAACGGATGCTGGTCGATCCCGACTTCCTCCTGCGCATCGAGCGCGACCCGGCTGGGGCGGCGGCCGGCGCGCCGTACCGCCTGAGCGACGTCGAGGTGGCCTCGCGGCTGTCGTTCTTCCTCTGGGGCAGCATCCCCGACGATCCCCTGCTCGACGCGGTCGAGCAGGGGACATTGACCGAGCCGGCGGTGCTGGAGGCCCAGGTCCGCCGCATGCTGGCCGATCCGCGGGCGCGGTCTCTGGTCGACGACTTCGCCGTCCAGTGGCTGCACCTGCGCAACCTGGAGGACGTGACCGGCGACCCGGTGCCGTTCCCCGACTTCGACGACAACCTGGTCGAGGCGTTCCGGCAGGAAACCACGCTGTTTCTCGCCAGCACCCTGCGCGAGGACCGCAGCGTGCTCGACCTGCTAAGCGCCGACTACACGTTCGTAGACGAGCGGCTCGCCCGCCACTACGGCATTCCCGGTGTCTACGGGTCCCGGTTCCGGCGCGTCGCGCTGCCGGACCGCGAGCAGCGCGGCGGCCTGCTCGGCCACGGCGGCCTGCTCGCCCTGACCTCGTATCCGACCCGCACGTCGCCGGTGCTGCGCGGCAAGTGGCTGCTCGACACGATTCTCGGCGCGCCGCCCCCGTCGCCGCCGGCCGACGTCCCGGCGCTGCCGGAGCGGGGCGAGGGAGGCCGTACCGCCACCGTGCGCGAGCGGCTGGAGCGCCACCGGCAGGCCCCGGCGTGCGCCACCTGCCACGCATCCATCGATCCGCCCGGCTTTGCGCTCGAGCAGTTCGACGGCCTCGGGGTGTGGCGCACCGCCGACGAGTTCGGCAACCCGATAGACGCCACCGCGACCATGCCGGACGGCCGGACGGTGGCGGGGATGGCCGGCCTCCGCGCGCTGTTGCTGGAGCGGCCGGAGCGGTTCGCCGGCACGGTGACCGAGAAGCTCCTCTCCTACGCCCTCGGGCGCGGCCTCGAGCACGTCGACCGGCCGATCGTGCGCGCCGTCGTGCGGGACGCGGCCGCCGAGGACTACCGCTGGTCGGCGCTCATCGCCGGGATCGTGAAGAGCCCGGCGTTCCTGATGCGCAACGCGGCAGACGCGGCGCCTGCGGACTGAAGTCGGCACGAGACGCTCAATGGCGCCGATGCCACCCCCGGCAGCACACGGAATGACAGTTGGTGACTGCGTCCGGCACCCGGCACGACCCGAGTGGGGAATCGGTCAGGTCATCGACGTCGATTCCTCGAAGGCCGGGGTGTTTTTGGTCGAGGCCGGCAGTAAGGTCGTTTCGTTGCGGCACGTGTCCTTGACTGTTCTCGACCCGCCGCCGAGTCATCCGTTGCTGGACCGCATCGACGCAAGGGCCGCCGGCCGGAGCGGCTACCGGAGCATCAGCCAATCCGCATGGGAGCCGGAAAGTGGACGGTCGCCACCTACTTTCCATTCCTGCTGTTCCCCGACGAGCATCAGTTCATCAAGCCGCCGTATACGCAGAACGCGGCGACCATCTGCGCCTTCGACATCGCATACACGCCGCGTCCCGGCTGGCCGGCCTACGGTCGGATGCTGCGTTTCTCGAACTATCTGAAATCGAGTTGGCGTCCCTGAAACCGCGTGACAACATCGATGTCCAGACCTTCATGTGGGCGATCGCGCAAGAGTGGGCGATACGATGAGGAGACATGACGCAGGCACAAGAGCGGCAACGGATCGATCACGTCGCCCGGAAGCTGCAGACGCTTTCGACCGAGCGTCTCGGCGAGGTTGAGGACTTCATCGACTTCCTGAGCCATCGCGACAGCGAGAGGCAACTGACTCGGATGGCCATGGCGGCGTCGGAACCGGTGCTTCGCGCTGTCTGGGACAACCCGGACGACGCTGAGTATGACGCACTTTGATTGCGGCGACGTGGTGCTGGTCCGCGTGCCGTACACCGACCGCGCGGATCGAAGCAGAGACCGGCGGTCGTTGTGAGCGGAGCGGCATATGGCAGGGCCCGGCCGGACGTAGTCCTGATGGCGGTGACGAGTCGAATCAGTTCGCCACGGGGTTACGGTGAGATCGGCATCGAGGATTGGCGTGCCGCGGGGTTGCTCAAGCCGTCGGCCATCAAACCTGTGATCTTCACGGTCGAGCAACGGCTCGTCGTTAGGGTGCCGGGTCGGTTGACGGAACGCGATCGGGTCGCGCTCAGGAAGGGCTTTCGGAGCGTCATCGGGTAGGCTAGACTGGCCGCGACGGTGATATCGGAACAGTCTGCTTGCGGTGGCGCGTTCGAGGATTCGAGGGGAGCAGGGAGGAACATCATGACCATCAGCAGGAAATCGCTGCCGCGCCGGACCGTGCTGCGGGGCCTCGGCGTGACCTTGAGCCTCCCGTTCCTCGATGCGATGTCTCCCGCGCTCACCGCGCTGGCGAAGACCGCGGCCAAGCCGATCCATCGCTTCCAGGCGATCTACGTGCCCAACGGCATGGCGATGCAGTACTGGACGCCGGAGAAGGAGGGCCGGGACTTCGAGCTGACGCCGATCCTGGCCCCGTTCGCGCCGTTCCGCGATCAGCTTCTCGTCGTCTCCGGGCTGCGCGCCTCGTGGGCCTACGTCCACGCGGGTGCGTCGGCGTCGTTCCTGACCGGGACGCCGCGCGGCGGGGTGAACGAGACCGACGTGCTGGCGAGCACCTCGATGGACCAGATCCTCGCGCGCGAGCTGGGCAAGACGACGCAGCTCGGCTCGCTCGAGGTGTCGATGGACAAGTTCGCCAACGCCGGGCAGTGCACCGCCGGGCTGAGTTGCGCCTACACGCAGACCATCTCCTGGCGCACCCCGACGATGCCGCTGCCGATGGAGAACAACCCGCGCGCGGTGTTCGAGCGGCTGTTCGGCGATAGCGGCTCGGCCGACCCGGCGGTCCGGCGGGCGCGCCGGCAGCAGAAGCAGAGCATCCTCGACTCGGTGACCGACAAGCTGACCGACCTGAAGGTGGCGGTCGGCCCGCGCGACCGGGTCAAGCTGGAGGAGTACACCGAGGCGGTGCGCGACGTCGAGCGTCGCATCCGGCTCGCCGAGCAGCAGCGCGACGTCGAGCCCTCGTTCACCGAGCAGCCCTCGGCACCCCCGCGGGTTTTCGAGGAGCACCTCGGCCTTATGTTCGACCTGCAGTTCCTGGCCATTCAGGCCGACCTGACGCGCGTCGTCACCTTCATGATGGGGCGCGAGCAGAGCACCCGCTCGTATCCGCAGATCGGGGTGCCCGACGCGCACCATCCCCTTTCGCACCACGAGGACGATCCGGAGCGGATCGCCGTCATGTCGAAGATCAACGCCTACCACGCGAAGCTGACTTCGGACTACCTGGCGCGGCTGCGCGCGGCGGAGGACGCCGACGGCTCGCTGCTGGACAACATGACGATTCTCTACGGCACCGGCATCTCCAACAGCACCCGGCACCTGGGCGTCAACCTGCCGCTGCTGGTTCTCGGCGGCGGGACCGGCAAGCTGAAGGGCGGCCGGCACCTGCGCTACCCGGGCGACACGTCGAACGCCGACCTGTTGATGACGCTGATGGACAAGCTCGACATGCCGCTCGACCGGCTCGGCGACAGCACCACGAGGCTGCCGATCGACACGCTGTCGGATGTGTGACGCGAGACGGAGGCGTGACATGAACAGACTGCTTCTGAGCTTGGGGCTGCTGGCGTGGTTGGGTCTGCCGTCGGCGGCGCCTGCCGCACAAGTTGGACAGGTTCAGTATCGGGTCTTCGTCGCGCCAATCGCCGACTTCGCACTCGGCGACGACGGTCCTACCCGGCATGAGTACGTCATGCACTTCCAGCGGCGTGAGTGCAGAGGGATCGTGCCGACGTCCAGGGAGGATCTCGCGGACTTTACCGTTTGGTTCGAGTTCGAGGGATCGCATTACGTACTGCTCTGGGATGCGCAAGGCGACCTGATAGGTTCCCGGCGGGGCGTGCTGAATTCGGGCAACATCGTCAAGGACGTGTGCAACGCGATCCGCGACCACGTAGCGGACTAGGGTGCCCGACACGCGGGCCATTCCCACAAGACAGTCCATTGCCTGGGGTTGGGGGGGGAGACGTGATGATGGCGATCCTGGCGCGCACGATGACGAATCGGCAGTTGGTGCTGCGCGGAGCGATTTTGGGAGGCCTTCTCACCGGCCTCGCGGCCGGCGCTTACGCCAAGGACCAACCGCTCGCTGACGCGGCGCAGCGTTCCGACTGGCGTGTCGTGCGCGCGCTGGTCGAGCAGGGCGCCGACGTCAACGTCCGCCAGGGCGACGGCGCGACGGCGCTGCACTGGGCCGCCTACTGGGACGAGGCCGAGGTTGCGGACCTGCTGCTGCGCGCCGGCGCGGACGTGAGCGCTGCCAACGACCTTGGCGTGACGCCGCTGTGGGCGGCGGCCGAGAACCGCAGCGCCGCGATGGTTCGGCGTCTTCTCGACG
Organism: Vicinamibacterales bacterium; assembly: GCA_965116825.1. GTDB lineage: Bacteria > Acidobacteriota > Vicinamibacteria > Vicinamibacterales > UBA8438 > WTFV01. Next base: position 2,888,519 of record OZ220736.1, read on the forward strand.
CGGGGGCGAATCCGAACGCGGCGCTGCTTTCCGGGGAGACGCCGCTGATGACCTCGGCCCGGGTCGGGGCGGCGGACGTCGCGCGCCAGCTCCTGGAGGCCGGCGCCGACGTGACCGTGACCGGCGGCCGCAGCCAGACCGCGCTGATGTGGGCGGTGGCCCAGCGGCATCCCGACGTGGTGGAGGCGCTGCTCGCCCATGGCGCCGCCGTCGACGCGCGGTCGGACGTCTGGACCGAGGTGGTGAAGACGACGCCCGAGCCGTGGAACCCGGAGTACGTGACCGAGGTCCCGCAGGGTGGCTACACGCCGCTGCTGTTCGCGGCGCGGGTGGGCGATCTCGCCTCGGCGAAGCTGTTGGTCGCGGCCGGCGCCGACGTGAACGACCAGCCGCCCTACGGCACGAGCGCGACGGTCGTTGCGGCGCACAGCGGCCAGCGCGAGGTGGCGGTCTTCCTGCTGGAGCAGGGCGCCGATCCGAACGCGGCCGACGCCGGCTACACCGCGCTCCACGCGGCGATCCTGCACAAGGACGCGGCGCTCGCGCGCGCCCTCCTCGACCACGGCGCGAACTCCGACGCGCCGATCGAGCGCTCCACCCCGGTCCGCCGCGACGCGGTCGACTTCTACCTGCACCCGTCCTACGTCGGCGCCACACCCTTCTGGCTCGCGGCGCGCTTCAACGCCCCCGACGTCATGCGCCTGCTTCTCGATCGCGGCGCCGATCCGCTGGCGGTGCACTATCCGAAGTACTGGCCCGGGTCGTTGTCGATCCGGGACGAGCGCGTGCAGGTGGAAGAAGGCGCCACCACCGCGCTGATGGCGGCGGCCGGCCTCGGGGGCCGTGATCCGCTGTTCTCGGTGGATCGGCTCTCCCGCATCGCCGAGAGCGCGCCCGTCCGGAGCACCCGCCGCGAGCCGGACCCGGTCCTGCGCGAGGGGATGATGCTGGACGCGGTCACGATCGCGTCCGAGCAGGGAGTCGACGTCAACCTCGCCAACGCGGAGGGAAACACCGCGCTGCACGCCGCCGCCAGCAGGGGCTACGACAGCGTCGTCGAGTACCTCGTCGCCCGGGGCGCCCGGCTCGACGTCAGGAACGCGGACGGCCGCACGCCGCTGGCCCTCGCGCAGCGTGGGCGGGTCCGCGGCCGCAACTCGACGCCGCACCAGAGCACGGTCGAGCTGCTCCGCCGGCTCGGCGCCGGCGAGTAGCTTCCTTCCTCTGGTTCGTCCGCCGCCTGACGACCGGTCTAGACTGGGCCGTGGGGGCGACCCTCGCCCGCACACCGACGAACCCGAGGAGGAGACCATGAGTGCAGCCATCGAACAGCTCGTCAAGCGTTACGAAGGCGGTGGCATGACCCGTCGCGAGCTCGTCCTCGCGCTCTCCGCGCTGGTCATGGCGCGCCCGGCGGGCGGCGCGGCGGCGCAGCAGGGGGCGGCTCCCGCCCCGATTCGCGTGCGCACCATGAATCACGTAACCCTCACCGTGTCGGACGTGCAGCGGTCGGTGGAGTTCTACCAGCGCGTGCTCGGGTTGCCGCTGGTCACCACGCAGGGGACCGAGCGCGACTGGAACGCGCCGGCGGTGCCGGTGCTCGGCATCGGTGACGGCCCGCAGTTCATCGCGTTTTCGCAGGGGGACCGGCCGCATATCAACCACTACTGCCTCGGCATGGAGGGCTTCGATGCCGCCGAGATCGTCGCCCGGCTGGCCGAGCACGGCATCGAGGCGCGGGTACGCATGCGCGCCGATTCCGACCCGCCGGCCGAAGAGCTGATATTCCCCGACCCGGACGGCATCCCCGTGCAGATCCAGGACGTGAGCTACTGCGGGGGCTCCGGGAAGCTGGGCGACCTGTGCGACCCGGACGACCGCCCGCGGGTGCGTTGACGTGTTGACTTTCCGGGTCCGCTTGTTCAGGCTCGGAATCATGACAGCCGGGCGTGCGCTACTCGCCGGATGGCTGGTTCTGGTGCTGGCCGTTCCCGCCGCCGCCCAGCCTGCCGCGCAGGACGCGCACCCGGACATCCAGCTCTTCCTGGACGCCGGCGTGCCGGGCGGGCCGCGGTCCCGGCAGGCGTTCGAGCAGCTCGGCGCGCAGTGGCGCGACGCCTACGCCGGTATCGTCTGGGACCTGGCGTGGCTGCTGCGCCCGCCCGGCCAGGGGTTCGTCCACTTTTTCACGCTCATCGGCTTCCTGCAGGAGCAGACCGGCCAGCGGTTCGGCGGCGACCTGGCGGGCTGGCAGCGGTGGATCTGGTCGCAGCCCTACGATCCGCATCCCGACCACGCCTTCTTCAAGGGGCAGTGGTACAGCCGGATCGATCCGCGCTTCGCGGAGTTCTTTCCGCGGGGGGCGGCGTCGCTGATTCGGCTCGACGAGATCGAGTGGGGCGGGGTGGGGGTGAACGGAATCCCGCCGCTGGAGTACCCGCAACGGATCGAGGCAGCGGCAGCCGACTATCTGGCGGACGACGACATCGTCTTCGGCATCGCGCTCGACGGCGAGGCCCGCGCCTACCCGAAGCGCATTCTCGCCTGGCACGAGATGGCGCTCGACCGGCTGGGCGGGATCGAGCTGACCATCGTCTATTGCACGCTGTGCGGGACGGTGATCCCCTTCGGGAGCGTGGCGGACGGCCGGCGCCTGACGTTCGGCACCAGCGGGCTGCTCTACCGGTCGAACAAGCTGATGTTCGACCACGAGACGAACAGCCTCTGGAACACGTTCGAGGGCGTCCCGGTGGTCGGCGAGCTCGTCGGGAGCGGCCTGCGGTTGACCCCGCACGCGGTGGTGACGACCACCTGGGGCGAGTGGGGGCGCCGGCATCCGGAGACGACCGTCCTGTCGCTCGACACCGGTCACCGGCGCAACTACGCGGAGGGCGCCGCCTACCGGACCTACTTCGGCAGCGACGACCTGATGTTCGCCGTCTCGCGCCGCGACGCCCGCCTCGCGAACAAGGAGGAGGTGCTGGTGCTGCGCCTGCCGGACCCGGAACGTCCCGGCGAGTTGCTGCCGCTGGCGGTCACTGCGCGTTTCCTGTTGCGCAACCGCGTCTACCACCATGAATTCGCGGGCCGAAACCTCGCGATCGTCACCAGCGAGCAGGGAGCCAACCGGGTGTACGACGCTGGAGCGGTCCGCTTCGCGCGCCGCGTCGACGACGAGCGGGTGATCGACGACGCCGGACGGACCTGGCGGGTTTCCGAGGATGCGCTCGTACTGCAGGACGGTGCGGGCGCGCGCCTGGCGCGGGTGCCGGCGCAGCGCGCCTTCTGGTTCGGTTGGTACGCGCAGTTCCCCGCTACCGAGTTGATCGATTGAGCCGAGCCGCCGGCCCTGCCCGGCTGGGCAGCGTGGGGCGCAGGGTCGCCTCAACGGGTGGGCGATACCGCCCGACCCTGCTCAGCCGCCGGACGTCCAGCCGTAGTTGATCCGCACGTAGAAGAACGCGCCGTTGGCGCCGAACGGTGTCTGCACGCTGAAGCGATTGCCCTTGGTGCGGGCGATGGGGTTGTGCTCCGGGTCGTTGCCGAAGGCGTTCTGTCCGCCGACGGTGAAGGTGGCGGAGTCGCTGACCGGATACCGCTCGCGCCGGGGGCTGCTCCGCTCGCATCCGGCCGCGGTCCGCTATCCGCCCCAGCCGTAGTTGAGTCGCGCGTAGTAGTACCCGCCGCTCAACCCCCAGGGCGTGAACTGGCTGTAGGGGAGGCCGAAGATCTCGGCGAACAGGTCCATCCGGTCGGAGAACGTGTCGGCGATGTTCTGGCCGCCGACCGACAGCGTCACGCCCTCGCCGAGCGGGATGCTGAGATCGAGGTCGACGATGGAGCGGCCGTTCAGAAGCGGCGAGTCGGGGCCGCGCACGAAGCGCGCGTCGAAGTGGTCGACCCACGAGCCGTAGTAGCTCAGGCGGCCCAGCAAGCGGACCCGGGCGAGCTGCTGGTTGAGCGCGATGCTCCAGCGGGTCTTGGGAACCCCGCGCTCGAGGCCGAGGACCTCGCCGGGGCCGAGCAGGTCGGTTTCCTTCGTCACCTGGGTATCGGTGTAGTTGAAGGTGAAGTTGAGCACGGTGTCGCCCCCGAGGTCCGGCGGCGTATACGTCGACACGATGTCGACACCCTGCGTCCGGGTCTCGAAGTCGTTGATGAAGAACCGGAAGAAAGCCAGCGTGCCGGCCGACGCGATGCCCTCGGAGAGCAGCAGCGCCCGCTCGTCCTCGCTGAGCGTGAAGGTCTGCGAGAGGGCCAGCCGGTCCGAGACGTCGACGCGGAAGTAGTCGGCGGTGAGCGTGAACGGCCCGTTGTCGACCACCACGCCCGCCGTCGTGTTGACCGACGTTTCGGGCTCGAGCGGCACCCCGCCGCGCAGCGTGGCGGCCAGGAACGTGGACGGTACGTTGGCGCTGTCGACCAGTTGCAGGGTCTCGGGGTCGATGGTCGTCTGCACGTTCAGCGTGTGCTGCTGCCCCGGCGTCGGAGCCCGGAACCCGGTGCTGACGCCCCCGCGCAGGGCGACGAACGGGTTCAAGGCGTAGCGGGCCGAGATCTTGCCGTTGGTGGTGGGGCCGAACAGGTCGAAGTGCTCCAGGCGCAGGGCGCCGCCGAACGACCAGCGGTCGTCGGGCCCCCGCAGCTCCAGGTCGCCGTAGACCGCGACGTTGCTCCGGTTCCAGGCCCCGGCCGTGTAGTCGGGAAAGCCCGGGAAGCCGTTGGAGCCGGAGACGAAGCCCTGCGCCGCGTACGGGCCCACCTCCCACGACGGCCGCCCGCCCGCTCCGATCGTGAACTTCTCGTCGCGCCACTCGGTGCCGGCCGCGACGTTCACCATGTCGGAGGCGGCATAGGAGACGTCGAAGTTGAGGTTGACCTCCTCCTGCTTGTAGAGGCCGGGGTCGAAGTCGCGCGGCGTATCGAGACCGAGCGAGGCGTTGACCGTGTTCTGGAAGAAAAAGTCCGACTGGTGCGAGCCGTAGCTGGCGCTGGCGTCCCAGGTCACGCCGCTGTCGGCGACCCGCCGCAGCCCCGCCACCGCCGAGTTGTCGGTGACCACGCCCCCGAACCGCGGGGTGAAGCCGCCCGGCGCGATCTCCCGGAACGAGAAGCAGTGGGGATTGGCGGACACCTGCGCGAGGGCCGCCTGATCCGGCACGTTGTCGACGATGCGCACGACGGGGCAGTTGGCCGAGCCCAGGTCCTGCGCGGCGAGCCGGTCGCCGATGAGCAGGGTCTCGCCGTCGTCGAGGCTGTAGATGTTGGCGCGGTTGTTCGGGTTCCGGAAGTAGAACCCTTCCGTCACCCGCTTGCTGGCGTAGTTGGTGTGGGCGTAGAACTGCAGACCGTTGTTGGCCAGGTGGCCGAAGTTGCCGAACAGCTTCAGGTCGTCCTCGATGGTCGGATTGCCCCAGATCTGCGCGGGATCGGCCACGTCGGTGTTGCCGGCCGCGATGAGCGCCGCCGCGTCGGCCCGCTGCACGCTGCGGTTGGTCGGATCCGCGTTGCCGTACTCCAGGCTGAGGTTGGCGAAGCCATTGGTCCCGAGCGGCAACCCGACGTTACCGGCCACGCTGTAGGCGTCGCCGTCGCCGGCCCGGTAGGTGCCGGTGTTCAGCTCGAAGCTGCCGCCCGCCGGGTTGTCCTTGAGCAGAAAATTGAGCACGCCGGCGATCGCGTCCGACCCGTACTGCGCCGAGGCGCCGTCGCGCAGCACCTCGACCTGACGCAGGGCGATGGTCGGGATGGTCGAGATGTCCGGGCCCTGCGAGCCGTCCGTTACACCGGCGAACCAGGCGATGACCGACGAGCGGTGACGGCGCTTGCCGTTGACCAGCACCAGGGTGTGGTCGTGGGCCAAGTTGCGGATGCTGGCCGGCCGCACCAGCGTGGCCGCGTCGCTGATCGGATGCGTGGCGACGTTGAAGGAGGGAACCAGGGTCCGCAGTTGGTAATCCAGGGTGGTGAGGCCCTGGCTGGCGACGTCCTGGAACGGGATGGCGTCGATGGGCACCTGCGACTCGGTCACCGACCGCGGCTGCGCGCGGCTGCCGACCACGACGACCCGCTCCTCAAGCTCCACCGCCAGCTCGACGTCGAGCGTGACCGTGGCCCCGGCGCCGACCTGCACGCCTCGACGCACGGCCTGCTGAAAGCCGGGCAGCGTGAACGTCAATTCGTAGGAGCCGGGCGTCAGCGCGATCGTGAACATGCCGGCACCGTCGGTGACGGCGGTTCCCGTCCGGTCGCCGGCCGCGTCGCTCGCTTCCACGGTGACGCCGGGCAGCACGAAACCCGTCGTGTCGGTGACCGTGCCGGAGATGGCAGCTTCCTGCGCGGCAGCGGTAATGGGCGCCCAGAACACGCCCAGAAGTAGACAAATCCACTCAACCCTGCGGTTCAGTCGGTGCATATGCCCTGCCTCTCCCCACTGACATTCGTGCCTACACTATCACTGCCTCTGCCTTTTCGCTATCCTCCCCCCCGGCGGTTCCGGACTCGAAGAAGGATGACCGTCGGCGACTGCCGCATTCCACCGTCCTCCGGACACCGAGAGGTACTCACGGTGTCCGGATGTGTTCACGGTCCGACTACCCTCCCCAGCCGTAGCTGACGCGGGTGTAGTAGTAGGCGCCGTTGAACCCGAACGGCGAGAACTGCCCGTAGTGGTTGCCAACGGTGTCGGCGCCGTACGGGTTGATGTCGGGGTAGGTGTTCAGCAGGTTCTCCGCGCCGATCGCCAGCTCGACGCCGGCGCCGAACGGGATGCCCAACTCGACGTCGAGCAGCGCCTTTCCGGAATAGGGCGCGTACAGCCAGGGCGCCGTCACGTGGCCCAGATCGGTCGCGTTCCGCCCGTCCTCGCTGTCCCAGTACGCGCCGAAGTAGCTCACCCGGGTGGTCAGCCTCCAGCGGTCGGCGGCGTGGTTGACGGCGAAGTTCCAACGGGTGTTCGGCAGTCCCTGCTCGAGCGTCGCGATGCGGAAGTCGTCGATGACGGAGCTCTGGATGTTCTTGATGGCGGTGTCGGTGTAGTTGAAGACCGCGCTCAGCGTGGTGCTCCCCAGCGCCAGGGTCGAGATCAGGTCGAGTCCCTGGGTGGTGGTCGAGAAGTCGTTCAGGAAGAAGCGGAACACCGGGAAGTTGCGCGCCTCGGGGATCCCTTCCGCGAGCAGGACCACGATCTCGTCCTCCGTCAGGCTGATCTCCTGCGACAGGGCGACCCGGTCGCCGATGTCGATGCGGAAGAAGTCGGCAGTGAACGTGAACGGTCCCTGGTCGACGACGGCGCCCGCGCTGTAGTTGCGCGACCTCTCGGGCTGAAGCTGCCCGCCGCCGCGAACCATCGCGACGGCGGACGTGGCCGGGACGACGCCCTGGTTGGTCAACTGCCCGCCGATGAACGCGGTGGTCACGTTGAACGCGTTCTGCTGGCCGGGGGTCGGCGCCCGGAACCCGGTGCTGACCGCCGCGCGCAACGAGAACGCATCGTTCAGCGCGACGCGGGTCGAGACCTTGCCGTTGGTCGTCGTCCCGAAGTCCTGGAAGTTCTCGAGGCGCAGCGCGGTGCCGAAGTTCCACATGCCGCCGGGGTCGGTGAGCTCGAGGTCGCCGTAGACCGCCGCGTTGCTGCGGCTCCACTGGCCAGCCGTCGTGTCGGCCCGGTAGCCGTTGAAGCCGTTGGACCCGGAGCTGAAGCCCTGGGCGGCGTACGGGCCGATCTCCCACGATGCCGGGTCTCCGGCTCCGATGGTGAACTGCTCCCTGCGCCACTCCGTGCCGGCCGCGAAGTTCACCACGTCGGTGAGCGGCATCGACACGTCGAAGTTGAGGTTGACGTCGTCCTGCGTGTAGATGCCGGGCTTGAACCTGATGGGTGTGTCGTAGCCGAGCGACGCGTTGACCGTATCGAAGATGAACTGGTCGACCTCGGCGCTGCCGATGTTCACGCTGGCGTCCCAGTTCAAACCGCCGCTCGTGAACCCGCGCAGCCCACTGACGATCGAATAGTCGTGGTAGTCACCGCCGAACTGCGGCGTGAAGCCCCCGGGGAACCGGCTGTAGAGCGTGAAGCAGTTCGGGTCGGCCTCCACCGCCGCGAGGGCGGCGGTGTCCGGAGCGTTGCCGACGATCGGGACGATCGGGCAGCCGCCGGCCCCGGGCTCACGACCGGCCGGAGCATCCCGGCTGTTGGGGGCAGTCTCGGCCCAGATCCGGTCGCCGACGAGCAGCGTCGGCGTGCCGTCCAGCACCGGACCCCGGAAGACACCACCGCGGGTATGGGGGTTGCGGAAGTAGAAGCCGCCCGTCACCGTCCGGCTCGCGTAGTTGGTATGGCCGTAGAACTGCACGCCGTTGTCGAACAGGCTGCCGAAGTTGCCGAACAACTTCAGGTCGTCCTCGACCAGCGGCGAGCCCCACACCTGTGCCGGATTGCGAATATTGCCGTTGCCGGCATCGACGATCCCCTGCGCGCCGTTGCGCTGGATGCTGCGGTTGGTCGGGTTGGCGTTGCCGTACTCCAGGCTCAGGTTCAGGAACCCGTTCGGGCCGAGCGGCAGCCCGGCGTTGCCGGCCACCGAGAACGCCTGCCCGCGCCCGCCGATGCCGTTGCACGAGTGCTTGATGTCGCCGAGGATGCCCGACCCGCAGGTCGACAGGTCGCCCGGGTTCGCGTCGCGGTAGGCGCCCGTGCGGAACTCGACGCTGCCACCCTCGCGCGCGTCCTTGAGCTGGAAGTTCATGACGCCGGCGATGGCGTCCGAGCCGTACTGGGCGGCCGCGCCGTCGCGCAGCACCTCGGCCTGCCGGATGGCGATCGAGGGGATGACGGAGATGTCGGGTCCCTGCGAGCCGTCGGCGATGCCGTTGCCGAGCCAGGTGATGACCGGCGAGCGATGGCGGCGCTTGCCGTTGACCAGGATCAGCGTGTGGTCGGGAGCCAGGTTGCGCAGGTTCGCGGGCCGGACGATGGTGGCCGCGTCGCTGATCGGCTGGATATTGACGTTGAACGAAGGAACCACGGTCCGCAACTGGTTGGCCAGATCGGTAGTCCCCTGGGCGGCGAAGTCCTCCGTGCGGATGACGTCGACCGGTACCGGCGATTCGGTCACCGAGCGCGGCTGCGCGCGGGTGCCGACTACGACCACCCGCTCCTCGAGCCCAACCTCCATCTCCACGTCGAGCGTGGCCGTGGCGCCGGCGCCGACCTCCGCCACCTGCGCGGGCGCGTTGAAGCCGGGGAGTGAGAACGTCACCTCGTAGCTCCCCGGCGCAAGTCCGCTGAAGGTGAACTGCCCGGTCCCGTCGGTGAACGTGACCTGCCCGACGCCCGCCGCGTCCCGCGCCTCCACGGCGACCCCGGGCAGCACGAGGCCCGTCGCATCCCTGACCGTGCCGTTGATTGTTCCCGGCTCCTGGGCAACGGACGGAACGGGTGTCGCGAAGGCCCCGAGGATCAACCAGACCGAGGCGGCCCGCCAGTTCCGTGGTTGCATTCCCTTCACCTCGTGCCCACCGCTCAGGACCTGCCGGACCGGCGGCACTCCGTCGCGGCCCGGACACCGCGAACCGTCGTCGCGGTGTCCGGTGGCTACGTCAGCCGCCCCACCCGAAGCTGACGCGGGTGTAGTAGTAGCCGCCGTTGAAGCCGAACGGCCCGAACTGACCGTAGCGGTTGCCCACGCCGCCGACGGCGCCCGGATTCTCGTCCGGATACGTATTGAAGATGTTCTGCGCGCCGACCGACAGCGTGAAGTCGCTGAACGGGAAGCCGACCTCCAGGTCGACCAGCGGCTTGCCGGAGTACAGCGGATACAGGTACGACATCGCACCGCCCAACGCCGAGCGCGCGTCCTCCCGATCCCAGTAGGAGCCGTAGTAGTGCAGCCGGGCCATCAGGGTCCAGCGGTCCGCGGTGTGGTTGGCCCCGAAGTTCCAGCGCATCCGCGGCAGCCCCACGGTCAGTGCCGCGATACGGTCCCGGTCGATGTGCTCCTCGCCGAACTCGGTCACCGCCGTGTCGGTGAAGTTGAAGACGCCGCTGAAGGTCGTCCGGGCGCCGAGCGCCAGCGGGGTCCACGTGGCGACGAGGTCGAGCCCCTGGGTGGTGGTCGAGAAGTCGTTCACGAAGAAGCGGAACGCGGCCAGGTTGCCGGCTTCGGCAATCCCGCCGGCGAGCAGCGTCGCGACCTCTTCCGGCGACAGGCTGTAGTTCCGCGTGATGGTGAGCCGGTCGGACACGTTGATCCGGAAGTAGTCGGCGGTGAACGTGAACGGACCGGTGTCGACGACCGTCCCGAGCGAGTAGTTGATCGACTCTTCCGGCTGCAGCGGCACGCCGCCCCGCAACGCCGCGACCGGGGAAGTGGACGGAATGGTGCCGTTGTTGATCAGGTCGCCCAGTTCGTAATCGAACTCGGTCGTCACGTTCAGGACGTTCTGCTGGCCCGGGGTCGGGGCGCGGAACCCGCTGCTGACGGCGGCGCGCACCGCGAAGATGTCGGTGAAGCCGTACCGACCCGACAGCTTGCTGTTCATCGTGGTGCCGAAGCTGTCGTAGAAGTCCTCGATGCGAACGGCGGCGCCGAGGTTCCACTCATTGTCGGCGCCGTGAATCTCGATGTCGCCGTACCCCGCGACGTTGGCCCGGTTCCACGTGCCGGCGTTCTCGGGCCGGGTGCCGTTGTAGCCGTTCGAGGCGGAGCTGAAGCCCTGTGCGCCGAACGGGCCGATCGCCCACGACGCCGAGTCGCCCTCGCCGAGGTGGTACTGCTCGTTCCGCCACTCGACGCCCCCGGCGACGTTGATCATGTCGCTCGCTGCGTACGACACCTCCGCGTTGAGGCTTGTCTCGGTCTGCTGCAGCAGGTTCGGCTCGAACCGGGTCGGGCTCTCCGGGCCGAGAGAGGCGTTGACCGTGTCGAAGATGAAGGTCTGCACGTGGTTCCGGCCCGTGCTCCCGCTGATGTCCCAGTTGAGCCCGGTCATCGTGGTCCCGCGCACGCCGGAGACCAGCGAGTAGTCGTAGACGTCGCCGCCGAACTGCGGCGTGAAGCCGCCCGGCAGACCGTTGGGCGCGCCCAGGAAGGGTTGGTGGAACGTGAAGCAGTTCGGATCGTCGCGGACCGCCGCGAAGGCGACCGGATCCGGCGTGCCGTTGGTGATGTTCACGGTCGGGCAGTTGGCCGCGCCTATGCCCATGCCCTGCGCCTCGAGCGCGTCGCCGACCAGCAACGTCTCGCCGCCGTCGACCGAGTACACGTTCCCGCGGTTGTTGGGGTTGCGGAAATAGAAGCCGCCGGTCACCACCTTGCTGGCGTAGCTCGTGTGACCGTAGAACTCGGCCTGCTCGCCCCCGCTGCCGAAGTTGGCGAACACCTTCAGATCGTCCTCGACCAGCGGCACGCCCCAGACGCGCGACGTGTCGCGCACGTTGGTGTTGCCGCCGTTGATCACCGCCACCGTGCCGCCGTCCTGCACCGCGCGGTTGGTCGGCTGGACGCCGCCGTACTCCAGGCTGAGGTTCAGGAACCCCTCGGGGCCGAGGGGCAGACCCGCGTTGCCGGCGAACGTGTAGCTCGGGGCGCGGCCGCCGATGCCGTTGCACGAGCGGCCGATGGGGCCGCACGTCGCCGGGGTGCCGTCGTTCTCGTCGAAGTACTGGCCGCTGCGGAACTCCATGCTGCCCCCGGAGCGCGCGTTCTTCAACTCGAAGTTGATGACGCCGGCGATGGCGTCCGAGCCGTATTGTGCGGCGGCGCCGTCGCGCAACACCTCGACCTGCCGCAGCGCGATCGACGGGATCGACGACAGGTCCGGCCCCTGCGCCCCGTCGGCGATGCCGTTGCCCAGCCAGGCGATGACGGCCGCGCGGTGGCGGCGCTTGCCGTTGACCAGGATCAGCGTGTGGTCCGGCGCCATGTTGCGCAGGTTGGCCGGCCGCACGATGGTGGCGGCGTCGCTGATCGGCTGCGTGTTGACGTTGAACGACGGGACGACCGTTCGCAACTGGTTGGTGAGGTCCATGTCGCCCTGGCTGGCGAAGTCCTCGGCGCGGATGACGTCGATGGGCACCGGGGAGGCGGCGATCGACCGCGGTTCCGCCCGCGTTCCCACGACCGCCACCGTTTCCTGCAGCAGAATGTCCATCTCGACGTCGAGCATGGCGGTGGCGCCGGCGCTCACCTCCACGACCTGCGCGGGCGCATTGAAGCCGGGGAGGGTGAAGATCAACTCATAGGTCCCCGGCTCCAGCCCGCTGAACGTGAACTGGCCGGTGCCGTCGGTGAAGGCGAGCTCCCCGACGCCCGCTGCGTCCCGCGCTTCCACGGTGACCCCGGGCAGGACGAAGCCCGTCGCGTCCGTGACCGTGCCGCTGATTGTTCCCGGTTCCTGGGCGTCGGCGAGCCCGGGTGCGAGCAGGGCGGCGGTGAGAGCTGCTAGCCCGATGGATCTCTTCAGATTCATTGCTTTTTACCTCCTGATCGGCCCGGTGGAGTCTCGGCCGGATTGGATTCCACCCTCGGCAACTCCCAGTGACAGGTGGACGATACGCAAGAACGGCTCCCCGCTGTCGGAGCAGGCCAAGTGCTTCGCCGCCAGAGACGAGTATAACGTGTGAACACGATTTGCGCCGAGGAAATTTGTGCCACAGAGGATTGTACCCCAATAAGTGGGCACGGAAACCCCTTGGCTACAACATGTAGGGTTCGGCTGAGCCCGGAATCGGTCTACGGCCCAAGCCTGGACGCCGGGTGGTTTGGCCGGGAGGGCCAACTACCGCTCCGGCAGCGCAAACACGACCAGCCGCTCGTTCCCGCGCGGCTCCCCGGTGGCCGGCGCCGAGACGTTGGCCGCGACGTACTGCCTTCCGTCGTTCCCCGCGAACGTGATCGGCACCGCCTCGACGTTGTAGTCGAACGCGACGGACCACAGCTCCTCGCCGGTGCGCGAGTCGAACGCCCGGAAGCGGCGGTCGACGGTGGCGCCGATGAACACGAGGCCGCCGGCGGTGACGATGGGGCCGCCGACGTTGCGGCTCCCGACCCGCTGCTTGCCCTCGGGCAGCAGCTCGTCGATGCCCAACGGCACCTCCCACGCGATCTCGCCGGTGGCTGCCTCCACCGCCACCAGGCGCGCCCAGGGCGGCTTGAAGCACGGCAGCGCGCCGAGCCGCTCGCCGTCGGCGTCGAATATCGGGGCCTCGAACGGCGGACCGGCCTCGCGGACGAAGGCCACCTGGTCCTCGACGTCCGGACCGTACTGCTCGTTCTCCGTCATCCAGCCGCTGATCGGCTGATCCTTGGAGTTGACGAAGATGTAGCCGAGCTCGGGATCGTAGGCGGTGCCGTTCCAGTTCACGCCGCCGCCGGTGCCGGGGAACACGAGCGACGGCGGGGTGCCTTCCTGCCGGTACCGGATGGGCGTATAGGGCCCGTCGTTGTAGTAGCCGACCGTGTCCCACAGCTCGCGGCAGGCGGCCGCGTGTTCGGGCGTGGTGTCGTCGGCCGTGACGATGTCGTCGGGACCGATGCTCACCCGCGACACCGGGGGCGGCGCAACCGGAAACGGCTGGGTCGGCGAGTACTGCTCGCCGGGCACGTCGCCGGCGGGCACCGGCCGCTCTTCGACCCCGTGGACGGGCTCGCCGGTCACGCGGTTCAGGATGAACATCCAGCCCGACTTGCCGACCTGCGCGAGGGCGGGAATGACCTCGCCGTCGCGCTCGATGTCGAGCAGGCCGGGCGACGGCGGCAGGTTGTAGTCCCACAACTCGCGGTGGATGTTCTGGAAGTACCACGCGAGCTCTCCGGTGCCGATGTCGATGGCGATGGTCGAGTTCGCGAAGAGGTTGTCGCCGGGGCGGTCGCCGCCGTAGAAGTTCGACCCCGGGCTGCTCACGGGCATGTAGACCAGGCCCCGCTCCTCGTCGACGGTCAGCGTAAAGGCCCACACGTTGTTCCCGATGCGGTCGCGCCAGCTCTGGTTGCCCCAGGTCTCGCTGCCGAAGTCGCTTTCGGTGGGCAGGGTCGGGAATTCCCAGCGCAGGGCGCCGGTCGTCGCGTCGAGGGCCCGCGGCCAGGCCCGGGTCGGCTCGCCCCCGCCGCGCGGCTGGTTCAGGTGGGGCGCGATGTGCCGCTGTCCCGGCCCGAACGCGCTCGAGCCCAGGATCAAGGTATCGTCGTAGACCACCGGCACGCCGGTGTAGGGAATTCGCACTGCCGCCTCGCCGCCGTCGCCGAACGCCAGGTCGCGCTCGCCCGTCTCCGCCTCGAGCGCGATGACCTTCGACAGGCTGGTGAAGTAGATGCGGGCCTCGTGGGCGTCGGTGGCCGGTCCGAAGGCGACGCCCCGGAACGAGGCCAGCCCCTCGGCCAGCTCGTGCCGCCAGATCTCCTCGCCGGTCTCGGGCTGCAGGGCCACCACGCGGTTGCCCGACGCGAGGTACATCACGCCGTCGACGACGATCGGCGTCACCTGCTGGAAGAGCTCGGCCGGGCTCGGCCCCTCGATGAAGCCGTCCTCGGGATGGAAGCGATAGGACCAGACCTCCTGCAGTTCGCCGACGTTGCTCGTGTCGATCTGGTCGAGGGGCGAGTAGCGCGTGCCGGCCAGGTCGCGGTTGTAGGTCGGCCAGTCGGCGGCGGTGCCACGTTCCGCTTCCTGAGCCGGGACCGAGGTCGACGCCAGCGCCACCGCGACGAGTGTCCCGGTCACCTGGCAGGTGCGACGCCATCGTCCCGCGGAGGCTCGGATTCCGGTGATGAATCGCATGGGGCTGATCTCCTCTGTCTCCCAAAGGACGAAGCTCACTCTGCTCATCGACCGCATGGACTCCCGGTCAGGGCTGATCGCCGCCAAGGATGGCCGGCACGTCGCGCAGGCGCTCCTGGACGGTGCCCGGGATGCCGAGCTCCGTGTCGGCGCCGAGCTCCGCGAGCAGCGCCGCCGTCTCCGGCCAGCTCTGGAACTGAAAAGACTGCTTCGAGCCTTCGGCCATCCGGTAGGCGGTCCGCCCGCGGAAGTCGCGCGCGTCGATGTCGGCGCCCTGAGCGACGAGGTACTCCACGACCTCGTTCAGGCCGCGGAATGCCGCGCCGTGCAGCGCTGTGAAGTCGGCTTCGTTCACCGCGTCGATGTCGGCCCCCGCCTCGAGCAGCACCCGCACTGCCTCCTCGGCGCTCGGAGAACGGACCCCGCGCGGCTGCCTTGGCGTATACGTCGACCGGCCGAGGCCCGCCGCCGCCATGAACGGCGTCGTGCCGTCGTCGGTCGTAAGGTGCTGATCGGCCCCTCCGGCCATCAGCGCCTTCAAAATCTCCGCGTTGCTCGATGTGCGGCTCGCCCCGACGCCGAAGACCTGTCCACCTGCGCCGTTCATGTCGAAGGCGGCCACCCAGAGCGGTGTGGCGCCGCGCAGATCGCCGGTGCCGCAGGCGAACGGCTCGAACGCGCCCTTTCTGGGATAGCCGATGTAGCTCATGATCATGGCCGACGCCGTGATCCGCGCGTTGGGGTCGGCGCCCCGCGCCAGCAGCGCCTCGACGAGCGGCAGCCGGCGGTCGGCCCCGAGCCGCGCGCGACCGGGCCGCGAGTAGAGCCGGTTGCCCCCGTGCCGGGCGTACCATTCGCGCAGCCAGGCGCCGACTCCGCCCGCCGCCGCGTGCAGAGCGCGCACGCCGTTCATCTCGCCCTCGGGGTCGGCTCCCTCATCCAGCAGGAACAGCGCAAAGGCGTCCTGGCCGTTCACGATGGAGAACGGCAGGACGTGGGTGCCGTCGGCGCTCGGCGCGTCGACGTCGACGCCGGCCGCGATCAGCGCGCGGGCCGTCTCGATGTCGCCGTTGCGGGCCGCGAACATCAGCGGCGTGAAGCCCTTGACGGTCGACATTCCGGGGTCGGCGCCTGCGGCGAGCAGCAGCCGTACGATTTTCGGATGCGGCTCCGACACCGCCCACATCAGTGCCGTGCTGCCGGTCTCCGTCACGTCCGCGTCGACGTCCGCGTCGTGCGCGATCAACGCCCGGACCACGTCGGCGTTCCCGGTGCGGGCCGCCGTCATCAAGGGTGCGAGGCCGCTCGTCTGCGCCGCGTTGACGTCCGCGCCGGCTGCAAGCAGGGTCTCCACCATGGCGAGACTCGCATTCTCGGCGGCCCGCCCCAGGGCAGTCACGCCGTGGTCGTCGGCCAGATTGACGTCCGCGCCCCCGGACAGCAGCCGCTTCACCAGGTCCACGTCGTCCCAGTGCGCCGCCCACAGAAGCGCGGTGGCGCCGTCCGCCCGCGCCGCGTCGACGTCGACGCCCTCGGCGAGAAGCGCGTGCACGGCTTCCCGATCCTGTGTGGCCGCGGCGGTTACGATCCGGAAGTCCTGGCCCGCGACCGCGGTGGCGCCCGCTACCGATGACGCAAGCAGGAAGGCGAGGCCGGTCCGCGTGGTCCGGGTCATGATCGTCATGGCTCCCACTATATGCACGCGGGGTGCGTTCGTCTAGGAGTCTGTGCCGTAGAACGGCCCGGAGTCCTGAAGGGTTGGTTGGGCGGCAATCGGAGGCCCCAGCGCGACCGCAGCGGTCGCGTTCGCCGACGATTGTCGGGCCAGGCGCGACCCTGCGGCGTAAGCACGGACCCCTACACCACGATGCCCAGATCGCCGAGCGCGGCGTCGAAGACGGCGGGCCAGCCGCGGTTCGCCAGGGGGCTGGCCGGACTCGGGTGCGGGGCCGCTCCGCACCGCGCGCCGTACTCCTCGGCGACCGGGCAGGCGCGGTCGGCCGCGAACCGCCCGATGCCGACCACCACGTCCGGCCGCAGGTGGGACAGGGCGCCCGCGAGCGCCTCGTCGCATGCCGCGAACAGGCGCTCGCGCGCATCGCGGGGACGGAGCTTGTCGGGCGTCACGTTGCGGCCGCCGTCGTCCAGGAAGCACAACGGGCAGTAGTTCCAGACGAACGCGCGCCGGAAGAACCGCTCCGGGCTGCCGAAGCGCTCCCGCGCCCAGCCCCACAGGCGGGCGCCGCTCACTTCGCCGCGGCCGATCCCGAAGCCGAGGACGGGTCGCCGCGGGTGCTCGTCGGCGGGGCGCTCCACTGCCGCCTCGATGCCGAGCCAGTCGCGCACCATCGCGACGTCGCCGAACGGCACGCCGGTCTGCGCCATCCCGAACGGGCCCGGGTTCATGCCGACGAAGAGGATCTCCGGCTGCCCGCGGCCGTAGCGCTCCAGGTAGAGGCGGTGCGGCGCCCAGGCGTAGTCGAGCGGTGCGTATACGTGCAGGACCGGTTCGGCGAACCGCAGGCCGCGGGTCCGTTCCCGCAGCCGCTCGGTGACGGGGACGAGGTTTGTCGCTGTCCGCATGCGTCACATGCCCCAGACGGTGACCGCGCGGCCGGTGTCGGCCGGCGTCTCGCGGCGGAACAGCTTCTCTTCCCACGTCCGGTCCGGCGTGCGGTCGAAGACGATCAGGTGGCCCGACTCCGCGCCGCAATGGTCCATGTAGCCGCGCGTCTGCGCCAGTCCCTCCGCGATGGTCCGCTCCAGGTCCTTGTGCAGAACCTTGCACTCGACCACCAACTTGCGGGTGCGCCCGCCCTGCGGCCAGAGGATCAGCAGGTCCACGCGTCCCCGTCCCAGGGCGTACTCGCGCTCGATGCGGCCGCCGCCGTTCACGACCCGCTGCAGGTACGCCTGCAGAAGCAACTGCGGGCCCGCCTCGTGGTATCTGTCGAAGCGCTGCACCCAGTGCTCCGAATGCTCCCGGAAGAGCGTCTGGAACCCTTCGATCAGCCCCGCCGCGTCCAGGCCGCCCTCCGCGTCGACGTACCACGCCATCCGCTGCGGCAGCCCCATCTGCACCGCGTGGTTCAGGTGCCGGGGAACCACCTCCGCGTAGATCGGGTTCGCGATGCGCGGCGTGCCGTCGTCCAGGGCGACCAGCCCCAGATCGTGGACGTAGGCCACGTCCTCGGTCGACCAGGCGGACTCGGACGCCCCGGCCAGGATCGGCTCCACCACCCGTCGCACCCGGTCCTCGCGCAGCTTGTTGGCCAGGTCGTCGATGTGGGTGTCGCGGCACAGGATCAGCCGCTCCTGCGCGTCCAGGACGTCGCCGGCGGCAATTGCGCGAGTGCGGTCGCGCCCCGTCTCGCTCTTGAAGCACGCCTCCCGGCACAGCGCGTTCACCAGCCACGGCTGGCCGGCCGAGCGCGCCCAGACGGCTTCGAGCGCTTCGTCGGTGAACGCCTGTCCGGTCTCGGCGGTGTGCTGGGCCGGCAGCGCCCGCGTCTCGGCCTCGGTGAAGTCGCCCAGGCGCAGCGACTCGGACTTGACGTTGAATGCGCTGCCGCCGAGGACCAGCGCGTCCTGCGCGGTGGAGTGGATGCGGTAGTCGCGCACATCCCGCGCGCCGCACAGGACCACGCTGTGGGGGAAGCGTCCGGGGCGGTGCGGGTATCCGGCCCGCAACTGCCGCAGCACGGACAGCAGCGTATCGCCCACCAGCGTGTCGATCTCGTCGATCAGCAGCACCAGCGGACGCGGATCGGCCATGCACCAGCGTTCCAGCGACGCACGCAGCGCTCCCAGCGGCCCGGCCCGTTCCAGCGCGCCCGGCCAGATGTCCGCCAGTGCGTCGGCGCCGAGCGTCGCCTGCTCTTCGGACTCCAACTGGTAGAGGATGACGCGCATGGCTTCCGCGACGTTCTCCCGCGCCGCCTGGCCGGCCTCCACGTCGGCGTACACGCAACGGTATTCGCCGCCCGCGTTCAGCCGGTCGCGCAGCGCCAGCAGCGCCGACGTCTTGCCCGTCTGCCGCGGGGCGTGGAGCACGAAGTAGCGCTCGTCGCGGACGAGGCCGAGCAGCTCGTCGAGATTCACCCGGTTGAGCGGCGGGATGTGGTAGTGCCTGTCCGGACGGACGGGGCCCTCGGTGTTGAAGAAGCGCATGCGCGGATTGTCGCAGTGGGCGGTGCCGTTGTCAGTACGTGAGGGCTCTTATACTGGACGGGAAGCCGAATGACCTTGTACGCCCAGCTTCGTCTCTTCTGCCGCCGCTCCGTCGCGAATCCCGGTTTCACGCTCGTCTCGCTGGCGACGCTGGCGATCGGGGTCGGCGCCAACGTCGCCATCTTCGCGGTGGTCAACGCGGTGCTGCTGCGTCCTCTGCCGCTCCCGGACGCCGAACGGCTCGTGATTCTCCGGCACGCCGCGCCGGGGCTGGCGCAGCTCGCCGAGCTGCCGATGTCGGACGCGCTCTACTTCCTGTACGCGGAACAGGTCCGGACCCTGGACAGCTTGGCGGCGTACCGGGAAGAGCAGGTGAGCTTCACCGGTCCGGAGAATCCGCAGCGCGTGGCGGCGTCGAGCGTCACCGCGTCGTTCTTCGAGGTGCTGCGGACGCCGCCGCGTCTGGGCCGCTCGTTCACTCCCGAGGAAGACCGGCGGGGCGCTGCGCCGGTGATCGTGCTGAGCGACGGCCTGTGGCGCAGCCGGTTCGGCGCCGAGCCGGGGGTCGTGGGGCGAATAGTCGACCTCGATGGGGAGGGCGTGGAGGTCGTCGGCGTCATGCCGCCGGGATTCTCCTTCTCGCAGCAGGAGATCGATCTGTGGCGGCCGCTCCGGCTCGACCGGGAGAACGTGCAGCTCGGCTCCTTCGGCATCAACGGCGTGGCGCGCATCGCGGACGGCGCCACGCTGGGACAGGTGCGGGCCGAGCTCGAGGCGCTGCTGGCCAACCTGCCCGAGCTGCTGCCGGACGAGGGCGCCGCGCCGATTCTGGCGAACGCCGGATTCCGGCCGCTGATCGACCGCGCCCGCGAGGTGCTGGTCGGCGACATCGAGGCGACGCTGTGGATACTGCTCGGCGCCGTCGGGCTCCTGCTGCTGATCGCGTGCGCCAATGTCGCCAACCTGTTCCTGGTGCGCTCCGAGGCGCGGCACGGCGAGGTGGCGATTCGCGCCGCCCTGGGGGAGAGCGGCGGACGGCTGGCCGGGTCGGTGCTGTTCGAGAGCCTCGGGCTCGGGGTGGCGGGCGGTCTCCTGGCGTTGCCGCTGGCGCTGCTGGCCGTGCGCCTGCTCGTCGCCTTCGGCCCGCGGGACTTGCCGCGCCTGGACGAGATCTCGATCGACGCCGCGGTCCTGCTGTTCGGACTCGCCGTGTCGGTGGCGGCGGGACTCTTCTTCGGTCTCCTGCCCGCCCTGCGCGCAGGCGCGGTGGCCGCGGCCGGCCACATGACGGCCGGCGCGCGCGGCGCCACGTCGGGCCGTGAGCGGCAGTTCGCGCGGCGGGGACTCGTCGTGCTCCAGGTCGCACTGGCGCTGACCCTGCTCGTCGGCTCCGGACTGGCGGTGCGCTCGTTCCAGAGGCTGGCCGCGGTCGATCCGGGCTTCGATCCGGTGGACGTGCTGGCCTTCGGGCTGGCGCTGCCAGAGCGCGACTACGAGACGGCGGATGCGCGCCTCAACTTCCACCGGCAGGTGGTCGACCGCCTGCGCGCCCTGCCCGGCGTCGTGGATGCTGCGGCGGCGTCGACCGTGCCCCTGAGCGGCGAGGTGTCCGGCTCGGGGCACACCATCGAGGGCCGCCCGCTGGCTGACGACGAGGTGCCGCCGGTCTTCATGACCAAGCGCGTGGCGCCCGCCTACTTCGACACCCTCCGCGTCGAGGTGATCGAGGGCCGCGTGTTCGACCCGCTCGACGGCGAGCGGGAGTCCCCGGTGGTCATCGTGTCGAGGTCGCTGGCGCGCACCCACTGGCCCGGGGAGAGCGCGCTGGGGAAGGGCATCCGGCTCGGCGGCCCGCCCGACGAGGAAGGCGAACAGTGGTCCCGCGTCGTCGGCGTGGTGGACGACGTGCAGGAGATCAACCTGCACGAGGATCCGCCGGAGATGGCGTACTACCCGCTCCCGGGAGTGACGCGCGGGGAGCGCGTGCCTGCCGCCATGCGCTACGTGGTGCGCGCACCGAACGCGGCGGCGCTGTCGGGAGCGGTGCGCGAGGCGGTGCGCGGGCTCGATCCCACCCTGCCGATTGCCGAGATCGAGACGTTGGAGACGCTGGTCGGGCGCGCACGCGGCGAGCGGGCGTTCGTCATGATCCTGCTTGCGATCGCCGCCGGGCTCGCGCTGCTGCTCGGCTCGGTCGGCCTCTACGGCGTGGTCTCCTACATGGTCGCGCAGCGCCGGCGCGAGATCGCCGTCCGCATGGCCGTGGGGGCGCAGGTGGCCGACGTGCGCCGCCTGGTGCTGACCGAGGCGGGCGGCCTCGCACTGCTGGGCGCGGTGGTCGGCATCGGCGCTGCCGTCGCGCTGACCCGCCGGCTGCAGGCGCTCCTGTTCGAGACCAGCCCCCTCGATCCGCTGGTCTTCGTCGCCGTGTCGACGCTGCTGGTCGGGATCTGCCTGCTGGCGAGCTGGCTGCCCGCGCGGCGCGCGGCGCGCATCGAACCGCTGGCGGCGTTGCGCGCGGAGTAGGATCCGCAGGCCATGCCCGCTCCCGTTGCGTCCCGGCGTCCCCACCGCCACGAGAAGCACGGCGACGTCCGTATCGACGACTACTACTGGCTGCGCGAGCGCGACAACCCCGAGGTCCGGGAATACCTGGAAGCCGAGAACGCTCACGTCCGGAAAGTGATGGCCGGCACGGCCGGCTTCGAGGAACGGCTGTTCGAGGAGATCAAGGGGCGCATCAAGCAGACCGACATGTCGGTGCCGTACCGCGAGGATGCGTATCGGTACTACCGCCGCTACGAGGAGGGCCGGGAGTACGAGATCCACTGCCGCCGGCCTATTGCGGCCAGCGGTGAACCGGACGCTCCGGCGGACGACGAACAGGTGATCCTGGACGTCAACCGCGTGGCCGCGGGGCACGAGTTCTGCCAGGTGGCGGCGCGCCCGGTCAGCCCCGGCGCGGATCTGCTCGCCTATGCCGTGGACACCGTCGGGCGGCGGCAGTACACGATCCGCGTGCGCGACCTCGCCACCGGAGAGGACCTGCCGGACGTCATCGCCGACGTCACCTCCAACATCGCCTGGGCGGCCGACAGCAAGGCGTTCTTCTACGCGCGGCACGATCCGACCACGCTGCGCCCGTATCAGGTCCTGCGGCATCGGCTGGGCGACGACCCGGCCGCCGATCGGCTCGTCCACGAGGAGACGGACGACACGTTCTCGTGCGGCGTCTGGCTGAGCCGGTCGAAGCAGTACATCCTGATTGGGTTGTTCCAGACGCTCACCACCGAGTTCCGCTTTCTCGACGCTGCGGATCCGGAGGCGCCGCTGAAGACGTTCCTGCCGCGTCGGCGGGGACACGAGTACGACATCGACCACTACCGCGGCCGGTTCACCATCCGCTCGAACGACGGCGCGCGCAACTTCCGGCTGCTGGAGGCGGAGGGGGATCCGCCGCCGCCGGATGCCTGGCGAGAGCTGGTCCCGCATCGGGACGACGTGCTGATCTCGGGTTTCGAGCTGTTCCGCGACCACCTGGTCGTGGCCGAGCGGCAGGACGGGCTCACCCGGCTGCGCGTGCGGCGGTGGGACGGCGCCGGGCACCACGTGGCGTTCGACGAGGCCGCCTTCGCCGTCTCCATCGGCACGAACCGCGAGCCGGAGACGACCACGCTGCGGTTCCACTACAGCTCGCTGACCATGCCGCCGTCGGTCTACGACTACGACATGGAGACGCGCACCCGCACGCTGCTCAAGCAGGAGGAGGTGCTGGGCGACTTCAACCCGGCGCGCTACGAGACCGAGCGGTTGCTGGCGACCGCGCCGGACGGGGTGCGCGTGCCGGTCTCGCTGGTCCGCCGCAAGCGCGACGCCGCGGAGCGCACGCCGCGCGCCGCCGGTCCCGCGCCGCTGCTGCTCTACGGCTACGGCGCCTACGGCATCAGCATGGAGCCGACGTTCCGGTCGTCGCGCCTGAGCCTGCTCGACCGCGGGTTCACATACGCCATCGCCCACGTCCGCGGCGGGGAGGAGCTCGGGCGCTGGTGGTACGACGACGGCAAGCTGCGGAAGAAGAAGAACACCTTCACCGACTTCATCGCCTGCGCCGAGCACCTCGTCGCCGAGGGTTACGCGGTTCCCGAGCGGCTCTTCGCCATGGGCGGCAGCGCCGGCGGCCTGCTGATGGGCGCGGTGGTCAACCTGCGTCCCGACCTCTTCCACGGCGTGGTCGCGCAGGTGCCGTTCGTCGACGTCGTGACCACGATGCTCGACGAGTCGATCCCGCTGACCACCGGCGAGTACGACGAGTGGGGCAACCCGAACGAGCCCGGCGACTACGCCTGCATCCGCTCCTACTCGCCCTACGACAACATGGAGTCGGTCGTCTGGCCGCACCTGCTGGTGATGACGGGCCTGCACGACTCGCAGGTGCAGTACTGGGAGCCGGCGAAGTGGGTGGCCCGGCGCCGTGCGCTACGGCCGGAAGACGGTCGGCGCCTGTTGCTGAAGACCAACATGGATGCCGGGCACGGCGGCGCGTCCGGGCGCTTCCGGCAGTACCGCGAGATCGCGCTCCAGTACGCGTTCCTGCTGGATCTGGCGCTGGCCGACCGCGAGCCGGCGGAATCGTAAGGAGAGAGAGCATGGAGACAGGGCGCAGAGCGTTCGTTGGGGCGTTGGGTGCCGCGGCGGCGGCAGGGGCGCTGCCCGCGGCGTCGGCTGCGAGCCCGGCGGCGGGCGCACCGACCCCGGCCGAGCCGGGGCTCGCGCCGCCGCCGGCCGCTTCGCGGCGGCAGGCCGAAGTCGTGGAGGGCATCGAGGCCTTCGCTTTCGACGCCTACGGCACGTTGTTCGACGTCTTTTCGGTGACGGCCCTTTGCGACGAGCTGTTTCCGGGCAACGGCGATGCCCTGGCCCAACGCTGGCGGGCCAAGCAGCTCCAGTACAGCCTGCTCCGCAGCCTCATGGGCCGGCACCGCGACTTCTGGCTGGTCACCGAGGACGCGCTGGTGTACGCGGCCCGCAGCCTGGACCTCGATCTGACCGCCGCGCGGCGCACGCGGCTGATGGACGCCTACCTGACGCTGGAGGCGTTTCCCGACGTGCGGCCGGGCCTGGAGGCGCTCCGGGCGCGGGGCGTGCGGCTGGCGATTCTCTCCAACGGCGAGCCGCGGATGCTCGAGGCGGCGGCCCGCAGCGCCGGCATCGACACCCTGCTCGACACGATCATCAGCGTCG
Source organism: Vicinamibacterales bacterium (assembly GCA_965116825.1). GTDB lineage: Bacteria > Acidobacteriota > Vicinamibacteria > Vicinamibacterales > UBA8438 > WTFV01. Next base: position 2,912,708 of record OZ220736.1, read on the forward strand.
AGGAGATCAAGATCTTCAAGGTCAGCCCGCGCGTCTACAACCTGGGACCCGAGCGGCTCGGGGTCGACCGTTCCGCGCTGGGGTTCGTCTCGTCCAACGCCTGGGACATCGCCGGGGCCGCCTCGGCCGGCCTGACCACCTTCTGGATCCAGCGCAGCGCCGCCGAACCGCCCGACGAGCTGGGGTTCGCGGCGGACCGCGTGGTGTCGGCGATTACGGATCTGCCGGGATTGCTGGGCACTGGCGGCTGAGTCACTCGCGCACAGGGGCGCTGCGGCGACCAGTCCCGGGGCGCTGCCCCGAGGGAGCCCTCCTGTGTAATCGGTCGCGCAAGCCGCAGGCCACAGCGGGCGGCCGCATCATCCGCATCCTGGACGCGGGCGCCGCGCAGCGCGCAAGGGCCGGCCGGCTGACGTCCTCCAGCAGGTCGTCGTGGGTATGAACGCCGTCGGCCGAATCCCAACGACGATGACTGCACCCATCGAATGGCGCTTCGACAGACGAGAGCGGCGGCCGCGCCGGGGTATGCTGAACGGATGAACACAAAGCGGTTGGCAGGGACATTGCTGGGACTGGCGCTGGCGGCGGCGGTCGGATCGCCGGCCGGCGCGGCGAGCACCGGCGCCGGCGGTGCCGGCGTCGAGATCGAGATGACGCAGATCGAAGTCGGCGACTTCACGTTCGACGTGCGGATGGCGGGCCCGGAAGACGGCGAGCCGGTGATCCTGCTGCACGGGTTTCCGCAGACCTCCTACGAGTGGCGCCATCAGATCGCGGCGCTGGCCGGGGCCGGGTTCCGCGTGGTGGCGCCGGATCAGCGCGGCTACTCGCCCGGCGCTCGACCGCCGGACATCGCCGGCTACGCGCTGCCGCTGCTCGTGCAGGACGTCATCGGCCTCGCCGACGCCGTCGGCGCCGAGCGCTTTCACATCGTGGGCCACGACTGGGGGGCGGTGGTGGCCTGGGCCGTCGCCGTGGCCGCGCGGGATCGCGTGATCACCGCCAACCCGGTGTCGGTTCCGCATCCCGACGCGTTCGCGCGGGTCCTGAACGACCCGACGTCGTGCCAGCCGCAGGCGTCGTCCTACTTCGACGTGTTCGTCCAGCCCGATTCCGAGGACGCCTTCCTGGCGAACGACCGGACCCTGCTGCGCGGCATCTACGCCGGCATCGACGGCGCGGCGGTCGGCGAGTACGTGCGCGTCCTGGGGTCGAAGCCGGCCCTCGGCGCCGCCCTGAACTGGTACCGCGCGAACATCGGCGACCGCAACCTGCAGGGACCGCCGCTGGGTCCCGTGGAGGTGCCGACGATGTTCACGTGGAGCGACGGCGACACGGCGCTGTGCATCGACGGCGCGCGGCTCACCGAGGAGTACGTCAGCGGCCCGTACCGCTTCGAGGTGCTGGAGGGCGTGAATCACTGGATCCCGGATCTGGCGGCCGAGGCGATGTCCACTCTTCTGTTGGAGCACTTGAGCCGATATACGGAACGTTGAGGCGTTCGGGCTCCGCCTGATGGTCGGCGGTCGGCCCGGCGCGGGTGGCCATGTCTGTCGGCAACGCTTCGCCCCGTGTCTCGAACCCGAGCCGCTCGCGGCGCGGGTGGCGCGTCCGCCTCGCGTTGGCGTGTGCGGCCGCTCCGATGGTCGTCGCCGCTCCGATGGTCGTCGCGCTCTCCGCGGAGCCCGGCAGCACCGTCGAGGGGTTGCTGACGGCGCGGATGGGTTTCTCGGCCGACGACGTGCGCGAGCTCGAGCGCGGCTCGGCCGTCACCCGCAGCCTCCGCACCCGCGCCCGGCAGGAGGTGGCCCATGTCGCGGCGGTGTACCTGGATGTGCAGCCCGACGAGTTCGTCGCGCGGTTTCGCGACATCGAGGCCTTCGAGGGGGGCCCCGGCATTCCGCAGATCGGCCGGTTCGGCGTCCCGCCGCGCATCGACGACCTGCGGCCGCTGACGCTGGACCCGGAAGACGTGGCGGAGCTGTCGCAGTGCCGTCCCGGCGATTGCGAGGTCAAGCTCTCGGCGCACGCCATGACCCGCTTTCGCGACGAGGTGGACTGGTCGTCCGCGGAGGCCGGCCGGCAGGCCGACGAGGTCACCCGCTCGATGGTCCTCGACCTGCTGCGGGCCTACCAGGCGCACGGCAACGCGGCCCTGGGAGCGTATGTCGACGGCAAGCGGCCGCTGGCGGTGGCCGATCACTTCCGCTCGCTGCTCGCGAGCCGCGATCCCCTGCCGGCGCCGGTCCCCGCGCTGCTCGCCTACCTGGACGGCTATCCGCACGGTTTGCCGGACGGCGCCGACGAGTTCTTCTACTGGACGGTGGTCGACTTCGGCATGAAGCCGACGATCCGCCTGAACCACGTGACCATCTGCCCGCTGCCGGATCGGGAGTCGACCGGCGTCGCCTATGCCATCGCCACCAAGCAGCTCTACGCGAGCCACTACTTCCACACAACGCTGGAACTGCGCTTCCTGCTCGACCGCACCGATGCCGACGGGCGCGACGGCTCCGCGCTGATCTCCATCACGCGCTCCCGCAACGACGGGATGACCGGCTTCCGCGGGTTGTTCCTGCGGCCGATCATCCGGCGGCGCTCGCGCGACGCGGTGCGCAACTATCTGGAGCACGTGAAGCGGCAGGTCGAGCGGCCTGCCGGCGCGCCGATCGAGTCGCCGGCGCGGGGCGTGCGCGCGCACTGACCCGCCGGTCGACACGTCCGCGTTGCGCGCCCATCCGTCTCATCGAGTTGGGGCCGCTCAGCGGCCGGTCAGGTTCTCGGCCTGCTCCAGCACGGTTCTTGTAGCGCGTTCCTGCCGGTCGGTCGGGTAGCCGTACCTACGGAGAATGCGCTTGATGAACATCTGAAGGCGCACGCGGACGCTCTCACGCAGCATCCAGTCGTTCGTGACGTTGCCGCGCACGGTTTCGACCAGTTCGCGGGCTATGGTCCGCAGCGTCTCGTCGCCGAGCACCTTCACTGCGCTGTCGTCGGCGTCAAGAGCGTCGTAGAAGGCAAGTTCGTCTTCCGATAGTCGGAGCCTGTCGCCGCGACCGTGGGCGTGGCGAATCTCCCGCGCAAGCTGGATGAGCTCCTCGATGACCTGTTCCGCCGTAACCGCTCGCCGCCGGTGGTCCTGGATGCTCGATTCCAGCTTCTCGGCGAAGTAACGAGACCGGACGACGTTCCGTCGTCGTTGGGTGACGAGCTCTCCTCGCAAGAGCTTCCGCAACAGTTCGACGGCCAGGTTGCGCTGCGGCATGCTCCGTACTCTGGCCAGGAAACTGTCGGACAGGACCGAGGCATGCGGCTCGTCGAGTCCAGCGGCGGCGAAGACGTCGGCCAAACCCTCCGAGGTCACCGCACACGAGAGGATGGGGCGCACAGCCGGATCCATGTCTTCGGCCGGTTGGCTGTCGCCCGGCGCACGCTTGCGCAGAGCGGCTCCGACGGTCTGGAAGAAGCCGACGTCGTCGCGGAGTCGGAGAGCGGCCTCGTGCGGTACCGCCAGCGCGTATGCCTGCGAAAGCTCGCGCGCGGCGCGCACGAAGCGGTCCTTGCTCGACGGTCCGTGGAGACCGCGAGCGCTGGCGGAGTCGTCGGAGGCAGGACCCTGGGCCAGGATGTGCTCCTGCGCGTCAGGCAACACCGCGAGGCGTTCGGCCGCTGTTCCACTTGCCCACGCCGACCGGTCGAAGTCTTGGAACAGTCCAAGACAGACGTCGTGCTTCTCGAGCAGGACAGCCGCCGCCACCGACTGATCGAGCACCGTCGCGCCTGCGCCGCCGCTCTCGGTGTAGGTCGTGCGCGCACGCTTCAGCTCGTGAGCGAGGCCGACGTAGTCCACGATCAGTCCGCCCGGCTTGTCCTTGAACACCCGGTTGACTCGTGCGATGGCCTGCATCAGGTGCTGGCCCCGCATCGGCTTGTCCACGTACATCGTGTGGAGACAGGGGACATCGAACCCGGTCTGCCACATGTCGCATACGAGCACCATCATGAGGGGGTCGTCGGCGTCGCGGAACCGTTTCGCGAGCGTCTCGTGCCCGGCCTTGCCGCGGACATGTGCGTGCCAGTCGGGCGGATCCGACGCCGTGCCGGTAATCACGACTTCGATACTCCCCTTGTCGTCGACCCGGCGCCAGGCCGGGCGCAGGCGGATGATCTCCCGGTACAGGGCGATGCACATCTGCCGGCTCCTGCAGACGATCATCGCCTTGCCGGAGAGAGCCTCGATGCGCTGCTCGAAATGCGCGACGATGTCGCGGGCGACGAGTGAGACGCGCCGCTCGACGCTGCCCTCGAGTTGCGCCCTCTTCGTCTGCGGCTCTTCCCCCGGCCCCACTCTCTCTCGCGCGGCCGCTGCCTCGAAGTCGCGACCGGGGGCCGGTTGCCCGCGCTGATCGAGAGCGAGCCTTGCGAGCCGGTTCTCGTAGTAGATCGGTACCGTCGCGTGATCGCCGATGGCGCGCTGGATGTCGTAGATGCTGATGTAGTCCCCGAAGGCCGCACGGGTATGGGCGTCTCGCCGTTCGATAGGCGCGCCGGTGAAACCCATGAACGAGGCGTTCGGTAGCGCGTCGCGCAGGTGCGTCGCCCCGCCGACGGTATCGTGTTGCCCGCGGTGGTCGGCGATGACAACTATGTTCCGTCGGTCGGACAGCGCCCGGAGCCGTGCGCTCCCGGCGTCCGGGAAGAGCTTCCAGGCCGGGGTGAAGATCACGCCGCCCGATTCCACCGCGAGCCGGCGGCGCAACTCGGCCCGGTTCTGCGCCAGCGTCGGCGGCTGGCGCAGCAAGTCCCGGCAGCGCGCAAAGGTGCTGAAGAGCTGGTCATCGGGATCGTTGCGGTCGGTCAATACCACGATGGTCGGATTTGCCATTGCCGGCTCGCGGATGATGCACCCGGCATAGAAGGCCATGGTCAGGCTCTTGCCGGTGCCCGGCGTGTGCCAGACGATCCCGATGCGCCGGTCCCCGGCCCGGCCGCCTGCTCTCCGGCCGGCTTCGTATCCCCCGTGCCTCTCGAAGTCTGCCGCCACGGACTCCGTCTGCGCGACGGTCCCAGGCTTGGCCGGCCCAGGCTTCGCGGCGCGCAATGTTTCCCGGACCGCTGCACGCACCGCGTGGAACTGGTGATAGCCGGCCACCCGCTTGACGACCATGCCGCCGCCGCCGTCGTCGAAGACGATGAAATCGCGGATGAGATCGAGGAAGCGCCGCGGCTCGAATACGCCCTCGATCAGCACCTGCAACTCGGTCAGAAAGACCGGTGCGAGTTCTTCGCCACCGATGGTGCGCCATGGCTTGAAACCGCCGCGTCCGGCGGTAAGCGTGCCAACCAGTGAACGGACCCCATCCGAGACTGCCAGCACCTCGTTGAAGGCGAGCAGGGACGGAAGCTCTTTCCGGTAGGCCTGGAGCTGCCGCCACGCGGTCCAGGCGGTCGCTTCCTCGTCGTTGGCATGCGTCAGCTCGATGACGCCGAGCGGCAGCCCGTTCACGAACAGCACGATGTCGGGCCGGCGGGTGCGGTGATTCTCGGTGATTGTGAATTGGCTCACGGCCATCCAGTCGTTGTTGGCAGGTGTCTCGAAATCGAGGACCTGCGCCAACGCGCACCGAATCGACCCGTCCGCGGTTCGGTACTCCACCGGTGCGCCGTCCACCAGCAGCCGATGGAGGGTGCGGTTGCGGGCTTCCAGCGTCGATCCGTCCGGCCGAGTCAGGCCTTGCAATGCGGCGTCGACCGCGTCGTGCGGCAGGGACGGGTTCAGCCGGGCCAGTGCGCCGTTCAGGACGTCCCGAAGAACTACGTCGGCGTAGGTCTGCCGCGCGGATTCCGAACCGGGGAGCATATCGGGACCGGAAACGATGGTATAGCCGAGCGCGCGAAACCAGTCCAGGGCTGCTTCCTCGACGAGCGACTCCGTGAAGGATGGCATGCCGTCACTCCGCTCTCGCGAGCGGCGGAAGACCCTCGACGCGGTCCAGCCAATCCCTGAAATGGCGGCACTCCGCGCGGATGCGCCCGATACCTATACGGGCCGACACGGCGGCGCCGTGAAGCACCTTCCTGTATCTCCTTGAGTGCAGAAGGGTTGTCAGACGGGCCGCGGGATGCGTGTTGCGGCCGTCGTTGATATGTTCCGGGGTTGCGGCCGCTCGCCGGGCGTCCTGCAGTTTCCCGACGTACCGCTGCCAGTCGGGTTCTACTTCCGCAAACCTCGCGACGTCGGAGAAGAGAAGTGATTCGAACTCGTACGGCTGAACGTGCGGAACGAATCGTTGTGGGCGACACCCGGCTTCGTGAACGACGGCCCGACCGAACTCCGCCTCGATGGCGATGGCGCGTGCGATGGGGTCCGTCAGCCCGGCAGCGGCGGCGTATCCCGGGAAGTCGGCCGTGAGGCCGTACAGGCCGAACAGCGTCGTGACGTAGGTGTCGCCGCGCTCGCGCAGCGTGTTGCGCAGATAGCGCAGAACCCGGGTACGGGTCAGCGCCCCGCCCTTTCCCCGGCGAGAAGTGGGAATGATCCTGGGGCTGACGAGGACGCTCCTCGCAGCCAGGAACGGCGCGAGTACATCCCCCACGAAACGCTGTTCCGTCTGCCCCTCGCAGACGATGATCACGTCGCTCATCGAGCCGGTCTCCCGCCGAGGACGTTCATCTTCCAGAGGTCGCCCAGCGCATAGTCCTCCAGCCAGTCCCGGAGACGATCCGGGTCCGGGCGTTCGAACACGGACTCTCCGTCGCGCCGGCTGACGACCACGATGTCCTGCGGCCGGAGTTCGCTGATCAAGTCGACCGACTGCGTCGAGACGATGACCTGGCGGGCCTCGCTTGCCTCCTGCAGCAGTGCACCGATCAGGCTTACCGCGTACGGATGCAGCCCCAACTCCGGCTCATCGATGAGCAGGGTCTTGGGTAGCAAGTGATTCGGTTGAAGCAGCAGCGTCGCGAGACAGATGAACCGGAGGGTTCCATCCGAGAGCTGGCGCGGGCCGAGCACGGTGTCCGGATCGCCGTACTCGGACCACTCCAGGTCCATGGCTTCTTCCGACTTCTGGCGATATACGAAGTCCCCGAAGAACGGCGCCGCCGAGCGAATCGTGTCCACGATGCGGCCATATGCTGCCGAGTGTTGCTCGCGGAGCCGCCGCAGGAACGGCGCGAGATTGCTGGCGTCCGGCTTCAGCCTCGCATTGTCGCGCACGGCCTGGCCATGCCGGACCGCCGCGGACGAACTCGTGTCGTGAAAGTGATAGACGCGCCAGCCGGCCACGGCCGGCTGGACGTAGGTTGCGAAGGAGTCGTCGGCGTCCGGCAAGCCCGCTTCCTCCTGTCCGCTGCTCCCCAACGAGCGCCGCGAGTCACGGAAATCGCCGAAGAACAGCGTAGCTTCGTCGGCAAGGACCAATCCGTCGCCTGCGGGAACGAGCGAGAACTCGTATCCGTTGCGATCGAAGATGAACTTCGCCTCGAGCCTCTTCGTGCGCTTCCGTCCGCCGAAGAACAGCGCACTTGGGCCGTCCTGCTCCCGGACGAATAGCCGAAGCGACCTGTCCATCAGTCGCGACAGCATTTGGAACAGGGCGATGAAGTTGCTCTTGCCGGCTCCGTTGGCGCCGATCAGGACGTTGAGGTCGCGGAGTTCGAAGTCCTCCAGTGCGCGGATCGATTTGAAACCGCGGACCGTGAGACGCTTCAGCATGCACCACCTCTACGGTGGGATCCCGGCCCTCGTCCCGACCAGCGCGAATCGTGGCCTGTGGTAGTCCGGGGCTGCCGGCCCTGGACGGACGCCGGCACTCTCGCCGACTCGGTGTTCGGCGGGAACGCCGTGCGCTCTCCGGACAGGTTGTGCCGGGAAACGGCGTCCAGGGTGCATACCGTCGTGGCGTCGCTGCCGTTGCGGATCGACTCGGAGAAGTGGGTGGGAGTGCTCGGGACCACTCGTTGAATGGTAGCAGCGGCCAAGTTCCCGCGACAGATGGCGGGCTACGCGCGAGGCTACGCGCGACCGAAGACAATCTTCTCCTGTTGCAGCAGTCGAGACGTGAGGGCGAGCAACAGGACAGCGAGCAGCGTCGTGGCGGTTGCCGAGGCCGCCAGGCTCAGGGCGGTGATCGGCTCGCCGCCCATGACGTCGACCAGCAGCAGGTGGTGCGATAGCGCGGGGACCAGCATCATCCAGCCGGTGGGCTGCAGCGGGTAGAACTGCAGGACGGTGCTGGGAATTATCGGGACGAATACCAACAGGCTGACGTAGGTCTGCGCCTCCTTGAAGCTGCGGGCGAAGGTCGCCACGAACATCTGCAGGGCGGATGCCAGCAGCACCAGCGGGGCGACGGCGGCGGACATCAGCAGGAGCTGGCGCGCGCCCAGGCTGAGCTGCACGTCGAGATCCTCCAGCGGCACGAAGCGCATCAGCAACACGAACATCAGCAGGGTCAGCACCGTCGCCACGAGTCCGAACAGGCAGGTCGTGATCCACTTGCCGGCCGTCAGGGCGGGCCGCGACACGGGATTGACCAGCAGCGGCTCCAGCGACTGGCGTTCGCGCTCGCCGGCCGTGGCGTCGATGGCCACGTTCATGCCGCCGATGAAGGCGACCATGATCAGGAACATCGGCAGCATGGCGAAGAACCGCGCGGCCGACTGCGCCGGCGTCGCCAGGTCGAGATCGTCCACGCGCACGGCCTGGACCACCTCGGGGCTGATGCCGCGCGCCATCAGGCGCAGCACGGCCACCTGGCTCCCGTAGGCGCGCAGCAGCGCGCGGACGCGGCCGATCGTCCGGCGCGACGCGGTCCGCGAGCTGTCGTGCACGATGCGCACCACGGCCGGCCGCACGGACCGGAACTGTTCTCCGTACTCCTCGTCGATGACCAGCACGAGGTCGACGTCGCCGGCGCGCACCGCGGCCTCCGGGTCGGCGGGCGGATCCCGGACCACTACGCCGCGCTCTTCCAGCCAGGCCATCAGGTTGGGAGCGTGCTCCCGGCCGGCGACCGGCGTCTCGATCGGCTGGTCGTCGCTCAGCGTGCTGGCCAGCGTACTGAACATGACCGCGATCATCAGCGGCATGATCAGCGGCACGATCAGCGCCGACATCAGCGAGCGCCGGTCGCGGAGGGCATCGGTGAGCTCCTTCCGCCAGACCGCCCGCACCTGGCCGCCGAAGCCGAGCCGGCGCGCGCTCATTGCAGCCCCTCGTCGCTGCCGATGATGCGCACGAACGCCTCCTCGAGGTCGTCCTCGCCGGCCCGCTGGCACAGCTCGGCCGGCGTGCCGTGGGCGACGGCCCGCCCGCGGGCGACGATGACGATCTCGTCACACAGCGCCGACACCTCCTGCATCACGTGGCTCGAGAAGAGCACGCACTTGCCGTCGGCCTTCAACTGCCGGATCAGGGTGCGCATGGCGCGCGTGCTCATGACGTCGAGGCCGCTGGTCGGCTCGTCGAGCAGCAGGTTGGGCGGGTCGTGCACCAGGGCGCGCCCCACGGCCACCTTCATCCGCTCGCCGGTCGAGAAGCCTTCCACGCGGCGGTCGATGATCGCGCCCATGTCCAGCAGATCCACCAGCCGATCGATGGACGAGGCGATGGTGGCGGCGTCGAGGGCGTGCAACTCGCCGACGTAGCGCAGGTGCTCGCGGGCGGTCAGGCGGACGTAGAGGCCGTGGGCGTCCGGAAGGACGCCGATGCGCCGCTGCACGCCGAGCGGATCGGCCACCGCGTCGACCCCGTCGACGGCGACGGCGCCGGCGTCGGGGCGCAGCAGGCCGTAGAGAGTGCGCAGGGTCGTGGTCTTGCCGGCGCCGTTGGGGCCGAGCAGCCCGGTGATGCGGCCGTCGCCCGCGGTGAAGCTGACACCGTCCACCGCCACCACATCCCCGAAGCGGCGCTCGAGGCCGCGCACCTCGATCATGGTTCCGTCCCCGCGGGGGAGAGCAGGAAGGGCGGTCGACGGATCCGCTCCAGGCAGCTCGCGTCCAGATCCGCGTGGCTGCCCGTCTCGATGAACTCGGCGACGAGCTCGTCCGCGCAGCCCCGGGCCACGACCCCGTGCCCGGCGCCCGGCGCGACGAGGTGGCGGGCGTTGCTCAGGCCGGCCAGCACGTCCTCGCCCCAGCGCGGCGGCGTCACCGGATCGAGGTCGCCCGAGAGCAGCAGCGTGGACGCGTCCGAGCGCACCGGCTCGAAGTAGCCGGCCGGCAGATCGGCGGCCGGCCAGACCGTGCAGGCGTCGACGGTGAGCTCGATCATGTGGCGGCCGAGAATGCCGTCCGCGGCCAGCCTCCCGGCGGCGCCGTCGGCGAGCTGCGGCACGTCCTCGGCACAGACGACGGAGAGGAACAGGCCCAGGTCGAGGGCCTCGCCGACGTCCGTCATGGTGACCATCTGGGCGAGGTACGGTCCGAAGTCGCCCTCGGCGGCGCGCGCGACGGTGTACGGCACCAGGCTCGCGATGGTCGGGGCGTAGAGCACGCCGCGCAGGACGCCGGCGAAGCTCCCCGCCGTCAGCGTCAGCTCGAACGGCTCGCCGGTCCGCGGGTGCGTCGTGTCGAGCGTGCGCGGATTCGCCTCCAGCGCCGCGATGACGCGGGCGAAGGTCTGCGGCAGGTCGGGAAACGCCTCGCGGCAGCCCGCGTCGGCCGCGCAGTCGGCGAACAGGCGGTCGAGGGCGCGGTGGGCGTCGGCGTTGACCGTCGAGGGCAGGGCCATCGAGACCGGGGCGAGGCCGTCGAGCACCGCCGCGCGGACCCGTTCCGGGTGGCGGCGCATGTAGACCAGCCCGGCGCGCGTGCCGTAGGAGCCGCCGTACAGATTGATCGTCTCGTAGCCGAGCGCGGCGCGCACGGCGTCGAGGTCGTCCATCGCGGCCGGCGTCGTGTACCGGCGCGGGTCCGCGGCCGCTTCGATCTCGGCCAGGCATTCCCGCAGCTCGTCGAGGTCGAGCGTGTCGACCTGCAGCGACTCGCCGAGCTCCTCCTCGTCCACCTCGTTCTCGAAGAAGGCGCACGTCAGCCGCCCCGACCCGCCGGTGCCGCGCTGATCGACGAAGACGAGGTCGCGGTTCCGGCGCACGTCGGCGAGCAACGGCAGCATCGGTCCCGCCAGCTCGGTCGCGGCCTGGCCGGGGCCTCCGGCGAGGAAGAAGAGCGGATCCGGCTCGGGGTTGTCGGAGACGGCCGGGATGACGACGATGTTCAGGTCGATGGTCCTTCCGTCACCCGCCGCGCGGTCCTCGTAGACGGTCAGCGAGCCGCAGCGGGCCGGCACCGAGACGCCGTCGAGGCGGCAGTCCTCGAGCTCGATGCCGGGCTGTGCGGCCGCGAACGGCACGCCGACGGCCGCGCCCAGCGCCAGGACGCCGAGAAACGTCCACCGGAATGGGGTCAGCCGCTTCGCATGAGCCATGGTCGAGTGCATATACGCAGTGCCGTCGCCCGCGGTTCGGTCGCGCGGCGACGGCAGCCGCGGCAGACCACGGCGCGAGCTCGTCGTCACGGCTTCGATGATCCTCTATCCTTTACGACGCATCAGGTTTCGCGCGAGTTCGGGCCGTCGGGCAAGGGGACGCTTCGCGCCGGATGCACCGCGACGGGCTGAGAGAATATCCCCGGAGGAGATCATGCGTTCGCAACCGATCGCTGCCGGTCTGGCATCGGCGCTGCTGCTGGCCGTGACCTCGGCCGCCGGGGTTGCCGGGGCGGAGAACTGGCCGGCGTGGCGCGGCCCGACCGGCGACGGCGTCAGCACCGAGACGAACCTGCCGGTCGAATGGGACACCGAGCGGAACGTCGCCTGGAGGCTCCCGATGCCCGCCTGGTCGGGCTCCACGCCCATCGTCTGGGGCGAGCGGATCTTCCTGAACGTGGCGGTCGACGACGACAACATCGAGCTCTGGTGCCTGGACCGGGATACCGGGCAGCCGATCTGGCAGCGGCACCTGAGCGACGGCAACCGCCGGCTGCGCAAGCAGAACATGTCGTCGCCTTCGCCGGTCACCGACGGCGGGCGCGTCTGGGTGATGACGGGCACCGGCATCCTCAAGGCCTTCGACATTGAAGGCAACGAGCTGTGGACGCGGGACATTCCGGGGTCGTACGGCCCGTTCGGGCTTAACTGGGGCTACGCGTCGTCGCCCCTGCTGCACGGCGGCGCGCTCTTCGTCCAGGTGTTGCACGGCATGCGGACGGACGATCCGTCCTACGTTGTGCGCATCGACGCACTCACGGGCGAGACGGTCTGGCGCGTCGAGCGACCGACGCTTGCGGTGCGGGAGTCTCCCGACGCGTACTCGACCCCCGCCTTGCTGCAATACGACGGGACGACGGAGATAGTCATCACCGGCGGGGACGCGGTGACCGGCCACGATCCGGAGACCGGGCAGGAGCTGTGGCGGGCCGACGGTCTGAACCCCACGCGGCAGCGCGACTACCGCATCGTCGCCTCGCCGCTCGTGCGCGACGGGTTGATCTACGCGCCGACGCGGGTCCGGCCGCTGCTGGCCCTGCGTCCCGGCGGGCGGGGCGACGTGCTCGACTCGCACGTCGTCTGGTCGACCGAGGACGGGCCCGACGTGCCGACGCCGGTGACCGACGGCCGGTACTTCTACGTCGTCAACGACCGGGGCATCGTCTACGTCACGGACGCCAGGACCGGCGAGCCGGTCTACGGTCCCGAGCGTATCCGCCGGGGCACCTACAGCGCGTCGCCGGTGTTGGCCGACGGGAAGATCTACGTCACCAACGAAGGCGGAATGACCACCGTCCTGCGGGCCGGACCCGACTTCGAGGTGCTGGCGGAGAACGACTTCGACGACTACGTTCTCAGCTCGCCGGCGGTGTCGGAGGGGCAGCTGTTCATCCGCACCACCGGCTATCTCTACGCCATCGGGGAACGCCGGGCCCCGGCGCCCGCCGCGGAGCAGGGCGCGGGTGAAGTGACGACCCGGGCGGGGGAGGAGCCGGCCGCTGTCCACGCCGCGGCTCCGGTAGACGAGAGCGGGGAAGCGCCGCCTGCCGCGGAGGAGCCGGCCGCGACCTGGTACACCATCGCGTTGGGCGCCGTGGCCGTACTGGCGGCAGTGGTGGTCGGGCGCTGGAGGTGGGGTGCGCGGCGGCGTTAGCCCGACAATCGCCGCCGGCGGCGCCGTTTGCCGCCCAACCGGGCCTGACCAGGAGTCGGCCCGGTGCTGCGGCGCAAACTCCTGGTGGACGATTCGGCGGAGTACGCGCGGCGTCTGACAGAGCAGGGCGGTTGACGGTACGATCGGGTCCGGCATCGACGGCGAGAACCAAGGGAACGCACGTTCAGGAGGTGCGCATCATGCAGGCGGAAAGAATCATGCGGGTGGCTCGGATTGTGGTGGCGGTGGTCGTCGTCGGACTGTGCGGCAGCAGCGCCATCGAGACCTACCAGCACGCGCGGGCGGTGGACGAGATGACCGGTGCGGCCCGGGCGCTGCTGGCGTCGCTTTCCGACGAGCAGGCCGAGAAGGCGACCTTCGCCTTCGATGCGGAGGAGCGGTCGCGGCACCACTTCATCCCGCCCGAGGTGTTTGAGCGTCACGGCATGGTCTACGCCGACATGGACTTCGAGCAGCGCGTGCGCGCCCTCGATCTGCTCCGCTCCGGCCTGAGCTACAACGGTTACCTGACCGCGCAGCAGATCATGGAGGTGGAGGGAATCCTGGGTGTTCTCGTCGAGGGCGAGGGGCGCCGCTTCGCGCGGAGCCAGGACGAGTACTGGGTTTCGGTGTTCGGGTCGCCGGAGGCCGGCGGCACGTGGGGCTGGCGGTGGGAAGGCCATCACCTCTCGCTGCACTACACCATCGTTGACGGTGAGATCACCGTGAGCACGCCCACCTTCCTGGGCGCGAATCCGGCGACTGTGCCGTCCGGGCCGCGCCGCGGCCTGCGGGCGATGAAGGAGCAGGAGGACACGGCCCGTGCGCTGCTCGCCTCGCTGAATACGGATCAGCGCGAGGTCGCGATCTTCGACGACGTGGCGCCCACCAACGTGGTGACCGGCGCCGACCTGGTCGTCGATCCGCTCGACCCGATCGGGATTCCGGGCTCGGCCCTGACCGCCGCGCAGCAGGAGCTGCTGATGGCGGTGATCGAGTCGTACGTGGGTATCATGGCCGACGACATCGCCGCGCTGCGCCGCGCCTCGATCCTGGCCGGCGGCATCGACGACGTCCGCTTCGCCTGGGCGGGACCGACCGAGCGGGGCAAGGTGGCCTACTACCGCGTGCAGGGAGCGGAGTTCCTCATCGAGTTCGACAACACGCAGGAGGACCCGAATCACATTCACGCGGCGTACCGCGACTTCGACGGCGACCTCGGGCGCGATCTTCTGCGGGAGCACGTGGCGCGCGCGCACTAGCCGCACGCTGCGAGCCGGCGCGGGTTCCGTCGCATCGAAGACGGATCCCGCCGCCGGCGTCCGCTCAGACGACTCCATCGGCTCGAAACGCGAGAATCTCCGTCTCCGAATACCCGGCCTCGCGCAGCACGGCATCGGTCTGCTCGCCGAGCAGCGGCGGCGCCATGTCGATGCGGGCCGGCGTGTCGCTCAGCTCTATCGGCTGGCCGATCATGCGTACCGCGCCGGCCGTCGGATGGGGGCGCTCCACCACCTTCCCGCGCTCGACGAGTTGCGGGTTCGTGCAGACCTCCGCCACGTTGCGGATGCGCCCGCAGGGGACGCCGGCCGCCCCGAGCAGGTCCATCCACTCCCCGACGGTCCGCGCCGCCGTCAGCGCTTCGATGACCGGGATCAGCGTCTCCCGGTGCTCGACGCGGGCCGGGGCGGTCGCGAAGCGCGGGTCGTCCCGCAGGTCGGGGCGGTCGACGGCGTCGCAGTAGCGCTTCCAGAGCGAGTCGTTCGCAATACTCAGGTTCATCCAGCCGTCGGCCGCTCGCAGCGTCTGGTACGGCGCCACCGAGGGATGGTCGTTGCCGCGCCGGGTCGGGCTCTCGCCCGAAGCGAAGTAGATGCCGGTGTTGTAGGTCAGCAGCGACGCGACGGCGTCGAGCATCGCCACCCGCACGTGCTGCCCGCGACCGGTCGTCCGCCGCGCGTACAGGGCCAGCAGGATGCCCTGGGCGGCCATCAGGCCGGAAGCGAGATCGGCGATGGAGGTGCCGACGCGGGTCGGCGGCCCGTCCGCCTCGCCGGTGACGTCCATCAGGCCCGCCTCTCCCTGGACGATCAGGTCGTAGCCCGGCCGTGCGGCGTCGGGGCCGCTGTCGCCGAAGCCCGAGATCGAGCAGTAGACCAGTCGCGGATGTGCGGCCGAGACCGCGTCGTAGTCGAAACCGAGCCGCGCCAGCGCGCCGGGCCGGAAGTTCTCCACCAGTACGTCGGCCCCGTCCAGCAGCCGTCGCAGAATGGCCTTGCCCTGCTCGTGCTTGAGGTTGATCGTGCAGCTCCGCTTGTTGCGGTTGATGGAGAGGAAGTAGGGCGACTCGCCGCCGTGGAAGGGCGGGCCGAAGGCGCGCGACTCGTCGCCGCGACCCGGTTCCTCGAGCTTGACGACGTCGGCGCCCATGTCGGCCAGGGTCATGGTGCAGAACGGGCCGGCCACGACCCGGCTGAGATCGACTACGCGAATTCCATCCAGCGGTGACATCGGCAAAGAGTATCGCCCAATTTCTTGCGCGACTGAGTCGCATTCTCACCCTTGCGCAGGTCCGGGTAGTAGCGTCGAAGAAGGTGCGGGCTTCCGCACCGCGACGACGACGTCAAGGAGGAGAGCCATGAAAGGCCAATCCGAGATCCTCGCCGGACTCAACAGCGCGCTCACGATAGAGCTCACGGCGATCAACCAGTACTTCTGCCAGTCGAAGATGTGCGCCGACTGGGGCTTCCACGACCTGGCGCACAAGCACCGCGAAGAGTCCATCGGCGAGATGAAGCACGCCGAGAAGCTGATCGAGCGCATCCTGTTCCTGGAGGGGACCCCCGAGATCGCGCGCTACGACGTCATCCGGGTCGGGACCGACGTGCAGGAGCAGTTCGAGAACGATCTCAAGCTCGAGATGCAGGGCGTCGCCTTCTACAACCAGCTCGTGGAGCTGAGCGTCAAGCTCGGCGACAACGGGACGCGCGAGCTGGTGGCGCCGATCCTCACCGAGTCCGAGGAGCACGTCGACTGGCTGGAGACGCAACTCTTCCGCATCGGGAAGGTGGGGATCCAGAACTATCTGGCGGAGCAGATGGGCGGGCACGACGGCTGATCGTCGCGATCCGGGTACCGAACGCCGGCGTCGAGGTACTGCCGCAGCACGTCGTGGCAGGCGGTGCAGCCGTCGCCGGCGCCCAGGGTGCGGCGCAGGTCGCGGAGCGAGCAGTCGGGCTTGTTGGACAGCGTATCCAGCAACTGCCGCTCCGTGACTTGCAGGCACGCGCACACGAAGCCGCCCGGTCTGAGCGGAGGCCGTGACGGCGCGTCGACGGTGGCCGGCAGCACGAGCCGATCCTATCCTTTCTGCAACTGAGACGCAATCTCATACGACGAGGTCCGGACGCGGATAGGGTGGCGGGCACCGAGCAGGATGTCGATGCGCCTGCCGGGGCGTATTACGTGCAAGCGCGAAACGCGCTACTCTTGCACCGAGCAACGTTCCCTGCTGCTAGAATCAACCGGCTCGCGATGCGAATGAACAGACCCCGAGGGAGACGATTGATGCAACGCGTTGGCGCTATAGGCCTGCTCGTACTGATGGTGGGGATGGGCGAGGCGGTCGCGCAGTCCGGTCGGGTCAGCGGCGGCGTCCGCGACGAGACCGGGGCAGTGCTGCCGGGCGCGACGGTTTCCCTGAGCGGCCCGGCGGGCACTCGCGTCACGCAGTCCGACGCCCGCGGCGAGTACGCTTTCGCTGGCGTTTCCGCTGGCGCCTACGCCGTTACGGTGGCGCTGGCCGGCTTCGCGGACGCCATGGTGGAGGACATCGTCGTCTCGGACTCCGCCGTCGCGCTGCCGCCCGTCACGCTGTCGCTCGCGAGCTTCGGCGACACGGTGGTGGTCACCGCGTCGCGGACCGAGGTCCGCGTCGTCGATGCGCCGGTGACGACGTCTGTGGTCACCGGCGAATCCCTGGCCACGACGGCGAGCTCGAACGTCGGCGACGTCCTCCGCTCGGTACCCGGCGTCAACGTGATCCAGCTCTCGGCGCGCGACGTGCAGGTCACGAGCCGGCAGTCCACCGGGACGGTGACCAACTCGCAGCTCGTGCTGATGGACGGCCGCAGCATCTACCTGGACTTCTTCGGCCTGGTCATGTGGGATCTTCTGCCGGCCAACCACGGCGACATCGAGCAGATCGAGGTGGTGCGCGGGCCGGCGTCGGCCACCTGGGGCGCGAACGCCATGACCGGCGCCGTCAACATCGTTACCAGGCCGCCTCGGCAATCGGTGGGGACGACGGTGACGATGAGCGGTGGGTGGATCGACCGCGATGCCGGCTCGACCGCCGGTCAGGGTCCCGGCACGATGTTCGGAACGAACGCGACGGTCACGCGGGCGCCGACCGACCGGCTGGCCTACCGCATCAGCGCCGGCTACTTCCGGTCCGACGCCTTCCCGCGGCCGACGGGCCGGATACCGGTGATCGACGACCCGCGGTTGCCGGGCGCCACCGTGGGCGGCGCGCAGTATCCCGTGGATGCGGCCCCCGCGTTCGGCGGCGCGTTCGCCAACCGGGGCACGAGCCAGCCAAAGTTCGACCTGCGGGTCGACCAGGAATTGTCGGACGGACGGATCTCCTATTCCGGCGGAGTGGCCGGTACGGAGGGACTCTCGCACACCGGGGTCGGCCCGTTCGACATCCAGCGCGGGTCGTACATGGGCTACGCCAGGATGGCCTATACGCGGGGCGACCTGCGGGCGCAGGTGTTCACGAACTTTCTCGACGGCGACGCTCCGAATCTGCTGCTGCCGGATCCGGCCACCGGGCAGCCGGTCCACCTCGGATTCAAGTCGCAGACCGTCGACGCCGAGATCGGCCATTCCAGGTTCGTCGGAGAGCGGAACTACCTGACCTACGGCGGCAACGTGCGCCGCAACAACTTCGACATCACCATCGCGCCGGCGGCGAACGACCGCCTCGAGCTCGGCGCCTACCTGCAGGACGAGATCTTCTTCGACCGGTTCCGTCTCGTCCTGGGTGGGCGGGTCGACAAGTTCGGCAACCTGGCCAAGCCGGTGTTCTCGCCCCGGGTGTCGTTCATGCTGAAGCCGGGCGTCGACCACTCCGTGACGCTCTCCTACAACCGCGCGTTCCGCTCCCCGTCGATGATCGACAACTTCCTGGACATGAACATCGTCCAGCCGGTCGATCTGAGCTCGCTGGCAGCCTTCCGGCCCTTTCTTCCGCTACTGCTGCCGCCCGCCCTGCCGCCGACGGCGGCCCAGGGGGCACTGCAGCAGTTGGAGCAGCAACTCGACCAGACCACCGCGCAGCCGTTTCCGCTCGTGGTCCGCGCCGCCGGAAGCGATGTGCCGGTCGGTGCCGAGCCGCGCGGCATGCTCAAGGAGGAGTCGCTTACGGCGTACGAGTTGAGCTACACGGGGACGTTCGGGCAAAGGACGACGGCCGGGGCCGCGGTCTACGTCAACCGTCGCGACGACCCGATCAGCTTCGTGCCGTTGCCCGCCGACGCCGACCCCTACACGGCGCAGACCCCCCCGCCGGGATGGCTGCTCCCGCCGCAGGCCCTGACGTTCATGGCTTTGGCGGGGGTCGCCCTGCCCCGGACAGCATTCTCGTACGTCAACCTGGGGCCGACGCAGCAGGTCGGCGCCGAGCTGTGGGTCGACCGGCGGATCTCGCGGTCCGCGTCCACCTGGTTCAACTACTCGTGGCAGGACGAGCCGCGGATCCTGGAGTCGGACAACCCGTACCTGCCCACGGAGCTCGTTTTGCCGCCGACGCACCGGGTCAACGTGGGCGTCTCCCTGGACGGGTCGCGGTTTCTCGGAAACATGTCCGTGAGCGCCGCGTCCGCCGCGTTCTGGTCCGACGTGCTCACGCCGGAGTTCCACGGCTACTCGGACGGCTACACGATGGTGAACGGCAGCTTCGGGCTGAAGTGGAGCGGCGGCGCCGTCACGACGCTGGTCAAGGTGACCAACCTCTTCAACCAGAGCATCCAGCAGCATATCTTCGGCGACATCCTGCGGCGTACCGTCGTCGGCGAGGTGCGGTTCAGCCTGTAGCCCGGAACCGTCGGCGATGCGCAGGCAGTTGCGGGAACGGCTCTCGGCCGCGGTCACCAGTCGTAGCCGAGGGAGCCGATGACGCTCAGTCCGGGGCTGGAGTAGCGATCGATCACCGGATCGTTCGCCAGGCGGCCCCGTACGTTCCACCACTCGAAGTACTTCGCGCCGGTCAGGTTGAGCACTCCGAACCGGAACGTGAGCGATTCGGCCAACGAGACGAAGCCCACCAGGTCGACCACGGCGTAGCCGTCCGGCTCGAAGAAGTTGTCGTCGTGCCGTCCGGCGGCGGACTCGACCAGCCGCACGGACAGCTCCTGGCCCCAGCGGCCTGACGGGCGCGCGTAGCGCAGGCCGACCACGCCTTCGTTCGGGGCCACGGAGCCGAGCGGCGTCGATTCGGCGATCGCCGGGGTAGCGGCGTCCTGCAGCACCTCGACGCCCTCGATGCGCGCGTAGCTGCCGCGCAGCGTGAGGCTGCCGCTCAGGTAGGCCTCGGCGCGCACCTCGAGGCCGCGGATTCTCGCCGCTTCGAGGTTCTCGCTCCGGAACTCGAGCAGCCGGGTACCCGGGTTCTCGCCGAGGGACTTGAGCTCGATGAAGCCGTCGTACCAGTTCGAGAAGACGGTCGCGCCCAGGCTCGCCCGGTCGAGGTCGGCCCGCAGGCCCAGCTCGAGATTGTCGCTGCGTTCGGCGCGCAGGTCGGTGTTCGGCAGCGTCGTGTAGCCGCCCCGCAGGCTCGTGAAGCCGGTGTTGATGGCGCTGTACGGCGGCGCCCGGAATCCACCGGCGTACTGCCCGTGTACGGTCAGGGTGTCGTTCAGCCGCACGGCGGCGCCCACCTTGGGCGAGAGCGCGGCGTCGGCGAAATCGGCCGCCTCCGGGTTGAAGCCGGCAAGGTAGATCGGATCCTGCTGGTCCGCGTCGAGCGTGTAGCGGTCGTACCGCAGCCCCGGCACGAGGGTGACCCGGCCGAGCAGGAATTCGGCCTGGACGTAGGCGCCGGCTTCGCCGACGGCGCTCCGCGGAAAGTACTTGGTGGGGAAGATGAGGTCCGTCGGGACCGGCGCCCCGTTGCTCGCGAAGGTCTCGGTGCGGTCGCGCAGGATGTCGAAGTCGTCTGCCGAGTAGCTGCCGCCGGCCGTCAGCAGCACGCCGTCGCGCGGGCCGGGCAGGCGGTGCCGCATCTGCAGGGAGCCGCCGTAGCCGGCCTGCTCGTAGTGGAGGGTGCCGTGGCGCAGGGTGGCGGCGAGCGCACCGTCGACCAGCGTCAGGCGCTCGCGGTCGATGACCTGCGACGTGTCGTTGGCGTGGCCGTGCACGCGCCAGGAGAGATAGTCGAGCTGCCGTCCGGCGAGCGTGTGGTCCAGCGACACCCGCAGGCGGTCCTGCGTGTCGACCGCATCCGAGTCCAGGGTGTCGTAGCGCAGGCTGCCCAGCGCGATCCGCGCCCGGTCCGAGAACCATTCGGTCTCGACGCGCGTGTCGTAGACCTCGGCCGCCGCCCGCAGCATGTTGCCGGGGGATGGCGTCACGACCAGCTTGGCCAGGAGCTGCGAGCCGGCGACGTCCTGCGGGTTCGGCGCCGTGCGGGTGTCGTCGGTCGTGGTCAAGACGCCCTGGTTGCGGATCTCGTGGCCGCGCTGGACGCTGGCGAAGAGCGATCCCTGTATTCGATCGGTTCCCGCGGCGAGCGAGAGCTGGCCGCTCGTCTCGTTGGCGCGGCCGTCCCAGGTGGTCTTGGCGCCGACGTGAAAGCGGCGCCCGCGCAGGTAGTCCGCCGGATCCTTGGTGAACAGCGACACCACGCCGCCGAGGGCGTCGCTGCCGTAGAGCGCCGAGTTGGCGCTGCGCACGATCTCCACCGACTTCAGGACATCGACGTCGAGTCCCGCCTGGTGGATGCTGAAGGGGCCGAAGGCGAACTGCTCGGCGGTCTGCACGCCGTCCACCTGCGTAAGCACCCGGTTGCCGCCGATGCCGCGGATGTTGAAGCCGTTGAGGCCGAGCCGGGTCACGTTGTTCTCGACGTAGACTCCCGGCTCGTACTTGACGAGGTCGGCGAAGTCCTGCACCAGGCGCTCCTGGATGGTCTCGTCGTCGATCACCGAGACCATGCCGGGGGTGTCCTGCACCGGCGCCGGCCGGAGGGTCGCGGTGACGGTGACCGCGTCGAGAAAGCTGAGGGGGTCGTCGCCGGGTTGCGGGGTTTCCCGATCCGGCTCGGCCGCCGGCTGCTCGGCCTCCTGCCGAGGGGGCGCGTCGTCCTGAGCCAGGGCTGTCGAGCAGCCCGACAAGAAGGCGAGCGTCGCGACCAGGACGGGGACGAGCCGAGTACAGGCGATTGGGAGCATGGGCGCTTGACGATTCATTTTCCCATGGTTGCCCGTCGTTGCGCCACGAGGCGGATCGGCAACAACGAAGCGGATCCCGTCGGCCGCGCGGGCCGAACGTCGGGCGGGCGCGAGCCGGGACCGCGATGCCCGTCGAAACGAGGCGTTGCAACCGTGGGCGACAGAGGTCTGGCGAGTTGTGCGCCGTTTCCGGTCTCCTCCGGCGGCGCGCAACGGTGCGGCCGTGCTTGCCGCCCCTCCGAGCGTGGTCGCCCCGTTCCCCGCAAACGGCACCATCCGGCCCCGGTGACGGCCGGTCGGCGTTGTGATTTCGAGGCCGCTACCTGCGGCGCAGTGAGCCGCAAAAACGGCGCCAGCTCATCGCGAGGCCGGTCCAGACCATGACGGCGACGCCCAGGGACACGACCCCGGCGATAGACTGCCCGATCACGCCATACACCTCTCCGGTGTGCGCGAACCGCAACCAGCGGCGGATCTTGAAGCCGCGGTCGAAGGTCGGATAGCCGGCGCGCTCGACCAGCTCGCCGGTTGCCCGGTCGAACAGCAGGTCCTCGCTCTGCGACGGCTGGCGGCCCGTCCCGCGGTCGACCGCGACCACCACGGCGTCGTGAATCGACTCGGGAAGGTCGATCGTGAGCGTTCGCCATCCGGGCGTCTCGCCGCCGGCCTTCGCGACCAGCGCCTGCAGTTCGACGAACGGAGTCATCGTGTCCGGCGCGACCGACGGTGCGTCCCGCCCGTCAGCCTCCCACGGCCGCGGCGACTGCTGAAACGGCGGTGTGTCGCCGGCCAGCCGATGGACGAGGTCGGCGGCCCATTGATACGAGATCGTGACGCCGCTGAAGATGATGACGGCGAGCGGAACGGCCGACCAGAAGCCGATCACGCTGTGCCAGTTGAAGTCGCGCGACCGCCCGCCGAGGCCGCGGCGGAACCAGAGCACCTGTCTCCAGGCGGCCCGGCTTCCGGACGACGGCCACCAGAGGTAGATCCCGCTGACGAGCAGAAACAGAAAACCGAGGTTGGCGATTGCCACGAAGGTCCGACCGATGATCCGATATTCCCCCTCGAGGGCGAACCACCGGTGCCAGTACAGGACGCTCTCGAGGAAGCGTCGCGTTCGCGTACTGCCATCCCCCAGCCCCTCGCCGGTGAAGCGGTCGACATGGACGACGGCTCCATCGTCGAGTTCGACGATTGCCGGCGCCCGAGGATCCCTTCGCAGGGCCACGGAAGTGACGAGATGTGCGGGCTGCTCGCCGTTCACGCGCGCGATCAGGCCGTCGAGCCCGAGCGGCGCGAGGCCCGGGGCCGGCGGATCGGCGCGATACTCGCCAAGCGCCCATTCGTTGAGCTGCGCCTCGTAGGTGAGGATGACGCCGGTGACGGCCAGCATGAGGATCACGATGGCGGCGGTGACGCCGACCGCCAGATGGATCCAGAAGATCGCCTTGCGCAGGGACATGGCTGGTCGCTCCCGCGAGGGAGTCCCCGGTGCGGGGAGCCCGCGACGACACGCGTGGTGGCGACAACGGCGAGGCACCCGCGTGGCGAGGCGCGGCGTCGCCGATTCGCGAGCGGCCGACGCGGGCGCGCCTCGCGGGCGGCGGCGCTGGCGCTCCCTACTGGCGGTCGGAGTCGGTCGCCTGATCGGAGTCGGTCGCCTGATCGGAGTCGGTCGCCTGATCGGAGTCGGTCGCCTGATCGGAGTCGGTCGCCTGCGAGCCGGCGTCGCCGCCTCCGTCGGAGTCGGTCCCGCCCGGGCAGGCCGCGGTCAGCGCGGCAGCCGCCACGACCGAGCCGGCCGCCACCGCGCGCGAGAAGAACGAGCGGCGATCGACCGAGACGGTGGTGATGTCTTCGTCTGTCAGCGGCATTGGCGATCCCGCATCGTTCGCGTCGGGCTTCCGGTTCTCAAGCTTGCGCATCGGGTTCTCCTGTGTCTTGCAGATGAGACTGAGTCCCAGTATCGTAGGAGCCGCGCCAACGGTTGTCAAGCCGCCGCCGCGACCTCCCGCGGGGTCATCGCACGAGAAACGGAGGGCGCCCCGATGGTCGCAGGAGCACTCACACGATGACGGACCAACCGGAGTCGGGACCGACGCTCGACCGCGACTGGTACGCCTGGCTCATCGATCCGCTGCCGGCCGCCGAGTTCCAGCGCGACTACTACGAGCAACGGCTCCTTCACGTCCGCCGCAAGCCGTCCCGGTACTACGCCGAACTGCTCTCGGCGACCGACCTCGACATCGTGCTGGGCACCCACGCGGCAGGTCATCGCGACGTCAAGCTGGTCCGGGGCGACGGCGACGTTCCCGTCCACGAGTACGCGAACGCCGCCGGCAGGGTCCAGCCGCTCGAGGTCGCGAGGCACTTCGACGACGGCGCGACAGTCATCTTCAACCATCTCCATACGCGCGTGGCGGCGCTGGCGCGGCTGTGCGTCGCGCTCGGGCGGCGCTTCTCGTCGCGGATCCAGACCAACGTGTATCTCACGCCGCCCGGCGCCCAGGGATTCGCCCCGCACTGGGACACCCACGACGTCTTCGTCCTGCAGATCAGCGGCACGAAGCGCTGGTCGATCTACGACACCAAGGTGCGCTTGCCGCTTCGGGGCCAGCGCTTCGAACGCGGCACGCCGCCCGGCGACGTCAGCGAGGAGTTCGAGCTCGGGCCGGGCAGCGTCGTCTACCTTCCGCGCGGCCTGATGCACTCGGCTCGTTCGACGGATCAGGCGTCGTTGCACGTCACGCTCGGGCTCACGGCGTTCACGTGGGCCGAGTTCCTTGTCGAAAGCGTCGCCGCGGCGGCACTCGAGGAAGAATCGCTGCGCCGGAATCTGCCTCGCGAGTTCGCTCGCAAGGGATTTCCCGCCGCCGAGCGGGAGCGTCTGTTCGGCGAGAAGCTGGCGTTCGTGCAATCGCGGTTCGACCCGGAAATCGTGTGGCGCCGTTTTGCGGACGAGGTCCTGGCCACCGACGTACCGCTGTTCACCGACCTGTTCAGCCAACGTCTCCGCGGAGACCGTCTGACCCCCCGCTCGCGGGTCAGGCGCCGTGCCGGGCTGCTCACCGAAGCGGTGACGGAGGGCGAGACGTGCCTCCTCCGGTTCTGTGGCCGGGAGCTCAGGTTACCGGTTGCCGTGTGGCCCGCGCTGCAGTTCGCCACGACGGCCGGCGAGTTCGCCGTCGAGGACTTGCCCGATTGTCTGGATGCCGCGGGAAAGCTGACCCTGGTGACGCGACTAGTCAGAGAGGGAGTCCTACAGCGGAGCTAGCGCGACCTTGCGGTCGCGTGGGAGTTTGCCGGCGCGAATTCCGCGGCGCACGCTCCTGCCGCAGTTGGCCGCAGGCCGGGGGGAGGGGCGAGACGAGTCATGACGTCTCCGTTGCGCGTCACGACGGGCGTCGCCTACACTCGAACCGGGCGAGCGCCGTCATGCGTGCTCTGCGTGATGGGTCCGCGCGCAGCGGACCTCGTGCTCATCCAGCTCGCCGGGTGCTGCACCACCCGGCGAGCGACACGACTGAAATGCGCAACTGGCTGCTCGCCGCCGCTGTCGTCGCCCTCTACCTGCTCCATCAGGACTTCTGGTTCTGGAGCGCGGCGCGGCCCCTGGTGCTCGGCTTCCTGCCGGTCGGCCTCTTCTACCACGCCGCCTACTCGCTCGTGGTCGCGGGCCTGATGTGGGCGCTGGTGCGGTTCGCCTGGCCGGCCCATCTCGAGGCTGACGCGGATCCGGCGGGGTCAGCCTCCGATCCGCCGGGCCCGGCCGGAGAGCGCACATGATTCCCGCGCTCGTCGTGTTCCTCTACTTGGGCGTCGTCCTCTACATCGGCATCTTCGCCTTCCGGCGCACCGGGGGCGGCGAGGGGGCGGAAGGCTATTTCCTCGCCAACCGCTCGCTCGGCCAGTACGTCTTCCTGCTCTCGCTGTTCGGCACGAACATGACCGCGTTCACCATCCTCGGCTCGGCGGGCCACGCCTTCTCCAACGGGGTCGTGACCTACGGCCTGATGGGCTCGTCGTCGGCGCTGGTCATTCCACTGACGCTGTACCTGTTCGGCACGCGGATCTGGGCTCTGGGCAAGCGGTTCGGCTTCATGACGCCGGTGCAGATGTACCGCGACCGCTGGGAGTGCGGGCACATCGGGACCGCGATCTTCGCGGTGCAGGCGACGCTGCTCGTGCCCTATATCGTCATCGCGGTGATGGGCGGCGGCACGACCCTGAACGCGGTGAGCGGCGGATTGGTGCCGTACTGGTTCGGGGGCCTGGTGGTCGCCGCCGTCGTGATGAGCTACGTCTTCTTCGGCGGGATGCAGGGAACGGCCTGGGTCAACACATTCCAGACGGTGCTGTTTCTGACCTTCGGGGCGGCCGCCATCGCCTTCATCGCGGTGAGCATCGGCGGATTCCCGCAAGCCATGGAACGGCTGGCCGAAGCGCCCGAGACGGCGGCGCTGCTGACACGCGAGCGCGTGCCGCCGAAGTTCTTCTTCAGCTACATGCTGATTCCGCTGTCGTCGATCATGTTCCCGCACATCTCCATCTTCTGCCTCACCGCGCGGCGGATGGGGCAGTTCCGCAAGACGGTCATCTTCTATCCGCTCTGCATCCTGGCGATCTGGCTGCCGTGCACCTTCCTTGGCCTCGCCGCCAACGCCATGACGGACGTGCCGGGCATCGAGTCGAAGCTCGAGGCGCGCGCCACCCTCGCCGCCGAGCGCGAGACGTTGTCGCCGGCGGAGACGGCGGACCTGCAGCGGGCGGCGGCCGGCGACGACGTCATCATCCTGATGCTGGAGCACTACGCCCCGCTCTGGCTCGCGGGATTGCTCGGCGCCGGCATCATGGCGGCGGTGATGGCCAGCGATTCGCAGATCCTCGCGTTGTCGACCATGTTCACCGAGGATGTCTTCGCCTACTACGGCGGGAAAGCGAGGTTCGGCTCGGCAGTACAGGTGCAGACGGGGAGGCTGTTCGTCGTTCTGATTGCCTTCGTGGCGTTCGTCATCGCGCTGCGGGCGCCGCCGGGCATCTTCGGCATCGCCGTTCAGTATGCGTTCTCCGGGTTCACGACGCTGCTGCCGCTGCTGGTGGCGGCCCTCTTCTGGCGCGGGAGCACCAAGTGGGGGGCGCTGGCCGTGGTCGTCTGGACGGCCGCGACGATGATCGCGATCGCGATCCTGCAGGCCGTCGTGCCGGCCCCGCCGCCGGGGACCGTCGTGCCGGTCTGGACGGTGGGCGGGGCCGACGTCGTCACCCGCACGCCCGGTGGAACGGACGTCCTCGGCTACATGCCCGTGTTGCCGATGCTGATCGGATCGTCGCTGCTGATGGTCGTGGTCTCCCGGTTCACGCCGAAGCCGGCCGCCGCGACGCTGGCCCGCTACTTCCCGCTGGAGTCGCCGTCGCCGCCGAGCTGACCCGCCGGAGAAACCGATGCGCCACGTGGATGCGGTCGGTCTGTGGTGCGCGCTGGGGTACGCCGCCCTCGCCGTGCTGGCGCGGCAGGCCGGTGAACCCGCTCTGCCGGCGTTCTTTCTGCTCGTCGCGTGGACGGGTCTGCCCGTCTTCGGCCTCCATCTGTACTTCCGCTGTCGCGAGGAGCCGTTTCCGGTCGGCCGGCTCGTCTTCTGGGCCGTCGTCTTCCGACTCTGCGGTTTGGCCGGCGGGCCGTTCTACGAGGACGACTTCTACCGCTACCTGTGGGACGCCTACCGCTTCGCGACGACCGGCACGCCCTACGGCGCGGCGCCGGAGGCGTTCTTCGTCGATCCCGGCGTTCCACTGCCGTTTCAGGGCGTGCTCGACGGGATCAACTATCCGGAGCTGCCCACGATCTACGGCCCGACCACACAGCTCGTGTTCCTGTTCGGCTATTGGCTGCAGCCGGCCAGCGTCGCGGCGCTGCAGGCCGTCCTGATCGCGGTCGATCTGGCTACAGTGGCCCTGCTGCTGCGCCTGACGTCGCCAGTCAACGTCCTGCTCTACGCCTGGTGCCCGCTCGTCGTCAAGGAGATCGCTTTCACGGCGCACCCGGACGGCGCCGGCGTCTACCTGCTCCTGGCCGCCATCGTCTTGGTACGCAACAGCCGCTGGCCGGGCGCCGCCGTCTGCCTGGGGCTGGCCGCGGGGGCCAAGACGTTCGGGCTGGTGCTGGCGCCGCTGGTGCTGGCCGGGGCGCGGGTCCGGTACTGGTTCCTGTTCGGAGCCACGCTGGCGGCGCTCTACGGCCCGTTCGCACTGTTCGGCGGGACCGACCTGGCGTCGTTGCAGGTCTTCGCGCGGGACTGGGAGTTCAACTCGGCGCTGTACGGGCTGCTGGCAACCGTGCTGCCGCGGTTCGAGGCCCGGCTCCTGCTGGGGTTCGCGTTCGCCTTAATTTGGTGCTATTATTTCTGGTACACACGAAGAGGCGCTCACGGCATTCCGCGCGGGGATTGGGTGTTCGGCGCGCTGCTTGCGTCGTCGCCGGTGATAAACCCCTGGTACCTGCTATGGTTGCTGCCCTTCGCGGCGGTCTTTCCCAGCGTTTGGTCCTGGACGGCCTCGGTCGCCGTCCTCCTGAGCTACGTCACCGGACTCAACCTGCAGGACTACGAGATGCATCCGTACGCCCAGCCGCTGTGGGCGCGCTGGCTGCAGTTCGGTCTTGTTCTGGCGGGGCTCGGCTGCGACCTGGCGCGACGTTGCGGTCGCGTTGGAAGCTTCGCCGGCGCGAGACTTCAGTGGCGCAGACTCTTCCCCGGACGAAGGCGACCCGGTTCCGGCGGCCCTGTCGATGCCGCAGGCGGGTGACCGCAACCATGTACGAGGGGTTAACCGTTGCAGCGGTGATTCCCGCGCGAGACGAAGCGGAGAACATCGGCGAGGTGGTCGGCGGGCTGCTGGCCCTGCGGACGTCGGCCGGGCAGCGTGTCATGGACGACATCGTCGTGTGCGACAACGGCTCCACCGACGCCACGGCGGAGCGGGCGCGCGCGGCGGGAGCGCGTGTGACCGTGGAGCGGACGCCCGGCTACGGTCGTGCGTGTCTGACCGCCATCGCCGCGCTCCGCCCGGTGGACGTGATCCTGTTCGTGGACGGCGATCAGTCGTGCGAGCTGGGGCAGACGCTCGACCTGTTGCGCGCGACGGCGGACGGGGCCGACCTGGTGATCGGCTCCCGCGTGCTGGGACGCATGGAGCCGGGGGCGCTGTCGCCGCCGCAGATCGCGGGCAACCGGGTGGCGTCGCTGTTGATCCGGATGCTGTGGGGAGCTCGGGTGACCGATCTCGGTCCCTTCCGGGCGATACGTGCGGACGCGTTGCGCCGGCTCGACATGCGCGACACGGCCTACGGCTGGACGGTGGAGATGCAGGTCAAGGCGATCCGGATGCACATGCGCATCGTCGAGACGCCGGTGGACTCCCGGCGGCGGCGCTTCGGCCGGTCGAAGGTCGGCGGGACCGTGAAGGGCGTCATCGGAGCCAGCGTCGGTATTCTCGGGATGATTCTCCGACTTCGCAGCCGGCGCTCGTCGTCCCGGTTGACAGGAACGTGACCGGTAGTGCGTTTTCTGTTCACTGTTTGTTACGTGCTTGGCATAATGTGACTCTGCCAACTGGTCGATTCTCGGGGTAGGAGTCGATTCCGGTTGGGGGAAGGGGCAGGATGGTGAGGGCGACGAGTGCTCCCGAGGCGAAGGAACCAGGAAGAGCGATCATGCAGGCATTCCGGACACGGAGAGCATCAGCGCCCGCGCGGTGTCGTCGGGACATCGTCATGGGGTTGCTCGGCGCGATGCTGATCGCCGCCGCCTGCGGGGCGCCGGAACCGGAAGAGATTGCGGGTTGGGACGCCAGCGACGAATCCAGCACCGAGCGCATCGATCACTCCGCCTGGCAGGACCTGTTGAACGCCTATGTCGCCCCCGACGAGGCGGGCGTCAACCTGGTCGACTACGAGGAGCTCCAGGCCGATGCCGGGGACGCCGCGAAGCTGGTCGGCTATCTCGACTACCTGCAGGGGCTCGATCCCCGCGACTACAACCGCGCGGAGCAGATGGCGTACTGGATCAACCTCTACAACGCGCTGACGGTCAGGGTGGTGCTGGACGCCTATCCGGTGGACACGATTCGGGACATCCATGAGGGCGTGGTTCCCTACACCGGTCCGTGGGACGACGTGCACGCCAGCGTCGCCGGCGAGGACCTGACCCTGAACCACATGGAGCACGGCATCCTGCGCCCCATCTGGCAGGACGAGCGGATTCACTACGCGGTCAACTGCGCGGCCTACGGCTGCCCGCACCTGCTCGACACGGCCTTCACCGCCGCCAACACCGAGGAGCTGCTCGACGAGGGCGCGCGGGACTACGTGAACAACCCGCGGGGCGTGGACGTCGTCGACGAGGACTTCGTCGTCATCTCGAGCATCTACGACTGGTACACCGAGGACTTCGGAAACACCGAGGAAACGGTGATGGAGCACCTGGTCGAGCACGCCGAGGACGATCTCGGGGAATTCCTGCAGGGCTTCGAAGGGGCCCTGGAGTACGACTACGACTGGAGCCTGAACCGGCAGCAGCGCTGACGCGTTGCCGATGGGTCGGATTGACTTGAGGAGGAGAGAAATGAAGCGATCGATTTTCCTGTGCGTGCTGGTCGCGGCCGGCATCCTGCTGCTCCACGGTTGGGCCGAGGCGTCCGGCTCCATCGGCGCCGGCGCCGGCAAGGTGAGCCCCCGCGCCGCGTACTCGCAGGGCAAGGCCCTCACGTTCGACACGCTCGTCTGCAACGGCTGTCCGGTGCGCCGGCTCGACCGTGATCAGGCCGCAAGCCTGAGGGCCGACCTCGAAGCAGCGCATTCGGCCGGCGACGCCACGGCGGAGGTCACGGCGCTGTGCGGCGGCGCGGCCGTGCAGGGCGACGAGTGCACGCTCAGGCTGGAGCTGGTCTACTACTTCCTGACGCGCCGCTACAAGCTCGGCTAGCCGCAGCTCGCCGCAGCAACCGTCAATCGAACCGTTATCGAGAGAACCGAAACCGATGTCTCATGACTTTCGCACGTTCGCGATCGCCGTCGCCGTTGCCGCGGCGGTCGCGAGCCTGACCGGCCAACCTGCGTTCGCCCAGGGCACGCCCTGGATCGCGGAGCCGGGGACGGGCACCATCAGCTTCACCTACGCCAACCAGAGCGCCAAGGAGTTCTGGCGCCCGGTTGACGGCAACGTCACGAAAGTGACGGGACCGCTCGGAGACTCCGGCAAGCTGGCGCAGAACACCATGTGGTTCGCCGCCAACTACGCGGTGAACGACTTCGTGGCCCTCGACATCCAGTCGGCGTTCGCGTCCAGTTCCGTCAAGGGCACCGCGGCTGTTTCCGGTCCTCTTGCCGGCAGCCAGGAGGGCTACAGCGGGCTGTTCGACTCCAACATCGCCCTGACCTTCCGGGTGGTCGACGAACTTATCAGCAACGCGCCGAGCGTGGCCGTGCGAATCGGCGGCATCGTGGCCGGCGCGTACGACACCGGCTACATCAACTCTCTGGGTGACGGCGGCCACGGGGTGGAGACGTCGCTCATCATCGGCAAGTTCGGCAATGCGGCCGGGTTCTCGGCCGAGGTCGGCTTCCGGATGCGCGGCAGCACGGAAGTCAACACCCAGGCCGTGGGCGGAGCCATGGCGTCGGGCGAGGTGGTCGACGTCCCCAACGACATGTTCGTGAACCTGGGCCTGTTCATTCCGGCCGGTAGCGCGGTCACGCTCGGCGTCGACTATCGCATGGTCAATGCGCTGAGCGGCATCGACATCGGCCAACCCATGGCTTTCTCCCCGAGCCGGTTTCCCGGGCTCGAGGAAGACGCGCACATCGTCGGCGGGCGGCTGCTGGCCAACGTCACCGACACCGTCAACCTGAACGTGTTCTTCGGGCAGGTGGTGGCGGGCAAGAACACCGCCGCATCGCGGGTCTTCGGCGCCGGCATCGGCTTCGGCTTCGGCGGCGGCGGCTTCGACTTCTAGTGCGCCGCCCGCGAACCTCGGCTCTTGAGGCTGGCGCGAGCTTGGGGGAAGGGGCGTCGTCCCGGAGCGTGCGAGACGGCGACTCTCCCCTCTTCGCTTTCGGCCTGAACCCATCCTACTCCCGCTCGGCTGCGAGCTGCCGCACCAGGCTGTGCAGGTCGCCGAGGATCCAGATGTCGGCGATTCGGCCGTCGCGCGTCTCGAAGCGGGCAGCTCCTTCGCAAGTGATCCGCTGGCCCGTAGCGGGCACGCCGAACAGGGGGCCCCGGTGCGTCCCGCGGCATCGCAGGCGGACGAACGCGGAGCCTCCGACCCCATCCACCACGATCTGGTCGATGGTCTGCTCGAAATCCGGGAAGGCGCCGCGCACCAGCTCCAGATAGTCGGCGAACGCCGCGTGGCCGGCGGCGTGGCGCCCGAGCGCGCCGCGCAGCGTCACGTCCTCCGTCAGGAGGACCGGCACGAGTGTCGTGTCGAACCGGTTCCAGAGGTCGTCGTAGAAGCGGCGGACTAGCGCCTCGACGGTGGCGCTCACGTCGGTGTCGATCTCAGGACGGCGATACCCTGTCCCGGGAATCGCTCGTCGAGCGTGAAGACCGCTGTCTCGTCGGCTCTCGCGGCGGCCCAGATGAACGCATCCGCAAAAGACACGCGATTCGAGGGGCGGCACAGGCGCAACGCTTCGAGGGCCAGGCTCTTGGGCAGGTGACGCGGCCGGATGTTCTCCTTCCGCAGGAGAGCGATCAGGTGGTCGACGACGACTTCCCGTGCGATGCCGTAGACCGACGTGAGCACGTAGGCGGTTTCGACGAGCGCGACGTCGGTGATGACGAGGTCGGCTTCTCCGTCGATCACCTGCGCGGCCCGATCCGCCGAGTCGGGCGGGTCGCCCGTGAGATAGCGGACGAGCATCGACGTATCGAGAAGGCCGCTCACTTGGATGCAGGCGTGATGCTGGCCCGCGCCGCTTCGCTCCACCCCCGCTCTCGAGCCTCCCGCCAGGCATTCCCCGGTGGGACGTACACGTTGACGAAACGCGCCAGGGCTCCCTTGAGCGACTCGCGATGGTCCGGCGGCAGGAAATGGATCTCGACGTGGTCGTCTACCAGGCGCTGGAGAGAGATCCAGCCGGGGGCGATGCCGAGTGAATCGCGAATGTCCTTCGCGATGACTACCTGACCCTTGGTTCCCACTACATTCGGCATGGTATGACTTCGTTGCCCTCAGTATAACCCCCACGGAATCAGAACGCCATGCCGGAGCCGCGGGCACGGTTGCCCCCTTGCGCAGTACCCGCCCGGTCTCGTCCCTCCGCAGAGCTCGTCGTAGGAGCGGCCGACGAGCGTGGCGGCCGTTACGGGAGGGGCCCGACTCGTCAACCGGCCAGCACGGACTGTCGGAAGCCGCCGAGCCCGGCGAACCGCGCCCGGTCGCCCAGCTCGTGCTCGATGCGCAGCAGGCGGTTGAACTTCGCGGTCCGCTCGCCGCGGCAGCCGGAGCCGGTCTTGATGTGGCCGCAACCGGTGGCGACGGCGAGGTCGGCTATGAACGTGTCCTCCGTCTCGCCCGAACGGTGCGACATGTAGGCCCCGTATCCGTTGCGCTGCGCGAGACGCACGGTGTCCAGCGTCTCCGAGACCGTCCCGATCTGGTTCAGCTTGACGAGAATGGAGTTGCCGACGCCGCCGTCGATGCCCCGCTGCAGGATGGCGGGGTTCGTGCAGAACAGATCGTCGCCCACCAGCTCGATCTTCGAGCCGAGGGCGGCGGTCAGCCGCGCCCAGCCGTCCCAGTCGTTCTCGGCCAGCGCGTCCTCGATGAGCACGATGGGATAGCGGTCGATCCACCCGCTCCACAGCTCGATCATCTGCCCCGTGGTGCGCTTCGACTGGTCGGACTTGAAGGCGACATAGGATCCGCCGCGCCACATCTCGCTCGTCGCCGGGTCGAGGCAGACAGCGATGTCGGTCCCGGCGCGGTAGCCGGCCTTCTCGATGGACTCGAGAATGAGCTCGACCGCCTCCTCGTTGCTCGCCAGGTCGGGGGCGAACCCGCCTTCGTCGCCGATGCCGGTCGACTTGCCGCGGCTCTTGAGCAGTCCTCGCAGGGCATGGAAGGCCTCGATGCCCATCCGCAGCGCCTCGGCGAACGACGGCGCGTTGTGCGGGGCGATCTTGAACTCCTGGAAATCGACGGTATTGTCGGCGTGCCGGCCGCCGTTGATGACGTTGAGGCATGGCACGGGAAGGATCGCCGCGTCGTCGCCGCCGAGGTGCCGGTACAGGGGGACGCCCGCCGCCGCGGCCGCGGCGCGCGCCGCCGCCATCGACACGCCGAGAATCGCGTTGGCGCCGAGCCGGGACTTGTTGGGTGTGCCGTCGAGGTCGATCATCCGCTGGTCGAGCCCGCGTTGATCCGCAGCGTCGTGTCCGGCGAGGGCCCCGGCGATCTCGCCGTTGATGTTGGCCACTGCCCGCTGGACCCCCTTGCCGCCGTAGCGCGCCCCGCCGTCCCGCAATTCCGCCGCCTCGCGCTCGCCGGTCGACGCGCCGGACGGCACGCGGGCCTCCGCCACGGTGCCGTCGACGAGATGGACGCGGGCCTCCACCGTCGGGTTGCCGCGTGAATCGATTACCTCCAGTCCGTCGATCGCCCGAATGCTCATGTCGCGTCGTGTCCTCCGTCGTCCGTGGAACCCGCGGCGGTTCCGGTGATCCGCGGTGCTGTTCAGGCGTGCTCCCGCGCCAGGGTGTCGTTGAGCGTGATGCCGAACCCGGGACCGCCGGGAACCTGCAGGATCCCGCCCGAGAAGCGTTCCGGCGGATCGATCAGGTCGCCGCGCCACGGCACCTCGTTCCACTGATACTCCAGGATGTCGAAGTTCGAGAGGCCGGCGCAGACGCTGGCCGAGACCATCGTGCTGACCGGACCGCTCGGGTTGTGCGGCGAGACGAGGACGTCGTGCAGCTCGGCTACCGTGGCGATGCGACCCAGCTCCGCCACGCCGCCGCAGTGCTTGACGTCGGGCATGATGATGTCCACCGCGCGCTCCCGGCACAGCCCGGCGAAGCCCTCCACCCCGAACAGGAACTCGCCGCCCGCCATCGTCTGGCGGATGCCGTCCTTGATCGCCTTCGTACTCTCCAGGTCGGTCGGCGGCACCGGCTCCTCGTACCAGGAGAGGTTCTGGGGCTCCAGCCGCCCGGCGACCTCGATGGCCAGCGGCACGTCGAAGAAGCTGTGGACGTCGATCTTCAGGTCGATCTCCGGCCCGATGGCCGCCCGCATCGCCTCGATGCAGGCGATGCCCAGCTCGGTCGCCGCCTCCACCTCGGCGGCCGGCCGGTCGAGCGGCGGGAAGCCGTCGAACGGCGCCGCCTTGATGGCGCGGAAGCCGTCCTCCACGGCCTGCGCCGCATTGGCGGCAAACCCCTCGGGGCTGCGATCCGCGGTCGCTCGGTTGATGTTCGCGTAGGCCGGCAGCTCGTGCCGCAGCGCGCCGCCGGTCAGGTCGTAGGCCGGCGCCTGCAGCGCCTTGCCCACCAGGTCCCACTGCGCCTGCTCGATTGCGCTGAAGGCGGTGGCCAGCCGGCGGTCGCCGGCGGCCGCCCGCGGACGGCCCTGCTGCCGGTAGCGTTGGATCTCGAACGGGGAGCGGTCGCGGACGAGCTCGAAGAAATCGGCGACCTCGGGGAAGTCGGTCAGCCGACCCATCGACGCTTCGCCCAGACCCGTCATGCCGTCGTTGGTCGACAGCCGCACGAAGATCCAGTTCGTGCGGGCGGTGGCGCGCACGACGATCAACTCCATGCCGGTGATGCGGAGCCCCAGCTCCGGTTGTCCCAGCGGCAGCCGCGGCACCGCAGCAGCGGAAGCGGACAGGGACGGCAGCGCGGCGAGTGCCGGGACGCTGCCGAGGAACGCACGGCGCGGCAGGCGTGGATTCATGGACTTGTCTCCAACCGATCCGGTTCCAAGAGAAGGGCCCCGCTACGGGAGCCGTGCAAGCGGCACCTATTCTACGACGGCCGGAGGTGCGCACGGCGACACGCGGTCGTCCGGGGGCAGGTACGCCGCGCCGTGCGTCGAGGAGCTGGTCACCGTGAGCGCGATGGGGTCCACCGACGACTGCCGGCGCGCCCGATCGGACCGCTAGCGGCTCATAGAGTAGAGCACCATGTTGATGCCCAGCCCGTAGCCGTCGGGGGAGAACTGCTCGAAGAAACGGGGGTCGTCGGCCTCCCGCTCCCACGCGTCGGCGACGTCCGTGTTGTGCGTCATCACCACGAGGAAGCGGCCGTGCTCGTCGCTGATCGCCCGGAGATGAGCCACGTCGCTGTCGCGCCCCCGTTCCGACGTCGTGCGCCCCCGCGAGCGGTACCAGAACTGGATCGACGTGATCTGGGGCACCCTCTCGACGTGCGTCAGCGCGCGGAACACCGGGTGATCGAGCGGCACGTCCCGGATGGGATACTGCGCCGGCGGCAGCACGCGGGAGATCTCGCCGACCCAGTGGTCCCAGGCGCGCGGTCCCCAGAAATCGTCCACCCAGAGGAAGCCGCCCTTCAGCAGGTACTCCCGGAGCCGCGACGCCTCCGCGGCGCTCATGCCGATCGTCCCCACGTCGGCCGCCATGACGAACGGGCAGTTGAACAGCTCGTCGTCCGTCAGCCGCACCACCCAGTGGTTCGGGTCGCCGCGGCGGTCCTTGCTGACGTGGGTCGTCGTCAGGTCTTCGACGCGGTGCATCAGGTTGATGCCGGCGTAGGGATAGTCGGTCGACCAGCCCATGCCGAGCGCCTCGTAGCGCACCTGGTCGTACATCAGCTTACAGAAGGTGAAGCCGCGGTCCGGCATCGAGGCGGGCGGGAAGCGCACGGGCATGTTGCCCTCCCCAACCCCCCAGCCCCACTGCGCCGCCGCGGCGGCCAGCATGCCGGACAGGAGGAGCGACGCCACCACGAGCACAGCGACCCGGCGCGTCATGGTCTCCACAGCATAGCGCACCTGCGGTCGTCGCGGCCCCCGATCTCTCGCCGCCGTCCAGGCCGATTCGCGGCGGACGCTATGATTAAGGGTTCAGTCAATCCCGACGAGAGGAACGAGAGCCCGATGACGAACCGCAAGTCCAGCACTCTCCCGATCGCGTTCATCCTGACGGCGTGTGCGCTGGTCGCCGCGCCGGCGATGGCCCAGCACGACCACGGCGGCGCCGCCGAGAGCTCGGCCGAGCTGCCCGAGAGCTTCTCCGAGCCGATGCCGCTGTTCGAGACCGCCCTCGGCGATCACCATCACCCCATCTCGTCCGACAACGAGAAGGCCCAGGCCTGGTTCGACCAGGGCTTCCGGCTGATGTACGCCTTCGGCAAGGAGGACGCGGTGCGCTCCTTCCGCGAGTCGTGGAAGCACGACCCCGACTGCGCCATCTGCTACTGGGGCGAGGCGTGGGCCTGGGGGTCGTACCTGAACGGCCCGATGCGCCCGTTCGAGGCGCCGCACGCCTACGCCGCCATGCAGGAGGCCGTGGCGCGCATCGACGGCGCGAGCCCCAAGGAGCGGGCCTACATCGAGGCGATCACCACCCGCTACGTCGAGGACTTCGATCCGGCGCAGCGGCGCGACCAGGACGAGGTCTACGCCGAGGCGATGCGCGCGCTGTCGGAGGCGTACCCCGACGATCTGGACGCGGTGACCCTCTACGGCGACTCCCTGTTCCTGCTGGAGCCGCGGCGCGGCACCCGCGACCTGAACGATCCGAATGTGCAGCGGCTGCACGGCGTCCTCGAGAGCGTGCTCGCCCGGGACATCACCCACCCCGGCGCCTGCCACCTCTACATCCACGCGACCGAGTCGACCGTCGATCCCGGCCTGGCGTCGGCCTGTGCCGAGCATCTGGGGAGCGAGATCCCGGGGGCCAGCCACATCAACCACATGCCGTCGCACACCTGGAACGAGATCGGCCGCTGGGCCGACGGCGTGCGCGCCAACCTCGACGCCTGGCACTCCGACCTGAAGGCCGAGGTGGGCGAGGGCGTGGCCATCTACCCGACCCACAACCTCCACATGCTGCTCTTCGCCGCGTCGATGGACGGGCAGGGCGCCATCGCCATCCAGGCGGGCAAGGACTACGCCAAGCTGACCGGCGACAGCGTGTTCCACGTGCTGACGCTGATCCGCTTCGGCCGTTTCGACGAGGTGCTCGCGGTGACCGAGCGCCCCGAGCAGGACGGCGCCGGCGGTCTCTGGGACTTCGCGCAGGGCTATGCGCACCTGCGCACCGGCGACGCGGACTTCGCGCAGGTCTACCTGGACCGGGTGCTGAAGCTGGCCGACGAGACCAACGCCCGCTTCCGCTTCGATTCGGCCGAGCTGCTGCTGAAGACCGTCGGTGGCATCCTGGAGGGCGAGATCCGGCGGTCCGAGGGGCATCTGCACGCGGCCATCGAGTCGTTCGAGCGGGCCGTCGAGGTGGAGGACCGGCTCGAGTACTCCGAGCCGGAGCCGCTGCCGTTCGCCGTGCGGCACTGGCTGGGCGCGGCGCTGATCGAGGCCGGGCGCTTCGCCGACGCCGAGCGGGTCTACCGCGAGGAGCTGGAGGATCACCCCAACAACGGCTGGTCGCTGTTCGGGCTGCAGCAGGCACTGGAAGCGCAGGGCAAGGCGTCGCCGGACGTGGATGCCGAGTTCGAGAAGAGCTGGGCGCGGTCGGACACCTGGATGGCGGCGTCGCGGTTCTAGCCGGCCGGCAAGTACACCCTTCGCGGACTGGCATCACAACAACCGCTACGCGCAACGAGGACACGCCACCGCAGCGAACGTGAGGTTGCATCATCAGGCGGCGCGGGCAATCCGGAACATGGTGCAGAGAATGGCCCAGGATGGCCAGCCATGACCGAACCCTTCATTCCGTTCGACGCTGTTTGGAGACGTGTCGTCGAGACCGTCGGGTCGGGAGAGGAGATTCCTGAACGGGCTCGACCCATTTACCTCGTGCGGAATCTCTACGGGCAAGTAGGTGTCTCCGTGTCTGACGCCGTGGAAGAGGACCTGCCCTGTCGAGACGCGTTGCAGCGTTTGGCCGAACGCCTACGTGGTGTTCTGGGCCCGCACGGTCCGTCCCCGAAGACTGGGGTGCTGTTCGTGGACCAGTCTCTGTTGGCGAGTCTGGACGGCACTGCGCGCGAAGTTCGTCCTGGCGCGGGTGTGTATCTGGCTGATCGTTTAGTCACTGGTGGCGATTGGTGGACGGTTGGAGATCAGAGGTCGAGCCGGGATGTGCGGCGCTTCACCCTGTTCTCGGTGAAGGGTGGCGTCGGGCGAAGCACGACCGTGGCGGTGCTCGCGTGGCATCTGGCCCGTCGTGGCGAACGTGTGCTGGTGGCAGATCTGGACTTGGAGTCTCCGGGTTTATCGTCGGCCATGCTGGATGAGGCGTTGCAGCCGGATCTTGGTATTACCGACTGGTTTGTGGAGGACCTGGTCGGGCAGGGAGGGCACGTCCTCGATCGGATGCTTGCCGCGCCGTCTTGGACGGAGGATCTGGACGGGGCGGTGCACGTCGCGCCGGCCCATGGTCGGGATCCGGGCGAATACCTGGCCAAGCTCGGTCGCGTCTACATGGACAATCGAGTCGGCTGGACCGCCAGGCTGATGGAGATGCTGACCGGGCTCGAGGAAGCAGTGAAGCCGACCATCGTCCTTCTGGAAAGCCGTAGCGGGCTCCATGACATCGCCGCCGCGACGGTAACCGATCTCGACGCGGAGGTTCTGCTCTTTGCGGTTGACGCCGTAAGCCATTGGACTGACTACGACATCCTTTTCTCGCACTGGCGTAACCTCGACTTGGCGAGGGAAATCCGGCCGCGCGTGCGGATAGTCTCCGCGCTGACACCCGGCCGCGATGCCGAGTCGTACCTTCGTAGATTCCGGGAACGGTCATGGAGTCTGTTCAGCGACCACCTGTACGACGATGTGGCGGCCTCTGGCGACGGAACGGCTGCGTTTTCGTTCGATCTCAGTGATCAGGCAGGTCCGCACAATCCCATCCCGATCACTTGGACGCTGGGGTTCGCGGCAGGCGCATCGCTGCGCAACCTGGAAGACTCGACGGTGGAGCAGGCCTACAAGAGATTCTTCGATCATTTCGAAGACATCATGGATGCCACCGTTGGCGGAACGGCACCATGACGGCAACCGAGGTCGTCGCGGCGCGCGAGGCGATTGCGGACCTTCCGGAGGGAACCAGCCATGGCGAGCCTCCGGAAGCGGCGCAAGTGTACCTGCCGCGGTCGCACCTGCGGGCGATGCATCCGGACAGCCTGCTGGTCACCGGCATGCGCGGTGCCGGCAAGACCTTCTGGTGGAGCGGGCTGCAGGAGCCTGTTGTGTGCGCGCTGGTCGGTCGCTTGGCAACTCCCACGTCGACCCGGATGCTGAGCGAGACGACCGACGTGCGGGCCGGATTCGGGATTCGCTCTGTGCCCGACGACTATCCCGGCAAAGATGTGATCTACAGCTTGACGAGAGGTGGCGTCGAGCCGCGCATCGTCTGGCGCACAGTGTACGCACGGCACCTTGCGCCGGACGATCATCCACTCCGGGAACGGACAACATGGGGAGAGCACGCTGCGTACGTCGCGAAACATCCGGAGCCGATCGAGCGATTATTTCACGAGCGTGATGTGGAGTTGGATGCGCAAGGCGTGCACTTCGTGGTCCTGTTCGATGCTCTAGACCGTTGCGCAGACGATTGGCAAGACCTGACCCGGAACGTTCGTGGCCTGCTGCAGACCGCCCTCGATCTGCGCGCGTACCGCCGGCTGCGCATGAAGATCTTCCTTCGCTCCGATCAGTTCGATGAACGGACGTTCACCGATTTCCCTGACGCCTCCAAGTTGCTCGCTTCCTCCGTCGCGTTGAACTGGCCGCGCCATGAGCTCTACGGCCTGTTCTGGCACTGCCTGGTGAACCGACCGGATGGCAGCCTCTTTCGCAAGATGCTCGCTTCGGGCGCCTGGACGCCAGTAGAAGCTGGCGGGCAGTCTGTGTATTCCGTACCGCGGCACCTGATCTTCAAGGAGGATCGCCAGCGTGAGAAGTTCCACCACATCGCCGGCCAGTGGATGGGCACGGATCGTCGGCGAGGGTATCCGTACACCTGGATTCCGAATCACTTGGGCGACACGGATGGCCGGGTAAGCCCGCGGTCCTTCCTCGCCGCGTTACGCGCGGCTGCCACGGATACGGCGGAGCGGCGGCGCCCGGAGCACTCGGTCGCTCTGCACTACGACAGCATCAAGCGTGGCGTGCAGGCGGCGTCGGAGATACGCGTCCGTGAGATCCAAGAGGACTACCCCTGGATGCACCTGGTGTTGAGTCCCCTGGCCGGTATGTCCGTCCCCTGCGACTTCGAGGAGATCGCGGCGCGCTGGCAGCACGAAGGCGTCCTCGAACACCTGTCCGAACGGA
This sequence comes from Vicinamibacterales bacterium, assembly GCA_965116825.1. GTDB lineage: Bacteria > Acidobacteriota > Vicinamibacteria > Vicinamibacterales > UBA8438 > WTFV01. The sequence goes on from OZ220736.1 coordinate 2,953,785, forward strand.
TGCAACAGGACGCGGTGAAGCTGCCCCCACGCCATATTGACTTAGGGTGGGAGGGCGTGCGCAGGGACCTCGAAGGACTGCGTGTTTTCTACCGCATGCTCGACGACCGGGTCAACATCCCGGATGTCTTCAGGGTCGGTTACGGCCTAGGCCGTAAGGGCGGCGTGAAGCCGGTCAAATGACGGCAAGCGCGCTTGCGGGAAAGTGAATTTGTTCACTGACGGCAGACCCGCGCGAACGCGGGAGGATGGTGCCGGGGACGCGCCGCGCCCCGGCACCTTTCCCAGCCGATTCGACGCGCCGCTACTTGATCTTCGAGTAGTCGGTCGCCTCCAGCCACAGCACGTCGACGCTCTCGACGATGCGGCCGTCGCGCTGCGACTCCTCGGATACCTGCGCCCACTCGGGATCGGCCCGGAACGCGTCCCAGCTCGCCTGGCCGGCGTCGCGGCTGTCGTGCGCCAGGATGTAGACCAGCGTGTTCTCGGCCAGCGGCGCTTCCTGCGGCGTCCAGTAGCCGACGTTGGTCATGCCGTGCTTCTCGAAGATGCGCGTCGTGTGGTCGCGGAACCGGGCGTTCAGCGCGTCGAGCCGGCCCGGGAGCGCGGTGTAGGTGCGCATCTCGAAGATGCGCTCGCCCTGCGCCTGGGCCACGCTCTCGAACGCGGAGAACTGGCCGGCCGCGTAGCCGAGGCCGAAGACCGCGAGTCCGAGGATCGCGACGAGGTACCGTTTCTGCTTCAACATCGTGTCACTCCTTCATCCAACGAGTGGAACGAACGGGTTGCATTCTACCGGGAAGCGTAGCGCTCGATGAGCCGCCGGTGGTCGCGCTCCGTCAGCCGCATGTACTCCGGACGGTCCACGGCGAGCTCGTGGGTGCGGCAGGGGCCGCACATCAGGGTCGTCGGATCGCGGTTGTGGCGCAGTCCCAGCGTGTGTCCGATCTCGTGCGCGATGATGTTGCGCGCGATGTTCGGGTTGACGGCCATCGCCGTGCGGTCCTCCTCGATGGCCACGAAGTGGCCCGGGAACCGCGGCAGAGGCCAGGCGAACGACATCAGGTCCTGGCGCGAGAGGAGCAGGACGGCGGGGACGCCGAAGTCGGTGATCTCGGCCGGCGCGTCCGGCTCTCCGGGGCCGCCGCGCAGGCGCCCGGCCCGTTGCGAGATCGACCGGGCGTAGTTCTCCAGCGCCCGGGTGACGGGCGAGGCGATATGGAGCTCCTCGACCAGGCGGACGTTCAGATCCAGTTCCGCCATGACGCCGTTCCAGAACTTGATGGCGTCGAGCGCCATCGGCAGCCGGACGTCGTTGGTGTCGTAGGCGATGATGACCACGCGGTGCTCGGCCGGCTCGGCTTGCGCGGAAGCGCTCGCGGCAAGCAGCAGGGCAACGAGCAGCGCCGCGGGATGCGATGGGCGACGGTGTGCGGGTTCCACGGGCCACCCGTGCGGTGCAGTCATCGAAGTGGAATCCTGTTGGCCGTCCGGGTTGCGTGGCGTCAGCGATGAAGCGAGATGGTCGTGTGCGCTTCGGTCGCGTCGTCGTCCTCGATCTGGTGCAGGGCGCCGCCCACGAAGCCGAGGCTGTACACGGCCCCGCCGGCAACCACGATCAGAATCCCGAGGAGCAATCCGGTCGTGCGGTCCAGCCCGATGGCGGTAGCTGTCACGTAGCCCAGGAGGAAGACGATCTGGAACGCAAGCATCTGCACGATTCGTACGTGCCGGCCACCCTGGGAAAAGAAGCGTCCGTCACGGATTTGCAGCGGCGTGACCAGGGCAAGCGCGCCGGCGGTCAGGCCGATCGGCAGCGCCAGCTCCCACATGTCACCCGCAAGGACCACGAACACCGCCGCGACGGCAAGCCCGACGGACGTCGCCATGATGACCGAACGACGGGTGAACACCGAATGCTGCATGCCGGTTCCTCTCATCCATCCTGAACCTATCACACCCGCGCGGGCGCCGAGCCCGGCGCAGCCCGGCGCCGCCGAGGCGCGAACTGCGGCGCCTGCCGTGGCCGGACCGGTCAGGGTCGTGCATGGTACATCCAGTCCGTGTCAATCCCGCCGGTTGGCGATCTCGGCGGTTGTGCGCGATTCCACGATCAGCAGGAGGAGCAGGGCGAGGCCTGTCAGCGCCACGACTTCTCCGATCACGAGCAGCCAGACCAGCCCGACGTCGACCTCGCCGCCGCGCTGCAGGATGTCGATGCGCAGCGCCAGGGCCCGCCAACCGTTCGCCGCGCTCCAGGCGTATCCGGCGCACAGCACGCCGGGGGCGACGCGGGGACGCGCGCGCAGTGACGCGAGCGCACCCCACAGCAGCAGCCCGAGACCGACGACGTCCACGAGATAGAAGGGGTCCGTCAGTGCTGGCCAGGAGCCCCACGTCTCCAGCGGCGCGTAGACCAGCAGTAGAGCGAGCGTGAAGCGCGCGATGAACGTCTCGACGTTCCTGGGTGTCATGGTCGTGCTCGTGCGCGGCATGCAGCGAGCCCGAGGCGGATCAATCGATCCAACTCGCGGCGGGGCCGGAGCGAGCTCGCCAGCGCGCGCGGCGCGGTTGCGGCCGCGCGCTTCGGAGACGCCTCGCAGGCGGGTCGCTACGCCTCGCGCAGGAACTCCAGCAGCAGCCGCACGGTCTCCTCCGGCTGCTCCTGCTGCACCCAGTGGCCGGCGCCGTCGACGAAGTGCGCGCCGCGCATGTCGGTGCAGGCGCTCTCCTGCATCCGCTCCAGCGAGCCGGGTCGCTGGTAGGCGCCCCAGTCGCTCGAGCCGGCGATGAACAGCAACGGGATGTCGATGGTCCGTCCGGCGAACGTCAGCGGCTCGTCGGTGATGACGCCGCCGGATCGGTACCACTGCAGGCCGCCCTGGAAGCCGTTGCGCTCGTACTCGACGGCGTAGACGTGCAACTGGCTGTCGGGCAGCCACCGGTTGGCGGCGATCTCGGCCGGCGTGGGCATGTGCAGCGCCACCGTCTCGGCCATGCCCATGTCGAGGTCCATGATGTAGTAGGTGGGCATCTTGGCGACCTCGGTCGCCGTCCACCCGGCCAGCCGGTACGGTCGGTTCTCGGCCCAGTCGGCGCTCTTGTGGTGGTAGTAGGCGCGCATGAAGTCGTGGACCCCCTGCTGGGCGCGCCACATGTTCTGGTTCGCCTCGCGCGTGCGGTAGTAGCGCTGGTAGTGCTTGCGCGGACGGGACAGGCGGGCCATCTCCTCGTAGATGTCCGGAGCGGCCGGGGGCTCCGACAGGGGGCCGTCGTCGGCGGTGTCGAACGGGAACGCCGGGGTGCCGCCGAACGGGGCGCTCATCAGGGCGACGGCGCGGTAGACGTCCGGCCGCGCGACCGCCGACCACGCGGCGACGGGGGAGCCGAAGTCGTGGCCGATCACCGCATCCATCGAGCGGTAGCCGAACGCCGAGACCAGCGCGAGGGCGTCGCGCACCGCGTTCAGGCGGCTGAAGGGCCGCAGGCTGCCGTCGTAGTCGGCGCTCCAGCCGGTGGTGCGGCCGTAACCGCGCTGGTCGGGCGCGATGACGTGGTAGCCCGCGTCGGCCAGCGGCGCCATGACGTGCCGCCAACTGTAGGCCAGCTCCGGGAAGCCGTGCAGGAGGAGCAGGGCCGGGCGGCCCGCAGTCTCGAAGCCGGCCTCCAGGACGTGCATCGTGAGACCGTTGACGTTGTGCACGAAGCGCGAACGGACGCCGTCCGGCAGCCAGCTCGGGTCGTAGGGACCGATGGCTTCGGCCTGCTCGGCCAGCGTGACGGCGCTCTGCGCGGGCGCGGCCCCAGGGGCCGCCGCGCTGCCGGGCAGCTCCCGCATTACCGCGGCGGATCCGAGGACCGCTCCGACACCCGCCAGCGCCTGGCGCCGCGTGACCTGACCCTGCGCAACCGGCTCACCCGAGGTGCTTCCCACTCTGGCCATTGTCTTCTACCTCATCTGCCTGCGTTTCCGTTGTTCGACTCTGTCCGCGGCGGTCTCTTGCATCTCGCTGCGGCAGCCCGTTTCACCGCGACAGCTCGCCCCGCTCGAGCAGGCCGATCAGCGCCTCGGCGCGCGCCAGCGGTCCCTCCCGCCGCAGCAGGTCCAGCCGGTCGAGGGCGCTCATGCCCAGGAATTGCGAGAGACCGTTGACCAGCATCTCGTCCGGCAGCTCGTCGGGCGTCGGAGCCTGGCCCGGAGCCACCGACGCCAGCAACTCCATCAGCAGCGGACGATGCCCGCGGAGCGCGTCCCGGTCGCTCTCGTTCAACGGCTCCGGGAGCACTTCGATCTCCGCCAAGCGGTATGGGCGGCTCCGGTCCTCGCTCGCGATCCGGAACCTGGCCAGCCCGCTCAGCACGATGTTGTAGCGGCCGTCCGGCAGCCGCTCGACGTTCGTGATCACACCGGCGGCGCCGATGTCGTAGATCGGGGGGTTGCCGGCGTACTCGTCCTCGTATCCCGCGTGCAGCAACACCATGCCGATGATGCGGTCGCCTTCGAGTGCGTCGGCCACCATCTCGCGGTAGCGCGGCTCGAAGATGTGCAGCGGCCGCGACGCGTTGGGGAACAGCATGACGTCCTGCAGCGGAAAGATCGGGATGGTCGGCGGCAGGGCCACCGGCTCTGAAGCGGCCTGCGCGCAGGACTGTTCCGGAACGGCCGCCACCGACCACAGCAGGCCGCACAGCACGGTTCCGGCGCGGATGCGACGCCACGAGATCGTTGCATGCATGGATGCAACGATCATACTGCCGCCGGGCGTCGGCCTATCGCCGGACGCGGCGCGCGCGCTGCTCATGCGATCGGATTGCGCCACCGCAATCCGGAGAACCGGGAGAAGTCCGTATCGTTGGAATGCAGATCGGCCTGCTGTTCGATCGCCAGCGCTGCGAGATGGGCATCCATCATGAGGTCGGCGCCGATAGCTGAACCCGCCGCGAGATCCTGCAGCAGATCGAGATGCTCAGGCCCCGGCAGAACGATGCGAACATTCTCGACTCCCGGCGACGGGACATGCCACGTCCCGTCGCAGATGACATCGGCTGGTGCGCGCCGGCCGGCCTACGGGGCCGCGGTGGCGGCCGGGGCGGGCTCGTCGGCCGCGTGCGTCACGATGATCTCGATGAACGTCTCGCCGTAGCGTTCCAGCTTCGTCGCGCCCACGCCGGGGATCGCCGCGAACTCGTCGAGCGAGCGCGGCCGGCGCTCGGCCATCTCCACCAGGCTCGCGTCGTGGAAGATCACGTAGGGCGGCACGCCCTGTTCCCCGGCCAGCTCGCGGCGGTGCGCCCGCAGCGCGTCGAACAGCGCCCGGCTTCCCGCGCTGAGCACCGCTTGCACCCGGTCGCGCGCCTCGCGGGCCGGTCGCGCCTTCCGGGCGGGGAGCGCGTCCCGCCGCAGCTCGACGGTGGCCTCGCCGCGCAGCACCGGCCGCGCGGCGGCGGTCAGTTGCAGCGATCCGTACTTCTCGACGTCGACACGCAGCAGCCCGCGGGCGACGATCTGGCGGATCACGGACCGCCACTGCCGGGCGTCGAGGTCCGCGCCGATGCCGAACGTCGGGAGCCGATCGTGGCCGAAGCGCTGGATCCGCTCGTCGTCCTTCCCGCGCAGCACGTCGACGACGTAGGCGACCCCGAAGCGCTGCCCGGTCCGGTAGACGCACGACAGCGCCTGCTGCGCCGCCTCGGTCGCGTCCCACGACTCGGGTGGCTCCAGGCAGTTGTCGCAGTTCCCGCACGGTTCCGCCGGCGTCTCGCCGAAATAGGCGAGCAGCGTCCGCCGCCGGCAGGTCGTCAGCTCGCAGTAGCCGAGCATGGCGTCCAGCTTGCGGAGCTCCAGCCGCTTGCGCGCCTCGCCGGCCTCGGAGCCGTCGACCATCTGCCGCAGCGTGATCACGTCCTGCAGCCCGTAGGCCATCCACGCCGTCGCGGGCAGCCCGTCCCGGCCGGCCCGGCCGGTCTCCTGGTAGTACGCCTCGAGGCTCTTCGGCAGGTCGAGGTGGGCGACGAAGCGGACGTCCGGCTTGTCGATGCCCATGCCGAAGGCGATCGTCGCGACGATGACCACACCTTCGCCGCGTACGAACGCGTCCTGCGCGTCGCCGCGCTCCCGGCCGCCGAGGCCGGCGTGGTAGGGGCGGGCGTCCACGCCGCGTGCGCGCAGCCACTCGGCCGTCTCCTCGACCCGGCGGCGCGACAGGCAGTAGACGATGCCGGCGTCTCCCCGGTGCTCGTTGTCGAGCAGCCGCGCGAGCTGCTCGCGCGGGCTCTGCTTCGGCACGACCCGGTAGCGGATGTTCGGCCGGTCGAAGCCGGCGATGAACAGGCGGGCGTCCTGCAGCCGCAGCCGTTCCCGGATCTCCCGCCGCGTGGGCTCGTCGGCCGTCGCGGTGAGGGCGATGCGTGGTACGGCCGGAAAGCGCTCGTGAAGGGCCGAGAGCTGCAGGTACTCCGGGCGGAAGTCGTGACCCCACTGCGACACGCAGTGCGCCTCGTCGATCGCGAAGAGCGCGAGCTCGAGGTCGTCGAGCAGTGCCAGCGTCCGCTCCCCGAGCAGCCGCTCGGGGGCCACGTAGAGCAGGTCGATTTCGCCGCCACGCAGTCGAGCCTCGACGTCGAGCACCTCCTCGTAGGCGAGCGTGGAGTTGAGGCAGGCCGCCCGCACCCCGGCCTGCAGCAGCGTGTCGACCTGGTCGCGCATCAGCGCGATGAGCGGCGAGACCACCACCGCGGCGCCGGGGCGGACGAGCGCCGGGATCTGGTAGCAGAGCGACTTGCCGCCGCCCGTCGGCATCAATACCAGGCTGTCGCCGCCCGTGATCGTATGCTCGATGATCGCTTCCTGCTGTCCGCGGAACCGGTCGTAACCGAAGACGCGGCCGAGCAGCTCGCGCGCCGAGCGGGGCATCCGGGCATCGTACTACGCCGGCCCGGCGCTCGGATTCAATCGCGCCGGTGCCGCAGGCTGTTATCGCGTGTGCACGAACGGTCGAGGTTCCGGTGCGACTCGCGACTAGGGTGAATCCGTTCCCCGATCTCCACGGTGCGGATTCCGGGCGGACACGGCAGCCGGGAATAGGTATCATTCCGAGATGCACAACATCGCGCGGACCCGTTCGCTTGGGCACTGGACCCTGGCCGCGGCGTTGCTGCTGGCCGCGCCGGCCAGCGCAGTCGCGCAGACGGAGTTCCACTACCAGTACGGCCGGCTCGCGAATCCTTTCTCAGGCGCGCGCCACTACACGCAGATTCTGACCGTGCAGCAGGCGTCGAGCTGGTCGCTCGGCGACAGCTTCGTCTTCATCGACATTCTGGAGGACGGCGTCGCGGACGGCTTCAACGACCTGGAGTTCTACGGCGAGTGGTATCCCACGCTGAGCTTCGGCAAGCTGGCGGACCGGACCGTCGGCGCCGGGCCGGTGCGGGACGTTGCGCTGATCGGCGGCATTAACTTCGACGGCGACGCCAATGTTCTCAAGTGGCTGCCCGGCGCGCGGCTCTCCTGGGACGTGCCCGGCTTCGTCTTCTTCAACACGGACGTGACCGCCTTCATCGACGCCAGCAGCGGGCTCGAGCGGGGCGGGGCGCCCCGGACGACCGACAGCTTCATGTTCGACGCGAGCTGGGGAGCCGCCTTCGACCTCGGCAGCCAGTCGTTCTGGTTCACCGGCCACGCCGAGTACATCGGCGCGACGACCAACGAGCTCGGTGTTCCCGTGAAGGGCTGGATCCTTGCGCAGCCGCAGCTCGGTTGGGACATCGGCAAGGCGCTGACAGGCGCCGCCAACCAGCTCTTTCTCGGCGTGGAGTACCAGTACTGGCGGAACAAGCTGGGCGTGGACGAAGACGACAACGTCGCGCAGTTGTGGGTGATGTGGCGACTGTGACGTCCCGCCGCCACGCGGGGGCCTGAGATGAACCGAATCGTGACGCAAACACTGGATGCGCCAGCCACCGAAGTGCGGACGATGAACAAGGGGCTCCGACTTGCGGTGCGGGGTTTTCTGGCCCTTGCAGCGCTTCTCACCGTCACGATCACGACCACGTCCGCCACCATGCTCTACAACTCCGCCATAGCGCTGCGCGACGAGGCGGAGGCCGCCGCGGTGCACCTCGCGGAGCTCCTGTCGGCGAGCTTCGCCGACATAGGCGATATCTCGCTGGCCAACGTCGCCCGTACGCTGGATGCGACGCTCGACGACCAGATGATCGCCCAGGCGCGTATCGCCGCCCACCTGGTCGCAGCCGCGGAGGAGGCGGGGCAGGATCCGCCGCGCATCATCGAGACTCTCGACGCCATCGTGGCGAATACGGTGCTCGACGAGTTCTGGATCACCGACAGCGTCGGCTTCTCGTACCTCACCAACGTTCGCGACGAGAACGGCGCGCTCGTGCCGTTCCGGTTCGACCCCGATCCGGCCGTGCAGCCGCAGGCGTCGAGGTTCTACGTGCTGCTCGGGTCGGACGTCGACGACGACGCCGACGTGATCACGCAACCCGCCCAGGTGCGGGAGATCGACCAGGAGGTCTACAAGTACGTCGGGGTCGGCGGGGTCGATCAGGAGCGGATCGTGCAGATCGGCAACGCGCTGGTCTTCGGCGAGCAGGAGATCCTGACCAATACCTTCACCTCGCAGCGGGCCGATGTGTCTGCCGTGGTCGAAGGGATAATCGGCCAGCACATGCTGGTGCAGGCGCACATCGCCGGGCATTTCGTCGCCGCCGCGGAGGAGGCCGGCTGGTCGGCCGAGGAGATCGACGGCCGCCTGCGGCGCATCGCCGGTGCAACGGTCATCGGGGAGATCAGGGTCGTGGACGCGGACGGCTCCGTGGCCTACTCCAGTCTGCTGCCGCCCCTCTCCGGCGGACCCGGCATCAGCGTGCCCCATGCGGACGAGTTGGCTCCGCTGCTCGATGGGTCCGCGAACAGCTTGGAGCTGGCGACTGCCCCGCGCACCTCCGACGGCGAGGTCTACAAGTACGTTGCGGTTGCCGGCGCCGGTTCGCCGCGGGTCGTGCAGGTCGGCATTCCGATCGAGGGCAGCGCGGGCAACCTGCTGTACGCCGTATACCAGCGTGAGGCGGACCTCCTGGTTCAAACCCGCAATATCGAGGCGCTCTGGGTCGTCAATCTGGACCGCGAGCTGGCCGCGTCCGCTCCGCGGGCCGGGCAGGCCGGGGCCGGGACGGTGGATGCGGCCAGCGTCTTCGGGCGCCGGTCGGAAGGAATCGTCGCGCAGGCCATGCAGCGCGGGCAAGTGGTCAGCGAGGCCAGCCTCAGCCTGGCGTCGCCCGCCGACCGCGGAATCTGGGTCGCGTCGCCGATCATCAACGCCGGCGGGATCCCGATCGGCGGGTTGGCTCTGGCCGTCAGTCTCGACGACATCGCGACCACGGTGCAGACCGAAGCGCGCAACACCACGCTGATCGCCTTCGTCCTGCTCGGCTTCACCGCCGCCGTGGCGCTCTGGGGCACGCGGTGGCTGACGCAGCCGATCGAGGTGATCGCCTCGGCGGCCCGCCAGGTGGAGATGGGCAGGCAGCCGGACGAAGGCCCGATGGAGGCGGTGGTCCAGCGCACGGACGAGTTGGGCAGTCTGGCGCGGGTGTTCGAGGCCATGACGGTGCAGGTCTTCAACCGCGAAGAGCAGCTCGAGATGATGGTCGCGGCGCGGACGGACGAGCTCCAGCAGACCAACCGCAGCCTGCGTCTCGCCCAGCAGGCCCTGGAGCAGGATCTGGAGATGGCCAAGGTCGTGCAGGCCGCCCTGGTCCGCGAAGGGAACGTGGACCTCGGCGGATTCGCCGCCTACGCCCGGATGACGCCCGCGCAGCAGGTGGGCGGCGACTTCGTCGACGTGCTCGAGCCGTCCGGCGGCAAGCTCTTCTTCACCGTCTGCGACGTCTCCGGCAAGGGGGTGGCGGCCGCGCTGTTCATGGCCGCCTCGCAGGGCGCGATCAACGCGGCGGCGTCCGAGAGCCAGAGCGGCGACGTCGGCGCCATCGCCTCGGAAGCCAACCGCCGGCTCTGCGGCGAGAACCCGATGGCGTTGTTCGTCACCGGGGTGCTCGCCATCGTGGATCTCGAGCGGGCCGTCATGGAGTACGTCTGCGCCGGGCACGAGCCTGCGTATCTCGTGGCCGGCGACGATTCGCGGCGGCCGCTTCCGATGACCGGCGGGGTGGCGATGGGCGTGCTCGACGATTTCGAGTACGAGAGCCGCGAGGAGAAGCTGCACCCCGGCGACGCGCTGTTTCTCTATACCGACGGGCTGACCGACGCAGTGAATCTGACCGGCGAGCTGTTCGGCAAGGAACGGCTCGAGGCGACCCTCGACGGCGCGTCGGCGCGCTCTCCCGAGGAGATCGTGGACCATGTGTGGAGCGAGATCGGCGCGTACTCCGCCGGCGCTCCCGCCGCCGACGACATGACGTGCCTGGTGCTGCTGCGGCGCCGGTGACGCGGCTCGCGGACTTGCAGCGGACCGGTCGGAGTTTGCTAGAGTATTGGGTCATCCGAGCGAGAGGCGAGACCGCATGGCTGAAGAACTGCGCGTGACCATTCCGGCCCGACTGTCGGAGGTTCGCGAGTTGTCGGGCATGGTGGAGGCATTCGGCGACGCCAACGGACTGCCCGACCCGAAGGTGTTCGTCATCAATCTCGCGCTCGACGAGCTGATCACCAACACCGTGACGCACGGTCTCGAGGACATGGCCGATGCCGAGATCCGGATCGTGATGCGGGTCGTCGCCGGCACGCTGATTCTGGTCATGGAGGACAACGGACAGCCGTTCGATCCGACGCAGGAGACGAATGCGGACGTCACGTCGTCGCTGGAAGAGCGGGCCGTCGGCGGGCTCGGTCTGCATCTGGTGAAGAGCTTCGCCGACCGCGTCTCCTACGAGTTCGTGGAAGGCCGGAACCGGTTGACCATGGAACACGATCTCGCCAGGGCGTCGGATTGATGCCTTGTCCTTGTCCGATCGACCGGACTTGCAGGTGATGAGTCTATGGACATAGAAGTAGTGGAGGAGCGGGACGGCGAGGCCTTGGTGCTTCTGCCGATTGGGCGTCTCGACAGTGCGAACGCGCGCTCGTTCGAGTCGATCGTGATGGAGCGCGTCGACCGGGGCGAGCAGCGGCTGCTCGTCGACTTCGGCCGCCTGAACTTCATCAGCAGCTCCGGGATGCGGGTGCTCCTGATGGCCGCGAAGAAGCTGCACGCCAGCCAGGGAAAGCTCGTGCTGTGCGCCATGCCGGACCATATACACGAAGTGTTTCGCATCAGCGGCTTCGATCAGATCATCCCGATCCGGGACACCCGCGAGTCCGCGCTGGCCGAGGTCTGACGGTTCGGTGGACGGGTGATCCGCCGGCGCTCTACCTCGAGGCGAGCGAGTCCGATTGGTGCTCTGCCGTCGGAGTGTGCGGTTTCCCCTTGGAGGGCACGTTACGTGGCGAGGATGGATGAACTGCGCGTCTCGCTGTCGCCGAGGTTGTCCGCGGTGCGCAGTCTGGCGCAGATGGTCGAGGAGTTCGGCGACGCCAACAAGCTGCCGGATCAGCAGATATACATGATCAACCTGGCGCTCGACGAGTTGATCACGAACACGGTGAGCTACGGTCTCCGCGGGGTCGCCCGTCCCAGGATCGAGGTCGGCCTGCAGGTCCACGATTCCTCGTTGATCCTGTCTATCGTGGACAACGGCGAGAAGTTCGATCCGACGGAGAACACGAATCCCGACGTGTCGTCACCGGTCGACGAGCGGCCGATAGGCGGTCTGGGGCTGCACCTGATCAAGACTTTTGCGGACCGCGTGAAGTACGAATATTCGGGCGGGAAGAACCGGTTGACGCTGGAACACGATCTCACGCCGGAGGCCGGTTGACGGGGCCGTCCGAGCGAAGAGGTGAACGGATGGATATCGAAGTCGCGGAAGAACGGAACGACGAGGTGCTGGTGCTGTTGCCCGTCGGGCGCCTGGACAGCGGAAACGCCCGCTCGTTCGAGTCCGTCGTCATGGATCACGTCAGTAGCGGCGAGCGGCGTCTGATCGTCGACTTCAGCCGCCTCGACTTCATCAGCAGCTCGGGCATGCGGGTGCTGCTGATTGCGGCCAAGGCGCTCAAGGCGGGCGAGGGGACGCTGGTCCTCTGCGCCATGAAGAACCACATCGAGGAAGTCTTCCGGATCAGCGGCTTCGACCGCATCATCCCGATCAAGGACTCCCGCGAAGCAGCCCTCGCCGCCTCGGCCTGAGGCGGCAAGGGCTTGCAAGCCCCCTCCTGCGCTCGCACGACGACGGGTGCACGAACGCGGGACGCCGCGAATCAGGTTTCGTACGCCTTGATAACGTCCATGATCGCCTGTTCCTCTTCCGCCCAGGCCGCTTGAATCGCCTGGAGCGCTTCCGCCGCGGAGGGCGCCTGCCTGGCGAGCAGCCGGTTCTGCGGAAGCAGCAGACCACGCGCCGCCGCGTGATCCAGGAAATCGAACAGGCGATCGTAGTAGCCGCCGATATTGGCGAAGACGCACGGTTTCTCGTGCAGCTCGAGGGGCCGCTGCGACCAGCACAGCGCTTCGAAGATCTCCTCCAGCGTGCCGAAGCCGCCGGGCAACGCGATGCAGCCCTGCGACAATTCCTGCATCAGGTGCTTGCGTTCGTGCATCGTGTCGACTTCGAGGAGACGGCTGAGTCCCTCGTGGGCGAGCTCCTGGTAGGACAGTTGCCGGGGGACCACCCCGGTGACGAAGCCCCCGTTCGACAGGACGGCGCTGGCCAGGACGCCCATCAGCCCGACCCGGGCGCCGCCGTAGACCAGCCCTATTCCCTCGGCCGCCATCAGGCGGCCCAGCGCGTCAGCCTCGTCGATGTAGCGCTGCTCGCGCCCCAGGTTGCCGCCCAGGTAGACGCAGATGTGTTTTCGAGCGGCCGATTCCGCGGGCGCGCCGCGGTCGTCGCCCGTTCCTTCGCTGCCGGGGTTCGACATGTTTCGGATCTACTCGTCTCGCTCTGGCATCAGCACGAACTCGGGGTAGGCGTCGATACCCAACTCCGCCACGTCCTGACCCATTTCCTCGACCTTGTGGGACACGCGCACGCCCATCGTCTTCTCCAGCGCCAGCCACGTCAGCCACGATGTCGTGAACGCGAACGCGCCCACCGCGAGCACGCCGAGAAGCTGCACGCCGATGTCGGCGCCGGCGGCGATGACCGTTGCTATCGTACCCCAGGCGCCCGCGAACAGGTGAGCGGGCACCGCTCCCACCACGTCGTCGACCTTGAGCTTCTCCAGAAGCCTGATGGCCGCGGTGCAGATGATGGCGCCGACCGCGCCGATCACGATGGCCCAATAGTGACTGGTGATGTCCGGACCCGCGGTGATCGAGACGAGACCGGCTATTGCGCCGTTCAGGCCGGCGAGCAGATCCATCCGTCCGAGGATCGGCCGCGAGACGGCGATGGCCGCGATGACGCCGGCCGCTCCCGCCAGATTGGTGTTGACCAGAACATGGCTCATCGCGAGCACGTCGGCAGCGCTCCCGAGGGCGAGCTGGGAACCGCCGTTGAAGCCGAACCAGCCGAACCACAGGATGAACACGCCCAGCGTCACCACGGGAATGTTGGACGGGGGCGTGCTCGTGACCGTGCCGTCCTTGCGGAACTTGTTGTGCCGCGGGCCGACGACCAGCGCGCCGGCCAGCGCGGCGCAGCCGCCCGTCCCGTGCACGATGGTGGAACCGGCGAAGTCCTGAAAACCCATCTGGCTCAGCCAGCCGCCGCCCCACGTCCAGGCGCCGACGATCGGGTAGATGACGGCGGTCAGCACCAGCGTGAAGACGAAGAACGACCAGAGCTTGACCCGTTCGGCCAGCGCACCGGAGACGATCGACGCGGCGGTCGCCACGAAGACCATCTGGAAGAACCAGTCGGACATGACGGCGTAGTCGGTGGCGCTTACCGCCTCCCGCGCCCCTTCCACGCCCGCCAGCAGCGCGAGCTCGTCGGCGGACGGGCCGCGCAGGAAGGTTAGCGAGCCGATCACGCTGCCCACGTCGACGTACATCAGGTTGTAGCCGATGACGTAGTAGGCGATTCCCGCGACGGAGTACAGGCCGATGTTCTTGAGGCAGATGACCGAGGCGTTCTTGGTGCGGACCGAGCCGGACTCCAGCATCGTGAAGCCGGCCGCCATCCACATCACCAGCGCGCCCCAGAGCAGAAACGAAAACGTGTTGAAGATGAACTGCAGTTCTCCGCTCGACAACTCGCTCATGCGTCACCTCCTGGTTCGGGGCCGACTGCGGGCCGGCGCCGGTTGTCCGAGACCGTTGCGAGCCGTGGAACGCAACGTCGTGTGAACCGTGGACGTCAGCGCACCGGCGCGCCGTCGGTATCGTAGCCGACATGCGCGGCCATCACGAGATCGTGAAGGGCGCAGCAGTCCCCCTCCAGTCGCCGCAGGCGCCCCGCGCGGTCCGGCAGACTCGGCGCGTCGGGCCACGGTTGGTGAACGGTGGACAGCAGATCTCCGGCGCGCCGCCGGGCGTCGCCGCAGGGGCCCGGACCGAGCGCGATAGCGCCGAGCGTGGCCGCCGCGTCGTCGAGGGCCCTGCACAGGGACTGCGGCAGCCGCGGATCCTCGACGAGCAGTTCCAGGACCCGCGGCGGCCGGAGCTCGACCCCGTAGCGGCGCTTGTAGGTGTCGAAGGCCTGACACACCCGCAACAGACTCGACCACTCGCTGTCGGCCGCTTCGATGTGGCCGCCCACGCTGTCGAGATGCGCCAGAAGCAGCGCGATCTTGAACTGGGCGCGCTCGATGAAACGGCCGAGCTGCAGAAAGCGCCAGCCGTCGTCGCGGTACAGCGTGGTGTCCACCACGCCGGCGAACAGGTCCATCTCGTGCGCCAGATCCGCGTAGAAGCCCTCGGGGGCCGCCTTCCAGATGTCCTCGATGCGCCGCGTGCCGAGCCGCAGCCACGCCAGGTTCAGGCAGGTCCACATCTCGCCGCTGATGCAGTGGCGCATCTGGCGCGCGTTCTCCCGGCCGTTCGAGAAGCTGCTCAGGATCGATCCCGGATTGGTGCGCTCGAACGTGACGTCGTCGGCCAGCGTGTACGAATCGGCCAGGGCGTAGTCGTCATCGCTCTCCGCGACGCCGACGGCCGGCCCGGGCGGGCGCCTGTGCAGGACGCCGTAGATCCGGCGCCAGCCGAGGTTGATCTCGCGTACCGGCCGATCCACGAGCGCGCCCATCTGCTCGCGCAGCAGGCGGCAGAGGTCTTCCGTCCGCTCGACGTTGCGGCCGAGCCAGTACAAGCCTTCGGCACTGCGCGCCAGCATGTCAGGACTCCAGGACCCACACGTCCTTGCCGCCGCCGCCCTGGCTCGAGTTCACCACGATGCTGCCGCGGCGGAGCGCGACGCGACAGAAGGCGCCGGGCACGATGCGCGTCTCCCGGCCCCGCAACACGAACGGCCGCAGGTCCACGTGCCGCGGCTCGAGCCCCCCGTCGATCAGGCAGGGCGCCCGCGAGAGAGACAGCACCTCCTGCGAGATGTAGTCGGCCGGATTGTCCCGTATCCCGGCCGCATAGGCGTCGCGCTCGGCGGGTGTGGCCTGTGGACCCACGAGCATGCCGTAGCCGCCCGCCTCGCCGACGCGCTTCACGATGAGCTTGTCCAGGTTGTCGAGGGTGTACTCGAGGTCTTCGGCCCGGCGGCAGATTCGGGTCGGCACGTTGGAGAGGATCGGCTCCTCGCTCAGGTAGTAGCGGATCATGTCCGGTACATGGGCGTACACGCTCTTGTCGTCGGCCACGCCGGTCCCGGGCGCGTTCGCCAGTGTGACGTTGCCGAGCCGGTGCGCCTGCAGCAGGCCGGGAACGCCGAGCATGGAGTCCGAACGGAAGACGCGCGGATCGAGAAAGTCGTCGTCCACGCGCCGATAGATGACGTCGACCTGCCGGAGTCCCTCGGTGGTGCGCATGTAGACGAAGCCGTTGCGCGTCAGCAGGTCGCGGCCCTCGACCAGCTCCGCGCCGAGCTCGTGGGCCAGGAACATGTGCTCGTAGAAGGCCGCGTTCCACACGCCCGGGGTCAGCAGGGCGATGCACGGGTCCGGGCGGTTGGGCGGCGCCAGCTCGCGCAGCGTCTGCCGCAGCAGATCGCCGTAATGCTCCACTTCCTGCACCCGGCAGCGCCGGTAGAGCCGGGGCAGGTTCGACTTCACCGCCTTGCGGTTGGCGATCATGTACGAGACGCCGGACGGTACTCGCAGGTTGTCCTCGAGCACGATGAAGCCGTCGTTCGTGCGCACGACGTCGGTGCCGCAGATCGCCACCCACGTGCCGTGCGGCGGGCGGACGCCGCGCATCTGGAGGCGGTACTGGGGACAGCCGCGGACCATGTCCTCCGGAATGACGCCGTCGGCAATCACGCGGGATTCGCCGTAGACGTCGGCCAGGAAGCGGTTCAGGGCGAGGATGCGCTGCTTCAGGCCCGCTTCCAGCTCCGTCCACTCCGCGGCCGGCAGGATGCGGGGCACGCAGTCGATCGGGATGATCCGTTCGTCCGCCTCGCCGTCGCCGTAGACGGTGAAGGTGATGCCCTCGTTCAGGAACGAGCGCGTGACCCGTTCCTGAACCTCGCCGAGCTCGGCGCCGGAGATCCCCGTCAGGGCGTCGTGGAGAGTACGGCAGTGCGGCCGCGGCGTACCGTCGGGCCGCAACACCTCATCGTAGTACTCGGCCTCGAGCCGGTAGTTGCTGAAGTCCATCCGCCCGGATTCCGGATGCCGCCGGCGGTCGGGAGCGGCGGGGCGTCGTCATCCGCGGCTACCGTGTCGACACGTAAGCGCCAGTGTGCCATGCGCGCCGAGGAACGGCAACCCCCGCCAAGAGGCCTCTACGGCGTGGGCCGATTCGCGGCCAGCACGCCGCCGAAGAGCGCCACGCCGGCCACGTCGAAGAGTGGAACGCCGATACCAGCCAGACTCAGCGACGGCCCCGGCGCGAGCAGCAGCGCCGCCGCCCCGAAGACGGCCAGGCGCGGGCCGAGGGCCAGCGGATTCCGCAACTGTCCGGCGATTCCGGCGGCGAAGCAGGTGACGCCGAGCGTGGCGATGGCGACCGGCAGCAGCATCTGCAGCCAGCCGGCCGGTTCGCCGGCGGCGGTCAGCATCAGCAGCTCCGGCCGGTAGATGAACATGTAGGGCAGCGTGAAGCCGACCAGCGCGAAGCGGAACGCGGCGAGGCCGGTCGGCATGATGCGCGTGCCGGCGATGGACGAAGCGGCGTAGGCGGCCAGCGCCACCGGCGGCGTCACCATCGACATCATCCCGAAGTAGAAGATGAACAGGTGCGCGGCCAGCGGGATGACGCCGAGGTTGCCGAGCACCGGGCCGATCAGCGTGGCCATCAGCAGGTAGCAGACCGCCGACGGCAGCCCCATGCCCAGGACGATCGACGAGATCATGATCAGGACGAGGGCGAGGAACAGGCTCTGCTCGGCCAGCGGGATGATCGTCGCGGGCAGACGGGTCCCGATCCCGGTCAGCGTCACGATGCCGATGATGATGCCGACGCAGGCAGCGGCGGCCACCAGCGGCACGACGCCGCGCGCCGCGGTGACGAGGCTCAGGATCGTGAAGCGCCAGTCGAGGCGGGTCGCCTTGCTCACGCTGCTGACCGCGATGATCACGACCAGCGACAGCGTGACGGCCCGGAACGCCGTATAGCCGAGCACCAGGAACAGGATCAGGCTGCCGAGCGCCGAGCCGAAGACGATTCCCGCCGCACGCGCCCTCGCCGCGGCATCGGGCGTCTCGTCGCCGGCGGGCGCCGCTGCGACCGGCGCCCCTCCGGTCGCGATCGACATCCGCCGCGCATGGAAGTGCACGATGAGGATCAGCGACAGGTAGTACAGGAGTGCGGGAATGAGCGCCGCCCGGATGATTTCCAGGTAGGTCACCGGCGGGTCCACGATCTCCAGCATCATGTAGGCGCCCGCGCCCATCACGGGCGGCATCAGCGCCCCACCCGAGCTGGCCGCCGCCTGCACGCCGGCCGCGGTCACCGGCTGGAAGCCGGCGCTGCGCATCATCGGGATGGTGAACGTTCCCGTGGTCGCGGTGTTGGCGACGGCGCTGCCGGAGAGGGATCCCATCAGGCCGCTGCTCAGGACCGCCACCTTCGCGGGACCGCCGGAGCTGCGCCCGAACACTCGCTCCGCGAAGTCGACGATGAACCGCGTCGCCCCGGTCGCCTCGAGGAACGCCCCGAAGATGACGAACAGGAAGACGTAGGTGAACATCACGCCGAGCGCTATGCCGAAGATGCCCTGGCTGTGGAGGAACGTCTGCGCCACGACGCGCGGCACGGTGTAGCCGCGGTGCGGAAACAGCCAGTCGGGAAACACCGAACCGAAGAGCGCGTAGAGGATGAACGCCGCGGCGAGCAGCGGCAGGGCCAGGCCGAGCGCGCGCCGGGCCGCCTCGATCACCAGCAGCAGGCCGAGGAGGCCGATGGCGGTGTCGAACGTCGTCTCGAAGCCGGCCCGGTTCCCCAGCGTCTGGCCGTCGACCCACCACGCCGCGAACAGCGGATCGGTCTGCACTACGATGTAGCCGCAACAGGCTGCGGCCAGCACCGCGAGCACTACGTCGCCGGCCCGGGCGCGCGGGTCGTCCTTCAGGGACGGGTGGATAGGGACGTTCAGGAAGCAGAGCGCCAGCCCCACGAGCGCGAAGAACGCCAGGCGGCTCTGCGGGGCCAGCAGCGGGTAGTTGACCTCGACCAGCGTGAAGGCGCACAGCAGCACCCCGAGCGTGCCGGTCGCCAGGAGCCGAAGGTCGCGCGGCGGCGGCGGATCCGGCGTCACGGCGCGGCCTGTTGCGGCCAGATCCCGGCCTCTTCGTAGAAGCGAATCGCGCCGGGATGGAACTCCGTTCCGGTGTCGCGCACCACGTTGTTCGGGTTGATGGCCCGTCCGGCGGCGTGCTTCTCGACGACCAGCTCCCGGTTCTCGTAGAGCAGCTTCGTCCAGTTGTAGACGAGATCGTCCGGTGCGCCGGCCGACGTGATGACGTGCATCGAGCCGACGTCGAGCCCCTCGAACGCAGCGGACTGCCCGCGGTAGGTCTCGGCCGGGATGCTGGCCGGCCGGAAGAAGAGGTACTCGTCGACCAGCGCCTGCTTCTCGTCGTCGCCGTACGGGATGAAGGTGAGCTCCATCGACGCGGCGGCCTGGGTGATGGACGCGGTCGGCACGGCGCCGCCGAGGAACGTCGCGTCGGCGGAGCCGTCGGTCAGCATGTCGACGGCGGCCTGCTGCGTCGCGTTGAGCGGCGAGAAGTCGTCGTAGGTCACCCCGTGCGCCTCGAGCAACGGACCGACGAAGTACTCGAAGCCGGCGCCCGCCGGTCCGACGCTGACGCGCCGGTCGCGCAGGTCGTCGATGCTCGTGATGCCGGAGTCGGCCTGGGTCACGAACAGCGCGACGTTGGGGGCCAGGGTCATGACCGAGCGGACCGGGTAGGCGCGGTCCCAGCCCTCGCTGCCCCGGACTGCGAAATAGGTGATGGCCGCGTTCGACAGCGCGAAGTCGAGCTCGCCGCTCGCGAGCCGCCGGATGTTCTCCTGCGATCCGCTCGTCGCCTCGGCCGTCACGCTGTAGCCGAAGCCGCCGCCGGTCTCGTTGACCACCTCCGCGAGCGCGCTGCCGACGACGAAGAACGCGCCTCCGGGCGGCGCGGTGCCCATGCTGAGGAACTGGCGCGCCGGCGCGCTGTCGCCGGCCCCGCCGCTTTCGCTCCCACCGCCGCAGGCGGCAAACGTGCCGGCCAGAACGGCAAGCACCACCATGACCGGCCACCGAGTGTTGGATCGACGCAAGAACCTGTCCTCCTTGAACCCGCCCATGCTACTACGCTTCCTCATCGCGGACCGAAAATCGACAGCAGGTGGCCGTCCGGATCCCGAAAATTCGCCGCCCACGAGTCGCCGGTGACGTTGGCCGGCTCGCGCAGGAACTCGACGCCCCTGTCCTTCAGCGCCGTGTAGGCGGCGCCCACGCTCGCCACCGCCAGCACCACTTCCAGTGGACCCGGCTGCTCGGCCAGCCGGGCGTGCGCGGTGCTGAGGCAGAGCGTGACCGGTCCGGTCTCGAGGAAGACGAAGCCGGGAATCTCCTGCTTTACGGCGATCCCCAGCCTGTCCCGATAGAACGCGCGCGAACGGTCCAGGTCCGACGCGCCCAGCATGATGTTGGCGATTCCGGTGATGGTCATGTGTCCTCCTCGCGATCCACGACGAAACGGCGCGCCTTCATCTCGAAACGCGGGAGCGCCCCGGCCTCGACCCGCGTGACCGGCACGCTGAGGCCGAGGGCCTCGCGCAGGCGGCTCGCGGCGAGCGCGGTGACCGCCGCGGTGTCGACGCCATCCTCGATCTCGACCTCGACGGTGATTCCCCGGAGCGCCCCCGCCGCCTGCACGGTGCAGCGGTACTCGACGACGGGGCCGACCGCGCG
Organism: Vicinamibacterales bacterium; assembly: GCA_965116825.1. Lineage (GTDB taxonomy): Bacteria > Acidobacteriota > Vicinamibacteria > Vicinamibacterales > UBA8438 > WTFV01. Next base: position 2,974,325 of record OZ220736.1, read on the forward strand.
CAGAATCGATTCCACCGCGGCCGGGTAGACGTTGACGCCGCGCACGTTCACCATGTCGTCGGCCCGCGCGACCACGCCGCCGGCGAGCCGCGCGAGCGTCCGCCCGCAGGCGCAGCGTGTGCCGGTCCGGACCACGAGGTCGCGCGTCCGGTAGCGGATGACGGGACTGGCCGTCCGTCCGAGATTCGTGATCACCAGCTCGCCCCGTGCCCCGTCGGCCACTGGAGCCGCCGTGTCGGGATCGACTACCTCGGCGATGAACTCCCGTTCGTTGACGTGCAGAAAGCCCGGCGCCGGCAGGCACTCGAAGCTGATCGGGCCCACCTCGGTCAGCCCGTGGTGGTCGATGACGCGCGCCCCCCAGCCGCGCTCGATCCGCTCCCGGGTCGCCGGGATGCTGCCTCCGGGCTCGCCGGCGACGATGATCACGCGTACCGGGCCGTCGGAGAGCGCCTCGCGGCCGCCTGCTTTCTGCGCCACGTCGAGCAGCCGCAACGCGTAGGTCGGGGTACAGCAGATCACCGTCGGCGCCAGGGTCTCGATCAGGGCGAGCCGCTGCTCGCTCGTCATGCCGCCGGCCGGGATCGCATGCGCCCCGATCTGCGTCGCCGCGTCGAACCCGGTCCAGAAGCCGAGGAACGGCCCGAACGAGAAGGGGAAGAGGACCCGGTCGCGCCCGGTCACGCCGGCCGCGCGGTAGACCGCCTTCCAGCACTCGAGCATCCACTGCCAGGTCTCCGGCGTGTCGATCCAGCGCAGGGGTTGCCCGGTTGTCGACGACGTCTGGTTGTAGCGCGTGTAGCGGTCGAGCGGCTCGGTCAGCGCCGTTCCCCAGGGGGGCGACGCCTCCTGGTCGGCCACCAGCTCGGCCTTCGTGGTGAACGGCAGCGCAGCCAGATCCGCGGGCAGCGTGAGTCGATCCACGTCGACGTCGGCGGCGGAGAACTTGCGGTCGTAGAAGGTGTTCCGGCCCCGCAGATGGTGGAGCAAAGCGGCGAGCCGCGCGGCCTGCTGCGCCTCGAGCGCCGCGCGCGGCTCACACTCGCTCTCGGGCGGGTCGGTCGGCTCCCCGGTTGTCGGCGCGGAGTCCGGGGCGTTGCCGTGGTCGGCGGTCATGCGTCGGAGAGCGGTGGCGCGACCTCGAGACGGCCGGCGATTTCGGGCGGGATTGCCGTCGACCGCAGCGGTGGGCCGGCTTCCTTGTCGATGCACGCGATGGTGAGGCTGCCGGTGGCGACCGGGTTTGCGCCCTTCGTCACGTGCGCGGTGTAGCGGATCGACCGCGCGCCGATGGCTGCAATCCGGATGAGGACCTCGAACTCGTCCTCGAACCGCAGCGGCCGGTGGAAGTCGAACGAAGCCGCGACGCGCGGGAAGCCGACCGCCGCGCCCGGCGAGGCGATGCTCAGGCCCGCGGCACGCCACAACGCATGCTCCGCCTCCTCCATGTAGCGGTAGAACCAGGAGAAATGGACGATGCCGGCGGTATCGGTCTCGTAGAACTGCACCCGGCGCTTCAGCCGGTACTCGCTGACCACCGGCACATTCTACGGGCTGCTACGACCGGCTGCCCGCCGGCTGCGCGAGCGCCGGCCGTGACGTTCGAGCCGAGAACTCCCGGAGCGCGTCGAACAGCGGCCCGAGATCGGCGAACACGTTGCCGACGAGAGCATCCACCAGCCGCGGGTGCAGGTCCGGGTGGGCGCGGATGAAGTCCCGGAAGCTGAACGTCTGGTTGTAGAACGACAGCACGAGCTGCCGGAACTGATCGAGCGCCCAGCGCATGTCCCGCTCGTACTCCACGAAGGTCTCGGCCGTCACGCCCCCGGCGTCGAGCCCGCGGTGGACCGCGTCGGCCGCCATCTCGCCGCTCTTGAGCGCCATGAACACGCCGGTGGAGAAGACCGGGTCCAGGAACGAGAAGGCGTCGCCGGCGAGGCAGAAGCCGTTGCCGCCGATCGCCTCGGCGCGGTAGCTGAACTCGCCGGTCACCCGCACGGGTTCGATGCGCGTGCCGGTGCTCAGGTGGTCGGCGATCCAGATGCACTCGCCCGCTTCGCGCGCGAAGATCGCCTCCGGGTCGCGCGTGCCGCGGTACAGGTAGTCCGCCTCGGCGACGACCCCGACGCTGACGACGTCGTCGGGCAGGGGGATGTACCAGAACCAGCCCTTCTCGGGGACATAGGCGACCGTCGTCGCGCCCTCGTCGAGCCCCGGGTCGCGCTTCGCGCCACGGTAGTAGGTGAAGATCGAGATCTTCGTGAGGTCCGGGTCGCGCCGCTTCCAGCCGAGCTTCGAGGCGAGAAAGGTGTCGCGGCCGGAGGCGTCGATGACGGCGTCGGTGCGAAACGTCTCCGATCCGCCGCCCGCGACGTCAGCCCGGACGCCTGTCGCGCGGTCGCCGTCCCACAGCAGCTCGCGGACCACCGTCCCTTGCCGCACGTCGGCGCCCTTGTCCCGCGCGTTGTCGAGCAGCATGCGGTCGAAATCGCTCCGCAGCACCTGCCAGGTCGTCGAGCAGGGGTGCTCGATCGTCTCGAAGAAATAGAACGGTTGCGATACCTTGCCGCTGGTCGAAACGAACTGCACGCTGTACTTCTTCGGGCAGGCGGCCTGCTCGAACCAGTCGAGCACCCCCAGCCGCTCGAACGTGAACCACGTATACGGCATCAGCGACTCGCCGATGTGATACCGCGGGAAGGCTTCGCGCTCGAGAACGGCCACGCGCCGCCCGTGCTGCGCCAGCACCGTTCCCGCCGTGGCGCCCGCCGGGCCGCCGCCGATGACGATGCAGTCGTAGTGCGCGCCGGTGTCCATACTGTTCATCGTAATACGAGCGGCAGTACCTCGACGATGTCGCCGATCCTGGCGCCGCGCCGCACGATCTCGGTGCGCCGGCCGTAGAGCACGCGGGGCTCGCGCATCCAGAAGACACCCATCATCTCGGGGTTCGGGGTGACGGCGAGGAACGCCTTGACGCGGCTCTGGTACTCGAAGCGCCCGTCGCGGAGAATGCGTCCGAGCGGTACCTCGTTCTCCAGGATCTGGCGGCGGATCCCGTCGTCGAACGCGTCGAGCCGCATTCGGATCGCCCCCATCTCGACCGGCTGGCCGGCGTACTCCTGCACCAGCAGGACGCGGCGGAAGTAGGAACCGCCCTCGGTGAACGTCGACAGCGGCCGTAACGCCACCCGCCCGCCGAAGTGGCGCTCGAGGGTCAGCGTCATGTCGATGTCGTGGACGAGCAGCGAGCGATAGGGGAGGGGAATGTCGTCCGGCTGGACCACCTCGACGCGCGGAACCTCGATGCCGGCCCGCTGGTAGACCAGGTCGAGAGGGTAGAGGAGACCCTGTGACAACTTACGTGTACCGGATGTCGGTGTGGGCCGGCAGGAAGAAGCGCGGCAGCAGGCTGTCCACGCGCAGCAGGCCTTCGCGCGACAGGCGGATGCGCTCGGGCGACGAGTCGGCCAGGTAGCCGTCGGCGGTGAGTGACGCGAACGGATTCGTGAATCGTTCCCGCACGTCGACGCCGTACTTCTCCCGGAAGTAGGCGGGCCGGATGGAGCCGAGCTTGAGCTGCAGCACCAGCTCGCGAATCAGGCGTTCCTCGTCCGTCGGCCGGTAGGCCCGATTGAGCGGGATGCGTCCTTCCTCGATGGCCTGCGCGTAGGCGCCCCAGGAGTCGAGATTCTGCATGTGGACGCCGTTGACGTGCCCGAACGACGCCACCCCGAGGCCGGCCAGGTCCGCGCCCTGCCACAGGCGGTCGCGGTAGACGAAGCTCGTGCGCCCGGGATCTTTCACGGCCGTGTAGGCGCTTCCCACGGTGTAGCCGGCCCGTTCGAGCGCGGCGAACGCCTCGTTCACCCAGCGGCGCTTCGTGGCCCACGGGGCGACCGTCTCCTCGAACTGGCCCTTGCCCTTCAGCCGGTCGCTGCTGATCGTCGTGTTGAAGGGCAGCTCCATCTGGTAGATGGTGACGCTGTCCGGGTCGAGGGCCACGGTCCTCGAGACCGCGTCCCGCCACTTGTCGTCGGTCTCGCCGAGCATGCCCGCGATCAGGTCGATGTTGATCTGCGGGAAGTCGATCGAGCGGGCGAACTCGTAGGCCCGGAAGATCTCGGCCGACCGGTGCGCGCGGCCGTTCAGCTCCAGCACGTGGTCGTCGAAGTGCTCGACGCCGAGGCTGAGCCGCGTCACGCCCATGTCGCGGATGGCGCGCAGCTTCGGCTCGGTCAGCGTGCCGGGCTCGCATTCGAACGTAATCTCGCTCGCCGCCGACCAGGGGCTCACGGCCGAGAGCCGGTCGACCAGGCCGCGGAGTTGCCGCACCGAGAGGAACGACGGCGTCCCGCCCCCGAAGTAGATGAAGTCGAGCGGGCGTCCGGCAATGGCCGGCTGCTCGGCGTACAGCTCCCATTCGCGTCCCAGCACGTCGAGGTACGACTGCACTTCCGCGGCGTTCTTGTCCGTGTAGACCCGGAAATAGCAGAAGTGGCAGCGCTTGCGGCAGAACGGGATGTGCAAGTAGAGGCCGAGCGGCACGCCATCTGTCGCCGGAGCGGCGAGGGCCGGCTCGGCCGCCTCGACCACCGCGTCCGACGTCCAGGTCGAGAAGGGCGGGTAGTTGGCGACGAAGTAGCTGCCGACCTCCGTATCGCTCGGGGCCGCCGTCGCCGCCGCTGCATCGCTCATGACGTTGATGATACCAGCACGCCGTTCTGCGGCCGTGGGGGCAACGGGTTCCTGCCGCCGCTGACCGGTGCCGGTCTGACGTCCACAGGGATCGACAGGTTGCGCATCGGTCTCTCGCCGGCTGGCGGCTTTCCGGCCGCACAGCGGCAGGGTCGGGATATAATGCCGATCGGCTTCGGCGGGCGTTCGCCTGCTGCGGCGCTGCGTCGCCCGGCGTCTTGTGAAGGGACTGACCATGTCGAAGATGCTCATTGCGCGTCTGGCGGGTCTGGTCGGATTGGTCCTGGTGGTGAGCTTTCAGCCGCCGGCGGGCGCCGCCCCGCCGAGCCCGCAGGCGGGTGCGGCCGCCGAGCAGGCGCCGGTGCCCGAGCCCCCGTCGCGGGAGCTGTTCGACCGCTACTGCGTCACCTGCCACAACGAGCGGCTCCAGACCGCTGGACTGATGCTCGACCGGCTCGACGTGAGCCAGGTGCACGCCAACGCCGAGACGCTGGAGAAGGTGGTCCGGAAGCTGCGGAGCGGGCAGATGCCGCCGGAGGGGCGGCCGCGGCCCGACGCGGAGGCCGTCGACGCGTTCGCCGGCGCCCTGGAGGCGGCGCTCGACCATGCCGCCGCGGCCGATCCCAACCCGGGGCGGGTCGCCTCGCGGCGATTGAACAGGCTCGAGTACGTCCATGCGATCCAGGACCTGCTGGACCTGGAGATCGACGGCGAGGCGCTGTTGCCGAGCGACATGGCCGGCTTCGGTTTCGACAACAACGCGGATGTGCTGTCGATCACCCCGGCGCTGATGGGCCGCTACATCGGCGCTGCCACCAAGATCAGCCGCACCGCCGTAGGCAGTCCCGACAACCGGCCGGTCATGCAGGTCTACAAGGTCGGCTACGAGCGGCGCGACATCCGGCGCAGCGAGGACATGCCGTTCGCCACCCACGGCGGACTGGCGGTGCGCCATACCTTCCCGCTCGACGGCGAGTACCTCTTCGCCATCCGACTCAAGCGGAACGAGACGATCGAGACGATTGACGGCATCGCCGAGGACGAGCATCAGATCGAGTTGCGGGTCGATCACGCGCTGGTCCGGCGGTTCCCGATCGGCGGCAAGTTCCCCGGGCCGGATCCGGGGATGCTGATCGCGGTGCCGGAGGACGACGTCGAGGGCCAGCGGCTGCACGAATACCGGATGACTGCCGACCACGAGTTGGAGATCCGAGTGCAGGTCAACGCGGGCACGCGTCTCGTGTCCGCCGGCTTCACCGATTCGGCGCCCTCGCCGAATGTGCCGGCCGACCTGCCCGGCATCGACATGCTCTACATCTCGGGACCGTTCAACGGGACCGTTCCCGAGGACACGCCGAGCCGCCGGCGCATCTTCACGTGCCAGCCGGCCGACGGCAGCGCGGCGGCAGAGGAATCCTGCGCCCGCGAGATCATCGGCACGCTGGCCCGGCGCGCCTACCGGCGCCCGGTGACGGACGCCGACGTCGACCCGCTCCTGGTCGTCTATCGGGAAGGGCGGGCGGCCCGCGACTTCGAGGCGGGCATCGAGCGCGCGCTGGAAGCCCTGCTGTCGATGCCGAGCTTCCTGCTGCGGGTCGAGCGGCAGCCGGTCGATACGCGGCCCGGCGCCATCTACCGGCTGACCGATCTCGAGCTGGCCTCGCGGCTCTCCTTCTTCCTGTGGAAGAGCATCCCGGACGAGGAGCTGCTCGACCTCGCGGCCGGCGGCCGGTTGAGCGACCCGGACGTGCTCGCGGCGCAGGTTCGCCGCATGCTCACCGATCGCCGCGCTACCCGGTTCATGAACGACTTCGTCGGCCAGTGGCTGGCGGTTCGCAACATTCACTCGCAGGACCCGGACGGCGCGCTGTTCGCGGGCTTCAACGACTCGCTGCGCGCGGCGATGGTGCGGGAGACCGAGCTGTTCTTCGAGAGTCAGGTTCGCGAGGACAGGCCGATCCCCGAGCTGCTGCAGGCCGACTACACGTTCCTGAACGAGCAGTTGGCCCGCCACTACGGCGTGGACGACGTCTACGGCAACCGCTTCCGGCGCGTGACGTGGAACGACGATCGGCGGCACGGCCTGCTGGGCCATGCGAGCCTGTTGACGGTGACGTCCTACGCGAATAGGACGTCGGTGGTGCTGCGCGGGAAGTGGGTGCTGGAGACCCTGCTGGGGTCGCCGCCGCCGCCGCCGCCGGCCAACGTGCCGCCGCTCGAGGAGAACGACCGGCGCAACCCGACATCGCTGCGCGAGCGGATGGAGCTGCACCGCAGCAGTCCGGTCTGTGCGAGCTGCCACCGCCGGATGGATCCGCTCGGCTTCGCCATGGAGAATTTCGACGCCATCGGCCGCTGGCGCGAGGACGACGGGGGGGCGGAGATCAACTCGACCATCGAGCTGTCCGGCCGCGTCATCGACAGCCCGCGCGCCTTCCGCGAGGCGCTGCTGGCCGAGGGCGACAACGAGTTCATCCAGGCGGTGGTGGAGAAGCTGCTGATCTACGCGCTCGGCCGCGGGGTCGACTACTACGACGCGCCGGCCATGCGGCGCATCACGCGCGAGTTGGCGGACGACGGCTACCGGTGGTCGTTGCTGGTGGGCAAGGTCGTCGCGAGCGATCAATTCCAGATGCGGCGGGCGCCGCGTCCGGAGGAGAGCGTCGCGGCGAATCAACAGTAGCGCGGCGGCTTATTGCGGGCACGACCTGGTGGTCGCGTTCGCCGACGATTGACGGGCTGCTTGCCGAAGGGAGTTCCGGCATGTTGATCACGAAGAAGCATCTGCCCCGGCGCACGGTACTGCGCGGCCTCGGCGCGACGATCGCGCTGCCGCTGCTCGACGGCATGGTGCCGGCCCTGACCGCCACCAGCCGCACCGCGGCGGCCCCGATCAAGCGGCTGGGCGTCTTCTATGTCCCCAACGGGATGTCGATGCCCTATTGGTTCCCGAAGACCGCGGGGCCGATGGTGAACCTGCCGCCGACGCTGCAGTCGCTCAACCACATGAAGGAGCGGGTGCTGCTGTGCGGCGGGCTCGACGACGAGCCGGCGAACCTGGTCAAGGGGGGCGGCGACCACGCGCGGTCGGCGGGTACGTTCCTTACCGGGGTTCCCTTCAAGATCACGAACGGCGCCGACGTCTATGCGGCGGTGTCGATGGACCAGATGGCGGCGCGGGAGCTCTCCAAGGAAACCCAGATCGCCTCTCTGGAGCTGGGCATCGAGTCCAACGCGATGGTGGGCAACTGCGACGGCGGCGCGAGCTGCGCCTACACCAACACCATCGCCTGGCGCACGCCGACCACGCCGCTGCCGATCGAGAACGATCCGCGCGCGGTGTTCGAGCGCCTGTTCGGGACCAGCGGCAGCACGGACCCGGCGGCGCGCCGGGAGCGGCTGCGGCGCGACCGCAGCATTCTGGACGCGGTCGGCGCGGAGTTGCAGGGCCTGGGGAGGGTCATCGGACCGGGCGACCAGGTGAAGCTGGACGAGTACCTGGACGCGTTGCGCGACGTCGAGCGCCGCATCCGGATGGCCGAAGAGCAGAGCGCGCGCGAGCTGCCGGTCGTCGATCAGCCGGTCGGGGTGCCCAACGACTACCGGGAGCACGCCCGGTTGATGATGGATCTGCTGGCCCTGGCCTACCAGACCGACCTGACCCGCATCAGCACCTTCATGCTGGCGCGCGAGGTGAGCGGGCGCGCGTATCCGGAGATCGGCGTCTCGGACTCGCACCATCCGCTGTCGCACCACCAGGACGAGCCGGCCAAGCTGGAGCGGCTGCACAAGATCAACGAGTACCACTTCCGGCAGTTCGCCTACCTTGTCGACAAGCTCGCCGGCCTGCCCGAGGGCGACGGCACGATGCTCGACTCGACGCTGTTCCTCTACGGGACCGGCATCAGCGACAGCAACACCCACTTCCACGACGACCTGCCGATCGCGCTCGTCGGCGGCAAGGCGGCCGGGGTCGAGGGCGGGCGCTACATCCGCTATGCGGACGACACGCCGCTTGCCAACATGCACATCACGATCCTGGAGAAGCTGGGCGTGCCGCTCGAGGCGCTCGGGGACAGCACGGGGAAGGTCGACCGGCTCACCCGGGTGTAGGCGTTGGTGGAGATCATCCATGAGCGGCCGTAACGCGCGCGGTATCGCACTCGCTCTGGTTGCCGCGGCGACGGCGTTGTCCGGTGCGGGCCTGCGCGCGCAGGACAGCCCGCAGCGGTACCCGATCTACACCGGCAATCATCTGGCCGCCACCATGGACACGCTCGGTCCGAACTTCGCCGCGACGGTGCGCGCCCTCGAGGCAAGCGACTACCCCGCGGCGAAGGAGCGGCTCGCCCGCGCCCGCGAGCAGCTCGCCACCACGATCACCTTCTGGCGGCAGCACGAGCGCGACGACGGGATCGGCTTCGTCCGGACCGCCGTCCGGGCGATGGACGGTCTCGACGCCGCGATGTCGGTGGATGCCGTCGACGTCGAGGCCGCGTCGGGCTTCGCCGACGACGTCCAGGCGACCTGCAACGCCTGCCACGCGACCTATCGCGAGCCGGACCCGGAGGGCGGGTTCCGCCTGAAGGCAGAGGCGCTCGAGCCCTAGGAAAGTCTGCGCCGCAGAATGCGGCAGACTCCTGGAGCGGGTTGGCTGGGCGGAAAGTGCAGCCGCAAGGCGAGGGTCAGCGGGATCATGGACCACGACGCGACGATGCGGACCGGACCGCTGGGTTCCACCATCCACTTTCTGCGAGCCGACCCCGAGACGGTGACCGCGCTTGCCGAGATCGACTGGAACCGGTCGTTCCCGCGGGTGTGTCTCGATCCGGTGCGGGGCCTCATCACGTTGATGTCCCCATCGCGCCTGCACGATGATCTCGCCGAGATCCTCTCTCATATCGTGGACACTGCAGGGTCCGCGGTGACCGGCGCGTCGAAGGGACTGCGCACGACCCGTCTCCGCGGGCAGGGCGAACCGCCGGGCACGGGGATGGAGCCCGACTGTGCGTTCTACGTCGGCGCACGCGCCCGGGAGTATCAGGCGGCTCTTGTCGAGAGCGAGGAGGCCGCCGACGCCTTCCTGGAACGCACCGCGCCGGATCTCGTGGTCGAGGTGGAGATCACCAGCCCCGACGAGGGCAAGATCGAACGCTACGCCGGGTTGGGCGTGCGGGAACTGTGGCGACTGCACGGTCGAAAGGGGACCCGCGACTTGCAGGTGGACTTTCTCGCACTCCGCGTCGGAACGCCGCTGCGTCCGATCCATGCATCGGTCGTCCTCGGCGGCCTCACGTCCGATGACGTCTGCGAGGCGGTGGATGGCGTACGGTTCAGCATGACGGCCGAGGAGCGTATGGACGCGGTCACTCGTATCGTCCGCCGCCGGCAGCGCGCCAGCGTGCGGGTGCGCGAGGTGGACACGCCGTACGCCGCGCGTTCCGGTTGATCAGCGCGCCGCGGGTCGGACCGCGCTCGCCTGGCGCCGCGGCATCCCTTCAACGGGCACGCAGCACGAAGAACTCGTAGCCGTAGAAATCCGCGTAGGTGCGCCAGACGTCGATCTCCCGCTGGCACTGGTCGGCCAGTTCCTGCGCCTCGGACAGGTCGCGATAGCGTTGCCGAAACGCCATCACGTTCTGCTGGAGGGGGCGGTAGTAGTCGTCCCACCAGGCCGATGGCGGCAGCGGGAAGTGGCCCACCGTCTCGTACCCGCACGCGTCGATGGCTTCCAGCAGGGAACCCGCGTCGCGGATCGCGGCGTACTCCTGTTCCCAGAATGCTGCGCACTCGTCGGGCGGGTCCGGTTTCCGCCAGCACACCTCGGTCAGGGCGATGTGCCCGCCGGACGCGAGCAACGGGCGCCAGCCGCGCAGTCCCGACTCGACGCCCACGTTGTAGATGGCGCCTTCGCACCAGATCAGATCGAAGGAGCCGTCCGCGAAATCGAGTCGTCGCATGTCGGCCACGCGCGCCTGCAACCGATCCGCGATCCCGAGGCGATCGGCTGCGCGGTTCAGGACGTCGATGAACGGCAGATGGTTGTCGACGGCGACGATGCGTGCCGGCGAATTCCGCGCCAGCACCAGCGTCTGGCAGCCGGTGCCGCAGCCGATGTCGAGCACGCGGGTCCGCGGGCCGACGCCAGGGACCAGTGCCAGCGCCCGGAGCGTGCATTCTGCCTCTCCCGGTCCTTGCCGGGGCAACCCACTGAACAGCTCGAAGAACAGCGTCGTCATACGATCCGTTGCCACGACCACTCCCTTCGATCTTCGTCGGATCGGCTACTTCAGGCCGTGCCGGGCCTTGAATGCGGGCCAGTCGCGTTTCAGCTCCAGGAACGCATCGAGGTCCGCGCACAGCAGGAACGGATTGGTCCGCTTCTCGAGCGCCAGGGTGGAGCTTGGCCGCACGCCGTAGTCGTGGCCCGGCCAGACGGTGGCGTCGTCCGGAAAGGTGTCGATGACACGCTGAAGACTGTTCCATTCCGTCGCGGCATCGTCGTCCGTCCCGGTGCCGCCCACCTTGCCTACGAACACGAGGTCCCCGGTGAAGAGCAGGCGGTGCGCCGGCTCGTAGAGGACCAGGTGGTCGGCGGCATGGCCCGGCACGTGCAGGCAGTCGAGCGCCAGCGCGCCGATCGCCAGCAGTGCCCCGTCGTCGAGCCGGACGCTCGGATCGACCGGACAGGCGGGATGCGCGGCCACCGCCGCCCCGGTCAGACGCACGGCCTCGGCGTTGCCTTCCGTGTGGTCGGGGTGTCCGTGGGTGTTGACGACGTGCGTTACCGCGAGTCCCTGCGCCGCGGCGCGCTCGGCCAGCACCGCCGGCGAGTACGAGGGGTCGATCAGGACGGCGGCCCGAGCGTCGCGGTCGCCGAGGAGGTAGCCGAAGTTCCGGTCGCCGCCGGTGCGGATCTGTTCAAAAACAAGCTGCACGATTGTATATCTTATGATCCGCGCGGTTGCGCGGGTACGGTGCCGGGGTACGCTTCGCGGCAGGGCGGCTCCCGGACGCCGGCGCGAGCCGGGAGAACCGACCGCGGGAAGCTTGGGACGCCAGGACACTCACGAAGGAAAGGGAAGCGTGAACCATGCGTAAGTCTCTTCTTGTCATCGCCGTGGTGGTCGCGTCCGGCCTGTTCGCCGGACCGGCCCTGCTGGAGCAGACCTCGGGCCCGTACGAAGCAGTGGACGGCTGGTTGACGCCGTTCGCGGAGGACGGCTACGCGTTCGGGTCGCCGACGGGCGTCTTCGCGGAATCGCCCGACCGGATCTTCGTCGTCCAGCGCGGCGAGATCCGATTGCCGGACCCGGTGCCGGACGGGTTCGACGGCTATGTCGGCTCCATCGGCCTGAACGCGCTCGAGGCGGGGGAGAACCGCGTCTGGCGCAACTCGATCTTCGTGGTCGACGGCGACGGCAGCCTGATCGACGCCTGGACCCAGTGGGACGAGATGTTCGAGGGGGGCGCCGGCCCGCACAAGATCAAGATCAACCCGTTCGACCCGGACCGGAAGGTCTGGGTGGTGGACGAGACCAACCACCAGGTGCACGCCTTCTCGAACGACGGCTCCGAGCTTGTGATGTCGCTCGGCGCCGGCGGCGCGGGTGACGACGAGACCCACTTCAACCGCCCGCAGGACGTGGCGTTTCTCGAGGACGGCTCGATCTTCGTCGCCGACTCCGACAACTCGCGCGTCGTGAAGCTCGACGCGGAGGGCAACTTCGTCACCACGTGGGGCGTGAACGGCAACGGCCGCGGCGAGTTCGACGCCGTGCACGCGGTGGCGACCGACAGCATCGGCCGCATCTACGTCGCCGACCGGAACAACGACCGGGTGCAGGTGTTCAACGAGACGACGCGCTCGACCTGGTACCACCCGAACATCTCGCCGATCGCCACCTGGCCCGGCTTCGAGTTCCCGAACGACATCTACGCCACCGGTTACGAGGTCTGGATCGCCGACAACATGCCGACGCGGCTGGTCAAGCTCGACTGGAATGGCAACCCGCAGTTCGAGTTCGACGCGGCGGGCGAGGGGCCGGGGCAGTTCCGCGAGCTGCACCAGTTCTCGGTCGACGCCGAGCGCAACTTCTACGGCGTGGACAACGTTCTCGGCCGGGTGCAGAAGTTCGTTCCGAGCGAAGGGGCCGGCTTCACCGAGCTGATGGGGCGGCCGGACCCGGCGCTGCAGTAGGGCGCCTACCGCGTCTCGGGCGCGGCGTCGGCTGCACGGCGCCGCGCCGCCGAGGGTAATGGCCGGGCCTGCGCGCTCGTGTGCAGGGCCTGCTCGCGATTCGGACGCGGGCAGGCCCGCGCTCTGTTCGGGCGTTTCGCCGAGGCGCTCGCACGACCCCGCGAACCGGGTTGCGGGGAACTTTACCTGCCGCTGAGCGGAGCGGAACGAAGGGCAGCGATGAGCAGCGATCTGTACGACACCGGGATGGAGATCCGCCGGCGCGTGCTGGGCGACGACTACGTCGACCGCGCCCTGGCCGGCGCGGATGCGTTCAACGAGGAGTTCCAGCAGCTCGTGACCGAGTACTGCTGGGGCAAGGTCTGGGGACGTTCCACGCTGACCGACCGGCAGCGCAGCCTGATCAACCTGGGCATGATCTCGGCTCTGAACCGGAGCGCCGAGTTCAAGGTGCACGTGCGCGGCGCGCTGCGCAACGGCTGCACCGCGGCCGAGATCCGCGACACGCTGCTGCAGGTGGCCGTCTACTGCGGCATCCCGGCCGGCGTCGAGGCCTTCAAGCTGGCGCGCGAGGTGCTGGAGGCGGAGGGGATCGCGATCGAGTGAACGCCGCTACTGCGGCACGTAGGCGGGCGCCGGCCCGCTGAACTGGACCGTTTCGTTCCCGGACGGCGCGCTGCCGAACATGCGGGCGGCTCGCTCGTTGACGGTCGGCGGGGAACCGCTCGTGAGCACCAGCCAGTCGGAGACCGTGCCTGCGTCGAGCGGGCCTATCCGCAACTCGTCGACGTCGTCGGCCGCGCCACCGAACGCGCTCTCCTCCAGCGCGCGCCACTCGACGCGCACGGAGGTGTCCCCCTTGTTGGTGAGCCGGTAGCGGTACTCGTAACCGTCGGCGGTCCGCTCCACCTCCGACTCGAAGATCACGTTGACGTAGTACCACAGCTCGTACTCGACGTCGAAAGCACGGGTGCCGCGGCTGGTCACGAGCGGCTCGTAGACATCCGCCGGCTGCGCGTTCGCGGGAAGGCCGAGCACCAGCAACCCCGGCAGCGCGGCCGCGACCGCCGTCAGGCACCAACGGACTGCCGCCTGGCGGGTGATGTGCCGGTCACGCCAGCGGAGGAGGGCAGGCATCGCCATCATTCTACCAGCCGTGAAGCCGGGACCGTCACCATTTTTCGGCGGTCTCCAGCCGAGCACCCTGCAAGGCGCGAGCGCGTGCGGCTTCGCGCCGGCCGGTGGAACCAACGGTGGTTCGCGGGGTCGAATACGACAGTGAGTCCTGGACCGGTACGGCCGGAGTCCATCACGGATTCGGTCGGCGCAGGAGAGCACGGGGGAACGCATGTCAAGGACGCGCGGCGGTTGCCCGTTGGTGTTGGTGTTGGTGTTGGTGTCGGTGCTCGCTGCCGTCGCGAGCGGCTGCTCCGGGGCGGCGGTCGACGCGCGCGAGGCGCTGAGCGTCGCCGACGTTGCGACCGGCTGGTACCCGGCGCAGTCGGAAGCCGGCAACAAGATCGTGCCGGTGCTGTCGTTCCGCCTCGACAACACCGGGGCGGCGCCGTTCGGCGTGCTGCAGGTGAACGCGATCTTCCGCCGTTCGGGGGAGGAGCTGGACTGGGGCAGCGTCCTCGTGCGGGCGGTGGGGCGGGAGGGGCTCGCCGCCGGGGCGTCGGCCGGTCCGTTCACGCTCCGCTCCGCGCGCGGCTACACCGGTCGGCAGTCTGGCGACGCGCTGCTGGCGCACGGCGAGTTCGTCGACGTCTCGGTGGAGCTGTTCGCCAGGCATCGGTCGGACCGTTGGGTGCGTCTGGGCACGTTCGATGTCGCCCGGCGGCTGCTGGCGCCGGCGCCGGCCGGGTGACCCGCCGTCATCGCGAGGCCCGAAGCCGGTCGGGATGCGAGTCGGGCAACATCGGCCGGCGGCTCGAACATTGCCGCCTGTCCGGCGTCCGGCTGGCGCCGCCAAACCCGTCGCGGAGCTCCGTGTTCGGCCCCATCCCCCACCGCCCCAGGAGCTTGCGCCCGCAGACCGCATGCCGTTGCTTTCTGCGGCGCAAGCTCCTAGACTTGCCTGTTTCCCTGCAAATGTGATTGCGATGGAATTGCTCATTCTACGCCGTGCGCGTCCGCGCGCACGGCTCGGCCGCTGCGTCGCGGCTCTCGCGATCGGATGGCTCGGGCTGCCGGCGGCGCCCGCCGCACAGCCGGCGGGTGCGGTCGTGATCCCGTTCACCAATATCAGCCGCCAGTCTGCCGATGCGTGGATCGGCGTCGGGATCGCGGAAACGGTATCGAGCGATCTGCGGAACCTGGGCGTCCCGGTGATCGGTGGCCGCGCGGCGGGCGGCGGGGACGCGGGGCAGAGCCGGGTGCAGAGCGACGAGGAGGCGCTCGACGCCGGCCGCATGCTCGGCGCGCGCTGGCTGGTGGCCGGGGGCTATCAGCGCGTCGGCGACCTGCTGCGCATCACGGCGCGGCTCGTCGACGTGACCACAGGAGAGGTGCGCCGGAGCACGAGGGTCGACGGGCCCCTCGAAGAACTGTTCGACGCGCAGGACCGGATCGTCGCGGCGCTCATGGATGGGCTGGCCGCCGATCGACGACCTGCCGCGGACGTGGCGGTGGCCGGGTCGTTCTCGGACTCCGCTACCGGCCGGGTGGAGTCGGGTTCCCGTCCGGCCGCGCTCGGGAACCCGGTTCGGCACGCTGCCGGGGTCGGATCGATCGGCGCCCGGCGCCTGCCTCCCCAAGGCTCGCCCGCGGGCGGCACCGGCGTCACCGGAATGCTCGATCTCGCGGAAGAGACGGACGACGCCGTGCCGGGCAACGGCAATGGGAACGGCGACGGCAGTGGTGGGGCACCGGTAGCGACCGGAATGCCCGACCCCCGCCGCGGCCGCGGCGGGGGGTTCGCTGCCGCCCCCATCGCGCGCAAGCGCGTGACCATCGGCCGCGCGGCGCAGCCCCCGAACCTCGACGGCCGGCTCGACGACGCGGTGTGGGAGACGGCGACCTACGTCGACGACTTCGTCCAGATCGCCCCGGTCGAGGGCGCGCCGGGCACGGAGGAGACCGAGGTCTGGATGGCGTACGACCGCGACAATCTCTACTTTGCGTTCCACGTCCACTACACCGATCCGGGAATGATCCGCGCCAACCGGGCCGACCGGGACGAGATCGGCGGCGACGACCGCATGTCGGTGCTGTTCGATCCGTTCCTCGATCAGCAGCGGGCGTACCAGCTCAGCGTGAACGGCTACGGCGTCCAGAGCGACGAGCTGGTCAACGCCGACGGCAGCCGCGGCGCGTCGCGCAGCCGGTCGCCGCAGTCGCGTTCGAGCGGCGGCGGCCGGGGCGGGCGTTCGAGCGGCGGCGGCAGCGGGCTGAGCAACTCCGGACAGTTCGGCATCCGCGGCGACCGTTCGTGGGACGCACTCTACGAGACCCGCGGCCGGATGGTCGAGGACGGCTGGACGGCCGAGATGGCGATCCCGTTCAAGAGCCTGCGCTATCCCGCGCTCGCGGGCGAAGGCGGGCGCCGCTGGGGCTTCCAGATCACCCGCGTGATTCGCGGCAAGTCCGAGGCGCAGTCCTGGTCGCCGGTCTCGCGCGGCGTGGCCGGGCAGTTGACGCAGTTCGGTGTGCTGGAAGGGCTTGCCGATCTGTCGCAGAGCCGCAACCTGGAGATCCTGCCGGAGCTGACCGGGGCGCGGCTCGGCGCGCTCGATACGTCCAGCGGCGGCTTCGACAGCCAGGATCCGTTCGGCGACCTGGGGGTGAGCGTCAAGTACGGCATCACGCCCAACCTGACCGCGGACATGACCTACAACCCCGACTTCTCGCAGATCGAGTCGGACCAGCCGCAGATCGAGACCAACCAGCGCTTCGCGCTCTTCTATCCCGAGCAGCGCCCGTTCTTCCTCGAAGGGCAGGAGATCTTCCAGACCGCCACGCCGCTGACCCTGCTGCACACCCGGACCATCGTCGACCCGCGCTTCGGCGGCAAGCTGACCGGCAAGGTGGGCCGGACCACGCTCGGCGTCATCGTCGCGGACGACGAGGCGGCCGGCCGCCTCGACGACAGCGCCCACCCGCGCTTCGGGACCACCGCCCAGACCTTCGTCGGGCGGGCGCGCTACGACCTCTACCCCGAGTCGTACGTGGGCGCCATCATGACGGCCCGCGAGTTCGGCCACGACTACAACCGCGTGGGCGGCATCGACGGGCGCTTCCGGCTGGGACGCACGCACCGCTTCAGCTTCATGGGCGTCGGCTCCGAGACCCGGAGCACGGAGTACGGCTTCCTCAACGGACCGGCGTTCGAGGCCGACTTCACGCGCCAGGGGCGCAACCTGAGCTACGGGGCCGCCTACGGCAGCGTCGATCCCGAGTTCTGGACCGAGACCGGCTTCCTGCCCCGCTGGAACCTGCGTCAGGCGACGGCCAACGTGGGCTATCGTTGGTGGCCGGAATCGACCCTCATCACCTGGGGGCCGACGGTCAACTACCTGCGGCTCTACGATCACGCCGGCGTGCTGCAGGACGAGCAGGTCCAGGGGCAGGCCAGCTTCCAGTTTCGGCACAACATCTCGGTGACCGCCAACATGAGCCGCGATCTCGAGCGTTTCGAGGAGGTCGACTTCCGGAAGAGCGGGTACGGCGCCTTCGGCGTCATCAGCTCGCGGCTCGTGTCGATCGTCGGCGGCATCAACCGGGGCGACGGGATTCTGTACAGCTACGACGGCTTCACGAATCCGCTGACCGCCAGCCCCTACCAGCGCGCGATCCTCGGCGAGTCGACGACCGGCAACTTCCTCATCAGCGGCCGGCCCTCGTCGCGCTGGCGGTCGGACCTGACCGGCATCTTCAGCCGCCTCGCCGATCCCACCGCCGCGTCCGACGTGGTCGACGTCAAGATCTTCCGGACGCGCACTACCTACCAATTCACCGACCGGCTGCTGCTGCGCTACATCCTCGAGCACAACACGTTCAGCAAGACGCTCGGGAACAACGTCCTGATGACGTATCGCATCAACGCAGGGACGGTGGCGTTCCTCGGCTACGACGACCGCTACCGCCAGGGCCGGCGCATCGACGAATTGCTGTTTCCCACCGCGGCGCTGCAGCGGACGAACCGCGCGGTGTTCGGCAAGCTTTCGTATCTGTTCCGGTACTAGGAGCCCGCGTTCTGGATATGATGCCGGCGCGGACGGCGCTCAACCCACGGGGCCCTGGGCCGGGGGCTCCCCACGAAGGAGACGGACGATGAAGTCAGCAGTTGTTCTCGGCATGTCGGCGTGGTTGGTGCTCGGCGGCGCCGCGGCCGCGTCCGCGCAGCTCACGGCGGCGAGCGAGGGACCGGTCGTCTACGGCCACCACCACCTGATCGTGACCGATGGGGCCGCCCACAAGCGGTTCTGGGCCGATACCCTCGGCGGGGTGCCGACGCCGTTCGGGCAGTCCGAGATCTACAAGTTCCCGAACGTGCTGGTCTTCGCGCGCGAGGGCGAGCCGACCGGCGGCACCAAGGGGACCACGGTCAACCACATCGGCTTCTGGGTGCCGAGCGTCCGTGCGGCGCTTGCGAAGGCGCGGGCGGCCGGATACCCGATCGTCACCCGCCAGGAGCTGCCGCCGGCGGTCTCCGTGATCGACCAGATGGCCTACCTCGCGGACCAGGACACCTACATCGCCTACGTGATGGGTCCCGACGACGTGAAGGTCGAGCTGGTCGAGAACCGGACCCAGGCCGAACCGATCGCGCTGCACCACATCCACTTCGACGCCAACGACGTCGACGCCATGAAGGCTTGGTACGTCGACATGTTCGGCGCCGCCCCCGGGATGCGCGGCTCGTTCCAGGCGGCCGACCTGCCCGGGGTCAACCTGACCTACTCGCCCAACTCGGCCGCGCTGGCCGGCACGCAGGGGCGCAGCCTCGATCACATCGGGTTCGAGGTGGACGGCCTCGAGGCGCTCTGCCGGGAGCTCGAGGCCAAGGGCGTCGCGTTCGACCGGCCGTACCAGGAGATCGAGGCCCTCGGTATCGCCATTGCGTTCTTCACGGATCCGTGGGGAACCTACATCGAGTTGACCGAAGGGCTGGACAAGTACTGATGAGGATCAACCGCGCGCGCCGCCGCCTTGCGGGTCTCCTGCTGGCGGCGGTGCTCGCGCCGGCCGCCGCGTCCGCCCAGCGGCCGGTGCATGTCGATCCGCTGCTCCTGGAGCAGTACATCGGTCGGTACCAACTGTCGGCGAACTACATCCTCGCGATTTTCGTCGACGGCGACCGGCTCTACGTGCGCGCCCCGAACCGCGGCACGCGGCTGCTCGTGCCCACCTCCGAGACCGAGTTCATCGAGGTGGAGTCGGGGCTGCGCATCACGTTCCGGATCCGGGCCGACACGCGCCGGGTCGACCACCTGGTCTTCGAGCAGGAGGGATACGGCCGCCGCGCGGACCGGATCTCGGCGGAGGTGGGACTCGACCCCGCCACCCGGCCGGCGTTGACGCTGCCGGAGGCGACGCTGGAACGCTACGTAGGGCTGTACGAGGAGCAACCCGGGTTCGGCATCGCCATCACGCGCGAGGACGCTCGCCTGCTGGCGCGGATGACCGATCAGGAAGCGATCGAGATCTTCGCCGAGTCGGAGACGGATTTCTTCTATCGGGACCGTGACGTGCGCATCTCGTTCCGTCTCGAGGGAGGCACCGCCGATGCCCTGGTGTGGCGCCAGGGCGGAGCCGCGCTCGAGATGCGCCGGATGGACTGAGCGCGGTCGATCTGCCTGGCCGCGGTCGGCCGGACGGACACCAGAGACCTTCGCGGTCGTCCGATGCCGTCCGGCCTGCGGTTTCGGTGGGCGGCGCCGGTTGGCGTCAGTCCCCGGCCAGCTCCTCGTAGACCGCGGTCAGGAAGCGCTGCGGGTCGCCCCACTTGGCCTCGTAGTCGGAAGTCGGGCCCGCGGCCAGCACCTCGTCGTAGCTGGCCCCGTCGCCGACCAGCGCCGTCACCTTCGCCGCCACGTCGATGATCATGTCGCGGAATTCGATGACGTCCGCGCGGCCCGACACCACGCCGTGTCCCGGCACGATCTTCGTGTCCGGACCGGCGATGCCCGCCGCGATGCCCAGCGCCTCGATGGTGCCGTCGAGCGTCCCGCCGTTGCCGCGGTCGATGACCGGGAAGGCGACCGTCCGGAACACGTCGCCGAGGTGCAGCACGTCGGAGCCCTTGAAGTGGATGAAGCTGTCGCCGTCGGTGTGGGCCGGCGGCACGGGCAGCAGCTCGACCTCCTCGCCGTTCAGGTGGATCCTGATCGCGTCGCTGTAGGTCAGCACGGGCAGCGCGATCGCCGGCAGGCGCTCGGCCAGCCGCAGGCGGACGCGGTCCTGGGCAACGATCTCGACGCCCAACCGTCCCATGTTCTCGTTGCCGCCGACGTGGTCGCCGTGCACGTGGGTGTTGATCAGGTAGCGGATGTTGCCGTTGGAGATGCCCCCGATCGCCTCGACGATGCGGTCGGTCAGCGGTGCGAACTGGTCGTCGATCATCACCACCCCGTCGTCGCCGATCGACAGGCCGATGTTGCCGCCGCGTCCCGCCAGGTAGTGGACGGTGCCCGCGACATGGTGCGTGGAGATCTCCACCGCGTCCCAGTCGACGGCCTGCTGGGCGCGGGGATTGAAGCCGGCGATGAACACGGCCCCGACAACGAACGTGGCGCCGACGAGCATGCTGCGATTCATGGATTTCCCTCCAGACGATGAACCGACGGCGCTAGTGGATTCTGAGGGGAAGCCTACTCAAAACACGCGCGCCGTGCGGGTGTGCGCGACACGGCCTCGCGCGTGGATGCCGCCGTCGAGCCCGGGCCGTGCTTTTCGACGGGGTGGAGCCGGGTGCCCGACGGGTGCAATATAGTGGGCAGAAGACAGCGGCAGGAGGGGCCAGTGAACGCTACGACACCATTCGCGGCACGCAGGCGGGGTTCGGATCGGCGTCGATTCCTGAAGCACGCCATCGGCGCGGGGGCCGGGTTGGCGGCCACCGGCGTGGGGGCCGGCGTCGGCCGCGCCCAGGCGTCCGACGGGTACGTCCGGTTCGATCATGTCTCGTTCCCCATGCGCAATACCGGGGCCATGCTCGCGTTCTACCGCGACCTCGGCTTTCAGGTGAACGAGGGGGAGCGCATCTGCTCGGTTCACTTCGGCGACGCCAAGATCAACCTCCACCGTCCCGAGATCTGGGAGAGCGGCGAGTTCACGCTGCGGGCCCCGCGGGCGGTGCCGCCGTGCGGCGACTTCTGCGTCGTCTGGGGCGGGAGTGCGGTCGAGCTGGAGCGGACGTTCGAGCGGGTCGGCGCGGTGGTCATCGAGACGGGGCCCCGCCAGGGCGGCCGCAACGGCGGCGTGGACACCGGTGTCAGCCGCTACATCCGGGATCCCGACGGGAACCTGCTCGAATTCATCATCTACCCGTGAAGGGCGGCGCGTGACCCGACGCGCGGCGGCTCTGCCCGGACCACTGGCGCGGTGGTCGGCGGGGACGACCGCACCGCCGGGACGGCGGTCTTCGACGAGCTGCTACAGGCCCGACGCCAGCGTGATCAGGCCGAGCACGAACAGGATCGCCACGCCGGCCACCAGCGCTTTCGCGCCGGAGTCGGTCGCACCGGGCATCAGGGCGTTGAGCAGCCCCACCAGCGCCGCGCCGGCCATCCCGAGCGCCGCGATACCGAGCAACCCGAAGAACAGGTTCGCCAACGCCAAGGTCACCATCTCGCTCACGCGACACCTCCCGCGGCAATTCGGCGGCCGGCTCGGCCGCCGGGGGCAAGGACTGTAGCATGATCCGCACATGCAGCGCCGACTTCTCGTAGACACCGACTCGGCCGTCTTCAACGACGACGCCGCCGCGCTGGCGATGCTCGTCCGGCGGCGCGACCTCTTCGAGTTGCTCGGGGTCACCGTCGTGGCGGGCAACCACACGGTGCCGCAGGGCGCCGAGCACATGCTCCACCTGCTGGAGCTGACCGGGGCCGCGGACGTGCCCTTGCACCTGGGCGCGCTGGCGCCGCTGGTCAACACCGCGCAGCGGGCGGCCCGCTGGGAGGCCGAGTGGGGACCCATCGGATTCAAGGGCGCCTTCGCGGCCGAGCCCGGGGTGCGTCCTCCCCACGGCGGGCGATTCGCGTCGACCCGGCCGCGATCGAGCGACGCGGTGGCGTTCCTGATCGAGACGATCGAGCTTCACCCGGACGAGGTCACGCTGGTGGCGCTCGGTCCCCTGACCAACGTGGCGTTGGCCCTGCGGCGCCGCCCGGACCTGGCGCCGCGCATCGGCAGCCTGGTCTTCATGGGCGGCAACGCCCGCGTGCCAGGCAACGTGACGCCGGCCGCGGAGTTCAACTTCTGGTTCGATCCGGAGGCCGCGGCCGCGGTACTGGCCGCGCCGATTCCGCGCATCGTGATGTTCGGCCTCGACATCACCAACCACGCGCCGCTGCACAAGACCCGCTTCGACCGGATCGTCGCGGTCGATACACCGCTGACCCGTCTCATGCGGTACGACATGGGGCCGCGGTTCGACGCCGATCCGGCCGCGACGGCGTACGTCTGGGACTGCATCACCGCGGCGTGGCTCGTCGATCCCTCCATCGTCACCGCGTCCGAGGGGCTGCCGATCACGGTCGACACGACGTTCGGTCCGACCTGCGGCGCAACCGTCGTCGGCCCTGATGGCGCAGATGGCGGCCGGCGCGTCGAAGTGATGCTGGATCTGGACGTGGAGCGGTTCTACGCCCTGTACTCGGATCTCCTCACGCGGCCGGTGCCGCTTCGTCGCCCTGGCCGATAGCCGCCGCGGTCAGGCGTCAGGCTACTCGCCGCGCAGTGCCAGCACCGGGTCGATCCGGCTGGCGCGGCGGGCCGGCACGGCGACGGCGGCGAGGGCGACGGCGGTGAGCACGATTGGTACGGCGAGGAAGGTCGCCGGATCGGAGGCTTCCACGCCGAACAGGAAGCTGGCGATGAGGCGGGTCAGTCCCGAGGCGGCCGCCGCGCCGATGACCACGCCGGCCGCGACCAGACGCAGTCCCTGGAGCACGATCATCCACCAGACCCGACCGGTCTCGGCGCCGAGCGCGAGGCGGACGCCGATCTCCCGCGTCCGCTGCTCCACCGAGTACGCCATCAGCCCGTAGACGCCGATGGCGGCCAGCAGCAGTGCGGCGGCGCCGAAGACGGTCATCAGCAGCGTGTTGAACCGTTGCCGGGCCGTGGACCGCGACACCACCTCGTCCATGGTCCGCACGTCGGACACCGGCAAACCGGTGGCCAGGCGCAGCTCTTCCTGGATCGCGGCGCTGAGCGCACGCGGACTGGTCCGCGTACGGACGATCCAGCCCATCGGCGCAATCTCGAGGCTGAGCGCGCTGACGGCGTCCGGCAACTGGGCTTGCGGAACGTACATGCGGGGTTGCGGCTCGGCGTCGAGTCCGCCGTCGCGCACGTCGGCGACGACGCCGACGATCTGCCGTTCCGGCGCGTCCGCGAACTGCTGCATGATGCCCCGGCCGATCACGAGCCGGCCCGCCAGCGGATCGCCCTCGGGCCAGTACCGGTCCGCCATCGTCTCGTTGATGACGACCACCGGCGGCGTTCCGCTGCGGTCCCTGTCGGTAAACACCCGGCCTCGCCGCGTCGGAATCCGGAACACCTCGAAGAAACCGTCCGACACGGTCGTCCAGCCGCCGCCGCCGTGAAAAGGCCCGTCCTCGAGGGGTCGCCCCGAGATGATGAACGGGAGCCCGAACCCACCCTCCAGCGGCACGCAGCAGGTCGCCGCGGCGTGCTCTACGCCCGGCAGCGCCCGCACGCGATCGACCCCCTCGCGCAGCGCCCGGCCGACGCCGGCGGCGGTCGCGAACCGCGGCCCGGTCAGCGAGGTCCGCATCGTCAGCACGTTGGCGGCGTCGAAGCCGGGGTCGACACGGCTCAGGGACAACGACGTGCGGATCAGCAACGCGGAGCCGACAAGCAGGACCAGCGCCAGCGCGACCTCGCCGGCCACCAGCACCG
This sequence comes from Vicinamibacterales bacterium, assembly GCA_965116825.1. Classification (GTDB taxonomy): domain Bacteria; phylum Acidobacteriota; class Vicinamibacteria; order Vicinamibacterales; family UBA8438; genus WTFV01. The sequence continues at coordinate 2,998,314 of OZ220736.1, forward strand.
CGCGGGTCCGATTCTGCCGAAAGCCGGCGCCGGTGCGTCCTCCGCCCTCCTTGAGGGTGGCGCCCAGGTCGGCGCGCGATCCCTGCAGCGCGGGGATCAGCCCGAACAGCACGCCGGCGCCGAGCGAGACCAGCAGCGCGAAGAGCATCACGCGCCAGTCGGCGGCGACCAGAACCCCGTCGGCGCCGATACGCGGCAGCCCGACGGTGCTGACCGACAGCAGCGCGCGGATGCCGGCGACGCCGAGCGCGAGACCCAGCGCTCCGCCGATCGTCGCGAGCACGATACTCTCGGTGAGCAGTTGCCGGATGATGCGCGCGCGTCCGGCGCCCAGGGCGGTTCTGAGCGCGATCTCCCGCTTGCGGCCCAGGGCCCGCACGAGCTGCAGATTGGCCACGTTGGCGCACGCGATCAGCAGCACGAAGCCGACCGCCCCGAGCAGCACGAGGAGCAGGGTACGGGCGTTGCGGACCAGCATCTCGCGGATCGGCTCGGCGCCGAAGGCCGCGCCGTCCTGGATGACGTCCGGGAATCGCTCCCGGTACGCCGCGGTCGAGCGCTCCAGCATCGACTGCGCCTGCGCCAGCGAAACGCCGGGATTCAGGCGGCCGGCAACGGTGAAGTAGTGCCCCTGATCCGTGGCGTTCGGGTCGAGCTGGAACGGCGTCCAGACGTCGGGCGCGGCGCCGAAGTCGCGGAAGTCGAAGCGGTCGCCCACGACCCCGACGACGACGTGCGGCTCGCCGCTCAGCGAGAGGGTGCGGCCGATGACAGCCGGATCGCGGTCGAAGCGCCGTTCCCACAGGCGCTCGCTGATGAGAGCCACCCGCGGTCCGTTGGGCAGGTCCTCCTCGGGCGCGAAGGCGCGTCCCTGCACGATCGGGGCGCCGAAGAGCCGGAAGTAGTCGGCTGACACCTGGGCCCAGCGAAGTTGCTCGGGTACGTCCCCGCCGGTGTCGTTGATGCGGCCGCCGCGGAAGGCGGCGACGTCCCGCAGAGCCTCGGTCTGCGTGCGCCACCAGGCGAACTTCGCCGGCGACCCGCCCGGGTTACGGCCCTGCGCGGACACGACCTGCAGCCACACGATGCGATCCGGCTCGGGGAACGGCGCCGGCTTCAGCAGCACGGCGTTGACGATGGAGAAGACGGCGGTCGTCGCGCCGATGCCGAGCGCCAGCGCCGCGATGGCGGCCAGCGTGAAGCCGGGACGGCGGACCAGCGAGCGGACCGCGTGTCGGAGATCCTGCAGGAGTGTGTCCAATGTATCTGCTCCCGTGCCGCGTCGCGTTCGGCCGGACATCGATTCCGCGAAAGAAAGACCGCTACAGGAGTAGGACGATCCAGGGCCGCGGCGGGTTCGGCGCCGGCGCTCACGGCCTCGCCTGCCGCTCCTTCAGTGCCTTGACGAGCAGATGCACGCCGAGGCCGAGCGGGATGACGGGCCACCACGCGGCGAGCCAGTCGAGCGGGATGCCGAGCAGCGTGTTCGAGAGCAGGACGACGCCCAGGGCGATCAGGACTACGGCGCCGCCTATCGAGCTCCCCAGGTTCGGGAGCGAGAGGTCCATGTCCATGCTCGGAAGATCGATGCCTTCACCGCCGTCGAGGGCCAGGTTGTAGAGGGTGGCGCGCCGGCTGGCGTCGACGATGTTGTAGATGACGAAGAAGGACAGGAAGATCGCCATGGCCGGCAACAGCGCAGGGAACGGACCGCCGCCGGCGGCCAGAAAGGCGATCGTCGTTCCGAACACGACGTTGTGGATGAAGCCGACCTTGTAGTAACCGACGTAGATTTGGCCTGCGCCGGGCATCAGCGACAACAGGCCGGCGATGACCGGGGACTTGGGCTGCAGACCCGGCGTTGCACCAGGGGGGGGCGCGTAGCGCGTCCGCTCCCCGGCCGGCCGGGAGGGCGCGGGGGTTGTCCGGGCGGCGGGCTCCGGCGCCGCCGCAGATGGCGGTGCGGCTGGCCGAGCCGGCGTCGTGGTCGGCGGCGGGGTGTGCGGAGGTTCCGGGGATCCGTTCATGGTCTGCTCCTTCCGGCCGGGATTGGTGCGGCCTCGGTGGTCGTGGACGAAGAGAGCGGCGGGAACAGCAGCTCCGCCAGCATTGCGCCGGCGTCACGGCCGATCGAGTGCAGCGCGTCGACGCCGCCGAACAGGTCGCGGTCCCGCACCGCCTGCAGGAACTGCCGCCAGTGCCGGTCGAGCTCCGGCGCTGCGCTCACCGCCCGGCGACGCCACGAGGACAGGCCGGAGAGCCAACCGGACACTTCGCTCGCGCCGCCGGCCGCGACGCGCACGGTTTCCCCGCGCAGCGCCGCGACGGTACGGTCGAGCGCAGCGACCGACCGGGCGCCCGCCGCCTGTGCGCCGGACGCGCTGCGCTCCACGAGGGCTTGCGCCTCCAACGCTGTGCCGCGCAGCGGCGACCAGGATGCACCGCAGATCAGCCACACCAGCATCGCGGCGACGTAGCCTGCTTCCCAGGCGATGCGGGGGCGCGCCAGCAGTCGGAGCCCTGTTTCCCGCATCCGTTCCCGGAAGACGGTCCACCACGGTCGTCCTGGTCGGGTAAGGACGAGTATGTCGTCCACGAGCGGCGGATCCGGCGGCAGTGCCGCAAACGACGGAAGGTCCTCGGCCAGCCGTACAAGGGCGGTCAGGATGGCCGTGCAGGTGGGGCAGTGCCGCAGGTGCGCGTCGCACAGGTCCTGGTCCGCGGAGTCGAGCGCGCCGTCGATCAGGTCCCCGACCAGGGATTGCGCCCGCCCGCATGCAGGGCCGCTCGTCTGCGCGAGGATCGCCTCGGTCAAGTCGCCGGGAGCTGCGATCTCCGGCGCGAACGCTTCCTGCATCGACGCCAGGAGCGCGCGGCAGTCGGGGCAGCCGGCGGCGTGCGCCGCTGCGCGCAACCGCTCGTCCTCCGGCATGGCGCCGTCGACCAGGGCCTCGATGCGGTTCGTGAAGTGGAGGCAGTCCATCGCTTCATCCCCGTGGACGGGAAGTCTCGGCGTACGAGGGGTCGACGGCGACGACCTGCCGCGCCAGCTCCACCCGCGCGCGGGTGGAGCGCGACTTCACGGTCCCGAGGGGCAGGCCGAGCAGGCGTGCGATCTCGTCGAGCCGGAGCCCCTGGATCTCCTTGAGCAGGATCATCTCGCGGCTTGCGGCGCTCAGCCGCGCGAGCGCCGTGTGGACCGTTCGTTTCCGGCCGTCGGTCAGCCATGCCTGCTCCGGATTCGGCGCCGTGTCCGGCGGCAGCGCGCTCTCGTGCTCGTCGGCCTGCAGATCCTCCGCCGGCGGGCGCGCCTTCCGGCGCCGGAACTGGTCGATGCACAGATTGCGGGTGATGCGCAGCAGCCATGCCAGGAAGCGGCCTCCCTCGAAGGCGTCGAGCTGCCGGTAGACGCGCACGAAGGCCTCCTGCGTCACGTCCCGTGCGTCCTCGACGCTGCGCAGATAGTGCCAGGCGAGGCCGTAGACGCGTCCCTGGCAGTCCCTCACGAGCTGTTCCCACGCCAGGTCGTCGCCCCGGCGGCAGCGCTCGACGAGGGCCAGGTGCGGATCCCGGCCGGCCTCCTGCGTGGTCATCGTGAGAAGGAACGCACCGCGGCGGAAAAGGTTCGCCGGCTCTGCCGCGGCAGGGCGCCGACTATAATCAGGCCCGCGAAACGACTCTTCGAAGCTCAAGGAGGGCCTCATGCCGTCTCCGGCCTCTCGCGCATATCTCGTCTGGCTCATCGCGGCCGCCCTGGTGGCGGCCTCCGCGCTCCCGGCACGGGCGCAAGACCGGGACTTCACGCCGGTCACCGACGCGGCGCTGCAGGATCCCGATCCCGCCGACTGGCTCAACTGGCGGCGGACCCTGGACGGGTGGGGCTACAGCCCCCTCGACCAGGTCGACCGCGACAACGTCGGCGATCTCCGTCTCGCCTGGTCCTGGGGTCTCGAGCCGGGCGTGTCGCAGACGACGCCGATCGTGTACGACGGCGTGATGTACATCGCGAACCCCGGCAACGTCGTGCAGGCGCTCGACGCGCGCACCGGCGACTTCATCTGGGAGTACCGCCGCGAGATGGACGAGCGGCTGCGTCCGGCGGCGCAGATGCGCAGCCTCGCCATCTACGAGGATCTGATCATCCTCAACACCAGGGACGCGCACATCGTCGGCCTCGACGCGCGCACCGGCGAGGAGCGCTGGGACACGGACGTGGCGCCGGAGCACGACGGCTACGGATTCTCGAGCGGGCCGGTCATCGCCGACGGCACGGTCGTTGCGGGGTTGCGCGGCTGCGAGCGGTTCCGCGAGGACACCTGCTACATCGTCGGGGTCGACGGCGGCACCGGGCGGCTGATGTGGCGCACGTCGACCATCGCCCGGCCGGGCGAGCGCGGCGGCGACACCTGGGGCGACCTGCCGCTCTTGTACCGGGCCGGCAGCGACGCCTGGATACCGGGCGCCTACGATCCGGTCAACCGCCTCATCTACTACGGCACGGCCCAGGCCAAGCCGTGGTCGCGGGACGCCCGCGGAACCGACGGCGATGCGCTCTACAGCAACTCGACCCTGGCTCTCGATCCCGAAACCGGCGAGATGCGCTGGTTCTTCCAGCATATTCCGGGCGACAGCCACGACATGGACGAGACCTTCGAGCGGATCCTGATCGACTACGACGGCCGCCAGTCGGTGTTCAGCATGGGCAAGCTCGGCATCCTGTGGGAGCTCGACCGCACGACCGGGGCGTTCACCAAGGCCGTCGACCTCGGCTACCAGAACCTGGCCGACGTCGATCCCGAGACCGGAGAGTTCACCTACCGCGAGGGCATGGTGACGGGCGTGGGCGAGATGCTCTTCTTCTGCCCGAGTACCGGCGGCTTCAAGGCCCTGCGCGCGATGGCCTACCACCCGGACACCGGCGCGCTGTACGTGCCGCTCAACCTGCAGTGCGAGACGGCCGCCTTCGGACCGGTGGAGCGCCGCGCCGGCGGCGGCGGCACGGGCGGGGTGCGGGGCCGGCTGAATCACTTCCATCCCGACGCGCCGGAGCAGCTCGGCGAGTTTCAGGCGCTCGACATCCGGACCGGCGAGACGCTGTGGAAGCAGCGGCGCCGGGTGCCCTACAACACGTCGGCGCTGACGACTGCCGGCGGCCTGGTCTTCATCGGCGACTGGGAACGCCACGTCTTCGCCTACGACGCGGCCACCGGCGAGCAGCTCTGGCAGAGCCGGCTGACGACCATGGCGAACGGCTATCCGATCACCTATGCGGTGGACGGCAGGCAGTACATCGCCTTCGGCGCGGGCGGCCCGCTGGGCGGCTCGAGCTGGACCAGCATCATTCCGGCCGACCTGATCCCTGAGAAGCGCAACCCGCGCCAGGGCAACGGCATCTTTGTGTTCGCCGTGCCCGAGTAGCACATACCGCGGAGGTCAACCGTGAGAAAGCACACCGTTCACCGGTTCGCCGTCGTGCTCGCCGTCGTCGGCTTCGCGGCGGGCGGCGCGATTCTGGCCCAGTCTCCGGCTGGCGACTACACCGAGGTGGCCGAGTGGCCGCTGCCGGCCACGACCGCTGCCGGCACGCGCTCGGTCTGGAACTTCGGCCAGGTGGTCGCCGTGGCCACCGGCGCCGACGGCAACATCCTGGTCCTGCACCGCGGGGCGCAGCCGATCCTGGTGTTCGAGCCGGACGGCACCTTCGTGCGGAGCTGGGGCGAGGGGCTGTTCAGCAACGGCAAGGTCATGGGGGTGGCGCCGGAGGACCGGGCTCCGGGCGCGTCCGGCTACACCGCCGTCTACGGGCCGGCGGGCTGCCAGGCGTGCGGCGCGCACGGCATCCGCGTGGATCCCGAGGGACACGTCTGGGTCGTCGACGCCCCCGGCCACGCCATCTACAAGCTGCGCGAGACCGGCGAGCTGCTGATGCACCTCGGCACCCCCGGGGTCTCCGGGGAGGGCCACGACACGTTCAACCTGCCCACGGACATCGCTTTCGCCTCAAACGGCGACATCTACGTCAGCGACGGCTACGGCAACGCCCGCATCGTGCGCTTCTCCAGCGAGGGCCGCTACCTCGGGGAGTGGGGCTCGCGGGGCACCGGGCCGGGCGAGTTCGGCCTGCCGCACGGCATCGCCGTTGCCGGCGACGGGCGCGTCTACGCGGTCGATCGGGACAACCGCCGGGTGCAGGTGTTCGACGCCGACGGCACGTTCCTAGACCAGTGGACCGATCTCACCGGCGTGCAGGCGCTCTTCGTCACGAAGGACCAGCGCATCTGGGCCGGCGGCGCGCTCCGTACCCTCGACGGGGAGATCCTGGCCGAGCTGACGGGCGGGGGCGGCGGCCACGGCATGACCGTCTCCCACGACGGCGACGTGTTCGCCGCGCAGCTCAGCGGGCGCGTGCAGAAGTTCGTGACGGGCTCCTCCGACTGACGTCGTCGGGATACCGGCGGCAGACTGTCGGGCACCTGCCTGGCCACGCCGCCACCGGTCGCGATACGGTGGCGGCGTGCGCCGTTACGTTTGCGGCGCCGGCGGCAGGACGAGGTCCAGATCCGTTCGCGCGAGGTCGTCGCCCTTGCAGAGCAGCGGCTCGCCGAGCTGCCGGGCGAGGGCGTAGGCGAGGCAGACGCGGACAAGCGACGCGATCTGCTGCAGGAGATCCACGTCGCCCTCTGGCGCAGCCTCGACGGGTACGAGGCGAAGTGTTCGATGCGCACCTGGGTCTACCGCGTTGCGCACAACGTGGCCGCGTCGTACGTGACCCGGCAGCGCCGCATTGCCCTCACGTTCGTCAGCCTGGAGCAACTGGAGCCCGCATGCGACGGCGGTGCGGCCGACGAGGCGGCGATCAGACGCGATGCGCTGCAGCGGATTCTCGCCCTGATACATCGTCTCAAGCCGCTCGACCGGCAGGTCATGCTGTCGTACCTCGAGGGCATGGACGCCGCCTCCATCGGGGAGATCACCGGCATCTCGGCTGGCAACGTCGCCACGAAAGTGCACCGGATCAAGGCCATTCTGGCCCGTCGTCTAGAGCGCGGAGAGCATCATGGCAACGGACCGTCGCGATAGCGCCGCGAGAACGGTGTGGCAATTGCAGAGGACGGACCCCGCGCCGGTCGACCTCGCTGACATCCGGGGACGCAGTCTGAAGTTTCGGGGGCAAATCTGGCGCCGCAACCTGGGGGAATACGCGGCCAGTGCGCTGGTCGTGGCGTTCTTCGGCCTGTCTTTCTGGATCGCCGCCGGTTTCTGGACGCGGACGGGGGCGCTGCTCGTGATTGGCGGCACGCTCTACATGTGCTACGAGCTCCACAGACGCGGATCGACCCGTACGGCGCCGCCGGGGGCGAGCTCGGTCGTCTTCCATCGTGCCGAGTTGGAGCGGCAACGGGACGCCCTGCAGAGCGTGTGGCGATGGTACCTGGCGCCGTTCGTTCCGGGACTGACCGTCCGTCTCGTCGGAGCGGAGATCGACAATCCTCCGATCTCCTGGGTACCGCTGCTGCTCAAGCTCGGTCTCTTGGTCGCCGTGTTCGTGGGCATCCTCAAGCTGAACCAATTGGCCGCGCGAGAGCTGCAACGCGAGATCGACGAATTGACGGTGTTGGAACGGGACGACTGAACACGACCGCTTCGATTCGGGACCGCCGGCCCCTGCAACGCGTCGAAGTAGCAGGCATCCGTGCAAGGAACCTGCCGGCCCGGCCTCGGGGAATCGCACGCGGATCCAGATCGGTCCGCGAATGCCCGCGACCCCCGATAAACTGCTGGATAGCGCAAGAAGAAGACGTTTAACTACGATATATTAGTATTTATGGCGCAGCGGGTCTACCCTCCGTCCGCCCAGCGGGCCCTGCGCGCGTTGGGCCGCGACATCGGCATCGCGCGCCGGAAGCGCCGCCTCCCGGTGGCGGACTTTGCCGTGCGCATGGGCGTGTCGCAGGGCACGCTGATACGGCTCGAAAAAGGCGAGGCCGGCGTCTCGATCGGGGCCCTCGCCATGGCGTTCCTCGCGCTGGGTGAGCTGCAACGCATCGAGGAGCTGCTGGACGTCTCGCGAGACGATACGGGACTGCTGCTCGACGTCGACAACCTGCCCCGGCGCATCCGCCGGCCGAAGGCGCGTCGTCTCGGATAGCGTTGCCCGCCATGGCCAAGACGACGCGTCGCGTGCGAGTGGCGCTCGGAGAAGCGCTGCGCCCCGTCGGCGAGCCTCGCCGGCCTGAGCGTCGACGAGCTGAACCGGGATCCGGCCGTCCGGGAGCGGCTGTTGGGGAGCGCCGGCTCGCTCGGCGGGGCGAGGCCGAAGGCGAGCGTCCGCGACGAGCACGGAAACCTGACTATCGCGAAGTTCACCGCCGACGACGACACCATGCCGATTGAGAGAGCCGAAGTGGCGGCGCTGAAGCTGGCGCGTGTTGTCGGGGTGCACGCCGCTGCGGCCCGCATCGAGCTCGGCGACACGGGCCGGCCGGTAGCGCTCGTCGACCGGTTCGACCGCGCAGCCGGCGACAGGGTCCACTATCTCTCCGCGCAATCGTTCATCGGCGCGGAGCCTGCGACAGGCGCGTACTACACGGACATCGCCGACGCGCTGCGGGCGCACGCGCTCGACCCGCGGGCGCAACTGACCGAGCTCTTCCGACGCGTGCTGTTCACGATTCTCGTGTCGAACAACGACGACCACCTCAAGAACCACGGCCTGCTGCATGCCGGCGAGGGACTGTGGGTTCTGTCGCCCGCCTTCGACATCAATCCCCAGCCGCACCGCCGGCGGCATCTGGAAACCGGCATCAGCGAAATCAGCGGGAATGCGGCTTCCATCGAGGCCGCGGTGGAAGCCGCGCCCTTCTTCGACATCGAACGCGATGCCGCGGTGGCCATGCTGTCAGGCATGGTGTCCGCCATCGACGACAAGTGGCGGACGTGCTGCCGGGCGGCGGGCATGACCCCCGCGGAAATCGAGATGTACGAGCCGGCGTTCGACCACGACGAGAGTCGCATCGCACGGAGCATGACCCGGGAGCGGTGACAACGCGCCCGCCTGGCTCCCTGCCATTGCATCGGCTGCAAGCGTCGAGTGAATCGCGCCACCCTGCCGTCGAACACCGTACGACTTCAGCATACAATAAGTATGACAAGAGAGATGGTGCAACCGTAGCCCCGGAGAGTTACCGATGCCGACCACCACGTCCGCGAACAGAACACGGTTGACCATCTCGGTTCCGACCGACATTGCGCGATACCTTCGATCGACCCGCAACGCCAGCGCCCTCGTCTGCGAGGCGATCCGGGCGTACCGTGCGCGCGAGCTGGAGCGCCATCTCGAGGAGGCGTATCGCGCCGACCGCGCCGAGGCGGAACGGATCAATCGGGAATGGGAGAGCGTCGATGCCGAGGTGTCGGAATGAGCACGCCGCTGGGACGCGGGATGGTCGTGAGTGTCCGTTTCGATCCTACCGAAGGCCGGGAGATCCGCAAGACACGGCCGGCGATCGTCGTCTCGAACGACCTCGCATGTCGTTTCGATGCCGTCGTGCAGGTCGTACCGGTCACCACTCTCCCCGACCGCGAGCTGCGCCCCTACGAGTCACGTTGCGGAACTCGCGCCAGCGGCCTCGCCAAGCCCTCGCGGGCCGTGGCCAACCAGATTCGCACGGTGTCGCGGAACCGGATTGGTCAGACGCTCGGTCGCCTTGCTCCCGAGGAGACAGCGGAGCTGGATCGGGCATTGCGGATCCAGTTGGCGCTCGACGCGTAGAGGGGCGGACTCGGCGGTGCTCGGAGCCGGAAGCGACGGCTTTCGGAGTAGAGTCACGAGAGCGACGGAACCCCAAACGGAACGGAGGCTGACATGCACCCGAGGTATCTGATTGCGCGACGCATTCCGGTCGTCGTCGCGGTCCTGTCGGCGCTCGTGCTGGCGCCGTTCCCCGCCGGCGCACAGCCCGAATCCCCTGCGGAGTTCATTCCGGTCACCGACGCGATGCTCGAGGATCCGGCGCCGGGCGACTGGCTGACGTGGCGCCGCACGCCGGACGGCTGGGGCTACAGCCCGCTCGACCAGATCGACCGCGAGAACGTCGGGACGCTGCGCATGGTCTGGACACGCGCGCTGACCGCCGGCAGCCAGGAGGGCACACCGCTGGCCTACGGCGGCGTCCTGTACATGCCGAACCCGCGCGACGTCATCCAGGCCATCGACGCGGTGACGGGCGATCTGCGGTGGGAGTACCGCCGCGACCTGCCGGACGACGTCGACGACTACGTCGGCGGGTCGACGGTCAACCGCAACATCGCGATCTTCGGGCGCCACATCATCGACACCAGCACCGACGACTACATCTACGCGCTCGACGCCGAGACCGGTCGGCTGGCCTGGGAGACCGAGATCCTCGACTACACGCTGAACGCCGCCCGGCACTCGTCGGGTCCGATCATCGCCGGCGGCAAGGCCGTCTCCGGCCGCAGCTGCCGGCCCGGAGGCGGGCCGGAAGCCTGCGTCATCGCCGCCCACGACGCGGAGACCGGCGCCGAGGTCTGGCGGCGGCGCCTGGTTCCGGCGCCGGGCGAGCCGGGCGACGAGACCTGGGGCGGCGTGCCGTTCGAGGAACGCGTGCACGTCGGATCCTGGATGGCGCCCAGCTACGACCCGGCGCTGAATCTGGTCTACGTCGGCACGTCCGTCACGTCCCCGGCGCCGAAGTTCCTGCTCGGCGGGATCGAGAACAAGCACCTGTACCACAACTCGACGCTGGCGCTCGACGGCGACACCGGCGAGATCGTGTGGTACTACCAGCACCTCAACGACCACTGGGACCTCGATCACCCCTTCGAGCGGCTGCTGGTCGACACCGCGGTGGCCCCGGACCCGGCGGCGGTGAGCTGGATCAACCCGCGTCTGGAGCCCGGCGCGGTGCGCAAGGTGATCACCGGCATCCCCGGCAAGACCGGCGTGGTCTACACCCTGGACCGCGAGACGGGCGAGTTCCTGTGGGCGCGGCCGACGGTGACGCAGAACGTCATCAGCGCCATCGACGGCGCGACCGGCGAGGTGACGGAGAACGCCGAGCTCATCTTCACCGCCGAGGGGCAGGAGGTGCTGACCTGTCCGACCTGGTTCGGCGGCAAGGACTGGGAGGCCGGCGCCTACAGCCCGCGGACCAACCGGATGTACATGCCGCTGCGCAACACCTGCGCCCGCATGATGGCCACGCGCGCGGCGCGCATCCACTACGCGCTTGCCCTGCGCCACCAGCTCGCGCCCGGGACGGACCAGCTCGGCACGATCCAGGCCATCTCCGCCGAGACCGGCGCCACCGAGTGGCTCTACGAGCAGCGTGCGGCGACCATGTCTCTCGTCGCGACCGCCGGCGGGCTGATCTTCGGCGGCGACACGAACGGCCGCTTCCGGGCCTTCGACGACGAGACGGGCGAGATCCTGTGGGAGATCAACCTCGGCTCGCCGGTCAGCGGCTTCCCGATCGCCTACGCGGTCGACGGCCGGCAGTACGTGGCGGTGAGCACGGGCACGTCGGGTACCGCGTCGGGCTTCACGCGCCTGACGCCGGAGCTGCGCCCGAGCGCCGGCAACAACCTGTTCGTCTTCGCGCTACAGAACTGATATTGATTTAACATATTGATATATAAACAGGTTACGGAAGTACAGGAAAGGCATTTACCACGCTCGTTACCACTATGCCAGGATCGCCGAACTGAGGTCCACGTCAGCCCGGGGGGGTAAGCGTTCGGTCAAGCCGGTATCCGGCGTTACGGCAGTCGGACAAGCATCGTCGAACAGCGAGCCGATCCGGTCCGGGCGCCCTGCGTGCACAGGGGACAACGCCAGCGTCCGGTTGGCCCGACCGCATGTCCATACCGGGACGACCGAACGGTTACCCGGGGGGGGTAACCGTTCGGCGAAGCCGGTATCTGGCTGCTTCTACCGGTTGAGGGTGCGCTTCCAGTCCTTGCGTAGGGGCCGCAGCCAGATGTCCTTCTTGGGCTTGTCGGAGCGGTTGTTCATGTTGTAGCGACCGCACCCCTGGGTGGCGCCGACGCGGATCCAGCCGGAGGCCCGGTAGACGGCGCCGGTGTAGCGGGGAGTCTCCACGAAGGTCTCGATGAGCACGGGGGTCGTCTTGTAGCGCGCGATCCAGTCGGCCGGCAGCTGGCGGCGGACGAGGGCGAGGATGTGCGAGCCGAGGTTGGGGATGCGGATCCAGGGCAGGATCAGGAAGCGTGGGTTGTCGACGACCAGCGGCAGGTTCTTCTCGCGGTGTCGCCGCGACCAGCCGATGAAGCGGTCGCGCGGGGCGAGCGTCCAGGCTGCGGTCGAGAAACCGAGCATGGCCAGCGGCGTGCCGTCGCTCGCGTGCACGGCGTAGCGCATCTGGGCGCCGACCAGGGTCTTGTAGCCGAGGTAGTGGTAGCGGGCGACGTACTCGTTCCACAGCTTCCCCCCGCGGTCGCCGCGCACGACGGTGCGCATCTCGAGCGGGCGGACGGCGTCGAGCGTGGTCGGTGGCGGCAAGAAGGGGCGGTTCGGTGTCGGGCCCGAAGGTGATCGGCCCGGGCCGGTTCTGGCACCACTTCGGCGGCAGTATACTACCGCGTCATGCCTGTCCGCTCCCATCGGCGCCGCTGCGGTCCGAACGGCATCGTAGCAGCGATCGCTGTCATCGTCTTGGTCAGTTGCGGCGGAGACAACGGCGGCTCGCCGACTGCCCCATCACAGGTCCTGCCGGACTCTATAGACGGCGGATTGGCTCCGGTCACTCAGGCGGCTTTCGACGACCGCGTGGTCGGAAAGCAGGTCACGCAGGGCGACTTTCGGTTGATTTTCATCGCACCCGGCCGCATCCGCGAGATCGAGGACGGGATACCGTACGAGGGCGACTACGAGTACCAAAGGATCGGATCGAATACCGGCACGCTCATCTACACGTACGACGTGACCGGAAACGATCCCAATCGCGAGAGGTCGGAGGTCCAGCTCACTTTTCGGACCGAGACCTCCGGCACATTCGAATACTCGTACTTCGAGAATGGGGCGAGACGGGGGACGTCGAGCGGATCGTTCCAGTTTGTGAACGCACCCGCGGTACAGGCGAACCGGGCACCCAGGGTCGCCGTCGGGATTGAGGACGCGACGCTGGAGGTCGGGGATCGAGCAACAGTCGATCTGGAAGCGCCGCGAAATTTCACCGATCCGGATGGCGACCGACTCAGGTACACGGCGACCTCCAGCAACACTCGCGTTGCCACGGTCAGTCTCTCCGGGACGGTTTTGGAACTCCTCGGAGCCAACACCGGCCAAGCCAGTATCCGCGTCACAGCCACAGATCCGGGAGGTCTCTCCGCCACGTTGACGTTTCGCGCCACCGTCACCGCTGGAACGACAGGCGGCGGTGTCGTCACGACGCATGCGGGAGCCTGTCGGGTCGCCTTGACGCTCGGACCCGGCGGCTCGTGCGATGTCGGATCTGACCGGTTCGAGGTTCTGTCGGATGGCCGAGGCCGCTACGGATGCTGTATCACCGCTGGCACAGGCGTCAACGTCAACGGCTTCCGGGCGAGCAGGATCTCGGGAACCAACAATTGGCGGATTGACGCGCTGCCCTAGACCTCCACCATGTGTACCGCACGGATCGTGGCGGGCGCCATCGTTGCTCTCATCTTCCCCGTGCTTGCGGCGGCATCGCAAGACGACACCATCGGCTCATCGCTCGACCACGGAACGCCAGAGCCGATCGGGTTGAACATCGACTCCAACACTCAGGAGAACGTGCCGGCTGCGAGGGCCGAAGGGATTGCTCGGACGGAACGGTCACGGCACTTGCGGCCGCTTGTTACGGGAGCCTGGCAGCCCTCTGGACTCTCCTCATTCAGCTGGCTCGGCTGGGGGTTCTTGTCCGGCTTCGCCGGTACCGGAATGTCTGCGGTCTGCTTCCTGGGCGGCTACGACGGAGTCGTCTGCGATGTCGGAAACGGACTCGCGCTGTCTGGAGTTGGGATTGTACTGCTGTCCGCATCGCCCGGCGTCGAAGCTGGTTCACCGCCTCGACGCGGCGGCGGGGTTGGACTGCGCGTAGCTTGGTGAAGCGGCTTGTTCTCGGCGGCTCTTACATGCGATGGAGCCTTCGCGGTCGATTGCCGGAACGCTCCGCCAAAGTCCACGGTCCACGGGTAACCGTTCGGTCGTCCTGGTATGGACATGCGGCCGGGCCAACCGGACGCTGGCGTTGTCGACGGCCAGCACCGGTCGATGTCCCCTGTGCACGCAGGGCGCCCGGACCGGATCGGCTCGCTGTTCGACGATGCTTGTCCGACTGCCGTAACGCCGGATACCGGCTTGCCCGAACGCTTAGGACGGTGACGGAAACTACGTTGCCACGTTCGCGGGCGCGAGCCCAGGAATCACGGGCCTGGGGCGTCACGCCAGTTGGCGAAGTTGTATCGATCACTGTCCTTACCGGGGGCCGCTTCTACCGGTTGAGGGTGCGCTTCCAGTCCTTGCGGAGGGGCCGCAGCCAGATGTCCTTCTTGGGCTTGTCGGAGCGGTTGTTCATGTTGTAGCGACCGCGCCCCTGGGTGGCGCCGACGCGGATCCAGCCGGAGGCCCGGTAGAACGGCGCCGGTGTAGCGGGGAGTCTCCACGAAGGTCTCGATGAGCACGGGGGTCGTCTTGTAGCGCGCGATCCAGTCGGCCGGCAGCTGGCGGCGGACGAGGGCGAGGATGTGCGAGCCGAGGTTGGGGATGCGGATCCAGGGCAGGATCAGGAAGCGCGGGTTGTCGACGACCAGCGGCAGGTTCTTCTCGCGGTGTCGCCGCGACCAGCCGATGAAGCGGCACCCGGACGTCCCATGATGGTCAGCTCCGCCACGAGGAAGGGGTTCAGAAAGCCGATAGCGTGGATGTAGCAGTCGTCGTCCGCCGTCGGCTGGGCTCCCGACGGCGTCGCCGCCGCGGAAATGGAAACTGCTACCACGTCACGTCGACGGCCGGCCGGATGTGCATGCCATGCCTCCAGGTCGGCCAGCGCGCTTTGTTGCACGACGTCTCGGACCGCTGGACGTTCGAGGACGGTGTCGTCAAGGATGCCGCGGGCGCAATCATCGCGCCCTACCGCGGCTCGGTGACCGCGGTCAACGGGAGACGGGTCGAGGTGCAGATGACGGTGGCCCGGGAAGGCGCATCAGGCGGGTCCGCGGGCTGCGTCTCGCGCCGCGCGCGGCAGGGATTGGCCGCGGTCTTCGCGATCGAGGGCTGCGACGCGCCGGACGGCCGCGCGGCAGCCGACAGCGCCAGCGACGCCTCCGGTTCACGAACAGCGCCGAGCGCGACAGTCGAGGCTGCCGACGGCGTGCCGGATGCCGCCGCTCTGGAACAGATCGCATCGTTCTCGTTCGTATCGGCGGACATGCCCCTGCCCAACGTCGGTCCCGACTGGTCGCTGGTGCAGGAGTACCTCGACGCGCAAGGCGCGTGGAGCGGGCGCCCACCCGAACTCGAGGCCGGCCTGTCGGCCGAGGAACGCCGCCGTCGTCTGCAGGAGGCGTGGGACGAGCGTCCGGACATCCGCCGCGCCATCGCCGCGGCGACGGCGATCGTGGATGCCGGGGGTACGCACGACCGAACGAGAGACGCCGCGGACTTTCTCGTTGCGCAGACGTTCCGTGAGCCGGACGCCGCCCGGCACATGGTCCGCGGGGCGCGGGCGCTCGTCGCTCACGTTCCGGACTACGAGCGATGGCCGCGCGTGCTGGCGCGGATGGATGGCCGGCGGTTCTACGGATTCAGCGGCGAGTCCTCGGCACCGGATCTGGACCGGTTCTTCGAGGAGCTGGCCTCCAGGGCCGCGGACCCACGTAGTGCGGGCGATGGCGCGCTACTACGTGGCGGCTGGATTGATGCAGTCCATCAATGCAGCCCGGCTGGAGGCTGCAGAGCGCGACGCCAAACGGCAGCGGGCGATCGAGGCGGCGACCGGGCTGAGCGTCGGCGTGGAGAGTCAGCGGTTCGGTGACACGCGTTCGGGCTCGGTCGGCACATCGAGGACGTTCGCGGAAGTGGAGGCGGACCTGCTCCGGACGATTCGACACGCGACCGTGGGCGGCACCGTGCTGGAGATGACGGGCCGGCGCCTCGGCGGTACCGAGGATCGCCTCTCGGCCTACCACGGCCGCGTCGTGGTGCTCAACTTCTGGGCGACGTGGTGCGTGCCCTGCATCGACGTGCTGCCGGAGCTGCGCGAGCTGGTCGCCGAGTTGCCCGCGGATCGGTTCGCCCTGCTCGGGATCAGCGTCGACGAGGAGCTCGAGACCGTGACGGCGTTCCGCGAGCGCGAGCCGATGCCCTGGACGAACTGGCACGTGAGCATCGACAGCGACCTCGCGCGGACCTGGGCCGTTCGCGGGTTTCCGACCTACGTGCTCGTCGACGACCAGGGCGTGATTCTGGCCCGCGGCAACGGCATCGACGGTCCGTTCTTCCGTTCCCTGCTCGACGAAGCGGTCGAGGACATTGCCCGGTGATCGCGCCGGGCGCACCGGCCGGCACATCGTCTCGGTCCGAGAAGATGTCGCAGACGTTCTGACGGCGACGGAAGCCGCCGGCGGGTCACTCGCTTCGCAGCGCGGCGGCGGCGTCGAGACGCGCCGTTCGCCGCGCCGGCAGATCGCAGGCCAGACCGCCGGCCGCGAGCAGTCCGACCAGGCTGGTCCCCAACGTCGTGGCGTCGTGGGCGACGATCCCGTACAACTGGCTTCCCAGGACGCTCATCAGCGGAACGGCGCCGCCAATTCCCAGCAGCGCCCCGGCGGCCACCAGCCGCAACCCCTGGCCGAGCACCATCCAGCGCACCCGGCTTTGGCGGGCGCCAAGCGCAACGCGGATCGCCAGCTCGCGCGTCCGCTGGCCGATCACCATCATCAGGACGCCATGGAGTCCGGCCATCGTCAGCACGAGCGTGACCGCAGCGAGAAGGCCGGCGAGCCACGCAGGCGCCCGCCAGCGGTCGAGCGCCTCGTCGACCCGCTCGCTCAGCGTGGTCACGTCGCTCAGAGGCACCCTCGGATCGAGGTCGGCCACGACCTGACGCAGGTGCTGCAACGTGGATTCGGCACCCAGCGGCGACCGTGCATGAATGAAGACCGGCGACACGAAGCGCTGCGCCAGGGGCAGGTAGGCAAGCGGCTGTGTCGATTCCGCCAGCGTGCGATAGCGCATGTCGTCGACCACGCCGATCACGGTCCGATCCCCGCCGCTGCGCGGGAACGTGAGAACCTGTCCGATCCCGGAGCCGCCGGGCCACAGACGCTCCGCCAGGGTGCGATTGACTATCGCGACGGGTGCCGAGTCAGCGTCGTCGGCAGCGCCGAACGCCCGGCCTTCCAGAAGGGAAACGCCCAGCGTTCGGAAATAGCCCGTGGAGACGATGTTCCCCGTGACCTCCATCGAGGTCCCTGGAGTCTCGACCGCGACGCTCAGGTGGAACGCGCTCAGCGGGGCATGCCACCCGAGCGCGGCCGAGGTGACCACCCCGCGGCTCCGGATCTCGTCGACGAGACGCCGATAGAACGTCGACTCCTCCGACGGCGAATAATCCGACGGGTGGATCCGAGCCAGCACGACGTCCTGCGCGACGAAACCGCGCGGAATCGACGCGACGCCGTGGGCGCTGCGCAGCAGGAGCCCCGCGGCGACCACCAGGACACCTGCCACCGCCACCTGCGCGGTCACCAGCGCCTGTTGGCGCCGGCCGCGGCCCGTCGCCCCGGGCCCTGGGGCATCGGCCAGCGTCGGTGGCCGAACCGCCGTCATCAGCAGCAACCCGAGACAGACCGCCAACCAGGCCGCGCCGGCGACGGCCAGCATCCAGACGACGACCCCGGCGTCCAGGGAGACCGCCGGTCCCAGCGGCGCCAGTTGCGGCAGCGCCGACACGACCGGAGCCACCCACCGCAGGGCCAGCAGCGCCACCGCCACCCCGAAGCCCATCAGCAGAAGCAACTCGACCGCGCCCGGACGGACGAGGGCCGCCAGCGACGCTCCCAACGCACGGCGCACCGCCAGCTCGTGCGTCCGCTCGGCGCCGCGGGTCAGCAGCAGCAACAACATGTTGCTGCAGGCGGCGAACAGAAAGACGCCCGTGATGGCCACCAGGACGGTCAGGAACCGCGTCGTGTCCCGGTGGTACCCCGGTCCGAGTCGGGCATGGTTCACGGGCCGCGCCACGAACCGCCAGTCCTCGGTTCGTGCGGCGGCCACGTCGGACGGCAGCCGATCCCGGGCCAGGGCGGCCAGCTCGGCGGCGTCGCCGCGCGACGTCGAAGCGTGCAGCCTTCCGACCGTCTCCAACCAGCGCGCCCGCGGGTCGAGCAGAATATCGGCGGCTTCAGGCAGCACCTGGCGGAGCGCCGACAGCGGAACCCAGAAGTCCGGCTGGTGCGCCGGACCGGGGAGCGGGTTGACGCCGACGCCGACGACCGTGAACGCTTGCGGCCCCAGGCGCACGCTGCGCCCGACGAGGTCGGGGTCCTGGCCGAATCGCGTCGTCCAGGCCCGGTGGGACACGACCGCCAGCGGCCGGGCGCCCGGCGCGTCGTCGCTCGCCGCCAGCAGGCGACCGTGCGCCGGCCGCGCCCCCAGCACGGTGAAGAAGTCGCCGGACACCAGGGCGACGTTCACACGCGTCGGCGCACCGCCGGCAACGAGCGTGAAGTCGAACTGCCCGAAGGTCGCGAGAATGAAAGCCTCCGCGCCCGCATCGCGCAACTGCAGATACTCGGGATGACTCAGGGGCGAGAAACGGCCGTCCTCGACCCGGATCTGCAACGTGAAGAGCCGGTCCGAGTCGGCCAGGTCGAGCAGCCGCCAGAAGTGCCGATCCACCGTCGACAGCACGACGGCGGGAATGCTGAACGCCAGCGCCAGGGTGAGCACCGCGGTCACCGCGAACGCGCGGCGACGGACCAACGCTCGCAACGCGCGGCCGAGATCTCCCACCATGGGCGCCAGAATAATGGCGACCGGAAGAATGTCAAGAGGCCGTCGCTCTTGGTGACGCGGGCAGGGTGTAGGCTCTCTCGTGGAGGGATCCACGATGCTTCCTGGTTCAGGGACGTTGCGCACGGCTTGCCTGGCGGCGGCCGCGTGCGTGGCTGCGACCATCGCAGAGCAACCCGCTCTGGCCGGACAACTGCCGCCCGGATTGCGGGACAGCGCCGAGCGCGGCGACGCGGTGGCGCAGAACGAGCTCGGCAGCCGCTACTACGCCGGCCGCGGCGTGGAGCGGGACGACGCCGAAGCGGCGCGCTGGATCCAACTCGCCGCCGATCATGGCTATGCGCCCGCGCAGTACAACCTGGGGCTGCTCCACTTCCGGAACCTCGGCGTCGCCGGCAGCGACGCCGAGGCGGCGCGCTGGTACAGGGCGGCGGCCGAGCAGGGCTATGCGCCGGCCCAGGCGGGCCTGGGCTGTCTCCACATCTACGGCGCCGGCGTCGAGGAAGACCAGGTGCTGGCCTACATGTGGATCGCCGCCATCGCCGCCGATGCGTACACGTCGAGCGTGTGCAGCCGCTGCCGGTGAAGATCGCGCATTCTGCAATATGCACCAGAAAGGAGGGTTTCATGGGAGTCTGGACAAAGAGGGGCGCCTACGGCTATGTGGCGTTCATGTTCGCCGCCGCCGTGCTCAAGCTGTCTTTCGACCTCAACCGGGAGGTGGTTGTCGAGGACTACCTGTGGCGGTTGTTTTGGGTCGTCGCCGCCACCGGATGGGCGCTGCGGCTCCTCCACAAGTCAAGCCGGCAGGACAGCCAGGAGGCGACACTGGCGTACCGGGACAGCGGCGTAGTCCTGGCGACCCTCACCATCGTCGGAGTGGCCGTGCTGTAGCCGTGCGGCTGAACCTGCCGGTCCTTGTCGCGGCGGCCCGGCGCGGCGATCCTGATGGGCGGCTCTCTCGTCGTGGGGGAGCCGGCGTTACGGCAGTCGGGCAAGCATCGTCGAACAGCGAGCCGATCCGGTCCGGGCGCCCTCCCTGCACATGGGACATCGAACGGTACTGCCGTTGACAACGCCAGCGTCCGGTTGGCCCGGCCGCACGTCCATACCGGCTTCGCCGAACGGTTACGGGGTCGCGGTAAGCGTTCGGCCATGCCGGTAGGCGGACCGACAACTGGGCGGTCGACGCGTGAACCCGCGGAGCGGAGAAGGAGTGCGGACGAGCTGAAACGGGCAGAGCGAGGAAGCGCGCCGTGCGGCGAAGAACGCACTGGCTCCGCAGGCCGAGCTGGTCAGTCCGCACGGATTTCTCCGGACGCCGACGGCGCGTCTGGCTGGTTCGGCCGCATGTCCATACCGGCTCCACCGAACGGTTACGGGGTCGCGGTCGCGGGGGTCGCCGGGTCGCCGGTCGCCGGGTCGCCCGCGAACCGCTCCGAACCGCGGCCCGTTCACTGCCTGCCGCCGTTCCGGGCCTATGCCGTTACTCCACCGATGGCTCTGAGACATCCTCTTCGAGCTGTGGATCGAGTTGCTGGAGGTACGGCTCGAATATGTGCTTCATCGCCGCCGCGGCCCGGTTGAGTTCGTCCATCTTGGCGAAGTGGGGTTCGTCCTGGTGGTTGACGTCGACCTCGTAGCGGATCACCCACCGGCCGGCGGTCACCTTATCCGTCCATTCGAGCGGCTGCTGCAAGCCGGTCGCCGCAAAATCCTGGTCGATTCTCTGCCGGTTCTTGATCAACGCGGCCAGTGCCCCAAGCCACCTGCCCCTCGCGTTCGTGAGGACGACCCGGGACCCGTGGCGATTGACCGCGAGACGGTAGACCAGCCCGTGACCCCTCGCGGGTGTGTGGAGTATCCCGTGAACGCTCGGCGCGAGGTTCTTGAAAGGGGAGTCGATCCCCTCATCCCGTGCCTGGGCGAAGAGGGTCGCCAGGAAGTCACGCCTCCTGACTTGGCTCTGCGTGAGTTCTGTCGACTCGACGGTCTTCTCGATGTCGGCCGGCTCGGCAACCACCGCAAAGAGCGGGGCAGGCACGGAGTCGCCGATCGCGATGGCCCGCACCGCGACCATCCAGATCTGCCCGATGCCGCGTTCGTTCAGCGTCTCCACGGCCTTGACGTGCTCGGGCCTTGCTTCCTCGACGATCCAGATCGCTCGCTCAACGTCCCGTTGCGACAGGTAAGTCACGAGTTGACCGAGGTGGCGGTGGTCGCTCCGTCCGAACTGGTTTTCGATGACGACATCGCCGAAGTTGGTTTCCGCAACGAGATCGATACTGAAGTCCCCGGCGCCGACCTCCCTCTGCGGGTTGGTCAATCCGAGCCCGAGAACGTTGTCGAGCTCGCCGATGTGCGTCTGGAGCCACGGCGTAAAGTCGGCATGCTCCGTCGGCCAGACCTTACGGATGGCCACGTTCTCGATGAACCCGACGGTCGATGACATGTAGAGGCCCCCGGCCAGTCTACCCGCTCCGGCAGCGAACCGTACCAACGTCGCGGCCAACGTCAATGCCGGCTGAGTTGGGAACCGGCTCTTCGCCCCCTCTCTTCAGTCGGGCGGCTTCAGCCAACCGTCGCGCAACTCGACGAGCCTTCGGGCTTCCAGGGTTTCCGCCACTGTATGCGGGCCTGAAGCGTACTCGTTGACCGGGATTTCGCCGTCAGGCTAGACGGGAACGGTACACGTCTCCCTACGCAGGTGACGCTATGGTGCGGACTTGGGGGTGGCGCGTAGCTCCGCGAGTCGCGCACCCTTTTCGAGCAGCCAAGCTGGCAGCAGCCGGTTACGCTTTCGCACGTTCCGGGCAGCTTCGTCGGTGAGCACCGCGACACCGGATCTCTCTGCCGTCAGTGTCCGACCCTGGTCCCGAGCCGCTGGCGATTGTGAGAGCGTCGCGCGCACACGGGGCGGGAACCTAAGAGCGGCCCCGCTCATGAAGTCGATTCCGAATGTCAACACCGAGTATGTTGCGAACACCTGCGCGATCTCTGCGCCCCGTGCCTCTTGGGACGCCGCGGTGCTGACCAGGGCGGGGAACACAAGGTTGCCCCATAGCAGCCCGTGGAAGAAGTCTGTTCGCTGAGCGCCGCTGTTCAGGCAGTTTGGCGATGAGCGATTGAGCCGACGAGCGCCGTCGGTGTCCATTTGAACCGCCAGAGGCACCTCAGACGCCCCCAGCGGTCGATCAGACGCCCGATCCGGCGGCAAATCGCCGAAACAGCCCGCCCCTGCAGGCTCCGGGGCGTACCGACGCCGTTCTGGCTGCGCAGCAGCAGCCCGATGTTGCAGGCGGCCGCCTGGATCAGCACGCGCTTGCGGACATTGTCGTGACCGCGCACCCACACCCGACGCAGTCCGCCCGTCTCATACATGTGCGCGAAAGTTCGCTCCACCACCTCGCCGCGGCGCCGTTGCAGGCGACGACCCCGTCGCCCGCGCACACGCCGGCGGTTCCCATACAGCGCCTTCTGCGCAGCGGCCTTCTCCGGCGGCTTCTCCCCAGTCCGCTTGTCCTGCCAGCAGCGCCGGCCGCGCTCCGGCTCCGATACGTGACTCCGAACCCCTACCTCACCGAGCGCCACCAGCGTTTCGTCGCTGTGATAGCCCTTGTCGGCGACCACCTCTTCGACCCCTCGACCGTCCGGCTGCACCAACTCCACCTGCTCCGCCGCCGTGATCAGCGTCTCCGGCAGCGTGGCCGTATCGCCGTCGGATGCATCCTGCACCGTCACCGACACGATGGCCCCCGTGTCCATGTCGACCCCGTGCTCGGCCTTGTGAGCCAAGTGCGTCCGGCCGTCCTTCATCTTCGCGATCTTCGCGTCCGGGTCCTGCGGCGATTTCCAGTCCTTGTTCGACGTCTTCTTGTTCTTCCGGGACCGGTCGAACCGAGCCAGATCCGCCCGCGTCGGGGTCTCCACACCGGACGCTTCCGCCAACCGCCGAATGAACTCTTCGTGGGATTCTCCCGTGTCCCGCCGCTCGATGCTCCGCATCGCCGCGTTCGCTTCCAGCGTCGTCGCATCGATGCCGACCGTCTTCCCCCGAACCAGACCCGCTGCGGACAGCCGCTCCAGAACCCACGTGAAAACTGCTTCGTGGGTCTCCACGTCGATCCGCCGCCGCGTGCGCGACAGCGTCGAGTGATCCGGCGCCGCCTCCGTCAATTCCAGGTCCAGGAACGACCGCAGACTCAGCGAATCGGCCACCCGCCACGCAATCCCCCGCTCCGACGAAAGCCCCTCGAAATAGCCGATGAACAGCATCCGGAAATACCGACCCGGACGCAGACTCGGACGGCCCAGCCGGTCCGCGTAGAAGGACGCGGTTGCGGTAGGGAACCGGGTTGCCCCGGTCCCCCCGCTCAGATCCGTACGTGCGCGCTAACGCATACGGCTCCTACCTTGGGTGGTTGACGACAAACCGCTGGACAGGCCACGGGTGCCGAATCCGCACGGGGGGCCAATACCGCGCCGTGAGGCGCCTCACAACGGCCATCGTCGCCGCTGTCTTCTGTGACCGCCGGCGCAAGGTCATGAGCCAAATCCACTCAAGACGCCATACGAAGCCGTCAAGGGTCCGGGAACTGGTCGGCACGGCATAATAATTCAGCCAGCCGTTGACTACCTTCCCCAGCCATTGCGCCGTCTCGTGGACGTCCGCGTGCATCCGAGCGCGGAGTCGCTCCTTGAGCCGTTTCAAGGTTCGCGTGACCCGTTTCGCTATCGGCTTGCGCCCCAGCCCGAATTTTCCGTTCCTCTTCGTCTTGCAGTAATGCGTGAACCCGAGGAAATCGAAAGTCTCCGGGCGACGCGCCCCCCGCGCCTGGCGGTTCGCCATCGCGAACCGGCCGAACTCGATGAGGCGGGTCTTGTCGGGGTGCAGCTCAAGCGCGAACTGGCTCATTCTCTCCCTGAGGTCGTCGAGAAACTGGTCCGCATCCGCCTTGTGTTGGCAGCCAACGACGAAATCATCGCAGTAACGTACGATGATGGTATCCCCCGTAGCCCTTCGGGTGCGCCACTTCTTCTGGAACCAGAGGTCAAGGACATAGTGCAGGTAAACGTTGGCGAGGATGGGCGAGACCACCGCGCCTTGCGGAGTCCCCTGCAGGTCGTCCTTCCACTCTGTGCCGTCCATGACGCCGGCGTTCAGCCACTTGGTAATCAGCCGCAGTACCCGGTTGTCCCCGATTCGGTGCTCGAGAAACCGTAGCAACTGGTCTCGCGAGAGCCGGTCGAAGAACGCCCGGATGTCGGCATCGACTATCCAGTTGACCTTGCGCCGCTCTATCCCGAAAGCCAGGGCGTCGAGTGCATCATGCGCGCCACGCCCCGGCCGGAACCCGTAGCTGAACCCGAGAAACTCCGGCTCGTAAATCGGCGTCAGGATGACATCCACCACCGCTTTCTGGACGATCTTGTCTTCCAGCGCAGCAATGCCGAGCGGTCGCGTCCCGCCGTCCGGTTTGGGTATTTCAACCCGCCGCGACGGCAGCGCCCGATACGCTCCCGAATGTACGCGTCCGTGCAGGTCGAGCAGCCGCTCTTCCAGCCCGTCCGCATACACGTTCCACACCATGCCATCCACGCCTGCCGATGCGGTCTTCTCCAAGTCGAAGAAGGCGCAGCGGAGCGCGTCCGTCGTGATATGGTGCAAGAGTGCAGTCAGTTTCTCCTGCGGTTTTCTCGTTGCAGCTTGCCGTATCCGTTCGACCGCCTGTGACACGTCATCCCGACCCTGCGTCCGGTACGTGCTTTGGTCTCGCGAATTCCCCTTGGTTGAGGCCCTTCCCTCCAGCGGCTCCGCAGGCGCTTTCGCTCCCTTGTTCGCCGCCTTCATCGGTACTCCTGCCTCATCCGACTTCTTCATTCCGTGCACCATCGGGTACGGAATCCTCCTTCCCTCTGCGGCCCCGGTTCGACTGCCGGGGCGGAATGAAGACCTCCCAGGTCCCGGCGAAGGACGTACGAACGTGCGTGGGTTCTCCGACACCGTGGAGCCCTCCATCCCCTCACCCGTCGCGGTGATGTCGGTGTGGCCTTCGACCGCTGTGACAGTCTCGGCGCTCCAAACCTGTCTTCTTTCGATGCTCAATAGCCCCGCCCGTTCCCGCCCCTGTCAACGCTTCACCCGCCGCCTCACGGCGACCGGCGCATGACTCGGGGTGAAGGTGGTCGGTTACGCCTTCCTTCCGCCGGACTCTCACCGGCTATCCTTCGCCAGTTTGCCTGGCGCACCACAACTCCTCGACGAACGCATCGAATCCGGAACCCGCCAGGACCCGGTTCAGCCGCTCGAAGTAAGGATGCCCGTCGCTCGTCGGAAGGTCCGACGTGTCCACCCACATCGGCGACGCCTGGCGCGCCGCCGGTCTCTTGCCCATTGCCATGGTCGTTCAGTGTACGGGTTCGATCGCGCCGGGGCCAGGCCGGATCCGCGACTTTTGCCACAGGCTGATAGCAGCCGGCTGAGGGTGCGCCGGATCGGAAGTTGCTCGGACTCAAAGCCGTCCTTCTCCAAGCGAAGTACGGTTCTTCTGTCGTGCCGATTCGGAGAGAGCTGCACCGGCGTGACGCCCACATGCCGATCGTCGACAAACACATCAGCCCCGGACGGTCGGGAATGTACCCAGACCGTCTGCGGCAGAGGGTGACGGAGGCTAGCGCACGCCCCGGACGTCGAGAGGATCACGGCTAGCATCAAGGTGGAAGCCGCCATTCTTGAACTACGGGCCAGCATCATGCTGCGCAGGCCGTTGAGACCGTTCGACATCGTTTCCTCCCTTCAGACTCGTTAAGTCGAGCAGGGACCGAAGTAGGTGAATCGGTGAATCCAGGCGTGGAAGCCCGTCGGTCCGCCGGCCCATCACGCGATGCGCCCCGTGTACATGCTGCATCGGCACCAACCGGTTGTTGCCCGATCCCGGCTCGGCGTAGCGGCGTCCGCTGCCGGCGGGCAAGGCAGCACGGGCTCGGTCTTCGCCGGCGTGACAGTGCCCTTCGCCGGACACGGTGGAAGGCGATCGCCTCGAGCACCGCCGGGCCAGTGAGCGCTGATCCAGCTGTAGCCGTCTGCATTCACGCGCCTCCTTTAGCCTCGTTCACGCCAGGTAACAACAAATGTGATGCCATGCCGTCGGAGATGACAGATCACCGCAGGAAATAGGCGATTTACGTGGCACTTCGTCCAACAACAGCGAATCGACAACGACGCCGCCATGTACATCGACTGCGCCAGTGTGAGCATGTTGCGCACACATGGTCGCGGCATCACTGCAGCTCGTGTGGGCTGAATGACTGTGGGGTGCGGGCTGGGGCGCGGCGGCCGGCCGGGCGCCGGCGCGTCAGTAGTTGTGGCCGCCTCGGTGGATGTCGCGGTGGGCCGGGTCCTGCGCGTCCGCGGTGCCCTGAGCGGGTCGCGGGGGCGTCGGGCCCGGCGGCGCATGGCCGAGGATGACGCGCCCCGGACGCCCGACCGTGCGGTCGGCCTCCGGCAGGATGTGCTCGTCCAGCAGCGCAAACAGCTGCTCACGCAACGCCTCGTCGCACCAGATGTGCTGAAGCCCCTTCAACACCGCGGGAATGTCATCCCGCGATTTCGGGTTTATCCGGTTTATCCAGATCTCCTCAATGGGCACCTGGCCGAGTTGAAACTGTGACCTGTGCACTTCTCTCATGATGTCAATGTCGCGAAGATACTCCCGAAATGGGCCGATTCCTCATGGGTCGCCCCCAAGAATACGACATTCGGACGATCTTTGCCACTTGAAATCCACAGTATCTCCGGTAGAATCAACAACTTATGGGGGTTTCTGCCGAACACTAATTAAGGGGGTCCACCGACCCCGGAGGGTGTGACCGGTCACACCCTCCGGAGCCGCTGGTGCGGTCGCTCCCATCGTGAATCTCTCCCTCGCGGGAAGGCCGAACTGCGTTCAACTCTGTGGATGACTGACTGCTTCGTCCACCAGAGGAGCCAAGTCTCTCCACGCGTCGAGAAGAGTCTCGACCAGTTGTTCGCGATACTCCTTGAGGTTGTCACCCTCCCAGAACCTGCCAACCGGAGGACCTACGTGCGCATAGGCTGGCCACCAACCGCTCCGACGCGGAAAAGCCGGACACCGGTCCTTCGTAAAGGGCTGTCTATAGCGTTCCTTGTTCGTCCTGACTCCGCAAATCAGGTGCCCATCCGGCGAGAAACGTGCCGATCGGCGGTTCCATTCTAGTCTCACATCCGGATCCTCGGACCCTTGCGGCCAATTCTGTCGGCGGAACCCCAATCCTGGCCAATCTCCCACTTCATGGAAAAACGAGTCGACGCCTTCATCAGCGATCCTTCCGGTCCTGAGTGCCGCGTCGATATCGCCCTTGAGACTGCGGTAGAAGCGATCCGCGAACTTGACGACTTCGGTTTCCAGAGCCGTCCACTCCCGGATCTGGGCTTCATGCTCCAGATAGAACTTGATCGGTTCGTCTTCGATTCGGTTCATCTAAACTGCTCCTGGAGCGTTCGCAGGTAGTTCCGGACAACATTGACTGCGACGGCGTCCGCAGACGGCCGTGATTCGTTCAACGCCGTTACGATCATCGTGCGGACCTCCGGCCACGAGAGGGTCCTGAACGCGCGCAGAGCACCCGGCGTGGTCGCCGTGCGGGGCTTGCGGCCGTCCGGGGTCACGAACAGGAACCGCGGGGCCTTCTCGTTCTTGAAGTTCGCGTACAAGTCGTCGCACTGGCGGGGCTGTTCCGTCGCGTCGACCTTGTTCTCGATGACGAGCGTGAAGTCCTCGCCCCACACGACGAGGTCAGCCTCCCTGTCGTTGCGCCACTGCGAGAACGCCACCTCCCTGACTGTCAGAAACGCTGTTGCGGGCTTCCCCGTGCAGTGTTCCACCAAGCGCCTGACCAGCCCACAACCGAGTCCGTGGCGGCCGGTCGGCTTCAAGAGCCACTGGAGCATGCGTGAATGCGTGTTTTCGGCGCGGGCTTGATCGATGATCGCGAGGAAGTCCGACGGCCCAGTCACCCACAGCCCGTCGGAAACGAGACGGTCGTGCTGGCGTCGCATTTCCGACATCGCGCCGCGCCAGGCGGCCATGCGCACTCGCGTCCGGCGCACCGAGATCTCGCCCCATTCGCCTTGCATCGCACGGAACCGCCCATCCCACAGA
This sequence comes from Vicinamibacterales bacterium, assembly GCA_965116825.1. GTDB lineage: Bacteria > Acidobacteriota > Vicinamibacteria > Vicinamibacterales > UBA8438 > WTFV01. The sequence continues at coordinate 3,026,517 of OZ220736.1, forward strand.
TGGACTCGATCAACCGGCGTGACACCAAGGGACATAGCGAGCGCCGATCATAGCCAACCCCCGACAGGAACGCGAGCATCATGTGCGTCGTCGATCGCAGGACGGGTTGCTCGGCGGTCGGCGAGGCCTGCTCTGGCGGCGGCGGCGACGACGCAGCCTATTGTCGGGTAGGTGTCGCGGCTTTCACACGGACGACGCCCGTGTTCCTGGTGGCCGGCCAGCGTGGTCGATGGCCGGACGGATACGGACGGCATAACCAGCCTGAAGCCGGCGCGAGCGGCGTGTCACCCTTCAGGGCCGTAGCGGAGCGGAGGAGGCGCGCAGCGGCTTGACTCGCCGCTCGCAGAGGCTACACGGCGCGTCGCCGCGGCTGGATGCGTCCAACGAGTCACGGGCGCAGCGGAAAGTGCGGTTCGCCACGGGCCTACCTGGACGCCGGCCGCGGCACGGTCTGGGCGGGCTCCCGGTTGATCCGCTCCTTCAGCTCGTTGCCAGGCTTGAAGTAGGCGACGCGCTTCGACGGCACGTCCACACGGTTGCCGGTCCTCGGGTTGCGGCCCCGGCGGGGCTCGCGGTGCCGGAGGCGAAAGCTACCGAAGCCGCGCAGTTCGACCTTCTCCCCCCGGCGGAGCGACTCGGCGATGCTGGCAAACACCGTCTCTACGACGACTTCCGCGCGTTTCTTCGTCAGGTCGGCGATGTCGGCCACCAGTTCCACGAGCGCCGCCTTCGTCAACGTGCCGCCGATAACGGACCTCATGCTCGCCTTCCACGGACCCGATGTCCGGACGGCTCCCGGTCACTCGGCTCTGTCCTCGATCTGGGCCGCGCGCAGCCGCCACGCCCGCCACCGCACAGCCGCTTCCGTCCGGCCGAGGCGGTCGGCAAGCGCGCGGAGGCGCTGGCCGCTGTCCTCATAGTCAAGAGCCGCGGCAAGCCGCAGGGCCATGTCCTCGCTCTCCGTCCAGCGCCGCGCCATCGTCAGCGCCCGCCCGCATACCTGCCGCCGGCGAAGTGCAGTCCGTCCGCGTCGGTCAGGGAGGCGCCCACGCGGATGGCGGCTACGAATCGCCACGGCGCTCATTGCACAAGGCATCGTGCCAGGATTCTACGCTAGCGGTTGCCGCGGTGCGCAACCGCCGTCACGGACCACCACACGTGCAGTCGGCCCGCGGAACGTCCCGCCAGCGCATGCCGGCAGCGCGCGTTGCCGCCCGTCAGAGCACGCGGCGCTCATGAACCCACCCGGCACGCAACTCCGGCCCGGGCCGCGCCGACTCCGGACGGCGCAGCGCCGCCGTTTTCCGTGCGGGGGTCGAGGGGGCAACGCCCCTCGGCAGCCCCTTGTGTACACAAGGGGTGGTATGCTGGCTCCTGATACCTAAAGGTCTCAGGAGCCAGTGTTCCCGTGCTCCGATCTCGCGCCCGTCCGTCGCCTCGTGCCCGCCCGGATCCTCGTCGTCGCTCTCCCGGATCTGCTCGTGTTCGCCGTCCCGCTCGCTGCCATTCTCCCCGCTCGATCTCCGTGAGCCTGATGTCCGTCCGATCTCTCGTTCCCGCCCGCCCCTTCCTGGGCGTCGGTGTGTCGATCGGGGAGGCAGGATCGGATCGGGTTCCAGCGAAGGTCAAGGTGCTGCGGTTCCGGCGAGTCGTGTTCCGCTGGTTCCACGATCGGGCTGCTGAAGGTGAGCCGTTGGCGCTCCCGGTCGTCGTCGGCTCGTCGCCGTTCACCTCGGCCGCCCGTGGTCGTATCAGCACCGGGTCGAGCCCGGTCGCCCATCAGCGCGGCGCCACATGGGCGACTGCACCAAGCCCATGAGCCGATCCCGTGCTCATCTGCGCAATTTCCCACTGGAACCCCTTGGTGGGTTCGGGAGGTCCAGATGATGGGAAGGGGATGTTCCTCGCGGGCCGCGGCAACCTGCGCGGCACTGGCGGTCATTGCTGTCTCCACACCGGCGCGCGCCCAGGAGGGCGACGCGCCAGGCGACGCGCCCCGGCCGGCGGCCGCACAGTTCGGCGACGTGCTGGAGTTGCAGTTCGGCGCTGGGTACGTCTTTCGAGACGGCGACCTGGCGTTCCTGCCGAGCGTGGAGATGGGAGTCGTCCTGTGGTGGCAGGAGTCATGGGGGTTTTCGCTGCGGCGCTCGACGACCATCGGAGAGCACATGGCATCGTACGACTACGGGGACGGCACGCGGACGGGGGGCCGCAATTTTCGTCACTGGACGGGGACGCTCCGGTACCGCCGCGCCTTGGGCTCGACGCTGGAATTGAATCTCGGTGCAGGACTGACGTTTGGCGCCTACGACCATCTCACTTGGCGTCCTGGCGCGGCGCGGAATTCCCCGGAGGCCTGGACGCAGGGCGGCTTCGGAGGGATCCTGGGAGAGGTGCTCGTCGGCAAGCGGATCGCGCCGCGCTGGGGGGTGAAGGCAGGGCTCGTCACCTATCTGGTGCTCGACGAAGCCCCGGCGGTCGTGCCCGTCGCCTTCGGGGTCATGTCGTTCTAGGAGTCCGTGTGAGACGCCGCGTGTGCGCCATGTCAGCGGTGCAGGGAGTCCTCCGCTCGGTGCAGTCCGTCCAGATGCGCCGCCCAATCGTCCATCAACCGCCGCCTGCGCTCGAACAGGTCCGACCTCGCGTAGGCGGCTTCCACCTTGTTGCCGACGACGTGAGCCAGCGCCGCCTCGATGACCTCGCGCCGGTGGTCCGTCTCCTCGGCTGCCCAGTCCCGGAAGGACGAGCGGAAGCCATGAGGAACGGCCGGGACCCGCTGACGCTCCAGCAGCCGGCGCAGCACCTTCTCTTCGAGCGGCTCCCCGTCGCCCACCGTGAACACGAGTCGGCCGCCGCCGTCGCCCGAACGTCCGCGACGCGTCGAGGATCTCCACGGCGCGGCGGCACAGCGGGACGCGGTGCTCCCGGTTCGCCTTCATCCGCGCTGCCGGGACGGTCCACACGTGGTCCGTCGTGTCCATCTCGGCCCACCGCGCCCCGCGAACCTCGCCCCATCGCGCGGCAGTCAGCACGAGGAACTCGAACGCCAGCTTGACCGCCTCCGCCGCGTCCGAAGCACGGACCGCCGCGATCGCCGCCGCCACGTCCCGATGCGGCAGCGCCCGCATGTGCCGGACGACCTCGTTCTGCTTGCCGAGCACCGGCCCGAGCCGGTCACACGGATTGTCCGGCCGCAGGTTCATCGCGATGGCCCACTCCATCACTGCGCTGATGCGTTGCCGCACGTTCCGGGCCGTCTGGACCTTCACGTGCCAGATCGGCGTGAGGACCTCCAGCACGTCGGCGCTCGCGATCTCGGAGACGGACCGGTTGCCGATGCGGGGGAAGGCATGGCGTTCGAGGCTGTTCAGCCAGGTCCGGGCATGGATGGGGCTGCGCCAGCCGGCCCGCTTGCCCTCGACGGCGCGGGCCGCGGCGTCGGCGAAGGTTGGCATGGCGTCGGCGCGGCGCCTCTCGGCGAGCGGGTCGCCGCCCTCCCGGGCGAGCTTGCGGTTCGACAGCGCCCGATCCCGTGCCTCGGCCAGTGACACCAAGGCGGTGCTGCCGAGTCCGAGTTCGCGTTTTCGGCCTCGGATGACGATCCGCTGGACCCAGCTCCGCGTCCCGGTGGGCTGGACCACGAGGTAGAGCCCTTGCCCGTCGCAGTCCCTGCCGGGCGGGGCGGAGCGGACGAAGGCGGCCGACAGCGCCTTGTCCGGATGCCGGCCTCGGGGCTTGGTTCGGCGTGGTCTGCTCGCCGTGTCGTATCCGCTTTCCCCTCCCATATCCCACACGGGAACGAGGCGGATCGCACGGGACATCCTGACCCGCTTGGGCCGCCGCCACCGAATCATAAACGACTACTACACAGTCAGTTATGGGGCATCAGGCACGGCGCTGAACGCTTGTGGACTCCTGGTGGCCGTTGAGGTGCTGGTAACGGTTCTACGACCGCAGATCGGCGGGCCACCGAGCGTCGGAATCCCAGCAGGCCGAGGCGGTGGTCGGCTGCACCCTCCTGCCGCAGGTGTGTCGTTGGCATGTGCTACGTCCGAAGCTCGGCGACGGTCGCATCGGCCACGGTGGCTGGCCGCCCGGCTCGGCGATCCCTGATACCGGATCCGGCTCGACGACATCGCCAGGATCATCTGGAAGGCGTGCGACGGCGAGTCTGCGTCGCCGCGGGACCGAACCCAAGGAGCGACGCCGCTGACTGAGATGGCCGGAGGCTGCGCGACGCATTCGGCGAGCGGGTCGAGCCGGCTGGGGAGCGCATCGCGCGGTTCGTGCGGATGATACTGTGATCGCGGATGACCGACGCGTGAGCGGCGGATCGGCGTGTACGGGGCACGAGGAACCACCATGGGCATGCACGAAAAGCACCAGTTTCGTTTGGCGGTATGCGGGCACAAAGCTGTCGAGGTTGGCGGCGTGTGCATGATTCTGATGGTGCAGGGAAACCTCTCCGGGCTGACATTGGGTCATATCGGCATTGCCAGCCAGACTGGCCTGCTCGCAGTCGTTCCAGTTCTTGGCGTCACCCTCACCCGGTACGCCAGGCATCTCACCAATCGGTGGATGTCGTCCGTGTTCCTCGCGGTCTGCACGTTTGTCGCGGACGCCGCGATCCACGCCTCACACTATCCGGGCGCGTACACAGAAGCTGCGTTCACCGCGGTTGGCGCGTTCGTCTTTTCCGTGGCCGTGTCTTATACGCCGGTTGGTCGGCGTATTGACCGACTCGCAGAGACGCTAGTGCATCGGTAGCACCCGTCTGCCACTCTTGGCGCGGCGATTTTCCCAAGGCGCGGGCACTCGCACGTCGGCGGAATCCGCTGCTCGACCAACCATGCGCCAGCAGGCAGGAGCCGATCGAGCAGCGCGGTGACGGCGGCGGCGCCGCCGAGGAGCTTCCCCACTCGGCGATGGGACGATTCGAGGTGAGCCTCGTGGAGGCTCGCTCGTAACGGCGCATGATCAGCTCGAGCAGGTCCTCGGCGACCACGACATCCTGGACGGCCTCCACCGTTCTCGGGAACCCGCCGCAGGTTCACAAACAGGGCTGCAGCCCTGGAAGCCCGACGGCTAGTCGAGCTGCGCGACCGCTGGCTCAATCCGCCCGAATGGGTCGAGTGGGTCGACGAGCCGGTGCCCGGCTACCCGAAGCGGCCAGTGCCCCGCGACGAAGACGCGGCGAAGGCGCTCAAGAAGCGCACGCTGACGAACCTCTACAACGCTCGGCCGCGGTGGCTCTCCGATACACACGCCGCCCTTGACGCGACCGTGGCGGCGGCGTACGGTTGGCCTGCGAGCATCTCCAACGAGGATGCTCTGCGCGAGTTGCTAGCGCTCAACGGCGGCGTTGGGTGACTGAGCGGCGGGCAACAATCCGCTTGCGGTAGAGCGCCGAGCGGTACCGAGGCGGGATGGCCGGCGTGGCGAAAACCGCGGTGTCAACGAGCCGGGGATGTGGGAATGACAGTAGCAGCCGCACACCTCGTCAACGCACGGTGCAGTGGGTCCTTGGGTCCGACACCTTGTCGATCAGTGACACGGAATACGAAGATCTGCGCGCAGAACGCGATCGAACCTCGCAACGACTACGGGTGGAAGTGCTGCTCGATCAACTTGCCACGAATGTCATCGAGTGGCACCAAGCGATCGTCAGATTCGCGTCTCGGTTGTCGGCGGCCGGCACGTTTGCGCTGGAGAGACCTACTTGGGTGAGAGCCGAGCGCGAGTGCAGCCTGATGCTCCGGGTCGCGAACGTCCTTTCAGCCGCCTTTTCGTTCACTGAAGCCGTCGAGCAGGACGGCCCCCATCGGAGGCACGGGTGCGGGAATTCGATCTGCACGATCGCGAGGGAATTGCGGAATCGGCTACAACATGATGTTCTCGGTTCCAGTCATCACTACGGTCCGATCCCTACGTTGCGCGATACACCCGGAGAACCCAAAGTAGTCGGGTTGCGCGTCCGCTGGCGGGACGTGCGGGACCGGATCGAGGCCCGGGGCTCGGAGAAGAGAAGACGGCAATTCGAGGACGCATGCCGGGCCGAGTTCCCAGAGCTCGACGAGATCGACCTGTTCACGGTCATCAATGAGCACCTGCGATGCCTGTCGACCGTCATGAAGGATGTGCGCCAGCAGTGGCCACCAGATGACCTGATCGCCCTCCACAAGAGGCTGGCGCAACGAGGCGAGTCGTCGCAACAAGGCGAGCCATGCAGTCGATATGTGGTCTCACCGAAGGGCAAGACGGTCCATCTCAAGCTAGCTGAGGACAACGTGGACCAGATCAGGGGCATGATGTCCTGCACGGACCGACTCCCCGACCTCGAACTCGTGCAGTTCGGCGAGGGGCGCCCGGCACTGGGACCGCTGAACGAACGCGCATTGGCGCGGAGCGGTCCGGCGAGGAGCGACGATGAGAGCACGGGGCGTTCCCTGGACCCTGCCCGTCTGCCCGTTCTGCCCGTCTGCCCGTTCTGCCCGCCGCCCCGCTGCCCGCTGCCCGACTGCCCGCGGTCGCGGCTGCCCGCTGCCCGCCCCTGCCCGCCTGCCCGCCCCCTGCCCGGAGCCCGGCTGCCCGACTGCCCGGTGCCCGCTGCCCAGTCTGCCCATGCACCTGCCCACCTGCCCACCTGCCCATCTGCCCATTTCTGCGGACGGACCCCCGCGGTCGTCGAGCCGATAGCGTTCGTGCAGGCGCCCGAGCGCTTCGAGCACGTCGGGCAACGGCTTCAGCCCCTCGATGCACGAGACGAGCCAGCGCACCTCGTCGTGGGTATGGTCGATGCCGGCGCGGCGCATGACCTGCGAAACCGCGCGGTGGCCAATCTGCCGGTAGGACGTGTGCCCGCGGTCGCACAGCGAGTCGATCATCGAGTCCTCGAAGTACGTGCGGCGCCACCAGGTGACGAAGCGGTGCGGGTCGCTGCGCCAGCCCTTCCCGGCCAGAACGGCGTCGCCATCTCGGTCAGCCCCCCTGCATGTCGACGACCGTGCCGTACTGGTCGAACATCAAGGTGGTGACCTCACCGCGCAGTAGACCGGCCTCGGTGGCGTGCATGACATCGCTATTCTGCCCGCAGAGCCGTCATCGGGTCGAGCCGGGCGACCCGGCGTGCGGGAATCGTCGAAGCGGCCAGCGCGGCGAGGGCGACGACGAGGGCGACCGTGGCGAACGTGCCTGCATCGTACGGTCCGACCCCGTAGAGCAGGCCGGCAAGACTCCGGCCGGTGGCGGCAGCCATCGTCGTGCCCGCGACGAGGCCGACCGCGGTCACGCCAAGGCTGCTTTCCATGACCAGCGGGCGACATAACGTACGTGGTGGCCAATCGACTCGAACATCGGGAACTCCATCTCGTCCCCGCAATTCTGCCCGCAAGGCAGCCGGCGGGTCGAGCCCGGCGGACTCGGAGAACGCGGGCCGGTCGCCGCCCGCCACGTCCGGCGACCGGCCCAACGGCTACAGATCGGGACCGGAACTTCCGATACCTGCAACACACGGGAGGTTGCAGATGGCAAAGTTCGTGGCCTGCCACGAGACCAGCACTCCGCGCCCCCGCTTCATCCCCATCGGAGACGTCACCAGGGTGGAGCCTGATGACCCGGCACGGGCGTTCTTCGCCTCCACGACGATCACGTGAAGTCTGGCGAACGGGTTCACGTCAGGGAACAGCCGGCCATGGATCCGGATCCTCTCGGCCGCCGACATACGGCGCGCGCTTACCGCACGGGACGCGGTGGACGCCATGTGCGTCGGGTTCGGCGAGCTGTCCGGCGGCACCGTCACGGTGCCGGTTCGCAACCACCTGGAGAGCGCCCGCGGTCTCATGCTGGTCATGCCGGCCGTGCTCGGCGGACGCGGGGCGCTCGGCACGAAGGTCGTGTCGGTCTTTCCGGACAACCCCTCGCGGGGCGCGCCGATGGTGCAGGGGGCGGTCCTGCTGCTCGATGCGGAGACCGGCCGCGCCCGTGCGTTGCTCGACGGGGCGTCGCTGACCGAGATGCGCACCGCCGCCGGCAGTGCGCTCGCCACGGAGCTGCTCGCGCCCCGCGACGCCGACACGCTGGCCGTGTTCGGCGCCGGCGCGCAGGGGACGATCGCACGTCGAGCTACTCGCCAGGACGTGCCGGCTGCGGAAAGTGCGGATCGTGTCGCGGTCGGAACCAGCCCGGAGCAGTTGGCCGCCCGACTGTCGGAAGCCGCGGACGCCCTGACCCCGGAGGACCATCCGGGTCCACCGCCGGTTCTGCGCGCGGTGTGGGATTCGGCCGAGGCGCTCGCCAGGGCACGCCTGGTCGTGATCGCGACCAGCAGCACGCACCGGGTGTTCGACGCTCGCGACCTGGAGCCGGGCGCACACGTGAACGCCGTCGGTTCCTACCGTCTCGACATGCAGGAGCTCGATGCCGACGTGGTGCTGCGCGCTCGCGTCGTGGTGGATCAGCGCGAGGCGGCCTGGGCGGAAGCCGGCGATCTCGTCGTCCCGCTGGAAGCCGGCCTGATCGGCAGGAACATCGTTGACGCGGAGCTCGGAGAGATAGTCAACGGAGAGACGCCCGGCGGACGCGGGGACCACGACTTCACGCTCTTCAAGTCGGTGGGAAACGCCGCCCAGGACATCGCCATCGCCCAGGCTGCTCTGACGCGGGCCGAACGCGCGGATCTCGGCACCCCGGCACCCTTCTGAGGCAGGCGGCCGGCGCCGGTGCGGCGTGGCTATGCAGGGTTTCCGTGGCCCGCGGCGATCCGGCGAGCCACACCGCGGGTGTACGCAACCCGTCCCGGCGGCCCCTGCCGACCGGAACACCCCGCGCCCGCGAGCGGGTACCGCCTCGCCGGGCTGTGCGGCCAGTGCGGCCGGCGCCGGAACCGCGCCGACCGGCTGACATGGCTTCTGCCACTGGCGGTCCCCTTCCTTGTCTGCCACCGGGGCGGTCTCTTCCTTGATCGCCTGGATGATGCGCGCAGCGAACTGCTCGTGGTACTCGTTGGCCTTCTCTTGCAGCTTGCCCATCCCGGTGCGGAACAGCTCCTCGACCGCCTCGTCGAACTGCTCGCGCGTCTCGACCCGGATCGATTCCTGCGCCGCGTCCGAGCCGTCAGGTTCGGTCCTGCTCATGCCGGTATCCTCCTTCGGCACCGTTCGGGTGCGTCATACTGGGCGGTCCTGATGACCGCCGAGCCCACCATCATGATGTTGACTCGCCGCGGAATGGTGACCTCCCCTGGTGGCCCGCCTCAAGTGCGCAACGTATTACGCACCACCGGTGCGCATCTCGCAAGCCGCCTGCCGTGCTCGGTCATGACGGCAGAGGTCGGTCGGTGTATTCCGGGAAGCGGTATCATCGTGCCCATGCCTCATTGTGCGGTGCCCCGGACACGGCGGGCGAGTTCCTGGAGCGCGGCGTCCGAGCGGTGCCGCGCCCCCGCGAATCCGGCAGTCCGGTTCCGCGCGGAGCGAGCCGGTCCTCCGGTAAACTGACGACTCGCTACGGCCCTCGGCCTGCAAGCAGATCCGCCATGACGACTCAGCCCGTACTCGTCCTCGAACTCTTCAATGCCCAGGTCCAGTACACGGTGCCGCGTTGGCAGCGCCGCTACCGTTGGGGCAAACCCGACATCCAGCGTCTGGTCGAAGACCTGAAGACGGTTGCTGTCAAGCCGATCGACAACCGTCACTACACGGGAACAATTCTCACTTTCCCCGAGCCGGACCAGACCCGTATCGTGAAGCGTCTGCGCCTCGTCGATGGGCAGCAGCGGCTGACGACAATCAGCATCCTCCTGGCGACGATCGCAGAAGCCCTCGGGCCCGAAGGGGCAATCGGGCCGTGGACGGCAGAAACGATCCGGAACGACCGCCTGCTGAACGTCGGCAAGCCCGCGAAGCTGCGTCGGAAGCTGCGGCTGCAGAACGGGGACGAGGAGGAGTACCGGAACGAGCTCGACCACCAGGGGCACGGTCCCGGCGCCGTGTCGGCCGCGTTCAAGATCTGCCGCGCGATCACCGCGCGCGAGGACCTCAAGATCTTGATGGACGGCATCGAGCGGATGCAGGTCGTGCAGATCAACTTGCAGGAGCACGATGACCCGCAGCAGATTGAGGTGGCCCCGCTTTTTCGGACCACCGGCTAAGGTGTATTCCAGAGCCTGGAGGAGGCACTGGGATGACGACGAAACGACGGCGGCAGTTCACCGCGAACTTCAAGAAACGCGTGGCGCTCGAGGCGCTGCGCGGGGACCGCACGGTGCAGGCGATCGCGGCCAAGCACGAGGTTCATCCGAACCAGGTGGGCGCGTGGAAGCGCCAGGCGGTCGACGGGCTGGAGGATGTTTTCGCTGGCGGTAGAGCATCGCGCGACTCCGAGCACGAGGCGACGATCCGGGACTTGCACGCGAAGATCGGCGAGTTGACGGTGGAACGGGATTTTTTTCTGCGCGGCTTGCAACGCTGAGCCGCGCCGCACGCCTGGAGCTGGTCGAGCGGGGCGGCGAGTTGAGCATCCGGCGCCAGTGCGCGTTGCTCGGCATCAACCGCTCGGCGGTGTACTACACGCCGCGGGAAGAGCGCGCGGAGAACTTGGCCTTGATGCGGCGGATGGACGAATTGTCGCTGCAGTACCCGTTCTACGGCAGCCGGCAGATGGCGCGCCACCTGGGACGCGAGGGCGTGTCGGTGGGGCGGCGCCGGGTCCGCCGGCTGATGCGTCTGATGGGGCTGGAAGCGGTCTACCGCAAGCCGCGCACGAGCGCCGCGCAGCCGGGTCACCGCATCTATCCGTATCTGCTTCGAGAGCTGACGATAGAGCGCCCGGACCAGGTATGGTGCGCCGACATCACCTACATCCCGGTGACGGCGGGCTTCCTGTACCTGGTCGCGGTCATGGACTGGGCCAGCCGTCACGTGCTGGCTTGGCGACTGTCGAACACGATGGACACCGGCTTCTGCATCGAGGCGCTGGAAGCGGCGCTTCGGACGGGCACGCCCGAGATCTTCAACACGGATCAAGGGGCGCAGTTCACGAGCACGACGTTCACCGAGCGGGTGCTGGCGGCGGGGGCGCGATGCTCGATGGACGGCCGCGGGCGGTGCCTGGACAACGTCTTCATCGAGCGGCTGTGGCGGTCGCTGAAGTACGAAGCGGTGTATCTGCACGAGTTGGCCGATGGGTTCGAGGCCGAGCGGGTGATCGGGACCTGGATGACGTTCTACAGCGACGTACGTCCGCACTCGGCGCTCGGGGGTCGCACGCCGGCCGAGGCCTACGGCGAGGAGCAGGCAGCGTGAACATGTCAGCGGCGTGCAGCGCTTTGGACGCGCTCGACCGGCGGATGGTCCAGGTGACGCCGCTCGGCATCCAGGGCGAAGGCTGCCGGCTCGGCGAGAAAACGCACAGGGTGCTCGACCGCCGGCCTGGAGCTGACAAGCCTTCGCCGTCAGGCGGCGCTGCCAGCGTCCCGTTGCCGTTACGTTACGGTGCTACAAGGAGAGGGAGGCCTCCGAAGGCGACCCCCTTCGTGCACCGCATGTTCGGCATCGAGCAGGGGCTCAACGAGCTCGACCACGGCCGAGAACACGCTCGGCACGTCACCGCCGGAGTCGTGCTCGGTTTCGGACCGAAGACGCTCAGCAGCGCGAGGAGCGCGCGAAATTCGGTCGCGGCAGATCCGGTCGCAGTGGCTGGTTACGTAACCGCGGCACAATGCAATCGGGACGCCCCTGACCGCGGCGCAAATGCCGAAAAACAGTGCCGGTGGCGCGAGCGGCGCGCGGCCGGCGGTCGCTGAAGTACGAAGCTGTGTATCCGTACGAGTTGGTCGACGGGTTCGAGGCCGAGCGGGTGATCGGGACCTGGATGACGTTCTACAGCGACGTACGTCCGCACTCGGCGCTCGGGGGTCGCACGCCGGCCGAGGTCTACGGCGAGGAGCGGGCAGCGTGACGGCATCAACCTCGTCTACGCCGCGACCCACCACTGCGGGGACCCTCGTCGCGGGATTCCCGCGCGGCCGTTTCTACGCGTCTCCAGGGACGCGCGTGCTGTCATTCTCCAGAGCATCGTCGACCACCTTGCCCGCTGACGCGCTTCGCGGACCCGGCCCGCTCGGCGCGCGCGAGGGCGCGGGGGACGTCGCCGCCGGCCGCATCGAGCGCTCGGCGCGCCCGCTCCCAGTCGCCGGCGCAGGCCTTGACCAGGCGGCGCAACGCCTCGTCTGTGGCGCAGCGCCGCGCGCGGTCCTCTACGGCCACCTGATCGCACGTCAGGCAGATCGAGCGGTCGACGTGGCAGACGGGACAGGTCCGGCGTCGTCCAGGACGCCATACCCGACCGCACAGCAGGCAGGCCCGCAGGTGCTTCGTGCGCCAGTCGCCGCGGCGCTTTCGTCCCTGTACCCTTCTGAATGACTTCGGGGCGATGATGTCGCGGAGTCGGGCAGGCCGTCGGGAGCCACCATTCGTCCCCTGTGTTTCGAACACCTGGGAGGGACTTGTGCCCCGACGGTTCGCCATCGATGGACGCCCAGTGGGGAGTTTGCGCCGTAGAGCGCCAGTACAGGGACCGGCAGGCATCGTTGGCGCGCCCGTTCGATTCGCCTGGGAGGTTAAAGTTGAAGTTGGAATGGTTCGCGGGTGTGGACTGGGGCTCGCAACAACATCAGGTGTGCGTGCTCGACGCCGACGGGAAGGTGCTCGGAGAACGGGTGTTCGAGCATGGCGGTGCAGGGCTGCTGCAAATGGCGGACTGGCTGCTGTCGTTCGCAAAGGGCGACGCGAGCGAAGTCGGCGTGGCGGTCGAGACGCCACGCGGGCCGGTGGTCGAGAGCCTGATGGAACGCGGCTTCGCGGTCCACTCGATCAACCCGAAACAGCTCGACCGCTTCCGCGACCGGCTGTCGCCGGCAGGGGCGAAGGACGACCGGCGGGACGCCCGGGTGCTGGCCTCGGCGCTGCGTACCGACCCGCACTGTCTTCGGCGGCTGGAATCGACCGACCCGGCGATCGTCGAGTTGCGGGAGTGGTCGCGCCTCAACGAGGACCTGACTCGGGAACGGGTGCGTCTGGCCAACCGCATGCGGGATCAACTCTGGCGCTACTACCCACAGTTCCTCGACGCGGTTGACGACGACGTCGCGGCGCCGTGGGCGCTCGACCTGTGGCAGAGCCTGCCGACGCCGCGTGCCGGCCAACGCGTGCGCGAGGTGACGCTCACCAGAGTGTTGAAACAGCACCGCATCCGCCGGGTCGACGCCGCGACATTGCGCGCCAAGCTGCGTACGCCGGCCGTCAAGCTGGCGCCGGGCGCGGCCGAAGCCGCCACTACGCATGTGCGGCTCGTCGCTGAACGCCTCGCCCTGGTCAACCGCCAGCTCGATCAGGCTCGGCGCGAACTCGATGGGTTGGTACATCAGCTCGCCGAGGCAGCTCCGGCGGACGACCCGAACGCTTCGACGGAGGACGAACCCTCGTCGAAAGCGCTGCCGGATGCGGCGATCCTGCTGTCGCTGCCCGGCATCGGCGCCAAGGTGCTCGCCACGCTGCTTGGCGAAGGCAGCGACGCGGTGGAGCGGCGGGACTACAACGCGTTGCGCTGTTTGTGCGGGGTGGCTCCAGTCACCCGGCGTTCGGGCAAGAGCATGATCGTGACGCGGCGACAGGCGGCCCATGGCCGGCTGCGCGACGCCGCCTACCACTGGGCCCGCGTCGCTGCCCAACGCGACCCGGTCAGCCATGACAAGTACCGGTCGCTGCGCGCCCGCGGCCACGGGCACGCCCGCGCCCTGCGCTCGGTGGCCGACCGACTGCTGAACGTCGCCTGCGCGATGCTGCGTGACGGTGTCTGCTTCGACCCGCAGCGCGCCGGGACTGGCGCTGCCTGAGCGGATCGTCGACATGTAGCTCGTGGCGTCCCGGACCAGGCGCCGCGCATTCTGTTCGTGGAACGAGGGCCAGCCTTCTGGCTGGCCCGTAAGAACTTCCCGCACGGTCAGCCGCGGCAGTCACCGGAGGCCGTAGCGGAGCGAAGGAGCCGGGAAGCGGCTTGACGGCCGCGGCTGCCCGTGCGCGAGGTAAACGCGTTCCGAGCGCAGCGAGGGCATTCAGTTGCCTTCAAGCCGACCCACATCTGTGTCCAGAGGGCGGCATGATCGCGTCCTCGGACTCGATAGAAGGCGCCACCGAACGAACTCGAAAATCCGCTTGACAAACGGTGGGGAGTCCCTCCCCCGGACCCCCTCCCGGGGCTCGCCGCCGCGCTTCGCGGACTCACTCATGAGGCCGCACGATTCCCACAGCTCATCATCATCTATGATCAGATACCAGACAGACGACGAGGGCGTGGTTTCGCAACCGGAATACACCTTAACGAAGCCCTCGAATGGTCCAAACGACCGGGACCACCTCAGAGGGCACGCAACAACCGACCGGTCGTCCCCAAGGGAACATCAATTCCGTTAGCGATCTCAACAGCGGAACACGGCCCGTCATGCAGATTCTCGAACACCCCGAGCCAGATGGTGGTGTAGATGACTTGGGGCACCCACGCTCCCATGATCATCTGCGACACCGCCAACGATGCCTCAGAAGCCCAACGGTCCCTTTCTGGTGGCATCTGCATGCGTCACCTCTCAGCGCTTCCACCAACGTCACGCCCTCTTCTTCCAGATTGATCATAGCCAAGATCACGATGCGCTATGTTGCTCGACACGAGCGGAGGGGTCGAGTTGGCTTGCGGCGTGTCGCTGGAGGCGAGCGGACGGGTCGTGTTGTTCGATGCCGAGGGCTTCAGGCGGCCGTGGGTGTCGTCGTCGCGACCGTTGTGCGGCGGTGGCGGCGCGACGATCGTTTCGCTGATGACGATGGCCGCGTTTTCATGCGCCGGGGTCGGGATGCGCAGTACGTGGTGCTTGACTGCGCTGAGCGTGCGGTCGGCGGCCTCGAATCGTCCGAGTCGTCGTCGCCGCTCGCGCCGTGGCCGGTCGCTGCGCTCGACGCCGATGCGGTGGTCGTCGGCTGCTCGACCCTCGGCCGTTCTGTCCGCCTCAGCCGGGTTGTCGGCCGGGTCCGGGTGCGCGGCCCGGATGTCGCGGATGATTCGCTCCGACGGGAGTTGCTGCCTGTGGTCAGGTTCCCGGGAATCGGAACCTGCCGGTTGACCGTCGAATTCCCGACCGGATTCCGGCAACGGCTGGGCGGGTCGGCGGCAGCCGGCGCCGCCGACAGCGGATTCAGGCACGGCGAGACGCGCCGTGCACGAAACCGGCGCGAGAGAGAGGTCGAGGTCTTGTCGGAACGGGGGCGGATCGGATGCATGGACGTGCGGCGACCACCGGCGGGGGCCGCCGGTTCGGGGTCAGCCCGCCGGCTCGACGGTCAACGCGCGGCGGGCACAGACGGCGGTCGCGGTCATCGGCCGGTGTAGCGGCGGTCGCCGTACGCGTGGGTGTTGGCTCATGCGGCCTTCACTTCGACCTCCACGCCAAGGTCGTTCAGACGCCGGAGGAGCCGCTGAGTGATGCGGTGCTCGTCGCGATCGTCCAGGTACCGGCCGCCGAGTTCGTGGTAGTTCTTGTCGTCGCGAAGCATGTAGTAGGCGGGTGAGGCTCGGGATCGGTCCAGCGGAGTGTCGGCAGGCGATACCGCGACCGCAGCTCGTCAATTCGCATGCGGAGCTCGGTGAAGTGCACGGCCTCCATAGGCGTCGGGCCAGGATGAACGCCTCGTCCGTGGAGTCCTCTGCCGCGCGGCGCCGATACGTCTACCGTAGTTCGGTGCGGAAGACGTCGCCGTAGCGGCGGAAGACCTCCTGTCACCATCCTGTCACCGCCGGCCGGTCGCCGACGCGCCGCCAACCGAACAATGCTCTGCATCATGACCAGTCTGGTCATGACGGTCAGTTCTACGTGACCGCGGACACGTACCGGGTAGCCTTCGAGCGTGTGCCCGGAGACCGTCTTCCGGCGAGCGCAAGCGCCAGTCCACGGGCTCACTCGCCTTGGAGCGCGGTCAGGGGGTCGACGCGCGCGACGCGTCGGGCGGGGAGATAGGCGGCCGCCGCCGCCATGCCCGCGAGGACGGCGGCAGCCTGAAGGATCGTGATCGGGTCGGTAGGGGCGAGGCCGTGAATCAGGCTCGCCACCAAGCGTCCGGCCAGCAGCACCGAGCCGACCCCGGCCGCCACGCCTCCGGCGACGAGAACCAGCGACTGGCGCAGCACCATCCACGCGATGCCCGTCGACGATGCGCCGAGAGCCATCCGGATGCCAATCTCGCCGGTGCGCCGGGTCACGGTATACGAGGCGAGCCCGAACAGCCCGATGGCGGCCAGCAACGTAGCCAGTCCACCGAAGGAGGCATAGGCGACGGCGAAGAGCCGCTCGTCCGACAACCGCTCCTCTATCGCTGCGGTCTGGGTGGTGACGTTCATGATCGGGAGCCGCGGATCGATCTGGCGGATGCTCTCGCGAACCGCCGGCGTCAGGGCGTTCGGAGGACCGGCGGTCCGTACCGCGAACGTGGCAGAGCGCAGCGGAGACTGGATGGCGGAGCGGAACACCGTCGGCGGCGCCGCGTCTCGCAGATCGTCGTAGCGGGTGTCCCGGACGACCCCGACGACCTCGGTCTCGCCTTGCTCCTCCGGCTGGAATCCGAACCGCCGGCCCACAGCGTCGTCGGTCCCGAACAGCTCCATTGCGGCGGCGGCGTTGATCACCGCGACGCGAGTCGCGTCCCTATCGTCACGATGCTCGAAGCCGCGCCCCGTGAGCAACGGGATCTCCATCGTGTCGAAGAAGCTGGGGGCCACCGTCATCATGTGCGCGCCGTGACCTGCGCCGGTCTGCCCCTCGACGTAGACGGTGCTCTTCCACACCCCGCCGCCGAGCAGCGCGGTCTGCGCCATGGTGACCGATCGCACGCCGGGCAGCACCCGCACACGGTCCCCGATGCGGGCGTACAGCGCGACCGACTCCTCGGGGTCGTAGCCGCTCCGGGTCGAGTCCATCTGGAACAGCAGCACCTGGTCCGGGTTGAATCCGACGTCGACGCCCCGCAGGTTGGCCAGGGTCTTCAGGAAGAGCCCGGCGCCGACGAGCAGCGCCAGCGACACCGCCACTTGGGCCACGATCAGGGCCCGGCCTCAGCCGTGAGCGCGACAGCGTCACGCTCCGGCTCTGCTCCTTGAGCGCGCGCGATGGCTCGGCGCGGGTAGCGCGCAGGGCGGGCACGAGACTGAACGCGACCCCCGCCGCGAGGCTCAGCCCCCCGGCGAAGGCGAAGACCCGCCAGTCAAACGGGTTCGTATGGCCGAACGGCAACAAGCGGCGCGCCGCCCAGGCCACGGGCAAGGCGAGCATCCCGCCGGCTGCAGAGACGAGCAGGCTCTCGGTCACCAGCTGGCGAATCAGCCGCGCGCGCGTAGCGCCAACCGACATGCGGATCGCCACTTCCCGCTGGCGCCGAAGATCGTCATCGGGGTCGCGCTCACTGCCACCGACCACTCGGTACGCACCGTGACGAGTGGCCAGCGCTGATCGTCCGGGCTACGACACGCTCTCGCCAGCCTGGAGGGCTATTGACCCGCGCCGCGGCGCGGGTCGTCGAGGGACGTTGCGGTACAATCGACCGCAGTCGACCAGCCCCCGCCGGAACACGTCCCTGCCATGCCCTACGATGTCGAGTACACCGACGAATTCGAGACTTGGTGGAATGGTCTGACGACCGGGGTGCAGGAGGACGTGAGGTTCGTCGTGAGGCTGCTCGGAGAGCGGGGCGCCCGGCTAGGAGATCCGTACTCGTCGAAGGTCAAGGGATCCAGGCACGGGCGCATGCGCGAGCTTCGGATTCAGAGCGGCGGCCGGCCGATCCGGATCTTCTACGCGTTCGATCCGCGACGCACGGCGATCCTGCTGATTGGCGGTCGCAAGACCGAGCAGGATCGGTTCTACCGAGAGTACGTACGGCGGGCCGACGCGATTTATGATGAGTACGTGCAACAACTCCGACGCGAAGGGCTGTTGGAACCGGAGAGAGGATGGCGACGATGAAGCACCGACCCTTCAGCGAGTTGACGAAGGACTGGCCGCCGGAGCGTTTGGCGAAGAACGAGGCGAGGGTAGCCACAGCGCTCGCGGAGCTGGATCGGCAGGAGAGCGAACGGTCGCAGGACGATGGGACCCCACAAGTGGCCACGGAGAAGGCTCAGAGTCGGTCGCCTGAACTGGCTCGCTGACACCTGTCGGCGTGTCCGAGTTGGCGACCGGCGCTGGGAGTTCGATCCTCATGCTCACCGCGAACCGCTGGTTCCGGTGCGACACCGACGAGCGCTTCCGCACGACGAGGTCGTCGGCGCGACCGAAGCGGTCGGCGCCTTGCAGGCGTGCGCGGGGCTGAAGCTCGTCTTCGAGTTTCTGGTGCTTGCGGCGGCGCGGTCGGGAGAGGCGCGGCTGGCGAATTGGGCCGAGATGGACCTGAGCGCGGGTGTGGACGGTGGCTGCCGCGCGGATGAAGACGGGGCGCGAGCACCGGGTGCCGCTATGCGGCCGGGCGGTCGACGTCCTGCACGAGGCGCGGCAGATCCGCCCCGACTCGACCGCGGCGGTCCCGACGAGCCTTGTGTTTCCGAGCCGGCGCGGCAAGCCGCTGCACGACGCCACTCTGTCGCAACTGCTGAAGCATGCGCACATCGCGGCGGTACCGCTCGGCCACGGCCCGGCGCTGCTCCTCGGTCATCGCGCGCTTGCGCCTCCCGACCGCCTTGACCGCTTTCTTGCTGCCGCGCCGGGCGGTCGGCGCGGCAGCTCCTTCAATCGCTTCGATGGCGCGCTGGATGGCGACGAGCTGGCTCTTGAGCGAGCGTTCCTCGTTGCGCAACGCGTCCAGGATTCCGCTCCTCGACATCGTGAAATGCTCCCTTCAGGGCGAGCCGCCGCCGCATCGCGCCGGTCGCCGAAATGCACGAACGGCCGCCGCCGAGACCGACGGGGCCGCTACCGACCCCACGCGCCGGATTCGGCGTTCCACGCCGGGCCAGTCGTCACGCCAGGGCAACCCCGGTAAGCCCGCGCGCCGGCCTCGCACGACAGCGGCCATTCGCCGACTCTTCCGAGCCGTACCGCTCGCACAGGGCCAGGAACCTCTCGACCCACGGCAGCGTGTCGTCGTGTCGCATGCCGCTGTCCCGCTCGTCAGCCTACATCAGCCGGCCCGGCCTTGCAGGGCCGGCTGATGTACTCAAGTCAGGCCGCGAAGCGGGTCGCCTGCCCTGCGCTGCGCGCCGGGTGAGGATCCCGCAGCGGCGCACATCCGTTGTGTGCCCTGCCTGTGCCGACGGTGGGAGTTCGTCGGCGTCGACGATGTCCGCGGTAGCTTGCGAATCGCCGCCAGCCGCCCGGCGGCTTCGCACCACCGGCGGTCGACGCGTTATCATGCGCGCTGTGATTACGGCCGCTTCGTCGGCCTGCTCCCGGTTCGTCGATGGCCGGCCGGAAAGGCGGCCAGGTCTCGTTCTGAATCGGATTGCAGAGCGCCGGGCGCCCGGCAACAAACAATCGCGAATCAGGACCGTCACCCCAACTGGTCTTGTCGGCCTCGTCCTCGGCCGCACCCGTCCGGGTCGTTCCTGAACTGGAATCTACCGGGCCACCGAAGCCGTCGACGGACAGCCGGCAAGACCTCGGTCGCCAAGTCCGCCGCAGTCGAGTCCGGCCAGTGGTCGCCGCTGCGGCCGGGGGAACGTGTCACGGCTCGGCGATAGGCCACGCGGGCGCCCGTCCGCCGGCACGACAGGGCCGGGCCGGGGGCTGGCTCCTGACACCCAAGGGTCAGGAGCCAGCCGTTCCCGTGCGCCGTTTCGGTCGTCCGAGAACTGGTCATTGCGGACTTGGTGAGCGGGTCGAAATCCTCAAGTAGCGACCGGGTTTCCGACTTGAGGTTCCGGCGTCGTCGTCTGCCCCGGTCGCTCTGATCGGGTGGATTGTTGAGACTGGGCGGGACGCTGAGATTGCTCGGGTCTGATGTGCTCCGGTCGTCCTCGTCTGGTTCGATGCAGTGGCTCTAGTCCTGCGGATCGATGCGGTCCTGACTCAGTGAGCCCTCTGCGATCGCGTGGGCGCCGGACCGGCCGACTGACGCGCAGATCAAGGCCGTGCTCGACAAGTTCGAGCAGACCGCGTGGGCGGGGCTCGAAGCGGACCGCTACGCGTGGACGGCGGTCGAGCACCGCGAGCGCGGCGGCGGCGTGCATGTGCACGTCCTGGCCGCCCGGTGCGACCTGGAGACGGGCAAGAGCCTCAACATCGCGCCGCCCGGCTGGCAGAAGACCTTCGGTCCGTTGCGCGACGCCTTCAACCACGAGCCTGGCTGGAGCCGGCCCGACGACCCGGCGGGGGCCAGAGCGCAGCAACCTGGACATCGCGCCTACATCGACGCGGCGAAGCTGCGGGTCCGGGCTGTCAGTCGAAGCGGACCTGAGCGAGTTGATCCGGGACTACCTGATGCAGCGCGTCGAGCACGGCGTCGTCCGTGGCCGCGCCGATGTCGTCGCCGCCCTCAAGGATGCGGAACTCGACGTGCCGCGGCAGGGCAAGGACTATGTGACCGCCCACGCGACCCGGAGCCTGTAGTGTTCGGTCAAGCTCGTCACCTGCCCGGCGAGCCGCTCGACGGGTCGCCGCGGCGCCGGTGGGGGGAGGTGCTTCTCTGATTGCACGCGACCTGTTGACGATCCGTATCCGCCGCCCGCAGAATCTCTACGGATGGGCAAGGTGGCAAGGCTTCCCGGCATCGGGGAAGCGGCTCGGTGTCCGCTGCTCGACCGCGATCCTGAGGCGTGGCTCCGGTGCTGCACGGCGCGGTTCCTGCCCATGGCCCGACGGATCGCCGGTGACGATGCGACCGCACAGGATGCTCTGCAGGACAGCTGGATCATCGTGCTGGAGAAGCTCTACCAGTATCGAGGCGCGCCTCCCGCGTGCGGTTGGGTCGGCACCATCGTGCGTCACGAAGCAGGTCACCGGGCGGCGGGGAAGAACCGCGCGGCGTTGGTCGCACCCGTCGAACGCGCTACGGACGCCCTGAGTCCGGACGAGGCTCTGCAACGGCGTCAGTTGCTGCGGATGCTGCTGGAGGCGATCGACCAACTGCCCCCGACGTACCGCGAGGTCGTGCTTCTGCGGGATATCGACGAACGCCCCGTTGCCGAGGTCGCCCGTGAGCTGCACATTTCCCGATCCAACGTGGCGGTGCGCCTGCACCGGGCTCACAACCGTCTGCGCCGCCGGCTCGTGGAGTCGCTCCAGGCTCCGAAGGTCCAGCCGCCTTCCGGCGCGTCGCCGTAGGTCCTCCGTCCGCCCGTCGAGATTCCGCGGAGCGACCCCGCGGCGCCACGGCAACGGCCATGTCCGCCGTCGCCGGCCGTCGTCGCGCGGATCACGGTCAGTACGACGTCACGGGTGCGCGCCGGAGCATGTGGGCCGGTGGCAGCGAACGCGGATCCCTGACCTGACACCGCCGTTGAGCGTCCGCCGTATCGAGTGCTCCCGCCGACAGGCGCGGCGCGGTCTGCGGAATCTCGAAGGCGAAGCGGTGGCTGGTGCGGATGCCGAGCAGGTGTACGTCGGAGTAGACTTGGCGGCCGACCTGGGATCGCGTGCGACGGAAGAAACCGCTACGGGCCGCAATGCAGCGCCCGCAGAAGCCGCGCCGCAGGTCGATTCCGGCGAGCAGGAACAGCCTGCGGATGAGATGGCCACAACGACCGCTCAGGTACCGTTGGGAAGCGTATGCGTGCATGACACCCTCCTTCTCTGTAGTAGAGAGTCCGAGGAGGCACGCCATTACAGTTCCGTTGCGACCTCGAAACGACGGCGATCGCCGGGGGAGACATCGCCGTACAGCAGCGCCGGCATGTGGCGAACCCTTCACGGGACGCTTCGGCAGCGCCGCCGCGGATGGCTTGGCCGGGAGGTAGACGCTTGCCCGGTGCATGAAGTTCGAGCAGCGGGCGTTCGTGCCGTCAGGGAGCTTCGGCCTCCAGCGCTTGGTATTCGACCAACTCGCTCCGAACGCGACGGCGGACCGATTTCATGCCGAACAACACCTTCGCGTCGAACTCGATCCGGGAATGCGCAAGCGTCCAGAGATCCGGTCGGATCCATTGCAGATCGAACTGGCCGGTGGCATGACGGAGCGTGCCGGCGATACCCCACAGCCAGCGGAAGGGACGCTGCATCTCGAAGGTGACGCGGACCACCCGGTAGTCGTCCTGCGTGATCCAGAGCTGGCCGTTCGAGCGGTTGAGAGCCTTGTCGATACGGCGATTGTCCGGCAACCGGCCTGCTCGGGGCACGAAGCGGAGCACCCAGCACGACTTGCCTCGAACGATGTCCGTCCCGACCAGCGTCGTGTGGTAGCGATCCATCAACTCGCGGTCGAACTCGACGTGCATCTCGTCGGGATCGTATCGCTCGCCGCGTGCGGCGTGCCGTCGCGCTTCGCGGATGAACTCGGCCTTCCGGTCCTGCTCGTCCCGCACGTCGTCGCGATCGAGAGGACCTCCATCACGGCCGATGAGCTCCGAGTAGAAGTGACCCTCGAGTGGATAGTGCCGGCGCCGGCTCGTCTCGGTACGGGTGACCTTCCCGTCTGCGTCCAGCGACTCGACCGTTCCGGCGGTTACGTATTCGAAGTAGCTGCCGAGCGCCGAGTCCCACTGCCTCGATGCCACGTCGAGGGCGCGCTCGACGATGGTGGAAGCGTCCACTGGGTTCCCGGCGACAAGCTTGCCGGCCGCCTGAGCGGTGGCCGGCCCCGGCACGCAGATCAGACCAAAGCAGAACGCCAGCGCGCCTCTTGCGCGTACGGCTACCACCCGCTTTCGCGGCATCACAACGCAGCGCCCGCAGAAGCAGCGTCGCAGGTCGATTCCCGCGAGCAGGCACAGCGTGCGGATGGGATGGCCGCAACGACCGCCGGGGAGACGTTGGGCAGCGGAAGCGTGCATGGTGCCCCTCCTTGCTCTCTGTATGAGAG
This sequence comes from Vicinamibacterales bacterium, assembly GCA_965116825.1. Taxonomy (GTDB): domain Bacteria; phylum Acidobacteriota; class Vicinamibacteria; order Vicinamibacterales; family UBA8438; genus WTFV01. The sequence goes on from OZ220736.1 coordinate 3,049,556, forward strand.
TCCGAAGGGGCACGCCATTACAGTTTTCGCTGCGACCTCGAAAACGACTGAGGGAGTTGCCGCGAATCGTCGACGTCGCGGATCGCGTGCTCGACGGCGATGGCCGCGGCGGCAGTCGAGTGGAACGGCAGGTTCATCGTCGACGCAGCGTCACTACCTGTCCACGCTCTTCGCCGAGGTACTCGGCCCAGTCGTTCATGAGCACCCGCCGACGCTCGAACAGGTCCGAGCGGGCGTAGGCCACCTCGACGCGGTTCTGAACCACGTGCGCCAGCGCCGCCTCGATGACCTCCCGCGGGTGATTGGTCTGTTCCGCGGCCCAGTCCCGAAACGACGAGCGGAAGCCATGCGGCACGGCGGCAATGCCCAACAGCTTGACGAGTGTCAACGAGCTTCGAGATCCCGCCTTCGGAGAGCGCCTTGCCGCGCCGGCTCGGGAACACCAGGCCCGTGGGCTCGTCCCCGGCGGCCGGGCTCAGGCGCCCGGCTTCGCGCAGGATCTCGACCGCCCGGCCGCACAGCGGCACGCGGTGCTCGCGCTGCGCCTTCATGCGCGTGTCCGAAACCGTCCACATCATCGCGCCGAGGTCGAACTCGTCCCACGTCGCGAGCCGGACTTCCGCCGACCGCGCCGCCGTGAGCACCTCGAACTCGAACGCCAGCTTCGCGCCGATCCATCCCCGCGACGCGTGGACGGCGGCGATCGCGGCCGGGACTTCGCGGTACGGCAGCGCCGGCATGTGACGGACCTTCACGGAACGTTTCGGCAGCGCCGCCGCGATGGCGTCGCCGGCCGGGTTGTCGTTCCGGTAGCCCTGTGCGATGGCCCACTTCATGATCGTGCTGATGCGCCAGCGCACGCGCTGTGCGGTCTCGTGCTTGCTCGTCCAGATGGGCAGCACCACCGCCATGACATCGGCCGTCGTCACCTAGTCAGCGCGCAGCGACGCGACCGGATCCACTCTCGCGGCGTGCATCGCCGGAACGAGCGCGGCCAGGCAGCCGACGACGACCAACGTCAGAGCCACCGCCGCTAACGTGGCCGCGTCGGTTGGCGTCGTCTCGAACAGAAAGCTCTCGATCACCTGAGTGGTGAATGCCGCGCCGCTGAGGCCCAGCAGCGTGCCGATGACGATCGGGACTGCCGCATCGTGCACGATGGTGGCCACGACCTGCCCCGGTCGCGCGCCAAAGGCCATCCGCACACCGATCTCGGAGGTGCGGCATTCCACGGCGTACGCCGTCATCCCGAAGACCCCGACGAGCGCGAGCACCAGGCCGAGACCCCCGAGTAGCGAAAGCAGCACGGTGCGGCGACGAGGCGTGACCACGCCGTCGGCGAACCAGTCGTTCGCGGTGCGAATGCGCTCGATGAGCACGCGTGGACCGATCGAGTGCGCCGCTTCGCGTAGGCGGATGCCGAGATCCGGGGTGCGGCCCGAGGGTCGCAGCACGACCGTCATGGCCTGGTTCAAGTCGAACTCGGTCGGCTTGAGCGGAAAGAAGACTTGCGGAAAGTTCTCGCTCCGGCGACCAAGCGGACCTCCATGTCGCAGATCCGCGATCACGCCCATAACAATCCAGGACTCCGGGCTCTCGCCAGCGGCGGGCGACACTTGCCGTCCGATGGCCGGCCCGTCCGGGAACAGCGCGCTCGCCGCCGTCTCGTTGATCACCGTCGCTCGAAGACCGGTCGCGTAGTCGGCGTCTGTGGGCAGGCGTCCTGCTCTCAGCGCGACGTCAATCGTCTCGAAGTAGCCCGGCAGCGTGGCGAACACGCTGGCGAAGGTCGGCTCGCCGCTGCCGCGAAGGATCGTGAGAGAGGTTCCGTCACCGAGTGGAAAGTTGTCCACTAGACCTACCGAGGCCACGCCTGGCGTGGTCCGAACGCGCTGCACCAGGGCTGTGTAGTAGGACTCGTGGACGGCGGGGTCCCGTTCGAGGGGCAGCACTTCCATCGTGATCAACCCGTCCGGGTCGAATCCGAGATCGACGGCCGACAGACGGGCGAAGCTGCGCAGCATCAGGCCGGCGGCGGCGACCAGCACCACGGCGAGCGCCACCTCGGTGGCGATCAGCAACTGGCTGCCGCGCCGGTTAAGCGACGGGCCCGGCTGGCGCCCCCCACGTGCAAGGGCGGGTGCATTCCGCACCCGCGACAGGCTCATCGCCGGGGCGAGCCCGAAGAACAGCACGGTCGGCACGAGCAACGTTACGGTGGCCGCGAGCACCCTGCCGTTGAGCGTGACCGGCGTGTTGGGCGGCAGCGACAGCGGGATGTTCGCAACGAGCGCATCGACGGACAGCCACGCCAGAAAGACACCAGCGCCACCGCCGGCGAGCGCCAGCACGAAGTTCTCGGTCAGGAGTTGACGGATCAGGCGGGGGCGCCCCGCACCAAGGGACGCGCGCAACGCGAACTCGGACTGCCGCGCCGCGCCGCGTGCCAGGAGCAGAGCCGCTACGTTGACGCACGCGAGCAACAGAATCAGGCCGACCGCGCCAGCGATGATGCTCACCGTCGTTCGGTAGCGGCTGACGGCCGACTCCAGTCGGGAGCTGACGCGGACGCGAGCTGGCAGGGTGGAACCCTCAGGAAGCGGCTCACTGGCCATGCGCGCCGAGAGGTCCGCGCTGGCTTGCTCGACCGTTACCCCGGGCCGCAACCGAGCATACACGGTCACCCGGCCGGTGCCGCGCAACGACACCTCGTCCGGGCGAATCCGCAACGGTCGCGCCAACGGAATGCCCGCGTCGAACGAAGCCGGCAGCACGCCGACGATCGTCGCCACACCATCATTCAGCCGCATCGTCTCGCCGATCACGTCTCGCTGGCCGGCGTAGCGGCTCTGCCAGTACCCGTAACCGAGGAGCGCGACGGCGGGCGCGTCGAACTCGGTGTCTTCGCGTGTGAAGTCCCGGCCGAGGAGCGGCGTGACCCCGTGCATCGACAGGTAGGCCTCGGTGAACTGGCTGACCTCGATGCGCGCCAGTTCTGGACCATCCACGATCCGACCGCGGAAGGCCTGGCCCGAGCCCGCGACGGCTGAGAATACCGCGTCGGCCTGCTGCCAGAGGCGCATGTCCGCCATCGAAGGCGTCGGTCGGTACGGACGCCCGTCCGGAGGGGTGATCTCGACGTCGACCACAACCAGTTGCTCGGGGCTCGGATACGGGAGCGGCCGCAACATCGCGGCGTCGACGACCGAGAAGATGGCCGTCGACGCGCCGATTCCCAAAGCAAGTGTCAGAGCCTGGACAATTGATGTGCCGGGTTGGCGCAGCAGTTGTCGTACGGCGTAGCGGACGTCCTGAATGAGGACCTCCATGGTGAGACTTCTGGAATCGTACTACGCTCATGCCGCTGTCGTGGCCCGAGTCGTCCGGACGCGAGCTGCTGGCTCTTCGTTCGGCTGAGCGCATCCCGTTTCAATGAGACCTATCTGCACACTCGCTTCGGCTCTGGAAGACCGGCGCCCGAGACGTGGCCTTTTCCGCCCAACACCGACGGCAGGAGCCAACAGTGTTGCTCGACCGGAGCGCACGCCGCATCTGCTTCTTTGGCATCGTGCCTCTCCAATAGTCCTGCTCGATCGCATGCCGTGGACGGTCTCTTGCAGGATCGACATCAAGCGCCTCGGGGGGAACCGGAGCCGGTCGGCCACCGTATCGCCAATCAGTTCTCGCGAGACCCCGTAGACGTACTGCGCGAAGGCGGCTCGCGCCCTTGGCTCGTTGACGCCGACGACCACCGGCGCACTGCTGACGATGCAGTGTGCGAGGGCCACCGCATCCAGGTCAGGCGGCGGCTCGCAGGTCGTCGCGACGCGATACAGGCGAAGTCCTTCCGCCTGGCTGTGGAACATCAGGGGTTTGGGGACGCCCATCAGGTGGGCCGCGTAGCTCCAGACGGCCATGAACGTCTCCCTCTCATCGTGGTCGAGCGATGCACCGAGCTTCGTGGCGAGTTGAACCAGCCGTGCCGAGAACGCGGCCGCGGCCAGGGACACGTGCGCAGCGCTGACCGGCGTTCCCCAGACGTCATCGTCCCATTCCTCGGAAGTCTTCAACAACGAACGTTCCAGGGGCGCATCGGTGTCGCCAATGTAATGGCGCCTCGAGCCGAATCAGCCCGTCGCCGCCTGTCAAGCGACACTCAAGACTGCCCCGTGGCGACACCGAAACTGACCCCCGAAGAAACGGCGTATGTAGATCCACAACGATGATTCCGTGATCGGCGCCGACTGCGACCCCGGCCGGCGGCTTCGGTCCGCCGCACCCTCACGAATCCTGGCCGTCCGCTTCCATCGCCGCCGACGCCAGGGTGCGCTTCTCGATCGCCTGCGCCGGAGCGGCCGGCCCCACCGGACTGGCGGTCGAACCTCAGACGACCGGGTCTTCACCGTCTGTAGTTGGGTTCCAGCCGGCTGTTCCTGACGGGGTACTCCCGGTTTTCGCGGCATGCCCGCTCGGCACGAAGGCAGTGGTCCTCGACATGTCCGAACCAGCGATTCGGCGAACAGCGCGAGTCCTGCTTGCACCGCCGTTTCTCCCGGCGAATCCACCCGGGTCCGCCGTTGTAGGCGGCAAGCGCCAACGCCTCCTGTTCGCGTGGCGAAGCACTCATGCGGTACAGGTTGAGCAGTCGCTTCATGTACAAGGACTGCGCTCGGAAGGAGCACGCCGGATCGGTCCGCGGCACACCCTCGCACGACGGCCTGACCTCGACGGAGTACTGCCCCCATGTCGGCGAGGTGAACTGGGCGCAACCGGCGGCGTAACGCGACCGGGCCTCGCAATCCCAGGCCGACTCCTGCTCGACCTGCGCGGCCAGCAGCGAGCGGTGTTGCGTCATCCCGGCCCGCTCGACCTCGGCGTCGAACACGGCTATCAGGCCGGCCGTCTGGAGCAGAAAGAGGAGGACCATCAGACACCCGCCCACGCGATACCGAGAATCATCGCGGCGACGAGTATCGCCCACGAGCGCGCGAGGGATGCACGCTCGGACGGGCTGTAGCCCGAAAACGCGCCTTCCCCATCAATGATGTCCCGGAGGCTGAACCATGGAGCTATGACGTGATTCGCGATGCCCACGAACACCAGAGCGGCGCCGATGTGCAGCCACGCGCTTCCTATCGTGTGGACCGCGGGAGCGTGAGACGCGAGCGCCGCGCTCGGGTGTTCCGCGAGCCAGCTCGCCAACGTGGATATACCGAGCCCGATTGCAACCATCAGGGTGCTCAGTAGCACCGGCACGACAGCCCTGCGATGTCGAGTCATTCGCTCCTCCCAGGAACCCGGCGGCGTCGACCCTGTCACTGGCCGGGACCCGCGTTCGGATCGCGTTCGACGACAGGCTCGTCGTCGAACGCGTGACGGCAATCATCGCCCCGGAAGGCGCAGGGTCGCGACCGGCGCAGGAGAGCGCGAGTTGTCAGTGTGTCTGTGTCTGCGTCTGCGCCGACGCCCGGATTAGAGTATCACGGCCCGCCGAGAGCGGCGGCGGAGCCGGGCGTCGGCGTCACCCTTGACACCTGCCGGGGAGCGAGGTGCAACGCGAGCTGCCGGCCGTCGGCCGGCCACGGGTGGATTCGGCTGCGGAGTACCTTCGATGCCGGGCGCGCGATGGTCGTTCGCGGCTGCTGCGGTGCGTTCCGGCGGCGGGAACAGGGGCGCCGGGGCCGTAACGACCTCCCTGACGCGACATGCTCGTCACTACCGCCGTGGTGTTGCCGTTGCTGTCGGTCCGTCTGCACTATGAGTTGCTCGTGCTGGCTTCCAGGGTGGTCCGCGCCGTCTCGGGGTCGGGGCGCGCCGGGGTGGCGCCTCGCGGTGATGCTGGCGCTCGTTGCGCACGTCATCGAGGTGGTCGCGTTCGCGGTCGGCTGGCTGTTGCTGCTGCGAGGCGGCATCGTGGAGCTCTCCGTACCCGTGCCGACGCTGCTCGACGTCTTCTACTTCTCGGGCGCGGTCTACACGCAATACTGTTGCTTTAACGGTTTGACGCCACGATACGCGGTGTCCAATCCCACTTGCGGCGGGACAGCGGGCCAGGGCCGCGAAGTGGATAGCCGCTCATCTTCCGCTTGACGCCACGGGGCTTCTTCTGGCCGCGACTGGAGACCACCCGCTCTTCCAGAATCTCGTCGAGCACGCGATCACGAAGCCCCTCATTCGGAGATGCGGGGGGAAACGCCAGGGTTCTCGACACGGCGGCGCACGACCCGCACGGCGTGGACGAACGAAAGGCGGTCCGGGTCCTCGTCCACCTTGCGCGCCGCCTCATGGATCAGACGCCGCACGGCGTAATGCGCCAGCATCAGCCCGTGGACCTCCTGCAACACCAAATCCGGCGTCTTGCTGCGCAGGATCGCGCCGGGGCCCAGGATGTGGGTCTTGACCTCGTCGTAGGCGGTCTCCACCTCCCAGCGTTCGTGGTACAGAGCGGCAACCTCGGCGGCTGGCGCAACGGCCGGGTCGAGCAGGGTGGTGGCCAAGCGGTAGACGGTGTCGCTCGGGTCGTCAAGCCTGTACTCGACGACCCGGACGGGACATTTACCCCGACTGCGCCGGCGGTCCTGGCCGCTGCCCCGCAGCACGCTCCGGTAGGAACCGTCGTCGAAGCGCTCCAGCACCGGCAGGCGCAGGTTCGCCTTCATGCGCCAGAGCAGGTCTGCGCCGGTGCTGGCCGCCCGCCGCCAGAGCGGGAAGCCGCAGTAGCCCCGGTCGGCGAGCACCAGCATGCCCGTGGACAACCAAGGCAGCAGCACCTCGACCTGTGCCTCCTCCGATTCGGCATACGCGCCCGCCCGCCACGCGAACGCCGCGCGCGTCCCCACCTCCACCAGCGCCGTCAGGCGAACCTGGGGGAAAGCAGCTCGGCCACGTGACGCGCCGGGCGCTCCGAACGCCTCCCGGTTCGTCGCTTCGTCCGGCACGTTCAGCGTGGACCCGTCGAACGCCACCAGGCGCCGGCCGCGATACCACGACCCGCGCGTCGCCGGGTCCGCCACCGGCTCCACCCGGGCCGCACGCAACGCCTCGAACGGCGCAGACCCCAAGCGCGTCCGCGCGCGCGAAATCGACGACTTTCCCGACACGCGTAGCGTCGCGTCCGACGACACCCACCGCAGCCCCTCCATCAGGCAGCGCAGCACCTCCCGCGCTGACACGGACCGGAACAGCCCCAACGCGACCACGTAATACACCATCGCCTCAGCCGGCAGAGCGCGCTGCCGAAGGCTTGCCCGACCGCACGACGCCAACGCCTCGCGTACCGCCGCGATCGGGTACACCTGTGCAAGCACCCCGATGCTGAGATAGTCCGACAGCCGCGGGCCACCTGGCAGAACCGCTTGTGTTCGGGACATCCATCCCCTCCGCATTTCCGCTAATCAGAGCAGAATACAGGGGTGCGGATGTTAAGGCAACAGTATTTGGTCTACACGGGGTCTACACGTCATTGGGTTTCGGCGACATCGTCCCGCTCAGCAACGGGCGTCTTCTCGTGGTGGTCGAGACCCTGACCGGGCTGGTGCTCATCGCCTGGACGGCGACTCGGGTAACCCCCCCGGTCTTCGAACGTCTGAGGCCGACCCTGCCGGGCCGCGTGCCGGCCGAGGATGATCCGAAGAATCCGAAGAAGGCCGGGGAGAAACACGCTGACGAAGTGGGCGCTCAGTGCAATCGCGCCCTACCGCGTGGTGACCCACGCCAACGCCTTGCTGATGGCCGGCAGGGTAGCCGATCCCCGACCCGGTGGGCCAGCGCTACGAGCCGATCGAGTAGCGAAACAGCAACCGCTGGGCCACCTGGTTCATGTCGCTCACGCGCGGCAGCCGCCGAAGGTCGACCTTGTAGTCCAGCGACAGCTCGGGTGTCAGCCGCCAACTCAGCGTGCTGCGCCAGTCGAACGTCGGCTCGGGCGCCCCGAAGTCGCTGAACACGTCGACGTTCGTGTTGTAGAGCAGGAAGCGATAGCGGACGGTCGCCACCACGGTCGTCTCCAGCCCTGTCTCCTGGAAGTTGGTGGCCTCCACGTACTCCAACTCCGGGGTCGTTTCGTCGTCGTCCAGGAAGAAGGCGCCCGCGAACCGATTCTGCCGAAAGCCGGCGCCGACACGCCAGTCGAGCCGTACCGCCCGCCCCCGCAACAGCCGGGTATTCAGGCCGACCCCCTCGCGAAACTCCGGCGGGCTGAACGCGTCGCTGGTCGGGAACGTGCTGTTGGCCGGCACGATGGCCACCTCGTGCCGCCCGTCGACGAACTGCCGCGAGATCAGCGTGTCCTCGGTGACCAGCGTGCTCGACTCGAACAGCGTGGTCCGCAAGCCGAAGCGGGCGTAGGGACCGACGCGCGCATTGAGGAACCGGGAATACAACACGTCGCTCCGGAGTCGGTCGTGGGTCTTCTGCCACGGCCTCGCCGCCGACGCCTCCGGCTTGACTCGCACGAAGCCGGACTCCAGCTCAACGACGCTGCTGAACAGGTCGCGGCCGCGCTGGTAGGTGACGTAGTTGTCGAAGAACAGGTCCGTGCCGAACGTGGTCTCGTTGCTTGCGCCGATTACGTTGCGGGTGGACGTAAAGGGCGCCGACAAGCCGATCGCGTAGCGCCGATTCCAGGGCGAGACCTCCGGCGCCTGCCATGAAGAAACGTCGGGCACGGCCCCGAGCTCATCGGGCGTCACCACCCCGGCGCCCCGGAACTGGCCACTGGTGGGATTGATGACCAGCCGGTAGTGCACGAGCCCGCCCTCCGGTACCAGCACGGTCGCGAAATCCGTGCGGGCCCGGTAGGTCGAGCCCGACTGCACGATGCGATACAGCCCGGGAGCCATCAACAACGTGAGCAGCCGCTCACCCTGCAGCGTATCGGCGCCGAAGCCGACCGTGTAGGGTTGGCGGTCCGCGACCCGGATCAGCTCGTAGACGCCACGATGCGGCAGGTTTCTCTCGTCGACGACCTCAATGCGCAATCCGCCCCACCGCACGGGAACCACGGTCGTTGCACCTTCCTGGACGTCGACGGGGACGGACACCATCTGGGACAGCGGCCCGCTTCCCACCCGCGCGAGATAGGTTCCCGGCTCGACGAAGACCCGGGCGCCGTGGGGACCGCTCGCGACCTGCTCGTCGCCGCGGAACACCAGCACCTGCGGCTCGCTGTCCGGGCCGGACAGCGAGGGCGCCAGGATGGCGCCCGCACCCGGCGGGATCGGAATCGTGGCGGCAGCGGCCTGGGCGGCCGCATCCGGCGCCAGCCACCGATAGATGTCCGACGACGCCGTGGTCTGGGCAGCCGCTGCGATCGTGAAGCCATGAAACAGGGCGACCGCGAAAACGAGGGCTCGCGGCACGCGACGTGCGGTCCTGGCCGCAGCGGGGGATGCTCTGGCTTCTTCTGGTCGAGGCTGTGCCTTACGCTCATCGCCAAGGGCGAGAACGGCCCGTGGTGCGGCTTGTTGGGCGAGACCGAGTTTGCCCTTCACCATTGAGCGATTGTACGCCGTCGGCACCAGAACCAGCGTGATGACGGTCGCGAATAGCACCCCGAAGCCGAGCGAGACGCGCCGGATCGCGGCCGCCCGTCGTGTGCGAGCTGGAGTCGGTCGGCGTCGTTGCCGAGCAGGACGCCTGTTACCGCCGAGGACGGCCGCGGCCCGGAAAGGACGGGTCTGGCCCGCGGCCGCGAACCTCGCGATGGTGTGTGGAGACCGTGCTCAAGCTGATTTCCGCCTGTCGCACCCAGGGGCGACGCGCCAGCCAGAGTGTCTCGCCCAACTTGACAAGCGACTCAGCGCAGACGACCTCCGCGAGATCGCGAGCCGGCTGAATGAGCCGGACAAGGACGATGACGGCTGAGCTGCTGGCGCAGAACATCGTCGCGCACTGGATGCAGGCCGCCGGCGTGGCGGGGGCCGCTTGGCTGGGGCTCTCCGTCCTGCGGCTTCGCGAGCCCGGCTTCCTGCTCAGGTACTGGCAGGCGGTCCTCCTCGTCCTGCTGCTCGCGCCGTGGATCCAGCCCTGGCAGCCGGCTGCGGCGACACCCGCCGAAGGGGCTGCCCCTGGCCGGACAGGAGCGGGAGTCCGCGGGCGGCGGTGGCGTTTCGGTTGCCGAGACCGTCGTCGCGCTGCCCACCGAACGGTGGAACGTCGACCCATGGGGGTGGGTTCTGGGGCTCCTGGCCGCGGGCGCCGTCTTCCGGCTCGCACGGCTCGGGCTGGGCTTCGTGCGGCTCGACCGTCTCGCCCGCTCGGCGAACCGGGTCGTGCCGCCGCCGCCCGCGCGGGAGTTCCAGGCGCTGCGCCGGACGTCGGCCGCCTTCGTTCAGCCGCCGGATGTCCGGATGCCCTGCAGCTTCGGGCTGTTCCGCCCGACCGTGGTGCTGCCGACCGCCTTCGACCGGCTCGAGCCGGCGTTCCAGCGCGGCATCGTCTGCCACGAGTTGCTCCACCTCGAACGGCGTGACTTCGCCGCGGCGGTGGCCGAGGAGGTGGCGGCGGCGCTTCTGTGGTTCCACCCCTGGGCGTGGCTGATCCGCGGGCGCATCCGCCCGCACCGGGAGCAGGTCGTTGATGCCACGGTCGTGCGCCGAACCGGCGATCGGCGTGCCTACGTGCGGTGCCTGCTCGCGCTGGCGGGGCACCCGCGGGCGTTGCCGCTCGCGGCGCCGATGCTGCGGCCGACTGAGCTGCGCGCCAGGGCCGACGCCTTGTTCGAGAAGGACGAGACGATGTCCAGGCGAGTGTCGGTGGCGCTCGCGATCGGGCTGGGGGCGGCGCTGGGTGCGGCGGTCTGGACGGCGGCGGCGACGGTTCCGCTGAGCGCCGCCTCAACGTCGGCGCCGGGCGCGGGGCCGCCCCCCATCGGGGTGATGGTTGCGCTGTTCGTCGACGCGCGCCGTCCAGCAGCGCCGGGCGCGGGGGCCGCCTGCAGCCTCCACCGGCAGTCGGGCGCCTCGGTCGGCCGACGCGAGCCAGGCGAGGCAGCGGACCACGGCGGCCCTGCAGGGGCTGCAACGAGCGCTTGCCGTCATGTCCGACCAGTTGCGGAACGACGCGAAGGACACTGACGGGAATCACCTTGCCACGTGCCGAACGCACGAACTCGCAGAAAGCGGGCTGCGTCTGGGTGCAGTCGGCAAATCCATATCGATCACTGTCCGGGCTGGCTGGCGCAACAGGTCGTCTGGCTGCAGGGACCGCTCGCCGAGGTGAACGAGGGGCGGGCGGGCCAGTGACTCAGGGCGTGCATCCTCCCCCCAGGCACCACCCGACGAACGGGGAGGGCGTCGACGTGAGCCGCGGTCGCGTACGCAAGGCGACGCGGTCGCATCCGACGGCGGAAGGCGCCGCACGGCGGGGCGAGGCGGCGGCAAGGCACCGAGAATCGCGCGGAGAGAAGACCATGACCCAGTCGATTCGTCCGTTCCCCCAGCGTGACTCACGGCTCGCACACCAATGTTGGCGGCGCGACTTCCCGCGGGAGCCGGCCATGCGATCACGAGTGCTCGCCCCCGGCACGACGGTGATGGCGGCGGCGCTGACGCTGGGGCTGACCGGTTGTGGGGCGACGAGCCAGCCACGGGTAGAGGCGACCGGCCAACCACCGGAAGCTGCAACGGGCCAGCCACCGGAAGTTGCAACGGGCCAGCCACCGGTAGACGTCCAGCCCGAGGCACGCGAGGACGACGATCGCCGGCTGCGCACGCTGCCGGCCTTCCGCGCCCTCGACACCGACGACGACGGTGAGATCTCGGCCGGCGAGATCGACGCGGCATCGGCCTCGCTCGCCTCGCTCGACGACGACGGCGACGGACGGCTCTCGCGCGACGAGCTGCGGCCCCGACAGGACGGCCCGCGCGTCTTCTTCGGCAGTCCGGCGAACCTTCCCGAGGGGACTCGGATGATGCCCCTGGGCGCCGACGAAGAGCTGGATATCGCGGATCTGCCACCGCAGCTCCGTAGCCTCCTGTCTCCCGCCGACGGCGACGGGGACGGCAAGGCTTCAGTGTTGGAGCTCCTCGCCGCGATGATGGCCGCGCAGGGCGGCGAGCCGGGAAATCGGGAGCCCTGGGAGCGCGGAAGGGACGGTAGTGCCGTCGCAGGGCATCGGGAGCGGGGGCGGTGGCGGGAATCCGCAGGTACAGATGCCCCTCATGGCGGCGCTCGACGCGAACCAGGACGGCACGGTCTCGGAGACGGAGACCGAATCGGCGGCGCCGTCGCTGCGCCCGCTCGACGCCGACGGCGACGGGCGCATCTCGACAGACGAGCTTCGGCTCGCTTCCGGCAGCGATTCGAGCGGCAGCGATCTGCCCGAGTGAACCGGCCGCGGGCACCGGCCTCCCCCGCGACGCGCGGCCGCCGTCGGCCGCCGGCCAGGCTCGCGCGAAACGCTGGCGTTGCATCCATATGGATACCCTGCTTCGGGATGTCCGCTCCGCGGCGCGGCGGCTCGCTGCCCAGCGCGGATTCACCCTCGCCGTGCTCCTCGCCCTCGCCCTCGGCATCGGTGCCAACACTGCGATGTTCAGCGTCGTCCACGCTCTGCTCCTGCGGCTCCTGCCCTATCCGGACCCCGAGCGCATCGTGCGGGTGGGAGAGTCGATGAGCGATCGCAGAGGAATGCTCACGAATCGGTCGATGTCCCTCCTCCAGGACGCCGAGGCGTTCGAGCACCTCGCGGCCTACCGCGAGATCTCGCGAGAGTGGGCGGGGCCGGACGGCTCGGTCACCCTGCACGGCGCCACTGTCTCGCCGGCGCTGTTCCCCCTGCTGCGGGCGACACCCCACCTCGGACGGCTCTTCTCGGAGGGCGAGGCGCGAGATGGCGCGGACGGTGTCGTGCTGCTGAGACACCGCGCCTGGACCAACCACTTCGCATCGGATCCGGGCATCGTGGGGGCCGTCCTGGCTCTCGACGGCGATCCGTACACCGTGGTCGGCGTGCTGCCCGAGGGGTTCTATTTCCCGCACCCCTACAGCGAGCGCTGGACGCCCTTCGTCGTTCTGCCGTTCACGCCGCCGCCGGCAGCGGACGCGGGGCAACCGCGCATGACGGTCATGATGGCCTTCGACGCCCTCGGGCGCCTCGCCCCGGGGGTGTCGCCCGAACAGGCGGCGGCCGAGGCCAGCACTCGCCTGCAGAGCACCAGCGAGCTTCCCGTACTGGCCATCGGCGGGGGACGGGAGGGAGAAGCGCCGTCCGAGAACGCCGTGCGGGTGGCGCCGTTGCTGGAGGAGATGGTCGGCGCGTATCGGCCGGCGCTTTTGGCCCTGACCTTGGCGACCGCCCTCGTGCTGCTGATCGCCTGCATCAACGTGGCGGGGCTGCTGCTAGCGCGGGGGGTTGCGCGCCAGCGGGCGCTGGCGGTGTGCGCCGCGCTCGGCGCGAACCGCGGGCGTCTCGTCCGGCAACTGCTGACCGAGAGCGTGATGATGAGTGCGGGCGGCGGCGTGCTCGGGCTCGCCGCCGCGTCGATGGTGCTGCGAGCGGTGCCGGCGCTCGTTCCCGGTGACATCGCGAGGCTCGACGAGGTAGGCATCGACCCGGTGACGCTCGCGTTCACCTTCGGACTGTCGATCGCGGCCGGGCTGCTGTTCGGCGCCGCGCCGGCCCTCCGGTGGTCGCGGCTCGATCTGGCGCGTACCCTCGACGAAGAGAACGAGCAGTCGTCGGGCGGCTTCCGGCTGCTCCGTTCGAACCGGGCACGCGCCGTGCTCGCCGTCGCCCAGGTAGCCCTGGCCCTCGTGCTCCTGACGGGCGCGGGGCTGCTCTTGCGCAGCTTCGTGCGGCTCATCACCGTCGATCGCGGCTACGACCCGGCCAACGTGATCGCCGCCGGCATCCGGAACCCGGACATCACGTTCCGGCCGGACATGCCCCCGGAGTCGATGCTGGCGGCCGGCCGCCGCTTCCAGACATCGCTGCTGGATGAGATCGACCGGCTCGCCGTGCTCTCCGATGTCGAAGCGGTGGGGGTTTCGTCGAGCCTGCCCCTCGCGTCCGGCGGCGGGAGCGCAGCGGTTTTCCGGGTGGCCGGTACCGCGCCGCCGACCGATCCGCGGGACCTCTAACAGGCTCGGGTCAACGTGGTCAGCCCGGGCTACTTCGACGCGATGCGATTGCGTCTCCGGAGCGGGTGCGCGTTCACCCGGTTGGACGGGGCCGAGAGCCCGCTGGTGCTGGTGGTGAACGAGACGCTCGCTCGCGAGCTCTTCGGCGGCGAGCCGGCCGTCGGACGGCGCCTGCTGCCGGTCGGCGCCGGCCCCGAGCCATGGGAGGTGATCGGCGTCGTGGCCGACGTCCGCTACACTGGGCTGACCATCGACGAGTCGCAGGCGGAGGCATACGTTCCGCTGCGCCAGCTCGAACACGCGGGGTTACTGGTCGGCATGTCGTCCCTCAACTCGGTGGTCGCCGTGCGGACGGCCGGCGATCCAGCGGCCGTCGTTCCGTTTCTTCGCGAGGCGGTGGCCGCGGCGAATCCGGTTGCGAGCATCGACGACCTCATGGCGATGGAGGCGAGACTGTCGGCGGCCGTCGCGCAACCCCGCTTCTATGCGGTCTGTGTCGGGTTCTTCGCCGCCCTCGCGCTGTTCCTCGCCGCGTTCGGCATCTATGCCCTGCTCAGCTACACCGTGTCGCAACGCCGCCGCGAGATCGGGATCCGCATGGCCCTCGGCGCGCAGCCGCACGCCGTCGTGGCCCTCGTCGTCCGCCAGGGAGCCGGACTCGTCGCGGCCGGGACGCTCGTCGGCCTGCTCGCGTCCGCCGCGGCGGTCCGCCTCCTCGACAGCTTGGTGTTCGGCGTCGCAACGGACGACCGGTTGACGCTCGTCGCGGCTCCGCTCGTGCTGGCCGGCGTCGCGCTCCTCGCCAGTTGGCTGCCGGGCCGCCGAGCTGCCCGCATCGACCCGATGGACGCCCTTCGGGTGGAGTAGGTCGCGAGGAGGATCGGTAGACAGAAGCGTCGCACCTCGCACGGATTCCCCCGCCGGCCCGGCCGTCCGGCAGACACGCCGCCGTCGCGGAACCGGTCCCTCCTCGATTTGCGGGCGCGAGTGCAGGCCATCGTTCACTCCTTCTGCGGCGAGTCGCGTCCGGCCTCATGCCGACCCGCGCTCGGGCGCGCACGTCGCGCCGCAGGACCGCTGCCCGCGATTCCGGGGGTCAGGGAGCCCCGGAGGGGACCGCTGCCCCGGGCGGTCTAGTTCTAATCGACCGGCCGATGCTTTTCGGCGCCGGCGTTCAGGCCGGCCGGCCCGAGAGAGCGGTCCCTGGTCGAGCAGGGCCTTGCTGATGAGGAGGAGGTGCCGGCCTGCGGCGAAGCCGCGTTTTTGCCGGCGACGTCAAGGTGAACGAGCGGAGATTCGACGGCCCGGGCGTTCAGCGGCGGCGGGTGGCCAGTGCAAGGGCAGGGGTTCGCAGCCCTCTAGGCCACCCGTAGGGCAGCGAGAGGGTCCACGCGGGCGGCCCGGCGCGCGGGTACGTAGGCTGCCGCGGCAGCGACGAACAGGAGCAGTACCGACACGCCGGCCAGCGTTGCGGCGTCGAAGGGCGCGACGTCGACGAGCAGGCTGCCGAGGGAGCGCGAGACGAGCAGGGACGCCAACAGACCGATCGAAACACCCGTGCCGGCCAGACCGATCGCCCCGCGGACGATCATCCCCACGACCTGGCGGGGTTCGGCTCCCATCGCCAGACGCAGGCCGATCTCGCGGGTCCGTTCCGCCGTGGCGACCGCGATCACACCGTAGATGCCGAGGGTGGCGAGCACGAGGGCCGCCACGCCGAACAGCGTCAGCAAGGTCGTGGTAAACCGTCGCGCCGCAAGCGTGTCTGACAACAATTGCTCGACGGTGGCGACGCTGTAGAAGGTCTGCAACGGGTCGGCGTCCCAGACGACATCCTGGATCGCCGCGACGCTGGCCCCCGGATCCCCGGCTGTCCGCACGACGTAGGTCATCAAGCCGTCCGGGACCTGCGCGTGCGGGACGAACAGCTCCGCGCGCGGGGGAGTGTCGTAGCCCCCAGGGCGGATCTCGCCCACGACGCCGATGATCTCTGCGTTGATGTCTCCCCTGAACACGACGGACAGGGACACACGCCGGCCAAGCGGGTCCGTATCCGGCCAGTGCTGCCGCGCCAGCGCCTCGTTGATGACAACCACGGACGGCTGTTCTGCGTCGTCGCGCGCGTCGAACCAGCGGCCCGCCCGCAGAGGGATGCCCATCGCGTCCAGGTACCCGGGCGTCGCGGTGGAGACGGCGGCCGACGGCTCCTCGCCGGGTGGAAACGGCGGCCGGTCATCAAGCTGCAGCAGTCTCTGCCTGGTGACGTCGGCCAGTCCCAACGGAAAGGCCGATACCGCCCCGGCGGCGGTGACGCCCGGCAGCGCGCGGATGCCGT
Organism: Vicinamibacterales bacterium; assembly: GCA_965116825.1. GTDB lineage: Bacteria > Acidobacteriota > Vicinamibacteria > Vicinamibacterales > UBA8438 > WTFV01. The sequence continues at coordinate 3,065,973 of OZ220736.1, forward strand.
CGAGGGTCTCGCGAAAGAAGTTGGCGGTGGCCGCCAGCCCGTCGTCGCGGTAATGAAACACCTGCAGCGTCACCGTGTTCGCCGGGGCAAAGCCCAGGTCGACGTTCACCAGGCGCACGAAGCTCTGCAGGAGCAGGCCCGCGCCGACCAGCAGCACCAGCGCCAGGGCGACTTCAGTCGCCACCAGTACTCGGCGCAACCGCTGCTGCACCGCGTTGGCGCCGGTGCGCTGGCCGCGGAGCAGGTCGTGCACGTTCTGCCGGACCACGTGCAGGGCGGGCGCCATCCCGCACGCCAGGGTCGTCACGCCGACGAGGCCAACGGCGAACCCGAGAAGCCGCGGGTTCACGGCGACCTGTCCCAGACGCGGAACGTCGGCCGGCATGAACGCCGTGACCGCCTCGAGCGAGGCAGCGGCGAAGACAAAGCCGCCGACGCCGCCCAGGGCCGTGATCACGGCGTTCTCTGTCAACAGTTGCCGCAGCAGCCGGCCGCGTCCGCCGCCCACCGCCATCCGCACCGCAAACTCCGGAGCGCGTCGCGTGCAGCGGGCCAGCATCAGGTTCGCGACGTTCACGCAGGCGATCAGCAATACGAAGAGCACCGCGCCCTGCAGCAGCAGCAACATCGGCCGCACCGCTTCGACCTGCCGTGCCTGCAGCGGGATGACCCGCGCGCCGACATCCGCGTTCGTGCGCGGGTGCTCCTGGGCCAGCCGGGCCGCGACGGCGTCCATCTCCGCCTGTGCTTCGGCGAACGTCACCTCCGAGCGCAGCCGTCCCATCACGCGCCACCAGCCGGGGCCGCGGCTCGAGGTCTCGTACTCCGAGAACGTCTTCGGCAGGAAGAAGTCGCGTTCCCCGCGTCGGTCGAGGCCCAGCTCGAAGTCCGGACCGAGCACGCCGATCACGGTGTAAGGCTCGCCGTCCAGCACCAGCGAGCGCCCGATGATGTCCGCCTCGCCCCCGAAGCGGCGCTGCCACAGACCCTCGGTCAGGACGATGACGCCACTGCCCGGCAGGTACTCCTCCGGCAGGAACGTGCGACCGCGGACAGCATTGACGCCCAGCATCTCGAAGAAGCCTTCCATGACGAGCGATCCGGTCAGGATCTCGGGCTCGCCTGCGCCGGTGAAATCCAGCGACCAGGGCTCTATCGCCGCCACGCGTTCGAAACTCCGGATCTGATCTCGCCAGTCCAGGAAATCCGCCGGACCGACCGGCACGGGACGGTTCCCGTCGTCCGGATCGGTCTGCCAGAGCGTCACGAGCCGCTCCGGGTCGGAGAAGGAGGGCGGCTGGAGTAGCACGGCGTCGACGACGGAGAAGATAGCCGTCGTCGCGCCGATCGACAGCGTCAGGGTCAGCACCGTGGCCGCCGTGAAGCCGGGATGCCGGCGCAGCAGCCGCAGACCGTGGCGGACATCCCGGAACCCCGCCTCCAGAGACGCCCCGAAACGCGACGCGCGGACTTGCTCCCTGGTCGGGGTCAGGCCACCGAGGGCCGCCAGCGCCTGCCGGCGAGCTTCCGCCGCCGGCAGGCCGTTAGCGCGCCGCACCTCGATCTCCCGCGCGAGGTGATGCTGCAGCTCGTCGTCAAGCTCGCGGTCCGCCCGGTCGCTGTCGAGAAGCACTCGCAACCGAGCTCGCCACGCGTACAGCCACCGCTCCCAGGACATGCCTCACACCTCGGTCAGGCGCACGACGTGGGTGATGGCCTGCGACAGCCGCTCCCAGTTCGCGGCCTCCTGCCTGAGGTAGCGGCGTCCGGGCGGCGTCAGCGAGTAGATCTTCGCGCGCCGGTTGTTCTCGGTGTTCCGCCACTCCGCACTGATCCAGCCCTGCTGCTCCAGCTTGTGCAGCGCCGGGTAGAGCGAGCCGTCGCTCACCTGCAGCGCGTCGTTCGAGACCTGCTTCAGCCGCTGGCCGATGGCCCATCCGCTTCGCGGCTCCAGGTCGAGGATCTTCAGAATCAGAAGATCCAGCGTCCCCTGGACGAGGTTCGATGGCTTGCTCATCCCTGACCACTCCTCCCGGTTGCTCGATACCGGTGCTTATTCGGTGCGGTTCCGGAAACGGCGGCGGCAGCAGAACCGCGTCGACGATCGAGAAGATGGTCGTGGTTGCGCCGATCGCGCGCGCCAGGGTCAGCACCATCGTCGCCGCGAAGCCGGGCTCCTCGGCGCAGCAGCCGCAGGCCATAGCGGCCATCCTGGAAGAGCTGCTTCAGGGTGGCGCCGGAGTGGGTTACCCTCTCCCTGCCCTCCAACATCGCCTGACCCACGCCCGACCGCTTGGTCATCGGATGCTCCTCTCGGTTACCGGGCAAGGTGCCATAACTCCCTTCGGTAAGGACAGTGACGGAAACTACGTTGCCACGTTCGCGGGCGCGAGCCCAGGAATCACGGGCCTGGGGCGTCACGCCAGTTGGCAAAGTTGAATCGATCACTGTCCTAAACAAGATGAATAACGTTCTCTGAAACGCTCTGAGGAGCTGTGACGACGCGATGTCGTTCAGCCGCCTGAGGCAGGTACTCGGTGACGGACGGCAGCCGATCGCAGGATGCGCACGCCGCGCGGGCCGCAACGGATGACGCACGCATGCCGGTAGTTGACGTCGACGGGCTCACCTTCACCACGCGTCCGGGACAGCCCCAGCGGTCCGGGATCTCCGTTTGCAGCGAGTCCCGCCAACTCAGAACCGACAGCTCACCCCGCGAGGTCACCTGAGCGGTGTCGAAGGCGTCGTAGCTGCGAAGGATCCGCAGCCAGCGGACATCAACCCCGACCGCGAGTCCGCGCCATAACTGCACATCGACGCCGCCGCCCAAGAGGCTCAGGCCAAGCTCGGAGTACTCAACCGGCGACGGGAAGATGGAGCTGTCGAAGAACCGCATTGTGTTGATGCCGTCAGACGGGTGCTCTACCGGTCCGGCGCCCAGCGGATCCAACGGGATCCATGGAATCGGATCGACGACGATGCTGAAGCGTTCCCTCACACGACCCACCCCGCCGCCGCCGGTCAGATACGGGAAGAGCCGGCCATTCGCAACGGGAAACTCGACGGTGAATCTCGTCAGGAACGTCGTCACGTCCCGCTGCTGGTCCTCGATCGGCGAGTTCCCGGCCCGCATCGCCGCGACCGCGCTGTGGATGATGGACCCACATCATGAACAATCGTTCAGTTCCACGCGGTTCTCGTCCTCAGGGCGAGGATCGACGCCCCGAGCCCGGCGCTCGCGCACCTCCTCGACGAAGTCCGCGTGCCACTCGCGCTCCTTCCGGGCGTCGTCGGCGGTCAGGGGCTCGCCCTCGCGCGCGACGAGCTCCTCGTAGATCACTCCATCGAGCGGGTACTGCTCGTAGGTCGCGCGCTCGGTCTTCTCGGCCGCCCCGTCGCCGTTTCAATTGCTCCCCCGTTCTTGCCGAGGCGTGTGTGGTAACGACTCGCGGCGAATCTGGTCGCGCAGCATCCGGAAATGCCGCCCAGGACGCAGACTCGGCCGGGCTGGCGTGGCTGCCCCGGTTCGGGCATCTGCGGACGCTGGCGCTGCCGGCCCATCTGCCCGCGCTCAACGCCCAGCTCCACCAGTGGCGCGACACGTTCGCCGCCTCGACCTGCAACCACCGCCGCCACGCGCTGACGAACGTCGTCCGCGTGCTCTACGGCCGCCGCGCCTCGTTCGACCTGCTCGACCTCGTACGCTTCGCTCCACCGCCGCCGAAGCCGCGATGGGTCGACCGTGGCCACATCGCCGACGTGCTCGCCGAGATCGAGCCGGGCTCGGTCACCCGCGTTCGACTGGAGTTGATGCACTGGACCGGGATGCGGCCCTCGCAGATGGGACGGCTCCGCGTCGAGGACTTTCGGCTCGACGAGCCGATCCCCTACGTCGCCGTCCCGCGCGGCAAGGGCGGCCGGATCGCAGCCGTCCCGCTCGTGCCCGAGGGCGCCGCCGCAGCGCGAGCCTTTCTCGACGCCGAAGCCTTCGGGCCGTGGCCGCGCAGCAGCGTCAACCGGGCGCTCGCCGTCGCCGCGCGACGGGCCGGGCGGCCCGTGTTCACCACCTACCAGATCCGCCACTCCTTCGCCGCGGGGCTGCGAAGGGCAGGGACCGACGTGACCGACATCCAGGATCTCTACGGACACACCCGGCCCGAGACGACCATGATCTATGCGCCGCCCGAGCTGGCGAAGCACCGTGCGGCCCTCGAACGTCTTCGCCGGAACGACGCCACGGGGCACACCGTTTCCGACTGGCCGCCCCCTCTTGCCGGCGCGGGCGGTCACGCGCAGAGCAGCGCTTGACTGGCAGACTGTGGACGCCGTGCGGCAGTTCGTGGCCGACGAAGCGATAATCGGTGAGATCCGCAGCCGCGTCGTGTCCATCCGCCAGGTACCGACGAGGGCCGATGGGAGATCCGAAATGCGAACAGCCGCCGTCTGCCTCGTCGTCTTCGTCGCCGCCTGCAGCGACGAGTCGCCCTCCTCACCGGTCGCCCCGACCAACCCGATGGCGCCCACGACATCGGGCTTCACACTGTCCGGTACAGTGCGGGACAGCCGACCGAACGGACCTGCGCTCGCCAGCGCAACCGTCCGTCTCGACACCGGCCAGTCGACTGCCGCCGGCTCCGATGGTCGCTACAGGTTCCAGAATGTCTCTGGCGCTGTTGCGGTCACGGCGTCGGGCCCGCACCACGTCGCCGCCTCGGAGACGGCGACGATGGACCAGGATCGCACGGTGGACTTCGCGCTGGCGCACACCGGAGTCCCGCCGTTCGAGGGGACTTCGTTCCTCTCACCCCGACTGATCGACAGCTCCGACTCGACATCCCTGATGAACGTGACCTACGCCGGCCGCGGGATGCGGGAGGTCTTCGACTCTTGCCCGGCGGGCTCGACCGGTTGCCCGCATAGTGAAAGACTGCGTGCCTTGGCGACGGTCTCCGACTCGACGGGGAGTCTCCTCAAGTGAGCCCTGTCCGATGGCGCGTCGTTGCCCTACCGGCCCTGATGCTGTCGGCGTTGCCCGCTTTCGCGCAGACGACGGCGGACATCGTCGGTCGCGTAACCGACGCTTCGCGAAGCGTCCTTCCGGGTGTGACGGTGCATATCGAGCACGAAGGCACCGGAGGCGTGCGCACCATGCCCACCAACACCACCGGGGCCTATGCTTTCAACCTGCTTCTGCCCGGCACCTACACCGTGACGATGGAACTCGACGGCTTCAACGCCGAGACCCGCCGCGTCACGTTGTCGTCGGGTGACCGGGCCAGACTCGACGCGCAACTCGCGCTCGGCAGCGTGACCGAAACCGTCACCGTCACGGTCGAAGCGCCGCTGCTTCAGACCGAGACCTCGACGGTCTTGGCGCTCGTCGACGATCAGCTCGTGCAGGACCTGCCCGTCAACGGCCGGAACTTCGTCGAACTCGTGCAGACGGTGCCCGGTGCGAACGCCGGCCTGCCGAACTCGCTCGCCAGCGGCACGAGGCCCGACGACCGCCGCAATACGTCGGCCATCTCCGTCAACGGCGCCCAGGACAACCAGAACAACCACATGATCGACGGCATGGACAACAACGAGCGGCAGATCGGCACGATCGGCGTGAAGCCGTCGATCGAGGCCATCGCCGAGGTGCGCGTCCAGACCAACAACTACACGGCCGAGGTCGGCCGGACGGCCGGCGGCGTCATCAACGTCATCACGAAGTCGGGCGCGAACGTCTTCAGCGGCTCGTTGTTCGGTTACCTCCGCAACGACCGGTTCGACTCGCGGGACTTCTTCGCCGCGACCAAGCCCACGCTCGAGCAATACCAGGCGGGCGGCAGTATCGGCGGCCCGATTGTTCCGAATCGGACGTTCTTCTTCGCGGACTTCGAGAACTACTCCCACAGGTCGGGTGTGACGAACGTGATCACGGTGCCGACGATGGCGATGCGCCGCGGCGACTTCTCCGAGCTTCCCGCGCAGCTCTACGACCCGCTGACGCGGCTGCCGTTCGCCGGCAATCAGATCCCGGCGACCCGGATGTCGCCAATCGCCCGGGCGCTGATCGATCTGTACCCCGAGCCCACCAGTGCGACCCTGTCGGCCAACTACGCTGGCGTGACCGACCGCACCCAGGACACCATGACGGCAGACCTCCGCGTCGACCATCGCTTCGACGACAACAACCAGATGTTCGTGCGGTACTCCTGGAACGACGTGGACGTCTACACGCCGTCGGCCTGCCCGATCGCCAACGGCATCGACTCGGGCTGCACCGGCGGCGGCACTGCGTGGCCGGGCCCGAACGTCACCAGGGCGCACGGCGTGCAGGTGAACTACACCCGCCTGTTCAGCCCGTCTTTCATTGCAGAGGTCCGTGGCGGCTACCTCAAGGTCGACCTGCTGTCGCTGCCGGTCAACTACGGCCGGGCGCTCACCAGTCAGTTCGGCATCCCCAACGGCAACATCAAGGGCGACGACATCACCTCGGGACTCGTACCGCTGCGATTCGACGGGTACTCGGGGCTGGGGGCCTCGAACTGGATTCCGCTGGGCCAGATCGACGACACCGCCCAGTTCAACCTCACGCTGACCCGCACCGCGGGCGAGCACAACGTGCGGTTCGGCGGGGGAGTCATCCTGCGCGAGTACTCCGTGTTCCAGAGCGAGCAGGCGATCGGCCAGTTCGAGTTCTCGGCGCTCGAGACCAGCGACGGCGCCGGCGCCGGCGGTGACGCGATGGCCTCGTTCCTGCTCGGATTCCCCAACATCGTCAGCCGCGCCTACGCGCTGGTGGTCCCGCAGTACCACACGAACGAGTACAGCCTGTTCGTCCAGGACGATTGGCGCGCGAACGACTGGCTGACGCTCAACCTGGGTCTGAGGTACGACGTCTTCACGCCGCTTCGGGAGGAGACCAACCGGATCTCGAACTTCGACCCGGTCACCGCGCAGATCATCATTCCCGGACGGAACGGCGTCTCGGAGACCGCCGGCATCGCGACCGACTACTCCAATCTCGCCCCCCGGCTGGGATTCGCGGCGTCGCTGACCGACTCTCTGGTCCTCCGCGGCGGCTACGGGCTGTCGTACTTCCCGGGCAACATCACGAGCGACGCGACCATGAAGAACGCGCCGTTCATCAGCAACCAGCAGTTCCAGAACAGCACGTCGGGCGTGCCCGCGTTGCGGCTCAGCGACGGCCTGCCGACGCCGGAACCCACAGACCACCTCAACCCCGCCGGCAACATCAGCGCCGTCGCGCTCGACTTCCGGTCGACGCGGGTGCGGCAGTTCAACGCGATCCTCGAGCGGCAGATCGGCGACAACGTGGTGGGCATCGGCTATGTCGGCTCGCGCGGCGACTTCGTGGCCGGCCGGATCAACCTGAACCTGCCTCCGGTCGGCACCGGCAACATCTCGGCCCGACGTCCGTACGCCGCGCAACTGCCCGGGGTGAGCAACATCAGGGTCTTCTCGTCGGCCTTCGCGTCGCAGTACGACTCGATGCAGCTCGTGTTCCAGCGCCGCCCGGTCGACGGGCTGGGCTTCAGCTTCAACTACACGCTGGCGCACAATCTGCGAACCGACGGTGCGCCTTGGGACGAGAGTGTGATCGAGGAGTTCGCCGCGGACAACGACGTCCGTCATCGCGTGGTGCTCACGATCACCTACGAGATGCCGTACCGAGGGACGGGCGCCGCCGGGGCGCTGCTGAGCGACTGGCAGGTCAACGGCATCGCCTACTGGCAGTCGGGCCGGCCATTCAACGTGCAGAACGCTTCGCCCCGCACCAACACGGGCGCGCGCGGCGACCGCCCCAATCTACTGGGCACGGCGGAGCCCTCCAACCCGACCTACGAGCAGTGGCTGAACCCCGGCGCGTTCGAGCCGCAGCCGATCAACACGGTCGCAATCAACATGCCTGAACGCAACGGGTTCCGCGGTCCTGCCCGGAGCCAGGTGGATCTCTCGATCTTCCGGACGATTCCGGCGGGCGACGTCGACCTGCAGCTCCGCTACGAGGTCTACAACGTGCTCAACCGCGTGAACTTCGACAATCCCAGCGGCGCCTTCGGCACGCCGACATTCGGCCGGGTCACCCGCACCGTGAGCCCTCCGCGGCAGATGCAGTTCGCCGCGAAGCTGCTGTTCTAGCTGTCACGGGCGCTGAGCCCTCGACGAGGCGTCGACGGCGGACATGGAACGTCTTTGCGGACCACATGCGCCGCCCCTGTCCCTCGCAGGGGTTGGCGACCGCCGACAGGACCGGCTCAACCGCCGAGGCTCAGTAGATATAGATAGGACGCCCCCGCCCGCCGCGTCCAGGCGGCGAAGGCGTCGAGCGCCCCGCCGCACGGCACGTGCACCATCGGCAGGGCACACTCGTCGGGTGCACGTCAGATTTGTGAGGCGCTGTCTCATGCAGCGGCGTTTCGTCGTTCCCAGAAGGCTTCGAAGCGTCCGCTGAGGATGCAGCAGCGCAGGGCGAGGATGGCATTGGCGTCGTTGACGGACCAGTGCATTCCGGCGCGCTTGAGGCGAGCCCCGACGGCATGTTTGCAGCCAGCCTCGACGACGCCGGTGGTGACGCACAGGCCGCTGGCCCGGAACGCGGGATAGCGCATGCGCTTGCGGTTGCGGTTGCGGATGAGATAGTCGATGCATTTGCGGGCCTCGTCGCAAGTTGGGGCGTGGTGGGCAGGGCGGCGACGATGGCGCTGATGCGGCCGGCATCGAGTTCGTCCCGTCGTTGTTTCGCCCATTGCGCGGCGAGGTCGGACCCGGGTGTGCAGATGGCCTTGGCGACGTCCCAGAGGTGGCTTTTGGCGTGGAAGATGTCGACGATCTGGATCGCATCGGGGAAACACTCGTCGGCGAGGGCCCAGATCCAGGGCGCGCCGTCGCCGACGATGACCCTGCGGTCGGCATCGGCGAAACGGCGGCTTTCGGCTTCGCGGCACACGCCCTGGGCGAAGGGGGAAGGTTCGCGGTCGGTATCGCGGCTGGCGACCGTCTCGATGGCGGCCGTGTGTTGAAGTCGAGGTCGACGGATGTCGAGCGCCGTTGCTGGGCGCCGGTCCGATTTCTTGACGATTTCTGCTCTGCAACGGGAACCTTTTGCGCGCGCTGAGCGTCTAACACGGTTGCCCGACTCAGAGAAGTACACTCTTTGAGCACGTGCCCTTTTCGGGCGATGGAGCCCGGATCCCGCCGACAGGTCACTGACGGTGCACAGGTCAACCGGCTCCGCCGGATCCAGCCTTCCCGCAGGGAAAAACATTGGGTGAGCGACGCCAGAACTGGGGTCGCTCACCCTCCTACAGATATTCGATATCCGTGCGTCGTCCGTCCTTCAGGGCGTCCAGTGGACGATAGAGTGTTTATTGCTGTATGCTTAAACTGCCCGTCCCGAGACGCGCGCCTCTCAGTATCGCCAGTTTGGCAACCTCCCGTACTCGACCGCTGCTGGGCCCGCCAGCAAACTCGATCATCTTGTCCAGATGGGTAATCGCGCCGCTATCGTGATCCCCACGGCGCCCCTGGTCGGCGCTCCCTCGCGGCCGGTTACGTAACGGTGTGCAGTGGGGGCCTGGTTCAGGTTGGACCTGCGCCGCTTACCAGGCGTCGGGGCCTGATCCGGACAGGATCCAGGGGAGCGTCGAGGGCGCGTTCGAGGCCTTGTCACACCAGGTGCGACGCGGCCGTGGTCGAGGCTCAGCTGAGGCGCCGTCCGCATCGGGTCAACCTCAGTCATCGACATGGTCCGGTCATGCGGACGGCTGCTGGTGGTGGTGCGGGATTGGGAGCGGGTGCGTCAGAGCCTCGGGTCGGTCGGCTCGGCCTCGAGCGCGAGGATGCCGAACACGGCCCGGTGGACGTTGCGCAGGGGCGCCCGCGCGACGAACTGCTCCAGGGCCTCGATCCCGAGGGCGAACTCGCGCAGCGCCAGCGTCGTCTTGCGGCCCGTGTTTCGGCGGCGCAGCCGTTCGAGCTGGTCGGGCGCGGTGTACTCCGGTCCGTAGATGAGCAGGCGCTTGGCCGCGATCGTCTCGATGACGTCGAAGGCGTCCTTCGTCGTCGTGGCGTTGCGCTCGCCGTCGCCGACGACGCTGCGGTAGTGGTCCGAGGAGAGGACCTCGGAGGGACGGAAGTGGCACTTCGCAAACGTTGTCTTGCCCGACCCGCTGGGGCCGATCAGTACGACGAGGCCGTAGTCGTGGATCTTCAGTTGCATGTTCAGTCCGGTTCGGAGTTGGCCTCGAGGAACTACTGGACGTTCTCGAACACCGGCGCGTCCTGGTCGAGACGGTCGGGCAGCTCCTCGTCGTTGCCGATCAGTCGCCGCGGTGGAACAGCCACGCACAGGCCGGGACCGTCGACGTCGGAGCACCGGTGCGGGGGTCCGGACGGCGACCGTCTCGGGGTCTGCGGCCTGCACGAAGTAGAAGTCGCTGTCGCCGTCCGGCGGGGACAGGTCGGGGATCATCCCGCGATTGGATCCCGTCCGCGTTGGTCACGATCCGGCTTCGCGCCGCCTGGCGGAAGACCTCGGTCAACCGTACGACCGGGACGATGCCCGAGGCGATCATGCCGGCGAGTACCTGCCCCGGCCCCACCGAGGGGAGTTGATCGATGTCGCCCACGATCAGCAGGGCGGCTGTGTCGGGGGACTGCGGCGAGCAGCGCGCGCATGAGCATGACGTCGACCATCGAGGCTTCGTCGACGACCAGCAGATCGCAGTCGAGCGGATTGTTCGCATCACGCCTGAAGCCGCCGCTGGCGGGGTCGACCTTGAGCAGCCGGTGGGTCATCGCGATCACGTCGGCCACCTTCGACGTGGTTGAGCAAGCGGCGGAGGTTGTCGGATCCGGCCGGATTCGGGTTGCCGGCACCGAGAGGCGTACTTCTCGGTGGTGCGCCAGGCTAACTGGTGCCAGTGCAGCCGGTGAGAGTCCGGCAGGAAGAAGAAGGTCAGCCACCACTTCCACCCCGAGTCATGGGCCACCGCTCGCGAGGGCGGGGGTCAAGCGTTGACAGGGGCGCGTGCGGGCAGGGCTATTGAGCATCGAAAGAACGGTAATCCGGGATGCCGAGGTCTTCACCGAGGGCCGAAGGCAGCATCCGTCCCACCGATATGGCGAGGGGGGCCGGAATCCCGCGGTGTCGAAGAACCCAGGCACGCACGTACGCACGGCACCGGGACCTGGGAGGTCTCCATGCCACCCCGCTGTCGTGGGCGGGGTCGCTGAGGAAAGGAGGACATCCGTAACCGAGGATGCACGGCATGGAGAAGTCTGACTCGGTCGTAGTAGCTGAGAAGTCGACGAACAAGGGGACTCGGGTCCCTGCGGAGCCGATGGAGCCAAGGACCGAGCCCAAGGGGAATCCGGGAGGTCAAGGCGCGCGCCGGACGCAGTGCCGGGCAAGCGCGTCCCAGGCGGCCGACCGGATACGGCACTTCGTATGCCGGGAGCCACGGGAACGTCTGACGGCGCTCCTCACTCGGGAGCGTACCGAGCGACGCCATCAGCCCGATGGCGGCACACGACCGCTCGGCGTCGCGGCCATCTCGTCCAGAAGGTGGTGACGGAGACAATCCTGACGCCGACGAGGCGGAGTTCCTGGGGTTCAGCTACGCATGGCCGAACCAACGATTGCCGTTAGTGCTCGACAGGGCGACACCCAAGGGAAGAGCCGGATGCCTTAAACGGGCACGTCCGGATCTGTGCGGGGGGCGCCGGGTAACCGGCGTCCCTACCGCGAACCGCACGGGCTATTAGACGCCGTGGAGGCGCGTCTTGTTCCCGGCGGGCGGAACGTTTTTCGCGTGTTCCGGATTCCCTTCCCGGGGGCAGCCGGCAGCCGTGAGTGCCGGCTCGTGGAAAACGACACGGTCTCCGGTGCGTTGCCCTCCCGTCAGGTTGCATGCCGCCTCCCGTTTCCTGGGCGGCCGTCGCTCGCTGCGTGGCGGCGCGTCTTCCTGACCGCCTTCACTCGGTGCGTACCTGGCAGGTTCCCGGGGCCGTTGCACTCGGCGGGTACTGGCAGGTTCCCGGCGCGCCACACTCGGCGCCTGTCCGGAGATTGGCCGTCTCGGTGGGATGCCGGGCGGCGTACCGCTCGCTGGCCGTGGCGGACTCGGGTGCGTTCGGGCGGTACGTTGTGCTCGGTGCGAGGACCGCTCGGTGCGCAGGCGTTCGGGAGCATTGCACTCGGCGCGTGCTGCCAGCCTTTGAAGTCGCTGTACTCGGCGGGTTCCTGAAGAGGGGGCGTCTGTGTGCGTGCAGGGCGCTGTCGGTGGTCCTGGCGTTACCGTCTTGAAACACGCGCCGCACTGGGCTGGAGTTCAGTAAAGATGCCCTGCTCGGTGTGGACTCGGTCCCTGATCGGCGTGCTGCTCGGTGCGGTCGCCCGAGTAGCGCACTGCCTGGTGGCCCGGGGCTGTTGCTCTCGGTGCGTGCGGACGGGCGTCGGCCCGGATTCCGATGGATGCGCGCCGCCGTGTGCGCGCTTGCCGGCGTTGACGGCAGGCCGCCGGGTGCGCCCCTTGAGGCGGTATCCGGTTGCGTGCCGCCTCGCTCCCGAGAGACGTTCAGTTCAGTGCGGGCAACCTCGGGCGGCTGTGTGCGGATGAGGTCGTCCTGCTCGGTGCGGCCGCCGCGCTGACCGTCGTGGTGCTCGATGCCGCTCCTCAAGGACGTTGGCGTCGACGATGGCCTCGGCGGTCACCAGGTCGTGATGCTGCAGGATCGCGATCCCCTCGATGCGGCTGGTGGCCGTCAGGGTCATGCCGGGCAGCCTCCGGCCTGTGTGGCCCGCGGTTCCTGCTCGGCTCCTGTGGGCCTTGCGTTCTGCTCGGTGCAGGGTCACTGAGGGACCGGCCGCGCGCTGCGAGTCGACGAGGTCACGGTCGATGCGGGCACGCATGTGCGCGAGGCGATTGACGAGGCCGTCGTCGATGACCCTGCGGAGCGCCTCGGCGAGGGCGTCCGGTTTCCTGCCGTGGTCGTTTCCGCGACGGGCTCGCGCTGCTGCCTTGCCGACATCTCGACTGGCTCGGCCACGCTGCAGAGGTCACCCTTCGCAGCCCGCGGCGCCTGCGGCGGTCACCCGAAGACGCGCCGTTGCGCCCGGCCGGCGCGTGGGTCAACCGGACGTCTCCGGCGGATTACAGAATTACTGACCCGCGGGTCAGTAAGGACAGTGACGGAAAAACTACGTTGCCACGTTCGCGGGCGCGAGCCCTGAAATCACGGGCCTGGGGCGTCACGCCAGTTGGCAAGTTGCGTCGGCGAGCAGCCGCGCATCGGGATCAAGGAGGAGTCGCTCACGGCGTACGAGTTGAGCTGCACGGGAACGTTCGGGGGAAGGACGACAGCCGGAGCAGCCGTCTACCCCAACCGGCGCGACGACCCGATCAGCTTCGTGCCGCTGCCGCCCGACGCCGAGCCCTACACCGCGCAGAACCCGCCGCCCGGTTGGCTGCTTCCGCCGCAGACCCTGACGTTCATGGCGTTGGCCGGGGTCGTTCTGCCGCGGACCGCGTTCACGTACGTCAACTTGGGGCCGACGCAGCAGGTCGGCGCCGAGCTGTGGGTCGACCGGCGGATCTCGCGCTCGGCGTCCGCCTGGTTCAACCTACTCGTGGCAGGACGAGCCGCGGATCCTGGACTCGGACAACCCGTTCCTGCCCACTGAGCTCAGCCTGCCGCCGACCCACCGCGTCAACGTCGGCGGCTCCCTGAACGGGTCGCGGTTCCTCGGCAACGTGTCGGTCAGCGCCGCGTCCGCCGCGTTCTGGTCCGACGTGTTCACGCCGGAGTTCCACGGCTACTCGGATGGCTACACGATGGTGAACGGCAGCTTCGGGATGAAGTGGAGCGACGGCGCGATCACGACGCTGGTCAAGGTGACGAACCTGTTCAACCAGAGCATCCAGCAGCACATCTTCGGAGACATCCTGCGGCGCACCGTCGTCGGCGAGGTGCGGTTCAGTCTGTAGACCGGACGCAGCGCTGCGCCGCATGGAGTGCCACTACAACCTCCAGCATGGCGTCGCTGTGGGCGACCGGCTTCGTGGTCCAGCAGGCCCAGCAGGCGCCCGCCCAGATCTCCGACGACGCGGGCCTCCGCGAATTTGCTGGCGCTGATCTGAACCGCGGAATCGTAGATGGCGAAGACGAAGGACAGAGAAGGGGGCCTTTTCTGCTTGCCATGTCCATGTAGGCATCACACCGGCGGCGCCGGGAGCTTGGCCCGAAGGGAATCGGTCCTGGTCACGGTGACGATCTTCCGGACGCTCGCCGCTGGGAATGTCATCAACGGCAATCCGTCTTGGTCATGGAACACCAGCAGGTCGTCCTCGGTCGCGCCGCGGGCCGCTTTGACGAGGGTGTGTGGCCCGTCTCGCCGCTTGACCACAAACAGCATCACCCGTCCAGGTCGGCGCGCCTGGACACGGTTGTCCCGGCGCGGCAGCACTTCCACAGCCACCGCCTGGAGCCGGGCGGCGCGTGGGTCGCCAACGCCTTGGCGCCGACGGCGCCGTGCCAGTCCCCGCGCGGCACATCCCATGCGTGGTCAACGAGGAACTCCGCTGCCGCGACCGTTTGCTCATGCACGCCCTCCGCGCTGAGGATCGCCCGCGCCGCCGCGACGGCTCGAACCACGCTCGGTCGCTTTCGCATTGCGCGCGGTCAGTTCGCGGGCATCGAAACCTGCCGGTTGACCGTCAGGTTTCCCGGCCGGCTGCGAGGGACGGGCGGCCGGGTCGGCGGGCATCGGCGTCGCCGCCTGCACGCGGCCAGGGTCTGCGGCATCGGAACTTGCCGGTTGACCGTCAGGTTTCCCCACCGGCTGCGAGGGACGGCGCCATCGAGTCGGCGAATGCGCCGGTCGCGCCGCATCGCTTGTGTCCGTTCGGTGCGGCGCCGGCAGAGGACACGTCGGGCACGCCGAGGCGGCGGGAATGTAAAGGACGGCGGCCAACCCGGGGTGGCATTCGGCCGTCGTTCGCGGGGTCGGCCGCCCGTCGGCGGGCACCTGCACGGTGTTGTCCGACCGTGCTGCTGGTTACTCGTCCTCGTCGCAGCGCGCCGGCTCGCACTCGGCCGGCTCAGGACGCGCGGCCGGCCGGCGTGAGTGCCGCCACGCTGCCCGCAGCCGGCGTGGGCTGCAGGGCCAACTCCAGCAGCGTCGACCCGCGTCAGGTAGTCGACGGCGACCACGCGCCGCAGGTCGTCGCCGAGATCCTCATCGACCTGCTTGCGGTTGCGCTGCGCCAGGAGGACACGGCGCAACCCGCCGCGGTGCGCGGCCAGCACCTTCTCGGCGATGCCGCCGGCCGGGAGCACCTGTCCACCGAGGGTGACCTCGCCGGTCATCGCCACGTCGTCGGTACTGAGCCGACGCCGCGCGAAGGCGGAGACCAGCGCGGCGGCCATCGTCTCGCCGGCCGAGACGCCCTCCTTGGGGACCTTCGTCCAACTGCACGTGCAGATGACGCCGGTGTCGCGCTGGAAGGCCGGGTCGAGGCCGTAGCGTGCGGCGGTGGCGCGCAGCCACGACAGCGCGGTGCGGCCGACTGCCGCAATGACCTCGCCCTGGCGCCCGATAAGGACCAGCGCCCCGCAACCGGGCAGGCGGCTGGCCTCGAGGTCGAGCACCTCGCCGCCGCCCTCCGCCGTGCGGCACAGCCCGGCGGCGACGCCCGGCCGCCCGTTTACGGCCGGCGGCCTCGACGTTCGGCTCGGCCGGCGCGCCGAGCATCTCGGCCAGGGTCTGCGGCGTGACCTCGACCGGGCCTCGTTTCCCTCCGCGCGTCGGCGCACCAGCTTGCCCCACAGCTCGCCGAGCGCTGGCCGCCGCTCCAGGACGGACCCGCGAGGCCGCTACGGCGTCCGGCCGCCGGCTCGTGCGGCGGCCAGCGGCTGCCTGCATGCCGAGCTGCCGATTCCATCGGCCGGCGCAGATTGCGGTGACGCCGGTCGATGCAAACAACGGGCGCCAGGCGAGGATGACGGGACCACGCCACACTCGCCGTCGGTGGCGCTGGCCCAGGATGGACCCCGCCGGCGTCGAGACCGTCTTCGCGCGCGTCGAGCAGGCGATCGCAGACTCGCTGAACACCCTCAAGGCGATCGAGTGGCGCGACGGACTCAAGGCGGTAGCGGCGGCGGTGCTCGATCGGCACGATATCCGGGCGGCGGCGGCGCGGGCGGTGGCCGAAGTCGAGCGGTGGATCGCCAGGCAGGCGCGCTCCCCCACGTCCGGAAGGCAGGCCGCCGAAGACGGAAGGGAACCAAACCTGGGGCGGCGACCCACATTTCCGCAGACCACATGTCTGCCAGTTTCCGGGGCCGGTACACTCGGTGCGTACTGGCAGTTGTCGCGGGCGTTGCACTCGGCGCGTGCTGGCAGGTTCCTCCGGCCGTTGCACTCGGTGCGTTCCTGCCGACAGGCGTCTCCGTGCGTACGGAACGCTGTCGGCGGTCCGGCGGGACACTCGGCGAGTTCAGGAAAAGCGTGGTGCTCGCCGATCCGTAGCCGCTGTCGTCCCGGCCCGCGGTCCGGCTGTGGCGCCTGGCAGGCAAAGGCCGAGCCATGCGGCGCGTTCCTGAAGATGAGCGTCTGTGTGCGTGGCAGGGCGCTCTCGGTGGTCCTGGCGTACCGTCCGAAACGGCGTCGCGCACCGGGTGCGTTCAGGCAAGTGTCCTGCTCGGTGTGGACTCGGTCCGGATCGGCGTGCTGCTCGGTGCGGTCGCCCGAGTAGCGTACCGCTGGGTGCCCGGGGCGGTTGGTCGATGCATGCGGACGGCGCGTCGGCCCGGATCTTCCATCGATGCGCGCCGCCGTGTGCGCGCTCACCGGCATGGTCGGCGCTGCGCTGTGTGCGCCGGTTGACGGCGGCCATCCGCTTGCGTGCCGCCTCGCTCCCGATCGGCGTTCAGCTCGGTGCGGGCAACCTCGTGCGGCCGCGTGCGGAGGAGCTCGTCCTGCTCGGTGCGACCGCGTTGCTGACCGGCGTGGTGCTCGATACCGCTGCTCGAGGACGTTACGGACCACAAGTCCTGCTCGGCGCCAAGCCCGCCCGGTGCGTGCCGGTTGCGCGTTGCGCTCGGTGCGTCTTCCCGTTTGGTGCGCGCCGTCAGTGCACGGCTTCGGACGGTTCGAGGACCTCGATGGATGCGGCCAGCCGGTCGATCGTCGCCTGGTCGACGTCCTCGGCGACTTCCTGGTCGGCGACCGGCGGCAGTCTGCAGAAGCTGTCCGAGGCGCACGAACAGCGCCAGGCAGACGGGTCTGCGCTTCGCCGGCCTGATCCGTGTCATGGAGCGGGCAGTCGAACTCGGAGCTGCTCTTTCCCTTCCTGGTGGCGCGGCAGGTCCGCACGACGAGCTTCCCGTCGACCCGGCGGCTGATGGCGTCCATGATCTCGTTCGTGGAGTCGCTCGGTGTCGGTCTTGTCGATTTGGTCTCGTCCAGGTCGAGGGACTCCATGGTGGCGTAGCGGTCCAGCATGGCGAACAGCGTCCGCTTCGGGACAGCGGCCATCCGTGGTTGGGATCTGCGCGCGGGCTCTCGACGCCGCCGCAGCTTCCCGGCCGCGTCGCTCTCGCCGAGCAGGTAGTCGGCCGCTGCTTTGGCCGAGCCGATCCCGCGGGCGATGCACTCAACGTGTACCGTCCGGCTCCCGGCCGACGCCGGCGAGCTTGTCCAGCGTCCGCGCGACGCCATCCAGCGCGACGTGTCGCCCGGCAGGGCAAACCGGGTCGCTTCGCCCGGAACGACACGGCCGCCGCCCTGCGCCGGCTCGCCTGCCACGTCCCGGCTGATCGACGGCTGCACGCGCGAGCCAAGGGTGCATCATCAGCACGCGCGCATCAACGCGATCTGCCGGCCGGTGGCGCGCCTGCTGCGCGAGGGCCTCGCGTGACCCGGACGGAGGGACCGCGAGACCGTCGCCGCGTGACTGGACGCGGCGCCGTCCGCAAAAGGCGACGCCGGGCCGGCTCGGAGTGCATGGGTCCCGGTGAGCCGGCCGACGCGCCGGCGTGGAGAACCGAGGCGCACAGGTTCGCGTCCCTGCTGCGGTCAGTTCCCCTTGGCCTTCTCCGCCCGTCGTGCGGCCCAGTACTTCCGCATCCGCTCGGCCACGGCCCGGCGCTGCTCCTCGGTCATCGCGCGCTTGCGCCTCCCGACTGCCTTGACCGCCTTCTTGCTGCCGCGCCGTGCGCTCGGCGCGGCAGCTCCTTCAATCGCTTCGATGGCGCGCTGGATGGCGACGAGCTGGCTCTTGAGCGAGCGTTCCTCGTTGCGCAACGCGTCCAGGATTCCGCTCCTCGACATCGTGAAATGCTCCCTCCAGGGCGAGCCGCCGCCGCATCGCGCCGGTCGCCGAAATGCACGAACGGCCGCCGCCGAGACCGACGGGGCCGCTACCGACCCCACGCGCCGGATTCGGCGTTCCACGCCGGCCAGTCGTCACGCCAGGGCAACCCCGGCAAGCCCGCGCGCCGGCCCCGCACGACAGCGGCCATTCGCCGACTCTTCCGAGCCGTACCGCTCGCACAGGGCCAGGAACCTGTCGACCCACGGCAGCGTGTCGTCGTGTCGCATGCCGCTGTCCCGCTCGTCAGCCTACATCAGCCGGCCCGGCCTTGCAGGGCCGGCTGATGCACTCGAGTCAGGCCGCGAAGCGGGTCGCCTGCCCTGCGCTGCGCGCCGGGTGAGGTTCCCGCAGCGGCGCACATCCGTTGTGTGCCCTGCCTGTGCCGGCGGTGGGAGCTCGTCGGCGTCGACGATGTCCGCGGTAGCTTGTGCGAATCGCCGCCAGCCGCCCGGCGGCTTCGCACCACCGCCGGGTCGACGCGTCATCGTGCCGGTTCGTCGATGGCTGGCCGGAAAGGCGGCCAGGTGACCGCCTTTCCGGCGCCCCCGCACCGCGGTCCTGCAGCAACCGGTGCGCCGGCGCAGGCTCGATGCGCGGTCCCCGCGGTCAAGCCCGAGCGATGACGCGGGCGGGCGTGCGCGGGAGTGATGGAACGTATTTGCTGGGTGCCGGGGCGTCGCTCGATGCGTGGCCGTGGCCGCAGGCAGCACAGCACGGGGCTGGAAGAAGACGCCCGCCTAGCGTCGGCGTTGTCCGCCGCGGCGGTTGCGTCTTCGGCGCTACCAGCGCAGGCAGGGGTCGCCGAGTCCCGACAGGTCGTCGAGCAGGGGGACGGGGTGGTCGTCGTCGGGCGCACCGGCATCGGCCTCGTCGGCATCGATGCCGTCGAGCAGCGTGCACAGCGCGACCTCGGCGGGGTTGAGCGCGTGTGTGAGGAGCCAGTCGCGCCGCTTGCGGCAGGCCATGCAGCGGGTGCTCTCGGGCCAGATCACGCGGCCGCAGGTGCCGGCCTCCAGCGGCAGGTCGACGCCGGGACACAGCTGCATGTAGTTGAGGTCGCTGCGGTAGCGGCGCATGTTCTCGCGGTTGGCGATGCGCTTGCGCAGGCGCCGCAGCGCGGCGCGCTGGTCCGGGCGCAGCAGGTCGATGAGAGGCATCAGGTTTCCTCCGCAGAAAAAGGGAATGGCCCGAGCAGGGCCGGGTGAAGCGGGCCGGCAGGCCCGAGGCGTTGGCGGACGTGGGGTCGGCGACCGGCGGCGTGGGGCGAGGCGCAGCATGCCGAAGCGCTGCCTTGCCCGCCCGCGTTCCGCCTGTCCGGCCGCGTCCGCTCTGCTTGATTCTCGCCCGCTGCCGCTCTCCTCCCGGGTCCCGTGGTGCCGCGCGCCGACTCGGGGAGGCGCGCCGGCCCGGCAGCGGCGTCGGCGTGGTGTCGGTGGCGGCGGCTTGCGCCGGCCCGATGCGGGGCGGGGGGCCGGGGCAGACGTGAAGGAGTCGAACAGCAGGTGCAACGGGCCGAAGTCGCCGGTTACGACCTCGACGTGGCAGCAGGCGGCATCGCGCCGAGCAGCATGTCGTCGAAGTCGAGCCCGTTCATCCGGTCCAGCGCCCCCTGGGAGGCGGCGGCCAGCTGTGCGTTGCGCGCGGCGTGCTCGTCGCCGACCAGCGTCGGGCCGTCGGGTGCGGTGACCGCCTCGCGCTGGCAGTCGTTCAGGCTGGCCAGAAGGCGTTCGTGCTCTTCGGGTGTCGGTGACGGGACGGTCGTGGGCATGACGGTACTCGGGTGCCTCGCAGCGGTCGCTACGGGGTGGTGTCGGATGCGCGGCCGCGAGGCGCCGGCTGTCGCGCTTCACATGCTGCGCGACGGGCCGCTGCGTTGCTGGTCGACCGAGGCGGCGTAGCCGCGGGCCGGGCTCGGCGGCCTGGGCGGGTTGGGGGCATCTCCTGGGGCATCTCCCAGGGCATCTCCCCCGCCGGCCGCACAGGTCGGCATGCTTTTCGGCCGGTCGATGACGTCGGTGCGGCTGAAGCTCTGCGGGCCGTAGCTGTGCTTCTGCGACACCGTGGTGATCGACGGGCGGCCCGGCGAGCGCGGGTCGCGAAGCGCCGCCTGGCGCGGCGGCAACTCCTCGGGGCGCACGGGGCGGTCGACACTCGGCGCCTCGCGCGGCTCGCCGTGCGAGCGGGTGGCGTTGCGCGCGGCCCGTTCGGTCGCGCCGACGCCGGCTGGCTCCATCTCCCTGCGGTGCGAGTTGCAGGGCGGCCCAGCACCAGCAACGCCGGACCACCCGCGAAATACAGCTTGTGGACCCCGACCCGGTCCCGTGGCCGCGGTTGGTAACACTTCTCCATGACACGTCATTGGAGGAGAGACGCACGATGGCCACGCGCAACCGTCCGAAGAACGCGCCCCTGCGGCAGCTGATCAGGCTCGCCAGGGTAGAGGAGCTAACCGGGCTGTGCAGGTCCACGATCTACAAGCGGAAGGCGTTGGGCCAGTTCCCCCAGCCCGTCAAGATCGGCCCCCACGCGGTCAGGTGGTATCTGGATGAGGTGCTCGACTACATCGACTCGCGCCCCCGGAGCCGCTAGTCAGACTGGAGCAGACCGGCCGGCTGGCACTTGCAGAGGCTCGTGTGCGACGGCTCCGGTCGAGCGAGCCGGAGCAGGAGCCCCGGCGCGGCAGTGTCTCACGGGACTCACGGCGGGGGCCTGCTCGCGGCGGCGCAAGTCGCATCGCCACCGGCTCGTGTCGCTCAGACGGCGGCGGTGCACGAAAGGGTCGACACCGTGTAGCGGCGTCCATCCCGTGGCTGAGGCGACGCGCCGCCTCGACCGCCGCTCGTCGTGCTCCACGAACACTTCGCGTCGCCGGGCTCGTTGGATTCACCGTCACGCTCGCGCTCGTCCTACAGGCACTCGTCGCCCTCCATGCCCTGCTCGGCGTGGAGGCCCGCACGCTCCGCCAGCACGCGCGCCAACTGCGCCTTCCCTGGGCGACGAATCGCCGACGACTACTGAAGCTGCGACATCGAGTACGTGGCCGGCTCGAGATCCATGACGCCGACACCGGCCTCCGATCGGATCCCAACGCCCGTTCGGCCGACGAGCGTCGGTCGGTCCGTCAGAACGGCGCCAGGAACGCCAGACCAGGACCCGCGCCTGATCCGGATCGTTGCCGGCCGGAGCGATCCGCAAGCGGCTATGGCCCGAAACGCGCAAGGGCTGAACTTCGACGTCTGCCTTCCGGGAGCACGTTCGAGGAGATTCTGGAGGGTGGCGGAGCGGTGATCCCGGGTGGCTACCGGGACGCGGTCGGCGACATCGTCGGGGCGGACTACCCGCTCTGGAGCGTCCAGGTGCAGATGAGCTATCCGCTGGGTCGGAGCGCGGACGAGGCCGCCTACGAGCGGGCGCGGCTGGAGCTTCGGCAGAACGAGGTCCAGCTCGAATGGATCGAGCTCCAGATCGTCGGCGAGGTGACCAATGCCGCGCTCCAGATAGAAGCGATCCAGGAGAGTATCCAGGCTGCGGCCGTCGCCCGGGAGCTCGCGGAGGAACAGCTTCGGGCGGAGGAGATCAAGTTCGAGGTCGGGCTGTCGACCAACTACCTGGTCGTCCAGATGCAGCGCGAGCTGGCCGCCGCTCAGGAGCTGGAGCGGCGCGCGATCCTCGACTACCAGCGCGCACCGATCGAGTTCGACCGCGCGCAACGCGCGTCGCGCGCCAGTCCCGGCGTGACAGTGGTCGTCGGCGGACCATAGCGCCACGATCCCCTGACAGCCAGCCGGTCATGAAGGCGGCCGGCAGACCAGCGCCCGCGGCGTCGAGGCGTGCGGATCCGCGCTCGGCCGCCGTATCCGGGGCTTCGCAGGACTCGGGGCGAATCGGCGCCTCGGCGCGAGGTCGGGCGAGACCGTCCGCCGGATCCTGGCCGGTGTCATCTGCGACGCGAGCAGGCGGCGCCGGATCAGGTCGTAGAGCGGCGCATGCGCCGGGTACAGCCCCTCCGCCCCGGCAGCCGGGTCCGTCGGCCGGATCGCCTCGTGCGCCTCCCGCGAGCCTTCCTTCGACTCGTAGCGCGGCGGCTCGTCCGGCGCCGCCCCGGCCCCGAAGGCCGCCGTCAGCCAGCGCCGCGCCGCCTCCTGCGCCTCGGGAGCGACCATCACCGCGTCCGAGCGCATGCAGGTGATCTTCTCCGCCTCGTAGAGCTTCTGCGCGATCGCCATCGTGTCGGCCACCGACAGCTTTCAGCAGCGACGAGGCGGCCTGCTGCAGCGTCGAGGTCGTGAACGGCGGCTTCGGCCGCTGCGACGCGTCCTTCTGCTCCACATCGTCCAGGGTCACCGCCACCGACGCGAGGTGCGCCGCCAGCGCATCCGCCTCGGCGCGTTCGGCGAGGCGCAGGACCCCGCCGCCGGAATCGACCACCGACGCCCGGACCGGCTCAGCCCCGTCGATGGCCAGCAGCACGTCGACGCCGAAGAACTCCGCCGGCGCGAAGACCCGGATCTTCTCGTCGCGCGCCGCCAGGATCGCCAGCGCGGCCGACTGCACCCGGCCCGCCGAGAGTCCCGCGCGCAGCCGCCGGCTCAGCAGCGGCGACACCGTGAACCCGACCACCCGGCCGAGGAACCGGCGCGCCTGCTGGGCGCGCACCAGGTCGTAGTCGATCCCGCGCGGGCCCTCGAACGCGGCGCGCACCGCCTCCGGGGTTATCTCCGAGAAGGTGACCCGGCGGAAGCGGTCCTCGGACCCGCCCAGCAGGTCCCGCAGGCGCCACGCGATCACCTCCCCCTCGCGGTCGAGGTCGGTGGCCAGCCAGACGGTGCCGCCGCGGCCGATGCTGCGCAGCTCGCGAACGACCTTCGCCTTCGAGTCGATGATCTCCCAGGTCGGCTTCCAGCCGCCCTCGATATCCAGCCCCAGGGCTGTCTGCTGCCGCGGCTTGCCCGCCGAGCGCCCGTCGCGCTTCGGCTGCGGCAGGTCGCGCACGTGCCCGAGCGAGGCCCGCACCACGTAGCCACACCCGAGAATCTGGTTGATCTTGCGCGTCTTTCCGGGCGATTCGACGATTACGAGGTCAGCCATAACGCTGGCGAGCGTAACCGTGCAAGGCCACGCCAACGAAGAACCGCCATCGCGTGCTCCCCGCTGAATGCGCTGCCCAGTCCCCAACGGGACACCCTGTTCCAGCGCGGTCCCGTCATGAGTCTGCGCGCGATTGACTCGCCGTCGCGCACCGGTCCCGGCGCAACAGTTGCGACCGCGATGGCGTGACAGCGCCAGCCTGAAACAGGCGCGAAAACTGGTGTCTGGAGGAGGCGAAAATGCATGCACGTGAGCCACGTGCAACTGCTATGTCTTCGTCAAATTTTCGCTTTTTCTACTTGCCGATCCAATTCCTTGGATTGCATCCATGGATTCAACCTGTAGACGGCCGTCAGGAAGGTCCGGCCAACATCCATAGCGTGTCAATATATTGACGGTTGGGCCGATGCACCAGGTTGGGTGCAGTTTCTACTTGC
This sequence comes from Vicinamibacterales bacterium, assembly GCA_965116825.1. Classification (GTDB taxonomy): domain Bacteria; phylum Acidobacteriota; class Vicinamibacteria; order Vicinamibacterales; family UBA8438; genus WTFV01. The sequence goes on from OZ220736.1 coordinate 3,089,887, forward strand.
TCTTTCGTTTCCAGAACATCGCCCACAATTGGACACAGTCCAGAGTTTTCAGAGGCGAAAGTCAGGTGCCAAAAACGCCCTCCGAAACCCCGGCGCAACGCGCCGATCCGTCAACCGGAAAACGTCCCGCGAACACCTGCGCGGGCCACCGCCGCCGACGGCCCCGCGCCGGCAGCCCGGCCAGCACGATCCGCGGCCGGATCCGCAGCGCCCCGAAACCACCCCACGCATCCTCCTCGGCATCATGCAACCGAAAGCAGCCGACTGCCCCATGGTACCCGCAACGCCGAGCAGCCTGGGACGCTCGACTGCACGAGGACCGCCCGCCGCGCACCGAACGCCCCAGGACCGGGCATGACCCACCCTGCACCACGCAACAGAGCGCGTCGAGCCAACCGGGCCGAGCGTCCCGCGTCGCACACACTCGTCACCGCCGCCGACCGTGACGGCAGACCCGGACGGACCGGACCGGAGACGTGATGCCAATCCCTCCGTCACGGACCCGCCGGCCCGAGCGGGGACACGACCGGCGGCCGTCCCGCAAGAAACGCCGATGACGCACGAACGCCACTTCTCCAACGAAAACCCGGCAACGACCCACGCGCGCCTGAGCGCCGCAGTGGTGGGTTGCGGTAGGGAACCGGGTTACCCCGGTCCCCCCGCGCAGATCCGTACGTGCGCGCTAACGCATACGGCTCCTACCTCGGGTGGTTGACGGCAAACCGCGTGTCAGGCCAAGGGTGCCGAACCCTCACGGGGGGCCAATATATCGCTGCGAGGCGCCTTACATGAACTATCGTCATCCGTGTCTTCTGTGACCGTCGACGCAAGGTCGTGAGCCAAATCCACTCAAGACGCCGTACGAAGCCGCGAGGGGCCTGGGCGCTAGTCGGGACGGCATAGTAGTTCAGCCTCACGTTCAACGGTCGGCCGCTATCGGCCAAGGTCGAGGTCTGGACGTTGCAGGAGCCAACGGCACCAGCACCGGACGAACCGAAACCCGCACGGCAGGGAGGCAGGCCTATACTCATTGGCGTGGTCGCGGGGGCATTCGCCGGTTGCATCGTCGGCATTGTCGTCGCGGCGGATGATTCGGGCGGCCCCGGAGCGGCGCCATTGTGCGCTGTGGGCGGATTGATCTGGGGAGGCATCGGGGCTGGTATCGGCTTGGTCGTGAAGACGATCAGAGGCCGTCTCTCACCACCAGCGCCGTGACCACCGATCGGACACGTTGGCTGAACCGGCGAGTGACCAGCAGCGGCCCGACCATCAGCAGCACCCCAGGGCAAGTTGCGCGACCGGGCGACGAGGCGACCGTGCTGCGCTGTGCTGCGGTGCTGGAGCAGGCGGACCCCTGGCGCCATCGACGCCCGGCCGTTACCTGATCATCGACTGATTACCCGGCGTGTGCGCACTAGCAGGTGAGAGGAAAGAGCCGAGCATGAGCAATCCGGAGAGCCTTCAGGTTGCGTGGCGCATCGACAGCTGGATGGTGTTCGCGCCGGAGGCCAAGAAACATCGGGAGTTGCAGTACGAGTTGGAAGACGGCCTTGACAACGGAACGTTGAGTCACCAGGACGCCATCACGCGACTGACCGAGGCCCTGACGGCCAGTCCGGACTGGCTCGAAGGGTTGCTGCTGCGCGCCGCGCTGCATTCCGAGCTCAACGAACATGCCGACAGCGCGCGCGACTACAAGCGCGCTTACATCCGATGCATGGCGGTGCTGCCGAAGAACTTCAAGGGACCGCTCCCCTGGAGCATCCTGGACAACCGCACGTTCCTGCGGACCGTGGCGGCCTGGGGACTCGAACTCGTCGGCCAGCAACGCTACGACGACGCGATCCCGGTGCTCCGGAAGCTCCTCGAGTGGAACCCGAACGACAACCAGGGGATCCGCTACGTCCTTGGACCGACGCTGCTGCGGGCCGGCCGCCGCCGGCAGAGCATGAAGGCGCTGGCGGAAACCGCCGGCGAGAACCCGGCCATGCGCTACGAACTCGGGCTGGCGCAGTTCGAGGACGAGAAGTACGTCGACGCGGCGACCACGCTGCGCCATGCCGGGATCGAGAACCCGTACATCGCCGAGCATCTGACGGGCACCCTGTTCCCCGAACCGATGCCTCTATGGCTTGGAAGCAACCTCCACGACTACGAAGGCGCGTACGACTATGAGGAGCACTGGTCGAAGCGCTGGGAGGAGAACGGCGAGGCCACCGACTTTCTCCGCTGGCTGCACACCCACCCTCGGGTGATGGCGGAACGGGCCGCGGCACTCGCACCGGTCGAGGAGCTGCTCTGGGAGCAGGATGTGCCCCGCCGGCACGCGCTCATCGAGAAGCGGAACGCAGTACGCGCCGGAATCGACGATGCGCTGTCCAAGGAGATTGTCGTCCTCCGGGAACTGCACGGACACGGGACCGACTATCCCTGGCGGCTCTTGCGGGCGAGGCGTGAGGAAGCACGCGGGCAGGGAGGGCCGGTGCATTGACGGATTGGACGAGGCGCGGCTTACCCACGACGATGACCACCCTGGCACTACTGCCGTCCGTGCAGCGTGTCGCCGATACGGGCCTGAGTCAGGCGGAGCGGCCGCGGTCTCGCGGCGGTTTCCGTGCTCACGCCGCGGAATCGATTTCCGGTGCGGATCCGCGTGAACACGGGCCCGACCTCGTTAACTGAACTCGGCGTTATCGGACGTCGGGCGGGAACGCCGAAGCTCGGTCGCCGCCGCCAGGCATCTGGATGGACGACGTCGCCGAGGGGATGGCGGTGGTTCGATCAGGAGGTTCGGTCAGGCGTTCCTTCAGATAGCGGCCGGTATGGCTGGTCGCGTGGTGAGCGGCGATAGTCTCTGGCGTGCCATCGGCGACAATGGCGCCGCCGTCCTTCCCACCTTCGGGTCCCAGGTCCACGATCCAGTCGGCGGCGGCGATGACATCGAGGTTGTGCTCGATGACGACCACCGTGTTGCCGCCCGCGATGAGCCGGTCGACGATGGTGAGCAGCCGGTCGATGTCGGCCGGGTGGAGGCCGGTGGTCGGCTCGTCCATGACGTAGACGTTGCCGGTCCGGGTCAGCTCGGAGGCGAGCTTGAGGCGCTGCGCTTCGCCGCCCGAGAGGGTCGACAGCGACTGGCCGAGGCGCAGGTAGCCGACGCCCACGTCGACCAGGAGCTGCAGGCCTCGACCGATGCCGGCGCTTCGTTTCCGCGGATTCTCGACCGACGCGAAGAAGCCGGGGGCGTCGGCTACGCGCCGAGGCCTGCGGCGGGCTTGTCCCTCGGGCGTCGTACTCCCTGGAGAACTCCCTGGGTCTCCCCTGCCCGGATCCTTACCTCTCACCTTTGTTGCTGTTCCGCATCCGCTCGAGCGTCTCGTCGAGGCGCCGGCGTTCTTGCTCGTGCAGCCGCCCGTCGAGTCCGCCGGGCCTCGTGCCCGCGACTTCCTCGACCTTCAGCAGCCACTTCAGGTCCACGTCCTCGCCGTCGAGCTCCGCCGCCTGCTCCCATTGCGCATCCTTGCGCAGGATGCGGCTGATGTCGGCCGGCGTCCCGTGCTGTTCGTAGCCCGCCTGCGCCTCGGCCGTATGCCCCCTGGCCTCGTCGAGCCGCGCGAGCAGCAGCCGGTTCCACCCGCCGGCCTGCAGAAGGTCCTCGGCGTGGCCCAGCAGCATCTCGCGGGCCGCGCCTTCCGGCTCGATCCCGGCGGCGTCGATCAGCGTCTCCGTCGCCGTGGCGCACAGCGTCCGGGCCTTTTCCCCGGCGTCTCCCTGGTAGCCGGTGACTCCCAGCCAGTCCTCGACGTCGTCGGGGAAGTAGTGGCGGGCTGAGCGCGGGTCGCGGGCGCCGTCGGTCAGACCCTTGCGCAGCCTCTGCTGCATCTGCGTCAGGGCCAGGTCCGGCCAGTACCGTTCCGGCGGGACGCTGGCCTTGAGTGCTTCGAGGCCCTCGAGCAGCTTCAGCCTCGCCGGGTCGTCCGGCGATTCCCGCCGCAGGCAGTCGACGACGTTACTCTCTATGGAGCGGATGATCTGTTCGCTGGTCGTCTCCTCGCTGTCTTCGCTGCCGTCGTCCTCGCCGTCGACCATGAGCGCCAGTTGCAGCGAACGCTCCAGGTGAGCCTTGTCGCCCTCCGACCTGCTCGTGGTCAACAGCAGCGTCACCATCCGCATCGCCGTCGCGCGCGTGGCGCGCCGCACCGTGGTGTCGGCGACCCCGTTCGGCAGGTGGGGCTCTCCCATCTCGGCCATCGCCTGGCAGGCGATCTCCCACGCCCGCTCCGGGTCTTCCTCGGCGACGGCCTCGGCCCGCCGGACGGCCTCGTTCGTCCGCTCTTCCGGCGTCGCCGTCTGGTCGCCGAAGCGCTCGATGAGGTCGTCGGCCCTGTAGCGGCCGGTTCCCCCCACCAGCGCCAGCGTGGCGAGGTCCTCCTCGGTGGTCGGTTCCACGTTGACCACGGCCAGCGTTTCGGTGGCCCGGCTCAGCGCCACGCGCAGCTGGTCGATCGCGGTCCGGCGGCTTTCCTGGCGCAGCGCCGTCCGCTCGTCGTCCTGCGAGCGGTTGAAGCTCTCGATCGCGGCCCTGGCATCGAGCACGCACACCTGCTGGTACTCCAGGCCCTTGGCCTCTGCGGGCGTCAGGACCAGCTTCCGGCGCCTCTCGTCCAGCCATGCGGGCGGGTCCTGTGCTGCGGTGATCACCGCCGTCCCTTCCAGTGCGGCGAGCCGCTCGACGAGGTCGCGGGCCTGTTCCCTCTCGTCCACGCGCACCGAGATGGCGGTTCCGGTGACGTGCTCGGTCTCTTCCTGGCGCTGTTGCTTCTCGGGCCGGCGGTTCTTGTCGACCAGGGCGTAGAAGATGCTCGACCGGTTGACGACCGCCGCGATCCGCGCCGGACAGCGCACGTGGTCCACCAGGTCGAACGTGGCCGGCTTGCGCCAGCGGCTGCTGAGAAGCTCGGTGTAGCGCCCCCACTCGAACCCGCTGGCCTCGACCCGCTGGCCGGCGTCGCCCGCGACCAGAAGCCACGGGCTCTTTCCCGTGCGCTGGCGGCATGCGCGCAGCAGCTCGAGCAGCATCCAGAACTCGGTCAGCGTCAGGTCCTGCGCCTCGTCGACGACGAGGCGGTCGAACTCCATCCCCGGCGGCAGGCCGTTGGTGGGCAGCAGACGCGCCGCGGCGGCCGCGGCCGCGAGTTCGGGGAATATCCCGACGCGGGTGGTCTCTGGGACCTTCTCCCACACCCGCAGGAGCGCCTTCGCCGTCGCGCCGCCGATGCCCTGCTCGTGGCCCCGCTGGCGGCGGTAGGCCTCCGGGCGCAGCGCCGCCAGCCTCCCGCCGGCCTCGCTGTCTGCCTCCCCGTCGACGCCCCGGCCGAGCAGGCGTCCGCGGACCTCGGCGTACACCGCCCCTTCGTGGCCCTTCCACGGATGCCTCTCGTGCCCGACCGCGCTCTGAATGGCCTCGGCGAGTCTCGCACGGCTCTCGGCGGGTGGCATCCGCCGCACGTCCTCGCCGGTGACCTCGCCGGTGAGCGTCCGGAAGTCGGTTGCCCGGATCCGGCTCGCCGCCGGCGCGAATGCTCTGAGCCGCTCCTCGGCGCTGCGTCTCAGCCGCGCCGACCAGGTGACGTAGAGCACGCTCTCGTCCGAGCGGGCCTCGATGGCCCGCCACAGCGCCGTCGTCTTGCCGCTGCCGGGGCGTCCCCGGAGCATCCGCACCGGGCTCTGGTCGGTCTCGAACGCCGCCTGCCGGCTGTTGCGCGGCCGTCCGGCGATGTCGCCGTCGATCTCGGTCGCCTGCGCGATCGGCAGGTAGTCCCGCCTGCGCCCCGCCCAAAGCGGCCTGTGGTCGTCGTGGTGCCGCACGTCGCGCACGACGATCGTCCCCGGCCCCGCGCCGCAGCTGTCGGCCGGTCCGCTGCTGCCGGCTATCCCCCACCAGAGGTAGTACTGGTTGCCGTTGGCTCCACCCAGCGGCGAACGGCGCCACCCGCGGTTCGGCCGCGCGCAGCCCTTGACGATCGCGGTCCGCCCGTGCGCCGCCAGCTGCTCGAGGATCAACCCCAGCCGCCGGTACAGGTGCGGCCACCCGCGCAGCGTGTCCGACACGCTCGGGTGGAGCCATACGGGGTTCGCGAGCGGCTTCGGCTCCGCGCGCCGCCGGGGCACGCTGTCGGGCCGGAAGCCGTCCTCACCCCCGGTCCCGGCCGGTTTCGCGCGGCTTGCCGGGCGCTTTCGGCTCCTGTTGCTCACAGGACCTCCTCCATCGCCCGGAGCCGCTTGCGGAGCACCCATCCGAGCGTCTCGCGCGCCGCCGGGTTCAGGGCGATGCGCTCGTCCGCCCGCGGCCTGTCGATCACCTCGTACGCCTTCTGGCGCCGGCGCCGGGCGTAGAGCCCCAGGAAGTGCTTCCGCTCCTTGGCTTCGCACAGCTCGGTCAGCGTGTAGTAGCGGTACGTCACGCCCCGGCTGGCCAGGGTCTCCCTGTCGACCAGCCCGTCCATCTCCTCCACCCGTCCCGGGAGCCACGACACCGCGCGCCTGCCGCCGCCGGCAGCGCTGCTGAACAGCAGGACCTCGTCGGTCCAGTCAGCGACGAGCTTCTCGGCCTCGCTCTGCCCGAAGCGGTCGTCGTCGTCATCGAGCACCCACCGCCGCATGTAGCGCCGGCCGACGGCGCGGATGAACGCCGGGCCCTCGAGTCCGTCCAGGCTCTTCCCCTCGTCGTCGAGCCCGGCCGGCCTCGTGCCGTCTCGCAGCCAGGCGTAGGCGCTTATCAGGTCGGCGGCGCGCGCCAGCGTCGCGTGCAGATCGTCCGGGACTCTGCTGACCAGGGCGGCGTACAGCCGGTGTTCGCTCCATCGGATCGCGTTCATGATCGGTACCGTCCGGGCGCGGCGGGGCCGCCGGCCGAGCCGTCTCGGCGTGCTCTACTCTACGCCCCCACCGAGGACGACTGGAAAGGCGCGGCGAAACCCGTCTTCGCCCGCGCGGGTTGCGCGACGCCCCCGGCGTTGGAAGCCCTGCGGGCGCGCGCCGATGCCCTCCTCGAGACCGTGTCAGGCCTCGAACGCCAAGCCGAGCAGGAACGGGCGCGCGCCGAGGACCTCGACGAGCTCGAACGCCGCGCCGTCGTCGCGAAGGCCGATGTCGAACAACGCCGGGCTGCCCTGGCGGAGCTGCTCAACGATGGCGAGTCCGTGGAAGAGCACGTCAACGGCCTTGGCAAACAGCCCCGTGACCCTCGGTGGACACCCAAAACCGGCCAGTATGACCAGCTGGTCATACTGGCCGGTATGACCAGTGGCGCGTTATGACAAGTGACCGTCGGCGAGACGGCGGCGGTCGGGGTCCAAGCACGCCGTCTGCTTGTCATAATCAGAGGCTCCCCAGGAAGGCCAGCAGCGAGGAGTCGGCCTTGAACCGCTGCGTTCTTTGACCGAGCGGCTCGAGTTTTCGCAGGGCGTCTTCCTTGAGTTGCAGGTCCGCCTCGACGTATTGATGGGTGGTTTCGAGTCGCTCGTGGCCGAGCCACAGCGCGATGGTGGCCATGTCGACGCCGGCCTGGAGCAGGTGCATCGCGGTGGTGTGGCGGACGACGTGCGGCGACACGCACTTGGCGTCCAGGCTCGGACATCGCTCGCGAGCTCGCCGGCAGGCCTGATCGAGCAGGTGGGTGACGCCCTGCCTCGTCAGGCGGTCGCCGCGCGCGTTGCGGAACGCATGGTCGGGCGCGGCTTCGCCCTCTTCGTCGAACCACTGGCGCAGGCAGCGGCTGGTCCTGGTCCACAGGGGAACCGCCCCGCTCCTTGCGGCCCTTTCCGAAGAGCTGAACGACCGCGGTGGGGCCGAAGCGTACGTGGGAGCGCCGCACGGCAATGAGTTCGGAGACCCGCGCCCCGGTGTTGTACAGCGTCAGCAGGAGAGCGTGGTCCCGCCGACCGCCGTGGGTCGAACGGTCACAGCCTGCCAGGATGGCGTCCATTTCCGCACGCGTCAGGTAGGCGACCTGTCGTCGTGGCGTGCGTTTGCGGGGAATGGCCAGGACGCGAGACGCCAGGTCGACGCACTCCGGCGTACGTAGCGCTGCGAACCGGACGAAGGAGCGGACGGCGCCCAGACGCGCATTGCGGGACGCAATGCTGTTGGCGCGGTCTTCTTCGAGGTGGTCGAGAAACGCGAGGATGACGGGAGCATCGAGGTCGTCGAGTGTGAGCACCTCGGGCTTGCGCTGACGGTGCTGTTCGAGAAACGTCAGCAGCCGGCGAAAGGCGTCGCGGTAGGCGTGGATGGTCTGTGGGCTGACGGCCTTCTGCTGCAGGAGATGGTCGGCGAAGAACGCACGGAGCAATGGGCCGAGCGGGGCGCGGAGAGTCATGGCGTCCCCTTCCCGTCGACGAACGCCTCGAACCGCGCGGCGGCCGGTTCGAGCACCGGTGGCGTGGCCGTCAGATACCAGTAGGTGTTTTGCGGGCTGACGTGGCCGAGGTAGACGGAGAGCGCGGGGAGCCGATCGCGGACTACGACTCCTTGCTGCGCCCAGGCGGCGAGCCTGCCCACGGCGAAGCTGTGGCGCAGCTTGTGCAGGCTGACGCCCGGGGTGCCGACCGGCCCGCGCAGGCCGAGCCGGCGAGCCAACTGCACGAAGGTCCGGGCGAGGGCGTGGTAGTGGAGTCTGGCGCCACGTTCGGAGATGAAGAAGGCTCTGCTCAAACCGTCGTAGCCGAGAACCCGGCGTTGGTCGGCGTAGGCCCGCAGCGCGGCGGCGGTCGTAGGATGGAGTGGCACGAGGCGCGACTTCCGGAACTTGGTGTTCTGAATCTCCAGGCATGGCGGAGTCCCGACGAGATCGACGTGATCGATGTCCAGGCGAATCGCCTCGCCGCCGCGGAGGCCACAGCTCGCCAGCAGCCCGATCACGGTGGCGACGGTGTGCGGACGCAGCGCATTGGGCGGTCCGAGAGAGCGAGCGGCGTCCATCAGTGCAACGATCTCGTCGGGCGCGAGGATGCGCGGGGTGGGACGTTTGCACGTGCGAACCAGCCCGGCGCCGGGCACGTCGACGTCGGGTTCGGCGGCGCGGACCATCGTCAGAAACCCGCGCACGATGCTCAACCGCCCCGCGTGCTGACTTTCGGTGCTCGCCGAGGCCCACTCGACGGCGACCTGTGCAACCGGGGCGTCGTGACCACGCCGTTCGAGATGCGCGACGAAGTCCTGCAGGAGGCTTTCTTCCCGTTGCATGCTGAAGCCCGTGGCGCGGCGCAACTCGACGTAGGTCTGCACGTACTGGCGCCAAGCCTCGCCGGTCATCGTGCACCTCCGGGCCACGGCAGGGCGATCGTCGCCAGGGTCTCGCGGTCCAGCTTGGCGTAGATGGTGGTGGTCTTCAGGCGGGCATGGCCAAGCAGGTCCCCGATGGTCTTCATCGGCACATCCCGGCAAACCATCTGGGACGCAACGGTGTGTCGGAAAACGTGGGCGCCGGGCCGCGGGACGGTGACGCCAGCGCGACGCAGCGCTCACTCGGCGATGTCCGACACGGTCGAACCGGTGAGCTGCCGATACGGCGGCAGCGCAGTGACGAAGATCACATCCGGTGAGTTGGTCGGGGGCCGCGAGCGCAACGTGGCGACCAAGGCCGCTCCGACATCGGCCGGCAACGGCAGCCTTCGCTCCCGTCTTCCTTTGCCGGCTACACGGACAGCCCCGTTGTGCCAGTCGATGTCCTTCACCTTGAGCGCTGCGGCCTCTCCTGCTCGGAGGCCGAGCCGGCTCAGCAACAGCAAGATGGCGCGGTCCCGCCGGCCGTTGGGGCGCGTATCGTCCACCGCGGCCAGTACCCGCTGCACGTCGTCATCGGTGAGGGCCCGGGGCAGTGTGGCGTGCTTCCATTCCCGGATGGTCGGTACGGCGCCCTCAATGCTGGCGGGAACCACACCACGGGTGGCCAGGAAGCGGAGGAACGCACGGGTGGCTGTAGCCGGGGCACGCGAGGACGAGTGACCAAGCCCGCTGGCCCGGGCCTGCACGAACGCTGCGATCGTCGGCACGGTGAGCCGGGACCAGTCGGGCGTCGGCGTCCCCGCGCAATCGGTAAGAAAGGCTGCGGCATAGCGGCGGTACGTCCGCCGGGTCCCGACAACCAGGCCATGTGCTTGCACGAGGTGATCGTCGAAGCGCTGCAGCCACTGCTCGGCCTCGCATGACGCGGCGACCGGGACAGGGTGCGCCGCTACCCCTCGGGTCCATAGATGCGCGGCCAGCAGACGGACGCCGCTTGCCACATTCGAGGGCAGGCCGCTCGGACGCGTCGAAGACGGTCGCCGGGGCAGCCCGGTGACAAAACGAGTGACCAGCGTCTCGTCAATGTCCGTCGCTGCGACGCGCTGCTGGTCCAGCCAGACGCTGAAGATCGCCGCAGCTCGCACGTGCCGGCGCACCGTGCTGGTCGCGTATCCGCGCGTGATGAGTACGTCGACGAAGTCGTCGACCCAGCGACCCAACGGCCCGGACCGGATCTGGTCGCAGATGACTGGGCGAACGGAGAGCGTTTCAGGCATGGTCTCCTCCTGGGCCCCCTAACACTGGGAACCCGCAGAGACCATGCGTACTATGTCAAGCTCGCGGTGGCGCCAATGCCCGCCACGCCAGGGGCAACGGCGCTTCGCTGACGGTCACTTGTCATAACGCGACGCTGGTCATACCGGCCATTAGTGGACGGCTGAAAACCGGCCATTTCCGATAGCGGCCCGAGACGTTGACGCCGGCCTGGAACTCGACGTTCCTGCCCGGCATGAGCAACGTCTTGAAGGAAGAGAAACGACAACAGGTTCTCGCGCTGGGGCGCCTCGGCTGGTCGCTGAGGCGGATCGAACAGGCCACCGGGGTCCGGCGCGAGACCGCCAGCAGTTACCTGAAGGCGGCCGGCCTGACCGTGCGGGGCCGTGGTCGCCCTTCGGCTCGTCCGGCAAAACCGGCCATTTCAGCGGAGGTGTCCACCGACTCTTCGCCGGCCTCGGCGGCCGGCAAGGGCACCGGTGATGCCGCACCCGTCCCCGCGCAACGGCCCGGTCGAGCGCCGCAGGCCAGCGCGTGCGAGCCCTACCGCGAATTGATCGTCGACGCGCTCGGCCGCGGCCGCAACGCCATGGCCATCTGGCAGGACCTGGTCGACGACCACGGCTTCCCGGCGGGCTATGCGAGCGTGCGGCGCTTCGTCTCGACCGTCCAGCAGCAGCCCGCCGTGGAGGCCCGGGCGGTCATCACCACGGACCGGGGAGAAGAAGCACAGGTTGACTACGGGGAGGGGCCGATGGTCCGTGACCCGGACACCGGCAAGTACCGCCGGACACGGCTCTTCGTCCTGACCCTGGGCTACTCGCGCAAGGCCGTCCGGCTGTTGGTTCACCGTTCCAGCGCCCAGGTCTGGGCCGAGCTGCACGAGCGGGCGTTCCGTCGCCTGGGGGGCACCGTACGCGTCGTCGTCCTCGACAACCTCAAGGAGGGCGTCCTCACCCCGGACATCTACGACCCGACGCTGAATCCGCTCTACCGCGACGTGCTCGCCCACTACGGCGTCGTCCCCCTGCCGTGCCGCGTCCGCGATCCCGATCGAAAAGGCAAGGTCGAAGCCAGCGTCGGCCACGCCCAGAAAACGCCGCTGCGCGGCCTCCGCTTCGAGCGCCTCGACGACGGCCAGGCGTACCTGGACCGCTGGGAGCAGCGCTGGGCCGACACCCGCATCCACGGCACGACCAAGCGCCAGGTCGCCGCCATGTTCGAGGAAGAACGCCCCGCGCTCGGCCCGTTGCCCCTCGAGCCGTTCCGCTACTACCAGTACGGCCGCCGCAGTGTGCATCTGGACGGTTGCGTCGAGGTCGCCGCGGCCTACTACTCGGCGCCGCCCGGATGGATCGGACGCCGCGTCGACGTGCAGTGGGACGACATCCACGTTCGCCTCCTCGACCCGGGCACCGGCCAACTGCTGCGCGAGCACCTGCGCACCCAGCGGGGCTGGCATCGCATCGCCGACGACGACCGGCCCGCCCGCACCCCGCCGAAGACCCTCGCCCTGCTCGCCGCCGCCAAGCGCGCCGGGCCCGCCATCTCCGCCGTCTGCGACCACATCCACCGCCATGAGGGCGCCGCCGGCGTCCGCCGCATCCTCGGCGTCCTCTCGCTCGTCAAGAAGCACGGTCCCGCCGTCGTCGAACACGCCGCCACCGCCGCGCTCGAACTCGGCGTGCCCACCTACCGCTTCCTGAAGCGCTACCTCGACCGCCATTCCGTCGCGCCGCCGCTGTCGTTGCGCCAAGTCGACCCGCTCATCCGCGAACTGACCGTCTACCGCGATCTGATCGACCGCAGAACAGGAGACCGCTCATGAATCTCGTCGAACTCGACAAGGCGCTGCGCAAGCTGCGCCTCTCCGGCATGGCAAACGTCCTCGAAACCCGACTGCTCCAGGCCCAGACCGAGCAGTTCGCCCCCATCGACCTGCTCGCCGCGCTCGTCTCCGACGAGCTCCAGCGCCGCGAGGACCGCCTGCTTGCCCGCCGCCACAAGCAGGCCCGATTCCGGGACCCCGACCGCTCGCTCGACGGCTTCGACTTCGACTTCAACAAGAAGATCAACCGCGCACTCGTCTTCGAACTCGCCACGGCACGCTTCGTCGCAAAGCGCGAGGACGTCTTGCTCATCGGCCAGCCCGGTACCGGGAAGAGTCACCTTGCCCAGGCCATCGGACGCGCCGCGATCCAGCAGGGCTACCGCGTCCTCTACCGGGAAACGCACGCCTTCCTCGAAGAACTCGCCGAGGCGACGCTGGCCGAGACCCGCAAGCAATACCTCGCCGAACTGGCCCGTGCGCACCTGCTCATCATCGACGACCTCGGCATGCGCAAGCTGCCCCACACCGCCGCCGAGGACCTGCTCGAGCTGATCATGCGCCGCTACGAGCGGGCCTCGACGATGCTCACCTCCAACCGGCCGGTCGACGAGTGGGGCAAGCTCCTCGGCGACACCGCCGCGGTCACCGCGCTGCTCGACCGGCTCCTGCATCACGCGCACGTGCTCAAGTGCGGGCCGCGCAGCTGGCGCACCCGGGTGCGGACCACCTCGGTAGAGTCGACGGGAGGCGCGTAATGGTGGGGAGTCGGTGGCTCATCCGGCCCTTTCGCACCCGGCCGCAGACCGAACCCCGTGGGCACGTTTCCTCCACCCGCTCTCCGGTAGCCGGCTTTGCGCTGGCGTCCGAAGGCGTGCGCAGCGTTCCGCCAGTTACCCCGGCGTTGCACAGCCGAGCGGAGGATTCGCGCGCGGCCGAGCGTCAACGCCCATCCGGGCATGTCCGCGCGCGCGAGAGCGCCGCCTCCAGGCTCGCCTGGCGCAACAACCGAAACCGATCGGGCCCACGGTCGCCGCGTGCGCCAGACGAGCCTTCCGCGGCACTCGAGTTGTCGCTCGACGGAACGTCCTCTTCCGGTTCGTCGTCGACCACACCGTCCGGCCCAGGCCGGCCGTTCCGTCTCGCGAGCGTACCCCGGCCGGGCATGACCAACACCGACGTCCGGCTCGAAACCCACCCGGGAGACCAGACCAGACAAGGCCCTCCCTACGCTCGGAGCATTGCCTCGCGCACGCTGTCGCGGACCAACCCGCACGCATACACCGATACCGATGACAACCGAGCGGTCGGTCTGTCGCCACGCTTGCGCCTCGATCGCTCGGCCGACCGCTTCCCCCGCGCTCCGTTACGTAACGGTGCAGCATGGTCGTTATGGCGTTGACGAACGCGGAGCGGCAGGCACGTTACCGGGAGCGGCGCAAGGCCGGCGAATCCCGGATCCGGTACCCTCGGCCAGCGGACCGCAGATCGCGGCCACAGCAGTGGAACGACGCCGTGCAGACGCTCCTGGAGTTGCAGGGACAGTACCGGGAGTGGCGCGACGCGTTGCCGGAATCGCTTGCCGGGTCCGCGACCGCGGCGTTGCTCGAGCAGGTCTGCGATCTGGATCTGTCGGTACTGGAGGCTGTCGAGTTGCCCAGAGGCTTCGGGCGTGACGGCTAGCGCGCCGGCAAACACGTTGCCAAAAGAGGACGCCGTGAAGTAGATCTCAACTCCAGTCTCGGGCCGCCGGAAATGGCCGGTTTTGAGGTGTCCACAAATGGCCGGTTTTGACCCGTCCATTGAGGCCGTGACGAAACGTCCATCGACCAGAGCATCGCCCGGCTCAAGGCCGAGGTACGAGAACGCGAGGGGCTCCGCCAGCAGTTGGAGCACGCGATAGCCGGTGAAGAGCGGGAAGTCGCAAGTCGCCGCCGGGACCTCGCCGAGAAGCAGGCCGAGCAGCGCACGCAAGGCGCAAGATACAGGTGACTGGCGCCAGGTTCTCGACGGCGCGCGCGCCGAGGGTGATCGCCTGCGGCGGGAGCTCGAAGCGGTCGATGCCGAGTTGCGAAGATCAGGATCGAAGCGACCACCGAAGTCGAGCAGGCGCGGCGGGCACTCGCCGATCTCGACGCTGAAGAGAGTCGGGCGCGGGAGACGCTGCGTGTGACGACCGGGCGATGGACTACCGCCCGAGACGGACTCGCCCGGCTCGAACGCGAGGCGGCCGAGCTTCGTACCACGACCGAGGACGAGGACATCGAAGCGGCCCGGGTTCTACGCGATCAGTATCGTGCCAACCTGGACGTGCTGCCGGCCCCAACCGACGAGGCCGCCGCTGCCGCCGACGTTCGGCAGCTGGAGATGCAGCTTCGCGCCGCGGAGGGCGCTCTGGAACAGGTCGGCGGGCAGTACATCCAGAAACGAGCCCAGCAGGCGCGGGAAGCCGTCGTCGCTCTGGAGGAACGCGAACTCGAATTGGACCTGGATTACGGTGCCTGGCGGCTCCTGCAAGAAGCGCTCATGGAAGCGGAACAGGAAGAAGCCGTGCATCTCGGCAAGGCTCTGGTGCAGCCGGTCAGCGAACGTCGGTCGGCACACAGGCGGCGCGTCGAGACGCCGGAGTCACCGTTACGTCTGGCGACCGTTGGGACCGGCTTCCGCAGTTCGGGTGAAACAGCGGCCCTCATGAGGCGCCGGCCCGGTCGAACAGAGACCGGGGCAGACCAGACTGCCGAACGATCGACATCAACGTGCCGATACGGAGTACCCGGTGGTTCGGCACAGGTATCGTGATGGTGTCGCCGGCTTCGGCCTTCTGCATGATCACGTGGGATCCTTTGCGCCGAACCTCCACGAACCCGTGATCGGCGAGTACGCGACAGGCTTCCCGACCGGAGAGCACTCGGAGTCTAGCCAACCGCGACCTCGACCTGCGTGACGTACACCTCCTCGTGCAGCCGGCGCTGAAGCTCGGTGGCCGAAGCGGTCTCGAAGAACAGCTCCAAGGCTTCCTTCAGGTTGTCGCGCGCCTCACCAACCGTCGCGCCCTGGCTGGCGATGTCGACGTCGGGACACAGGGCGACGTAGCCGTCGCCTTCGCGTTCGATGATTGCCGTCAACTGTCTGACCATCCTGGTCTCCTGCCTGTGAACTACTACCTTGGGGATTGGAGTATTGTGCATCATCGGAGCAGAAGTCCGGCGGGGAGCGACCACTTCCCCGTGAGGCGGGGTTCGAAGCCCGCGCCGTCTCGCCGTTCCGCGAAATGGGTGCTTATGAAGCCCTGTGGTCGCGGTGTCGCTGCGCATGAGGTCGTCGAGACCACCGGAGAAGACTACTTCGCCGCCGCCGTTCGCCGGCGCGCGGGCCGATGTCGACGATCCATTCCGCCGCGCGGATGACCGCCGGGTCGTGCTCGACGACGAGCACCGAGTTGCCGTGGTCGCGCAGGCGGCGGAGCATGGCGATGAGGTGATCCGATGTCCCACCGGATGCAGCCCCACGGTCGGCTCGGCCTCGATGTAGACGAGATCGACGAGGTCACAATCGAGCTGCCGGGCCATCTTCACCCGCTGGCTCTCACCGCCGGACAGCGTGGGCACGCTGCGGTTGAGCGACAGGTAGCCGACGCCGATGTCGATCAGGTGCCGGAGGAGCCCGCGTATCCGGGCGACCAGCGTCGTGACGACGTCGCGGATCGGTTCGTAATCGTTCCGCGCGACGAGCCCCTCGAGCACGTGGTCCAGCTCCGTCAGCTCGCAGTCGACGAGCCGGCCAACAGTCCAGCCGCCCGCCAGCTCTACCGCCCGCGCCGCGGCGTTGAGCCGAACCCCACCGCAATCGGGGCACGTCCGCTCGGTGAACAACCGCCGATAGGTCCTCCTTGCCCGCGCGCGGGATCTGGTCCTCATCCTTGTCGACGTGCAGACGCCCGAGCTTGCGGGCGACGCCTTCGAAGGTCCGCTCGTACGTCGCGCCCTGGTGGACCTTCTCGGTCCGCACGTCGTCCGCCCACAGCAGGCGCTCCCGCTCGGCCGCGGTGAACCGGCGCAACGGCTTGCGGGGCGGGACGACCTCGGTTTGGACGATCTCCCTCCAGTACCACTTGCCGATGTCGTAGGCGGGGTGGCGGATGGCGCCCTCCTCGATGCTCCGGTCGAGGTCGAGCAGCTTGTCGACGTCGACTGTGATGCGCTTGCCGAGGCCCTTGCAGGCGGTGCACATGCCGTCGGGATGATTGAACGAGAAGCGGTGCGACCAGCCGACGAACGGCCGGTCGCAGCGCGAGAAGAGCATCCGCAGGTAGGTGTAGATCTCGGTGACCGTGCCGACGGTGCTGCGGCTGTTGGCCCCGAGGCGCTTCTGGTCGATCACGATGCAGGGGGAGATGTTGCGGATTGCATCGACCGGCGGCCGGGTGAGCTGGGGCAGCCGCCGGCGGGCGTAGGTGCTGAACGTCTCGACGAGCTGGCGCTGCGCTTCGGTGCAGATCGTGTCGAAGACGAGCGACGACTTTGCCGCTGCCGCTCACGCCGGTGAACACGACCAGCCGGTGCTTCGGAACGTCGACATCGATGCCCTTGTGTCCTTCTCGAATACCAGTAAAGTATTGATATGAATACGTTTACTTCATGTATATCGTCAGTAGTACCCTCGTTGTACCCCTCTTCCTGAGCAGGAAACTACCGGGCTGCGGATTAGCACCCCCAAGCGAACCAGAGGCCGGCGGCGATGAGGATCGCGAGGGAAACAGCGCGGTCGAGCCACCGGCCGACCTCCTGCCGCCAGCTCGGGTGTAGCTCCAGCATCGAGTCAAGGGACGGATGGCGGCCGGCGCCCGCTGAAGAGACTGTCCGGGTTCGGGTACTGCTTGCTGTGGCTGATGATCCGGTATCGCCACGGGCTGGTGCCGCGGCCGTAGACCGAGCAGAAGAAGTTGACGCGGACCGTTCGGGTCAGAGAGTTCCGCGCGTCCCTGACGGTCACGGCCAGGTTGCCGGAGACTCGTTGGACGTGGGAGCTGCCGACGACCGGTGTCACGGTCACGTCGGTGGGCGGCGAAACCTCGACCACGTCGAGTTGCTCCCGGTATCCCGACGGCAGCAGCAGCGTCGCCTGGCGCTCCAGGCACATCGAGGATGCAAGGTCCTCGTCGACGGTGATCGCTCTGGTGTACGCATCCGGGCCGCCGAGGAATGCCAGGGCTTCAACCAGAGCAGAGGCGAGTACGATAGCAGTCATCGAGTACCCCCGGACGAACAAAGGAACCGGCACGTCTGGAGCGATGATAGCAGCGGGCATACCGTGGCGGCCGGTAGTAGACAAGCGAGGGATCGGATGTGGCGTCAGGGTGGCGGCCCGGCGACGTCGGGGGCCGGCCAGTGGTCGATGGCCGGACGGATGCGTACTTCAGAAGCCACATCCGGCGGTTGTGGCAGTAGATGCACCTGTTGCTCTCGGGCCAGATCAGGCGGCCGCAGGTGCCGGCCTCGAGCGGCAGGTCGACGCCGGGACACAGCTGCATGTAGTTGAGGTCGCTGCGGCAACGGCGCATGCACTCGCGGTTGGCGATGCGCTTGCGCAGGCGCCGCAGCGCGGCGCGCTGGTCCGGGCGCAGCAGGTCTATGAGCGGCATCAGGTTCTCCTCCGGAGATAAAGGGGAAATGGCCCGAGGGGGCCGGGTGAAGCGGGCCGGCAGGCCCGGGGGTGTGGCGGATGCGGGATCGGAGACGGTCGGCGTGGGGCGGGGTGCAGCATGCCGAAGCGTTGCCTTGTCCGCCCGCCTTCGGCCTGTCCGGCCGCGTCCGCTGTATTGATTGTCGCCCCCCTGCCGCTCTCCTCCCGGGTCCCGTGGCTGCTGCGCGCCGACTCGGGGAGGCGCGCCGGCCCGGCGGCCGCCGAGGCGTGGTGTGGGTGGCGGCGGCTTGCGCCGGCCCGATGCGGGGCGGGCGGCACGGGCCGAGCGCGTGAAGGAGCCGAACAGCCGTGGGAACGGCCGCCGGCGCGAGGCGAGCGGGGACGCGCCGCAGCGGCCGAAGCCGTTGACGGCCTCGACGCTGCAGCAGGCCGCTTCAGCGCTTGCTGAAGCTGTCGGTGTCGGACACGATGGCGATCGTGCAGAAGCTCTACAGGCGGGAGAAGATCACCTGCATGCGCTCGAACGCGGTGATGGAGGCCCCGGAGGCGCAGGCGGCGGCGCGGCGCTGGCTGACAGCCGCGTGAGGCAATCCGGCCGACCGAGCCGGCGGCCGGTTCCGAGGGCCTGGACGCACGACCGCTCGCCGGGCCGGAGCGGCTGGCGTGGGTGCGGGGCCAGCCGGAGCGGCCGTGGTGGTCGCGGTGCTCTGCGGCTTGCCTGCCGGCGACTGCCGGGATGGCGGGTCGCCGGCCGCGGCCGTTCGCCTGGTGCGTGGGACGTGGGCGGCGATGGCGTGCGCCGGTGTCGCTACGCTCACGCCTGCCGGCCCGGCGGGCGTTCGGCTGCCGAAACCGGTGCACGCGGCGGCGCCGCGAGGTCCCGGAGTCCGGCCGGTGCGCGCAACGCCAGCTCGAGGAGTTCGTCGACCCGCGTCACGTAGTCGATCTCGACGGCGCGCCGCAGCTCGTCGCCCAGCTCCTCGTCGACCTGTTTGCGGTTGGGTTGCGGCAGCAGGATGCGGGCCAGCCCGCCACGGTGCGCGGCCAGCACCTTCGCGGCGATGCCGCCGACACCGAGCACCTGTCCGGCGAGGGTGATCTCGCCGCTCATCGCCACGCCGGCACGGACCCGGCGCCGGGTGGCGGCGGACACCAGCGCGGCGGCCATCGTCACGCCGGCCGAGGCGCCCTCCTTGGGGACCTCGGCCGACTGCACGTGCAGATGGACATCGGTGTGGCGATGGAAGTGCGGGTCGAGGCCGTAGCGTGCGGCGTTGGCGCGCAGCCACGCCAGCGCGGTGCGCGCCGACTCCTGCATGACCTCGCCCTGGCGCCCGGTCAGGGTCAGCGCCCCGGAGCCGGGCAGGCAGCTGGCTTCGACGACGAGCAGTGCGCCGCCGCCGCTCGCCGTGCAACACAGCCCGGCGGCGACGCCCGGCCGCCCGGCGCGAAGACCGGCGGCCTCGACGTCCGGCGCGGCCGGCGCGCCGAGCAGCTCGACGAGGGTCCGCGGGGTGACCTCGACCGGGGCGCCGCCGTTCTCGGCGCGCCGGCGCGCCAGCCTGGCGCACAACTCGCCGAGCGCCCCGGCCAGGTCCCACACGCCGGCCTCGCGGGTGTAGCCGCCGATGAGGGCCCCGAGCGCTTCGCCGGTGACGTGGACCTGCCCGGCCGTCAGCCCGTGGCGCGCCAGTTGCAGCGGCAACAGGCGCCGGGTCGCGATGACCCGCTTCTCCGCATCGGTGTATCCGGGCAGCTCGACCACGCTCAAGCGTTCGCGCAGCATCGCCGGCACGGCGGCGGGGCGGGTCGCCGTCGCTATGAAGAGCGCCTCGGACAGCTCGAGCGGGAAGTCGAGATAGCGGTCGCGGAAGGAGGCGGCGGGGTCCGGGTCGAGCGCGTCGAGCAGCGCCGCGGCGGCGCCGCCGGCTTCGTCGAGCCGGTCGACCTCGTCGAGGACGAACACCGGGTTGCGGACGCCGGCGCGGCGCAACTCCTCGACGATGCGTCCGGGCGCGGCGGCGCGGACGCCGTGCACCGCGGCCGAGTCCAGCCCGGCGCAGGACAGCCAGGCGCAGGGGCGGCCGAGGGCGTCGGCGACCAGCCGCGCCAGCGCCGACTTGCCCACCCCGGGCGGGCCGCTCACGCAGATCGCCGGGAACCCGGCGCCGGGGTTCGAGACGCGCACGGCGAGCTGGTCGAGCAGGCGCTGCTTGACCGCCTCGTGGCCGGC
This sequence comes from Vicinamibacterales bacterium, assembly GCA_965116825.1. Taxonomy (GTDB): domain Bacteria; phylum Acidobacteriota; class Vicinamibacteria; order Vicinamibacterales; family UBA8438; genus WTFV01. The sequence continues at coordinate 3,110,154 of OZ220736.1, forward strand.
GTGCCCGGCGTCGAGGACCGCGTGCGCGCGGGCCAGGTCGAGCGGCGCCTCGGCGCGGGCCGTCCATGGCACGCTCAGGAGGCGGTCGAGGTACTCGCGCGCCCGGTGACGCTCGGGGTCGGTGGGCGCGCATGCGGACAGCTGCGCGAGGACCCGCCGCCCCCGTGCGCGCACCGGTTGCGGCAGCGCAGCGGCGTCGAGCCGCCGGCGGATGCGGCCGAGCCCGTCGGCGTGCGCGGCATCCGGCTCGCCGAGCAACGCGCGCACCTGCGCCGCGGTGATGCGGTCGCGGACCAGCGCCGCGTCGCCGGTCTCGAGCCCCAGCGCCACCTTGCGGCAGATCGCCTGCAGGCAGCGGGCGAGCTGGCGCACCCCCTGCTCGCTGGTGTAGTCGCGGATGATGCGCCGGCAGGCGCCGTCGGTGAACCGCAGCGGCGCGGCCTCGATGCCGGCGGCCCGTTTCTGCGCGTCGATCAGGTGCGTCCGGGCGATGACGAGCTTCTCGGCCTCGGCGTAGCCGGGCAGGTCGATGACCTCGAGCCGGTCGCGCAGCGCCGGCCGGATGCGGTCCGGGTCGTTGGCGGTGGTGATGAAGAGCACCTCGGACAGGTCGAACGGCAGCTCGACGAAGGCGTCGCGGAAGCGGTGGTGCTGGGCCGGGTCGAGCACCTCGAGCAGGACGGCGGCCGGGTCCGGGCCGAGCTTGTCGAGCTCGTCGAGCACGAAGACCGGGTCCTTGCGGCCGATGCGGCGCAGCTCGCGCAGGATGGAGCCGGGCTGCGCCCCCTTCCAGGTGCGGTTGTGGCCGCGCAGGTCCGTCTCGTCGCGCAACCCGCCGCAGGACAGCTTGGCGAACCCGCGCCCGAGGGCGGTGGCGACGCACTGGGCCAGCGAGGTTTTTCCGACCCCGGGCGGCCCGCAGAAACAGATCACCGCGCCGGGGCCGCGCGGGTTGCGGCGGCGTACGGCCAGGTGCTCGACGATGCGCGTCTTGGCCTGCTCGAGGCCGGCGTGCCCGGCATCGAGCGCGGCACGGGCCTGCGCCAGGTCCGTCGGCGCGTCGCTGCGCCGGTTCCACGGTAGCTGCTCGAGCCAGTCAATCCAGTCGTTCGACGCCGCGGCGTCGCCATCGGACGACTTCGAGAGGCGCCGCCGTTCACGCTCGATGGCGGTTCGCACGGCCGGGGGCAGCGCGTCGCCGTCGCCGTCGCCGAGCACCTCCCGCACGGTGGCCTCCGTGATCACCTCCGGTCCGCGACCCCCCGGCGGCCGGCGCGACACCACGTGGCGGCCGACCGCCGCCAGCTTCCGGTTCAGTTCGGCCACGCCCGCCTCGCACGTGTGGTCGCGGATCAGGCGCCGGATGGCCTCGGTCTCGAAGCGGACCTCGCCGTCGCACGCCGCGTTGCGCCACGCCTCGACGACGTCGGGCGGCGGCGGTTGCGCCGCGATCTCCTCCAGCTCCCGCGCCGACGCGACCTCCCGCTCGGCGACGACGGCCGGACCGTTGGGCGCGGCGGCCGGCTCGATCAGCGCGGGCGGCGCCAGCGACCCCGGCGGCAGCCACGCCTCGGCGGCGGGCGCGGGCGCGTCGAAGGGGCGGGTCAGCAGGTGCTGTTGCGCGATCGCCAGCTTCTCCTCGTCGGTGCACGCCGGCAGCTCGACCACGGCGAGGTGCTCGCGCACCGGCTCGGGGACCGCGCCCGGATCGGTCGCCGTGACGATCCACAGGACCGCGGACAGGTCGAACGCGACATCGAGGTACGCGTCGCGGAAGGCGGTCCGGCGCGCGGGGTCGAGCAGGTAGAGCAGCGCCCCGGCGGCATCGGGTTCGACGCGGTCGACGGCCTCGAGGATGAACACCGGGTTGTTGACGCCGGCCTCGCACAGGCCCTCGACGATGCGCCCCGCGGCGCCGCCCGCCGACCCGCGGACGAGGCGCTCGGCGTCGGGCCCTTCCAGGGTGGCGCGCACGTGGGTGCGGCCGAGGGCGCGGGCAACGGCTTCGGCCAGCGACGACTTCCCGGTCCCCTTCGGCCCGGCCAGGCAGAGGACGGACCCCGGCGCCTCGGGCGGTCCCGGTCGCACGGCCAGGGCCGGCGGCGCGCCGGCCGCCGCCGTCGGGCCGCGGCCGGGTCGTTCGACGGTGAGCAGGGCGCGGGTCTGCGGGCACGCGGCCAGCACGTCGCGGATGCGCGTCTTGACCTGCGCGAGCGCGCCGTGGGAGTGGTTCAGCGCCCGCTGCAGCCGCTGCGGGTCGAAGCCTTGCGACTCGGATGTCCGCCACGGCAGGGCGAGCGCCTTCTCGGCCCGGCCCAGCGCCTCGCGGACCGCGTCGGACCGGGAGTCGAGCGCCTCGCGGACCTGCCGCCGCAGCGTCTGGCGGACAGCGGCGGGCAGGCCGGCGTCGTCGAGGGTGGCCAGCGCCTGGTCGACTTGCGTACCAGGGGCGGCGAGTGCGCGGACAGCCGCCAGGGCCGGGCCGCCGGACCCGCCGCCGCCCCGCGGCGGGGGCGCGGCCCCGGCGGCGGGACCGGCAGATGGCTCCCACGCGGTCTCGGGCTCGGCGGGGCCGGCCAGCAGAGCGAACGCCTGCGCCGAGTCCACGACCCGCGCCCGGCCGGACGCGGCCAGGTCGGGCAGCTCCCACCGGGCGCGCTGCTCCGCAGTGGTGACCACGCCGCAGCCGTTCGCCGGGCGGCGCTCCGCGCGGCCGAGCGTGTCCAGCGCCCGGGCGTATTCTTCGAGCGTCGCGGGATGGACGAGCAGCACGGTGGCCTCGGCGTCTCCCCGCAGCAGCTTCACACGCATACTGTGCACTTCCTTTCCACGATCGTTCTCCTGTTTCCCCAACCGTCCGGTTCTTTCCACGGTCGTCCTGCTCTTTCCGCGGCCGGACCGGGACGGTTCACCGGGCACCGGCGCAACAGTGCGGCCGTAGCGGTTCGGGGGTTCGAGCCGAGGCGCAGCGGGGCGGGCGCCCATGGCGCCGCCAGCCGCTACCAGCGCAGTTCTCCACCCGGCGGTGCCGTTCGTCGAGCCGCGGGGCGGGGTTCTGCGTGTCGGCGGGCGCGCTCGCCGCCTCGGGTGCGTCGTTGTCCAGCGCGGCGGTCTCGAGCAACGCCGTGATGGCGGCGTAGTTGAAGGCGTAGTTGAGCAGCCACCGCCGGCGGTTGTGGAAGCGGATGCAGCGGCTGCTCTTGCGCGGGATGAGGCGGCCGCACGTGTCCGCCTCGATCGGCAGGTCGACGCCGGGACATAACAGCTTGCGGTCGATGTCGGCGCGGATGCGGCGCATCAGCTCGCGGTTGGCGATCCGGCGGCGGAGCTTGCGCAGCCAGGCACGCTGTCCGGGACGCAGCAGCTCGATGAGGGGCATGGGTTCTCCTCCGGGGAAGGGAAATGGCCCGACAGGGCCGGGTCGAGCGGGCCGACGGCCCGGGGGCGTGCCGTCTGGTGGCGGCCTGCCGCAGGCGGCGTGGACGCGGGCGCGTAAGCGGAAGGCGTGGAGAAAGGGCGCAAAGCCGGGCGTGGCCTTGCCCGCCGGCGCCGTTGCCGTGTGCCGCTACGCTCGTTGCTGTTCCATTGTCGTCCGCCCGCCCCCTCCCGCCGTGGTCCGTTTCCGCGCCGACTCGGGGAGGCGCGGCGGCTGTGCCGGCGGGCGGTTCGTCGAGGGTTGGTCGCCAGCGGCGGCGAGCGTCGTGCGCGGGCAACCGCTACGGACAACTGCGTCGTTGAAAAGACACCCCGCGACCGTCGCGCGGCAGCGTGCCGAAGTGTCTGTGCGCGAGAGCATCGATTTGCTCAGCCGCCCGGGCGATACTCGAGGCTGCGGCCATGGTGACGCGTCACCGTCGGGCGCCGCTTCAGGACGCGACCTCGGCCGCTACGGCGTCCGGTCGCCTGCTCGTGCGGCGGCCATCAGGCTGCCTGCATGCCGAACTGGCGACAGCATCGTCCGGCCGCAGATGGCCAGCGTCCCGAATCCTTGCTCCATACGCGGGCAGTCGCGTCCGGAAGGGAGGGGGCATGGATGAGAGGAGCACGGTGACGCAGGTCGTTACGGACCTGCCGCCGGGCGGCAATGCCGGGACCACGCCACAGTCGCCGGCGGTGGCGTTGGGCAAAGATGGACCGTCGAGGCCGTCTTCGCCCGTGTCGCGCCGAAGTGGGCGTCAACCGCGAGTCAGGACGCAAGCCCCCAACGGCAGGCTGGGCACGCTACGGCAGTGGGCGAGCGTACTCCAAACCCGTGGACACATCTTCTCGTCGCTCAGTGGATCGCGCCGTCGTCGTCGCTCTCTGGTGGTGGCGAGGCGAGGATCCGCGTGGCGATCCGCTCGATGACCGAGGCGGTCGCGCTGATTGCCTGCAGGCCGGTCCGGCGGGCGTCGCGCGCGGCTTTCAGAGCCTGCCGGTCTTCCGGCGTCGCCGGGGCCGATGTTCCCACCGACGTCTCGGCGACGACCGCGGCGGCGAGTCGGAGCCCTTCGAACGCAACGTCGATGAACACGAGGACGTCGCGGGCGTCGAGCCGCTCGATGATGCCCCAGCGCCGGTTGCTCGGCCCCCGCGACATCTCGTCGAGGCTCAGCAGCGCCATCCGCGTGTGGTGCCGCATCCGCAGCAGCGCCGCCGAGAGTCCGGGGGCCGTGGGCTGGCCGTCGGCCATCCCCCCGCCCGGAGGCGGCTTCCCCTGCTGGTTGTCCTCATACCACTGCTCCATCGCGTGGCCCAGCCGCTCGATGGCGTCGCGCCGCGCCGCGTCGGTGGTCTCGACCGGGACTGCCGGGTTGATGGCCGCCGCGTCCTCGAGCATCGCCGTCGCTACCGCCAGGGCGTCCGGTTCGTTGTAGATCGCGATGCGTTCGGCGTAGTCGCCGGGACGCTCGCCGGCGCGCGGCTTGACGACCGTGGCGTGGCGCACCTGCTGGATGTTGAAGCCCACCCCCAGCAGCGTGGTCTCGTCGACCCGGTCGGCTCCCAGTGACGCGCTCAGCCAGCCGACCTCCTTCTCCCAGTACATCGCGAGTCGCTCGGTCAGCCGCTCGGCGTGGTCGAGCAGGCTGCGGCCGTGCGCGTCTTGCTGGCCGGCCAGGACCAGCCGGGCGAAGCACTCGGCCCGTCCGGCGGCTCGTTCGTTGTCGTTCCTCGACATTCCGGTTCCTGTCTGGCGTTTGCGGCCGCCAGCGGCGAACAGCGATTCTAGCCTGCTGTCGCTGTCAGTCGCCCGGTGGCGTCCGGATCAGTGGCGGCGCACGGGACGACGTGCGCGCGTTGCCGGACGCGGGTCCTGGCCGGCGACGAGTTTGGCACGTAGCGCTGGGAGGCCGGCCGGCGGCGTGTGTCGGCGGGTTGCCGCGCTGGTGCCGAACCACGGCGGATGTGCACGGCGTGCCCGACGGCCGCCCGGGTGCCCAACCGGCACTGTCCGACCTGCCAGTCTCCGGCCCGCGCCGAGTGGCTCGAACGGCGCCGCGGACCTGCGCCCACCGAGTACTTCGACGTCGTCTTCACCGTGCCCCGGGCCGTCGCCGAGATCGCCTCTCAGAACGAGGCTGTCGTCTACTCTCTGCTCTTCCCGAACCGTCGCCGAGACGCTGCGCGCCATAGCCGCCGACCCGCCCCAGATCGGCGCGGCGGAGAGCAGATCCCGGAGAGCGACGAAGGCGGTCCGCACGATGATCAGCCCCAGCGTCAGCAGCACCACACCGTTCTGTTGAGCGGGTTACCCACCGGCCAGAGCGGATCAACTCGCCCCATGGAGTCGAGAACTCCTTCGGCTTCTCCACGGCCGCAGCCTTCACCCGTGCGCCTCTCGAACGTCGGAACCGAGGACGTACCACGAGGGAGGGATGCGGAAGGGGAACAATAGATGTGTCGCGAGGCGGACGGCGCGGGAACCTCGCGCTCCCCGCATCGCCAGCGCCGCCTGCCCGCCGGCGCCCTGCCTCCCCCGCACCCTCGCAGACACCCGGGCCGCCACCGAGTCACCCGGGACATACGACCAGCGGCGCTGCCGCGCTGGCCGACACAAGCCGCGACAAGAGCCAGCAGAAAGGCCACACTGATGCAGAGCATCCTCCGCGACAATCACCCGCCGGATATCCCTCGGGATCGCGTCGTCGACAATCTACGTATCCATGGTGTGTGGGTCGTCGAAACTGGACACCTCTGCACTCTTTCCAAGGAGGGCGTTGTGGAGGAACAGCGCTTCGCGGAGCGGGTCAGCAGACACCGGATCGGGAGACTATCCGCCAAGTTCAATATCGAGATGGGCTCGTTCTTTCAGTCATCAGACTGCTGAGCGCAAGCCGTGCGACCACGTCAGCCCGGATCAGCACGGTCATGGAATGGCTTCCGTTTCGACTCCCAGGCGTTCGAGAATCCGCCTTGGCGACCAACCGACGCCGTGCCCTCGCCGAATCGCCACCACCTGCGCGCACTGCCGCCGCTTCACGACGCCGGCATGCTCGTCTTTCGGCCAAACGGCAAGAACCGCAAGGTGCTGAGGATTCCGGCGTGGTCGCCCTGGTCCGTGCCTTGCGCGAGAGAAACGCCCAAGCCAGCGCAACGCTGCTCGAATGCCGTGCGGTTGACGTTGAGCCCCACGAGCAGGTGTCCCTGCGGGGCGGCCAAGGGCGCCTCTTCGACTTCGACGACACTCGGCTCATCCGTCCGGGGGCGCTGAACCGTAGCGTCGCCGGCGATGAAGCACACCGCGGTGGCGGCCGCGAGCAGGGACTGCGCCCACGGCAGGTGCGTCGTGTTCTCTGTCAGCACCACGACCGGGGCGCCCGCCGCGGCGTGGGTCAGGACGCGCTGGACGAAGGCGACAGCATCGGCGCCGCGCGGCACGTGCACCCAGATCCTGGCGTCCTTCGGCCATGCCGCCTTGAGGCCGGGCCACGAGGCGTCGGTCCCGTCGTAGAAGACGCCGGCACGCGCGTGACGGTTCTGCGCCGCGGTAGATGCCGGGTCCAGGTCGATGCGGTCGCCGAGGACCTGTCGGGCGACCTCGATGATGCGGGGCGAGACGTAACACGGTGGGAGGTCGTCCGCCGCCTCGTCGACCGCAGACCGCTTGCGCCCGCCCGCCAGCTCCTGCTTCTTCGCCTCGACCACCTGCAGGTCGCCCGGGTCGCCACCGGCAGCCTCCACGGCGCCGGCTGCCCGGACCAGACCCCGATCGAGCTTGTGACCCGCTGCCGAGTCGGCCGCCGCCGCCGCACGCACGCTGGCGCTGATGCGCTCGAAGCCCGCGTCGGTAATCGCCTCGGCATCCTGGCGGTAGGCGCTGCGCGTCGCCCGCGGCAGGTCGCCAGTCGTGGACCTCGGGCCGTCGACAGAAATTGTTCCGCCGGGCGAACGATTTCCATCGACCGGGGGAAGTCCCTGCCCACCCTCGGTTCCCGGCGACGGTGGGGGCGTGTCGCCCCCCGCCGGATGCGGCGCCGCCTCGTCGCCGGCCGCCGGTGTGGGGCCGTCGACAGAAACTGTTCCGCCCGGCGAACGATTCTCCCCGACGTGGGGAGGCCGTTGACCACTCTCGATTCCCTCCGACGCTGCGGTCGGGTCGCCGCCCACCGGGTCCGGCGCTGCCTCGTCGCTCGTCGCCGACCGTCGCCTGCCGGCCCGTCGGCGCGGGGTGTGCTTGCCGATGCTGCGGACTGCGCGCTGCAAAACCTCGTAGGCGATCGCAACAGCCACGCCGGCGCCCACGGCGGCGGCCAGCGCGGCGACACGGACCGCCTCGTCGCGCACTGCAATCCGCTGGCGTTCGTCGGTAGTCGTCTCCAGGAACCGAAGGGCGGACTGCGCCCACGCCGCGACGGATTTGTCAAGGCTCCTCGAATCGAGGCAAACAAAGGGGCAGGGGGAGGCCGCCGCAGGAGCTTCAACCTCGGCATCCAGCTCCTGATCGACACCAGGTGCAAAGACGGCGGCGGGCGCCTGTGCATCGGTTGAGGTGCCCTTGACGGTCATTGCGGCACCCTCCGTCCCGTGGCCGGTGGGCGGCGGCGGGGGCTCGCTGGTGCGTCGGGCGCCCGCAGGCTCTGACTCGTCGCCGCTTCGCGCTCAGCCAGCCACCGCTCGACCGTAGCGCGGCGCCACCCTACGCGGCCCCGCGACAGGCGGATCGGCGCCGGGAATTCGCCGCGGTGCACCATGCGCCCCAAAGTCGCGGCGCTCACCCCAAGCACTGCAGCGACTTGGCGTCGCGACAGCACCTGCAGAGACTCGTCCCCAGCATGCTGATCCGGCAACATCTTGGCTACCCCCTCAGACACTCGCGCGCGGCTGCGTGCAGGCGCATAGGCCTTAGTATTGGGGCGTATACGCCAGTTGTCAAGGGACGCCCCGGGCTAGACCGCGCTCCGAATGTGGCGTATCCTCCGCATCGTGACCAACAAGGAGTTTCGTGCGGTGGTCGAGAACGAGCTCGCGGCACGACGGGTGTCGCCGGTCCGGGCCGCCCGAGGCGCTGGGCTCAACCGCGATGCCGTACGCTCGGTACTACGGGGCCGGGCGCCTTCGATCGAGCGCGCAGCCGATGTCTGCAAGGCACTCGGCTGGGCCTTGTGCATCGAGGCACGGCGCGAACAGCAACACGATGGAGCGGACAATCCCGATCACGCCAAGGCCTACATTTGCCCGCCGACCGACTTCACCCAAGACGTCGAATTGTCGGTTCGCGAATGGACGGCTGCACCGCGCGAGAGGTTCTGGTCAACGCAAACCGAATCCGGCAAGGCGCCCGCACCCGTCGGCTTCAGTGACCCTGCGGCCTTCTATGCAAGAACCCACTCGGACACGTTGACGCCGTTGAACATCTGGCGCACCGATTCCTGTTTGGTTTCTCCCAACGCCCGCATCGAGGCGCCCCAACGCGTGTGGCTGCAAGACCACCAGGGCCGACAGACGATCCTGTGCCTGATACGGATGTCCGACAAGATCTACGAGTTGGTTGGCTGGGGGCCGCCCAACCCGGAAGCGGGCTCTGGCCAGGAGATGTTCGCCGTGCACCTGAAGCGGGAGCAAATCGTCGACCGCGGTGCGGTGGTCGCCGTTTATCGTGACACGCCGTCGGTCACATCGAATACGCATCGCGCCTCGTACTGGCCGCCTCCTCGAACTCGCGACCTGCTATCGTAGGCGCTGCCCAACTGCTCGACCCGGACGACTGCACAGATGGCAGCATCTCGACGTTCCAGACCGAACAGGTCTTGGGAGTGCTCGACTACAGATTGCAGGACTCGCCTGCGGAACCTTGCGCTCGGCACTCACAACGGTGCTGTCGGACCCAAGCTCAGGTCGCCTGCGGCGATGACCGTGACGTTGCCAACGTTGCCGGCCAGGAACTCCGCCCAGGTGTCGAGCAGTGCCCGCCGCTTGTCCAGAAACGTCGACCGCGAATAGCTCCGCTCGACTGCCGAGCCGACCGCATGCGACAGACTCGTTTCCATCACCGCGTAATCCGCGTCCGCGCGCTCCGATGCCCACGTGCGGAACGTCGAGCGCCAGCCGTGAGGCGACCCCGCGCCAGCGAGACCGGCCGACTTCATCACCCCGGCCACGGTCGCCGCCGACAACGACCCGGCCCCCGTCTGCGGACTCGGGAAGACCAACGCGTCGGCGCCGTCGTGCCGGCGCAACGGCCGCACCGAGTCGAGCAACGCCACCGCCGCAGGGACCAGCGGTACCACATGCTCGCGGTTCCGCTTCATCCGGCAGGCCGGGATACGCCACTCGCGCGCGTCCTCGTCAATCTCGTCCCACGTCGCAAGCCGTGCTTCCGACGGGCGCGCGGCCGTCAGGATCTGGAACCGCAGGCACGCCTTCGCCGACAGCGTCGCGCGGCAGGTCTCGATCCGCCGCATCGCCGCCGCCGCGTCTGCGTACGCCACGCTGCGCATGTGCTGGCGTACGGCCGGCTGGGGAACGAGTGCGCCGGCCACCGCCGCGACCGGGTCGACCTCGATCAGCCCCGCCGCGAGCGCATGGCGGAACAGCGCCCCGAGCACCGTCCGCAGCTTCCGGCCCGTGCCCGGCTGCGATGTCTGAGGTGGCCCCGCTTTTTCGGACCACCGGCTAAGGTGTATTCCAGAGCCTGGAGGAGGCACTGGGATGACGACGAAACGACGGCGGCAGTTCACCGCGAACTTCAAGAAACGCGTGGCGCTCGAGGCGCTGCGCGGGGACCGCACGGTGCAGGCGATCGCGGCCAAGCACGAGGTTCATCCGAACCAGGTGGGCGCGTGGAAGCGCCAGGCGGTCGACGGGCTGGAGGATGTTTTCGCTGGCGGTAGAGCATCGCGCGACTCCGAGCACGAGGCGACGATCCGGGACTTGCACGCGAAGATCGGCGAGTTGACGGTGGAACGGGATTTTTTTCTGCGCGGCTTGCAACGCTGAGCCGCGCCGCACGCCTGGAGCTGGTCGAGCGGGGCGGCGAGTTGAGCATCCGGCGCCAGTGCGCGTTGCTCGGCATCAACCGCTCGGCGGTGTACTACACGCCGCGGGAAGAGCGCGCGGAGAACTTGGCCTTGATGCGGCGGATGGACGAATTGTCGCTGCAGTACCCGTTCTACGGCAGCCGGCAGATGGCGCGCCACCTGGGACGCGAGGGCGTGTCGGTGGGGCGGCGCCGGGTCCGCCGGCTGATGCGTCTGATGGGGCTGGAAGCGGTCTACCGCAAGCCGCGCACGAGCGCCGCGCAGCCGGGTCACCGCATCTATCCGTATCTGCTTCGAGAGCTGACGATAGAGCGCCCGGACCAGGTATGGTGCGCCGACATCACCTACATCCCGGTGACGGCGGGCTTCCTGTACCTGGTCGCGGTCATGGACTGGGCCAGCCGTCACGTGCTGGCTTGGCGACTGTCGAACACGATGGACACCGGCTTCTGCATCGAGGCGCTGGAAGCGGCGCTTCGGACGGGCACGCCCGAGATCTTCAACACGGATCAAGGGGCGCAGTTCACGAGCACGACGTTCACCGAGCGGGTGCTGGCGGCGGGGGCGCGATGCTCGATGGACGGCCGCGGGCGGTGCCTGGACAACGTCTTCATCGAGCGGCTGTGGCGGTCGCTGAAGTACGAAGCGGTGTATCTGCACGAGTTGGCCGATGGGTTCGAGGCCGAGCGGGTGATCGGGACCTGGATGACGTTCTACAGCGACGTACGTCCGCACTCGGCGCTCGGGGGTCGCACGCCGGCCGAGGCCTACGGCGAGGAGCAGGCAGCGTGAACATGTCAGCGGCGTGCAGCGCTTTGGACGCGCTCGACCGGCGGATGGTCCAGGTGACGCCGCTCGGCATCCAGGGCGAAGGCTGCCGGCTCGGCGAGAAAACGCACAGGGTGCTCGACCGCCGGCCTGGAGCTGACAAGCCTTCGCCGTCAGGCGGCGCTGCCAGCGTCCCGTTGCCGTTACGTTACGGTGCTACAAGGAGAGGGAGGCCTCCGAAGGCGACCCCCTTCGTGCACCGCATGTTCGGCATCGAGCAGGGGCTCAACGAGCTCGACCACGGCCGAGAACACGCTCGGCACGTCACCGCCGGAGTCGTGCTCGGTTTCGGACCGAAGACGCTCAGCAGCGCGAGGAGCGCGCGAAATTCGGTCGCGGCAGATCCGGTCGCAGTGGCTGGTTACGTAACCGCGGCACAATGCAATCGGGACGCCCCTGACCGCGGCGCAAATGCCGAAAAACAGTGCCGGTGGCGCGAGCGGCGCGCGGCCGGCGGTCGCTGAAGTACGAAGCTGTGTATCCGTACGAGTTGGTCGACGGGTTCGAGGCCGAGCGGGTGATCGGGACCTGGATGACGTTCTACAGCGACGTACGTCCGCACTCGGCGCTCGGGGGTCGCACGCCGGCCGAGGTCTACGGCGAGGAGCGGGCAGCGTGACGGCATCAACCTCGTCTACGCCGCGACCCACCACTGCGGGGACCCTCGTCGCGGGATTCCCGCGCGGCCGTTTCTACGCGTCTCCAGGGACGCGCGTGCTGTCATTCTCCAGAGCATCGTCGACCACCTTGCCCGCTGACGCGCTTCGCGGACCCGGCCCGCTCGGCGCGCGCGAGGGCGCGGGGGACGTCGCCGCCGGCCGCATCGAGCGCTCGGCGCGCCCGCTCCCAGTCGCCGGCGCAGGCCTTGACCAGGCGGCGCAACGCCTCGTCTGTGGCGCAGCGCCGCGCGCGGTCCTCTACGGCCACCTGATCGCACGTCAGGCAGATCGAGCGGTCGACGTGGCAGACGGGACAGGTCCGGCGTCGTCCAGGACGCCATACCCGACCGCACAGCAGGCAGGCCCGCAGGTGCTTCGTGCGCCAGTCGCCGCGGCGCTTTCGTCCCTGTACCCTTCTGAATGACTTCGGGGCGATGATGTCGCGGAGTCGGGCAGGCCGTCGGGAGCCACCATTCGTCCCCTGTGTTTCGAACACCTGGGAGGGACTTGTGCCCCGACGGTTCGCCATCGATGGACGCCCAGTGGGGAGTTTGCGCCGTAGAGCGCCAGTACAGGGACCGGCAGGCATCGTTGGCGCGCCCGTTCGATTCGCCTGGGAGGTTAAAGTTGAAGTTGGAATGGTTCGCGGGTGTGGACTGGGGCTCGCAACAACATCAGGTGTGCGTGCTCGACGCCGACGGGAAGGTGCTCGGAGAACGGGTGTTCGAGCATGGCGGTGCAGGGCTGCTGCAAATGGCGGACTGGCTGCTGTCGTTCGCAAAGGGCGACGCGAGCGAAGTCGGCGTGGCGGTCGAGACGCCACGCGGGCCGGTGGTCGAGAGCCTGATGGAACGCGGCTTCGCGGTCCACTCGATCAACCCGAAACAGCTCGACCGCTTCCGCGACCGGCTGTCGCCGGCAGGGGCGAAGGACGACCGGCGGGACGCCCGGGTGCTGGCCTCGGCGCTGCGTACCGACCCGCACTGTCTTCGGCGGCTGGAATCGACCGACCCGGCGATCGTCGAGTTGCGGGAGTGGTCGCGCCTCAACGAGGACCTGACTCGGGAACGGGTGCGTCTGGCCAACCGCATGCGGGATCAACTCTGGCGCTACTACCCACAGTTCCTCGACGCGGTTGACGACGACGTCGCGGCGCCGTGGGCGCTCGACCTGTGGCAGAGCCTGCCGACGCCGCGTGCCGGCCAACGCGTGCGCGAGGTGACGCTCACCAGAGTGTTGAAACAGCACCGCATCCGCCGGGTCGACGCCGCGACATTGCGCGCCAAGCTGCGTACGCCGGCCGTCAAGCTGGCGCCGGGCGCGGCCGAAGCCGCCACTACGCATGTGCGGCTCGTCGCTGAACGCCTCGCCCTGGTCAACCGCCAGCTCGATCAGGCTCGGCGCGAACTCGATGGGTTGGTACATCAGCTCGCCGAGGCAGCTCCGGCGGACGACCCGAACGCTTCGACGGAGGACGAACCCTCGTCGAAAGCGCTGCCGGATGCGGCGATCCTGCTGTCGCTGCCCGGCATCGGCGCCAAGGTGCTCGCCACGCTGCTTGGCGAAGGCAGCGACGCGGTGGAGCGGCGGGACTACAACGCGTTGCGCTGTTTGTGCGGGGTGGCTCCAGTCACCCGGCGTTCGGGCAAGAGCATGATCGTGACGCGGCGACAGGCGGCCCATGGCCGGCTGCGCGACGCCGCCTACCACTGGGCCCGCGTCGCTGCCCAACGCGACCCGGTCAGCCATGACAAGTACCGGTCGCTGCGCGCCCGCGGCCACGGGCACGCCCGCGCCCTGCGCTCGGTGGCCGACCGACTGCTGAACGTCGCCTGCGCGATGCTGCGTGACGGTGTCTGCTTCGACCCGCAGCGCGCCGGGACTGGCGCTGCCTGAGCGGATCGTCGACATGTAGCTCGTGGCGTCCCGGACCAGGCGCCGCGCATTCTGTTCGTGGAACGAGGGCCAGCCTTCTGGCTGGCCCGTAAGAACTTCCCGCACGGTCAGCCGCGGCAGTCACCGGAGGCCGTAGCGGAGCGAAGGAGCCGGGAAGCGGCTTGACGGCCGCGGCTGCCCGTGCGCGAGGTAAACGCGTTCCGAGCGCAGCGAGGGCATTCAGTTGCCTTCAAGCCGACCCACATCTGTGTCCAGAGGGCGGCATGATCGCGTCCTCGGACTCGATAGAAGGCGCCACCGAACGAACTCGAAAATCCGCTTGACAAACGGTGGGGAGTCCCTCCCCCGGACCCCCTCCCGGGGCTCGCCGCCGCGCTTCGCGGACTCACTCATGAGGCCGCACGATTCCCACAGCTCATCATCATCTATGATCAGATACCAGACAGACGACGAGGGCGTGGTTTCGCAACCGGAATACACCTTAACGAAGCCCTCGAATGGTCCAAACGACCGGGACCACCTCAGTCCACCCGTTCGAGAACCCGCAACACTTCCGGCTTGCCGACCCGATCGACCGGCAGGTCGAGCAGTTCGGCCGCGTGCCGCTCCAGCGTCGCCGCCCGCGCCTTCTGTTCGCCCAAGGACAGCACCGCGCGGTTCGAGTCGGCCAGCTTGCCGGCGATCTTCCGCAGCGTCGGCACACTGGACCGCTGCGGCCCCGCGAACGGGTCTTCGCCCCGCTTGACCGCGAGCTTGTTGTCGAGCGCCCACGCGCGAGCCTGCGCCAGGCTCACGACGTCCACCGAGCCGAGCCCGCGGTCGACTCTGCCCCGGCCCGGCACCGTGAGCCGTTGCACCCAGGACCGCGCCCCGCTGCGCTGCACGAACAGATGCAGCCCGTGCCCGTCCGAATACCTGCCCGGCTTGCGCAGCGTCTGAACCCGTCGAGCCGTCAACCTCGTCATGGGGGTTCTCCCGGCGAAAATCGCTTACCACCAGGATACCACATTTTGCATGCGCTTGGGTGGGACCGATTGAGCACGCGTGAGAACTCGATTTCCAGAAATCGCGCCGTTTATATGGGTGTTTGGAGAGAAGATGAAAATGATTGAGGACGCATGATAACGATTGACAACAGACTATCTGTCTTCGCGCTACAGAACTGAGAGCTACGCCGCCGACGAGGGTCCATCAAGTGTCCGACCATCCAACGCTGATCAGCGACCAAGAAGTGCTCATCGAGGTGGGAGTTTCACTCGTTACTGTTACGTGTACATGGTAGTCGGTGTCGGCGCTGAGCGATGCGTTCGGCGGAGCCGTGAACGTGTTGAATCCACCGCTGGTGAGTGCGCTTGGCGCGGTCAGCGAGTAGACGCTCGAGTCCGGCTGGTTGGATTGGTTGTTGGAGCAAATGCTCACCGCCACCGAGCCCGTGGCCGTGCAGCCGCCGTCGAAGTTCTGCGTACCCAGATAGACGTCCACGGTTGTGAACGTGTATCCGTCGACCTGTGAACCTGTCGTAAACAACTGCGAGATGGCATTCGGATATCCAGGGTCGGTTCTGAAGTTTGACCGGCATTCGAGACGAGGGTCGTCTCTGTCTGCGCCTGCACGATCGCTACAGGCACCGGATTCGCCAGACACAATGAAGCCAACGCCAGCAAGCGGAGACAGGGCTGACGTAGCGGCGCGCCGCGTTCCCGCCCACGACGATTCCCGAACCCGGTCGGTCTCGTCGATCCCGAAGGCCGGACCGGGGTCGGCAGTCCGGCGGTGGCCGAGGTACTCGAGGCAATGGCGACGGCGACTGCGTGGCGACGAAAACACATGGAGCACCTCCTCCTACGGTCGCCGCGCGCGTGCGACGGCCGAGATTCCAGCCGATCTCGACGATTCGGACAGAAGACGTCCCAGTCGACGCGAGGGAGCGGCCGGGCCGTCGTGAGGGGGGCGTTACGCAGGTGGTCCGCGGCCGGGGCTGGTGCTGAGCGGTCGCCAGGCGGCTGCATCGGCGACGCATGGACGCGGCGGCATGCGCCGAACGGCGGCCGCTGCCGGCACGGGCGCCGTTGTCGTCGTTAGCGGGGAATGGTCGCGTAGGCAGCAGATGGTGCAATCGTGATCGTGACCATCGAGGTGCTCGTGGTCATGCCCGTAAGAGAGGAATCCGGCCCACGGCAGGACGCACGTCACCAGTAACGCCGCGACCGCGACCGTACGTCCGTTCATCTCAGTGTCCGGTTCCATCGCTACGCTCGAACGTCACCGGAGCGCCCGAATCGCCTCGGCGCATCGCGCCTCCGGTACCCCGGCGCACCTCTCGAACCCTGCGCATCGACGACCAAGAAGGACGGCACCGGACTGGGGTCTGCATTCCGCGGCGAACTTCGTGATCGGGTCGGGCGGCAGCATCCAGCCCTTGAGCGACGGTAGCGGCTACGGCGCCACGCTGCGCGTGACGCTGCGCCTCGCGGAGGAACAGAGGCCGCTGCGGTCGCCGCCCGTGCACGGCGAACCATAGGGTCATCGCAGGGGTTCTCGTAATATGGATGTGTGCCGCGGATCGCCAACAGGAGAGGAGCCTTGACGGATTCCGACGACGCGAGGCGGGAGAACGACGCGCTGCGCGAGCGCATCTCGACCCTCAACGCGGCCATCCTGCGCATCAGCGCGACGCTCGACCTCGACGCGGTGCTCCCCGAGGTGGTGGAGAGCGCCCGCGGGCTCACCGGCGCCCGCTACGGCGTCATCGCCACCGTCGACGAGGCGGGTACCCCCCAGGACTTCTTCTTCTCCGGCTTCACTCCCGAGGAACGGCAGGCACTCTTCACCTGGCCCGACAGCGGTCGCCTGTTCGAGCACCTGCGCGAGCTGCCGGGGCCGCTCCGGCTCGCGGACCTGGCGGGCTACGTCCGCTCGCTCGGCATCGCGCCCGCGCCGACCTTCTCCCGGACCTTCCAGGGCACGCCGATGCGCCACCGCGGGGCGGACGTCGGCAACTTCTTCCTCGCCGAGAAGGCCGACGGCGAGGAGTTCACCGACGAGGACGAGGAAGTGCTGATGCTGTTCGCCTCGCAGGCCGCGGCCGCAATTGCCAACGCGCGCATGCACCGCAACGAGCAGCGCGCGCGCGCCGACCTCGAGGCGCTGGTCGAGACCTCGCCGGTCGGGGTCGTGGTCCTCGACGCCCGTAGCGGCCGGACGCTGTCGATCAATCGCGAAGCCAAGCGGCTCGGCGAGAGCCTGCGAACGCCGGGCCGCCCTCTCGAGCAGCTCCTGGAGGTCGTCTCCTTCAAGCGCGCCGACGGCCGGAAGGTGTCCTTGAGCGAGTTCCCCATCACGCAGCATCTCAGCACCGGCGAGACGTTGCGCGGCGAGGAGGTCGAGCTGTCGGTGCCCGGCGGACGCAGCGTCAGGATGCTGATCAACGCCACGCCGATCCGCGCCGAAGGCGACGCCATCCGCTCGCTTGTGGTGACCATGCAGGACTTGGCGCCGCTCGACGAGATCGAACGGATGCGTACCGAGTTCCTGGGCCTGGTGAGCCACGAGCTGCGCGCGCCGCTGGTTGCCATCAAGGGCTCGGCGGACATGCTGCTGGAGGAGGCGGCCGAGCTCGACCGGGCCGAGAT
This sequence comes from Vicinamibacterales bacterium, assembly GCA_965116825.1. Classification (GTDB taxonomy): domain Bacteria; phylum Acidobacteriota; class Vicinamibacteria; order Vicinamibacterales; family UBA8438; genus WTFV01. The sequence continues at coordinate 3,127,626 of OZ220736.1, forward strand.
GCGCGAGTTCTTCCGCATCATCGCCGAGCAGGTGGGCCACATGCGCGGACTGATCGGCGACCTGCTGGACGCCGGGCGCATCGACGCGGGCACGCTCTCGGTCGCGCCGGAGCCCTCGGACGTGGCCGCCCTGGTCGAGCGGGCGCGAAACACCTTCGTGAGCGGCGGCGGCCGGCAGGCAATCCTCGTCGACCTGCCCGCGGGTCTGCCCCCCGTGACGGCCGACCGCCGGCGCGTCGTGCAGGTGCTCAACAACCTCTTCGCCAACGCCGCGCGGCACGCGCCGGAGTCGACCCCGATTCGGGTCGCGGCCGGGCTTGAGAACGCGGATGTCGCCATCTCGGTCTCCGACGAGGGTCGGGGGGTGGCGCCCGACCTGCTGCCGCATCTGTTTCGCAAGCACGCTGGCGGCCGGGCGGGGGCGACGGCGGGCCACGGCCTCGGGCTCGCCATCTGCAAGGGGCTCGTCGAGGCGCACGGCGGCCGCATCCGGGCGGAGAGCGCCGGGGCGGGCCGCGGCACGACGTTCACCTTCACGCTGTCGGCGGCCGGGGAGGCCGGCGCGGAGGCGCCCGGCGCCCGCCCGCGACCGGTCTTCGAGCCGGGCGAGCCGTCGCGCATCCTGGTCGTGGACGACGACCCGCGGATGCTGCGCGTCGTCCGCGACGCGCTCTCGAAGGCCGGCTACGCTCCGCTCGTGACCGGCGTGCCGAAGGACGTGCCGAGGATCATCCGGACCGAGAGGCCGCGGCTGGTGCTGCTCGACCTGATGCTGCCCGACATCGACGGCATCGAGTTGATGAAGCAGGTCCCCGAGCTCGCCGACCTGCCGGTCATCTTCATCTCCGGCTACGGCCGCGACGAGACCGTCGCGAAGGCGCTCAAGTCGGGCGCGGCCGACTACATCGTCAAGCCCTTCTCGGCGACGGAACTGGTGGCGCGGGTCCGGGCGGCGCTCAGACGGCACGAGGCCCCCGAGCCGTTCGTGCTCGGAGAGATCGCCATCGACTACGGGCAGCGCCGGGTGACGGTCGGCGGCGAGGCGGTCGAGCTGACGGCCACCGAGTACGAGCTCCTGCGCGCGCTCTCCCTCGACGCGGGACGCGTCGTGGACTTCGACACGCTGCTGCGCCGGGTCTGGGCCAAGCGCGAGAATGCCGATGCGAACCTGGTGCGCATCTTCGTCCGCAACCTCCGCCGCAAGCTCGGCGACAGCGCGGCCAGCCCCGTCTACATCTTCAACCAGCGCGGCGTCGGCTACCGCATGGGAAGGCCGCCGGAGCGCTGAGGACGGCCTCTCCGGTCCCGCGGCGGGCGCACCGCATCCGGCGTGTAGCTCGTCCCGCCGGCTGGAGTGGCCCTCCTGGGCGTTGTTCTCCCGCATCACCCTGGTTGCCGTCCGGGATCGACGCGGCTTGTTAATTTAATGGCTTTTATGTTATAAAAATAGCCAGTAGATCCTTGGGCGGACGTCCCGGGACCGAGTCAACTCATGGGAATGCAAGGACCATGGCACAGTCGGCTGTCGCGTCGCGAGCGGCAGATCATGGACATCCTCTTTCGGCGCGGCCACGCCCCCGCCAGCGTGGTCCGGGAAGAGCTGTCCGGCGACCCGAACTCGTCGACCGTCCGCACGCAACTGCGCATCCTCGAGAAGAAGGGGCATGTGCGCCATGAGGAGGAGGGGCTGCGGTACGTGTATCGCCCGGTGACGCCTCGCCGGGCCGCGCGCCGGTCGGCGTTGCGCCATCTCGTCGAGACGTTCTTCGACGGGTCCGCCGAACAGGCCGTGGCCGCGTTGCTCGGCGGGGAGGCCAAGGGTCTGACCGAGCCGGAGCTCGAGCGGATCGCACGGGTCGTGTCGGACGCGAGAGCGGCGCAACAGAGAGCCGGTCGATCCGCAGGCGCGTCACCCGGCAACGGGCCGAAGGGAAACTGCACGAGCGGGAAGCGGGAGGAACCGTGATGAGCCTTCTGGCCGTGTTGTCCCTCAAGGTGTCGGCGATCCTGCTCCTGGCGCGCTGCTGGGTGCCCTCCTTACTGCGCAGGAGCTCCCGGGCGGGTACGAGGAGCGGCGCGAAGGCCATGCGACAGGGGTGCGGTTTCAGAGGCCGCCCGGTTCGGGCATGCGGTAGCCGACTCCGCGCTCGTTGCGGATGTAAGCGGGACTGGCCGCGTTGTCGCCCAGCTTGCGGCGGAGCCGTTTCACGACCGCGCGCACAAGCTTCGGGTCGCTGGCCTCCCGACCCCGCGTGCCCCATGCGTGGCGCAGCAACACGTCGTACTTCAGTACCCGTCCCACGTTGACCGAGAGCACGCGGAGCAGCTCGAACTCCGTGGCCGTCAGCTCCACCGGCCGATTCGCCACGGCGACACGGCGTTCGTCGTAGTGGATGGTCAGTTCTCCGAGCACGAACGGCTCGGGTTCGGCCCGTCGGCGCAGGGCGGCCCGCACCCGTGCCGTCAACTCCGACGGGGAGAAAGGCTTGACGATGTAGTCAGCGGCGCCCGCATCGAGCGCCCTGACAATCGTCTCGTCCCTGCCGTAGGCCGAGATGAAGATGACCGGCAGGTCGCCCAACTGGGGGACGCGCTCCAGCAGCTCGATGCCGTCCGTTCCGGGGAGCAGCAGGTCCAGCAGCACCAACGCGGGCCTGCGCGTCCTGATCAGGTCTGCCAGCTCCGCGGAGTCGCCGGTCACGACCGGGGCGTAACCCGCCTTGGCCAGCGCGTCCCGGACGTACCGCAGCGTCTGCGGGTCGTCGTCGACCACCAGGATGCGCTTTGGCTCCTGCCCCTGCCGCGGGGGGCGCGGCCGGGGCCGCGCCGGGCCGGCAGTCGCTGCGTCTGCCCCCTCGGCCACCGGCACCGTGAAGGTGAGCTGCGTACCGCGCCCCGGGCCGGCGCTCGCGGCCCAGATGCGGCCCCGTGCGCCTCCACCAGCCCCTTGCAGATGGACAGGCCCAGGCCGGCGCCGCGTGCCCACTCGCCGGCCGCCGCGGCGTGCTCGCGGAACAGATGCGGCAGCTTCTCGGCCGGCACGCCGCGGCCCTTGTCGGTCACCGAGATTGCCACATGCACGCCGTCGCGCTCGGCGGCGACCCGGATGGGGGACGACTCGGGGGAGTGCCTCGCCGCGTTCGACAAGAGATTGCCGAGAACCTGGACGATCCGCGCGCGGTCGGCCATTGCCCGCGGCAGGTCTTCCGGCAGGTCGATGCTCACGACCCGGTTGACGGCACCGCTCAGGAAGGCACTGCGGGCTTGATCCACCAGCGCGGCGATATCGGCCGGCTCGGGCGACACCGACAGCGTGCCCGTCGCGATGCGCCCGTGGTCGAGCAGGTCGCCGATCAGGCCGCGCATCTGGTCGGCCTGCTCGTTGATGACCCGAAAGAACTGCAGCATCTCGGCCGGCTCGGGTGGAGGTGAGGCGTCCAGCACGGTGGACGCCGAACCCTTGATCGATATCAGCGGCATCCGCAGTTCGTGGCTCACGATGCCCAGGAACTCGGCGCGCAGACGCTCCAGCTCCTCCAGCGGCGCCAGGTCCTGCAAGGTGACCACCATCGATTCCACCGCCCCGTCCGCCGTACGGATCGGCGTGGCGTTGACCAGCATGGTGACGCTGCGGCCGTCGGGGACCGAGAGCGTCATTTCTTCGGCGCGCACCGTCTCGGCGCTGCTCAGTTGCTGCGCCATCGGGAACTCCGCCAGGGAGACCTCGCGCCCGTCGGCCCGCCGGCAGGTGACCAGCTCCAGCAGCTCTTCGAGAGGGCGCCCCGGCATGCTCAGGCCCTCGACGATCCGCCGCGCCTCCCGGTTGAACGATACCGGCTTGCGAGCCCCGCCGCCGAAGACCACGACGCCCACCGGCGAGGTCTCGATCAGGGTCTCCAGGTCGGCGCGCGCCCGCTGCTCGTCGCGGTGTGCGCGGGCGTTGGCGATGGCGGTCGCGGCCTGGGAGGCGAACAGCATCAGGACCTCCTCGTCGGCGTCGGTGAACTCCCGTCCGCCCTCCTTCTCGGCGAGAAAGAAGATGCCGACGTGCTCGTCACCGTGCCGCATCGGCGTGCCCAGCATCGTCCTTGACCGCATCAGATCGGAGGAGAAGCCGAGCGCGCGGACATAGGCGGGCAGGTCCGACAGCCGCAACGGGGCCTCGAGGTCGCGAAAGTGCCTGAGCAGCCGCGGCCCGTCGGACCAGTCGGCCATCTGCTGCTTCTCGGCCGGGGTAAAGCCGGAGGTGACGAACTCCTGGAGGTTCCCTGCGCCGTCAACGGTCGTGATCACGCCGTAGCGGGCGCCGGCCAGAGCGCAGGCGCTGTCGACGACCTCCTGCAGAACGGTGTCGAGGTCGAGGCTCGAACTGATGCGCAGGACGGCGGCGCTCAGCCGGGAGACGCGTTCCTCGAGCGACCGTATCCGTCGCCGCAGTGCGGCGGAACCGTCCGTCACTGGTTCACCTCAATAGCGCCGCAAGCGCACCTGCTCTCGACGTGACGGGCACGAAGCTGCTACTACGTTGGCCCAGCCCGGACCGTAGCGTACTACGGCGCATCGCCAGGACCCGACGACGTCGGTTGGCGCGAAGGTCCCCTCGGCTGGAGAGCAAGGCCGAGCGGCCGGAACGGGCGCCAGGAGGGCGACATTGACGAAGCGATCGGACGTGTACACGACCCTCGGGCAGGAGTGCGGACGTTTCGGGCATCGCCACCCGACCGTCAAGCAGGCCGGACGGTGCCTGGAGGGCTACCAGCGGCGGGAGTACTCGGACCGGATGGTGGTCGCTGTCGCGGCCAACGCCGCGTGGCCGCCGACCGAGGGCCGCGACGTGGCCCCGCTAGTCACCGGACCCCGGCTTGACCTCGTTCTTGAACGCTCCGCGGCGATACCTGGTACGCACGGCCTGGACGGCATCCCGCGCGCACCGGACCAAGCCACGACTACGTATGTCAGCGCCCTTCGCGCTGGCGACGGCCTCAAGACGGTCGAGCCCCTGCAAGACTTCCTCCACCACCGCGGACACGTCCGCCGCCGCGGCTCTCGTGCCGTCGACCGCCCGCCGCGCAGGTGCGCCGAGCACCGCCGCTCCAGGTCGCTTGCGTGAGCCCACTCTCAGCTCGTCGGTGAACAGGACCTCGCTCAACCCCCGCTCTTGGAGATAGTTGGGGCCGCAAGCATGGCCTTGATCCCGAGTACCTCCGTGGTCTGTAACGCCGCCAGCGGATGTCCGTTGACGGTCCGAAACACCCACCAACCGGCTTCCGCGACGGCCGTCTCCGCCTCGATCACGATCGAGACGTGGTCGCACCGGTGCACACGAAACAACGTCATAGACTCAGTGTCTCGGTCGCAACCGGCCCGTCCGACAGAACAAAGATGGCATGACTGCACGCAGTCACACATATATCTCTATGCCTTCCCATATGATCGCGAAAAAGGCGCAATGGGCTCGACTGGCCCGTCATTCGACCAATCGGATGCTCGCGCCGCCGTTGCGCGCCCTTTCTCGTGGACGCTTCCGGTGGATGTCGCCATCAGGCCGCGCACATGGTCTTTCATGACCTTGCGCGCGGCACCTCGCTCCGCTGCGTTCCGCGGCGCAAGCTCCTAGCCGGACCCCGACCGACTCTCAACGGGTAGTGTGTCGGTTCTGTCTTGTTCTAGTCACACGTTATCGCTCGTATATCGCTATCAACCTGCTACAATCCGGGTTTGACAGGCGTTCCGTTCCCGATGCTCGGCGCGGGCGGCCAGAACGTGCGGGCTGTCGATTACCGGCGGCCGCGAGAGGTCGAAGTATGGCGAATGCTGGTAATCGGACGGGCGGCTCCGGACGCCTGGACGCCGGTCGAGGGATGAGCCGAGGCGACTGGTGGCTGTGGCTCCTGTTCCTGGTGGCGGCGCTGACGCTGCACGCGGCGATCCCGGCGTGCTTTCCGAGGTACGAGTACGTGACGTTCGGGCCGGCCAATAGCGACGTACTGAGGATCGACCGGTGGACAGGCGACCATCAGCACCGGTTCATCGTGGATCCGGGCGCGTCGGACGTGATGACGGTGCCGCGCGGTATGCCGTTGCGATGAGCGGTTGTGGCGGAGGTCGATGCAGGACGACACATGCGCCAGCCTGCAGGCCGAGACCTTCACGCTCTGCACGCTGCGGGTGCTGGCGGAGACACAACGGCGGCCGCTGGAAGCCGAGCAATTGTCGATGCCGATGAGTCGGACGCTTCGGGCGGTCGACGACCGGGCGGAACGGGCGGAGGAACGGATCGGGTCGCACGGGGAGGGGTTGTCGGTTCTCCTGGTGGTCAACGTTCTGATAATCGTCGCGGTCGTGTGGAGGTGGTGGCGCGGGAGGTGATGCATCCAGGGGGCTCGTTCGAGGTGCGGCGGCGACGTCGCGCAATGCTGGCGCTGCTGCGGGGTTTCCGGTGGGACCGTCCGGCGGCGGCGGCCAGGGCGCGCGAGCTGGCGGCGGAGGCTCTGGAGTCTGCCGGGGCGCAGGTGCGCCGGGGGCGGGAGAGTGACGATCGTGCTCGGGCGCTGGTCGAGCGGGCGGTGCGCCGGCTCGGCCTCGTGGCGCACCTCGAGGACTGACGGGGCGACGTTCAGGTTTCGTGCGGCGCTCGATCACCTGTGACGGTGCATCCCGGGCGTGATGGCGCCGGCCGGCGCCATCGGGGACGATGCATTCGTACAATCGCTGACGACAGCGCGTCGCCCGCCGCCGAGGCCGACGGGCGTCCGGCTCGGACCCTATAATCTCAGGATAGGGAATCCTAACCGGGGGAGGCAGGGGATGAGTCAGTCACGAGTCGCGCGCCGCGCGGTCGGCGCCGTCGTCGCGGCAGCGATGCTGTTGGTTCCAATGGCGGTCGCGGCGCAGTCGTCGCAGGACGAGCAGTGGACCGTGCCGCGCACCCCTGACGGACGGCCCGATCTGCAGGGCGTCTGGGCGAACAACACCGCGACGCCGCTGGAGCGTCCGGAGATACTGGGCGACAAGACGACGTTGACCGACGAGGAGCTGGCCCGGCTCGAGGCGCGCTACGCGGAGCTCTTCGCCAGCGGCGAAAGCGACGCGGCGTTCGCCGACAGCGTCTTCGTGGCCGCCCTCGGCGAGCAGGACGCGTTCTCGTCGCGCGACGCGGCCACCGGCAATTACAACCAGTTCTGGCTGGTCGACCGCGATTTCGACAATCGGACCTCGCTGGTGATCGATCCTCCGAACGGACGGCTGCCGGCCTTCACGCCGGAGGCGCAACGGCATATCGACGCCCGCATCGCGCACCTCGCCGACAACCCGGCGTCCTCGTGGACCGACCGGCGGCTGCAGGAACGCTGCATCACCTTCGGGATGCCGAACCTGTTCGCCGGCTACAACACCTACTACCAGATCATCCAGACGCCCGACCACGTGGTGTTCCTGCACGAGATGATCCACGACGCGCGGATCATCCCGCTGGATGCGGGACCGCACGTCGACGACGCCATCCGCCAGTGGCACGGCGACGCGCGGGGCTACTGGGACGGGGACACGCTGGTCGTCGAGACGACGAACTTCTCGGTCGGCAGCGAGTCGCCGGCGGCCCTCTACCAGCGCCAGCGCGGCTCCGCGGAGCGGTTGCGCCTGGTCGAGCGCTTCACGCGGGTCGGTCCCGACACCTTGGAGCACGAGTTCACGATCGACGATCCGGGCACTTATGCGGGCCAGTGGACGGCCATGATTCCGCTTGCGCGCAAGGACGAGGCGCTCTTCGAGTACGCCTGCCACGAGGGGAACATCGGCATGGAGGGTATCCTTGCCGGCCATCGTGCCGAGGAGCGGGAGGCCGCGGAGGCCGCCGGCGCCCGATGACGCTCGGACACCGCCGCTGCCCGCGGCGAGAGCGGCGCCTCTCGTCCGGAGGTTTCCTCCGGCCCGCGAGTTTCGCTTGTCGCGCGGCCCCGATTGCGACGGCGCCGAGAAGCCTGGTCCTTCTGGGCGTCCTGCTGGGCTTCGCCGCCGCCGCTCACGCGCAGCCCGAGCCGGTTCCCGGCACTCCGGATCCCGGCGAGGCGGCCGGACCGGCATCGGCGGCCGGATCGGGGTCGGGGGCCGGATCGGGATTGGCGACCGGCGGCGGTTTCGCCGTGACCGGGGTGCTCGACCGTCCCCCGCCGCCGTTGCCGCCGGAGGTGGTCGCGCGGGACGCCCTGGGGCGGGTCACTGTCCGCGCGGTCAAGCTGGCCGCCGGACTCCGCCTCGACGGGATCCTAGACGAGCCGGTCTACGAGGTCGTTCCCGCCATCTCCGACTTCGTCCAGCAGATGCCCGTGGAGGGCGCGCCGGCCAGCGAGCGGACCGACGCCTGGATCATGTTCGACGCGGCGAACATCTACATCGCGGGACGCGTATGGGACTCGGCTCCGCCCTCCGCCTGGGTGGCCAACGAGATGCAGCGCGATACGCCGCAACTGCGCGAGAACGACTCGTTCTGGGTCGCCCTCGACACGTTCAACGACCGGCGCAACGGCGTCGCGTTCTACACCAACTCGCTCGGCGCGCTCGGCGACTTCGGCATCACCAACGAGGGCAACCCGAACGGCGACTGGAACCCGGTCTGGGACGTGCGCGTGGGGCGCTTCGAGGGCGGTTGGACGGTCGAGATGGAGATTCCGTTCAAGTCGCTGCGGTACCGGGCGGGACCGGCCCCGGTGTGGGGGGTTCAACTGCGCCGGCTGGTGCGCCGCAAGAACGAGCAGACGTATCTCACACCGGTGCCCATCTCGGTGGGGCGCAGGGGGATCTTCCGGTTGTCCGACGCCGCGATGCTCGTGGGCCTCGAGCTGCCCGACGAGGGCAACGTCCTGGAGGTCAAGCCGTACGGCATCGGCGGGCGCACGACCGTCGTCGACGCCAGCCCCCCGATCGCCTGGGACGGCGACGCCGGCGTCGACGCCAAGTACGGCATCACGCAGAACCTGACCGCCGACCTCACCTGGAACACCGACTTCGCGCAGGTCGAGGCGGACGAGCAGCAGGTGAACCTGACACGGTTCAGCCTGTTCTTTCCCGAGAAGCGCGAGTTCTTCCTCGAAGGGCGCGGCATCTTCGACTTCGCCCGCGGCGGCGGGCCGAGCTCGCGCGACAGCACGCTGCGCCAGATCGGCGGCGGCGGCGGCCGCAGCTCGTTCGGGAGCGGGAACGCGCCGACGCTGTTCTATTCGCGGCGGATCGGCCTGCAGGAAGGCGTGGTGGTGCCGATTGTCGGCGGCGGCCGGGTCACCGGCAAGGTGGGCGACTTCGACGTCGGCGCCCTGAACATGCAGACCCGGGAGCAGCAACTGCCCGGCGGCCAGGGCCGGCTCGCCGAGTCCACCAACTTCACGGTCGTGCGGATGAAGCGCGACATCCTGCGCCGCAGCGCCGTCGGCGCGCTCTTCACGAACCGCTCGGTGTCGGTCGCGGGGGACGAGCCGGGCGCCAACCGCGTGTTCGGGGCCGACGCTACCCTGGCCTTCTACGACAACGTGAGCGTGGTGAGCTACTTCGCCCGGACGCAGACGCCCGGCATCGAGGGGCGCGACACCAGCTATCAGGGCCAGTTCATCTACGCCGGCGACCGCTACGGGCTGACCGCCGAGCACCTGGTGGTCGAGGACAACTTCATCCCGGAAGTCGGTTTTCTCCGGCGCGACAACTTCCGGCGATCGTACGCGTCGGGGCGCTTCAGCCCCCGCCCGCGCGCGCTCGAGTCGATCCGCCAGTTCCGGCTCGAAGCCGCCTACGACCACATACTGACCGCCGATACGGGCATCCTGGAGACGAAACAGGCGCAGGTGGGCTTCTCCACCGAGTTCGAGACCAGCGACCGGCTGGGGATGACGTTCGCGGACAACTACGAGTTTCTCGTGGTTCCTTTCGAGCCCGGGCCGGGCGTGGTGCTGCCGGTGGGCGGCTACGGCTTCCGCGACGTCGAGGCCACCTACACCGTCGGCGCGCAGCGCCGCCTGACGGGCATCGTCACGGTGCGGGGCGGCGAGTACTTCAACGGGAACATCCGGTCCGTCGGCTTCAGCCGCGGACGGGTGGCGCTGACCCCGGAGCTGTCGATCGAGCCGACGCTGTCGGAGAACTGGATCGACACCCCGCAGGGTTCGTTCCACACCCGCCTGATCGTCTCCCGCGTCACCTACACCTTCTCGCCCCGCATGTTCTTCGGCGGGCTGATCCAGTACAACTCGGCGGCCAACACCGTGAGCACGAACCTGCGGCTGCGGTGGGAATACAGCCCCGGCAGCGAGCTCTTCGTCGTCTACACGGAGGATCGCGACAGCGACCCGTTGCGGCCGGACCGCTTCGACCGCTTCTCCGAGCTTCGCAACCGCGGTTTCGTGGTGAAGATGAACCGGTTGTTCCGCTTTTGAGAACGCGGCGTTCGGATTGCCGGGCTCGGACGGTTACGCTGGCGCGCGAAAAGCCTTAGAATCTTCATCAGGAGTTGCTCGGCGCAGGGCCGGCTCGGTTCGACACGATGCGCGTTCGCACCCTATTCGCCACTCTCGGCCTCGCGTCGCTGCTGACTTCCGGCCTGTCCGCGCAGGGCCGGCCTGTCCCGGTCGAGCGCGACCCGGCGCCGACGTTCACCTCCGGCGTTGAGATGGTGACGGTCCGTGTCTCGGTGCGCGACCGCGGGGGGCGCATCGTGCGCGATCTCTCCGCGGCGGACTTCAAGCTGATCGACAGCGGTTTCGGCCGCCGCATCGAGAGCGTCTTCGCCAGCGACTCGACGCTGAGCATCGCCGTGCTCGTCGATATCAGCGGCAGCATGGCGATCGACCGCAACATCGACCGGGCCGGGCTTGCCGTCGACGCGATCGTCGACTCGCTGCAGCCCGGGCGCGACGAGCTGGCCGTCTTCACGTTCGACACGGTGCTGCGAGAGATCGCGCCCTTCACGAGCGACCTGGAGCGGCTGGGCTTTCCGCACCTGACGGAGTCGCCTTTCGGCCAGACCTCGCTCTATGACGCGATCGCGGACGCGGCCACCCTCGTGGGTCGGCGCGGCAACCGCCACCGCGCGTTGCTGGTCGTCACCGACGGCGTGGACAACGGCAGCCTCCGATCGGCAGGGGAGGTGTCGAGCGTCGCGAGCGCCATCGCCGTGCCGGTGCACGTCATCACGGTCGGCGGCCCCCTCGACCGGCGCGACGGAATCGGTGGCGCGGCGGGCAACGACGGTGAGATCGTGGCGGCTTCGCTGGCGGACCTCGCGCGTTGGACCGGCGGCAGCGTGCGCGCCACGGGAACTCGGGAGGAGCTGCTCGCCGTGCTCGGCGAGTTGCTGTCGGGTCTGCGTTACCAGTACGTCCTGACGTTCGAGCCCGGATTCCGGCGCGGATGGCACCCCATCGAGATACGGACGGCTGATGATAATCTGGTGGTCCACGCCCGCGCGGATACGTGGCGGGGCGGGCCCGGCTGAAGTGGTAGGGTCATAACGATCGTTTCAGGAGGAATCATGCGGAAGATGCGGACGACGGTGAAGATGATGGCGCTGGCGGCGGTGATCGTGCTGCTCGCGTCGGCCTGTGCAACGCGGGGCTTCGTGCGCACCGAGGACGCCGTGGTGGACGCCAAGGTCGACACCCTGGCCGGCACGGTGGAGGAGACCCAGGAGCGGACGGTCCAGAACGCGGAGCGGATCGACCAGGTCGATCAGCGCGCGCAGGCGGCCAACATGGCGGCCCAGACGTCGCAGGCGGCGGCGGACTCGGCGCAGATGGCTGCCGACGACGTCGACGGGCGCGTCGATCAGGTCCAGTCCGCCCTTGGCATGCTGATCACCGAGGTCACGATCAACCAGGCCCAGGGCGGCTTCGGAAGCTCGCAGTCGGATCTGCCGGATGTGGCGCGGGCCCAGCTCGACCAGCTCGTGGTCCAGCTCCAGGGCGCCGGGCAGTCCGCGTTCATCGAGATCGAGGGACACACGGACAACACCGGCGACGAGAGCTACAACATGCGGCTCGGCCTGCGCCGCGCCGAGGCCGTCAAGACGTACCTGTACGAGCAGCACAACGTCCCGCTGCACAAGATGAACACCATCAGCTACGGCGAGAGCCGTCCGGCGGTGCCGAACGACTCGCGCGAGGCCCGGGCGCAAAACCGGCGCGTCGTGGTCAAGGTCCGCTCGTAGTCTTCGCGCGGTCGCAGCATTCGTGCGGGGGCGGCCGGCGGTGCGCCGGTTCCGTCCCCGCTTCCCCAGCGGCAACCCCGTCCGTCCGCGCGCCCCGCGAATCCCGTGGCGCGTGCGGCAGTTCCAGGAGCGCGACGATGGCACAAGAAAAGCAGCAGATCGACCGGCGCGTCTTCGATCTCTACGACGAGTATTGCCACGGCTACATCGACCGGCGAGAGTTCCTGAGCCGGGCCGCGGCCCTCACGATCGGCGGCGTCTCCGCGCTCGGGATGGCGCAGGCGCTGATGCCGCGGTACGCCGAGGCGCAGACCATCTCGTTCACCGATTCGCGCATGAAGGGGACCTACGTCGAGTACCCCTCTCCGGGCGGCACGTCCGGCGAGATGCGCGGCTATCTCGTGCAGCCGACCGGCGACGGGCCGTTTCCGGCGGTGCTGGTCATCCACGAGAACCGCGGCCTGAACCCGCACATCGAGGACGTGGCCCGGCGCGCCGCGGTCGCCGGCTTCCTGGCGCTGGCCCCGGACGGGCTGTCGCCGGTGGGCGGCTATCCCGGCAACGACGACGACGGCCGCACGCTGCAGCGGAGCATCGATCCGGCGACGCTGGATCAGGACATGATCAACAGCGCGCGGTACCTGAAGGGGCACGACCTCTCCAACGGCCGTCTCGGCGCCACCGGCTTCTGCTGGGGCGGCGGCATGACCAATCGCCTCGCGACCGAACTCGGCAGCGATCTGCAGGCCGGCGTGCCGTTCTACGGCGCCACGGCTGCCACCGCGGACGTGCCGAAGATCGAAGCGTCGCTCATGGTCATCTACGCGGAGTCCGATCCGCGCATCAACGCCATGTGGCCCGAGTACGAGGGAGCGCTGCAGGCCAACAACGTCGACTACGAGATGCACATGTTCCCGGGGACGCTGCACGGATTCCACAACAACTCGACGCCGCGCTACAACGAGGCGGCGGCGGGTCTGGCGTGGAACCGCACCGTGGGCTTCTTCCGGCGGCATCTCGCCGCGTAAGCTGCGCCGATTGACCGGGGGCGCCCGCCGCGTCCCCGGTATCTCCTTCCCCCTACTGGTTGGCGGCCGCCGCCGGCACGTCGCGCAGTCGCTCCTGCACGGTGCCCGGGATTCCCAGCCTGTCGTCGGCGCCGAGGCGCTTCAGGAACGCGGCCGTCTCCGGCCAGCTCTGGAACTGGAAAGACTGCTTGGATCCCTCCGCCATCCGGTAGGCGGTGCGGCCGCGGAAGTCGCGGGCGTCGATGTCGGCTCCCCGCGCCACCAGGTACTCGATCACCTCGTTCAACCCACGGAACGCGGCGCCGTGCAGGGCCGTGAATCCAGCCTCGTTGACCGCGTTCACGTCGGCGCCCGCCTCGATCAGGACCTCCGCTGCCCGTTCCGCGCCCGGTGACCGGACTCCCCGCAGCTCGCGCGGCGTGTACGTCGAGCGTCCCAGCCCGGCCGCGACCATGAGGGGCGTCGTGCCGTCGTCCGTCGTCAGATGCGGCTTGGCCCCCGCGGCCAGGAGCACGCGGAGCATCTCGGCGCTGGCGCGGCTTGCGGCTCCTTCCACCGCGCCGGTCCCTCCCGCGCGCCCGGCGCGAATGTCCTTGACCCGCGCGTTCGCGCTGTAGGCGGCCACCCACAGCGGCGTGGCGCCGAGCAGGTTGCCGGTGCCGACGGCGAAGGGTTCGAACGCGCCCTTCCTGGGATAGCCGATGTAGCTCATGAACATGGCGGAAGCGGCGATGCGGGCGTTCGGGTTCGCCCCGCGCGCCAGCAGCGCCCTCACCAGCGGCAGCGCGCGGATCGGATCGAAAGCGGAGCTGCCCCTCGTGCTGTACCGTGCGCCTCCGCCGTGCCGCCGATTCCACTCGGCGAGCCAGGTGTCGACGCGGCCCACGGCGGCATGCAGGGCGGTCACCCCGCCCATCGCGCCGTTCGGGTCGGCGCCCCGATCGAGCAGGAACCGCGCGAACGCGTCGTGTCCCCTGACGATCGCGTAGGGGAGCGCGTGCGTGCCGTCGATTCCGGTGTGGTCGACGTCGACGCCGGCTTCGAGCAGGAGACGGGCCATCTCGACGTCGCCGTTGCGCGCGGCGAACAGCAGCGGCGTGAAGCCGGCGGCGGTCGACGCCCGCGGGTCGGCGCCCGCGGCGAGCAGGGCGCGGACGCTGTCGGGGTGCGACTCGGCCACCGCCCACATCAGGGCGGTGCTGCGGGTCTGCCGCGTGGCTGCGTCGACGTTCGCCCCCTGCGTCAGCAGCAGGCGCAGCACGCGTGCGTCGCCCGTGCGGGCCGCGATCATCAGCGCGGTCAGGCCGCTCGCCTGCGCCGCGTCCACGTCGGCCCCCGTGGCCAGCAACCGGACGACCATGGCGGGGCTCGCGTTCTCGGCGGCGCGCTGCAGCGGGGTCACCCCGTGATCGTCCGCCGCGTTCACGTCGGCGCCGGCTTCCAGCAGCAGGTCGACCAGGTCCGCATCGTCACGGTGGGCCGCCCAGAGGAGCGCCGTGGCCCCGTCGGCGCGGGGGGTGTCGGGGTGAATGCCGGCCGCGAGCAGGGCGCGCACGCCGTCGGCATCCTGCGCCGCCGCGGCGGCGACCAGGCGCGGGTCCTCGCCCGACGCGGGCGCGGCCGTGGACAGGATCAGAAGCACGAACCATTCAAGAGCGCGACGGGGGAAGCGGGCGTCCATCGGTCCCTCCAAGTGGCTCTTCGCCGCCGCGGCGATTGTTCCGGCTCCCTCCGCGGCGGGAGCCGGGCGGCCGGAGTCGGGTCCGGCCCCGGGTCCCGTGGCCGTCAGCGGGTCACGGTCACGGTCAGGTTCTGGCTGGTCTGCAACGCGCTGTCGCCGGCCACGGCGCGCAGCACGTACGTGCCGGGCTCGTCGAAGGTCGCGTCGATCTCCCAGCGTCCGTCCGGTGGCGCCGGGGGCAGGATGTACGGCGGCGACCACGGCGAGTTCGAGTAGACGCGCGTGTCCTGCCACGTCTTCAACTGGGTCGGTCCGAAGGTCACCTTCGACGCGTCGCCGCGGTAGACCAGCCACGAGAACCGCAGGCCGGGCGGGTTGCCGGGCACGATCTGGCGGGGCGGCGTGTAGGCCGGGTGCGGCTTGCCGGGCTCCGGTCTCGGAGGCTCGTAGTTGCCCGACGGCAGTCCGTCGTCGTTCACGAACGCCACCAGTCGCAGCGGTTCCCCCACGCGGGCGCGGCGCGGCTGGTCGACGCCGAGGCGCAACGAGGGGAACTCGTTGTCCCGCCAATCGTCCCGCACGCGGCCGAAGTTCGCGCCCATCTCGGTGGCGATGGTCTGGCGGTCGAGCAGGTAGTCGGTGCGCAGCGAGCCGTAGGCGCGCTCCGTCCGGCCGTTGGTGGTCAGCGTCCAGACGACCTCGTCGTCGCCGAAGTCGGGCGGGACCTCCACCGTGAACAGGAACAGGTTGCGGCGGGGATAGAAGTGCGTCGGCTGGCCCCGGTCCGGGCCGCCGGGCTCGATGTGGTTGTCGGGCCCGACCGGCACGTCGAGCTCCTCTTCCCAGTTCGAGTTCATGTAGCCGAAGAACATCGTGTAGGAGCCGTCGTCGTTCTGCCACCAGCCCTCGTAGGCGGGGGACACGCTCTGCCCCCGCGAGTAGGTGAAGCGGGTCTGGGCGCCGGCGTGGGCGTGGGCGTGGGTCAGAACGAGTACCAGGGCCAGGGCGAACGCCCCCCGGCGCGACCACTGCGTAAGCATGCTTCCGACCTCCCGCACGACTACTGGTCGTTGTCCGCCGCGTCGACCTGCGACGGGAAGTCCACCTGGCACAACGGGCAGCCGATCAGGTGGTCGTTGGCGGTCAGGCCCAGCCGCTCGCGGCGCGCGGCCATCTCCGCCTCGAACTGCTCGTCGGTCAGCTCGAGCGCCTCGCCCAGGTCGATGAACATGTTGGCGACCGAGCGGCGCCCGCCGCCCGACCAGTTGCGCGGGTCGGCCACGTTGCGGTTGGCGGCGGTGGTGTCGAGCCAGCCGATGATGTGCAGGATCGTGCCCTTCGGCAGCAGCGGGGCGTAATCGTCCTGGTAGATGTACTGCTTGACCCAGTTGTGGTCGTAGCCGACGCAGTTCAGCGTCTCGATGTTGTGGCCCCAGATCGCCTCCACGCACATGCGCATGCCGGGGGCGTGCTGGTGCGGCTCGAACGAGACGACCTTCGTATGCTCCTCCAGGACGCGGTAGGCGTGCAGCTCCTGGTCGGCCTGGTTCGGCTTGATGTCGATGTCGACGCCGTTGCCGACGAAGGTCCGCGAGTGCGAGATCTCGGGCTCGTAGCCCTTCGGGTGCAGCTTGAACGCGAACTTCAGGTGCGCGCTCGTCTCGCGCCCGTTCGCGTGCAGGTGCGCCGTCTCCAGCTCCAGGTGCGACCCGGCGGGGAGAAGGCGTCCGGCCTTCACCGGGAAGATGTCGGCGTTGCGGCCCACCTCGTGGACCGGGAAGCGCGTCGCCGACTCGACGTCCGCGCCTTCCGGCAGCACCGCGCCGTAGGTCATGTGGTGGAAGACGTAGCGGCCGCCGACGGTGTCGCCGGTGCCGTCTGGTGGGATGTCGTTGAACTCCTTCACCTCGACCGCGGCCACGTAGCGGTCCTCGGTCAACCCGGTGGGAATCGTGCCGAGCGACGTCCACTTGTCCGGCGCGGCGGCGGGCACGGTCACGGCCGGCGACTCCAGGATCAGGTCGGGCTCGCCGATGGACCATTCGTTGGCGGCGGCGAACTCGAGCGGCGGCGGCAGGTCGGCCCGGTTGCCGAGCGGCGCGCCGTTGTCGGCCCAGGTCGCGATCTTCTCGATTTCCTCTTCGCTCAGCGACGGATCGTCCTTGAAGTGCTGGATGCCCAGATCCCGCTCGACGAACCACGGCGGCATCGCGCCGCGCTGGCTGCGCAGGCCGGTCCGCATCTTGATGGCGCGCGCCCAGGGCCGGACCTCCGCGTAGGTGAGCAGCGACATCGGGGCGACCGATGCCGGCCGGTGGCATTGCTGGCAGCTCCGCTGGAGGATCGGTGCGATGTCCTTCGCGTAGGTGACCTCCGCGGCGCCGTCACCCGACTGGGCGTCTGCCGCGGCCGGCGCCATCAGACCGACCAGGCCGACGAGTGCGAGACCGAGAACATGCTGAGCCTTCATCGCTGACACTCCTCCTGAGAACCGGACGGACGAACCACCTACGGTACTTTGTCGGGGGCCCCTCTGCAACCTGTGCCTGGAAGCCCGTGGATAGTAATCTCTTGCCATGCAGACCACCATCGATGCCGCCGGCCGGGTCGTGATCCCCAAGTCGATACGCGAGAGCCTGGGCCTGACCGGCGGGCAGAAGATCGAGATTCGGGAACGCGACGGCGCCATCGAGATCGAGCCGGCCACTACGGCGATGCGGCTGGAGAAGCGGGGCGGCCATCTGGTGGCTGTTCGGTCCTCGCACGACGAGTCGGTCGGCGTCCGGTTCGATCTCATCGGTTAGAGGAGAGGAAGGCAGCCTGATGATCACCGAGAGCGCGCTCGTCGCCCTGGCCGGCCTGGTGGCCATCGTCGCCCTCCTCTTCCTGCTGATCACGCGCTTCAAGTGGCACGTCTTCCTGGCGCTGCTCGTGCCCGTCGTGCTCTTCGCGCTGATTCCCGGCATCGATCGGCAGACCTTCATCGACGCCTTCGAGCAGGGTTTCGGGCGCACCATCCAGAGCATCGCGGTGGTGATCGTCCTCGGCTCGGTGCTGGCCGAGGCGCTCAAGCACACCGGCGGCATCGAGCGGATCACGGCCTCGATGATCCGCCTGGTCGGCCAGGCGCGCATGCCGCTGGCCCTGACCCTGAGCGGCTTCGTCATCGGGCTCGCCATCTTCTCCGACGTCGGCTACGTCATTCTCAACCCGCTGGTGCACTCGGCCGCGATCAGCAGCGGCCTGAACATGAGCGTGATGGCGACGGGCCTGGTCGGCGCGATGCAGCTCACCCACGCCATGGTGCCGCCGACGCCCGGTCCGCTCGCCGCGGTGGCGCTGGTGGGGGCGGACATCGGGAGCGTGATCCTGTACGGCGGCATCGCCACCCTGATCGCCTCGCTGGCCGGCTGGGTCTACGCACGGGCCGCCGGGCCGTACATCGAATCGCCCCCGTCGAGCGAGTTCGTCGGCCAGTCGTTCATCGAGCAGGGGCGCGAAGGGGAGCTGCCGGCGACCTGGCGCTGCTACGCGCCGATTCTCATCCCCCTGGCGCTCATCGCGGGGCAGAGCGTGACCGCGTTCGCCCTGCCGGCCGAGCACCTCGTCAACCGGGCCATGCTGTACCTGGGCTGGCCGGTGGTGGCGCTCGGCATCGGCATTCTCATCGCCTACAGCAACACGAAGCCGGAGCAGGCCGGGGCCCGGACGAGCAAGTGGATCGAGGAGGCGCTGCGCGGTTCGGCCATGATCATCATGGTGACCGGACTCGGCGGCTCCCTCAGCCAGATCCTGCGCGCCACGCCGGCGGTGGACGCCATCGCCGAGGCGGTGGCCGCGACCGGACTGGCCCCCATCTTCCTGCCGTTCGTGCTGGGGGTGGCCGGCAACCTCATTACCGGCTCGACGACGGTCGGCGTGATCACCGCCGCGTCGGTGGCCGCCCCGATGATGGACACCCTCGGACTGAGTCCGGAGGCGACGATGCTGGCCGGGGCCGCCGGCTCGATGATCATCAAGTACGTCAACTCCAGCTACTTCTGGGTGTGCACGTCGCTGTCGCGGATGCCGCTCAAGTCGGCGCTGCTCTCCTACGGCGGCGTCACGCTGGTGAACGGGGTGACCGCGATGGCCGTGGTGTACGTGCTCTGGGTCGTCGGGTTGATCTGACCGCTGATACACTGCGGAGACCTCGCGGCGCCGGCCGCGGGGCATGGACGGTTCGCGCTGTTACAGGAGGCCACCGTGGGCAAGATCGAGAAGCGTTGGCGTACGGGCATGTCGCGCCGGGAGGCGCTCGCCGGGCTCGCGTCGTTCCTGGCGGCGTCGCCGCTGCTGCACGCGCAGCGCGATCCGTGGCCGCTCGGGCCGCACCGCCGCTTCCTCGGTTTCGACGAGTTGCGCGACGTGTTCGACTTCGAGCCGATCTTCCGCGCCAACGTCCCGCTGTCGGTCTACGACTACACGGCGCACGGCACCGAGTCGGAGTTCACGCTCTACCGCAATCGCGACGCCTTCGAGTGGGTGGATCTCATCGACAAGGGCGGGATCGATGCGCAGGACGTCGACACGTCGACGGAGCTGTTCGGGCATCGGATGCCGAGCCCGATCATGCTGGCGCCGACGGCCCGCCAGCGGGACCTGCATCCCGACGGCGAGCTGGGGATGCACCGCGCGGCGACCACCACCGGCACCACGATGATCGTCAGCAACGCGTCGAGCCTTCCGTTCGCGCGGATCGCCCAGGGGGGCGCGGAGGGGCCGCTCTGGTACCAGCGCTACGCCACGCGCGAGCCGGAGCCCAACCGGGTGGCGCTCGGCGGCGCGCAGGAGGTGGGGGCGCAGACCATCGTCGTCACCATCGACCAGCAGGCCTCCTACTACGAGCGCGACCTGCACGACCGGCACCTCGGCGGCACGCCCCGCCGGGTGACGCGGCGCACGCCGCCGAACCCGCCGAACCCGTACCGGGTGAGCGCCGGCCGGCTGTGGTACGAGTGGAAACTGTTCGACGACCTGCGGCCGATGTGCGAGGTCCCGATGCTGGCCAAGGGCATCCTGACCGGCGAGGGCGCCAGGAAGTGCCTGGAGCACGGCTGCGACGGCATCATCGTCTCCAACCACGGCGGGCGCGCCATCGACTACGGCCCCTCCAGCCTGGAAGTGCTCGAAGAGGTGGTCCAGGCGGTGGGCGGCCGGGTGCCGGTGCTCATCGACAGCGGCTTTCGCCGCGGCAGCGACGCGCTGAAGGCGCTGGCTCTCGGTGCCGACGGGGTCTGCTTCGGGCGCGCGTCGCGCTGGGGTCTCGGGGCTTTCGGCGAGGAGGGCGCCCAAAAGGTGCTGGAGATCCTCAACGCCGAGCTTCGCCAGGCGATGGCCGCGGCGGGCGTGAGCTCGATCGCCAAGATCGACCGCAGCATCGTGAAGACGAACTTCCCGTAGTCCAGAAGAAAGGCGCACGGCGATGAAGGTCGACAGGCGGGAGTCTCTGCGGAAGTTCGGTGCGTTCCTGTCCGGCTCGCCCCTCGTCCAGGGGGAACCGTTCGCCCAGGGAGAGCCGGGCGGCGGGGCGCCCCCCTCGGACCGGCGGGCCCCGGTGCTCGAGCTGGTCAACGTCCCCGAGTTCGAGGAGCAGGCGCGCCTGGTGCTCGCGCCTGCGCGGTTCGAGGCGCTCAGCGGCGGCCACCGCACGTCGTTCGACAGGATGACGTTCCGGCAGCGGCTGATGGTCTATGCCATGGACCTCGACCTGACCACCAGCCTCTACGGCTACGACATGTTCGCGCCTATCATCGTCGGGCCGGTCGGCAACCAGGGCGACATCCATCCCGAGGGCGAGCTGGCGACTGCACGCGGCGCTTCCGCCGGCAAGGCCGTCATGGTGGCGACCCGCCAGTCGAGTCACCCCATACAAGACGTCGTGGCGGCCAGCGAGGAGCCGGTCTGGTATCAGCTCTACGCCGACAGCGGGGACTTGGGCGCTGAGGCGGCGCGCGCGGTCGAGGCCGGCTGCCGGGCGATCTGCGTCACCGTCGGGGTGTCTTCCTCCGACCATCGCCCCGCCCCGACCGACTGGGACGCGGTCGGCGGCCTCGCGGAGGCGGTGGACGTGCCGGTGGTCGTCAAGGGCATCATGAGCGTCGATGCTGCCGAGACCGCCGTGGCGGTCGGTGCGCAGGGCCTCGTGGTGTCCAATCACGGCGGCCTCGTCGACCGCGGTACCGGCACCCTGGCCATCGACATGCTGCCGGCGGTGGCGGACGCCGTAGCGGGCCGCGTTCCCGTGCTCGTCGACGGTAGCCTCCGGCGCGGCACCGACGTCCTCAAGGGCCTCGCGCTCGGCGCCACCGCCGTCATGGTTGCCCGCCCGCCCATGTGGGGCCTGGCCGCCTACGGGGCAGAGGGCGTGCAGACCGTGGTCGAGATCCTGCAGACCGAGCTGGCCCGTAACATGGCTGCCTCCGGGCGTCCGACGATCGCCATGATCGACCGCGAGTTGGTGCGGTTCGACTCGCGGTAGGGGTGGACTGCATCGTCGGTCACGTTCTTTGGGCTTCCGCAGATGAGTGAGGCACCAAGCGCGTGCGGAAGGGGTGGCTGCCGGCCGCGCGGAGGGAGTGGCTGCCGGCCGTTCCGAAGGGTGCGCGGAGATCGTTCACGCGATCCTCCGCAACCGCGGCCTGGACGTCTCCGAGCGGCTGGCCGCCCGGATCACGGGTGAGAACCCTGCCGTGCTCGCCGCCGCCGCGCTGGGCTGTCGCGACGAGGCGGACCTGCTGGCCCGGCTGGAGCAGCGACGGCGCGCCGACCGGCGGACCCGCACGCGTGACCGCTGAGAGTCGACGTGCCGGGTCGACGAGAGCCCGAACGCCGCCGCACACCACGACTGACGATCGAGAGGAGTCTCGGAAGATGCAC
This sequence comes from Vicinamibacterales bacterium, assembly GCA_965116825.1. GTDB lineage: Bacteria > Acidobacteriota > Vicinamibacteria > Vicinamibacterales > UBA8438 > WTFV01. The sequence goes on from OZ220736.1 coordinate 3,149,440, forward strand.
AGGACGACACGATTCGTAGCGGCGGCCGCGGCCGCGTTTCTCGCTGTCGCTTCGGTTGCCGCGCAGGAGCCCGCCGAGATGGTCGAGTGGCCCTACGTGGGCGCCGATCAGGCGGCCTCGAAGTACTCGCCGCTGGCCGACATCGACGCCTCGAACGTCGACCGGCTCGAAGTTGCCTGGACGTGGGAGCCGAACGAGCTGCCGAACCAGGAGTTCCGGACGCGGCCGGGCAGCTTCGAGGTGATGCCGCTGATGATCGACAACGTCGTCTATGTATCGACGATGTACACGCGGGTCGTCGCGCTCGACGCCGAGACGGGGGAGCACCTCTGGGCGTTCGATCCCGAGGCGTGGCGCACCGGCCCGGACGGCGGGCCGCCTGGGGGCTTCAAGCATCGCGGCGTCGCGGTCTGGCCGGCCACCGGCAACCGGACGGCAGGGGCGGGCGAGGACATGCGGGTCTTCATCAACAGCCGCGACAGCCTGTATGCGCTGAACGCGGCCGACGGGTCGCTGATCCGCTCGTTCGGCGACAACGGCCGGGTGCTGCTCACCGAGAACTTCCCGAACCCGGTGACCCACGAGATGTTCGACCAGACCTCGCCGCCGGTCGTCTTCGAGGATCTGGTCATCGTCGGCAGCCGCGTCCCGGACCGCATCCAGCAGCGGTTCGACACGCCGGGATCGGTGCAGGCGTTCGACGTCCACACCGGCGAGCGGCGTTGGGTCTTCTACACCGTGCCGCAGTCGAACGACGCGTTCGGGGCCGACACCTGGGAGGGCGGCTCCTGGCGCTTCACCGGGCACGCCAACGTCTGGGGACTGATGTCGCTCGACGCCGAGCGGGGGCTGCTGTATGTCCCGACCAGCACCCCGAGCAGCGACTACTGGGGCGGCCGGCGGCTGGGGGCCAACCTGTTCGCCGAGTCCCTGGTCTGCCTCGACGCGCGGACCGGCCGGCGCGAGTGGCACTTCCAGGCGGTGCACCACGGGCTGTGGGACTACGACTTCACGTCCGCCCCGAACCTGATGACCCTGGAGGTCGACGGGCGGACCATCGACGCGGTGGCCGAGGTTTCGAAGCAGGGCTTCACGTACGTCTTCGACCGGGTGACGGGAGAGCCGGTCTGGCCGATCGAGGAGCGGCCGGTCGACACCGAGACCGATGTGCCGGGCGAGGTGCCGTACCCGACCCAGCCCTTCCCGACGAAGCCGCCGCCGTTCGCCGCGCAGGGGGTCTCGCTCGACGAGGCCAACGACCTGACACCGGAGATCAACCGCCTCGCGGTCGAGGAGCTGCAGACCTACCGGCTCGGGCCGCTCTTCACGCCGCCGAGCATGCAGGGGACGCTGCAGCGGCCGCGGGTGGACGGCGGCGCCAACTGGGGCGGGGCGGCGTTCGACCCGACCACCAACCGGCTCTACGTGCGGACCTCGGAAGGCGTGTCGGCCAACCAGGTGTGCGAGACCCATCCCGACCTGCCGGAGGTCGACGTTGCTTACACGAACAACTGCCCGCGCGGCGGCTCGGCCGGCATCTTCCGGGGGCTGGGCGGCTACATCCCGGCGGAGCGCAGCCGCCTGGGGCCGATACCGCTCGTCAAGCCGCCCTACGCGCGGCTCGTCTCCATCGACCTGAACGCGGGCGACATCGCCTGGAGCGTGCCGTTCGGCGAGGGCAGCCGGGTCATGCGCGCGCATCCGCTGCTGCGGGGCGTCGAGCTCCCCGAGCGGCTCGGCACGCCGGGCGCCCCGGGTCCGCTGGTCACCGGCGGCGGGCTCGTCTTTCTCGGCGGCGGCGATCCGTATCTCTATGCGTTCGACGCCGCGACCGGCCGCGAGATCGGCCGCGAGCCCACCGAGTTCCGCACCAGCGGCAACCCGATGACCTACCGCTCCCGCGCGGGCCGGCAGTTCATCCTGATCGCCACCGGCGCCGGCCCCGACGCGCGGCTCGTGGCGTTCGCGGTGCCGGAGGGGTAGGGGGTGGACACCGTCGTTTCCCTTTCCAGCGACACCGAGACGCGCCCGACGGCCGGGATGCGCGCGGCGATGGCCGCGGCCGAGGTGGGCGACGAGCAGAAGGGACAGGACCCGACCGTCACCCGTTTGCAGGAACGGGTCGCCGACCTGCTCGGCAAGGAGGCGGCGCTCTGGCTGCCGACGGGCACGATGTGCAACCTGGTGGCGGTCAAGGCGCACACCCGGCCGGGGGACGCGCTGGTGGCCGAGGCGATGGCGCACGTCATCCGCGCGGAGTCGGGCGGGGCGGCGCTCGCTTCCGGCGTCATGGTGCAGGGCATCCGCACCGAGCGGGGCGTCTTCACGCCGGCCGAGCTCGAGGACGCGATGGATCGGGTGGTCGCGGTGCCCGTGCCCTACGGCCAGCCGGTGGGTCTGGTCTGCGTCGAGCAGACCCACAACTTCGGCGGCGGCGCCGTCTGGAGGCGGGAGGAGCTCGCCGCGGTCGGGGCGAGTGCGCGGTCGCGCGGCGTCCCGCTGCACATGGACGGCGCCCGGCTGATGAACGCCTGCGTGGCGAGCGGTGTCGGAGCGGCGACGTTCGCGGCCGAGGTGGACAGCCTGTGGATCGATTTCACCAAGGGCCTCGGAGCCCCCATCGGCGCCGTGCTGGCCGGGTCGCGCGACTTCATCGCCGCCGCGCGCCGCTACAAGCAGCTTTTCGGCGGGGCCATGCGGCAGGCGGGGGTCGCCGCGGCAGGCTGTTTGTACGCCCTCGACCACCACGTCGACCGGCTGGCCGAGGACCACGAGCACGCCCGCCTGCTGGCGCGCGGCCTGGCCGCCATCGAGCGCATCGCCGTGCGCAACACGGCGCCGGAGACCAATATGGTCTTCTTCGACGTGAGCGGGCTGGGCCTGAGCAACCGCGAGTTCGTCGACCGGCTGGCGGCGGCCGGCGTGCGGGTGAGCGGTGCGGGAGGGCAGATCCGGGCGGTGACGCATCTGGACGTCTCGCGGCAGAGCGTCGAGCGGGCGCTCGCCGCAACCGGCGACATCGCCTCCGCGGCGCGCGGCTGAGGAGCGGCCCATGGAAGACGATCGGCATCCCGGCGGATTGCCGCCACCGATTCCCGTCTTTCGCGGGCAGGGGGTCCAGCCCGGCGTCGACCTGACCGACAACGCGGCGCTCGAGGACCGGATGAATGCAGAGTCCGACCCGGAACCTGCTGGACGGTTGATGTCGGGATCGTCGACCGCCGCACGCGGGCGTTTTCTCCTGGCTTTCCACGGGTGTCTCTACTTTCCGGACCGGGAGGCGCGGACGCAGTTGCTCCATCCGAGCGAACCGCGCTCGCCAGCGGACTATGCACACTTCGCGCGCGCCGGCTTTCGCCGTTCGGGGCCTGACCTCTATCGGCCCCGTTGCGACTCGTGCCGGGCGTGCATACCCACCCGCGTCCCGGTGGACCGATTCCGCCTGGGGCGCCGGTTCCGGCGCGTGCTGAAGAGGAACGCCGACCTGTCCGTGCGCGTGCAGCCGGCCGGCGCGGACGACGCCTGCTTCGATCTCTACGCGCGCTACATCAACGGACGCCACCGGGACGGCGAGATGTACCCGCCGTCCCGGAGCCACTTGCGGCACCTGTTGCAGCCGGACTGGGCGGGGACCTTCCTCCTCACCGCGCGGCTGGCCGGCCGCCTGGTCGCGAGCGCCGTCACCGACACGCACGACGACGGCCTCTCGGCGATCTACACGTTCTTCGATCCGGACCTGACGGCGCGCAGCCTCGGCGTGTTCTCGATTCTCAAGCAGGTCGAGGAGTGCCGGCGGCGCGGTCTGCCGTACCTCTACCTCGGTTACTGGATCGCGGACTCGGCCAAGATGCGGTACAAGATCGACTATCAACCCCTGCAACTGCTGATCGACGGCCGCTGGCAGGAAACGCGGCCGGTCGTCCCGGCGCGCGTAGACATGGACCCGAACGGGAGGCCTGTTCCCCAATGACTCGAATCCCTCGCGGCTCGTCCTTCTGCCTGGTCCTGCTGTTCGCCGCCGCCGCCGCTCCGCCGGCTGGCGCACAGGGCGTCGACGTGACGACGGCCAGCATCGAGGACCTGAACCGTGCGTTCGACGCCGGCACGCTGACCTCGGAGGAGCTGGTGCAGAGCTACCTGGCCCGCGTCGCGGCGTACGACGACGCCGGCCCCGCCCTCAACGCGGTCATCGCGTTGAACCCGGAAGCGGCGGCCAGGGCGCGCGCCCTCGACGCCGAACGGGCCGCGGGCGGACCGCGCTCGCCGCTGCACGGGATCCCCGTGGTCCTCAAGGACAACCTCGACACGGCGGACCTGCCGACCACCGCCGGCTCGGTCCTGCTGGCGGGGTCCCTGCCGCCCGACGACGCCTTTCTGGTGCGGAAGCTCCGCGCCGCCGGCGCGATCGTCCTGGCCAAGGTCAACATGAGCGAGTTCGCCTCCGGCGGCGCGATGAGCTCGTTCGGCGGACGCACCCGCAACCCGCACGACCTGACCCGCACCCCGTCCGGTTCGTCCGGGGGCACGGGGGCGGCGATTGCCGCGGCGTACGCCCAGGTGGGGCTGGGAACCGACACCGGCGGGTCGGTGCGGGGACCGTCGACGGCCAACGGCATCGCCGGGCTCAAGCCGACCTACGGATTGCTGAGCCGCGACGGGATCGTCCCGCTCGCCCTGTCGTTCGACACCGCGGGGCCGATGGCGCGCCACGTCTACGACGTCGCGGCCGCGCTCGGCGTGATGACCGGTGTCGATCCCGCCGACGACGCCACCGCGAGCAGCGCCGGCCGCTTCGAGACCGACTACACGCAGTACCTGGATCCGGACGCGTTGCGGGGCGCCCGCATCGGCGTCGCCCGCGACTTTCTCGGCCAGGACGCCGAGGTGGACTGGATCGTCGAGGCGTCGCTCGACGTGCTGCGCGATGCCGGGGCCACGGTCGTCGACGTGCGCTTTCCCGAGTGGTTGCTGGACGCCCCCGGCGACTTCTACGCGCCGATTCGCTACCGCGAGTTCCGGGCGCAGATCGTGGACTATCTCGCGACCCTCGAGCCCGGCTTCCCGACGACGCTGGCCGGGTTGATCGAGGGCGCGGTGCGCATCAACGGCCGTGAGGACGGCGGTGTCCTGCCCAATCCCGGACGCTGGCGCCTGATGCGCGAGGAGGAGGAAAGCGGCCGGCTCTCGGATCCGGAGTACCGCGCCGTGCGCGCGCACGGCCTGCCGCTCGTGCGCGCCGCGATCGAGGGGATCATGGACGCCGCGGAGCTCGCGGCCATCGTCTACCCGACCTCGCCCCGGCGGCCCGGCCGGGCCGACATCGCGCCCGCGCCGTCCGGGGGCGGTGGGCGTTCGGCCACGCGCTACGCGAACCTGACCGGGTTCCCCGATCTGATCGTGCCGGCCGGTTTCACCGGCGAGGGGCTTCCGGTCGGGCTCTCGTTCCTCGGCCGCGCGTTCGACGAGCCGCGCCTGCTGGCTGTCGGCTACGCCTTCGAACAGGCGACCGGGGCGCGCCGCCTGCCGGTGCACACGCCGCCGTTGGGGCCGTGAGCGCCCCGTCTCTTGCGCGGTTGACACGCTGCGTGAAGGCGCAGACCATGTGTGGTCACGACGAGGGAGGACCGAGATGCACATGACCCGCCGCCAGTTCGTATCCGTCACCGCCAGCGCCACCGCTGCGGCGGCGCTCGGCGCCGGCGTGGCGCGTCCCCGCGCGGCGACCTGGGATCTCGTCGTCCAGGGCGGAAGGGTCATCGATCCGTCGCTGGGGATCGACGCCGTCCGCGACGTGGCGATTGCCGGCGGCCGCATCGCCGCGGTCGAGCCGGGCCTCGACGCCGGTGAGGTGCAGGTGGTGAACGCGAGCGGCCGAATCGTCGTGCCCGGCCTCATCGACGTCCATACGCACTACGCCCGCGAGGCGCAGGGGCCGCGCATCTGCCTGGAGGACGGGGTGACCGCGTGGGTCGACGCGGGCTCGGCGGGAGCCGACGCCATCGCCGATCAGGTGGCCGTGGCGCGCGCGGCGCCGCAGCAGGGACGGGTGCTGGTGAACATCGGGCGGCAGGGCATCCTGCCCGGCGGCGACACGATGGACCTCGACCTGGCCGACGTAGGGGCGGCCCGGGAAGCCATCGCGCGCCATCGGGACACCGTGGTCGGGGTCAAGGCGCGGCTGTCGCGTAACGTGGCGGCCGACGACGTGGAAGTGCTGCGCCGCACCCAGGCGGCGGCCTCGGCCTTCGACCTGCCGGTGATGATCCACATGGGGCAGACGGTCTCGCCCCTGTCCACGCTGTTCGCCCTGCTCAAGCCCGGCGACGTGGTCACCCACATGTATGCGCCGCCCCCCAACGCCATCGTCGGCGACGACGGCCGCATCCGGCCGGCGGTGCTCGAGGCGCGGCGCCGGGGCGTTCGCTTCGACGTGGCCAACGGTCGCACCGGCCACATCCGCTGGGACACTTTCGACCAGATCATGCAGACCGGCTTCCTGCCCGACACCATCTCCACCGACGGCAACACGACCAGCCGCAGCGTGCCGGGGGTCGTGGACCTGCCGAACGTCATGTCCAAGTTCCTGGACGCGGGGATGAGCCTGTCGCAGGTGGTGGCGTGCGTCACCACCAACGCTTCGCGGGTCTTCCCGCACCTGAACGACCGCGGGACGCTCCACGTGGGGGCGCGGGCCGACCTGGCGCTGCTGGAACTGCGCCACGGCCTCTTCGACTTCGTCGACAACTACGAGAACCTGCGCACCGGCGGCCAGCGCCTCTTCCCGCGCGGGACGGTGCTCGGCGGCGAGTGGATTCCGCGCACCGGCTGACCGGTGCGTTCGCGCACGGGCTGGTCGGTGCGTTCGTGCGCCGGCTGACCGGTGCGTTCGCGCGCCTGAGGGGGGACGGAATGACATTGAGATCGCGTACGGCAGCGGTCCTGACGGGCATCGCGTCGGCAATCGCCTTCCTCGCCCCGGGCGGCGCGCGGCCCGGGACGGTCCAGGCCCAGGAAGAAGCCGGCGGCGGGGTGCGCTTCGTCACCCACACCATCGACGGGGAGTTGGCCAGCGGCTACCAGCCGGTCGTGGCGGACCTGAACCGCGACGGGCGCCCGGACGTCATCGGCCTGTCGACGCGCATCGGCGAACTGGCCTGGTACGAGAACCCCGGCTGGGAACGACACGTCCTGACCACGGGGTTGAACCGCTCCATCAACGCCGCGGCGCGCGACCTCGACGGCGACGGGATCCCGGAGATCGCGCTCGCCCACGAGTTCGGGACCACGCACGCGAGCAGCCTCGGCATACTCAGCCTGCTGACCCACACCGGCGATCCGACCGAGGCGTGGCATATCCGGGAGGTCGACCGGACCCCCACCGTGCACCGCATCCGCTGGGCCGATCCGGACGGCACGGGCCGCCCCGTCCTGGTCAGCGCGCCGCTCTCCGGTCCGGCGGCCGAGCCGCCGGAGTACCGCGACGCGGTGCCCGTCTACTGGTACCGGCCCGGCGACTGGCGGCGGCGCACGGTCACCGGCGACGGTCAGGGTGTGGTGCACGGCCTGCTCGTCAAACCCTGGCGCGAGCCGGCGGGCGACGCCGCGTTCACCGCGAGCTTCACGGGGGTGCACGTGCACCGCTACCTCGACGGCGAATGGAGCCGCGAAACCATCGTCGCCGGCGATCCGGCCCCGTGGCCCGCCAGCGGCGCGAGCGAGGTGGAGGTCGGCCGCCTCGGCGAGCGCGACTTCGTGGCGACCATCGAGCCGTGGCACGGGCCTCAGGTCGTCGTCTACCTCGAAGAGGCGGGGTCGTGGGAACGGCGGGTGATCGACGAGATCGGGAGCGGCCACACCATCGTCACCGCGGACTTCGACGGGGACGGGCGGGACGAGATCGTGACCGGGGATCGGGGCGACACGCGTCGGCTCAAGCTGTACGCGGCGGCTGACGCCGACGGCGCGTCGTGGTCGCGGCAGGTGCTCGACGAGGACATGTCCCCGTCGGGATGCGCGGTCGCGGACCTGAATGCCGACGGCCGCATCGACCTGATCTGCATCGGCGGCCGCACGGCGAATCTGAAGTGGTACGAGAACGCCGCGCCGTGAGCGAGTCCCGATGGTCATTCGGGCGCCCAGCTTCCGAGGCCGACTCCGCGTGCCCGCGCGCTACAATACGGCCATGGCTTCGCAACGAGTACTGGGCGCGGCGCTGGCCGTCGCCCTGGTCACGGCGGCTTCACCCTCGGCGGGGGCGCAGGATCACCCGGGCGCGCCATCGTACCGGCAGGTATGCGAGCTCTGCCACGGCGCGGCCGGCCGCGGAGACATCGCCCCGGCGCTGGTTCCCTTCGGGTTCGATGCCGAGTACGTCCTTGCGGTGGTCCGCGAGGGCTACGGCCAGATGCCGCCCATATCCCGGCGCGAGCTGGACGACGATGCGGCGCGGCAGGTGGCGGCCTACCTGGAGGTCCTGACATCGGCGCCGGCCGAGCCGGCGTCCCCCGCCCGGGAGGCCGGCGCCGGCGCGGAGGAGCGCGAGGCGGCGGCCGCAGCCGTCCAGGCTGTCGAGACCGAAGCCTACGACGGCCCGCGCACGCCCGAGGGGCAGCCCGACCTGAACGGGATCTGGCAGGCGCTCAACGCGGCGTCCTGGGACGTCCGGGCGCACAACGCGCAGGACGGCATCCCGGCCGGGCTAGGCGTGGTCGAGGGCGGAGAGATTCCGTACCAGCCCTGGGCGGCGGCCCAGCAGCGGGAAAACCATGCGAACCGGCTCACCGCGGATCCGCTGCGGCAGTGCTTCCTGCCGGGGGTGCCGCGCGTCACCTACCTGCCGTTCCCGTTCCGCATCCTTCAGACCCCGGACCACGTGGTCATCACCTACGAGTTCGCGCACGTCGTACGCATCATCTATACCGACGGCAGTCCGCATCCGCTGCCGAACGACTTCTGGATGGGCGACTCGCGCGGCCACTGGGACGGTGACACCCTGGTGGTCGACACGACCCACTTCAACGGCCGGACCTGGTTCGACGCGGCCGGCAACTTCCACAGCGACCAGTTGCACGTGGTCGAGCGCTACACGCCGGTCACGCCCTATCATCTCGACTACGAGGTGACGATCGAGGACCCTGAGGCCTTCACCCGTCCCTGGACGATGCGCATGCCGCTGTACCGCCGCATGGAGGCCGGGTTGCAGCTTCTCGACTACGACTGCGTCGATTTCATCCTGCAGGCGCTTGAAACGCCGGAGGGAGGTGCGCGGTGACCTGTCGCGGAAACGGTTTCGGCCGCATCGTCGCCATTGCGGCGCTCGGCCTGCTCGGCCCGGCGGCGCTGACCGCTCCGGTGCTTGCCCAGGGGGGCGAGCCGGTGGACTTCGAGCCGCCGCGCACCCCATGGGGCGATCCGGACCTGCGCGGCTACTACCTGCCGGCCCCGTCGCAGCCGCTCGAGACCCGGGCCAGCGACGAGTGGCGCCAGGCGGAGGGTGTCAACCGCGGCCAGGGCGCCGCGTTCTCGCGCTTCTTCGAGCCCGATCCGGACGCGCCGCCGCGTCCCGGGCGGATTGCGCGCCCGATGATCATCGACCCGCCGGACGGCAAGGTGCCGTTGCAGCCGTGGGCGGCCGAGCAGCGCCGCGAGATCATGGCCCGGCAGGAAGAGCTGGCCCACCTGGACCCGCGCGTCAAGTGCCTGCCGTCGGCGCTGCCGCGCGCGCACCTGCCGGTCGGCTACAACACGTACCAGGTCCTGCAGATTCCCGGCTACGTGATCATGCTCTACGAGTGGAACCACCTCTACCGGTACATCCCGCTCGACGGCCGGCCGCACCTGCCGCCCGACATCCGCCTCGGCATGGGCGATTCGCGCGGCCGGTGGGAGGGCGATACCCTCGTGGTCGACGTCACCAACTTCACCGCCAACACCTGGCCGGTCGGGCACGGGGCGCCGCCGGAAGGGGCGCCGTCCAGCGCGCTCACCAGCGGCCACGGCGTCTTCCACAGCGGCGACCTGCACGTGGTCGAGCGCTTCACGTTCGTCGACGCGGACACGATTCGGTATACCGCCACCATCGAGGATCCGAACGTGTTCACGCAGCCGTGGACCATCGAGTTCAACGCCCTCCGGCGGGCCCCCGAGGGCCACATGCTCTTCGAGTACGCCTGCCACGAGGGCAACGGGCGCAATCTCGAGCTGATGACCGGCGTCGACGTGGGCGCGGCGCGGGTGCGGATCCGGTAGTCAGCCGGAGCTGGACAGAGCAGAGTAGTTTGCTCCGTGGGAGTCTCGCGCCAGCCAACGCGGTAGTGAGGCCGTGCGGGATCGAGGGAGATACGATGCAAACGAAGCGCGCTACGTCGACGACGGTTGGGCTCGGGCTCGGCGGCGCCGCCCTGCTGGGGCTGCTCGCGGGAGCGGTACCGGTGGCGGCGCATCACGCCTTCTCCGCCGAGTTCGATGCGGATCGCCCGCTGCGGCTCGTGGGCACGGTCTCGAAGACCGAGTGGATCAACCCCCATTCCTGGATCCACGTCGACGTCGAGGGCGAGGACGGCGAGATCGTCACCTGGGCCATAGAGTGCGGCGCCCCCAACGCCCTGATGCGCCGCGGCCTGAACAAGAACTCCGTTCCCGTCGGCACCGAGCTCGTGATCGACGGCTTCGGCGCCAAGAACGGCTCGAACACCGCCAACGCGCGGGACATCACGTTTCCGGACGGCTCGCAGTTCTTCGTGGGCTCATCCGGTACCGGCGCTCCCTACGAGCGCCGCTGACCGGCACGCGGTCGCGCTGGTTTCCGCCCGGCTTCGCTCTTCGTTCCGGCTCATTTTTCGTTGGGAGCCTCGTCGACCTGGAACGCGTTCCTGAGCTGCCGGGCCACACGGGCGGTGACGGCCTGTCCCGCAGCGATCCGGATGGCTGCTCCCGTCCGCGGATTGCGGCCGGCCCGCGCGGCGCGGTTCCGCAATATGATCTTGGCGATGCGGGGCACCGTGAACTCGCCGGTGTCCTTCAGTTGCCGCACGCACACGCGATGGAGCTCCTCCAGAAACTCGCGTGCGTCCGCGCGCCGGAGTGCGACGCCGCGCGACGAGAAGTGCTCGATGAAGTGCGCCATCAAGTCGGTCTTGCGCATCGGGCGGCCTGTGATCATGGGTGGCATCCTCACTTTGATTGGTTCGTCGGGTCTCGTTGCCTGCTCTTCACTATTCACAATGCCGACCCGGCGCGACGGCGGGCAAGAAGCGGACTGACGTTTTCCAGCGGCAAGTGAGCCCGGGATGTTGCCGATGGGTTCATCGGAAGTCGTTTCCAACGGGCGGATGAGCCCAAGGTGCTTCCGAAGCGGCGGATCGGCGGCGGCGCCGGGCCGCGGCGTGCCGAACCCGCCGGTCGCACTTGCCACCGGCCGCCCCTTCCGGGGTAGGCTCGCGCACGACTCCTCATCGAGGAAACGGTGGACGCGGCCAAGCCGTACAGAATCGACGGGTTGTGCCGCGACCGGGAGGACGTGGACGCAAGGCCGGCGCACGAGGACGGGATCGGATGCGGATCTCCGGCAGGCAGGAGGGGTTGCGATGAGATACAGGCGGATGGACTCGATGGGCGGGACGGTCGCGGCGATGGCGTTGCTGGCCCTGCTGCCGGCGGCGGCTGCGGCCCAGTCCGGCGGCGACGACGGCTGGACGGCGGCGCGGACCGCCTGGGGCGACCCCGATCTGCAGGGGCTCTGGACGTCGGCGACGCTCACGCCGCTGGAGCGGCCGGCTGGTCAGACGGAGCGCGCGGTGCTGACCGACGAGGAGGCGGCCGCCATCGAGCAGGAGTCGGCCGAGCGGCGGGCGGCTTCCGACGGCAAGTCCGCCCCCGGCAGCGTCGGCGGCTACAACCAGGTCTGGCTGGATGCGGGAACCCGCATCGTCGGCGACCGGCGCACGGCGCTGGTCGTCGATCCGCCGGAGGGAGTCATTCCCTGGATCCCGGAGAAGAAGATCGCGAGCGACGCCGAGCGGGCGCGCTACGGCGTCGGGCCGTTCTACTCCCATACCGACCTCGACACGGGGGAGCGCTGCATCACCGACGGCCTGCCCAACATGGTTCCGCTGCAGCCGTACAACATGAACATGCGCATCTTCCAGACGCCGGGTCAGGTGGTGATGCTGCACGAAATGTACCACGAGCTGCGGGTCGTACCCCTCGACGACCGTCCCCTGACCGGCATCGCGCAGTGGACGGGGGAGGCCCGCGGGCGCTGGGAGGGGGAGACGCTGGTCGTGGAAACGATCAACTTCGTCGACAAGCCGGAGACCTACTGGAGCGCCCCGTGGCGCGCCGCCCGGCCCAGCCTGCGGCTGGTGGAGCGTTTCACGCGCACGGGATCGGAGACCATCGACTACGAGTTCACGCTCGAGGACCCGCTGTCGTTCACGCGGCCCTGGACCGTGGCGGCGCCGATGACCACCGATCAGGCGGCGCGCGGCGTGACCGCCGGCGAGATATGGGAGTACGCCTGCCACGAGGGGAACCACGCGATGATCAACATCCTGGGCGGCGCCCGTGCCGAGGAGGCCGCGGCGGCCGCCAGGTGACGCGCCGTCGCGTCCGCTGCCGCTCACGCGCCGCAATCACGGTCGCGGTTGCGCCGAACCGCCGGCGGGTGCATCATGGACACGATCCGGAAATCGAAGGACGCGCCGAAATGCGCGAGTGGGAGGGTGTGATGGGACGTCGATATCTCGCTGTCGTGTACACCGTGGTTGCGGCTCTGGCGCTGGCCCTGCCGGCCGCCGCCGGGGCGCAGGACGAGGCGGCTTCGCCGCGCACGGCGTGGGGCGATCCGGACCTGCAGGGGGTCTGGAACAACGCCACCCTGACGCCGTTCCAGCGGCCCGAAGCGCTGGGCACGCAGGAGTTCCTGACCGAGGAAGAGGCTGCCGCCGTCGCGCAGGGCAACGTCGACCGGAACGCCGAGCTGTGGGAGGCGCCGGCGCGGCGGGCGGAGGCGGGAGGCAACGTCGGGGCCTACAACAACTTCTGGATGGAGCGGGGCCGGTCGGTGGTCCCGACCCTGCGGACGTCGGTCATCACCGATCCGCCGAACGGGCGGCTGCCGGCGGTGACGCCGGAGGTGGAACGCTGGCTCGGATCCGACGAGGCGGCCTACCGGACGGCGGTACGGCGCGGCGACCTGCCGGCCGCTACCTACGAGCAGCTCGACGGGGGCGACCGCTGCCTCTGGTACCGCGGCGTCCCGTCCTTCCCGACCGGCTACAACAACAACTACCTGATCGTGCAGAACCCGGACTTCGTGCTGATCCTGCAGGAGCACATCCACGATGTTCGGTACATCCCGCTCGACGGGCGGCCCCACCTGCCGGCATCCCTCCGCCAGTTCGCAGGCAGCTCCCGCGGCCGCTGGGAGGGCGACACGCTGGTCGTCGAGACCCTCAACTTCAACGACCATGCGTTCATCCGCAACTTCAACGCCGACCTGACACCCGACCTGGTGGTGGAGGAACGGTTCACGCGCGTCGCGGACGACACCCTCGACTACGAGTTCACCGTCAACGACCCGAACGTCTGGACGCAGCCGTGGGGAGGGTCTCTCCCCATGTGGCGCAACTCGGAGCCGCTCTACGAGTACGCCTGCCACGAGGGCAACTACGGGCTGACGAACATCCTGGCCGGGTCGCGCGCCGAGGAAGCGGCCGCGGCGTCGTCGAAGTGATTCCCCCGGGGGCGTTCACGTTCCGCGGACGCCCCCCTTTCGCCTTTCCGAATCGCTTCGCGGAATGATCTCGCGGAGTCCGGCGGTCCCCCCGGGTCGGCCCGGTCCCGAACGTCAGTCCTGCGGGCCTGCGACGATCGCGGCGGCCGGACCCGTCAGCTCCACGATGTGCAGGCCGGTGTCGGCGCGGTCCGCCAAGTAGATGAGGCCGCGGTCGTCGACCTCCACGTTGTTCGTCTGGATGGCCACCTGGCAGCTCTCGACGCCGTCGATGGCGGCGCAGCGTTCGGCGGTGCGCCCGGTCGTGGCGGGGATGTAGTACGCCGCCTCCTGCATGTCGAACGGGTCGCGGACGTCGATGACTCGGGCGCCCGCGTTGAACCACGACACGACCATCAGCTTCCCGTAGAACGGCGGCTCCATCGACCACTGCGGGGCGTGCGGTCCGAAGCGGCCGCCGCGGCCGCAGAAGCCGCCGCTCGCCTCCGGTACCTGGAAGGTGCCGATCGGCAGGGGGTGGGCCTCGTCCGTGATGTCGAGCATGAGCGTGACGTGGCGCGTCTCCTGGCAGGCGTTGGCGACCGATTCGGAGACGACGAACAGGAAGTCGCGCGTCGCGTGGTCGCGGTTGCCGGCGTAGTCGGCAATGTCGACGCCGAGCAGCGGCATGGCGGTATGTCCGCCCCAGAACGCCGGCAGGTCGATGCGGCCGATCTGCGGGTAGGCCAGCGCCGCGGGGCTCGCCCCGAGCGGCGCGGCGGCGTCCGGATCCCCGTTCAGCAGCCGGTCGCGGTCGAGGATCTGCACGGCGCCGTTGTTGGAGGTGCCGTAGGCCAGGTAGACGCGGTTCCCCAGCACGACCGCTTCGTGCAGGCCGGACCCGCCCGGAATCGGGCCGCTCGCGTCGGGCTGGACGCCCGGGAGGCTGAAGTCGCGGATCCGCCGGGGCGCGGCGGGGTCGGCGAGGTCGAATATCTGCAGGATGCGCGGCGCGCGCCAGCCGTCGACGGTCCCGACCAGGTAGGCGACGCCGGTGCCGCACTCCCACCAGTTCTTGTGGGTGTGCTGCTCCCCTGTCGGTGTCCGGCCCATCTCGGCCGCGGTCTGCACGAACGCGGGGGCGGCCGGGTCGGTGACGTCCCAGACCTCGTGGCTCCGGTTGCCGTTGGAGCGCAGCAGGTAGTGCCGGCCGGCATCCCCTTCCGGGAGCCGATCGCCCGCGCACGCCTGCACCATCTGGGCGCCGCTCGCGCCGCCGGTGGCCGGGATGTGCGCTAGGTAGACGGGAGCGGCGGGATCGGACACGTCGACCACCGACGTGCCGTTGGGCTCGACGGCGCCGGTCAGCGGGTTCAGGGCCTCCCCGGCATGGTGGCCGACGTACACGATGCGCCGTTCTCCCTGTCGGACCGGCAGCGGCTGATAGGCGGAGCGTGCCTGCAGGTCGTTCATGCCGACGAGCCGGGTGTTGAAGCGCTCCTCGCCGTGGCCCGTCGCCGCGGTCTGCGCCGGCGCGCGGCCGCCGCCGGCGATAATGACGAGCAGGGCGGTGAACGAGAGAAGAATCCAGCGGTTCATGTGAGCCTCCCGGTCAGCCGGTCGTGGCCGGTGGTATCTGTCTTTCGACGACACCGTGCGCGGCGCCGCACGGACGTTCCGGGCGGGGGCGCATCCCGCGCGCAGGAGGTCAGATTACTCCGAAGTTGCGGCCGGTGCGTTCCCGGCGGCGAACGGCGGCACGCGACCAGCGCGCTTCAGCCCCGCCGATGCGCGGTTGCGGCACGTCCCGCGAGGGCGTAGCATGGGCGCAGCGCAGCTCTGCGCGCTTGGGGGGGAGGTCGGACGCGATGCCCAACGGGTACCGGATACGAGATCGGGTTGCGGCGGTCACGGCCGTCGCCGCGGTGGTCGTGGTCCTCTGGCTGTCGGTCCTGCCGGCCGCCGCACAGGGGTCGTTGTACCGCGCGCCGCGTCTGCCGGGGACGTCCAATCCCGATCTCTCCGGCATCTGGCAGGCGTTCGTCACCGCCAACTGGAACCTCGAGGACCACGGCGCCGAGGCGGGTCCGTTCCCGCGCCTGCTCGGCGTGTGGGGGGCGCAGCCGCCCGGCCAGAGCGTGGTCGTGGGAGGCGAGATACCCTACCGGCCGGAGGCGCTGGCCAAGCGGGACGAGAACGCCCGCAACCGCCTGACCGTGGATGCCGACAACATCAACACGGTCGGCGATCCGGAAGCGAAGTGCTACATGCCGGGGGTGCCCCGCGCCACCTACATGCCCTTCCCGTTCCAGATCATCCAGAGCACCGACCGCATCGTCATCGCCTACCAGTTCGCCAACGCGAACCGCACGATCCCGATCGGCGGTACGACGCCGTCGCCGGTCGATTTCTGGATGGGCTGGTCCAACGGCCGCTGGGACGGCGACACGCTGGAAGTCGAGGTGACCGGGTTCCACGATCTGTCGTGGTTCGATCGGGCGGGCAACCACCACAGCCCCGGACTGCGCGTCATCGAGCGCTACACGCCGATCAGCCCGTACCACATGCAGTACGAGGCGACGATCGAGGACGACGCGGTGTTCACGCGGCCCTGGACCATCCGGTTCCCGCTGTATCGCCGCATCGAGGCGGACGTGCGCCTGCTGGAGTTCAAGTGCGTCGACCTCGCCGAGGAGTACGTGTACGGGGCGCTCGCGGACGAGCCGGCCCGCTAGCTGCAACTGCGGGAGTGGCTTTCGAGGAGGTGCGAAGGTGAGAATCCGAGTGCCGGCGGCTGGATTGACGGCGTTCCTTCTGGTCGCCGGCGGGCTGGCGGCGCCGGCCGCCGGACAGGCCCAGGACGACTACGACGTGACGCGGACTCCCTGGGGCGATCCGGACCTGCAGGGCCTGTGGGACACGCGGACCTATACCCCGCTGGAACGGCCGCCGGAGTTCGGCGACCGCGAGTTCATGACCGCCGAGGAGGCGGCCGAGCGCGAGCGGCTCGGCCTGCGCCGCATCGTCAGCGACGACGACGACGACCTGCTCGCGGCCGAGCTGGTCGAGCAGGACGTGCAGCGCTATGCGCGCTCCGACCGGCCCGACGACGGCCGCCCCGGCTTCCGCATCCAGGGAGCGGAGTACAACGCCTTCTGGAGCGCCGATCCCACTTCGCCGCGGCTGTCCCTGCGCACTTCGCAGATCATCGAGCCGCGCGACGGCCAGATGCCCCCGCTGACGCGCGAGGCGCTGATGACGTGGGAGCGGCGCGAGGCCGAGCGGCGCGAGCGCACCCAGGCGGACGACTGGGAGGACCGGGGCCTCTCGGAGCGCTGCCTCACCCGCAACGGACTGCCGGGGGAGATGCTCGGCAGCTCGCAGCAGCCGGTCAAGGAGATCGTGCAGACGCCCGGCTACGTCTCCATCGTCATGCCCTACGGCTACGTGCGCATCATCCCGGTCAACGACCCGACGCCCATCGGCTCGGACATCCGCCAGTGGAACGGCTACTCGCGCGGCCGCTGGGAGGGCGACACGCTGGTCGTCGAGACCGCCAACTTCAAGGACACCGTCGAGAACGTCGCCCCGGCCCACGGCGGCCCGTTCGGCGGGTCGGGCCACGTGCACTATTACTTGGGCACCGGCGAGACGCTGCGCCTGACCGAGCGTCTCACCCGCATCGACGACGAGACGCTGGAGTACCAGTACACGATCGAGGACCCGGCCGTGTTCGTGCGGCCCTGGACCGCCGTCAACTACTTCACGCTCGATGCGTGGAGCGAGGCGGGCTTCCAGGACCGCATCTTCGAGTACGCCTGCCACGAGCACAACTACGGGATGATCAACGCCATCCGCGGTGCGCGCGTCGATCACGCCTGGGCGCTCGACGAGGCGCTGCGGGAGGCGGGGGTCCGCGAAGGCGAGCTGGAGGCGAAGTGGGAGGAGTTCCGGGCCTGGGAGGCCGCGAACCAGGACGGCCGCTGACCAGTGCCCGAGCCGGGATGATCAGGCGCGGCGCGAGACTTTCGATGCAGGAGGAGGGGACGATGCGAGCCGCACACGCACTCGTCGGAATCGCCGCCGGCGCGCTGCTGGCGATGGCCGCCGCGGCGCCCGCGGGGGCGCACCACGCCTTCGCGGCCGAGTTCGACGCGACCGCCCCGGTGGAGCTGACCGGGACCGTGGTCCGGATGGAGTGGGTCAACCCCCATACCTGGATCCACATCGACGTGCCGCTGGACGACGGCTCTGCCCAGCGCTGGATGATCGAGGGCGGACCGCCCACCTCGCTCCTGCGGCGCGGCTTCACCCGCGACTCGCTGCTCGCGGGCACCGAAGTCTTCGTCGAGGGATTCCGGGCGAAGGACGGCTCGCAGAAGGCCAACGGCCGGGACGTGACGTTCACCGACGGGAGCAAGCTGTTCCTCGGCTCGTCGGGTACCGGCGCGCCGCGCGACGGGCGGGACGCGACCGAGCCGGAGTAGCGCCGGCGTCCGTTCGCGCCCGCGCGCCGGTGGGTTTCTGCCGTCGGCGGCCGGCGTGTGCCGTGCGGCGGTTCGGGATAGGGCGTCCGCGTCCACGTCTTCCGCGCTCTCCGGGGCGGCGTTGTTTCCCCGTGCGCGGCCGGATTGCGGGTTGCATCAGGTCGTTCCGGATGGTCGGGTTCCGAGGAGGCGAAGATGAAGGTCCGTTCTCTCGTCGGCGCGTCCGTGCTCGTATGCGTCTCCGCGGCTCTCGCGCCGGTCACGGCGGACGGCCAGGAGGCCGTGCCCCGCACGCCTTGGGGCCATCCCGACCTGCAGGGCACCTACACCAACAAGACCATCACCCCGCTGCAGCGTCCGGCGGGGCTGGCCGACCGGGCGCGGCTGACCGCCGAGGAGGTGGCCAACCTGGAGCAGGAGACCGCCGACCGCAACGCGGAGCTGCTCGCGCGGCCGGCGCGGCGGACCGAGGTCACCGCGAGCGTGGACGTGGGCGCGGACGGCGCGCCCGGCTTCTACAACAACTTCTGGCTCGACCGGGGCACCATGTCCACCGGCCGGACCTCGATCGTCGTCGACCCGCCGGACGGCCGCCTTCCGCCGCTGACTCCCGAGGCGCAGCGGGACGAGGACGCGCGCCTGGCCGCGCGCAGCGCCCGCGGTCCGGCGGACACCTGGACGGACATGGATCTGAACGACCGCTGCATGCTGTGGTCGGTGGGGCCGCCCATGCTGCCGACCGGCTACAACAACAACTACATGATCCTGCAGACGCCCGACACCGTCGCCATCCAGGTCGAGATGATCCACGACACGCGCATAATTCCCCTCGACGGCCGTCCCCGCCTCGGCAGCCCGATCCCGCAGTGGCTGGGCGAGATGCGCGGTCACTGGGAGGGCGACACGCTGGTCGTCGAGACCCGCAACATCGCCCGTAGCGAGGAAGGCTCGTCGTTCGGCAACGACGTCGTCCGCATCCGCGCCGCCAACGCGGGGCGCACGCAGAGTCTCCGGGTCGTCGAGCGGTTCACCCGGGTCGACGCCGATACCCTCCGCTACGAGTTCACCGTCGAGGATCCGACCCGCTGGACCAGCCCGTGGTCCGGCGAGCTGCCGCTGCGGCGCACCGACGAGTCGCTCTTCGAGTACGCCTGCCACGAGGGCAACTACAGCATCGTCAACATGCTGAGCGGGGCGCGGGCCGAGGAGCGGGAGGGAGCGCCGCGTTGAGGGCCCCGACCCGCCGGCCGGCTCGATTCGCGGCGGCAGCGGCAAGTGCGCGCGAGCCGATCGAAGCCGGTGCGTCCTGCCCCGATCGCGGCTCTCGGACCGTCCTCGCGAGGCGCGTGTGCGCGTCCTGAAGATGGCGTGGCGGAACATCGGCCGCAACCGCCGGCGCACCGTCGTCACGGTGGCCGCGATGGCGTTCGGCTTCTTCGCCATGGTCGTCTGGTTCGCCATGCTCCAGGGCCTGCTGGCCGACATGGAGCGGACGGTGATCGACGTCGAGATCGGCGACCTGCAGATCCACGCGCCGACCTACCTCGACGACCCGTCGCTCTACACGCGCATCGAGGACGTCGACGCCCTGCTCTCCGCGCTCCAAGCGGCCGGGTTCCGGGCGAGTGCGCGGCTCGTCGGCGGGGGGCTGGCCGCGGCCGGGGTGTCGGCGGCCGGCGCGTCGCTGCAGGGCGTGAACGTGCGGGACGACGCCGGCGTCAGCGCCATCTCGACGCGGATTGCCGAGGGCGCCTGGCTCGCCGAGGACGATCCGTACGGCGTCGTCGTCGGCCGGCGACTCGCCCGCTCGCTCGATCTGGAGGTCGGCGGCGAGCTGATCGTCCTCAGCCAGGCGGCCGACGGCAGCATCGCGAACGATCTCTATGCCGTGCGCGGGATCCTGCAGAGCGTGAGCGACGCCGTGGACCGCTCCACGGTCTTTCTTGACGAGGCGGCGTTCCGCGAGTTGTTCGTCCTGCCGTCGGGTGCGCACCGCATAGTCGTGCGCAAGCCGGAGGACCTCGAGCTGCCGGCGGCCGTCGAAGCGGTTCAGGGCCTGGCCCCCGACCTGGACGCGCGGTCCTGGCGGACGCTGCTGCCGACGCTGGCGACCTATCTCGACTCCGCCAACGCGTCGATGCAGATCGTCTCCGCGGTCATCTACATCGTCGTCGCGATTCTCATCCTCAACGCGATGCTGATGGCGGTGTTCGAGAGGATCCGCGAGTTCGGCGTCCTGAAGGCGCTCGGCGTCGAGCCGCGCCAGGTGGTGGGGCTCATCTTCGTGGAGAGCGGCCTGCAGACCGGACTCGCCCTCGCGGTGGGCGCGGCGCTCGCCGCCCCCACGCTGTGGTACCTGGTGGAGTTCGGCATCGACACCGGCGCGCTCGGCGGGGTGCAGGTGCTGAGCGCCTCGTTCGCGACGGTCTGGCGGGCGGCCGTGACGCCGGCCACGTTCGCGGCCCCGACGGTGAACCTGGTCGTCCTGGTGCTCCTGGCGGTCATCTACCCCGCCCTGAAGGCGGCCCGCATCAGTCCGGTGGAGGCGATGCGGCATCAGTGATTCGGAATGAAGGTGGCGCGATGAAGGGCGGCAGTCTCCCGACGATGGCGTGGCGCAACCTGTGGCGCAATCGGCGCCGCACGTACATCACGCTGTCGGCGATCGTCTTCGGCGTCTTCCTGGCCGTGATCATGATGGCGATGCAGGATCGCAACTGGGCCGACATGATCCGGCTGGCGGCCCGGCTGGGCGCCGGACACGTGACGATGCAGCATCCGGAGTATCTCGACAGCCCGGCGCTGACGCGCACGGTGCAGGGGGCGGATGCCATCAAGCGCCTTGCCGGGGACGACCCGCACGTCATCCGGGTGGTCGAGCGCATCACCGGGTTCACCATGCTCGCGACGGCGCGCGAGAACCTCGGCGCCGGCTTCATCGGGGTCTCTCCCGAGCAGGAGGACGAGGAGACGCTGTCGCTCCTCGAGGCGATCGTCGAGGGCGAGTTCTTCGGCTCTTCTACGGACGGCGGCATCATCCTTGGCGAGCGGCTTGCGTCGAACCTGGACGTCGAGCTCGGATCCAGGCTGGTCTACACGCTGGCGGACAGGGAGGGCGAGATCGTGAGCGCGCTGGCGCGCGTCTCCGGCATCGTGCGTACCGGCTCGCCGAGCGTCGACGCGGGCATCTGCCTCCTGCCCATCGACACCCTGCGGGAGGTGGTCGGCTTCGCGCCGGACGAGGCGATCCAGATCGCCGCGTTCGTCGACGACCAGCGCGCCAGCGACGCCGTGGTCGCCGCGCTCGGCGCCGAGGCGCCGCCGGACGTGGCCGTGCTGGCGTGGCACGAGCTGCAGCCGGACCTGGCGGTCTTCATCGCGATGAAGGTGGGCGGCGCCAAGGTCATGATGCTGGTGCTCGCCGTGCTCGTGGCGGCCGGGATCTTCAACACGCTGTTCGTCAGCGTGATGGAGCGCCTGCGGGAGTTCGGCATCATGCTCGCGGTCGGCTTCAGCCCGGGGCAGCTCTTCCGGCTGATCATGCTCGAGAGCGCCTGGCTGGCGCTCATCGGCCTGGCCGCGGCCGCGGCGGTCACCATCGGGCCGTATCGCTATCTCGCGTCGACGGGCATCGACATATCGGGCATGATCCCGGCGGACCAGATGGAGGTGGCCGGCGTCGGCATGTCGACCGTCATGCGGGTCGGCATCTATGGCGAGAACGTGGCGCTCATCGGCATCTCCGCGCTCGCCGCCATTCTCCTGTCCGGCGTCTATCCCGCCTGGCGGGCGGGGCAGGCCGATCCGGTGGAGACGATTCGGCTGGTGTAGGCGCAACCTTGCGGTGTAGGCGCAACCTTGCGGTTGCGTTGAGAGTTTCGCTGGCGCGAAACTCTGCCGCGCGGATTCCCAGGAGATTTCGTGAACGATAGCAACGGTGAGACTCCCGTAGTTTCGCTCGATCAGGTCACGAAGGTCTACCAGCAGGGGGATCAGCGGGTCGAGGCGCTGCGCGGCCTCACGCTGACGGTGGAGAGCGGGGAGTTCACGGCCATCAGCGGCCCGTCGGGCTCCGGCAAGACCACCGCGCTCAACCTGATCGGCGCTCTGGACACGCCGACGTCGGGAACGGTCCGGCTGGAGGGCGCGGACCTCGGGACGCTGACCCGCAAGGAGCTGAGCCGACTGCGCCGCGATCGCATCGGCTTCGTGTTCCAGGCCTACAATCTGCTGCCGATTCTCAGCGCCTACGAGAACGCCGAGATCGTGATGGCCGTGCAGGGGGTCGACGAGGCGGAACGCCGCGAGCGGGTCATGGAGCTGCTCGCCCACGTCGGGCTTGAGGGGATGGAGCAGAGGCGCCCCTCGGAGCTGTCGGGTGGCCAGCAGCAGCGCGTGGCCATCGCCCGGGCCATCGCGGCGCGGCCGGCCGTCGTGCTGGCCGACGAGCCGACCGCCAACGTCGACTCCTCCACCGCCGAGGCGCTCCTGGAGATGATGGAGACGCTGAACCGGGAGAAGCAGGTCACCTTCCTGTTCTCGACGCACGATCCGCGGGTGATGGCGCGCGCCCGCCGCCTGGTCCGCCTCGTCGACGGCCGCATCGAGAGCGACCAAGCACGAGCCTGACGCACGGTCCGGCCCCGGCGCCGGCTACGCGGTGCCAGGGACGTGCGCCAGCCAGCGCCGCGGATTGTCGACCAGGATCTTGCGAATCGTCTCCTCCGGTACCCCGTAGTAGCGCAGCTTGGGCACGAACTGCACCAGGACGGTCGAGAAGCCGTTGCCCCAGTTCGCCTTGATCTGCGCCGTGTTGGCGAAGTCGGAAGACAGCAGGATGTGGTCTTCGTAGCCCGCCTCCAGGGCGTTGAGCACCATGTCCACCTTCTCCCGCTCGGGGATGAACGACGCGCTCATCCGGTGGCCGACGGTGTCGAAGCCGAGGAACGCGCCGCGGCCGGCGATCTCCTTGTGGGTCTCCCAGCCGGGGTCGTCCGACCGCTGGATGGTCGACAGGTGCCCGATGCACAGGTGTCCCATGTCGACGCCCGCCGCCTCGTAGAGGTCGATCTGCTCGATGGCGCACGACGGGCAGCTTTCGTGCGGGACGTGGGTGAAGATCGGCAGCCCGGTCCGGCGATGGACCTGGCTGACGGCGCGGATCATCCGGCGCTCGTCGTCGTGCATCGCCGGGAACGAGCTGCCCACCTCGCCGAGCGCGCCCCACCGTTCGCGGGCCGCCTGCTCGATCAGGTGCGCCGCGAGGGCGTCCTCGTCCAGGCCGGCTATCTCCTCCGGGTAGCGCGGTTGCAGGAAAAAGCTTCCGCCGGCGACGACGTGGACGCCCGAGCGGGTCGCCATGGCCGTGAGGTTCCGGAGCTGCTGGTTCGTACGCGGCCCGATGGACGAGTCGACGATGCAGCTCACGCCGTCGAAGGCGGCCATGCGCAGCTCTTCGACCAGCAGGTCGACCATCTCGTCGTTCGTCGGGGCCGGCGCCGCCGGCGTGCCCGGCCGCCGCGGTTCCGCCGGCGGGCTGGCGTAGTCGAAGGAGAGGTGCTCGTGGAACAGCGTGGCGCCGGAGCCGATCTCCAGCGGGTCGACGTCGGCCAGCACCGTGCGCACGACGGCGCCGTCGGGAAACGTGACGGCCGATGCGCCCTGGCCCGTTCCCCGCCGTCCGGCCGCCCGCAACCTCGCACCCGAGTCCCAGGCCGCAGCCAGGCACAATCCCGTCCCGGCCCCCAGCAGCCGCACCGCCTCGCGGCGGCTCATGACGGCCCCTCGCGCATCCTGTGCGGTCATGCCTCTTCTGGTCATGCGTTCCTCTACCTGGGTGGTGACACCCGATGCGCAACCCGACGACGTGGACGTGCGCGACCCGCCCGCGTGAAGCGTCAGCGCTCCCGTTCCTGCGCCCGCGCCCCGGCCAGGATGCCTTCCATCGCGTAGTTCCCCTCGTGGCAGGCGTACTCGAAGATCGACACGCGGTCGGAGATGCGGTTCATCGGCCGCACGACCGTCCACGGCCGCTGGAACGTGTGCGGATCGTCGATCGTGAACCGGTAGTCGAGGGTGTCGTCGTCGACGCGCGTGTAGCGCTCGGTCAGGTGCAGGGTGCCGCGCGACCCGCGGAAGTTCGTCTTCGGGGTGAAGTGGGTGGTCTCGACGACGAGCGTGTCGCCCTCCCAGCGCCCGCGCGAGTCGCCCAGCCACTGGCGGACCGACTCGTGGACATGGGGGCGGCCGTCGAGCGGGATGATCCGCGGCTCGTGGATCAGCTCCTGGTAGACGACGACGTAGCCCGGAACCTGGAAGATCTGGTAGTTGCTGCTGTACCAGCTCCCGATGCCGTTCCAGCCGCGCGAGATGCAGCGGGTCCACTGACTGAGGTCGCTGTAGGTGTCGGGCGACGTGGCGGGGCCGCGTCGACTCCGCTCCGCGCGCTCGGCGGCGATGCGCGCCTCCCCCTCGGCCGACAGCGGCGGAATCCTGCCGTCCGGCGGATCGACGATCAGCGAGGTCCGCGTCAACGCCGTGCCGACGTCCCGCCAGAATGCGTTGTAGTTGCCGACGCTGCCCTCGCGCGGCGGCAGGTCGAACGCCTCCCGGTTGGCCGCCTCAATGGCCTGCGCCTCTTCCGGCGAAAGCGTGTCCGTCTCGGCCAGCCGTCCCTCCAGGGGGCGCTCGAGCGGCGTCGACGTCTGGCTGTTCCACTGCCCCTGCAGATCGGGATCGCCCCACTGCGTCCGGGGCGCCGTCCAGCCTTCCGGCGCGCCGTCCGGGGTCTGGCCCGCGGCCGGTGATGTCGCGAGAACAGCGAGGAACAAGGCGGCGACGAGGAATCGGCAGCTCATCTGACCCTCCTGGTCGGCTATTCGATCGCGCATTTCAGCTCCTCTTCCATGGCCTCCAGCTCATCGTTCGTGTATCGCAGGTCGATCCTGCCTGCCAGAGCGGCCAGCGTGCGGAGTCGTTTCGCGCGAAGCGCGTCGTTCACCGCGGGCGCCCTGGTCGGTGAGTCGGAGTGCGGGCGAATCGCGCGAGTCATGGAGGATCCAGTGTACTGCCGTCACCGGCCATCCGATGAGACGTTTCACGGGAGCGAGGGAGTATATTGAGTAGCTCGACATCATGGAGGGGGTTCCGATGCGTCATCCAGTTCTCGCATCCGTAAGCGTCACGGCCGTGCTGGCCGCGTTGGTGCTGTTGCCGGCGGTTCCGGTCATGGCCCAGAGCGACCTGCGGACGGGTTGGGGAGATCCGGACCTGCAGGGCATCTGGGACTTCCGCACCATCACGCCCCTGGAGCGGCCCGAGGAGCTGGGCGACCGCGCGTTCCTGACCGCGGAAGAGGCGGCCAACCTCGAGCAGGAGGTCGTCGACCGCAACACCGAGCTCGCCAACCGGGCCGCCCGGCGCACCACGGTCACCGAGAGCGTGGACCGCGGCGAGGAGGGTGCGCCCGGCTTCTACAACAACTTCTGGCTCGACCGCGGCACGCGGACGGTCGGCACCCGGCGCACGTCGCTCGTTGTCGATCCGCCCAACGGCCGTCTGCCCGAGATGTCGCCGGAAGGCCGGGAGCGCACAGAGGCGACGCGCGCCTACCGGCGCGAGCACCCGGCCGACTCGTGGCTCGATCGCAGCGCCTACGATCGCTGCATCCTCGGCTTCAACGCCGGCCCGCCGATCACGCCCGGCGGCTACAACCAGAACCTGCAGGTCTTCCAGACTCCCGACGAGGTGGTGCTGGTGACCGAGATGGTCCACACCGTGCGCGTCGTGCCGCTCGATGGCCGGCCGGCGCTGCCCGGCCACGTCCGCCAGTGGTCGGGCGACTCCCGCGGTCACTGGGAGGGCGAGACCCTGGTGATCGAGACGGCGAACTTCAACGACCAGCGCCGGTGGCGCGGGACGACCCCCGACATGACCCTGGTCGAGCGCTTGACAAGGGTCGGCGCGGACACGCTGGAATACACCTACACCGTCACCGATCCGGGAACCTGGACGCGCCCGTGGACGGCGTCGATTCCGATGCAGCGCAGCGACCAGCCGTTGTACGAGTACGCCTGCCACGAGGGGAACTACAGCATGCCCGGGATCCTGGGCGGGCATCGCGTGGAGGAGGCGGCCGCCGCCGCCGCCGCGGTCGCCGCCCAACCCGACGGCTGGTCGCGGCCGTTCCCCGGGCACCGGGTGATCGGCAACCTCTACGCCGTCGGCAGCTATGACCTCGCCGTGTTCCTCGTCACCTCCGACGAGGGGCACTTTCTGATCAACACCGGGCTCGAGGACTCGATTCCGCTGATCCGCGACAACATCGAATCGCTCGGGTTCCGTCTCGAGGACGTGAAGGTGCTGCTGCAGATGCAGGCGCACTGGGATCACACCGCCGCCCTCGCGCAGATCAAGGAGGCGGTCGGGGCCGAGATGTGGGCGACGGCCGACGACGCGCCGGTGCTGGAGGACGGCGGGTTCAGCGATCCGCACTTCGGCGGCCGGCAGTCGTTCCGGCCGGTGACGGTCGACCGCATCCTCGAGGACGGCGAGGTGCTCGAGCTGGGCGACGCGCGCCTGACCGTGATGCTGAGCCCCGGACACACCGCCGGCAGCTCCAGCTACCTGATGACGGTGACCGAGGGCGGCCGCGAGTACAACGTCGCCATCGCCAACATGGCCACCATCAACCCGGGCAAGCAGCTCGTCGTCGATCCCACCTACCCCGGCGTGGCCGACGACTTCGCCGAGACGTTCCGCAGACAGAAGGAGCTGGACGTCGACGTCTGGGTCTCCGCCCACGGCGGGCAGTACGGCCTGCACGACAAGTACGAGCCGGGGCAGGAGTACAGCCCGGACACGTTCGTCGACCCCGAGGGCTTCCGCGAAGCGGTGGAGCGGCTGGAGAGCCTCTACCTGGCGCAGATCGAGTCTGAGCGGCAGTGATGTCGATAGCGGTGGGTTCGTCGCGACGACCGAGATCGTGATGCCGTTCGTGCGGCGAGACACCGACCGGTGGCGCCGGGACGTCCCTGGGGCGCGGTGGTTCAAGGCGGACCTCCACATCCACACGATCGACGATCGTCCTGGCGGGCGGGCGAAGTTGCCGTCCGGCGTCAGCGGCTCTCCGCAGTTGGAGGAGACGTTGACCTCCTACGCTCGACGATTCCTGCACTGCGCGGCGGAGCGCGGGGTACGAGTGCTCGGCGTCACGCCGCATTCGCCTCGCCTGGGAAGCGCCGCCGGCGCCAGCGCGGTGTGGCGGATAGTGGAGGAGTGGAACAACGGCGACGACGACGACGGGACGCCGTTTCGGGACAAGGTGTACGCGGTATTTCCAGGCTTCGAGCCCTCGTTCAAGCAGGGAAGTCGAGGGCTGCACCTGCTCTTCCTCTTCGACCCCGAAGCTGGGCGCGACCGGTACTTCACCGCGTTCGATCTCGCCATGGGCGGGGTGTCACCTTGGCGCGATCGCGAGCTTCAGTTGTCCAACAGGACCGCCGAGGAGGCGTTCCGCGACCTGCGGGCGTTCCACGACAGGGAATCCTCAACGCTGCAAGACGGAGGGCGGGAGTGGGACTACCTTACGCTCGCACCGCACATAGATACCACCAAGGGCCTGCTCAGCGCCCAAAAGGGTCAGGTGCTGAAGTACTTCACACATGCGGAGCTGGCGGGTCTCGAGCTCGGGGACGAGAAGCTGCCCGAAGACACCTTGCAGGATCGCTCGTGGCTGGCGGATGGCATGACCCGACACCGCCAAGCCTTCTTCCACGGGAGCGACGCCTATACGGTGAGCGACATCGGGGGCCGACACACGTGGCTGAAGCTCGCCAAGCCCCGGATCGAGGCGTTGCGGCAGGCCTTCATCGCGAGCGACTCGCGGATCCGGCTTGCATACGAACGGGATGCTGACGGCGACCTGACCGAGATTCCAAATCCCCCCGACGTGACCCTGAACGCGCGACCGTGGCTCAAGTCCGTCTCGGTGAAGGGCGGAGCGTCGTTCTTTCGTGGAGGCGGTGGGGGGCATTCGGAGAGTCGCTTCGAGCTCAGCCCGGATCTGACGTGCATCATCGGCGGCAGCATGACCGGCAAGAGCACGCTGCTCGACGGTCTGCGCGTGCACGTGGAAGCGCGCTTGCCTCAAGACGATGTTCTCAAGAGGCAGGTCGAACAGCGGGGTCGTGACGGTTTCCTCGGCGGGTCGCCGGAGGTCACGCTGGACTGTCCCGGCCAGGATCCGACCGAGTCGCCGCGCGAGCGGTGGCCCGCGGTGTTCCATACCCAGAGCGAATTGCAGCGGCTGGCTCAGGAACCCGGGGCCGTGGAGGGCATTCTGGCGCGGTTGGTGGTTTCGGAGACGGGCGATATCCAATGGCGTCACGCCCACCTGAATGCGATGGACGAGGAGCTGGAGCGTGCGGCTCGGCACCTCGGGAAGCTCGACGAGGAGCTAGCCGACGCTGAGCAGGCTCTGGAACGGACACGGAAGGCGGCCGACGAGCTCGCCGCGTTCTCGGATGCGGGCATCGAAGAGCTGCACCGCGCCTCGCGCGACGTGCGCCGCTGGCGAGAGGTCGAGAGAGTTACAGAGGAGCTGACGACAGAGTCAGGGCGCGTGCAGGGCGCCGCGGACGGGTTCGAACTACCGGAGATCGATGACCACGTGTCGGGTGTGCTGCAAGATGCGAATCTGAGCGAGCCGAAAGAGGACCTTCGCTTGCGCTGGGAGCGCATTCGCGGCCTGCTTCGCTCGGTGAACGATGACTTGGCTGGCGCGAAAGCGGCATCCGCTTCGTTCGCGAGAGCGTTGAGCGCCCACGAGCGAGCCGTTCGGGAGCAGGTCGACCGCAAGCTGGCGGCTCGCGGGTTGGACGGAGCGAGAATCAGGGAGTTTCAGGCGTTGAACCGTCAGGCCTCCCTCCTGCCGAGCTACCAGGCGAACCTGGCCGAGGTGCGTGACAAGCGCCTCGCCGCGGAGCGCTCGTTCGACACGCTGCTTGTCGATCGGCAGGACGTCGTGAAGGAGCAGCGGGACGCGTTCGACCGCGTAATCCAAGCGATTCGGACGGAGTTCGGAGGTCGGATTTCCGTGCGTCGGATCGACGCCGGTCGTCGCGATCCGCTGGAGAAGTTCCTGAAGGCGTTCAGGCAGAAGGGCATCACGCGTTGGTGGAACGAGCTGCAAGACTCACGGCGGCCCGCGCCGGACGAACTGCTCGAGAGGCTCAAGGCCAGGCAGTTGGAGCGGGTTGGGATGAGTACCGCTGTCGAGATGACGTTCGAGGAATGTCTCTCCGCCGCGAAGAGACGAGAGCTGGCGGCCCTTCGATGCCGGGACCGCTATCTGATCCAGCTCAGGATGGACGACGGCAGCTACCGTCGGCTGGACGATCTCTCAGGCGGCCAGCGGGTGAGCGTCTTGCTGTCCCTGGTACTGGAGACGAATGACGACCGTCCCCTGGTGATCGATCAGCCCGAGGACGAGCTGGACAACAGGTTCCTCTTTGGTACCGTGCTGCCCGCCTTGAAGCGGCTCAAGGGACGCCGGCAGATCGTTGTCGCTACCCACAACGCCAATATCGTCGTGAACGGTGACGCGGATCAGGTGATCCACCTGGAGGCTTCGGCGAGTCGTGGCCGTGTGGCCCATGCCGGTGCCATCGATGAGCCGGCCGTTCGAGACGCCATCGTGCAGACCGTCGATGGCGGTGACGACGCGTTCCGCCTCCGGAACCGGAAGTACGGATTCTGAGATCTCCGCGATGGAGTGGCTTGGCGTACTCGAGCGCATCGAGACCGGCGAGGGGCAGACGACCGAATTCAAGCGCGGACTTGGCGACCTGTCGGCGATCGGCAGGGCGATGTGCGCCTTCGCGAACACCGAGGGCGGCGTCATCATCCTGGGCGTCGATGACTCGCAGGCAATCGTGGGCGTCCGAGAGGATGCAGAGAGCGTTCAGGAACGCCTGACGAACTTTCTTCAAACAGGCTGCAGCGCACCGGTGTCCGCGCGGAGTGGACGCCATCAGGATCCGTCCGGATGGGTGCACTGGATCGAGGTTCCCAGACAGCGCGGCCTCGAGCCGTTGCGCTACGACGGTCGCGTGTGGGTGAGGCGTGCCCGCAGCAGCGTCGAGCCGTCGCCGAGCGAGCTGCAGGATCTCTACAACGACTTCGGATACATACTGACGGAAGAGCGCTCGATACAGGCTGCAACGTCGAATCATATCGACCTGGCGAGATTCCGCGCCTATCTGCGCGCCCTCGGTCTCGATACCGAGGAGGAGCCGCAGCCGGCCGAGGAAGACGATCTGCGCAATCGCGGCGTCCTGACGGAGAGCGGGGACGCAGTACAGGCCACGCTCTACGGCGTGTTGGCATTCGGCAAGGAACCGCAGCGCTATCCCCAGACGCAGAACTTCCGCGTGGAGTGCGTGGCCTACGCCGGGGAAGACCGGGCTTCCGATTCGCTGCAGGTCGCGGGCGCTGGCGGATGTCTCGACGAGCAGGTAGAAAGGGCGGTGGGCTGGTTTGCCGGGCTTGGGCGCTTCGAAACGTATCGAGGGCTGCTCCGCGAAGATCGGCCGCTACTGCCGCAGCCGGCGATTCGGGAGGCGCTGGTCAACGCGGTCGTACACCGTGACTACGCCATCACCGGATCCAAAGTGCTGCTCGAGGTCTTTGCCCGGCATGTCGACGTCACGAGCCCGGGCACGCTGCCCAACCACATGAGCGTGGAGAGCGTTCGTGCCGGTGCCCATCCCCGTTCGCGGAACGAGTCGCTGGCGAACTACATGCTCGCCATGGGATTCATGGAGCAGCGGGGAAGAGGCTGGCCGGTGATGCGTCGAGAGATGCGTGAGTTCAACGGGAGTGAGCCGGAGATTGCACAGGACGATCGCAGCAGATACGTCAGGGTGACGTTTCAGCTCGATCCTCCACGCAACCAGGAGGGTCAATAGCCGGGAAGATCCGGTTACCTCCCGGTCCTTACTGCCGTTCCACCGCTGGCGGCACGAACGGGCGGCTGCCGGAGGCTCGGCCGGCGACGCTGTTCGGTCGGGGCGGAGCGATGGACGTCACATACAACTCGAGCACGGCGCTCGAAGCGCTGTTGAAGTCCGTGGACCGGCCGGGAGACTTCTTCGCCCACGGGCGGTCGTTCCATCCCATGCCGCGGATCACCGTCGACGGGGTCGGTATGCTGTCCTTCCGCGTGCCGGACACGCAGATTCGCGCCCTGATCGGCGTGGCGGAGCGTGCGCCGTACGGCAGGGGACCGGACACGCGGGTGGATACCTCGGTCCGCGACTGCCGGCAGATCGGCGCGGCGCGGATGCAGGTGGCCGGCCGTGCCTGGCCGGAGACGTTCGCGCGCATCCTCGGCGCGGCCGGCAAGGGTCTCGGCTGCCCCGTCGAGCGCCTCGACGCTCCGCCGACCTCTCCTGCGACTGCGATCTGTGCGGCAGGCTGCGCGCTTTCTGCGAAGACCCGGCCGCCCGGCAGGAGCGCTTTTCGTTGCGGGAGGACCTGCGCTCGCACCTCGAGCGCACCATCGAGCGGGACCGGCTGGATCTCGACCACGAGACCGAGCGCCGGGGACGTCCCCATACGCTGGTCTGCACCAAGAACCGCGCGAGCCATTCGCGGCGGCTCGACGAGTACGCGGAGGACGTGTCGTGCATGTGCACGTTGCTGGAGTCGGCGCCGGATCCGCCGGAGGCCGGGACCCTGCCGCCCGCGGTCGAAAACAACGTCGAGCGACTGCAGCAGGCCGTTGCGGCGGCGGCTGGATCGGACTGAGCGCGACCTGGCGGTCGCGTGGGGAGTTTGCTGGCGCGAACTCCTGCGGCGCCGACTCCTGGAGTGGGGGGGATGGGCCGAAACGCCGAGCCAGCGAGGCGTTTCGGGGCGCTATCGCGAGACGACCAGCAGCACCCCCGCCACGACGACGCCGGAGCACCCCATGGACCAGAGCGACAGCGTCTCGTCGGCGAGCAGGTAGCCGAGAAAGAGCGCGATGACCGGGTTCACGTACGCGTAGGTGGCGGCCTTGGCGGGCGTCGACGCCTTCAGCAGCCACAGGTAGCAGCCGTAGGCCACCGACCCGAACGCCGCGACGTAGATCCACGCCCCGAAGGCGGCCGGGGACACGGTGGACCAGTCGTGGCCTCCCAGCTCCCCCGACGCCGCCGACATGGCCAGCAGGACCGCGCCGCCGCCGAGCATCTGCATGCCGGCCGACAGCCAGTGCGATGCCGGCTGCGGCGCGTAGCGGGAGTAGACCGAGCCGGTCGCCCACAGGAGGCTGGCGATGACGATGGTGCCGGCTCCGATCGCATCGAGCGACCGCGCGCCGGCGATGTCGGTGGGATTGACGAGCAGGGCCACTCCCGTGAACCCCAGCGCCAGCCCGAGTATCACGTGTCCCGGCGGGCGGGCGCCGCGCGGCCGTGCCCAGTCCGCCAGGGCCACCCAGAACGGCACCATCGAGACCAGCAGAGCCCCGATCCCGGACGGCACGCGTTGCAGCGCCCAAGTGACCAGCCCGTTGCCGCCGGCCGCCATCAGCAGGCCGATCAGCGCCGTCGTCAGCCAGTCGCGCGCGGTCGGCCGCGCCGTGCCGCGGTGCACGGCCAGCGCCACGAAGACCGTCCCCGCGCCCAGGAAGCGTCCGCCCGCCATGAGGAACGGTGGGATCTCGGCCACGCCCCACCGGATGGCCAGGTAGGTCGAGCCCCAGATGACGTATACCGCGGCGAAGGCGGCGACGAGCGAGACGCGCGAGGGATGAGTCATCGGGGCGCCGTCGGATTGGCGATGAGAGCGAGCCGGGAGAGTCCGCGAGGCGCCGCGGAAGCCAGTTATCTTAGCACCGGGGACATCGGGTCCCGGCGTCCACGGAGCTGCGGACCCGGCGGTGGCCGGGTATCCTGGACGCCGATGCCCTCAGTCGCCGAGGCCCTGGCGTTGATCCGGGAGGCCTGGACTCTGCGTTGCGAGACGCTGGCCTCGCCCCCCGCCGGCGAGGCGGAACGGCGTACGGTCGCCGAGCGCATACGAGGTCATCTGGTCGAGGCGGCCGCCATCTGCCGTGCGGCGGGCGCCGACCGGGAGCTGGTCGTCGCTCTCGGCAAGCTCGGGCACGTCGAGCAGGACGCCGGGCGCCACGAGGCGGCGCTCGCCTGCTACGAGGAATCGGTCGCGGCGGCCCGGCGCGCCGACGACCCCCTCCGGCTGGCCCACGCGGTGCGGCATCTCGGGGACGTCCACCGTCACGCCGGGCGGCTGGCGAAGGCCGAGGCGTGCTACGGGGAAGCACTGTCCCTGTATGCCCGGCACGCGGCCGGCCCCGCGGCGCTGGATCACGCGAACGCGTTGCGGCCGATGGCGATTCTGAAAGAGGAGCTGGGGCAGATCGAGGCGGCCCGGCTGCTGTGGGCACGTGCCCGGGAACTGTACAGCGCCGTCGGCATTGAGGCCGGTGTGGCCGAATGCGCGGACCGCCTCGCCCGGTTGGGCTGACAATCACAGGACGCGAAAGCCCTCCTGCCGGGCGGCACCGGCAAGCCTGGCGTCGCTGCTGACCACGTCGAGCTCGGCGGGGTCTTCATCCGACGCGATGAGCGCCGCCGCCAACTGCAGTGCGTCGGCGCCGCGCAGCGGATGGACGCGCAGCAGGCGAACGGCGCGCCGTCGCACCCGCTCCAGCGGACGGACCTCCATCCAGCCCCCCGCGAACTCCTGCAGTCGCGCCAGCGATCGGTCGAGGTCGCCGCTGCCGAGGTTTCCCTCGCGGCCCAGTCGGTTCAACGCCGACGCGCACTCGATCCGGCTCCCCCACCACGTCACGACGCCGTGATCCCGGCGCAGAATGGAACGCCTGTCGTCACTCGCCGCTTCGTCCACGAGGAGCGACACCAGGGCTGAAGAATCCCAGTACTTCATCGACCCTCGTCGCGTTCCGCAACGACGAGCCGGCTTGCGCTGACCCCGGCGGCCAGGCGTGGGACGGACGCGGCCAGGAATCGTTCCACCTCGAGCGGCGCGCGGGGAGGGTCGGCGATGCCCCGTCGGACGAGCTCGGCTTCGGCCTCCCCGGCCGTCAGCTCCGTCGTGCGGTACGACTCGATCCGGGCCACCGGCTTGCCGTGATTCGTAATGAGCACCGTCTCACCGCGGCGGACTTCGTCGAGGAGCGCGCTCAGACCGTTCTTCGCCTCGCTCACGCTGGCGCTTTTCATATAGCCAGTATAGCTTTATCTTTAGGGCTATATGGTCATGCAGACGGCGCGTCACGGGCCGCCCGAGCCGGACGCGGCAATCGTCCGCGTTCGCACGCGTAGAATGCAGCAACGACGGGCGGTGGGTGCCGGGAGAAGCGAGGAAGCATGAGACGGGTCGCGATCGTCACGGGCGCGTCGAGCGGCATCGGGAGGGCGCTGGCCCTCGAGCTGGCCCGTGACGGCTACGATCTGGGCCTGACGGCTCGCCGCCTGGATCGGCTGGAGAGCCTTGCCGCCGCCATCCGCGTCACCGGGGCGCGCGCCGAGTGCGTGGCGGCCGACGCGGGACGGCGCGACGAGACGCACGCCGCGATGCGGACGCTCGCGGAACGGCTGGGTCCCATCCACCTGCTTGTCGCCAACGCGGGCGTCGGACTGGGTACGGATGCGCTGGAGCCCGACGCGGATGCGCTGGAAGCCGAGTTCCGCGTGAATCTCTTCGGTGCCTTCTACGCGATAGAGGCGGTCATCCCGTCGATGCGGGAGCGGCGGGCCGGTCACGTGGTCGCCGTCTCGAGTCTTGCCGGCTACCGCGGGCTGCCCGGCGCGGCCGGTTACTGCGCCACGAAGGCGGCACTCACCCGGCTCATCGAGGGGATGCGGCCGGACTGGGCGCTGGCCGGCATCCGGGCGACGATCGTCCATCCCGGCTACGTGCGCTCGGAGATGACGGACCGCAACCGTTTCCGCATGCCGTTCCTGATGGAAACCGAGCGCGCAGCCGTGTTGATGACCCGGGCGATTCGCCGGAAGAAGAAGGTCTGCGAGTTCCCGTGGCGGATGTCCGTCCTGGTGCGGTGGCTGGTGCGCTACCTGCCGGACCGGCTGCTGGTGACCCGGGTTCGCGCCGACAAGCAGCGCGCCCGGCGCTGACGGTGTCCTTGGCCAGGCCCACGCAAGACGGAGTTCGTAAGCGGACGCCGTCCGCCGTCCACTCGCCGGTGCAGCGTGTCCTACCCCTCATCCAGAAGCTCCCGCAGCCTGAAGACGGTGCGGTGGTTCCGAACGGTGAGCTGCCGATAGACGGGCGCCGCGGCCAGCTTCATCCAGGTCGTCCGGGTCTGGTGCCGCTTCGAGATGGACCAGAAGATCACTCCCGGTCCCACGGCGACCGTTTCGACTTCTTCCTTCGGGACGGGCAGTTGCGTGACGACGCGCCGCGGCGTGACGCCCCGCAGCGTGAACGCGGCGTTGTGCTTGCGGTCGTCGTTCCGCCCCCAGTCGTCCGGGGCGGCCGCCACCGCTGCCCGGTAGCGGGCTCGCGTGAAGACGACGGCCCGCACCGGATTCGAGAGCCGTTGCGACAGCCGCCCCTCGATGGCGCGCGTCAGCGCCGGCACGCCCGATTCGCTCGAGCGGAACAGCACGTTGCCGCTCTGGATGTAGGTGCGGACGCCGTCGAAGCCGAGGTCCTCGAAGCAGCGGACCAGGTCGTCCTTGCCGATGACGTTCTGCCCGCCGACGTTGAGGCCGCGCAGCAGCGTCAGGAATCGCGGGTCGGTTCTGGGCATGGGCGGTTGGTCTGATGGGGGACGTGCGGCGCGCCGGCAGGGAAGGTCGGCGGGCGGCGGCTACCTCTCACCCTCGGCCGCCACGTGGACGACCAGGCGCAGGCCGGTTTCCAGCACCGAGTCGCTCGCCCGCAGCTCCAGCTCGTAGGCGCCCGGTGCGTCGAACCGGGCCAGGGTGCGCGGCTCGTCCGGGGCGCTGAAGGTCACTTGACCGGGACCCTCGACCTTCCGCCAGTTGCTCGTCAGGCGCGCTCCTCGCGGCAGGCCCTCGTCCCGCACGCTGCCGAACAGCTTCAGGTCCGCGCCGACGGCCACCGAGACCTCCGGCGGCTCGCCGTCGGGTCCGCCGCGCAGGCCCAGGAAACGCACGAGCGGCGAGCGGTTGAGACAGACCCCGCGCGGTGCGTTCCCCGCGTCCACGTCGCGCAGGACCGCGCCCACCGTGCGGTTGTCGAACTCCCAGTTGTACTGCAGCATGTCCTCGCTGGTCGACGTCGTCGTCCCGGCGTGCGAGAGCGTCCAGCGCAGCCCGCCCCCGAAGTCCGCGTCCATCACCATGATGCACTGGAAGCGGTGGTGGCCCGGCTCGAAGGTCGTCGGCTGCAGGCGGTCGGCGGGCTCCGTCTCGAAGGCGTTGGCCGAGCCGGGGGGGACGGTCACCGTGTCGAAGTTGTGGCTGAAGTAGGCGAACGAGATGACGCGGAAGCCGTCCTCGGTGACGGTGAAGCCGTCGTAGACCGGGTAGACCGGCTGGTTCGACTGCGCCGCGGCGGGCATCGCCGCCGGGCCGGCGCCCAGCCAGGCGAGGGACAGCAGCGGAAGAAATCGAAAGACGATCATGGGCATGCTCCTCAATGGTCCGGGCACGGCGGCGGGGGCGTCGGCACGTTCCGTGACGCCAACTATCACGAGCTGCCGAACCCTGGCCTCGCCCGCGCCGGGACGATTCCCTGTGACGCGGACTCCTAGTGTAGCGTCCCGGAAATGAGTATCGTAAGTGGCAGGCTTCAAGCAAGGGAGACTGCCATGCCACGCGGACGCCCCCTGGTACCACTCACGCTCACCGACGAGCAGCAGGATCAGCTCAACGGCATCGCCCGGTCGGCCACCCTGCCCTACGCCCTGGTCCAGCGTGCCCAGATGGTCCTCGCCAGTGCCGAAGGCTTGGCCAACTCGGCCGTCGCGCGGCGCTTCGGCGTCACAGCACAAACCGTCGGCAAGTGGCGACGGCGCTTCCGAGCGGCCGGCATCGAGGGCCTGCACGACGAACTCCGCCCCGGCCGTCCCCGGACCTATGGCGACGACAAAGTGGCGGCGGTGATCAACCGTGCCCTGCAGGAGAAGCCCGACCCCGCCACGCATTGGAGTACGCGCACCTTGGGGCGAGCTGAAGGCATTGCCAAGAGCACGGTATGAAGTTGCCCCAGTTCCGCGGACACTTATCCTCTTGGCGAGGAGGAGGAGGAGTCCACGATGCCGAAGTCGAGACCGCCGTACGCGGCGGCATTCCGACAGCAGATGGTCGAGCTGGTTCAGTCCGGACGTACACCGGGAGACCTCGCTCGGGAGTTCGAGCCGTCGGCCGAGGCGATACGAAACTGGGTCGCGCAGGCTGATCGCGACGCGGGCAAGCGCTCCGACGGCCTGCGCACCGAAGAACATGAGGAGATTCGTCGGCTGCGCCGGGAGAACCGGCGGTTGCGCGAAGAACGCGAAATTTTGGCAAAAGCCACGGCCTGGTTCGCGCGGGAGACCGGATCCGGGAGGTCTACCGGTTCATGAGCACGAACCAGGCTCGTTTTCGCGTCGCCACGATGGCCCGCGTGCTCGGTGTCTCCACGAGCGGGTACTACGCGTGGCGTCAACGTCCACCGTCAGCTCGTGCGCAGGCCGATGCGGAGCTGACGGCCCGCGTGCAGGAGATTCATGCCGGCAGCCGGGGCACGTACGGCGCGCCGCGGATTCACGCCGAACTGGTCGAAGCCGGTGCCGCGGTCGGCCGCAAGCGGGTCGCGCGGGTGATGCGCGAGGCCGGCATCGCTGGGGTGAGCCGGCGCCGCGGCCCCCGCACGACGCGCCGAGAGGTGCAAGCGCGGCCGGCCCCGGACCGGGTCGAGCGGTGCTTCGAGGCCGACGCGCCGAACCGCCTGTGGGTGGCCGATATCACCTACATTCCGACCTTGGCAGGCTTCCTCTACTTGGCCATCGTTCTGGACGTTTTCAGTCGGCGGGTGGTCGGCTGGGCCATGGCTGCGCACCTGCGCACGGAGCTGGTGGTCGAGGCGCTGGAGATGGCCGTGGCGCAACGCCGGCCCGAGGCGGTCATCCATCATTCCGACCAGGGCTGCCAGTACACGTCGCTGGCCTTCGGAGCCCGCTGCCGTGAATCAGGCGTGGCGCTGTCGATGGGTTCGGTGGGAGATTGCTTCGACAACGCGATGGCGGAGAGCTTTTTCGCGACGCTCGAGTGCGAGCTGCTGGCCCGCACGAGCTTGTCCACGCACGCCGAGGCGCGGGCGGCGGTTTTTGATTTCGTCGAGGGCTGGTACAACACGCGGCGCCGCCATTCGGCGTTGGGCTACGTGTCGCCGCTGGAGTTCGAACGTCTCCATGCGGCAGAAACTGTGGACGGGGCCCGGCCGGTGAAGGCTCTGCAGGCGCCCACGAGTCAGGTGGAGCTCGGATTGCCGGTGACGACTCACGCCGTCACCGGCCTTGCTGCGGGGGCTTGAGGCCGGTTACGTAACGGTGCGTAGTTGACTTGGAAACCCACGGAGGAAATGGTGATCAACAGAGTACACGGCTCGCCTTCGGCTTCGCGAGACGAACCGCTGTTGCGGGTCGTGTGCCGCATCCACGGGGGCGCTGTGGAAGTGCCCGGTCTGGGGACGCCCGGTCAACGTCCTGCTGAATCTGAAGGTCGGCGAGGCGGGCGCCCCCAGCCCGTTGGAAATCTCGCGGGCGATCGTCGCCGATCACGCCCTGCACCGGGGCCGCG
This sequence comes from Vicinamibacterales bacterium, assembly GCA_965116825.1. Taxonomy (GTDB): domain Bacteria; phylum Acidobacteriota; class Vicinamibacteria; order Vicinamibacterales; family UBA8438; genus WTFV01. The sequence goes on from OZ220736.1 coordinate 3,188,442, forward strand.
AGATTCCCACACTCCCACAGCGGTTGTCGTCGATGACTGACACGGAAACGACGTTCATCGGAGAATGTGTCATGATGTGAGCCCGCAAGCATTAACCCGTCCACGGGATCGGGGCAACCTCAGTACAGCGCTGGCTCGCCCTCTTCGGGGTCAAGCCGCATCTGGCGAAGACCTTCAAGCTGTCCACCGATCCGTTCTTCATCGAGAAGGTGCGCGACATCGTCGGGTTGTACCTCAACCCGCCCGACCACGCGATGGTCCTGTGCGTGGACGAGAAGTCGCAGATTCAGGCGCTCAATCGTACCCAGCCGACGCTGCCGATGGGCCTCGGCTATGCCGAAGGCTACACCCACGACTACGTCCGGCACGGCACGACGACGCTGTTCGCCGCCCTGGACATCGCCACCGGGGAGGTGTTCGGACTGTGCCGGAAGCGGCACCGCCACGAGGAGTTCCTGTCGTTCCTGCGCCTGATCGACCGCGAGGTGCCGGCGGAGTTGGACATCCACCTGGTCCTGGACAACTACGCGACGCACAAGCACGCCAAGGTCAAGCGGTGGCTGGCGGCGCGATCCCGCTTCCATCTGCACTTCACGCCCACCTCGGCGTCCTGGCTGAACCAGGTGGAGCGGTGGTTCGGGTTGCTCAGCCAGCGGGCGATCAAGCGGGGTTCGTTCCACAGCGTCACCGATCTGGTGAACAAGATCCAAGCGTTCATCGACGCCTACAATACCTCTGCCACACCGTTCGTCTGGGTCGCCACGGCGCAATCGATCATCGACAAGGTGGCGCGTATTGCGGTGCGTATTTCCGGGACAGCGCACTAGTACACTGACGAGAATAACGGGGGAATTCAAGCGGCGCCGACCCGCGAGGGCGCGCCGGATGAACGGGGGTGGCAGCCATGCGTCGAGTCTGGAGTGTCGTAGCGGTTTGCGCGGCGTTCGGGGTCCTGCCGGCCATTTCGGGCACGCCGCTCGCGGCGGCCGGGACCGCGGCGGCCGGGGAGTCTTCGCAGGCGGAGTCGGCCCGGGAAGCGCCGACCTTCACTCGCGACGTACTGCCGATTCTCCAGCGCTCGTGCCAGCGCTGCCACCGCCCCGGCACCGGCGCACCGATGTCGCTGCTGACCTGGCAGGAGACCCGGCCCTGGGCGCGTGCCGTCAAGGACCGGGTGGTGACCCGCCAGATGCCGCCGTGGCATGTCGACCGCGGCATCGGCGAGTACACCGCCGACCCGTCGCTGAGCGATGAGGAGATCGCGACCGTCGCGGCCTGGGTCGACGCCGGCGCCCCGCGCGGCAACCCTGCCGACGCCCCGCCGCCGCTGGATCTGGCCAACCTGAACGAATGGACCTACGGCGAGCCCGATCTCGTCGTACAGATGAAGGAAGGCTTCCGGATCCCGGCCGAAGGGCCCGACTTCTATCCGTCCGAGATCGTCGATCCCGGCCTGACCGAGGACCGCTACGTCAAGTGGGTGCAGATCATCCCCGAGGCGTACTGCTGCGTGCACCACTCGCACGTCTACGTCAGCGTCCCGGAGACGGCCGAGGATCTCGAGGGGTTCCGGCTCGGCATGGGATCGAACACCGCCGAGATCGACCTCATCGAATACGCCATGGGCAGCACCGGCCAGTACTACCCGGAGGGCACGGGCCGCAAGCTGCCCGCCGGGGGCCTGTTCCGCTTCGCGCCGCACTACCACCCGTGGGGCGAGGAGACCATCGACCGGCAGAAGGTGGGCATCAAGTTCTATCCCGAGGGTGAGGTGCCGGAGCTGATCGTCACTGCCCACCGCATCCGCACCGGCATCGGCCACGACTGGAAGCTGAACCGCGAGGCGGTCGAGGATCGGCTGCTGCGGGCGGGCTACGACCTCGACCTGCACGCCGACCGCATGCCGCCCGGCGCCCTGATCGACGACAACACGCTGAACGGCGTCGCCCTGCTCAGTATTCCGCCGCACAGCGTCGTGCGCCACGAGCGCTTCTGGCCGCTGCCGCAGGCGGCGCTCATCCTCAGCTTCCAGCCCCACATGCACTTCCGCGGCAAGCGGATGCTGCTCGAGGCCATCCACGTCGACGGCCGCCGCGAGGTGCTGACCGACGTCACCGACTACGAGCAGACGTGGCAGATCGTCTATCCCTTCAAGGAGCCGCACCTGTTCCCGAAGGGGACCATCCTGCACACCGTCTCGTGGCACGACAACACCGCCAACAACCGTCACAACCCCGACCCGTCGGCGTGGATCGGCTGGGGCGGGCGCACCATGGACGAGATGGGCCACGGCTGGACCGACGTCGCCTTCATGACCGACGAGCAGTACGCCCGGCGCGTCGCCGAACGGGAGGCGCAGGCGAACGACGAATAGCGTCAGGGCGTAGCCGATGCTGTTCGGGAATCACGAGCCGTTGGGCGATCCGCCACCGGGTTACTGGCGGCACGTGGCCGCGAACTGGCGGCGGAATCTGCTGCTGGCTCTCCTGGGCGTATTGGGCGCGGGCTTCACATGGTGGACCGAGTCCCACCGACTGGCGTAGTACTTCATTCGTGGGTATGGCCGGCATGGGGCTACTGGAGCTTGCGACGGGGGGCTGCGTGGTTCTTTCGAGGTGGTTCCGGTCTCGCGGCGCAGACCTGTCCCGCTAGCTCGCTAGCTTGTTCCGAAGACCGGCCTTCCGGGTACCGGTCGCTGCAGCCTCTGCCGCGCGCAAGGAAGAACGTGAGCAAGGACGCCTCAATCGCGGTCGCGTTACGTCAGCCGGCGGGTGCCGAGTTCCACAGGTGCGCGTTGCAGGTCAATCCTCGTCACTACTCCGGGACGTACCGTGGCCGGCCGTCGGCGGCCGGCGACGATGCCGCGTACCCCCAGGCGCTGGTCGAAAGGGAGGGTGGCGAGGACGCATTCGAGCGGCCACGCCGCAAGTACGGGCTCTGAGGTCTGGCGGTGACGCAGACGGAGCTCCGCGAGCGGATCCTGAACTGATCGAGGAAGATGAAGGATTCACTCTGAGATTGTGGAAGAATCCTCGCGCATCATGATGCTGTTCGCGTGGGCTGTGACGTTCGGGGATGGGCGGCGCTGACGAGCCGGTCGCGGGAGGAGTGATCCATGTTCCGGAGACCGGTCTTCTGGGCGGCGTTCGCCGCATTCGCCGTCGCGTGCGCGGCGTTCGCGGTGGCCAACTTCCCGCGCGCCTTCTCTATCGTCGAGCTCGAGCTGGAGATGGACCGGGCCGCGGCGCTCTCCGAGGCGCGGCGGCTCGCCGGCGAGTTCGACTGGGGGCTGTCCGGCTACCGGCAGGCGGCCAGCTTCCGGGTAGACGACCGCGTCCGCAGCTTCGTCGAGCTCGAAGGGGGCGGGCCCGAGGCGTTCGCCGGGCTGTTGGCCGACGGTCCGTTCCATCCCTACCAGTGGGTCGTCCGGCACTTCCGCGGGGGCGAGGTGCGCGAGGCGGAGGTGCGCTTCCGTCCCGGCGGCGCGCCCTACGGCTTCCGCGAGCGGCTGTCCGAGGACGAGCCGGGCGCGGCGCTGGACGCGGAAGCGGCCCGCGCCATCGCGGAGAATGGGACGGGCGCTCCCTGGAACGTCGCGCTCGACCGCTACGAGCCGGTGGAGGCGTCCGAGGAGGAGCGCCCCGGCGGGCGCGTCGACCACACGTTCGTCTACGAGCGGACCGACGTTCAGGCCGGGGAGGCCCGCTTCCGCCTGCGCCTGGTCGTCAGCGGCGACCGGCTGACCGAGCTGACGCACGTCCTGCAGGTTCCCGAGGCCTTCGACCGGCGCTACGAGGAGATGCGCTCGGCCAACGAGGGCATCACCATCGCCGGCAGCTTCGCGATGCTGCTCATCTACGGCGTCGGCGGCCTCGGCGTCGGGCTGTTCGTGCTGCTCCGCCAGCGGCGGGTGCTGTGGCGCATGCCGCTCGTCTGGGGCGCGTCGATCGCCTTCGCGCAGCTCCTGGCGGGCCTCAACCAGTGGCCGTTGCTGTGGATGGGCTACGACACCGCGACCTCCGAGACCAGCTTCGCGATTCAGCAGGTCGTGACCCAGGTCGCCGCGTTCCTGGCGTTCACCGGCGTCTTCACGCTCTCGTTCATGGCCGCCGAGAGCCTCTCGCGGCGCGCGTTCCCCGAGCACCTGCAGTTCTGGCGGGTCTGGTCGCGCGAGGGCGCCCGCTCGTGGACCGTTCTGGGCCACACGGTGGCCGGCTACCTGATCGTCGGCATCGACCTGGCGTTTCTCGTCACTTTCTACTGGCTCACCATCGGCTACCTGGGCTGGTGGTCGCCGTCGGACGCGCTCGTCAACCCCGACTCGCTGGCTACCGTGCTGCCGTGGCTCAGTCCGCTGGCCATTTCGCTGCAGGCGGGATTCTGGGAGGAGTGCCTGTTCCGGGCCGTCCCGCTGGCGGGCGCCGCGCTCATCGGGGATCGGTTCGGCAACCGCCGGGCGTGGATCGCCGGCGCATTCGTCCTGCAGATCGTCATCTTCGGGGCCGGCCACGCCGCCTATCCGACGCAGCCGTCCTACGCGCGGCTCATCGAGCTGATCGTGCCGTCGACGATCTTCGGCCTGCTGTACCTGCGCTGCGGCCTGCTGCCGGCCATCGTCATGCACTTCGCGTTCGACGCGGTGCTGTTCGGCCTCCCGCTGTTCGTGTCGACGGCGCCGGGCGCGTGGGTGGATCAGGCGATCTTCGGATTGATCTTCCTGACGCCGCTGTGGGTGGTCGCCAGCGCCCGCTATCGTGGCGGGAGCTGGATCGAGGCGCCGCGGGCGTTGCGGAACGTGGACTGGAGCCCGCCCGTCGAGGAGGCGCCCGTAGAGCCGGAGCCGGCGCCGGTGCGGGAGTCGGCCGGCCTCCCGGCGCTGCCGGTGGTCGCCGCGGTCGGAGTGGTCGGGCTCGGGCTCTGGGCCTGGACTGCCGCCACTCCGAGCGAATCGCCGCGGATCGAGGTGGGGCGCGCGGAGGCCGTGGCGGCGGCGCGCGAGGTCCTGGCCGCGCAGGGCGTCGAGCCGGGCGACTGGACGGAGACGAGCCGGGTCACGAGCGGCCTCGGCCCTGCGCACCGCTTCGTCTGGAGCGAGGCAGGCGAGGAAAGGCACCGCGCGTTGCTCGGCGAGTACCTGTCCGCGCCGCGCTGGCGCGTGCGCTACGCACGTTTCGAGGGGGACGTGGCGGCGCGCGCCGAGGAGCACGTCGTCTGGATCGGACCGGACGGGGCGCCCGGACGGAGGGAGCACCGGCTCGCGGAGGATGCCGCGGGCGCCGCGCTGCCGGAAGAGGACGCCCGGACGCTGGCGCAGGACGCGCTGGCTCGTCTCGGTTCCGCGCTGGACATGGCCGAGGTTTCCGCCGAGTCGTCGCGCCGGCCCGAGCGGACGGACTGGACGTTCACGTTCCGCGACGAGACCGCCGGCGATCTCGCCGCGGGAGAGGCGCGAATCACGGTGGAGATAGCCGGCGACGAGGTGGCCGACACGCGCCGCTACGTGTTTTTGCCGGAGGAGTGGCGCCGCGCGGAAGAGCAGCGGCGGACGACGCTGTCGATTGCCGGCATCGCGTCGAACGTCGTGCTGGGCCTGCTGCTGGTGGTGGGCGCGGTCCTGGCCGTGGTCCGCTGGACCCGCGGTGCGTTCGACCTCAGGGTCGCGCTGGCGGTGGCGGGCATTGCGCTGGCCGCCGCGGTTGTCACCATCGCCAACAACTGGCCCTTGCTCATGAGCGGCCTGTCCACCGCCCAGCCGCTCCCGCTGCAGCTCGGCATCGGCGTGGCGGGAGGCCTGATCGGAGCCGGCCTGATCGCGACCCTGCTCGGGCTGCTGGCCGGCCACACTGCCGCGCTCGCGGCCGCGCCGGCGGCCGACCGGAAGTCGGCAATCCCCGCAGGCCTGGCCGTGGGGCTCGGACCTCTCGGGGCGCTCGCCCTGGCGGGAGCTCTGCTCGGAGGCGCCCTGCCGCCATGGTCCGCCTACGGGCCCGCGTCCGCGGCGGCCCCGTGGCTGGCCGCGGCGCTCGGACCGTTGCAGGGCTACCTGACCCTGGCGGTGATGATCCTTCTGATCGTCACCGCGGCCAACACCCTGACCGCGCGCTGGACGCGCCGGCAAACGGCCGTGGGGGTGGCGCTGGTGCTGGTCGGGGCTCTGCTGGCGCCCGGCACGTCGCCGGACGACCTGCTGTCGTGGGCGGTCGTCGGGATGCTGAGCGGCGGGCTCCTGTTGGGCGCCTACGTCTGCGTCCTCCGGGACCGGCCGGCCCTCGTGGTGCTCGCGGCCGCCGCCATGACGGTCCCGGGCATCCTGGACCGCGGATTGGACCAGGCCTACGGGGGCGCACTGCTCGGGTCGCTGCTGGGCGCCGCCGCAGTCTCGTACATCGCCTGGCGGTGGTTCTTACATCTGACCGCGACGCGGTAAACCGCCCTTCTCCGTTTCGTGCCGCGCGGCGGTGCGGCTGGGGGCGCGAGCAATTAGCGCGCATGGAGTTCGTCTCGCGTCCGACGGCCCGGTCCCCCGTGGGTGCACGACAGGAGAAATGAGGACTTGCGTGGGCCGCGCCTCGTCGCGCCTTGCCACGCGGGCGCCTCGCCGCTCTCGGTGCTGCGCGGGTTCTCACGACGGACTACGCCGGTGCGGCGTCAGCGACGGCGCCGGATTCGGTCCGCGGTTTCCACAACACGTCGATCGCGGCGGGCGGTCTCGGCCGACACGCGCAGCCCGTCGGCGTCCTCGAGCGCGGCGTGTCCGGCCATCCGGGGAGTCTGACGTAGCGGCACGGGCGTAGTGCCGGCGCCCGGTCGCATCTCCGCGGAGACGTCTTCAATGTCGGTCGGCGGCGTCTCCGCGGAGACGTCCGCCGCGTCGGACGACTCTGTGGTCGTGTCGCCCCCGGCCGCGTCGTAGTGCGGCAACGTGGCCACGGAAGCCCCCGCCGCCCGTCCGCCGGTATCGGCCCGCAGCGCCGCCGGCTCGACGTGCAGCACGACCTGGTACCGATCCCCCGCCGATCTCCGGTCCGGATCCGCTGGCGAGCCTTGGTGCTCGGCGACTTCTTGCCAATCCGTCGCGGTTCGTCGTCTTTCGCGGACCCCGTGTGCTCCACTGGCGACCATTGGCGGATTCCCGGAGTTGGCGCTGTGCATGGTATTGCATATGATACTATCGTTATGCTCGTCGTGCTCGACAGCAGCGTCCTGGTCGCCGGATTCCGGTCGAGGCGCGGCGCATCGTTCAGGACGCTGGAGCTGCTGCGAGACGGCCGGTTTCAGGTTGCCATGTCAGTGGCGCTCGCCCTGGAGTACGAGGCGGTGCTGGTGCGGCACGCGGGCGAGCTCGACCTAGCGCGAACGGAAGCGATCGGCCTCGTCGACTTCCTGTGCGGCATCGGATCCCATCATGACGTGCACTTTCTCTGGCGGCCGACGTTGCGGGACCCGCGCGACGAGTTCATTCTGGAGCTTGCGGTTGCTTCGGCATCCCACGCCATCGTCACGCACAACGTGCGAGATTTTCGCGGAGCTGACGCGTTCGGTATCCGGGTCGTCACTCCCGCCGTGTTTCTGCGCCTCGTCGAGGAGGAATCATGAGCAGTCTCAGCGTGCGGCTGCCCGACTCCCTGCATGACAAGATTCGGGAGTTGGCTCGTCGAGATGACGTTTCCATCAATCAGTTCATCGCCACTGCGGTTGCCGAGAAGGCTGCGGCCCTGCTGACGGTCGACTATCTGAAACAGAGAGCACGACGGGCTGAGCCCGAGCTCTTCGCCCGGCTGTTGAACCGAGTTCCCGATGCTCCTCCGCCGGCGGGCGATGAGCTCCCGGCCGAGGTGCGGTCTCCGCCTGCGCCTGGAGCACGGCGCGGCGGCAGGAGGGTGAGGGTCCGTGAGTAGGGGGGCTCCGCCTGCGCGCCGAGCACGGGAGCGTCGCCGGGGAAGACCGCCACGCAGGGAAGAGAGGCGAGATCGTCAGCGGTGGCGGTGTCTGGGATACGATGGCGCTTGTCTGAAAGAGGGGGACGCTGATGCATCGACGACTTTTCGGCTGGCGCGTGAACGGTTGCGTGGGGGGAGCGCTGCTCGCCGCGGCGGCGCTGGTCGCGTCGCCGTCGGCCGCGTCGGCGCAGCTCGCGTCGGCGGAGTACACCGCGGCGGAGGCCGAGGCGGGTCGAGCGCTCTACGACCGCGAGTGTGCGTCCTGCCACATGCCGAACCTGAGCGGGTCGTTCGAGGCGCCGGAGTTGTCGGGCCCGACGTTCCGCGGGGGGTGGGGCGAGCAGCCGGTCGCGGACTTGCTGGAGCTCATCGGCGTGACGATGCCGCCGGGGGCGGGGGGCTCGCTGGCGCCGGAGGAGTACGCCAGCATCGTCGCCTACATTCTGCAGCAGAACGACTACGAAGCGGGCGCCGTCGCGCTGGGCGGGGTCACCGCGCCCGCGGCGGGGCAGGCTTCGAGCGGACAGCCGCTGGCGGTCGCCGCGTCGGCCAGTCTGCCGGGCGGCACGTCCACGCTGCATCCGATCGCCGAGCGCGCCCCGGTCACCGACGCCATGCTGCGGGATCCGGACCCCGAGGACTGGCTCATCTATCGGCGCACCTACGACGGCTGGGGTCACAGCCCGCTGGACCAGATCGACACAGGCAACGTCGGCGACCTGCAACTGGCCTGGGTCTGGTCGATGGCCGACGGGCGCAACCAGCCGACGCCGCTGGTCTACGACGGCGTGATGTACCTGGCCAATCCCGGCAACGTCGTGCAGGCGCTCGACGCGGTCACCGGCACGCTGCTCTGGGAGTACCGCCGGCCGCTGCCGGAGGCGTTCCGCGGGGCCAACAGCCGCAACCTCGCCATCTACGACGACAAGATCTACATGGGCACCCGCGACGCCCACGTGGTGGCGCTCGACACGCGCACCGGCGAGCTGGTCTGGGAGACGCGGATGGCCGACTACAACGACGGCTACTCCAACTCCAGCGGGCCGATAGTCGCCGGCGGGCGGGTCGTCAACGGCATCAACGGCTGCTCGCGGTTCATGCCCGACAGTTGCTTCATCACCGCGCACGACGCCGATACCGGCGAGGAGCTGTGGCGCCGCCTGACCATCGCCGCGCCCGGCGAGCCGGGGGGCGACTCGTGGGGCGACCTGCCCCTGGCGCTGCGCGGCGGCGGCGACTCGTGGATTCCCGGCAGCTACGATCCCGAGCTGGACCTGTTCTACTGGCCGGTGGCGCAGGCCAAGCCGTGGGTGCCGGTCAGCCGCGGGCTGACCGTCCACGACCCGGCGCTCTACACCAACTCGACCCTGGCCCTGGAACCCGCCGACGGCTCGATCCGCTGGTACCGGCAGCACGTGCCGGGCGAGGCGCTCGACCTCGACGAGGGCTTCGAGCAGGTGCTCGTCGACAGCGGCGGCCGCAGGGCGCTGCTCACCATCGGCAAGCATGGCGTCCTGTGGAAGCTCGACCGCGAGAGCGGCGAGTACCTCGGGCACGTCGAGACCGTCTTCCAGAACGTGTTCGAGAGCATCGACCCGCGGACGGGGGTGGTGACCTACCGGCAAGACATCGCCGACATGGGCATCGGCGACTGGGTCTCGGTCTGCCCGAGCACCGCCGGCGGCCACAACTGGCACGCGTCGGGCTACAGCCCCGAGACGCGCTCGCTGATCATCCCGCTCAGCCAGAGCTGTCTGGAGATCGCCGGCCGCGAGGTGGCGCTGGAGATCGGCTCGGGCGGCTCGCAGGCCGACCGCACCTGGTTCGAGATGCCGGGCACCGACGGCAACCTGGGCAAGCTGGCCGCCTACGACATCGACACGCTGGAGGAGCGTTGGAGCATCGAGCAGCGCGCCGCGTTCATGACCGCGGTGCTGACCACCGCCGGCGGGCTGGCCTTCGCGGGCGACGTCGACCGCTACTTCCGCGCCCACGACGCGGCCACCGGCGAGGTGCTCTGGGAGACGCGGCTCGGGACGTCGGTGCAGGGCTTTCCCGTCACCTACGGCGTCGACGGCACGCAGTACCTCGCCGTGTCGACCGGTCTCGGCGGGGGCAGCCCGCGGCGCGTGCCGGCGCTGCTGAGCCCGGACATCGTGCATCCGGACACCGGTAACGCTTTGTACGTGTTCAAGTTGCGGTAGCAACGGGGCGTGGCGGACGTTGGGCGCGGGGTTCCACCACGGCTGCTACGGGCGGATTCGGCGCGGCGCGTGACCTCTTTGAGGTTGACATCCGGACGGGCGAGCGACACAGTGAATGAACGTCGTTCGACTGGAAGGAGGCACGCCCATGAGCGTCCGCGCGTGGTTAGGTCTTCCTCTTGCGTTTGCCTTCCTGTTCGCACCCGCGACAGTGTGGGCCCAGGGCGGCGGCGACTTCGGCGTCGGCTACAGCATCGTCCGCAACGGCAGCCTTGCCGAGAACGCCAGCCTCCTGCCGGGCGGCTGGTACACGAGCGGCACCGCCAACGTGTCTTCGCGGCTGGCCATCGCGTGGCGCGCCAGCGGGGCGTTCAACTTCGGCATTCCCCCCGGCGAGCACCCGGTGAACCTGTCGCGCGCGGCCCAGGCAGCCGCCGCCGACAACAAGATCACCGTAGTGCCTCCCTCGCGCCACGAGGAGTTCCAGGGGCTGTCGTATCACCGCGCCGAGGCGCTCTGGTGCTCGCCGACGCTGTCGCCGAACGCCGGTGACTGCGGCGTGCAGATCAACTCGATCGGCGCCGGGGCGGGGCCGCGGCTCTACTTCGGCGAACCCGGGGGCGTGCGACCCTGGGTGCAGGTGCTGGCCGGCGCTGTCCGTGTGGTTCGCAAGATCGACTTCTACGTCCACACCGCGACGAACTTCGCGGTCATGCCCGGCTTCGGCGTCGATGTGCCCATCAACGACCGTGCCGGGTTCCGCCTCGACGTGGCCTACGCGCACTCGTTCGTCCCGCACCCCTCCCGTTCGGCCTCGTCGTTCCGGGTTGTCGACTCCTCGTCGAACTTCTTGTTCCACGACAACGCCGGCTCGATTCCGGGCATCGGCGACAACGTTCAGGGTGTCTACGACCCGGCGGACTTGGGGGGCGGCGGGGATTTCAAGGAGTGGCGGATAGGCGTCGGCGTGATCTTCAACGTGGGCCGCTGGGGCATCTGAGCGCACAGCGAGCCGAGCGATGACTGCCCGGGCGGCGATCCTGGCGAGCGTGTGGTGCGTGGCCGTTGCGGCGGGCGCGCAGGGGTCCGCGCCTGCCCAAGAGCAGGGGTCCGCGCCTGCCCAGGCGCAGGCGTTCGCGCCTGCCCAGGCGCAGGCGTTCGCGCTCCCGGCCGCCCCGACGTTCACGCGCGACGTGGCGCCGGTGCTGTACGCGCACTGCGCGGTCTGCCACCGTGACGGCGGTCCCGCCCCGTTCAGCCTCGTCACCTACGCGGAGGTGCGGCCCTGGGCGCGCGCCATCCGGCAGGCGACCGCCGCGCGCACGATGCCCCCCTGGAAGCCTGCGCCCGGTCATGGCGGCCCGTTCGCGGGGGAGCGGCGGATGCGCGAGGGCGAGATCGCGCTCCTCGATCGCTGGGTGGAGCAGGGCGCGACCGAGGGGGACCCGGACGATCTGGATCCGCCGCCAGTCTGGGCCTCCGCCTGGGAGCTCGGCCCGCCGGATCTGGTGCTGGCTCTGCCCGAGCCGTACGAGCTCGCGGCCGGAGGGGAGGACGAGTACCGCAACTTCGTTCTCCCGGTTCCCCTGGCGACCGCCCGTTTCGTTCGGGCGTTCGACTTCCGGCCGTCCGGCCGGGCGATCCACCATGCGCGGCTGCTGATCGATCCCGCGCGGACCGCGCGCCGTCTGGACCGGCGTGATCCGGCGCCGGGGTACGACGACGCGCTGGACGACGACGCCCGCTTCCCCGACGGGCACCTGCTCGCCTGGGCGCCCGGCCGGGTCCCCGCGTTCGAGCCGGAGGAGCTGGCGTGGCGGCTCGATCCGGGAGTCGACCTGGTGCTGCAGTTGCACCTGCCGGCGTCGGAGGTTCCGGAGCGCATCGCGCCGCGGTTGGGAATCTACTTCGCCGACGCCCCGCCGACCGGGGCGCCGACGGCCGTGCTCCTGGGCGACAAGACGATCGACATTCCCGCCGGCGCCGCGCGTCACGTGATCGAGGACACGTTGCGCCTGCCCGTCGACGTGGAGGTGCTGTCGGTCTATCCCCACGCCCACTACTTGGGGCGCGATCTGCAGGGATTCGCGACCCTGCCGGACGGTTCGCGCCGCTGGCTGGTGCGGATCGACGACTGGGACTTCAACTGGCAGGACGAGTATCGCCTTGCGGAGCCGCTGTTCCTGCCGGCCGGGACGACGTTGAGCATGCGCTACGTCTACGACAACTCGGCCGCCAACCGGCGCAACCCGAGCCACCCGCCGCGGCGCGTCCGCTACGGCCGGCGGTCGACCGACGAAATGGCCGAGCTCGTGGTAAAGGTGCGTACCGGGACCCCGGCAGAGCGCGAGCGGTTGTCCCGTGTCCTGACGCGGAAGGCCAACGCGGTGGACATGGCCGGCGCCGAGAAGCGCGCCCGTGACGACCCGCGCGACTTCCGGGCGCACCACGAGCTGGGGATCTACTACCTGGAGGCGGGGCGCGTGGCCGAGGCAGCGGCCCGCTTCCGGCGCGTCCTGCTCCTGAATCCCGGCTTCGCGCCCGCGCACTACAACCTCGGCATCATCGAGGGGGGCACGGGAGCGCTGGACGCTGCCGCGGCGCGGTTCGAGGCGGCGCTCGCCCACGATCCGGCGCACGTGGGCGCGCTCACCAACTACGGCATCCTGCTGCATGCGCTGGGCCGGCCGGCGGAGGCCGTGCGGCGCTATCGCACCGCGATCGCCATCGAGCCGGACCTCGCCGAGACCCACAACAACCTGGCCGTCGCCCTGCTGGCGCTCGGGCGGGCGGCCGAGGCGGTCCCGGCGGCCGAGCAGGCGGCGCGGTTGACGGGATGGCGGGACGCGCAGGTGATCGAGACATTGGCGGCGGCCCGCGCGGCGGCGGACGCCTCCGGACAGTCACCCGAGTGAGGACAGGCATGGAGCGGACGGCTCGTCCGAACGGCGAAGGAGGACTCGTCATGAGACAGGGGTTCTGGCGCATCGGCATCGCCGTGCTCGTCGTGACGCTGCCGGCGGCGGCTCACGCGCAGAGCAGCATCACCGGGCAGGTGACGGACAACACCGGCGGGATCCTGCCGGGCGTGACGGTGGAGGCGTCGAGCCCGGTGCTGATCGAGGGATCGCGTCTCGGGGTCACCGACGGCGCGGGCCGCTACACCATCGTCGACCTGCAGCCGGGAGACTACGTCGTCACGTTCACGCTGGTGGGGTTCTCGACTCAGATCCGCGACGGCCTGACCCTGCCGGGCGACTTCACGCTGACGGTCGACGCGACGCTGGCGGTCGGCGCGCTCGAGGAAACGGTGACCGTCAGCGGTCAGGCACCGATCGTCGACGTGCAGCGGGTGGCGCGTGTCGAGACGCTGACCCGCGAGACCCAGGAGGCGATTCCGACCGGCGGCAGCCTCTGGAACTACGCCGCGCTGGTGCCGGGGGTCAAGCCGATTCGGCCCGACGTCGGCGGCTCGCGAGCCATGCAGCAGAGCTGGATGTTCGGCCGCGGGGCGAGCTCGCGCCAGACGACTCTGGAGGTCGACGGCATGACGCTGAACACCTTCCTCGACGACGGCCGCGTCAAGCCCTACAACAACCCGCAGATGACGCAGGAGATGTCCGTGTCCACCAACGCGATGAACGCGGAGACGGGACACGGCGGCGTGCGGATCAACATCATTCCGCGCGAGGGGGGCAACAGCTTCAGCGGGTCGCTCTTCGGCAGCACCACCCCGGGCGCGCTGTCCCAGGACAACTTCAACGAGCGGCTGCGGCGGGTCGGCGTCGCGGAGGGGACCACGCCCAGGCTGGCCAGCACCTACGACGCCCAGTTCGGATTCGGCGGGCCCATCCGGCAGGACCGGATCTGGTTCTTCACCGCGGGGCGCCAATGGAGCACCAACCAGGAGGTGCTCAACGCCACGAACCGGGACGGCTCGACCGCCATCGACGACAACCGCATCCGGAGCGGGCTCGTCCGGTTCACCACGCAGGTGAACGACACCAACAAGTGGGTCGCCTACATCGACAAGGCGCACCGCAACCGGTTCCACGAGTTCAGCGCGCTGGAGGACCGGGACACCGCCTCGACGAACGTCGACACCGTCAACTACTACAACGCGAACACGAAGTGGACCTCGACGATCAGCAACCGGCTGCTGTTCGAGACCGGCTTCTCGTTCGTCGGACAGGCGGACCGGTTCGCCAACCAGGACGGCATCATCGTGGACCGGCCGGACAGTCTCTTCACGTGCATCGAGTCGCCCTGCCACCCCGCTTCGATGAGCCCCGAGCAGGCGGCCATGCAGGGCCTGAACGGCGCGGCGGTCCACCCCTGGTACGGCGCCGGCCTCGACGGCGGCGGGGTGCGGCGGGTCGACGGCCGGCTGGGCGGCTACAGCTACTCTTCGCGCGGCCTCGACCAGACGAGCCTGCCGTACAGCTCCAGCTTCCTCGCCTCGATGTCGTACGTGACCGGGTCGCACAACTTTCGGATGGGGTTCACGAACGACTGGGGCCACATCACCGAGGGCCAGTCGGGGAACGCCGACCTCGCCCTGGTGAACTACAGCAGCGGCCTGAGCCCGTTCGACCATCACGTGAGCTGGATCGACGCGGGCCATCCCTACGCGCGGTGCGATGCGGCCGGTGCCAACTGTGGCCGGCTGGGAGCGCCGGAGTCGGTGCTGGTCTCCAACACGCCGAACCTCAACACGCGCGCGGTGAAGTACTCGACGGCCGTCTACGCGCAGGACTCCTGGACCATCGATCGACTGACGATCAACGCCGGCGTGCGGATGGAGATCGCCAAGCCGTCGAGTCCCGAGGTCGGCAAGCCGGCCGGCCGGTTCACCACGGCGGCGCTCTTTCCCGCCGCTCCCGACTGCGGTCCGGTGTCCGGCGACCCGCGGGAGCTGGTGGCGATGCGCCAGCTCGACCTGTGCATGCCCACCATGGGTCCCGACATCGCGCCCCGCTTCAGCGCGGTGTGGGACATCTTCGGCAGCGGGCGGACGGCGCTCAAGTTCGGCTGGAACCGCTACTACCACGCGTTCGGCATCACCGGCGTGTTCCGGTTGCAGAACTACGCCGGCGCCGCGGCGCGCACCGACGAGCGCGACTGGTTCGACGTCGCCCTGATGCCGGGCAGCAGCACCCCGATGGGGGCGCCGGGCTGCGAGCGGACCGCGACCTGCGCCAATCCCTATGGGACCGACGGCGACAACATCGTGCAGGACTGGGAGATCGGCCCGACCGCCGACGCCTCGTTCGCGACCGGGGTCGGCGGAGGCTCGGCCCGCAAGCCGCACCCGGACCTGCAGCGCAAGTTCGACGACCTGATCTCGGTCACCCTGCAGCACGAGGTCGCCCCCGGCGTGTCGCTGATGGCCGAGTACCGGCGCCGGTCGACGAAGGAGAACACCGTACGGACGTTCGTCAACCGGACGTTCGACTTCGAGCGGCTTCCAGACGGCTCGGTGCGCTTCATCGACAACGCGAACTGGGTGAAGGAGGTCGACTTCCTGGCGCCCGGTCCCTACACCGGGATCATTCCGATCTACGGCATCCATCCCGCTGCCGAGAGGCGCACCGAGCAGTTGGACGAGACCGTCTTCGGGCATTTCCCCGACGTGTTCGGCAACTTCGAGCTCGGCCTCAGCGCGCGGCTACCCAACGGCGGCACGGTCTTCGGCGGCTGGACGGCGGAGACGCCGGGGCGCGGCGAGGCGGGCGGCATCGAGAACTACTGCGGCATCATCCTGCAGCAGTCGCGCGGCGACTACTTCACCGCCGACCCGAACTCGTACCGCTTCTGCGACGAGTACACGACGCCGCGGAACTGGCGCAACGAGTTCAAGCTGTCGGGCTCGCTTCCCCTGCCGGGGGGGTTGCGGCTGGCCGGCTCCTACCAGGCGTACCCGGCGACCGGCAACGCCCTCGGCACCGGCATGGTTGGCGAGGAGTCCTTCCGCGTGGACTCGCGCGGCACCGACACCAACAACCTGAACTACGTCGCCCCGTTCTACACCGCGGACAACTGCATCGCGCCGTGCCGGTTGGACGGCGTCATTGTGCCGTCGCTCCAATCGGGGCAGCTCGGCTACTCGTCCTTCTACGACGTCGAGCTGATGCCGCAGGACACGGTCAAGTACCTGCCGAACTGGACCACGCTGGACCTGAGCATCGCCCGCACGTTCAGCGCGGGCGATTGGCAGTGGGACGCGCGGCTCGACGCGTTCAACGCGCTCAACAACGGCGTCGAGCTGCGGCACCGCTCCGGTTCGCGGGGACGGCGGCTGAACGACGCGACGTTCGAGCAGGCGCAGGAGGTGCTGGTGGGGCGCGTGCTGCGGGTCACGTTCACCGCCCGCTTCTGAGGATGCGCCCGCTTCTGAGGGCCTCAGCCAGCGTCGAGCTTGCCGAGCGCAACGCGTCGACGCGCCGCGAGAGGATCTCCGTATCGACCATCGTCGTCCCATGCTTCCCGCAGCCGGCGTACCCGCGCGCGGGTGAACTTGCGCAGCTGCGGCTCCATGTCCAGATACTCCGTGAGCGTACCGTGCACAAAGCGAACGCGCTCTGCGTCGGAGCGTGCGAACAGCAGAACACCGTCGCGGATCACCCGGTGGCGCAGCAGGACGGGCGCGTGATTGAGGAGCACGAGGTCGATGAGGTCGCTCCGGACGGCACCGGCCGCAGCGCCAATCACGCGGAAGAGCAGACGCTCCCGGCGGCGGGCCGCATCCCGGCAAGGAGGGCTTGGCGCACCGGCCTCCCATGGTCCACAATAGTCAGTCAGCCGTGAAGCAGGACGGCACGTGCCTTTCGTTTGTATTCTCGATACACGCTCGGCTCTGGAGGCTTCAGAGATGTCACTCACAACCGGTTGCCGATTCCGTCTCGCCGCGGTCCTCGCGCTCGGCGTCGTCGCCGCGCCGTCGATCGCCGCCGCGCAGGACGCGCACGACGTCACGTTCACGAAAGACGTCGCGCCCATCCTGCAGCGCTCCTGCCAGGAGTGCCACCGCACGGGCTCGATCGCCCCGATGTCGCTGCTCACCTACGAGGAGGCGCGGCCGTGGGCGCGGTCCATCAAGGACAAGGTGGTCACGCGCTCGATGCCGCCGTGGTACGTCGACAGGAACATCGGCGTCCAGGGCTTCAAGTACGACTACTCGCTGACCGACGACGAGATCGCCACGGTCGCGGCCTGGGTCGACGCCGGCGCGCCGCGCGGCAACCCCGCCGACCTGCCGCCGCCGCGCGAGTTCCGGGACATCGCCGAATGGAAGATCGGCGAGCCCGACTGGGTGGTCGAGATTCCCGAGCCGTTCGTGGTCGCGGCCGAGGCGCCCAACTGGTGGGGCAACCTCGAGTCCGAGTCCGGCCTGACCGAGGACCGCTGGATCAAGGCGGTCGAGACGAAGCCGTCGATCGAGGGCTTCCCGGTGGTGCACCACGCCGTCACCGGCATGGTGAACGACGACACCGAGGACACCAGCGGCATCGGCGAGTTCCTCAACGAGTACGCCCTCGGCAAGAACGGCGACATCTTCCCGGACGGCACCGGGCGGCAGATCAAGGCTGGCGCGAAGATCCGCTTCAACATGCACTACGCCGCCATCGGCGTGGAGACGACCGACCGCACGCGGGTCGGCCTGCAGTTCTACCCGCGGGGCGTCGTCCCGGAGCGCAAGCTCATCTCGGCCCACGTCGGCGACGACGAGGACCTCGACATCCCGGCCGGGGCGTCGAACGTGCGCCACGACGGCTACTACCGCCTGAAGGAGAACTCCCGCATCACGGCGTTCCAGGCGCACCTGCACAACCTCGGCAAGCGGCAGTGCCTGGAGGCCATCTACCCGGACAACAGCAAGGAGATTCTGAGCTGCGCCGATTGGGACTTCGGGTGGCACATCGTCTACAACTACGAGGACCACGTGGCGCCGCTGCTCCCGCGCGACACCATCCTGCACGTGACGAGCTGGCACGACAACTCCGAGGCCAACCGCTGGAACGACGATCCGACCAACTGGGCCGGCTTCGGGCAGCGGTCGAGCGACGAGATGAGCTTCGCGTGGGTGAGCTGGTACGAGCTCGACGACGAGGCGTTCGAGCAGGAAGTGGCGGAGCGCGAGGCGCTGTCCGCCAACAACGACAACTAGGACCAGGGCCTGTACGGCCCTGCGCGCGTGGATTTCGGGCGAAGCCTTCGCGGTCGCGGACCGCGGAGGCTTTCGTGCCGTTGCGCGGGTCGAGAGAGGTCGCGAGAAGAGCATCATGAGGGGTCAGATTCGCATCGTTCGTGCAGTGGCCGCCGTCGTCCTGCTGGCGGCGGCGATCGGTTCCCCGGCGTCGGCGCAGGAGCGCTGGAATCGGGGCCAGAACGTGCAGCCGGTCTTCGAGGGGTGGGAGCGGAACGACGACGGGTCGTTCACCATGGTCTTCGGCTACCTGAACCGCAACTACGAGGAGCAGCCGATCGTCCGGGTCGGGCCGAACAATTTCTTCGAGCCGGGGCCGGCCGACCGCGGCCAGCCGACCCACTTCTACAACCGCCGGCAGCAGTTCGTCTTCACGGTCCGCGTGCCGGCCGACTGGGGCCGGGAGCAGGATCTGGTCTGGAGCGTTACCCACAACGGCCGTACCGACTACGCGTACGGCCACCTCTGGCCGGTCTGGGAGATCGACGCCGGCGTGCGGCGCCTGAACCGAGGTACCGGCACCGCGCAGGGCTACGCCGACAACCAGCGTCCGTTCATCGACCTGGAAGGCGCCGACGAGCTGGAGGTGACCCTGCCGGACTCGATCGAGATCGCGGTCATCGCCGGCGACGACGGCATTCCTCCGCCGGACCCGCGCCTGGCGGAACGCAGGGCGCGCCGCGGCCCGAAGTCGCAGGCGGTCGTCGATCCGCGCAAGGCCGCCGCCACCGGCCTGGCGGTGACCTGGCTGCACTGGCGCGGTCCAGGCAACGTGTCGTTCGATCCGCAGGTGCCGGAGATCGGCGAAGGCGGGCGGGCCGTCACGCGGGTCAGCTTCAGCGAGCCGGGCACCTACGTGCTGCAGGCGGTGGCCGACGATACCGTGCACGTCGTCCCGGTCAACGTGACGGTCAGCGTGAAGCCCGCGCCGAGCGCGCCTTGAAGCCGCCGCCACCGTGCCGCAGGTCCAAGCGCAGGGCCGGTTTCCGCAGCGGCGCAGAACAGGAGGTCGCCATGGCCGTTCGATTGCGTTTTCCGGGCAGGCGGCGGATCGAGTGGCGGTTCCGGTACTGGAGCGTCGCGCCCATTCTGTGCGCGGCGCTCGCCGGTGCGGTTCTCACGGTTCCTCCGGCCCATGTCGTACCGAGCGCCCAGGTTCTGGAGGCGGGTGAGGCGCAGGCCTACGTGGCCGCGCTCCGCCGCGACCGTCCGGTGATGGGGCTCGGTCCGGCCGACTTCCGCGTCGAGGAGGACGGCGACCGGCGCGAGGTGCTGCGGGTCGAGCCGGCTACGGCCGCCTTCAACGTGGCGCTGCTGGTCGACGACAGCATGGTCGCCAGCAACAACATCGTCCACATTCGCGAGGCCCTGGTCTCGTTCGTCGAGGCGCTGCCCGGGCATCGCATCAGCCTGATCGCGTTCGGCGATCAGCGTCAGACCGTCGTCGACTACACCGCCGATACGGCGCTGTTGAGGCAGGCGGCCGAGCGCTTCTCCGGTTTCTCCGAGACCAGTGCCTATATGGTCGCCGCGGTCGACGAGACCGCGGCCGAGCTGGCGGCCCGCAGGGCCATGCGGCCCGCGATTGTTCTCTTGACTACCGAAGGCCGCGGCATGCAGGACATGTCGATCCGCGGGATCGGGCTGCCCGCGCGGGGCCGGAGCACCCCCGACGCCAGCCGCGACCAGGACGCCGAGGCGGTCGCCGACCGGCTGTGGAGCTACGGCGTCGTCATGCACGCGGTGGCCTTGACGAGCTTCCGGAGCGTCGGCTTTGCGGACTTCGGGCGCAGCAACGGCCTGGCGACGATCACGTCCGGGGCGGGCGCCTTCCGCTGGATGCAGGAGAATCGCGAGCGGGAGCGCATGCTCGACAAGGGGCCGAGCGACTCCGGCGGCCGGCTCTACAAGGTGTCGTCGACGTCCGGCATCGCGGAGCGGCTCAGGCGGATCGCGACCGAGTTGAACGGCCAGTACCTGGTTACCTATCACCGTCCGGCGCTCGACGAGCCGCCCGAAGAGCTTCGTGTGCGAGTGAACCGACGGCGCACGACCGTGCGCGCCACGCCGGTTCGCTACTACATCCCCCCGGCCACGGTGTTCGTGGCCGACGGCTCGGTCGTCGGGGAAGAGACCGTCTACCATCATTCTCCCGCGTGCCGGGGGCTTGCTCCCGGGCAGATCGGCCGGACCATTCCGGTGCCGCTGGCCGCCCTCGGGTCGACCGGCAGGATGTGTCCGCACTGCCCCGGCGCCCGGACGCATCAGGACGCCGGGGTCGCGGATGAGCGCTGACCCGGCGAACTCCGCGCGCCGGCCGCCATCACCTTGGTCGGATGACGTGCATCGAGTAGCAGCGAGGAGCGGAACGGTGACTCGAATCCACAGGTCGTCGACGTGGCGCGGCAGGGGCGGCGTGGTCGGGGTCCCGGCCGCGTTGGCGCTCGTCGCAGGGTGGACGGTCGTCGCGGCCGTCGGGGAGGCCTCCGGCGGACAGTCGCGCGACGTCCCGCTGGCCGTGGCCGACACGCCGACGCGCGCGAAGACGGCCGGCGGCGAGTACATCTCGTGGCGCGAGCACATCATCGACGACCTTGCGACGGGCGGCGTCGCCCTGGCCGGCAGCGACGGCCTGGAGATGGCGGATCTCGATCTCGACGGCCACCTCGACGTCGTCTCCGTGCACGAGTCCGACACGACCTACGACGGGATGCCGGACGGGCACGTGCGGATCGCGTACGGCTCCGGCGATCCCGATTCCTGGGACCTCTACACGCTGGCCGAAGGCGAGGAGGCGGGCGCGGCCGAGGACGTGGCCATCGGCGACATGAACGGCGACGGCTACCCGGACGTCGTCGTCGCGTGCGAGCTGTCGCACCTGATCTACTTCGAGAACCCCGGCGCGAAGGGCCGGGCCGAGCGGTGGAAGCGGGTGATTCCCGCCGCGACCCGCGACCGCGGCTCCTACATCCGGGTCTTTCTCGCCGACTTCGACGCCGACGGCCGGCCGGAGGTGGTCGCGCCGAACAAGGGCGGGCAGAACCCGCCGCGCGGCATCACCGAGACGCACCCGATCTCGTGGTTCGCCATCCCCGACGATCCGCTCGACGGCGACGCGTGGGTCGAGCATGAGCTTACGCGCGTCATCGTCCCCATCAACTCGCAGCCGTTCGACCTCGACGGCGACGGCGACCTCGACGTCATCGGCGGCTCGCGCATGGAGCAGCGGATCTTCTGGTTCGAGAACGTCAGCAAGGACGAGATAGCGTTCGTGGAGCATCGCATCGAGATCGAGCCGGAAGCCGTGGTCACCGGCTTCAACATGGAGTTCGTCGACCTGAGCGGCGACGGGCGCATCGACATCGCCATTCGCGACGAGCGCAACGGCCTCTCGTGGCTGGAGCAGCCCGCCGACCCCGCTCACGCATGGAGGCTGCATGTCATCGGCGGCCTCGCGCCCGACCGGCTGGTTGGCTTCGTCCTGACCGACATCGACGACGACGGGCGCCTCGACGCCTTTTCCGGCGCTTACAGCCAGGCTCCACGCGACGTCGACGCGACCGAGCTGTCGCCGTCGCACCGCGCCGGCCGCCTGGCCTGGTTCGAGCAGCCCGAGGACCCGGCCGGCGCCTGGACCCGCCACGACGTGTCGCGCCGGGTCCGCGGCATGTTCGACAAGTTCCTCGTCCGCGATATGGACGGGGACGGCGACGTCGACCTCATCGGCACTCGCGGCAACTCGATCCCTTACGACGGCGTCTTCTGGCTCGAACAGGTGCGCAGCGCCGAGCCGCTGCCGGCCTTCGATCAGGCGCGCGAGAAGGAGAGCCGCCAGCTGCCGCTGCCGTAGCGGCTCGATGTGTCAGCGGCAACGGGAGGCGGATCCTCGCCCGCCGGAGCCGAGGCGACGCCGCCGCTGCCGAGCAGTCGGCGTGTGGCAGCCATGCCGCCGTCACCCCTCCTGTGCGGCCTTCGCCAGAGCCGGTCCCGCCGCCGCCTCGCCCCCGATCAAGGCCGGCCGGAGCATCCGCAGGCCGTTGAAGGTGACCAGCAGGGACGCGCCCATGTCGGCGGCCACCGCCATCCACAGGGTGGCGGTCCCGAATGCCATGAACGCCAGGAACAGCGCCTTGGCGCCGAGGGCGACCGTGACGTTCTCGATGATGACGCGCCGGGCCCGGCGGGCGTGGTCCACGAGGAACGGCAGCTTGAACAGGTCGTCCTGCATCAGCACGACGTCCGCCGATTCGGCCGCGACGTCGGTGGCGTTGCCGCCCATCGCAATGCCGACCGAGGCGGCCAGCAGCGCCTGGCTGTCGTTGATGCCGTCGCCGACCATCGCGGTCGGCCCGTGGCGCGCGATGAGCTCCCGGATGGCGGCCGCCTTGCCGTCGGGCAACAATTCGGCGCGCACGTCCTCCACCTGCACGCGGTCG
This sequence comes from Vicinamibacterales bacterium, assembly GCA_965116825.1. Lineage (GTDB taxonomy): Bacteria > Acidobacteriota > Vicinamibacteria > Vicinamibacterales > UBA8438 > WTFV01. Next base: position 3,211,228 of record OZ220736.1, read on the forward strand.
CCGACGCTGCGGGCCGTCGTCGCGTTGTCGCCGGTCAGCAGAGCCGACCGGAGTCCCTGGCCGTGGATCTGCGCCACGCTGGCGAGCGCCTCCGTGCGCACCGGATCCGTCACCGCTACGAGCGCCCAGACGTCGTCCCCGGCGCCGCAGACGACGACGGTCTCGTCGACCCGCTGCATCTCGGTGAGCGCGGTTTCGAATCGGTCGAGCGCGGTCCGTTCGCGGGCGAAGCGCGTGCTGCCGACCCAGAATCGCTTGCCGTCGATCACCGCCTCGGCGCCGCGCCCCTCGATGGCGGCGAAACCGGTCAGCTCGGCCGGTTCCACGCCGCGCTCGCGTGCGTGGCGGACGATGGCGCGCGACAGGGGATGCTCGCTGCGCAGCTCGATGGACAGCAGCCGCGCCAGCACCTCGTCCGCCGAGCGGCCGCCCACGGGGCGCAGCTCGCGGACGTCCGGCTCGCCGCGCGTGATGATGCCGGTCTTGTCGAAGGCGACTGCGCACAGGCGTCCCAGCTCTTCCAGGTGCGAACCGCCCTTGATCAGCACGCCGTGCCGCGTGGCCGACGTGATGGCGGCGGCAATCGTCACCGGCGTCGAGATCACGAGCCCGCACGGGCACGAGATCAGCAGGATGAGCATCGCCTGGTAGAACCAGTGCTCCCAGCCGCCGCCGAGCAGCAGCGGGGGAAACGCCCCCACCGCGAACGCCACCGCGAACATCAGCGGCGTGTAGTAGCGCGCGAACTGGTCGATGAAGCGCTCGGTCGGCGCCCGGTGGTGGTGGCTCTCCCCGACCATGCGGGTGATGCGGGCCAGCATGGTGTCGGACGCGGCCCGCGTGGTGCGCAGCTCGACCACGCCGTGACCGTTCACCGTGCCCGCGAACACCTCGTCGCCCGCCGTTTTCCAGGCGGGTACCGATTCGCCGGTGACCAGCGCCTGATCGACGTACGAACTGCCGTCGGTCACCACGCCGTCGCACGGAACGCGCTCGCCCGGCCGCACCCGCACGTGCGCGCCGACCGCGACACGGTCCACCGGCGTCCGGTGCTCGTGGTCGCCGTGCACGACCGCCGCCGTCGCAGGCGTGATGCGCAGCAGCGACCCGATGGCGTTGCGCGCCCGCCGCGCGCTCCAGTTCTCGAGCAGTCCCGACAGCCCGTAGAGGAAGGCCAGCACCGCGGCCTCTGCCCACTCGCCCAGGAACAGGGCGCCTGTCACCGACACCAGCACCAGGGCGTTCATGTCCGGCCGCAGGCGCACGAGCGACGCCACCGCCTTCGGTGCGGAGTGGAAGAGCCCCGCAACGATGCCCACGAGGAGCAGCAGGACGACGGAACGGTCGATGCCGTGTGCCCCGTGAGCGTGAGCGAGCAACGTCTCCAGCATGCCGCCGCCGGCCACCAGGATGTGCAGGACGAGGCCGCTGGCCAGCGTCAGGCCGCTGGTCGCCACCAGCGCGTGCCGGCCGTGTGCCTCCCACCACGACTCGACGCGCGGCGCTGCATCCCACGGCTCGGCGCGCATCCCCAGCCGGGAGACGGCCTCGGCGACCTGCTCGGCGCCGAAGGTCTGCGTGTCCGTGTCGACGGTCATCCGCCCGTCGACGACGTGGAACGAGACCCCGCGAACCCCGTCGCGCCCCGCCAGCGCGTTCCGGAGCAGCTTGGCCTCCTCGTTGCAGTCGAGGCCTTCTACGCGGAAATCCAGTTGTTTGCGGATGGTGCTCTCCTCGTATCGAATCGACTATCGGTACAATGATGCCCCGAACGACCCACGCCCGTCGACCGGTGCCTTGCCGGCGGGGCGTTGCGTTCCCGGACGTTCCAGCGGAGCATGGAGAAGTCTTCACGAGCGGGATGGCTGGCCGTAGCGCTCGGATTCCTGCTGCCGGGACTGGGCCAAGTGTACAGCCGACAGTTCCGAAGGGGATTTGTCTTCAACGTCCTCTCGTGGGCGACTGTGGGGCTGACGTTGCTCATGGTGAGGGATGTTGCCATGGCCCCGTTCAACCTCGTATTGGCCGTACCCTGGATCCCCGGCTTCGTGCTCTACATGTCCCGGGACGCCTACCTGGCCGCCCGACGATCCTCGTCGGGCGTGCTGGACGTGAAGCGCCGTTGGCAACCCTGCCTCGTCGCCGCGTGCCTGCTGCTCCCATTGAGTGCGCTCCTCGGTCATGCGTTGGAGAAATACACTCCGGTGCGACAAGGAGTTGTCGCCGGTGATGCGATGGCGCCGACTCTCGTGGAGGGGGAGCGTATCCTGCTGGACGTGAACGCGCATGCCGGCAGCCTGCCCGATCCGGGAAACATCGTCTACCTCGAACACCCCGGCAACCGGGATACCTCAATCATCAAGCGATGCATCGCGACTGCAGGGCAGATCGTGGCTATAGAGAACGGAGTCGTGTACGTCGACGGAATCCGTTTCGATGAACCCGAAGGAGTCCAGCCCGTCCTGGAGGACTTTGGTCCGGAAGTCGTGCCCGACGGACACCTCTTCGTAATGGGCGACGATCGTCGCCGCAGTTCGGACAGCAGACACTGGGGCGCGGTGCCGCAGGACCACCTGCTGGGCAGGGCCGTCCAGAAGCTGATCGCGCGGGATGCGCGTAGCGGAGCGATCAGGCTCGATCGCATTGGCGAAGTGCTCGACTAGGACTAGGAGCTTGCGCCGCAGAACGCAGCGAAGCGGAGTCCTGAGACGCGAGGTCGTGGTGCGGATGGGATGGGCCGAAACTCCGAGCCTGCGAGGCGTTTCGGGGCGCCAGTCGATCCGCTATGACCCTCGCGCATCAGTCGCGCTTCGCTTCGACATCTTCGGGCGGCGGCAGCGGCGAGACGTACGCCATGAGGAGTATCAGGCCGCCCACGACCAGAAAGGACACGATCCGCGTGAGCTCTCCCGTGCCGGCGAGATCGACAATGAACAGCTTGATCACCGCCGCTGTCAGGAGAGCTGCGCCGAGCCGCCATTCGCGGCGCAATCCTGTCCGGCTCGCACCGAGCATCACGGCGAGGGCCGCGGTCGTCCAGACGACGGAGAGCAGGGTCTGGAACACCGCGGACGACCAGAGCGGCGCGAATTCGAACGGTACGCCGGCAAGGTGATGAGTCGTACGCGCGATTGCCCCGTTCAGGGCAACGAAAGCGAGGATGCCGAACGCAAGTCGCGGCGTGTGGTCCGAGGGCTTGAAGGGTTGCGTCGAGTACCACTGGAACAGGGCGGCGAGTGAGAACGCCTGCAGCAACTCGACAGGGTTGACGAGGGGGATGTAGACGAGCGGGTGCGGATTGCCCGGATGGAAACTGCCCGCCAGCACGCAGCCCAGGATCACGAGCATCAGGGGCATCTGGCCGGTGCCGAGGTAGATTTCCCGAAAGCGCTCGACCGGCCACTTGAGGAGCGTACGGAACGTTACGAGACTCCAGAGAAAATACGCTGGAACGAGGGCCGGAATCGCGAACGACCACGCTGGACCGTCAGGAGCCAACTCCCTGCTCAGCCAGAGAGCCTCCCGCCACGTGCAGAACACGCCGAGCCACAGCGTGCCGCAGTGGTACCCGGGGGCGACTTCACGCCAATCGCTCTCGAGACGCCGCAAGGTCCAGTACATCGTAAGGAACGCCATGGGCCAGGCGAGGAGGCCCCAGCGTGCGAGCAGGTCGGGCGTCGTGGCGGACCAGACGAAGGTCAGGAGCACCATGGCCGGAAGCAGAATCAACGGCGGGTACGCCAGGTCCTTCCATTCGAGGTGCGATCTCAGCAGCGCGTACGCGCCGGTGCTGACCGTGAGAAACCCGAGCGTGGCAGCGTGCCGGTCGACGGACGACAGATGCTGCGAGATTTCGAAGACGCCGGCGCCGAACCACCAGACCGTTCCCCAGGCGAGCGCAAGGACCGAGAAGAGACGCGAGTCCAGACTTGTAACCCGAGCGCGAACCAGGCACCAGGCGGAGAGGAGGCCGGCCAGACTGACCATCAGGTGCCCCAGAAAGACGGCGTTGATTACAGGGAGCGCGTCCGCCGATTGCCCGCCGATCGCAAGGAAGCCGGCCAGGAACTGAAGCCCGAGGCCCGACAGCAGGGCCAGCCGTCGGTTCTGTCGGACGCCGATCCAGACCACCGCGGCTCCTTCGAGCGCCCAGGCGGCCGAGGTCCAGCTCCCGTCGACCGCGAGCGGTACCGCCAGTGTCCCGAACGCCACCGACAACGCAATGAACGAATCCCCGAGCAGCCGCATCCACTCGCGCCCGTAGCGGCGGATGGCAATTGCGACTGCGGCGTAGAACACGCAGAACGCAAGGGCGCTGATTGCCGGGCCGAACTCGAACCCGCTCGTCAGCCGATGCTGCAGGGTGTAGGCCGCGAGCGGCACGCCGAAGGCGAGGGTTCCGTCGACGTATCCGGTGAGGTGCGGCGGTTGACGCCACGCGTGCATCACGGTGACCGCAACGAAGACGAAGAAGAAGATCGCGAGGAACGGCTGCGTGGTGGCGAAGTAGTCAGGCTGATAGAACTCGACTCCCCACCAGGTCGCGATAATGAACGTGAACACGAACCCCAGCAGGTTCAGCCCTCGCCAGGCCCGGAACCAGGCCACCGTCGCGATGCCGACGTCGAGGGCCGCATAGTAGGAGAACAAGGCTACGTGGCTGGCCTCACGGGTCACCAGCACTGGACCGAGGAAGCCGCCGAGCGAGGCCAGCACGGCCAGGCTCCGCGCGTCCTGCCTTATGGCCAGGGCGGCCGTGAGCAGGACCAGCACGAGCATGAGACCGAGACCGGCGCCGGCGCCGACCAGGCCGTACAGGTTCACGGACGCGAACGTGGTGAGATACACGATGCCGGCGCCGCAGCCCTGAAGGGCCAGCGCGTACTCCCGGCGAGAGGTCCGCAGCCGCCAACCGGTTGCCAACAGCGCAATCCCGGCCAGGCCCGCTGCGGCCAGGCGCAGTTCGATCCCGAACCACCCCTGCTCGGCCGCGTAGGTCAGGAAGAAAGAGAAGCCGAAGAAGAGGATGACGACGCCTACCCTGGCCAGCGTGTTGCCACCGAAGAGGAGCGAGCCCAGCTTGTCCGTCCAGGGCGGACCGGATCTCTGTCCCTCCGCAATGGAGCCGCGCATCATCGGCGATTCCGGCAGTGGCGGCGCGCTCACCGGTGCGTCGGGTACGAACGGGCGCGGCGGCGGTGTCTGTCCGGGTGGAGCCGAGGGCCCGGGGATCGCCGGCTCCAGCGGTGCCGCCGCCGGCGGCTTCGCCTCGCGGGAGAGCGGTGGTCCGGTCGGGGTGGCAGCGGGCTGCGACGGTCGTGGGGTTTCGGCGATGGTGGGCGGCGCGACGATCCGGGAACCTGCCGGCTGCGCCGGACCGCTCCGCATACGGAGCTCGTTCTCCAGGATCCCTACGCGAGCCTGGAGGCGGTCCGTCTGGCGCCGGGCATCACGCAGCTTCAGACCGAGGATGAGGACGGCAAGGGGTGACACGAGCCAGAACAAGGCGGCAACCCCGAGCAGCAACAGCAGTAGCTCCACGAGACCTCCTCCTGAAGTCGCGCCGGCGCGTGAGAATCAGTAGCGGAACAGGTACGACAGCTTCCCGAAGAACGCCCGGTTCGTCCGCTGCAGCGAGGTGAACGGGAACAGCAGGCTGTCGATGCGGGTGCCGCGCTGATAGCGGTCGTCGTAGCCGAGGAACACGACCGTGCCGGCGTTGATGCGGTAGGTGAAGAGGATGTTGTTGCCGACCGTCACCGATTGGGTGTTGTGCTCGGCGATGTGGCGGGCGAGCAGCCGGTCGGTGAACTGGTAGGTCGTCCGGGTGCGGAAGATCTTGACGTGGAAGATGCCTTCGTTGCCGATCGGATCGATGAAGTCGCTCGACACCATGTTGAACTCGGTGCGCAGCCGCGAGGTGGGCTGGAAGCGGAAGTTCACGTTGCCGATGGTCGAGCGGCCCAGGTACGGGTCGTCCGCGTAGAGAATGCCGTCGCCCCAGTTGTACCCGCCGTAGATCGAGAGGATCCGCGCGCTCATGACGCCGAAGAAGCCGTAGCCGGTCTTGCGGAAGTCGATCTGACCGTAGCGCTCCAGGTCGCGGTTGACCATGCCGGTGATGGCCATGTTGTTGCGGAACGAGAAGCTCGCCATGCCCTGGAGCTGTTCGTCCTGCAGCACCCCGGCGTGGTCGTACAGGCGCAGGTAGGTGGCCGACGGGCCCCAGGTCATGAGGTTCGATTCGGGCCACCAGCGGTACGACACCGTGCCGCTCGTCTGCTGCAGGTCCACCCGCGGCAGGAAGCCGCTGTTGGTGTGGAACCCGGGATCGATGCTGCTGTAGGCGACGTTGTAGCTGAGATTGCGCCCCTGTTTCGCGAAGTCCGCCTCGACCGCCGATCCGGACAGCGCGCCGAGCTCGGCGTCCCGCGTCTCGGACCCCGCGGCCAGGAAGCTGACGCGGTGGGTCCGCCCGAGACGAAAACGCCCGTCCACGCCGGCCACCCGGTTGTGGTCGTTCCCGAACTCGCGGTCCGTCATGATGGCGCCCAGGTACGACTCGGCGTAGAAGTCGTACCGCGCGCGGCCGAGCACGGTCTGCGCGGTGCCGCCGTACTCCGGGTGCGTGTCGTCGACGAGCCGGCCCGCCGCCACGTCGTCGGCGACGACCACGCCCAGCGTCGTCCGGCCCACCTTGCCGGTCAGCTTGCCGCCGAAGTCGGGGTCGGCGATCGTGCGGGTGTGGACCAGGGTGAGCGGCGTCGCGGTCTGGAAGATCTCCTGCCCCTCCAGGAAGAACGGGCGCTGCTCCGGGTAGAAGAGCTGGAAGCGCTGGTTGGTCTCGATCTGCGGCCGGTCCGACTCGATCTGCGAGAAGTCGGGGTTGAAGGTGATGTCGGCGGTCAGGTTGGGGGTGATGCCGTACTTGACGCCGAGCCCCGGCTCCCCGCCCGGGTCGCCGCGATCGAAGACGCCGGTCTCCCTGTCGAGCGATCCGAGGCGGAAGCCCGTCAGCTCGGGCAGGAACTCCAGGTTGCGGCTGCGGGACATGTCCGACAGCCCTTCCAGCACGCCGAACTGCGTGAGCTGGCCCGCCACGCCGCGGGAGATTGGCGACCACGACTGCGCCTCCGACTTGTCGCGGATGACGCGGGTGATCTGGAGACCCCAGCGATGCTCCTCGCCGCCCGCGCGCGACGGATAGCGCAGGCTCTTGAACGGGATGCGCATCTCGGCCGTCCAGCCGTCGCCAACGACCTGGCCGGCGGTGTCGAAGAGGGCGTCCCACGACTGGTCGCCCCGGATGCCGAACTGTCCCGACTGGCTCATGCCGCTGCCGCCGCTCCGGCGCGGTCCGCTGCCGCCCCGCGAGGCCGACGAGCTGCTGCTCGACCGTGAAAAACCGGTGCTGCCGTCGGCGTTGACGAGCGAGTCCCCCTGCACGCCGTAGCCGTTCACCTCGAACTGGTACGCACGCTGCTGGTCCAGGAACGGGTCGAACAGCACCGCCATCCGGTCGTCGCCGCGGATTTCCTCACGGTCGGCCCGGTTGATGCGCATCACCTCCGGCCGCGTGTAGTGGGCGTAGAAGGCGAAGTAGAGGTGGTCGTTGTCGTACGCCATCCACACCTCGGTCTCCTCCGTGCCCGGAGCGCCTTCCACCGGCGCAATCTGGATGAAGTCCGTGATGTGGGTGGCGGTCTCCCAGATCGAATCGTCCAGACGGCCGTCGATGACGGGCGGCGTCCCGGTGCGACCGATGACCGCCGTCGGGCGCGTCAGTGGAGTGGGGATGAATCCGCCGCCCCGGGCGGGACGCGACGGCGGGCGCTGGGGCGGCGGCGCTCCATCCGCGGCGGGTGGTCCGCCGAACGCGAGCGCTCCCGTCACGTTGCGCTCGGGCCGGGGCTCGAGCTCGGCCGGGACGACCGGGGGCGGCGGTGGCGTCGCGCTGTTCTCGGGACGCGGGGCGGGACCCGCTGGTACGCTGCCGGCGCGCGGCGCCACGCGGGTCGCCGCTGCCGTGCGCCTGCCCGAGTCGGTGGACAGTCGCGCGGCGAGCGCCGCGCCCACCTCGTCCTGGATGTCGAACAGGTCGCCCAGCGCGCCGTCGATGCGGGTGCTGAACATGGTCGCGCCGGTCGCGACCTCCACGATGCGGGTCGTGATCCGCAGCCGGTCGCCCACGCGCTGCAGCGTTCCGTCGACGAGCCACGTCACGCCGCGCCGGCGATGGGCTTCGAGCGGGTCATGCGTGGACCATCCGGAGCCGTTTCCGTTGCCATTGCCATTGCCGACCCCGTTGCCATTTCCGCTGCCGGCGGGCAGGGGAGCGCCGGCAGCGGGCGCGAGGTTGCCGGCAACGCGCAACCCGGCGTTCCGCAGGTCGGCGGCGATGGTCTCGGCGAGGCCGGCGCCGATCCAGTCGTCGGCCGGCTGCCGGCTCACGTTGATGAACGGTACGACGACGACGACCGGATCGGTCGGTTGCGCCGCCGCCGGCAGCGACAGGGCGCCCGGGACCAGGACGATCGCGAGCAACCTGATCGTGCGCCGGCGCGTTTCGTTGGACATGTAGCCGTTAGTGTATCGGCAGTTCGGCCCCCGTGCCGGCGAACATGTACGGGCTCCTGACATGGAGACGGTTGCGATGGCGACCGTGCCCTCGGGGTGCGGCGGCGGGAGGCCGGCTGCGTCCGTGCTACCAGCCGACGCTGATCCCGCCCAGGCTGGACGCCCGCTCGCGCCAGAAGGACGGCGTCGCCACGTTCACCATCTCGTTGTGGGTGGGCGAGCCGTAGGCGATTGCTCCTCCGGTCCGCCCGCCGATGAGCGAGGTCCAGCTCTCGACGTTGAAGCCCCGGAGAATCTCGACGGCCTGCGCGCGGGCGTAGACGTTGACGCGTGCGGTCAGCCGGAACAGCAGCCGGTCCTCGTCGGCGGGGAGGGTCGCCATGCGCCGCCTGACGCGATCTAGCGAGACCGGAAGCGCGCCGCCGTCCACGGTCGCCTCGTCGCCGGCCGGGTCCTGTCCCGCCGCCGGCGCAGCGAGCCCGACTGCAAGCGCGACGGTGACCGCGATCGACAGAAGTCGCATGGAGTGTTCCGGTCCGCGAACGCCTCACGCTACGACGCCGCGCGCGGGCTGTCAACCCTTCCGGATCATCGTCGTTTTCGTCTAGTCCGACCCGCCTGCTGCGAACACGCTCACGCTGCTGCCCGCACTCAACGGTTGACAGGGCCCGGATCGGCCGTAAGGATAGGCGTGATGCTGCACCGCATCGTCCACCTCCTGCTCGTCGCGGCGCTGGTGTTCTCCGGCGCGTCCGCGCCGTTCATGCACGTGCATGCACACGGATCCGGTCACGGGTCGTCGTCAGCGCACGGAGAGGCGGTGGACGAGCACTGCGCGCACCACCATGCCGAGGGTGCGCACTGGCATCCGGCGGGGAGTCCGGGCCGTGGTACTGGCGGCACGTTTGCGCCGGCCGGCTCCAGGCACCGGCACGCCGCGGTCGCGCTGTCGGCCGCCGCGATCGAGGTCGCGTCGATCGACGTGGGCGCGTCCTGCGCGCAGGTCGCTGCGCCGGAGACCGGCATCCCGCCCCTAACGGCCGGTGCGCGTGCGCCGGTAGCTGCGGATGCCGGTCCGGACCCTCCTCCATCGCCCCACCGCGCAGCTCGCGCCCCCCCTGTCCGTTCCTGACGCTTCCGTCCGCCGGGCGTGCGGTCTCCTCTGCGCGCGTGCGGACGTTGCCGAAACAGGGCGGCGGCCGTCCGCCGGCCGAACGGTGTCGGGAGAGGGCAATACATGCGTCGAAGGCGATTGCTGCTGCTATGGGCCGGGCTCCTCGGGATGTGGGCGCCGGCCGCATCGGGCCAGCCGCTGACCGAGAAGCAGGCGCTCGACCGGATGCGCGCCGGACATCCCTACCTGCTGGCGCTCCGTCTCGGCGTCCGCGAGCTCGAGGCCGGCGAGCGGGAGCGGAGCCTGCTCGCCAACCCGACGGTCGGATACACGCGTGAGAGCGTCGGCGCCGCCGTCGACGAGTTCCTTCTGTTCTCCCAGCAGCTTCCCCTGCGGGGCCGCCGCGGGCTGCTCCGCGAGGCCTCCGGGTATGCCGTGACCGCCGCCGCCGCCCGCGCCGACGCCTCCCGGCTGGCGTTCGAAGCTCGTTTGCGCCTGGCTTTTGCGGATCTGCTGCTCGCCCAGGAGCGGGTGGCGGTGCTGGAGGGCGGCCTGCGCGAGCTTGTCCGCCTGGTCGAGGTGCTGCGCGCCCGCGAGCGCGAAGGCGAGGGCTCGCGCTTCGACCGGCTGCGCACCGAGCGGGAGGTGGCCGATGTCGAGACCGACCTGGAGGCGGCGGTCATCGATCGCTTGACGGCGCAGGCCCGGCTTGCGGCCTTCCTCGAGCCGGGAACCGATCCGGATGGACTCTCGGCGGTCGGCGGATTGCTGGATGCCGCGCCCGGCCCGAATTCGGACGTGTTTCTGGCCCGGGCGCTGGCGCGGCGGGCGGACTACCGGGCCCTGACGTCGCGCGAGACGCGTTGGGCGACCGAGCGCCGGGCGGCCGAGCGTCTGCGGTTGCCCGCGGCGGTCGTCACCGCCGGCGTGAAGCGGAGCGGCGCAACATTGGGGAACGAGTCGGGTTACGTGGTCGCGGCGACGGTGGGGCTTCCGCTCTTCAACCGCGGACAGGCACAGGTAGCGCGGGCCGAGGCCGGGCGTGCGAGGGCGGATGCCGACCGACAGGCGCTCCGCGCCCGCATCGAGGGCGAGGTGCGGGCGGCGTACGTCACCGCTGCGCGGTATCGCGCACTCGCCGAGCGCTACCGGGTCGAATCGGTCGAGGCTGCGGCGGAGCTGGCCGCGATTGCAGGCGCGGCTTACGAGGAAGGCGAGTACGGCATTCTGGAGCTGCTCGACGCGCATCGGGTAGTGGTCGGCGCGGGGCTCCGCCTGCTGGAGCTGTCCGTCGCCGCGCGCCGGGCCGTCATCGATCTCGATCTGGCGGCGGGAGGGGAGTTGGCGCCATGAGTACCATGAGCCGAGGGTTGGTCGGCGGCGGCGGGACGTTGTCGGCCTGCCTCGCACTTGCGTGCGGCGGTGGGGCGGGCGCCGTCGAGGCAATCGACGCGGTGGAAGTACCGCCGGTGGTGGAGACGCGCTGGACCGGCCTCAGCGAGCTGTTCATGGAGTATCCCGCGCTGGTAGAGGGCGAGACCAGCCGCTTCGCCATCCACTTCACCGATCTTGCGACCTTCGAGCCGCTGCGGACGGGCCGCGCCGAGGTACGGCTGGATGGAGCGGGGGAGGAGGCGTTCACGGTGGATGCCCCGGGACGCCCCGGCATCTTCGGGGTCGACGTCGTGCCGTCGCGGGCCGGGCGCTACCGCCTCTCGGTGGTCCTCGAAGCGCCGGGGTTGGCGGACCGCCACGATCTGGGCGAGGTTACGGTGCTCACGGCCGCCGCGGGCGCCGCCCTCTCCGCGGGCGAGGAGGAGGACGACGGCTCGATTCCGTTCCTGAAGGAGCAGCAGTGGATGCTCGACTTCGCCACGGCGGAAGCCGGCCGGCGGCAGATCGCCGAGAGCCTGGTGATTGCCGCCGAGATCGAGCCGCGCACCGGCGGCCGTGCCGACGTGACGACCCCGGTCGCGGGCCGGCTGGCTGACGATCTGCCGGCGCATCCCGTCGGATCCCGCGTGTCCCGCGGCGAGCCCCTGGTGGAGATCATTCCTCACAGCGGGCACGGCGAGGATCGCCCGGCGCTGGAGCTGGCCGTGGCCGAGGCGCGCAACGCGCTGGAGCTGGAGCGGGCCGCGCGTTCGCGGGCGGACAGGCTGGTCGTTGCCGGCGCCCTGCCCGAGCGGCGGCGGCTCGAGGCGCGGATGGCCGAGCGTACGGCCGAGGCCCGGCTGGCCGCTGCCGAGGCGCATCTGGCCCAGCTCGACCTGACGCGGACCGGCGAGGGGGAGGGCCGACGCGACACCCGCTTCGTGCTGCGTGCGCCGATCAGCGGCGTGGTGGCCGCGTCGGACGCGACGCCCGGAGCCAGCGTCGACGCGGGGACGCGGTTGTTCCGGCTGATTGCGCTCGATCGCGTGCACGTGGTCGGCGCGCTGCCCGAGGCGGCCCTGGGGAGGATCGACGAGCTGGCCGGGGCCGAGCTGGAGGTGCCGGGATTCGGGGCTCCCATCGCCCTCGACCGACTGGTAGCGGTCGGCCGCGTCCTGGAGCCCGAGGCGCGCACCGTACCGATAATCTACGAGCTGCGCGACCCCGACCGGCGGCTGGCCGTGGGGCAGGCTGCCTCGCTGCGCATTTTCGCGTCCGCCGCGGTAGACGCGGTGACCGTGCCCGAGAGCGCCGTCGTCGACGACGGTGGGCAGTCGGTGATCTTCGTGCAGGTCGGGGGCGAGAGCTTCGAACGCCGGCCGGTCCGGCTCGGCAATCGCGAGGCGGGCCAAGTGCAGATCGCAGGCGACGTCGCGCCGGGCGAGCGCGTGGTCGTGCGGGGGGCGCCGCTCATCCGCCTGGCGGCGCTGTCGCCGCAGGTGCCGGCGCACGGACATACCCATTGATTCCTGGGCCGTATGGAATATGCTGCGTACACGAAGAGGCTGCTGGAGACTTCGCGCGGACACTATTGCGCGGCGGAAGCCGGGGGGGCGTTGTGAATCAAATCAGGGAATACGAAGCCATCGCCGATGCCTACGACGAGTCCATGCGGCTCCCGTTCCGCGACACCATCGAGAAGCACACCCTGATGGAGACGCTGGGAGACGTCACGGGTCTGAAGGCGCTGGACATGGCCTGCGGCGACGGGTACTACACGCGACTCCTCAAACGGGCCGGCGCAGCGGAGGTGACGGGCGTAGACGTTTCCGCGGAGATGGTGCGGCGGGCGGAGGAACAGGAGAAGCGCGAGCCCCTCGGTTGCCTGTACCGGCAATCGGAAGTCGCCGAGTTCGAGCCGCCGCAACCGGTGGATGTAATCGTCGGGGTCTATTCCCTGGGCTACTCCCGGACCGCCGAGCAGCTCCAGCGGTTCTGCCGGTCCTGCCACGACGCCCTGCGCCCCGGCGGCCGGTTCGTGGGCCTCAACGACAACGTTCGGAATCCTCCCCCGTCAACCGGCTCGTGGGGGAAGTACGGACTGGAGAGAACCTGTGCGGAGCCGCCGGCGGAGGGGGACGTCGTCTATTGGACCATCACCAACCCCGACGGTCAGCGGTTCGAGCTTCGGAACTTCCATCTCGCCCGGGAGACGTACGAGGACACGTTTCGCGCGACCGGATTCAGCGCGTTCCGTTGGGTCGACCCTCTGTTGCATCCGTCCGAGCGCGGCAATCCGTTCTGGGACGACTTCTTGGCGCAGCCGCCCATCGTCGGGTTTGCCGCGACGCGCTGAGTCTCTTGTGAACCATCATGTTCCTGGACGCGCTCATCCAGTGGTCGCTGCGTAACCGGCTGGCGGTGCTCGCCGCCGCCGCCGCCTTTCTCTTCTGGGGCGGCTACGTGGCGGTGCGGATGCCCGTCGACGTGCTGCCCGACCTCACCGCCCCGACCGTGACGGTGCTGGTCGAGGGACACGGGATGGCGCCGACCGACATGGAGGCGCTGGTCACCTTTCCCGTCGAGGCGGCCCTGAACGGCGCGTCGGGAGTGCGGCGGGTGCGTTCGTCGACCGCCGTCGGCATCGCGGTCGTCTGGGTCGACTTCGACTGGGGCGCCGACGTGCGGCTTGCGCGGCAGACCGTGAGCGAGAGACTGGCCACGGTTGCGGCGACGTTGCCCGACGACATCGACGTCCCGGTGATGGCGCCGCTGTCGTCGATCATGGGCGAGATCATGTTCGTCGCCCTGCAGTCGTCCGCGCACACCCCGCTGGAGCTGCGCACGACGGCGGAGACGCTGGTCCGCCGGCGGGTGCTGGCGACGCCGGGCGTCGCGCAGGTGACGGTGATCGGCGGCGAGCGCCGGCAGTTCGAGGTGCTGGTGCGGCCGGAGCGGCTCGCGGACTACGGCGTTCCCCTGAGTGCGGTAGAGGCCGCCCTGCGGCGCGCGAGCCGCAACACGTCGGCCGGGTTCCGCCGCGCCGGCGGGCAGGAGTACCTGATCCAGGGGGCCGGCCGCGCGCACGACGCCGAGGGTGTCGGCGCCACGGTGATCGCGACCCGCGAGATGCGACCGATCCGCGTGCGGGACGTCGCGGAGGTGCGGATAGGGGAGTCGCTCAAGCGGGGCGAGGGTTCCCGTAACGGACAGCCGGCGGTGATTCTCGGCGTCCACCGGCAGCCGGACGTCAACACGCTGGCCCTGACCGGCGACCTCGACCGGGTGCTCGACGACATCCAGGCGGAGCTGCCGGCGGGGATGCAGCTCGACGCGCGGCTGTTCCGGCAGGCCGACTTCATCGCGCTGGCGCTGGCCAACCTGAACGGCGCGCTGCGCGACGGCACGCTGCTGGTGGTCCTCGTCACCCTCCTGTTCCTGGCGAACCTGCGCGCCGGGGCGATCACCCTGCTGGCGATACCGCTGTCGCTGCTGGCCGCGGTGGTCGGCGTGCGTCTGGCGGGCCTGTCCATCAACAGCATGACCCTGGGGGGCATGGCCATCGCGGTGGGCGCGCTGGTGGACGACGCCATCGTCGACGTGGAGAACGTCGTCAGGCGGCTGCGGGAGAACGCGGCGCTGCCGGAGGCGGCGCGGCGCCCGGTGCTGGAGGTGGTCTATCGGGCGAGCCGGGAGATCCGGGCGTCGATCGTCTACGCGACGCTGATCGTGATGCTCGTGTTCCTGCCGCTGTTCTTTCTGGCCGGTGTCGAAGGGCGCCTGTTGCAGCCGCTCGGGCTCGCCTATCTGATCGCGCTGGGGGCGTCGCTGGTGGTGGCGCTGACGGTGACGCCGGCCCTGTGCTCGTATCTGCTGCCGGGAGCGCGGCGCATCCGGGAGGGTCGCGAGCCGGCGTTGGCGGCCGCCATGCGCCGCGGCTACGGGCGCCTGCTGCCGGGCGTGCTGCGGCAGCCGGAGCTGGTGCTCGCCGCCGCCGGCCTGCTGTTCGCCGTGTCGCTGGCCACCGTTCCGCGGATGGGCCGCGCGTTCCTGCCGGCGTTCAACGAGGGCGCCCTGGTCATCAGCGCGGTGACGCTGCCGGGTACGAGCCTGGAGGAGTCCGATGCGCTGGGGAGCGCCATCGAACGGTTGCTGCTGGACGTGCCGGAGGTGGCGGCGACGGCGCGGCGGACGGGACGGGCGGAGCTGGACGAGCACGTCCAGGGGGTCGAGTCCGCCGAGATCGACGTGCGGCTGACGCCGGGCGGCCGGCCGCGGGACATCGTGCTGGAGGAGATCCGCGAGCGGCTGTCGTTGGTGCCGGGCACCAACATCACCATCGGCCAGCCCATCTCGCATCGCATCGACCACATGCTGTCCGGGGCGCGCGCCAACATCGCCGTCAAGATCTTCGGTCCCGACCTGCCCGTGCTGCGGGCGCTGGGGACGCAGGGCCTGGCGGCGATGCAGGGCATACCGGGACTGGTGGACGCGGCGCTGGAGCCGCAGGCGGACATTCCGACCGTGCGGGTCGGCTTCGACCGGACGGCGCTGGCCCGCCACGGGCTGCCGGCCGGACAGGCCGCGTCCACGCTGGAGACGGCGCTGCTCGGCCGCCGGGTGGGGCAGATCATAGACGGGCAACTGGCGGTGCCGCTGGTGCTGCGCTATGCCACCAGCGACCTGGCGGACCTGGACGCGATGTGGCAGACGCGCCTGGACATGCCGGCCGGCGCGCGGGTGCCGCTCGGCAGCCTCGCCGACATCGTGGAGGACCGCGGCCCGAACTTCATCGGGCGGGAGAACGCGCAGCGGCGCATCATCGTCTCCGCGAACGTGGCCGGCCGCGACCTGGGAAGCGTCGTGGCCGACGTGCGCGAGCGGGTGGCGGCGGGCGTGACCCTGCCGGAAGGCTACCGCGTCGAGTACGGCGGCCAGTTCCAGGCCGAGGAGGCGGCCGAGCGGCTGCTTCTGGGGCTGGGCGTCGGGGCCGTGGCGGGCATCTTCCTCATCCTGTACAGCGCGTTCCGCTCGACGCGCGACGCGGCGATCATCATGCTGAACCTGCCGCTGGCGCTGATCGGCGGGGTGGCGGGCGTCTTTCTGGGAGGCGGGGTGCTCTCGATAGCGGCGCTGATCGGCTTCATCGCGCTGTTCGGCATCGCCACGCGCAACGGCATCATGCTGGTGTCGCGCATCCGGCGGTTGCGCGAGGAGGAGACCGATCTCGAAGTGCACGAGGCCGTCATCCGGGGCTCGGTCGATCGCCTGGTGCCGATCGTGATGACGGCGCTGTCGACGGGTCTGGCCCTGCTGCCGGTGGCGCTGCGGTTCGGCGCGCCGGGCAGCGAGATCCAGGCGCCGCTGGCGCTGGTCATCGTCTGCGGGCTGTTCTCGTCGACCGCGCTGAACATGTTCGTCGTGCCCGCCGCGGTCTTCATGCGGTACCGGTCGCGTCCCGACGTGGCGGCGTAGCGGACAACCGAGACGTGCTGCGCGGCGCGCGGGCGCAGGACGACGACGTGAACCAGGCTCACTCCTGCTTCAACAGGTCCGCGGGGAGCCACGCCGGCGTACCCTCTTCGTACTGGTTGTCGGTCAGAGGCCGCTGGTCGGAGCCGTCGGCGTTCATGACGAACAGCTCGGCATACGGCTGCGGCTGGTTGAGAACGAGCGGCGACTCGTCCTTGTAGCCGAAGCGCGAGCTGCTGAAGAGGATGAAGTCGCCGTCGGGCGACCACAGGGAATGTGCATCGTTCCCTTCCGCATCGGTCAGCCGCCTCAGGTCCGTGCCGTCCGGCCGGATGGTGTAGATGTCGAACTCGTCGTAGGGGAAGCGGTCGTCGGGGGCGTAGCGGCTGAACATGATCACGTCCCCGCGGGGCGACCAGAACGGCAGGGTGTCGTATTCGGTGGTCAGGACGCGGGACCTGCCGGTGGCGACGTCGACGATGCGCAGCCCCTCTCCGCGCTCGTTCCCGGTCCAGTAGCGATACATGATCTCCGTTCCGTCGGGCGACCAGCTCGGGAACCCGGCGTTGCCCGGCCCCGAAGTGACCGCACGCACCTCGGATCCGTCCGCCTTCATGATCATGATCTCGGCGGGCCCCCGGCTGCGACCGAGGAAGAAGGCGCCCGCGCCGAACGTCAGCCACCGCCCGTCGGGCGACCATTCCAGGCCCATCACGGTCACGTCGTCCTGGTACACCCGCCGCGGGTTGGTCCCGTCGACATCCCACAGGACCAGCGCCATCCGGTCGGCGCTCGGCGTGCGCTCGCTCACGACGAGAGTGCGGCCGTCGGGCGACACGGCCGGCCAGGACTCGAGCGGTTACCGGGACTGATAGGTCCGGCTGTAGCCGGTCCGGCCGTTGGTCATCGACCAGCTCCGGCCGTCGGGCGCCACCGTCGCCTTGATCCAGTGCCCCTCGCAGTCGTCCTCCTCCGTCAGGTTGGCGGTCAGCGCCTCCTCGGTGTTGTTGGCGGCGTCGTCGGTCAGCGTTCGGTGCGACTGCCAGACGTCGCCGACCTCCGCCGTGCCCTGGACTACGGCCAGCGACTCCGGCGTCCCCCCCTTGCGGGGACCGTTGTTGACGACCGCCACCGTGGGCCGGAGCACTCCTGCGAGCTCGGGACGGATGGCCCCGTAGCCCCCGTGGTGGGGGACCTGCCACAGGTCGACGACCCCCAGCCGGTTCTCGGGGCACGCCAGCGCGTGCTCGCGGTCCGGGGTCAGATCGCCGAGGTTGAGGAACTGGAACGCCCCGAGGGACAGCAGATAGCCCAGACTGTGGCCGTTCTCGCCCATGTCGGGTGCGGGGGGCTCGACGCCCTCGCAGAGGGGGTTCGGCATCTGCGGCTCCAGGGTGTCGACGAGCTCCCGGTGCGCCGCCACGAACGTCAGCTCGAGGCGCTCGAGCGGCAGCTTGTCGCCGGGAACGATCGAGCGGCGCCGGTCGGCGGCGAGGCCGATGTACTCGTCCCACAGAGCCTCGCCGCGCGCGCTGCCCAGCTCGACGCTGTCGCCGTGGTCGACGATCCGGCCGATGGGGATCCGCTCGGCGAGGGCCGGCAAGCCGCCGACGTGGTCGCCGTGGAAGTGCGAGATCAGCAGGTAGTCGATGCGGTCGATACCCGCGTCGTCCATGGCCGCCTGGATGCGCAGCGCGTCGCGGGCGTCGGCCCGCGGCCAGCCGGTGTCCATCAGCACCGACTCGCGGGCGGGCGTGACCACGAGGGTCGCCGCGCCGCCCTCGACGTCGATCCAGTAGATGTCCAGGTTGTTCGGCTCCTGCGCGAGCCCGGTCAGGGGCAGGACGACCAGCAGCGCGGCGGCGAGGGCGGCGATACGGCCGTCGGCCGGCCGGGTGGAGAGCGGGGCTGGATGCTGCATCATGGTGCCTCTCCGGGGCGCCGGAGCCGCGGCGAAGGGACTCCCGGCGCGCAAGTGGCTGTGGATGCCGGCGCCGGTACGGTCGGGACGCCGGCATCCGCCGCGTGTCACATGGTTCTGGCTCGTTTCAGCCTACTGTACTTGCCCGGGGTGCGGCAGACTGGCAGCGCGGTTTCGCGCGCCGTCGGTCGTCGAGCCGTCACCTCCCGCCGGCCGCCCCGGCGCCGGCACCGGGAGCGAGCAGCGGCAGTCGTGGCGACGGTGGTCATGGACTGGCCGATGGGGAGCCCATCGACGACCTGACATGTGTTGCGTTCCGCCGTCATGCGTGGCTTCCGCACCCACCATAACGAATCTGGAGCCGGGCGACCGCTTGGCGCCATGATCGGCGCATATGATCGGGGTACGATTCACGGCCGCGGCGCCAGCGGTCGCGTCGAGACCCGGGTCACCGTCCACACCGGCCGGGTGGGACTGGTGTCGCAGTTGGCGAGCTGGGAATATCGATCGCCGACGTGATGTTCGCCAAGCACTGGAAGAGTCGGCAGGATGGTGGCGCCTCACTCTGCTGGGCAACAGCGGACCGTACCGCCGTGGCCGGGACCCGATGACTGCCCTCTTCCCGGTCCCGGCCATACGCGGAGCAGGATGAACGCCATCTGGTATTGCGTTCGGCAGGATGGCGCGGCGAAGCGCTGCGGATGGACGAACGATGTTGCACTCGACGGCCTGCCCCGCCGGGTAGGGGCTGGCCGAGGCGACATGGTCGAAGTTTGCGTCGCGAGCGAATTCCGCCCGGTTGCGCCGGCTCGACACGCGCGCGCGTTTCGGAAACGCGACTGCGGAATCGTCGGCATCGAGATCGCGTATCGCGAGGATGTCGCTCGCCTTGCGCCGACTCGCATGATTGCCGCGAACCTGGGGTTTACGCGAGCGATCGAGAAGTACCTTCACGAGAGGAACGCCAGTCTCGACGATCTCGCCGCCAACGGCGGCTTGCGCCTCTTTTCTGCCCGCCAGTTTCTGCTTCCCGGCGGCGGGGACGCGGAGTACACCGAGCTGTTCCGAGGCTCGACCCTCGTCGCACCGACTCTCGAGGTCAGGAAGAACCGGGCTGCCGATCTGGCCGAAGGAATCGGCGGATGGATGTTGCGCAACCTGTCGGCCGACGGGGGCTTGCCCTACAAGTACTGGCCGAGCCGCGGCGTCGAGTCGCCGGCCGACAACGCTATTCGCCGCTTCCTGGCGTCACTGTCCCTGGCGCGGCTCGGGGAACATCGCGGCGACGCGGAGATTCGCGACGCGGCCGTGCGCAACCTGCGGTTCAACCTGACCCGCTACTTTCGGAACATGGGCGACGGACGCGGCGCCATCGTGGAGCGCACCGGGGCGAAGCTGGGCGCGGCGGCACTGGCCGCCCTCTGCATCCTGGAAAGCCCGGCATCCGGCGAGTTCGCGACCGAGCTGGCCATGCTCACGGCGGGGGTGAACCGGCTGGCGGACGACGAGCTCGGATTTCGTACGTTCTTTTTTCCGCCTGAGCGCGACGGCGAAAACTGGAACTTCTATTCCGGAGAAGCGCTGCTGTTCTGGGCCGAGGCTGCGCGGCGGGGAACGGCTGGCGCCCCGTCGCTGGAGCGCTGCGCAGCGACCCTCGCGCGTTGCCGTGAGCGACACTTCCGAGCCCGGAACCCCGCCTTCGTGCCGTGGCACGTCCAGGCGTGCGTATCCCTGTTCGCGCAGACCGGGAGGCGCGAGCTCGCTGATTTCGTGTTCGAGATCAGCGACTGGCTGCTGCCGATGCAGCAATGGGACGGGTTGGCGCCGGACCTGCGAGGCCGCTTCTATGATCCGCGGCGGCCGGATTTCGGCCCACCGCACGCGGCTTCCACCGGCGCGTACCTGGAGGGGCTCGCGGACGCCCTGGCCCTGGCCCGCACGGTGGGAGACAGCGGCCGCGCCGCCGCTTACGAACGCGTGGTCGACCGTGGACTCCGATCGCTTCGGCAGTTGCAGTTCCGCGGACCGTACGACACCTTCTACATTTCGAAGAAGAACCGTGTCCTGGGCGCACTTCGCACAGAGGCGTACGACAATGCGGTACGGGTCGACTCGGCCGCCCACGCCCTGGCCGCTGCCGTCAAGTTACTGCAGGAGAGGCAACTTCAGTCGATCGGCGGGAGGACGTAATACCCGCGTCCCGGCGCCGGCAGGACGTCGAAAATCAAGTGCACTCGCGGCTCGGCGGTCGGATTCCGCGCATCGTGCCTGGATTTGTTGTCGAACGCCCACAGCTCGCCTTCGCGCATCACCACGGTCTCGCCGTCGGAAGTCAACGGGCTGCCCTCACGGCTCCGCAGCACCAGGTGGTAGCGATCGCGTATGCGATAGTAGGCGCCCGCGTCGATGTGCGGCCTGACCCACCCCCGAGGCTGCAGGGCGACGAGGGTGGCGCGCCCGAGTTCGCCGTTCTGCAGGGCGGCTATCTCCTCGCAGAACGCCAAGGCCCGCGGGAAGCGCGGCGAGCACGCGGCGGGGCGACTCTCGTGGACGTCATTGGCGTTCTTCGCCCCAGGAGGCAGGGGCTTCCTCGCAACGCGCAAGAAGATGTTCTGCGTATCGCGCTGACAACGAATCTTGCGTTGACGACTCGTATCGACCAACCACATCTCCGGGGCCGCGTCCAACTCGGACAGGAGCGTCGCGACGTCGATTCCCTTCGCGACCCTGGTGAAGCGTGACGCCGTGTCCTCTGCTGGCAGCGGCAAGGTAATGCCTTCGTTCGTTACCTTTGTCGACGTCGACATCACCATCCCCTTTGCCCCCACCAGGAGACTCCGCGAATCGGCGTTACTGTTTCCCGACACCTGAGAGCGACCTCATCTTCCATCTTTTTCCTAGTGGTCATCATCATCATCATCGTCATCATCGTCATCGTCATCGTCATCGTCATCGTCGTCGTCATCGTCGTCGTCGTCGCCGTCGCCGTCCCCGTCCCCGTCCCCGTCCCCGTCGCCATCGCCATCCCCGTCGCCATCTCCGTCGCCGTCGCCATCTCCGTCGCCATCCCCGTCGCCGTCGCCATCTCCGTCGCCGTCGCCATCCCCGTCGCCGTCGCCATCCCCGTCGCCGTCGCCATCTCCGTCGCCGTCGCCATCCCCGTCGCCGTCGCCATCCCCGTCGCCGTCGCCATCTCCGTCGCCGTCGCCATCTCCGTCTCCGTCGCCATCTCCGTCGCCGTCGCCATCTCCGTCTCCGTCGCCGTCGCCATCTCCGTCGCCATTCCCGGAGATACTGATCGGCATGGACCTGATGATAGTGATGGTGTTGTCGTCATCCTCTCCGGTCGCGTTCCGCACGGCCGCGGCGGCGTTCTCACCATCTCCGTACCCGCCCTGGATCGCGAACGGGTTCTCGCCGTCCCCGACGACGCCCAGCATCGGGTCGCCGTACTCGTACCCGGCTTCACCATCGAGCGTGGGCGCGGCGACCGAATTGGGCATCGCCAGATGGTCGCCGTCATCCGCGTCTCCGTCTCCGTCTCCGTCGCCATCTCCGTCTCCGTCGCCGCTCGGCTGGACATTCCTGGGGATGGCACTGGGCCCGGCGGGCAGCAGAGGCTCGCTGTCGTCCCCACAGCTCGCGATGAAGAAGATCGCGATGGTCAAACAGCACGCGATCCGCGCCCGGGCTGAAGCCCGGGCGTCATCGGTTTCCGACGCCGATTCCGCATCGAGGTACGGTTCGAATTCGATAGCCATGCGACCTGCTCCTCATGCTTGGGCTGCGCGGGTTGGATGCGGCATCGCGTACAGCGCCCATGGGCGCTCTTCACTCATGACCCGCCAGCCTCGGGCTCACTCGCCAACACCGCTTCGGCCCGCAGACTGAAGATGGACCCGCGACGCGGGTAGAGATGGACGGTCCGCTTGTAGCCGAACGACACGTCGCCGACGCCCAGGGTCCGCCCGGCACCGGAAGCGCCCGTTGCGTAACCGGAGCCGCGGTACGCCAACGGCAGCGCCACCTCCACCTCCACCTCCACCATTCCCTCCTGGCCGATGCGCCTCTCGTACAGGAACTCGCCCTCGATGCCTGCGCGACTCGAGTCGGCGGAGCTGGTGACCACCACCTCGTCCTCCGGATAGGCCTTCTCGGTGAACAGCGGCCTGGGGAGGTTCAACTCTCCCCGCGGCCAGCGGTCGTCGACGCAGAACGTCCGCACGTGGTACCGCTCGGCGTCGGTCGCCGGCTGGCCCATCACCAGGGCGGGCCACAGCCGAACCAGTACGCCATGACGCCAGGATCGCTCGATTGCCAACCGCATCACGCACACATCCCGTTTGGTCGCGGGCCCTGAATCCGATTCCGCCGTTTCGGCAACGAACGGCTCCTCTTGTAACACAGGCGGCATGCGCGTACCTACCTTGCGACAGAGACGCATTAGCAGGCCTGCTTGAACGTATCGAGACTCATTCTCGGCACGGTCGGAACCGTGCCGATTCTCTTCCCGTACCTCAACGAAACGACATGAACGCGGCCGCCCTCGCAGTGTTGCCGCCGGCCGAGAACTCGACGTGGCACTGCGATGTCGAGGTAACGGACGCTGAGCCTCGAATGGCGAATCGCCGGCTATCGCCCGCCGCCATGGCGCCCAGGCTTTGCTCGCCCACCCTCTGGGTATCGACGTATCCGATCACTCGCACGGATGACAAGCGTGTCAACGCCCGGACCGTGCCCTCTATCGTGACGTCCACGAACCCCGTGCCGTCGGCTTCACACTTCGTGATGTCGAGTTGCGCCGAGGGTTCTCCCTGCGCAACGGTCACCGAGAAGCGCTGTGTCGCGCTCAGGCCGTCCGGATCGCTGGCGGTGATCCGGATGTCGGCCCGGCCGAGGTGCCTTGCTACCACCGCGACGGCGCCCTCCGACACGCGAACCGTGGCCACGTGCGTGTTGCTGGAGGAAGCCGTAAAGGTGAGCGCGTCGCCGTCCGGATCGCTGAAGTACGAATCCGGATCGATGGTGTCCTGCTCGTCCTGGTTGAGCGTCAGCGTCCGGTCGGGCAGCGATGCGGAGACCTGCGGTGCACGGTTTGGCGGCTGCTCGCCGGTCACGGCGAAGGTCTGAGTGGCCGTCAAGCCGCCTGGATCGACGGCGGTAGCGGTGATGGCCGTTGTCCCGAGATTTACGGCCATGAGCGTGACGACGCTCGCCGAGACGTTCACCGTCGCGACCTGGACGTTGCTGGAGGTCGCCGCGTAGCTCAGCGCGTCGCCGTCCGGATCGGTGAAGTAGCTCTGCATGTCGAGTCGCATCTCGCTGCCCACGGGCACCGTCTGATCCGGGATGGATTGCGATGTCTCCGGCGCCCGGTTGACCGGTCCGCTGGGGCCTACCGGCGTCGTGGAATCGCCGTCGCCGCCACACCCGAGCGCCGTGGCGAGCGCAACGGCTGCCACGAGGCGAACTGCTTGACACGCCATGGCGCCTCCCTTGCTCTACAGGAACCGGCGACGTGAACGGCGACGGGGCGGCCGAGTCGGCCCCGCGCGTCCAGCGGAAACGTCTACTCTTGTATCATGCAAATCAGGCGTGTTCCAACTTGAGATAGAGACCCAGTAGCCGATCCGTTTCTTCGTCGCCTCATCGATATAATGGGACTCAATCTCAAACAAACAGACAGCGGCCTGCAGGCTGGATGGGCCATCGAAACAAGCTGTTTCCGGGTTCGGGAAGTTTGGTCTCGCGGATGTCTACCGGTACATAGCTCACTCGGAAGCGGTTGCGTTGCCAGCGCCTGCCTCCGACGGGCCGACCGTGGACCTCGAATGAACATGCATCCCTATCAATCCCGATCATGCCATGCGCAAGTTTCCGCTCGCTGCCGCGGTCGCGGCCATCAGCCCGCCCTCCGGGTTGAGGTGCTGCATCCAATCGTCCATGAGCTGCCGCCGGCGGTCGAACAGGTCGCTCCTCGCGTACGCTTGCTTCGGTCTGGTTGCGCACTACGTGCGCGAGCGCAGCCTCGGCCAGTCTGCTTGCCGCGCGCGCTGGGTAAAGACGAGCCTGTCGGGAGGGGCCGTAGTCGAGCGTCGTTCTACACACCGTGCGAGAGCGCTGGCCGACGTCGCCGGCAGCGTGCGCGAGCGGGGAGTGGTCGTCGGCTGGATCTCGCTGGATGGCGACGATACGCCGAACCTGTTCGGCAGCTACCTCGCTGCCGCGTTCGAGCAGGCCGGACTGGATGTCGCTCTACGAGGCGGTGGCGCGGAAGACCGACGGCTTCACGCGGGACCGCGACGGCGGCGACGCGGATGCGCTGGCGATTGACCGCGTCTTCACGGAAGGGGTGTTGGCGGGCGGAGCGGACGAATTGCGGCCCGACGAGCTGGGGTCGCGAACGAGGCGCTTCCTTCGATGACCGGGACAGAGGCCCAGCCTGAACTGACAGGGAAGCGCGCGGTAGCCATATCATATCGTCAGGCACATTCCCCGGCGCCCCGGTACGGGGCGTCCTCGGTCAGGATGTCCGGATCATGAGAATGCATCTCCTCGCTCTGGCCGCGGCGCTGCTGGCGCCGTCCGTCTCCGCCGTCCAGATCCCGGAGTGGGACCGCCGCAACACGGAGATCCGTCACACCGACCGGCACTACGCGATGCGAGCCTACACGCGGACCGAGTGGGAGGAGCGGGCCACGTTCCTCCGCAAGCAGGTTCTCTTCTCCGCCGGCCTGTGGCCGGTGCCGGAGAAGACGCCGCTGAATCCGCGATCCGGCGAGCCGATCGTGCACGACGACTACGCGGTATCGGCCGTCCTGCTCGAGACCTACCCGGGGTACTTCCTCGGCGGCAACCTGTACCGGCCGGCGGGGAAGCCGGGACCGTTCCCGGCCGTCGTCTCGCCGCACGGCCACTGGCCCTACGGCCGCTTCGAGAACAGCGAGATCAACTCGGTGCCGGCGCGGGCCATCAACCTCGCGCGCCAGGGCTACGTGGTCTTCGCCTACGACATGGTCGGCTGGAACGACACGCGGCAGGCGCCGCATGGCTTCGCCGGTCCGCGAGAGCAGCTCTGGCTCATCGGCACGCTCGGCCTGCAGTTGTGGAACAGCATCCGGGTCGTCGACTACCTGGCGTCGCTGCCCGACGTGGACGACGCTCGCATCGGCGTCACCGGCGCCTCGGGCGGAGCCACGCAGGGCTTCCTGCTCGCCGCCGTGGACGAGCGGATCGGCTACTCCGCGCCGGTGAACATGGTGTCGTTCCTCATGCAGGGCGGCTCGCCCTGCGAGAACGCGCCGCTGCTGCGGATCGATACCCACAACGTCGAGCTCGCCGCGGCCTTCGCTCCCCGGCCGCAACTGCTCGTGTCGGCGACGGGGGACTGGACCGTCAACACGCCCGCGGAGGAGTTCCCCGCGGTGCGGGGCATCTACCGCCTCCTGGATGCCGAGGCCAACGTGGAATGGCGGCAGTTCGACTCGCCGCACAACTACCACCGGGGCAGCCGTGAGGCGGTCTACGACTTCTTCGGGAGGCATATCCTGGGCGACGCGGACGCCTTGCGGTTCGTCGAGCGCGACTACAGTCCCGAGCAACTCAGCTCGCTGCTGTACCTGTGGGGCAGGTCCTTGCCGGCAGAGGCGGTAGACCTGCAGGGGCTCGTGCGCCAGCGCATCGCGGCCGCCGAAGCCGATACCGCCGCGCTGGCGGTAGGCGACACCGCCACGCTGGAGCTGGCCCGGTCCGCCTTCCGCGAACGACTGGATCTGTCGATTCACGCGGAGGCTCCCGCGCCGAACCAGGTGGTGATGGAATACCGGCCCGACGGGACGTTGCGGCTCGGCCGGGACGGAGCCGGTGATCGCATTCCGGCGCGGCTGCTCCATGCGGACGCCAACCAGGAAGCGGGTACGGGGGCGGGCGCGAGCGCCGCCGCCGACGCGAGCACTGCGACGCTCCTCGTGCATCCGGCGGGCGCCGCCGCCGCCGAGGGGTCCGCGCTGGGGCGGGCGTTGGCCGGAAGGGGCGCGCCGCTGCTCGTGATCGACGCCTTCCAGACCGGCGCCGCCGCGACCGGGCGCGACGTCGCGGGCGCGGGCCGCAACGCCGAGGCGTACTACCACGTGTTCAACCGCAGCGACGACGCCAACCGCGTGCAGGACGTCCTGACCGCCATCGCCTTCCTGCGCCGGCACACGGGAGAGGAAACGGTCAACGTGGTGGGCACGGGGCGAGCCGGCCTGTGGGTGCTCCTCGCCGCCGCACTCGATCCGGGCGAGCTGACCGTGGTCGCCGACCTCGACCGGTTCGACGCGTCGGACGACGAAGCCTACCTGGACGGCTTGTTCATCCCCGGCCTGCGCCGGGCGGGCGATATGCGCGCGGCGGCGTCGCTGTTGTCACGCGGCAGGCTGCTGCTGCACAACGTGCACCCCGGCTTCCCGCTGTCGTGGTTCGAGGCGTCCTTCGAAGCTGCCGGACGGCCGGGAAACTTGCTTGTCGACGCCCGGCGAGCTTCGGCCGAGGCCCTCGTGGCCTGGCTGGGTTCCTGACCGGTGCCTGTCCGGAGTCGCGACGCTGGCTGGTTTCCTGACCCGGTGCCGGCCTGGAGGCCGGGCGCGGAGGGCAGCCACGCCGATTCCGAGCAGGGGGGGAGTAGTATTGGATCCGTCAGGGGCGCATGAGGAGAAGAGCGTGCGCCGGGAGGATGGGAGAATGACTCATCGTTATCTGGCGGCGGTTGCACTGGTCGTGGGCGTGGCGCTGATGCCGATGTTCGCGGCGGCCCAGACGGCGGAGCAGACCGGCCCCCGCACGCCGTGGGGCCATCCCGATCTGCAGGGAACCTGGGACTATCGCACGCTCACCCCGCTCGAGCGGCCCGTGGAGCTGGGGGACAAGGCGTTCCTGACCGAGGAGGAGGCCGCGACGCTCGAGCAGGAGACCCTGGCGCGCAACGAGCTTCTGTTGAACCGCGCCCCGCAGACCACGTCGGCCAGCGACCAGGTCGACCGGCGGGCCGACGGCACGCCCGGCTTCTACAACAACTTCTGGCTCGATCGGGGTACCACGGCAATCGAGACGCGCCGCACCTCGCTGATCGTGGATCCGTCGAACGGGCGGATGCCGCCCCTCACGGAGCCTGCGCGTCGCCGTGCCAACTCACCTGAAGCGGAGCGCATCGAGGGCGTGCGCCGGGGACGGCTGCCCGCCGCCACCTACGAGGACCTCGACGCGGGAGACCGCTGCATCCAGCACGCCAAGGCCGGCCCGCCCCTGAGCACCGGGGGCTACAACAACAACATGATGCTGTTCCAGACGCCCGACCACGTGGTGATCCTGGCCGAACAGAACTACGACGCACGCATCATCCCGCTCGACGGGCGGCCCCACGTGTCGCCGCGGTTGCGGCAGTGGATGGGCGACTCGCGCGCCTACTGGGAGGGCGACACGCTCGTCGTCGAGACGGTTCACTTCAACGGGAAGCACGACCAGATCGGGCGCCCGTTGCTGAGCTCCGGCGAGAACCTTTCGCTGGTCGAGCGGTTCACGCTGATGGAGTCGGACAGCCTGATGTACGAGTACACGGTCCGCGATCCCAGCATCTGGACGCGCGCCTGGACCGCCCAGCATCCGATGCAGCGGAACCCGGACCTGATGTTCGAGTTCGCCTGCCACGAGGGCAACTACGGCATGCACGGCATCATGGCCGGCTCGCGCGTGCAGGAAGCCGAAGCCGCCGCCAACGCAAGATAGTCGCGGATCACTCCAGTGCCAGGGCGATCAGCCCCGCGTCGTTCGCCGCGCCGTATGCCAGGACGATGAACTGCCGGCCGTTCCGCAGGTAGGTCATGGGCGTGCCGGTCGGCGCCACGTCGAGCTCAAGGGCATGCACCGTCTCGCCGGTCGTCTTGTCGAAGGCGAGCAGGTACGGCGTGGTCGACAGCGTGCGGGGGTCGACCGGTGCGTCGGCGTCGCGGCTGATGAAGCCGAGGTCGGGGCTGTCGCGGCGTCCGCGGAAGCCGAGGAACAGCAGCGTCTTCGTGAGTAGCGGCCCCGTATAGGAGCCGCCCCCGAGCGGTCCCGGATCGGAGACGCCCCGGTCGATTACCTCCCGCCGGGGCCCGTCACCCAGCGGTACCATCCAGGCGCGCGTCCCTTCGTTCAGGTCGAAGGCGCTGAGCCGGACGTAGGGCGGCTTCCACAGGGGCAGGCCTTGCGGGCCCCGCAGGCCGCCGGAACGGATCCTTCGGTAGCGGAAGTCCGACGTGCCCGGGTCCGGGGGGCCGAGCAGCACGACGCTGGGCTGCGTGCGTGAGGGAACGTACAGCCAGCCGGTCTCGGGATCGACCGCCGCGCCGTGCCAGTTGGCGCCGCCGATGGCGCCCGGCATCAGGATCGTCCCGCGCTTGCCGTCGTCGCCGGCCGCGGTGATCGGCTCGAAGAGCGGCCCGTAGGTGAACTCCTCGAGGATCTCGGTCGCCTCGGCCCGCAGCTCCGGCGTGAAGTCGATCAGGCTGTCGATCGACACGCCCTGCCGGTCGAACGGCGGCGGCTTCGTCGGGTGCGGCTGCGTCGGCGCGGTGCGCTCCCCCGGCACGGTCGTCTGCCGGACCGGCCGCTCCTCGATCGGCCAGACCGGCTCGCCGGTGACGCGGTCGAACACGTAGGTATAGGCCTGCTTCGTCACCACCGCCACCGCCTCGATCGGCCGCCCGTCGACCACGAGGTCCACGAGCACCGGGGCCGCCGTGGCGTCGTAGTCCCAGAGTCCGTGGTGGACGAACTGGAAGTGCCAGACCCGCTCGCCGGTCGCCGCGTCCACGCACACGATGCTCTCGGCGAAGAGGTTGTCGCCGAGGCGGTGGCCGCCGTAGTAGTCGTTGGTCGGCGTGCCGATGGGCAGGTACACGTAGCCCAGCTCCGGGTCGGCGGTCAGCATGCCCCAGGCGTTGGTCGAGCCCGAGTACTCCCACGAGCCGTTTTCCCACGTCTCGTTGCCGAACTCGCCCGGCTGCGGAATGGTGTGGAACTCCCACAGCTCCTCGCCGGTGCGGACGTCGAAGCCGCGGACGTCGCCCGGGGCGTCGAGCTGGAACCGCGGACCGTCGAACACCACCGAGCCGAGCACGACGACGTCGCCGACCACGATGGGGACCGACATCAACTGATAGTCGCGCCGCGGGATGGGCCGGCGCAGCCCCTGGGTGGCGTCGATGGCCCCGTCGGCCCCGAAGTCGGCAATGGGCCGCCCGGTTCGCGCGTCGAGCGCCCAGAGGTAGGCGTTGCCGGTGGGCAGGAAGATGCGCGCGTCCCGCCCGTCCGACCAGTAGGCGACGCCGCGGGAGTTGAATCCGGTGTTGGCCGGCCGCTCGCCCTCCCAGCTTCCGGGGTCGAACGTCCAGAGCGTCTCGCCCGTCGCCGCGTCTATCGCCGCCGCCTGCGACAGCGACGTCTTGATGTAGAGGACGCCGTCGACAAGCACCGGGGTGGACTTGAACGCATCCGGTATCGCCGGCAGCGTCCTGCGGTTCGCGGTGACGATGGGGTTGTCCGGCGACGCCCACCGCCAGGCGACGCGGAGGCGCTCGACGTTGTTGCGGTCGATCTCGTCGAGCGGCGAGTACTTCGTGCTGCCGTGGTCGCCCCCGTACGCGGGCCACTGTCCGCCGGACGCGCCCTGCTGGGCGGCGGCCGGGGAGCACGAGAGCAGCGCAGCGGTCACGACGGCGGTGGTGATTCTCAACGACATGCTGTGCCTCCCTGTCCGTCGTGGCGAGATGCTCCGTCTCCCTGTCGGTCGCAGCGACATGGGCGCCCCGCCCTCACCCGCCATTATGCGCCCGCGTCGGACGTGACGCCTGCCGGCAGCCGCGCGCGGACCGAAAGCGGTAACCTGAACACTGAAAGACGCGCTCCTTCAGCAAGGAAGGGACCAATGGCCATCGACAGCGTGACGAAGCTTCGCGCCGTCTACCGTCGTCCACCCCGCGCACGGTCCGGCCTCAAGGTGCTGGACCACCTGGACGTCCACTGCCGCAACTTCATCGCCCTGTCCCCGCTCTGCGTGATCAGCTCGTCGCGGGCGGACGGGCGGGCCGACGCCTCGCCGCGGGGAGACCTGCCCGGATCGCTGGCCCACGTGCTGGACGACAGGACGCTGCTGCTCCCCGACCGGCCGGGTAACCGCCAGTTGGACACGTTGACCAATCTGCTGGAGCGTCCCTACGTCGGGCTGCTGTTCTTCGTGCCGGGGATGAACGAGACCCTGCGGATCAACGGGCGCGCGGGGATCGCGACCGATCCGGAGCTTCTGGCGCGGCTGGCGATCCGGGGCAAGCCGCCGCTCTCGGCCCTCAGGGTGACCGTGGAAGAGGCGTATCTGCACTGCGCCAAGGCGCTCATCCGCGCCCGGATCTGGGAACCGGAGGCGCGGGTCGAACGCTCCCGGTTCCCGACCTACGGGCAGGTGCTTGCCGATCAGATCGAGGGCGCCGACGCCGCCGAGATCGACGCCGACTCGGCGGAGAGCGCCAGGACCGATCTCTATTGACCCGGACTCAGGGAGCCGGCTCGATCCGCAGCAGGGCGCCGTCGTCGACGTGGTCCGTCAGCACGTAGAGCAAGCCGTCGGGGCCCTCACGCACCTCGCGGATGCGCTGGTGCAGCTCGGTCAGCATCAGCTCGCGCCGCAGCTCCTCCATGTGCTCGTTGAAGACGATGCGCTGCAGGTGGCCGGTGCCCGGGATGCCGCCCATCTGCAGGGATCCGACGAACAGGTTGCCCTGCCACGCCGGGAACCGATCCCCGGTGTAGACCGCCATGCCGGCCGCCGCGATGGCGGGCAACCAGACCACGAGCGGCGACTCATAGCCGTCGCGGGTCGGATGCTGCGATACCCGCGCGCCCGGGTAGAGGCGCCCGAAGCTCATCAGCGGCCAGCCGTAGTTGTGCCCCGGCAGCAACTCGTTGAGCTCGTCGCCGCCGTTGGGGCCGTTCTCGTGCTGCCAGATGCGCCCGGTTCCGGGGTGCAGGATGAGGCCGAGCGTGTTGCGATGGCCGATGGTGAAGATCTCCGGCCGATGGCCCGGCTCGCCCACGAACGGGTTGTCGTCCGGCACCGAGCCGTCGTCGTTCAGGCGCAGGACCTTGCCGCGCAGGACCGAGGGGTCCTGCGGGGCGTCGAGAAGCACACCTTCCGGCGACATGATCCGGCCGCCGGTGGACATGTAGACCTTGCCGTCGCGGCCGAAGGCGACCCGACCGTTGAGCCCGGAGTTTCCGCTGTAGGGCGGGGTGACCACCAGGTCCTTGACGTCACGCAACGCGTGCCCGTCCAGCCGGCCCCGCGCGAGGGCGGGCGAGCCGCGGCCGTCGTCGTGCCGCTTGGTGTAGGTGAGATAGACCAGCCCGTTGTCGGCGAAGTCGGGGTGGAGCGCCACGTCCATGAGGCCGCCGTTGCCGTCGATCCGCACCTCGGGCACCCCGGTGATGGGACGCGGGTCGAGCTTGCCGTCGCGCACCACGCGCAGCCACCCGTCGCGCTCGACGACCAGCATGCCGCCGTCCGGCAGGAACGCGATGCTCCAGGGATGCGACAGCCCCCGGGCCACGACGCTGACGCGGATCTTGTGCTGCTCGGCGGTGTCGATCACCCACGGGCCGTCGCCCAGGGGCGCCACCGGCACGCCGATGGGGTCTTCCTCCTGCGCGTAGCCGACCGCGAGCAGGCAGAGCATCAGGGGCGCCGCCAGGAGTATCGAAAGTCTGAACTTCATGCCAACCTCCCGCATGAGCCGAATCCGGCTCCGTAAGTCACTGTCGCCGGCAATCTCCGCTACAGTGCCCGGTAGATGTTCGAGGCTGCCTCGCTCGTGGCCGCGGCGGACCTGCGCCCGGGGCAGCATCGGCTATTCTCTCATCCTGCTACTCCAGCGGCAGCAGCGGCTCCACTCCCTCCGGCAGTTGCTGGTCGAAGGCGGCCAGCACCGCGGCGTCCGCCGCGTGGGCGCCCATGAGCCCGACGATGTCCACCAGGTTCCGCACGCCGAACGCCTGCTCGGTGCGCGCGTAGGTCTCCGCGCTGACGTTGTGTTCACCGAACAGCTCACGGCCGAACGCGATCAGGGTGGCGTCCTTTCCGTCGCTGCCGTCCAGCGGCCGGCCGTGGCGGACGATGTCGATCAACTCCGGCTCGACGCCCGCTTCCAACGCCTTGGGCTCGTTCATCGTCCAGTCGTACTGCGAGTCGTGGGTGCGGGCCGTCACCAGGATGGCGATCTGCATCGTCCCGCGTCCGACCCGCTCCTCCAGCGTGCCCCGGCCCTCCCCGTAGGCGCGGAGGACCCCCGGCCCGATCCCCGAGGGCGACAGCATGCGGCCGTAGAGCTCGGCCACCGAGGTTCGGCTGGCCGCGCTCCGCAACGGCAGGCGGCTGCGGGAATCCGGATGGATGTCGTCGGGATGCGTGAAGGGCAGCGGCAGCGACTGGCGCCAGCCGGCCGGCATCCGCTGGTTGAACGCGGTCAGCGTGGCCGCGGTGCTCGCGTAACGGCCCATCACGTCGATGATGTCGACCAGATTGGTCTTGCCGTGCAGGGCCAGCGCGCGCGCGTAGGTGTCGGCGCTCAGCGCCCGCGTGCCGAACAGCTCGCGGCCGACCTCGATGATGATCGCCTCGCGGTCGCTCATGCCGGTGATCGGCTTGCGGTGCCGCACGATGTCGATGATCTCTTCGTCGAGGCTGACCGCAATCGCCTCCAGCTCGTGCAGCGCCCACTCGTACGGCTGGTCGTACTCGCGCGCCGTCGTCAGAATCGTCAACTCGGTCAGTTGCCGTCCCATCGGCGCCTCGAACCGCAGGCTCGCGCCCGATCCATGAAGCCGCAGGGCCGCGGCCCCGGTGGGAGCACCGGCCGGGCCCGCCAGCGCCGCGTCGTACGCCGCGCGGCGCGCCGGATCGAGCTCCTCCCGATCGATGGGCGGCAGGCGGCTGCGCGACTCCGGATTGACGTCGTCGGGAAGCTGTCCGGCGTGCGCGAGCGGCAGCCCGATCGGCAGAGAACCGACCAACGCGAGGACGACCGCCGTCTGAATCCATCGCCTCATGCCCGCCTCCTCATATCTCGAACCGTGGTTGACCGCGGAGAGGGCCATCATAACGCCCCTCGCGGTCCGTGGTGGAACCCCGAGCGGCACTAGAACGCAGCGGGGAGCGGCGTGGCCGATGCATCGCCGCTCGAATGCAGCGGCCGCTACGCTGCCAGCCCCGATTCACCAGCCGGCGACGGTCACGGTTCGACGACAGCGATGCCCTCGATCTCCAGCAGTGCGCCGTTCGCGAACAGCGACTGGATGCCGAGCAGGGTCGCTGCCGGCACCGCCTCGTCGGGGAAGCCGTGCGCCTTGCGCGCCGCGTCCACCACCGCGAAGTCGCCCCGCGTGTACTCCGGCATGTAGATGACGGTCTTCAGCAGGTCCTCCGGGCGCGCCCCGGCCGCCTCCAGGCGCCGCCGCAGGTTGGCGTAGACCTGGTCGGCCTGGTCCTCGAGGGAATCGCCCGGTCGGCCCACCTGGCCGGAGACCTGCACGACCTTGGAACCTGCGCCGCGCGCCGTCACCACCTGCGTGAAGCCGGTGGCCGGATCGATGAACTCCCGCTCGACGGCGTTGCCGTCCACGCCGACCACCGCGATGCCGTCGATCTCGATCCGGTACTGCTCGGCCACCAGGGCTGGAATCCCGAGCAGCGTGCTCGCCGGCAAGTTCGCCAGCACCAGCGCCGCCTCGCGGCCCGCGCGGTACGGCGGCAGGTCCGTCTCG
Organism: Vicinamibacterales bacterium; assembly: GCA_965116825.1. GTDB lineage: Bacteria > Acidobacteriota > Vicinamibacteria > Vicinamibacterales > UBA8438 > WTFV01. The sequence goes on from OZ220736.1 coordinate 3,245,514, forward strand.
GGATCGAAGTCGACGATGTAGGTGGTGGCCTTGACCAGGTCCGCGAGCGACGCCCCCGCGGCCTCCAGACGCTGCGACACGCGCTCCCATACCGCCGCGGTCTGCGCCGCGAGCGTGTCGCCGGCGCCGACGTGTCCGGCCACGTAGACCGTCCTCACGCCGTGCGCCGTCACCGCCACCGCGCCGCTGAAGCCGTTCGACGGGGCGAAGCGCTCGATCCGCAGATCGACGCCCGGCTCGGCCACCACCGCGATCGCCTCGATCTCGACGCGCAGGGGCTCGGCGAAGAGCTCCCGGACGCCGATCATCGTGCTGGCCGGCCACTGGTCCTCCTCGGGGAAGGTCGCCAGCCGCACCTCGGAGATCACCGGATACTGTTCGGGCAGGAAGTCCTTGACGAAGATCCGGATCTTCACGACGTCCGCCGGCGTCGCGCCTGCCTGCTCGAGGCGCCGCACGACCCCCGCGAACGCCGACTCGACGTGCTCGCGCAGCGTGTCGCCCTGCCCGACCTGTCCGGACACGAAGATCGTCTTCACCCCGGCGTTGGTCGTGGTCACGACCTGCGTGAAGCCGCCGGCGGGATCGATGTACTCGACCTGCGCCGCGGCGGCGAGCGGCATCGCGCACGAGATCAGTGCGACCAGGATGGAAAGCGGAAGTCTGCGCGGCATGGTCGTTCCTCCACGGGCCGCGGAGGTGCGTGATTCGCGCCGGGGCCCGGCAGGATGATACCGCGCCGGCGGGAGCGGGCCGATCACGCGGTGGACGACTTCGGTGTCCCCGGCAGCCGCAGGTACACTTGCAATCGCCGCTGACACGCATTGACAAAGCGCACGGGTGGTCTATACAAATGGTATACGCGCTTGGCGAGCGGGCATCTACCGCACCGCGGGGAGGATGGTCACGTGGGGCAAGTCAATTTCCGAATGAAAGACGAGCGTCTGTCGCTCATCGACCGGGCCGCGGCGGCTCGAGGCGTCACCCGCACGGAGTTCGTGCTCCGGTCGAGCGAAGCGGCGGCGATCGAGACGTTGAACGAGCGTCCCATCATCGCACTCGACGACGAGGCGTACGACGCATTCGTTGCCGCGCTCGACGCACCGGTCGTGCCGAACGACCATCTGAAGAGACAGTTGGCGCGCCGGCCGTTGTGGGAACGATGACCGCGCCGCAGCCGATCAATGAACGTCATGACGTCTCGCGGTTCGACTCGGGAGTGGACAGTCTCGATGCGTGGCTGCGGCGCAGAGCCCGATTGAACGAGGCCAAGGGTGGCGCACGGACGTACGTCGTCTCCGACGGTGCCCGGGTGATCGCTTTCTACAGTCTTGCCGCCAGCTCCGTGGAACGGCAGCGGGTGTCATCTCGCGTCGGGCGAAGCATGCCCCAACCGATTCCGGTGATCCTGCTCGGGCAACTGGCGGTGGACACCAGCTTCCGTGGAAGAGGCCTGGGAGCCGACCTGTTGGCCGATGCAGCCAGGAGAGCACTGGCGGCTTCGGACGTCATAGGTGCACGGGCGCTTGTCGTCCAGGCCCTCGACGACGGGGCGAAGGGCTTCTACGAGCGATTCGGTTTCCGGCCGTTCTCGGATCGCGAGCCCCTCATGTTGATCCTCCGGGTCTCCGAACTGAGGGCGGCACTCTAGAATCCGGCGGAGGTGACGCCCAGGGAGATGGTCGGCACTGCGCTGTCCGTCGTGGGACTCATCGCGTTCTGGTGGCTCGCGATCAGGTCGAGGATGCTGTCCCGCGCCCAGGTTGACGGTAGAGTCCTTGAACCAGCAGCCTGTCCAAGCTGGCAGTCGGGAACGGTTACGGAGGGCCGCAGATGCGTCCGGGTCGCGACATGAGATCCCGCGGTTACCCCCGACGACGGCGTCGCGGGTACCGAAATCGAATCTCACCGCGGAGTACAAGGTAGACAACGGCGGCCCCCATGATCGTTGGGAGTCCGAACTCCGAAATCAAGTTCGTGAGCAGGTTCAACTCCGTCTCCCGCTGTCTGTCGGCTGATTGTTGACCACGAGACGTGGTCTCTTGCGGTGTTGCCTCGCGACTCGTTCACTCTTCTGTCGTTCGCGCTCCCTGATGGCCTCCTCCGCGAATGGTGTCGCTTCCTTGATGAGTCCATCGAAGTGGTACGCGTTGTTCTCCTGTCCGCCCGATTTCTTGTACCGGGCCTCTCGTTGAATGAGGCCGGCGGCCTCCATTGCCGCGATATGGCGTCTGACTGTACTGGGATCGACTCCCAGACACTCGGCGATGGAGGCCTTGGACGGGTGTGGCGGATTGTCCCGGTACCACCAGTGTCGTGCTAGCTGAAGCAGAATGTTCACGTCGATGGCATCAAGACCCAGCGCGTGTTGTTTCTCGAGAATGATCGACGGCAGGACGCCGCGCGTGCGAAAGGCGCCACGCAAGTTGGACGGTTGGGCGGTCACGTGGTCGCTCGGTCTGAAGGTGCCGGCTATGGTCTCCCAGCGGGGCCCCGCGTCGATGACTTCGCCGCTGACATCGCCTTCGCAGTCTGCCCCCCTACGCGCGAAAGTGTGCGACTGCTGGTAACGGGCGCTCGTGGTCCAGGGGGGAGCCTCCTCCCGTGACCGATCCGCGCAGCCGCTACCGGCTCTGGCGCTGGTCCGACGTGGAGCGCTGGCTGACGACGAGCCTTGGAGAGGAGACGGCGTCATCCGAGGATCACGTGGTGGCCGCCATCAACGCCAGCCTGGAACTCCGTCAGCATGGGCACTGGCTCGACGCCGGTCGGCAGACGAGTTTGCGCGCGCTGGCCGGTTCTTGATTGGGCCGTCCGGTCCTTGCCATGGGGCGGGTTGGCGATCAGATGGAACACAATGTGTGCTACAAGAAGCCCATGCATATACACATAGCGTTGGACGATGACCTCGTCGCAGAGCTCGACCGGCGCGCCGGCGCGCGCCGGCGCAGCGCCTTCATCACGGCGCTGATCGAACGCGGACTGGAGGACGAACGGCGCTGGGAGGAGATCGAAGCAGCGCTCGGTAGTCTGCCCGATACCGGCCATGACTGGGATGACGATCCGGCGGCATGGGTTCGGCAGCAGCGCCGAGGCGACCTCCGCCGGTCCGGTTGACGATGGCCCGCGTGCTGTTGGATTCGACGGTGCTCATCGACGCGCTCCGCGGCCGCGCTGCGGCTGTTCGTGTTGCAGGTCTGCGACGCTCGGGCATGGAACCCTGGGCGTATGTGGTCTCCGTCGAGGAGATCTGGCGTGGGCTGCGGCAAGGCGAGGAGTCGCAGGCGCGACGGCTGTTCGCCGGTTTGCGTCTCGCACCGCTGGGTGTGACCGAAGGCATTCGGGCGGGTAGCTGGCGTCGGGCGTTCGCCCGGCGCGGCGTCGTGCTCCATCAAGCCGACTGCCGGATCGCCGCTGCCGCGGTCGGCGTCGGAGCCTCTCTGGCGACTGCGAACGCCGCCGATTTCCCCATGACCGAGGTCGACGTTCAGTATTGGCCGGCGGGAGCGTAGCGCGGCATGGCCGGCAGGCAGGGTCGCTGATTGCACGATTGGAATCCGGCAGAGGTGACGCTCAGGGACATGCTCTGCACCGCGCTGTCCGTCGCGGGCCTCCTGACGCTCGGGTGGCTCGTGCTCGTCGGGTTGCTCGCGCTCCAGGAGCGCCGCCTCATCTTCTTTCCGACACGGACCCTGGCCGCTGGGCCGGCCGACTACCGGCTCCGCGCCGAGGAGCTGTCGATCTCGGCCGCCGACGGGGTGACCCTTCACGGCTGGTGGATCGAGGGGCCGGGCGACCGGGTGCTGATCTGGTATCACGGTAACGCCGGGAACATCGGGGACCGGCTGCACAACGCCCGCTGGTTCGTGGATCGGCTCGGCGTCGACGTCGTGCTCGTCGACTACCGCGGTTACGGCCGCAGCCGGGGGACACCCGACGAGGAGGGCCTCTATCTCGACGGGCTGGCCATCTACGACGCGGTGGCGGCGCGATCCGTGCGGGCGGAGGACGTCGTCCTGTTCGGGCGTTCGCTGGGGGGCGCGGTGGCGATCGAGACGGCGCTCCGGCGGCCGGCGGGCTGCCTGGTGCTCGAATCGGTCTTCCGCTCGGTGCGGGCGCTGGCCCGCGAGCACTACTGGTTCGTCCCGACCGCAGTCATCCGGACCCGCATGGACAACGAATCGAAGATTGGGCGCGTCGAGGTCCCGACGCTCGTGCTCCACGGCAGCCGGGACGCCATCGTCCCGCCGGCGCACGGCCGGCGCCTGTTCGAGCTGGCCGCCCGCTCGACGCGGCTTCATGTTATCGAAGGCGCGGGGCACAACGACACGTATCTCGTCGGAGGCGAGCCCTACGCCGAGGTGTGGGACGCGTTTCTGAGAAATACCGCCGCTCTACCGCGGACCGGGAGACGACGTCCGTTTTTGAGATAATCGAGCCGCAGGATTCGTGGCTGAACGATAGAGGGGAGGCGGCCATCCAGACTGGAGAAGAAACCGTCCAGGCGCGGCCGGCCGTCGGCGAGCCGGCCGGCGGGCCGTCGAGCAACGAGCCGTACGTCGAGTTCGAGGGGGTCAGCAAGAGCTTCGACGGCCACACCCGGGTGGTGTACGACCTCGACCTGCAGATCCGCAAGGGCGAGTTCCTCACCCTGCTCGGGCCGTCGGGTTCCGGCAAGACCACCTGCCTGATGATGCTCGCCGGCTTCGAGACGCCGACGGCGGGCGCCATCCGCGTCGGGGGGCGCGCCATGCAGCACGTGCCGGCGCGGCGGCGCGGCATCGGCATGGTGTTCCAGAACTACGCGCTGTTCCCGCACATGACGGTGGGGGAGAACCTCTCGTTTCCGCTGGATGTGCGCGGCATCGACCCCGAGCGTCGGCGCGAGCGGGTGCGGCGAGCCCTGCGGTTGGTGCGGCTCGACGGGTTGGAGGGGCGCCGGCCGGGCCAGCTCTCCGGCGGCCAGCAGCAGCGCGTGGCCATCGCTCGCGCCCTGGTCTTCGAGCCCGAGCTGGTGCTGATGGACGAGCCGCTCGGCGCACTCGACCGGCGCCTGCGCGAGGAGCTGCAGTACGAGATCCGGCGCATCCACCGCGACCTCGGGGTCACGGTCCTGTACGTCACCCACGACCAGCAGGAGGCGATGGTGATGTCCGACCGCGTCGCCGTGTTCCGGGCGGGACGCATCGAGCAGATCGCGTCGCCGGAAGCGCTCTACGAGGAGCCCGAGCGCGCCTTCGTGGCCCGCTTCATCGGCGAGAACAACCGCCTCCACGGCCGCGTCGCGAGCGTCGGCCACGACGGCATCTGCGCGGTCGAGGTCGGTGGCGAGACCGTGCGGGCGCTGCGCGTCGCCCCCTGCGGTCCGGGCGACGCGACGACGCTGTCCATCCGCCCCGAGCGTGTGGCCATTGCACCGGAGCGGGGCCTCTACAGCAACGAGTTCGAGGCCGGCATCGAGGACATCACGTTCCTGGGCGACCACCTCCGCCTGCGTGTCGCTCTCTGCGGCCGGTCGGACTTCGTCGTGAAGATCCCGAACATGGTGGGGCACGGCGCCGTCATCGAGGGCGACCGGATCCGCATCGGTTGGACGCCGACCGACTGCCGGGTGCTGGACGCCGACGACGAGGAGGGGCCGGCATGATCAGCGGCGGCGGCCGAACACGACCGGGAGTGCTGGCACACGGGCCCGCGTCCGCGCTGTACGTCCGATCACGGGCGAGCATTCGTTCCGCGGCGTGCCTGGTGGTGCTGTCGGCGCTCGCTCTCCTGGCGGCCGACTGCGCCCCCGCCGGTACGTCACTGACCGTGATCTCGTGGGGCGGCTCGTACGGGCAGGCGGTCACCAAGGCCTACCTCGAACCCTTCGCGGCCGCCACCGGCATCGACGTCCGGCTCGACGACTACAACGGCGGGCTGGCCCAGATCCGTGCGCAGGTCGAGACCGGCAACGTCCACTGGGACGTCGTCGACCTCGAGATGGCCGACGCGGTGGCCGGCTGCGACGAGGGTGTCCTGGAGCCGATCGATGCTTCCATCCTCGCGCCGGCGCCGGACGGCACCCCGGCGGCGGAGGACTTCCTGCCCGACACCCTGGCGGAATGCGGCGTCGGCACGACGTTCTATTCCACCGTCTACGCGTACAATGCCGAGCGCCTGGAGGGCGAGGCCCCGTCGACGATGGAGGACTTCTTCGACCTCGATCGCTTTCCGGGCCGGCGCGGCATGCGCCGGGTGCCTTTCGTGAACCTCGAGTTCGCGCTGATCGCCGACGGCGTTCCGGTCGACGAGGTCTACGCCGCGCTCGATACCCCCGAGGGGCTGGACCGGGCCTTTCGCAAGCTCGACACCATCAAGGACCAGGTGGTCTGGTGGGAGGCGGGCGCCCAGCCGCCGCAGATGTTGGCGGACGGCGAGGTGCTGATGAGCACCGCCTTCAACGGCCGCATCTTCAACGCGCAGGTGCTTGAAGGCCAGCCGTTCGAGATCGTCTGGGACGGCCAGGTCCTCGACGTCGGTCCCATCGGCATCGTTGCCGGCACCCCGGACCTCGAACCGGCCCTGGAGCTGGTGAAGTTCGCCACCCGCGCCAGCTCGATGGCCGCCGTCGGCCGCTACATCGCCTACAGCCCGGTGCGCCGCTCGGGCCTGCCGCTCATCGGCCGGCACGCGGAAGTCGGCGTCGACATGAATCCCCACATGCCGACTTATCCCGGCAACATGGGACGCACCCTGCAGAACGACTGGCTGTGGTGGAGCGACAACCTGGACGACATGAACGAACGCTTCAGCGCATGGCTGGCGCGCTGACCCGGCCGCGGCAGGCTCTGGAACCCGACGACAAACCGGATCGAGCGATGACACGCAGCTATCCCGCAGAGGTCGAGCGCGATGCCGATGGCCGTTTCGTCATCACGTTTCCGGACTTCGGTTGGGGCGCCACAGATGGTGCGACCCGGGAAGAAGCTCTGGCTGAAGCCAGGGATCTGTTGCGGGAGCTGATCGCAACCACAATTCGCGAGGGCCACGCCTTGCCCGCTCCCTCGCCCGCCTGCAGGCGGGAACCAATGGTAGTTCCGGGAGCCAAGTCGCTTGAACGCGGTTCTCCGTCGTGACCGTGGCGGGCAGAGGTAGAGGAATGAAGGGGAGTGCACGCTGTTTGATTTGGAACACGGAAGCTGACGAGCTTCCCAGTGGATCAGAACCGGGAGCGCGCATGAACTCACCCCGAGCCGGTGGCCCGTATTTCGTGTCCGAATCGGGCTGGCAGGACTTGTACAGCGTTGGCGATGCCCACAAGCTCCGCCTGACATCTTGGCTCGTCGATCAGCGTCGCCTGGGCGAACAGTGTCCGGAGATAACCGCCAAAGTTGTTGAGGACGCTAAGCGACGGCCACCGTTGAGTGTTCACGAGCGTGCGGATCGACTTCTTCGATCCGTTGCGTCGGAGCTGCAGCACGTGGCTGGTATATTCCGCCTAAGTGGGCATGGGCACAGTCCTGACGTGGGTCGCAGGCTTGCATGGTCAGAATGTACTCGGCTCGAGGAGTTGCAATACCTGGAATCCTTCCTCGAGAGTCGAGGGTGGATACAGAAGTCGCGCCCGGGTACTGTTGGACGAGCAGCAGAGTACCAAGTTTCGGTCCACGGGTACGCGCGGCTTGCAGAACTCGACCGTACGGCTACCGATTCATCGAAGGCGTTCGTCGCCATGTGGTTCGACGAATCCATGAACGACGCCTGGGAGAATGCGATCAAGCCCGGAATCGAGGACGCCGGCTACGAGGCGGTACGAATCGACAAGAAGGAGCATGCCGGCAAGATCGACGACGAGATCATGGCCGAGCTGCGTCGAGCCCGCTTCGTCGTGGCGGACTTCACGCACGGTGACGACGGGCCTCGGGGCGGTGTCTACTACGAAGCAGGTTTCGCCCACGGTCGCGCCATCCCAGTGGTCTTCTCGTGCCGGAAGGATGCGATCGAGAAGGTGCATTTCGATACGCGTCAGTACAACCATATCGTGTGGGAGGCGAAGAAGCTGGACGATTTCCGGGACCATCTGACGAAGCGCATTTGTGCAGTCATCGGGGATGGGCCGCGTGCCGCATGAACGAGCGCTTCAGCGCATGGCCGGCGCGCTGACCCGGCCGCGGTTGCGGGCGGCGGGGCTGGCCCTGCCGCTCGTCGCCTTCATCGGCGTGACGTTCGTCGTGCCGCTGGCGACGATGCTGCTGCGCAGCGTCTACGACCCGGTGGTGGCCGACGCGCTGCCCGATACCGTGGCGCTGCTGCGCGAATGGGACGGGGAGTCCGACCCCGGGGAGGCGGTGTACGCGGCGGCTGCGCGGGAGCTGCTGCAGGCGCGCGAGGCGCGGACGATCGGCCGCGTCGCGAGCCGTATCAACCGCATTCGCGGCGGCCTGCGGAGCATGCTCGTCCGCACCGGGCGGCGGCTGCTGGAGGTCCGGGACGGCCCGTGGCGGGAGGCGCTGATCGGCATCGACGCCGACTGGGGCGACCCCCTGACGTGGCACGCCATGCGCACCGCCGGGGACCGCTTCACGACGCGCCACTACCTGAACGCGGTCGACCTGCAGCGCCTGCCGGACGGCTCCATCGCCCGCCAGCCGCCGGAACGCCGCATCTACTTGGCGCTGTTCTGGCGTACGTTCGTCGTCAGCCTCGGCATCACCGCGCTGTGCCTGGCCCTCGGATATCCGGTGGCGTATCTCATCGCGCACGCGCCGCCGCGCCGGGCGGGGTTGCTGCTGGCCCTGGTGCTGGTGCCGTTCTGGACGTCGCTGCTGGTGCGCACCACCTCCTGGATCGTGCTGCTCCAGAGTCAGGGGGTGGTCAACGACCTGCTGGTCGCGCTCGGGCTGATCGGCGACGACGGCCGGCTGGCGATGATCTACAACATGACCGGCACGGTGGTGGCGATGACGCACGTGTTGCTGCCGTTCATGGTCCTGCCGCTCTACTCGGTGATGCGTACCATACCGCCCCAGCAGATGCGCGCCGCCGAATCGCTGGGGGCGGAATTCCCCCTGGCCTTCTTGCGCGTTTACTGGCCGCAGTCGCTGGCCGGGGTGGGGGCCGGGTCGCTGCTGGTGTTCATCCTCGCCATCGGCTACTACATCACCCCGGCGCTGGTGGGCGGCCAGAGCGGGCAGCTCATCTCGAACTTCATCGCCTACCACATGCAGACCTCGCTGAACTGGGGGCTGGCCGGCGCGCTGGGCGGGATCCTGCTGGCGTGCGTCATCGGGCTGTATCTGCTCTACGACCGCGTGGTCGGCGTCGAGCGCATGAGGCTGGGATGAGCCTGACGGACGCCGCGGCCCGGTTCGGCGCAGGGCGGCTCGCTCACCGTATCGCCTGTGGCTTGATCTTCGCGTTCCTGGTGGCGCCGATCCTGGTGATCGTGCCGCTCAGCTTCAACGCCGAGCCGTACTTCACCTTCACCGACGGGATGCTGCGCCTCGATCCGGAGGCGTACTCGCTGCGCTGGTACCGGCAGGTCCTCGGCGACGGCGCGTGGGCGCGCGGGCTCGCCAACAGCCTGCTCATCGGCGTCGCCGCCACGCTGCTGGCGACGGCCCTCGGCACCCTCGCCGCGCTGGGGCTGTCGAGCCGCGCCATGCCGGCCCGCCACCTGGCGATGGGGTTGCTGATCTCGCCGATGGTTACCCCGCTGATCATCTCGGCGGCGGGAATGTTCTTCTTCTACTCGACGCTCGGACTGTCCCAGACGCATCTCGGGCTCATCCTCGCCCACGCCGCGCTCGGCACGCCGTTCGTCGTCATCACCGTCACCGCCACGCTGTCCGCCTTCGACACGAACCTGACGCGGGCCGCGGCCAGCCTCGGGGCGGGGCCGGTCACCACCTTCCGCCGCGTGCAGCTTCCACTGATCGCGCCGGGCGTCGTCTCGGGTGCCCTCTTCGCGTTCGCGACCTCGTTCGACGAGGTGGTCGTGGTGCTGTTCATGGCCGGCGAGAACCAGCGCACCATCCCGCGGCAGATGTGGGCCGGGATTCGCGAGCAGATCAGCCCTGCGATGCTGGCCGTGGCGACCTTCCTCATCCTGTTCGCGGTGCTGCTGCTGTGCACCGTCGAGTGGCTGCGCCGGCGGGCGGGACGCCCGGCGGGAGCGTGAGGGCCTCACCGGGTGTCAAATTTCCCTGCCGATGCCATAATTGCGCTCAATATGGCGGTAGAGAGGAAATTCTTCCGTCCTCCCGCCGGGCACTTCTTTCTCTTCGGGCCGCGGGGGACCGGCAAGAGCACCTGGTTGCGAGCGGCGTTGCCGGACGCGGTGCAGGTCGATCTGCTGGCGCCGGCGCAGCAGCGTCGGTACGCGGCGCGGCCGGAGCGGCTGCGGGAGCTGGCGGCGGCCCCCGGCGCCGCCGACCTGGTGATCGACGAAGTGCAGCGGGTTCCCGAGCTGCTGACCGTCGTGCACCAGTTGATGGAGGAACCCGGCGGCCCGCGCTTCGTCCTCACCGGATCGAGCGCGCGCAAGCTCAAGCGTACCGGTGTCGATCTGCTGGCCGGCCGCGCGGTCGTGCGGACGATGCATCCCTTCATCGCGGCGGAGCTCGGCGACCGATTCGATCTCGACGCCGCGCTCGACCACGGCCTGCTACCTCTGATCTGGGACGCGGAGAATCCCGCCGACACGTTGAGCGCCTACGCGGGCATGTACGTCCAGCAGGAGGTGCAGGCGGAGGGGCTGGTGCGCGACCTGGGCGCGTTCCACCGCTTTCTCGAGGCGGTCAGCTTCTCGCACGCGGCCGTCCTCAACGCCAGCGAGGTGGCGCGCGAGTGCGCGGTGCGGCGCAAGACGGTGGAGGGGTTCATCGAGATCGTGGAGGACCTGCTCCTCGCGTTCCGGCTGCCGGTGTTCGCCCGCCGGGCCCGCCGGCAGGTCATCGCGCACCCGAAGTTCTACTTCGCCGACGCCGGTGTGTTCCGGTCGCTGCGCCCCGCCGGGCCGCTGGATCGACCCGCGGAGGCCCGCGGCGCCGCCCTGGAGGGGCTGATCGCGCAACACCTGCGCGCGTGGGTGGACTACTCCGGCGCCGCCGCCACGCTCTCGTTCTGGCGCACGCGCGCCGGCAGCGAGGTGGATTTCGTGCTCTACGGCCCGGGCCTGTTCTGGGCGCTCGAAGTCAAGCACGCCGCCCGCGTTCGGCCGGCGGACCTCCGGGCACTGAAGAGCTTCGCGCAGGACTACCCGGAGGCGCGGGTCCGACTGGCCTATCTCGGAGACGAGCGTCTGCAGATGGACGGCATCGTGTGCCTTCCGGTGCCGGAGTTGCTGAACGGTATCGTCCCGGGGGCGCCGCCGCCCTGACCGGGGGCCGCCCTGTAGACTGAGACGTATGGATGGCCGGGCCGCCGGATCGGGCGTGAGAACCGTGGTGGCCGCGTTCGCTCCTCTCGTCTGGGCGTGCACGACAGCGGCCGTTGCGTGGACTGCAGGAGCGGCGCCGGTTCCCCGTGCACAGGCCGCCGGCCTACCGGTCGCCGCCGCCCGGCCCGCGGGAGGGCAGGGCGAGACCCAAGGCGAGACCCCGGCGCCGCTCAGCGTCATGACCTTCAACATCCGCACGTCCGCGGGCAACGACGGCGACAACGGCTGGATGCACCGTCGCGCGTTGGTGGCGAGGACGATCGAGCGGCTCGCGCCGGACGTGGCGGGTCTGCAGGAGGCCCTCGACGAGCAGGTGGAGTACCTGGCGGACGCCCTCCCCGGCTACCGCTGGTTGGGCGCCGACCGCGGGCTCAACGGCGGCACGGGCCTGAGCGAGTACACGCCGATCTTCTACCGGCGCGAGGCGCTGATCCCGATCGAGTCCGGCACCGTCTGGCTCTCTCCGTGCAGACGATCATCGAGCATGATGACGGGCGCTATCCGTCCGACCATTACCCGGTGGTCGCGCAACTGCTGTTGCAGCCCTGACCTCGGGCCCGTCATCCTGCCGGCGGGCGTCGGCCGCCCTCACGCCGCCAGCGTCAGCAGGTAGAACAGTCCCGTCCCTCCGAGCAGCACGAGGCCCACCCAGGACAGGGCCCGCAGCGCCCGGCCGGGCCGGTGCTCGGGCGGCATCTCTCCCGAGCAGACCGCACGCAGGTTCAGATAGCCGAGCACCGGGCTGGTCAGGAACGTGAGCGTGGTGGCGAAGTCGATCATCGTCGTCAGGTTGCCGATGAACAGCGACAGGATCACCAGGGTGATCAGCATCACGCCGGCAAGGCTCCACCAGTAGATTGGACCGCCCGCGACCGCGGGCGCGCCCGCCGCGGGGCGCGGCTCCCGCTCGGTCGTGTGCAGCACCAGGAGGGAGCGCTCAATGGCGCGCGGTCCGCCGTCGAGCACGGTGAGCGCCGTCGACAGCATCGTGGTGACTACCGCCGCCAGCACGACCGGCCGGGTCCACGCGCCGAGGGTCGCGCTGTACAGATCGACGAGCTGGGTGGAGAATACCGGTCCCTGCGGCGCGAACGTCTCGCCGGAGCCGAACATCACGCCGGCCCCGAGCGTGAGGAAGGCGAAGGCCAGCACCCCGGTCCCGGCGTAGCCGACGGCGAAGTCCTGCCGCGCCGTCTCGACGGAGCACCGCAGGCCGGAAGCGTCGTTCTTGGCCAGGGTCCACAGCGAGCTCCACACCGCGCTGTCGACCCCGGAGGGCATCCACCCGGCCAGCGCCAGCAGGAACACGAAGGGGACGGCCGAGCCGAGCGCATCGGCGGGCCACAGCGCCAGCGTCGACACGTCGGCCCGTGGCAGGCTCACTGCCGCCGCCAACAGCGTCGACACCGCCAGCAGCGCCACGATCAGCTTGATGGACAGATCCAGCCCTCGGAAGCGGCCCCACCAGAGCAACGCGGCGACCGGCGCCATGACCGCCGCGGCCAGCACCGGCAGCGACCAGTCGAGGTCGAGAGTGAAGCCCAGCAGATACGCCGTGAACATCACCACGGCCGGCGGAACGACGGCCATCGTGGACACCGTGATGGCGAGGTAGAGCCACAGCGCCCAGCGGCCGATGCGGGCGTATCCCTCGATCAGGCTGCGGCCGGTCGCGGCGGCGTAGCGCGGCCCGTACTCGAAGAACGGGTACTTGACGACCAGCGCAATCAGGATGACGCCGGCCAGACCGAATCCCGCGGAGGCTCCGGCGCGGGTCGACTGCACCAGGTGCGAGACCCCGATCGCGGTGGCGGCCCAGAGCAGCCCGGGACCGAACGCGACCCGCAGGCGTCGGAGGGAGGCCGCATCCATGGGGGCGATTCCGGATGTGCAACGAGTTCCCCGGGAGCGTCCCGTACTTGGTCAGGCGTCGTACGAGACGCGGCGCAACGACCGTTCGTACCAGCCGTTGCCGACCGGATCGAACGTGTTCATCTCCATCAGCTCGCCGCCGAAGGCGTGGATGGTCAGGCACGGCCGGTCGGTCAGGTCGTTCGTCAGGGCGTGGTACTCGAACGGGGGAATCAGAAAGTTGGCCTCGCCGGCGACGGCGCGGTGCGCCTCGACCGGCGCGAACTTGCAGCGGTGCGCCTCTTCCTTGATCGGGGCGTACTGGGTCACCTCCAGCTCCCCTTCCAGCACCCCCTCGACGCTCCAGAGATTGGGATGGTCGTGGATCGGCGTCCCCTGGCCGGGGGCCCACGCCAGCACCAGGATGGTGTAGCGGCGCGCCGGATCGCGGTGCAGCAGACGCCGGGCATAGTGGTCCGGCAGCGTGCGACGGAACCGCTCGTCGAGCCGTAGCCGGCCCGGCTGCAGGACGTTCTCGATCTCGTTCTGCACCTGCCGGGTGATCGTTTCCACGTCCCCCGCGCTGACGGCGGCATCGAGCCGCCGCACCAGTTCATCCGCTCCGATGGCGCTCATCGACGTCCTCCCGCATTCGCGCGCCCGCCGCCCGCCGGCGACGGCCGCGCGGTGCGTACGGGTGCTGAAGGCAGTCTAGGAGCCTGTGCCGTAGAACGCAACGGCGTGAGTTCCGCGGCGCGCGCTACTGCATCGGCCGTGCGTACACGGAGCGGCCGCGCGAGAAGGTCTCTGTGACCTGGATGTGCTCCAGCTCTTCCGGATCCGCCTCCAGGGGGTTCTGCGCGAGGATCACGAGGTCTGCCTGTTTCCCCACGGTGATGGATCCCTTCGTGCCCTCCTCGAAGTACTGGTACGCGGCGCCGAGGGTCACCGCGTGCAGGGCCTCCGGCACCGTGGCGCGCTGGTGCGGTCCGAGAACATGCCCGCTGCGGGTCTTTCGGTTCACGGTGATCGAGACCAGCCGCATGATGTCGGGCGGCACGATCGGCGAATCGTTGTGCACCGTGAAGTGGACGCCGCGTTCGATGGCCCAGCGCACCGGGCTCACGTTGTTGCCGCGCGACTCGCCGAAGCTGCGCCGGTGCCAGTCGCCCCAGAAGAAGGCGTGGGCCGAGAAGAAGGACGGCACCACCCGCAGGACGGCGGCCCGGTCGAGCTGGTCGGCGCGCATGAGCTGGGCGTGGATGATGACCGCGCGGTGATTCGGCAGCGGGTCCTGGCCAGCCACGGCCGCGTCGACGCCGTCCAGCATCAGGTCGATCGCCGCATCGCCGTTGGCATGGACGATGATCGGTACGCCGCGCCGGATGAGATGTGCCGCGCCTGCCTTGTAGGCGTCCGGATCGAGCGTGCCGTAGGCGCGGTAGTCGGGCGGCGCCCCCGGCGGCCCTTCCGCGTAGGGCTCGGTGACCCAGGCGGTCCGGCCCTGCGGTGAGCCGTCGAGGCTGAACTTGACGCCGGCGATGCGCAATCCGCCGCGGTAGTCGGGCTCGTGGACTACGCGCTCGGCGTCGGCCAGCGTCCGGAAACGCGGGAACACGGCGACATCCGCCGCGAAGGGCTCGCGCGCGGCCGCAGCGCGCAACGCGTCGATCGTCTCCCAGCCGGTCGAGCCGTCCTGCACCGTCGTGGTGCCGTAACGCACGTACTCGCCCACGGCGCGGCGGGCCAGCGCCCCGGTCTCCGCCGGGGTGGGGGAGAACAGGCCGCTCGCGGCGACGAGTGCGCCGGCCCGTTCCTCGAGCACACCGTCCGGCTCGCGCGAGCCCGCCCGGCGGCGGATGTGCCCGCCCGGCGGATCGGGCGTTCCGGCGGTGACGCCGGCCGCCGCCAGCGCAGCGGAGTTGGCGGTGCGCAGGTGTCCCGAGACGTGGGTCAGCACGATCCGGTGCCCGGTCGACGCGCGGTCGAGGTCGTCGCGCGTCGGGTGCCGTCCCTCGGCGAGCAGCGAGTCGTCGTAGCCGCTGCCCACGATGAGGCCGCCGGGCGGGATGTCCCGTTCCTCGATCCAGGCGCGAATCTTGCGCACCACGTCGTCGATGCTCTCGACGTCGCCGACCGGCGGCGGATGCAGCGACAGCGCGTCGAGCGCGCGCCCCACCGCAAGAAAGTGCCCGTGCGCGTCGATGAAGCCGGGCAGCAGCGCGCGGTCGCCGAGCTCGACGACGCGTGTGGCGTTCCCGCGGAGCGCCAGCACGTCGTCCCGCGCGCCGGCCGCCGTGATCGTCTCGCCCCGCACCGCGACCGCCTCGACGGACGGTGCGTCCCGATCCATCGTGACGATATGGTCGCCCAGAAACACGATGTCCGCCGGTGGGGCAGCGGATGGCTGTTCGGTGCGGACGCCGGGTCCGGCCAGACCTGTACCGAAAGCGCAGAGCACGGCTATCGCGACAAGCTTCATGGTTCGGATCC
Source organism: Vicinamibacterales bacterium (assembly GCA_965116825.1). GTDB lineage: Bacteria > Acidobacteriota > Vicinamibacteria > Vicinamibacterales > UBA8438 > WTFV01. The sequence goes on from OZ220736.1 coordinate 3,261,280, forward strand.
CACTTCCTACCGGTAGCGCACTGCTGCGTGCTCCTGCCTTCCGGCTGCCCATCCTTGGCTGGGTGCTACCTTGTGGCTCCCGTACGGCGCACCGTAATGTTAGCCGGTTTGGAATTGGCTTGTCCGACCTGGGTGCGTCGAGGAGGGCAGCGGCAGTTTTTCCGATTCAAGAGCGAGCCTGAAGCGGCCAAGCGCGGTCGACGAAGGTCAAAAGACAGAGGAGGTGAGCCTACAGCGGTTCGATTCGAACCGAGAGTTCATGCGTCGAACCCCTGATTCCCGGCGGAGCGTCGGTACCGGCGAGGGTTCCGGGGCCTCCACCTCAAGCGTCCTCCCATCCTGGCTGTTGATGGCGAAAGTGATGGTGCCGCCGGCGCCTGCTGGATACGTGCGCCGCGCATCGCTGCTGCGGCGCGTCGACAGGGTGCTCGACAGACGGCTGACCGTGCTGCAGGCGCCCGGCGGATTCGGCAAGACCACCCTGCTGGCGGACGTCAGCCACCGGAAGAAGCGGCAGGGCGTGATCGTCGCGTGGCTTTCGCTGGACCAGGATGACACGGCCGACGTGTTCGGACACTATCTCGCGCGTGCATTCGAGCATGCAGGCCTGGATCTCGCCGCGTTCGATGACAACGACGCATGGTCGTCATCCCCGTTCACGCAGCAACTGGGAATGCTGGCCCGTGCGATAGAGCTGCACGGCAACCCGTGCCTGCTCGTACTGGACGATGTGGGGCTGCTGCCGTCCGGCACGGTCGAGTCGATCGACCTGCTCTTGAAGCGCAGTCCCCGCAACCTGCACGTCGCGATGGCGTTCCGGTCCAATCCGGGGCTCGACCTGGCTGCACATTTCCTCGACGGCAGCGGGATCATTCTGAGGGCGCCGCTGTTTCGGTTCTCGCGGCCGGAGATCGCCGGCTTCTTCGAGGGGGCGCTGTCGCGGCGCGAGCTGGCCGCGGTCGAGGAACGCACGGCCGGATGGCCGGCAGCGCTGATGGTCGAGAGGAACATGCGCGCCGCCGGAGCCGGGCCGGCCGGTGCAGATCCTGCCGGACTCTCGGAGAACTACGTAGGGGTGCGGCTGCTGGGTGGATTGTCGAAGCAGGATCGCGGGTTCCTTCTCGATCTGGCGGTCTTCGACTGGATCGATTCCGACCTCGTGGACGAAGTGCTGGGTTCGAGCGACGCGCGCTTGCGCGTCTCGATGCTCCCGTCGCTCGACGGTCTCGTGCTTCCCATGGACCGGAACGACGCCGTGCGGCGTCTGCATCCGCTGGTCAGGGACTACTGCGCCGGTCGACTGGCGGTCGAGGACCCGGACCGCAAACGGTTGCTGCACACGAGGATTGCTCGCGGGCTATCTCGCCGCGGCCATCTCGTGCCGGCATGGCGCCACGCCACCTCGGCCGGCGACAGCCGACTCGTCGGCGAGTTGATCGAGCGCGTCGGCGCGGCCGGCGTGTGGCTGCGCGAGGGGATAAGCGGGTTGGCCGCGGCGGGACGGTTCCTGACGTCGGGGATTGCGGCGACGTACCCGCGGCTCGGGCTCCTCCGCTGCGTCAATCTCCAGTTTGCCTCCAGGTTCGAGCAGGCGGCGGAGCTGTACGAGACCATCGCGCTGGAAACCGGCGGCTTTACACGGGATCGCGACGGCGGGGATGCCGAAGCGCTCGCCTTCGACCGGGTCTTCACGCAGGCCGTGCTCGCCGGCGGCACGTGTCGTTTTCTGCACGGCGCGCTCGATCACCTGCGACCGGCCGAAGAGCCGACCCCGTGCGTCGGCGAGCGCGCCCGCTTCAGGTCGAGCGCCTGGCATCTCCTGCGCTGCATCTCCTGTTGTCACCGGGCCGAGTTCGAGGAGAGCCGCCGGCACGGAGTACGGGCGCGCGCCTGTTTCTCCGACGACATGCGCTACGGGGACGTCTTCGCCAGCATATATCTCGGTATGGTGGACATGGTGCAGGGGCGCGTGCAAGAGGCCGTCGAGTGGTACAAGAGCGCCCGGAAAGCCACGCGGAACTTCTTCCCCTCCGATCCCCGTCTGGCCACGAGCAATGACGTTCTCTCCATCGAGCTCGATCTCGAGCGGAACCGCGTGAAGGCGATTCAGCAACGGACGTTGCAGGGTTTCACTGAATTGCGGGGGATCTGGAACGAGATATATGCGGTGGCGGTTGCCGTTCGCGCCGAGCTGGCGTTCGAGCAGTACGACAGACAGACCGTCATCCAGTTTCTGGGCCGCACGGTCGCGGACGTGCGGAAGATCGGAGCGCGCAGCCTGGAAACCTACGTGTCGGCGCTGCTGACTCTGTATCTGGTCAAGGTCGGCCGTGCCGGGGAGGCCCGACAGGTCTGGACCGAACATGCGCTGCCCTGCGACGCCTCTGCGCTGCTCGATCTGGACGGCCAGTCGTGGCGCAGGATGGAGGCGCTCTCGTGCGCCCGGATCATGCTGCTGGCGGAGCAGGACGACCTGCGGGCCGCCGGGGAGCTCGCGAACGCGTTGTTCGCGACAGCGTCGGGGCGTGGCCTGACGCGCACGGCGTTGCGGGGGCTGAGCCTGTCGATGGCCGTGGCCCACCGGGCCGGCCAGGAAGAGCGAGCGCTTGCGCGACTGGTCGAGTTCCTGCGTCTCTCGCGGGACGTGGACTACGTCAGGCCGTTGGTGAGCCAGGGCGAGGTCAGCCGCTCCTTGCTGGGGCGGCTGCTCGACAGGAATCTCGACGCCGACGTGCAGAGCGCCGCCGAAGCCGCGTTGTCGCACCTGGGCGAGTCGCGCGCCGGCGCTTCCCGAGAGTTCACGCCACGAGAAGTGGACGTGCTGACGGAAGTCCGGCGGGGCCGCCGGAACAAGGAAATCGCGAGCGCGCTGGGAATCACCGACGGCGGCGTGCGCTACCACCTGAAGAACATATACCGCAAGACCGGCGTCTCCCGCCGGCTCGAGGCCGTCCGCTGCGCGGAGGACAAGGGAGTCCTGCTGTAGGTAGCGGCGCGGATGCGCGACCCGCCGGGCTCGATTGCGTCGGCGGGTCTGGTTGGGGCGTGGCGCGCGGACGCCATGGCAGGTCACGCTACCTGGCAACGGGCCGCAGCTTCTCGTCGAAGAACGCCAGCACGCGCTGTTCGTACCGCTTGGGGAGTACTTCCGACACCCGATCGTGGCGCGCACCGGGGACGATCCACAGGTCGTGGACGGCCGGTCCGGCCGCGGCTGCGATGCGGCGGGCGTGATCGACGGGGATGAGCCCGTCGGCCTCGCCGTGGATGATGAACAGCGAGTCCGCAGGCAAGCCGGCCACGGCCTCCACCGGATTCGCGAGCGACGCGTCGGCGCCGAACATCGTCCGCGCGAAGAAGAGGATCGGAGGATTGAAGAAGCCGGGCAGCCCGCTGGCCCGCGGCAGCTCCTCGTCCAGCAGGTCCTCCAGCCGGGCGAAGCTGCTGTCGGCGACGACCGTACGCACGTCCGGCGAGACGGCGGATGCGAGCAGGACGGTGGCCGCGCCCATCGAGTGCGACCAGTAGCCCATCCGCTCCGCCGCGAAGCCGCGGGCCTTCAGGTAGGCGAGGGCGCCGAGCACGTCGCGCTGCTCGGCCGTCCCCAGGGTGTAGCGCTCGCCGCCGGACTCGCCGTGCCCGCGCAGGTCGAACAGCAGCGCGTTGTAGCCGTGGGCCACCAGCGCCGCCGCGTGGGGCACGTACTGCCCGTCGTCGCCGGTGCGGTTCGAGTTGCGGCCGTGCACGATCAGGACGACTTGGTCGCTCCCGGGGGCGGGCAGGAACCAGCCGCGCAACGGGATGCGGTCTCCGGTGCTGGGGAAGGCCACCTCCTCGTAGGCCAGGCCGAAGGCCGCCGGCGACGTCGCCAGGGGGCGCCGGTAGGGCTTCGTCAGCGTCTCGGCGACCACCAGCGACAGGCCGGTGTACACGAGCAGCATCGCCAGGACGCCGGATGCGGCGGCAAGCGGGAGGCGGCGTTCGCGCCACGCGAGTCGCAGGCGGGCCTCGGGCATCGCGGCAAGGAAGTGTAGCGCGCCGCTCGGCCTGGAGTGTCGGCACCTCAGAAGGGCGCAGGGACGCCGAGGTCCGCGCGCTCGGCTACCGCGAGCGCAGCCGTGGCGATCGCGATGTCCTGGGCGGCGTTTCCGACGGACTTGAACAGGGTGCAGTTGCACTCTCCGCGTCCGCGGGAGGCCTTGCCGTTCACGATTTCCCCCAGCTCGGCGTCGACGACACTCCTGCCGATCAGGCCGGCCTGCAGGGGGATGATCAGGTCGCCCGCCTCCTGCCACGCCGCCTCGCGCTGATCCACCACCACGCGTGCGCGTTGCAGCACACCGGCGTCGATCTCCTGCATGTCGGGGCGGTAGGCGCCGATGGCGTTGACGTGCGCGCCGGGTTCCAGATCGTTCGCGGCGAACACCGGCCGTGTGCTCGTGGTCGCGGTGACGACGAGCCGAGCGCCGTCGAGCGCCGCCGCGGGTTCCCGGACGGCGCGGACGCTTGGCGGCGGACCCGGATCGCCTTCGGGAATCAGCGTTGCGGCGTCCTCGGACAGACTGGCCGCGAGACTCTCGGCGGTCGAGCCCGACCGCGACACGATCCGTACCTCGCGGAGCCGCCGGGTCCGCGCGAGCAGCTCGACGTGCGATCGCCCCTGCGCGCCCGCGCCGAACACGGCCAGGATGTCCGCGTCGGCGGGCGCCAGCAGCTCGGTTGCGAGCGCGCTGGCGGCGGCGGTGCGCATTGCGGTCAGCGCCGTCCCGTCGAGCAACGCCCGGGCGCGGCCGGTCTCCGCGTCGAGCAGCAGGACCGCCCCCTGGACGGTCGGCCGCCCGCGCGAGGGGTTGTCCGGGAAGACCGACACGACCTTCGCGCCGAGCGTCCCGCTGTCGCCCAGGACCGCCGGCATCACCAGCAGGAGGCCGCGGGCGCTCTGCAGTTGGCTGCGAACCGGGACAATCGCCGTGCCGCCGGACAGCTCGCCGAACGCGATGCGCATGGCGTCCACCGCTTCCCGCGCGGCGAGCGCTCGCCGTATGTCGGGCGCGGCGAGGATCCGGATCTCCATGAGGCTCGCCAATCGGCGATGTCCAGCCCCGTTTCTGCGGGGGATTCGCCGGTTAGATTCGGCCCATAGCCGCCGCGGGGTGTTTGCTACGCACCGCTCGTCGCCGGCCCGCGGCGGGTCATGTCGCGCACCGTGCACGGCGGCTCGATGACCTCGACCCGCTCGCCGGACCGCAACGTGATCGTCGTGGGACTGAAGATGGCCCACGCCTCGCCCTTCGGCTCGACCTTGGCGACCTCTCGTACGGAGATCCGCCGCGGGCGCCGGCTGGCTGTTTCATGACAGGTGATGAACTGTGACATCCGCACCTCTGTGTTGCAGGTATCGGAGGTTCCCGCCTCGGTCTGTAGCCGACGGATTCATGGCCGGGTCGCGTGCGAGGCCCGCGCCGGCCGCGGCTCTTCGCGCCGGACTCGACCCGCCGGCCGCGGTGCGGGCACAATGGGCAGTTCATGACCATCACCGAGGCCGGCCTCCTGCGGCGTGAAGTCGAGACCCTGATGTTCGACCAGTACGGCACGGTCGTCGACATGCAGGGGGGGCTCGCCGAGATGGCGACGCCGTTCCTGGCCGGCAAGGGCTGGACCGGCGATCCGCACCGCTTCGTCACCTGGTGGCGGCGCACGCACTTCGAGGACTCGATGATCGACTCGCTGTGCGGCCGCGGCCACACCTCCTACCGGCAGATCGGCCACCGCGCGGTGGCGCAGGTCATGCGCCGCGCCGGCATCGACCACACCCACGACGAGGTGCGTCGACTGGTCTCCTGCATCGAGCGGCTGAAGCCCTTTCCCGACGTGCTCGAGGCCCTCGGCCGGCTGCGCGAACGGTATCGGCTCGCCATCCTCTCCAACGGCGACCGCGACATGCTGGAGGCGGCGAAGCCCCACATCGGCTTCGACTTCGACGCGGTGATCTCGGTGGAGCAGGCCGGCTGCTTCAAGCCGCACCATGCGACCTACGCGAAGGCGTGCGAACGGCTCGGCGTCGACCGTTCGAGCGTGCTGTTCGTCGCCAACCACGCGTTCGACTGCATTGGCGCGAAAGCGTACGGCATGCGCACCGCGTTCATCGATCGCCGCCGGCGTCCTTTCGGCGACTCGCCGCACCAGCCCGATCTGATCGTCGAGGACTTCGCGGCGCTGGCGCGGGCGATGTGCGACTGAGCTCCCGATGCTCGAAGCGATTCTCCACGATGTGCGATACGCCGCCCGCTCGGTGGTCCGGCAATCGGGGGTGACCGCGCTGGCGGTCGGGATTCTGGCGCTGGGTCTGGGCATCAACACGGCGGTGTTCGCTGTCTCCTACGGCGTGCTCTGGAGGCCGCTGCCGTACCCGGACGCGGACCGGCTGGTCACCGTCGCCGTGGTGTACGAAGAGGACGGTCTGGAGCATCGTGTCGGATTCGGACGGATCGACGACTGGAACGGCCGACTCCGGACGGCCCGTGTGGCCGGCTACGACGCACGCGAACGTGTCGTGCGGGGCGCGGGCCCGACTCGCGTCATGGAGGTAGCCACGGTCAGCGAGGACTTCTTCGACGTGCTCGGGGTGCCGTCCGTGCGCGGCGTTGTCCGCCGGCTACCGGACGGTGACGCGCGGGCCGTGATCAGCGCGCGGTTGGCGCGGACAATCGAGGACGAGACCGGCGGGTCCGTCCTCGGCGCCGCGGTGACGGTCGGGGACCGTCGTTACGACGTGGCGGCGGTCATGGGCGATGACTTCGCGTTTCCGTCAGCCGACGTAGACGTCTGGCTGGTCGCGGCGGCGGGATCCGGCGGCTATCGTCTGGTGGGGCGCATGCCCGAGGGTACGACCATCGCCCAGGCCGGAGATGACGCCACCCGGGTTGCGCGCGAGATCGATGGCGCGGCATGGAGCGCGGCGGTCAGGTCGGTCGAAGAGACTCTGCTCGGAAGTGTACGGCCGGTGGTCCGCGTGTCGATCGCGGCGGCGCTGCTGGTGCTGGTCGTCGCCTGCGCGAACACGGTGACGCTCCTGATCGGGCGCTCGGTGGTCCGGAGCCGGGAGTTCGCCGTACGAATCGCCCTCGGCTCCGGTACGGCGCGACTGGTGCGGGCGGCGCTCATCGAGGGTCTGGCGCTGGCCGTGGCTGGACTGCTCCTGGGCCTCGCGGCGGCCTGGGTCGGTCTGAGGCTGTTCACGGCCGCCGCCGGCGGCGTCGTGCCGCGCCTCGACGGCGTCGCCATCGACCTGCCGGTCGTCCTCGCCGGCCTGGTCCTGACCCTGCTCGTCGGCGTCGTCTGCGGCGGCGCCTCCGCGTTCATTGTGACGAGGCGTGATGCGGCCGACCTGCGGTGCGGGGCGGCGGTCACCGGTTCGCCGGCGACCAGGCGCCTGCGCGCCGGATTGGTCGCCGGCCAGATCGCGTTGTCGATCGTGTTGCTGACCGGGGCCGGGTTGCTCGCGCGAACGGTCGACCGGTTGCTCGACGAAGAGAGCGGTTTCGAACCGGACCGCGCGCTGACCGCGCGACTGATGCTTGCCGACCGGATGTTCGTCGACGGCGGCGCCGCAACGGCATTCGTGGACACGCTGCTGGAGAGCGTGCGCGGGTTGCCCGGGGTGCAGGCGGCCGGGGTGGGCAGCCTGCTGCCTCCCGACGAGGCGCCCCTGATGGTCAGCATGCTCTACGAGAGCGCGACCCGCGCCGAATATGTCACCCTCTCGTTCGGCACGGTCACCGCCGGCTACTTCGAGGCCCTGGGCACGCGACTCGAAGGCGGGCGCCGGTTCGACGCCGCCGACGATCTCGCGGAGGTGTCCCCGGTGATGCTGAGCGAGACCGCCGCCGGTTTCGTCTATCCGGACCAGGATCCGGTTGGGCGCCCGATGCCGTACGACTTCGATGTCCTCGGCATCGCACGCGGAGACTCGCCGGTCGTTGCGGTCGTCGGGGACGTGAAGCACCGGGGGCTGGACGCGCCGCGGGCGGGCGCGGTGTACGTCCCGTGGCGGCGCGCGCCGACCGGGGTGTCCCACCTCGTCGTGCGGACTGCCGGCGATCCGGCGCTGCTGGTCCCCACGGTTCGCGATCTCATTCGTGCCTCGAATCCGTCGCTGCCGGTTCCAGACGTGCGCACGCTCGCGGACCATCTCGCCGGCTCGATCGCCGACCGGCGGCTGCGGGTCGTGCCGGCGGCCGGTTTCGCGGGGCTCGCGCTGGCCGTCGCCGTGGTCGGGCTTTTCGGCGCACTGGCGCGGGCCGTCGCCGAGCGGCGCAGGGAGCTGGCCATTCGCGCCGCGATCGGCGCATCGCCGGGAGGGCTCGCCCGGCTCGTAGTGGGGAGCAGCCTGCTCGTCACCGGCGCCGGCCTCGTCGCGGGAGCGATGCTGGCCGCGGCTGCCGGCCGGAGTCTCGCCGGTCTGCTCTATGGCGTCAGCCCGTTCGATCCGGCCACGTTCGCGACGGTCACCGGGGTAGTGGCCCTTGTCGCCCTGGGTGCTTCCGTGGTTCCGGCGCGCCGCGCGGCCCGGCTCGATCCGATGACCGTCCTGCGGGCGGAATAGCGACCTCGAACTGGCCAGTATCACCGTGCAGGCCAGGAGGAGCCGATGAGCGACATCCTCGCAATGCACGGCTCGCGTGCCCGCTTCGCCGCCGCGGCGCTGCTGGCCGCCGCGTTCACCGGCGGTTGCTCGGGCCATCCGAGCGAGCCGACGGAGGCGTTGACGTTCACCTTCGACTTCAGTCGCGGCCGGCAGGGGTTCATCGCCGGCTTCGCCGACTATCCGCCCGCCCATGTCGCAACCTACGAGTTGACGGCCGACCACCGGGCCCTGCCGCCCCCGCTGGAGCCGCAGTCCGCCCTGTTCATCTCCGGAATCAATCGGAGCGACGACCTCTTCATGTTCTTCAAGGGACCCGTCGGCGGCTTGTCGCCCGGTGCGCGCTACAGCGTCGCCGTGCGCGTGGAAATCGCCACCAACACGCCGGCCGGGTGCATCGGCGTCGGCGGTGCGCCGGGCGAGAGCGTCTGGATCAAGGCCGGCGCAACCGCCGTCGAACCGCTCCCGGTCCGAGCCGGCTCCTACCTGCGGATGAACATCGACATCGGCAGCCAGTCCGCCGGCGGCGCGCAGGCCGTGGTGCTCGGCAACGTCGCCAACTCCAGACACTGCGAGCAGGCGGTTCAGTGGGAACGCAAGTCCTTCCAGGGCCGACCGGTACCGGACCCGATCGCAATAGCACCCGATGGCCGGGCCTGGCTGCTGTTCGGCGTCGACTCGGGATTCGAGAGCCGGACGGCAATCTACTTCACCCGCGCAGCGGTCACCCTCACGCCGATATGACCAGTCGCCGCGCCGCATCCGCCATCTCGCCCATCGAGAAGAACACGAAGTCGGTCGACGGCATCTCTTCCACCCGCTCGGTGGCCCCCCAGCTTCCGCCCTCGGACAGCCGCTGCCGGTCGATCCAGGCGTTGGCGAGGCCGAACCGTTTCGCCGGCACGTGATCGTGATGCAGGCTCTGCGCGGTGTGCAGGACGACGGAGCGTTCCAGGCCCAGGTCCGATTTCAGGTGAGCCAGCATGTACTCGAAGTTGGCATCCGACGGCTTGTAGGAGCCGATGTCCTCGGCGGTGTAGATGGCGTCGAACTCCACCCCGAGCTTGCGGTTCGAGGCGGCGATGCCGTCGCGGTGCACGTTGGACAGGATGGCGAGCTTGTAGTGCCGCTTCAGGACGCGCAGCGCGTCGGCGGTGTCCGGGAACGCGGGCCAGTGCGGCACGGAGGCCCCGAAGGCCGCGTCGAGATCGTCGCTGCTCTCGAGATCCAGGCTCTCCGCGATGCTCCGGTGCACGCGGGTCAGCAGGTCGGGATAGCGCAGCCCGGGCGTGGCCTGCTCCTGGCGGCTCTCGCATTGCGCGAAGGCCCGGAGGCCGGCGCCGCGGGAGACCTTGTTCCCCGCCCTCCCGTTGTGCATGATGAGCGGCTGCAGGGCATCCCAGATCCCGCATTCCCAGTCGATCAGGGTGCCGTAGCAGTCGAAGGTCAGGACGCGGTAGTCGCTCAGTCGGGGCATCTGCGTGTCCCTACTGGTCCTTGAAGTAGTCGTCCGTGTGGTCCAGCCAGTCCTGCCGGGGCGGGCTGAAGATGTCGACGTCGAGCGTCTTCTCCAGCGCCTCGGCCTTGTGCGGCACGTTCGACGGCAGGCGCAGCACTTCACCCTCGCCGACGTCGAAGACCTGTGAGAAGTCGTCGCCTACCCAGAACCGGAGCTTTCCCTTCAGGACGTAGGTGAGCTGCTCGTTGTGGTGCGCGTGCTCCGGGACGATGGCGCCCTTCTCGAGGTAGACGTGAGCCACCATCGTGCTCTCGCCGGCCACGATGCGGCGGTCGATGCGGTTGGTGACCCGCTCCTTCGGCATGTCGTTCCACGTAAACTTGGTGACGGTGGCTGCGTTGGGCATGGCGCCCAGTGTACGCCAGGGTCTGCGGCGTCAGGACGACGCAGACTCTGGAGCGGGTTGGTTGGGCGGAAAGCCGCAGCCGCAAGCGAGGCTTTCCGGGCGAGGAGAGTCGTCATGAAGCTGATCCCCGAGGAGATCGCACGGTTCGACGAGCAGGGCTACCTCTTCTTCCCGTCACGCTTCTCGGCCGATGAGGCGGCGGTGCTGCGGGCCGCGGCGGACGAGGTCTACGCCCTCGACCGCGAGGAGGTGTGGCGCGAGTCGAGCGGCGTCGCCCGCACGGCGTTCGCCGCACACACCTACAACGAGGCCTTCCGCCGCCTTGGGCGCCATCCGCGCCTGATCGAGCCGGTGATGCAGCTCGTGGACGGCCCGGTCTACATGCACCAGTACAAGGTGAACGCGAAGGCCGCGTTCGACGGCGAGGTCTGGCAGTGGCACCAGGACTTCGGCACCTGGCACCGCGATGACCAGATGCCGGAGCCGCGCGCGATGAACATCGCGGTGTTCCTCGACGAGGTGACCGCCGCCAACGGGCCGCTGCTGTTCCTGCCGGGAAGTCACAAGCAGGGGGTGTTCGAGGCCGGACACGACCTGGAGACGACGAGCTATCCGCTGTGGACGCTCGACCGCGCCACGGTGGCGCGGCTCGCCGAGCGGGGCGGCTGCGTGGCCCCGACCGGGCCGCCCGGCAGCATCATCGTGTTCGCTTCCACTCTGGTGCATGCGAGCCCGCCCAACATCAGCCCGTTCGGCCGCAGCATCGTGTACCTGTCGCTGTGCCACGTCGACAATCACATCCGGCGGTTCAAGCGGGCGGCGTGGATCGCCCACCGCGATTTCGCGCCGATCGAGCCGCTGGCGGACGATTGTCTTGCGGAGCTCGCGCGCGCCGGAACGGCGGCCTGAGCGGCCCGAGCGACACGCCATGTACCTCCACGACCAGCTTCGCGAGCGCGCCGGCGCCGGCCGGCCGGTGCGCGTCGGGCTCATCGGCGCCGGCAAGTTCGGCTCGATGTTCCTGAGCCAGGCGCCGTCGTCGATCGGACTCGAGGTGCGCGTGATCGCGGATCTCGATCCGGACCGCGCCCGGGCCGCCTGCCGGGCCGTGGGCTGGAGCGCCGAGCGCATCGCCGGGACGCGCTTCACGGCTGACGCTCCGGACGCCATCGCGGACCATGCCGTCGACGTCGTGGTGGAGGCGACCGGAGACCCCGCGGCCGGCATCACCCACGCCCGCGCCGCCTTCGCGGCGGGCCGGCACATCGTGATGGTCAACGTCGAGGCCGACGTGCTGGCCGGACCCCTGCTCGCCGCCGAGGCGCGCGAGGCGGGCGTGGTCTACACGATGGCCTACGGCGATCAGCCCGCCCTCACCTGCGAGCTCGTGGAGTGGGCCCGTTCGTGCGGCTTCGACGTCGTGGCGGCGGGGAAGGGCACCAGGTACCTGCCGTCGTACCATGCCTCGACGCCGGACACGGTGTGGGAGCACTACGGGCTCACGGCAGAGGAGGCCGCGGCGGCCGGGATGAACAGCCGGATGTTCAACTCGTTCCTCGACGGGACGAAGTCCGCCATCGAGATGGCCGCCATCGCCAACGCGACCGGTCTCACCCCCCCGCCCGACGGCCTGCGGTTTCCACCGTGCGGCAAGGAGGATCTCGCGCACGTGCTGCGTCCCGCCGAGGTCGGCGGGCAGCTTCACCACAAGAGGCAGGTCGAGGTGGTCTCGTCGCTCGAGCGCGACGGCCGGCCGGTCCCGGACGACCTGCGCTGGGGCGTCTACGTCGTTATCGAGGCGCCCAACGACTACACCGCCGCCTGCTTCCGCCAGTACGGCATGAACACGGACGCAACCGGCCGCTACTCGGCGATGTACAAGCCGTTCCACCTCATCGGGCTGGAGCTGAACGTGTCGATTCTCGCCGCCGGCCTGCTCGGGAAGCCGACCGGCGCCACCCGCGGCTTCGTGGGCGACGTGGCGGCCACCGCAAAGCGCGATGTGGCGGCGGGGGAGACCCTCGACGGCGAGGGCGGGTTCACCGTCTACGGCAAGCTGCTCCCGGCGCGCGCGTCACTCGAGCGCGGCGCGCTGCCGATCGGGCTCGCGCACGGCGTGGTGCTGAAGCAGGGTGTTGCGGCGGGCGAGGTCGTGCGGTGGGACGATGTGGAGCTCGATCCGAACGTTGACGCCGTCGTGGCGCGGCGCGAGATGGAGGCACGCTTTGCTTGAAGTCCGTCGGGCCGACCTCACCAACCATCAGCGCGTCCGTGCGCTGCTCGATCGCGCCGCCCATGTTGGCCGTCGCTGACGTCCTCCGCGTCCTTCGCCGCGTGCTCGCGATCGAGGACGATTGAATCCGGCTTTTCGTGAACCGAGCGGTCGCCCGCGTCGGCGGAGGACTCATGGATACATCGCTGACCTGGCTGTACCGGTTGACCCTGGTCACGGTCCTGACACTGACCGGCTGCGTCGAATCGGTGCTTGATACGGTTGCCGAGAACCAAGGGCCTGCCCGGCTTCGCATCGAGGTCGGCTACGCCGCCGAAGTTCATGAAGGCCCGCTCACCGGACGCCTGTTCCTGGGCCTCAGCCCGTCGGCGGACCCGGAGGCCCGGATTGCGGCCTACAACTCGGCGCGGCAACGTGATGGGCGCGTGCCCTTCTTCGCGACGGACGTGGCCGATGTCGAACCGGGCGAGACCATGGTCATCGACGCCGCGGCGGACGGTTATCCCTACGCGCGCCTGGGGGAACTGCCGCCGGGCGACTACTGGGTGCAGGCATTGCTCCATGTCTACACGGAGTATCGCCGCCGGGACGGCCACGTCGTCTGGGCGCCGCAGGACCAGTGGGAAGGCCAGCGCTGGGCGTTCTCGCCGGGCAACCTCGTCAGCGCTCCGCAGCGCGTCCGGGTCGATCCGGCAGCGGATACGCCGATCCGCCTGGAGCTCACCGACGAAATCCCGCCCGTCGAGACGCCGCCGGACACCGAGTGGGTCAAGCGCGTCAGGGTTCGGAGCCGCATCCTGAGCGACTGGTGGGGACATCCCATGTACCTCGGGGCCGTGGTCCTGCTGCCCCGCGGCTACGACGAGAATCCCGAGCTGCGATACCCCGTGGTCTTCGAGGCCGACCACTTCAGGCTGGAGCCCGCCTTCGGCTTCACCACGGAACCTCCATCGGACGGCCCGCAGCTCTTCGCGCAGATGATGCGCGAGTCGGGCGGCATGCGCGAGTCGGGGTACGAGTTCCAGCGGGCGTGGACGAGCGATGAGTTCCCGCGCCTGATCGCGGTGACGATTCAGCACCCCACGCCCTTCTTCGACGACTCCTACGGCCTGAACTCGGCGAACAACGGCCCCTACGGCGACGCGATCCACCAGGAGCTGATCCCGTATCTGGAAGAGAACTTCCGCATGATCGGCGAGCCCTACGCCCGCGTCATCACCGGCGGCTCCACCGGCGGCTGGATCTCGCTCGCTTCGCAGATCCACTACCCGACGTTCTACGGCGGGACCTGGACGTTCTATCCCGATTCGGTCGACTTCCGGCGCTACCAGTTGATCGACATCTACGAGGACGAGAGCGCGTTCCTGGTCCCGGACGCCGTGCCGGGCGCGCCGGAACGGATGTTCCAGCGGACGATAGAAGGACAGCCGGTCGGCAGCGTCCGCCAGTTGAGCCAGCTCGAGCGGGCCCAGGGTTCCCGCGGCCGATCCGGTGGGCAGATAGACGCCTGGAACGCCGCGTACGGCCCGACCGACGCGGACGGCTACCCGCGCCGTCTATGGGACCTGGAGACGGGCGTCATCGACCGCGAGGCGGCGCACTACATGCGGGACAACGGGTACGACCTGCGGCACTACCTGGAGGAGAACTGGTCCCGTATCGGCCCCGACCTCGTCGGCAAGATCCGCATCTACAACCCCGAGATGGACCAGTTCTACCTGCCGTACGCGGTGTACCTGCTGGAGGAGTTCCTCGAGGGCACGACCGATCCGCACTACGGCGGCGAGTTCGTCCACGGCCGCCCGATGAAGGGCCACGGCTGGTCGCCGTTCACCAACGCCGAGTTGATCCGGCGAATGGCGGACCAGGTCGCCGCCTACGCTCCAGACGGTGCATCGATGGCTTGGCACCCGGGAGCGGGCGTGAGAGTCGCCGCACGGTAGACGCGGCCGCCCCACGCACTCGTCAGCCAATCGTTGGACTTGCTCAGGGAGCTCGCCATGGGAGCGCCAGACCAGGCTCGAAACTCGGCGAGATCGGCTGGCGAGAGACGCGCGATCGCCGACTCTATATCCGCGACATTGGGCATGTGTCGAGATTGCGCCTCCTGACAGTGGGTCGCAAGGACTGGCGGCAACCTACTGACGTTCATTCGTGGCGCGCCGGCAACCGTCGCCACCGTAGCAACCAAAGAGACGGCGGCAGCGCAGCGCAAGCAGCTACTCCTCCGCCTGCAGCGCGGCGTACTCCTCCTCCGAGATGTGGAAGTAGTCGAGCCAGCCGATGTTCATCTCGTCAATGGTCCGCTGCCCCCAGCCGACGGCCGCGGTCGGGTCCGGGTTGACCCGGTTGGCGGCCGAGTTGTCGTGGTACGCGGTCACGTGCATCACGGTGCCGGCCTTGGTCGTGACCACGTAGGCCGGCTCGTAGCTCGGCGGGTAGAACTTGATGCCGACGCTGGTCCGGTCGGTGAAGCTCCGCTCGTCGTCCGGCAGGTAGTGGAGTTGCAGCCGGATCCTGTCCTCTTTGCGGAGCAGCCGCGCGTAGCCGTCCTCGAACCAGTCGCCGACGAAGTCGCCGCGCGCCCGATTGGCGAGCAACTCGCGCACCCCGCGGGGGCCGCCTCCGGCCGACTCGTCTTCCTCGTCCCGCACCGCGTACACCAGGACGTGGTGCACGACGCGCGACTCTCCTGGCATCACCTGGATCCACTTGATGTAGCGGTCCTCGGTGAGGCCGGTCTCCATCTCCGGTTCCGGATAGGTCTCGATCGAGTTCGGAGGCACGACGACCGGCGGGCTGGTGACGACCAGGTCCGGCACCTCGCCGTGGTACCAGGTGTCGACCGCCGGCCACTCGACTGCCGCCGGCGCGTCCGCCGGGTTGCCGCGCGGCGCGCCCTGGTCGACCCAGCGTCCGACATGCTCACTGCCTCCTCGCGAAAATGGCCGGCAAGGCTCCCGGCGCTCCAGACGCCGGGCAATGGAGCCCGCCGGCCGCTTCGGCGTTTCCCGCCCAGGCTCAACGCGCCCGGGCTCACTCCGTCACTGCGAACGTGACGTCCTCGTAGGTCCCCAACCCCCCGTCGTGGGCGATGCACCGCAGGACGTACGTACCAGGCTCGCTGAACGTCGCCTGCACCACCCACGTGTTGTCGGGGGGCGGATCGGGCGTGGTCCAGCCGGCGCCCCAGGGCGAGTTCGAGTGCGCCCGCGTGTCCTCCCAGACCTTGGTCTGCACGGGGTCGAAGGACACCGGCACGTCCCCCCGGTAGACGAACCAGGAGAGCCGCAGGCCCCTTGCCGCGATCGGGGTCAGGCTGGTCGGTCGGGCAGGGTCCACGGGACGCATCGCCCGCGGCGCCGGCAGGCCGTCCTCGTCGTGCGCCACCGCGGTCAGGGCGACCGGCTGCCCGACCCTGGCCTTCCGGGTCTTTTCGCCGTGCACGGTCAGCACCGGGCCCACGTTCTTGAACAGCTCTCCGGAGACGCCGGCTCCGTTGTTCGCCATCCGGACGTTGTTGTCCATGTAGTAGTCGGGCAGGAGCGTCCCGTAGGCGCGCTTCGTCTCGCCGTTGGGGCTGGTCAGCGTCCACACCAGCTCCTGGTCGCCGAAGTCCGCCGGGACCCGGATCCGGAACAGGAACCGGTTCCGCCGCGGCAGGAACCAGGTAGGCTGTCCCTGGTCGGGCCCGCCCGGCTCGATGTGGTTGCCGGAGCCGATCGGGATGTGCAGCTCCTCCTCCCAGTTCCGGTTCATGGTGCCGAACACCAGGTTGAAGGAGCCGTCCGGGTTCTGCTCCCACCCTTCGTAGGCGGGCACCACTTCCTGCCCGACGTCGTAGGCCCGCCGCATGCGCTGCGCGCTCGCGTCCTGCGCGGTCAGGCCGACCAGCAGCCCGGCCAGGAGAACGAGCGCGATGGGCCCGTGGGGCCACCGCGCTCGTGTGGCTCTCACTGCCCGCCCCCGGCGTTGTCGGCCGGCTCCACCTCCACCGTCCCACAGAGCGGGCAGCCGAGAAGCATCTCGCCGTCGGCGAGGCCGAGGGCGCCGCGCCGCTCGAGCATCTCGGCCGCGAATTCCTCGTCGGTCAGGTAGACCCCGCGCATCAGGTTGATGAACATCTGGTCGACCGAGCGGTGTCCGCCTCCCGACCAGTTGCGCGGATCGGGCACGTTGGGGTTCGCGGGCGAGTTGTCGAAGTAGCCGGTCATCCGCAGGATGGTGCCCCTGGGCAGCAGCGGCGCCGCGTCGTCCTCGTAGTTGTAGACCCGCACCCAGCTATGGTCGTAGCCGGCGCAGTTGAGCGTCTGGACGTGGTGGCCCCAGATGGCGTCCAGGCACATCCGCACGCCGGGCGCGTGCATGTGGGGCTCGAAGATCGTGATCAGGGTGTTCTCCGGCAGCGTGAAGTAGGACTCCATCTGCTGGTCGGGATCCATCGCCTCGATGTCCAGGTCGACGCCGTTGCCGAACGACATGCGCACCCACTTGCGGGTCGGCTGATAGCCGCGGGGATGGAACCTGAAGCCGACGTTCAGGTGCGCTCGTGTGTCCGCGCCGTTCGCGTGCAGGTGCATCGAGTTGAACTGCAGCTTGGACCCGGCCTTCATGATCTTGCCCGCCTCGGGATCGAACACGTCGGCGTTGCGTCCGACCTCGTGCGTCGGCCAGCGGCGCTGTGCGGCCAGCGGGTCGTCCTCGTTCGGATCGGGATTCGGATCGGTCACGCCGAGCGTGGCGTGGTGCACCACGAAGAGCCCGCCGACGGTAGCGCGGATCTCGCCCTCGCTGGACTCGGTGATCTCCTTGTACTCCATCGCCGCGACGTAGCGGTCCTCGGCCAGCCCGGTCGGCACCTCGCCGATCGAGCCCCACCAGTCCGGCGCGTCGCCCGCGACATCGAAGCTCGGCGACGACACGATCAGGTCGGGCTGCCCGATCTCCCATTCGTCCACGTCGATGAACGGTACCGGCGGGGGCAGGTCCGCCGGGTTGCCCCGCGGGGCGCCGTTGTCCGCCCACGTGGCGATCAGGGCGATCTCCCGGTCGCTCAGCGACGGATCGTCCTTGAACCGCTGGATGCCGATGTCTTTCTCGATATACCAGGGGGGCATCACGCCCGGCGTGTCGCGCAGCCCGGTGCGGTACTTGATGGCGCGGGCCCACGGCCGCACCTCTTCGTAGTCGATCAGCGACATCGGGGCCAGCGAGTCGGGCCGATGGCACTTCTGGCAGCTCCGCTGCAGGATGGGGGCGATGTCGCGGGTGAACGTGACATCGTCGGTGGCGGCGGCCTGTGCGGCCGCGGGGGACGGCAGCGCGACGAGCGCCGCGACCGCCGGGGTGAGCAACACCTGCCAAACGAACGTCCGCCGCCGGTTGCGCGTGGCCTTCATCTCCGGCCTCCTGGGTGCGAACGCGGTTTCCAGTCCGAATGAGATTTCCATTCTAGGAGCCCGACGGAGAAACCGCAACGGGAATCAGGGGCCGACGCGGCTATCATCGGAGACCGCGTCTCGCCGGCGCGGGCGCACGGGGGATGCCGCTGTTCGACAACCTGGACCTGGAGGCGCTGGGGGAGATGGCCGCCTTGCTGAACCGTTGGGAGTTCCTGCTGACGGCGGCGCCGCTGCCGACGAGCGGCACCGGATCACCGATCGATCCGATTGCGACGTTCTGAAGCTGCGCCCGCTGGGGGCACAGCGATCGGACGCGGAGGGAGTCGTTCACTTTCCGGTACAATTCCCCGATGCGCGGGATTCCCTGCACGGTTCGCTTGCGCACGACGCCGGAGCGTCGGCGTGCGCCTCGAACCTGGCCGTGCATGGCGTTCGATCTCCTGACGGGTGTTCGGTAGTGCCGCTGCCGACAACCAGCGTGGTGTCGTCCTGGTTGTTGAAGGCGAAAGTCATTGCACCGAATCCGGTAGTCGGCTACGTCCCCCGCGCGGCGTTGCTGCAGCGTCTCGATGGCGCGATCGAACGACGGTTCACTGCACTGCAGGCGCCGGCCGGATTCGGCAAGACCACCGTTCTCGCGGACTTCACCCGCAGGAAGAAGGAACAGGGGCTGCTGGTCGGCTGGATCTCGCTGGACGAAGACGACACGCCGAGGGTGTTCGGTAGCTACCTCGCCTACGCTTTCGAGTGCGCCGGCCTCGATCTCTCCGTCCTGAGCGACCTGGATGCCTGGTCTTCGTCCCCGGTCACCTACCAGATTGGAATGGTGGCCCGGGCAATCGAGTTCCATGCAGCGCCGTGCGTGCTGGTGCTCGACGAGGTCGACCTGCTTCCACGCAGAACCGTTGCCTTGATCGAGCGGCTCGTCAAACGCGGCCCTGCGAATCTCCATTTCGCCATGGCGTTCCGGTCGAACCCGGGCCTCGATTTGGCCGCCCTGGTATTCGACGGCGCGGGCGCCGTGATCGGGACCGAGGAGTTCCGCTTCTCGAGATCCGAGATCGAGCAGTTCTTCCAGGGAACCCTCACGCGGCGGCAACTGGTCGAGGTCGAGGAGTTCGCCGCCGGATGGCCCGTCGCGCTGACGGTCTATCGCAACCTGGGGGCAGCCGGAGCGGAGCGACAGGCAGACACTACGAAGCTGACCGCCAACTTCGTGGGAGTACGCCTGCTGCGCGATCTGTCGGAGCGGGATCGTGCGTTTCTCTTCGATCTCGCCGTCTTCGACTGGGTCGATGAGGACCTCCTGCAGGAAGTTCTGGAAGTGAGCGACGCGCGACTGCGCATCGCCGCGTTGTCGTCGCTCGACGGGTTGCTGCTGCCGATCGACCAGGACGGAACGGTGCGGCGTCTGCACCCGCTCGTCAGAGAGTACTGCGTCGAGAGGCTCACCGTGCAGGATCCGCAGCGCAAGCGGTTCCTGCACGCTCGCATCGCTCGCGCCCTGGCCGCCCGCGGGCAAGCGACGCCCGCGTGGCGGCATGCCGGCGCGGCGGGCGACGATCGTCTCGTCGGGGAGCTCATCGAACAGGCCGGCCTGTTCGAGATGTGGATGCGGCACGGTGCGACGCGGGTGTTCTCCGCGGACCAGTTCCTGACCCCGGAGATCATGGCGCTGTATCCGCGGCTCGCGCTCCTGCGCTGCGTGGCGCTTGCCATGTCGGTCAGGCCGGACGAGGCGGCCGCGGCGTACGGGGTCTTCCAGGAGGCGACCGACGGCGGTACGCGGGACCGGGAGGGCGGCGATGCACGTGCGCTTGCCGCAGATCATGTCTTCTCGCAGATGGCCTTGTCGGGAGCGGACGGCCAGCGATTGCACCACCGGATCGATACGCTCCTGCCGGCGGACGGTGTTGCCGACAGCGAGGAACGCGGGCGTTTCTACCTCGGTACCCGCCACATGCTGCTCTGCGTCTCCAGCTATGAGCGTGGCAGCCTGCCCGAGAGCGCCGATCATGGCGCCCGGGCGCATGAGCTCTTGTCCGAAGACATGCGGTACGGAAACATCGTCCTGGACATCTACCTGGGGATGGCCGCAATGGCCGGGGGACGGGTGGGGGAAGCTTCCGAGCGCTACGATCGCGCCCGCCAGAACACGCGCAGGCATTTCTCCTCGGACCCGTCCCTTGCGGTGTGCGCCGACGCGGTGACGCTCGAAATCGATCTCGAACGCAACTGCCAGAGGACGATTGACCGGCGGACGCTGAAGGGGCTGATGCAACTGCCGGGAATCTGGGCGGACATCCGTTCGGTCGCGGTCGCCGTGAGTGCCGAGCTCACGTTCGCGCACTACGATGCCGACGCGGCCGTCCAGCTTCTTGCGCAGACGACCGAGGACGTGCGCGCGACGCACGCCGGCGGGTTGTCCCGCTTCGTGTCGGCGCTCCTCGTGTCCTACCTCGTGGAGGTGGGACGCACGGCGCAGGCGGCGCGGACATGGTGCGACCACGAGCTTCCGGCGGAGGTTGCGGACCTTTTCGACCTCGAAAAGCGGCCGTGGCGCACCATGGAGGCGCTGGCGTGCGCGCGCGTCCGGCTGCTTGCCGCGCAGGGCGATTTCGCGGCCGCGGCCGACGTGGCGGACGGTTTGTGCAGGACGGCCTCCGCGCTCGGCCTTACGCGGACTCTCCTCCGGGGCTTGGCGCTGGAGATGGTCGTGGCCGAACGCGTCGGGCGCACCGACCGGGCGGCGGCGCACTTGATCGAGTTTCTCCGGGTCCTGGGAGACACGGGCTATGTCAGGCCGCTGGTGCGCGATCGGGAGGTCAGTCGGGCTGTACTGCGACGCCTGCTGGACGGGATGCTCGACGCCGACATGCGCGACGCCGCGACGTCGATGCTGGCTGCGATCGACGAGCCGGCGCTGGCCGCCCCGGCCTTTTCGCCGCGAGAGATGGAAGTGCTCGTTCTGGTTCGCGAGGGGCGCCGGAACCGGGAGATCGCGGGTCGCCTCGGAATCTCCGAGGAGGGCGTGCGTTTCCACCTGAAGAACATCTACCGGAAGACCGGCGTCAGCCACCGAGTGGACGCGGTGCGCAATGCGCAGTCCCTCGGCGTTCTCGACTGACGGCGGCGTCTCCCCGAGCGGGACCTCGGGCGCTGCGCCGGGACGTGCCTGGGCGCGCCTCCCCGGCACCGGCTTCGTCGGTCGCGGACCTCGCCGGCAACCTCGTCGACGACCCCGCAACGCTGTGGCGGCTGCCCCACCTACTACAGTAGGTGAGGCGAACTTGTCGGGGTAGTCCCTTGGGGGGTATGATTACCTACCCCTGGAGTCCCCTGGACATGCTGTCTGACCGCCCGTCGTGACCTCCCATTCCACCAACAGCCCCTCGCGGTCCTGGCCACTGCAGGCGAAGATGACGATTCCCGAGGTTCGAAAGGGCTACTTGCATCGGACCTCGCTGGTGCAGCGAATAGAGGCTGCCCTGGAGAGTCGGCTCACCGTACTGCGGGCGCCGGCCGGCTTCGGCAAGACCACGGTATTGAGCGACGTCTGCCGCAGGAAGCGAAGCGCGGGAGTGGTCATCGGGTGGTTGTCGCTCGACGACGACGATGCCCCGAACATGCTCGGGAGCTACATTCTCTGCGCCTTGGAGTGCGGCGGGCTCGATCTCGCGGTGATGCATGAGTTCGATGCCTGGTGCTCGTCGCCCGTCGCGCGTCAGATGGGCACGCTGGCGCGGGCGGTGCATGACCACTCGGCGCCCTGCCTGCTGATCTTCGACGAGGTCGATATGCTTCCGCACCGCAGCGTCCTGTGGCTCGACCGGCTGCTGAAGCGTGGCCCGGACAATCTTCACGTGGCCCTGGCCTTCCGATCCAACCCGGGGCTCGACATCGCCACGCATGTCCTGAACCGCGTGGGCAGCGTCATCAGTACCGAGCAGTTTCGCTTCTCGAGATCCCAGATCGGGTTGTTGTTCCAGGGTGAGTTGCCGCGCCGCGAGTTGGCCGCGGTACAGGACTGGACCGCTGGATGGCCAGTCGCGCTGACGGTCTGGCGCAACATCCGGATGGGTGCACGTGGAGGCGAGCCGGGCGTCGACCCCGAGGAGCTCGTGTCGAACTACGTCGAGGTGCGCCTGTTCGCCGGCCTGCCGCCCGAGGTCCGCGCGGCCCTGCTCGAAATTGCAGTCTTCGACCGCATCGAACCGGATCTGGTGGACGACGTGCTCGGGTCGAGCGATGCCCGCCTGTGCGTCGTGAAGCGGCCGGAGCTGGACGGCATTCTGCTGCCCGTCGACAAGGACGGCGGTGTCCGGCGCCTGCATCCGCTGGTCAAGGAGTACTGCGACGCCCGCCTGTCCGTAGACGCTCCCGCCCGCAAGCAGTTGCTTCACACGCGGATCGCGCGGGCGCTGTGCCACCGTTTCGATCTGACGGCGGCCTGGCGCCATGCATCCGCAGCGGGAGGTGGCCGGCTGGTCGGTGAGCTGGTCGAGCAGGTCGGGGTGTTCTCCATGTGGCTGAGGGCCGGGATGACGCCGCGGTTCTCGGCGGATGAGTACCTGACGCCGGAGATCGCGGCCGCGTATCCGCGGTGCGCGCTTCTGCGCTGCCTCGTGCTGCGGGCGCAGTCGAAGTTCGGCGAGGCGCGCGCGATGTACGCGTCCGCTGCGCGGGGCACCGACAATTTCACGCAAGAGCCGGATGGCAGCGATTCGAGTTCCCGGGTCATCGACGGGACTTTCACGCACGCCGCCCTGGCGGTCGGCGACGCGCCGGCGCCGAGCGACGAGACCGAACCATCGTCGCAGGTCGAGGACGGCGCCGAGCGAGTGCGACTGAAGAGCATCCTGCGCTGCGTTTTCTGCTTCCGGAGAGCCAGCTTCGAGGAATGCCGGCGTCATGGAATGAGTGCGCAGGCAGCCTTGTCCGAGGACATGCGATACGGGCGCGTCTTCGTAGACATCCACTTGGGCATGGCCGCTATGGCGCAGGGGTGCGTGGAGGAGGCGAGCGCTCGATACGCGCGCGTCAGGCAGGAAGCCAGAGCGCACTTCGCCGGCGATCCGTGTCTTGCCGCTTGCGCGGAAGCCGTGACGATCCTCATGCATCCCCTCATTCTGCAAGGCGTCAGATCACGCCGAAGACATCTCGATACACCCGCTGTTCCATCAGCATGCTCCCGAACGTCTCCATCAACGGACGAATCCGATCCTCGGGCCAATTGGGAAGATGGTGGTACAGCATCAACCCCTGCCGAAACAACGAATGCGTCCGCCGTTTCACCGTGTTCGCCTTCAACCACCGGTCATAGCCAATCCGCTCGCCCGCCGCACCCAGCAACGACAGCACAGCAATCGCCAACGCGCTGAGCAGCAGTAAGCGGTCCCGCCGGTCCGGGCGCGACACATGCATCGATGACAGACCCATCCCGAAGCGCATGTCCTTGATGTCTCGGAAGCCCGCCTCGATCCCCCAGCGCTTGCCGTAGTAGCGAATCAACACCCGCGTCGGGACCGACGCTTCGCTGGCCACCAGACACCACGGTTCGTCCATCTTCTTATCGTGTACGCACACGACCGCGCCCACCGGCCACTCGTGCACGTCGGTCACCCGAGCCCCCACCAGCCGCCGCGCACGCCCACCGGCGCCAACCCACGCGGCGGCCACTCGCCGTTCGCCGCTCGCATTCGTCACATAAACGTCCCCACGCAATCGAATCACGTATTCGAAGCCCAACTCCGTCGTCAACGCATAGAACAGCTTGCAGTCGGCAAAGCCCCGATCCGCCACAATGGTGACTTTCACCCCTTCCGGCAGCACTTCGCGCAACCGGCACAGCACCTCGTACTCATAGCGCCGCTGATTGTCCTTCAGCGTCGACGACGCCACCGTCTTCCACAGCAGGGGCGTTGCGCGCCCGTGCCCGGTCAACATCGACAGCACGATCGTCTCCTGCTTGTCGGCCGCAAAACTCGTCCAATCCAGCGCGACGACCACTTCGGTGCGGGCGCCGATGAGGTACGGCGTCCAGTGGGCGAAGAAGGTCCAGACGTTGATGCCTCGATTGCTCAGGAGCCGGTCCACCTGCTTGACGCCATGCTTGGTCAACGTGCCCATGGCTTGCGCCAGGCCGCGCCCCACCGCATGGATTGCCAGCGACGCACTCGTCAGCACGCCCAGGGTGGCGTTGGCCAGTGACAGCACCCGCTTGGCATGCAGGTCGCCTTCGTACAAGGCGTTGATGAAGTTCAGGAGGTCGTGTCTCCGAAGCCATCGCCCGGATGACGTTTGCCGGTTTCCCTTTGGATGCATAGGAACCACATTCTAAATCCAGGCGCGCTATTCTGCAAACCTTCAGAATGCCAGATGTTCTATCTCAATAGGGCTGGCGTCCTATTCGGTTCACATAGTAAAATGAGGGGATCTCTGAGGTGACGATCGAGCTCGATCTGGAGCGCAACCGCACGAGGGGCCTTCTGCAGCGGACACTGAAGGGATTGCCGCACCTGCGGGGTGCCTGGAACGGCATCCATGCGATGGCGGTCGGCGTGCACGCCGAGCTGATGTCGACGCAGCACGACGGCGAGTCCGTGCTCCCCTTCCTGACGCAGGCGCTCGAGGAGGTGCAGCCGGCCGGCTCGAGGAGTCTGTCGCACTACATGTCGAGCCTCCTGGTGTTCTACCTGCTGGAGTGCGGGCGTCTCGACCAGGCAGCGCAACTGTGGAGCGATAGCGGGCTGCCGACCGAAGATTCGGCACTGCTCGATCTCGAACGCCAACCGTGGCGCGCGATGGAAGCGATCGCCTGTGCCCGCATTCGGCTTCTCGCGGGGCAGGGTGACCAGGCCGGCGCCGATGTGCTTGCGAGGCGTTTGTGCAGTACGGCGTCCGAGCGCGGCTTGACCCGCACGCTGCTGCGCGGGCTCGCGTTGTCGATGGTCGTTGCGCACCGCATGGGTCGGATGGACACGGCTCAGGCGCGGCTGGTCGACTCTCTCCGGCTGACCGGCGAGGCGGACTACTTCAGGCCTCTGGTGCGCACCCGCGACATCACCCGAACGGTGCTGGCGTCCCTGCTCGATACGAATCTCGATGTCCATATCCGCAGTATCGCCGAGTCCGTCCTTCCGCACCTCGGCTCGGGTCCGGAACCACTGGCCGCGCTCTCGTCCAGAGAGCTGGATGTCGTGAGTCAGATCCGACAGGACCGCGCAAACAGGGAGATTGCGGACGCCCTCGGGATTTCGGAAGCCGGGGTGCGCTACCACCTAAGGAACATCTATCGCAAGACAGGCGCTACGCGGCGCGAAGACATCGCACGGAAGACGCGGTTGCCGGACGGGTAGCAGCAATCGGGAGTGGCAAACACGCAAGTGCTCGGTGGGAGGTAGTCGATGCGGGAATGGCAGCGTGCTGACTCGAAATCCAGTCGCGTTTGCTGCGTCGATGCTTACGCCCGCGCACGTACTGCAAGCCGAAGCCTGTCCGCCGCCTTACGTATACCGTGCGATTCCCGTCTTTTCATTCCTTTCCCGCGCATGTAGAGTTCGGGTGATTGTGTCTCCGATGTTTCAAGCGGGTCAATTGCTCGAGACGGGACAGCGCCGACCCCCGTTGATGTGCGGGGGTGACCGGGATTCGTTTGCGAGGTGCTGCGCATGAATGAACTTCCCTCAGTCGCTCTGACGCGAGAATTCCTGGCCCAGTGCGAGCACCATGGCTCGCAGGGCCTTGCGGTCCGGATGATCGCCCTGGGGCGCAGCTCCGGGGTGCCCGGTTTGCCTGCCGGTGACGACTGGACGGCATGGGACGCCAGCGAAATGCGGGCGGCGGTCGACTACCTTCAGCGCGTGCGCGCGGATGAGTAGCACAAGGCGCTCGCAACGGCATCGTTCCCCGGCGGATATGAAGGATGCGACGTCGTGGGTGGACAGCGTGTGATCGGCGCTCATCTTCCGGCGACCGACCCGGAGCGTCGCGAGACGAGGCCGGGGCGTTGTTCGGGCTGCCTTGCGCGCTTCGTGGTCGACGTGCGGCTGCCGTTGCCGACGGTCTGCCCGGACTGCGGCGGCGAAGTCGTTGCCGGCGGCGACGTGGAGCCGGTGGCGCGTTACCTGCCGTTCAGCGAGCCGGAGACTCGCAAGCGGAAGCGATGACGTCGATACCCGGGGCACTCGCGCGCCTATGAACGTTCATCGCCTTCTTCGGGATCAGACCCCCGTAGCGACGCTCGCGGCGACGAAACGCCTCGACCGCTCCGCGCAGATCCTCACCGTCGAAGTCGGGCCATAGCGTGTCGATGAACAAGAGCTCCGCGTAGGCCGACTCGAACAACAGGAAGTCGCTCAGGCGCTGCTCGCCGCTCGTGCGGATCAGCAAGTCGACCGACGGTGTCTCCGGATCGGAGTGGCACGCGCGGTTGATCCGCCGCAGGAAGTTGCTTTCGTCGCAGCGTTCGTCCGACCGCAGCGTGCCGGCGGCGGCGACGATGGCCGAGCGCGCCGAGTAGTCTACGGCCAATCGCAGGTAGAGCCGGGTGCCGTCGCGTGTCGCGTGCTCCGTCTCCTCGATCGCGTGAATCAGCGTGGGTGACAGGCGGTCCCGCCGACCAATCATGGCGATCCGTACGCCGTGACGGCGGCATCTCGCGAGTTCGCGCAGGAGAAACAACTCCAGCAACCGCATCAGCGTCGACACCTCGGCAGCCGGCCGGCGCCAGTTGTCGGCGGAAAAGGCGAAGAGCGTCAGCGTGGTTATGCCGAGCCCGGGTGCCGCTTCCACCGCGCGTCGTACGGCGTCGGCCCCGCGACGGTGTCCCTCCGTGCGCGGAAGCTCGCGCGCGCGTGCCCAGCGCCCGTTGCCGTCCATGATCAGGCCGACGTGCAGGCCGCCGCTCATCGCTCGATCCATCCCCTGCCCGACTTCCTCGGCGGGAGGTAGCCGGACTTGTAGGGAGCTGAGCGATTGCTGCATCGTGACCTCCCGGATGCGCGTGCGACCTCGGTCGCGGCGCAGGTTGTGGTGTTGCTCTCGCAGGCCGTCGGGCTCTGCGTCTGGTCAACGCGCGTCGTTCACGACCAGTATCCGCACAAGGCGGCCGCGCTACCTGAGCGAGAAGTGATGGTTCGGTGATATTCCGCTGAGAGCGGCCGAAAAGGGGCTCAGCGCGGCCTTCTGGTCAGCCCGGCGGCCAGGCCCGAGCCGAACAGAAGGCCCTCGAAGAAGCTGATCGCCACCCGGGTCACGACCCCCGGCTCCTGCTCGCCGAGCAGGCGGGCCAGGGGCGCGAGGCCGACCTGCGAGCCGGGGAAGCTCTGCGCCATGAAATCCAGGCTCATCGCGCCCAGGAAGCGGCCGCTCCAACCGAGCATCCCGGCGGCCACCGCGCAGGTGAGCCCCGTCAGGAGGGCGACGCGGACCCTGTCGAGTCCATGCGGTGTGGCCATGCCGCCCTCCGCGATCGGCGTGGCCAGACTGTATCCGAGTCCCACGGCTCCGCCCAGCACAAGGCCTTCGACGGCGCCGGTCAGCGGTGACAGATCCCGACCGAACAGGCCTTCGAGTACGAGGCGTCCCAGCAGGTGCGCGGTTGCACCGACCACCAGGCCGCTCGCCGCCCCGGCCGCGGCCAGCGCCAGACGCCGCCGCCCGCGGAAGGCGGCTTCCGCCGCGGCCAGACCGGCACCGACTCCCGCGGCCGCGACGCCGCCGATCGCCGTGCCGAGCAACGGCAGCATCGCCACGACGCCGTCGCCTGCCGTCGACCCGGGTCCGAAGCGGAGGGCGAGGCCGCCGAGGAAGCCGCCGATCGCCCCGCCTGCCGCGCCGCCGGCGGCTGCAGCCGTCCACCGGCGCCCGGCCAGCCGGGCCGCCCGTCGGATGCGAAGCAGGAACAGGATTCTTGCGGCCGCCAGCCAGCCCGGATGTCCGAGCAGCGGAACCGGCCCCGCACCCGGGACGTCCCAGCGCGTGTCGCGCAGGTAGGCGCGGGCCGCCGCGTGGCCCCTTCCATGGTTCAGCCGGTGGAGCGCTTCCGCCGTGCCCAACTGGTGCAGCGTCTCGGCGGCCTGTCGCCGGGAAGCATCCACCGCCTCGGCGTCGCCGGAATCGTCGCCGACCAGAGTCTCCAGGGCTCGGTCGAAGGCCGCGTGCGCGTCGGGCTCGGTGGGAACCCGAACGGGCCCCGTCGCGGGCTGCACGGGCTCTGTCCCGGCGGCCTGCAGCGGTTCCGGCGAGCCCTCGTCCGGCTCCTCGACGACGTCGCCGCAGACGAAACGGTAGCCGTGCCGCTGCACCGTGCGGATGAAAGTCGGCTCGCGCGGATCGTCGCCCAGCGTGCGTCGGAGGAGGCGGACCGCCTGGCTGAGAGCCCCGTCGCTGACGATCACGTCGCTCCAGACCGCGTCGAGGATCTCACCCCGCGACACTGCCTCGTTGCGCCGCTCCACGAGCAACAGGAGCAGGTCGAAGCAGCGCGGCGTCAGCGGCAGCTCCCGACCGCCGCGGACGAGCGTCCGGCGGGCGGGGGACAGGATGTGTTGGGAAAACCGGTACCGGGATGTGCCGGGGGACGATGGCATCGACGGTCGGCAGTATACGCGGGCCGCGACTCCCGGCGGCTCGACGCCGTGACTGGAGCTCCACGCCGTCGCCTTGCGCTTCGCTTCCCGCCCGACCGGGCCGGCTGGAAGTCTACGCCGTTCTGCGGCGCCGACGTCTAGCGGGCGCCGCCGCCGCCCGTGGTGGTATCGAGCGAGAACGGATCGGGGGCGCGCCCTTCGGCGAACTCCTGCTCCATCATCCGGTGGCCGATGAACATCGCGGGCAACCCGTAGTTCCCCTCGTGGCACCGGGGCTCGTAGTAGATCCGATTCTGCAGGTCGCTCTGGCGCTTCAGCTCCTGCCGGACGGTCCACGGCGCCGTCCAGACGGTCGGGTCCTCGATGGTCACCTCGTAGTCGAGCGTGTCGGCGTCGACGACGGTGTACCGCTCGACGAGTCTCCGGTTCACGCTCGAGCTGCGATACGGGAACTTCGGAGAGAAATTCGTGGTCTCGATGACCAGCGTGTCGCCCTCCCAGCGTCCCCGCGAGTCGCCGTGGCGAAGCCGGATCCCGCTTGCCGGGTGGCTCCCGCTCAGATTGACGATGCGTTGGTAGCCCTGGCCCTGCCCCGTGTCGTAGGCGATCGCGACGGCGTCCTCGCCCTGGACGATGCGCCTGTGCCCGTTGAGGTCCGGTGTGGCGCCCAGCATGCACCGATCGCCCAGGCTCTGATCTTCGGGTCCGTCGTGGCGGTTCATCCGCAACGTGTTGTAGAAGGGCGGAATGTCGAACCGTCGCGGGGACACCGGCCCGTATTCCCCGCCCTCGCAGCCGGGCGCCTGCTGCTCGCAGGTCGGCGTGTTCCGCATCAGCATCGTTCGCCAGTCGCGCTTGATATCCTCTTCCCGCTGCGCCTCCGGGGTCAGGGCCGGGATGCGTCCGTTGGGCGGATCGACGACGAGCGACGTGCGCGGACCCGCCGGCTTCGCCGAGCTGAAGACGGCGTTGTAGGCCCCGGACACGTCCTGCGCGCTCCCGCGTGGACCGCGGATGTTGCGTCCCGGGTCCGTCGTGCGCGCTCGATCGCGGGCAGCGCGCTCTTCGGCGGTCGCGAATTCCCGATCGCCCAGCTCGGGCGCCCGCTCGAGGGGGGTGTCGTAGACGTCGAGCCAGATACCCTGAAGATCCGGACGTCCCCATGCGGTCGTGCCGGTCTCCTGCGCCACCACCGGGACCGCGGCGAGTTGGAAGATCACCACGACGGCGGCCAGCGCCGTCGCGACACCGAATGAATCGAGCAGCCGTCGCTTCATGTTCCGACCTCCTCGAAGCGGCCATGCCGCCGGCCCGCGGACTCTACGCGGGCCATGCGGGAAACCCACCCGCCCATCATAGCCCTCCGCTCCTGGTTGGACAATCGGGCCTGACGGCCGCGGGCGACACACGCACCGGTTGCGTGCCGCCGGTCGCGATGCCGGGGCACCTGGCTGTCACATGCCGAAAACTAAACCCACGGCGACGCGCACCATGTCGAGACGAGCACCGGCGTCGCGCGCCATGAACACCGTCTCCATTCCCTCCAGCGACGGGACGGCGAGACGCCGGTAGTCCGCCAGGACGCGGATCGCGAACCGGTCGTTGAGATGGACGTCGACCCCGCCGCCGGCAGCCAGAGCACGACCGGAACCGAACGCCTCGTAGCAGCTCGTGTGGACGCCGCCTGCGCCGACCTCGGTCGCCGTTCCCGAATACTCCGCGCGCCCGGCCAAGCCCCTGACGAACACGGCAGTTCTGCGGAAACGACGCCGGTACTGCACGCCCCCGAGGTAGGTGCCGAACCCCGCATCGATCTCGGGACACGAGGCGGGTTTCGACGGCCAGTACCGCGGTGCGTCCACGAACTTCTGCGGGGCTCGCCCCGGCGTCGTCAGTCGACCGATCGCCCAACCCGTCGTGCCGGTCTCGGCGATGACGGCGAGAGAGCCGCTCAGGTAGAAACCCGCGGACAGGAAGAAGCCTTCGGTCGAGATCGCATCCGGGAGTCCCTCGAGGGCCTCGGAGCCGACGGACAGCTCGACACCCCACCTGTCGAAGTACGGACTCTGCTTCTGTTGCGCCGTGGCTGTCGGCCCACTCAGACCCACGAGCACGATCAGGCATCCGGCGGCGGCTCCGCAACGGAAGATGTCGGCAACCCGCATTGTGTGTCTCCTTTTCTCGTGCCCTCCGGCATCGACGACGATCCGGCGACGCCACAAGATCGAGAAGCAGACGGGATGCCAAGCGTCACGAACGCCTCAAGGCTAATTTTTGTCGGTTGTTTACGGTCAGGACCGGGCGCCGGCCGTCACTGGCCGAACCCGTGAGGTGAACACTTGACGCTGGCACGCGGTCGTTTCGTGTACACCCAAGCCGGCGCCGGACGGACGACCGTGCCGCGACCGGCGTCCTTCAGCGCGTCGACCAGCGACACGCCGGACGCGCCGATTCGCCGGCAGTAGGCCGCGTGCCAGCGGAACCCCGAGCAGACGTTGGCTGATGGCATCGGATGCTGCGGTGTCCTGCGCTTATGTTGATATTCAACATGAATCCACCTCGCACTCATGTTGGTCGTCGACATACCGGTCTTTCCCTGCAGAAAATGAGCATGCCGTGGCCGAGCTGCGTCGTGCGACGGGACCGGGGACACAGGGCGATTCGCCGGATTGAAGGGAGGGCTGGAATCCCGGAGTGTGTGGCGCGTTGGATAGAATAGCCGTGAAATGTGTGGTCTGGAAGGATGAAAGGTCCACAAATATGTGGTAGCATCCTCTGCGGCCCGACAGCTGGATCCATCGGATCCGGAAGAGATGCAGACACTCACCGACCGGCAGCAAGAGACGCTGGACTGGATCAAGACGCACCTGCGGAAGACCGGGATTCCTCCCACACGAGCCGAACTGGCCGAGGCCCTCGGACTGAGGGACGCCTCATCCGTGAGCGGCCACTTGACCGCTCTGGCCGACAAGGGGTGGATCGAGCTGCGTCCGAAGATCAAGCGCGGAATCCGGGTAATCGAGCGGGACAATCTTCCGCTGGTGGGACCGGTGGCGGAGATCGCCGCCGGAACGCCAATCCTGGCTGACGCGCACATCGTCGAGCGACTGCCCGCGGCTATCGCGGACCGGTTCCGGCCGCGGCCGGACTACTTCCTGACCGTTCGCGGCGACAGCATGAACCGGACCGGCCTTTGCGACGGGGACATTGTCGCCATCCACAGGACCGCGATCCCGGAGAGCGGCCAGGTCGTCGTCGCCCGGTTCGGCGACGAGGTGACGCTGAAGCGTCTCGTACGGATCGACGAACGGCACGTCGAACTGCGGCCGGAGAGCCACAACCCGGCGCATCGGGTCATGAAACTCGATCTCGCAAAGCACATCCTGGACATCGACGGCGTGGCCGTCGGCGCCCTGATCGGGCAGATTCGAGACAGCCGGCAACACCTGCCGCCAGAACGGCGAGCCCAGGTGAGATCCGCCGACCTCTCGTCAATCCGGCAGCGCAGGGGTGGAAAATGATTACCGAACCACTCGGGCGCGCCCTGGAGGGTACGGGGTATCTGGCGAACGGGGAATGCGCCGCCCCCAGTGTGACGCTTTCCGATTCCGGCGCGGATATCCGACTGCCGTCATTCGATCCCGACGCCTGGTGGAGAAGCGGCGTCCCAACGAAGGATGGCGGAATCGGCGCCGGCGGCCTCACCGTGTACTTCAAGTATGTGGAGGACCCCGAGAGAGTCCCCATCGCGGAATGGCAGAGGGAGATCTGGAACCAGGGGTTCGCGCCACTGCTGTGGCTCGTCTCTCCAGAACGGATCGATCTCTACAACGGCTTTGGGACCCCGCTGCAACATGATGACGCTGCGGCGAACCGGCTCGACACGTTCGGCCTCGTCGACGCGGAACTGGCGAGACTCGATGACGTGGCTGGCCGTCTGGCGATGGAGACGGGGGAGTTCTGGCGCCGCGAGGCTCGCGTCAGTCGGGAGACGAGCGTCGACCGAAGGCTGCTGCGAGATCTGAGCACTCTGGAACGCAACCTGGTCGACGCAGGTCTCGGTCACGATGGCGCCCAGGGACTGATCGGACGCTGCATCTTCATCAAGTACTTGATCGACCGACCAATCGTCACCGAACAGCAGTTGAGCGCGGAGTGCGGACATGGCGATTTGAGCGAGGTCTTGCAGGATCGCGCCGCTACCGCACGGCTGTTCGCCACATCTCCAGTAGTGCATCCGGGGGCTGGGGAGGTGGAGATCACCGAGCAGCTTCGAGCTGGCATGCGGGCGGCGTTGAAGACCAAACGTGCCGCGTGGTGCAGGAAGATGACCATCCTTCGGGGAACCGAATCGCTCTCGAATCCGAGTCTTCCACGACCGGACGGGCGTACGGACATCCCCATCTTCTTCAGCGACATCCGCGAAGAATACGACGAGCATGATCCGCACGCTATCGTCGAGTGCAAGCGGGTCGCGGGGAAGCGCGCCGATCTCTGTCGAGAGTACGTCGTCGAAGGCATCGACCGTTTCGTGACGGGCAAGTACGCTGGCAATCACGCAGTCGGCTTCATGGCGGGATACCTGCTCTCTGACGATGCGCAAGCGGCGACCGCCGGCATCAACCGCCACCTTACCCGGAAGGGACGACAGTCGGAGCATCTGGGACCGTGCAGCGTCCCCGACGAGCCTGGGGCAAGAAGAAGCAGCCGCCACCCGCGGCAGGCTCGGCGAAGGCCCATCACTCTCCATCACGCTTTCTTCGGCTTCCAGCCGCAACAACCCTGAGGTCTGGTACTGCTTGCGGGTACCGGCCAGCTCTCAGGTCCGTCGACCCGGGGTCCAGCCTGGATCGCCTGGATCGGGTACTGACGATGCAGACATCCCCGCGGGATCGGCGTTTCGGGACCATGGCGAGCGTGTGACGAGCCTCGTGCGGGACGGCGTACGACAAGTGGGAGGCCTGGCAGGCGCCGCCCATTTGCTGCCGCCGCTCGGCTATCGACCGACAGGCCCGAAGTCGGGCGGCGGCCGGCGATGCGTCGTTGCCGCCTCGTAGGCCGACGCGACGCGCAGGACGAGCGGCTCGTCGCCGGGCCCCGCCCAGAACGAGATGCCGACCGGGAGCGCGGCGTCGAGCTCCGTACGCCGGCTGCTTGTGACGTTGTTGTAGTCGTCCTTGTCCTCGTTCAGCACGTACTCGGGGTCGTAGACGATTCGATTGAAGCCGGCCGGCACCGTGATCTCCGGAATGCCGAGGTTGGCGCTGGTGGGAAACCGACCGGTCGGACGGTTCTCGACCGACGGCTCCCCCGCGTAACCGATGCGCACCGGGGGCACCGTGATCGTCGGATTGACGAGCACGTCGAGATCGTTCCTGTGCAGCACGTTGAGCAGCACGAGCCGCATGACTTCGCGCATCTTCACGCGTTGCGTGATGCCCGCCGAGACGATGTTGCGGGCGTTCTCCCAGTTGCGCATCGCCACCGCGCGCCGCTCGCTGTAGTACTTCGAGTTCGCGTTCAGGCTCGTCCAGTCGGTCACCGTGGCATCCCCGCGGCGCATCAGGTACTGGGCCAGATGAAAGCTGAAGCTCAAGGTCGGCGGCGAGCTGTTGATGCTGCGAAGATTCAGGTCGGCCGACAACGGCGCGGTCCCTTCGGCCGCCCTTACGAGATAGTCGCGGCTGGTCACGTCGTGGCCGGGCACGGCGAACCGGTACTCGCCGTCGGCGTCCCGGGCCTGGATGTACTCCGGCATATGAACGGGCAGGATCTCGGCCATCGCCTGCTGGAAGTCGTACGCCATGTTCGGGATCGACGGATCGTCCGGATACGCCGGATCGGACGACTCGACGAGCTCCGCGCCGAGCTCGTCGCGCAGCACGCGGAGGATCTGCTCGTTGACGAGATCGCTCATCGCGGCGTCGTTGTCGGTGTGCTCGACCATGTACTCGCGGACCACGCCGATGCGCACGCTCGCGAGCGGCTTGGCGCCGGCGGTCTCGGCATCGACGACGAAGCTCGCGTAGGGCGCCTCGGGGATCAGCGCGCGCGGGAGGGCAGTGTAGATGTCGCGCGGATCGTAGAAGCTGCCGTCGGAGCTCCTGAGCGCATCGAGGACCCGGGCCGCGTCCTCGACCGTGCGGCAGTTGATGCCCCCCCGGTCGAGGTAGGGCTCCACGCCGGTCGAGCCGCCATAGGGCACGAGCCCCTTGGTCGTCACGAAGCCGACGACGCCGTTTCGCCACGCCGGCTGCCGGCACGATCCGCCGGTCTCCTCGCAGATCGAGCAAGTGGCGAGGTTCGCGCCGACCGACACGGCCGACCCCGAGCTCGAGCCGCCGGGTTCGCGGGCGGTGTCGTAGACGTTGCACGACGGGCCGGCCCAACTGCTGCGGGCGACGCCGGCGCCGAACGTCCGTGAGCCGGCAACGGCGCCCCCCGGGTCGCCGCCGCCGGCGTTGTACTCGGAGAGGTTGGCCTTGGCGTAGATGATGGCGCCCTTGGCGCGCAGCTCGGCGACGACCGTCGAGTCCCGCGGCGGCGCGTCCATCGCGTAGCTGGTGTCGGCCCCGCTCGTCGACCGCATGTCGGTGGTGTCGAAGACGTCCTTGAACGAGACTGCGGCGCAGTACATGGGCAGCCGATCGAGGTCGGGATTCGTGCCGTACCGGGCGTCCAGCTCGGCGGCTCTCTCGAGCGCATCGGCCTGTCGACGAAACGCATCGCATGCCGCGGGGCAGTGCGCGGGCAGGGCGCCGTCCGACGGGTGCGCATCGCATTCGGCCTGGCAGGTCACCGACCGCTCGCCGCGCAGGTTGAGCGTGCTCAGCGCGTTGAGCTGGCCCGCGTCCTGCATGCCAACGACCATGCCGTACTGCTGTTGGACGCTGGGGTCGGACCGCGTGGCCTCCATGCGGCCGAACTCGATCGGCAGCCCCCGGTAGTCGTCGTAGTCCGGCAGAATCTCGCGCACCGGCACGGTGGCGGCGGGAAACTCGGTCGGGACGCCGGCCCGCACGGCGCCCCGGCCCGGAACGACCTGCCCGCCGTGCTCGGTGACGAGCTGCGTGCAGACACCGTTGTATGCCCTCGCCCGCTCGACGTAGGCCTCCACCACCTGCACGCAGGTCGTCTCGCCCTGCCGGATCGCCCGCTGAATGTCGCCGATGGAGGCTTCTTCGATCCGGAAGGCGCCCTGCGCCGACGCGGTGGCCGTACCCATCGCCCACGCGCTTCCGAGCGCCATGATCACGGCGACCAAGCGTCCAGCATCGTGCGTGCGAGCCCACAGGCTTGTCATCGTCTGCTCCTCCGCTCAAAACCGGAACTGCCGGGTGAGCTTCACCACGAACGCGCGGTTCTCCAGAATCGGGAAGCCGCGGTTCAGCCACGTGTCCCGCTGATCGTTGTAGACGACGAACAGCTCGCTCCCGGGCTGGTACTCCCAGCGCAGGCGCACGTTCGTGCTCAGCACGTTGTTGGTCGAGTTGTACTGCAGCAGCGCGCTGGCGAACATGCGGGGCGTGAACGTGTAGGTGAGCCGCGTGGTGGCCACCCGGGCCGTGAACCGCCCCTGCGGCAGCGTGATCCGATTGAACGAGACGCTCGGCTCCACCGCGAACTGCCGCGAGACCTCGATGCGGCCGCGCGAGTAGCCGACCGCGGTGATGTCGCCGTCGAAGAACTCGCCGTGCTGCAACGACAGGCTGCCCGCCAGCCGGCGGTGCGGTCCCATGCGATAGGACACCTGGAAGTCCTGGAACTCGTAGCCGCCGACGGGGATGGTCACGTCGCCGGTGATGTCGAAGGGCCGGGCGAGAAACTCGTAGTCCCGCTGAATGTCCGCGCTCAGGCTGTCGCTGTTCTCGAAGGCGGTCTGAAAGCGTCCCTGGAGAATCCGGGTCTCGAGCTGCCCCGCGCCGTTCAGGATGTAGTCGAAGCTGCCGCCCCAGGTGAACTGACGAACGGCGGCAAGGCCCGCCGGTCGCGGGCTGAACTGTCCGGAGACGAAGGTGCGCCGGAAGTCCTTGCGACGCAGGAAGCCCACTTCCGGGTTGAAGTTCCTGCCGACGAGCAGATGATCGACGCGCAGGCCGTAGAGGTCGTCCTCGTAGGAGAACGCCGCCTGATAGCTCTCCGCGTCGCCCGCCAGGCCCGGCGTGCTCGTGCGGGCGTAGTAGCCGTAGAGGTTGACGTCGTCGTAGAACGAGAAAGCCCCATCGACTCCATACGCCTGATTCGCGCCATCGCCCGTCAGCGAGACCGACCGGTTGGTGACGATCACGCCGATCCGACTCCGCCGGAGAATGTCGCGCTTGACGCGGAGCACGCTGAAGTTGGTCGGGACGGCGTCGGCGCCCGGCCCGTCGTCGGTTTGGATGTTGATGGCCCCCACGCTGAAATCGCCCACCTTGCCGGTCAGGCGTCCGCCGCCCAGAATCGGCACGGTGCGCCCCTGGTCCAGGCCGATCCGCCGGCTGAAGAAGATGGTGGGGGCGTCCCCGCCTCCGAAGAAGCCCGACGCGCCGACACGCCGCCGCGCGGCCCCGCCGCCGCCGGCGCCGGCCACCCGCCCGAAGTCGAAGATGCCCTGACTTTCCAGAAAGAACTCGCGCTTCTCCGGGAAGAACAGGCTGAACCGCGTCAGGTTGATCTGCTGCTCGTCCACCTCGACCTGGGCGAAATCGGTGTTCCAGGTGAAGTCCGCCGTCAGATTCTCGGTGAGTCCGTACTTGACGTCGCCGCCCGCCTGCCCGGCGCCGTCGTTCGAGATCGGGGGCGCGACGGTCCGGTCGGTGGCCAGTGAGCCGATCACGTAGGGCTTGATCTCGAACGTGCGGTTGCCTTCCGGCACCTGCAGGCCGGTGAGGGTGCCCGCCGCCGACACCCGGAACTGTCCCGCCCCGGCCGAAATCGGCACCGCCGTGAGGTACGCCTCCTCGAAGCTCGACCGGATGTCCCGGCCCAACTGGATGCCCCACAGTTGCTCGGCCCCGGGCCGGAAGCGGAGCGACTTGAACGGAATCGCCATTTCGACGGTCCAGCCGCCGTCGAAGCGACCGGTGCGCACGTCCCAGACGGGATTCCAGTCGCGATTCGGGTCTCCTTCGTCGGTGATCTGTCGATCGCTGAACCCCCCGATGGGATTGACCCGGAAGGCGAAGCCGTTCCGGCGGTCGTAGAAGGTGTCGAACACGACGATGAATCCGTCGTTGTTGATGAGCTGAAACGAGTCTCGCTGCATCTCGTTGGCGATCCACTGCGACTCGGGAACCGACTCGTGGACGCGGGCCGCCACGTAGATCGACTGATCGTCGAAGAAGATCCAGGCGTCGGTCGGTTCCGAGGCCGGAGCCCCCTCGTCGGGGGCCTGCTGGATGAAGTCGCCGAACGGCTGCACGCGGTCGTAGATCGGCTCGTCGAGCACGCCGTCGAGCCGCCAGGGTCCCTCGAGGCGGACAGCGCGGACCGTCGCCCCGCCGCTGGCGTCCCGGTTGATGGTGGCTGGCGGCACTGGTGCCGGCGGACCGTCGATCGACGGGCCCGCGGGTTGGAATCCCGCCGGCGGGGGTTGCGCCGGCGCCGCCAGTGGCAGGACGCAGAACGCGAGCGTGGTGGCGAGCCTCGCCGCGCGACCGGCGGCGGCCTTCCCCTGGAGCTGTGGCGGCGACATGTGGCGGAGTTTATCCAGTCGCAGCGATGCCTGGCCGTCTCGGCTCAGAACCGGAACTGCCGGGTGAGCTTCACCACGAACGCGCGGTTCTCCAGCATCGGGAAGCCGCGGTTCGTGAGGTTCATGAAGGTGTCCCGCTGGTCGTTGTAGACGATGAACAGCTCGCTTCCCGGCTGGTACTCCCAGCGCAGGCGCACGTTCGTGCTCAGCACGTTGTTGGTCGAGTTGTACTGCAGCAGCGCGCTGGCGAACATGCGGGGCGTGAACCCGTAGGTGAGCCGCGTGGTGGCCACCCGGGCCGTGAAGTTCCCCTGCGGCAGCGTGATCCGATTCCACGAGATGCTGGGCTCGACCGCGAACTGCCGCGAGACCTCGATGAGGCCCCGCGAATAGCCGACCGCGGTGATGTCGCCGCCGAAGAACTCGCCGTGCTGGAACGAGACGCCCCCCGCCACGCGACGGTGCGGTCCCATGCTGTAGGACACCTGGAAGTCCGTGAACTCGAACCCGCCGACGGGGATGGTCACGCCGTCGATAATCTCGAAGGGCCGCGGGAGGAACTCGTAGTCCTGCTGGATGTCCGCGCTCAGCCTGTCGCTGTTCTCGAGGCTGGTCTGAAAGCGGCCCGACAGGATGCGGGTCTCGAGTTGCCCGGCGCCGTTCTCGATGTAGTCGACGCTGCCGCCCCAGGTGAACTGGCGCACCGCCTCGATGCCTTCCGGCCGCGGGCTGAACTGCGCGTAGACGTAGCTGCGCCGGAAGTCCTCGCGGCGCATGAAGCCGATCTCCGGGTTGAAGTTCCGGCCGACCTGCAGGTGATCGACGAGCAGTCCGTAGAGGTCGCCCTCGTAGGAGAACGCCGCCTGGTAGCTCTCGTTTCTTCCCTCCAGGCCCGGCGTGTTCGTGCGGGCGTAATAGCCGTACATGTTCACGTTGTCGTAGAACGAGAACGACCCGTCGAGGCCGTAGGCCTGGTTCGCGCCGTCGCCCCGCGTCGAGACCGAGCGGTTGGTGAAGATGGCGCCGACGCGGCTCCGGCGCAGGATGTCGCGCTTGACGCGCAGCACGCTGAAGTTGGTCGGGAGGGCGTCGCTGGTCCGCGCGTCGTTGGTCTGGATGTTGATGGCCCCGACGCTGAAGTCGCCCACCTTGCCGGTCAGGCGTCCGCCGCCCACGATGGGCACGGTCCGCCCACCCTGGTCCAGGCCGATGCGCCGGCTGAAGAAGAGGGTCGGCGCGTCGCCGGGCGGGAATACCCCCGGCGGGGCGTTGAGGATTGCCCGCGCGGAGCCGCCGAAGCCGCCGAAGCCGGCCACCCGCCCGAAGTCGAAGATGCCCTGGCTCTCCAGGAAGAACTCGCGCTTCTCCGGGAAGAACAGGCTGAACCGCGTCAGGTTGATCTGCTGCTCGTCCACCTCGACCTGCGCGAAGTCGGTGTTGTAGGTGAAGTCCGCCGTCAGGTTCTCGGTGAGGCCGTACTTGACGTCGACGCCGCCGCTTCCGTCGCCGTCGTTCGAGATCGGGGGCACGACGGTGCGGTCGGTGTTGAGCGAGCCGATTGCGTAGGGCTTGATCTCGAACGTGCGGCTGTCCGCCGGCACCTCCAGGCCCACCAGGGTGCCGGCGACCGACAGGCGGAACTGTCCCGGCCCGGCCGAGATCGGCACCGCCGTCAGGTACGCCTCCTCGTAGTTCGACCGGATGTCCCGGCCCAACTGGATGCCCCATACCTGGTTCGGTCCGGGCCGGAAGCGGAGCGACTGGAAGGGAATCTCCATCTCGACCGTCCAGCCGCCGTCGAAGCGGCCCGTGCGCACGTCCCAGACCGGGTTCCAGTCGGGATTCGGGTTGCCTTCGTCGGTG
The DNA here is from genome assembly GCA_965116825.1 of Vicinamibacterales bacterium. Lineage (GTDB taxonomy): Bacteria > Acidobacteriota > Vicinamibacteria > Vicinamibacterales > UBA8438 > WTFV01. Next base: position 3,301,555 of record OZ220736.1, read on the forward strand.
ATCTGCTGATCCTGGAAGCCCCCGATGGGGTTGACGCGGAAGGTGAAGCCGTTGCGGCGGTCGTAGAAGGTGTCGAACACGACGATGTAGCCGTCGTTGTTGATGATCCGGAACGAGTCGCGCTGCATCTCGTTGGCGACCCACGCCGACTCGGGCACCGACTCGTGGACGCGGGCCCCCACATAGATCGACTCGTCGTCGAAGAGGATCCAGTTGTCGGTTCCCTCCGTGGCCGGAGCCCCCTCGTCGGGGGACTGCTGGATGAACCCGCCGAACGGCTCGACGCGGGCGTAGATCGGCTCGTCGAGCACGCCGTCGACCTGCAACGGTGCATCGAGGCGAACCGCGCGGACCGTCGCCCCGCCGCTGGCGTCGCGGTTGATGGTGGCCGGCGGCACCGGGGCGGGCGGACCGTCGATGACGGGGCCCGCGGGCTGGAACCCCGCCGGCGGGGGCGTGGTCTGGCGTGGAGGCTGCGCCGGGGGCAGGGTCTCCGTACCGGCGGACACCGCGGCACGCTCCGGGCCGGCGCTTTCCTGCGCTGCGGCCACCGGCGTCGTGGTCGCCAGTGGCAGGATCCAGCAGACGAGCGCGGCGGCGAGCCGCACCGTGCGCCGGGTGTCGGTCGTCTTCTCGTCGGTCTGCTCAGACAACATGCAGTGGAGTTTACTCAGGATGGTGGCCTCGTCGGTCAGGCACGGCTCAAACAGGCGTGAAATTGCCGCAACGCCCGCTGTCATGCTGCAGGCATGCTAACCTCATGAAATGAACCTCCAGGTCAAGAACGTGCCGGCTTCGCTTCATGAGCGGCTGCGGCGGCGGGTGCGTCTGCAGAATCGCACGATCAGCGATCTGGTGCTGGCTGCCGTCGAACGCGAGCTCGCCAGGCAGGAATGGCTCGACCGCCTGTGCACGCGGCCGGAAACGGAACTGGGCGTTTCTGCCGCGTCCCTGATCGAGGAGGACCGCGCGCTCCGCGATCAGGAGTTGCGGTGACCCGCTACGTCGTCGACGCGTCGGTGGCGGTCGAGTATCTGCTGCGAACGCGAGTGGGCCGCAGCGTCGCCGGCGACATCGAGCACGCGTTCCTGATTGCGCCGGAATTGCTCGATGTCGAGGTGCTGTCGGCGTTGCGGCGTGCAGTCCTGCACAAGCGGCTGGCTGCGTCGGTCGCGCAGACCGCGCTCGATGACCTCGTCGGCTGGCAGGTGATTCGAATCCCGCATCGGGCGCTCGCTCCGTCGGCGTGGAGGTACCGCCACAACGCCAGCGCATACGATGCGTTCTACGTCGCGGCGGCGCGCATCTTCGATGCCCCGCTGCTGACCGCCGACGGCCCGCTCTCGCGGGCCGCCGGGCTCGGTATCGTCGTGCAGAACGTGCGTGTCGTGTAGCGGCGCACAGGTCGCAGCGGCCCCCGTCGGAAGCGACGCAGACCCACCGCCGCAGGCTCAGTGCACCGTCGCCGTCGCGGCGTCGATGAACAGATCGAGCACCTCGCGGACGACGCCGTTGTTCGCGCGGGTCAGGTTGATCAGGCCGACCACGACCACGCGCGATTCGGGCTCCATCACCATCAGCGACGTGCCGCCGACCGAGCCGCCGGAGTGGGACAGCAGGCGCCGCCCGTCCTCGCGCGTCCGGATGAACCAGCCGAGGCCGTAGCCCACCCCGTCGCCGTCGCGGGTCTTCTGCTCGGTGAACAGGAGCTTGCGGGACGCCTCGGACAGGAAGTCGTCGTCGAGATGGGCGTTGGCGAACGCCAGCACGTCCCCGGTGGTCGAGAGGAACCCGCCGCCGGCCCACTTGTAGCTGTTGTTCACCCACGGCGCGTTCACCACGCTGCCGGCGTCGTCCCGCACGTAGTAGCTGGTCCGCCCGGGGATGATCGGGGTGACGAAGTCGGCGACCGTGTCGCGCATGCCCAGCGGGCCGAAGACCGCCTCGCGCATGGTGTCCAGGAACGGCTTCTCCGCGGCCCCCTCGACCACCGCGCTGAGCAGGTTGAAGCCGTAGCTGGTATAGGCGAACGCCGTGCCCGGCTCGTGCAGCAGCGGGTCGTCGGCGAAGATGGTCAGGCCGTCGAGCACCGTCGCGTACGGGTCGCGGATGAAGTTCTCGTCGCCCTGGTAGTGGCGGATCCCCGCCAAGTGGCCCCCGAGCTGTCGGGTCGTGATCGGATAGGCCTTCTCCGGGAACGAAGGGACGTACTTCTGAACCGCTGCGTCGAGATCGAGGCGGCCGTCCTCGACCAGCCTTGCCACCGCCGCCGCGGTCAGCGACTTCGAGATGCTGCCGACGCGGAACTTCACCGCCGGCCACATCGGGACCCGGTGTTCCAGGTTGGCGTAGCCGAAGCCTTCGGACCAGACCGTCTCGCCATCGACCGCCACGGCGATCGCGATGCCGGGGTAGCCGCGGGTGGCCAAGTCCGCACGCACCAGCGCGCGCGCTTGCTCGACCACCTCGGCGTAGCGCAGCGGGGCCGGCGCCATCGCCGCCGGCGCGGTCGCCGGATCGCCGGACGACTGGGCCGACGCGAGCGGGGCGCCGCCGCCCATCAGCAGTCCGGCCAGCAGCAGGAGCACGTGGAGGCGGCGACATTCCGTCATCGCGGCCCGCGCCGTTCGGGATCCCGGTCGCCCGTGTCGAAACCGTTGCGTCATCGTCTCGTCCCCTCGATCTCGGTGCGCAGGCTGAACACCGTCTTTCCGGAGGTGACGTACAGCGTGCGCAGGTCCGGTCCGCCGAACGCCGCGTTCGTGATCGTGTCCTCCGGGATCGGGATGTGCTGCAGCAGCTCGCCGGACGGCGAGAACACGTGAACGCCCGCCACCGTGTCCAGCGTCTCGCTGCTGCCGCGCAGGCTGTTCAGCCCGGCCGCGACGTACAGGTTGCCCTGGGTGTCGATGGTCATGCCGTCGCCGCTCCGCCCCGGATAGAAGTCGTGGAACACCCGCATGTTGCCGGCCGTTCCCTCGGGGCTGAGATCGAACGCGCGGATCATCCGCGGCCCGCCCTCTGCCCGATCCGTCTCGATGACGTACAGCGTGGTGTCGTCGGGAGAGATGACGATGCCGTTGGGACGCAGGACCTCGGGCTCGGTCAGGATGCGCTCGATAGTTCCGTCCGGGTCGACGCGGTAGACGCCGTGCACCCCGGTCTGGTCCGGCCGCGGGTTCGGGCCGGGCCGGTCCGTGAAGTAGACGCGGCCCTGACCGTCAATGGTCAGGTCGTTCGGCCGGTGCAGCTCCCTGCCTTCGTAGGCGTCGGCCAGGACCTCGACCTCGCCGGTCTCCATGTCGGTGCGCGTGACGCGGGGCAGGCCCGTCTCGCCGTCGCCGCCCTCGCAGGCGAGCAGGCGCCACTCGCTGTCGAAGATCAGGCCGTTGGCGTCGTTGCTCGGCTGGCGAAAGGTGGAGAGCTCGCCGCTGGTCGACAGCCGCATGATGCGGTTGTTGCCGAGGTCGGTGAAGTACAGGGTGCCGTCCTCGGCCACCGTCGGACCCTCCGTGAAGGCCACCGTGGTCGCCACCGTCACCTCGGTACCCGTCGCCGCGCCGCCCGCCGCCGCCGCGTCCGCGCGTCTGCCCGCCTCCAGCCCCCCGACGCTCTCCTCGAGCGCCGTGAGCCGGTCGATCACGGCTTCCTGCTGGCTCTCGAGCGATTCGAGCACCCGCAGCACGTGGGCCGTTCCCGTCACCCGCGGTTGATCGTCGCCGCAGGCAGTCGTCACCGGCAGCAGTATCGTCATCACCCAAACGGTGCTTCTGTTCATTCAGCCTCCTCGAAATTCGCACAGGGCCGGCAATCTCCAGGCCCGCTCGATCTTCGCACGAGCGCGCGGCGTACGTCCGGCTACCGTGCCTGCTCCGCCGCCTCCCGCTCTTCGGCCCGCGCACCGGCCAGGATGCCCTCCATCGAGTAGTTGCCCTCGTGGCAGGCGTACTCATAGAGCGGTTCGTCGGTCCGCTTCAGCTCCACCCGCGCGGTCCACGGGCTCGTCCACGTGGCCGGGTCCTCGATGGTGAACTCGTACTGGATGATGTCCGGTCCGACCCGCGTGAAGCGTTCGACCAGGCGCGCGTCGGGGGTCGAGCCCCGCAGGCCGACGAGCCGGTTGAAGTGCATCGTCTCGACGACCAGGGTGTCGCCCTCCCAGTGGCCGCGCGACTCGCCCACGAACTGCCGGATCGGCTGACTGCCGCGCGGGCGTCCGTCCAGCGGCACGATGCGCATGGTATGGGTCATCTCGACCAGCATCGCGATGTGGTCGGGCGTCTGGAACACGTGCACGTTGTTGTTGTAGGCGCTCGGGACCATCGGCAGTCCGGTGGTGAACATGCAGCGGTCGTTCAGGCCGCGATCCTCCCACGAATCTGCCGGGTGCTCGCGCCGGTAGGCAGCCCGCTCCTCGCGCCTGCGCTGCGCGTCGGCGGTCAACGGCGGCATGCGCCCGGTCGGCGGGTCCACGATCAGCGACGTGCGCCGCGAATCCTGGGTCGTTGTCCCCCGATCCAGCCAGAAGTCGTTGTAGGCACCGAGCGCGCCGTCCTCTCCGCGGTCCACGCTGGCGCCCGCCCGCGTGCGCCGGGCCGGCCGCAGCAGCAGATCCAGCTCGCGGTCGACGGTCGCCTGCTCGAGGCCTGCCGCCTCTTCCGCGGTCAGGAACTCCCGGCCGGCGTGCTCCTCGGGCCGCTGGAGAGGAGTGATGGAGCGGAAGTCCCAGATGCCGTGCAGGGCGGGGTCGCCCCACCCGGTCCGCAGCGCCGCCCCCGCCGCATCCTGTCCGGCGGCGGTCGCGGGCGTCAGCGCCGGGATCGCGACGACTATCGACAACGTCGCGACACACGCGAGACACTGTCGGCTCATCTCACCCTCCTCTTTCGTGCGCGGCTGGCGCGAACTCACGGCCGCGTTCGGAGTCTCGCCGGTGCGGAACTCCTGCGGTGCGAGCACTTGGTTCATGATGGACCCGGTGGCGTCCGGGCGCAAGCGTGCCCGTGTCCCCGTTGATGTCGCGGACCGCGCGCGCTTGCACCTCGGAACTCACTGCGTTGCGTTCTCCGGCGCAATCTCCTAGCGCCCCGAAACGCCTCGCCGGCTCGGCGTTTCGGCCCATCCCCCCCGCTCCAGGACCTTGCGCCGTAGAACTCACTGCGTTGCGTTCTCCGGCGCAATCTCCTAGCCTGTGGTCATGGCGGTAGCCGTTCCGCGGTCTCGTGCGCAGGCCCTGGCGCTGGAATTGCAGATGCAACCGGTCATCGACATGAGCCGGGAGCAGTTCCTCCGGTTCTGCCAACTGAATCGGGACGTGCGCATCGAGCGCAGCGCGGAAGGGAGCATCGCGGTCATGGCGCCCACGGGCGGGGAGACGGGGGCGCGGAGCGGCCGCTTGTTCGCTGCCGTCTTTCGCTGGGCCGAGGACGATGGGAGCGGCGTGGCCTTCGATTCCTCGACCGGTTTCGAGCTCCCCAACGGCGCCGTGCGGTCGCCGGATGCGGCCTGGGGCGCGCGCGCGCGCCTGGCGCGGCTCCCGGCCGAGGACAAGCAGGGATTCCTGCCGCTGTGTCCCGACTTCGTCATCGAGTTGCTCTCGCCTTCCGATTCCCTTGCGGGGGTTCGGCGAAAGATGGAGGAATACCGGGACAACGGCGCCCGCCTGGGCTGGCTCGTCGATCCGGTTCGGCGGCAGGTGGTCATATACCGCGCCGACGGCGTCGCGGAGCGGCATGCGGGAGCAGGTGTCCTCACGGGAGAATCCGTCCTCCCGGGGTTTGCGCTCGATGCGGCCGCCATCTGGGAGCCTGGCTTCTGACACAGGTCGACGGTGGCCGCCGCGGGCGTGCCCCGGAGTTGCCGCAGACAGAGGATTCCGTGGGGAAGAGGACGACGAAGTCGGGAGCAGGCGCCGGGCCGGCGGTGGAGGTGCGCCGGGACCTGGGTGCACGGCCGGGCGACGGCGCGCTCGCCGGGGACGGCGCCGACAAGGTGGGCTCCCCCGCGCCGGACCGGGACCGGGACGTTATCCGCCGGCTCTTCGAGACCGGCGAGTACCCCTACAAGAAGAAGCTCGCCCGTAAGCCCTACGAACGCGAGAAGGCCGCATTGCAGGTCGAGCTGCTGAAGGTCCAGGACTGGGTGAAGGCGACGAACGGGAAGGTCGTCATCCTGTTCGAGGGACGGGACGCCGCCGGCAAGGGCGGGACCATCAAGCGCTTCACCGAGCATCTGAACCCGCGCGGCGCCCGGGTGGCGGCGCTCGAGAAGCCTACCGAGAGTGAGACGACCGAGTGGTTCTTCCAGCGCTACATCCGCCACCTGCCGCACGGCGGCGAGATCGTGCTGTTCGACCGCTCGTGGTACAACCGCGCCGGGGTCGAGCGCGTGATGGGCTTCTGCGGCGCCAAGGACTATCTGGAGTTCATGCGTCAGGCGCCCGAGCTGGAGCGCATGCTGGTGCGCAGCGGGATCCGGCTCTTCAAGTACTGGTTCTCCGTAACCCGCGAGGAACAGAGGCGCCGGTTCGAGGCGCGCGAGAAGGACGTACTGAAGCACTGGAAGCTGTCGCCGATAGATCGCCAGTCTCTCGACAAGTGGGATGAGTACACGGCCGCCAAGGAGGCGATGTTCTTCTATACGGACACCGCCGACGCGCCCTGGACGATCGTCAAGTCCGACGACAAGAAACGCGCCCGCCTGAACTGCATGCGGCACTTCCTGGCGGCGATGCCCTATACGAACAAGGACGCCCGCGTCGTGGGCCCGGCCGATCCGCTGATCGTCGCCAGCGCCGACATGATCGGCGCCGGCGATCCCGCCGCCGGCAAGTAGGATTCCGGGCCGCGGATGGCTGCCGGGCAGGGGTGCTATGCTGCCCGCGCATGGACGAACGCACCGTCGGATTCATCGGGCTCGGCCGCATGGGTTCCGGCATGGCCCGGAACCTGTTGAAGGCGGGCGTTCCGCTCGTCGTCTGGGACGTGCTTCCCGAGGCGGGACGGACCCTCACTGAAGACGGCGCCTCCGTGGCGGCGGATCCTGCGGCGCTGGCCGCGAGCGCCGAGCTGATCTTCCTGTGCGTGCCGTCCGATGAGGAAGCGGGGGAGGTGTTGTTCGGCGAGCGCGGCGTGGTCGAAGGCGGCGGGACCCCGGCCGTCGTCGACACGACGACCATGAATCACCGGGCGGCGCGTCGGCTGGCGCGGCGGGCCCGGGAGGCCGGGGTCGTGTACGCCGATTGTCCGGTCTCCGGGATGCCGCTGCGGGCCGCGCAGGGAACCCTCACCATGATGTTCGGCGGCAGCGCCGAGCTGTTCGCGCTGTCGAGGCCGTATCTCGACGTCATGGGGGAGTTCGTCGTCCACTGCGGCAATGTCGGCATGGGCCAGCTCATGAAGGCGGTCAACAACATCGTCTACGACGTCAACATCGCCGCGGTCTGCGAGATCCTGCCCTTCGCGGTGAAGGCCGGGCTGCAACCGGCCCAGGTCGCCGAGGTCCTCACCACGGGCAACTCCCGCAGCTTCGCCAGCGAGCACTTCGTGCCCCGCATCATGGAACGCCGCTTCGAGGGCGACTTCTCGTTGCGGGCCGCCTACAAGGACATCGTGAACATCCAGGAGGCCGCCGCGCAGCTCGACGCCTCGCTGCCGCTCGTCGAGGCGATGGTGAAGGCCTACCGCGCGGCCATCGAGAGCGGGTTCGGCGACGAGCCGAAGAGCGCGATGGTCAAAGTCTACGAGGAGCGGATGGGCCAGCAGGTCCGGACCGACCGCCCGTCCGCCTGAGACTGCGGCACGAGAGCGGCCGGCCAGAGGGAAAGCGAACCATCGGGGTCGGGCGGCTGAAGTGCGGTTGATCACGCGTGGCGCGCCGCTGGTGAAGGCACTTGGCTGATGAGCAATCGGCGGCGTGTTTCGCCGCCCGCCTGCTCGCCTGGTGGGACGTCCACGGCCGCAAGAACCTCCCCTGGCAGCACGAGCGCACGCCGTACCGCGTCTGGGTCGCCGAGATCATGCTGCAACAGACCCAGGTGAGCACGGTCGTCCCGTACTTCGAGCGGTTCGTGACGCGGTTCCCCGACGTCGAGCGCCTGGCCCGGGCCGATCTCGACGAGGTGCTGCACCTGTGGAGCGGGCTGGGGTACTACGCGCGGGCGCGCCACCTGCACGAGGCGGCCGGTGTCGTCGTGCGGGAACACGGCGGGGTCTTTCCGGACGAGGCAGAGCGAATCCAGCGGTTGCCGGGTGTCGGCCGCTCCACCGCGGCCGCGATTGCCGCCCAGAGCCACGGCCGGCGGGCGGCGATCCTGGACGCCAACGTCAAGCGGGTGCTGGCGCGGCGGCACCGGGTCGGCGGGGCGGTGTCGTCGCCCGGAACCCTCGACGAATTGTGGCGGCTGGCCGAATCCCACACGCCTGCCGAACGCGTGGCGGATTACACGCAGGCCATCATGGACCTGGGCGCCACGGTGTGCCGTCGGACCCGCCCGCGCTGCGCCGATTGTCCCGTTCGCGCGGACTGCCAGGCGCATGCCGCGGGCGATCCCGAGGGCTACCCGGAGAAGCCGCCGCGCCGGAAGCGCCGTCTCGAGCGGAGCCGTTTCTTCGTTGTCGTCGATCCGGAGGGCGCCTGCCTGGTGGAGCAGCGTCCGCCGGACGGCATCTGGGGCGGCCTCTGGTCGCCGCCGGAGCGTGACGCCGGCGAGTCCGTGATCGCGTTTCTGGAGCAGGCCGGCATCGCCGCGGACCTGGTAGGAGAAGTGCAGCAGGCGGGCGTCTTCCGGCACGGGTTCACCCACTTCGACCTGGACGTCGAGCCGGTCTATGTGCGTCTCCGGGCGCGGCCGGCGGCGGTCCGCGATGGCGTGGGACGTTGGATCGATCCGGCCGATCACCGGGTGGGGCTCTCGGCGGTCGCGGCCAGGCTCGTCGACGTGACCACGCTGTTCGACCCTCGGTAGGCAGCCGGCCGATCGCTCGTAGTCGCACGCCACGCCGCGACCGTCCTGGTATCTGGCGGGAACGACACACGTGCGTATAATCGCGGCACTGGCGGGCGCTACGCCCCGAGGAGGCAGCATGCGTGAATTCCGGTCGGCGATGTCCCGGGCCTGCTCTTCGTTGCTGGCGTGCGCGGCCCTCGTCGTCGCGGCCGATGCGCCGGGCAGGGCGCAGGACGAGAGCTTCGTCCCGGTCACCGATGCGATGCTGCAGGATCCCGATCCTGCGGACTGGTTGATGTGGCGCCGGACGCTCGACGGATGGGGCTACAGCCCGCTGGACGCGATCACGGGGGAGAGCGTCGGCGATCTGCGCCTGGTCTGGTCGCGCGCGTTGCATCCCGGCACGCAGGAAGGGACGCCGCTCGCCTACGACGGCGTGCTGTACATGCCGAATCCGCGCGACGTCATCCAGGCCATCGACGCGGTCACCGGCGACCTCCTCTGGGAGCACCGCCGCGAGATCCCGGACGACGCCGAGGACTACATGTTTGCGACCGCCACCAACCGCAACATCGCGATCCACGGCAACCTGATCATCGACACCAGCGCCGACGACCATGTCTTCGCGCTCGACGCGACGACGGGCGAAGTGGCCTGGGAAACGCTGATCCTCGACTACCGGGTGAACCCTGCCAACCAGACCTCGGGCCCGATCATCGCCAACGGCAGGGTGGTCTCGGGCCGCAGTTGCATGCCGCAGGGCGGTCCGGACGCCTGCGTGATCACGGCCCACGACGCGACGACGGGCGCCGAGCTGTGGCGCCGGCGGACGATCCCGGCTCCCGGCGAGCCCGGCGACGAGACCTGGGGCGGGGTGCCGTTCGAGCAACGCACGCACGTCGGCGCGTGGATGGTGCCCAGCTACGATCCGGCGCTGGACCTGGTCTACATCGGTACGTCGGTTACCTCGCCCGCCCCCAAGTTCCTGCTTGGCGGCACGGACAACACGCACCTGTACCACAACTCGACGCTCGCGCTCGACGGCGCCACGGGCGAGATCCGCTGGCACTACCAGCATCTGAACGACCACTGGGACCTCGATCACCCGTTCGAGCGCCTGCTGGTCGACACCGTCGTGGCACCGGATCCGGCCGCGGTGAGCTGGATCAATCCCCGGCTGCGGCCGGGCGAGGCGCGGAACGTCGTCACCGGCATTCCGGGCAAGACGGGCGTGGTCTATACCCTCGATCGGGAGACCGGCGAGTTCCTGTGGGCGACGCCCACGATCACGCAGAACGTCATCAGCGACATAGACGGCGCCACCGGAACGGTGCGGGAGAACGCGGAGCTCGTCTTCACGGGCATCGGCCAGGAGGTGCTCGCCTGTCCGACGTGGCTCGGCGGCAAGGATTGGGAGGCGGGTGCGTACAGCCCGTTGACCAACACGATGTACTTCCCGCTCCGCAACGCTTGCGCGCGGATGATGGCGACGCCCGCGCGCGCGGATGATGGTGTGGGGGAGCGGTTGTATTCGCTGGCCGTGCGCAACCAGCTCGCGCCCGGCATCGACCAGCTCGGCACGATTCGGGCGATCTCGGCGGCGACCGGAGAGACCGTCTGGCAGCACGACCAGCGCGCGATGACGATGTCGCTCGTCGCCACGGGCGGCGGCCTCGTCTTCGGAGGCGACGCGAACGGCCGCTTCCGGGCGCACGACCACGAAACGGGCGAGGTGCTCTGGGAGATCAACCTCGGATCGCCGGTCACCGGGTTTCCGATCACGTACGCCGTCGACGGCCGGCAGTACGTGGCGGTGAGCACCGGCGTGGCGGGCACGGCGATGGGCCTGTTGCTACTGACGCCGGAGTTGCGTCCGAGCCTGGGGAACAACCTCTTCGTGTTTGCCCTGCCGTGAGGCGAATGATCGGTGGGCGGCGTCGCCCGGAAACCGAGCAATGACCGAAGGAACATCCCGTCCCGGCACGCGCGGCGTCCTCAGGGCTGTGCTCGCGACGCTGATCGGCATGCTCGCCGGCGCTGCGCTCAATGCGGCCCTGGGCGAGCAGGGTGCGGACACGCCGGCGCTCGCGCTGCTCGGGGGCGGACTGGCGCTGGGCGTCGTACTCGTGGCGCAGGCCCGACGCCGCAGCGGGTGAGATCGGACTACGCCGAGGGTGGGTACGGGCGTGTAGACGACGAGGAGCACACGATGCGGATGCAGCTCTCAGCGTCAGCGTCAGCGCGCCGGATCGCCGCTGCCGTCGTGGCGCTGGCGTCCGGCCTGGTTCTCGTCTCCGCGCAGTCCCAGAACCGGGAGCCTCCGCGCGCGGAACGGATGCTGGCGTCCGCCGCCGGGACGGCCACCGGTCCGACCGTGGGCCAGCCGGCCACGCTCGGCGAGCCGGACAGCGCCACCGACTTCCAGGTCCGCATAGAAGGCGTGCAGCGCCCGAGTCGCCAGGGTCTGGACGTCCTCACCATCGAAGAGGTGATGGAGCGTTTCGGCGTCCCCGGAATGAGCGTCGCGGTGATCCGCGATTTCGAGATGCATTGGGCCAAGGGATACGGGATCGCCGATGTCGAGACCGGCATGCCGGTTGACGACGCGACCCTCTTCCAGGCCGCGTCGATCAGCAAGCCGGTGACGGCCATGGCGGCTCTGGTGGCGGTCGAGGACGGCCGGTTCTCGCTGGACGACGACATCAATGCGATCCTCACGTCCTGGCGGTTCCCCGGGAACGGCTTCACCGAAGCGCGTCCGGTGACGCCGCGCCTGTTGTTCAGCCACACCGCCGGCCTGGGCGACGGACATGGTTTCCCGGGCTACGAACCGCAAGCGCCCCGCCCCACCCCGGTGCAGATCCTGCGGGGCGATGCCCCTTCCAACGTGGGTCCAGTGACCATGGTGCGGACGCCCCTCACGGCCATGCACTATTCCGGCGGCGGCACCACGATCATGCAGCTCGCGCTGACCGACGTCTTCGGCGAACCGTTCCCGGAGATCATGAGAACCAGCGTGCTCGAGCCGGCCGGCATGACCCACAGCACCTTCCTGCAGCCGCTGCCGCCGGCCCTGGACGAAAACGCGGCCCGCGGCCACCGCGGCGACGGGCAACCCATGGGCGACGCCAGGTGGCACGTCTACTCCGCCATGGCGGCCGCTGGTCTCTGGACCAACGCGAGGGACCTGGCGCGCTTCGCCATCGAGGTCCAGCGATCGGCGCAGGGCGACCCGGGAAGTGTGCTCACCGCCTCATCGGCAGCGGAAATGCTGAGTCCGGTCGGCGTGGGCCCGTTCGCGGTCGGCTTCCGGGTCGAACGGATGGGCGAAGGGTGGTACTTCAGCCACTCGGGCGGCAACTGGGGCTTCGTCTGCTACCTGATCGCGCACAAGGTGAAGGGTTACGGCCTGGCCGTGATGACTAACTCTTCCGGCGGCGGAGTGGTGTACCGGGAGGTGCTGGAGCGTGTGCAGCGGGCGTACGGGTGGGACGCGCTGGACAAGCCCGTACTGCGGTAACAGCCAGCCGGGGACGGGCGTGTGTCCGCGACTGCCGCGAGGTTTCCCCACTCGGGTGCGAGGCGTTCACCGCTTGGCCCCGGAGTTGCGTCCAAGCCGTCAGCCGTCTTTCCGCGGACTCAGCACCGCAATGCTCCAATCGGCGAAATGGCAGCAGCACGGCCCGCCGGAGTCATGACGGCGACAAGCGCGCACGCTGCAACCGAACCGGCGGCGACGGCGAGGGAGACGGGGTCCCAGAACGACACGCCATGGAGCTGCGCGCCCATGAAGCGGACGGCGCCGACGGCAAGCGGCAGGCCCAGAACGAGACCTGTCGCCACGCGCTGAAACGCCTGCCGCAGCACCAGCACGATCACCTTGACGCGGTCCGCACCGAGCGCCATCCGGATGCCGATTTCGTTCGTCTGCTGCCCTACCATGTAGGCCGTGACGCCGTAGACGCCGACCGCGGCCGATACGAGGGCCACGAATCCGATCGTCAGGTTGGGATCGGCTGCCTCCAGGGTCCTCCTCAGAACCGGCCACCAGGACCGCCTCGCTCCAGCTCGAAAAGAACGGGTTGGCCAGCGCGAGTCCGGCACCCCGCACGCCGGGGAGGCTCGTGAGCCGTCGCTCGATTGTCGCGATAGAGGGTCGACAACTGCGCCGGTGTGTACGTGGACGGCAGGCGCTTCAAGCCGATCAGCACGCGTCCCTGCACCGGGTAGCCGAGGTCCTGATGCTGGAGATTCGCGAGGCTTCGACCCGCCGCGCGGTTCTGGAGACCTTGCGCTCGGCAACGTCGAGAACACGTGACAATTGTTCGAGAAGCGGTCCTCCCACCCGAGGAATTGGACGATCGGCGCTCGCTCAATACCCCCCGTACGGCAAACCCTCACTTTCTTGTCGTGCCCCTCCGGCGTACTTCCGCTGACGCCGGTCAGGTGGTCGCGGGTGCGAGGACCGGCACGGGCGCGGTTGTCTTCATTTAGCGGGTCCGGGCAAGAATCCGCGTGTCGGGGGTAAAGGTCTTGCTGCGCGGTGCCGATAGAAGAGGGGCGTGGGCCTGCTGCGCCGCATACGCGCCATCCTGGAGCAATCCCCATCCGAGCAGGACCCTCGCGACGTTGTCATCGAGCAACAGGACGGGGAGATCGGGCGACTGCGTGACGATCTGGCGCGCCACAAGGACGTGCACCGTGAGAATGGCCGCCTGCAGCGCCGGAACCACGGCTTGCAGCGTCAGATCGAGCGGCTGGAGCGCGAGAACGACCACCTGAAACAGCAGTTGGGAGCCGAGCGCCGCGCGGGACGCCGGCAAGCCGCGCCTTTCGCCAAGAAGCGGCCACAGGGTCGTGGCGGCCGTCCCGGCCGGCGGCCCGGTGCGCGCTATGGCCGGCAGGGGCGCCGCCCGTGTCCGGCGCGGGTCGACGAGACCATCGCGGCGCCGGCGGCGACGAGCTGTCCGGACTGCGGCGGCGCGGTCGAAGTGACCGGCGCGGCGTCGCAGTATCAGGAAGACCTACCCCCGGTGCGCCCGCTGGTGCGCCGCTTCGACATCGAGGTCGGCCACTGCTCGCAGTGTCGGCGGCGTATCCAGGGCCGCCATGCCCTGCAGACCTCCGACGCGTTGGGGGCGGCCCGCGTACAGCTCGGCCCTGGCGTGGTCGCGCTGGTCGTTGAGTTGCACACGCGCGGCGGCCTGCCGCTGGCCAAGGTCGCCGACCTGCTGCAGACCCGCTTCGGCCTGCAGGTGACGCCGGGAGGCCTCCAGCATCTGCTGCATCGTGCGGCCCGCGACGCGCGGCCGGCCTACGAGGAGTTGCGTGAGCAGGTCCGCAACGCGCCGGTGGTCACGGCAGATGAGACCGGTTGGCGCGTCGGCGCCCGCAGCCACTGGCTGTGGGCGGCCGTCACCCCGACGACGACCGTCTACGCCATCTGCGCGGGCCGCGGATTCGAAGACGCGCAAGCGGTCCTGGGAGCCGACTTCGACGGCGTGCTCGTGCGCGACGGGTGGGTGGTCTACCGCCGCTACATCAACGGCGAGCACCAATCTTGTTTGCAGCACCTGCTTCGACGATGTGAGCATCTGCTGGAGGATCATCCCCACTGCGGGTGGGCCGCTCGGGTGCAGGACACCTTGCAGGCCGGCCTCGCGCTGCGCGACCGGCGCAACGCCGGCGGCCTGAGCGCCCACGGCCTGGCCACCGCCCGCGGCCAATTGCTCGCCCGGCTCAGCCGGCTGATCGACAACCCACCGGCGCGCGACGACGCCGAACGCTTCGCCGCGCATCTGGCCAGCGAATTCGGCGCCATCTTCACGTTCTTGTGGGACCCGTCGGTCGACGCCACCAACTGGCGCGCCGAACAAGCCATCCGGCCCGCCGTCGTCATCCGCAAGGTGTGCGGCGGCAACCGCACCCGCAAGGGCGCCGACACCCAGCAGGTCCTCGCCAGCGTCGTACGCACCGCACGCCAACGCAAACTCGACCTCCCCGCCCTGTTCGCCACGATGTTGCGCGCCCCCGATGCCATCGTCCCCGACGGATTCGGCCTGCCGCCGCCGGCCGCGTCAAGTGCAGCGCCGGAACGAGCGCATTGACGCGCGACAGACCCGCGGCTGACTGCCGCGCCGGGTGACGTGTCGAAACGCTGCCCCCGAGGCTCGGCGGCCGGATATTCGGGAGGATGCTTCCAACGGTAGCTGCGCTCGGCAGACTGCAAAGCCGCAGGGTAGCAGTGAAGTCAAGGCGGCATCCCGCGTACGACGCACCGTCCACCAAGGGAACCTCATCGGCACGCGGCTTCGACGCTCCCGGCCCACGCCATGCCCGTGTTTGTTGACGAATCACCCGTTAAACAAAGACGCGCGGTTTTCTTGCCCTTCTTGTTCCACGCCCCGTTCCGGTAGAGGGTAATCGCGATGTCCACGTTGCTCCGCAGCACGTCCTCCGGCGACTGATCGGCGCTGATGAACCGCTCGATACCGAGCGCGATGATGTGCGCGTTCTTGCGCGCCCGAGAGTGGTTCTTCGTGACCTCGGCGCCCGGGATCACCAGCAACCCGTGTTCCCGCCAAGCCCGCTCGGCCTCCTGGCGAATCGCTTCCAGATAGGCCGGGAAAGTCTCCTCGGTAACCGAGAACGAGCGCTGGCCCAGCGTCGCCAGCCGCCCGGCGCGCCCCAGCCAGTCCTTCTCGCGAAGGATGTGATCCGTGATGGCGATCACGTCGAAGTCGCCGGTCCGTCCGTAGAGGTCGACCAGTTCGCGCAAGGACAGCGCCCCGTCGCTCCAGGTCGTGTGCATGTGGAAGTCGCAGAGCAGATACGAGTTCTGGCCTGACATCTCAGTTCCTGATGTCCTCGTGGGTGATGTCCCGCGGACGGTGCCGGAAAATCTCGGCCGCGAAGTTGCTCGTGTACAGCCACAGCACGCGGATCCTGCCCATCGCCTTGTAGCGGCGCGCCGACGTGTAGATGAAGCAGCGCGGCGACAACACGACCGTGCCGACCTTCGCGAGCCGGCGCCCGACGTTCGTGTCCTCGCCATGAAACTCGATGGTGGTGTCGAAGCCGCCGATCGCCTCGAGCGCATCCCGGTGAACGGTGAAGTTCCCGCCGTAGAGCACCGCCCCCATGCGCAGCACGCGTTGGGCCAGGAAGTGCGTCGCCGGGGCGAGGGTGTAGTCGTAGAGGCGAATCAGCAGGCGGCCGGTGAAGTCCCAGTCGTGAAAGCGATAGCAGCCGGTCACCGCCGCGGGCCGGGACCGCCGTCCGAACTCGGCTTCCACCCTCTCCAGCCAGGTGTCCGGCGCCTGGCAGTCGGCGTCCAGAAAGGCGAGCAGCTCGCCACGCGCGTGTCGCCGTCCCGTCTCGCGCGCGATGACGAGTCCCTTGCGCGGCTCGTCGACCACTTTCACCCCGGGCGTCGAGGCCGCGATGGCCCGTGTGCCGTCCGTGCTCGCGTTGTTGACGACGACGATTTCGTCGGGAGGTCGTGACTGGCGCGACAGCGTGGCCAGACAGGCCGGCAGCAACCGCTCTTCGTTGTAGGCGCAGACGATCACGCTGATCGTCAGCGGCACGGCACCGCCCTTCCATCCGTGCCGCCGTAGACCCCGTCGGAAGCGGATTGCATCCGAGCACAAGGGTGACCGAACGATGTGTCGGAGATATGTCGCAGGAGGCAAAAGGCGGTTAATTCACTCCGCCGTCCCCGCCGTCCCGGTGGCAACGACGGCCCCCGGCCGGGGGCGGCGGTCCCGCGTGGGTGGAATCGTGGGCGTACCTGGCGTGTTCTGACAGAGACTCCAATAGATTCGGTGGACACTCACCCCGGTCGGCCTTCCGGCCTTCGTCAAGGCGGTGGTCGGTGGCGGCGGCAAGGGGATGCGCTTGGTGCGCGAGCCGGAGGGCTGCCGCGCGCCGGCTCTGAAGAGTGACGGAGCCGAGCTTTCGGGACCTTGGGGCCTCAGCTCTGCTCCCTCATTGCGACCGAGACGGTCGAGCTTCCAGACGACGAGCGCGTCACCCTTCCTCCGGGGCGCACAGGCAGTTGTCAACTCCCCGGGTCGTCGCGTACATCGGAGGCGAACTCGTGGTAGAGGACGCTTGGTCGAGGCCGGCGTCGCGCTGTAGGTCCAGCGACCGGATCGTCATGCGCGTGAGGCACGGGGGCGAGGAGCGAGATCCCCGGAGTCGACTCGATATGGGATGCCCTCCACACCTTCGTCCGTGTTCCGGCTGGCGCTTTGATGGCCTTCGGGGCGACGGGAGACCACGGCTTGGCCTTGGAAACGGCCGGCGGTCTGGCCGGCGGTCTCATGGCCCTCAACAGCCACGCGACCAAGATGGGTTCGCGTGCGGCTATCAACACGAGCCCTGAACCGTTCTCCAACTCGGTTGCATCGATCGCCGAAGACATATCCGTCGTGGGCGGCTTGTGGCTCGCGATGAATCATCCGTGGTCGTTCCTCGGTCTGCTGGTGCTGTTCGTCGTGCTCAGCGTGATTCTGTTGCGGATGGTCTGGTCGAGTGTGAAGGCGTTGATTCGGAGAGTCCGGTCTTGGTGGAATCGCGGAGGGGGTGCCGACGGAGACGGAAGAGCCGACACGAATCCGCAACCAATCGTTTCTTCGTGATCAGTCATGGCGCCCGGTTGGTGCATGGTCGCGTTGCCATTACCGCCGCCTTGCTCCGGCACGATGCGGTCTCCTCGTGGCCTCAGCGCTCCAGCGCGACGACGACGCGGGCCGAAAGCTTCGGCCGGAGGACGACATAGTCTCCGCTCGCCAGGATTGGCAGGTCGGCCGCCAGACGGAGCGTGAATCGCCGCCAGACGTTCACGTCCACGCCCAGCCCCGGCTGCACGACGAACCCGGCCGTGCGTTCCTCGTCGAACTCGGGATAGGGCACGTGGAGGCACGGATGCACCAGCACGCCGTCAAGGTAGCCTCCGCACTCGGCGTTCGCCGTCTCGGTGTCGATAGACGCCGGCCACTCGTAGTCCCTCCTGAAACGGGCCGCGAAGCCGCCGGCCAGGACCTGGTAGTACGGCGTCACGCGCCCTTGACGCTTTCCGCCCCGGACGCCGCCCATCAGCATCCAGTAGCGACTCTGAAGCCTCTCGCGGAACACCTCGTCGAATTCCCACGGGTGCTCCAGAGCGTAGGCGTCCCGGTGCCACGCGCCCTCCACTACGAACGACTGGCGCCCAAGGTCGAAACCGCTCGACACGATCCACCCGGCAGTCACCGGCCGCTCCGGATCCTGGAAGCCGTACATCGTGCCGGCCGCGATCTCGAACCGATGCGGTCGGGTCTGGGCCTCGGCGGCCGACGCCGGCAGCACCAGGCACATCAGTCCGCCCACGAACACTGCAAAGCGCCGAAGGTCATACGGCATCGGAAGCTCCTTGCGGGACGCGAACACCTGGGCCGGCTCACGCGCGCGACCGCCGGCCCGCCGGCCGCCTCCTGCCAGGGAATGCGCTAACCGACGAAACATCGGCTCGTTCGGGCGAGGTCGTCTCCGGGGACGGGCGATCGCCACAAGGTCGTCGAGGCGGCGCGGGCTCACGTCGTCCAGAACAAGGTCGAGGCCGCCCACGCCATTCCGTTCTATTCGAGGGTCGCCGGTGGTTGATGGACGACTGGTCGGATTACCTCAGCGGACACGCGGAGGACTCGTCGCGGCGCTGATACGATGCTGCGGCCGAGAACCCTCCGGTCGGCTTGTGCGTCATTCGGGCGGCGACATCGGCGACCTGACGCTCGGTGGCGATCCTCCTGCCAGCTACGACGAGCTCAGCGTGGCGGCGCTCACCGGGACCCCCGTCCAGGTCCTCGTTGGGTTCGGGGTCGTTGTCGTCTGCATTTCGGGCTGGTGGTTGGCGAGGTACTTGCCACGCGGCCGGCGCGCCCTCGCGGTCGCGTCGATGCTGGCTGGGGCGGTCTTCAGCGCCGTGCTGTACTTCGGCTACGCCTGCGGCGACGAGCAACAGCGATTCGCGCAGCACCATCGTTGGCGTGACCGCCCATCGACGAGGGTTGCGGGGGTCCGCCGCTCGCGCGCAGGTTGTACCGCTCGCCCGGCACGTACTCTCCCTCCACGACGCGCATGGCGCCGCAGCGGTTCGACGTGGCGGTGTAGAGCAGGCCGGTGCGCGGCGAGTAGGCGTCGTTCTGCCAGTTCCGCGCCGAGATGCCGGGGCACCGGTGGCGCGGTCGAGGACGTAGAGGTAGCCGTTGCGCGAGGCGCGGAGCATCGTTCGGCGCGTCTCGCCGCCGAGCTCCAGGTCCATGAGCACGCCGGCGCTGACCTCGTCCAGGTCCGACTGGTCCTGCGGCGTGACGTTGCACGCCCAGACGAGCGCCCCGGTCGTCGCGTCCCGGGCCAGGACCGACGCGCAGTAGTTGTTGCGGTAGGTGGCCACGCCGCCGTGCTCGTCGGGATCGATGACGCCCCACTCGCGGCGGTAGTCGGGGTTCCACGGCGCGCGGTCGCCGCCCCGACGCCGACGAGCAACAGGAGTGCATGATGCGTCCTCCCTCGTCGGAATACTCAACGGCCGTCGTCGCCGACCAACTGCTGCGCTTCGACGTGGCCCTGTGCGGCGGCCAGACGGTACCAGCGCGCCGCTTCCACGAAATCCCGCTGCACGCCGCGGCCTTCCAGGTACATGACGCCCAGGTTGAACTGCGCCTGCACGTGGCCCTGCCCGGCCGCGAGGAGATACCACCTCACCGCTTCTTCGTCGTCCTGCGGCACGCCCCGACCGCGGTCGTACATGAAGCCGAGGTTGATCTGCGCGAAGTCGTGCCCCTGCTCGGCCGCCCTGCGGAACCAGCGCACCGCCTCGCCGTCGTCGCGCTCCACCCCGCGGCCGTCCCGAAACATCTCGCCGAGGCTGTTCTGCGCGAAGCCGTTGGCCTGCTCGGCCGCCCTGCGGAACCAGCGCACCGCCTCCTCGTCGTCGCGCTCCATCCCGTGGCCGTTCCGGTACTGGGTGCCGAGGTTGTTCTGCGCACGGGCATTGCCCTGTGCCGCGGCTCGGCGGTTCCACGCCGCCGCGACCTCGTCGTCGCGCTCCACCCCGCGACCGGTGCTGTACAGGAAACCGAGGGCCGCCTGCCCCGGGCCGTATCCCTGGTCGGCCGCGCGCCGGAACCACGACACGGCGGCACGGTAGTCCTGTTCCACGCCGCGCCCGTTCTCGTACCGCGCGCCGAGCTCGACCTGCGCCCGTGCGTCTCCCTGCAGGGCTGCGAGGCGCAACCGGGCGACGTCGAGCTGGGCCGGTTGAGCACCGGCCCGCACCGGCGTGCACGCGGAGACGCAGAGCACCAACGACAACCACACCAGCACCACGTGCGGTCTCTTCATCGACGTTCTCACGATGCGCTCGACGGATCGACGACCGTCAGGAACGGGAAGCGCAGAAAGTCTGCGTCGCGCGTGCAGATCCGGCTGATGCCGTGCTCGCGCATCAGCACTGCCGTGTGCACGTCGTGCATCGCGTTGCCGCGCAGATCGGGCAGTTCCGACAGGGTCTGGGCAAGTACGGCGGCATGACGCTGCGTGGCCGCCAGAACCGCGAACCCGGGCGACGCCAGCAGGTCCGCAATGAAACCGTGGGCCGAAGCCGGCGTCCAGGGTGAACGGAACGCGCGTGCATGGGTGCTGACCCTGAGAAACTCGTAGCAGACGCTCCAGGTGAGGTACGCCGGCACGGAATCGCGGCGCGCGTCGTCGAGGCGGCGGCGGCATTCCGCATGCAGGTCCGAGCGCTCGTCGGCGGCATGGAGGAGCACGTTGGTATCGAAGACCAGCACCTATTCCTCTTCCATGGCGCGGTAGAGCTCGTCGCGGTCGGCGACATCGACCAGCGCGCCGCCGCTGTTCCAGGACGGCAGCGGCGGCAGCCTGCTCGACCGCGCATCGAACGGCACGGGCTTGGCAAGCACGCGCCTGAGGCCGGCTTCCACGAGCGCCGACATCGTCGTGCCCCGTCGCGCCGCCTCTTCTCGCAGCCTCTGCATTACAGAGTCGTCGATATTGAGCGTCGTCTTCATATGGAAAACCATACCACGGTCGTCGTGCGGGTCGGCGCGGGGCGTTCGCGACTTGACTTGGCTTGTCGCGGGGCGCATTCTCGTCTCGACACGTTTCCGTCGATCATCCAAGGAGCAGGCGATGTTGCTTTCGAGAACGCTTGGCGCAAGTCGATTTCGTGCCCGGCTGCTGGCCGCGGCGGTGTGCGCGGCGGTCCTGGTCCTGACCGGGGTCGGCCTGCAGGCGGAGGTGCCTGGAACGGCCACCGTGTCGGGGACCGTGACCGCCTCCGAGTCGTTCACGGCGGCGCAGGTCTACCTGCGCAACCTCGACCGGGACATGGTGTACATGGTCTACACCAACCAGGGGCGCTACCGGGCCGTCGCCCTGTTTCCCGGCACCTACGAGGTGAGCGCCAGCACGAAGCACCTCGAGTCGGGCGTTCGGACCATGACGGTGGGCGCCGGCGACGCGGCGGAGATCGATCTGACGCTCGGCCCGCTCGAGGGCGACGCGCCCCCGCTCGTCATCCCCGCAGGCCGGACCGCGATGGAGAGCGGTGCGTCCGGAGCGTTCGAGTACGCGAGCTACGACGAGATCTACCCGCCGGGCCCCGGCAAGGCGGTCGCCGAGCAGGTCTGCATGGCATGCCACGGCGAGAACTTCTTCCCGACGCGGCCGGGCACCGAGCGGCAGTGGATGTCGTGGATCGACCACATGGTCGGCAGCACGCTCGGGGAGCAGGATCCGACCCGCTACGGGCAGGGGCTGCTGTCGTTCCGGGCGTCGATGTTCCGCTTCGGCCGGCAGGACCGGGACGACCTGCTCGCATACGTCGTGAAGAACTTCGGGCCGGACAGCAAGCGCCGGCGCGTGGCCATCGAGCAGCAGACGCCGGTCGACGAGGAGGCCCTCGGCAAGGCGATGTACATCGAGTACTACCTCGCCAAGGACGGGCCCGATGAGGGCGTCAACGCCGACCCGTGGGCCCGGGACCGGGTCGGACGCTACGGCCAGGACCCGCGTTTCGACGCCGACGGCAACGTCTGGCTGGTGGACCGCGGCGTGCCGCACCGCCTGGTCAAGCTCGATCCCCGCACCGGCGAGCAGAAGGAATATCTCTATCCCGATCCCCGCAACGGGAACCACGAGATCCTCATCGATCCCACCGGCCTGATCTGGCTGCCGGAGCACCGGGGCCGCACGGGCGCCAAGGAGAAGCGGCTCCTCGGGTTCAACCCCGAGACCGAGACGTTCGAGTACCAGATTCCGATGGATCCGGACGACGTGGTGCGCAACCCGACGAAGTTCCTGCAGTCGCTGGCGATGGACTCGAAGGGCAACATCTACATCGGCTGGATCATGGGCGGCGCGCTGAGCAAGTGGGACCGCGCGACGGGCGAGGTGTCGGTGTTCCGCATCCCGACCCCGCACGCCATCCCCTACGGCGTCATCGCCGATCGCAACGACAACATCTGGATCGCGCTGTGGAGCGGCGGCAAGATCGTCAAGTTCGACACGTCCAACAACTCGTGGACCGAGTTCACCGCGCCCACCTACCCGGGACACACGCGGCGCCTGAACGTCGATTCGCAGAACAACATCTGGTGGGGCATCTACTCGGCCGGCAAACGGGACGGCAAGCTGGTCAAGCTGGACCAGTCCACGGGCAAGATGACCGAGTGGTCGATCCCGCAGCAGAATGCGGAGCCGTACGACGTGGCCGCAGACCCGGAGGACAACATCTGGGCCCCCGACGTCGGCCAGCGGACGGACGGGGACTACGGCGCGACGCTCTGGAAGTTCGATCCGCGCAGCGAGGAGTTCACGTTCTATCCGAAGCCGCAACGGCACGCCGACTCGCCCAAGATCCAGATCACGCGGGACGGCGCCGTCTGGTACTCGCCGCGCGGCAGCCGCGAGGCGCCGGCCTTCGGGGTGCTGTACCCGGACATGGACGAGATCGACGACCTGGGGGCGTACTACACGTACGGGCCGCCCGGGTACCCGTTCCCCGGACCGTCCACCGAGACCAACTCCGGCGGGCAGTAGATCGCGACAGCGCGTAGCGGCCGGAGCAGTGGGGGAGAGCATGGCGCTCTTCCCCCTGCCCCGACCTCTATCGCGGCGCCGCGCCAGGGTGCGCCGCGCCGCGTGCCTGGCGACGCGTGCGGCGTCGGGGGTGTCGTCGGCGCGAACGAGGCCGCGGGCGCCGCTCGGCTTCGAGATCGCACATGGGTCCGGCCGCCACGGAGAACAGGAGCACTACATGTCGACGCGGTTGAAACGGTGTATCCGGACGATTCCGGTCGTTGTCGCCTTCCTGCTCGTCACAGCGGGGGCGGCGCCGGCGCAACAGGGCGCGCAGGAGGGCGAGTGGCGGTACTACGGCGCCGATTCGGGCAGCACGAAGTACTCGGCGCTCGATCAGATCGACCGCGACAACGTCGCCGACCTGCAGATCGCGTGGCGCTGGCGAACGGACAACTTCGGCCCCCGTGTCGACTTCAACTACCAGGCGACGCCGCTGATGGTGGGCGGCGTGCTCTACACGTCGGCCGGCTGGCGGCGCAACGTCGTGGCCATCGACGGGGCCACCGGCGAGACGCTGTGGATGTACCGCCTCGACGAGGGCGAGCGGGGCGACGTCTCGCCGGTGCGGGCCAGCTCGGGCCGCGGCGTGGCCTACTGGACCGACGGGCAGGACGACGAGCGGATCATCCACGTCACCCGGGGGTACCGCCTCGTGGCCCTGGACGCCGCGACCGGACTGCCGGTTCCCACTTTCGGCGAGCAGGGCGCGGTCGATCTGTTCGAGGGAATCAACGACGGGACCGCCCGCCCGCCGGTCGAACCGGGCCAGATCGGCCTGAACTCGCCGGCGCTGGTCGTCGGCGACGTCATCGTGGTCGGGGCGGCGCTGCGCGCCACCGCGCCCGCGCCCGAGTTCACGGCCGGGTTCGTGCGCGGGTTCGACGCGCGCACCGGCGAGCAGTTGTGGATCTTCCACACCATCCCGCAGCCGGGCGAGTTCGGCAACGACACCTGGGAGAACGACTCCTGGCGCTACAGCGGCAACACCGGCGTGTGGGCTCCGATGTCGGCCGACCCCGAGCTCGGCTACGTGTACCTGCCGGTCGAGACCCCGACGAACGACCTCTACGGGGGCCACCGGCCCGGCGACAACCTGTTCGCGGAGAGCCTGGTCTGCCTGGACGCGCGGACCGGCGAACGCGTCTGGCACTACCAGCTCATCCATCACGGCATCTGGGACTACGACATCCCGACCCCGCCCGCGCTGGTCGACATCACCGTGGACGGCCGCGAGATCAAGGCCGTGGCGCAGGTGACCAAGCAGGCGTTCACCTACGTGTTCGACCGGGTCACCGGCGAGCCGGTCTGGCCGATCGAGGAGCGCCCGGTGCCGGCCTCGACGGTGCCCGGCGAGCAGGCCGCACCGACGCAGCCGTTTCCCACCCGGCCCGCCCCGTTCGACCGCCAGGGGGTGTCGAACGACGACCTCATCGACTTCACGCCGGAGCTGGCCGCCGAGGCGCGGCGCATCGCGTCGGAATACCAGCTCGGTCCCATCTACACGCCCCCGATCCTGGCGGGGCAGGACGGGCTGCGCGCCCTGCTGATGCTGCCGCAGATGACGGGCGGCGCGAACTGGCAGGGCGGCGCGGTGGACGCCGAGACGGGCGTTCTCTACGTGGCCTCGGTCACCGCCCCGACGGTCGCCGGACTCATCAACGATCCGGGCCGCTCGACCATGGACTTCGTGGGCGGCGGCGGCCGGCGGCGCGGCGCCGCCGCGCGGCAGGGGTGCGGCGAGATCGGACCGCTGGGCCTGCCCCTCATCAAGCCGCCGTGGGGCCGCATCACGGCCATCGACCTGAACAGCGGCGAGCATCTCTGGATGATCCCGAACGGCGACACGCCGGATTGCGTCAGGGAACATCCCGCCCTGAGCGGCGTCGACATCCCGCGCACCGGCAAGCCGGAGCGCAGCGGCATCCTCGTCACGAAGACGTTGGTCTTCGCCGGTGAGGGCGGCGGGCTCTTCGCCACACCGACCTGGGCGGGCGGCGAGATGTTCTACGCCTACGACAAGCAGACGGGCGAGACCATCTGGGAGATGGAGCTGCCCAAGCGGCAGAGCGGCGTGCCGATGACCTACATGATCGACGGCAAGCAGTACATCGTGATGGCGATGAGCGCCCGCGGTGAGCCCGCGGAGCTGGTGGCCCTGACGCTGCCGTAAGCAGTCCGAACGGGCAGCGGCAGGCGGGTCGCGGATCCCGTTTCGATGCCCGGGAACGGCCGGCCCGGTTTCTGCGCTTCGGGAGGTTGGCATGAGTGGATCGACGACGACTTGCAAGCGATCTCGACGGATGTCGGCCGCGGCACCGGCAGCCGGCAGCTTGTGCCGATTGGCGTGCGGATTGCTCCTCCTGCTGCCTGGAATCGCCGTCGCGCAGACCGAGGCGAGCCGGTCCGCGGGTTTCCAGCTCGAGGAAGCGACCATCGGAGGGATTCACCGGGCCATCCACGACGGCGACGTCAGTTGTGAGGGGCTGGTGCGGGCCTATGTCGACCGGGCCAGGGCCTACAACGGCGCCTGCACGCAACTGGTCACCCTCGACGGCGCGCCCGTCGCGCCGGCGACCGGCCCGGTGCGCGCCGGCTCGGTGGTCCGTTTTCCCACCTCCACCGTCCCGGTGTCGAGCATCCTTCCGGAGCTGGACCGGTACACCGGCATGCCGCTGGACCTCGGGAGAATGGAGCCCACCCTCTCCGACCCCGCGGTGCAGGCGCAGTACGGCATGGTGGCCGGCGTCCCTGGCGCGGGCCAGGTCAACGCCCTCAGTACGCTCAACCTGCGCGGCGAGCGCTCGGTGACCTGCAGCGGCGGTTGCGACGCGCATCCCTCGACCGGCGAGCTGCCGGCGGACTGCCCCGCGGCCTGCGAGGCGTTCCGGCAGCAGCCCGACGCCGTCGAGCGGGCGGTCGAGCTGGACATGCAGTACGGCGTCGATCCCGATCTGGCCCGGCTGCCGATGTACTGCATCCCCCTGGCCTTCAAGGACGTTTACGACACGCGGGACATGCGGACCACGACGGCGGCCGACATCGACTTCGCCATCGACGCGCCGCCCGCCGACGCGACCATCGTCGAGCGGCTGCGGGCGAAGGGCGCCATCATCTACGCCAAGGCCAACGCAACCGAGTTCAACGGCGGTATCGGGAACCCCGGCGGCCCGGCCGCCGCGACCGCCCGGTACCTGGGCTACTCCGAGCGGAGCACGTGGGGCGGTCAGGCCTGCAATCCCTACGACACCGAGCGCTCGCCGCGGGGATCGAGCTCCGGGTCCGGCGTCGCGGTCGCCGCAAACCTCGTCACCTGCGCCTTCTGCGAGCAGACGGGGGGATCGTGCAAGGGGCCGGCGTCCCGTAACGCCGTGGTCAGCCTGCTGACGACGAAGGGATTGATTCCCTACGGCGGCGCCGTCGGATCGAACCCGCTGGTGGACCGGGCGGGCCTCAACTGCCGCACGGTGAAGGATGCGGCCGTCGTGCTGGACGCCCTGCGGGATTCGGAGCTCGGCTACTTCGATCCCCGCGACATCTACACGGCGGTGCCGGAGGCGCTGGTCTCCACCGAACCGTACGCCGACGCCGTCGTCGAGGACGTGCCGGAGGACGGGGGTGACGACCAGGGCGAGAAGCCGCTGGCCGGCCTGCGCATCGGGATCGTCCGCGAGTACATGGTCGAGCACACGCTGAACGACGCGGCGATCAGCGGCCGGATCGACGACGAGATCAAGACCGTCCTCCGGGACCGGCTCGGGGCGACTCTCGTCGAGTCGGTCGATCCGCTCCATCCCGGCGATCCCGGCGTGCCGGACATGGAGTACACGTTCCGGGACGCCCTGGCCGAGATCCTGCCGATCCACATGCCGGAGTACTTCCACAAGACGACCCCCGACGGCGACCTGGAGTTCGCAGTGCCGGGCCACGACGTGACGTCGACGCGGTACTTGGTCCAGTTGGCCGAAGGCAACGCGCCGCTGTCTCGCCGGATCAATCTGCGCCGCGTTGTACTCTCGCCCCCGTCGCGGAGCTTCGCCTTCCACATCGACCAGTACCTGGCCCGGCGGGGCGACGAGCGGGTCGCCGACATGGCGAGTCTGGACGCCAACACGAAGTACTTCTCCGCCGCGGCGGAGGCGGGATCGGCGAACTGGGCCGCGCTCGACGACATTCGTGCGGAGGGGAACACCGAGCGGATGCAGATGCGCGCGGTGCTGCAGCTCGTGCTGGCCAGGGTGATGCGCGAGAACCGGCTCGACGTGCTGGTGAATCCCGAGAACACGCTGCCCCACCAGAAGGTCGGCGGCCCCAGCGAGCCGAGCGTCAACGGCCGCGGCGCATCCGGGTCGACCCAGACCATCACCGCGCTCATCGGCGTTCCCGAGATCGTCGTGCCCGCCGGGTTCAACGACATCGTCTACGAGCCCCGCTTCGTCCTGAACGCGGCCGGCGACCGCTACGAAGCCCGTCCCGGCCACGAACGGACCCTGCTGGACACCCCGCTGCCCATCAGCATGATGTTCTGGGCCGGACCCGGCGAGGAGGCCGCCGTGCTGAAGGCGGCCTCCGCCTACGAGGCGGCGACCCGGCACCGGGTGCCGCCGCCCGATTTCGGCCCGTTGCGCGACGAGCCGTAGGGGCCGTGGTGGAATCCTTCAAGGAGTTGTCGAATGTTTTTCGCGCCATCTGCAAGTACTGCCCTTTGTACGTCATGCACTTGAACAAATAGTCCAGTTCCTGCACCCTTCGCTGTTCGCTAGCTTGTCCGCGCAAGGCCATGGGCCACACGTCCAACTTTTCGAGTTCCCATGATAATCGCTCGATAGCCCCCGCCGAAGGATCAGACATGACGTCCTTAACAAGTGAGACAGTCTCTGGAACTCACGCTCTGCGAGAGTCGGCGGCCCGAAGCGATAAAACCATCTGATTGGCAGTGACGATCTATCTTGTGGTGGAGCTGTAAGGTGCGCCGTCAGGATGACTACCGTCATTGCAACGCCCACGATGAGCCAATAATGCCATGTACTCAAACTGCCAACCGCTGCCATGGCGGCAGTTGCCGCAATTCCAACAAGAAAAGCCTGGAGCGGATTCATCAAGGTGCCCCAACAGCCTGATCCTTCATTAATTCGTGTTCGGCAGAAAACCCCATAAGTTGTTGATTCTACCGGAGATACTGTGGATTTCAAGTGGCAAAGATCGTCCGAATGTCGTATTCTTGGGGGCGATCTATGAGGAATCGGCCCATTTCGGGAGTATCTTCGCGACATTGACATCATGAGAGAAGTGCACAGGTCACAGTTTCAACTCGGCCAGGTGCCCATTGAGGAGATCTGGATAAACCCGAAATCGCGGGATGACATTCCCGCGGTGTTGAAGGGGCTTCAGCACATCTGGTGCGACGAGGCGTTGCGTGAGCAGCTGTTTGCGCTGCTGGACGAGCACATCCTGCCGGAGGCCGACCGCACGGTCGGGCGTCCGGGGATGGATTTGTGGCAGATTCTGGTCCTGGGCATTCTGAAGCAGGGGCTGGGCTGCGACTTCGACCGTCTTCACGAATTGACGAACCATCACGATACGATACGCGCGTTCCTGGGCCACAGCGACTTCGGTGACAAGACGCATTACGAGTACCAGACGGTGGTCGACAACGTGTCGTTGTTGACGCCGGAGTTGCTGTCGGCGGTCGGGCGCCTGGTGGTGGAGAGCGGGCACAAGGTAGCAAAAAAAAAGCCTGGCGAGCCATTACGCGGGCGGTGTGACTCGTTCGTCGTCGAGACCGACGTGCATTATCCGACGGACGTCAACCTGTTGTGGGACGCGGTGCGTTGCCTGCTGCGGGAGACGGGGCGGACGGCTGAGCAGTACGCGGTGCGCGGCTGGCGTCAGTGGCGCCATCTGTCGCGGGAGGTCAAGAAGCTGTTCAACAAGGTGCGCTCGACGCGGCGAGCGCAGCGGCATCCGGAGCGGGTGGAGGCGTATTTGGCGCGCTGCCGGGCGCTGGTGGAGCGCGCAGAGGCCACGCTCGACGTTTTGCGGGACGAGGGCGTGGGGGAATTGCGCTGCCGCTCGATCGCAGACCTCGTCGCTCACGCGCGGCGGCAGATTGACCAAGTGGAGCGTCGTCTTCTGGGTGGCGAGACGATTCCTCACGAGGAGAAGGTCTTTTCGATTTTCGAGGAACATACGCGCTGGGTTTCCAAAGGCAAGGCGGGCACGCCGGTCGAACTCGGGGTTCCTGTCGCTCTTATCGAGGATCAGTATCAATTCATCCTTCACCACAAGATCCTGTGGGAGGGCGAGGACGTGGACGTGCCAGTGCCGCTGGTGCGGGAAGCGCAGGAATTGTATCCGGAGTTACGGGCGTGCAGTTTCGACCGCGGCTTTCACAGCCCCGCCAACCGGGTGCGCCTCGATGCACTGCTCGACGTCAATGCGTTGCCGCGGAAAGGGTATCTTTCGAAAGTCGACCGGGAACGGGAAGAGGAGGAATCGTTTGCGGCGGCGCGGCGTGCACATCCGGCGGTCGAGTCTGCCATCAACGGGTTGGAGCATCGAGGCCTCGACCGCGTTCGCAGCCATGGCGCCGAGGGCTTCGCGCGAACGGTCGCCCTGTCGGTGCTGGCGGCCAACCTGCATCGCATCGGGTTGCTTCTGCAGAAGCGGGAGCGCAAGCGACAGCAACGTATCGCCTGACCACCTGTCATCGTAATCAGGCCGGACTCGGAGCCGGCAACAGACGGCACGGTCTTACTGTCCTTGGAAACAGGACATCGGTCTGACTTGTCGACCTTCGCCCATCCGCAGCTCGTCAGGCGCCGTCGTCGCGGCCGGATTTCGCCCCGAAATCACGCCCAGGATGCCACGACTTGGCGCAGATCTCTGCCCGAAACGGGGTTTTCTGGCTGACACTAATTCATCTGAGAGCAGGTAGCCTTCTCTTGTTACTAAAAACAGCTCTCCACGCGATCCCCTGTCTCTTATGTATCCTTCACGGACAAGATCCTCCATGCCTCCAACCCATGACGCCACATCTCTTTCAGAAGCACTGTCTGGAACAATACTCTTCCCTCCGGCTTGGATAGCTACTCCAGGACGCCCAAGAGTCTTGAGGTATATGATATTGCCATTGCTAGAGGCGGCGGCGGTCAAGATTCTCCTAGCTTCGGATGTCATTTCTGTCTCCTTTCGTGTTCCCTCAGACTTACCTCGTCCAGAGTTCAACAGCTGCGAAAAGTTGCGGAACCAACAGTTCCGATTACGGATTCTGACTGATTTTGGTATACACTGCAAGCCTGTTTGTGCCCGCGGGCGCTATTGTGCGACGTTCGCCCATCGAGTGTACAGGAGAAGCGATTGCGCGCGAGGCGGCCGACCTCGAATGTCGCAAAATATTGGAGCCGTGGACCGGGTAGTCCTGTCCGTCGTCCTGGCAGGCTCGTGCCTGATCGCTGTCCCAGCCGTCGCGCAGTCGCCGCCGCCGGCTGGGCAGATTCCTGCCCAGGCAACGACAGCGTCGGGGTTCCCAGTGGCGCGCGCCCGGCGGGTCGACCAGGCGCCGGCGATAGACGGCGACGTGCTCGGCGAGGCGGCTTGGGCGGTCGCGATTCCGGAGACCGGATTCCGCCAGAACACCCCGGACGAGGGCGAGCCGGCCTCGGAGCGCACCGAGGTGCGCATCGTCTATACCGACGAGGCGATCTACTTCGGTGTTGTCTGCTTCGTCGGCGACCCTGCCACGATCATCGTCTCGGACGCGCGGCGCGACTCGTCGCTGGTCGAGATCGACAGCTTCCAGATCGTGCTCGACACCTACCGGGATCTGCAGAACGGATTCGTGTTCGGGGGACCAACCCGGCGGGGCTCGAGTACGACGGCCAGCTCACCAACGAGGGCGAGGGCAGCGGCGGCATCGGCGGCGGGCTGGTCGTACGGTCCGGGAGCCAGCAGCAGCGCGGCTCGGGCGGTGGGTTCAACCTGAACTGGGACGGCGTCTGGCGGGTGGCGACGCAGGTCACCGACGTCGGCTGGACCGCCGAGTTCGCGATTCCGTTCCGGACGCTGCGCTACGCGTCGGGCGCGGCGCAGACGTGGGGCATCAACTTCCAGCGCAACATCCGGCACCGGAACGAGCAGTCGTACTGGGCGCCGCTGCCGCGGCAGTTCAACCGATCCGGGGCGGCGGCCGACTGAGCGGGCAGGTCGGGGCCAACACCCACATCGGCGTGCTGAACATGCAGACCGCGCCGGTCGGCCCGAGCGGCATGCGGAACGGGTCGGTCGCCGCGAACGGGACGCCGGCGAACAACCACACGGTGGCGCGCGTCCGCCAGGACCTGCCGAACCGGTCGAACGTGGGCGCGATAGTGGTCAATCGCAACGCCGCCGGCGCGTTCGCCCGTCCCGACGACGTCAACCGGAGCTACGCCGTGGACGGCCGATGGGGCATCGGCGAGACCGTGACGCTGTCGGGGTTCGCGGCCGGGACCGAGACGCCCGGCGTGACCGCGGGCACCCACGCGTACAACCTCGCCGCCAGCTACGAATCCGAGCGCTACCGCTACGGCGGCGGGCTCACAGGCGCGGATCTCGCCGCGGTCCAGACCCGGCAGCTCAGGCGCGAACACGGCGTCCAGATCCGCCTCGGTGTAGCCGCAGATTGCCGAGTAGTCCGGATCCACGGTGAGGTCGAGGAGGTTGTTGAGGTCAGAGAACAGGCTGACCCTGGAGATCGTACTCGTCCACCAGCACCACGACGCGCTGGCCCGCGCGCTCGTGCAGCCCTTCGATCAGGCGTCGGAAACGCACGGGCGCGCTGCCGTCGTTCGTTCCGGCGCCGAGCCGCCTGCCGATGTCCTCGATCTGAGCCGTTGCGCTTTCCTCGAGCAGGCCGCGCCTCCTGAAGTTACCGCCGCTGAAATCCAGCCGCACCACCGGGTGGCGGCGCGACCAGTCCCACCCGTCGTGGACGGCGAGGCCGCGGAACAGCGTCTCGCGGCCCTCGTACAGCTCCTTGAGCGTGTCCACGAACAGGCTCTTGCCGAACCGCCGCGGGCGGGACAGGAAGTAGTGTTTGCCCGCATCGTTCTCGATCCGGCGGGCGTAGGTGGTCTTGTCGACGTAGTAATAGCCTTCCTCCCGAATCTGCCGGAAGGTCTGGATGCCGATGGGCAGCTTGCGCTTTCCCATGCGGGCAATTGTACCGGTCCGGTCCCCGCGGGCGGATGCGATGGTCCCACGAGTGCACCTGGCGGTGGCCCGAGTGTTTCTCCCGCCGCCGACCGCGTGCTAGTCTGGCCCGCATGGACGCTCCGGCGCCCTGGCACGCCGGCGTTGCTCGTCGTGGATCGACGACCGCGTCGCGGCGGCTCGGGTTCGAGGTGACGACCCCGGTCGGGTGGTATCGCCGCGCGGCGGACCAGGGGCACACGTGGGCACGGGAGCAACTCGATCGTCTTCGGTAAACCGGTACTTCCATACTCTGTGCCAGGCTCTTCGCCGACAGCGATGATGCAACGCCGGGGCTGGCGCAAGAAGGAGCAGATCATGTCGAACGGAACTCGCGGCGGCGCGGCGGCGGCGGTTCATGCGGCCGCGGTCGGACTGCTCGTGATGGGTGGATTGATCTGTGGACCGGGTATCGCGGCGGCGCAGGCCCCCGTGGCGGAGGGAGCCTTCACCTCGGACCAGGCGTCCGGCGGCTGGTCGGTCTACGGCGTGCAGTGCGAGGAGTGTCACGGACCGGCCCTCGAGGGGATGGTGCACGCGCCGCCCCTCTCGGGCGTGGACTTCCTGAACGGTTGGCTGGGGCAGACGACCGACGAGCTGTTCGCCTACATGCGCGACACGATGCCCCCGGGACAGGCCGGCTCGCTCAGCGATCAGGCCTACGTGGAGCTGGTGGCGTACCTGCTGGAGGCGAACGGCGCCGTGCCGGGCGACGGCGTGCTGACGGCGGATGCGGGGGTGCCGATCGGCGATGCGGCGGACATGGCGGAGGCGCGCCGCGCGGAGCAGGCCGGCGAGCGGGTGCGGCGGCGCGTGTCGCGGTTCATCAACCAGGAGGTGCCGCACGAGCTGACCCCGGTGACCGACGAGATGCTGGCGAACCCGCCGGCGGGAGACTGGCTGAGCTGGCGGCGGACGCGCAACAGCCACGGCTACAGCCCGCTCGGTGAGGTGACCCGCGACAACGTCGCCGATCTGAAGCTCGCCTGGTCGATCGCCGTGCGGCCGGGCAACAACCAGACGACGCCGCTGGTGCACGACGGCGTGATGTTCCTCGCCAACCCGGGGAACGTGGTGCAGGCGATAGACGCGGCGACCGGCGACGTCATCTGGGTCTACCGCGCGCGGCTGCCGGAGGACGCGCGGGCCGGCGCCACCCGCACGCTGGCACTCTACGGCGACAAGCTGTTCCTCGCCCGGGCGGACGCCTCCCTCGTCGCGCTCGACGCGCGGACCGGCGAGGAGGTGTGGCGGACGGTCAAGACCGACTACACGCAGGGGTTCCGCCAGAACGCCGGCCCGGTCATCGCCGACGGCGTCGTCATCACCGGCACCAACGGCTGCGAGCGCTACACCGAGCAGAGCTGCTTCATCACCGGCCACGATCCGGACACCGGGGCAGAGCTGTGGCGCACGTCGACGATCGCGCTGCCGGGCGATCCGAACAACGCGTCGTGGGGCGACACGCCGCCGTATCTGCGCGCGGGCGGCGATGCCTGGATCCCGGGCAGCTACGACCCGGATCTGGGGCTGTTCTACATCGGCACGGCGCAGGCCAAGCCGTGGGTGGCGGCGAGCCGCGGCATGACCACGCGCCAGGACGCGCTCTACACCAACTCGACGCTGGCGCTGAATCCGGGCACCGGGCAGGTGCACTGGTACTTCCAGCACGCACCGGGGGAGACGCTCGACCTTGATATCGTCTACGAGCGGGTGCTGGTGGACGCCGGCGACGAGAAGTGGCTGTTCACGATCGGCAAGGACGGCATCCTCTGGAAGCTCGACCGGCGGACGGGCGCACTGGTCGACCTGCGCGAGACGGTGCACCAGGACATCTTCGAATCGATCGACAAGACCACCGGCGAGCTGACCTACCGGGAGGACCTGCAGGACATCCCCATCGGCGAGCGGGTGTTCGCCTGCCCCAGCCTGCTGGGCGGCCACAACTGGCAGGCCTCGGCGTATCACCCGGGCGCGGGCGCCCTCGTCATCCCGCTCCACCAGGCGTGCATGCACCTGACCGGGCGCGAGGTGGAGTTCATCGAGGGCGGCGGCGGGACGGCCGGGCGCTACGAGCTGCTCGAGATGCCGGGCAGCGACGGCAACGTCGGGAAGCTCGCCGCCTACGACGTGCGGACGATGGAGGAGCTCTGGAGCCACGAGCAGCGCACGCCGTTCCTGACGTCCGCGCTGACGACGGCGGGCGGGCTGGTCTTTGCCGGTGACGGCGCCCGCTACTACCGGGCGTTCGACGTCGAGACGGGCGAGGTGCTCTGGGAGACGCGTCTGGCGGCGTCGGCGCACGGCTACCCGATCACCTACGAGGCGGGCGGGCGGCAGTTCATCGCCGTGCCGGCCGCGCTGGGCGGCGTCTTCCGCAGTCTGACGGCGAAGCTCAGCCCGGAGGTCTACCAGCCGGAGGGCGGGAACGCGCTGTACGTCTTCGCTCTACCGGAGTGACGTCCCGCGTTCGCCGACGGTGCGGTGCGATGCTTTTCGGGTAGACGGTCGAAGCGTCATGGAGAAATGGTGGTCACTCTGGGTGCAGGCGCCGCAGAGCGTGCGGCTCCGCAAGGCCGTCTTCCAGGTGCACCTGTGGACCGGCATCGGTCTGGGCGCCTACGTGTTCGTGATCTGCGCGACCGGGAGCGTGCTGGTCTATCGGAACGAGCTGTACATCGCCTTTTCGCCGCAGCCCGTCATCGTGGACGGCGCGGGCGCGTCACTGGCCGAGGACGCACTCGAGCGGGCCGCCCGGCAGGCTTGGCCCGGCTACGAGGTACAGGAAGTGCGGCCGGGGGAGACCCCGAACCACGCCGTCCGGATCACCCTGGCGCGCGACGGCGACCGGATACGGCGGCTGTTCGACCCGATCACGGGTGAGGATCTGGGAGATCCTCTGCCCCTGGGCTACCGCGCGACGGCATGGGTGCTCGACCTGCACGACAATCTGCTCGCCGGACAGACCGGCCGGCGGGTGAACGGCATCGGCGCGTTGCTCCTCCTCGTGCTGTCGCTGACCGGCGCCGTGATCTGGTGGCCCGGCATCCTGCGCTGGCGGCGCAGCCTGACCGTCGACCGGCGGGCGGACTGGAAGCGGTTCAACTGGCACCTGCACAGCGCGTTCGGCTTCTGGTGCTGGCCGTTCCTGTTCATGTGGGCGATCACGGGCGCCTACCTGTCGTTCCCGGCCGCGTTCATGGCGGTCGTCGACTACCTGGAGCCGTTCGACCCGACGAGCCTGGAGGAGCGCGTCGGCGACCGGGTGATGTACTGGCTCGCGTACCTGCACTTCGGACGGCTCGGCGGCCGGGGCATCCCCGGCTGCGGGGCGCTCTGCAACGACACCACCAAGGCGATCTGGGCGTTGGCCGGGCTCGTGCCCCCCGCGCTGTTCGTCACCGGCGCGTACATGTGGTGGAACCGGGTGGTCCGGCGCTGGTTGAAGTCCAGCCCCGCGGCTTCCTGACCTGGAGATGAGGCAATCCATGGCGAAGGCACCGTCCGACAAGCAGCAAAAAGCGGCCGGCGAGCGCGGGGGCTTCGTGTCCCGCGTCCTCAATGGCATTGAGGCAGCCGGCAACCGGCTGCCCGATCCGGCGATGCTGTTCCTGCTGCTGCTGGTGCTGACCTGGATCGCCTCCGCGCTGCTCGCGCCGATCGAGTTCGCCGAGAGCGATCCGCGCACCGGCGAGCCGCTCCGCATCGCCAACCAGTTGACGGGCACGGCCCTGACCACCTTCCTGGTGCAACTGGTGCCCACCTTCACCGGGTTCGCGCCGCTGGGCGTGGTGCTGGTGGCGCTGCTCGGCGTCGGTGTGGCCGAGAAGACCGGCTTCATCAACGCCGGCCTCAAGCTGCTTCTGGGCTTCACGTCGCGCAGCCTGCTGACCCCGATGCTGATTCTCGCGGCGATCGTCAGCCACAGCGCCGCCGACGCCGGCTACGTGCTGGTCATTCCTCTCGGCGGGGTCATCTTCTATGCGGCCGGGCGGCACCCGCTGGCCGGCATCTCGGCCGCCTTCGCCGGGGTCTCCGGCGGGTTCTCGGCCAACTTCATTCCCTCCGGCATCGACCCGCTGCTGCAGGGCTTCACCCAGCAGGCCGCGCAGATTCTCGACCCCGACCGCATGGTCAACCCGCTGAGCAACCTCGGGTTCACCGCCGTCTCGTCGCTGCTGGTCATCGGCGTCGGCTGGTATCTGACCGACCGCGTGATCGAGCCGCGCCTGCAGGCGACGCCCATCGACGGCGACCCGGACGAAATGCCGAGGATGGACGAGCTGACCGACCGGGACCGCCGCGGCTTCGCGGCCGGCATCGCGGCGCTGGTCGCGGGACTGCTGCTGCTGGCGCTGGCGGCCTTGCCGGCCGGATCGCCGCTACGCGGCCCGGACGGGTCGCTGACCAGCTTCGCGGCCCCGCTGATGGGCATGATGGTGCCCCTCATCTTCCTCCTGTTCCTGATTCCGGGCGTGGTGCACGGCTACGTGGCCGGCACCGTCAAGACCCATCGCGACATCGTCGCGGGCATGACCGCCGCGATGGGCACGATGGCCTACTACCTGGTGATGGCCTTCTTCGCCGCCCAGTTCATCGCCGCGTTCAACAACTCCAACGTCGGCCTGCTGATCGCGCTCAAGGGCGCCAACTTCCTGCGCGACCTGAACCTGCCCGCGCAGGTGACGGTGGTCGGCATCGTGCTGCTGACCGCCGTCGTCAACCTGTTCGTCGGCTCGGCCTCCGCCAAGTGGGCGCTGCTCTCGAGCATCTTCGTGCCGATGCTGATGGGGCTCGGCATCGCCCCCGAGCTCACCCAGGCCGCCTACCGGGTCGGCGACAGCGTGACCAACATCGTCACGCCGCTGATGCCGTACTTCCCGCTGGTCGTCGTCTTCAGCCAGCGGTACGTCAAGGCCACCGGCATCGGGACCGTCGTGTCGCTGATGCTGCCCTACTCGGTCGTGCTGCTGGTCACCTGGACCCTGTTCCTGGTCGGCTACTGGATGCTCGGCCTGCCGTTGGGGCTCCAGGCCGCCTACACCTATCCGTGATCCGCCTCTCGACCGGGCGGACGGCGCCCTGGTCGTATTCGGCCGGATATGGCAGGATGAACGCATGGCTGTCAGCAGCCCGTCGATGACGCCGTCGGCCACTTCGCAGGACGCCCTGCACGCGCTTCTGCGCGAGGTGCTGCCGCCGCAGGGAGGCTGGAGCGACGAGGAGTACCTGTGGCTCACGGATCGCTGCAATCGCCTGATCGAGTTCACGGACGGCCACGTGCAGGAACTCCCGATGCCGACGTTCACCCACCAGGCCGTTCTGTTGGCGCTCTATCGACTCCTCTACGAGTTTCTCACCCCGCGCGGGGGCGTCGTGATGGTCTCGGCCTTGCGCATGCGCATCCGCGAGGGCAAGTTCCGCGAGCCCGACCTGCTGCTTCTCCGCGACCGCTCCGACTCCCGGTGCCGGGATCGCTACTGGCTGGGCGCGGACCTCGTGGTCGAGGTCGTCAGCCCCGACGATCCGGACCGGGACCTGGTCGAGAAGCGCGCCGACTACGCCGAGGCGGGCATTCCGGAGTACTGGATCGTCGATCCTCGTGACCAGACGATCGCCGTGCTCGCGCTGGAGGCCGACGCCTACGTCGAGCACGGCGTGTTCGTCGCGGGCGACTCCGCCGGGTCACGGCTCCTGGAGGGATTCGCCGCGGACGTGACGGCCGTGTTCGACGCTCCGAAGGCCGGCGCCTGACGCGCTACCGGTTCAGGGAGCTGATCGGGAAGCCGGTGACGTCGGCACGCGCAACACCGTTCCGGGCGTATCTCTGCCGCGGTGGCGAACATCGTCGGGCGCGTGGCGCTCGATCACGCCGAAGGTCTCGCGTACCGCGGCGATCAGCTCGTTCAGAGCAGCGTCGGTCCGGTAGCCGTCGTTCGAGACCGCCGGACCGGCGGCGGCGGCCGCAGCGCTCTCGGCCCGCCCGGCGGCGCGTGACACCTCGGGGGCGCGGGCGTACGGATGTCGGTCGTCGGTCAGGCGTGCGGCAGCCGAGGACAGCGCGCGCGCCGCGCGGCCGAGCGCGTCGAGGGCTGCGCGGTTGGCGGCCACGTGCGCGGCGATCGCACGGTCGTTGAGGGCGTTGAGAGCGTTGTTCTCGGCGTTGGAGGCGTGGATGAGCACGCGTTGCCTCGCCAGGATATGGTTGCTGTTGCCCCGCAGGCGGCGCATGCGGACGGCGTAGCGGCGGAACCGCGCGGCGCGCTCGTGGGCCTCGGCGGCGCCGGCAATGCCCACGGCCTCGACATAGGCGGCGTTGGCGGCGGACAACCCGGACCGGGCTTCCCAGACCCTGGCATACGCGGAGACGAGCCCGTCGAAGTAGACGACGCCGGTGTTGCCGCGTGCGTCGGTTTCGCAACGATAACCGTTGTCGCAACGAACCCCGAGCGCATCGACCTCGCGCAGCGCCGCGTGGTACCGCGCGTAAGCGGCGTCGCGGACCCGGTCGGGGGCGTCGAAGGCGCTCCGAGCTCGCTCGGCGGCGTCGAGGACCGCTCGGGCGGTCCGGATCGTCTCGTCGCCGTCGCCGGCTCTCTCGATCCCGGCGATGGCGCGATCGACGGCCTCGAAGGCGCGTCGCTCGGCGCCGGGGTCCTGCGCAACGGCAGTCGCGGTGGCCACCAGGAAGGCAGCCCCTGTTGCCACGGCGGCGATCACCACAACCCCAGCACCCGCCACCACAGGCTCCCCGCTCCCAGCCAGATCACGATGTTCACCACGCTGATGAGCGCCCCCAGCCGCCACCAGTCGCCGATCTCGACGTTGCCCGACCCGAACAGGATCGGCGCCGGCGCCGTGCCGTAGTGCGTCATCGACGCGAACAGGTTGCTGAAGAAGGCGAGCACCAGGGCGGCGAGGACGGGCGGCGTGCCGACCGCGATGGCCAGGGCCAGGAACGGGGCGTACATGGCGCTGACGTGGGCGGTGTTCGAGGCGAAGAAATAGTGCACGTAGAAGTAGATCAGGCTCAGTCCGAGAAAGGACGGGAGCCAGTGCCCGTCGCCGAGCACGCCCGAGACGCGCTCGGTGAACCACGCCAGCAGTCCCAGCTCGCCGAGCTGGGTCGCCATCATGACGAGGACCGCGAACCAGATGAAGGTGTCCCAGCCGCTACGCTCCTCGAGTATGTCCTCCCACGCCAGGGCGCCGGTGGCGAGCATCGCGGCCACCCCGGCCAGCGCCGTCGCGGTGGCGTTGACGCCGAGCGCGCCGCCGAAGATCCACAGTGTGAGGAGAAAAACGAACACGGCCAGCAGCACCCACTCGTCGCGCGACATGGGCCCCATCTCCCGCAGCCGCTGGCGGGCGAGCTCGGGCGCCTCCGGGGTGTGGGTAATCTCCGGCGGATAGAGTCGGTAGATGAGAGCCGGCACGACGAGCAGGCTGATCACGCCGGGCACGAACCCGGCTACCGCCCAGAGCGCCCACGAGATCTCCACCCCTTGTTGCGCGGCCAGCGATGCCGCCAGCGGGTTGGCGGCCATCGCGGTGAGGAACATGGCACTCGTGATCACCACGCCCTGGTAGCAGGTGAACGTCAGGAAGCCCGCGATCCGCCGCTGGGTGCCGAGCGCGGCGTCGCTGCCGAGGGAGACGCAGAGCGACTTGAGGATGGGGAAGATCACGCCGCCGGCGCGGGCCGTGTTGCTCGGGATGGCCGGGGCCAGGACCAGGTCGGTGACGACGAAGCCGTAGGCCAGTCCGAGGCTCCGCTTCCCCAGCAAACGCATGAAGTGGTACGCGATGCGGGTGCCGAAGCCGGTCTTGACGAAGGCGGTGGCGATGAAGAACGCGGCCACCACCAGCCACACGACGGTGCTCCCGAAACCGCCGGTCGCCTCCGCGATGGTGAGGGTGCCGGAGAGCACCGCGAAGGAGACCGACACGAACGCCAGGGCGCCCATCGGCATCGGGCGCAGGATGATGCCGACCATCGTGGCGACGAAGACGGCGAGGAGTTGCCACGCGCGCGGCTCGACGCCCTCCGGTGTCGGGACGAGCCAGAGCAGGGCCCCGACCAGGGCCACTACGCCGAGTCTCGCGGCGTCCACACGGGCTGGCCGGTCGTTCTGCCGCTGTGCTTCGTCAGCCATGCGTCACCGACCCGTCTTTCGTTGGTCTTCCGCGGGGACGGCAGCCGCGCGGGCTACCGCCCTTCCGGCCGCTCGGCCTGCGCCGCTTCCTCGGTCTCCAACCAGTCCCGGTACCAGCGGAAGACGTTGCCGGTCAGGCTGCCGATGAAGATCTCGCCGGAGGCGGCGACGTCGATCCAGTGGCCGGGGCTCTCCATCGCCCCGATGATCTCGCCGGTGTCGATGTCGACGCGCATGATGCGGCCGGCGAGCGTGTCGTAGGTGATGTTCTCCACGTTGTCGCGGTGCGTGATCACCCACACGTCGTCGTCCGGCGTGATGAAGATGTTCTGCGTGGCGCCCAGATGCGTCCACATCTTCAGCAGGTTGCCGTCGG
The DNA here is from genome assembly GCA_965116825.1 of Vicinamibacterales bacterium. Taxonomy (GTDB): domain Bacteria; phylum Acidobacteriota; class Vicinamibacteria; order Vicinamibacterales; family UBA8438; genus WTFV01. The sequence continues at coordinate 3,342,413 of OZ220736.1, forward strand.
CGTCGAAGATCTGGATGCGGTTGTTCTCCCGGTCGCTGGCGTAGACGCGGCCCTGCGAGTCGACCGCGATGGAGTGCACCAGGTCGAACTCGCCCGGCGCCGAGCCCGGCGTACCCCAGGTCTTGACGAAGTTGCCCTGTGAGTCGTACTTGACGACGCGGCTGTTGCCGTAGCCGTCGGCGACGTAGAGCTCGTCGTCGGGTCCGAAGGCGATGTCGGCGGGGCGGCCGAAGGTCTCGTCGGTGACGCCGGCCTCGCCCTTGATGCCGAGCGACATCAGCAGCTCGCCGTCGTTGGTGAACTTCATCACCCGGTGGTTGCCGTTGTCGGTCACCCAGACGTTGTCGTAGCGATCGATGCGGAGGCCGTGCTCGTTGGCGAAGTCCTGGTCGGCCCCGAACGAGCGCAGGTACCTGCCCGCGGAGTCGAAGACGATGATCGGATCGGCCGCGTCGCCCCGGTGGAATACGAAGACCTGCCCGTTCGAGTCGGTGGCCACCGCCGACACGCGGCCGAAGGTCCACCCCTCCGGCATCGTGTTCGGCTCCTGCCCGAAGCGGATCGCGACGCGGTACTCCATCAGGCCGCCCTCGTGCGGATACCAGCCGGCCCGGCCCTGCTTGTCGACGACCTGGCCGGGGGCGTGGGAGCGGTCGATGTCGACGCCCGGCGACGGCAGGGCCACGCTCTTGGCGCCTTCCTGCGCCGTGGCCGGTCCCGAGGCGAACACGGCGGCGAGAGCCACAAGCGATACGATGCTCACGAGTTTCTTGACGGACATGCAGCCTCCATTTCCGCGTGGGCCTGGCGCGCCGCGGCTCTCTGAATCGAGCGGGCTCGCGGACGCCGCCAGCTACTGCTTGACGTACTTCCGAATCCTCTGCGGGCCCACGTCGGCGGCGTAGACGTTGCCCTCGCGGTCGGCGGTGATTCCCGATGCACCGGAGATGCGCCGCTCGTCCTGGTGCTCGACGTCGGGATCGGGGATGTAGGCGTGCACCGTGCCGTCGACGGCGCTGCCGACGTAGATGCCGCGCTTGAAGCCCGGGTTGTTGCTCGAGTTCGAGGTCGAGTCGGTGACGTACAGCACGTCGTCCTCGTCGATGAACATGCCGCTCGGCCGCCCGAACTGCTTCCACTCGGCGATGAACGTGCCGTCCGGCTCGAAGATCTGGATGCGGCTGTTCGAGCGGTCGCCGACGAACACCCGCCCGCGGGTGTCCAGGGACAGTGTGTGCGGCTGGTTGAACTCGCCGGGCGCGTCGCCGGGGCCGCCCCACGTCATGAGGAACTTGCCGGTGCGGTCGAACTTCACCACCCGGTTGTTCGGTCCGTGCCCGTCGGTGACGAAGATGTCGCCGTCGGCGTCGACCGCCACGTCGCTCGGCCGGTCGAAGGTGTCCGGGCCGTTGCCCGCGACCCCCGCCCTGCCCAGCGTCATCAGGATCTCGCCGCTCGGGCTGAACTTGAAGACCTGGTGCCCGCGGCCGCCGGCCGGCATACCGAGCACCGTCTCGCTGCCGTTGTAGTCGGTCCCCCAGAGGTTGCCCTGCGGGTCGATGTGGAAGCCGTGCGGCGCGGCGAAGACCCCCTCGCCCCAACTGTCGAGCAGCTCGCCGTCGGGGTTGAACTTGACCACCGGCGGGTCGTCGTCGCGGCCGACGCAGGTAGCCGCGCCGGGCGGCCGGTTGTTGAAGCAGCGGTGGAAGACCCAGATGTTGCCGTCGGCGTCGCGGTCGACGCCGATCGTCTCGCCCCACTTGCCGCCGTTCATGTGCGACGGCAGGCGGGGCCACTCGTCGACGAGGCGGTACGGGTTGGGGAGCGATTGCGCCGCGGCCCCGGCCGGCACGCCCAGGAAGGCGGCGAGCGCGAGACCGATAGTGGCCGCGCGCAGAGTCGATGCCATCGTCTTGTCAGCCATTGCTTCCCATCCTTCGTCATGGCGCCCGCGGGCCGGCGGGCGGGTCCGCGTCGCCAGTCCAAGCTGAAGTTTGCGGACTCGACCCCATCTCCCCGTTCACGACCCCCGTACCTCGCGACGATCGCGTGCAGGGCCCGGCGCCCGGTCGTCACATTGCGTCCAGAAACTCGATCACCAACCGGTTGACCTTCGCCGACCCCTCCTGCTGCACCCAGTGGCCGGCTCCCTCCAGCAGGTGCAGGCCGCGCATGTCCGTGCACGCTTCGCCGTTCATCCGCTCCAGGGCGCCCGGCCGCTGGTGGATGCCCCAGTCCCGCGCCCCGGCGATGAACATCGACGGCTGGTCGATGGTACGCCCGGCGAAGACCTGCAGGTCGGCGTTGATGCCGCCGCCGAAGATGGACGACACCGACGCCACGCTGCGGTACCACTGCAGCCCGCCCTGGAATCCGGTTCGTTCGTACTCGGCGCTGTAGACCCGCAGCTCGTCGTCCGGCAGCCACTCGCACGCTTCGATCTCGCCCGCCGACGGCATCTGTTCGGCCACGGTCTCCGCCATCCCCTTGCCGAGGTCGAGGACATAGTAGCGGGGGAGCCGGGCCAGCTCGGCCGCGGACCACTCGCGGAGCGGTGCCGGCCGGTTCCCGCTCCAGTCGCCGCTCTTCATGTGGTAGTAGGCGCGGAGGAAGTCGTGCACTCCCTGCGGCGCCCGCCACAGGTCGTCGTTGGCCCCTCGCGTGGCGTAGAAGCGGCGGTAGTGGTGGCGCGGCCGAGCCAGGCTCGCGAGCTCGGCGTCGATGTCGGTCGGGGTGCCCGGTGACGCGGAGTCGGGGGCCGCGTCGGCGGTGTCGAACGGCAGCGTCGCCGTTCCCCCGAACGGTGCGCTCATCAGGACGACGGAGCGAAAGATGTCCGGCCGGGCCACCGCGCACCACGACGCCACCAGCGATCCGAAGTCGTGACCGGCCAGGTGGACCTGGCGGTAGCCGAACGCCGACACCAGCGAGAGCATGTCGCGTATCTCGTTCAGCATTCGGAACGGGCGCAGGTCGTCGTCGTAGCCCACGTCCGTGCCGCCGGTCCGGCCGTAGCCCCGCAGGTCGGGCGCCATGACGTGGTAGCCCGCCTCCGCCAGCGCCGGAATCAGCCGCCGCCAACTGTAAGCCAGTTCGGGAAAGCCGTGCAGCAGGAGGACGCCCGCGCGCCCGCCCGCCCTCGACCCGGCCTCCAGCACGTGCATGCGCAGGCCGTTGACGCCGGCGACGAAGCGGGAGCGGACGCCCGCCGGCAGCACGCCGTCCTGGTAGGGTCCGATGTCGTCGTAGGGCTGCATGGTCGCGTGCATGACCGGGTCGGTACCTGGCCGTGTGGTGGTGATAGCGGCGAGTCCAGCGGCCTCGGCGCCCGGAGCGAGCGCTGCCGCGGCGATCCCGGCGGTGGCGCCCTGCAGGAGCTGGCGTCGGGTGAGCGGGGGAGAAGGCATCGGCTGGATTATGTCATCACAGCCGGCCCCGGGCGTCGACCGCTGTCCCGCTCCCCACGGGCGCGGGTGATATCCTGTCGCCATCTCGATCCGCGAGGAGGACGTCATGGGCGCAGGAAAGCTGGCAGCAATCGGTCTGATCATGGTCATCGCGGCGGGATGCGGCGCGCCGGCTCCGGAACCCGCGCCGGAACCTGCCGCCGAGGCGGCCCCGGAGCCGCCGCAGTTCGCGGTCACCGGCGAGCATCCCTGCGACCCGGTCGGCGACGTGCGGTTCATCTGCGACATGGTCAGCCCCGAGGACATCGTGGTCGTCCCCGGTGCGGAGTGGGCCATCGTCTCCGGCGCCCGCGAGGGCGGCCGGATCAACCTGGTGCATGTCGCCGACAAGACCTCGACCGTGGTGTTCCCCACGCCGGACAGCGAGCAGCGGCTCGACGCCGAGGCCTGGCCGGAATGTCCCGGTCCGTTCGACCTCGCCAACCCGGACGTATCCCGGCTGCACGGGCTCTACCTCGAGCCGGGGGCGGACGACGTCCACACCCTGCTCGTCGTCCATCACGGCCCGCGGGAGGCGATCGAGTTCTTCGAGGTGGATGCCGGCGACGAGCCGCCGAGCCTGGCCTGGGTGGGCTGCGCGGTGGCTCCCGAGGGCGCCAACCTCAACTCGGTGGTCGCCCTGCCGGGCGGCGGCTTCGCCACGACGAACGCCGGCATCGGGGTGTGGGAGTGGCAGGCCGACAGCGGGTGGGAGGTGCTGCCGGAGAGCGAGGACACCGCGCCGAACGGCATCGAGGTGTCCGAGGACGGGCAGACCCTCTACATTGCCGGCTGGGCCGAGGAGAAGCTCACGCGCCTGTCGCGCGGCGTCGAGCCCGTCCAGAAGGATGTCATCGAACTCGGGTTCCGGCCCGACAACCTGCGCATGTCCCTCGACGGCTCGGTCATCTACGCCGCCGGCCACACCGACAGGGACGGCAACTCGATCACCCTGCCGCGTGAGCCGACGCTGGAGACGACCAACGTCGCGGCCATCGACCCGGAGACCCTGGAGTTCGAGCGGGTGTTCGTGCACCCCGCCATGAACGGGTTCGTCTCGTCCACCACGGCAATCCGGATCGGAGACGAGCTGTGGCTGGGGTCGTACCGCGGCGACCGGCTCGCCTACCTGCCGATGCCGGAGTAGCGGGTCGCGGGTGCGTCGCGGCCGGTGTCTACCCGGTCGACCGCGCATCGGCCGGCGAGGGCTCCGTAAGCACCCGCCGTCCCGCTTTCAGGAGCCGATCCCGCCAGGCGAGCCTTTCGAGCCAGGCGTCCGGGATGCCGCTCAGCCCGTAGAGGGCGCCGGCGAGTTGTCCCGTCACTGCCGCCACCGTATCGGCGTCGTCGGCCAGGTTGGCCGCGAGCAGCACGGCGTTGCGGAAGTTCGCGGTGCGGGCGACCGACCAGAGGGCGGCTTCCAGGGTGTGCACGACGTACCCGCTGGAGCGGATTTCGTACCTGGGACGTCCGCGCCAGTTGCCGGCCATGACCCGGGCGATTGCTTCCGCACCCTCGAACGGCCTCGGGGCGAGGAGGTCCACCCGCGACGTCCCTGCGATGCCATCGGCCAGCAGCTCCGCGAACGCCAGGCAAGCGTCTACCGCTTCCTCGGCGGCATGGGTGGTGCGGGACTGCTCGGCGGCGGTCGCGGCCAGACGCGGCCGGTCGTTCCAGAACCGGAGGGCGACCGGGGCGAGCCGCATCAGCGAGCCGTTTCCCGCGCTCCCCGGGTCGGTGGAGCCGGCGAGCGGATTGTCCGTCCGCAGGTACCGGTCGAGCGCCGCGCGGGTGGTGTTGCCGATGTCGAGGCAGTGCCCCCTGCACGAGTAGTCGCCGTCTCGCCACCATCTGACGAAGCGGTCCATCAGGTCTCGGGCGTCGAGCGTCTCGGAGGCCGCCAGACTGTCGGCCAGGGCCAGCGCCATGGTCGTGTCGTCGGTCCAGTAGCCGGGCGGCAGTTCGAACGGGCCGCCGCCGATCATGTCCTTCAGGCGAGGCTGCACATCGCGGGCGCAGAACTCGAGCGTGGTGCCCACCGCGTCGCCCACCGCCAGACCGAGGAAGGCCCCGATCGCCCGATCCCGGATGCTGTCCGCGTCCTTCGATGGGGCAGTCGGCGGTTGAGCGCAGCACTGCGTCACGTGAGCTTCCTGGTCCTCGGTCTCGAGGGCTCCGGGCCGAACGTCGCGCACATGGCGGATTGCGTCGTCCGGGCGTGCGCCCAGCTCCACCAGCAGACGGGCGGCGATGGTCCCGGCGCGTCCCAGACCGCCGCGGCAGTGGACGAGCACGTCGAAGCCCAGCCGCAGCCGGTCCCGAAGTGCCTCGCCTGCGACCGCCCACCCGTCCTCGAAGGCACGTGCCGGGGGCGACTTCCCATCCTGGATCGGCAGGTGCCACCACTCCATGTGCCGGTCCCGGGCCTTTCCGGGGAGATCGCGCACTTTCAGCAGGTCGAACTCGTGATCCTCGATCAGGGTGACCACCGCGGTCGCTCCCCAGCGCTGGATCGCGTCGAGGTCGGTGTCGAGATCCCGCGCCCAAGCGCCGGACATCCCGTGGGGATCGGTCTTGCCCGGGCACAGCGTGATGCCGATCCGTCCGTGGTCGTCGCCCGGGGTCACCGCGGCGATGAGGAGCGGGCTGCTCTCGCTGGTTCTCGCCGTGGGCATGAAACTGGCTCCGCTGGTCGTCCGTGCGTGACGTAGCAGAGTATACAATTCGACCTGAGGTTCTTCGACCGATATCGCCGCCAGCGAACGGGGGTGCCGGATCATGTCCGCCAGTGACTGCCGCAATAACAGCGACAACAACAAGCGCCGCATCGAGCGCATGAACGCGTGGGTTGATCTGGCTGGCGGGACCCCGGATGACGACGAACACGCTCACATCCGGTTCGTGTTCTATTGGATCGCCTATGAAGCCGCTTACCAGAATGAGAATCGAGATTCAGAGGTCGCGGATTGGAGGGAGAGAGAGACGCTCCATGACAGGCTGGCAAAACGTGACAAGGGGAGACTACAGGGGATACTGTGCGCGCAAGAGGAAAGCGTCGCTGATATTCTTGAGTTGCGCCAGGCGCACCCTTCATTCTGGAACAGGTGGCGGAAAGATGCAGGTGTGAGGACCCGCCAGGAGTGGGAGAATACTTTCAGAGAACGAGTTGGAGCGGCGATAAAGGGATTGAATGATGCAATCCGCAGTGGCATCAAGAAGGATATGTCTGGAGCGCTTGACGTTCTGTTCCGAAACTTGAGCGTCGTTCGTCATCAGATTGTGCACGGAGGGAGCGCCGGCCGCAGAAGTCGGGGACGGACTCAGGTCATCCTGGGCGCCAGGCTGTTGGGAGCGTTCATTCCCTGCTTTCGCGACAGTATCGAGTCCAATATCGACAAGGACTGGGGCAAGCCTCCCTTCCCGCGCGTGGGCTCCACGGCGGACGAGAAGTGCCCGCCGCCGTGGCTGGAGGATCCGCCTCATTGACCAACGTTCGCGGTGATAGATGCTTCGCCGGGGCGTTGAGGACTCCGGCCAGACACCTGGAGAACTCCGTCAGTCGCCGTCTCAGGATGCCGACCTCTCGAACGCGTCCGGTTCCCTGCAGCAGCCGAGTGGCCAATACGATCTCCGCGTGGTAGCGCGACTCTCCCCTGACGCCGGTGTCTGCCAGCGGTGGACAGGTCATACGCCAGGCGCCGCGAAGATGATGCTCCAGAAGCATGTCGAATCGACGGCCGATCCGATCGTGAGGTGCCGGGTTCAGCGCGAACAGGACTACGGTCGCGCGCTCGGCCATGGAGGCCATCTGTGGTACGACCGCCTGCGCCCGGTGTTCCAGGAAGTCGTCGAAGAAAGGATCGATGAGCAGCAGATCGCCTTCCCTGGCTGCGCGGACAATCGCGACGATTGCGTCATAGCCGTCGTAGCCATCGTTGCAGCCCGACTCGGCACGGACCCCGGGGAGAGCTTCGTCCAGCATCCGCAACCCGCACGCTCGCAGGCGATCCCGGCGCGCTGGACAAGCATCGCCGCTGAGTACTCGAACGTGACGACCGCCAGCGGCTTCGGTCGTGCGCCGAACCACGAGCCCGCTGCCGTAGTAGCGACCGTTGTCGATGTGCGGTTGTGCCGCGCGCAACCCGCCTGCGGACAAGGCCCGCACGCGTCTTGCGACCTCGACTACGGGGTGTCCCCACGGCTCGCCGCCGAACGGATCCATGAAGCGGAGCGGTATACCGAGCTCGCACTGCCAGCGCGCGAACTCGGCCAGGACACCATGCTTGAGCAGATCGCCGGCATTGCCCATGTCGTACGGCAGCGTCACTCGGATTGGCCCCCTGGCCTGCAAACGGAAGATCCTCGTCGGATCGCGGTCGCGCGGATTCAGGTTGCTCTGGAGCTTGCAACGTCAAGCTGCGTGAGAGCTGTCCGTGTGTCCGCTTCGAGTCGAGCAAACGCATCCAGGGTTCGCAACGGCGTCCAGTCGGTGATCAGGTCGGCCAGGCGGTGAGCGGCGCGCCCGGGTCTGAAGCTCTTCGCTCGCCTTCCTCTCCCGCCGTTGGCGGCGCGCAGGGCCTCGTACAGGACTCTCTTCGGGTCCGCGAGCTTGTCCCACCGATGTGCAGGCGGCAGGCCAAGCTCCTCGGTTCCGGTCGGGCGCCCTGCCGCTTCTCGGAGAGCGGCCTCGTCGTGGAGAAGCCATGCCTCCTGCATTCTCACCGGCACGACGCAAACGTGGCTGTGCCCTGTACGGTTCGCGGCTGCAATCTCCTGATATCGAGTGATTGGGTCTTGTTTCTCGGCGTCTCGATGTACGAAGAGAAGTTGGCACGGGTATTCCTGAATCGCAACGGCCAGTCTCGCGGCCAGGCTCCGAGGACTCTCGGGAAACGCCCTGGGATCCGCCCACCGGATTTCGAAGTCCACCCGCGTCAGTTGTCTCATCAGCCACTGAAGAACCGGCAGCAGCACGACATCGGAGGTGCCATCGGTTACGAGTGTTGCCCGCAGCGTCATCGTGCAGGCCCTGTGTCGGTGGGCGCAAGCGGCAGTCCGGGCTGTCGCAAGTCTGCACGGTGCATCACTCTCCGGGCGCCGGCGCGTGGGGCGTCGTCACCGTCATCGATCGTCTGCAGCGGATTCAGGTAGGCCAACAGATCGCCGCGGGTAACCGTGGGTTCATCGGCATCCTCCTGGTCACGCCACGTGTGCGGCAGGTGGCGTATCGAGAGCCGTGACGCTTCGGATTCGCTCCCGCGCCCGGCGTGCGCCACAAGCAGCGCGTTGTCATGAACACACCCCACTACCGAAGGCGAGTGCGTGTTGATGATTACCTGTCGAAGAGGATTCTCGGCATCGACCGGTTCCTCGACGTCGACGGCCAGTTCGCCCAGCAATTCGATGACGGCCGAAATGCGGAGGGGATGCATCCCGTTCTCGGGTTCCTCCAGGCAGAGCAGCCTTCTGCTCTTCGGATCGGATTCCATGACGGTAAGAGCCAGAAACCGCAGCGTGCCGTCGGACAACGCGCTCGCAACGTGCTCGGTGTTCTGGAGGTCCGTCATCACGATGCTCAGAAGCTGTCGTTTGTCGTCGACGTCTACAGCGATCCCTCGGACGTTCTCGACGAGTTCGGAAAGCCTGTTCGCAACCCGGGCGTAGACGTCCCGCTCTCCACCCGGGTGATCGCGCTGCGCCGCCTGCGCCAGGTCGTACAGCGTCGCCGCCAGGTGGGCTCCACTCGGTCCCATGCTGCGCGGCGCCGTAAACCCGTCCGGCGCCCGAAGCGCCGAGGGTTCGAGTTGCAGTTGCGTCCATCCGGCCATTTCTTGACGAGCGAGCACCAGTGTCCGGTGCTCGGCGGCATTGTTTACCGAAGACAACATGGTGCGTGGCAGATTCGCAGCAGGAACCCGACGCGGCCGCCCGCCCCCCAGGCCGGCTACGCTGTCTGCATGCAGTGAGACGACGGGTTCTCCGTCTCCTTCATTCTCGGTCGATATATAAGGGCTGGTACGACGCCCTTTGACCACCGAGTCCCGCCAGGACTTCTTGTGCGGAAAGCCGAGCCGGCTCTTCGCCTTGGAGCGGTTGATGTGGACCATTCGTTCGCGGACGATCTCCAGCGCGCCCATCGTCCTGACGGCTGAATCCTGCCGGTATCGAAGCTCCAATTCGTACTGGAGGAACGTCATCGATGCCTTGGCAACCTGGCCGAGCTCGTCTTCACCGTCCTCCGGTATCAGGAACTCCGCAGCGAATCTCATGGTGTCGGTTACGTGGTCGCCCGCGCGCCGAAACAGGCTCCACACGTCACCTCGTCGGGAATCTCCGCCTCGCACGGTCGACGCCGCTTCGACCAGGGGCTTGCCCGCCAGTGCCGCAAGAAAGGAGATCGCGTCGAATAGATTGGATTTGCCGACGCCGTTGGGTCCGGCAACGCACGTGAACGGACCCAGCCGGACATCGATCCGGTCCAGATTCTTGAAGCCTTCTACTTGGAGGCGCGTCAGCACACTATCGATTATAGGGTCTTCGCAAGTCCGCCTTTGGCTTGCCGTCTGGAAGGAACGTCCCATCAGCTTCGCCGCAGTGGATGCCGTCAGCATCGGGGCACCGGACAAGGCGTCGATGAGCAAGTGCACGGCCGAGTCACGGCGAGTGTGACCCACGCGCTCGCGCCAGGACGATTGCAGCGCGCGCACCTGCAGCTCGAAGCGGCCGGCGTCCTCCACCGCTCGACGGCATGCCGCAGAGAAGAGCCCGATCCAGCGATTGGCTCCCGCGTGCGCCTCGGCGGAGTCCGGCGCGCCGACGTAGCGCGTGCCCGTGAGGCCGCCGATGTAGTCCCGCGACCATGTCGCCACGTTTCCCCGAGCTGTCGCGCGGCGTCGGCACGAAGCAGCCGCCGTCCGCCTATCTCGAGGCCCTCGATCCGGGACGAGGCAACCGACTCGGCGCGAAGCAGCAGGCGGGCCAGCGCATGAGCCTTGAATATGTCTGCGCCCTGCTCAAGGGTGACCGCCACAAGTCAGAGGGTCAGGGCTGGTCGTTGGTGACGGCGGCGGCCGGGATGTCGCGCAGGCGTTCCTGCACGGTGCCGGGGATGCCGAGCTCCGTGTCGGCGCCGAGCGCGGCGAGCAGGGCGGCCGTTTCCGGCCAGCTCTGGAACTGGAACGACTGCTTCGAGCCCTCGGCCATCCGGTAGGCGGTGCGACCGCGGAAGTCCCGCGCGTCGATGTCCGCGCCGTGCGCGACGAGATACTCGACCACCTCGTTCAGGCCGCGAAACGCGGCGCCGTGGAGCGCCGTGAAGTCGGCCTCGTTCACCGCGTTGACCTCGGCGCCTGCCTCCACCAGTATTCGCACGGCTTCTTCGGCCATCGGCGACCGGGTGCCGCGAGGCACGCGCGGCGTGTAGGTGGCCCGGCCGAGGCCCGCGGCGGCCATGAGCGGGGTCGTGCCGTCGTCGGTCGTCAGGTGCTGATTCGCGCCTGCCGCCAGCAGGGTACGGAGGATCACTGCCGAACTCGAAGTGTAGGCCGCGCCGTAGTTGAACACCCGGCTCGTGCCGTTCATGTCCATGGCCGCGACCCACAACGGCGTGGCACCCCGCAGGTCGCCGGTGCCGCAGGAGAAGGGTTCGAACGCCCCCTTCTTCGGGTAGCCGACGTAGAAGCTGAACAGCGCCGAGCTGGCGATCCGCGCGTTCGGGTCGGCGCCGCGGGCGAGCAGCGCCTCGACGAGCGCCAGCCGGCGCTCCCCGCTGGTCTCACCGCCGAGCTGCCGGTAGGGGCGATAGTCCCCCTGCCGCAGATACCAGTCCCGCAGCCACAGGTCGACGGTGCCCACCGCCGCATGCAGCGCGCTGACGCCGCCCATCGCGCCGTTCGGATCCGCCCCCGCGTCGAGCAGGAACAGCGCGAACGCATCCTCGGCGCGGACGATGGCGTACGGCAGGACGTCGGTGCCGTCGGCGCTCGGCGCGTTGACGTCGACGCCGGCCGCGAGGAGCATCCGGGCGGTCTCGACGTCCCCGTTGCGCGCGGCGAACATCAACGGCGTGAAGCCCTTGCGGGTCGATGCCGCGGGGTCGGCCCCCGCGTCGAGCAGGATGCGGACCAGCTCCCGATGCCGCCTCGCCACGGCCCACATCAGCGCCGTGCTTCCGTTCTCCGTCACCGCCGCGTCGACGTCCGCCCCGTGCGCGAGCAGCGTTCGGACTACGTCCGGGTTCCCGGTCCGCGCGGCGGTCATCAGCGGGACGAGGCCGCTCGACGCCGCGGCGTTGACGTCGGCGCCGGCCGCGAGCAGCGTCTCGACCATTGCGAGGCTCGTGTTCTCGACCGCGCGCGCCAGCGGCGTCACGCCGTGGTCGTCGCCGGCATTCGCGTCGGCGCCGGCGGCGAGCAGCCGCTCCGTCAAGTCGATGTCGTCCCGGTGGGCGGCGAAGAGGAGGGCGGTCGCGCCGTCCGCCCGAGCCGCATTGACGTCGACGCCCTCGGCAAGCAGGGCGCGCACCGCCTCGCGGTCCTGGTTCGCGGCGGCGGTCACGAGGCGGCGGTCTTCCGCGTCCGTCGTCACGCCGGCGGTGGAGATCGCGAGGAGGAAACCGAGGCAATAGCGGGTGATACGGATCGTCGAACGCATACCTGTAGCATAGTGCACGCCCGAATAATCGAGCGCGACTACCCACCTTCGCTTCCGCGGCAGGTCCGGCGCTACCCCTCCTGGTCGGTCGCCGGGTTCCCCTCGACCATGAACCGCTCGAACCACAGCCGCAGATAGAGCTGCACCCGCAGGAAGTTCGTCGGCGGCAGGCTGCGGCTGTGCCAGCCGTCGGTCAGCCGGATCATTCCCGTCGGCACCTTGCGCAGCTTCAGCGCCCGGTAGTATTGCTCGGTCTGCTCCATGGGCGTCCGCAGGTCGCGCTCGCCGGTCATCAGCAGGGTCGGCGTGGTGACGTTGCCGACGTACATCAGCGTGGACCGCCGCAGGTGCTCCTCGGGGTCCTCCCAGGGGAGCTTCTCGAAGTTGCGGTACCAGCCCGATCCGTCGGTGGTGCCGACGAAGCTGAGCCAATTGGTGACCGGCGCCTTGACTACCGCGGCGGTGAAGCGGCCGGTCCGCCCGACGATCCACGACGTCAGCACGCCGCCGCCGCTGCCGCCGTAGACGAACAGGTTGCGCTCGTCGATGTAGCCGCGTGAGAGCACCTCGTCGACGCCGGCCATCAGGTCGTCGTAGTCCTGGCCGGGATAGGCGTTCTTGATCTCGTTGCCGAACGCGCTGCCGTAGCCGCTGCTGCCGCGCGGGTTCGTGTAGAGCACGACGTAGCCGTTCGCCGCGTGATCCTGGTTCTTGAAGTCGAAGCCGGCGTTGTACATCGAGTGCGGGCCGCCGTGGATGCGCAGGATGAGCGGGTACTTGCGGTCCGGATCGAAGTCCGGCGGCTTGACGATCCAGCCCTGGATGTCCAACCCGTCGGGCGACTGGTACCAGACCTCCTCGACCTCCCCCAGGTGGACGTCGGCGAGCAGTCCGGCGTTGGTCCGATGCAGCGTGCGCACCGCGTCGGGAGCGTCCACGTCGAAGGCGATCAGGTCGCCCGGGACGTGGTAGCTGGAGACGACGCCGACCGCGATCCCGTTGTCGCTGACCGAGGAGACTGAGAGCATGTGGTTGCCGCTGCTCACCGCGCGGACCTCGCCGTCCACCGACGCGAAGTGGAGGTTGCTCGTCCCCCGGAGCTGCGCGTTCAGATAGACGCCGCTGCCGTCGGCGGCCCAGCCGACGATGCCGGGGCGCCGCCCCATCTCGGTGGCGATGACCCGCGATCCCGAGCCGTCGGCGGCCATCACGTAGAGGCCCTCCTCGCGGTAGGTGTCGGTGGTGTGATCCATCCCGGTGTAGGCGACGGCGCGCCCGTCCGGGGAGGGGAGGGCGTTGGCGTCCGGTCCGTCGCGGCCGGTCAGGGCGGTGATCGCGCGGGTGGCCAGGTCCACCCGGTACACCTCCGACTCGCGCCACGCGTGCTCGGCGTCCGGCTCGCGGAGGCCGGAGAAGACGATGCCCTTGCCGTCCGGCGTGAACCGCGGGTCGTCGTGGTGGAAGTCGCCGCCGGTCACCTGCCGCGGCGTGCCGCCGTCGGCGCCGACGACGAAGATGTGGCGGTATCCGGCCGGAACGTACCCCGATCCGTCGCGCCGGTAGTTGAGCCGCGTCACGATCCGGGCCGGCGCCGTCCAGTCGGCGCCGTCGGGCGCCCGGGGCATCTCGATGCTCCACTCCGGCGCCGGCGCGGGCGAGACGACCGCGCGGAAGGCGAGCGAACCGCTGTCCGGCGCCCACCGTATCTGCGATGGCGGGTTCTCCAGCCGGGTGATGCGGCTCTCCGCGCCTTCGGCGTCCATCCAGCGGACGAAGATCTGCGCCCCGCCGGGCTCGGCGGATCGCGTGAACGCGATGCGCGTGCCGTCGGGCGACCAGCGTGGGCCTCCGCCCTCGGTGAGGAAGCGGTTCCGGGCGCCGTCCGCGTCGATGACCCACAGCTCGGTCCGGATGCGATCGGCCAGCGCGTCGACGAACCGGCGCTCGTAGACGACGGTTTCGCCGTCCGGCGAGATCTGCGGGTCGTCGACGGTCTCCCAGGAGAGATAGTCCTCGAGCGCCAGGTGGCGCTTGCCGGCGTCCTGGCCGGCCGCGGGCGCCGCCGCGAGCAGGATCGCGAGGGCCACACAGCCGCCGAGTGGCAGGGCCCGGAAACGCCACCGGTGTTCGGCGCGGAACGTGCTCTGGGTTGTCATGGTCCTGACCTCTCGCCGCACGGCGGATTGCCCACGGTGCGGCAACGGGAATCGGAGAAACTGAGAGCGTGACGAGACATCGTCCGGCGCAACTTGCGGGTTCGAACCGCCGGCTACTGCCGCGGCCGAATCACGATTCGTGCCAGGCTCTGCGAATCGGGCGGAAGCTCCTCGTCGCCGGCCGGCATTCCGCTGACCGAGAGCATGTAGGCGATGACGTCGGCGTACTCCTCGTCGGCGAAGGAGGCGGGATTGTCCTCGGGCATCGTCAGCCGCGTGTACTCGTAGAGGGAGGCGAGCGAACGTCCGTCCCACTCGCGGAGGAATCTCGCCCGCGCCAGCGGGGGCGTGGAGCGCATGTCGGGATCGTCCGGCGCGCCGTTCAGGCGGCGGCCGTGGCAGAAGCCGCACCCGCCGGAGTAGGCCAGCCGGCCGCGCGCCGCCTGGGCCGTGGTGAAGACGCCGTCCCAGACCGACGCCATGGGCCCCGCGTCCGCGGACGGGTCCGCCAGCGCCGCCACCTCGTCGGTCGTAACGCCGCCGAAGTCGTTCGTCCACGCGCTGCGGACGTAGCTGGCCAGCGAGGAGGTCTCGGCCGCGGTCAGAGTGGGGAACGGCGGCATGTTCCCCGAGCCGTCGCGCAGGACGCCGACGATCCGGGCCGCGTCCGCGAGCCGGTCGTTGCCGCTCAGGGCCGGAAACGTCGGGGGGCTGCCTTCGCCGGTAGCGCCGTGGCACCGGGCGCAGCGCGCCTCGTAGAGCTGTTCCCCCTGCTCGAAGCGCGCCGCGTCGTCCACCTGCGCGGCGCCGGCGGTCATGACGCACGCGATGAGAACGCAGCCGAGCATCAGACCACCGACCACGACGTTCCGCATCGTACCAACTCCCTCTTCGTGACGGCGCCGGCGATCAGGACCAGATGTCGGCATCCGAAAGCTCCACGTCCTGCGACAGCTCGGCGCGGATCGTCGTGTCGGTTCTCACGTCTCCGTCGAAGCGGAAGGGAACATAGCCATTCCCCGACACGAAGAGCCGGTATTCTCCGGCTGGCACCTTGAGTTGCGCCACGCCGCGCTCGTCGGTGACCGTCCGATACGGGTGCGCCACCACCCGCGCGCCTTCCACCGGGGTCTGACCCTCCGCGTCCGTTGCGACGACCGTCAAGAGGCATCCCGGCGCGGATACGACCTGTACGCGGAAGGGGGCGCTGCCCTCCGCGTGCGCGCCATCCGCATCGCCGGCCGGAACCGCGGCCTCCCAGGTATGGAGGCCCTCGTCCTCCGGGGCGAGCAGAGCGACCTCCGCGTGGTAGAGCGCGTCGGTGCCGGGCCACGGATCGTCGCCGACGGTGGCCGTCGCCCGTCGCTCGCCGTCCTGGTCGCGCACCTCCACCGTCCAGCCGGCCGTCCTGCATTTGGCCGAGCAGGCCAACCCGATCCTGACGGCGAAGCGCCTCCCGCGCTCGATGGCCGCCGGCGTGTCCCAGACGACGAGCCGCAGGTCGTGCGGCTCGCCGGCCGCAACGGTTGCCCCCCCGCCCGGTGGCGTGGAGCTGTCGCCGGCGGCCGCCTCGCCGGGCCCGGCGCGCGACGCGTCGACGGAACCCGTGCCGCCCGTGCGCGACGCGTCATCCTGCTGAACCATGGTCGATGGCTCGTCCGGTCGGATCGACCCCGTTCGAAGCGCGGCGCCTATCCCTGTTCCGACGGCTTCTCCGCGGCATGCGTCCCGGCGATGTAGCCGTGGACGTGGCCCTTGCCGAGGCCGTGCTTGTTGAACCCGCCCACGGCCTCGCCGCCGGCGTAGAGACCCGGAATCACCTGTCCCTGCATGTCGACCACCTGCTGGCGGCCGTCGACCCGCAGGCCGCCGTACGAGTCGTGCCAGATCACCATGATCGAGAGCGCATAGAACGGCGGCCGGTCGATGCGGAACATCGGGGCATCCGCGTGGCGCTCGAACTCGGGATCGGCGCCGGCGTCGACGCAATCGTTCCACTTGGCGACCGTCTCGGCCAGGTAGCGCAGCGGCACCCGCTGGAACTCGTGGCCGGCGGCGATCTTCTCGGCCAGCTCCTCGATGGTGTCGGCCTGGAAGAAGTAGCCGTTGTCCGCCACGTACGGGTACCGCAGCTCCCAGCCGGTGCGGTCGACCGCCTCCGCATCGAAGACGGCCCACAGGGGCCCCGAGTGGTAGTCCGGCGCCTTCGACCCCTCGTTCATGGCCAGCGCCGCGTCGAGGCCGTGGTCGTAGTCGTACGACTCCCGGACCCACTTCTTCTGGCAGTTGCGCCAGTCGAGCGGCTTGTGGTCGAGCCCCTGGCCGGGGGCCGCGCCGTCGCCGGGGTAACGGCTGCCGCCCGGTCTGGCGGGCAGGCGGACCTCGTTGAAGAAGCGCTTGCCGACCTGGTTCACCGCGATGAACTCCTCGAAGCCGGCGCTGCCGACGTTGACCCCCGCCGCCTTGCGGAAACCGAACGTCGGGTGCCCGGGCATCATGGTCGTATAGGCGTCCTTGGTGCCGAGGCGGGTCGAGATGTGGAACGTCGTCGGATAGGACAGGTTCTGGTGCATCCCCGCCAGGTTGGCGCCCACCCGCAGGCCGGCGACGAGCGCGCTGGCATCCTGGCCGTGGGGGCCCTGCAGGGCGACGCCGCTGGTCGGGAAGGCGGGCTCGCGCATGGCGGGGTAGAACATGCTGCGGACCTGCGGATTGCCGGCGTGGCCGCCGCTGGCCAGGATGACGCCCCGGCGGGCGCGGATGGTAACCGTCTCGCGCCGCTCGTCGACGTTGCCGTTCTGCCAGAAGCTCTGCAGCAGCTCGCCGGTCTCGGGGTGGTGCCGCGGCGAATAGTGGGCTCGGATCCCCACCACCCGGCCCGCGAACGGCTGCTCGCGGATGAGGTCGGCGAACCGGCGGTGCAGCATGAACTCGACGCCCTTCTCCCGTGCCGAGAACTCCAGGCAGCGGGAGAGGGCCGCGCCGTTGCTCACCGCGTTGGGCCCGACCAGGCGGCGCGCGTCGTTCATCTGCTGCGGCGCGAACGCGCTCGTGCGCTCGGGGTCGGCAACGCCCGCGTCTTCCGCG
Organism: Vicinamibacterales bacterium; assembly: GCA_965116825.1. GTDB lineage: Bacteria > Acidobacteriota > Vicinamibacteria > Vicinamibacterales > UBA8438 > WTFV01. The sequence goes on from OZ220736.1 coordinate 3,359,754, forward strand.
GTGATCGTGCCCGCCTTGATGTCCGTCTTGTCGCCGAGCATCAGAAAGCAGCGCGACCCGCGCGCCCGCGACAGGCCGCCGCCGCCGTGCGTTCCGCTGACGCGCGCGAACCGGACGTAGTTGTCGATCATGAACTGCCGCGTGGCCGGGCAGTTCTCGGCCCACGCGCGGGCGAGCTCCCGCTCGTTGTAGCGGTACGGGCTCTGGCCCTTCGGATCGACCACCGACCAGTCGGTGATGTCCGTGAACAGGAGGTCGATGCTGTCGTCGAGCTCCTCCGGCTCCTCGGCGGGATCGACCGTGATCAATCCCTCCTTGTCCTTCTCGCCCTTCATGTCCCGCTGCTGGGCCGGGTCGCCGCCGCCGAGCGACACGAAGGCCCCGCTGTGCAGCATGCGGCCGCCGAGGTCGAAGTTCTGGTCGACCACGAGCACGCTGGCCCCGAGATCCCGTGCGCGAATGGCCGCGGTCAGGCCGGCGCAGCCGCCTCCCGCGATGACCACGTCAACCTCGTAGTCCCACGCGACGTCGTCGGCGGTTTCGGGGGCCGAGTCCTGCGCCTGCGCGGCGTCGGGCGTCAACAGCGCGCCCGCGCCCAGCCCCGCGACCGCACCGGTCTTGACGAAGTCCCGCCTGCTGACACCGTGCTCGTTCTCGAGCCGGGGATCGTCGCCATCGCTGATGCGTTTCTTCGCCATCTCTGCTCTCCCCTCACAGCGCCTTCGCGCGTTGTCGGCCGAAGACGCACTACACCGGTATGTCGAACAGGGCGGCGGCGTTGCCCCCCAGGATGGCGATGCGGTCGGCGTCGCTCAGTCCCGGCGTGTCGAGGACGTGGTCCACCGCCTCGAAGCGTGGCAGCCGCGTATCGTCAGGGGTTTCCGTCCAGGGAAACGGGTAGTCGGTTCCAATCACGATCCGGCTCGCGCCGACCACCGATACGAGGTGGCGCAGGGCCTCGCTCGAGAAGACGAGCGCATCGACATAGAGCTGCCTTACGTACGTCGTGGGCAGCTCGGCCAGCGGGCCCGTGCACTGCGCGGGACGGGTGGCGCACCCGTAGTCGGACCGGTCGGCGTAGGACGGCAGGTAGCCGCCGCCGTGCGCCGCGCAGATCCGCAGTCCGGGAAATCGATCCAGCGTGCCCTCGAATATCAGGTGGGACAGGGCGAGGGTCGTCGCCAGCGGGTTGCCGATGACGTTGCCGAGGAAGCCGTTCCCCTGCAGCCGGGACTCCAGCTCCGGGACGCCCTGCGGATGGAGGAAGATGGGTACGTCCAGCTCCTCGGCCTTGGCCCAGAACGGATCGAAGCGGCGGGAGGCCAGCTCCTCGCCGCCGACGCTGGCCCCGACCGAGCCGCCGCGCAGCCCCAGGGTCGTGACCCCCTCCTCGAGTTGCTCGGCGGCCAGATCCGGGTGTTGCAACGACGTCGTGGCGAGCGCCGCGAAGCGATCCGGGTTGGCCGCGCAGATCGCGGCGAGACCCTCGTTCTGCGCCCTGATCAGGCGGGGAGCGAGGTCGCGATCGACCGCGTACCAGAACGGATTGATGCTGAGGACCTCGACGTCGATCCCCGCCTCGTCCATGGCCCGCAGACGGTCCGGGCCGATGGTGAGCGGCGCATTCGGCCCCGGCCCGGCTCCCATCATCTCCCGGATGCCGGGAATCTCGCAGTGCGAGTGCACGTCCACCGTCGTGATCCGGCGTCCGCCCACGACGACCTGACGGCGCGCCGTCTCGCCCGCCGGCTGCCCGGCGGCAGCGGCTGCCCCCCGCGCCCCGGCGCCGGCCAGGGCCATGCCGGCCATCGCGCTCGCGGTATGTCCGATGAACTGCCTGCGCGTCCGCATCTGCTCCTCCGTCGCGACGAGCGATGTCGGCCGCGCATCGCTTCGCTCGCGCGTATCGTCCGACGTCAGCGGTTCACGATACCACCGGCCGGAACCGCGCAGCGAGGAAAAGTTGCCCCGGCGCAGTCCTGCCGCCGCGCTCGCGCCGTTCTGGGCGATTGCGACCTCGTGCCGGGCCGTTTCAGCGGTCGGGTTCCCCCCGATCTCCGTCGCGTTCCTGTCGGGCAAGCAACTTGTCGAGAATTCCTCGTCCCGCTTCGCCGAGCGGGATGTGCGGGAAGATTCTCCGGTGGATCTCGAGCGCTTCTGTCCGTGATCGGATCCCGAGGCTCTGCAGGAGCGTCTCTATGTCGCCTTCGTCGGTGTCTCTCGCGGCATCGAGCTTCATCGCCAGGAGGTGCTCGGCCGACGCGCCGGTCACCACCAGGTTGGGGCTGTTGAAGACCGTTCGTGCGCGCGTGTCCCGGGCGTGCGGCATGAACAGCGTGGCGTTCTCGTTCAACCAGTCCGGCCGAAGCTGGTGTGCTTCCGCGACTGCGGCCGCCGCCGCAAGGACCGCTTCCTTGTCGTTCTCGATCCGCGCGTCGACGTCGTGGGTCGATCGCTCGCGTCTGAAGCCGAGAATCATCGCCGCGCCGCCGACGATGTACACGTGCCCGCGGACTTCCCTATTCCGCAGGTTCTCGGAGAGCTCCTCGAACAGCCCGACGATGTCGTCGCGGCTTAGGGCTCCATTCATGGCGTTCGCCCCCTCGTGCGTCGAGATCCCGCGGATCCGGCAGCGCGCCGTGGCGGATGAACGCGGCCGGGGCGTACACCCGGGCGTGGCGCTGAATGACGGGTACGTCCGACAACAGCCACGTGATCGCCAGAAACCGTTCGGGTTCGTTCACCCAGTCCGGGATGGCGTGGCCGTGCAGCTCGGCGAGGTGTTCGACCGTAGCGGCCAGCAGTGCGTCCCATCGTGTCCCCGTCAGTTCGGGCCGCTCCGCCAGTACTTCTGTCTGACGTCTCGGATCGAGGCCATGGAACCGCCGTGGAAGGTCGTGGAGGATACCCCGCTTGAGGTCCGTGTCCGCCCACCCTGCGGAGATGGCGGCGGTGAAGTCGCGCAGACTGAGCGGCTCGATGCGAACTTGCGGTCTCCGGTTCGGGGGCACTGGCGGTTGGCCGCGTCCTGCAGTCGGCCTCGTCGATGGTCAGGATAGCATTCGTGCGGAGCTGAGGTCGCAGCAGGCAGCCGTCGCGCAGGGGGATGCGGAGACCCGCCGCTGAGAACTCGCTCCAGCGCACTGCGCTGCGGTGGTTCGCGGGCGGACTGGTTGCCGCACCTCTCCCCAGCCTCCGGCCGGACCGCGGCCCGGCCCAGGCTCCTTCCGGTGGTCGTTTCGGTCACCGCCGCCGGTGGACGAGGCGCCGCGTGACGAACGGCGCTGTTGGGATTCTGGCAGAATCACGCGATGTACGATGCCATCGTGATCGGCGTGGGCGGGATGGGCAGCGCGACGGTCTTCCACCTCGCGCAGAGCGGCTGCCGGGTGCTCGGCCTGGAGCGGTTCGGCATCCCCCACGCGTTCGGTTCCTCGCATGGCTCCACGCGCATCATCCGCCTGGCCTACTCGGAGGGACCCGAGTACGTCCCGCTGCTGCACGCGGCCTATCGCTACTGGCGGGAGATCGAGGAGGTCTCGGGCGAGTCGATCCTGCAGGTGACGGGCGGCCTCGACGTCGGACCCGCGGGGAGCTGGACCATCGAAGGGTCGCGGCAGTCGTGCCTCGAGCACGGCCTCGCCTTCGAGGAGCTCGACGGGGCCGAGGTCAACCGGCGGTTCCCCGGCTATCGGCTTCCGGACTCCATGCGGGCCGTCTACCAGCCCGACGGCGGCTACGTGCGTTCCGAGATTGCCGTTCAGGCATACGCCGCCGCGGCGCGCGCCCTCGGCGCGGAGATCGTGACCGACGCGCGGGTCCATGGTTGGCAGCGGCACGGGGACGGCGTGCGCGTCGACACGGCGGACGGTCGCTACGAGGCCCGAAAGCTGGTGATCACGGCCGGCCCCTGGGTGGGCGAGCTTGTGCCGGACCTGCGGCGGATGTGCCGTCCCGAGCGGCAGGTCATGCTCTGGACCGAGCCGCTGCATGACACGGCGTTCGACCCCGCCCGCTTTCCGGTCTTCAACATGGAGGCGCCGTCCGGGCGCTACTACGGCTTCCCCGACGACCGCGGCGAGGGTTTCAAGATCGGGAAGTACTACCACCTGCGGCAGCAGGTGAGCGATCCCGATGGTCTGGACCGGAACTGCCATCCAGAGGACGAAGCCGTCCTGCGCGAGGCGATCGAAGCCTGCTTTCCCGAGGCGAACGGCGCGACCCGGCGGATGGCGGCCTGCATGTTCACGAACACGCCGGACACGGACTTCGTCCTGGACCGTCTCGTGGATGCGGACGACGTGTTCGTCGCGGCCGGCTTCTCGGGACACGGGTTCAAGTTCTGCAGCGTCGTCGGCCGGGTCATGGCAAATTTCTGCCTGGACCGGCCCCCGCAGTGGGACATCGGCCGCTTCAGGCTGACGCCGGATCGGACTCCGTAGCGGTTGCCACGCGCGCGCTTGCTGGCGCCACCATGCGTTGCGCTACCAGGTCGGCAGCTCGGGCAACGCGATCCCGGTCGGGCTGTACTCGAGCAGGTCTCCGGGTTCCGCGGCCAGCAGGCTCAGCAGGAACGGATAGAGGGCCTCCATCCGGAACGACTTCGACGCAGGCTTCCAGGCAATCCCTTCTCCCTGCGCGAAGCCCGCCGCCGCCAGCGGTTCCTCCAGAGCGGCGATGTCGGTCACGACATGCAGGGGGACGTCGCTGTCGCCGTGTCCGTCCGTGATGAACGGCGGCTGGTGGTCGCCAAAGATTAGCGCTATGAATCCGGGCTCGATGCGCTGCCGGAACGCTTCGAGCAGCAGCTCCCATTCGTAGGCGACGGTCACGAAGTAGTCCCGCTGCCAGCCCTGGGGTACGGTCAGCGCGAGCTCCACGTAGTCGGGCCGTGTTTCGATGAACGCGGGTTGGGGTTCTTCCAGCTCCAGGGCGTCCTCCGTGATCCGGGGCGGAGGCTGCCAGGGGAAGTGCGTGGACACGGCGAAGAAGTGAAACAGGCGGGGGCGCGGATTTCCGTTCCAGTGGTTCGTGAACGCGTAGTCCAGGGCCCACTGGTCCGGGACGTGGCCGAACCCGTAGACCCGGCCGTCGTACGAGAGATCTTCCCGGATGATCACGTCGTCGTAGCCGTACAGGTCCTCCGCCCACGTGGCGCCGGCCTGCACCGCCAGGGTGTGGTAGCCGTGCCGCCGCAGGTACGAAACCAGGTGAGGATACCGGTCGGCCATGCGCTTCCAGGCCCAGTACATCGAATGGCTGTTGATGCGTATTCCGCTCAGCGCCGACGCCGTGCTCATCCAGGACCCGCCGCCGTGCACCGGAGCGGTCGCGAAGCGCGTGAACAGCGGGAGCCGCAACTCGTCCAGCTCGCTTCGCACCCGGCGCATCAGCGCCTGTCGCGCCGCAAGGTAGTCTTCGTCGGCCCACAGCGCCGCGCCGTACGACTCGACTTCGAAGAGATAGATGTCGGGGCGGCGCAGCGGAGTCGTTCCGGCCAGGCGGGCCGCGGCCTCCACGACGGAGCCGTCCAGCGCCTCGACAGTGGCCAGCACGTCCCGTGACCGCTGCCAGTTGTAGTACGCGTGCTTTGCCTGGAGCTGGACGACAGGATCGTCGCGCGGGACGCCGAACCAGAAGAGCGACAGCACGCTGTAGCCGCCGACGAGCGCGCAGCCGACGGCCGCGCGCCGCGGGTCGAGGCCGGCGCCCCAGCGCCAGACGGCATCGAGATACCGCGCCAGCAGCAGTCCGAAGCCGGCGACCGTGGCCAGCAGGGCAACGACGGCGAGCACATCCGCCGGACCCCAGGCGTCGCGCACGAAGATCCAGGCGCTGTCGAGCATCAGCATGTCGTCGAGCAGGGTGCCGGGCCGGCCGAAGAGGTCGTGGATGAGGCCGCTGTAGGTCATGAAGGCCAGCAGTGCGGCGTAGGCGGACCATGCGAGCCGGACCCCCGCGCGCCGCCACCTGTCGCCGGCGAAGCGGCTGGCCAGAACCAGGGACGAGAAGAGGAAGATCCAGTCCGCGCTGATCCGGAAGATGTCCTTGTTGTGGCGCCGGACGAACAACTGCATGACGTACTCGTACGTGCTGCGTCCGAGCCCCGACCATCCCCAGTCGTAGTCACCCCGTGGGTGTCCCAGGGGAAAGAAAGGCGAGAAGTTGTTCTCGTCCGAGACGAGCAGAAAGAGCGGGACGAACAAGAGCAGGTTCAGTGCGACGAACCCCGCCGCGACAGTGGCCCCGGCCGGCAGGGACCGAGCGTACATCCACGAGGGCACGCGGAACGTCAGGTGGATCTCGGGAATGGATGGTCTCCAGTAATCTCTGGAACGGGCGCACGACTATACATCGCCGCGGTGCACCGCGGGGAGGGCGCCTGGCCTTGCGGAGTGCTGCGTGGCTCTGCGGGTCGCGCCATTTGCCCCATCCTCTCCGCCGCGTCGACAAGTTGTTCGTCGGGCGGCTCCCGGCGCTCAGGCTCATTTCTCGTTGGAGAGGTCCTTGCTTGGCCATTGAATTGCCACTTTCGTCGCCTGCGAACCGACTCGATGACCTTCGTGCAGGCGCTATAATGAAAGAAGCGTGACAGTGCACAGGTACCCGGTCGTTGTCCGTTTCAAGCCACAAACCAGCCGGAATGCGGGAACCGTTTCCGGGGACGTGTGCACCCGATACCAGTCTGCTGGAGTGGCGCACTCGCGGGAGATGGGCGTGACAGTACGGGAGTGTCGTGCGGAGACGCTGGCGGAGACGCTGAATGCGGTTCGGGAGTTGCTTGACAGCGGACGGGCGTTGGCTCCGCGGGCCCGGACTCGCGCGGAAGCCTACTCGTTCATCGAAGAGACCATGCGGGGCTTCGACTATTTCCGCTTCGGAAGAGCCGAGAAGGGACTTCTCCGACGCTACCTCGGCAGGGCGACCGGCTTGTCGCGGGCTCAGGTCACCCGACTTCTGAAGCAGTACAGGGATGGGGGCCGGCTCGTGGATCATCGGCATGAACCGGGGCGGCGGTTCTCGCGGCGCTACACGAGCGCCGACATCGAGTTGCTGGCCGAGGTCGATGCCCTCCACGGCGCATCGTCCGGACCGGTCACCCGCACGCTTTGTACGCGTGCCTACCGTCTCTTCCGCGACCTGCGATTCGAGCGTCTCGCGGGCATTTCCAACGGTCACCTGTACAACCTGAGGCGGTCCACGACGTATCGGCGGCGCCGCCGGGTGACGCCTCCGCCCCCGACCTGCCCGCTGGCCATCGGCGGTCGCTGGCGGCCCCTGCCGTTCGACCGGCCCGGCCACTTGCGCGTCGTCTCGGTAAGCCAGGGAGGGGCGGACGGCTTCAGGGGCCTGTACCACCTGAAGCTGGTGGACGAGCTGACGAAGTTCCAGTTCGTCGGGTCGGTCGAGCGCCTCGATGCAGCGTGCCTTGCGCCGTTCCTTGACGCCGCGCTGCAGGAGATGCCTTTCATGATTCGAGGCTTTCACCCCGACGCAGCCCCGAAGCGCGGCAGCCGTGAGGTCACGGCGTTCCTGCAGGCGCTGTACGTCGACCGGGTGCGCCTCATGTTCCATGGAGCCGGCAATGCGACGGTCGAGAGCACGAGCGGTGCGGTCGGACGCCTGCGCCTCCACGGCGACCGGATTCCCGATCGCTTCGCCGAGCGCGTCAACGGATTCACCCGGCAGGTGCTGTTGCCCTACCTCAACTACCACCGACTCTGTTTCTTTCCCACCGAGGCGGTCGACGCGAGGGGCTGCGTTCGCAAGCGCTACCAGGACGCCGACGTCATGACGCCGTACGAGAAGCTCAAATCGCTGCCGGGAGCGGTCCGCTACCTGATGCCGGGGACCACCTTTGCGCAGTTGGATGCGATTGCCGCGGGCATGAGCGACAGCGAGGCCGCACGCGGCCTCAACGAGGCCGGCATCAGGTTGTTTCGACCGCATTGATGCCGCCGGACGGTAGCTACCGTCCGGCGGGGCGGCCGGTGGTGATGCTCTTCAATCACCTGCCGGGGCCCGTTCCCAGACGTACGGCCGCCCGGTCACGTGCCGCTCGAACCAGTCGAGCTCGACGTTCATCTTGAAGAGCTGATGCCGGAGCTCGCGCCAGCCATGTCCTTCCCGCGGCGCGACGTAGAGGTGCGTGGGGACGTCGAGGCTCTTGAGCGCGCGGTGCATCTCGACCGACTGCGGCAGCGGCACGCGCAGGTCGTCCTCGCCGACCAGGAAGATCGTCGGCGTGGTCACGTTCGACACGTGCTTCAGCGGCGAGTGCTCCCAGTAGAGGTCCGTGGGGGCATCGACCTGCCAGGGCGTGCCGCCGAACCACGGGGTCCGCTGGCTGCGCGTGTCGCTCTGCGCGTACATCGAGATCCAGTTGGCCGCGCCCGCGCCCGAGGCCGCTGCCTGGAAGCGGTTCGTGTAGGTGATCACCTTGTTGGTCATGTGGCCGCCGCCGCTCCAGCCCATCTTCGCCATCCGCTCGCCGTCGACCAGGCCGGCCGCGATCAGGTGGTCGGCGCCCGCGATCACGTCCAGGTGGGCGTTCTTGAAGTAGCCGCCGACCATGTCCCGCAGGAACGCGTCCCCGTAGCCGGTGCTGCCGCGGTAGTTCGGCTGGAGCACGACGTAGCCGAGGGCCGCCAGCACCTGGATGGAGTTGCGCGGCGCTCCGAAGCCGAACTTGTCGGAGGCCTGCGGACCGCCGTGGGTCTGGATGACCAGCGGGTACCGCCGGCCCTCCTCGTAGTCGAGCGGGTAGAACAGCAGCCCTTCCACCGTGACGCCGTCAATGCCGGTCCACTCCACCCTCTCCTGCCGCGGCAGCCGGAAGTCGTCGCTCAGGTAGTCGAAGACGCGCGTGACGCGCTCCGGCGTAGCGCCGCCGCCCGTCCCCAGCAGCCAGACGTCGCCGGGGTTGTCCGGCTGGCGCAGGGTCAGGACGTGCCGGCCGGCCGCCGTCGCGAGGTTCCAGGCCCCGATCGAGTGTCGGCCGTCGGTCAGTTGCTCGGCCTCGCCCGTCGCCGCGTCCAGCCGGAACAGCTCGCTGTGGACCCCCATGTTCGCGACGGCGAAGACCGAATCCCCGTCGGCCGACCAGGCCGCGTCGCCGAGCTCGTAGGGCAGGCCGGGAGCCAGGACCCTGGCCGGACCCCCGCCGGCCGGAACCAGGAAGACGTTGCTGTTGTAGTACTTCTCGAACCGCTCGTTCGAGCGCGACAGGAACAGCACGCGGGAGCCGTCCGGGGACACCTGCGCACCCGCCTCCGGCACGTTGTTGTCGGTCAGCCGTTGCGGCTTGCTCCCGTCGGCTTCCATCACCCAGACCTCGCTCGCGTCGCGGTACTCGAGCACCGGATTCGGAGCGCGATGCAGGGCGACCCGCTCGCCGTCGCGCGACAGGTCGTAGTCGATGATGGAGTAGTCGCCTTCGGTCACCCGCGCCGTTGCGCCGGTCGACACGGTCACCGTCCAGAGGTGGCGGTGCTGGAAGTCCTCCTCGAAGGCGTAGACGTCGTCCTTTCGGGCCTCACGGGCCCGTTGCGCCGCCGGCTTCTCGTCGGCGGCGAGAAAGTAGACGGCGCTGCCGTCGGGCGACCACTTGATGCTCGAGACCGCCGTCGGGTGATCGGTGAGCGGACGCGCCTCGCCGCCTCGATTGCTCAACAGGTGTATCTGCGTGATCTCCGCCGCGCCGCGCGCGGTGAGGAACGCCACCTGCTCGCCGCCCGGCGACCAACGGGGAGCCGTTTCCCCTTCTTCCCCCCGGGTCAGTTGCACGGTGTCGCCGCCGTCGGCGTCCGCCCGCCAGATGTGGCTGATGGCACGGTTCGCCTCCCAGTCGGCCTCGGCGAGCACGTACAGCACCTGACGACCATCGGGAGACAGTTGCGGATCGCTCAGGCGAGGCGCCTCGAGCAGATCGACCAGCGTCATGGCTCGTGGTTCCTGGCCTTCTGCTGTGCCGCCGAGCACCAGGCACGCCGCCAGCAACGCCGTGAGCATTCGCAGTCGGGTCATCTCGCACGTCCTTTCAACACCACGCATACCGCCCGGTCGCCGACGCCTGCGCTCGAGGCGGGTACGTGCTCCCTCGCCGCGCCTTGCCACGTCGGCCCGCCCGGGTCCGGAAGCCCCCGGTGCTTCCGGTGCCACGCGGATCCCACCACGGATTGTTGGGTGATGATAGCCGCGCTGTCCAGGCGCACGCCCCTGCGCGGTGGCGCGGTAGGATCCGACAACGGACGGAATATGAGACGCGGCGCTGTTGCCGCCCGGATCGCGCTGTACCCGGTTGACGAGTCAGGGGGCCGGGAGGAGGCCGCAATGCTGAAGTGGAAGCTGATCGCAATAATCGGTCTGTCGTGCGGGATCGCCGGCGTCGGCTGGGGAGTCGCCCAGCAGCCGCGCGAGCCCGGCTTCTTCGAACTGCGCATCTACAAGGCGCTGCCCGGAAAACGGGATGCGCTGGCGGCGCGTTTCGGAAACTACACCACCGGGATCTACGAGCGGCACGGGATACGCAACGTGGGCTACTGGCTCGCGACCTCCGGCGATGACGCCGACCGCACGTTCGTGTACATGCGAGGATACCCTTCGCGGCAAGCGCGGGACGAGCGACTCGGCAACGCGCACGCCGATCCGGAGTTTCACGAGGTCGTGAGGGCGATGGAGCGCAACCCGGATACCCGACTCATCGAGTTGGTTCAGTCCAGGGACCTCGTGCCGACCGACTACTCGGCCATCCGATGGTGAGGGCCGGGGGGCGCTGGCCCTTGGCGCCGACGTCCAGGAACCGGATGCGGGCCTGACCCTCGGGTGTGACCGCCAGCACCAGTCGGTCACGGCCCTCGCGGTCCTTCAGGTCGATGGTCGCGTTCCCGTCCATGCTGCGGCCTGCGAACATGCGGTTCGCCGTGCCAGGCTGGCGCGCCATGATCTCCTGCAGCAGACGCGCTCGCTCGGTCTCCGACGTGGCTTCGTCGAGGCGGACCAGGAGGTCGGCGATTGCCGTCAAGGGTTGCTCGGAACGGTCCGCGACCGTCAGGCCGGCGGCGTCGGATGCGCGCGCCACGGGAGATGGAGTACCCGTTGCCAGGGTAGAGCGGCCTACCCTCCAGTGGCACCGAGGAGTTGGTGAAAGTAGTAGCAGAGCCCGTCCGGCGCCACGACGAAGAAGACCTGGTACTTCTTCCCGTCGCGCTCGTCCACGCGCCAGTTGGCCGTCTTCACCCCGTTGGCTCTCAGCTCGTCGCGAGCCCGGTGGATGTCGGTCACGAGAATGGCGGCGCCCTCCTGGCTCGGGTCGCCGCCGTTGACGGCGAAGCCGATACGGACGCCGTCCCGCTGCATGATGATGGTGGGCACCGGGGAGCTGCGACGCTCGACCTCGACGAGGCCGAAGCTGGCGGCGTACCAGCCTGCCGCCCGATCGATGTCCTCGACGGGCAGTGCGAGGACATCGTCGGCGAACGGGAACGCCGCTTCGTAGAGCTTGGATGAGGCCACGTCGTCAGTCATCCGCGAACGGTCGTGACGGCGCGGCCCCTCTCCGTGTGGTCTACACGCCCGACAGCAGCGGCAGGCGCCCGGTGCTGTCGCCGAACTGCTCCACGCGCACGCCGAACTTGGCCATCAGGCTGAGCGACAGGTTGGCGAGCGGGGTGCCCTTCGGATACACGAGGTGCCGGTTCCCCTTCAATCCGCGCTCCGGCCCGCCGACCACGACGACCGGCACGTCGTAGTTGTTGTGGATGTTGCCGTCGCTCATGCCGCTGCCGTAGAGGACCACGGTGCCGTCGAGCAGCGAGCCGTCGCCGTCGGGAATCGACTGCAGGCGGTCGAGGTAGTAGGCCAGCGTGTCGACGTGGTAGGTGTTCAGCTTCGTGAAGTCCTGCATCTTGTCCGGGTTGTTGCCGTGGTGCGACATCGAGTGGTGCGCCTCGGGCAGCCCGATCTCGTTGTAGGACCGGTTGATGTTCTCGCGGGCCATCATGAACGAGGTGACGCGGGTGATGTCGGCCTGGAACGCGAGCACCTGCAGGTCGAACATCAGCTCGGCGTACTCGCGGAAGGTCTCCGGCACGCCGACGGGACGCTCGGGGACCGCGAAGTCGGTGTTGGTCGACTCGGCCCGCGCGATGCGCTGCTCGACGTCGCGGATCGAGTCGAGGTACTCGCCGAGCTTGGTGCGGTCGTGTCCGCCCAACCGGCTCGACAGCGCCGCGATCTCGCGCGTCAGGCCGTCGAGGATGCTGCGGTCCTCTTCCACCCGCAACCGCCGCTCCTCGGCGGTGTCGCCGGTGCCGAAGAGCCGCTCGAACACGAACCGCGGGTTCGTCTCGGCCGGCAGCGGCAGGGTCGGCGATTTCCACGACAGCGAGTTCATGTAGGCGCACGCGTAGCCGTGGTCGCAGGCGCCGACGACGTCGTTGCGATCGACCGAGACCTCCAGCGACGGCAGCTTCGAGTCGCGGCAGATCAACTCGGCGATCATCTGGTCGACCGTCGTGCCCGCCTCCACGTCCGCGCCCTCGGTCTGCTTCGGGTGCACCGAGCTCATGAACGCGGGAGCGGCGCGCGGATGCTGCCCGCCGGTGTCGCCCTGGTCGGTCGCCGGATAGTTGTCCAGCCCGCTCAGGATCAGCGTCCGCTTGCGGAACCGTTCCAGCGGCTGCAGGATGGGGGAGAGCTCGAACCCGACGCCCTCGGTCGGCGGCGTCCAGTCCCACATGTTCATGCCGTTGCCGACGTAGACGGTCGCGAACCGCGGCGTCCCCGGCGCCCGCGCCGACATCGCCGGCACCATCGCGTCGAGCAGCGGCAGCGCCAGCGTCGCGCCCACGCCGCGCAGGAAGGTTCGTCTCGGCAGCGCCTGCTTCGTGATCAGCATTGCGTCTCTCCCGTGGATCCTGCGCCAGATTATCATGGTCCCGCCCACAGGCGGGAGAGCCTGCGCGCGCGCGAGGAGCTCTGCCGCCTCTTCTTCGACCCCGACGTGCCGCCGGAATCCGCCCGCGGGCTCAGCCGTTACTTCCTGGAGTTCGCCTGGGCGGCACGCGTCAGGCACTATCGCCGGCAGTCCAGCGACTAGCCGAGCGCGGGTCATCCGGTGTGGTCCGAGCCGGAGACACGAGCACCACTTGCGTCAGTTCGTGCGATCCTGCGCCGTCCGCATCCGGAACGGCGTGCTCTCGACGACGCCCTGCACGAGAGCAGCGAAGCGGTGGTCGTCGTGCGCGGCGTCCCGCATGATCTTCCGCACGGTGGGCATGTCCGTGGCTTCGAGCCCGCGCCCGAGGGCGTAGGTCAAGAGCCGGTCGACCGCCGTCGTCAGGAAATCGTCCGCGTGGCTCAGCAGCAGCGCGCGGAGCTCGGCCGGGCCGTCGAACGCGGTGCCGTCGGGGAACGCCGCCGAAGCGTCGATGGGCAGCCCCGATGCGTAGATGTCGCGCCACTCGCCGATGGCGTCGAAGTTCTCCAGGGCGAAGCCCAACTGGTCCATCTGGGCGTGGCACGCGGCGCAGACCGGGTTCGCCCGGTGGGCCGCCATCTGCTCGCGCATCGGAAGCACCTTGCGCGGGTCGCGCTCCTCGACCAGGTCGGGAACGTCGGGCGGCGGCGGGGGTGGCGGCGTGCCCAGGAGGTTCTCCAGGATCCACTTGCCGCGGATGACCGGCGACGTGCGGTTCGAGCGCGACGTGCCGGTGAGGATCGAGCCCTGCCCGAGCAGCCCGCGGCGCACGCTGTCGGGCGCCAGCGCCACGCGGCGGAAGCGCTCGCCGTAGACGCCGGGGATGCCGTAGTGCCGGGCCAGCCGCTCGTTCAGGAACGTGTAGTCGGCGTCGAGCAGGTCGAGCACGCTACGGTTCTCGCGGACGATGCTCTCGAAGAACAGCTTGGTCTCCTGCTCGAAGGCCTGCCGCAGGTTGTCGTCGAAGTGGAACAGCAGCTCCGGGCTCGGCTGGAACCCCGCGACGTTGCGGATGTGCAGCCACTGGCCGGCGAAGTTGTCGACCAGCGCCTGCGAGCGCGGGTCGGCCAGCATCCGCTGCACCTGCCCCTGCAGCACGTCCGGGTCGTGCAGCTTCTCCGCGACGGCCAGCTCCAGCAGCTCGTCGTCCGGGATGCTGCTCCAGAGGAAGAACGAGAGGCGAGAGGCCAGCTCCAGGTCGGATATGGGGTAGGGCGTGCCGGGCTCGACCGAGGCCGGCTGGTCCTCGAACCGGAACAGGAAGCGCGGGCTGACCAGGATGCCGCGCACGGCCAGCTCGATACCCGCCTCGAAGCCGCCCCGCGCCGCACCGCCGCGGTAGAGGCCGAGCGGGATCCGGAGGTCGGCGTCGCTCACCGGGCGCCGCCAGGCGCGCCGCGCCAGCGTCGAGACGATGGTGCGCGCGCAGGGCTCCTCGTCCGCCGCGGCGGCCGGCGTGCAGACGAGCAGCCTGCGGCGACTGGGCGAGTCTCCCATGGTGACGGTGTCGGGAAGCGGCCCGGTGATCGCGACGCTTGAGACGACCGGCTCGCCGTTCGGGGCCCGGTACGGGTCCCGGCGCAGGTCCGGATCGAACAGGTCCTCGACGTAGGCGGAGGTCCTGGCCGTGAAGTACACCTGCACGAGGCGCGAGCCGGCCGACACCGGCGCTTCGAACCGCATGCTCTCCAGGATCAACCGGTTGCGCTCGTTGCCGCGCACGCCCGGCGGGCGCTGCACGATGCCGGTCCAGACCCGTTCGCCGTCGATGCTCACGTGGAGCTCGTGCGGCTCGTCGGTGACGCCTTCGAAACCGCCGGCGACGCCGCTCTCCTTCGGCCGCATCTGGAACGCGTATTCGCCGTCGGCCGGGAAGTAGTAGCGGAAGGCGGTGCCGCCGCGCGATCCGAACGGCAGCGCGTCGCCGATGCGCGTGCCCTGATCGCGGTCGGTCGGTACGAAGAAGGTCTCCGGCGCCGGCGTCCCCCGCGGCCGGCCGAGCGCCATCTCCGCGATCCGCGCGGCGGCGCCCAGGTAGCGCTCGGTGAGCGCCGACGACAGGGTCAGCGCGTCGGCGTTGTTGTCGAAACCGTACGCCGCGTTGTCGGCGGGCAGCAGCGCCGTATCGACGTCCACCGCCAGCATGTCGCGGACCGCGTTGGCGTACTCCGTCCGGTTCAGGCGGTGCAGGGTGGGCCGCCCGGGATCGGGGTTCGCCAGCGCCGCGCGGTCGAGCTCGGTCTCGAGCCACGTCACCACCGAGTCGTAGGTGGCCTTGTCGGGCCGCGGCCGCCCCGCCGGCGGCATCGCCCCGGTCCGCAGCTTGCGGATCACTGCTTCCCACACTTCCGGGTGCTCGCCCGCCCGCGTCATGTCGAGGACGTCGAGAGCCAGTCCGGCCGTCAGCGTGCGCTGGTTGTGGCAGGCGAAGCAGTAGCGCTGCAGGACGGCGCGGGGAGCGGGCCCGCTCAGCGCCGCGCGCGGGGCGGTCTCCGGCCGCGTCCCGGCCCCCGCCGCCGCCGGCGCCTCGGCGCTCTGCTCCGTGGCGTTCCGGGCCTGCGGCGCAGCACTCGGCGCCGCGCCGCCGGCGATGACGGCGAAACCGCCCGCCACGCTCAGTGCGAGCGCCAGCCGCCGCACCCGACGCGTCGACGTCACTGCCTTCTGGCCCGTCATCGCTTCAGCGCCTCCTCCGGGATGGCCGCCGCGCAGGGCGCCGGACACTCGATCTCCCGGGCTCCGAGCTCCCGCAGCAGCACGGCCGTGTGGGGATGTGCGGCGAACGAATTGCCATACTCCACCCCGTCGGCCACACGCAGCGGCGTCCGCCCGTCCAGGGCCGCCACGTCCAGTTCGGCGCCCTGGTCGAACAGGTACTGCACCACGCTGTTGGCGCCGCGGTACGCCGCCGCGTGCATCGCCGTCTCGCCGACGACGCTGACCGCGTTGACGTTTGCGCCCAGCTCCTCGACGATCAGCCTGACCGCCTCCAATACCTGCGCTTCGCTGGCGCGGTCCTGGTTCGATGCCCACGAGATGCCCGCCGCGGCCATCAGCGGCGTGATGCCGTCCTCGGTGTCGATCGCCGGGTCGGCGCCGTACTCCAGCAGCAGGCGCAGCACCTCGACGTCGGCAGACTTGGCGGCCAGCATGAACGCGGTGGCGCCGGTCATGTGCCGGCGGTACCGCGCCCCCGACCAGCGCGGCTCCTCCATCGAGTTGCGCCCGTTGACGTCCGCGCCGTAGGCGAGAAGCGAGCGCAGCACGCGCAGCCGGTCCAGGTTCACCACGATGAACTGGTCGCTGATGTGCCAGTTCGCCACGTGCACCGCCGCCTGCAGCGGCCGGCCGAAGATGTTGCCGCGGATGATCCCCTCGTTCTCGCGCTCGCTGTAGCCCAGCTTGCGTATCGTCAGCGGCATCGGTTCGGCGCGCATGCCCTGCACGGTCAGCCGCGTGGAGCCGCCCTCGGCGTTCGGGTCCGCGCCTTCCGCGAGCAGCAGGTCCACGAGGTCCTCGTGGCCGTTGACGACCGCCACGAGCAGGGGAGTGGCGCCGTCGGGACGCGATTCGTTCACGTCGGCGCCGGCCGCGAGCAGCGACCGGACGGCGCCGATGCTGCCCTTGCGCACCGCGAACAGGAGCGGCGTCGCGCCGCTGTTGGAGCGCGCCCGGATATCCGCGCCGAGGTCAATCAACGACTCGACGACCGGAACGTGTCCCTCCGCTCCCGCCCACATGAGGGCCGACTGGCCGTTCCAGTTCTCCTGCGCGTCGACGTCGGCGCCGGCGGCAGCCAGCACCTGCACCGCGTCGACCTGTCCGCTCCTTGCCGCCAGCATCAGCGGCGTCTCGCCGGCGTTGACTGCCTGCCGCGGGTCGTCGGGATCGACGCCGGCCGCCAGGAGCTGCGAGACGATCTCGGCGTTGCCGTTGCGGGCCGCGAGGGAAAGCGGAGTGACGCCGTAGTCGTTGGCCGCGTCGACATCGGCCCCGGCGCGGATCAGGGCCGCCGCGGTCTCCGCTTCGTTGCGGTACGCGGCCCAGTGCAGGGCGGTAGCCCCGTCACCCTGCGCCGCGTCGACATCCGCCTGCCCCGCGAGCAGGGTCCGCACCGCCGCGTCGTCGCCGCGCTGCACCGCGTCCGCGAGCGCGGCCTCCTGGGCCTCGGCGCCGGGAGCGGCTGCAACGAGCAGAACGCCGGCAAGGAGCGCGTGCGGCAGCCGTCGTCGGAGCGCAACATCCACCCGCATCATGTCTTCCCCGATGGACGCCCATACTACTACGCGGCGCCGCTTCCGGCATCGCTCTTGCTCCCGATTCGGTGGTACGATGCCGGCGGTCGGCCGAGCGGTGTCCGTCCGCCGCCGTCATCTCTGCACGGAGGGCGGTCATGCGCATGGATCGGATGGATCGGCGTTTCGACAATCTCGAGGTTCGAGTGGACAGGATCGAGCAGATTCTTCCAACCCTGGCGACGAAAGACGACCTGCAGGCGGCGATCGAGCCGCTGGCGACGAAGGCGGAATTGCGGGCGGCGATCGAGCCATTGGCGACGAAGGCGGAATTGCGGGCGGCGATCGAGCCGCTGGCGACGAAGGCGGAGTTGCAGGCGGCGAAGGAGGAGTTGCGGGCCGAGATAGCGGCCGCCGTCGAGCCGCTGGCGACGAGGGTGGAGCTCCGGGAGCTCAGGACGGAAGTCCTGGCCCGCATCACGGACTCCGAGCAGCGCATGCGGACCCACTTCGACGTGGTCACGGAGAGCCTGCGGGACGACATCAAGTTGATCGCCGCCGCGTTCGAGTCGCTCGCGGACCGCGACCGGCGGGGCCCGGGGCCCGCATAGGGTGGTTTTGACCTCCGCTTCAGCGCTGCGGTAGGATGCAGTATCCAGATGAGGATATGGATATGGCTGGTAGGATGACCAAAAAGACGACGATCCTGTTTCCTCCCGCGCTCTACCGGGAAATCGAGAAGGAGGCGCGGTTGCAGGGCCGATCCGTAGGGGAGCTCGTACGTGAAGCGGCCATGATCCGATACGGCTCCGGCGGCGTGTCCGCGCGGGTGGAAGCCGTTGAGAGGCTCGCGAGCCTCAACGACGTCGTCGGCGACCCGGAGCAGATCGAGGACGAAATCATTCGAGGCGCGATAGAACCGTGAGGGTGTTCGTCGACGCCAACATCCCGATGTACGCGGCGGGCCGGAGCCACCCCTTCAAGGAGCCGTCGGTCGAGTTTTTGCGGGCGGTTGGACGACGCCAGGTCGACGCAGTGAGCGATGTGGAGGTCTTGCAGGAGATTCTCCATCGCTACCGCGCGGTGCAGCGCGTCTCGGACGGGTTCATCGTGTTCGAGTCGTTCGCTACGACCGTCAGCCTGTTTCACCCGGTCGTTCTCGAGGACCTGTGGGAATGCCGTGCGATGCTCGCACGTCACGATGCGGTGCAGCCGCGTGATGCGATCCACGCTGCCGTCATGCTTCGCACGGGCGTCCGGACGATCGTCAGCTACGACCGGCACTTCGACGAGATTCCCGGCATAGATCGCCTCACGCCCGACGAAGCGGCGCCGAGGTGGGAGTCTGTGCCGTAGCCACGGCGTAGAGTCCCATGCGGGCCTGTTGGGCGACAATCGGAGGCTGCGGCGCGACCGCAGCGGTTGCGTTCGGCGACGACTTTCGGGCGGGGGCACCACATGACGATTGCCACGTGGAACGTCAACGGGTTGCGGGCCCGGCTGGATTTCGTGCGGCACTGGCTCGACGCGCGCCGGCCCGACCTGGTCGGGATCCAGGAACTGAAGCTGACCGACGACGAGTTCCCGCGGCAGGCGTTCGAGGACGCCGGCTACCACGCCGAGCCCTACGGCCAGAAGGCGTGGAACGGCGTGGCGATCCTGTCCCGCGAGCCGGTCCGGGTGGTGCGCCGCGGGCTGCCGGGGCAGGACGAGCTGGGGGCCCGAGTCCTGACCGCCGATGCGGGTGACCTGTCGTTCACCACCGTCTACTGCCCGAACGGCAAGTCTGTCGACCACGCCGACTATCCCCGCAAGCTGGACTGGTTCGAGAGTCTGCGGCGGCACTTCGCCGAGCTGCACGATCCGCGGCGGCCGACCGTGCTGTGCGGTGACTTCAACGTCGTGCCGGAGGCGCTCGACAGTTGGGACGAAGCGGCGCTTCACGGGAGCATCCATCACACCGACGCCGAGCGGGCTTGCTTCCGGGGGCTGCTCGACTGGGGGTTCACCGACCTGTTTCGCCATCACCTGCCGGATACGCGGGCGTTCTCCTGGTGGGACTACCGCGGCGGCGCCTTCCACCGCAAGCTCGGCCTGCGCATCGACGTGCTGCTGGGCACCGAGTCCGTCGTGTCCCGCCTGCGGCGCGTCGAGATCGACCGCGACTACCGCAAGAAGAAGGACGGGCTGATCGCATCCGACCACGCTCCGGTCATCGCCGAGCTGGAGTGAGCGCGCGCGCGCGGCCCCTGCGCGCTGGCGGCGACGGACGTCGTCGCGCGACAATCTCCGGCATGGCCGCACCCCTGTTCGACCTGTTGCCGGTAGGCGAAGCGTCCAGCGACGAGCTGTTGGACCGCTTTCTCGACTACGTCGACCGGCTGGGCTTGACTCTCTATCCCGCCCAGGAGGAGGCGATCCTGGCGCTGCTCGAAGACCGGCACGTCATCCTCAACACGCCGACCGGCTCGGGCAAGTCGCTGGCCGCGTTCGCGCTGCACTTCGCGTCGCTCGCGCGCGGGCGGCGCTCGGTCTACACCTGCCCCATCAAGGCGCTGGTCAACGAGAAGTGGATGGCGTTGTGCCGCGAGTTCGGCCCGGACAACGTCGGGCTGGCGACCGGCGACGCCACCGTCAACCGCGACGCCCCGCTCTTGTGCTGCACGGCCGAGATCCTGGCCAACATGGCGCTGCGCGAAGGGGAGCACGCGCCGGTGGACGACGTCGTGATGGACGAGTTCCATTGGTACGCCGACCGGGACCGCGGCGTGGCGTGGCAGACGCCGCTGCTGACCCTGCCGCAGACGCGCTTCCTGCTGATGTCGGCGACGCTCGGCGACGTGACGTTCTTCGAGCAGGAGCTCACGCGGCGCACCGGCAGGGAGACGGTGACCGTCACGTCGAGCGAGCGGCCGGTGCCGCTGGAGTACGCCTACTCCGAGGACCCGCTCGCACACGCCGTGGAACGGCTGGTGGAGGCGGATCGGGTGCCGGTCTACGTGGTGCATTTCACCCAGAAGGACGCCGCCGCGAGCGCCCAGAGCTTCACCAGTCTGCAGATTGCGACGCGCCCCGAGAAGCAGGCGCTGGGCGCCGCCGTCGAGGACGTGCGCTTCTCGACCCCCTACGGCCCCCGCGTCCGGACCTGGCTGAAGCACGGCATCGGCATCCACCACGCGGGCCTGCTGCCGCGCTACCGCGTGCTCGCCGAGCAGCTCGCGCAGAGGGGCCTGCTCAAGGTCATCTGCGGCACCGACACCCTGGGGGTCGGCGTCAACGTGCCGATTCGCACGGTGCTCTTCAGCCGCCTCTCGAAGTACGACGGGGAGAAGACGGCGGTGCTCTCGGCCCGCGACTTCCACCAGATCTCCGGCCGCGCCGGGCGCAAGGGCTTCGACGAGCGCGGCTACGTCGTGGCGCAGGCCCCCGAGCACGTCATCGAGAACCGGCGGCTGGCCGCCAAGGCGAAGGCGGGGAAGAAGGTGGTCAAGCGGCAGCCGCCGCGCAACTTTGCGCCCTGGGACCGGGCCACGTTCGAACGGCTCGTGCGCGCGCGCCCCGAGCGCCTCAAGTCGCGCTTCACCGTCTCGCACGGCATGCTGCTCAACGTGCTGTCGCGCCGCGGCGACGGCTGCCTGGCGATGCGGCGGCTCGTGCGCGACAGCCACGAATCCGAGGCCGCGAAGCGCATGCACCGGCGCCGCGGCTGGCAGCTCTTCCGGGCGCTGGTGACGCGCGGGGTCGTCGAGATCGTGCCCCGCACGCCCGACGGCTCGCGGGTGCGGGTGGACGTGGATCTGCAGGACGACTTCTCGATGGACCAGGCGCTGTCGCTCTATCTCATCGAGGCGATCCCGGCGCTCGATCCCGACGCCGAGTCCCACGCGCTCGATCTGCTCACGCTCGTCGAGAGCATCCTGGAGAACCCGGACGCCATCCTGCGCCGGCAGCTCGACAAGCTGAAGGGCGAGGCGGTGGCCGAGATGAAGGCGGCCGGCATGGACTACGAGGAGCGCATGGAGGAGCTCGAGAAGCTCGAGCATCCCAAGCCGCTCGCCGACTTCGTCTACGAGACCTTCAACGACTTCGCCGACCGCCACCCGTGGGTCGGCGAGGAGAACGTGCGGCCCAAGTCGATCGCGCGGGAGATGTTCGAGACCTATCTCTCGTTCTCCGACTACGTCCGGGAGTACGGCCTCGAACGGATGGAGGGGTTGCTGCTGCGGCATCTTTCGAGCGTCTACAAGGCGCTCCGGCAGACGGTGCCCGACGGCATGAAGGCCGACGAGGTGGTCGAGATGGAGCTCTATCTGCGGGACCTCGTGCGCCGGGTGGACTCGAGCCTGCTCGAGGAATGGGAGCGGATGCGCGATCCCGACTTCCAGCCCGAGGGCGAGCCCGAGCCGGCCGTGCCCGGCCGCGACGAGCCGGCCGACGTGACGCGCGACGCCCGCGCCTTCACCGCCGCGATCCGCACGCGGGTGTTCGCCCTGCTGCGCGCCTGGTCGATCGGCGACGACGAGGCGGCGCTCGAGGTCCTCGACACGATGGACGACAGGGACCGGCAGGAATGGACCGCCGGGCGGCTGGCGCGGGCGCGGGAAGCGTTCACGGCCGAGAACGGCGGCCTGCGCCTGGACCCCGAGGGCCGCAACCGGCGTCACACCCATACGCAACCCTCCGACGACGGCGCCACGTGGCGGGTCGAGCAGATGCTGGTGGACGTGGAGGGGCACAACGACTGGGTGGCGGAGATCGAGGTGGACCTGGCCGCCTCGCGCGCCGCGGCCGAGCCGGTCATCCGCTTGCTGCGCCTGGAGCACCTGACGTCTTAGCCGGGCGGTGAAGTAGTCTGGTCGCGTATTCCGCCGCCGGGAGATGCTGGTGCCGCGGCCGCTCCGAGTCGTGCAGGCTGGGAGAAGGAGAGAGCGTCATGCGTGGATTGCGTCGCGGAGTCGTGATTGTGCTGGCGGCGGTCGGAATCGTTGCCTGGCCGGGCGCGTTGCAGGCACAGGAAGGGCCGGAAGCCGGGCGTGGCTACCCGGCCGGGGAGTGGCCGTTGGTTGGGGGTGACTGGTCGAGCTCGCGTTACTCGAGCCTGGACGACATCACTCTCGATACGGTCGACCGGCTCGGCGGGGCCTGGGCGACGCCGCTGCCCGGCGGCGCGGCCTCGCGGGCGACGCCGGTCATGCGAGACGGCGTCCTGTATCTGACCGCCGGGGCCAACGTATTCGCGATCGATGCCCGGACCGGCGAGACGCTTTGGCGCTGGCAGCCGCCGCCCGACGAGCCGCTGATGGTTCCGTCCTGGCAGGGCGTCGGGCTGGGGGATGGACTGGTCTTCGTCGGTCTGCGGAGCGCCCACGTGATTGCGCTACGCCAGGACACGGGCGAGCTCGCCTGGATGAACTTGGTGGGCAGCGTGCCGCGCCAGGAGGGCGAGGGGGTCACGACGGCGCCGATGCATGCGCGCGGCCAGGTCTTCGTGGGGCTGGCCAACGGCGACAGCGGCGGGCAGGGGCGCGTCATCGCGCTCGACGCGGCGACCGGCGAGACGCGGTGGACGTTCTTCGTCGTGCCGCGGCCGGGAGAGTTCGGGCACGAGACGTGGCCGCAGGATTCGGAAACGTGGAGGCTGGGCGGCGGCGGCGTCTGGCTGGTCGGGACGGTCGATCCCGACCTGGGGCTGGTCTATTTCTCGACCGGCAACCCGGTCCCGATGTTCGGCGGCGAGATTCGAGAGGGCGACAACCTGTTCACCGCTTCGGTGCTGGCGCTCGACATGGAGACCGGCGAGCGGCGCTGGCACTACCAGGTGGTCCGGCACGACGTCTGGGACGCGGACATCGCCACGCCCCTGCTGCTCTACGAGGCGCAGGTCGACGGGCAGCCGCGCAGGGCGCTGGCCGCGATGCGGGCGGACGGCTACCTCTTCGTCTTCGATCGGGAGACCGGCGAGCCGTTGCTGCCGATCGAGGAGCGGGAGGTGCCGCAGGACGCGTTCCTGCACACTGCGCCCACGCAGCCGTTCCCGGTGGGGGCCGAGAGCATCCTGCCCGAGTGCTCGTTCTGGCGCGACCGGGTGCCGCCGCCGTTCGAGCTGAGCTGCAGCACGTACACGCCGCCGTCGGCGGACCGCCCCCTCGTCGTGGCGCCCGGCGCGCCGATTCCGCGCGTGCGGGTCACGCCGATGTCGTTCAGTCCGGGGACGGGCTACGTCTACGCGCAGGGGCACGCGCACGTCGGACGCGCCCGGCGTTTCACCGATCCCTGGCTGTCCCGCCCGAGCGGTGGTCACATCAGCCTGCCGGACTCGGTCGGCATCATCGCCGCGGTGGACCCGCGCACGAGCCGGGTGGTCTGGAAGCAGGAGGTTCCCAGCCCGCTGCTCGGCACGAGCGGTCCGCTGACCACCGCCGGAGGCCTGATGTTCCGCGGATCGCCGGGCGGGCAGGTCGAGGCCTACGACGCCCGGACCGGCGAGCGCGTGTGGGCGTTCCAGACCGCCCCGGCCGGGGCACGGGTGCGGCCCGGTCCGGCCGCCGCCTACGAGCTGGACGGCGAACAGTTCATCGCGATTCCGATGGGCCGCGAGCTCTGGGCGTTTGCGCTCGACGGCGCCGTCGCCGCGCGTGGCGAAGCGTCGGCCGATCCGTGGGCCGACCTCGAGCCGTCCGGCCCCGCGCCGCGCGAGACCGACGCCATCGAGACCGCGACGCTGATGGAGAATCCCTCCTGGTCGGTGGGCGGCCGGCGCTACGCCATCGACGAGCACGCCTTCAATCCGGTGCGCGCCCGGGTGACGGCGGGCGCGCGCGTGCGGTTCGTCAACAACGGGGAGCTGGCCCACACCGTAGCGGCGCGCGACGGGAGCTGGACGACCGGCGCGCTCCAGCCGGCGACGTGGGAGGTCGTGGCCTTCGACGAGCCCGGCACGTTCCGGTACCACTGCAAAGAGCATCCATGGGCGGTAGGCGAGATCACGGTCGAGCCCTGAGGCGGAGCAGGGGCGACAATCGAACCGCCAACATCAGCGTACCGTGGCCATGACCAGACGCAGGCTGCCTGTCGGCATGCAGACCTTCCGCGAGGTTCGGAAAGCAGAGTGCTACTACGTCGACAAGACCGCCTATCTCCGGCGGTTGGTCGGTGAAGGGAAGCACTATTTCCTGTCGCGCCCGCGGCGCTTCGGCAAGAGCCTGCTCCTGGACACGATCAAGGAGCTGTTCGAGGGCAACCAGTCGCTGTTCGAGGGGCTCGAGATTCACGACAACTGGGACTGGTCCGCGCGCCATCCCGTCCTGCGGCTCGACTTCGGCGCCGGGAGCTACCAGGAACCGGGCGGGCTTCACGAGGACGTGACGGCGCAGTTGGACGATGCCGCGGAGACGGCGGGTGTCGAGTCGCGCTACGACACTGCGCCGGTCCGCTTTCGTCATCTGATCCGCGCGCTGCAGAGGCAGGCCGGGCACCCTGTAGTGGTGCTGATCGACGAGTACGACAAGCCGATCCTGGACGCGCTCGAGACACCGGAGATGGCCCGGGCCAATCGCGACTATCTGCGGGGCCTGTATGCCGCAATCAAGTCGAGCGACGCGCACGTCCGGTTTACTTTTCTGACGGGCGTCAGCAAGTTCTCCAAGGTGAGTCTCTTCTCCGGTCTCAACAACCTCAAGGACATCACCCTGGACCCTCGTTACTCGGGCATCTGCGGCTACACCGACGCCGACCTCGACACCGTGTTCGCGCCGGAGCTGCCGGGGCTGGACCGCGACCGCATCCGCGAGTGGTACAACGGCTACGGCTGGCTCGGCGAGGAGCGGGTCTACAACCCGTACGACATTCTGCTGCTGTTCGACAGCCGCAGGTTCGACGCGTGGTGGTTCGAGACCGGCACGCCGACGTTCCTGGTCCAGACGCTGTGCAAGCGCCACGTCAGCTCTCCGGCGCTGGGCGAGCTGACGGCGAGCAGCGACCTGCTGTCGACCTTCGACGTGGACGCCATCGCGACCGAGGCGCTGCTGTTCCAGACCGGTTATCTGACCATCCGGGACGTGGAGAGCCTGGGCGGCGAGCTTCTGTATCGACTCGGCTATCCCAACCGGGAAGTGCGGGTGAGCCTGAACCGGAGCCTGCTGCGTCACCTGGTGCAGGACGCGTCGCGGCAGACGGCCAACGGCGTCCGTCTGTACCGGCTCCTGGAGGCGAACGACTTCGCGGGGCTCGAGACGCTGTTCCAGGCGTTCTTCGCGAGCATTCCCTACGAGTGGTACACCAACAACGACATCGCCAGCTACGAGGGCTACGACGCCAGCGTGTTCTATTCGTACTTCGCCGCCCTGGGGCTGGACGTCACGGTCGAGGACAGCAGCAGCCACGGCCGGCTGGACATGGCGGTGCGCTTCAACGACGCCGTCTACCTGTTCGAGTTCAAGGTGGTCGAGATGGTCCCGGAGGGCGCGGCGATGGCGCAGTTGAAGGAGAAGCGCTACGCGGACAAGTACCGCGCCCTGGGCCGGCCGATTCACCTCGTGGCCGTCGAGTTCAGCAGGGACGCGCGCAACCTGACCGCGTTCGAGGTGGAGCGCGCGATGTGATTGAATGGAGCCCATCATGCCTGCACTCTTCAGATCCCGGACGTTCATTCTCCTCGTCGCTGTCGGCGCCGTACTGCTGACGGCCGGGGCCGCCCAGGCTCAGCGCCTGACCGGCACCGAGAACGGCGAGTGGCGCTACCTCGGCGGCGACGCCGGCCACACCCGCTCGTCGGCCCTGGATCAGATCGACGGCGACAACTTCTCCGACCTGGAGGTGGCCTGGATCTGGCGGGGCGACAATTTCGGGCCCAATATCGACTACTTCAACCGCTCCACGCCGATCTACGTGGACGGCGTCGTCTATACGGTGTCCTCGCCGCGGCGGCAGGTGGTGGCGATCGACCCGGGCACCGGCGAGACGCTCTGGACCTTCCGCGAGCCGGAGTCGGTCCGCCATCTGCGCTCGCCCCGGCAGGCCTACGGCAAGGGGGTGGCCTACGCCGAGGTGAACGGCCGCGGGGTGATCTTCGTCACCAGCCCCGCGTTCTTCCTCTGGGCGCTCGACGCCGAGACCGGCCGTCCCCTGGAGAACTGGGGACGCCCGATCCCGCTCGACGGCTTCCCGCAGTCCGGCGGCCTCGACCTGATCCCGCCGCTCGTCGAGGACTGGGGGCGCTGGCTCGACCGCGCGGCCAGCTACGACCCGGGCTACGGCATCCCGCGCGAGCTGGGAATGGTCACCAGCTCCGCGCCGCCCATCGTGGTGAACGGCGTGGTCGTGGTGCTCGTCGGCCACCAGCCCAGCTACGGGCA
Organism: Vicinamibacterales bacterium; assembly: GCA_965116825.1. Classification (GTDB taxonomy): domain Bacteria; phylum Acidobacteriota; class Vicinamibacteria; order Vicinamibacterales; family UBA8438; genus WTFV01. The sequence continues at coordinate 3,386,321 of OZ220736.1, forward strand.
GACCCGCATCGAGAACGTTCCCGGCGACGTCATGGGTTTCGACGCCGCCACCGGCGAGTTCCTCTGGAAGTTCCACATGATCCCGCGTCCCGGCGAGTTCGGGCACGAGACCTGGCACAACGACGCCTGGCAGTGGTCCGGCGACATGTCGACGTGGGCGCCCGCCTCCGCCGATCCCGAGCTGGGGCTGGTCTACCTCGTGACGAACGCCTCGACCGTTCAGACCTACACGGGCCACCGCCCGGGCGACAACCTCTTCGGCGGCTGCGTCCTCGCACTGGACGTCAGGACGGGCGAGCGGCGCTGGCATTTCCAGATCCACCGCAGCGACCAGTGGAACTACGACCTGCCGACCCCGCCCATGCTGATGGACCTGACGGTGGACGGGCAGCGCATTCCGGCGCTGATCCAGAACACGAAGCAGGGGCTCGTATTCGCCTTCAACCGGGAGACCGGCGAGCCGATCTGGCCCATCGAGGAGCGCGAGGTAATCCAGACCGAGGTGCCCGGCAACTACACGTCGCCCCGGCAGGCGTATCCGACCCGGCCCGAGCCGGTCGATCCGATCGTTCTGACCGGCCTGACCGAGGAGTTCGTCATCGACTACACGCCGGAATTGAAGCAGGAGGCGCTGGCGATCCTGGAGCACTACCGGGTCGGGGGGCTCTACGTCCCGGCGCTGCCCGAGAACCACACCAACGACTTCTACAACAACGTCGGCTGCCTCGGCGGCGGCAACGTCATTCCGCACCCGCCGGTCGCCGACCCGAGCACCGGGATGATGTTCAACTCGCACCGCCGGAGCTGCAACGCGCCGTCGTTCATGCGGTCCACCGGCGGCGTCGACACGGACAACCCCGACTACGCCCGGCCCGGCCCCGGGGGCGCCACGCCCAACTCGACGCCCACCACCGGCACGACCGTCGCCGCGTGGCTGCCGGGCGGCTTCCGTCGGCCCACCCCGGAGCAGGAGCCGTTCGTCTCGGTGAGCGGACTGCCGAGAATCGATGGCCTGCGCATCTACAAGCCGCTGGACAACCGGCTCACCGCCTACCGGATGAACACCGGCGAGAAGGCCTGGTCGCTGCCGGTCGGTGAGACCGCGCAGGTGATCCGCGAGCATCCCCGGCTGGCCGGCGTCGACGTCCCGAACGCGGGGGGCGCCGGCTTCTCGATCCAGTTGGTGACCGGCGACCTGCTGGTGCAGACCCGCTCGCTCAGCGAGGGGACGCGGCAGATCGTGCCGGACGCGCCGCTGCTGCTGCACGGGCGGGACAAGTACACCGGCGAGATCCTCGGCAGCGTCGAGCTCCCGGCGCCCGGGCAGTACGGCATGATGACCTACCTGCACGAGGGGAAGCAGTACATCGTCGTGCAGATCGGGAGCATTCAGACCGGCTTTCCCGGCTCATTGGTGGCCTACGCGCTGCCGTAGCCAGCGCGTCACTCGCGCACGCCGGGAACGAGGAACGCGCCAGGAATACGTCTGTCGAGCGTGGCGAGCCTTGCCCCGTGCGCCTTCGCCAGCTCCAGGAGGTGGGCGTCGGTGGTGCGTGACGCCTGACATGATCGGACCACCCCCATGCGACGAGGACGTTCACGTCCAGCAGGTACTTCATGGGAAGTCGGCGAGCAGCTCGCGCACCGCTTCCGTCGTGAGGGGGGGCAGGTCGTCCAGGGCGGCGAAGATCATCGCGCCCGTGTGCGGGCAACGCACGAGCCGTGGCGAGCTGGGCGCGGGCATGGCGAGACGCGCCCGGCGCCGGAGGTACTCCGACACGCTGACCCCCTCGCTGCTGGCCCGCGACCGTATCAGGCGTGCTTCTTCGGCACTGACCTTGAAGGAGATTGTCGCCATCGAGGTAAGACGTTATTACCCACGTCCCAAGCCTGTCAAACAACCCCCCGCCCGGTCCCCTTCAGGCCCCGGGAGGGGAGAGCCGTCGCTCCGGGTACATTTAATAAATCGATGATATATTAAAGTATCATACATGCGATCCGGGGAAGCGATTCATGAATGGCAACCTGAGTGTCGCCGACGAAGCCTGGATCGCCACGGCGCTGTTGCACAGGGAGCATCCCGACCGAGAGGACTTCTCGACGCAGGAAATCGTCCGGCGAGCCGAGCAGGTTGCCGGTTCCCGGCCGCTGCGCCGCGGTGTCGGGCACCACGTTTCCTATCACGCTGTCGCCCAGAAGAGGCCGAGTCCCGGACGGCACTGTCTGCTGTTCGAAACCGCTCGCGGGCGGCGCCGTCTCTTCAGGCCCGGCGACCCGCGTCACCCGGAGCGCCGGGGCAGGGAGCTTCCACGGAGGGATCGGCTACCGCCGGCGTATCGCTCGCTGATCGATTGGTACCGCACGGTGTACGCGGCCAAGGCTGACAAGACGCCTCCTGACCCCATTCTGGCGCTACGGGGGCTCGGCAGCACGCTTTGGGTGGGCGAAGGGGCCGATGCCTACGTCTCGCGGCTGCGTGAGGGCTGGTCGTGAGCCGGGTGTTCTGGGACACGAACCTGTTCATCTATCTGATGGAAGGGACTGGCGCCAACGCCGAGTCCGTCGTGGCGCTCCGGCGGCGGATGCTCGAACGTGGGGATGAACTGTTCACGTCGACGTTGACGCTCGGTGAATTGCTCGTCAAGCCGGTCGAAATCGGCGATGACGGACTCCGGGACAGCTACCTGCAGGCGATGCACGACGGCGTCTCGATATTGCCGTTCGATACGCAGGCCGCACTGCGGTTCGCGGCGATTCGCAACGACCGGTCGATCCGGGCGCCCGACGCCATTCAACTGGCGTGCGCGGCCGCGGCCGGCACGGATCTGTTCATCACCAACGACGACCGCCTCAGCCGCAAGAACGTGACCGGTATCGGGTTCATTCAGTCCTTGCAGCGGGCGTTTCTCTGAGCGCCGTCCCCCGTCGCGTGCCCTCACGGCAGCCGGAACACCCATAGCATGTTGCCGCGCGGCGGCTGCTGGATCTCGGGCGTGACCATTCGGTATTGGACACCGCCCCCGGCCGCGATGGCGACGTACTGCACGCCGTCGTGCATGTAGCTCACCGGGAAGCCGCCGGCGCTCGAGTTGAGGATCCGCTCCCAGAGGATCTCGCCCGTCTCGGCGTCGAACGCCCGGAAGCGGCGCGCGTCGTCGGTCACGAACACCAGCCCGCCGCCGGTGGTCAGCACCGAGCCGCCGATGCCCGCCCGCTGGCGATGCACCCAGCGCGTCCCGCCGGTGGCCATGTCCATCGCGGTGAGCATGCCGACCTGCCCGTCGACGTCCGGCGCCACCTCGCGCGTGGCCCGCGCGGAGCCGTGGTGGAAGCCCGGGCGGTTACGGAACTCGTTCAGGGTCAGGTTCATGCAGACGTTGTTGGTCGGCGCGTACAGCGCGTTGGTGCCGGGGTGGTAGGCGGTCGCGTTCCAGTTGATGCCGCCGGTCAGGCTGGGGCAGACGAAGACCGGCTCGCCGACCTGCGGGAACTTCAGCGCCTCGTTGAGGAGCACGCGGCGGCTCTCGGCGTCGACGTCGGCGACCACGTTCTGCCGGTTCGTCGGCTCGGCCCACAGGAACGCCCCGGTGGCGGCGTCGAGCGCCCAGACGATGCCGGTCTTGCCCGGGATGCCGGTCACGATCTTGCGGCGCGAGCCGGGGATGATCCCCCCGTTCAGCCACTCGACCGCGTCGGGATCCGGCGACACCTCGGTCTCGACCACGAGCCGGGCGTAGGGATGATCGAGGTCCCATTCGTCGTTCGGGGTGTGCTGGAAGTACCAGACTATCTCGCCCGTGTCGGCGTCGAGGGCGAGGGTGGAGTTCGTATAGAGGACGTCCCCGTCACCGGTGCCGCGTTGCACCGAGCCCCACGGAATCGGCACCCCGACGCCGGCGTAGATCAGGTTCAGCTCGGGGTCGTAGCTCGGCGCGTTCCACGAGGAGCCGCCGCGCCGCAGCTCGTCGGGGATGTCGCCCCACGAGTCGTAGCCGAACTCGCCTTCACGGGGAATCGTGTAGGTGCGCCATACCTCTTCTCCGGTCCCGGCGTCGTGGGCCGAGATCCAGCAGCGCGTGTTGAGGTAGTAGCAGCCCGACATCCCGGCCACGACGCGACCCTTGATGACCTGCGGCCCGCCGGAATAGTGCTGGCCGACCTCCCAGTCGCCGACCGTGACATCCCACACCACCTCGCCGGTGCGCGCGTCGAGGGCCACCAGGTGGGCGTCGTGGGTGCCGATGAACAGCTTGTCCTCGTAGAGCGTCCCGTTGCGGTTGGCGCAGGCCAGCGTGGCGCCGTGCTCGACCCGCGGCCGGCGGTACTCCCACAGGCGCGTGCCGTCGCGCACGTCGAGCGCCTCGACGTAGTCGCACGCCTGCACCAGGAACATGACGCCGTCGTGGACCAGCGGCGTGGTCTCCTGCAGGCCCTCGGCCATGGTCCAGGCCCAGGCCAGGCGCAGGTCGCCCACGTTGGTCGTGTCGATCTGGTCGAGGGGGCTGTGGCCCCAGTGGTTGTAGGTGCGCCGCCACATCGGCCAGTCGCCCGCCGGCGGGTCGACCAGCATCTGTCCGGTGACCGGCGTGTACTCGTCGACGGGGGACTGTGCCGAGGCGGTCGCTCCCGCGAGCAGAAGGCACGCCGCGATCAGGCCGGGAATGGTTCGGAGAAGCTGTCGCATCGGTCGGTTCCTCTCGTCAGTCGGTGGGCCTGCCGCGTCAGTGGGCCTGCCGCGTCAATGGAATGTCGAATGCGCCCTGAGCCGTCTCGACCGAGATGGTGAACCGGTCGCCGACGAGACTGTAGCCGAGCCGCCGCAATCCGCCCTCCTCGGCGTTCCGGAACACTACCTTCTTGTCGCCGATCTCGATCAGCTCGAACACCTGGAAACCGTCGGCCCGGGGCTTCATGCCCGGGTCCCATTGCTTGAGGCGCAGGGTCAGCGAATCGCCCTCCTCTTCCACGACGATCAGCTCGATCATGTTGGTGGCGCCACCCGCCGTCGACCGGACGAGAGACGCAATGGAACCGCCTACCGGCTCCGCCCAGTTCTCCTCCAGCGTTCCGTTGCCGGTGTCGCCCATGTAGTGGCCGGACATCCACGCGAGGTCGGCGATCGTCGCCGCCGGACCCTGGGCGAACGCCGGTGTGGAAACCACGAGAACGAATCCGAGACCGAGCAGCAGACATCGCATGACACGACTCCCTTCGGACGTCAGGACCGATACGCGAGGGGTAGTGTAACCGTTGCTGTTGGGACCACGAGAGAGGCCGCTTCGATGCGCATGGCCGGGGTGTCCGCCGGTACGGCACGATGCAAGCTGCCGGCGCATGGGGCGCTCGTGTATCGTGGTGCAGATCGAGAGCAGTCAGACCGGATTCGCCGGATCGCCCGTAGAGTACGCGCTGTCGTTATGTTCAATGCATTTGCCCGTCGCGAGGCAGTAGAGAGGCTCCGGAAATCGCTCGCAGAACATGAGACCCTCCGCCAGGAGGTCGAACAGGCCAGTGTGCGGCTGTTCGAGCAGCGGCAACGGGCCGTCGCCGAAGTGGTCGAGCCGGTCGAGGACTACGTGAACCGACTGGCGCGTTCGCCCAAGGAGTTCGACCGGTCGGTTCGCGAATACCGCATAGAAATCGATCGGTTCAGAAGCACTGTGCAGCGGATCGAGACGGAGGCCAAGACGTCCGCGGCGATTGGAGGCGGCGCGGGGTTGGCCGGCGCCACGGCCGGGGTGGGGCTGGCCGCATTCGGTCCGACCGCGGCCATGGCGGTTGCGACGACTTTCGGCACGGCGTCGACCGGAACCGCCATCTCTGCGCTGTCCGGCGCTGCTGCCGCCAACGCGGCGCTCGCCTGGCTGGGCGGTGGGGCTCTCGCGGCCGGTGGCGGTGGCATGGCGGCCGGCAACGCGGTCCTGGCGCTGGCCGGACCGGTAGGCTGGACCGTCGGCGGGCTCGCGGTGGCGGGTTCGGGAATCTACCTCCACTACCGCAACGGTGATCTCGCCAGGAAGGCCACGCAGGAGCGTCTCGGGGTCGAAGGGGAGATCCGTTCCCTGCGGACGGCCAGTCGGGAAATCAGGGGACTCGGGACGAGTACGCAGTGGCACATCGACGGAACGCTGGCTGTGCTCGGTTGGCTCCGCGACAACGCCTCGAACGACTACCAGCAGTTCGATGCCGGAGAGAAGGAACGTCTCGCGGCCCTCGTCAATCACATTCGCTCGCTTGGTGAATTGCTCCGTAAGGAGGTCGCGCTGTGAAGCGGTCTCCCGCCGATCGGGCCGATCTGCATGTCTCTGCGCAGGTCGCCGCGGCTTCGGCCCGTCTGGACGCAACGAGTCGAGCCGGCGAGCTCGCCGGTGCGCTCCGGGAGCAGGACCGGGTTTTTCTCGGCGCCATGCGGGAGTTGCAGGCCGTCCGCGACTTCGTGGGAACGCCGGAGAACATTCTTGGCAGGGCGGCCACCAAACACGGCGAGATTGCCGAGCGGGTCCACGTGGGGGTGAGCCGGGCCTGGGATGTACTCCAACGTCGCGCTCCGACTGCGACGTTCGACGGGGTTGCACGCACCGGCCCGGTGGACTACCGGGTGGACGGTGTGGACATTCAGTCCAAGTACTACAACGGCCTCCGGAATACGTTGGACGGCGTGGCTTCCCACGCGGAGAAGTACCCGGGCTTCCCTGATGGGCCCGGTCGCTACCATATTCCCCGCGACCAGTACCGGCAGTTGGACGAGTTGCGACGGACGGGAAAGATCGAGGGACTATCCGATCGCAGCGCAAGGGTGCTCCAGCGCCGGGTAGACGATCTCGGGCAGTCGACGAGCCGACCGGCGGATGAGCTGATCGAGCCTGGCGAGGCGAGTTACGCGGAAGTTCAACGAGGGCGCGTCCACGACACGCTTCGCGACCGGAAGGACCGGCTCACTCAAGAGAACGAGGAGATCGGACGGACGGCGCGGGTCGAGCATGGCCCGTCCACTGCTGGGTTCGTCAAGTCCGTGGGCCTCGGCGGCATGGTCGGGGGTGGAGTCGGCCTGACCCAGGCAGTCTGGATCAAGTATCGAGAGGGCAGGAGTCCCTTCCGCGGAGAGTTCTCGATCCGCGACTGGCAGGACGTTGGCGTGGGTGGCAGCGCAGGTGCCGGTGGCGGTGCGGTTGCCGGTGGCGCGCTGTACCTCCTGACGAACTCGACCGCACTGGCGGCGCCGTTCGCCGGCTCTCTCGTCAGCGGCCTGATGGGCATCGGAGTGCTTCTCCGGGACCACTACGCGGGAACGATAGACGGCGAGCAGTTTGTGGAGATGTCGCACATCGTTGCCATGGACGCCGCCGCCGTGGGGCTGGCGTCCGCGGCTGGCCAGACCATGATTCCCGTGCCGCTGCTCGGAGCTCTGCTCGGTGGGCTCGCCGGGAAACTCGTCACGTCGGCTCTCCAGAACGGCCTCGGAGAATCGGAGTCGGTCTTGATTTCGCGGCTCGCCGAGTACGAGCGATACGCCCTTGGGCAACTCGACGAAGAGTTTCGCGCCGTCATGCAAGGGTTGGACGCTTGGTTCGGAAACCTGGAGCGTCTGGCTGCGACCGCCTTCGACCCGGAGGCGAACACCGAACTCTTGATGGCCAGCGTGCGCGTAGCGGAGATCGCAGGTGTGCCCGTTGAGCTGATTCTCCGCACGACCGCCGATCTCGACACCTTCATGCAGAAGTGACCATGGACGCCTTGCACAATCCGCTCGACGGTCTGTCACCGGCGCTGTACGTTGCGACTCTGGCGGAGATCGCGCATGCGGACGGGCTTCATCCCGCCGAGCGGGAGCTCCTCGAACACCACGCCGCCCATTTCGGCGTGGACCTCGCCGACCTTCCCGCGGTGCCCCGTAACCTGTCGGCGCTGCCGTGGGCCACGCGGGTTCTGGTCTTTCGCGATGCGGTGACGTTGGCGCATGTCGATGGGATGAGTGCCGAGGAAGAGCGGTATCTCGACGCATTGGCGGAACGAATGGCTCTGCCGGCCGAGAAGGCGGGAGCGATCTCCACCTGGGTGCATGACTACGAAGCGCTGCTCGAGCGACTGGATGCTCTGATCAGTGGATGAAGATCCGATTCCCTCTGGAACGCCGCTGTCTCGCGAAGCGACGTCGATGACCATCGAAGAGTGGGCCAGGAATCAACAGGAACGCCGCCGCCGGTTCGACGACGAGGCGCGGAGCTGCAAGCTCAAGCCGCCCGAGGCCTTCAGTGACGAGCCCGCCCCCCCGGAGGCGTACCGGAACCTCTGTCCCGTTCTCGATCCGGCGCTCACCGGCCGCAGGAGCCATGCGGTCCGTTGGCGCATCGCCCGAAGCTGCTGCGGCTGGGGGCAGCCGCCAACGACCGAAGAGTTCTACGACGCCTTCCACACGGACACACCCGACCAGCGGCAGAAGAGCATCATCTACATGTGGGGTACCGAAGCCACCTTCACGGAGCTCTTCGAAGCCTGGGCGCAGCACGCCTACACGTTCCGCGACCTCGTGCGTGCGCTCCACCTGGCCGACTTCCCGTGGCCGGACCGGATCGCGGAAATCAACCAGTGGGCCGATCCCCATCACTCCGAGCAATAGCACCAAGACGACCGATGGACCGACTTACGCTCCCACTGCCCGCCAGAGGCATCTGGCTGCGGGTCAGGAGTCTGCTCGAGCCGGCGCTCGAGCGCCTCGGTCCAGAGGCTGGTCCCTGGAAGATCGGCGGCGGGACCGTGCTTGCGGCCCGCTGGAGTCATCGCGAGAGCACCGATCTCGACCTCACCGTGAACGCTGGTACCGCGATCCCTGCTCTGTTCGCCAGTTCCGACGACGACTTCGAGACAGAGATCCGACGGCGGGGCGGGCACTCGATTACGTTCGACCGCGACCGGTGCACTATCGCGTTCAGCACCGGCAAACTGGACCTCTGTGCTCTCGATCCCACGCCTGGTGAAGGCCATGCCGACGCGCTCGTCGACGGCGAGCCCGCTGTCATCCTGAACAACGCCCAGATCCTCTGCGGGAAGCTTCGGCGAGCGAACCGCAGCCCCGTGCGTGATGTCTTCGACATCGTAGTTGCCGAGAGGCTCGACCCGCACGCCCTGGCGATCGCTGCGAACATCAGAACCGCACGCGAGACGGAGGCGATCGCCGCTGGCTGGAAAGCGTCGAATCACGTCTTCACGTACAACGCACCGCTCGACCTCAACGGCGTTGGGGCGCAGTTCGCCGGCGACATGACGTCACTCGGACACGCTGCCGCCGCTGCCCTGACCGGAGCGCGCTACGAACGGGTCAGGATGTTCACCGACGGGCACGTCGGCTTCGTGGAGACGAGAACCCGGAACGGGGCGGAGAGGGAGTTCACGGTCGAGCCCCCCGCCATCGACGAGGTTTTCGAGGCCAACGGCCTGAACCACTACCTGCCGCAGACCGGCGTGCGACCCGTCGACATCCGCGAGCGCATGCGCGCCGCATGCCGGGAAGGCGCAGAGTTCGTGCACGACACGGCGTCCAGCGGAAGTACGTGACCATCGATGGAGTGCTGCTATTCCGGACCTGCTTGCCCGATCGGTACCGGTACCCGGAGCATCTGCATGCGAGTTCCTATTTCAAGCTCGCCGTTCGGGTGCCGCGGGGCGGGACCGAGTGTTTCTGCTCCCCGGCATTGCCCGAGAATCGAGTCGATGCCGGGGACCTCGAAGGATGCGCGCTGACCCGCAGTCCGCACGTGGATGCTCGACGCGGCGACGAGCATCGCCCACGTGAAGTCGAGCCCGCGACCACGAGCGACCTGGACGGATCGCTCGCCGACCTGGGCGACCGGAAAGCGATGGCTCTGGCGCGGCATGGTGGTCCAGCCGGGGTACGCGTCCGACAGAAGCCCGGTCAACGTAGCACCGCTGACTTCCCCGATCGGCTCGGCAAGCTCGAATCCGGCGTCGATGCGCCGGTCCGAGCAGCGGAGGACGATGGCCGCCCCGTCGGCGTTCGTGAGCCGGAACTCCACGCCGCCCTGGACGGGCCGTTCCTCCCACTGCGCCTGGCCGGCGGCCGGCAGTGCACCCAGCGTCACCAGCGCGCCGAACACCACCAGTGCTGCGATGCTTGTCTTCATGCATCCCCGCGGAGCCTGCGCTCAATACCCACGACGACTCTACCGGAAGGCCGCCCTGGCCGCAATCGCGTTCTGCGATGCGGAAACGCCGGTCGGGTTGGGAGGATCCCGAACACTGTGGTTGAATGGAACGCTCCATGAGAGAGCGGTTTGGCTGCACGCTGCCGTGGCGGCCCTGCCGACGGGAGCCCGGAGGAGACCGCAAGGAGGAGGGCGCCATGCATCGATGTCATCGCTCGGTCGTCGTCACGGTCGCGTCGGCGATTGCGCTCGCGGTGTTCTCCGGCGGCCTCGCCGGGCAAGAGGCCGAGCCGGGCCGCGGCTATCCCTCGACGGACTGGCCCTTCACCGGCGGGAACTGGGCCAGCTCGCGCTACTCGACGCTGGACGAGATCAACGCCGACACGCTCGACCGCCTCGGCGCTGCGTGGGTGGCGCCGCTCCCCGGCGGCGCGGCGTCGCGCTCGACCCCGGTGGTGCAGGACGGCGCCATCTACCTGACGGGCGGCGCCAACGTCTTCGCCTTCGACGCGCGCACGGGTGAATCCATCTGGCGCTGGCAGCCCGATCCCGATGCCGGGCGGGTGGTGTCGTGGCAGGGCGTCGTCGTGGCCGGCGACCTCGTCGTCTTCGGCACGCGCAGCGGAGAGGTGATCGCGCTCGGCCGCGACACCGGCGAGCTGGTGTGGGCGACGCGCGTCGGGAGCCCGGAGCAGACCCGGGGCGAGGTGGTGACGACCGCGCCGATGTACGCGCGCGGCAAGGTGTTCGTGGGCTTGGCCAACGGCGACATCGGCGGACAGGGGCGCGTGATCGCTCTCGACGGGGCGACGGGCGAGGTGGAGTGGATCTTCTTCGTCGTGCCGCGGCCGGGCGAGTTCGGCCACGAGACCTGGCCGCAGGACAGCGACTCGTGGGAGTACGGCGGCGGCGGCGTCTGGCTGGTCGGCACTGTCGATCCCGACCTGGGGATGGTCTACTTCTCGACCGGCAACCCGGTGCCGATGTTCGGGGGCGAGCTGCGCGAGGGGGACAACCTGTTCACCGCTTCGGTCCTCGCGCTCGACATGGAGACCGGCGAGCGGCGCTGGCACTACCAGGTGGTGCGCCACGACGTCTGGGACGCCGACATCGCCACGCCGCTGCTGCTGTACGACACGACGGTCGACGGCGAGCCGGTGAAGGCGGTGGCCGCGATGCGCGCCGACGGCTATCTCTTCCTGTTCAACCGCGAGACCGGCGAGCACCTGCTGCCCGTCGAGGAGCGCGAGGTGCCGCAGGACCCGCACCAGCTCACGGTGCCGACCCAGCCGTTCCCGGTGCAGACCGAGAGCATCCTCTTCGAGTGCTCGTACTGGCGCGACCGGGTGCCGCCGCCGTTCGAGCTCAGTTGCAGCAGCTACACGCCCCCGTCGGTCGACGAGCAGACGGTGGTGGCGCCGGGGTTGCCGATCCCGCGGGTGCGGGTCACGCCGATGGCGTTCTCGCCGCAGACCGGCTACATCTACGCGCAGGGGCGCGCGCACGTCGGCCGCGCCCGCCGCTTCACGGATCCGTTCGTCTGGAACACTACCCAGTTCCACCTGACCCTGCCCGACGCCGTCGGCATCCTGGCCGCCGTCGACCCCCGCACCGGCCGCGTGGTGTGGCGGAAGGAGATGCCGGCCGCGTTCCTCGGCGTCAGCGGTCCCCTCGTGACCGCGGGCGGCCTGCTGTTCCGCGGCTCGCCCGGCGGACAGGTGGAGGCCTACGACGTCTGGACCGGCGACCGCCGCTGGGCCTTCCGCACGAGCGAGGAGGGGGCGCGGCTGCGTCCTGGACCGGCCTCGACCTACGAGCTGGACGGCAGGCAGTACATCGCCGTCCCGATGGGGCCCGCGCTCTGGGCGTTCGCGCTCGACGGCGAGGTGCCGGCCCGCGGCGAGCCGTCTCCGGATCCGCCGGTGGACGATCAGCCCGCCGGCCCCGCCCCGCGCGAGACCGCCGAGATCGAGACGGCGACGCTGCTGGAGAACCCGCGCGGCGCGGTCGGCGGCCGGCGCTACGCGTTCGACGAGTACAACTTCAACCCGATCCGCGCGCGGGTCAGCGCGGGCACGCGCGTCCGGTTCACCAACAACGGCGAGATCTCCCACACCGTGGCCGCGCGCGACGGAAGCTGGAGCGCCGGCACGCTGAACCCGGGCCTGTGGGGCTTCGTCACGTTCGACGAGCCGGGGACGTTCCTCTACCACTGCGAGGACCATCCCTGGATGGTGGGGGAGATCACGGTCGATCCGTGAACCGTCGGGCCTGGGAATGAAGGGAGTTGCTCGCCGGGGCGCCCTGACCGCCCTGCGACTGGAGACCGGAGAAGAGGAGGGTGCCATGCCTCGACGTCATCGCTCGCTCGTCGTCACGGTCGCGTCGGCGGTCACGCTCGCGGCGCTCGTGGTCGGCCTCGCCGGACAAGGGCCAGAGCCGGGTCGCGGCTATCCCTCGACCGACTGGCCCTTCACCGGCGGCAACTGGTCCAGTTCGCGCTACTCGACGCTGGACGAGATCGCCGTCGACACGCTTGATCGCCTCGGCGCCGCGTGGGTGACGCCGCTCCCCGGCGGCGCGGCGTCGCGCTCGACCCCGGTGGTGCAGGACGGCGCCATCTACCTGACGGGCGGCGCCAACGTGTTCGCCTTCGACGCGCGCACGGGCGATCTCATCTGGCGCTGGCAGCCCGATCCCGACGCAGGGCGGGTGGTGTCGTGGCAGGGCGTGGTCGTGGCCGGCGACCTGGTCGTCTTCGGGACGCGCAGCGGGGAGGTGCTCGCGCTCGGCCGCGACAGTGGCGAGCTGGTGTGGGCGACGCGCGTCGGTAGCCCGGAGCAGACCCGGGGCGAGGTGGTGACGACCGCGCCGATGTACGCGCGGGGCAAGGTGTTCGTCGGCCTCGCGAACGGCGACATCGGCGGGCAGGGCCGCGTGCTGGCCCTCGACGCGGCGACCGGCGAGGTGGCGTGGACCTTCTTCGTGGTGCCACGGCCGGGCGAGTTCGGCCACGAGACCTGGCCGCAAGACAGCGACTCGTGGGAGTACGGCGGCGGCGGCGTCTGGCTGGTCGGCACGGTCGATCCCGACCTGGGGATGGCCTACTTCTCGACGGGCAACCCGGTGCCGATGTTCGGGGGCGAGCTGCGCGAGGGGGACAACCTGTTCACCGCCTCCGTACTCGCGCTCGACATGGAGACGGGCGAGCTGCGCTGGCACTACCAGGTGGTGCGCCACGACATCTGGGACGCCGACATCGCCACGCCGCTGCTGCTGTACGACACGACGGTCGACGGCGAGCCGGTAAAGGCGGTGGCCGCGATGCGGGCCGACGGCTACCTCTTCCTGTTCAACCGGGAGACGGGCGAGCCGTTGCTGCCCATCGAAGAGCGCGAGGTGCCGCAGGACCCGCACCAGCTCACGGTGCCGACCCAGCCGTTCCCGACGCAGACCGAGACCATCCTCTTCGAGTGCTCGTACTGGCGCGACCGGGTGCCGCCGCCGTTCCAGCTCAACTGCAGCAGCTACACGCCGCCGTCGGTGGACGAGCAGACGGTCGTCGCACCCGGGGTGCCCATCCCGCTGGTGCGGGTCACGCCGCTGGCGTTCTCGCCCGATACCGGCTACATCTACGCCCAGGGCCGCGCGCACGTCGGCCGCGCCCGCCGCTTCGCGGATCCGTTCGTCTGGAACACCGCGCGGTTCCACCTGACGCTGCCCGACGCGGTCGGTGTGCTGGCCGCCGTCGACACCGCGACCGGCCGCGTGGTCTGGAAGAACGAGATGCCGAGCGCGTTCCTCGGCACTAGCGGTCCCCTCGTCACCGCGGGCGGCCTGCTGTTCCGCGGCTCGCCCGGCGGACAGGTGGAGGCCTACGACGTCTGGACCGGCGACCGTCGCTGGGCCTTCCGCACGAGCGAGGAGGGGTCGCGGTTGCGTCCGAGCCCGGCGTCGACGTACGAGCTGGACGGCAGGCAGCACATCGCCATCGCGATGGGGCCCGCGCTCTGGGCATTTGCGCTCGACGGTCCGGTGCCGGCGCGCGGCGAGCCGTCGCCCGACCCGCCGGTGGACGATCAGCCCGCCGGCCCCGCCCCCCGCGAGACCGACGAGATCGAGACGGCGACCCTGCTCGAGAACCCGCGCGGCTCGGTCGGCGGCCGGCGCTATGCGTTCGACGAGTACAATTTCAACCCGATCCGCGCGCGGGTCAGCGCGGGCACGCGCGTCCGGTTCACCAACAACGGCGAGATCCCCCACACCGTGGCCGCGCGCGACGGAAGCTGGAGCGCCGGCACGCTGAACCCGGGCCTGTGGGGCTTCGTCACGTTCGACGAGCCGGGGACGTTCCTCTACCACTGCGAGGACCATCCCTGGATGGTGGGGGAGATCACGGTCGATCCGTAGCGGCGTCCGGGCGGTGGGGGTGCGGTGTGTAGGGACAGCTGGTTGACCGCAGGGGACCTACGACGCTGACCGGGGTGTCCGAGGCAGCGGCCGCAGGTCCGATCGCGGCTCACGTTTCTCGGGGCCGGGGACACCGCCCCGTGGAGGAAGAAGAGCGTGCATGCGAAAAGGCTGGCCGGGTCGGTGCTCTTGGTGGCGTTGCTGCTGGCCACGGCGGGCCGCGCCGCGGCCCAGGGCACGGGGTTGCTCGACGCCGCCCGGGCGGCGGACGCGACGGGTGTGATCACGCTGCTCGATCAGGGCGTCTCCGCGGATGCCCGGCAGGCGGACGGCGCAACCGCCCTGCACTGGGCCGCCCATTGGGACGATGCGGCGATGGCGGACGCCCTCCTCGAGGCCGGCGCCGACGTCGACGCGGCGAACGACTTCGGCGCCACGCCGCTCTGGCTGGCCTGCCTGAACGGCAGCGAGACGATGGTCGGGGCCTTGTTGACCGCCGGTGCTGATGCAAATGCCGCGCTGCCCTCGGGCGAGACAGCGCTGATGACCGCATCCCGCACCGGGTCTATAGGGGCGGTGCGCCTCCTTGTGTCCCACGGGGCGGACCTGAACGCTCGGGAGCACACGCGGGGGCAGACGGCGCTGATGTGGGCGGTGGCCCAGCAGCATCCCGACGTCGTGGAAGCGCTGGTCGCGCTCGGGGCCGACGTCCATGCCCGTTCGGCCCCCCAGCCGCGGCGCATCCACACGCGGACGGCCGGATTCAACCCGAGCGGGGTGATCGATACCGTGCTGGGCAGCAACACGCCCATCCTGTTCGCGGCCCGGCAGGGCAACCTCGAGGCCGCCAGGCATCTCGTGGCCGCGGGCGCCGACGTGAACGATACGGCGGCGACGGGGACCAGCGCACTCGTCGTCGCGGCGCACAGCGGCCATACGGCGCTCGCCCTGTTCCTGCTCGAGCAGGGCGCCGACCCGAACGCGGCCGAGGCCGGCTACTCCGCCCTGCACGCCGCCACGCTGCGCGGCGACGAGACGCTGACGGCGGCGCTGCTCGCGCGTGGCGCGGATCCGAATGCACCGGTGGTCCGTGGCAGCCAGGGCCGGCGCAACAGTCCCGACTACGTGCTGGATCACGACTTGGTCGGCGCCACCGCCTTCTGGCTGGCCGCGCACTTCGCCGAGCCCGGCATCATGCGGGCGCTGGCCGACGGTGGAGCCGACCCGCAGATCGTCATGGAGGACGGTGGGACCCCGCTGATGGCAGCGGTCGCCGCCCGACGCCGCCGGGAACCGGGACTGGCCCCCAATCCCGTCGAGGACGAATGGCTCGTGCTGGAAGCGGCCCGGGCGGCGATCGATGCGGGGGTCGATGTCCACGCGGTGGAGGCGGCCGGAAACACGGCTTTGCACACGGCTGCAGCGAGACGCCTCGACACCGTCGTCCAACTGCTGGCCGACCGCGGGGCCGACCTGCACGCCCTGAACGACCAGGGCCAGACGCCGCTGGCGCGGGCTCGCGGGCGCGGGGGCGACGACAACAGCACCGTCGAGCTGCTGCGTCGCCTTGGCGCAACCGGTTGTTAACAGGTCGGCAAAGAGGTCTGAAAGCCGCGCCGTTCTCCTTCCTCGCATGATGAACCGAGAAATCGTGATATGACGGCTTCGACCTTCACAACAATCAGGTACCACCAACAGGACCGCCAAGTAACTTGGTGTGGCGTTAGCGTGAATGAAGGGGCCGTCTTCAACGCTTTCATGAGAGACGACGTGGCCTCGCGGCTTCACGACGAAGCAGGAATGGCCGAATTCGAAGCGCACCTCAGAAGCCTAGCCAACACCGGGTTTGACCGCGATAACCTCACGAACATTCTAACGGCGGACATTCCCGAAGCCCGTGACTGGGCCGTCGGTGAGGCCGTGGCGGAAGCCTACCTCGGTCGGGAGTACACGATTACTTGGCCATGGAATACGGAAAGAGACAAGCGCCACCCGAAGGCAAGCCTTCCAGGTGCGGACCTGGTCGGGTTCAAAATCGATGGGAATGACGTGTGCCTTGTGCTCGGCGAAGTCAAGACCTCCACCGATGGGCGAACGCCGCCAGGTGTGATGCTGGGCCGCACAGGGATGACTCACCAGATTGACAACCTTGCGACGGACTTGTCGTTAGTACGTCAGTTACTATACTGGCTCTTCTTTCGATGCAAAGGCACGAAGCATGAGGCGTCCTTCAATAGAGCCATGTGCCTCTTTGTCGATTCTTGCAATACGGCCGTCGCTTTTTTCGGAGTCTTGATTCGAGACACCCCACCTAACGAATTAGACCTGCAGAGTAGAGGGCACGCGCTTTCTGGTGTACTTCGGCCTCCGACCACCTGCGAACTAATCGCGATCTATCTCCCTTGCGCTATCGCCGATCTTTCAAGCTTTGTCACGGGGCGTAGACCATGAGCCACTGGTTACTCGCGAAGTTAGGTGCAGGTCGACAGCAGGCCTTGAAGCAGGCAAGCCATTCCCAGATCTATAGTGAGCTCTTGGACACGCCCTTTAGTGAGAATATCACGCTAATGCAACGCACCGCTGAAGCGTTGCAGCTGGTCGTGCTTGACCTGGCGCTGGATGCAGCCAACGACGACGAAGAGAAATTGCAGGAATTGAAACTCAGTGCTGCCGATGCCTTTCGTTTGCTTCGTGTGCTTCCAAGGCCCGAACACGCCGTGGATACGGCTATGTTTCTTCTACGTGCTTGTACGCTAGGGGTATTGGGCGACAAGGGCTCCGATGCCGCACGCTGGCTCCGCGAGGAACCTTGGCCCGAACTGCCCCTGGAGTCGAGCGACTGGAGCGAACGTACTTGGGCAACAATTCTCGATATCTGGCTCCGGTTGGTCCGCAAGGGCGGGTGGACTGACCGCGACACCGTGCTCGGACGTATTGCCAGTCTCCGAGAAGCTCAGACATCATTTGAAAAAGACTACTTGGACGGCCAAGATCCGGCCCATGCGAAGGCCGTTGCTCTGGAGCTCATCGGACTCTATCATTTGGCCAAGGCTGCCGAGGTGTTCGCCCACTACATAACGGATGGCGTTGTGGAGGGGAAGTACCAGATTCACCAACTGCTCGAAACGCACTTCGACCGGGTGCTAGCCGCGTGCGCGCAAGCTCAGATGATCGAGCTCGAGCCATTGAGCCGATTGCTCGCCGCCGGGGCGTTGCAGATGGCGGACAATTCCATCTGGACCGTTACTAGGGCGGTCAATTCGCGCGTGACCGCCTTCGTAAAGAACTTGGTCGGCCGAGGTCGAGGCGACCGCGCGTTGTTTGACGTGCTTCCGCCACAACGCCGGACATTGGCGGAGAAAGGGTTGCTGGGCTCCAGTCGTCGTGCAGTCGTCGTGAGTCTGCCCACCTCGAGTGGGAAGACTTTAATCGCACAGTTTCGGATGCTTCAAGCGCTGAACCAGTTCGACCATGAACGTGGATGGGTGGCCTATCTCGCCCCGACACGCACACTCGTGAATCAGGTCGCCCGTCAACTGCGCCGAGATTTTGGACCGCTGGATATAGTCGTCGAACAAGTCAGTCCGGCGCTAGAAATAGACAGTATCGAATCTGACTTGTTGGAGCAGAATGGTTCCGGGCAGGAATTTCGGGTTCTAATTGCGACGCCTGAAAAACTTGACTTGATGCTCAGGCAGGGATGGGAGGAAAAGATCGGTCGTCCCTTGACGCTCGTTGTTGTTGATGAAGCCCACAACTTGCAAGGTAGCGGTAGGGGGCTGAAGCTTGAACTTCTGCTTGCCACCATTAACAGTGAATGTCAGCGCGCACAATTCTTGCTCCTCACGCCCTTCATCGATAATGCCCGTGAGGTCGCTCGATGGCTGGGCGGGCGGAACTCCGAGGACGTGAGTCTGGCGTTAGACTGGCAGCCGAACGATAGGGTCATCGGAATTGTTCATGCCGAAAAGGGTGCGAGAATTGGCCGGCGCAGCTACGATTATCAACTGCGCATGGAGACTGTGCATACCACGAGGCACACCCTGGCCGTTGATGAGGTGCTTACTCTGCCTAGGAGTCTTGACATTGCCACAACCTACAGGAAGGTTAGTGACCAAAGCCCTTTGGCAGCGGTGACCGCTCAACGGCTGGGAGATCGCGGGCCGGTAATCGTAATGCACGCGCGACCAGATTGGGTGTGGGCGCTCGCGGAGCGGCTCAAGATTGAGAAAAACAGAAAAGGCCCATCGCGGAAAGTGGAGCTGGTTCAGAGATTTCTGGAGTTGGAGTTTGGCTCGATGTTTCCGCTTATCGATTTGATGTCATTCGGGATTGGTGTTCATCATGCGGGGCTCTCTGATGACGTCCGGCGGCTTATGGAGTGGTTGTTTGAGGAAGGCGAACTGAAATTTCTCGTCGCGACTACGACAATTGCTCAGGGCGTGAATTTTCCCGTATCGGGGATCGTGATGGCATCCCACCAGTATCCAGGAAGTACAGATCGTCCTTGGGTGGATATGCCGCCGGAGGATTTCTGGAACATTGCGGGTCGGGCGGGTCGAGTGTCCCAGGGAAGTCTAGGGGTTGTTGCACTTGTGGCAAAGGACACAGAAAGGGCCGAGACGCTTCGGACATTTGTAAACAGACAGGGGGGGGAACTGAATTCGGCCCTGGTGTCCTTGGCGAGGGAAGCGGGGGGCCTCTTGGGTGATTTGGGAACCATTGTCTATAGTCGCCCGGAGTGGTCGACATTTGTGCAGTATATCGCCCATACCTATAGGCAGATGGGTGAGCCGGAGGGATTCGGCGACGAGATTGAGCTGGTTCTTCGCGGTACATTTGGCTTTGACAGGCTGAGAAGCGAGGATGCGGGCCTTGCGAAACGCTTGCTTGAGGGGGTACACGCGTACACACAGTACTTGCAGCGGCCCGGACAACCACTGAAACTGGTCGATAGTACTGGCTTTTCGCTACAGAGTATTCGCACGGTCTTGGGTGCGGCCGGGGAAGAGGGCATTAGCGGTGAGACCTGGGATGCGGATGCGCTGTTTGCTAAGCAGAACGAGGATCTCCAAGGCATGATGGGAGTCTTGCTGAGGGTCCCGGAGTTGCGGGACAACTTGCACGCCGTGACGGGGGGAACGGGGCCGGATGGGGACAAGCTAGCGTTAATTGTGAAGGATTGGGTGAACGGAGTATCGGTGCGCGAAATTGCTAGCCGGTACTTTATGGGCAAGGATGAAGACATCACCAAGGCGATGACCGCGTGCGGGCAGAATCTATTTGGTAGACTGTCGCAAACGGCGGCGTGGGGCCTGGGGGCCCTGCTGTCGATTACCGGAAGTGGCTTGGGTGAAGAGAGGCTCAGAGAGTTGAGCAACCTTCCGTCGCGTGTGTACTATGGAGTTGATAGGGATGATGCAGTCGCGCTACGGTTGCTCGGGGTGCCGAGAACGGCGGCAGGAGAGCTGGCCAGTACGATGGGGGACGTACTTGGCGCTCCCCTTACGAGGGTGAGAGCGCGGTTGGTTGGCATGGACGAGTTGGGTTGGCAGCAGGCGCTTGGAGAGAGCAAGGGAGGCATTTATCGAAGGGTGTGGCGCGTGTTAGAGGGTTTGGACTAGTTGGGTAAGTAGACATAAGGAGAGGTGTGACGGGGATGACGGTACTTGTCGGGGAGGTTTGATCTGAGAAACGAGGGCGGCCGAGATGGGTCGGGCTGCAAGTGTAAGTGTAAGTGGAGGCAAGAGGCGCGAGGGGTTGGGATTCAGGATTACTCTCGTACGAGGCGGGAGATTCGCGGACGCTTCGGGGGGCGGTCGGTATGCGGGGTGTATCTGGCGTGGCCGGTTGATGGCGGGAGTGAAGGGAGCCGCTCGCTGGAGAAACGGGCGGGCCTCCCGACGCACGGTCGCAACTACACGCCCGTCAGACGCTCGACGCTGAGCCTGCCGTCGCTCTTCCCCAGCCGCTCGACGGGAACGCCCAGCTTGTCCATCAGGGTCACAAGCAGGTTCGGCATCAGCGGGTCGCCCTCGTAGCGGATGTGGCGGCCGCCCTCGAGCTGCCCCGCGCACCCGCCGAGCAACAGGACCGGCAGATTGAGCGGGCTGTGCGCGTTGCTGTCGGACATGCCGCACCCGTAGAGGAGCAGCATGTTGTCGAGCAGCGATCCGTCGCCGTCCGGCGTCGAGCGGAGCTTCGCCAGGTAGTCGGCGAACATCGACGCGTGATAGGCGTTGATCTTCGACATCGACGCGATCTTCTCGGGCTTGTACTCGTGGTGCGAGAGCGGGTGGTGCGCGTCGGCGATGCCGATCTCGGTGTAGGTCCGCGAGCTCACCTCACGCCCCAGCATGAACGAGGTCACGCGGGTCAGGTCCGTCTGATGGGCCAGCACCTGCAGGTCGAACATCAGCTCGACGTGCTCGGCGAACGTGGCGGGAATGCCCTCGGGCTGCGCCAGCTCGGGCACGTCGAAGCTGTCCCGCTGCTCGGCCCGCTCGATGCGCCGCTCGATGTCGCGCACGCCCTCGAGATACTCGTCGACCTTGAGGCTGTCGGCCGGCCCGATCTCGTTCTTGAGGTCGGCGACCTTGCCGGTCACGGAGTCGAGAATCGACCGGTCGCGTGCCATGCGGGCGCGGCGGACGGCCGGGTCCGTGCTCCCGCTGTCGCCGAACATCCGCTCGAACACGACGCGGGGGTTGTTCTCCATCGGCAGCGGCGTCGTCTGGCTCCGCCAGCAGATGGTGTTGGTGTAGACGCAACTGTGGTTGCCGCTGCACTGACCGGCGTTGGCGCGGCTGTCGATCGCGAGCTGGAGCGACGCCAGCTCGGTGTGCCGGCCGTACTCGCGGGCCAGGAGCTGGTCCATCGAGATGTCGGCCACCGGCGCCGTTTCTCCCGCGACGCCCGCTGCTCCCGTGAGGAACGTGGTCGACGCGCCGGCGTGGGCCGGGGTCCAGTACCCCCGGAGGCCCGAGACCACGGTCAACTGGTCCTTGAAGGCCTCCAGCGGGTGGAGGATCGGCGTCAGATCGAACCCGCGTCCCACCTCGGCCGGCGTCCAGTACTCCATGGCGATGCCGTTGGGCACGTAGACCACGCCGAAGCGTCGGGTGGGGGCGGCGGCGGTTCGCGACAGCGCCGAGGCGGCGGGGACCATGGCGTCCAGCAGCGGCAGGGCCACCGCGGCGCCCAGCCCGCGCAGCACGGTTCGGCGAGGCAGAGACATCTTCTTAATCGTCATGATTGGAACCTTGCTCGTCGCCACTGAAACGGCGCACTCTTCACGATGCCGAGCACGATCGAGGACCAGCGGTAGTCATCGGCCTCGGCCTCGCGCAGGATCCGGCGCACTGCGGGACGGTCCGTGTACTCGAGCCCGCGGCCGAGCGCATACGCCAGCAGCTTTTCGGTGACCGTCGCGGCGAAGTCCTCGCCCCGGCTCAGCAGCACGCGCCGCAGGCCCGCCGGCCCCTCGAACGCCTCGCCGCCGGGCATCGTCGCCGACGCGTCGATCCGCTGGCCCGCCTCGCTGGTGTCGCGCCACAGGCCGATGGCATCGAAGTTCTCGAGGGCGAAGCCCAGCGGATCCATCGGCGCGTGGCAGCCCGCGCAGGCCGGATTGGCGCGATGCCGCTCGAGCCGTTCGCGGACCGACGCCGGCTCGCCGCCCTCGCCGCGGTCCGGCAGCCCCGGCACGTTCGCCGGCGGCTCGGGCGGGGGCGCCCCCAGGAGGGTCTCGAGCAGCCACTTCCCGCGCACCACCGGCGACGTCCGGTTGGGATAGGAGGTCACCGTCAGGAGCCCGCCGTGGCCGAGGAGGCCGCCGCGCGGATGATCAGGGTCGAGCGTCACCCGCCGGAAGCGGTCCCCGTAGACGCCGCGGATGCCGTAGTGCCGCGCCAGCCGCTCGTTGACGAATGTGTAGTTCGCGCTCAGCAGCTCGAGGACGCTCCGGTCCTCGCGGATGGTGCTCTCGACGAACAGCTCGGTCTCGCGCCGGAACGCTTCGCGCAGGTTTTCGTCGAACTCGGGATAGTCGGCAGACTCGCGCTCCTGCGACTCCAGGTTGCGCAGGCGCAGCCACTGGCTGGCGAAGTTGTCGACCAGGGCGTGCGAGCGGGCGTCGGCGAGCAGCCGCCGCGTCTGCCGCTCCAGCTCCGCCGGGTCGGTGAGCCGCCCGTCGGCCGCGGCCTCCAGCAGCTCGTCGTCGGGGATGCTGCTCCACAGGAAGAACGACAGCCGGGACGCCAGATCGAGGTCGCCGAGCGGATAAGGCGTCCCCGGTGCGGCGTCCACCGGATCGCGCTCGATGCGGAACAGGAACTCGGGGTCGACCAGCATCCGCTCCAGCGCGAACTGGATGCCGTCGTCGAAGCCGCCGTCGCTGCGCCCGGCGCGGAAGAAGTCGAGCAGCGCCGCGATGTCCCTGTCTTCGACAGGCCGGCGGTACGCCCGGCGGGCCAGCTTGCGGAGAATCCGGCCGGCGCAGGCCTGCTCCTCATCGGCCGCGGCGTCCGCCGCGGGCCGGCAGACCATGATCTCGCGGCGGCTCGGCGTGTCGCCGGGACCCTCGACGGCGTAGGGTCCGCCAATCGCGACCTGCTCCACCGCCGCTTCCTCGTCGTACCGTTCGTCGACGAAGCGGCCGTAGCCGCGGTTGCGCGGCTGCAGCACCCCCTCGGGTTCCGCCGCCCGTCTCACGAACGAGACGCCCACGGTCCGCTGGCCCGCCCGCGCGGGGAAGCGGACCTCCAGGTGGGCGTCCCCCGTGTTCATGTAGTACTCCCAGTCGGGGTCCCCGGCGATGTTCCCGGAGAAGCTCAGGGGGGCCATCTGTCCCACCGCATCGGCGTCGCCGACGGGGAACCGGGTGACGAGCTCGCCGTCTACACGCACGTCGAGCTCCTGCGGCGCCGCGAAGCCGATGATGTAGTCGGAGAAGTTCCGATGGAGGCGGATCCGGATGGTGTACTCGCCGTCGACCGGAAAGTAGTGCCGAATCGCGATGCCGCCGCGGGAGCCGAACGACAGCAGGTCGTCCTGCCTGTCGTCCTGCACCAGGCCGGGATGCACCCGGTAGGTTGCGACCGCGGGGCCGACGGGGGGAATGCCGACCGCGAGGTGGCTGATTCGGCGCGCAGCCGACAGGTACCGCGACACCAGGTCCGGCGAGATCGAGAGCACGTCGCCGTTGTTGTCGAAGCCGTGCTCGTAGGTGTCGTCGGCCGGCAGCAGGGCGGCGACGTCGACGTCGACCGCGAGCAGGTCGCGGACCGCGGCGTGATACTCGGCGCGGTTGACGCGGTGGAACGTCTCGCCGCGCCCCGGGTCCGGCCGGGCCAGGGCCACGGTGTCGATCTCGGTCTCGAGCCAGGAGGCGACGGCGCGGTAGGTGGCCTCGGCGGGACGGGGGCTGCCTGCCGGCGGCATCGTCTGCGCACGAAGCTTGACGATGACCTTCTCCCAGGTCTCGGCGTCGGCGCCGACGTGCGCCAGGTCGTGGGTGTCGAGAGCCAGCCCCGCCGTGCGCAGTCGGTCGTTGTGGCAGCGCACGCAGAACCGGTCGAGTGCGGCGCGAACCGTTTCGGCGGACCCGGGCGCCTCAGGCTCCGCCGTCTGGGCGGCGGCGACCCGCGGCTGGCCCGGTGCGCCCAGCAGGCCGATCAGGACCGCCAGTACTCGGACCATCGAACCGGTTCCGGCCGCCATCAGCGCATTCATCCGCTGATGATAATGCCGAACGGCCGCCGTCGGAAGCTCTCGCGCACCAGGTTCACGCGCGCCGCATCCGTCAGGGCGGGAGGGTATCCGTGCGGTAGCTACCGCAGCTTCTCGTCGAAGAAGGCCAGCACGCGCTGTTCGTACTGCTTCGGGAGCACTTCCGACACCCGGTCGTGGCGCGCCCCGGAGGAGCAACGCAGTCCAGGCCGGATGCATCGCCGCTCGAATGCAGCGGGGCCTCCTGCCACGGGCTGTTCGGCGTTTCCAATCGGCCGCGTGGCACTCCCTGCCCGTATCGGGTTGCCGCGGTAGCGCGTGGCGGATGCTCGCGGAAATGCTCGCTGCCCGAATTCGGCTCCTTGCTACCTTCCGGCACTCGAGTCCCTCCTGTTGAATGCTCCCATCGTCGGCGGTCCAGACAGTCTTCCGAGTCCACATTCCGCACTATCCGATGAACAAGGAACGATGTCGGCGTACCTGCGTCCGGTCGCAGGCGCTCTCCCGGTTCTCCGTCATCCTGGCGGCCGCGGCGTGTCTCGGCCCGGCAACTCCCGTCTCCGCCCAGACCGATCCTCCGGCCGTCCCGACGACGTTCTCCGTCGCGTCTCGGGACAAGTACCTGGCGGTTCAGGTGGTCGACGTGGCGGGCGCGGACTCCTACGCCGTCCGCTGGAAGTCGGGTACCCAGACGTACAGCCGGAGCCGCCAGGCCGAGGTCGACGTCAGCCAATACGACATCGAGGGGCTGACCAACGGCCGGGAATACACCGTGCAGGTGCGCGCGACGAACAGCGCCGGCGACAGCGCGTGGTCGTCCGAGAAGACACAGACGCCGAGTGTAGCGCCGGATGCGCCGGTCCTCCGGCTGACCCCGGGGAACGGGAGCATTGCCGTCAATTGGGACGCCGTGCCGAACGCGACGCGCTACGTCCTCTATTGGTTCCAGGTGGAGAACTCGAGCAACGACGCCACCATAAGCGGCATCACGACCACCTCCGACACCATCGACGGCCTGGAGCCGGACCGGTACGCCGTGCAAGGTTGGGCACGCAACACCTATGGGAATCAGAGCGTTCAGTCGACAACGGTGATCGGCGCGCCGTGGCCTACCATCGCGGTCGCGGATGCCTCGGCCATCGAAGGCTCGGCCGTGGAGTTCGCGGTCACCCTGAGCCATGCGTTCTCCGAGAACGTCACCGTGCAGTTCAGCACCGGCGACGGCACGGCCACGGCGGCCGGGGCGGACTATACGGCGGTGACCGACGGCACGCTGACCTTCAGCGCGAACGACACGGAGGAGACGATCTCGATCGGCACCGGCGACGATCTGGTGAAGGAAGTCGACGAGACGTTCACCGTGACGCTGAGCAACCCGTCGTCGAACGCCCTGCTGGGGGCGATGAAGACCGCGACCGGCACTATCAGGAACGACGAGCTTGAGCCTGGGACGTTGAGGCTGTGCGGCGCACGGGTCGGGACGCCGAAGAGCCGTCGGCGCGACGCGGCGGTGGACATCTGCTGGGACGCCGGTGGCGTGATTCGCCCGGACAGCGACGTGGTGATCGAGGCGCGGGAACGGTACTTCTGGTACGACGGCGAGCCCTTCGGAGGTTGGCGCGAGGTCGCGCGCGGCGACAGCTTCACGGCGTGCGGCGGCGACGACACCTGCTTGCAGTACACGTGGGCCGAGACGTGGCGGGGCTTGGCCTTCGAGATGGAGCTCCGCGTCCGCCGGGGCGGGGTCGTGCTGGGGACCTCGGCGCCGTTGAAGGCGCACGTTCCGAACGGCGACGCGAACGTATTGCGGGCCGAGTTGTCGCAAGCCATCGATGAGGACACCAACGGGGCGCTGGACGCGCCGGACGGCCCGTTCGTGATGGAGCTGCAGTTCACCGACCCCTACCTGTGGGCGTTGCTGCCCGAGATCGTGACGGGTCTCGACCCGGCGGACTTCGAGGTGACGAACGCGACGGTTACCGGCGTCGAGATCTGGGACGACTCCGGCACCTACAAGGTGAGCGTCGCGCCGACCACGCTGGGAGAGCCGGTGGCCATCGGCCTGCCGGCGACGCGGGTAAAGGGGGTCGGGGAGGGTATCTCGGCGAGCGGCGGCAACAACTACACGCGCGACAACACGATGTCGAACACGGTTGTCCAGGAGACCGCCACGCCGGGGCGTCAGCGCCGGTCGGCGGGCTCGCCGCTGACCGTGGAGTTCGATGGCGTGCCGGCGTCGCACCGCGGCAGGGGCACGTTCAAGGTCCGCCTGCAGTTCAGCGAACCCATCGCGACCGGCTACCGGACCCTGCGGGACAGGGCGGTCACCGCGGTCGGCGGCCGGGTGCGGGGAGCGACTCGCGTGAAGGGTCGCGACGACCGGTGGTCGATCACCGTGTCGCCGGGATCGAGCCGGCCGGTGACGCTGCGGGTGGTGTCGCGGGGCGCGTGCAGCGGTTCGCGTGCGGTGTGCACGAAGGACGGCCGGGCGTTGTCGAACTCCCCGACGGTGACGATCGACGGGCCCGGAGGCGGCCGGAATTTCATGGGGCCGGATGCCGGAGAGGTCGCGGCGCCGGTGAACCGTCCGCCGCGGGCGGTGGGCACGATCCCGCCGCAGGTCTTGGGGCTGGAGGACGCGGAGCTGACGCTGGACGCGGGACCGTACTTCACGGACGAGGACGCGGCGGGTCTGATGTTCTCGGCCGAGAGCATGGACCCGGCCGTGGCGGCGGTGACCGTGGCTGGCTCGCGGTTGGCGGTGTCGGCCGTCGGGCCGGGAACGTCGCTGGTGACGGTGACGGCGCGCGACGCCGAAGGCCTGACGGCGGAGCAGTCGTTCGTGGTGCGGGTGGCGGACCGCTGGGGGCGGGCGGCGACGGGGGACACGCTGGCGGCGCTGGGGCGGGGCTACCTGTCGAGCGTGCGGTCGACGCTGGGGCGGCGGGCGGACTCGCGGTCACCGGAGGCGGAGATGACGGTGGCGGGCCAGCGGATTCCCCTGGATCGGGCGACGGCCGAGGAGGTGGGCGTGTCGCTGGTGACGCGGCTGTTCTCGGTGGCGGGTGCGCAGGGCGGAGCTGGGGCGTTTGCGCTGCCGTCGAGCCAACCGGGCCTCCCCGCCGCCGGGACCGGACAAGCGGTACCGGGTGCGCAGACCTTCGGGTCGCGTGGTCCGTTGGCTTCGGGGTTGCCGGGAGCCGGGCTCGCGCTGGCATCGCCACCCGGCCGTCTGCCGGGACAGCGGGGTTCGCCGGCGTCCGGCCACCTGCCCCTCGCCTCGCCGAGCGGTTTCGCGGGACTGGGCCTGTTCGGCGGCGGGGCGTCACAGGCGTGGCGGAGCACCAACGTGGTCCTGCCGCTGGGCGGCCGGACGGACACGAAGGACACGGCGTCGCCGGGTCGGCGCTGGACGGTTTGGGGGCAGGGCGACGTGCAGACGTTCCGCGCCGGGGCGACGGGTGGTGCGCCGTCCGCCTCCACCTACGATGGGGACCTCCAGACGGCTTACGCGGGTGTGGACTCGCGGTTGAGCGAGCAGTGGCTGATCGGGGTGTCGCTGGCGCGCAGCTTCGGCTCCGGGTCGTGGAGCTCGGGGCGGTCGCGGGGGCGGCTGTCGACCGCGCTGACCGCGGTGCATCCCTACGTGCAGTGGTCGCGCGGCGGTACGACGCTGTGGGCGCTGGGCGGCATCGGCCGGGGGACGGCGGAGAACGTCTCGGCCGTGGCGGACGGCGGCACGGCGACGCCCGGCAGGCTGGAGACGAGCGGTCTGGGCCTGGGTCTGGGGCTGGTCGAGGCCCGGCGCGAGGTGGCGGTGGTCGGCGGCGGCGTACGTCTGGGCTTGCGGGGCGAGCTGTCGTGGGCGCGCCTGACGACGGACGACGGCGGGGAGACGCTGCATGATCTGCAGGCGGGCGTGCGTCGGACGCGGGCGGGTTTCGAGGCGTCGCGGGCATGGTCCGGGAAGGGCGGTGCGAGCGTGGAGCCGTTCGGGCGGCTGAGCGTGCGGCAGGACGGCGGGGCGGGGCAGACGGGCGTGGGCCTGGAGCTGGAGTCGGGAGCGCGGGTGACGGCGGGGCTGGTGCGCGTGGAGGCGCAGGGGCGGATGCTGGCGCTGCACTCGACGGCGGGCTACGCGGAGCGCGGCGGGAGCGTGACGCTGAGCGTGGGCGACGGTACGCAACGTCCGGGCCTGACGCTGTGGCTGGCGCCGCGGTGGGGGGCGGCGCAGGGGGCGGACCTGCTGTGGCAGGAGCAGCTCCACCGGCCCTTCGGGACGGCGGCGGGGCGCGGCGGCGACCGGTCGGTGGACGCGCGGGTGGGCTACGGGTGGCGTCTGCCGCGGCGCCTGCTGGTGTCACCGTTCGGGGGCTACGGCACGGGTTGGGGCCGTCGGCGGCTGCAGTTGGGGGCGACGCTCGGCGCGCTGGACGACGGGACGAGGAAGGCGGCGCCGCTGCAGGTGGAGCTGTCGGGCGAGCGTAATCTCCGGCGAGAGGGTGCGGCCGACCACCGCGTCAGCCTGCTCGGGGTCGTCACCTTCGGCGGCCGGGCGGCAGCACCGCCTCGATGAGTCCAGGGCGTCACGCAATCGGGAGCTTGGCCCGCAAACCGGCCTGCGGTACACTGCCGCGGTCAACATGCACACCCAGTTTCGGGCGTTCCGGCATCGAGACGCCACGGTCCGATCCGGCTTGCTGCTCGCCCTGGGCGCCGTCCTCGTGCTGGCCGTCGGTAGCGCCGCGCTGGCGAACGCGCAGGAGTTCCCGCCCGAGGATCTCGAGCACTTCGAGTCGAAGATCCGCCCGGTGCTCGTCGAGCGTTGCTACCAGTGCCACGGCGCCGATCCGGAGCGCATCTTCGGCGGGCTGGTGCTGGTGGACGCCGCCGGGGTCCGCACGGGCGGCGACAGCGGCGCCGCCGTCGTGCCCGGCGCGCCGGACGACAGCCTGCTGATCGACGTCATCCGCTACGACGGACCGATCAGGATGCCGCCCGACGGCCGGCTGCCGGCCGCGATCGTCGCCGACTTCGAGCGCTGGGTGGCCCGCGGCGCCGCGGACCCGCGGATCTCCGACACCCCGGTCGTGGCCGCGCGGTCCGACAGCGGCGCCGCCTACGACTTCGGGCCGGGCCGCGAGCACTGGGCGTTCCGGCCGATGGCCCGCCCCGAACCGCCCGCCGTCGGCGACCCGGCCTGGGCGCGCGGCGACATCGACCGGTTCGTCCTCGCCCGGCTCGAGGCGGAGGGGCTGACCCCGGTCGCCCCCGCCGGCAAGCGGCAGTTGCTGCGGCGGGTCACGTTCGACCTGACCGGCCTGCCCCCGACCCCGGCCGCGATCGACGCGTTCCTGGCCGACGAGCGGCCCGGCGCCTACGAACGGGTGGTCGAGCGGCTGCTGGCGTCGCCGCGCTACGGCGAGCGCTGGGGCCGGCACTGGCTCGACGTCGCCCGCTACGCCGACTCGAACGGGCTCGACGAGAACATCGCGCACCCCAACGCGTTCCGCTACCGCGACTGGGTCATCGACGCGTTCAACGCCGACAAGCCCTACGACCGGTTCGTGCAGGAGCAGATTGCCGGCGACCTGCTGCCGGCGGCCCGCGACGACGAGCGGTTCGGGAACCTCGCCGCGACCGGATTCCTGACCCTCGGCGCGAAGGTGCTGGCCGAGCAGGACGTCGACAAGATGGTCATCGACATCGTCGACGAGCAGGTGAACGTCATCGGCCGGGCGTTTCTCGCCGAGCCGATCGGCTGCGCCCGCTGCCACGACCACAAGTTCGACCCGATTCCCACCGCCGATTACTACGCGCTGGCCGGCATCCTGCGCTCGACCACGACGATGGTCGGAGAAAACCGCGTCGGCCGGTGGGTGGAGCGGCCGCTGGCCGACGAAGAGACCGTCGCCCGCTACGAGGCGGCGCAGGAGCGGGTCGAGGCGGCGCAGGAGGCGGTCGACGAGCTCGTCGACGCGCAGAACGAGAACCTGCGGCGGCCGCGGCGGCAGGCGCTGGCCAACTATCTCCTGGCCGCGGAGGAAGCCTATCCGGCCTGGGGCGACGACGAGGAGAGCCAGCGACGGGGGGGCGAGGCGATCACCACCATCGCCGGCCGCGACGGCCTCGAGGCGCCGGTGCTGGAGCGCTGGGTCCGCGCCTTCTTCCGCTATCGCGAGGGTCCCCCGGTGCAGGGCGACGGGCCCAACCCGAGCGTGGTCTTCCAGATCTGGAACGCCTACGCGGCGGCGCCGCCGGAGCGCTACGAAGCAGTCACCGACGAGTTGCAGGCGCTGATCGCCTCCGAGAAGGTCCTCATCGCGCCCCTGACCCGGAGCCTGGTCCGCGGGCCGGCGCCCCGCAGCCTGGAAGAGGTCGCCTGGCGCTACGCCAGCCTCTTCGCGGTGATCGAGATCGCCTGGGACCAGCACCTCCAGCGGCTGGGTCTCGAGGACGAGGAAGAGCTGACGCCGGCCGACTACAGGCTGCCGCGCGAGCAGGAGGAGCTGCGCCGGCTCGTCTACGACGGCCGGCTGTGCATCCTGTGCCTCGACCAGGAGGCGGAGGAGGGGCTCTATCCAGCCGAGGCGACGACCGACCTCGCCCGGCTGCGGGCCGTCGTCGAGGAGCGCAAAGCGGACTCGCCGCCCGAGCCGCCCTACGCCATGTCGGTCGAGGAGGGCGCGATCGCCGATCTCCCCGTCCACATCCGCGGCAGTCATCTGAACCTGGCCGACACCCCGCAGCCGCGCGGGTTCCTCCGGGTCACCGATCACATCGTGCCGCCGCCGCCGATCCCCGCCGACGCGAGCGGCAGGCTCGAGCTGGCCCGCTGGATCACGCACCCCGAGCACCCGCTCACGGCGCGGGTCATGGCCAATCGCATCTGGCACTGGCACTTCGGGCGCGGCCTCGTCGACACCCCGAGCAACTTCGGCGCCACCGGCTCGCCCCCCACGCACCCCGAGCTGCTCGACTGGCTGGCGCGGCGCTTCGTCGACGGCGGGTGGTCGGTCAAGGCGCTGCACCGCGAGATTCTGCTGTCGAGCACCTACCGGCTCGGGGCCGGCTACGACGAGGCGAACGCGGCCGTCGACCCGGACAACCGGCTGCACTGGCGGATGAGCCGCCGCCGGCTCGAGGTCGAGCCCATCCGCGACGCGCTGCTGCAACTGGCCGGCACCCTCGACCTGACGATGGGGGGCCGCGTGGAGGAGTACAACTCGCGCGGCTACGTCTTCAGCGAGGGCAACACGTTCGGGCGGTTCGCCTTCTACGCGGCGCCGCGCCGCTCGGTCTACATGCCGGTGGTGCGCAACGCCATCTACGACATCTTCGCCGGCTTCGACTTCGGCAACGCCAGCGACTCGGTCGGCGCCCGTCCCGCGACGGTGGTGCCGTCCCAGGCCCTGCTCATGATGAACAGCGCGTTCGTCGAGGAGCGGGCGGGCGAGTTCGCCGCGCGGCTGCTGGCGATGCCCCTGGCGAGCGAGGCGGCGCGGGTCGACCGGGCGTTCGTCGAGGCCTACGGGCGTCCGGCCACCGGCGTCGAGATCGAGGAGGGCCTGGCCTTCCTCGCCGCCATGCGCGAGGCCCCGCCGGCCGGCGGGGAAGAGGACTTCGCGTGGACGCGCCTGTGCCACGTCATCCTCGGCGCGAGCGAGTTCATCTACGTCGATTGAGGCCGTCATGCAGACGCGGGGCCGGGCTGCCGGCCCGTAGCGGGAGAGACCATGCACCATCCGCACTACCAGGCACCGCCGGTGACCCGCCGGGACATGCTCAAGGCCTGCGGCTGCGGCTTCGGGGGACTGGCCCTGTCGTCGCTGCTGCAGCAGGACCTGCTGGCCGCGCAGGACAACCCGCTGGCCCCGAGGGCGCCGCATTTCGCGCCCCGCGCCAAGCGCATCATCTTCCTGCACATGCACGGCGGCCCGTCGCAGCACGACCTGTTCGAGTACAAGCCGCTGCTGATTCGCGACGACAACAAGCCGCTGCCGTTCGCCAAGCCCGACGTGCAGTTCAACGAGACCGGCAACCTCTTCAAGAGCCCTTGGGAGTTCCGGCGGCACGGGCAGTCTGGCCACTGGCTGAGCGAGCTGCTGCCCAACCTCGCTGGCGTTGCCGACGACCTCTGCTTCGTGCGCTCGATGTACGGCACCAACGCCGCCCACGGCGGCGCCATCCTCGCCATGAACACCGGCAGCGACCGCTTCGTACGGCCCTCGATGGGGTCGTGGATCTCGTACGGGCTCGGGACCGAGAACGAAAACCTCCCCGCGTTCATGACCATCTGCCCGTCCTACCAGCACGGCGGCGTGCAGAACTACTCGGCCGCGTTCCTCCCGGCCGCCTACAACGGCACCGCGATCGGCAACACGCGGATGAACACCGCCGAGGCCACCATCGACTTCCTCGAGAATCAGGCCGTCACCCCCGCCGTGCAGCGGGCCGAGGTCGACCTGCTGCAGCGCTGGCAGCGCCGCCAGCTCGCAGCGACGGGGCCCGACCTGGCGCTGGAGGGCCGCATCGAGTCGTACGAGCTCGCGTTCCGCATGCAGACAGAGGCGCCCGAGGTGATGAGCGTCGCGGGCGAGTCCGAGGCCACCCGGCGGCTCTACGGCCTCGACGACCCGGTGGCGGGGGACTTCGGGCTGCGCTGCCTCCTCGCCCGGCGGTTCTCCGAGTCGGGGGTGCGCTTCGTGCAGGCCACCCACGGGCCCGACACCAAGTGGGACCACCACTCGGGGCTGATCACGGGGCTGCCCCGAAGCTGCGCCGAGATCGACCGGCCGGTGGCCGGGCTGATCACCGACCTCAAGCAACGGGGCCTGCTCGACGAGACCCTGGTGCTGTGGGGCGGCGAGTTCGGAAGAACGCCGGGGGCGGAAGCGGGGGCCCGCAACGGCCGCGACCACAACCCCCACGGCTACACCATGTTCATGGCCGGGGGCGGCGTGAAGGGCGGCCACAGCCACGGCCGCACCGACGACTACGGCTACTACGCCATCGAGGACAAGGTCCACATCCACGACCTGCACGCGACCATCCTGCACCTGCTCGGCCTCGACCACGAGCGCCTGACCTACCGGAGCCAGGGCCGCGACTTCCGGCTCACCGACGTGGCCGGCGTCGTCGTCGAGGACATCCTGGCCTGAGACGCGGCCGCAAGGGGTCCGGGATTGCACGGGGGATTACTGGCGCTTTACGATGATCCTCATGGAAGCGCTCGCCATCGTGACGGCGATTACGTCTGGCCTCGCCGCGTTCGGCGCCCTGTTCAACGGCTGGCAGATCGCCCGGCTCTCCGGCCGCGTCGACTCGCTTGAAACCGACGTGCGGTCCATCAATACCCGGATCGACAACATCCTGCTTGCGGACCGGAAGGGCTAGCAAGTGGCGTTTGCTCCCGAACCGCACTGTGACTCGGCCCGCTGGTCGACTGTCGCGGCGGCGGCCGTAGTGCTTGTCCTGGCCTTGCTGCCCGGCGCCCTGCTGCGGGCCGCCCAGCCGACGAGCGAAGCGACGCCGCCGTCCGACCGCCCGAACATCCTGTTCCTGTTCGCGGACGACCAGCGCGCCGACACCATCCGCGCGTGGGGCAACGAGTGGATCGACACCCCGAACCTCGACCGGCTGGCCGCCGAGGGCCTGAGCTTCGAGCGCAACTACACGTTCGGCTCGAACAGCGGCGCGGTTTGCGTGCCGAGCCGGGCGATGGTGCTGACCGGCCGGAGCTGGATGCGCTCGCCGAACGATATGCGGGGCGTCCCGACCCTGCCGCGCGAGCTGGAGGCCGTGGGCTACCGCACCTTCATCACCGGGAAGTGGCACAACGGCGAGGAGGCGCTACTGCGCAGCTTCGACCACGGTACGGCGGTGTACCTCGGCGGCATGGCCGATCACACCCAGGTCGAGGTGCAGGACATCGAGGACGGCGCGCTGGTCCGCCGGCGCGTCGGACAGGAGTTCTCCAGCGAGCTCTTCGCCGACGCGGTGATCGACTTCCTGGACGAGCAGGCGCGCCTGGCGGAGCAGGCGCGCTCGGCGGGGGAGGCCGGATCGGATCAGCCGTTCTTCGCCTACGTGCCGTTCACCGCGCCACACGATCCGCGCCAGCCGCCGCCCGAGTACCGCGAGCGGTACTACCGCCGCAACCTGCCGCTGCCGGCCAACTTCATGCCGCAGCACCCGTTCGACCACGGCGCCCTGATTCTTCGTGACGAGAACCTGGGCGCGTGGCCGCGGACGCCGGAGGTCGTCCGCGATCAGTTGGCCGAGTACTACGGCCTGATCACCCACCTGGACGAGCAGGTGGGGCGGATTCTCCGGGCACTGGAGGAGAACGGTCAGGCCGACAACACCGTGGTGGTCTACGCCGCCGATCACGGGCTGGCCATGGGCAGCCACGGGCTGCTCGGCAAGCAGAACCTGTACGAGCACTCGATGCGCTGCCCGCTGATCATCCGCGGCCCGGGCATCCCGCAGGGCTCGACCGAGGCCTTCACCTACCTCTACGATCTGTTCC
This sequence comes from Vicinamibacterales bacterium, assembly GCA_965116825.1. GTDB lineage: Bacteria > Acidobacteriota > Vicinamibacteria > Vicinamibacterales > UBA8438 > WTFV01. The sequence goes on from OZ220736.1 coordinate 3,421,151, forward strand.
CGACCCTGCTCGGATTGGCCTCCGCGGAAACGCCGCCCGGCATCGACGGCCGGGACTTGGCGGCGCTGTGGTCGAGCGAGAGCGATGCGGCCTGGCGTCAGAGCCTGTTCCTGCCCTACCGCGACCTGATGCGCGCGGTACGCGATGAGCGGTACAAGCTGATCGTCTACCCCAGGGTGAACCACCGGCAGTTGTTCGATCTCGCCGACGATCCCGACGAGCTGCACAATCTCGCGGCCGACCCCGCGCACGGGCAGACCCTGGCCCGGCTTGAAGCGCTGCTGGAAGGCTGGCGAGCGGCACTGGCCGATCCGGTGCCGCTGGCAACCTCCGATCCGGTGCCGCTCCGGCGCGACCTGACCGGTCAAGCGCGTGCGCCCGACCGCTGGCAGCCCCAGTGGATAGTGGACAAGTACTTCGCTCCGCCGGCCTCACCCGATTCCAGGTAGCCCGGCGTGGGCCTCGCTACGGTTGGAAGTTCACAGGCAGGAGACCAGGATGGTCAGACAGTTGACGGCAATCATCGAAAGAGAAGGCGACGGCTACGTCGCCCTTTGTCCTGACGTTGACGTCGCCAGTCAGGGAGCGACGGTAGGGGAGGCGCGCGACAACCTGAAGGAAGCCCTGGAACTGTTCTTCGAGACCGCTTCCGCCAAGGAGATTCAGCGCCGGCTACCCGAGGAAGTGTACGTCACCCACGTCGAGGTTGCGGTTGGCTAGACTCCGGGTGCTGTCCGGTCGGGAAGCCTGTCGCATTCTCGCCGAGCACGGATTCGTGGAGGTTCGGCGCAAAGGAAGCCACGTGATCATGCAGAAGACCAAAGCGGACGACACCATCACGATACCCGTGCCCGTCCACCGGACGCTACGTATCGGGACGTTGATGTCCATCGTTCGGCAATCATGTCTGCCCCGGTCTGTATTCGAGCAAGCCGGCGCCTCATGAGACAGATGCCGACCAATGACGGGCAGGCCGACGGCGGCGTGCGCCGCCGGTGGCGAAGTGCCCCGGACAGCGCCGGCACGAAACCCCGAGCGGTCCATCCGCTCGCCGAGCTGCATGACCCGGCGACCGCCGGCGTGTTGCGGATGTCACTTGCCGCCGGATCCGCGCGTCGCGCAGATCTCGGCGGGAGCGAGCCCCGGCCTCAGTCAGAGACTCCTCATCGGCACGATGGCGGCAGCACGGCCCGCCGGGATGACGGCGGCGACAAGCGCGCACGCTGCGAGCGCCCCGGCGGCGACGGCAAGGGAGAGAGGATCCTGGAGATTCGCGAGACTTCGTCCGAGCATCGCGGCGCCGGCGACGACCGCGACGGAAATCGACAACTGAACGACCAGCAGCGCGGTGCGAAAGCGGAACGAATGCCGGCCGATGCTGCGGCCGAGGCCGCGCAACGCCTCGATCGGATCGGTCCGCGTTGCAAGCCACGCCGGCGCGATACCGAAAGCGATACCCGTGACGAGCGACAATCCGGCAGCGAAAGCCAGCACGACGAGCGAGGGCGTCGTCGCAATCGGCACGAACTGCGAGTTCTGGAACACCAGCGCGACCAGCAGGCGCGCGGCGGCGACGGCCACCAGCAGTCCGGCGGCCCCTCCCGCTGTCGCGAGCAGCATTCCCTCCGCAAGCGCTTCTCCCACGATCCGCCGTCGCGTGGCGCCGAGCGCCAGACGCACGGCCGTTTGCGCCCGTCGGGCGACCGCCCGGGCCAGCAGAAGATTCGCGACGTTGGCGCACGCGATGACCAGCACGAGACCGCAGATGGCGAGGAGGATCCGCAGGCTCGGTCCGTACTGGTCCTTCATCGAAAGGCCCGCGAGACTGATGCCCGTGCCCGCCGGAACCACCCGGATCGTCTGGTTGGAGAGCTCGCGAACGATGTCCGGCATCCGGTTGGCCGGGTAGCCGGCCTCGTACCGGATCCAGCGGCGCAGGATTCCGGTCAGGCGGGGAGCCATGCCCGCGATCGAGGCATCGTCGCGGAGACGACCGATCACGAACAGCCACGGCGAAATCGACTGCCGCAGCAGCGAGCCGTCGCCGGCGATCAGCGGCTCCCGTTGCAGCGGGATCCACAGGTCCGGCGGGTCCGCGCGAACCGTTTCGCCGAAGAACCCCGGCCCCGCCACGCCGATGACCGTAAACGGGTGACCTTCGACGACGAGCGTCGAGCCGAGGAGCGACGGGTCCGCCCCGTAGACGCCTTGCCACAGTCGATGGCTCAGCACGACGACAGGCGGCGCCGCAGGCCGGTCGTCATCCGCCGCGAACAGGCGACCGCTGAAAGCGCCGACGCCGAGCGTGGAGAAATACGATCCGCTGACGTATTGCGCGCGCACGGGCCTGCCGGCCGCTTCCGCGCCCTGCCTCCGGACGCTCAACAGGTTGCCGCCCCAGTCGAACGCGGCGACGTCCTCGAACTCCGGCGCGCCGGAGTTCAATCGCTCGTACAGCGGGAACGAGAACACGCCCCAGCGGCCGTGGCGGCCCGTGGCGACGGTGTCGTCCCCGTCGCCGATCCGGTACAGCCGTGCCGGGTCCGACACCGGCAGCGGCCGGAGCATCACGCTGTCGATGAGCGTGAAGACGGCGGTCGTCCCGCCGGTTCCGAGCGCCAGCACGCCAACCGTCGCGAGACTGAACCCGGGCGTCCGGCGCAGCGAGCGGAGCATGTGGACGAGGCTCCGGACCAGGGCATCGAGCCAGCGCGAGCACCAGACGGCGCGGACGTCCTCCCGGATCAGCGGTACGTTGCCGAGCGCGGCCCGCGCGGCGCGGGTCGCATCCTCCGGCGACAGGCCCTGTTCGATGTACCGGCGCGTTTCCAGCTCCAGGTGCAGCGCCAGCTCTCGTGAGACCTCGCGGTCCACCCGGTCGCGTTGCCCCCACCGGAACAGACGCACGAGACGCTCGCGCAACCCCATGCGACTACTCCGCTCGCAGCACCCGCGCCGGATCGACTCCCGTCGCACGCCGGGCCGGCACGTAGGCGGCGAGCCCGGCAAGCACGACGAACAGCGCCGGGGTTGCCGCGTACGTGAACGGATCCCACGGACTTACTCCGAACAGCAGGGACGCCAACGACGACATCAGAACGGCCGCCGCGAGTTCTCCAATGACGACGCCGGCGCCCGCGAAGAGCAGCGCTCGCCGTACGAAGCGCGCCCGTACCCGCGCGCGAGTCGCCCCGAGGGCAAGCCGAATGCCGATGTCCCGCCGCTGGCGCGCGGCCGCGTAGGCGACGACCCCGTAGACCCCGACCATGCCCAGCACGACGCCGAGAACGGCGAACCCCAGCACGAGCAGCGTCGTGAACCGCGGCCGGCTGACGGTCCGGGCCATGATGTCGTCCATGACGCGGATCCTGCTGACCGGCGTCTCGGGATCGAGCGCGGCGACCACGGCCTGCAGACTCTCGGTGATCAGCCTGGAGTCGGCGCTCGACCGCACGATCAGGGACATCTCGTCGATGGCGCCGACGTGCTGCGCCAGGGGCAGATACAGCGTCGTGCCTTCGCTCGCCGGCCCCTGCCAGCGCACATCCGCGACGATCCCGACGACGGTGCGCCAGGGGTCGGCCTCGTTCTCGCTCCCCGGGAACCGAATGCGCCGGCCGACTGCGCTCGTGCCCGGCCACCACGCCTCGGCGAGGCGGTCGCTGACGAGCACGACCCGCTGCGCGCCCGCCACATCGTCCTCGTTGAAGGGCCGGCCCGCCACCATCGACACGCCCAGCGTGTTCAGGTAGTCGCTGCTGACCGCCGTTCGCAGGTCCGCCCAGGGCCACTCTCCGCCTTCCGTGGCCGGGTTCGGCCGTCCCTCGATCAGGAACACGCTGCCGCCGACCGCCGCTGCCCCGAACGGCTCGAAGACCGTCGACAGGCCCACCCCGCGAACGAACGGAAGAGCGCGCAGACGCCGCTCCAGCGCGGTGTAGAAGTCGAGCCTGACGGTATCGTGCGGATGACGCGCGGGCGACGGCGCGACCTCTGCCGCGAACCGCTGATCCGCGCTGAAACCAACGTCCACCGAGAGCTGCACGGCCAGGCTCCTGGCCAGCAGGGCGGCTCCGATGACGAGCGTGACGGCGGCGGCTACCTCGACCGTGACGAACACACCGAGACTGCGGCCGGGCATGCCGCCGACGCTTCCTCGCAACCCCGATCGGGCCGCGCCCTCGCCCGCCCGCGCCGCGCGCAAGGCCGGCAGCGTGCCGGAAGCCACGGCGGTCACCAGTGAGAGGACCGTGGTGAAGCCGAGGACGGCGCCGTTGACGCGGATCGCGTCGATCCCCGGAACACCGCCCGGAAGGAGTGCAACCAGGGCCGGCACGCCGGCGTACGCGGCGGCCAGGCCGACCGTTCCCCCGAGCAGGCTGACGAGCGTGCTCTCGGTCAGAAGCTGACGGACGACGCGACCGCGACCCGCGCCGAGCGCCGTGCGCAGCGCCAGTTCCCGGCGGCGGGCGGCAACGCGAACCTGCTGCAGATTGGTCAGGTTGACGGCGCCGATGAGCCAGACGGCGGCAACCGCGGCGAGCAGCAGGAACAGCATCGGGCGCACTTCGCCCAACCGGTCCTCGCGCCACGTCCGCAGGCGGACGCTCGTCCCGTAGCCGTCGGGCATGCGCCACGGAAACAACCGGGCGAACTGCGGGGCAAGCGCCCTGACCTCCTCGGCGGTGCCCTCCAGCGTGGCGCCGGCGCGGAGCCTGCCGATCAGGACCGCGTCACGCGCCCACAGGGCAACCCGGCTCGCCGCATCGACGGTCAGCGGCACCCAGAGGTCGACGCCCGCGGACGGGAACTCGAAGTCCGCCGGCATGACCCCGCGCACCTCGTAGGCGATTCCATCGAGCGTCAGCATCCGGCCGACGGCCGCCGGATCGGCTCCGAAGCGTCGCCGCCACAGGTCGTGACTCAGCACCGCGGCCGGTGCGGCGCCGGGGCGCTCGTCATCGAGGCCGAAGTCAGCACCCACCACCGGTGTCCTGCCCAGACGCGCCAGCAGGTGGCCTGTGATCTGCACCACGCTGACGCGCATCGGCTCGTCGAAGCCGGTCAGCGTCCTGTTGCCCGGCGGGCGGTACGCCGAGACGTCGAACGTGCGGGCCCTCTCGCGCAGCTCGAGCAGCTCGCCGATGTAGCCGATGTCGAGAACCCGAAACAGCCGGTCCGGTTCGGTAACGGGCAACGGCCGCAGCAGAATGCCGTAGACGACGCTGAAGATGGCCGTGGTGGCGCCGATGGTGAGCGCGAGCGTCGCGACCGACATCGCAGTGAAGCCGAAGCTGCGTCTCAGGCTGCGAGCGCCGCACCGCACATCCTGTACCAGTTGGTCGAGCCAGCGCCAGCGCCACGCCGCTCGGACGTCCTCCCGGATCAGCGGTACGTTGCCGAGCGCGGCCCGCGCCGCCCGCAGCGCGTCCTCCGGCGACATCCCCTGCGCGACGTTCTGCTGTGCTTCGAGCTCCAGGTGGAGGTCCAGTTCCCTCTGAACGTCCTGCTCCGCACGGCGGCGACCGGACCACGAGAGAAGCCCCACCACGCCGCAACGAGCGCGCAGTCGGGCGACCAGAGCCGGCAACAAGCGCGGCAGGCTCATCACGCCTCCTGGATGACGAGATCGATCGCGCCGGAGAGCCGCTCCCAGGCGGCGACCTCGCGCTTGAGATGCGCCCGCCCGGCGCTGGTCGGCGAGTAGAGCTTCGCCTCCCGGCCGGTCTCGGTCGCAGCCCAGTGACCTGCAATCCAGCCTTGTTTCTCCAGGCGGTAGAGAGCCGGATAGAGGGAGCCCTGCTGTACTCTCAGGACGTCGTTCGAGACCTGCTGGATGCGCTTCGCAATGGCCCAGCCGTGCTTCGGCTGGTGCTCGATGGTCCGCAGGATCAGCAGGTCGAGGGTGCCCTGGACGAGATCGGTCGGCTTGCCCATCGGTGATGCCTAGACTATCGACAGTACGTCTCTCGATTGTCGACTGTCAAGGCATCCCACTCGCGTTTCACGAGGACGGGGGATTGTGGCAAGTGTGTTGCGGATGTCGACCAGCGGAGCCAGCGGTCGAGGCAATTGGTGTATAAAGTGGGCGCGAACCCCAGCACGGACGACGGTTCCGGTCGCCGTGACGGACTTCCTGGAGACGAGACGATGACACGCTGGACACTCGCGGCGGCGCTGCTTGCGCTGCTGATGGCCCCCACCCCCGTGATGGCGCAGGACGCCGGCGTGGTCCGCTCCGCGCACGAGGATCTGGAGCCGGGCACGCGAACCGACGACCTCGGCATCACGATTGGCATGCCCGCCAGTCATCCGGGGCGGCGCTACCCGGCGTCGCACGAGTTCCCGACCGGACCGGCGATCGGCGAGCGGCTTCCCGAGTTCGCGTTGCCGAATCAGCGCGGCCGGGTTGTCGACTTTCACGCGGATCGCGGCGATTCGAAGTCCATCGTCGTGTTCTATCGCTCGGCGGTGTGGTGACCGTACTGCCGCACGCAGCTGGTCGAGCTGCAAACGAACCTCGGGCTCTTCGAAGAGGCAGGAATCCGCGTCTACGGCGTGAGCTATGACACTCCGGAGCAACTCCGGGCGTTCGCCGACGAGCACGGCGTGACCTACGATCTGCTGTCCGACGCCGACTCGGCCGTGATCCGCGAGTTCGGCATCCTCAACACCTTGATCTCCCCGGACGATCCGGAGCAGGCTGCCGGCCGCAGCTTCTACGGCGTGCCTTTCCCCGGCGTCTACGTGACGGACCAGAGCGGCGTGGTCAGCGAGAAGTTCTTCCACCGCCACTACGCCACCCGGGAATCGGCGGGCACGATTCGCGACACCGCGCTCGGCAGGATCCTGGCGCGTCACGAGGTGCCGGCGGTCGAGCTCGGCATGGATCAGGTCAGGATCTCCGCCTTTCTGTCGGACGAGTCGATGACGTTCGAGACCCAGTCGACGGTTCACGTGCGCTTCGAGCTCGAGGACGGCCTGCACATGTACGGGCGGCCGCTTCCCGACAACTACATCGCCTCGGAAGTGACGATTCCCGACACCCCTGGCCTGCGGGTGGGGGCGGCCCAGTATCCGCCGACGCACCCGCGGGAGTTCCCCTTGCTAGGCGTCACGCTCAACGTCTACGAGGGCGTCGTCGACGTCGCGATTCCGGTCACGCCGAACGCGCAGGTGTTCCACCGGTCGAACCCGGACCGGCCGGAAGTGGTCGACGTGCCGTTGTCGATCCTGTACCAGGTCTGCAGCGAGACGATCTGCTACACCCCGCGGACCGAGACGCTGTCGCTGGCGGCGCCGTTCCAGACGCTCCTGAGCCCGGGCGCCCGGAGAGCGCGATAGACCGTCTCGGGACGGGGCTCGACCTCTTCTGGCGAGCCCGCGGAAGGAGAGGTCGCCCGTGAATGAGGCGCGTCGAAGGCGATCGGCGCGCGCATATGGAAGCTGACGCTCCGGGGGATCCCCGGCGCGCGGTGACCAGGGACCTCACACGAGCTGGGACAACAGCGTCCGGGCCGGGACCACGAGCGGCGGTCCCCGGCGGCTTGAAGCAGTCCGCGTCCACGTGGTCGGCGTCCACCACACGTGGAACGCGAACGGCGCGTCCGACCTGCCGCGGACCCGCTGACGAAGGCCGTCTACCGGTTGTTCGCGAAGTGGTCGACCAGCAGCGCGTCGTACACGCAATCCTGCGCCGGCATGCCGACCGTTATCTGCGATATCGTATTTTGGTCGCGACCATTCCGCGACAGCCCGTCGTATGGTCGCCGAATCCGCCCGACATCGCGCGCCGATGGTCGTTGATCGTGCGTCGACGGTCGAATATGATGCGCCGCCATGACCGCGGCATCCGTCGCCGGGCCGGACGATGAGAGGTCCGCCGTGTTCATTCGTCGCATCAGGTTGCGGAATCTTCTGTCGTTCGGTCCCGACGAGACCGACCTGGAGCTCGGGCCCCTGAACGTGCTGATCGGTCCGAACGGTTCGGGAAAGTCGAACCTCATCGCGGCGATCGGAATACTGCGGGCGGCGCCGCGAGACCTTGCAGCGCCGATCAGCGACACCGGTGGAATCGGCGAGTGGCTGCACAAGTGGGAGTCCGGCGACCGCAGAGGTTCAATCGGCGCGGAAGTCGACTGCCCGCCGCGTCTCCTCCGTTTCAGCCTCTTCATCGAAGAGCAGAACCACGAGCTCCAGGTATGCGCCGAGTGCACCCTGCACCCGAAGGAGGGCGTCCGCCGGGTACTCGCGGTGGGTGACCTCGATCGCAGACAGTCGGTGCTCTCGCAGTTGAAGGATCCGCACGCTTTCCCGGAGATCACCGACCTCGGCAAGCGGTTCGACAGAATCCGGATCTACCGTGAATGGTCCTTCGGCCGTCGGACTCCGACGCGCAGACCACAGCCATCCGATCTCCGCAACGACTTCCTGGCCGAGGACGCGAGCAACCTGGGCCTGGTTCTGAACAGGCTGCGCAGGACGCCTGCGGTCAAGAAGCGCCTTCTGAAGGCGGCCCGCAAGCTCTACGACGGCTTGACGGACTTCGACGTAATCGTGGAAGGGGGTACCGTCCAGGTGTTCCTGGAGGAGAACGGCATCACCGTGCCGGCCACGCGATTGTCCGACGGCACCCTGCGCTATCTGTGTCTGCTGGCCATCTTGTGCCACGACGCCCCGCCGCCTTTCGTGTGCATTGAGGAGCCGGAACTGGGCCTACATCCGGATATCATGCCGACCCTCGCCGCCCTGCTCCGCGAGGCGTCCACTCGTTGTCAATTGCTCGTCACGACTCACTCGGACGTTCTCGTGGACGCGCTGACAGAGGAGCCCGAGAGCGTGGTCGTGTGTGAGAAGCACGAGGGGCGGACTCGACTGCGCCGGCTGAACCATGAGGACCTCGCCCAGTGGCTCGCCCGGTACAGCCTCGGCGAGCTCTGGATGAAGGGCGAGCTGGTACTTCGGCAACCGGTTCAGACCGGGCGTTCTCCCCGGGCGAGCGGATGATATCGAGCGGATTCCGTAGCCGGACGTTCTCGCAGGTCTCGACAATGCGGCACGCGACTGCGGCGCGCGCAGCGGATACAGGAAGGGTCGCGATTCGTTCGAAATTCTTGCCGAGCTGGATCTGCTAGATCTCAAGTTGAGGCCCGGCTCGGCGCCCCTCGACCAACGAACGGCGTCGCCGGCGGTGACCGATGGTTTCGCCGGGCCGCCCGGCCTCGGGCATTCACGTTTCGATACTGAGTCTCCCCTGTCGTTCCGAACGGGTCTCTCGAATGACGATGTTGACGTCGCGGCCCAGCGCCGTCAGCAGGCGCAGCAGGCGCTCCATGGAGTAATCCCGAAAGCTGCCCCGCAACAGGCGCGACACGTCGGGTTGCGAAAGTCCGAGCAGCTTGGCCGCTTCGACTTGTTTGAGGCCGCGCCGGCGAATGATCTCGTCGATCCGGGTGACGAGTTGCGCTTTGAGCAGGTGCGCTTCGGCGTCCGGGAGCCCCAGGTCGGCAAACACGTTGCCGCTGCCGCGTTCGATCTCGTCCTTGTCGGTAGGCTTGAGCACCCCGTTGGCCACAGCCCTGACTATAGTGAAACCACCATATGCGCACAACCAACAGCCGCTTATCAGCCCAGCTCAGGATGATGGTCGGAGGGAGAAGGCCGAGGGTCTCAACCGTCCGGATGCGCCTCACGGCGCCGGCACAATCCCGCAGGTTCACCCTGGCGGCGGTGCGCCGGCGCCTCAACCAGCCTCGGCCAGGCGCTCGGGGCGAAGGGTCTTCAGCTTCTCGAAGATCCCCTCGATGACGTTGCTCTTGCCGGCGAACAACGCCTCGGGGCCGTCGGCGTGCACGCTGCTGAACGGCGCCTCGTAGAGTGCGGACGGCTCCATCACGCCCCGCGCCGTGAGTTGGTCGATCACCATCTCGATGAAACGGATCTGCCGCGTGGTCAGGCTGCGGTTGGAGAGGAACTCCGAGAAGGCCTCCTGCGCGGCGGCGCGGTCCATCCCCACCATGCTCCGCACGAAATGGGGCAGTGAGGGGGCGTTGCTGCGGGCCAGGAGGTGCGTCAACAGCGTCCGGCCGTCGTCCTCGCCGATCTCGACCAGCGTGCGTTCGAGGCCCCGCAGGTCGGTAGCCGTGAGCGGCTTGTTGGTCCGGAGACGATGGATCACGATGTGGTCGAGATGGTTCTTCAGGTACTCCTGCACCTTCTTCTCGTACTGGACCCCGGTCATCTTCGGCAGGTAGACGGCGGTGTCCTCGCGCACGGCCGTGATCTCGTCCTTGAAGTCGGTGTAGACGACCGTGCGCGTCTGCTTGTCCAGGAAGGGCACCAGGCCGCGCAGGCGCAGGCGCAGTTCCTCCAGGCCGTTCAAGCCGATGCCTTCCCAGAAGGCGCTCTCCTGCACCGAGGCCAGGTAGGCGAGTTGCGCCGCCACCACGGGAATCGTGGTCTTTTCTTCGAGCAGCATGGCGATCTCCACCACCCGCCGGCGGTGCTTCTCGAATGTGCCCGTGTCGCCCTCGGCGAGGGCCAGTTGCATCTGCAGCGCCTTGAGATCGAACAGGCGGGACTCGATGTCGTCGGTCTCGATCGCGCTGGGCAGCCCGGCAACCTCGTTCTGCAGGATCTCGACGTCGGATGCCGTGAGCCGCTTCCATGACTCCCGTTCCTGGAAGCGCTCTACCGCCTCGAGCTGCATCCGCACGATGAAGTTCTCGCGGTTCATCGCCGCCACTTCCCGGTGGAGCTCCGTCGTCAACGACCCGGCCAGCGCAGCCTCCCGGTCCAGGTCCGGCGTCGCCTGGACGTGGGTCAGCAACTGCACCCGCGACCGGAAGAGCCGGGTGCGGAGGGAATCGCCGCCATCGCCCTCGATACCCTCCGGATTCTCGCGGAAGAAGTCGAAGTTGAAGCAGAAGTCGAAGACGCGGAAGTCGTGCTTGTCGTCCGCGGGTCCGAAGAGACTGGGGCACAGACGCGTGCCGCGCCCGATCATCTGCCAGAACTTGATCCGCGAATAGACCGGCTTGAAGAAGACCAGGTTGGCCACCTCCGGAATGTCGATGCCGGTATCGAGCATGTCCACGGAGATTGCGATGTGCGGCGCCTTGTCCTTCTGCGCGAAGTCGTCGAGCAGGCTCTGCGGATACGTGGCGTAGTGATCGATGACGCGCGCGAAGTGCCCGGCGTGCTGCGGGTAGTGGTGGTTGAACCGCGCCTCGATGAACGCCGCATGGTCGTGATTGCGTGCGAAGATGATCGTCTTGGCCAGTCGGTCTCCACCGTCGACCGTGTGGCCGTGCTGCATGAGATGTTGCAGCACCTGGTCGACCGTGTCGTTGTTGAAGAGCCAACTGTTGATGGCGGACGCGTTGACCCGTTCCGGCAGCCCGCCGCCGTTTTCGTCGTCGCCCCAGTCGAGGCTCTCCCACTGTGCCTGCTCTTCCTCGCTGAGCGAGTCGTAGTCGATGCCCTCGCGTGGAAAACGGAGATCCACCTGCTGCACCTTCGGCGGCACGAGATAACCGTCCGCCACCGCGGTCGCCAGCTCGTACGCGTCGGTGGGCACGCCCGGCTCCAGGTCGAAGAGTTCGTAGGTGTTCCGGTCGACCTGATCCCGAGGCGTCGCGGTCAGGCCCACCAGCAGCGAGTCGAAGTACCGGAAGATGGCCCCGTACTTCTGATACACCGAGCGGTGCGCCTCGTCGATGATCACGAGGTCGAAGTGCCCCACCCCGAAGCGGGCCTCGGTGCCCGTCGTCTCGTCGATCAGCCCCATCATCGTCGGATAGGTGCAGACGTAGACCCGGCCCGCCTTGTCCTTCTCGGTCACCAAGTTCACCGGGCTCGACTCCGGCAGGTGGGCCTTGAACGCCCCCACCGCCTGGTTCACCAGCGACACCCGATCCGCCAGAAACAGCGCCCGCTTCACCCAGCCCGCCCGCTGCAGCAGGTCGACCAGCGCGATTGCCACGCGCGTCTTGCCGCTGCCGGTCGCCATCACCAGCAGGGCCTTGCGCCGCGCCTGTCCGAACTGCTCGCCGATGCTCCCGATGGCCCGCTTCTGGTAGTACCGCTCGACGATGGCGTTCTTCACCCGCGTCACGTCCAGCGGCTCGCGGTGGGCTCGGCGATGGAGCAGCGACGCCAGCTCGTCCTTCTTGTAGAAGCCGGCGACGGCTCGCGGCGCGTAGGCCTGGTCGTCCCACAGGTGGGTCTCGTACCCGTTCGTATAGAAGATGATCGGGCGCTGGCCGTGCATGGCCTCCAGGCAGTCCGCGTAGAGCTTGGCCTGCTGCCGACCCTTCGCCGGGTCGACGGTGGTCTTCTTCGCTTCCACCACCGCCAGCGGCTTGCCGTCGTCTCCCCACAGGACGTAATCGGCGTAGCCGACGCCCGAGGCGTTCGGCATGCCCGTGACTTCGTACTCGCGGTCCCGTTCCTGGTCGAGCGGCCAGCCGGCACGCTGCAGGGCCAGGTCGATGAGCAACCTGCGGGTCGTGCTCTCGTTCCAGTCACGGGTTTCGGGGACGGCCTCGTTCTCGGCCTTGATGGCGGCGAGCCGTTCACGCAGCGCCTCCAGCTCGCCTTCGACGTCCTTGCGCGCGTCTTCGGATGCGTCCAGGTCACGCTTCAGGGCGTTCAGTTCCTCGACGCTGGCCGGCGCGGCCCCCGGTTCCCGTGTGGGGACGAGGGACTCGTCGAAGGTCTTCCCGTGGAGGCTCTCCGCCCCCTTCCGGAGATAGGTGCGGCCCGCCCAGTAGAGGACGTGCGCCAGCTCCCGCACGACGTTCAGCGCGTGCTCCGGCGCGGGCGTCCTGTTGCCGTGCACCGCCGCGTTGCCCGCCTGCCGGATGTACTCCGCCTTCTGCCACACGACTTCGGGCACGACCGCACGGAAGGCCGGCTCGCCGAGGTAGGCGTCCAGGTTCGTGACCTTCGGCGGGTTCAGGGTCTTCTCGACCTTGTAGACGCGCTTGACCAGACGCTCCAGCGCATGCCTGGCATGGAAGCAGGAGGCGCGCGGGTCGCCGTAGACGTGGTGCTCCGCATAGCTCGCGCTCTCCGCCGCGTGCGGGAACTCCTGCTTCAGGAACGCGAAGTTGGCGGAGATTTCCATAGCCGGCTCACAGGTCTCCCCGGAACGCGCGGGACTGCAGGGAGGCGAAGAGAGTGTCGAGTTCGGCGAGGTGGGCGCGCTGTCGGGCCTTCTGCTGTTCAACGGATTCGACGATGGCGGCGAAGCGACGCTGGAGATCGAGAGGGGGTAGCGGCACAACCAGTGACTTGAGTCTAGCCGTGTTCAAGAAAGAGTAAGACTTGTCATCACCAGATGTCCTCAAGCCGGGTAGTCGCTCGCCGCAGCAAGTGTAGAGCGCCGCGAAGTAAACAGGCGACAGCGCACCTGGGTTGAGGCTCAATCGAATCAAGTTCGAACCAATGATGGACTGCTCGACTGTCGGCACAGCGACGCACATTCGGCCGACGGTGCCCGCGCGGGAAATCAGAATATCGCCGGATTCGACGGAGTATCGACGCAATTGAGCGAATTTCGTTGGAGTTATGAAGAGGCTTCGATCCTGAATGAACTGATTCGGCCTGACATTGTCGATTCCCCACACCGGGACACCTTCTTCAACGTACTCGCGCTTCTTGAGCGCGCTGCCGAATGGTCCGCAGCAGGTTCCAGCGCGTGTTCTACTGAAGCAATCCTCCAGTCGACCAACACGCCACCCCATCGGATTGGTGACGGGGTCGCCGAACATGTCGAGGAAGGTGGATTGGAGGAGGGTGTCGAGCTGGGCGAGGGCCTCGCGGCGCTTGGCCCGCAAGGCGTCCGCCGCATCCAGAATCCCCGCAATCCGCTTCTGCTCGGGGAGCGGTGGGAGAGGAACTGGTAGCTCTTTGATCTTCCGTAGACTAAGCGCGGGCTGAGCGGTCTTGGATGCAACACGAACCAAGTAGTCATTCGCCGCTGTCGACGTCAACCACCTGTGCAGATAGCGAAGATCCACCTTGCACAAATTCGGGGTGACCTTCGCGAGGTTTGCCGGAATGATGGCGTGATCGAAACCATTGAGGTCATCCAGAATGGCGGAGTAGCCAATGGATCCGATCTTGACGATAAGTAGGTCGCCGATCCGGACACTGCTGCGCTTGAGTTCCTCGGCCTTTCTGCTTGATATGAATCTCACATCAAACCAGCGGAAGGTATCGTCTGTGATGTTCTTCCCCTGAAGGACTGGCACGCCCTCAGGAACATAGTCGACGAGCTTGAGATTGGAGCCAAACGGACCATCAACTATTGCGTTCTTGACAGGTGCAGCCACGTCATCAAGGGTGACCATCCTCCACTTGGTTGAAGGTGTAGGTGCGATCACTTGAGCATCCCCTCCAACTCCTTACGTTGCTTCGCGATGTCCTCCTCCAACACCGCTAGACGCCCCAGGATCACCCTTGGCGGGTCGTACTCAACCGCCTCGTAGTCGACCTCCTTGTAGCGGTTGATGGACAGGTCGTAGTCGTTACCCGCGATCTCGGCCTTCGGCACGAAGAAACTCTGATCCGTCCGCGGCCGCTTGCGCTCCGCCTCGCGGTTCCGCCAGCGGGCGAGGATGTCGGCGAGGTCGCTGTTGTCCGGTTGCGGCGTGCGCTTGTCGTCCAGCGAGTAGCCGTCCGCCTGCATGTCGTAGAACCAGACGTTCTCCGTGCCGCCGGAGTTGGTCTTGGTGAAGAGCAGGATGGCGGTGGAGACGCCGGCGTAGGGCTTGAAGACGCCGGACGGCATGGAGACGACGGCGTCGAGCTTCTGCTCCTCGACCAGAATCCGGCGCAGGGTGCGGTGCGCCTTGCTTGACCCGAAGAGCACGCCGTCGGGCACGATGACGGCGGCGCGGCCGCCGGTCTGGAGCAGGCGCAGGAACAGGGCCACGAACAGCAACTCGGTCTTCTTCGTCTTGACGACCTGCTGCAGGTCCTTGGCGGTGGACTCGTAGTCGAGGCTGCCGGCAAACGGCGGATTGGCGAGGACGAGGGAGTACCGCTCGGCGTCGTCTGAGGTGGCCCCGCTTTTTCGGACCACCGGCTAAGGTGTATTCCAGAGCCTGGAGGAGGCACTGGGATGACGACGAAACGACGGCGGCAGTTCACCGCGAACTTCAAGAAACGCGTGGCGCTCGAGGCGCTGCGCGGGGACCGCACGGTGCAGGCGATCGCGGCCAAGCACGAGGTTCATCCGAACCAGGTGGGCGCGTGGAAGCGCCAGGCGGTCGACGGGCTGGAGGATGTTTTCGCTGGCGGTAGAGCATCGCGCGACTCCGAGCACGAGGCGACGATCCGGGACTTGCACGCGAAGATCGGCGAGTTGACGGTGGAACGGGATTTTTTTCTGCGCGGCTTGCAACGCTGAGCCGCGCCGCACGCCTGGAGCTGGTCGAGCGGGGCGGCGAGTTGAGCATCCGGCGCCAGTGCGCGTTGCTCGGCATCAACCGCTCGGCGGTGTACTACACGCCGCGGGAAGAGCGCGCGGAGAACTTGGCCTTGATGCGGCGGATGGACGAATTGTCGCTGCAGTACCCGTTCTACGGCAGCCGGCAGATGGCGCGCCACCTGGGACGCGAGGGCGTGTCGGTGGGGCGGCGCCGGGTCCGCCGGCTGATGCGTCTGATGGGGCTGGAAGCGGTCTACCGCAAGCCGCGCACGAGCGCCGCGCAGCCGGGTCACCGCATCTATCCGTATCTGCTTCGAGAGCTGACGATAGAGCGCCCGGACCAGGTATGGTGCGCCGACATCACCTACATCCCGGTGACGGCGGGCTTCCTGTACCTGGTCGCGGTCATGGACTGGGCCAGCCGTCACGTGCTGGCTTGGCGACTGTCGAACACGATGGACACCGGCTTCTGCATCGAGGCGCTGGAAGCGGCGCTTCGGACGGGCACGCCCGAGATCTTCAACACGGATCAAGGGGCGCAGTTCACGAGCACGACGTTCACCGAGCGGGTGCTGGCGGCGGGGGCGCGATGCTCGATGGACGGCCGCGGGCGGTGCCTGGACAACGTCTTCATCGAGCGGCTGTGGCGGTCGCTGAAGTACGAAGCGGTGTATCTGCACGAGTTGGCCGATGGGTTCGAGGCCGAGCGGGTGATCGGGACCTGGATGACGTTCTACAGCGACGTACGTCCGCACTCGGCGCTCGGGGGTCGCACGCCGGCCGAGGCCTACGGCGAGGAGCAGGCAGCGTGAACATGTCAGCGGCGTGCAGCGCTTTGGACGCGCTCGACCGGCGGATGGTCCAGGTGACGCCGCTCGGCATCCAGGGCGAAGGCTGCCGGCTCGGCGAGAAAACGCACAGGGTGCTCGACCGCCGGCCTGGAGCTGACAAGCCTTCGCCGTCAGGCGGCGCTGCCAGCGTCCCGTTGCCGTTACGTTACGGTGCTACAAGGAGAGGGAGGCCTCCGAAGGCGACCCCCTTCGTGCACCGCATGTTCGGCATCGAGCAGGGGCTCAACGAGCTCGACCACGGCCGAGAACACGCTCGGCACGTCACCGCCGGAGTCGTGCTCGGTTTCGGACCGAAGACGCTCAGCAGCGCGAGGAGCGCGCGAAATTCGGTCGCGGCAGATCCGGTCGCAGTGGCTGGTTACGTAACCGCGGCACAATGCAATCGGGACGCCCCTGACCGCGGCGCAAATGCCGAAAAACAGTGCCGGTGGCGCGAGCGGCGCGCGGCCGGCGGTCGCTGAAGTACGAAGCTGTGTATCCGTACGAGTTGGTCGACGGGTTCGAGGCCGAGCGGGTGATCGGGACCTGGATGACGTTCTACAGCGACGTACGTCCGCACTCGGCGCTCGGGGGTCGCACGCCGGCCGAGGTCTACGGCGAGGAGCGGGCAGCGTGACGGCATCAACCTCGTCTACGCCGCGACCCACCACTGCGGGGACCCTCGTCGCGGGATTCCCGCGCGGCCGTTTCTACGCGTCTCCAGGGACGCGCGTGCTGTCATTCTCCAGAGCATCGTCGACCACCTTGCCCGCTGACGCGCTTCGCGGACCCGGCCCGCTCGGCGCGCGCGAGGGCGCGGGGGACGTCGCCGCCGGCCGCATCGAGCGCTCGGCGCGCCCGCTCCCAGTCGCCGGCGCAGGCCTTGACCAGGCGGCGCAACGCCTCGTCTGTGGCGCAGCGCCGCGCGCGGTCCTCTACGGCCACCTGATCGCACGTCAGGCAGATCGAGCGGTCGACGTGGCAGACGGGACAGGTCCGGCGTCGTCCAGGACGCCATACCCGACCGCACAGCAGGCAGGCCCGCAGGTGCTTCGTGCGCCAGTCGCCGCGGCGCTTTCGTCCCTGTACCCTTCTGAATGACTTCGGGGCGATGATGTCGCGGAGTCGGGCAGGCCGTCGGGAGCCACCATTCGTCCCCTGTGTTTCGAACACCTGGGAGGGACTTGTGCCCCGACGGTTCGCCATCGATGGACGCCCAGTGGGGAGTTTGCGCCGTAGAGCGCCAGTACAGGGACCGGCAGGCATCGTTGGCGCGCCCGTTCGATTCGCCTGGGAGGTTAAAGTTGAAGTTGGAATGGTTCGCGGGTGTGGACTGGGGCTCGCAACAACATCAGGTGTGCGTGCTCGACGCCGACGGGAAGGTGCTCGGAGAACGGGTGTTCGAGCATGGCGGTGCAGGGCTGCTGCAAATGGCGGACTGGCTGCTGTCGTTCGCAAAGGGCGACGCGAGCGAAGTCGGCGTGGCGGTCGAGACGCCACGCGGGCCGGTGGTCGAGAGCCTGATGGAACGCGGCTT
This sequence comes from Vicinamibacterales bacterium, assembly GCA_965116825.1. Classification (GTDB taxonomy): domain Bacteria; phylum Acidobacteriota; class Vicinamibacteria; order Vicinamibacterales; family UBA8438; genus WTFV01. The sequence continues at coordinate 3,438,957 of OZ220736.1, forward strand.
CGCGGTCCACTCGATCAACCCGAAACAGCTCGACCGCTTCCGCGACCGGCTGTCGCCGGCAGGGGCGAAGGACGACCGGCGGGACGCCCGGGTGCTGGCCTCGGCGCTGCGTACCGACCCGCACTGTCTTCGGCGGCTGGAATCGACCGACCCGGCGATCGTCGAGTTGCGGGAGTGGTCGCGCCTCAACGAGGACCTGACTCGGGAACGGGTGCGTCTGGCCAACCGCATGCGGGATCAACTCTGGCGCTACTACCCACAGTTCCTCGACGCGGTTGACGACGACGTCGCGGCGCCGTGGGCGCTCGACCTGTGGCAGAGCCTGCCGACGCCGCGTGCCGGCCAACGCGTGCGCGAGGTGACGCTCACCAGAGTGTTGAAACAGCACCGCATCCGCCGGGTCGACGCCGCGACATTGCGCGCCAAGCTGCGTACGCCGGCCGTCAAGCTGGCGCCGGGCGCGGCCGAAGCCGCCACTACGCATGTGCGGCTCGTCGCTGAACGCCTCGCCCTGGTCAACCGCCAGCTCGATCAGGCTCGGCGCGAACTCGATGGGTTGGTACATCAGCTCGCCGAGGCAGCTCCGGCGGACGACCCGAACGCTTCGACGGAGGACGAACCCTCGTCGAAAGCGCTGCCGGATGCGGCGATCCTGCTGTCGCTGCCCGGCATCGGCGCCAAGGTGCTCGCCACGCTGCTTGGCGAAGGCAGCGACGCGGTGGAGCGGCGGGACTACAACGCGTTGCGCTGTTTGTGCGGGGTGGCTCCAGTCACCCGGCGTTCGGGCAAGAGCATGATCGTGACGCGGCGACAGGCGGCCCATGGCCGGCTGCGCGACGCCGCCTACCACTGGGCCCGCGTCGCTGCCCAACGCGACCCGGTCAGCCATGACAAGTACCGGTCGCTGCGCGCCCGCGGCCACGGGCACGCCCGCGCCCTGCGCTCGGTGGCCGACCGACTGCTGAACGTCGCCTGCGCGATGCTGCGTGACGGTGTCTGCTTCGACCCGCAGCGCGCCGGGACTGGCGCTGCCTGAGCGGATCGTCGACATGTAGCTCGTGGCGTCCCGGACCAGGCGCCGCGCATTCTGTTCGTGGAACGAGGGCCAGCCTTCTGGCTGGCCCGTAAGAACTTCCCGCACGGTCAGCCGCGGCAGTCACCGGAGGCCGTAGCGGAGCGAAGGAGCCGGGAAGCGGCTTGACGGCCGCGGCTGCCCGTGCGCGAGGTAAACGCGTTCCGAGCGCAGCGAGGGCATTCAGTTGCCTTCAAGCCGACCCACATCTGTGTCCAGAGGGCGGCATGATCGCGTCCTCGGACTCGATAGAAGGCGCCACCGAACGAACTCGAAAATCCGCTTGACAAACGGTGGGGAGTCCCTCCCCCGGACCCCCTCCCGGGGCTCGCCGCCGCGCTTCGCGGACTCACTCATGAGGCCGCACGATTCCCACAGCTCATCATCATCTATGATCAGATACCAGACAGACGACGAGGGCGTGGTTTCGCAACCGGAATACACCTTAACGAAGCCCTCGAATGGTCCAAACGACCGGGACCACCTCAGTCCTCTGCTCCCGCCAGGTCGGTCTGGGCGAGCGAGTCGCGGTAGCGGATGTCAGGGTTCTCCACGCCGTGCAGCAGCATGTTCATGCTGCCGATGCGGAGCATGGTGGTGTCGAAGTCGTAGCCGTGGAAGGTGCCCTCGTTGAACCGGCGACGGGCGCGGGCGTTCTTGTAGATGCGGTCGCCGTGGTGCTCGACGAGATGCTCGGAGGCCGCGACGAGGAAGCCGGCGGTGCCGCAGGCCGGATCGCAGATGACGTCCTTCGGGGTGGGCGCGGTCATGTCCACCATCAGCTTGATGATGTGGCGCGGCGTGCGGAACTGTCCGTTCTGCCCGGCGGTGGCGATCTTGCCGAGCATGTACTCGTAGAGATCGCCCTTGGTGTCGCGGTCGGCCATGTCGATGTCGTCGAGCTGGTCGACCACGTTGGCCAGCACCCGGGCCGTGGGCATCATGAAGAGAGCGTCCTTCATGTGGTGGGTGTAGGTCGATCCCTCTTCCGAGTCCTCCGTCTGGCCCAGCGATTTGATGAAGGGGAACACCCGGTCCCGCACCGTCTCGAACATCTGCTCCGGTGCCAGCTCCTTGAAGCGCGACCAGCGCAGAGCGTCCTGGCGGGCGGTGAACAGCGGGTTCTCGATCGGGCGGCCGGTGCGGGCGGCCTTGTGCTCCGCGCGCGTATGCAACTCGTCCAGACGCTTGATGAACAGCAGGTAGGTGAGCTGCTCGATGACCGTCAGCGGGTTCGAGATGCCGCCGGACCACATGGTGTCCCAGATGCGGTCGATCCTGGACTTCAGCTCACCGGTGATCATGGGTGCGTTGCCAGTTGTTCGGTGCCGAAACTACCGGAAGGCGGACTAACGCCGCTGAGTGCCCCTCCGCGGGGACGACACCACCGTCTTCCACAGCCCGTTTCGGGGCCAGGTCGTCGAACGCTACCGGCGGGCCGCGGGTTCGAGCCGCACGACTCGACCGGCCCCGCCGCGCTGCTCGACCGCCAGATAGATGTAGCCGTCCGGTCCCTGCCGGACGTCCCGCACCCTGCCGATCCCGTAGGCCAGCGTCTCTTCCTGCTCGATGCGTCCCGGACGGTCGACGCTGGGGGTGAGGCGCGCAAGCTGCTGCCCGGCCATCCCGCCCACGAAGAAGCTGCCCTTCCATGCCGGGAACCGGTCGCCGGTGTAGACCATCAGACCGGACGTGGCGATCGAGGGGACCCAGAAGTGCACCGGCGATTCGATGCCCTCGCCGCGCGTTCCGGCGTGGATTGCCGTCCCGCTCCCGTAGTTCACGCCGTAGCCGACCACCGGCCAGCCGTAGTTCAGGCCGGGACGTATCAGGTTGAGCTCGTCGCCGCCTTGCGGTCCATGTTCGTCGGCCCACAGGTCGCCGGTCTCCGGGTGCACCAGCAGCCCCTGCGGATTCCGGTGTCCGTAGCTCCAGATCTCGGGCAGGGCGCCCTGCTGCCCGACGAACGGATTGTCGTCCGGGACGCGGCCGTCGTCATGGAGGCGCACCGTGACCCCGTGGTGGTTCGAGAGATCCTGTGCGGGGTGCGCCGACAGATCGCCCGACGTGCGCGCCATCCGATCGCCCACCGAGGCCCGGAGGTATCCGCCGCGGTCCCAGGCGAGCCGTCCCCCGTAGTGACCGCGGCCCTGTGACTGCGCCTCGAAGACGTCCTCGACGCCGGTGAACCGATCGTGCTCGAACCGGCCCCTGACGACCGCCGTCGTCGAGCCTTCGCCCGTCGGCCGCGCGTAGCTCAGATACAGCAGGCGGTTGGTCGCGAAGTCGGGGTGGGGGAGGACGTCGAACAGTCCGCCCTGCCCCCTCGCGAACACCTCCGGCACACCCGCGACCGGGACGGGAAGCAGCCTCCCGTCCCGCACGATGCGCAGGCGTCCCGGGCGTTCGGTGACCAGCATGTCGCCGTCGGGCAGCCACGCGACGGACCAGGGGACATCGAGACCGTCGGCCACGGTCGTGGCGTGGAAGTCGTGGTAGACCGAGCGCTGAACCTCCTGGGCCGCGATCGGACTCCCGGCGAGCACCCACCCCACGGTGGCGCAAGCTGCGGCGGTGCGGATCATCTTCTACTCCCCTGAGTCGCCTACTCCCCTGAATGGGGGCGTACCGCTCTCTCTGCGATCAATCGACCGCGTACTTCGTGAACGCGCCACCCGCGAAGCGGAGCGAGTTCGGTCCCTCGGCGGCGAACACGTTGCCGTCCGCGTCGACCGCGACCCCTTCGCCGGCCGCGCCCTGGTAGGGCCGCGTGTCCGCTTCGAACGGCGGGATGTAGCCCGTGATGCGGTCCTCGTTCGCCGGCCCGATGCGTACGCCGTTCACCCAGTTCGGGTGGCTGGTCCCGCTCGACTCGGAGTCGATCGAGTACAGCACGTCGTCCGCGGTGATGAAGATGCCGCTGATGCGCCCGTGGGAGTAGAGGGAGTCGAGATAGTTGCCGTCCTGGTCGAAGATCTCGATGCGGTGGTTTCCGCGATCGGCGACGAAGAGTCGCCCCTGGGAATCGAACGCCAGCGCGTGAGGCGTGCGGAACTCGCCGTGCAGCGTGCCGATCCGTCCCCACTCCTTGATGAACGTGCCGTCGGCGGCGAACTTCAGGATGCGGCCGGTGGCGCCCGCCGCGCGCCCTTCCTCTATCGCCCGGTTCGTGGTCATGCCCTGGCCGCCGTGGCCGTCCGCGACGAAGATGCTGCCGTCCGGCGCGGTGATCACGTCGTTCGGCTGGTTGAACTGGTTCGGGCCGCTTCCCGGCTGGCCCGCCGTGCCGAGGCTCATCAGCAGCTCGCCGTCGGGGCTGAACTTGTGGACCTGATGCCCCTTGGTCCCCTCGCGGTTCCCCGCGAAGTCGGTCACCCAGACGTTGCCGTCGGCATCCACGTGGATGCCGTGCGGCGTGACCATGACGCCGCCCCCGAAGTTCGCGAGCACCTCCCCGGTGTGGCGGTCGAACTTGAAGATCGGGTCGACGGGGTTCGAGTCGCAGTTGATTGGCACGCCGCCGCCGAAGGTGCCGGCGCCGCAGCGCTCGTAGGCCCAGACCTGGCCGTCGTGCGGGTCGATGTCGACGCCCGCGGTCGAGCCCCACTCCCGGCCCTCGGGCAGGTCGCCCCAGTTGGCGATGACGGTCGCGGTCGGGTTCGGCAGACCCTCGCCCGTGATCGTGTTGCCCGACGACTGGGCCTCGGCGGGGGTCGCCCCCAGCACGAGAGCAGCGCAGGCGACCAACGTGGACATCAGGTATCGTGACGACATGGCATTTTCTCCTGGCGAACCCGCGTTCGGTGAATCCGTGTTCCCGGTCTCGGCGGCCTGCCGCTGCACACCTGCGGCAGACGGTCGGATGATAGCCCGAAACCCGAGGCCCTGCCGCGCGCCTGCCGAGCCGCGGAAAGAGAGGTTGCCCGTGCGTGAGAGGGTTGCGCGACTGGTAATCGTCGTCCTGTGGGGCCTGTTCCTGATGGGCCCGCCGTACCTCGGCGACGCCGCCGCGATCCTGGCGCAGGGGACGGAGGCACCGGGGAACGCGGTCGCGCCGGGAGAGCTCCTGGTCGAGCCGCCGACGCTGATCAACCTCGGCTTCGAATGGTCCATCGCGGGCGACGACAACCGGAACGCCGCGGTGGAGGTGGCGTATCGCCGGCAGGGGGAGGCGGAGTGGTCGCCGGCGCTGCCCCTCCTGCGCCTCCAGGGCGAGCGGATCTTCGTGGGCAACCAGTTCGACGTCGTCGTGCCGAACATGTTCGCCGGCAGCATCCTCGACCTCGAGCCCGACACGGCCTACGAGGCGCGGTTCGTGATGACGGATCCCGACGGCGTGATCGGAGAGGCCAACCGGACCGTGACCGTGCGGACGCGGGCCGAGCCGGTGCCGTACGCGGAGGGGAGAGTGTTCCACGTCTATCCCCACGGCTTCGAGGGTGAGAAGGTCGAGCCGTCGTTCGAGGGGCTGATATGCGCGTACAACTCCTCGTGCGGCGGCGGGGACTTCGCCACGGCCGGGCGCCCCCGGGTGCGCGCCGGCGACACCCTCCTCGTGCACGCCGGCCTCTACCGCTACAACCACCTGGAGTACGGCGGGGCCAACCGCGCCTTTCCCTTCGAGGGCACGTACTACCTGACGGCCGACGGCACGGCCGAGCGGCCGATTGCCATCAAGGCGGCGGGCGACGGCGAGGTCGTCTTCGACGGCAACGGCAACTTCGCCCTGTTCAACGTCATGGCGGCCGACCACACCTATTTCGAGGGCATCACGTTCCGCAACACCGAGTTCGCCATCTGGGCCGGCCAGCAGTCCATCGCGGGGGCGAAGGGGCTCACGGTCAAGCACTCCCGTTTCGAGGACGTCGGGGTCGGCGTCTTCACCAACTACTCGGGGTCGAGCAACTTCTACATCGCCGACAACCGGTTCCTCGGCCGGAACGACCCGGAGCGGATGATCGGCTGGACCGACGCGCCGCTCTGGGGGCGCTTCGACGGCGTCGACGGCCAGGTCCATCCTCCCGTCATGGCGTCCTACGTGGCGGTGAAGCTCTACGGCCCCGGACACGTCGTGGCGCACAACTACATCGCCGACTTCCACGACGGGATCAACGTGGAGACCTACGGGAATCCCGACGGCAGCGTCGCATCGGGGCCCGGGATCCCCGACGGCCCGAAGTACCCGCCGCGCGAGCAATGGGACCGCCGTCCCGTCGCGATCGACTTCTACAACAACATCATCACCAACTCCCACGACAACCCGATCGAGACAGACGGCAGCCTGCACAACGTCCGCGTGCTGCGGAACCTGTTCCTCAACCACCCGTCGCACGCCTTCTGCAGCCAGCCGGTGCTCGGCGGACCCGTCTACTGGATTCGGAACATCGGCTACAACCTGCCGGGCGGATCGAGCCGCTTCTTCGGCGCCGCCGGCGTCGTGTTCTACAACAACACCATCCTGTCCGAGACCACCGGGACGATGTCGAACACGCACTGGCGGAACAACCTGATTCTGGGGCAGAACGCGGCGCCCGACTTCCGCCGGCTGCGTCCGAACCTGTTCGGCATCACGACGTTCACCAACTACACCTCGTCGGACTACAACGGCTTCGGCCCCGCGCCGGACACCGCGCTGCCGTACCGCTGGGAGAGCCCGCCGTTCGACGTGGCCGCCGACTACCGGGCCCCGGGCCACGCCCCGGCGCTGGAGCTGCGCGAGTTCGCGACGCTGGAGGAATACAGTGCGGCGACCGGGCAGGACCGGAACAGCGTAGAGGTGGGGTACGACGTGTTCGTGAACGTCCCCGCGCTCGACGCCCGGGACGCGAGCACGCTGCAGGCCGTCTACGACGCGGACGACCTCGACTTCCGCCTGCGGCCCGGCTCGGCCGCCGTCGACCGGGGAATGGTGCTGCCGACGGTGACCGACGGCTTCACCGGGAGCGCGCCCGACCTCGGGGCGCTGGAGGTCGGCGCCGCCGCGCCGCACTATGGGCCTCGGTAGGAGTATGACTACGGCGTTGGCACGAATCCCGAGCGATCCACCCACTCGCCGAGCCGCATGACGCGGTCGATCTCCAGCGTGTTGGTGATGTCGGCCAGCGGGTCGGCGTTCAGCACGATCAGGTCGGCCACCTTGCCCGCTTCCAGGGTGCCGTAGTCGGCATCGCCCACCGGCGGCATCTGCGCCGCGCCGGTGGCGGTCGCCGCCACGATGGCGTCCATCGGGGTGAGGCCGGCCTCGACGTACAGCTCCATCTCGTGGTGCATGCCCCAGCCGAACGGTACGTTGGGGGTCCCCGCGTCGTTCCCGAGCGCGACCGCGACCCCGGCGTCGTGCATCGTCTTCACGAAGTCGAGCAACTGCCCGAACGCGGCCTTGCGATCCTCGAACCCCGGATCGTCGACCACCTCCGCGCGGCGTGCCGCATCGTCCCATCCGGCCAGCGCATCCGGGTTGTACAGGTCGAACGCGGCGCGTAGCTCCGGGTCGTCGAGTAGCTCCGGATGCTCGGCGAAGTGCCAGCGGTTCTGCACGATCGACAACGTGGGGGTGAAGTACACGCCGTTGTCGAGGCACATCCGGATGAACTCGGCGGACGGATCGGGATCGTCCATCGGGACGCCGGACCCTGGGCCGAAGGTCAGCACGGTGCTGTGCAGGAAGTCCCGCAGGCCCGCCTCGACGAGTTGGCGGCCGTCGGCCTCGTCGTCGATGTGGGCGACGGGGATGGCGCCGTTCCGGATGGCCTCGTCGATGATGGCCGCGCGTATCTCGGGCGGAATCTTCAGGCCCGGCTCGGCGACCGCGTTGACCCACATCTTGATGAAGTGCACGCCGAGGGCAATCTGGTTGCGCACCAGTTCGCGCGCCTCTTCCTCGGTGGTGGGGGCGTTGCGGCCGGCCGCGTTGAATCCGCCCGGGTAGGAGAATCCCGTTCCCGCGGTGTAGGTGCGGGGGGCGTCGGGGCGGCCGGCGGATGCGAGCAGGTGGGCGACCCGCTCGGGCGAATCGCTGCCGATGCTGCGGGCGGTGGTCACGCCGTAGTGGAGCTGCGACCGGAACTGGCGCTCCAACTCCTCCGGTCCCTCCCGATAGTGCACGTGCAGGTTCACCAGGCCGGGCATGATCGTCTTGCCGCTCAAGTCGAGCGGCTCGGCGCCCTCGGGCACGGGTGTCGCATCCCGCGGGCCGGCGCTCTCGATGCGTCCGTCGCGAACGACGACCACCGAGTCGTCCACCGGCGCCGCGCCGGTGGCGTCTATCAACTGCGCCCCGACGAGCGCGAGTGCGCCTGCTCCATCGGGAGCCGCGGTCTCGTCGGGCGCTGCGCCTCCGCAACCTGTGAGAATCAGGGCCAGTCCTGCCGCCAGTAGGTGAAGTCGCTTCATGAGAACCTCTCGTCCCGCGATCCGGTTGGGGCCGCTGCGTGATTCTAGTATGCCGACGTCCCGCCACCCGGTCCTGCATAGCCCGTGGCAAGAGCCCCGCTGCATTCGAACGGCGATGCATCCCGCGTGGACTGTGCAGGCTGCCGCGCGCTCCGGGACGGTCGCTTCGGATGAAGTGTCGTCCGCATCAGTAGGCCCACATCCTGAGCCCGATCAATCCGTTGCTCCAGAGATAGACCAGGGTGACGGTGCACGCCAGGCTCACGAGCTGGCCGTGCAGCCGGACGAGGCGGCTGGTCTTGACTGCGTACGGGCGGAACGTGGCATGGAGGCTCAGCACCGTGAGCGCCGCGAACACGAGCGAGCCGAGGAAGATGGTGAGCGATGCCCCGGAGAGGGTGCCGAGATCCTGAACCGCGTCGGAGATCAGGGCGAACGGCAGGACGAACGAGACGATGATGGAGAGCGCGGCCAGCAGCGGGAAGAGCAGCGTCGGGAGCGGGATCGCCTGCATGCCGCCCAGGACCTTGACGAGCGCCCACACGGGCGCGAAGAGCAGGGCCGAGATCAGCAGCGACAGGGTGGTCGCCGCGACCGCGAACCGGAAGAGCAGCCAGGCGCCGCCGACCTTCCTGCTGTTGCCGGCCGGTCCCCCCTGGAGGATCGGATCGCCCTCGTCGTCGACGACCGCGAACACGCGCGCCACCGGCTCGTTCCCGTACCGGAAGCTCGCCGCCGTGACCGGAACGAGCTCTCTCCCCTCGCCGCCGAGCGGCGCGAGCAAGAGCCTTCCGGCCTCCAGTGTGACGCGCTCGATCACGAAGAAGCGGGAGAGAACGTGGGCGAGCTGCTGCCTCGGCGTCACGCCCTGATACCAGCCGGTGAGCGTCTGCAGCTCCTCGTTCGACGGCGCCGCGACGGCGCCCTGCGGCTTTTCGAAGCCGGCGGTCAGGCGCTCGCCCACGAGCGCCGCCATGTCCCGGATCGCGCTGCCCGGCTTGTTGATCGACACGAAGAAGCCGACGCCGAGTTCGGAGGAATACGCGCTCGTCGACGCGAATCCCGTGATGCCCCCGTTGTGGCCGTGAAAGAGGTGGCCGTTCACGATGGAGGTGAAGTTGCCGAGTCCGTATCCGTAGGTCAAACCGGCGCGCGCGGCGAGCGTCGTCGTCGGCGTCTCCATCCTGGTGACGGTCTCCGGGGTGAGCAGCCGGACGCCGTCGAGCGTGCCCCGGTTGATCATCATGCGCAGATAGCGGGCCATCTCCCGCGACGAGCTGTTCATCCCTCCCGAAGGCCTGACGATGATGTGGTCGTAGCGCGCCTCGCTCACCCCGTCCGCCTCGTAGCCCTTCGCCAGCAGGGCCGCGTCCCGTGGAAAGTGGAAGGTCGAAGTCTCCATGCCCAGTGGGTCGAACACGTGCTCGCGGACGTATTCTTCGAAGGTCTTCCCGGTGATCTTCTCGACGACGTACGCGGCGATAGACGGGCCGGAGTTGGAGTAGGACATGTGCGTCCCGGGTGGCCAGCGGCTGACTCGCGAGCCCGGGTTGTAGGCCAGACCCTCGGCCAGGGTCATGCCGGGATCGTCCACCTTCGCGTACTCGCGGAAGTGGATGTCGTCGAAGCCCGCGGTGTGCTCCATGACCGTGGCCACGGTGACCGGATGCGTGTTCTGCCAGCGGTTGGTGAAGGCCACCTCGGGCGCCAGCTCGCGGACCGGGGTGTCGAGATCGAGGAGACCGTCTTCGACCGCGTGCAGCACCGCGAGGGCCGTGAAGCTCTTCGAGATGGACCCGATCCGGAACAGGTGGTCCGCGGTCACGTCGACGCTGGCCCCGACGTCAGCCTGGCCGACGCCGCCGGCCCAGATCGTTCGGTCCTTCTCCACCAGGGCGACCGAGGCGCCGGGGATCCGGTTCTCGTCGAGGATCTCCTGGATCTCCGCCTTGAGATCATCGACCTCGATGGTCACACGCGCGGGGTCGCGATCGATCTGGTCCGGCTCCTGTGCCGCGACCGCGAATGGCAGCGCGCACGCAAGCACGGCCAGGATGGCACGCAATCCTTCCACGACACCCCCCTCTCGAAGCGTCCGAGTGTCCCTTTCTGCAACATAGCACGGCCGCCCCGCCGCCTCCCTGCCGCGCGAAATACGCCCCGGCGGTCGTCCGCAATATCATGGGAACCGTGGCCGAGCCGGACCCGGTCGATCGATTCCGAGAGCGCTATGCGCAGTCTCCGGGCGAGGTGGCGCGGCGGGTCGAGCGCGCGGTCCTCGGACACGCTGTCGGCCTGAACGGCTTCACGACCGTTGCGCAGGCGGAGGCCCTCTGCGACGTCCTTCCGGTGGCCGCCGGCGGCCGGCTTCTGGAAGTCGGCTGCGGCCACGGTTGGCCGGGATTCCACGTCGCGCAGCGGCGCGCGTGCGACCTCGTCGGCAGCGACATTCCGCTGGACGCGCTGCGGGACGCGAAGGCGAATGCGGGCGTCCGCCGTCTCGGCGCTCGCGCCGTGTTCGTCGCGGCGGACGGTCGCGCGCTGCCGTTTCGGTCCGCCGTCTTCGACGCCGTCGTCCATGCGGACACGTTCTGTTGAATCCCGGACAAGCTCTCCGTGTTGAGAGAATGCCACCGCGTCGCGAGGCCGGGAGGTCGCATCGCCGGCTACGTGATTCACACGCCGGCCGGCCTCGACGCGGCCGACGAGCGGCGAGCCCGCGAGCTGGGACCCGATCATGTGACCGGCGCCGCCCTGCCGGAAGACCTGACGCGGGAGGCCGGGTTCTCCCACGTCGTCCGACAGGACGTCACCGATCAGTTCAGGGCGACGGTCGAAGCGATGCTGCGCGCCGCGCGACGGTGGGCGCCCGAGCTGCGCGCGGAGCAGGGCGACGAGGAGTTCGCGGCCGGCTGCGAGCGAGGAGAGGCGAAGCTCGTCGGCATCCGGGAGGGGTTGCTCCTCCGCTCTCTGGTGACGGCGATCAAGCGCTGAGCCGGCTGTCGGGCCGGGGACCGACCGCTCACCGGCCGGCTCGCGCGCCCGTTCGGTGTCGGTGGCGATATCGACGCGGCCCCTTGGCAACATGCCGGCAGAGACCTCGGTTTACGATATTGACAGCTTTCTACTCTGTGCGCTATCGTAAATACAGGACAGGCATCGTGGAGCCTTCATCCGCAACGAATCCCGATACGGACGGCGAGCGAACGCTCGACGAGGCGGCACTGCTGGCGCGCGTCATGCGCTACTTCGACGGCGCCATCCGCGGGTTGCGCAAGCAGGATCGAATGGCGATTCTCCGCGCCACGGACGATTTCTGGACCGTGATGGAAACGCTGTCGCTCGCTCCGGTCGCGGAGTCCGCGGAGTTCAAGGTGCGGTTGCGTGGCGCCCTGGCGAAGCGCAAGCTGCTGCAGACGGAGGGCGGCGTGCTCTCACCATCGAGTGCTGCGGCGCTGCTCGGGGTCAGCCGGCAGGCCGTCGGGCAGCGGCGCGCTGCCGGCAGGCTGCTCGGCGTCGAGGGGCCGCGCGGGTATCTCTACCCGGCCTGGCAGTTCACGGACCGGGGCATGCTGCCCGGCCTCGAGGACACGCTCCGGGCGCTCCGCGGTGAGGACGCCTGGTCGGTGCTCACGTTCTTCCTCGAATCCGATGCGGCCAGCGGGAACGAGCGGCCGCTCGACCTGCTGCGCGCGGGCCGGCTGGACGCGGTGGCGCGAGCGGCCGAGCTGTACGGTGAGCAGGCAGCCGTCTGATCGCCATGACCGCGCCCGGCGATCATCCGATGCCGCCGCCGGGCGGCTACACCGGTGCGCTCCCCCTCACGCGGATCCCGAAGGAACGGACCTGGTTTCGCCTGTACAGGCATCCGTACGCTCCGCTTCACTTCGCGACGACGCGAAGGGCGCGCTTCGACGCGGCGCGGGGCGAGTTCGGCGTGCTGTACGCGGCTGGGCAGATTGCCGGCGCATTCGTCGAGACGCTGGCCGGAGGCGGTGTCCGCACGGTTTCCCAGGAGCGCCTGCAACGCTACCGCGTCGTCGAGATTGCTGCTTCGCGGGCCGTCTCCCTGGTGGACCTGACCGGCAGGGGCCTGGTGCGGATGGGCGTTGACGGCCGTCTCAATACGGGCGCGTACCAGATCGCTCAGCGCTGGTCGAGCGCGTTCTTAGCACATCGCAGTCGACCGGATGGGATCCTCTACGCGTCACGGCACGATCCCGGCCACCAACTTGCCGCCCTCTTCGACCGTGTCGCGCCTTGCCTCACGGCCACTCCGCACGGTCCGTTGCGGACCCATCTCGGCGACGATGCGTTCTTCCGCCTGCTGGACAACTACGACATCGGACTGCTGTGAGGACACCGTCGCCGCATCCGTCATGCGACGGTGGCGTCGGCGGGGCCGGGGTCGATCCGCAACGGCGCCCGGCGGCAGGAACGGCTCGCAGAGGGACTCGTCGGGAGCGGCTCACGTGCGGGGCGCCGTGTTGTCACGAAGCCATGTGTCGAGCGCGGCGAAGTCGAAGTCGCCTTCCTCATAGAGACGAGCCGCGAAAGCCCACGCCCGATCGGCGTCGGCCGTGATCTCGACGTCGTTGACGGACAGAAACGTGAACATCGCCGCAAACGCGGTGCGCTTGTTTCCGTCTACGAACGGGTGGTTCTGCGAGAGGCTCTCCCAGAGCGCGGCCGCCTCGGCGATGATGTCGGCGTAGTAGCCGGTCTGCGGTCGGAACAGGGCGGCGTCGAGCTGGCCGGGATCTCGAATTCCGGACGCGCCGCCGTACGTCGCGATCTGGTCGGCGTGGATGGCGAGCACATCGCCCAGGGTCAGGTAGTCTCGCATTACTTCGCGAGCTTCTCGTAGAGGGCCGCGAATCGGGCGTGGCTGCGCTGATAGGCGGCCATCACATGCGGGCGGGCCCTGCCCTGCCTGCGCTGCTCGAGGAGCGCGGCGATCGCTTCATCGACCAACGCCTGAATCTGACGGCCCTCGTCCCTCGCCAGGGTCCGCAGGCCGTCCAGCAGGGCGCTGTCCACCTGGGTCGCGAATTTCTGGCGCGTCGGCATCGTGTCATCTCCTGCACGCCCCCGCTTGAGCTTCGCGCGGATGCGCCGCACAGACGATCAGACTTCTCATGTCATGAAATGTCAAGACCACGACGGGTCCGTGTCTCGGCGGAGGACTGCATACCCCGCTTCGGCCGCGGCAGCGAGCGGTTCGGGCGGCAGCCGGCGCAGCGCGGGTGCACCTTTCTCGAAGATTCTCCTTGACAACTTCTTGACGGCAGGTTGCCGGCGGTCCGGCATGACCGCCACGGCGGCTCTCAAACCGACACATCGACTCGCTGCGGCCCGTATCCGTGGCAGGTGACCTCGAACCGTCTTCCCGCCCCGGAACGATGCGCACAGACGCTTTCAAGCCGTTGAAAAACAAGGGTTTACAATAGATGCATGAGTGTCGCGTCAGAGCATCCCCGCCCGGTTCGTTCCGGAAACCACCCCACGACCACGCCGGTCGGCAGCGAGGCCGCCGTCATCGACATGCCGGCATCGGTTATCGCGCCGACATCGGCCATCGTATCGACGTCTGCCATCGCGCCAGCGTCGGCCATCGTATCGGCGTCTGCCATCGCGCCGACGGCCGCAACGACCGCGCCGGCATCCATCGAGGACCACCGCGCGGCGGTGCTCCGGCGCCGCGACGAGGCCGAGCGCCTCGGGGAGGATATCGCCGAGCTGTCGTCCCGCATCCAGGCCGCCACCTACGAGTTGCTCGTGATGCTTCGCGCGTTCGACGAGCGCGAGGGGTGGAGCGGCTTCCAGTCCTGCGCACACTGGCTGAACTGGCGCACCGGACTGGCCCTGGGCGCCGCCCGCGAGAAGGTGCGCGTGGCCCGCGCGCTGGGAGACCTCCCGCTGCTGAGCGACGCGATGCGGCGGGGGCAACTCTCGTACTCCAAGGTGCGGGCGCTGACGCGGGTGGCGACACCGGACAACGAGCGGCGGCTGCTCGGTTTCGCCGAATGCGCGCCGGCCTCCTACGTCGAGCGTCTGGCGCGGGCCTGGGCCCGGGTCGACCGGCAGGCGGAGGCGGCCGACGAGCGGCGGCGGCACGAACGCCGGAACCTGAGCACCTGGGTCGACGACGACGGGATGGTGGTGATCCGCGGGCGGCTGTCGCCCGAGGTGGGTGCCGTGGTGCGGCGGGCCCTGGAGGCGGCGGCCGACCGGTTGCGGACGGACGTCTGTGCGGAGGAAGCGGCCGAGACCAGCTTCGGCCAGCGGCAGGCGGACGCGCTGGGACTGCTGGCGGAAAGCGCCCTGTCGTCCGATCTGGACCGGGGATCGGCGGGGGATCGGTACCAGGTCGTGCTGCACGTCGAGCCGGCGTCGCTGCAGTCCGATGCCGGCGGGCGTGTGGTGGATGCTTCCGTGGCCACGTTGCCGGATCACAACGCGGCCGGGGGCGATGGGGCCACGGCGTCGTCCGACGCGGCGGACGTCTCCGCGGAGACGCGGACGGCCGGGGGCGATGGGGCCACGGCGTCGTCCGACGCGGCGGACGTCTCCGCGGAGACGCGGACGGCGGGAGCCGGCGGGCAGGCGGGCGCTTCGTCGGAGGCAAAACGGACCGACACTGAAGACGTCTCCGCGGAGACGCGACCGGGCGCCGGCACTACTCCCGTGCCGCTACGTCAGGCTACCCGGATGGCCGGGCACGCCGCGCTCGAGGACGCCGACGGGCTCCGCGTGTCGGCCGAGACCGCCCGCCGCGTGGCATGCGATGCCGGGGCGGTCGTGATGCGGCACGCCGCGGACGGCTCGGTCCTCGATGTGGGGCGGAAGACCCGCACCATCCCGCCGGCGCTGCGGCGGGCGTTGCAGGCACGGGACCGGCAGTGCCGATTTCCCGGCTGCAACGCGCGGCGCTGCGATGGCCATCACGTCGAGCACTGGGCCGACGGCGGTGCGACCCGCCTCGACAATCTCGTGCTGCTCTGCCGCCGGCACCATCGGGCGGTCCATGAGGAAGGCTTCCTGGTCCGGATGGGTCCGTCCGGCGACGCCACGTTCTGCTGGCCCGACGGCCGGCCGTTTCCCGCCGTGCCGGCCGCGCCCCGTTGGAACGGGCCGCCCCTGGCGCCCACCGACGACCGCCTCGCCGCGGCTGGCATCCAGATCGGACCGGACACGGCGACCCCGGACTGGCACGGCGAACGGCTCGATTTGGGCTACGCGATAGACGTGTTGTGGAAGCCGCGGACCGAGTCCGGCGCCGCCGCTGCCGCCGAGCCGGCGTAGTCCGTGGTGAGATTCCGCGTAACACCGAGAGCGGCGACACGCCCGCGTGGCAAGGCGCGACGAGGCGCGGCCCACGCAAGTCCTCATTTGCTGTCGTGCACCCCCCCCCCCGAACGTCCGAGTGTCGCCGCAACCTGGCGCAGCGCGGTATTCTCTCGGATTGGTTGTGTCTAGGGTGATCGGTGGCGTGTATCCGCCGGTGGAGGAGTAGAGATGCGGTCCCTGTCCGTCACGCTCGCCTGTGTCGTCGCGAATGCCTGCCTGGCTGCAACGCCTGCTGATGCCCAGACCGAGGAGCCCGAGCCGGCGCCTCGCACGGCCTGGGGCCAGCCGGATCTGGGAGGCGTCTGGGAGTACAAGACGCGCACCCCGTTGGAGCGTCCGGAGCAGTACGGCGGCCGGGAGTTCCTGACCGAGGAAGAAGCGGCCGAGATCGCGGAGCGCGAGCGCGCCCGGATCGAGGCGATGGAGGAGCGGCCCGCGCAGCGGACCATCGCCATTCCGACCGCCGGCGACCGCCCCGGCCGGTGGCTCGACTCGCCGGATCATCCGAGC
The DNA here is from genome assembly GCA_965116825.1 of Vicinamibacterales bacterium. GTDB lineage: Bacteria > Acidobacteriota > Vicinamibacteria > Vicinamibacterales > UBA8438 > WTFV01. The sequence goes on from OZ220736.1 coordinate 3,455,281, forward strand.
CTGCAGGGGCAGACCGGCTCCTACAACATCTTCTGGTTCGACTGGGGGACGACCGCCGTCAGCACCCGGCGCACGTCGCTCGTCGTCGACCCGCCCGACGGCCGGCTGCCCGCGCTGACCGAGGCGGGGCGGGAGCGGGCGCGGACCATGGGGTCCCGCTCCTCGTTCAGCGACACCGTCGGCACGGCGGCGTCCTACCTCGATTTCAGCAACTCGGACCGCTGCCTGATGAGCGGCAACGCGGGACCGCCGATGCTGCCCGGCGTCTACAACAACAACATGCAGTTGTTCCAGACGCCGGACCATGTCGCGATCATGAACGAGATGATGCACACCGTCCGCGTCATCCCGCTCGACGGGCGGCCCGCGCCGGCCGCCGGCATCCGGCAGTACGTCGGCGAGGGGCGGGGTTACTGGGACGGCGGCACGCTGGTGGTCGAGACGGTGAACTTCAACGACGATCGGACGCACACCACGTGGCGGAATACGAGCCGCAACCGGACGCTGGTGGAGCGCTTCACCCGCGTCGACGCCGACACGTTGCTCTACGAGTTCACGGTGACCGATCCGGACACCTGGGAACGGCCCTGGTCGGTCGAGCTGCCGGTGCAGCGCAGCGAGCTGCCGATCTACGAGTTCGCCTGCCACGAGGGCAACTACGGGCTCGAGAACATCCTGGCCGGGAACCGGAGGGCGGAGGCCGAGGCGGCGGGAAGGCAATGACCATCGCCGCGCGGCGCATGAGCCGCATCAAGGCCTCGCCCGCCGCCGTCATCTCGGCGAAGGCCATGGAGATGGCGCGGGCCGGCCGCGATGTCATCGCCCTCTCCGCGGGAGAGCCGGACTTCGACACGCCGGACCACATCAAGGCGGCGGCGATACGCGCCATCGGTGAAGGCAAGACGAAGTACCCGCCGCTGACCGGGATCCCGGAGCTGCGCGAGGCGATCTGCCGCAAGCTCGAGCGGGAGAACGGATTGCGCTACGCACCCGATCGGGTGCTCGTCTGCAACGGCGGCAAGCAGGTCATCTACAACGCCCTCACCGCGACGCTCGATCCCGGCCAGGAGGTCGTCATTCCGGCGCCGTACTGGGTGAGCTATCCGGACATGGTGCTGCTCGCGGGCGGCAAACCGGTGGTGGTCGCTGCCGACGCCGCGAACGAGTTCCGACTGAACGCGGAGCAGTTGGAAGGAGCGATCACCGCGAAGACGAGGTGGCTGATTCTCAACAACCCCTGCAACCCATCCGGCGCGGTGTATTCGGCCCGGGATCTGGAGGCGCTCGCCGAGGTGCTGCGGCGGCATCCGCACGTGTGGGTTCTGGCGGACGACATCTACGAGCACATCATCTACGACGGCGAGCCGTTCTCGACGCTGGCGCAGGTCGCGCCGGATCTGCACGAGCGCACCTTGACCATGAACGGGCTCTCGAAGGCCTATTGCATGACCGGCTGGCGCATCGGCTACGGGGCGGGGCCGAAGGAGCTGATCGCCGCGATGGCGAAGATCCAGTCGCAGACCACCAGCGGCGCGTCGAGCATCAGCCAGTGGGCAGGGGTGGAGGCGCTCGACGGTGACCAGGCGTTCATCCAGGACAACGTGGCGGTGTTCCGGGAGCGTCGCGACCTGGGCGCCTCGATGCTCAACCAGGCGGAGGGACTCTCCTGCGGGGTGCCGAACGGCGCATTCTATCTCTACGTCGATTGCTGCGGGACCGTCGGCAAACGCACGCCGAGGGGTGGCGTCATCGACACGGACGCCGACTTCGCGAAGTATCTCCTCGATGCCGAGGAGGTCGCGGTGGTGCACGGCGAGGCGTTCGGCCTCTCGCCGTACTTCCGCGTTTCGTACGCGCTTGCGACCGAGCGGCTCCGGGAAGCCTGCACGCGGATTCAGCGCGTGTGCGCGGCGCTCTCGGGCTGAGCGCGAGCCGGTCGCCGAGCCGGAATCCCGCCGCGGATTCGGCGCCGGGCCGTTCCCGTCGCCGTCGAGGCCGGGCGTTTGGCACGTGAGGTGCGTGCGTTTCCGCCGGAGTGCACCTGCAGGCGCTGGCGCGATGGTGCCAGGTTCTTGCCCGCCGTCAGGCGCGCTCGGTCTCGAACGCCGCGACGTTGCGCTCCCGCCGGCTGAACTCCACCCCAATCAGGTGGATCTCCTGCGCCTGGCGGCGGTACTTGTCGGCGTAGCCCTTCGTCTTCAACTGCGCGAGCGCCGACCCTTTCGGCGCCTGCTCGACCACCTTGAACTCGAACAGGTACACGTTCCCGTCGAGTCGTACCGCCAGGTCCGCGCGCCCGGCGGCGCCGCTGTCCTCCACCGTCACGTCCAGCCCCACCGCCGCCAGCCAGGCGTAGAACACGCTTGCGTAGTAGCCCTCGTAGCGGGCGATCTCGTTCCGCGTGTGCCACTTGTACGGAATGCCGGCGAACAGCCCCCGCAGCAGCGCTTCGAGGCCCTCGAGGTCGCCTGCGCGCAGTCGCTCCACCAGCCGCGGGTCCGGGTTCCGGCGGGTGCAGTCCGGCGGCGTCAGCGCCGCCAGCAGGCTCTTGTTCAGGCTCCAGCGCACCTCGTGGTTCGGGTAGCCGAGCCGGTACAGGGGTGCGCCGAGAAGGCCCGTCTCCTCTTCCCGGATCGTCAGGTAGCCGGTCTGGAACAGCAACGCCTCCGGCGCCGCGTCCCGTACGTCGAACTTCGACAGCAGGTCGTCGTCGCTGCGCAGGCCGTCCAGGGAGGGGATGCTGACTTTCTGCCGTATCAGCGTGTCGATGAGGAACGCCGGCGTGCCGGTCTCGAACCAGTACGGCCGGAAGCGGCGGCTGCGGAACAGTTGGAGAACGTCGAAGGGGTTGTACAGCCGCTCTTCGCCGAGCCAGTTGTAGCCGTTGTACCACTCCCGGACCCGGTCCCGGTCCAGACCGGGCAGCTCGGGAGCGAACACCGTGTCCAGGTCCGCCTCCGTGTAGCCGCAGATCGCGCCGCATGCCGGATCCAGCGTGAGGTCGGTCGGGTTGTTGAGGCCGGAGAACAGGCTGACCTTCGCGAACTTGCTGACCCCGGTCAGGAAGCTGAAGGCGATGTGGGCGTCGCTGGTCTTGGTGACCGAGTACAGCCCGCGCAGGTAGTCCCGGTTGGCCTCGGCCACCTCCGGCGTCTTCAACGCATCGAGGATCGGCTTGTCGTACTCGTCCACCAGCACCGCCACGCGCTGGCCGGTCCGCCGGTGCAGAGCGCGCACGAGGTGGCGCAGGCGGCCCGGCGCCGTGTCGTACTCGGTTTTCTCGCCCGCGTCTTCCTCGATGGCGTCGAGCTGTTCCATCACCTCCCGGTGCAGGTCATCCGGCCTGCCGTAGCTCCCGCTGCCGAAGTCGAGCCGTACCACCGGGCGGCGCACCGACCAGTCCCATCCGTCGTGCACCGCCAGCCCGCGGAACAGCGGCTCGTTGCCCTCGAACAGCTCCTTCAGGGTGTCCAGGAACAGGCTCTTCCCGAACCGCCGCGGGCGCGAGAGAAAATAGTGGTCGCCTTCCTCGACCAGACGCCGGGCGTAGGCCGTCTTGTCGACGTAGTAGCAGTCCTGCTCCCGAATCTTGCGGAAGGTCTGGATGCCGAGCGGCAGCTTGCGCTTCATTCCGTCGCGGCTCGAATCAGCGCGCCGCGTCTCTGGCCTCCTCGGCGCGCGATCCGGCGAGGATGTTCGTCAGCCCGTAGTTGCCCTCGTGGCAGGCGTACTCGAACATGGGCTGGTCGCTCTGCGCCCACGGCGACGAGCCGGTCCAGGGGCGGGTCCAGACGTTCGGATCGTCCACCGTGAACTGGTAGTCGAGCGTCCCCGGCCCCACGCGGGTGAACCGCTCGACGACCCGCAGGGCCGGGCTGAGGTCCCAGTTGATGCCGCCCTGTACGCCGGGGCCGGACGAGAACAGGTAGGCCCGATGACCGAAGTTGGTGGTCTCGACGACCAGCGTGTCGCCTTCCCAGCGCCCGCGCGAGTGACCGCCGAACTGGCTGATGCCCTCGTCGATCGCCGGCCGGCCGTCGAGGTGGATGAAGCGCACGTCGTGGATGTGCTCCTGCACGATGGCGATGACGTCGGCCGTCTGCACGATGTGGTAGTTGTTGTTGTAGGCGGTGGGCAGCGACGGGACGCCGCGGTACCAGATGCACCGGTCGCCGTAGTCGAACTGCTCGTGCGAGTCTGCCGGCACCAACCCTTCCCGGATGGCCTTCAGGCGCTGCCGCTCGGGCGACGTGACATGCGCTTCGTGCTCGGGCGTGAGCGCGGGCAGGCGCCCGTTCGGCGGATCGATGACCAGCGAGGTGCGCCGCGTCGGGACGACGGTGGTCCCGCGATCCAGCCAGAAGGCGTTGTAGCCGCCGACGTTGCCGCCCACCGGCAGCGGCTCGCTGCGCACGACGCTGGGCGCGTTGGCGCGGGCGTTGGCGTCGACGACCCGCTGCTCGATGGCCGCCGCTTCCTCCGCGGTCAGGAACGCCTTGTCGGCCAGCGCTTCCGGACGTTGGAGCGGCGTCACGGTGGAGCTGTTCCAGACGCCTCCGATGTCGGGGTCGCCCCAGGGAGTCTGCGGCGGGGCCCAATCCCCTGCCGGCGCGGGCTGGGACCATGCCGGCGTCGGCGCCAGCGAAACGACGCTCGCCGCCAGGACCAGCGCACCGAACCCGACTTGCATACGAGAAAGACGACTCATCGCTGACTCCTTCGCTCGACGGGGTTCAGGGACGCAGCTCGCGCCCGTCCCGCTCGAGTTTCCGGGCGCCGGCGAGGATGCCGTACAGCCCGATGTTGCCCTCGTGGCACGCGTACTCGTAGATTTCGCCGCCCAGACGCCGGAACGGCATCGTGACCGTGTAGGGGGCGGTGTACCGCGCCGGGTCGGTCACCGTGTACTCGTAGGCGAGGGTGTCGGGATCGAGCCGTGTCAGCCGCTCGATCAGGTGCACGCTCGGGCCGTTCCGCCCGTTGCCCCAGTCGCGGAACTGCGTGGTCTCGATCACCAGCGTCTCTTCCTCCCAGTGGCCGCGCGACACGCCGGCCCACTGCTCTAACGCCGGCTTCTCGGTGTCCACGAGGGGGATGATCCGCGCCTGGCGCGCCTGCTCGGTGAGAATCGCGACGTGGTCGGCCGTCTGGAAGATCATCAGGTTGTTGTTGTACGCGCCGGACCGGATCGGCGGGCCCGACTTGCCGAACACGATGCAGCGGTCGCCCGTGCTCCGGTTCTCGTAGGAGTCGTACATGTGCTCGCGGCGGTAGGCGGCCCGCTCCCGGTCGGCCTGCCGGGCGGTGTCGGTCAGCGGGGGATAGCGCCCGTTGGGCGGATCCACGATGAGCGATGTCCGCTTGTCGGAGGTCAGCTCGATGCCCCGCTCGTACCAGAACTCGTTGTAGGAGAGCACGCCCCCGTCGGCGCGCGACTGGTAGCCCGCGTTCGGCGCTCCGGTCTCGGGGTCGAACAGATCGCGGTTCTGGCGCGTCCGCTCCGACGCCTCGAACGCCGCGGCCTGCTCCGGGCTCAGCGTCTCGAGTCCCTCGAACTGGGCCGGCCGCTGCATCGGGGTCAGCGTCCGGAAGGTGAAGGTGCCCGAGATGTGCGGGTGCCCGTCGGGCGTCCGCATCGGCATGTCGCCGCCGGCCGACTGGGCCAGGGCGGGCCCGGCCGCGAACGTGAGCACCATCGCCGCAACCGCGAACGCCGCGAAGGATGTCTTGCGCATCTGATTACCTCCGGTTCGAGAGGTGCCTGCCGGATGAGACTCCGCTGATTATAGTTGTGACGCGGCACACGGCGGACCCGCCGGCGGCACTCGGGTATGCCGGGCGGCGCCGAAAGGACGGACACGATCATGCGGACGCGCGCGATTCTCTCGGTCATCCTCGTCGCGCTGGCAATGCCTGCCGGGGCGCAGGAGCATACGCTCGACTTCATCTGGGACGAAGCGCCCTTTCCGCGGGCGCACGCTTCCACCATCGTCGAAGCGGTGGACGGCACGCTGATCGCGGCCTGGTTCGGCGGCTCGGGCGAGGGAGAGAAGGACGTCGGGGTCTGGTCGTCCCGCAGGCTGCAGGGCGGCGCCTGGTCGCCTCCCGTGCAGCTCTACAAGGAGCCGGACCAGCCCGCCTGGAACCCCGTGCTGTTCCGCGGCGACGGGAACACGATCTGGCTCTACTTCAAGATCGGCCCGAGCCCGCGCGCGTGGAGCGGGGCCTACATGAAGTCCACGACGGCGGGCGAGCAGTGGACCGAGCCGGGCTGGCTGCCCGCGGGCATGCTGGGTCCGGTCCGGGCCAAGCCGATCCGGCTAGCCAGCGGCGAGATCCTCGCCGGCACGTCACTGGAGAGCTACCGGACATGGTCTTCCTGGATGGAGCTCAGTGCCGACGGCGGCGCGTCGTGGAGCAAGCACGGCCCACTGCTTTTCGGCGACCACGAACGCGACCGCATCGGAAGCATCCAGCCGACCCTGCTGGAGATCTCGCCTGGAGTGATCCGCGCGTTCATGAGGACGCCCCGCCGGCTGGGGAAGATCGCGACCTCCATCTCACGAGACGGCGGGCGCACCTGGGCGCCGCTCGAGCTGACCGACCTGGACAATCCGAGCGCCGGCATCGACGCCGTGCGCCTCGACGACGGGCGCTGCATCCTGCTCTACAACCCTTCGTCCACCCGGCGCACACCGCTCTCGCTCGCCGTGTCGTTCGACGACGGGGTCACGTGGGAGGACTTCCTCGTCGTCGAGGAGCTCGCGGAGGGTCAGCGCGGCGAGCTGTCGTACCCGGCGCTGATCCAGGACTCGAACGGGAACCTGCAGCTCACCTACACGTGGAACCGGCGCCGGATCCGCCACGCGACGGTGCCGATGAGTCTGATTCCGGAGCAGCCGTGACCCCGTTTGGCGCTTCAGGGACCGGAGGCCGTTGTCCGGCGCCGGGCGTTGACGTAGTAAAGTTAGTCGACTATCCTCGTCTGCGTGGAGTTGATCCGCACGATCCGCCAGCGTTGCGGGCTGTCCCAGCGTGTGCTCGCCCAGCGCGCGGGGCTCTCTTTCCGGGGAGTGCAACTGCTCGAGTCGCCGGCGCACGATGCCCGCCTGTCGAGCCTGGAGCGCGTCGTCCAGGCATTCGGCTTGCCGCGCAGCGGTGTGCGGCGCGCGGTCGCTCGCGTTCTTCTCGAACCGCCGGGCTCGCTGTTCTGCGCGTCCCTGCGCATACTGGAGGACGGGGAAGAATCGTGGCGCCACCACCTGATGGACAGCGTGGACGCAGTGCGCCGCTCACGGTCGGCGGCGGAGTTGGAGACGCCGCCGGCGGGGGACTTGCCCGAGCGGCTGCGCGCCCTGGTGGCGGGAGTCGCCGAGACGCTGGCGGGCGAGTGCGGTTTCGGCGCGCCGCAATGGACCGGCGGCGTCGGGAGCCTCGACCGTCCCTGGTTCGTTTCCGGTTTCCAGAGCCTCAAGGCGTCGGCGCTCGTCGAGAGCCCGGTGCCGTTCCGGTCGCGCAACGTGTTCGTCCTCGCCAACTTCCTCGAGCGGGCGTGAACGTGTTGAGCGGCGATCGCATTCGGGCGCTCTTCGCCGCGCTCGACCAGGAGCTCGCCAGGCGCTCGGTCGTGGGCGAGGTTGGGCTCCTCGGCGGCGCGGTGATGTGTCTCGTCTTTCAGGCCCGTGAGAGCACGAAGGACGTGGACGCCGTGTTCGCACCGACGCGCGAGATCCGGGATGCGGCCCGGGTGGTGGCCCGCACACACGGCGTCGCGGACGATTGGCTGAACGATGCGGCCAAGGGGTTCCTGGTGTCCTCGCCCCCCAGGATCCAGGTGCTGGATCTTCCCAATCTGCGGGTCTGGGCACCCACGGCCGAGTACATGCTCGCGATGAAGTGCGTGTCGGCGCGGTTCGACACGCACGACGCCGGCGACGTCGCGTTCCTCATCCGGCATCTCGGGCTCGTCGAGCCGGCGCAGGTGTTCGAGCGAATCGCACGCTACTACCCGCACGAGCGGGTGCCGGCCAAGACCCGTTTCCTGGTCGAGGAGTTGTTGGGTGCAGCCGACGGAGGTGAAGGAGGTGGGGCCTGACTTCAGCCCGGAAATGATTCAGGACTCGAACCGCGGCCTGCAGGTCACGGATAGTGGAGCGCGGGCGCACCTGCCGTGCGACGGCGCCGTTGGAACTGGTTCCGAAGAAGTGCTGTCCTACATGCTCTATCTCTGAACAATCGCCTTGGTGACCATATCGAATAGCTCCTGTGGGTTGTTCGTACAACCTTGCCCGTCGTGTTCAAGCGTTTCTCGCTTGTGTTCGGGCGCATTGGATGATGCGTAGAAGAACAAGGGCGTAGCGTTTCCTTCCGCACGTAGTCTATCCAAGAGGACGTATCCTTCCCTCGATCCTTCTTGGCGCCCCATATCGGAAATGATTGCCGCATATTGCCGGTTTGCCAGTTCTTCCAGCGCTTCATCGGTTGATAGGGCTAGGGTGAACTCTAAGCCGATCGCTTCAAACGCCTGACGTTCGTAGAGGTTGTTCTCGGGTCGGTCGTCCACCCAAAGGACTTGGTTTTGCCATTTGAAACTGCGTTCCAGTCTTGCGCGGTCGGCGACCCGAACCGAGTCGACGATTTCGGTTATGTCTTTGTCAGTCGTCGGATTCGGATTCTTCTTTGCAATAGCTGCGCCGAGTAGCACCGCGGTCTTGAGCTTCATGTAATTTGCTTCGTCGCGAAAGTCGCCCGGCCCGTAGAGCTTGTCGCTGTGATGGATGACCAAGTGAACGAAGAGTAACAGGACGAGCACGGGGAACAGGACCATGAACCAGGTGAGAAGGAGTCGCTCAGATGCCGTCAGATCGTCGGCATATATGGCCGTAGCCGTGGCTAACCCGTAGATCAGCACGATGAACAGAGCGATGATCCCGAGCGGATTGCGCGCCAGTTTGTTGGCTACCTCGCCAAAAGACCGCACCGGATCGTTCATCAGTCGGTTCCTCCGTACTCCAGGCCAACAGACGCCGGCACATGATACTCGATCTAGTTCGACGCCGCGAGGCGTCTGGCGCCGCGAGGCGTCGCCGCCCGACCACTCGACGATCTCGCGGACACGGCGGCTGTTGAGTCTGGAAGCGCATCAGGCGGTCTTTACATGAATGTCGCAGCAGCTCGCCGACGCCGCCCTGCTGCGGGGCAAGATGGTGAGGAATCGACGCGACGACGCTGGAGGCGAATACGGCATTGCGCAGCATCGTTTGTCGCGACACTACACAGCGTTCATGACCCGGCTGGCGGAAGCGTCTGGCATTGAGATGCCGACTCGTGCCGACTCAGGCTGTTGCGAGCAGGGCGTCTACCTCCGCCGGCGTCGGGCTCGCCTCTCGTGCGCCCAGTCCGCGGCACTTGAGCGCCGCCACCGCGTTCGCATAGCGCAGCACGTCCTCGACCTCTGAAGCATCGCCACCGCGCAGCCACCCGGAGATGAACCCGCCGCGGAAGACGTCGCCGGCGCCGGTGGTATCGACCACCGGCACACGGAACCCGGGCGTTCTGATCTCTACGCCGCCGACCAGCGCCAGGCTTCCCTCCGCGCCCAGCGTCATGCAGACCAGCGCCGGACGGTACGCGTCGCGGATCGCCCGCAGCGCCGCGCCGGGAGTGCCCTTGCCGGTCAGGGCGGCCGGGAAGTCCCGCGCCGTGATGATCATGTCGATCTCCGCCAACAGCGCGTCGATGCCGTCGCGGACGCGCTCGACGTCGATGACGGCGCGGACGCCGGCCCGTCGCGCGTGGCGGGCGGCCGCCGTCGAGGCGGCGGTGTCGTGACAGTCGACCAGCAGCACCCGGCCGGCGCAAATAGCCGCGGGGTCGACGTCCTCGGGCCGCAGCTTGAGCCCCGGATCGCGGGACCAGAGGACGGTGCGTTCGCCCGTCCGTTCATCGACGAGTATCACGGACATCCCGTTCCGCGTGTCGGACGCCACCCGGCACGCATTGATGTCGACCCCTTCGTCGGCAAGGCTCGAGCGTCCCCGCCGGCCGTTCTCGTCGTCGCCGAAGCAGCCGACATAGCGGGCGCGCCAGCCGAGCCGCGCGCACGCCACCATGGCGCTTGCCGCCTGCCCGCCCGGCGAGTACGCCTGCCGCCGGACCGGCTGCTTGGAGTCGGGCTCCGGATAGCGCTCGACGACGACCAGCAGGTCGGTCATGTTGAGGCCGAATCCGACCGCGTCGAAGGGGCGGCCGTCCGGTGGCGGGAGCCCAAGCGGCATCCGCATGGCCGGATCGTACATTATTGACACGTATTACGTGCGCACATACTATGTGAGCGATGAACGTGACGTTGTCCATAGATGATCGAGTCGTCGCGGAAGCCCGACGCATCGCTGCCGTCCGGGGCACCAGCCTGAATCAGATCGTCCGAGACTTTCTGAACGAGTTGACGCGGGTTGACGAGGTGGAATCGGTGGTTGCGCAGCTCGATGTGCTGTGGGCCGAGGAAGACTATCGCTCGGAAGGCCCATGGACGCGCGAGGAACTGCATGAACGGTCGTGAGTTCCTGGATACCAACGTTCTCATCTATGCCCACGATGCTCGGGATCCGCACAAGCGAGCTTGCGCCCGGGAGTTGATTCGGCGCCTCTTTCGCGAGCGGCGCGGCGTTCTGTCCTTGCAGGTTCTGCAGGAGTTCTTTGCGGCCGCCACCCGGAAGCTGGGGATGAGCAGCGAGGACGCCAGACGGCGCATCGTGCAGTACTCGCGTTTCGACGTCGTGACGCTCGGGGTCGCCGATGTAGTCTCGGCGATTGATCTGCACAGGCTGCATCGGTTGTCGATCTGGGACGCGCTCGTTGTGCGGGCTGCCCTGAACGGCGCCTGTACGACGCTCAACACCGAGGACATGCAGTCCGGCTTCATCGTTGAGAGGCTGGCGTTCCGGAATCCGTTTCGGACTTGAATGGCCATGTCGAGATCTGGCATGCGACCGTGATCAAGGTCGACATGGCCGAGGCGAAGGCGCACCTGTCGACGTATCTGGACAATGTCGAACAAGGGGAGACCGTCGTGCGGCCGTTGGCCTCCCGCGATTTTCCTCGGATCATCTTGGCGGGAAGACGTTCGCCACTGGGAGCTCAGAGCATCCTGAGGAAGACGAACACCGTATTCATGCTCGAAGCCCTGCTGCGGCGGCACGTTTACGCCGCATGCGGGACGACTTTGTCACGCCGTTTTCGACTGCTTGAGCTGGCGCTCGAGTCACTGGCCGAACGCCGCCGCTTGTGGCTCACGCCGCAGGTTCGATCGGTCTGCACGCGGCGGGGAGCTTCCGCCTTCAGGGTTGCTCCACGGTGAGCCGGCACAGCAGCGTATTGTGCGTCTCGATGTCTGCCGTCCAGATCAACCGTGCCCCGTCCCGCCAGCCGATTGCGTCGTAGCCGCCCCGGGGTCTGACTGCGGCTTCGGTGTGCTCCACCGCGGACGGCCATTCCGCATCGTCGAATCCGGGCCGGCGCCAGCCGTCAGGCTCCGGCGTCGCCGCGAACTGGCATGGCCCGATGCCGGGCACCGGTTCGTCCTCGTCTTCGCAGGCGCGGTCGAGCGGCGCGTCGTGGATCACCAGGCATCGCCAGGCGGCATTCGTGACTGCGATCGTCTCGCCCGTGTCGACGTCCGTGAACTGCGCGATGAGTCCGCCGTCGCCCATCTGCTGGTTGCGGCGCCCGAGGTACTCAAGACCCGTGTCGTCCTGCTTGAAGTCCCTGGCCACGAAATTCAACTGCAGGGGGTAATCGGCGTTGAAGACGAACGCCTCGGCATTGAACGACCGTTCCGTCGTGATCGGCGTCGAGTCCTCGATGATCAGTAGCTCGCCCAGGTAGAAGGCGAACCAGTTGTCCGCCCAGACCTCGCCCTTGATCGACAGGGCGCCCGGGGTATCGACGACGATGACGTCAGGCGTCGCCTGCTCCCGGCCGCCGCAACCGGCCAGCAAGGCGGCCAGGATCCACAACGTCCAGTTTCTTCGCATTACGGATCAGATCTCCACCACCATCCCGTCGTGGGCGCAGTCCTCGGGGACAACGTCGACGTGGGCCAGCATCTCCGGGCTCATGTGGGTCAGGACGATGCGCTTGGCGTCGAAGTCGGCCTTGTGCGCGATCAGCTCGGGGTAGTTGAGATGCCAGGGCACGGGCTTGTTGTGGAAGTAACACTCGGCCACGAGGAGATCGGCCCCCTTGGCGGCCAGCGCCATCTCTTCGCCGAACTCGCCGTCCCCGGTGTAGCACACCACCTTGCCGCCGATCTCGGCCCGCAGGGCGGTGGGGTTGGTCTGCCAGGTGTGCTTTACCGGACGGGCGGTCACGAGGATGTCCCCGACCGGGGTCGGCACGCCGTGCTCGAGCTCGATCCAGTTCAGCTCGAACTTCGGCTTCATGACGTGCATGCCGGGGAACAGCGCCTCGGCGATCATGAACATGCGGTGGCGCAGGTCCCGCGGGCCGGCGACGGTGAGCGGCCGCTCGCGCCGTGCGCCCAGCATCGCGTCCATCAGCAGAAACGGCACCCCGGCGCAGTGATCGCCGTGGAGGTGGGTGAGGAGGATCGTGTCGATGGAGTTCGGATCGATGTCCTGCTGCCGCAGGGCGACCAGCGAGGACGCACCGAAATCCATGGTGAAGCGCGTTCCGCCGGCATCGATCAGGATGCAGGTCTGAAAGCGTCCGCCGCTGCCGAAGGAGTCGCCGGAGCCTACGAATCGTGCTGTCGCGGTCACGTGGTCTCTCCGTGTGCGTGGGCCGCGTGGCGGGACGCGGCGGTCGCGAACCATTCCGGCCCGGCCGTGCGGACCCCTCGATGTACGCCGCGGGGCGCAGCCGGTGCGCGATGCGGGCTGGATAATACCCTGGTACACTCGCGTGTCCAGGAGAGGAAGTCATGCGCAGACCGCACCGTGGATTCGCCGCCGTCATTGTCGTGGCCGGAATCGTCGCCCCGACCGGCAGCCTGCAGGGGCAGGAAGCGCAGGAGCGGGGGAGCGGCTACCCGGCCGCGGACTGGCCGTTAGCGGGTGGCGACTGGACCAGCTCGCGCCACTCGACGCTCGCCGGCATCTCCACGGAGAACATCGACCGCCTGGGCGGGGCCTGGATGGTCCGGCTCCCCGGCGGCGTGTCGTCGCGGGCGACGCCGGTGGTCGACGACGGCGTCCTGTACCTGTCGGGCGGGGCCAACGTGTTCGCCATCGACGGCCGGACCGGCGAGACGGTGTGGCGCTGGCAGCCGGGGAGCTCTGCCGCCGAGGCGCGGCGGGTGCCGTCGTGGCAGGGGGTGGGCCTGGGCGACGGGCACGTCTTCGTCCCCCTGGGGAGCGCGGAGGTGGCGGCGCTGCGGCAGGACACCGGCGAGCTGGCCTGGGTGACGACGGTCGGCAGCGATCCGCCGCAGGCGGGCGAATCGGTGACCACCGCCCCGATGCACGCGCGCGGCAAGGTGTTCGTCGGCATCGCGAATGGCGACAGCGGCGGGCAGGGGCGCGTCATCGCCCTGGACGCTGCGACCGGCGAGCGGCTGTGGACGTTCTTCGTCGTGCCGCGGCCCGGCGAGTTCGGGCACGAGACGTGGCCGCAGGATTCGGAGGTGTGGCGGCTCGGCGGGGGCGGCGTCTGGCTGGTCGGCGCGGTAGATCCCGACCTGGGGATGGTCTACTTCGTCACCGGCAACCCGGTCCCGATGTACGGCGGCGAGATCCGCGCCGGCGACAACCTGTTCACCGCGTCGGTGCTCGCTCTCGACATGGAGACCGGCGAGAGGCGCTGGCACTACCAGGTGGTCCGCCACGACATCTGGGACGCCGACATCGCGACGCCGCTGCTGCTCTACGAGACCGAGACGGACGGGCGCACCCGCAAGGCGCTGGCCGCGATGCGGGCGGACGGCCACCTGTTCCTGCTCGACCGCGAGACCGGCGAGCCGATCGTGCCGATCGAGGAGCGGCCGGTGCCGCAGGACGACTACCTGCTGACCGCACCGACCCAGCCCTTCCCGACGGGTGAGAGCATCCTGCCGGATTGTTCGTTCTGGCGCGACCGGGTGCCGCCGCCCTTCGAGCTGAGCTGCAGCTTCTACACGCCGCCGTCGCTGGAGCGGCAGGACATCGTGGCGCTGGGCGCCCCGATTCCGATGGTGCGGGTGACGCCGATGTCGTTCAGCCCGCAGACCGGCTACATCTACGCGCAGGGGCGGGCGCATGTCGGCCGCGCGTTCCGCTTCGACGACCCGTGGATCTCGGACAACCGCGGCAGCGGCTACCTCCGGTTGACGCTTCCCGAGTCGGCCGGCATTCTCGCCGCCGTCGACGGGCGGACCGGCGAGGTGGTCTGGAAGAACGAGTTCCGCGGCGCGCGGCTCGCCACCAGCGGCCCGCTCACGACCGCGGGCGGACTGATGTTCTGGGGCTCGGCCGACGGGCAGCTCGAGGCCTACGACGCCGGCACCGGCGCGCGGCTGTGGGCGTTCCAGGCGGGCCCGCCCGGGGTGCGGCTGCGCCCCGGACCGGCGGTCTCGTACGCGATCGACGGCGAGCAGCACGTGGTGATCGCGGTCGGCGGCGAACTCTGGGCGTTCGCCCTCGACGGCGACGTGCCGGCGCGTCCGACAGCCGAGGAGCCGCTGGACGACCTGGTCCGCTGGATCGGCCCGCCGCCGCGCGCGACCGACGTCATCGAGACCGCGACGCTGGTCGAGAATCCCATCGCCTGGTCGGTGGGCGGGCGTCGCAACGCGATCAACGAGTTCGCGTTCAACCCGGTGCGGGCCCGCGTCACCGTCGGGACGCGGGTGCGGTTCGTCAACAACGGCGAGCTGCCGCGCACCATCTCGGCGCGGGACGGAAGCTGGACCACCGGCACGCTGCAGCCGGCGATGACGGGCTATGTCACCTTCGACGAGCCCGGCACGTTCCTGTACCACTGCACGGACCACCCGTGGGCGATCGGCGAGATCACCGTCGAGGAGCCGTAGGCGGGCCGGCCGGCGGCGGCGACTCGGCCGGTCGCTACGCGAGCAGTCCGGTGTGCGGCGTATTGCGAGCGACGGATGGCGCACCGAGCCCATCAGGCGGGTGCGATCGGATGAACGAAACCGTGACCAACGCGAAGGGGAACGAGATGACTCGATACACGTGCGCGCTGCTGCTCGTCGGGGTCCTGTGCGCGCCCGCCGCCGCCCAGGAGCGATGGCCGCAGTTCCGGGGCCCGGACGCCCGCGGCGTCTCCGAGGCCGCCGGACTGCCGACCCGCTGGAGCGCCACCGAGAACGTCGCCTGGGTCGCCGACCTGCCGGGCCTCGGCTGGAGCTCGCCGGTCGTCTGGGACGACACCGTCTACGTCACGACCGTCGTCAGCGCCGGGCCGGTCGAAGAACCGCTGGGCGGCCTCTATCGCGGGCGCGAGACGTGGGCCCCCTCGACGGCGGAACACCGCTGGATCGTCTACGCGCTCGACGTCGGCACCGGAGCCGTGCGGTGGGAGCGCGAGGTGCATCGCGGCGCGCCGTCCGGCGGCTACCACATGAAGAACAGCCTGGCGACCGAGACGCCGGTCACCGACGGCGACTCGCTGTTCGTCTACTTCGGCAACCTCGGCGTCTTCGGCCTCGACACGGCGGACGGCCGGTTGCGCTGGTCGCGCGACGTCGCACCCGCCGCCACCCGGCTGGGGTGGGGCACCGCCGCATCGCCGGTGCTGCACGACGGCCGCCTCTACATCGTGAACGACAACGACGGGCAGTCGTACCTGCTCGCGCTGAGCGCGGAGACCGGCAACGAGATCTGGCGCATCGGGCGGGACGAAGGCACCAACTGGTCGACCCCCTTCGTCTGGGAGAACGAGCAGCGGACCGAACTCGTCACCAACGGCACCGACCGGGCGCGCTCCTACGACCTCGACGGCAACCTGCTGTGGGAGCTCGCCGGCATGTCGTCCATTACCGTCGCCACGCCCTTTGCCGAGTTCGGCCTGCTCTACATCGGCTCGGGGTATCTCGGCGATCAGAACCGCCCGGTCTTCGCCGTCCGCCCCGGCGCCAGCGGCGACATCTCGCTCCGCGGGTCCGAGACGGAAAACGAGTTCATCGCGTGGTCGCAGCCGCAGGCCGCACCTTACAACCCTTCGCAGATTCTCTACGGCGACGTGCTGTACACGCTCCTCGACCGGGGGTTCTTCACCGCCCACGACGCGCGGACCGGCGAAGAGGTCTACTCCAGGCAGCGGATCGCGGTGGGGGCCGCGTTCACCGCATCGCCCTGGGCCTACGACGACAAGATATTCGCGCTCAGCGAGGACGGCGACGCCTACGTGATCCGCGCCGGCCGGACGTTCGAGGTCATCGGCCGCAATCCGCTCGACGAGTTCACGATGGCCACGCCGGCCATCGCCCAGGGCAGCCTGTTCATCCGGACGCGCTCGAAGCTCTACCGGATCGCCGAGGCGGCGGCTCCCTGACACCGGTAATCGTTGGCCGGCATCCTCGCAGGTGTCGGTGACCGCCCCGGCCGTCGACGTTGGCGACCGCCGGGACGCGCGACGTGAGGGTGGCCCTGACGACAGGACCGCGAGCCCTCACGGCAGCGTGCAGTCAGCAGCATCGTGCCCGCCGCCCCGGCGACCCGACGTGGCGCGAGACGTGGTTGCTACAATCGCCGCCATGGTGCGTCCAAGGAGCCGAGCTGGCCTGCGGTGCCGCCTGCTGCTGGCCTTACTGCTGTTGCCCGCCGTCGCGGACGCGCAGGAGGCGGACTGGCGAACCTACCTGGGAGACCCCGGCCGCCGGCACTACTCACCGCTCGACGAGATCACGCGTGACAACGTGCACCTGCTGCAACCGGCGTGGCGCTACGACTCGGGCGAACTGCGCGACGGTGTTTCCGTCATGTACACGAGCCCGCTCATCATGGACGGCGTCCTGTACAGTCTGTCGCCCCGGCTCGTGGCGTTTGCCCTGGACGCGGTGACCGGGGAAGAGCTGTGGCGCTACGACGCCGATCTGGGGCAGACCGATCAGCGGGGCCTCATGTGGTGGGAGTCGGGTACCGACAAGCGGCTGCTCTATACGACGGGACACCACCTGATAGCGCTCGATCCCGCCAACGGCCACCCCGCCCGGAGGTTCGGCGATAACGGCGCACTCGATCTGCTGCCGGACGGCCTGTCCGGGCCATTCAGCGTGACGGTGCCCGGCGTCGTCTTCGGGGATCTGATCATCCTCGGTTTCACCACGAGCGAGGATCGGAATGCGCTGCCAGGCTCGGTCTCCGCCTACAGCGCCCTCGACGGTTCACTCGTGTGGCGTTTCCACAGCATCCCGCGCCCGAACGATGTGGCGGCCAACACGTGGGGTGACGGCGCCCTGGCGAGTGCCGGGGGTGCAAACACCTGGACCGGCATGGCGCTGGACGTCGATCGAGAGTTGCTGTTCGCACCGACCGGGTCCGCTACGCCCGATTTCGATGGCCGCACCCGACAGGGCAGCAATCTCTACGCCAACACGCTCCTTGCGCTGGACGTCCGAACCGGCATCCTGCGGTGGCACTACCAGGTGGTGCGGCACGACCTGTGGGATCGCGATCTCCCCGCGCCACCAACGCTGGTGCAACTGGGGCGTGACGGCGCCTCGATCGACGCCGTCGCGGTGCCGACGAAGTCCGGGCAGCTCTTCGTCTTCGACCGGGAGACCGGCGAACCCCTCTTCGAAGTCACCGAGGAGGAGGCGGCGCAGAGCCGGATTCCGGGGGAGGGCGTGTCACCCGTCCAACCGCGATCGGCAATCGCCTTCACGCGGCAGCAGTTCGAGGTGACCACCCGCAGCCCGGAAGCGCGCGAGTTCGTCAGGGCGATCGTCTCCCACCTCGACCGGCGTCCCCTTGCGCCTCCCAGTATCGAGGGGAGCTTGATCTACCCGTTCTACGCCGGCGGCGCGAACTGGGGCGGCGCCGCATTCGATCCGTCGACGCACCGCCTGATCGTCACCGCGCAGGAGATCGGCGGCATCGCGCAGATCCAGCGCGCTGGTGGGACGGAAGCCGACTACTCGCTGGTCGACCGGACCGGGATCCGCGATCAGGACGGTCTGCCCGGAAACACGCCCCCGTGGGGCACCCTGACCTCCATCGATCTGGCGACCGGACGATTCGACTGGCAGGTGCCGTTGGGCGACTATCCGTCGCTGGAGGGTGCGGGCTACGGCGCCGAGAACTACGGCGGCCCGATCGTCACCGCGGGCGGACTGATCTTCATCGCCGCGACCCCGGATGCAAAGCTGCGCGCCTTCGACACCCGGGACGGTGCGCTGCTCTGGCAGGCCGACCTGCCGGCCGGCGGTTTTTCGACTCCCGCCGTTTACGGCGCCGGCGGGCGACAATTCGTCGTCATTGCCGCCGGCGGAGGCCGGACAGGTCCACCGTCGAGTGCCGAGTACGTGGCTTTCGCGCTTCCGCGGACTGCGAACGCCTCCCCGCCCGCGCCGCGGCCGCGACCGGCAAGGCAACCCGCGCCATGAACGGGACGCGAACGTTGGGGCATCGTTCCGGGAGAGCGATGCTGCCGAATACGCCGCCCCTCATGGCAGCGTGAAGCTCAGCAGCGTCGTGCCCGCCGCCACGGCAACATACTGCTTGCCGTCCTTCCCCAGGTAGGTGATCGGGTTGGCGCCGCTGATCAACTGCTCGGTCTCGACGCTCCACAGCTCGCGCCCGGTCTTCGTCTCGTAGGCGCGGAACCGCCGGTCGCTGGCTCCCCCGATGAAGAGCACGCCTCCCGCGGTGGAGGTCGGCCCGCCCTTCTGCGAGTTGGGGGCGCCGGTGTTCACGCCGGGGGGTGCGCCCTCGACTGTGCCGAACGGGATCGTCCAGGCGATCTCGCCGAGGTTGACGTCCACGGCGACCAGCCGCGACCAGGGCGGCTGCCAGCAGGGCCAGCCGTTGACGGACGGCCGGGTTACGACGTGCCAGTAGATGCGGCGCGACTCGGGAGGACCCACGTAGCTGCGCCGATCGGGATCGTCCTCCACCTTCACGAGCTGGCTGATGTGGCCGGTGTCGGCGTAGTTGATGATGTAGTAGCCGAGACTCGGATCGAAGGTGCCGCCGGTGAACTCCGTCCCGCCGCCGGTCGACGGGAACACGAGCGCGCCTTCCGCCGACGGCGGCGTGTAGGGGCCGCGGTTCCGGCCGCCGTCGTACTGCATCAGCAGCTCGCGGCAAGCGGCCGTGTGCTCCGGCGTCACCGTCGCTATCTCGTCCATCGTGAAGTCGATGCGCCCGAAGGGCGGCGGCTTCACCGGGAACGGCTGCGTCGGCGAGTAGTACTCCCCGGGCATGTTCCCGGCCGGCACCGGTCGCTCTTCTATCTCGTAGATCGGCTCGCCGGTGACCCGGTTGAAGATGAACAGCACCGGGTACTTGGTCATGACCCCGACGGCGGGTATCGTCTCGCCGTCCCGCTCGACGTCGAACAGGATCGGCGGTGCCGGCATGTCCAGGTCCCACAGGTCGTGATGGACGGCCTGGAAGTGCCACAGCCGCTCCCCCGTCAGGGCATCGACGGCGACGATGGAGTCCGAGAAGAGATTGTCCCCGGGGCGGTCCATGCCGTAGAAGTCGTTGTGGGCGGATCCCAGCGGCATGTACAGGATGCCGCGCTCGGCGTCGATGGTGAAGAACGACCACGTGTTGGCGCCGCTGACGCCGCGCCACGAGTCGTCGAGCCAGGTGTCGTTGCCGAACTCGCCGGGCCGGGGCACGGTATGGAACGTCCAGACGAGGTCGCCCGTCCGCAGGTCCCACGCGCGCACGTCGCCCGCCGGCCCCTTCGAGCCCGTCTCGTCGGCGTTGTGGACGCCGGTGAACACCAGGTGCTTCCAGACGGCCACCCCGGACGAGATGCCGTAGTGCATGTTCGGGAAGCCGTTCATAACGTCCTCGGTCTTCAGGTCGACGAAGCCGTCGCTGCCGAAGCGGGGGTTGGGGATGCCGGTCGCCGCGTTCAGCGAGATCAGCTCGCCCTCCTCGGTGCCGAAGACGATCTGCGGGGGCGTCCGGTCGTCGCCTTCCCAGTAGGCCAGTCCCCGCATCGAGCCGCCCGTCCAGTGCAACTGGTGCTCCGGGGAGTTCCAGTCGCCCGGCGCCGTGTACTCCCAGATCTCGTCGCCGGTCTCCGGCTCCAGCGCCACCACGCGGTAGTACGGGAACGACAGGTACAACACGCCGTCGACCAGGAGCGGGGTCGACTGGGCCGGCCGTGACGGCACGCCCGCCTTCGTCATCTCGTAACGCCACGCCGGCACCAGGGTCGAGACGTTGTCGGCGTCGATCTGCGTCAGCGGGGAGTGGCGCTGGTTGCCGGCGTCGCGGCCCCAGTGCCGCCAGTCGTCCTGCGCGTGCAGCGGCTGCGTCGCGAGAGTTGCCGCCAGCAGTGCGAGGGTCACGATCGGCAACTGCGGCGAACGCCGGGCCGCCCGATGAACTGACGTCAGCAAGCTCGTAGCCATGAGTCGAAGTGCCTCCTGCGAGAGCGAACCCGCCGGACTGCGCCGCGGCGAGTGGGCCAGACTCGAACGGATGCTCAATCTACGCGGTTTCCGGCCGCGACTCAAGGCCGGACACCTTTACTGTCCGCCACGTTCTCTCGACCCTTCGTGCGTGCCATAAACTCGACAGAGGGGCAGGATGAGCCCGCTGCCAAACCTGCCGTCGAATGCGAGGGGTTTCCGACATGAGCGTACTGATCAAGAACGGACGCGTCGTCACGGCGATAGACGACTACCGGGCGGACGTCTTCATCGACGGCGAGACCGTGGCCCTCATCGGGCACGGTCTCGAACGCGGTCTCGAGGTCGCGGCGGACCGGATCATCGACGCGACGGGGAAGCTGCTGTTCCCTGGCGGGATCGATCCTCACACCCACATGGAGCTGCCGTTCGGGGGCACCGAGTCGTCCGACACCTTCGAGACCGGCACGCGCGCGGCCGCGTTCGGCGGCACCACGACCATCGTCGACTTCGCGGTCCAGACCCGCGGCGCCTCCACCATCGAGGGTCTCGACGCCTGGCACGCCAAGGCGGAGGGCAACGCCGCTATCGACTATGCGTTCCACATGATCGTGACCGACCTGCCCGCCGAGCGCGTGCCGGAGCTGCGCCGGCTGGCCGACGAAGGGGTGACCAGCTACAAGCTGTTCATGGCCTATCCCGGCGTTCTGCTGGCCGACGACGCCACCATCTTTCGCGCCATGCGCAAGGCGGGCGAGGACGGGACGCTCGTCTGCATGCACGCCGAGAACGGCGTCGTGATCGACGAGCTCGTCGAGCTGGCCCTTGCCGCCGGGCAGGTGGAGCCGAAGTACCACGCGCTCACCCGGCCCACGCGCCTGGAAGGAGAGGGCGTGCACCGCGCGCTCGCCATCGCGGAGGTAGCCCGCGCGCCGGTCTACATCGTGCACCTGAGTTGCCACGATGCCCTCACGGAACTGCGGCGGGCCCAGGAGCGCGGGGTGATGGCGCACGCCGAGACCTGCCTGCAGTACCTGCTGCTGGACGTCAGCGCCTACGACGAGCCGGGCTTCGACGGCGCCAAGTACGTCATGACACCGCCCCTGCGGGAGAAATGGAACCAGGACGAGCTGTGGCGGGGCCTGCGGGGCAGGGACCTCGACGCAATCTCCAGCGATCATTGCCCCTTCAACCTGCGCGAGCAGAAGGAGCTCGGGCGCGGCGACTTCAGCCGCATTCCCAACGGCGGGCCGGGGGTCGAGAACCGGATGAGCCTCATCTATCACCACGGGGTCAACGGCGGCCGAATCGACGTCAACCGGTTCGTCGAGCTCACCTCCACCGCGGCGGCCCGCATTTTCGGTATGTTCCCGCGCAAGGGGACCATCGCCGTGGGGTCGGACGCGGACATCGTGATCTTCGACCCCGAGCGCGAGGTGACCATCAGCCGCGACGATCCGCATACCCATCACATGAACGTCGACTACAGCGTCTACGAGGGCTTCCGCGTGCGCGGGCGCCCCGAGACCGTGCTGTCGCGCGGGCGCGTTGTGGTCGATAACGGCGAGTACATCGGCCGGCCCGGAGACGGCCAGTTCATCAGGCGCGGTCCGTACGGCGGCGCGTACGCGGCCGCGGCGGCCGCGAATCGGGGGGCGCCGTTGTTCTGAGCGGCGAGGTGCGGCACCGATGCCTCGCGCGTCCGTTACGGCTCCCGATCGAACCGCGTCTTCCGGCAAGGCGGCGACCTCGACTGCAGAGCTCGAATCGGCGCCCGATGCGTGTGTCCGCGAAGACGGGAAGGAGCTCGTGTTGTCGAACTCGGTTGCCACTCCCGGCGTCGCCGCCGGCCGCCTGCCCGCCCCGGGCTACGAGGAGAACTTCGCGGACCTGCGCCCGCCGCTCACCGCCCACGAGGCGGCCGTCGCCGCGGACCGCTGCTACTTCTGCCACGACGCGCCGTGCGTCACGGCCTGCCCGACCGCCATCGACATCCCGCTCTTCGTGCGCCAGATCTCGACGGGCACGGCGCGGGCCGCGGCGAAGACGATCTTCGACCGGAACATCCTGGGCGGCATGTGCGCGCGGGCCTGTCCCACCGAGACGCTCTGCGAGCAGGCGTGCGTGCGGGAAGCCTCCGAGGGCAAGCCGGTCGAGATCGGCCGGCTGCAGCGCTTCGCCACCGACGCGCTGATGGCGCGCGACGGGCATCCCTACGAGCGCGCCACCCCCACCGGCCGGCGCATCGCCGTTGTGGGAGCCGGGCCCGCCGGATTGGCCTGTGCCCATCGGCTGGCGATGAAGGGCCACGCCGTCACCCTCTTCGATGCGCGCGCCAAGGCGGGCGGGCTCAACGAGTTCGGCATCGCCAGCTACAAGACCGTCGACCGGTTCGCGGAGCGGGAGGTCGAGTGGCTGCTCGGCATCGGCGGCATCACCGTGGAGCTGGGGCGGCGTCTGGGCAGTGACCTGACGCTCGACGCACTCGTGAGCGGTTACGACGCGGTGTTCCTGGGCATCGGCCTGGGCGGCGTCAACGCGCTGGGGGTCCAGGAAGAGGCAATCGGGAACGTGCGCGCCGCGGTCGACTTCATCGCCGAGCTGCGCCAGACCGAAGACCTCTCGGCGTTGCCGGTGGGCCGGCACGTGGTCGTCATCGGAGGCGGGATGACGGCGGTGGACGCCGCGGTGCAGTCGAAGCTGCTGGGCGCCGAGAACGTGGCGATGGTCTACCGCCGCGGGCGCGAGCGGATGAACGCCTCCGGCTTCGAGCTGGACCACGCCGCCTCGAAAGGGGTGCGGATCATCACCGGCGCCAGACCCGTGCGGATGCTGGGCGATGGCGCCGTGCGCGAGGTGGAGTTCGCCTATACGGAGGACGGTCCCGACGGCCTGCGCGACACGGGGGAGACGTTCCGCCTGCGTGCCGACCAGGTGTTCAAGGCAATCGGGCAGAAGCTGGAAGAGGTCCCGGGCGGTGCGGCGCTCGAGGGCCGCAAGATCCGGGTGACGGGTCCGGGGCGGACGAGCCGCCAGGGCGTCTGGGCCGGCGGCGACTGCGTGGCGGACGGCGACGACCTGGTCGTCACCGCGGTAGCCCAGGGGCGCGACGCCGCCGAGGACATCCACGCCACGCTGACGGATTGAGGGGAGAGACGACGAGATGGCGACGCTGGCGAACGAGTTTCTCGGCATCCGATCCCCCAACCCGTTCTGGCTGGCCTCCGGGCCCCCGACCGACAAGGAGTACAACGTCCGCCGGGCGTTCGAGGCGGGCTGGGGCGGGGTGGTCTGGAAGACGCTGGGAGAGGACGGACCGCCGGCCGTCAACGTCAACGGCCCGCGCTACGGCGTCGTCTGGGGCGCGGACCGGCAGGTGGTCGGCATCAACAACATCGAGCTCATCACCGACCGGCCCCTGGAGCTGAACCTGCGGGAGATCAAGGCGATCAAGCGCGACTATCCCGACCGGGCGGTGGTGGTGTCGCTGATGGTGCCCTGCGAGGAGTCGGCCTGGCAGCGCATCCTGCGGCGGGTGGAGGAGACCGGCGCCGACGGCGTGGAGCTGAATTTCGGTTGCCCCCACGGCATGCAGGAGCGCGGCATGGGCGCGGCGGTGGGCCAGGTGCCGGAGTACATCGAGATGGTCACGCGCTGGGTGAAGGCGGCCACCCGGATGCCGGTCATCGTCAAGCTCACCCCGAACGTCGCCGACATTCGCTACGCGGCCCGCGCGTCGCGGGCGGGAGGCGCCGACGCGGTGAGCCTGATCAACACGGTGAACTCGATCACGTCGGTCGATCTCGACACGTTCAGCCCCGAGCCTTCCATCGACGGCAGGGGCAGTCATGGCGGCTACGCCGGCCCGGCCATCAAGCCGATCGGCCTGCACATGGCGGCCGAGATCGCGCGCGATCCGGAGACCGCCGGCCTCCCGCTGTCGGGCATCGGGGGTATCGGCACGTGGCGCGACGCGGCGGAGTACATCGCGCTGGGCTGTGGCAACGTGCAGGTGTGCACCGCGGCGATGGTCTACGGGTTCCGCATCGTCGAGGAGATGATCGCGGGGCTGCAGCTCTGGATGGAGGATAAGGGGTACGAGCGCCTCTCCGACTTCCAGGGCCGCGCCGTGCGCAACGTCACCGACTGGCAGCACCTGAACCTGAACTACACCGCCAAGGCGCGAATAGACCAGGAGGTTTGCATCAAGTGCGGCCGCTGCTACGCGGCCTGCGAGGACACGTCGCACCAGTCGATCGCGATGCGCGACGGGCGCGTCTTCGAGGTGATCGACGAAGAGTGCGTCGCCTGCAACCTGTGCGTCATCACCTGCCCGGTGGAGGACTGCATCACGATGGAGTCGCTGCCGGTCGGCGCGGTCGACCCGCGCACGGGAAAGGTGGTGGAGGGCTACGCGAACTGGACGACGCACCCGAACAACCCGGAGGTGGGGGCCGAGCCGCCGGTGTCGTGAAAGGGTGCCGATCACTCGGATTCAGGCGGTGGTGTACGCTCGTTGGGCGGCGACGAGGCGCCAGCGGGCCGCATTCGAGCGCCGGGCGCTGGACGCCTTGGCATCGAGGGCCGGGAACGGCAGCCGAAGGGGACGCGGCGTCGTTGACACAAGAGTTAACGACAATTAGCGTAGCCAGAGACAGATGGAGAGCACTGGAATCATCCCGATGGTGCTGACCGGCATGGGGACGGTTGCAGCAGTACTGCTCGGCGTGTGGGGAATCGTGGCGCGCTACGACAGCCGGCTGCGCGACCGGATAGACACGCAGAGCAAGGAGAACAACGAGCATCTCGGACAGCTTCGAGACCGGATCGACTCCCAGGGCAAGGAGACGACCGAGCAGATGGGGCAGCTACGCGAGCGAATGGCCAAGCTCGAAGGACTGCTGGAAGGACTGCGGGAAGCGATCACCGGAAAACGGGCCGCCTAGAAGAAGGTGAGGAAGCTGCGCGAGTCTCCCCCGGCCTCCGACCAAGTAGTCTTCGATCTCCGTGGGCCAGCCACCGTTGGCTGGTGGCGTTTTTCCGCCGTGGCCTCGTGGTCCGCTGCGTTCGTGTCCCGGTTGTCCATGGTCCGCCATCCTGGCATCGGCTCGTGCCGCGCCCGATGTAGGTTATCGGCGAGGCGCTCCACTCCTGGTTGATCGGGACGTGCCAAAGCGGCTCGCCGTCGTGCGCGTCCAGCGCGGCGACCGCCACCGGCGTGACCTCGATCATCGGCATGTCGGGGAATGGGAAGAAACGCGTTCCCAACGTTCTCTTGACATCTAGAGGAACGACGAGCCATCATTCCTCTAGATGGCTAGAAGACTGGAAGACCTCCGCGGCTCGCTCGACCTGGTGATCCTGAAAACGCTCTCGCTTGCGCCGATGCACGGCTGGGGCATCGGCCAACGGATCCGGCAGATGTCCTCGGGGGTGCTGGACATCAACCAGGGGTCGCTGTATCCGGCCCTCCAGCGCCTCGAGAAGCAGGGGCTGATCGGCAGCGACTGGGGCACGACCGACAACAACCGGCGGGCGCGCTACTACCGGCTGACGCCGTCGGGCCGGCGGGCGCTCGGCGAGGAGATCGACAGTTGGCAGCGCTTCGCCGAAGGCCTCGGCGCGGTATTGCGGAGCACCTGATGCGCTGGGTGGACGCCGCCCGCGCACGTCTCCGCCTGCTGCTGTTCCGTGAAGAGGTCGAGCAGCGGATGGACGAGGAGTTCCGCTTCCATCTCGATATGGAGGCGGAGCGCCTGGTGCGCGAGGCGGGAGTCGACCGGCGGGAAGCGCGGCGACGGGCGCGCGCCGCCTTCGGCGGGGTGGAAGCGCACAAGGACGCGGTGCGTGACGGTCGCGGCGATTGGGCCTGGCTCTCGGGATTCCAGCGCGACGTCCGCGACGGCCTTCGGTCCCTGGCCAGGCGCCCGGCGTTCACGGCGGTTGCCATCCTCTCGCTGGCGCTGGGCATCGGGGCCAACACCGCCATCTTCAGCCTCGTCAACGCGGTGATCCTGCATGATTCGCCAATCGAGCGGCCGGAAGAGGTCGTCAACCTCTATCTGCACCAGGCGTCGTTCGAGTTCGGCACGTTGTCCTACCCCGATTTCGAGGATGTCCGCGACGGCACCGCCGAGGTGTTCAGCGACATCGCGGCCTCGCATTTCGTGCCGTTGACGATCGACCGCGGGGAGGGTGGAGGCGTCGGTCTGGCGCCTGCAGAGGCGGTCACCGGCAGCTACTTTCCGATGCTGGGAATCGAGGCGGCGGTCGGACGCACCCTGCTGCCGAGCGACGACGTCGCGCGCGGCGGGCATCCGGTCGTGATGCTCGACTATCGATACTGGCAGAGCGCGTTCGCCGGCGACCCGGACGTCGTCGGCCGCGAGATGCGCGTCGGCGGCCGCGCGTACACGGTTATCGGGGTGGGGCCGCCGGACTTCGCGGGCACCGTCCGCGGTCTGACGCCGACGTTCTACGTCCCGTTCATGATGGCCGAGGAGCTGAACGGGTTCCCCCTGTTCGACGTTCGAGGCCACACCTCGCTCTTCGTCAAGGCGCGCCTGCGGCCGGGCGTCACCCTGCCCCGGGCCGAGACCGCCGTCGGGGCGGTAGCCGCGCAGCTCACCCGGGACCGCATTGCGGACTGGGATCCGGCCGGGCAGTTCGCGCTCCTGCCGCTCACCGACGTGCTGCTCTTCCCGCCGCTGGACGTCTTCATCCGGGCGGCGGCGTGGCTGTTGATGGTGGTCGTCGGGCTGGTGCTGTTGCTGGCGTGCACCAACCTCGCCAGCTTCCTGCTCGCGCGCGCCCTCGACCGGCGCAAGGAGATCGCGCTGCGCCTGGCGTTGGGCGCGTCGCGCGGATCGCTCGTGCGGCGGTTGCTGACCGAGACGACGCTGTTGAGCCTGCTGGCCGGGGGCGCCGGCGTCGGGCTGGCGATCTGGCTGCTCGACCTGCTGTCGACCGCGGACCTCCCGCTGCCGACGCCGGTCACGCTCGATCTGGGTCTCGACGGGAACGTCCTCGGGTTCACGTTCGGTGTCTCGGTCGCGGCCGGCGCCCTGCTCGGCCTGGTGCCGGCGCTGCAGAGCACCCGGCCGGACGTGGCCGGCGCCCTCCGGAGCGATAACGCCGGGGGCGGCCAGCCCGGTCAGCTCCGGTGGCGCAACGCGCTGGTCGTCGCGCAACTGACGATCTCGCTGGTGCTGCTGGTCGGCGCCGGCCTGTTCCTCCGCAGCTTTCAGCGGGTGCAGTCGGTCGACCCGGGCTTCGGCCGTGAGCCGACCGCCCTGCTGACCTACCTGACGCCGGCGACCCGGTTCACGCTCGACGAGGCGCGCGTCTACACGCGGCGCCTCCTCGATCGCTTCCGGACGCTCCCCGGCGTCGAGGCGGTCGGCGCCATCAGCAACCTGCACCTGAACCCGCTCAGCCAGAGCTCGAGCGACTTCAACGTCGACGGGTTCGAGCCGCCGACCGACCACGGCGCCTTCATCGCGGACCGGGTCGAGGTCGAGCCGGGGTTCTTCGCGGCGGCAGGCATCGACATCGTTCGCGGGCGCAACTTCAACGACGCCGACCGGCCGGATGCCCGGCCCGTGGTCATCGTCAGCGAAGCGATGGCCCGGCGCTTCTGGACGGACGGCGACGCGGTCGGCCGGCTCGTCCGGCGGCGCGGCGACGCTCCCCCCTGGCTCGTCGTCGGCGTGGCGAGCGATGCGAAGGTGAGGCAGCTCGGCGAGCCTCCCCGCAACATGATCTACCTCCCGTACTCGCAACGGTTCACGCCGGCGCTGACGGTCGTGGCGAGGACGTCCATCGACCCGGAGCTGACGGCGCTCGCACTCCTGACCGCCGGCCGCGAGCTCGATCCCGACCTGCGGGTCCTCGAGACGAAGACGATGGACCGCCACTTGGCGCTGATGCGGCTGCCCCAGCAGCTCTCCGCCTTCGTCCTGTCGGCGTTCGGGGTGCTGGCGCTGGCGCTCGCCGCGGTCGGCCTCTACGGGGTGGTCAGCTACGGCGTCGCCCGGCGGACGCGCGAGATCGGCATTCGCCAGGCGCTCGGCGCCGACGGCCCCCGCGTCGTGCGGCTGCTCGTTGCAGGCGGCCTCAAGCTGGTGCTCATCGGCGGCGCGCTCGGGCTGGCGCTCGCCGTCGTCGCGACCCGCCTGGTGGGCGGGCTGCTGTTCGAGATCGATGCGCTCGACCCGCTGACGTTCGTCGGGGTGCCGCTGGTCCTCGGCGCCGCGGCCCTCCTCGCGGCCTGGCTGCCGGCGCGCCGCGCCAGCCGGGTCAGTCCGGTCGTGGCGCTCCGGACCGATTGAGTGCCGGCCGGTCGTGCGACAAGTGATCCCGAACTACGCACAAGGACGCCCATGCAGCACAGTTCCAAGCCGTCTTACCGGTCTCTCGCGATCCCGCTGCTCGCAGGAATCGCCGTCCTCGGGGTCGCCGGCAGCCAGTCTGCCCCGCCGGATCCAGTGGACCCCGCGCTGCGCGAGATCATCGACCGGGCCCTCGAACGCACGGCCCGGGCCGAGGAGGAGGGCTTCGAGACGCGCTACCGGCGGGCGATGGCCCAACGGGTCCGGCGGTTCGACGGGGACGGCGAGGTCACCGACGACGAGACGCTGCTCTACCAGGTGGAACCCTACCGGGGTGCCCTGTTCAGCCGGCTGATGGCCCGGGACGGCGAACCGATCGACGCGCGCGGCCGGCGCGAGCAGGAGCGACGCTGGGAGGAATTCCAGACCGAGATCGACGACCCGGGGAAGCGGGCGGAGCGCGAGCGGGAGGAAGAGGAGAACGAGATCAGGTTCGACGAAGAGCTGGTCGGCCGGTTCACGGCCAGGCTGGACGGGGTGCGGGATCTGCGGGGCCGCCCCAGCTACATCATCGCGTTCGAGCCCCGGCCGGGGAAGCTCCCGGTGCGCAGGCGGATCGACCTCGCCCTGAACAGGTCGCGGGGCGAGGTCTGGATCGATACGGAGACCTACGAGATCGCCCGGATCAGCTTTCAGTTGATGGATCGCGTGCGCCTCTGGTGGGGCATCATCGGCTCCATCTCCGACGCCACCGGGCGCCTCGAACGCCGGCCGGTCGCCGGCGACGTCTGGCTGGACACCGAATTCGAGGTCTACTTCCACGTGCGGGTGCTGTTCCAGACTACCCGCCGGAACACGACGACGCGGTGGAGCGAGTTCGAGCTCGCGGACTGACGTGGCCGCCGAACGCTGGCGCCGGGAGCCTGCGGCTCGGGAGGACGGCGGCTCCCGCACCCATCCGCTGGTGGAGGGGGTACCGAAGAAGGAGATTGCGCGGCGGCTGCAGTTGGACGTCAAGACCGTACGCCGCGCGGTTGACCGGCCGTCGCGGCCGGTGCGGGTGTCGCCGTCGCGGCCGAGCAGCCTGGCCCCGTGGCGGGCCCAGGCGACAGCAGGTCGCGCATCTGGTCGTGCAGCCGGTCATCGGCGAACGGATACGCCGTGAGCTGGTAGCGCAGGAAGCTGCGGACGACGTGCTCGGTGTACGCGATCGGGTTCAGCGCCATGTGGCAGGCCGTGTCGAGATGTCGCCTTCATGCCGTCAGCCTGAATAGGTCGGTGGCAGCCGGGCCGGAACCCGCTCGTCACCAGAGCCGGCGAACGCCGTACCGGTCGAACGCCTCCTCGTTGGACACGAGCGCCAGGTCGTGCGCCAGGGCCTGTGCGATGAGCAGGCGATCGAAGGGGTCGCGGTGAGGGCCCGGCAATCGTCCGGAACGTTCGGCGTCGGCGACGCTGATCGGCAACTCGCTGAAGCCCTGCCCGACGATGGCTCCGCGTATGTCGCCCGCGAGCCGCCCGGCCTCCGGCAGTCTGCCGAGGCGGTGTTTCGTGGCGATTTCCCAGGCCGAGACGGCGCCGACGACCACGTCGTTCGCCTCGTTACGGATGGCGTCGCGGGCGGCTTCGGACAGACGCCGGCTGTCCGAGACCCACCAGAGGAACGCATGCGTGTCCAGCAGTACTCGCATCGCCGGCGCCCTACCCGCCTTCCCAGAGCTTCAATTCGTCTTCCGGAAGCGGCTCGAAGAAGGCGTCGGTGATCGCGATCCGGCCCTTCAGCACGTCCGGTTGTCGCTTGCCCTTCGGCTTGCACGCGACGAGCCGCGCCACCGGGGCGCCCCGGCGGGCGATGACGACCTCTTCCCCCGCCTCGACCTGCGCCAGCAGTCGGGACAGTTGGGTCTTGGCTTCATGGACGTTGACCGTGAGCATGGGCAGGCTCCTTGATCGGAAAGCAACTTAGTCCAGAATATGACCAAGTCGCATGCTGGTCAAGTCATCGCTCCTCCCGAGCCGGGAGCGCATCGAGCAGGGGGGGTGTTCGGAACAGGAGACGAGAGGACGGAAGTCCGCGGAAGACAGATCCCGAGATTAGCCCTATGTATAGCCGTTTGTCGGCGTTCTACGGAGTGTGCCGGAGGACTACGGAATGCGGTCTCGTTCTGGCAGCGTCAGCGCGATTGTTCCTGTAAACGACTGAATGTGCGTGGTTTACAGGCATGCTGGTAGTAGGTATACCACGATGTACCCCACAACGTCGGGAAGGACCTTCTGGCGGTTGGCTCAAGATAACCGGGTAAGCGTTCGGTGAAACCGGTATGGACATGGGAGCGGGCCAACCGGACGCTGGCGTTGTCGACGGCCAGCACCGGTCGAATGTCCCTGCGCAGGGAGAGCCCCGGACCGGATCGGCTCGCTGTGCGACGATGCTTGCCCGACTGCCGGAACGCCGGATACCGGCTTGACCGAACGGTTACGATAACCGCGCCCGCTGATCCCATGCTGCCGACCGCCGGCTCAGGTCTTGAGGATCTGCGCCTTGCCCGTGACGCGAATGCCGCTGTGGGCCGGTAGCGATCATGTGCCCATGATACGCCCAGTCGCGGTGCCAGCCGCCGTGATCCAGCCAAGCGGGATCCGCGAGCGGTAACCGGACCGGCGAATGGGGCGCGGGAGTCGGCTCCCGGAGGTTGGGCGTGGCGGGTCCATCGATTCAGCGCAGGTGCCACAACGCCAGGGAGACGGCCAGACGGCGAACGCCGCCAGGCCGGGCGCCCCCGGTCGCGGGATGGCAAGCGGCGCGATCATGGCCAGGCCGCACCCGGCGAACAACGCGGGCACGATCCAGGGCGACGCTGGATCCGGCGCGACGAGGTACGTGGAGCAGACCAGGGCCGCCGCCGGCGCTGGGAGCCCGACGAAGCGCTCGTCGTCCGCTTCCACGTTGTAGAAGCGCCAGCCGGGTGACGACCGCGCCCACGTAGGCGAACGCCCTTGCCCACCACACGGGCGCCTGCAGGCCGCCGCCCGGAGGCGAAACCGCCTCGAAGCGGCCGCACGTCACCAGCGTCGCTTCCGCCAGCCCGTAGCATGGCCGGAATGCGCCCGGCTGGAAACCGCTGCCTGCGAACGCGGAGGCGAACCGCTCGAGGGTGTCCTGCCGGATCGGTTCCGCTCCGTTGTAGGCGTCGCGCTAGTTGCGGAGATCGAGGGCGGCGCGTTCCGCCGCTCCGAGCCTGCGCTACGCACAGGTCGTAGGCGAAGTTGGGGGCGCCGCTGCGGGTCACCCGGTACCGCGAAATCGCCCGTAGCCACCGGACCCGTCGCTGCAGGAACGCGGTCGGCGACATCAGGTAGGCCGGACACCCGCTGTAGACGGGCGCCAGGACGCCGTCGATCAGCCCCATGTCGTGGACGACCGGGAGCCACGAGACCGACACGGACGACCGGTCGTTCCCGGCCCGGTGGAGCGTAGGCCAGGTTGTGCAGCAGGTTTCCGTGGCTGATCATCACGCCCCGTGGCGCGTCGGTCGAACCGGAAGTGTACTGAAGAAACGCCAGCGTGTGCGCTGCCGCCGCGGGGTCGCGCCAGGCCGGGACGGTCCGCTCGTCCACCGCATCGGTAGCCACCCAGGCCGCTGCCTCGGCATCGGCTGTCCCTTCGCAAGAGGCACGCCCGAACGCCGGCGCGGCCCCCGGCGGCAGCCGCCCGGGTCATCAACCGGATCTGTCAATGGCCGTTGCGTTCCTGTCGGATTGACCGCTAGAACCGGCCCACCTGCCTCTTCTCGGGCACCACAGTCCTTGACAACCGCCCAAGTGCAAAGTACAGTTGCGCTCATGCACAGTCACATCGCATCGGATGCCGCAGAAATGGTCAGGATCACATCCGTGATGCCAGACCCAGCGTACGCCAAACTGTGGGATTCCATCGTCATCCAGCCGTCAATCAAGGAGCGCCTGCTGCGATCCACAGCGTTGACCTTGCACCTGCGGACCGTGCTCGCCTTTGAGATCACCGCGCTGCACGGCCTCGTTCTACTGCACGGGCCGCCGGGAACCGGCAAGACCACCCTCGGACGTGGCCTCGCGTATCACTTGGGGCCGCTCGTTAGCGATCGGAAGACCCGATTCATTGAGGTCAATCCGCATGGCCTGATGAGTGCCGAACACGGCCAAAGCCAACGGAAGGTCACCGAACTCCTGACCGAGTTCGTACCGAGCCTAGCGGACGACGGCATGCCGACCGTGGTTCTTCTCGATGAGATCGAATCCATGGCTGTTGCGCGCAGCGAAGCCTCCCTGGCCGCAAACCCCGCCGATGTTCATCGCGCTACGGACGCCGTACTCGCTGCTCTCGACTCCAACACTAGGAACTTTCCGAACCTCATCTTCGTCGCCACGAGCAATTTCACCGGTACCCTCGACGACGCGTTTCTCTCCAGAGTGGACGTCGACATCCACGTCCCTGCACCCGATTCCGCGACCGCTTTGGCCATACTCAACTCTACGCTGGTCGCTATGTCTCAGGCGTTCCCGCCCCTTGCCCTCCTCGCTCGTGACGCCGCACTCAAGGAGGTGGCCCACGAACTTGCGGGCACGGACGGCAGAAGGATTCGCAAGACAATCAGCGAGGCGATGACCGAGAGGCGAACTACCGTGGTCGACCCGGGTAGCATCACTGCCCAGGACTTACTCTCGGCAGCCGAACGCGTGAAGCAGAGCAGCTGCCTCCACAACAGGAACATCGGGGGCTAGACATGAAGCGACACCGAACAATCGCGGCGGCCCCGATTCGTAGTGCGGCCGATGCGTGGCAGGTTGTTTCCAGGCTTCTAGCCGAGACCGTTGAACGTAGTCCTAACGTTCCCGCAGGAAGCGTGGCGACCGAACTCGCCACACTCGGTGGGCTTGGACCAGCGCTCATCGCCGGAGGTCATCTTGAATCGAACGGGCTAGTGTTGGTCGATGTCGGCATCCACCTCACTCTTTTCGTCGCGACCGGCGATGCTGCTCTCAGAGTCGAGGAGAACCTAAACCCTGTACCCGGCGGTGCAACCGCCACAAACGACTGGATGCTCCATTTGCCCGCTGTAGAACCCCTGAATGCGAGCATTGCTACCGCAGTGGC
Organism: Vicinamibacterales bacterium; assembly: GCA_965116825.1. Lineage (GTDB taxonomy): Bacteria > Acidobacteriota > Vicinamibacteria > Vicinamibacterales > UBA8438 > WTFV01. The sequence goes on from OZ220736.1 coordinate 3,489,296, forward strand.
GCGTTCTTCCCACTTGTCTGCAGCCAAACCACCGTCTTCGCCGCTCACTGAGAATGTGCAAGGCAGCAAGAGAGAGTCGCCAATAGACCTGGAAGCACTCCAGAATATGGAGACGATTCGATGACCTACACGGCGACTGCCACTGCGACGTACACGATCACACGTACCGCGACTCATCTGGCCGACGTCATTCTTGGGTCCATCGCGGACATTCTCGGCACATTAGGCCTCGACCCAACCACTCTTTTTGCTGATTGGAACACAGACCAACGCGCGATCTCGAACTGGATCGCCGAACGCTCTCTCCGTTGTGTTGCATTGGAGTGTCACCGGCCAAACGGAACGGTAAGTCCCATTTTCGAGTTTCCAGTGTCGTACACGGGTTTGGGAGATCGGGATCGAAGATTCACCGCCGACAGAGCTGCCTTGGCACGATACCTTGCAAAACTGCAAAGTGTTCCTCCGGGGACCACGTACCGCCTCTTTTGCTCCTTCCGCGGGCGACGTTCGCATCAAGAGGGTTGGAGCGCTGGGACAAGGGCTGCCACCTCAGGGATGCACTCCCATAGCTTCGGCACGCTCGCCACGGGGCCTCATGGGACAGCTGGACTACGTTACTTTAGGAAGTAGGTGAGACGTCCTATGGGTTACATCGACGACGCCTTCGACAATCTAAAGTCGAACCTCGAAATAACCAATACCGAGAGCACGCTGGCCCAGAAGCGGCATCAGTTAATCCGCCAGCATATCGAAGAAGCTTGGCAACTCGCTGACCACTTCCTGACGGGAAGCTACGACCGACACACCAAGACAAAGAAGCTCAAAGATGTCGACATTTTCGTCGTGATCGATGCAGCCGGGCCGCAGGGTTCACTGGCTGACGGTCCAGGAAGGGCTACCGTCAACGCCTTGGCCGATGTCATCGCCACTCGTTGGAGCGACCTTAACATCGACGACAATGTCGTGACGATCAACTATGGTGATGAGGACGTCGCGTCATATGAAGTAGCACCGGTGTTTCCCCGAAAGAGTGGTGGCTACTGTATGCCCGATGGAGCGGACTGGATAGCTACTGATCCACGAGTGCACGCGCAGTTGGTCACTGACAAGAACGAAAAGTGTAATGAGAAATTTGTTCCTTTCGTCAAGATGGCTAAAGGAATCAATCGCCAGGCGGGAGAACCCATAGCTCCCTCTTTCTTGCTTGAGGTCATGGGCCTGGAACTAGTGCTAACACCTTTCGGGCGGTACCGTGATGAGATCAGGTTTTTTTTGGCCTCTGTTGCGGACCGGATCACGGACGATTGGCCCGATCCCGCGGGGCTCGGCCCAGACGTGAACGGCGGCGTTTCCGCCGGGGAGAGGCGACAACTATCGCATGTCGTCCGCGACTGGTTGGCGGTCGCTGAGGAAGCGCTATTGCTCGAGAACGACGGTAGAGAACGCGCCGCCGTCGAGAAGTGGAGGGAGCTGTTTGGATGGCGAATGCCCCGGCCCTGACGGCAACGTGAATCTATTGGATGTTGTTGGCGAGATCGAGGTTCGCGGAATACACTGGACTTTGGCCGACCACAGGATGTTGTGGTGCCGGCGGCCTTGTCGATGCCAACAGGGGGCGCGCGCTCGGCAGCGTCAAGGCCCGTCGCTACCGCTCTAGCCGAGCTGTCGCGGGGCTCTCGGCCCGTCACGCTGGCTCCGCGCAACCTCGTTTAGGCTAGCTCCTGGCCGACGATGCCCATTCTGGTCCCAACATGTTGTGGTCGACGACTTGTTGAGAATGACCCGCGCTCAAACGCTAGTTGACAGACGTGGGCGCTCAACGGTACACATTGCGAGGAAAAAGGGGGCTGTCGGTCGAGACGCCCAGGGTTGGGAACAGAGAGATGACCAAGAATACTGCAGTGGACGTGGGGCGGCTCCAATTGTCGGCGAGTCCAGAATCCACGAGTCAGGACCCAGTCGGCCGCGATGAACACCCTGCTGTCGGCCGAGTGCTGCGGCAAGCTCGGAAGCACCACGAGCTGTCACTACGGGAGGTCGAACGGAGAATCGGCCGGTCGAACGCCTATTTGTCGCAGGTCGAACGAGGTCTGATAAAGCAGCCGGATCCGAGTGTTCTTCTTGACTTGGCCGAACTCTATGGACTGAATTTCATGACGCTGACGGGTTGGGCAGGATGGAGTACGGGATCTGAGGAGAGCGGTTCGCATCGACGTGACTTGACTGCAATTCTTGTGCGACGTGTACTGGAACTCGACGCCGCGGAGCAACAAGAAGTCCTCGACTACGTTGAAAGACTCCACCGCAAGCTACGAACGTAGTGTTTTGGTAGCTTCCACAGAAACGCAAAAGGCTGCGATCATGAATAGTGTTCGACCGCCGGAACCCGCGATGTCCTGTATTGCTGCCTTGCAGAATCAAATCCTGGCCACCGCAAGGAGTTGAGCACATGCCACGCACAGTTGCTGAGGGCTTTCAGGACTTCCTGAGAAAACTGACGCCGTCCGCCCGCGAAACGGCTGCTGCGAAAAGCCACCGTACCTCCATAGAACAGTGCATCAAGTCGCGATTTGGTCTGCTGCGATTCTGGCGCACGGGTTCGTTCGGCAATGGCACCTCCATACGCGGCTACAGCGACGTCGACTATATGGCCAGCATCCCCACCGGTAGACTCCACGCTAATTCGTCCACCTCGCTGGCTGCTCTGACCGCGGCTCTTGACTCCCGATTTCCCTACACGGACGTGCGCACTTCGTGCCCCGCCACCGTTGTGCCGTTCGGAACCGATGCGAGCGAAACCACGGAGGTAACACCGGCAGCTTTTGTTCACGCAACCGGCGGATTTCATATCTACGATATCGCCAACTGCTCGGGCAGTTGGAGACGAGCGAGTCCTGATGCTCACAATTACTACGTTCGTGAAGCGGATCAACGCCTTTCCAGTTACGTCAAGCCGTTGATTCGATTCTTAAAGGCCTGGAAGTACTTCCAGGATGTGCCCATTTCCTCATTCTACCTGGAACTGCGGATCGCGAAGTACGCGAACGGGGAAAGCTCCATCCTCTATTCGACCGACGTAAAGCGTGTTCTTGCGCTCCTCACCAACGTCGACCTAGCCAGTATCCAAGACCCTATGGGTGTCTCCGGTTACGTTTCTCCGTGCAGGACAGATGGGCAATTGTCGACTGCCAAATCGAAGTTGAGTACTGCGCTAACTAGAGCCAAGAAGGCCTGCGAAGCGGAAGTCAACGGAAACATCGAGCAGGCCTTTGAGTGGTGGGATAGATTGTTCTCTTACAAGTTTCCTGGGTACTACAGATGAGCATCCAAGAACGTCAGAATCAACCAAAATCACTCGCTCGATTGGCCGCAGTGCGGTACCTCTACTCTCGTGCCAAGAGACTTCGCAACATCGCCATCGCGGTAGTTCTGGCCGTCGCGATTCTCGGCCTGGTAGCCTCTGCCGTCGACAGCCAGTACTTCGCACATCTTGTTTCTTCCTTAGTTCTGATGTCTTGGTTGCTCGACCAGTGCTTTCTCTCAAGAGTGAGGGCGGCCCTGGCAGAAGCAGCGAGAATACAGGAGGCGTTCGACTGCTTCGTTCTCGACCTCCCCTGGCCACCTTACAGGGGGCTCCATCGACCCACGGAGGATCGGGTCAACCAGCTCGCCGCGGCTTATAACGAAAAGAACGGAAGGCCACTACAGGACTGGTATCCACCGAGTGCAATCCCCGACGATCCAATTCTGGCAAAGCTCCGGTGTCAACGGATAAATTGCTGGTGGGAGATCGACCTGAGGAAGAAGTGGATCGATTTCGGATGCATGGTTTTCTGCGGATTCGGGACGATACTTCTCTTACTCGCCGTTTCGACTGACCTTACCGTCGCGCAATTCGTCGGAATACTTGCCGCCAGTATCCGAGTCATAACCTGGGGGCTGAATGAATACAACAACCAAACGGCGGCAATCAATCGTCTCCGGGATATTCACTCGTTTGCGGAGGGCGTTCGGGCGGATCAGCTCCCTTCAGAAAGAGAGATTCGCGGAGTTCAGGACGCAGTGTTTGACCACCGACGTTCAGCCCCTCCAGTACCGGATTGGTTCTACGAGTGGCATCGGCGGCGTCAAGAGAGTGAAGCGGGTGGAGTTGGGGACTCCTGATGTAGTTTTGGAGTGGTCTTTAGCCCGGAAAATTCGTGGCGTGTTCCGATTCCGGTACAGACACAAAAGCCCCCGTGTGGTACAAGTGCAGTGTTAACAACCACTTGCGCCATCACGGAGGCCCTTGCGTGACAACCGGCACTGTACCACAGACTGTTCTGTTCCCGGAACTGTTTGACAAGCCGCTGTTCGCCCAGTTCAACCAGGAGCAGGCCAGTTCCGACGGCGGGGCGATCCTGCTGAAGGCCGCCGAGCGCATCTACGGCCTGGTCAAGGCGTTCGCCGGGTGTCTGTTCGACAAGCGGGCGCCGGACAAGAACCGGCACTCGCTCGCGGACCTGATCGGCCAGCGCATCTTTGGCATCGCCTGCGGCCATCCCGACTGCAATGATGGCGACCGTCTCGCCGACGACCCCATCCACAAGCTGCTGCTCGACAGAGACCCGGTTTCGGGCGAGCGTCTGGCGTCGCAGCCGACGCTGTCGCGGTTCGAGAACGCAGTCAACGGCTGCGCGCTCTACCGCATGGCGGACGAGTTGGCCACGCGGGTCATCGCGCGGCATCGCCGCCGCCTGGACGGGCGCGCGCGGTGCATCACGATCGATCTGGACCCGACGGACGATCCAACGCACGGGGCGCAGCAGTACACGCTCTTCAACGGGTACTACGACAACTGGTGCTACCTGCCGCTGCTTGGCTTCCTGAGCTTCGACCGCGAATCCGAGCAGTATCTGTGCGCGGCGCTGTTGCGGCACGGCAAGGCGGTCGCCTCCGAGGGGACGGTCGGGCTGTTGTCGCGGTTGCTGCCGCGGCTGCGCCGGGCGTTTCCGCGGGCGCGCATTCTCGTTCGGCTCGACGGGGGCTTTGCCAGCCCGGCGGTCTTCGCCTTCCTGGAGGCGCAGCCGCGGCTCGATTACGTGATCGCGATGGCGAAGAACGCGGTGTTGGAGCGGTACGCCGAGCCGGCCATGCTGGTGGCGCGGGCGCGGACGTGGCGCAGCGAACAGACCGAGCACCTCTACACCGAGACCGACGAGTACCAGGCCGGCACGTGGAACCACGCGCGCCGCGTCGTGATCAAGGCCGAAGTCGTCCGCCACCGAGACCGCGAGCCGCGGGACAATCCGCGCTTCGTCGTGACCAACATGCGGCAGACGCCGCGCTTCCTCTACGAGAAGGTCTACTGCGCCCGCGGCGACGCCGAGAACCGGATCAAGGAACTGAAGGCCCTGCAGATCGACCGCACGAGTTGCCAGGCGTTTTCGGCGAATCAGTTGCGCGTGCTGCTGACGGCTGCCGCCTACGTGCTGATGCAGGAGTTGCGGTTGCGCGCCGCCGACACCGCGTGCGCTCGCGCGCAGGTGCCCTGGCTGCGCGACCGGCTGCTGAAGCTCGGCGTCCAGGTGGTGCGCTCGGCGCGTCGCATCGTCCTGCGCCTGCCGCGCGCGACACCGGACCTGGCGGCGTGGCGGCACATCGCGTTCGCGCTCGGGGCGCGCGCCGGATAGCCGCTCGGCGAGCGCCGCATCGCTGACTGACGGAGGCTGCCAACCGCCCGCAACGGGGGAAGTGTGCGCTGTCCTCCCCTGCGGCACCCGTCATCACGTCCATTCGGCGCTCAACCACCTGCCACGCGCGGTTGAGAACGTTCCAATGGCCGCCCACTGGTCATTCCCCGTTGTCCGTGACCGAGTCCGGTTCCGGCGCCGCCTCCCAGGGGCCGAGTCACGGTCGCCACGAATAGTCCGGGCTAGAGCGCTATCAGCCGCGGCCCGCGGCCCGCATGAAGTACCTCCACCCATCCGCCCATCCCCGCGCTGGGCCAAAAGGACAGAGCCTGGGTGCGACGCATGACGAATAGTCGTGGGATGGTGGGACCGGTGCATGAAGACCTCGATGCGCACGAATGCAGAACATTACAGTAACGAAGGCGCTCCCTTCCTCAGCTGAACTGGAAGAAGATCTGGCCTATGGACATGCCGGACGAAATGTTCGTATACTTCTCTTGCGATGTACTGAAATTCATAATGGTTCCTTTCATACATATTTATGTCTTCAAAGGAATACGACTTCAACGCATCGTTCAGCACTCGTGCTGCTGTATTCGACAACATGGACGCTTCCTTGCATGCATATGCTCTCATTATGCGTACGTACATGCCCAGAGGATTCGGATTCTCCTCATAGACCACGTGCAAATACCGGTCGTTGAGATCTCTAAGGTAGTTTCTTTCGTGAATAAGGCGCCGCTCATTCAGATGATATAGGATACTCTCCCAATTTGTAATCGTTGTGCCAAGAAGCGACTTCGCACCGGCGTACTTGCGGCCGCCCTGCCTAAACGCCCAAGTGTCCTTGGCGCCCCAAATATCCACAAACCAATACTTGGTTTCCACGCGCAAGCCGCCAAACTTGTTCTCCTTGAACTTGAACCCATTTCTCGTCACCACAGCACCGATAGTCTCTGTAGCACCCAAATAGACAAGATCAATATCCGAGTCCAACTGTGAGATTCCAAAAAGCGCGATATCTCTCAAGATTCCGCCAAACAAATACACGTCCTCGCACGAGTCCAGGCAGTCCAATAGGCGCGCCAACACCTCATCCCTTCTGCGTTCCCGCAGAAGAAACCTTCTCACCCTCTTTGCCAAATCCCTCGACTTCTTTGCCGTGCTCGTCATCGTTCCAGTGCCTGGAGGTCGTTGTGCCACGAAACCAAAAACCCTTCGGTCATTCCCGATATCGCGTCGCAGAGAAGATGCGCCCTATCGGTTGTTGTTTCGCTCGTATCTTTATAAACTCGTCTGTAGTTCTCGGAAATCCTCTCGTACGCGTACTTGGCAAACGGATCGTCTCCTTGATGGTTCGCTATGCCCCGCCACAACATGTTCATGGTCTCGCGGATGTACGTGTCGCCCTCGAGCTCCACCTTCAGGACAGCCGGGTTGCGAAAACCGTATTTGTAATCGAATTTCTTCAATGCTTTGCAGAGTACCGCACAGTCAGAGTGACAGATAAGCTCAAATCGACCCACAATGGACTTAGACATTAGTTCGGACACATTGTCGACAAATACCTGTGTTGCGGCCTTAATCATTTCCGCAATCGCTTTGACTCGGAACATCTGCATTGAGAGGTCACTTAACTCCCCCGAACTCAGTGACTCCTTCTTGAACTCCTCATGCTTCTCAGTAGCGGACTTCACCACGTCCTTCGTAACGGCATCATCGAATGCCCCCAAGTGATCGATCAGATCATTGAATGAAGCATAGCCCTTCTTGACAATATCTTCCGCATCAATGGCCGAGTATGCGATGTCGTCACAGGCTTCCATGACATAGGCCAGCGGGTGCCTGACACCCTCACTAAGGCCGGTATATCGCCATACATCCTCTGCGATGTCACGCTCGCTTGCAAAGACACCGAACTTCTCGAACGGGTTCGGGGTTTGCGAATCACAGAACGTCGGATACTTCATTAGTCCCGCCAGTGTCGCGTACGTGAGGTTCAATCCAAATTTGTCGTTGAGAATTTGGAGTCTAGTCAACAGCCTAAACGTCTGGCGATTCCCGTCAAACTCAACAAAATCCCTCCCGGTCGGTATTTCGTTTTCCTTGGCCTTGAACCAACGGCCAATCGCCACTTCACCCTGATGCCCGAACGGGGGGTTGCCAAGATCATGGGCAAGCCCAATCGCAGCGAGCAAGGATGGCACGACACGCTCGACCTCGAGGGAATCAGGGCAATCGCCGAAGACTTCCTTCCGGTGCTTGAAGGCCAGCCTGACTCCGATACTTCGGGCCAAGTTGCTAACCTCATGGGAATGAGTTAGACGTGTACGAACAGAATCGTGTGCCTCCATCGGGAATACTTGCGTCTTGTCTGCCAACCGACGTGTGGGCGCCGCAAATAGGATTCGGTCGTAGTCTCTTTCTATCTCTGCCCGCTCAATTCCAGTGCCCATCGATTCAGGCTTACCGTGGGTATCTTTCCTTCGTTTGGAGCAGAGTAACTGTTCCCACTGGAGTCCGTCACTCATTGCGTGTGTCCCTCAGTAGTCCGACCTGCAGCATATGTCCCCCGACGGTGCGTCCGCGGGCCTCTGCTCATGAGGCCCACTTTAGCACACTTAGTCGGCCCAGCATCCTCAACCCGTACCTGCCGTTCATGGGCGTCGAACCGCAGGACGTCGGCCGCTGTCATCGGCCGGTAGTCCTGGAACATCTGGTCCATCGGGTCGGCGGCACACGCCCTCTGAATTCCTTCGCGCTCCCAAGAAGTCGGAGTCGGTGCCGTGTCCGTCATTGGTCGTTCTTTCCTCCCGGGCGGCGGGCCGCCTCCTCGTCCCCAGCGGCTCGTCGTCTTCCTCTCCATCTGCCCGCGCGCGACGGATCCCCGAGGGCCAGAGCGCGCTCCTTGGGCTATATCACTGCAACAGGACTCAGACCCTACGCCGACCTCCTGTTCTTGAAGGTCCTTCGGTCAACAGCACCCGCAGCGCCGTCAGCACGCGCCGCGGGCGACTGCGGTGCATCGCCATGCCGAGCCAGTAGGCGGCCTCTTCACGCTCCATCCTCTCGATGCCCTCGGCCACCGCGCGCATGTTGTCCCGGCTGCGCATGGGCGCCAGCGCTCGGAACAGGAGCCCCAAGGTGAGCGCCGTGTCCTCGCCGAGCGCGTAGCCTCGCCTTCGGCGCTCGGCGGACGGTCCGGGCCGGATGCCGGCTCCGGCCAGCCGCCGCAATACGCGGTGCTCGATCAGATCCAGGTTCCGGCCGCGGAGCCCCGCGATGCGAATCGGCACCCTGACGTGCGGTGTGGCCGGCGCCGGCAACTGCCAGATCTCGTACTCCGTGTCGGATGCGCCGTGCGTCCGCACGCGCAGTTCGTACCGCGGCGCGGATGCCGGCGTCGCCACACTCGCGAGACTCTCCATTCGGGCCATCAGGATTTCGCTTCCGCGGTTGCCGAGACGTAGGCGGCGCCGCTCGCGAAGCGGCATAGGCGTTCCGTAAGCGTCTCGGGCGCATCTCCCTCCATCGGCATTCCGGCACCGAACGACAACTCGAATTTCGCCTCGACCTTCCTGGACCCGGCATCCCGCAGCTGCGGCTCCAGGAACTCCCTCACAGGCTGGGCATCCGGGACCGAACCGCGGAACTCCATCTCGAACGTGCCGCCGGCGCGCGTCTCGTAGCCGCCGGTGATGGTCACCACCTTCTCTGCCCCGGGCACCGCACCGACCGCGCCGAGCAGGCGGAAGGCGTCGCCGGCATCGAACATCCGGATCGTCAGCATCCCGATGCGGCCTGCCCGTTTTGCTCGCGCCTGTTCCCAGAGTTGCGTCAACGCATCCCGGAGCACTCCCTCGGCGCTGACGGCGACGGCGGACGGCGGCGGATCAGGTCGTGGTGGCGGATCAACCGGTGGCGGCGGATCCGGTGGCGGCGGATCCGGCGGCGGCGGCTTTGAGCGTGGCCAGACCCCCTTGTTCTTGGCGTAGGCCATCGTCATGACGACGGCCTGCTCGTCGATCCGGATGTCCGCTGGCGGATCTTCCGGACCGAACAGCAGGTCGCCACGCTGGTAGACGTAGTCGCCCTGCTCAATGCCGAGCCGGATGCCCCGAATGAAGATGTCGTCGACGAGCAGGATCGGCAGTCCCGGATCCCGCCGGAACTCGTCGCGCAACGCCGCCGTGGTGATCTGTCCCTTCCGGAGCGGGGTCCGGTCGCGCACGTAGGCCGGCGCGTCCGGCTCATCCTCGCGGAAGCGCAGCTTCTTGAGATCCCGCAGTGCACGCGCGACCTGCTGCTGACCAGCGCCCGGCTGGTTCGACGCCGACGGAATGTCAATCGCCGTGTGCGCCAAGTCCACGCCGCCCGTGCCAATGCGGTTGCGCGAGGGGTAGAACACGTGCCGGTAGCATGCTTGCACCGCGATCGCCAGCTCCTGCTCCGACCGGGCCTCCAGATCGCGGATCTTCTCCTGCTGGTGCTCGGCCAAATCGACCAGACGGTCCGGCGCTTTCAGGCGCTGCAAGGCTAGGCGCGACCGCATCCGGCGTCGCATCGCGTCGCTGGCATGCTCGTCGGCGGCGACGAAGACGAGGTGGTTCCGCAGGCGGCGGAGCCCCGAACCGTCGGCGCCGCTACGCGCGTACACGCGCTCGACCAGCTCGGGAACCTCGTCGACCGCGTCGCCGATAGCCAAGCCGTCGTACGCGAACACGACGAGCTTCGGACGGCCGTCGCCCACCTCGTCCGGCACGTCGAACGGACCGCCCGGAAAGGCCACGGTCTCGAACGTCTTGCCGCCGAAGATGCCGCGAATCCGGTCGTTGAGCTGCGTACGGGCATCAGCTGCTTCGACGTGCTGCTCCTCGCGCCGGATGATCACGTTCAGGTTGGCTTCGGCCCGGAACTGCATCGGAGCCGCCGGCCGGTCGTCGAGATACGCCGACTCCGCCGTGAACCGCTTGCGGGCTTCGTCGATGAAGCTCGGGTCGACCGCCGGCCCCGCCGTTGCGTACCGCAGCTCCTCGGCGGTCAGCCCCTTCAGCGGGTCATTGAACGCCAGCGTGTGCATGAAGATCGTCCGTGCGACGTAGGCCGCGTAGGGCGGCAGCCCCTGATGCTGCTGTGCGTCGATGTCCTCTGCCAGCGACCGCTGCTCGGCCGATCCTGCGGCCACGTCGTTGGTGATTGCCGGCACGAAGGCATCCTGGCCGAGACGGGTCACGATCTCCTGCCGGATCGGCTCGCAGCCGGGATCGACGTGGTGAAGGTGAATCGCCGTCGCGTCCGTGGGTCGCTGCCGCCAGAGGTGCTTGACGGTATGGGCGAGTAGCCGCAACATACCGCGCACCCGCTGGAAGTTGGCCAGCGTGGCTGTCTTGCCGGTCAGCGTCTCCAGGACGTGCGGGTGCAGCGGGTAGCTGGCCCTGAACTGCTCCACCGTCTCCGGACGCGCCGCGTCGGCGCCGAGCGCATCCCGGTTGCCGGCCCACAACTCGCAGTACGCGTCGACGACTGCACCCGCCCCGTCGCCGTCTATGTACTCGAACAGACGCCGTCGTAGAACCTGCACCGTCTCGTCCGCTTCGGTCGGATTCAGGAGCGTCGCCTTGCGGGCCGAGACGCTCTCGATTTCCGCCATCTGGTCCGCGACGAACTGATTCTCCGTCGAATAGGCGTCGGTCGCCCGACCGTCCTTGCCGATTGCGAGGGTGTAGACAACGGCCGTGTTCGGCGAGGACTCGACCGCCTTGAACAGCGACGTGAGGAAGGCCGTCAACTGGCCTCCCGCGTCATCCTGCCGGCTCACCTTGCGGAGATAGACCGACAGCTCGTCGAGCAGGATCAGTGCCGGCGCGTCGCCCAACAGGGATCGCAGCGTGTCCGCGCCGGGCGCCTCGCGCTGCTCGTCGCTCCGCCGGACCCGCTCGTAACCGGCCGGACCAGCCAGCGCGTGGGCGATCTCGCCCCAAGGCGTGAAGGCCAGCACGCCGCCGTCGAGCGCGCGGCCGTTGGCGGGATCGGCGTTCTCGCCGTCGAAAGCGGCGATCCGCACCGGCGCCGCCGGCAACAACGCGGGATCGATGAACTCGGCCGCGTTCGATACCCCGGCCATCCCCCGCCCGGCGTGGGCCAACGCGATCAGGCCGTGCGTCTTTCCACCGCCGTAGGACGTGTCGAGACGAAATACCGCGCCCACCGCGTCGCCGGCGCCGCTCAAACGCCCGCACACGTTGGCGAGCAGGTTCTTCAGTCCCCTGGTCGGAAAGGTGTTCGCGAAGAATCGACCGGGCTCCCGGTAGTCGGCGCTCGCCTTGCCGGTAAGGACCTGCGCGAGGTCGGCTGCGAAATCGGTGTCGGCGACGGTGCCGGCGAGCACGTCCGGCCGCGGACGGCAGATGTCGAAGATCGTTGGCAATGCCACGTTTGGTCTCGGAGCGCGACCCGGGTATGGGCCGCTACGCTGCGGCGGCGTCAGACGCGAAGCCACGACGCGTCGCAGACGAAATCGCGGGGCAAGTCTACCGCGATTGTTGGCACGGCCACCACCGAAACGCCTTCGGACGGGCGCAACAGCCGTAGCGGGCCACCTGCTCCGGTCACTTGCGGGCATCAAGGCACGGAACCCGTTTCGGCGTTCGACGGCGGGCTTGCCAACGCTGGCGCAGGTGTGGAACAGTTACACACTTACGGTGTGCAGGGGCAGGACGGCGTGTCTAGACGGGTCAATATCATGATGGACGATGACGCGTGGCGCGTCATCGAGCAACTGCCTCGGGGCGCCCGCAGCCGCGCCGTCAACACGGCGATCCGCGAGTGGTCCGGCGCTTCCGCCCGCCGGAACGCCGCCGCGCGCATGGACTCGCTACGCGCCCAATTGCCACCGGTCGCCACCGAAGACGTGGTCCGCTGGGTACGCGAGGAGCGGGAGCGGCGGCCGTCGTGATCGTGATCCCCGACGCGTCGGTGCTCCTCAAGTGGGTGCTTCCGGGCGATGACGAACAGGATGGCGACGCGGCGCTGTCTCTGCGCGACGAGGCCGTGTCCGGCTCCGTGGAGCTGGTCGTCCCCCAGCTCTGGCTCTACGAAGTGGGCAACACGCTGGCAAGGCGGTTTCCCGATCAGGCTGGCGAGTTGCTCGCGTCGCTGACCGATTTCGGCCTGACCGAGGCACGGCTGGACGTGAGATGGAGAACGCAGGCCCTGTCTCTCGCCGTTGCGTACGAGGTCGCATTCTACGCTGCGGCGTACCACGCCGTGGCGCTCGTTCACGGCGGCGTGTTCGTCACGGCGGACGAACGCTATGTCGCCCGTGCATCGCAGGCGGGTAGCGTATCGACGCTGCGGCAGTGGCGGGCGCAGTGATCCTGGGACTTCGTGACTTTCCAGTCCGACCGGCGACGCGCTCTCGGTACCGGAATCCGGCGAGACGGCCCACCTGCGGGACGCTGACAGGCGCGCGCAGGTTGATGCCGGCTTCGGGCTCGACTGGCTCGGCGAGGGCCAGATCTTGCGCCCCTCGGCGACAAGACCGGAACGTCGGCGCTCCTAGCCAGAAAGCCGCCGGCGGGCAACGTCTCGATGCGGAGGCGGATGGTAGGCTCGTTCATCGACCGTGCGGTCTCGACACGCCTCGGGATGGGATGCCCCAGCCGCGTCGCAAATATACTTCCACGAACTTCTCGTGCGGCCGGCGCCATGCCGGCACCATCACCACTACGGACGCCTCACGATGCCTGACACCCGCCTGATTGAACGCTGGCTGCCCATTGCCGAGATCGGCGAGGAGAGCATCCGAGAGCGGCGGTCGATGACAGCCCTCCCGCCGACGTACTACCTCCACGTTTGGTGGGCGCGCCGGCCCCTGGTGGCCTCCCGCGCGGCGGTACTCGCGTCGCTGCTTCCGGCGGACGCCGACCGGGAAAAGTTCCTGCACGTGCTCGGGATTCATGGGGATCCGGTTACGACCCGGCGGCGGCTGGACGCCGCCAAGCGAACGAAGGAGAACCTCGGCCTCAATCCGTACGGCTACAAGCGTGCATTCTCGTACACGCCAACTGGGAACGATCGTCATTGGGTTGAACACATTACCGGAAGAGCGCTGGCGACCCAGACGATTCTGGATCCGACCGCTGGCGGCGGAAGCATCCCGATCGAGATCCATCGGTTGGGCTACCCGGCGGTCGCCAATGACCTGAACCCAGTCGCCGCCCTGATCCTCAACGCGACGGTCGAGTGGCCACGCGCACACGGTGCGCCCTTGCGTGCACAGTTCGACGACATGGCGCGCGAGTTCATTCGCCGGGCTGAACCGAAGTACCAGCGGGTTTTTCCGGCTGAGCCTGAGGACATCCGTATTGAAGGCTACCTCTGGGCGCGCACAGTCACTTGCCCCTATTGCGACGGCCTGGTGCCGCTCTCGCCGAACTGGCGGCTCGCCTCGGACGGGACCGGCGTTGGGCTGCTGCCGGCCTGCGCCGGCGGTCCGGGAAAGCCCGGCCGCATCTGCTCGTTCGAGCTCGTCAAGTCCGCCGAGGAGCAGTTTCCCGGCACGGTGGCGCGCGGCGACGGCCACTGTCCGTACGACGACTGCGGCCGGGTGGTCGACGGCGACGAGATCAAGCGGCAGGCCCAGACCGGTCGGATGGGCGAGCAGCTCTTCGCGGTCGTCTACAAGCGGCGCGTGCCGGGGAAGGTACTGAAGTCCGGCAAGCGGGGCCGGGACAAGTGGGTCCGGGGCTACCGCGCGCCCCGGCCGGAGGACGACAACAGCGCGGCCATCCGGGCGAAGCTCGCCGAGAAGCTGCCCGAGTGGGAGGCGCTCGACATCGTGCCGACCGAACGGTTCCCGGAGAACAGCAACGACGACCGCCCTATCCAGTACGGCATGCCGCTCTGGCGCGACCTGTTCTCGCCGCGCCAGCTCCTATGCCACGGCACGAGCGTCGAGGTGTTCCGGGAGATGCTGGACGCGGACCGGGCTGCGGGGCGGCTCGACGACCTTCGACAGGCTGCCTACGGATATCTGGCGCTCTCGCTGGACAAGCTGCTGAACTACAACAGTCGGATGTCCGTGTGGATGCCAACCCGGGAAGTGGTCGCGAACACGTTCAACCGTCACGACTTCGCGTTCTGCTGGTCGCACGCAGAGATGTCCCCGCTGGTTGTCGGTCTCGGTTACAAGTGGGCCACGGGGCAGACCGCCAAGTGCATCGACGAGCTGAGCGCCCTGATCCGTCCCGAAGCGCGTGACAACGCCGGCGACCTGCTCGACGCGGCCGAGCCGAAGCCGGCCGAGACGCCGCTGCCGCCAGTCACGATCACGTGCAAGTCCGGCGACAGCCTCGACCACGTCGCCGACGGGAGCATCGACGCCGTCGTGATGGACCCGCCGTACTACGACAACGTGATGTACGCGGAGCTGTCGGACTTCTTCTACGTCTGGCTGAAGCGGACCGCAGGCCGCGTCTTCCCCGAGCTGTTCCGGCGGCAGTTGACAGACAAGGAGAACGAGGCGGTCGCCAACCCGGCCAAGTTCCGGGACCAGAAGGGCGCCCGCGCCCTTGCCGGCCGGGACTACCAGCAGCGCATGGCTGCGATCTTCGCCGAGTGCCGCCGGGTGCTGAAGCCGGACGGCATCATGACGCTGATGTTCACGCACAAGGCTACCGGGGCGTGGGACGCGCTCACCACGGGCCTGATGGACGCCGGGTTCGCGATCACGGCGTCGTGGCCGATCAACACCGAGGCCGGGGGCAGCCTGCACATCCGCGACAGGGCGGCGGCCAACAGCACGGTCTTCCTCGCCTGCCGCCCGCGGCCGGCCATCGACGCGGCCGACAGCGCCAACTACTGGGAAGACGTGGAGCCGCAGGTCGCCGACGCCGTGCGCAAGCGCGTCGAGGCGTTCCAGACCGCCGGCATCAGCGGCGTCGATCTCTTCCTGGCGGCGTTTGGGCCGGCACTCGAAGAGTTCTCCCGCCACTGGCCGCTACGGCGCGGCGAACCTCGGGACCGGCCGCAGGAGCGACGCGGGCAGCAAACCCTGCTGGAAGCACCGTGGGATCCCTACGCTGTGTCGCCGGAGGATGCGCTCGATGTCGCCCGGCGCGAGGTCAAGCGCTGGCGGCTGGAGCGGCTGACCCACCTGAAGGCGAACGCTGACCTCGATCCGGTCACTGCCTTCTTCGTGCTCGCGTGGGACACGTTCCGGGCGCCTGTGTTCGACTACGACGAGGCGCTCCGGCTGGCGCGCGCCGTCGGCGTGGATCTTGACCGGGACCTGACCGGCCGGCTCGTGCACAAGTCGGGAAGCAACCTCACGCTGTGGGACAGCACGCGCCGGGCGACCACCGGGGCGCTCGGCCCGGCCGATGGCTCGCGCGGCATGATCGACACCTTGCACCACGCGGCGCACGCGGCCCGCAGCAGGTCCTTGACCGCGGCTCGGGAGTTGCTCGACCGGGCAGGCGTGGGCGAGGACCCCAGGTTTGTCGCGGCTCTCGAAGCCGCCCTCGAAGTGCTGCCTCTGTCGGCGGACATCACGGGGGCGAAGCTCACTGGCGACGCGCGGGCTGCCGGCGATGACTTCCAGGCCCTCTACGAGCTGTCTCGCCTCGCGTACAGCGACCGCGTCGACGAGCCCGATCAGCTCGCTTTCTGGCGCAGCGCCCGCGAATGACGACGCGGCCGGTCGCGCCGAACGATTCCGCCGCCGTCGGCGCCGGGGCGATCCCGCGCCGGCCGGCGAAGTTGCCGACAAGGTGATTGCATGCAATCATTGGTGGGTCTGGTCGCGTAAGGAAGTGCCATGGCAAGCATCACGATTCGCAACCTTTCGGCGGAATCGAAGGCGAGGCTCCGGCGACGCGCCGAACAGCGCGGTTGCAGCCTCGAAGCCCTGGTGCGCTCGCTCCTCGACGCCGCGGCCGAGGAAGCCGCGCCCACAGGCAGTTTTCCACACAACTTGATAGCGCTCGTCGAGCCGGGCGAGGACATCGAGCCGTTCATCCGCGAGCACAGGCATCCGCAGGAGCCGGTAGAGCTGGCGTGATCCTGGTCGACACCAACGTCCTGTCGGAACTGACAAGACCGGCGCCGGAGCCACGAGTGATCGCGTGGCTCGAAGTCAACGAGCCGTCGCTCGCGCTGCCGGCAATCGCCTTGGCGGAACTGCGGTACGGAATCGCACGCCTGCCTGACGGCCGCCGGCGATCAGGTCTGCTGCACTTCTGGCAGGCGACATGCGCGCAGTTCCGCGGCCGGATCTTCTCGTTCGACGAACGCGCCGCCGAGCGCTACGGGGACGTGGCCGCCGCCGCGGAACGCGCAGGCCGACGGCTCAACATCCAGGACGCGCAGATCGCAGCGATCGCACTGGTGTACGGCATGAGTGTTGCGACGCGCAACGTCGGCGACTTCGAGGCGACAGGGGTCGCGATCGTGAATCCGTGGGAGTAGAGCGGTGCTCAACGACCGGGACTGGCAGTTCAAGTACACCCCGGAGGATGGCGACCTCGTCCGGGTGTTCTATGTCCCGGCGCTTCAGGACGCCGAACGCTACGACAGACTGACCGGCTACTTCGAGGCCGGGGCGCTCGCGCTGGCCGCCCGCGGCGTCGAAGGCCTCGTCCGCAACGAGGGGCGCATGCGCCTCATCGTCGGTTGCACGCTCGACCGCGAGGAGATCGACGCGATTCGTGAGGGTGAGTCGCTGCGCGACCGGGTCGAGCGCCGCCTTGCCGAGTTGCCGCTGGCGCCGCCGGACACCGACGCCGCCCATGCCCTGGAGCTGCTCGCCTGGATGATCGGCCGCGGCCACCTCGACGTGAAGGTCGCCGTCCCCTGCGACGCGAACCGGCGCCCTATTGAGGGCACGGCGATCTTCCACGAGAAGTCCGCCGTCATCGAAGACCGTGCCGGATACAAGATCGCCTGGACCGGCAGCCTCAACGAGACCACCGCCGGCTGGCAGCGCAACTGGGAGAGCATCAACGTCTACCGGAGCTGGGGTCCGGAACCGGAGCGGGTGGACCGTGAAGAGCAGAACTTCGCGCGTCTGTGGGCTGATCAGTCCCCGCGCGCCATCGTGCTCGACGTGCCGGACGCCGCCCGGCAGGACCTGCTCCGGTTCCTGCCATCGGAGCTGCCCGCACGCCTCAAGGAGAAGGCACCAGCGCCGGAGCCGGCCGTCGAGCCTGTCACGCCGGAGACGCCAGCACCGCCCCCGCTTCCGTCGACCGACCGCCGGCGGCTCGTCTGGTCGTTCATCCAGCGCGCTCCGTCCCTGCCCGCGGGCGGAATGGAAGTCGGCGCGGAGACAGCGGCCATCGACCCGTGGCCGCACCAAGTCCGCGCCTTCGAGCGACTCTACACGCGCTGGCCGCCGAAGCTCCTGATCGCTGACGAGGTCGGCCTCGGCAAGACCATCCAGGCGGGCCTGCTGCTGCGGCAGGCGTGGCTCGCGGGGCTCGCCAAGCGGATCCTGATCCTCGCACCCAAAGCGGTGCTGAAGCAGTGGCAGATCGAGCTGCGCGAGAAGTTCAACCTCAACTGGCCGATCTACGACGAGGGCAAGCTCGTCCGCTACCCGGCCAGGGCTCTGCGCGGCAATCACGAGCGGAATGTCGACGCGACGCGCTGGCACGAGGAACCCGTGGTGCTGGCGTCCAGCCAGTTGATGCGCCGGAAGGAGCGCGCCGCGGTCCTGCTCGACGAGGCCGAGCCCTGGGACCTGGTCCTGCTCGACGAGGCGCACCACGCCCGGAGACGCGCCGCCGGCAGCCCGCAGGAGGGCGGCCCGAACGCGTTGCTCAAGCTGATGCGCGCCCTGAAGGCACGCACGCAGGGACTCGTCCTGCTGACCGCGACCCCGATGCAGGTGCATCCGATAGAGGTGTGGGACCTGCTGGATCTGCTCGGTCTTCCCCCGGAGTGGACGGCGACGGCGTTCCTCGACTTCTTCAAGGAGGTCAGGCAACCGAACCCCTCGGCGGAAGCGCTGGATCGGATGGCGCGGTTGTTCCAGGCTGTCGAGCGCCATCACGGTGAAGCATCCGGCCACGCGATCCAGAGCCTGACCGGCCTGTCGCGCCTGAGAACTTCCGCGCTGCTACGCGCCCTGCGCGACGAGGCGAGCATTCCCCGCCGGCGGCTGGAGACCGCCGAGCGCCGCGCGGCGGTCCGTGTCATGCTCGCGCACACGCCCATCCGCCGCCTGATCTCCCGGCATACCCGCGAGCTGTTGCGCAAGTACGCCGTGGCCGGCGTACTGTCGTCCACCATCGCGGACCGGCAAGTGCATGACTGTTTCGTCGAGATGAGCGAATCGGAACGCAGCCTCTACGAGGCTGTGGACGAGTACGTCTCGACGACCTACAAGCGGGCCGCCCGCGCGGAGCGATCCGCGGTCGGTTTCGTGATGACCATCTACCGCCGCCGGCTCGCCAGCAGCTTCGGCGCGTTGCGCGCCACGCTGGAGAAGCGCCGTCACGAGGCGTTCGAATCGACGGTCTCCCTGGAAGAGGACGCGCCCGACGACGAGGCGCTCGACGAGATCCCGGACGCCGACGACATCCGCGCCCTGGAGTTGCAGGCGCAGGCGGTCGAGGAACAGGGGGAGATCGACAGCCTGCTGGAGCGGATCGCCGCCCTGCCGCCGGACAGCAAGCTCGCTCGGCTGGTCGAGAACCTGGACGAGCTGACGCGGGACGGTTACGCCCAGGTCATGGTGTTCACGCAATACACCGACACCATGGACTTTCTGCGGCGCGCCCTCCGGGAGCGGGGCTACCGGTTGTTGTGCTTCTCCGGCCGCGGCGGAGAGAGTCCTATCGGCAACCACGACGAGTGGCGAGTCATCGACCGCGAACAGGTCAAGCGCCGCTTCCGCGACGGCGACGCCGACCTGCTGCTGTGCACCGACGCCGCGGCCGAGGGGTTGAACTTCCAATTCTGCGGCGCGCTGGTCAACTACGACATGCCGTGGAACCCCATGCGGGTCGAGCAGCGCATCGGCCGCATCGATCGGGTCGGCCAGCGCCATGCCACCATCCGCGTGGTGAACCTGCACTACGAGGGTACGGTCGAGACGGCGGTCTATGGTGCGCTGCGCGACCGCATCGGACTGTTCGAGCAGGTCGTCGGACGCCTGCAACCGATCCTCGCTCGCATGCCCCGGGAAATCGCCGATGCCGTCCTCGCTGGCGGCGGCAACCCGAACGCTCCGAACATCGCCGACCGGATCAAGCGGCAAGTGTTCGAAGAGGAGCAGAGCGGATTCGACATCGACACCGCGCTCGACACGGATCCGGGCATGCCGGACCGCGTCCCGTCTCCGGTCACCCTGGACGACCTGGACCGCGTGATCAGGGACCCAGATCTGATGCCGCCGGGCACCGAGGTGGAGCCGCTGAGACCACGCGAGTACAGCCTGCTGGCGCCCGGCATGGTCGAGCCCGTCCGCGTGACCACTGACGCCGCCTACTATGAGGAGAACTCCGAGAGCGTGGAGCTGTGGTCGCCCGGCAACCCGTTGTTCACCGCCCCGGATATGCTTGCGGACAACGAGGAGCCGGCAGCCGGCGAGACGTTGAAGGACATCCTCGAGCGATGAACGGCCGGTGCTGAATCGCGCCGCGGTTCGAGACGGTGCAGGTGGCGTCGGATCTCGTACATCATCAACCCGCCAGCCGCTCCTTCGACGGCGACCGGCGCCGGCCACCGCGGCCAATCATGATCCGGCAGGACCTGTAGCGCTCCCCGGCGGGAGCGCACGTCCGACGAGGCAGGAACCGCTTCAGGTGCGTGCCGCAAGATCCGGCACGTGCAGGAACTCCACGAAGAAGCGCACGGGCCCGGCGGGGTCGACCTGGTGTGACGCCTCCGGCGCGACGATGCCCGGCTGTTCCGGCGTGAGCGCGACGTCGATGCCGAACTCGGCGCATCGGTAGCGCAGCACACCCGCGGTCACGACGATCCGGCCCCAGACGCCCGCTACGGTCACGTGGCGGGCGCGGAGGCCGTTCGGAATCGAGTCCTCGGTGAACTCGGGCGTGCGCTCGAAGGCCACGTACGCGTCCGCCAAGCCGAAGCTGTTGGTCTGCGACGAACTGGGATACCTCCCTTTCGAGGCGCATGCCGCGCACCTGTTCTTCCAGCTCGTCTCGCGGCGCTACGAGCGCGGCAGCATGCTGATCACGTCGAACCGCTCGGTCGGGGAATGGGGCGAGGTGTTCGGCGACGCCGTGGTTGCGACCGCGATCCTCGACCGGCTGCTGCACCACAGCCACGTGCTGACGATCACCGGGGAGAGCTACAGGCTGCGGGAGAAGCGTCGGGCGGGTGCCCTGAAGACCCCGGCGCTGAGGCCTGTCGCATCGGAGACCCGCCCGGGAGCATCGTCATGACCACGCAACCGACACCGTGGCGAGCACAGACAGGGATTCGCGCTCACGCGCCGGTCCCACCCCACGCCGCCCTTCGGCCGGCGTGGCCGTTGTCAGGAGGGTCGGCCCGCTGCAACGCGGCACCGGTCGAGTCCGCCGACGCTCGACGTCGTGAACGTCCGGGGGCCGAGCCGCCTGTCACCGGTCCGTTACGTAACGGTGTGGAGTAGTCGTGGCGTTGACGAACGCGGAGCGACAGGCGCGTTACCGGGAGCGGCGGCAGGCCGGCGCGGCTCGGATCCGGTACCGCCGGCCGGCGGACCGGAGGTCGCGGCCACAGCAGTGGGACGACGCGGTACGGACGCTCCTGGCGCTGCAGGACCAGTATCGGGAGTGGCGGGAAGCGTTGCCGGAATCCCTCGCCGGGTCCGCGACCGCGGGGTTGCTCGAGCAGGTCTGCGATCTGGACCTGTCGGTACTGGAGGCCGTCGAGCTGCCCAGGGGCTTCGGGCGTGACGGCTAGAGGCAGCTTGCCGGGAGGTCGAGAGCGCGTAGCTGCGGGACGGCCGGCGTGTCAACGTGCTGCGCACGTCCTCCGCTCCGCTCCGGCCCTCCGGGTGACACCCCGTCCGCCCCGCGGCTCGGATGGCAGTTATGGGCCTTGCGGCCCGGCCTGGACGGGGCGTCCCGGCCGTCCACGACGCTCGCGGGACGCGGTGAACCGCCGGAAGTCGATCTACATACGCCGTTTCTTCGGGGGTCAGTTTTCGATGTCGCCAGGGGGTCAGTTTTGAGTGTCGCTTGACACGTGAGCAGGTAGCGGTACTCGGCGCGGCGGGCCGTGCGTCCAGCGCCATTTTGCACGACGTCGGGTGGCAGGCAGATTGTTTGTCCGCGCGCCCATCTTCTCGCTGATGGCTCGTCAACCCTGCGTTGCCCGTCGTTGACGGCGGCGACGATGAGGTCCTGCAGGGTCCTGCGAAGACTCGACGTCGTCCTTGGGGAATGATCTCGGGATCGATCGTGATCGCGAGCACCTGCTTGAGGCCGTTCATGGCGACCGTGACCATCCCGCCGCCGGCCGCGGCCTCGATCTCGGTCGCAGCCAAGTCCGGCCGGAGGTGCTCGTGCATCTGCTCCGCATGCTTCCTCATCCGCTCGATGCGCATCGGGTGTTCTCCATGCCGTCGGTGACCCATCGGTGACCCGTGGGACGGCGTGGCGTTGCCGCGGTGCGTGACAAGGTTCGACGTGCGGCGCTTGTAGTGGCGAACGGGCCGTTCATCCGCTCGGTTTCGGGTGGATTGGCTCGGTCGTCCGGCACGCGTTCACGACTCGGTCCATACCTTGAGTGCAGCGGCGGCGGCTCGCAGTTCTTCGAAGGTGGCCAGAGGGCGGCGTGCTCGCACATCAGTCCGCGGGCACCGGTTCGTCGTACATCGCTGCGTACTCGGCTTCGAGTTCGTTGTTGCCGGAGGCGAGCGTTCGCGCGAGTCTGATGCCGAGCGGGCTCGATGCGTCATCGGCCGCGTCGGCGAGCAGCCGGATCGTCTCCGGTTCGACGCCGACCAGTTCCGCGGCTGCGTCGTTCTTCGGCTCGTCGTTGATCAGCAGCGCGGCCGCGTGCCGTCGGAGCTCGTTCCTGTCGGTGGGTGGTCCGCTGTTGTCCGCTGTCGTTGTCCTCGGCGATGGCTTCGACGTGCTCGGCGATCTCGGTTCGTACGGTCTCCTCCACCCGTTCCGCCCATTGCTGGTGCACAGGATTGGCGAGGACGGTTTCGACCTGCTGGTCGCTCGCGTGCATGCTCAGCATCGCGTCCGGCATACCGTTTCGGTCTTGTCATCCGTCTCTTCGAGGAGGCTTGCGCGGATCCAGCCGCTCCGGCCGATGTGCCAGGCGTACTTCCGGAGCGTTTTCGGATGCGTTCGATCGCGGCGTCGAGCTGCTCGCGTATGCCCGCTTCGTGGTTCGTCATGGGTGGATCTCGTCCCGCTTGGGGCGGCTTCGGGATGGTGGTTTCTCGGTTTCTCGTCGTGTCGGCGTGTTCCGACGCGCCGTCGGCGGTGGGGACGATCACGGCCGCCGACTGCGCCGACGCCCCGTCCAGCGATCGTGCTCGATCGAGGTCGTTCGGGTGCTCCGCATTTGCGGTCATGCGGTGTGGATCTCCACGATTCCGATCGTCTCTGCGCCGGACGAGTGTCCTGCTGGATGTCCGCTCCAGAGGCGGCTCGTCGTGCGTGTTCCGCGCGCCTTCCGGTGGTGCTCCTCAAGTCGTTGAAGTGTGGCCGCTGGATGGCGTTCGGGCCGTCTGCCGGTGCCGGTCGGATCGTTGATGATGGTCGATCAAGCTCTTCGTCGTCGCCTCCGGCGTGGTTCCGATCCTGGTCTTTGGCTCGGTTCTTCGATTGCGTGCGAGGTGCTGTTCTCTCGCCGGCCGACGTCTGTCGGAGCTTGGCCGGACGGCCGTCCGGTGAACGTCGTGGCGGGGTTGGGTGCTCTTCGGGAGTGAACCCGGCTCTGCGTCTGGGTGGCGTCTTCGATGGTCGCACCGCTCGGCGCGTCGTGGGGACGCGATGCGTCGGCTCGCGTTCCTCGCGGCCGTCGAGGCGGTCCGTTGCGCCTGGTTCGTGATCGGGCGGGTCGTTGCGCGGGGTGTGTTCGGTGCGCGGCGGGACTCCCGGCTGGCCGTTCGGCTTCTCGATGCCGGGCTGCTCGATGTCGTGTGGATCCCGGTGTTGATGGCGGCGCTCTCGTCGTTCCGATCGAGTGCCGGGAGTCGTGGCGTGCCGCTCGACGCGTTGCATCTGCGCGGCACTCCGCGGTTGACCGAGGACTGGTTCGAGGGGGAGATAGCACCCCTCAATCGAGAACTGGGGCCGCCGAACGGCCAATAACTGGGGCCGCGGCCCTCCGAAGAACTGGGGCCGCGGAAACGGACCGATCAGGTACATGTCAATGCAACGGGTCAACGTGACCACCGGATCCAGCCTTCCCGCAGGGAAAAATACTGGGTGAGCGACGCCAGAACTGGGGTCGCTCACCCTCTTACCTCCTCCTCGTGGTGTTGTTAGACCGAATGCGCGGTGGGGTGCACTGGTGCGAGAACCCCCCAGTGTTTGCGGGCGCTTACGGCGTGTTCACGGTGAACAATCCACGCACTTTCGCCCAGGCGGATCGACGGTAGCGACCTGTTGCAGTCCCCTGCAATGAACTTGTTTACCTTGCGCAGATACGACTCATGCCGCTACTGTGTGGACATTGCGCAGCAAGGCGTGGTGGGGGGAGGCATGAAGAAAGCGACGGTGACTATTCGTCTCTCGGCGGGCTTGGTGGAACGGCTCGACAAACTCGCTGTCGGGCTCGGCACGTTCGGCCTGAGTCGGCCGCGGGTCATAGAGGCTCTGGTTCAAGGCTGCCCTACCGGTGCAGATGCTCTGGAGAGGATGCTACGGCATGCTGCGGGCGTCGACAAGCCGACGCGGCTACCGGTGGATGAGGTCAAGCTGCAGGCGGAGTACGAACGCGGGCTCGAGGCCGGGCGCGCCGAGTCTCGGCCAGCGCACGCACTGGCGGACCGGGCGTGGCGTCTGCTGGTGACGGACCACCCCGACTTTGACGCGGCGGACCACTGCCGGGCGTGGCTGGCTGATCATGATATCGAAGTCATCCACGACGAGGGCGACGGGCAGTTGAAGTTGCGGGAGTAACGACGCGCGTGGGCGTGTGGCGCGGCGCCAGCGTTCGCGTTATCGGGTCGGGCCGTCAGGTGGAGTGCTCCGAGCCGGAAATCGCCGCTCCGGTACTGAGAGGCGCAACTCTCGGTGCCGTGCACTCTTGGACGCCGGATTCCGGCATTTTGTTCCCGGGGTGGCCGATCTTTTTGGGGGGCGCGTTTCTTAAGCCGGTACGCTCGGTGCGTGTTGGCAGGCGTCCTCGCTGTCACGCACAGGCCGGGACCGTCGACGTCGGAGCACCGGTGCGGGGGTCCGGACGGCGGCCGTCTCGGGGTCTGCGACCTGCACGAAGTAGAAGTCGCTGTCGCCGTCCGGTGGGGACAGGTCGGGGATCATCCCGCGATTGGATCCCGTCCGCGTTGGTCACGATCCGGCTTCGCGCCGCCTGGCGGAAGACCTCGGTCAACCGTACGACCGGGACGATGCCCGAGGCGATCATGTCGGCGAGTACCTGCCCCGGCCCCACCGAGGGGAGTTGATCGATGTCGCCCACGATCAGCAGGGCGGCTGTGTCGGGGGACTGCGGCGAGCAGCGCGCGCATGAGCATGACGTCGACCATCAAGGCTTCGTCGACGACCAGCAGATCGCAGTCGAGCGGATTGTTCGCATCACGCCTGAAGCCGCCGCTGGCGGGGTCGACCTCGAGCAGCCGGTGGGTCATCGCGATCACATCGGCCACCTTCGACGTGGTTGAGCAAGCGGCGGGAGGTTGTCGGATCCGGCCGGATTCGGGTTGCCGACACTGAGAGGCGTACTTCTCGGTGCCGCACAGGCTATTAGACGCCGTAGCGGCGCGTCTTGTTCCCGGCGGGCGGAACGTTTTTCGCCTGTTCTGGATTCCCTTCCGGGGCAGCCGGCAGCCGTGAGTGCCGGCTCGTGGAAACGACACGGCCTCCGGTGCGTTGCCCTCCCGTCAGGTTGCATGCCGCCTCCCGTTTCTTGGGCGGGGCCGTCGCTCGTTGCGTGGCGGCGCGTCTTCCTGACCGCCTTCACTTGGTGCGTACCTGGCAGGTTCCCGGGGCCGTTGCACTCGGCGGGTACTGGCAGGTTCGCGGCGCGCGACACTCGGCGCCTGTCCGGAGATGGCCGTCTCGGTGGGATGCCGGGCGGCGTACCGCTCGCTGGCCGTGGCGGACTCGGGTGTGTTCGGGCGGTACGTTGTGCTCGGTGCGAGGACCGCTCGGTGCCCAGGCGTTCGGGGGCATTGCACTCGGCGCGTGCTGACAGCCTTTGAAGTCGCTGTACTCGGCGGGTTCCTGAAGAGGGGGCGTCTGTGTGCGTGCAGGGCGCTGTCGGTGGTCCTGGCGTCACCGTCTTGAAACCCGCGCCGCACCGGGCTGGAGTTCAGTAAAGGTGCCCTGCTCGGTGTGGACTCGGTCCCTGATCGGCGTGCTGCTCGGTGCGGTCGTCCGAGTAGCGCACTGCCTGGTGGCCCGGGGGCTGTTGCTCTCGGTGCGTGCGGACGGGGCGTCGGCCCGGATTTCGATGGATGCGCGCCGCCGTGTGCGCGCTTGCCGGCGTTGACGGCAGGCCGCCGGGTGCGCCCCTTGAGGCGGTATCCGGTTGCGTGCCGCCTCGCTCCCGAGAGGCGTTCCGTTCAGTGCGGGCAACCTCGGGCGGCTGTGTGCGGAGGAGGTCGTGCTGCTCGGTGCGGCCGCCGCGCTGACCGGCGTGGTGCTCGATGCCGCTCCTCAAGGACGTTGGCGTCGACGATGGCCTCGGCGGTCACCAGGTCGTGATGCTGCAGGATCGGGGATCCCCTTGATGCGGCTGGTGGCCCTCGGGGTCATGCCGGGCAGCCTCCGGCTGTGTGGCCCGCGGTTTCTGCTCGGCGCCTGTGGGCCTTGCGTTCTGCTCGGTGCAGGGTCACTGAGGGACCGGCCGCGCGCTGCGAGTCGACGAGGTCACGGTCGATGCGGGCACGCATGTGCGCGAGGCGATTGACGAGGCCGTCGTCGATGACCATGCGGAGCGCCTCGGCGAGGGCGTCCGGTTTCCTGCCGTGGTCGTTTCCGCGACGGGCTCGCGCTGCTGCCTTGCCGACATCTCGACTGGCTCGGCCACGCTGCAGCGGTCACCCTTCGCAGCCCGCGGCGCCTGCGGCGGTCACCCGAAGACGCGCCGTTGCGCCCGGCCGGTGCGTTGGTCAACCGGACGTCTCCGGCGGACGGCCGGGGCGCCTCGTCTGCCGGCGGGACACGCCAGGGCCCGGCCGGCGCTGCCCGCGACCCCAGGCGCGTTGGACGTGCCTCCCCGGGGCTGGCCCGACACGAACGCGGACCGACCGACGGAGCGCCCGGAACCGGGCGCGTCCTCCGAGGGTTGCTTGCGACCGCTTGTGAATTACCGACCCGCGGGTCAGTAAGTGCTGGACCGGTCCGATCAGCCCCGTCCGGGACAACCGGCGGCCCCGGCCGCAGTCTCGTTCCGGGCGTGACTCTTCGCCGTCACACGCCACGGCTTGGGCGACACCGTCCGGACCCGAAGGGCGCCTCTGCTGGTCGAGGCCGATCGGCTGGGAGCAGGCGACCCGGCTTCGACGGCGGTCAGCTCGCCGAACGAGGTCGAGGATGATGCGCGGGGCTGCGTTGTCGCCGTTGCTGGCGGATGAGCCCGCAGACCCTGTTGGTCGGGTTGCCGGCGTGCGGCCGCCAGTGGCGGCAGTTGGCGCAGGTGTTCACGGGATGCTCCCGGAGTTCGCCGCGTTTGGAGTCTGCGCGCGGGTCAGCAGGTGTCGCAAACGACGGCTGCCGGTCGCAAGGGCCGGCGCATCGAGAGCACCGCGCACGGCAGTTCTTGTCTTCACCGCGCACCGCCGCCGCAGGCCGCCCCCCTGTTGGTCTACTCCTGCGGCGCGCCCCTGGCCTGTGCCACCTCCGCCCGCACGTGCTCAACCTGCTCTTCGTCGGGGCACAGGCCCACCGCGCGCAGCTTCGCCGCGTCCGCCGCGCCGAGGATGCGTCCGTCGTCGGCGCACAGGTCGCACACCAGCCCGTCGGCCGGATACGTCCAGTCCGCGAGGATGGCGCGCCAGCACGCCTGCTCGTCGTCACCGACATAGGCGGTCCGCTCCGGCAGGTGCGCTTGGTCGCCCAGCCGCACGAACACGAGCACCGGCCACCAGTGGTCGCCGTGGACCATCGCCAGAGTCTCCAGGCAGGCGAGCGACGCCGGCTGGCCGTCGTCGTAGTCTTCGGTCACGCGCCCCATGATCGCCTCCTCGGCGCCCACTTCACAACACAGCAGGAGTACGCCCCCGGGCCGCAGCACCGTCTCGGCGCAGGGGCAGCAGGCATCCAGATCGTCCAGCGCATCCGATGCGTACATGGCCACGACATCGACAGAGCCGCTGTCAAGCGGGTGCTCGTCGACATCGGCGTGGTGGACCACGGGCAGCGGCCGCGTATCGGCGACCGGCTCGGGGAGGCCATCGACCTCCGGGGCGTCGGCCGGCTCGATCTGCTCACGACGCACTTCGGCGATCAGTGCACGACGGGACACCCGGGCGCCTCGGTTCTCGAGCCGGTCCATCCGCTCTCGCAGCGCGTGCTTGTCGGCCGGGTCCGGGTGCGCGGCCCGGATGTCGCGCATGGTTCGCGCCGACGGGAGTTGCGCGCGGTCAGGTTCGCGGGCATCGAAACCTGCCGGTTGACCGTCAGGTTTCCCCACCGGCTGCGAGGGACGGCCGGACGGGTCGGCGGGCAACGGCGTCGCCGCCTGCACGCGGCCAGGTTCTGCGGCATCGGAACCTGCCGGTTGACCGTCAGGTTTCCCGGCCGGCTGCGGGGGACGGCCGGACGGGTCGGCGGGCATCGGCGTCACCGCCTGCGCGCGGTCAGGTTCGCGGGCATCGGAACCTGCCGGTTGACCGTCAGGTTTCCCGGCCGGCTGCGAGGGACGGCCGGCCGGGTCGGCGGGCAACGGCGTCGCCGCCTGCACGCGGTCAGGTTCTGCGGCATCGGAACCTGCCGGTTGACCGTCAGGTTTCCCGGCCGGCTGCGAGGGACGGCCGGCCGGGTCGGCGGGCAACGGCGTCGCCGCCTGCACGCGGCCAGGTTCTGCGGCGTCGGAACCTGCCGGTCGACCGTCAGGTTTCCCCACCGGCTGTGAGGGACGGCCGGCCGGGTCAGCGGGCATCGGCGTCGCCGCCTGCACGCGGCCAGGTTCTGCGGCATCGGAACCTGCCGGTTGACCGTCAGGTTTCCCGGCCGGCTGCGGGGGACGGCCGGGCGGGTTGGCAGGCATCAGCGCCGCCAGACGCGCCTCGATCAGCGCCAGCGCGCGGTCCGTCACCCGGCGCAGGTTCCGGGCCTGCATGGCGACCGCCATCGCGTTGACCGCAACTACTTGCCTGCGGGCAAGCGCTGCGTCGAACGCCCCAGGCAACGCCTCGACCCGCCGCTCGATGTCCTCGAGCAGCGCCGGCACATCCGCATCCGGGATGTCATCCGGCAACGCCGGCAGCACGCCGGAGTATCCATGTTGTCAAGTGCGATCCCCCAGGTGCGTGTGGAAGCTCATGCAGCGACGAGCGGTGCCTCTCCGGTGGATGGTGTCCTGTCCTGTCCTGGCCGCTCTGGCTGCCAAGTGCGGTCCTGTTCGAGCAGCGCGTTGGCGAGGACGAGCAGCTTGCGCATGACGGCGACCAGAGCGACCTTTCCCGGTTTTCCCTGGGCGACGAGTTGCCGGTACTTCGCCCGCAGGTCCGGATTGCAGCGCATTGCCGTCACGGCCGGCATGTAGAGGATTCGCCGCACCTGCGCCCGGCCGGCCTGGATGAAGCTTCGGCCTTGCCAGGTGCCGGACTGTCGCGTGACGGGGGCGAGCCCCGCGAGGCTGGCGACCGCCTTGGCGTCGAGTCGGCCGAGTTCCGGCATCTGGATGAGCAGGCCTGTGGCGGTGATACGGGACACGCCCGGAATGGAGGTCAGGATCTCGGCCCGTCGGGTGAGTGCTGCGTCTTCGGCGAGCCGCTTTCCGATCTCGGCATCAATGGCGGCCAGATGCCGGTCGAGCTGCGCCAGCTGCGTCTTGTTCTGCTGCTTGAGCAGGCGCTGTCGAGTGTGCTTTTGGCGGTTGAGTGCAGCGGTGCGGTCCCTGATCAGTGCGTCACGCGCCACTCGGAGTTCCTCGAGGGCGCGCCACGCGGGTGATGACCTCTCGGTTGGCCGCAGATCCAGCGCGGCTCCCATCTGTGCCAGGACCCGGGCGTCGACGACATCGGTCTTCGCCCGTTGTCCGATGGCCTGCGCGAACCGTCGCGCCTGCAACGGGTTGACCCGCGCCAGGGGCAACTTGGCTGTGAGCAGCGCTTCCTCGAACGCTCGGTGCCAGTGCCCTGTCGGCTCGTAGGTGACGGCCCGCACCGGGCACTCGATCCAGGCGATCAGCGCCTTGAATCCCGCGGCGTCGTTGGTGAATCGCGCGGCCTTGCCGTCGGGTGCCCTGTAGGCGTCGAGATGGGCCTTCGAGATGTCAACGCCTACGGTAAAATCTGGCATCTTTTCCTGCTCCTGTGCTTGTTTGCGAGCCCTCACGCTCAGGTATCCATTCAGGCCGTGGGAAAAGACGGTGGCGACCAAACTCCGGCGCGGCCCCTGATCGGCCAAGCGACTCATACGGTCCGACCACCGCCACCCCCGGCGCTCTGCACGGGGCGCCAGGGGGTGGAACCTTCCGCGGTCGGCGTCCCCTCCCCCGAGCCCCCTCCCGGGTCTACGACGCGCTGCGCGGACACTCTTCAATTCTCCCCCGCCGTCCGGCTGAAGCTGCCAGAGTCCACAGCGGTGAAGCTAACAAACAAGCGACTCGGCAGCAGCGCCCCGCCTGGCTGTTCACGCGCGGTCTGCACGACCTCGGGTACCGCCGCGGCCTCTTCATTGCGTTCATCAGCCATCATCCCCCCCGGTGCCATCGAGTCGGCGAATGCGCCGGTCGCGCCGCATCGCGTGTGTCCGTTCGGCGCGGCGCCGGCAGAGGACACGTCGGGCACCCCGTGGCGGCGGGAGTGTAAAGGACGGCGGCCAACCCGGGGTGGCATTCGGCCGTCGTTCGCCTGGGTGCCCGCCCAAGTCGGCGGGCACCCGCACGGTGTTGTCCGACCGTGCTGCTGGTTACTCGTCCTCGTCGCAGCGCGCCGGCTCGCGCTCGGCCGGCTCAGGACGCGCGGCCGGCCGGCGTGAGTGCCGCCACGCTGCCCGCAGCCGGCGTGGGCTGCAGGGCCAGCTCCAGCAGCGTCGACCCGTCAGGTAGTCGACGGCGACCACGCGCCGCAGGTCGTCGCCGAGATCCTCATCGACCGCTTGCGGTTGCGCCGCGGCAGGAGGACACGGCGCAACCCGCCGCGGTGCGCGGCCAGCACCTTCTCGGCGATGCCGCCGGTCGGGAGCACCTGTCCACCGAGGGTGACCTCGCCGCCGCGTGAGGGCGGAGACCAGCGCGGCGGCCATCGTCACGCCGGCCGAGACGCCCTCCTTGGGGACTTCGTCCAACTGCACGTGCAGATGACGCCGGTGTCGCGCTGGAAGGCCGGGTCGAGGCCGTAGCGTGCGGCGTTGGCGCGCAGCCACGACAGCGCGGTGCGCGCCGACTGCCGCACCGGCACGATATCCGGGCGGCGGCGGCGCGGGCGGTGGCCGAAGTCGAGCGGTGGATCGCCAGGCAGGCGCGCTCCCCCACGTCCGGAAGGCAGGCCGCCGAAGACGGAAGGGAACCAAACCTGGGGCGGCGACCCACATTTCCGCAGGCCACATGTCTGCCAGTTTCCGGGGCCGGTACACTCGGTGCGTACTGGCAGTTGTCGCGGGCCGTTGCACTCGGCGCGTGCTGGCAGGTTCCTCCGGCCGTTGCACTCGGTGCGTTCCTGCAGACAGGCGTCTCGGTGCCTACGGAGCGCTGTCGGCGGTCCTGGCGGGACACTCGGCGAGTTCAGGAAAAGCGTGGTGCTCGATGTGGACTTCGTCCTGATCGGCGTCGTGCCTGGTGGGGTCGCCCCCGGGCCGCGTTCGCAGCCGACCGTCGCGCTAACCCAAGTTTACCAACCTGTTAAACATGGGCTAAGCGGTTGCTGATCTTTTCCACTCGGTGCGTCTGCCGATCCGTAGCGGCTGTCGTCCCGATCCGCGGTCCGGCTGTGGTGCCTGGTGGGCAAAGGCCGAGCCATGCGGCGCGTTCCTGAAGATGAGCGTCTGTGTGCGTGGCAGGGCGCTCTCGGTGGTCCTGGCGTACCGTCCTGAAACGGCGTCGCGCACCGGGTGCGTTCAGGCAAGTGTCCTGCTCGGGGTGGACTCGGTCCGGATCGGCGTGCTGCTCGGTGCGGTCGCCCGAGTAGCGTACCGCTGGGTGGCCCGGGGCGGTTGGTCGATGCATGCGGACGGCGCGTCGGCCCGGATCTTCCATTGATACGCGCCGCCGTCTGCGCGCTCACCGGCATGGTCGGCGCTGCGCCGTGTGCGCCGGTTGACGGCGGCCATCCGCTTGCGTGCCGCCTCGCTCCCGATCGGCGTTCAGCTCGGTGCGGGCAACCTCGTGCGGCCGCGTGCGGAGGAGCTCGTCCTGCTCGGTGCGACCGCGTTGCTGACCGGCGTGGTGCTCGATGCCGCTGCTCAAGGACGTTACGGACCACAAGTCCTGCTCGGCGCCAAGCCCGCCCGGTGCGTGCCGGTTGCGCGTTGCGCTCGGTGCGTCTTCCCGTTTGGTGCGCGCCGTCAGTGCACGGCTTCGGACGGTTCGAGGACCTCGATGGATGCGGCCAGCCGGTCGATCGTCGCCTGGTCGACGTCCTCGGCGACTTCCTGGTCGGCGACCGGCGGCAGTGTCTGCAGGTGCTATCCGAGGCGCACGAACAGCGCCAGGCAGACGGGTCTGCGCTTCGCCGGCCTGATCCGTGTCATGGAGCGGGCAGTCGAACTCGGAGCTGCTCTTTCCCTTCCTGGTGGCGCGGCAGGTCCGCACGACGAGCTTCCCGTCGACCCGGCGGCTGATGGCGTCCATGATCTCGTTCGTGGAGTCGCTCGGTGTCGGTCTTGTCGATTTGGTCTCGTCCAGGTCGAGGGACTCCATGGTGGCGTAGCGGTCCAGCATGGCGAACAGCGTCCGCTTCGGGACAGCGGCCATCCGGTTGGGATCTGCGCGGGGGCTCTCGACGCCGTCGCAGCTTCCCGGCCGCGTCGCTCTCGCCGAGCAGGTAGTCGGCCGCTGCTATGGCCGAGCCGATCCCGCGAGCGATGCACTCAACGTGTACCGTCCGGCTCCCGGCCGACGCCGGCGGGCTTTCCAGCGTCCGCGCGACGCCATCCAGCGCGACGTGTCGCCCGGCAGGTCAACCGGGTCGCTTCGCCAGAACGACACGGCCTCCGCCCTGCGCCGGCTCGTCTGCCACGTCCCGGCTGATCGACGGCTACACGCGCGAGCCAAGGGTGCGTCATCAGCACGCGCGCATCAACGCGATCTGCCGGCCGGTGGCGCGCCTGCTGCGCGAGGGCCTCGCGTGACCCGGACGGAGGGACCGCGAGACCGTCGCCGCGTGACTGGACGCGGCGCCGTTCCGCAAAAGGCGACGCCGGGCCGGCTCCGAGTGCATGGGCTCCGGTGAGCCGGCCGACGCGCCGGCGTGGAGAACCGAGGCGCACAGTTCGCGTCCCTGCTGCGGTCAGTTCCCCTTGGCCTTCTCCGCCCGTCGTGCGGCCCAGTACTTCCGCATCCGCTCGGCCACGGCCCGGCGCTGCTCCTCGGTCATCGCGCGCTTGCGCCTCCCGACCGCCTTGACCGCTTTCTCGCTGCCGCGCCGGGCGGTCGGCGCGGCAGCTCCTTCAATCGCTTCGATGGCGCGCTGGATGGCGACGAGCTGGCTCTTGAGCGAGCGTTCCTCGTTGCGCAACGCGTCCAGGATTCCGCTCCTCGACATCGTGAAATGCTCCCTGCAGGGCGAGCCGCCGCCGCATCGCGCCGGTCGCCGAAATGCACGAACGGCCGCCGCCGAGACCGACGGGGCCGCTACCGACCCCACGCGCCGGATTCGGCGTTCCACGCCGGCCAGTCGTCACGGCAGGGCAACCCCGGTAAGCCCGCGCGCCGGCCCCGCACGACAGCGGCCATTCGCCGACTCTTCCGAGCCGTACCGTTCGCACAGGGCCAGGAACCCGTCGACCCACGGCAGCGTGTCGTCGTGTCGCATGCCGCTGTCCCGCTCGTCAGCCTACATCAGCCGGCCCGGCCTTGCAGGGCCGGCTGATGCACTCGAGTCAGGCCGCGAAGCGGGTCGCCCTGCCCTGCGCTGCGCGCCGGGTGAGGTTCCCGCAGCGGCGCACATCCGTTGTGTGCCCTGCCTGTGCCGGCGGTGGGAGCTCGTCGGCGTCGACGATGTCCGCGGTAGCTTGTGCGAATCGCCGCCAGCCGCCCGGCGGCTTCGCACCACCCGCCGGTCGACGCGTCACCGTGCGCGCTGTGATACGGTGGCTTCATTAGCCTGCTCCCGGTTCGTCGATGGCCGGCCGGAAAGGCGGCCAAGTGACCGCCTTTCCGGCGCCCCCGCACCGCGGTCCTGTAGCAACCGGTGCGTCGGCGCAGTCTCGATGCGCGGTCCCCGCGGTCGAGCCCGAGCGATGACGCGGGCGGGCGTGCGCGGGAGTAATTGAACGTATTTGCTGGGTGCGGGGCGTCGCTCGATGGCGTGGCCGTGGCCGCAGGCGGGACAGCACGGGGCTGGAAGAAGGCGCCCGCCTGGCGTCGGCGTTGTCCGCCGCGGCGGTTGCGTCTTCGGCGCTACCAGCGCAGGCAGGGATCGCCGAGTCCCGACAGGTCGTCGAGCAGGGGGACGGGGTGGTCGTCGTCGGGCGCACCGGCATCGGCCTCGTCGGCATTGATGCCGTCGAGCAGCGCGGACAGGGCGACCTCGACGGGGTTGAGCGCGTGCCGGACGAGCCAGTCGCGCCGCTTGCGGCAGGCCATGCAGCGGGTGCTCTCGGGCCAGATCAGGCGACCGCAGGTGCCGGCCTCGAGCGGCAGGTCGACGCCGGAACACAGCTGCAGGTAGTTGAGGTCGCTGCGGTAGCGGCGCATGTTCTCGCGGTTGGCGATTCTCTTGCGCAGGCGCCGCAGCGCGGCGCGCTGGTCGGGGCGCAGCAGGTCGATCAGAGGCATCAGGTTTCCTCCGCAGATAAAGGGGGAATGGCCCGAGCAGGGCCGGGTGAAGCGGGCCGGCAGGCCCGAGGCGTTGGCGGACGTGGGGTCGGCGACCGGCGGCGTGGGGCGAGGCGCAGCATGCCGAAGCGCTGCCTTGCCCGCCCGCGTTCTGCCTGTCCGGCCGCGTCCGCTCTGCTTAATTCTCGCCCGCTGTCGCTCTCCTCCCGGGTCCCGTGGTGCTGCGCGCCGACTCGGGGAGGCGCGCCGGCCCGGCAGCGGCGTCGGCGTGGTGTCGGTGGCGGCGGCTTGCGCCGGCCCGATGCGGGGCGGGCGGCCGGGGCAGACTTGAAGGAGTCGAACAGCAGGTGCACCGGCCGAAGTCGCCGGTTACGACCTCGACGTGGCAGCAGGCGGCATCGTCGCGCTTGATGCCGCTGGCTCCGCCGCGATCCGGATCATGTTGGTCGGGTTGCCGGCGTGGGGCCGCGAGTGGCGGCAGTTGGCGCCGTGTTCACGGTATGCTCCTCGGCTGTGGAATCGGCGCGTCGCGTCGGCGGTTCGGTAGGCGGTTTCGGGGCGGACTTTCGCCCCTTCGGAACCTCTGGACCGTGTCTAATACTGGACCATGTTCTGGAAACGGATCGGCAAGTAGAAACTGCACCAATCCTGGTACATCTGGCGACCGTCAATATATTGACACACTGTAAACGCTGACCGTAACTTCTTTTGTCAGTTCAGAGGAGTGGATCTACTGATCCAATCCAAGGAATTGGATCGACAAGTATAAAACGCGAACACACGGCGAAAATATCTGGTTAGCACGTATCGCTGTGTACCCGCATTTTCGCCTCCTTGCAGCAGCCGTCCGGGGCTGCTTACGGGCGGTCCTGCCGGCGCTTGTGCGTGGCCCCGCCCGGTTGCGCTGGCCGGCATGCCATGGCTGACCTCGTAATCGTCGAATCACCGGGAAAGACGCGCAAGATCAACCACGATCCTCGGGTCGGGCTACGTTGTTGGCGGTCACGCAAGAACGCGGAGTATGACCCGCTGGTCATACTCCGCGGATCCCGGCGGGCGCTGCCGGCGCCCTCACAGAAGAGTCAGTTTCAGAAGATCGACAACACGACCCGACGATCAGAACTGTCCCTCGCGCACGCCAGGATGTAGGTGCCCCGATGGTCGGCGAAGTACAGGTAGTAGCGCCCGAGCGGATTCTCCACCCAGTCCGGCACGCGGACGAGAGACGGCCCGGCGATGTTGCTCCCATCCGTCCGTCCATGTCGGGCGTGATGATGGGGGCCGTCGAGCAGCCGCTCGATGCGGAGCGCGTGCCCGATCGCCGGCGGCGCGATGTCCGGGCGCGGATCGGGCACGAACCCGTCCCGGTTCGGCATCTCGATGCGCGGCAGCGCGGCAGCGTCGATCCGGTCGTCCTCGCCGACGAGATCGTTGAGGAAGAGCACGTAGGCGACCGCCGCGTAGACTTCGTCCGTGGTCAGCGAGCCGGGCTGGTTGAACGGCATCGCGCGGTACACGTAGTCCCACAGCGTGGTGGCCGCCGGCCAGTAGCTGCCCACGCCCCGTCGGTGGCCAGCGAGCCCCGTCCTCCGGCCAGCCGGTCGTCCGGCCCCTCGGTGCCGGTCGGGCTATGACACGCGGCGCAACGGCGGTCGTAGACCGCTCTTCCGGCGGTCGCGGTGGCGCCGCCGGGCGGCAGCTCCGCGCCCTCCGGTCCCACGATCGCTCCCCAGACGTCGATGTCCGCGGCCGTCGCCGGGCGCCCGAGCCCGAGCGTCTGCGCTTCCGCCGCGCCGGCGAACACAGATGCAGGTTGCGAATCCCGGCCCACTGACTCATCCTGATCACCTCCGCGTCCTCCTGGCGATGTCGACGAGACGAACGTGTCTCGTCCCATCGATTCATCGCCGTAGGACCGCTCTTCCTTGAGTGCTCAGGGGGTCCTCTTCATCTTGCCGCTTCCCACCAATGCGCGCGAGTTGAAGGGCGGCCCAGCACCAGCAACGCCGGACCACCTGCGAGATGCAGCTTGTGGACCCCGACCCGGTCCCGTGGCCGCGGTTGGTAACACTTCTCCTGACCGTCAATGGAGGAGAGACGCACGATGGCCACGCGCAACCGTTCGAAGAACGCGTCCCTGCGGCAGCTGATCAGGCTCGCCAGGGTAGAGGAGCTAACCGGGCTGTGCAGGTCCACGATCTACAAGCGGAAGGCGTTGGGCCAGTTCCCCCAGCCCGTCAAGATCGGCCCCCACGCCGTCAGGTGGTATCTGGATGAAGTGCTCGACTACATCGACTCGCGTCCCCGGAGCCGCTAGTAGCCGAAACCTCAGACTGAAGCAGACCGGCCGCGGCTACACTTGCAGAGGCTCGTGTGCGACGGCTCCGGTTGAGCGAGCCGGAGCAGGAGCCCCGGCGTGGGCAGTGTCTCACTGAACACACGGCGGGGCCTGCTCGCGGCGGCGCAAGTCGTATCGCCGCCGGCTCCTGTCGCTCAGACGGCGGCGGCGCGCGAAAGGCTCGACGCCGTGTAGCGGCGTCCATCCCGTGGCTGAGGCGACGCGCCGCCTCGACCGCCGCTCGTCGGTGCTCCACGAACGCTTCGCGTCGCCGGGGCTCGTTGGATTTACCGTCACGCTCGCGCTCGTCGTACAGGCACTCGTCGCCCTCCATGCCCTGCTCGGCGTGGAGGCCGACACGCTCCGCCAGCACGCGCGCCAACTGCACCTTGCCCTGGGCGACGATCGCCGACGACTACTGAAGCTGCGACATCGGGTACGTGGTCGGCTCGAGATCCATGACGCCGACACCGGCCTCCGATCGGATCCCAACGCCCGTTCGGCCGGCGAGCGTCGGTCGGTCCGTTCAGGACAGCGCCAGGACCCGCGCCTGATCCGGATCGTTGCCGGCCGGAGCGATCCGCAAGCGGCCATGGCCGGAAACGCGCAAGGGCTGAACTCTGACGCACCAAGGCCTCGGCGTCACGGTCGCCTCCGGCAGGCCGGCTTCCTCTACCGGGTCACAAACTCTGCCCACCCATCCATGAGGCCGCGCCGCTTCTCGAACAGGTCCGAGCGGGCATAGGACCGCTCTACGGCGCTGCCGACCTGATGCGCCAGCGCCGCCTCGGCTACCGCATGCGGCACGCTGGTCTGCTCGCTCGCCCAGTCGCGGAACGACGAGCGGAAGCCGTGCACCGTGCAGCGGCCACCATAGAGCGTCCGCACCACCTGCGCCAGCGTCGACGCGTGCATCTGCTTGCCGGCCCGCGCCGGCGCCGGGAAGCACCAGCCGGCCGGACTGTGCAGCCCACGGGCGCGCTCCAGCGTGTCCATCGCTGCAGCCGACAACGGCACTCTATGCTCGATGCCGACCTTCATGCGCTCCTCCGGTATGCGCCACTCCGCCCCGGACACGTCTATCTCGCTCCACATCGCGCCGCGTGCCTCACCCGACCGAACTGCCGTCAGGACGATGAAACGAAGACACAGCTTCACCGCCTCGCTCGCCGTGCACCCCGCGATGGCCTCCAATGCCGTCCCCACCTCCGAGTAGGGCAGCGCCGGGTGGTGCTTCTTCGCCTTGCGAGCCGAGGGCAGCGCCGCACCGATGCCGTCAGCGACGTTGAACTCGATGTGCTCGCGCGCCACCCCCCACGCCAGCGCCCCGCGGATCCACCCGTGCAGCTTCGAGCCCGTGGCCCGCTTCTCCGCCATCACCGGCGACAGGATGGCGATCACGTCGGCACGACGGATCTGGTCGATGCCCCGGTCCATGATCGAGCCGCAGTAGCGCTTCAGAGCACGCCGCCGATTCTCCGCCCCCATGCCCTTCCACGTTGCGCCGGCCTCCACCCGTTCGCACGCCGTGCGGAACGTCGGGGCCCTCGACTGCCGCAGGATCGCCGTCGGGTCCCCGCCGCGGCGCGCCAACTGACGGTTGGCGAACGCGGCGGCGCGCGCTTCGGCGAGCCCGACGTACGGGTAGCCGCCCAGACCGAGGTCGCGGCGCTTGCCGTGGACGGTCAACCGCTGCACCCAGTGGCGACTCCGGCCGCCGGGCTCGACGACGAGAAAGAGCGTGCCGCCGTCGCCGTGCCGTCCCGGTCGCAACGCTCCGATCTGCTTGGCTCTGAGTCGTCCCCCCATCCCGATCTCCCTGGTCGCAGGATACCACGAGTATCCCACGTTAGGACTCGGAACCGGGGACACGGGGACGGAAGCCCACGGAAGACAGATCCCGCGATTGGCCCAATAATACTGGGACTGTGCGGCGTCCTGCGGACTGGCTCGGAGTTCTACGGACACTAGTCTCGTTCTGGCAGCGCGAACGCCCAGAATCCAAGCCGGGAGGCAATGGCCACGTACTGCCGCCCGCCGACCATGTAGGTCATCGGCGAGGCCCTCCACTCCTGGTTGATCGGGACGTGCCAGAGCGGCTCTCCGCTCCGCGCGTCCAGGGCGGCGAACGAGCCGCTGTTCTCTCCGAAGAACACCACGTCGCCGTCCGTCGAGAGGACGCCCGAGAAGGTGCGCGCCTCCCCGGACTGCGCATAGCTCCACACCGTCCGGCCGGTCTGGATGTCGAGCGCGCGTATGAACTTCCGGTTCGGCGCGCCGTCCGGGAGCCAGGTCGTGCCGCCCATCCAGTTTCTGCCGCGCTGCCACTCCTCGTCGCTCTTCGTGTAGGTATTGCAGGATTCGAGAGCCATCATGTAGAAGAGGCCCGTCCCGCGGTGGTAGCTCGACGACCACCAGTTGGTGGCCCCGTAGATGGCCGGGCAGGTGACGCTGCCCGCCTCGGTCGGCACGGATTCCGGCAGGACGATGGGACGCCCGGAATCGTCGAGCCCTTCGGCCCAGGTCTGGTTGACGAACGGCTCGCCCAGCAGGAACTGCCCGTTGGTCCGGTCGAGCACGTAGAAGAAGCCGTTGCGGTTGCCCTGCACGAGCAGCTTGCGCGGCCGGCCCCGGAACTCCTCGTCGATCAGCAGCAGCGGCTCCTGCGCGTCCCAGTCGTGGGTGTCGTGCGGCGTGAACTGGAAGTACCAGACCATTTCTCCGCTGCGCGGCCGGAGCGCCACCACCGAGTTCGTGTACAGGTTGTCGCCCGGGCGCCGGTCGCCGTTCATGTCCGGGCACGGGTTGCCGGTGGCCCAGTAGAGCAGGTCGAGCTCCGCGTCGTAGCTGCCTGTAAGCCACGTGGCGCCGCACCCGCGGCGCAGCACCTCGGGGTCGCCCCACGTCTCCGATCCCGGCTCCCCGGGCGCGGGAATGGTCCAGAAGCGCCACGCGCGCTCGCCGGTCTCGGCGTGGTACGCGTCCAGGAAGCCGCGCAGCCCGGTGTCTCCCGCGCTGATGCCGGCGATGACGAGATCGCCCACCACCAGCGGCGCCACGACGGCGCCGTAGTGCTCGCGGTAGTCGTCCATCTCGGTGTCCCAGACCAGCTCGCCGGTGAAGCGGTCCAGCGCGATGACGTGGGCGTGGTCGGTGACGCTGAACACCAGGTCGCCGCGAACCGCGACCCCGCGGTTGAGACCGATGCCCGGGTCGCCGACGAGGCCCTCCGTGCGCGGCTGCGCGTAGCGCCAGATCTCGCGCCCCGTCGCCGCGTCGAGCGCGTACACCTGGTTCACCGCGGTGACGTACATCACGCCGGCAATCACCACCGGCGTGCCCTCGATCATCGGCATGTCGGGGATGGGAAAGAACCACTGCATGGCCAGCCGGCCGCTGTTGTCCCGATTGATCTGGTCGAGCGGACTGTGGCGGTTCCCGGTATAGCTGCCGTGGTAGGACGGCCAGTCGACGTACGGCTCGATCGCCGCCTCGCGGTAGGCGTCGCCCTCGCGACGCAGCAGCAGGATGTCGCCGCCGGACGTCCGGAACTGCGCGTCGAACCCGCTTTCGTTGAGGACGGTGCCTTCCAACGCATCGCCCCCGGCGAGCGGAACGGAGGCGGCGCGCGGTTGCGGCGCCCGCGGATCGCGGGCCGCCGCCGGCGCCGCGGCGGCCAGTTCCTTGAGGTAGGCGACGAGCGGCGTCAACTCCTCGTCCGGAATCTCGATGCCGGGCATGCCCCGCGACGGCACCCCGTCGGTGATGATACGCGCCAACTGCTCGGGTCCGCTCGCATCGAGCGTCGCGAGGATCGATCCGGCCCGGTCGCTGCCGGCGGCGTCCACGCCGTGGCAGAGCGCGCAGCGGGTCCGGTACGATTCCTCGCCGTCGGCGGCGGCGAGACCCGGCATCGTGAGCAATAGAACGGCAACGAAGGCTGGCATTCTCATGGGCACACGTCATGATACGTTGAGGCCGGAGATGACGATGAATCGAAGAACCCTGCTGACGTTCGGCGGCATGGGCCTGATCGGGGCCGGGCTGAGCGGGTGCGCGGGGCGCTCCGCGTCCAGCGTTGCCCCGGCGGCGCCGAGTGCAACGCCGGGCCGGGCCCCGTTGCGGCTGGCGCCCGTGCTCGCCGACTGGGACCGGGTCATCCGCACCACCGTGGGGCTGCGTCCCCACCGCCCGTGGGGATTCCGGCTGGCGGCCGACCGGCTCGACGAGACCACGGTGATCCACAACTACGGCCACGGCGGGTCGGGCATGTCGCTCTCCTGGGGCACGGGCCGGATGGCCGCCGAGATGGCCCTCGCCCACGACAGCCGCCGGGCGGCCGTGATCGGCTGCGGGGCCGTGGGCCTCACCGCCGCGCGCCAGCTTCAGCGGCACGGGTTCGACGTCACCATCTACGCTCTGGCGGTGCCTCCGAACACGACCTCGAACATGTCGATGGCGGGGTTCACCCCGACGTCGGGACTCGTCGACCGCGACCTCCGCTCCCCGGCGTGGGACGCGCAGTTTCGTGAGGCCGCCGAGATCTCCTACCGCCAACTGCAACTGCTCGTGGGAAGGGGATACGGCGTGTCCTGGATCCACCGCTACGAGCTGCGAGACGACGAGCCGCGCGCACCCGGACAGGGCGCAGGGGAGGGACTCCCCACCGTTTGTCAAGCGGATTTTCGAGTTCGTTCGGTGGCGCCTTCTATCGAGTCCGAGGACGCGATCATGCCGCCCTCTGGACACAGATGTGGGTCGGCTTGAAGGCAACTGAATGCCCTCGCTGCGCTCGGAACGCGTTTACCTCGCGCACGGGCAGCCGCGGCCGTCAAGCCGCTTCCCGGCTCCTTCGCTCCGCTACGGCCTCCGGTGACTGCCGCGGCTGACCGTGCGGGAAGTTCTTACGGGCCAGCCAGAAGGCTGGCCCTCGTTCCACGAACAGAATGCGCGGCGCCTGGTCCGGGACGCCACGAGCTACATGTCGACGATCCGCTCAGGCAGCGCCAGTCCCGGCGCGCTGCGGGTCGAAGCAGACACCGTCACGCAGCATCGCGCAGGCGACGTTCAGCAGTCGGTCGGCCACCGAGCGCAGGGCGCGGGCGTGCCCGTGGCCGCGGGCGCGCAGCGACCGGTACTTGTCATGGCTGACCGGGTCGCGTTGGGCAGCGACGCGGGCCCAGTGGTAGGCGGCGTCGCGCAGCCGGCCATGGGCCGCCTGTCGCCGCGTCACGATCATGCTCTTGCCCGAACGCCGGGTGACTGGAGCCACCCCGCACAAACAGCGCAACGCGTTGTAGTCCCGCCGCTCCACCGCGTCGCTGCCTTCGCCAAGCAGCGTGGCGAGCACCTTGGCGCCGATGCCGGGCAGCGACAGCAGGATCGCCGCATCCGGCAGCGCTTTCGACGAGGGTTCGTCCTCCGTCGAAGCGTTCGGGTCGTCCGCCGGAGCTGCCTCGGCGAGCTGATGTACCAACCCATCGAGTTCGCGCCGAGCCTGATCGAGCTGGCGGTTGACCAGGGCGAGGCGTTCAGCGACGAGCCGCACATGCGTAGTGGCGGCTTCGGCCGCGCCCGGCGCCAGCTTGACGGCCGGCGTACGCAGCTTGGCGCGCAATGTCGCGGCGTCGACCCGGCGGATGCGGTGCTGTTTCAACACTCTGGTGAGCGTCACCTCGCGCACGCGTTGGCCGGCACGCGGCGTCGGCAGGCTCTGCCACAGGTCGAGCGCCCACGGCGCCGCGACGTCGTCGTCAACCGCGTCGAGGAACTGTGGGTAGTAGCGCCAGAGTTGATCCCGCATGCGGTTGGCCAGACGCACCCGTTCCCGAGTCAGGTCCTCGTTGAGGCGCGACCACTCCCGCAACTCGACGATCGCCGGGTCGGTCGATTCCAGCCGCCGAAGACAGTGCGGGTCGGTACGCAGCGCCGAGGCCAGCACCCGGGCGTCCCGCCGGTCGTCCTTCGCCCCTGCCGGCGACAGCCGGTCGCGGAAGCGGTCGAGCTGTTTCGGGTTGATCGAGTGGACCGCGAAGCCGCGTTCCATCAGGCTCTCGACCACCGGCCCGCGTGGCGTCTCGACCGCCACGCCGACTTCGCTCGCGTCGCCCTTTGCGAACGACAGCAGCCAGTCCGCCATTTGCAGCAGCCCTGCACCGCCATGCTCGAACACCCGTTCTCCGAGCACCTTCCCGTCGGCGTCGAGCACGCACACCTGATGTTGTTGCGAGCCCCAGTCCACACCCGCGAACCATTCCAACTTCAACTTTAACCTCCCAGGCGAATCGAACGGGCGCGCCAACGATGCCTGCCGGTCCCTGTACTGGCGCTCTACGGCGCAAACTCCCCACTGGGCGTCCATCGATGGCGAACCGTCGGGGCACAAGTCCCTCCCAGGTGTTCGAAACACAGGGGACGAATGGTGGCTCCCGACGGCCTGCCCGACTCCGCGACATCATCGCCCCGAAGTCATTCAGAAGGGTACAGGGGACGAGGAGCCGCTGCTGCCGGCGCACCTGAGCACGGGCACGACGCTGCTGGGACCGGGAGAGCATCCCTTTCCGACCCGCTTTGCGAACCGGAGCATGCGG
This sequence comes from Vicinamibacterales bacterium, assembly GCA_965116825.1. GTDB lineage: Bacteria > Acidobacteriota > Vicinamibacteria > Vicinamibacterales > UBA8438 > WTFV01. The sequence continues at coordinate 3,533,170 of OZ220736.1, forward strand.
TTGCGCATCGAGCCGTCCATCTATCTCGACGCCCTGGTCCGCGACGTCGTCGCCTTCGGCGGGCGGATCGTCATCCGCAGGTTCACCGAACCGAGGGAGCTGACGGCGCTGGACGAACCGCTCGTGGTCAACTGCTCCGGGCTCGGCGCGCGAGACCTCTTCCGCGACGACGAGATGGTGCCCCTCAAGGGGCAGCTCACCGTGCTCGTACCCCAGCCGGAAGTGGACTACGGGACCTTCGGCGGTCTTCCCGGCTCGTCCCCGGCGGGCGGCCTCGGCATCCACATGCAGCCCCGCAGCGACGGCATCGTCCTGGGAGGGACGTCCGAGCGCGGCGAGTGGTCTATCGAGCCCAACCGGGAGGCGATGGAGCGCATCGTGGGCGCGCATGGAGCGGTTTTCTCGGCGATGACGACCTGAGCCGCGCTCGACGCACCGTCGCTCGTCGCACGGGGCAGTCGCCGCGCGAGCAGGGTAAGCCGCGCGGGCAGGTAGACGGCGCGGGCAGGGAAACGGGCGGAAGCAGGGATAGAAGCAGGGATAAAGGCAGGAGACATCGAGATGACGTTGCTGCAGCGCAAGACGTCCACCCGCACGGTGTGCTTTCTCGCGGTTTCCGCATTGCTGCTGTGGCTTGCGGCTCCGCTGGCGGCCCAGGAGAAGCACCTCGAGATTCTCGGCGGCAAGCTCCAGGCGGAGCTGGAGCGCATCGTCGACGCCTACGAGGGTGTCGCCGGCGTGCACCTTGTCGATCTGACCAGCGGCGACCGCTTCGGGGTGAACGACGAGCTGTTGTTCCCGCAGGCCAGCGCCATCAAGGTTCCGATGCTGCTGGAGCTCTTCCGGAGAGCCGAGTCGGAGCCGGGGCTGCTGCGCCGCCGCGTCGACGTTACCGACGAGGTGCGGACCGGCGGGAGCGGCGTGCTGCGGCATCTGACCGACGGCGGGACCTCCCTCTCCCTGGAGGACCACGCGATCTACATGATCGTCTACTCGGACAACACGGCCACCAACGTGCTCATCGATGTGCTGGGGATGGACGCGGTCAACGCGCTGTCGGCGTCGCTTGGGGCCGGGCGCACGCGGCTGGCGCGCAAGATGCAGCGGCCGGAGGCGTCCGTGCGCGGCGACGAGAACCTGTCCACGCCCCGCGACGCGGCTCTGATCATGGAGCGGATCGCGAGTTGCGACCTGCCGCTGAGCAAGGCCGGATGTGCGCGCGTGCGCGAGATACTCGAAATCTACAAGGGCGGGCCCATACGAAACCCGGTGCCGAGGCAGGTGCCGATCGCGTTCAAGCCCGGCGGCATCACCGGCGTGTCGACCGTCTGGGGCCTGGTGGATGTGCCCGACCGCCCCTACGTGATCTCGGTGATGTCCAGCTACGGGGGCAACGGCGGCGCGGTGGTGGAGGCGGTCTCGGCCGTGGCCTACGATTACTTCTCGCGCCTGTCGGGCATCACCATGTACGGCACGCGCGTCGCCCCGGAGATCAAGCGCCGCGTGCAAGAGTCGGGACGCTAGCAGTTGAGTGCCGGCATCCGGCATATCTTGAAGATTCGGAGTCTGTATCCGAATTTTCAAGATAGAATGAGCGCGTGATCGAGCGCGTCACCTATCTGAAGCAACTCGCGACCGCGCTCGGCAGATCTCCGATCACCGCGCTGCTGGGACCACGGCAGTGCGGCAAGACGACCCTGGCCCGGCAACTCGCCGAGACCCGAAAAGCGACCATATTTGACCTGGACTCGGAGCCGGATGTTCGTCGGCTGGTCAACCCCGAGCTGATCCTGGGCGAGCTCGACGGGCTCGTGGTGCTGGACGAGATCCAGCACCTCCCGCGCCTGTTCAATGCCCTCCGTGTCCTGGTGGACCGGCCCGACACGCGGGCGCGCTTCCTCATCCTCGGCAGCGCGTCGCCGGAGCTGGTGCGCGGTGTATCGGAGTCGCTGGCGGGCCGGGTGGAGTTCGTCGAGCTGAGCGGATTCGACCTCGGTGAGACCGGTCCGGAGACACTCCGCCGGCTCTGGGTGCGTGGCGGACTGCCGCGATCGTACCTGGCAGCGTCGGATGACGACAGCATCGCGTGGCGCGAGGGGTTCGTTCGCACGTTTCTGGAACGCGACGTTCCGCAACTGGGCATTCGCATTCCCCCTGCCGCGATGCGGCGCTTCTGGACCATGCTGGCGCACTGGCACGGTCAGACGTGGAACGCGTCGGAGCTGGGCCGGGCGCTGGGGGTGTCCGACAAGACCGTGCGCGGCTACCTGGACCTGCTGACCGGCACCTACATGGTCCGCCAGCTTCAGCCCTGGATCGAGAATGTCGCCAAGCGCCAGGTCAAGGCGCCCAAGATCTACTTTCGCGACACGGGTCTGCTGCACGCGCTGCTCGGCATCCCCGACGCGATGGCCCTGCTCGGTCATCCCCGCGTGGGCGCGTCCTGGGAGGGCTTCGCCATCGAGCAGATCCTGCGTGCGTTGCGCTGCCGCGACGCCTGGTTCTGGGGCGCGCACGGCGGGGGAGAGCTGGACCTGATGGTGGTGGAACGCGGCCGGCGCATCGGTTTCGAGGTGAAGTTCAACGAGGCGCCGCGGGTGACGAAAGCGATGCGAACCGCCATGGAGACGCTTGCGCTCGATCACCTTTTCATCGTGTGCCCCACCCGCGAGGCCTGTCGGATCGACCACGGCATGACGATGCTGCCGGACACCGAGGTAGTCGATCTGCGTGCCCGGATCGCGGCTCTCTGAAGCGTCGGAGTCTGCGCCGCGAGAACCGCACCGACGACGCCTAGCCTGCGCGAGGCAACCGTTGATTGTGCCGGCGCCCTCGGATACGATGCGAGATTGCGTGAGTCGCGTGCGGCGCCAGGCCGCCCGGTTCACGTCGGTCGGCCTTCGGCGGCAGGGCGTGACGGGTAATGCATCATGCGGAACCGACGAAAGCTCGCGTCACTGCTCGTACTGTTGTTGCTCGCAAGCGCCGGGCTCCAGGCCAACGAGCCCGACTCCCGGCTGCCGGAGCTGGCGCGGAAGGGTGACCGCGCCGCGGTCTCGCGCCTGCTGCAGCAGGAAGGCATAGACGTCGACGCCGCGCAGGTGGACGGCACCACCGCGCTGCACTGGGCGGCCTACGGAGACGACGCCGCGCTGGCCGAGTTGCTGCTCGACGCCGGCGCGGATCCCGACGCCGTCAACCGGAACGGATCCACGCCGCTCGCCCTCGCCTGCGCCAACGCCGGCACCGCCGTGGTTGCGCGCCTGCTGGACTCGGGTGCGGACCCGCATCTGGCGCCTACCGGGGAGCCCCCGATCCTGACCTGCGCGCGCACCGGCCGCGCCGCCGCGGTCCGGGCGCTGCTGGCGCACGGAGCGGACATCGACGCGGTGGACGCCTGGCGGGGCCAGACCCCCCTGATGTGGGCCGCCGCGGAGAACCACGTCCCCATCATGCGCCTGTTGCTCGAGACGGGCGCTGCGGTCGACGCGTCCTCGACGGGTGGATTCACGGCATTGATGTTCGCCGTGCGGCAGGATGCCCGCGACGCGCTGCGCCTGCTGCTGGAGGCGGGCGCCGAGGCAAATGCGCGGATACCCGACCCCGCCGCGCAGGCCGCCGGCCGCCCACCCGCGACCGGGAGTCTGCTGAGCATGGCCGTGACCATCGGCCACTACACGGCGGCGGCGATGCTGCTCGACGCCGGCGCCGACCCGAACGCGCGCGACGGTCGCGGCAACGCCATTCTGCACGACCTGGTGCGGGCCCGCGCGCCGCAGCGCCGCGTGGCGAACCAGTTCGTCGACGCCACGGGAAGGGACCGGTCCCAGCTCGACGGCCTGGAGCTGATGCGGATGCTGCTGGAGCGCGGCGCCGACCCGAACGCGCGGACCGAGCCGGTGCCGATCGTGCACGAGCGGTGGACCGACGAGGAGATATTCAGCGCCGGCCGGCCGCTCATGGACAACCGGGTCAACCTGGGCGGGGCGACGCCGTACGTGTTGGCCGCCCAGGCGGCCGACGTGGAGGCGATGCGGGTGCTGGCCGCCCACGGCGCCGACCCGCGGCTGGCCACGTATGCAAACAACACGGCGGTGATGCTGGCCGCCGGGGTGGGGTACGTCGAGGGATCGCGGCCGTTCCGCTCCGAGCGGGATGCGCTCGAGGCCGTGAGGATCGCGCTGGACGCCGGCGTGGACGTCAACGCGAGCAACGCCAACGGCCAGACGGCGCTCCACGGCGCGGTCTATCGCGCGGCGAACAGCATCATCCGGCACCTGGTCGAGGCCGGCGCCCGGACGGACTTCCAGGACGAGCTGGAACGCAACCCGCTGGATCTCGCCGAGCAGGGGTTCAATCAGGTGGCCAGCGTGATCCGGCGCGACAAGGCCGCGGCGCTGCTGCGGGAGCTCGGCGCCGAGCCGACTCCGAGGGCCGAGGAAGCGGCGGCTCGAGGCGCCGCCCCTTGAGGTCATGCGCGCAGCGTGGCGTGTGGAGGTGACGATGCGGAGCGGACGGCGCGCGGGGCTACTGCGATACGCTGGCGTGGCGTGGCTGGCCGTTGGTCTGCTGGCTGGCAGTCTGCCGGCCGGCGTCGCCGCCGCCCAGGGCCCGCAGGCGGGTGAAGACCACGGAGTACCAGGCGCCACCCCCCAGGACCACGCGGCGCTGGTGCAGCGCTATTGCGTGACCTGCCACAACGGCCGGTTGCGGACCGCCGGCCTCGCCCTGGACGAGGTCGAGGTCTCCGCGGAGCACGTCGCAGCCCACCCGGCGCTGTGGGAGAAGGTGGTGCAGAAGCTCCGCAGCCGGACCATGCCGCCGGTGGGGCGCCCGCGGCCGGCCGGCACCGCCTACGGCGCCTTCGCTTCCTGGCTGGAGACGACGCTCGACACGGCCGCGCTCGCGCGCCCCAATCCGGGACGCCCGCTGCTGCACCGGATGAACCGCACCGAGTACCGCAACGCGGTGCGGGACCTGCTGGCCGTCGACGCCGACGTCAGCGCACTGCCCGCCGACGACTCCACCTTCGGCTTCGACAACATCGCGGACGCCCTCGGCGTGTCGCCGCTGCTTATCGAGAGCACCGTCACGACGGCGCGCAAGGTCAGCCGGCTGGCGGTCGGCAGCCCGGCGATTCCCGCGGCGACCGTCACCCACAAGACGCCCGAGGACCTGACCCAGGACTACCACCTGCGCGACCTGCCGCTCGGCACCCGGGGCGGCGTCCGCGTCACGGAGCACTTCCCGGTCGACGCCGAGTACGAGCTCCGCGTGCGGCTGCGGCGGACCGCGGTGGGCGCCATCCGCGGCATCGGCGAGGAGTCGAGCTGACGCTGGACGGCGAGCGGGTCGCCCTGTTTCCCGTAGGCAGCGAGGACGCCTACCGCCCGATCGTCATCAACGAGCAGAACCCCGGGCAGACCGCCACCAAGGCGTTCACGGCCGACGAGTCGATGCGCGTGCGGCTGCCGATCACGGCCGGACGGCACGAGATCGTCGCCGCGTTCGTGGGCCGGCCCGCCGTGCTGTCGGAAGAGGTCGCGCGGCCGTTTCTCCGCAGCTTCGTGGGCACGAGCAGCCGCCGCGGGCTGCCGGACGTCGACAGTGTGCTGATCGCCGGCCCGTTCGGGGCCGTGCGGCCGGAGGACACGCCGAGCCGGCGGCGCATCTTCACCTGCCGCCCCGAGGCTGCCGCCGACGAGCTGCCGTGCGCGCGCTCGATTCTTTCGCGGCTGGGCCGCCTGGCCTACCGCCGTTCCCTGGAAGCGCCGGAGCTCGACCGGCTGATCGCCTTCTACCGGGAGGGCCGCCGCGACGGCGGCTTCGAGGCCGGCATCGAGCTGGCGCTGCGGTTCGTCCTGGCCAGCCCGCAGTTCATCTTCCGGCTGGAGGCCGAGCCCGCCGACGTCGAGGCCGGCGCCGTCTATCCGCTGGCGGACCTGGATCTCGCCTCGCGGCTGTCGTTCTTCCTCTGGAGCAGCATTCCGGACGACGAGCTGCTGGCGGCGGCCGAGGACGGGCGCCTGAGCGAACAGGAGGAGCTGACGCGGCAGGTGCGGCGCATGCTGGCCGACCCCCGCGCGGCGGCGTTGGTGGAAAACTTCGCCGGGCAGTGGCTGTACCTGCGGAACCTCGGCAACACGCATCCGGACCCGCCGACGTTCCCGGACTTCGACGACAACCTGCGCCGTGCGCTGCAGCGCGAGACCGAGCTGTTCTTCGAGAGCATCATGCACGAGGACCGCAGCGTCCTCGACCTGCTGACCGCCGACTACACGTTCGTGAACGAGCGTCTGGCGCGCCACTACGGGATGCCGGGCATCTACGGCGATCGCTTCCGCCGCGTGGCCGTGACCGACGAAGCGCGGCGCGGATTGCTGGGCCATGGCAGCGTGCTGACGGTCACCTCCTACGCGACGCGGACCTCCCCGGTGCTGCGTGGCAACTGGATTCTGGAGAACCTGCTCGGCGCGCCCCCGCCGCCGCCCCCGCCGGACGTGCCGGACCTCGAGGACACCGGAAGCGCCGAGGGCCTGTCCATCCGCGAGCGCCTGACGCGGCACCGCGCGAATCCCGCCTGCGCGACGTGTCACGCGCGCATGGATCCGTACGGGTTCGGGCTCGAGAACTTCGACGCGATCGGACGCTGGCGGGGAACCGGCGCCGACGGGCAGCCGATCGACGCCTCGGACGTACTGCCCGACGGGACCGCGTTCGACGGCCCGGGCGAGTTGCGCGAGGCGATCCTGCAGCGGCCCGGCACGTTCGTCGAGACGTTCACCCGCAAGTTGCTGACGTATGCCATCGGCCGGGGGCTGGAGTACTACGACGCGCCCGCGGTGCGCCGGATCGTCGGGCGGGCGGCCGACCAGGACTATCGGTTTTCGTCAATCGTTACCGGCATCGTGGACAGCGATGCGTTCCGGATGAAGGTGAGTCACCCATGATCATCACGAAGAGAGCCTTGCCGCGGCGGACCTTCCTGCGCGGGGCCGGCGCGACGGTGGCGCTGCCGTTGCTCGACGCCATGGTGCCCGCCCTGTCGGCGATGTCCCGTACGGCGGCCGCTCCGGTGCGCCGGCTCGCGTTCTCCTACGTCCCGAACGGCGCGATCATGGAGCAGTGGACGCCTGCGGCCGACGGCACGGCGTTCGATCTGCCGCCGATTCTCGCGTCGCTGGCGCCGCACCGCGACCGGCTGGTCGTCCTGTCGGGTCTCGACTCGCGGCCGGCGGAGGCGGCCGAGGGCGAGGGCTCCGGGGACCACGCGCGGGCCAGCGCGGTCTGGCTGACCGGCGTGCATCCCAAGCGCACGCAGGGGGCCGACGTGCGCGGGGCGAAGACTATCGACCAGATGGCGGCCGACGAGCTGGGCCGGGAGACCCAGTTGCGTTCGCTCGAGGTGGCGGCCGAGGACTTCACGGCTGTCGGCGGGTGCGACATCGGCTACTCGTGCAGCTACGTCAACACGCTGTCGTGGCGCACGGCGACCACGCCGCTGCCGATGCAGACCGACCCGCGCGTCGTCTTCGAGCGTCTCTTCGGCGAGGGCCTCGGCGCCGCCGAGCGCCGGCGGCAGCTCGGCCGGGACCGCAGCATCCTGGACGCCATCGTCGGCGAGGTGGGCCGCCTGCGGACCCGGCTCGGCGCCGCCGACACGGCGCGCGTGCACGAGTACCTGGAAAGTGTCCGCGACGTGGAGCAGCGTGTCCGGAAGGTGGAGGCGCGCGTGGGCGAGCACATCGAGCTGCCGGAGATGCCGGTCGGCGTGCCCGAGCTGTACGACGACCACGTGAAGCTGATGTACGACCTGCAGGTGCTCGCGTTCCAGACCGACGTCACGCGCGTCAGCACGTTCATGCTCGCGCGCGAAGCGTCGACGCGCACCTACAGCCACATCGGCGTTCCCGACCCGCACCACGCCATCTCGCACCACGGCAACGCGCCCGACAAGGTGGCGAAGCACGCGAAGATCAACACGTACCACGTCAGCCTGTTCCGCTACTTCCTGGACCGGCTGCGGGCCACGCCGGACGGCGACGGCACGCTGCTGGATCATGCGCTGCTCCTGTACGGCGGCTGCATCAGCAACGGCAACCTGCACCTCCACACCGATCTGCCGGTGCTGCTGGCCGGGGGCGCGGGCGGCCGGCTGCAGGGCGGGCGTCACGTCGCCTGCGCGGACGGCACGCCGCTGACCAATCTGCTGCTGTCGATACTCGACAAGGTGGACGTGCACCGCGACCGCCTCGGCGACAGCACGGGCCGGCTGACGGAGGTCTGAGGCGGCGGGCCGGCGCACCGTGCATGCGGTGGCCGGCCCTGCGGGTGGATCAGAAGATCGCGATCGGGTTCAGCGGTGAGCCCGTGCCTCCCTCGACCGGGATCGGCCCGGCGGTCAGCATGAACTCCCAGCGGTTCTCTTGTGCCGCGGTCTCGGCGAGCGCCTCGAGGTCCATGTTGTCGAAGATGTTCACGCCGAGACCGGCGATCAGCATCGTATGGACGGGCTGGGTGACGCCCTCGACCAGCGACGGCATCACGTCGGTGGCCGCGTCGCTGCCCACGAAGGCGACGCCGCGCTCCTTGATCCACGGCAGCACGGACGCGTGCAGCCCGGCGCTGTTGCCCGAGACCTGCCACGGTCCGAGCGCGGCGCGGCGCGCCCAGCGGCCGGTGCGCACGAAGATGACGTCGCCCGGGGAGACCGTGACGCCGGCCATCTGCTCCCAGGCCTCGATGTCCTCGACGTAGATCGGCGTCTGCGGCTCCAGGTAGGGCACGCCCTTCAGGCGCGCGAAGTCGAGCAGGATGCCGCGGGTGACGATTCCCTGTTTCAGGTTCTGGATGCCGAGCTTGCCGCAACCGTCCTCCGGCGAGCTCGCCGACGGCGGGATGTCGTTGTACATCCGGTCGTTCCACAGGAAGTGGCACAGCGAGTCGATGTGGCTGACGCCGTAGCCGTGATACGTGAACTCGTAGGTGTCGCTGCGCAGCGACCGGCCCATCGTGTGGTTGAACGCGGCGTCCGGGTTGTCCACCGCTTCGTCGGGCATCGGGTTGTGCGCCAGCGAGACGGTGATGCCCCGTTGCACCAGCGCCGCCGCCTCGCGCGTCTTCTCCGGCGTGATCAGGTTCATCGTGCCGAGCTCGTCGTCGGCTCCCCAGCGGCCCCAGTTGTTGAGCTCCTGGAACATCGCGTCGAACTCCTCGACGTTGCGCGGGCTGCGGGGCTCCTGCGTCTCGACGGTGATCGCGGTGGCGAGGGCGGCTGCGGCGACGAGTGCGCCGAGCTTGATGCTTCCGGTGCTGGATGGGCGTGTCATCTGCATGTTCTCCCGATTCGGGTTCCCGGGTGATGTTGGACTGCGGGCATTATGTCGCCTCGCTGCGTTCCGCGGCGCAAGCTTCTAGAATCCACCACGTGCCTGCGTCAGCCAAGGACGGTGCGGGAGAGCCGCCGAACGGCAACGGCATCCGCGCGCGCTGGGAACGGGCTGCCGCGGGGTGCCGCGCAACGTGCGACTGGCTGCGGCGGCTGGGCGCCGACGCGGCCGATGCGTCCCCGGACGGGCGGCTCACCGTTGCGGTCGACGTGTGCGCGTTCTGGGAGCCCCTGACCGGCGTCGGCTGGTACTTGTACGAACTCCTGCGGCACCTTGCCGATGCGGAGGGGCTGCGACTGCGGCTCTACGGACCGACGCTCTTTCCCAACCCGGACGCTCCGGGTCCGGTCGTGGAGCCGCCCCGCGGTTTCGCCATCGAGATGGTCGCGGGGTTGGCGCCGCCCGGCAGGTGGGGCCGGCGGCGCAGCGTGCTTCGCGCCCTGCGGATGATGGAGCCGCTGGTCTTCGCCCTGCAGCGCAACGCCGTGCTCTTCGCGCCCAACTTCATTCTGCCGCGGGCGTTTCGGCTGGCACGGGGAGCGACCGTGGCGACGGTCCACGATCTCGCGTTCCGCCGCTTGCCGTGGACGATCCGCGAAGAGACTCGGGCCGACCTCGACGGCCAGTTCCATCGCACCCTCGCCCGCGCCGCCGCCGTGATCACGGTATCGCGTACGGTCCGCGAAGAGCTGCTGGCGTCCGAGGCGATCGGGGCGGCGCGGGTCACCGCGATTCGACACGGTCCGGGGCACCTGTCGATCCGGAAGGGCGGCGTCCTGCCAGGCGGGACGCCGGAGCGCTACATGCTTCACGTCGGCACGATCGAACCGCGCAAGAACATCGAGCTGCTGCTCGACGTGTGGAAGTCGTGGGTGGCGGAGGATCCGTCGGCGCCGGCGCTCGTGCTGTGCGGCCGGCGCGGCTGGAAGAGCGATGCGCTGCTCGCGGCGTTCGACCGCGCCGCCGCGGCCGGCTGGCTGCAGCATGCCGGCTATGTCGAGGACGATGCGCTGGCCGCGCTCTACCGCCGGGCGCTCGCCGTCGTCTGTCCCTCGTTGTACGAGGGCTTCGGCCTGCCGCTGATCGAGGCGCTGGCGGCCGGCACCCCGGTCGTGGCGAGCGACATACCGGTGTTTCGGGAGGTGGCCGGCGAGGCCGCCGTCTTCGCTCCGGTGAACGATCCGGCGGCCTGGAAGCGGGTGCTGATCGAGCTCGCGAGCGACGATGCGCTGCGTGGGCGTTTCTCCGTGCGGGGACGGGAGCGGGCCGCGGCGTTCGCCTGGTCGCGGGCAGCGGCGCGGACCCGCGACATCCTCGAGCAGGCGGCGCGCGACGCGTGACTGCCAGGTGGGAGAACCGTTGCCGCTGCCGGTCGCAGGCGTGTGGCGCCGGAGCTGCTGGACGACGCGGAGTAGACATGCCCACTCGTCGCGTCGGGCCGGGGTGTCGGAGCGCCTCGCTGCCTTGGCGCCACGCGCATCCCCGCGGGCGCTGAGGGGACTGGGGACGACTTCGGCGCAGCGGTGGTTGTGGTCAGGGGACGACGTCGGCGTCGGCGTCGTTGTCGTCGATCACTGGACGGAACTCGATGGGGATGCGCCGTGCGAACTCGCCGAAGTGCGCGTCGGCGTCGGCTTCCCGTCCGAGCAGACTGGCCACCGCGCCTTCGTGGTAGCGGAGCCCGGCCACGACGAAGTCGCGTTGCGCGGCGGTCAGCAGCCTCAGGTGCGGGTCGCGCGCCGGCGGCACGAGCCCCTGGAGGCGCCGGAGGAAGGCGGCCAGCTCGGCGGAGTTGAACCACTCGGTCGCCCCGGTGCGCGCTTCCCGCTGCGTCACCGGCGTCAGGTACTCCACGAGCGGGCGGTCGTCGGTGTTGATCGGCCCGGGCGGAATCAGCCCGCCGGCCGCCGACAGGTTCCCCGCATAGAAGGGGAGCGTCACCGCGAGCGAGGTGGACGCGGGCAACGGACGGCCGCCGCTCAGGTACTCCCCGTTGCGGTCGATCACGTCCGGGTCGAGCGTGGTCGGTCCGGCGGCGCCGATCAGCGCCAGGACCGGCCGCTCCGCGGCAAAGCTGCCGCGCCAGACCGTGACCTGCTCGAAGACGGCGAGCATCGTGCGGGCGACCACCTCGAACTCGCGCCGCGACAACTGGTACAGCGGCAGCCACTGGACGAACAGCCCGCCGGGCGCGAGACGCTCGCGGGCGGCCTGGAAGTGCTCGCGGCTGTACAGGTTGCCGACGCCGGCCCGCCACGGGACGAACAGGTCGGCGATGATCGCGTCGAAGCGCTCGGTCGTGCCCAGCAGGTGATTGCGGGCGTCGCAGGCGCGGACGGTCGCGCGCGGGTCGTTGAAGAGCCCGCCGGTCGGGACCTCGAACCACGCCGCGGCGGCGGCGATCACGTCGGCGGCTATCTCGCAGACCAGCAGCCGTTCGACGGGGTGCCGGAGGGCCGCCCCGGCGGTAATGCCGGTGCCCAGGCCCAGCAGGAAGACCGCGCGCGGCCGCGGGTGCGTCATCAGCGGCAGCAGGGCCTGGTTCTGCTCGTGCTCGATGGAGGCCGTGCCGCCGAGCGTGTAGAAGTTGTTCACCTTGATGCGCCGGTTCCCGGGACGCTCGACGACGGCGACGACGCCGTCGGGACCCTCCCAGGTCTCGAGCAGCCGCTCGCCGCGATCCGTGTTGACGTTGACGACCGGCAGGCGGGAGGCGTCGATGAGCGTGCCGAGTAGCGCCACGGCGCCGATCGTGGCCGCCGCGGGCAGGAGCCGCGCGCGGTGCGTCCGCCAGCCGTTCCAGCAGGCCGGCAGCGCCAGGATCAGGTAGCCGAAGGCGAACAGCCGCATGCTGTTCCACAGACCGAGGCTTCCGAGCAGGACGAATCCGGCGGTCAGCGATCCGACCACGGCGCCGCCCGTGTTCAGCGCGTTGAGCCGCCCGATGATGGCGCCCGGTTCGGCGCGCGACCCCTCGGCGGCGCGCAGCAGGTACGGGAACGCGCTGCCCAGCACGGCCGCCGGGACGAACAGCAGCAGCCCCGTGTTGGCGAAGATCGAGAAGACATAGAGCAGCCATCCGTCGCCGGTCACCAGCGTGCCGAGGCCGCCGGTCAGATCGTGGAACCCGAACGGAATGACGGCCACGCCGAGGCCCGACAGCGTCAGCAGCAGCCACAGGACCTGCCCCGGCGCCGCCCGCACCCGGCAGAGGCGGTTCGCGATCGCCGAGCCGGCCGCCAGCGCGGCCAGGAACACCACGAGGATGATCGAGAAGGTGTAGACCGAGTTCTGGAGGACCTGTGCGAACATCCGCGTCCAGAGCACCTCGAGCCCGAGCGCGAACGCACCCGACAGACAGGCGACGGTAGCCAGTAGCCACGCGGGGCAGGCCGTGTCGGCGGCGGGAATCGCCAGCCGTCCTCGGAGCGCCTTCTCCCGCTGTGGCGAACGTGGCTGGCGGTCGGCAGCTGGCTCCGGGGCGGGCGCGCCGTGCGCTTCGGCGGCTCCGGCCAGCCGCCAGGCGAGACCGGCAACCGCGACGTTGACGGCCATGGCCAGCAGATACGCCCGGTCGAAGCCGAGCGCGAGCGGCAGCACGAACCCGGCCAGGAACGCGCCGGTGGCCGCGCCGAGAGTGTTGACCGCGTACAGGAGGGATCCGATGCGGCCCAGCTCGTCCGGGCGCCGCACGAGGTGCTGACCCAGGATCGGCAGCGTGCCGCCCATCAGGGCCGCGGGCGGCAGCAGGGCCAGCATCGCCAGGGCGATCCGGGCCGCGTTGAAGGCCGCGGGGCTGTCGGCGAGGGTGTCGTAGAGGGGACCGTAGAGGCGGAAGTAGGACTCCAGCAGAAGGAAATAGGCCACGGCCGACGCCGCGATCCCCAGCTCCAGCCAGGCGTAGGTCCGCAGCGGAGACCGCAAGCGCGGCGACAGGCGTCCGAAGACGGCGCCGCCGACCGCCAGGCCGAGGAAGAAGACGGCGAGCGTGGTGGCTGCGGCGTAGGCGGTGCTGCCGAAGAGCAGGCCCAGCTCCTTGAGCCAGAGCACCTCGTAGACGAGGCTCGCCGCCCCGGACAGGAAGACGAGGATGGCCAGCAGAGCCCGCTGCCGGACGCGGATCGATTGCGAGCGCGGGATGGGCATCGACTGAAGATACAGCGCGACCGCCCGCCGGGGGAGGGTTCCGGCGGGCGGCCGTGCCAATGGACGGGGTACAGGAGAACCCCGTCCTGTCCTAGAAGAACCGCACCGAGTAGTTCACCCGGACCCCGCGGCCCATCTCGGGGGCCAGGTCCTTGATGAACGACGTGTGGTTGCGATAGAGCTCGTTCGTCAGGTTGTAGCCCGTGAACGACAGGATGTGCGCCGTGTGCTGCCGCGGCCAGACGTACGACGCCCGCAGGTTGACGATGGAATAGCCGTTCGTCTCGGTCTCGTCCCGGAACACGTTGGCCTGCCGCCCCGCGAACTCCAGTTGCGGGCTCAGCGTGAACCCGCCGTAAGGGACGTCGAGGCTCAGGGTCCCGCGCAGCGGCGGAATGCGCGGCAGAGGCTCGCCGGTGGTGGTCAGGGTCGCGTCCACGTAGCCGATGCCGAGCGTGGCCCAGGCGTTTCCGCCCAGCCGGACGCTGCTCCGGGCGTCGACGCCGACCAAGCGGCTGTCGCCTTGAAGGAAGTTCCAGACCGGCAGGTTGTCCTCCACCTCGCCGGTGCGGTCGCCGAAGATGAAGTTGTCGATGGAGTAGATGTAGGCGTTCACGTTGCTGCGCACGCGATCCGCCTGGTGGCGGAGGCTGACGTCGAAGCCGAGCGTCGTCTCCCCGTCGAGATTCGGGTTGCCCACCTCGAAGGCGAGGTTGCCGACGTGCGGCCCGAAGTTGTAGAGCTCCTCGAGCGCCGGCGCGCGGTGCGAGTGGGTGAGGTTGGCGACGAACGCGCTGCCGGCGCCGACGTCGGTGTGCAGGCCGACCGAGGCCGACGCGCCGAGGAACTGCCGGTCGCGCGCGTCGGGCACTTCGAGACCATGGGCGTGACCGTGGTCGTCGGCCGGGGCGTCGGGAACTCCGACGCGGCTCGCAGTCCGGTACGCGTTCTGCTCGACGCGCCCGCCGAACTGCAGCCGGGTACGTCGGAAGTCGACCTCTTCGTAGGCGAACGCGGCGAAGGACGTCTGGTCGGTCTGCGGCGCGAGCGCCTCGATGCCCACCGCCTCGAAATCGCGGAACTGGGTCCAGGCCCCGAACCTGCCCGAGAGCCGGTCGGTCTGCCGCTGGTCGACGTCGGCCCGCATGATGTAGGTCCGGTTCGTGAACCGCGTGCCGATGTTCTCGATCCCGTCCTCGACCTCCAGCTCGTCGTGGTTCCAGTCGATGACGTTCAGGGCCACGCGCACGCCCTCGATCACGGTGTTGGCGAGGTTGCGGAGGCCCATGTCGAAGCGCCCGACACGGCGGCGCGACGCGATGTCGATCTCCGTCTCCCCGGAATCTGCCCCTGCTTGCACGCCGTGCGCTGCGTGGAACTGGTCCGCGAACGGCACCCCGTAGCGGCCGTCCTCCAGCGTGAACCCGCTGCTGGCGAAGAACCGGTCGCCGAACCAGCCGAGGCCGGCCCGCGCGTTCGTCAGCTCGGAGGCGGAGTTTTCGACGGCTCCCGCGGGCGTGTTGTAGTCGTCCGTCCGCCGCATGCTCCCGCCGCCCCAGACCAGCACGTTGTTCTGCGAGTACTGCAGGCTGGCGGTGGTGCCCGCCTCGGCGTTCGCGCTGCCGACGTTGGTGCCGAACTGCGCCCGTGTGCCCTCGAAGAGCGACTCGCGGTAGCTCTCGTGCGGGGTGATGACGTTGACGAGGCCGCCGACCGCGTTCGACCCGTAGAGCAGGGTCGCCGGACCCCGCACGATCTCGATCCGCTCGGCGCCGTTCGGGTCGATTGTCACGCCGTGGTCGCCGGACTGGCTGGACAGATCGCCGGTACGGAGCCCGTCCTCGAGGATGAGCACCCGGTCGCCGTCGAAGCCGCGGATGATCGGCCGGCTCGATCCGGGGCCGAAGCTGCGGCTCGCGATGCCCGGCTCGTTCCGCAGGGCGTCGCCGAGGCTGCCGGCCGACTCCCTGGTGATGTCGAACGAGTCCAGGGTGGTGACGGCGTTGAATGCCTCGAACGTCGTCTCGGTGCCGCCCACCGAGGCGGTGACGGTCACGTCCTCGTGGACGGGGGAAAGCCCGAGCACGAAATCCAGCGTCGCCGCCCCGCCGGGATCGACGGTCACCATCTGGCGGCCCGCGGTCAAGTGCTCGCGTTGCGCGAGCACTTCGTACGAGCCTGCCGGTATGTTGTCGATCTGGAACATTCCCTGCTCATCGGTCAGCGCGAACGCGCCCGAGCCGACCACGAGGATCACCGCGCCGTGGACGGGCCCCCCGTTCTCCTCGAGCGTTACCGTGCCGCGTACGGCGCCGGTTTCCTGCGCCAGAACCGTAGCCGTTCCGAGGGCGGCGGCTGCAAGGGCCGCCGCGCAACCTGTCGCAATCAATCGGTGCATCGATTCCCAATCCCTTTCCCGAGTTCCCCAATTGCTCATGAGCTTGTGCCTGTCCCGTCGTGCGATCGGCTACACGCGTGCAAGGGGACCCGCCAGCGGCGTCAGGAAACGGAGACTCCCAACGGGGTCGGCGGACGAGGCCCGAAACCGCGTCGTTGACCGCGGCGCTGACGCCGAGGTGCACGGATGAATGCACCTCGATTGCGTGCCGGGTCGGCGGTGATCGCGATAAGACGGAAAAACGCTGCGCGTGACGGGGGGCTAGGCGGGTGGGGCGCGGGCCGGGAGGCGGCGGAAGTGACCGGAATCGATCCATCCGGCGGCGGGAGCCTGCTCGAGCGGCTCCGGAGCGTCCACGAACCCTATCTGCAGGGAGCCGGACAGTTGGGCGGCTGGCTGGTGTCGGAGCTGGCAAATCGCGCAGTCCTGGTCGGCTGCGTGCTCCTCGTGCCAGGCGGCCGCGGCGGATGCAGCACCGACCAGCGCGATCGCCAGAACGGCGATCCAGGTGCGCCAGCCAGGGCTGCGTCGCACGAGCCCTGTGTGCATGGGTCCTCCTTTGATCATCGGTCTTCGACGCTAACAGAGACTGTTCGGGGCGGCAAGGGCGGCGGAAGGCGCATTCTGAAGTTTGTCTGAAGTTTGCGGCCGAGTGTTTCGGGGGAGACATGGGCGTGCCCCCCGGGACGGCGTTGGCTCCGGCACTACCAGGTCAGGTCCACGCCGACGGGGCAGTGGTCGGAGCCCGTCACGTGCGGCCAGATGAAGGCGCCGGTCACTCGCCGCGCCGCGGACGGGGACGCCAGCACGTAGTCGATGCGCCACCCGACGTTGTTCTCGCGGGCGCCGCCCCACTGCCGCCACCAGGTGTGGTGGCCTGCCTGGCCGGGATGGAGGGCGCGGAACGTGTCCACCCAGCCGGCTTCGATCCAGCGCGTGAGCTCGGCGCGCTCCTCCGGCAGGAAGCCGCTGGTCTTCGTGTTCGCGGCGGGGCGGGCGAGATCGATCGGCTCGCGGGCGGTGTTGTAGTCGCCGACGACGAGCACCGGCCCGCGGCGGCGCAGGACCTGCAGGCGGTCGAAGAGCGTGGCGTAGAAGTCGAGCTTGTAAGGGACGCGCCGGTTGTCCCGGTCGCGCCCGCTGCCTTTGGGGAAGTAGACCGATGCGACGGCCAGGCGGCCGAAGCGGGCGATGACCAGGCGGCCCTCGGCGTCGAAGCGCGGCTCGTCGAGGGACGTCTCGACGCGGTCGGGCGGCTCGCGGGAGTAGATGGCGACCCCGCTGTAGCCGGCCCGTTCCGCGGGGGCGAACGTCACGTGCCAGCCGAGCGGCGCGCGCACCGCCGGCTCGAGCTGGTGCTCGAAAGCCCGCACCTCCTGGAGCCCGACGACGTCCGCGTCCGACTCTTCCAGGAAACGCAGGAAGCCCTTCCGGACGCATGCGCGCAGCCCGTTGACGTTCCAGCTCACGATTCGCATGGCGTCACGATTCGATCCTGCTCCACGTCGAAGGTCACGATGTTGCGCGGAAGATGGAGGTCCGGTCAAGGAGCTCGAACGCGTCGGGCGGTGGTCGGCGAGGTCGGATCGGTCCGTGCAACGGTCGCCGCGAAACGGGCAGGCGTAAACGGCCCGGCCCCGCCGAGCGTCGAAGACGGCTAGGAGTCTGCGCCGTAGAAACGGCGCAGACCTTCTAGTCAGGCCCGGTTGGGCGGCAATCGGAGCCGCAGGCGACGATTGTCGGGCTAGAATCGACGTTTCCCTCGAAAGCAGCAACTCATGCTCAATGCCCTGATCCGGCGTCGTATCGGTCTCTTCATCGCGCCCGTGATACTGAGCGTCGGGCTGCCGGTGGCGGCCATGGCACAGTCCCAGTCGACCGGCAGCGGCGATGGCACCGACAACGGCAACGGTGATGGCGCCGGGAACGGCGGGTTCTCGGCGCTCGAGGCCCGAGAGCTTACGCAGGCCGGTTTTCCGGTCGCCTTCGCGCAGCGCGTCGCCGAGGCGCCGGCGGTCGACGGAGACGTGCTGGCCGACGCGGCCTACGAGGACGCCCGGGTGGCGACCGGCTTCGTGCAGAGCCGTCCGTTCCAGGGGCAGCCCGCCTCCGAGCGGACCGAGGTGCGCATCGTCTACACGGAGGATACGCTGTACTTCGGCGTCGTCTGCTACACGGACGATCCGACGACGATCATCGCCGCCGACAGCCGGCGCGACTCGGACCTGACCGAGACCGACAGCTTCCGCATCATTCTCGACACCTACCATGACGGCCTCAACGGCTTCGTCTTCGGGACCAACCCCGCCGGGGTCGAGTACGACGGGCAGGTGACGAACGAGGGGCAGGGGAGCGGCCGCTTCGGCGGCGGCGGCAGCGGGCGTCCCAGCAACAGCCGGCAGCAGCGCGGGTCCGGCGGCGGCCTGAACGTGAACTGGGACGGTGCGTGGCAGGTGGTCACCAGCGTCACCGACATCGGCTGGACCGCGGAGATCGCCATCCCGTTCCGTACGCTGCGCTACCCGACGGCCGATGTGCAGACCTGGGGGATGAACTTCCAGCGCAACATCCGCTTCAACAACGAGCAGGCCTACTGGTCGCCGCTGCCCCGGCAGTTCAGCCTCAACCGCCTGTCGCTGGCGGGCGAGCTGCAGGGGCTTCGCGTCCCGGCGCAGCGCAACCTGCAGTTGATGCCCTACGTGCTGGGGGATGCCGCATACCGCGCCGCCGAGACGCGCACCGTGGGCACCGGCGACTGGGGCGCCGACCTGAAGTACAGCATCACGCCGAGCCTGACGCTGGATGCGACGTACCAGACCGACTTCGCGCAGGTGGAGGTGGACGACGAGCAGATCAACCTCGACCGCTTCACCCTGTTCTTTCCGGAGAAACGGCCGTTCTTTCTCGAGAACGCCGGCCTGTTCTCGGTGGGGCAGTCCGGGGCGGTCGACGTGTTCTTCAGCCGCCGGATCGGGCTCGGCGAGCGGGGCGAGCAGATTCCGATAGTCGGCGGCGGCCGCCTGTCGGGCCAGGTGGGAAACAACACGAACGTCGGGTTCCTGAACATGCAGACCGCGGCGGTCGACGCCACCGGGACGCCGCAGCAGAACTTCACGGTGGGCCGCATCCGGCAGGACCTGGCGAACCGCTCCAACATCGGCGTGATGTTCGTCAACCGGGAGGCGGCGGGCAGCCTCGCCGGCGACGACGATTTCAACCGGTCCTACGCGGTGGACGGGCGCCTGGGGATTGGGCAGGGGGGCACGATTTCCGGCTTCGCCGCCAACACGCAGACGCCGGCGAACGCGCTGGCCGGGTTCCGTGAGCGCTGGGGTCTCGCCGACGCCGGGGACGGCACGCGCGCCTACGGCCTCAGCGCGCAGCACCAGTCGGAGATCGCCCGCCTCAGTCTCGGCTACACCGAGGTGGCGCCGAACTTCAACCCGGAGGTGGGCTTTCTTGCGCGCCGGAGCTACCGGCGGGCAAACGCCAGCGTGTTCACCACCCTGCGGCCCGACGACTTCTGGGGGGTCCACGAGTTCCGGCCGCACGTCTCCCACTTCACGATCTTCGACTTCCAGACCGGCTGGCAAGAGACCCAGTTCACGCACATCGACAACCACATCGAGTGGCGCAACGGCTACGAGATTCACACCGGCGTGAACGTCCACCGCGAGGGCGTCTTCCAGCCGTTCGAGATCTTTCCCGGCGTCATGGTGCCGCCGGGGCGGTACGACCACAGCGAGGCGCAGATCGCCGGCAACACGAACCTGGGCGCGCCGGTCAGCGGCAACTTCAACGCCATCGTCGGCGGGCTGTTCGGCGGCCACCGCGTGACGGTGACGCCTTCGATTGCGGCGCGGATGGGCGAGACGTTCAATGCGTTGCTCGAATGGAGCTACAACGATCTGGATCTGCCGGGTGGGCACTTCACGACGAACCTGATCCGCTTCCGGACGTCCTACTCGTTCACGACCCGCATGTTCTTCCAGGCCCTGGTGCAGTACAACGACCGCGCCGACCTGTGGTCGTCGAACCTGCGCTTCGGCCTGCTGTCGGACGCCAACACCGGCCTGTTCGTCGTCTACAACGACATTCAGCCGCTCGGCCTCGACCGGCACGACTTCACCTTGTCCTCCGGCCGCTCGCTGACGATCAAGTACAGCTACCTTTTCGACATCCTTCGCTGAGTTTCCGCCTTGACACCGTCCCGCGGCGCGGCTACAACACCACCCGTGCATATAGATGGTGTGTTTCCGCCCATTCCGACCCCCTTCAAGGACGGCCAGGTCGACGTCGCGGCGATGGCGTCCAACGTCGAGCGCTGGATGGCGACCCGCATCCGCGGCGTGGTCGTGCTCGGTTCGAACGGCGAGGCGCCGCTGATCGACGAGACGGAGTCGGACGCGGCCATCGCGGCCGCGCGCGACGCGGTGCCGAGCGACCGCCTCTGCCTCGCCGGCACGGGACGTGAATCGACCGCCGCCGCCATCAGCGCCTCGAAGCGGGCGGCCGACCTCGGCGCCGACGCCGTGCTGGTCCGGACCCCTTCCTACTTCAAGCCGCTGCTGACCTCGGACGCGTTCGTGGCGCACTACACGGCGGTCGCCGACGCGTCGCCGGTGCCGGTGGTGCTCTACAACTACACCGCCCTCACCGGCGTCACGCTGGGCGCGGACGCCGTCGCGAGGCTGGCCGAGCATCCGAACATCATCGGCCTGAAGGAGTCGGGGAGCGACCTCAGGTTCCTGACCGCGCTGATCGACGGCACGCCGGACGACTTCGCGGTCATGGCGGGCTCGGCTCCGGTCTTCTACGCCAGCCTGCAGGTGGGCGCAGCCGGCGGCATCCTCGCCCTGGCTTCGGTTGTCCCGGACCTGTGCGTCGATCTGTACGACCTGGTCGGCGCCGGCCGCCTCGGCGAGGCGCGCGATCTGCAGCGGCGGCTGACGCCGCTCGCGGGCCTGGTGACGTCGAGGTACGGCGTGCCCGGCCTCAAGGCGGCCGTCTCGCTGCTCGGATTCGCCGGCGGCGACCCCTGCCCCCCGCTCCGGCCGGCAGGCGCTGCGGCGGTGGAAGAGATCCGGCAGGCGCTCGAACGCCTCCACGTGGCAGTGGCCTGAGCGGGCGGGCGGTGGTCCCTTTGCGCGTGGTACGCTGGAGAGGCCGGGGTGCGGCGTCCAGCGTCCATGCGCCGGTCCCGTTCAACACCTCGCGGAGGTGGGCAGCATGCTTCATATACAGCGCAGTGCACTCCTCGCCCCCGTAGCCGGCGGCGCCCAACCCGTCCGGCGATTCCGAGCCGGTCCGTTGCTCGCGGCCGTCCTGCTCGCGGCGGTGGCCGCGGCGTGCGCCAGGAACCCCGTCACCGGCAGCCGCGAGCTCGTCTTCATGAGCCAGTCCCAGGAGGCGGATCTGGGCCGGCAGGCCGACGCGCAGATCCGCAGCGAGATGGGCGTCTATGAAGACCCGGGACTGCAGGATTACGTCGCGAGGGTCGGGCACGAGCTGGCCGCCGTATCGCATAGCCCGGACCTGCCGTGGCAGTTCACGGTGATCGATTCGCCGGTCGTGAACGCGTTTGCCGTGCCGGGCGGCTACATCTATCTGACGCGCGGCCTGCTGGCGTACCTGAACGACGAAGCGGAGCTGGCCGGCGTGCTCGGCCACGAGATCGGCCACGTGACGGCCCGCCACTCGGTGCAGGCCTACAGCCGCGCGGCCGGCGCCCAGATGGGGCTGCTGCTCGGCCAGATCTTCGTGCCGGCCATGCGTCCGCGGTACGGAGCACCCGGAGTCGGCGACGCCGCCGGGCAGGGGCTGGGATTGTTGTTCCTGAAGTTCGGGCGCGACGACGAACGGCAGGCGGATCGGCTGGGGGCCGAGTACGCGGTCGCCTCCGGTTGGGATCCGCACGGCGTCGGCGACATGCTGACGACGCTGGGACGCATTGCGGACACGACCGACCGCCGCGGCACGCCCAACTGGCTCGCCACCCATCCGGAGCCGGCCGACCGGGTGGCCGGCGTTGCCGGCACCGTCGAGTCGCTGCTTGCGGAAACGAGCGACCTTGCCACGCTGCGGGTCGACCGCGCGGGGTACCTGGCCCGCGTGGAGGGCCTCGTCTACGGCGACAACCCCGAGCAGGGCGTCGTCCGCGGCCGGGAGTTCCTGCACCCGGCCTTGCGTTTTGCGCTCGCGTTCCCCGGCGGCTGGGAGGTGCACAACGGCGCCGAGGTCGTCGTCGCCCGCGAGCCCGGGCAGGAACGATACATGCTGCTGCAGATCGCGCAGGAGACCGGCCGCGACCTCCAGCGGATCGCCGAGCGCGAGATGAGCGGCGCCGGCTTCGTCGAGGTGCAGGCGACGACGGGCGAGATCAACGGCCTCGACGCCTACATCGGCACCTACACGCAGGACGTCCGCGGGGTTGGCGCGATGGTTGCGCGGGTCGCGTTCATACGTTCCGGTTCCTCGGTGTACCTGTTCGGCGCCTTCGCCGACGCGGACGGCTTTCGTCTCATCGAGCGCGACGTGCACGACAGCATTCACTCCTTCCGGCAGATCAGCCGCGACGAGGCGGAACGGATTCGTCCCAATCGGCTCGCCGTCTACCGCGTGCAGAGCGGGGACACCTGGCAGCGCATCGCCCAGCGGGTGGGAGACGAGATCGTTCCGGCCGCCACGCTCGCGACCATGAACGGCTATCCGGTGAACGAGCAGCCGTTGCCCGGCGACGTCATCAAGGTGGTCGAGCCGGGTTAGGGCTGGCGGCGGGTTGCGCCACGGCGAGGTAACTCCCGTGTGTGCAACGCGTTACATCGCTGCTCAGTTGACACCGGGCCGGGCGTCGGCGAGAATGGCGCAGCATTCGGAGGAGGCCGTGGAGCAGACCTTGCTGCTGAACGCGACGTACGAGCCGCTGAAGGTGGTCGACTGGCGCAAGGCGATGACCCTGCTGTGTCAGGGCAAGGTGGAGGTCGTCTCCGAGTACGACCGCGAGATCCGCTCGGTATCGGTCACCTTCCGGCTGCCCTCGGTGATTCGCCTCCTACGCTACATTACAATCACCCGGCGGATGGACGACGTGCCGTTCTCGCGCGCCAACATCTACGCCAGGGACGGGCACCGGTGCCAATACTGCGGGCGCGAGCTCCCGGTCGCGGATCTGACGTTCGATCACGTCGTGCCGGTTTCGCAGGGCGGGCGCAAGGACTGGGAGAACATCGTGACGGCCTGCATCCCGTGCAATCGGAGAAAGGGCGGGCGCACCCCGGCCCAGGCCGGGATGCACGTCATCCGGCAAGCCTGTCGCCCCACGCGGTCGCCGGTCGTCCGCATCACGTTCGGTCTGCGCGAGGCGCCGGCGAGCTGGCGCGACTATCTGTACTGGAACGTCGAGCTCGACCGCACGTGATGCACCGGGACGTCCCCTTGGCCTCCACCGGACTCCTTCGCGGGTACTGAACGGGTGTCCGAACCGCGCATCACCGCCGTTCAGCCGCTGTGGGCGGTCGAAGGCGGACGGATCACGATTCGTGGGGATGGTCTCGACGGCGGCGACCACGAGGCGGTTCCGCCCGAGGTGCGCATAGGTCCGTCGACCGCGCGCGTCGTCGCCGCCTCGCCGCGTTCCGTGTCGGTCACCGTGCCGGCGGGTCTCGACGGGGGACGAACCGCGGTGCGCATCGGTGGCGCGGCCGGCGCGACTGCGTTCCTCGAGGTGGGGCGGCCGGTGGCGACCGGCCTGCATCAGGTGGACAACCCCGTCGTCGATGGCGACGGGACCCTGTTCGTCACCTACAGCGGGCCCCGGGGCGAGCGGTCGCCCGTATCGATCTTCCGGGTCCGCTCCGACGGTTACCGCGAGCCGTTCGTAACCGGGATCGTCAACGCGACGTCGATGGCGCTGTCGCCGGACGGCCGACTGCACGTGTCGAGCCGCTCGGAGGGTTCCGTCTATCGCATCGCCGAGGACGGCTCCTACGACGTTTTCGTGAGCGACCTCGGTGTGGCCTGCGGCATGGCTTTCAGCCCGGACGGCACCCTCTACGTCGGCGACCGCTCCGGCACCGTCTTCCGGGTGGCGACCTCCGGCCGGGCCACGCCGTTCGCGACACTGGAGCCCAGCGTGGCCGCCTTTCACCTCGCCTGGGGGCACGACGACGGTCTGTACGTCTCCGGCCCCACTCTCGCAACCTGCGATCGCGTTTATCGCATCGATCGCACCGGCGCGTTGGCGACGGTCTCGTCGAGCTTCGGCCGGCCGCAGGGACTCGCGTTCGACGCGCAGGGGGTGCTCCACGTGGTCGAAGCGCTCGCGGGCGCGAGCGGCCTCTATCGGATCGACGGTGACGGGACGCGTACGTTGGTGCTGGCTGCGACGAATCTCGTCGGCGTCGCATTCGACCCCTCCGGGGGGGTCGTGGTGGCGTCGGGCGACACGGCCTATCGGCTCGATCCAGGTGCCGTGGCGATAGGGCAGCCGGGTCTTCCCTGAACGACGTGCTAGCATGGCAGGTTTGGGTTTCCGTCAAAGGGGGCTGACGGTGCCATGCCGCACGACTGGATCGACATCCGCGGGGCACGCGTTCACAATCTGAAGGACATCGACGTCCGGATTCCGCGCAACCGGCTGGTCGTCGTGACCGGCCTCTCCGGCTCCGGCAAGTCGTCGCTGGCGTTCGACACCCTCTATGCCGAGGGCCAGCGGCGCTACGTCGAGTCGTTGTCCGCCTACGCGCGGCAGTTCCTGGAGCAGGTCGAGAAGCCCGACGTCGATCAGATCGACGGCCTTTCGCCCGCGATCTCCATCGAGCAGCGCACCACCGGATCCAATCCGCGCTCCACGGTCGGGACGGTCACCGAGATCTACGACTATCTCCGCCTGCTGTTCGCCAACATCGGCGTGCCGCACTGTCCGTCGTGCGGGCGGGAAATCACGTCGCAATCGGTGGAGCGCATCGTCGAGACCGTCATGGCCGAGCCCGCGGCCGAGCGGGTCAACGTGCTCGCACCCGTCGTGCGCGGCCGCAAGGGCGAGTTCAGAAAGGAGCTGACCGCCATCCGCGAGCGCGGACTGACGCGCATCAGGATCGACGGGGAGGTGCGCGCCCTCGAGGAGGAGCCGCGCCTGGACCGGCGGCGCAACCACTGGATCGACGTGGTGGTGGACCGGCTGGTCGTGCGCCGCGGCGCCGAGCGGCGTCTCACCGAGTCCATCGAGTACGCACTGACGCTGGCCGACGACGTCGTCATCATCAACACCCTGGGGGGCGGCGACAGGCTGTTCTCGCGCCGCATGGCCTGCGTCGACTGCGGGATCAGCGTTCCCGAGATGACGCCGCGGGCCTTCTCCTTCAATTCGCCGCACGGCGCGTGTCCCCGTTGTCACGGGCTGGGGGCCGTGGAGGACTTCGACCCCGCCCGGATCGTGCCCGACCAGTCGGTGACGCTTGCCGGCGGCGCCATCGAGGCCTGGGCAGCCGGCGATCGCCAGCTCGTGAAGCGGGCGCTGTCGCGGCTGTCGCGCTGCTTCGGCATCGAGCTCGACGTGCCGTTCCGCAAGCTTCCGCGGCGTCATCGGGACCTGTTGCTCTTCGGTCCGAACGGCGGCGAGACTTCCCGCCGCTCGCCGGCGTCCGGCCGGGCACCGAGAACGAGATCCGGTCGGGCCGATCCGTTCGGCAAGGACTTCGAAGGCATCCTTCCCAACCTGCGGCGCCGGTACGACGAGGGAGCCTGGGCGCAGCAGGAGGCGTTGCAGAGCTACCGGACCCTGCAGGCCTGCCCGGCGTGCGACGGCCGGCGACTGCGTCCCGAGAGCTCCGCGGTGCGGGTGAAGGGCCGCACGATGGCGGACCATGTCAACGTGTCCGTGGCGGACGCGCTGGCGATGATCGACGGGCTCGAGCTGAGCGACCGGGAGTCGCCGGTGGCCGAACGTGTCCTCCGCGAGATTCGCGACCGGATGCGGTTCCTGTGCGACGTGGGCGTCGGCTACCTGACCCTGGCGCGGGGCGCGACGACCCTGTCGGGGGGCGAGGCGCAGCGTATCCGGCTGGCCACGCAGGTGGGGGCCAACCTGACGGGGGTGCTGTACGTGCTCGACGAACCCTCGATCGGGTTGCACCAGCGCGACAACCAGTTGCTGTTGGCGACGCTGCAGCGCCTGCGCGATCTCGGCAACACGGTGGTGGTCGTCGAGCACGACGAGGAGACCATTCGTGCGGCGGACTACGTGGTGGACCTCGGTCCGGGGGCGGGAGAGCACGGCGGGAGGGTGATCTTCCAGGGGCCGTCGGGTGTACTGGAGACGGGCGGCGGGGAATCGCTAACGGGGCTGTACCTGAAGGGTGAACGGGCGATCCCGGTGCCGGCGTCACGGCGTCCCGCGCTCAACGGCGAGCTGAAGATTCGCGGCGCCCGGGCCAACAACCTGAAGAACATCGACGCCGCGGTGCCGCTCGGACTGCTGACGGCGGTCACCGGCGTCAGCGGGTCGGGCAAGTCGACCCTGGTCAACGACATCCTCTACCGCACGCTGGCGCGGGTGCTCTACCGGGCGTCCGACGATCCCGGCCCGCACACGGCGGTCGACGGCATCGAGTCCATCGACAAGGTGATTCAGATCGATCAGTCGCCGATCGGACGCACGCCGCGGTCCAACCCCGCCACCTACACGGGGCTGTTCACGTTCATCCGTGAGCTCTACGCCATGCTTCCCGAGTCGCGGGCCCGCGGCTATCGGCCGGGGCGGTTCTCGTTCAACGTCAAGGGCGGACGCTGCGAGACCTGTCAGGGCGATGGCATGATCGCCATCGAGATGCACTTTCTGCCGGACGTCTACGTAACGTGCGAGCAGTGCAAGGGACGCCGCTACAACCGGGAGACCCTGGAGGTCCGGTACCGCGGCATCTCCATAGCCGACATGCTGGCGCTGACCGTGGAGCAGGCCGTTCCGCTTCTGGAGAACGTACCGTCCGTCGCCACGAAGCTGCGTACGTTGCAGGACGTGGGCCTCGGCTACGTGACGCTGGGGCAGTCGGCCACGACGCTGAGCGGGGGCGAGGCGCAGCGGGTGAAGCTGGCCAAGGAGCTGTCCCGCCGGAGCACCGGCCGGACGCTCTACATCCTCGACGAGCCGACGACGGGGCTGCACCTGGAAGACACGCGGCGCCTGCTCGACGTGCTTCATCTCCTCGTGGGGCAGGGCAACACGGTGGTCGTGATCGAGCACCACCTCGACGTCATCAAGACCGCCGACCACGTCCTGGACCTCGGTCCGGGGGGCGGCGACGCCGGCGGGCATATAGTCGTTCAGGGCACGCCGGAGGAAGTGGCGGCGCACGACGCATCCGAGACGGGCGCGTTTCTTCGGCCGCTCCTCGGATGCTGATCCGTTGCCGGCCGCCGGCTCGTGGAGCAGGAAGACCGGATTCGGGACGCGCGAAGGACGCGACTGGTATCCGGTGGCCGACTTCCGCTAAAGTTGATGACAGTTGCACCCGATAGTCCCAGAAGATGCTCGCCGGCGGTGGTCATGTATGGTATAAGAGCCCATCCGTGAGGCGACCGATGACAATCGGTCGGTCGGGTGCCGACGGGATCACCGGCCTCGAGTGGCTGGCCAGGCACGACCGGACCGAGGCGTTGCGGGAGGCTCACAGTCGCTCGGAATGACGATCCAGCGTACTCTTAGGCGGTCGGTTTCCTGCACCGGTATCGGGCTCCATTCGGGGCGGAAGGTGACCCTTCGACTCAAGCCCGCCCCCGCCGATCACGGTATCCGCTTCAAGCGCCTCGACCTCGACGGTCTGGAGGTACCCGCGGTGGCGGACCGGATAGCCGGCATCAGCTACGCCACCGGGTTGGCGCAGGACGCTGCGTCGGTCGGCACAGTCGAGCATCTGTTGGCGGCGTTCGTCGGTCTCGGCATCGACAACGTCAGCGTGGAGCTCGACCAGGCTGAAGTGCCGATCATGGACGGCAGCGCCGCTTCCTTCGTCTACCTGGTGCACGAGGCCGGGATCAAGGCACTCAGGGCTCCTCGGCGATTCCTGAAAATAGTACGGCCTATCGCGCTTTCCAACGGCAACAAGCGGATTGCCGTCTATGCCTCCGATCACTTCAAGGTGACCTACAGCATCAGCTTCGATCATCCGTTGCTGCGGCACCAGTCGCGGACCCAGCACGTGACGGAGGAGACGTTTCAGGAGGAGATTGCTCCCGCGCGCACCTTCGGCTTCCTGAAGGAGGTCGAGCAGTTGCGCAAGAAGGGGCTTGCCCTCGGCGGCTCGCTCGACAACGCCATCGTGCTCGGCGAGACCGGCTTTCTGAACAACACGCTGCGCTTCGACGACGAATTCGTCCGCCACAAGATTCTGGACGTGATCGGCGATCTGGCACTCGTCGGGCACCCCATCATCGGGCACGTGGTCGCCCATCGGGGCGGACATGGACTCCACGCCGGTTTCGCAAGGAAGATATTGGAGGAGACCGACGCCTGGTGTCTGGTCGAATCCCCTTCCGGGCCGTCCGAAGAAACCGTACGACAGGTCAGTCCCGGCACCGTCCCGGCGCGCTGACCGCCTTCCGATCCGCAGGCGTTCTTTCGATTCGCAGGCGGCGTCGGAGCCAGGCGTCAGGCTTGGTCGGTGGCGGTGTGCGCGGCCGGCGGCTCCGGTTCCGACGTGAGCTTGCGGACGTATGCGCCAAGCTTTTCGTTCTCGTAGGTCACGGAATTCAGGAAGAGGCTTTCGAGCAGGTACGTTTCGCGCTCCGTCTCGGCCATCTGGCGGATGAGGTGGCGGATCTCGTGCATCGTGTCCTCGAAGCTGTAGTCGAGCCCGTGACGGGAATGGAGCTCGCGATACAGTGTCTCGAGCACCGCCAGCAGGTCGCCGTCCAGCGCGATCTCGGTGCCTGATGTCGTCTTGATCGTGCGCATGTTCATTCCCCAAAGCTGCCGGCGGCGCCTGCCTCGTCCGCGTGCAGCTCGATGAAATTGTGCGCGCCCGTCATCGTCAGCATCGTCTCGACCCGCTTCTGCACGCCCGCGAGCTTGATTGCGCCGCCGAGCTTGTCGGCCTGACGGTACAGATCCATCAGGCAGCCGATCGTCGCACTGTCGACGTACACGACCCGCGACAGGTCGATGATCACTCGCCTCTCGCCGGCCGCGAACAGCTTGGTCACCGCGTCCGCGAACGGGGAGAGGATCTGGTACGTCAGTTTAGCCTCGCCCACCCGGACGAGGACCGCCTTGCCGACACGTTCGCTTGACAAGTTCATTCCCTGCTCGCCTCTGCTTCGCTCAAGGGGTGACGGTAGTGGCTCCCGCACGCTGGCCGGCGCCTCCGCGCTGTGTCTTCTCGATCCGCAGCACATGCCGCGCCAGTTCGTGTCGCCCCCGGTTGATCCGCGATTTCACGGTGCCGTCGGGAAGACCGAGCCGGCTGGCGATCTCGTGGTAGGACAGTTCCTGCAGATCGCGCATCGCGACCGCGGTTCGGAGCGTCTCCGGCAGCGCCGCGAGCGCCTCGCGCAGCAGCGTTCGCCGGTCGAAGCGCTCGAGCCGTGCGAACGCGTCGAGGCTTGTGGCCACCGGTGTCAGCTCGTTCGCGTCCACGCGGTGATCCACCACCTCGCGCTCCTTCCGCACGCGCCGGTAGTGGTCGATGCACAGGTTGCGGCTGACGCTGATGATCCACGTCGTGAAGTTGGCCCGTCGGTCGAACGTGCCGAGCGCCTTGAAGACCTTGAGGAAGATGTCCTGCGTCAGATCCTCGGCTTCGTCGTGGCGACCCACGAACGTGTACGCGACGTTGAACACCTTCCGGCGGTAGCGACGCACGATGGCCTCCCACGCCGCCTGATCGCCCCGCAGACAGGCCTCGATGAGGACGTCCGTGGAGTCGGGCGGCGCGGACAGCGGATCGGTGGGCACAAAGGGTTAGTTTCGCGCGGGCACGCGCATCGGGTCAAATCGCCCTGGTCCCGGCCCGCCCGGTTCGACAGCGCCGCCGGCCCCGCGTACAATGCGCCGCGCCGTGCTTCTTCGCGATTTCCCATGGCCGGATTCACGTTTTCACCCCAGGGGGTGACCTGCGACGGCATGAGTCCGGCGGCCCTGGCGGCGGCCGAGGGTACGCCCCTGTACGTCTACAGCGCCGCTCTCGTCGTCGACCGCTACCGCGCGCTGGATGCCGCGCTCGGCGAGTATCCCCATCGCGTGCACTATGCATTGAAGGCGAACTCGACGCTCGGCATCGTGCGTTTGCTGCACTCGGTTGGCAGCGCTGTGGACGCCAACTCCGGCGGCGAGATGGCGGTGGCGCGGCGGGCCGGGGTCGATCCGGGGGATATCGTCTTCACCGGCGTCGGCAAGACCGGAGCCGAGCTCGAGGAGGCGGTGCGCATCGGCGTGGGCGCGATCAACGCCGAATCGGCCGGCGAGCTGGCCCGCATCGATCGGATCGCGACGGCGCGCGGTGTGCGGGCGCGGGTGGCCGTGCGGATCAATCCCGGCATCGAGGCCGACAGTCATCCCGGCATCGTGACCGGCGGACCCGAGCACAAGTTCGGGGTGCCGATCGAGGACGCCGGCGCCGTGTGCCTCGATGCGGCCGGCCGGGACGGACTGCAGCTCGTAGGCGTGCATGCGCACGTCGGGTCGCAGTTGACGACCCTGGACGCGGTGGCGAGGACCGCCTCGACGATGGCGCGCTTCGCGCTGGGGCTGCGCGGCGCGGGCGTCGGGTTGGAGCACATCGATCTCGGCGGCGGGCTCGGTATCTCGTACGATGGGAGTCCGGCGCTGGCGGTCACCGAGTACGCCCGGACGCTCGTGGAGGCGGTGGCCCCGACGGGACTGACGCTGCTCGTCGAGCCGGGCCGCTGGATCGTCGGGCCGGCGGGCGCGCTCATCGCGACGGTGGTGGACGTAAAGCCCCAGCGCAACGGACGCTACTTCGTGGTGCTCGATGCCGGCATGAGCGAGTTGCTGCGTCCGGCTCTCTATGGCGCGAAGCACCGTCTCGAGCGGCTGACCGAGCGCCCAGGACCGGATGTCACGTGCGACGTGGTGGGGCCGATCTGCGAGACGACCGACGTCATCCGGCTCGGGCTTTCGATGCCGCTGCCGGAGGTCGGAGACCTGCTGCTGGTGCGCGACGCGGGAGCCTATGGGTCGGCGATGGCATCGAACTACAATCGCCGCTCGATGCCGGCCGAGGCGCTGGTGCAAGGCGGCGCGTGGCGCATGATTCGCCGGCGCCAGACGGTGGACGATCTGCTGGCGTGCGAGTCGTGACCGCGTGCAGCGGACCCGGCGTGCAACGGCAGCGAGGTAACTTCCGATGTTGGTGGCGGTTGAAGGGCTGGACCAGACCGGCAAGACGACGCAGGCGCAGCACCTCCGGGATCGGCTGCGGGCCTCCGGGTACAAGTCGCGAGTCGTCTCGTTCCCGGACTACGACAGCTTTCTCGGCGAGGAGATTGCCAGGGCCTTGCAGGGCGAGCGGGACTACGGTCCCGAAACGATGCAGTTGCTGTACGTCGCGAACCGCTTCGAGCGCAAGGCGGACATCGAGCGCTGGCACGCCGCCGGCCTGATCGTGCTGTTCGACCGCTACATCGCGTCCGGGATTGCATACGGTGAAGGGCAGGGGCTCGATCCCGGCTGGCTGGCCGCCATCCAGGAGGCTCTCCCGCAGCCCGAGCTGACCATGCTGCTCGACGCCGCGCCGGACACGACCGCGGCCCGCAAGCGGGCCGGCCGTGATCGGTACGAGCGCGACCTCGCGCTGCTCACGCGGGTTCGGCAGAGCTACCTCCGTCAGGCTGCCCGGCCGGATTGGGTGCGCATCGACGCGGAACAGGCGCCGGAAGTCGTCGCCGCGGAGATGGCGGCAGCGATCGAGCCGCGATTGCCAGAGCTGCGCTGAGCGCCCGCACCTGCCGCGCCCCTGCATTGCGGAGCACCCCGGCGCAGGCTTCCACCGTGGCACCGGTGGTGATCACATCATCGACGAGCACGACGGAACGGCCGCGGATCGCCGCGGCTGCCGCGTGCCGACTGCCGCGGCGCGCGAGGGCGAACGCCCCTCCGAGCGCCTCGAGTCGTGCGGCCCGCGACAGCTCGACCTGCCGCCCGGTGTGGCGCGTGCGCCGTAGCGCATGCACGACCGGTATCCCGAGGTGCGCCGCGAGGTCGGCCGCCTGGTTGAAACCCCGCCGCCACCGCCGCAAGGCATGCAGCGGCACCGGGACGGCGACGTCGGCCCCGTGCAGCCAGTCGCCGCCGGCGTCCCGCATGCGCTGCGCGAGAGGCCGTGCGAGCGACCGCCGCCCGTCGTACTTGAAGGCATGGATGATGGCCCGCAGCGTGCCGGCGTGCACCCCGGCGGCCCGTCGGGCCGTCGGCGGGCCACCGGTGTTGCGGCAGTCGGCGCACCGCAGGCCCGCGCCGGTGTCCGCCGCCGTTGCGCCCGCCGCGCCGCAATAGTCGCAGGTGGGCGACGCGATGGCGGGGATCCGCCGCCAGCAGCTCCGGCAGACGACTCCCCGGGTCGGGGCGTCGAGCGGATCGTTGCACGCCGCGCAACGCGGCGCCCAGACGACCGCCAGGATCGCGTCGAGCGCCCGCATTCGTCACCTCGATTCGTGGCGGGCTATTCGCCGCCGGCCGGTCGATCCGCGCGCGGGGCCGGGATCTCGATGCGGGTGGCGCTGCCCCACAGGCGTTCCAGGTCGTAGAGCTCGCGGGTGTCCCGCGTGAAGATGTGGACAATCACGTCGAAGCAGTCCATGAGCACCCATTCGGCGTGGTCGTACCCCTCCACGTGCGCCGGCCGCGCATCGACGGCGCGCAGCCGCTTGCCGACCGCATCGGCAACGGCCTGCACCTGGCGCGTGCTGTTCCCGGACCCGACCACGAAGTAGTCGGTGAAGGCGCCGCTGCGGCGCAGGTCCAGCACGACGATGTCGAGCGCCTTCTTGTCCTCCATCGCGGCGATGATCTGCGGGAGCGGTTCCGGGAGATCGAGCACGTCTGTAGTCATGCAAACAACCCGCCACTCGGGGTGGCGTCGTAGAGTCGATGCCGGGAGATGTAGGCGCCGACGACGTCCGGCAGCAGGTCGCAGGTCGCTTCCGAGGCGCTCAGCCGGTGCCGGATACTCGAGG
The DNA here is from genome assembly GCA_965116825.1 of Vicinamibacterales bacterium. Classification (GTDB taxonomy): domain Bacteria; phylum Acidobacteriota; class Vicinamibacteria; order Vicinamibacterales; family UBA8438; genus WTFV01. The sequence goes on from OZ220736.1 coordinate 3,566,290, forward strand.
ACGACACGTCGCGGGTCTCCGCATCGACGAGCCAGATAAACGTGGAGCCGGCCGCAACTCCGGTAGCCGAGCCGGACTCCGGTTCCCGCATCCGATCGGCCAGCGCCGGCAGCCGGCGGCGCAGATCGGCCAGGGGCCCTCCGGCTCGCGCGACGACGGCGAAATGGCTGCGGCCCAGGATCGCCGGGAAGTCGTGCCAGTGTGCGATTTCTGCGAACGCGTCGCTGCCGAGAATGAAGAAGAGCTGCGAGGGCGCGTACCCGATTCGTGCGAGCTGCTGCAGCGTCAAAGACGTGTACGACGGCTCGGCCGACCGCAGCTCCAGGTCGCTGACCCGCAGCCACGGTTGTCCGGACGCCGCGAGCGCCGCCATCGCGAAACGGTGGTAGCCGGAGGTCCGGGCCGGCGCTGTCTTGTGCGGCGGCACGCGGGAAGGCAGCAGCACGACTTCGGTCAACGCGAGTGCCTGCCGCGCGGCATGGGCGGCGTCGAGATGGCCGTGATGTACCGGGTCGAACGTGCCGCCGAGCACACCGAGGCGGGGGCCCTCGCTCGTCACGCCGTCTCCTGCCGCGGTTGACCCGCCGCACCGGAGGCATGCTGTTGTACGGCCGCCCACAGCGCCTCGAGGAGAGCCGGCAATCCGTCCCCGGTCACCGCGGAGACGGTGTGGAGAGGTACCGACCGCGTTGCGAGATGCCGCCGCAGGCGTTCGAGGCGTTCGGGTTCGTCGAGGGCGTCCATCTTGTTGGCGGCGGCGAGCTGCGGCTTGCCCGACAGCCCGGCGGCGACGCCTGCCGGGAGGCCGTCTGCGCCTCGAAACCGGGCCAGCTCGGTGCAGATCGTGTCGAAGTCGCTCACCGGGTCGCGGCCGCTGGCCGACGACACGTCGACGACGTGGACCAGGACCTTCGTGCGTTCCAGGTGACTCAGGAAGCGATGGCCCAGCCCGTGCCCCTCGTGGGCGCCGGCGATGAGTCCGGGTACGTCCGCGATCACGAAGCTGCGCTCGTCGTCCAACCGCACGACGCCCAGGTTGGGAGACAGCGTGGTGAACGGATAGGCCGCGATCTTCGGGCGCGCCGCCGAGACCCGGGCGATCAGCGTCGACTTGCCGGCGTTGGGGTAGCCCACGAGGCCGACGTCGGCCAGCAGCTTGAGCCGCAGCCGGAAGGTGCGGGTCTCGCCGGGGAGCCCCTCTTCGAACCGCCGCGGCGCTCGATTGGTCGACGTGGTGAAACGCCGGTTGCCACGCCCGCCGCGGCCCCCCCGTGCGGCCAGCCAGGACTGTCCAGCGTCGGTCAGGTCGGCCAGCTTCTCGAGGCCGTCGTCGTGGTCCGCCCCGTAGACCACGGTGCCCACGGGCACGTCCAGGTGCAGGTCGCGTCCCGCGCGTCCCGCGCGGTTGGCTCCTTCGCCGTGGCCGCCGCGCTGGGCGCGGCACAGCGGATGGTAAGTGAACTTGACCAGCGTGTTCAGATGCGTGGTGGCCCGCAGGAAGACCGAGCCGCCGCGGCCACCGTCGCCGCCGTCGGGGCCGCCCCGCGGGACGAACTTCTCGCGGCGGAAGCTGACGCACCCGTTGCCGCCGTCTCCGGCCGCTACATGCAGGTCGACTTCGTCGACGAACATACGGGCTGGCTGCGAATTGGAAGAACTGTCAGCGGGCCGCCCGTCCGGCCCTATCCCTCGAGCGGCAGGACACTGATGACGCGGCCTCTCGATCCGTGGTCCTCGAAGCGGACCCGCCCCGCGGCGGTGGCGAACAACGTATCGTCCTTGCCGAGTCCGACATTGAGGCCGGGCCGGAACCGCCGTCCCCGTTGGCGCACGAGGATGGCGCCTCCCGGAACGAGATTGCCGTCGAAGCGTTTAACGCCGAGGCGCTGCGCCTGGCTGTCGCGTCCGTTGCGTGAACTGCCCTGGCCCTTCTTGTGTGCCATGTTGCCTCTGAATCTATGCGCCGTTGATGCCGGTGATGCGTACGCGCGTCAACGCGGTCCGGTGCCCGAGGGTCCGGCGCCACGCCTTCCGCCGCCGCTTCCGGAACACCCGAATCTTCGGTCCCCGGTCGAGCGCGTCCACCACCCCGGTCACCGTGGCGCTGGGGACGTACGGCGCGCCGGCCGCGAAGCCTCCGTCGCCGGCTACGAACAGAACGCGATCGAAAACGACCTCGTCCCCGACCTCCTTGTCCAGGCGGTCGACGGTCACGAGCAGGTTCTCCTCGACGCGCACCTGCCGGCCGCCGCTCTCGATAATCGCGAACACGTTCGACCCCTTCCGAGCCCCGCGCGTACCTCGCGGGTGATTCTCCACCGTACCAGAAACGCGCAATCGTACTACCGGCCCCGCCGGCTGTAAAGTCGTGCCGAGTGACGCACCGCGCCGGCCGTTACTTGAGCATTATGCGCGTGCCGCGCACGCTCTGGTCGGCGAGCGCTCCGAGGAACGAGGGCAGCAGGCGGTCCATCAACTCGAAGTACGACGACAGGGCCGGGGTGTTGTGGGAGATGTCGTACAGCACCTCCTCGCGGTGGCGCTCGGTATAGAGCGTGATCCCGCTCCGGCCGTCGATGAAGATGAACGTCGGGCTCAGCACGAAGCCGGAGCGGTCGCGGTACGCGCGTACCGGCACCACCATGCGCCGGCCGAACTCGTCGTAGATCTCGCGCTCGCGGGTGACCATGCCAGACCGCTGGTGCGGCGTGAAGTGGACGGTGCCCGTGACGATCAGCGGATTCTGGTGCTCCTCGCCGAGCTGCCGCCAGTAGCTCACGTTGGCGAAGATGTGCTCGAAGGCTTCCAGGTCCTCCTCGCTGAGGTCGCCGCGGTCCTCCGTGTCCGGCCGGGTGCCCCGCCAGTCGTCGCCGTTGACGGCGTCCGGGTCGCCGCCGTTGCCGTTGCCGTTGCCGTTCTCGTCGCCGTAATCGCCGTTCTGCCGCTCGGCGATATCGAGCAGGTCCAGAACCTCGGCGTCGATGACCTCGAGCCGGGACTCCGCGCGAAGCTGGCTCCGCAGCAGACGCGCGGTCTCGAGGTTGGTGTCGACGTCTTCGGTGCCGCCCGCCACGAAGCCGGCGACGAGTATGCGCTGGAAGCGTCCCACGTCCAGCTTCGGCTGCAGCGGGGTCTCGATCGGCACCTCGTAGAAGCTCGAGCAGGCTGCCGTTCCGAGCAGCAGGAGCGCGCTAGCGGTCGCCTTGAAGAACGCGGTCATGGATTTCCCTGAATAGATCGTAGTTCTGCTGGATGTTGAGGTTGTCCGGCTCGAGATCGAGAGCGGTCTCGTAGGCTTCGAGCGCCTCGTCGAACATCCCCTTCTGCTCGAACGCGATGCCGAGGTTGTTCCAGGCGGCCGCGTAGGTGGGATCGATCTCCGCGGCGCGCTTCCAGCGGTACTCGGCCTCGTCCCACAACCCGGCCCGTGCGACGGAGATACCGAACTCCACTTGCGCCACCGCGTCTTCGCGGGAGTCGGGGGCGGCTGCGGCCGACACGACCGAGGCGGCCAGCGCGGCGACCAGGAGGATAGCTGTTCTGCCCGGCAACGGTGTCGCTCCGATGATGTTTCCTCTCATACCGAATATAGCCACGTCGCGCTGCGCGGCGCAAGTCCGTAATTGCTCTCGCGCGTGCCTGGTTCGATTCTTGCTTCCGGAGAGCGCGATGACGGCAAGGGAGACTCTCGTCGAGGTGGTCGCGCTGTCACTGTTTCTCGCTCGGAAGCGATTGTGCCGTGCGCTGCTCGAGTTGCCCCCGGGCGGAGAAGGCGATCAGCGGCGGAGCATCGACCTGCAGACGGCGGCAGCCCGCTTTGGCGACCTGCCCGCGCACCTCCGGGAGGAGGGCCGGCGCTGCCGGGTGCGCGCCCACCGGTTGCTGGACGCCGCTGCCGCCGCCGGGATCGAACCGGTCGGCTGGTGCGATTCCCGCTATCCCCGCCAACTCCTGACTCTCGACGACCGTCCCCCGGTCGTCTGGCTGAAGGGGGACGCCGGCCCGCTGGCCCGACCATCGGTGGCGATCGTCGGCTCGCGCGCCGCCTCGCCGTACGCCGTCGCCGTCGCGGAGCGACTGGCGTCCGAGCTGAGCGCCTGCGGCGTCGCGGTGGTAAGCGGGTGCGCGCGCGGAGTGGACGCGGCGGCGCATCGGGGCGCCCTCGGCGGCGAAGGGGCCACGATCGCTGTCCTCGGCTCGGGGGCCGACGTCATCTACCCGGCCGAGCACAGGGAACTGGCGGAGTCCATCGTACGGGCAGGCGCGCTGATGAGCGAGTTCCCGCCGGGAGCGCCCCCGCTCCGCCATCACTTTCCCCAGCGCAATCGCCTGATCAGCGGGCTCGCGCGGGGGGTTGTCGTCGTCGAGGCCGGCGCCCGCAGCGGCTCGCTCATCACCGCGCGGTACGCGGCGGAGCAGGGCCGGGAGGTGATGGCCGTGCCCGGCAACGTTCTCAGCGGCCGCAGCGCCGGGGGGCATGCCCTGATCCGCGACGGGGCGGCGATCGTGGAGACGGCGGGCGATATCCTGGAGGAGCTCGGATGCGGCGCGCTCGGCGGCACGCCGGACCCGGTCGCCGCCGGTGCGCAGCCGACGGCGCGGGAGGTCGAGGATCCGCTGCTGCGCCTTATGGACCCCGGCGAGACTTGCGCCGTCGACGACCTGATCGAGCGGAGCGGGCTCGGCAGCGCGGCGGTTCTGTTGCGGCTCACGGACCTGGAAATCGCAGGCCGCGTCGCCCGTGCCGGACCCGGCCGATTCGTCCGCTCGCGCCAGGGGATGCTAACGTAATGCCCGGTCGAGGGTGGTCCGAGCCCTCGACCCGCAACAGGAGGACCATGGCCCGATCCCTGGTTATCGTCGAGTCGCCGGCCAAAGCCCGCACCATCAATCGCTACCTGGGCAAGGAGTACCTCGTCAAGTCGAGCGTCGGCCATATCCGCGACCTGCCCGCGGGGGGCAAGGGCAAGCGGTCGGACGGACGCGGCAAGCAGGTCGCGGGCGGCCCGAAGGGGACGCGCAAGCGGCCCGCCGATCCGCAGGTGCGGGCGCGGCGGCAGCTCGTGCAGCGGATGGGCGTCGATCCGGACCGGAATTGGCGCGCGACCTACGAAGTCGTGCCTGGCAAGGAGAAGGTCGTCGGCGAGCTCAAGAAGCTGGCGACAGCGTCGGATCGGGTTTTTCTCGCTACCGACCTCGACCGCGAGGGGGAAGCCATCGCCTGGCACCTCAAGGAAGTGATCGGCGGCGATCCGACGCGCTTCCGGCGCGTGGTGTTCAACGAGATCACTCGTCGGGCCATTCGCGACGCCTTCGAGAATCCGGGCGAGATCGACCAGAACCGGGTGAACGCCCAGCAGGCGCGCCGGTTCCTCGACCGCGTGGTCGGCTTCGAGGTGTCGCCGCTGCTCTGGGCCAAGGTGGCCCGCGGGCTCTCCGCCGGCCGGGTGCAGTCGGTGGCGGTGCGGCTCGTGGTCGAGCGCGAGCGCGAGATCCGCGCCTTCGAGCCGGAGGAGTACTGGGAGGTCTTCGCCGACCTGACGCGCGACGGCGGCGGGGACCCCTGTCGATTCCAGGTCGTGCGATCCGACGGCAGCGCCTTTCGGCCCCGAAACAAGGCCGCGGCGGACGATGCCCTGGCCCGCCTCCGCAAGGAGGCGTTCACGGTCGCGCGGGTGGAGAGCAAGCCGACCACGACGCGGCCGGGTGCCCCCTTCATCACCTCGACCCTCCAGCAGGCCGCCTCGACCCGCCTCGGCTTCGGCGTGCGCAAGACCATGACGCTGGCGCAGCGGCTGTACGAGGGCGGCCACATCACCTACATGCGCACCGACTCGACCAACCTGTCGGGGGAGGCGGTGTCGGGCGCGCGCGGCCACATCGAGTCCGCGTTCGGCGCGCGCTATCTGCCGAAGTCGCCCAACGTCTACGCCAGCAAGGCCGGGGCGCAGGAGGCGCACGAGGCGATCCGGCCGACGGACGTGGCGGCGCAGGCCGAGTCGCTGGCCGTCGCGGATGCCGACGCCCGCCGTCTCTACGACCTGATCCGGCGCCAGTTCATAGCCTGTCAGATGACCCCGGCGGAGTACATGAGCACCACCGTGACGGTTGCAGCGGGGGCCTTCGAGTTGCGCGTGCGCGGGCGAGTGCTGCGGTTCGACGGGTTCACGCGCGTGCTGCCGCCGGCGTCCCGCAAGGGTGATCTGGCCGACGTGCCGGCGTACGAGCGGGGCGAGCGTCTGGCGTGCGCCAAGATCGAGGCGGCGCAGCACTTCACCAAGCCGCCGCCGCGGTACAGCGAGGCGAGCCTGGTCCGCGAGCTGGAGAAGCGGGGAATCGGACGTCCGTCGACTTACGCCTCGATCATCTCCACTATTCAGGACCGCGGCTACGTCACGCTGACCAAGCGGCGCTTCTACGCGGAGAAGATCGGCGAGATCGTGACCGATCGCCTGGTCGAGAGCTTCGCCGACCTGCTGGACTACTCGTTCACGGCCGGCATGGAGCAGGATCTCGATCAGGTCGCGTCCGGCGACCGGCAGTGGCTCAGCGTGCTCGACACGTTCTACGGCGGTTTCTCGCGCAAGCTGGCGGCCGCCGCCCGGCCCGACGGCATGCGTCCCAACGCCCCGACGGAAACCGGGGTTGCCTGCGTCGCGTGCGGCCGTCCGATGCAGATCCGCTCCGCCAGCACGGGCGTCTTCCTCGGCTGCTCGGGGTACTCGCTGCCGCCGAAGGAACGCTGCACCCAGACGGTCGATCTCAACCCGGCGGACGAGGCCGCCGATGCGGACCGGGACGACGAGGGCGAGAGCCGGGCGTTGCGCGCCAAGCACCGCTGCCCCGTTTGCGGCACGGCGATGGACAGCTACGTCGTCGACGCGACGCGCAAGCTCCACGTCTGCGGCAAGAACCCGCAGTGCGCCGGCCACGAGATCGAGGAGGGCACGTTCCGATCCGCCGCGCTGTCGGCACGGACTCTCGAGTGCGACCGCTGCGGCGGAGAGATGCAGCTTCGCTCCGGGCGGTTCGGCAAGTTCTTCGGTTGCACGAACGCCGAGTGCAAGAACACACGCAAGGTGCTGCGCAACGGAGAGCCCGCGCCGCCGAAGGCCGATCCGGTGCCGATGCCGGAGCTGCGCTGCCGGACCGTGGACGATCACTACGTGCTGCGCGACGGCGCCGCCGGGCTGTTCCTGGCCGCCAGCGGGTTCCCACGCAACCGGGAGACGCGTGCGCCGGCGGTGTCGGAGCTGAAGCCCCACGCGGCTGAATTGGATCCGAAGTACCGGTACCTGCTCGAAGCGCCGGAGACCGATCCCGAGGGTCGTCCGGCCGTCATCCGCTTTTCCCGCAAGGCCGGCGAGCAGTACGTCACGTCCGAAGAGAACGGCAAGGCGACCCGCTGGCGCGCCGTTTACCGGGACGGGCGCTGGGTCGAGCCCGCGTCGCCGGCGGCGCGGCAGCCCGCGAGGAAGACGGCCAAGGCAGCGTCGCGCGGCCGTCCCCGCCGGGAAGTGGCCTGAACGGCAATCCCTTCCGAGGTTGTGGATGATCCGGATCGTCGGCGGTGGCCTGGCGGGCAGCGAGGCGGCCTGGCAGGCCGCGCGGCGGGGCGTCCCCGTTTTACTGCACGAGATGCGTCCGGTTCGCTCGACCGCCGTCCACCGGACGGATCGGCTGGCGGAGCTGGTCTGCAGCAACTCGTTCCGCGGGGACTCCCTGGAGAACGCGGTCGGGTTGCTCAAGGAGGAGATGCGCCGGCTCGGCTCGCTCGTGATGCGCGTGGGCGACGAGACGCGGGTGCCGGCCGGAGGCGCGCTGGCCGTCGACCGCGAGCGGTTCGCCGCGGGGGTCACCGCGGCGCTCGAGGCCGAGCCGCTGATCGCCATCCAGCGTGAAGAGGTTCGGCGGATCCCGGAGGCGTCGATGCATGCGCCGGTCATTCTGGCGACAGGTCCGCTGACCTCGGCGGACCTTGCGGCCGAGCTCACGACCCTCGTCGGTCGCGAGCAGCTCTACTTCTTCGACGCGATCAGCCCCATCGTCCAGGCCGACTCCATCGACCGCTCCCGGGTCTTCCGCGCCTCCCGCCGCGGCCGGCGGGAACGCACGAGGGACGTCGCGGTCGGCCGCACGTGCGGCGCCGGGGGCGAAGAGGAGGGGGACTACCTGAACTGCCCCATGACCGCGGCGGAGTACCACGGGTTCCACACCGCGCTCACGACCGCGGAGCTGGCCGAGCTGCACGACTTCGATCGCACGCCGTACTTCGAGGGCTGCCTGCCGATCGAGGTGATGGCCCACCGCGGCGTCGACACCCTGCGCTTCGGTCCGATGAAGCCGGTCGGGCTCACCGACCCGGCCACCGGACGCCAGCCCTACGCGGTGGTTCAGCTCCGGCAGGACAATCTCGCGGCCGACCACTTCAGCCTGGTCGGCTTCCAGACGCAACTGAAGTGGCCCGAGCAGCGCCGCGTGCTGCGGCTGATTCCGGGTCTCGAGCAGGCCGAGTTCGTGCGGCTCGGGATGATCCACCGCAACACCTACATCAACGCGCCCGCCGTGCTGGCGTCGACCTGGCAGACCCGGGCCCGCCCGGGTCTGTTCATTGCCGGCCAGGTCTCCGGCGTCGAGGGCTACGTGGAGTCGGCCGCGTCCGGGCTCGTGGCCGGGCTGAACGCGGCCGCGCTCGCGCGCGGCGAGGAGCCGCGGATGCCGCCGCGGACGACCGCGCTCGGGGCGCTGGCCCACTACGTGTCGCACGCCAACCCGAGTCACTACCAGCCGACCAACATCGCGTTCGGGCTGATCCCGGCGGTCGCGGGGGCGCCGCGGGGGCGGCAGGCGCGGCGGCGGGCGGTGGCCGAGCGCGCGCTCGCCGATCTGGCCGCGTGGCAAGCGGCCGATACCGTCGCGTCCGCACCCTGACGGCCGGGGGTCCCGCGGCCGATACCACGGTCGATGCGGGAGCAACTCGATCCCTTTCTGGACTTCCTGCGCCTGAACCGCAACCTCTCGCGCCACACGGTGCGTGCCTACCGGAGCGATCTGGCGCAGTTCTTCGAGTTCGCGGCGGCGCGGCTCGGACGCGAGCCGCGGCTGGACGACTTCGAGCACCGGCTCGTGCGGGACTACCTGGCCGACACCTACGAGCGGCGGCAGGCGTCGTCGTCGTCCGCCCGCAAGCTCGCCGCGGTACGCACCTTCGCGCGGTACCTGCGCCGCGAGGGCCTGCTCGAAAACGATCCGGGCACGCTCCTCTCGGCGCCGAAGGTCGAGCGCCGCATGCCGGCTCACATGGCCGTCGACGAAGTGGGCGCCCTGCTCGCCGCACCGGATGCGTCGACCCCGCTGGGCCTTCGGGACCGGGCCATCCTGGAGCTCTTCTATGCCTCCGGCCTGCGCCTCAGCGAGCTCGTCGGGCTGGATCTGGAAGACGTGAACCTGTCCGGCCGGATGGTCCGCGTGCTCGGCAAGGGGGGCAAGGAACGCATCGTGCCGTTCAATCCGGCGGCGGCGGCCGCGATTCGCGGGTACCTGCCGGCGCGCGGCGGGCTCGTGCTGCGCGCGCCCCGTGGGGCAACCCCGGAGAGAGGCCCGGGGCGGCGGCTGGCCGACCCGCTGTTCGTCAACTACCGCGGCGGGCGCCTGTCGAGCCGCGGCGTCGCGCGCATGGTGCGGCGGCACGTCACGCGGATCGGCGCGCAGCGCGGCATCAGCCCGCACGCCCTGCGTCACTCATTCGCCACGCATCTGCTGGAGCGCGGGGCCGACCTGCGCGCCATCCAGGAGCTGCTCGGCCACGCCCGCATCACGACGACGCAGCGCTACACCCACGTCAGCGCCGCGCAGATCACCGAGATCTACCGCAGGACGCACCCCCGCGCGTAGCTCTCTCAGGACGCGGCGGCCTGTTCGGCGGCCTCCTGCTCGAGCGCCTCCCACTGGTTCATCAGGTCGCCGACCTCCCACATCAGCTTCTGATGACGCTTGACCGCCTCGTCGGCCGAGGCCTGATCCGTGAAGAAGCCGGGGGCCGCCATCTCCGCTTCCAGCTTGCGGACCGCCTCTTCGCGCTCTGCGATGCGCCGTTCGAGGTCGGCGATGCGCTTGCGGAGCCCCTCGAGCTTGCGCTGTTGCCGGCGCGCCTCCACCTGCAGCCGCTTGTGCTCGGCGGCGCTGCGCCCGGGCCGTGTCCTCGGCGTTGCCGCGTCCTGGATGGACGCCGCCGGTCCGGAGCGCTGCTGCCGGTGTGCGGTTGCTTGTCGTTCGGCAGCGCGGTCTGCCGGATCGGTCGGCTTCGCGGTCCGGGACGGTCCGCGGGGCTGTTTTGGTGCCGCCCTCGTTGCGGCGGAGGTTTCCGCAGGCCGTGCGCCCCGTCCGGATGCGGCGGGTTTCGATCGGCCTGTCTTGCCCGCGGAAGGCGCTCCCGCCCTGCTCGGTCCGCCGCCGGCCGCCGTCCGCACGCCGGGTGCGGCGCCACCGGCGGCCTGCTCCCGGCTCCAGCGGAACTCCTCGTAGTTGCCTGGGTACGCCGTCGCCTCGCCATGCCCGATGTCGATGATTTTCGTCGCCAGCCGGTCGACGAAGTAGCGGTCGTGCGAGACGAAGATGAGGGTGCCGCCGTAGTCGGTCAGCGCGTCGAGCAGCACGTCGGTCGAGTCGATGTCGAGGTGGTTGGTCGGCTCGTCGAGGATGAGCGTGTTGGAGGGGCGCAGCAGCATCCGCGCCACCGCCAGCCGGGTGCGCTCGCCGCCCGAGAGCACCTTGACGCGCTTGTAGACGTCGTCCTCGGTGAACAGGAAGCCGCCCAGGATGTTGCGGATCGCCGGGACCATGTCCACCGGAGAGCCGGACGCCAGCGTCTCGTAGACGGTGAGCGAGCCGTCCAGGCGCGTCGCTTCGTCCTGGGCGAAGTACTGCGTGACGACGCGATAGCCTTCGAGGCGCTCGCCCCGGTCTGGCGCCTCCACGCCGGACAGCATCCGCATGAGGGTCGACTTGCCCGCGCCGTTCGGGCCGACCAGGGCCACGCGGTCGCCGCGCTCGATGTGGACGTTGGCCCGTTCGAACACCCGCACGTCGCCGTACGCCTTCGCGACGTCACGCAGCTCGACCACGGTCCGGCCGCTCTTGGCGCTGGCCGGGAACTTGAAGTGCACGCGCTTGCGCGCCGGGGGCACCTCGATAGGCGCGATCTTCTCCAGCATCTTGACGCGGCTCTGTACCTGCTTCGCCTTGGTCGCCTTGTAGCGAAAGCGGTCGATGAACAGCCGCATTCGGGCCACTTCCTCGTCCTGCCGCTTCTTCGCCTCCCGCAGCCGCGCGATGCGGGCCTCGCGCTCGGTCAGGTAGGCGCTGTACGTGCCGCGGAACTCGGTCAGCGTCCGCAGGCCGACCTCGGCGATCTCGGTCACCACGCTGTCGAGGAAGTAGCGGTCGTGCGAGACCAGCACGACCGCGTCGGGATAGTCGATCAGGAACTCCTCGAGCCAGTTGCGGGCCTCGAGGTCGAGGTGATTGGTCGGCTCGTCGAGCAGCAGCAGGCGAGGCCGGCGGAGGAGCAGCTTGGCCAGCGCGATGCGCATCTGCCAGCCGCCGGAGAACGTCTCGGTGGGCTTCCCGAAGTCGGTCGTCTCGAAGCCGAGACCGCGCAGCACCGCGTCCACCTTCGCCTCGATGCCGTAGCCGTCCCGGTCCTGGAACGCGGTCTGGACCTCGCTGTAGCGGTCGAGCGCGGCGTCGTGTTCGCTCTGGGACAGACTGGTGTCGCCGAGCTTCGTCTCCAGCTCGCCCAGCTCCGCCTGCAGCGCGAGCAGCGGCTCGAAGGCGCGGCTCGTCTCGTCGTAGAGCGTCCGGCCCGCGTGGGTCAACCCATCCTGCGGCAGGTAGCCGACCGTCAGATCGTTGGGCCGCGCGATCTCGCCGGCGTCGGCCTCGACCTCGCCGGACAGCATCTTGAGCAGCGTCGTCTTGCCCGCGCCGTTCGGGCCGCACAGGCCGATCCGCTGGCCGGGCTGGAGCTGCCACGAGACCTTGTCGAACAGGACCCGGTCGCCGAACGCCTTGTGCAGGTTGGAGATGTGGAGCATCGGAATGCGGCGCGACTGTCGGTGCCAAGGATACAGGTAGCAGGCGACCGGCTGGGACCGAGTCTGAATTGGCGTCGATCGGCTCCGCGGCGAAGCGATCGACACCCTCCCGCGCGCCTCTCGAAAGCCGTGGTACCCTGAACCCGTGTTCGATACGCACGCCATCGCCCGCTCGTTGACCGACGCCGACCTCACGCCGGCACAGGCCGACGCCAGCACCGATGCCATCAGGCAGGCCGCCGAGCACGGCGACCACGTCACGTCCGAGCAGTTCAAGACCGGCCTCGCCGAGTTGCGTGCCGACATCTATCGGGCGATGCTCATCCAGACCGGCGTCACCGTCGGCCTCCTCGGACTACTCCTGGGCTTCCCGCGCTGGCTCGGCTGAACGCCCGGCGTTGGTCGAACGTCACCCCGTGACGCGGGGGTCGTTCTCCGAAACTTCGATCGGGATCTCGTACGGCGGCGCGCTCACGATGTGGACCTGCGTGGTTCGGTCGTTGATCTGCTTCTCCCGGCGGTCCATCCCACTCTGCCGCCGGCCGCGCTGGGGAACCGGCGACTCTCCCGGCGCGGGCCCGACCTTTTGGGCGCCAGCCGCGTCTAACACCCAGAGAGCATGACCGCGACGGCAGCAACCGACGTCACCGACGAACAGCTCGTGGCCCTGGCCGCGGGCGGCGACACGGGCGCGTTCAACCAGTTGGTCGTCCGCTGGGAGCGGCCGATCTTCGCGCTCGCCTACCGCACGCTGGGGCGCGAGGAGGACGCGCGCGACGTTTGCCAGGAGGCGTTCCTGCGGGCGTTCCGGGCCATCGGCGGGTTCAAGGGGCAGGCGCGGTTCTCGTCGTGGCTCTACCGCATCGCGCTGAACCTGTGCCGGGACTGGATCCGGAAGGAGCGGCGCGTCAGGCTCGTCCCGGCGTCCGACGACCTGCAGCAGGAACAGGCGCACTCCCTCGAGCCGGCCGAGGAGAGCGTGGAGGAGTTGATCGTGCGGCGCGACCTCGGGCGGGCGGTGGAGCGCGTGATGGCGACGCTCCCCGAGCCGCAGCGGACCGCCATCCTGTTGAAGGAGTACCACGGCCTGACCTTTCAGGAGATCGCCGACCTGCAGGGATGTCCCCTCAGCACGGTCAAGACTCGCCTGTACCAGGGACTCAGCGCCCTCCGCCGGCAGCTCCAGCGGAACGGGCTCGGCGCGGCGGCGGCGTTGCAGGAGCGGGGCACGGTGTCCTATCCTCACCCTACAGGCGACTAGAAGAGGGAAGCCAGTGTCCGACTGTCCCGAGAACGAAGCCCTGGTGGCCTACATCTACGACGAGTGCGAGGCCGCCGAGCGGGCGCACGTCGAGCGGCACCTGGAGACGTGCGCGGCGTGCGCGGCGGAGCTGGACGGCTTCGCGGCGCTGCGCGGCACGCTGCGGGAATGGGCGCCGCCGGATGCGCGGCTCGGTTTCCGCGTCGTCGCGGAAGGCGACGCGGAGGCGGCCCGACCGAAGTCGGCTGCCGCCTGGTGGCTGGGGGGAGGGTTGCGTCCGGCCTGGGGAGCCGCCCTCGCGGCGACGACGGTCCTGGTTGCGGGCGCCGCGATCGCCAGCGTCGAGGTGCGCTACGGCGACGGCGGCTTCGTGTTTCGCATGGGCTGGACGGAGCCGGGCGCCGGCGAGGCGCAGCCGGTGGATGGCGCGGCCCGATCGCAGCCGGCGGCCAGCGACGAGACGCCGCCCTGGCGCGCCGAGCTGGCCGCTCTGGAGGCGCAGCTTCGGCAGGAGCTCGTGGCGCAGCGAACCGGCGTCGCTCCGGCCGGCGGGCGATCCCTGCCGGCGGCGCCCGGTGCGGCCGTTCCGGCGGCTGACGATTGGTTGGGCGAGGTGCGGACGCTGATGGTGGAGAGCGAGCGCCGGCAGCGGCAGGAGTTCGCGTCGGGACTGATGCGGCTGGCGCAGGAGGTCGACCTGCACCGGCAGGCCGATCAGTTGCGCATGCAGCAGGAGGTCGACAGTCTTGCCGACTACATGGTGCGCGTCGCCCAGCAGTAGCGGCGCGGGGAATGCACGGGGCAGGGACATGGGAATCGCAACGCTCGTCGTCGTCGTCCTGACCGTCGCCGGCGCCGCGCCCGCGACGGCGCAGGGCGCGGGCCCGGCGGGCGCCGAGCGCGCCGACGCCGACCCGCTGACCGCGCAGATTCAGGTCCTGGAGCACGTGCTGTCGCGCGCCGTCGCGTTGAGCGCCCGCGGCGTCGAGCAGCAGATGCCGCCCTGGACGCCGGGTCTCATGCTGTTCGCGGGGCCGGCGCAGGTGCGGGGATTCCGCCTCGCCGAGTACGGCGTCTTCTTCGACGTCGAGTGCCCCGTGCTGCGGCAGAGCGTCCTCTGGTCCCTGGAGATGATGGACGCGGATCTGCGGAGGATTCGGGGCGCGTTGCAGGAGCTGCGGCTGTCGGGGGCGCTTCCTCCGGTGCTGCGCGAGCTCGACCCGAACGCCGGCAGGCGGGTCGCCTTCACGCCGGGCGGCGCCGCCGCCCCGGCGGATCGGCCGCCGCTCGCCGCCCCTGGCGACGCTCCGCCGCCGGGGGTAGGTAACGCGCCGGACGCGGCGGCGCCGGACCTGCACACCGTGTATCAGGAAGCACTCCGGGAGATGCTGATCGACGCGGTTCTGGGCTACGGCGGGCGGTTGGGCGCGCTGCTCGACGGGAACGATTGGCTGACGGTGATTGCACGCGACACCCGCGGCCTGCCGGGAAGGGACACGACGGTGCGGGTCAGGGCGGGCGACGTGGCTGCGCTGCACGCCGGCGGCTTGACGCTGGACGAGGCCCGGGCGCGGGTAGACGTTTCGCCCTTCTGAGCCGGGAATCCGCGCCAATCCGGTGCAGGTCTCCGGAGAGGGGTCGGCCGGGCGGAGAGCGGAGCCGCAAGCCGACGGCTTCCGGGCTACAATTCAAGACATGTTCATGGTTCGTCGTCGGGCGCGCGCGGTGCTCGCACTCGCGTTGTCCGCGGTCCTCTCCGGAAGCGCCTGCACTCCGCTCGACGTCCAGGCCGCCCTGGACGTCACCGACATCACGAGCGGCTGGCTCGACGTCGGCCTGGACGACCTCGGACGCAACAAGCTGGTGCCGACTTTTTCGTTCCGCCTCGAGAACGTGTCGGATCAACGCCTCCGGACGCTGCAGTTGAACGGCGTCTTCCGGCGTTGCATGGTCCTCTACGACGGGCAACCCGAGCCCGAGGACCCGGTGTCGCCGGCCGATGAGGAAGCCGGGACCTGTCTGGCCGAGGACCAGGAATGGGGCAGCGCCCTGGTCCGCGCGGTGGGTCGTGCAGGGGTCGTGCCGGGCGACGGTCTCGGTCCGTTCACGATGGAGTCCAGCCTCGGCTATACCGGCGAGCAGTCGCTGGCCGAGATGCTCGGTCACCGGGATTTCGTCGACGTCAAGATCGAGTTGTTCGTCAAGCACCGCGCCGAGCAGTGGGCCAGGTTGGGCGAGTACCCGATCGGTCGCCAACTGCTGACCCAGTGAGCGCCCCCGGCGCACCCGTGCCCTCCGCCACACCATCCCCGTCGCTCGTTCGCGGGCTCGGTGCGCTCGACGGCGCGTCGATCATCGTCTCCAACGTCATCGGCAGCGGCATTTTTCTCGTACCGGCGCTCGTCGCGGTCTGGGTGCCGGACGTCTGGATGATGCTCGGCGCGTGGCTGGTAGGCGGCGGACTGGCCTTTGCCGGCGCCATGGCGTACGCCGAGCTGGCGACGCTGCGGCCGCGGGCCGGGGGCGAGTACGTCTACCTGCGCGAGGCGTTCGGGCCGGCCGCCGGGTTCCTCTCCGGGTGGACCTCGTTCATCGCGGGGTTCTCGGGCGCGATCGCCCTCGGCGCCGTCGGCATCGCGAGCTACCTCGGCCGGTTCCTGCCTGCCGCGGGCGATACGACGCCGTTGGCCAGCATTCCGCTGGTCGTCGTCACGCTGACGATCTCGCCGCGGGCCGTGGTCGCCCTGGCGGCGATCGCGGCCCTGACCGCGGTCCACGTGCTCGGGCTCGGCCCGGGCCGCATCGTGCAGAATCTGCTGGCGGGCGCGAAGGTCGCCGTGCTCGTCGTGCTCGTGGCCCTCGGCTTCACGATCGGCGAGGGCTCGGCGGCGCACTTCGGCGCCCCGGGCGCGCCCGTGACGCCCGCGCTCTGGCTTCTGGCGCTCATTCCCATCATGTTCAGCTATTCCGGATGGAACGCGGCCGCGTACGTCGCGGAGGAAATCCGGGACCCGGGCCGCAACGTGCCGCTCGCGATAGCGGCCGGCACGGCGACGGTCGTCGTCATCTACCTGCTGCTGAATCTGCTCTACGTCTACGCGATGCCGCTCGCCGATCTCGGCGCCGTCGACCTCGGGGCGGACCGTGCACCCATCCTCGATGCGGCGGGCGGGCGGCTGTTCGGGGCCGGCGTCGGCGCGGCGCTCGCCGCGGCGTCGGTGATCATGATCTCGGCGAGCGTCAGCGCCATGGTGCTGGCCGGGCCGCGCGTCTACTTCGCCATGGCTCGCGACGGACAGTTCTTTCCGGCAGCCGCGCGCGTGCATCCGAGGTTTCGAACTCCGGTGGCCGCGATCGTCGCCCAGAGCATCTGGAGCGGTGTGCTCGTGCTGGCCGGCACTTTCGAGCAGTTGCTTCTCTACACCGGGTTCGCCGTGGTCACGTTCGCCGGCGCCGCCGTGGCCGCGCTGTTCGTGCTCCGGCGCCGCGAGCCGGCGGCTCCCCGCCCGTTCCGGGCCTGGGGCTATCCGCTGGCGCCCGGCATTTTCGTCGCCGCCAGCGCCGCCATGGTCGTGAACGAGGTCTGGCGCGAGCCGGCCGCGTCGGGCGCCGGCATGCTGCTCATTGCGGCCGGTCTGCCGCTGTATTGGTTGTTCCGTCGCCGCGCGGCGGCCGGGGAGGGCATCGAATGACACGGACCCCGGCGACGTTCCGGAGCACGACCGTCCTCGCGGTCCGGCGGGAGGACAAGGCGGTCATGGCCAGCGACGGCCAGGTCACGCTCGGCAATACCGTGGTCAAGCAGACCGCACGCAAGATCCGACGGCTCTACCACGACCGCGTGCTGGCCGGGTTCGCCGGCTCGGCCGCCGATTCGTTCGCGCTCTTCTCGCGCTTCGACGCCAAGCTCGAGCAGCACCGCGGCAACCTGGAGCGCGCGGTGGTCGAGCTGGCCAAGGACTGGCGCACCGACCGGGCCCTGCGGCGGCTCGACGCCATGCTGGTGGTGGCCGACGGCAAGGCCACGTTCCTGCTCTCGGGCACCGGCGATCTCATCGAGCCGGACGACGGGATCGTGGCGATCGGTTCCGGTGGTCCGTACGCCATGGCCGCCGCCAAGGCGCTGGCGCGGCGAACCGAGCTGGACCCGCGCGCGATTGCCGACGAGGCGATGCGCATCGCCGCCGACATTTGCATTTACACCAATGCCAATGTCACCATCGAGGAGCTCTAGTCGTGCCCATCTACCTGCCGCAGGCGGCCGCCTCCTCGGTCGGCGCCCTCACGCCGCGCGAGATCGTGGCCGAACTCGACCGCCACGTCGTCGGACAGCACCAGGCCAAGCGCGCGGTGGCGATCGCGCTCCGCAACCGGATGCGGCGGCAGAAGCTGCCCCCCGAGCTGGCCGAGGAGGTCGCGCCCAAGAACATCCTCATGATCGGGCCGACCGGCGTCGGCAAGACCGAGGTCGCCCGGCGGCTCGCGCGGCTCGCCCAGTCCCCGTTCATCAAGGTGGAGGCGTCGAAGTTCACCGAGGTGGGCTACGTGGGCCGCGATGTGGAGTCGATGGTCCGCGACCTGGTGGAGCTGGCCGTCACGATGGTGCGCGACGAGCGGCTCGTCGAGGTGCGGGACAAGGCGCGGGCTAACGCCGAGGAACGCCTGCTCGATCTGCTGGTGCCGCCGGTGCGGCCGGCGCCGGCCGCGCCGGCGTTGGCGGGCGTACCGGACCCGCCGCCCGATCCCCGGGCGTTGCGTGAGGCGGCCGGTCGCACCCGCGAGAAGCTGCGGGACCAGCTCCGCTCGGGCGGTCTCGACTCGCGCGTCGTGGAGCTGGAGATCCGCGAGTCGTCGTTTCCGTCCTTCGAGGTCATCGCCGGCTCGTCGATCGAGGAGATCGACGTCAAGATGAAGGACATGCTGCCGGGCCTGTTTCAGGGGCGCAACCGGAAGCGCCGGATGAAGGTGCCGGAAGCAGCGGAGCACCTCGCCCGCGAGGAGGAGCAGAAGCTCGTCGACATGGAGAGCGTCGGCCGCGCCGCCATAGAGCGGGTGGAGCAGGCGGGAATCATCTTCGTCGACGAGATTGACAAGATCGCCGGGAGCGACGGCAGGCAGGGCGGCCCGGACGTGAGCCGCGAGGGCGTGCAGCGCGACATCCTGCCGATCGTGGAGGGGACGACCGTCAACACGAAGCACGGGATGGCGAGAACCGACCACATCCTGTTCGTCGCGGCCGGCGCGTTCCACGTGGCCAAGCCGTCCGACCTGATTCCGGAGCTCCAGGGCCGGTTCCCGATTCGCGTGGAGCTCGAGGCGCTTGGGACGGACGACTTCGTGCGCATTCTGACCGAGCCGCAGGGCGCTCTCGTGACGCAGTACCGGGCGTTGCTCGGAACCGAGGGCATCGAGCTGCGATTCGACGACGGGGCGGTGCGGCGGATCGCGGAGATCGCCAGCCTCGTCAACGAGCGGAGCGAGAACATCGGGGCGCGCCGCCTGCACACGGTCATGGAGAAGCTGCTCGACGAGATCTCGTTCGACGCACCGGACCTTGGTCAGACACGCGTCGTCATCGACGCGGAATACGTCGATCGCATGCTTTCCGAGATCGTCGAGGACGAGGATCTCTCCCGCTACATTCTGTGACTCGCCTCCGGACGGCAATGCGGTGCGCCGCGGTACCGGCGCTGGCGGCCCTGCTCGCGGCCTGCGGCGCGCGGGGTGCACCGCTCCCTCCGCTGATAATCCTGCCCGGCACGATTCTCTCCCCGGAGGCTACCCGCATCGGCGATCGTGTCTACCTGGAGTTCGATGCACCGGACAGCGACTCCGACGGAACGACACCGGGCGACATCGACTGGCTCGAGGTCTACGCGCTGACCACGCAGCCCACGGACCGCAGGCCACGCGAGGAGTTCTCGGAAGACTGGCTCGATGCGGCAACGCTGATCGCCGTTCTGCCGGTGCGTATTCCGGACGCTCTGGCCGCGGCGTTGCCGGACGCTTCATCCGAGCCCGAGCCCGAGCTCGCCGACATTCTCGAAGACGTTCAAAACCGTGAGGCGGCTACCGGTCAGGTGGCGTTCTTCGAGGTCGTCCAGGGAGAGGCGGTGACCGTGGTCGAGCGCTTGACGCCCGAGACGCTCGTACCGGTAACCGTCGGCGATTGGGACGAGGAGGACGAGGAGAACGAAGAGGACGAAGAGACGGACCGCATCCTGCCGATGCCGCTGGTTTCGCCCCCGGCGCCCGAGCCCCCGATTCGTTCCTACGTGGCGTTCGGGGTCTCGTCGAGGAATCAGGTGGGCGCACCGTCCGCCGTGGCCGACGTGCCGCTCGTGACGCCCCCGCCGCCACCCGGACCGGCCAGGGTGTCGTATACCGCCGAATCGATCGAGATCGTCTGGGAGGAGCCGCCCACGCTCCGGTTGGCCGTGCAGGCGGCGGAGGTCGAGCCCCCGACGTTGAATTCCGTGCCGGTGGTGGAGGGGCAGGAGCCGTCGGCGTACGTCGTGTACGACGTTGCGGCATCCGGCGATCCCGATGTCGAGCGCCCGCAATTGCTCGTCGGGCCCGCTGCCGAGGCGTCCTACGCCGACAGCGAGCTGACCTTCTCGGAGGTCCGCTGCTACGCGGTGCGTGTCCTCGACTACGTGGTTTCGCGGCGCTTGCAGAACCAGCCGCCTGCGAACGGTCTGCAACTGCTCGGTGACGCATCGCCGGCCACCTGCGTCGTTCTGACCGACACGTTTCAGCCCGCCGCGCCCGCCGGCCTCATCGCCGTGGCCGACACCGACGGCATCAGCCTCGTCTGGGACGAGAACAGCGAGGATGACCTCGCGGGCTACGTGGTCTTGCGCGGAACGCCACCAGATGCGACACTCCAACCGCTCACGGCCGAGCCGATCGTCGAGACGGCGTACCAGGACACCGGCGTCACGGCAGGCCGGCGTTACGTCTACAGGGTGTTGGCGCTCGACAACGCGGTCCCGCCGAACGCGAGTCCGCTCTCGGAGCCGGTGACGGAGATTGCCCGTTAGCCGGCGGACGCAAGGTGATCGATGACACGCGTGTACCGCATGGAGGTCGGCGGCCGGGCACAGCTCGTGCTCGAGCGGGACGGCGCCTGGCGCCGGCTCGACGGCGACTTGTTCGGCGAATACGGGCCCGGTGAGGCTATCGATCCGGAAGGGTTGCGGGTGCTGCCGCCGGTGACGCCGTCGAAGGTCGTCGCGGTTGGCCTCAACTACCGGGACCACGCCAGGGAGATGGGCAAGGCGCTGCCGAGCGAGCCGCTCATCTTTCTGAAGCCGCCGTCCGCCGTGATCGGGCCGGAGTCGCCAATCGTGATCCCACCGGGCGCGGGCCGCGTGGACTACGAGGCGGAGGTCGGCATCGTCATCGGGCGTACGGCGCGCAACGTGCGGGCGGCCGAGGCGCGCGACTACGTGCTCGGACTGACGTGCGTCAACGACGTCACCGATCGGGACCTCCAGAAGCGGGACGTGCAGTACACGCGGGCCAAGGGCTTCGACACGTTCGCGCCGGTCGGCCCGGCCATCGCCGTCGGGCTGGACTGGACGGGGCTGGCCGTCGGCTCGACGGTCAACGGCGACACGCGGCAGGCGTCGAGCACGCGGGAGATGATCTTCCCGCCGGAGCGCGTGGTGGAGTTCGTCAGCCACGTGATGACGCTGCTGCCGGGCGACGTCATCGCGACGGGGACGCCGCCGGGGGTCGGGCCCCTCGCGCCGGGCGATCGGGTGGCGATCGCGGTGGAGGGCATCGGCGAGCTCGTCAACGACGTAGTGGCCGGCTGAAGCGCGGAGCCGATCCGCAGTGCAGGAGAACAGCTCGTGAAGATCTTCGTGGACAGCGCGAATCCCGAGACCGTCGAGGGCCTGGTGCCGCTGCGGATCGTCGACGGCGTGACGACGAACCCGTCGTTGCTGGCGAAGGAGCCGGGCGATCCGCACGAGACCCTCGCGCGGATCTGCCGCGCCGTCGGCGGGCCGGTGAGCGCCGAGGTGGTGGCGACGGACGCCGCCGGGATGATCGGCGAGGGACGCCGGCTCGCCGCGATAGACGAGCACATCGTGGTCAAGGTGCCGTTCGGCAAGGCGGGCGTCCAGGCCTGCGCGGCGCTCTCCGGCGACGGCATTCGCGTCAACGTGACGCTCGTCTTCTCGCCCGCGCAGGCGCTGCTGGCGGCCAAGGTCGGTGCGGCGTTCGTGAGCCCGTTCGTCGGCCGGCTCGAGGACGTGGCCGCCGACGGCATGGATCTGGTCAGCCGCATCGTCGAGATCTACGAGAACTACGAGTTCGAGACCGAGGTGCTCGTGGCGAGCGTGCGCGGCCCGGCCCACGTGGTCGAGGCGGCCCGCATGGGCGCGGACGTCTGCACCTGCCCCCCGAAGGTCATCGACATGCTGTTCAACCACCCGCTTACCGACATCGGCCTGGCGAAGTTCCTGGCCGACTGGGACAAGGCGCAGGCCGTCAAGATATAGCGGCGTTCCTCGAACCGACGGACTCATACGGCATGGACAGACTGGAAACGCTGGCGGAATACGAGCGTCGTGCGGAAGCGGGCGGCGGCGAGGCGCGGCAACGGCGCCAGCACGACGCGGGCAAGCTGACCGCCCGCGAGCGGATCGACCTCTTCTTCGATCCCGGCACGTTCCGCGAGATCGACAAGCTGGTGACGCATCGCTGCCGCGACTTCGGCATGGAGGAGCAGCTCGTGCCGGGTGACGGCGTCGTGGCGGGCCCCGGCGAGGTCGACGGCCGTCCGGTCTACGCGTTCGCCCAGGACTTCACGGTGTTCGGCGGGTCGCTGTCGGAGACCAACGCCGCGAAGATCGTCAAGATCATGGATCTGGCGATGAAGAACGGGGCGCCGGTCGTGGGGCTCAACGATTCGGGCGGCGCCCGGATTCAGGAGGGCGTGGCCTCGCTCGCCGGGTACGCGGACATCTTCCTGCGCAACACGCTCGCCTCCGGCGTCATCCCGCAGCTGTCGGCCATCATGGGGCCGTGCGCCGGGGGAGCGGTCTATTCCCCCGCCATCACGGATTTCACGGTGATGGTGGACGGGACGAGCTACATGTTCGTCACCGGCCCGGACGTAATCCGTACCGTCACCCACGAGGAGGTGACGAAGGACGAGCTCGGGGGGGCGATGACGCACAACGCGAAGAGCGGCGCCGCCCACTTCGCGGTCCCGACCGACAAGGACTGCCTGGCGCTGCTGCGGCTGCTGCTCGGCTACCTGCCGGGCAACAACCTCGACGACCCGCCGCGCGTCGAGACGGCCGATTCCGACGACCGCGAGGACCCGGCCCTCGACACCCTCGTGCCGGCGTCTCCGAACCAGCCCTACGACATGCTGGACCTGATTCGGGCGGTCGGAGACGACGGCGACTTTCTGGAGGTCCACCGGCACTTCGCGCCCAACATCGTGGTCGGATTCGCACGGTTCGGTGGACAGCCGGTCGGCGTGGTGGCGAACCAGCCGGCGCATCTGGCCGGGGCGCTCGACATCGACGCGTCGATCAAGGGGGCGCGGTTCGTCCGCTTCTGCGACGCGTTCAACCTCCCGCTGGTGACGTTCGAGGACGTGCCGGGCTTTCTGCCGGGGACCGTGCAGGAGTACGGCGGGATCATCAAGCACGGGGCCAAGCTGCTCTACGCGTTCGCCGAGGCGACCGTCCCGAAGGTGACGGTGGTCGCCCGCAAGGCCTACGGAGGCGCCTACTGCGTGATGGCGAGCAAGCACATCCGCACCGACGTCAATCTGGCCTGGCCGACCGCGGAGGTCGCGGTCATGGGACCCGAGGGGGCGGTGAACATCCTCTACAAGCGGGAGCTGGACGCGGCGGAGGATGCCGAGGCGCTGCGCGCGTCGAAGGTGCAGGAGTTCCGCGACAAGCTGGCCAACCCGTTCGTCGCCGCCGGGCGGGGCTTCCTCGACGAGGTCATCGCGCCGCGCACGACCCGCCCGCGCATCATCGCGGCCCTGCGCAGCCTCGACGGCAAGCGGGACCGGAACCCGCCGAAGAAGCACGGCAACATCCCGCTGTAGTGACGACCAACCGCGGTCCGTGCGCCGCTATCGCAGGCGGGCAATCAGGTCGGCGGCGTCCCGACAGCCGAGAGCGGCGTCGACGAGATCGTCGGGCCCCGCGCGCGCGAGTCGTGCGAGGCTGTGCTCCGGCAGGTCGATTCCACGTGAACGGAGGATCCGCGTGACGACTTGCAGGGTCGCCTCCCGCGTCGCTTCGCGCGTTGCTTCCCGGCGTTGCTCGCGCAACCACGGGTCGTCGTCCGGGAAGGTTCCGTCGGCGTCGCCGAGGGCGCGTCCGACCCGCGTCAGCACGGTGCTCGTCGCCTCCGACAACGTCGGTTCGTTCAAGGCCGCGTGAATTTCCGCGGCGGTCCAGCCGGGGAAGGCGACGCTCGCCGGCACGGTGTGGAAGCCGTCCGGGCCGCGGCGGTGAATCGTCAGGCCGGCGGGCCGGCGCGGGGATCGGCCGCGCGACTCGGCGTCCGGCACGTCGACCCAGACCTCCGGGAAGCCCAACGATTCGTACAGTCCCAGCTTGCCGCGCCGGACGTCCGTCGAGTAGTCGACCTCCAGCACCACGTCCGGCAGGTGGTCCGTGCCCACCTCGACGGCTGTGCCGCGTGGCTCGGTCTCCATGGGATGCACGTAGACGATCTGGTCCGCCTGCAGGATGCGCTGCCGCTCGCCGCGGGCGTTGCGCACCAGCAGGTCGGCTGTGCCGAGGGTCGTGATCGGCGCTCCACGCCCCGCGGCGATCCGTGATGCGAGCGCTGCCAGACGCTGGCCGGGACCTTCGTGGTAGACGGTGGTAGGCTCGCACGCCTTGAAGGCGGTTTCCGTCTTCCCATCCCAGTACTCGATACGGCCGTCGTAATCCGCGATCTCGGCGCGGCTGATCCGGATGGGGCGGCAGCCGGGGAACTGCGCATGTGCGGGGCCGGTGTCGGGTTGCGGCCGGGCAGCGGTGGCGGGGGCGGGGGCTGCGAGGCGACGGATGATCATGTCTTCGATTCTACCTCCCCGGCCCGTCCCCCGGTCGTCCGAGGCTCCGTGTTCCGCCCTCCATCTCCGTGCGGTTGCGAGGTTCGGACGGGCCGCGCGCCGCCGGTCATTGCAGTACGATAGAAAAGGGGCCATGCCGATGAAGGTGCTCATCGCCAACCGCGGCGAGATCGCGGTCCGCATCATGCGCGGCTGCCGCGAGATGGGGCTGCCGACGGTCGCCGTCTACTCCGACTGCGACCGGCTGGCGCCGCACGTCCGCTACGCCGACGAGGCGGTTGCACTGGAGGCGGACGAGCCGGCCGCCAGCTACCTGCACGTCGAGAAGATCATCGCGGCGGCGCGCCGCACCGGCGCAGACGCCGTGCATCCCGGGTACGGGTTTCTCGCCGAGAACGCCGGGTTCGCCCAGGCCGTCGCCGACGCGCGGCTCCGGTTCATCGGTCCGGCGGCCGGGGTCATCGAGCTGATGGGCGGCAAGACCGCGGCCCGCGAGGCGGCCGGACGGGCCGGCGTGCCGATCGTGCCGGGCAGCGGCGGTCCGCTGCCCGAGGGCGCGATCGAGGCCGAGTTGCAAGAGGCGGGCGACGGCATCGGCTATCCCATCTTCGTCAAGGCGGTCGCCGGTGGCGGCGGCAAGGGGATGCGGCTGGTGCGCGAGCCGGAGAGCCTGCCGCGTGCGATTCAAGGGGCGCGCTCGGAGGCGGCGTCGGCCTTCGGAGACGGCGCCGTCTACCTGGAGCGCTGCATCGAGCGGGGCCGGCACATCGAGGTGCAGCTTCTGGCGGACGAGCACGGCGGCGTGGTGCCGTTCGTCGAGCGGGAGTGCTCCATTCAACGGCGCCACCAGAAGGTGATCGAGGAGACGCCGTCGCCGGTGGTCGGTATCGAGACCCGGCGTGCGCTGGCGTCGGCCGCGGCCCGGCTGGCCGCCGAGGTCGGTTACACGAACGCCGGCACCATCGAGTTCCTGCTCGACGAGTCGGGGAACTTCTATTTCCTGGAGATGAACACCCGGCTGCAGGTCGAGCACCCGATCACGGAGATGGTGACCGGCATCGACCTGGTGCGCTGGCAGCTCCGGGTGGCGCAGGGCGAGCGGCTGGACATCGATCCGGAGCGGGCCCTGGCGCCGGACGGCCACGCCATCGAGTGCCGCGTCTATGCCGAGGATCCGAACGCGGGCTTCATGCCGTGTCCCGGACTGCTCGAGACGCATCGTCCGCCCGAGGGTCCGGGCATCCGCGTCGATGCCGGGGTGGCGGCCGGTTTCGAGGTGCCCGTGCACTACGACTCCATGGTGGCCAAGGTGGTCGCCCACGCGGCGGATCGCCGCCTGGCCATCGATCGCATGGACCGCGCGCTTGCGGAGTACGACATCGGCGGCGTGCCGACCACGGTTCCGATGTTCCGTTGGCTGCTCCGTCACGATGACTTCGTCGCCGCGCGCTTCGACACCACCTTTCTCGACCGTGTGCTGGCCGGGCGGGACGCAACCGCTTTCGTCGATCCGCCGGAGGACGCGGAGGAAACGGCGGTCATCGCCGCCGCGCTGTCCGTCACGCTGGGACGTGCGGCAGAGGGCCGCGGTCCCGCCGCGGCTGCGGCGGCCGGGGGGCGCTGGAAGCAGGCGGCGCGGGTAGAGGGACTACGATAGGAGTCTGCGCCGCAGAAACCGCGCAGACGACGCTGAGCAGGCGTTGAGCGTATACGGCATGCGAATCGAGGTCGAGGTCAACGGGAAGGTGCGCGACGTCACCGTCGAGCCGAACGCGGCACGTCCCGGACGCGTGCAGGTGTCGTGGGACGGGACGACGCGGGAGGTCGACGCACGTCTCGTGCAGCGCGATCGACATGGCATGATCCTGTCGCTGGTCCGGGTCGGTGCCGGCGCCGCCAGCCGGCAGGTGCGGTGCGCGGCGACCGGCCGGAACGGATTGACCCGGGTGCACTTGGGCGACGTGGTCGTCGACGCGGTGATCAACGGCCGGCGGGCGGCCGGGGATGCCTCCGGTGAAGCCGCCGGCGGCGCATCGCGACTTGTCGCTCCGATGCCTGGAAAGGTGGTGCGGGTGCTGGTCGCGCCTGGCGACCAGGTCGAGGCCCGCCAGCCGCTGGTGGTCGTCGAAGCCATGAAGATGGAGAACGAGCTGGCGGCGCCGCGTGCCGGCACCGTCACCGACGTGCCGGTCACCGAAGGCATGTCGGTCGAGGCCGGCCGGCTGCTGGCCGCCATCGAGTGAGCGACGAGCGGGCGACCGATGCCATACGAGCCGTCGCGTCCCGGCAGCATTCTCTTCGCCGCCGAGCCGGCGGCGGAGCAGCCTGCCGATTCTGCGCCGACCACCGTCTCCGCGGGTCCCTCGCGTTGGGTGTGGCTGAAACGGCTGCGGCTCTCGATCCCGTTCAAGGGCGTCGGCGCTGATCCGGCCGCGCGATGGATGCGCCGCTTGCGGCGAATGGGGCTGCGCCCGTTGCGGCAGCGTTGGCTGCGGCGCCTGCCGCCGGGTGTGCAGCGGTCGTTCGTGTGGGTCGTGATCGCGTCGGTGGCGGTTGTCGCAGGCATCCTCGTCTCGGTGACCACCATCGACCTGGGCCCCAGCCTGCGGGCGCAGGCGGAAAGGGCGTTCGCCGACTACATCGATCGGCCGGTGACCATCGGCCGGCTCAGCACGTACGTGGCGCCGGGGCGCTTTCTGATCGAAGACCTGGAGATCGGAGGCCTGAACCCCGGAGACCGACCGTTCTTCCAGGTGGAACGCATCGAGATCTCGACCGAGTGGGCGCCCCTGCTGCACGGCGAGGTGCTCGTCGACGCCGTCGAGCTGAGCGACTGGCGGATGCTGGTCGAGTCCTTTCCCGACGGGAGGCAGACGTTTCCCCGATTCGTCCAGCCGGCGGACGACTCGGGAGCGACCGCCGCGGCGCCTCCCGTGGACGCCGCCGCCGCCGGCGCAACCGGGGAGGAGGGCGACGAGAGCCGCCTGTTCGTGACCACCGTGCAGCACCTGCGCGCCTACGACGGCGAGTTCGTGTACGAGGACCACGTGGCGCCCTGGAGCATCAGGGCCCCCAACATCGACATGACGGTGGGCAAGTCCACCGGCTACGGCGGGACCGCCTCTTTTCGGGGCGGCACCCTCGTCATCGGCGACTTCGAGCCGATGACGCTGGACATGGACGCCGATTACGTGCTCGACGGCGGTCTGGTCGACCTGACGCACATCGCGCTGCGGGCCGCCGACGACGGTTTCGCGGCGCGGGTCGACGGTCGCGTCGACATGCTGAACTGGCCGGAGTCGACCTACAACGTTCGCGAGATGTCGATCGACCTGCCGGCGATGAAGGAGATCTTCTTCGCGCGGGACGACTTCACGATCACCGGCGAGGCCGCGTTCAACGGGGTGTGGCACCTGTTCGACGGGGGCCGACAGCTGACCGGCTCGTTCTCGAGCGGGGACGCCACGCTGGCGGGACTCCGTTTTCCCGAGCTGGACGGCGATCTGATCTGGACCCGTGACCGCTTCGAGGTTACCCGGGCGCACTCCGGGTTCTACGGCGGCGCGCTCGACTTCACCTACGCGATGAAGCCGCTGGGGGTTCCCGAGCCCGGCATCGCGACGTTCGCGCCGCGGGTACGAGCGGCGGCCCTCGAGCCGTTGCTCGACGACCTGGACGTGGCCGGCGCGCGCCCCCGCGGCCGGCTCGGGGGCGAGCTGAGCCTGGCGTGGCCGATCGGCCGCTTTGCGGAACGGTCTGGCCGCGGCCAAATGTCGGTTGCGCCGCCCGCGGGTGTCGCCCTGTTGCCGCGCGGGGAGCGGCCGGAGCCGCGGGCGGGGTGGTCCCACGACGCACAGCCCTTCGAGCCTGCTCGGGTGCCGTGGCGGTTTCCGTTCGGCGGCGACTTGCGGTTCACCTTCGAGCCGGACGGCGTGAACATTGCGCCGAGCTGGTTCGCGACGCCCCTTACCGCAATGACGTTCCAGGGCAGCACCGCCTGGGGCCGGCGGTCGCGGATTCCGTTCGACGTCGTCAGCGCGGACTGGC
Organism: Vicinamibacterales bacterium; assembly: GCA_965116825.1. Taxonomy (GTDB): domain Bacteria; phylum Acidobacteriota; class Vicinamibacteria; order Vicinamibacterales; family UBA8438; genus WTFV01. The sequence continues at coordinate 3,594,764 of OZ220736.1, forward strand.
TCGAGAGCGATCGGGTCATGGCCGCCGTCATGACGGCGTTCGGGCGCCCGACCGGGGATCTGAACGTCGACGGCCGGGGGACGATGACCGGGATGATGCAGGGAGCGCTCGCAGCGCCGCGCATCGAGGCGGCGTTCGCCGGTGACGAGATCGAGGCCTGGAACGTCGAGTGGGGCCGCGGCGAGGGGGATATCGTCGTCGAGGACGGCATTCTGGAGGTCACGGACGGCCGGTTTCGCCAGGCGGCGTCGAGTCTGGCCGTCGACGGGCGCTTTGCCGTCGGCCCGGCTCGCTCCGGACGCGAGCAGATCAATGCCCGGTTCGAGGTCGACGCACTGCCGGCCCAGTACATCCGCGACGCGTTCGAGCTGGATGGCTACACCATCGACGGCCCGACGTACGGCCAGATCCGCCTGTACGGCGACTACGGCGCGCCGCTCGGCTTCGGTCGGATGCGACTGGACGCGGGCCTGGCATACGGCGAGCCTTTCGACGAGGCGGAGGCCGACCTGCGGTTCGACGGCGACGGCGTCTGGCTCAACGGCCTGACGGTACGGCAGGGAGACGGCGAGGTCACCGGCGCGATGTACGTGCAGTGGGACGGCACCTACTCGGTCACGGCCGATGCCCGCGACCTGCAGCTCGCCGCGTCGCGCATGGCGGAGCGCGTTCCCGTACCCGTCGCCGGTCGCATCGACGCCGCCATTTCGGGCGCCGGCGCCTTCGCGGACCCGCGCTACGAGATCCGGGGCACGATGACCGACGTGACGCTGGCGGGGGCCGCGGTCGGAGAGGTGACGGGACGTCTCGACGTGGTGGAGGGCGTCATGGCGGTCGAGCTGGAGGCTGCGTCGCCGGACGTGGCGGTTTCGGGCTCCGGCCGCATCGGGTTGGCCGACCAGGCGCCCGCCCGGTTTCGTTTCGTCGTGACCAACACTCGGCTGGATCCGTTGGTGCGGGCCGTGCAGCCGGGCCTGTCGGAGATGACGGCGCTGGTGGCCAGCGGTACCGTAACCGTCGACGGGGTGCTGCTCGACCTCGCGCAGCTCGGCATCGACGTCAACGCCGATCGTCTCGCGCTGACGGTTTTCGACTTCGAGCTGGAGAACGACGGTCCGGTCCGCCTTTCTCTTGCCGACAACGTCGTGCGCGTCGATCGGATGCGGTTGCGGGGCGAGGAGACGAATCTGGAGTTGGCCGGCGAAGTGAGGCTGGCCGACGAACGGCTTGCGCTGCGCGCCGAGGGCAACGCCGGCCTCGGCATTCTGGAGGGCCTGATCCCCGACGTGCGCAGTCGCGGCTCGATGCGGCTCGCGGCGGAAATCGGCGGCTCGCTCGACGCGCCTGCAATCACCGGCCAGGCTCGGGTGACCGACGGCCGCGTCCGGCATCTCTCGTTGCCGCACGCACTGGACGCGGTCAACGGCCGCGTGATCGTGGAGCCCGGCGGGATCCGCTTCGACGAGCTGCAAGCGGAACTCGGCGGCGGATCGGTCAGCTTCGGAGGCCGGGTGGGGTTGCAAGGGTACCGCATCGGCGATCTCGGCGTGACCGCGACCGGGCGGGACATGTCCCTGCGCTACCCGGAGGGCATCCGATCCCGCGTCGATGCGGAATTGATCCTGCAGGGGTCCGTCGATTCCCCGACGCTGGGCGGTCTCGTGACCGTGCAGGACGCGATCTGGCTGGAGCTCTTCCAGTCCGATGGCGGACTCATGGATCTCATGGGCAACGAGCCGGCGGCCGGCTCGGCGGAGACCACGTTGCCCCTGCGGTTCGATCTGCGCATCTCGGCGCCCTCGAGCCTCCGCATCTCGGACAGCCGCGCCCAGATTGTCGCCAGTGCCGACCTGACGCTGACCGGCACGTACGACCGCCCGTCCCTGCTCGGGAACGCCGAGGTCGAACGCGGGCAGATCTACTTCGAGGGCAACCGGTACCGGCTCACCCGCGGCAGCATCGGATTCACCAATCCCGTTGCGATGGAGCCGTTCCTCGATGTCGAGGCGGAGACCGACATCCGCGTGCCGGGCCAGACCTACCGCATCACGCTGGGTCTCAACGGACCGCTCGACCGGCTGGAGCCGCCGACGCTGGAGTCGGATCCGCCGCTGCAGCAGTTCGAAATCGTGGGGTTGCTGCTGGGTGACGTCCGGGACCCGCAGCAGGCCGAGATCCGTACCCTGCGGGCGCCCGAGGCCTCGCAGCAGGGGCTTCTGATGCAGGGCATCGGCGCCGGACTCCTGAACAACCCCGTGCTGGCGGAGGTCGGGGGGGTGGTGGAGCGTTCGTTCGGCGTCGACACGTTCGAGATCACGCCGTCTCTGGACGATCCCGCGGCCCAGCAGTCGACGCAGCTCGTTCCCACCGCGCGCGTGCTGATCGGCAAACGTGTCTCCGACCGGGCGCACCTGACGTTCTCGCGCGCCGTCAGCGGCAGCAACCAGGACCTTATCGTCGTCTTCGAGTACGACGCCACCGATCGGCTGTCGTGGGTCCTGTCGCAGAATGAAGACCGGACCTACGCGCTGGACGTGCGGGTCCGGCATGCTTTCTGATGCGTGGATGGACGCTCTGGTTGCTCGCGGGTCTCTGCTGGCCGGCCGCTTCCGCGCAGGCCGCGCAGGACGTGGATCGGTACATCGGACGCAACGTCGTCGAGGTGCGGTTGACCGCGGACGGCCGGCCGCTCGACGATTCGACCGTCCGTGAACTGGTCGAGACCCGGCCGGAGGAGCCGCTGTCGATGCGGGAGGTCCGCGAGACGCTGGTGCACCTGTTCAGTCTCGGTCGGTTCAGAGGCGTCGAGGTCGGCGCCACCGACAGGAACGGCGGGGTGGCGCTGGTCTACGATCTGCAGTCTCTCGAGACCGTGGATCGGGTCGAGTTCACCCGCGTGCGTGGCGTATCGGAGGAGTGGCTGCGCCGCTTCGTGGCGCAGCGCCACGGGTCGGCGTTTCCTGCCGGCGATGCCGCCGCGGTCGAGGATACGGTGCGCAGCGCGTACGCCGAGCGCGGCTTCTTCACCACGCGCGTGCAATCCGAGGTCACCGGACCCGTTGCGAGGCGTGTTCTGCGGATGGTGGTCGAGGCCGGTCCGCGCGCACTCGTGCGGCGCTGGCACATCACCGGCGAGTCGCCGGTCTTTCACGAGACGATTCGCACCCGTCTCGGCCTTCGTGGTACCGCGACGCCCTACGACGGTGTGGAGATCGCGCAGCGGCTCGGCGACTACGAGGGCGACTTGCGGCGGCGCGGCTACTACGAAGCCCGTCTGTCGCACGACATCGAGCGGTTGAACGACGTCGAGGTCGACGTGCGGCTCGCCATTCAGCGCGGGCCCCGGGTCGCGGTGACGTTCGAGGGAGACGAGGTGCCGGGCGTGCGGCTGGTGGACCTGGTACCGGTCGCCCGCGAGGCGAGCGTCGACGAGGACCTGCTGGAGGACGCGGATCAGCGCATCGCCGGGCACCTGCAGGCGCTCGGGTACCGTGACGCCGCGGTGACGCACGCGCGCGACGGCGACGAGGAACGGCTCTCCATAGTCTTTCGCGTTACGCGCGGCCCGCTGTATCGCGTCGGCGACATCGTCGTGCGGGGCAATCGGGCGGTGTCGGACGAGCAGGTCCGCTCCATCGTCGGCGTGGCGGCGGGCGAGGCGCTCGTCCTCCGGGACGTCGACGCCGGTCTGGCCGCCATCGAGGAGCAGTACAGCCGTCTCGGTTTCGCCACGGCCAGGGCCGTCCGGTCCTTCAGTGCCGCGTTGGCCGGCGACGCCGCGGTCGAGCAACGCGTCGAGATTGCGATCGAGGAGGGGGTGCGGACGATCATCCGGGAGGTGGCGTTCGAGGGCGCGTCGGCGCTGTCCCCCGCGGCCCTGCAGCAGATGGTCGATGTGAAGAGCGGCGACGCGTACTACGGGCCGCAGGTCGAGCGGGACCGCGACGCCCTGCTCGAGTCGTATCTGAACGACGGTTACGAGCAGGCGCAGGTGCTGCTCGATGCGCGGTTCGCCGACGACCTGAGCACGGTCGATCTCGTCTTCCGGATTGCCGAGGGCTGGCAGGTGCTGGTCGATCACGTCCTGATCGTCGGCAACCGGAAGGTCGACACCGCCACCATTCGCCGGGAAGTCACGCTGTCTCCCGGTGCGCCGCTCGGACTCGACGACGTGGCGGAGACACGCCGCCGTCTGAACGCGCTCGGCATGTTTCGCCGGCTGGAAATTCGCGAGTTCAGTCACGGCCGGTCCGATCGGCGAGACGTGATCATCGACGTGGAAGAAGCGGCGGCGACCCGGCTCGCCTATGGAGGGGGGTTCGAACTGTCGCAGCGGCTCCGGCGGGAGGTCAGGGCGGCGGGCAGTCAGGCGGTCGAGCGGATCGAGTTCGCGCCGCGCGGCTCGTTCGAGGTCGGCCGCCGCAACCTGTGGGGCAGGAACCGGTCGTTGGACCTGTTCACGCGCGTCAGCGTCCGGCGCAAGAACGACCCGCCCGAGCTGGCGTCGGTGGAGCCGGGCGGCGCGCTGGGGTTCAACGAGTACCGCGTGCTCGCCACCTATCGCGAGCCGCGGGCGATAGGCCGCGGCTGGGACGTGCAGATGTCCGGATTCGTCGAGCAGGCGATCCGCCCCGGTTTCGACCTCTTCAGCCGCGGCGTGACGGCGCAACTGACACGTTCCGCGGGGGTGGCGACGGGTACCTCCGTCGGGTACCGACTCGGCAACAACGACACGTCCAACCGCGAGTTGAACCGCGAGGACGAGAACATCGTCGACCGCCTCTTTCCCAACGTGCGGCTGTCGTCGTTCAGCGCGATCCAGGTGCGCGACACCAGGGACGATCCGGTCGATCCGGCCCGCGGGTCGTTCGTTACGCTGGAGTCCGAGGTCGCCGCGCGGGCGATCGGATCGGAAGTCGGGTTCTCCAAGAGCTTCCTGTCCGCGTCGGTGTATCGGCGGGTGCCCCGCGTTCCGAGGATCGTCTTGGCGGCCGGCGCGCGTCTGGGCGTCGCGTGGGGGTTTCCGCGGGCCCTCGATGCCGTGGACACGCCGGCGGGGCTGACGGCGTCGACGAGATCGCTCGCGCTTCCGATCAGCGAGCGGTTCTTCGCGGGCGGCAACACCACGGTCCGCGGGTTCGCCCTCGACCGGCTCGGCAACCCCCGCACGGAGCCCGGGGGCACCATAGACCAGGACGGCTTCCCGCAGGGCGGCAACGCCGTGGTCATCTTCAACAGCGAGCTGCGGATGCGCGTGACGCCGGCGATCGGAGTCGTCGCGTTCGTGGACGCGGGGAACGTTTATGATCGGGTTGCGCACGTGAGTCTCGGTCGCATCCGGAGCGGCGCCGGGTTCGGCGTGCGCTACAACTCGCCGGTTGGACCGTTGGGGTTCGACATCGGCTTCAAGCTCGGCCAGCGGCACTTCTTCGGTGACGAGACGAGCCCGCAACAGGAGCAGCTCATGGCGCTGCACTTCAGCTTCGGGCAGGCGTTCTGAACGCCGGTCCGCCTGCCTGCTGTTCTGCCTGCTGTTCGCATTCGCCGGCTGGCCGTCGGGTTCGCCGGCGCAGGTTCTCGACCGGGTTCTCGCGGTGGTGTCCGGGCAGGTGATACTTGCGTCGGACGTGCGGGCGTTCCTCGATCTCGGCGTGCACGAACAGGGTCTGTGGGACGTTCGCGAACAGGAACCCGCGGCTCGCGAAGCGGCGGCGCTGAGCCGGCTGATCGAGCGCCGGCTCGCGCTCGACGAGGTCAATCGGTACCGGCAGGCGTCGCCTTCGCCGGCTCGTGTCGAACGGGCCGTGGCGGCGATTCGGGAGCGTTTTCCCGACCGCACGGCGTTCGCACGCCTCCTGGCGGCGCTCGGGATCGGAGTGGACGATCTGCGGCAGATCCTGCGGGACGACCTGCGAATCGAGGATTACGTGACCGAGCGGTTCGGCAGCGCCGACCGGATCGCCGAGTCGGTCTTGCGCGTCTTCTACGACGCGAACCGCGCGCGGTTCGTGGAGAACGGCGAGCCGGTTCCTTTCGAGGGGGTCCGGGACGAAATCCGCGAACACGTGTGGCGGGCACGCCGCGCGGAACTCGTCGAGGGCTGGACCGCCGGCCTGTTGCGCCGCGCGGACGTGATGCGCGTCGACCGGTGAGATCGTTCCGGGGCGTGGGCGGTTCCCCGGCGATGCCGGGCGGGGGCGTCAGACAGCCTGGGTTCCGGCTACGGCCAGCGCTATCTGCGTGAGGTTGAAGCCAGCATGGCTCACCATGGCGGCGACCGCGCTGCCGCGCAGAAGATAGAGCGTTCCCCAGAGCGCCCCGAGCGCGCCGGTCACGATGACCGTGTCCCAGCCCTGGATGGCGTGGCCGAGACCGAAGGCGACGCTGAAGACGACGAGACCGAGCCAGCCGCCGCCGAGATGCTGATCGAAGCGGCGCAGGATGAAGGCCCGCTGCAGCTCTTCGCGCAGGCCGCCGGCGAGGACGACGACGACGGCGAAGAGCAACGCGCGACCCGGCGTGCCGAGCATGGCGCCGAACGGATTGTCGGGCACGTTGCGGAGTCCCGGTGCCAGCCAGCCGATGAGGAGGAGCGCACCGGTCGCTCCCACCAGGATTGGGGGCGTGAGCAGTACCCCGAACGCCGCCTCGCGTTGCGGCGGGCGAGCGCCGAGCACCAGCTCGCGGACCGACTCGTCCCGCGCGTGCAGAAAGGTCGTGACAAGGACGAGCACGACGACCACGTCCAGCAGCGTGAGCACGACGATGAAGCCGAACGACGGATCGCCGGTCGGCGAGAGCGCGGCGAATCCGGCCACGGCCAGCAAGGCCGACAGCACGAGTTGGGTCGGAAACCCGGAGCAGAGGATCACCTCGAGGAGTGACGGCACGACGCGGCCCGGGCGGCGGTCTTCCGCCGCCAGTGCCGCCGGCGCGGTGTCCGTTTCGGTTCCGGAATCGACAGCCGGCTGGCCAAGGCCGGGTTCACGGTCCGGGTCAACCATCGCGGCACTGTAGCATCCTGTAACAGCTCGCCAACAGTCTTTCCACAGTGTCCCAACATGTTGGGGTCCACTGGACGATGCCCCTACATATTGACACCGCTGCGAGACTGGCGCATCATTGAACGGCCCGTCGCGATACGGGCCAACGCGTTGGGCGGCCCCGACGATCGGGCGAGGCGGGCCACGATATCGTGAATGGGCGATGTTGCGGCTCGTGTCCGATTGTGCGGGCGGCGGCGGCGGGAACCAAACGGGCGGCGGCGAGAACCAAAGGAGGGCGAGATGTCGGGAGGCGCTGCTCAGGAGTCCACCGTAGGGATGACCACGCCGGTCACGGACTCGACGGAATCGATAGGTACAGGGCTTGCGTTTCCTCGCACGTTCAGCCGCGCCGGCATGGATCCCTTCGACGAGATCGAGTGGGAGACGCGCTCGGCGGTGATCGCCAACGAGCGCGGCGAGGTCGTCTTCGAGCAGCGCAGCGTAGAGGTTCCGGCGTTCTGGTCGCAACAGGCGACCAACATCGTCGTCTCGAAGTACTTCCGGGGGCAGCTCAACTCCCCGGATCGCGAGCGGAGCGTCCGGCAGCTCATCGGCCGAGTGGTCGACACCATCGCCGGGTGGGCCGACCGGCAGCGATATTTCGAGACGGCGGAGGATCTGCAGGCGTTCAGGGGCGATCTGAAGTTCCTCCTGGTGCGGCAGAAGGCCGCGTTCAACAGCCCGGTCTGGTTCAACTGCGGCTTCGAGAAGGCGCCGCAGTGCTCGGCCTGCTTCATCAACTCGGTCGAGGACACGATGGAGTCCATCCTCACGCTCGCCAGGACCGAGGGGATGCTCTTCAAGTTCGGATCCGGGACCGGCACGAATCTCTCGCCGATCCGGTCGTCGCGCGAGCTGCTGGCCGGCGGGGGAACCGCCTCGGGGCCGGTGTCGTTCATGAAGGGCTACGACGCCTTCGCCGGGGTGATCAAGTCGGGCGGCAAGACGCGCCGCGCCGCCAAGATGGTGATCCTCAACGCCGACCACCCCGATGTCCTGGAGTTCATCACCTGCAAGGTCGAGGAGGAGCGCAAGGCCTGGGCCCTGATCGACGCCGGCTACGACGGCTCGTTCACCGGCCCCGCGTACAACTCCGTTTTCTTCCAGAACTCCAACAACAGCCTGCGGGTGCCGGACGAGTTCATGCGCGCCGTGGTCGACGACGGGGAGTGGCGGACACGGGCCGTCACGGACGGCCGGGTCATGGCAACCTATCGGGCCCGCGACCTGATGCGGGCGGTGGCCGAGGGGACGCACGTCTGCGGCGACCCCGGGATGCAGTTCGACACGACCGTCAACGACTGGCACACCTGTCCGCACACGGATCGCATCAACGCGTCGAATCCGTGCTCGGAGTACATGTTCCTGGACGATTCGGCCTGCAATCTCGCCTCGCTGAACCTGATGCAGTTCATGAAGCCCCACGAGCCGGGCGAGTTCGATGTCGAGACGTTCCGCGCCGCGGTACGGACGTTGATCACCGCGCAGGAGATCATCGTCGGCAACGCCAGCTATCCGAGCGAGGCGATCGGGCGCAACAGCCACGACTACCGCCCGCTCGGACTCGGCTACGCCAACCTCGGCGCGTTGCTGATGTCGCGCGGCGTGCCGTACGACAGCGACGCGGGGCGCGACTACGCGGCTGCCATCACCGCCCTGATGACGGGTGAAGCGTACGCTCAGTCCGCCCGCATCGCGCGCGACTGCGGCGGTCCGTTCGCCGGCTACTCCAAGAACGAGCAGCCGTTCCTGCGGGTCATGCGGAAGCACCGCGACGCACTGAAGAACGTCTCCGACGCGCATGTACCAGCGGATCTCCGGCGGGCGGCCGCGGACTCGTGGAACGACGTCGTGGAGCTCGGCGAGAAGCACGGATTCCGCAACGCGCAGGCCACCGTGCTCGCCCCGACCGGGACCATCGGCTTCATGATGGACTGCGACACGACCGGCGTGGAGCCGGACATCGCGCTCGTCAAGTACAAGCGGCTCGTGGGCGGCGGCCTCATGCAGATCGTCAATCACACCGTGCCGGTGGCGTTGGCGCGGCTGGGCTATCCCGACGATCAGGTCAACAACATCGTGCAGTACATCGACGAGCACGACACCATCGAGGACGCGCCGCATCTGGATCCGGCGCACCTGCCCGTGTTCGACTGCGCCTTCAAGCCGGCGAAAGGCTCGCGGTTCATCCACTACACGGGGCATCTGAAGATGATCGGCGCGACCCAGCCGTTCATCTCGGGCGCCATCTCGAAGACCATCAACGTGCCGACCGAGGCGACGGTCGAGGACGTCGAGCGCGCGTACCTCGACGCTTGGCGGCTCGGCACCAAGGCGGTCTCGATCTACCGGGACGGAAGCAAGCGGACGCAGCCGCTCAATACCGCCAAGCAGACAGCAGAAGAGGCGGTGGCTGCGTCCGGCGATCAGCCCGTGCGCCGCAAGTTGCCGGACGAGCGCGATGCCATTACCCACAAGTTCGACATCGCCGGGCACGAGGGCTATATCACCGTCGGACTGTTCGAGGACGGAACCCCGGGCGAGATCTTCCTGGTGATGGCCAAGGAGGGATCGACCATCTCCGGCTTTGCCGACGCGTTCGCGCAGGCCGTCTCCTATTCGCTGCAGTACGGGGTGCCGCTGCAGGTCCTGGTCGACAAGTTCAGCCACGTGCGGTTCGAGCCGGCCGGCCTGACGAAGAACAAGGACATTCGGGTGGCCAAGTCGATTGTCGACTATGTCTTCCGCTGGCTGGCCACGAAGTTCCTCTCGCCGGAGGCGCAGTTCCACGCGGGCGTCAACGTCGGCGGCGAGGCGGCGGCCGACACCGACGAGCAGTTGACGTTCGGTGACTCGGTCCCGACCGATGCGCCCGCCCCGAAGGCGGGGCGGAACGGCTCGCCGGCCTATTCCATCCAGAACGACGAGGACGCACCGCCCTGCTCGACCTGCGGCGCGATCATGATCCGCAACGGCGCCTGCTACAAGTGCGTCAACTGCGGCGCGACCAGCGGGTGCGCGTAGGATCTCCCACCGACCTTTTCTCACCTATGGATCGTTGCGATGACGCGTGGAATTCCCGCTGCGGAACGGCCGGCCGCGGTGACCTTGAAGCCCCGTAAGCGAAGTGCATGAGCGGAAGCTCACGGTGCGTCTGGACCGGGGTGAGATCTAGTTTCCGCTTGGCTATCTGCGGCGTCCGGGCCTTCACCGCCTCCGACGATGCCCCAGCCGAAGCGCGCCAGGGCGACGAGCGTGGCGGCGAAGACGGCGCGCAGGGTCTGGGGGAGGACCATCAGATCGAGACGGCCGTAGAAGTGCGCGTCGTTGTGAAGGCTGATCGATTGCAGTCCGAGCAGCGCGGCGACGGCGAGTGCGAGCCCGCCCGGCATCGACACGCGCACGAGGGCAGCGGCCAGCGCCAGCATCGCCCCGGCGAGCATGCGCCAGACGTTGGCCCACCACTCGAGGGTGCCCGCGCCGAGAAGGTCGGCCGCGCCGACGACCACGTCGTGCAGGCCGTAGAGGAACATGCCGAGCGCGGCTAACCTGAGCATCGTTCCTCTGTTGTATCATGCCGCGTCGCGCGGTGGAGGGCGTAGCGGCCTCATATGCCGACGACGGCGTCCGGACGCCCGCCCATGTCCAGATCCACCCCCAGCGCGACTCTGACCGTTCTGCTTGCGGTCATCGGTGCAGGTGGACTGTTGGGGACCCGCGGTGCCGGCGCCTGGGAGTTCGCGGCGCTGGGATCGATGGGGGGACTGCATGCTGCGGCTCGGCCGGCTGCGAACTCGCACGCGGAACCGGCGTCCGTCGCAGCGTCGGGAACTTCTGCAGTCCAGCTGGCGGTCGGCGAACTACTGGACCGCATCCTCGATCTGTACGTGCGCGATGGGTTCGTCTACTATCGCGCCCTCCGCGCTGAGCGGGTGGCGTTGGATCGCTACGTGCGATCCCTGCGCGAGGCGCCGGCCGGTATCGACGGCTGGTCGACCGGACAACGGATTGCCTTCTGGATCAACAGCTACAACGCGCTCGCGCTGCGGACCGTCATCGACCATTACCCAATCCGCGGTGCTGCGGCCGTCTATCCGACGGACAGCATCCGCCAGATCCCGGGTGCCTTCGACCGCATCCGGCACACGGTGGCTGGACGAGAGTTCACGCTCGACGAGATCGAGTCCTCCGTCCTGGCGTCGTTCGGCGACCCGCGGGTGTTCCTCGCGCTCGGCCGCGGCGCCGTGGGCAGCGGCCGGCTGCGCAGCGAGGCGTATTCCGCGGCGCGCCTCGAGGAGCAACTGGCGGCGGTCGTCGAGGAGTTCGCGACCGAGCCGTCGGGCCTCGTTCTGGACCGGCTGGCGGACACCGTACGGGTGAGTCCCATCTTCGGGTGGCGGCGGGATGCGTTCATTCGGGCCTACGCAGATCGCGGCTGGGCGGACTCGGGGCGTGCGCCGATCGAGCGGGCGGTGCTGAACCTCGTCGAGCCGTCGCTCTTTCCGAGCGAACGGGCCTTTCTCGCGCAGAATACGTTCGACTTCGAGTACCAGGAATTCGACTGGCGACTGAACGACCTCACCGGCGGGCGCCCGTAGAGAGGGGGGACGCCCGGCGCGGGGTTCGCCACGGACTACTACGCCGACACGACAGCGTCGGCGCCGGACTCGGTCCGCGGTTTCCACAACACGTCTATCGCGTAGCCGAGATCGAGGCGTTCGCCGTGCCAGTCGGGGGTCGCCGTGTCCGGTCCGATCTCGATGCCGGCCGCGGCGAGGTGGTCGTTGGTGGGCGCCAGCGGCGGCCCGGTCCAACGGTGCGCGGCCGGCACGGCGGGAAACGGCCGGCCGTCGGGCCGGCAGAACGTGGCGTCGCCGGACGGACCCATCCGGACCAGGAAGCCCTCCTCATGGACCACCCGATGGTGCCGGCGGCAGAGCAGCACGAGGTTGTCGAGCCGGGTCGGCCCGCCGTCAGCTCAGTGCTCGACGTGATGGACATCGCAGCGGCGCGCGTTGCAGCCCGGAAATCGGCACTGCCGGTCCCGCGCCAGCAGCGCCCGCCGGAGCGCCGGCTCGAGCGCGGCGTGCCCGACCGTCCGGGGAGACTGACGTAGCGGCACGGGCGTAGTGCCGGCGCCCGGTTGCGTCTCCGCGGAGACGTCTTCAGTGTCGGTCCGCGGCGTCTCCGCGGAGACGTCTTCAGTGTCGGTCCGCTGTGCCTCCGAGGGAGCGCCGTCGGCGCGATGGCCGAGACCGGCACGATGGCCGACGTCGGCGCGCTGGCCGAGACCGGCATGTCGATGACGGCGGCCTTGCTGCCGGGCGTTGCAGTCGTGGGATCGTTTCCGGCTCGAACCGGGCGGGTATGCACTGATGCGACACTCATGCATCTATTGTAAACCCTTGTTTTTAAACGGCTTGAGAGCGTATGTGCGTCGTTCCGGGGCGGGGAGACGGTTTCCGGTGACCTTCCACGGCTACGGGCCGCAGCGTGTCGCTGTGGCGGTCCGAGAGCCGCCGTGGCGGGCGGGCCGGACCGCCCGCAACCTACCGCCAGGAAGTTGTCAAGGAGAATCTTCGGCGCGGCCCGCAGGGCCGGCCGCATGCGCTTGTTCGCAGTTCCACGCCGCGGGCTCGTGCATCTCGTCGGCCGTCGCCGAAAACTGAACGCCGCCTTGAGAGGCAATTCTCGAATTGTCGTGCGCCCGGACCATGCGCCAGAGCATGACGCTGGACGGTATCAACTTGGTACCGTACTCTTCATCGGGCCACGGGCTTCCGAGACCCAGGTGTCGACCACGTCTTCGCGCAGTCCATGGCGGATTCTCAACCGGCGGTTCGGACGATGATGTGGCTGATGAGACTCGTATGGATCTGCAACTGACCGACAGGATTGCCCTGGTGACCGGCTCGAGCCGCGGCCTGGGACTGGCGTCGGCGCGCGCGCTGCTAGCCGAGGGCTGCAAGGTAATCGTCTGCGCGCGCGGCGCGGAACGCCTCGCGGCGGCGGCGGAGAAGCTGCGGCGGGATAGCGGCGGGGATCGCGTGCTGGCGGTGCAGGCCGACCTGTCGACGGCGGATGGTGTCGCGGCGATCGTCGGCCGGTCCGTGGAGCACTTCGGCGGCCTGGACATCCTGGTCAACAACGTCGGGCGCGCCGGCGGCGGCGGCATCGTCGAGACGGATGATGCCGCCTGGAACGCGGCGTTCGACGAGACGCTGTTTCCCGCCATCCGCGCGTCGCGCCTGGCGGTGCCTCACCTGCGCGCGGGCGGCGGCGGCGCCATCATCATGATCGCGTCGATCTGGGGACGCGAGTCCGGCGGGCGGATGACCTACAACGCGGTGAAGGCGGCGGAGATCAGTCTCGCCAAGTCGATGGCTCGGGAGCTTGCCCCGGACAACATCCGCGTCAACAGCGTGGCGCCCGGGTCCATTTCGTTTCCCGGCGGGTCGTGGCACCGGCGGCAGCAGGAAGATCCGGAAGGGATGGCGGCGTTCGTGCGGGAGCAACTCCCGTTTGGCCGCTTCGGGCGGGCGGAGGAAGTGGGATCCGTCGTCGCGTTTCTCGCCTCGCCGCGGGCGAGCTGGGTGAGCGGCGCCTGCATGACTGTCGACGGCTGCCAGTCGCGGTCGCTGATCTGATCGCTAGCGCTGCGTGCGTTGCTGCTTGCGGCGGCCTTCCACCGTCACTGTGCCGTACTTCTTCATGAAGCGCTCGACGCGGCCCTCCGTGTCGACCAGCTTCTGGCGCCCGGTGAAGAACGGGTGGCAGCTCGAGCAGATTTCGAGGTGCAGCTCCTTCTTGGTCGACCGGGTCTTCCAGGTGGCGCCGCACGCGCACCGGACGTCGACCTCGTGGTATTGCGGGTGAATGTCTGCCCTCACGTTCTGCTCCCTGTTCGACTACGCAACGGTGAATTATAGCAGGCCGTCGGCGGGGACCGGGGCTGCTGCCGCGTTCAGCATCTGGCCGACGGCCGTGCGGACCGCGGTGACGCCGGCGCCGGTCTTCCCCGATGCCGGCAGGACGGGGCGGCCAAGCGCTGCTTCATGCGCGCGCCGCGCCCGGGCCTGCGCACTGCGCGACATGCGGTCGTTCTTCGTGGTCACCACGACGCTCTCGTAGCCCTGCTCGGCGAGCCAAGCGTGTGCCGCCAGGTCACTGTCCAGTCCCGGGTGTCGGCCATCCACCAGCAGAATGACGCCCGCCAGTCGCGGATCCGACGGCCGGCGCGGCTCTGCCCGGACCGTTGCCTGCGCGAAAAAGTCCCGTACGATCGTCTCGAATTCGTGGCGCGCTGCCGGACCCCCGCGGGCAAAGCCATAGCCGGGCAGGTCGGCGAGAGTCGACCGCATGGCGCGCCTCCCGGCCGCCGGAACCGTGCGCACGCCGTAGAGATTCACCAAGCGCGTGGTGCCCGGCTTGGCGCCGGCCCGGGCCAGACCGCGGCGGATCAACGCGTTGATGAGACTCGACTTGCCGACGTTCGACCGGCCCACCATTGCGATCAGGGGGCCGGAATCAGGCGGAAGCCTCCCGCCTGCGGGCATGCTCATGACGAAATCGGCGTCGAGGATCTTCACCGGGAGCAGCCCGCGCGCCCGCTCAGGTTTCTGGCAGCGCCTGGCGCGGCGCGACCAGCGCAAGAGTTTCGCGCCAGCGAAACTCTCAACGCGAACCGTAAGGTTCGCGCCTAGTGCGTAATCTGATCGTCCGCCGCGGTCTCGACCTCCGGCGCGTCGGGCGCGGGCAATGAGGGCGAGACCGGCTCGCTGAGGGCGATCTTGAGGACCTCGTCCATGGTGTCGACCATGTAGAGATCGAGCGCGTCGAGAACCGCCTTGGGGATGTCCGCGAGGTCCTTCTCGTTGTCCTTCGGCAGGATGATCGTCTTCAGGTTCGCCCGGTGGGCGGCCAGGACCTTCTCCTTGACGCCGCCGATCGGCAGCACCTTGCCGCGCAGCGTGATCTCGCCGGTCATCGCAACGTCCCGCCGCGTGGGGATGCGCGTGAGGGTCGAGACGAGCGCCGTGGTGATCGTGATGCCGGCCGACGGGCCGTCCTTCGGAATCGCGCCCTCGGGCACGTGCACGTGCATGTCCGTCTTCCTGTTGAACTCCTTCGGGATCCCGAACTCCTCGGCCTTCGCGCGGACGTAGCTCATCGCCGCCTGCGCCGACTCCTGCATGACGTCGCCCAGCTTGCCGGTCAGCGTCAGTTGCCCCTTGCCCGGCATCAGCGTCGATTCGGTGAGCAGCAGCTCGCCCCCCGCCTCGGTCCACGCGAGTCCGGTGGCGATGCCGACCTCGTTCTTCTCCTCGGCGTTCATCGGCCGGTACTTCGGCACGCCGAGATACTCGGTGATCCGCTCGCCGGTCACTTTCGTGCTGTAGCTCTTGCCCTCGTCGACGACCTTGCGCGCGATCTTGCGGCAAACGGACGCCACCTCGCGCTCCAGGCTTCGCACGCCCGCCTCGCGCGTGTAGCGGCGGATGATGGTCTCGTAGGCGTCGTCGCTGAACGTGGCGTTCTTGTCGCTGAGGCCGGTGGCGGTCAGCGTCTTCGGCGTCAGGAACCGCTTGCCGATCTCGATCTTCTCGAGCTCGGTGTAGCCGGAGAGCTGCAGCACTTCCATGCGGTCGCGCAGCGCCTGGGGCACGGTGTGCAGCACGTTGGCCGTGCAGACGAACATCACGTGCGACAGGTCGTACTCGACGTCGAGGTAGTGGTCGAGGAACGTGTTGTTCTGCTCGGGGTCGAGCACCTCGAGCAGGGCGGCCGACGGATCGCCGCGGAAATCCATCGACATCTTGTCGACCTCGTCGAGCAGGAACACCGGGTTGACGGTCCCGGCCTTCTTCATCATCTGGATGATCTGACCCGGGAAGGCGCCGATGTAGGTCCGCCGGTGACCGCGGACCTCGGCCTCGTCGCGCACGCCGCCGAGCGAGAGCCGCACGAACTTGCGCCGGGTGGCGCGGGCGATCGACTTGGCGAGCGACGTCTTGCCCACGCCGGGCGGGCCGGTCAGGGTCAGAATGGTGCCCTTCGGCTTCCGCACGAGCGAGCGGACCGCGAGAAACTCCAGGATGCGGTCCTTGATCTTCTCCAGCCCGTAGTGATCGTCGTTCAGGATCTCCTCGGCCCGGGCGAGGTCGCGACTCTCGCGGGTCCGCTTGTACCAGGGCACGGCGATCAGCCAGTCCAGGTAGTTGCGGGAGACCGTCGCCTCGGCCGACATCGGCGGCATGGCCTCTAGACGCTTCAACTCCTGCAGCGCCTTGTCCTCGACCTCGCTCGGCATCCGGGCGCGGTCGATCTTCTTGCGCAGGTCGTCGGCCTCGTTGCCCCGCTCCTCCTTGCGGCCCAGCTCCTTCTGGATCGCCTTCATCTTCTCGTTGAGGTAGTACTCCTTCTGCGCCTTCTCCATCTGCTTCTTGACGCGGGACTGGATGCGGCGGTCCACCTGGAGCTTGTCGACCTCGGCCTCGAGGATGCTGGCGATGCGGGTCAGCCGTTCGAGCGGCGAGATGATCTCCAGCAGGTTCTGCTTCTCGCCCACGCCGATGGCCAGGTGCGCGGCGATCGTGTCGGCCAGCTTGCTCGGATCGTCGACCCGGACGGCGGCGATCATGGCGTCGTGCTGGAGGTTGTTCGACAGCTTGCCGTACTGCTCGAACTGCGACACGACCTTGTTCATCGCCGCTTCCACGTCCTCGCCCGGATCGTTCTGCCGGCCGAGCACCTTCGCGACGACGCGGTAGAAGCCCTTGTCTTCCTTCCACTCGATGGTGCGCGCGCGATCCACTCCCTCCACGAGGACCTTCACGTTGCCGTCCGGCAGCCGCAGGCTCTGGACGATGTTCGCCACGCAGCCCATCGTGTAGATGTCGTTGGGGTTCGGGTCGTCGTTCGCGGCGTCCTTCTGTGCCGCCAGGAAGATGCGCTTGTCGCCGGCGAGGGCATGCTCGAGCGCGTGGGTCGACGACGGCCGTCCCACGACGAACGGCATCATCATGTGCGGGAAAACGACCACGTCCCGCAACGGAACGATCGGCAGAGTTTCGTAGGCTTCCATGCGATGAGGATCCTGGCCCGGTTACCCGGCCTTTTCGATGAGGGTTATGGGCTTGTCCTTGGCCAGTACGGCTTCACGGGTGATCACGCACTCGGTGACCTTCTTGTTGCCCGGCAGCGAGTACATGATGTCGAGCATCAGCTCCTCGATGATCATCCGCAGTCCGCGCGCCCCGATCTTCCGGGCGAGAGCCGACTCCGCGATCGCGTCGAGCGCGTCGTCGTCGAAACGGAGCTTCACGTCCTCGTATTCGAACAGCTTCTGATACTGGCGGGTGATGGCGTTGCGCGGCGTCGTCAGGATCTTGACGAGCGCCGACTTGTCGAGCTCGTGCAGGGTGCCCTGCACCGGCAGGCGTCCGACGAACTCCGGAATCAGGCCGTACTTGATCAGATCCTCCGGTTCGACGTGCTGCAGCAGCGAGCCGACGCTCGACTGCCGCGAGGACCGGATGTCGGCCCGGAACCCCAGCGTCTTGCGACCCATCCGGCGCTGGATCATCTTGTCGAGCCCGACGAAGGCGCCGCCGCAGATGAAGAGGACGTTGGTCGTGTCGATCTGGAAGAACTCCTGGTGGGGGTGCTTGCGCCCGCCCTGCGGCGGCACGTTGGCCACGGTGCCCTCCAGGATCTTCAGCAGCGCCTGCTGCACGCCCTCGCCCGACACGTCGCGCGTGATCGACGGGTTCTCGTCCTTGCGGCAGATCTTGTCGATTTCGTCGATGTAGATGATGCCCTGCTGGCACTTGTCGATGTCGCCGCCGGCCGCCTGCAGCAGCTTGAGGATGATGTTCTCGACGTCCTCGCCGACGTAGCCGGCCTCGGTCAGCGTCGTCGCGTCGACGATGGTGAAGGGCACCGCGAGCAGGCGCGCCAGCGTCTGGGCCAGCAGCGTCTTGCCGGTGCCGGTCGGCCCGATCAGCAGGATGTTCGACTTGGTCAGCTCCGGCTCGTGCCGGTTCTTGACCCGCTTCTGGATCTCGACCCGCTTGTAGTGGTTGTAGACGGCGACCGCGAGCTTCTTCTTCGTGACTTCCTGGCCGATGACGTACTGGTCGAGGAACTTCTTGATGTCCGCGGGTACGGGCAGGCTGGAGCGCAGGGCGCCCTTGTTCTCGAAGCGGCTGTCGTCCGCGATGATGTCGTTGCAGACATCGACGCACTCGTCGCAGATGAAGACCGTCGGCCCGGCGATGAGCTTCCGGACGTCGTTCTGGTCCTTGTTGCAGAAGGAACAACGGAGCGTTTCGCTGCTGGCGGCTTTCTTGGCCATGCCTTGACGCACACTCGCTGGCGCTACGCCCGTTCGCGGATCACGTCGTCAATGATACCGTATTCGCGGCTCTGCTCGGCGCTCATGATGTAGTCCCGCTCCGTGTCCTCGGCGATCCGGTCGAGCGACTGTTTCGTGTGCCCGGCCAGAATCTCGTTGAGCCGCGAGCGCGTGCGCAGGATCTCCTTCGCGTGGATGTCGATGTCCGTCGCCTGGCCGCCCAGCCCGGTCATCAGGGGCTGGTGGATGATGATGCGCGAGTTGGGCAGCGAGAATCGCTTCCCGCCGCTTCCCGACGCGAGCAGTACTGCGGCCATCGACGCGGCCTGGCCGATGCAGTAGGTCTGCACGTCCGGCTTGATGAACTGCATCGTGTCGTAGATCGCGAGCCCGGCCGAGATCACGCCGCCCGGACTGTTGATGTAAAGCAGGATGTCGCGGTCGGGATCCTCCGCCTCCAGGAACAGCATCTGCGCGATGACCAGGTTCGCGAGCGCGTCGTCGATGGACGACCCGATGAAGACGATGCTGTCCTTCAGCAGGCGGGAGTAGATGTCGTAGGCGCGTTCGCCCCGGTTGGTCTGCTCGACCACCATCGGGATGAGTTGCGATCTCGATTCAGCCATGGGAATAGGTTACATGGTACGCGGTCCGGGCTCGCGTCGGCTGCCGCCCGGCCGCCGCGGGTCAAAGGCTCACTATCGTCGCGCGCTTCATCAGCAGGGCGATCGCCTTCTCGCGCCGCAGGACCGCCCGCAGCCGTCCGATCCCCCCGTCCTTTTCGAGGAGCGCACGGACCGCCTGCGGCGTACGGCCGCTGAGCGCCGCCTGCCGCGCGACCTCCTGGTCCACGTCGCCGCCGGTCACCTCGATCGCCTCACGGCCGGCGATCGCGTCGAGCACGAGCGTGCCGCGGACGGTGTCGGTGGCCGAGGCACGCTGCTGCTCGCGGAACGCGTCCCAGTCGATACGCGCCTGCCGCGGGTCGACCTGCTCCTCCAGCAGGCGCCGGGCGACCTGCTCGACCCGGCGGTCCAGCTCGCGGCCGATCAGTGCTTCCGGCACCTCGACCGCGACCCGGTGCGCGAGTTGTCGCAGCAGATCCTGGCGCACCTCGTTGCGCGCCTCGGCCTCGGCCTGCGCCTGCAGATCCGTCTCGACCTGCGCCCGCAACGCGGCCAGATCGTCGAACTTGCCGATCGACCGGGCGAATGCGTCGTCGAGGTCCGGCGGCACCGGCCGCTGCACGTTCTTGACCTCGATCGCGTAGGACGCCTGCCGGCCCGCGAGTCTGCGGACGGCGTCGTCTTCCGCGTGGGTCACGGTGAACGAGCGCGTGGCGCCGGTCTCCAGCCCGACCAGCTCGTCGTCGAACCCGGGCGGATTCACGTCGCTCCCGATCTCGACCCGCACTCCCTGCAGATGCTCCGGCGCCGCGCCGGGCTGGTCCGGGAGCCGCCGCTCGAGATCGATGGTCAGGACGTCGCCCCGTTCCGCGGGGCGTTCGGTGACCGGTTCGAGGCGCGCACGTCCCTGGCGCAGCCGTTCGATGGCCTGCTCCACGGCGGCAGCGTCCACGTCGACCGGCGTCTGGCGCAGCGTGAACGCGGTGTAGTCGCCCGGATCGACGTCCGGTACCGTCTCCAGGGCCGCGGTGAAGGTCAGCGGCTTCCCGTCGTCCACCTCCACGCCGCGGATCTCCGGCGTGGCCACCGGCTGCAGGTCGTGCTCCGCCACGGCCTCGTCCACCGCCTCGGGGATCAGATCCTGGGCGACCTCGCGGAGGATCTCATCGTGG
Organism: Vicinamibacterales bacterium; assembly: GCA_965116825.1. GTDB lineage: Bacteria > Acidobacteriota > Vicinamibacteria > Vicinamibacterales > UBA8438 > WTFV01. The sequence continues at coordinate 3,614,964 of OZ220736.1, forward strand.
AAGCGCGCCCGCACGACCCGGGCGGGCACCTTCCCGGGCCGGAATCCCTGCACCTTGACCGACCGGCCGTAGCGCTTCGAGATGCGGTCGATAGATGCGTCGACCGTGGCCGCGGGGATCTCGACGGTCAACTCCTTGCGGCACGCGCCGACACTCTTCATTTCCGATTTCATCGCCGTCGTCATCGTGTACTGCCGGCCGCTCCGGTCCCGGGCGGGCCGCTGATCCCGACATCGGTCCCGAGGCTGCGTTGCGGTCTGTCGCGGGATGGTGCGAAAGGGGGGACTCGAACCCCCATAGCCTTGCGGCTACCGGATCCTAAATCCGGCGCGTCTGCCAGTTCCGCCACTTTCGCGTCGTTCGCCGGCGCGGGGTGGAGCCGTGGGCGCCGCTGCCGTGGATCACACTAGCATACCAGCCCTGGCCCGCGCCTGCCGACCGGCGCGCGTCGTTCTGGTACGATCAGCTGCAGCATGGCTCGATTCGGGAGGATGCCTAGATGCACGTTGCGCCGTCCGGTGCCGGCGTCGTCGATCGCCGGCAGGTCATCAACGCCTATCGCGAGAACCGGGTCCGGACGCGGGAGCTCTTCGAGATGCTCACGCCGGACGCCTACTACGAGCGGCCGATCCCGCTCCGGCATCCGGTCGTGTTCTACGACGGTCATATTCCCGCGTTCGCGGTCAATGCCTTTCTCAAGAGGGGGCTGGGACATCCGGGGGTCGACCGCGATCTGGAGGTGCTCTTTGCGCGCGGCATCGACCCGGCCGACGGCGCGTCCGCTTCGGCGTCCGCGATTCGGAGCTGGCCCTCGCGGGACGCCGTGCGCCGGTACGTGGAGCGGGCCGACGACGCCATCCTGTCCGCGCTCGCGTCCGCCCCGGTCGAGGGTGAGGAAAACGCCGTGCTGCGGCGCGGCCAGGGCGTCTTCACGATCCTGGAGCACGAGGAGATGCACCAGGAGACGCTGCTCTACATGTGGCACCGTCTCGATACGCGCTTCAAGCAGTGCCCCCGCGGGTACGTTCCGACCGGGCTGGCCGAGTCCGCTCCGGCCCGGCGGGAGGTGGTGACGATCCCGGCCGGCGAGGCCACCCTCGGCGCCGGGATGCAGCAGGTCCGCTTCGGCTGGGACAACGAGTTTCCGTCGCTCAGCGTCGAGGTGCCGGCGTTCGCGATCGACGCGCACGATGTGACCAATGCCGAGTACCGCGGGTTCCTCGACGCCGGGGGGTACGACGACCCCGCGTTGTGGTCGGCCCCGGCCTGGCGCCGGCGGCAGGAGGCCGGCCGCACGCACCCGTCGTTCTGGGAGCGGCGGGACGGCGAGTGGTTCTGGCGCGGCATGTTCGAGCGCGTGCCGCTGCCGCCGGCGTGGCCGGTCTACGTGACCCACGACGAGGCGAGCGCCTTCGCGCGCTGGAAAGGGCTGCGGCTGCCGACCGAAGCCGAGTACCACCGGGCCGCCTTCGGAACGCCGGACGGCTCCGAGCGGGCGTACCCCTGGGGCGGCGCGGCGCCGGACGAGACCCGCGGCAACTTCGATTTCCGGCACTGGGATCCGGTGCCGGTGGGCTCCTTCCCCGCGGGTGCGAGCGCCTGGGGAGTACACGATCTCGCCGGCAACGGCTGGGAATGGACGTCCACGCCCTTCGCCGGTTTCCCCGGCTTCGAGGCGATGGCCTCGTATCCCGAGTACTCCGCGGACTTCTTCGACGGCGAGCACTTCGTCGTCAAGGGGGCGTCGCCGGCCACGGCGCGCGGCCTGGTGCGCCGCAGCTTCCGGAACTGGTTCCGGCCGCACTATCCGTACGCGTACGCGACGTTTCGTTGCGCGGGAGACGCGCAGTGACGGCGCTCGAAGCGGTATCCGACCGCCCGGCGCCGGCTCCGCAGGCGGGTCTCGACGAAGCACTCGCGAGAGACGTGGTCGAGGGGCTCACGAGTCGGCCGAAGCGCCTGGCCACGAAGTATCACTACGATGCGCTCGGGTCGCACCTGTTCGAGGCGATCTGCGAGCTCCCCTGGTACCCGATCACGCGCGGCGAGCGGACTCTGTTGGCGCGTGAACGCGACGACATCCTCGCGCGCCTGGGCGATCCTGCCACGCTGGTCGAGCTCGGCGGCGGCAACGGCGAGAAGCTCGCCATTCTGACCGCGGGACTGGCAGAGCAGGAGCGCGCCGCGACGATCCATCTGATCGACATCTCGGAGACGGCGCTCGCACAGGCCAGCCGCGCCGTGGCGCGACCTCCCCTCGTTACGGTGCGCGGGCACTGCGCCGCGTACGCCGACGGGCTGCGGGCCGCGGTGGCCGAACTGGAGCCGGGTCGCCCGGCCATGGTGCTGTTCCTTGGATCGAACATCGGAAACCTCGCCCCGGACGAGGCAGACCGGTTTCTCGCGGCGATCCGCGCCGCGCTGCGGCCGGGCGACAGCCTGCTGCTGGGCACGGACCTGGTCAAGCCGGAGCAGGAGCTGATGCTCGCCTACGACGACCCGCTGGGCGTGACGGCGTCGTTCAACCGCAATCTCCTCGTGCGCCTGAACCGCGAGCTCGACGCGGACTTCGATCTCGAGCAGTTCGCCCACCGCGTCGTCTGGAACGCGCGGGAGTCGCGCGTCGAGTCCTATCTCGTCAGTCAGGCGGAGCAGACAGTCTGTCTTCCGGGCGCCGGCTGTTGCGTGCGGTTCGCCGAGGGCGAGACGATCTGGACCGAGAGCTCGCACAAGTACCGCCCGGACGACGTGGTGGACATGGCCGCGCGCGCCGGATTCGCGTACGGCGCGCAGTGGATCGAGCCCGACGCGGCATTCGCGTTGACCCTTTTCGACGCGCCATGAGCCCCGAGCCGCCATGAGCCCCGAGCCGCGCCAGCGCCGCGACGCCGGCCTGCGATTCCTCGTCGCCGCGGCCTGCATCGTCATCGTCATCGCCGGCCTGCGCGCCGCGGCCGCCCTCATCCTGCCGTTCCTGATCGCCGTGTTCCTCGCCGTCGTGAACGTGCCGCTGTTGAACTGGCTGGTACGGATGCGGGTGCCGAAGCCCCTGGCCGTGCTGCTGACCGTACTGGCGGTCGCCTCGGTCATCGGCGTCCTGGTGGCGTTGCTGGCGCAGTCGGTCAACCAGTTGACGGAGGTGATTCCCCGCTACCGCGCCCGCGTCGGCGAGTTGGCGACCTCCGTCACCGCGCTGGGCGCAACCCTCGGCCTGCCGGTGGAGCAGTTGCGGGAAGAGTGGCAATCGGTTTCGCTGGCGGCGTTCGGAACGGCCGACACGATCGGCGCGATCATCGGCAACACCGGCGCGATTGTCGGCAACGCGGTGCGGGCGGTCGGCGCCTTTCTCTCCAACGCCTTTCTGGTGTTCCTGACCGTGGTCTTCATCCTGTTCGAGGCGGCAGGCTTCACCGCGAAGATCAAGCTCGCGTTCGGGGCGGGACCCGACCCGTTCGGACACCTCGGGCGCATCTCCGCCCAGATCCAGACCTACCTCGTCACCAAGGCCACCGTCAGCGCGGCCACCGGCGTCATCGTCGGGATCTGGGTTGCGATCATGGGGCTCGACTTTCCGCTGCTGTGGGGCGTCGTCGCCTTCATGTTCAACTTCATTCCGACCCTCGGCTCCATCTTCGCGGCGATTCCGGCGGTGCTGCTCGCGCTGCTGCAGCTCGGACCCGGCCCGGCCGTGATCATCGCGGCGGGGTACCTGCTGGTGAACGTCGCGTTCGGGAACCTGATCGAGCCGACGCTGCTCGGCCGGCGCCTCGGACTCTCGACCCTGGTGGTCTTCGTGTCCCTCGTCTTCTGGGGCTGGGTCTGGGGGCCGGTGGGGATGCTCTTCTCGGTCCCCCTCACCATGGTGGTCAAGATCGCGCTGGAGAACACCGCCGATCTGCGCTGGCTGGCCGTAATGCTGGACGCGAACCCCGCGGTATCGGTCTCAACGCGCAAGGGGCGGGCGCCGGCCGCGTAGCGCCTTGAGCGCCTCCAGGTGATCGACGTACGCCGAGCGGGCGCGGACGAACTCGGCGTGGTCGAGCCCGAGCTCGGTCGAGATCTTGCGGGCCTCGCCCTCTTCGACGACCGTGATCGATTCGTCGGCGGCCGAGACGGCGAAGACGCACTCGAGCAGCTCGACGCGCTGCTCGGGGGTCGAGAGTTCGCGGAAGCCTCGTGTCACCGCGTAGTTCTGGGTACCGCCGAACAGGCGTACCTGGTGCTTGGCCATCTCGACGACCAGCACCGCCTGCGCCTCCGGCAGATGTCCGAGGACGCGGACGATGTCCTCCATCTTCCGTGTCTCGTCGTCGCTCACGTGCGAGTCGGCGTGAGCGGCGCGGCCGAGCACCCAGGCGAACGTGGCGAGGTAGCGGGCGCGGTCTTCCGGCAGCGCTTCGAGCTCGCCGACGATGTGGCGGACGACGTCGGCCTCGGGCGACGCATCGTCGCGGGCGCCGGCGAGTCCCAGGAATTCGAGAATCGGCATACGCGTGTTCCCTTTCGGGCCCGGTCACCCGGACGATCTCATCAGGGGGGGCCCAAGACGCTGCCGACCGGTCGCTTCACCGTCGCCGGCGCCGCGTCCCGTGCGTTGGACGCGGAATGGCTCATGGCGCGACGCCCTCCGCCAACTCCTGCACGAATGCGTCCGCCACAGTCGCGGGGGCTTCCCCCCGCTCGTCGACCCGCAGGTTCATGCCGCGCATCCGCTCCGCGTCGATAGTGCTCTCGAGACGTTCCAGGGCCCGGAGCACGTCCGGGGCCTCCCGGGCGAGCCGGGCGCCGGCGACCACGATCGCGTCGTAGGGGGGGATCGCGCCGCGATCGTCCTCGAGCACGAGCAGATCGTAGGCGGCGATGCGTCCGTCCGTCGTATAGGCGCTGATCACGTCGACCTCGCCGGTCGTGGCGGCCTGGTACATCAGCGACGCATCCATGGCGCGCTCCTCCCGGAAGTCGAGCCCGTAGGTGTCGCGGACCGCCGGCCATTCCGGGCGGGCGAAGAACTCCACGTCGCCGCCGATGGCCAGGCGCGGGGCAAGGTCCACCAGGTCGCCGATGGCCCGCAGGCCGAAACGATCGGCGTCGGCCGCCCGCACGGTCAGGGCGTAGGTGTTCTCGAACCCGAGCGTCGCCGCGAGCGTCATCCCGTGCCCGGTCTCGAGGAAATCGCGGACGCCGTCGAGCATCTCCGCGCGGCCGGCGCGAATCTGCGCGCGCCCCATCTCGTTCGCCCAGATGGTGCCCGTGTAGTCGACGTAGACGTCCACCTCACCCGTGTCTACCGCGTCGAATGCCACGAGCGAGCCGAGGGACTGCAGCACCGACGTCGGCCGGCCGGTCTCGCGTTCGATCCAGCCCGCAATCGCGGCGCTCAGAATGTACTGCTCGGTGAAGCTCTTGGCGCCGACGACGATCGGCCGCTCCCGATCGCCGAGCAATGGGGCGGCAAGCGTGATCCCGGCGTAGGCGTAGAGCAGTGCGACGGCCCCCATTGCCGCGGTCAGCCGCCCGCGCCGCCGCTGCACGAGACCGACCTCGATGGCTCGCACCAGTCCGTCGAGCAGCAGGGCCAGCCCCGCCGCGGCCACGCACCCGACGAGGATCGCGGTGTAGTTGCGCGTCTGCAGCCCGCTGAAGATGTAGTTGCCGAGGCTGGTCGCTCCCACCGGCGTCGACAGCGTCGCGATGCCCACCACCCAGACCGTCGCCGTGCGGATGCCCGCCACGATGACCGGCATCGCCAGCGGCAGCTCCACCAGCAGCAACTGCTGCCGGGCGGTCATGCCGACGCCGCGCGCCGCTTCCCGCAGGGCCGGGTCGACGCCGGCGATTCCGGTAACGGTGTTGCGCAACACCGGGAGCACTCCGTACAGCGTCAGTCCGACGATGGCCGGCAGGAATCCGATGCTCTGCAGGTCGAGGGCGGCGAGCACGGGCACCATTGCGGCGAGCAGCGCCAGGCTGGGGACGGTCTGGATGATCCCGGCCACGGCCAGGGCCGGCTGCTCCAGCCAGGTGATGCGGCTGGCGGCAATGCCCAGTGGGACGCTGATCCCGGCGCTGACCAGTAGCGCCAGCAGCGTGAGCTGCAGGTGCGCGGTCAGGTACGACGGCAGGAGCGCGAGCAGCTCGGTCATGACGGGGCCTCGGCGGTCGTCTCACCGATCAGGGCGTCGACGACGGCCGCCTGCCGTCGCGGCGTGCTCATCAGGCGGTCGACGTAGTCGTCGGCGGGGCGCGTGAGCAGGTCGCGGGGCGTGCCGAGCTGCAGAAGTCGGCCGTCGTGCATGACGCCGATGCGGTCGGCGAGGGTCAGTGCCTCGGTCATGTCGTGGGTCACGAAGACGATGGTCAGCGCGAGTCTCGTCCGGATGCGCAGGAACGACTGCTGCAGCCGCTCGCGGGTGACCGGGTCGAGCGCCCCGAACGGTTCATCCAGAAGCATGACGCCGGGCTCGGCGGCCAGGGCGCGCGCCACCCCGACCCGTTGCTGCTGACCCCCGGACAGCTCGCCGGGCCGCCGGTCGCGCAGGGCGGGATCCAGCTCCACCAGCTCGAGCAGCTCGTCCACTCGCGCGGCGATCCGCTCGGGCGGCCACCCGAGCAGCCCCGGCGTCACCGCCACGTTCTCGCCGACCGTCATGTGGGGAAACAGGCCGATCCGCTGGAACACGTAGCCGATGCGCCGGCGCAGCTCGTGCGGCGGCAGCTCTGCGGTGTCGATACCGTCGAGCCGCACGGAACCGGCCGTCGGTTCGATCAGCCGGTTGATCATCTTGAGGGTGGTGGTCTTTCCGGAGCCCGAGCCGCCGAGCAGGACCACCAGCTCGCCGGCCCGCACCCTCAGGCTGAAGTCGTCGACGACGACCGCGTCGCCGTAGCGCTTGGTGAGGCCGTCGGCCTGGATCATAACGGGGTCTGCGGCATCGGTCACAGGCTGGGCGCCGCCTCCGGCCGCCTCGTCGGCCGACTGCGATCACGACTGTACACGACACGCCGCCGAGTCGTATCGACTCGACGGCGCGATGTCCGGTCGGAGGTGTGCTGCCTGTCTCGCCGCCGGCGCTCAGACTCCCGACAGGTGCTTCACGACGCCGGTGCTGTCACCCAGCTTCTCGGTCGGCACGCCGAGCTTCTCGAGCACGGCGAGCTGCAGGTTCGTCAGCGGCGTCTCCTCGGCGACCCGCATGTGTCGTCCCCCCTCGACCCGGCCGGCCGCGCCGCCGGCGACGAGCACCGGCAGGTTCACGTGGAGGTGCTGGTTGCCGTCGCTGATCCCGCAGCCGTACTGGATCAGCACCTGGTCGAGCAGCGTGCCGTCCCCGTCCGGCGTGGCCGCCAGCTTGTCCATGAAGTAGGCGATCTGCGAGATGTGGTGCTGGTTGAGCCTGGCCAGCTTGGCCATCTGCTCCGGCCGGTTCTGGTGATGCGACAGCCCGTGGTGCGGATCCGGGATGCCCAGCTCGGGATACGTGCGCGGGCTCACCTCGCGCGACATCATGAACGTGATGACGCGGGTCAGGTCGGCCTGGAACGCGAGCACCTGCAGGTCAATCATCATGCGGGCGTGCTCTTCGAACGTGTCGGGGATGCCGCCGCTGGGCCGCGCCAGCTCCGGCAGCTCGCGGTGGCTCTGCGCCTCGGCGAGCTGGATGCGCCGCTCGATGTCGCGGATGGCGTCCAGGTACTGCGTCACCTTGGTTCGGTCGTCCGGCCCGAGCACGCGCTGGAAGTCGGCCACCTCGTGCACGAGCGAGTCGAGGATGCTCCGATCCTCCCGAATCCGCGCCAGACGCGCCTCCGGCGTCGTGTCGTCGGTGTCGCCGAACAGCCGCTCGAAGACGGCGCGGGGCTGGTTCTCCATCGGGAGCGGATTGGTCGGATTGCGCCACGACAGCGTGTTGGCGTAGGCGCAACTCCAGCCGGCCTCGCAGGCGCCGATCAGCTCGTTCGGGTCGATGGCGAGCTCCAGCGAGGTGAGGATGGTCTCCCTGCCGAGCACGCCGGCCGCGATCTGATCCATCGACGTGCCGCCGCGGATGTCCGGACCGTCGGTCTTCTTCGGATGCACGCCGGTGAGGAACGTCGCGGCGGCGCGCACGTGGTCGCCGGTGCCTTCACCGGGCAGCGGGAACGCGGGCGCGTCGGCGAGGCCGCTGACGATCAGCAGCTTGTCCTTGAACGGGGTCAGGGGCTGCAGCGTCGCGGGCAGGTCCGTCAGGGCACCCTCGGCGGCCGGCGTCCACTGGTCCATGATCACGCCGTTCGGCACGTAGCCGGTGAACAGACGCGGGATGGGCTTCGCCGCGGAGCTGCGCACGGCGGCGAACGCGGGGACCATGCTGTCGAGCAGCGGCAGCGCCAGCGAGGCGCCGACGCCGCGCAGGAACGTGCGGCGGGGGAGCGAGCTCTTTGTGATGATCATGGCTCCGCTGATCTCCTCATCTGAAACGGCGTGCTCCGGACGATGCCCTCGACGAGGGCCGACCAACGATACCCCTCGCCGGCCGCGGCGTCCACGATGCTCCGGACGGCGGGTCCGTCGAACGACTCCACCCCGCGTCCGATTGCGTAGGTCAGCAGCTTCTCGGCCACCGTCGTGACGAAGTTCTCGCCGCGGCCGCGCAGCGCCTGCCGCAGCGTGCCGGGACCGTCGACCGGCGAGCCGTCGGTCAGCGTCCCGCTGGCGTCGATGGGCGTGCCGTCCTCGCCGGTGGCGCGCCAGCGCCCGACGCCGTCGAAGTTCTCGAGCGCGAACCCCAGCGGATCCATGATCCGGTGACAGCTCGCGCAGACCGGGTTGGCGCGGTGCTGTTCCAGGCGGTCGCGGACCGAGCGGGGAGCGACGCCCGCCTCGTCGTTCTCCTCGAGCGCGGGGACGTCGGGCGGCGGCGGCGGCGGCGGCGTGCCGAGGATGTTCTCCAGCAGCCACTTGCCGCGCAGCACCGGCGAGGTGCGATGCGCGTAGGAGGTGACCGTCAGCAGGCTGCCTTTGCCGAGGAGGCCTCGGCGGACCGCTTGCGGGCCGCGCAGCTCGACGCGCCTGAAGTGGTTCCCGTAGATGCTGGGCATCCCGTAGTGGTCGGCGAGACGCTCGTTGACGAACGTGTAGTCGGCCGTCAGCAGATCGAGCACGCTGCGGTCCTCGCGAATCTGGCTGTCGAGGAACAGCGTCATCTCGCGGGCCATCGCCTCGCGCAGGTTCGTGTCGAACTCGGGGAACGCCTGCGGGTCCGGCGTCACCAGCGGCATGTTGCGCAGGTACAGCCACTGGCCGCCGAAGTTGTCGACCATCGCGTGCGTGCGCGGATCGGACAGCATCCGCCGGACCTGGGCGCCCAGCACGTCCGGGTCCCGGAGTCTGCCCCGTTCGGCGACGTCCAGCAACTCGTCGTCGGGAATGCTGCTCCAGAGAAAGAACGAGAGCCGCGACGCCAGCTCCAGGTCGCTGATGGCGTACGGCTCGCCGGGACTCACATCGGCCGCATCGGTCTCGCGCCGGAAGAGGAAGTCCGGGCTGACCAGGATGCGCCGCAGCGCCATCTCGATGCCCGCGTCGAAGTCGCCCCGCGCGCGGCCCGACTCGAAGAAGCCGAGCAGCATCCCGGTGTCGCCGGCGGTCACCGGGCGGCGGAACGCCCGCCGGGCGAGGCGGGTAACGATCTCGGTCGCGCAGGGGATTTCATCCACCGCCGTGGTCGGCCAGCACGTGAAGATCCGCTGCCGGCTGGGCGTGTCGCCGCGCCCGGTCACGTGGTACGGCCCGCGCAGCTCCACGCTGCCGATGCCGGGCGGAACCGTCTGGTCGCCGGCGTACTCGTAGCTGGTGACGCGGTAGTCGGGGCGCCGCATGCCCTCCAGATACGCCTGCTGGTCCACGAAGCTCACGGCCAGCGTCGCCGGTCCGGCCGGTGCGGCGAACCGTACTTCCTGGCCGTCGTCCAGGACGTTCCGGAGGTCGCGGCGCGCGGGGTTGCCGTCCTCGTCGAAGACCGGGCCGCCGACCGTGAGCGACTCGACCAGCGCGCCGTCGAGGCGCACCTCCAGCGTGTGCGGCTCGAGCAGCCCGCGGACGCGCCCGTCGTAGGTCCGCAGCAGGAAGATCTTCGCGACGTACTCGCCGTCGACGGGGAAGTAGTGCCGCACGGCGACGCCGCCGCGCGAGCCGAACGGCAGGTCGTCGCCCACCCGCTCGTTCTGGCGCAGGTTCTTGTCGACGGCGAAGACCTCGGTGGTCGGCTGGAGCGCCGGATCGCCGACCGCCAGGCGCGCAATCTTCCGCGATGCGCCCAGGTAGCGCTCGGTCAGCATCGGCGACACCGACAGCACGTCGGCGATGTTGTCGAAGCCGAAGCCCGAATCGTCCGGCGGCAGCAAAGTGCGCTCGTCGATCTCCAGGGCGAGCAGGTCGCGGATGGCGTTGGCGTACTCGGCCCGGTTCAGCCGGTGCACCGCGTGGCGCCGGCCGGGATTGGGACGCTCGGCGGCGGCCGCATCGATGCGGTCCGCGATCCAGGCGGTGAGGGTGTCGTAGGTCGTCTCGTCCGGCCGCGGCCGGTCCGCCGGCGGCATCGAGCGCGTGCTCAGCTTGCGGATGACCTTCTCCCAGACTTCGGTCTCGTGCGGATCCAGTCCGACGCGGGAGAGGTCGAGGCTCTGCAGCGTCAGCCCGGCGGTCAGGGTCCGGTCGTTGTGGCAGCCGACGCAGTAGCGCCGGAGCACCCGCTGGTGCTCCGCGAGCAGGCGGCCTTGCCCGGCGGCCGGTTCCGCCGGCGTTGCGTTCTGCGCGGCGGAGGACGGCGATCCGCCCCAGGCGGCGAGCACGAGGACGGATACGAGCCATCGCAGGCGGCGTACGGGGAGGTTGAATCTCATGGGCCGTCCGGCTGTACGCGAAGTCAACGAGACGCCTGTCGGGTAAGGGTGCATTATCATGACCTTGTTTCGAGAGTGTCAAGAAGCGTGTCACGCGGAAGGGGATTTCCAGCCATGCGGATCCTGCCGATGATCGTTGCGTTCCTGGCCGTCGGACCACCCGGAGCGGCGCCGGCGCCCGCCGCCGTCGACCTGCCCCTGATCGACGCGGTCAAGCTGGCGGATCCGGTGCGCGTCGAGCGACTGCTGGCCGCCGGCGCCGACGTGGACGAGCCGCAGGGAGACGGCGCGACGGCGCTTCACTGGGCCGCGCACCGCGATTCGGCCGACGTGGCGGCGCTGCTCATCCGGGCCGGCGCCGACGTCGACGCGACCGACGATCACGGCGTGACGCCGCTGGCTCTCGCCTGCCTCAACGCGAGCGTCGCGATGGTCGATCTGCTGCTGGAGGCGGGGGCCGACCCGAACGTCGCCCGGACCAGCGGGGTGACGCCGCTGATGACCGCGGCGCGCGTCGGCGAGGTCGAGGTGGTTCGCCGCCTGCTGCGCGCAGGGGCCGACCCGACCGCGACGGAGAAGAGCCGCGGCCAGACCGCGCTGATGTGGGCGATCGCCGAGAATCAACCGCAGGTGGCGAGCGTGCTCCTGGAGACGGGCGGCGGCGCCGCCGCGCGCTCGACGAACGGCTTCACGCCGCTGCTGTTCGCCGCGCAACAGGGCAACGTGGACCTGGCCCGGCTGCTGCTCGCCGCGGGCGCCGCCGTGAGCGAGGCGGCTCCGGACGGCATCGGCGGCGACACGAACGCACGGGCGCTGTTCAAGGAGGACACCGAGGCCTCGGCGCTGCTGGTCGCCATCGACAGCGGCCACGCCGAGATGGCGCACTTCCTCCTCGCCCGCGGCGCCGACCCCAACCACGACGGAGCGGGACGTACGCCGCTGCACGCGGCGGTACAGCGCGAGATGCCGCACGTGGTCCGGGCGTTGCTCGATGCGGGTGCCGATCCCGACGTTCGCCTCGAGAAGCCACTGCCGCTCGTGTCCCGCCGCATCACCCAGGACAACGGCCTGACCCCGACCACGATAGGCTCCACGCCGTTCCTGCTCGCGGCGAGCTTCGGCGACGTCGACAGCATGCGCATCCTCGTCGAGGGGGGCGCCGATCCGTTCCTGACCACCGATGACAACACGACGGCCCTGATGGCTGCGGCCGGCGCCGACTACGTCGAAGGGCAGGACAAGTACGGCGTCCGCTCCTATCCGGCCTACTACGAGACCCTTCAGCGGCGCGCGTTCGAGGCGACGAGGTACTGCCTGGAGCTCGGCCTCGACGTCAACGCGGTGAACGACGCCGGCCAGACGCCGCTGCACGGCGCCGTCTACATGGGCGGCACGCTCATCGCGCCGTACCTGGTGGAGCAGGGCGCCGAGATGGACGTGATCAACCTGCGCGGGCAGACCCCGTGGATGGTCGCGGCCCAGGGCGAGTACCGGGCCGGATCGTTCTACCGCCACGAGGAGACGGGGGAGGTACTCGAACTGCTCGGCGCAGACACGACCCTCGGCTTCGACCTCGGCCGCGCCTTTTGGGCGGACCTGGGGATGGAAGACCCGACGCGACGGCGGCGCCGCCGGTAGGAGCCGGAACGGGCCGGGTATTCGCTGCCGACATGACGGGGACCCGTTGACCGAGGTGCTCGGAACCTCGTGGTGGGGGTCGGCGTGCGTGTCGCGGGCGCGGTAAGCTCCCCCATGGGCTTCAAACGCAAGCTGCCCATTGGCATCCAGACCTTCCGCACGATCCGCGAGGAAGGCTTCTACTACGTCGACAAGACGCCCTACGTCCGGCGACTGGTCGAGGAAGGCTCCCACTACTTCCTCTCGCGTCCCCGGCGCTTCGGCAAGAGCCTGTTCCTGGACACGCTGAAGGAGCTGTTCGAAGGCAACGAGTCGTTGTTCGAGGGACTGGACATCCACGGCCGCCGTGACTGGTCCATCCGCCATCCCGTGCTGCGGCTGAGCTTCGGCGCCGGCGACTTCCGGCAGCCCGGGTTCCTCGAGGCGAACCTGATGGAGAAGTTGGCCGCGGCCGAAGCCGACGGGCAGGTGACCACCGACTACACCACGCTCCCAGGGCGCTTCGCCGCCCTGCTCGCGGCGCTGCACCGCCGGGCCGGGCAGCGTGTGGTCGTGCTGGTGGACGAGTACGACAAGCCTATTCTGGATGCACTGGAGGCGCCGGATGTCGCCCGCGCCAATCGGAACTTCCTGCGCGGCTTCTACGCCGTGGTCAAGGACTGCGATGCGCACGTCCGGTTCACGTTCATCACCGGCGTGAGCAAGTTTTCGAAGGTCAGCCTGTTCTCCGGCCTAAACAACCTCCGCGACATCACCCTGGAGCCGCGTTACTCTGGCATCTGCGGCTACACCGACTTCGATCTGGACGCAGTGTTCGCACCGGAGCTGCCCGGACTGGACAGGGAGGAGATCCGCCGCTGGTACAACGGCTACGACTGGCTCGGTGGACAGAAGGTCTACAACCCCTTCGATATCCTGCTGCTGTTCGACAGCCGCAAGTTCGCCGCCCATTGGTTCGAGACCGGCACGCCCGCCTTCCTCGTCGAAACGCTGGTCGGGCGCGGGGTGGGTTCGTTCGCGCTGGAGGAGATGGCCGGCACCGATGAACTGCTGTCCGCCCTGGACGTGGGCGACATGGCGACGGAGGCGCTGCTGTTCCAGACCGGCTACCTGACGATCCGCGACCACGAGCGCTCCGGTGGTCGAACCGTGTACCGGCTGGGCTTTCCCAATCAAGAGGTGCGCCAGAGCCTGAACGACAGCCTGTCGCGGTATCTGGCCGGGGACTCGACGCGCCAGATGGCGAACAGCATCCGGCTCTACGAGCTGCTGAAGGCTAACGACTTCACGGGTCTGAAGACCCTGTTCCACGCGTTCTACGCGAGCATTCCCCACCAGTGGTACGACAACAACGACATCGCGAATTTCGAGGGGTACTACGCGAGCGTGTTCTATTCCTACTTCGCCGGGCTGGGACTGGACGTGATGGTCGAGGACAGCACGAGCCATGGGCGTCTGGACATGGCGGTGCGCTTCAACGGGCACGTGTACCTGTTCGAGTTCAAGGTGGTGGAGATGGCACCGGAGGGCGCGGCGATGGCCCAATTGAAGGAAAGACGGTACGCGGACAAGTACCGGTATCTGGGCCAGCCGATCCACCTCGTCGCGGTCGAGTTCAGCAAGGACGCCCGCAACCTCGCGGCGTTCGAGGTGGAGCGGGCGGCGTGATGCGGCCCCTTACCGTTACTGCAGTGCGTCCTTCGAGGTGTCCGGCCAGTCCATTGGTCTTGGCGGGTTTTCGACGTCCGGAATCTCTGCGGGCCGATGAATCTCGCCGATGTCGAAGCGGTCGAAGCTGAGGCCATAGGCGACGTCGAGGCGCCCGTCGGGCGCGTCCTCGTTCACTAAGGTCTCCGGCTTCGGGATGGCGCGCGGCAGGATCCCGAGCGTCGTCGTGTACTTCGTCAGGCGGTCGTGGGCACAACGCATGGCTCTGTGGACGCCTTCGAAGTCTCTGCCACCGCCCGCCAGAAACAGGGGCAGTCCGGTCTTCCACGCCTCTGCATACGGAGACCGGGGCTGCCTCAAGTCCATGAGCACCCGCATGAGTGCGTTGGTGCATGCAAGCGCGTAACGGTCGTCCACGGCATCCAGTTTCGTGCGCAGCGCGTTGGACGGATTCACGACATAGTCGCTGCCGCGGACAGGCATCGGCGTCGATGGATCGAGCGCAGGCGCTCGAGATCGCACGCCCGCCGGAATCGCCTCCATCCGTTGCCCATGCAGAGCGTAGCAGACCGAGGCGCTCCACTAGCGCGGTCAGCAGGGAATAGCGATCTTCGCCTTCAGGGGAGTACAGGTTGAATCCGCAGATGTCCAGCGTGGACGCGCCGACGTCCACGACGACGTGCAGGCCGCTTTGACGCCGCTTGGAGCGGGCGTACCCGACGACCTCCGCCACGATCTCGGGGACTACATCGATCAGCGTCTCCGAATCCGTAGCTCCGCGCGCTTCCGCGCTATGGCATGCACGCGCCGCCGTCTCGATCGTCGGCGCTTCGGAGGAGAGTGAAAGCTCCCATGCTGCCCGGGCCACGAGGCCGAAAGTGCTTCGGACCCGCTCGTCGTCGTAACCCGCCGACGGGATGCCGAGATTCATTGCCCAGCGAAGGGAGTAGCGTTCGTAGATGTCCGCCTGCGTGTCGAGAAACCATCGTCTCGCTCTTCGCAGCACCAGACCCAGGTAGGCGGCGGCCACTGCGCGGGATCGTTCGTCAGCGGACCGGTCCATGAGGCTGGTCTTGATGTCGCTGAAGCGCCTGCCCGCGGCGTCCCCGCCATCACGGCCTGGATGCAGATGGAGATCGTCGTGCATGTTCCTGTACAGTTCGGTCGGTAGCAGGTACGAGTCGCCTCCACGGTCTCCGCACCACGGTACGGCGACGGCACGGGATCCGGCGATGAACGGACTCTGCACGACCACCTTCGTGCAGGACGTGCCGAAATCGAATCCGACCACGAGGTCGGCCCATGCCGCGCCCGACGGGTAGGCCTCAAACTGCGTGGCCGTGTCGTGACGCCCTGCGACGGTTTCGTCCGATCCCGGTTTCGTGCGGGCACCGGCTGCGCCCGGGTGGCACGGGTGTTGCGGGTTCACCTTGTCGGAGAAAGCGGCAGACGCCGGATCCGCGTCAGGTCCTTGACCGGACGCGCCTTGCGGCGAGCCGCGCCTGAGCAGGCGCACGCCGATGATGGCAGCGACCGCCACGAGGAGGACCACCGCCGACAGTATCCAGATTCCTTCGGGTGATTCCACTTCTCGGTGTGGGTCCAGATTCCGTCATCCCGCCGGGGTCGGGGCCACGTCGATGATCCCGACGCACATGACTTCAGGAGGAGAGTATTTCAGCTTCCGGCGGTCGTCGATCTCTCTTCTGCGCCGCCCAGTCCTCGTCTCCAGCGCCCTGAGTCGACCTTCGGTCGCCGGCACGAGGCGGTGCTGTCCCTGCTCTCGGTAGTCACGAAGCACCTTCTCCAAACTCGTTCGCTGAGCGAGATAGTGCTCGTGGAGCAGGTTCTGCTGCACGTCGGCGCGGTCGTCGTTCTCCCCTATGAGATCGTCGCGGTACTCGTCGAACGCGCAATCCGCGCGGTCGATGCAGGACTCGATGATCGTCGCGGCTCCATTGAGATCCAATGTTCCGACGGCAGCGTGCCATGCTGTTTCCCGATCGACGGCGGCGGTGACCAGTCGCTCGGCGACGCTCGACTCGATCGGCGGAGAATGCGGCCCGAGCGAGGCGGCTGCATAGTGCAGGCGTTCCATGTCGCGCAGTCCCCGGACCGACCATCGCTGCACCGCGAAGGCGTAGCGCGCGGCTGCCGACCCGTTCTGCAGGTCGTCCGGCAGTGCGGCGGCTGCCAACCGCACCGCGACCGCCGGCCGGCGCCGGTTCTCCTCCTTCTCGAGACGACTGGCGACGAATCGCACCAGGGGATGGAACTGACTGATCACTTCCTCCAGACCTCGTCGATCGGGCACCGCGGTATTCTCGAAGCGGCATCGCACGGCATGGCCGGTGTCCCGGGTCAGCCCGGTCGGCAGGTCGATTCGCTCCTTCCGAATGTACCCCGCCAGGTCGTCCTTCGCATCCACGGGCAGGCTCACCATGAACCGGGCCGGCAGGTCCGGGTCCTGCCGGAACTCTGAACCGGGGTAGTGGACGTCAAAGAAGTCGGTGACGTAGGACTGAATGTCCTTCTGCGAGATGGAGCGGTGAAGGTCGCGCGCGGCCTTCACCTGCCGCAGGATGTAGTCGCCGTACGCGGTCAGGTGCGCCGCGTCGTTCTCGAGTCGTTCCTCGTACACTCTGGCGTTCTCGATCGCCTGCGCAGTCTGTTCGATCCGCTCTTCTTCCTCCCGGGGGGTAAGGTGCCGGCTGAACAGGTCGCGCGTGAGTTGCTGGAGGCTGGTGCTCCTCCGCTCCGTGTCGCCGAGCACGGGTTCGAGAGAGCCCAGCGACTCTTCGAAGAGCTTGAGCCGCTTGAAGAGGCGCTCGTAAATGCGGGCCTCGATGGTGTCCTTGTAGAATAGATTCAGGATATGAATCTTCTCGGCGCGCTGCCCGAGCCGGTCGATTCGACCGATCCGCTGTTCGACCCGCATCGGATTCCACGGCAGGTCATAGTTGATGACGATCCGGGCGAACTGCAGGTCGATGCCTTCGCTTCCGACCTCCGACGAGAGCAGCACATCGATCTCGGGCGACGACCGGAACTCCCGCACAATCTCGTCCTTGTCCGGCTTGCCCCCGTGCAGCACGACGCCGCGGATCCCGTCGCCGTCGAGCCTCTCCCGCAGGTACTCAAGCGTGGCGCGGAAGTAGGAGAAGACGATCACCTTGTCGCCTTCCGCCCTAACGCTTTCATTCCGACCGAACAGCGACCTGAGGTGATCGCGAAGGCGTCGATACTTGGTGTCGTTCGTCCACAAGTCCTGCAGGTCGCCGAGTTGCGGCGCCCGCCTGGCCAGCTCCTGCCGTAGCGATTCGTCGCTCGCCGTCGCCGGGGAGCCAAGCAGTTCCAGATCCGGATCTGCACCCGTCTCCTGCGCATCGGCAACCCCATCATGCAGCCAGTACCTCAACGCCGCCGGCATCGAGCTGCTCATCTGCCGCTGCGGCGTCACGGACAGAAAGCCTTCATGTGCGTCGTGCCGCATGCAGTGCTCGCGGACTGCATCGGTGACCTTCTCATAGAAGTCCTGCTCGACTGCATGGAGCGGTACGTCCAGCGCGGTGACGTCGCGGAGTACGCGCTTCGCTTCGACGTCCCGCTTGCGGGTTCGCGTCACGGCGTGGCCGAGCAGGTTCACACGTTCGAGTCGTTCGGCGACGCGCGCCGCCGCGGCAGGCAGGGCGATGGCGCGCCGCCAGTCCTGGGCGTCGATCAGGGCCCGGAGTTGCCGGCTATCCCGCAGCATGGGCTGCTCGTTTGCCTGGCGCAACTCGAGTTCCACGTCGGTTTCGATTCCCGCCGCGGACGGTTCAGTTCGACCGAGGATCAAGTCGCGCGCGCGCACGAGAGGCGCGTTCGCCTGCAGGATGTCGTCGAACGCTCGGGGTCGATTGAACGTGTGTTCGTCCACGAGCTTCAGCAACTCGTAAAGGTCGTTGCTCCTGAGGTGAATGGGCGTAGCGGACAGCAGCACGAGGTAGTCGGAGACCGCCCGCACGAGGCGGCCCAGCGTGGATGTCATCGTGTCCCGGTTTCGCAGATAGTGCGCTTCGTCGATGACGCAGAGATCGACGACGGGTTCGCCCTGGCTGCGCTCGTCGAGAAAGCGGGCCAGGCGGGAGGGTGCTCGGTTGTCGACTGCGCCGTTGCTTCGGTCGTTCCAGCGCTTGAATGGACGTAGTCCCTGCAGGCTGGCGACAATGGCGAAGCTGGCAGTGCGCCCGCGCTGTTCCGCGTGTTCGAGACGGGTCAATGTTTCTTGCGCGTTCAGGATATCGGCCTCGACTCCGAATCGGTTCGCGAGCTCGCGTCGCCACTTATCGCAGAGGACGGCCGGGCATAGGACGAGGAGGCGCCGGGAATCGAACCTCGTGCGCAGTTCGGTCCAGAGCAGACCGGCCTCTATCGTCTTGCCGAGACCGACCTCGTCGGCGATCAGGATGCCCCGGCTGGCAGAGTTCATAAGCGTGACCACCGGTTTGAACTGGTGCGCGTAGAAGTCGGTGCCGGTGGTGTCCATGCTGTAGATCACGTCGGCGAGCCGGCCGGTCAGCCGGGCGTGCGTGATCGTACGTCGCAGAGCCTGCGGGTCGCCGAGTCGGCCACGCCGAAAGAGGTCGATCGGATCGTCTCCGTTCTCGCCGACCGCCTCGAGTTGGTCTTCGGGCACGTACTGGCAATCCCCGGGAAACTGAACCTGGATGCGGCGTACCCGGCCGGACCGGATCCTGCTCGTGACCACGCCGATGCGTTCGGGGTCGCCCGTGAGCCGCACGCGCGCGCCCGGCTCGAAGTGGGCACCATCGTCGTTCGATATCGTCATACTTGCCACCGCCTGCTGTGGGGCGAATCGATCCTGACTCGACCGCTCGCTGCGTGTGCAGCTTTACCCTGCGTCGAGGGCGTCCGCGAGCGCTTGCCCGCGGACCACGTGCGAGACCCTCTCGTCACGCTTCCGAAAACGCACTCTCGCCGCCCGCAAGTCCATCTGCTTCCTGCGTCGCAGGCTTCTGGACACGAGGACGGGCCGGAAGTTGACGTCGCGATCGCGAGGTGCCAATACGTCAGCGGCGTCAGCGCCGGCTTGGAGTTGTCCGGTAGCACGGGCGACATCTGGCGCACCGTCCTTGATCTCGATCGGCACGACCACGTTGGGGTCCGCGAAGAACAGAAAGTCGCATTTGGCTTGAGCCGGTCCCAAGGGGGACCCGGTTTCGTCGAGGTCGATGACAACGTGTGATTGGGGTGCGTCCGCCAGCGACACGCCGCAACTACCCTTGTCGACCGCGTCGACAAGGCACCGGCTGTCGTCGATCTTGGAGCGAATTGTGTGCGTGAAGCCGATCACTCCGCATCTCCGCGTGGGTCCACGATCGCCGCCCACTCGTTGTGCAGGGCTGTCGCAACGGCGTCGAATCCGGATGGGTAGAGGCCAGTATCGGCGTCCAGTGTGATCTCCTTCACAGTCGAACAGCCGTCGTTGGCCGGTTCGAACAGCCATACTCCGACGTCTCCGGCGTCCAGGGACTCAGCGTCGGATGGTCGGTTGCTTCGGTCAGTCGATTCGAACCGCCCAACGACGTTGCCGAGTTCCTCAAGCACCCATTCACTGTGAGTGGTCAAGATGACCTGCACTCCAGTTCTGACGATCTCTGCGATCCTTCTGGTGAACGCTACCTGCATGGCCGGATGAAGGTGCGATTCAGGTTCGTCGATGATCAGCACGTCGCTAGGGGTAACGAGATGGCGCAGGTATAGAACCACCGGCGCGAGTTCCGACACCATGGAGGACGCGCTCGTGAGCGGCAAATCGGTCTTCCACCCACCTGGGCGGTACGTGAAGTGCGGGTACGCGATGCCGGACAATCCGCCGACCTTTACGGCACCGTGGAGAATCTCATCTTCAATGCGTTTTCCGAGTCTCCGGAGTCGTTCCCGGCCTCGCCGAACTTGTCTCCGCTGGCCGGACGCCATTTCGCCAAGCTGTTTCAGGAAATCCCCTCGTACGCCGGAAAGTGCTGGCGACGGGTCGGCGCGACGGATTCCTGCCATGGTCGCGCTCTCGATGAGGGCGCTGACGACGGTGCTGTGGGCATTCATCAGACCGGTTCTGTCTGCGGGAAGATAGAATACGGGATGATGGTTTGGCAGTACGTCGTTGGCCAGGACATCGATAGCGTCCCATATCCGTTGAGTCTGTTCGCCCTTGAGCTCACGTCCTAAGACCGAGAGGTCGGCAAGCAAACGGTGATGATGACTACGTCGAATCTCCAGTCCATCGGGAATTGTCGAGAGAAACGTCCATGTTTCGTCAGCGACAGTCAGTTCGTGCACTGCGGGGTCGCGGACCCCCTCGACCGCGTGACGAAGCACGATGCGTGCTCTCCCGACACCGCCCTTGCGGATCAGGTGGTCGCCGGCGTCGATTCCGAAGCAGCGCTCGATTTCCTTGCCGAGTTCCCCGCCCTGTTCCTTGAGATGCCGACGAATCGCCGCTTCGATGGGAGGGGTCAGCGCAATGGCTTCTCTTGCCGGTGCAGCATGTTGGGTTGCAGCGGTGGTCAAACCTTCCGTGATACGGAACAGATCCGTACTCGCGCCCTCCGGAAGGGCGGGTGTCTCGAACAGTACCCGGAACCAGGGGTGCCATCCGCGCGGACCGAAATAGCGGTGCAATGCGTAGGCCAGCGTGGCCAGCCAAGTCTTTCCGGTATTGCTGGGTCCGACGAACACGGTCAGCGGGCGCAACTCGACCTCTGCTCGGGCGACAGGTCCAAAATCCGTCACTTCGAGCTTCAGCGGACGATCTCTGGTCGCGGAGCGTTGCATCCTCGTCTGCAGCGCCGAGTCCCTGGATTGGGGACCGCAGGCAGCAACGTCCGGCTGCCTTCTCGACGGCCGGGCGCCGGCAAGCCTATCGGTAGGTCCGGCAGGCCTATCGGTGGGTCCGTAGGGGCGCCGTCCCTATCGTGGCGGACGGCACCCCCCCCGAATGATCTGCGGCGGCCCTACTGCTTCACGTACTTGTGCAGTTCCGGCCGCACCGTGTCGGCGACGAAGATGTCGCCGTTGGGCGCCAGCGTCATGTAGTGCGCTTCGCCGAACTCCCCGAGCCCGCGTCCGGGCTGGCCGTTGCGGCCGACCGCGCGGCCGTTCTCGTCGAGCTGGAGGATCTCGCCGGCGAAGCCGCTGACCATGTACATCGTGCCGTCGGAATGGATGTAGAGTCCGCACGGGAGCCCCTTGTAGGCCCATTCCTTGACGTAGTTGCCCCCGCTGTCGAAGATCTGGATCCGGCGGTTCTGCCGGTCGGCGACGTAGACCATCCCCTCGGTGTCGATGACGACCGAGTGTGGCGTGTCGAACTGGCCGGGACCCGTTCCCTGCTCGCCCCACGACCGCAGCAGCTCGCCCTCGGGGTCGAACTTCAGCACGTGCGGCTCGCCCTGCCCGTGGCCCACGAGGACGAAGATCTCGCCCTCGAGGCCGATGGCGAGGTCGGTCGGCTCGTTCATCAGCGGCGTGTCGTCGGGATTGATGGTCAGGAGGACTTCGCCTTCCGGATTCATCTTGCGCACGGTGTCGGCGTTGACGTCGGTGGTCCAGATGTGGCCCTCGGAATCGATGCGCATGCCGTGCGGCCGGTCGTACTGGCCCTGGCCCCAGGAGCGCACGAAGGTGCCGTCCGGCTCGAACTCCATCAGCGGATTCGGGCCCCGGTTGAACACGAGGATCCGGTTCATGGAGGTCCAGCCGACGCTGGACGGCGCACCCATCTCGAGGTCGTCCGGAATCTGCAGCCCGTGGGGGACGGGGCGGTACCCCAGATCCGGCGCGTCCTCCATCTGGGCGGGGTCGGGAGCATCCAGCACCTGGGCCCCGGCGCCGGCGGAGAGGCCGAGCGTGAGCGTGAGGACGGCGGCGAACGTCCAGGAAACGCGGCGTGCTGGCAACATGGCAAACTCCTCGGGAAAAGGCTTTAGAACGGCTCGCATTGTAGCACTCCGGCCACTGCGCCAAGCGACCCGTCCGGCGCGGTTGCGCCGGGTTGCGCGCTGCGTGAGGGCCATGGCCCTGGCTCTTGCCTTGCCCCCTCGACGTCTGGATACTACGCTTCCTCAACTACGCGACCAGAACGGGGAGGCCTGGATGGATTCGAAATACCGAGCGTCTGTGCAGAGGATCGAGGCGTGGCTGCCCGTCGTGGCCGCGGTCGTGGTCGGCCTCCTCGTGGCGTGGAGCACCCTGTTCGCCGCACCCGCGCCGGCCGTCGGCGAAGAGCAGGAGGACCAGCGCGCGGCGATGCTGGCCCGAGCCGCCGAGGCCGAGCTCGACACCGAGTACGTCGCCCCGCCCGGCGATCCGCTCTCGCACCACATCTCCGGCTTCGCCAAGACGCTCTGCTCGGCGGTCTTCGTCACCGGCCTCGACGCGGACTTCGCGGCCGAGAGCGTCGGGTTCTTCAGCGGGCCCTACGAGCACCGGCGCCACGTCACCGACCGCGAGGTCGACAACGACGAGCGGCGGATCCACTTGACCCTGCCGAACGGCGTCGTCCGCACCGCGAAGCTGAACGGCGACCACGGCTGCGTGACCCTGCCGGTGGGCGAGGACGACGTCTTCTTCGACCCGATTGACATCCGCAGCACGCTGCCCGATCCGGCGACCACGCCCTGGCCCATGGGGGACGTGCTGCCCGACACGCCGCTGCCCGCCGAGCTCGACGCGGACAAGGTGCGGCAGGCGGTCGATGCCGCGTTCGAGCCGGCCGAGGGGCTGACCGCCGCGTTCGTCGTGACCCACAAGGGACGCATCATCGGCGAGCGCTATGGCCCGGGCATTTCCATGCACACGCCGCTCGAAAGCTGGTCGATGGGGAAGAGCCTGACCGCGACCCTCATGGGCGTGCTGATCCAGCAGGGCGTCTACGAGCTCTACCAGCCGGCCCCGGTCCCGGAGTGGCAGACGCCCGGCGACCCGCGCCAGCAGATTCGCGTCGCGGACATCCTGCGCATGTCGAGCGGCATCCGCTTCCGGGGCGTGGCCGATCCGGACCTCGATCCGGCGTTGGGCTACCCCGACCATCTCTACGTCTACACCGGCTCGGCCAACTCCTTCGAATGGGCGGCGACCCGTCCCCAGCAGTGGCCGCCGAACACCATCGGCCGTTATCGCAACTCAGACCCCGTGCTGACCAACTACCTCGTCCGGCTCGGCGTCGAGGGGCGCGGCGACGAGTACCTGTCGTTCCCGCAGCGCGAGCTCTTCGACCGGATCGGCGTGCGCGGATTCGTGCTCGAGACCGACCCCTACGGCAACTATCTGCTGCAGGGCTACGAGCTCGCCCCCGCCCGCGACTGGGCGCGGCTGGGCAACCTCTACCTGCAGGACGGCGTCTGGAACGGCGAGCGGATTCTCCCGGAGGGCTACGCCGACTTCGTCAGCACCGTCGCTCCGGCCTGGGAGGCCGACGGCCGGCCGATCTACGGCGGCTTCTTCTGGATCAACGGCACGGGCTCGTTTCCCGTCCCGCGCGAGGCGTACTACATGTCCGGGGCGGGCGGTCAGACGACCTTGATCATTCCGTCGCACGATCTCGTCGTCGTCCGTCAGGGGCACTACCGGGGTTCGCAGTTCGGCGGGCAGGCGCTGCGGCGCGCCCTCGCGCTGCTGATGGAGGCGGTGCCGGCGAGCTGATCGGGCGTTGCGCGGCCTGGCGCCTGCCCCGGCAGGCGGCGATGTTCAGGTCCGCGCAGCGGTGTCTCGTGGGGCGACAGAATGTGGTAAGTCGTGAGGATAGATGGCGATTCCAGCTCCGCGCTCGCTGATGACGGCCGAGGAACTGTTCGAGCTGCCGGACGATGGCTATCGATACGAACTCGTTGACGGCGATCTGGTCCGCATGACTCCCTCGGGCGGCGAGCACGGCGTGGTGACCGCTCGCGTCGGCCATGTACTCCAGGAGTACATCGACACGTACGGCGGCGGCGTCTGCTGCGGTGCCGAAACGGGGTTCATTCTGCGGCGCACGCCGGACGTCGTCCGTGCTCCCGATGCGGCCTTCGTCTCGGCCGAACGCATTCCGAACAGTGGAATCCCCAAGTCGTTTTGGCCCTTCGCGCCCGATCTCGCAGTGGAAGTCCCGTCGCCCAACGACCGTTTCTCCGACGTGCACGTCAAGATCGCCGAGTACTTCGCGGCGGGAACACGCCTAGTCTGGATCGTCGAGTCCGCGACGCGGCGTGTGCGCGTGTATCGAACACCGCACGACGTGCAGGTGCTCGAAGAGGATGACGAGTTGACCGGTAGCGACGTGCTGCCCGGGTTCCGGTGCGCTGTGAAGCGACTCTTTCCGGCGTGATTCGCGAGTTCGTGCGACGCCACGATTCTTCCGCTCTCGAGTTTGAGCGGGTACTCGTTGTACACCTGATCGGGGTCGAAGACGTTCCATCCCAATTCGTGCAGTACCCGCTGCACGATCTGGGTCCGAACTGCGGTCTCGTTGGGATATGCGTTCCGCGCTATCCCGTCCCGGATCTCCCGCAGGACGCCTCGAAGGTCAGCCATCGGTACTGAAGCCAGAGTATAGCAAACCCCGTTCGGTGGTCGGCGGATGAACAGTACGGCGGTTCACGCGTGCCGGAACGTGTTGTAGCGGAGCTCCAGAGAGTGTTGGTCTGGCCGTTGAGTCGGCTTCCTGGGCACAGTGATGCGCGTTCCATGCAATTCCTGGAATCCATGTACCAGCGTGGGGCCGTCCGTCTCGTCCAGCAAGTCGGCACGCACCTGCACGACGTAGTCGGGCCGGACGCCGAGAAAATGTCGATCGAAGGCAGCATGATGGAGCTTGCACAGCGCGAGGCCGTTCGCGACCACGGGCTCCCCCTCGTCGGCGTCGGGCACGATATGAGCGGCGTCCAGCAGTTCCGCGTGCCGGAACCGGCAGAATGCACACTGCTGCCGGTAGGCGGCGAGGACGCGCTCTCGAAACGCGCGTTGGTGCAGCCGTTGCCGAACCGCGGCGGTCGTGTAGCGCCGCCGTGCGCCCTCCATGTCGTCGCGTGCCGCCTGACCGCGCGCGGACGGCCAGACGTGACGCGTATCGTCGGCCGCAATGGTGAACGTCAGCCCGCGGCGATCGTCGCCGACGACGAATACCGGCCAGGCGGCGACGTACCTGCCCGGCATCAGGCCGTGGAAATACACCAGCGGCAGCCGCTCCTGCATCGCGAGGCGCACGCGCCGGTTGTCGGGATGGTCGGGGTCCGCGCCGCGGTATCGATAGCGCAACAGTTCGTTCGGACCGAAGGCGTCGTCGTACGGCCCATCCGGCGTGGTCGTGATGGAGAGCGGCGCGTCGTGCAGGACCTGTGGCTTGAAGATGCCCTGCGGACTGACGAGAGGTACGCGGACGCCGTGCAACGTGAACCCCTCGGCCAGCAGTGCTCGTGGCAGGACGTCGCCGTGACTGTCGACTTGTGCCCTCAGCCAAGTGAAGGCGGCGTTTCGAACCGTTGCATCCCGGGCTCTGTCGAACATTGAAACTGTCGAGAGGCGGCGGTGATTGGTCCGCGTTCCGGATCCGGCGACATTCGCCAGGTCATCGACTTGGTAGTGGCCCTGTTCCGCTGAGCACTATATCCCTCAGTCCACGCTCGCCACCGGCTCGAGGCCCTTCTCGGCGATGGTTGGCGCCGCTTCGTCCGACACCAGGAAGTCGACGAGCCTCTGTGCGCCGTCGGGATTCTCGGCGTTGGTCGAAATCCCTGCGGAGAACGTCGTCACCCGCTGATACTCGTCCGGAATGGGGCCGGCGTACGCGGCGCCCTCGATGGAGAGGATCTCGCTGACCTGCTGAAAGCCGATCTCGACCTCGCCGCGCGCCACGACCGCCGCCACGCGTTCGCTGACGATGCGCCGGCTCTTCGGCGCGAGCTGCTCGGCCACGCCGAGCCTGGGGAACAGCTCCGTGGAGACGTACGTCCCGCTCACGCTCGCCGAGTAGCCGATGGACTCGGCCGCCAGCAAGGTCTTCACGAACGCCTCCGGGGTGCTGATGTCCGGCAGCGGGGCGCCTTCGAGCACCGCCATGCCGATCGACGAGCTGGCCAGATCCACCCGCGTGTCCGGCCGGATCAGACCCTGCTCGGCAAGTGCGTTCAGGCCCGCCTGCGACATGATCAGAAGGTCGAAGCGTTCCCCGCGTTCCAGTCTCGCCGGGATCGAATCGGGAGCGCCGCCGCCGGAGGCGCCGTAGGCGGTGACCAGCCGCAGGCCCGTGCGGGCCTCGAACCGTGGGGCGAGTACATCGTAGGCCGCGGCCAGACCGCCGGAAGTCACCACGGCAACTTCGGCGGGCGCATTGCTCTCGCCGGCGGCCTGGGCGCTGCTTGACGGCGGCCTCCAGGCGGTGAGCGACGTCGCGAGCACGAGCAGGAGCGTGACCGTCAGGAGTCTCTGCATGCCGCTTGCCTCCGAATCGTCAGGGTCTGCCAGACGATGGTACGAGCAGGGCCATCAGCACCCGCGGGTGACGCACCCGCAGCCCGGGCCGACGCTGCAGAGAGAGGACCGTGCGGCTACCTGGCGCGGGCGCCGCTCGACGGTACGGAATCGCCCGGGCCGGCAGCGGACGCGCCGCCGACGTACCCGCGCCGGCTCTTTCCGGTCGTCGGCGTGCGGTCGGCGACTCGACCGGTGCTCCCATGCGGCGGCGTCGGGTCGAGCGCGGTTCGCAAGCGTCCCCAGTATTCCTCCCGGCCTTCGGCGCGCGCGTTGTTGAGGCTCCGCAGGGGCATGCCGAGGTCGTCCACCGCGGGCGCGGGCCGGTTGTCGCCCGGGCTGTTGCTCGTGACGTGCAGGACACTCTGCTTCGGGAAGGTCGCGAGAGGCGTGCCGTCCTCGCAGATACAGAGACTCTCGTCCGTGGTCCTGATCTCCGTGCCCTGGACGGTCGCGGTCGCAATTCGGCCACCGCTGTCGTATGTGATGGTGAACATCCTCATGCGTCGTATCCCTCCGGCGGCGGGGCATCCTCTGGGCCAGCGGCCGCCTCGAGACCGAATGCAACTCTACACCACATGCCCATCATATCGGTTGTTTGCGCCGGTGGAAACAGTGGGAGCCGTCCGATGTCGGGCGGGCCCGGTCTCAGCGCTTGCCGGGCAACAAACCGGCGGTGGGGGCGGGGGCTCGTCGGCGCCCGGGGCGCACGCCGGCGGTCTCCAAGCTGCCGGGGGCGATTCCGGGGCGCGTGCAGCAGAGCGCCCCGCAGTCGCGCCGGTTTTCCCAGCCACGCCTTGGGGTAGCGCCCCGCCGGATGATTGCGTGACGGGGTCAGAAGACGCGGAAACAGGCCAGACGGCCGGCTCGCGTGCGACCGCGATCAGGCCGTCTGGCATGGCGTCAACCGGTGAGCGAGCCGGCCGCAGCGGAGCCGGGTCGGTCGCAAATCCGTACGTTCCCGTGCCCTCCCGCTCCCTGGGTTGTTGGGGGTGTCCGGGTGCTCTATTGAGAGTCGGCGTCCCCAACGGTGACGAGATCGGCGCCCGACGCGACCTCGCGCCGGATTGCGACGCATACGTCCTTGACGGCGTTCCCCACGCTGCGGGTCGAATTGCTGTAGACCAGATCACCCCATCCGTCGAACAGGGCGATCTTGTTGTCGCGGGCCGCAAATCCGAACACACGCTTCGAGAAGCCTCCTTCGGATCGGTCCATGGTGACCACGAAATGCGCGCGCTGCGCGCATGTCAGTACAAGGGACAACGAGAACTTGACGAATCTGTGCATCGTGACCTCCTGTCGAGTAGTCCCGGCGTTCGAGCGCCTCAGGAGGGTCAGTCTGGCCCGTGCCTGTGTCAGAACCTGTCAGTCCGCTTCGATTGCTATCGGTCGAGCGCTCAGAGCAAGTCAGGCTGGCGGGTGGAGGAGTCGTCGGTGGCCAGCCGGACTCCGGGAAGGTCGCGCTGCGGACCCGGCCGGCTCGATGCCTGCCGAGCGCCATCGTCGTGCCGTTCGTAGGCGCCGGCGGCGATCTCCGTGACGCGCGCGACGAGCGGCGGCGGCCCTACAGCGCGAGCGGCCCCGGCGAATCCCACGATCCAGCGGGCGATCTCGTCCAGGTGAGAGATCGTGACGCGGTACTGCAACCGACCGTTCTTCAGCTTCCTGATGCGCTCGTCGGGATGGTGCGCCCCTTGCTGGATGAGAGGCGCCAATGAAGCATCGAAGTGGATGACCACTTCGTGAAGGGTTCGGCCGCGATACACGCCCCAGGTTTCCTGCAGGAACGCATTGAGGTCGAACGGCGGGCGATCGAAGGCGCCGTCGAGCCGCTTGGCCTCCGCGATGCGATCGAGACGGAACGTACGCGGCTCGTCGCGCAAGTGGCAGTGTCCCACCAGGTACCAGGTGTTCTCGCGATGGAACACCGCGTACGGATCCAGGCCGCGCCACGCTTGCCGCCGGCTCCACAACGAGCGATAGAGCAGCGACATGGGCGTCCGTTCGCGCACCGCCTGCTCCAGCAAGCGGAGGGTGCCCTCCGCGATCCTCCCGGAGCGCTCGGGACCTGCCAGCGTGAGTGCCTGGGGTGTTTCCTCCAACTGCCGCGTTGCTACGTCGAGCTTCCGAGCCAGCCCCGCGGTCAGGTCCGAAGCGGTTCCGAGCGCCGGATGCCGCAGCAGGAGCGTGAGCGTCGCGCGCTCGGTGGCGGTCAAGGGAAGGCTGCGAAGCGTCGCACCCTCGACCAGGCGGTAGCCGTGCTCGTCGTTCGTCACGGGGATGCCGTACAAGCGGCTCAGGGCCTGCAGGTCGCGGTAGATGTTGCGTTCGGACATATCGAAGCGTTCGGCGAGCTCCGCCGGACGCCAGGAGCGGCGTCCGCCGAGAAGCTGAAGCATCTCCATCAGGCGAATCGGGCGGTCCATGCCTTTCTTATCGGGCGCGCGCGTCAGAATCCGAAGGTCTTGGAGAACCGCGCGCCGCCCGGCTCCAGACTGAGCGAGACGTCCGGCACGTCGGCCCACACGGTGGCCAGAAGCGCTCCAACCGCGGCCAGGCCGATCCCGGCGTACAGCCGGCCGGCGGGCCAGTAGGCCTCCGCGCTGGCCGAACCTCTGGTATCGTCCACCTTCGGAAACTCGTTCCGCAGGGCACTGGCCTGCCTGGCTCCGGTGCTCTCCAGGTTGGCGAGTCGCCCGAACAGCTCCAATCCCACGTAGGTGTTCACCGTCCAGTCGAGATTGCATCGGCCGCTCATCTTCGACGAAACGGGGTTGCGCGCATCATCGAACAGGACGCCGACGCTTCCGACGGCGTTGGCGAACTGGATCGATACGGCCGGGTCTTCGCTCAGGGAACCTGCGACTCGACAATCCTGTTCCCAGAACGCGATCGCAACGCCACCCGCCATCAGACCGACCCCGCCCAACGTGCGCATCATCGACCGCTGCGACTGCGCTGTGGTCAACCCGGGCAACACCAGCACGCCGACGAGTCCGAGCATCACAATTCGTCCGAGCATGACAACCTCCTGATCGCACCGGTGGCCGGAATTGGTCACCGGGCTGAATAGGAGTCAAGACTGCCGGCTACCGCTGTCAGGACCTGTCAGTGGTCGAGAGAAGATGTTCGGATGCAGGAGATCGGTTGGGCCGCGCTGGCAGAAGCGGTTTCGCGTCCGCTCGCGCGTGCTACGCTGGACAGAGCACCAGAACGAGCGTTAACGGGAGGCGAGGCGCCATGAGCAGATGGATGTTGCTTGCATGTTTTCTGATGGCGGCGTGCGGCGGCGCCGCGGAGCCGGAACCGGCGCCCGAGCCCGAGCCGGAGCCGAGCGCGGGGACCATCGAGCGTCTCGATCCGTCGTTCGATAGGCTCGTGCCGGCCGACGCGGTGATCGAGCATCTGGCCGAGGGGTTCGGCTTTACCGAGGGACCCGCGTGGATCGATGACGGCGGCTTCCTGCTGTTCAGCGACATCCCCGGCAACCGCATCGTCAAGTGGGCGCCGGACGGCACGGTCAGCGACTTTCTCGCGCCGGTCTTCGAGGGCGAGCACGAGGAGGGCCGCCTGGTGGGCTCGAACGGCATCACCGTCGATCCGGACGGGAACATCGTTTTCACGGAGCATTTCAACGGCCGGATCTCGCGAATTGCCGCCGACGGGGCGCGGAGCGTGGTGGTCGACAGCTACGAGGGCGGGCGGCTGAACAGCCCCAACGATCTCGACTACCACTCGAACGGCGCGCTGTACTTCACCGACCCCGCGTATGGACTGCCGAGTCCGGAGGATCGCGCGCAGGACGTCAACGGCATCTACCGGCTGAGCCCCGACGGCGAGCTCGCACGCCTGGCCGAGCTGCCGGGGCCCAACGGCATCGCGTTCTCGCCGGACGAGTCGCGCCTCTACGTCGCCGACAGCAGCACGCGGCAGTGGTTCGTGTACTCCTTGGCCGAGGACGGCACGTTGGGAGAGGGCGAGCTGCTGCTCGACGCCAGCGACTCCGAGGAGAGTGGTTCCGCCGACGGGCTGAAGGTCGACGAGCTGGGCAACCTCTGGGCCACCGGCCCCGGCGGCGTCTGGGTGATTCGGCCCGACGGCTTGCATCTGGGGACGATCAAGCCGAACGAGGTCCCGGCGAACGTGGCCTGGGGCGATGCCGACCGGCGCACGCTCTACATGACGGCCCGGACGGGGCTGTACCGCATTCGCGTGAACGTGGCGGGCGACCGGTAGCTCGGTGGAGCGGATCTCGTTGCGGGACGGAAGGAGATCGACCATGCGTCATGCATCTGTCGCGGCGTTGATCACGGCGGCAGCGGTCGTGCTCCTGGCGGCGCCGGCCGCGGCCCAGGCTCCGGATACGGGTGGCTGGAGCCCGGCGCGGACGCCCTGGGGGCATCCGGACCTGCAGGGAATCTGGGATCAGACCACGGGCACGCCGCTGGAGCGCGCGGCGGATGCCGACGACCGCGAGTTTCTGACGGAGGAAGAGGCGGCCGAGCGCGAGAGGCGGCGTTTCGCGGCGTTCGACGCGGCGCCGCGGCAGGGTAGCCCGGGCAACTACGGATCGCAGTGGCGAGACGGCTCCCGCAACGCGCTGACCCGCACGTCTCTCATCATCGACCCGCCGGACGGGCGCATCCCGCCGCGAACGCCGGCGGCCGAGCGGAGATCGGTGGAGAACCAGGCGCGCCGGCGCGATTATCCGGCCGACTCCTGGGAGGACCGCAACCTCTGGGAGCGCTGCATCACCCGCGGCACCCCGCGCGTTCCGAACAACTACAACAGCAACATCCTCATCCTGCAGACGCCGGACGCGGTGGTCCTGCTGAACGAGATGATCAACGAGACGCGCGTGGTCAGCCTCGACGGGCGGCCCCATCTGGGACCCGGCATCCGCCTCTGGAACGGCGATTCCCGCGGCCACTGGGAGGGGGACACGCTGGTGGTCCAGACCACCAACTTCAACGCCAGGCAGCAGTTCCGGGGCCTTCCCGTCGACGGCCTGCGGCTGGTGGAACGGTTCACCCGCACGGGTCCGGATCGCATGGACTACGAAATGACGCTCGACGACCCGGCGATGTACACGCGCACCTGGACCGTCGTGCTGCCGATGACGGAGACCGGCGGGCCGATCTTCGAGTACGCGTGCCACGAGGGGAACTACGGCATGGAGGGGATCCTGGCCGGTCACCGCGCCGAGGAACGGGCGCTTCGATAGGTAGCCGTCATGCACGACACGTATTACCACCCGAAGGACCTCGAGCACTTCGCGGAGGTCGGCAAGAACCGTCCGGAGCTGGCGGAGAAGTTCTTCGCCTGGTACAACGCGGTGTTCGAGGACGGCGCGCTGTCGGCGCGGGAGAAATCGCTGATCGCCCTGGCGGTCGCGCACGCGGTGCAGTGTCCCTACTGCATCGACGCCTATAGCACCGACGCGCTGGAGAAGGGCGCCGACCTGGATCAGATGACCGAGGCCGTGCACGTGGCGTCGGCCATCCGCGGCGGCGCCTCGCTCGTCCACGGCGTGCAGATGCGTAACCACGCCGAGCGGGTCGGGATGTGACGCGCCGGCGCACCGTGTTCGCGACCCTGTCCGGGGCCGCGC
Source organism: Vicinamibacterales bacterium (assembly GCA_965116825.1). GTDB lineage: Bacteria > Acidobacteriota > Vicinamibacteria > Vicinamibacterales > UBA8438 > WTFV01. Next base: position 3,647,275 of record OZ220736.1, read on the forward strand.
TGCGGGCGGCCGACGAGGTCAGATTGGTGAAGGGCCATGGCTAGCACGCTCCCCTCGCTCGTTTCACGGCAGCTTCCGCTGGCTTCGTCGTGCGAGCAGCTCGCGACGCTGCACCGCCTTCCGCTGGCGCGCGAGTTTCCGGAAGCTCTCGACGAGATCGGTCTGCATCCCCTGCGCCCCACGGGCATCGAGATTCTGCAGATCAACGTCGGCAAGCTCTGCAACCAGACCTGCGCGCACTGCCACGTCGACGCCGGACCGGACCGGCGGGAGATCATGACCCGCGAGACGATGGCGCAATGTGTCGAGGCGCTGAAGCGGACCGCGATTCCGACGGTCGACGTCACCGGCGGCGCCCCCGAGCTCAACCCCGGCTTCCGCTGGCTCGTCGAGCAGTGCGCGGGCCTCGGCCGTCATGTGATCGACCGCTGCAACCTGACCGTGCTCGGTCTGCCCTCACAGGCCGACCTCGCCGACTTTCTCGCCGCGCACCGGGTCGAGGTGGTCTGCTCGCTGCCGCACTACCGGCGGCTCAACACCGACAAGCAGCGGGGCGACGGCGTGTTCGACAAGTCGATTGCAGGTCTGCGGAAGCTGAACGCGCTCGGCTACGGCGACGAGTCGTCCGGGTTGCGTCTGGTCCTGGTGACGAATCCGGTCGGCGCGTATCTGCCGGCCGGGCAGGCGTCGTTGGAGCGGGAGTGGAAGCGGGAGCTCGACCGGCTCCATGGCATCCGGTTCAACGCGCTCCACACGATCACCAACATGCCGATCAGCCGCTTTCTGGAGTGGCTGGTCGATTCTTCGAACCTCGAGCGCTACATGGAGCGGCTGGTCGCGAGCTACAACCCGGCCGCCGCGCGCGGGGTGATGTGCCGCAACACGCTGTCGGTCGGGTGGGACGGCGTGCTCTACGACTGCGACTTCAACCAGATGCTGGACATGCCGGTCGAGCCGGGCGTTCCGCGGCACATCGCGGACTTCGATCTGGACGCGCTCGAATCGCGGTCGATCGTCGTCGACCGGCACTGTTTCGGCTGCACCGCCGGGGCCGGGTCGAGCTGTGGCGGCGCCACCGTCGCGTAGTGCCGCGAGACGCCTCGCGGGCTCGGAGTCTCGGCACCCGGCGGCGTCCATCCCAGCAGCGATCTGGCCGTGATGGCCATTCCCAGGACCAGCAGCGCGATGAAGAAGACCTGCCGGAAGCGCCGTTCGGAGAGACGCCGCCGGAGGCGCTGACCGAGCAGCATGCCGAGCGCCGCCGGCCCGAGCGCCGCCGCGGACCAGGCGCCGAGCGATGCGCTCAGCAGGTCGTTGTCCTGCAGCGCCAGGGCCAGCGCCGCGGTCGAGACCGCGAAGAGCATGCCCATGGCCTGCACGAGCATGTCGCGCGGCAGGCCGATCGCCTGCAGGAACATGACGCCCGGAACGACGAAGGACCCGGTCATGCCGGTCAGGATCCCGTTCACGGCGCCGATTGGCGGACCGGCCCACCGCGCCTGCCGCGCCGACAACGCGATCCGCACCCCGGCGATGTTCACCAGGGCGTAGATCACCAGCAGCAGGCCGAGCAGCGCGGAGAGCAGCGCCGGATCCACTGCCGTCAGCGCTGCCGCGCCGAGCGGCACGGTGATGGCCGCCGCGCCCAGAAAGGGCCAGATGCGGGCGAGGACGGTGCGGCCGTTGCCCCCGGCCAGCGCCTGCCACACATTGGTGGCGAAGGAGGGGACGAGCAGCAGGGCCATCGCGGTCGGAAGGTCGAGCACGGCTGCCAGCAGGCCGAGACTCACCGTCGGCAGGCCGAGGCCAATCACGCCCTTGACTGCGCCCGCGAGCAGGAAGGTGGCGATGATGGTCGCGATGGTCAGCGGATCGAACATGCCGGCATGCCAGCCCGCGCAGGCGCCCGGAAGCCTGCTCCCGCGACCCGCCCTCTTTCTTCCAAGAAGAAAGCCGGGGGGCGCGAGGCCCACCCGGCTTCGAACTGCGGTTGCGCGACCGTAACGTCGCGTTGGAAGTTGCCGGCCCGAACTCTGCCGCGCAAACTCCCGGTCGGCGGAGGTGCGCCGGCTACGCGATGATGACGTTGCGCGGGAACTGCCCGTGGGCCTCGAGGAACGTCAACTGGTCCCCGAGTTCCTCGGCCGTCGGCTGGATGTCGCCGTTGACGTCGGTCACGCGGGAGACGACCGTGTGCTCGCCCGGGGTGGCGCCCTCCCAGCGGTAGTTGAAGAACTTCCAGCCGTACTTCTCGCGCATCGTCTCCGGGTCGAGCGTCGCCGCCTGCCACTCGCCGTCGTCGATCTTCACCTCGACCCGCTCGATCGGCGTGCCGTCGTTCAGCACGACGCCGAAGACGTTGTGCGCACCGCCGACGGCGGTGACGCGGGCGACGTACGACTTCAGCCGCATCGTGGAGATGGCGGTCTCGACCCACTTCAGCTCGCCGTTGATCATCTGGCCCTTCAGGGTCCGGTACGAGCGGGCCTGCCAGCGGCCGAGATACTGATCCTTCTGAACGTGGATCTCGGCGACCCACTTGACGTTCGGCGCGCCGTACCAGCCGGGGACCAGCAACCGCAACGGACGGCCCTGGTGCTCCGAGAGCGGCTCGCCGTTCAGCGCGTAGGCGAGAAGCGGCTCGTCCGACAGCGCCTGATCCCGCTCGAGGCTCCGGCCGTACTGCTGCTCGACGTTGAACGGACGGCCGCGCCAGATGACTTCCTCCTCGCCGCGGTCGGCGCCGAAGAAGACGAACTCGCGCGCCGCGTTCTGCACGCCCGCCCGCTGCAGCACCGTGCGCAGCGAGACGCCGGTCCAGCGCCCGTTGCTCGACAGGCCGTTCAGCGGGCCGCGGTTGCCGGAGCACTCGAAGCCGAAGACCAGGTCGCGGCTCGGCATGGCGCGCAGGTCGTCCATCGACAGCTCCAGCGGGCTGTCGACCAGACCGGAGACGCGCAGGCGGTACGCGTCCACGTCCACGCCGGGGTGGCCGTAGTGCTGCGTCGTGAAGAACTGCTCGTTCGGCGTGAACGGGCCGTCGATCTGGCGGACGTCGATGATCCGCCGCTCGGCGTCGCGGATCCACTGCACGTCGTCCGAGACGTCGGTGAACTGCATCAGCGTCTCGCCCTGGGCGAGCGCCGGGAACGCCCATTCGGGCATGCCGATCACGCCGAGCCCCGCCATCGCCAGACTGCCCTTGAGAACCTCTCGACGGGTGGTCTCTTTCGCCATCTTTGCCCCTCTTCGCCCGCGGCGACGTTTTCAGAACCGTTGCCCGTTCCGCGTCGCGCCATCGGCCGCGGAACCCGGGCACTTGATCGCAAGCGACTATCTTATCGGTAGACCCTTGGACCCGCAACCGGGCGACCGGGCCGCGTCTCGCATCCGGCGGCGACGGGGCTGCCGCCGACACCGCATCGACCGCGCGGCCGGGAGTAGCGGTATTCCGGGGACGGGGCGCCCGCGGGATCTCCGGGGGCGGGCGTCGCATTGCGCGCGAGCGCCAAGTGCGGGAAGATGCACGCAACGGGTCTTCGGCAGCGGGAGACGGGCGTGCCGGTGTGCCGGTCCGGTGAGCGGACGCCCGACGGGAGGTGACCATCATGCAGTCTCGACATTTCGCGACCTCGTTGCTGGTGCTGGCCGTCATGGTCGGGGCGGCGTCATCGGCGTTCGGTCAGGCCGAAGATCCATGGGAGCCGCCGCGCACGTCGGACGGGCGCCCCGACTTGCAGGGGGTCTGGCTCAACAACGTCGCCACGCCACTCGAGCGGCTTCCGATGCTGGCCGATCGCTCGCATCTGACCCGGGAGGAAGTCGCCACGCTCCACGCTCGCGCCGAGCGGATCTTCGAGAACGGCCGGAGTGCCTTCGCGACCCCAGAGAGCGCCTTCCGGGCGGCGCTGCAGAATGTGGAGACCTACATCGCGTGGTCGACCAGCAGCTCGATCGGGATGGTGGACGTGACGTTCACCGACCGGACATCGCTGATCGTCGACCCGCCGGATGGGCGGATACCGGCCCTTACGCCGGCCGCCAGGGCGCGCGTGGCGGCGGTCGACCGGGGCTGGGAGTTCAAGACCGGTCCGGACGATCTGAACAGCATCCACCGCTGCATCACGACCGGGGTGCCGCGGCTGGGCGGCAACTTCGGCGCCGGTCCGTACACCTTCTACCAGATCGTCCAGACGCCGACGCACCTCGCCTTCATCAGCGAGGCGTTCCACGACGCGCGGATCATTCCGATCGGCGGCCAGCCGCATTTGCCGGAGGACATTCGCCAGTGGAACGGCGACTCGCGCGGCCGCTGGGAGGGCGACACGCTCGTCGTCGAGACGACCAATTTCTCGTCCAAGAGCCATTACCGCGGCGCCGCCGACGGCCTGCACCTGGTGGAGAGGCTTACCCGCACCGGGCCGGACACGCTGGGGTATCGAGTGACCTTGACCGATCCCGAGACATGGGCGTCGTCGTGGACGGCGGAGGTGCCGCTTCAGCGACGCGACCAGCCGATCTACGAGTTCGCCTGCCACGAGGGCAACTACTCGATCGTGGGGATGCTGCGGACCGCCCGCCTGGAGGACGCGAACCGCTGATCATGGTCACGTGGCGGGGATGCGGTCAAGGCGGTCGCCAGATCGCGCACCTGCCGCGGCCCTGGGTCTTCCGGACGCCACCCCGCGGTCAGGATGTCGGCCGGAGCGCGGCTCTCGAGCACCGTGCGCGGGCGGACAAACCAGCGACGGATGCCGGCTTCGTTGTAGGCGCCCGCAAGGTCGCCGACCATCAGCGCCAGCACGTGGAGGCGGGCGCCGACCCTGTCCGGCGTCGTGCGAGCCCCGGACTGGTAACGGCGAAGACTCACCGTGGAGATGTTCAGCAGGCGAGCGAGCAGCTCGGGGCCCAGCACGCGATGCAGCGCCGGATATTCCGAGGCTGGCACCGGCGTCCTGACTCCCGGTGCGATCATCGGCGCGGTCGAGATCCACGCCGCGTGATTCGGGATGGCGTCGCGGGGGGGTACTCGGCAGGACCACCGCACCGGGCGTACAGAAGAAAGCCCGCGAGACCGCATCGGCCCCGCGGGCTTCGGTGAGAGAACGAGATTCTATTCGGGCTCGGTCGGGTCCCGACCGTCGCGCGGGGCGCCCGTCCCGGACGATCCGGCAAAGAGCCGCGTGCCGTCCGGGAACGTCACGTCACGACCGTTCGCGCGAAACGCGCCGTCAATCGCCTGGTAGCCCTCGACGAGCACCTCGATGCCGGGGGTGACCGAGTCGCGACGCCAGCCGCGGCGGACGAGGGCGCCGGGCGGGCCGGCCTCGATCATCCAGCTCTCGACCGTGCCGTCGTCCCTGGTCACGTCGATGTGCAGCCAGGCGTGCGGGTTGATCCACTCCATCCTGGTGATCGTGCCCCGGAGCGCGACCGGCTTGGTTGCGTCGAACTCGGCCGAGAACGCATGATGCGCGAGCGCCGAGCCGCCCGCCACCAGGATGGCGAGCGCGATGCCCGCCAGGGTCAGTGCCAATCTGTTCCGCATCGTTGATACCTCGCTGTCGCCAATTGTCGCGAATGCGTGACGGCCGATTCTACCGGCCGGCGGCTTCCGCCGCCTCGCGGTCGCGCGCCCGCGCACCGCTCAGGATGTTGAACATGCCGTAGTTGCCTTCGTGGCAGGCGTACTCGACCAGCTCGTACTGCTCGTCGTCCATGTCGTACGTGAAGCGGCCGGTGAAGGGCGCGGTCCACACGACAGGGTCGTCCACCGTGAACTGGTAATCGAGCCGCGTCGGGCTGATCCGCGTGAACCGCTCGGTCAGGATCATGTCGGGACTCGACCCGCGGAACGACGCCCGTGCGTTGAGGTTGGTCGTCTCGACCACCAGCGTGTCGCCGTCCCAGCGGCCCTGCGGGCTGCCGAGCCACGAGGTGAGCTCCGGTCCGTCCTTCGGCCGCGGCGTCGTCGGGATGACCCGCGTCTCGTGGATCATCTCCTTCTGGATCGCGACGAAGCCGGGGCCCTGGTAGATCTGCAGGCCGTTGTTGTAGACGCCCGGGAACATCATCGACGGCAGCCCGCGCGTGATGCAGCGGACGAACGGCGTCGCCTCTTCCGGACCCGCGATGTTGCTGTTGGTGTAGCGGCCGCGATCGAAGGCGAGCTGGGCGGCGCGGCGCTCGCCCTCGGACGTCAACGCCGGAATCCGGCCGTCGGGCGGATCGGTGATCATCGCCACCTGCGTGGAAGGCGCGTTGGGGTCGTACCCGAGGGTCGTGTCGCGCCACTCGCGCTCGTAGCCCCAGATGCTGCCGAGGGTGCCGCGCTCGCGTCGCGCCGCGGCCTGCTCCGGCGTCAGGCTCTCGATGTCGGCCAGGTCCTCCGGCCGTTCGAGCGGGATGCCGTGCGAGGCGTTGCCGGTCCAGACGCCCTGCAGGTCGGGCTCGTCCCACGGCGTGCGCGGGGTGTCGTAGGGCTCGGTCACGTCCACGAACACCGGCGCGATGCTTGTCGTGTCCACGCCCGCGAACCCGGTCTCTACCATCGCCAGCCGGACGTTGTCGGGCGCGTAGACGAAGGCGCGCCGCGCCGCGGACCGGCCGTTCTCCGGCACGACGGGCTCCTCCTGGAACTCGACACCGGCCGCACGCAGCTCGGCGGCGGCGGCGTCGATGTCGTCGACGACGAAGCCGATGTGGTCGACGGCCCGGCCCTGGGTGGTGGCCGGCGTACCCTCGGGATGCTCGGAAGCGAAGACCCAGACGCTCCCGAACCGCACACCTTCGTCCGCGTCCGCGTGCACGGCCCGTTCACCGCCGAACATCTGCTCGTACCAGGCGAGGGTCGCCTGCGGGTCGGTCGCGCTCAGGTGGACGTGGTGGAAGCCGACGTTCTCCTGATCCTCGACCAGCTCGATCCGGGTCCCCCAGGGATCGAAGATGTAGCCGTGGAGATAGCCGCCGGGGGCCTCGCGCAACGTCGCGCCGCCCGCGAAACGCTGCAGGCGCACGCCCGAGCCGCGGACGCCGACCGCCTCGAGTTCACCCATCTTCGCCGTCAGGTCGGCGTACGAGAGGCCGATGTGGTTGACGCCGGTTCCCTGCGTGCTGCCCATGGTCGGCTGCGGGACGAAGGTCACCTCGACGCCGAAACAGTCGGCCGTATCGTCGCGGTCCGCCACCGCCTCGCAGCCGAGGTGCTCCGAGTACCAGCGCACCGACTCGGGCGGTGCCGACGAGGTGATGCTGACGTGGTTGTAGTCGGCCTCCGCCGCCCGGATTTCACCCGGGGCCGCACCGACCAGCACTCCCACGGCGAGGAGCACGAGCGCAACGCGTGTCGATTTCAGTGTCATGGCGCGATTCCTCCGTGGTCTGTCGACCGATCTAGCGGGTCGGCTCGCTGCGCAGATGTCCGTACAGCAAGTCTTCCGAGTATTCGATGCACTTGAACTCCAGCACCCGTGCGTTCTCCTCCAGCCGGCGATAGAGCAGCAGGCTGATGTCCCACGGCCGGGTGAACACGGTGGGATCCTCGATCGTGGCCTCGTAGCGGATCACGTTCGGTCCCATGGGCGTATAGCGTTCCTGGACCCGCAACCGGTTGCTGGCGAAGTTGCCGGCGCGGTCGAACCACCCCTCGCCGAGGAAGCCCTCCGCGTCCACGACCAGCGTGTCGTCTTCCCACCGGCCGTGCGAGCGCCCCATCCAACTGTCCAGCGGCGGCGGCTCGGGGTCGTCCTTGTCCATGTGGATGGTGCGGTTCGCGTCGGCGAAGCCGTAGATCATCAGGATCTTGCGATCGCCCTGGATGATCTGCATCGGGTACGGCAGATAGGTGGCGCGCGGCACGCCCGGCATGAAGCACTTGGCCTCGGGGTCGGCGCTCATGCGGTTGGCGAAGTTCTCGTCCCGCTGTTGCCGCGCCTCGTCCTGGTAGGGGATCGCGCCGCCGACGACAACGCCCTGGCCGGGCGGGATGGCGCCGATGGCGCCCAGGTCGGGATGCCCGGGACCGGAGGGATGATCCTCGAGGTTCCAGTTCGCCGAGCTCATCGTCTGCCAGACGCCGTTCAGGTCCGGTCGGTCGTCCCAGGTGCGCGCCGCGTCGCCGCTCTGCGCGAACGACGGGGCGGCCACCAGCGCCAGGACGACGGCGAGCCCGATGGAGATTCGGAAGGTACGCGAAGCTTGGTACGTTTTCATCATCTGCGGAGACACCCACTCACACCTGGAAAGCCGATTGCTGCCGAGACCCTCGGGGTCATTGATTCGGTAATGATACCAGTCACGGTCCCCGACCGCGAAGAGCCCTCGTTCCGAGGTTCGCGACTCGCGCGTGGTGCTCGTCCCCGCCGCGCGTCGTGATCTCCCCGCGGTTATGATGCGCGGGATGAGGTCGATGGGGTGGCGGCCCGAATCGCCGTGAGCGGCGTGCGGCGCGCGGAGTGCATTGCCGGCGTCCTGTTCGTGGCATGGCTGGGCGCCTCGTGTTCCGGAGGCACGGAGGCGCACAGGCCCGACCGGGCGGCCGCGCGCGAAGCGCCGGGTGGCGCCCCCCGCACGAACATCGTCTGGATCGTCGCGGATTCGATTGGGGAAGGCACGGACCTTCCGGGGCTCCGCGGAGCCCGCACGGTGGCGGTGGAGCTTCCCCCCGGCGCGTCCAATCCGGCATCCGTGCGCGCGGCCCTGCTGACGGGCGCGAGCCCGGCCGCGCTGGGCATCGACCCGGCGACCGGCCGGTTCATCGCGCCGCCGGCTGCCGGTGTCGCCGTCCTGCCGGAGCAGCTTCGCCGGGCCGGTTACTACACCAGTCGTGCCGGGGCAGCGGGCCACAGCCTGGCGGCCGGCCGCGCGGGAACGGTCGATATCGTCCACGTCGACGGTGGCGTGCACGAGGCCGCGCGCGCCCTGCCGGTCGCTGTCGAGGACTTGGCGCAGCCGGGCCTGCTGGGGGCATGGGACGCAGCCGGCCCCGACGTCGATTGGCGAGGACGGGAGAAGGACTGGGAGTCGCCGTGCACGGTCGCGTTCGGTTGCGGCGGCGCACGCAGCCCCGGCCCGCGGCCTTTCTTCGCCCAGTTCAACCTCGACGCCGACGGGGGCGGCGAGGTGCAGAATCCCGCAGCACGGGTCGCGGGCATCTTGGGGCAGCTCGCGGCCGACGAGCTTCTGGAGGGCACGGCCGTGTTCCTCATCGCCGCGATCGATGCGGTGCCGACGGTCATGGTCCGGTGGCCCGCCCGCATCGCTTCCGGGACCAGCGGGGAAGGCCGGATCAGCCTTCTGGACCTCGCGCCGACCGCGCTCCGGTTGGCGCGCCTGACGGCGCCCGCCTACATGGAGGGCCGCTCGCTGGTCCGTTCGGGTGGCAGCGTCGCGTACGGCCGTCCGGCCCCGGTCGTTCCGCCGCAGGCTGCAGATGGGGCGGTGGACAGTCCCGGCACCCGGGGCTTCACCGGTGCGGCTGCATCCGTCCCGCTTCCGGACGAGGCGCCGATTGCCGCCACCCCGGCCGGATATCCGACAGGCGGCCTGTTCCACGTGGCGCCCGTCGTGGAGCTTGCCTGCGCCACACAAGGATCGACGCTCGTCTACACCACCGAGCACGAGGCCCCCTTCTACTGGCGGCTGTACACCGGACCGTTCAGAATGCGTTTCTGGACACTGCGGTTCCAGTGCGGGCGGCTCGGCTATCGCGACAGCGACATGGTCACTTATGATTTCGACATCGAATAGTTCGGCGGCGTTGTTGGACGCCCGGTCGTCGCGCAGGGCACGCGGGGATGGTTGCAAGTCGGGGCCGGTCGGTCCATGATTCGGTGTTCGACTGTCGAGGGCCTATGCACCCGGGAGGGTTTCTCATGAGTCAACGACGCACTTCGCTCGGCGTGGTTGCCGCCATCGCGGCGGCGGCGGTGATGACCATGGCGGTTCCGGCGTCCGGCCAGTCGGCTGACACATCGCCCATGCCCCGGACCGCCTGGGGGCATCCGGACCTGCAGGGTTACTGGACCAGCTCGACCTACACGCCGCTGGAGCGGCCCGAGAGTCTCGGCGATCAGGCGTTCCTCTCGGAGCAGGAGATCGCCAGGGCCAACGAGATCCTGACCGCCGAGGGCGTCGATCCGCTGCGCGCGCGCAGCTTCCTGGCCGGCGCCACCGAAGAGGAGCGGCTCGAGCGGACGCAGCAGACGCAGGAGAACATCCACTACGACAACTCGATCTGGCTGCGCGAGAACCAGCCCCGGCGGCTCACCATGCAGCGGACGTCGCTGATCGTGGATCCGCCGAACGGCAGGATCCCGCCGTTGATTCCATCGGCGCAGGAGCGCGAGGCATTGCGCCGCGCCGAGAGCCGCTGGCTGACCACGAACATCTCGCCGCAGTCGTTCGACAGCCACGAGACCCGCACGCTGCAGGAACGCTGCCTGGTGTGGCGCCACGAAGGACCGCCCATGCTGCCTCCCTCTTACAACGATCTGCTGCAGATCCTGCAGACCGAGGACTACGTGGTCATCCTGCAGGAGATGCGCGAGAACGACGCCCGCATCATTCCGCTCGACGGCCGACCGCATCTGCCTGAGGGCATGCGGGAGTGGTCGGGCGATTCGCGCGGCCGGTGGGAGGGCGACACCCTGGTCGTCGAATCCATCAACTTCAACGACAAGGTGCACTTCAACGGATCGAGCACCGGGCTGCACGTGGTCGAGCGCTTCACGCGAATCGACGACGTGAACATCCGTTACGAGTTCACGGTTACCGATCCGAACACCTGGGTGCAGCCCTGGAGCGTCGAGTATCCATTGATGCAGCGGGAGGGGCCGCTCTACGAGTACGCCTGTCACGAAGGCAACTATGACGCCAGGCACATCCTGGAAGTGGCGCGCAACCTCGACAGGGCCGCGGCCGCCGAGGCGGCGAAGCCGGACGGTTCCAAGTAGAAGCGGGACGAGTCCGAGACAGAGGAAGTACCCGGCCAAGGGAAGGGCAGTGTGATGCGCATCCGTCAGCTCGCGTTCGTTCTGTGCGGCGCGCTCGTTCTCTCCGCCTGTGGGGCAGGCGGCGCAGGTGACGGCGGCGCCGCCGTCGATCCGCTGGGCCCGGTGGTCGAGATCGGTCCGGGAACTCTCGAAGGGGAGCGCGTTGCAGAAGACGGGGTCCTGGTGTTTCGCGGCATCCCGTACGCCGAACCGCCGGTGGGGGACAACCGCTGGCGCGCCCCGGTTGCCGGGACGGCGTGGGCGGGCACCCGCTCGGCCGCGGCCTTCGGGCCGGCCTGCTGGCAGCGGCTCACGCCGGCATCGTCCATCTATACCCGGGGCGACCTGGCTCGCGACGAGGACTGCCTCTACCTGAACGTCTGGACGGCAGCGGAGCAGGCGGGCGAGGCCCGGCCCGTGATGGTCTGGTTCCACGGCGGAGGACATACCGGCGGCTGGGGCAGCGCGAAGATCTTCGACGGCACGGCGCTGGCCGAGCAGGGGGTCGTGCTCGTCACGATCAACTACCGGCTCGGACCGTTCGGTTTCCTGGCCCACCCGGCGCTGTCCGCGGAGTCGCCGCACGCCGCGTCCGGCAACTACGGCCTGCTCGACAAGGTGGCCGCTCTGGAATGGGTGCGCGACAACATCGCCGCCTTCGGCGGGGATCCGGGCAACGTCACCATCTTCGGGCAGTCGGCCGGTTCGTGGAGCGTCTGCTACCTGATGGCGTCGCCGTTGGCGGCGGGGTTGTTCCACAAGGCGATCGGCCACTCCGGCGGCTGCTTCCGCGGCGGCCGGCCCGACCTGGCGGCGGCGCACGAGGCGGGGCTGGCGGCGGCGGCGGAGCTCGGCGCGGAGGGCGCGGACGCCGAGGCCCTTGCCTCGCTGCGCGCGCTCGACGCCGAGGCGGTGCTCGCCTCCGATCTCGGCTCGGGCGCCATCGTCGACGGCTGGTTCCTGCCGCGGCCTGCGCGCTCGATCTTCGAGGCGGGCGAGCACAACGACGTGCCGGTCGTCGTCGGCGCGTTGGCCAACGAGGGGACCACCCTCTATGCCGGCATGCCGGAGCGGACCGAGGCGGAGCTGGTCTCGATGCTGAACGAGCAGTACGGCGACCACGCCGACGCGCTGCTGGCCGCCTACGAGCCGGACGTGGAGAAGTCGACGAAGTGGGGCGCGCAGGCAATCCAGGCCGACCGCAGCTTCGTATGGGAGATGCGCACCTGGGCTCGCGCGGTGGAGACGGCCGGCAACGACGCGTATCTGTACTTCTTCAGCCAGGCGCCGCCGGTGTTCCGGATCTACGTGCCCGAGCGCGCCGCCATCGACATGCCCGACGGGCCCGACGGATACGGCGCATACCACTCCGGCGATCTGGCCTACGCCTTCGGCAACACGGGGCTGGTGGGGATCGACTGGACGGAGTGGGATCACGAGATCTCGCGTGCGATGACGCAGTACTGGGCGAACTTCGCGCGCACGGGGAATCCGAACGGCGACGGGCTCGCGACGTGGCCGCGCTACGAGGCGGCGGCGGACGAGTGGCTGGAGTTCGGATCCGACATCAAGACCACGCGCGAGGTGCGCAAGGAGAAGCTCGATCTGTTCGATCGCGTGAACGCGCCGCCGGCATCGTAGCCGCGGGCTCGATCGGACAGGACCGAGACACGCTACGGCGCAGTTGGATTCACTGAGAACTTTCCGAACCCGGAGACCGGTCACGTCCGCCTCGGCGGAGGGCGACCGGCAGGAGGCACCCATGCGAGCGACCCGATATTTCCTTGCGGCCGGACTGGCCTTGACCCTGGCGGCGCCGGTGGCGGCGCAGTCGCGCGACGTCGATCTCACGGCGGCGGACGGGACGAACCTGAAGGCGACCTACATGTCGCCCGGCCAGCCCGGACCGGCCATGCTGCTGGTCCACCAGTGCAACATGGACAGGACGTCGTGGAGCGGCATCGCGACGCAGCTCGTCGACGCCGGCGTGCACGTGCTGGCTCTGGACCTGCGCGGATTCGGCGACAGCGGCGGCCCGCCGATGCGCGAGCTCGGGTTCCAGACCTTCATGCAGCACGCGCCGGGCGACGTCGACGCGGCGTTCGACTACCTGGTCGCGCAGGAGGGTGTCGATGTGGGCCGCGTGGGCGCGGGCGGGGCGAGCTGCGGCGCGATGCTGACCGCGGATCTCGCGGCGCGCCGCGACGTCGAGGCGCTGATGCTGCTGTCCGGTCCGCCGAGCGAGGCGGCCGTCGCCAACATGGCGTCGTCACCGGGACTGGCGGTGTTCGCGGCGGCGGCGACGGGCGATACGGTGACCCCGGGCGTGGCCGATGCCCTGAAGGGCGCCGTCGAAGGGTCCGCCCATTCGCATTCCACGGCGAAGATCTATGATGGCCCCGAGCACGGGCTGCCGATGTTCGACAAGAACGCGGATCTGGAGCCCGCGCTGGTTTCCTGGCTGAAGGCCGAGTTGCTGCAGTAGCGTGAGCCTTTCGCTGCGCTCGCTCGGAATGCGGCGAAGGCAACGGCGCGGGATGCGGCGAAGGCAACGGCGCGGGATGCGCCGAAGGCGATACCGAAGGGACACCATGATGCGACGAGCGATGACCGGTGGCGCGGTAGTGGCGGCGGTGTTGTTGGCGGCCGGACCGGTGCTGGCCGGCAGCGAGGGCGCGGCCGAGGGCGTGCCGACGTTCACCAGGGACGTCGCCCCGATTCTGTTCGACAACTGCGTGACGTGCCACCGGCCGGGCAACATCGCGCCCATGTCGCTGACGTCGTTCGCGGAGACCCGGCCCTGGGCGCGCTCGATCAAGGACCTGGTCGTCTCGCGCACCATGCCCCCTTGGCCGGCGGATCCGGAGCACAGCCTGCCGTTCCGCAACGAGCGGCGCCTCGACGAGGCGGAGATCGACACCATCGCCGCCTGGGTCGATGGCGGCGCGCCCCGAGGGGCGGCCGCGGACCTGCCGCCGCTGCCGGACTTTCCTGAAGGCTGGACCTACGAAGGCGGCGACCCCGACTACGTCTTCGATCTGCCGGTCGAATACACCATCGCCGCCGAGGGCGAAGAGGACTACATCGACTTCTACTCCGCCATTCCGTGGGAGGAGGACCGCTTCGCCGAGGTGCTCGAGCTGAAGCCGAGCAACTACGCGGTGGTCCATCACTCGGGCGCCTACGTGGTCGATCTGCCCGCCGGCAAGATGGTCGTCGACGGCGTGCTGGTCGACGATCCGAACGCGGCTCCCGAGTCGGAGGACGACGCAGGCGGGTCGGGCCGGGTCGCGCAGAGCGTCTTCAACGAGGTGAACCTGCCGGGGACCAGCAAGCTGCTTTCATACGTGCCCGGACGCGGCGTGGAGCGGCACCGGCCGGGCACCGGCAAGCGGTTGACCGCCGGCAAGTGGATCCGCTGGACGATGCACTACAACCCGACCGGCAAGCCGGAGGTCGAGCGCAGCAAGCTCGGCATCTGGTTCAACACGGTCCCGGTCACCCACGAGGTGCTGACGCGCCAGGCGGGGAATGCGTTTCCCACCGACCCGTTCGGGACCGACATCTACATCGTGGAGGGCGAAGAGATAAAGCCGACCCGCAACGAGGACGGGACGGTGCGACGGGCGCAGATCCCCAACATTCCGCCCTACCGGGACGACTGGAAGATCACCGGGATCACGCCGATCACCGAGCCCATCACCCTGTATGGCATGTCGCCGCACATGCACTTGCGGGGCAAGAGCCTGAAATGGGTGGTGACCTACCCGGACGGCCGCGAGGTGACGATCCTCGACGTGCCGCGGTTCGACTTCAACTGGCAGATCCACTACGAGCTGGCCGAGCCGCTGTACCTGCCGGCCGGCAGCAAGATCACGGGCATCGGCGTCTACGACAACTCGTTGAACAACCGCTGGAACCCGGGCCCGCACCTGGAGGTCTACTGGGGTCAGCAGAGCTGGGACGAGATGTACCAGGCGTTCACCGAGTACACCATCGAGAGCCAGGACCTGACCACGCTCGGGCGGGCCACGAACAACGACGACGAGTAGAGGGAGCATGCGCGAGTTCATCCGAGGGGCGGCGTTCGCCGGTGCCGTCGCGCTTCTCGCGGTAGCCGGGGTCGCGTCGGCGACGGCCCTGGAACCGGAGGCGCCGCAGCCGCCGGACCGTGCTGCTTCCGCCGATCGTACGCAGCTTCCGGAGGGCCAGATCCCCGACCTCGGCCGGCCGACCGAGGCCGGCGACGAGGTGCCGACGTTCGACTACGACGCCTACTTCCCCGGCGTGTGGACGTTTGAATGGCGCGTGCCCGACAGCCCGCTCGGACCGGGCGGCCTGATCACCGGGACCGAAACGTTCGAGCCGGGCGGCGACGGCCGGAACTACCGCGCGGCGGTCATGGCCGAGGGACCGGGCGGGTCGTTCACGACCGAGTCGACCATCATCTATCTGGCCGGGCAGCGGGCCTTCGTACGCCACGATGCCGACAGCCGGGGCTTCGCCATGCTCAGGGCCGGACGCATCGGCGGCGACCTGGGCGGCTTCTACACGATTCACTACGAGACCGCGCCGTTCGAGGCGGACGGGCAGCAGGTCCGGCTGCGAATGACCACTCGTCTCGTGTCGCCGGTCAACTACCGGGTGGAGTCGCGGATCTCGGTGGACGGCGGCCCGTTCACCAACTTCGGCAACGCCTGGTGGCGCAAGAGCATGCCGGGGGGCACGGAGCCGCAATGACCGGGCGGGGCAAGGTCGGGCCGGTGCTCCCGCGGGGGCGCACGGACAGCCGGACGCGGCGCCGCGGCGGCTCGGCGGCGGTCCACGCGGCGGTCTTGGCGGCCCTGGTCGGCAGCAGTCCTGTCCTGGCTGGCGGTGCTCTTCCGGGGACCGTCGCGGCTGCCCAGCCGCTGCCCATCATGATGACGGTCGCCTGCGTCGAGGCGGCAGAGGAAGGGACCCTGCACCTGGTCCATGCCACCGAGCCCGAGGCGGTCGCCGATGAGTTGCCGCCGCAACCCGCGCCCTCCGCGGCGCTCGGCCGCCACCGGATCCGCCTGATCGGCACGCTCGACGAGTTCGGCGTCGCCCGCCACGCAGGCCACAAGGTCTGGGCCAAGGGTCTGCTCGTCGAGGACGAGGCGGAGCGCCGGCTGAACCTCGTCTCCATCACCCACCTGTCGCCCGACTGCGAGTGACGCGTCCGCGGGAGATCGATGAGTCACAACAAGAAGACCGCGATCCTGGTCGGCGGCGGGCCGGCGCCGGGGATCAACAGCGTCATCGGGGCGGCGACCATCCGCTGCTGCCTGGAAGACGTCGAGGTGGTCGGGATCCGCGACGGCTTCGAATCGATCATGCGGGGCAACATCGACCATGTGACCCCGCTGACCATCGACGCCGTCAGCCGAATCCACTTTCGCGGCGGCTCGGTCATCGGCACGTCGCGGGCCAATCCGACGACCGACCCGAGGCTTCTGGAGAACGTCATCACGTCGCTGCTGCGGCTGAACGTGTCGCAGCTCATCACCATCGGCGGCGACGACACGGCATTCTCCGCCATGCAGCTCGAGCGGATCGGCGCGGGCCGGCTGCGGGTCGTGCACGTGCCGAAGACCATCGACAACGATCTCGACCTGCCGTCCCACGTCGAGACGTTCGGGTTCCAGACCGCGCGGCATCACGGCGTCGAGATCGTCAAGAACCTGATGGTCGACGCCAAGACCACCTCGCGCTGGTACTTCCTGGTCACCATGGGCCGCAAGGCGGGGCACTTGGCGCTCGGGATCGGCAAGTCGGCGGGAGCCACCCTGACACTGATTCCAGAGGCGTTCCCGCAGGAGCGGGTGCGATTGAAGACCGTGGTGGATACGCTGGCCGGCGCGATGATAAAGCGCTGGACAGCGGGGCGGCGCGACGGCGTGGCGGTCGTCGCGGAAGGGCTCGTGCTGAAGTTGGATCCCGACGACCTGAAGCAGTTGGCCGATGTCGAGCGCGACGAGCACGACAACGTGCGCATCGCGGAGGTGAACCTCGGCGACATCCTGAAGTCGCAGGTGGCGGCCCGGTTGCTGCAGTTCGGGCTGAAGATCACCATCGTGTCGAAAAACATCGGTTACGAGCTGCGCTGCGCCGATCCGGTGCCGGCCGACATGGAGTACACCCGCGACCTTGGGTTCTGCGCGGCCAAGTACCTGCTGGAGGGCGGCAACGCGGCGCTCATCTCGCTCGACGCCGGGCAGTTCGTGCCCATCCCGTTCGAGCGGCTGATCGACGAGGACAAGGGGCGCTTTCGCGTCCGGCTCGTCGATGTCGAATCCACCCGCTACCGTATCGCTCACCGTTACATGATTCGCCTGCGGCGCGACGACTTCGAGGACCCGCACGAGCTGGCGAAGCTGGCCGCCACCGTCGGCGTGTCGCGGGAGCAGTTCGAGAAGGAGTTCGCCTACCTGGTCGACTCCGAGCCGCAGCCCCTCGTGCTGGATCCCGGTGGCGGACAGGCCGAAGATACCGTGGCCGTCGGGTGAACCTGCTCGGAACTGAAGCTGCCGACACGCCGGGAGCGGGCGCCGCAGGTTTTCAACGGAGGAAGCGAGCGTGCGGGACCGGCGGGGCGATGCCCGCCGGTCCCGGGATCGTCTTGCGCCGGCAGGTTACCGGGCGGCTTCCTCCGCGTCGTCCGCGCGGCCGCCCGAGAGGATACCTTCCATCCCGAGGTTGCCCTCGTGGCAGGCGTACTCGTACATCACATCCGGAGACAGCGAGAACGGATACGCGACCGTCCACGACCGGGTGTACATCTGCGGGTCGTGGACTTCCACCTCGTACTCCAGCGTCTCGGGGCCGGTGCGGGTGAATCGCTCGACCAGCAGCATGTCCTCACCCGAGCCGTCGTGCGAGCTGAAGACCGACCAGGGCTGCAGCGCGCTCACCCGGCCGTCGAGATTCGTGGTGGTGACCACCAGGGTGTCGCCATCCCAGTAGCCGCGTGAATCGCCGTTCCACTGGCCGATGTTGTCCGCGATCGGCGGGCGGCCGTCGAGCGGCACCACGCGCACCTCGTGCACCTGCTCGAGCAGCATCACGACGTGTTCCGGGGTCTGGAAGACCTGCATGTTGTTGTTGTAGGACCGCGGGAACATGGCGTTGGGCATCCCGCCGCGCGTTACGCAGCGCTCCCAGATGTGGCGGTCCTCCCAGGTGTCGTCGCCGCGCGGCTGGCCGATGCGGGCCTTCTGTCCTTCGGGCGTCAGCGGCGGAAAACGGCCGCTCGGCGGGTCCACCAGCATCGACGTGCGGTTCGTGCGCGCGCCGCGCTCCATCCAGAAGTTGTTGTAGGCGCCCACGTTGCCCCCGGCGGCGGTGCGCTGGGCGTTGGCGAGCAGGAGCTGCTGGTTGCGCTCCTCGGTCGTGCGTCGAATCTGGGCGACCTCTTCGTCGCTCAGGGTTGCGCGGCCCTCGAACTGGGCCGGCCGCTCCATGGGCGTGGCGCCGGACGAGCTCCAGATGCCCTGCAGATCCGGGTGCCCCCAGGCCGTGCGGTATTCGTCCGGCATGGAGGACGCGTCGCGGTCCGCGGACTGACCGGCCGCCGGCGCGGCCGCCAGCAGCGGGACGACCAGCGCCAGGATGGGAATGACGAAGCAAGCTGAACGTCGAGCACTCATCTGCAACCTCCTTGGAGACCGCGCGAACACGCGGCCCATGCTGATTCGGCAGTCTGAACGAGGTAACGTGGCACAGGCGCTGCCCAAGGTCAAGACCCGCCCGCCGATTCACGTCCCGCCGGCGCACGCGGGGCCGAACGGCCAGCCGCAGTACGCCGCTCGGCGCCCGACCTCGTAGGCGAGCTGCGCGTGGTACCGTTCGCGTGCGGTGAACCACTCGGTGTCGTTGTCGGCTTCGGACATCATCGCTCCCGGATCCGCGACGTGCCAGAGCCCGAAGGCGTGGCCGACCTCGTGGGCGAAGAGGCGGCGGAAGTACCCGTTCCGGAAGCACTCGCCGTTGTCGCGCGCAATCCAGATGCTGCCGGGGTCGGAACCGGGCGTGGCGAGGCCGCAACTGGCGCCGATGCCGGGGTGCTCCGCGCGAGTCACGAAACGGACCGTGATCCAGCCCTCCCGATCGCCGCGCTCGTCGATTCCCGCCTCGATGCGGCCGTGGTATGGCTGGCCGGTAATCTGCTCGGCCAGCGGCGGCAAGACGCGCTGGATGTGGTCGAAACGGTCGTCGGGCAGCACGCGCTGCGTGCCGGTCGCATCTCCCAGGCGGACGTAGACGTTCGGGCTCGGATTGGACAGCACGCGAACGAAGTCACCGCCGCCCGGCGCATCGTGCTCGTTGAAGATCAGCTCCCGCCAGAACCGATCGTCGAACCGTGCATCGACCGGTCGGGGAGCCGGAGTCTGCGATGGCTCCGGCGTCGGCGCCGCCGGCGATTCGATGCAGGCCAGTGGTCCCCCCGCGAGGAGGGCGAGGAGGGCGTAGCGCCCGTTCATCGGCTCATGTTGAGCGTGCCGGTCGCCGACACGGCGTGGGAGGCGCTGCCGTTGACCGCCGTGGCCGTCGCGGTCGGCGTCCCCGTGATGGTCGATCCCGAGACGGTCGCCGCCACCGTGAGCGACAGCGACTCCAGATGCCAGGGGTCGGAACCGCAGGCGCCGACGACACCGACGTCCAATCGGTCCGGGCTGCAGGCGTTCACCGTCGCGTTCACGGTGTTGCCCGAGACCGAGCCTCCGAAGCTGCACGTGACGTCCTCGACGGCGACCGACGTGGGCGTGAGGGTCGTGCCGTCCTGCGAGATGGTGACGGTCGTGGTCCACGTCTTGCTGAGTTGGAGAGCCCGCGCGACGGTTCCCAGGCATCCGCCGCCGGTGATGTCGCTGGTCGAGGCGGTCAGCGTGGCCGTCCAGGTTCCCGCCACGTCCGCCGTCCCGGGCGGTCCGAGCGGCTGCGGCGTGGGCGCGGCGGGCGATGAGCCGTCGCTGTCGCATCCGGACAGCAGCAGAACGCAGAGCGCGACCGTCCGGGTCTTCATCTTTTTCGCGGTGCAGCGGGTCTTCATTTCACACAGGAGTCTCGGTCGTTGGCATCCGAAGCGATAGGCAGCCTCGCAAGTCGCTCTCCGGCGGAGTCAGCACCCCTGCTTCGGCGGCATCGCCGACGATCGACGGTGAAGTGTCCGCTGCCGGAGCCCTCAGTGCCGCCGGCTTCTCATGCTGAACCTGAACCCCTTGTCGGGAACGAAGGAAGGAAAGAGAACCCAACGGTCAGTCTTCAATTCGTAGGTCGGCGGAACCAGCTCCATATCGGCCTTGTGCAGCAGGGTCGCGACAATCAGCGGCAGTTGCGTTTCGGCGAACCCGCGGCCGGCGCAATGATGCACGCCGACGCCGAAAGGCGTAAACACTCCCGGCTCCTTGTGTTCCTCGCGTCCCGGAAGGTAGCGGTCTATGTCGAACCGCTGCGGGTCGGGAAAGTGCTCCGGCAGGTCATGCGTGACGAAAAAGGCGAGGAGCAGATCCTCACCCGCGGGAATCCGGTGTCCGGCGAAGTCGAACGACGTGGTCACCTTGCGTTGAATCCCCGGGACCGGCGTGTACATGCGCAGCGCTTCGAACATGATCCGGTACAGGACGTCCAGCTCGCGCAATCTCGCCGCGTCCGGCGTACCGCCGGCGAACAGGGCATCCGCCTCGGCCTGCGCCCGTTCCCGCAACGCGGGGTTCTTCAGCACGGCGTAGAGCATGCTGGCGCCGATGCTCCCCACGGTCTCGACGCCGGCGAACAGCGGCAACAGCGCGGTGAGCGGCAGGTCGCGCTCGGGGAGGAACAGCGGGTCGGCGCGGTGCAGCGCCAGTATGTCGTCAATCGCGTTGGTCTTGCGGGCGCGCTGCTGCAATTGGTGTCTCGTCAACCACCTGTCCGACAATTCCGCCGCGCGGCGAAGCGCGCGCCGCAGCCGGGGCGTTTTCGGCAATCGGGGCGTGTGCAGGAAGCCGCGGGTCACGGCCTCTCTGAGGACCAGGCGCACGTCGTCGATGTACTCCCCGGTCGACGACTGCGCGACGATTGCGCTCGTCGTCTCGCCGACCAGACGGAGGATGGCGGGCAGACCGGGCAACGGCGCGTTCAGCGGCATCGCGGCCACGGACCGCCGGATCACATCCACCGCTTCGGGTATCTGGGATTCGATGAGCTGGCGGGAGAGCCCGTCCTTGGTCTCGCGCCGCATCCGAACGTGGTCCTTGCCGTCCATGTTCAGCACGAAGCGCGAGGCGCCGAACTCCGCACAGAGCGGATCCCACATGTCGGACGTATGCAGGTGCATGCGCTCCGAGCGCGACACGAACAGGTTGGCTTCCTGTCCGGCCATGGCGACGAAGTTGCGGGTCAACGTCTTGACCCTGAAAACGGGTCCGACGCGCAGGTATTCCTGCACGAAGAACGTCCTCGGGTCGCGCGCCACGGCGAACGTGCTGCCCACCAGCGGCAGGCCGCGGGCCAGCGGCAGGCCGGCGGCGCCGTCGCGGGCGGCGCGAGCCGTCGGTCGCACCATTCGCACCAGCGTCGCCACGGCCCGCCCGATCAGATCCAGGCGGCTGACGATCTCGATCCGCTTGCGCGCCTTGACGAGCTCATCTGCCGTGAGGAGCTTTCGCCAGACGTCGCAGGCATCGATCAGGCTGATGATCACGATGTCCGCCGGGTCCGGGATGTCGTCGCTGAACAGAACCCGCATGATGCGAAGCCTGACGTGCTCGGGCGCCGCTCCGTTCGGCGATGGATAGCGCCGCGCGTGCGCCACCTCCGGCGTCAGGGACAGAAACGCGTCGTCGCCGGGCTCGCGGAGAATGTCCCGGGAGACCAGCCGGGCAATCGTCCGCTCGCGGATCTCGGGCCCCCGCCGGGCCGTGCGTTCCACCCAGTACAGCGCATCGTGCGTCTCTTCCGCGCCGACGATGTCGGCCAGCGTGGGGTCGAGCACGTCGTCACCGAGCGGCGTTGGATCGCTGGGCGTGAGATTGTCCAGATCGGTATCGATGCGATTCGCCAACTGCAGGTCCATCAACACCGCGCCCGCGAGAACCAGATGCTCCGTGCGTTCGGTCATCGGGAGCAGCGTGCCGTTCTGCTCGTCGAGGACGAACAGCAGGAACTCTTCGGCGGCAAGCAGCATCACTCACGCTCCCGGTCGGAACTCGATGCACCGCGGTATTCGGTGGTGCGGTCCGCGTCGCCACCGAACTGCTCGAGCGCCGTGTTCTCGACCCGCAGCCGTGCGCGGAGCACCAGCAGGTTCAGCACGGAGGCCGTTGCGGCCAGGATCCAGGCGCCGAACATCAGTGGCACCACGGCCATTTCGCCGCACACGATGACGTAGTTGGGATGCCGGACGTAGCGGTACGGGCCGCTGCGAATCGGCGCAGCGCCCGGCAGCACCACGATACGCGTCGTCCAGCGCGACCCCAACGTGGCGATCACCCAGACGCGCCCGCATTCCAGCAGCACGAATACGGCGAGCAACGGCAACGACACCGCCGTCCGGGAATCGATCGTTGCCGGAAGTGCCAGCAACCAGCCGGCGTGCAGGGCGACCATCGCCGGGTAGTGCCCTCGGCCGACTTCGACGGCCCCCCGAGCCCGCAGCGCCCGGTGGTTGCGGCGCGCGAAGCACAGCTCGGCCAGCCGCTGAACCACGAGGAAGCCGACGATGACGTACAAGGCGGGCATCAGGCTGACTCCAACACCAGGTAGCCGATCGAGAAGCCGGGCCCCAGGCCGGTCATCAGGTACCGCCGCGCCCCTGCGCGCCGCCTGTCGTCTGCGGCCGAGGTCACGAGGGCGCGCTTCAGGATGAAGAGCACGGTGGCAGCCGACATGTTGCCGTAGTCGCGCAGAATCTCCCGGGACGCCGAAAGGCCGCCGGACGGGAGGCCGAAGGCGTCTTCGAGCGCCTCCAGCACCTTGGACCCGCCGGGGTGGCAGATGAAGTCGTCGACGTCGGCGAGCTCCAGGCCGATGGAAGCGAGAAACTCGTCGGTGACGCGTCGCACCCGGTGTCGGGCGACATCGGGAACGCCGCGCGACAGCCGCACCTCCAGCCCGTTCTGGGTGACGTGCCAGCCCATGACGTCGAGGCTGTGGGGCCAGGTATGCTCGCCCCAGGCCGTGACCGCGGGTCCCGGCCCGTCCGTGGTCAGCACCGCGCCCGCCGCGCCGTCGCCGAACAGAGCGGTGGCGACGATGTTCGCGGTCGTCCGATCGTTGTGGCAGAACGTGAGGGTGCAGAGCTCGACGACCAGGCACAGGGTGCAACTGCCGGGCTGGGCGCGCGCGCAGGCGGCGGCGCGCGCCAGCCCCAGCGCCCCGCCCGCGCATCCGAGGCCGAACAGCGGCAGGCGCTGCACGTTGCGCCGAAAGGGCAGCTCCTCCATCAGCCGGACATCCAGCGTGGGCACGGCGACGCCGGTCGACGAGACCGTGACGAGCGTGTCGACGTCGCTGCACGCCAGGCCGGCGGCGGTCAGGCTGTCGATGGTCACCTGCTTGAGCAGGTCGATCGCCTTGTCGATGTACAGGTTGTTCTTCAACTCGAAGCTGTGGGCCCGCTCGTACCAATGGATGGGAGCAGCCGCGTACCGCGTCTCGATGTCGGCGTTCAGGAAAAGCTGCTTCAGACGGTCCCGCTTGGCCGGCGGCATGTCGAAGGACCGCTGAAAAAACCCCACCGCCTCGTCCTGGGGGACCCGGTGGGGCGGCACCGCGGTGGCCAGCGACGCGATTCGCGGCCAGGGTTGGTTGGACTCCGTAGTCATCGGGTGAACTCCGCTCGCGTCGGGTCGCAGGAAGCGAATCGCGGGTGGGCGTCGCCGCGGCCGGATGCGAACAGCCAGCGAGTCAGCCTGCTTCGCTTGAGACTGCGTCTTCCGAGCGCCCCGACCGCCAGACCCCAGATGAGGGACCGCAGCAACCCGCCCCACTGAACCAGGTCGAGCCACGACCGCACTCCCGCCATCCACATGAGCGCCAGGCGCAAGGCGACCATGTGTCGGAACATCCGAAACAGCGAGCGCGGGATCTCGTCGTCGCGGCAGTGCTCGAACCAGGAGTGGTTCAGCGCGAGGGCCGACTGCACCCTCACCCCGGCGCGCACCGATCGCGAGGGCTGTCGCGCGGCCACCCGGGCGATGAGCGGCTCGAAGTCGGTCAATTGCCGGCCCAGCCCGTGTGCGGGCCGTCCCAGACTGGCCATCATCGCCGCCCCGACGGCATCGGCGTGATACCCGTTGAGTAGCAGCGGCAGCGCCATGTGAAAGAAGCTGACCACATGGAGGTGCATGCGCAGGCGGCACTCATACTCGGCCTGCATGACGTCGTACAGCCTCGCGACCTGTCCTTCCCCCAGCCTCTGGAAGCCGGCGTAGGCCCGGTCGAGCCTGCTGACGAATCCTTCGGTCAAGCTGCCGGACAGGTCGCGACGAATGATGGCCCCCACTTGCTGAATTGCCATGGCTACGAGTGCAAGACCGGTGCTGTACAGAGGGTCCACGGTATCGGCGGCATCCCCGACAAGGAACCATCCCTGCGAAGAGTACCGCTGCCGGGTGCGGTACATGTAGTTCCGGTACAGGTTGGTGTCGACCACTATCCCGCTCCGGACCAGGTCTCCCAGGATCGGGTGCTCGCGCGCCACCCGGTCGAGGAACTCCGGTATGGACGTCACGGGCTCGGCGAACAGGTCCGGCCGGCAGGTAAGCCCGACGCTCATCATTCGCCTGGACTGTTCGGCCCGCACCGGAAGCAGCCAGACCCAGTTGCCGCGTCCGAAGAAGTGATGCGCGGCATAGTACGCGTCAGGGCGGCGAGCATCGCTCGTGACGGCGTCGATGCGATCGAGAATGGACGCGTCGAAGTCCGCCAGGCGGAACCAGAACGAGCTGCGCTGATGCGGGACGCTGTCGTCGAGGTGCAGTTGGCGCGCCAGCAGTCGGCGCCGTCCAGTGGCGTCTATCACCCAGCGGGCCGTGTGCGTTCGCACCGTCCCGTCGCTGCCCCGCACGGTGACCCCGTGCCGCGCGCCCGAGCCCAGCTCGACCCGCACCACCTTGCCGTCGACGTGCTCGACGCCGTTGTCGTGATTGAGTTGCCGCAACGCGTCGTCCAGAGTGAACCGGTTGACGAGAAACGACGGCAGCGGCGGATTCGTGGGGACGGCGTCCACGATATAGCGCGGGTCCGCGGGAGCCGTGGGATCCAGCTTGTAGTAGAACGTAAGGCCGTACTTGGGAAGCTGTTCCTCGACCAGATGCCGTCCAAGACCGATTTCCTGGAGGAGTTGCGTGCTGAACTCGACGAGCGATTCGCCCACGATCGGCAGGGTGCGAACCGCCGGCCCTGCGACGTTGACGCTCAGAGCGGGCATGTGTCGCGTGAACCAGCCAGCCGCGAGGTTGCCCGCGATACCGTTGCCCATGATCAGCACGTCACAATCCACTCTAGCCACACAACTCTCCTCGAACAGTTGTGCCGTAGCGGCTCCGTTCGCACGGGAGACCGCACCCCGGTCGATATGGCCGTACACAGGAGCGATGCCGGCAGGAGATCACGATACGAAACCTGCACGCGACGATCGGCGGGTTGACGGTGGAACGGGCTTGTCGCTCTCTCACGCCCCCGGAACGTCGTGGCGGCGGTATTCCGAAGGGCAGGTCACAACGGCCGGCGCGCATGCCACACGGGGGAAGATCGAGAATTCCTCAACGGCCGCATGAATGCCGACCATCGCGACCCATCAACAAATGGTGCAAGTATAGCAGCCTGCATACGAATAAATAGCCAATGACATGGATATATTGGCGAATATGAGGCGCATTCTGGCAATTCTGCTATTGCCCGATGCCAGGAGCGACACAGGTCAGGTGCCGAGCGATGAACGCGTTGGTCTTCCGTCAGCCACGGTTGGCCATGTCGCCGGGCGTTACGAGGGCGGTGTGGAGGCGCTGAGCGAGCAATCCCGCCGCAAGCGGACTCAGCCCGCCCGCGGTGCCGGCTGGTCTGCCCAGACAGGACTCTGGATTGGTGGACACGGTCCGAAAGATTTGGAACCAGCGCGCACGTTCCTGGTCATTTCGAGGTTCGCACGGGCACGTCGCAATACTGCGGACCGGGATGCGGGCCGGGAGCCTGGGATTCCGAATCGACGGATTACCGCAGATCCTCTTGGTTGCTCGCGTCGCTGTCGCGTTGCGCGTCCACGCCTGGAGCGATTACGCGGTCGCTCTCAAGTTCGGGGTAGTGGCTCTGGTCCGGGGCCTGCTCGACGCGGTTGCTGGGCTGGTTGTCTACGTCACTCGCCGTCCCGACCGTGTTGCCACCATCACTGCGGCTGTCGCGATCCACACCTGTCGTCGTTCCATTGTTGCTCTCCCGATTCTCTCACATTCCGGATCGGGTGTTCAGCTCAGCTCGCCATGCGTCGATCTGCACGCGCTCGAGAGGAAGGGCTGGATCCAGGCTGAACCCCCGGATGGACCCCACGAGGCGGCAGCCGGCCGCTTCCGCAAGGACCTGCTCTACCGCCTCGGCGTAGTCGGGCTCACCGCGGCCGCCGCTGCGCGAGCGCGGGCCGGACGTCGCCCGGCTCGCCGACCACTGCTGGAAAGACATCGCGGGGGCGGCCGGCAGCCGCGCAACTCTGGCGCGGGAGCCGCGGGGACTCGGCTTCTTCGGGCTTCAGGTTCTTTCGAAGAGCGCGATGGCCGCCATCGTGAACTCGACGCAGACGCGTCCGGGAATGCGTGCCACTGTGGACTCCGGAGCGCGAAGGCGTAGCGGTACTCGAATTCGAAGGTCGCCTTGCAGAGACGAATGCGCCCGGTGTGCTCGGGGGGCGTAGCGCGAATTCCATCCTCGATACAGCTGCATGGCGGGGGCTCCGGCGGGCTACGTGCACTTGTCCGTTGCGGGCCGCTGTCCGGAGGACGCGACGGGACGGCTCTGCTACTCGCCGGTTGCCGCCATGCGGTAGCCGACGCGGCGCTCGTTGAACAGGTAGGCGGGGCTGGCCGCGTTGTCGCCGAGCCTGCGGCGGAGGTTCCTGACGAAATTGCGCACCAGATTCGCGTTGGCGTTCTCGTTCTTGCCCCAGACCCGGCGCAGCAGCGTCTCGAAGGTCACGACGCGTCCCGCGTCGAGCGAGAGCACGCGCAGCAACTCGTACTCGGTGGCGGTGAGCTCGACCGGGACGCCGCGCGCCGTCACCCGGCGCCGCTCGTAGTCGATCGCGAGGTCGCCAACGGTGAACGACTCGGGCGCCTCGCGGCGCCGGAGCGCCGCCCGCACCCGGGCGACCAGCTCGGTCGGCGAGAAGGGCTTGACGATGTAGTCGGCCGCGCCCGACTCGAGCGCCTTGGCAACGGTCTCGTCGCCGCGGTAGGCGGAGATGAAGAGGACCGGCAGGTCGGCAAGCTCGGGGACCTGCCGCATCAGCTCGATGCCGTCGACGTCGGGCAGCATCAGGTCGAGCAGCACCAGCCGCGGCCTCTCGGTCCGGATGATCTGCGGCAGGCCCTGCGGCGTGCCCGTGACCAGCGGGGCGTAGCCGGCCCCGGAGAGCGCGTCGCGGACGAAGCGCAGCATCCGCGGATCGTCGTCCACGACGAGGATGCGCGGCGGCTCGCCGGGTTCGGGGGCCGCCGGCGGGACGGCGGCGTGGCCGGCCGCCGCGGCGCCGGTTTCCCCGGCCACCGGAATTGTGAACGTGACCGTCATGCCGCGGCCGGCGCCGGGGCTCTCGGCCCGGATGCGGCCGCCGTGCGCCTCGACGAGCCCCTTCGAGATGGCGAGCCCGAGGCCGTGGCCCGCCGTCGCGCCCTGCCCCGCGCCGGCGTGCTTGCTGAACAGGTGCGGCAACCGCTCGGGCGCCACCCCGCTCCCCTCGTCGGAGACCGCCACGGCGACGTGCGCGTCCTCGCGCACGGCCGCCACCCGGATCGGGGTCGGCTCGGGCGCGTGCCGCGCGGCGTTCGCGGAGAGGTTGTTGAGCACCTGCACGACACGGCGCCGGTCGGCCATCACAAGGGGCCGCCCCGCGGGCAGGTCGACGAGGCCGTGCCGGCGGCCGCTCAGGAAAGTGCTTCGCGCCCGATCCACCAGGGCGGACACGTCCGAGGCTCCGGCGCGACCGAGCGCACGCCGGAGTCCGGGATCGGCAATGCGGCAGCGCAGTCAGGCGTCCGGGCGACCGGCATCACGTCGTCCGTCCAGTTCGAACAAGGCGAGGCACCTGCGCGCGAGCAGCTTGCAGCGTCCTTCCCAGTGAGCACGCGGCAGCAGGCGCGGTCGAGCTCGACGACCCGGTCGCGGAGCGCAACCAGCGTGCCGGGCTTCGACGAACCGCTCGATGCAGTGGCACCAGCCGAGCGCGATGCACCGCCGCCGGCGGTAGCGTTTTGGCCGCCGCCGACACCCCGCCTGCACATTTTTTCACGCCCCCATACCTACCAGATGGGAGTATCGCAGCCTTCCTGGATTTGTGTAGAGTGTCCCGCATCTCCCGGAGCGCTTTCCATCGGCGCCGGACGGCGTCCGGCAGCCGTTCGGGAGCACGTGGTCATGAACCCACTCGACGCCTTCGACCGCATCCTTGCGTCGCTGCACCAAGCCGCGCTCGACGACGCCCACTGGCCCGCAACGGCCGCTTTGATCGACGAGGCCTGCGGCACCGCGGGCAATGCACTGGTGGTCGGCGAAGAGTCTGCCGGCGTCGTGCGCGTCTACTTCGCCCGGTATCTCTACCGCGGCGAGTCTCGACCGGACCTGGCGCGCGAGTATTTCGACGTCTACTACCCACACGACGAAGGGCCGCCCCGCCTGATGGAGCGGCCCGCCGGCCAAGTGGTCCATGTCCCCGACCTGTACACCGAAAAGGAGTTGAGGACCTCGCGAGCGTACAACGAGAGCTGGCGCCGCCGCGAGGTCCAGAACGGCTTGATAACGCGCCTCGACAGGCCGGACGACCTGCGCATTGTCTGGGCGGTTGGGGACCCCCTCGGCAGCGGCGGCTGGCAGTCCGCTCAACTCCAACTGATCGAGTCTCTGTTGCCGCATATCCGCCAGTTCATCTGCGTCCGTCAGGCGCTGTTTGGCGCCGATGCGCTGAGCGCCAGTCTGGCCGGCCTGCTGGACAACAGCCGGATCGGCGTGCTGCATCTGGACCGCGGCGGGCGCGTGCTGGCGGCGAACGCTCCCGCCCTGCGCATTCTGCGCCGGGGCGAGGGGCTGTCCGACAAGGACGGCACCCTGCGCGCCTCGCTGCCGGCGGATCATGGCCGCTTGCAGAGGCTGTTGAAGCGTGCGCTGCCGGGCTTCGGCAGCGAGGCGCCGACCGGCGGCTCGATGACGATCCGGCGCCCCTTGCTGCCAACGCGGCTGGAGCTTCACGTACACCCCGTGGGCGTCCCGCAGGCGGACTTCGGGGGGCGCCGGGTGGCGGCGCTGGTGCTGGTGGTCGACCCGGCGAGCCGCCTTCACATCGACCCGGTCCGGGTGTCGGCGCTGCTCGGCCTGACGCCGTCGGAGGGCCGGGTGGCGGCGCTGCTGGCCGAGGGCCGGCCGGTACGCGAGATCGCCGCCGCCACGGGTTTCAAGGAAAGCTACGTCCGCTGGCTTCTGAAGCAGGTCTACAAGAAGCAGGGCCTGTCCGGGCAAATCGCCCTGGTGCAGCGGGTCCTGGCCGCGTGCGCCTTGCCGCGGGGCTGACCGCCGGCGGGTCGTCAGCGGCTTCTCCCTTCGCGTTCCCTTCCTCCCCAAGCCTGTCGCGCTATCTCCAAAGTGGGAGATGCGCAAATCTCCCAACCCGTGTATGTAGTGCAGTTGGGGGTGTGTCGCTTGGCTCCCCGAGCTGGCAAGTGCGACGAATGCCCATAGGCATTCTCGTCCTGCTCGCAGCGCCCCTGACGCCGACGTGTTCCGGAAATCCGACAGAAGCGACCGAGACGCATGGCCCGGAGGGGACGGGCGGCGAGGCAGGCGAGAACGGCACGCGGTACGCGCCCGGGGACGAGGCGCGGGACCTTCGCGGCGGGGTCGAGCTGGTGATGCCGTTCGAGCAGGGGCCGAGAGGTTCGCCGGCACGGTGAGGAACACGACGAACCAGACCGTCCGGGACGCCAGGGTCGAGATTCACTTCGCCGACGGGGCCGGGAGCTAGGGAGCGGAGCGTCGGGCAGGCCGCGGCGGCCACTGCGACAGCTTGGCGAGGCGGGAGGACGAGACCAGACAACGGCGCCCCGGCCACGCACCGATTCGAGGGATGTGAATGCGGAAAAGACAACTTGACGGAGTGGGGTCGAGTGGCATGATTCTTGCGCAGCCAGCCCAACGGGATAGAGCTCGGGCCCGCCCGGCGAGTCGATCCGGGCGCCGGCGAAAGCGTCGGGTCGGCGGCGACGGCCACTGTGCGGCTTGGCGAAGCGGGATGCCGAGCCCATGCAACGCGTGCCCGGCCGCGCCGATTCGGTGGGATGTGGAAGTGGGAAGCGGGACAACCGTGACGGATTTGGGGATGAGTGGCATGACCTTTGCGGAACCAGCCGTAGTTGATTCCCTGTCGGGCCGGCCGGTGAGCGCCGGACCGAGTGCGGCGCCGACAGCGGATCCCGGCGGGCGCCCGGACAGGCCCGCCCGGCAGACCGGATGCGGCGAGGGTCAGGACATGATCCCGCCCTCGCCGGGTGCCGGTCTGTTGCCTCGGTCGCCTGCGCGCGCGGCGGCGTTGCCCGCGCCGCTGGCGTGGCGACGGAGACCGCGAGACGGCCGAACGCCCGTCCGCAAGCCTCAGTGGAACCGGATGACGATGCGGAAGGCATGTCGCGGGATGCTGTTCGCCGCGGGCCTGTTGCTGATGGAGACGGGGACCGCTTGGGCGCAGGTGCCGACAATCAGTAGTTCCATTTTTACCCTGAACACTTATATCGCCACCTTTGGCGAGCTTCTGACAAACTCGCCGGCCAAGACGGATTTCACTGTCGACTTCGACGGCACGTCTGTGAACGTTACTGATCCGTGCGCGCAGCGGTCGAGCACCTGGAACACAAGCTGGGCATGTGACATCGACCACGCTGCGCTGCAGGCAGCGGAGACACCAGTAGATCCTGATTCAATCGGTCCCGACGGCCAGGACGAGAGGTTGTAAAGGGACTCGCGCGGCGGCGCCGACAAGGAGACCGACGACCCGCGGGGAGGTGATCGAGGCGGCACTGGCCGACCTCGTACCGAACAGGGTCGAAGCGGCCGGTGGCCACCCGGGCCCAGCCGCAGCGCGGCGGGGGATTCCGGCGCTGCCTCGGGAACATGAGGCGCCGGGCGGCGGGGTGGAGTTCCCGGCCGGCGTCCGGCGGAAGGGGCAGGAATGCGGGTGACGGTGCGCTACCGCTCCGGGGCGAAGGAAACGGTGCTGCGGGTGTCGTCGGTTCACGAGAGCCGCGGCGGGGCGCTGTTGCTGCACGAGGAGGGAATCGCCTACTTCCGGCGTCACGAGGTCGCGAGTCTGGAGGCTTCGCCGGGCGGCTCGGGCGGCCGGTCGACGGAGTTGATCGAGGCAGCGCCGTATGTGACGCCGGGGCGGCAATCGTGAAACTTCCGGGTAGCGCGGTGACCCGCCGTCATCGGGGATGCCGGGGTTTCTGCAGGCGTACCAGTCGGTTCGGCCGGCGGCCGAGTCGCGCGCGCGAGCTCGCGGCGGAGGCGTTGGCGGCGACCGCCGTCGACGAGCGCTGCGGGCGGGAACGCGACGATCGTACTCGGGGAGTCGTGTTGCGGGCGCGGCGGCGGCTGGCGTTGGATGATCGATAACCAGGAGGATTTCACAGTGCGACGACTGATGGTGACGTTCGTTCTACTCACGGCGCTGGCGTGCGGCGGTTCTCCAACCGAGCCAAGCGGCGAAGAGCACGGGCCGGAGGGCGGCGGGAGCGAACCCGGCGAGTCCGGGACGCAGTACGGCCTGACGGATACGGCGGTAGAGACTCGAAGCGGCGTCCAGTTGACCATGAGCTACGACGCGGCCGCGGAGACGTTCCGCGGCGAGGTGGTAAATACGACGTCGGCCACGGTCACGCAGGTTCGCGTCGAGATCCACTTGTCGAACGGCGTGGAATTGGGACCGACTCCGCGCGTGGACCTGGCGGCCGGACAGTCGATGCCCGTCGAATTGGACGCCAGCGGCCAGACGTTCACCACCTGGAGTGTGCACGTCGAGCTGGGCAGCGGTTCGGCGTAGCAGGTGCGCCCCGCGGGGTCGGGAGAGTTCCCCGCGTCGCCTGGTCGACAAGGTGCCTGGCCCTGTGCCAGCGATCCGGCTCCGGACAGCTCGCAGTCAGCATCGTTGCCGCGGGAGGCAGCACCGGGGTGCCGGCGTTGCCGTAGCGCAACGACTGGACGGCGTGAACGCCGACGGGATGTGCGCAGCACTCGAGCATCTGCAGCACAAGCTCGGGCGGTGACGCCGGAGGCGCAGTATCCAGTGCCCGGGCTGTCGGCCGGCGTGCCGCGGCAGTCAACTGTCGCAGGGCGCAGCGCTTTGCCGCCTGCGTTCTGGGGTGTGACGGGATGGAGCATCCGGGGTTCGCGGATCATCGCCGGCGGCGACGGCTGTTCGTCGCGGTGATGAAGTGTGCGGACTGGAAGCGCGAGAGCGCCCAGGCGCGGACACGGGCGCTTGCGGCCGAGTCGCTACGGGCCGCAGCCGACGAGGTAATGGCCGGCCGGGACGGCCGCGCCCGGGCGCTCGTGAATCGAGCGGTGCGACGGCTGGGCCTGATTGCCGACCTGGAGGAACGATGACACGGTCGGGACTGGTGGCTGGGGATCGCGTTTCTGACGGTCGCTTTGCGGCTTCACGCAACGATCCCTGCTTGTATCCCAAGGTACGAAGTACATCGTGCTCGGGCCTCAGAGCACGGACGTGATCCGGCACGACCGCTGGACCGGCGGCAACGATCACATGTGGATCATCGACCGCGGCCCGGACTCCCTCACGGCGCCGCTCCCGCTGCGATGACAGCTGCGGACGACTACGGCGCATCGGCTGTCCACCTGGAGACACTGCGGCGGCTGGTCGACGACCGTTGCGAGCGGGTGCGGACGTGGTCGACTGGTTGTGCGCGAACGCGGGCTGTTGACGCCCCGTAGCCGTGTCAGCGCTGCGGCCGGGTCGGGAGCCGCACCCGGTTGTTTGCCTAGTAGCGAGGAAAGGAGTCGCAGTGACAGCCCTGCGTGCGCGCGATCTGATGGGCGCCGTCATTGTCTTGTCGGCGGTCGTCGGCGTCGACGGCCCCTTCGGCATCGTCCGGTTCATGCGGAAACGGATCGACCGGCGATGACCGTCGTTCTCGTCTTCCTGTTCGGAGTCGCGTTGGGCGCGGTCCTCGGGTACGGGATCGCCGTGCTCGATTACTCCGGCTCGATGGCCGAGCGCCGCCGCGCCCGCTATCTCGCCATGCTCCGCCGAGATGTCGACAATCACCGCGAGTGACTACGGCCGCGCCGCCCATTACCTCGAACGGCTCCGCCTTACGCTGGCCCACGTTCGCCCGCCGATCCTGTTCGCCGGACACACCCTCTCCGGTTCGCGGCTCGGAGAGTACCGCTTTCTGATCGGCCCGAAATGCTCCGTCCGCGTCCGAGCGCCTGTGACGCCGCGCGGCACGCCGCGCGGCGGATGGCGGTACGGCCTCAGCCAAGATCAGGCTGCCGAATGGCAGACCGTCCGTACTCTCGACGCCACGGTGGCCGGCATTGAGGCCGTGGCGCGGCAGTACTGGACGCCGCCGGGCCGATGATTCCGTGCTCGGGCATTTCACCCGGCACGGAGAGGTTTCCTGGCGTGAGAAGAAGAAGAGCCGCGAACTGCCCAGGGGTTGCACACTTGCGGCGTCGGCGGGCCGCGGCAGTGGCCGAAGGCCGCGTCCATGTTGAGAAGAGGTGGAGCGCTCCGGAGAGCTGCTGCTGGCGCGGGCTGGCTTCATCCCGGCGCCCCGAGCCGCGCATCACGGGCTGACGCACGGCGTCTGGAACGCGGCCTTCTGCGAGCACATGTTCCTGGCCCGCGAGATCGGAGCCGAGCTGGTCGAAGGCCGCGATGTGCGTAGCACTCGAGCATCTGCAGCACAAGCTCGGGCGGTAACGCCAGAGGCGCAGTATCCAGTGCCCGGGCTGTCCTGCTTCGATGATCGCGGAGAACCGTCAGTTCTGCGGCCTTCGCTCGCAGGTTCGTCAGCAGTTCTTTCGTCGGCGTCGGGTTGTCGCCCCATCCGACGAGGTAGTCCATCGACACGTTCAGGGCCTGCGCGGCGGCCATCGTCAGCGCACCGACGTTCCCGCGCGTTCGGTCTCCACCTGCGAGGTCATGCTCGACGACGTGTCGATCATCTCGGCGAGCTGTTACTGCGATACCCCTCGCCGTTTCCGTGCCGCCCGCACTCGGTCGGCCTCTATGGGAGCGTTCGCGCGACCCATCGCACCATGCCTACGATTTGTGCGTCCGGCGGGAACGGCCGTGTCGGCCAGGCCTGCTTGTTCCGGTTGTCGCTCTGCAGCAGCCACCCTGCCGTCGAGTCCTGAATCAGGCGCTTGACGACGATCATGGGCGGCCGTACTACGTGGCGCACACTGCGCTCGACGTGATTGCTCTCGTCGAGCCGTCCGGCCCCCGCGGGGGGGCGGACGGTGGTTCCGGATCTTTCAGGTGGTGGAGGCGGCGGGAGTCGAACCCGCGTCCGAAGGTCCAGCACCGGAGGAATCTACATGCGTAGCCGCTCTTGATTGTGTCGCTTCCGGCGTCGAAGGGCGGCGAAAACCGCCGGAAGCCCAGCCCCGATTGATCTCGTCGTGGCGTGTCGGTGCCGCGCGCTACGACCAGCCCACTGTATGACACCTGACTCCCGGCCCGCGGGCGTGGTCAGGACAGGCGCGCCGCCTGATTAGGCAGCGAGAGGAAGCTGCGTGTCCGCAGTTACTTGGTTTTCCATCGGATTAACGAGTCGATGGTGCTCGGCATGCATCCTGCGGTTCCATGACCCCCGTCGAAGCCGTGTCGCCCCCATCGGCGAGCGTTCATGCAATTATAATGCGGTTCAGGCATGGCCGGATCGCGAAGCGTAGAGGAAGTGGTCGACGTGGTCGTTCCGCGGCTGCAGGATGCGGTGGCGGTGGAGGTCCGCAACCTGGCGCAGGTGCTGGCCGCCCGCGCCGACGAGGGGCGGGCGGCGGCAGCGGCCGAGCACGATGCCTCGCTGGCGCGCGAGCGCAAGCAGGCGAGGGACGAGCGCGCCGAGGCGATTGCCGCGGCGGTTCAGGCGGCGCGCGAGCAGGCCGCCCTGGGCGTCGTATCGCGGTTGCTCGATGCCGTGCGCCGACTGGACGACGAGACGACGCTGAGCGGCGTGCTGGACGCGCTGGCCGACGCGGCAGCCACGGAGGCCGGCCGCGCCGCCCTGTTCGTGGCCGCGGACGGCGGGCTGCGGGATTGGCGCCGGGTCGGGTTCGATGCAGCGGCCGACGAGGCGGGACGCGTGCTGGGCACCGAGGAGGCCGGTGTTGCGGCCCAGGCGATCTACCGGCGGCGCAGCGTGTGGGTCACGCGCGGCGCCGAGGCCGGCGCGCAGGATCGGCCTCCCGCTTTCGCGACGTTGCCCGCGGATCGCACCGGCGTGGCCGTTCCGGTGCAGATCGGGGGCGAGCCCCTGGTCGTGATCTACGCGGACGAGGGAACCGAGAAGGGCCGCTCGGACCGCGCCCGCTGGATTCCGGCGATCGAGCTGCTCGCACGCCATGCCGGCTCACGCCTGGAAGCGCTGTCCGCCGAGCGGGCGGCGGCGTTCGCGCGTGACGCCGTATCGCTTGCGCCGGGGGCGGACAGCACCGCGGACGGTGCAGGCGCGCAGGCGTCCGATTGAGGCCCGCCGCGTTGAGGAAGGCCAGCCTCTACCGCGCGCAGCTCAGCGGCGGATCGCGCGGTTGACGACCGTCTCCAGCAGCTCCTGACGGCCCGATACGGGCGCCGGCTCCACGGCGTCGGCCACGACGTGATCCGACAGATCCGCGAGACTCGCGCCATCCAGGATGCGCCGTCCCAGAGGATCGCGCCAGCCGGCGTAGCGGGAATCGACGAAGGCGGCGAGCTCGCCGCCCTCGAGCAGGGCCGCCGCGCCGAGCAGCCCCTGCGCCAGCGCATCGAGGCCGCCGATGTGGCCGTGAAAGAGGTCGTCGCGCGACACGCTCTGGCGCCGGAGCTTGGCGTCGAAGTTGAATCCGCCGGCGCCGAGGCCTCCCCCGCGCAGGATCTCGTACAGGGCCAGCGTCGTCTCCTCGACGCTGTTGGGAAACTGATCCGTGTCCCAGCCGTTCTGCGGATCCCCGCGGTTGGCGTCGACGCTGCCGAACAGGTCGTTGGCGATGGCGTAGGCCAGCTCGTGCTGGAAGCTGTGGCCGGCCAGCGTGGCGTGGTTGACCTCGATGTTGAGCTTGATCGACCGGTCGAGGTCGTACTTCTGCAGAAACGCGTGCACGGCCGCGGCATCGTGGTCGTACTGGTGCTTGGTCGGCTCGTGCGGCTTGGGTTCGATCAGCAGCACCCCGTCGAATCCGATCTTCGCCTTGTGCTCGACGACGAGGCTCATGAAGCGTCCGAGCTGGTCGGCCTCGCGCCGCAGGTCGGTGTTGAGCAGCGTGTCGTAACCCTCGCGCCCGCCCCACATGACGTAGTTCGCGCCGCCGAGGCGATGGGTCACCTCCAGGCAGTGCTTGACCTGCGCGGCGGCGTAGGCGAAGACCTCCGGGTCGGGATTGGTGGCCGCGCCGGCCGCGTAGCGGGGGTGGCTGAACAGGTTGGCGGTGCCCCAGAGCAGGCCGATGCCGGTGGCCTCCATGCGTGCGGCCATCCGGTCGGCGATGCGCGAGACGTGGTCGTTGCTCTCCGCCAGGGTGGCGCCCTCCGGTGCGATGTCGCGGTCGTGAAAGCAGAAGAAGGGCACGCCGAGCTTGTCGAAGAACTCGAACGCGGCGTCCAGCTTCCGTTCGCATGCCGCGCTGCTGTCGGTACCGGCCAGCCAGGGCCGGTCCAGGGTGGCGGCCCCGAACATGTCGGTGCCGGGGGCGTTGAACGAGTGCCAGTAGCAGACGGCCGGCCGCAGGTGGTCCTCCATCCGCTTCCCGAGCACTTCGCGGCCCCTGTCGTAGTAGCGGAACGCCAGGGGGTTGGCGGATTCCGGACCTTCGCAGGCGATGCGGTCGACGTTGTCGAAGAACGGTTCGCTCACTGGCCGGCTCCTCTCCTGAATTCCTCGCGCAGGACGGCGTACAGGGCGCGGTAGCGCGGCAGTCCCGCTCCGTACCGCTCGCGCAGCCGGGGGTCCGGTGCGACGACGTCGGTGGCGGGCGGCGCGGTGGCGACCTCGGCCGGCGCCTCCCCGGTCACCGCGAGCCGGGCCAGCCGGGCGGCGCCCAGCGCGGGGCCCACGTCGGCGGCGGCGCGGTAGGTCAGCTCCTGGTCGAGCACGCTGGCGAGAATACGGCCCCACAGGCCGCTGCGCGACCCCCCGCCGATGACGGCGACCTCACCCGGGGCTTCGTCCCGTCCGAACAGCGCGTCGCGCGCGTCCGCAAACGCGTAGGCCACTCCCTCCAGCACGGCCCGCCCCAGGGCGGCCGACGTGGTGTCGTGGTGCATCCCGAAAAAGACGCCCTTGGCGCTCGCGTCGTTGTAAGGCGTGCGCTCGCCCGACAGATACGGGAGGAACAGGACGTCCGCCGGCCGGTCGTCTGCCTCGACTGCTTCGAGCAGGGCCGCGACCTCGCGGTATCCGAGCAGCGGTGCGGCCCACGCCAGGCACGAGGCGGCGCTCAGGATGACCGACATCCGGTGCCAGGTGTTCGGCAGGCAGTGGCAGAAGCTGTGGACCGCGTGCTCGGGGTTGGCGCGGTACTCCGCGTCGGCGACGAACAGGACGCCGGAGGTGCCGAGCGACAGCGATGCCCGCCGGCCGTCGACGATCCCCGCGCCGATCGCACCCGCCGCCTGGTCGCCGGCGCCGCCCGCGACCGGCACGCGCCGCAGGCCCCAGTCCTCAGCGACCTTGGCCCGCAGCGTTCCGGCCGGCTCGCTGCCTTCGACCAGCCCCGGCATGGCCGCGCGCGTCAGCCCCGTCGCCGCCAGCATCTCGTCGCTCCAGTCGCGGCGGGCTACGTCGAGCCAGAGCGTCCCGGCGCTGTCGGAGCGGTCGGACAGGTACTCGCCGGTCATCCGCAGACGCAGGTAGTCCTTCGGCAGCAGCACCCGCGCGACCCGTGCGAACACCCCGGGCTCGTGCTCGGCGACCCAGACCAGCTTCGGCGCCGTGAAGCCGGGCATGGCGAGGTTGCCGGTGATGGCCGGCAGGCGGGGCTCGCGTTCGAGGAGCCTCGCGCAGGCGTGCTCGGAGCGTCCGTCGTTCCAGAGGATGGCCGGGCGCAGCACCGAATCGTCGCCTGCCAGCAGCGTCGCGCCGTGCATCTGTCCCGACAGGCCGACCGCCTCGACGGCGCGGCCGTCGACGTCGCGCAGCACCGCGCGCACCGCCTCGTCGGTGGCGCGCCACCAGTTGCGCGGATCCTGCTCGGACCAGCGCGGCCGCGGGCGAGAGACGGTCAGGGGCGCGGTGAACGAGGCGCGCACCGCCTGATCCGCGTCCAGGACGATGGCCTTGACGCCGGACGTTCCGAGATCGATGCCCAGATACACGCTGTCAATCCCGTAGCATCAGGGCGCCTGTGCCGCCGGCAGCGGCCGAGGCGGCCGTTCCCCCGGCGGCCAGCCGCCCTCGCCGGCCCCGCCCGCATCGTCGTCGGCCGGCACGTAGAGGCGGATGTCGGTCAGGCTGGCGCTCCCCTCGTAGACGTTGGTGTAGAGGTCGCCGATTACGAAGTAGTCCGGGTAGGCGGACCCGGCCGGCCACTGGTCCGGCCAGGTCGTGCTGCCGTAGGCGTCGTGCTGCACGAGATCGCCGCTGAACCGCCCGTCGTATTCGTCGGCGGTGACGTTGTAGTGCCAGATGGGATTCTCGCCGACGACGAACCGGCGGTGGAAGCGCAACGTCCGACGTCCGGCGCGCGCGAAGTTGCCGCTCGCTTCCAGGGTGTACCCGTCGGCGTCCCGTTCGATGGCGAACGTGTAGACCTCGTCCGGCATCCGCTCCGGCTGGAGTTCCGCGGCCGAGGAGAGTCCGCGCTCGGCGATGCCGCCCGAGCAGCTCGTCATGAACCATTGCGAGTTGCCGGGCAGGACACCCGGTCCGGGGGTCCAGTGGGGCAGCCCGCTGATCCACATGTTGACGGTGTTGAAACTGCTGTCCCGGTAGTCGTAGTACTCGTTGGTTGAGGAGTCGCACACCAAGCCGCCGCTGCCCGTTCCCACCCGGTCCGGATGCTGCGAGAAAGCGTCCATCAGTACCTTGCGGCGGTAGTGCCAGAAGTGGTTGTTGCGGGGGGCCGGGTCGGCGACGTCCACGATGGCCAGGAAGTGGAACCCGTTGTAACCGTACGAGCCCGCCCGCACGTCCTGCCAATCGCAGTACGGCGCCGCCGCGTCTCCGCTCCAGCCCGGAGTATTCGAGCCTTCGCCCCACGGGTGCTGCGTCTTGCAGCCCTGGGCGTCGTAGCCGTTGATGCGGCCCCCGTACGCCAGGGCGCCGCGGCGCTTGCCTCCGAAGTCGAGGCTCGTCAGCGTGTACTCGATCCGGTAACGGGAGGGCAGCGCGTCCGTCGGTCGGAGGATGGCCCCCCCGGTGTGGTCGGGTACATCCAGCACCGCCACGTACCTGTCCCCCTGAAGCTCTCTGCGGATGGAGGGCGGGGCCTCGATTTGCCCATCTTTGTCTCGGTCCCGCGCCGACAGCGAGACGGTGAGCCAGCCGTCCTGGCCGACCGGGAACTCCTTGCGATAGGTAGTGAAGGAACTGTAGGCGGTCTCCCAGTCCGGACCGTAATCGTTGCGGTACCACAGCCCGCCGTCGTCCATGATGGTGTCGAACGGCTCGTAGTGAGAGTCCGAGAGCCAGGGCGTGACGACGTCGTTCAACGGGGTGGAGAAATTCTCGGCGTAGAGCAGTGTCCAGGCGTCGGTGGCCGACCTGGGCCGGTTACCGGGTGGAACCTGCACCGAGAGGCCCGGGGTCAGGTAGACGCACGTCGCGATGCAGGCGCCTGCCGCGAAGCGCACTGCCCGGCGGCCGCGTCCCTGCCAGCCGAGATCGATGCCCAGATGCACGCCGTCAATACCGTAGCACCGCCGACGCGTACACGCCGCCGAGCTGGTAGTCCCCCGTGTGCCGGTCGATGAGATAGTGGACGTTCATGTTCCGGTAGCCGACGCTCAGGCCGAGGTGCCGCGACAGGTTGAGCGTGGCGTAGGCGTCAATGTCGATGTACCGGCCGTGGTAGCCCTCCACGGCGTCCTCCGGCAGCACGAACCCGGTGGCTTCCACGGTGATGGGCGTGAACCGCGTCACGTAGAACCGTGCGATGCCGCCGATCGCCGGGATGGGGGCCCGCGCCTCGACGAACGCGTTCGAGGCGCGGGAATCGAACGCGGTGTAGACGTGGGTGTACTTCGCCTCGAGAATCAGCCCGAGATAGCCGCGCCCGCCGGTGACGACGTCCAGCTCGTAGCCGAAGCGCCAGGCGTCCCATCTGAAGGTCGAGGTCACCGGTAGTCCGGAATCGAGCCGAGTTCCCCGAAACACCACGCGCCGCCCGAGCACCTGCTGCTGCCGGTACTGCATCGGGATCAGCGACGCCCGCAGCTTGTGGCGGTGGCCCGCCTTCAGCGTCAGGCGGAATCCGGGATGGCGCTTGCGTTGCAAACCGAGGTCGGCGGCGAAGTCGATGCGACTGCCGGGGATTCCGAACGCCTCGGCCGAGGCGGAGATGGCGGCCGCCGGATCCCACAGGCCGGCGGCCAGCTCGATCGTGTAGTTCTCGCCGGAAGCCGTGGTCGGTTCCAGCTCAGTCCACCGCTCGGCCGGCTCCTGCCCGCGGGCCGGGGCGGACAACAGCAGCAGGAGGATCCCGGCGCACGCGGCCGGCCAGCCGCCTGTTATCCTGATGGATCGATGTCGCCCGCCGCGTCCGCGCTGTTTCCCTATCTGCTCCGGTATCGGCATCGGTTTGCTCTCGGCTCGGTCTTTCTCGTCCTTTCCACGGCGATCACGCTGTTGTCGCCGTGGGTTCTCAAGCATGCGATCGATCACCTGGCCGCCCGTCTCGGTCCCGGCGCCGTCCTCGCTACCGCCTCCGGGCCCTCGCTGGCGCTGTACGCCGCCGCGCTCGTCGGTCTCGCCCTGGCCGGGGGCGCCTGCCGCTTCCTGATGCGGCGCATCATCATCGGCGCCTCGCGGGAGATCGAGCTCGACCTGCGGAACGACCTGTTCCGCCATCTGCAGCGCCTGCCGGCGGCCTGGTTCCAGGCCAATCGGACCGGCGACCTGATGTCGCGCGCGACGAACGACCTGTCGGCGGTCCGCATGCTGGCGGGGCCGGCGATCATGTACACGGCCTCGACCTCGATCACCTTCGTCGTCGCGCTGCTGCTGATGCTGTCCCTGTCGCCGGTGCTCACCCTGCTCGCACTGCTTCCGCTGCCGGTGGTATCGGTCGTTGTGCAGCGTTTCGGCAGCGCCATCTACCTGCGGTCGGAGCGGATCCAGGCGCAGTTGGCGCACATGAGCGCCGTGGTGCAGGAGGCGCTGGCCGGGGTGCGGGTGGTCCGGGCCTACCGGCGCGAGGGAGTGGAGATCGAGCGCTTCCGGGAGACCAACGAGGAGTACGTCGCGCGCAGCCGCGCCCTGATCCGGCTGCAAGGCGCGTTCCACCCGACCCTGGCGTTCCTTCTCGGCCTGTCGGCCCTGATCGTGCTCTGGATCGGCAGCCGGCACGTCATCGACGGGCGCCTGTCGATAGGCGACTTCGTCGCGTTCAACGTCTACGTGGCGATGCTGAGCTGGCCGATGATCGCCTTCGGCTGGGTGACCAACATGCTGCAGCGCGGGTTGGCCGCGTGGCAGCGGATGCTCGACGTCCTGCAGGTCGAGCCGTCCGTCCGCGACCCGGAAGCGCCGGTCGCGCCCTCGCGGATTAGCGGCGCGGTCGAGTTCCGCGACCTGACTTTCGCCTACGACGGACGGGCGGTGCTCTCCGCGGTGTCGGCGCGGGTGGAACCGGGGCAGGTGCTGGCCCTCGTCGGTCCGACCGGTTCCGGGAAGTCGACGCTGGTCGATCTGCTGCCGCGCCTCTTCGACCCGCCGCCCGGAACGGTGTTCATCGACGGAATCGACGTCCGCGATCTGCCTCTCGAGGTCCTGCGGGGCGCGATCGGCTACGTGCCGCAGGAGCCGTTGCTCTTCTCGGAGACGGTGGCCGGCAACGTCGCCTTCGGCGTGCGCGCCGCAGACGGCGTGCGCGCCGCAGACGGCGTGCGCGCCGCAGACGGCGTGCGCGCCGCAGACGGCGTGCGCGCCGCAGACGGCGTGCGCGCCGCGGTCGCCGACGCGGTGGGTCTGGCGCAGCTCGACACCGATGTCGCCGGGTTTCCGCGCGGCCTCGACACCGAGGTCGGCGAACGGGGCATCACCCTGTCGGGGGGACAGAAGCAGCGCGCGGCGCTGGCGCGCGCCATCCTGACCGATCCGCGCATTCTGATCCTCGACGACGCGCTGTCGGCGGTCGACACGCATACCGAGGAGGCGATTCTCGGGCGGCTTCGGGAGGTGATGCGGCAGCGCACCACGATCCTCGTCGCACACCGCATCTCGACCGTGCGCGATGCCGACCTGATCCTCGTGCTCGATGACGGCCGGGTCGTCGAGCGGGGCACGCACGACGAGCTGGTGGCGTTGGACGGTCTCTACGCCGGGCTGCATCGCAAGCAGTTGCTGGAGGAAGCGCTGGAGGATTCGTAGGCGGATGTCCGTTCACGAACCGGAGGTGCTCGGCAAGGCGTACGACGCGCGCCTCATGCGGCGCCTGCTCGCCTATCTGCGCCCGCACCGGCGGGCCGTCGGCGTCGCCCTCGCGACGATCGCCGCGGGTTCGGTGCTCCAGCTCGCGCAGCCCTGGCTGACGAAGATCGCCATAGACGACCACATCGCGGCGGGCGATCTGGACGGCCTCGATCGCATCGCCCTGGCGTTCCTGCTCGTTCTTGCCGGCTCGTTCGTGCTCGAGTACGTGCAGACGTGGACGATGCAGATGATGGGGCAGCGGATCATGTTCGAGCTGCGGATGGAGATATACCGCCACCTGCAGTGTCTCGATCTCCGCTTCTACGACCGCAATCCGGTCGGCCGGCTGATGACCCGGGTCACTTCCGACGTCGACACCCTGAACGAGCTGTTCACGTCGGGGGTCGTCACCGTGTTCCGCGACGTCTTCATGCTGGCCGGCATCATGATCGTCCTGCTCTGGATGGACTGGCGCCTGGCGCTGGTCACTTTCGTGGTACTGCCGGCCATCGCCTGGGTGACGCACTGGTTCCGCATGCACGCGCGCGAGTCGTACCGCCGCGTGCGGCTGCAGATCGCCCGGATCAACGCGTTCCTGCAGGAGAACATCAGCGGCATGCCGACGGTGCAGCTCTTCAGGCGCGAGGCCCGCAACTTCGAGCAGTTCGAGCGCATCAACCGCGCGCACCGCGATGCCAATCTGGAGTCCATCTTCTACTACGCCACCTTCTATCCGGCCATCGAGGTGCTGGGCGCCGTCGCCACTGCTCTCATCATCTGGTACGGCGGCGGCCGGGCAGTGCAGGAGACCGTCGAGCTGGGAGCGCTGGTTGCGTTCCTGCAGTACTCGCAGCGCTTCTTCAAGCCGATCAGCGACTTGTCGGAGAAGTTCAACATCCTGCAGTCGGCGATGGCGTCGTCCGAGCGCATCTTTGGGCTGCTCGACACGCCGGCGGAGATCAGGTCGCCTCCGGCGCCGACGCGGCAGCTCCCGGCGTCTCCCGCACCGGGGCTCACGTCCGGCCAGGGCCCCGCCTCTCCTCGCGGCGGCGGACGGATCCGGTTCGAGCACGTCTGGTTCGCCTACCGTGGGGACGAGTACGTGCTGCGCGACGTCTCGTTCGAGGTTGCCCCGGGCGAACGGGTCGGCGTGGTCGGTGCCACGGGGGCCGGCAAGACCACGCTCATCAGCCTGCTGATGCGCTTCTACGACGTCGGCCGGGGGCGGATCAGCATCGACGGGGTCGACATCCGCGAGATCCCGCTGCCCGACCTGCGGCGGCGCTTCGGCCTGGTGTTGCAGGACGTCTATCTCTTCTCCGGCAGCGTACGCGACAACATTCGCCTCGGCCACGACGCCATCGGCGACGTCGAGGTGCGGAAGGCGGTGCGGAGCGTCCACGCGGACCGCTTCGTCGAGCGGCTGCCCGGTGGTCTCGACAGCGAGGTGGGGGAACGCGGCGCGACCCTTTCGGTGGGACAGCGGCAGTTGCTGAGCTTCGCGCGGGCGCTCGCTTTCGCTCCCGCGGTGCTGCTGCTCGACGAGGCGACGTCGAGCGTCGACACCGACACCGAGCGCCTCATTCAGGACGCGCTGCACGTGCTGATGGCGGGGCGGAC
Organism: Vicinamibacterales bacterium; assembly: GCA_965116825.1. Lineage (GTDB taxonomy): Bacteria > Acidobacteriota > Vicinamibacteria > Vicinamibacterales > UBA8438 > WTFV01. The sequence goes on from OZ220736.1 coordinate 3,691,931, forward strand.
CACCATCGCCATCGCGCACCGGCTGTCGACGGTGCAGGACATGGACCAGATCCTGGTCTTTCACAAGGGCGAGCTGCGCGAGGTCGGGACCCACCAGCGGCTCCTCGCGGGTCGCGGGCTCTATCACACGCTCTATCAGTTGCAGTACAGGGACCAGGAGTGGGTTGGCGGGGCGCGTTCAGCGGTTGCCGCGCCGGCGACGCCGGAGCCGGCGGCGGTCGACTCGGGCAGCCTGCGCCGGGAGTCTGCGCCGTAGAACAGCGCAGCCGGCTCAGTCCTTGCGCCCGAAGTGCTCGTACCCGCCGGGCAGCGACTCTTCCCGGCCGTTGCGACGAAGACGGACGTCGCGCGCTTTGGTGGCGACGCCGATCGGAGTGAGCGGAAGGTCTCCGATCTGTCGCCGCACGTGCCGCAACCGGCCGCGGAACGCTGGCGGGCTCGCGAAGGCCAGCTCGTAGTCCTCGCCGCCGGCAAGCGCGGCGGCTATCGGGTCGAGCCCGGCCGCCTCGAACCAGGCTCGCGCCTCCGGGTGGATCGGCAGCGCCTCGGCCTCCAGTTGCACGCCAACGCCGCTCGCGGCCGCGATCCGGTGGACGGCGTCGCCGAGCCCGTCGCTCAGATCGATGCAGGCCCGGGCCGCCCTGTTACGGCCCAGCGCGACGCCGAGCTCGACGCGCGCCGCGGGACGGCGGTGGCGTCGCCGACACTCCTCGGGAACCGCGCCCACGTTCGGCGCGTTCGCCCGCAGGGAGGCGAGACCGGCCGCCGCCGCGCCGATCCCGCCGCTGACGTAGAGGATGTCGCCCGGCCGCGCGCCGTTGCGGCCGAGCACGCGCCGCCGTTTCGCGCTGCCGATGGCGGTCACTCCCAGGACGAGCGGCCCCGGCGACGCGGTGATGTCGCCGCCGACCAGCGTCGTCCGGTGGCGGGCCGCGCACGACAGCAGCGCGTCGATCATCTCGTCGACGTCCGCCGCGAGGCAGGCGGCAGGCAACGAGAGTGCGAGCAGGACGTGCCGCGGCGACGCGCCCATTGCCGCCAGGTCGCTCAGGTTGACGGCGAGCGCCTTGTCCCCGATGTCGGCCGGGGAGCAGTGGGCGCGGTCGAAGTGGACTCCCTCCACCAAGGTGTCGGTGGTCACGACGGCCAGGGCGCCGCGGTCAGGCTCGATGACGGCGGCGTCGTCGCCGATGCCGGTCACCACCCCGGGGGCGCGCGGGCGGACCCGTTCCCGGATGCGTTCAATGACGGCGTGCTCGCCGAGGTGGGCGACGGTGGCGGGGCTGCGCACGACGGGGCTGACGCGGGGCTAACGCGCGTACTCCACGGAGCGGGTCTCGCGTATCACCGTGACCTTGATCTGGCCGGGGTACTGAAGCTCCTTCTCGATCCGCTTGGCGATGTCCTTCGAGAGCCAGACCGCGTCCTCGTCGGTGATCCGTTCGCTCTCGACCATCACCCGAATCTCGCGTCCCGCCTGGAGCGCGAAGGACTTCGAGACGCCCTTGAACGAGGCCGCGATGCCCTCCAGGTTCTCCAGGCGCTTGACGTAGGACTCGAGGATGTCGCGGCGGGCGCCCGGGCGCGCGGCGGAGATGGCGTCGGCGGCCTGCACCAGCATCGATTCCAGCGAGGGCCAGTCGATGTCCATGTGATGCGCGGCCATCGCGTCCACCACGGCGTCGCTCTCCCCGTGCTTGCGCAGGAACTCGATGCCGATCTGCAGGTGTGTGCCCTCGAGCTCGCGATCCATCGCCTTGCCGACATCGTGCACGAAGGCGGCGCGGATGGTGGTATGCGCGTCGAGGCCGAGCTCGCGCGCCATCACGCCGGCCACGTAGGCGACCTCCTTGGAGTGTGCGAGCACGTTCTGGCCGTAGCTGGTGCGGAACTTCAGCCGGCCCATCATGCGGTTGATCTCGGGATGCATGTCGTGGATCCCCAGCTCGAACGCCGCGGCCTCACCCTCCTTCAACGTCGTCTCGTCGACCTCCGAGCGCACCTTCTCCACCACCTCCTCGATGCGGGCAGGGTGGATCCGGCCGTCGGCGACCAGTTGCTCGATGGCGCGCTTGGCGATCTCTCGGCGGTAGGGGTCGAAGCTCGACAGGATGATGGCGCCGGGCGTGTCGTCGACGATCAACTCGACCCCGGTCGCGGTCTCGAGGGCGCGGATGTTGCGGCCCTCGCGGCCGATGATACGCCCCTTCAGGTCGTCGCTCGGCAGGTCGACCACCGAGACCGTGGTCTCGATGGCGTGGTCGGCGGCGCTGCGCTGGATCGCCTGCGTGATGATGTGCTTCGCCTTGTCGGCGGCCGTTTCGCGCGCCTCGTGCTCCAGCCGCTTGACGAGGTTGGCGGCGTCGCGGCGGGCGTCGGATTCGAGCTGGCGGACGAGCAGCTCCTTCGCTTCGTCGGCGGTCATGCCCGAGACGCGCTGGAGCTCGGTTCGGGTCTGCTCGACGATCTCGTGGGCGCGCGCTTCCTCGGCCTCGGCGGCCTCCTCACGCACAATGACGGCGTCTTCGCGGGCCCGCAGATCGCGCGCGGCCCGGTCGACTCCGGAGCTGCGCTCCGTGAGCGTGCTCTTGCGTTCGTTCAGGTCGCGTTCGATCGCGGCCAGCTCTTCGCGGCGCTGGCGGGCGTGATTCTCCGTCTCGTGCCGCAGGTTCTGCGCCTGCTCTCGGGCGGTGAGCTCCGCTTCCTTGCGACGGGCGCCAATCTCGCGCTCGGCGCCCTCCAGCAGTCGCCCGGCTTCCTGGCGCGCACGGCCCACCGTCTCGGCGGCGATCTTCCGGCGCGTGGCTATCCACACGCCGAAGAAGATCAGACCGACGACAGCGGCCGCTAGGCCGGCGGCGACAGCGGGCGGCAGGAGCTGCATGCGCGACTCGCACGGAGTCGGGCGCGGCATGCTGGGACGCGGGACAAAACCCGGGGACCCCCGCGATTACCGTGTGGGGAGGTCGTATGAACCTGCGCGTGCAGGTGGAACCGCTATGTCAAACCCCGCCTCTAGGCTTCCTCGGGCCGAGGCGTGCACACAGCGAAGCGTCGCGGTTCACTTCGATACAACAATGGCTCAAACGAGCCTCCAGACCATCACGCGTACTGCAGGGAATCTCAAAATCCAACACACGTGCCGTGCTCCGTTTCAGCCACGATCTTAGAACGAAGCGGCAGCGGGGGCAAGAAACCGCGCGGTTCAGGGACCGGACGGGGCGGCCGCGGGAGACCCGTTCGGGAACTCGCAGGCGGTCAGTCCGGAGAACGGCCGCCGCTGATCGCGCGGTCGACCATGGCCTCGATGGCCAGCATGCGGTCCAGGACGTGGCGCTCGTCGTCGGCGCGCCCGTCGAGGCTGCGAAAGTAGTCGTCGGCGATGTTGAGCGCGGCCAGAACCGCCACGTGCACCAGGTCGCGGCGCGGAGCGCGATTCGCGACCGCTTCCATCTTCTCGCGGACGTACGTGCCCAGCCGCGCGACATCGTCCGAATCCAGCCGGCTGCGGATGGGGTACTGCCGGCCCAGAATCTCGACGTGGGTGACGCTGGCTTCGGTGGGCTTGTCCATCGCGTGCTGCACGGCGGGGGCGGCCCCGGGATGCGCCGGGTGCGGCGCAATCCCGGGGCCCGCCCAACCACGGGCTACAGGTCGAGCGCCTCGAGTTGATCCAGCATCTCGGATACCCGGGCGCGCACCTGATCGCGCTCCGTGCGGAGCGTCTCGACCTCTTCCGTTTCGCTCCGTGCGGCCGTCAGGTTCTCCCGGAGCGCGCCGATCTCATCGTTCAAGCGTTCGTTGTCCGATCGCGCTTCCGCCAACTCCTGCCGCGTCCGCTCCAGTACCTGTACCAGCCCCGTGACCTTCTGGGCCAAGCGATCAACGGTGGCGAGGTCAACGTATTGGGCCGTCGTCTCTGACATCTACGACTCCACTTCTTGGCACGCCGCAAGGCGCCCCGCGGGGGCCTTCTACCGTAGCGTGGCCTGGTGAGCGTTCTCCAACTCGGCGACGATGGCATCCATCGCCCGTTGCACCTCGGTATCGGTCAGGGTCCGATCCGCGGCGCGGAACGTTAGCCGGAACGCCAGGCTCATGCGGCCGTCCGGAATGCCCTTGCCCTGGTAGAGATCGAACTCGCGCACCTGCAGCAGCGTCTCGGGTGCAACGGACCGAATCGTCTCACGAACCGTGGCGGCGGGCAAGGCCGCGTCGACGATCACCGCCAGATCGCGGACGATGGAGGGATACCGGGGAAGCGGCGCCGCCACCATCCGGCGGCGGTCGAGGCCGGTCCGGGCGACCGCCGAGAGGTCGAGCTCGGCGACGTAGATGGCGTCGTCGGCCGGCAGTCCGCGCGCCCGGGCGATTGCCGGAGCAAGTTGACCGACGTGGCCGAGGACGACCGGTTCGACCGAGGTCCCGGACGTGGCGTGGATAATGGCGGCGCGGTCGGCCACGAGTGTGTTCCGGTCACCAACCGGCCGGTACCCCGGCTTGACGCCGAACGCCTCGCAGACGCGGTCGACGAGGCCGATGGCGTCGTACAGGTCCGTCTGCCGTCCTCCGCCGCTCCAGTGTTCGGGGGCCGGGGCGCCGGTGAGCGCTACCGCAAAGCCGGAGGTCTCGCCGTCTGCCGTGGTGAACCGGCGGCCGATCTCGAAGAGCCGGATGTCGCGGTGCTCGCGCCGACGGTTGTGAACGAGGGCGTCGAGCAGGCCGGGCACCAGCGACGGCCGCAGTACCGCGAACTTCTCCGACAGCGGATTGGCGATCCGAACCAGGTCCGCGGGCTGGTCGACGAACGGGAGCGCGGCAGCTTCCTCGATGAAGCCGTAGGTGATCGCTTCCGAGCAGCCGCTCGCGGTCAACACCCGGCGGAGAAGTTGCCGGCGGGAGAGCGCGTCGCTCGGCGGCGCCGGCGGGCGGACGAGGGCCGGAAACGTCGCAGGCAGTCGCTCGTACCCGTGGTGACGGGCGATTTCCTCGATGAGGTCGATCTCGCGGCTGACGTCGACCCGGTGCGGCGGCACGTCGACCCGCCAGCGGGTGCCGCCGCCGTTCGCCGTTTCGACTCCGAATCCGAGCCGTTCGAGGGTGGCCGGTACGAACGCGGGCTCTACCTCGACGCCGAGCACGCGGCCGATCCGTGCGTGGCGCAGGGTGACCGTGGCCGGATCCCGTGGCGCAGGGTAGCGGTCGACGATGCAGCCGCGCGGCGCCCCGCAGCCGATCTCGCTCAGGAGTTGTTGCGCGCGCCGCATGGCCCGCACCGGCGCCTCGATGTCCGCCCCCCGCTCGAAGCGGAACGACGCATCGGTCGACAGCGCCAGCCGCTTGCTCGTGCGGCGGACGGAGACGGGATCGAACCAGGCGCTCTCGAACGCTACGCGGGCGGTTGCGGCGCCGACCTCGGAATCGGCGCCGCCCATGACGCCGGCCACCGCCTGCGGGCTCGCGCCATCGGCGATGACCAGCACGTCGCTGTCGAGCTTCCGCTCGACGCCGTCCAGCGTCCGCACCGTCTCTCCGGTCCGCGCGCGACGAATCCGCAGCTCGCCTCCGGCGAGGCGGTCGAGGTCGAACGCGTGCATCGGCTGGCCCAGCTCGAGCATCACGTAGTTCGTGACGTCGACCACGTTGTTGATGGGCCGGACGTCCGCCGCTTCGAGACGCGCCGCCATCCAGGCCGGCGACGGACCGACCCGGACCTCGGCTGCCGACGCCGCGTACCGGGGACAGAGTGCGAGCGCGTCGTCCTCGATCGTGACGGACAGCGCATCGTCTCCGATGGACGTTGCGGCGACGGCCGGCCAGGTGATCGCGTCCCCGTAGATCGTCGAAACCTCGCGGGCGATGCCGGCGACGCTCAGGCAATCCGGCCGGTTGGTCGTGATTTCCAGGTCGAGGACCGCGTCCTCGCCATGCGTCGGCCGGCCGGGAATGCGCGGCGCCGGATCGACCGCCGATACCTCGAACCCGTGCGCGGTGAGCGCCTCGGCCAGCTCGTCGACGCTCACCGTTACCGGGACGAGCTCACGCAGCCACGAAACCAGGATTTTCAATAGGGAAACTGCTCCAGGAGCCGGAGGTCGTTGTCGTAGAACGCGCGGATGTCCTCGACGCGGTACTTCAAGATGGCGATGCGGTCGATGCCGACGCCGAACGCCCAGCCGGTGAGCCGCTCGGAGTCGTAGCCGACGGCCTCGAGCACGGCCGGATGCACCATGCCGCTGCCGAGTATCTCCAGCCAGCCGGTCCGCTTGCAGACCGCGCAGCCGTTGCTGCAGAAGACGCAGCTTATGAACACCTCGGCGCTCGGCTCCGTGTACGGAAAGAAGCTCGGACGGAACATGACCCGCGTGTCCGGCTCGAAGAGCTGCCGCAGGAAGCACTCGAGCGTGCCCTTCAGATCGGCCATCGTCACCCCCTCGCCGACCAGCAGACCCTCCACCTGCTGGAACATCGGCGAGTGGGTCAGATCGGGGGTGTCCCGCCGGTAGACGAGTCCGGGCGCGATGATGCGCACCGGCGGCTCGTGCGTCTCCATGTACCGGATCTGCATCCCGGAGGTATGCGTTCGCAGCAGGGTGCCGGGCGGGCCCGCGGGTGTTCGGAGCGGCGCGTCCAGGTACAGCGTGTCCTGCATGTCGCGGGCGGGATGCTCCGGCGGCATGTTGAGCGCCTCGAAGTTGTGGTAGTCGTCCTCCACCTCGGGGCCTTCGAGAATCTCGAAGCCGAGGCCGGTGAAGATCTGCTCGATCTCCTCGCGGATGACGGTCAGCGGGTGGCGGTGGCCGAGCGGGAACTCGCGGCCGGGCAGGGTGACGTCCTGCCGTTCGCGCGCCGGCGTGATGACGGGTGTTCCGCTGCCGCGAGCCCCGTGGTCCGAGCCCGCCCGAGCCCTGGCATCCTTCCCGATGTCGCCGCGGCTCGGTGGAGTGACCGACACGCGAGCCTCCACTGTCAGGCCACCGAGCGACGTGGAGGAGTGCAGGTCGCGACGCGCCGCCAGCGCCTGCTCTATCTCCTGCTTCAGCGTGTTGGCCTGCCGGCCGAGGTCGCGGCGGGTCTCGAGCGGCGCCTGCGAGACGGACTTGAGCAGAGCGGTGACGGCGCCTCGCTTCCGGCCCAGATAACGATTGCGCAACTCCTGCAGCTCGTCGGGGGTGGTTGCCCCGCCGAGCTCGGACAGGAACGCGGCGCGCACGTCGTCTACGGTGGAAGGAGGGGACATCGGGTGGGCCCGGGCCGCTGGGTGGCAGCCTGCTGTGGACGCCCTACGACGTCGCCGCGGCGCGCGCCTCCCTGGCCTGCTCGGCGAGATGCGCGAACGCGTCCGGCTCGCGGACGGCCAGATCGGCCAGCGCCTTGCGGTCGAGGCCGATGCCGGCCCGCTTCAGGCCGTTGATCAGATGGCTGTAGCTGAGGCCGTGCTGGCGCGCCGCCGCCCCGATGCGCGTGATCCAGAGACGCCGGAAGTCCCGCTTCTTCCGCCGGCGGCCGATGAACGCGTAGTTCAGCGAGGTGTCGACCGCTTCCTTGGCGGCGCGATACAGCTTGCTCTTGGTCTGATAGAAGCCCTTGGCGCGGGCGAGCAGCTTCTGCCGCTTCGCGCGCCGGACCGTGCCGCGCTTCACTCGAGGCATTTCTCGGCTGCTCCCTACTTGTACGGAATCATGCGCCGGACCCGCGGCTCGTCGGCCGAGTCCATCATCGTCGTGCCGCGCAGGCCGCGCTTCTGCTTCGTCGTCTTGCTCGTCAGGATGTGGCGCGAGAAGGCCTTCTTGCGGGTCACCTTGCCGGTGCCGGTGGTATTGAACCGCTTGGCCGCGCCACGGTGCGTCTTCAGCTTGGGCATGCGAGCCTCTCTCTCTAGCGCCCCTTCTTCGACACGGCCTTGCTCGACAGGATCGTGTGCATCTGGTTGCCTTCCATGCGGGGCAGCGTCTCCTGGGTGGCGACCTCCTGCAGCTCGTCGACGAGCCGTTCGAGGATGTGCCGCCCGAACTCCGGATGCGCCATCTCGCGACCGCGGAAGAAGATGGTCGCCTTGACCTTGTCGCCGTGCGCCAGAAAGCGCTCGACGTGCTTCTTCTTGAACTGGTAGTCGTGTTCGTCGACCTTCGGCCGGAACTTGATCTCCTTGACCTCGATCGTCTTCTGGTGCTTCTTGGCCTGCCGCGTCCGCTTCTGCTCCTCGTACTGGAACCGCCCGTAGTCCATGATCCGGCAGACGGGCGGTACCGCGGTCGGCGAGATCTCGACGAGGTCGAGTCCCTTCTCCCGTGCTATCGCCATCGCCTGCGGCGGCGCCATGACGCCGAGCTGCTCACCGCCGTCGTCGATGACCCGGATCTCGCGAACCCGGATCCGCTCGTTGACTCGCGTGCGGGGCTGGCGGAAATCGCGGCGTGGCCCGCGCGGGCCGCGTCCTGGAGGAATACCGTGCTCCCTTCGTGACAGCGTTCGCCGCTCTCGGCGAACCGCTAGTTTACTCCGTTGCGGGGGTCCGCTTCAGCCGGACCTCCTCCTCGAGCGTCGAGATCAACTCTTCGAGGGCGCTGGCGCCCAGATCCCCCTTCGTCCGGCTCCGCACCGCCACCGTGCCGTTCTCGACCTCCCGGTCGCCGATCACGAGCATCCGCGGGATCTTCTGGAGCTGCGCTTCGCGGATCTTGAGTCCGATCTTCTCGCGGCGGGCGTCGAGCTCCACGCGGAAGCCGGCCGCCCCCAGCCGTTCCCGCACCGTCCGGCCGTACTCGGCGTGCCGGTCGGCGATGTTCAGGATGCGCACCTGCACGGGCGCCAACCACAGCGGGAACGCGCCCGCGTACTGCTCGATGAGCAGCGCGATGAAGCGCTCGAAGCTGCCGAAGATGGCGCGGTGAATCAGCACCGGCGTGTGGTCGGCGTTGTCGGCGCCCACGTACTTGAGGCCGAACCGCTGCGGCATCTGGTAATCGAGCTGAATCGTCGCGCACTGCCACCGGCGGCCGATCGCGTCGGTCACGTGCACGTCGATCTTCGGCCCGTAGAAGCTCCCGTCCCCCTCGGAGACGGTGAACGGCCTGCCCGCCGCCTCGATGGCCCCGCGCAGTTGCGCTTCCGCGTGGTTCCAGGTCTCCAGCTCGCCCAGGTAGTCCTCCGGGCGGGTCGAGAGCTCGACCGCGTAGTCCAGCCCGAAGTCGCCGTAGACGCGGTCGATGAGCCGCAGCAGGCGCTCCACCTCCTCGCCGATCTGGTTCTCGGTGATGAAGCAGTGCGCGTCGTCCTGGGCGAATTGCCGGACGCGGGTCAGGCCGCTGAGCACGCCCGAGGCCTCCTGCCGGTGCAGCACGCCCTGGTCGTGGAAGCGGAGCGGCAGGTCGCGGTAGCTGCGTCCCTCGCTCGCGAACATCAACATGTGCCCCGGGCAGTTCATCGCCTTGAGTGCGAACTGCGCTCCGTCCCTGTCTTCGGCGGCCGACGGCCCGCTGCCGTTGCCGGCCGCCGGCGCCGGGGGCTCTCCGTCGGACTCGAGCAGGAACATGTTCTCCCGGTAGTGCTCCCAGTGTCCGGAGGTCTCCCACAGCGCCTTGTTGAAGACGAGCGGGGTCCGGACCTCCTGGTAGTCCTCGCCGGAGAGCGCGTCGCGCATGTAGTCGGAGAGGAGCCGGTAGAGCGTCGCCCCCTTGGCCTGCCAGAACGGCGCGCCGGGCGCCCAGGGGTGGAACGTGAACAGCCCGAGATCCTTGCCGAGCCGGCGGTGGTCGCGCTTCTTCGCCTCCTCGATCCGCGTCAGGTGGGCGGTCAGCTCGGAGGCCTTGAAGAAGGCGGTTCCGTAGATGCGCTGCATCGGCTGGTTGCGCGAATCGCCCTTCCAGTACGCGCCGGAGCTGTGCAGTACCTTGAACGCCTTGAGGCGGCCGGTCGACGGCACGTGCGGTCCGGTGCAGAAATCGATGAAGGCTTCCTCGATCGTGTAGCAGGAAACGACCGGTCCACCCTTCTCCTCGATCAACTGGACCTTGAGGGGCTCGCCGCGGCCGTCGAAGTACGCCTTGGCCTCGGCCTTCGACATCATCTTCCGCTCGTAGCGCAGATCCTGCTTCGCCAGCTCGCCCATCTTGCGCTCGATGGCCTCGAGGTCCTCGGGGACGAACGGGCGGTCGACGACGAAATCGTAGAAGAATCCCTCGTCTATCGCGGGACCGATGCCGCACTGCGCCTCGGGAAACAGCGCGGTCACCGCCGCGGCCAGCAGATGGGCCGTGCTGTGGCGGTAGAGCTCCAGGGCCTCCGGGGCGTTCGGGGTCACGAAGCGCACCGCGGCGTCATCCTCGAGCGGGCACGTCAGGTCGACCATCCGCCCGTCGACAATCGCGGCCAGGGCCTGCTTGGCGAGCCGCGGCGAGATGTCGGCGGCAACGGCGGCCACCGGCGCGCCCGCGGGGGCGGTGCGGGTGGATCCATCCGGCAGGGTGACGGTGATCTGGCTCATGCTGAGTCGATCGGTCGGGAGACCGTCTCGGAGAACCTGGTAGGCACGGGCGGACTTGAACCGCCGACCTCCTGCATGTCAAGCAGGCGCTCTAACCAACTGAGCTACGCGCCTATCTTTCGCGGAGAGTGGATGTTACAGGCCATGAAACGAGCGGGCAGTATACCAACCAGGGGAAAGTCGCGTCAAAGGCCCGACCGATGCTACGCGGCTTCGGCGGCCAACTCCTCGATTTCCTCGATAGCGCGCTCCAGCACGATGTCCTCTTCCGGCCGCGGCTCGCCGAGCTCCGGCAATTGCACGGCCACCCCGATGCCCGGCGCCATGCCGAACGGGTGGATCGATTCGCCCTCCGCGGTCAGGTAGCGCGCCCATGACAGCCACAATCCGGTGCCGTTCGGCAGCGGGACGAGGCGCTGCAGGCTGGTGCGTCCGGCCGTCCGCTGGCCGACGGTCGTCGCCCGTTCGCGCTCCACCAGGGCCGAGACGAACACCTCGGCCGGCCCGGACGAGCCGAAGTCGATCAGCAGCGTGACCGGTACCGCAATGGCGTCGTCTCCGGCCGTCGCCTCCAGCGGCGTGCTGGTGGCGCCGTGTTCCTCGCGGATGGCCAGCGTCCCGTCCGGGACGAAGAGCCCGGCGGCCTGAATCGCCGCCTCGTAGGTGCCTTCCGCCGCGCTGCGGACGTCGATGACCACGTGAGACGCTCCGGCCGCCTCCAGCGCGGCGATCTCCTCGGCGATAGCCGCAACGACGCCTTCGTTGAAAGTCGGAATCCGCAGGTAGCCGACGCCGTCCGCCTCTTCCAGCAGGCGCCCGCTCGCCGCCGCGGGCGCGAGTCGCTCGCGGACGAGCGCGATGTCGTACGGCTCCTGCGTGCTGCCCCGAATCAACGAAAGCGTGACCGTGGTCCCCGGTGCGCCGTGGAGCCGCCGCTCGCCCTCGATGACCGACAGCAGGCGGGTCGGCTCGCCGTCGATGGCCCGCACGTAGTCGCCTGGCGCGATGCCGGCCTCGGCGGCCGGCGAATCGTCGCGCGCTGCGATTACCTGCAGGTAGTAGCGCCGGGTGACGTCGAGGCCGACGCGGCCTTCAGGCAGCGGCTGGCCGCTCTCGATGCGACGCGCGTCGGAGGGCGACAGGTAGGCGCTGTCCGAGTCGAGCCCCTCGGCCAAGCCGCGCAGCGCGCCCTCGAGCACGTCGTCGAGATCGACGAGCTCGACGTAGTTGTTCGAGATGAGCGAGACGACATCCTCGAAGATGCGCAGATGCCGGTAGGTCTGCTCTCCCTCGCCGGCCGCCGCGCGCCCATAGTAGCCGCCGATGACCGCGAAGGCGATGATCGGAATCGATACGAAGAACGCGATGATCCGGGTCCTCAAGGCAGGCCCTCGCTTCACAAGGAACTAGAGACACCGCAGTTCGCGGGCCGCAGCGGGCTCGGTGGGAATCATCCGAACCGTGTGGCGGAACACGCAACCGCAAAAAAGCATTCTACCGTATCGGCCGCAGGCCGTCGACGGTGAAGTTCGGCCGAGCCTTCGCCTCCAGAGCTCATGCCGTTGCGTGCCGAGACGCAGGCTTCTGGACACGTGTCGGGTCGAGGCGTACTCTGGAGACAAGGAGAGGCCGCCGGGGGGATTGCCCGCCGGCGAGGAAGATGCGGGCACTCGGTATCGATTACGGGGACCGCCGCATCGGACTTGCGGTGAGCGATGCGTCCGCGACGCTCGCGCGTCCGTTGCGGGTGGTGGCGCCGCGCGGCTCGATGCGGGAACGGGCCGCCGCGGTGGCCGGCGAGGTGGACGCGGTGGCCGCCGAGGCTGACGGCCTGGCGGTGGTCGTCCTCGGCGTTCCGCGTGCGCTGGACGGCGCTGCGCATCGCCAGACAGAGCGAGTGCTCGCCTTCGCCGACGCGCTCCGGGCGGTTACCGGCGTACCGCTGGAGCTGCAGGACGAACGGCTGACGAGCGTGGAAGCCGAATCGCGTCTCGCGGTGCGGGAGCGCGACTGGCGGAAACGCAAGGCCCGCCTCGATGCGGCGGCTGCGGCCGTCATTCTGCAGGACTATCTGGACCGGCCCGCGGCGAGCGGCGACCGGAAGCCGTCGATGGGTGACTGGGATGCCGGCGAGGAAGCGTAGGCGGGTGATCAAGCGGCTCTCGATGGCGCTCGCCAGCCTGCTTCTCGTGGGCGCCGGGGCGGCAGCGTTCGCCTGGCAGGAGCTGCTGACCCGCCTCCATGCGCCCCACCCGGGGATCGCGGACACGGGCGTGTTCGTGGACGTCGAGCCCGGCGATTCCGTCGCCGCGATCGCGCGCCGGCTGGCTGCCGCCGGCGTCGTGGCCGAGGAGTGGATCTTCCGTCTCGCGGTCCGGCGCAGCGGGCGCGACCGCGACCTGCAGGCGGGCGAGTACTTCTTCGACGCCCCGGTATCGCCGCTGGCCGCGGTAGCGAAGATCGCGGAAGGCCGTGTTCACCTGCGTCCCATCACCTTTCCCGAGGGGCTGACGCTGCCGGAAATGGCGGCCATCGTGGAGACGAGGGGCTTCGGCTCCGCCGAAGCGTTCGCGTCGTCGTCGTCGCGCGTAGCGCTCATCGCCGATCTGGATGCACAGGCGACGGACCTGGAGGGATACCTCTTTCCCGAGACGTACTCGCTGCCGCGCCACGCCACGGTGGACGATCTCGTTGCGGCGATGGTGGCCCAGTTCCGGACGGTCTTCGACGCCGACCTCCGCGCGCGCGCTGCCGAGCGCGGCCTGAGCGTACGCGAGACGGTGACATTGGCCTCCATCATCCAGAAAGAGACCGGCGCCGGTGCCGAGCACGGCCTGGTGTCGGCGGTCTTCAACAACCGGCTGCGGATCGGTATGCCGCTCCAGACCGATCCCACGGTCATCTACGCGCTCGAGCTGGCCGGCGTCTACGACGGCAATCTGACCCGCAGCAACATGCAGATCGACTCGCCGTACAACACCTATCGCTACGGCGGGCTGCCGCCCGGTCCCATCGCCGCACCCGGGCGGGACGTGCTGTACGCCGCATTGCATCCGGCCGACGCCACCTACCTCTATTTCGTCAGCCGCAACGACGGCACCCATGCTTTCGCCAACACGCTGCGCGAGCACAACCGCAACGTGCGCGAGTTCCAGGTCGAGTACTTCCGGCGCCGCCGGGCCGGGCGCTGACGGCGAGACTGCGCCGTGGACCGAGAGTGGACCGCGGTCGGTCAGCGCGTCGGCGGCAGGCCTGTCCCGTAGTCCTGCCAGCCGTCGACCTCCGTGTAGAAGAGCGGCGTGGCGTCGCGGCCGGTCGCCAGGTTGTGCTCGATCGCGGTGCCGGGCCGCGCCTCGCCGCGGGCAATGGTCTCCACGTTGCCGACCCTGTCGAACAGGATGCCGCCGAAGGCGAGATAGGCGGCCAGCAGGGTCAGCACGACGTTGAACGCCTGCCCGGTCACGTAGAGCTGGATGGGGCGCCCGCCGGAGGTGTGGCGCGCGAGGTCGCGCAGGCTCGATTCGAGCCCGATGCTGAGAAACGCCAGGCAGAACAGCCAGCCGCGCACGTCGGAAGTCAGGTCCAGCACCTCGGCCACTCGCGTTTCCCCGAGCGACGGCGTCAGCAGGAACGAGAAGACGAGCGAGGCGGCGACGAAGCCGATGATGAACTTCGGGAGCCGGTACCAGATCTCCATCGCGTTCGGCTTCCGTTCCTCGGTGGCCTCGACGCGGGTCACCCAGAAAACCGCCACGAGGAACGCCACGACACCGATGAGCGTGTTCTGAATCATCTTGACGACGGCCGCGATCTGCTCCGCCTGCTCGCCGAGGATGGCCCCCGCCGCCACGACGGCCCCCGTGGCGTCGACCGTGCCGCCGATCCAGGCCGCACCGACCATCGGATCCATGCCGGCCCAGCGGATGCCCAGCGGCATCAGGATCATCATCGCCACGGTGAAGATCAGCGACATGCCGACCGCCAGCGTCAGCTCCTGCTTGCTGGCGCGGGCGGCGGCGGCGACGGCGATGGCCGCAGACACGCCGCAGACCGAGGTGGCCGCGGCGATGACCATCACCAGCGAACGGCTGCCGATCTGGAGGAAGCGGACGCCGAACTGGTACATGAAGACGATGACGACCGGCGTCACCATCCAGGCGACGAACAGGCCCGGCGCGCCGAGTCGCAGGATGTTGCCGAACAGGACCTCCGCCCCCAGCAGCACGAGGCCCGTCTTGATGTACAGCTCGCTCCGCAGGGCCGGCCTGAGCCAGTCGGGCGTTCCGCCGGTGTTCGCGATGAGCAGGCCGATCAGCAGGGCCCAGAAGGCGTACCCGAAGCCGGCCGCGCGCACGCCCGCCTGGTTGGCGAGGGCGTAGGCGGCGACGGCCAGCACGAAGAGGGGGATGAATGCCACCACCTGGCGGCGGGCGGAGTGTCCCATGACCTGCACGGCGAGCGCGGACAGCGCGGCCATGGCCAGCCCGAGTGCCGCGAGTCCCATCGCGCGTCCCGCGAACGCCTCGGTCGGCAGCGACGTCCAACGGCCTACGCCGGGCACGGCGCCGATGAAGCCGGAGACGACACCGGCCATGACGAGTGCGGCGAGCCAGACGGCCCACCAGTCCTCGGACGCAATCAGGGGGTTCCTTTTCTGTTTCATGAGCTCCGGCGCGGCGCGCCTATAATGACCGAACTTCGCGTGGAACGAGGAGTCCAGGAATGATAACCAAATATGCCGGCCGGATCATGGTGGCGCTCGCGGCGGTGGCGATGTCGACGGCCGGGACGGACGCCGGCGCCCAGGCGGCGGGGCAGGAGACGCTCGATACGGCGGGCCTGATTGCCCCGGTCGAGATCGTGACCGACCGCTGGGGGATCTCCCACATCTACGCGGAGAACGAGCACGACCTGTTCTTTGCGCAGGGCTACGCGGCCGCCCGCGACCGGCTCTTCCAGTTCGAGATCTGGCGCCGTCGCGCGACCGGAACGGTCGCCGAGATCCTCGGTCCGCGCGAGCTGCAGCGCGACACGGGCGCCCGCCTCTTCCGCTTCCGGGGCGATCTCGCGACCGAGATGCGGCACTACCACGAGCGGGGCGACACGATCATCCCGGCGTTCGTCGACGGCATCAACGCCTACGTCGAGCGGACCGCACGCGAGCCGGACCTGCTGTCCATCGAGTTCGAGCTGCTCGGCATCGAGCCGGGTCGCTGGACGCCCGAGGTGGTCATCTCGCGCCACCAGGGGCTGGTGTCGAACGTGACGCAGGAGCTCGACAATGCGCGGGCGGTGGCCGCGCTCGGCGCCGACGCGGTCAGCGAGCTCAACTACTACATCGGCGATCCCGACCTCACGCTCGATCCGGCCATCGACGCCTCGTTGCTCGACGACCGCATCCTCGACCTGTACCGCGCGCACCGCCGGGCGCTCACCTTCGAGCCGGAGGACGTCACCGTCGCCTACCGCGGCGACCGGGAGACGTTCGAGCGGCTTGCGGCCGCCATGCCGTCCGAGATCGATCTCGAGCGGAACGACTACGACGCCATCGGCAGTAACAACTGGGTCGTGCACGGCACCCGCACGCTCAGCGGCTACCCGATCATGGCCAACGATCCGCACCGCGCGCAGTCGGCCCCGTCGCTGCGCTACTGGGTGCACCTGGTGGCCCCCGGCTGGAACGTCATCGGCGGCGGCGAGCCGGTCCTGCCGGGCGTTTCCATCGGCCACAACGAGCACGGTGCGTGGGGGCTGACCGTGTTCGGGCAGGACAACGAGGACCTGTACGTCTACGAGACCAACCCGGCCAATTCGAATCAGTACCGGCATCTCGGCCGCTGGGAGGAGATGACCGTCATTCGGGAGACCGTCCCGGTGAAGGGGCAGGCCGACGCGGAGGTCGAGTTGAAGTACACGCGGCACGGGCCGGTCGTCTTCCAGGATCCGGACAACAACGCGGCCTACGCGGTGGCGGCGGCGTGGCTGGACTACGGCTCGGCGCCGTACCTGGCGAGCCTGCGCATGGACCAGGCGACCACCTGGGAGGAGTTCGTCGAGGCGTGCAACTACAGCCGCATCCCGTCGGAGAACATGGTCTGGGCGGACCGGGCCGGCAACATCGGCTACCAGGCGGTGGGGGTCTCGCCCATCCGGCCGAACCACAGCGGTCTCGTGCCGGTCCCGGGCGACGGGCGCTATGAATGGGACGGGTTCCTCCCGATCAAGGCGCTGCCGAGCGTCCTCAATCCCCCGAAGGGCTACTTCGGGACCGCGAACAACTACACCCTGCTGGACGTTCCCGGGCGCTATCCGTACTGGGAGGCGCTGCACTATACATGGGGCGACCAGATGCGCGCGGCGCGGGTGGAAGAGGTGCTGGCCAACGCCCGGCACATGACGGTGGTCGACAACATGCAGCTCATGATGGACGAGCTGTCGGTTGCCGCCCGCAACCTGGTGAACCTGCTGCGGGACCTGCCGGGGCTGGATGGGCGGGCGGAACATGCGCGCCGGCTGCTGCTCGACTGGGACGGGGTGCTCGACAAGGAATCGGTCGGGGCGGCGATCTACGTGAGCTGGGAGCGCGAGCTGCGCACGGCCGTGCACCGCACGGTGGTTCCGGCCGCCGCCCGCGACTACATTCGGGCCGTCAACACCAAGCGGCTGATCGACTGGCTGACGGCCCCCGACGGGCGCTTCGGCGACGACCCGCTCGCCGGCCGCGACGCCCTGCTGCGCGAGACGCTCGACGCCGCGCTCGCCGGCCTGCGCGACCGCTTCGGCACGCCCGACATGACCACCTGGAAGTACGGCGGCGAGCGGTTCAAGCACGCTCTCATCCGCCACCCGATGAGCGCGGCGGTCAACGCCGACCTGCGGCGCCGGCTCGACGTCGGTCCGTTCCCGCGCGGCGGCTACGGCGGCACGGTGCACAACACCGGGGGCGGCGACAACCAGACCTCCGGCGCGTCGTTCATGATCATCGCGGACACCGCGAACTGGGACAACTCGGTGGGACTGAACACCCCGGGGCAGGGCGGCGATCCCGACAGCCCGCACTACCGCGACCTGTTCGACGTCTGGGCGCGCGACCGGTACTTCCCGATCTTCTTCTCGCGCGCGAAGATCGACTCGGTGACCGAGTCCACGACGGTGTTGCGGCCGGCCGGCGGCTCGAGGAGCGTCAACCCGTAGTCCGGCAGCAGGTCGATTCCCCGGACGCGCGCGCCCGGCCGATGCCGCCATGATTCGAATGCTCCGCGCCGCTGCGATCGCGGCGTTCAAGCGGTACCCCGGTCTGCGGCGCGCCGTGCACGCAACCTGGGAACCGATTTTCCGTTTCGCCCTGTTGCCTTTCCGCCTCCCATCCGGACGGGGGTCGGCCGTCGAACAACGGGATCTGGTTCGTCGCACGGAGCAGTACAACCAGGCTGCGGAGCGTTACTACGCGGAGTACCCGGACCCGCAGTATCTCCTCGACAAGCCGTTCAGCGACACCCCGGATTTCGCCGCGCACATGATCGCCGTCGGAATCCTCGTCGCCGGAGCCAGGCTGCGGCCCGGGGACACGGTGGCGGAGTTCGGGGCCGGTTCGTGCTGGCTGTCGCACTTCCTGAATCGCTACGGGTGCCGCACGATCTCGGTCGACGTCTCCGAAACCGCACTGGCGGCCGGGCGACGCCTCTTCGAGCAGGACCCGCGAACGAACTGGTCGCTCGACCCGCAGTTCCTGCCGTACGACGGACATGCGCTGCCGTTGGAAGACGGCTCCTGCGACCGCATCCTGGTGTACGACGCGTTCCACCACGTCCCGAACCAGCGCGAGGTCCTGGCGGAGATGTACCGCGTGCTGGCCCCGGACGGGTTGGTCGCGATGTCCGAACCCGGAAAGGGACACGCTTCCAGCCCGACCAGTATCGCCGAGACCGTCGGCACGGGCGTGCTCGAGAACGAGCTGGTCATCGAGGACGTGGGGGCTCTGGCCGAAGAAGTGGGATTCGGAGCGGTGAACGTCCTGGCGGAGGGGCCCGCGAGGCGCCACGAGATTCCGGTGCGGGAGCTGGGGCGCTTCAAGGGGGGCAGGGGGTTTCGCAGATACTGGTCGAGCCTGTGCGTCGAGCTCCTCTATCACCACTACATGCTGCTGTACAAGGGCAGCTCGCGGCCGACGACGGAGCGTCCAGGAAAGCTGTCGTCCGAGATCCGGATCGTCGGCCCGGCAGGCCCCGTGGCGCTGCCTCGCGGCGAGCGTCTCCGGGTGGATCTGCGCGTGGCGAATATCGGAGACACGTGCTGGCTCCATCAGGGCGTGGGCCGCGCGCGCGCGGGATGGACGCGGGTCGGCGTGCACCTGCACGAAGCGGGTGAGCCGGTCGGCACGGTGATCGACTTCGACTGGCACCGCGCCGGTTTCGACTGCGACGTAGAACCCGAGAGCGGAGTCCGGGTGCGGTGCGACCTGCCGCCCATCCATCGTCCCGGGGCGTACGATCTCCAGTTCGATGTGGTCGTCGAGGGACTGACGTGGTTCGCCCAGCGCGGCGCGTCGAGACCGCCTCGGCTGCGCGTCGACGTCTCGTAGCCGAGAGACCGTTGCTCAGCCGAGCGGCGCGGTGGCGGCCCCGGTGATGGCTGCCGTCCCGGGGTCCTGCAGGAAGACCACCGCGCGCAGGTTCGGCCGCTTCCAGTCCTGCTGGATCCGCAGGCGCGTGGTGATGCGCCAAGCGGGGGCGCGTGCGTCGGGAAGAGTGCCGGTTTCGAGCCGCTCGAGGTGGCGAACGACCCCGGTGTGCCGGAGCCGGCGGAACAGGTTTTCGCCGCCCATGACGTCGGTGGCCAGCCCGGTTTCGGTGACGGCCAGCCAGACCCCGGTCTCTCTCTCGACGTGCGCGGGAGCCGCCGGCCCGACCGTCGCCGTCACCTCGACGACCCGGCTTGCTGCCCGTCCCGCCACCTGTACGGCCACTGGCGTCTTCGGGGCCGCGGCAGCGGCGGCGATGGCGCGCCGCACCTTGCCGGACTCGCTGCCGATGACCACGAATCGCCCGTCGACGACAAGCATCGGGGTGAAGAGGCTCGGAATGTCGAGGGTGTCGGCGTAGTTCCGCTGCCGCGCGCTGAAGCGAGGCGACGAGAAGGGGTCGCGCCAGCCCAGCCGGTTCCAGTAGTCGACGTGCTCGCTGAGCGGCACGACGACCACCCCCGCGACGGGCTGGTTCCGTTCGAGCGTGCGCAACACCGCGTCGGCCGGGGGGCAGCTCGAGCACCCCTGGGAGGTGAAGAGCTCGACGACCACCGGCCTGAAAGACTCGCCGGCGGGTGCGGTGGCAGGGGCCGCCTCCGCCGCGCGCGCCGATGACGCTCCCGGGCTTCGCGATGCCGCGGCAACAGCGGTCGCGGCCACGGCTGCCGCGAGCACTGCTGCGCCGAGTCGGCCCGCGGCGGCGCGCGCGAAAGGACCCTGCCGCTCTGACGTCATGGTAGAAGGCTGTTCGCTATACTAGCCGTTCTGCGGCGGACTCGCCGCGTTGCCTGCATCACGGATGCACGCACCGAAAGCGGCGGGCCGCCCTCGGATTCTGGACCTCGCGTGAAGGGAAAGGCAAGCCGCAATGTTCACTCGACTCTTCGGCCTCACCGGTCTGCTGGCGCTCGGCGTCCTCCTGCTGGCGCCGCCCGCTGCGGTAGCGCAACTCGACCAGACGGCGGCGTGGGCGTCGCACGTCTCCAACGAGTACCGCGTCGTGCCCAACGTGACCTACCACGTCGCGAACGGCTTCGAGAACAGCGTCGATCTCTACCTGCCCCGCAACGCGTCGGGTCCCACGCCCGTGCTGATGTACATCCACGGCGGGGGCTGGGTCGGCGGCAGCAAGGAGGGCAACGTCCTGCGTCTGCTGCCCTGGCTGGAGAAGGGCTGGGCGGTGGTCAACGTGCAGTACCGGCTGGGCCGCATCTCGCGCGCGCCGGCCGCCGTCGAGGACTGCCTCTGCGCGCTGCACTGGGTGAAGAGCAACGCCGGGGAGTACGGCTTCGATGCCTCGCGTATCGTGGTCACCGGGAACTCGGCAGGCGGGCACCTGGCCCTGACCACCGGCATGGTGCCGGGCTCGGCCGGCCTCGACCTCGAGTGCCAGCCCAAGGACGACCTGGGTGTCGCCGCGATCATCAACTGGTACGGCATCACCGACGTCGGCGACCTGCTGCAGGGCGAGAACGAGAAGTCGTACGCGGTGCGCTGGATGGGCAGCCTGCCGAACCGGCTCGACGTCGCCCGCCGGGTGTCGCCGCTCAGCTACGTGCGGGACGGCCTGCCGCCGGTGCTCACCATTCACGGTGACGCGGACACCGTCGTGCCGCACCAGCATGCGGTGCGGCTCCACGAGGAGCTGTCGGCCGCCGGCGTCGACAACCAGTTGCATACCGTGCCGGGCGGGGGCCACGGGGGCTTCAGCCGCGACGAGACCATCGCGATCTTCGAGGCCATCCAGGCGTTCCTCGGGACGCACGGGCTCGGCGGCATGCCCGCGCCGACCCAGGGTCAGCAGTGACCCGTTCGTTCCGACCGCGGCCGAGCCGTTCTCGGCCGCGGGTCGGCCGTCGCTTGCGTCGCGGCGCCGCAACGGTTCTCGGGCTGGCGGTCCTGGCCGCGTGCGGGGCAGGGCCGGCGCTCGCCGGTCAGTCCGACGACGGCGCGCTCGACGAGGCGGTGTCCACCTTCTGGGCCGCGTCGACCGACGACGCAGTCGCCGCCGCCACGGCGGCCATCCTGGCGACCGATCAGGACATCGAGGCGCTCTGGGGTCGGCTGCGCGCCGGCCGCGCCTACGCGCGCGACGTCCCGACCGGCCGGCGGCTCCTGGCCCGCGAGAACCGCGACGGCGTCGAGCACGGCTATGTCGTGCGAGTGCCGGAGAGCTACGATCCGGCGGCGCGCTATCCGGTCATCGTCTACCTGCACGGCGGCGTGTCGCGGCCGAAGCGGGAGGACGGGACCTGGTGGCGCCGCGAGGAACGCCTCGCACGCGACGACGCCATCGTCGTGGCGCCCGCCTCCTGGAACGAGTCGCTCTGGTGGCAGGACAGCCAGATCGAGAACCTCGCCGGGGTCGTCAACGACCTGAAACGCGTCTACAACGTCGACGAGAACCGCGTCCACCTGATCGGGATCTCCGACGGGGCGACCGGCGCCTTCTACCACGCGATGAAGGCGACCACGCCGTGGGCCACGTTCCTGCCGTTCAACGGCCATCCGGTCGTGCTCGCCAACCCGGCCTCGGAGGTCGACGGCGAGATGCACGTCACCAACCTGCGCAACAAGCCGCTGTTCATCGTCAACGGCGGCCGCGATCCGCTCTACCCCGTTGCGTCGGTAGTGCCCTTCATGCGGTTGTTTCAGCAGGCCGGCGTGTTCCTCGACTTCCGACCCCAGCCGGAGGCGGGACATGACGTGAGCTGGTGGGACGACGAGAAGCCGGCCATGGACGCGTTCATGAGCGAGCAGGCGCGCCGGCCGCTCCCGCCCCGGCTGTCCTGGGAGACCGATCGGACCGATCGCTACAACCGCGCGCACTGGCTGGTCATCACGGAGTTGGGGGCGGTCGCGGGCGAGCCCGATCTCGACGCGCACAACACCATCCTCGATCAGGCGTCGGGCCTGCCGCTCGGGATCAACATGATCGGCCAGATGGTGGACGGCTCCGGACTCCGGGTCCTGGAGGTCGGACCGGACTCCATCGCCTCGGCCGCCGGGATGGTGAACGAAGACACCATCGTCGAGGTCGGCGGCAAGGCGGGTCCGACCGTCGAGGACCTGAGGCAGGCGCTGATCGGGTTCGCGCCGGGCCAGCGGATTCCGATGGTGGTGCAACGGGGCGGCGAGCGGCTGGACGTGACGCTCGACTACCCCGCGGAGGCCGCGCCGCGCGGCCGCCAGGCGTTTCCGCGCTCGAGTCCGCCGGGGCGGGTCGAGCTGGATCAACAACGCAACACCGTCACCGCTTACACCCGGGGGGTCCGGCGGTTCACCCTCCTGATCTCTCCGGAGCAGTTCGACTTCACCCAGCCGATCACGGTGGCCGTCAATGGCGTCACGGCGTTCGACGGCATGGTCGAGCCCGATGTCGCCACGCTGCTCCGCTGGGTCGCGAGGGACCAGGATCGGACCGCGATGTACGGCGCCGAACTGGACATCGAGGTGCCGGCGGCGCCGTAGCAGAGCGCCCTGCCGTTGCGTGTCGTGCCGGGACGGGCGATCGTCTCCGGTGCACGGCAAGTACCGCGGAGCCCGCCCGCGCTTCGGCCGGGCTCCGTGGCAATGGCTACTGCAGGTCGTCCGCCGCGGCGTCGATTCCCGCCTGCGCGCAGATCGCGTCGTTGGCGCCGGTGTCCCCGCTGACCCCGATGCCGCCCACGTGGTAGCCGCCGGCCGTCATGATCGGCAGGCCGCCCTCGAAGTAGATGATGCCCGGCACGAACGCCGCGGCGCCCGGAGCGCCGCCGCCGAACGCCATCTCGCCCCACTGCAGCGTCGACCTGGGACTCACGGCGGAGCTGCGCGCCTTGCCGAGCGCGACGTCCTGCGACAGGAACTGCGCGTCGTCCATCCGGTGGTAGGCCTTCAGGTTGCCGTGGTTGTCGGTGACGGCGATGTGCATCAGCCAGCCCTCGGCCTCGGCCCTGGCGATGCAGGCGTCGATCATCTTGCGGGCGGCGGCGGCGGTCAGGATGGGCCGTTCCTCGACGGCCTCGGCGGCGGGGGCCGCACCGGCGATCAGACCGGCGACGATCAGGGCGGCGGACAGAATACGAGAACGCATGGCAATCTCCTGGAGTGAGGGTGGTTGTGATGGTTACGGTGATCCGAGCGACCGGATCCGGGGACCGCTACAGCTCCCGGACCCAGATGTTGCGATAGCTGACGAAGTTGCGGTGATCCTGAAGCTGTATCGGCGCCTTCGGGGCGTGGGTCTCGTAGCGCGGCTTGCCGCGGAAGACGGTGGGGCCCTCGATCTCCACGTGGTTCTGCACGAGCACGCCGTTATGCAGCACGGTCATCGTTGCCGGGCGCTCCAGGCTGCCGTCGCTCCCGAACCGCGGCGCCATGAAGACGATGTCGTAGGTCTGCCACTCGCCCGGTGCGCGCGAGGCGTTCACGAGCGGGATGTGCTGCTTGTAGATGCTGGCCGCCTGGCCGTTCGAGTAGCTGCGGTTCTCGTACGAGTCGAGCACCTGCACCTCGTAGCGCTCCATCAGGAAGACGCCGCTGTTGCCGCGTCCCTGGCTCTCGCCGACGATCTCGGTCGGGGTGCGCCACTCGACGTGGAGCTGCACGTCGCCGAAGTCGTCGGTGGTCGAGATGGAGCCGGTGCCCGGCTTCACCGTCATCGCCCCGTCCGCCAGCGTCCATTCGGCCGTGCCGTTGCGCCCGGTCCACTTGGACAGATCCTTGCCGTCGAAGAGCACGACGGCGTCCGACGGCGCCCGGCCGCGGCCGCCCGGGTGGACGACGGACGGCTCCGGCTCCCAGACCTCCGTCTTCTCGGGGGGCGGCAGCTCGTCGCGCTCCTGGGGCACGGCGGCGAGCAGTGCGGGAAGCACGAACACCAGCGCGAGCGAAAGGGCGGATCGGGTCATGGTTCGCGTCTCCGTTCGATCTCGGACGACTCCTCTACGGCCGTCCTCTTCTGGTACAGCCGGCGTCTCCGACAGTGGTCCATGCGCGTCATACGCGCGGCAGCTTCCACGGACCGGCGTACTGCGCCTTGACGAGCGCATTGGCCGCGTCGTTGTCCTCGAAGGTCATGTCGGCGCCGTTCCAGTGCACCTTGGCACCCGTTCGGAACGCGATGTTGCCGAGGTGGGCGTTGACGGCGGCGAGGCTGCCCACCTCGGCGTTGCAGACCGGCTGGCGGCGCGTCTTCATGCAGTCTATGAAGTTCGCGGTGTGCTGATCGAGCCCGCGCTGGCCGGCCGCGGCGACCACCGGCGGACGGGTCTTCATCCGCCAGGCGACCGGGCGGCGATTCTCCAGCTTCTCCTCGGGGAAGATCTCCCAGCCCTGGCGGTCGACCACCAGCGTCCCGTTGTTGCCGACGAACGCCACGCCGTGCGAGCGCTGGAACGGCCCGAGCTCGATCATCGTCGCCTGCTCCCACACCATCAGGAAGTCGTCGAACTCGTAGAGCGCGGTCAGCGTGTCCGGCGTCTCCTGCGCGTCGTCCGGATAGGCGAGCTTGCCGCCGCTCGCCGCGATGGAGTTGGGCGCGGTGGCCTGCATGCCCCACAGGACGATGTCGATGATATGCACGCCCCAGTCGGTCATCAGGCCGCCGGCGTAGTCCCAGTACCAGCGGAAGTTGAAGTGGAAACGGTTGCGGTTGAACGGCCGCCTGGGGGCCGGGCCGAGCCACATGTCGTAGTCGACGCCGTCCGGCGCCGCCTCGTCCGGGAGGTTGGGCACCGGAGGAAGCCAGTTCATGTACGCCCATGCGCGCACGGTCCGGATGCGCCCGAGCTTGCCGGAGTGGACGAAGTCGATGGCCTCGGCCCAGTGCGGTCCGCTGCGCTGCCACTGGCCGATCTGCACGATGCGGTCGTAGCGCTTCGCCGCCGCCACCATCAGGTTGCTCTCTTGGACCGAGTTGGCCAGCGGCTTCTCGCAGTAGACGTCCTTGCCCGCCTCGCACGCCTCGACCATCTGCAGGCAGTGCCAGTGGTCCGGCGTGCCGATGACCACCGCGTCGAGGTCGGGGTTCTCGAGCAGCGCGCGGTAGTCCCCGTACACCTTCGGCGTGACCGACGTCATCTCTTCCACGTCGCGCTTGCGCCGTTCGAGCACGCCGGCATCGACGTCGCACAGGGCCCCGCACTCCACCTCGTCCATACGCAGCAGCGACCGCAGGTTCGAGAAGCCCATCCCGTTGCAGCCGATGACGCCGACGACGATCCTGTCGCTCGGCGAGACGCCCTGCGCCCGGGTGCGGACGGCGGTGGGCAGCAGCGAAGCGGTGCCTGCCCCGGCCGCGGCCGCGGTGGAATCGGTCAGAAAGCGGCGGCGTGTGACTGGCATGACAGCTCCTTGTGGCGCCCATTCTACCTGGGACCGTCGCACGTGCGCGCGCCAGGGCTTCACGCGCAATGGCGCGGGTT
The DNA here is from genome assembly GCA_965116825.1 of Vicinamibacterales bacterium. Lineage (GTDB taxonomy): Bacteria > Acidobacteriota > Vicinamibacteria > Vicinamibacterales > UBA8438 > WTFV01. The sequence continues at coordinate 3,717,567 of OZ220736.1, forward strand.
GCCTGCCGGGCGTTTCAGGCGTCGGCCGGTGTTGGAGGCAGGCGCCGCGCCGCGAGGACCGTCAGGTCGTCCGCCAGCCGGGCGCTGTCGGCGTGCGCCACCACTCCCGCGACGATCGCCTCGCCGAGGTCGTCGAGTCCGCCGGCGTGATGCGTCTCGATCAGATGCCGGAGCCCGACCTCGTCGAACGGCACGCCGTCCGGGGTCTCCGCTTCCGTGACGCCGTCGCTGTAGGCGACCAGGAGGTCGCCGGGATCGAGGGTCAGCTCCGCCGCCTCGTAGGTGGCGCGGTCGAACATGCCGAGGGCGATGCCGCCGGTCGTGAGCGCCTCGATGCCGCCGGCGCGCCGGCGCAGCAGCGGCGGCGTCTGTCCGGCGTTGATGTAGGTGAGCGTCCACGTGGCGGGATCGATGGCGGCGACGAACATCGTGATGAACCGCGATCCCGGAGTCTGCTCGTACACCAGCCGGTTGAGCCGTTCCATCAGGCCGACCAGCGTCAGGTTCTCCGCGGCCAGCGTTCGCAGCATGGCGATGGCGAGGGCCATCAGCAGCGCGGCGGGGCTGCCCTTGCCGGAGACGTCGCCCAGCATCAGCAGCAGCCGGCCCTCCGGCAGCCGCAGGATGTCGTAGCAGTCGCCGCCCACGGTGTTCGCGGGCCGGGTGCGGCCGGCGGCTTCGAGACCGCGGATGGCGTGGGTCTTCTGCGGCAGCATCGCGAGCTGGATCTCGCGCGCCACTTCCAGGTCGTTCTTCAGGCTCAGGCGATCGGCCACCTCCAGCAGCACCAGCAGGTTGACCAGCAGGAAGCCGATCGCCAGCCAGCCGGTACCGTCTGCCCAGATCATGCTGGGGAGCGGGATGTTCACCAGGAAGGGCAGTACCGGAACACGGATCAGGCCGATCCCCTCGAACAGCTCGATCAGTCCGACGACGGCCGCCACGAGCGCGGTGCCGAACAGCGCCCGGCGGGCCGGCGACAGCTTCAGCGTGAAGGCCAGGAACACGAGCCGGGCGCGCAGGGAGTAGCGCTTCAGCGGCGGCAGTCCGGCGAACGCGGCTTCGTCGATGTGGCGGGTGAAGAAGCGGTACGCATCGCGGGCGTCGCGTGTGAACAGACGCTGGACGTCCTCGCTCGTGAGGTCCCTGGTGTAGACCTCGAAGAAGTCGTCCTCGCGCCGGTCGGCAGCCATCACATCGAGTATACGTAGCGCGCACGCCCGACGGTCCATGGTATGAAGGGGAGATGGCCGATCTGAAGAAGATCTACGAGGCGGATGGTCCGGGCGACGCCCACGTCCTGCGCGGCCTGCTCGAGGTCGAGGGGATCGACGCCGTCGTACGGGGCGACGACATGGTGCCGCTGCAGGGCGGCATCCTCTCCTTCGTCGAGATGCGCACGTCGGTCTGGGTGCTCGACGACGACGGGGGGCAGTACGCCCGCGCTGTCGAGATCGCAGACGAATACGCCGCCAGAAGTCAGGCGCCGGCGGAGACGGAGGGTGGGGCGGTCTGGCGCTGCCGGTCGTGCGGCGAGACGGTCGAGGAGCAGTTCACGGCCTGCTGGAGCTGCGGGGCGGATCGCGGGCGGCGGCCGTGATCGGCACGACCGCCGCCCGGAGACGCCGGGGTGCTACGGGAGCGGGATCAGGTCGCCCTCGAACGTGACCTTCTCGCCCGGTACGATGAGTACGTCGAGCGTGAGCGGCTCGTAGCCGGGATGCCGCAGCTCGACGGTGTGCGTTCCCTCCTCGATCCGCAACCGCTGGAACAGGCCGTCGAACTCGTTCACGATTCCGACGAAGTACCCGTCCACGTAGACCTCCGCGGATCGCGGGCGGACCTTCAGCCGCAGGAACCCCGTATAGGCGTCGGCCACGTGCGCGTAGCTGTAGCGGACGTACGGGTCGTACCAGCCGTAGGGGTAGCCGTAGCCCGAGTACGGATGGCCGACACCGACGTGCACGTGCGGCGAGTAGCCGAACCCGGCGCCGAAGGAGAAGCCGGGGAAGTAGAAGTAGTTGCCGTAGATCCGCGGCCGGCTGTAGCGCGCGAACCCGACGTGGCGGTGCGAGCGCGGCGCGTGCCCGGGCCGGTAGTATCCATAGCCGCGGCGATAGTCGTAACCATAGCGGTAGCCGGGCCGCGGGCGGGGACTGTAGCGGCCGCGATAATCCGGACCCCGACCGGGACGCCCGCCGCGGCGGGCGCGCGGGACCGCGCGTCCGGGGGTGTCGACGGCGGCCGTCCGCCGTCCGCGCCCGCCTCCGCCGACCTGCGCCGGCTGCCGCCCCCGGGCGTACGGGCGATCCCGGACCACGCCGCCCGGCCGTCCGCCGGCGCGGCCGGGGGCCGCCGCCGGAGAGCGCCGCGGTACGGCTCGCGCTCTTCCGGTTTGCGGCTGGGTGCGTCCGGCCGGCGCGGCAGCCGTGCGCGGCGCGGGGCGTGCGGGCGCGGCGGCGGGTGAGCGCCGAGGCACCGCTCTTCCGGCCCGCGGTTGCGGCCTGTCTGCGGGCCGGGCGGCCGTACGTGGCGTGGGCCGGGCAGGCTGTGCGGCCGTGCGCGGCGCCGGACGTGCGGGGGCGGCGGCGGGCGAGCGGCGCGGTACGGCCCGGGTTCGCCGGCCCTCCGTCTGGGGCCGCGCCGCCGGCGCAGTGCGCGCCGGCGGACGCTGGGCGCGCGGCGCAGCCGGAGGCCGCTGCGGGCGGGCGGCCGGCGCACGCCGCGCGGGCGGGCGCTGCGCCCGGGGAGCCGGGGCCGAGCGCGGTGCGGCGGCTCGGCCGCCGCCCCCGTCGCGCCGCCGAGTCCGCTGTCCTTCGTCGGCCCAGACGGCGGGCGCAACGAGCGACAACACGAGAGAGACCGCCACGAGGCAGGAAGCGGTACGCAACATCACGAGTCTCCTCCGGGCAGGCTGGCGGTACGGAGTGTAGCAGGGACCGTGCCAGAACTCGGCGCCCGCCATTACATGGGGCGAAGACCACCGGAACCGCCGGTGCCTGTCCTCCGGAGCGGGCAGGACGGTGTCCGCTGCAGGCATCGTGGCCGCACGCGTCGTCGCGGCGCCGCGCGCGCGCTTCGCCGGTCCGGGCGCCGCCCGGGGCGCATCCGGACTGCGGAGGTTTCGTCCGGTTCACGGTTTGGTTCACAATAGAGCGGCCCGGGACGCTGCCGTCCGGCCAATGACCGGGGGGCCGCGGCAGCAGGTCGATGTGACATGGAAAGCGAGAGGTGGCTCATGACGGTCGTACGGAAGTTGGCGCTGGCGCTGGTCGCGTGCGGGTTGCTCACGGTCTCGTTGGCGGCGGACGACTGGCAGCAATGGCGCGGCGTCGATCGCCTGGGAGTCTGGCAGGAGGACGGCATCATCGAGTCGTTCCCGGAAGAGGGACTGCAGGTCAAGTGGCGGACGCCGCTCCGTTCCGGCTACTCCGGGCCCGCCGTTGCCGGCGGCCGGGTGTTCGTGCTCGATTGGCTGGAGGATCCCGAGTCGCGGACCCTCGACGGCACCGAGCGCGTCGTCGCTCTCGACGAGGAGACCGGCGAGGTCCTCTGGACCCACGAGTGGCAGACCACCTACCGGATGCTGATGGTCTCCTACGCGAAGGGGCCGCGGGCCACGCCGACCGTGGACGGCGACCGCGTCTACGTCTCCGGCGCCACCGGGCGCCTGTTCTGCCTCGACGTCGAGAACGGCGACGTCATCTGGAGCAAGAACTACGTCGAGGAGTACGACACCAGCATTCCGACCTGGGGCACCGCGAGCGCGCCGCTCGTCGACGGCGACAGGCTGATTGCTGTCGTCGGCGGTGAGCCGGACGCGCTCGTCGTCGCCTTCGACAAGCGGTCCGGGGAGGAGATCTGGCGCGCGGTCGAGGTGGTCGGCGAGATGGGTTACGGCCAGCCGGTCATCTACGAAGCCGGGGGCGTGCGCCAGCTCATCGTCTGGCACGCCGCGGCGCTGGTCTCGCTCGATCCGGAGAGCGGCGAGGTCTACTGGGAGCAGGAGTGGGAGGTCGGCGCCGGCATGTCGGTCGCCACCCCGGTGCGGAGCGGCGACTACCTGCTGGTGTCGCAGTTCTACAACGGCTCGATGATGATGCGGCTCAACCAGGACCGGCCCGCCGCCTCGATGCTGTGGCAGGGCGGCGCCCGCAGCGAGATGCCGGACCAGACCGACGGCCTGCACGCGCTGATCACCACGCCGCTCATCATCGGCGACTACATCTACGGCGTCGGCAGCTACGGCGAGCTGCGGGGCCTGGACGCGCGGACGGGCGAGCGTCTCTGGATGAGCGACGAGATGACCGCGCAGGCGCGCTGGGGGGCCGCGTTCTTCGTGCGCCACGGCGACCGCTACTTCGTCAACAACGACGACGGCTATCTGCTGATCGCGCAGTTCACGCCGGAAGGCTACGTGGAGCTCGACCGCACGCGGCTCATCGAGGCGGACGGCCGCTCGGGCATCGGGTCCGGCACGCGCCTGCGGTGGGATCGGGGGGTCAACTGGACGCATCCGGCCTATGCCAACCGGCACATCGTGCACCGGAACAACAGCGAGATCATTCGGGTGTCGCTCGCGGCCAGCGACTACGACTGAAGACCGGCCGGGGCCGTACGGGCGGCCCCGGCTCGCTCCGGAGCTCGCTTGCGGGTACCGAGGGGGCTCTGAACGCGATCCTGAAGGGAAGATGACGAGATGCGAACGTTGCGGCTGCTGTTTGTGACCGCGGTGCTATGCGCCGCACTGGTGGGAACCTCGCTGTTCGCGGCGGACTGGCCCGAGTGGCGCGGTGCGGGGCGTGTGGGGGTGTGGACCGAGGACGGCATCGTCGAGCGGTTTCCGGCCGGCGGCCTGAAGGTGGTCTGGCGGACGCCGGTCAAGGGCGGCTTCGCCGGTCCGGTCGTCGCCGACGGGCGCGTCTTCGTCACCGACTTCGAGTTTCTCCTCAGGACGCGGGTGATGGACGGCACCGAGCGGGTCCTGGCGCTCGACGAGCGGACGGGCGAGGTGCTCTGGACGCAAGAGTGGCCTGCCGCCTACCGCAATCTGCAGTTTTCGTACGCGACCGGGCCGCGGGCCACCCCGACGGTGGACGGCGACCACGTCTACGTGGCGGGCGGCGCCGGCATGCTTCTCTGTCTGCAGGTGGACACGGGCGAGGTCGTCTGGCAGCACGACACCGTGGCCGAGTACGACACCACGGTTCCGGTCTGGGGGACGTCGAGCTCGCCCCTGGTCGACGGGGATCTTCTCATCGCGGTCGTGGGCGGCGAGCCGGATGCACTGGTCGTCGGCTTCGACAAGCACACGGGAGAGGAGCTCTGGCGGGCGATCGACGTGGTGACCGAGATGGGTTATGCACAGCCGGTCATCTACGAGGCGGGCGGCGTACGGCAGCTCATCGTCTGGCACCCGAGCGGGGTCAGCTCCCTGAATCCGCAGACCGGCGAGATCTACTGGGAGCAGGCCTGGGAGGCGCGTTCTTCCATTACCGTCGCGACCCCGGTTCGCAGCGACAACTACCTCTTCTTCAGTCAGTTCTACGGTGGCTCGCTGATGCTCCGTCTGGACACCGACCGGCCCGGCGCCGACGTGCTCTGGCAGGTGGCGGGCACCGGCGAGATGCCCGACCAGACGCAGGGGCTCCACTCGCTCATCACGACGCCGATCATCGAGGACGACTACCTCTACGGCGTCGGCAGCTACGGCGAGCTGCGCGGTCTCGACGCCACGACCGGCGAGCGCCTGTGGGTGAGCGACCGGATGACCGTGCAGCGCCGCTGGGGCGCCGCGTTCCTCGTGCGCCACGGCGACCGCTACTTCGTCAACAACGACGCCGGGGATCTGATCATCGCGCAGTTCACGCCCGAGGGCTACGTCGAGATCGACCGCACCCGCCTGATCGAGCCGACGTCGCGCGCCGGCTACGGGCCGCGCCGCTTCGAGGACCGCGCGGTCAACTGGACCCAGCCGGCCTACGCGAACCGGCACCTCGTGACGCGCAACGACGAGGAGATCATCCGGGTGTCGCTGGCCGCCGCGGATTACTAGCGGCCGGCGGCGCGCGTCCCGATCCGGCTCGCGACCCTCCCGTCGTCGACCGGTGCGGGCAGGGCGTCGGACGGATCGCGGAAGTAGACGCGCGACAGGTAGCTGAGCGCCACCGCGGCGCCCTGCCGTTGCGGCATCGTCGCGATGAGGGGGCCGGCGATGGCCAGGAAGAAGCCGAGGCCGTTCAGCCAGTTGCTGATTCGGAATCCGAAGAAGATCGCGGCGATGCCGAGCAGGATGGGGATCCGATCCATCACGATCCAGAAGAACCAGATGTCTCCGTGATTGCGGAGGTACACCAGGCCGCAGGCCGCGCATTGCCGGTGGAGGGTGATCCAGCGGACGAAGAGCGGCCCCCGCCCGCAGTGGGGGCAGCGGCGCCGCACGCCGCGCCAGACGGTGGGTAGAACGGGCGGAGCTGCCGGTTTGGCCTGCGTCCCGGCGGGCGGCGGTGGCCGGCGATCCGGGTCGGATCCGGACGAATCGGGCATCCCTCCTTCACTATACTGAAACGAATCTCTTACGGAATGCAGCGGGTCGTCGAGATCCGCGCGGTTGGCAATGACCGGCCGTACGCCGGTTCACCGGGAGGAACAGCCATGACGGGTGTGAAAACGAGTCGCAAGAGCTGGCCGGCGGCGGTCGGCGTTCTGCTGGCCGCCGCGCTGCTGGCGGGGCCGTCGCTGCGGGCGGCCGAGGACGTCGTCGTCGCCAAGCCCGAGTCGGTGGGCATGTCGTCGGAGCGCCTGAAGCGCATCGACAGCTTCATCCAGGAGTACATCGACAGCGATCGCATCGCCGGCGCGGTGACCCTGGTCGCCCGCAAGGGGAAGGTGGTCCACTTCGAGGCGCAGGGCTGGCGGGACATGGAGAACGGCGTCCCGATGACGAAGGACTCCATCTTCGTGCTGATGTCGATGACCAAGCCGATCGTCTCGTCCGCGCTGATGATGCTGTTCGAGGAGGGGCGGTTCCTGCTCGACGATCCGATCTCGAAGTGGATCCCCGAGTACGAGAACCACACGGTACGCATCAACCGCGACGGCGTCCGGCCCTTGACCGTGCCGGAAACGCGTCCGGTCACGGTGCGCCACGTGCTGACGCACACGTCGGGCCTGACCCTGAATCCGGCGGGCAAGGGTCTGAGCCGGGAGCAGATCGACTACGCCACCAACCACGGCAAGGGCTGGCCGACGCTGGCCGAGCGGGTGGCGCACGCCGCCGTGATTCCCGCCGCGTTCCACCCCGGCGACGAGTGGCAGTACGGCGATTCCACCGACTACGTCGCGGTCCTGGTGGAGAAGATCTCCGGCCAGTCGATAGACGACTTCCTGCGCGAGCGCATCTTCGAGCCGCTCGGGATGACCGACACCTACTACTACGTGCCGCAGGAGAAGGTGGAGCGAATGGCCTCGGTCTACCGCCCGGACGAGAACGGGAAGATCGAGCTGATGGTGTCGCCGACCTTCCGCGAGCCGACCCGCATGTTCCGCGGCATCGCCGGGCTGGCCGGGACGGCGGCCGACTACTACCAGTTCGCGCAGATGATCGCCAACGGCGGCGAGCTGAACGGGACGCGGCTGCTGGGACGGATGACCGTCGACAACATGATCAGCAACCACATCGGGGCCGACCGGCCGGTCTACATCCGCGGCGGCGGCTACGGCTTCGGGCTCGGCTTCGGGGTGCTGACCAACTCGGCGCAGGCGCCCGACGCGCTGTCGATCGGCAGCTACACCTGGGGCGGCGCCTACGGGACGCTCTACTGGGCGGATCCGGTGGAGGATCTCATCGGGCTCCTGATGATCCAGATCCGGCCCTACAACCACCTGAACATCCGCCCGCTCTTCTCGAACGTCGTCACCCAGGCGGTGGTCGACAGCGTGGCCGATCAGAAGCCGAAGATCATGGGGCGGCCGACGCCCCGCTAGCGACGCTAGCGCTAGCGCAGGCTCAGCGTCATCTGCGCGGCCCCTGCAGCGCAGACTCCTGGTAGATTCCCGGGTCGGCACCGGCCGGAGTCGTTCTCCGGCCGGTCCGACGAACTCCGCCTCGGTTAGAGTCCAACGGCGCGCAACGCCTGGTGGATGGCTCGTTGCGCCTCGCTGCCCGGCGCCAGATCGAACGCCGCCTGGCGGATGACGGCCGCTGCGGTCGGCAGGGACACCGTCGCCGGCATCAGGTGTCGCATCGCGCGGAAGAAGATCCGTTCTATCGCCTCCCGGCCGGCTTCGCCGGCGCCCTCGACCGTCATGCCGCTGGTGCGGTGCGTGCCCCCCTCGACGGCCAGATAGAAGGCGTGACTCAGGATCAGCGAGTTCCAGTGGTCGCCCCCGTAGCCGAATTCGTCGTTGCGCACGGTGCCGAAGTACTTGCCGCGGACGAAGACGTGCCCGGTGTAGTCCCACTCGAACGCTCCGCCCCGGGTGAGGGCGAACTCGTAGCGGTCCTGGTACGCGTCCGGATGGAAGCCGTTTCGAAGCGACTTCGGATCGTTCATGGAACGAATGGCGCCTGACTTGAAGTCGCCGCCGACGAGGTAGTCGGCCGACACGCCTTCGTCCTCGTAGTAGAACCCCAGGGATTCGCCGAAGATGTCCGAATAGCCCTCGTGGATGGCGCCGTCCCCCGCGTAGGCCAGTACGAACCGGCCGTCGATGCACCAGGCCGGGATCGTCCCGACGTCCAGCCCGTTCGGCGTCTCGACAACCCCCGGAAACCGCGCGGTGCCGCACGTGTGGGTCTTTCCTGTCCTGTCCGTGAAGCTCTGCGGGCCGAGTCTGGCGCCGATCGGGACGAGGTTGAAGAGACCCAACGGGCTCCCGGTGCGATTGCTGACCGCGAAGTGCGTTACGCCGTGCATCAGCTCGTGCCCGACGATGTCGAGCACGGTATACGGCTCCTCGCTCGTCTCGTCGGTCCGGCGGCCGTACCCGAACACGCCGTTGCCCTCGGGGCCGAACGGCGGCCATTGGAAGAAGGCGTTCGCGACGTCCAGGTTGACCATCGTGATGGTCCGTCCGTTCGCGCCGTCGATGCCCTCCCAGCCGTGCCGCGCGGCAAAGTAGTCGTAGGTCCAGCCGGTGTAGGCATGCGCGCCGACCACCGCCGGATCGTTCCAATGGTTGTCCTTGTCGGTCGCGTAGTCGTCCGCCGTCCAGATCGGATCCCCGGGCGGCATGAAGCTGATCAGGTGCTCGAACACCAGGCGCTGGAAGCGCCGGAAGTTGAACCGGATGTCGAGAGTGACCAGCTCCGCCGGCCGCAGCCGGTCGTGCGCCTGGAAGCGGCCGTCCTCCTGCGTCGTGGCGAGCTTCCTGTCGTTCCCGGAGGAGTCCGCACCGGCCCCGACCGCCGCCTGCTGCTTCGTTGCTTCCACGCGTTGCAGGAGGGTTCCGTCCGCGGCGTCGGCGAAGTAGAAGTATCCATCGCTCATCGCGAGGTAGTAGGACAGCGCGTACGAGCCGTCCAGCAGCGGCAGGATGCCGAGCGCCGGCTGTCCGCCGGCGACGACCTCTCCGCCGTGCATCTGTTCGAGCAGCGCGGCGACCTCCGCGCCGGAGAGCGCCGGCGAGATGTTCAGTTCGATCCCCTGGCGCAGCGTCCCGAACAGCGACACCGTGACGCCGCTGGCGTCGAGCTGCCGCGACACGCCGCCCCCGAATACCGGAATACCGGCGAAGTACTGCGCGAGATACTCGTGGGTGCGCCCGTCCAGGGAGGCGTCGGCGAGGCGCGACATGACGACCAGCTCGCCGGTCCGCGCCATGCCGTCGACCGTCGCGTCCCACTGCCGCAGCTCGTCGACGCCCGCCGCCTGTCCGGCGGATATGGAGAGCATGGCGGATTCCTGGGACGCGGCGTCCTGTTCCGAGGCCATCAACGCGACCCCGACGAGGGCCGCGGCGATTCCTGTCCGTACAACGTGTTTCATCACCAAATGGCTCCTGCGTGTCACATGGGCGCTTGCCGTCACAGGCCGACGGCGCGCAGCGCCTGGTCGATCGCCCGCTGCGCGGCACTCCCGGGGTAGAGATCGGCCGCCGCCTGGCGGAGGACGGCCGCCGTGATCGGAAACCAGCCCGCCGCCGGCATCAGGTCGCGCATCGCGCGGAAGAAGATCGCCTCGATCGCTGCCCGATTGTCTCCACCGACGCCGTCGACGGTCACGCCGCTGGTACGGTTCGTCCCGCCTTCGATGGCCAGATAGAAGGCGTGGCTGAGGATAGTCGAGTTCCAATGCTCGGCCCCGTACCCGAGTCGAGACAGTCTGGCGACGTATCGGCGGTCGACGAACAGGAACTGCGAATAGATGAAGAACTCGTCGCCGAATTCCAACAGGGCGAACTCGTAGCGGTCGCGATAGTGGTCCGGATACAACAACTGCGGAGCCCTCGGGCTCAGCGGGACAGACCTGGGATCTACGGGGGAGCGTAGAACGGGCAGTTCCTGGTCGCCCTCCACGAGATAGTCGGCCGTCGTGCCGGCATCTTCGTGGAAGAACTCGACCGCCTGGGCAATGAGGTCGGAGTAGGCTTCGTTGACGGCGCCGCCCTGACGAGACCCGAGGATGAACTGGCCGTCGATGCACAGGGCGGGGAATTCCCGCCTCTCGGGGCCGTCCGGTGTGAGCAGATTCACCGCCACGCGCGTGGTCTGGCAACGGTAGTGCCGGCCTTCGTGATCCGTGAAGCTCCGCGGCCCGAGCCGGAAGCTCGCGGGGTATGCGTTGACGAGCCCAAAGGGCGATCCGGTGCGTCGGCGCACGGCATGGTGCGTCACACCGTGCATCATCTCGTGCGCGACGGTATCGAGGTTGGTCCAAGGCTCCTCGTCCGTCGGGAATTCCGCCCGGCCGTACGCCAGCACGCCGGTGCCTTCCGGACCATACGGCGGCGAAACGAAGAAGGCGTTGCGGAAGCCGAGGTTGACGATGCTCAGGATGCGCCCGTTCTCGCCGTCGAGGCCTTCCCAGCCATGCTGCTGGGAAAGGTAGTCGTAGGTCCAGCCGGTGTGGGCGTGCACGTCGACGACCGCCGGATCGTCCCAGTCGTTGTCGGCGTCGGAGGCGACGTCGTCCGCGGTCCAGGCCGGTTCGCCCTCGGGCAACCCGTCGAGCATGTGATCCTCTACCAGGCGGTCGAGGCGGTCTACGTTGAACCGCGCGTCGAGGGTCACGTTCTCACCCGGCCGGGTCGTGTCGTGCGCCTCGAACCGGTCTCCCGACCGGGTCGTGCCCAGCTTCTTGCGGTCGCCCTTGTAGCCGGTGCCGGCGCCGATCGCTGCTTGTGTCCTCGACGCGTCGATCGTGTGCAGAACCTGTCCATCGGCGGCGCTGGCGAAGTAGAAGCGCCGATCGCTCATCGGGACCACGTAGGTCAGGGCGTAGGACCCGCCCGGCAGCGGAAGGATGCCGAGCGCCGGCTGCCCGCCGGCAAGGACCTCTCCGCCGTGCATGTCTTCGAGGAGCGCGGCGACCTGCGCTCCGGACAGCGCCGGCGCGATGTTCACGTCGATTCCCTGGTGCAGCGTGCCGAACAGCGACACGGTGACGCCGCCGGCGTCGAGCTGCCGGGAGACGCCGCCCCCGAATACGGGAATACCGGCGAAGTACTGCGCGAGATACTCGTGGGTGCGCCCTTCCAGCGAGGCGTCGCCGAGGCGCGACATGACGACGAGCTCGCCGGTCCGCGCCATGCCGTCGACCGTCACGTCCCACTGCCGCAGCTCGTCGACGCCCAGCGCCTGTCCGGCGCTGATCGAGAGTACGGCGGATTCCCGGGCCGCGGCGTCCTGTTCCGTGGCCATGAGCGCGACCCCGGCGAGGGTCGCGGCGATTGCGAGTCGTGGAGCGGTTCGCATTGCGTGTCGATCTCCCCTGCAGTCAGGCTTGCCAGGCATCGGTTCACCGTGCGTCGCCGCGTTCAGAACCGCAGACGCAGGCCCACCGCGGTATGCAGTCCGCCCGCCTCGATGTCGAGCGTCTCGCCGCTGGCCGACGGGAGCTCGACCATCGCCCGGCTGTAGCGGGTGAGCCAGCCGACACCCACGTTGCCGGTGAAGTAGAAGGCGATGTCGACTCCCACGTTGAATCCGGTGGCGTCGGAAGATTGCCGGCTGGTGACCGCACTCGAGAATTCGGCGCTGTCGTAGGGGTAGGCGTGGGTGAAGTTCACGTCGGTGACGAGCTGCTGCTGCACCTCGAAGAACGTGGGTCCGCCGAACCCCGTCACCGTGAACGAGCGGGTGACCGGCAGCACGACGAGCGCCTGCAGGTGGATGGCCGTCTCTTCGCGGGTGAGAGGCGGCGAAGCCCCCGAGATCGAGCGATAACGATTCGAGCCGTCGCGGTTGAAGAAGAACGGGTGCGGCAACTGCGCCGATACGCTGGCCGTTTCCTCGATCGTGAAGCGCGACACGCCGACCCCGAGCGCGAAGTACGGCGCGACGCGCACGCCGCCGCTCACGTCGAAGAGCGTGGGGTGCTCGAAGCGGTAGTCGCTCTCGAAGCGGGACTCTTCCTGAGCCGCGGCGTCGGAGATGACTCCTCGATCCGTCGGATACGCACCTCCCGACTCCATGAAGACGATGTCCTCGGAGAAGCTCCTGGTCTGCGTCTGCAGACCGCCGTTGACGGTGACGAACACCCGTGCGTCTCCCCCGGGCGCCTGCGCGTGGGCCGGGGCGGCGCCGGCCAGCGCTGCGCCGGCGGCCGCCAGCCAGACGGCCAGCGGCATGTACGGTCGAGTATGTGCATGCGTCATCTAGGGGTTCCTCTTGTCAGGGTGTTCACGTCGACCGACCCGATCGTGCAGCTCCGCTCGCGTCGGACGACTGTGCAGCAGGCTGCGGTGCTCACGGAGATTCACCGCCCCGAAGTCGGCGGGATTCGTAAAGTGTGCAGGATCGGTACGGCCGGACCGGCTACGGCAACGAAATATCGCAGGCTCTCGTATCCCTGTCCCGCTCCCTTTCGAGGCAGGCGCTGGCGGCTGGGCGCAAACAGTCTAGTCCGGCCGCCGCGTGGGCGACAAGTGCACCGCGAGACGTCCCGGTCGTCCTCAAATGGCGGCGATCCGGTTCGCGCCGCTCCCGGTCCCGGTCCTCCGCGCGCAGCGCCTGCCTGCATCCGATTTCATCTTCGATGCCCGTGCGGACGGGTGTCAACCGGCGCTCCGTCGTTTTCCAGACGAGAGCCCCGACCATTGCGGTCCCGCCGTCCTCCGGCCGGTATACTCAGACGCCGGACCGGGCATGCCGTTCCCTCACGATTCGGCCCGCCGGCAGGAGAACGTCGCCATGAGATGGAAGCATCCGATCATCGCCGCCGCGGCTCTCGTGCTGGCCGTCGCGGCCGTTGCGGACGGGCAGGCCGGCCGCGAGGTCTTTCCGTTCCCGGTCGCCACGTTCGAGCTCGACAACGGGCTACAGGTGGTCGGCGTCGACTACGACAGCCCGGGCGTCGTCGCCTACTACACGGTCGTGCGCACGGGATCGCGGAACGAGGTGGAGCCGGGATTCTCCGGCTACGCCCACTTCTTCGAGCACATGATGTTCCGCGGTACCGAGAAGTACCCGACCGAGGCCTACAACGCGGTGGTCAAGCGGATCGGCGCCGATTCGAACGCCTTCACCACCAGCGACTGGACCACGTATTACATCGTCTCGAGCTCGGACGCGCTGGAGACGATCATGGACCTCGAGTCGGATCGCTTCCGGAACCTGCAGTACAGCGAGGACGACTTCCGCACGGAGGCGGGCGCCATCCTCGGCGAGTACAACCTGAACTTCTCGAATCCGGTGTCGCTGCTGCGCGAGCGGCTGCACGACCTTGCCTACACGACGCACCCCTACAAGCAAACGACCATCGGCCTGCTGGAAGACATCCGGGACATGCCGAACCACTACGACTACAGCCTGCAGTTCTACGACCGCTACTACCGGCCCGAGAACTCCATCGTCGTCGTGGTGGGCGACTTCGATCAGGCCGAGCTCGAGCGGCTGGCGACCGAGTACTACGGCGGCTGGGAGCGCGGCGACTTCGAGCCGCAGATCCCACAGGAGCCGGCCCAGACCGAGGCGCGCTCGGCCCGCATCACGTGGCCCAACCCGACCCTGCCGTTTCTGATGATGGGCTACCATGCCCCGCCGTTCTCGGACGAACGGATCGACATGCCGGCCCTCGACGTGCTGTCGCAGCTTCTCTTCTCGGAAACCTCGCCGCTGTTTCGCAAGCTCTACCTGGAGGAGCAGGTTGTCGACGCGCTGCAGGGAGGCGCGCTCGACAGCCGCGACGCGCCGCTGTTCACCATCATCGCCCGCATCACGGACCCGACGAGAATCGAGTACGTGCGCGACGCCGTCATCGACGAGATCGAGCGGCTGAAGACCGAGCCGGTCGACGAGGACGTGCTCGCGGCGACCAAGTCGCACATGCGCTACGGCTTCGCGATGGGGCTCGACAACCCGGGTGGTATCGCGCAAACGCTGGGGCACTACCTGCAGCTTACGGAGGACCCGGCTACCGTGAACCGGGTCTACGAGCTTTACGACGCCGTCACCCCGGACGACGTCCGGATGGTGGCGAACGCTTACTTCGCGGACACCAACCGGACGGTAGTGATCCTGACTCAGGAGGAAGGGCGATGACCGCCGTGGCAGAAGGACGAGCGATCGTGCCGACGACTTCGACGCGCCGGATCGTTGCGGGCGGCGGCAGCGGGCGGGCCGCCGTGCTCGGCCTGGCGCTCGCCGTGCTTGCCGGCGTCGCCGCGGCCGGTTGCAGCGCGTCCGGGTCGAGTGCGGAGGGCGCCGGCATCATCGCGCTGCCGACCCCGAACTCACCGCTGGTGACGCTGCGGATCGGGTTCCGCACCGGATCGGTCGACGATCCGGCGGGGAAGAACGGCTTGAACGCACTCACCGCAATGATGATGGGGCGCGGCGGCACCGAGTCTCTGAGCTTCCGGGAGATTACCGAGGCCCTCTATCCCTGGTCGGCCTCGATCCGGGCGCAGTCCGACAAGGAGATGACGGTGCTCGTCGGCGAGGTGCACCGCGATCACCTGGAGCCGTTCTTCGCCATCGTGCGCGACCTGGTGGTCGCGCCGCGGTTCGACGAGTCCGACTTCGCCCGGAACCGGGACTTCCTGACCAACACCGTCGTCTCGACCCTGCGCGGCAGCGACGACGAGGAGCTGGGCAAGGAGGCCCTGAACGCCCTGATGTACGCCGGGCATCCGTACGAGTCGCCCACCGTGGGTACGGAAGAGGGACTGGCCGCGGTGGCCCTGGACGACGTGCGGGCGTTCCACCGCGAGCACTACACGCGCGCGAGGGCGCTCGTCGGCGTGGCGGGGGGCTATCCGGACGGCTTCGTCGACCGGATGGAGCGGGAGATCCTGGACCGCTTGCCGGCGGACGGGGCCGCGCGCGCCGCGTTGCCGGCGCCGCGGGCGCTCGACGGCCGCGAGCTGCTGCTGGTCGACAAGGACGCCATCGCGACGGCCGTCTCCATCGGGTTCCCGATCGACCTGACCCGCGCCGGCGACGACTTCTACGCCCTGATGGTGGCCAACTCCTACTTCGGCGAGCACCGCACGTTCAACGGACTGCTGATGAACAAGATGCGGGGGCAGCGGGGCCTCAACTACGGCGACTACTCCTACATCGAGAGCTTCATCCAGGACGGCGGATCGCGCCTGCCCGTCCCGAACATCCCGCGCAGCCGGCAGTTCTTCAGCATCTGGATCCGGCCGGTTCCGCACCACAACGCGCACTTCGCCCTGCGGCAGGCGGTTCGCGAGCTGCACGTCCTGGTCGACGAGGGGCTGTCGGCGGAGGACTTCGAGGCGACGCGCGAGTTCCTGCTCAACTACTCGAAGCTGTACGTGCAGACGACCAGCCGCCGGCTCGGCTATCACATGGACTCGGCGGCCTACGGCGCCGGGTATTTCATCGACGAGATCCAGCGGCGCCTGACGGCGCTGACGGTCGAGGACGTGAACGCGGCGATTCGCCGCCACCTGCAGTACGACGATCTGGCCATCGCGGTAGTCACCCGCGACGCCGAGGGGTTCCGTGACGCGCTGCTGGCCGGCGAGCCTTCTCCGGCGACCTACAACACGGCGGTGACGGAGGAGATCCAGGCCGAGGATGCGCTGATCGAGGGCTTCGAGCTGGCGATCAACCCGGCCCGCGTGCGGGTCGTGCCGGTGGAGGAGATGTTCAGGGCCGTGGCCGCCGGCTGAGGACAGGTGGCTGGCGGGTGTCAGGACTACGACAAGTTTCGTAGGAAGCTCGCCGTGGCTGTGGTCCGGGCCAGCTCGTTCAGCGATCCCTGCCGATACCCGGCCGGATCGACCTCCACGTCACGGAAGCCGGCCGCCCGGAAGCGGGCGGTGACGTCGGACAGCAGCGCGGCGTCCCGGAAGCGGGCGACTTCTTCGGGCGCGACCTCGATGCGCGCCCGCTCGTCGAAGTAGCGCACGCGGCAGACCGTGAAGCCGTGCTCGCGCAGCACGCGCTCGCAGGCGGCCACCTGCGTCAGCCGTTCCGGCGTGATGGCGGTGCCGTAGGGAAAGCGGCTCGACAGGCAGGCCAGGGCCGGCTTGTTCCAGACCGGAAGTTCGAGCCGGCGCGCTGCTTCCCGGATGTCCGACTTGGTGAAACCGGCCTCATCGAGCGGTGAACGAACGCCGTGTTCCTTCGCTGCCTGGCGTCCGGGGCGGTAGTCTCCCCGGTCGTCCATGTTGAATCCGTCGATGACCTGATGCCCCCCGAGGCGCGCCGCCTCGCGGACGGCCCGCCCGTAGACCTCCACCTTGCAGAAGTAGCAGCGGTTCACCGGATTGGCCGCATAGCGCGGGTCGTCGACCTCGGCGGTGTCGACGAGCAGGTGGCGTGCGCCGAGCCGCTCGGCGAGGCGGCGTGCGGCCGAGCCCTCCTCGGGGGCAAGACTCGGGGAGACCGCCGTCAGGGCCACGGCGCGATCGCCGAGGACCCCGACCGCCTCGGCCAGCAGGTAGCCGGAGTCGACGCCGCCGGAGAAGCACACGACCACGCGGTCGAGGTCGGCGAGCTGCCGGCGGAGGTGCGCGATCTTGGCGTCCAGGGTCGTCATGGCGTCATAATCACCGGTCACCGTTAGTGTAGCGTTACGCGTCCGGCCGCGCTCTTCGCCGGTTTCCCGTCATCCCCATGCCCGATCCGACCCAGACCACGACACTGCTGCTCGGGACCGCCGCTTCGCTGGCGGTTGTCCATACCCTGCTCGGGATCGACCACTCGCTCCCCTTCGTCGCGCTCGGCCGTGCCCGGCAGTGGGCGCTCGGCCGCACCCTGCTCGTGACCGCGTTGTGCGGCGCGGGACATGTCGCCTCGTCCGTCCTGATCGGTGTGGTGGGCGTCGGGCTGGGCATCGCGACCGACGCGTTGCTGTGGCTCGAGTCCGCGCGCGGAGAGCTGGCCGCGGCCCTGTTGATCGGTTTCGGTCTCGCCTATGCGGCGTGGGCCGTCTGGCGCGGCTTCCGCGAACGGACCGCGCCCCCGCGCGGCGCATCAGCCGGCGCCGACCGCGTCACGCCCTGGGCGCTCTTCATCGTGTTCGTGCTCGGCCCGTGCGAGCCGCTCATCCCGCTGATGGTGGTGCCCGGAATGGCCCGCGACTGGCTCGCGGTCGGAGCTGTCGTCGCCGTCTTCGGGCTGCTGACGGTCGGGGTGATGCTGCTGGCCGTCGCTGCCGCCTGGCGCGGCGTCGCATTGCTGGGCGCCTACCGTATCGGCTTGCACGCCGACGTAGCGGCCGGACTCGTCGTCGCGGCGAGCGGGGCCGCCGTGCTCTTCCTGGGGCTGTAGGGGACCATCGGGCCCGCAACGACCATGCTCTACGACATCCTGCTGATCGCCATCGGGTTCGCCCTCGTCGCCAAGGGCGGGGACCTGTTCGTGGACTCCAGCATCCAGATCGGGCGGGCGCTGCGGATTCCCCGCTTCGTGATCGGCGGGACGCTGGTGAGCCTGGCGACCACGGGTCCGGAGCTGGTGGTGTCGGCCACCGCCGCGACGATGGGAGACTCCGGCATCGCTCTGGGCAACGCGGTCGGGTCGTGCATTTGCAACATCGGCCTGATCGTCGGCACGGTGGCGCTGATCATGCCGGTGCAGGTCGACCGGCCGGACTTCATCCGGCGCGCGGCCTGGATGGTCGGCGGCGGCCTGCTCGTCGTCGGGTTCTCCTGGGACCTGACGATGGAACGGGTCTTCGGGCTCGTGCTTCTCACATTGGCCGTCGCCTATTTGGGCTGGGACCTGCTGGGCATTCTGCGGTCGCGACGCGAGTCCGGGGCGGAGGCGGAGGACCGGGACGCCGCCAGCGGATTGCCGAAGGCGGTCGGATGGTTCGCCGTCGGCGGCGCCTGCGTTCTGGTGGGCAGCTACCTGCTCGTCGAGTCGGGCCAGGGGTTGGCGCGCGCGCTGGGTGTGCCGTCGTCCATCATCGGCTTCTCGGTCATCGCCATCGGAACGTCGCTGCCCGAGCTCGTGACCGGCGTGACCGCGGCGCGCAAGGGGGTGCCCGACCTGTCGCTGGGGAACATCATCGGCGCGAACGTCCTGAACCTGCTCCTCATAGTGGGCCTGTCCGGGACGATCCAGCCGCTGGTCCTCGATCGGTTCAGCCAGTGGTACGGATTCCCCTGGCTCGGCCTCTTCTTCCTGACCATCGTCGGCGTGGTGCTGAAGAACGGCGTCGTGCGGCGCGCGGCGGGCATCGGCCTGCTGATGCTCTACGCGCTCTACACGATTGGGCTCGTGTCTATCACGGCGCTGAGTTGATCGGTGCGCAAGAGGCTACGCTGCAAGGAATCGAAGACAGTGCTCCAGTAGTCGCACGAGGGGCTCGGACCGGACGGCAGTGGCAGTCTCGGGTTACGCTAGCAGTTCGCCGCGCATCACCGTGACCGCCTGACCGGCCAGCAGGACGCGCTCTCCGCGCACGGCGACCCGCACGAGACCGCCGCGCTCGGAAGCCTGCCACGCGGTCAACGTGTCCCGGCCGAGACGGCGTTGCCAGTAGGGGCCCAGGCAGCAGTGAGCCGATCCGGTCACGGGATCCTCGTCGATGCCGGCGTGTGGGGCGAAGTAGCGCGATACGAAGTCGAATTTGTCGGACTCGGCCGGCGCGGTGACGATGACGCCGCGGGCGTCGAGCTTTCCGAGGCGTCCGAAGTCCGGGGCCAGACGCCGCACGGCCGTCTCCGTGTCGATTCCTACGAGGTAGTCGAAGCGATTTCGCCCGACGTAGCCGGGCTCGGCCCCGAGGGCGGCCGGCAGTCCCTCGGGAGTGGGTGCCGGCTCGTCCGGCTCCGCCGGAAAGTCCATCTCGATCCACCCGTCCCGCAGGACTGCCGACAGGCGGCCGGAGCGACTGTGGAAGACGGCCGGTGCGTCCCGGGCGACGTGCTGCTGCTCCCACAGCACGTGGGCGCCGGCGAGCGTCGCATGCCCGCACAGGTCCACCTCGACCGTCGGCGTGAACCAGCGCAGATCGAACCCGCCGTCGTCGCGGCGCACCAGGAAGGCGGTCTCCGACAGGTTCATCTCGCGCGCCACCCGCTGCATCCACGACGCATCGGCCGGACGAGGCAGCAGACACACGGCGGCCGGGTTGCCGCCGAACGGCTTGTCGGTGAACGCGTCGACCTGGGTGATTCGTAGCGGCACTATCGGGCTCCGTGATCCAGGATACGTCAGCACGCCGTCCGCGGCGGCGGCGCGGAAGCGCCGAGGACGGTGGGTCGCGTTGTCGGCGGTTCGTGGTACGGTCGGCTGAACTTTCGCGATGACGGCCGCGTCTGAGACGGTGACGATGACGATGCGAATCGATCTCGAAGCGGATCTCCTGCCGCGCCGGCCCCGGTGCCGGGCGCGATTTCGAAGTGGACTCGCGGCGATGCTCATGCTGGTCGTGGCCGTTGGCCCCGGTGCTGCCGGAGCGCAGGAAGAGGACGACAACGAGCTCGACCGCTTCATGGAGCGGGTGCTGGCGCAGCGCGAGCGGAACGCGGCAGCCCGGCTGCAGTACGTGCTCGACGAGCAGTCGCGGTTGCGCATCACCGGACCCGGAGGCGCGGCCCTGTGGGGGTTCCGCGGCGAGTACACCTGGTACGAGCGCGACGGTTTCTTCATGCGGAGTCCGGTTCGCATCGACGGGGTGACGATCGACGAGGCGCGCCGGCGCGAGTACGAGGCCGAGTGGTTGCAGCGGGAGCAACGGCGCCGCGAGCGGCGCCGGGACGAACGCCGATCGCCGACCCGGGTGTCGACGCGTTCGACGCGCGACAACGTGCAACTGGCCGTCGAACGGCTGTGGGGCGTCCGGATCGACGGCGAACTGCTAGACGCGATCGCCGAGCAGGCCCGGACGTGGGGCGACGACCACGCGGCGATTACTGCAGCGGCCGACCGGATTCTCGAGGCGGCGGGCGGTGTGTCGGCGGTGGGCTTCGAGCGCGCCGTGGAGCGGTTGCGGGACGGGTTCTCCCTGTTGGAGAACGGCCGCTTGCTGCCGGACGAGGTGACGGGAATGCTCGACCGCAGCATCGGGCAGATCGCATCGGCCGCGCCAGCCGCGACCGAGGACGAGTTCGCCCTGTTCCTCGACCTGTTCGACCTGGCCGTGCGGTTCGAGTTGCCGTTGGCGCCGCTGGACACGTCCCCGGCGGCAACGCACGCGGATCCGGAGGTGGCCGGGCGCCGCGCCGCCGCGCTCGCCGGGCACCGCACCGCGGTGGCGGCATTGGCCCGCGCGGCGGCCGAAGGGCGCGAGACTCGGGAGACGGGCTCCGCGGATCCCGCGTGGGGCAGCATGGAGCCCCGCTTCGTTTCCGACGCGTATTTCCTGGAATTCGATTTCGAGCCCGGAAACTACTACCTGGTCGGTCGCGAGACACTGGACGGGCACGACGTGCTGCGGATCGAGTACTACCCGGAGCAGCTCTTCGCCCGTCCCGACGATGGTGAGCCCCAGGGAGACGGGGAGGGAAGACGCGACGGCAACTCGGGAGCCCGGGGTGCGGAGGAGAAGAGATCGATTTCCATTGGCGTTGACCCCGAGGCGGCTGCCATGGAGAAGACCAGCCTCGTCACGCTCTGGATCGAGCCGGAGCAGCACCAAATCGTGCGCTACACCTTCGACAACCTCGGCTTCGACTTCCTGCCGGGGCGCTGGCTGTTCCGCCTGGACGACCTGACCGCGTCGATGACGATGCGACAGCCGTTTCCGGGGGTCTGGCTGCCGTCGCGCATCGACATGCGCGCCGCGCTGTCGCTGGCGACGGGCACGTACGAAGCGACGGCCACGCGGACGTACACCGACTATCGCGAGGCCGACACGGGTGGGCGCCTGAGAGCGGTAGGGCCGGCCCTGGCGCGATGACTCGCGGTCGCGTCGCGCGCGGCGTCTGCGCCATCGAGCTCGCGGCAGCCGTGATCTCTCTATCGCTCGTACCCGCGCTCCTCACGCCCGTCTTCGCTCAGGCGCCGCCGGCGGAGACCGTAATCGACCTTCGCATTCATGGCAATCACACCGTATCGGACGAGGAAGTGCTGGCGCTTGCGGGTGTCGCGGTCGGGGACGTAGTCGATGTGGCGGCCGTCGATGGCATCACGCAACGCCTCGAAGCCAGCGGGCGCTTCGAGGCGGTCGAGGTGCGCAAGCGTTACCGCTCGCTGACGGCGACCGACCGCATCGCGCTGATCATCGTGGTGCGGGAACGGCCGCGCGCTTCGATCCGCAACCCCGTCGTGCGGTCGCTCGCCCGCCTGGCGGGACAGTCGATGTTCCTGCCCGTCCTGCGCTACGACGAAGGCTACGGTACGTCGTACGGCGCGCGTTTCAGCCTCGTCGATGTGCTGGGGCGGGGGAGCCGGGTGTCGCTGCCGGCAACCTGGGGCGGGGACAAGCGGGTGGCGGTGGAAGCCGAGCGGTCACTCTCCGGCCGGGCGGTCGATCGCCTGCGGGGCGGCGCGTCGTATGGACGCCGCACGCACCCGTATTTCGGGGTCGAGGATCGACGAACCCGGGCCTGGGCCGGCGTCGACCGGGCGCTGGGGCTCGGGATTCGAGCCGGTGTGGAGACGGCTTGGGAGGAGGTCGCGTTCGTCGGGCCGGCCGCACGGCTCACCCGACTGATCGCCGGTCTGGAATTCGACGGGGTCTCGGCCGGCGCGTTTCCGCGCGACGATGTGAAATGGCGTGCGTCGGTCGAGCGGATTGCCATCGCCGGCCGGGCGGAGGCCGTGATCCGGCCGCGCATCGATGCGCAGGCGTTCAAGGGAGTGGGGGGGCAGGCGGTCGTGGCTGCGCGCTTCCTGTTCGAGGGAGCCTCCGCCGCGCTGCCGCCCTACGAGAAGGCGCTGCTCGGCGGCGGCGGCAACCTGCGCGGGTGGCGGGTCGGCGCGCGGGCCGGAGATCGGCTCGCGGCGGCGTCGGTCGAGCTCCGGCTGCCGCTGGGCTCGCCGATCTCCATGGGGAACGCCGGAGTGCGCATCTTCTACGACACGGCCGCCGCCTACGATGCCGGCCAGTCCCTGGGCGACCAGCCGTTCCTGAGGGGCGCCGGCGCCGGCGTCTTTCTGACCGTGCCCTTCGGCAGCCTGCACCTCGACGCCGGCCACGATTTCCGGGGCTCGATACGGATCCATGCCGGCGCCGGGCTCGGCTTCTGAGGTCGCCCTCGGCCCGATGCGCGGCTGACCGGTCGTGCAGCGGCGCTATAATCCGCCGTGCCCGCCGGCCGACGCTTCCGCACCTTCCTTTTCGATCTCGACGGTACGCTCATCGACTCGATCCCGCTCATCATGGCGTCGTTCCGGCACACGATGCGGACGCACCTGGGGGCCGTGCCGGACGATACGACCTGGCGGGCCGGCTTCGGCACACCGCTCCGGCCGCAGCTCCGCAAGTTCGCGCGGGACGACGAGCATGCCGCGCGGATGGTCGACACGTACCGCGCCTATACCGACGCGCATCACGATCGACTCCTGAAGTCCTACGCGGGAGTCGACGAGGTTCTTGCCACCCTCTTCGGCGTGGGGGCGCAACTGGCCGTCGTCACCAGCAAGACGCATGCGCTGGCCCGGCGAGGCCTCGCGCGCTGCGGACTGAACGAGTACTTCGGCGTGCTGATCGGCGCCGACGACGTGCACGAGCACAAGCCGCACCCGGCGCCCGTGCTGGCAGCCGTCGACAGGCTGTCGGCCGATCCCGAGGAGACGGTCTTCATCGGCGACTCGCCGCACGACATCGAGTCCGGGCGCGCCGCCGGCGTACAGACCGCGGCCGCCCTCTGGGGACCGTTCCCGCGTGAGGCGCTGGCGCAGGCGTCACCCCATCACTGGCTCGCCGAGCCGGCCCGGATCGCCTCGCTCGGGCGATGACGGCCTCGTCGGTTCCCTTCAGTCATCGACGACTGTGTCCGACCTCGTGACGATCTTCCCCTGGGCGAGGCGGGGCCGCACGTCGCCCGCCCAACTTCGCTACCATTCGAGCCATGGAATCGCACTCGACGCTGAGCCCCGCGCTGCCCCCCGGTTACGAGGCCTACGCCTACGAGGACCCCTTCGAGGACCACGTCGGGCCCCTGGGCTACAAGATCGACGGCAAGCGGATCTCGTTCGCGTTCCAGGCGGACGGACGGCACGCCAATACGAGCGGCACGCTGCACGGCGGCATGCTGATGACCTTCGCCGACTTCGCACTGTGCCTGACCGCGGTTTGGGACCAGCCGGGGGAGAAGTGCGTGACGGTGTCGTGCAACTGCGAGTTCGTCGCCGCCGGCGAGCCGGGGGCGCTGATCGAGGCGGCCGGCGAGGTGGTGCGCCGGACGCGCTCGCTGACGTTCGTGCGCGGACAGATCTTCACCGGCGACCGGGTGCTGCTGAACTACAGCGCGATCGTCAAGCGCATTCCGGGTGGCCGCGCCTCGGCGGCGGGCCGGGAGTTGGCGCCGTAGAACGCAACGGGAGTGAGTTGAGGCGCGGGCTCCTGGCGGGCTGCGCGGAAGACTGGCCACCGGGGCGCGGACGACGCCGATTTGCTCGAGTCTGCGGGGCAGCAGACCGCGCCTGCGCGGACGGCGCTCGACGGCGGCCTATAATTCGCATCTGACCGCTCTGCGATTGGAGGAATCGATGATGCGCGAACGCAACGTTCCCGCCGGCGCCTTGGCTTGTGCGCTCGTTGTCGTCCTGTCCTGCGCCGCCTCGCCCGCGCTCGCCCAGAACGGGGCGGTCGACGGGCAGTGGCGTGCTTACGCCGCCGACCTCGGCGCAACGAAGTACTCGTCGCTCGATCAGATCGATGCCGGCAACGTGGACCAGTTGGAGATCGCCTGGACCCGCCCGACGGTCGACCAGTCGATCCTCGACGTCGTCCCGAACCTCGGCTACAGCAACGCGAACCGCTCGACGCCGCTGATGGTCGACGGCATCGTCTACGCGCCGAACGCGGTCGGCCTGGTCGAGGCCTGGGATCCGGCGACCGGCGAGACCATCTGGGTGCAGCAGCCGTTCGAGGAGGCGCCGGCCGGCTTCCGCGGGGCGGGGCACCGCGGCATCGCCTTCTGGACCGACGGGACCGAGCGGCGCATCATCGCCCACCGCGGCGAATGGCTGTACGCGCTCGATCCCGCCACCGGCGAGCCGTTCCGCGACTTCGGCGACAACGGGCGGGTCGATCTGAAGACCGGTCTGGCCGAGGGCGCGCGCTACCGCTGGGGCGGCGCGCCGACCGTCGTCCGCGACACGATCGTGATGGGCCAGTCGATGGGCGACACCTTCTACACCAAGGAGGACATCCGCGGCGACGTGCGCGCCTTCGATGTCCGCACCGGCGAGCTCAAGTGGGTCTTCCACACCATTCCCCAGGCGGGCGAGTACGGCACGCAGACCTGGGGCGACGGCTCGTGGGAGTTCAGCGGTCACGCGCCGGTCTGGTCGCTCTTCGCGGCCGACGAGGAGCTCGGCTACGTCTACATGCCGACCTCCTCGGCCACCAACGACATGTACGGCGGGCACCGGCCCGGCGACAACCTCTTCTCGCAGTCCATCGTCTGCGTCGACGTGGAAACGGGCGAGCGCGTCTGGCACTACCAGCTCGTTCACCACGGTCTCTGGGACTACGACATCCCGGCCGCGCCGATCCTGGCCGACCTCACTGTCGACGGGCGCGACGTCAAGGCGGTGATCCAGATCACCAAGCAGGCGTTCGCCTTTGCGTTCGACAGGGTGACCGGAGAGCCGATCTGGCCGATCGAGGAGCGGCCGGTGCCGCAGTCGGGCACCCCGGGCGAGGTGACCTCCCCGACGCAGCCGTTTCCGACGAAGCCGCCGGCGTTCGACCGCCAGGGGGCGACCGTCGAGAACCTGATCGACTTCACGCCGGAATTGCGCGAGGAGGCGCTCGAGATCGTCGAGCGCTACACCATCGGCCCGATGTTCACGCCGCCGTCGGTGCGCGGTGCCGGGCCGAACGACAACCGGGGGACGATCCAGCTCCCCGGTTCGCAGGGCGGGGCGGACATCCAGGGTGCGGCGTTCGATCCGGAAACCAATCACCTCTACATTCCGTCGATCACCTCGCCGTTCGTCGCCGACATCCTCGAGGGCAATCCGGACCGCACCAACCTGGCCTACATCAAGGG
Source organism: Vicinamibacterales bacterium (assembly GCA_965116825.1). GTDB lineage: Bacteria > Acidobacteriota > Vicinamibacteria > Vicinamibacterales > UBA8438 > WTFV01. Next base: position 3,743,325 of record OZ220736.1, read on the forward strand.
CACGCGCCAGTGGATCGGCGGGCCACAGGGGCTTCCGCTGTTCAAGCCGCCCTACGGCCGCATCACCGTCTTCGACATGAACACCGGCGAAGAGGTATGGATGGTGCCGAACGGCCACGGGCCGACCGATCATCCGGCGATCGCCCACCTGAACCTCGGCCGCCTCGGGTCTCCCGGCCGCCCCGGGCCGCTGCTGACGAAGACGCTGTTCTTCATCGGCGAGGGGTCGGACGTCGGCATCCAGGCGGGCGGACGCGTCATGGACGGCATGCCGCTCAACATCGTGACCAACTACGGCGAGCCCTGGTTCCGCGCCTACGACAAGGCGACCGGCGACGTCGTCTGGGAGATGGAGCTCCCGGCAGGCACCACCGGCGTCCCGATGACCTACCTGCACGAAGGCAAGCAGTACGTCGTCGTTCCCATCGGAGGCCGCGAGGTGCCCGGCCAGTGGCTCGCCCTCAGCCTGCCGTAGCGGGGCATCGTTCGCTACCGGTCGTCCGCAGCGCGTAGTGTTGGAGCCGGCGGCGCGCGGTACGCCGCCGGCTCGTTCGTCAGGACCGTCTCCATGGTTACGAGACTCTATGTCGACAATTTCCGCTGCCTGGTCAACTTCGAGTTGAAGCTCGACGAGACGAACGTTCTCCTCGGCCCCAACGGCAGCGGGAAGACGTCGGTTCTGGATGCGCTGCGTCGGATTCAGGACCTGGTTGCGCGGGGAGCCAAGGTCGAGGAGGCGTTTCCGACCAGCGATCTATCGTTGCTCCAGGATCGCGACACGCAGCACGTCGAGTTGGATCTGGAGGTCGAAGGCTCTTCCTACAGCTACGCTCTGCGCATCCAGCACGACAGCCGTCGCCGGAAAATGCGGATCGCTGAAGAAACGCTGGAGCACGACGACAGGCCGATATTCTCGTTCCGAGGAGGCGACGCCCAGCTCTACCACGACGACTATGTGAAGGGACCTTCATATCCTTTCGACTGGTCTCGTTCGGGGGTCGGTGCCCTGAACGCCAGAGACGATAACCGGAAGCTGACCCGGTTCAGGCGGGCGATGGCGGATCTGGTCATCGCCAGTCCCTGTCCACCTCTTTTCGAACCGGAAACCAGAAGCGAAGACGAGTTCCTTCAGCCCCTGATGCAGAATTTCGTCGGTTGGTACCGTCACGCCGCACAGGAGAGGATGCGCGGTATCGGGGCGGTATTCAAGGCTCTCGGCGAGGCGCTACCGGGCTTCGATTCCCTCAGCCTGACCGAGTCGGGTGAGAACGCGCGGGCCCTGAAAGTGGCGTTCCGTCGTCAGTCGGACGAGCGCCGTATCGACACCTACGGATTCACTCAGCTTTCGGACGGGCAGAGAACACTGATCGCATTGTATTGCCTGGTTGTCCTCTCGAATGGCGGGCGAACGTCGTTGTTCCTCGACGAGCCGGACAACTATCTTGCGCTGCGCGAGATCCAGCCGTGGCTCGCCGCGGTGGCGGAGCATTGCGGAGACACGTTGGACCAGGCAGTCCTCGTTTCTCATCACCCCACAACCATTGACTACATGGCCGGTGCGAAGGGCAGGTGGTTCTACCGTGACGCGAACGGCCCGGTGCGGGTCAGCAACGAGCCGGAGCGAAAGGTCGACGGCATCTCGTTGTCGGAGACGGTCGCACGGGGTTGGGACCGAGAGTGAGCGGGGTCAGCATCGTTCTCCTCTGCGAGGACTCGCAGACGGATACGTTCGTGCGCCGGTTTCTGAAGCGCCGTAACTTCCAGGGCCGGGACATCCGCACACGTGAGCTTCCGAGCGGGGCCCAGTCCGGTGAGCAATGGGTGCGAGAACGGTATCCGGACGAGTTGAAGGCCATCCGCGGGAGGCAGAATGCCTACCTGGTTGTCGTCACGGATGCGGACAGGAACTCGACGGCGGAGCGCCGGGCACAACTCGACGCGGCGTGCGACGAGAATCAGGTTCCAAGGAGAGGCGACCGCGATCCGGTTCTCGTTATCGTGCCGCGCAGGAATATCGAGACGTGGCTGCACTACCTTGGCGGCGGAATTTCGGTCGACGAGACCGCAACGTACCCGCGGTTGAGGCGCGAGAGAGACTGCGTGACTCACGCGAACAACTTGTACAGGATGTGTCACGAGACGCAGAGACTCGACGAGAACGCTCCGCCGTCATTGCGGGAGTCGTGTGCCGAGTACCCCAAGCTTCGACGGTAGCTTCTCGTCAGCCGCGCTGGTCGAAAGGCAAGTGCGAATCCGTACCGGCCACGCGGCGCTCGAGGGCGAGTAGGGTTTCCTTGATCGGTAGCCCACCGCCGTAGCCGGTGAGCGTGCCGTCGGCTCCGATCACGCGGTGGCAGGGCACCACGATGGCCAGCGGGTTCTTGCCGTTGGCCGCGCCCACCGCGCGCGAGGCGGTCGGTCTGCCGATGCGGCGGGCCAGTTCACCATAGGAGATCGTCTCGCCGTACGGGATGCGGCGCAGCTCCTCCCAGACGCGGCACTGGAACGCGGTACCGTCGGGGGACAGCGGAAGATCGAAGTCGCGGCGGGATCCGTCGAAGTACTCCGCGAGCTGGCGCTTGGCCTGCCGTAGCGCCCCGGGCAGCCTGCCGTGTGCCTCTTGCCACGCGAAGTCGGGATCGTGAGCGGCCGCGTTCGGCAGGTCGACACGGACTATGCGGGCGTCGTCGCCCACCAGGCGCAGGGTGCCGATGGGTGTGTCGAAGTCATGGTACGAGCTGGGCATCCCTACCTCTCCGGAGATGTGCGGGGTTGTATTGCCAGAGCAGCATCGCGGCGTAGGCTCGCCAGGGGCGCCACGCCTCGGCCATTGCTTCGAGCGCCCTCGCGCTGATCGGTGCGCCCCGCGCGACTGCCTTGCGCAGTCCCAGATCGCCGGCGGGAAACGCGTCCGGGTCTCGCAGCGCCCGCATGGCGATGTACTCCGCGGTCCAGGAACCGATGCCGGGGATGGCGGTCAGTTGCGCTCTCGTCGTATCGGAATCGGCGCTGGCGTCGAGGTCGAGCTCGCCGGCCGAGACGGCTTCGGCGAGTCCGCGCACCGCGGCGGCGCGGCCCGCCGGCACGCCGATGGCGCGCAGGTCGAACCCGGCGACCGCGCCCGGCGACGGGAACGTCCGTGCGAGGCCCCCGCCGTGCAGAGGGTCCGGCAGAGGGTCTCCCAGCGCGTCGACGAGCCGGCCCGTGAGCGTCGTCGCGCCCTTCACCGTCACCTGTTGGCCCAGGATCGCCCGAACGGCCAGCTCGAAGCCGTCCCAGGCGCCGGGAACCCGTATGCCGGGCAGCCCTTCGATCCGCTCGGTCAGACCGTGGGCGCCGGCCAGATGCGGGCCGAAGGACAGCGGATCGGCGTCCAGGTCGAAGAGCCGCCGCAATCGGCCGGCGACGTCCAGCAGCACGCGGGCGTTCGGATGACAGACCTCCGTATCGAGGTACCCGTCGCCGCGCACTTCGACGCGCACGCTTCCGGCGGCGTCGGCCTGGCCCAGGCGCGGTCCCCTCCGGCCGTCGTTCCCAGACAATCCTTCCGTCGGGCGAAAGGCTCGCCGGTAGGTTCCCCGGCCGACATCGACGACCTCGACGCCGGGCACGGCGCGGGGCGCCAGAAAGCCCAGCAGTGCCGTGGCGTCGTACGGGGCGCGATAGCAGAGGCGCAGGCGTAGCGCTCCAGCGAGCCGCGCGGCGCCAGCCAGTTCTCGCCGGCGTCGGCGGCGCAGCTCGCGCGGCGTACGGCCGTACACCCGCTGCAGCACGGCGTTGAAGCGGCGGACGCTGCCGAATCCGGCCGCCTGCGCGACCGCGGCGAACGGGAGGTCCGTGACGTCGATCAGCCGCTTGGCGCGGTACAGGCGGCGCGTGGAAGCGACCTGCGCGGGCGACGCACCGACGTGACGGTCGAACAGCCGGCGCAGATGCCGGGCTCCGATGCCAAGTCGCCGGGCAAGGTCGTCCAGGTCGCCGTCGTCGAGCGCCCCGTCTTCTATCAGGCGCAGGGCCCGGCGCACCGTGGCTGGCGATCCGGACCACGCCGGGCTTCCCGGCGCGGTCTCGGGACGGCAGCGCAGGCAGGGGCGAAAGCCCGCCCGCGCCGCGGCCGCCGCCGAGCCGTAGAAGCGCACGTTCGCGGCTCTGGGAGGCTGGACCGGGCAGACCGGCCGGCAGTAGATGCCCGTGGTCACGACACCGATGAAGAACCGGCCGTCGAACCGTGCGTCGCGCGACAGGCGGGCCCGTTCGCAAGCGTCGGCATCCAGCATCACGGGCACTATAGTGCTGCCGGGTATGGCGCGTTGGCCGTTTCCGGACCTGATGCGCTTCGATCAAGCGCCGTTCGCGGCGGGTGCGGGGACGTCTGCAGGGCCTGTCGGAGCGGCCCGCTGCGACCGGTCGGGCTTGCCGCGGAGCAGGGCGCGGATCCTGCCGGCGTTCGCCGCCGCGTCGCTCTCCCCGAGCTCCATGAGGCGGGTCAGGTAGGCGGGCTCGAAGGCCAGCAGACTCAGCAGGTCCGGCGACTTGACCTCTCGCGATCCGAGTCCCCGGACCAGGTGGCGAAAAGCGCGGGGCAGTTGCGCCTCGTACTCGGCCGCGAGCCGGGAGATGTCCACCGACGGGCGGATGACGAGGAGCTCGATCGGCCGCATGCCGCGCCGCTTTTCGGGCGCCACTTCGCGGAGCAGCCGATTGATCCGCTCCAGCTCCAACGCGTCGCGGTCGAGATCGTCGAGAAAGACGGCATCGAGAAGCTGCCCGGCGATCTGCATCGGCGGCGGGTGGCGCCGCGTGTTCGCATCGTCGATGGTCCCGCTCGCCCCGAAGCGCGTCGACACCGCGAGAATCCGGTTCGCGCCCAGATGCAGGGCGGGGGAGAAGGGCGCCGTCAGGCGAATGCCGCCGTCCCCGTGCCAGCCGTCCGCCAGATGCACGGCGGGAAAGAAAAGCGGGAGTGCCGACGAGGCGAGCACGTGGTCGAGCGTCAGCGCGGTGTTCCGGCTGCGCCGGTCGGGCCGCTCCCATTCGCGCAGATCCCGGCCCTGGGTCCACACCACGGACTGTCCGGTTCCATAGTGGCTGGTGAGCAGCGCGAGCGCCCAGAGACGTCCCTCCGCGATGTTCTCGGCGATGCCCGCGATGGCCCCGGCGCGTGTCTCGAAGACGTCCGCCAGCGTCCTGCGCAAGGGTGACGTATCGACCAGGCCCTGGACCGCCGGCGCCAGCCGGGCGCCGCCCGCTATCAGCCGAATGCCCCACCTGGCCACCAGGCCGCCCAGCGAGGGGCCGTCGGTGCGGAAGACGCGTTCGGCGGTCAGGTTGCTCCAGAGTTCGACCAACTGGTCCACTGCCGCCTTCTGCGTGCCGCGATACGACGCGAGGAACGCGGCGTTGATGGCCCCGGCAGACACGCCGGTCACGATCGGAAAGTGGGCGTCGGGGATGTGTCTCGATACCCAGCGCAGGAACCCGACCTGATAGGCGCCCCGCGCGCCGCCGCCCGGCAGCAGTATGGCCAGGTCGTCGGCGCCGCGAGGGCGGTGCGTGCTCGACCTGCCGGTCGTCGCGGTGGCGGCTGCGGACAAGTGGCGGTTTCCATCCGTCCGCTCGCGGAGCGGACGCGTATAGTGTCTCACGATGGCGGCGGACCCGGAGCCACGGCCACTCTCCCTTCGCCAGGCTGTCGATCGATTGCTGGACGGCGTGTCGTTCGCCGAGCTGAGGAGATCGTCGGATCGACTCTCCGCGGCCTATCGCGCCGGCGGGCCGGGAGGCGCCTCACCGATCTCGACCGCGCACGATCGCCTGGCGTACCTGGCGGCGAGGCTGCCGTCGACGTTCGAGGCGACCCGCACGGCGCTGGGCGAGCTGCGCCGCCGGGCTGCAGGTCTGAGAGTGGAGAGCCTGCTGGAGCTGGGTGCGGGGCCGGCCCCGGGGCTCTGGGCGGCCGCGCAGCACTTCCCGGAGCTCACGCGGGCCGCGCATGTCGAGAGCGACGCGGGAACGGTGGAGATGGGCCGGCGGCTGCTGGCAGCGGGCCACTTCGACGCGCATGTCGAGTCGACGTGGTTTCTGCGCGATGTCGGGCGGACCCGTGGGATCGGCGAGCACGATTTGGTGCTGGCCGGCTACGTTCTCGGCGAATTGCCGGAGCGGGCAAGAGACGGGTTCATCGATGCGGCCTGGGGCGTCACCGCCGCGGCGCTGGTCATCGTCGAGCCCGGCACGCCGGCGGGCGCGGCCCGCGTCATTCGGGCGCGCGCGCGCCTCGTCGAGGCTGGAGCCCACGTCGCCGCGCCCTGTCCACACGACGACGCGTGCCCGTTGGCTTCCGATGACTGGTGCCATTTCGGCGTGCGGGTAAACCGATCGAGCGTGCATCGCCGCCTCAAGGGTGGGTCGCTCGGTCACGAGGACGAGAAGTTCTCCTACGTCGCCGTGACCCGCGGCAACGCCGATCCGAGCGCCGCGAGGGTGTTGCGCCGCCCGCGCAGGGAACCGCGCCGTGTATCGCTCCGGCTCTGTACGGCAGACGGACTGCGCGAGGAACTGGTGACGCGCGGCCAGGGTGAACGCTACCGAGCTGCGCGCAAGGTCGGGTGGGGGGGAGGGCTGGACGCCGACCATCGAGGAGGCCGGCGATGAGCCTGACCGCCCACGGGTCATCCGAGGCGATGCTTGATATCGATACGGAGATACGGGCATACTGCTCTATGTGAAGACTACCGTCGACATTCCGGACGCACTGTATCGACAAGCGAAGATCTGCGGATTCCGGGGCAAACCGATCACCGATTCCGGCCGAAACCGATCACTGATTCCGATCCAAACCGATCACCGATTCCGGTCGAAACCGATCACCCTGAGTCGGGGCTGAGCGACGCGGGACAACCCCGCCGGCGTGGGATCCTCCCTGCTTTTGCAGGAGGGATAGAAGCTGGCGAACAGGAGGTTGTCCATGCGGAAGATTCGAGAGGTGCTGCGGCTGTACTTCGCCGCGGCGTTGAGCATTCGGGCGATTGCCCGCAGCCTGGGGACATCGCCGTCGACGGTGGGCGAGTACCTGCGCCGCGCCAAGGTGGCGGGGGTGAGTTGGCCGCTACCCGAGGCGATCGACGACGCCGGGCTGGAGCGCCGGCTGTTTCCGGCGCTCCCGTCGAGCCACACGTCGCGTCCGCTGCCGGACTGGAGCGAGGTGCGCCGGGAGCTGCGGGGCAAGAACGTAACGCTGGCCTTGCTCTGGGAAGAGTACAAGGCGATCCATCCCGAGGGGTTGCAGTACAGCCGGTTCTGCGAGCAGTACCGGGAATGGGCTGGAAAGCTCGACCTGGTGATGCGCCAGGAGCACCGCGCCGGCGAGAAGCTGTTCATCGACTACGCCGGGCAGACGGTGCCGGTGGTCGACCCCGAGACCGGCGAGGAGCGTCAAGCGCAGGTCTTCGTGGCCGTGCTCGGCGCCTCGAGCTACACCTTCGCCGAGGCCACCTGGACGCAGACCCTGCCGGACTGGACGGCCTCGCACGTACGAGCCTTCGAGTTCTGCGGCGGTTGTCCCGAGCTCGTGATCCCAGACAACCTGCGCTCGGGAGTCAGCGGCGCCCATCGCTACGAGCCTGACCTGAATCCGACCTATCACGACCTCGCCTCCCACTACGGCGTGGCGGTGCTGCCCGCGCGGGTGCGTCGCCCAAGGGACAAGGCGAAGGCGGAGGTCGCCGTTCAAATCGTCGAGCGGTGGATACTCGCCGCGCTTCGCCATCGCAGGTTCTTCTCGCTGGCCGAGCTCAACGCCGCGGTCTCCAAGCTGCTCGACCGGCTCAACACGCGCCCGTTCCGCAAGCTCCCGGGGTCGCGGCGCTCGCAGTTCGAGCAGCTCGACCGGCCGGCCCTGCGCCCGCTGCCCTCCAGCCGGTACGTCTTCGCCGAGTGGAAGACCGTGCGCGTACACATCGACTACCACGTGGAAATCGACCGCCACTACTACTCGGTTCCACACGCGCTGGTCGGGCGCCAGCTCGACGTCCGACTGACCGCCCGCACCGTCGAGTGCTTTCATCGCAGCCAGCGCGTTGCCAGCCACGTCCGTTCCTCGCACAAGGGGCGTCACACCACCGCGACCGAGCACATGCCCGAGAAGCACCGCCAGATGGGCGAATGGACCCCGGACCGCTTCATCCGCTTGGCCGAGAAGATCGGGCCGTCGACCGCCGCCCTGATCACCGCCGTCCTCAATTCGCGGCGTCACCCACAGCAGGCCTACCGTTCCTGCCTCGGTCTCCTGCGTCTGGCCAAGTGCCACGGCGACGCCCGCCTGGAAGCGGCCGCCACACGGGCGCTGGCCATCGGCAGCTACAGCTACCGCAGCGTTGAATCGATCCTCAAGCACCGACTCGACGAGACGTCCGCCGAGCAATTCGACCGCGCCGACCCGGTCGAGCACGACAACATCCGCGGCGCCCTCTACTACCAGTGATTGCTGAAAGGAACGCCCAGATGCTGACTCATCCGACCGTCGAGAAGCTCCAACAGCTACGATGCGCCGGGATGGCCAAGGCTCTCGCCGAGCAGTTCGACTCGTCCGAGGTCGAAGCCCTCTCGTTCGAGGAACGGCTCGGTCTGCTCGTCGACCGCGAGCTTACCGAGCGTTACTCCCGACAGCTCACCAACCGACTGCGGCGCGCCAAGCTGAAGCACGACGCCTGCATCGAGGACATCGACTTCCGTCACCGTCGCGGGCTCGACAAGCAGCTCGTCCTCTCGCTCGCCGACGGGCGCTGGGTCCGCGAGCATCTCAACGTCCTGATCTGCGGCCCGACCGGCATCGGAAAAAGCTGGATAGGATGCGCGCTCGCCCACAGCGCCTGCCGCAACGGACACAGCGCGTTGTATGTCCGCGTGTCCCGGCTGCTGAGCGCCCTGGCCATTGCGCGCGCCGACGGGCGCTACCCGAAGCTGCTCGAATCGCTCGCCAAGACCGAGGTGCTGGTGATGGATGACTGGGGGCTGGCCCCATTCAACGCGGAGAACCGCCACGACCTGCTCGAAGTCCTCGAGGACCGCCACGGCGTCCGCTCGACGGTCGTGACCAGCCAGGTTCCCGTCGACAAGTGGCATGACATCGTCGGCGACCCGACGCTCGCCGACGCGATCCTCGACCGTCTCGTGCACAATGCGTACAAGCTCGACCTGAAAGGAGACTCGATGCGGAAACAAAGCCGACCGTCGACCCGAACGGAGACCCGGGACTCATGATTTCGTCCCGCGTCGCTTCGCTCCGACAGGTGATCGGTTTGCGTCGGAACAGGTGATCGGTTTGCGCCGGAACAGGTGATCGGTTTGCCACCGGAACGGGTGATCGGTTTCACCGGAATGCGCAAAGATCCGAGCGGCCGAAGAGGGCACGACGCTTCGCGCGCTGCTGCTGAATTCTCTCGCCGAGTCGCTCGTTCGCCCGGCTCCTGCCGCCGAAGCCCTGCCTCGCAGAGATCGGTTCGAGGTCGATGCACTTGGCTGGCCGGTGCTCAAGCGGGCCCCGGGGGACACCACGGTCATCACCGACGAGCTGGTGAATCGGCTGCGCGAGCTCGAAGGGATCTGAGGTGGTTTTTCTGCTGGACGTCAACGTGCTGATCGCCCGGGCGGACTCGCGCCACGAGCATCATCAGCGTTGCCGTCGTTGGGAAGCCGAACATGCGGACGCGGCTCTCTGTACCTGTCCGTTGACCGAGAACGGATTCCTTCGCATCTACGGTCACCCCAGGTATCCGGGCGGGCCCGGTTCGCCTGGTGAGGCGCTGGTCGAGCTTCGCCACCTCCTCGCTTTTCCCTCTCACCGGTTCCTGCCCGCCGACCTCACCGTGGCGCACGCTCCGACGTTCGGAGACCTCCGCGGGATCTCGCCGAAGCAACTGGCGGATCTCTACCTGCTCGCGGTCGCCTCGCGGCACGGCGTGCAGTTCGCCACGTTGGACGAAGCCGTGCCGGCTGCGCTGGTTGCCGGCGGACCCGCGGCGCTCCACGTGATTCCGCCTGAGGGTCGATGATGCAGACGGCGCGCATTGCCCGGCGTCGCACTGACGATCGAGTGCGGCACGCACTTCCAATTCCGCAACACCGGCGATGATGATCTCCGCTTCGTCATCGTGACGATGCCGCCGTGGCCCGGCGCCGAGGAGGCCCGGCGAGTGAAGGGGCACTGGGAGTGTTTGGCTGGGTGCGCGCGTCGTCAGGTCAAGGCTGTCGTTCTCTGAGTCGGGTGCCGCGCGCGTTGACTGGTCGTGTTCGCCGCGACTACCTGAGTATCCGGATGCGGTGCGCCTCGCTGTCGCCGACGTAGAGGGCGCCGGCCTCGTCCACCCAGATCCCGTGCGGCCGGTTCATCCTGCACTGCCGCGGTTCCGGCTCCGGCCCGTCGCCGCGCTCGCCGGTGCCGAGCGCCGTCGAGATGATGCCGGTCGCGACGTTGATGCGCCGTATCACGTGGTTCTCGGTGTCGGCGATGTAGAGCGTTCCGTCGGCGGCGTAGGCGAGCCCCTTGGGGCCGGCCAGCGTCGCCTCGCGCGCCGGGCCGCCGTCGCCGGTGTAGCCCTGCTCGCCGGTGCCCGCGACATGGTGAATCGTCTCGTTCTCGAGGTCGATGCGGTAGATGGCGTTCCCCTCCCGCAGCGCCAAGTAGAGGTTGCCGTCCGGATCGAGGGCCATCGCGCGCGGCCCGTTCAGCGGCGTGCCGGCCAGCGGCGCGCCGTCGGGGGTGGGCTCGCGCTCGCCCGTGCCGGCGAACGTCTCGATGAGGCCGGTCTCCATGTCGACGCGCCGCATGCGGTGGTTGCCGATGTCGCAGATCAGCAGCCGCCCGTCCGGGGCGAAGACGATGCTGTGCGGGGCGCGAAGCTGCGCCTCGGCCGCCGGCCCGCCGTCGCCGGAGAACCCGGCCTCGCCGGTGCCCGCCACGGTGGAGATGACTCCCGTCTGCATGTCGACCTTGCGGACGGCGTGGTTGTCGCGCTCGACGATGTAGAGATCCCCGCGCGCGTCGAACTGGATCTCGTGCGGCATGTTGAGCATGGCTTCGGTCGCCGGTCCGCCGTCGCCGCCGTAGCCCCGCTCGCCGTTGCCGGCAATCGTCGTCGTACGTCCGGTTGCCAGGTGCAGGCGCCTGATCATCTGGTTGTCGAGGTCGCAGAAATAGAGGGCGCCGTCCGGTCCGATCACCACCCCATAGGGATTGTTGACCTGCATGTCGGACAGGCCCGGCATGCCGTCGCCGATGATGGTCGACACCTCGCCGAACACCTGAAAGGTCTGCTCGAGGGTCATCGCGGTTCCGGAGTTCGCGTCGCGCACCTCGGCCCGCACGACGTAGCGGCCGAGTCCGTCTCCGTCCGCGAGGTCGATTCCCGCGTAACCCACCGACAGGCCGATGGTGCCGGGGGCCGGCGCCGGCTTGGCCCGCCACAGCTCCAGACCGGGCGCCTCGAACAGCGAAGTGCCGTTCGGCCGCACCACCTGCAGGTCGAACGAGGTGTCGCAGACGCCGAGACGGTTTTCGGCGCAGCCGATGAAGAAGATGAACGGGGCGAGCGACTGCCCGCGACGGCCGATCCGTGTCGTGCTGATGGAGACGCCGGGGGTCCGTTGCACCCAGGCTTCGAGAAACTCGTCCGGTCGGTTCGACAGCACCAGCATGGCGCCGAAGCCGTTCTGAAGCTTGCGCCAGGACTCTTCGGGCAGCGGCTGGCCGTTGCTGTGCCACTGGCCCGCGGCCGGCGCGGCCGGGACGAGGCCCAGAACGGCGGTGAGAATGAGCGTTGAAAGCGTCGGCACCTGTCTTCTCATCGTCTTGTCTAGAAGGTCGCGATCGGGTTGAGGGGCGATCCCATGCCCTTCTCGATGCGGAGCGGCGCGGCCACGAAGAGGAACTCGTAGCGGCCGAGCTCGCGCGCCGTCGCGGCGAGGTCGTCGAAGTCGAGGTTGTCGAAGATCCCGACGCCGAGCGCGACCAGGGCCAGGCGGTGGATCGGGAGCCGCACGTCGTCGGAGTACTCGTGCGGGAACGCGTCGTTCCACATGTCGTGGCCGATGAACGACACGCCCCGTTCCTTCAGGAAGTACGCCACGTCGGAGTGGTAGCCGGCCACCCCCTCTTCCGACGGGTTCCACGGGCCGAGCGCGGCCCGCCGCTGCCAGCGGCCGGTGTGCAGCAGGATGACGTCGCCGGGCTCGACCCGCACGCCCTGGATGCGCTCCAGCTCCTCGAGGTCCGCGGCGCGAATCGCCGTGCCCGGCTCCACCCAGCCCTGCCCGGCGTCCCTGCCCGGCAGCAGCGTCGCGTCGAACAGGATGCCGCGCGTGAAGATGCCTTCGCGCAACGCGTGGATGCTCCCCTGCGGGCAGCCGTCGGCGGCCGTCACCTGCTCGGCCGTCACCCCGTTGTAGCCCTTGCCCTCGAACATCACATGGCAGGCGACCGAGTCGAGGTGGCTGTGGATGACGCCGTGGTACGTGCCGGTGTACTGGTAGCGGTCGGAGGCGCCGGTCTCGCTGACGTTGACGACCTGCCGGTCGAGGTACCACTGGCCCTCGAGCGTCGGCGCCTGGATGATGTCGTGGGCCAGCGACACGCTGCGGCCCTCGGTCACCAGCGCCGCGGCTGCCTTGCGCTTGGCCGGCGTGATGAGATTGGCGGCGCCCAGCCCGTCGTCCGGACCCCAGCGGCCCCAGTTCGACAGCTCCTCCATCGCGTGCAGGAACTCCGCCTCGGTGGTCATCGCCGGCCGCGTCTGGGAGTCGACGGCCACCGCAGCCGCGCCGACCAGCAGTGCCGCAAGAACCGGGACGCCGCCGCGTCGCAAGACTCGAGTGAGCATGTCAGTACCCCTCCAGCACCGGGAACCGCTCGTCGTCCGGCCGCGGCTGCACGCCGAACGCGTTGAGCGCCATCGACACCATCCGGTAGCGCGCCGCGGCGAGCGCGATGCTCATCATCTGGTGCGTGTCGTAGCGCGACGACAGGTCCGCCCACGTCTCGTCCGAGATCATCGAGTCGCGGAACATCTCGTTGGCGGCGTCGATAAGCGCGAGCTCGTTGGCGCCCCAGCCCGACTGGTCGCGGCCCTGTGCGATCCAGACCGGGTCGAGGCCGTGGTCGCGGGCGCGGCCGACGCTGCCGACGTGCTTGGCCCACTCGTAGACCGCGCCGGAGTTCCAGCCCATGCGCAGGATGAGCAGCTCCCGATCGTGCGGCGTCAGGCGCGACCGTTCCGGATCGAGCACGTAACGCGGGTTGATGTTGCGCGCTTCCACCATCGCGGGATGCTGCAGGAACGTGCGGCTGACCCGCAGCCCGTCGCCCTCGAGCGGGTCGATACGCGGCGTCGTCAGCGGCGGCTCCTGGTCCGGGACCACCACCCGGTAGCCGACGTCGTCCACCGGCATCAGCGCCTCGGCCGGCACGCCGTCGTCCGGCTGGATGCCGAGCGAGTTGAAGAGGATGGCGTTGGTCGTGGTCGCGCCCACGGTCATGACCGCGTCGATCAGGTGGTGGGTGTCGTAGCGCTCGGCCAGCGCTTCCCAGGTCCGGTCGGTGACCGCCGCGTGACGGAACATCTGGTCCGCGAAGCCGATGAGGATGGCCTCGAACGGGTCCCAGTCGTCCCCCGGACCGTTGGCGACCAGCATCGCCTCTTCCGCGGTCAGTCCCGCCTCGGCCGCCCGGCTCGCCTGCGTGGCCCAGATGTTGGCGCTCTGGGTGAGCCACGCGGTGCGCAGGATCAGGATGGCGCGGTGCCGCGGCGAGAGGGTCGTCTCGTTGGCGACGTAGTTGGTGAACGGCAGCACGCGGCCGGCCAGCGCGGGCACGCGGGACAGCGTGCGTACGACGTTGGAGGAGTGTCCGTCGGCCTCGTACCGCTCGACGCTCGCGCGCTGCTCGGCCGTCCATTCCGCTTCCGGCAAAGGCGCGATCCGGGCATCGGCCAGGCGGACCGCCGGCACGATGGTGCCCGGCGCCTCGGTGATGGCGCGGGCGGGCTCGATGCGCAGCAGCGCGCCGTTGTCCTCCTCCGTCAGGACGTACAGGTAGCCGTCCGGCCCCTGCTGCACGTCGCGCACCCGCTGCTTCAACTCCATCAGCAGCCACTCGCGGCGGATTTCCTGGCCCAGCCGGTTGAAGACGATGCGCTCGAGGTGCCCTGTGTGCTGCATGCGGCCCACCATCATCGAGCCGACGAACAGGTTGCCGCGCCAGGCGGGGAAGTGCTCGCCGTCGTAGAAGGTGAGGCCGGACGGGGCGATCGACGGCCACCACATCACGTGGGGTCCCGTGAACTCCGGCAGCCAGGGGGTCTCGGTGATCGGCCGGCCGCCGTAGGTCCGGCTGTAGGACGCGACGGGCCAGCCGTAGTTCGAGCCGGGCTGGATGATGTTGGCCTCGTCGCCCCCCTGCACGCCGTGCTCGGTCGCCCACAGCTCGCCGGTGTCGGGGTGGAAGGCGAGGCCGATCTGGTTGCGGTGCCCCAGCGTCCAGATCTCGGGGTGGTAGTCGGGGTTGCCGGCGAAGGGATTGTCGTCCGGCGCCGTGCCGTCGTCGTTCAGCCGCAGCAGCTTGCCGAAGTGGGTCTGCCCGTCCTGGGCGTACTCTCCGGTGCCGGCGAACTCGAACGCGCCGCCGACGGTCATGAACAGCTTGTCGTCCGGTCCCCAGATCAGGCGCGACGCGGCGATGCCGCCGCCCCAGCCGTCGGCGACGAAGATGTCGCGCGTCTCGGTCAGCGCGCCGGACCCTTCGTCGAGGCGCCCGCGCGCCAGCGCCACCGTGGCGCCCTGCCGCCCGTCGCGCTCCTCCCCCTGCGAGTAGGTGAGATAGACGAGGGTGTCGTCCTCGGGGTGGACCGCCACGTCCATCAGTCCCGCGAGCCGCACGCCGGTGAAGACCTCCGGCACGCCGGGGATGTCCTCGTCGAGGAGCTGCCCGTTGCGGATGATCCGCAACGTGCCCCGGTCGCGCTCGGTGACCAGGATGTCGCCGTTGCGGCGGAACGCCATCCCCCACGGGTGGTCGAGCCCGGTCACGATCGGCACCACGCGGATGCGCGGCTGCTCGGCCGTGTAGAGCACCACCGGCCGCTCCGGCGGCGGCAGGGCGGGCACGCCCCGGAGCGCGGAGGCGCCGGTGCGGTTCTGGGCCCCGACCGTGGTCTGGAGCAGCGCGGCGCAGGCGATGACGAGAGCGACGGCGAGCGCGGTGCGGAACGGCGTCGTGCGGGTCATGGATTCCTCCCCGTGGCGTGCCGACAACTCTACCGGAAACAGGCGGGGAGAGTTCTGCTGGAGTTGAGCTTCGTCCTGCGGATGCGCGGGCTGCTATCCTGATTCGGGGAGCGTTGCCTCGATGACCGCCAAGGAAACTGCTCGCGCCGTTCTGGACCGACTACCCGAAGATTGCAGCCTGGATGATGTGCTGTACCACCTGTACGTGGTGCAGGCTGTGCAGCAGGGTCGGGCCGAAGCCGGCGCTGGCCTGACGATCCCGCACGATGAGGTCGAGGCGGAGTTGCGGCGGAAATGGCTGCTCGGTGGCGACGGGTAGTCTGGGCAAAGGCCGCGAGGCAGGCGCTCGACGACGCAGTCAGCCATGTCGCGGGGGACTCGCATGACGCCGCACGCCGGGTATTGATTCAGGCCCTGCAAGCGGCCTCCACGGCTGGCGTCCTTCGCCGAAACGCGGCCGAGTGGTTCCGGAACTCGGCGACCCCGCCATTCGAGAGGTCTTCGTTTACAGCTACCGTCTGATGTACGAGATTCGGAACGATACGGTCGCCGTGATCGGCTTCTTGCACGGAGCGCGGGACTTCAACGACTGGTGGCAGCAGAGCAGCCTCGAGAGTCCGCCGCCGCCGCTCGCCGAGTGAACGCCCGCGCCGCGGCCGGGCTCACGCGTCGATCTCCTGCATCGGTGTCGTGCTGTTCCCGAAGCGGTCGATGGGCACTCCCATCCGTTGCAGCAGCGACAGGTGCAGGTTCGCCAGATCGGTCGGCTCCGCGAAGTCGAGCGCCCGCCCGCTGTGGATGGTGCCCCCGCCGCGGCCCGCGAGCAGCGTCGGCAGATCGTCGGGATCGTGCTCGTTGCCGTCGCCGAGGATCGCGCCGTAGACGATCATGCTGTTGTCGAGCAGCGTCCGGCCGTCCGGCTCCTCGATGGCCTTGAGGCGCCCGAGCAGATAGGCCACCTGCTCGTGGTGCCAGCGGATGACCTCCGAGTACATCCGCTGCTTCTCCTCCGGCGAACTCCACGAGGTGACGCCGTCGTCGTCCTCGGTCTTGCCGGAGGCGTTCTTGTAATGCGACAGCGCGTGCCACGTGCCCGTCACGCCGGGAATGAAGTTGAAGTAACGGTTCGACTGGCCGTGGTCGAGCATGAACGTCGCGACCCGCGTCGCGTCGGACTGGAAGGCGGCGACCAGCAGGTCCATCATCAGGCGGACGTACTCGCCGTGGTCGGACGGGATGCCCGGCTCCGGCGCCATGAGCGTGTCGGTCAGCGCCTTGTCCCTGCCCATCTCGGTCGAGCGCCGCTCGGAGAACTCGATCCGCCGCTCCAGCGCGCGGATCGACTCGAAGTACTCGTCCAGCCGCACCTGGTCGGTCGTGCTGGCGGTTCGGCGCAGGGCCTTGGCGTCCTCGAGGACCGCGTCCATCACCGAGCGGTTGCTCGCGCCCCCGGACGGGGGCCGGAAGATGCGGTCGAAGACGGCGCGCGGCTCCACCTCGCGCGGCAGCGGCCGATCCGGCGCCGACCACGAGATGCTGTTGCGCGACAGCGAGTTCGAGAAGAAGCCTTCGCCCTTGGTCGACAGCTCCAGCGACGGCAGCAGCGTCTCCTGCCCGACGTGCCGGCCGGCGATCTGGTCCGCCGATACCCCGCCGGCGCTCACCGCCTGCCGGTCGTAGTCGAACCCGGTCAGCCACGTCGGCGTGCCGCCGACGTGCCCGTTGCCGAGCGGCGTCCAGACATTGCGCGGGATGGTCAGCTCGTCCTTGAACGGCTCGAACGGGCGCATCCACTCGTTCAGCTTCAGCAGCTTCCCGTCCTGCCCGGTCTCGGCCGGGTGCCACGACCCGCGCGCGATCCCGTTCGGGAAGTAGAGATACGCCAGCCGCCGCGCGCTCGCCGCCGCGCCGGACGCCTGAGCGCCCCCGCCGAACGAGGAGACCGGGCGCATGATGTCGAGCAGGGGCAGCGCCAGCGTGGCGCCGAGTCCGCGCAGGACGGTCCGCCGGGAGATGCGTCGTGTCGTCGTCATCGGGGCGATCCTCGATCCGATTGCCGTGGGCTTGTTCCGACTGTCACAGTGTAGATCACGGGCGGCCGTTGCCGTGAGCCAGAGCAGCCGCAGTCGGCGAGGAGAGTTCGTCCGGTCAACTGGGGCGTCGTCGGGTAGGATCCGTTCACACGAAGAAAGAGGTCGGTACAGGGCTTGCTCATCGCATCCTGAAGGAGGCCGGGCTGTGACGATGCACTATCCGGTGATCGTGGAGCGGGAGAGCAACGGCACGTTCAGTGCGTGGGTCGCAGGTCTGCCTGGAGTCTATGCCGCGGCGGACACTGCAGCGGCGGCGAAACCGAGCCATCCGCTCGGCCGTGATTGCGCATATCGAGAAGTTGGAGGCTTCGGGAGGGGACCCGACGCCGCGCGCCCACGTTTCCATGCTTCGCTACGAGACGGGAGCACGCACTCGCCGCGACAGCCTGCGACACGTGGAGATGGGCGAGCTGCAGGAGCCGTCTCCGTCGCGCTCGTGATCAAGCGGCCGATGCGGCGCCGACCACGAGTTGCTGTGGTGCGGCAGCGACTTCGTTGCCGAGCGGCGTCCAGATGTCGCGGGGGACGTTCAGCTCGTCCTTGAACGGCTCAAACGGGCTCATCCATTCGTTCAGCTTCGGGTATTTGCTCTCAGTTAGACGTCTGTAGTGTTGGGAGGGCATTGGCTGTGTAGATGCGTGCCACGGCAAACCAGTTAGGTCGTGCCCTCGGAATCCGTGAATCTCCTCGCTCGGTGCGCGCAGGGCGTTCCGGCATCGCTACCACCAAGAGATAGCAGCCCCCCGCAATGTCTACGGGAGAGGACGTCACCCGCTCCGGTTCGCCCCGCATGCGCATCACAGCCGCAACCGGAGAATCGGTAGCATCGTTCTCGCCGTCAACCCGCAGCAGAGCTGCCGAAACGGCGGGAAATGGACCCAACTCGTGTTCGGGAATCTCTTCCCCTGACCAGTAGGTGGCTGGTTTGGCAAAGGTCGCAACGAGGACGTACCGTCCAGCCGCCAGACACACTTGCTGTCGTTGTTCGCCTTCGCTCGTGGCGAGCGAGGCAAGGGGAGCGTCGGCTGAGGCGGTGGTCCCAACTCGCCCCCGCGCTAGGCCGCGCTCTCCATCCGAGCAATTCGCCATGATCAGCAACATCCAGACCCCTACGACCGTCCTGAGAATCCACTTGTATCTGTTCATCAACAATGCAGTGTAGCACGTTGGCCGCCTCGGCCGACACGCCCTCGTCATGTCGTATTCGTTGGTACCTCTTACCCCAACAACCGTAGGGCCGCGCGACGACGCTGACTCGCCGCGGCGGGCGGTAGCGGGTGCCTTGCGACTTCGCGGCCGTGTTCCCGGAACTGGCTGTCGATGGTTGTTTGGAACACCGCCTACGAAATCGCTGATCGCGCCCGAGCCAAGGCGTTACCGTTCTCGCGGCCGAAGTGGGGAGGGTGTGGCTCTTCTTCGTCGACGGCCCAGGGGGCTTCTGGGAGCGGCATGGCAAGAGCTACTTGACGCGTCGAAGGCGTGGTGGAGAGGGCGGCGGGGGCGGCTCGCTGACCGGCGGGGCTGTCCGCGCAGCGTATCGCTGGGCGTGATTCCGTTCGTATTCGCGCGCTTCGTGGAAGTCCCAGTACGGATCGAAGTCGCCGCTGGCTCGTAGCGCCCGCAGCTTCAGGACCGCCTCGGCTCCCACCAGGCGCCAGCGGGCACCGGTCAAATCCATCCGGTCGCGGACCAGGTACCGGCACGCCCCTTCGATGACGCCAGTGGCGATGGGATAGCCCGCCGCGAGGTAGCGGTCGTAGTGCAGATACGGCGCGTACTTCTGCAGGTAGTCGGCGCACGTATCGACCGGCTTGCGGGTGTCCTTCGACAGGCCGGCGACGGTCGCGGCACGCCGCATCGCCGCCGCCACCCGGCTGGCCTTGCCCTCGAGAATGCTCTGCACGCGCGTCCAGGCCCAATGCGCCGCATCGGGGCTCCCCTCGCGATGGAACACGTGCGCCGCCTTCCAGACGTACTCGACCACGTGGATGATGTCGAGTATCACCGTTACGTCCACGCCGTAGGCGGCGGCGCTCGCTTCCACCAGGTCGAGCTGCGTCTCGGCGCCGTCGACGAGCACGACCCAGCGCTTGACGTGCTCGGGGTCGTGGCGCTCGGCTTCCAGCGTCGCCTCGGCGACCACCTCCCAGGGCTCGCGTTGCAGGCTCGCCCAGACCCGCTTGGCCACCGGGCGGGGCCGCACGAGCGGGGGCTTCGCGCCCGGCTGTCGTGGCATCAGGCTCCGCAGGAACTGCTCGGGGCTGCGCACCAACGGCGCCGTCGTGTAGACGGCGGCCACCGTTGCCATGCGCTTGGCGTTCTTCTTCTCGCCCGGCTTCAGGCGCTGGAACAGGGAGAGCGGCTCCCGTTGCTGCCGGCGCTTCTCGGCCGCCCGCCGCGTCGCCTCGCGCAGGTCGTCGCGATGCAGCACCACACCCTTGCCGTCGAAGGTGAGCACGACCACCGACCCCTCGGGGGGCGGCTCGCCCATCGCCGCGCGGCGCGCCTCGTAGAAGGCGTCGAAGTCCTCGGCCGCACGAGCCACCAACTGTTCCGCCTGACGCTTGGGCACTTCGGCCCCGGTACTGCGAGACAGATCGAACAGCGCTTCGTCGAACGACCGCGAGGCGGCCGCCTCGGCCACCCGCCGGCGCACCTCCAGCGAGTAACGCTCCGGCGGCAGGTTCAGCGCGGCGTCGAGCGGATGCAGACTGTCATGACCGGGACGCGCGTAGCCCACGCGCTCGACCGCCACGGTGCCGAAGGTCGTCTCGATGCGGCGTTCGTGCACGCGCCGTTGCGAGCGCTCGACACCGTCGGCCCCCGTGACCGGACCGGCGGCCTCCCCCGGACTGCGCTGTTCGAGGTGCCCCTGCAGGAGCTTGCGCATCAACTCCTGCCCCCGCCGCTGCAACTCCCGTTCGAGGTTGCTCTCGCTCATCTGTTGTGCTTCGCGCGAAGAAAGGTAGGCTTTGGCCTCGGCGAAGGCGGCCTCGGCCGCCGCATACGGCGCCGGGGCGGGGGGAGTGGGGACAACGGCTCGCATCGCTCAACTCTCCCGCAACCGCTGCTGCGCATTCCGGACCACAGGATAAACCAGGACCGTCTTGGGCGCCTCACCGGCACGGCGACGGTGCCGGTCGATGCGACCGCGACCGCTGGTCGAGCCCAACGCGACAAAGTTGGCGGCGCGGTAGCAACCCCCGTGGTGGCGGCGCGCATCCACCAGCGTTTCCACCAGCCAGGGCTCGACGTGGTAACGGCGCGGCCAGTCCACCGCCAACTGCGAGAGACCGCGCGCCAGAACGGCGCTGGCCAGGTTCTTCACCCCGACCCACGGCAGCAACAGGAAGCGGCTGTTGTTGACCACGCGCTGCAGATTCCGCGCCCGAGTCCGATCATCCCAGCCGACCCAGCGGTCCCGGACCGCCATGCGCCACGCCGGACTGGAGAACTGCAGGCAGCCGACCACCGCCCCCTGAGGCCGCGACGCAAACACCAGATAGCGCAGGTGAGCGCCGAACGGGACCGTGTGCCCAAGGTAGTGGTAGCGTCCCACCAGCTCCCGGAACAGCAGGCGCTGGGCAGGCTCGCGCACCAACTCGACCGCCAGCGGCTCGACATCGCGCACGCTGCCGACCAGCGGGAGCCCCGGCTCCCCTGCCGCCGTCCGGGGAACGCGGGTGACCGAACCGAGTGCGCGGCCCCGGCGCTTGGCAGGCAGCTCCAGCGCACCCTCCGCGTCGAGCCGCTCGAGGAACTCCCGGCACTCCCGCGCCTTCAGCCGCCCGTTCGGCCGCCGCCACCGCAACAACTCGCACACCGTGCGCGCCAGCTCCATCCGGCTCAGACCCGAACACTCCCGCACGACCTCGCGGATCAGCGTCATCTCCTGCACGCCGAACGCACGGCCCGAGAATCGCGTCGTCGCCACGGTCGTCACAGCAGCGTCTTCCTTCCCACGAGACCGTAGCAAAACGCCCCGCAAATGTCCAGAGGGGGCGCGCCGGAGGGACCGACCGACGCGCCAGGCGCCGCGATCAGATCGGGCTGGCTGCCCGAAAGAGGCGGGTGGGCGCTGTCCGGAGTTCTGTCCCCGCGAAAATGAACAGAAAAGGAACCGTCCGCGGGCGAAAATGCCTATGAACAGGGGAAAAAACGGTCAACGAAGAAGAGCCACACCCAAGTGGGGACTGGCCGCGTGCGCCCAAGTCGACGGCCGACCATCGAGTCGGCTAATCGCGACTTCCCGCGGTTCCGTGCGTGTCGGCGATGTCGGCGATTGATAGCGGTCGATGCGATGAAATGTGATGGCGCTCAGATCGGCGATGCGCTCAAGCGGTCGCTCGCAACAAGAGGAATCACATGTAGTGGGACACCTTGCCAAGAGTACCGTGGGCAAGCATTTGGCTGTCGCAGGCCTTGTCGACAACCGTCTCGACCTCGGGACGGCTGAGCTGCTCCAGCGATTCGTCATGCTCAGGCGCCGGGAACAGGAACCGAGCCGAGAACATATGACCGCAGAGTGTCCACCTTCTGGAATTCGGGAAGCGGACGTGGGCGATTCTGTAAGGCTCAAGGTCTTCGTTTACCGGGTGATTCGTCAATAGACACGGGCGTGGAATGGGCCTGGCACGTCGAAGTTCGAGCGACGCCGAGGTTTCCTTTGGCGGGCGTTGCGACTTGCGCGGGAGGCCGAGGTGGCTGCACTGTTACCCACGCCGCAGCCGGAAGCCGAGGACGGGGTGCGTGCGTCGGCTGCCCGGGCACGAAGGGGTAGGTCTGCTGGTTGCGGAGGCCAGCTACGGCTGGAAGCACCCGACCCGGGCATCGGGTTGCTGCGCCTTGGGTGTCAACGTTCTCGGCATTCACCCGGCGCGGCGGTCAGCCGCCGGTTCGCGGTCGTGCATCGGCTCGGTAGTGTCGCGCTGCCGCTCACGCGGACGGCGGCGGAAGGTTGAATCCGTCGGGGACGATCGAGTCGGGGGCGCGCAACATCGTGGCGAATAGCGCAGGCAGGTCGAGGTTTCGTTGGCGTGCGGTACGTACGACGCTGGCGAGGACCTGCTGGGTGTCGGCGCCCTTGCGGGTGCGGTTGCCGCCGCACACCTTGCGGATGACGACGGCGGGCCGGATGGCTTGTTCGGCGCGCCAGTTGGTGGCGTCGACCGACGGGTTCCACAGGAACGTGAAGATGGCGCCGAATTCGTTGGCCAGATGGTTGGCGAAGCACTCGGCCTCGTCCAGCGGCGGCGGGTTGTCGATCAGCCGGCTGAGCCGGGCGAGCAGTCGGCCGCGGGCGGTGGCCAGGCCGTGGTCGCTCAGACCGCCGGCATCGCGCCGGTCGCGCAGCGCGAGGCCGGCCTGCAAGGTGGCCTGCACCTGAGCGGCCCACCCGCAGCGGGGATGGTCCTCGAGCAGATGCTCACAGCGTCGAAGCAGGTGGGCCAGACAAGTTTGGTGCTCGCCGTTGATGTAGCGGCGGTAGACCACCCATCCGTCGCGCACGAGCACGCCGTCGAAGTCGGCTCCCAGGACCGCTTGCGCGTCTTCGAATCCGCGGCCCGCACAGATGGCGTAGACGGTCGTCGTCGGGGTGACGGCCGCCCACAACCAGTGGCTGCGGGCGCCGACGCGCCAACCGGTTTCATCGGCCGTGACCACCGGAGCGTTGCGAACCTGCTCGCGCAACGCCTCGTAGGCCGGCCGCGCGTCGCGTGCCGCACGATGCAGCAGATTCGCGAGGCCCCCCGGCGTCACCTGCAGGCCGAAGCGGGTCTGCAGCAGGTCGGCGACCTTGGCCAGCGGCAGGCCGCCGTGGGTGTGCAACTCCACGACCAGCGCGACCACACCGGGACCGAGCTGTGCGCGGGCCGCCCCCAACGCGTCGGAGGTCTGCAGGGCGTGGCGGCCCTGGATACGCCGCCGACACTGCGAGCAGTGGCCGACCTCGATGTCGAAGCGGCGCACCAGCGGGCGCACCGGGGGTAGGTCTTCCTGATACTGCGACGCCGCGCCGGTCACTTCGACCGCGCCGCCGCAGTCCGGACAGCTCGTCGGCGCCGGCGCCGCGATGGTCTCGTCGACCCGCGCCGGACACGGGCGGCGCCCCTGCCGGCCATAGCGCGCACCGGGCCGCCGGCCGGGACGGCCGCCGCGACCCTGTGGCCGCTTCTTGGCGAAAGGTGCGGCTTGCCGGCGTCCCGCGCGGCGCTCGGCTCCCAACTGCTGTTTCAGGTGCTCGTTCTCGCGCTCCAGCCGCTCGATCTGACGCTGCAAGCCGCCGTTCTGACGATGCACGCCCTTGTGGCGCGCCAGTTCGTCACGCAGCCGCGAGATTTCCTGGTCCTGTTGCTCGATGACAACGTCCCGAGGATCCCGCTCGGATGGGGATTGTTCCAGGATGGCGCGTATGCGGCGCAGCAGGCCCACGCCCCTTTCCTATCGGCACCGCGCAGCAAGACCTTTACCCCCAACACGCGGATTTCTTGCCCGGATCCGCTAAATGAAGACGGCTCAAGATCCTGTTCGCACGCGGGCTCGCTGCCGTCGCCCTGCTTCGCAAGTGACCGGCCGTGCTGCGCGTGGGGTCGGAAGTGTCTCGAAGAGTCATCACCCCAGAGATCAACGACCTTCAGGCAGGGCTGTCCTTCGCGGCGGCTGTCATATAGTGAAATATGGCCATGTTCTTTGTCGCTCGCGTTGGCTGCAAGGCAGTGGCCCCGAGTCTCGAAATCATGAGTGGCGAACCAGATCGCAGTGTACAAGTTGCGAACGACATCAAGCCAAGGCGTCCTGAGTCCGTAGTGCTGCAGGACTGCTCCTGGGTGGTCCTCTTGATCCCAGCGTGTTCCTGGAAGTTGACATAATCTGTTCAGCACACACTTGTAAGCACGCCAGCGCTGGTTCATCTCTGCGGCGTCGCACTGCTTGCCGTGTGCGTCTCGAAAAAGTGATGGAACGGAGTGTCGGTGACGATCTGTGGAACCTCGAAGGTAGATTGGATTGCCCGGCCTGCTACAAAAGGCGACAAACGACGCCAAGATGGCTGGATCGGCTATTCCTATGTATTTCGGATCATCGTCGATTGGAAACAAGACCGAGTCGTCAAGCTTGTAGTACCGACACTTGAACTGCTCGGCGACGGTCTTTGACTCCTTCGGATTCCCCACTTCGACTGTTCTCGACGAGCCTTCAATAGATGGTTGACGGGAGACGTGACATCACTGCTTCTTGTACTGGAACGGGTAGCTGGCGACGATCTCCTTCACCAGCGTCTGGAACCGGTAGTCGTCCGCTTCCAGCGCCGCAAGGATCTTCCGCAGGGCCGGCTCGTCGTAGTACTCGAGCTGGCGGCCGAGGGCGTAGGCGAGCATCTTCGAGGCGGTCTGCCGGACGAGGTCGTCGTGACGCTCTTCGAGGAGCGTGCGCTTCAAGCCGGCCGGGCCGTCGAAGGCGATGCCGCTCGGCAGCGAGCCGGCGGCCTGGATCGGCGTGTGGGTGTTCCGGTAGAAGCGCTTCTCGGTGAAGACGTTGGTGTCCTCGATGATGCGGATCTCGTCGGCCTCCTCCTCGGTCTCCACGCGCTCGCGGAAGTGGTAGCTGTCGCGCCAGCGGCCGAAATAGTCGAAGTTCTCCAGGCTGAAGCCGATCGGATCGATGCGGCTGTGGCAGGCGCTGCAGGTCGGGTTGCTGGAGTGCAGCTCCAGCTTCTCCCGGAAGCTGAGGGCGCGCAGGTCGCCGAGCTCTTCCGACAGGACGCCTGCGCCCGGCGGCGGCGGGGGCGGCGGGGTGCCGAGCAGCACGTCGAGGACGTAGTGGCCGCGTTTGACGGGGCTCGTGTCCTTGTAGTTCGAGGTCAGGGCCAGGACGCTGCCGTGGCCGAGGTAGCCGCCGCGGTTCGGGTCGTCGAGCGGCACGCGGCGCATGTGCTCGCCCTCGATCCCCTCCATGCCGTAGAGGACGGTGCCGAGCTCCTCGTTGACGAAGGTGTAGTCGGCGTCGATGAGCCGGCGAATCGGCTGGTTGTCGCGGACGAGCGACAGGAAGAACAGCGACGACTCGTCGCGCATCGCGGTCATCAGCGTCTCGGTGCACCACGGGTTGTCGATGGGGTCCAGCCAGATCCGCGAGCCGACGTGCTGGAAGCCGAGCCACTGGGCGGCGAAGCTGGTGCCGAGGGTGTCGGCCTTCGGATCGGCCAGCATCCGGTCGACCTGCGCCTCGAGGACGGCCGGGTCGCTCAGCTCGCCGCGGCGGGCGAGGGCGCGCAGCTCCGCGTCCGGCATCGAGGACCACAGGAAGTAGGAGAGGCGTGAGGCGAGGTCCCAGTCGCTGATGCGGTAGGCGTCGGCGTTCACGGTCTCGGGCGCAGTCTCGACGCGCAGCAGGAACTTCGGCGAGATCAGGATGGCCTGCAGGACCACCTTCACGGCGTCCTCGAACGCCTGCCCCGACTGCCGAGCCGCGCGGTACCGGCCGAGTGCCCGCGTCACGTCCGCCTCGGCGGGCGGACGGCGGTAGGCCCGTCCCAGGAAGTGGCGAAGCACCAGCTCGGCCGCTTCCTCGTCGCCGAGACCGCCGCCGGGCGTGGCGATGAACACCAGCTCGTGCGCGCGCCGCTCGGCCGCGGTCGACGGCTCCGGCGGCAGCATCAGCTCCACCACCCGCTCGGCCGCCGCGATGTAGCGCTCCATGAGCGTCGACTCGAGGAACAAGGTGTTGGCGGTGTTGTCGAAGCCGCTCGCGCCGGCCAGCTCGGCGGGGAAGCGGTCGGTGAGGGTGAAGGTCGCGCCGACGAGGTCGCGCAAGGTGTTGTCGAGCTCGCGGTGCGTCAGCCGCTTCACCGGCTCGTAGCCCGGATTGTCGACGGTGGAGTAGTCGAAGTCGTCGATGGATGCCGACAGCAGCGCGTGGATCGCCTCACGATCGGCGGCGGCCGGCTGCGGTGCGCCGGCGGGCGGCATCTTGCCGACCTCGACCGCGTCGATCACCCGCGTCCAGGCTTCACGGTTGCGCACCAGCGGGCGCTGGGCGATCAGCCCGTCGAGGTTGACGCCGGCGGTCTGGGTTTCCGGCCCGTGGCAGCGGAAGCAGTACTGCTCCAGCAGCGGCGCCGCCGGATGCCGGGCTGCGTCGTCAATGCCTGGACCGGCCGGCACCTGCGCGGACGCGTGGTCGATGCCGGCCGCGGCGGCCAGGATCAGCGTAAACGACGCGATGCGGTGGAGCTTGCTCATGCGTAGGCCTGATCCTCGTTACGCAGGTGGTTCACCCAGACCGACGTGTCCGCCAGGGTCATCGTCCACCCGCCGGCG
Source organism: Vicinamibacterales bacterium (assembly GCA_965116825.1). GTDB lineage: Bacteria > Acidobacteriota > Vicinamibacteria > Vicinamibacterales > UBA8438 > WTFV01. The sequence goes on from OZ220736.1 coordinate 3,770,011, forward strand.
ACCCGCGCCGGGGGATGGGGCGAAGGTCCTTCTCGCTGCCGCCCAGGGCGGCCAGCCGGTGGGCGCTCTCGCACGCTATCAACGCTTCCAGTCCCTGCCGCACGAGTGCGGTCTTTTCCTCGACGCCGGTGAGCCGCGCAGCTCTCGCGATCAACTCGTCGTCGATGTTGATGGTGGTTCTGATATGCATGAATATGCATGCAGCGTGTGCATCGGTCAACCGTCGACGACGGCCGCTCGCGCGTGATCGGGCTTCGCACGCCGGCCACGCGACTCGAATCCTCGTCCTTGCGAACGTGATCGTGGTGGCGGAGACGGCGCGGCGCGTGTAGAATACCGCCGAGCGCCGTACACGACACCCGGAGACCAAGAATCCTGCAGGGCACCCCCTGCGGCCTCATCGAAGGGATGGCCATGCGCTGGCTGAAGTTCGGCTCCGCGGCGATCGTCTACATGCTACTGGCGGCGGGCGCCGTCGGCCCGGCAGCCGCCGCCCCGCAGAGTGCTGCACCCGGCGAGACCGCGTCCGCCGACCAGGCCGTCATCGAGCGCTACTGCGTCACCTGCCACAACGACCGCCTCGAGACGGGCGGCCTGTCGCTGCAGGGTGTCGACGTCGCCGACGTCGATGCGCACCGCGACATCTGGGAGAAGGTGGTGCGCAAGATGCGCGCCGGCGCGATGCCGCCGCGCCCCCGGCCCCGCCCGGACGACGCCACCTACGCCCGCGTGCTGGCCTCCATCGAGACCGCCCTCGATACGGCCGCCGCAGTCAATCCCGATCCCGGCCGCACGGCGACGTTCCGCCGCCTGAACCGGACCGAGTATCAGAACGCGGTACGCGACATGCTGGCGCTCGACATCGACGTCACGGCGCTCCTCCCGCGCGACGATTCGGCCTTCGGGTTCGACAACGTCAACGCCGGCGGCCTGTCGCCGACCCTGATGGAGCGTTATCTGGCGGCCGCGCAGCGCGTCAGCCGGCTGGCGGTCGGCAGCGATCTGCCGGCGCCCGGCAGCCGGGTCGTCGTCGTGCCGGCCGACCGGACCCAGGAGGACCACGTCGCCGGGCTGCCGTTCGGGACGCGCGGCGGAACCGCCGTCGAGCACACGTTCCCGGCGAACGGCGAGTACGAGATTCAGGTCCGCCTGCAACGGAACCGCAACGAGAACGTCGAGGGGCTGACCGAGCCGCACGACGTGGAGATCACCCTGGACGGAGAGCGGCTTGCGCTCTTCACGATGGAGCCGAGCGAGAACTTCGTCATGCAGGCCAACGCGGCCTACTACGCGGACGAGGGCATCGACAACCACCTCAACGTTCGCATCCCGGTGCCGGCGGGGCCGCACGTGGTGGGAGCGACGTTCATCAAGAAGAACTCCGCGCTCATCGAGACGACACGGCAGCCCTACGACGCCCACTTCAACATGGATCGCCATCCGCGGCAGCAGCCGGCGGTGCGGTCCGTGTCCATCGTCGGGCCGTTCGATCCGACCGGGGTGGGCGAGACCCCGAGCCGCGACCACATCTTCTCCTGCCGGCCTGCCGCCGCTGCCTCGGACACCGACGCGGAGGAGTGCGCGACGGCGATCATCGCGGGGCTGGCCCGCCGGGCGTACCGTCGTCCGGTCACGGTGGATGACCTCGACCAGCTCGTCTCCTTCTATCAGCGCGGCTACGCGGCCGGCGGGTTCGAGTCGGGCATCGAGACCGCGCTGCGGGCGCTGTTGGCGAGCCCCGAGTTCCTCTTCCGCATCGAGCGCGATCCGGCCGGCGTGGCGCCCGGCGCTCCCTACCGGGTGAGCGACCTGGAGCTGGCGTCGCGGCTGTCGTTCTTCCTGTGGAGCAGCGTGCCCGACGACGAGTTGATCGACGCGGCGGCGGCCCGCCGGCTCAGCGATCCGGCGGTGCTCGGCGAGCAGGTGCGGCGCATGCTGGCCGACCCGCGCGCCGAGACCCTGACGACCAACTTCGCCTCGCAGTGGCTGCACCTGCGGAACCTGGACGCGGTGCGGCCCGATGCGCGGCTGTTCCCGGACTTCGACGACAACCTGCGGCAGAGCTTCCGCCGCGAGACGGAGCTGCTGTTCCGGAGCGTGCTCGAGGACGACCGCAGCGTCGTCGATCTGTTGACGGCGGACTACACCTTCGCCAACGAGCGGGTGGCGCGCCACTACGGATTCCCGGGCGTCTACGGCGACCACTTCCGGCGCGTCGACCTGCCCGCGGGCAGCCCCCGGGCCGGCCTGCTCGGGCACGGCAGCATCCTGACGGTGACGTCGTACGCGACGCGCACGTCCCCGGTTCTGCGCGGAAAGTGGATTCTCGAGAACCTCCTCGGGACGCCGCCGCCGGCGCCGCCCGCGAACGTGCCGCCGCTCGACGAGAGCCGGTCGAACACGCGCATCGTCTCGATGCGCGAGCGGATGGAGGCGCACCGCCAGAACCCGCAGTGCGCCGTCTGCCACCGGATCATGGACCCGGCCGGCCTGTCGATGGAGAACTTCGACGCCATCGGCCGCTGGCGGGATGCCGAGGGCGGTGCGGTCATCGACGCGGCGGGCAACCTGCCGGGCGGCGAGGACTTCGACGGGGTGGCCGGCCTGCGCCAGGCGCTGCTCGAGAATCCCGACGTCTTCGTCAACACGGTGGCGGAGAAGCTGTTGACCTACGCGCTCGGCCGCGGACTCGACCACGCCGACGCGCCGGCGGTTCGTGCGATAACTCGAGCGGCGGCGGCCGACGACTATCGGCTGTCGTCGCTCATTCTCGGCATCGTAGAGAGCACTCCCTTCCAGATGAGGAGATCCCAGTCATGATGATCACGAAGACGGCGCTCCCCCGGCGGACGTTCCTGCGCGGCGTCGGGGCCACCTTGGCGCTGCCGTTGCTGGACGCCATGGTTCCGGCCGCTTCCGCGATGGCGAAGACGGCCGCGGCGGCGCCGCGGCGGCTCGGCTACGTCTACATCCCGATGGGGATGAACCCCGATCCGTGGACGCCGTCCGAGGTGGGCAAGCTGACGAAGCTGTCGTCCTCGCTGTCGCCGCTGACGCCGCATCTCGACAACGTGAGCATCATCACCAACCTCGAGATCGACCAGGCGCACATCTCCGGGAACCACGCGTCGGCGAACTCCTCGTTCCTGACCTGCGTACGGCCGAAGCGCACCGAGGGCAGCGACTACGTCAACGGCATCTCGGTCGACCAGATCGCGGCGCGGCACATCGGCCGCGACACCCCGCTGCCGTCGCTGGAGATCGGGACCGACCTCATTGCGCAGGTCGGCAATTGCGACAACGGCTTCGCCTGCGTCTACATGAACAGCCTTTCGTGGGCGTCGCCGACCGCCCCGAACCCGACCGAGGCCGACCCGCGCGTCGTCTTCGAGCGGCTGTTCGGCGACGGCGGAACGCCGGCCGAGCGGCAGGCGGAGCTGAAGACCAACCGCAGCATCCTCGACTGGGTGCTCGACGACATGGCCAGCCTGCAGGGGCAGCTCGGAACCAGCGACAAGCACCGGGTCAACGAGTACTTGGACACGGTGCGCGAAGTCGAGCGGCGCATCCAGCGCGCCGAGCTGTCGGTCGCCGACTCGCCGCTGAGCGACCTGACCCGCCCGACCAGCGTGCCGGAGGTCTGGGAGGAGCACGTCAAGCTGATGTACGACCTGCAGGTGCTGGCGCTGCGCGCCGACCTGACCCGCGTCATCACGTTCCAGATGGCGCGCGAGGCGAGCACGCGGACCTACCCGCAGATCGGGGTGCCGGAGCCGCACCACCCGACGTCGCACCACGTCGACGACCCGGAGAAGCTCGCGAAGCTGGCGAAGATCAACCAGTACCACGTCTCGCTGTTCGGCTACCTGGTCGACAAGCTGAAGACGACCGAGGACGGCGACGGGACACTCCTCGACCACACGACGTACCTGCTCGGCAGCGGTCTCGGCAACCCGAACGTGCACGATCACCGCAACCTGCCGATCGTCGTGGCGCGCGGCGCCGGGTCGAAGATCAAGGGCGGCCGGCACGTCAAGTACGACGAGCTGACTCCGATGGCGAACCTGCACCTGACGCTGCTCGACGACGCCGGCGTGCACCTCGACGAGTTCGCCGACAGCACCGGGCACCTCGGCGAGGCGGTCGAGCCGTTGTCGCTGTAGCGCAACGGTCGTCGGGAGACTGCACGAGGCAGTAACCGCGGGCTGTCGGCTTCTTCGGGCCGGCAGCCCGCATCGCATTTGTGAGGAGCTTCCCATGCACCGCTCGATCCTCTCGTTGGCGGCGTTTCTGTTGCTTGCTATTGCGTCGGTCGGCATCAGTTCCGCCGTGGCGGCGGAAGCCGATCCTGGCCTGATCGCGGCCATCGAGGCGGTCGACGAGGCCGGGGTGCGTGCGGCTGTCGCGCGTGGGGCAGACGTCACCGCCGCGGATCCGGACGGCACGACGCCGCTCCACTGGGCGGCGCACGCAAACGACGCCGCTATCGTCGGGCTCCTGCTCGCTGCGGGTGCCGATGCCACGGCGGCGAACCGCTACGGCGTGCGGCCGCTGTCTCTCGCATGCACCAACGGCAACGCGGCCGTTGCCGAGTTACTGCTCGACGCCGGGGCCGACGCGAACACGACGCTGGCCGAAGGCGAGACGGTCCTGATGACGGCGGCTCGGACCGGTGATCGCGACATCGTCAGGTTGCTGCTCGAGCGTGGCGCCGACGTCAACGCGGCCGAGTCCTGGCGCGGCCAGACCGCCCTGATGTGGGCGGCGGCCGAGGGGCACGCGCAGTTGATTCCGACGATGTTGTCCTACGGGGCTGACGTCTCGGCGCGGTCCGCCAAGGGGTGGACCCCACTGTTGTTCGCGGTGCGCGAAGGGCGCATCGACGTCGTCCAGACCTTGCTGGAGGCGGGCGTCGACGCCGAGGAGGCGCTCCCCGTCACGCAGGAGACGCGCCGCGGCGGCACCAGCGCCGAGCGCTCGGCCACCGGCCTGAACGCGTTCCTGCTGGCCGCGGCCAACGCGCACTACGAGCTGGCCGGCCTGTTGGTCGACCGCGGCGCCGACGTCAACGTCGCCTCGCGCGGCTGGACGGCGCTGCACCAGGTATCGTGGGTGCGCAAGGCCGGCATCGCCGGCAGCAACAACCCGGCGCCGAAGGGCTCCGGCACCATGACGAGCCTGGACTTCGTGCGGAAGATCGTCGCGGCGGGCGCCGACGTGAACGCCCGCGTCACCACCCGGCCGCCGGCTGGCATCACGCGCCTCAACTTCCTCGGTGGGACGCCGTTCCTGCTCGCGGCGCGCACCGGAGACGCCGGCCTGATGCGTCTGCTCGCCGAGCTGGGCGCCGATCCGCTGCTGCCGAACGACGACGGCACCACGGCGCTCATGGTGGCGGCCGGCGTCGGCACCTCCGCGCCGGGCGAAGATCCCGGTACGGAGCCGGAGGTGCTCGAGGCGGTCAAGGTGGCGCTGGAACTCGGCAGTGGCGACCTGAACGCCATCGACGACAACGGCGAGACCGCCATGCACGGCGCCGCCTACAAGCACGTGCCCAGCGTGGTGACGCTGCTGGCCGAGGCGGGCGCCGACATCGGTGTCTGGAACCAGCCCAATTCTCAGGGCTGGACGCCGTTCGACATCGCGGCAGGCGTGCATCGCGGCATGAACATCGTGAGCAGCCCGGCGACCGCCGCCGCCGTTCGTGCGGCGATGGAAGCGGCGGGCGTGGCGGTTCCCGTCGGGCAGTAGAGCAGCCAGGGACCTTACCGCGTGTGATTCTTCAGGCGGCCCAGGAACTGCAGAAGGTCGGCGGGTCCATCGGTTGCGGCCTGGTGGACCCGCTTCAAGTTCAACGACTCGTAAGCGTGCGCCACGACATTCCGAAATCCGGCCGCGCGCACCAGCCGGTCGGCTAGCGCTGTGTCGACGATACCGGCCTGTTCGAGACGCCGGAACGCGTCCGCGTAGCTGCGGGGGGTGCCCAGGCGGAGGGCGAGGCAAGCGCTCATCGCGACATCGATCACAATCTGCGTTGCCTGCCACAGATGCAGTACAACGGCGTCGGATGCATCCGTCGCCGGCGCCAGGTCGGCCGCCGATGCCGGCAGTCGCTCGGCCACTCTCGCCAGATGGCGCTGGACGGTCATGGTGCGCTCGGCGAGCACTGGCCGGTCGAGAGAGCTCACGGTCGTAGCGCCTCCAATACCTCTTCGTACCCGCGTTCGAAGACCGGCGCGTTGTCGCACCAGAACTGTGCCGCGCGAAGCCGGTACTGGTCGAACAGGCCGGCCTTGGCTTCGTACACCGGCAGTCCGTCGCATGCGGTGCGATACCGCAGCAGTCCGCTGGCTCGACCGAGGTCCACCAGATCGACGCGGTCGTCTTCCAGGGCTTCTACCAGGGCGGCCAGCAAGCCGGGGACGTCGGCTGCCTCGTCCGCCAGGTACCCGAAGTCCCAGTCCGCGCCCGGCCGGGCGTCACCTCGCGCCCGTGAACCGAACAGGATCAGCAGATCCAGGCCCACCGTTCCACGCGCCGCCGAGACCAGGCCATCGAACACCGAATCGGCCAGCAGTCGCTCCATGCCGGTATCGTACTCCGGTGCAACGGAAGCATGGGAGGTTGCGGCTTGACAGCCTGTCGCAACCGGACCGTGGCCCGTGCCCGCTGTGCGTGGTCAGATCAGTGTCCGTAGCAGTGTCAGCGCCGGCGCGACCCGGATGCCGTCCGCGTTCACGTAGTCCCTGGTCCCGGTCGCCGAGATCTGCCACGCGTCGCAGTCGGGGAAGCGCACCTTGAAGTAGCGCAGGCTCTTGTCGACCGGCGTGTCGGCCCACTTGCACTCGACGCACAGTACCGGTCGCCGCCGGTCGACGAGCACGAAGTCGACCTCGCGGCCGTCCGTATCGCGGAAGTACCGCAGCTCGACGTCGCGTCCCTGCGTGTCCTGCTGATGGTGGACCCACTTGAGCAGGTGGCAGGCGACGAGATTCTCGAAGCGCGCCGCCTCCGCGGGAACCACCGACCAGTCGATGTGGTAGTGCTTCTGTTCCTTCTTCACGGCGCGGACGGCGGGGGCGCCGAACGGTGGGAGTCGGAAGATCGCATAGAGTCGCTCGAACGCCTGCAGCCACGCGGCGGCGGTCTTGTGGCTGATCTGAAGGTCCTCGCGAACGGCGTTGATCGACAGCGGAGATGCGACCAGCTCGGGCAGGCGCAGCATCAGCAGCTCCAATGTTCCCAGGTCCTGGATCCGCTCCAGGCTCGTGACCTCCTCGCGTATCAGCAGCGTCCGGTGGCCGCGCGACCAGCGCCGGGCGTCGACCAGTGAACCTCCGAAGTAGGGCTCGGGGAATCCGCCGAGCGTCAGGAGATCCCGGAACTCGTCCGGCGTCTTCAAGCCCAGCTCGCCAACCGACAGCGGGTGTAGCCGAAGCAAGTGGTAGCGGCCCTGTAACGAGTCTCCTCCGAAGCGGTACACCTCCAGTCGTGCGCTTCCCGTCACGAGGATTCGCGGACCGCGCGGGGGCGCGCCGTGCTGGTCGTACACGCCCTTCAGGTAGTTGCGCCAGTTGCGGTACTTGTGGATCTCGTCGAAGACCCACAGCCGGGAGGATGGAAGCTCCCGCCGCAGAATGCGTTCGCGGTGTTCTGCGACGTCCCAGTTGAGATAGCAATCGAGTTTATCAATTTTATTGACGGCAGGGAAAAATACTCATGGATATTCTGGATAGAAGTAGAAATTACCGGCGGCCGGGGCTCCGGGCATCTGCCCACGGGCGAGCTCGCGGCGATGGCAGACGCGGGGTGTTTGATGGAACCTGAAGCCGCCGACTGGCCGCACGCGCAAGGGTGGAGTGCACGCCCCAAGCCGTGCCGGGGCTGCGATCGGACGGCTCAGCGACTAAGCAGTCGCTCCCAGCGGATCGCGGTCACGACTTCCCGGCCCTCGTCGTCCGTGCCTACCGGAGGCCGTAACGTGAGGTCGGTGTCGGTCAGCTCGTAGTAGCGCCGAGCGTCCGTGCCGGTACCCCGCGGATTCGTGCTCCCGATCAGATGATGGGTCAGATAGCCCTGATCGCGTGGACCGGGGCAGGTGATGCAGCCCGCCATCTCGCGCACCGAGAACGGCCCGAAGTAGCTCCCGTAGGTCTGGGTCAGCCGGAGCGCCTCGTCGGCGGTGGGCGCGTCTCCGGCGAACGCCGACCGGCCGGGGCGCACGAGGTGTACGGACATGTGTCCCGACGGAGCGTAGAAGATGTAGCCGGTCTCGTACTGGTCGACCTCGACCGGGAAGCCGTCGGTGGTGTGGCGCGAGACCGAATCGATGCGGTACGCGCCGAAGAGCTCCGTGTGCGTGTCGGTCGCCTCGGAGTCCGGCAGGTCGGGCTGCCGCACCCAGGTCACGAGCGTCTTCGAACCGTCAGCTCCCGCCGGGGGCTGAAGGGTCAGGCGATCCGCGGCCAGGGTGTAGAAGCGCTTGTAGTCCGACCCCGCGCCGCGCGGGTCGAGGCTTGCCTCGACGTGGTGCGTGACGGCTCCCTCGACGTCGTCGACCGTGAACGGTCCGAAGTACGACGTGTAGCTCCCGAACTGCGCCAGCGCCTCGTCGGCGGTCGGCCCGGCTTCCGAGTACGGCGCGCGGTCGGGACGCATGATGGTCACGCCCATGTACCCGGAAGCGTCGTAGATGAGGTAGCCGAGACGGTCCTCGAGCGGCGTCGCAAGGAGCTCGTCGTCGGCGCCGCGGCGTTCGATGCCCGCCAGCGACCACGTACCGACGAGCCGGCGCTGTCCCGCGGACAGTGGCTCTGCCGCGGACCCGGGCGCATCACCGGGACCGGCCGAACCGCCGCACGCGAGCAACGCGCCGACGAATCCGCCGACCGTCAGGAGACGAATGTAACGGCTGGCCATGCACATCTCTCACGATGCAGCAGGCTGAGTTCTTCAGGAAGCCGGCGCCTGTTCTACGGCGCAGGCTCCTGGACCCGGCAGGCGGGCTCCAGGCTCGCCACCGCCGTCACGTTGATCGCGTCCAGCGCGCCGGAGCCGTCCTCCCGCCGGATCAGGAACCCCTTGGCCTCGACCCGGTGTCCTTCGTACGGGTCGGGATCGGGGAAGACGTACATCAACTCGAACGTGTTGCTTCCCAGGGCCATGGCCTGCGTGAGCGCCAGCACGTCGCCCGTCGAGGCGTCGGGGTCGCGCGTGCGGATCGGCTCGCTGCCGCCGGTGACGATCCAGGCACGGTCGTCGCGGGCGAGGCAGCCGACCACCTGCACCATGGCGAAGTTCGGCACCGCGTCCGGGCCGTCCGCGCCGTAGACGAGGATGTGGCCCGCGCGCTCGGCGGTCAACTCCAGCTCGCCGTGGGGGAACTCGTTCACCTCGAGCACGTAGGCGATGATGTCGACGTACCCGGCTTCTCCGAGGGCGCCCGCGGCGCCGGGCGGCATCGTCTTCGCGCGGGTGAGGACGCCGTCCAGCTTCAGGCCGCCCCAGTCGCGGATGAAGCTCTCGCCGGCCAGCGGCCGGGCGTTCGCGCCGGACAGGTCCTCTCCATGGCACCGGGCGCAGGTCGCCTCGTACGCCTTCTTGCCGCGCAATGCCTGCTCGGTGGAGTAGACGCCGTCCCAGACCGACGGTTCCTCGGCCTCCTGCGCCGCGCGCGGCTGCGTGCCGGTGAGGGCCACGATACCGAGGCAGACGGCAGCCGCCCCGAACCCCGCCCGAAGGCGGCGGCTCGCGGTGCATGCGGTGGCGCCCGGTTTGGCCGCGCTCCTGTCGTCAGCGGCCGAGATAGTCGTCATCGCTGACCGGCCCTTCCCAGTTCGTCTGGCCGCTGACGAAGGTGAGCTGGATCATGTGCTGGTCCGGCGCCGCGCCGTGCCAGTGGACCACGCCGGGTCCGGCGTAGACGGGGTTGCCCGGCTCCAGGATCTGCAGGGGTTCCCCGCGGACCTGCGTGCGCCCCCGGCCCTCTTCGGCCATGATGATCTGCCAGGTGCCGTGGCTGTGCCAGTTCGATCGCGCGCCCGCTTCGAACCGCAGGCGCACGGCGCGCATGTCCGACGAGTCCGGACGGGTCGGATCGCCGCCCACGAAGTTGCTCTGCGCCGCGGCGACCGTGTCGCCCGCGCCCGCCGCGAGGTAGAGCGCCCCCGCTACCGCCAGGCACGTGACGGCGAGACCGAGTCGAAGCTGCGTTCGGGTTGTCAGCGTCATTTGCCCACTCCCTTGGGGATGCTTGATGAGCGCCGGACTAGTCGAGCGTCCAGAGCGTCAGTGACGCAATGTCCTTGACGAAGAGTCGGTTGCCCGACAGGGTCGGCGCCGTCCAGGTCTCGCTGTCGGCCACCTCGTAGCGCTGCACGGGGCTGAACGAGATGCGGCTGTGGGCCAGGACCACCAGCTCGGCATCGTCCTCCAGGGAGAGGACGGTGTCGCCGGAGCGCAGGAGCGAGGCGTTCTCCGCCTGCCGCGGCGCGCTGGTCCAGAGCACCTCGCCGGTCTCCAGATCCAGGCCGAAGTACTGGCCGCTGTTCAGGTGCGAGAGCCCGTAGAGGACGCCCTCGTTGATGACGCCGTTGGTCATGTGGAGCCCGACCTCGTCGGTGTGCCAGACGTCCTCGGTGGTCCAGCCGCCGCTGTCCGGGCTGACGCGGAACGCGGTCACGCCGTTGGCGCGGCCGGTCTGAATCACCATGTCCTCGTAGAGGAGCGGCGTCTGCGACGTGGTCACCGCCGGCGTCGTGAAAGGCCGGCTCCACAGCAGCGCGCCGGTCTCCAGCGCCACGCCGACGAAGTGCTCCTGCGTGAAGACCACCACCTGCCGCGTGCCGCCCAGCTCGAACAGCATCGGCGAGCCGTAGGCCGGCCCGTCGCCGTCCCAGGTCCAGCGCACCGTGCCCGTGGCCGCGTCGAACGCGGTCAGCGCCCCGTCGTTGTGGCCGCCGACGTGGACGACGACCAGGTCATCCACGACGAGGGGTGACATCGACGTGTGGAAGAGCGGGGTGAGGCCGGTGCCCGGGTACTGCCAGAGCTGCTCGCCGCTGGATGCGTCGTAAGCGGTCACGGTGCCGGTCATGCCGTGCGAAAAAAGGCGGCCGCCGGCGAAGGTCGGGGTCGACTTCGGACCCGCGCGATGCCGGGCGGTCGACGGGTTCATGTCGAACGGCGCGGCATAGCTCGTCCGCCAGACCGTCGCACCGGTGCCGGCGTCGAGCGCGGTCATGACCTCGTCCTCGCCCTGACGACTGAACATGTACAGGCGGTTACCGATCAGCACCGGGCTGGCGTAGCCGAGTCCGATGTCCACCGACCAGTGCCGTTGCAGCGTGTCCGGCCAGCTCGCCGGCACGTCGAAGGCGGCCGCCACTCCGTCCCGCGCCGGCCCGCGCCACTGCGGCCAGTCCTGCGCCGCTGCGTCCGAGACGACACCGATCAGCAGCGCCGAGACCGCCGCTGCCATGAGTGTGCGCGAGAGATATCTCATTGTTGCCAACTCCAGATTCGTCCGTGGTTCCGCTCCCGTGAGCGGCACCATTGTACGAGTATTCGACCGGCGCCGCGAGGATTCCAACGCCTGGCGGGTCATGAGCGCTCGTAAACCGGAGGTGCGGTTATGCTCCTGGTATGAAAACTGCGGTTTCGATCCCGGACGAGATATTCGAGAAGGCGGAGCGGCTCGCGGAGCGCGAGCGGCGGTCGCGGAGCGCGGTGTACAGCGCTGCTCTCCGGGAGTACGTGGCGCGACACGCGCCGGACGACGTTACCGATGCCATGAATCGAGTATGCGATGAGGTGGGCGGTGCAACGGATGCGTTCGTGGCAGCCGCGTCGCGTCGCGTTCTGGAGCGCGTCGAGTGGTGATTTCGCAGGGCGAAATCTGGTGGGCCGCACTGCCGGCGCCCGTCGGATCGGGCCCCGGATTTCGACGGCCGGTCGTGGTGGTGCAGGGCGACGCCTTGAATCGAAGTCGTCTCGCGACCGCCGTGTGTGTGCCGCTCACCAGCCACATGAGGTGGGCGAACGCGCCGGGCAACCTGCTCCTGGCCGCAACGGCGACCGGTCTTCCGCAGGACTCGGTGGCGAACGTCTCGCAGATCGTCGCGCTCGACAAGAACCTGCTCGACGAGCGCGCCGGCAGGCTCCCGTTGGCCAAGCTCGATCTGCTGCTGTCCGGTGTCGATGTCGTCCTTGGTCGTTGACTCGAGAAAGAGGCCGGGTTGGAGGATCGCGGACGACCGGTACAGAATCACACCGACGGCGGTGTCCCATCCGGGAACCGAAGGAGGTCGACGATGGTGTACGCGCGGATCAACTGGCTTACCACGGCGGTCGTCGCCGCGTTGGCGGTCTCGCTCGGCGCGGTGCAGGAGCCGGGCGCGGCGTCGGAAGAGGCCGACCTGCGGGGCGTCGTGCGCAGTTCGGGGGAGCCGGAGGCGGGCGTCTGGGTCATCGCCGAGACCGAGGATCTCGACACGCTGTTCCGCAAGATCGTCGTCACCGGCGACGACGGGCGGTTCCTCGTGCCGGATCTGCCGGACGCCGAATATAGCGTCTGGGTCCGCGGCTACGGGCTGGTCGATTCCGAGCCGGTGACCGCCCGTCCCGGCGAGAGCGTGATTCTGGAGGCCACACCGGCCCCGACGCCGCAGGAGGCGGCTGCCGTCTACCCGGCCAACTATTGGTACTCGCTGCTCGAGGTTCCCGCCGCGAGCGAGTTCCCCGGCACCGGGCCCGACGGCAACGGCATCTCGCCGGCGCTCCGCAGCCAGGCGGCCTGGGTCGACGTCACCAAGCAGGGCTGCCAGCTCTGCCACCAGATGGGCAACCGCTTCACGTTCGACATCGGCCACCTCGACGGGTTCGACTCCTCGGTCGAGGCGTGGGACCACCGGGTCGTCTTCGGGCAGCGCGGCGCGCAGATGAGCGGCGTGCTGAACCGCTTCGGCCGCGACCGCGGCCTCGCGATGTTCGCCGACTGGAGCGACCGCATCGCTGCCGGCGAGGTGCCCGAGGTCCCGCCGCGTCCCGAGGGGGTCGAGCGCAACCTGGTGCTGACCATGTGGGAGTGGGCGGGGGAGGCCTCGTACGTGCACGACGAGATCACCACCGACAAGCGGCAGCCGACCATCAACGCCGACGGTCTCGTCTACGGCGTCTCGATCACCGAGGACACCCTGGTGGTCACCGACACGGCGCGGCACGAATCGATCGAGATTCCGATCCCGCTCCGCGAGCCGACCGGGATGGTCCCGTCGATGTTCCCGACCGCGCCGGGCTTCGAGCCGTCGCCGTACTGGGGCGACGAGATCATCTTCGACGCGCCGGCCAACCCGCACAACCCGATGATGGACGCGCGCGGCCGGGTCTGGCTGACCTCCACGATCCGCCGGCGCAGCAACCCGGACTGGTGCCGGGAGGGCTCGGCGCACCCGTCCGCAAGCTACTTCCCGGTCGAGCGCAGCGGGCGCCAGGTATCGGTCTACGACCCGGCGACCGAGACGTTCACCCTGATCGACAGTTGCTACGGCACGCACCACCTGCAGTTCGCCGAGGACGAGAGCGACACGCTCTGGTTCAGCGGCGACCCGAACGTGGTCGGCTGGCTCGACACGCGGATGTACGACGAGACCGGCAACGAGCAGGCGTCGCAGGGCTGGTGCCCGACCGTCATCGACACCAACGGCGACGGGCGGATCACGCGGCCGTGGAACGAGCCGGGAGAGGAGGCCGACCCGGCGCGAGACACCCGCCTGGCCGGTTTCGCCTACGGCATCATCGCCAACCCGGTGGACGACTCGGCCTGGATCGCGAGGCCCGGACCGTTTCCCGGGCGGCTGGTGCGTCTGGACCGCGGCGACAACCCGCCGGAGACGTGCATCGCCGAGGTCTACGAGCCGCCCTCCGTCGAGAACCCGAACGTCGACCCGGCGCAGACCGGGCACGCGCCGCGCGGCGTCGACGTCGACCGGAACGGGGTCATCTGGACCGCCCTGTCGGGGAGCGGGCACATGGCCAGCTTCGACCGCAGCAAGTGCGCCGTCCTGAACGGCCCGGCGGCGACCGGCCAGCACTGTCCCGAGGGCTGGACCCTGTACCCGACGCCGGGGCCGCAGATGAAGGGCGTCACCGATTCGGGCAGCGCCGACTACCACTACTACAACTGGGTCGATCAGTTCGATACCCTGGGGTTGGGACCCAACGTGCCGATCGCGCCCGGATCCGGGTCCGACTCGCTGCTCGCCCTGCTCCCGGAGACCGACGAATGGGTCGTGCTGCGCGTGCCGTATCCGCTCGGCTTCTTCGCCCGCGGACTGGATGGAAGAATCGACAATCCCGACACCGGCTGGAAGGGCCGCGGCCTGTGGGCCAACTACGGATCGAACCTGAACTGGCACATCGAGGGAGGCAAGGGCAGGCGGAGCTCGATCATCCACTTCCAGCTTCGGCCGGACCCGCTCGCGGAGTGACCACCCATCGGCGGTGAGCGGGCGGAGGAGATCGCGTGCACAACGCGGAGGACGACCGCTCGCCGCCGGAGCCGGCGGTAGAATTGAAGGCTGACCTCGCTGCTCCGCTTGGGGATGTGGGCAGCCTCGTGAACGGGAGGACGAGATGAGCTATCGAATGACGCCGGGCGCGATTGTGGCGGCGGTCGCGTTTCTGGCTCTGGCGGCGGCGCCGGCAAGCGCCCAGACCGAGCCGCCGCGGACCGGCTGGGGGGCGCCCGACCTCGGGGGCGTCTGGGACTTCCGCAGCATCACCCGGATGGAGCGGCCCGAGGAGCTGGCCGACAAGGAGTTTCTGACCGCGGAGGAAGTGGCCGACCTGGAGCAGCGGGCGCTCGACCGTCTGAACGACTTCCTCGACGCGCCGGCACAGCGGACGGAGGCGGGGACGAACGTCGACCGGCGGCCGGACGGCGGCAACGGTTCCTACAACCACACCTGGCTCGATCAGGGCCTTGCGGCGGTCGACACGGGCCGGAGCTCGCTGATCGTCGATCCGCCGAACGGCCGCTACCCGCCGCTGACGGCCGAGGGGCAGCGCCGCGTGGATGCGTACCGCGAGCACCGGCGCAACCAGCCGGCCGACTCGTGGCTGGACTTCAGCACCTACGACCGCTGCCTGCTGGGTTTCAACGCCGGGCCGCCGATGACGCCGAGCGCCTACAACAACAACATGCAGTTGTTCCAGACGCCGGACAACGTCGCGATCGTCACCGAGATGGTGAACACCACGCGCATCGTTCCGCTGGACGGGCGCCCCACGCTGCCGGCCGACATGCTGCAGTGGTCGGGCGAGTCGCGCGGGCACTGGGAGGGCGACACGCTCGTCATCGAGACGACGAACTTCGATCCGCGCCGGCTGTGGCGCTCCACCACCGGGAGCATGCACCTGACCGAGCGATTGACCCGCATCGACGCGGAGACGCTGCTCTATCAGGTCACCGTCAACGATCCGGAGACCTGGGAGCGCCCGTGGACCTTCGAGGTGCCGATGAAGGCGCTCGACGGCGAGAAGTGGGAGTACGCCTGCCACGAGGGGCACCACTCGATGCCGGTCATGCTGGGCGGCGCGCGGGCTTTGGAGGCCCGGGAGGCGGCCGGCGGACAGCAGTAGTCCGTTCGGGGGCACGGGTACGCCGCACCCCCGCGCTTGAGCGGCTGCACGACGGACGCCGGGGACTCGCGGGATGAAGAACCGTCAGAAGATCGCGACCGGTGCGACGGTCGATCCGGTCGCGCCCTCGATCTTCAGCGGCTGCACCACGAACGCGAACTCGTAGACGCCGGCCGCGGCCAGCTCGGCCAGCCGCATCCGCTCCACCAAGTGAATGCCGTTGACCACGAGCATGATCTGGTGGATCGGCAGCGATATCTCCGGGTCCGGGTTGGGCGAGACCTCGACCGGCTGGTTGTCGGCCCCGAGCAGCATGGGATCGTGTTCTACGAGCCACTGCGCCGCCGGGACGCCTATGCCCGGGTTGGTCGCCATGAAGCGCTCGAAGTCGGTGTCCCAGAGCACTCCCCACCCGGTGTGGATCAGTACGGCGTCACCCGGCTCCAGCGCCACCCCCTGCCGGTCGAGCGCCTGCTGCAGGTCGTCGACCGTGATCTCGTACGTGTCCGGCAGCATGTCGACGCCCTTGAGGGCCGCCACGTCGATGAGCACGCCGCGGGTCATCAGCGTGCCGACGTTCTCGACGCCGAGCCGCGTGAAGCCGGTCCGCGTCATGACCTCGTTCTGGTCGACGCAGTTGTAGAGGCTGTCGCCAATGGTCTGGTGGGTGAAGCCGTCGAACTGGGTACCCACCTGGCCCATTTCGGCGACGACCAGCTCCTCGTTCGATCCGCGCTGGTTGGAACCCGTGTACGGACCGGTCGGCTTCATGTAGAGGTCGAAATGCCGGGCGCCGAGTGGCATCGAGCTTCTCAGGACCTGTCCGAGTTCGATCACCCGGCCGGTCCGTATCAGGCCCGCGGCCTTGAGCACGGTCTCCGGACCCATGTGGTTGGCGGCGCCGCGCTCGTCCTCCGCACCCCACTTGCTGGGGCAGCGTTCGTCGGGTGACGGCGGGGTCCATGACTGGGCGTTGGCGGGTGCAGTGCCCGCGAGCAGGACCGCGAAGGCGGCGACGGCGACGGCGGCAACGCTGGCGAATCGCATGACTTTCCTCCGTGAGCGAGGTTTCCGGCCGCCGCTGATTCTACTGGACGCGCGGTGCTGCACGGGACGCCCGGCGCCGTTCCGCGCCGCGATCTTGTTGCGCGAAGCGGCTTCGTGACGCAATTTTCCCGAGGGGCGGGAACGGTTTCTCTTGCCTACAGGAGACCACTCAGCTCGGTTCGAGCGCCGGGTCGGGGCCTCGCGCCTTCCATGCCGGCGCAGAATGCTGGCGTTGCTAGCGCGGGTGGTTCACGGCGAAGTAATCGTCGATGAACGCGTCGACGATCTGCAGTACGACGCGTTGCACCTGCGGCAGGTTGGCCTCGCCGACCGTCCCGAGCGAGTCGAGGTCCCAGGTGTCGACGAACGCGCGCTCCTGGTTCCCCTCGATGGTGACGAGCTGCTGCAGCGACACGCGCGCGAAGTACGCGTACAGGCCGGTCGTGCCGCGGTGCGTCGCGACGCGCACGTAGAGGTCGCCGGCGAGTTGCGAGCGGCCCAGCGGCACGCGCCGCTCCCGCAGGCGCGCCTCGACGGCCGCCTCGATGCCGTCGCGCGACAGCCCGGCCGCCTCGGCGTCCGCGGCCAGGTCGTCGACGAACACGTTGATCTCGCGCAGGCCGGTCAGATAGTCCCGCTCGTTCTCGTCCTGGGCCGCGGCCGGCGCGGCGATCGCGGCGAGGATGGCGATCGCCGTCACGGCGGTGCGCAGAGTCGTCGGCATGCTCGTTCCTCCGCTGTGTCCATCCATCATATGGGACATAATGATCCGGTTTCGCTACAGGGGAGAATCGACACGATGACACCAATGCGATGGGGCAGAGCACTGGCGGCCGGGCTGGTCGTGCTCGGGCTCGTGAGCGGCGGCGCGGCGACGGCGCAGGACGGCGGCTGGACGCACTGGGGCGCCGACGAGGGCAGCACCCGTTACGCACCGTTCGACCAGATCGACGCCGAGAACTTCGAGAACCTGGAGGTCGCCTGGCTCTGGCGCGGCGACAACTACGGGCCGACCGTCGACAACGTCATGCGGTCGACGCCGATCTACGCCGAGGGGAAGCTGTTCGGCGTGGCCGGTTACCGCCGGACCGTCGTGGCCATGGACCCGGCCACCGGCGAGACGCTCTGGACCTTCCGCGAGCCGACGACGAATCGCTGGGAGAACTCCATGCGCAAGAACTACGGCAAGGGCGTCGCCTACGAGGTCGTCAACGGCGAAGGCCGCATCTACGTCGTCACGCCGGGCTTCTTCCTGCACGCGCTCGATCCGGATACCGGAGACCTGATCGAGAGCTTCGGGGACGGCGGCACGGTCGATCTGCTGGCCGACTTCGGCTACGAGTACCACCCGACCGACGGGCTGCCGTCCACCGTCGGCTACATCACCAACTCCTCGCCGCCGATCGTCGTCAACGGCGTGGTCGTGGTCGGCAACTCGCACGAGCAGGGCTACCGCCAGACCCGGCAGGAGAACGTGCCGGGGCACATCCTGGCCTACGACGCGGCCAGCGGCGAGCACCTCTGGAAGTTCAACGTGATCCCGCAGTCCGAGAGCGAGTTCGGCTTCGACACCTGGGAGAACGACGCGTGGCAGTGGACCGGCAACGTCTCGGCGTGGGCGCCGCTGTCAGCCGACTCCGAGCGCGGGCTCGTCTACGTGGTCACCGATCCGCCGACCAACGACTACTGGGGCGGCTTCCACCCCGGCGACAACCTGTTTGCGACCAGCATCCTGGCCCTCGACGTGCGTACCGGCCAGCGCGAGTGGCACTTCCAGACCGTGCACCACGACATCTGGAACCGCGACAACCCGACCGCTCCCAACCTGCTCGACGTCACCATCGACGGGCAGGAGGTGCCGATCCTGGTGCAGACGACCAAGCAGGCGTTCGCCTACGTCTTCAACCGCGAGACCGGCGAGCCGATCTGGCCCATCGAGGAGCGCCCCGTGCCGCGCGGACACGTGCCGGGCGAGTGGTACTCGCCGACGCAGCCGTTCCCCACGAAACCGGCCGCCTACGACCTGCAGGACATCACCGAGGACGACCTGATCGACTTCACGCCGGAGCTGCGGCAGCAGGCACTGGAGATTCTCGACCGGTACGAGTACGGCTCGATGTTCACGCCGCCCCTGCATCCGGACAACGACCTCGGCAAGCGGGGGGCGATTCACTGTCCCGGCCCCGGCGGGGGGACCAACATCACCGGCGGCACCGCGGCCGATCCGGAGACGGGCATCCTCTACGCGGCGTCGATGACGCTGTGCGCGGCGCCGATCCTCAGCCCCGGCGAAGTGGGCGACGCGGCGGACCCGAACCCCATCGGACGCACCGTGGCCAAGTACGCCACCGACAACGGCTTCCTGCAGGGCCCGCAGGGGCTGCCGCTGTTCAAGCCGCCCTACGGCCGGATCACCGCCATCGACATGAACACCGGCGACACGCTGTGGACGATTCCGAACGGGGACACGCCGGACAACGTCAGGAACCACCCGGCGCTCGAGGGCGTCGACCTGCCGAACACCGGGGTGCGCAGCCAGGCGCTGACCCTGGTGAGCAGGACGCTGCTGATGTACAGCGAGGGACGCGGCGCCCGGCCGCTGCTGTACGCGGTGAACAAGGCCGACGGCGCGCGGCGCGGGACCGTCGAGCTACCCGCGCCGGCCACCAGCATCCCGATGAGCTACATGCACGAGGGCCGGCAGTACATCGTCGTCCCTATCGCGGGCGGCTCGAATCGGTTGCCCGGGTCGCTCGTGTCGCTGGCGCTGCCGGAGTAGGACGCCTCTTCCGGACGGCAGCGCATCTCTCCCAGCGCGGGCGGCCCGGTGGCGGCCGCCCGCGCATGCTCTTCCTTCGAGAGGGCAATCGGCCGGCGGCCGTCGTTACCGCCCGCCGGCGACTGCTATCCGCGTTCGCCCGGGCGTCGTGCGTCCGTTGACGCGGTACGGCCGTGGGCGGCCCATCCCGCGGGCGGACGTTGGGATGCTGTCGATGACGTTGGTAGTCTGCCGTGCGACATCATGGACATCATTTGGCAGAACAAATACGATGCAGTGATGCGAACCACGCTGACGATAGACGACGACCTCGCAGGCCAGATCGAAGAACGTCGGCGGCGTGAAGGACTCTCACTCAAGCAGATCGTCAACATGCTGCTTCGCGAGGCGTTGCGAAATGGCAGGCAGGCGCCCCGCGCGAAGAAGTACCGCACGAGGCCGCACAAGCTCGGGATGCGGGCAGGCTTCGATTCCGCCCGACTCAATCAACTGGTGGACGAGCTGGAAACCGAAGCGCAACTGGAGCGGGAAGCCGAACTCCGCAAATGATGCTGCCGGACGTGAACCTGCTCGTCTACGCCGTGGATGCGACGAGTCCGTTCCATGCCCGTGCGCGACGGTGGTGGGACGACGCGCTCTCGTCGACGCTCACCGTGGGGCTGTGCTTTCCCAGCATGCTCGGGTTCATCCGACTCACCACGAGCCGCCGCATGTTCGAGTCACCGCTCGGTGTCGGCGACGCCGTGGATCGAGTGCAGAGCTGGCTCGACCAACCCAACGTGATGCTGCTGGCCCCGACGGGTCGTCACTGGACGATCCTGTCCGGGCTGCTTCGGTCATCGTCAGCCGGGGCGAACCTGACGACGGACGCGCACATCGCCGCGTATGCGATGGAACATGCCGGCACGGTGTATACGAACGATCGGGACTTCGGACGCTTCGAAGGGTTGCGTTGGAAGAACCCCCTGAGTTGAGGCGGCGCGCGCAGCGGGAGGCGGGACCCGGCAAGGCGGACGAGGATGGAATGGGCTGACGTGCAGCGACGCATCGAGGACGGCGAGGACGCGCGGACCGAGTTCAAGCGTGGGTTCGGAGACCTGAGCCGCCTCGGCAGGACGCTGTGTGCGTTTGCCAACGGCGGCGGCGGGCTCCTGGTCATCGGCGTCGACGACGCCGGTCGGGTCGTCGGTGAACGATGGGAATCCGGAAACCGTGCAGGAGCGGCTGACGAGCTTCCTGCAGACCGGGTGCGGCAAGCCGGTAACCGCGGAATGCGGCAGGCAGGACACGGCCGGCGGGTCGGTGCATTGGGTCAACGTGCATCGGCACCAGCGGGGATACGAGCCCTTCTCGCATGACGGCCGATTCTGGATCCGGCGCGGGCGGGCCACGGTCGCGCCGTCGCCCTCGGAGCTTCAGGAACTGCTGAACGCGTTCGGCCTGGTACTCACGGAAAAGCAGATCATTCCATCGGCAACGGTCGAAGACATCGATTTCGGCGCCGTGCGCTCCTACATGCAAGCGCAGGGGCTCGGATGGCGAACGCCATGGTCGTCCGCGGACTCATGGAGCGCCGCGGCCGGGGCTGGCTGACGATGCGTCACGCGATGCGGCGGTTCAACGGAACCGAGCCCGATCTCGTCAGCGACGAGCGCAACCGGCTCGTCCGGGTGACGTTTCAGAGGCTGGCGGCGCCGCGTATTGCATGAGCGAGCAGCGAGGAGAAGGGAATTCCGGGCATGAGTCGGTTGAGGCGAGGCAACGGCGACGACTATCCGGAGGCCGCGGGCAAGCACATGAGAGACTCCAACGTGCTCCTGGCTGAGAGTCGCTACGACGGCGCCGCATACCTGGCCGGATACGTCGTCGAGTGCGTGTTGAAGACCTTGATCCAACTGGAAACCGGAAGAGCGGATTATCGCCAGGACCTGCCTCGATTGTGCGACGATCTCGACGCACTCGCGGCTCAAGTGAGCTCCCGGACCGGCAGGTTCTATCTCGGTGCGGAGACGGCGTTGAGAGCATCGAGCGTGCTCCACAACTGGAGACCGGGGCAGCGCTATCGGGGCCCGGTGACCAGATTGACGTGCCCGACCTGTACTTGTCCGGTTTGAACTTGCGGCGCAAGGGAGGTGTCAGAAGGGGTCCGCGATCCGTCAAGAGAGCATGATCCCCGACGGCCATGCCGGTTTGCGCTCTCAACCACTGCCGGATAGTCACCGTGGGAACGACAGTAGCCCGGGCTCCACCCCCTCCGGCAGCGGCGTCCGCGCCGTGTTCATCGCCATCGCCAGCAACTGGTAGTAGCCCAGGATGCCGATGGCGTCGATGACCCCGTTCTCGCCCAGGTGCTCCACCATCCGGGCGTAGGTGGGATCGCTGACCTCGTGGTTGCGCAGCAGCTCCATGCAGAAGTCGTAGACCGCGGCTTCGTCGCCGGCCAGCTCCGCCGGGCGGCGCCCGTCGGCCAACGCCTCGATGATGGCCGTGTCGAGCCCTTCGCGCTCGGCGATCGGGGCGTGCACGTACCACTCGTAGTTCTGCGTCCAGTGGCGCGCGGTCAGCAGGATGACGAACTCGCTCAGGCGCGGCGGCAGGGCGCTGCGGAAGCGGACGTAGTCGCCGACGTTGCGCGCGCGGTTCATCATCTCGGGGCTGCGGAGCAGCACCATGAACGGCCCGCCGAAGCGGTCGGTGTTGCGGGCCGCCTTGAACTCCTCGACGGCGGCCTGCTGCTCCGGGGTCATCTGGTCCTCCGGCAGGGGAGGCATGCGGTTCTGGGCTGTTGCGGTCATGGCGTGTGTCAGGGTCACGAGTGCGGTGATGATGAAGGCGCCGATGGAGACACGGAACGGTCGACGCGGATTCTGACTGTGCATGGCTGTTTCCTTACTCCTGGGCCGCGGCCGGTACGACGGCGCGGCCGGGCGCAGCGAACGTCATCCGGGGGCGGAGCACCCGATTCCACCACATGATCGCGCCGGTGACGAACAGCACCGGCGGCAGCAGGCCGATCGCGAACCAGGAGACCTTGGTGAGCGTGCCGCCGAAGCGGCCGAAGTGCACCCGGGCGACCCAGTAGAGAATCATGTCGACGGTGCGGGGCTCGAACGACTCCTCGTCGAACGGCTCGATGGCGTCGCCGAGGGCGGTGAACGGCTCGGGGAACGCGAGATAGATGCCGGTGACGCCCCACATCAGGACGAACAGCAGGGTCCAGATGCCGATCGCGCCGTGCAGGGTCCAGGTGAGCCGTCGCCAGTTGGCGCGCCAGTCCACCGTGAGCGCGCGGCGCCAGCCCGCGCTGCCCGGCCACCAGATGACGGAGCCGGTCAGGGCCGACAGCGTCAGCAGGATGGCGCCGACGCCGTTGACCCGCCGGCCGGTCTGGCCGCCGAGCAGGTTGTCGTGCAGATCGAGCAGCCACGTCGTGAGGCGGTAGGGCAGCGGTAGCCGGTGGCCGAGGTCCTCGCCCGTGTACGGGTCGAACAGGATCTGCGACGGCTCGCCGTCGCGGGCGAGGGTGACGGTGCTCGCCTGCGCGGGGTCGTCGCGCAGGATCACCCGCCGCACGCTGTGGTCCGGGTAGGCGCGCGCGGCCGCCGCGGTCAGCTCCTCCGCGGTCATCCGCTCGCCGACGATCTCGACCAGGCGCGGTTGCGGCTCGAAGGTCTGGCGCAGCTCGCTGCGGTAGACCAGGATGCTGCCGCTGACCGAAATCGCGATGACGTAGAGGCCGATGCCGAGGCCCGACCAGAGGTGAACCTGGAAGATCGCCCTGCGCAGCCAGACCGATTGCGGCTGGCGTACCCAGCGTTGCCAGAGCGTCGCGGTCGGCATGTCGGGCGACTGTACCACGGACACCTTGCGCTGGCGGGCGCCGCCGTCCTATCGTGATTGGACAACGGGCCGGCAGCGCCTCGCCGGATGGTAATTCAAGAAGGGCGCAGGGGAGGTTTCCATGAGCAGCCGCTGTTTCACGGCATGGGCGGCGATGGCCGCGATTCTCGCGCTGGCGCCGGTCGCGGCGTTCGGCCAGGACGACTACTCGGCGCCTCGGACGCCGTTCGGACAGCCGGACCTGTCCGGCATCTGGATGAACAACAGCGCGACGCCGATGGAGCGCCCCGAGCAGCTCGCCGGCCAGGCGACGCTCTCGGACGAGGAGCTCGCGGAGCTGACGCAGCGGATCCAGGAGTTTCGCGACGCCGAGCAGGCAGGCGATCTGCTGGGCGACCGTCTCATCCAGCAGGCGCTCGGCAATGCCGAGTTTCAGGACTTCGACGTCATCACCGGCAACTACAACGCGTTCTGGCTGGTGGAGCGCCATCTGGACAACCGGACCTCGCTGATCGTCGATCCCCCCGACGGGCGCATTCCGGCGCTGACCGAAACAGCCTCGGCGCGCGCAGCCGAGCGGCGGGCCTACGCGGCCGAGCATCCCTCGGACGGCCCGGAGGATCGCACCCTGGGCGATCGCTGCCTGCACTTCGATGCGCCGCGCATGGGGGCCGGCTACAACAGCTACTTTCAGCTCGTGCAGACGCCCACGCACGTGGCGATCTTCCAGGAGATGGGTCACTTCACCCGGGTGATTCCGCTCGACGGCCGGCCGCACATCGCCGGCGGCATCCGGCAGTGGGCCGGCGACTCCCGCGGCCGTTGGGAAGGCGACACGCTGGTCGTCGAGACCGTGAACTACTCGCCGCAGGCGCGCTTCAGCGGCTCGACAGAGAACCTCCACCTCGTCGAGCGCTACACCCGGATCGGTCCCGACATGCTGCGGCACGAGATCACGCTGAACGACGCGGAGACCTGGACGCGGCCGTGGACGGTGGAGCTGCTCCACGAGTCGACCATGGACCCGATCTTCGAGTACGCCTGCCACGAAGGGAACTACGCGATGCCGGGCATCCTCGGCGGCGCGCGCCTCGAGGAGCGGGAAGCGGGCGGCGCGCAGTAGCACCGCAACAAGGGGGCATCATGACAATCGACTGTCCCGTCCGCAGCGTGCTTGCCAGGCTCGTTGCCGTCCTGTGCGTGGGGGTGCTCGGGACCGCGGCGTGCGGTGGCGGAGGAGGGGAGCCGGCGCCCGCGCCGGCCGCCGAGGAGCCGGCCGTCGTCGAGGAGGCGCTCAAGCTGTACGTCTTCGAGTGCGGGCGGCTGCGCTTCGACACGGTCGAGCGCTTCAGCATCGCCGACGACGAGACCGACGTCCGCGAGTTGATCGTGCCCTGCTACGTCGTCGACCACCCCGCCGGCACGCTGCTGTGGGACGGCGGCCTGCCGTCGGCGGCGGCCGAGATCGAGGGCTGGAGCGACAACGGCCAGCGCCTCGACCGGACGTTCGCCGAGCAGCTCGCCGAGTACGACCTGGGCGTCGACCTCGCGTCGTTCGACTACGTCGCGTTCTCCCACATCCACTTCGATCACGTCGGCGTGGCCGGCGAGCTGACTGGGGGCACGTGGCTCGTGCAGCAGGGCGACCTCGACGCGGCGTTCCCCGAGGGGCCGGGCGCCGAGGCGGCCGAGCCGCTGCTGGACAACATGCGGAACCTGGAGCGGATGGTTCTGGACGGCGACCACGATGTCTTCGGCGACGGGCGCGTGCGGATCGTCTCGGCGCCGGGCCACACGCCGGGGCACCAGGTGCTGTTCCTGGACCTGGCCGATACGGGGCCCCTCGTGCTGTCCGGCGACCTCTACCACTTCCGGATCAGCCGGGAGGAGCGCCGGGTGCCGACCTTCAACTTCGACGCGGAGATGTCGCTGGAGTCGATGGAGAGGGTCGAGGCGTTGGTGGCCGAACGCAACGCCACGTTCTGGATCGAGCACGACCTGGCGCTGTTCGAGACCCTGCAGACGGCGCCGGCGTTCTACGAGTAGGGGGAGTCTTTCGCGGCCGAGGCGGAGGCGCGGCGGGCGGCCGGTGAGAACGCCCGCGCTGGTGATGGGGCGGGCGGCCACTTGGCGGGCCGCCCGCATGGAAACATCGGCGCCGAGGCGGTTGCCCGCTATCGCTGTTGCCGCGGATCGTTGTCGTACGGCGCGCCCGTCCCCGAAGAGCCCATGAAGAACTTGCGGCCGTCCTCGAAGGTCAGGTCGCGCGCGTTGGCGCGGGCCGTGCGGTCCTTGCTCTGGTAGCCGTCGACGACCACCACCGTGCCGGGCTGCACGTAGTCGCGGCGCAGGCCGCGGCGCAGCAGCGTGTTCGGCGTGCCCCCCTCGACCATCCAGACCTCGGTGCTGCCGTCGTCGTTGGTCACCTCCAGGTGGATCCAGGTGTGCGGATTGACCCACTCGACCCGGACGATGGGGCCCCGCAGCAGCACCGGCCGGTTCGGATCGAACTCGGCGCCGAAGGCGTGGTGCGCGACGACCGGGATGCTGGTCGCGGCAATCGCGAGCAGGCCGGCGGCGAGCACGCAGAGCGTGATGCGCGACGAGCGGCGTGACTTCGTGGTCATGACGTTGGCCTCCGATTCTCTCTGTGCTTCGTGCTTCTGTTCCAGGTTCACTCGTGCGGCCGGACTCGCCGGCCGGCCGGGACCTACTACCGCGGCGGCTCGGGGATCCGCCCTTCGCGGACGTCCTGCTCGAGAATCCGTGCCCCGCCCAGGATGCCGCGGAAGGAGTAGTTCGCCTCGTGACAGGCGTACTCGTAAACGCGGGTGTCGCTGGCCGGCCAGACGTACTCGCCTGTCCACGGGGCGGTCCAGACGTTCGGATCCTCTACCGTGAACCGGTAGAGCAGCGTATCCGCGTCGAGGCGCGTGAAGCGTTCCACCACGTGGAGGTCGCGCGTCGCCTGCCGGAGCGCCGGCGTGTCGTTGAAGTTGGTGGTGTCGACGACCAGCGTGTCGTCCTCCCAGTGCCCGACGGAATCACCCAGCCAGCTTCGGATCTCCGGCGGCGCATGCTCGGCGTTCATGCGGATGACGCGGGCGTCGTGCACCATCTCGACCAGGATCATGACGTGGTCGTCGGTCTGCACGATGCGCTTCAGGTTGTTGTAGAGCACCGGCAGCATCGGCGGCCCGCCGGTGGACCCGAAGCCCATGAGGCAGCGCTCGGCGAGCGGCCGGATCTCTGGGTCGTCGTAGGGGCCGGGGGCGTCGGGACCGTTCTCGATCATCCACCACGCAGTGCCCGTGTTCGGACGGCGAGAGGCGGCCAGCTCGGCCTGGCGAGCCTGCGCCGCGTCGGTCAGCGGCGGCTGGCGGCCATTGGGCGGGTCGACGAGGATCGACGTCCGCCACTGGCCGTCGACCTGGTAGGCGTCGTTGCCCCGGTCGATCCAGAACGTGTTGTAGCCGCCGACGTTGCCGGCCGCGCCGGGCGATCCGTCGCCGCCGGGGGGCGGCGCCTCGCGGTTGGGATCGCTCGCCTCGTTGCGGCTGGCGTTGCGGTCGAACTCCCGGCGGGCGATCTCGGCCGCCTCCTCTTCCGTCAGGAACGCCTTGTCGCCGAAGCGCTCGGGCCGCTGCAACGGCGTCAGCGTCGCGATGTCGTAGGTGCCGGACAGGTCGGGCCTGCCGCTGGCGGTGCGGGGAATGTCCGTGGACTGGGCCAGCGCCGGCGCGGCCGCCGATACGGCGATCGCGCACGCGATCGCGGCCGGCGTCCGAAGTGGACTGCGCATGAGAACCTCCATCGATTGTTCCGCATTCCGTTGCCGACGGCCTTGCGCTACGGCTGGCGTCCTTCGCGGACGTCCTGCTCGAGGATCCGCGCGCCGCCGAGGATGCCGCGGAACGAGTAGTTCGCTTCGTGGCAGGCGTACTCGTAGACGCGGTCCGACGTGGCCGGCCAGATGTACTCGCCGCTCCACGGCGCGCTCCAGACCGTCGGATCGTCGACCGTGAACTGGTAGAGCAGCGTGTCGGCGTCGATCCGCGTGAAGCGTTCGACGACGTGCAAATTGCTGGACGCGCCGCTCAGAGCCGGCGTGTCGGTGAAGTTGGTGGTGTCGACGACGAGCGTATCGCCCTCCCAGTGGCCGACCGAGTCGCCGAGCCACTTGCGGATGTCCGGCGGCGCGTGCTCGGCGTTCATCCGCACGACGCGGGCGTCGTGCACCATCTCGACCAGAATCATGACGTGATCGTCGGTCTGCACGATGCGCTTCAGGTTGTTGTAGAGCACCGGCAGCATCGGCGGCCCGGAGGTCGATCCGAACCCGAGCAGGCAGCGCTCGGCGAGGGGCCGGATCTCGGGGTCGTCGTACGGGCCGGGGGCGTCGAGGCCGTTCTCGATGAGCCACCAGGCGGTGCCGGAGTTCGGCCGGAAGAAACCGGCCAGCTCGGCCGTGCGCGCCCGCGCCTCGGCGGTCAGCGGCGGCCGCTGGCCGTTCGCCGGATCGGTGATGATGGAGGTTCGCCACTGGCCGTCGATCTGGAACGCCCCCGAGCCGCGATCCATCCAGAAGGTGTTGTATCCGCCGACGGCGCCGGCGGCGCCGGTCGACCCGTCGCCGCCCACCGGCGGCGCCTCGCTCGGCGGAGCGCTCTCGACGTTGCGGTCGGGCGGGATGCCGAACACCGCCGCGAGCGCCACCGGCTCACCCTGGGCGATGGCGGCAGCCTCTTCCTCGGTCAGCGTCAGGCGGTCGCCGAACTCGGCGGGCCGCTGCAGCGGCGTCAGCGTCGCCGTGTCGTAGGTGCCGGACAGGTCGGGGCGTCCGCTGGCAGTGCGCGGGATCTCCTGCGCCTGGGCTGCCGTGCCCGCCGCGATTGCCAAGCCGAGCGCGAACGCCGCGCCGGCCGCAAGCTTGTATCGAATCGAATTCCGCATTCGGGTCTCCTTGCTCTCCACGCGGGCATCTTCGTTGCAGGGCAGAAGTTCCGCGCCGGCGAAACTCCCAACGCGTCCGCGGGGTGCGCTAGCGCGGCAACGGGTTCCGGCGGAGATCGCCGAACAGCAGCTCCTCGACGAACTCGACGCACTTGAAGTCCATCAGACGCGCGCCCGGCTCGATCCGCCGGTAGAGCGGCATGCTGATGGTCCAGGGCTCGGTGAATACGTTGGGATCCTCCATCGTCGCTTCGTACTGGATGTGGTTGGCGCCGATCAGCGTGTAGCGCTCGACGACGCGCAACTGGTTGGTGTGATGGCTGCCGGCCCGGTCGAACCAGGTCTGATCGTTCTGGCCGGTCACCTCGATGACCAGCGTGTCGCCCTCCCAGCGGCCCACCGACTGGCCCATCCAGGAATCCGTCTCGGCCGGCCCGACGTCCGCCAGGTAGATGTCCCGCACGGCGCCGGCGAACTCGTAGGCGATGAAGACGTTGTTCTCGTTCTGGAAGATCTGGAACGGGAAGGGCATGTAGGTGGCGCGCGGAACGCCCGGCATGTAGCACTTGATCTCGGGATCGCGGTCGATCCAGTTGGCCTGGTTCTCTTCCTTCCGCGTGCGGGCCTCGGGCGTGTACGGAATCCGGCCGCCGCCCTCGATCACGCCCATGCTGCCGGGCACGGCGCCGACCGCGCCCAGGCCCAGGACCGGCACGTCGGGAAGCAGGCTGCGGGGACCCTCCCGAAGCTGCATCGCCGACCGCGCGACATGCGGCTCGACGTCGTAGTGCGCTGCGTTCAGCGCCTGCCAGATGCCGTTCAGGTCCGGGTTGCCGTTCGACAGCCGGGGCGGCTCGAAGTCCGCCGATTGGGCGGCGGCCTGCCCCGCCAGGATGCCGATCCCGGCCAGCACGGCCGCCGCGGTGAATATCGTCTTCATGGCCTTCAACATCACGATCAATGCCTCTCCTCGATTTCGCGGGACCGTCGCGGCCGGCCCGCTGCCGGCCGAGCGGGATTATTGTACGTCGGGCGTGCGATCTACCGGGGCTCCCGGCGTGCGGCCGCGTTCGGCTCCACCTCGCCGCACCGGCGGTTCGCTCTCCGGTCGCGCGCTTCCGGGTGAGGGGCGGTTCCGCTTCCTCACTGCTTCACGAAACGCTGCACCCGCTTCCCTTCCAGCGTCTCGCCGACGTAGATGTTGCCGCCCGCGTCGACGGCGAGGCTGTGGGCCGCCGTGAAGCCGCCCGCCCGGTGCCCGCCGAAGCCGAACGAGTCGACGATGGTCAGGTCCTCGCGCGAGATGATCCACACCTTCTGGTTCATGCCGTCGATGTTGTAGAGATACCGCTGCTCGGGGTCGGGGGAGAAGTCGACGTCGAACGCCGAGCCGAAGTCGAGCGTCCGCGGGGCGATCAGCACCTCGTCGAGGAAGGTGCCGTCCCGCTGGAACACCTGGATGCGGTCGTTGACCCGGTCGCAGACGTAGACGAGCCCGTCGGCGGACAGCGTGGCGCAGTGCACCGGCCGCCCGAACTGCTGCGACAGCGGCGCGTCGGGATCGTAGGTGTAGGCGTCGTCGGTGGGGACGTTGCCGTAGGCGCCCCAGTGCCGGCGGTACTCGCCGGTGTCGGCGTCGAAGACGGCGACGCGCCGGTTGCCGTAGCCGTCGGCGATGTACACCTCGTTGGTCTCCGGGTCGACGTCGATCTCGGCCGGCTGCCCGAAGTTGGCGAGGTCGTTGCTCCCCTGGCCCTGGCCCTGCGCGCCGATCTGCAGGAGGAACCGTCCGTGCCGGGTGAACTTCAGGATCTGCGAGTCGTTGCCCCCGCTGCCGGCCAGCCAGACGTTGTCCAGATGGTCGATGAAGATGCCGTGCTCCGACTGCGGCCACTCGTAGTCGTGGGACGGGCCGCCCCAGGCCTGGACGACGTCGCCCGCCTGGTTGAACTCGATGACCGGGGGCGCGGGCCGGCAGCACTCGGCGAGCGGCGGATCGGCGTCCGCGCCGCTTTCCTGCTGGTTGAGGCTGCCCGGGCGGTGCACGATCCAGATGTGGTCGCGCGAGTCGACCGCCACGCCGACGACGTTGCCGAGCGTCCAGTTGTCCGGGAGCGGCTTGGGCCAGTACGGATCGAAGGCGAAGCCGGCCCCGCCCAGCATGCTGTCGCCGGACTGGGCGGTGATCCCGGTGGAGGAAGCGCCGCCCGGCGCCGCCGCCGCGACGGCGAGCGCCGCGCCCAGCGTACAGAGCAGAAGTCCGTAACCGAGTCGTCGATAGGTCATGTCTGCCTCACTGCTGTCGTTCGTCGAGGTAGGCGCGCGACGCCGCCGCGTCCATCAGCGGCACCACCTTGTCCGGTTAGCGCATGGATCGCATGACGGCTTCGTTTCGGTTGTGCCTCTCGCGCACTGACGGCTTGCCGCGTTGCCGGGTTCACTCTAATACAGTCCGGCGCGGCGCGCCGCGATTTTGTACGCTGGCCAGGTGGCGGCGACCGGCGCCGTCAGGATCGGAGGAGTCGACCATGCGAGTCGGATTCATCGGCCTGGGCGTGATGGGGCGCTCGATGGCGCTCAACCTGTTGCGGGGACGTCACGAGCTGACGGTCTACGCGCGCCGGGCCGCTTCGCTCGAGCCGTTGGTCGAGCGGGGGGCCGCAACCGCGGAGACCCCGGCGGCGCTGGCCGCCGACTGCGACGCGGTCTTCACCATGCTGACCGGGACGGCGGACGTGGAGCAGATTCTGCTCGGCGAGAACGGCGTCGTGCACGGCGCCCGCCCGGGCACCCTGGTCATCGATACCAGCACCATCGACCCGACGGCGGCACGGACGATCGGGGTACGGCTGGGGGAGCGCGGCGTGGACATGCTCGACGCGCCGGTGTCGGGCG
Source organism: Vicinamibacterales bacterium (assembly GCA_965116825.1). GTDB lineage: Bacteria > Acidobacteriota > Vicinamibacteria > Vicinamibacterales > UBA8438 > WTFV01. The sequence continues at coordinate 3,801,164 of OZ220736.1, forward strand.
GTCCGCACGGCGCCCGCGATGCCACCTTGTCGATCATGGCCGGCGGCAAGGCCGAGGTGCTCGACCGCGCCCGGCCGCTCTTCGACTGCATCGGCACGAACGTGCGGCACATGGGGGACCACGGCGCCGGGCAGGCCACGAAGGCGTGCCACCAGCTCCTGTTGCTCGTCACCGCACAGGGGGTCGCCGAGGCCCTGACCCTGGCTCGCCGCGCGGGGCTCGACGTGGGGAGGGCGCGGGAGGCGATGCTGCAGGGGATGGCTTCCAGCCGCGTGCTCGACTTCTTCGGCGACCGGATGGCGCGGCGCGACTTCGACGCCGGCATCGAGAGTCGGCTGTACCACAAGGATCTGGACATCGTGCTGAATCTGGCCCACGACCTGGGCGTGGCGCTGCCGGCCGGCGCGGTGACCATGCAGTTCATCAACGGGCTCCACGGGCGGGGCCGGGGGCGCGACGACCTGTCGGCGTTGATCACGCTGGTGGAGGAGCTGGGTGCGGTCGAAGGAACCGCGGAGCGGCAGGCAGCGGAGTGAGTCTCACGCCCGCGACCGTGTTCGACAAGGCGATCGTGTTCCGGCAGCCGGTCGCGGCTCGAAAGGCCCGCCGTCGTGGGCGGGTGATGCCGGTCGATGCATGTGTCATGCTCTTGGGATGCTACAGCTTTCGCCTTCGACGTCGGCCGTGCAGGACGGTGTCATCATCGCGTTTCTCTCGGCCGTGACGGACGCCCTGGGACGCGTCTCGTGCTCCACGCGCCGGCAGCAGGGGTGGCGCATGGTGCTGGCCGCGGCGCTCCTGTGCAGCGGGCCGCCCGCCACCGCCGTGGCGGACGACTGGCCGGAGTACCGCGGCGCCGGGCGCCAGGGCGTCTGGACCGAGACCGGCATTCTCGAGGAGTTCCCTCCCGGCGGGCTGTCGTTCACCTGGCGCGTCCCCATCCACGACGGCTACGCGGGGCCCTCGGTGGCCGGCGGGCGGGTTTTCGTCATCGATGCGCGTCCCGCCGGCACGGGCGGCATGCGGATGATCGAGCGGGTGCTCTGTCTCGACGAGGAGACCGGCGAGACGTTGTGGAGCCGCGAGTGGGAGGCCGACTACGCGGGGCTCCAGCCGTTGTACGCCATCGGCCCGCGCGCCACGCCGACCGTGGACGGCGACCGGGTCTACGTGCAGGGAGCGATGGGCCGGCTGTTCGCGCTCGACGCGGCCACCGGCGCCGTCCTTTGGTCGAAGGACTACGTCGCCGACCTCGGGGCCGAGGTGCCGGCGTGGGGAATGGCCGGGGCGCCGCTCGTCGAGGGCGACCTGCTGATCTGCCTCGCCGGCGCGGAGCCGGACGGGAAGGTCATCGCCTTCGACAAGCGCACCGGCGCGGAGGTGTGGCGCGCGCTCTCGTCCGACTGGGAGCCGGGCTACAACGCGCCCGTCGTCTTCGACGCCGGCGGCGTCCGGCAGCTCGTCGTCTGGCATCCGCGTGCGATCACGTCGCTCGACCCCCGGACCGGCGAGCCGTACTGGGAGGTGCCGTTCGACGTTCGCCTCGGCGTGACCATCGCGTCGCCGGTGCGGGGCGGCCCCTACCTGCTGGTGTCGTCCTTCTTCAACGGGTCGCGGATGCTGCGCCTGAACCTCGACCGTCCGGACGCCTCGCTCGTCTGGCGCAGCGAGGAGAGCAACGAGGTCGACACCGACAAGCTGCACTCGATGATCGGGACGCCGGTCATCGATGGCGACTACCTCTACGGGATCGACAGCTACGGCGAGCTCCGCTGCATCGACGTGCGGACCGGCGAGCGGCTGTGGGAGAGCCAGGCGCTGACGGTGGAGCGCGCGCGGCAGGCGACCGCCTTCTTCGTACGCAACGGCGACCGCTACTTCATCAACAACGATCGCGGCGAGCTGATCATCGCCCGGTTCACGCCGGGCGGGCTCGAGGTGGTGAGCCGCACCCATCTGCTCGAGCCGACCTCGCCGGTGCCCCGCCGGCGCGAGCTCCGCGCGGTGCTCTGGTCGTACCCCGCGTACGCGAACCGGCACATCGTCGCGCGCAACGGACGCGAGATTGTCCGTGCCTCGCTCGCGGCGGAGGAGCCGGGGCACGTTACCGACCCGCAGCGTTGAGCTGCGGGCGGGGCTGCTTCTCACGGTCGAGGACCTGGAGGCGTGGGAAGAGATGGCCGGCGTGAAGGTCGGCCCCGGCTATGCCGTGGGGCTCGGCTTGCGGCGACGGCGGCCGATCACCGCCGGTGGGCTGTCAGGATCTCCGCCGGGGTCCTGTCCCGTTCCACGAAGGGATCGATCACGCGGAGGGTGTCGAACGTCTGGCCGTGTTGCAGGTCTTCGGTCAGGAGGACTTCACACCGGCACGTCTGTGCGGCGGCGAGGATGAGGGCGTCCCACCATGAGACGGAATAGCGCGCCTCGATGGACCAGGCGCGTTCCAGAACGCCGCGGTCTATCGGAGCCGGCTCCCAAGACTCCAGATCCCGGACGATGGATTGCGCTTTCGAGGTCGACACTGCCGGTTCGACCTTACGGGTGAGAACCGCGTAGAACTCCTGCAGGACCTGAAAGCTCACGCGACCGGTGCGGGTACTCACGATCAATCGAAGCCAAGCGTCGGCGCGCGACTGCTTCGAGGGTTCGGACGCGTCGTGCCGGTATACGAGTACGTTGGTGTCAACGAAGACACGGCCGGTCATACAACTCCTCCCGCGTCGGTTTCCGTCCGTCGCGCCATGCCATCTTCCACGGCTTTCTGGCCAGGAATCGCTTCATCGCCACCTCGTAGTCGTCTTCCTGGCGCCGGATTCCGGCAAGGAGCTCGGCCACCCACCTGGACACGCTGCGTTCTTGTTCCGCTGCCCGTATCCGAACCCAGCGAGCGAGATCCTCGGGTAGCGTGATGGTGACGTTCTTCATCAGGGGTCCTCTAGTTCTAGTCTCAGCATGACACGAAAAAATGATAACACGGAAACCGTGCTGCATCCCGCAGGACGCGCTCTGCCAGACTTGATCGTCTGCAGAGCTGCGGTGGTAAGGTGCCGGAAACCGGTTGGGGAACTCGGCGGCGGCCGGCCGCGCCGGGCGGCGTGGTTGCCGAATACGCGAGGAGGGTGAAATGAGGAAATGGTGGACGGGTACGATCGTCGTCGGCGCCCTGACGGTGGGTCTTGCGATGACAGGGCAACCTCCCACGGCGGCGCAGGAGGCGTCCGCGCCGCCGCTCGTGAGCCAGGAGCAGTTCGATCGGTGGCTGACCGAGCTTTCCAACTGGGGCCGCTGGGGACCGGACGACGAGCTGGGCATGGCCAATCTGATCACGCCGGCGAAACGCGCCGCGGCGGCCGCGCTGGTCACCGAGGGCTTCACCGTGTCCCTGTCGTCGAACGCCCAGAACTACGAGAGCGTGGACGTGCCGTGCCCGGTCGAGTGGTCGATGTCGCGCGCCACGCGCACGGGCGCCAGCGATACGATCGCCTACCCGTGCATCCACGGGCCCGGTACCACGCACCTCGATGCGTTCGCGCACGTCTTCTTCGACGGGAAGATGTGGAACGGGTACGACGTCGACGGGCTGGTGACGATGGAGGGCGGCGCCGCGAAGAACTCCATCATGGTCGTGAAGGACGGCCTCGTCACGCGCGGCGTGCTGTACGACATCCCGCGGCTGAAGGGTGTGCCGTGGCTGGAGCCGGGCACGCGCATCACGGTCGAGGACCTGGAGGCGTGGGAGGAGATGGCCGGCGTGAAGGTCGGTCCCGGCGATGCGTTCCTCATCCGCTGGGGGCGCTGGGCTCGCCAGGACGCGCTGGGCCCGTTCGACACCGGTCGCGAGGCGGCCGGTCTCGACAACAACGTGATCCCGTGGCTGAAGGAGCGCGACGTGGCCATCGCCGGCTGGGAGACGCCCGGTTACGTGCCGCAGCCCGAGGGTGACCTGCCGCGCACCGCCCTGCACAACTTCGCGCTGACGATCCTCGGGATCCAGGTGCTCGACCGCGCCGACTTCCAGGCCCTGGCCAACGCCGCGGCGGAGCGCAACCGCTGGGAGTTCATGGTCACCATCGCGCCGCTGCCGATCCCGAACGGGACCGGATCGCCGGTCAATCCGATCGCCATGTTCTGACGAGGGTCACCGGTTCGATTCAGGCGTCGATATCGGCCCCGGCGCTCTGATCAGGGCGACTGGATCGCGTAGTCGCGTCAGCCGCCCCGTCCTGCCGTTACCCCGAACGAAGAAAAGGGGCGACTGATCGGCGTGCGATCAGCCGCCCCTCGATATCGCCCTCCACGCCGCACGTGCGGCGTGCAGGGCGCCGTGCCCGGCGCCCGTTTCAGTTCGTGGCGGTCGCCACCCCGGACAGCTCCTCGAGCTGCTCGCCGGTGCTGTCGCCGAACTTCTCCGTGGGGACCCCCATGGCATTCAGCAGCGTCAGGTGCAGGTTGGTCAGCCGCTGGGTGCGGTCCGGGTACTTCACGTGGCGTCCGCCCTGGACGTGGCCGGCGCCGCCGCCCGCCAGCAGGATCGGCAGGTTCCGGATATCGTGCCGGTTGCCCTCGCTGATGGCGCTGCCGTACAGGATGACCACGTTGTCCAGCAGCGAGCCGTCGCCGTCCGGCGTCTCGGCGAGCCGGTCGAGGTAGTACGAGAACAGCGACGTGTGGTACGCGTTGATCTTGCGCAGGGCGGCGATCTTCGTCTCGTCGCCGCTGTGGTGCGAGATGGGGTGGTGCGAGTCGGAGACGCCGATCTGCGGATACGTCGCGCCGCTCTGCTCGCGGCCGATCTGGAACGTGATGACGCGGGTGGTGTCGGTCTGCAGGGCCAGCGTCTGCATGTCGAACATCAGCCGCGCGTGCTCGTCGTAGCTGACCGGAATGCCGGCCGGCGAGTCGACCAGCGGCAGCTCCCGCCCGCGCGTCTCGGCATTCTGGATGCGCCGCTCGATCTCGCGCACCGAATCGACGTACTCGCCCAGCTTCAGGCGGTCGCGGTGCCCGAGATCGCCCTCCAGCGAGTGCACCTTGTCGAGCACCGAGTCGATGATGCTGCCCTGCCGGCGCAGGCGCGCCTTGCGCACTGCCGGGTCGGTGGTCTCGAGGCTGCCGAAGAGCCGCTCGAAGACCACCCGCGGGTTCGCCTCGACCGGCAGCGGCGTCGTCGGACTGCTCCAGGCCAGCCGGTTCTGGTAGGCGCAACTGAAGCCGACGTCGCAGGTGCCGACGCCGTTGACCGTGTCGGTGCCCTCGAGGCCGAGCTCGAGCGACGGCAGCAGCGTCTCCTGGCCGATGGTCTGGGCCAGGATCTGGTCCATCGAGGTGCCGAGCTGCAGGCTCGCGCTGCTCGTGGTCCGCAGCGGCTCGACGCCGGTCATGAACGCGCCGGCCGGCTTGGCGTGGGCTCCGGGGCTGCCGGTGCGCGACATGGCTCCGGTGTTGTCGAGGCCGCTCAGCACCAGCAGGCGCTTGCGGTGCGCCTCGAGCGGCTTCAGCGTCGGGGTGAACTCGAAGCCCGTTCCCTCGGTTTCCGGCGTCCACCCGGCCATGATGATGCCGTTCGGCACGTACACGGTGCCGAAACGGGCGATCGGCTTGGCTGCGGTCTTCGACAGCGCCGTCAGCGCCGGCACCATTCCGTCGAGCAACGGCAGCGCCAGGGTGGCGCCGATTCCGCGCAGCATGGTTCGGCGGGGAACGGCCTTCTTCGCAATGATCATGACTCTGACCTCCGCATGAGGAACGGTGTGCTCTTGACGACGGACGAGACGAGGGTCGACCAGGTCAGCTCGCCCGGCGTCGTCTGGCGGCTGATCTGCCGGACCACCGGCATGTCGTAGTGCTCGAGGGTGCGGCCGAGGGCGTATGTCAGCAGTTTCTCGGTGACCGTCTCGACGAACTGATCCTCCCGCTCCAGGATCACGTTCCGGAGGCCGGCCAGTCCGTGCAGCTCGGTGCCGTCGACGAGGGTGCTCGTCGCATCGATCGGGACCCCGGTGTCGAACGGCGTGCCGCCGCCGTTGGTGGCGCGCCGCCGGCCGATCGCGTCGAACTCCTCGAGCGCGAAACCGAGCGGATCGATGGTGCTGTGGCAGCTCGCGCAGACCGCGTTGGAGCGGTGCTGCTCCAGCCGCTCGCGGATCGACCGGGGCGTGCTGCCCGCGTTGGCGCTCGGCAGCGCCGGCACGTCGGGCGGGGGCGGCGAGGGCGGCGTGCCGAGAATGTTCTCCAGCAGCCAGACCCCGCGCACGACCGGCGAGGTGCGGTTGGCGTACGACGTGATGGTGAGCAGGCTGGCATGGCCGAGGATGCCGCCGCGGGTGTCGTCCGGATACGCCACCCGGCGGAAGTGCACGCCGTGCACGTCCGGGATGCCGTAGTGCCGGGCAAGGCGCTCGTTGACGAAGGTGTAGTCCGCCCGCAGGGCGTTGACCACGGGGCGGTCCTCCCGCAGCTCGTTCTCCAGGAAGAGCTCGGTCTCCTGCCACATCGCCTCGCGCAGATTCTCGTCGAACGCCGTGTAGGTGGCCGTGTCGGGCGTCGCGTTGCGCAGCTTGCGGAGCTGCAGCCACTGGCCCGCGAAGTTCTCGACCAGCGCCTTCGAGCGGGAGTCGGCCAGCATGCGCTCGATCTGCTCGTCGAGCACGTCCGGCTCGCTCAGTCTTCCCGCGGCCGCGACGTCGAGCAGCTCGTCGTCGGGGATGCTGCTCCACAGGAAGAAGGACAGGCGCGATGCGAGCTCCAGGTCGGCGAGGCGGTACGGCGTGCCCGCGGGGGCGCCTGCAGGATCGGTCTCGATGCGGAACAGGAACTCCGGGTCGACCAGGATCCGCTCGACCGCGGCCTGGATGCCGGCGTCGAAGCCTCCCTCGGCGCGGCCGTCGCGGTAGAAGGGCAGCAGCGTGTCGACGTCTGCCGCGGTGGCGGGCCGGCGATAGGCCTGCCGCGCCAACGTGGAGAGGATCGTGCGCGCGCAGCGCTCCTCGTCCCGCGCGCCGCCGGTCGGCTCGCAGACGAACAGGCGATCGCGGCTGGGCAGCCCGGCGGCGCCGCTGGGGTTGTAGGGGCCGATGATCTGCACCTCGGAGACGCCCGGGTTGCCCTCCTGAAACTCGTTCTGCCCGAAGGAGTACGTCGAGCGGTCGAGCGGCAGCGGCAGAATCCCTTCCGGCAGCGCCGGGCGCCGGTGGAAGGAGAGTCCGACCTGGTGCCGCCCGGCGGAGACCGGCGTGCGCACTTCCAGCCCCTCGTCGGCGTGCAGCGAGTACAGCTCCCATTCGGGGAAGGAGCTCGAGTCGTAGATGCTCTCGAACTTGCCGGCGTACCCCATCGGCGGGCGCTGGCCCTGCTCCCAGTCGCGGCCCACCGTGAAGCCGCCGACGCGCTCGCCGTCCACGCGCACGTCGAGCTCGTGCGCCCGGCCGAGGCCGCGCACGTAGCCGTACTCCTGCTTCCGCAGGCTGAACCGGATGATGTACTCGCCGTCGACCGGGAAGTGGTGCTCGATGGCGACGCCGCCGCGCGACCCGAAGGGCAGGTCGTCGCTGACGGGGCCGTCCTGATCCACGGCGCCGTGGATGGGGTAGACCTCGGCCACCGAGCGCACGCTCGTATCGCCCACGACGAGCTGGCTGATGCGCCGCGCCGCGGAAAGGTAGCGCTCGATCAGGGTCGGCGAGACGGACAGCACCTCGGCGATGTTGTCGAATCCCTCCTGCTCGTCGTCGGCCGGGAGCAGCGCGTTGACGTCGATTTCGAGGCCGAAGATGTCGCGGATGGCATTGGCGTACTCGGCCCGGTTCAGGCGGTGGACGGCGGGGCGTCCGGGGTCGGGATTCTCCAGGCCCGCCCGGTCGAGCTCGGCTTCCAGCCACTCGATGAACCCGTGGGCCGCCGCGCCGGTCGGGCGCGGCCGGCCGGCGGGCGGCATCGCGTTGGCGCGCAGCCGGCGGATCACGTGCTCCCAGGTGGCCGCGTTCGTCTCCACCTGCGCGACGTCCAGCGTGTCGAGGGCCAGCCCCGCGGTCAGCGTGCGCCGGTTGTGGCAGGCCACGCAGTAGCGGTTGAGCAGGGCCCGCGCCTCCGCGGCGCCGACTTCGGCGATGGCCTCGTGCTGCGCGGCCGGCCGGGGCTCCGCGCGCAGGTCGAGCTGCGCGGCGCCGATGAGGACCGCCATTCCCACGCCCGTGAGTATCCAGCGTGACATCGTTGCGCCTCCGTGAAGAGCCCCTCGTGTCCTGTCCGATCCCGGGCTCGATTCCATTCCCGCGGTTCGCGTCAATTTCGGCTCGCCAATCGCGCCAGATGCTGTTCCAGCAGATCGCGCGGCGTCGTGCCGTCCTCGGTCTCCCAGTCCAGATCGGCCCCGAGGCCGACCAGGTAGTCGACCACGCTCGTGAATCCGTACCGCGCCGCCGCGTGCAGTGCGGTTTCGCCCGCGCGGATCGTCTCGCGCAGGGTCTCGCCGGCGCCCGCGTCGACGGCGGCCTTGACGGTCTCCAGCACGAGACCTTCGTTGCTCCATTGGGCGCTGACGAGCTCCGGGGCGATCAGCCGGCTGCGGCGCGTGGTGCTGCGGCTCAGTCCATGTCCCACCGCCGCCATCAGGGCGGTCGTGCCGTCGTCGGTGCGCGCCAGCGGGTCGGCTCCCGCCGCGGCAATCATCCGCGCGAGCTCCGGTTCCAGGTACTTGGTCGCGAGCAGGAACGGCGTCGCGCCCTTCTCCCTGAGCGTGAAGACGAACTCGTAGGTCCAGCGCGGCACCGGCGTGCTGCGGGTGAGGCGGGCGTTCGGGTCCGCTCCCCATGCCAGCAGCATTCTGACCAGGGAGGTGTCGGCACGCAGAACCGCCGCGTGGAGCGCGCTGTAGCCGGCGCCGCCCGCGTTGGGATTGGCGCCGCGGGCGAGCAGGAACTCCGCCAGCCGCGGGTGCCCGCTCATGGCGGCCAGCGCCAGCGCGCTGTTGCCGTCCGCACCGGTGTCGTCGACATCGGCGCCGGCGTTGAGCAGAAGTCGGGCGGAGCTGATGTCGCCGTGGCGGGCGGCGAACAGGAGCGGGGTGAAACCCCCGGCATCGAAGTAGGTGGCGCCAGCCGGGCTGGTCGTGCTTCGCAGGCCCGTGCCCCGGAACTGCCGCCTCGTGATCGTGCGGGCGTCGACCGCCGCGCCGTGCTCGAGCAGTACTCGCGTGACGTCCGGCTGCAGGTGGGCGGCGGCCCACATCAGCGCGGTCTGCCCGTTTTCCGGCTCGGTGGCGTCCACCCGGGCGCCGTGCCCGATCAGCGCCTCCACCGCCATCGGATCTCCTGTCGCCGTGCAGCGCATGAGCACGGTTTCGCCCGCGAGGAGACCGCCGCCGGCGTTCGCGCCCGCCGCCAGCAGCCGTTGCACGACGCCGCTGTTGCGGCTCGCGCAGGCGACCCACAGCGGCGTGGCGCCGAGCTCGTTCGCCGCGTTCACGTTCGCGCCGGCTTCGAGCAGCCGATCCACCGTGTCCGGATGGTCCCAGTGCGCCGCCCAGTGCAGCGCTGTCGCGCCGTCGCCCTGCGGCGAGTCGGCGTCGACGCCCCGGTCCAGGAGGTTGCCGACCGTGGCCCAGTCCCGGTTCTTCGCCGCGTCGGCGATCCGCCGGTCGGTATTGCCGGCCGCGGGACCCGCCGCCCACACGGTGCACAGCATCCCGACGGCGGCGAGCCGGACGCACTGCTGCCTGATTGTCACGAGCATCCGTCATGATAGCCCCGTGCGGATCTCGATCCAACCGTTTTCGTGGGCAAAGCGACATGAATCGACCGTGATGAGGAGCATTTCATGGCCAACAAGCTCAATCGCCGCCAGTTCGTGACGTCGGCCGCCGTCGGCCTGGCGGCCGCCGCGCCGGCGCCCGCTCTCGGTCGGGCCCCCGCGGTACGCGCGTCGCGCAGCGTTGCGCCGGTCGTCATCGCCTCGGCGAACGGCCACCGCTACACGAACGGCGGGACCGAGACCTGCGTGGAGACTGCATTCCGGCTGATGACGTCGGGTACGGACGTCCTCGACGCGCTGATCGCCGGGGTGAACATCGTCGAGCTCGACCCGGAGGACGCCAGCGTCGGCTACGGCGGGCGTCCCAACGCGGACGGCGTCGTGCAGCTCGATGCGTGCTGCATGGACGGGCCGCAGCGGCGGGCCGGTGGGGTCGCGGCGCTCGAAGGGGTGCGCACGCCGTCGAACGTGGCGCAGAAGGTCGCCGACCTGACCGACCATCACCTGCTTGTCGGAACCGGCGCGCAACGATTTGCGCGGCAGATGGGATTCAGCATCGAGGACGACCTGAACACGGACCGCTCGCGCCGCATGTGGCTCGAATGGAAGCGTCGCACCGATCCCGGCCACTATCTGGACCCCGACCGCAGCGCCGACGGCAGCGAAGCCGGCGCGGATGCCGCAGCGGGCGGGCGCGGCGTCGACAACGCCATGCTCGCCGACGGGGTCATCACCGAAGAGGAGCTCCACGGCACCATCAACTGCGACGGCATCAATGCCGCAGGCGAGATCTGCGGCGTGACGACGACGAGCGGTCTGGCGTGGAAGATTCCGGGCCGCGTTGGCGATTCACCAATCCTGGGCGCCGGCCTGTACGTCGACAACGAGGTGGGCGCGGCCGGCTCCACCGGGCGCGGCGAGGCGAACCTCTACAACCTGGCGTCGTTCCTGATCGTCGAGCGGATGCGCGGCGGCATGCATCCGACGGACGCCGGGATGGAGGCGCTCCGCCGCGTGCAGGAGAACACCGTCGAGTCGCGGCTGCTCAACAACCGCGGCCTGCCGGCGTTCGGCCTGACGTTCTACATCCTGGATGCACAAGGAGGGTACGCCGGCGTGTCGATGTACGCCGGGGAAACCAGCCGCTACGCCGTGTGCACCGAGAACGGCGCCGAGCTGCTGCCGTTGGAGCCGCTGCTCGAAGGCTCGCCGCGGGACTGATGCGCGAGTCCTGCTCCGCGGGCTGCTCCGGCGTCGGCAGTACGAAGCGCTCGATGATGAGCAGCCTCTGGTCGACCTTGCCGAAGGCTATCTCGAGGCTGCGGCGAAAGCAGCCTCGACACCGTGGCCGTTCCCGCGGACCGCCCTCCTTCTGGGCGCTACGGGTTGCTGGCCGCGGCCTCCTCGGCGCGCGATCCGGTCAACATGTTGAACATCCCGTAGTTGCCCTCGTGGCACGCGAACTCGTACATCGGCAGGTCCTGGCGCGCATGCGGCAGGGCGCCCGACCACGGACGCGTCCAGGTTTCCGGATCGTCGATGGTGAACGTGTAGTCGAGCGTGTCGGGCCCGGTGCGCGTGATGCGCTCGGTCACCGTCGCCGACTCGCTGAGCTTGCCGCGCGACAGCGCGTGCTCGGGTCGGCTCCAGCGCCGGATGAAGGGCTCGCGCAGGTTGGTGGTCTCGACCACCAGGGTGTCGCCTTCCCAGCGGCCGCGCGAGCTGCCGGCGAACTGGCGGATGCCGGCCGGCAGGTGGGGCCGGTCGTCGAGATAGATGACCCGCAGATCGTGGATGTGCTCCTGGACGATCGCGACGTAGTCGGGCGTCTGGAAGAAGTGGAAGTTGTTGTTGTAGCCGGTCGGGATCGACGGGATCCCGCGGTACCAGAGGCAGCGCTCGCTCAGGCCCATGTCCTCCGGCCCCTCGGCGGGCACTGCGCCGTTCTGCGCGGCGGCCAGGCGCACGGACTCCGGCGAGGTTATGCGGGCAAGTGCCTCCGGGGTCAGCGGGGGCAGCCTGCCGTTCTCCGGATCGGTGATGATCGACGTGCGGTTGGTACCGACGACCGACGTGCTCTGCTCGGTCCAGAAGCTGTTGTAGGCACCGACGTTGCCCCCGACGGGCAGCGGCTCGGTGCGCACCTCGCTCGGGGCGTTCTCGCGGTCCACGCGCGCCTGCGCCTGCTGCTCGATCTCCGCCACCTCCTCCGGGCTGAGGAACGCCTGCTCCGCTAGGTTCTCCGGGCGCTCCAGCGGCGTGATGGTGCCGTTGTTCCAGATCGCCTGGATGTCCGGATGCCCCCAGGGCGTGCGCGGCGCGGTCCACCCGGCGTCCGCATCCTGAGCCTCGACCGCGGCCGGAGCCAGGGTCACGAGCGCCAGCACGGTCACTGACGCGGCCGCGAGCTTCACGATTCGCTGGATCATGTCAACCTCCCTGCCGGTCCGGCGCCGCCGCGGGGCCGGGTCCGGCCTTCGTCGCGAAAGTCCCTCCGCGGCAGGATACACCCGCTCACGGCCGCGCGGAATCATGGTCGCAGCCGGCGACGGTTTTCGGGCTAATCTTGGACCATGTCCACAGCGGGATTCCCCGCGGCGACCGTGACGAGCCCGGCCGACGTTCCCGCGGTGTCCTCGCGTGCCGCCGCGACACTCTCGACATGGCCCCTGTGGGCGGTCGCCTTCGCGTCGACGAGCGTCATCGTCGGCGTCGTCTGGGACATCTCCTGGCACCGGTCCATCGGCCGGGACTCGTTCTGGACGCCGGCTCACATGGCGATTTACCTGGGCGGCGTGGTTGCCGGCCTGTCGTGCGGGTGGGTCGTGCTCCGGACGTGGTGCCGCCGTTCTTTCCGATCCTGCTCGTGGCGCCGGCTCTCGTCATCGACCTCGTCGTCAATCGGACCCCCGCCGGGGCGGGCCGCCTGCGTTGGGGCGCGACCGCCGTCTGCGCCGGCCTCGCCGCCATGCTCGCGCTGACTGCCGTGCAGTGGCCGTTCGCGGAGTTCCTGCTCACCGAGCCGGCCAGGAACTTCCTGTTCGCCGCCGACCAGTTCGGTTACGACCGTGCGCCGGGTCCGTACCAGTACGTGTTCTGGGGACGTCCGATGACGGCGGGTTTCTCTGGTTGGACCGCGCTGATCGCCGCCGCGTCGGCCGTCGCCGGTCTCTGGTGGGGAAACTGGATGACACGGGTGCGGAGGTAGCGTGCGGGAGCGCAGATTCCCTCCGGCGGCGTGCATGGCGGTCCCGTCACGTGCGTGCATCGCGGTTCTGCTCGGCGTCATCACGGCCGTCCTTGCATCGGCCGTGCATGCGCACGTCGGCACGTCGAACGCGTACTTCGACGGCGCCGCCGGTCCGTACGGCGTGCGCGTGATCGTTCGGACCCCCGGCGTGATCCCCGGCCTCGCGCAGGCGACGGTCCGAGTGTCGAGTGGGGAAGATGTCGAGCGGGTGACGGTGCGGCCGTTGCGGGCGGACGTGGGCCTGGAAGGCGCACCGCCGCGCGACGTCGCCGTTCCGGTGCCGGGCGAGCCGGGGCTGTACAGCGGCGAGCTGTGGCTGATGACCGCCGGCTCGTACAGCGTGGAGGTCGGGGTGGTGGGCGCCGAGGGCGAGGGGACCGTCTTCGTGCCCGTGCTCGCGGTTGCCGAACGACGGCTCCCGATGAACCCTGCCCTCGGCGCGGGCCTGGCCGCGGCGGGCCTCCTTCTGTTCGTCGGTGCGGTGACCATCGTCGGAGCCGCGTTCCGGGAGAGCGTGCTGGAGCCCGGGACGGCGCCCGACGCCGGACGCCGTTGGCGGGGCCGCCTCGCGATGGCCGTGTTCGTCGTGGTGCTCGGTGCCACGCTCGCCGGCGGCTGGAACTGGTGGGATGCGGTCGACGCCGCCTACCGGAGCCGGATGTACAGCCCGTGGAACACGACCGCCGAGGTGGCGCCGGTCGGCGGGCGGCAGGTCCTGACGTTCGCCATAGACGACCCGGAGTGGGATGCCGGCGCAGGCACGTCCGGCACGGCCCTCGTGCCCGACCACGGCAAGCTGATGCACATGTTTCTGGTGCAGGCTGCGGATCTGTCCGCGTTCGCGCACATCCACCCGGTACAGGTCGGCCGCGGCGCCTTCGTAACTCCACTGCCCCCGCTGCCGGCGGGCGAGTACCGCATCTATGCCGACATCGTGCACGAGAACGGCTTTGCGCCGACGCTGGTGAACACCATCCACGTGCGGCCTCCCGGCTCCCTTGCGGCCGGCGCGCCGGGAGCGGCCGCGGAATCGCCCGTTGCCGCTGGCGGCCCCGAGCCGGCCCGCGCCGATCCGGACCCCGACGACTCGTGGGCCACGCTGCGCCCGCACGGTGCAGCGCGGTCGGCGAGCTACACGCTGCCGAGCGGGCGGGTCGTGCGCCGGGAGCGAGGAGGTCCGATCGGTGTCGACGAGGTGGTCACCCTGCGATTCTCGGTGAACGAGCCGAACGGGTCGCCCGCGGTGCTCGAGCCCTACATGGGCATGCGCAGCCACGCGGCCGTCCTCCGGGACGACGGGGCCGTCTTCGTGCATCTGCATCCGTCCGGCAGCATCAACCTCACCGCGCAGCGGCGCTTCGCCGAGGCGGAAGGCGCCGGCGCGGGCCGCGAGCCGGCTGCGGAGCATGCGCCGGCGGGCGCGGCGGACGGCGGGCACGGCGGGACGGCGCATGCCGCGCCGCGGCCGATCGGCGCGGTCACGTTTCCGTTCGTTTTCCCGGAGCCCGGCGCGTATCGGATCGTCGTCCAGGTGAAGATCGGGGCGGCGGTCGAGACGGCCGCATTCGACGTGGAGGTTGGAGCAGTGCGCCCGTCTTGACAGCGGGTCGGGGCGCGAGTACAACCCGTAGTTGCGCACTCACTGGTCACCCCAAGCAACACCAACGAGGAGAATCCATGCGACGAATGCTTGTCCTGGCGGCGGTCATTGCACTGTTCGCCCCGGTCGTCCCCACCGCCCAGGGGCCGGACATCGAAGTGGCCGAATGGTTCAAGGTCGGCACCTTCGACATCCACGGCGTGCCCCACGTCGGGCTCGTCCTGCGCGACAGCCTGGTCATCGACATCGAGGTGGCCAACATGGCCCTCGAATCGGATCCGGCCTACCCCAGAGTCCCCATGCCGGAAGACATGATCGAGCTGATCGGGCGCTGGGACTACGGTCTCAAGTACCGGTTGTACGAGATCGTCAACCACGTCGTCGGCAACGACATGCTCATGGGCGCCGGCCGGGCCGACTACGTGCACGACGTGAGCGACCTGCGGACGCGGCCGCCGATCATGTACCCGGGCAAGATCCTCAACGCGGCGGTCAACTTCTACAGTCACGTCAACGAGGCCGGCACCCCCGAGGAGCGCGCGGCCGAGGTACGCCGCCGCCAGGAGCAGCGCGGCGTGCCGTATCTGTTCCTGAAGCCGAGCCGCGGCGCCGTCATCGGCAACGGCGAGTCCATCGTCATTCCCCACGGCCGCGACCGGACCGACTGGGAAGTCGAGCTCGGCGCGGTGATCGGCCGCACCGCGAAGTACGTCTCGGCCAACGACGCGCAGGACTACGTCTTCGGCTACACGGTTTCGATAGACGTTTCCGACCGCGGCGGCCGTCCTCCGGGAGGCAACGCGACCCGCTCGGACTGGTTCGTGGGCAAGGGCCACGACTCGTTCGCGCCGCAGGGGCCGTGGATCGCGCCGAAGGAGTTCTACGGCGACCCGATGGCGAACCTGCGGCAGACGCTGAGCGTCGGCGGCCAGACGCTGCAGGACGCGCGGGCCGGCGACATGATCCATTCGTTGTGGGAGATCATCGAGTACGCCTCGTCGATCATCACGCTCTATCCCGGTGACGTCATCAACAACGGCACGTCGGGCGGCACCGCGGCCGGCGCGGCCGAGACGCGCGGCGAAGAGGACCGCTACCTGAGGCCGGGCGAGGTGGTCGAGGCGAGCATCGACGGTATCGGCACCCTGCGGATGCCTGTAGCCGCCGGCGAGGAGCCGACCGGGCTCACCGGCGCGCAGCTTCCTCCGGTCAGCAGCTATCGCGACTGACGCTTCGTTGCGGAGACCTGCCGGCCTGGCGCCGGCGGGTCTTCGCGCTCTCCTGTTTTCTTCCTGCCCTCTAACTCGGCGGTCCGCGAGGCCACCTTCGGCCGAGGTTGCGTCAGCCGGGCAGCCGGCGGCCGGCCGCGTCAGAAGCGGAACAGCCGGTTGAACTTGATCACGAACGCCCGGTTCCGCAATTCCGGCCAGCGCCGGGCGCCGAACGAGAAGTCGGCCACGTCGCGCTGGTCGTTGTAGACGACGAACAGCTCGCTGCCCGGCTGGTACTCCCAACGCAGCCGAAGATTCGCGCTGATGGTGTCGCTGATCGGGCTGTACTGAATCAGGCCGCCGAAGAACATCCGGGGCGTGAACGTATAGGTGACGCGGCTCGTCACCAGCGGAACGGTGTACGTCCCTTCGACCGGCAGCGTGATGTGGTTGACGGACAGGCCCGGCTCCAGCGAGAACTGGGGCGTGATCTCCACCCGGCCCCGCTGGTAGCCCATCGCGTTGATCGTGCCGTGGTAGTAGTCTCCGCTCCACAGCGAGAGCGTGCCCGACACCCGCCGCTGCTGTCCCATGGCATAGGAGAGGAAGATGCTCTGGTAGTCGTACTCGCCGACCGGGATGGGGACGACGCCGGCCGCGTTGAACTCCTGCGGTACGAAGTCGTAGCGCCGCTCGTAGTTGGCGCTGAACCGGTCGCTGTTCTCGAACTCGACGCCGAAGATGCCCTGGGCGATCTGCGTCTCCGTGATGCCCGCGCCGTTCTCGAAGTAGTCGTAGCTGCCTTCCCAGGTGAACTGCCGCACCAGGTCCATGGAAGGCCGCGGGCTGTAGCGGGCCAGCACATAGTTGCGCAGGAAGTCGTCGCGGCGCACGAATCCGACCTCCGGATTGAAGGCATCGCCGACCACGAGGTGCTCGGCCTGCAGCCCGTAGAGGTCGCCGGCGTAGTTGAACGCCGCCTGGTAGCTCTCCTGGTTCCCCTGGGCGCCCGAGTCCAGCTCGAGCCCGCGCGTTTGCGTGCGGGCGTAGTAGCCGTAGAAGTTGACGTTGTCGTAGAACGAGAAGGCGGCGTCGAGGCCGTAGGCCTCGTTGGTGTCGTTGCCGTTCACCGACACCGACCGGCCGGTGAAGATGCCGCCGATGCGGCTTCGGCGCAGAATGTCCCGCTTCACCCGGAGGGCGGTGAAGTTGGTCCCGAGCGCTCCTCCGGACGTGCCGTCGGTCTGGATGTTCAGCGCGCCGATGGAGTAGCGGCCGGCCTTGCCGGTCAGTCGCGCCCCGCCGAGAATCGGCACGGTCTCGCCGCCGGTCAGGCCGATGCGGCGGCTGTAGAAGACCTGCGGCACGTCGCCGCCGCCGAAGAAGCCCGACCCGCCCAGTCGGCTGGCGCGAAACTGACCGCCCGCGTTGCCGGCCGCCCGGCCGAAGTCGAAGATGCCGCGGCCTTCGAGGAAGAACTCCCGCTTCTCCGGAAAGAACAGGTTGAAGCGCGAGAGGTTGAGCTGGGCCTCGTCGGCCTCCACCTGCGCGAAGTCGGTGTTGTAGGTGAAGTCCGCGGTCAGGTTCTGCGTCAGGCCGTACTTGACGTCGATGCCGCCGTCGCCGGCGCCCTCGTTGAGGATCGGCACATCGGCGTGCATGTCCGTGTTGACCGAGCCGATGGCGTACGGCTTGACCTCGAACCGGCGGTTGCCGCTCGGGACCTCGACGCCGACCAGGGTGCCTGCCGCCGACAGGCGGAACATGCCGGGACCGGCCGAGATGGGGACGGTGGTCAGATAGGTGGTCTCGTTCTTGTAGCGGATGCGGCGTCCGAGCTGCAGGCCCCAGACTTGATTCTGCCCCGGCTGGAACCGGAGCGACTTGAACGGGATCTCCATCTCCACGGTCCAGCCCCCGTCGAAGCGGCCCGTGCTCGAGTTCCAGATCGGATTCCAGTCGTTGTTGGGGTTGCCCTCGTCGGTGATCTCGTAGTCGAAGAAGCCGCCGATGGGCGTGATCATGAACGCGAAACCGTTGCGCCGGTCGTAGAAGGTGTCGAGACCGACGCTGAAGTAGTCGTTGTTGATGATCTGGAACGAGTCGCGCTGCATCTCGTTGGCGATCCAGTCCGACTCGGGGACGGAGGTCCAGAGGCGGGCCGCCACGTAGACGTTCTCGTCGTCGGCGAAGACCCACGCCTCGGTGCGCTCGGTCGTCGGCGCACCCTCGATCGGGAGCTGCTGCACGAAGCCCTCGATGGATGGGACGGTCTCGTAGATTCCGTCGTCGAGGACCCCGTCCACCCGCAGCGGCGCGTTGAGCCGGACCGCCCGAACGGTCGCACGACCCGCCGGGTCACGGGCCACGATATCCGGTGCGATGGGAGGGGGCGGGCCGTCGATGATCCGGCTGGGAGCCGCCGTCACGGAGCTGAAGCCGGCCGGTTCCGCCAGCGCCTCGGGGTCGGGCCGGGTCGCCGCTCCCGTGTCGGGTTCGCCCGGCCGACGCCCGGGCCTGCCGGTCATGGGTCCGCCGGGCCTGCCGGTCATGGGTCCGCCGGGCCTGCCGCCGGGCCTGCCGGTCATGGGTCCGCCGGGCCTGCCGCCGGGCCTGCCGGTCATGGGTCCGCCGGGCCTGCCGCCGGGCCTACCGGTCATGGGTCCGCCGGGCCTGCCGCCGGGAAGTCCCGCTATCGGACCCGGTTCCCGCCGTGGAGGGGCGAGCAGGTCAGGGGCCGGCGGCCTCGCAGCAGCCGCCGCCGCGGGCTGATTCGCGCCGACGCGCGAGCCTGACGCCAGCTCCGTGCGCACCTGCGCGGCGACCCGGTCCTGGATCTCGAACAGCTCGTCGAATGGACCGTCGGCCGTCACGGCGTCGATCACGGCGGCCGTCGTGGCGTCGAACACGCGGGCGGTGATGCGCAGGCGGTCCCCGATGCGTTGAAAAGCGCCGGTCACCAGCCAGGAGGCCCCGAGAATCCGGCCGGTCTCGACGATGGCGTCCGGCGCGCCCAGGCCCACCTCCGTCGCCCGCGGAATGGACGCGGTGTCGGCACGGGTCGCCGCGATACCCGCGCGGTTCAGATCGGCCGCCAGACTCTCGGCGATGCCGGTCCCGATCCAATCGTCCGCCGCATTGCCGGAGATGTTGATGAAGGAGAGGACCGCCGCCGGCCCATCCGAGGCCACTCCTTGCGGAGGCGGTTGACCGAACGCTCGCGAGCCGCTCGAAATCGCCGGCGCGACGGCGACGAGGGCCAGCATCGGAAGTGCGACCGTTAGCGTCGCACGCTGCGGGGCGGCAGTCATAGGCTCTTACCTCACCGGGGCGCCACCGGACGGCTCCGGCTACGTTTCGAATCGCCGCGGCGCCTTCGGAGACGATACCGCCGCCCTTCCCGTTTACACGGCAACAGGTGGAGGTGCGACCGCCGAGCTCGCGCCGCGGCCTCCGATTCCCGCCCAACCGGGCTTGATCGAGGAGCCGGTGCGGCCTGCTACGGCGCAGACTCCTGGCGCACCGGTACCTGCAGATCCGGCATCGGCGTCGCCGAGAAAAGGCGCTTGAGCGGAATGGCGAGCCACCGCGCCCAGGCGGCGGAACGCGAGACCCGGGCGCTGTCGGTGGCGATGCCGGTGTTGCCGTACATCTGGCGGTACAGCTTCGATACCAGCATGAACGCCAGGCGGTAGCGGATGGAGCGGACGCACCGCGAGCGCCGCCAGACCTTGCCGAGCGAGTAGAAGCGATCCCACGCGCGCTGGGTGCCGGTCCGAATCTCCTCGGCGGTCATCGCCGGGTGCGGCGAGAAGATCTTCGGGCGCTTGATGGGCGGGATCAGCCAGTAGCGGCTGACCGGCACGCCGTCCACGTCGGGCAGCTCCGCCGCTTCGTTCTTCTCCCACTTCAGGAAGTCGACCGTGCCGGGAAACGGCGTCAGGGTCAGGAACTGCGCGAAGTCGATGTCGGCCGCATGGGCGAGCGCCGCGGTTGCCTCGAAGCTGTCCGGCCGATCGCTGGGCAGACCGAAGATGAACGACCCCAGCACGTGCACGCCGTGCTCGCGGAACTGCTGGAGCTGGTTCACCAGGGCGTCCCCGGCCAGGTTGAAGCCCTTGTAGACGTCCTTCAGCCCTTCCTCGGTGACCGCCTCGACCCCGATCAGGGCGCCCCGGATGCGCGCGTTGCGCATGGCGTCGAGAAACGCCGGGTCCTCGGCCGCCTCCATCGTGATCTGCGTGAAGAAGACCGTGTCCCGGGGCAGCTTCGCGAGCCGCTCCATCAGATCGAAGCGCTCCTCGCGCAGCGCCTCGAGCTCGTGCAGCCGCGAAGGGTCCTCCCGCCGGCGGGCCATCGCCAGGTCTTCGAGCGTCACCGGGTAGAAGTTGTCGTCGGCCAGCGCGATGAAGCGGAAGCCCATCCGGCGCAGCTCGACGATTTCCTCGACCACGGCATCGACGGTCCGCTGGCGGGGCTCCTGCCCGTCGGTCCGCCAGACCGAGCAGAAGGAGCAGTGCTTCGGGCAGCCGCGCACGGTCTGCACCGAGGCCCACATGTAGCGGTCGCGCGGCATCAGGTCCCAGCGCGCCTTCTGCAGTGAAGCGCCCTGGACCCGGCCGCCTTCGTAGATCCGCTCGTGCCGTCCGGCCGCGACGTCGTCGAGCACCTGCGGCCAGACCCCGTCGCCGTCGCCCTTGACCGCCGCGTGCGCGCCGCCCCGTTCGAGCGACTCCTCCGGATAGAGCGTGGCGTGGATGCCGCCGTAGACGACATACGCCCCCCGCTCGCGACACAGACGGCCCACTTCGTAGCCGCGCAGCGCGTTGCCGGTGTGTATGCCGATGCCGACGATGTCGCCGGCCTGGATCGTCTCCGGGTCGAGCGGCTCGAGGGTCTCGTCGACGATGTGCGGGTCGCCCCACTTGCGGGGCGTGGCATGGGCCAGAACGTACAGCCAGCGCGGCGTGATGACCGCGAGTCCGAACGCGATGTGGCTTGGGTTGATCAAATGGATGCGCATGGACGCCTGACCTCCGAGCCTCGCCTGATGTACAGGCGGAACCGAACAATACTACAGCAGGCCGGTACCGGGGCGCAGTGCTTGCACGGGACGCGCTGCTGGGCGATCATGCGAAGGATCGGCATGTTCCGGTCGAAACTGGAGGATGTGCGCATGAAAGGCTCCGTTCTCGCGTTCGCCGTGCTCGCGGTGGCGGCAGGTGGAGTTCCGCAGACGGCCGCGGCGCAGGGCGCGGCGCCGGAGGAGCCGCCGGCGGGGCTCCGGACCCCGTGGGGGGATCCCGATCTGCAGGGGTTGTGGAACCACGGCACCATCACGCCCCTGGAACGTCCGGCGGAGTACGCCGGGCGGGAACGGCTGACCGACGAGGAAATCGCCGCGGCCAACCTGGCGTCCGAGACGCGGGCGACCTCCGAACGGCGGAGCGGGCTGACCCGCGAGCAGGACGTCGCCCTCGCCTACAACCAGTTCTGGTGGGATCGCGGCATCTCGGTCGGCCGGACGTCGCTCATCACCGACCCGGCGGATGGCCGGCTTCCGCCCCGGACGCCGGAGCGCCGGGAGTACGAGGCGACTCCCGAAGCGCAGCGGCTGGCCGCAGCCAAGCGGGGGCGGGTGCCGGCGCACGGGCCGGAGGACATGGATCTGGGCGATCGCTGTCTCGTCTACCGCCATGTGCCGATCACCTCGAGCGGCTACAACAACCACGTCCATATTCTGCAGTCGCCCGGCTACGTCGCCATCTTCCAGGAGCAGATCCACGACTTCCGCATCATTCCGGTCTTCGAGCAGCCCGCGCTGCCCGATCAGGTCCGGCTATGGCTCGGGGTGTCGCGCGGTCACTGGGAGGGCGACACGCTGGTCGTCGAGACGAGCAATTTCCATGCGCAGACCGACTATCTGGGGTCGGGCCCGAACCGCCGCGTCGTCGAGCGCTTCACCCGGCGCGGTGCGGACGCCATCGAGTACGCGTTCACGGTGACCGATCCGAGCGTCTGGACGCGGCCGTGGAGCGGGATGGTGCCGTGGCGTCCGGCCGAGGGGACGACGTTCGAGTACGCCTGTCACGAGGGCAACTACGGCATGACCAATCTCCTCACGTCGTCGCGGGCGGTCGAGGCCCGTTGAAGAGTACGAAGACCATCGTAGAATAGGAAGGCAAGGAGGGGTGACATGACGTTTTGTGGTTTCGCCGCCGCAGGCATGCTGATCGCGTTGACGGTGGGTGCGTCCGCGCCGGCCCTGGCCCAGGACGAGTTCGAGCCGCCGCGTCTCGCGGACGGCAGGCCCGACCTGCAGGGGGTGTGGGACTTCCGCACGCTGACACCGTTGCAGCGGCCGGAGGATCAGGAGAGCGCGGTGCTGACGGCCGAGGAAGCGGCGGCGATCGAGGCCCGGTCGGCCGAGCGCAGCGCCGAGTTGAACGCGCCCACCGAGAGGACGGACGATCTGCTGCCGGTGGGCGGCAACGTCGGCGGCTACAACCATTACTGGGTCGATCAGGGCGCCAGCGTCGTCGACGATCAGCGGACGTCGCTCGTCGTCGATCCGCCGGACGGCCGCCTGCCGCCTCTCCAGCCCGGTTTCGACCTGATCGAGCTCTCGCTCGGCGAGGATCGGCCGGGAACCCGCCCCGTCCGCGTCCGGGCCGCCGGCATCGGCGCCGACAGCTACGAGGACCGCGGGCTCGCGGAGCGCTGCCTGCTCGGCTTCAACTCCGGCCCGCCCATCGTGCCCGCGGGCTACAACCAGAACCTGCAGATCTTCCAGACGCCCGACCACGTCGTCATCCTGCACGAGATGGTGCACGACGCGCGCATCGTGCCGCTCGACGGACGCGGCCATCTGCCGGAGGGCGTCCGGCAGTGGATGGGCGACTCGCGCGGCTACTGGGACGGCGACACGCTGGTGGTCGAGTCGACCAACTTCAGCGACAAGGTGGCCAGCTTCAACCCGTCGGTGGCGACGGCGGCCGGCGCCGGCTCGACGCTGCACCTTACGGAGCGCTTCACGAGGGTCGCCGGCGACACGCTGCTCTACGAGTTCACCGTCAACGACCCGACCACCTTCACGCGGCCCTTCACGGCGGCGCTGCCGATGAAGCTCGGCGAAGGCATGTACGAGTACGCCTGCCACGAGGGCAACTACGGGCTCTTCAATATCCTGTCGGGCGCCCGCGCGGCGGAACGCGAGGCGGCGGCCCAGCAGTAGGTGATTCGGCGGGCGGGGGCCGCGGCGCCGTCCGTCGGCTCCCGCCTGCCGGCGCGGGTTTCGCAGTCCTACGCTCGCGCGGTCAGGCGGTTGCGGCGGTCTCGACGCCGGCGCGGCTGGCGACGATCTCGGCGACGCCGGGACCGTCGTCTCCCGCCGCTTCGGCGCGCCGCTCCAGGCTGTGGCGGACATCCCATCCCCACCCGGCGACCGTGCGCTCGAGCTCGCCCGGGCGCAGGACGTATCCGTGCCCGCGACCGGCGCCGGGCGCCGGCAGGTGCAGCGCCGCCACGAACAGCCCGCCCGGACGCACGCCCTCCCGGATCGCCGTGAACAGCGGCCGGTGCAGGAAGTAGCAGTCGACGATCAGATCGTAGGCTTCCGGCTCGATGACGAACCCCGGCGGATCGGCTTCGAGATCGGCGACGTGCGGCTCGATGCGGTTGCGGCAGCCGGCCAGCTTCGCGTTCGCGAGCAGCAGTGAGACCGCGGTGTCCGATCCATCTACTGCATCGACCTGCCAGCCGCGGAGGGCGAGCCAGACCGCGTGCCGGCCGGTCCCGCACGCCAGGTCCAGCGCCCGGCCCGGCGGCACGCCCGCTACCGCGTCGGACAGCGGCGGTGCCGGTGCCGGCAGGTCGCCCGGTTGGCGTGCGGCGTAGCGCGCGTTCCACTTGGCGATCTGCGGGTTCATCGAGCTGTGCGCGATACGCGGCGGTCGGTCCGCCGGCCGGGCGACGGGCGGCAACCTGTCGCGTGTGCTCGTCTACGGATGGGATGCCCCGGTCGCGTGTGCTCGTCTACGGATGGATGCCCCAGACGAGCTCGGCCAGGAACCCGGCGGGGATGCCCACCACGAGCAGGGCCAGGCTGACCAGCAGGAACCGCGAGTAGATTGGAACCTTCAAGGCGCGATGACTCAGCGGGACCGCCACCGTCTCCCGCTCGTCGATCGCCCGGTACGCCTGCTGCAGGCCGTCCTCGCTCGTCACGTCGAAGTAGTCGCCGCCGTACTCGCGGATGCTCTCGATGAGCGTCGGGGTCTCGACCCCCTCCAGCGTCGAGCGCCCGCGGTCCGTGTTGATGTAGATGATGTACGGCACGACGTTGCGCGCGGCCAGCGCGGCCAGCTCCGCCTCCGGGATCTCGTCGACGTCGGCGTCGGTGATGATGAGCAGCGCGCGGTTGCGGTTCGCCCCGCGGTTGACGACCGTCGCGTCGATGTCGAAGTGCCGCACGATGGACTGCAGCGCCCCCGTGATGTTGGTCGTCCCTTCGGAGTCGATGATGCTGACCTTGTCCTCGGGCACGAAGTACCGGTCGCGCCGCGTGCCCGGTTCGGGGGCGAGGATCTTGACGGTGACGTACGGCGCGCCCAGCACCTGAAAGTAGTACAGCTCGTCGTCGAGGACGAAGTCGTCGACCTTGTAGGGGTACGACGAGAAGAGCCAGAGCGAGACCCGGTCGTTCTTCTCGCGCCGCATCCGCAGGAACTCGAGGTGCGCTTCGCGGGCCACCTCGGCGCGCGACCGTTCGGAGTTGTTGAACTCCCAGGCCATCGACAGCGACGTGTCGACGAGATCGATCCGCACCCGCGACTCGACGTTGCCGGTGATCTGCTCGGTGGACGTGAGGAACGGGTCGGACAGCGCGACGACGCCCATTGCGACAGCCAGCCCCAGGATGATCTTGGGAAGCGCGTAGCAGGCGCGCCCGAAGATGCCGCGCTGGAAGCGGTACGGCACGTCGTGGCCCGAGTGCTGCCGCGCGTGCCGCCGCCGCAGCAGAATCAGGCGGACGGCGGTGAGCAGGGCGGCGGCGCCGACGACGAGGGCGGCCAGGGTCGCGGTGGCGGCGTCGCCGTAGCGCACCTGCGCGAAGTCCGTCTCGATCAGCGCCAGGAGCTGCGCATCCAGGAACTCCGCGAACGCGGTCCAGTCGGCGAGCACCGCTGTATCATACAGAGCGATGGTGGCGAACTGGTTCGCGGCGGGGGCGATTCTCTGTGGATTGGGCGTGGTGCTCGGCGCTTTCGGGGCGCACGGGCTTCGGGAGCGCCTGACCGCCGACATGCTGGCCGTGTTCGAGACCGGCGTCCGCTACCACTTCATCCACGCCCTGGGCCTGTTCGCCGTCGCCTGGGCCGCCTCGCGCTGGCCCGGCCCGCTCGTCGGCGCCGCCGGCTGGCTCTTCGTGGCCGGGATCCTGATCTTCTCGGGCAGCCTGTACGTGCTGTCGGTCAGCGGCATCCGCTGGCTGGGCGCGATCACCCCGATCGGCGGCCTGTGCATGATCGCCGGCTGGGCGTTGCTGGCCGTTGTGGCGCTACGGACGTCCTGAACCCGTATATCACACGGAAGCGACGAAAAGCTCGGCCAGCTCGTCGGCCGGGCGCCGGTTCCATGTCTCGTTGACCCCGACCAGAATGCGGCCGTCCCGCGGCGTGCCGAGTGTGACGCCCCGGTCGCGCAGCCGGCGCCTGAACGCCGTGACGTCGTCGCTCTTCACCTGCAGCCAGAACAGGTTCGTACCCGTCGGAACCCGCTCGATCGAGAACGCGTCGTGGCGGGCGACCTGCGCGAGCCAGGATTCCGAGGCGTGGACGGCCTGCGTGTAGCGGTCGACGAAGCCGGGCAGGTAGTGGTGCGCGATCGCCGCGAACGGCCACGCCGCCGGCAGGCCCGCCCCGAACATGCGCCGCGTGTGGTACATGCCGTCGAGCAGGGCGCGGGGACCGGCCAGGATCGCCCCGGACGGTGCATTGAAGTACTTGTAGAGGGAGACGTAGACGGTGTCGAAGGGCGCCGCGTACTCGGCGACGTCGCGGCCTTCGCAGGCCGCCTGCAGGAATATCCGCGCCCCGTCCAGGTGGAGGCGGATCCCTTCGCGCTGCGCCAGGGCTGCGATGCGGTCCAACTCGCGCCGGTCGAAGGTGGCGCCGAAGTGCCGGCGGACCGGCGTCTCGATGGAGATGACCCGCAACGGCGTGCGAACGCGGCCGCCCGCGGTGCGGTCGAGCGTCGCCTCCACCTCTTCCAGGGTGAAGTCGGGCCGTCCGGCGCCGAGCGGAATCAGGGTGATGCCGCTGAGCGTCTGCACGCAGTCGCCCGAGTCGTTGTACAGGTGGCTGTCCGCCTGCACGATGGCGCGGCCATCGCCCCCGGCCAGGGCGCGCACCGCCAGGTGGTTGGCGAGCGTGCCGGTCGGCATGAAGACCGCCCGCTCCTTGCCGAGCAGCTCCGCGAAGGCGTTCTCGAGCCGCTCGACGGCGCCGCCGTTCGAGTAGGAGTCGCGCACGATGCCGCCGTCGGCCGCAAGCGTGCTCCAGAGCTGTGCCTGTTCTTCCGGCGTGAGTCCCAGGCCGTCGCCGCTCATGCGGATGTTGCCGCCTGCCGCGGCGGGCGCGCTCACCGCGCCTGTTGATCCCGACTCGGCCTGCGCAAGCGCCTGCCGCGGCCCCCCGGTCGCGAGCCCGTAGCCGACGCCGAGCGCGCCGACTTCCAGGAACCGCCGCCTGTCTATGCTGGACATTGGGAATGACCCTTTCATGTATGGTTTACGGTACGCTTGGAGGGGTTCATGAGCCGCATACCCGAGATCGTTCCCGTCAAGGATCTGCGTCAGGATACCGCGGCGGTGTTGAAGCGCGTACGGTCTTCGCCGCAGCCGCTCGTGATCACGCAACGCGGTCGCGGCGCGGCGGTGATGCTCAGCGTCGCCGCTTACGAACGCGGCGAGCAAGAACGCGAGTTGCTGCGCCTCCTGGTACGGGGCGAGCAGGAGATCGCGGCGGGCGCCGGGCAGGATCTCGACGACGTGCTGGCGGAGGCTGACGCGGCCCTCGCCGGCGAGGGCTCGTGAAGGTTCGCTTCACACCGACGGGACGGATCCAGTTCCTCGCCGCGCTGGCTTACATTCGTCGCGAGAACCGCCAAGCGGCAACTGCGTTCCGTCGGCGGGCGGAAGAGGTCCTGCGCAGGCTGGAGGGGTTTCCCGCGTCCGGCCGTATCGTGCCCGAGTTCCCGGATCTGCCGTATCGCGAGGTCATCGTGAGCCCCTACCGCTTTTTGTACCGCGTGCGGGATCCGATCGTCTGGGTCGTCGCCGTCCGTCACGCTGCGCGCCTCCCGGAGAACCCGCGTGATTGACCGGCGTCGATTCGTCTATGCTTCGCGGTTGGAGGTCCACGAGATGATGCCTACCCCCTGCCGTGTGCTGCTCGCGGTCGCGCTGGCCGTGCTGATCGCGTCCCCCGCAGCGGCCCAGAGCGTCGACTGGCGGCTGCACAACCTCGATCTGCACGGCAGCCGGTTCGCCGAGATCGACCAGATCACGCCGGAGAACGCGCATCTGCTGACCCCGCGCTGGCTCTTCCAGCACGGCGTCATCGACGGGGTCAGCAACCAGACCACGCCGGTGATCGTGGACGGCGTGATGTACCTCACCGACTCGCGCGGCAGCGTCTACGCGGTCGACGCCTACGACGGGCATCATCTGTGGACCTACGACGTCACGGACCTGCTCGGCGGCGGCCGGCGCGAGGGCTACATCTTCCGCCACCGCGGCGTCACCTACGAGGACGGCGTGGTGTACAGCGCCGCCGGTTCGTTCATCTTCGCCCTCGACGCCGCGACCGGCCAGCCGCTAGAGACCTTCGGCGACAACGGGCAGGCCAGCGTCATCCTGGACGTGCTGCGGCTCCGCTATCCGGACGTCGAGACCGCCATTTCGATGGGCTACTGGTTCACCACCGCGCCGCAGATTCACGACGGCGTCATCTACGTCGGGACGACGCGCAGCGAGAGCCTGATCCCGGGCGGCCACGTCCTGGCCGTCGACGCGGCGACGGGCGAGGTGATCTGGCACTTCAACACGATTCCGCAGGACGAGAACGACCAGGGCTGGGACATCGCGGGGCCGACCTGGGTCGGCAGCGTCCGCAACGGCGGCGGCATCTGGGAGACGCCGTCCCTCGATCCGGAGCTCGGCCTGCTGTACGTCGCCGTCGGCAACCCGTTCGGCGACAGCACCGAGCGGGACGGCATGAACCTGTTCACCGACTCGGTGCTTGCGCTGGACATCGAGAACGGCCAGTTGCGCTGGTACTACCAGCTCGTGCACCACGACGTCTGGGACTACGACAACGGCAGCCAGCCGATCCTGTTCGACATGGAGGTGGACGGCGAGTCGGTGCGCGCCCTCGGGCAGGCCAACAAGAACGCCTTCCTCTACCTGCTGAACCGGGAGACCGGGGCGCCGATCCACTCGATCATCGAGACGCCGGTGCCGACCGAGACCGACCGCCAGGGCGAGGAGCCGTGGCCGACGCAGCCGATTCCGCACAAGGCGGACGGCGAGCGGATGGAGCCGGTGGCGCCCATCTTTCCCGAGGAGATCCCGCCGGAGCACGCGGAAGGCAAGACCCTGGTGCCCATCTTCACGCCGATCGCGCCCAACCAGATCTTCGCGCCCGGCTTCGGCGGCGGGGCCAGCTACGGGCCGATGGCCTACAGCCCGGACGCCGGCCTGCTCTACGTGAACGCCATCGACCGGCCGTTCGACGGTGGGCGCGGCCCGCGCATGTTCTTCTCGGCCTACGACCCGACCACAGGAGAGCTCGTCTGGCGGCAGATCCGCGAGGGTTACGGGCAGGCAGGCCCGGTGGTGACCTCCGGCGGAGTGGTCTTCGTCGGCACCGGCAGCAACATCGCCGGCTACTTCTTCGCCTTCGACGCACGGACCGGCGAGGAGCTGTGGCGGTTCAACACGGGAGCCGGCGTTTTCTCGTCGCCCGCGGTCTACATGGTCAACGGCGAGCAGTTCGTTACCGTCGCGTCGGGCGGCGGGGACCGCGGACGGCGGGGCGGAGATCTCATCCTGAGCTTCGCGCTGCCGAAACAGGACTGATGAGCCGCATCTACGTCCTTCACGAGAACGACACCTGGGTCGAGCCGCTGCGCGCGGCGTTCGACGAGCGCCGCCTGCCGTACACGGAGTGGTTTCTCGACACCGGCACTCTCGACCTGCGCGAGCCACCGCCGGCCGGCGTCTTCTACAACCGGATGAGCGCGTCGTCGCATACCCGCGACCACCGCTACGGGCCGGAGTACGCGGCGGCGGTGCTGGCCTGGCTGGAGCGCCACGGCCGGCGCGTGCTGAACGCGGGCCGGGCGCTGCAGCTCGAGGTCAGCAAGGTGGCGCAGTACGCGGCGCTGGAAGCTTGCGGCATCCGCACGCCGGAGACCGTCGCCGCGATCGGGCGCGACCGGATCGTGGAAGCCGCGCGCGAGTTCGAGCCGCCGTTCATCACCAAGCACAACCGGGCCGGCAAGGGGCTCGGCGTCCGGCTGTTCCACGACCGGGACGCGCTGGCGCGCTACGTCGACAGCGACGCGTTCGAGCCGGCCGTCGACGGCATCACGCTCATCCAGCAGTACATCGAGGCGCCCGAGCCCTACATCACGCGGGTCGAGTTCATCGGGGGGCGCTACCTCTACGCCGTGCGGGTCGATACCAGCCAGGGCTTCGAGCTCTGCCCGGCCGATGCGTGCCGCGTGGACGATGCCTTCTGCCCGGCCGACGCCGAGCCGGCGTCGCCGGTGTCGCTGTTCCGCATCGTCGACGGCGTGCCCGGCGATCTGGTTGCCCGCTACCAGCGGTTCCTGGCCGACAACCGCATCCACATCGCCGGCATCGAGTTCATCCTCGACCGCGACGGCGTGCCGTATACCTACGACGTCAACACCAACACCAACTACAACAGCCAGGCGGAGGCGGAAGCGGGACGGTTCGGGATGCGCGGGATAGCGGAGTACCTCGGCCGCGAGCTGCAGGCGTACGAGGCGTCGACGCGCACCCCGCAGGCCGCGCTGCCGCTATGAGATCCCCCGCCGTCCCGGCGTTCGTCGGGCGGCGGGCGGGAAGGTGTAAGATTCGTGGCAGTCGCGCGGGCGTGCCTGGCGGCGCGCGGACGCGCCTGTGACGGTGACCGGGGACGAGAGGTCGAGAACCATGACGCAGACGAACAACTGGAAGTCGATGGGGCGCCTGGCCGTGGTGGCCGCCTGCGCCGCGCTGGTGTGGGGCATGGTCGGCACGCCGCTGCAGGCGCAGGACGAGGCGGAGGAAGTTCCGCAACTCTCGGGCATCTGGGACGGCGGCGGCCGGGTGCGTCCGGTGAACGGCCCTAACATGCCGTGGGTGCCCGGCGAGAACTTCCCCGTGCTGAACGAGCGCGGGCTGGCCTATCAGGAAGTGTTCGACGAGGCGATCGCGGCCAAGTACGACTGCGTTCCGTCGACGCCGCCGGCGTTGCAGTACGACCCCTACATGATGGAGATCGTGCAGTGGCCGGATCGCGTCCTGCTTCGCTACGAGAAGGACGATCAGCTTCGGACGGTCTGGCTCGACGGACGCGAGGCGACGCCGATGGACTACAGCTTGCAAGGCGTCTCGGTCGGCCACTACGAGGGCGGGGCGCTGCACGTGACCACGACCCACTACACCTTCGACATCAGCGGCTTCGACGACTACAACGGCATTCCGTCGTCGCAGCTCAAGAAGGTGACCGAGCGCTACTGGCGCGAGGGCGACGAGCTGCGGGCCACGGTCACCGTAGAGGACGAGCTGTTCCTGCGCGAGCCGGCGTCGTACACGACCCGCTGGCTGCCGGCGCCGGAGGGCTACAAGCTGGCGCCGTACGGCTGCGACGCGGAGATCGCGCGGATGCCGGTGAAGTTCATGGTGCCGAAGTACCGCTAGGACGAGACAAGTGCGGTCGCCCCGGTGCGCCGCGGGTTGGCATTCAGCCAGATTGTCGAAGAATTCGGAAGGAGGGTAGGTCGGTGAGAATCCTGCTTTGGACGGCGGCGGCGGCGGTGGCAGTCGCGGCCGTGGTGGCTCTGACCGGTGCGCCGGCGGACGCGCACCACGCGAGCGCCCCGTTCTACGACAACACCAAGAGCGTAACGGCGGAAGGTGTCGTTACGCGGTTCCTCTTCCGCAATCCGCACTCGTTCCTCTTCCTCGACGGCGAGGACGAGAACGGCGAGACGATTGCGTGGGAGGTCGAGATGGGCACCGCCGTGTCGATGAGCCGCCGCGGCTGGACGCCCCAGACGATTCAGGTGGGCGACCGCATTCGCGTCGTCGGCCAGCCTTCGCGTGCTCCCGGCACCCACGGCATCTGCTGCGCCGAGATCATGCAGTCGGACGGCGGACCGATCAGCCCGGCCAACTAGAAGTCCCAACCGCCGCGGCGACGGCGGCCTGCGGGAGCGCTGACGAGGCGGCAAGCGACGCCGCAGGTGGCGCTCGCCGCAGCGCGGTGGACTGATTCCGGCGGCCGGCCCGCCTTCAGGGGCAGCCTGCCGTCGCGCGGACGGTCAATCGTTCTCCGGCGCCGCCGGCCGCGGGTCGGCGAAGCCGGGGTACCAGAACCGCGAGTGACAGTCTTCGCACGCGAGATCGAGCTCGGTTCCGGCCTCGAGCAGCGCGTCCACGTCGCGTGCCTCCACCGCGTCGAGCACGACCCGGCTCGTGGCGCGCAACCCCCGCGACGTTTCTGCCCAACTCGCCCAGTCCTCGGCGACCAGTTCCTGGATGGCGTCCGGGTGGAGGTCGATCCCGGGCAGATCGGAGCGTGACTCCGGCGCCGCGATCCGTCTTCCTTCGATCAGCAGCAGGTTCGAGGCCTCGGCCAGCGTCACCGCGTGGCGGCGGAGGCGCAGCCAGTCACCCTCGGTCTCGGGCCGGGTCTCCACGATCCCGTCCGCCGTCGCCTCGATGACCACCGCGTCCCAGACCGCGTCGGCGGCCGGGTCGATCATGGAGCGCATCAGCTCCTCGACCGTGGCGGTCGGTTCCATGGCGGACGGCGGACCGCTCGTGCAGGCCGCGCCGCCGGCGGCGAGCAACGCGAGCGCCCACAAGGCACACGGCGATCCCCTGCTCATCATTCTTCCGGTGCGCATCATTCCCCACCCGGGCGGTCCCGTGCGCCGCGTTGTCGGGGGCGGCATCGACGGGCAGGCGCTTGCATGACTGGCGTGCACCGGTGTCTGCGCCTACAGGACGTCGGCCTCCTGCATGACGGCCTCGCACTTTCCGCGGATCTCCGAACCGACCTCGAACGGGTCTCCCTGCTGGTACTCCGCCCGGAACAGCTCGACCGACAGCGCGCCGGTGAACTCCTTCTCGGCCAGCTTGCGGAGGATTCGCACCACCGGTGCGATGCCGTCGCCCGGGATGATTCGCGAGTCGTTGTCGATGAGCTCGCGCGGGCCATCCAGCAGGTCCTGGAAGTGGGCATGGGCGAGCTCGCCCGGCTCGAGGAGGTCGAGGTCCTCGAACTTGCTCAGGCCCGACCAGAAGTGGAAGAAGTCGAGCATCGGCCGCACGTTGGGATGCCCCGCGGCGCGGATCACCTGCAGCGACGAGGTCAGCGTGGACAGGTGGGTCGACGTGCGGGTGAACTCGATCATCGCGGTCAGGTCGTACTCGGCGGCGATGTCGCCCGCCTCCCGGATGCAGTCCGGGGTCGCGGCGAAGTCGTCGGCGGTTACCGGCCGGTTGGTGACAGAGGGCGAGTAGATCCGCTGCAGGCCCAGGTTCGCGAACTGATCGCAGCCGCGCCGCCAGGCCTCCAGCGATTCCGCCCGCGCCGGTCCCGGCAGCCAGATGTCCTGCAGCACCACCGCGGCGGACACCGGCGTCAGATCGAGGTCTTCGAGCAGCCGCCGGGCGGCCGGCAGGGTGTCGTTCTCGAGGAATCCCTGCAGCAGCGGCGAGCCGAGCTCGACGTACCGGATGCCGGCGCGCGACCAGCCTTCGAGCGAGCCGCGGAAACCGGCGCCGCTCGACGTGTTCTGGTGCATCGCGAGCAGCATCTTTCCGGGAGCGGCGGACTGCGCGGTGGCCACGCGCGCCAGGGAAGCGGCGAGGGGAGTCAGCAGCAGCGATCTTCTCGTCAGCATGGTCGTTTCCTTACTTCGATTTCCTGGTGCTCGATGAGGCCGTCCGGCCGTGAGGAAGAGCGGCCGTCCGGCACCGCAGAGGCTATCACGGGTTGCCCCACCCAATGCAGGGGCTCCCGCTCACCCCGCTACGAAACGGATCACCGTGTTGCCGCGGCCCTGGTTGCGCTCGAACAACTCGAAGGCCGCGGCGAAGTCGTCGAGCGCGTAGACTCGATCGGCGCGCGGCTGGATGACGCCGGTCGCCAGGTAGTCGAGAATTCGTGCCACGTTTTGCTGGTGCGCCTCGGGATTGCGCGCGGCCCAGCCGGCCCACATGCTGCCCATGACGACGGCCGCCTTGATGAGCAGCAAGCCGGGGCGGATCGGCTTCTGCCCGGCCGTGAATCCGACCAGGCAGATCCGGCCCAGCGGCCGGATGGCCGAGACCAGGGCCGCCTCGAACAGCTCGCCCTGGACCATGTCGACCACCACATCCACGCCGTCCGGGTGCCCCAGCTCGGTCGCCGCCCGACGCACGTCGTTCTTGAACCGCCGGAAGCTCTGCCGGTCGCGGCCGTAGCACAGAACGTGATCGGCGCCGGCCGCGGCGGGCAGCTGCTGCTTCTCCGGGACGCTCACGCCGGCGATCACCTGCGCGCCCATCGCCTTGGCCAACTCCACCGCGGCCATGCCGACCCCGCCCGAGGCACCGTCGACCAGCACGAGGCTGCCGGGGCCGACCTCGCCGAGGACCTTCAGCGAGTGGTAGGCGGGGAAGAAGTTTCGTCCCAGGTTGGCGCAGTGCTCCAGGGGAACACCATCGGGCGCCTTCCAGACGGACGCCGCCGGTATCCTGACCGCCTCGGCGAGGCCGCCCAGGTTCATCTGGGCGATGGCCCGGTCGCCGACCCGGACGTGATCGACGCCGTCTCCGACCTCCAGCACCGTCCCCGCCGCGTCCATGCCGGGGACGTAGGGCAGCTCCGGCTTGTGCTGATACAGCCCCTGTGCCTGGAGCGCGTCGGGGTACTGCACGCCGGCGAAGTGCGTGCGGAGCACGACGTGGCCGGGTTCGCAGACAGGTGCCGGGACCGTGTCCAGGGACAGAACGTCGCGGAGCGGGTCCGGCTTCGGAACGGGTTTGCCGGATTCGTCGAGACCGGCGTAACGGTGGCAGCGGACAGCTTTCATCGTGTTCATGGTGATTCCGGGCATAAGCTTAAGGCATCTATAATATGGCCATGAAGGTGGCCAACATCGCCGAGTTCAAGAACCACCTCAGCGAGTACCTCGCCGCCGTGGCGGACGGCGAGGAGGTGGAGATCCGCAAACGGAACGCCCCGCTGGCGCGCGTGGTGCCGATCCGGGCTCCCGGCCGCAACCGCACCGTCCTCGGTTGCGGCGCCGGCACCGTCGTCGTCAAGGCGGACCTGACGGAGCCGATGATGCCGTCCGAGGACTGGGAGATGCTGCGGGAAGAGCCCTCGTGACGGTGGTGCTCGATACCTGCGCCATCGTGTGGGCGGTCAGCGATCCCGTGCGGCTGCCCGACGTCGTGTCCGGAATCCTGACTGCGGACGACACCAGGGTCTGCGTCTCGGCGATCAGTTGCGCGGAGATTGCGTGTGCGTCGCGGCGCGGACGCATCGCCATCGATCGGCATTGGCGCCGGTGGTTCCGTCACTACGTCGAGTTGAACGGTTGGACGGTGCTCCCGATCGATCTCGACACCGTCGAGGAAGCCTGCGCGTTGCCCGACCCGTTTCACCGCGATCCGGCGGATCGGCTCATCGTCGCGGCGGCGCGCGGGTTGTCCGCGCCCGTCGTCACCGCGGACGCACGAATACTCGAGTACCCCCATGTCAGGACGCTGTGGAAAGGATGACCCGTTAGATGGACAAGCAACGATTTCTGATCACCGGCGCCAGCCAGGGCATCGGCGCCGCGCTCGTCTCGCTCGCCCGCAAGCAGGGGCACGAGGTCGTCTTCACCGCCCGCGACCAGGGGCGTATCGACAAGGTGGCGGCCGAGAGCGGGGCCCACGGCATCCGTGCGGACGTGGTACGGGCCGAGGACAACCAGCGCACCGTCGATACGTGCGTCGACCGGATGGGCGGCATCGACGTGCTGGTCAACAACGCGGGGGTGGGCTATCTCGCCGGGCTGGGCGAGATCGACATGGACAGGATGCGGGCGCTGTTCGACATCAACGTCTTCGGCCTCGTCGACCTGACGAACCGGGTGGCGCCGCTGCTCAAGGCGCAGGAGCGCGGCTACGTCTTCAACATCGCCTCGACCTCCGGCATGAAGGGCGCCGGGACGGGCACCGTGTACGCCGCGAGCAAGTGGGCAGTGCGCGGGATCACGCAGTGCTGGCAGGCCGAGCTGCGCCCGCACGGCGTGCACGTCACCTGTGTCTGCCCGTCCGAGGTGCAGACCGACTGGATGGGACGCACAGGGCGCAACAACCCGAACAAGCTGTACGCCGTCGACATCGCCGAGGCCGTCATGGCGGTGCTCGACATGAACCCGCGCGCGCTCTGGCCGGAGTTCGCGATCTTCGCCAACAACCCCTGGAAGGAAGACTGAGGCGGACAGTTGCTGCTGCGCACGGCGGTGCTCGAGCGCATCGTCCGCGGCGAGGTGTCGCTGGTGTTCCGGCGCTGGCGCCGGCCGACCGTCCGTAGCGGCGGCAGCCTGCGGACCGCGCTGGGGGTGCTTGGGATTCTCGACGTCGCGCCGGTGACGGAGGCGGAGATCACCGAGGCGGACGCGGCCCGGGCGGGATTCTCCTCGCGGACGGCGCTGCTGGAAGGGCTCGGCTCGCGCGAGGGGCGGCTCCATCGCATCGCGGTGGAGTACGCGGGCGAGGATCCGCGGCTCGCGCTGCGGCGACGCGACGACCTGTCGGATGCGGAGATCGGGCAGATCGTCGAGAGGCTGCAACGGCTCGACGCCCGGTCACCAGCGGGTCCATGGACGGAGCGAGTGCTGGCGGCGCTCGAGGTGCAGCCCGGCGTTGTCAGCCGGACCCTGGCCGAGCGGCTGGACTGCGAGAGGGGCTGGCTGAAGCCCCAGGTGAGGAAGCTGAAGAACCTCGGGCTGACGATCAGCCTGAAGAAGGGATACGAGCTCTCGCCGCGCGGCCGGGTCGTGCTCGACCACATCCGCCGTGGGTGCACGTCAGGAAAATGAGGATTGCGTGGGTCGCGCCTCGTCGCGCCTTCCACGCGGGCCCCTCGCCGCGCTCAGTGTCGCGCGGGTTCTCACGACGGACTACGCCGGCACGGCGGCAGCGGCGGCGCCGTGGGATCGTCTCCGCAACGAACCGGGCAGGTATGCTCTGACGCGACACTCATACATCTATTGTAAACCCCTGTTTTTAAACGGCTTGAAAGCGTCTGTGCGCGTCTCTCCGGGACCGGACGGCGGTTTGGGGTCACCTTCCACGGATACGGGCCGCAGCGTGTCGATGTGTCGGATTGAGAGCCGCTCTGGCAGTCATTCCGGACCGCCAACAACTTGCCGTCAGGAAGTTGTCAAGGAGAATCTTCGAGAAAGTGCACGCGTGCTGGCCGGCCGCCACCCGAACCGCTCGCTGACGTGGCCGAAAAGAGCTTCGAGGCTCCCATTATCGTCCTCTGCTGCCGCATCCTCAGCGGACGCTTCGTAGGACTTCCGGGAGCGACGAGCCGCAAAATACCGCCGGAGGCTCATCTCACAATGATGTCGTGCACCCATCCGCCGTCGCTCAGTTGACGAGTGATGCGTGATGCATGATGATGACTCTATGCGCACGACGCTGAACATAGACGATGACGTGCTCCAGGCTGCCAAGGAACTGGCAGCCATTCGGGGACTTACCGCCGGGCGCGTGATTTCCGATCTGGTACGAACTGCGCTCGCGCCCGATCGGCCGGCACGCATGCGCAACGGGGTGCCGCTTCTGCCGCTCCGACCGCCCGGGGCTCCGCGGCCCACGATGAAGCTGGTCAACGATCTGCGCGACTGAGCGGACAGGTTGTTCCGACGTGGATCGACCGGCTCTGCTCGACGTCAACGTACTGATTGCGCTCTTTGACCAGGAGCACGTGCACCACGAATTGTCCCACGACTGGTTCTCGGACAACCGCAGGGACGGGTGGGCGACTTGCCCGGTAACCGAGAACGGTTTCCTGCGCGTGCTGTCGAACCCGGCGTACAGCTCCGCGCTACATCGGCTTCCCGACTTGATGCTCCGCCTCAGGACGTTCTGCGGCGATCGGCATCATCGGTTCTGGCCGGATGCCGTTTCACTTCGAGATGCGACGCTCTTCGATCCCGCGCTGATTGGCGGGCACCGGCAGTTGACCGACATCTACTTGGTGGGGCTCGCCCGGAAGAAGGACGGGTGTCTCGTGACCTTCGATCGCTCGATTTCTCTCAAGGCAGTGATCGGCGCCGACGCCGGGACACTCGCCGTCGTTGCGCCCGCTGACTGACCACCCGGAGAGTCCTTGGAGTAGGCCACGCAGGAAGCCACCGGTGGCGCCGGTGACGAAAGCGGGGCCGCCGATCGGGCTTTGCTACGGAGATCGTTCTGCACGGACCCGCGGTGGAAGCCTGGGGCGCACCCGCTGATCGGAGCGGGTGTCCGTCTCGGATCGCACTACGGAATCGCGGCGTCCGTGGGACCGGGCACCCGAGTTCACCCTCATGCGTGCAGGTCTCTTC
This sequence comes from Vicinamibacterales bacterium, assembly GCA_965116825.1. Lineage (GTDB taxonomy): Bacteria > Acidobacteriota > Vicinamibacteria > Vicinamibacterales > UBA8438 > WTFV01. Next base: position 3,838,875 of record OZ220736.1, read on the forward strand.
GTCCGCTGGGGCAGGCCCTGACCACGGGGTGCTCGATTTACGCTATTGAGTAAAATTACTCAGTAGCGTAAATTCAGAGGGATGGCCTCGTTCCAGCGCGATCAGGTCGCCGCGCTCATCCGTCGGCTCGCCGAGCCGCCCCACTTCATCATCGCGCTGTTCGGCCCGCGCCAGACCGGCAAGACGACCATTGTCCGGCAGGCGCTGCGGCGGATCGACCAGGGGAGTCGCTATCTCGCGGTCGACGAACCCGATCCGTCGGGACTCGGCATTCCATCGGTTGCGGCGGGAACGACCCTCCGGCGTCCGCAGGTGCGAGACGCGGAATGGCTCGTGCTCAACTGGGAGCACGCCCGCCGCGAAGCCGACCGGTCACCTAACGGCTTCGTGCTGGTCCTGGACGAGATCCAGAAGATCTCCCAGTGGTCGGAGACCGTCAAGGGGCTCTGGGATGCAGACCGGGCCGCGGATCGCGCGCTGCACGTCGTCATCCTGGGATCGTCGCCGTTGCGCATGCAGTCCGGGCTGACCGAGAGCCTCGCCGGGCGTTTCGAGCCGATCCAGGTGACGCACTGGTCGTTTCCGGAGATGGCCCACGCGTTCGGTCTCGACCTGCCGGGCTACCTCTACTTCGGAGGCTATCCAGGCGCCGCCTCCCGGGTTCGGGATCCGGCGCAGTGGCGCGACTACATCCTGCTGGCACTCGTCGAGCCGAACATCGAGCGGGATCTGCTGGCGCTGACCCGCGTGGACAAGCCCGCGCTGCTGAAGCGGTTGTTCCGACTGGGGGCGAGTTGCTCGGGGCAGATTCTGTCGTACACGAAGATGCTGGGACAGCTTCAGGACGCCGGCAACACCACGACCCTGGCGCGCTACATCGACCTGCTGGAGAACGCCGGGCTGCTCGCCGGTCTGCCGAAGTACGCCAGCCGCCCGCATAGACGGGGGTCGAGCCCGAAGCTCACGGTGCTCAACACGGCGCTGATGACGGCCGGTTCCGGGTACACGTTCGAGGAGGCCAGGGCCGACCGCACGTTCTGGGGACGCATCGTCGAGAGCGCGGTCGGCGCGCACCTGATCAATACGGCGACGTCCGACATCCGCGTTTACTACTGGCGGGACGGGCATCACGAGGTCGACTTCGTCCTGCAACGCGGGCCGCGATTGGTCGCCATCGAAGTGAAGAGCGGGCCGAGACGCGGATCGCTCAGCGGCCTGGACAAGTTCACGGAGCTCTTCCAGCCCCGGCGATCGCTGCTCGTCGGGGACGGCGGCATTCCGCTCAACGAGTTCCTCGCGGCGCCGGCGCGTCACTGGTGCGAAGAAGAGCCATGAGCTGCATCGTTGCGCGCAGTTGCACCGAGGTCCTGCCGAGTGACGCGGAGCGGGGCAGGGATGCGCGTTCCCGCCCCCTCTCGGCCTTCGGCGCGGCGTCCGCCTACGTGCTGCTCGGCGACCCCGGTTCCGGCAAGAGCACCTCGTTCGGAGCCGAATGCGACGCGCTTGGCGACGAGGCGTGTCTTGTAACGGCACGCGACTTTCTCACTCTCAATCCGCATGCGCACCCCGAGTGGCATCGTAAGACGCTCTTCATCGACGGACTCGACGAGGTTCGGGCCGGGGGCGGCGACGCGCGAACGCCGCTCGATAAGCTGCGCAGGCGTCTCGACAGTCTCGGGAAGCCGAAGTTCCGTCTGTCTTGCCGCGAGGCGGACTGGCTCGGGACCAACGACTGGACCAACCTGGCCAGAGTGTCCCGGGACGGCAGCCTGACCGTCCTGCGTCTGGATCCGCTCTCGGAAGACGACATCGAACGGATTCTGAGCGGCCGTTCCGGTATCGACGATGTCCGCTCGTTCGTGGCTATGGCCAGGGAGAAGGGAGTCGCCGGATTGCTCGACAACCCTCAGTGCCTGGCCATGCTGGCCGACGTCGTGACGAGCGACGGGGGCTGGCCGGGGAGCCGCCGGGAACTCTTCGAGCGAGCTTGCCAGCGGATGGCGCTCGAGCACAATGACGAGCACATCGCTGCCGCGGAAGGGTCATCGCCATCGGCGTCGATACCGGAAGATGATCTCCTCGATGCCGCGGGTTGTTTGTGCGCGATCTTCCTCATCTCAGGCGTTTCCGGTTGCGCTATCACACCGCGCCAGGAGGATCCCGCCTACCCGGGTCTGAGCAGGTGTGCGGGCGAACACCGGGAACGGGCTCGTCAGGCCGTCTCCACGAAGCTGTTCACTGCGGTGGCCGAGGGCCGGTTCGGGCCGGTTCATCGTCACGTTGCAGAATTCCTGAGCGGCAGGCATCTCGCGCGGCTAATCGAGGGCGATAGGCGGAACGGGCAACGAGGTCGACGCGGCATTCCGGCACGGCGCATCATCGCCTTGATTGCAGGTTACGACGGCGGCGTGGTCACCGAGCTCAGGGGACTCTCGGCCTGGATCGCGGCGTTCTCCCGATCCGCCCGGACGGAATTCCTGGAGCGGGACCCGATCGGAGTCGGACTGTACGGCGACATCGGAGAGTTCTCGGTCCGGGAGAAACACGACCTGCTCGCCGCCTTGGAGCGCGTCTCGTCGAGGCTCCATCTCGCGTCCGGGGCGACCGCAGCCTTCGGATCGCTTGCAACGAGCGCCATGCAGCCGGCCATCGAGGAGATCCTGCGTGATGCCGGCAGGGAGCCGGAGCATCGGTCGTTCGTCGGATTCGTGTTGAACGTCCTGCTTCACGGAGACATGTTGCCGGGGTTGGCAGGTGACCTCCTTTCGCTTGTCTACGACGACACATGGTCGTCCTACGTCAAGGAATTGGCCCTTCGTGCGTTCTTGCACCACTCTGCGGACGGTGACGAGAAGACGAACAGACTCAAGGCGCTGCTCGCGGACGTTCACGCCGGAGTCATTCCGGATCCCCAGGAACAGCTCAGGGGGATTCTGCTGAGCAGCCTGTTTCCGCGAAACGTGCTTCCGTCCGAGGTATGGCGCTACCTCATCGCAACGGAAGACACCCAAAAAGTGATTGGTAGTTGTTGGGAGTTTTGGTTTCAGCGGATTCCCGACGAGTCATCGGACGAGGAGGTGATCGAGCTTCTGGATGGCCTGCGACAGTGCTTGGCCGACAGGAGATCCGCACTGGAACGCTGGTACGTGAGACAGACTCCGATACGGCTGGTCGCTCGCGCCCTGGACTTCCGGGGAGACGCGATTGATGTCGGGCGCCTGTACGACTGGCTGAGTGCGGGCGCAGTTGCGATTCCCGACGGAAGGTGGGAGCACGAGCACGACCCGGCCGCTCGTGCGGTACGTCTCTGGCTCGAGAGTCGGCCGGACGTTCAGAAAGCAGTGCTCATGGAAGGGCTGCGTCGTTGTCCCGCATCCGTGGAGTTTTCGAGGCGAGCACTCGAAGTGCACAACTGTCTGTACGGTGCCCGGCTGCCGTCCGACTACGCTATCTGGTGCCTGACACAAGCCGTGTCCATGGCGGACACGAAGCTGAAGGTCGCACAGCACTTGCTGGCAGAGGCAATACACGCCTACAAGAAGGGTGTGGGCAATGAGGCTCTGTCACTCGATGTGCTTGCAGCTCACGTCCGCCATGACGAGAGACTGAGCCCGGTATGGGAGTTGATGACTCTACACCCGTTGGGTCCGGTGACTCCGAAGAACGGGAGAGGGACGAGGAAAGGCAGCGACAACAGGAAGACGGGTGGGTGGCTCACGTTCGGTCCAATGTAGCGGCGCTGCACGAGAACCGGGCTGCGCCGGCGCTGGTGTTTCAGCTCGCGCGTGCGTACTTCGAGGATTTCAGGAGTCTCCGTGCGGAAGACGGACCGAGGAACGTCGAGGAACAACTTCGAGGGGATCAAGACCTGACCCGCGCGGCGCTCGCGGCGTTGAGAGGCACGGTAGACCGTCCCGACGTGCCCGAGATTGAAGAGGTTCTGGAACTTCATAAACGGAACGAAGTGCACCACCTCGCGTGGCCTTTCCTGGCGGGCCTGGCGGAAATCGAGCGTATGTCATCGGACGATGCTTCGCGGTGGGACGACGGTCGTATACGCAAGGCGCTCGTCCTGTACTTCTGCTATCCCAAGTATTCCTCCGGGTGGTATGGACGGCTTCTCGAGAAGCGTCCCGAACTTGTCGCCGATGTTCTGGCCAGAGTTGCGGCGTCTGGAGTCCGCGACGATGGTTCGGATGCCGTAGTGTACTGGGCCTTGGCGCACGATCGGCAGCATGCTGAGGTCGCGCGCCTCACCGGCCTACGTCTCCTTGTCGCTTTTCCGACGCGCTGTACCGCAAAGCAGGTCAGGTCGTTGGACCTCCTGCTCCGGGCCGCGCTTCGGTACACCGCCCAGGCCCTTCTTCTGCATCTTGTCGACAAGATGCTCGGCAAGCGGAGCATGAACGACTCACAACGGGTTCGCTGGCTGGCGTGTGGCGCGCTCGCGGCCCCGGAGGCGTACGGTTCTCGACTACGGGACTTCACCGACGGACGAGAGCGTCGGACTCGGCATCTGGTGGATTTCTTATTTCCGGACGAGCGCCCGCCGGCTTGGCGCCCTTCTCTGGACAAGAGGGGGCTGGAACTCTTCATCGGTCTCTTGGGGCCCTATTCCGATCCGGATGCGATGCCTGCCACGTGGGCCTCCCGGGGCGTCTCGGGCATGATTGGCGAACTAGCAGCCCTGCCCGATGGGGATGTTAGCTTAACTCTCGAAGAGCTGGCCGCGGAGCCGACGCTGGTCCGTTGGCGTCCAGCGTTGCTCCAGGCGCGGGATGATCAGCGAGTCTTTCGCCGAGACGCCACATATCGTCACCCGGACGTCGAGCAGATATGCCAGACGTTGGACAACGGTCCGCCGGCGAATCCCGCCGACCTGGCGGCGCTCGTCACGGACCGGCTGGGCGAACTCGGAGATCGAATCCGGAACGGCAACACCGACGACTGGCGCCAGTACTGGAACGAAGACAAGCACGGCCGCCCACGAACACCGAAACATGAGGAGTCCTGCCGGGACGCGCTGCTGTCAGCTCTGAGGCAGTGTCTTCCGGACGAGGTCGACGCCCAACCGGAAGGGCAGTACGCCAACGACAAGCGGGCCGACATCCGCATCTCGTGCAGGGACTTCCAGATTCCGGTCGAGATCAAGAAGAACTCGCACCCGAAGCTCTGGAGCGCGCTTCGAGATCAGTTGATCGCCCAATACACCTGCGATCCGGGAACGGACGGATACGGAATCTACCTAGTGCTCTGGTTCGGCGAAATCGACAGGCATCGCACGCCCCCTCCGCCCTCCGGCGTTCGTCCGAATGGCCCCGATGCGCTGAAAGTCCGGCTCGAAGAGACATTGGACCCGGAAGAGGCGCGCAAGATCGCGGTGTGCGTGATCGACGTCAGCGCACCGGCGGACTGATACGAAACAGGCCGGGAACCGTGCATCGGCGGCCGACATGAACAGGCCGACGTTCGCCGGCCGGCGCTGCCGCGTCTCCGATTACCGGTTCAGGTCGACAACCCCCCGGCCCACCATTCCGCCGGCGAGGATGCGATCGATGGCGTCCGACAGCGTGTCGAGAGTTAGGGGCACGGCGAGATCGTCGAGTCCGTCCAGTTTCCACGGCCCGGCCAGCTTGTTCCAGATCTCGGCCTTCTGAGGGAGCGGCAGCTCCACCGAGTCGATCCCGAGCAGGTTGACGTGGCGCAGGATGAACGGAAACACGGTGGCGGGGATCTCCGGCGACGCCACCAGGCCGCAGGCGGCGAGGCTCGCGCCGTAGCGCAGCGACTTGATCGCATTGAACAGGATGGGGCCGCCGACGGTATCGACGGCGCCGCCCCAGCGGGGCTTCAGCAGCGGTCGCTCCGCGCCCTGCAGTGCAGCCTCGCGCGACAGGATCTCCCGCGCGCCGAGGCCGCGCAGGAAGTCGTGGCTCGACGCCTTGCCCGTGACCGCGTGCACCTCGTAACCGAGATGCGCGAGCAGCTTGACGGCGATCGAACCGACCCCGCCGGTGGCGCCGGTGACGAGGACGGGTCCGTCGTCCGGCTGCATGCCGGCCGCCTCCAGCTTGTGGACGCACAGCGCGGCGGTGATGCCGGCAGTGCCGAGGATCATGGCGGAGCGGGCGTCGAGTCCGTCCGGCCGCGGGATGGCCCAGCCGGCCGGAATGCGGATCTTCTGCCCGAACCCTCCCGGCGTGTTCATGCCGAGGTCGAAGCCGATGGCGAGGATCGCGTCTCCCGGCGCGAAGTCGCTCGACGAGGATTCGACCACTGTGCCTGCCGCGTCTATGCCCGGCGTGTGCGGAAAGTTGCGCGTGACGCCGGGATTCCCGGTTGCCGAGAGCCCGTCCTTGTAGTTGAGCGACGAGAACGCCACGTCGACGAGCAGGTCGCCGGCGGGCAGGTCGGCGACGTCGCGCTCCACGATGCTGCGGAGAAACTGCCGGTCTTCGGTCTTCTCGACGCGGAATGCACGAAACGACGTCATTTCATCTCCTCTTCGCTGCATGCGCGCGTACCGAACGCGCACGCCGACGCGCACAAATCTATGCTATCCGGCCGCCGTCGTGAATCTGATGCCAGCAGCGGGCATGGTACGACACACCTGCGCGCGTCGGCGTTACCGGCAAGTGGCTGCTGTCGCGGCCCGGCGGTCGGGCTCACGACGCGGGCGCGACCGGTTGACGCAGGATGGTCTTCAGCTTCTCGGGTGCCGTCCGCCGGGGATCCGACAGGTAGATGTCGTGGTGGCGTCCGTGCGGCTGGTATCCCTCCGCTGCGGCGAACACGTTCAACTCGGCGACCGACGGCCCCATGTCATTGTAGGGGCCGACGTACAGAAGCTGGGCCGCGCGCCCCTCCTCCAGTGCCTCCAGGCGCAGCCGGTCGTGCGCGGGGTTTCGTATTCCCTTCCGTTGCAGCTCAGCGAGCGTATCCCCGAGGTCTGCGTCCTCCACGTGCTCGGGCTGCATGACCATCGCCGTCCAGCGCCACCGGTCGCGCCGGTTCTCCTCGAAGGCCCGCGGGTCGTCGGACCACCAGAGCGCCTCGAGCGGCGCGACCACGAAGTCGATACGTCCCGCCTTCTTCAACGCGAACTTCAGCGTGTAGGCCGTCGAATAGAGCGCCTGGATCGCTTCCCGGAACGCTTCGCCCTCGGGCGGTCCGTCCCCGTCGATCATGAAGTAGCGCAGCGGCGGGACGTCGACGAACTTGGGGGTTTGCCGGGCCGAGAAGAGGTCCTTGTGCGTCTTCTTGAGGTCGATCTTCTGCGTCATGATGCCGTTTGGACCATACAAGAGTATATGGGTAGTATGGGTTCTGGTGAAGACTACGCTCGACATCCGGGACGAACTGCTGGCGCGGGCGAAACGACACGCGCGGGCGACGGGCCGTCCGCTGCGCGCCATTGTCGAAGAGGGGCTGCGCCAGGTACTTGCGGCTGCCAGCGCCCGGCAGCGGTACCGCCTGCCCGACCTGAGCACGGGGAACGCCGGCGGCGCCGATCCGCTCGAAGCCTACTCCTGGCAGGACCTGCGCGCGGTCATCTACGGAGATCCGGAATCGCGGTGATTGCAGTCGACACCAACCTGCTCGTCTACGCCCACCGAAGGGAGTCGCGGGTGCATGATGCGGCTTCCGCCGTAGTGCGCGCGCTCGCCGAAGGGGACGACGCGTGGGCGATTCCCTGGCCGTGCTGCTACGAGTTCCTGAGCGTCGTGACCAACCGGCGCATCTGGAAGGACGATGTGACCCCTCCCGAGCGCGCATGGCGGCAACTGAAGGCTTGGACCGCGTCTCCGTCGAACCATCTCCTCGGCGAGACCGACGACTTCCTCCAGGTTCTGGGAAGATTCGTGCAGCGGCCGCGAGTTCATGGCGGGGTCGTTCACGACGCGAGCATTGCGGCCATCTGCGTCGCGCACGGTGCGGACGTCCTGTTCACCCGGGACCGTGATTTCTCGCTGTTTCCAGAGCTCCGCACGCGCGATCCGCTGCCTTCGCCGTAGCAGTCGGTTCCTGCGATGCGCCGGCGGCTGGTTTCATTCCTCTGGGCGCGGGCGGCCGCACCGCGGGCGGCATGCTGCTGGTACGCGCCGGTGTCCAAAAGCGCCGCGCGATCAGCGACCCGCCTCCTCGACGCGCCCGCCACCCAGGTAGATGGCGACATCCTGGTTCCCTTCGTGGGAGGCGTAGTCGTGCATCTCGTACCCCGGGGCCCGCGTCAACGGCATCGAGATCGTCCAGGGCCGGTCGTACACGTCGGGATCCTCTATCGTGGCCTCCCACATCATCTCGTGCAGGATCACGACGAGGCCCGGCGTCTGCAGGATGCGGTACGCGTTGTTGTACCCGGTGGGCAACATCGAACCCGGGATGCCGCGCGTGATGCAGCGGTCCCAGGTGCTCATCGCACGGTAGTCGTCGCGTTGCCGCGCGATCCTCTCCTCCCGGTCCGCAGCGGCCCACGCCCTGACCGGCACGCGCCCGTCGGGCGGATCGACGACCAGCGATGTCTGCCGTGTCGACAGCAGGCGATCTCCCGCGTCCATCCAGACGTTGTACGCCCCCAGCACTTCCGGTCGCCTGGCATTCGTCGGTTTCCTCGAGAAGCGCGACCTCTATCTGCGGTGAAGACAACCCTGTTCTGGTTCGCCGCTGGCCTTCGTGCTGCGTTCCGCGCGGCGGTGTGCAAGTGTGCCAAAATGTATACGTGAGCACACGAATGGCTCGGGTCGTGGCAACGGAGGGGGAGCGGTGCTGAACGTGCGGAAGGCCATCGAACGACGATTGCGCGTCGGACTGCTTGTCGCACTCGTATCCACGGCGCCGGCAACGGCCCAGACGGTCGGGGAGATCGGCGGGGCGGTGACGGACACGCAGGGACTCGCCGTGCCGGGCGTGACGGTGACGCTGCAGGGTGCGGCGCTGATCGCGCCGCAGACCGCGGTGACGCTGGTTGACGGGTCGTACCTGTTCCGCGCGATCGGGCGCGGCGCGTACGACCTGACGTTCGAGATCCCGGGTTTTCGGACGCTGGTGCGGGAAGGGGTGATTGTCGAGGGCAGCCGCGCCGTGCGGATCGACGCCGTTCTGGACCTGGCCACCGTGGCCGAGACGATCACCGTCTCCGGCGCCGCGCCGGTCGTCGATCTCAAGACCACCGCGCTCGTGAACGACTTCGGCGTCGAAGAGCTCCAGGACGTTCCGTCGGCAACGGATGTCTGGGCGGTGCTCGGCCAGACGCCCGGGGTTCGGATGCGCGGCTTCGACGTCGGCGGCTCGCACAAGAGTCAGCAGACCGGCTACGAGAGCTTCGGCATCCGCGACCAGAACCGGGTGCTCGCCGACGGGGTCGACACGACGGAGGGCGAGGGGGGCACCGGCTTTTATTTCGACTACTACTCGATCGGCGAGTTCACGACGACGGCGGCCGGCGCCGACGTGCAGATGACGGCCCCCGGCTCGCTCGTCATGATGACCATGAAGAGCGGGGGCAACGACTGGAGCGGGATGTTCCACGGCGACTACGAGCACGAGAGCTTCGTGGGCGAGAACATCGACGACGCGCTGGCGTCGCGCGGCTACACCGGCAACCCGAACCTGCTCTTCTTTGAGACCCACGCCGACCTCGGCGGCCCGATCGCGCGCGACCGGGCCTGGTTCTACGGGTTCTACAATCACTTCCGCATCGACAAGGCGGTGTCGGGCGTCGACCGCGCCGTCGCGACGGATCTGGGCGACTTCGATCAGCTTGGCGGCAAGGTCACCGTGCAGGCTAGCGGGCGGGACCGCTTCATCGGCTACACCAACTGGGGCCTGAAGCAGAAGCCGAAGCGGGGGCTGTCGACCGACGTGGGACCCGACTCGGTGCTGGCCCAGGACAGTTGGAGCTGGGCGCACAAGGCCGAGTGGCAGCGCGTCTGGAGCGACCGCACCTTCACTGCGACGGCCGTCAAGCACTTCGGCTTCGGCTGGCCGATGGTCCCGCAGGTCGACCCGGCGCAGCTCCCGCCGCGGCTCGACACCGCGACCGGCCGCCTGAGCGGGGCGGGCTGGTTTCCGGGCGTCAACGGCTCGCCGCCGTTCACCTTTCGCCGCTGGAAGCCGCAGATAACGGTGACCGCGAACCACTACGCACCGGCGTTCGGCGGCAGCCACGATTTGAAGGCGGGCTACGAGTTCCAGATCGACAGCAGCCGCTTCGGGTCGAACGCCAACTCGGGGCACGCCCGTTATCTGGACGACAGCGCCAATGCGCGGCCTTTCAACGTCGACCGCATCGCGCTCTACAGCATGCCGGCCGAGGGCGAGATCTCGTCGGACGACCGGAACCGGCACCACGCGCTGTTCCTGCAGGACACCTGGCGCCCGACCGACCGCCTGGCGCTGAACCTCGGGGTGCGGTACGAGCAGCAGCACACCTACTTCCTGGAGTCGACGGCGGCTCCCTTCTTCGCCGATATCTTCCCGTCGGGAACCACCGGCGGCCGCACGAACGTCGTCTGGAACACCTGGGCGCCGCGCATCGGCGTGACCTTCGCCTTCGCGCCGCGGACGGTGCTCAAGGGTCACTACGGACGCTACTACGTGAACCTGGCCGACGCCCACGCCGCCGCCAACCCCGGCGGCACGGCCTGGGTGCGGTACCACTTCCTCGACCCCAACGCCAACGGCCTCTACGACGGCCCGGACGAGCTCGGCGCGGTCCTTGCCCAGCAGGGCGCGGTCGGAGCGCTCTCGACCGCGGGGACGCCGGTGGACGGCGATCTGCCGCCGGAGTACGTCGACGAGGTCAGCACCTCGTTCGAGCACGAGGTGGCCGCCGACACCTCAGTCCGCGTGTCCTACGTGCGCAAGGGCCTGAACGGCGACAGCGGGTTGTGGAACGTCGCGCAGCAGACGGCGCTAGCCGGCGGGCGCGGCATTTCCTGCGCCGAAGACCCCGACTGGGCCTGTCCGGTCAACGCGCTGAGCGGGATTCCGCTACGTGTCCAGAGGGTGCCCGACGATGCAGCCGGCGTGGTCGACACCCGTATCGCCGCGTTCCCCGGCATGGGCGCCGATTACGATACGTTCCAGTTCGCGGTCAACCGGCGTTTCTCGGCCGGCTACCTGCTGCAGGCGAGCTTCGATTACCAGTGGCGCGACGAGTTCCGCGCCGCCGCCGGCGAATCCCGCAGCCCGCTGTTCGCCGAGCCGCTGGTCGTCGGGGCAGGGGGACATGGCCGCATCTGGCAGAACCACAGCCTCGACGTCGATTTCCGCCAGCAGTCCACAAACTGGAGCGGGCGGTTGCTGGCGCGGGTGCCGTTGCCGTACGGTGCCGGTTTTTCCGCCAACGTCCGCCACCAGAGCGGCTGGCCCTATGCTCTGATCCAGCGGGTGGACATTCCGGGCGTCGGTACCAACCAGCCGGTCTTCCTGAGCGATCTGTCCGCGAACCGGTCGGAGAACGTGACGCTGGTGGACCTGCGCGTGGAGAAGGCGCTCGACGTGGCGGGCGGGGGCCGTCTCACGCTGATGGCCGACGTCTACAACGCGCTCAATTCCAACGCGGTGACCAACTTCTCTCTGCGCACCGGCGACGACGAGCGGGTCATTGCGGCCCTCGATCCGATTGCGCTGAAGCTGGGGGCGCGGTTCCAGTTCTGAACGCGGTCGCGATTCTCGGTGCCGTCTTCGCGATGTTGCGACGACTGGCTCGAGTTACGCCCGCCGACTCCGATCGGTGTTCGCTCAGCGTGCCCGGCCGAGCGCGGCGCGGGCGCAGAGCCCGCCGGCGAGCAGCCCGAGCAGGTGCGCCTCCCAGGAGACCTGGTCGTCGCGGGGCAGCACACCGGCAATCATCCCGCCGTAGACGACGACCACCACTGCCGCGACGGCTATGGATTGCAGGCTGCGTTCGTAGTAGCCGCGGGCGACCAGCAGGCCGAAGTAGCCGAAGATGAGACCGCTGGCGCCGATGTGCGCCGCGTTCCTTCCGAAGACCCACAGCCCGAGGCCGCCGACCAGGACGATGGCCAGCGTCACTGCCAAGTAGTACGCGACCCCGCGGGCAATCACCATGCCGCCCAGAATCAGCAGCGGGATCGTATTCGCGAGGAGGTGGGCGAACGAGCCGTGCACGAACGGGGCGCTGAGGATGCCCGGCAGGCCCTCGAGCCTGCGCGGCACGAGCGCCAGGGCGTAGACGAGCCGCTCGTCCACGAACAGCCCGTACAGGGACACCGCCCAGACGAGGATCAGGGATCCGAACAGCGTTGCGGCGCGCGCCTTCCACGTGGACAGGTCGATCATGAATCGTGGTTCCTCTCCCGATCATGCTCGAAACCGAAGCTTCCCTCCAAGTGGTCCAGACCTGCGGCGACCGGGACGCCGACATGCCGGCGCTGCGCGCCGACCCGCAGAGATGTCGACGCAAGCACTGGAACCCTGGATTGCGAGAACGGGAACAGGCGCGCGAGTGCATAAAATTCAGTGATAGTTTGTTTTTATTGAATAACCGTTGAACATAATGTAGTATTCTGCGAGTATTGAAGTGTGGTTCGCGGAGGCCGGCTGCCGACTTCGTGCCCAAGTTGTGGCGGCGATCTGCGGGTGGCGCGGCTCGTGTGCCCCGGGTGCGGCACAGCGGTGCAGGGCGACTACCTGTTGCCCGCGCTGTCGCGGCTCGGCAGCGAGGACCAGCAGTTCGCGCTAGCCTTCATCCTGCGTAGCGGCAGCCTGAAGGAGATGGCGAAACTGTACGGCGTGTCGTATCCGACCGTCCGCAACCGGTTGGACGACCTCATCGCGCGCCTGAGCGCGATCATCGAGTCGCAGGAGGCCGGCGCGGCCGACGAACCCGCGCGAGGCGGCGCCGATGCCGCGCGAGGCGGCACCGATGCTGCGAGAGAGGACGACGATGCCGCCGGAGCTCGCGCCCACGGCGGGGGAGGTGCAAGCGATGCCGCGAGAGACGACGGATAGCGCGGCGGTCTCCCGAGAGATGACCGTCCGCCAATGGCTGTGCAATCCGTTCATCCGGATCGCCGGAGGGCAGGCCCTGGCGCTTGGATTGACGGCTATCGTCGCGAGCGGACTGGCCGCTGCTGCCGCTGGCGTTCACTTCGATGGGTTGCTCGACTTCCACCCGGGATACAGCGTGGCGTTCTGGGTGCCGATCGTGGAAGGCCTCGTCAACTGGTCCGTGATTGCGGTGGTCCTGGTGTCGGTCTCGTTTCTCGTCGCTCCGCGGACGGTTCGAGCCGTCGACATCGCCGGCACGCAGGCGCTCGCCCGCTGGCCGTTGCTGCCTGCGGCCCTCGCGTGCATGCCCGCGGCGGTGCGTCAGGGCAACGAAGAGGTGGTGGCCGCCGCGGTCGAGGGTCGGATGGTGATGCTACCGGCGGTGAGCCTCGTCGCGGGGCTGTTTGCCAGCGCCTGTGCGATCTGGATGGTCTGGCTCATGTGGAAGGCGTTCGCCGTTTCCTGCAATCAGCGGGGAGGCCGGGCGGTAGCGATCTTCGCGGCGGCGGTCATCGCAGGGGAGGTGGTTACCAAGTTCCTTCTGGTCCGGATGCTCGGGGGGCTGACGGCCGCAGGTGCACCCGGGGCAGGTGTACCCGGAGGAAGCTGACGCTCCGCGGCTCGCGGCAGCGCTTGGGCCCGATCATGAACACGGAGAAGACACCGATGTCGCAGGCGACGACGAATGGCACGCCGGCTCGACCGTGGTCATCAGCGAGAACATGGCCGGCAATGCTGCTGGCAATCGTGGTGGCCGGGGTCCCGGCTTGCGGCGAAGACGGCGGTGGTCCGGCGGCGCCGACCACCCCGACCCCGCCGGTCGTCGAGGCGCTATCCGACGAAGAGGCGGCGCTGCAGTCGGTCGACGCGTGGTTGGCGTTGCTCGACGTCGGAGACTACGCGGCGGCGTACGAGGCGACCGGGAGCTTCTTCCGGGAGGAGGTGACGGCCGAGGAGTTTCGGAGCTTGATGGAAGAGCGGCAGGACATCCTGGGCGCCGTCGAGTCCCGTACCCTGAGCAGCACGCAACGCCTGTCGACGGTGCCCGATGCGCCTCCCGGCGACTACTTCGTGTTCGAGCTCGACGGCGTCTACGAGCTGCGGCCGAACACGCGCGAGCGGGTCACGGCGGTATCGGAGTCCGGCGAGTGGCCGGTCGTCGGCATCTACATCATTCGCTGACGGCGGCGTCAGGCAACTCTGTCGAGGCTGGACCGGCGGTCAGGTCGGTTCCTACGCTGCAAAGTCCACTGTGCTGCTGTTCTGGCCGCTGTTTGCGGCCGGGACGTACGCCGCATTCCTGATCGCCGCGCGGCGTCACGTCGTCGGCGCCGCGATGCCTGCCATCATTTCGGACCGCCTGGCCGCTTCGCCGGCGCAACGGGAATCGCGAACCGAACCGTCGTGGGTGCAATCGCATCGCCTCTGTGGCAAGGCGTTGGTGGCATGCGGAACGGTGGTGATCGGTGGCAGCCTGCTCGGCGTCACGGTCAGGCCGCCTGTGGCCCTGGCGGCCCTCGTAGCCAGCGCCGTTGCGCTGCAGGCCCATGCGCGCTGGAAGAGATGATGCGGAAACTGCTCGGCGACGAACGATCGTAGCTGGTGATGAGACGGCTGACGTTCCGATGGGCGCGCCGCACGTCGCGGTCACCATCTGCAACCCTGCGCAACCTGAGCGCCGGTGGACGGGGCGCTTCCTCGTGGATACGGGCGCGTGGGCCGCGCCTCGTCGCGCCTTGCCACGCGGGCGCCGCGCCGCACTCGGTGCTGCGCGGGTGCTCACGACGGACTACGCCGGCGCGGCGGCAGCGGCGGCGCCGGACTCGGTCCGAGGCTTCCACAACACGTCTATCGCGTAGCCGAGATCGAGCCGTTCGCCGTGCCAGTCCGGGGTCGCCGTGTCCGGTCCGATCTCGATGCCGGCCGCGGCGAGGCGGTCGTCGTTGGGCGCCGGCATGCGCTGGACCGTCGCCGGGGCCAAAGCCATTATCGCCCTGCGCTGATGCATCCTCAGCTGACGCTTCGACGATGCTGGGAGCGACGAGCCGCAAATGCCGCCTGCCGCTCATCTCACAACGATGTCGTGCATCCGTTCGGCGAAAAGGCCGTTGACAGCGCATAGTCACCCCGCCAGAATGGGCGATTATGAGATTCGCGCGCGTTTTGCTGGTCGCTTTGGCGGCGGCAAGCCCGGCGGCGGCCCAGACTGCTCCTGCGCCAGCGGTGGCTGAGGAGTCGAAAGCGCCGGGTGGGGTCCATCAGGCGCTGCTCGACCGCTACTGCGTCACCTGCCACAACGAGCGCATGGCGGACCGGGGAACCGTCCCATTCGCCTTCGACGGGTTGGATCTGACCGATGTCGGCGCCGGCGCGGAGGCTTGGGAGAAGGTCGTCCGCAAGCTGCGCCTCGGCATGATGCCGCCGGCGGGACGCCCGCAGCCCGACCGTGCGGCGCACGACGGATTCGTGGCGTGGCTGGAGACGGAGCTGGACCAGGCCGCAGCGGCGCAGCCGTATCCGGGCCGTTCCGCGGTGCGGCGGATGACATCGGCCGAGTACGTCAACGCCGTCCGAAGCCTGATCGATCTCGACGTCGACGAGAGCTGGCTGCTGTTTCCGGCCGACGACGTCGATCAGCAGGGCTTCGACACCAACAGCGAGGTTCTGTCGGTCTCTCCCGCGCTGTTCGAGCGGTATCTCGCGGCGGCCAACCGGGTGAGCCGTCTGGCGGTGGGCGACCCGACCATCGGGCCGGGTTACGTGGCCGCCACCTACAGCACGCCGCGCCTGCAGTACCAGAACGACCGGGCCAGTGACGATCTGCCGTTCGGGTCGCGCGGGGGGATGGCCATCCAGCACTACTTCCCGCTGGACGGCGACTACGAGCTGCGCATCCGGCTGCGCCGGATGATCTACGACTACATCGTCGGGATGGGGCGGGCCCACACCATCGAGGTGCGCCTCGACGGTGCGCTGGTGGGCAGCTTCACCGTCGGCGACGCCGACCAGCACGGATACCCGTCGGCCTACAGCTTCTTCGGGACCATCCGCGGCGACCCCGCCTGGGAGGAATACGTCTCCAACGAGGCGGACGCCAATCTGGTCCTCCGCTTCCCGGCGCCGGCCGGCCCGCACGTGGTGGGTGTCTCGTTCGTCGACGCCCGCTCGGAGCCGACCGGGGTGCTGGAGCGCCGCCTGTCCGGGTTCTCGCTGAGCGGGCTCGGGTTCTATCACGGGAACGCGGCGATTGATCGGGTGGAGATCGCCGGCCCGCACGACGCCACCGGACCGGGCGACACGCCGAGCCGCCGGAAGCTGTTCACCTGCCGGCCCGTCGGCGACGCGGAGGCGGAGGCGGAGCAGTGTGCGCGCGAGATCCTGGCGACCCTGGCGCGCCGCGCCTACCGCCGGCCGGTGACCGGCACGGATGTCGACACGCTGATGCGCTTCTACGACGCCGGCCACGCCGAGCGGGGCTTCGAGGGGGGCATCCAGAAGGCGCTCGAGCGGCTGCTCGTGGCGCCCGAGTTCCTGTTCCGTATCGAGCGCGACCCGGTCGACATCCCGGCGGGGGCGGCCTACCGCCTGACCGATTCGGAGCTCGCCTCGCGCCTGTCGTTCTTCCTCTGGAGCGGGATTCCCGACGACGAGCTGCTGCGGGTGGCCGAGGAGGGCCGACTGGGTGAGCCGGACGTGCTGGAGCGGCAGGTCCGCCGCATGCTGGCCGATCCGCGGGCTTCCGCCCTGGTCGAGAACTTCGCCAGCCAGTGGCTGCAGCTCCGCCGCATCCGCGGCGTGGCGCCGGACGCCGACATCTTCTTCGACTTCGACGAGAACCTGCGGGCGGACATGGAGCGCGAGACCACGCTATTCCTGGAGAGCCAGCTCCGCGGGGATCGCGGCCTGCTGGAGCTGCTGACCGCCGACTACACGTTCGCGAACGAGCGGCTCGCCCGCCACTACGGCATCCCCGGCGTCTACGGCGAGCGCTTCCGGCGCGTGCCGGTCGATCCCGGTCAGCGGGGCGGGCTGCTCGGCCACGCCAGCCTGCTGACGCTGACCGCCTATCCCAACCGGACCTCGCCGGTGCTGCGCGGCAAGTGGGTGCTCGACAACGTGCTGGGCATGCCGCCGCCGGAGCCGCCGGCCGACGTGCCGGCGCTGGAGGAGAATCACGGCGGGCGCAAGGTGCTGTCGATGCGCGACCTGATGGAGCAGCACCGCGCCAACCCGGCCTGCGCGTCGTGCCACCGCGTGATGGACCCGCCCGGCTTCGTGCTGGAGAACTACGACGCCATCGGGCGCTGGCGCGACACGGACGAGGCGGGGGCGCCGGTCGACACGGCGGGGACGCTGGCCGACGGGACGCAGGTGGAGACCCCCGCGGGGTTCCGCGACGCGCTCCTGGCCTACGACGTCAGCATCGTGCGGACGATTACCGAGAAGCTGCTCGGCTACGCCGTCGGGCGCACGATGGAACACTACGACCAACCGGTGATTCGACGGATCGTTTCCGAGGCCGAGGCCGACGGCTACCGCTGGTCGTCCATCGTGCTCGGCATCGTCGAGAGCATGCCGTTCCAGATGAGGAGTGCGGAATCATGATGATCACGAAGAAGGCGATTTCCCGCCGGACGATGCTTCGCGGAGTCGGTGCGGCGGTTGCCCTGCCGCTCCTCGATGGGATGGTGCCGGCGCTCAGCGCGCTGCGGAGGACGGCCGCGAAGCCGGCGGTCCGCTTCGGCGCCGTCTACGTGCCGAACGGCATGGTCATGCAGAGCTTCACGCCCGCGACCACCGGGGCCGGGTTCGAGATGACGCCCATCCTGCAGCCGCTCGCGCCGTACCGCGACCGCCTGCTCGTGCTCTCCGGGCTCGCCAGCACGCCGCCGCCGGGGATCTCCGGCGGTTCGCATTCGCGCGCCGCCACCAAGTACCTGACCGCGGAGCATCCGGGCGCCTGGATTCCGGACGCCATCTCGATGGACCAGATCGCGGCGCAGGAGCTGCGGAAGCACACCCCGCTGGCGTCGCTGGAGCTCGGCCTCGAAGGCGCCAACTTCGCCGGCTCGTGCGACAGCGGCGGCTTCAGTTGCGCGTTCTCGTACACCATCTCGTGGGCCAGCGGATCGACGCCGCTGCCGATGGAGCACAACCCGCGCGCGGTGTTCGAGCGGCTGTTCGGCGACAACGACAGCACCGATCCGGCCGCGCGGCGAGCCCGCCGGGAGGCGCAGCGCAGCATCCTCGACTCGGTCGGCGAGGACGTGGCCAGGCTGCAGCGGGAGCTCGGCGCGGGCGACCGCGTGAAGGTCGGGGCCTACCTCGACGCCGTGCGCGACGTCGAGCGGCGCATCGAGATCGCCGAGACGCAGGGAGACCAGGAGGTCCCGCTGCTGGAGCGGCCGCGCGGCGTCCCGGCCACGTTGGCCGAGCACGCGGGTCTGATGTACGACCTGCAGCTTCTGGCCTGGCAGACCGACCGTACCCGCGTCTGCACCTTCATGGCCGGGCACGAGCTGAGCGGCCGGACCTACCGCGAGATCGGGGTGCCCGACGCACACCATCCGCTCTCGCACCACCGCAACGTGCCGGAGGCGCTGGCGAAGCTGACGAAGATCAACACGTACCACACGACGCTCTTCTCGTCGTTCCTCGAGAAGTTGGCCGCGACCCCGGATGGCGACGGATCGCTGCTCGACCACGCCATGATCATGTATGGCGCGGGCATGAGCGACAGCAACCGGCACGCGTACTACGACCTGCCGGTCCTGCTGGCCGGCGGCGGCGCGGGCCAGCTCAAGGGCGGCCGGCACCTCGCCTACCCGTCGCGGACGCCGCTGGCCAACCTGCACGTCTCATTGCTGGACAAGCTGGGCGTGGACATCGACCGGATCGGCGACAGCACCGGCGCGCTGCCCCGGCTGGCGGGGACGGTGGGGCCGGCGGACCGGCTGACCGGGGTGTAGCTGGCGTCGAAATCGAAGCACGGCGAGCGGAGATCGGGAGCGACAGTGGACACAGACAGTACCGCGATCGCGCCCGGCGTTGTCCGAGACGGTCGGGGGGAGCAACGGTGACTGCGATAACGGTCAGACAGCCGTATGCAGCGCTCATCGCGGCCGGAGCAAAGCGGACGGAAAACAGGTATTTCCGCCCGGTGTCCGTCGTCGGCAAGCGGCTTGCCATTCATGCGGCAAAGCGCCAACCGACCGATGCGGATATCGAAGAGGCGCGGCAGCTCGCCCGCGAGGATCTCGACATTTCCTGGAAGCACGCCAAGCGAGTGCTCGACGAGGACCGCGAGTCGTGGGCCTATCAACGTGTCGTCGCCGTGGTCGTCGTCGGCGAACCGAGACGTGACGAGTCCGGGAAGTGGCGGTGGCCTCTCAGCGTCGTCCGAAGAACGACGTCGGCCCGCGTGAGCGGACAGCAGCACTTCTTCCAGATACCCGCTGGCAAGATCCGAACGGAGCCTGCGCGGTGACGAACCCGGCCCGAGGATGTGAGCAAGACTCGATGAGCATCGACTCCCGCGATTGGGTTCGGCGGAGTGTCAGGACGCTGTTCGCCGCCGTTGGCGTACTCCTGTTAGGGGCGAGTGGCACGCGCGCGCAGCCCGCTGACCTGCGTCTCATCGACGCCGTCAAGCTGCAGGACGCCGAGGCAGTGCAGCGCCTGCTGCATGCCGCCGTAGACGTGAACGTGGCGCAGGCGGACCGCGCCACCGCGCTGCACTGGGCGGCCTATCTCGACGACCTGGACATGGTCCGGCTGCTGGTCGACGCGGGCGCTGACGGCGGGGCCGCGAACACGCACGGCGTCGTTCCGCTGACGCTGGCCTGCACCAACGCCAACGCCGCGATGGTGGATCTGCTGCTGGCGGCGGGCGCCGATGCAAAGGCTGCCGTCGGGACCGGCGAGACCGTGCTGATGAGTTGCGCCCGCACCGGCAACGCCGAGGCCGTGGCGGCATTGCTGGCGCACGGCGCCGAGGTGAACGCCGCCGAATCGGAGGAGGACCAGACGGCTCTGATGTGGGCCGCCGCCCAGCGCCATCCGGGGGTCGTGCAGGTGCTGCTCGACAACGGCGCCGACGTGCACAAGCGGTCCCGCGTGCGGCGGTTCGTCATCAGCCGGCGGTTGCAGTCGGACCTGCGCTACGGGGAGCTCGGCCGGCGCTACGGCACCGATGCCGAGGAGACGGACCTCGGCGGCTATACGGCGCTGCTGTTCGCGGCGCGGCAGGGTGCGGTCGACTCGGCGCGCCTGTTGCTGGCGGCCGGCGCCAACGTCAACGACACGGCCCCGGACGGGCGAAGCGCGTTGCTCGTCGCTGCGCACAGCGGGCACCGCAAGCTGGTCGAGTTCCTGCTGGCCGAGGGTGCCAACCCGAACGCATCCGCGGCCGGTTACACCGCACTGCACGCCGCGGTGCTGCAAGATGACATCGGCATGCTCGAGGCGCTGCTCGCGGCCGACGCGCGCCCCGACGCGCAGGTGACCGAGGCCACGCGGGTCACCCGCAACGGCCAAGTGCTGATGATCGGCGAGCACCTGCTCGGCGCGACGCCTTTCGCACTGGCCGCCAAGTTCGCGGAGGCGGACATGATGCGCACGCTGCTGGCAGCCGGCGCCGACGGCGTGCTGCCCCTGCGCAACGGCTGGACCCCACTGATGCTGGCGTCAGGTGCG
The DNA here is from genome assembly GCA_965116825.1 of Vicinamibacterales bacterium. GTDB lineage: Bacteria > Acidobacteriota > Vicinamibacteria > Vicinamibacterales > UBA8438 > WTFV01. The sequence goes on from OZ220736.1 coordinate 3,859,587, forward strand.
AGCTGGCGCTACGGCGTGTGGGACCGCCGCGAGCGGACGCTCCACCGCGACTTCGCCTTCCAGGCTGAGCACGCCGACGAAGAGGGCACGCTCGACGCGGTGCGGGTGGCTCTCGACGCCGGCGGCGGCGTCAACGCCGTCGACGAGACCGGCAGCACCGCGCTGCACTACGTCGCCGACAAGGGGTTCCCTCGTGTCGTCGAGCTGCTCGTCGAGTATGGGGCCGGGCTGAACGTAGTGAACTACCGCGGCCAGACACCGCTGGCGGTCGTCATGCAAGGGCGGGGCAACATCGAGGCGGCGCCGGCGACCGAGGCCCTGCTGCGCGCGCTGGGCGCCGAGGAGCGTGCCGTCAGGTAGAGTGCGCTCCGAGCCCGGCGCCTGGCGCGTTTCGCTGGGATTGCCCGCCGGCTTCGAGCAGCGTACGCTTGGTCTGATGAAGCGCCTGGATCGGATCGCCGACGCCTCGACGACTGCGAAACCGATCGTGCCGCTGGGCGGAGAACATACACTTTGGCGGAGCTCAAGCAGGACCTCGGAATCGAACGCTGACCACTACGTTCTCGGCCCGGGCGAGGCGTGACCTCCAGCGACTCGATCCGCAAACCCGCGTCCGCATCGTTGGCGGCATTGAGCGGTTTCGGACGCAACACTCCTCACCCGCATTCCAGCCTCATGGCTGAGTGGTTCGTCCGGCAGTTTTTCCGTCCCACCGCTCATCGCCACAACCCGACCGGCGAACGCCGCGTAGCGACGTCCACGCCTTGGCGAACAGCAGGGGCGAGTACGCCTGGCCGGTGTCTGGACGTCGATGCCGACCGTGCCGACCGCGCCGCCAATCGGCGCCGCGACTGGGCTGGGGTAGGAACGGGCCTCCGAGTGCCGGTCGCTTACGGCCACATCCCCAACACCACCGACATGATCGCGATGGACGCGATCTGGTAGCCGGCGTCAATCAGCCAGACGCTGAGCGGCTTGTTCGAGAAGCGGTTGCCGGTCAGCCCCACGGTGGCCGAGAACCCGAGCCACATGTGCAGGCCGACGCCGAAGATCGTGCCGGGACCGTCCCCGAAGTGTGGGGCGATCATGGCCAGCATGCCGGCCATCACGAACCAGCAGACGAACGAGATCGCATAGTTCGTGCCCATGCCGGCCTGCAGCGTCTCGATGTCGGCCTGCGTGTAGCCGTGGCCGGCCATCCACGCCTTGGCGAAGAGCAGTGGCGAGTACCACAGGGCGCCGAGACCGAAGGTGAGAACGGTGGCCAAGCCGACGGCCAGGAAGTTCACGTCCGAGAGGTGCATGGGTTCATCCTTCGCAGCTCGTGTCGTTCATCGACCACCAGCGGTCTCGCCACCGCGCCGATCATGATCGTGACTCTCCGATCATGTCGTACACGGTCCCTGTGCGCACGGGAGTAGACGATCAGGATGTCGGACAGGTTCCGCGCGTCGGTCGCCAACCCGAGACGCGCTGGCCGTGACCTCCCCCCTGCGCGGGACGCGCTCGGTGTCATCGAGTCTCGCCGCCCACGTCGGATTTCGGTTGGCAAGTTCATGAACTCCACGAGAGCAGAGTCAGTGAATGCGACGCGCGGCCCGCCACCGCGCCAGGGCCGGCGCCGACGCGGCCAGGACGGCGAGCAGCAGCAGGGCCGCCGAGAGCGGGCGGGTGACGAAGACCGTCGGGTCGCCGCCGGCGATCGCCATCGCCCGCCGGAATTCCTGCTCGAGGAGCGGGCCGAGCACCACCGCCAGCACGGTCGGGGCGAGCGGCAGCCCGTAGCGCCGCATGACGCAGGCCAGGACGCCGAGCACGTAGACCACGCCGACGTCGAAGATGTTGTTGTTCAGCGTGTAGACGCCGAGGGTGGCGAAGGCCAGCACCGCGGCGAAGAGCAGCGGCGTCGGCACGCGCAGCAGTTGGACCCAGATGCGGATGAGGGGCAGATTCAGGATCAGCAACAGCGCGTTGGAGACGTAAAGGCTGGCAATGAGGCCCCACACCAGCGTCGTGTCCTGCGTGAAGAGCAGCGGCCCCGGCTGCAGGCCGTACATCTGGAAGGCGGCGAGCATCACGGCGGTGGTACCCGAGCCGGGGATGCCGAGGGCCAGCAGCGGCACCAGGCTGCCGCCCGCGCTGGCGTTGTTGGCGGCCTCGGGTCCGGCCACCCCCTCGATGGCGCCGTCGCCGAATTCCGCGGGCGTCTTCGACGCGCGCCGCTCGGCGTCGTAGGCGAGGAAGCTCGCCACGGTGGCGCCCGCTCCCGGCAGCACGCCGCAGAAAAAGCCGATGACGGTGCCCCGGATCCAGGCCGGCCACGACCGGCGCCACTCCGCGCGGGTCAGGCGCACCGGGCCCCCGACCGACTGTCGGTCTTCCGTCGCAGCCGGCCCCGCGCCGCGCGCGCGTGTCGCCGCGTACCAGAACACCTCCCCGACCGCGAACAGGCCGACGGTGACGACGACGACGTTCACGCCGCCCAGCAGGCCGGCCATGCCGAACGTGAAGCGCGCCTGCCCGGTCTGGACGTCGATACCGATGGTGCCGATCGCCAGCCCGATCAGCGCCGCGGCCAACCCCTTGGCCAGCGAACCCGGCGACAGCCCGGCGAGCGCCGTCAGCGCGAAGACCATGAGCGCGAAGTACTCGGCCGGACCGAAGGTCAGGGCAACCTCGACCAGCACCGGCGCCATGGTCATCAGCATCAGCGTGGCGAACGTGCCCGCGATGAACGAGCCGATCGCCGCCGTTGCCAGTGCTGCGCCGCCGCGTCCCTTGCAGGTCATCCGGAACCCGTCGAGGGCCGTCATCACGCTCGACGCCTCGCCGGGCATCTTCACCAGGATGGAGGTGGTCGAGCCGCCGTACATAGCCCCGTAGTAGAGGCCGCCGAACAGGATGAACGCGCCGACCGGATCGATGCCGAAGGTCAGCGGCAGCAGCATCGAGATGGCCAGTGCCGGGCCGACGCCGGGCAGCACGCCCACGGCGGTGCCCAGCGTCACGCCGACCATCCCGAGCAGCAGGTTCACCGGCGCGAGCGCGGCGCCGAAGCCGACCGCGAGGTTGTCGCCGAGCTGGCCCAGGGCGCCCATGTCACGGTCCGCCGAGGAAGCCGGCGGGCAGCCGGAGTCCGAGCGCCAGGCTGAACAGGGCGTAGACGGAGACCGAGACGACCAGTGCCGCGAGCAGGTCCCGGCCCCAGCGCCGACTGCCCAGCAGGCGCGCTTCGAGCGCGATGAAACCGGTGGTAGCCGGCAGGTAGCCCAGCGGTTCGAGCAGCAGGATGTAGGCGAGAAAGACGAGCGCTCCCGGCGCTGCGGCGCGCCAATCGGCCGGGGGCGCGTCGGAAGCCGGCGCAGGTACGGTCTGCGCTCTTTTCGGGTCGGAGGATCGCGCGCCGGCGCCTCCGTGCGACCGGAACGCCGTCCAGAGGGCGACCGTCAACAGCGCGATGCCGATGACGATCGGAAACACGCGCGGTCCGACCGCCGCGTAGCCTCCCTCGGGCTCGGATATCAGGAAGGCGGCGGCGAGATAGCCGGCGCCGATGGCGAAGAGACCCGCGCCGAGTCCGCGATCTCCGTGCCCGGCGTATCGCCCGGGCCGCGCGCCGGATGCCGCCTCCCGCCGGGCCATGGGCCTGTTCTCCATCCAGCGCGGCGCTCGCCTGCGTCCGTATTCCGCCGCGCAGGCTCCTGCGTCAGCGGATCAGTCCGATGGCGCGCAGGCTCGCGTCGACCGTGGCAACCTCGTCGCGCAGGAACGCCTCGAACGCCGCGCCCGGAAGGAAGCTGTCCTCCCACTCGTTGACGCGGAGGATCTCCTGCCACGCCGCCGACTCGCGCATGCCCTCCAGCGCCCGGATCAGCCAGTCGCGTGTTTCGTCGTCGGTCCCGGGCGGCGCGGAGATGCCCCGCCAGTTCGACAGGACGACGTCCAGGCCGCTCTCGCGCAGCGTCGGCGTGATCCTGTCGCCGGTGCGCTCGGGCGACGAGACGGCTATCGGCCGCATGCGGCCCGATGCGATGTACGCCTTCCACTCGCCGACGCCGGACAGTCCGAGGGTGACGTGGCCGCCCATCACCGCCGCCGCCGCCTCGCCGCCGCCGGAGTAGGCGATGTAGTTGACCTGGCGTGGATCGACGCCGGCCGCCTGGGCGATGAGGCCGGCCAGTATGTGATCGATGCCGCCCGCCGAGCCGCCGGCCCAGCTCACCGCGGCGGGGTCGCGCCGGAAATCCTCGAGCAGCTCCCCGATCGTGCGGTAGGGGGAGTCGGCGGGCACGGTGACCACTTCGTACTCGTTCAGCAGCCGCGCCAGCGGCACGGTCCGGTCGATGGAGACCGGGCTCGCGTTGGTGCGGATGGAGCCGAGCATCACCTGCCCGAAGACCATCAGGTTGCGGGGGGCGCCGTCGTAGCGGGTGACCAGATCGGCGAGCCCGATGGTGCCGCCCGCGCCGCCCCGGTTGACCACCTCCACCGGGACGCCGAGGATGCCGGTCTCCGTCCACACCTGCTGGATCTGGCGCGCCGTCTGATCCCAGCCGCCGCCGGGGTTGGCCGGCGCGATCAGCGTGATGGCGCCCTGCGGGTAGCCGGCCGAGGTCGGCGCCAGGGCCGTGTCCGGACGCTCGGTTGCGGGCCCGCCCGCGCACCCCGCCGCGACCACTGCAATCGCCAGGCACGCCGCGCGCAGGTTGGATGGCATCATCGGTTCGTCCCGTGCTTCGGGATCAGGGTACCGCGAGCTGGTGGGCCGCGTCACCCCGCGGCTGCGCCGGGGACGTTGACGGGGCACGGCGGCGGCCATAGCATGGCGGGCGTGGCGATCCGAGGCCGCGTCGTCCAACCGCGCCGGCCCGGCCGGCGCCTCCGGTGGGGTTTCCGGCTGGCGCGGCCGTTTCCGCCGTGCCGGAGCGTCGTTGCGGATTCACGTCAAGCAGGGGGGATCATGCGTTTTTCCAGGTTCACGGCATTCACAGCGGCGTTCCTTCTGATCGCCGTCTCCGTCTCGGCGCAGGATCGGATTGCGGCCGAGGGGGGCGACGTCGTCATCACGCCGATCCTCCATTCGAGCGTCCAGATCGAGCATGCCGGCACCGTCGTGCACATCGATCCGTGGACCGCCGGCGACCTGTCGTCGGCCAAGCCGGCCGACCTCATCCTGGTGACCGACGACCCGGGGCACCACCTCGATCCGGCGGCCATCGAGCAGCTCCGCAAGCCGGGCGCTCCGGTCGTGCTGACCGCGACCGCCCATGCGGCGTTCGGCGACGGCGAGGTGCTCGCGAACGGCGAGGAGGGCGTCTTCGCCGGCGTGCCGGTGGAGGCGGTTCCGGCCTACGACATGACCCCCGGCCAGCCCTGGCATCCGATGGGGGAGGCGAACGGCTACGTCGTCACGCTCGGGGGCAAGCGGCTCTTCTTCTCCGGGGTCGGGGAGTGCGTGCCCGAGATCCAGGCCCTCGAGGACATCGACGTGGCGTTCATGCCGATGAACCTGCCGGTCGACCGCATGCGTCCGATCCCGGTCGCCGAGTGCGTCAAGACCTTCGGGCCGGAACTGGTCTACCTCATCCACTACGACAACGCCACCGCGCGCTGGTTCGGCGCCCGGGACCAGCCCCGTCCGGACAATGCCGAGCAGATCGCCGGCACGATACAGGCGTTGCGGGACGCCCTCGAGGGGGAGCCGATCGAGGTGCGCGACGGCGACTGGTATCCGCGGTAGAGTCACCCGGGTCTCGCGCCGTCTCGGACGCTTCGCGCGTGCTCGTCGCGGCGCTGGAGACCGAACCGGACCTGGGGTTCGCCTGGCTCCACGGCTCGTTTCTCGGTGGCGGCGGCTTCCACGACGTGGATGTCGGCGTCCACGTGAACGCGGCGGCGGATGTGCGCTCTCGTCGGGCGGTGGATCTGGGGGTGCGACTGGATCGCGACACCGGGTTCCCGGTCGACGTGCGTGTGCTCATCTCCCGGGTCCGCCGACCGTCGAGCCGTCAAGCCATTCGGCCGCTGCCGTCCACAGAATCTGCCGTTGTCGTCCGTCTCGTAGCCGGACTTGACATGTACGCCATCCGCGATCATTGCTGGCGGTCGAGCCAGACGCGCAGTCGCGCGGCTTCCTCGGCGAAGGATGGATCGAGTTCGGCCTGGTACAGCCGGGAGCGGACGACGAAGATGTCCATCTCGTCCGGGGACGCGTCCCGTTCGACGATCTCCCGCACCTTGCGGTGAAAGAAGGCGGTCCAGTCGGGCCGGCGTCCGTCGAGGTCGGTGAAGCCGTATTCCCGTGCCAGTCCCCAGCTCGAGAACAGCCCGCCGCTCTTCCTGGCCACGTCCGGGTCGGCGGCCAGCGCGGAGATGGCCCGGCCGACGAAGCAGGGCGTCTCCGACTCGACGAAGTACGGGTCCTTCTCGATGGCGTCCCGCCAGTTCGCCTCGGTGACGCCGAAGGAATCGAGCACCGCCTCGGAGCGCAGGAACCCCGGCGTGATCGCCAGCGCAGTCACGCCGTGCGCATGCAGGTCCGCGGCCATGGCGTAGGCGAGCCGGATGACGGCGTTCTTGGCCAGGTCGTAGAACAGGTTGCCGCGGTACCCGTGCGTGTCGCCGTCGGTCACCTCGACGATGAGTCCGGCGTTGCGCTCGACCAGCAGCGGCGCACCGTGCCGGCTGGTGATGATGTGGCTGTGGACGGCGCGTTCGAGCAGCTCCTGTCCCTGCGGGATGGAGAGCTTCCAGAAGGGCGATCCCCACTCGGTCAGCGCGTCGCCGCCCCAGACGTCGTTCACCAGCACGTCCAGCCGGCCCTGCTCGGAGCGCACCTGGGCGAAGAGCCGCTCGACGTCCGACTCCACGGTGTGGTCCGCCCGAACCGCGATGCCGCGGCCGCCCTCCGCCGTGACCATGTCCGCGGTTTCTCCGATGGTTTCGGGGCGCCCCGCGGTGGCGGGCCGGCCACGGACGCTGCGGCCGGTGCAGTAGACGGTGGCGCCCGCCGCGCCCAGCATGCGGGCGATACCGCGCCCGGCGCCGCGCGTGGCCCCCGCGACGACGGCCACCCGGCCGCGGAGAGGCAGGTCCGACAGGGTGCTCAACTCCAGCCCTCGCGTTCGATCAGCCGTTCGATATGCGCCAGATGATGCCGGCCGTGCCAGGCGTAGGAGCCGACCGTGACCGCCAGCGTGGCGGGGCCCGACTCGGGGTGCACGAACTCGCGCTGCAGTTGCGCCTGGCTCAGGCCGCGCAGCAGGCGCACCCAGCGGCGGTGCAGCGCGTCGAGCAGGTCGAGCGAACCGGCGATCGGATCCCGAGTGTCGGGCAGCAGCGCCCAGCCCTCTTCGTCGTAGGCCTTGATCGTCGGCCGGTCTTCGGTCAGCGCCCACTTGAAGCGGATCAGGCTGTTCATGTGGCTGTCGGGCAGGTGATGGACGACCTGCCGGACCGTCCAGCCGTCGGGGCGATAGGGGGTGTCGAGCTGCTCGTCGGTCAACCCGGAAACGGCCCGGCGGAGATCGGCGGGCAGTGCCTCGATGTCGTCGATCCAGGCGTCGACCTGTTCGTGTTCGAGCGGATCCGGAGGCGAGAACTCTCCGATGGGATAGCGGAGGTTGGTTGCCGGTAGACTCATGGATTCCTTCCGGCGCGAGACGGATAGACAGGAAGCGTAACGGATTCGCCCCGCCGGCGTCCTGATCGACAGAGGGTGGCGACCCGTGGGCGCGTCCCGCGGACCGGCAAATCGCCACCGCCGGAGCGTCGCCGGACGGCCGGCGAGGTTGCGGGGCTGTCGCGCGGCGTGGCAGGCAGCGTCGCGCTCGCGATCCAGGAGACGACGAGCAATGCACGTTCCACATCGAGATCGAGCGGCGACCGCGGCGGTAATCCTGTTGTTGGTGTTCGGGTGCGTGTCGCCCACCGGGGCCCAAACTGACGCCGAGCGCTACTGGGGCCAGTGGCGCGGTCCTGAGGCCAATGGGGTCGCCCGGCATGCCGACCCGCCGCTGACCTGGAGCGAGACGGAGAACCTGGCGTGGAAGGTGCAGGTTCCCGGCCGCGGGACCGCGTCGCCGATCGTATGGGGCGACAAGGTGTTCCTGTTGACCGCCGTCCCGGTCGGGGACCCGGTGCCCCTGGCCGCGCCGGAGATCTCCCGGCGCCAGCCGCGGCCCGAGGCTTCGCGGCGCCAGGCTCCCAGGGACCGGCGGGGAGGTCGCCGCGCCCGTAGCGGTCGGGGCGGCCGGGGCGGTCCTCGGGGGGCGCAGCAGGTGCAAGCCCACCGGTTCACCGTGCTCGCGTTCGACCGCGGGACCGGCGAGGTCGCCTGGGAGCGCGTGGCGCGCGAGGCCCTGCCGCACGAAGGGTACCAGCAGCCGAACGGCAGCTACGCCGCCGGGTCGGCGGCGACCGACGGCGAGCGCCTCTACGCGTTCTTCGGGTCGTGGGGCCTGTATGCCTACGACCTCGACGGGGAGCTGCTGTGGGAGGTCGATCTCGGCGACCGGTTCATGCGCAACGCGTTCGGCGAGGGGACGACGCCGGCGCTCTACGGCGAAACGCTGGTGGTGAGCTGGGACCACATCGGCGGGCAGTCGTTCGTCGCGGCGCTCGACGCCCGCACCGGCGAGGAGCGCTGGCGGTCGAATCGGGACGAGATCGACACGTGGGCCACGCCCTTGATCGTCGAGTACGGCGGGCGCGAGCAGGCGATCACGCCGGCCATGAACCAGGTCTACAGCTACGACCTCGAGACCGGCGAGACGGTGTGGCGGAGCCGCGGCACCACCATGAACGCCATCCCGTCGCCGGTGCACGCCGACGGGATCGTGTACGTCACGAGCGGTTATCGCGGCAACAACCTGCAGGCCATCCGGCTGGCCGACGCGCGGGGAGACATCGCGGACACCGGCGCCATCGTCTGGCAGCTCGACCGCGACACGCCCTACGTGCCGTCGCCGCTGCTCTACGACGATGCGCTCTACCTGTTGAAGAGCAACGACGGCATTCTCTCGGCGTTCGATCCACTGACCGGCGAGCCGCACTACGCGCTCCAGCGCCTGCGCGGGGTGCCGAACGTCTTCGCCTCCCCGGTCGGCGCCGCCGGGCGTGTGTACATCGCCGGCCGCGACGGTGCGACGCTGGTGCTCCGGCAGGGACGCCGCTACGAGGAACTCGCGCTGAACCGGCTCGACGACGGGTTCGACGCCTCCCCCGCGCTGGTCGACGACGAGCTGTATCTGCGCGGGTACCGCTACCTCTACAAGATTGCTGAGGACTGAGGCATCCCGACGATCAACTCAGAACGTGCCCGGCAGGCGCGCGTCCAGCACCATGTCCTCGGTGAGCGTGTGCCCGAAACCCGGCGCGGCAGGCGCGACGTAGTCGCCGGCGTCGAAGCGCGCCGACATCGCGTCCAGAATGGGCGAGCCGGCCGGGAAGCTCTCGGCCATGGTGCAGGTGCGTGCGGTGAACGCGATCGGCAGCCCCCAGACGCTGCCGCCGCGGTGCGGGATCAGCTCCAGCCCGGCGCCCTCGACCAGATCCCGGATGCGCTTGCCGGCGGTCAGGCCGCCGCACCACGTGATGTCGGGCTGCAGTATCTCGGCGGCCCGGGTGCGTACCAGCACGTTGAAGCCGTGCTCGGTGTACTCGTGCTCGCCGCAGGCGACGCGGGTCCAGCCCGGGCCGCCGCCGCCGATCCGCTGCACCAGCTCGGCGTAGCCGTAGACGTCGTCGGGAGACAGCAGCTCCTCCATGAAGTAGAGGTTGGCCGGCCGCAACTGCCGCGCGTAGCCCACCGCCCAGTCGGCGGTGCCGTTGCGCGAGACGCAGTCGATCATCAGGTTCGCGTCGGGCCCGATCGTGTCGCGGGCGGCCAGGACCCGCTCGACGACGCGCCGCTGCTGGTCCGGCGGCGTGTGCGGTCCGACCGGCGTGCCGATCTTGAAGTTGCGGACGCCGCGGGCCAGCGCCGCCGGGATGTCGCCCCCGGTCTGGTAGATCGCCAGGCGCTCGCGCGGCCAGCCGCCGATCATGCGGGAGACGGGCAGGTCCGCGTACTTGCCGGCGATGTCCCACAGCGCGTTGTCGACCGCGCTGAGCGCCATCGGGAACAGCCCGCGCCGGCCGTAGAGGACGCCGGCGCTGTACATCTGGTCCCAGCGCTGCTCGACGTCGAGCGGGCTGGTGCCGAACAGCAGATGGCGCAGGTGCCCGCGGATGATCTCGACCGCGGCGGTCCCGCCGGCGCCCATCCCGAAGCCGACGATGCCCTGGTCGGTCTTGATGACCGCGATGATGGCCGACGGGAGCTGCTCGAAGGGGCCGCCCCAGCGCCAGCGGCGCGGGTCGTCGTCGCCGTCGAAGTCCGGCGGGTCGAGCAGGCCTTCCGACCGCTGGTTGATGTAGATGGGGTAGGCGTCGACCTCGCGGACGGTGATGCGCGGGCCCTGCATCTCGAGCACCCCGCCGCGCGGCGCCGGCCGCGCGCCGCCCAGAGGGCCTCCGGCCGCGCCCCGGCTCGCCCCGAACGATGCCGCGAGCGCCGCGAATCCGCTGATTCCCTGCAGAAACCGCCGGCGCGAAGGCCGGCGGACGCCACTGTCCATGGGGTGCGACATGCGGCGAGTCTACACCGGCCGCGCCGGGGTCTGGCGCCGCGGTGTGGTTCGTCGCACTCGATGCGCCATGCCACGTGGCGGGCCGGACCGACACGCTCTCGGGAGGGCAGGCAGCGCACTATACTCGCCCGAGCCACGAAGGCGCACAATCTCAGGCGAGGTCATCCAATGAAGGGCTTACTCGACGGACACGCGCGAAGGATGTGGACACCGGCGCTCGCGGCGGCGGCGACCCTGACGATGATGCCGGCGATCGGCTTGGGCGTGCCGCTCGCCGGTCAGGCGCCGGGAGAGGGCGTCTACACGGCCGCCCAGGCGGAATCCGGCCGCGGGGTCTACGAGCGCGAGTGCGCCGTCTGTCACCAGACCAACCTGCAGGGCACCTTCGAGGCGCCGCAACTCGCCGGCGAGAGCTTCCTGCGGTTCTGGGGGGATCTGAGCCCGGGCGACCTCTTCGCCCGCATCAGCGGCTCGATGCCGCCGGGCCAGGCCGGCTCCCTCACGGACGAGGCGTATCTCGACGTCGTGGCCTACCTGCTGCAGGCGAACGGCGCTCCGGCGGGCGGCGCGGCGTTGACGGAGGCCGCGGCCGTTGCCATCGGGGCGGCCGTCAGCGCGGCGCCCCTGGCCGTCGCGCAGGTGGGCGGCGCAGACGCTGCGGGGGGCGGCGCGCCAGCGGGTGCGGAGGCAGCCGGCGGTGGCGCACCGGTATCGGGGACGGCGCCGGCGGCTCCTTCCTCGGCTCCCGAGCCGGGCGGCGTTACCGTGGCCGGGACGGTCGACGACTTCCGCCCGGTCACCGACGAGATGCTCCGCAATCCGGACGACGGCGACTGGCTGATGATCCGCCGCAACTACCAGGCCTGGAACTACAGCCCGCTGGCGGACGTCGACCGCTCCAACGCCGGCGAGCTCGAGCTGGCCTGGGTGTGGGCGATGAACGAGGGGGGCTGGAACGCGCCCTCGCCGATCGTGCACGACGGGATCATGTACCTGGCGAGCATCGGTCCGGTGGTGCAGGCGCTCGACGCCGCCACCGGCGACCTCATCTGGGAGCATCAGGTGGAGGTGGAGACCACCGGCTACTCCGGCATGAGCCGCAACCTCGCCATCTACGGGGACAAGCTCTTCATGGCCACCCCCGACGCGCGGCTGATCGCGCTCGACGCGCGCACCGGCGAGCGGGTGTGGGACACGGTCATCGCCGACCACGCCGAGGGTTTCCGCAACACGAGCGGGCCGGTCGTCGTCGGCGGGACCCTGGTGCAGGGCCTCAGCGGGTGCGACCGCTACACGCTGGAGAGCTGCTTCATCAGCGGCTACGACGCGGACACGGGCGAGCGGCTGTGGCGGTTCAACACCGTGGCCCGCGCCGACGAGCCGGGCGGCAACACCTGGGCGAACGTCCCGGATTACCTGCGCGGCGGCGGCGACACCTGGATCACGGGCAGCTACGACCCCGGCCTCGACCTGGTCTACTTCGGGGTGGCGCAGGCCAAGCCCTGGGTGGCGCTCAGCCGCGGCATGACGGTGGACGACCCCGCGCTCTACACCAACTCCACCGTCGCCCTGCGGCCGCGCGACGGCGAGCTCGAGTGGCACTTCCAGCACGTGCCGGGCGAGACCCTGGACCTGGACGAGGTGTACGAGCGGGTGCTGGTCGATACCGGAGGCCGCAAGGCGGTCTTCAGCGCCGGGAAGCACGGCATCCTCTGGAAGCTGGACCGGGAGACGGGGGAGTTCCTCGGGCACAAGGAGACCGTCTACCAGAACGTCTTCGATCGGATCGATCCCGACACCGGCGCGGTCACCTACCGGCAGGACATCGCCGACGCGCGGTTCGAGCAGCTCGTGCCCGCCTGTCCGAGCACCGCCGGCGGGAAGAACTGGCACCCGATGGGCTACCACCCCGGATCGGGCCTGCTCGTCCTGCCGCTCGCGCAGTCGTGCATGGAGCTGGCGGCCCGCGAGGTCGCCTTCGAGCTCGGCTCGGGCGGCGTCGGGATGAGCTCGCGGCCGTTCCACGAGATGCCCGGCACCGACGGCCGGCTGGGCAAGCTGGCCGCCTACGACGCCGAGACGCTGGAGGAGGTCTGGAGCATCGAGCAGCGGCCGACGTTCCTGACCGGCGTCCTCACCACCGCCGGGGGATTGGCTTTCGCCGGGGACCTCGACCGCCGGTTCCGGGCCTTCGACGTGGAGACCGGCGACGAGCTCTGGCGCGCCCGCCTCGGGACCTCGGTGCAGGGCTTTCCGATCAGCTTCCGCGCCGGCGGCCGGCAGTACGTCGCGGTGTCCACCGGTCTCGGCGGCGGCAGCCCGCGGCTGATGCCCCGCATGCTCGCGCCGGACGTGCGTTACCCGGGCAGCGGGAATGCGCTGTACGTCTTCGCGCTACAGAACTGATTGTGACGTAAGGTGCCGTCTTGTAAATAGTTTACCGAAATACAGGAAAAGTAGTTACCACACTGATTACCACGATATCAGGATCGCTGAGCGGAGGTCACGTCAACCGGCTGCTCGGCTGCTGGTAAGCGTTCGGCCATCCCGGTATCCGGGCGTTACGGCAGTCGGGCAAGCATCGTCAACAGCGAGCCCATCCGGTCTGGGCGCCCTCCCTGCGCGGGGACATCGACCGGTGCTGGCCGTCGAAAACGCCAGCGTCCGGTTGGCCCGGCCCCATGTCCATACCGGGCTAACCGAACGGTTACGGCTGCTGGGTAAGCGTTCGGGGAAGCCGGTATGGACAAGTGGCTGCACCAGCCAGACGCGCGGTCGGCGTCCGGAGAAATCCGTGCAGACTGACCAGCGCAGCCTGCAGGGCCAGTGCGATCTTCGCCGCTCGGCAACCAAGGTGCGCGGCCTCTCCCGCTTCTCGCTCTTGCGGCCCCGCAACGCCCGACAGCACCGCACGGATCGCGAGATCCCCGCGTAGAGCCGGACATCTCGTCCAGCAGCCCGGTTGCGCCCCACGGCCGAGGCGGCGCGGCCTCCACAAGGTCGCAGGCCCGTGCATGTTAAACTCTCCCTCTGGCAAGCATCTTGGGAGGGTGAGACGGATGGCCGAGAGAGCCGGTGCGAAATACCTTGACCGTGAACTACTCGGAGTCATGACGGTCATATTGGTGGCAGGAGGGCTCGTGACGGGCGTCGTCCTACGTGCTTACTTCAGTACATTCCCTTACCTGTCAGACACGCATGAACGGTGGGGTCAATTCGGCGATTACTTCGGCGGCATCCTCAACCCCGCGATAGCAGGGTTGGCGCTAATGACACTTCTCGTAACATTAGACATACAACGGAGAGAGTGGAAGGATGCCAAGGCCGCCATTGCTCGACAGAGTTTTGAGAGAACGTTCTTTGAGATGGTTGGCCTGCATAACGACATTACAAGCGCCGTTGTAACACCAAAAGACTGGATCCAACATGAAATGGCTTTGCCAACATCGGAAATCGGAGAGTTATCCGGACGGGCTTGTTTCGGTTATTTTCGCGGGGGATTGTGGAAGGAGTACAAGAAGGCGCGGGCAGCGGCATCGGAGCTGAGGAGAGTGAAATTGGCGTATAGGAAAATATACGACGAGCACGAAGGAATTTTGGGTCACTACTACCGCAATTTCTATCGGATCGCGAAGTATGTGAAAGCTAGCAGGGACATCTCCGACGAAGAGAAGAAGGACTACACAGGTATTCTCAGGGCTCAGTTATCCTCGGATGAGTTATTTGTCATGTACTACAGTTCCCTCTCTATAGAAGGCGAGAAGCTGAGGCCGTTATTGGAAGAGTACAGCATGTTTGACAATCTGCGTCCGGGGAAACTCATCAAGATCCGGCATGCAGATGTAGATTTCTACAAGAGAGAAGCGTGGGGATGTCGTGCCGATGAAGTTCAGCGTAGGTTGGATAAACTCTACGCGGTTACATCCGAAGAACGGCCCCAACCCGCGAACTGAACTAGATTCCTTGAACGAGCACCAGCTTTACAGATGAGTCAAGTTTGGAACCGGAGGTTTCAGGCCCCGCGCCCCCACAGCGCATGGCGTGACTTCAAGTTCGTGTTGAACCAGGTCACGCGCGCCATCGAACCGCCGCTCTCGTTGGCTGCCATGATCAGCGACTGGCGAACGATCTCCGGCGCGCTTGCGGAGCCGCCACGGCGTCGGCAATCGCAGCTCTCCGCGTACTTCGGCTGGACCGAGGCGCCGCCGGAGCAGGTGGCGCAAACCAGTTAGCGCCTATGGGTGTGAACCCCAGGTCCAGCGCGCGGTCCATCACCAAGGCCAGATCGGCATCTTGCGGTCCCATACTGGGCTGCTCGGCGCCAGCGACCACTACGGTCAGGCGTTCGAGGCGCTGGATGCATGTGTCAACGGTCATTCAAAATTCCCCCACCCGCGGTCATCGAAAATTCCCCCACCCCTGGTTGAAAACATCGATGAAGTGAGTGCCTGTGGGGGCTGTGGGCAGGCCGTCTGCGGCCTGTCCAAGGCGTTGTGGGCGCGTCTGCGCGTCCACATAGCCGGCAGCGTCCACAGGCTCCCATCGCTCACGCTCCCGCTGTCGTCGGCTTGACCACCCCCGACTTCAGCTTGTCCTTCAGCCGATACGAATCGCCCCGGATGCTGATCGTCGTCGCGTGATGCAGAATCCGGTCGAGGATCGCGCTGGCGATCACCCGGTCGCCGAAGACGTCGCCCCAGCTCCCGAAGCTCTGGTTGCTGGTCAGGATCATCGGCCCCCGCTCGTAGCGCCGGCTGATGAGCTGGAAGAACAACGTCGCCGCCTGCCGGTCGATCGGCAGATACCCGATCTCGTCGATGATCAACAGCCGCGGGATCGTGAAGACCTTCAGCTTCTCGTCGAAGCGGCCCTCGTTCAGCGCCTTGGTCAACGTCGTCAGCATCGCCGCGGCCGTGGTGAACAGCACCCGGTAGCCGTGCTCTATCGCCTTGAGCCCGAGACCCACGGCCAGATGAGTTTTCCCGACCCCGGGTGGACCGAGCAGGACCAGGTTCTCCCCGTGCTCGACGAAGTGGCACAGACTCAGCTTCTGGATCTGCTTCCGGTCGACCGAGGGCTGGTAGCCGAAGTCGAAGCTGTCGAGCCCCTTGATGAACGGGAACCGCGCCAGGTTCGTCCTCATCGTGACGTGCTTGGCGGTCTTCGCCGACACCTCCTCGGTCAACAGGCCGTCGAGGAAGTCGGCATACGACAGCTCCTTCTTCGTGGCTTCCTGCAGCAGCGCTTCGAGCCGCTCACGGACCGTATTCAGGCGCAGCCGCTGCAGGTGCTCGTCGAGCCGGACCATCTGCGGCGACGTCATTGCGCACCCCCGAGGCCGTAGGCCGACTCGTAGCAGGCGAGGTCGCGGATCTCGACGTCGAGCGGGACCGCCTCGGTCGAGCGCCCGCCCGTCGAATAGCGCACGCGCGCATTGCGGGCGATTGGTCCGGGACCGTGCTCGGGCAGGATCCGGAGCTGGTGTCGGCCGTCGAGCACCGGGTGGGTGGCGACCAGCTGGCCGCGGTGCCGCATCTGCAGGAAGCCGTTGCGTCGCATTACCTCGACCGGCTGACCGATCAGCGTGAACGGCACCGAGTAGCGGTTCGTGTCGACGGTGACCAGGTAGTCGGTCGCCACCACCCGCGTCAGCGGCGCCTCGAGTCGGAACGCACGGCCCGGTGGCGCCGGAACCAGCGAGTCACGCTCGCGAGCGAACCGGTCAATCGGACGCTCGTGCGTCGTCCCGTGCACGCGCACGTCGGCCACCGTCGCCATCCACTCCTGCAACTGCTCGTTGAAGTCGAGGTCGTCACGGAATCGCCGGCCCGCCAGGAAATTCCGCTTGAAATACTTCACACCCGACTCGACCTTTCCCTTCGTCTGAGCCCGGTAGGCCCGGCACAGCCGCGGCTCGAAGCCCCAGAAGTCGGCGAACGCCTTGAAGGTCGTGTTCCACCGCACGCCGCCGCTCCCACGCGGCGCGCAGACCGTCCGCGGTCGGTCGTACAGATGCTCCTGCGTGCGCCCGCCGAAGTGCGTGAACGCCTGCTCGTGCGCGTCGAGCAGCTCGCCGAGCGTCTCGCTCAGACACGGCACGTAGAAGCTTCGCCGCGAGAAACCGAGCGTCAGCACGAAGATGTGCCGCACCTCGCGCTGCGCACCCAGCCAGACTCGCGCTTGGCCCCAGTCAATCTGGCTCTGCAACCCGGGCGGCGTCTCGAACCGCGTACGGGTCACCGCCGCGTGCAACTGCGTCTCCCGCAACGGCCGCACGAACCGCTTCACCGTTTCGTAGCTGCCGTCGTACTGCCGACCTCTCAGCTCCTGGAACAGAACCTGGGCCGAGTAGCCGACCTCGGCCGCCCGTCGCCGCAGGTACTCCGCGTGCGTGGCCAGCAGCGTGTCTGTCCGTGCCGCCCGCTGGTACGGCCTCCACTCCGTCTGCCGCAGACACCGCCGCACGGTCTTGCGATCGAGGTCCAGCTCACGAGCAATCGCCCGAATCGATGCACCCTCGCCCGCCCGACGACGAATCTCCTCCCACCGGTCCTGTCCGATCACCTCGACCTCCCCGAGCATCTGACGCTCGGGGTCGATCGTCGCCGTTTTCGTCGACATCTGCTCCTCCCCTCAGTTATCGAGGTGAGGAGTTTTCAGTGACCACAACTGGGGATTATTGGGTGACCGGTGACACATGGACGCAAGCGCGGGAGACGGCGCCGTTCGCGCTACTCGACGCCACGCTGGCGCTCGACTCCGACGGCAGTTGGCTGCGGCAGGCGCTGTCGCCGGTCGGACAGCGGTTGCGCGACGCCGTCGAGACGTTCGCCGGCGAGCCGACCCCCGACGATTCCCCGGGGGAGGACAATAGCACCCGAATGGTTGACGACAGGGTCGTGAATGCGGTAAAGACAAGTATCCACGGGGACAACAGCAACAGGGAGACGCGACATAATGAACGGCGACTTGATTCCGCTCAATCGCTTTCTGATCGGTGATTGGTTATTCAAGATTCCGATCTTTCAGCGGAGCTATGCATGGGAACAAAACAATCTGCAAGACCTTTGGGATGACCTTCACTACTTGAGTGAGAACCGGGATCACTACTTCGGTACTGTGTTGCTCAGAACTTCGGAGGAGAAGACCCGATCTGGCTTCAAGACGTTTGAACACTTGGATGTCATTGATGGGCAACAGCGACTTATAACTGTTCTGATTTTGCTTCGGGAAGTCATTTCTCAAATGAAAGATGTCGGAGACGAGGAGTGCCAAAGGGACGCTTCTAAACTGGAAGAGCAGTGCTTGAGAGACGGCGTTCACTACAAGCTGACTCTTCTTGGCGAGGATGGTGATTTTTTTCGAGAGTCCATAATGGACGACAAGTCTCCCGTTGGGGAACCTCGCACAGCCGCTCAGCGCCGCCTTCGGAGGGCGAAGGAGTTTTTTCGGAGCAGGCTCGATGAAGAAAAGAATACACGTGGTGGCGAGTTCGTCGATTTTCTGGTTGACTTCAAGAACAAAATCGACAGGCTACAGCTCATGCAATACCGCGTGTCGTCCGGTTCGGAGGCGATCCGAATCTTTGAAACAGTCAACGACCGAGGTCGACCTCTAATTAACTTAGAGAAGACGAAGAGCATCTTGATGTACGCTTCCTATCTGGCCGCACCGGACGACGATTATGTGGAACAGCGGCTCCAGGAATTGCACGGTCAGTTCTCCAAGATTTATCGATGCCATGAGGCAGTCGATGGGCGTATGGGGCAGTCGAGCCCCGAGGAAATACAGCGCTACCATTTCGTTGCTCACGTATCCGGAACCAAGAGGGCTTCGCATGACTACATGGATGTGCTGAAGGAACGGATCATGGCCTTGAATCGGCGTGACCCCGAGCAGTGCCTGAAATTTGTCCGCGACTATGCATTCGACCTCAAGGAAGCATTTGTAGCGACCGAGCAGATCGTATCACGGCGTGAACAGGGTCAGGATGACGTCGGAGAGACGCTAGAAAATATGTTTGACCTAGAACGGGTGGGCAGCATGTTCTCACTATTGATAGCCTGCTGGCGGAGATTCGGTTCTTCGCCAACGCAGATATTGGGCATTCTTCAGCAATTGGAGGCCTTCGCGTTTCGTGTATATCGGGTCGGTCGATACCGGAGCGACGCAGCGGAAACGTCGTTCAACGAGTTGGCGCAACGGGTTCAGCGAGACGGGTTAGGCTGCCAGGATGTGGTTCAGAGACTCCAGGAAATGAACCGGGAGTATATGGACGACCTTTGGTTTAGGCGTAATCTCGGGCAGTCGGATTTCTATCATGCTCAATCGGGTCGCACGATCAAGTTCCTGCTTGCCGAATATGAAATGAAGCTCAGGCGCGATTCGGGTGAGGTCTTGGATCTGTCGCGGTCGCAGATTTTATCGGAGGAGTTTCAAGTTGAGCATATCTGGGCGCAGAGGCCCAAGGATCTGGCGGAAGATGCCCGATCGGTGCACGAAGAACACGTCGACCGTTTGGGCAACCTGACACTGGCCGCGCGCTCATGGAATCAAGAGATGGGGAACCGGCCATTCCAAGAGAAAAAGACGTTCTACCGGAGATCAAGTCTTCGGGTCCAGAGGGGGTTGGCGCGTCGGCGACAATGGACCGATTTGTCGGTGAGGGCGCGGACGAGGGAGCTCGTGGCGTTTGCATTGGAACGGTGGGCGATTTCGTACGAGCTAAACCTACGTTAAACCGGCTCGTTCGGGCGAGGTCGTCCCCGGCGGACCGGTGATCGCCACGAGGTCATCGAAGCGGAGACGGCTCATGGACGATTGGGCGTCGTACGTCGAATGGGAGAATCTAGGCAGGTGATTGGGCGGCGCCCGTCACGGGCTGATGTGCACCGTCGTCGGCCAGCAACATCAGCGTGGTACGCAGGCAGGCAAGAACGCTCAGCATGCTCGGCGCTGTGGACCCCTCCTGCAGGCGCTCGTGCTCGGCCTCGGCGAAGCGAGTGTGCCACCGGCCGCGCAACGCAGTCGCTCGGGATGTGCAATTCGTTTCGTAGAGATTAGTTGTGCGCGGGCCGACCTCGTAGCGATTGGAAGCGCCGTCAGACGGCGTCATCCAGATCCTGCCGATCTGGTGCGCCCGCGCGCTCTTCTTGACGCGGTCAGCCTGTCGCTGGAACTCATGCACCGCGCGACCAGCCGAAGGAGTCAGTGCTGTGCCGAGACCGCGGCGTCGACGTGGCGGAAGTTGAGCACCAGCACAGTCACCCTGAGTCGCGCCTCGTGGTCGACGCCCTGTGGTGGAGGGAGCGGGAAGTTCGACGCCACGTTCGGTCGGTGTGCCCCGCGAATACGTGGCGTTCGGTGCGAAATCCACGCTCTTTGCGTAGAGCACTCAAGGACCGGGCTGGTGTGGACGGCGACATCGTGCCACGGTTCCACGCGCAACCGCCGCCCAGTTTCCCGCGGACTCCGCTCGACGACTTGCGCGACATGATCCGACTCATGTCCGTCACTGCACCAGATCGTGGCCTACTGGCAGAGTCGCTGGCAGAGCCGGGATGGGCTGGTCAAGCCGCGGCTCGCCTTTCGCTCGACTGGTGCGTCCAGGGTGGTCTGCGACTCGCGAAGCCACAGAGGCGTCGAGCATCGGCTGCCGGAAGACACGTTGCGAGTCCTGGAGGAGATGTCTCTGCGCGGTGACAGTCCGCAGTCTCGCTCGGAGGCTGGGGCAGATGTCCAAGGCCGAGCTGCGGAAACACCACCGGGTGCTACACGAACGTCTTCAACGAGGGCGACCGCTGGATCAGTCTCGTCGTCGAGCCGCGCTCGTGAAGGAAACGTCCGATGAAGCAGACCGCCGAGGATGGTGTACTGGAGCCGGCACTTGCGCGGTGAGTCCGATGGCGGCGGCCCACGCGCAGCAGTCCCTGCGTCGCCGGGCTGCGGGAGTGACGGTCGACAGAGCACGGGGGGCGGTGGGTCAGGTCATCCACTTGGTCAACGGGCCATGCGAATGAGGTGTTCCATGGAGAAGTGTCCGTTCTGTGCTGGGGACGTCCCAGAAGAGGCGGTCGTGTGCGTGCACTGCCAGCGAGCGCTGACGGAGGCGACGGCGGGGTTGCCTGAAGCCGCTGTCGAGTCAGTGTCGGCACCGCCCGCGTCGGCTGACGCCCCTTCACGGACACGTCGATGGGTCGGAGTCGGACTCGTCCTGGCGGGCATTGGCGCGGGATTCCTCGGCAGCTGGATTCTGACGTTCCTCCTCGGGTGGACCGGCTTCGCGATGATGATCAACGCGTCGCTGGTCATCCGGATCGGCATCGGCCTCATTCTGGGGCAGTTCTTGATGATTCCGTTCCTGCCGTAGTCGCTCTGGGCCACGTCTCGAGTGCTCCACCTCGACTATGGCGTATCGAGCGCCGCGCGTTTCCTGCGCCGCATCCAGCGCTCACGAAGCCCCCACAGGAAGAGGAGTGGACCAAGCGTGATCACGGCCCACGCCGCGACGCCGGGGCGGTGCGAGAGGTCCCGCAACACGTTGTTGCCGAGGAACTGATCGTTCACCAGATAGGTCCAGGTCGACGAGGGGCCGA
Organism: Vicinamibacterales bacterium; assembly: GCA_965116825.1. GTDB lineage: Bacteria > Acidobacteriota > Vicinamibacteria > Vicinamibacterales > UBA8438 > WTFV01. Next base: position 3,880,813 of record OZ220736.1, read on the forward strand.
GGAGCCCGTCCTGCTCCCAGTCGACGCCGTCGGCCATGACCTCGATCTGCTCGAAGGTCCTGACTGCCTGGTCTTCGACTCGGGATGGGAGCCGACCGAACTCGTCGCCGGCCTCGCGAAAGAACTCCGCCAGCGGATTCTTGCCGACCAGGCCGATCAGCGCCAGGCGGTCCCGGTTCCAGCGCATCTGGGCCAGGTGGTTGCTCCAGTGGCGGTCGAGAGCGAGCAGCGTCACTCGCTGCTCGACACGGCGAAGGATGTCGTCACCGGCCACGGTGCGAGCTTGCGCGTAGCGGGTGGGGCTTCGCTCGGCCAGCAGAGTGAGGGGCGGCTCGGCGCGCAGTATCTCGTGGCGCCAGGCCTGGATCCACTGTCGTTGCGTTTCCACGACCTCGGAGTAGTCCCACAGCCGGCGACGAATGTCCAGATTCTCGCCCTCGATGATGCGCTGCGCGCGTCGGATCTCGCGCCGCAATACCGGGTTGGTCGTCGGTTCATCGCTGGTCGAAAGGCCGGGGACCGTCATCAGACGGCGGATCCCGTACCGCGCGATGATCGGATCCTCCACGCTGACGAAGAACCGCGACGACCCGGGGTCACCCTGTCGTCCGCTGCGGCCCCGGAGTTGCTGATCGACACGGAGGCTCTCGTGACGGTTGGTGCCGATGACGTAGAGACCGCCGCGTGCAACCACCGCCGCGTGCTCGCGGCCGTCGCGGCCGCCCAGCCTGATGTCTGTGCCGCGACCGGCCATGTTGGTGGAGATCGTCACCGCGCCGAGCGATCCGGCCTCGGCCACGACCTCGTCGTGCTTGGCGTTGAGGATGCGGCACTCCACGCCGGCATCCTGGAGCGCGGCAGCCAGTTGTTCCGACTCGACGACGCTGGCGGTACCGACCAGTATCGGCCGACCCGTTTGCTGAACTCGGGCGATCTCGGTCACGAGAGCCTGCTGTTTCGTCGCGCGGTTGGCGAAGATGACGTCCTCGTCGTCACGGCGCAGGCACTGGGTGTGGGTCGGGATCACGACCACATCGAGTCCGTAGAATTCCTTGAGCTCTTCCGCCGCCGGCTGTGCCGTGGCGGTCATGCCGCACAACCGCGGATAGTTGCGCAGGAAGTGCTGTACCGTGATCGAGCCGAGGATCCGTCCCTCGCGCTGGATTTCGAGACCCTCCTTGCATTCGATGGCAGCCTGCAGCCCGTCCGGCCACCGCCGTCTGTCGGCCACCCGCCCCGTGAAGTCGTCGACCAGCTCCACCTTGGCGCCGCGGACGATGTAGTCGACGTCGCGGACGAGGAGGCACTCGGCATGCAGGGCGTTCTGGAGCGCAATCAGGAGATGCAGGTTCTCGGGATCGTAGAGGTTGCCGCGGTCGAACACGTGCTCGACCCGGTCGACGCCGCGGTCCGTCAGAAAGACGTTGCGGCGATGCTCGTCGGTGGTGAAATCCGTCTCGGGAGTCAGCCGGCGCGCGACCGCCGCCACCTGCCGCAAACCGATGCCGGACTCGTCGACGTGCCCGGCAATCACGAGGGGGATCCGCGCCTCGTCGATCAGGATCGAGTCGGCCTCATCGACCAGCGCGAACTGGAAGGGACGGTGCACCAGACCCGCTGGGCTCAGGCACAGGCCGTCACGTAACAGATCGAAGCCCGCCTCCCTGGCCGTCACGTACGTGACGGCGCATCCGTAGGCCGCCCGGCGCTCGGCCGGAGGCATCCCCTCCTGGACGCAGCCGACGGTCAAACAGAGCATACGGTAGACGGGGCCCATCCAGGCGGCGTCTCGGCGCGCGAGGTAGTCGTTGAACGTCAGGACGTGCACACCGTGGCCCGCGAGCGCATTGAGGGCCACGGGCGCGACTGCGGCCAGCGTCTTGCCCTCGCCTGTTTGCATCTCCGCGATCTTGCCCTGATGCATGGCGAGACCGCCGACGATCTGCTCGTCGAACGGACGGGTTCCCAACACCCGTTCCGATGCCTCACGGACCAGGGCGAACAGCTCGTCCAGCACCTGGTCGAGTGTTACCCCCTCACCGACGCGCGTCTTGAGCCTGCGTGCCCATGCGGTGAGCCCGGCATCGTCGGTCGCAGCCACCTCGGTCGCCAGGCGATCGATCCGCGCCTGTCGCGCCATGTACGACGCGAGATCGAACTCGACCGACGAGCCGAGAAACCGCCGGAACCGGCGCTTCAGCGTGAGTCCGTCGAGCGGCATCGTTGTCACCGCAGGCCCGTGTTCGTGCCGCTGGCCGTGTGCAAGAGCGGTAACCGCAGCCGTCCTGTCACTCCGCCCGCAAGGTCGAGGCCGGGTCAATCCGTACTGCCCGCCAGGCGGGCACCGCACAGGCGAGCAGGGCCGCCGCGACGAGCAGCACCGGCGCGCCGACGAGCAGCACTTGATCCCCGACGTAAGTACCCAGGATCTGCGCAAGACCCGGATCCAGGGCGGAGAGCGCTCGCGCCACTGCAAGCGCCCCTGCGGCGCCGAGGCCCGCGCCCGCGACGACCAGGAACGTGCCTTCCCGGAGGACGAGCCACAAGACGTGGAGGCGCTCGGCGCCGAGCGCCAGCCGGATCCCGATCTCGCTGCGCCGGCGGGCGACCGCATGGGACGTGACGCCGGTCAGACCGATGGTGGCGAGCACGAGACCGAACAGACTCAGACCGGCGAGCGGGCTGACAGCGATCCGGATCGAGCGCTCGAATCGGTCGAGGTGTTCGTCCATCGTACGCGTGTCGAAGATGGTGAGCCGCGGGTCGGTCCGCCTCAACTCGTCGCGGACGGCGGCCATCGCGCCCCGATCGGACGTGCCGCGGACCAGCACGGTCGTGCCCTGGGTCGAGGCGCTGTGAAAGCGCGCGACGGGGATCGGCACGAACACCGTCGCCATCGTGTCCGCGGTACGCAACGAGGGCCTGACGTCGGGGACCACGCCGATCACGACGTAACTTCGGCCGGCATGGTCCGCCCGCAACCGGCGTCCGACCGCCGAACCGGCTCCGAAGATTCGCTGCTCTGCCGTCTGATTGATGACCACTGGTGTCTCGGGTTCGCGCGTGTCCTCCGCGCCGCCGCCGGTGAAGTCGCGCTCCGTGAACGTGCGGCCGCGGACGAGCGGGACGCCGAGCGTCTCGAAGTAGCGCCCGCCGACGTGCTCCAACGCGATGGAATGGAACGTGCGCTGACCGTCGCCCTCCTCGGTCGAAGTCGAGACGCGGAGGCCGGACATGGCGCCGGGGGCTGCCGCGGCTGCCAGCGGGGGGCGCTCGGCCACCGCCGCCGAGCGCAGCTCCGGGAGAGCGGCAAGCAGGTCCGGCAATTCGTCGAGCAGCGCCGCGGATTGCGCCGGCGTGTAACCGTCACGCTCGGGGTCCACGGCGAACAGCGTCAAGCCGGCGGTGTCGAACCCGGGGTCGATACTACTGAACCGCTGGTAACCGACGGCCAACTGGCCCATGGTGAGCAGCAGCATCAGGGCCACGGCCACCTGGTACGTGACGAACAGATTCCTGACACCGAACCGGCGATAGCCAAGCAATGGCGCCGTCGGTCTTCCCTGCATGGACCGGATAATGCCGTCGCGCGCGCCGCGGGTCGCCGCGAAGGCCGGCGCCAGTCCGAGCCCTATCCCGGTCGCTACGGCGATGGCCACCGCGAAGAGCCAGACCAGCGGACCGAAGCTGACGTTCATCTCGAGAGGGAATGGGCTCATCGGGCTAATCGCTTCGGTGACGCGCAGCAGCCAGTGGGAGAAGAAGAGCCCCGCCGCGCCGCCGCCCAAAGCCAGCAGCACGCTCTCGGTCAGCAACTGCCGAACCAGCCGCCAACGACCGGCGCCCAACGCGAAGCGAACCGCCATTTCGCGGCGCCGCTCGCCGGCGCGCGCCAATAGCAGTCCGGCCAGGTTCGCGCAGGCCAGCGTCAGCACGAGCCCCACGAGCAGCACGGTGAGGCCTAGCATGAGCCGCAACTGCGTCGGTTCGATTCGAACGACGCGGCCCGCTGAAAACAGCCGCACCTGCCGGCCCTCGCGGCGGCGCTCGCCGACGTCGGGCTGCGGCACGTCCCGCGCCTGCGCCGCCGTGTCGAGCGCCGCTTCGGCCGTCTGCATCGACACCCCGCTCGCCAGTCGCGCGACCACCTGGAACCGCTCAGCCCCCTCATCCGACAGAATGTCCCCTTCCAGCTCCGGCGCGAGCGCCGCGCCGACGGTTACCGGTACGAAGATCTCCGCCGGACTCGCCGGGAAGACGCCCCGGAATCCCCCCGCGGCCATGCCGGCGAGCGTCACGCTCCGACCGTTCACCTGCAGCATGCTCCCCACGGCGCGCGGGTCGGCATCGAGTCGACGCCTCCAGAACCGTTCGCTGACGACGACTGCCGGTTCCGAGCCCGCCCGTTCGGTCCCGGCGGAAAGGAGGCGACCGGCGGCCGGTGCGACGCCAAGTGTCTCGAAGTACTCCGGCGAGACCAGATGGCCGAAGACGCGCTCGGCGCCTTGCTCGCCCTCAACGGCGACGCTGAACGGCACAGGCCCCAGGTACGCCGTCGCCCCTTCGATGACGTCGTCCAGCTCGCGGATACGCTCGAAAGCCGGATACGACAACCGCGCGTCGACAGCAACCAGTGAATCCGGATCCCGGGCTCCCGGAAGCGGCACCAGATAATCGGCGTGGATCCGCGAGAAGGAGTAGATGCAGACGGCCATGCCCAAAGCCAGCGACGCAACGCCGATGGCCGTGATGCCGGGATGGGCGCGCAGCACGCGGAACCCGTAGTGGAGATCCTGCCGGAGCACCTCCAGCCACCTGCCGAGCCTGACGTCCCGCACCTCTTCCTTGATGCGCTCGGCGCTCCCCAGCTCGATCCGCGCCCGCCGCCGCGCCGCCGACGGCGACAGCCCCCGCCGCTCCCACTCCTCGGCGCGCGCCTGGACGTGGAACGCCAGCTCGTCGGCCAGCTCGCGCTCGAACCGCGTGCGCCGGAAGAGCGCGGCGAATCGGAGGTGCAGATGCGTCCACATGCCGTCACACCTCGCCCGGCCGCGTGTCGAGCGCCGCCGCCATCGCATCGGCCAGCCGCTGCCAGTTCGCCCGCTGCTCCTGCAGCCGGCGGCGGCCCGCCGGCGTCAGCCGGTAGAACTTGGCCCGGCGGTTGTTGTCCGACACGCCCCATTCGGTGGCCAGCAACCCTTGCTGCTCCAGACGGTAGAGCGCCGGATACAGCGCGCCCTGCTCGACGACGAGCGCGCCCTTCGTGATCTGTTCGATGCGCAGCAGCACGCCGTACCCGTGGAGGGGCCCGAGCGAAACGGCCTTGAGAACCAGGACGTCGAGCGTCCCGGGCAGCAACATGGCGTGTGGCGGCACTTGTCTTGTCTCCTAAGCCAGTCAGGAAAGCGTAGCATGCACTCTCCTAAGTTGACAAGGAAAAAGCCTCGGCGTCGCGCCGGCGAGCGTCAAGAAGTTGTCTGGTGTATCGAGAAGACCGCGGACGCCGACCGGACGCCGACCCGTGCATCCAGGTAGCGTTCAGCCGTGCGCGGTGACGTCGGCACGTGGCGTTCGGTGCGAAAGCCACTGATTTCGGATAACGGCCCTGTTGCCAGGAGATTCTATGAACATCCGCGCTTGGCGGTGACAATTCCGTGTGCAATTCTGATCCGCATTCTACGAGACCACCTGGGCCCGCTCCGGACCTCCGGGCAGCCCGCCGCCCCTGCAGTGGCACCAAGCAACGGTAGCGCGACCGGGCGGTGCGGCCGCCCCCCGCCATCACGATCGTCGAGAGCGCCACCGCCGAGCGAGGCGACCGAGGGGGTCGAGACGCCGGACAACTATCAGGCCGCGCAGTTGCGCGTCGCCGAGCAGTACGTCGAGAAGCTGGGACTGCTGGCCAAGGAGAACGACACGATGATCGTGCCGATCACTGTTGGCGACGTATCCTCGATCATCGCCGAACGTCGTGCCCCGTACGACCGGGGTCGGATCATCCCGCGCTGGGGAACGTCGCGTTCCGCAGGCCCTCCTTGCAGGGCGTTCTGTCCACCTCTTCCACCCTTTGTAGTCGACTACGTGTCCAGGCAACGGATTTCCTCTGCCGTCGTCCCCGCCCGCGGCCGCGGGTCGTCGAGCCGTGCCAAGGCCAGCCGTCGCACGGTGTCGAGCGGGAGCGGCCGGTACTCGGTGTGCTCGACGCAGATGTTCACGTACGGTCCTTCCCGCAACGGCTCGTTGTTGTGCACGTGTCCGTACAGGTTCACGGTGGCGTCGGGCACCTCGTTCATCGGGATATGCGTTACCACGAGCGTCGGATTGCCGGTGATGACCAGGGTCATCCACGTTGCGTCGCTGCCCGTGTCGGCGGGGCGCCCATTCGTTCCGAAGTCATGGTGTTCGGCGTCAACTACTTTCGCCGGTCGTGTTGCCTCATATGAGGATGTTACCGCCTGCTTCAACAGGATCGTACCGATGGTCTTCGGCTGGGAGCGGCGGCGCTGCCCGACGTAGAGGTCATGTTGAGCCCCTGTCGGCCAGGAATTGGCGGGCGCCTGCGCGGAGCCGCCGTCAACGCCGTCAGCTCCCCGGGGCGGGGGCAGAGCGAAGCGACGCGCCTTGACGGCGGTGAGCACAGGCGCAGGCTGGCATGAGACGGACAGGGGCGTCGTCGGTCCCTCACCCAGCGGTGGAGATCGCCCCTCGTTGGGTAGCAAGAATTGTGAGGCAACGGCACCCGCTGGGTAGCAGGACGGCGTGGTTGCCTACACGGCCGCGCGCCAGCAGCGCGACATCGGCATTCGGCTCGCGCTCGTCAGCATCGCGGCGCTGACCGAGCAGACCGACGGCGCGACCGCACTCGGCGGGAAGCACCTGCGCGAGGGCGTCGTGGTGAGGCCGGCGACCGAACGGGATTCCGCCGAGTTCGGACGCGTCATCCTGAAGAGCGTTTCCGGCAACTACCTGACGCGCAAGGGTGGCACCGAGTACAACTGAAGATCCGGCCCCGGCCGCGGCACCCCTCCTCGGACGACCTCACGGGCCCACGACGACGACGACGGCCGGTCGGAGACGCTCGCCGCCGGTGCAGGCTTGTTAATTTAGTCGCCTATATGCTATAAACATAACCATATGGCCGAGCGGGAACTCGGCAACGATCGACTGGACTCTCATGCACGTGAAGACACCTTGGCACAGCCGGTTGTCACGCCGCGAGCGGCAGATCATGGACATCCTCTTCCGGCACGGCCGGGCCCCGGCCAGCGTCGTCCGGCAGGAGCTTCCCGGCGACCCGGCCTCCTCGACGGTCCGCACGCAACTGCGCATTCTCGAGAAGAAGGGGCACGTGCGCCACGAGGAGGAGGGGTTGCGGTACGTGTACCGCCCGGTAACCCCTCGCCGGACCGCGCGCCGGTCGGCGTTGCTGCATCTGGTCGAGACCTTCTTCGACGGGTCCGCCGAGCAGGCCGTGGCGGCGTTGCTCGGTGGCGAGGCGAGGCATCTGACCGAGCCGGAGCTCGACCGGATCGCACGGATCGTCGCGGACGCGAGAGCGGCGCCACGGAGCGCCGGTCGACCCGCCAGCGCGTCACGAGACGGCGGACAGGACAGGAGCGACGTACGCGGCGACGAGCCGGAGGAACCGTCATGACCCTGCTGGCCGCATTGACCGTCAAGGTGTCGGCGATCCTGCTCCTGGTGCTGGCCGGCGCCCTCTGCCTGCGCACCGGGTCGGCGGCCGCGAGGCGCTGGGTGCTGGCGGTCGGCGTCGTCTTGGCTTGCGCGGCGCCCGCCCTCCACGTCCTGCCTGTTCCGCCGGTGGTGCGGGTGGTGCCGGTCGGGGCGCTCGACTGGAGTGCCGGCCGCGTCTTCGACATGCTCGGGCTGCGTCCCTACGCCCTGTTCACGGCGGATGCCGATGTGCTCGGACCTGCCGTTGCGTCCGAGTCGACAGCTTTCCGACTCGGCCGCTCCGGACGCGCGGTGGCGGCCGTCGCGAGCGGCCAGGTCGTCGGCTGGCTGGTCGTAACGATCTGGCTGGCGGGGGCGGTCGCCAGCACCGGCGTGCTCCTGGTCGGGTTGGCGAGACTCCGCTGGCTCCGCGCGTCGTCGAGCCGCGTGACGGATGGGCCGTGGCACAGCCTGTGCGCCGACCTCGCGCGGTCGTGCGGCCTGAGACGCGGCGTCGAGCTGCTGTTCGGTCTGCGCCCGGAACTGGTGGCGACGTGGGGCTGGCGGCGGCCGGCCGTCATGCTGCCGGCCTCGGCGGCCGAGTGGTCGGCGGAGCGGATGCGCGTCGTCCTGCTGCACGAGCTGGCGCACGCGCGCCACGGCGACTGGCTGCTGCAGATGGCGGCCGAGGCGTTACGCTGCGTCTGGTGGTTCAACCCGCTGGCGTGGGTGGTCCGTGCCCGGCTGCGCCGCGAGAGCGAGCACGCGGCCGACGACCTCGTCCTGGCGCGGGGCGTCCCAGCCACCACCTGCGCGACGCAGCTCGTCGAACTCGCGAGAGAGGCTCGGAAACACCGGCGGACGTGGTTGCCGGCGCCGGCGATGGCGCGTCCGTCACACCTGGAACGGAGGTTGTCCGCCATGTTGAATTCGCACACGAACCGGCGTCCGATGACGCGCCGCGCCCGCTTCTGGAGCCTGGGCCTGCTCGTGCCGGCCTCGATCCTCGTCGCCGGCCTGCAGGTCGCCGCGCAGACCGCCCGGATCAGCGGCGCCGTCGTCGATCAGGCCGGGAACGCCGTTCGGAATCCCTCCATCACGTTCACCATCCGCGAAGCTTGGCAGCCCGCGGGTCCGATGCGCTATGCGTTCGTCGATCAGGCCGGGAACGTCGTTCGGAATCCCGACGTCACACGCATCAGCAGGAGCAGGAGCGCATCGGCGCAATTGATCGGGCGTGACGACGGCAGCTTCGAGATCTTCGATCTGGGACCGGGCGAGTACAGCCTTGCCGTGAACACACCGGGCTTCGAGCCGCTGTTTCAGCGGTTCTCGCTGGAAGTGGGGGAGCAGCGTGAAGAAGAGCTGGTGCTATCGCGGATACCGGCGAGTCCCCAACCGCGGACCGGGGCGGAGTCGGCCGCGACCGGAACAGCGCCGGCCACGACCGGACGGCTCCCCGAAACGACCGGCAGCGCGGTGGGGCAGGAGCCACCGACGGAACCGTCGAGTGCGCGCATCGCCGAGCTCCTCGAGCGGGCCGCCGCCCTCCAGCAACAGTTGCAGCGCGTGCTCGACGAGCTGCAGACCGTGCTCGACGATCCCGGCCAGCCCTCCGGCCGCCCGGACGAGCCCGTCCGGATCGGCAACGGGGTCCCGCCGCCTGCGAAGATCCACGATGTCCCGCCGGTCTATCCCCCCGCGGCCCGGGAAGCCGGCGTTCAGGGCCTGGTAGTTCTGGAAGCGACCATCGACCCGACGGGCGAGGTGGGCAACATCGAGGTATTGCGTTCGGTGCCGGAGCTCGAAGAGGCGGCGATCGCCGCGGTCGAGCAGTGGCGGTACGAGCCCACGCTGGTCGACGGCGCACCGGTCTCCGTCCTGATGACGGTAACCGTCAACTTCCTGCTGTCGTCTCCCTGAGAGGGGTACGCGACGCCCGCCCCGGCGCGCGCGGCTGGCGCAGCTTCGAGAGCCGGGTCGCCGCGATCACATCCTCGGTAGCGGCCGGGTCGTCGCGGCCCTGCTGTTCGCCGGGGCGATCGGCCTGCTGCTGGTCGCCGGCGTCAACCTGAGCGGGTTCCAGGCGACACGCGCAGCGCGCCGCGGCGGCGAAATGGCGCTGCGCCTCGGCCTGGGCGCGTCGACCCGCCACCTGTTGCGCCAGTTCGTCGCCGAGGGTCTGGTCCTCGCCACCATCGGCACGATCGTGGGGATCGGCCTCGCGGTCGCGATCCTGGATGCCGTGATCGCGCTCGCGCCGGAAGACATTCCGCGGATTGCGTCCGCAACGATCGGTGGGTGGACGCTCCTGATCGCTGGGGGCTGTCTCGTACATTCTTCGCGACCACCGGCACTTCTCCAGCGACCCGCGCAAGCGGACCCCATCGCGGGGGCAGCGGGCCAGCCTGCCGAACGTCGAAGAGCCGAGCATGCTATTCCTCGACCCGCCGGATCACACACGGTTGCGAGCCCTGGTCAACGAGGCGTTCACGCCGCGGGCGGTCGCCGCCCTCGAGCCGCACATCCGCGAGCTGATGACGACGCTGCTCGACGCGGTCGAGGACCGCTCGGCCTTCGATCTGATGGAGGCGGTGGCCAAGCCTTTGCCGGTAATCGTCATCGCCGAGATGCTCGGCATACCGCCCGAGGACCGTGCCCGGTTCGCGGTGTGGTCGGACCAGCGCGCCCGCGTCCTCGAACCGACGCTGAGCGCCGCCGAGCGAGAGACGGCCGAAGCGGCCATGCGGGCGCTGGACGCCTACCTGCTGCCGATCATCAGTGCGCGGCGGGCGGACCCGCAGGAGGACATCATCAGCGCGCTCGCGCAGGCTGAGGAGGAAGGCGACCGGCTGACCGAACGCGAGGTGCTGCTGATGCTGCGGCTGCTGCTGGTGGCCGGCAACGAGACGACCACCAACCTGATCGGCAACGGCATGCTGGCGTTGCTGCGCCATCCGGACCAGTTGGTCCTCCTGCGGGAGGACCCCGCGCTGGTCCCGTCCGCGGTCGAGGAGTTGCTTCGCTTCGACTTGCCGGTGCAAGTGGACTTCCGCAGCGCGCTGGAGGATTGCGACGTGAACGGCTTCGGCGTGCGGCGCGGGGACAATGTCGTGTTGTTGCTGGGCGCCGCCAACCGCGACGCCGACCGGTTCCACGAGGCGGACCGGCTGGACGTCGGCCGCCGCGAGCAGCACCACCTGGCGTTCGGCCGTGGCATCCACCACTGTCTCGGGGCGCCGCTGGCACGTCTGGAGGGCCGCGTGGTCCTGGAGACGCTGATCGAGCGCTTCGCCTCCATGCGCCTGCTCGATGCTCGCCCCGCGTTCCGCAACAGCGTGGTGCTGCGCGGCCTCGATTCCCTGCCGGTCGCTGCCCGGCCGGCGTAGGAATGGGCGACGGACAGGTGCGTTCGCCTGACGATGGAGGATCGGGTAAGCGTGCGGCGGGTGTGAGGCGCGCATCTCCCGGCGGCGTATCCGGAGCGGCGGCAACGACTGTCCGGGGCTGCCTGACGCAGTTCGCGATCGTCGCCGAGAGCCGGTGGCGATGCTCCCATGCCGCCCAAGTCGCGAGCCGACGCCGCCAGTCGCGGCACAGCGCCCGGCAGTCTGCGCCTTACCTCGTCCACCATTTGGTGTTCGCGGTCCAGGTCGACAAGACGCTTGGCGCGACGCCCGGCCGCACGCGCTGGAGATCGCGGTCCGCTCAGGGATCGCTCATCCTGCGAGTGCTCTCCGTCGCGTGTCGCACCCAACTGGGGGCCATCGAACGGCTGAACTGGGGCCATGCCGCCGAAGCGCACTAGGGCCATGCTTTTCGGCGATCAGTGCTATGGCACTTCACCGTGACAGCGTGACCGCCGAAACGGCCTTCCCGCAGGGAAAAACATTGGGTGAGCGACGCCGGAACCGGGGTCGCTCACCCTCTGAACCATCGATTTTGAGAATTCAAAAACGCTCCTTCAGGGTGTCTACTGGACGGCTCAGTGTTTCCGGGCTAGAATCAACGTCCCCGGTACCGAGAAGTACGTACTACTCGGTGCCCCCAGATCGGTGCGGATCGTTACTGGCCCCTTGGTGGCCCCTGCAGTGAACGCGATCACCTTCCTCACTGCGACAATCTGTTGACAAGTCGTGGTTTCGGGGCAGTCTGGCGGCTGACCACAAACAAGCGGCAATCTGTTGACAGCCTGTCACCGGGCTTGCGATGCTACCCGGCATGAACGAGGGCACGATCTCCACGCGGATTTCCCGGCGCGCCAACGAGCATCTCAAGCACCTGTCCGTGTCGCTCGGGATGGTGGCTACCACTCGTGGCGCCGTTGTGGATCTGATGTGCCGGGCGTTTCCGACGGCTACGATGCTGCTGGCCGCCGTGGCCCGTCAGACGGGCGGCGATCCGGCCGCGGCTGCCGGGGCGCCGTCGGCGACAACACCGGACGGACACGAATCCGACACCGGGGCGATGAACCGCCTCCGCGATGCGCACGCCGCGGACGTCAAGCGGCTACGGGCTGAGCACGCGGTGGAGCTGCGGCGCCTGGCCGCCGAGCACAAGGCGGCGCTGGAAGTCGCGGTCGATGAGGGTGTGCGCCGCGGCCGGCGAGAGGACCTGGAATCCGGGCGGCTCGAGCGCGCCGTACTCGAACGCCTGATCGCCGAGCGGCGCGATGAGGTCGTGGCGGTGCTGCGCAAGATGAACGTCGAGCTGTACGAGGTCGACGGCAAGCCGTGGCGTCTGATTCAGCACGGCGCAGGCTAGGCGTCTCCTCCGGCGTGTGTACGACCTCGGAATGGAGTCGAGGTGGGCGGCGGTCAGCATGGAGGCGGCGACCGCCACGATCACCTTGGCGCGACGGACTCAAGGCGGTAGCGGCGGCGGTGTTCGATCGGCACGATATCCGGGCGGCGGCGGCGCAGGCGGTGGCCGAAGTCGAGCGATGGATCGACAGGCGGCATCCCCCGCGTCCGGCAGGCGGCCGCCGAAGACACAAGGCCGAGCCGAACGTCGAAGCCGCCAGTCGCGCCCGCCGGCCGGGTGTCGCCGCCGGGCTGTGCCGCACGGCGGCGGGCGGCGGCGAGGTGATCGTCGTCGAAGCCAGCCGGAGGCCCGGTTCCGGGGCGCTGACCCTGACCGGGTGCCAGGGCGAGGTCATGCGGGAGTCGGCGCGCACCGCGCTGTCGTGGCGGCGCGCCAACGCCGCACGCTACGGCCTCGACCCGGACTTGCATCGCGACACCGACGTCCCTCTGCACGAGCAGTCGGCCGAGGTCCCCAAGGAGGGCGCCTCGGCCGGCGTGACGATGGCCGCCGCGCTGGTGTCCGCCTTCACGCGGCGTCCTGTCCGTACCGACGTGGCGATGACCGGCGAGAGCACCCACGGCGGACAGGCGCTCGGGGTCGGCGGCATCGCCGAGAACCGTCGATGTCCGGCCAGGGGAACTTCCCCGCCATCAGCTCGACGAGCCGTCCGGCGATTTCCCGCTCGGCCCGGTACCTGTCCGAGCAACGCGCACGGCGCATCCGCCACGGTGTCGGCGACGATGGCGCCTTCGGCCAGTTCCAGCTCGAGACCGGTTCGGATCGCATCGCCGGGCACGTCGAGCAGCCGGGTCGCCAGCAGCCCGAGCTCGTCGGCCGGCAGTCCGCAGTGGCCGCCGTCCGTCGCCTCGGCCAGCGTGTAGCCGATACCGGCGCGCACCCGGGTTTCATCGCGGGTCTCGCTGATACCCAGTTTCATTGCGATCACGTCGGCCGCCTTCGACGTGGTCTGAGGAAGCGGCGGGAGGTTGTCGGATCCGGCCGGATTCGGGTTGCCGGCACCGAGAGGCGTACTTCTCAGTGCCGCACAGGCTATTGGACGCCGTAGAGGCGCGTCTTGTTCCCGGCGGCGGAATGTTTTTCGCCTGTTCCGGATTCCCTTCCGGGGCAGCCGGCAGTCGTGAGTGCCGGCTCGTGGAAACGACACGGCCTCCGGTGCGTTGCCCTCCCGTCAGGTTGCATGCCGCCTCCCGTTTTCTGGGCGGCCGTCGCTCGCTGCGCGGCGGCGGGTCTTCCTGACGCCTTCACTCGGTGCGTACCTGGCAGGTTCCCGGGGCCGTTGCACTCGGCGGGTACTGGCAGGTTCGCGGGGCGCGACATCGGCGCCTGTCCGGAGATGGCCGTCTCGGTGAGATGCCGGGCGGCGTACCGCTCGCTGGCCGTGGCCGACTCGGTGCGTTCGGGCGGTACGGTCACCAGGTCGTGATGCTGCAGGAGCGCGATCCCCTCGATGCGGCTGGTGGCCGTCAGGGTCATGCCGGGCAGCCTCCGGCAGTGTGGCCCGCGGTTCCTGCTCGGCGCCTGTGGGCCTTGCATTCTGCTCGGTGCAGGGTCACTGAGGGACCGTCCGCGCGCTACGAGTCGACGAGGTCACGGTCGGTGCGGGCACGCATGTGCGCGAGGCGATTGACGAGGCCGTCGTCGATGACCATGCGGAGCGCCTCGGCGAGGGCGTCCGGTTTCCTGCCGTGGTCGTTTCCGCGACGGGCTCGCGCTGCTGCCTTGCCGACATCTCGACTGGCTCGGCCACCTGCAGCGGTCACCCTTCGCAGCCCGCGGCGCCTGCGGCGGTCACCCGAAGACGCGCCGTTGCGCCCGGCCGGCGCGTTGGTCAACCGGACGTCTCCGGCGGATTACAGACTTACTGACCCGCGCGGGTCAGTAAGTGTTGGTCGCCGATGCGCTCGTGAGGGCCGAGCGGCTGGCGCCGGGCCGGGGCGCCTCGTCTGCCGGCGGGACACGCCACGGCCCGACCGGCGCTAAAGCGAAGCCAACCGTCGACCGGAACAGGCAGCCGGAGCTCATGACGAATTCCCGCTTCGCTTCGCTCCAACAGGTGATCGGTTTGCGCCGGAACGGGTGATCGATTTGCGCCGGAACAGGTGATCGATTTGCGCCGGAATGCCGACGCAGACCGCCGCCGTGGGCAGTGTCGCCACCGGACGGTCATCGGCGTTGCGGAAGACCCACCAGTCGTCGGCCGCCACGACGACCGCCGCCTCAATGACGAGCACCATGTCGTCGTTGGCCTGCTGTACGGCGAACAGCGACATCAACACAGCGTATCGGTCGCAACGGTTCCCGTCATCAGGCCAATGGGCGATTCAAGTTCGTCCCGTATCATCGGCGGCGGGTCGTGTCGACTCCACCAGCGCCGCCGGGTCGCCGTTCCAGTCGGGAGAAACCCAGACGACGCGATGAAGCCGTGGCAAGTTCGCGCAGCCGATGGGAGTACCTTCGTTGGTGACGACGGCGCGGCAGGCGCCGGACGGCCACGCGCGATACACCGTCGCGCCTGGCGTCAGGGTCGCCGCGTCGACGGCAAGAGCGAGAACTGCGATGCCGAGCAACAGAAGTGTCAACATCCACGGCCGCCCGGGCTGCAAGCAGCCGGAGGCGGCGGCCGTGTCGGGGTGAACGCCGGCTCCCGCACGCCGGCAGAGCGCGTGCAGGCCTGACAAATGTGGACTCGGCGTCGGAGCCGGCGTTGCCACCATCTCTCTCCTCCCTCCCCTCCCTTGCCGAACAGGGAGCCAAGGAACACGCTCAGCCCACATGCTATTCCCGCCGTGCGCCTCGCAGGAACTAGGGAAATACCTAGTCCTCGGCCTTCTCAGGGTGCGCTCGCGGCGGCGCTAACGCCGTGCACGCGAGCGACGGCACGCCGCGCCACCCGGCCACCACGGCCACCTGGTAAGGACAGTGGTCAATACAACTTTTCCAACTGGCGTGACGCCCCAGGTCCGTGATTCCTGGGCTCGCACCCGGGTCATCGCCGTCTTGGTGATGCCCAGCTCATCGCGATCGCGTCGGCGATCTTGAACCCGATACCGCGAATGTCGCGGGTGAGGCGGTAAGGGTTCTTCGTGATGACCTCGACCGCGTCGCTCCCGCAGGTCTTGAAGACCCGCACCGCCCGCGCCGTGCCCACGCCATGGCTGTGCAGGAAGACCATGATCTCGCGAACCGCTTCTGCCCGGCCCACGCGTCGGTGATGCGCCCGGCGCGAACCTGGCCGATGCCGGTGACCTCGCGAAGCCGTTCGGGCTCGGTCTCGATGACGTCGAGCACCTTGTCGCCGAACGCCTGCACCAGCTTGCGGGCGTAGACCTGACCGATGCCGCGTATCATGCCCGAGCGCAGGTACTTCTCGATGCCCTCGGTCGACGCCGGCGCCGAGTTGCGCAGGAAGTGCGCCTTGAACTGGTGGCCGTGGGTGCGGTGGTTGACCCATTGCCCGGATGCGGTGTTCCACTCCTCGGCCACGACCGCGGCGGCGCGGCCGACGACGGTGACCAGGTCACGCTGGCCCCTCGCCTTGACCCTGAGCACGCAGAACCCGTTGTCCGGGTCGTGGTAGCCGACGTGTTCGACCAGCCCGGCCAGCGGGTTCGATGCTGCCCTGGATTCCGGGGCCGTTTCACTCGGTGAGGTGCTGGTTTCCTGGGTGCGCGTCACTCGGCGGGTACCTGGAGGTGGGCTTGTTGGTGCGAGCGGGCGCTGGGGGTCGTCCTGGCGTAGCGTCTGCAAATCGCGCGGTACTCGGTGGGTTCACGAGGAATGTGTCGCTCGGCGTGGACTGCGTCCTGATCGGGACCGGTCGGTTCCTGTTCCTGCTCCCGCGGTGACCGAGCGCCCTGATCGAAACCAGCAGCATCGATCCCTGCCTAGTGATCGTCAGGACCATGCCGGGTGGCGTACCGCTCAGTGACCGCGGCGGACTCGATGCGGGCGGGCGGTTGCGTTGTGTTCGATGGCGAGGACCGCTTGGTGCGCAGGCGTTCGGGGGCATTGCACTCGGCGCGTACTGGCAGCCCTTGAAGTCGCTGTACTCGGCGCGCTCCTGAAGATGGGTGTCTCGGTGCGTCTGGCTACGGTGTCGAAAACGGCGCCGCACCGGATGCGTTCAGGAAGGGTGTTCCTGCTCGGTGTGGACTCGGTCCTGATCGGCGTGCTGCTCGGTGCGGTCGCCCGAGTGGCGTACCGCTTGGCGGCCCACCGGGGCTGTTGCTCGGTGCGTGCGGACGGCGCGTCGGCCCGGAACTTCGATGGCTGCGCGCCGCCGTGTGCGCGCTCGCCGGCATTGTATCGGCGCGCCGCTGTGTGCGCCTCTTGACGGCGGCCATCGGCTGGCGTGCCGCCTCGCTCCCGATAGGGCGCTCGGTTCAGTGCGGGGCAACCTCGGGCGGTTGCGTTCGGAGGAGGTCGTCCTGCTCGGTGCGGTTCGCCTTGCTGACCGGTGTGCTGCTCGATGCCGCTGCTCGAGGATGTTCCCGGCGCCGATGGCCTCGCCGGTCACGATGTCGTGATGCTGCAGCAGGGCGCCATCCGTCGATGGGCTCGCTCGTGGCGGTCAGGATCACGACGGGCAGCGTACGGCTCGGTGGCTGGGGCTGCTGGTGCGTGAGGACTGCAGGTCCTGCTCGGCGCGGGGACGGCTCGGTGCGTGAGGTGAGCTGTCCGGCTGGGTGCGTCTTCCCGCTCGGCGCCTGCTGTCAGTTCAGCGCATCGGCGCTCTCGGGCGGGGTCAGGATCTCGATGGACACCGCTCGATGCCGCGGGCGAACTCATGCAACGGGTCACCCTGCGTCCGGACTTGCGGCGGCGTAGCCGGGCGGGCGGGGCGCCGGCCCGCAGATGCTCGTCGTCGATGTCGAGCGTGGCCGGTCCCGGTGGCCGCTCTGAAGGCCGGCTCGCTATCCGCGCCTTGTGCCGCAGGCGCACGCGAACGGGCCGAATGGCGCCCCGGGCTGGCCGCCGTCGCTTACACTCCCGCCGCCACGGCGTGGCGGGCGTGTCCGAGGCGTGTCTGGCGGTGCTGATGCCTGCCAACCCGCCCGGCCGTCCCCCGCTGCCGGTCGGGAACCTGACGGTCAACTGGCAGGTTTCGATTTAGACGGCGCGCCCGACGGCGCGCCCTCGGCGATGAGGCCCGCCGACGCGCCCGGCGGAACGTCGCAGCCGGTCGGGAAACCTGACGGTCAACTGGCAGGTTCCGATGCCGGAGAACCTGCCGGACAACCTGAGGACCGTGTGCAGTCGGCGGCGAGGCCCGCCGACGCGTCCGGCGGAACGTCGCAGCCGGTCGGGAAACCTGACGGTCAACTGGCAGGTTTCGATGCCGGAGAACCTGACCGCGTGCCACTCCCGTCGGTGCGCACCATGGCGGGCCCGAGCCGGTCGCCGATACGCGGCCCCTGCCCGTCGTCCACCACGCCGACCTCGACGAGCACCCGCTCGACACCGGCTCGGTCGATGCCGTCGCCATGTACGCCTCGGATGCGAAGGACGGGCTGAATCCGTGCTGCCCCTTCGCCGAGACGGTGCTGCGGCCCGGGGGCGTGCTCTTGCTGCGTTGCGAAGTGGGCGCCGAGGAGGAGATCCACCAGCGCGTGACCGAGGAGTACGACAATTGGCACGCCGACGTTGGCGATGGTTCACGGCGGGCATTGGTGGCCCGTGCTCGTGTTCGTGCGGCAGGGGCGACGAAGCGCACTGGCGGAGTGGAACGCCTGCGTCGGTGACGACGAGCAGGCGTGCTGGCGCGCTATCGTCGCCGACTGGACGCATCCGGCCGACGGGCTGGTGTGCACCTGTGCGCGGCCGACGGGCGCATCCTCGCCGCGGCGGACGCGGCGCAGCGGCGCGCCGTCGGGCTGTGCCGCGACCAAGCGCAGGTCGAGCGCGTGCGGGCGGAGGTCGCACGCGCCAGGGGCGCACGGCAGGAATAGACGGGAAGGTTGGGTGGCCTGGCGGCGGCCGGGCAAGTGGCCGAAGCGCGGCGGCGACGCGTGGTGAAGACAAGCCCCACGTGCGCGTTGCTCTCGGCGCGCCGGCCCTTCCGCCCGGTGGCCGTTGGATTGCGACTCCTGCTGATCGGCGCGGCTGCTCGCACTCGGCGAAATCTTCTGGACCACGACTCCGATCCCTTCTGAGCCCGCCGGTCAGGGTCCTTTCGCGCTCCGATCGTGGCGGACCTTCGCGTAGCCGGCGCGTCGCCGGACATCGGCTCGGCCGGCTTTCTCGGGAGTCCGGTCCAGACGGGGCCGGGCCCGAGCCGGCTTCGGCGCCTGACGTCGGTCCGGTGTCGGAACCGGCCGTTTCGGTTGTCGCCGATCCCGAGGTTGGTGGGGTCTGTGGCCAGCCGTTGTCGGGTTCGGCGCTCGACGGCGAGCCGTCGCCTGCGACCAGACCGTCCCGGTCTTCCGGTTCACGGCCGAGCAAGCGCCCAGGACCGCTCGAACCGGATCGTGTCGGTGGTCGCGTTCGACGCGCAGAACCTTCTTGCCCGGGAGGACCTGATTGACTTCGGCGCGCTGGAGCGCAGATGCTGGCGGTCTGGATAGCCGACCTCGATCGGGCGCGGCGCGGTCTCGGGCGACTGATTCGGCGATTGCGAGAGGTGGCGGGCAATGGCGCTGTCGAAGCTGCGCGGCAAGGCGACGAGCCGTCCGCTCCGTCTTGACATGGTCGGTTCAACCTCACTCGTCGCCGGACAGCCGGTACGCCTGTAATGGGGGGCAGCCCGATAAAGGGTCGTACCTTGCCGGGTTCGAGCGTCCAGCGCAATCCGCACCACCACCCGGCGGGCCACCACGGCGGCGGCAATCGCGCCCGACCCGCGCCGTCCACCCATCCGGGCCGCCCCCGGCGGTCACTCCGGTCCCGCAGCTTCCTGTTCTTCATGACTGCCGGTTTCGCTGGTGCAGGCCGATGAACCCCACGATCACCCGGTTGCCTTCCTCGTCGCGCACGAATCCGATCCGGATGGTGTGCCGCGGGTCGCGACTGGTTCCCTTCCCGATGTGGGCGCCCAGGTACCAGGTCTTCCCGTCGGCCAGCGTCTCGTACCACTCGCGGTACTTCGCTATCGTTTCCTCGCGCTGGCTCGTCTTGCAGGTCCACCCGGAGCAGGCCTCGCCTATGCGATGGTCGTTGGCGTCGCAGTGCGCGGTGGCGAGCCAGGCGAGCGCGTCGTACACCTCCGCAGGGTTCGTGAACGGCGTGTTCTCGTTCGAGCGCGAGTTGAGCTTGATCAGCAACCGGTCGCCGAAGGCCTCGCGCGCCAGCGCCACCGCCTCGCCGACGCTGTCGATGCGGACGGGCGTGTCGTCGGGCCGGCGACCTTTCCTGCTCTCGACATAGGCCTGCCGCCACTGCTCCTCCGTCCTGCGGCTGCGGACGATCAGGTCGTTCAGCTTCCTGGTCTCGTCGTCCCGCCGCCGGCTCTCGGCGCGCAACTCCTCGTTGCTGCCGCGGAGCCGGCCGTTCTCCTCGCGCAGCGTGTGCAGCTCGGCCTGCAGACGATCGCGTTCGGCCGTCAGCGCCTCGACGGCCGCAGGGTCTGCGTCGGCCGGCATCCCCGCCGGCAGTTCTTCCTCCTCGACAGCGGGCTCGGCTCTTCGTGCCGCTGTCACCGCGTCCTGCGCCTGTCTGGCGCGCGCCATTCGCTCCCGCCACTCGGCCGTCAGCTTCAGGATCCCGTCCTCTGCCGCCCGGCGCGCTTCCGACCGTTCGAGCTCTTCCTGGCGGGAGGCCGCCTGCGGCCGCAACGGCCGGTACGCCTCCAGCTGCGCCCGCAGCGCGGTCAGGAACTCGAGCGTGCCGATCAGAAACTCCGGGCCGCCGGGCGGGGCCTGCAACGTCAGCTGGTCGATCCCCAGGTAGCGCAGGTCGTCGTTGAACTCGTTGTCGATCCCGTTCCACTGGCCGGCGATCTTGCGGACGACGCCTTCGATGAGCTCGCGTTCCTTCTCCCGCAGGATGTAGCGGATCCACTTGCCCAGGTTGGCCGCGTCGGCGGGCCATTCCGGCGCTGATGCGGGCAGGTCCCTCAGCGTGTCGATCCAGGTCCTGAAGAGCTCGGATTCGACCGGCGGGGGGCCGGGAAACCGGCCCGACACCAGGCTCAGCATCAGCGCGGCATCGTCGCGGTGCGCGTGGGCGCCGTCGCTGTCCCGAAGCATCCGGTTGCGTTCGAGCAGCCACTCGTCGGTGTCCCAGCAACTGGTGAACCGCACCGGCGGCGCGTCGACAACGTCGATGCCTCGTTCCCGCAGGTGCGCGGCGGCCCTTTCCCGCAGGGCCGAATGGGTCTGCATCCAGGTGCCGAGGATGGCTGCGGCAAGCCCGTGGTCGCCTTCGGCAATCGCGTCGAGGATCGTCTCGACCAGCCGGTCGTGCGGCGCGCGGTTGGCGTCGCGGAACCCCTTGATGCGCAGCTTGCGGATGCGGGTGGACAGGCTGCGGGCCTCGTCGCTGAGGCCATCCCGGCTGGCGAGCGCATCGATTATCACTGCCAGGTTGTGCCTTTCGGACAGCAGGGTGAAGATCTCGTTCGCCGCTCGCACTTCCCCTTCGCGCGGGCCGGTCTGCATCATGGCGCTTCCTTTCCCACGGCCGCGGGGGCGTGTGGCGGCCGATGCCGCCGCGCGCTGCGCCAGAGCCGCCTGCCGAAAGTCGCGGTCTCCTTCGCAAGCCTCCGGGCTGACGGCCGCAGCCGAGTGTTCCTGTTTGGGTCATGGCCATTGACGTTATCCGATCCGGTGTCCTGTGGTCGCGACTCGAGTCCCGCGCGCCGGCTTTCGACGCCTGCAGGTTGGGCCCCGCGCGGGGTGGGCTCGGCGATGCGCCGGCGGCGGCGCGGACGAGTCGCTGCCGCCTGCGGTCCGCGCGTGCCCGAATCAACTTCACCCACGTCGTCGAGCTCGTGCCGTATAGTTGCGCGTCCGCACGCCGGGGCGGCGTCGATGGCGGCGGCGTTCGGCGTCGACCCGGGCGCACCGCCCGAAATGCCAACGAGGCTGTCAGAAAGTCTTGCGACACCGATCCCCGCGCTCCCGTCCGGCACCTCGAGGCGGATGCCGATCCGGAAGACTTGCGCGACCTGTGGGGGCGCCGGCGTGGTGTGCGAATCCGGCAGCCGGTGAGGGGGGGGCGGCCAGTCCGCCAGCGTCGCCGCGCGCGTCCGGCGCCGGGTGCGGGCCGAACCGAGACGGCATGGCGCTGTGGCGCGATCATGGCAACGGCGTCCCGCGTGGCGATTGTGTGCAGCAACGGCGCATGGACCGCGACGACGACGGCCGGGCTTGCGCAGGGAAGGTGGATGATCGCCACCGGAGACAACGACGCGTGAGGAGAGCTCGGGTGCTGCGGACCGATCGGGGCGGGCCAAGGGCGGCCTGGTGACTCGGGGACACGAGGGGAGAGAGGCAGCGAATGGCTGAATCGCGCAGAATGAACAAGAGTGAGCTGTACGCGCATTTCGCCGAGCGCTTGGGCATCAAGCGTGCGGAGGCCGGCGCGTTCTTCGAAGAGCTGCAGCAGTTGACCGGGCAGGAGTTGCTGCGGTGTGGCGAGTTCGTGCTGCCGGGGGTCGCGAAGCTGGTGGTGCAGCAGCGTGAGAAGCGCATGGGCCACAACCCGGCGACGGGGGCGAGGGTCGAGGTCCCGGCCCGGCAGGTGGTCAAGGCGCGCATCGCCAGGCAGCTCAAGGACGTGGTCGAAGCGTAGACGCGGTCGAAGCCGGGCGAGCGCATTCTGGCGCACGACTTCGGCGCCGAAGCGACGGCGGCGGCGACGCCGTGCAGTCTGAGCATGCAGGCGCTCGGCCGCGGCCATGCCTCCCCGCGCTGGGGCGGCTGCCGCCAGAGCCGGCGGGCAGGTCCGGAAGGGCGGGAAGGGCACGCCCATCCTGTACGTCGAGTGGCGGCAGCGGCGGCGGGCGAAAGGCGGCCACCTGACCGCCTTTCCGGCGTCCCCGTACTGCGGTCCGGCAGCAACAGGTGCGGCCGGGCGGCGTGCGCGGGAATTGCACGTAGTCGATGGGTGCGGACGTGTTGCTCGAGGGGTGGCCGTGGCCGCGGGCAGGACGGCACGGGGCTGGGAGAGGCGCCGCCTGCCGGCGGCCTTGTCCGCCTTGGCGGTTTGCGTCTTCGGCGCTACCAGCGCAGGCAGGGGTCGCCGAGTGCCGACAGGTTGTCGAGCAGGGGAACGGCCTGGTCCTCGGGCGCGCAGGCGTCGTGCTCGGTGTCGTCGGCCTCGACGCCGTCGAGCAGCGTGCACAGCGCGACCTCGACGGGGTTGAGCGCGTGCGTGAGGAGCCAGTCGCGCCGCTTGCGGCAGGCCGTGCAGCGGGTGCTCTCGGGCCAGATCAGGCGGCCGCAGGTGCCGGCCTCCAGCGGCAGGTCGACGCCGGGACACAGCTGCATGTAGTTGAGGTCGCTGCGGTAGCGGCGCATGTTCTCGCGGTTGGCGATGCGCTTGCGCAGGCGCCGTAGCGCGGCGCGCTGGTTCGGGCGCAGCAGGTCGATGAGAGGCATCAGGTCCTCCTCCGGAGAAAGGGAATGGCCCCGAGCGGGGCCGGGTGAAAGCGGGCCGGCAGGCCCGAGGCGTTAGCGGATGCGGGGGTCGGAGACGGTCGGCGTGGGGCGGGGTGCAGCATGCCGAAGCGTTGCCTTGTCCGCCCGCGTTCGGCCTGTCCGGCCGCGTCCGCTCTGTTGATTGTCGCCCGCTGCCACTCTCCTCCCGGGTCCCGTGGTGCTGCGCGCCGACTCGGGGAGGCGCGCCGGCCCGGCAGGGGCCGAGGCGTGGTGCTGGTGGTGGTGGCTGGAGCCGGGCAGCGCGAGGCGAGCGGCCACGGTCAAGCGCGGGCCAGTTGGGGAGTAGCCCTGCAGCGCTGCAGTGCGCCGATGACACACTCTGCGTCACCGGCGCGCTGACCGCAGGCCAGCCGGTCGTCGTCGGCAAGTCGAGATCGCGACCGACGGCATGGCCGTTCGGCTCCTGGGTCGCCAGGATGTCGAGGTCGAGCCGGGTCTCGACCCGACATCCTGGTCATGCAAGAACATGGAGCCGTCAGGACGACCTCATACCTGACCTTGTCCTCGTCGAGTCGCCGGAGAAGATGCGCTCGAGACTGGAGGGTGCCCACCACTGCTTCTTGCATCGTCGCGCGTCGCCGCCTTCACGACGCCGGCATGGTGGTCTTTCGGCCAAACGCCAGGGACCGTAGCGAACTGAGGATTCCCGCGTGGTCGCCCTGGTCCATGCCTCGGACGAAAGAAACGCCCAGGTCAGCGCAACTCTGCTCGAATGCCGTGTGGTTGACGTTGAGGCCCACGAGCAGGTAACCGTGCGGGGCGGCCAAGGGCGCCTCTTCGACTTCGACGACACTCCGCTCATCCGTCCGGGGGCGCTGAACCGTAGCGTCGCCGGCGATGAAGCACACCGCGGTGGCGGCCGCGAGCAGGGACTGCGCCCACGGCAGGTGCGTCGTGTTCTCTGTCAGCACCACGACCGGGGCGCCCGCCGCGGCGTGGGTCAGGACGCGCTCGACGAAGGCGACAGCATCGGCGCCGCGCGGCACGTGCACCCAGACCCTGGCGTCCTTCGGCCATGCCGCCTTGAGGCCGGGCCACGAGGCGTCGGTCCCGTCGTAGAAGACGCGGGCACGCGCGTGACGGTTCTGCGCCGCGGTAGATGCCGGGTCCAGGTCGATGCGGTCGCCGAGGACCTGTCGGGCGACCTCGATGATGCGGGGCGAGATGTAACACGGTGGGAGATCGTCGGCCGCCTCGTCGACCGCAGACCGCTTGCGCCCGCCCGCCAGCTCCTGCTTCTTCGCCTCGACCACCTGCAGGTCGCCCGGGTCGCCACCGGCAGCCTCCACGGCGCCGGCTGCCCGGATCAGACCTCGATCCAGCTTGTGACCCGCTGCCGAGTCGGCCGCCGCCGCCGCACGCACGCTGGCGCTGATGCGCTCGAAGCCCGCGTCGGTAATCGCCTCGGCATCCTGGCGGTAGGCGCTGCGCGTCGCCCGCGGCAGGTCGCCAGTCGTCGACCTCGGGCCGTCGACAGAAATTGTTCCGCCGGGCGAACGATTTCCATCGACCGGGGGAAGCCCCTGCCCACCCTCGGTTCCCACCGACGGTGGGGGACCGTCGCCCCCCAACCGGATGCGGCGCCGCCTCGTCGCCGGCCGCCGGTGTAGGGCCGTCGACAGAAATTGTTCCGCCGGGCGAACGATTCCATCGACCGGAGGAAGCCCCTGCCCACCCTCGGTTCCCACCGACGACGGTGGGGACGGGTCGCCCCCCGCCGGATGCGGTGCTGCCTCGTCGCCGGCCGCCGGTGTGGGACCGTCGACAGAAATTGTTCCGCCGGGCGAACGATTTCCATCGACCGGGGGAAGTCCCTGCCCACCCTCGGTTCCCGCCGACGGTGGGGGACCGTCGCCCCCCACCGGATGCGGCGCTGCCTCGTCGCCGGCCGCCGGTGTGGGACCGTCGACAGAAATTGTTCCGCCGGGCGAACGATTCTCCCCGACGTGGGGAGGCCGTTGACCACTCTCGATTCCCTCCGACGCTGCGGTCGGGTCGCCCCCTACCGGGTCCGGTTTTGCCTCGTCGCTCGCCGCCGACCGTCGCCTGCCGGCCCGTCGGCGCGGGGTGTGCTTGCCGATGCTGCGGATTGCGCGCTGCAAAACCTCGTAGGCGATCGCAACAGCCACGCCGGCGTCCACGGCGGCGGCCAGCGCGGCGACACGGACCGCCTCGTCGCGCACTGCAATCCGCTGGCGTTCGTCGGTAGTCGTCTCCAGGAACCGAAGGGCGGACTGCGCCCACGCCGCGACGGATTTCTCAAGGTTCCTCGAATCGAGGCAAACAAGGGGGCAGGGGGAGGTCGCCGCAGGAGCTTCAACCTCGGCATCCAGCTGCTGATCGACACCAGGTGCAAAGACGGCGGCGGGCGCCTGTGCATCCGTTGAGGTGTCCTTGACGGTCATTGCGGCACCCTCCGTCCCGTGGCCGGTGGGCGGCGGCGGGGGCTCGCTGGTGCGTCGGGCGCCCGCAGGATCTGAACCGTCGCGGCTTCGCGCTCAGCCAGCCACCGCTCGACCGTGGCGCGGCGCCACCCTACGCGGCCCCGCGACAGGCGGATCGGCGCCGGGAACTCGCCGCGGTGCACCATGCGCCCCAAAGTCGCGGCGCTCACCCCAAGCACTGCAGCGACCTGGCGTCGCGACAGCACCTGCAGAGACTCGTCCCCAACATGCTGATCCGGCAACAGCTTGGCTACCCCCTCAGGCACTCGCGCGCGGCTGCGCGCAGGCGCATCGTCCTTAGTATTAAGGCGTATGCGCCAGCCTGTCAAGGGTCGCCACGGGCTAGACCGCGCTCCAAAATGTGGCGTATCCTCCGCATCGTGACAAACAAGGAGTTTCGTGCGGTGGTCGAGAACGAGCTCGCCGCACGACGGGTGTCGCCGCTCCGGGCCGCCCGAGGCGCTGGGCTCAACCGCGATGCCGTACGCTCGGTACTACGGGGCCGGGCGCCTTCGATCGAACGCGCAGCCGACGTCTGCAAGGCACTCGGCTGGGCCTTGCGCATCGAGGCACGGCGCGAACAGCAACACGATGGAGCGGACAATCCCGATCACGCCAAGGCCTACATTTGCCCGCCGACCGACTTCACCCAGGACGTCGAATTGTCGGTTCGCGAATGGACGGCCGCACCGCGCGAGAGCTTCTGGTCAACGCAAACCGAATCCGGCAAGGCGCCCGCACCCGTCGGCTTCAGTGACCCTGCCGCCTTCTATGCAAGAACCCACGCGGACACGTTGACGCCGTTGAACATCTGGCGCACCGATTCCTGTCTGGTTTCTCCCAACGCCCGCATCGAGGCGCCCCAACGCGTGTGGCTGCAAGACCACCAGGGCCGACAGACGATCCTGTGCCTGATACGGATGTCCGACAAGATCTACGAGTTGGTTGGCTGGGGGCCGCCCAACCCGGAAGCGGGCTCTGGCCAACAGATGTTCGCCGTGCACCTGAAGCGGAACCAAATCGTCGACCGCGGTGCGGTGGTCGCCGTTTATCGTGACACGCCGTCGGTCACATCGAATACGCATCGCGCCGCGTACTGGCCGCCTCCTCGAACTCGCGACCTGCTGTCGTAGGCGCTGCCCAACTGCTCGATCCGGACGATTGCACAGATGGCAGCATCTCGACGTGCCAGGCGCCGAACAGGTCTTGGGAGTGCTCGACTACAGATTGCAGGACTCGCCTGCCGAACCTTGCGCTCGACACTCACGACGGTTCTGTCGGACCCAGGCTCAGGTCGCCTGCGGCGATGACCGTGACGTTGCCAACGTTGCCGGCCAGGAACTGTGCCCAGGTGTCGAGCAGTGCCCGCCGCTTGTCCAGAAACGTCGACCGCGAATAGCTCCGCTCGACAGCAGAGCCGACCGCATGCGACAGACTCGTTTCCATCACCGCGTAATCCGCGTCCGCGCGCTCCGATGCCCACGTGCGGAACGTCGAGCGCCAGCCGTGAGGCGACCCCGCGCCGGCGAGACCGGCCGACTTCATGACCCCGGCCACGGTCGCCGCCGACAGCGAGCCGGCCCCCGCCTGCGGACTCGGGAAAACCAACGCGTCGGCGCCGTCGTGCCGGCGCAACGGCCGCACCGAGTCGAGCAACGCCACCGCCGCAGGGACCAGCGGCACCACATGCTCGCGGTTCCGCTTCATCCGGCAGGCCGGGATACGCCACTCGCGCGCGTCCTCGTCAATCTCGTCCCACGTCGCAAGCCGTGCTTCCGACGGGCGCGCGGCCGTCAGGATCTGGAACCGCAGGCACGCCTTCGCCGACAACGTCGCGCGGCACGTCTCGATCCGCCGCATCGCCACCGCCGCGTCTGCGTACGCCACGCTGCGCATGTGCTCGCGTACGGCCGGCTGGCGGACGAGCGCCCCGGCCACCGCCGCGACCGGATCGACCTCGATCAGCCCCGCCGCGAGCGCATGGCGGAACAGCGCCCCGAGCGTCGTGCGCAGCTTCCGGCCCGTGCCCGGCTGCGATGTCCACACTCGTTCGAGAACCCGCAACACTTCCGGCTTGCCGACCCGATCGACCGGCAGGTCGAGCAGTTCGGCCGCGTGCCGCTCCAGCGTCGCCGCCCGCGCCTTCTGTTCGCCCAAGGACAGCACCGCGCGGTTCGAGTCGGCCAGCTTGCCGGCGATCTTCCGCAGCGTCGGCACACTGGACCGCTGCGGCCCCGCGAACGGGTCTTCGCCCCGCTTGACCGCGAGCTTGTTGTCGAGCGCCCACGCGCGAGCCTGCGCCAGGCTCACGACGTCCACCGAGCCGAGCCCGCGGTCGACTCTGCCCCGGCCCGGCACCGTGAGCCGTTGCACCCAGGACCGCGCCCCGCTGCGCTGCACGAACAGATGCAGCCCGTGCCCGTCCGAATACCTGCCCGGCTTGCGCAGCGTCTGCACCCGTCGAGCCGTCAACCTCGTCATGGGGGTTTCCCCGGCGAAAATCGCTTACCACGAGGCTACCACATTCTGCATGCGCTTGGGTGGGATCGATTGAGTACGCCTGAGAACTCGATTTCCAGAAAACGCGCCGTTTATATGGGTATTTGGAGAGAAGATGAAAACGACTGAGGGCGAATGATAACGGTTGACGACGGACTATCTATCTTCGCGCTCCCCGCTGCAGAGGAGGATGCCGTGGCGGATGTGCTCGCGCTGGAGCGGCGGATGGAAGAGGCGGTCCTGCACGCGGACGTCGCGTTCCTCGACGGCGTGCTTGCCGAGGACTTCACCTACACGCACGGGGACGGCTGGACCACGGGCGGCGAGATACTCGGCGTCGACACGCGGGAGGAGTGGCTCGCCTCGCTGGGCGGCCGCTATTCGGCGCGCGAAGTCGATTCGCAGCAGGTCGAGATGCACGGCGACGTGGCCATCGCCATGGGGCGGCTGCGAGCCCGCAGCGGCGGGCCGGTCGCCGAGCAGCGCAGCTTCAGCTTCTGGTACGTCCGCGTCTACGCCCAGCGGGACGGCGAGTGGAAGTACCTCTCGCACCGGACCGTGCACGGTCCGGTGTACGAGGACTGAATCCAGGCGCTTCGGCGCCATCGTAGTGTGCGAATTCAGAGGAGGAGCCCGATGCATCGACCCGTTGCGCAATCATCGATCCTGCCGGCTGTCGCCGCGGCTCTGGCAGTGCTGCTGCCCGTTGCGGCCCTGGCGCAGTCGTCGGACGCGCCGCGCACGCCCTGGGGCGATCCCGACCTCGGCGGTGTGTGGGACTACTGGACGTTCACGCCGCTCGAGCGGCCGGAGGAGCTGGCCGATCGAGCGACGCTCACCGTCGAGGAAGCCGCCGTCGTGGCCCAGGAGGCCAACGCGGCTGCGCTGGCGCGCGACCTCGCGGCGCCGCCGGGAGACCCCGGCGGGTACAGTCAGGCAGTCTGGACGGACCGGGCGCGGGCGACGGCGCTGACGCAGACGTCGCTGATCGTGGAGCCGCCGGACGGCCGGATTCCGGCCCTCACGCCCGAGGCCGAGGCGCGCGAGGAGGCGCGGCTGGCCGCGGACGGGCAGCCCGTCCGGATCCGCGTCGGCGGGTACGGGACGGCCGGGCCCGAGGAGCGGGGGCTCGCCGAGCGCTGCCTGCTCGGGTTCAGCACGGGACCGCCGCTGCTGCCGGGCGGCTACAACAACAACGTCCAGATTTTCCAGACGCCGGATGCGGTCGTGCTGCTCATCGAGATGAACCACGACGTGCGCGTGGTGCCGCTCGACGGCCGGCCCGCGCTCGCCGACGGCATCCGCCAGTGGATGGGCAGCTCGCGCGGTCGCTGGGAGGGGGACACGCTGGTCGTCGATACCCGCAACTTCACCGACCGGACCGCGAGCTTCGCTCTGACCGGCCTGGCCCTGGGCTCGGCCGGGAAACTGCGCCTGGAGGAGCGGTTCACCCGCGTGGACGACGGATCGCTGCTCTACGAGTTCACCGTCGACGACCCGGCCAGCTTCACGCGCTCGTTCAGCGGCCGGCTGCCCATGAACCGCAGCGATCTTCCGCTCTACGAGTACGCCTGCCACGAGGGGAACTACGGCATGGAGAACCTGCTGCGCGGGGCGCGGGCCGAGGAGCAGGACGCGGCGCAGGAGCCGTGAGCGCGGTCCGGATTGGACGGGTTCCGGCCCACGGAGGACCGTGGCTGGCGGCGGGACCGGCGCCGCCCTCGTCTGACGGCGCGCCGTCAGACGGCGACGACGTTCTCCGCGGCCGGACCCTTCTGGCCCTGGACGACGTCGAACTCGACCCGCTGACCCTCGGCGAGGCTCTTGTAGCCTTGGCCCTGGATGGCGGAGTGGTGCACGAAGACGTCCTTCTCTCCGTCGTCGCGGGTCAGAAAGCCGAACCCTTTGCTGTCGTTGAACCACTTGACGGTGCCGGTTACTGCCATGCTGCGTACTCCAGACTGATTGAACGAAGTGAGTGGAAACGGTTGATCATCTGCACTGGCGCGGTGGCGGGTGACGCTCGGCGCGACGGCTAGAAGCCGCGCTTGCGGCCGCGCACGCCGCGGCGGCTGCCCTTCGGCCGGGAGGACTTCGGCGGGCGGTCGGGGCTCCATCCGGGCCGGCTCTCCCCACCGCCGCCGCCGCCGGGCCCGCCGCCCTCGTCCCAGCCGCCGCCGCCGAACGGCGTTCGGGGGGCGCGCTCGCGGGCCTCGCTGACCCGCAACGTCCGGCCGCCGAGCTCGACGCCGTCGAGCTCTTGAATCGCCTTCGACACGAGGTCGGAGTCGCTGAACTCCACGAAAGCGAAGCCGCGGGGCCGGTCGGTGGCGCGGTCCACCGGCAGGACGACGTCGACGACCTGGCCGACCTTGGAGAACGCGGTCTCCAGTTCCTGCCGGGACGTCTCGTAGCTCAGGTTTCCGACGAAGACTCTGGAAGAGATGGCGATCCTCCTGACAGGTTGACGGCGTCGTGTGCGCTCGCCGGTCGGGACGAGGCGCGCTGCCCAGCGCTCGCCGTGAGGAGAATCGGGTTTACAGGCTCGATCGGCTCGCAACGTGGCAAAGCAGGACGACGCACGGGTAGACGTCCAACACGCCGACCGTCTGTGAAGATACCCGAGCGCCGGCCGCGTGGCAAGTGTTGGTGCGACACTGCGGGGTCGCGGCGCGTTTCGCTGGCGCGAGACTCCCGCGCACCTATACTTTCCGCGAGGGCTGACCGCGGCGCGCTCGAGAGCCGTTCCGGACCGGGCGGCGCCGTACCGAAACCATCGCGGACGCGGCAAGGAGTCGACGTGGCGGACGGAGCACCGAAGAGCGCGTACGAGCTCGCAATGGAGAAGCTGAAGCGGCAGGACGAGGCCGCGGGCGTCGAATCGGTCGAGCTGTCGCCAGCCCAGATCGAGGCGATCGCCGAGGCCCGGCGCGCCTGGGAGGCGCGGGTCGCCGAGTGCCGCATCCTGCACCGGTCGGCCGTGGCGGGCGCCGCCGACGCGCAGGCGCTGGAGGAGATCGAGGCCAACCACCGCCGGGATCTCGCCCGTTTCGCCACGGATCGCGACCGGCGAATCGAGCGGATCCGCCGCGGCGAGACGAGTTGATCGAGGCGCGGCGAGCGTGAAGAGAATCCTGTTCGCGAGATCCAGGTTGCGGTGGATCAACTCGGTTCGAGCCCTGCTCCGCGACGCGCGGGCGCTCCGGCTCGTGCTGCGCGACCCGCGCACGCCGTGGTACACGCGGTGGTTCGTCACCGGGACGCTGCTCTACATCGTCAGCTCCGGAGACCTGATCCCGAGCTTCCTCCCGATACTGCGCGACATCGACGAGCTGTTCATCATCCCCGTCGCGCTCTGGTTCGCGATCGGGATCGTACCGCGCGAGATCATGGCCGACTGCCGGAGGCGAGCGCTCATTCTCCATCCGCCGTGACGGGAGGTGCGCGGGTTCGCTGGACGACCAGGCCGGGAGGGCAGGGTGGCGTCGAGTCGGGGCCGCCGGCGTCAGTCAGTCCGGGATGTCGAGGACCACGAGCGTGAGGTCGTCGTCGAGCCTGAGATCGGCCTTCCCGATCCAGGCGGTCAGTCGCGCCAGCACCCGGTCCGCCCACTCCTCCGCCGAGAACGAGCCCTCGTCGAGCAGCAGGCGGCGCAGCCGGAGCGGCGAGAAGAGCTTGCCGTCCGGGGAGGCCGCCTCCACCACTCCGGTGCTGTACAGCACCAGGCGGTCGCCGGGGTCGAGCGTCAGCTCGGTCGTGGCGTATTCCTCGCCGGGCAGCAGCCCCAGCCAGGGCCCGCGACTTCCCACTTCTTCCGCCTTCCGGTTGTCCCTCGAGAGCAACAGAGGCGGCAGGTGTCCGGCGTTGGCGAGCGAGACGCGGCGGGCCGCCATGTCGACGTAGGCGTAGATGGCGGTGACGTAGGACTCGTCGAGCTGCCCGTACAGGTAGCGGTTCATCCCGGCCAGCACTTCCGCCGGACGATCCGCCAGGTGCACCTGCGACGCGGCCCCGGTCTTCACCATCGACGCGACGAGCGTCGCGGGAACGCCCTGACCGCCGACGCCGGCAACCATGACGCCGAAGCGCTGGTGGTCGACCGGCAGGAAGTCGTACAGGTCGCCGCCGACCGCCTCTGTCGGAATGTGGCGTACGGCGCACGCCCCCTCCGGCAGCCGCAGGAAGGCACGGGGAAGCAGGGACTGCTGTATCCGCTTCACCTGCCGGGCCACCTGCAGCTCGGCGTCGAGCTTGGCGAGCCGCAGTTCGTTGCTCATCGTCCGCCGCACCAGTGCGTAGCCGAGACACCCGACCCAGATCAGGGCGCCCAGCGGCTGGAGGCTGACGTTCCAGCGAAACGCCTCGAGGTCGACGAGAGCGTCGTGGACGATTGTCGCGACGAGCAGGAGCGTGCTGGCCAGGAAGACGCGGTCTTCGGGGCTGGCGTGCAACCGGCCGATGACGATGTGCAGAAGCAGAAAGAGCATCCAGACGATCACCAGCAGAAGATGGCCGGCCAGCGCCGCGGCCGGCGTGCCGGTGGCGACGTCGACTCCGGCGGCCACCACAGCGAACGCCAGATGGAACTGCCAGATCCTGCGAAACCCGGAGTACATGCCTGCGCCCCAGTAGTGCTCCACGAACACGAACGACACGACCGGCTGGAAGTACAGGCAGATCGGCCACGTGTGGTCCCAGACGATCGCCGGAACCGGCGTGGCGGAGCGAAAGGACTCGAGGTCCGCGAGAACCCGGAGCCCGTATATGAACAGCCCCGCGCCGAACGCGGGCACCTCCGGGTGGCGGCGGGATCGGAGAAGGACCGAGAGTACGAGCACCCCCAGGCCGTTGGCGAGCAGCACGGCGCCGAACGCGAGCGTGAAGATCTCGGCCCCGGGCTCACTCGCGGGCGGCATCACCCCTCCGGGGCGCGGAGGCTCGCGAGCGGGGACGCATCGTTCGGCGCGGCGGCATTGCTCCGGCGGTTCAGCTTCCCGGCGTCCAGATCCGGGACTTCGGCCCGCCGGCCATCGCCAGCATCAGCTCGTTCAGACGCTTGACGAATCCCGCCGGATCGTCGAGGTGGCCGCCCTCGGCGAGCATGGCCTGATCGAAGAGGATGTGGCTCCAGTCCTTGAACCGGGCGTCGTCCGTCTCTTCCTTCAGCCGCGTCACGATCGGGTGCTCGGGGTTGATCTCGAGCACGAGAGGCACGTTGGGCACGGCCTGGCCGGCCGCCCGCAGGACTCGTTCGAGGTTGGCGCTCATGCCGTCCTGCTCGGTCACCAGGCAGGCGGGCGAGTCGACCAGCCGGTGCGTCAGGCGCACCTCCTTCGCCTTGTCGCCGAGGGCCTTCCCGATGCGCTCGACGACCGGCTTCATGTCCGCCTCGGTCTCTTCCTTCTGCTGCGCCTCCTTCTCGCTGTCGGCGAGGTCGCCGAGATCGAGGTCGCCCTTCGTCACCGACTGCAGCGGCTTGTCGTCGAACGCGGGCATGTGCGCCATGACCCACTCGTCGACCCGGTCGTGCAGCAGCAGGACCTCGATGCCCTTCTTGCGGAACACCTCCAGGTGCGGGCTGTTCTGCGCGGCGGCGAAGCTGTCCGCGGTGACGTAGTAGATCTTCTCCTGCCCGTCCTTCATGCGCGCCGCGTAGTCGGCGAGCGACACGCTCTGCTCGGCGCTGTTCCGGTGGGTGGAGGCGAAGCGCAGCAGCTTGCCGAGCCGCTCCTGGTTGCCCACGTCCTCGCCGATGCCCTCCTTGAGGACGCGGCCGAACTCGCGCCAGAAGTCGGCGTACTTGTCCGGCTCGTTCTCCGCAATCTCCCCGAGCAGGCCGAGGACCCGCTTGACGGCGGCGTTGCGGATGGCCTCGACGTCCCGGGAGTGCTGCAGGATCTCGCGCGAAATGTTCAGGGGCAGATCGTTGGAGTCGATCAGGCCGCGGACGAAGCGGAGGTAGCCCGGCATGAGCTCCTTGGCCCCGTCCATGATGAAGACGCGCCGGACGTAGAGCTTGATGCCGTGGCGCTGCTCGCGGTCCCAGAGATCGAACGGCGCCCGCCGCGGGATGTAGAGCAGGAGGGTGTATTCCTGCCGTCCCTCGACGCGCGCGTGGGTGTGCGCGAGCGGCACGTCGAAGTCGTGCGCGACGTGCTTGTAGAACTCGTCGTACTGCTCCTTCGTGATCTCCGTCTTCGGCCGCGCCCAGAGCGCCGACGCCTGGTTGACCTTCTCGGTGGTCTCGACGTCGCCGGTGTCCGCCTGCTTGCCGGGGACCTCCTCCTTCTTCATCAGGATCGGAATGGTGATGTGGTCGGAGTACTTCTGCACGATCGCCCGCAGCGCGGGGCCGGAGAGCAGCTCGTCCTCGCCGTCGCGCAGGTGCAGGACGACCTCGGTGCCGCGCGCCTCCCGGGCGACGGCTTCGAGGGTGTACTCGCCCTCGCCGCCGCTCTCCCAGCGCACCGCTTCCCCGGTCCCGAGTCCGGCCCTGCGAGTCGTCAGCGTCACCCGGTCGGCCACGATGAACGACGAGTAGAAGCCGACGCCGAACTGTCCGATGAGCTGCGCGTCCTGCGTCTGGTCGCCGGTGAGCTGCGCGACGAACTCGCGGGTGCCCGACTTGGCGATGGTTCCGATGTTGTCGATCACCTCCTGGCGCGACATGCCGACGCCGTTGTCGGTGACGGTGATCGTGCGCGCGGTCGGGTCGACTTCGACCTCGACCGCCAGAACCGGGTTCTCCTCGAGCAGCGCCGCCTCGGTCAGCGCTTCGAAGCGCAGCTTGTCGCAGGCGTCCGAGGCGTTCGAGACGAGCTCGCGGAGGAAGATCTCCTTGTTCGAGTAGAGGGAGTGGATCATCAGATCGAGGAGTTGGCGGGCCTCGGTCTGGAATTCGTGGGTCGTCCTGGTCGATGTCTCCGGCACGGTGCTGCTCCTGAGTCTTCGCGTGAAATGCCCAACCCCAGAATCTAGCACGGACGGCGGGGAAAACGCCGGTTCGGAGCCGGAGAGCGTGCTATTCTCGCGCCGAGAGAGTCCCGCAGCACCGGAGCGCGGACCCTGATGCCCGCGTGCGGCGGGCGCGTTCCGGGCACGTGCCCGGACAGGGCGTGGCGGGCAGTCGGCC
Organism: Vicinamibacterales bacterium; assembly: GCA_965116825.1. Lineage (GTDB taxonomy): Bacteria > Acidobacteriota > Vicinamibacteria > Vicinamibacterales > UBA8438 > WTFV01. The sequence continues at coordinate 3,915,987 of OZ220736.1, forward strand.
CGGAGCCGGACGGCCGGGCAGGAGGAATCGAGATGGCACGCAGAGAGTTCGTGTGCGTTCTGGCGGTTCTGTCGTTCGCGGCGCTCGTGCCCCTAACCGCCGCTGCGCAGGGCGAGGCGCCCCGCACCGCGTGGGGGCATCCCGACCTGCAGGGGGTCTGGGACTTCCGCACCATCACGCCGATGGAGCGTCCGGAGGACCTCGCGGGCCAGGAGTTCCTGACCGTCGAGGAGGCGGCCGAGCTCGAGGAGGTCCGGGCGGCCGAGAACGCGGCCCGCGACGATCAGGAGCCGGACGACATCGTCGGCAACTACAACACGTTCTGGTTCGACCGCGGGGACTCGGTCATCGGGACGCGGCGCACGTCGCTCGTGATCGATCCGCCCGACGGCCGCATCCCGGCGCTGACCCCCGCGGCCGAGAGCAGGCGGGCGGCGATGGCCGAGGCCCGGAAGAACACCGGGCCGCACGAGCCCACCCCCGGCGGCTGGGTCGACGACCTCGGCCCGAACGGCCTGCAGGTGCGCTGCATCACGGGCTTCAACTCGGGTCCGCCGATGACGCCGGGCGCCTACAACAACAACGTGCAGGTTTTCCAGACGCCGGATTCCGTGGTGCTGCTCAACGAGATGAACCACAACGTCCGCGTCGTGCCCCTCGACGGTCGGCCGCACATCGGCCTGCGCCAGTGGACCGGCGACTCGCGCGGCCATTGGGAAGGCGACACGCTGGTGGTCGAGACGACCGGATTCATCCGCGAGACCAGCTTCATGCGCGGCGGGGCGAGCGCCGGCCTGAACCTGACCGAGCGTTTCACCCGCGTGTCGCCGCAGGTGCTGCTGTACGAGGCGACCATCGACGACCCGGCCACCTGGACGCGGCCCTGGAAGTACGAGGTGCCGATGCAGTCGAACCCGGAGCCCCTCTACGAGTACGCCTGCCACGAGGGCAACTACGCCATGGAGGTGATCCTGGCCGGCGCGCGGGCGGAAGAGGCGGAGGCCGCCGCGGCGGCGCGGTAGGTGCGGTTCGTCATTGACATCGGGTCGCCGGAAGCGCAAAGTACACGATTAGTACAGGAGGGGAGATCCCAATGAAATCCAGCGTCGGAACCCGGCTGTTCGGTTCCTTCGGCGTCGTCGTGCTCGCGGTGCTCGCCCTGGCGGCAGTTGCGCCCGGGACGGCGCTCGCGCAGTCGGACGTCACGTTCACGAAGGACGTGCTTCCGATACTTCAGGATTCCTGCCAGACGTGCCACCGCGAGGGGGCCATCGCCCCGATGTCGCTGATGACCTACGAGGAGACGCGGCCGTGGGCGCGCGCCATCCGCGAGAAGGTGGTCACGCGCACGATGCCGCCGTGGTACATCGACAAGAACATCGGCGTGCAGGGCTTCAAGTACGACCGCTCGCTGAACGACGAGCAGATCGCCACCGTCTCCGCTTGGGTCGACGCCGGCGCGCCGCGCGGCAACCCGGCCGACGCGCCGCCGGAGCGCGAGTTCGCCGACCGCGATCAGTGGCACATCGGCGAGCCCGACTGGATCGTCCCGATCCCCGAGCCCTTCGTGGTCCCGGCCGAGGGCGCCAACTGGTGGGGCGACTTCTATGCCGATTCGGGGCTGACCGAGGACGTCTGGATCAGCGCGGTCGAGACCAAGCCGTCGTCCGAGGGCTTCCCGGTCGTGCACCACGCGGTCACCCGTGTGCAGGAGACGCCGGATGACGACGAGGGCGACTTCCTCAACGAGTACGCCCAGGGCAAGAACGGCGACATCTTCCCGCCCGGAACCGGGCGCCTCGTGAAGGCCGGGACGGTCATCCGCTTCAACATGCACTACGCCTCCATCGGCGAGGATCGGACCGATCGCACGAGCGTAGGACTGACCTTCTACCCGGAGGGCGAGACGCCGAAGCACGAGCTGTTCTCGCGGGCGCTGGCGCAGAACTACGACCTCGACATCCCGCCGGGCGAGGACAACGTCCGCCACGACAGCTACCACAAGTTCGAGAACAACGTCCGGCTGACCGGCTTCCAGCCGCACCTGCACAACCGCGGCAAGCGGCAGTGCATAGAGGCCATCTATCCGGACGGGCAGACCGAGATGCTCAGTTGCGCGACGTGGGACTTCGGGTGGCACATCGTCTACAACTACGCCGACGACGTGCAGCCGCTGCTGCCGGCCGGCTCGATGATGCACACCATCACGTGGCACGACAACTCCGAGGCCAACCGCTGGAATCCGGATCCGCGGAATTGGGCCGGGTTCGGCCAGCGCTCGAGCGACGACATGAGCTTTACGTGGACGAGCTATTTCGAGCTCGACGACGACGAGTACGCCGCCGCGGTGGCCGAGCGGGAGGCGATGGCCAACAACAACGACAACTGACGGAGTTCGCCATCATGTCCAGGGGTGGTTTGCGTTTCGTGCTGCTGTGCGGCGCGGTTGGGTTGGCATGTGTCGTGGCGAGCGACGCCGAGGCGCAGCTCAAGTTCGACAGGGGCCAGAACGTCGCGCCGGTCTTCGAGGGGTGGGAGCGGAACCCGGACGGGACCTTCAACATGGTCTTCGGGTACATGAACCGCAACTACCGGGAGATGCCGCACGCGCCGGTCGGCGCGGACAACTTCTTCGAGCCGGGGCCGGCCGACCGCGGCCAGCCCACCCGGTTCTACGTGCGGCGCCAGCAGTTCGTCTTCCGGGTGCAGGTGCCGGCGGACTGGGGCGAGAAGGACCTGGTCTGGACGGTGACCTCCAACGGCCGGACCGACCGGGCGGTCGCGTCGCTGTGGCCGGCGTGGGAGATCGACGACGGGGTCATCAAGGCCAACCGGGGCATGGGTGCCAACGGCTGGCCCGCCGACAACCGATTCCCGTACATCGAGGTGGAGCCGGGAACCGACCTGACGGTAACGCTCCCGGATACCCTGACCCTGACCGCGCGCGTCAGTGACGACGGCATCCCGGGGCCGCGCGAGAAACCGACGACACCGGAACGAATCGCGGCGCTCGAGCTGCGCCGGTCGCGGCCGCACCCGATCAACCAGGACGTCGTCAACGCGTTCGAGGCCGGCGAGACCGGGTTGGCCGTCACCTGGACCCACTACCGCGGACCGGGCAGGGTGACGTTCGATCCGATGGTCACGCACATCGAAGGCGGGCGCGGCGGCGAGGCGGTGACGACCGTCACTTTCTCCGAGCGCGGGACCCACGTGCTCCGCGGTCACGCCGACGATACGATCAAGGTCACTCCGATCCTGGTGACGGTCACCGTCGACTGACGGTCGGATTCGAGAGACGTTCTTGGGGGCCATCCGCGGCGGTGCGATCGGGTCGCACCGCTCCGGGTGGCCGCTTCATTTTGGCAAGGAGAGACACGTGACCAAGCGTTCACCGGTTGGCAAGGGGGGAGCCCTGCTCGCAGCGGCCGCGATGATGGCGTTCGCGCCGGGCGCGGGAGCGCAGACGGCAGGAGAGGACTGGCAGCCGGAGCGGCTCGCCGACGGCCAGCCGGACGTCCAGGGGATGTGGAACAACACGCGGGCGATATTCACGCCGCTCGAGCGGTCCGAAGAGCTGGCCGGGCGGGACGACATCTCGACCGACGAGCTGCAGCAGCAGGCCGCCGCGCGCGGCAGCGGGCGCATCGAACGCTCGGAGTGGCGGGGCCACGAGAACAACCGCGGCGGCGTCGGCGGCTACGGGCTCTACTGGTTCGACTGGTACTTCGACAATCCGACCGACATCGGGCAGGCGTCGATCATCGTCGAGCCGGCGACCGGCCGCGTCCCCGACTACACCGCCGACGCGAGCGAGCGGATCGCACTGAACATGGCGCAGCTCCACGACTCCTACGCCAACATGGAGACCGGCGACCGCTGCATCTCGCGGGGCGTGCTCGGCATGATGATGCCCACCGAGTACAACAACGGCACCCTCATCCTGCAGCCGCCCGGCTACGTCGTCTTCCACAGCGAGATGATCCACAACGCGCGCATCATCCCGATCGACGGCGCCCCGCACGTCGACGAGGGCATCCGGCAGTGGGAAGGCGTCCCGCGCGGCCGCTGGGAGGGGAACACCCTGGTGATCGAGTCCACCAACTTCAAGGCGGTCCGCAACATGCGCGGTCCGTCCGCCGGCATCCGCTCGCGGCAGTCCGAGGCGCAGCGCACCGTCGAGCGGCTCACGTTCGCCGGCCCGGACCTGCTGCTCTACTCGGTCACGATGGACGACCCGGAGACCTACACCGGCGAGTGGACCGCGGCGTTCCCCTACGACCGCGACGACGACTACGTGCAGTTCGAGTACGCCTGCCACGAGGGCAACTATTCCGTCCCGAACGCACTGGGCGGCGCCCGGAAGGAAGAGGCGGATTCGCAGCAGTGACGCCACGGCAGCGGCGACACTACGGCAGCGGTGACTACGGCAGCGGTGACGCTGCAGAAGAGGGGTGTGTTATGACGAACCGCTTTCTTGCGCGACTTCTGTTCGGCGTGTGCCTGTTGGCCCTGGCAGCGCCTGCCTTGGCGCAGTCATCCGAGGATGCTTGGACCGTGCCGCGGACGGCGGACGGCCATCCCGACCTGCAAGGGGTCTGGGCGAGCGACTCGGCGACGCCGCTGCAGCGGCCGGAGGAGTTGGCCGATACGCCGTTCCTGACCGACGAGGAGGTGGCGACGCTCGCCAGGCGCGCCGCCGAGCTCTTCAACGGCGAGACCGACGCTGCCTTCGGCGACAGCGTGTTCCGCGCCGCGCTCGCCGACCGGACCGACTATCAGTCGGGCGACGGCGTCACCGAGGAGAATCCGGAAGGCACCGGCAACTACAACCAGTTCTGGCTCATCGACCGCTGGTTCGACAACCGCACGTCGCTCATCGAGGACCCGCCGGACGGGCGGATGCCGGAGATGACGGACGAGGGGAAGCGACGTGCGGCGGCGCGCGCCGCCGTCGAGCGGCCACGTTTCCCCAGGGGGCCGGAAGACCTCGGCGCCGGGCTTCGCTGCTCGGGTGGCCGGGTGCCGATGACCGGCCGCGGCTACAACAGCAACTTCCAGATCGTGCAGGCGGCCGACTCGGTCGCCATCCTGATGGAGATGATGCACGATGCGCGCGTCATCCCGACCGACGGACGCCCGCATCTGCCGGCCGGAATCCGCAAGGACCTGGGGGATTCACGCGGCCGCTGGGACGGTGACGCCCTGGTCGTCGAGACCACCAACTTCAAGCGCGACGTGAACTTCAGCGGCGCGTCGAGCAACCTCCGGCTCGTCGAGAGGTTCACCCGTGTCGCCGAGGATCTGTTGCAGTACGAGTTCACGATGGACGATCCGACCACGTGGACCCGCCCCTGGACGGCCCGGATCTACATGCGGCCGGCGCCCGGCACGGGCCGGATCTACGAGTTCGCCTGTCACGAGGGGAACTACGCCATCGAGAACACGCTGCGCGGCGCCCGGCTGCAGGAGGCGCAAGAGGCGGGCGGCGGACAGTAGTCTCACCGCTGCCAGGCGTGGAGGCGGTCTGCAACGGCTGGCCGCCCAACCGGCGTCGGCTCTGCACGGCGACCCGGTCGTAGCACTCGACCCTTGGCGGCTCGCACTTGCCGCGGACAAAGCAACGGCCCGACCCTCGCGAAGTGGGCCGGGCCGTTTCAGTTCTCTACGAAGTCCGAAAGCCTACAGCCCCGGCACCATCAGGTGCGCGCTCGACGTGCCCGCCTGCATCAGCCAGAGCCCGTCCGAACGCCGCTGGTCGGGCAGGCCGACCGTCTCGGCGGTGGCATTGGGGACGGCAATCGTCGTGTGGCGATTGGCGTTCTCCTGGTCTGGGCCGTTCATCGAGTACCAGACCGACCCGAACGCCGCGAGGACACGCGTGCCGTCCTCCTCGGACGCGGCCATCAATGCCCGGCGCTCGTCGGCGTCGGCCGCCTGGTACGCGAACATGCGGTTCTGCTCGAAGCGGGGCAGGTTGGCCTCGGCGGAGCACTGGACGGCGAAGGGCGCCGTGCCCGGCACCTCCGAGCGGTCCCAGCAGACCAGGCCGTTCTCGCTCGCCTTCACCACGATGCGGTTGTCGTTGGCGTCCCAGCGGACGACGCCGGCGGCGGCGCGGACGCGTTGGGGAGCGGCCATGGTGGCCCTTGCGATCAACTCTTCGTCCGAGGACTGCGCGGCGGCGAGGGCCGGCGCGGCGAGCAGGGCGGCGAGAACGAACAGCAGACAGCGTTTCATGTCGTGGTCTCCTTTCGACCGTTTCTTCTCCGGCAGGTGGAGCCGATGTGGAGCGCGGCTACGGCTTCACCCGCACGTACTTCTGCAGGGTCCGCGGCCGCGGCTCGCCCCCGTAGATGTTGCCCGCAGCGTCCACCGAGACGAACTCGGCCCCGTTGCCGGCGACCTCGCGCGGGTCGCCCCACACGAACGGAATGAACTCGGTGACCCAGCCGCTCTTGGCGTCGCCGATGCGGATGCCCAGCTCCCAGCCGGGGTTCTGCACGTCGTCCGATTCCGAGTCGGCGACGTAGATGCGGCCGTGGGTGTCGAAAGTGATGCCGCTCGGGCGGCCGAACTGCGTCCACTGGGCGAGGAAGTTGCCCTCCTGGTCGAAGAGCTGCACGCGGTTGTTCGAACGGTCGGCCACGAAGACCCGCCCGTCGTTGTCGATGGCGATGGCGTGCAGGGTGCGGAACTCGCCCGGCGCGTACCCGGTCCGGCCCCACTCCATCAGGTAGTTACCCTCGGCGTCGAACTTCACCACGCGGTTGTTGGTCTCGTTGGCGTGGCCGTCGGCGACGAAGATGCTGCCGTCGTCCGCCACCACGACGTCGGCCGGCGCGTTGAAATGGTTCGGGCCGCTGCCCGCCTCGCCCGGCGTGCCGAGCACCATCAGGACTTCGCCCGTCGGGCTGAACTTCACCACCTGGTGGCCGCGGTTGCCGCCCTCCGGCGTGCGCGCCTCGCCCACCGCGTCGGTCACCCAGACGTTGCCGTCCGGATCGACGTCGATGCCGTGCGGCCAGATGAACATCCCGCCGCCGAAGCTCTCGACCGCGGTGCCGTCGGGCGCGAACTTGATGATCGAGTCGAGATTCGACTCCAGGCACTCCCACCCGAAGCGCTCAGGCCCCGCGTCGCAGCGCAGCACCGCCCAGATGTGCTCGCCGTCGTTGTCCACGGTCGTGTCCCCGACCGCGCCGACGATGCGCCCGTCGTTGAACTGCGCCCAGTCGTCCACCAGGCGATACGGGTTGGGATAACTCTGGCCGGCCGCGTCGGCGGCGGCGCCCAGTGCGATTCCCAGGACGACGGCCGCGGCGATTCCAAGGCGATTCCTTCTCGACATCATCTGCACTCCACGTAAAGACACGGGTTCCGTTACCTCGTTGTTGCTGCTCGATTGTCCCGGTGCCGGCTCCCGCCGGCGTCGGTGCTACTTCTTCTCCTGCGCCCGTTCGCCGCTCAGCGAGTTGGGGACCGCGTAGTTCCCCTCGTGGCAGGCGTACTCGTACTGCAGGTACTCGTTGTCGCGCTTGTAGTTGAAGGCGACCGTCCACGGCGCCGTGTAGGTATCCGGGTCGTCCACCCGCAGCTCGTAGCGCAGCGTGTCGGCGTCGAGCAGGGTGAACCGCTCGACGACGTGGCGCGCCTCGGTCTGGGGCGCGCGCGAGCCGGGGCCGCGCTGGTTGGCGACCGGCTTGAAATTGCGCGACTCGACGACCAGGGTATCGCCATCCCAGTGCGCCCGCGGGTCGCCGTTCCACAAGGCGATGCCGTCGTCGACGTGCGCGCCGGCGCCGATCGGGATGATGCGCGAGTTGTGGATCATCTCGCTCAGGATGACGACGTGGTTCGGCGTGTGGAAGAACAGCTTCCCGTTGTTGTACGCCGTCGGCATCATGATGCCGTAGGTGCCGCGCGAGACGCAGCGGTCGCCCGATTCCATCGTCGAGTACGAATCGTGCAGGTGCTCGCGGTGCCAGGCCACGCTCTCCGCCGCCTGTGGCGTCATGGCCGGCATTCTGCCGCTCGCCGGCTCGATCAGCAGCGCGGGCGCATCGACCCCGGACGGCTCCTTCCAGAACCAGTCGAACCAGTAGTTGGCGTAGGCGCCCACGCCGCGGCTGTTCTCGTGGCCCTGCCAAGTGACCGCCTTGCGCGCATCGGATCGCTCCTGCACCAGGGCGTTGATCTCTTCCTGGGAGACGTCCGCGTCCGCGAGCGCCTCCGGCAGCTCGAGCGGAATGTGGGCCGAGCCGACGTTGTTCCAGGTGCCGTTCAGATCGGGCTGTCCGTCGGCGAGGCGGGGCGGATCCCAGTCGTCGCCGTTCTGGGCGTGGGCGGGCGCGGCTGCGCCGCCGGCCAGAGCCAGCACCGCCGCGGTCAGGGCGAACGAGGCGATGAATCGAGCCATGATGAACCCTCGCTTTCGCGCTGATGATACTGCACGATCCGCCTTGCGCGCCGGGCCGGCGGGGGCTATCGTAGCCGCTGGAGACTCGGCCGGAACGCACGCCAAAGGAAGGTGAGAGATGCGCAATCGACCCCTCTCGACGTCGCTCGTTGCAGCGGTCGTCGCGGTGCTGCTGCCCGTGGCGGCGCTCGCGCAGACGCAGTCCGACGGCGAGCCGCTCACGCCCTGGGGCGATCCGAACCTGGAGGGCACCTGGTCGTACGCCTCGCTCACGCCGCTGCAGCGGCCGGCCGGCCTCGGCGACCGCGAGCGCTACACGGAGGAAGAGGCCGCCGCGCGCAACCTGGAGGTGACCCTCGATCGCGAGCCGCCGCCGGGCAGCGTCGGCTCCTACAACGCGCTCTGGTTCGACCGCGGCCGAGTGAGTCCGGACCTGCGGACGTCGCTCATCACCGACCCGCCGAACGGGCGCCTGCCCGTCACCGCCGGGACGGCGGCGCAGGCCGAGGCGGATCGGGCGTACCGGGCGGAGCACCCCGCCGACTCGCACCTCGACCGCAGCAACTGGGACCGCTGCATCACCTACCACGGCGTGCCGCCGGTGTCGACGGGCTACAACAACACCTACCAAATCGTCCAGACGCCGCACCACGTGGCGATCCGCGTCGAGAACATTCACGACGTGCGGATCATTCCCATCGACGGGCGCGACCGCCTGACCGACGGCATCCGGCAGTGGAACGGCGACTCGCGCGGGCACTGGGAGGGCGACACCCTGGTGGTCGAGACCCGCAACTTCAGCGACAAGACCCAGCACCGCTTCCCGTCGTCGCCGAACACCGTCGCGGTGGAGCGCTTCCGGCGCCTGGACGACAACACCCTCGAGCACACCTTCACGATCGAGGACTCGACGGTCTACACGCGGCCCTGGACCGGCATGCGGCACATGCCGCGGCTGCCCGACTACATCATCTACGAATACGCCTGCCACGAGGGCAACTACGCGATGACCAACCTGCTGCTCGCCGAGCGGACCTGGGAGGCGACCGGCCGGCGCTGACCTGCGCGCCGCCGCGTTCCGCCGGGTCCGCTTCGCCGGTGGCGCCTGCTCGGGGCCTGTGTCAGGGCGGGTCTCCCACCGCCCGGGCGCCGGGAAAGGGCGTCGTCAGCACCGGGATGTCGCGCCCGGCCGGCCGCGGCGGCGGGCTCGCGGGTCTTTCCGACGTGGCGTCGAGCAGCCGTTGGAGGTCTTCCATCGGCAGGAGGCCCGGTGACGCCGCGGCGCCCGGCCCCATGGCGTCCGCAGCCGCGTTTCGGGCCGGAACCTGCACCGGCGTCCGGATCCCACCCGGTGCCGTTCGTGTCGCCAGGATCGTCACGCGGTCGTAGCGCGAGCTGCCGGGGTTGCCGGCCCGGCGGGGCGCGGCGACGTAGCCTGCCGCGGTGCGGAGGACGAGACCAATCGCCTCCGCCTCCGGGGTGTTGGTCAGGCGCAGCGTCACGGCAATCGACGAAGCGGACGTGTAGCCGGCGAGGACAACATGGCCCTCGGCGCGCGGGTCTCGCGCAGCGGTAATTGGAGTACGCGGTTGCACGGTCGTCGGTGCAGGGCCGCAGGGGGAGGGAACGCCGGTTCAAACGCGGGACGGCACCATCAACGTCACCGCTTTCCGCTCTTGGAACCGGCGTGGTGGCTGCAGGATGGAGTACGGCTGGTATTATCGCAGTGATGCGTTGGGATACGAGATTTCCGGGACAGTGGAGGATCTGGTCGGACGGCGGGGTGGTCGTGGAAGAGGTTGCGGTCAGCGTGATGCCGACCGGCGGCGTGCTCGCGTCGCGGTCCTTCGGCTGGTAGCCGGACCTCGTTGCTCACCCTGGGCACGATGCGCGACCGGGCGCCACCGGGGTGACCTGACGGCGTGGTTCATGGCCAATCAACCCGCTTCAGCCGGCCGTCAGACGCTACCGGCGGTGCTTGAGGCTCGGGCGCGAGCGGACCCCGACGCACCATTCCTCCTCTTCGACGACCTGCAGGGGCAGGTCACCACACGCACGTACCACGAGTTCGACCGGGAGGTGAACCGGACCGCGCACCTCCTCGGCCGTCTCGGCGTCCGCCGCGGCGACACGGTCACCCTGCTGCTCGCCAACTGCCCGGAGTTTCTCGCGCTCTGGTTCGGCGCCGCGAAGCTCGGCGCCGTCATCGTACCGGTCAACACGGCCTCGTCCGCGTCGGAGCTGGAGTACCTCGTCGCCCACTCCGAGAGCCGGCTCATCTTCACGCAGTCGGCGCGGCTCGACCTCGCCCGGCAGGTGCGCCGCCGGTGCCCGCGGGTCGACGAGGTGCTCGTTTGCGGGGCCGGCGCTCCGTCGGCTCTGATCGACTTCGGCCGGCTGGTCTCCCACTGTCCCGCGGCGCCGCCCGCGGCGCCGGCGCCCTCGCCCGCCGACGAGGCCGCCATTCTGTATACCTCCGGCACCACGGCGCGGCCGAAGGGGGTGCTGGTCACCCACGCCAACTACCTCTGCGCCGGCGAGACGGTCGCCCGTGCGGTTCGCCTCACGCCGGAGGATCGGCAGCTCTGCGTCCTGCCGCTGTTCCACGGCAACGCCCAGTACTACTCGACGATGAGCGCGCTGGCGGCCGGCGCCAGCGTGGCGCTGACGGCGCGCTTCAGCGCCCGCCGCTACTTCGATCGAGCCATCGCCCACCGCTGCACCGTGTCGAGCCTGTTCGCGGCGCCCATCCGGATGCTGCTCGCCCAGCCCCGGCACCCCGAGCATGCCAGGAACGACCTGCGCGCGGTGATCTTCGCCCAGAGCGTGACGCCGGCCCAGCTCGCCGAGTGGGACGAGCGGTTCCGGGCGCCGCTGATGCAGCTCTGGGGGATGACCGAGACGATGGGGCCGCCGATCATCAATCCGTTCGACGGCGAGCGGCGCAACATGTCGATGGGACTGCCGGCGCCCGGCTACACGTCGCGACTCGTCGACGATAGCGGCCGGCCGGTGGCGCGCGGCGAGATCGGGCAGGTCGTGGTACGCGGCGAGCCGGGCCTCTCGCTGATGAAGGGCTACCACAAGAACCCCGAAGCCACCGCCGAGACCCTCCGCGACGGCTGGCTGTGGAGCGGCGACAACGCCCGGCAGGACGAGGACGGCTACTACCACTTCGTGGACCGCGCGAAGGACATGATCAAGCGCGCGGGAGAGAACGTCGCCGCGAGCGAGGTGGAGGCGGTGATCCGCGAGCACCCCGGCGTGTTCGACTGCGCGGTCATCGGCGTGCCCGACGAGATGCGCGACGAGGCCATTCTTGCCGTCGTCGTTCGGCGGACCGGGGAGGACGGGACGCCGGCGGGGTTGACCGAGGAGGAAGTGATCGACTGGTGCCGCGAACGGCTGGCCGGCTTTCGCGTCCCGCAGTTGGTGCGTTTCCGGACCGAGCTGCCGCGCACCTCCGTCGGCAAGATCCGCAAGCACGTCCTGCGCGCCGAGGTCCGGCTGTAACGTTCCGGGTTGCATCCCTGCGGCGCGTGCGGGAAGATGCGCGATACGAGTCGCAGTTGGCTCCATTTCTGAGAGGTGACCCATGGAGCGTCGAACATTCGCGACGGTTGGGGCGGCCACGGCGTTCGTTCTTCTCGCGGCGTTTCCGGCGGCGGCGCAGGACACGCTGCGCACGCCGTGGGGCGACCCGGACCTGCAGGGCATCTGGACCGGCTCGACCCTGACGCCGCTGGAGCGGCCCGACCGGTTCGCCGGCCAGGAGCTGCTGACCGACGAGCAGGCGGCGGAGCTGGAGTTGCGCGCGGACGCGACGCGGTTCGTCGAGCGCGAGGTCCGCGAGGGCGATCCGGGCACCTACAACCAGATCTGGTTCGATCCGGGCACGCGGCTCGTGGACCGGCGCACGGCGCTGATCACCGATCCGTCCGACGGGCGCGTCCCGTACACGCCGGAGATGGCCGAGCGCAGCCGCCTGCAGGCGATCTACCGCGTCAGCGGCGAGCGCAACTCGTGGGTGGACGTCGACACCGGCGAGCGCTGCATGACCGACGGGGTCCCGATGTTCTGGCTGGGCTACAACCCGAACCACCAGTTCGTGCAGACGCCGGACCACGTCGTGATCCTGCACGAGATGTTCGGCGACCGCCGGATCATCCCGCTCGACGACACGCTGCACGGGACGGTCCGGCAGTGGAACGGAGACATCCGCGGGCGCTGGGAAGGCGACACCCTGGTCGTCGAATCGACCCGGTTCGTGGACGGGACGGCCAACCGCTGGGCACAGACGTGGCGCATGCCGACCGAGACCATGCACCTCGTCGAGCGTTTCACGCGCGTCGACGAGAGCACGCTGATGTACGAGTTCACCCTGACCGACCCGGCGAAGTTCACCAGCCCCTGGAGCGTGCGCTTGCCGCTGACGACGAACCAGGCGTCGCGCGGCGTCACCGAGGGGCCGCTCTACGAGTACGCCTGCCACGAAGGCAACTACAGCCTCGCGAACGTGCTCAGCGGCGCGCGCGCCGAGGATCGGGAGGCGGCAGCGGCGGGCGGCGGGCAGCAGTAGCCGGCCGGCGGGGTTGGGAGCCTGTGCCGCGGAAGCCCGGCCCCACCCCCGGTGAGCGTTCGAATCAGGCGCTTGTCGGCGCGGTGGCGGCACTCCGCGCGCCCGTTGCGGCCTGCGTGTGTCCGGCGGCGGCCGGTTCGTCGAACCGCTCGTCGTCGAGCGCCGCTTCCGTCGCCTGGAGCACGGTCTGGGCCGCGTCGAGAGCGGCGTCCGCCGCGAGCAGCGTCCGCCGCGCCGCGCGCACCGCACCGGCGTCACGTAGCGCTTCCGCCGCGTCCCGCAGCGCCGCGACCGCCGCTACAAGCGCTCTGGCCGCGTCGCGCAGGGCCCGCACGGCCGCCACGGCCTCGGCGAATGTACCGGGGCGTTCCAACCGCATGTGCCGTACGCGGGTCTCGGCTGTCCGCGTCTCGGTGCTCGCGCGGCCCGCCGCGCGAGCCGATGACTCCGCCTGTCGCGCGGCATCGGACATCGCGGCCGTCCGGAGGGCCGCGGCGTCCTGCCCGTGCGGTGCCTCGGCCGCCGCCCCGATGTCCGCCGCCGCATCGTCGAGTGCCGTCTCCGCCGCTCGGAGCGCGGCGATCGCGGCATCGAATGCGTCGACCGCATCGTCCTCGATCGCCCGGACGGACAACAGCACCGCGATCACGCCCGCAGCGAGCCAAACGGCCCGGCGGACCCGTGCGTGTCGCTTGGCGTTGCGGTCGCGAGGCATCGTCTACGGCAGCGCGAACGTCACCAGCATGTTGCTGCCGACCGGCGCCTCCAGCTCCGGCGCGTAGGTCTGCAGCCGGTTGCCGACCCCGCCCACCGGCACGGTGATGTACTGCTGGCCGTCGACGGCGTAGGTCACCGGGTAGCCGCTGATCTGGCTGCCCAGGATCGTCTCCCAGAGCACGTCCCCGGTCTCCGCGTCGAAGGCCCGGAAGCGCCGGTTCGAGTCGCCGAAGAAGACGACGTTGCCCGCCGTGGCGAGCGTCGTCCCGGCGTTGGGCGCCCGCTGGCTGTAGCGCCAGACCTCGCGGCCGGTCGAGATGTCGATGGCCCGCACCTCGGTCAGGTCGCCGTCCGGTCCGATGTCCGGATCGGGAATCGTGAACCGCGGGCTGGCGCCCGAGATGGTGCGGGAGTTCGTCGTCTGGTTCAGGCACGAGCGGTTGATCGGCACGTACAGCATCCCGGTCACCGGGCTGTACGACCACGACCACCAGCCCTTGACGTTGTGGCCGCAGATGATGAACTGGTCGCCCTCCTCGCGCGCCACCAGGTCCATGTTGATGTAGGTGGTGCCGGTCTCCACGTCGACGTCCGAGATCACGAACCGCTCGGTGCTCTCGAACGGGAACGGGTCGGCCCAGAGAAACTCGCCGGTCTCGCGGTCGTTGACGAACAGGCCGCCCGGCTCGCCCAGCACCACCACGACCTTGCGCTCCTCGGCCGTCCCGGTCAGCTTCGGGTTGATCCAGCGCACCGCCTCCGGATCCGGGTCGACCACGGTATCGATGAGCGTCCGCTCCTGCACGAAGTCCTGGTCCCAGTCGTCGCACGGCAGGTACTGGTAGTACCAGTCGATGGCGCCGGTGTCGGCGTTCATCGCGATGGTCGAGTTGGAGTACAGCTCGCACGGCGAGCTGTCGCCCACGTCCCAGGTCCCGCGCCGGACGAGCCGGGGATAGGGCAGCGGTACCGCGACGCCCCAGAAGACGCGGTTCAGCTCGGGGTCGAAGCTGCCGGGGACGCCCCACGGCGAGACGTGGACGCGGTTGGCGGTGGGCAGCGTGCCCCAGGTCTGCCCGCCGGGATCGTCCGCCCCGGCCGCGGTGTAGGTGCGCCAGCGCTCGGTCCCGCTGTCCGCGTCGTGGGCCGCCACGAAGCAGCGGGCCTCGAGGCTGGACGGACTGCAGGTGCGTCCGCTGACCACGTTGCCCTTGATGATTACGGAGCCGGACGAGTGGCTGATCCCCTGGCGGTAGTCCGCCGTGCGCGACTCCCAGGCCGGCTCGCCGGTGCGCGCGTCGATGGCGACGATGTGCGCGTCGGCGGTCAGGTGGTAGAGGTGCTCGCCGTACAGGGCGAGGTGCCGCGTCCGGTTGCCGAACTGGCCGTACTGGCGGATGTCGTCCGGCAGCTCCCGCTGGTAGTCCCAGATCAGGTCGCCGGTGGTCGCGTCGAGCGCCTGCAGGTGGTCGTAGCCGGGCTGTGCGATGTACATCACGCCGTCGTAGACCAGGGGCCGGATCTGCTGGGCCCCCTCTTCCATCGCGCGCATCCAGGCGAGCCGGAGCTGGCCGACGTTGCCGCGGTCGATCTGGTCCAGCGGACTGAAGGCCTGGAAGTCGTAGGTGCGGTACGCCATCAGCCAGTCGGCGGGATCCGGGTCGCGCAGCATCTCGTCCGTGATGGGCACGAACTCGTTCTCCTGGCCGGCCGCGGCCAGCTCGACCTGGACGCCGGGTCCGGCGGGACCGCCCGCGGAAAGCGACAGCAGCACGACGACGATGCCGGCGCACGCCGGGGTCAGAGTCTTCAGCATGGCGCTTCGTTCCTTTCCGATCCGAGTTCACGGCGCGCGTTCGACCATGCGCCCGCCCCGCCGCAGGGTCTCATGATGCCGTACTCGGCGTCTTGGCGCATCACCGGAATCGCGGGATTGGGCTCTCGCACCCAGACCACCGCCGACGTCGACAGGCCGAGGAAGCGGGCAACTCGGATCTCGATGTGTGCGCCTCGGCGGGCCGACCCGTTGCGCGGACGGGTGCGGTCGGCTATCGTGACGAGAACGATGATTCGCCGTTGGAGAACCGGTAAGGGGACATGGTCGCCCACGTCCCGGGAGGTTGCGATGCGATTCGGATGTCTCGTGGCGGTGTTGGCGGCGATGATGCTCGTACCCATGCTGGCGGCGCCCGCGGCCGCGCAGGACGAGGCGCCCCGGACGCCGTGGGGCGCGCCGGATCTGCAGGGCGTCTGGGACTTCCGCACGATCACGCCGCTGCAGCGGCCTGAAGAGCTCGGGGATCAGGAGTTCCTGACCGAGGAAGAGGCCGCGAATCTCGAACAGGAGGCGGTCGAGCGCGAGATTCGTCTCTACGAGGCGGAAGCGCGCAGGACCGAGGCGGGCGGAAGCGTCGGCGCCTACAACAATTTCTGGATGGATCGGGGCACCAACGTGGCCGAGACCCGGCGGACGTCGCTGATCATCGATCCGCCGAACGGGCGCATGCCGCCGCTGTCGGAGGACGGACAGCGCCGCGCGGACGAGCGCCGCGCGCGCCGGCAGGCGAGCCCGGCCGATTCCTGGCTCGACCGCAGCTCTTTCGACCGCTGCATCCTCGGCTTCAACCAGGGGCCGCCGATGACCCCGGGCGGCTACAACCAGAACATGCAGCTCTTCCAGACCGAGGACCACGTGGTGGTGCTGAACGAGATGGTGCACGACTCCCGCATCATTCCGATCGACGGGCGGGCGCGGCCGGGCATCGATTCCTGGACCGGCGAGTCGCGCGGCCAGTGGGAGGGCGACACGCTGGTTGTCGAGACCGTCGACTTCAGCGCCAAGCACAGTTGGCGGGGCACGTCGCCGGAGCGGCACCTGATCGAGCGGTTCACGCGGGTCGACGCCGACACGCTGCTCTACGAGTTCACGGTCACCGATCCGGGCACCTGGACCGCACCGTGGACGGCGCAGGTGCCGATGCGGCTGAACGCGCTGCCGCTCTTCGAGTACGCCTGCCACGAGGGGAACTATTCGCTCGAGGGGATCCTCTCGGGGACCCGCGCGGACGAACGCAAGGCGGCCGCGGCGGCGCAGGAGTCCCGCTAGCAATCCGCATCGCTGCTCGAACGCCGCATTCGTCACGGGTTGCGAGGTCGAGACGGCGCGGGAACGGACACAACGAGGGAGGGTTGCCATGAGATGTCGACGTATCGTGACGGGGCTGGCCGTGCTCGCGCTCGTTCCGCTGCTGGCGGCGCCGGCCGCCGGACAGGGAGATGCCCCGCGCACGCCGTGGGGCGCGCCGGATCTGCAGGGCGTCTGGGACTTCCGCACGATTACGCCGCTCGAACGCCCCGAAGAGCTGGGCGAGCAGGAGTTCCTGACGGCGGAGGAAGTGGCGAACCTGGAGCAGGCGGCCGTCGATCGGGACATCCGCCTCTGGGAGGCGGCGCCCCGGCGCACCGAGGCCGGCGGCAACGTCGGCGGCTACAACAACTTCTGGATGGACCGCGGCACGAATGTCTCCATCAACCGGCGCACGTCGCTGATCGTCGATCCGCCGAACGGGCGCATTCCGCCGTTGTCGGAGGACGGACAGCGCCGCGCCGACGAGCGCCGGGTGCGCCGGGCGGAGCATCCGGCCGACTCGTGGCTGGACCGCAGCTCGTTCGACCGCTGCATTCTCGGCTTCAACACGGGGCCGCCGATGACGCCGGCGGCGTACAACCAGAACATGCAGCTCTTCCAGACGGAGGACCACGTGGTGGTGCTCAACGAGATGGTCCACGATTCGCGGATCATTCCGATCGACGGGCGGGCGCGGCCGGGCATCGATTCCTGGACCGGCGAGTCGCGCGGCCGGTGGGAAGGGGACACGCTGGTGGTCGAGACCGTCGACTTCAGCGCCAAGCACAGTTGGCGGGGCACGACGCCGGACCGGCATCTGATCGAGCGGTTCACGCGCGTCGACGCCGGCACGCTGCTCTACGAGTTCACGATCAGCGATCCGGAGACCTGGACCGCCCCATGGACGGCCGAGGTGCCGATGCGGCTGAATCCGCTGCCGCTCTTCGAGTACGCCTGCCACGAGGGGAACTACTCGATGCCGGGGATTCTAGGCGGTGCGCGGGCGGACGAGCGGAAGGCGGCAGCGGCGGCGCAGCAGGAGTCCCGATAGTCCGTCCGCCGGTCGATCTTCGGCGCCAACTCGGCCGGCAGCGCGCCTCGCCAGGGTGACCCGGCGGGCGTCGCGTGCTGCCGGCCTGCTCCGATCCGGCCGATCCGAGCAGGCTGGTGGTGCGGAAGGGGGGATTTGAACCCCCACGGGCCTAAGGCCCACAAGCTCCTGAGGCTTGCGCGTCTGCCAGTTCCGCCACTTCCGCAGGATGGGGTGGAACGCAAGATAGTATAGATCATCGTCGCCCCCCGTATACTTGCCATGAGCGCCGGTCCGGGGCCGGCAAGGAGTGCGAACGTGGCAACCGCAAGGGGCGTCCGGTTCATTCTGCTGTTCATGGTCGCCGCCGTCATCGTTTCGATGACGGGGGTGGCCTTCAGCTATTTCCTTCTCACCCGCGGGCCGGCGGTCGAGTCCGACTCGGTGCTCTGGCTGCGCGTTCCCTCCAACCTGGGCGAACAGGCGCCGGACGACGTCTTCGGGCTGTTCGATCAGCGGGAGACGGTCGGGTCGGTCGTTTCCGCGCTGCGCA
This sequence comes from Vicinamibacterales bacterium, assembly GCA_965116825.1. Lineage (GTDB taxonomy): Bacteria > Acidobacteriota > Vicinamibacteria > Vicinamibacterales > UBA8438 > WTFV01. Next base: position 3,934,412 of record OZ220736.1, read on the forward strand.
AGGCCAAGGTCGACCAGCGGGTGTCGGCGGTCGTTCTGATCCCGCCGGCCGCGCCGGGCCTGTGGGCCACGGTGCAGGAGATCCGGGATGCCGTGATCGACTTCAAGCAGTCGGGCAAGCCGGTGGTCGCCCATATCGAGTTCGGCATGGGGCAGGCGTACTACCTGGCGACGGCGTGCGACGAGATCTTCATGAGCCCGACGAGCCCGCTCATGCTCGTCGGCGTCGCGTCGTACGAGCTGTTCTTCCGCGGCACGCTCGACAAGATGGGCATCGAGGCCGACATGCTGGCCGCCGGGGACTTCAAGACCGCCATCAACGCGTATACCGAGTCGGGGTTCACGCCGGAGCACCGGGAGGTGGCGGACGCGCTGAGCCGCGACTTCTACGAGCAGCTCGTCGACGGCATTGCGGAAGGGCGGAGCATGACGCGCCCGCGCGTCCGCGAGGTGATCGACCAGGGGCCGTTCGTGGCTGCCGACGCGGTGAGCCTCGGGCTCGTGGACGACCTGCTGTACGAGGACGAGCTGCTGGCCCGGCTGTCGTCCGGCGACGAGACGGCGCGGATCGACTTCGCGACCTACCGGCGCGTCGACCCGCGGGATCTCGGTCTGAACACCGGACCGCGCATCGCCGTCGTGCACGCGGAGGGCATCGTCAATTTCGGCTCGAGCACGGTGGATTTTCCCGGGACCGGGCAGTTGGTCGGATCGCGGACGATGACCGAGGCGATTCGCGCGGCGCGCGACGACTCGTCGATTCACGCCATCGTGCTGCGCATCGACAGCCCCGGCGGAGCGGCCACCGCGGCCGACATCATCTGGCGCGAGCTGTCGCTCGCCCGCGAGCGGAAGCCGCTCGTCGTATCCATGGGCGACATGGCGGCCTCGGGCGGCTACTACATGGCGGCGCCCGCGCACGCCATCGTCGCGCAGCCGGGCACGCTGACCGGCTCGATCGGCGTGTTCAGCGGCAAGTTCGCCGCCGCCGGCGCGTTCGACAAGCTGGGGGTCGGAATCGACGGCGTGACGTACGGCGCGCAGGCGGACATCTTCTCGCCGGTGGATCGGTTCGGCGAGGCCGGCCGCGCGGCGATGCAGGCGCAGGTGGACGACATCTACGAACGGTTTCTCGAGGTGGTCGCCGAGGGGCGGGCGATGTCGCGCGACGAGGTGCACGCGGTGGCCCAGGGGCGGGTGTGGACCGGCCGGCAGGCGCTGGCGCGCGGTCTGGTGGACGAGCTGGGTGGACTGCGCCGCGCGGTGGTGCTGGCACAGGTACAGGCGGGCATCGACGCGGAGGACGAGGTGACGCTCGTGCCCTACCCGGCCCCGCGGTCGTTCGTCGAGGTGCTGACCGGCGCCGTCATGGCGCGGGCGATGGGCGGTGCGTCCGGCTGGCCGGCCGCGCCGTACGCGCGCGCCGCATATTCGCGGTGGGCGCAGATGGAGCTTGCCGGCTCGGGCGTGCCCATGGCCCTGATGCCCGGCGTGGCGGTCGGAAGATAGAGCCCGCGGAGTCGAAGGCCCGCGGGCTCCGGCGCGGCGCGGGCAAGCGCTCAGGCCTGCCCGAGCGCCTGCTCCAGGACCGCCAGATCGATGGTGATGTCGAGACGGGCCTTCACGTTGTCCATGTAGGCGGTGAAGAACCGCGACTGGCGCTCGAACAGCAGCTCGTCGCGCAGCGTGTCGCGATTCTCCGCCAGGTCGGCCGCCGTGGCTTCTTCGCGTTCGACCAGGTGCACGATGGCCGCGGCGTTTCCGGTCTGCACGACGTCGCTCACGGTTCCCGGCGTCATGGCGAAGGCCATTGCTTCGACCGCGGCGCTCGAGCCGACCTCGGGGAACGCGGTGCCGCGCGCCACCAGGTCGCTGGCTCCCACGGCCCACTCGGCTTGCTCGGCGGCGGCGACGAAGTCGTCGGCCGCCTTGAGAGTCTCGGCCGCCTCGGCCGCGCGCTCCTGTGCGAGGGTCAGCGACTTCTTGCGAATCACGTCCTCGCGGACCTGCTCGCGCACCTCGTCGAGCTCGGGAATGTACGGGTCCTGGATGTCGATGACGGTGACGAACGCGGGGCCGGAGGGCGTGGGAATCGGTCCCGCGACGGCGCTTGGCTCGATGGCGAAGGCCTGCGCGGAGACCTCCTGCGCCAGGCCCAGCCCGAGGATCGGTTCGCCGCGGGCGGCGAAGCCCGATTCCTGCAGCTCGTAGCCGCGGGCCGAGGCCGCGCGCTCGAGGGTCTCCGGGGTCGTGGCCTCGGCAGCGATGGCGCGGGCCAGGGCGGTCGCCCGCGAGGATGACCGCTCCCGCTTCAGGATGTTCTCGATGGCCCCGCGCACCTCGGCGAACGGCTGCGTGACTTCCTCCTGCTTCTCGGTGACGTTGATGACGTGGTAGCCGAAGGGGCTGCGCACCGGATCGGATATCTCGCCGGCCGCGAGGGCGAACGCCGCGTTTTCGAACTCCGGCACCATCCGGCCGCGCCCGAACGGCCCGAGGTCTCCGCCATTCTCGGCGTTGGTCTCGTCCTCGGAGTGCTCGCGGGCGAGCTCGGCGAAGTCCGCCCCCGCGCGCGCCTCGGCCGCCAGCTCCGCCGCGCGCGCCGCGACCGCCTCGTCGTCGCCGTCGACGCGCAAGAGGATGTGGCTGGCGCGGACCTGCCCGGGGGTCTGATATTGCGACAGATTCACGTTGTAGTACTGACGCAATTCGTCGTCGGTCAGAACGAGGCTGTCGAAGATGGCCGTCTGGTCCACGAGCAGAAACCGCAGCCGCCGTTTCTCGGGAATCTCGTAGGTGGCCGATTCCTCGGCGAAGAGCAGCGACACGTCGTCGTCGGTCGCTTCCACCGCGTCGCGGAAATCCGCGGCGCGGAAGGCGACGACGTCCACGCGGACCCTCTCGTTGCGGCGCCGGTGCTCGTCGGCGACCTCGGCGTCCGACACGCGCACCCAGCCGGTGACGGCCTCCTGCAGCCGGTTGACCAGGATTTCGCTGCGGATCTCTTCCTCGAATTGCCGGGGGCTCAAGGGGGGGCGTTGCTGCTGCAGCAGTTGGCGGTAGCTGGCCTCGCCGATGAACTGGCCGTCGATCTGGAAGGCGGGCAGCGTCAGGATGCGCTCGCGCACCTCCGCGTTGCTCACTTCCAGGCCCAGGCGCTGGGCTTCCGCCAACGCCGCGTGGCCGTCGATCATCTGCTGCAGAATCTGCCGGTCGATGCCGAGCGAGCGGAGCACTTCCTCGGAGATTTCGCCGCCGGACTCCAGGCGGTACGCCTGAAGCTGGCGGGTGTAAATCTGCTGGAACTCGGCCAGCGAGATCTCCTGGTCGCCCACGCGCGCGATGACGTCGGTGGGGAGGCCGGCCCCGCCGGTCTGGTCCATGAGGCCGGGAACGTACAGGAAGACGAACGCGAAGATGACGAGCGCGAGGCTCCACTTGAGCCAGCCCTTGTGGCGCCGCATCCGGTCGAGCATGGTCATGGAGGCAATTCTACAACCAGACTCCAAGCCGGCGCGCGGCGCGCCTGTGATAGTCTATTGACCCAAGTTGTGGGTTCACCTGGAGTTTGACAGGCCGGTCCACGTCGTTGGCGGTCCGCCTGTCGCCGGCTCCGGCGGATCGTGTTCATCGGCCGCCCGGTCCGATGAGCCCCGCGGCGGCGGGCTTCGGCCGGCCGGCATCCCTCCCACCGCTTCATTTCCTGCGATCCATCGAGCGCTTCCCCGATGCCGGGCGGATCTCGCGGCGCGTCTGGAGCGCCGCGCGCCGCTCTTGGTCCGTCGTCTGGGTCGCGCAACCACCGTCGTCGAGTTGATGCGGGCGGCCGGCGCGGCGCCGGACCCTCGGCGCGTCGCCGACGTCGTGGCGGCGCGCGCCGCCTCCTGGCTGCCGGCGCCGTGCTGGGCGGTGGTGTGTTCGCAGGGGGGCTCGCCGATCGTCCTGGCCGGGCGTGGGCTGGGTACTGCGGAGGCGCCGGCGGTCCGGGCGCTCGGCTCGTGGGTACTGCGGCAATCGCGGGTTGCAAGCGCGGCCGACCTCAGCCGGGACGCGCGCGTGCCGCATGGACCGGCGGTGGCGGCGGTGGCGCTTCCGCTCGCGTGCCGCTCGCGTACCGTGGGCGCGCTCGTGGGTCTGGACAGCGCCGTGGCTTCCACGGCGCCCCGCCTGCCCCGCGCGCTCCGGCGCGCGCTGCGCCTGGCGCTCGAGCCGGCTGCGATCGCAATGGACGACGCCCGCCGCCTCGAGCGGGCGGAGCGGCTTGCCGGCACGGACGATCTGACGGGCCTCTTTAACGTGCGAGCACTAACTGATACCCTTCGCAGGGAAACGGCGCGCGCGTCGCGCTCGGGCCGGCCGCTGTCGGTGCTCGTTGTCGACCTCGACGACTTCAAGCTGATCAACGATGGGCACGGCCATCTGCGGGGTAGCCGCGTGCTCATCGAGGTTGCCGCGCTGCTCCGCGACGGAATGCGGGAGACCGGCGTGGCGGCACGTTGCGGAGGCGACGAATTCGCCATCGTGCTTCCGGACACCGGCGCGGACGGTGCCGCGGCGGCGGGCGAGCGACTGCGTGCACGCATTGCGCGCCATGTGTTTCTGCGACGCGCGGGGTGCGGCATCCGGCTGACGGCCTCCGTCGGCGCTGCAACGACCAGCGGCGCGGTGGCATCCGGCGCCGTGCTTCTCGATTTGGCGGACAGGGCCTTGTACGACATGAAGGCGGCCGGGGGAAACCGGACGGGAACGCGAACGATGGGCTGTGTGGCCGTGGAGCGGGTGCTGTGAGCCTCCGTTCGATGCTCTCTTTTCTGTCGAGCGATCTCGCTATCGATCTCGGAACGGCGAATACGTGCGTCTACGCCCGCGGGCAGGGCATCGTCATCAACGAGCCTTCCATCGTCGCGGTGAATCACGTCACCGGGCAGATCGAGGCGGTCGGGCTCGAGGCCCGGGACATGGTGGGGCGGACGCCGGGAAACATCACGGCCATCAAGCCGATGAAGGACGGCGTCATCGCCGACTTCGACGCCACCGAGAAGATGCTGACGTACTTCATCAAGAAGGCCCACAACCGGACCGTGTGGGTGCGTCCGCGCATCATCATCGGCATTCCGTCCGAGGTCACCCAGGTGGAGAAGCGGGCGGTGAAGGACAGCGCCTACCGGGCCAAGGCCAGCGAGGTGCACCTGGTCGAGGAGGCGATGGCTGCCGCCATCGGCGCCGGCATGCCGATCACCGAGCCGTTCGGCAACATGATCGTCGATATCGGGGGCGGCACGACGGACATTGCGGTCATCTCCCTGGCCGGCATCGTCTACAGCCGGGCGGTGCGAGTGGCCGGCAACGAGATGGACGACGCGATAACCCAGTACATCAAGAAAGCCCACAACCTGCTCATCGGCGAGCGGACCGCCGAGGAGATCAAGAACAAGCTGGGTTCGGCGGCCGAGCTCGACGAGTCGCTGAAGATCGAGATCCGGGGCCGCCACCTCATCGAGGGCGTACCCAAGACCGCGGCCGTTTCCGACGCGGAGATCCGGGAGGCTCTCGCCGACACCGTGTCCGTCATCGTCGATGCCGTGCGCGTCGCGCTGGAGCAGACGCCGCCCGAGCTGTCGGCCGACATTTTCGAGCGCGGCATCGTCATCACCGGCGGTGGGGCGCTGATGAAGAACATGGACAAGCGGTTGCGGGAAGAGACCGGCGTGCCGGTCGCGATTGCCGAGGATCCGTTGCACTCGGTGGTGCTCGGGACGGGCAAGATGCTCGGGGACTTCACCTTGCTGCGCAGGATTGCGATTGACTGATTGCCCGGCTGTCAGCATGCTTTCGGGTGCGTTCGGCCGTCGTACGCGGCGCGCGGCCGGCGCTTGCCGGTTGCCGGCGTTCGGGGTGCGTGCAGCATGAAGAGACGACGTGCCGGCTACCTCGTGCTGGGCGTGCTCGTGGCGCACCTCGTCGTCATCTCGGTGCAGGTGGATATCTCTCCCGGTTCGAGCGTGCTGCACGGCGTCACCTTCGGCCTGCTGTCCGAGGCGCAGCGCCTGGTGAGCTCCACGGTGGTTGCCGGACGCGGCCTGTGGAACGGCTACGTCTCGCTACGGGGCGCGCATGAGGAGAAGGTCGAGTTGCAGGAGCAGATCGCGCGGCTCCAGTTGCAGCTCCAGACCCAGGACGCCCTGGTGCAGCAGGCCCAGAGCCTCGAACGACTGCTCGAGCTCGACCGGACCGTCGATCTGATGACGCTCAGCGCCCGTGTCATCGGGGTTGACGCGACGCCCTGGTTCCGGACGGTTACGGTCGACCGCGGCCGGCGTGACGGAGTGGAGGCCGAACTGGCGGTGATCGCCCCCGGCGGCGTCGTGGGACGGGTGGTAGGCACGCCCTGGATGCGGGCGGCCAGGGTGCAACTGATCATCGATCGGAACGCCGCGGCCGGTGCGCTCATCGAGCGGACGCGCGTGCCCGGCGTGGTCGTCGGGAGCGGCGACGGCGCGTCCCTGCGCATGCAGTACGTGTCGAACCTCGAGGATGTGCAGGTGGGCGACGCCGTCGTCACCTCCGGGGCCGACGGCATCTATCCGCATGGACTCGCCGTGGGGAGGGTCACGTCGGTCCGACGCGGCCCCAGCTTGTACAAGTCGATCGTCGTCGAGCCGGCGCTGGAATTCGACCGCATGGAGCATGTCCTGATCGTTACGCACGACGAGCGGCTTGCCGCCGTCGACGACGTCCGATGAGTTCAGCGCAGACCGGACTCGCGGCGGCGGCGGCGGTGACGGTACAGACGACGCTGGCGTGGTCGGTGAGCGGCACCGTAGTCAATCTCGATCTGCCGCTGGTCGTCGTGGTGCTGGCCGCGCTCTCCGGCGGACCGCTGGTCGGGTTGTGGACCGGAACCGCGACAGGGCTTGCGCAGGACGTCCTGTCGGGCAGCATCGTCGGCGTGAGCGGCCTGTGCAAGTGCGTGGCCGGCGTTGCGGTGGGGCTGGCGGGAGAGAGGCTGCTCATTACGACCACGTGGCAGCGGAGCCTCATGGCGGCTGCCGCGACGCTGGTCCACGCCGGTTGCTTCTTCGGGACCTACGCCTTCATACCCACGGCAACCCCGATCGGTGGATGGCGGGAGGTGGCGGTTCAGGCAGTCGCCAACGCGGTCGCGGCCGGCATCGCCATCGCTGCCGTCGGGCCGTTGCGCCGGTGGCCGACAGCGGCACAGCGCCGCCGCCCGGGGCCGGTCCCCGGACGCTGGAGGAACAGGTACGCGCCATGACGAGCATCCCGCCGCCCGCACGCGACGTGCTCAGGGCTCGGACCCTGCTGGCGCTGCTTCAGCACGGCGTCGTGGTGATTTTCGCGGCGCTTCTCGTCGGCTTCTGGCACGTCCAGATCGGCCAGCACGAACGGTTTCTGGCGATGGCGGAGAACAACCACCAGCGCAGGCTTTCCCTGCGTGCGCCGCGGGGCGCGGTGCTGGACCGCGACGGCCAGGTGCTGGTGGAAAACCGTCACTCCCTGAACATCTCACTCGTGCGCGAGCAGGTCGGGGACGTCGACGCCTGGATTGCGCGGCTCGCGCGCACCACCGGGACCGACGAGCGTGCGATCGCCGATGTCGTAGAGCGTCACCGACAAGTGCCGACGTCGCGCCCGGTCGTCGTCATCAGGGATGCCTCGCTGAAACAGGTGGCCGCGGTGGCGGCGCGCAAGCCGGAGCTGCCGGGACTCGTCGTCGAGCAGGTCCCCACGCGCCGCTATCCGGGTGCGACATTCGGCGCGCATGCGTTGGGCTACGTCGGGGAGGTCACCGACGCACAACTGTCGCTGGCCCGCTTCGACGGGCTGCGCAGCGGTGCAATCGTAGGCCACGCGGGTATCGAGTACGCCTACAACGACCGGCTCATGGGGACGGACGGTGCGCGTCACGTCATCGTGAACAGCTTGGGCCGGGAAATCGAGACGGTGCGAGAGGTCGCGCCGGTCGAGGGCGCGCCGTTGGAGCTGACGATCGACTACGACCTGCAGCGGGCGGCGGAAGAAGGGTTTCAGGCGGCCGGGTTCGACGGCTCCGCCGTCGTGCTCGATCCCCGTTCGGGCGAAGTGCTGGCGCTGGTCAGCCGGCCGGCCTACGACCCGAACGCCTTCGCTGCCGGCATCGACGTTGCGACCTGGGGGCAGTTGCTCGCGGATCCGCTCAATCCGCTTCAGAACCGGGCCCTGCGGGGCCGCTATTCGCCTGGTTCGACGTTCAAGGTCGTCATGGCGATCGCGGCGCTCGAGGAGGGCGTGGTGGAGCCGCACGACCAGGTCGTGTGCCGCGGCGGCGGCGTCTTCTATGGCCGGTTCTTCGCGTGCCACTCCACGCACGGCAGCGTCGACATGGCGCAGGCGCTGGCGCAGTCGTGCAATACGTACTTCTACCGGCTGGGGCGGTCACTCGGCATCGATCTGATTCACAAGTGGGCCACCGCGCTGGGCCTGGGCAGACTGAGCGGCATCGACCTGCCGCATGAAGTGCAGGGATTGATTCCGTCCCAGGCGTGGAAGCGCGCCGCGCGCGGTGAGCGCTGGTATCCGGGCGAGACGATCTCGGTCGCCATCGGACAGGGCCAGGTGTCGGTGACGCCGCTGTCGATGGCCGTGATGATGGCGGCCGTGGCCAACGACGGGCAGGTCCGGACGCCGCGGGTGCTGCGGCCGTTGCGTCCCGGCCGGGACGGTCGGGCGGAAGTGGAGGAAGCCGGCGCGGCGGCGGGCGTGCAGCTCGCGCCCGAGACTCTCGCCACGGTGCGGCGCGGACTCTGGATGGCGGTCAACGGTGTGGGAACCGCGCGGCGCGCGCGCGTGCCCGGACGGGATGTAATCGGCAAGACGGGTACGGCGCAGGTCGTCTCGCTGTCCGGCCGCCGGGCGGCGGCGCAGTCCGAGCTGGACCTGCGGGACCACGGGTGGTTCGTCTTCGCCGCCCCGCGCGACGACCCCCGCATCGCCGGCGTCGTCTTCGCCGAGCACGGGGAGCACGGCTATCTGGCCGCGCCGATCGCGCGCCACGTGATCGAGACCTTCTTCGCCAAGGAGGAGGGGCTTGCGCTGCCCGCGTCCCCCCTGCCGGCGAATCCTCCCGTAACGATCGTGGCGGACGCGGCACAGCCGGAGGCCGCCAGCGGGGGCCAGTGATGTTCGAGCATCGCCTGGCCGTCTACCTCGACTGGGCGCTGCTGGCCGCAATCGGGATGCTCTGCGCCATCGGCGCGGCGATGGTGTTCAGCGCGACCTTCGACCCCACCAGCGGCAGCGTCGGCGCCGAATTCTATCGTCACCTGGTGGCTCTCGCGATTGGCGCGGCCGCGTTCGTCGGTTGCCTGATGGTCGACTACCGGACGCTGGCGGATCGTTCCCTGTTCATTTATGCCGGTCTCGTGGCGGTCCTGGTTCTCACCCTGTTCATCGGCACCGAGCAGGGCGGCGCCCAGCGCTGGGTCGGCATCGGTCCGCTCTCCGGCCAGCCGTCGGAGCTCGCGCGCCTCGTCCTGGCCCTCGTCCTCGCTTCGGTGTACGCCCGGGACAGCCCCCCACGGCGCGCCGTGCGCGACTGGATCGTGGGCGGCGCAGTCGTTGCCCTGCCTTTCTTCCTGATCGCGCGGCAGCCCGATCTGGGGACCGCGGTCATCCTGCTGCCGGTCTGCCTGACGATCATGGTGTTCGCGGGCCTGCGAATCCGGGTCCTCGCGGTCGTGGCTCTTCTCGCCGTGCTCGCGACGCCCCTGGTCTGGGCTTACGGTCTGGAGGAGTATCAGCAGCGGCGGATCTCCAGCTTCCTCGATCCGGAGCAGGATCCGCAGGGCGCCGGCTACCAGCAGCGGCAGGCGCGCATCACCGTCGGTTCGGGAGGGCTGACGGGACGGGGGTTCCTGCAGGGCACGCAGAACCAGTACAACTTCCTGCCGGTCGCGCACAACGACTTCATCTTCTCGGTGCTGGCGGAGGAGCATGGGTTCGTCGGTGTGGCGATCGCCCTGGGCCTGTATCTGCTCGTCATCCTGCGTTCGCTCGATGCGGCGCGGGTCGCGCGGGACAGGACCGGTATGTACCTGGTCGCCGGCATCATCGCCGGGTTCACGTTCCAGGTCGTCTACAACATCACGATGTCGGTGGGTTTCGCGCCGGTCAAGGGGCTGACCTTGCCGCTGATGAGCTTCGGAGGCTCGTCGATCATCGCGACGCTGATGGGATTCGGGCTCATCCTGAACGTCAGGATGCGCCGATTCAGAAACTGAGTTCATGGTCCGGAAGGGTTTCGGCGCAAGGCGTTGCGCAGGCGCGCGGACGGCAGCCCGACCGGCGGGCGCGGCGCCGTGCGAGTGCGCGGGCGCGCGACGTGCGCCGGATCGGCGCCGCCGGGGCGCCGCGAGTCCGGACCGGCGGGAGATCGTTACGCATGAACAAGGAATTGATCGTCTCCTCGAACCGCCACGAGACGATGGCGGCCATTCTCGAGGACGACCAGGTGGCCGAGATCCACATCGAGCGCGAGCACCAGCGCGGCGTCGCCGGCAACATCTACAAGGGGCGGGTGAACAAGGTCCTGCCCGGGATGCAGTCGGCCTTCGTCGACATCGGTCTCGAGCGCGACGCTTTTTTGTACGTGTCGGACGTCGTCGATACCATCGAGGAGTTCGAGCGCCTCGAGTCGGGTGACGGCGACGACGCGCCGGCGGGCGGCGAGTCGAACGGCGACGCCGCCCGATCGCGCGGAAACGGACGGGGCCGGTCGCCCCAGCGGTCCGCGCAGAGGCCGACGCAGCAGATCGAGGACCTGCTGAAGGCCGGCCAGGAAATCCTGGTGCAGGTGGTCAAGGAGCCGCTCGGCACCAAGGGCGCGCGGGTCACCTCCCACGCCAGCATCCCGGGGCGCTTCCTCGTCTTCATGCCGACCGCCGACAACATCGGCGTGTCGCGCAAGATCGAATCGCGCGAGGAGCGCAGCCGGCTGCGCGGCATCGTGCGTCAGTTTCGCGACGAGCACGGCTTCACCGGCGGCATCATCATCCGTACCGCGGCCGCCAAGCGTCCCAGGGAGGATATCGAAGGCGACCTGCGGTATTTCCACGAGCTGTGGTCCGAAATGCGCGGCAACATGGAGTCGTTGCGGGCGCCCGCGGTCATTCACCACGAGGAGAGCCTCGTCGCGAAGCTCATCCGCGACTTCCTGAACGACGATTTCTCCGCGATTCGGATCGACGATCGCGAGGAGCATGGACGCGTCGTGCGGCTGGTCGAGCGCATCATGCCGGGCATGGTGAAGCGCGTCCGCCACTATGCGAAGGAGTTTCCGATCTTCGAGGAGTACGGGGTGCAGGCCGAGATCGACAAGGCCATCCGGAGCAAGGTGTGGCTGAAGTCGGGCGGCTACATCGTGATCAACCAGACGGAGGCCCTCGTCGCGATAGACGTCAACACCGGGCGCTACGTCGGCAAGCGCAGCGGCGGTCTCGAGGACACCATCGTCAAGACCAACCTGGAAGCGGCCAAGGAGATCGTGCGGCAGGTCCGGCTGCGGGATCTCGGCGGCATCATCGTGGCCGACTTCATCGACATGGACGATCGCAAGAACCGCCAGAAGGTCGCACAGGCGTTCGAGCGGGAGCTCCGGCGCGACCGGGCGCCGTCGAAGACCATCCAGGTGTCCGACTTCGGCCTGATCATCCTGACGCGAAAGCGCGTCCGCAGGAGCCTGGAGCGGCAGTTGACCGACCCGTGCCCCTACTGCTCCGGCAGCGCGGTCATCAAGTCGTCGTCGACGATCTGCTACGACCTCCTGTCGGAGGTGCGCAAGATCGGTCCCGAGCTCAACGGGCACGCCGTGCAGTTGCGCGTCAATCCCGACATCGCGCGGGTCCTCGAGCAGGAGCAGCGCGGGGTGCTCCGGGAGCTCGAGCGCGTGCTCGGACGCGGGGTTACCGTGCAGCCGGACGTCAGGCTGCACCACGAGCAGTTCGACGTTATGGCTACCTGACTGCTGGCGCTAGCCGGCGGCGAGGTGAATCAGATAGTGCGTGCCGTCCCGGTTGATCCAGACGCGCACGTAGTCGTTCCCGCGCAGCACCTCCACGCGTGAGCTCCCGCTCGCGGGCGGGGCGGATGCGGCGACGTCGCCGATTTCCGCCGCGGGCACGATGGAGGCCAGTTCGCGGCCCATGACCGCGCCGTCCCGCCGGAACTCCACCCAACGTTCGAGCTCCGCCAGCGCCCCGGTGGTTTCCGGGCTCGCCGTCCGGCTCGTCAGGTGCACGTCGTAGGTCCCGGCCGCCAACGTTTGACCGTCCGCCAGCACCTGGCGGGGCAGCTCGACCGCGCCGAGCGCCAGCTCCCCGGACGGGACGCCGACGTTGCCCGCAAGCTGCGGTGCGGCCGCCAGCGGCGAGCTGCCGGTGACGAAGAGGAGCCCGGCGGCCAACGCGCATCGGATGCACGACCGATTGGTGAACGGCTGCTGCATGGCCGGGATCATAGCATCGGACCCTGCCAGCGCACCGCGGCGAAGCGGTGCAGCCGGCTCCCGGTCACGCGGATCCCCTCCGCGGCGAGCAGGCCGCGCTTGAGGTTGCGATCCCCGTAGCCGCCCAGTTGCCCGCCCGCGCCCACGACACGGTGGCACGGCACCCCGGGTTCCGCGCATCTCCGCATCACGTTGCCGACCGCCCGGGAAGCGCGCGGCCGCCCCGCCAGGGCGGCGATGTCCCCGTACGTGGCCACCCGTCCGGCCGGGATGCGGCGCACTATCGTCAGCACACGCCGCGCGAACGGCGTCGAGTGTTGCCTGCCGTCGCTCTTCACGGCGCTCTGAAGGGTCGGTTCGACAATTCCGGGAGGAGGTCCCGGAGCGCTCAGTGTCCCGGGGTCGTCCGCCAGATCTCGTGGATGGCGTGGGCGTCGATCAGCTTCGTGGCGTACGCGATCTGCCCGGCGTGGAGCGCGTAGTGCGCGAGCTGCAGGTTGATGGCCTCCAGCCGCGTCATCGGCTTAGGCGTGCGTGCGGTCGTCTCGAGCAGGGTGGCCGGGTCGACCTGCGCCAGCACCTCGTCGGCTTCCTCGATGGCCATGTCGAGCTTGGCCCGCAGCTCGGCCGCGGGCAACTCCCGCCGCTCGGCGAACTCGGCGGTCCGATCCCGTACGAAGTCGCGTTCTCCGACGACGTGTCCGATGTAGAAGCGGGTCGAGCCGATACAGTGCAGGACGAGGTTGCCGATCGCGTTCGACGACTCGTTGGGGCGCCACCATATCTGCTCGACCTTCAGCGCGTCGAGGCAGGTGCGAATCTGGCCCGTCAGGTGGACGCAGAGGCGCGTACGGGCAGACTCGAGGAACGTGGATTCGATGGTGCGAGACATGCGTACAGCTTAACAGTCCGTGGTGGAACCCGCGGCGGGTTCTGATCGACGCCGACCCTCAGCGCCGCAGGACCGGCAGGTAGCAGAGCGCGGCGACGAGCACGTCGTACGTCGCGCAGGCGGCCGGATACCACGCCGGGACCATCTCCGGCGACAGCAGGCCGGCGGCGTGCGCAAGGTCGGCCAGCGCGTGTGCGCCCCAGGCGATGGCCAGCGCCGTCAGCGCGCGGACCGGCTCCCAGGTGGTGACCAGGGCCGCCACCACGAAGCAGACGGCGGCGATGGCTACGACGAGGCCGGCGCCGGGGACGTCGTCGTGTCCGAGGGCGAAGCCGATGGGGACAGCAGCCGCCAGCGCCAGCAGCAACGCCGCGAACTGGGCGAGCCGCAACTCGGCCACGAGCCGCTGGCCGCTGGTCGGCTCCGCCCGCCAGGCGACGAGCGAGAGCCAGGCGACGGTTGTCCCGAAGGCGAGGAAGACGACGGCGAACGATAGTACGGCATCGGTCACGGGATTCCCGTTGCGGGGCGTGTTGGCCGAAGATCGCCAGTATAGCAGCCGGTCTCACGCCCCTCCACCAGGCATCCGCGACGGGGTAGGCTTGTGGCCGCGGACCACGGAGGAGGCACGTGGAGATGATGCACGAGACCCGGCGGGTTCGCGCCGGGGCGGCGTCGATTGCGATCCTGCTGGCGCTGGCGGCGTTCGCGCTTCAGGAGTTTCTGCCGGGGCGCCTGCGCGCGCTCATGGGCATCGCCGCGTTCATCCTGACCGCCGTCGCCTGCTCGGCGAACGTGGCCGCCATCCGCTGGCGCACCGTCGCCTGGGGGATCGGATTGCAGGTATTCCTGGCGGTGCTGATCCTGAAGCTCTCCGTCGGAGGCGTTCGGCCGGGCTACGCCCTGTTCTCCGCGCTGGCCGCCGTCGTCACGCGTTTCCTGGAGTTCACCAGCGTCGGGGCGCAGTTCGTCTTCGGCGTCCTGGCGGACCCGGCGGCGATGGGGGAGCGGTTTCCCAACGGCCTCGTGCTCGCCTTCTCGGCCTTTCCGATCATCATCTTCGCGTCGTCGGTCTTCACGGTGCTCTACCACCTGGGCGTGCTGCAGATGGCGGTGCGGCTGCTGGCGCGGGTCATGATGCCGCTGATGGGCACGAGCGGGGCGGAGACGCTGTCGGCGGCGGCCAACGTCTTCATGGGGCAGACCGAGGCGCCGATCATCGTCCGCCCGTACATCGCGCGGATGACGCAGTCGGAGCTGCTGGCGCTGATGACGGGCGGCTTGGCGACCATCGCCGGCAGCATGTTCGCCATCTACGTCAGCCTGGGCGCCGATCCGGTGGCGATGTTGACGACGAGCGTCATGGCGGCGCCGTGCGGGCTCTACCTGGCCAAGATACTGTTGCCGGAGACCGGAGAGCCGGTGACCGCCGGCCGGATGGTCGTCAATCCCGCGCGGGAGCACGTCAACGTCGTCGATGCCGCGGCCGGCGGCGCATCGAGCGGCATGCAACTGGCGTTCAACGTGACGGCGATGCTGATCGCGTTCCTGGCGTTCATCGCCATGTTCGACCACCTGCTGGGCTTCTTGCGGCCGGGTCTGTCGATGGCCGGCATCTTCGCCGTCGTCTTCGCGCCGGTCGCCGCGCTCATCGGGACGCCGGCCGGCGACGTGCCGGCGGTGGCGGACCTGCTCGGCACGAAGCTCGTCACGAACGAGTTCGTCGCCTACCTGAAGCTGAGCGGCGAGTACGCGGACACGGTCAGCGACCGCGCGCGGACGCTGTCGGCCTACGCGCTCACCGGCTTCGCCAACTTCGGCTCGATCGGCATCGTGCTGGGCGGAATCGGCAGCATGGCGCCCGAGCGCCGGGGCGATCTGGCGCGCCTCAGCGCCCGCGCGCTGCTTGCCGGCTTCATGGCGACGCTGATCAACGCTTCGGTGGCGGCCGTATTGCTGTAGTCGTTCCCGGCGGCGGATGCGGAGGGGCGGTCCGGGGCGCTGCCGGTCGGGCTGTATGATCCGTCTCCATGCTGCCGACCGTCGCCTGGAAGGACGACCGCGTCGTCATGGTCGACCAGCGCAAGCTGCCCGGCCAGGAGGTCTACGTCGAGTTGCGCACGGCCCGCGAGGTGGCGCGGGCCATCGAGAAGATGGTGATCCGGGGCGCGCCGGCGATTGGCGTCGCTGCCGCGATGGGGCTGGCGCTCGGCGTGACGAAGAGCCGGGCGAAGGGGAGCGCGGCGCTGGCCGCCGAGTTCTACAAGCTGTGCGACATGATGGCGGGCACGCGCCCGACCGCGGTCAACCTGTTCTGGGCGATAGGCCGCATGAAGGGGGTGTTCTCGACTGCGGCCCGGGCCGGGCGATCGCCCGCCGAGATTGGCGGGATCGTGGTGGCCGAAGCCGGGCGCATCCACGACGAGGACGTGGCCTGCTGCCGGGCGCTCGGCGCGCACGGCGCGACCCTGTTGCCTGACGACGGCCGCGTGCTGACGCACTGCAACGCGGGCGCGCTGGCGACGGGCGGCTACGGAACCGCCCTCGGCGTGATCAGGGCGGCGGTGGAGGGCGGCAAGCGGATTGCCGTCTATGCCGACGAGACACGGCCGTTCCTGCAGGGCAGCCGGCTCACCGCCTGGGAGCTGCTGCGCGACGGTATCGACACGACGATCGTCACCGACGGGATGGCCGGCTCCCTCTTCAGCGGAGGCCGGATCGACGCGGTCGTGGTCGGCGCCGACCGCATCGCCGCCAACGGGGACGTGGCCAACAAGATAGGCACCTATACGGTGGCCGTGCTGGCGCGAGAGCACGCGGTGCCGTTCTACGTCGCCGCGCCGACGTCGACGATAGACCTGGCGACCGCCGACGGCGGCGGCATTCCGATCGAGGAGCGGAACAGCCGGGAGGTCACCCACGTCGGGTCCTCCCGCGTCGCTCCCGAGGGCGCCGGCGTCTGGAACCCGGCCTTCGACGTCACCCCGCACCGATTCGTGGCCGGCATCATCACGGAGCGCGGCATCTGTCGTGCGCCGTACAGCGAGAGCCTGGCCGCGGCCTGCGCTCGGGCCTGAATCGCTTCACCCGATGGATGTTCTGGCCATCGAGACGTCGTGCGACGAGACGGCCGCCGCGGTGGTGGCGGATTCTGGCGACCCGGCGCGGCCCTGGACCGTGCGATCCAACGTGGTCGCCTCGCAGGCGAAGATCCACCGCGAATGGGGCGGCGTGGTGCCCGAGCTGGCGTCGCGGCAGCACGTGCGCGACATCTGCGGCGTGGTGGAGCGCGCGCTCGAGGACGCCGGCGCGGACTGGACCGACATCGACGCGGTCGCGGTGACGCAGGGACCCGGCCTGGTCGGCTCGCTGCTGGTCGGCGTCGCCTTCGCCAAGTCGCTGGCCGCATCGCTCGACCTGCCGCTGGTGCCGGTGCAGCACCTGGCCGGGCACATAGAATCCCTCGTGGTGGAGGGCGGCCGGATGCCGCTGCCGGCCGTGGTGCTGGTCGTCTCGGGAGGGCACACCAACCTGTATCTGACGACCGCGGCCGGCGCGGAGGGACTGTCGCATCGTCTGGTAGGCCGCACCCGCGACGACGCCGCCGGAGAGGCCTACGACAAGGTCGCCTCGCTTCTGGGGCTCGACTACCCCGGAGGACCGGTGATCGATCGCATCGCGCGTACCGGCGACGACCGGGCGGTCGATTTCCCGTTCGCCCGCATGACGCACGACGATCGCAACGCCGGCCCCGGGATGACCCGGCCGGCCGGGCTGGCGGCGGCGCGCAGCGGCCGGCAGCTCGAGTTCAGCTTCAGCGGCCTGAAGACGGCGGTGAAGCGCCACGTCCAGGGACGGCGCAAGGCGCTCGGCTGTGAAGGCAGGCTGCCGGACGGCGAGATCGCCGGCATCTGCGCCAGCTTCCAGCGGGTTGTCGTCCAGACGTTGCTCGACAGGACCTTCCTGGCCGCGCGCCGGTTCGGGGCACGGAGCGTCGGCATCTCCGGCGGGGTGTCGGCCAATGCGCGGTTGCGTGCGGACGCCGCGGCGCGGGCCGAGCGGGACGCGCTCCCGCTGTTCCTGCCGTCGCTGGCCCTGGCCACCGACAACGCGGCGATGATCGGCGCGGCGGGGCTGAGACGGCTTCACGCCGGCGTCACGGCCTCTCTGGATCTCAACGCGCAGGCATCGCTGCCGCTCGACGGGGCGCCCGAGCCTTAGCCGCCTGGTGCTCCAGGTGCCGATCTGCCGGGCCTGCCCGGGCCTGCGCGCCGTTGTGCGGCGCAAGCGTGCGGCGCGTTAGAGTAGACGGTATGAACTGGCATGAACAGACGCACTGGCGGATTCTGATCGCGCTGGGACTCGGCATCGTCTACGGCATCATCGCGGCGCTCGCCGGCTGGAGCGGGTTCACCGGCGACTGGATCGCGCCGTTCGGCACGATCTTCATGCGCCTGCTGCTCCTGATCGCCGTGCCCCTGGTGCTGGCGTCGCTGGTCACCGGGGTGGCTTCGCTGGCCGATCTGCAGAAGCTGTCCCGGATCGGGGGCAAGACCATTGCCATCTACCTGGGGACGACGCTGGTGGCGCTGGTAATCGGGCTGGCCCTGGTCAACCTGATCCAGCCGGGCGGATCGATACCGGACAGCCTGCGCGAGAGCCTGCAGGAGACCTACCAGGGGGATCTCGCCAGCCGGCAGGCCGCAATCGATCAGGCCATGGAAGCGGGGCCGCTGCAGCCGCTCGTCGACATGGTGCCGGAGAACATTCTGGGCGCGGCGACGAACAACCGGGCCATGCTCAGCGTGGTCTTCGTGGCGTTCCTGTTCGGTGTGGCTCTCATGCAGATTCCCCGCTCCCGGGCCCAGCCGCTCCTCGACCTGTTCGAGAGCCTCAACGCGGCCATCATCGCCATCGTGGGGTTGATTCTGAAGGTTGCGCCGATCGGCGTGTTCGCGCTGATTGCCGGAACCATCACGACGGTGGCGGGAGACGACCCGGGCGACGTGGCGCGACTGCTCGGCGCGCTCGGCCTCTACTCCCTCACGGTGCTCATCGGATTGGCCATCCACGCCTTCCTGACCTACCCGCTGCTGCTGCAGTTCTTCACGCCGATCACGCCGCTGCGCTTCCTGCGGGGCATCGTGCCCGCGCAGCTCGTCGCCTTCTCGACGTCGTCGAGCGCGGCGACCCTGCCGGTCACGATGGAGAAGGCGGAACACGACCTGGGGGTCTCGGAGGAGGTCGCCTCGTTCGCGCTTCCGCTCGGGGCCACCATCAACATGGACGGCACGGCGGTGTACATGTCGGTCGCCGCCGTGTTCATCGCCCAGACCCTCGGCATTCCGCTCGACATCGGGGCGCAGGCGACCATCGTCTTCACCGCGATGCTGGCCTCGATCGGGACCGCCGCGGTGCCGAGCGCCGGCATCGTGATGCTGGTTATCGTGCTCGAGGCGATCGGCGTGCCCCCCGCAGGCATCGCCCTGATCTTCGGCGTGGACCGGATTCTCGACATGTGCCGCACGGCGACCAACATCACCGGCGACGCGGCGGTCGCGACGGTGGTGGCGGCGAGCGAAGGGCAGTTGAGCCCGACCGCCCTGAACGGACTCGGCGACGCCCACGGCGGCGGCGCGGCGGCCGGGGCCGGATCATGACGCCCACGCGCGCGGACGCGTGGGCGCTGCTCACGGAGTTCACCGCCGGCGAGAGCCTCCGCAAGCACGCACTGGCCGTCGAGGCCGCCGTGCGCGGCTACGCACGCCTTTTCGGCGAGGAGGAGGAGGCGTGGGGCATCGTCGGGCTGATTCACGACTTCGACTACGAGCGGTGGCCCGCCGCCTCCGACCACCCGTTTCGCGGCAGCGAGATCCTGCGCGAGCGCGGGTGGCCGGACTACATGATCCGTGCGATTCTCTCCCACGCCGACTACAGCGGCGTCTCCCGCGAGTCGCGCCTGGAGCACACGCTCTTCGCCTGCGACGAGCTCGCCGGCTTCATCACCGCGGCAGCGCTCGTGCGGCCCACGAAGAGCGTCCTCGATCTGGAGGCGCGTTCCGTGAAGAAGCGCATGAAGGACAAGGCGTTCGCCCGCGCGGTCAGCCGCGACGATCTGCGGCTGGGGGCCGAGGAGCTGGAGTTGCCTCTCGACGAGCACATCGGCAACGTCATCGGGTTCCTGCGCGCGGAGGCGGACGCGCTGGGTCTGCGAGGCTCGCTGTGAAGTCCCTCCGAGCCGCCCATGCACAGAACCTGCACGCGCTTCCTTCCGTATAGTCGTTCGACGTGGATGCGACGACACGGGATGCGGTGACGGGAGCCGCGCCGGCGGGCCTCGAGGGTGACGGTCTCACGGTGGCCCGGCTCGAGGCGGTCACCGTTTCCTATGGCGGCCGCCACGCCCTGCAGAGCGTCGACGCGGTCTTCCCGTCCGGTGCGGTCGGGCTGCTCGGCCCCAACGGCGCCGGCAAGAGCACGCTGTTGAAGGCGCTGCTCGGATTCGTCCGACCGGACGGCGGCCGGATGCACGTGCTCGGCATGGACGTGGTGGAGCGGCCGCTCGACATCCGGGCGCGGCTCGGCTACATGCCCGAGTCGGACGCCCACATCCCGGGCGTCAACGCGGTCACCTTCGTCGCCTACTGCGGGCAGCTTGCGGGGTTGCCGGCGGCCGATGCGATGCAGCGTGCGCACGCCGTGCTGCAGTACGTCGGCCTCGGCGAGGCGCGCTATCGCACGGTCGACACCTACTCGACCGGCATGAAGCAGCGCATCAAGCTGGCCCAGGCGCTCGTTCACGACCCGGATCTACTGTTCCTCGACGAGCCGACCAACGGCATGGATCCGAGAGGGCGCGAGGAGATGCTCGCGCTGATTCGGGACCTGGCGCAGCGCAAGGGCGTCAACGTGATCCTGTCGTCGCACGTGCTGCCGGACGTGGAGACGGCGTGCGACCGGGTCGTCGTTCTGCACCGGGGCCGCGTCGTGGCGCAGGGGCCGATCGCCGAGCTGAAGGGGACGAGCCGCCGCGCCTTCGAACTCCGCGTGAAGGGCGATGTCGCGCGATTCGTGACCGGCCTCCGCGAGGCGGGCGTCGAGTGCCACGACACGGACGAGGACGTCATGCGCGTGCTGATCGGCGAGGACCGCGGCGCACGGGATCTGTTCGCACTCGCGGTGCGCTACGACGTGCAGGTGCGCCACCTGCGCCCCAGCGTGCAGACGCTGGAGGATGTCTTCGAGAAAGCGATCGGCGAGCCCTGATGCCCATTCACGATCACGGCTACGCCCGCTACCAGGGAACGCGCACCCCGCCCGGCCGGGCCTGGGCCGTCATCGCCGGCGCCGGCATCCGCGGCATGCTCTCGGCGCGCCCGTTTCTGCTCGTCCTGCTGTTCGCGTGGCTGCAGTTCTTCGTGCGCGCGGTCATGTTCTACCTTGCCGCCAACGTGCCGCAGGCGGACGTCATCGCGCCGTCGCCGGCGACCTTCCGCGATTTCTTCGACCAGCAGGGGTTCTTCGTCTTCGTCGTGGCCGTCTATGCCGGCGCGGGGCTCGTCGCCAACGACCGGCGGGCGAACGCGCTGCAGATCTACCTGTCGAAGCCGCTGACGCGGATCGAGTACATCGCGGGCAAGCTGGCCGTCGTGATGGCGTTCCTGGCGTTCGTGACCTGGGTCCCGGCCGTGCTGCTGCTCGGCCTGCAGACGATGTTCACGGGCAGCCTGGCGTTCGTGCGGGAGCACGCGTTCCTGATACCGGCGATCACGCTCTTCGGATTCCTGCAGGTGCTGCTCGCTTCCATCACGATGCTGGCGCTGTCGTCGCTCTCGAGCAGCGCGCGCTATGTCGGGATGCTCTATGCGGGGGCCGTGATCTTCAGCGAGGCGGTGTTCCAGACGCTGCGCGGCGTCACGGGCGGCACCGGGCTGTCCTGGGTCTCGTTCGGCGCGAACCTGGCACAGGTGGGAGACGTCATCTTTCGGGTCGAACCCCGCTACGACACCTCGTTGAGGGTGTCCCTGCTGGCCGTCGCGGCCCTGATCGCCCTGTCGGCCTGGGTGCTTGCCCGGCGGGTGCGGGGCGTGGAGATCGTCACGTGAGCCGGCCGGTGGTCGTCGCCGACCGGATGTCGAAATGGTACGGACAGGTGATCGGCCTCAACGACGTGACCGTCTCGATCCCGCCCGGCATCAGCGGGCTGCTCGGACCCAACGGGGCCGGCAAATCGACGTTGCTGAAGCTCGTCACCGGCCAGCTCAAGCCGAGCAAGGGTGGTCTGCAGGTGCTCGGAGAGCCGATCTGGGGCAATCCGGGGGCCTACCGGCGCATCGGCTACTGCCCGGACCACGATGCGTTCTACGAGCGGATGACCGGGCGCGACTGGCTGACGGCGTTGCTCGGCCTGAGCGGGTTCGAGGGCGAGCGGGCCGCCGGCGTCGCCGAACGCACCCTCGACAGGGTCGGTCTCGCCGCGGCCGCCGACCGGAGGATCGGCGGCTACAGCAAGGGCATGCGGCAGCGGATCAAGCTGGCGCAGGCGATAGCGCACGAGCCGGAGCTGCTGGTGCTGGACGAGCCGCTCGCCGGGCTCGACCCGATCGGGCGCCGGCGCGTGATCGACGTCATCAGGGCCTGGGGCAGTGAAGGCCGCAGCGTCGTCGTTTCCAGCCACGTCCTGCACGAGATCGAGCTGATGACCTCCAACATCCTGTTGCTGCACAACGGGCGCATCCTGGCGGAAGGAAACGTGCACCAGATTCGCGACCTGATCGACGAGCATCCTCACACGGTGCGCATAACCGCCGACGATCCCCGCCGGCTCGCGCGCCATCTGCTCGGCTACCCGCACGTCATCGCCATGCAGTTGCAGGACGGCGCCGTGGTCGCCCAGACGAGCCGCCCGGATGCTTTCTACACCGAGCTGACGGCGCTGGCGGCCGGGGAGGAGGCGGGCGCGGTTGGCGAGGTCACATCGCCGGACGACAACCTGCAGGCCGTCTTCTCCTATCTGGTCGAGCACTGATGGCCGATTCGCATGCCACGCCTCGCTTTGGCGCCGCCGCGCTGCGGGTCTTCGATCTCGGCCTCGGCCAGATGCTCTGGTCGCGTCGAACCGTCTTCATGGCGCTGGTTGCGGGCGGACCGCTGCTGATAGCGGTGCTGTTGCGGGTGCTGGCCTCGCTGTCGATCTTCGACGGCGGGGCGGGCGCCATCGGTGGACGGCCGGTGAGCCTGGACGGCCCGGACATCTTCGGCCTGATGATCTGGACGTTCTACCTGCGCTTCACGGTGCCCGTGCTGGGCGTGTTCTACGGCACCGCGCTCATCGCGGACGAGGTCGAGGACCGGACCGTCACCTATCTGTTCACCCGCCCCGTGGCGCGCGGTGCGGTTCTGGCCGGCAAGTACCTGGCCTGCCTGGTCTGCACGGCGGTAGTGGTGTTGCCCTCGGTGATGCTGGTCTACTTCCTGGTCGTGCCGCTGCTCGGGGGCAGCATCGGCGGGAACTTTCCCGCCCTGCTGGTCGACCTCGGCCTGATCGGCGCGGGGCTCGCCGTCTACGGCGCGGTCTTCGCGCTCGTCGGCGCCTGGTTTCGGCGCCCGCTGCTGACGGGGCTCGTCTTCGTCTTCGGCTGGGAGCCGGTGGTCGTCGTTCTGCCCGGGTACATGAAGTACCTGAGCGTGGCCTATTACCTCCAGGGCCTGGCGCCGCACGCCATGCCGCAGGACGACGCGCTCAGCGTGATCCAGGCCCTGTTGACGTCGGTACAGACGCCGCTGGCCACGTGGGCCAACCTGGCCGCGCTCGCCGTCATCTGGGTGGCCGCATTGGCCGCGGCGGTGCGGGTCGTCGAGCGGCGCGAGTACGTGCTCGGTCAATAGAGGCAAGACCTTGTTCTCAGCGAGAGTCTCGCCGGCGCGAGACGCCTGCGGCGCAAGCGCCTGCGGAACATTTGAGCGACCTCGCCGGTATACTGGTTACGAATCATGACCATGACGACGCGCACTCGGTACGTCCTGCTCGGCGGCGCCGGCGTGATGGCGGTCGGGCTCGCGGGAGGACTGGCCGCCTGGGTGAGCAGCAGCCTGCCGCCGCTCGTTGCGCAGGAGCGGCCCGACGAGTTGCGGTACGTCCCGCCGGAGGCGACGGTTCTCTCGTTCGCCAACGTGCGCGAGGTGATGGATTCGGAGCTGCGGCGGCGGCTGCGAGAGATCCAGCCCGAGCTCGACGGACAACGCGAGTTCCAGGAGCGGACCGGCATCGACATCGAGCGGGACATCGAGTACATCGTCGGCGGGCTCGTGCCGGATGGGTCGGACGACACGAGCGGGATCGCCATTCTCGCGGGCAACTTCGACGCGGACCGGCTCGAGACGCTGGCGCTCGAGCAGGGCGGTGCGGCTTCCGACTACCGCGGGAGCAGGCTGATCACGATCGCCGACGAATCGGTGGCGATGGCGTTCCTCGAGGCCGGGGTGATCGCCATCGGTGCGGAGGCGCTGGTCAAACGCACCATCGAGCTGCCGTTCGCCGGGGGCGGGGTCGACTCGAACGACTCGTTGATGGGGTTGTTGCGGCACGTGGAACGCGGCAGCACCGCGTGGACCATCGGCCGACTCGACGATCCGCGCGGCGGCGATTGGCTTCCCGACGAGGTGGAATCGCAGGTGTCGCAGGTCGCCGCGTTCGCGGCCGGGGCCCGCGTCAACGGCGGCGTGAGCGGCACGCTGACGGCGGAGACGCGGGACGAGGAGACCGGGCGGAATCTGCGCGACCTGCTGCAGGGTTTTCTCGCACTCGCCCGCCTGCAGGTCGGTTCGCGCCCGGAGCTGAGCGGGCTGCTGGACTCGATTCGGCTCACCGCCATCGGTACGAACGTGACTCTGGCCTTCGAGCTGCCTTCCGATGCGATCCTGGAGTTGCTGCCGGACCGCTCCGACGCGGATGTCTCCGCCGCCCCGTAGCGCCCCGAAACGCCTCGCAGGCTCGGAGTTTCGGCCCATCCCCCCGCTCCGACTTTGCTATGATCCCGGTTTTTGCGTGCTCCCCGCGGGCGCACGCAGTCAGCACATGGGTTATCGGACTATCGGCGTCGTCGGGTGCGGCCTCATGGGTTCGGGCATCGCGCAGGTCTCGGCGCATGCCGGCTACCGAACGATCGTTCGCGAGGTCGACGACTCCACCGCGGCGGCGGGAATCGCGCGGATCGAGTCGTTTCTGGCGGCCGGCGTCGAGCGGGGCAAGATGCCGGCGGCGGACCGGGACCGGACGCTGGCCCACCTCAGCGGCACCAGCCGCCTGGAAGACTTGGCGGACTGCGATCTGATTATCGAGGCGATCGTCGAGAACGTCGAGGCGAAGCGCGAGGTGTTCGCGACACTGGAAAGGGTGGTTGGGCCGGCGACCGTCTTCGCGAGCAACACGTCGTCGCTCTGCATCACGGAGCTGGCGGCGTCGACCCGGCGGCCGGAGCGGTTCATCGGGCTGCATTTCTTCAGTCCCGTGCCGGTCATGAAGCTGGTGGAGGTCATTCGGGGCCTCGCGACCAGCGACGAGACCGCCGAGGACGTCGCCGCTTTCGGCCGGAGCGTAGGCAAGGAGCCGGTCACGGCGCCGGACCGACCCGGGTTCATCGCGAACCGGTTGCTCATTCCCTACCTGCTGGACGCCATTCGCGCCTACGAGGAGGGAGTGGGGACGATCGAGGACATCGACAAGACCATGTCGCTCGGGTGCGGCTACCCGATGGGTCCGTTCACGCTCCTCGACTTCGTGGGCCTCGACACGACTTGCTACATTGCCGGCATCATGTACGACGAGTTCAAGGATCCGCGGTACGCGCCGCCGCCGCTGCTGAAGCGGATGGTGCTGGCCGGACGGCACGGCCGCAAGACGGGACGAGGATTCTACGAGTACTGATGTCGCTGCCGATGAACGAGGAACGCGTGAAGGCGGCGGTGGAGACGCTGCTTGCCGAGGTCGGGGAGGATCCGACGCGCGAGGGTCTGGTCCGCACTCCGGCCCGCGTCGCCGAGGCGCTCAGGTTTCTGACCAGCGGCTACGGGCAGGATGTCGACGCGGTGCTGAACAACGCGCTCTTCACGGTCGAGTGCAGCGAAATGGTGATCGTCAGGGACATCGATTTCTACAGTCTCTGCGAGCATCATCTGCTGCCCTTCTTCGGCAAGTGCCATATCGCGTACCTGCCGCGCGATCGGGTCGTCGGGCTGAGCAAGATCCCGCGCCTGCTGGACGTCTTCAGCCGGCGGCTCCAGATCCAGGAACGCTTGACCAACCAGATCGCGGAGGTCATCTCGGAGGCGCTCGACCCGCTGGGCGTCGGCGTCGTCATCGAGGCGACGCACCTGTGCATGCTCATGCGGGGCGTGGAGAAGCAGAACGCCTTCGCGCTCACCAGCGCCATGCGCGGCGCGTTTCGCTCGGACGCCCGCACGCGGATGGAGTTCCTCGAGCTGCTCAAGCTGCGCGGCGACATGCGGGCCGCGCTCGATCCGGCCCGCGTTGCAGCGGCGGCCGGGGAGGTGGCGCCGACATGAGCCGATTGCGTATCCGGCGGCGGTTGTGGCCCGTGGTGGTCGGCCTGCTGGCGGGCGTCGTGCCGACGGCAGCCGGGGGGCAGGGGCGCCTCGTCGAATCGGTGGAGGTGCGCTGTCCGTCGGTCCTCGGCATCGGTGTGGAAACGGATCTCGTCTTCTGCGACGTCCTCGCACAACAGGACCCGTCGCTGGGCATCGTCGTCGTCCTTCCTCCGCGCCGCGGCGAGGCGACCCTGTCGTTCAACCTTCACAACAGGCACACGTACTCCGAGGACGACGTCAGCCGCGGCCGGGCCTACGCCCGGTACCTGGCCGAGGTGGCGGTGGCATCGCCGGCCGGCGACGTGCTCGGCCGGCGCTACGTGCTGAACGAGTTCAGGACGGCGGACGACCTCTTCGACCGCGTCGGCGGGGGTGCCGGTCCGGAGGGCGTCAAGGCGATTGCGCCGAGCGGCCAGGAGCGGGTCTTCGTGACGGTCCCGGGAAATCTGGATCGGGTGGTCATCGTCGGACAGACGCTGGAGGTGACCCTGGTCGACGGCAACCTGGAGCGCACCTGGTCGCCGGGCCGGCCGGTCGCGGTCATCAGCGAAGTGCAACTCGAATACGAATCCCGCTAGGAGTCTGCGCCGTAGAACGGCGTAGACTCCTAGTCAGGCCCGGTTGGGCGGCAAACGGAGCCGTCGGCGACGATTGTCGGGCTAGGGAACGAGCGCGCAGGTAACTACGTAATGCACGATCTCATCATCGTCGGCGCCGGACCGGCCGGTCTCGCCGCCGCGATCGCCGCCAGAGAGGCCGGTCTCGACTTCCGCACCTTCGAGAAGGGGGTGCTGGTCAACGCCCTGTTCCATTTTCCTCCCCAGATGGTCTTCTTCACGACGCCGGATCTGCTCGAGATCGGCGGCCTGCCGTTCGTGACGCCGCACGGGAAGCCCACGCGCGACGAGACGCTGCGCTACTATCGGCGCGTCGTCGACACCTACGACCTGGCCATCGACTTCGGCTGCTCGGTGACCGGGATCCGCCGCGGCGATGACGCGTTCACCGTGCGGACGGCGCACGAGGCGCGCGGCGCGGAGAGCTGGCGCGCGCGGACGGTGGTCGTCGCCAGCGGTTGCTACGACCACCCCAACCAGCTCAAGGTCCCGGGCGAGGATCTGCCGCACGTCTCGCACTACTACACGGAGCCGCACGAGTTCTACCGCAAGCCGGTGGTCGTCGTCGGCGGGAAGAACTCCGCCGCCGAGGCGGCGTTGGACCTCTACCGCAGCGGTGCCCACGTCACGCTCGTGCATCGGCGGGCCGAGCTCGGCGCGTCCATCAAGTACTGGGTCAAGCCCGACATCGAGAACCGCATCAAGGAAGGCTCTATCGCGGCGCGCTTCGAGACCCGCGTCGTCGAGATACGGCCGCGGGAGGTGGTCGTCGAGCGGGACCGCGTGCGCGAGACGCTGCCCGCGGAAGGCGTGTTCCTGCTGACCGGCTACCTCGCCGACCTCGACTTCCTGCGCGGCGCCGGCATCGAGGTCGCCTCGAACAACGTGCCGCGGCACGATCCGGAGACGTTCGAGACCAACGTGCCCGGCCTCTACCTCGCCGGCGCGGTCGTCGCCGGCGCCAACCGCGGCGAGGTGTTCATCGAGAACGGCCGCTTCCACGGCCGTGTCGTCGTCGAGCACATCGCGCGCCGCCTGGGGCGCGAGCCGGTCGGCGCGTGATTGCGCCGGCCCTCTACTGCACGCCGGCGGCGGAGAACGGCTTGCCGCTGGTCATCAGGCGCATCTCCAGGAGATCGATCAGCGCCGCGCAACGTTCGCACGGGCCGCCCTTCTCGAGCAGCGCCTGCTTCTCGATCGGCTCGAACCCCAGATACTGCGACAGGACGTTCACGAGCTCGGCGTCGGCCAGACCCGGAGGAATCCGGGCCGCGGCTCCGGAAGCCGCTTGCCGGTCCAGCAGGTCCTCGATCCGCCGCCGGCCTGCCTGCAGGTGGCTCTGCCGTCCGGTGGTGGAGCCGTCGGCCAGCAGCTCGATCGCGCCGATCCGGTACGCCCGCGACCGGTCCTCGTCCCGGACGCGAAAGCGATCGACCCCCCGCAGCACGATGTTGTACCGGCCGTCGGGAAGCGAGGCGACGTGGGTGATCCTGCCCGCGCAGCCGATCGGGTAGATCGGGGGATTGGGGCTCGCGTGCCGCTGCCAGCCCTCGCGGAGCAGCACCATCCCGATCAGCCGGTCGCCGTCGATGGCGGCGGCCACCATCTCGCGGTAGCGCGGCTCGAAGATGTGCAGCGGCAGGAAGACTTGCGGAAACAGTACGACGTTCGGGAGCGGAAAGATCGGGATCCGTTCGGGCAGGCTCTCGTTCGGCACTCAATGCACCGTTTTCGTCTTCTTGTCCATGTAGTCCATCAGCACGTAGCGGCCCAGGGTATAGGGCGTGGTGAAGTACGCCTTGCCCCGGCAGATGGCCGCCACGCGCCGCACGAAGCTCATCAGCTCGTAGTCGCGGGCCAGCATGAACGTGTTGATCATGATCCCGGCGCGGCGGCAGTTGGCCACCTCCGCGAACGTCTCGCGGATGATCGTCGGGTCGAGACCGAACGCGTTGCGGTAGATGCGCCCATCGGGCTGCGTGAGAGCCGAGGGCTTGCCGTCGGTGATCATCACGATCTGGCGCATGTCCTTGCGCTGGCGTTCGAGGATCCGACGCGCGAGGCGCAACCCTTCACGGGTGTTCGTGTAGTACGGGCCAACGCGCACCCGTGCGAGTTGCTTGAGCGGAATCTCCTCCGCCGAATCGTGAAACAGCACGGCATTCAGGGCGTCGCCCGGGTACTGGCTGCGGATCAGGTGGGACAGCGCCAGCGCCACTTGCTTGGCCGGCGTGAAGCGGTCCTCGCCGTAGAGGATCATGCTGTGACTGCAGTCGAGCATGAGCACCGTCGCGCACGAGCTCTGGTACTCGCCCTGAGCAACCATCAGATCCCGGTATTGCACGTCGATGGCGCCGCCCGCGCGCGCCGGCGCCCGCTGCACGGCGTTCAGGATGGTACCGCTGGCGTCGATGTTCAGGGTGTCCCCGAACTCGTAGGGCTTCGAGGCCCCGCCCGCCTCCACGCCGGTGGCCAGCTCCCGCGTATCGTGCCGGCCGACGCTGCTGCGGCCGCTCGAGCCGAGCAGGTCGCGCAGGGCCCGGTAGCCGAGGAAGTCGAGGCTCTTGTCGGTGACCTGGAAGCGTGCCGGGGACGTGTCCTGTCCCTGGCCGGCGCCCGCACCCGCCCGGGGCGCCTCGTCGGAATCCAGGGAGATGTACCCCTGGCCGGCCATCTGCCGGATCAGCTCCTCGATCAGCTCTTCGAGCGGGGACTTCCCGCCGGCCTGGTCCGCGTCGGCGGGATCGCCGAGCAGGCGTTGAACGGCATCGTCCGAGAGCAGGCCGCCGTTGAGGAGCGCGTCGAGGATGGCGTCGTGCAGCGACTGCAGGCTCCGGTCGTCCTCGTCCTGATCCGGCGGGTTGCCGTAGGGGCCGTAGGGGCTGTCGAATCCGCTCGACAGCAGCAGTCGGGAGAGCTTCGAAACCAGCTCGTCGAGGTCGATGCCCTCAAGACCCTCGCCGGTGTAGCGGGTGTAGCGATAGCGCATCCGCCCGTGTCAGTTGTAGTACTTCTTCTTGTTGCCGCCGCGTGGCATCGGCTGCCGGGGATCGAAAGGCGGCTCCGCGGGTTGCGCCGGTGGCCGTGGCTTCTCGACCGCCTCGTAACCGCCGCCGTCGCTGCGGCTGATCTTGCGCTGGGCGCAGAGCCCCTCGAGCACGAAATCCACCGCTGCGGCGATCTGCGCCGGCGGGTCGCCGGCCGCGATGCCGGCGTGTGCGGCCAGCTCCAGCAGCCCGTGGATCTCCGCGACGTCGGCGAGGAAAGCCTCCGACGACGTCGTGTCGCTCTCCTGCAGGGTGCCGCCCATCTCGAACCATTCGACGACCTGATGGGTGTCGACGCCGTCGAACCAGCCGCCGAAGACGGCGCCGACGGCGGCGCGAATCAGCTCGCGTCCCACGGCGTCGGCCCCGCGCAGCTCGCCTTCGTACTCCAGCTCGAACTTGCCGGTCATCGCCGGCAGCGCCGCGTAGACGTCGGTGACGCGGGCCGCCGGCGCTTCGCCGGACGTCAGGGCGCGGCGCTCCGCGTTCGACACCACGTTCTCCAGGCAGGTGATCGGCATCCGCTGGCTGACTCCCGAGCGGCCGTCGATCTTCTTGTTGACCCGCGCCTGGAAGGCGATCTCCTCGACCACTTCGCGCACGTAGAGCGGGACGGCGACGTCGGTTCCGGCGCCGCGCGCCAACCAGGCCTCCTGCTCGGTGATGGCGATGGCCTCGTGGCGGGTTCGCGGGTAGTGGGTCCGGATCTCCGATCCGATGCGGTCCTTGAGCGGGGTGACGATCTTGCCCCGCGCCGTGTAGTCCTCGGGATTCGCGGTGAAGGCCATCACGACGTCGAGCCGCAGGCGGACGGGGTAGCCGCGGATCTGGATGTCGCCTTCCTGCAGGATGTTGAACAGGCCGACCTGAATCTTGCCGGCCAGGTCGGGGAGCTCGTTGATGGCGAAGATGCAGCGGTTGGCGCGTGGCACGAGCCCGTAGTGGACGGTGAGCTCGTCCGACAGCCGGCGCCCCGCCGAGGCCGCCTTGATCGGGTCGATGTCGCCGATCATGTCGGCGATCGTGACGTCCGGGGTCGCGAGCTTCTCGACGTAGCGCATCGAGCGGTCGAGCCAGGCGACTGGCAGGTCGTTGCCTTCTTCCTGGACGCGGGCGCGGCACGCGGTGCAGATCGGCGCGAGCGGATCGTCGTTGATGTCGCAGCCGGGCACGACCGGGATCGACTCGTCGAGCAGCTCGGCGAGCCCCCTGAGCAACCGTGTCTTGGCCTGTCCGCGCAGCCCCAGCATGACGAAGTCGTGCCGCGACAGGATGGCGTTGACGACCTGGGGGACGACCGAGTCGCCGTAGCCGACGATGCCCGGAAAGAGCGGCTCGTCACTGCGCAGCCGGGCCATGAGGTTGTCGCGCAGCTCGCGCTTGATGCTCCGGCGAGGAATCCTGCCCTTGTCGACCGCGCGACGCAGGCTTCCCAGGGAGGTGGGCCGCATGCACCGATCTTACCCGAATCGTTTCTGGCCACCCTCCGGTCTGCGGCCCGCGGCATTGCCGCGCGGCCCCGCCATCGCTACAATGCGGGTTGGACCGTGGGCCGGTGCGCCAATGCGTTCGTCGGGCGCGCGGTCGTGCAACGCGGCCTGACCGGTTCCGACATCCCTGGAGAACGCTGCCATGAGCACTCTTCCCAAGTATCCCGGCGAGCGGATCACCGCCAACGGCAACCAGCTCGTGTCGTATCACACCGAGGCGCGCATCGCCGACGCGGGCATCTTCTATCCGATTACGCCGTCGACCGAGGGGGGCGAGCTGTACCAGCAGTCCTTTGCCGAGGGCCGGCTGAACGTCTTCGGGCGCAACACGCTGGCCGTCGAGGCCGAGGGCGAGCACGCCGCCCAGGGCGGGGCCATCGCCTACTCGGTGTGCGGACGCCGCGTGGTCAACTTCACGTCGGGGCAGGGCATCGTCTACGGCATCGAGCAGTACTACCACGCGCCGGGCAAGGCTTCGACGATGGTGGTCGAGGTGGTGGCGCGGGCGCTGACCAAGCACGCCCTGAACGTGCACTGCGGCCACGACGACGTCTACGGGGCGCTCGACGTCGGCTGGATCATCCTGTTTGGCAAGGACGCGCAGCAGGCGGCCGATCAGGCACTGATTCTGCGCCGCGTCACCGAGCTGAGCCTGACCCCCGGCATGAACGTGCAGGACGGATTCCTGACGTCGCACCTCGAGCGCACGTTCTACCGCCACGAGTCGGATCTCATCCGCGAGTTCCTCGGGGCGCCGGAGGACATCATCGAGTGTCCGACCGAGGCGCAGCGCACGCTCTACGGCCCGACCCGCCGCCGCGTGCCGCGCATGATCGACCTCACCAACCCCGTGCTCCTCGGGCCTGTGCAGAACCAGGAGCACTATATGCAGGGCGTCGCTGCCCGCCGCAACAACTTCGTCGAGCCGATCCTTCAGTTCCTGGAAGAGGCCCACACCGAGTTCGGCCGGCTGACCGGCCGCTACTACGGGTTGGTCACGCAGTACAAGGCGGACGACGCAGACACGGTGTTCCTCTCGCTCGGCTCGGCCGCCGAGAACTGCGAGGCGGCGGTCGACTACCTGCGCCAGACGCGCGGCGCGAGCGTCGGGTCCGTCCACCTGAACGTCTTCCGGCCCTTCCCGGAGCGGGCGCTGGTCGAGGCGCTGGCCGGCAAGAAGAACGTCATCATCATCGAGCGGACCGACGAGCCGCTGGCCGGCGACAACCCGATGGGGCGCGACACCCGCACCGCGCTGAACAAGGCGCTGAAGCTGAACGGGCAGCCGGTCGAGGCCGGCTTCCCGGAGGTGACGCCCGACCGGATGCCGCGGCTGTTCAACGGCATCTACGGCCTCGGCTCGCGCGACTTCCGGCCCGAGCAGGTCATCGGGGCGTACGAGTACGTCACGAGCGGCCGGGCGCGAACGGACGGCAAGACGGCAGCGGACGGCGAGTCGTTCATGGTGCTCGGCGTGCCGCATCCCTATGAGGTGAAGGCCGACGAGACGCCGTCGCTGCTGCCGGAAGGGGCCATCGCGGTCCGCTTCCACTCCATCGGCGGGTGGGGCGCGATCACGACCGGCAAGAACCTGGGCGCCATCATCGGCGACTTCAACGACTTCCTGTCGGCGCGCAACACCGACGTCGACGAGTACGGCCGGCCGAAGGAGGTCATCCACGTCAGCGCCAACCCGAAGTACGGCTCCGAGAAGAAGGGGGCGCCGACCTCCTACTTCCTCGTCGTCGCCCCGGAGCGCATCCGCGTCAACTGCGACCTGCGCCACGTCGGCGTGGTGCTCTGCTGCGACCCGAAGGCGTTCACCCACTGCAATCCCCTCGATGGGATTTCCGAGGGCGGCGCGTTGATCTGGGAATCCGACGAGGAGCCGAAGGACGCCTGGGAGCGGCTGCCGCTGTGGGCGCGCTCGCAGATCATCGAGCACAAGATCCGCGTCTACACGCTGCCCGGCTTCGACATCGCCCGCAAGGCGACCAACCGGCCGGACCTGCAGCTCCGGATGCAGGGCAACGCGTTCCTCGGCGCCTTCTTCGCCGTTTCGCCGCTGCTCGAGGAGTTCGAGATCAGCCGCGAGCAGTTCGAGGAGGTCGTCCACAAGCAGTACAAGAAGAAGTTCGGCCGGCTCGGCGATGCGGTCGTGCAGTCGAACATGGAGGTCATGACCCAGGGCTTCGGCCGGGTGCGCGAGATCGCGATCGGCGAGATCGAGGCGGCCGACCGGTCGACCCTGCGCGGGCTGCCGATTCTGCCGCTGGCCGCGATGCCGAGCAACGGCGGGGGCGAGGGTTGCGCGACGTGCCGCTCGCACGAGATTCCGGAGGGACAGGAGGAGCGGACGCCGGTCACGCAGGTCGCGAGCTTCGACAACGAGTTCCGCTCCGACTACGGCTACGACCAGCCCGCCTCGCCGCTCGCCGCGATGGGCGTGATGGCGGCCGGCAGCGGCGACACGGCGTCGAAGTACGTCGCGCGCCGCGAGACCCCGCTCTTCATCGCCGAGAACTGCACGCAGTGCATGGAGTGCATCTCGGTCTGCCCGGACACGGCGCTCCCGAACTGCTCGCAGGACATCGACATGGTTCTGCGGACCGCCATCACCAACTACGTCACCGACGACGGCGAGCGGAGCAGGATGCTCGCGGCCGTGCCGGAGATGGAGCAGCGGACCCGCGTCGCGATGAACGAGGCGGTCAAGGCGAAGGTTCTGACCCCGCTGCCGGAGATCATCCGGGACGTGACGAACAACCTGAACGGCTTCTCGGAGGCCGCCAAGAACGAGTTCTTCGACGTCATCGACAAGCAGCCGCTCGCCTACAACAAGGTGAACGCCATCTTCAAGTCGGCCGAGCGCAAGAACCCCGGCAGCGGCGGGATCTTCTCGATCTTCGTCTCCGATCTCTGCAAGGGGTGCGCGGCCTGCGTGACCGCCTGCGGCGACCACGATGCGCTGAGGATGGTGCAGGAGACCGAGCAGGTCAACGCCGACCACGAGACCGGCACCGCGTTTCTCGACCTGCTGCCGGACACCTCGCAGAAGTACCTCGGCCTCTACAACAACGAGAACCCGACCGACTCGAAGACCGCGACGCTGCGCAACCTGATGATGGTCCGCCGCAACTACGATGCGCTGGTCTCGGGGGACGGGGCCTGCGCCGGCTGCGGGGAGAAGAGCGTCCTGCGGGCCATCGCCGGGGTGACCGAGGCGTACCTGCGGCCGATCTTCCACGAGAAGGCGGAGCGCCTGCGCCGGGTGGCGACCGAGCTCGAGTCCAATGGCCCGGCACGGCTCGCCGCGCTGGCGGAGCGCGATCCCGAGCAGCACAAGCTGTTCGTGCGCACCGTGGCCCACGCCCTGATGGGGCTCGGCGGCGACACCGACGAGGACACGACGGCCCGCCTCGAGGCCCACGGCCCCATCTCGAACGAGGACGTCGTCGGCGCCATCACGGCCATCATGCGGCAGGAGGCCTTCAACCACCAGGAGCTGCAGGCGCTCGACGGGAGGCTGCCGAACGGCCAGTCGGTCATGGCGATGGCCGCGCACACCGGCTGCAACACGGTGTACGGCTCGACGCCGCCGAACAACCCGCATCCCTATCCCTGGATGAACTCGCTGTTCCAGGACGGCTCGACCATCGGTTGGTTGATCGGCGAGAGCTTCATCGTGGACCACGGCCGCCGGTCGGTCATTCCCGAGCGTCTCGCGACCTGTCTCCTCGAGCGCGAGGACGGCATCATCGACGAGCAGCGCTACTACGAGTTCACCCACTTCTCCGACAACCTGATGACCGACGCGGAGATCGACGAGATGCCGCGGGTCTGGATCGTCGGCGGCGACGGCGGAATGGGCGATATCGGCTACCAGAACGTCTCGAAGATGATTCTGCAGAACCGGCCGAACGTGAAGGCGCTGATGCTCGACACACAGGTGTACTCGAACACCGGCGGCCAGAACTCCGACTCCACCCCGATGCTCGGCGGCGGCGACATGAACGCGTTCGGCGCGGCCAGCCAGGGCAAATGCATCGAGAAGAAGACGGTCGCCGAGACGTTCCTCGCCGGCCACGGCTCGCCCTTCGTCGCGCAGGTCTCCATCGCCAACGCGCCGAAGCTGTTCCGGTCCATCCTCGACGCGCTCGACTACCGCGGCACCGCGTTCCTGCAGTGCTTCACGACCTGCCAGCCGGAGCACGGCGTCGGCGACGACATGGCCCTCGACCAGGCGCAGCGGGTGCGCGATTCGCGCGGGGCGCCCGAATTCGTCTTCAACCCCCGGATGGGCGAGACCTACCAGGAGGCGCTCGACCTGAAGGGCAACCCCAACCTGCAGGGGGACTGGTACAAGACGAAGTTCAAGGCCACCGGCGAGCCCTACCGCTACACGGTGGCCCACTGGTGCGCGACCGAGGCGCGCTTCCGCAACCACCTGAAGAAGGTCAAGGAGGAGGAGGCCGCCAGGCTCATCCCGCTCGAGAACATGCTGGTACGGCTGACCCAGAACGACATCGTGCACCGGCGCCACCTCGACCCGGAGCACCGCGCCTACGTGCCCGACTTCGGCGTCTACATCAAGACGTTGCCCGCCAAGGGCAACAAGCCGGTGACGATGAAGCTCTCGCGCCAGCTCGTCCTGTTCTGCGTCGAGCGCCGCAAGGCGTGGCGCCTGCTGCAGAGCAAGGTCGGCATCCAGAACACCGAGTACGCCGCGCAGCGCGCCATCCTGGCCGACGTCGACGCCGGGATCATCTCCAAGGAGGACCTCGTCGCCCGCGCCCAGGAGCTGATGGAGGAGCGCGTGCTCGGGCCGGCGGCGACCAAGACGGCGTAGGGGCGGAACAGCCTGCGAGGTTGGCGCATTGAGGGCCAGAGTCGAAGGCGGGCGGTTGCAGCTCGACGAGCCGTGCTCGTTGCCCGAGGGGACCGTGCTGGATCTCGTCCTCGACGATGAAGGCGACGACATGGACGCTGGCGAGCGCCAAGCCCTTCACGACGCGATTTCCAGTGCCTGGACGGCCGCGAAGGCCGGACGTGTCCGTCCAGCGCAGGATATCATTGCGGCGTTACGCCGCCGGTGACCGCAGTCGTCGTCGTTTCCGGTGACGTCGAAGTCCAGATCGGCGAAATCGACCGCTGGTGGCGGGAACATCGGCCCGCCGCACCCGGGCTGTTGGTCGAGGAACTGGCGGCCTGCTTCGACCTGCTGGCTTCAGCCCCCTACGCCGGTCGACGCTACGCGCATTTCCGCGTGCGGGAGGTACGCCGTATTCTCTTGCGATCGACCGGCTACCACGTCTACTACACGGTTCGCGACAGGGTCGTCGTCGTGCTCGCCGTCTGGAGCGCCTCCCGAGGAGTCGGCCCCGATCTGTCTCGGTTGGTCTGATTCCATGCCGTTCTACCGGGTCGGCGCTCGGGCGAGTTGGCAGGCGACCGAGGGTTCGTGCACGACGTTCCCCGTGTCCTGCACGATCGGATCGCGTTTCTTCATCCGGACGTCCGAACACACGAACAGGAAGGGTCTCGACGCCGTAACGCTCCGGTCCAGAAGTTCCTCCACAACCGGTTTGTTCAGGACTTTCGGCGTGAAGACATCCTTCGGGATGTCGTCATTCCCGCCCTGCCCGAGGAGCTTCCAGTTTCTCATGGAAGTCCTGAAGCTGACCGCTGCTCGGAGATCTTCGCTTGGACGCTGAAGCTTCTCGGCAGCGATGATGCGGATACGTTGCTGCCTCTGATCAGGCGCCTGCCCGTTGCTTGCCACGGCGGTTGGCTTTCGATAGGCGCCGCCGTCTTCGGGTCCGGTTGGCCGGATCGGCTTGGTGACCTCGTCCGGTCGCTCGCCGACGAACTGCCCGATCGAGCGGCCAAGCGGCTGCGCAGAACGGCGCTTCTACCGCCGGACGATCCACGCTGGGGAGTCGTCGTGGAAGATCGGAGCGAACTGCTCGCCCGCGCCGGAGTGGTTGATGGACTTCGGCTGCGGCGTGTTCCCGATGTTCGCTTTCATATGCAGGGATCCGGATTCCACGAACTGCCCGGCCAGGCGCCCACCGGCATCCCGTCGGAGGCATGGGACGCATGGCGCGAGGCCGTGCGCGGGGAGGCGAAACCACTCTACGAGGGATTCTTCGAGTATGAATTGTCGGAAGTTAGACTTCTACCAGAGATCCACTACTTGACATTGAGTTCGTCGGGGCGCGACGCCCTGTCTCGCCTTGTGCTGGCCTCGCTCGGACTGGTCCACCGGCTGGGACTCAGTTGCCATCGACAAGACCACGGGACATGGCTGGTCGAAACGCATCACGTCACCGCTGAAGTACTGTTTGACGACGCTGGCATGGCTCGGTGACCGAGCCAATGTAGAGGAGCCGCTTCGGCGTCGCTGGATGGTGCCGGAGTCCTACCTCCGGGGCCAGCGCGAGCGCTATTCACATCTTGACCCGCTGTCCCTGGATCTCGTGCGCAGGCTGAACGACGATCCGGAACTGAAGGACACACTTGTACGGCTCGGTCTGAACGTCTATCCCACAGAGGAGGACCGGACGGGACCGGCTCTGCTTGATGCCCTGGCGACAGACTGGACGGCTAGGAGGGTCTCCCCGGGACGGTTCGACGTGTTTCTCGGACAGGTGCGTGACGCCTGGAAACATCTCGATCCGGACGAGGGACTTCCCGATGCGTTTCTCGTCAGAACCGGGCGGCGCGCGTTTGCGGCGCGGGAGGGTGATGAGCTGGCGGACATCTGCCTTCCCGATGACCGGGATCGGACCAGGTCGCTTCACGATCACGGAAAACAGACTCTGGAGATGCTCCCGCTCGATGCCCGTGGCAAGGCCGCTACGCTGAGCGCTGCGACGAACATCAAGCGGGCGTCCTTGCTTCAGGAGCGGTTTCTCATCGACGGCACCCTTTGGACTGGCGTGGTTGAAGGAATCTCAGCACTTGAAGAGAAGGAATACGCCGCGTGGCTCCCGGTCACTCTGTTGACCGTCGCTGCCTACGGCGGCGCCAACCCGACCGGCGCGGAGACAGCGCGGTGGAGCAATGCCGCCGACAGGCTTCGACGTGCCCATCTTCTGGAGTGCGAGGAGATCGCCGTCGAACTGATCGATGGGAAGCAGGTCGTTAAGCGGCATTGGAGCGTGCGGAGATCGATGCCCAGCAGATCGCGTGTGTTCGCAACCACTGGGCCGGTGCCAACAGCTTGGTAGCCGACCGGATCCGGCCGGTGTTGGCTCTCCTGGAGATTCCCAGCGAAGAGCTGGATGCGGCTGCGACGGACTTCGATCGTCTGACCGAGTGGCTTTCTTCGAACCTGCGGCAGTGGCCGGCTACGGACCTGCTGGCGGCGGCCCGGCGCAGCCGAGACGACCGCGCAATGGGAGAGGCGGCTTGGCGCGCCCTGGGCGATGTCGCTCAGCTTCCTTCGTGGAACGAAGCCCTCACTGAACTCGGAGATCGGTACGTCGTCGTCGAGAATCGCGCCGTGGATGAGCAAACAGCCGCACATCTGGACGCAGCCGCGGCCCTGCTGCGGGGTCTTGCTCGCTACGTCGCCGTTGAGGCGGACCGTCCGGATCTCTTTCGCGAGATGGAGGCTGTGCGCCAGAGCTTCAAGAGTGACAACGACTGGTCAACGCGCTGGTGGGAAGTGCCCTTTGAAACCGTCATCGACGCCCTATGTTCCCGCTATAGGAGCATTCCCGGCGCCGACCACCACCTGGATGTGCTTGAGAACGCCGGTACTGTCGATGACCTTCGCATCGTACTGCAGCGACGAGGCGTAGGAAACGCCCTCGACCCGTACGAAATCGCCCGCCTGAACAAGAGCAAGCTTGATGAAGCGCTCGTCCGCGTTCGCGATCTTCGCCGGGCATGGTTGGAGCTTCGGGCTTCGGGTCCGATGGTGCCGGAGCCACCGGACCAACCGGCCGATCTCGACCCGGTGGCGTGTCTACACCGCTGGTCCGACACCGAGTTACTGGAGCGGGCTCTCCGCATCATCGACGACGCCGAGTTCATCAGCGCCTGCGCCGGCTGCGTGAGTCTCGACGATGTCCGCGCTCGCCTCGGTCTGAATCCTGAAGACATCGACGCACACCGACAAGCACGACTCCGGCTTGAGCGGGAAACGGCTCGTCAACGACGGACGTTCGAGGTTGCCGGCGCCCCCTTCGAAGTAGGTGGTTCGGCGAGCTACAGGGCACTCTTCGAGCGTCTCGGCAGTCTCGCTGTTCGGCGTCAACTACTTTTGCCGGTCGACGACAATTATTCTTGCCGGCGCGCTAGCCGTCACGCCCGAAGCCCCTGGGCAACTCGACGGCCTCCAGTACCGACAGATCCAGGTTCCTGCAACTCCAGGAGCGTCTGCACCGCGTCGTTCCACTGCTGCGGCCGCGATCTCCGGTCCGCGGGCCGACGGTACCGGATCCGGGATTCGCCGGCCTTGCTCCGCTCCCGGTACCGTGCCTGCCGCTCCGCGTTCGTCAGCGCCACACGTCTATCCTGCACCGTTACGTAACGGACCGCGGAAGCGGTCGGCCGAGCGATCGAGACGCAAGCGTGGCGACAGACCCACCGCTCGGTTGCCGTCGGCATCGGTGTACACGTGCACGTTGGTCCGCGACAGCGGAGCGGCTCCCCGGCGCCGCACTTCCGGGCAGTCGAACGTGGGCCAGCCTTCCGGCTGGCCCGCAAGGGCTTCCCGCACGCTCGGCCACAGGCAGTCACCCGAAGGGCCGGAGCGTAGCGGAGGACCCGCGCAGCGGGTTGACGGCCTGTGGTTGAGTGTGCGCGAGGTAAACGTTCCGAGTGCAGCGAGGGCCTTCATAACCGCCAGCTCGCCGATGTCTCGGACTACACAGGTTTCAGGAAGCAGCGGGTCGACGGCGCCGCGGCAACAGCGGACCCGGCGGACGGCCACGACGTGCGGGCGGTGGTGATGGCGCCGGCGACGTCGGCCGCGACGGGTCAGTTCGATAGCTCGGCACGTCGAACTCGAGTACCACCGAGTGGTGTACCAGCCGGTCGATCGCCGCGGCAGTGGCCATCTGGTCGCGGAAGATCCGGTCCCACTGGCTGAACACCAGGTTGCTGGTCACCATCACCGAGCGTCGCTCGTAGCGCTCGGCAAGCAGCGTGAACAGCACCTCGGCCTCGTCGGGACTCTGCTGCACGTAGCCCAGGTCGTCGGCCAGGATCACCTCAAAGAGGTCGAGCTTGCGCAGTGCCCGCGGCAGGTCGAGGTCGCGTTTGGCGCCGAGCAATTCCTGCACCAGGGCGTAGGTCGGCACACACAACACGCTGTGGCCGGCTTCGACCAGCGCGTGCGCGACCGCGCACAACGCGTGGCTCTTGCCGACGCCCGGCAGACCGAAGGCAAGCACATTGGTCGCCGTCTCGAGGAACGCTCCGGTCGCCAGCGTCTTCAACTGCTGTACGACCGGCCCCGGTAACCGGCCGGTGTCGAGCGTCTCGAATGTCTTGCCGGGCGGCAGACGCGATGCTCGTCGCAGCCGGGCAATCCGGCGCTGGCGGCGTGCCTCGGCTTCGGCCTCGAAGACTTCCAACAGCACCGGCAGCGCGTCGTGGTGACCGGCCTGCGTCAATCGCGGTACCAGCTCGTCAGCCGCCGTCGTCAGGTTGAACTGCGTCAGCAGCGTCGTCACCTGCGTGCTCGGTACCGTCATCCTTGCAGGCCTCCGGTCAACAGCGCGTCGTACCGCGTCAGGTCCGGCCGAGGGATGTTCACCACGGGAATGGTCGGGACCGGCGGACTCACCTCGGCCTGGACGCTGGCATAGTCGCACGCGACGCCGGCGTCGAGTCGGGCCCGAAGCGTCGCCTCGACCGGTCGTTCACTGGTCGTGGCCGCCAAGTGCAGCAGCCGCACATACTCGACGTCGGCCCGCTCGCCGTGCGTCCGCCCCAGCGCGTCATACGCCGACCGGAACGTCAGCGACGGAAACAGCTCTTCCCGGAAGCGATACCGCGCAAAGGCCCCCGGCTTGCGGACCAGACTCCCGATGATGTGGCGATAGTCGATCCGGTGGTCCGCCGAGCCCCGCAGCCGTGGCATCGTGCACAGCACCCGGCCGCCGTAGAGGACCTCGACCGTCGACGGATGCTGGCGCGCTTCGACCGTGTGACCGATCAGGCGCGACGGCACCGAGTAGATCCGGCTGCCGATGCGAATCGTGCTCCACTTGCGCACCCGGCACTGGAACGTCGTGTACTCCGGGATCCGCGCCGCCGGCAACGGCCGCAGAGACAGACGCTCCTCGGCCAGCCGAGCCGCCGCCGGCCTGTTCCGCTCCTCGTCGACGACCGCACGCACGAAGCCCAGATACGCCGACTCGTCCGCGAAGTCTCTGTCGCCCCGCAACAGCAACGCCTGCTCGATGGCCGTCTTCGTGCGGAAGTGCGCCTGCTCGGCCACCCCGTTCTCGTGCGGTTTCCCCGGCTGGATCCGCGACGAGTCCAACCCGTAGTGGTCCAGCACCTGCCGGAACCGCGCCGTCAACTGACGCCCACCGCTGCGTTTCAGCTCGTGCGTCGCCGCTGACAGGTTGTCGTGACGAAGCAACGCCGGCACCGCGCCCAGCATCCACAGCGCCCCCTGCAGGCCCGCCACCAGCGCCTCGAACGTCTCGCTCAGCGCCAGTCCCACATACGTCCACTTGCTGTAGCTCAGCACCCACTCGAACAGCAGGTGCGCGAACGGCACGCCCCGGATCGTCACCCGCAGGTCGCTCGCGTCGGTGAAGTCAAACGCCGCTTCCCGGCCCGGGACCGCCACCTGC
Organism: Vicinamibacterales bacterium; assembly: GCA_965116825.1. Lineage (GTDB taxonomy): Bacteria > Acidobacteriota > Vicinamibacteria > Vicinamibacterales > UBA8438 > WTFV01. The sequence goes on from OZ220736.1 coordinate 3,976,388, forward strand.
TCGAAGTACACCTCGCGGTCCGCACCGTACTGCACCCGCCAGTCGCGGACCCGTCGCTGCAGCGTCCGTAGCTGTCCCTCCTGAAAGCGACCCGGATGCCGCCGGCACAGCGCCTTGAACAGCGTCAGCACCTGCAGCCGGCCGTCGGTGTCGGCCGCCAGCTGCGGCACCACCTCCGACTCCCACACCTCGGCGAACGGGTCTTCCCGCGTCCGCCACGTCCGCGGCCCCTTCGCCGTCGACGGCAACGCGCCGCTCTGCCACTGTCGCGCTGTCCGCTCGCTCATTCCCGCGGCCGCCGCGGCCGCCGCCAACGTCTTCCCCGACATCCGTTTCTCTCGCAATCGTCGAACCTGCGCATCCGTGACCAACCCGTCCTCCACGAGGAAAACGGGCAGTCTCACACGACTCTGGGTGGGTCCACGAACCGGCGATCGCGTCCTCGGCAACCGGCAGAAATAATTGTCGTTGATCACTCGCCGACCCAGACGGCCCGCGTGCAAGCAAGGACAGGTTCACGCCGCTGGCCGAAGTACGCCCGACCAGCGGGCGCCGTGGTGGTGGTGGCGGGAAAGGAGGCAAGACATCGCATCTGCGTCCATCGGCCGATCTTCGGGAACTCGTGGGGGTCGTCGGAGAGGTCCACGCCTATCGTTTCCTGCGTGCGGAGTTCGGAATGGACGTGACGCCGGACGCGTGGGTTTCTGAGATCCGACTGAAGGTCCTACCGTTGGTGGCGGGGGAACAGGACGACACGAGCGACGGCCACGGCTTCGACTTCCGATTCCGCTACAACCGGAGGACATGGTGCGTGGAGGTGAAGGCGACCTCGGGAGACGACACGCAATTCGATCTGGGCAGCACCGAGATCAACGCGGCAACCCGTCTTGCCCGCAAGCGAGGCTGGCGATGGCGAATCCTGCGGATCCGCAGCGCGCTGTCTGAATGGCCGGAATTCGATTGGCTTCCCAACCCGTTCGAGGAGGGCTTTGGCAAGCACTTCCGGCTGCGACGGGGCGGGATGATGGTGTCCTACGCGCGCAAGAACGCACCGACCGGTTGAGGTGACGGGATGGTCCAACCCCGTGTCGACATGCTGCCGCCGGCGCAACGGCGGCTCTGGCGAGTTTTGGGCGGCACGCCGGGCAACTTCGTGCTCTACGGTGGTACCGCGCTCGCTCTCAGGCTCGGTCATCGGCAATCGATGGACTTCGACTTCTTCTCTTCGGTTCAGGCAGATTCGACCCGACTGTTGCGCGAGGTCTTGTACCTGGACATCGACGCCCTCATCCACCGCGCCGGCATTTCTCTGAGCGATGCGCTCGGGCGCAGAGCGCGGTGTTCGGTCCGGCGTTCAATCCCGTGCTCAGGTTGAAGGCGCTGTGCTTCTTCGCCGACGGTGACCTGGCCACGCTGCCTGGCGATGTGTGCCGGCGCCTGCTCGATGCCGCCGCTGCCGTTGATCCGACGAAGTTGCCGAGCTTCGCGTCTCTGGCCGGCGTCGCGCAGGGAGCGTCCTGATGAAACAGGAACCGTCCGCAGAACTGCTGCGCGTCGCTAACCCATCTTTAACAGGATTCCCGACGATTTTGTCGACTTGGGCGATATTCCGGGGGTCGCAGGCCTGCAACTTGTTGATTATAAAGGACCGAGGGTCGGTGGGACTGAATGTAGTGCCATAATCGTCAGGAGGGGCATTGCCTCGGGGGACGTGCACCCGCTATCGTGGGCGTGTGTTCATTCGGCGCACCCAAACCCGGCGGACCGAAGACGGACAGCCCTACTTCTCGCATCGCCTCGTCCACTCCGAGCGCATCGGAAACGCCGTCCGCCAGCGCACCCTGCTCAATCTCGGACGACACTTCGACATTCCGCAGGCGCAATGGCCGCTGGTCTGCTCCCGCATCGACGACATCCTGGCCGGCCAGACACCCCTGGTGGCCAATTGCCCGACCGCCGTCGAGCACGAAGCGCAACGCATAGCCGCACAGTTGGTCGCCCGCGGCACGCCGGTGAAGGGATCGGCCGCCGAGTCGACCGACGTGCAGCCGGTCGACGTCGACTCGCTGCGCCTGGTCCGCCCCCGCAGCGTCGGCGTCGAGCAGGTCGGCCTGTGGGCCCTGGAGCAATTGGGCCTGCCGGCCCTGCTGGCCGAGTTGGGCGTCAACGGCGCGTTGCGCACCGCGGCGGCCGGCGCCATCGTCGGGCGTCTGGCCCAGCCGGCCTCGGAGCGCGCGACGCACCGCTGGCTGCAAACCCGCAGCGGCCTCGGCGAGTTGCTCGGCGTCGACTTCGAGACCGTCAGCCCGATGCAGCTCTACCGCGCCTCGGATGCGCTGGTGAAGCATCGCGAGGCGATCGAGGCGCATCTGTTCGAGCGGGCCATGGGCCTGTTCGACCTGCAGCCGACCGTCACCCTCTACGACCTGACCAACACCTACTTCGAAGGCGAGGCGGGCGCGCAACCGCAGGCAAAGCGCGGACACTCGAAAGAGAAGCGCAGCGACTGTCCGCTGCTGACCCTGGGCCTGATGCTCGACGCCAGCGGCTTCGTGCGACGCTCGCAGGTCTTCGCCGGCAACGTCCGGGAACACCGCACGCTGGCCGGCATGCTGGAGGCACTCGATGCACCGGCCGGCGCCCTGGTGGTCATGGACCGCGGCGTCGCCACCGAGGCCGCCATCGGGTGGCTGCGCGACAACCGCTACCGCTATCTGGTCGTCAGCCGCGAACGCCACCGGCAGTTCGACGCCGAGACCGCCGTGTCGATCCAGACCCGATCCAAACAGACCGTGCATCTGCACAAGGTCGTCTCGACCGACCCCGGCGAGGTCCGCCTGTACTGCTACTCCGAAGAGCGAGCCCACAAGGAGCGGGCCATCGTCGAGCGGGCCGCCGACCGCTTCGAGGCCGCCCTGACCACGCTCAACGACGGGCTGGCGCGCCCCCGCGCCCACAAGCGCCTCGGACAGGTCTGGCAGCGCATCGGGCGACTGAAAGCCAAGCATACCCGCGTCGCCGCGCACTACCAGATCGAGGTCACCCCAGACCAGACCGGTGAGAAGGCCGCCGCCGTCACCTGGACCCGCCGTCCCCAGGACGGCTCGATGGCCACCCATCCGGGCGTCTATTGCCTGCGCAGCAGCGAGACCGACTGGGACGAAGACGCCTTGTGGCGCACCTACACCACCCTCACCGATGTCGAGGCCGTCTTTCGCGCCCTGAAGTCCGAACTCGGACTGCGCCCCATCTACCACCACAAGCCGCGGCGGGCCGACGGCCACCTGTTCATCACCGTCATCGCCTACCAGCTCGTGCAGGTCATCCGCACCCGGCTGCAAGCTCACGGCGAACACGCCAGTTGGACCACGCTGCGCCGCATCCTCGAAGGCCAGCAGCGCGTCACCGCCACCTTCCGGCGCCCCGACCGACGCACCCTGCACGTGCGCACCGCCACGCAAGCCGAACCCGAACAGCGGGCCATCTACGACGCGCTCGGCGTCGACCCGCAGCCGGGAGGCGTCCGCAAGACGACCATCTGACCGACCCATTTCCGGTTTGCGCGCGTTTGTAGTGCCACTCGAGCATTCTTGTCGGCGTAAACTGCTGATTCTGCAATGGCTTAGTAATACCGCTGTTAAACTTGGGCTAAGAGAATGGTCTGGTTCAAGCCGCCGGAGGAAACGCTGGCCGACCCGGTCCTCTTCCTGAGCCACGTGATGACCTACGGCACGGTGGAAGATCTCCGGGTGGTGCGGGTGCCCTTCACCGACGAACAACTGCGCCGGGTTCTGCGGGCCGGGCTGCCTGGCGTCTTCGATGCGCGGTCGTGGGCGTACTGGCACGTCGTGCTCGACATCCGGCCGGCCCCGCCGCTGCCTGCAGGGCGCGCAGCTCCCGCGGCGTTGAGCGTTGGTGGTTCACGATTCACCGTCGCGGCGGGCCGGTGGCCGGCGTCGCGTTCGCCGCGTGCGCCAGGATCCGGACCCCACCGTGATACGCTGGCGAATTGCGCCGCAGAACGGCGCCAGCTCCTGTACTTTCGTCCATGCGCGAGCAGCGGTCCGTCAATCCCTTCGTACCCGGTCGCGGCGTGCTGCCGCCCTGTCTGGCCGGCCGGGACGCCGAACAGCGCGAGTTGATGCGGTTGCTCGCCTACGTCCAGGCGGGGCGGGGGGCGCCGCGGGACGCCGTGGTGTCCGGTCCCCGCGGCAACGGGAAGACCGTGTTGCTGCGGTGGCTCCAGGGCGAGATCGAGGCCGACGGAGGAATCGACGTCGTCTGGCGTACGCCGAGCGACCTGCCGGCCCTCGATGCGCTCGCCACGGCCCTGGCGCCGCCGGATCGCTTTCAGTCGCTGCTCCCGGACAAGTTGTCGGTCTCGATCGGCATCGGACGGCTGGGCTGGGAGCTGGGCGGCGACCCGGGCACGCTGACCGACCTGTTGACGCTGCGTTGCACCCACCGGCCGCTGGTCGTCCTGCTGGATGAGGCGCACACGCTGGACGTGGCGGTAGGACGGGCGTTGCTCAACGCCGGCCAATCCACGGCGGCGGCCGCGCCCTTCCTGCTGGTGCTGGCGGGCACTCCCGGCCTGACGTTGCACCTCGACCGGATGTCCGCGACGTTCTGGAACCGCGCGAAACACATCGGCGTGGGTCTGCTCGACGAGGACGCCGCGACGGACGCGCTCGTGCGGCCGCTCGCGGAGCAGGAGCCCGCCATCACGTTCGACCCGGCGGCCTTGCGGCGCGTGCTCGACGAGAGCCAGTGCTATCCGTACTTCCTGCAGCTCTGGGGGGCGGCACTGTGGGACACGGCGACGCAACAGGCCGCGGCGCTGATCGACGAGGCCGTGGTCGCGCAGGCGAGTGGCGCCTTCGAGATCGAGCGGAACGCCTGCTACGAGCACCGCCGCGACGAGCTGGAGCGGCAGAACCTGCTGCCGGTCGCCGGCGCGATAGCCGACGCCTTCGCCAGCCGCGCCATGCTCGCCCAGGACGATCTGAACGGGGTCATCGCCGATGCCTTGGCCCTCGACTCGATTCCCGAGACAGTGCAGCGCCGTGACCGGCTGGCCATGGTCGGCTACGTCTGGAAGCCACCCGGAGCCGGCGATCGGTGGCAGCCGGGCATTCCGAGCCTCATGCGCTACCTGCGGTCCCCGGCTCCCGGTCCGGCGAGGGCGTCCGCGGTGACGTAGCGCGGCTGGATGTCGATCGGCACGCCGGCCAGCCGGTCGAGCACGCGCTGCACCTCCGGCCGCACCACGCCCAGCGTCTCCAGCACGCGGTTCGCCTCGTCGTAGTCGCCTTCGGCCTGGATGGTCATCAGGCGGCGGGTCAGCCCCTCGACCGCGCTCCGGATACGCGTGTGGTCCACGCGGAAGCGGCCGTCCACGCCCACCGTCACGGCGCCGGCGTCGAGGAAGGTGTTGAGCTGGATCGCCACCCCGCGTCCGTGCGCCTCGCCGATCCCGAAGCGGATCGAGCGGAACGTCGAGGCGAGGAACGTCGTGTAGATCTGCCGCTCCAGAGAGCGGTCGATGACCCCCTTGTCGATGAGGAAGTGGAGCGCCCACAGGCCCGAGATGTCGGCCTTCGCCTCCTCGATGGTGCTGTAGGTCTCGCGCAGCGCCTGACGGACGGTGGTCTCGCGCCCGTCCAGCTCGGTGGAATGCGGTCCGAGCCCGTGCATCAGCTCGTGCATCAGGATGTGGGTGAAGAACGCGTCGAAGGAGACGTCGACCCGTTCGCTGAACGCCAGCGCGACCGCGGCGATCGGCGACAGCACCTGGCGGAACTTCGCCTCCTGGACGTTCTTCAGCATGACGCGCTTCGAGCCGTGGTCGCGGATCACCCGCTCGTCGTTGGGGAGGTTGAACGCGGCGGTCTGCACGCCGCTGTTGGCGTCGCCGGCCGTGAAGACGACGTTCACGACGCGGATCGGCGCCAGGGCGCCGAGCTCCGGGTCGCGGTAGGCGGGGTCTATCGGCAGGTTGTCCTCCAGACCCTGCAGCTCGCTCCCGAAACCCGCCAACTGCGCGGTCTCGGCGTCGTCGCGAATGGTGACGAAGGCCTCGAACGCCGCCTTGTAGTTGAACCACTCGTCCTCGTACACCTCGTAGGGGCCGATGGTCGGCTCGATGGCGCCGTCGAGTTGCATCCATGCGACGTCGCTGTCGTAGTACTCGTTCGACGCAAAGGCGTCCGCGCGGGTCCGCAGATAGCGCGCGAGGGTCGGCTCCGCGGTCAGGTCGGCGGCCGCTCGCAGATGTCCGGCGGCCACGGCCAGCGGCCCCTGGTACTCCAGGCTGTACGGCACGGCCCGCAGCTCGCCGTCGAGGCCCCGGCGGATGACGGTGAAGAAACCGGCGGCCGCGTCGCGTTCCGCGCCGGACAACCCGTCGATCCACGCCGCGATCTCCTCGCGGGTCGCGTCGGGCGGATAGTAGGCGGCGCCTTCCGGCTTGGGCGGCACGCCGGGGACGAACGCCCGGTTCTCTTCGACGCGTGACCAGGGCCCCTTGTTGACCAGGAAGAAGGCGAGCTGCGCCCGGCTGGGTGCGCTACGATCGCCCTGGAGTTCGAGCAGCAGCGAAGGGTTGCCCGCCCAGACCTGTTCCAGGAACAGCGCGTCCATGACGCGCGCCGCGTCGATGATCCGCGCGAGCGCCGCGCGTTCGGACCGCGGCAGCGAGGAGACGTCGGCGCCGACGTCGACCGGGGCGAAGAGGGGCGTCATCATGGCTCCGAACGGCTGGCCTTGCACGGCGGGACCCATGGCGGCGGCCAGCACGGCAAGTCCGACCGCGACGAGGGCGGCTCTGGTCATCTCCCCGACCTCCTACAATTAGTGTAGACGAGCCTGATGACCGAGACGACGCAGATTGCCATCATCGGCGCCGGTCCGGGCGGCTACACCGCCGCCTTTCTCGCGGCCGACCTCGGTTTGGCGGTGGTGCTCGTCGACGAGGCGCCGCGCCCCGGCGGCGTCTGCCTCTACCGGGGCTGCATGCCGTCGAAGGCGCTGCTGCACGCCGCGCAGGTGGTGACCGACGCCCGCGCGGCGGCGCGGTGGGGCGTGTCGTTCGGCGAGCCGGACATCGACGCGGTACGGTTGCGGGCCTGGAAGGACGAGGTCGTCGCCAAGCTGACCGGCGGGCTGGCCCTGCTGTCGAAACAGCGGGGGGTGACCTGCGTCCAGGGGCGGGCCGCGTTCGAGGATGCGCATACGATCCGCGTGACGCCGACCGGGGACGGCGGCGGGGAAGCGCGGACGATCGCGTTCGAGCACGCCATCGTGGCGACGGGATCGCGCCCGACGCGTCCGGCGGCGCTGGCCCTCGACGATCCCCGGGTGCTCGATTCGACGCGCGCACTCGATCTCGACGGAGTCCCGGAGTCGCTGCTGGTGATCGGGGGCGGTTACATCGGGCTCGAGCTCGGGACGGTCTACGCGGCCCTCGGGTCGGCGGTCACGATCGTCGAGATGACCGGCGGCCTCCTGCCGGGCGCGGACGCGGACCTCGTGCGGGTGCTTGCGCGGCGGATCGCCGCTACCGTCCACGACGTGCGCGTGAGCACGTCCGTGAGCGGCTTGACGCCGCGGGCGGCGGGGATCGACGTCTCTCTCGCCGGCGCGGATGGGAGCGTCCGCACCGAGTGCTTCGATCGGGTGCTGGTGGCGGTCGGGCGGACGCCGAACTCGGACGTCCCCGGCCTGGCCGAACGGACGCGGGTGGAGCGCGACGCCCGCGGCTTCATCCGGGTGGATGCGCAGCGGCGGTCGGCCGAATCGTCGATCTTCGCCATCGGCGACGTCGCGGGGGAGCCGCTGCTCGCGCACAAGGCGTTCGCCGAGGCCCGCGTGGCGGTCGACACGATCACCGGAAACGATGCGTCGTTCGCTCCGCGGGCGGTGCCCGCGGTCGTCTTCACCGACCCCGAGGTGGCCTGGTGCGGCCTCACCGAAGCGGGCGCCGCCGCGTCCGGCCGGCGGGTGACCGTGGCGCGCTTCCCGTGGGGCGCGTCCGGCCGGGCCCTCACCCTGGACCGGCCCGAAGGCGTGACCAAGCTGGTGCTCGAGCCCGAGTCCGGCCGGGTGCTCGGGGTGGGACTGGTCGGCGCCGGGGCGGGAGAACTGATCGCGGAAGGCGTGATCGCGGTGGAGAAGGAGCTGACCGCGGCCGACCTCGCCGGCGCGATCCACCCTCATCCGACGGTCTCGGAAACCTTCGCCGAGGCGGCCGAGGTCTTCTTCGGACGCAGCACGCACGTCTACCGCCCGAAGCGGCGCTGACGCGTTCCCGCCTGCCGCCCGCGGAGTCGCGCTATGAGGCGCAGCGGTCGAACGCCTCGGCCTGCTCGTGCGCGTGGTAGGAGCTGCGCACCAGCGGTCCCGATTCCACGTGCCCGAACCCGAGGCCGAGCGCCTGCGACTTGATGTCGGCGAACTCGCCGGGGTCGTAGTAGCGGGCCACGGGCAGATGCGCAACGGACGGCCGCAGGTACTGCCCGACGGTGAGGATGTCGCAGCCTGCGCCGCGCAGGTCCTGCAGCGCGGCAAGAATCTCGTCGCGCGATTCGCCGAGGCCCACCATGATGCCGGACTTGGTCGGTGTGGCAGGGCGGTGACGGCGCGCATGCTCTAGCAGTCGCAACGCCCGCCGATAACGCCCGCCGGGCCGGGCGGTACGGTAGAGCCGCTCGACCGTTTCCAGGTTGTGGTTGAGCACGTCCGGGCCCGCGTCGAGCACGCGCTCGAGATCGCGGGCGCGGCCCGAGAAATCGGGTATGAGCACTTCGACGCGGCAGTCCGGCTTTCGCCCCCGGATGGCGCGGATGGAATCGGCGAACACCGCGGCGCCGCCGTCGGGCAGATCGTCGCGGTCGACCGACGTGACGACCACGTACTCGAGGTCGAGGGCCGCGACGGCCTCCGCCAGGCGCGCCGGCTCGGTCCGGTCCACGGCGTCGGGGGTGCCGTGGACCACATTGCAGTAGCCGCAGGATCGCGTGCAGACGCTGCCGAGGATCATGAACGTCGCCGTGCCGTGCTGCCAGCACTCGCCGATGTTCGGACAACTCGCCTCCCGGCACACGGTGTTCAGGGAGAGGCTGCGCGTCAACCGCTCGAGCCGCAGGTAGCCGGGGCTGCCGGGCGCCTTGACGCGGAGCCAGGAAGGCTTGGGTCCGCGCGGCGGCTCTGCGAACCGGGGCGGGCGTCCGCGTACGAGCGGGACGGGAACAGGCGCTGCCATGCCGAATCCGATGGTACCGCGGGTCCGCCGGCAGCGTCCACCGCGGGCGCCGCGGCCCGCCGGCGCGCACTCGGCTGCGCCTTGATCCCAGGCTGGCCAGCCTGTATTCTGTGAGCGGGAGATACTGGTTGGCGTAGCTCGGAGGAAATGAATGGCCTATTCGATCTGTGAGCCGTGTGTCGGGACGAAGGATACCGCCTGCGTCGACGTGTGTCCGGTCGATTGCATCCACCCGCGCAAGGACGAGGAAGAGTTCGAGGCCGAGACGATGCTCTACATCCATCCGGATGAGTGCATCGACTGCGGCGCCTGCGTTCCCGCGTGTCCCGTGGAGGCGATCTTCGCCAACGACGAGGTGCCGGACGAGTGGGAGAGCTTCATCGAAACCAACGCCCAGTGGTACGAGGGCAAGTAGCGGGCGTCCATGGCCGCCGGCCTTGCGGCTGGCAGCGGAATCCATCCAGATGGGTCTCATCGATCATCGCTTCGAAGACAACTTCATCACGACCAATCTCGATCGTGTCCTGAACTGGGCGCGGCAGTCCTCGCTCTGGCCGATGGGGTTCGGCCTCGCCTGCTGCGCGATCGAGATGATCGCCACGTCGACGTCGCGCTACGACATCGCCCGGTTCGGAGCCGAGGTGTTTCGCGCATCGCCTCGCCAGTCCGACCTGATGATCGTGGCGGGCACGGTGACGAAGAAGATGGCGCCCGTGCTGCGGCGGCTGTACGACCAGATGCCGGAGCCGAAGTGGGTCATCTCGATGGGAAGCTGCTCGAACGCGGGCGGTCCGTTTCCGACCTACAGCGTGCTGCAGGGGGTCGACAAGATCGTGCCGGTCGACGTCTACGTCTCCGGGTGTCCGCCCCGTCCGGAAGCGCTCCTCTACGGGTTGATGCGGTTGCAGGACAAGATTCGCAAGGAGAACACGATCCTCCGCAAGGAGCGGGTGATCATGGCGGGGCAGACCGAGCCTGTCATCGTCGAGGATCGGGGGTAGGTCGACGTGCTGTTTCTGGCCAAGTTCTTTCGGACGGTGTTCCTGGTGGACCTGCTCAAGGGACTCTGGGTCACGCTCAAGTACACCCCGCAGCCGGCGTTCACGTTTCAGTATCCGGAGGAGCGGCGGCCGGTGGCGCCCCGGTTCCGGGGGGTGCTTCGCCTGCAGGTGGAGCCCGAGACCGGCGCCCAGACCTGCATCGTGTGCGATCAGTGCGCCAAGGCCTGTCCGGACGAACTGATCAACCTGGGCGGGCACCGGGAGCCGGGGCACAAGATCAAGGTGCTCGACTTCTTCGACTTCAACCTGTCGCGCTGCTCCTTCTGCGGCCTCTGCGCGGAAGTGTGCCCGACCAAGCCGGTGAAGGCGCTCATCATGAGCGAGGACTACGAGCTGGGCACCTACAGCCGGGACGCCCAGATTCTGCGCGTCGACGAGATGTACGACGGCGTTCCCATCGAGCACTACACCAGGTAGTCCCGCCGGAGACGGTTTCTCGAGATCTGGATCTCAAACTCGGCAAGTGCGCCGGGGCAGCCTTCATCGCGACTCCGATCTTGTCTTGATCGGGTCAATGATGCATAGTTGCATTCGCTGGTTCGAGCCGTGGGTCGGGGTCTGGCGCCGCGGGCGGTTTCTTGTGCGGGAGGGGCTGATGCGGGTCCGAGGAATCATTGTTGCGCTGACCTTCTGCGTAGCGGCACCCATCCTCATCGGCGCCGAGTCGACCACCGACTCCGCGCGCAGCGAGGTGCGGCTTCAACTCGCCGAGTTGCTCTATGGAGATCAGCGCTACTGGGAAGCGCTGTCCGCCTACGAGAACGCGAAGCAGGGGGCGCGGGACGATCAGCTCCTGCGCGCGTCGAGCGGGCTGCTCAAGTCGCTGTTGCACATTGCCGAGTTCTCCCGTGCGCAGCAGGAGGCGGACTTCCTCTACAGCCTCGACCCGGTCGATCCCGAGTATCGAGCGCTGTATGCGGACGCGTTGTGGGCATTCGGTCTGTTCGAGGAAGCCGAGCAGGTGTACGAGGATGTCCTCGCGAGGAGCCCGGACAACGCGCTGGCCCGCCACGGGCTCGGTCGCAGCCTCGCGGCGCGAGGCCGGCTGGAAGAAGGGCTCGTCGAGTTGCAGGCGGCCGTCGCCCGGGACCCGCGCGGGGACTACTACCATACCATCGGGTCCGTCCATCGCCGCATGCAGCGGTACGATCTGGCGGCCGACGCGTTCGAGTCGTACGTCGAAGGCTTGGCAGGCACGCGCATGGACCAGAAGATCGAATGGGCCCGATCCGAGATTCGGTTCCTGCGGTCGTTCGGCGAGCGCGTTCCCGTCTATGTGTCGCCCGAGCAGCTGGATCAGGCGCACACCATTCCGTTTCGACTCGAGCGCGACAAGGTGATCGTTCGCGGGCGCGTGAACGGTGACGAGATCGACCTCGTCGTGGACACCGGCGCCGAGCAGATGGTGCTGTCGCAGGAGACGGCGCAGCGCATCGGCGTCCGGCCGATCACCAACACCCTGAGTGCCGGCGTCGGCCGCGTCGGCATGCGCGGTCTTGAGCTGGGGCGTGCCGACACGCTCGAGATCGGCACGCTGCGCGTGGAGAACGTTCCCGCCCTCATCAAGAACCCGCCGCTGACGGGCCTGCCCGCAACCCGCAGCGAGAACAGCTTCTCGCCCCTGGCGCTGGGGATGTCGGCCATCGTCGACTACCAGCATCAGCGTCTGGTGGTGGCTCGCGATCTGCCTCCGGGGCCGCCCGCGGACATCGAGCTCCCGATGCGCTTTCATCGCCTGGCGCTGGTGCGCGGCGTCCTGAACGGATCGGTGCAGAAGAGCTTCATCGTCGATACCGGCGGCGAGGTCATCTCCATCAGCCTGAGCACCGCCAACGCCCTCGGCATGGCGCCGGTTCGCCACATTCCGCTGCGCGTCTACGGGACCTCGGGGTGGGACGACGACGCGTTCCTGCTGCCCGGCGTAAACCTCGGATTCGACCGCATCCGGTTCGACAACTTGGCCGTCGTCGTCCTCAATCTGCACCGCCCGAGCGCCCTGCTCGGGTTCCACATCGGCGGCATCATCGGCCACATGTTCCTGGGTGACTACCGTGTGGCTCTCGACCTGCAGGACAGCGTGCTCCGGCTCTCCGAGATCAACCCGTCCAGTTGACTCCCTGGCGCCGCCGAACCCGTCGCAAGGCTCCGTGCTCGGCTTGGCCCAGCCTTAGCCCTCGCCTTGGCCCCCACCGGCCCAGGGACTTCCTTGCGCCTGAGACTCACTTCGTTGCGTTCTACGGCGCAGGGGCCTAGAAGTCGTAGCCGATCCAGATCGACATGCGCGCCTTGCGGAAGTAGTCGCTGCCGCGCAGGAACCCGGCGAACTGGGCCTCGGTCGCGAAGACGGTGTCTTCCCACTCGCGGTTGAAGAGCGTCGGCCAGGTCCAGTCGAGATGGATCGGAAAGCCGATGGCGAACGTCGTGAGACCGAAGCCGTACGAGGCGCGCGCGTTGTTGAGGCGGAACCCGCTGATCGGTACGGGCGCACCGAAGACCGGCTCCGAGGCCCGTCCTTCCACGTTCGCCAGGTAGTTGGCCCGGTACCCGACGATGGGCCGCACCCATTCGTCTCCGCTCGACCACAGGTTCCAGGGCTGGCCGGCTATGGCCGCCGCGCCGATGTTGAAGAAGAAGGTGCCCCGGATGCCGCCCAGGATACCGATGGGCGTCGCCATCGCCTCGACGAGCGGGAACCGCAGCTCGACGTTGCCGAAGAACGCCTTGTGGCCGAGAAAGTGCAGGTAGTCGTAGCCGCGCATCTCGGACTGTCCGCCGAAGAAGATGAAGTCGGGAAAGTCGCCCCAACTGTTGAACGCGCGCCCGCGAAACGCCAGGACCCCGTTCTCGGCGACCCGCAGGTAGTAGCGGGCGTCGAGGTCGACGGTCTGGCGCGACAGGAACCCGCCGAATCCCGGGGCGTACTCGTAGCCCGCCATCACGGTGTTGCCCGCGACCGGACCGTACTCGCGGAAGACGGTCGTCTCCTGGAAGAAGCGGGTGCCGAACGGCATGAACGAGCCGTCGCGGAAGAGCGTGGTGCCGAACTGCTGTTGCTGAAACGCATCCGACTGCGCCTGCAGCGCCTCGTCGGCGAACGTCTCCTTGAAGTTGTAGACGCCCGCGGAGAACTCGACCCGCCGGAAGCGGTCCAGCGGATAGATGCCGATGGCGCTGCCGCCGTTCGACTGCCGCGTGGCGATGGCGTCGTCGCGGCTCAGGAAAGCCAGGCTGGGAGCGAAGTACGCCCCGAGACCGTAGAAATACTGCTCGGACGATATGCCCTGCAGGGCATACTGCAGCCGGCCGGCCAGGTTCACGTAGGACGCGCCGTAGGTGCGGTAGGTCTGGATCGAGTAGGCCTGGATGTTGAACATCTGGTCGCCGAGCACGTCGGCGAAGCTGATCATCGTGCCCCCGAGCACGTCGCCGCTGTTGGTCAGGCCGACGCCGAAGTTCGGCCGGCCCTGCATGTACATGTTCTCGAACCGGCCCTTGCGCCGCGAGTTGGCCGGATTCAGGGTGTGGGTCAGCGGCGCCTGGAAGTCGATCAGCGGGCCCGGCCCGCCGAAATCGGTGGCGTCGGCCGTGTAGAGCGGCTCGTCGTACTCGATGGTGTGCAGCCCGTACTCGGCCCTGAAGTAGGTGATGAAGCCGATGCGGGGCAGGTCGGAATCCTCGTCCGGCGCGAGGACGATCGGGTTGACGACGCCTGTCGCGTTGTCGGTGAGCTGGTGCAGCGCGCCGTTCTCGATGTCGAGGGTCCACAGATTGAAGATCTCGCCGTCGCGGGCGGTGTCGGGGTCGATCGGCTGCGTCGGATCGACCGCGGTCGAGGCGAACACGATGGTGCGCTCGTCGATGAACTGCCCGCCGGCCTCATCGTGCGTTCCGAAGGTCAGTTGCCGGCGCTGCCCGGTCTCCCGATCAAGCCGGAAGAGCTTGTTGTTGCCGCTGACGCGCGCCAGGTAGACGACCGAGCGGCCGTCCGGCGAGTAGAACGGCGCGTAGTCGGCCAGCGCGCTGTTGGTCAGGTTGGTGATCTCCTCGGTCTCCAGGTCGATCTCGTAGATGTCGCCCACGGCGCGGCTCAGCGCCGAGAAGACCACCGTGCGTCCGTCCGGCGAGAAGTCGGGCGATTCCGGTTCGTCGACCACCTCAAGATCGATCAGCTGCTCGAGCTCGCGTGTGACGACGTTCTGGACGGCGAGCGCCTTGCCCTTGCCGTGGCGCACGATGTACGCGATTCGGTCACCGCCCGGCGACCACGACATCCAGGGCACCGTGTTCCAGCGCGGAGTCTGGGCGATGTAGTCGAAGCCGAACTCCTGGTCGAAACCCTCCGTCAGGTTCAGGATTACCTCGCCGGTCCGGGACGACAGCAGCACGATGTCGGCTTCCCGGTCCTTGCGGTTGACCGCCATCGCCGCGATCACCTCGCCCGACGGAGACGCCTCCAGCGAGTAGACGACCGGATAGCGGCTCCGCAACGGGTCGGGAGCCAGGTTGCGCCCGTAGTCGGCCGGGCGTTCCTTGTCGCGAAACGCCTCGAACCGGTCGTCGAGATAGGACTTGAACGCGTCGTCCCAATCCTGCGCTTCAAGGTCGAACGCTTCCTCGTAGGGATCCTCGCCGCCGCCGATCGCGTTGCGCCGGAGCGCGAACAGGAACTGGCGGAGTCCTTCGAGCCCCCAGCGTTCCTCGATGAACTCGAAGACGGCGTGGCCCAGGTTGTAGACCACGCGGCCGCTCGCGAAGCCGCCGTAGCGCTCGAACTCCGTCATGGACGGCACGATGTCGGCGACCGCGACGTCCCGGACCTGCATCAGGTCGAGCGGACGCCAGACGCCGGCCATGAACTCGGCGAGGCCCTCGTCGACCCACAGCGGTACGGTGTTCCGGATCATCGATCGCGGGATGATGTCGAACTCGAAGATGTGGGTCAGCTCATGCGTGATGAGCCGGTAGAGCCCGTCGGGCGGCTCGTCGATGGGCAGCGCGATACGGTTGCGGTACGGTTCGGCGAACGCGCCGACCCCTTCCGGACTGCCGCCTGGGAAGATGTTCTGCTGCTCGAACTCGCTGTGCGTCTTGAAGACCACGAGCGGGACGCTGAACGCCAGATCGTGACGCAGGTCGGCGCTGAGCTGCTGGTAGGCGCTCTCGGCGTAGGCGGCCACCCGCTCGAGGTGTTCTTCGAGTTCCGGGTAGTAGTAGATGTCGAAGTGGTCGGTCGTGTAGATGTGCCAGTCGAACTTGTCGTACTTGACGCGGTTCTTGCCGTAGTACGACGCGAACTGGGACTGGGCGGCGGCCGGCGCGGCGATCGCCGCGATGAGAAGCGCGACAAGGGCAGTCATCTGCCGTCGTGATTGGCGTTCGGGTCTGTTGCGAATCATGGGAACCTCGCGGCGACCGGCGCGCCGGGTCGCTTGGCCGACGG
Organism: Vicinamibacterales bacterium; assembly: GCA_965116825.1. Taxonomy (GTDB): domain Bacteria; phylum Acidobacteriota; class Vicinamibacteria; order Vicinamibacterales; family UBA8438; genus WTFV01. Next base: position 3,992,151 of record OZ220736.1, read on the forward strand.
ACAGCACCTTCAGCCATCTTATCCCCTGGTCCGGCCGCCGGCAATCACTTGGTCGAAAGCAAGGCGCGTGCCGCTCGTTCGGGCAAGCGGGCCGGCAGGGACCGTCACCTGGCGGTGACGCCGGAGGACTCCCGGGGGGACAGCGCGGAGCAATGGGTGCACCGGGACGCTTGAGATTCATCGGCCGCAGGCGTTAATCTGGAGGCGGGCGGCGGGTGGCTCCGCGGCCGACGCGTCTCGTGGAGGTCGGACACGGCCCGGGATGCGGGCAGGGCGCCGATTCAGCAGGAGTGGACATGACAACCAGGCGGTGGATAGCAGCGGTCGGCGCGGCGCTCGCCCTCGGGTTCCTGACGTTGCCGGCGGCGCGCAGCGTCCCGGTGCTGTCGTTTGCGCCCCTCGAGCGCGGAACGGCCCAGGAGGGACGCTGCGACGCCGACGCCAAGCCCGCGCCGCTCGACTTCACGCTCCGCGACATCGATGGCGACGAGGTGAACCTGGCGGAGCTCAAGGGCAACGTCATTCTTCTGAACTTCTGGGCCACCTGGTGCGGTCCGTGCAAGATCGAGATCCCCTGGTTCGTCGAGTTCCAGCGCCAGTACAAGGATGACGGGCTCGTCGTCCTCGGGCTCTCCGTGGACGACACTCCCGAGCAGATCCGGCCGTTCGCGGCCCAGTTCCAGGTCAACTACCCGATGCTGGTGGGGCTCGGCCGGGAGGATTTCCACCAGGAAGCATACGGGCCGGTGTGGGGCTTGCCGGTCACGTTCTTCATCGATCGCGATGGCACGCTCTGCCGCACGCACATTGGCATCTCCACCCGCGAAGCGTTTCAGCGGGACATCGACGCGTTGCTGTAGCGGACGGCCGGCGGCGCCGCGCGTGCGGAACGGGGGCCCGGCCGGGAATTCCGCGGGACTGTAGTATCATTGGGCATGCTCAAAGGATTCGAGCACGCTCGGCTTGCGTGCGGGTGCCGTGTCGGCTTTCGTGAGGGTGTCGAGGGCAGTCCGGTAACCGTCGTGATCGATCGCAAGGGGCCGGCGTGCCGGGTGCCCGTGCACGTGGGCGGCTTGCCGGTCTACGACCACCGTGAAGCGCTCCGCCCACCGACCAGGCTGATTCCGCCCATCGAGGGCGACTACGAAGAGGAAGGTTAGGCGCTCGGCCGCGGATCGCCCATCGTTGAGCCCGATGTCTCAGCTCTCCTCGGAATTCGAGATTGGTTGCCCCTGTTGCGGCTCGGTTCTGGTCATCGATGCCGAGCTGCGACGCCTGATCTCGCACCGCCAGCCGCCGCGCGAGGACGTTCCGGAACTCGGTGACGCGCAGCGCATCCTGGCCGCCGCGGCGGCGCGCCGAGAGGCGGTCTTCGAGCGCTCGGTCGCCGACGAGAAGGGGCGTAGCGATGCCCTGTCGAAACGCTTCGACGAGGCGCTGAAGCAGGTGCGGGACGAGCCGGTCACCCGGCCGGCACGGGACTTCGACCTGGACTAGCTGCAGGTCGCGGCACCCCTCTTGGGCGGGTGCCGGTGGCCGGCCGACCATCCCCGGACATGCCTCGCTACCGGGTCGGGACCTCCGGTTACAACTACACCGAGTGGAAGGGTTCCTTCTACCCGGAGAAGTTCCCGCAGAAGAAGATGCTCCCGTACTACGCGGAGCGGCTCGATACGGTCGAGATCAACTACACGTTCTACCGCCTGCCGACGGAGCGGTTGCTGGCGGGCTGGTCGGCCGTGACGCCTGCCGGTTTTCGCTTCACGCTCAAGGCGCCGCGCCGCATCACCCACGAGGCGCGGCTGGTCGACTGCGCGGAGATCACGCGCGCATTCTGCGATGCCGCGCGGAGCCTCGGCGACAAGCGCGGGGCGCTGCTGTTCCAGTTGCCTCCGTCGTTCCGCAAGAACGTCGACGTGCTCGCGCGATTCCTCGAGACGTTGCCGCCCGACGCCCGTGCGGCCTTCGAGTTCAGGCACGCCTCCTGGCACGATACGCAGGTCACCGAGCTTCTGGCTGCGCACGGGGCGGCGCTCTGCATCGCCGACAGCGAGCGGCTGCGAACGCCGATTCGCGTAACCGCCCGCCACGGCTACTTCAGGCTTCGCGATCAGGGGTACGGCGACGTCGACCTCGCTCGATGGGCCGAGACGATCACGCGCAGCACCGGTGATTGTCAAGAGGTCTACGTCTACTTCAAGCACGAGGAGCGCGGGACGGGACCCGACTTCGCGAAACGTCTGCTGGACCGCTTGCCATCGGATTGAGCGTCCGGAGGTGCTCCCTCGTCGCGCCTTGCCACGCGGGCGCCTCGCCCCTCTCGGTGCCACGCAGAGTTTCACCACGGACTCCTAGAGATGGCCGCGCGCGAAGTCGATCGCCGTTCGTTCGGCCCAGTAACCGTCGAAGCCGGGCGTTGGATTCGCATAGTAGCCGCAGTGCCCGCCGTGGCGCGTGATGGCCGCGGCGACGTTCGGGTTTGCGGCCGCCGCCGGGTTCCGGAACTGCTCGGCGGGGACGAACGGGTCGTCCTCGGCGCTGATGATCAGCGTCGGCACCGCAATCCGGTCTACGACCCGCAGGCTGCTCGCCCGGTGGTAGTAGTCGGCGGCGTCTCGGAACCCGTGGTGCGGGGCCGTGAATGCATCGTCGAACTCGCGGACGGTGCGAATCCCGCCGAGAGCGTCGAGGTTGAACGCGCCGGGCAGGAGGCGCGCCTTGCGCCGCATGCGGCGCTTCAGGTTGCGCACGAAGTTCCATTGATAGACGGCGTTGCACCGTCGTTCGAGAGCGTCCACGCACCGCGCGAGATCCATCGTCGGCGAGACGGCGCAGACCGCACGAAGGACTCCGGCAGGCGTCGTGCCGGCCAGTCGCAGCCCGAGGTTGCCGCCCAGGGAGTACCCCACCACGGCGACGGCCGGAAGGCGGTCCACCTCGGTCAGCTCGCGAATGACCGTCGCGGGATCGGACGAGAGTCCCGAGTGGTAGAGGCCTCGCGACAGATGCTCGGTATTCCCGCAGTTGCGCTGGTTGAGCAACACCACGTTGAGGCCGGCCGCGAAGGCCTTGTCCGCCAGCCCGCGCATGTAGTGCGCCCTGCTCGAGCCCTCGAGGCCGTGCAGCGCCAGCAGCGTGGGCCGTGCCGACGGCGATGGCTGCCAATGACAGTGCGCCAGCACGCGGGCGTCCGGGGCGACGTCGAAGTACCGCCGCACCGGCGCCGGCAGCCGCGGAAAGTGCCGCGGGCGGGCCCAGGTATAGAGGGTCATCCTGTGCCCTCCGTCGAGACCGCGGGCGGGGAGGAACTCGCGAGAGCGGTGCAGATTCATGCAGCCGGACCTGGCAGGCAACCGACCGCGCGCGGGGGCCGTCAATCCCCATCGGTCGGCGATTCCTGCCGCGCCATCCGTGCGTCTTCTCGCAGATCGTACACGCCGAACCGGCCGTTCCGGTGCACCAGCGGCAGGTCGATGGCGTGCTCCGTGATGAGATAGTCGAGGTCGTGGCGCTTGGCGAGCCATCGTGCGTGGGCCGGCTCGAGCGCTGCGAAGTCGCCCAACTCGGCGATGCGGCTGCTGATGCGTGCGGCGATGACGCTGGAGTAGATGGCGATGCCGACGTCCTTGACCGATTCGAGATAGACGTCGCGGCTGCTGGCCGCCCGGACGCTCGATCCGTAGCGCCAGGCATGCCCCGGGTCGGTCAGGAAGTTGGTGCCCACGGGGCGCTCGCCCGCCCATCGCATCACGTCGGTCCACGCCGACGCCGGCAGGTCGATCTCGATCAGGGGGTGGCCGGCGCGCTCGACGAACGTCACGTAGCTGCCGCGTGTCAGCGACGTCAGGACGATCAGGGCAATGGCCGCGCGGCGCGCGCGCGGCCGGAGCAGGCGGGCGGCCGTCGCGGCGAGGAACCCGCGGCCACGGACTCCGAGGGGACTCTCGATCACGATCCAGGCCGCGTAGGCGATGGCGACGACGTCGAGCAGCCAGAAGATCCGGCTGAACTGCAACTGGACGACGAGCGCCACCCCGATGGAGGCCAGCGGGACCGAGACGAGAAACAGCGCCAGAAGCGCCAGGCACCCGGCGACGATTCCCGTCTCGCGGTCGGTGGCCATGCCGAGCGACCGGCGATAGTCGTAGACGGCGGCGATGACCCCCGCCAGGCCCAGGTTGGCGAACCAGGTCATCATCGGCCACCGCGTCGCCAGCAGATAGTCCTTGGACTCCAGCAGTGCGCTCCAGGCCGGGCTCATCACGTCCAGTTGCTCGCGGAAGCCTCCGACCAGCAGCACGACGGTCGTCGGCAGCAGCGCGGCGACGACGACGAGAATCGGCCGGCGGGCCGCGGGGTCGGCGACGAGTCCGGCCACGCCGAGCAGAATCACGAACCACAGCGCGGTCGTCGGATGGAACAGGCCGGCGCCGGCGACGACCGCCGCTGCGCCGGCCGTGTGACCGCGCAGGAAGAGCCCCACCGCCAGGAGCCCGACGGCGAAGGCGAGTTGCCGCGGGTGCAGATACGCCTCGATCGAGTTGACGGCCGTGTCCGGAATGCGATGACGCAGGGTCAGAGCCGCGGCCAGGGTGGCGACGCCCCACCAGGTCCGATACAGCGAACGTCCCAGAAGCACGCACGCCGCATAGAGCAGCGCCAGCCCCGCCATGTAGCCGGCGAAGAACGCGGCCGGCAGGCTCACGCCGCTGATCCGGACGAGAAGCGCGAACCAGTCGTCGAACGCGAGCAACCGGTTCTGGACGGCCAGCAGCGCCGCATCGTGTGGAAACAGCCCCGGCTCGAGTCCCTGCAGGACGATGGGAATGTAGAAGGCCTGGTCGGAAACGCCGTAGCGGTAGCCGCCGACGTTCAGCAGGGCCAGCAGGCAGAAAGCGGTGGCGCCGAGGGCGAGCGCGGCGTAGCGCACAATCCGTCTCATGGTTCGAGACCCGCGATGGGCATAAGGGCTTATCGACGCAAGAGGCGCTTTCGTGCAGGCGTCGGCCGCGCGCCCGGTGGCGGCGGCCCGTTTTTTCGCGACATGACGCGAGGCGGGGGCGGGTGGGCCATGTGGCATAATGCGCCGCGTGCGGCTGCGGGAAGTCAACGTCGGATGCTTGGGTGGCGGCACCGGGTTGCCCAGCCTGCTGGGCGGCCTGAAGCAGAATCCGTGGTTGCGGGTGAACGCCGTCGTCACGATGTTCGACAGCGGCGGCAGCTCGGGCCAGCTTCGGGACGAGCTCGGCGTCCTGCCTCCGGGGGACGTGCTGAAGTGCGCGCTGGCGCTCGCCAGGAACGAGGGTGAAGCCCGGCGCCTGCTTCTCTCGCGCCTGCCGGCCCTGGAGAACGGGAGACTTCGCGGGCACACCGGCGGCAATCTGCTCCTGTCCATGATGGAGCAGTACAGCGGGGATTTCGTCGCCGCCGTGGACGGCCTGCGGACCCTGCTCGACTGCAACGGCCGCGTGTTGCCGGTCAGCGTGGAGCAATCGACGCTCTACGCGGAGTACGAGGACGGCTCACGCGCGGTCAGCGAGGTCGGGGTCGATCGCGAGCAGACCGACGGTCGGCGGATCAGGCGGATCTGGCTCGATCCGGAGCCGAACGTCCACCAGGCTGCGTCGGAGGCCATCCGCGGCTTCGACGCGGTGGTGATAGGGCCCGGCAGCTTCTACACCAGCCTGATGCCGATTCTCCTCGTTCGGGGCGTCGCGGAAGCGGTTCGCGCGACCGAGGGCCCCATCGTGCTCGTGACGAACATCCTGACCGAGGGGCGGGGCATGCACGGTTTTTCGGTGGGGGAGGCGGTGCGAAGGGTGAGCGACGCCATCGGCCGGCCCGTGGACGTCGCCATCGCCAACAACGCCATCCCACCGGCCGACGTGCTCGCGCGCTACGCGGCCGAGCACAAGGAGCTCTTGCCGATCGGAGACTTGCCCGCGGAGTGCGAGCTGGTCACGGGACACTTCTCGCAGCGTCAGATCGCCCGTCACGCGCGCCGGCGTCTCGCCTACGCGGTCTGGAGCGTTCTGGCGCGACGGCTTCTTCAATAGCGCGCGGTTGCACTATCCCGACCGGCGGGTCCGTCCCTTCCTGGCGGTACGCCCGCGGGTGCTTGGTGGTACCGCCGCATCGCCCGCGACCGCCTCGTTGCGCGCGAGGATCTTCCTTGCGGCTCGCTCGATGACCTCACGGGTCAATGCGGCGGCGCGGCCGGTACCGGCGGCCGTTGCGGGACGGCCGGTGACCCAGAGATCCGGCATGTCCGCGGCGAGGATGTCATCGAAGTCCCCCTCGCTCTTCACGCTGAGCGGCGCCACTTCCGTGATGTCGATGGGCCCCGACCAGAAGTCGGCGTGCTTGATCAGCAGCCAGTTGCGGCCGCGCTGCCGCGGCGCCGTCCCGGGGCGGTCCCGGGTGCGCACCAGCGCCCAGGAGCCCTTCAGCTTGTAGCCGTCGAGCGAGAATTTCAGGTCGCCCTTCTCCAGGGCGGCGCCGACGTCGTCGACTTCCGGCCTCCACGCGCCGTGGTCCCACAGCATCACGATGCCCGCGCCGTAGCCCTCCGGGATGACGCCCTCGAAGCTGCCGTACTCGTTCGGATGATCCTCGGTCCGCACTGCCATCCGCTTGTCGACCGGCTGCAGCGAGGGGCCCCGGGGCACGGCCCAGGAGAGCAGGACGCCGTCGTGCTCCAGCCGCAGGTCGTAGTGGAGATGGCTGGCGAGATGCTTCTGGACGCAGAAGTAACCCTCCCGGCCGTCGCCGGTCGCCCGCCGACGCCGGGACCGGGACGCCGCGGCGCCCTCCGGTTCCGGGGTGCGGCTGAAGTCCCGCTTGCGCCGATACTCGTCGAGCGCCATGAACCGCTCATTATGATCCACAATGGCCGGCATGCTGACGGCGGTCATCGTCTACATGTCCGTGCTGGTGCTCGTCGGCGCGTGGCGCAGTCGCCGCGTGCGGACCGGCGACGACTTTCTGGTCGCCGGGCGGCGGTTGCCGGCGCGCGTGCTCGTCTTCACCCTGCTCGCCACCTGGATCGGCTCGGGCAGCCTGTTCGGCGGGGCCGGGCTCGGCTACCGCTCCGGGTTCTCCGCGCTCTGGCAGTCGGCCGGGGCGTGGGCCGGCATCGCTCTCGTCTACTTCATAGCGCCGCGCGTGCGCCGCATCGCGCAATACACGGTGCCCGACATCCTCGAGCTGCGTTACGGGCCGGCGGCGCGGGTGCTCGGGACGCTGACCACCGTGCTGGCCTACGCCACCATCGCGGCGTACCAGTTCCGCGGCGGCGGCCGCCTGCTGGCGCTGGTGGCCGGGGTCGATCCGGGTACCGGGGCGCTGATCACGGCCGTGTTCTGCGTGCTCTTCACGTCGCTCGCCGGGATGCTGTCGATCGCCTACCTCGACGTCGGCAACGGTCTGGTGATGACGGTCGCGGTGATGTTCGGCGTCGCGTTCCTGATCGGCGACTTGGGCGGACTCTCGGCGTCGCTGGCGGCCCTCGAGCCGCACCAGGTATCGCTGTTCGGCGACATGGGCCCGCAGGCGGCGTTCGCGCTGTTCCTGCCGACGATGTTCCTGCTGCTCGGCGAAGCCAACATGTACCAGAAGTTCTTCTCCGCGCGGGACGAGCGGGCGGCGCGCCTGGCCGTCCTCGGCTGGATCGCCGGCACCATCGTCGTCGAGTTTCTGATCGATTCGACCGGCATCTTCGGCAGCCTGGCCCTGGGCGGACTCGGCGTGGCGGAATCGGAGGAGATCGTCATCCGCGTCGCCACCGACGTCCTGCCGCCGGTGCTCGGCGTGCTGCTGGTCTGCGGGGCCGCGGCGATCGTCGTCTCCACCGCGAACAGCTTCCTGCTGACCCCGTCGACGAACCTGATCCGCGACGTCTACCAGCGTTTCGTCAATCCGGCGGTCACGGACCGGCAGGTCGTGCTCTACACCCGCCTCATCGTGGTCGCTGTCGGCGCCCTGGGCTACGTCGCCGGCAACTTCTTCCCGACCATCCTGGCGATGGCGCTCTGGGCCTACACGATGTACGGCGCCGGCATCACGCCCGCGCTGCTCGGCGCGCTGCTGTGGAAGCGGGCGACGCGGGCCGGGGGCGTGGCGTCCATCCTGGCCGGCATGCTCACGACGCTCGTCTGGGAGATCGTGGGGCTGGCGCGGGCCGTCGACGGGAATCCGGAGTACCTCTTCGGTTGGCAGACCGCGTACCCGGCGCTCGCCCTCTCCATCGCGACGCTCGTGGTCGTCAGCCTGGCGACCCCCCCTCCCACCGACGCGGAGGTCGCGCTACGGCCCGCCACGCCATGAGAGTCGCTCTCATCGCCACCTACGAGCTCGGCCGCCAGCCGTTCGGGCTGGCGTCGCCGGCGGCCTGGCTGCGCCGCGCCGGGATGGACGTCGTCTGTCTCGACCTGTCCCGCCAGCCGTTCGATGCCGGCGTGGCGAAGGCCGGCCTGGTGTCGTTTCACCTGCCCATGCACACCGCGACGAGGCTCGCGGTTCCGGTGATCGAGCGGGTCCGGCGACTCAATCCCGCCGCCCGTTTGTGCGCCTACGGCCTCTACGCGCCCCTGAACGGGGACCTCCTCCGTTCGATCGGTGTCGATCACGTGCTCGGCGGCGAGTTCGAGGCCGACCTGGTGCGCCTCGCGCAGGATGTAGAGAGCGGAGCGGAGGGTTTCGTTCCGGCGTCCGGACTCCCGCGCCTGGAGCTGATGCCGCCGTGGCGCGCGGGTTTGCCGCCGCTCGTACGCTACGCGGCGCTGCAGCAGGGCGCGGCCCGGAAGATAGCCGGCTATACCGAGGCGAGCCGTGGCTGCAAGCACTTCTGCCGGCACTGTCCGATCGTCCCGGTCTACGGGGGCCGATTCCGGGTCGTGAGCCCGGACGTGGTGGTCGCGGACGTGGCGGCGCAGGTGGAGCAGGGCGCGGAGCACCTCACGTTCGGCGATCCGGACTTCTTCAACGGCGTGGGGCACGCCATGCGGGTGGTCGATGGGATCGCACGGCGGTTTCCCGGCCTGACCTACGACGTCACGATCAAGGTGGAACACCTGGTCGCCCATGCCGACCTGCTGCCACGCTTGCGCGAGACCGGCTGCCTGTTCGTCACCAGCGCCGTCGAGTCGTTCGACGACTCGATCCTGCGCCGACTGGAGAAGGGCCACACGCGCGACGACGTCGCCCGCGCCGCGGGGCTCTGTCGCAACGCCGGACTGACCTTGGCGCCGACCTTCGTGGCCTTCACGCCGTGGACCACGCTCGACGGATACCGCAAGATGCTGGCCGAGATCGAAGCGCTGGATCTGGTCGAGCAGGTCGCCCCGATCCAGCTTGCGTTGCGGCTGCTCGTCCCGGCCGGGTCCCGGTTACGCGAGCTGGAGGACCTCCGCGGGTGGATCGGCCCGTTCGATCGCGAGCTGCTGGTCTACCCGTGGCGGCACCCCGACCCCCGCGTCGACCAGATGGCCGACCAGGTGGCGGCCCTGGTCGGCCGTCGCCTGACGGCCTCCCGGCGCGACGTGTTCGACATCGTTGCAACGTGTGTACAAGATGGGTACGTCCCGCCGCCCGTGGACTCGGCAGGGTCGAGGCGGCGGGCGGAGGTTGCATACCTGAACGAGCCGTGGTACTGCTGAGCCGAGCCCACGACCGGGCAGGTGGCCCTGGTCTGAACCGGCGCGGGTACTGCTGCTCCCCCGCAGCCTGCAACCGTGGCCTCGGCCGGCGGGCGGCGTGACGCCTGCTACCGCTCTTCGCCTTCCGCCACCCCTTGTGTCGGGGGGGCGCTCTGAGGCATTATATGGCCTGCACGAAGTCCGGCATCGGTCGCTGTCGCTGTCGGTCGAGGCCGGGATGGGTACACGGATTCCATCTGCAATGCGCCCGCCAACCCGCACGCCGCGCGTGCTGCTGGTCGCCGCCACCACCGGATACCAGATCCGGTCGTTCGGAGCGGCGGCCGAGCGCCTCGGCGCCGAGCTGATTCTGGCAACCGATCGGTGTCACCGACTGGACGATCCCTGGCGGGACGCTGCGGTGCCGATTCGGTTCCACGACGAGGACGCGGCGGTACGGGTGATTGCCGGCGCGGCAGCGGCGGCGCCGTTCGACGGGATGCTGGCGGTCGGCGACAGGCCGGCGCTGATCGGCGCCCTCGCGGCGCGCGTGCTCGGACTGCCCGCGCATCCCCCGGCCGCCGTCCGTGTCGCGGGGCACAAGCTGAAGACCCGCATGCGGTTGCGGGCGGCCGGGCTGCGTACGCCGTGGTTCCGTTCGATTCCCCTGGACCGCGACAACGGCGTGCTGTTGGAACGGGTCGCCTACCCCTGCGTCGTCAAGCCGCTCGGCCTGGCCGCCAGCCGGGGCGTCATCCGCGCCGACACCCCGGTCGAGCTGGTTGCCGCGGCCGAGCGGCTGCGCCGGCTGCTCGCGTCGCCGGACATTCGGATGCTTCGGGATCCGGCCAACGACTCGATGGCGCTCGAGGAGTACATTCCGGGCCGCGAGGTTGCCGTCGAAGGCGTGGTGACGAACGGAGAGCTGCAGATCTTCGCGATTTTCGACAAGCCGGACCCGCTTGAGGGTCCCTTTTTCGAAGAGACAATCTACGTTACGCCCGACCGCCTGCGGCCCGAGGAACGGAGGGACGTGGTCGAGCAGGTGGGCGGCGCGGTCGAGGCGCTCGGCCTGACGCACGGCCCCATCCACGCGGAGTGCCGCCTCGGTCCCCGCGGCGCCGTCGTGATCGAGGTAGCCGGACGGCCCATCGGCGGGCTCTGCTCGAGGGTCCTGCGCTTCGACGGACCCGCCGGCGACAGCCATTCCCTGGAGGAAGTGCTGTTCCAGCACACACTCGGCCGCCCGGTGGCCCGTCACTATGCCGTGGCACGAGAGGCGGCCGCGGTCATGATGATCCCGGTGCCGGGCGCCGGAATCTGCCAGGGCGTAGCGGGGCTCGACGCCGCACGCTCGGTTCCGCTGGTGGAGGACATCGTGATCACGACACAGCCCGGCCAGCGGCTGGTGCCGTGGCCCGAGGGAGCGAGCTATCCCGGATTCATCTTCGCGCGGGGGAGGAACCCCGAGGAAGTCGTGGCCGCCGTCCGGGCCGCCCACGACAGGCTCACGTTTCGCGTGGCGTCGGAGATTGCGGTCACCGCCGCAATGGGGTAGGGGACGGAGCCCATTGTGGCGGTGCATGCCTCGGTTGTCGGCCGGAGCCAGAACTATTGCTTTGCCTGCGGGGGGACGTACTCGGGCGGCGGCGGCGCCCCCTCGCCGAAGAAGAACTCCTCCATCTGGCGCGCCACCAGCTCCTGGGCCTCCTTCTGCCACGGCATCAGGCGGTACTCGTTGAGGATCATCTTCATCCGCTCTTCCCAGAGCGTCCACGCCTCCGCCGATACGTTGTCGTAGATGCGGCGGCCGAGCTCGCCCGGCCACGGCGGCTCGTCGAGCCCCGGCATCTCCTTCTGGAACTTGACGCACTTGACGGTGCGGCCTCCGGGCGGCGTGTCGGACATCGTCGTTTCCTGCCTCCGCTTCCTGTGCGGCTCGTTCCTTGCGCAGACTCCCAGCCCGGAGAGCGTCGCCTGCGGCTCCGCTTGCCGCCCAACCAACCCTCCCGGACGCCGCGCCATTCTACGGCGCAGACTCCTAGTGTACCCGCTTGGGCGTTGCGGAGCCGGTCCAGATGGCGATGTCGCGCCCGCCGAGCGCCGCCGTCACCACGCGGGCAACCTCGACGCGGGCGTCGTTGAAGCAGGCGCCGTCGCCCAGATCCGTCAGATCGTCGGAGACGAGCGCGTTGGTGGTCGCGCCGTTCATCGTGTTGCGCCGCCAGAGGCCCTTCGGGAGGCTGAGGACGCCGGGCTTGACGTCCGGGTTGACGGTGACGGTGCAGTGGATCTCTCCTTCGTCGTTGAAGACCCGCGCCACGTCGCCGGTCGACAGATCGCGGGCAGCCGCGTCGCGCGGATGGATCTGAAGCCGGGCCTGCCGCGTGCGCAGCTCGCCGAGCGTCGACGAGACGGTCTTGTCGCTGGCGGGAGAGAGCAGCGCCAGCGGGTAGCGATCCGGCGCCGGCTCCGGCCGAAAGCGGTAGAGGCCGAGCGGGGCCGAGCGCTCCAGGGCGGCCGGGAGGAGATCGATCCGGCGATCCTGCGTCCGGGGAAAGACGTCGACGAACTGCACCGGGGCGGCCGGAGCCTTTCCGCGGGTGATGCCGCGCGTCAGGAGCTCCTCGCCGGCGTTGTCCGGCAGGGCGCCGGCCACGTGCATCAGCGTGCCGGTGTCGCTCTGCAGCAGCTCGCCGATCTCGATGCCGAGCCGCGCCGCCAGGTCGGCGAAGACCTCCACGTTGGGCCGCGACTCACCGGCCGGCTCGATGACCGGCTGCACGAGCTGCACCGCACCGTGCCCGTAGCCGAGGGCCAGGTCGTACTGCTCGAGAAACGTCGTCGCGGGCAGGATGACGTCAGCCCAGCGGGCGGTATCCGTCATCACCTGATCGAAGACCACGGTGAACAGGTCGTCGCGCTGCAGACCGGCCAGTACCCGGTTCTGCGCCGGCATCGTGGCCAGGGGGTTGCAGTTGTAGACGAACAGCATCTTGACCGGCGGGTCGTCGTACTCGGTGAGGGCGCGGCCGAGCCGGTTCATGTTGACGAGGCGTGTGCCGGGTTCGGCGGTCTCGAGCCAGGCTTCCTCGGACAGCGGCATGGCGCGCGAGCTGCTCATCGAGTAGCCGCCGCCGCGCACCCCGAACTTGCCGCCCACGGCGGGCAGCGCCAGCACCGCGAGCGCGGCATTGCCGCCGTTGCGGTTGCGCTCCAGGCCCCATCCGCAGCGGATGACGGCGGGGGATGTCTCCGCATACAGCTCCGCGACCTTCTCGAGCAGGTCGGGATCCACCTCGGCGACCGCGGCGGCGCGCTCGAAAGTCCACTCGGAAGCGCGTTGCCGGAGCTCGTCCGCGTGGTGCGTCCACTTTGCGAGGAATGCCTCGTCGGCGAAGCCGTGCTCGAAGAGAAAGCGGTGGATGGCCAGTGCGACGACCACATCCGTTCCCGGCCGCACCGCGAGATGGATGTCGGCGCGCCTGGCGAGCGGCGTCCGGCGTGGATCGATGACCACGACGGCCGCCCCGTCACGCGCCGCCTGCCGGACGTGGGGCACCAGGTGAAACCCCGACGTGGACGGATTGGCTCCCCAGATCACGATGAGTCGCGCGTGGCGGTAGTCCTCGTAGTCCACCCCGGCCATGCGGCCGTAGAGCGCGTCGGTCACCGTGGTCGTCGGGGCGGCGCAGACGTTGCGGGCGAGGCGCGAGGTCCCGAAGGCGCGGAAGAGGCGGGCGTCGTTCGTGTCCTGTGACAGCAGTCCGTTCGAACCGCCGTAGGACAGCGGCAGAATCGCCTCGGCGCCGAACTTGTCGCGGATCGCCCGCATGCGGCCGGCGACGGTTTCGAGGGCCTGGTCCCACGTGAGCCGGTTGAAGCTCGCCTCGCCCTTGGCGCCGCGTCGAGAGCCCGGATGGAGCAGGCGCTCCTCGCCGTAGATGCGCCGGTCGAAGCGGCGGACCTTGCTGCAGATGAAGCCGTTGGTGCCGGGGTAGCGCGGAGAATGGTCGATCTTCGTGATCTGCCCGCGCTCGAGCGAGATGGCGAGGCTGCAACTGTCGGGGCAGTCGAGGGGGCAGGCGGTCTCGACGGTCGATCGGCCCCAGGTCAGGTCTTCTTCGGCGGGCATTCGCCAGTGTACCATGGGGCTTCGGACGTCCCGATTCCGCGCCATGTACGTCTTCCTCGACGAGATCTCCCGCCAGGCCGAGGGGGCCGAAGAGCCGGTTCTCGACCGCGTGTCGCTCTACGCGCGGTCGGGCGAGATTCTCGCCCTGGTCGGGCCGGGCGGCGCCGGCAAGTCGACTTTGCTGCAGTTCGTGGGCGAGCGGTCGGACGGGGACGGCGGCGTGTCGATGGGGACGGACGACGCGCGCGAGCCGGGCCAGGCCAAGCCGGGACTCGTCCGGGGCTGGCGATCCGGCGGCGCGGGGGAGGTCGTCCCGCCCGGGTGGCGTACCGAGGCATGGCGCGGCGTCCCCATCCGTCGCTATGCGTTCCCGGACGCGGCGCTCGACGGCGCGACCCGCGAGCCGGACCTGCTGCTCGTGGACGATCTGTCCGCCGACCCCGCGTTCGCGGACGCCGCCGTGCGGCGGGCGTTCGTGCGCGAGCTGCATGGGCTGCGGGCGCAACCCGAGCAGCGGACGCTGATTTACGCGACGCGCGACGGCGACGACGCGCTGGCCGCGGCGGACCGGATCGCGGTTCTCGACCGCGGTCGCATCGTACAGGCGGGCACACCGGCCGACGTGCTGGACCGACCGGCGAACGAGTTCGTGGCCCGGCTGTTCGGCCAGCCTCCGATCAATCTCGTGCCGGCCATCCTGGAGAAGGACGGGCAGGCGATCCTGCTGGGCAACCGGACCGTCTCGCTGGCGGGCCGCATCGCCGAGGAGTTCTGCCGCGACGTCACCGTCGGTATTCGGCCCCCGCACGCGCGGCTCCACCGGGACGGCAGCGGCTGGCGCGGGCGCGTCGTCTCCAGCGCGCCGTTCGGGGAGCAGTCGCTGGTGGCCGTCGCCACCGAGGGCGTGCAGGTGCAGGCGCTGGCGGACGAGCCTTTCGACGCGGGCGAGCGGGTGGTCGTCCGCATCCTTCCGAAGCACTTCATCGTGTTCGACGATCGGGGCGTCCGCCTCGATCAGCTCTAGCGGCCCGTGGTGAAACCCCGCATCGCGTCGGCAGCGGCGAGCCGCCTGCGCGGCGAGCCGGGGCGTGAGCCGGCGGCCCGGGGCGGGCTCTTCCGCAGGTTCGGAGCCCGGCCGTGGATTGCAGTGGGCGTGGTTGCCGCCGCGGTCGTCGCGGGGCTCTCGCCGACCTCCGCGTCGTGGGTGGAGCACTCGTATTCGCGGCAGTGGTATCCCGCCTGGCAGAACGTCGTGACGCCCGTGTCGAGCCTGTTCGGATTCTCGCTGCTCGACCTGCTCGCCATCGTCGCCGTTCTCGGGCTTGCAGCCTCGTGGTGGCGCGGGCTTCGTCGTTCGGGGCGCGGACTGTCGCGGCGCGCCGCTGTCGTCGCGCGCTTGACGTTGCATACGACCGCGCTGGCGGCCGCGCTCTATCTCGTCTTCCTGGCCATGTGGGGTCTCAACTACCGGCGCGAGCCGCTGACGGCCAAGCTGGACTACGACGCGGCGCGAATATCGCCCGCCTCTCTCGCGGCGCTGGCGGCGGAGTCGGTGGAACGGCTGAACGCGCTCCACGCGCCCGCGCATGGAGCGGGGCCGTGGCCGGCGTTCGAGGATCTTCCGGGGCGCTTCGCGCCTGCCTTCGACCGGGTGCAGCGCCGACTCGGCGCGCGCCGCCCCGCGGTGGCCGGCCTTCCCAAGCCGACCCTGCTGACCCCGTACTTCCGCCGGGCCGGCATCGACGGCATGCTGAGTCCGTTCTCGCTCGAGGTGCTCGTCAACGCGACCGTGCTGCCGTTCGAGCGCCCGTTCCTGGTCGGTCACGAGTGGTCGCACCTGGCCGGGTACGCGAACGAGGCGGAGGCCAGCTTCGTCGGCGTGCTGATCTGCCTCGCCGGTGATGCCCAGAGCCGCTACAGCGCGTGGCTCTATCTCTCGCAGCAACTCGTGCGCCACCTGCCGGAAGCGGAGCGCGATCGCGTCTGGGGTCGGCTCGACGACGGCCCGCGCCACGATCTGCGGGCGATTGCGGCGCGTCTGCGCGAGGCGGTGCCGGTGGTGCGTCGCAACGCAAGCCGCGTCTACGACCGCTACCTGCGCGCCAATCGGGTCGACGCGGGGATCGCCAGCTACGGCCTGGTGGTCGACCTGCTGCTCGGGACCGAGGGGACGCCGGCGTGGCGGGAGCTGGCCGGGCCCATCGGCCTGCGGAGCGCCGCGCCGCCGCCCGCGCCGCGCCGATGATATGATCGCCCCGCGATTCGGGGAGGACGATGTTCAAGCTGGTGACAACGGTCAGGGGCGGTGCCGTGAATCTGCCCGCGGCGTTCGCGAAGTACTCTTCGGTGGATGACGCCAGGACCGCGGCGAAGCAGCTCATGCACGAGCATCAGCGGGTAGTCCGCATCATGATCGTGGAGGAGCCGTCCTCCCGCTTCGTCGAGTGGTTCGACCGTTCCTGATTCCGCCTACGGCCGTTCCGGCCGGATCGTGAATCCCGCGCCGATCCGCAGCATCGGGATCGCCACGCCGCGGCTGCCGCCTCCCTTGAACTCGACGAAGAACCCGCCTTCATTGACCAGGCCGAAGGCGTAGGTCCACGCGCCGCTCACGTCGGTCACGTCCTCGTCCTGGAGCCTGCTTGCGAACCTGGCCACATATACGCTCGGCCCGAATCCCTGCGACAGCCGCCACCCGGAGTTTCCCAGGGCCAGGCGGTACTGGATCTCGGCGCCGATGGCCGCCACCCGCAGATCGTTGCCGAACCCGCCGTCGATGGCCGGACGCAAAACGAGCTGATCGGATCCCAGGGGCAACTCCAGGTGGGTTCCGACGTAGATCTGCTCGGGGTTGACGGTCATGCCGCCCTGGAATCCGATGCCCTGGGCGTACGACGCGGACGGAGCGAGCAGGAGCAACCCGACGGCGGCGACGGTCGATCGCATCTGCAAAGACTACAATCCGAGTCAAGAGCTATCGCGCCCGCCGGCGCACCGGGCACGCCGATGAAGCGACACGCCAGCCTCGTTCCGCTCTCCCGCGACCACCACCACGGCCTGGTGATGGCCCGCCGCCTGATTCTGGGGCGGTCCACCAACCCGCACGCAGACTGGCCGGCGGACCGGGCGCGCCAGGCGAAGCGCCTCGTCGAGTTCTTCGAGACCCACCTGCGGTCCCACTTCGATGCCGAGGAGGTCCACGTCTTTCCGGTCGCGGCACGGGACCTGCGCGACGGCCCGAGCCGCACGCGCGCGCTGATAGCCGAGCACGAGACCATGCGGGCGATGGTCCGCGGCCTCGCCGCCGATCCGACCTCGTGTCTGGAGGAGCGTCTCACCGCCTTCGGCAAGCTGCTCGAGGAGCACATCCACACC
The DNA here is from genome assembly GCA_965116825.1 of Vicinamibacterales bacterium. GTDB lineage: Bacteria > Acidobacteriota > Vicinamibacteria > Vicinamibacterales > UBA8438 > WTFV01. The sequence continues at coordinate 4,009,296 of OZ220736.1, forward strand.
GAGGAACGAGTCCTCTTCGAGCAGATGCAGGCCGCGTGCGAGCCGGACGTGCTGGAGACCCTCGGCCGTCCGATCGCGGTCGCGGTTGCCGGCGAACCGGGCTGCTCGGTGGTCTCGGGGCCGGCTGCCGACGGTAAGAAGCAAGGAGGTTCCTTGCTCCGGAAACCCCCACAAAGGCGCTCTCGCTGAAGAAGGAGCTCCGCCCTCGTGTGCCTGTAGTGGCGCGCCCGGCTGGACTCGAACCAGCGACCCTCGGTTTAGAAGACCGATGCTCTATCCTGCTGAGCTACGGGCGCGTCCTTTGGAATCAATGCTGGATCCCGGCGCCAAGGGCGGCAAGCGGCACGACGTGCCGGCCCATCACCGCGCCGAGGCCGCCATTGAAGCGTATCCGATCGCCGGCGGGATCCGTCGACGCGTTGCACGGTGCGCTGGATGTGGCGTTGGCGGCGGGCGGGCTGCAGGACTGAAGTTCAACGGCGTCGATGACGAAAAGGTATGAATGAGGGCCTCGCGGTCCGGGGCGCCGCCGGCAGGGCGCGTTCGGCCGAGCCGAACGGCAAGTGGGGGCGGGGCCGGGATCGCGATCGCTGCCACCGCGGTAACGAATCGGAGGTCGCTGCAGATGGTCGAGACACAACTTGCTAACGATGCGCCGGTCCACTGGCCGGGGTCGCCACGCGGACAGCGCGCCGGGAGAACGCCGGCTCCCGAGGACATCACCCGAATCGGGAAGGGGGTCGTCGTCGCGGGCGAGATCAAGGGAGGCGAGGATCTCGTCATCGACGGCACGGTCGACGGGACGATCGAGTTGCCGCAGCATGTCCTGACGGTGGGCCCGACCGGCAGGGTCAACGCAGAGCTGTCGGCGCAGTCGGTCGTGGTGCTCGGCAAGGTGAGCGGGAGCATCCGGGCGAGCGATCTGATCCGTATCGGCGAGACCGGTTCGGTCGAAGGTGCGGTTGCGTCTCCGCGGTTGGTCATCGCCGACGGGGCGCAACTGCAGAGCCGCGTGGACATGTAGGCCGCGTGACCTGGGCCGGCCGACACCCTGCCGTCGCCGAATCGACCTTCCGGAAGAAAGCAGGACCGGCCGCCGAACGCACTGCTGCGATCGTGGAACGGTCCTGCGGCTCAGAGAATCGGCCTCCGCTCGCAGCCGTCGCAGGGGTACGTCCTGTCGCGCTCGCCGCCCGCGCGGAACACGAAAGAGAGATCGTTGCCGGGGGCGCTGCAGATGATCTCGAACTCGTACGATTCGCCGGGCGTGATTCCGTCCGGGAACTCGTGCTCACAGGTGCGCCGGGAGGCGGTCTCGCCGCGCCATATCAATGCCGCAATGCGCGGGGATGGGTCGGCGGCCGGTGTGCCGGGGTCCGCGAGTTGCAGCGATCCGGTGATTCTGCGACCCATCGGATTGCCGGTGTCCGGGTTCGTGGCGATCTCGACCTGCACGTCGCTCACCGTCACCGTCGGGGTCGGGGGCGGCGGTGAACAGCCGACGGCTAGTGCCACGGTCGCCACCGCGAGCAGGGCTGCACCGCCTGCTGCTGCTCCTTGTCGCATGCTTCTCTACCTCCCTTCGGAACGCGCGCGTCATGGCGCTCCATGCTCGCCTGATGATAGCGCACGAGGCTGCGCTCGGTTCGCGCCGGCCGTCGCACCGGGCGGCAGCCCGCGCAGAACAGGCTGGCGTGATCGCGTCTGCGCCGCGGTCCGCGCCTGCGCCCCGCGCCGCGGCATGGAGAAGACCGTCGGCCGACGCGAGAGCATGGCAGCCGCACTCGGGTCGGGTGCCGGTTGCGCGACAGCGGTGGGGCGATGCCCGCGTCGAGGTTGCCCGACGGGTCGGGCGGCGGCCCTCGCGTTTTATGATGTTGTAAGGACTATAAATTTGACTACTGCCCGCGCAGCCGCGGTAGAATGTTGCGGGCGCCGGGGGCGGCCATTCGACTCATGCACCAGACCCGGGAGCTTCTCGACATCGCCACGGTCACCGTTATCGTGGCCGGCGCTATCGCGTCGGCCGCTAACGGATGATGTTCCCGACAACCGAGACCGAGAGAATCACGAGGGGCCATCATCCGACAGGGTGATGGCCTTTTTGCTATGACCACACGCAACAGCGCCGCGATTACCGAGGGACCGAGCCGGGCGCCGGCCCGCGCCATGCTGAAGGCGGTCGGCTTCACCGACGCCGACCTGCGCCGTCCGATCATCGGCGTGGCGAACACCTGGATCGAGATCGGGCCCTGCAACTACCACCTGCGCGATCTCGCCGAGGAGGTGAAGGCGGGCATCCGGGCCGCCGGCGGGACGCCGATGGAGTTCAACACGGTGTCGATCTCCGACGGCATCACGATGGGCAGCGAGGGGATGAAGGCGTCGCTCGTCAGCCGCGAGGTGGTGGCCGATTCCATCGAGCTGGTCGCGCGCGGCAACCTCTTCGACGGCATCGTGATCCTGGTCGGCTGCGACAAGACCATCCCCGGCGGCGTGATGGCGCTCGTGCGGCTCGACATTCCCGGCCTGGTGCTCTATGGCGGCTCGATCGCGCCGGGGCGGTGGGAGGGGCGCGACGTCACGATCCAGGACGTGTTCGAGGCGGTCGGCACCCACGCGGCGGGCAAGATGACCGACCAACAGCTCTGCGCGCTCGAGGACGTCGCCTGCCCGGGTCCCGGCGCCTGCGGCGGACAGTTCACCGCCAACACGATGTCGACGGTCTGCGAGCTGCTCGGCGTCTCGCCGATGAGCGCCAACGGCGTGCCGGCGATGGAGACCGCGAAGGGCGAGGTCTCACGGCGCGCCGGCGCGCTGGTCATGGACCTGGTGAAGAAGGACCTTCGGCCGCGGCGGATCGTCACGCGGGAAGCGCTCGACAACGCCATTGCCGCGGTGGCCTCGACCGGCGGCTCGACCAACGCGGTCCTGCACCTGCTGGCGATCGCCCACGAGGCGGGCGTCGCCCTGAAGATCGAGGACTTCGATCGCGTCAGCGAGCGGACCCCGCTGCTGGCCGACCTCAAACCGGGTGGTCGCTTCGTCGCCACCGACCTGTACCGGGCCGGCGGGATCGGCCTGGTGGCCAAGCGGCTGCAGGAGGCGGGGCTGCTCAATCGCGAGTGCATCACCGTCACGGGGCAGACCATCGGCCAGGTCGCCGACGCCGCGGCGGAGACCGCCGGTCAGGAGGTGGTCCGGCCGGTGTCCGATCCGATAACCCCGACAGGGGGCCTCGTCATCCTCAAGGGCAATCTGGCGCCGGACGGCTGCGTGGTCAAGGTGGCGGGGCACGAGCCGTCGATGCACCGCGGGCCGGCGCGGGTGTTCGACAGCGAGGAAGAGGCCTTCGAGGCGGTCGAGCAGGGGCGGATTCAACCGGGCGACGTGGTCGTCATCCGTTACGAGGGACCGAGCGGCGGGCCGGGCATGCGGGAGATGCTCGGGGTGACCGCCGCGATCGTCGGAGCGGGGCTCGGCGAATCCGTGGCGCTGCTGACCGACGGCCGCTTCTCGGGCGCGACCCGCGGGATGATGGCCGGTCACGTCGCCCCGGAGGCGGCCCGCGGCGGGCCGATCGCGCTGGCGCGGGATGGGGACACCATTCTCTTCGACGAACGCAACCGGAAGATCGAGCTCGAGGTGAGCGGCGACGAGCTGCAGGCGCGGCAGGCCGCCTGGCGGGCGCCGGAGCCGCGCTTCAAGCGTGGCGTGATGGGCAAGTACGCACGGTTGGTCTCGTCGGCCGCGACCGGGGCGGTAACGAGTTGACGGCGCTCGTCCGGCAGCGGGCGCGGGGCACGAACTGGGCGCGTGCGTCGGCCGCGACGGGCGCGGCGATGCACCGGGAGAGCAGGAACACGTCATGGCTTCGATGAGAACGGGCGCGCAGATCATCTGGGAAGCGCTGGTGCGCGAGGGCGTCGGCACCGTCTTCGGCTACCCGGGCGGGGCGATCCTGCCCGCCTACGACGCGCTGCTCGAGTACCCCATCCGCCACGTGCTGGTGCGCCACGAGCAGGGCGCCACGCACATGGCCGACGGCTACGCGCGGGCGAGCGGGGAGGTCGGCGTCGCGGTCGCCACCTCCGGTCCCGGCGCCACGAACATGGTGACCGGCATCGCGACGGCGATGCTCGACTCGTCGCCGCTGCTGTGCATCACGGGGCAGGTCGGCAGCAAGCTGATCGGGTCGGACGCCTTCCAGGAGACCGACGTCACCGGCGTCACGTTGCCCATCACCAAGCACAACTACCTGGTGTCGCACGTCGACGAGATCGCGCCGGTGATCCACGAGGCGATGTACGTCGCCCGCTCCGGACGGCCGGGGCCGGTGCTGGTCGACATCACGAAGGACGCGCAGCAGGGTTCGACCGAGGGCGACTGGCATCCGCGGGACGTCAAGCTGCCCGGCTACCGGCCCGACCTGCGCGCCTCGGACGCCGAGTTCCGGCGCGCGGCCGACCTGCTGAACAGCGCCAAGCGGCCGGTCATCTTCGCCGGCCACGGCGTCCTGCTGTCCGGCGCGATGACGCAGGTGCGCGACCTCGCCGAGCGCGCCGACATCCCGATCGCCATGACCCTGCTCGGCATCGGCGGGGTGCCGGCCGAGCATCCCCTGAACATGGGCATGATGGGGATGCACGGCGAGGCGTGGGTGAACGCCGCCATCCAGGAAGCGGACCTGCTGCTGGCACTCGGGATGCGCTTCGACGATCGGGTCACCGGCAACGTGCGGACCTACGCCCCGAACGCGCGCAAGATCCACATCGACATCGATCCGGCCGAGTTCAACAAGAACGTCAAGGTGGACGTGGCCCTCGCCGGCGACCTGTCGGCCGTTCTGGACGACCTGGCCCCGCTCGTCGAGGCGGGCGACCGCGCCGCATGGCTCACCACCATCAAGGACATGAAGGGCGACGTCGCGGTGCGCGACATTCAGAACCTGCCCGACAGCGGGCATCTCTACGCGGCGCACGTCATCAACGACATCTGGCGGATGACCGACGGCCGGGCCATCGTGGTGACCGACGTCGGGCAGCACCAGATGTGGGAGGCGCAGTACTACCGCCACCGCGACCCGCGGACGCTCATCACGTCGGGCGGCCTCGGCACGATGGGGTTCGCGCTGCCGGCCGCGATCGGCGCCAAGCTGGCGCGGCCCGACGCCGAGGTGTGGGTGGTGGCCGGCGACGGCGGGTTCCAGATGACGATGGCCGAGCTGGCCACGATCGCGCAGGAGAAGATCAAGATCAACGTCGCGATCATCAACAACGGCTACCTCGGGATGGTCCGCCAGTGGCAGGAGTTCTTCTACGAGCGGCGCTACGCGGCGACGCCGCTGCTGAGCCCCGACTTCGCGAAGCTGGCCGAGTGCTTCGGGCTCGGCGGGGCGACGGTGAAGACCCGCCGGGAGGTCGAGCCGACGGTGGAGCGGGCGCGGGCCGACGAGCGTACCGTCGTCATCGATTTCCAGGTGGAGCAGGAGGACACGGTCTATCCGATGGTGCCGGCCGGCGCCGACCTGCACAACATGATCCGGCGTCCGAGCCCGGCGCCGATCGTGGAGACCGCCGATGACGAGTAGCAAGCTTCACACCTTCGTGGTCTACGTCGAGGACAAGCCGGGCGTCCTGAACCGGGTCGCATCCCTGTTCCGCCGGCGCGCCTTCAACATCGAGTCGCTGACCGTCGGCCACGCCGAGATTCCGGGCGCCTCGCGCATGACCATCGTGGTCCGGACCGACGCGATCGGCGCCCGGCGGCTGGAGGCGAACCTCTACAAGCTGGTCAACGTGCTGCGGGTGCACGACATCACCACCGGTCCCACGATCTTCCGCGAGCTGGCGATGATCAAGGTCGGGGCGAACGCCGACACGCGCACCCACGTCATGCAGCTCGTCGACGTGTTCCGGGCGCGGGTCGTCGACGTGGCGCCGGACTCGGTGGTGATCGAGACGACCGGCACCGAGGACAAGATAGACGGCCTGCTCGAAGTGCTCCGCCCCTACGGCATCATCGAGCTCGTGCGAACCGGACGTGTCGGCATGACGCGCGGCGCCCGCAGCGTGATGGTCGATCCGGAGGAGCGGCAGGAACCGTTCTCTCCGGCGGCGTCCGCCGGGGACGCGGAGGCCGACGACCCCAACGTGTCCTACTCGGTGTAGACTCTCCGGGTTTCGCGTTCGATTCGCATTCACCGGTTTCCCGGCAGGGACCCGGGCTCCGGTCGGGCGGCGGCGAATCGCCGGCCGTGGGTCCGCGCCGCGGAAGCGTGCCGAGCAGACGACGCCGGCTCCGGGTGCGCGCCGCAGAAACGGCGCTGACGACCAGGGCACCCGCCGATTCATTCACAGCATCGCGAGGACTGAGCAGATGGCAACGATCTACTACGACGACTCCGCGGACCTCTCGCACATCCAGGGCCGGAAGGTCGCTATCTTCGGCTACGGCTCGCAGGGGCACGCGCACGCGCTGAACCTGAAGGACAGCGGCGTCGAGGTGCGGGTGGCGCTGCACGCCGGCAGCCGGTCGAAGGCCAAGGCGGAGGCGGAGGGGCTGACCGTCGTCGCCGGCAGCGACGCCGCGGCGTGGGCCGACGTTGTCATGATGCTGACCCCCGACACCACCCAGGCCGGGATCTACGCCGCGCAGATCGCGCCCCACCTGAGCGCGGGCAAGATGCTGATGTTCGCCCACGGGTTCAACATCCGCTTCAAGACCATCCAGCCGCCGGCCGACGTCGACGTCACCCTGATCGCGCCCAAGGCCCCCGGCCACCGCGTGCGCGAGGTCTTCCTCGAAGGCGGCGGCACGCCGGCCCTCGTCGCGGTCGAGCAGGACGCCACCGGCCACGCCAAGGAGCACGCGCTCTCCTACGCCAAGGCGCTTGGCCTGACCCGCGCCGGGGTCATCGAGACCACGTTCGCCGAGGAGACCGAGACCGACCTGTTCGGCGAGCAGACCGTGCTCTGCGGCGGCGTGAGCGCCCTGGTCAAGGCCGGCTTCGAGACCCTGGTCAAGGCCGGCTACCAGCCGGAGGTCGCCTACTTCGAGTGCATGCACGAGCTGAAGCTCATCGTCGACCTGTTCTACCGGGGCGGCCTCAACTACATGCGCTACTCGGTCAGCGACACCGCCGAGCACGGCGACTACACCGGCGGCCCGCGCATCGTCACCGACGAGACCCGCGCCGCGATGCAGAAGGTCCTGGAGGAGATCCAGGACGGCACCTACGCCCGCAAGTGGATCGACGAGGACAAGGCCGGCCGGTCGTGGTTCATGGCGCAACGCCGGCAGGAGCAGGCGCACCAGATCGAGAAGGTCGGCTCGGAGCTGCGCGCGATGATGCCGTTCCTCGACGCGGTGACGCTGAAGGAGGACGTGTAGAGGCCCCGCGAGCGGCGGAGAGGGAGGAGGCTGGGTCTTCCGACCTGCCTCCACGGAGCGTCTCGTGTGCAGGCGCGACCTGAGGGGCCGAGCGGGAGGGGGGCGTTGGCCCAGGAACCGCCCGGGTCCACCGGCCCGTTGATTCACGTCCACCTTTGAGATGTCGTATTTTCTTGTAGCGAGATAGTGTCGTAGATTTGCAGGCTCCGACGAGCATGAAGGCGGGCAGGAATCCACTGGAGCGGCGCATGGCTGCGCGGATCGCGCGCAAGAGAGCGAGTGTCTTCGTGCGCGACGATTTCAAGGATCTCGGCGGCTACGATCAGATCGGCCGGGGCCTGCGGAGACTGACCGCCAAGGGACAGCTCGTCCGGATCGGCTACGGGGTCTATGCACGTGCGGTCCTGTCGCCACTCTCCGGCAAGACGGTTCCCGCGAGGCCGCTTCCTGCGCTTGCCGTCGAGGTTCTGTCGCGTCTCAAGGTCGAGACTGCGCCATCGAAGTCGCTCGCGCCTACAACGCGGGAACCACGACGCAGGTGCCAACCGGGCGCGTGATTGCCGTCAAGGGGCGCTTTTCGCGCAAGATCGGCTACGGTGGCAAGTACGCCGTCTTCGAGCGTGCCTCCCGATCCTGAGCTGATCGTGGCGATTGCCACGGATCTCGGTGTCGATCCGTCGTTCGTGAACAAAGGAGGTTGAACTGCGTGCGATGATGCCGCTTTTGGACGCGGTGGTGCCGAAGGATCACCTGTAGCATGGCGACGTACAAGGGCAACAAGGGGAACCTCCTTCAGCACTGGGTGCTGTGTGAGTTGGTGGGCGCTGCCCGCCGGCACTCTTCATGTCTCCAGTACATCGACGCCCATGCGATGGCGCCGATCGCGACGGAACAGACCGGCGAGGATTGCGTGTTGGATTCGGTCCGTGCTCGCCTGCCGGGACACGATTCACCCTACGAGCGTGCGTGGAATGAGCTTGTTCCGCATGGCGAGACTGGGTACCCGAATTCTGCCAGCTTCGTGAAGGGGCTCTGGAACGGCCACTTGTTCATGCTCCTATGCGAAGTCGACGATGCAACCGTCGGAGAGTTGAGAGCGTGGGCCGGTTCCGCCGCAACAGTCGAGATTGCTCATCGAGACTGGCGCCGCAGATTCGAAGACGGGCTTTCGGAACCGGAGGCCGGCGCGTTGACACTGCTGTCATTCGACCCGGATATGCTGTCCCGCCATTCACCTCCGCTACTGAAGCGCAAGCCGAGGCGCATGTATCCGGAAGACTTGGACTTGATGGGCCACGCCGTTCGGGACCGTCGAACGGATCTGTTGATCCAACTATCGACGTATTCCGTAAACGGCGACAACAGCCAGCCTGAGGTTGAGGAATGCGCTCGTGGCAAGCTCGAAGCGTTCAACCTGGAGCAGATCGCCAAGGTAGCGGCAGACGGCCAGATGATGTCGCTCGTCTTCGCGCGGGGACTATGGTGGGCCGATGAGTTGACCTCGTTGAATGAACGATTCCAACGTTGGCTGAACATCGCGCGGCTTCGCTCGACTACTTCAGCTTGAGCAGCGGATAGTCGGGATATCGTGGAGTGAGCGTGCGGTTCGTGCAGTCGGCGATCAGATCGAGAGCCTCAAGGACGATCTGGCCGAGCAGCGGCTCGCTGAGTGGCGGGCCGACGACACAATCCGTGCTCATGGAACGGTTGCCGATCCGGACCGTCACCGGACCCGCCAGCGGCCGTTCCTCCCTGCGTTCGTCGGCGTACGTGACGAACGCGGTACCCCGCTGCTCCAGGCCCAGGCGTTCCACGACGTTCTGCGGCAGAACCAGCGTGACGGCCCCCGTATCGACGATGGCGTCGATGGTCGAACGGCGGATGTTGGATTCCTGGCCGTATCCCCGCCGGAAATGATCTCGGTCGCCGGGGTTCTCCAGTGTGACGTCGGCGTGTATCTCTCCCATGGCCGTGCTCCCGATCTTGCGTCGAACAACACGATACCACCGGCATGATCCGACGGCAAAGTCGTCGATCTGACGGAACCGCTTGCCGGGATCGAGGAGGCAGCTACCATGAAATCTCGATGCTTACCATCGAGATTTCATGGTAGCGTCGACAACATGATCGAGCAGGGCGGCCTGTGCGTACCATCCGCCAACGGCTCCGTGCGTTCCCCATGGTCGCCGTCCTGGGGCCGCGACAGATCCGCAAGACGACTCTGGCGCGGCAGGTGACCGAAGCGCACCAGGGTCCTGCGCATCACCTGGATCTGGAGCATCCCGCGGATCTCAGCCGACAGCTCGACGACCCGCTCCTCGTCCTGGAAGGGCTGCGTGGCGTGGTCGTGATTGACGAGGTGCAACGCCGCCCCGATCTGTTCCCGGTCCTGCGCGTGCTGGCGGAGCGCCGGCCGCGGCCGGCGCGGTTCCTCGTACTCGGCAGCGCTTCGCCGGACCTGATCTGACTGGCGCTCAGGTGGGGTCCACCCGCAACGCGCGGCGGAGCACGGAGAAATCGAACGGGACGCCCAGGGAGTGGTTCTCCATGTGCTCCATCTGCTTCAGCAGCAGCTCGAGTTCGGCCCGTCCGGCTGCGGTGCGCGCCGCATCGCGGGGTGTCCGCCCGTGCAGGGCGGGCAGCGGCTGGTCGAGCCAGCGAGCGTAGTGGCGTTTCTTGAATTCCGCCACTGCGTCGGCCTCGCGCGAGCCGGGAACGGGGGGCGCCGGCGGTTCCTTGCGGTCCTTCAGCAGCGCCTGCGGGTCGGTGTGCTCGCGCGCGCGATGGCGTATCCGGGCGCCGCACGCTCTCTCGATGCGAGTGCGCAGGGCATCGGCGCGAGCCACCGAGTTGGTTTCCAGTGCGAGCGCCGTCGGTTCGATGCGCACGTGGCCGACCACGGCCTCCTCCCCGTCCGGATGCGGCGGGTCGTGCGGACGCAGGAACGCGTACTCGGTCGCGTCGTCGATGGTCCCGTCTCGTTCGGCGCCGTCGAGCGCGGCGACGCGGGCCTCGATCGCCGGGGCGGCGCCGGGCGTCACGTCGAAGTGGTCCGTCGTGGGCAGCAGCGGGTCACCGTCCTGGTTGCGGAACTGCGGCGGCCCGGCGCTCTCCGCGTCGCCGGCATTCACGGCTTCCTCCCAGTGCCGAATCAGGTAGCTGCCGAAAGCGGGGTCCCGCAGGCGGTCGATGGGGACGGCTCCCCGCCGGCGCAGCAGTCGGCCCCTGGCGGACCGCACGACCTCCGCGGCGCCGAGCGGAGGCAGTGCACGCGGATGCATGCCGCAGAGGAGCGAGATCCCCTCGTGGTCGACGATGCGGGCGAGCACCACGTCGCGGGGGACCAGACTCCGCGAGCCGCGTTTCTCCTGCACGGTCCGCTGCTCGTCGGACAGCAGATCGCGCAGCGTCACCGTCCTGCCCGGATCGACCGCGAGCACCTCCCAGACCGACGGCCAGGCGGCGCGCTGCGCGTTCATCCAGGCGCGTTCGTCCGGCGTGCAGCGGCGGCCGTGCCTGTCGAGATACGCCTCGGCGGCCGTCCGGCCGTCCACCTCGAAGTTGTAGACCGACCAGGGGGCCGCCAGCGAGACGGCTCCGAGCAGACGGTCGAAGTCGTTCGCGCAGGCGGTCCACGCCGCGCCGAACTCCCGCAGCGCGAAGCGGGTGAGACGAGCGACCAGCCGTTCGTCCGACTCGTGTACAGCCGGGGCGGGCTGTCGCTCGGCGTGTGCGGCCTCGTGGGCCGGCAGGCAGCACTTCTTGTACTTGCGCCCGCTGCCGCACGGACAGGGGGCGTTGCGGGCGACCCGTGGTCGAAAGGGCGCGGGCGCGGCCGCCGGCGGCTCGGGGTCGAGTGTGACGTCGAACTCCATGTCCGCATCCGCGTCGTCCAACGGATCCGACAGATCGAAATCCGAGTCCCCCTCATGGGGTACGGTGAACCGTACCTCCAGGTCTTCCTCAGCGAAGTACGACTCGCACGTCGTCGTGAACGTGTCCGAGGAGAACATCGCCGCGTGCTTGAGGATGAATGCGCCGAGTGACCGGGCGCAGGCGGCGACGATGGCGACGTCCCGCTCGACGAGCGGGCGCGGCACGCCGTCCGGGTCGCGGCGTTCGACCACCGGGTAGGCGTCCGGGCCTTCCACCGGCCAACCGTGCTGCATCGCCTCGCGTTGCATCGACCGTGCCAGATCCGCGGCCCGTTCGTATACGAGCGCCAGCCAGCCGGAACCGAGGTCGAACGGTCCGTCGTCGAGGTCGCCGGCCGCGTCCATGAACACTTCGAAATCAATGAGCGACGGGAAGATCAGTACGCCGTTTCTGCCCGTCGCCTGTCCGAGGATCGACAGGCAGGCGCCCTCGACGTCCAGCGCCGGAACGTCCATCCGCAGCACCTGCGTGTCGGCGGCGATCGACCAGGGCGCCGTGGCGAACAGTCCGCGGGCGGCCGTGAACAGCCGTTCGACCGCGGCGGGCGACACCCGGCCGTCCGCGAAGTAGCTCTCGTCCGCGTCGCCCGGCGGCATCGACTCGACCATGTGCTCGAGCACGTCGTCGAGCTCCGGCAGGGGAGCGACCGCGACGGGGATGGTCCCGTCGATCTCGGCGCGCACCTCCGCGGCGGAGAGGGGGTCGTCGACACGAATGGCGTGGGGCCGGCGCGGCGCACCCACGAGGGGTTCCGCCAGCGCCTTGCGCAGCACGCGCCCGACGGCGCCGTCCAGGTTCTCCGGCATGACCATTTGCCGGCCGACGACGCGACCCTCCGGCAGCTCGAGCCAGACCACGACCCTGAGACGGTAGGGTTCCTCGCGATCGAGGAGATAGAAAGGGGGCGCGAGAATGCCTCCGACCCACTCTCGGCGCCCGTGAGCGGCGCCGGGCCCGCGCTGCCCGCGCGGCCTGTTGCGCCGACGCGTCACGTCGCGGGCCCGCCTGTCATGGCGGGATGATACCGCGTCGCGCGCTGATGATTCGGCTCGGTTCCGACAGGCGCACCAGAGCGAGAACGTGGGAGTGAATCTGCGCGCGATGAGGCCGTTCGGCGGTCATGGCATCGCGTCGTCGCGCCACGGAGCGCGGGACGGCTCGCCGCGTTCGTACAGCCGGAGGCTCCCGGCCATCAACTCCACGAGGTCGCTGCGCCCCCATCTGCGCAGCCATCGACATGACCTTCCGCTGCCAAGACGCGGCCTCGGTGTAGCGTCCGACCGCGGGGGGCGCGCCGTTTGCCGACGCGACGGGCCTGCCTGTCATCAAGGGATGCCGGGTCGCGCGCAACGGCGCGAGGAGCTAAAACCATGAAATATCGACGGTCACCATCGCGATTTCATGGTTGTATCGCCGGCGTTTCCTGTCCCCCCGTGGGGGAGACGTCCAATCGCCATTCGACTCCCACAAAGTAGCGTGCCATTGCCGCGTACTCTGGTCAGGTGCCATCATGGCTCGGATCCGGGCAGCGGCCACGGTCTTCGCTTCGGTCGCATGAGTTGCCGGGAGTCTCTCGATGACGTCCGCGAGCGTACGGAGCATCTCGTAGTTCTGCGATCGGCGACGGCGCAACTCTTCGCGGTTCAGACCGAGATCTGGCAACTGTAGGAGAAGTTGTCGTAGCAATACGCCAACCAGCAGTAGACGCTCTTGGGACGAAAGTGTTCCACATCGCCGTAGGCGACGGTGCTGGTGGCAGACTCGCAGTAGGCGCACTTGCCACGGGTCTCCGCTTTGAGGTGCGTCTTCGCCTGTTTCCAGACCTTGGGCAGCTCTCCCCCGTCTTGCTGCAGCCTGATGAGGGCGAGATTCTTCTCGATCCGCTGTTCGCCGGCGAACCCGGCGGGCGGATCCGTGATTCTGGTCAGTTTGATCACGACGTCCGGCGTCTGGAATCGCTTCGGTGCGTTGTCGTGGTCCGCTACTCGACCACGACCTTGCGCCCAACCTTGGAGCGCAAGGGCTTCACCCTCGGTGCTTTGTCTGCGGGAGCCTCGGATGCGGCAACCCCGGCCTTCTCGATCAGGGCTTGGATGGACCTGAGCGCTTCGGTTTGTGCCTTGGCCTCCGCTCCGCCGTTCCACTCCGGCGCGTCGGCAAGCTGCTCGCGCAGGGCTTCCAGCCGTCGATCGTCATTCGCAGATCGACGTCTCTTGGCCTTGAGAGCTCTGTATTCGTGCTTGAGGCTGGCCATCCGTGCAGAATCGACGGTGTCGACGTCGAACAACGGCTCGATGAGCTGATGCAGCCCGAGCCGGTCAGGAGCGATGTCGTAGCCTCGGATCTCCGGCGCGGCTTCGGGTGTCGGACGAGCAAGGACATGGACTTCACCCCGACCGGCCTGCTGGGCGGTCATGGGCCAGTGCCGAGCGAATCGGGAAAGAAAGCTCTCACCCCTTACGTAGTGCAGGTCCATCGCCCACGATGCAAGCGGCCAGAGCGCTGCGTCGGCGTCGAACAAGGTTCGGACCCTGCCGGCCCGGCCTGACCGTCGCTCATCTCCAGGTATTCTGGGGCGGGAGGCGACGCGATGCACCATAGCCGGCGAGGAAATAGCTCCGCCCGGTGTGTGCGAGAGCATCTTCGAGCGGGGCTAGCGGTCGGCGTTTCGATCGAGCGTTTTCGAGATCGTGTCGTCTTGGTGCAACTCCAGGTTCGGGCAGCCTCCTCCAGGCAATTGCTGCACCAATGACCCATTCTACGCCGGTCCGTGCACGGCGTTCACGGCATCTCGTCGTCGCGCCACGGGGTGCGGCTCGGTTCTCCGCGTTCGTACAGCCGGAGATTCCCGGCCATCAACTCCACAAGGTCGTTGCGCCCCGCCTGCGCGGCCATCGAGATGACCTCCCGCTGCCACGACGCGGCCTCGGCGTAGCGTCCGACCGCGGCGAGCGCCATTGCCATGGCTTCGCCCAGATCGAAGCTCCGCTCACGCGCGAGCAGCTCCTGCACCAGCGCTAGCGCACGCTGCCCGTCGCGGGTGCGGGCGTCGGGTGCGGCGGCCAGCAGGCGGGCGAGGGCCTTTCCGAACATCGGTTGGTCGGGATAACGCGTCATCCCGGCTTCCAACCGGTCGCGCGCGTCCTGGTAGCGCCCGAGGAGGGCCAGCGCCATCGCATGCCCGAACTGTGCCTCGGCCCCTTGGGCGGCCCCTTGGGGATTGGCGGCGATTACCCGCTCGTACTCCGCGAGCGCCTCGTTCGGGCGCCCGACCCAGCGCAGGAGACGAGCCAGTCGGACACGGGCCTCGACGTAGCTCGGCTCGTGTCGCACCGCGGTCGAGAACCGGTGCAGCGCTTCCTCCAGCCGGCCGCTTCCCTCCAGGAGCAGCCCGAGGCTGTAATGCGCCTGGGCGTACCCCGGTGCTACCCGCAGGGCCGCTTCGAATTGCGCCTGGCCCTCGCGCTCGTTTCCCGACATGAACAGCGCGGTTCCCAACCGGTGTCGCAGCGACGGGTTCTCGGGCGCCAGCTCGATGCCCCGGCGAAAAGCGGCGGCCGCGGCTTCCCAGTCCCTGCTGCCGAGCGCTTGAATCCCCTCACGCTCGTAGGCGCTGGGACTCTCCAGCGATTGACGCATGACCTGCATCAGGGGGTCGGGCCGGCGGACCGTGCCGCTGTCCCGCTGTCGCAGGTGCGTTTCGGCTCTCTCCATCTCGCCCAGACCGCGGTAGGCCAGCCCGAGCGGGTAGTGGATGTCGGCGGCCTCCGGATCCACCGCCAGGGCTTCCTCCAGATGCTCCGCCGCCTGCAGGTAGTCCTGGCTCGTCAGCGCCGCCCGTCCCAGGCCGATGCGCGCCCAGACGGAGCCGGGTTGCAGCGCCAGCGCCTGCGTGAACAGCGGCTCTGCCGCCGCCGGCCGGCCCTGTTCCAACTGCACTTCGCCGAGCGAGATCAGCGTCGGCACGTCGTCCGGCTGCAGCGTGAGGGCCTGCTCGAAGGCCGCCGCGGCCTGCGCGAAGGCGCCGCGGGTCGTGTAGAGGTGCCCGAGGTAGTACGCCCAGCGCCTGTCGTCGGGCGCCAGGGCCTGCGCGTTGCGGTAGAAGGGCTCGGGCGCGTCGACGTAGCGCGCCGCCATCAGCACGGTGCCCATCGCGCCGTACGCCTCGCTCAACGCGCCGGTCTCGTCAGGACGCTCGATGGCCGTCGTCAACGCCGCGTATCGCTCGCGGATCTGGTCCCGGACGGCGGGAGTCATGTCGGAGAGATCGGGCAGCGGGGTGGGCCGCAACGCCTGTCCGTCGGGCGCGTTGGGGACCGATTCCCCGGTTGCCGGCGCGCGGGGTTCGGCGGTGCAGCCGAACATCGCGGTGGTCAGCGCCCACGCCAGCAGCCCGTGGCGGAGCGCCGCGTAGCACCGCGCGCGGCGAGGCGCCGGCATCGCAAGGCGTGATGACGAAGGAGTCACCGCCCTGTCCCCTCCGTCAGCGTCGTCCAGCGATCGACGGCCACGTCGGTCCACTCCTCGACCTGCCCGCTCGGCCAGTGCACGCGAACGCGGGGTACGGCCGAAGCATCGCCCAGCCCGACGTGCACCCGGGGATCGTTGGCCGACCCGTAGCTGCCGTCCGCGCGCGCCCGACGCCACAATGTCGTCCCATCGCTTCTCGCGACTTCGACGCGCGCGCCCAGCATGTCGCGCGGGGCCTCCGCGCCCCCCACCAGCCGCAGCCCCAGCCAGTGGTGCGTGCTCTGCACCTGGTTGACGAGCAGGCGGACCCGCCCGCTGTCGTTGCCGACCAGCACGTCGACGTCGCCGTCGTTGTCCACGTCTCCGAAGGCGGCGCCGCGCCCCACCTCGGAGACCGCGAACACCCCGCCGGCCCGGCCGGTCACTTCCTCGAACCGTCCGTCGCCGAGATTGCGGAACAGTTGCCGCGGCTGATCGTAGGGGAATGGTTCGCTCGCCCGCTCTTCCGTCCGGCTCACCCTGCCGTTGACGGTCAGGACGTCGAGCCAGCCGTCGTTGTCGAAGTCGAGCCAGGCGGTCCCGAAGCCGGTCGCCGCCAGGCTCGGCGGACCGAGGCCCGACAGAGCGCTCCGGTCCTCGAACATGCCGTGCCCGTCGTTGACGTAGAGCGTGTTCGTCTCGGTCGTTAGATGGGTCATGAACAGGTCTTCGTCCCCGTCGTTGTCGAAGTCGCCGGCGTCCACGCCCATGCTCCCCTCGGCGGCGCCGTTCCCGTTGAGGGCGGTGCCCGACACGAGTCCCGCGTCGGCCAGCGTCCCGTCCCGCCGGTTCATCCAGAGCCGGTTCTCCTCGCCGTCGTTGGCCACGTAGATGTCCAGCCAGCCGTCGCCGTCGAAGTCCGCGGTCGCCACGCCGAGGGCCCGCCCGAACGTCGTCGACGTCAGCGCCGTGGCGGTCACATCGACGAAGCTGCCGCCGCCCCGGTTCCGGAAGAGCCGGTCCGGCTGCGCCCGATACACCTGTGGCACGCAGTAACCGACCCGGCCCGTCTCGCTCGGGCATTCCTGGTCCGCCTCGATGGCGTAGTCCACGTAGTTCCCCACGTAGAGGTCGAGCCAGCCGTCGCGGTCGTAGTCGACGAACGCGGCCGACACGCCCCAGCCGGGGTCGTCGAGGCCGCTCTGCCGCGACACGTCGCTGAACGTGCCGTCCCCGTTGTTGCGGAACAACTCGTTGGGGCCGAGATTCGTGAGGTAGAGGTCGACCCGGCCGTCGTTGTCGACGTCGCCCGTGGCCACGCCCATCCCGTACCCCCGTGCGTCGATCCCGCTGTCGTCCGTGATGTCGGTGAACCGCAGCGTGCGCGTGCCGTCCGCCTGCACGGTCAGGTCGTTGCGGTACAGGCGGCCGCTCAGGGGCAACGCCTCCGGCGGCGGGAACAGGGCCTCGTCGATTGTCGTCCCCGTTCCGAGCAACCGTCCCTGCACGAGGTAGACATCGAGGTCGCCGTCGGCGTCGATATCCAGCAATCCGACGCCGGGGGGCATGATCTCGGGGAAGTAGAACTCCCCCGACATGCCGTTGAAGTGCACGAAGTGGATGCCGGCGTCCTCGGCTACGTCGGTGAACCACCCGGACCCATCGTCCGGTCCGGGGCTGGCCGCATCGGCCGCGGCCCGAACGCCGCTACCCTCGGACCCACCGGCCGCACCGTTGTTCGTCGCGTCGGTGCCGCAGCCCGGCAGCAGCGCCGCCGCCAGCAACGCCGCCAGGAATCCGTGGCGGAACCCCGCGTGGTCCCTCCCACGGACTCCTGGAAGCCCGATGCTCATGCGGAGGATGGTCGCGTACCTCCCTCTAGAATTCCAGCGAGCCGCCGACGTGAATCAGCCGGCCCGCGAGAATCGAATCCACCTCGTTGTTCTGCAGCGACGCCGGCACGAGCCAACGCGAACCGAACCGCTCGTTGACCCCCAGCACCTGGTTGCCGTTGAACATGTTGTAGATGTCGAGATTGAAGGTAACCCTGGCCCCGCCGGCGTCCACCGCCTTCGAGAACCGCAGGTCGAGCACGTTGCGCCGGTCCAGGTACTGCGTATAGGGGGCGAGCAGCGGGACCGCCGCCGTCGAGGTGCACACCTCTCGCGTGCCGCACGCCGCCAGGTTCCGCCCGAGCGACGGCGCGATCAGGTCGTTGGGCACTCGCCAGTCGGCGTCGATGGGTCTCCCGGCCACGCTGCGGAACGAGCCGCTGAACGAGATGTCGTAGGGCAACGGGTAGCTGCCGAACATCTTGAAGTTGTGGTGCGCGCTGAACGGGATCCGGGTGTCGCAGTTCAGCAGGGCCTGCGGCGAATCGATCGTGAAACAGGTGTTGATGACCGTCCGACCGGTGTCGAAGCCCCCGCCGAGCTGCGCGCCGTTGAGGAACCGCGTGTCGATGTTGACGCCGATGAAGTCCGACGTGCCGCAGTTCCTGCCGGCGAACGGGGCGCGTCCCGACGACGTGCGCTGCTCGCCGCAGGTGACCCCGGCGGCTCCCGAGATGAACTGTCCCGCCTCGGTCGCCACCGTCTGGGCCTGCCCGAACTTCGCGGGATTTATGTCATAGAGACCGCACACTTCGTAGCCCCCGCCGCCCGGCAGTTGCGGATGCATCGGCGCCGTGACGCAGTAGGGATCGAAGTCCTCCGGGCCGACGAGCATGTTGTCCAGGGCCCGCCAGTTGCCGGCCCAGTTGCGGTAGTAGCCGGCGGTCAGCGAGACGCCGGGGGCCAGCTCGTGCACCACTTCCGCCGACATGTCCCAGGTGTAGTTCCGGTTGCCGAAGCCTTGGGTGATCGATTCGTCGTACGTGGTCGCGCCCGGCCGGTTCTGACCGAAGTTGAGGTCGCTGATCGGCCCGCATTCGCCGTTCTGGCCGAAGTTGGCCAGATTGCAGTCCGGCACGAAGTTGACGTTGTCGTCGTTCCAGGTGCGCCAAGCCGAGTTTACCGAGGTGATCAAGGGGTTGATATTCGTGACGAGACCGCTCAACGCCGTCTCCACGTAGCGTCCGAGGGCGAACTTGAACGCGGTCCGCCCCGTGCCGAACACATCGTACGCGGCCCCTATCCGCGGATTGATGTCCGTGAACGAGACGGCGTGCGGGATCTCCGCGAACTCGCGCGCCGGGATGAACGGGGTGGCGCGAAAGCTCTGGGCCGGCACCCGGCCGTTGAAGTTGTCCCACCGCAGGCCGAGATTGAGCGTCAGGCGGGGCATCGTCCATTGATCCTGGACGAAGATCCCCAGGGGGGTCAGGTGCTCCTTCCTGGGGTCGTCGGCGTACGTCGCGTACTGCCAGATCTGGCTCGGAACGCCGTTCCGGAGTCGGTAGTCCACGTCGCCATGGATCTCCTGCTGGAACTCGGAGATGCCGTGCTCCAACTGGAACCCGGCCTTGAAGGCATGCGACCCCGTGACATAGGACAGCGATGCCCGCTCGGAGTAGCGGTGCTTCTTGATGTGGTCGGAGTAGTACTGCCGGGCGTTCCACCGGAAGCCGGTGGTCAGCTCCCGGAGGTGGATCGCCCCCGGCACCGACGCGTACTCGCCGTCGCCGGGCGACGGATAGGGCCACCGGCCGCGCATGTTCGAGAAGCCGGCCTCGAGGAGCAGCCGGCTCGACACCGGCGACGTCCAGGTGGTCTGGTACAACTGCTCGGGCGAGAGGTTGTACTGGTGGACGAAGGCCTCCGGCGAGTAGAACTCGCCCCGGCCCCGATTGAAGAACGACTGGAAGTCGGCGAAGACGCCGATCTTGTTTCTCTCCGATGCCTGCCACGTGATCCGTCCGCCGACGCTCCGCATCCATTCCGTGCGGTACGCCTTCCGGCTCTCGTCGGGGGTGTACTCGAAGGTCGGGCTCCCGATGCTGGTGTTGAAGAACGGGCCGGGCACGGTGTTCTTGTTGCGGGCCGCGCGGGACGCCGCGAAGAACCACACCCTGTCCTCCGCGATCGGGCCGCCGAGGGTCGCGTCGACGTTGTAGAACTTCAGCATCTCGTTCGTGAAGGTCACGCCCTGGTCCATCAGTCCCTGATCCAGGTTGTTGGCCTGCAGGCTGTCGTTGGAATAGCGCGCGTCGAACATGCCCGAGAACTGGTTCCCGCCCTCCTCGGGAATCAGGTTCATCACCAGCGTCGCCTTGCTCTCGGCATTGCCGCCGCTGGTCTCCAGGACCGTTTCCGACGAGAACGCGGTGTTGACCATGTAGATGATCGACACCCCGTTGGGGTCGGCGATGCCCATCCCGTCGAACAGCATCTCGGAGTCGCTCTTGCCGTGGAAGAACAGCGCGCCGCTCTGGCCGTTGGCCCGGTAGAGACCCGACGTCCCGCCGACGTCGGCGGTGCCGGTCACCCCGGGGACGAGCGCGATCAGCGACGACGCGACGGCCTTCAACCCGGTCGGCAGGGTCTCGAGCTGCTCGGTCGTCAGCGATTGCTGGGCGACGGTGTTCTGGATGTCGACCAGCGGGCTCGCCCCGGTGACCGTGATCGTCTCCTCGATCCCGCCCACCGCCAGCTCGGCGTCGATGTTGGCGGTGAATCCCGCCGTCAGCACGACGCCTTCCCGGATCACCGTCGAGAAGCCCGGCAGGGTGAAGGTGACGGCGTAGTCTCCCGGTATCAGGTTGATGGCGTTGTAGTTGCCCTGGCCGTCCGTGAAGACGGTGCGGGACCCCTCGATCAGCGCCGGGCTGGTGACTTCTACCGTTACGCCGGGCAGCAGGCCGCCCGTGTCGTCGGACACCGAGCCGGCGATGCCCGAGGACTGCTGCGCCGCGGCGGCGACGGGCATGATGAGCATCACGGCGATGAGCGCCGACCCGATGCGCCGGGCGTCGTTCGAACTGGATCTTCTCGACGGGACAGGCGTGCCGTGACGGGCGAGCGGGGTCGCGGGGCTCGTCCGGGACACGTCCAGGGGGCTGCTACGAGTCATCGATACGCCTCCTTGCCGGTTTACGGGAGAGACAACGGGCGATGCGAGAGGCGGCCGCGCGAGGGCGGCCGGATTCCGTGCGATGCGGGTAGTGTGCAGATCGGGGGAAGGATCCCGTCGGGTGCGGGTAGCGGCAAACGGAGCCTGGCGAACGAAGAAGCCATGCATCTGCCCGGGAACTCGCTTTCCGGTTACGGGCTCGACGACGACCGACGTCTACCTGACGGTGCTCGCGCTTCTCGTGTCTACCTGACGGTGCCCGCGCTTCCTCGATGGACGAACGCTGCGCGCGACCCGTTCGCCACGTGGAGGCACGCTACCGCCCGCCGCGGCTCAGTGTCAAGGTGAATCGGGGGCTTGCCCGCGTCCTCGGACTCACCTGCCGATGGAACGGAGGCGCCGGCCGATCCAGTCGCCGATCGCGTCCTGGACGGCCGCGTGGACGTGCGCTTCCGGGGGAGCGTCCTTCCCCCGGATCTTGAACGAGTGGTCCCCGCCGTCGACGACGAACAGCTCCGCCGCGGGGCACCCGGCGAGCACCGGGCGCAACTCGTCGGGGGTGCCGAAGGCGTCTCGGCTGCCCTGCACGAACAGCATCGGCGCAGTGATTGACGGCAGGTGCGCGTCGCGCAGCTTGTCGGGGCGGCCCGGCGGATGCAGCGGATAGCCGAGCAGGACGAGACCGGCGACGCCGGGAGACACGCTGGCCCGCGTGTCGCCCGCGACGACCTGCGACGCGATGCGCCCGCCCATCGACTTGCCGCCGACGAGGAGACGGCGGCCGGCTTCCGCGTGGCGTTCACGGACAGCCGCGATCACGGTCCGATAGCACGCTTCGAGCCGCGCGGCCGGGTCCGGCGCCCGGCGCCCGCGCTCCTTGTAGAGGAAGTTGAAGGTGACCACCCCGATGCCGCGGATCGAGAGGCCGCGCGCGAATGCGGTCATGAACGGGTGGGTCTGCGGCGCGCCGGCGCCGTGGGCGAGGATCAGCGTCAGTCCGGGGTCCACGACGGTTCCGGCCGCATCCGGCCCGGGATCGGCCGGGTAGTCGAGTGCGCTGACCGACTCACCGCCTGCGAGCGGCACGTTGAATGGGGTAGCCATCAGGTGCGCCTCGCCAGGAACCGTCCGGCCTCCGCCCGAAAGTCGTCGGTCCACTCGTGGCCCCCATCGAAGATGAACCGGGTGCAGGGTACGTGCGCGCCGCCGAGGAACGCGAGGTCGGCGTCCATCTTCTCCTGCGTGTACCACGCGTCCAGCCGGCCCCGTCCGATCAGGACCGGCGGCCACGCGAGGTCGGGGTCCGCCCGCAGCTCCGGCGGAACGTCGCCGGCCAGCGCGATGATGCCGCCGCAGGCATGTCCGGCGCGCAGCGCCGCCCGGTAGGCCATGGCGACTCCCTGCGAGAAGCCGCAGTACACGAGCGTGTTGGTGGTCTCGCATGCGTGCCGGACGGCGCCGACGACGTCGCGGACGTAGGCGATGTTGTCGGCGATGGCCAGGTCGCGGTCCTGGCGCGTCATCCAGCTTCCGACGACGTGGCGACGGCTGTCGCTGTAGTGGCGATGGAGGGCCTGTACCGCCACCCGCGTCCAGCGCGCGCTGCCGGGAATGCGGTCGAGCTCGGCCATATGTCGTTCGGCGTGCTCGCCGTACCCGTGGAAGCCGACGAGCAGCGGTGCGGGTTCGGGCGCCTCGGCCGCCCCGACGAGATAGCGTCCGTGGGTCGTTGCCGCGATCGTATTGGCGACGGCGGCAGTCTGCGCGGCTGCGCCGACGGGGGATGACGAGCCGCCGGAGGTGCGAGTGGTCACGGGGCTGTATTCTAATGAAGGAGTCCTGAGCGGGAGGAGGAGCGGATGCCGCGGATTGCTTTCGATGCGTTGCCCGAGGATGCACGAGTCTGGATTTTTTCGGCGGAGCGGAAGCTGACCACGCCGGAACGGGCGCGGCTGCTGTCCGAGGTCGACGCCTTCATCGATCAGTGGGGCGCGCACGGGATGCCGCTGACCGCGGGACGCGCCGTGGAGTACGACCAGTTCCTCTTCGTCGCGGTGGATCAGCGCGCGGCGGGGCCGTCCGGCTGTTCCGTCGACGCCCTCGTTCGGCAGATGAAGGCGCTGCAGCAGGAGATCGGCGTGGAGCTGGTCGACCACGCCCCGGTGCTGTTCCGGCAGGGCCAGGAGATCGCCCGCGTGCCGCGGGATGCGTTCGCGGAGCTGGCCGAGGCGGGCGAGGTCGGTCCCGGCACCACCGTGTTCAACAATACGCTGACCAGCCTGGGGGACGTGCGGGCCGGGCGGTGGGAGGTCCCGGCGTCCGATTCATGGCATGCGCGGGCGTTCTTCTGAGTCGCCCGCGGCAGGCGTGCGCCAAGTGTGTTAACGTAGAGGCATGGCGTCGGGTGACCGCGTCTCGTTCTTCATCGGCGTCGGCGCAATCGTCGTCACTCTCGGTGTCGGGACATGCTCGACGAACGCGCGCTTCAACGATGTGAACGCGCGCTTCAACGACGTCAATTCGCGCTTCGACGACGTCAACGCGCGCATCGATGACGTTCAGGCGGACATTCGCGAGTTGCGGGCGTTGGTCATCGATGCCCTCGAGCGCCGCGAGTCCGCCGATTGACTTTGCGGTTCCGCTGTCGCCTCATCCTCGTGCTCCGATTCATCGGCTGACGATCCACGGCCTTCTCGCTACAACCGCGTGTACTCGTACAGGTAGAGCAGCCCCACCGCCACGACGAACAGGGCGGCGCTGAAGGCGACGTTGCTGCGTGCGATGCGCCAGTTGTCGGCGCCGTAGCGGGTGGCGAGCACCACGTTGACGCCCGACAACGGGTTGACGGCGCACCCGAGGCCCCAGCCCATCGCGAAGGTCGTGGCGAGCAGCGTCGGGTCCACCTCGATGGTCTCCACCAGCGCCACCGTGACGCCGACCAGCACCGCCGGGTGGATGCAGACCAGCGAGGTCACGATGCAGGCCAGCACCAGCAGGCTCGCGTGGAAGGCGTCCAGACGCGGAAAGATCGTCCAGTCGCCCGCTCCCGCCGCAGCGGCCACCACGCCCGCCGCCAGCACGCCGGCGCCGAGAAACAGCGCCAGCTCGCCGCCCATCTGCGGCGCCCTCTCCCGCACGTACTCCGCGAACGCGGGGCGCAGGCCGCGCATGCCGCTGCGCTTGAGCAGGACTCCCACGACGACTGCAGGCGTGACCATGGTGATCAGGGTCAGCACGGAGTAGCCGGGCAGCGCCACGGAGGCGATGAGGACTCCTGCGCCGAGCGCCAGCGGCACCTTCAGATCCTGCGGATGCAGCGGGTAGCCGCGGAAGCCGCCGACGTCCTCGGCCCGGCCGCTGCTCGCGAACCGGTACAGCAGCAGGAAGGCGGCCGCGGCCAGCGGCAGGCCGAACAGCATCATCACCAGCGGGCTCGATCCGGGGGTGTAGGACAGGGCCAGGGCGACGCCGCCGATGAACGGGGAGTAGAAGGCGACCGCGCTGAACGCCCGACTGAAGAGCTGCGCCTGGTTGAACCCGAGCGGCCGCACGCGCGTCAGTCTGTCGCACATGATGATCACGGCCGAAATGTTGATGACCGACCCGAACGCGTGAACGCCCAGCATGCTCTGCAGGTAGGCGCGCAGGCCGCGCGGCAGCTCGGGCTCGTCCGTGCGCGGCGGGCGGTTGAGCAGCCGCAGCAGGGTGATGGAGGCGAGCATCGACAGGATCGGCTGGTTCTGGCCCAGGAGGCTGTCGATATGCAGCGGCGCCCCGCGGCTCGCGCCCCAGAGAAGGGCGGCCACGCCGGCCGCGACGAACACCAGCGCCTGGAGCTGCTGCCGCCGGCCGATCCCCGGCCAGAGGAGGGCCAGCGCCACCCATGCGAGCACCGCCGCCGACACGTCCGGCACCGCCGGCCACACGGCGGCGGAAATCGCCAGGACGAGCATGCCGGCGAGCACCCCGCCGGCAGCGTGCTGCGTGCGGGCGGCCGGAGCCGCCTCCCGGCGCCACCACGTTCCGATGCGTTGCGCCGTGACGGTCAGGGCGTGACCCAGATCGGCGACGACCAGGCCCGCTCCTGGATGGTGGCCGGAAGATCGGGACGCGGCTCCACGCCGGCGCGGACCGCCTCCCAGGTGGACCAGCGGCAGGACGGGTTCTCGAGCGCCCGCACGTAGTAGACGGCGCGCTGCGCCGGATCGAAGTCGGGATCGGTCCACAACGTGCGCAGCTCGGCGTCGCCGGCGTCGCCGCCTGCCGCGCAGGTGCCGAGGTCCACCGTCGCGCCGTTGTCGGGGCAGCGGTGCGTCTCCGGATCCACCGACGTTCCGTCCGAGCAGGCGACGTCGTAGACGCGCTCGCGCGCCTCGCCGCCGTCGATCCACCCCTTGATGACCTGGACGCGGGCCAGCGGGTTGCCCGCCGGATCGCGGCTCGCCCAGACCAGGAACTTCGGAACGCGGTCTCCCGGTGCGACCAGTTCGCCGCCCATGGCCGCGCCGCCGGCGTAGGCCGCGGCGACGAGGTCGGGATTCTCCGCGAGGTCGTTCGGATAGTCGTAGCCGGCGAAGAACCGCAGCCGGATGCGCGGTCCCGTGGTGGCGAAGGTCTCCCTGCGCCGGAACGCGTCGTAGATCGACTCGCGCGTGTTCTCCTCCGCCCACACCCCGGTCAGTCCCGACGCGCCGCGGATCGCGCCGAGCGGCGAGGCGCTGTAGAGGCTGCCGTCCGGCCGCGGCGGGTCGAAGGGTATCGAGGCGCCCCGCTGGGGTCGGCCGCCGGCGGTGAAGTAATCGGACTCGGCCGGCGCACCCGAGCCGGCATGGTTGTCCGTGGCCCCGACGAGGCCGAAGCGGAACGGATTGATGCCCTGTTCCTCCTCCAGACGCAGGCCGTTGAGGTACGCCTCGCGCACGTAGCTGCCCTGGGGCTGGCTGGGGGTCGTGCCGCCGCCGATGCGGTAGGACCAGATCTCGAAGTCGGCCCATTCGTCGTTGGGGGAGAGGGCCGGATGGGTGTCGGACGTGCCCTTGGTCTGGGTGATCTCCACCAGCGGCTCGTTGCGCGTGCGGATCTCCGTGTAGGCGGCGTCGAGCGGCTCTCCGGCGTAGGTCGCGAGCCGGAACATCAGGCCGTTGGAGCCGTTCGAGTTGTGGGGAATGGCCAGGGCCTCGATGCCGGCCTCGCGGTTGCGGTCCATCCACGCCCACAGCTCTTCCGGATTGAAGGAGTCGAGACGGCTGAACGGCACCTCCGGCGCCGCGCTGCCGCGGAAGATCACGTTGCGGTGCAGGTTCTGGTTCTCGGGGCTGCCGGTGAACTCGTAGGCGATGAAGGTGGTGAAGCGGCCCGGGTCGTTGTGACGCTCGGCCGCCGCGATGGTCTCGCGCCAGGCGGAACGCACCACGTCCAGGTCGAGCAGGCCGTCGCGCGTACCCAGGGTATGGGCCCGGATGTCGGCGTACGCCGCTCCCCGCTCCGCGCCGGTCAGCTCGCCGGCGGCGATGCGCCGCGCCAACTCGGCGTCCGGGTGCCGTGAGGCCTCCTGCTCGGGATCCAGCATCGCCGGCAGCATGCCCAGGAAGCTGGCGTGGTCGGTGACCGCGAAGAAGTCCAGCGGCCGATCGAGCTGGATCTGGAAACCGGCGGCGTGGGTCAGCGGCTCGCCCTGCGCGTAGCGGTAGGCGTCGTCGGGGGTGGCCCGGGTGCCGTTGAGGAACGCGTCGTAGGAGAAGTTGGTGTGCGTGTGGAGATCGCCGAAGTAGACGTTGCGCAGCGGGTTGGGGACCGTCGTCGCGGCACCGGCCGATTCGGCGGCAGCGGTGGACTCGTTGGCGTTCTGCGGTTGCGCGGCGGCGACGCGACCGTCGTCCCCGGTGCAGCCGGTCAGGGTCAGCCCCAGCAAAGCGACGCTGCCGAGTCGTGCGGCGGCCTGCCGGCAACACGCGGGGAAGTTCTCGGAACGGGGTTCGTGACGTGGCATGACACCTCCAACGCGGACCATGGCGAGCGGTCAGGGTACGGCCGGGACCATCGACAGCACGCGTTCGACGAACCAGTAGGCGGAAACGGCGCCCATGACGTAGATCGGCAACTGCGCGGCGAACGCGGGCACCGGGACGCGCCAGATTCTAACCGTTTGCAGCAGCGCCAGGAGGACACCGACGATGGCGAGCTGGCCGATCTCGACCCCGACGTTGAACAGCAGCAGGGCCATCGCGCGGGCCGACTCGGGCAGCCCGATCTCGGCCAGCGCCCCGGCGAAGCCGAAGCCGTGCAGCAGGCCGAAGCCGAAGGCGATGGCCCATGGCGAGCGCGTCATCGCCGACGCTTTGCCGTGCGCGCCGCGAGCCAGCTCGACGGCCAGGAACAGAATGCTCAGTGCGATTACGGCTTCCACCGGCCGCTGCGACAGCGTTATCACCCCGAGCGTCGACAGCGCCAGCGTGATGCTGTGAGCCGCCGTGAAGGCCGTGACCACCTGCACGAGCTGCAGGGGGCGGCGCACGAAGAAGAGCAGGCCGACGACGAACAGGATGTGATCGAACCCGAAGAGCAGGTGCTCGATCCCGAGCAGGAGGTAGGTAGGCATCCCCGCGCTGCCAGCCGACCCCGGGGGCAGCACCACGCGCGGGGCCTCCGAGCGGAGCAGATGATCGATGGAGGCCCCGTCGAGCAGCCGCACCCGGAGCAGCACGTCGGTCAGCGTGCGCGGCAGGCCGTCGATGGAGATTTCCGCACCGAGGAGACCGGTGCCGTCGCAGGTCAGCGTCCAGCGTTCGACGAGCGCGGACGCGGTCAGATCCGGCAGCGCCCGATCGATCTCCCGGCACGGCGCCGGGAATCTCGGCGCAATCGGCAGGCGGCGGACGAGTCCGGGGTCGGCGTCCGGCAGGATCGGCTGCTTCCAGAGCACGGCGAAGCGGCCGGCGGACAGTTCCGTCACCTGAAGGTAGGCGGGACGCACTTCGTGCGCGGCACCGGCCGCGGGCAACAGGAGCATGCCCAGCAGCGTCAACGCGGTCCAGGTCGCGGCCATGGTGTCCCTTACGGCTGCTCCCGGAGAGGCGCCGGCGCCGGGATCCGCACCTCGTAGCGTTGGCGCAATGCCTGCAGCGCGGCCGTGTTCCGCTCGCGCCGCCGGGCCTCCATGAGGTCCTGGGCAACCCGCTCCCGCACGTCGTCGAGCGCCGGGGTCGCCGGTGCGGTCCTGCCCAGCACCTGCACCAGATGCGTACCGTGCGCGGAACGGATCGGTCCGTGCCAGCCGCCCGGCGCGAGCGCATCCAGCGCGTCCGAGAATTCGCCGCCGAACAGCTCCACGATCTCCCGATCCGTCCGCTCCGCGTACTCTCTCAGCAGCATGAACGGGTCGCCGGCCCGTCTCCATCCGCCGGCGTCGCCGGCGCGCAACTCGTGCAGCAGCGCCGTTGCATCCCGCCGGGGGTCCGCCCGCCGTTCGGCGCTCAGATAGACGTGCCGGAAGGTGGTCCGGTGCGGCTCGCGGTACCGCGCGGCGTGCGCCGCGAAGTACTCCGCCACCTCGTGTTCCGCCGACGCCGGCGTTTCCGCGTTGTCCTCGAGCATGAACGTCATCTTCTGCGCGAGCCGCCGGCGCACGATCGGATCGTCGCGGTCCAGCGACAGCCGCAACGCCTCGCGGTAGAGGATCTCCTCACGCACCGCCTCGTCGATCAACCCCTGCAGCTCCCGGCCGTTCGGCGGCCGGCCCCACTGCGCGCCCCAGCGGGCGCGGAGGGCGTCGACCTGCTCGCCGGTCACGGTGACGACCCGCTGCCCGCCGTTTCCGGCGGCCAGCCAGCGCTCCAATGCGAACACCGCGATCCCGAGGAGGAGAAAGACGAGCAGCGGCGACCTGCGCAGGGTCGGGGTCATCGGCATGCGCCGTCGAGTCCTTATGGCAACGAAGCGGGAAACGGGCTGGGTGTCCTGGCGGTCCGAAGTGAATGGTCGGGGCGCCGAGGTTCGAACTCGGGACCTCCTGCTCCCAAAGCAGGCGCGCTACCGGACTGCGCCACGCCCCGCCGGCCAGCGTCTACCGGAACGCCGCCAGACACGGTACCACATCTCTCCGCCGGCCATCGTACGAGCGCTGCCGGGCTGCTGACTGGCAGCCCGCGCACGGTTCCTGAGCCAGATGCTCGACCCGATGACCAGGATGTCGGCGGCCAGGACCTTGTCGAGGATGGCGGGCCAGTCGTCGTGCTCCCAGCCGTGCTCGCGCATGTCCGGGTAGACGCCCGCCGCGATCGAGTAGTCGACCGGCCGCAGGAGCTCCACGCCGACGCCGTTCTTCTCGAGAATGGCCTGGGAGAGCCGTATCAACCCCTCGGTGTGCGACAGCTCCGGGCTGCGCTTCAGGGTGCAATTCAGAAAGAGGGCGGAGAGATCCGAAAAATCCCACCGGCTCTCGGTGCAGAGGCGTTCCTGCCGTTCGCTCAGCATCTCTACACTACCGGCGGTGATCGAAGACATGCTCGACCTCCACGACCTGGGCCCCGGCAACCGTCACGACGTTGTCGCCCGTCAGGCGTTCGCCGAGAGCTCCGTAGCGCGCTTCGACCTCCGCCGGCTGCGGCGGCACGGGGAACTGGACCACGATGCGCACGCTGCCGCGGGGCCAGTTGAACGTGTTGATACGCGTCCAGAACTGGCCCTCGGCGACCGTCGCGCGTCCCGACTCGATCAGGTTGGTGGCCGGCCACTCTTCCGCCGGCGCGGTGTCGCTCATCTCGTGCGCCACCTGGTAGTCGACGAACGCGCCGTCGGGCAGGTCGGTCGCGCCCTCGATCCAGAGCTGTCGCCACTCGGAACGGTGCTCGACGGTCAGCCGGACCGCCTCCATGCCCGCGGCCGGGTCGGATGCGTCTCCCGCGGCGCACCCCGCAATCGGACCGAGTGCGAGCAGGACGGGCAGAAGTGGCGGTGGACTCGGCCACGTTCCGGGCATATGAACATTATAGTGGGCGCCGATGGAGCCTCTGCCGCGCCTGCCGATCGTCGGGGTGATGGGATCGGGTCGCGAGCCGCACACCGAGCGCGCCCGCCGTGTCGGCGAGTGGATCGCGCGAGCCGGGTATCACCTGCTGACAGGCGGCGGTGCGGGGGTGATGGCCGCGGTTACCGAGGCGTTCGTACGGGTTGAGGACCGCCGCGGCGCGGCGCTGGGGATTCTGCCTGCCGCGGCGGGCGGCAGGGCGGGCGCGGCGCGGCCGGGGTACCCGAATCCGTGGGTCGAGATCGCGGTTCGCACCCATCTCCCCGCGGTCGGCGCGCACGGCGCCGGACCGGCTTCCCGGAACCAC
This sequence comes from Vicinamibacterales bacterium, assembly GCA_965116825.1. Classification (GTDB taxonomy): domain Bacteria; phylum Acidobacteriota; class Vicinamibacteria; order Vicinamibacterales; family UBA8438; genus WTFV01. The sequence goes on from OZ220736.1 coordinate 4,039,415, forward strand.
CTGAACGTGCTCTCCTCGGACGTCGTGATCGTCCTGCCCGGAGCGGCGGGTACGGCGAGCGAGGCGCGTCTCGCGGAGCACTACGGCCGTCCGTGCATCGCGTGGCTGGCAGACCGCGGCGAGGTGCTCGGGTTGCCGGATGCCATCCCGGTCGAGCCGCGGTTCGCAGAGATCCAGGCGTTCGTCCGGGCGGCATGCCGGCGCGCGGGCGCCGATCAGGGTTCCGGGGTCGGCATGCGGTAGGGCCGGAAGGTCAGGTAGAGACGCACCCGTCCCTCGATGGCCGGCACCAGCCCCTCGAGAGCCGTGCCGCGGGCCGCGTCGGCGGCACGCCGCGCCGCCGAGAGCGCGTCGTCGAAGCGGCCCACGGCGGCATACGCCACCGCCAGCGTATCCAGCACTTCCGGGTGGTTGCCGCCGATGAGCGCTACCGCCTGCTGCGCCAGGGAGAGCGCCTCCGATGACGAGCGGAGCGCCTCTTCGGGGGCGGCCGCCCGCAGCCAGGCCAGGCCGACCAGCGCGAGCGGAATCCGCGGATTCAGGTCGAGGGCGCGCCGGTAGTGGGTGACGCCTCCCGCGAGGTCGTTGGTGGCCACCAGTGCGCGCGCGAGGTTGGTGTGCACGTCCGGGTCGTCGGGCGTGAGGGTGAGCGCTTCGCGAAACCGGGTTATCGCCTCCTCGGTCTCCCCGGTCGAGAGCAGCGCGTTCGCCAAGTTGTAGTGGGCGCTTGCATCGCGCGTGCCGAACTGCAGCGCGAGCCGGTAGTAGACGATGGCGTCCTCCAGCGAGCCGGTGGCGGCGAGCAGGGCGCCCAGGTTGTTGTGCGCGGCGGCATACTGCGGCCGCAGGGCGACCGCCTCGCGAAACGCGTCGATGGCGCCTGCCGTGTCTCCCTCGGCTACGAGCAGGGCGCCCAGGTTGAAGTGCGCTGTCTCGTGCTCCGGGGCCAGGGCCAGCGCCCGATCCAGGTGCTGCCGGGCCAGCGCGCGCTCGCCGAGGGTCAGGTAGCGGGCCGCCAGGTCGGTGTGACTCCGGTAGTCGTCCGGATCCGCCCGCAGCATCGCCTGCAGGCCGAGCAGGTCGTTGCGGGCCTGCTTCAAGTTCAGGGTCCGGATGAGCTCCGCTTCGTCGTCGGGGCTGACGGGCGCGGCCTGCAGGAAGACCTCGGCCCGCACGGCGTTGTCGTCCGGGGTGTACCGGACGCGGACCGGGGGGCTCGACGGGGCGTGCGGGTGCGCGCCGGAATTGTCGAAGGTGAACAGCGCTCGCAACAGGGTCCCCGCGGGCAGGCGCACCGGCTCCGCATAGCGGTAGCCGTCCTGCCAGTCGAAGCGCCAGTCGTCGATTCGCAGCAGGCCCCGGGCGGCTGCTTCCGGAACCTCGGCCATGACCTCGACCGCCGTGCCCAGACGGTGCAGGTAGGCGTAGACGCCGGTAACCTCGACCGCGACAGGCAGGATGTAGCGGTCCTCGACGACGTGCGCCGGCTCGCCGGCCGGGATGTCGAGCGCCGGCGCGTCGAGAATCACGCCCAGCGCCCGCCGCGCCGGTGGCTCGTCCGCGAAGTACAGTCCGACGGAGGCCAGGACTTCGACCGGCTGCTCGCGCGCGCGGAGGCCGAGCTGCAGCAGGAGGTCGGTGCCCGGATCGAGCCGCCAGGCCAGGTCACCCGCGGGCGGTGCGGTGCGGCGTCCGCCGGCCCAGACCAGGAAGTCGCCGGGCGGGAAGCGGCCGTGGTCGAGGGCGAGGCCGGGATAGCCCGGGGCGTCCTGCTCCTCCTGGAGCCGGGTCCCGGTTCCAGTGTCGTCCAGCGTTATCTGGGCGCGTTGGACGGAGGCCTGCGCCGCAGCGTTCGGTCGGACGTCGACGGCGCGCACCCAGCGGGGCGCGGGAATGTCGACCGGCAGCGAGAAGTTGCGGTACTCCACGCCGCTGCCTGCCGAGACGGCGTACGGCTCGGCCATCGGGACGACGATGTCGGGTTCTCCGAGCGGCCATTCCTCGGCGGGTGCAAGCGGTGCGGTTCCGCGCGCGCTGCCGGCCGGCGCCCCGGCCGCGGCCCAGTCCCGCAGCGTCTCGATGTCGGCGTCGGTCAGGCTCGGCTCGCCGTCGAAGGCGCTCGCGCCGTAGTCCCGTAGCGGCTGCCAGGGGGGCATCCGACGCGTGGCGACCATCTCCGCGATCCGTTCGGCGCGTGCCCGGGCCTCCTCATAGCTGGTCAGGGTGAACGGGGCCAGACCGCCCGGCCGGTGGCAGCGGATGCAGTTCTCGCTCAGCAGCGGCGCCACCTCGTCGTAGGTGGCCGCGGCCTGGCCCGCGGCTTGCGCCGGGACGACCCAGCCGATCAGAACGGCGACCGCGGATGCGGACGCTTTCGCGACGATGCGCCTGCGCATGGCGTTCATGAATGCTCCGGTGAATCCGGCCGTCAGGCGTGGACCGCGCCCTGCTGGAGTTGCTGCCGCGCGGCGGCCAGCGCCACCGCGGTGACGAACACCGGCATGGCCTGGTCGATCTCGTCGAGCGACGGGTAGGTCGGTGCGATCCGGATGTTGGAGTCGCGCGGGTCCCGCCCGTGCGGGAAGGTCGCCCCGGCCGGGGTCAGCTTCACCCCCGCCTCGCCGGCCAGCCTGACGATCTCCGTGGCCAGTCCCTCCGGCGCATCGACGGAGAGGAAGTACCCGCCGCGCGGCCGGCTCCACGACGCCAGGCCGTCCGCCGCGAGCCCCGCTTCGAGGTGGTGGAGCACGCGCTCGAACTTCGGCCGCACGATGGCCGCCTGCCGCCGCATGTGCGCGCGGATGCCGTCGGCGTCCCGCAGGAAGCGGACGTGGCGAAGCTGGTTGATCTTGTCGGGGCCGATCGTCTGCACCCCGAGGAACCCGGTGAACGACGCGAGGTTGGCGGCCGAGGCCGCCATGAACGCGACGCCCGCTCCCGCGCGGGTGATCTTCGACGTGGACGCGAACAGCACCGCGCTGTCCTCGGTGCCCGCCGCCCGGCAGCGTTCCATCAGGTTCGCCAGCACGGGGGGATCGTCGTCGAAGTCGTGCACGGCGTAGGCGTTGTCCCACAGGATGCGGAAGTGGGGGGCGGCCCGCCGCGCCAGGTGCGCGAAACGCTCGACCACCTCGTCCGAGTAGACGTCTCCGGTCGGATTCGAGTACTTCGGCACGCACCAGATGCCCTTGATGCGCGGGTCGTCCGCGACGAGCGCTTCGACGCGGTCCATGTCGGGGCCGCCGCCGGCGATCGGCACGTTGACGAGCTCGAAGCCCAGGCTCTCGGTGATCGTGAAGTGCCGGTCGTAGCCCGGCACGACGCAGAGGAACTTCAGCGGGCCGGGCTCGCGCCGCCAGGCCGTTTCGGGGCCGAGCGGTCCGTTCAGCCAGGCGTGGAGCACGTACTGGTGCATGAACGCGAGGCTGGCGTTTCCTCCCGCGAGGGTCTCTTCCGGGCGCACGCCGAGCAGTTCGGCGCCGAGGCGGCGAGCCTCGGGGATGCCGAGCAGGCCGCCGTAGTTGCGGGCGTCCGTGCCGTCGGCCAGGCGGTAGTCCCCGCCGAGCGCGTCCTCGAGGCCATCCGAAAGCGCCACCTGCTCGGGGCTCGGCTTGCCGCGCGTCAGGTCGAGCGCGAGACCGGCGCTCTTCAGCGATTCGAACCGTGCGGACAGCGCGCGCTCGCGCGCCGCCAGGGCTTCGTGGCTCAGACCGTCGAACATTATCTTTCAATTATAGGGCGACCCGCGAGCAGGACAGACGCAACAGATAGAGAGGCGGGTGTTTTTCTGGAACCCTTTGCTCCGGCTTGCGTAGCTGCAGTAAAGTAGTGACAGAAATGCATTGCTTCGTGGCGGCACATGCGCTGGACGTGGGATCCTCGGAGGAGAGCGTATGACGAAGGCGCCTGCTGACGTCAAGCGGCTGACCAGCGATCAGCGTGCGGAGCTGACGGCGCTGTCGGCCTTGCCCGATGACCGGATCGATACGAGCGACATTCCCGAGATTCTCGATTGGTCGGACGCCAGACGAGGTGTCTTCTATCGGCCGGTCAAGCAGCAGATCACGTTGCGCCTCGATGCCGATCTCGTGGCATGGTTCAAGAGACACGCGCCGGGAGGGCGCGGTTACCAGACCGAGATCAACCGTGCCTTGCGCGAATACGTCCTGGGGCGCGAACCCTCCGCTTGATGCGAATACGGCGCCTCGCGGCCTCGCTGCCAGGCAGGGCGCCCCTGACCGCTCGACCACATCTGCCGGCTCTCCAGCGTGAAGGCGACTATAATTTGCAGTCGGTCGGCCGGATGCACGCGGTCGGACCCCGAATCTTTCGTCGCGGCAGCTATGGACAACGACTCGTTGACCCGGGAACACGTGACGGGCCTCTACGGCCGCGGGTTGCTCGACCTCGTCTACGAGGCGGCGGGCGTGCACCGGCGCCATCACGATCCGGCGGCCGTGCAGTGCGCGTCGCTGCTGAGCGTGAAGACCGGCGGCTGCCCGGAGGACTGCGCGTACTGCCCGCAGTCGGCCCACTACGACACGGGTGTCGAAGCCACCGGACTGATGAGCGTATCCGACGTCGCGACCGCGGCGGCACGGGCGCGCGCCGGGGGCGCCGACCGCTTCTGCATCGGCGCGGCGTGGCGGCAGGCGGCCGACGGCCCGGCGTTCGACCGGGTCATCGCGATGGTCGGCGCGATCAAGGCGCAAGGTCTGGAGAGCTGCGCCACCCTCGGGATGCTCGATCCCGGTCAGGCCGAGCGTCTGCGGGAGGCCGGCCTCGACTACTACAACCACAATCTCGACAGCGGCCGTGACTTCTACGAGTCGATTGTCACCACGCGCTCCTACGACGATCGCCTCGACACCTTGCGCCACGTCCGGGACGCGGGGATCAAGGTCTGCTGCGGCGGCATCCTGGGCATGGGCGAGAGCCGCGACGACCGCATCGATCTCCTGTTCGAGCTGGCGAGACAGCGCCCCCAGCCGGAGAGCGTGCCGATCAACACGCTGGTGGCGGTGGAGGGTACACCGCTCGCCGACCGTCCCCCGGTCCTTTGGGACGACGTCGTGCGGATGATCGCCACCGCCCGAATCCTGATGCCGGCCTCGAAGGTGCGGCTGAGCGCGGGCCGCATGCAGATGGGCGAGGTGACGCAGGCGCTCTGCTTCCTGGCCGGCGCGAACTCCATCTTTCTCGGCGACCGCCTCCTGACCACGCCCAACCCCCAGCCGGACGCGGACGCTGCCTTCCTGGAGCGCCTCGGCCTGCACGGGGAGGCCGTCGTAGCGGAGCGCGCGTAGCCCGGAAACCGTCGCCTTGCGTCTCCGCGTGGTCTCTCACCGCGGGTGTCGATGCGGTCAGGGCGTCTTCAGTCGCGGTCGTCGCCGTCGGGAAACAGCCCTTCCCAGTCGAGGGCCGGTTCGACGATCCCGCCCGGATCCCGCTCGTCCGACGGCGTCCAGTCGATCGTGCCCAGGCACGCCGCAGCGGTGCAGCGAGCCAGCACGGACGCGTTGGTGGCGGCGGCCTCGTCCGCCGCCGAGGCATGGTTGAGCACGTAGCCGCGTACCGACAGGCCGCGGCCGGCGGCGGCTTCCAGCGTCAGCAGCGTGTGGTTGATGGCGCCGAGCCTCGAGTCGACCACGACGACTAGCGGCAGACCGAGGTCGCGGGCGAGATCCGCCATCGTGTACCGCTCCACGATGGGGACCAGCAGGCCGCCGGCGCCCTCGACGAGGGTGAAGTCGTGATCCCGGTCCAGAGCGCGGAACGCCGCGGCGACGACGGCCGGGTCGATGCGCACGTTCTCCAGGCGCGCGGCCACGTCGGGGGCGAGCGGGGCGTCGAGCTGGTAGGGGCAGATGCGGTCGAGGGGAAGGTTGCTGCCGGCCGCCGCCCGCAGCGCGAGGGCGTCGGCGGGCTGCCGATCGATGGCGGCGCCGCAACCCGTCTCGATCGGCTTCAGCACGCCGACGCGCCGGCCCCGCGCGCGCAGCACCGAGGCGATGCCGCGCGCGACGAACGTCTTGCCGACCCCGGTATCGGTGCCGGTGATGAACAGGCCGGCCATCACGTACCGGTGACCGCGGCGACGGCGTCCCGGACGACGGTCACGAGCCGGTCGATCTCGGCGCCCGTGATCGAGAGGGGCGGCATCAGCACGACGACGTCGCCGAGGGGACGCACGATGACCCCGCGCCGGCGTGCCTCCACCGTCACGCGGGCGCCCATCCGGTCGGCGGGAGGGTAGGGGCGCCGTTCGGCGGCGTCCGCCGCGAGCTCGATCCCGATCATGACCCCGCACTGCCGGACGTCGGCCACCTGCGGCAGCGGCGCCACCTCGTCGGCGAGAAGTCGTTCGAGGCGGGCGATCTTGGGACCGAGCCGGTCCAGCGTCCGGTCGCGGGCAAAGAGGTCGAGGCTGGCGAGGGCGGCCGCGCATCCAAGCGGGTTTCCGGTGTAGGTGTGGCCGTGGTAGAAGGTGCGGCCCGCGTCGGGCGGTCCCAGGAACGCGTCGTGGATGCGCTCGGTCGCCAGTGTCGCGGCCAGGGGCAGGTAGCCCCCGGTGATGCCCTTGGCCACGCAGAGCAGGTCGGGGGCGACGCCGGCCTGCTCGCACGCGAACATCGTTCCCGTGCGTCCGAATCCGGTCGCCACCTCGTCGCAGATCAGGAGCACGCCGGCCTGGGTGGTCGCTTCCCGGAGTGCGCGCAGGTAGTCCGGGGGGTGCGGCCACATGCCCGCCGCGCCCTGCATGAGCGGCTCGACGACGACGGCGGCCAGGGCGTCGGCCTCGCGGGCGATGGCGTCGCGGGCCTCGGCGACCGCCCCCTGCAGCGCGTCGGCGTGCGAGAGGCGGTCGCGCCAGCGGCGCACGTGCGGCGGCGTCAGGCGCAGCGCATCGGCCAGCACCGGCTTGAAGAAGCGGTGGAAGGTCTCGGAGTAGCCGACCCCGACCGCCCCGAGCGTATCGCCGTGGTACGCCTGCACGAGCGAGGCGAAGCGGTTCTTCCCGGGCGCCCCGACCAGATGCCAGTACTGGAGCGCCATCTTCATGGCGGCTTCCTCGGCCGTCGCCCCGTTGTCGGAGTAGAAGACGCGGGTCAGGCCGGGCGGCGCCTGGTCCACCAGGCGCTCGGCGAGCCGTACCGCCGGCACGTTGGTCAGGCCGAGCAGCGTCGTGTGGGCCACCTGTCCGAGCTGCGCGGTGATGGCCGCGTTCAGCGCCGGGTGGTTGTGCCCGTGGACGTTGCACCAGAGCGACGAGACGCCGTCCAGGTAGCGCCGCCCGCCGTCGTCGATCAGCTCGTTGCCGTCCCCGCGCACGATGACCACCGGGTCCTCGTCGAACCACGCCTGCATGGGCGTGAACGGGTGCCAGAGGAAGGCGTGATCCAGGCGTCGCAGCGCCTCGTGGGACGACTCGGGTGCGCCGGCGCCGCTCATCGGAGATGGCCCGTCTCGCGCCCCGCCGCGGCAAACGCGTCGATTGCTTCGGCCAGGTCGTCCGCCGTGTGCGTCGCCATCGGTGCGACCCGCAGGCGGGCCGTTCCGTCGGGCACCGTGGGCGGGCGGATGGCCGGCGCCAGCACCCCGCGGGCCAGCAGCGCCTCGCCGAGTTGTACCGCCTCGTCGGCATCGCCGACGAGGACCGGAAGGATCGGCGACCGGCTGGGCCCGAGCCGGTACCCGATCCCGGTCAGGCGCGCGCGCAGCCACGTGGCGTGCGACCAGAGTCGGTCCCGCCGCTCGGGCTCGACGGCCAGCACCGCGATGGCGGCCCGCGCCGCGGCCACCGCCGCCGGGGGCAGGGCCGTCGTGTAGATGAACGTGCGGGCGGCGTTGATCACCCAGTCGACGAGCGCCGCCGAGCCGGCGACGTAGCCGCCGAGCGATCCGAGCGCCTTGCTCAGCGTGCCGATCTGGACGTCGACCGCGTCCGTCAGGTCGAGTTGCGAAACGAGCCCGCCCCCGTTGCGTCCGAAGACGCCTGTCGCATGCGCCTCGTCCACCACGATCCAGGCGTCGTGGCCCCGAGCGATCGCGACCAGATCGGACAGCGGCGCCAGGTCGCCGTCCATGCCGAAGACCGTCTCGGTGACCACCAGGCGCCGCCGGAAGCCTTCCGCCTCGCGCAGTAGCCGCTCTAGATGGCCGGCGTCGGCGTGCCGGTAGACGCGTACGGCGGCGCGCGAGAGCCGGCAGCCGTCGATGAGGCTGGCGTGGTTCAGCGCGTCGCTGAAGATGACGTCCTCCGCGCCGGCCAGGATCGGCAGCACGCCGGTGTTGGCGTGATACCCGGAGGAGAGCACGACGGCCGCCTCGGTCTGCTTCAACGCCGCGACGTCGCGCTCGAGGGCGGCATGCGCGGTCGAGGTCCCCACTATCAGCCGCGCCGATCCGGCGCCCGCGCCGTGCTCGAGCGCCGCGTCGGCCGCCGCGCGGGCAACCGCCGGGTGTGCCGCGAGCCCGAGGTAGTCGTTCGAGCAGAGCTGGATGACGGACCGCCCGTCGATGGTCACGCGCGGGCCGATGCCGCCGTCGAGGGGGCGCAGCCGCCGGCGGATGGCGCGCCGGTCCCGGTCGTCCAGCCCGGCCTGCAGCACGTGGTCGAATGACGAGCGCTGGGCGGTATCGACCATCGGCCGCCATCGTACAACACGCCCTGGCGATGCAGCCGCCGGGTGTGGCAGCCCGCGGCCGGCAAGGGAGGGGGATGCACGAAGGGGGCGAGCGGGGTGGCGCCGCAGTCCGCGGGCCGTCAGTAACGGAACAGGTACTGCAGCTTCGTGAAGAACGCCCGCTGCTGCCGCTGCAGGTCGCGGTTGTAGAACCGCTCCCGGTCCAGGTGGATGCCTTCCTGCAACCGGTCGTCGTAGCCGATGTAGAACGCGGTGCCGGCGTTCACGCGATAGGTGAAGAGCAGGTTGATCCCCACCTTTCCGTTGCCGGTGTTGTGCTCCAGGATGTTCCGCACCAGGAGCCGGTCGGTGAACTGGTAGGTGGTGAACGCGCGCAGGATCTTCACGTCGAACACGAGCGCGCCGGTGTGCATGTCCGCGAAGCGGGCGGTGTCGAGGTCGAATCGCGTGTTCAGGCGCGAGGTGGGCAACAGCGTCAGGCCGATGTTGTAGTCGAACATGCGGCCGAGGAACGGGTTCTCGATGAAACGGATCTGCTCGCCCCAGTCGACGCCGTAGAAGAGCGAGAAGCGCCGGCTCGTATTGATGCCGTTGCGCAGCGAGAAGCGGGTCTTGTGGAAGTCGATGCCCTGGAAGCGTTCCATCTCGCGCTGCGCGTCGGCGCGGAAGAAGATGTTGCGCGCGAATCGCAGGCTCATGTCGGCGCGGAAGTCCTCGTCCTGCAGGATCCCGGAGTGGTCGACGTTCCGCCGGTAGCGGAATTGCGGACCCCAACTGATCAGCCAGCTCTCAGGCCACCATTCGTACTCGACGTCCGCGTCGAGCTGCTGCATGTCGACGCGGCGGACGAACCCCGCGTCGGTACGGAAGTCCGGGTCGATGCTGTTGAAGTCGACGCTGTAGCTGAGGTGGCGGCTGTCGCGCCGGATCTCGGCGTTGAACATCGGTCCGCTCAGGGTATTGCCATCCAGGTCGCGGTGCGACGAGGTGACCGCCAGGAACTGCGCCCGGTGGGTCTGGCCGAGCCGGAACCGGCCGTCGACGCCCGTGACCCGGCTGTAGGAGTCGAGGAACTCGCGGTCGGTCATGATCGCGCCGACGTACGACTGCGAGTAGAGATCGTAGCGGGCGCGCCCGATGACGAAGTTCGCGGTCTCGCCGAAGCCGTACTCGCCCGGGTCGTCGAACTTGCCGGGGGCCGCGTCGTTGGCGACCAGCACGCCGAGCGTCGTGTTGCCGGTCTTGCCGGTGAGCTTGGCGCCGATCTGCGGGTCGACGATCGTCTTGGTGTGGACCAGATTCGTGCGGCCCGGCGTGCGGAAGATCTCCTGTCCTTCGAGGAAGAACGGCCGCAGCTCGGGGAAGAACAACGCGTACCGCTGGTTCGTCTCGATCTGCGGGCGGTCCGCCTCGATTTGCGAGAAGTCGGGATTGAGGGTGAAGTCGGCGGTGAGGTTGGACGTGACGCCGTACTTCATGTTGAACCCGAAGTCGGGTTGGGTGTCGTCCTCCACGTAGCCGGTGTCGGTGAGGCGGCCGAGCTGAATCGCGGTCGCCGTCGGCAGGAGCTCGATATTGCGGGCGACGGACAGCCCGCGCAGCCCGCCCAGCGTGCCCATCTGGGTGAGCACGCCCGCGACGGCCCGCGTCATCGGCGCCCAGACCAGCGTCTCGTCCTTGGTCTGCAACGTCCGGGTGATCTGGAAGCCCCAGCGGTGCTCGCCGGCCCCGCGGGACGGATACCGCAGGCTCTTGAACGGAATCGCCATCTCGGCCGTCCAGCCGTCCCGGACGACGGCCCCGCCGCTCTCGAACAGCGCGTCCCAGGACCAGTCGCCGCCGCCTCCCGGCGGCCCGCGCATGCTCCGCCCGCCCCGGATGATGGCGTCGCCCTGGATCCCGTAGGCGTTGACCGAGAAGCGGTACGCGCGCTGCTGATCCAGGAACGGGTCGAACATCACCGCGATCCAGTCGTCGCGCCAGAACTGGTCCCGGTCGACGCGGTTGGCGCGCATCTGGCTCGGGTCGGTGTAGTGCGCGTAGAAGGCGAAATAGAGGTGGTCGGCGTCGTAGGCGATCCGGACCTCCGTGCGCTCGGTCGCGGGCGCCCCCTCCACCGGATTGGTCTGGGTGAAGTCGGTTATGAGCACGGCGTCGCGCCAGACGGCGTCGTCGAGGCGGCCGTCGATGGCGGGCGGCTCGGTGGTCCGTTGCGCCTGCACGCTGCGCCGGCCGCCGCCTACCGCGAAGCCGGCCGCCGGCCCCGCCTGTGCCGCGGTCGCGGGCGCCGGCCCGGAGCGCGCCGCATAGGCGTCGCCCAGCAGCAGCTCACCGTTGCCATTGCCATTGCCATTGCCATTGCCGTTGCCGCCGGGCGCGCGGGGCGCGGCAGAGCCGTTGCCGTCCTCTGCCCGCGTCTCCGCGCCGGTGGTCACGTTGCGGGCTGCGCCGTCCCGGTCGAGCCTGCCGCGCACGGCTGCGCGAACCGCACCGGCCAGCCGATCCTGCAGCTCGAAGAGGTCGTTGCGGCGCCCGTCGATCTTGAACGCCTCGACCGCCGCCTCGCTCTGGACGTCGATCAGCCTCGCGGTGAGCCGCAGTCGATCGCCGAGCTGCTGAAACGCCCCCGCGAGCAGGTAGTCGGCGCCGAGCTCCCGCACCGCTGCTATGAGGACCGGCTTGGGCTGTCTTCCCGCCCCCGCGCCCCCCAGGTTCGCAACGGCCCCGGCGACGACCGCGCGGCTGAGCACATCGATGCCGGCAGCGTCACCCAGATCCGTGCTGATGGTCTCCGCGATGCCGCTACCGATCCAGTCGTTGGCCGGTTCCGCGCTGATGTTGGTGAACGGGGCGACGGCGAGGGTTCGCGGCTCCTGCGCCGAAACCGCTGGAGTCATCGCGAGGCAGGCGATGAAGGACGCGGTGCCGATGCGGCAGGTCAGACGGATCTTCACGCGGCCGGCAGCCATTCTAACAGTCCCGGCGGGGGGTTGCCGGCGGGGAGTTGCCGGCGGGGGGTGGCGGCGGCGTGCAGCTTCAACACGGATCGACGAGGTCCGGACTGGTGCGGACGGCGTGCCTTGGGGCATTATTGGCACAGCACGCGGGGTCGGCGGCCGTGGGTTCGATCCTGGAGCGAGGTATCGCGATGAGAATGAGACAGGCGACGGTACGGGCTGCGGTATGGCTTCCGGTGCTCGGCCTGGTGTTGGCGGCGGCGGTCGCCGCGCAGACCGAGCGGCTGGATGTCGACGAGTTGAAGGCCCAGCTCGACGCAGGCGCCGAGGTGCTGCTGATCGACGTCCGCGAGGACTACGAGGTCGAGAGCGGCTCGATCCCCGGCTCGATCCACGTCCCTGTGGGCGAGCTCGAGGCGCGCATGCCGGACATCCCCAAGGACATCCGGCTCGTCTTCTTTTGAAACGCCGGCGGGCGGAGCTCCCGGGCTGCGGAGCTCTTCAGGTCTCAGGGTTACAGTGCCGGCGAATTCTGCGCGTTGAACGACTGGAAGGCGAAGGGCCACGAGGTCGGCGAGACGGCTCGTCCCGCCGAGGGACCGATTCAGCCGGCCCGGTAACGCGCCGGGCGGGGCCGTCTGCACTGTAAGAGGTGAGCCATGTTCGAAACGATGACATCGACTCGGCGGCCGGGCGCGCTGGCGGCGGCAATCCTCGGTGCGCTGACGCTGGCGGCGGCCGGGCTCGGCGCGGCCGACGACGCCTTCGTCACCGTCGACCGCTTCGTGCCGCACACGTCGACGGTCCCCGCGAACGAGGGCGAGCGCGTCGGCCTCTTTCTGCATGAAAAGCTGAGCACGGAACTCGCCGACCGGATCGCGGCGGGCGAGCGGCCGGAGGGCAGGGTGGTGCTCTTCGTGCACGGCGGCTCGATTCCTTCCGTGCCGGACTACGATCTGCCCTACAAGGACTATTCCTGGATGGAGCATCTCGCGGCGGCCGGGTTCGACACCTTCTCGATGGACCAGACCGGCTACGGCCTGTCACCGCGGCCGATGATGGACGACCCGTGCAACATGGCGCCCGAGAACCGCGCCGTCGTCACGCCCAACCCGCTGGCCGGCGACTGCGAGCCGAGCTACCGGCACGGGCTGACCACGAGCCAGTCGGACTGGGACGAGATCGGCCGCGTCGTCGACTACCTCCGCGAGCTGCGGGGCGTAGACAAGGTCAGCCTGGTCGGCTGGTCCGCGGGCGGTCCGCGCACCGGCGGCTTCGCCGCGCGCCATCCCGACAAGATCGACAAGCTCGTCCTGTTCGCCCCCGGCTACAGGCGGCAGGGGCCGTCGGATCCTCCGGCGGCGATTCCGGCCGGCGACATCCCGATGCGCCTCCAGACGCGGGACACCCTGGAGAACGGGCGCTGGCGTTCCACCGTCGCCTGCGACGGCCAGATCGACCCGGGCATTCAGAGGGTCATCTGGCAGACGGTCATGGCCTACGACCAGCGCGGCGCGTTCTGGGGTCCGCCGCACGGCGTGATGCGGGTGCGGACCTCAGCCGGCTCGTGGGGCTGGAACCGCGAGTACGCGGGCAAGGTGCAGGCGCCGACGCTGATCCTGGTCGGCGAGCAGGACCGCCTGCTCGGACCCGACGAGCAGCTCCATGAGGACCTGACCGGGACGGACGCCAGGGTGCTGGTGACGATGGCCTGCGCGACGCACTTCGCGGTCTGGGAGACGACGCAGTACCGTTTCATGCACGAGGCGTCGCGCGAATGGCTCGAGCACGGAACCTTCCGGGGACACTCGACCGGACGTTTCTCGGTCGGGCGGAACGGGGCGGAGTCGACCGAGCCGTGAGGCTCACGGCGATGACGGTCGGTGGCGGTCGGCCGGCAGGGTCATGAACTGGTCCGCTGCGACGTGACCCTCCCGGTGCCTCCCGTCGCGCCTGAACGCCCGCCGGATCGGGCCGCACCGCGTCCGAGCCGGTGGGCGGTGGTCGGCGTGATCCTGATGAGCGCTTCGCTGGGCCTGTGGATCCTGCTCCCCGGCGTCCCGTTCCTGCCCCTCAGCGTTGCGGCGCGCGGCACCGTGGCGACCGCCGTCATCGTCGTCGCGGAGGTGATCTTCTGGGGCGGCGCCGCGCTGGCCGGGCCGGAAGCGGCGAGACGGATGCGGTCCTGGTGGCGCCGGCCGTCAGCGTCGTGACCGATGCGACTGGCCACGGCGCGTCAGGAGTTCTCTGGCGGAGCCCTCAAGTTCCGGCCACCACCCGGCGAGGCGGCGCTGAATTCCGGCCATCACCGTCGCGGCTGCCCCCGCGTCCGAGAAAGCGCGGCTGGGGACTTCTTCGAGCGCGTAGTACGCGATCGACGCGGCGTTCGTCGCGATCCTACGCTTGATGACAATCGGACTTGGATGCGCATCGGAGTTTTGGTCGATTTCGAAAACGTAGATCCAGGCGCGAGCGTCGCCGTCATGGGCCCGGGTACGCTGCAATCCATGGGTGCCGTCATGCCTTGGAACGAGATCAGGTCGGCCCAAATGGGGTTGCCAACTGTCCCAGACGGCCTGCGGGATCGCGAGCGCCGTTCCGACGGATCGCGGATGCACGCCGATCTGGAATTTCAGCATCATCTGGTAGAACGTGCGCTTGAACACGTTCGCGATGTTAGGCCCTTCGATCTTGTCTGCGAGCCAGCGCTGGTTGCTTTGGAGTACGTCGGCGAAATCCGACCCGTGGAGGCGCAGGGCGTCCTTCAGATTCTGCACGGCACGCCGGTAAGATCCGTGAAAGTCCATTGTCTGCAGTTCGAGGACGCCGAAACGTCCGACCCGTATTGACCCGCCGTCGGCGCCAGCGAGTTCGACCAGTGTCATGTCGAAGGACAGTTCGGGGGAACGGTCCGTCGCACTCACCGAGAATTCGCCGCCGAGCTTGTTCTGCAAGTAGACGACCACCAAAGCGCTGTCCCCGGCCTGCTTGGCGACTCTTGTCCGCATGGCTTGCGTGGCGAGCGTGGGCGCCGGTATGACCAGCAGCGGTTGATCGGGTGCCGCTCCAAAGAGCCGGCGCACGACATCCCCGATCAAGTCCGGATCGAGTGCTCGGTAAGGGCAGACGAGCCAATCCTGCCGGGCGCCATTGCTGGCATTGTTGATTGTGCACACGCCGGAAGAAGACGCATTCTTGACGCATTCCCGCTCCTCTTGCGTGGCGGCGGTGAGAAACGGACACTGACAGGCCGTCTGCGCGCGGAGTGCGCCGATGCTTCCATGAACCTCTGGATAGGTGCGATATCCGAACCACTCGCTGATGAAGTTCCCGCGATCGGAATTCCTCGTCATCGATCCGAGTCCATCAATCGCAGTTGGCATCTCTTCGTGATTTCGGATGCCGCCTGAGCATAGGTTGTGGACCTGTCGATGCCGATCGCCCGGCGTCCGGAAGCGACCGCGGCGGCCAGTGCGCGGCCGGTTCCGCAGAACGGATCGAGGACGGTGCCGCCGGGAGGGCAACTGCTACGGATGCGCGGTCGGATCAGGGCCTCGGGAAACGTTGCCGTGTGTCCGTTTTCCCCTGCACGAACGTATTGCGTGACGACGTCGTTCGACCCGGCCTCAGTCTCCGACAGATCGTAGTAGTACCGGGCTCGGCCGTTCGTCGGCCGCACGACGAAATGAAAGAAGTGCTCATGGCTCAGGCGCAGGCGGTCCGTCTCGGGGCGGGGCGGGACGTTGGGCTTGCGCCAGATCAGGTCGTTACGAAGGATCCAGCGCTTGTCCTGCATTGCAATTGCGAACCGGGCCGGAACCAGAAGCAGTTGCTTTTCCTGCCGGTAGCCCCCCATCGGCGTCCGGCGGCGCTGCCGGGACTGGTCGCCCAGTCCCTGACGTCCACTTTGTCGGATGCTGGACCAGCGTGCGAAATAGGTGTCGCCGATGTTGATCCAAAGACTGCCGGAAGGCTTCAGCGATGGGCGGAACCGCTCGAACATCTCGACGAGATGGGACACATACCAGTCCGGCAGCGGCTCCAGTCCGAGGGCGCCGCCGTTGCTGCGGTACCATTCGTAACAGGGAATGTCACTCTTGTCCGCGCCGGTCTCCAGCCAATCCTGGAAGATGTTCCAGTTGTGATCCTGCTCGTAGGTTCGATGGCCCCAGTACGGCGGGCTCGTGATGAGCAGATCGATGCTCTGGGGATCGAGCGACGGCAACAGGTCGTAAGCGTCGCCGTGAAGGACGGTGGCTGCCGGCGTCGCGATTGCGCAGGTGGGCATTGGTGGGCATACGGGATTCCGTACTCAGTCGAGCACGGCCCGGATCGATTCGGCCAGGATGGCGACGGTCCGCTCGATCTGGGCGCTCGTGATCACGATCGGCGGCGCCAGCACGTAGGTGTCGGCCTTCACGCGGCTCACCAGTCCGCGGTCGATCGACGCGCGGAGCACGGCGGCGCCGATCCCGTGATCGGCCGGAAACGACCTCTTCGTCGCCCGGTCCTCCACCAGCTCCACCGCGCACATCAACCCCTTGCCGCGGATGTTGCCGACGTGCGGGTGATCCGCGAGCGCGGTGTCGAGCCGGGCGAGAAGCTCGTCGCCTTTCGCGGCGGCCTGTGCGGGGAACCGCTCGTCCTCGATGATTCGAAGCGTCCGGAGTGCCACCGCGCAGCCGACCGGGTGGGCGCTGTAGGTATAGGCGTGCATCCACGGCTCGCCGGCCTCGTCGAGCGTCGCGGCCACCCGGTCGCTGATGCCGATGCCGCCGAAGGGGAAGTAGCCAGAGGTGATCGCCTTGGCGAACTGCACGATGTCCGGCTCGACGCCCCAGTGATCGAGCGCGAAGAGGCGGCCGGTCCGGCCGAAGCCGGTGATCACCTCGTCGGCGACGAGCAGCACGTCGTAGCGGTCGCAGATCTCCCGGATGCGCGGGAAGTAGTCGTCCGGCGGGACGATGACGCCGCCCGCGCCCTGTACCGGCTCGGCGATGAACATCGCCACGGTGTCTGCGCCTTCACGCAGGATGGCCCGCTCGAGCTCGTTGGCGGCAGCGACACCCTGGCTCTCCCCGGGCGGCGCCTCGTAGCGGTACGGGTCGGGCGCCGGAATGTGCGAGAAGCCGGGGACGCGCGGCTCGAAGAGCGGCCAGTAGCGGCTCAGCCCGGTGGCGCTCATCGCGGCCAGGGTCACCCCGTGGTAGCCGTTCACGCGGGAGATCACCTTGGTCTTTTCCGGCCGGCCGCGCAGCTTCCAGCAGGCGCGCGCCATCTTGATGCTGCTGTCGGTCGCCTCGCCGCCGCCGCTCGTGAAGAAGAAGCGGTTGATCGACGGGTAGCAGAGCGCGGAGAGCCGTTCGGCCAGCTCGATGGCGCGCGGGTTGGAGCTGCCCGCGTAACCGGACACGTAGGCCAGCTCGGCGGCCTGCTCGCGCATCGCGTCGGCCAGCTCCGCCCGGCCGTGCCCGGCGGTGACGTTCCAGAGTCCGGCGAGCCCGTCGATGTAGTCCCTGCCGTCGGCGTCGGTGAGAATCGCCCCGTTGCCCTTCACCCACACCCGTGCATTCCGGTGCAGAGGCTCTTCGTGGAGCGGGTGGATGAGGTGGGCGAGGTCGCGTGTCAGCAGGTCGGCAGTGGCGGTCATGGCTTGCTTCGCTTGCTTCGATAAGGCCGCGGGAGATTCCCGCGGGCGACCTGCCGTGTGGCTGGCGCCGGGCTTCCGCCGGGTCGCCGGCGGCGGACCGCTCCCTCGAAGGCAGAATAGCACGCGGGCATGCTAGGCTACGGGATCCGCATGGCGCATGAATCCGGCCGGCGACCTCTCCGTGCGGTACTCGTCGCCGTGACGGCATGCGCGGCGGTTGCCGGGTTCGCGGTGGTCGCCGGGCTCACGGCGGCTGGCGGGACGGAGAACGAGCGTCACGCCGGGGCCGCCGTCGCCGTGGCCGTTCCCGGGCTCGACGGCACGGTGGTCTCGCCCCTCGCTCCCGCCGACGGGGTCGAGGCGAACGTCCTGTTGTTCGTCATGACCGACTGCCCGATATCCAACCGCTATGCGCCGGAGGTTCGGCGCCTGCACGGCGAGTTCGCGGGCGCGGTCCGTTTCTGGCTGGTCTACGTCGACGCGCAACGGCCGGTCGAAGAGCTGCGGGATCACCGGTCCTCGTTCGGCTATCCGTCCGGCGCGGTGCGGGACGTCGACGGCGCGCTCGTGGCGCTGGCCGGGGCTACCGTCACCCCGGAGGTCGCGGTCTTCGACGCCGCCCGGCGGATGATCTACCGCGGCCGTATCGACGACCGCTTCGTGTCCTTCGGCGTGGCGCGCCGGGCGCCCAGAATTCGCGACCTGCACGACCGGCTGCGCCGCCTCGCCGCCGGAGAGACCCTGGCGTTCTCCCAGACCCGGGCCGTCGGGTGCTATATTCCCGGCGCGTGAGCGGTTCGCGCGCGGTCGAGTTCCAGAGTTCCAGAGGAGGAAGGGCAATGAAGCGCATGCATCTCGTGTCGGCGGTCGTGACGGTGGCGGTGCTCGCCGTCGGTGCGTCGGCGTTCGCGCAGGACGTGACGAAGTACGTGCGGTACGAGCACGATGGCGCCGCTTCGTACGGCGTCCTCGAGGGCGAGACCATTCACCAGCTCGACGGAAACGTGTTCGATTCGCCCGAGCGGACCGGCGCCACGGTGGCGCTGGGCGACGTCACCCTGCTGCCGCCGAGCGAGCCCAAGAAGGTGGTCGCCGCCGGGCTGAACTATCGCAGCCACCTGGGCGGTGCGCAGCCGGCGGAGTATCCCGGCCTGTTCGACAAGCACGCCACGTCGCTGATCGGCCACGAAGCGGAGATCACCTACTACGAGGACGCCACAAACCTGCACTTCGAGGGCGAGATGGTGCTGATCATCGGCAAGGTGACGCGCAACGTCTCGGTCGAGGACGCGCCCGATCACATCTTCGCGGTCGCGCCGGGCAACGACATCAGCGAGCGGGTGTGGCAGAGCAACGACCTGCAGTGGTTCCGCGCCAAGGGCGCCGACACCTTCGGCCCGGTCGGTCCGGTCATGGCCCGCGGCGTCGACTACAACGACCTGCTGCTCCAGACGCGCGTGAACGGCCAGGTCCTGCAGTCGCAGCGCACCCGCGACCTGCTGTTCGATTCCGCGTACCTCGTCAGCTATGCGAGCCGCTACGTGACGCTCGAGCCGGGCGACATGATCTTCACCGGCACACCGGGGTCGACCTCGGCCATGCAGCCGGGCGACGTCGTCGAGATCGAGCTCGAGAACGTCGGCGTACTGCGGAACACCATCGGCCCGAAGGGCGGGCGGCCGACGAACGAGCAGTAACCCCATCTGCATCGGCGCGCGTCGCACCGCGGCGCAGCGCCGAGCGGTCATCATTTCAACGGGTCGGGCGCCGGCGAGCCGGCGCCCGACCCGTTGCATGTACGGACGCTGGACCGTATCCTTCACGGCATGAGCGGTATTCCGCGCTTCGCCGTCGCCGCCGCGCTCCTGCTGGCGCCGCTGGTGCTTCCCGAGGCCGCCGCCGGCCACCCCATGGACACGCAGAACGCCGCGTTCGTGCAGGGTGTCGACGGGCCTGCGCCGGCGCCGTTCATGTACCTGGGCGCGAAGCACATGGTCACCGGCACGGACCACCTGCTGTTCCTGGTCGGGGTCATCTTCTTCCTCTACCGCCTGCGGGACGTGGTCCTCTACGTCAGCCTGTTCACGCTGGGGCACAGCATCACGCTGCTGCTCGGCGTGCTTGGCGGGCTGGAGGTGAACGCCTACCTCATCGACGCCGTCATCGGCCTGTCGGTCTGCTACAAGGCGTTCGAGAACATGGGCGGCTTCGAACGGGTGTTCAACTTCCGTCCGAACACCAAGGCGGCGGTGCTGATCTTCGGGCTCTTCCACGGGTTGGGCCTCGCCACGAAGCTGCAGGAGTTCACCGTCACCGACAACGGCCTGGTCGCCAACATCCTCAGCTTCAACGTGGGGGTAGAGATCGGTCAGGTCCTGGCCCTGAGCGCGGTGCTCATCGCAATCACCCTCTGGCGAATGCGGCCGAGCTTCGTCCGCCACGCCTTCGTGACGAACGCGGCGTTGATGGGCGGCGGGTTCCTGCTCACCGCGCAGCAGTTGTTCGGCTACGTTTACTATCCCTAGGGCTCCCGAAAATGGCCGAGCCTGCTCCCGCGTCCACGGCCCCGCCGGTCTCCATCAAGCGGCTCGCCATCGCGGCGCTCGCGTCGCTGCTCGTGGCGGCGCTGGTCTTCGTCGGGGCGGTCCTGCCCGCCGAGCGCGGCGTGGACCCGCTCGGTACCGGCGGGTTGTTCGGTCTGCTCGCGCTGGCGCAGGTCGTCGCCATCACGGCGGAAGACGACGAGTACCGGATGGATTCGTACGAGTTCCGCGTGCGCCCCGGCGAATGGGTCGAGTACACCTATCGAATCCAGGAAGCCGGCGCCATGGTCTATTCCTGGGCCGCCAGCGGGCCGCTCGAGTACAACTTTCACAGCGCGCCGGACGGCGCGCCGCCCGGCTACGCCGAGAGCTTCGACGCGCAGGAGAACGACGTGGCGCACGGGAGCTACATCGCCCCCTTCACCGGCGTGCACGGCTGGTACTGGGAGAATCCGGGGACGGAGGTGGTGAACGTCACCTTCGACACGGCCGGCTTCTACCGCGACGCCCACGTCGCCCGGGATCGCGTGGACGGCTACCGGACCCTCCGGGACCCGCGCGGCAATCCCGTGGAGTAATCCGATTGACACGCCGGGCTGCATGTAGTCACAATGACCACATGCCTGAGCCGCTCGCCGTCGGCGCCCGAGAGTTCAAGACGCGTCTCGGTACGTATCTCCGGCACGTTCGTGAAGGGCGGACCCTGACGATCACCGACCGCGGTCGTCCGGTCGCCACGGTAACCCCGGTCGACCAGACCGGTCAGTCCCTCGAGGCGCGCCTGGATCAACTCCGTGCCGAAGGTGTCGTGACCGGTACCGGCAAGCCCCTGTTGCGGGTGCACAAGCCCGTCGTCATGCGGGGGCGTCCCCTTTCCGAGACCATCATGGAGGACCGGGAGGATCGCTTCTGATCCGGTTCTTCGATGCCAGCGCCCTGGCCAAGCGGTACGTGCGCGAGCCCTGGAGCGACACCGTCGAAGGCTGGCTGGCGTCCGGTACCGTGGCCGTCAGCCGGTTGTCGCAAGTCGAGGTTGCGTCGGCGCTCGCACGCCGGGCGCGCGCCGGCGACTGCGAGATTCCGGAGCGCGATGCGGGGCTTGCGGCGCTGGATCGAGACTTCCCGTCGTTCCTGGTCGTGGAAGTCGTCCCGGCGGTCACGTCGCGCGCACGCATCCTTCTGAACGCGTACGCGTTGCGTGCGTCCGACGCGGTCCAGCTCGCCAGTTGCTACCATCTGCAGGACAGGCTGGGGCACGACGTGCCCTTCGTGGTCTTCGACGAGCGGCTGGCGGCGGTAGCGCGCGAGTCCGGCGTCGCGGTGCTCGGAGTCGGGGGCGACGAACCCGCGCAGATCTGAGCCCGAAGAACACGTGCCCGAGATCAGGTTGGACGACGCTCCGGCATTGCCGTGCCCGGAGAATCGAACGGAGAAGCGATGTACAAGCGGATTGCAGCCACGGTCGCAGTGGCCATGCTGGCCTTGACCCTGACGGACATCGCGGCCGGGCAGCCGCGCGTCGCGCCCGATCCCGACTACCGCGCGCCGCGCACCGCCGACGGCCAGCCGGACATCTCCGGAATCTGGACCAACGACACGCTGACGCCGCTGGAGCGGCCGGCGCGGCTGGGCGACCAGGAGTTCTACACCGAAGAGCAGGCGGCCGCGATCGAGCGCCGCGGCCGGGAGATGCTCGCGCGCGACAACGCGCCGGGCAGCACGCGGACCACCGCGTCCGGAAGCCTGGCTCGCGGCTACAACTACTTCTGGAGCGACCCGCGCGAGTCGGTCGTCTACACGCGCCGCACGTCGATGATCGCGGACCCGTCGACAGGTCGAGTGCCGACCCGGCCGGAAGCCGATGCGCGCGCCCGGTGGCTGGTCGCCAACCGCACCGACTCGCACGAGAACATGAGCCCCTACAGCCGCTGCATCACCCGCGGCGTGCCGGGCTCGATGATTCCGAACACCTACAACACCGGCAACCAGATCTTCCAGATCGCCGGCTACGTCGTCATCCTCTACGAGATGGTGCGCGAGCCGCGGATCATCCCGTTGGACGATCGGCCCTTCGTCGACTCGAAGATCCCCCAGTGGATGGGCGACGCGCGCGGTCGTTGGGAAGGGGAGACCCTGGTCGTGGAGACGCGGAACTTCACCCCCAAGGGCTGGATCACCCCGAACCAGAACGCGGGCCGGATGCACGGCGTCCCGGTCAGCCCCGACTTGCGGCTGGTGGAGCGCTTCACCCGGGTGGCGGAAGACGTTCTCGACTGGGACGTGCGCGTCGAGGATCCCAACGTCTATACCCGGCCGTGGACCCTGGAGCTGCCGCTGAAGCGCGACATGAGCTACGACCTCTACGAGTACGCCTGCCACGAGGGCAACCGCGCCGTGACCGGCATCCTCGGCGCGGCGCGGCACGAGGAGCGGCGGAGATCTCCCTGATCCTGCGTTTTCAGGCTACGCCAGCTCGGCGAGCGCCGCCGTCAGCAGCCGGTAGAAGCGCCCTACCGAGTCGATATGGACCCGCTCGTCGGGGGAGTGGGGGGCCTCGATGACCGGGCCGAAGGAGATCATGTCCATGCCGGGGATCTTCTTGCCGATGATGCCGCACTCCAATCCGGCGTGAATCGCCGCGACCTGCGGCGCCGCGCCCAGCTCCCGGGCGTGGACCTGCTTGACGACCTCCAGCACCTCGGACTCCATGTTCGGCTTCCAGCCGGGGTAGGCGGGGCGCACGTCCACCTGCGCGCCGGCGAGCTCTCCGGTCGCGCGGATGCGGCGGCGCAAGGCGTCGAGTTCCGCGTCCACGGACGAACGCGAGCTGGTGGTGATCACGAGAGAGCCGTTGGAGCCCTTGACCGTTGCGACGTTGTTGCTCGTCTCCACCAGGCCGCGGATGTCGTAGCTCATCGCCTCGACGCCGTGCGGGAGGCTTGAGATGAGCCGGAGCACGGTGGCCGTGGCATCGGCCTCCCACGCCTGGCTCGCGGCCGCGGCGTCGCCGATGTCCAGCGTCATGCCCGGGTCCGCGGGCCGGTACTCTTCCCGGAACGCCTCGAACTCGGCCCGCACGGCCGCGGCCAACGCGTCGATGTCGGCGGCTCCGGCCACGATGGTGGCGAACGCCTCGCGGGGGATGGCGTTGTGGGCGCTGCCTCCTTCGAGGCGGGCGAGGCGAAACGGCGTGCCGGCGTGCGCCGCCCAGAGGGCGCGCGCCAGCAGGCAGACCGCGTTGCCGCGCTGCAGGTGGATGTCGCAGCCGGAGTGGCCGCCCTTGAGTCCCCGCAGCGCCACCGTCACCGCCCGGTCGCCGCTGCCGGTGCCGGCCGCCGTCACGCCGAGCGAGAGGCGCATGTCGCCGCCGCCCGCGCAGCCGACGTACAGGATGCCCTCCTCTTCGGAATCGAGGTTGATCAGGCGGCGTCCGGCCAGCAGGCTCGCGTCGAGCTGCGCGGCGCCGGTGAGCCCCGTCTCCTCGTCGATCGTGAACAGCAGCTCCAGGGGGCCGTGGGCCAGGTCGGTCGAATCCATCACCGCGAGCATCGCGGCGACGCCGATCCCGTTGTCGGAGCCGAGCGTGGTGCCGGTGGCGTAGAGATGCGCCCCTTCCCGCCGCGGGACGATGGCGTCGGTCCTGAAGTCGAAGGCGACGTCGGCGTTCTTCTCCTGCACCATGTCGAGGTGCGACTGCAGGATGGTGACCGGCGCACCTTCGCGGCCGGCGCTGGCCGGCTTGCGCACCACGACGTTGCCCGCGGCGTCGACCGCCTGGTCGCAGCCCGCGCGCGACGCCGCGGAGATGACGTGCTGCCGCATCCGTTCCTCGTCCTTGGAGGCCCGCGGAATGGTCAGGATGGTGTCGAAGTGGCTCCAGACCGGCTTCGGCTCGAGCGCTGAAACGAACGTCATGGCAAGTCTCCGCAATCTGCGCCCGGCGGGCCGGTTCGGGGTCCGCAAGCGCGCTTCACTGCACTCCGCAGGGTGGCGTGCCCCTCTGCCCGACACGCGGCAGGGCGCTCAATCCTGCATGGTATCATCCGGGGCCACCGTGGAAACGCCGCTCACCCCGCTGGAGTTTCAGCGCCGCGCCCGCAGCCTGTACGCCGATCGGGAGGCGGTGATCGACGGGTCGCTCCGGCTCACCTACGGCGAGTTCTTCGCGCGTTGCGACCGCTGGTCGGCCGCGCTGCAGAGGCTGGGCGTCCGCAAGGGCGATCGCGTCGCCTACGTCGCGCCGAACACCCACGCGCAGCTCGCATCCTTCTATGCCGTGCCGCAGATCGGCGCCGTGCTCGTCCCCATCAACTTCCGCCTGACGCCCGACGAGATCGCCTACATCATCGGCCACAGCGGCGCGAAGGTGGTCTGCGCGCACGCGGACTACCTGGAGGCGATCGACGGCGTCCGCGGGGAGTGTCCGGGCGTCGAGCATTTCGTGGCGCTCGAAGGCGCGCGCGAGGGGTGGCTCGACTACGAGGCGCTGCTCGGCGCCGAGGAGCCGGTCTTCGAGGCGGCGGAGGTGGACGAGAGCGACCTGCTCACGATCAACTACACCAGCGGCACGACGTCGCGCCCCAAGGGCGTGATGATCACCCACCGCAACGCCTGGGCGAACGTCGTCGGGACCCTCGTCCACTGGCCCATGAGCTGTGGGACGCGCTACCTGTGGACGCTGCCGATGTTCCACGCCAACGGCTGGACGTTCACGTGGGTCGTGACCGCCGTGGGCGGGGCGCACGTGTGCCTGCGCGCGGTGGATCCCGCACTGGCGTTCCGGCTGATGCGCGACGAGTCGGTCACGCACATGTGCGCCGCGCCGACCGTGCTGATCATGCTGGCGAACGCGCCCGCCGAGGCCCGGGGCGAGGTCCGGCGAGGCGTCAACGTGATGACGGCCGGGGCGCCCCCGGCGGCCGCGACCATCCAGCGGCTCGAGGGCGAGTTCGGGTGGGAGCTGATCCACGTCTACGGGCTCACCGAGACCGCGCCGTTCATCACCGTCTGCGAGCCCCGCCCCGAGCACCGCGGCCTGTCGGCGGACGAGCGGGCCACCGTCAAGGCGCGGCAGGGGGTCGAGCTGATCACGTCGGGCGAGCTGCGCGTCGTCGACGACGATGGCAACGAGGTGCCGCGGGACGCGCAGACCCTGGGTGAGATCGTGGTACGCGGCAACGTCGTCACCGCCGGCTACTACGACGATCCGGAGGCGACGGCGAAGGCGATGCGCGGCGGCTGGTTCCACAGCGGCGACGCCGCGGTGGTCCATCCGGACGGGTACGTCGAGATCCGCGACCGCTTCAAGGACGTCATCATCAGCGGCGGCGAGAACATCTCGTCGGTGGAGGTCGAGGGCGTGATGATGCGCCACCCGGCCATTTGCGAGATCGCCGTCGTCGGCGTTCCCGACGAGCGTTGGGGGGAGACCCCGCACGCGTTCGTCGTCCTGAACGCCGGCGCGTCGGCCACCGCGGAGGAGCTCGCCGCCTACGCCCGCGACAAGATGGCGCACTTCAAGGCGCCGCGCCGGTTCAGCTTCGTCGAGCAATTGCCGAAGACCGCGACCGGCAAGATCCAGAAGTACGTGCTGCGGCAGGGCCGCACGGCGATCGGCAGGCAATAGCTTCTGCCGCACGCCGGCCTTCGGTCTGGCAGCTACACCTCCCGCAGGACGGTGACCGGTTCCGTGCGACCGGCTCGGCGCGCCGGCAGCCAGGACGCCGCGACGGCCAGGAACAGCAGCAGCACGGCCGTGGCGAAGAGCGTGAGCGGATCCGTCGCCGAGACCGCGTAGACGTGGCCGGCGAGGAATCCGGCGGCCGCCAGCGAGCCGAACACACCCAATGCGATGCCCGCCGCCGCGAGCAGCAGGCCGTCGCGCACGACCAGGCGGACGAGGTCGGACGGCAGCGCGCCCAGCGCCGAGCGGATGGCCAGCTCCTGCCGGCGCTCGTGTACGGCGCCGGTCAGGACGGCGTGGACGCCTATCGCCGCCAGGGCCGCCGCCAGGAGCGCGAACAGGTCCATGACGACGACGCCGAGCCAGCGACCCCGGAGGGTGGCCCGGCCCGAGTCCTCGATCCGCCGCATGCGATCGATCGACAGGCCCGGCAGCACGGCCGCGAGCTCGGTCCGCAAATGTCCAAGCGCCGTCTCCGGGTCCTGCGTGCGGAGGAGCAGATCGAATCCGCCAGGGGGTTGTGACTCGATGTCGGCGTATGCCTGGGGCAGCATCTCCCCGTCGAGTCGCCAGAACTTCTCGTTCGCCACCACGCCGACGATCTCGGCCGCTGTCGCCCGGGAGCGATCGAGCGGTCGTCCCAACGCCGAGAAGAACCACAGGCCGGCGCCGATCGGATCGGCGCTTCCGAAGTGCCGATTGACGAACGCCTGATTGACGACCACCGACAGCACGCCGGCGGAGTAATCGGGCAGGCCTCTTCCCCGCAGTACCGGCAGCCCGAGCACGTCGAAGTAGTTGCGGCTGACCAGCCGGAACCCGGCCAGCGGCGGCCGGACCGTCTCCGGGACCGGCTGTTGGGAGATCTCGAAGTAACGGGAGGTGCTTCCGTTGCCGAAGGGGCCGGAGCCCGCCAGGGCCGCGGCGCCGGCCGGTGTGACGCCGCCGGCGTTTTCGCGAATCTGCCGGAGAAGGCCCGCCATGCGCTCGGACCGCCGATGCACCGCCGCCGGCGTCGCGATCCGCAGGGCCAGCAGATCCTCCATGTCGAAGCCGACCGGTTCCGTGGTTGCGGCGCCGAAGCTTGCGGTCAACAGGGCGCCGACGAAGATCACCACCATGGAGATCCCCACCTGGACGACGAGCAGGCCCCGGCGCATTCCGGAACGCCGGGGCGCATTGCCCGGGCTCGTCGGCGGTGACAACGAGCCGCGCCCAGGCCGGATGCCTGCGACGAGGCCCAGCGATGTGAGAACGGCGGTCACGGCGGCGACGAGTGCGACGACGGTGAAGACGCGGAGATCGACCTGCGGCGCGGCGCTCAGGTAGGAGCCGTCCCCCGCGAGCTGCCGTACCAGCAACGGCAGCGTCGCATGCGCCAGCACGAGACCCGCGGCGGTCCCGGCGACGAACAGGAGTCCGACCTCGGTCGCGAGTTGGCGGGCCAGCCGCGCCGTGCCCGCCCCGAGCGCCGCCCGCACCGCGAACTCGCGGCGGCGCCGCATGGCCCGGCCGACGAGCAGGCCGACGACGTTGCTGCAGGCCGCGAACAGCGCCAGGACCGCTCCCAGCAGGGCGGCCGGCAGCGCTCTTTCGAGCCTGTCGCTCCAGAGCGTGTTGAGCGGGCCCATGCTGACGCCGGCCGCACGATTCGCGACCGGATCCGCCCGCTCCCGTTCGAGCGCGATGGCGTTCATCTCGCGGCGGGCCGCGTCGATGCTCGTGTTCGCGGCCAGCCGCCCGACCGCCCACAGGTCGCGCGCGCTGTCGTCGTTCGGCACGGCGGCAGCCGCCCTGTCGAGCGGGACCCATACCTCCGGGCGATAGTCGGGGGGAAACGGGGGAAACGCGAAGCGCGCGGGGAGGACGCCCGCGACGGTGAAGCTCCGCTCGTCGAGGCGGAGGCTGGAGCCGACGACGTTCGGGTCGGCGTCGAATCGCCCGTTCCAGTAGGCGTGGCTCAGGACCGCGTCCGTTTCCGACCGCGGCAGGCGACCGAGCAGCGGGGTCGTGCCGACGAGCTCGTAGAGATTGTCGGTGGCGGCGGCGGTCCGCACCTGTTCGGCGTGCGGGCCGTCCGAGCGAACGCGGATCTCGTGCCGCCATGCGGCCAGATCGTCGAAGCTCCGGTTGCGCTCCCGCCAGTCGCGAAAGTCCCGGTAGGAGATCGGCATCCGTTCCAGGCCGCTCCGGGTATCGCCTCCGCGGAGCCAGACGAGGCGGCTGGCGTCTTCGAACGGGAGGGGGCGGAGCAGCGACTTGTCCGCGACGCTCCAGATGGCGGTCGTGATGCCGAGGGCAGCCGCCAGAATCAGCACGATGCCGAGCGAAGCGCCCGGCTCGCGACGGACGAGCCGCAGACTGGAGGCGAGGTCCTGGCGGAGCTGCTCGAACTCCGCCCACAGCCTCACGTCGCGCACGTCCTCCTTGATCTTCTCGGGGTTGCCGAATTCGAGGCGCGCCCGCCGCCGGGCCTCCGCGGGAGCCATGCCGCGTCGCTGCAGGCTGTCGACCTGCGACTGCAGGTGAAACGCCAGCTCGTCCGCCAGCTCTCCCTCGAAGCGGTCGCGTTTGACCAGGGTGCTCATCCACACCCGGGCGCGTGCCCACATGCTCGTTTTCCTCCGGGCCGGGTTCAGGCTCGGAAAGCCTGTCCGCTCTTCGCGAGCATGTCAATGAGAGGTCGTCCCGGCGGATGCGGCCTATTCGCTACAGCACCGGGGCGACCGCCGAGCGCGGGGTCCGAACAGAACGACATTCGACCGGTTACCGCGTGGACAACCGCCCGCAAGTACCGCCGTGGTGGCCCCGGATGCCGAGGCTCAGGGTTGCAATCGTCACCACCGTAATCAGGGGACTGCGCCGCAGCGATCGCAACGTCAGGCGGATACCCCGGATTTCGGTGAGCATGTTCCTCACTCGGCCCAGTTCAGCACGCCGTTGACGGCGCCGGCGGTACGCTCCCACTGCGCGCGTTCGGCATCGAGCTGCCGGCGGCCGAGCGGGGTGAGCCCGTAGTAGCGCGCCCGGCGGTTGTTCTCGGTCACGCGCCAGGCCGAGTCGATCCAGCCCTTGCGCTTCATCCGCTGCAGGGCGGGGTACAGCGTGCCCTGCTGAATCGCGAACACGTCTCCCGACATCTGCTCGATCCGCTGGGCCAGGCCCCAGCCGTGCATCGGCTCGATGGCCAGGGCGCGCAGCACCAGCAGGTCGAGGGTGCCCTGGAGCACGTCGGTTCGGTCGGGCGGCATGGAAGCTCCTTTTGTGCTTCTGGAGGATTCTGTTGCATCTTCTTCAGGATGTCAATAGAAGTCAGCGGCTTTCTTCGGGATGTCGATGGAACGCGCGCGGGAGGTTGGTCGAGGAACGCGCCTCGAGTCATCGTAGGAGTATGGCCGGACGCGACGTGCTCGCCCGCGTGTGGAGCATCGTCACGCACGGCCTGCGCCGGCTCGTCCGGGAGAGCGCCGCGGCCGACGTGGGGTTCGCCGATCTCGACGAGCAGGCTCGACTGCTCGATCAGCACTACATTCCGACCCGCTATCCCAATCGACTCGACAGCGAGGAACATCCCCTGTTCGCCGCGATTGCCAGAGAGGGCCTGCGACTCTCCTGACCTCGGACGCCGCGAATCGAGGTGGGGTGCGACCGCGACTCGCAGCCACGGAATCCGGCGGCGTTCGCCGCGGATTCATGCAGGCGCCGGCGCCAGCACCGCGAGCACGAGCAGCCGTCCGGTTCCGGTATTGCGGATCCCGTGCGGCGCGCCCTCCGGGGCGACGAGCAGGGCGCCGGCCCGCATCGGCGCTTCCCTGCCTTCGAGCAGGAACAGTCCCTCGCCTTCGAGGACGTGGTAGACCTTGTCCATCCCGCCGTGCGCGTGGAGCTTGTGCTCCTGGCCGGGCTCGAAGGCGTTGAGGCCCACCATCACGCGGTCGGATCGGAAGAGGGTCGCCTTTCCCATCTTGTCGGGTCTGTAGACGGCGTGGTCGCGTGGGTCGATCGGCGTGGGGTGCTGCATGGTCGGTCCGCCTCCGGTCTGTGGGCAATCGAAGGGGTATCGTAGACCGGAAACCAACGCCTGCGGCGCTCGCAGGCTCGAGGTTCGGACTGCACTCCCGTCGACAGATGGGGCACCGGGGTCGGCGCGCTCCGGAACGTCCCCGTCTATCGCGGCCGTCGAGGGGTACGCAGTGCGCGTGTCATGATGTAAGGCGCTTCGAAAGGAGTTCGCCCCTGCGCCACACGAAGATCGTCGCCACCCTCGGACCGGCTTCGGCATCCGACGCCTCGGTGGACGCCCTGCTCGCGGCCGGGGTCGACGTGTTCCGCATCAATTCGTCGCACGGCACGCGCGCCGACCGGCGGCGCATGGTGGAGCTGGTGCGAAGCCGTGCCGCGCAGGCGGGCCGCATCGTCGGCGTGCTGCAGGATCTGGCCGGTCCGAAGATTCGCATCGGGCAACTGGCCGATCCGGACGGTGTGCAGCTCGAGGCGGGCGCGCGCCTGCGGATCGCGGTCGGGGATTTCCCGGGCGACGCCGAGCGGGTGTCCACCACCTGCGAGCCGCTCGCGGCCGCGGTGCGGGGCGGGGAGACGCTGCTGATCGACGACGGGCAGATTCTCCTGCGGGCCGTCACCAGCGACGGTGCGGAGATCGTGGCCGAGGTGGAGCACGGCGGACTGCTCACCTCCCGCAAGGGGATCAACGCACCGGGCGTCGAGCTGCCGCTGTCGGCCGTCACCGACGTCGACATGGAGGAGATCGAGGCGGGCGTGGCGATGGGCGTCGACTTCCTCGGGGTCAGCTTCGTCCAGAGCGCGGACGATCTGCGGAAGGCCCGCGCGATGACCTGGGCGCACGGCGGCGATGGCGTCGGCCTGGTGGCGAAGATCGAGCGGCCCCAGGCCATCGAGCGGTTCGACGACATCCTCTCCGTCTCCGACGCGGTGATGGTGGCGCGCGGCGACCTCGGCCTGGAGATCCCGCTCGAGCGCGTGCCGCGCGTCCAGAAGAGCCTGACCCGGCGGGCGCGGGACGCCGGCGTGCCGGTCATCGTGGCTACCCAGGTCTTCGAGACCATGCGGCATGCCCCGCGGCCCACGCGGGCGGAGGTGAGCGACGCGGCCAACGCCGTGGACGACGGGGTGGACGCCATCATGCTCGCCGGGGAGACGGCGGCCGGCGAGTACCCGGTGCTCGTGGTGCAGACCCTCGACGCCGTGCTGCGCGACGCGGAATCGATGCAGCCCGACCGGGTGATCCCGGGCGCCAGCGGCGACCGGCACGACCGCGCGTTGTGCGATGCGGCGGTGACGCTGGCCGCCGCGGCGGGCGCCACGTCCATCGTGGCGGTGACGGGGAGCGGCGCAACGGCGCGGCAGCTTTCCGCGTTGCGACCGTCGATACCCGTACATGCGGTCACCGCCGACGATGGCGTGTCCCGCCAGTTGGCGCTGCACCGGAGCGTGGCGCCGCTGGTGATGCCGACCGACCGGCTCGTGCAGGGAAAGCTCAAGCCGGAGCTGTTGCGCCGCGGGGTCGTCAAGGCCGGCGACGCGGTGGTGATCGCCCGCGTGCATTCGGATCTGGCTGTCGAGGACGCGAACTTCGTCGAGCTGCAGCGATTCTGACCGGCATCCGGCAGCCATTCGGGTCTTGAATCCCGGCGGCAGACGGGGCAAACTGATATGTCGTCCGCTTGCACCCTGAGCGTGAACCCCTGCGTGGGAAGCGAATGAAGGCACGAGAAGCCGTCACCGGCGGGTTCTGCATCCTGCTGGCACTTGCCGGCACCCCGTTCGAGGCGGAGTCGGCGGAACACGGTCCGGCCGCGGGGCTGACGTCGACCACGGCGCCCGCGGCGGGTTTCGGGCAGGGGTCCGCTACGGGCGTCGGGCAGACCGCCCGGGCCGATGCCGAGGCGAACCGCGTCGTCCAGGGCACCTGCAGGACGTGCCACAACGATCGCACCCTGCGCGGCAACCTGTCGCTGGATCGCTTCGACGTGAGAGACGCGGCCGAGCACGCCGACGTCGCCGAGCGCATGGTCCGCAAGCTGCGGGCGGGCATGATGCCTCCGCCCGGTCCACGGCGCCCGGACGCCGCGGCGTTGCTCAATCTGGCCGAGACCCTGGAGCGCCGACTCGACGAGGCCGCGGCGCTCGCCCCGGATCCGGGCAGCCGGCCCTTCCAGCGCCTCAACCGCGCGGAGTACGCGCAGGCCATCCGCGATCTGCTGGACCTGGAGGTCGACGCCGGCGACTGGCTGCCGCTGGATCCGGTCAGCGCCAACTTCGACAACATCGCCGACGCGCAGACGCTGTCGGCCACGCTCCTGGAGGCGTACCTGAACGCGTCGAGCGCCATCAGCCGGCTCGCGGTGGGCGAGCGCAGCGGCCGGGCCGTCGATCACACCTACACCAACTCGGAGTACGTGTCGCAGCACCCCTGGGACCACGTCGCGGGGGCGCCCTACGGGACGCGCGGCGGTCTCGTCGTCGACCACGTGTTCCCGGCCGACGCGGAGTACATCTTCGGGCTGACGTTCACCTCCGGGGCCAACACGCGCATCGAGGACGTCGACGTCTCGATCGACGGCGAGCGGGTGGCGCTGCTGCACTACAACACCGACCGGCAGGTAGACGCGGACGGCCGGGGCGGTGTCAGCACCGCGACCCCGCCGATATTCGTCCGGGCCGGAACGCACCGGGTGGCGGCGGCGTTCATCCGGCGGCACGACGGGCCCTACGAGGACCTGATCCGGCCGCACGAGTGGTCCTACGCCGGAGGCGGCTCGGGCGGGGCGGGCATCACGACGCTGCCGCACGTGCGCGACGTCATCGTCAGCGGCCCCTACAACGCGACCGGACTGTCCGACACGCCGAGCCGGCGGCGCGTCTTCACCTGCCGGCCGACCGCGCCTGCCGAGGCGCGTCCCTGCGCGCGGCGCATCTTCGCGCGGCTGGGCCGCGAGGCCTACCGCCGCACCCTGACCGACCGCGAGGTGGACGACCTGATTCGCTTCTTCGACGAGGGGACCGCGGCCGGCGGATTCGAGGTCGGCGTGCGGACGGCGCTGGAGGCGCTGCTGGCCAGCCCGCACTTCGTGTTGCGGCTGGAGCGCGAGCCGGTGGACGCGCCGGAACGGGGCTACCGCCTGGCCGACGTCGATCTCGCCTCGCGCCTGTCGTTCTTCCTGTGGGGGACCCCGCCGGACGACGAGCTGCAGGCGCTGGCCGACGAGGGGCTCCTGACGCCGGACGAGCTGGACCGGCAGGCGCTGCGCATGCTCGCCGACCCGCGCGCCGCGGCGCTCGGCCGCCGGTTCGCCGCGCAGTGGTTCCGGCTGCAGGACATGGACAAGGTCCGGCCCGACCCGAACTTCTTCCCGAACTACGACGAGAACCTCGCGCGGGCGATGCGCCGCGAGACGGAGATGTTCTTCGCCAACCTGGTGCAGGAGAACCGGAGCCTCCTCGATCTCTTCCGGGCCGACTACACGTTCGCCGACGAGCGCCTCGCGCGCCACTACGGGATTCCGGGCGTGGCCGGCCGCCACTTCCGGCGGGTCGCGTATCCCGACGACACGCGCCGCGGGATCCTGGGCCACGGCAGCATGCTCGTGCTCACCTCGCTCGCCAACCGCACCTCGCCGGTGCTGCGGGGCAAGTGGGTGATGGAGGTCCTGTTGGGCACGCCGCCGCCTCCTCCTCCGCCCGACATTCCGGCGCTGGAGGACACCGAGGAGGTCCGCGACGGCCGGCGGCTGACGACCCGCGAGCGGATGGAGGCGCACCGGTCGAACCCGAGCTGCAGCTCGTGCCATCGGCTGATCGACCCGATCGGGCTGGCGCTCGACAACTTCGACGTCACCGCGAAGTGGCGCCTGCGCGAGAACGGGGTCCCGCTGGACACGCGCGGCGACTACTACGACGGGACCCCGGTGACGTCGCCGGACGAGCTGGTCGACGCGCTGCTGGCGCGGCCCATTCCGCTCGTGCGCACGTTCACGGAGAACCTGCTGGCCTTCGCCACCGGCCGGCGGGTCGAGCACTTCGATCAGCCGGCCGTCCGCGCCATCGCGCGGGGGGCCGAGGCGGACGACTACCGGATGGCGTCGTTCGTCAT
Source organism: Vicinamibacterales bacterium (assembly GCA_965116825.1). Classification (GTDB taxonomy): domain Bacteria; phylum Acidobacteriota; class Vicinamibacteria; order Vicinamibacterales; family UBA8438; genus WTFV01. The sequence continues at coordinate 4,073,027 of OZ220736.1, forward strand.
GGGCGTCGTGAGAAGCGACGCGTTCCAGCGCAAGCGGGCCGACTGAGGGCGCGACCCGGACCGTACGATCCGGGTCACGGGGGAGAGATCATGTCGTTCATCACCGGAAAGCACCTGCCTCGCCGGACGTTCCTGCGCGGAATGGGAGCCACCGTGGCGCTGCCGTTCCTCGACGCCATGGCCCCGGCGGGCGGGCTCGGCCGCAGGGTCGCGGCGGCCACGGCGGACGTCACGCGCCTGGTCTGCATCGAGGAGGTGCACGGCCTGCCCGGCTGCAACGAGTGGGGGGCGACCCGGCACCTGTTCGCGCCCGCCGCGGTGGGCGCCGACTTCGAGCTGTTGCCCGACAACGCGCTGAAGTCGTTGGAGCCGTTCCGCGACCACCTGACCATCGTCAGCAACACCGACGTGCGGATGGCCGAGGCGTTCAGCCCGCCCGAGATCGGCGGCGACCACTTCCGGTCGTCCGCGGTCTTCCTGACCCAGTCCCATCCGAAGCAGACGCAGGGCTCGGACCTGTGGGTCGGCACGTCGCTCGACCAGCTCTACGCGCGCCGGTTCGGCCAGTCGACGCCTATGCCGTCGATGCAGTTGTGCATCGAGAACCTCGACCAGGCGGGCGGCTGCACCTACAACTACTCGTGCGCCTACACGGACTCCATAAGCTGGTCGTCGCCGAGCGAGCCGCTGCCGATGATCCGCGACCCGCGCGTGGCGTTCGAGATGCTGTTCGGGGCCGGCGGGACGCCCGAGGAGCGGGCCGAGCGGCGGGCGACGCGGCGCAGCATCCTCGACTGGATCCTCAACGACGTGGCGGAGGTCCGCAAGGAGCTCGGCACGGTGGACCGCCGCCGCATGGACCGCTACCTCGACGACGTCCGCGAGGTCGAACGCCGCATCCAGATGGTCGAAGGGCGCAACGACGGCGGCGAGACGCGCGAACTGCCCGACGCCCCGCGCGGCGTGCCCGACTCGTTCACCGAGCACATGCAGCTCATGTTCGATCTCCAGGTGCTGGCCATGGAGACGGACATGACGCGGGTGATTTCGTTCAAGACCGGCCGCGACGCGCAGAACCGCGTGTTCCCGGAGAGCGGGACCAACCGGCCGTTCCACCCCGCCTCGCACCACGGGAACAACGAAGAGCGGATCATGGACTTCAACACGATCTGCCAGTATCGCGTGGGGCAGCTCCCGTACTTCCTCGAGCGGATGCGGGACACGATGGAGGGGGACGCGTCGCTGCTCGACAAGACGGCGATCGTCTGGGGCTCGCCGATGGCCGACTCCAACATCCACAACCACCGGCGCTGCCCGCTGATCTTCCTCGGCAGGGCCAACGGCCACCTGACCGGCAACTTGCACCTGAAGGCGGCGGACGGGACGCCGATGGCGAACGCGATGCTCACGCTGATGCAGTCGCTGGGGCTGGAGATGGACCACTTCGGGGACAGCACCGGTACGTTCGCGCTGTCGGCGCCGTCCACGGCGGACGCCATCTGAGGGGTGCGCGCCCGGAACCGTGCCGCCGCAGGCGGCGCCGGCGCGGGAGCCAATGGGAAGGGGAGAGACGGTGGACGTGACACCGACCTCGAGTCGAGCGGGCGTGGCCGCCGTGGCGCCGCTGTTGGCGGTTGCCGGCGTGTGGGCACTCGGTATCGCACTTTCGGCCGCACCGACCGCCACGCCGGTAGCCGACGCGGCGCGCTCGGGCGACTTCGCGGCGGTCCGGTCGCTGCTCGCCCGGGGCGAGGACGCCAACGCCGCGCACGGCGACGGCATGTCGGCCCTGCACTGGGCCGCCGACCGCGGCGATGCGGCGCTGGCCGAGGCGCTGATTCACGCCGGCGCCACCGTGGACGCGGTGACCCGCATCGGTCTCTACACGCCGCTGCACGTGGCGAGCACCGCGGGCCACGCCGAGGTGGCGAAGCTGCTGCTGGCGGCGGGGGCCGATGCGGCCGCCTCGACCAGCACCAGCGGCGTGACCCCGCTGCATCTTGCGGCCGCCGCGGGCAACGTCGCCGCGCTCTCCGCGTTGCTCGACCACGGGGCGGACGTCGACGCCCGTGAGAAGTCGTGGGGTCAGACGCCGCTGATCTTCGCCGCGGCCCGGGACCGCGTCGACGCCATCCGCACGTTGCTCTCGCGCGGGGCCGATCCCGACGTCACCTCGAAGACGGTCGACCTCGTCGCGGACCGGCGTCTCGCCACGGAGGCCCAGCGCCGGCAGCGGAGCGTGATGGAGGCCTTCGAGGCGGGAGACGTCCGGGCGACGCCCAGCCAGATCCAGGCCGCGGTGCTGGCGGGGCGCGAGCGTTACCTGAACGGGGACGTGCCGGAGGCCGAGGAGGACCCCGACGCACGGCCGCCCGCCATCGAGACGCAGGGCGGGCTGACCGCGCTGCTGCACGCGGTCCGGCAGGGGTACAGGGACGCGGCGGCGGCGCTGCTGGACGGCGGGGCCGACATCGACAGGGTCTCCGCGGGCGACGGGACCAGCCCGTTGCTGATGGCGGCGATCAATGCGCAGTTCGACCTCGCTCTGATGCTTCTCGAGCGCGGCGCCGATCCCAACCACGCGTCGAGCCTCAACGGGGTGACGCCGTTGTGGGCGACGGTCAACGCGGAGTGGCAGCCGCGGACTCGCTTCCCGCAGCCGCAGCAGCACGGCTTCCAGCAGGCGACCTACCTGGACGTCATGCTGGCGCTGCTCGACGCGGGAGCCGATCCGAACGCCCGGCTGACGCGCCATCCCTGGTACATGGTCTACAGCGGGTGCGGCAACCGGAACTGCGGCCTCGTGGACACCGAGGGCGCCACCGCCTTCTGGCGCGCCGCCTACGCGACGGACCTGCCGGCGATGCGGCTGCTCGTCGAGCACGGCGCGGATCCGCACATCCCGACGAAGGCGCCGCCGCCGCGCCGCGCGCGGGGCGGCACCACGGCGCAGAACGAAGACGGTCCGGATCCGTTCGCGTCGCTGCCGGCCGCGCCGGGACTGTGGGTGGCCACCGACCTGACGACGATGGGTCCCGATCCGTCCGGCCTGCCGCCCTACAAGGCGGGCGATCCGGGCGTGTACCCGATTCACGCCGCCTCCGGGGTGGGCTACGGCGAGGGCTTCGCCGGCAACGCCCACCGGCACGCGCCGGACGCCTGGCTGGCGACGGTCGAGTATCTCGTCGAACTGGGCGCCGACGTCGACCAGCGGGACCACAACGGCTACAACGCCATCCACCATGCCGCCGCGCGCGGCGACGACGAGCTCATCCTCTATCTGGTGGAGCAGGGGGGCGACGTCACCGCGGTGAGCCGCCGCGGCCAGACCACGGCCGACATGGCCAACGGCCCGGTGCAGCGCGTCTCCCCGATTCCGGAGACGGTGGCGTTGCTCGAGCGGCTCGGCTCGAAGAACAACCACAACTGCGTGTCGTGCTGAGCTTCTCTCGCAAGCGGATCGATTCGCCGCCGGCGTTCAACCGCGGCGGCCCGTGATCGGATTGAACCACTTCACGCCTGGGAACCGGGCGAAGTCGGCATCGGCGGAGTGGATGACGGCGCGGTGTCGAATCCCGATTGCCGCGATCAGCGCGTCGGTCGCCAGCCCGCCGCCCGTCCCCGTACTCTCGACGAGCGTCAGAGCCTGATCCAGGTCTGCGCCGTCTGCTTCGATGACCGTCGTCACGGTCCGCTGCAGCCAGCGCCGGACTTCCACGGACGCTTCCAGCGGCGTCAAGGGGTTGCTGAAGGCCGCGGCGCTCGTGCCTGTTCGGACGAAGGCGAGCAGCACGACCGGAACCAGGCCCACCGTCTCGTTGCCGCTCAGACACCCGGACCACCAGCCGGTGGCGGCGCGATGGAACGGACTCGACGAATCGCCGGCGTACAGCAGGAGATTGGCGTCCGGAATGATCACGGCGTCTTCCGTTCCTGTTCCAGCCGCTGGCTCAGGCTCTTGAAGGCCTCGACCTCGAGCGCCGCGTCGAGATCGTGCAGTCGGGACGGATCGATGCCTGCCCGCAGGCGCATCGCCTTGGCCGCCGGGGTGAATTGCGGCTCTGCATCCGTGGCCCGCTTTCCCAGACCCTGTCGAATCGCGTCGTTGAGGGCGGCCTTGAACGTCAGGCTGCGCTCGCGCATGGCGCCGCGCAGCAGGCGTTCCGTGTCTGCATCGAGGGTGACGGTGGTTCTCACGGCAGCATCATGATGCTCCACCGTCCTGCTGTCAAGAATACTCTTCGGTTCCGCCGCCGCGAGCCCTGCCGGCCGAGCCGACTGCGCCGGTATTCGTGTGATACTTGGCGACATGCGGCGAGGATGGATTCGAACGCAAGCATGGGGCTACCGTGTGGGCCTGGCGGCTCTGCTGGCCGGCGTCATCTTCGAACCGGTTCCGGCGCAGGAGACGCCGCCCTGGATCGAGATGACCATCGTCGGGGTCGATCCCGGCCGCGTCGACGAGTTCCTGGCCGCGCAGCGCGCGCTCTCGGTCCTTGATCGGGAGGCCGGCGTGCCCTGGCGCCACGTCAGCCGCACCGCCGTCTTCGGCGACACCTACCGGTTCATCCTCATGAGCCCGCTCGACAACTTCGCGCGCTTCGACAGCCCCGCCGATGCCGATCCTGCGCGCGCCGCAATCATCAGCCGCATCCGGCGCGCCATCACCAGCCGCGCCACCTACGCGCTACGCACCACGCCGGGAATCGACAACCCGCTTCCCGACGATGTCCAGCCGTCGCTGGCGATCGTCCAGGTGGTCTCGGTCGCCGCCGGCCGCGAGCAGGACTACCTGCGGGTGATGGCCGAGGACGTGCTGCCGCACTTCGAGGAGGCGGAGATGCACCACACCTCCGGCGCCCTCACCTTCGGCGGCGAGAGCGGCTACGTCCACTTCTTCCACGTCGGCAGCTTCGCCGCGCTCGACCAGGGGTCGCCGCTGGCCCGCGCCCTCGGTGCGCGGGGCGCGCTGGAGGTCATGGGGAAGCTGTCCGGTGTCGTGCGCCGGACCGAGCAGTGGCTCGTGCGGTACCTGCCCGACGCGAGCTTGCGGCCGGAAGCCGAGGCCGAAGACCAGCCCTGACCGGACGCGTGATCGGATTGTGCCGCGGCCGTTGTCGTGCGGTCGGTGTGCGTGCCGCGGGCCGCCGCCGGCCGCGGCCGGCGGAGAAACAGGAGAATAGACCGATGAAGCTGGAGTTCGGGACGAAGCAACTCGACGCGCAGCCCATTCTGGGCATCCGATCGAAGACCGGCATGGACAAGCTGGCGCAGTCGATGGGGCCGCTGTTCGGCGAGGTGCACGGGTACATCCTGCAGAACGGGCAGAAGCCGGCGGGGATGCCCCTCGCGATCTACCACTCGATGGAGGGCGGCACCGTCGACGTCGAGTGCGCGATTCCCGTTGCCCTGCCGTTGGCCGGCACGGACCGCATCAAGGCCTGCGAGCTTCCCGCCGGGACGGTGGCGACCGTCACCCACCGGGGGCCGTACGAGAACCTTGGGCAAACGTGGAGCGCGCTGAAGGAGTGGATGAAGTCGCAGGGCCTCGAGGCCGCGGGCGCACCCTGGGAGGTCTACGTCACCGACCCCGGCGCGGAGCCCGACCAGTCCAAGTGGCGTACCGACATCTTCTTTCCGGTGCGCTGAGGCCGTCGCGGCTCCACCCTGTCAATCCGCTGCCCGCGCACCGGTCGCCGCCCGCGCTTCGAGGCGGATTGCTCCGTCAACCCGAGAGTCTGCACCGCGAGCCCGAGTCGGCCGTCGAGGCCAGCACGCGCAGCCCGTAGGCGGCCCGCATGCGCCGAATGGCGTTCGAGCGGAGACGGCGGCCGCCGCCGTTCGACGCCGCCGCCTCCGGCGAGACGCAGCGCGCCCGGAGGCCGCAACGGACGAAGCGGACCAGGCCGGACGCGCCCAGCAGGTGCGCGCCGGACACGAGGGCCGCCTGGTCGAGGACGACGCCGCCGACCGTCCTGCCGATCAGGTCCCGTACGCAGGGTTCCACCCGCAGCCAGTTGTTGGTCGTGTAGCGCAGCATGGCCGCACGCTGCGCGCGGCGGTTTCTCTGGAACTCGGCGTCGGAATCGACACCCCACTCGTTGTCCAGCCAGTCTCCGGCGGCATTCTTGAATCCGGCGTCCTGCAGCGCCGCGTGGGTCATCTGGTAGCAGCCGATGGCCGATCCGCCGGGCGGTCTGGCGAGGCAATCGCCGCCGGTTTCCACCTCTTCCAGCATGGCGAGATACAGGGGAAAGTCGGCGCCGCCGGACGGCGCGGCCCCCGCCCGGGCAGGGCCGGTCTCGGGCGCCGCGTCGATCGCGGGCCCCGACGGCGAGGGAAACGGCCGCGGTACGGGTGCGCCCGTCCGCGCCGGCCCGCACGCGGCGAAGGCGATGGAGATCGCGATTGGGATTGCGGTCGACGCCGCGCGCGCTGCTACGGCCATGAACACTACGTCAATGTATCGACCGATACGGGTGACTCATCAGTCGCGGTGACGCCGCCGTCGGTCGCCGAGGCGGCCGATGCGTCTGCCGCCGCCCTGGATGCGGCAATCACGCTTGCCGACACCCCGAGCGCTCACGACCGCAGGTGCGACGCCCCGTTTACATCGACGATCGTTCCGGTGGTGAACTCGGCCCCTTCGGATGCGAGGAAGGCCACCGCGTAAGCCACTTCGTCCGGCGTCGCCACCCGCCCGAGCGGGCTCTGCCGGCGAATGTCGTCTCCCTCGGGACCCTCCAGCCGATAGGCAACCCGGTCTGTGGTGACGAAGCCGGGCGCGACCGCTCCGACGAAGATGCCGTGCGGAGCCAGCGCCAGGGCCAGCGACTGGCTCATCGCGTTCATGCCGGCCTTGCTGGCGCCGTAGGCGGGGGCGTCGGGCTCGCCCCGGAACGCGCCGCGCGACGAGACGTTGACGATGCGCCCGCCGCCCTGCCGGATCATGTGCCGGGCGGCACAGAATGAAGCGTTGGCGGCCCCCAGCAGGTTCGTCTCGACCGTCCGGCGCCAGCTCGCCTGCCAGTGCTCGTAGGCGCAGTCGGCCGGCGGGTGCGCCTCGTAGATGCCCGCGTTGTTCACCAGCACGTCGATGCGGCCCATGCCGTCGACGACCGCATCGACCAGCCGCTCGACCGCGCCGGCCTCGGCGACATCGGCCTGTACGACCAGATGCGGTCCCCCGGGCAGCCCCGCAAGCGTCTGCTCTGCCTCGACGCGCCCCTCGCGGTAGTGGACGGCAACCCGCGCGCCGCGGCCCGCGAACTGCCGGGCGATGGCGCGCCCGATGCCGCGGGACGCCCCGGTTACCAGCACGACCCTGCCGCTGAAGTCCATGTCTCGACCACCTCCGTCTCGCGGCGTCCCCGGCCGCGCCCCGTCGCAAGCTGACACCGCGCCCGCGCACGTGTAGTATGCAATCCTTGCCCGGCCGATCCGCAGCCGGCCTCTGGATCGCACGCCCATGACCACACACGTCCCCGTTTCGCAGGCAGTCACGCTCCACACCGTCTCGGCGGCCGACCGGCTCGAGGCCCACGCGGTCGAGCTGCCCGACTACGACCGGGAGCGGTTCGACGACGTCGCCTTCATGACCGCCATGAGCCTGTGCCTGATGGGCAACTACGCCCAGACCGGGCACTTCGGCGGTCCGCTCGCGTACACGCCCTACAACGTGGCCTGCCACCTGGCCGGCCCGGCCCTGGGCGGGCTGCGCTACGACCTGCGCGAGCCGAAGTTCGCCTACGCCGACAAGTTCATGCTCGCCGGGGGACATTGCATTCCGACCTGCTACGCGCTGTGGATCATCCTGTACGAGGCGCTGCGGCGGCAGCACGCCGCGACGGGCGACGACCGCTTCGCCTGCGATCCCGAAGTGGCCATGTTGCCCATCGACGCGCTGGGCTTCCGGCGCGGCGCCGGCGCGCTGGCGACGCTGCTGGCCGACAACGGCTTGGCCGACGATCCGCTGTTCGCGGATGCGAAGGGCCGCGGCATCCGTGCGCTGTCCGGGCATGCCGAGTCGACCGACGCGACGAACGACGTCAACGGCGGTCCTTCCGGCATCGGCATCGCGACGGCGGCCGGGAAGGCGCTGTTCTGGGACTACGTCGGGGCGCCGCCGGGGCTGAAGGTGGTCGCGCTCGAAGGGGAGTTCGCGCTGACCGAGGGGCATGCGCAGGAGCTGAAGAACATCGCCCTGGCGCAGCAGGTCGGCAAGCGGCTGCGGGTGCTCGTCTCCCAGAACAACGCGGGGATCGACGACAGCCTGGTCGGGGGCGTGGTCAATCCGCGCTACACCGACTACGACATCGCCCGCCAGTGGGTGTCGTGGGGCTGGAACGTCTTCACGGTCGAGAACGGGAACGACTTCGACCAGGTTCTCGCCGCCTTCAAGGCGATGGAGGAGTGGCCGGCCGACGATCGGCGGCCGATGATCCTGGTCGGTCCGACGGTCAAGGGCTGGTGGCCGGCGGCCCGCGACGGGCGCATCGGCAGCCGCGAGCAGATCGTCGGCTATCCGTCCCACCCCTACGCGTTCAAGATGAACAGCGACTACTTCGTCGGGCTGGCGGAGTCCTTCGAGCAAGCGTACGGGGTGCGGTTCGAGGGCATTCGCGACGGCATTCCGGCGACCGAAGCGGAGCGCCTGATCGAGTTCAAGACCAACGTCGACACCGTGATGTCGGTGATGGAGCGCCGGCCGGGGCTGCGCACCTGGATTGCCGAGCGGGTGCTCGACGTCGCGGGCACCCTCGATCGTTCTCTGTCGCTGGGCATCGACCCGGCCGCGAACCCGTTCCTCGACGAGCGGCTGCGGGTGGAGAACCTGCCGACCGGGCCGCGGGGCGTGGCGGTGCGCAATCCGCACACCGGCGAAGACGTCGAGCGGCGCATCGCCCTGTTCCTCGAGCCGGGCGAGAAGAAGGGCCCGCGGCGGGCGGTCAGCGAGATCGGCGCCTGGCTGAACTACGTCACCGGCGGGCGCTTCATGACGATGGCGGCCGATCTGTCCGGTTCGATCAACGTCGAGAAAGCCAACCTGTTCGGCCACTACGACCCGGTGGACAACCCGTTCGGCACGCGCCTGAAGGCGGCCATTCAGGAAGCGGGCAACGCGTCGACCGTCATCGGGCTGGTCAGCCAGAACGCGTCGACCGATCCCGAAGGCTACGCCGGCGTCTGGGGGATCTCGGGCACCTACGGCGCGTTCACGCCGCTGATGTACACCCCGGCCCGGGTGTTCTCGCAGATGAACCAGGACAGCCCCTTCGAGCTCGGGGTCCTGCACGTGCTGGCCGGTCACTCGGGACCGGAGACCGCCGCCGACGCGCGCACCCACTTCGGGATCTTCGCACCGCAGGTGTGGACGCTGCTGCCGCGCGGCCAGGTCGTCAACCTCTATTTCTGGGACTACAACGACGTCGCCCCCGGCTACTTCGCGGCCGTGCAGCAGGCGCTGGCGGTCAGGGAGATCGGCATCATCGTCATCCACGTGGCGCGGCCGGACTTTCGCGTGGCGGATCGGTCGACCTTCGCCGACAGCGACTTGAAGGCGGCGGCCAGGGGGCTCTACCTGATCCGGGAGTTCGATCCCGGCGCGCCGGCGATGGGCACCGTCTTCGTGCAGGGATCGAGCTCGACGAAGAACCTCGTCGACGTGATTCCGCGCCTCGAGGCCGCCGGTCTCAACGTGCGGATCGTGTCTGTGATCAGCACCGAGCTGTTCGCGGCCCAGTCGCGGGAGTACCGGGAGAAGCTGCTTCCCGACGCGGCCCGCTACGACTGCATGGTGGTCAGCACGATGACCAAGCGCGTGCCGCCGATCCCGAATCTCGGCGCGCTGACCGAGGAGTACTCGCTCTACGCCGACTTCGACGACCGCTGGCGCAGCGGGGGCACGGAGCCGGACGTCATCGCCGAGGCGCACCTGGACGGCGAGTCGATCTTCCAGGGGGTCGCCCGCTTCGCCCGCGAGCGCGCGTCGCGCCTGCAGCGGCAGCGGCGTGCGCTGGAGGCGCTCTGACCGTCCTCGTCCGCGACGTGCGTTTCCGGTGGTCGCAGGATGGATGACGGCGTTCGTGATCGCAGAAGAAGGAGTCGCAAGATGAGAGCCCGCATCGCATCGCGGCACGTCCCGCCGGTCGTGATCGCTGTTCTGTCGCTGGCAGCCGTCGCGGCGCCGGCCCACGCGCAGTCCGAGAGCGACTTCACGCCGGTCACCGACGCCATGCTTCAGCAGCCGGCCGACGGCGACTGGCTGACGTGGCGGCGCACGACCGACGGGTGGGGCTACAGCCCGCTCGATCAGATCGACCGCGACAACGTCGGCGATCTGCGCATGGTCTGGACCCGGGGGCTCACCCAGGGGTTCCAGTCGGGCACGCCGCTCGCCTACCGCGGGGTGCTCTACATGCCCAACCCCAACGACGTTATCCAGGCCATCGACGCGGTAACCGGGGATCTCATCTGGGAGCACCGGCGCGACGTGCCGGACGACGTCGGCGAGTACCTGCTGGGCAACCTCACGACCAACAACCGCAACATCGCCATCTACGACCGGCTCATCATCGACACGAGCGTCGACACCCACGTCTTCGCCCTCGACGCCGAGACCGGTGAGATGGTGTGGGAGACGCAGGTCCTCGACTACCACGAGAACGCGGCGATGCAGGGCGCGGGACCGATCATCGCGGACGGGAAGGCCGTCTCGGGTCGGAGCTGCCTGCCGCGGGGCGGGCCCGAGGCGTGCGTGGTCGTCGCCCACGACGCGTTGACGGGGGTCGAGGTGTGGCGGCGGCGGCTGATTCCGGGGCCCGGCGAGCCGGGCGACGAGAGCTGGGGCGGCGTGCCGTTCGAGGAGCGCTCGCACGTCGGCGCGTGGATGGTTCCGAGCTACGACCCGGCGCTGAATCTGGTCTACGTGGGGACGTCGGTCACCTCCCCCGCGCCCAAGTTCATGCTCGGCGGGGTCGACAACCAGCACCTCTACCACAACTCGACGCTGGCCCTCGACGGCGACACCGGCGAGATCCGGTGGTACTACCAGCACCTCAATGACCACTGGGACCTCGATCATCCTTTCGAGCGCATCCTCGTCGACACCGCGGTGGCCCCCGACCCGTCGCAGGTCAGTTGGATCAACCCCCGGCTGCGGGCGGGCGAGACACGCCGCGTCGTCACCGGCATCCCCGGCAAGACCGGGGTCGTCTATACCCTCGACCGCGCGACGGGCGAGTTCCTGTGGGCGACACCGACGGTGACCCAGAACGTCATCAGCGGCATCGACGGGGCGACCGGCGCGGTTACCGAGAACGCCGAGGTCACCTTCACCGCGGTGGGGCAGCAGGTCTTCGCGTGCCCCACCTGGAACGGCGGCAAGGACTGGGAGGCCGGCGCCTACAGCCCGCTGACCAACACGATGTACATGCCCCTGCGCAACACCTGCGCGCGCATGCTGGCGACGCGGGTGTTCCCCGAGGATGCGCCGCCCGCCGAGCGCAACGAGAGCCGCTCGGAGCTGTACGCCATCGCCTACCGCCACCAGCTCGCCCCCGGCACGGAGAATGCCGGCACGGTGCGGGCGATCTCGGCCGAGACCGGGGCCACCACGTGGCTCCACGAGCAGCGCGCGGCAACGATGTCGCTCGTGGCCACCGGCGGCGGGCTCGTCTTCGGCGGCGACGTCAACGGCCGGTTCCGGGCCTTCGACCAGCAGACGGGCGAGGTGTTGTGGGAGATCAACCTCGGGTCGGCGGTCACCGGCTTCCCGATCACCTACGCCGTCGACGGGCGCCAGTTCGTGGCGGTGAGCACCGGCTCCGGGGGGACGTCCTCGCACTTCACGGGGCTGACGCCGGAGCTGCGGCCGAGCGCGGGGAACAACCTCTTCGTGTTCGCCTTGCCGGCTCCCTGAAAACCGGCATGCCGCTTGCTGCCCAAGAGCGCTACGATGGCGGCCCCGGAGTGCGCACTCCGCGCGCCGGCGCCGCCCTCGTGGGGTGGTAGGATGGCCATGAGCACCGGTCAGATGGAAGAGCGTCTCGAAAACGTCGAACGTCGGGTCGATCGGATCGAGCAGATTCTGCCGACTCTCGCGACCCGCGAGGATCTGAAGAGGGCGATTGCGCCGCTGGCGACGAAGGCGGAGCTGCGGGAGGTGGAGCAGCGCCTGCGCACGCACTTCGACGTGGTCACCGAGAGTCTGCGCGACGACATCCGGCTGGTTGCCGAGGCCGTCGTCGCGCTGTCCGAACGGGTGCGTTGACTACGTTGTGTCGAGGCGCCCGCGCGGGTAGGATGTGAGCGATCACCATGTACATTCTGCTGTCACTCGCGTGGTTCGCTTTCGGCTCGCTGGCGCAGGATCCGTTGCGGGAGACGCAGGTAACCACTCCGGAGGTCGTGCGGACCGTGTACGACATGCCGGAGGTCGTCACGCCGCCGGCGCTTTCCGAGGATGCGCTGGCGGGTTGGAAGCTGTTCGTGCAACGGTGCGCGATTTGCCACGACCCGCTCGGGCAGCCCTCGTTTCCGGCGAGCCTCGGTCCCGTGCTCAGTGAGGCGAACGTCCGCGAGCTGGGTACGGAGACGGTCCGCGAGATCATCATGGTCGGTTCCGTGCGGATGCCGGGCTGGCAGTACACGCTGTCGCCCGAGCAGATCGGCCAGGTCATCGCCTACCTGAACACCGTGACGCAGGAGTAGCCGGGAGAGACAGCGGAACCCACGCGCACGACGACGCCGGCGCATTCGAGGCATGTTCCTCACGACCGGGCGAAGTTGGACATGCCGCAATGCGCGGAGGAGGCCGACATGTTCGAACCGCGACCGTCTTTGGTGCCGGCGGGAATCGGCGTCTGCATGCTGCTGGTGGCGGGGGCGACGGCGCCCGCCGCGGCGCAGCTTCCGGGTCCCACGCCGCTTGCCGGGACCGTTACAGGATCAGGCGGCGAGCCGATGCCGGGCGTGGCCGTGTCCGCGAGGGCGGAGGGCACGCCCATCACGACGTCGGTCTTCACCGACGACGCCGGCCGGTACTACCTTCCCCCGCTGGCGCCGCCGCTCGACGGCGGACGCTACCGGGTCTGGGCGCAGGCCGTCGGCTACGAGTCCGCGAGCGCCCACGTGGCCCTCGATCCGGAGCGGCGGATGGGGCAGGACTTCACGCTGGCCCCCGCCGCCGACTTCACGCACCAGTTGTCGGGCGTGGAGTGGCTGAACGCCCTGCCCGCCGGGACGCGCGAGGATCGCCGGCTGAAAGAGGTGTTCCGCGTTACGTGCACGGAGTGTCACCAGGCCGGCCTGGTGCTGCAGAACCGGTTCGACGAGCGTGGCTGGCGCGCCATGATCGACTTGATGGCTAATGTCAGCTACCACGGCTGGCGCGGCCGCAACGCCCGGCCGTCGATCACGATCGAGTACTACCGCGACGAGCTGGCCGCGTATCTCACCCGGGCCCGGGGCCCCGAGTCGCCACCCTTGACGTTCGAGCTGCAGCCGCGGCCGACCGGCGAGGCCGCGCGTCATGTCGTGACCGAGTACGACATCCCCATCGCGGAGCTGCCGACCGAGCTCACCTCCATCAACGGGAGCGATTGGTCGGACGGGATTCCCTCGGGGATGCGCGGCGGCGGCGGCATGCACGATGCCGCCGTGGACGACGACGGCAACGTCTGGATCACCGACTCGGTTCCGAACGACTTCCGGACGCTCGCCAGGGTCGATCCGCGGACCGGACAGGTCACCGGCTTCAAGCTGACTGCGCCCGACGGCCGGCGGGCGCGCAACTCGCACGGCATCACCAAGGCGCGCAACGGCATTCTCTGGTTCGACACGGCGGGCAGCCTCGGCCGGCTGGACCCGGCCACCGAGACGTTCGAGCTCTATACGCCGCCGCGGCCGCTGCGCGTCGGCGGGAGCCTCCAGGAGGACGGCCAGGGCAACATCTGGGTCGGCAACCGTCACGGCGCGCTCAAGTTCGATCCCGATACTCGCGACTTTACGTACTTCCAGAATCAGACCATCGGCGACGGGCAGACCTACGGCACCGCCGCCGACCGCCTCGGCAACGGCTGGTGGGCGCAGTTCAACATGGACATCGTCGGGCACGCGAACGGCACGACCGGCGAGGTCGACGAGGTGCCGATGCGGCCGCCCGGCGCGCTGGACCGTGAGCAGTTGCTGACGCCGGAAGACCGGGACTTCTTCCACCGCATCGGCGCGATGCGGTTCTCGGGAAGCGTCTACAACCCCGGCGGACAGGCTCCCCGGCGCCTCGCGGCGGATCCGAACGGCGACACCGTGTGGGTCGCGAACTGGTGGGGCTCCAACCTCGCGCGGATCGACATCCACACGCTCGAGGCGACGTACTACCGGTTGCCGATCGACGCGCATCCGTATGCGACGGTGGTCGACCGCAACCACATGGTGTGGACGAACCTGTCGTCGGACGACGCCGTCGCGAAGTTCGATCCGAACACCGAGGAGTACACGATCTTCAGGCTCCCCAGTCTCGGGGCCGAGCTGCGCCACATCGCCGTCGACGACGCCGGCGGTCCGGACGTCTGGGTCGTCTACCGGGAGGCGAGCCGCGCGGCGCGCATCCAGTTCCGGACCGAGGCGCAGCTCCGGGCCGCCCGCGCAGCCAGTGCGGTCCCGGCAGCCGCGGGCGGCGGACAGTAGAGTCCGGGAACCGATTTCCGAGGCATGGCAAGCCAGGAGGATTCAGATGAAGCGCCGACGACTTCCGTTCCTGTTGACAGCAGTGGCCATCGCGGCGCTCATGCCGGTCACCGCCGCGGGCCAGGACCGGTCGGCCGCGTCGGACGGCTGGACCGCGCCCGCCACGCCCTGGGGCGATCCCGACCTGCAGGGCATCTGGGACTTCCGCACGATCACGCCCATGGAACGCCCCGCCGAGCTGGCCGGGAAATCGGTCCTGACGGCGGAGGAGGCGGCGGACTTCGAGGCCCGCGAGAACCGGCGGCTCAACCGCGATCTGGTCGATCCGGAGAAGGGCGGGGCCATCTATCCGCCCGAGTCCGAGGGCGGCGTCGTGCCCTACAACGAGTTCTGGTACGACCGGGGCAACTCGCTCGTCGAGGACCGGCGCACGTCGCTGATCGTGGATCCGCCGGACGGGAGAATCCCGCCGCTGACGGCCGAGGCGGCAGAGAGAACCGCGGCGAGGAGCGCGTATCTGCGTGACCACCCGGCCGATTCGTGGCACGACCGGAGCCTGGGAGACCGCTGCATCCTGGGGTTCAACGCCGGGCCGCCCATGGTGCCTTCCGCGTACAACAACAACGTGCAACTGCTCCAGACGCCGGACCACGTGGTGATCCTCAACGAGATGGTCCACAACGCGCGCATCGTGCCCCTGGACGGGCGCCCGCATGGAACCGTCCGCCAGTGGGTCGGCGACTCGCGCGCGCATTGGGAGGACACGACACTGGTCGTCGAGACCCGCGGCTTCGGCGATCTGGTGGGCTTCCGGGGGGGAGCCACCGCGAACCTGCGCGTGGTGGAACGCTTCACGCTGGTCAGTGCGGACAGCCTCAGGTACGAGTTCACCCTGGAGGATCCGGCAACGTGGACACGGCCATGGACCGCCGTGGTGCCGATGAAGAGAACACCGGGACCGATGTTCGAGTACGCCTGCCACGAGGGCAACTACGCCATGGACGGCATTCTCGGCGGGGCTCGCGCCGAGGAGCGGGCCGCGGCGGAAGCCGGGTCGCCGGGATCACGATAGCCCGTGGTCGCGGGAGTAGTTCGCGGGCGCCCTGACATCGGGCACGGCTCTTGCTCCGCAAGAGGGTGCTACGATGGCGGCGGTCGCGCGAGCGGTCTGCGATCCGCCGCCCTCGTGGGTTGGAGGGCGACCATGGGAACCGCGCAGATGGAACAGCGTCTCGGAAACGTCGAACGTCGGGTCGATCGGACCGAGCAGATTCTGCCGACTCTGGCGACCGGAGATGATCTGAAGGCGGCCACTGCGCCGCTGGCGACGAAGGCCGAGCTGCGCGCGGCCATTGCGCCGTTGGCGACGAAGGCCGAGTTGCGCGCGGCCATTGCGCCGTTGGCGACGAAGGCGGAGTTGCGCGCCGCCATCGGCGAGTCGGAACAGCGCATGCGCGTGCACGTTGCCGGCGCAGTCTCCGCATCGGAGCAGCGCATGCGGACGCACTTCGACGTGGTCGCCGAGAGTCTGCGGGACGACATCCGCCTGGTTGCCGAAGGCGTCGCCACACTCCTGGAACGGGATCGGTGAGCTTTCGCCCGTCGCATCGTCTCCCGAAACGCTCGGTGCCGCCGGCGCGGCGCCTCCTGCATGGGCGGCGGTGCATGGGCGCCCTTGCGCACGTTGCGCGTCCGGTCCATGATCGGCGTGGGTGAACGATGATCGGCAAGGCACGAGGAGGATGAGATGAGCCATCGATATCTCGCGGCGGTGTGCACCGTGATCGCGGTCGTCATGTTGGCGGCGGCGCCGGCGGCGGCCCAGACCATGCCCCGGACCCCGTGGGGCACGCCGGACCTGCAGGGCATCTGGGATTTCCGCACCATCACGCCGCTGGAACGGCCCGAGGAGCTGGGCGACAAGGCGTTCCTGACGGCGGAGGAAGCGGCGGCGGCAGAGCAGGCCGAGATCCAGCGCAACATCGAGCTCTGGGAAGCCGAGGCGCGGAGGACCGAGGCCGGCGGCAACGTCGGCGCCTACAACAACTTCTGGATGGACCGGGGCACGCGGCCTACCCGGCGCACGTCGCTGATCACCTATCCGCCCAACGGCCGGTTCCCGGAGCTGTCCGAGGTGGGAGCCGAGCGCGCGGAGGCGCGGCGCGCCTACATGGCCGAGCACCCGGCCGATTCGTACACCGATCGCAACTCGTCCGACCGCTGCATCGTCGGGTTCAACGCCGGGCCGCCGATCACGCCGCTGGCCTACAACCAGAACATGCAGCTCTTCCAGACCCCCGACCACGTCGTGATCTACACCGAGATGGTGCATACCCCGCGCATCGTTCCGCTCGACGACCGCGCCGCGCTCGATCCGGGCATCCGGCTCTGGTCCGGCGACTCCCGTGGGCGTTGGGAGGGCAACACGCTCGTCATCGAGACCGCGAACTTCAACGCGCAGCGGCAGTGGATCCCGCTCACCTCCGGAGGCTCCGGCGTCACGTCGACCGCGAACATGACGCTGGTCGAGCGCTTTACCCGCGTCGACGACGGCACGCTCGACTACACCTTCACGGTCACCGACCCGGATACGTGGGCGAGCGACTGGACGGCCACGATGCCGATGCAGCGGACCGACATGCCGCTGTTCGAGTACGCCTGCCATGAAGGCAACTACTCCATGGAGGGCATCCTGTCGGGACACCGGGCCGACGAGCGGGCGGCGGCGGCGCAGCAGCAGTAGCGGTCGGTCGGATCCAGGAGACGCAGGCGCTCAGTCGATGAGCGCCTGCACCACCGCGTTCTCGAAGTTCGCTCGCCGCCGTTCGCGAGCATCCGGGCGAGCAGCAGGTAGTCGATAATCGGCGCATCATGCCCGCGCGAATCTGTCTGGCGTTCGTTCTCGCGGCGGCGGGTACCAACTGCATCATTGCGACCGGCCCACCGCCGGAGTCCGGTCCGCACGCGTGCGCGGATTTCCTGTCGCGCACCGACTTCGACGTCAGCGTCATGGACGCCGAGCTGATGAACGCCGGCACGGAAACGGAGCACTGCTGGGTCGACGCCATGATCCGGCCCAATATCCGCTTCGGCGCCAGCCTGCCGGCCGACTGGAACGGCCGGTTCGTCATGCGGGGCGGCGGCGGCTACGCCGGACAGCAGCCGGTCAAGGGGCGCGAGGACCCGCTGCGCGACCAGGGCTACGTCACCGCCTCGACGGATACCGGTCACGACGCGGCCCGCTATCCGCTGGCGAGCTTCGCGTACAACAACCGCGACGGCGAGATCGACTACGCCTACCGCGCCGTCCACCTGACCGCGGTCGCGGTCAAGGAGCTCATCGTCGAGCACTACGGCCGGCCGGCGGACTATGACTACTGGCTCGGGTGCTCCACGGGAGGGCGTCAGGGACTGATGTCGGCCCAGCGCTTCCCGGAGGACTTCGACGGCATAGTGGCCGGGGCGCCGGTGCTCGACTTCACCAACACGCAGATCGGCGGCGTGTGGTTCTCGCAGGCGTTGCGGGAGAACCCCGTGAGTCTGGAGAAGATCGCTCGTGTGGGGGAGGCGATCTACGCGGCGTGCGATCACTTGGACGGGCTGGAGGACGGTCTTATCGACGATCCCCGGCGGTGCGCCTTCGACCCGCGAACCGACTATCCGCGGTGCGGAGCGGAGGACCGCGTCGACTGCCTGACCGAGGGAGAGCGCATGGCGCTGGCGAAGATCTACGGCGGCGTCGTCAGCCGCGGCGAGCCGTACTTCCCGGGCCAGCCGCCCGGTGCCGAGCTCGGCGACCCGCTTGGCTCGCCCGCCGCGCGGACGAGCGGATGGGGCCGCTGGTTCGTGGACCCCGGATCGGACGCGCCGCTCCTGGAGCGGTTCGGCGTCACCTTCATGCGCTACATGGCGTTCGAGCGCGACGACCCGGACTGGCAACTGCCGCAGTTCGACTTCGACGAGGACCCGTACCGGATGGACGCCATCCGCGGCATCCTCGACGCGACGGATCCCGATCTGACCCGGTTCCGGAATACGGGCGGGAAGATGATCACCTACCACGGCTGGTCGGATACGGCGCTCAACCCGCTGATGGCCGTGAACTACTACGAGGACGTGCTCGCCGAGACCCCGGACGCGGCCGACTTCTACCGGCTCTTCATGGTTCCGGGGATGTTTCATTGCGCGGGCGGACGCGGAATCAACCGGGTGGACGCGTTTCCTGACCTGGTGGCGTGGGTCGAGACCGGGACGGCGCCCGACCGGCTGGTGGGGGAGCGCGTCGACCCGGGCGGCGAGGTACTGATGACCCGGCCGGTCTGCCCGTACCCGGAGGTCGCACGCTACGACGGCGCGGGCAATCTCGACGATGCGGCGAGCTTTGCCTGCCGGCTTCCGGAAGATCCGGCGGCTCGCTGACGGCGCCGCCGTGCGTGCCCGGCGGTCCCGCGCATGGCGCAACGGCGGCGCGACGCTGTTCTTCAGGACGCAACGCCGTTCGCACGCGACGAGGCTTTCGCCACGGGCTGCTTGGCGTCATACTTATCGTTTCATCGTTACCACACGGCTCCAGCATGAGGTACAGAAACATGACCATCCGACCGATTCTCCAGACCGTCGGCGCCGTTGCGCTCGCGTTGCTGCTGGCCGGCACGGCCGCCGCGCAGTCCGCCGGCGACGTCGCACCGTTGCGCACCCCGCACGGTCACCCGGATCTCAGCGGCATCTGGGACTTCCGCACCGTCACCCCGCTCGAGCGTCCGGAGGAGCTGGGGGACCAGGCGTTCTTCTCGGAGGAGGAGAGCGCCGAGTACGCCGCCGAGCGGGTGCTGGCCAACAACGCCGACCGCGACCGCGAGGAGCGGAAGCAGGTGACCACCGACCGCGGGACCGTGAACGGCACCCGCGAGAGCCGCGACCTCGCCCTGGCCTACAACGACTTCTGGTGGGACCGCGGGGACAACGTCGTCGAGACCCGGCGCACGTCGCTGGTCGTCGATCCCCCGAACGGCCGGATCCCGGCGCTGACCGAGGCGGGCGCGCAACGCGCCGCCGAGCGGCTGCGGATCAACCAGCGGCCGACCGAGGGGCCGGAGGACCGTCCGCTCGGCGAGCGCTGCATCACCGGCTTCAACTCGGGCCCGCCGATGCTGCCGGCCGCCTACAACATGAACGTGCAGATCTTTCAGACGCCCGATCACGTCGTGCTGCTGAACGAGATGGTGCACAACGCGCGTATCATCCCGCTCGACGGCAGCGGCCACGGCACGGTGCCGATGTGGACCGGCGTGTCGCGCGGGCACTGGGACGGCGACACCCTGGTCGTCGAGACGAAGAACTATCTGCGCGAGACCAGCTTCCGCAACTCCAGCAAGAACCTGCACCTGGTGGAGCGCATCCGGCGGGTGGACGAGGACACGCTGATCTACACCTTCACGGTCACGGATCCGACCACGTGGACCGCGCCTTGGACCGTCGAGTTGCCGATGCGCCAGAGCGACCTGCCGATTTTCGAGTACGCCTGCCACGAGGGCAACTACGGCATGGACGGCACACTGACCGGCGCCCGCGCCGTCGAGCGGCGCACCGCGGGCCAGTAGCGGACGGAAATCACACGGCTCCGGCGTAATCGCTGGGGCTTCACACCGATGTGAGGCGACTGAGCGGACCGCGGGCGGTTCGCTCAGTCGCCCTGTCCCACCGACCCCGCTCCCGCGTCACTCCACCGACCCCGCTCCCGCGTCACTCCACCGACCCCGCTCCCGCGTCACTCCACCGGCAGCGCGAATACCTGCAGCACCGAGCCGGAGCCCGGCGGCCGCTGCATGGTCTCCGGGAACGCAATGCGCGCGTTGCGCCAGGAGATGCTCCATCCCGGACCGGACGGTACCGCGACGTACTGGCGTCCGTCGACCGCGTAGGTGATCGGAAAGCCGTCGGTTGCCGTCGGCGTGCGGGTCCGCCATAGCTCCGTGCCGTCGCGTGCGTCGAAGGCGTACATGTAGCGGTCGATGTCGCCGACGAAGACCAGTCCGCCCCCGGTGGTCAGAACGGCCGTCCCGTACTGCCAGCGGCTGCGCCGGCGCCAGAGAAGCTCTCCCGTCCGGCTGTCCATGGCCACGAAGTCGCCCAACTGCTCGGGACTGTCCGGATGCACGGTGAACCGGCGATCGTTCGGGCCGACCCCGCCGCCGCCTATCTCGGGTTCGGGCATCGCACCGAAGATCGAGTGCGCGCAACCCGGCGTCAGCGGGACGTAGAACGCCTCCGTTTCGGGGTGGTAGGCCATGGCCCACAGGTTCTTCAGGCCCCCGGGGCCCGGGCAATAGTCCACCGGGACGTCGATCTGCGGGATGCGCTCGCGGACCAGGATGCCCTGGCCGCTCACCGGGTCGATGTCGACGATGTCCTGGTAGCCGAGGTCGAACGCGTTGCGGAAGGCTCCGGTGCGCGGGTCGAGCTCCCAGAGCACGCCGATCTTGCCCATCTTGAACAGCGACAGCCCGTCGCCCCGATCGACCAGGACGATCTCGAAGACCTCGTCGAGATCGTGGGTCTCGGCGGGAATGTGCTGGAAGTACCACTGGATCTCGCCGGTCTCGGGGTGCAGCGCCAGCGTCGAGTTGGTGTACAACGCCGCACCCTCGGTGCCGCGCTGCACGATGGCCCACGGCTTGGCCTGGGCAGTGGACCAGTAGATGAGATTCGTCTCCGGGTCGTAGCTTCCGGGGATCCAGGCGTCGGCTCCGGCCCGCCAGGTCAGCGGCAGGTCGCCCCAGGTGTCGCCGCCCGGGTCCCCGGGGCGGGCGACGGTCGAGGTGCGCCACAGCTCGGCGCCCGTCTCCGGATCGTGGGCGGAGATGAAGCAGACGTCGTTCTTGTACCGCTCGCACCCGGTCATCCCGGCCACGACCTTGCCCTGCACGACGATCGGACCGCTGGTGTACCGGTAGCCGAGACTGCTGTCGGCCACCTGGTGCTGCCAGACGAGCTCACCCGTCCGCGCGTCGAGGGCGATCAGCTCCGCCCGGCTCGTGCCGGCGTAGATCTTGTCGCCGTAGATGGAGATGCTGCGCCGCGCCATTCCGGGGCGGCGATTGATGGGCAGGTCCTCGTCCTCCGGAACCGCCTGCCGGCGCGAGTGCTCCCAGAGGAGGTCGCCGGTGGTTGCGTCGAGCGCCTGCACGCCGCTGCGGCTGGGCACGTACATCACGCCGGCGCGCACCAGCGGGGTCACCTCGTCGGTGCCCGGCTGCAGCGCCCAGGACCAGACGAGCTGCAGAGTGCCCACGTTGTCCCGGTCGATCTGGTCGAGCGGGCTGTAGCCCTGGCCGTTCAGCGTCCGGCGCCAGTTGATCCAGTCGCCGTCGTCCGGGGCCAGAAGCTCCTCGGTCGTGACGGGCTCGAAGTCCGCTACCTGGGCGCGGGCGATGGGAGCGAGCGCACCGAGCAGTAGGGTCGAGATGAGCAATGCGAGCGTCACGCGGGTCATGCCGTGTATCCCTTCTCCAGCCGAAACGTCGCTGCCTCGGCGCCGGTGTTGCCTTCCCGCAACACAAGCGGGGGTGCCGTGATCGGGAAGCTCGCTGAGGCCAAAAACCGCGGCGGTCTCACACAGCGCTTCCGGCACGGTTCTCGCTGGGCTGTCAGCGCAGCGCCCCGGCGGCGATGACGGCGTTGCGCGCCGCCGCGTTCGTCTCGGTCAGGCCGCCGTTGGCGCCGCCGAAGTTGAAGATCCGGTAGCCCTGCTCCATCCGCAGGGCGGCGTTGGCCGGCGTCACCGTGCCGCCGCAGGCGAGGTCGCGCGTCCGGCAGACGTCCAGCAGGTGCTCGAAGGCGGCCGCCACCTCGGGGTCCTCGGCGTTCTCGGCGCCGTAGGACGAGCTGAGGTCGCCGCCCGCTCCCAGGTAGAAGCCCCCGACGCCGGGCACTTGCGCGATGGCGTCGGCGTTCTCGACGCCCTCCCGGGTCTCGATCATCGCCCAGAACAGCAGATCGCCCCGCGGATTCAGCGGCCAGAGGTCGGCGCGCTGCCGGCACTCGGCGCGCCCGACGCCCCAGAACGGGCATTGCACGGTGCCCCGCACGCCCGGCGGATTCGGTATCGCCGACGAACGGAGCTGCCGGGGACGGATCGTCCGCACGATGTTCTCCGCCTGCTCAGGGGTCTCGATGTTGTTGATCAGGATGCCCATCAGCCCGATGTCCAGAGCGTGCTTGACGATCCACTGCGTCTGCTCGCGGCCGTAGGGCGGAAAGCGCGCGAACACCGGCGGGTGCATCTGGGCGTTGCCGCGCTCGAGGATGCCGGCCTTGTCGCCGGCGACCAGGAACGCCACGAACTGCTCGAGCTGCTCGAACCGCAGCGGGTTGTGCTCCATGTCGACGTACACGTAGTCGATGCTGGGGTCGCCCGCCAGCGACCGCGCGTTCTGCAGCGACAGGTCGGCCGTGCTCACCCCGAACACGTGCCTGCCCTGCTCGAGCTTCTCGATCACGGGGTTCAGGTGGAGATAGGCCTCCTGGGCCGACGGAACGGAGCCGAACAGGACAGCGATGGTCGCAACTGCTGCCGCAAGCGGGCCGGCGAGACGGTGAGAGGGTGCGAGCGCCATGGGAGACCTCCTGCTAAAGTCTGCGCCGCAGAGTGCCTGTCTCAGAATGCAGGCGTCCAGATGGCGGCAAGGTGGAGCGAGAATCCCGGCAGCACCGTTTCGCCGGTGACGACGTCCGGTTCGGCGCGCTGTTCGAGGCTGCCGTCGGCACGGTAGATGGTGACCCGGCGCCCCGCCGGATCGATCAGCCAGCCCAGGCGGGCGCCGTTGGCCCGGTACTCCTCCATCTTTCGCTGGAGGGCCGCACGAGAATCGGACGGCGAGAGCAGCTCGATGATGAAGTCGGGACACAGCGGCAGGAATCCCACCTTGTCCTCGGCAGGAAGCTGGGCAAGGCGTGTCCGGAGGACCCAGGCCGCATCCGGCGAACGCACCGCACCGTTGGGAAGCTCGAACCCGGTCGAGGAATCGAACGCAACGCCAGTTCCGTTCTCTTCGGCCCAGCGATAGAGGGCAGCCGACAGGAAGACGCCCCGCGCGCCCGTTTCTCCGCCGGTGGGCGCCATCACCGCCAGGCTTCCTGCCGCGTTACGTTCGATCCGCACGTCGCGATTCAGTTGGCAGAACTCGAAGAACTGCGCGCGGTTCATGTCGATGGCCGGCTGCATTTGCAACTCCAGGGCCGGTGGACCTGACCGGTGATCGACGACCGCCATGGCCCAAGGCTACCGCACGGACCTAGCGGGAATCAACGGAGCGTCGAGCAAGCGTACTCCAATCGGCTGTGGTGTATAAGGGTGTCGATCCGGGCTCCCGGAACGGCGCTCCCGCGCGAAGGGGAGGGGTCCTGCCGGAGGGACCGACCTGGATGAGTGAGGGGGACCATCCCATGACAGCTCGACACCATCGTCATGCCGCCGTGGCCGGCGCGGTTCTGGCGCTTGCCGTGTCCGGTCACGTAGCTGCGGCAAGCTCGACGAGCTGGTCGCCGGGACCGGCCTCGTGGCAGGGGGACCTGACCCCGATCGCGGCCGCGGACTGGAGCTACGACCGCGCCGCGCATCTGCTCGGCCGAGCGGGCTTCTCCGGCCCACCGGAGGAGATCTGGAAGCTCGCCGGCATGACCCCCGAGCAGGCGGTCCGTTCCCTCGTGCACTACGACCAGATACCCAACGACCACCTGCAGCCGTTCATGCATTCGGGCTTCTGGGATGAGACGTTGATCCCCTTCCCGCCGAGCCGGCCGGCCGCCACCGACCTGGCGCTCAGGCAGGGCGAGAGCATGGGCGTCCGGGTCAAGCCCGAGCATGTCAACCGGCACGTGCAGCCGGTCTCCGATCGCTTCTTCTACTGGCTGCGCGCGACCGCGCTGGAGACCCGCCGCGTCGGCTACTGGTGGGCCGAGCGGATGCTCGACACCGACCGGCCGCTGCAGGAGAAGATGGCGCTGTTCTGGCACGGGCATTTCGCCACCGCCCAGGGCAAGGTCCGCGACTACCGGAAGATGCTGCTCCAGATCGAGATGTTCGAGCGTCACGCCACCGGGAACTTCGGCGAGCTGCTGGTCGCGGTCGCAAGGGATCCGGGGATGCTCTACTACCTCGACGCCGGGGTGAACGTGAAGGGGGCCGCCAACGAGAACTTCGCCCGCGAGGTGATGGAGCTGTTCACGATGGGCGATCCGTCGCCGGCGCTGCGGGCCGAGCTCGGCGCCATCCTGCGGGACAACGGCTTCGAGTTGCGGCCGCTGCTCGAGACCCTGTTCCTCTCCCGCGACTTCTACAGCGCGGCCAGCTACGGCGCCCACACAAAGGGGGCGGTCGTGCATGTGGTGACGATGCTCGAGCAGCTCGGCGCCGAGGACGTGCCCGGCGTGCCGGACTTCAACGACTCCACGATCGCGCTAGGCCAGCACCTGCTGAACCCGCCGTCGGTCGCCGGCTGGCCGCAGGGCCGCTCCTGGATCACGCCCGCCCTCCTGCAGGAGCGGGGCAACGTCGCCTTCAACTACCTGTTTCCCGACATCGTCGGCTTCCGGGATCCGAACTTCCTCACCCGGCGCCGGGACGGGCTGGTGGGGGAGCGTCTGCGCCGCGGCCATGACTTCGGCGCGGCGATCGCCCTGGACAACGTCGACGACCCCGGCAGGATGTCGGCGGAGGACCTGGCGCTCCTGGAGCGGGACGAGCTGTTCAACACCCGCGTCTCCGACTACATCGCGTGGGCGCAGGTCTTTCGCACACTGATTCCGACGCCGCGCGGCGCGGCCCGGATCGACCTGGCGCAGGCCGTCCTCGGCTCCGGCGCGGCGACCACCGGCGAGGCGGTGGATTACCTGTTGAGGCGGTTCCTCCGGATGCCGGTGTCGCCGGACACGCGCGACGCGCTCGTGGCGCTGCTCGACGACGAGCTCGGCACCTCGGACCTGATCCGCGCCCGAACCTATCTGGAGGATCCGCTGCGCATGGTGACCCACCTCATCATGAGCACACCGGAGTATCAGGTGAATTGAGGGCTGCAGCGCTCTGCTACGATGAATCCGGTGCCGTGGCGGGAATGCGACGTGGTTGCGTAGAGCCCGGCAGCGCAGGAAATACCGTTGAGCACGCAGCTTTCGACTTCGAGCGAATCCGAGACTGCCGCTCTCGACAGGGATTCCGGAGGCCGGAGCCGGATCGAGAAGGCGAGAGAGGAACGGCAGGTCCGGCGTCTCCTGACTGAACTGGGGCTGGCCGACGCCGGCGAACCAATGCCGGGCGAGGCACCGGATTTCGTCTTCCAGATGGGGAAGCGGCGGGTTGGCATCGAGGTGTCGATGCTGTTCAGAACCGAGCCGATAGAGGATGCGGCCCGGCGCGAGCGGATTATCTCGGAGGCGAGGAAACTGGTCGCAAACAATCCCCGGTTCGACCGGCTGGACATTTGGGTGGCGTTCGGGGACAAGGAGCTCTCGACGGTCAGGGAAGGCGCGGCAGCACTGATACGCCAGCTCGATGAACACGTGCCCAGAGTTGCATTCACGACAATCGAGCCGGACCGCGGCGGCCTGTTCCGGCAAATCACGATCTGGCCATCGGAATCAGGCGCAGGGTCCTGGAGAGCGGTGCCGAAGTCGGAGCTCGCGGAGACGCTGACGAGAGACGCCCTGCAGGAGGCCGTAGCCAGAAAGGACGTGAAGGTCGGGAACTACCGCAGCAGGTGCGTAGAGGCATGGTTGTTGCTGGTGTTGCCGCTCTTCCCGGCCGGGGACAAGCCCGCCTTCGGACAATGGACGTGGCCGGAGTCCGGGAAGGAATGGCGGTTGAATACCGGTTTCGACAGAGTCTTCGTATACGAGGAGCGCTTCCGCCCTCCCTTGCACGAGGTTTCAACAAAGGTGAATGGGACGCCTCGACTTCCTCAGTCGGGCCGACCCGAGGCCATGTGGACGCTTCATCCGGAGGAACGGGAGTGGCTGGATCAATTCCGGGAGACGCTCGCCGCGCGGTTCGCCGGTGTTGTCGTGAACATGGTGCTGTACGGATCGAAGGCGCGAGGTGATGCACGCCAGGACAGCGATATCGACGTGCTCCTCGTCGTCGGGAACGCCGCCGCGCACCTCAAGCGGCCGCTGAGGCACCTTGCGCACGATCTGGCTGCCACGTCGTACGCGTTGCCGTCAATAGTGGCGTACACGGAGGCGGAATGGGCACGACTGGGGCGATTGGACTCTCCTTTCCGGGCCGCGGTGGAACGTGACGGGGTTTCCGTACTGTGAATCGGGAGCTCTTGCTCGCCGAGTGGCGGCGATCCGTCAGGTCGCTGGCGGCGGCCGGACTTTTGGCGCGAGAGGGTTACGCGGAGGATGCGGTCTCGCGCACGTACTACGCCATTCTCCAGGCGGCGAAAGCCGCCCTGTTGGTGCACGATGTGACCGTGAAGAGCCACGCCGCACTTCGCCGCCGGTTCGGCGAGCACTTGGTCCGCAGCGGCAGAATCGAACGGGAGTGGTCAGTCCAACTACGCGTCGGCCTCGAAGGCCGGCTCGCCGCCGACTATGACGTGGTCCACGTTGTCTCCGAGGAAGACGCTCGACAGGAGGTCGACCGCGCCGAGGCTTTCGTGGCGCGCATCCGCCGCCATCTGCTCGACAACGGGTTGACGGACACGGAGCTGGAATCCGCAATCGGCAGTTCCTGACACGAGACTCCCCGAGCCCTCCGGGTCCCAGTTCTCGTGCCGCGTCCGTGCCGGCCCAACGCTCGCCGCCATCCCCGTCCCGCGTCGGCAGCAGGCCGGTGAGGAACGGCGCCCGCTGCTCGACGCTCCAGACCTCCTTGAGGGTCTCGGCATCGAACCCCGCGAGCGTTGCCGGGACAGAAGGACGAGCAGTGTTGATCCACGTTTGACAACAGAACTGTTTGCAATCATTATTGATGGCAACGGATTTGTTGGGACGCGCGAATGGCAGGATTGAAGAAGGCAGGGGCGAACTGGGTTGATGGGGATCGCTTCTTCGACCGGGAAGCCGAACTCGAGGTTCTCGGGGCGCGAGTGCAGAACGGAACCCATACGTTGCTGACCGCGCAACGACGGATGGGCAAGACGAGCCTGGTTCGGGAACTGCTGCGCCGCCTGCGAGTCGAGGGGCGCTTCGAGACGGTCTTCGTCGATCTTGAGGATGCCAACAGCGCGGCGGACGCCGTGGTCGAAATCGGGGTCGAGTCGCGGCACGTGCATGGTGCGTGGGACCGAATCAGGTCGGGGTTCGCCAACGTCCTGCGCGGGGTCGAGGATCGAATCGATGAGCTGGCTGTCGCCGAGGTGCGCGTGAAGCTGCGGGCGGGGATTGACCCCGGAAACTGGCGGCAGAAGGGCGACGCGGTCTGCGCAGCCCTGGCGAAGAACGAGCGACCCGTGGTGCTCGCGCTCGACGAGCTTCCGATCCTCGTCAACCGGATGCTCAAGGATCACGACTACCGCATCACGCCTGCGGGAAAACGGGATGTCGATGAATTCCTGAGCTGGCTGCGCAAGATCGGCCAGGACCACCGAGACCGGCTATGCCTGATCCTCTCCGGCAGCATAGGTCTGGAGCCGGTCCTGCACCAGGCGGGGCTCAGTGCGCACGCAAACATCTTCTCACCCCTGGATCTGAAACCCTGGAGCGAGAAGACCGCCCTCGACTGCCTTGCCGCGCTCGCGGAGACATGCGGACTCGACCTGCCCCGCGCCGCGGGCAAGGAGATGTGCCGCCGGCTGCGGTGTCTGGTTCCCCACCACGTGCAGCGTTTCTTCGACAGCCTGGACGAGGATCTGCGCTTGAAGGGTCAGCGCGAAGCCTCGCTCGAGGACGTCGAGCGCGTGTACAGCGACGAAATGCTCAGCGTGCGCGGGCAGGCGGATCTGGACCACTACGAGAGCCGGCTGAAGCTGGTCCTCGGACCCGATGGCTATCGGGCCGCGCTCGCTCTGTTGACCGAAGCCGCGGTCAACGGCGGCGTGCTGCAGCGCGCTGCCCTGGCCCTGTATCGCGAGCACTTCCATGGCTGGGCGGTGGCCGCTGATCCGGTGCCGATCGACGACGTACTTCGCGTGCTCGAACACGACGGGTATCTGGAGTCCTGGGGGGACGGTGATTGCCGTTTCGTCTCGGGTCTGCTCGAGGATTGGTGGCGCGCCCGGCATCGCCTGCATTTCGTCCCTATCGAGCGTCGCTCAGGATCGCAGGGTACATGACGCGATGGCCACACCCACGCGCAAGTTCAACCCGGGGTTTCTCACCGACGATGAGCTCGTGGCGTCGTACTGCGTGCGAACAACGGAGTTCGAGCTGCTCGTCGATGTTCTGCGCGAGTGTACCGGACACTCGAACGCGCACCAGATCGTGATCGGTCCGCGGGGCAGCGGTAAGACGAGCCTGCTTCTGCGCGTCGCGGTCGAAGTGGGACGCGACGCCGCGCTGGCGGCGCGCTTTTTCCCGATCGTCTTCGCTGAGGAGAGCTACGAGGTCGCCACCTCTGGGGAATTCTGGTTGGAGTGTCTGACCAATCTGGCGGCTCAGGCGCCGGTCGGGGAGGACGCCCCCGACCTGAACCGAACTGTCGTTGAGCTGCGAACCATCCGCGACGACCAAGCGCTGTCGGATCGTTGTCTCGGCGCGTTGCTGGACTTCGCTGATCGGGAGGACAAGCGGCTCGTGCTGCTGGTCGAGAACCTGAACATGTTGTTCGGGGACATGGCCGACCCCGATGCGGGCTGGCGGTTGCGAAAGATCCTCCAGACCGAGCCGCGGATCGTTTTGTTGGCGAGCGCGACCAGCCGCTTCAACGAGATCGACAACCCGAAGTGCGCCCTGTACGACCTCTTCCGGGTCCGCACGCTGCGTCCCCTCGACAGGAACCAATGCGCCGTCCTGTGGGAGAGCGTGTCCGGCCGCCACCCAGCGCCGGAAACGATTCGTTCGCTGGAGATTCTGACCGGCGGGAGCCCGCGGTTAGTCGCGATCGTGGCAGGCTTCGGTGCCGCGTTGTCGTTCCGCGACCTCATGACTGACCTGTTCGACTTGGTCGATGATCACACGGAGTACTTCAAGGGCCACCTCGAATCGCTTCCGGCGCAGGAACGGCGTGTCTATCTCGCGCTTGCTACGCTGTGGAAGCCGGCGACCACCCGAGAGATCGCGGACCAAGCCCGGCTCGAAACCAGCACGTGCAGCGCCCAGCTTGCGCGGCTCGGCGGCCGCGGGGTGGTCCAGGTAGCGGGCGGCAGCGCTAGGCGCAAGCAGTACTACCTGACCGAGCGCCTGTACAACATCTACTACCTGCTGCGGGGCCGGCGTGGGCCGGACCGGTTCGTGGAAACACTCATCCACTTCATGGAGGCGTGCTACTCGTCGTCGGAGCTGAAGGAAATCAAGGCTCGAATGGCCCGTGACACGGACGGTCTCGACGCGGCGATGCGGTCGCTACAACGGATCACACTGACGTCGTTGATGAAGTTGCCGAGCTTGGCCGAGCACCGCAAAATGCTCACGGAAGTCGATCGGGCGGAGCCGTCTCAAGGGAGCACCGGCGAGTCGGCCGAGACGACGGCAAGGGAACTCTTCAGGAAGGCTTTGAATGTTCGGAGCGGTGCGGCGGATACCGTGGCGGCCTACGATGAGGTGATCCGTCGCTTTGGAGAGAGTGAGACTCCCGCCGTTCTGGAGTGGGTCGCCAAGGCCCTTGTCAACAAAGGGGCCGCCCTCGATATGCTGAATCGGCCGCAGGATGCGTTGGACGCCTGCGACGAGGTGGTCCGTCGTTTCGGAGAGAGCGACATCCCGACCCTTCGGGAGTCGGTTGCGAGCGCGCTCTTGAACAAAGGGATTGCCTTCGATGCGCTGAACCAACCGCAGGGAGCCCTGGAATCCTACGAGGGGGTAATTCGTCGTTTCGGGGAGAGTGAGGTTCCGGCCGTACTGGAATGGGTCGCCAAGGCTCTTGTGAACAAAGGAGCCGCTCTCGGGACGCTGAACCGGCCGCAGGACGCGCTGGACTCGTACGACGAGGTGGTCCGTCGTTTCGGGGAGAGTGAGGTTCCGGGACTCCTGGAGTCGGTTGCGAACGCCCTCGCGAGCAGAGGGGGAACCCTCGGCACACTGCACCGGCCGCAGGACGTGCTGGAGGTCTGCGACGAGGTGGTCCGTCGTTTCGGGGAGAGCAAGACCCCCGCCTTTCTGGCGCCGGTTGCCACCGCCCTCATGAACAAGGGGGCCGCCCTCGGCATGCTGAACCGGCCGCAGGACTCGCTGAAGACCTGTGACGAGGTGGTCCATCGTTTCGGGAAGAGCGATTCCCCGGGACTTCTGGAGCCGGTTGCGACCGCGCTCGTGAACAGAGGACGCGCTCTCGCCGCGCTGAACCGGCCGCAGGAAGCGCTGGAGGCTTGCGATGAGGTGGTCCGTCGTTTCGGGAAGAGCGATTCCCCGGGACTTCTGGAGCCGGTTGCGACCGCTCTCGTGAACAGAGGAGGCGCTCTGGGCGCGCTGAACCGGCCGCAGGAAGCGTTGGAGGCCTGCGACGAGGTAGTCCGTCGTTTCGGGAAGAGCAGTTCCCCGCGACTTCTCAGATCGGTTGCGACCGCCCTCGTGAACAGAGGAGACGCTCTGAGCGTGCTAGACCGGCCGCAAGAAGCGCTGGAGGCCTGCGACGAGGTAATCCGAAGCTTCGGGGAGAGTGAGGTTCCGGCTGTTCTGGAGAGGGTCGTGCAGGCTCTTGTAAACAAAGGGGCCGCCCTGAGCGCGCTGAACCGGCCGCAGGAGGCGCTGGAGGCTTGCGATGAGACGATCCGTCGGTTCGGAGAGAGTGAGATTCCTGCCGTTCTGGAGTGGACTGCGAAGGCTCTCCTGAACAGAGCAGGCGTTCTGAGTGCGCTGAATCGGCCGCATGAGGAGCTGGAGGCCTGCGAGGAGGTCGTACGTCGATTCGGGAAGAGCGAGACGCCGGCTCTTCTCGAGTCCGTTGCGACCGCCCTCGTGAATAGAGGGTTTGCCCTCACCGCGCTGAACCGGCCGCAGGAGGCACTGGAGGCCTTCGACGAGGTGGTCGGCCGCTTCGGAGAAAGCGACACTCCGGCCCACCTGCGTTCGGTTGCGACCGCCCTCGTGAACAGAGCAGGTGCTCTCGTCGCGCTGAACCGGTCGCAGGACTCGCTGGAGGCCTGTGACGATGTGGTCCGTCGCTTCGGAGAGAGTGAGATTCCCGCCGTTCTGGAGAGGGTTGCGACCGCCCTCGCCAACAAGGGGTACGTCCTCGGCGCGCTCAGCCGCCCACAGGATGCGCTGGACGCCTACGACGAAGTGGTCCGCCGCTTCGGGGAGAGCGAAACCGGGGTCCTTCTTGACGCGGTCGCGGACGCCCTTGTGAACAGAGGAGTCGCACTCGGCGCCTTGAATCGGCCCGAGGACGCGCTGGCGGCCTACGATGAAGTCGTCCGCCGCTTCGGGGCAAGCGAAGTTCCTGCGCTCCACGGGCATGTGGGACTGGCACTGCTCGGGACAGCGGATATCGCGAGCAAGGGTCGTCAATACGAGAAGGTCGTCGAGACGGCGACACGAGTTATCGAACGCCAGAAGGGGGTGCCGGGGCAGCGATTTCAAGGCCACGTCATCCGGGCCAAGGCGATCCTCGCAAGTGGCGGCGACCGGTCCGCGAGCGAGCCGGACATCGAGGCGGTTCTTGCGCTTCTTCCGGAGTTGGGTCCCATCCCCAGAGAGGCCCTCATGGCCCTGATGGAATTCAGCGTCGCTCTCGGACCACAGCGCATGCGCGAACTCATCCAGGCATCGCGATCGGCGAATCTTCTGTTGCCGTTGAAGACGGCGCTGGAACGGGAGCTTGGGCTCGAGCCCCAAGTGGCGCGCGAGGTGGAGGAAGTCGCTCGGGACATCCAGCAGAAGCTGGCAGAACTGAAAGCGAACCGCACGCGTCACGCCTGACTCAGCATGGCAGCGCCAAGCTCCCGGGCAGGCGCCGGAATCGCCTGCCAGCGCTACCGCCCGCCGCCAGCACTCAGTCCCGGAGCGCGAACACGTACAGCGCGTTCCCGGTCTGCGGGTGATGAACGTCTGGCGCCAGGGCGCGCGGGGCCGCCCGCGGGCTGCCGCCCCCGAGGCCGGTCGCCACGGCGATGTACTGCCTGCCGTCGACGGCGAACGAGATCGGAAAGCCCTGCACCGACGTGCCCAGCCGGGCCTGCCACAGCACCTCGCCGGTCCGCACGTCGAATGCCCGGAACCGCCGGTCGAGATCGCCGGCGAAGGCGACGTCGCCGGCCGTCGTCAGCACGCCGGTCAGGAACGGCGCCCGCTGCTCGACGCTCCAGACCTCCTCCAGGGTCTCGGCATCGAACGCCGCGAGCTTGCCGAGCCGGCCCTCCGTATCGGGCATCTCGAAGAAGGGGCGGGCGCTCAGCCCCACGCCGCCCGAGCCTATCTCGAAGGCCACCTCGCGGGCCGCCAGCTCCATGCAGGTCTGCGAGAGCGGGAGGATGAGCAGCCCCGAGCCGGGGTGGTAGCTCATCGGGTGCCAGTTCTTGCCGCCGGCGGTGCTGGGACACGCCGGGACCAGTTGCTCGAACTGCGCGTCGGCGATGTCCTGGCGGTAGGTGACCGCGCCGGTCTCGGGGTCGATATGGTCGAAGACGTTCTGGAAGACGGTCTCCTTGTGACCGAGGAACTCGCCGGTCTCGCGATCCAGCTTCCAGAGGATGCCGTGCTTGCCGGCGCTGAAGACCACGCGGCGATCCTCGAGGTCGACCAGCACCCGCTCGAAGACCTCGTCGAGATCGAGGCTCTCGCCGGGGACGTGCTGGAAGTGCCAGGCGAGCAGGCCGTCTTCCGGCCGCAGGGCGACCGTCGAGCTGGTGTAGAGCGCCGGGTCGTGCACGGTCATGCCCCGGCTGATTGCGACCCACGGCTTCGCCTGCGCCACGCCGAAGTAGACCAGGTCGAGCTCGGGATCGTAGCTGCCGGTGATCCACGTCTCGCCGCCCCCGCGCAGGAAGTTCGGCAGGTTGGCCCACGTGTTGCCGCCGGGCTCGTCCGAGCGGGCCACCGTGTTGAACCGCCAGAGCTGCTCGCCGTTCGCGGCGTCGTAGGCGCTGATGAAGCAGCCCTCCCGGGTGAACTGCCCGCAGCCCCCGAGCCCCTGCACGATCTTGCCGCCGACGATGACCGGTCCGCTGGTGTTGCGGAAGCCCTCGGCGTCGTCCGCGATGCGGGTGGTCCAGGCCTCCTCGCCGGTGCGCGCGTCGAGCGCGATCAGCCGCGCGTCTGCGGTGGCCAGGAAGAGCTTGTCCTGGTAGATGGCGAGGTTGCGGCTCGAGCTGGCGAGCTGGCCCGCCTCGACGCTCACCTCGTGCTCCCAGATCAGGTCGCCGGTGACCGCGTCGAGCGCCTGCACCACGGGGCCGAAGTTGGCGAAGTAGAGCACGCCGTCGTGCGCGATCGGCGAGGGCGCGTTGCGGCCGCCCTCGTTCATGGCCCACATCCACTGCAGCTCGAGCTCGCCGACGTTCTCGCGCGTGATCGAGGTGAGCGGGCTGTGGCTCCAGGCCTGGTAGTTCCGCCGCACCATCAGCCAGTCGCCCGGCGGCGTATCGCGCAGCAACTCGTCGGTGACCGGTGTGAAGTTGTCCACCTCGCCGGCGACGGTCACGCCGCCGGCCACGGCGGCCGCCGCCGTGCGGGTGTCGGGCCGCCGCGCCCGGCCCTGGGCTGCGGCGGTAATCGTCGGCGCGGCCCCGGTTTCTCCGGTCGCCACCGTGCCGATCGTGACGGCCGTGTCCGCCGTCAGCGCCCGGTCCCCGGCCGGCGCGCCGTTCGCCTGCAGCAGATACGCGGCGATGTCGAGATAGGTCTCGTCCCCGAGGCGGCCGGGCCGGTCGGGAGGCATCGTGACCCGGATGCGTTCGACGAGCTCCTGCGGGGTGCGGTCTCCCCAGAAGTTGAGGAAGTTGGGGCCGGCCAGCGGCGGAGACTCGAAGTTGCCCTGAAGATCCGTTCGATGGCAGATGGCGCAGCTCCGCGTATAGACGGCGCGGCCGTTCTCGGCCTGCTCCGTGGTATGGATGCCGTCCTGCGCGGGCTGTCCGGCGGCAAACGCGACCGGGACGGTGAGACCGCCGGCGATACACAGCGCGGCCGTCGCTACGGGCAGGCGTCGATGCAGGTTCCTGGCTGAGATCATCTCTACGTCTCCCATGAGCGAAGCAGCCCGTGACTCGTGTCACGGGCTGTCTGGATCGGACGGTCAGGGCCGTGCGACGTGGCGTCCGCTACCGGTCGAATTGTCCCTTGACGATCAGCGTGCCCCCAAACCGTGCAGGAGATCACCGGTCGCCTGCGTCGCCTCCGCGCTGACCTCCGGGCGGCGGCGGGCAAACCTGGTGAGCGGCGTCTGTCCGCGAATGTTCTCCACGTTCACGTCGGCGCCGCTCTCCGTCAGGAACGCCGCGACGGTGGGGAATCCCTTGTCGACGACGAAGTGCAGCGCGGTGTTGCCGTCCTCGTCGACGGCGTTCACGTCGGTACCCGCCTCTACCGCGACCTTGACGGCCTCCAGCGTGCGGCTTTCGTCGTAGAGCTCACGCTGTGCCGCCGGCAGCCGGATCAGGGCACGGTCCCGGCGGTCCCACGTCCCGTACCGCCAGCCGGCGCCCGCCGCCAGCGACACCGGGGTCCAGCCGTTCTTCAGCGGCAGCGCGGCATCGGCGCCGGCGTCCAGCAGCGCGCGCATGATCTCGACTTCGATGAACTTGGCCGCGAGGGCGAAGGGGGTCGCGCCGAGCAGGTGCTCGCCGAGATACAGCACCTGCCCGTTGCGCGCGACCCGCGTGCCCTGCGTGATCTGGGCGTTCGGGCTGGCACCATGCTCGAGGAGCGCCTGGACGACCTCCAGGTCGCCCTGCAGCACCGCCGCGTGCAGCGCCGTGTAGCCGACGATCGCCGCATTCGGAGTCGCACCCCGGTCCAGCAGGAATCGCGCGAGCGTCCCGTGGCCGCTGTGCGTCGCCACGACCAGCGCGCTGGCGCCGTCCGGGCCCGTGTCGTCGACGTCGGCCCCCGCAGCCAGCAGGAGACCCGCCGACTCGAGGTCGCCCACCCTTGCCGCGAACAGCAGCGGCGTGAACCCTCCGACGTCGGTCTCCTCGGCGTCGCTGCCGAGGCTTCTGCTGCGCTCGCCGTACCGCAGGTCCGCCTGCAGGCGGCGGCTGATCACCTCGCGCCTGACGCGCGACCGCGCGCTGGGGTCGGCGCCGTGCTCGAGGAGCAGCCGCACCACCGCGGGGTGGCGTTGCGCGGTGGCCCACATCAGCGCGGTTTGGCTCTCCGAGGGTTCCCGGGCGTCCACGTCCACACCCCGCTTCAGGAGCGCCATCACGGCGTCCTCGCTCCCGGTGCGCGCACAGGCCATCAGCGCGGTCTCGCCGGACGCGAGGGTCGCCCGCGCATCGGCGCCCGCCGCCAGCAGCCGTTCCACCATCGCCCCGCTCGCGTTCGCGCAGGCCAGCCAGAGGGGCGTGACCTCGTAGTCGTTCGCGGCGTCGACGTCGGCGCCGGCCCGGATGAGCAGCTCCGCCGTCTTCTGGTCGTCCCAGTGGACGGCCCAGTGGAGCGCGGTCGCGCCGTCCCCCTGGGCCGCATTCACGTCGGTCTCGGCCAGCAGGGGAGGCACGGCCTCCCATCGCTGCGCCTTGACGGCCTCCACCAGGCGCAGGTCGTCGCTTGCGGCCTGCAGGCCCGCGCCGCTCACGGTCACGATGCCGACGACGGCCGGCAGCCACCATGTCCATGAGCGGCCCCGCCACCGGATGCGCTTGCGCATCGTCATCGTCCCTCTCACTAAACCCCGACGAGCCGTTCGCGCCGCTCTCCCGTGGAGATCCGCGGGAGCCCGCCGGTGCTGTTGCTCACCCGCTCCACGGGCATGCCGAACTTGTCCAGCAGCGCCACGTGCAGGTTCGCCAGCGGCGCACCGTCCGGATACACGAGGTGTTGCCCGCCCTTGACCTGGCCGCCCCCGCCGCCCGCCAGCAGAATCGGCAGGTTCCGGGGCGAATGGGCGTTGCTGTCGCTGAATCCGGCGCCGTAGACGATCATGACGTGGTCCAGCAACGACCCGTCGCCGTCCGGCGTCGCTCGCAGCTTCTCGAGGAACGACGCGAACAGCGACGTGTGATAGGTCTGGATCTTCGTCAGCTTTGCGAGCGTCTCCGGGATGTTCTTGTGGTGCGAGAGCGGATGATGCGCCTCGAACACCCCGGCCTCGGGGTAGGTCCGGCCGCTCAGCTCGTGGCCGATCATGAAGCTGATGACCCGCGTCCGATCCGACTGGTAGGCCAGCAACTGCAGGTCGTACATCAACGCCGCGTGCTCGGCGAAACTCGCGGGGACGCCCAGCGGCCGCGTCGCCGTCGGCGCCTCGTCGTCGTCCTGCCGCCCCGCCAGCTCGATGCGCCGCTCGACGTCGCGGACCGCATCCAGGTACGCGCCGACCTTTACGCGGTCGCTCGGCCCCAGACGCCGCGACAGGCGCGCCACGTCCTCGCTCACCGCGTCGAGAATGCTGCGCTGCTCGCGCATGCGCGCCCGGCGCACCGCCGGATCCGTGCTCTCGGTGTCGCCGAACAGGCGTTCGAAGACCGCCCGCGGATTGTGCTCCATGGGCAGCGGGGTCGACGCGCTGCGCCACGAGACCGTGTACGAGAACGAGCAACTGAGGTCGCCGCTGCACGAGCCGGCGAAGTTGGCGCCCTCGAGGCCGATCTCGAGCGAAGCCAGCGGGGTGTGCTGCCGCAGCTCGTCCGCCAGGCGCTGATCCAGCGAGAGGACCGCCTTGCGGTTCCAGGCCTCCGGCCGGTCCGGCATCTCGGCTGTCAGGAACCACGTCGAGGCCCGGGCATGGGGCCCGCCGCCCGACCCTCGCGGCGTCTCGAGTCCCGAGAGCACGGTCAGCCGGTCCCGGAACGGCTCCAGCGGCTGCAGAATCGGTGTGAACTCGAACCCGGCGCCCGCGGCGGCCGGCGTCCAGTTCTGCATCACCATGCCGTTGGGCACGTAGACGGCGCCGAACCGCAGCGCCGGTT
Source organism: Vicinamibacterales bacterium (assembly GCA_965116825.1). Taxonomy (GTDB): domain Bacteria; phylum Acidobacteriota; class Vicinamibacteria; order Vicinamibacterales; family UBA8438; genus WTFV01. The sequence goes on from OZ220736.1 coordinate 4,110,880, forward strand.
TTGCCGCCGAGCGGCCCAGCGCGGTCAGCGCCGGCACCATGCCGTCCAGCAACGGCAGGGCCAGGCTGGCGCCGATGCCCCGCAGGACCGTCCGCCGGGGAATCGCCTTCTTCGTGACGAACATCATGACTCCGACCTCCTCATCTGGAACGGCATGCTCTCGACGAGTTCGAGGATGATGGACGACCAGCGGTAGTCGTCGTCCGCCGCCGCCGCGACAATCTTCCGGATGGCCGGCTGATCGGTGTATTCGACGCCGCGCCCGAGCGCGTACGTCAGCAGCTTCTCCGTGACGGTCCGCATCACGCTGACTTCGTGGCGCAACAGCGCGTCCCGCAGGCTCGCGGCCCCTTCCACGACGCTCCCGTCGACGAGCGTGCCCGACGCATCGATCGGCGCGCCGGCCTCGCTCGTGGTCCGCCACCGCCCGATAGCGTCGAAGTTCTCGAGCGCGAAGCCCGGCGGGTCCATCATCCGATGGCACGCCGCGCAGGCCGGATTCGCCCGGTGCTGCTCCAGTTGCTCGCGGACCGACAGCACCACGCCCCCGCGGAGGTCCTCCTCCAGGGCCGGCACGTCGGGAGGCGGGGGCGGCGGCGGCATGCCGAGGATGTTGTCGAGCAGCCACTTGCCCCGCAGGACGGGGGAGGTCCGGGTGGGATAGGCGGTGAGCGTCAGCAGGCTGGCATGCCCGAGCAGGCCGGTCCGGCCTCCGCCGTCCAACGCCACGCGCCGGAACCGCTCGCCGTAGACGCCCGGAATGCCGTAGTGGCGGGCCAGGCGCCCGTTCACGAACGTGTAGTCGGCGGTCAGCAGCTCCATCAGGCTGCGGTCCTCGCGAAGCTGGCTCCGCAGGAACAGCTTCGTCTCCCGCTCCATGTCCGCCCGGAGGTTCTCGTCGAACTCGAAGAACACCTCGAAGTCCGGCTGCACGCCGCCGAGGCGGTCCAACTGCAGCCACTGACTCGCGAAGTCGTCCACGAGCGCCGTCGAGCGCTCGTCGGCGAGCATGCGCCGCACCTGTCGCTCGAGCACGGCCGGCTCGTGAAGGCGGCCCTCCTCGGCCACGGCGAGCAGCTCGTCGTCGGGAATGCTGCTCCACAGGAAGAACGACAGCCGGGAGGCCAGCTCCAGGTCGCTGAGGGGATAGGCCGTCCCGGGCGCCGCGTCCACCGGTTCGGCCTCTACCCGGAACAGGAAATCGGGCGCGACCAGCAGGCGTTCGAGCGCCTTCTGAATGCCGCCTTCGAAACCGTGCTCATCGCGGTTGGCCGTGTAGAAGCTCAGCAGCCCCGCGACCTCGTCCCCGGTCACCGGGCGCCGGTAGGCGCGTCGCGCGAGCGCGGACAGGATCCGCCTCGCGCACGGCTCGTCGTCGGCTCCGGTAGTCGGGCGGCACGTGAAGATCCGCCGCCGGCTCGCCGTGTCGCCGGGGCCGGTGGCGTCGTACGGGCCGGCGAGGTCCACGCGCTCGACCGCGGCGTTGCCGTAGTAGAAGCCTTCGCCGCTGAGGGAGAAGCCCGACAGGCGCCGCTCCAGGATTCCGGTCGGCTCCGATCGGACGTTGGCGAAGGTCACGCCCAGCACGCGCGTCCCCGCCTGCGCCGGGAAGCGGACCACCAGGCCTTCGTCCGCTCCGCCGGACAGGTAGTCCTCCCATTCAGGATCGCCCCGAATGGTTCCGAAGAACGTGTAGGCCGACGGATAACCCTTCCGGTCGGCGTCCCCGATGGTGAAGCGCTCGACGAGCGCGCCGTCGAGGCGCACGTCGAGGTGCTGCGCCTTGCCCATCCCGATGATGTAGTCGTAGATCTGCCGGCGCAGCCGGATCCGGACCTCGTAGTCGCCGTCGAGCGGGAAGTGATAGCGGATGGCCATTCCACCGCGCGACCCGAACGGCAGGTCCTCGCTCATGCGGCCGTCCTGGTACAGGAACTTGGAGGTGCTGTACGTGGCCGGGGAGAATCCGGGCCCGATCGCCGGGTCGCCCACGGCCAGACGGCTGATCCGGTTCGCCGCCACGAGGTAGCGCTCGAACAGCGCCGGCGACACCGACAGGACGTCGGCATTGGTCGCAAAACCCTGATCGTCCACGTCGTCGGCCGGGAAGAGAAGTGTCTCCGCGTCCACTTCGAGCGCCAGCAGATCACGGATCGCGTTGATGTACTCGGCGCCGGTCAGGCGCCGGACCGCGGGCCGGCCCGGATCGGGGTCGGCGGCCGCCGTGCGGTCGAGCTCGGTCTCCAGCCGCGCGACGAAGCCCTCGTAGGTCTCCTCGTCCGGCCGCGGCCGGCCCGCCGGCGGCATCGCCCGGGCGTGGAGCTTGCGGACCACCTTCTCCCAGACCTCGGCGTCCGCAGCCACGTCCGCCACGGTGAGACCCTCGAACGAGATCGGGACCGTGCCTCGCTCGAGCAGCCTTTCGTTGTGGCAGGCGAGACAGTACCGGTCCAGGAGTGCGTCCCCGGGAGCCGCCGACTCCGCCGGCGCCCGGGAAGGTGGGAGCTGAGGTCCGGCGGCTTGCGTGTGGGCGCCGGTCCCGATGAGGACCAGCCACCCCGCAGTCCATACGGTGAGGCGCCACGTCATCCGAGCCTCCCTTTCGCATGCCTGACGCCGGGCTCGTGGAGCCGCGCGCGCCCTACCCGGTCAGGCAGCAGAGAAACCTCGTGACCGTACGCGAATTCCCTCGCGATGATGGGCGATGGTTGCAGGACTGTCAACGTTATTCGGCGGGCGCGCGGGAAAACGACCGCCGGTCCCGCTTCCGCGGCGGTGAGGGAGGGGTCCCGTCTTGATCGCGGGATCCGCCGGTGATAGCGTCCCTTCCACCATGAGAGCTGGATTGACTCGCCGGAGACTGTTGCAGAGCGCGTTCGCTGCCGGCGGCTTTCTCGGGATCGACGCGAAGAGGCCGCTGGCCCTGGCGGCCCGCCAGGCACAGCCGGGCGGCGCATCGCGAACCGGGTCGGCTGCATCGATCAGCCGGCAGTTCGCGCGCTGGGTCGTCGGCCTGCGCTACGAGGATCTGCCTCCGGAGGTGGTCGACCGGGCCAAGGGGCTCACGCTGCAGGCCCTCGCATCGGCGCTCCTCGGCTCCCAACTGCCGGCCGGGCGGCAGGCGATCGAGCTCGTCACTCTGGAGGAGGGCGGCGTGCCGCACGGCGCCACCGTCATGGTGGACGGCACGCGGGCCACGAAGGCCGGCGCGGTGTTCGCCAACGCCGAGCTGATCCTGGCCGGGGGCAAGTGGGACACGTTCCGCATGCTCACGCACCCCGGCACGTGCATCGTCCCGTGCGCCTTCGCCGCCGCGGAGGCGGAGGAGGCCTCCGGCCGCGATTACCTCGTCGGCATGGTCGCGGGGTACGAGGTCATGCTGCGGATGGCCGCCGACTTCATTCCGACGCTGATGGCGCGCGGCTTCCACGCCGGCCCGGTCTTCGGCATCTTCGGCTCCGCCGTCTCGGCCGCGAAGATCCTGGGTCTCACCGAGGACGAGCTGACCAACGCTATCGGCCTCTGCGTCAACCTGGCGGGCGGCAACCTCGAGAGCCGCGGCCTGCGCGAGAGCGCCGCGGCGCGCAATGCCATGCTGGCGGTGGCGCTGGCCAGGCAGGGCCGGCAGGCGGGCGAAGCGGCGCTGGAGGGCGACGCCGGGTTCTATCACGCCTTCGCCGGCAACAACCGGGGCGAGCTCACCTACAGCTTCGCCGGCGATACCCGGACCAGCCTGGATGCGCTCACCGCCGGGCTGGGCGAGGAGTGGCTCTTCCTGGAGACGCTCTACCGCATCTACTCCACGGCGGGGTACAACATCGCGCACGTCGACGTCACGGCGCAGCTCTGCGAGGAGCACGACATCCGCTACGAGGACGTGGATCGCGTCGAGGCGGTGGTGAACTGGCTGGAGACGCAGTACCCGAGCCCCGCCTTTCCCGTCCGGCGCGAGGATCTCGGCGAGGCTACGGTGGGCAGCACGCGGTACCACACCGCGTACGGCGTCGTGCGGCGGGGCCTGCCGCTGCTGCCGGGGGAGCCGGATCCGCCGGAGGTGCTCGACCTGATGACGCGGGTGACGATCATCCCGTCGCACGAGATGACGCTGTTCGGCCCGCGGATCACCATCTTCACCAAGGACGGACGGAGCTACACCAAGCAGGCCACCGGGCGGGAGTTCATCTGGGACTTCGACGAGCAGGTGCGCCGCATCGGCGGCGTCGTTCCCGGCGTGCCCATCTCGGCGGCGCAGTTCGAGGACATCGTCGCGACCTGCCGCGATCTCGATGGAGCCGGCCGGGCGGACCGGCTCGTCCGGCTGACGGTGCCGTAGCACTCACTCCGGGGACGGGGTCCGGACGATTGCGCCGAATGGGGCGGCCCGCCTGCGGGCAGAGGAGGCAGCATGGAAACGCAGCGAACGACGGATCGCATGATCGCCGCCGCGGCGGCCGGACTGGTTCTGGCGATTGCCGGAACAGCGGGTGCGGCGCCGTCGCAGAGCGCGCAGAGCGGCGATCCGGGTGACGTGACCTGCCGGATCGAGCAGGCGCCGATGCGCGACGGCGTCGAGTTGGCCACCGAGGTGTACCTGCCGTCGGGCGAGGGGCCGTTTCCGGTGATCCTGCAACGGACCCCCTACAACCGCCGCTCGCCCAGCGCGGGCAGCGACTGCGACGCGGCGGTGGGCCGCTACTTCGCCGCGCGTGGCTACGTGCTCCTCAACCAGGACACGCGCGGGCGCTACCGCTCCGGGGGCGAGTTCGACGCCATGCGCCAGGAGCCGCCCGACGGCTACGACGCGGTCGAGTGGGCCGCGGCCCAGCCCTGGTCCAACGGCAAGGTGGGGATGATCGGCGGCTCCTACGTCGGTCTCACGCAATGGCAGGCGGCGGGCGAGACGCCGCCGCACCTGGTGGCCATCGCGCCGCACTACAGCTCGTCGGACTATCACAAGGGCTGGACCTACCAGGGCGGCGCGTTCGACCTCTGGTTTGCGCAGAGCTGGACCGCGCAGACACTGGCCCCGGACACGCTGCAGCGCCGGCTGGAAGCGGACGGGATGCCGCTGGAGCAGGTGCTGCAGGAGGTCGAGGCGTTCGTCGCCGAGGGGCGCGAGAGGCTGCGCGACGACTGGCTCTGGCAGCTTCCGCTGAAGGACTTCGCGGCGTTCCGCCGCGACGGCAACATCGCCGCCTACTACGACGAGTGGCTCGCGCGGCCCGGCTACGACGACTACTGGGCCGGGCTCGACCTCGAGACCAAGTACCCGCGCATCCAGGTCCCGGCGCTGATCACCGGCGGCTGGTACGACATCTTCCAGGAGGGCACGATCCGCAACTTCATGGGGATGCGCGAAGAGGGCGGCTCGGACATCGCGCGCACGGGGACCAGGCTGATTATGCGGGCGCTCTGCCACGCCTGCCCGGCCGACACCACGGCGGGCGAGATCGACTTCGGTCCCGACAACATCCTCGACCTGAACGCGGCCTGGGCGCGCTGGTTCGACTACTGGCTGAAGGGGATCGACAACGGCGTCGCCGACGATCCGCCGGTGCGGCTCTTCGTGATGACCCCGCCGGACGAAGGGACGGCCGGCGGCGGCTTCTGGATCGAGGCGGACGAGTTCCCGCTGCCGGACGCCGTGGAGACCCGCTTCTATCTGCGAAGCGGCGGCCACGCCAACTCGGCGGCCGGGGACGGCGTGCTCGGCACCGACGGTCCGGGCGGGGAGCCGGACACCTACGTCTACGACCCGCGCGAGCCCGTTCCCACCGTTGGCGGCAACATGTGCTGCCGCAACGACATGCTGGCTTCCGGGGCCTTCGATCAGCGCGCGGTCGAGCGGCGCGGCGACGTGCTGGTCTACACCTCCGAGCCGCTGGAAGAGGATCTGACCGTCATCGGCCCGGTGCAGGTGGAGCTGTGGGCGGCGTCGTCGGCCCGCGACACCGACTTCACGGCCAAGCTGGTGGACGTGCACCTCGACGGCTACGCCCACAACGTCTCGGAGGGCATCGTCCGGGCCCGGTTCCGCAACTCCGACTACCTGGAGTCGTGGCTCACGCCGGGCGCCGTGCACGACTACACCATCGACATGGGCTACACGGCCAACGTGTTCCGCCGGGGGCACCGCATCCGGCTGGAGATCAGCTCGTCGAACTTCCCGCACTTCGACCGCAACCTGAACACCGCGACCGTCTTCGGGGAGGGCGCCGAGCCCGTGCCCGCCACCCAGCGGGTGCTGCACGACGACCTGCACCCGTCGCAGCTCGTGCTGCAGGTGGCGCCGGATGTGCGTGCGCCGTAGCCGGACGGTGGTCGTCGCGGCGTTCTGGTTGTTCGCCGCGGGCGGCGTCGCCGCGCAGCCGCAGCCGATCGTCGAGCGGGTCGACGTCGCCCGCGTCATCATCGACGTGCGGGTGATCGACGACGACGGCCGGCCGATTCGGGGGCTGCGGCCGGACGACTTCGAGGTCCGGATCGACGACCGGCCCGTGCGCGTCGAATCGGCGCTCTGGGTCGGGAGCGACGCCGGCGAGGAGGCCGATGACGGTGGGGGCGCCGGCGCCGGCGACGGCGACGGCGGCGCGGCGGGGGAGAACCTCCTCCGTTCGAGCGGGATTGCAGGTCTCGTCGCTCCGCAAGACCGCGGCCAGTTGATCGTCTTCGTCGTGCAGAAGAGCCTGGTGCACAGCCGCGCGCTGGGGCTGCTGCGGCTGTTGATGCACAGCGAACGCCTGCTGGCGCGGGTCGCGCCGGCGGACCGGGTCGCCGTGGTCTCGTTCGACTCGCACCTGAAGATCTGGCTCGACTTCACCGACGATCTCGACCGCGTCCGCACCGTGCTCGCCGACGAGATCATGTTCGGGCGGCCGCCCGTCCTGGAGCCGGGCGGGGAACCCTCCCTGTTGGCCGCGCTCAGCCAGGAAGAGGGGCGGCGCACCTGGGAGATCCAGGAGGCGCTGAGCCGCCTCGGGGAGGCGCTCGAGCCGTTGCCCGGCGCCAAGTCGGTCGTCCTGATCGGCTACGGCTTCGGGGAACTCCGGGTGGTGCTGGGCATGGTGGGGTCGAGTCTCGACGATCGCTACGACGAGGCGCGGGCGGCGCTGGAGGCGGCGCGCGCCTCGGTCTTCACGCTCGACGTCACGCAGGCGGACTATCACACCTTCGAGCACGGGCTGCAGATGGTGGCCGAGCACACGGGCGGCTTCTTCGTCCGCACGTATTTGCGGCCGCCGCGGCGCGCTATCGAGCGGGTGACCAACGCCATCGCCGGCCGCTACGTGCTGTTCACGGAGCGGCCGGACGTCGAGCCGGGCGAGTACCCCATCGAGGTCGACGCGGCCCGCGTGGATGGGACGGTGCTGGCCCGCAGCACCTACGTGGCACGGTAGAGGCGCCCCTGCGCGGATAGAATGGCACGTGCCTGCCCGATTCGCCGGAGGCGGCGACGCGGGTGGTATCGCCGTTACACGTAAGGCACATGCGGTGCCGCGCCGGAACATCGGGGTCACCTCGGAGCGGAGGTTTGCAATGACAGGAAGAACGCTCGCACTGGGGTTCGGCGTCGCGCTGGCCTTGGGGTTCACGGCCGACGCTCTCGCACAGGGCCGCCAGACCGGCACCATCAGCGGCACCGCGGTCGACTCGCAGGGGCTCTCGCTGCCCGGCGTTACCGTCACGGTCGGCTCGCCCTCCCTGCAGGGGACACGTACCGCGGTCACCGACATCAACGGCAACTACGCGCTGCCGCAGCTCCCGCCGGGAACCTACTCGGTGGTCTTCGAGCTGTCGGGTTTCGAGGAGGTCGAAGAGACGGCGCCCGTTCCCCTCGGCGGCGAGGTCGGCGTCAACGCGGTTCTGGCGCCGGCCGGCGTCACCGAGATGGTCCAGGTCGTGGGCGTGGTCCCGGCGGAGATTCAGACGACCGAGACCGCCTCGAACATGGTGGTCGACGAAGTGAACGCGTTGCCGATGGGCCGCTCGCCGTTCGCCATCGCCGCGGTTCAGCCCGGATTGAACACCAACACGCCGAACGGGGGGCAGCTCGCGGTCAACGGCTCGTTCGCCTACGACAACGTTTACCTGATCGACGGCGTCGACACGAACGACAATCTGTTCGGCACCTCGAATTCGCTCTACGTCGCCGACGCGATCGAGGAGACGCAGGTGCTCACCTCGGGCATCTCCGCCGAATACGGCCGCTTTTCCGGCGGTGTCGTCAACGTCATCACGAAGAGCGGCGGCAACACGTTCTCCGGCAGTTGGCGCACGAACTACGACAACCCCACCTGGGAGGGGCTCAACCCCTACGAGGTGGAGAACGAGGTCGAGCGGGAGAACGTTCTGAACCAGACGCACGAGGCGACGCTGGGCGGGCCGATCGCGCGCGACCGGCTCTGGTTCTTCTCTTCGTACCGCCGCGCCCGGACCACCGACAGCGACAGCTTCGACCAGACCGGTATCTCGTACAACACGAGGGCCAACAACGACCGGAACCAGCTGAAGCTGACCGCGACGCTCGCCCCGGGACACACGCTGTCCGGCCAGTACATGCGGAACTACACGGCCCAGTTCGACCGTCCCTCGTTCTCGGCGTTCAGCATCACCCCCGACGTGCAGAACGACGCGACGCGGCCGAACGACCTGTATGTGACGACCTACCGCGGGGGCCTCAGCCGCAACGTCTTCGCCGAGGCCCAGGTGTCGCAGAAGCGGTTCGGATTCCGGGGCGGCGGCGGTACCGAGGCCGCCATCGGATACTCGCCCTTCATCACCCTGACGCAGGAGCTGGGGCACTACAACGCGCCCTACTTCGACGCGACCGATCCCGAGGACCGGAACAACCTGCAGGTGACCGGCAACGTCACCTGGTACCGGGGGACCGAGAGGTTCGGCTCGCACAACGTGAAGGTGGGCTTCGAGAGCTACCGGTCGACGCGCACCGGCGGCAACTCGCAGACGTCGACCGGTTACGTCTTCGACGCCGACTACAAGGTGGACGCCAACGGCGATCCGGTCCTCGTGAACGATCGGCTGACCCCGGTGTTCTCCCCCTTCGAGTCGCTCATCGAGAACTGGATCCCGGCGCGCGGCGCCCGGATCGACCTCAACACGTCGTCGTTCTTCATCAACGACAACTGGTCGCTGAACGATCACCTCTCTTTCAACCTGGGCCTGCGGGGCGAGCTGGTATCGAGCGAGGCGATGCCGGGCGACATCACGACCGTCGACACCCGCGCCCTCGTCCCGCGCCTGGCCGCGTCGTACGACCCGCTGGGAGACGGCCGCTACTCGATTCAGGCCACCTACAGCCAGTACTCCGGGAAGTACAGCGAGGCGCAGTTCGCCGAGAACACCAACGTCGGCAACCCCAGCCTGCTGCTCGGGGTCTACACGGGTCCGCCGCACGAGTGCCCGGGCCTGCCCACCGCCACGGCGCTCGACTGCCCCGGCCTCGACCCGGCCAACTACTTCACGGTTCTGGGCCGCTTCCCGACCCAGAACGTCTTCACCGACGAGCGGCTCAATTCGCCGGTCACCGAGGAGTTCACCCTGTCGAGCGGCGCGACGCTCGGGACGCGCGGCTACTTCCAGGCGACCTACGTCCGGCGCCGCGCCAGCAGCTTCGTGGAGGACTACCAGGACCTGACGACGGGAACGACGGTGCTGGCGGATCCGGACACCGGGGACGAGTACGGCGAGTTCACGAACAAGTTCTACCGGAACCCCGGCGACCTGGGCGACGATCCCGACGTTCTGCAGCGCAACTACGACGGACTGCAGCTCGAGACGCGCTATCGGTTGTTCGACGACCTGCTGCTGAACGGGTCCTGGACGATCCAGCTTCGCAACGAGGGGAACTTCGACGGCGAGGGGACCAACACCCCCGGCGTCTCGTCGGTCTATGGCGACTGGCCCGAGGTGTCGCCGGCGGACCGCTTCCATCCCTGGGGACGCCTCGACGACTACCAGAAGCACCGGGTGCGCGTCTGGGGGATCTACACGCTGGGCATGGGATCGTTCGGCGACCTGGACGTCGGCGGCTTCTGGCGCTACGACTCGGCGGAGAACTACAGCCTGACGTCGAGCAGCTTCCGCGTGACCGACGAGCAGCAGGCGATTCTCGACGAGCTGGGCTACGTCGACGGTCCGTCGTCGCGCACGCTGTACTACGCGTCCGGACGCGGGTCGGAGCTCTACAACGGCTCGGCCCGATTCGACCTGTCGCTGCACTACGACATCCCGGTCTGGCGGCGCCTGCGGCCGTGGCTGAAGATCGAGTGGTACAACCTGACCAACAACGACAAGCTCCTCAACTACAACACGACCATCCGGCCCGACTGGGACGGGGCGCTCGACGCGCTGGGAATCCCCACCGCCTACCTGGAGGGAGACCGCTTCGGCGAGGCGACCTCGGCCGGCCACTACCGCTCCGCCCGGTCGTTCCTGATCGCCTGGGGCTTCCGCTTCTAGGAGTGGCGCCGCGTGGTATGGTCCCCGCCATGGGCTGCTGCGAGGCGACGAATCCGAATCTGGCCGGGGTGGTGTCGAAGCCCCGGCCGGGCGCCGAGCCGGAGCCGGGCGCGCCGCAGTGGCCCGAACCGGGCATGGCCTGGGATCGGCGCACCACCCTCAAGGGCCTCGCGGGCGCGGCCGGGGTCATCGCCGTGAGCGGCTGCGGCGGCGAGCGCGAGGAAGGGATGACGGCGGTTCGCCTCGCCTTCTGCGGCCAGCTCCTGTGCGTCGTCCCGTACGAGGTCTCGCGCGCGCGCGGGCACTTTTCCGAGCAGGGGCTGGCCGTCGAGCTGGTCTACACCCGCGGCGGGAACGCGGCGATGCAGGCGCTGGTGGGAGGTGCGGTCGACTACGCCGGCACCTCGTTCGACGTCGTGCTGCAGGCGGCCGCCAACGGGGCGCCGATCCGCCGGGTGGCGTCCACCGGGCGGCTGCCGTTGTTTGCGCTCGCGACGGCGCCGGCCCAGGCGGGCGCCATCGACTCGGTGGCGGGGCTGGCAGGCCGGACGGTCGGGATCTCCGCTCTCGGCAACGCCGACCACGCGCTGCTCCTGTACCTGCTGGATCAGGCGGGCGCCGATACCGGCGGCGTGCAGTTCGCCGCCATCGGCACCAACGTCTTCGACGCCTTGCGGATCGGCCAGGTGGATGCGGCGATGCTGCAGGAGCCGGCCCTGTCGCTGATCGTCGAGGCGGGCGGGCGCGAGCTGGTCAACTTCATGGAGATCGAGGAGGCGCGCCGCCACCTCGGCGGTCCGTATGCGTTCATGGGCGTGTCGGTGCGGGCGGCCGAGCGCGACGGGCGGCTGGCGGAGATGCGCAGGCTGGCCGCCGGCCTCGCCGCGGGGCTGGTCGATACGCGGACCCTGCCGCCGGCCGACATCGTCGCCGCGTTGCCCGAGGCGCTCGTTGCAGGCGGCGACATCGACCGCCTTGCGAGAGTCATCGAGCGCTACCGCGAGTCGCTGTATCCCGAACGCGTCGACGTGGACGTCGATGCGGCCGGGCGGGTGATGCGCGCCCAGGAGGTGGCCGGCCTGCTCGAGCCGGGGCAGGTCGACCTGGACATTCTGCTGGACGCCGGCGCCCTGGCCGGCTAGCGGCGCACGCGGACGACCATGCTGCGGGTCAGCGGGCTGGCGGTCGGCTTCGGCGGAGAGCCGGTCCTCGACGGCATCGAGTTCGACGTGGCGGCGGGAGAGTTCGCCACGCTCATCGGCCCCTCCGGTTCCGGAAAGACCAGCATCCTGCGGGTGGTGACCGGCCTGCTGGAGCCGTTGCGCGGCACGGTCGCTCTCGACGCCGGGGTGCGCGACGTCGGTTTCCTGTTCCAGGACGACGCGCTGCTGCCGTGGCGGACGGCGCGGCAGAACGTGGCGTTGGGGCTGCGGATCCGGGAGGTCGCGCCGGCCGCCGCCGACGAGCAGGCCGAGCACTGGCTGGGGGTGCTGGGTCTGGCCGGCTACGGCGACCGCTATCCCGCTCAGCTCTCCGGCGGGCAGCGCAAACGGGTGGCCATCGCGCAGGTGCTGGCGCTGCGGCCCCGGCTGCTGCTGATGGACGAGCCGTTCGCCGCCCTCGACGCCATCGTCCGGACGCGCATCACGCAGGAGCTGCTGGAGTGGGTCGAGCGCGAGCGGCTGACCGTGCTCCTGGTCACGCACGATCTGGAGGAGGCGATCAGCGCTTCCGACGTCGTGCACGTGCTGGGCCAGGGGCCGCGTGCGTCGATCCGGGCCAGCCACCGCGTCGGGATCCCGCGGCCCCGGCGGGTGCTGGAGGCGCGCGGCCACCCCGCTTTCGCACCGCTCCTGCAGCTTCTCTGGGACGAGCTGGCCGCGGAACGGCCGGCGGAGCCCGCCGCGGAGCCGGTCACGTCATGAAGAGGCGCGCGCGGTCTCCGCGGGTTGCCCGTCCGCGGCGCTGCAGCGCCGAGCGCGGGGTGGGGTCATGACAAGCTGGCGCCGGTCTTCGCCGGTCCGCCGCGGCGTGGCGCTGCTGCTCCTGCTGGCCGCGTGGGAAGGGGCGTCGCGCGCCGGCGCGCTGGACCCGTTCTATGCCCCCCCGCCGTCCGCCGTCGCGGAGGTCATGTTCACGCTGGCCGCCGGCGGCGACCTGTGGCCCCACCTGGGCGCCACCGCGACCGCCGCGTTCGCCGGTCTGCTGGTCGGCGTCGTGCTCGGCATCGCGCTCGGCTTCGCCGCCGCGCTCGCGCCGCCGATCGCCGATCTGCTCGAGCCGGTGATGATCCTGCTCAACGCGATACCCCGGGTCATCCTGGCGCCGCTGTTCGTCATCTGGCTCGGCATCGGGCTGGCGTCGAAGCTGGCGCTCGCCACGATCCTCGTCGCCGTCCTCATCTTCTTCGCCGTCTACAACGGGGTGCGGGAGGTGGACCGGCGCCTGGTCGAGCGGGTGCGGACCCTGGGCGGCGGTCGGCGGACGCTGGTGCGCGAGGTGTACGTGCCGTCGGTCACGAGCTGGGTGCTGGGCAGCTTCAAGGTCGCCGTCGGGTTCGCGTTCACCGGCGCCGTGGTCGGCGAGTTCGTCGCGTCCAGCCGCGGCCTCGGCTACCTGCTGCAATTCGCGCAGAGCACGTACAACGCCGCGCTGACCATTGCCCTGATCCTCATCATTATGGGGATCGTCCTGTTGCTGTTCGCCTGCGCCGAGCGAATCGAACGGCGACTCCTGCGCTGGCGCTATCTCTGACCCCGCCTGTTCGTCTTGACACGTATCTCGCGGCCGTCGATGATTGGCGCGCCTTCCGGATTCCACGCGGTCACCGAATCGCCGGGAACGCGGGGAGAGTCGCCATGCGTCGGTCATCGTCGGCCGGCTGATCTTCGTGCCGCTCATGCGGATCGTCCGCCTGGCGCGGTCGCCGTCCGTACCGGCCGTGCTCGCCGTCGCCTACTGCTTCCTGATGGCCGCGCTGGCCGAGTTGGTGGGCCTGGCCGATATCGTGGGCGCGTTCACCGCGGGGCTGGTGGTCAACGACGAGATCGGCCGGTTCTTCGGCGAGAAGAAGGAGCTGTACAGAATCGACGCCTCGATCCGGGCCTCAACCGCTGGGCCGTCGGCATCGGCATGATCCCCCGCGGCGAGGTCGGCCTGATCTTCGCCAGCATCGGCCATACGGTGCTGGTTGCCGGAGCGCCCGTCTTCAGTGAGGCGACGTTCTCGGCCGTCATCGCCATGGTCATGCTGACGACGCTGGTGACGCCGCCGTTGCTGAAGGCGGCGTTCGTGGGATCATCCGGGAATCCCGCCCGCGTCGGAGCGAGCCCGGGAGGCTAGTCGTGGCGCAACGCTCGGTCGATGGCGCGCTGGTTGGCGTGGTCCGTCATGGGGCGGCAACGGTTGCCCCGGCGAGCCCGGCGATGGCGGCCAGCGTCGTCTGCGCCGCGTTCAGGCCGAGCCGGAAGTCGTCGTCGGTGTACGTGTGGTAGACGTCGGTCGGCTGGTGCCAGTGCGGGTTCCAGCCGGCCCCGACGTGCATGCCGCGTTCGTTCTCGCGCAGGCTGATCGACGGCGTCACGTTCATGAACGGCGTCGAGTCGGTGTTGGTCATGTGCGGTCCCACCGAGGCGGGGTAGTCGGTGGCGTAGGCGTCGTTGGCCGCCTTGAAGCGGAACGCCAGGTCGCGCGACTCGCCGGCGAGGTCCGAGTTCGACTGGAACTCGATGTTGACGTCCGCTTCCCGCCGCTGGTCGCGGCTGACGACGCCGTCCGGTCCCGGCGCCCCGTGGTCGAACAGCATCATGTCGTGCTGGATCATGCCGAGCCAGCGCGGCTCGGGGTACAGGCCGGATCCGGGCGGATTCTCCAGGCCCTGGCGCTCGCGCCGCTGCTCGACGTAGGCGCGGCTGCCATTGAGCCCGGTCTCCTCGTTGTTCCAGAGGGCGAAGCGGATGGACACGTCGGTCCGCACGTCCGGTGCGCTGAGAATGCGCGCCAGCTCCATCACCAGCGCCGTGCCGGACGCGTCGTCGTCGGCCGCCTCGCCGAAGCCGTGCCCGTCCATGTGGGCGCCGAGGATGTACATCTCGTCGGGCCGCGCGGTTCCCACCTTGGTGCAGTACACCTGCGAGCGGTCGCCGTTGGTCGGCTCCTCCGAATTGAGCGCGCGCAGCGCCTCGTCCGGCTGCAGAAGCGGGTCCCGGACCACACCGGTGCGGCTGCGGTAGCCGAATATCGAGCTGCCGCCGGGACCGCTCCCGTTGCGGCCGATGCGCCCGCCCGTCGGGGTCGGCTCGGTCGGATTCAGGGACGCGGCCGGTCTCCGTCCGCCCCCGCCGGTGCGGGGGGGCGGATCGTAGGTGTAGTAGAGGCGCTCGGTGGGGCAGCCGGCCGCCTCGAGCCAGGCCTCGATCCAGTCGACGGCGTCGCGGTTGCGCTGCGTCCCCTGCCGGCGGTCGCCGAACTCGGTCAGGCCCTTGATGACCGCCTTGTAGCGCTCGAGGTCGAGGCGGCCGACCAGCATGGCGATCGGGTTCTCCGCGTCGTCGCCTCCCGCGGGTTCCTGCCCGGAGACCACGGGTTCCTGCCCGGAGCCCATTGCCGACACCAGAACGACAGCCAGCCCTGCTGCAAACGCGCGCATCGGTTTCTCCTTGATCCGATTCCGGTCCCGGAACGCCGCCGCCGTCATTGTACGTCTCCGTGCCGGTCTGCTGCCTGCCGCGCTCCCAGTTCCGCGATTCGCCCTGCCCGGAGGGCGGTCGACTTGACCGGCGAGCGGGAGGGCGACCATAGTGGCCGCATGAAGATTTCCGCCACCGTGGCGAACTTCAGGGAGCGTCTGAGCGAGTACCTGGGGCATGTGAAGGCCGGCCACGAGGTGGTCGTGACCGAGGGCGGTCTGCCGGTGGCCCGGTTCACGGCCGTCGAACCGGCCGGCCGGCCGGTGAGCTCCTCCGCCCGGACGCTGCCGGCGGCCGGGGCCGACAACCTGTTCCTGGAACCCGCCGCACAGGGCGCGAGCCGCCGGGATCGACTGTCGCGGTCCGGATCGTTGAAGTTGGGACGCGGGTCCGCGCGTGCCGAATTGCTCACTCCGCCGGCCGGCGAACCGTGCGGCGACCAGGTTCTGGCGGCGCTGCTCGCCGACCGTAGCGGAGGGCGGTGATGTTCTGGGACAGCTCCGCGGTCGTGCCGCTCATCGTGCCGGCGGCCCAATCCGCGATGTTGACGGAGCAGTTGGCGGCCGATACCGGCGTGACGGTCTGGCGCGGTACGCCGGTCGAATGCGCCGCCGCCCTCTACCGCCATCATCGCGAGGCATCCATCGGGCAGGCCAGCCTCGACGCGGCGCTTCTCCGTCTTCATGCGTTCACGGAAGACGCCGACACGGTGACACCCGGCGAGTTCGTGCGTCGCCGCGCGAGCGCGCTGGTGGCGGTCTACTCCCTCCGGGCGGCCGACGCGTTCCAGCTCGCCGCGGCGCTCGCCTGGTGCGAGGGGCAGCCGCGGGGCGAGCGCTTTCTGTCGCTCGACGACCGGTTGAGCGAGGCGGCGCGGCGCGAAGGGTTTATCGTGCCGGTGCTGCAGGGCTGATTCAGCGCGGACGAGGCAGTTGGGTCAGGCCGTCGCGCGGCGCCGGCAAGCGCTCCCGCGCCCAGGCCCGCACGTCTTCCTCGTGCGTGAACAGGATCACCTGGGTCTCCGCGCTCAGCGCGTGCAGGGTGTCCAGCACGACCTGCTTGCGCTCGGCGTCGCATGCGGCCACCACGTCGTCGAGAATCAGCGGGCAGACTTCGCCGGGCGTGACGAGATGCCGCGTGAGCGCGAGGCGCAGCAGCAGGTAGATCTGCTCGGCGGTGCCATGCGAAAGGAGCGCGGCGCGCCGCCAGGGGCCGCGGCCGCCACGAACGTCCACCTGCAGGGATTCGGGATCGACCCTGCAGTCGGCATAGCGCCCGCCGGTGGCCTGCGGAAGCCACTCGAGGACGGTAGCGCGGAGCACGGGCGCCACGTTGCGGTGCACGCGCTCCTCGGCGCGCTCGAGGAACTCGATGGTCCTGGCCAGTGTCCGGTCGAGTCTTTCGACCCGCTCCAGATCGTTTCGTGCGGCGGCCAGCTCGTCCTCTGCATCCGCCAGATCGGGCACGTCCCCGGCGAGCTGCTCGACCTGGCCGCGTGCGGTGTGGCAGGCGTCGCGCGCCCTGCGGGCCTCGTACTCCGCGGCCGCGAGCCGGTCCGGCGCCGCGCCGCGCGCCGCTCGGAGCGCGCTCGGGTCCACCGGCCCGGCCAGCGCAGCGGCCTCGTCGCGCAGGCGGCCGGCTTCGGCCCGCAGCTCCGCGAGCAGCCGTTGCCCTTCTGCCGCGGCTGCCGCCGTCCGGCGCTTCGAGAGCCGCCACCACGCCAGATACCCAAGACCCAGGGCGCCGGTGAGAAGGCCCGGCAGGCTGAAGTCGGCCAGGGCCAGTCCGATGCCGGCCGCCACCGCGCCCGCGGCGACGTACGGCGCTGCCGCCTGGACCGCGTCCGCGGTCCGCGGTCCCGACCCCGCGGCGGGGTGGGGAGGTCCCGCGGGGAACAGGGCTGGCAGATCTGCCGCGTCGGCCGCCCGGCGCTCGGCGTCGTCCGCGGCTGCTGCCGCGCGTGCCGCCCGCAGCGCCGCCGCCTCGTCCTCGAGCGCTTGCGCTTCCCGTACGAGCCGTTCGACGTCGCGTTGGCGAGCGAGATAGTGCACCTGGGCTTCCCGCGTCCGCTCCAGGGCCGACAGCGCGGCGCCCACCCGTTCGCGAGAAGTCCGCAGCGGCTTCTTCGGAGCATGCTCGGAGCCGACGTGTTCTCTGCGATAGGCGGCGAGCAGCTCCAGGGCGCGGGCGGCGGTTTCGTCTGTGCCGGCCGTTGCAGCAGCGCGTTGCAGGTCCTCCTGGAGCGCGCCGGCGTCGTTCAACAGCCCGAGGATTTGCGCCTGCCCGACGCAGGCCATGCCGAGGAAGGACCGGCGGTTGAGCCCGAGCCAGCGTGACCCGTCCGGTGCGCCCTCGTGCGTGATCCGGCCCGCGTAGTCGTGCCCGGCCAGATCGGCGTCGACGGCGCTGGCATTGCTCCGGTTGGCGAGGTCGTGGTGCAGCTCGACGCGGCGGCCGTCCTCGAGCACCACCACGGCCGAGACCGCCCATGCGCCGTTGGCGTCCCACGGCCGGTGGCGGTCCCGGAAGCGCTTGTCCGCCGCGCTCAACGCACCCTTGCGCCGCCGCATGCCGCAGAGCCCGGCGTAGAGCGCCGCGTGCCACGTCGACTTGCCCGCCTCGTTCGTCCCGTAGACGACGTTCAGGCCCGGCACCAGGGTCAGGGTGTCGTCGTCGAACGGCCCGAAGGGGTGGGCGCGAACCGATTCGAACCGCATCGGTCAGAGCGTCTCCAGGTCCGTCCGGCCTTCGAGCGCTCGCAGGCCGGTCGCCAGCACGCGCCGCGCCTCGTCGTCCGGCAGCCCGGCCTCGAGCACGTCCCGCACGAACTGGCCGCGTACCGTCTGTTCCCGGCCTGTCTCCTCGATGTCGTAGCCTGCGTGGAGCGCGCCGAAGCGGATTTGTACGGCGTCGAAGGACGCGAGCAGCGCCTGGCGCAGATCCGCTTCCCGGAGGTCGACGTCCGGATGCAGCTCGCCTGCCACGGTCAGCCGCACGACGCCGAGCCGGCCGGCCGCAACCCGGGTCAGGCGGTCGCGCACCTCCTGCTGCGAGGCGCAGCCGGTGACGTCGAGCGGCAGGTCGTGCGCGGCCGTCGTCGCGACGAGGCGCCGTTCTCGCGTCACCGAACCATCCGATCCGATGGTGGCCACGACCGCGCCACGCTCGCCATCCTCTCCGAACGCCAGCGGATCCGGATTCCCGGGATAAGTGTGCCGGGCTGCATCCCGCGGCCGGTGGTAGTGGCCCAGAAACGCATGCTGCAAGCCGGCGTGCTCGATGTCCTGCGCGTCGAACGGGGCGTGCGGCCGCTTATCGCTGCCTTGCTCGGCGAGTCCGGTCCGCTCCGCGGCATGGCAGAGGGCCACGTGCAGGCCAGGTCCTTCGGCCACGAATTCCTCGAAGAAGTTGCCCGTGTTCGCCGGGGCGCAGTGGGCGGCGCCCCACAGGGTCAGGCCGTTGCCCACGCCTGCGGGCTCCAGGCGCGGCTCGCGGAAGACGTGGACGTTGGGGCTCCAGTCGACTGACGCGTAGAGGCTGTCGAGACCGAACCAGTCGTGATTGCCCGGCGCGATGTAGATGGGGCAGGGAGAGAGATCGGCGAATGTCGCCTGCAGGAACCGGGCCGTGTCGGGCGTAACACGATCGTGCTCGTAGAGGTCCCCGCCGCAGAAGAGCGCGTCGGCGCCGACACCGCGCGCCAGTGCCGTGATCCGGCGCAGGGAGTCGCGGAGCGACTGCCGGCGCCTTCTTGCCGCGGCTCCACCGGCGCCCGCCCACGCGAACCCGGAGTCCAGATGGAGGTCGGCGAAGTGAACGATCTGCAAGCGCGACACCCGACAGGATCGATGCGTGTCTCGGTCAGGAGCACCGCATACCGGCTTCTACGGCTCCGCGGCCGGCTCGACCGGCTCGATGCGAAGCAGGGCTCCGTCGTCGGCGTCGGTAAGCACGTAAAGCAGCCCGTCCGGGCCCTGCCGCACGTCGCGAATCCGCTGCCGGAGCTCGGTCAGGAGCCACTCCCGGGCCAACTCCTCGTCGTTCTCGTTGAACACGATCCGCTCCAGGTGTCCGGTGCCCGGGATCCGGCCGGTCTGCATCGCGCCGACGAACAGGTTGCCCTTCCAGGCAGGGAACCGATCCCCCGTATACCAGGCCAGTCCGGACGGGGCGATGGACGGCACCCAGAAGACGAGCGGCTCGTCCATGCCGGGCGCCCAGAACCCGTCGCCGACGGGGACGCCGGTGTACTGCCGTCCGTAGGAGACGACGGGCCACCCGTAGTTCCTGCCCGCCTCGATCAGGTTCAGCTCGTCGCCGCCCTGCACGCCGTGCTCCACCGTCATGGGCGCGAACGTCTCCGGGTGCACCGTCAGGCCGTTCTGGTTCCGGTGCCCCAGCGAGTAGATCTCCGGCCTGAAGCCCGGCCGGCCGGCGAACGGGTTGTCGTCGGGGACGCTGCCATCGTCCCGCAGCCGCAGCAGCTTGCCGGCGTGCGTGCCCGGATCCTGGGCGCGCGAATCGAGCGGATCGGTGCGGAAGGCGCCGCCGACGGTCAGGTACAGCAGGCCGCCGGGAGCGAAAGCCATGCGGGCGCCCGCGGTGGTTCCCCCGAACGGTTCGGCGACGAACACGTCCTCCACGTCGCGCAGCGCCATGCCGTCGAGACGGCCGCGGACGACGGCGACGGTGCCGGTTTCGCCCGGCAGGGGCCGCGTGTAGCTGAGATAGACGAGCCGGTTCTCGTCGAACCCCGGATGCAGGGCCACGTCCATCAGGCCGGCCAGCCCCCGGGACAAGACCTCCGGCACGCCTTCGAGCGGCTCCGGATCGAGCACGCCGTCCCGCACCATACGCAGGCGTCCGGTGTCGCGCTCGGTGACCAGGATGCCGCCGTCGGGCAGAAACGCCATGCTCCACGGATGGGACAGTCCCCTGGCCACGACGACCACGCGGACCTCGGCGATGGCGTGCGTGTTGAGCACGAGCGGCTCGTCCGGCAGGGGAACGGCAGGGAGGCCCGGAGGCTCTTCTTCCTGGTCCTGCTGCGGCGCGGCGCCGGCCGGCGCGACGAGCAGCAGTGCGCCGGCGAGCGCGATGCAGGGGGTGAAGCGACGACAGGCGGTCGGTGTGCTGTCCATGATGGCGACCTCCAGGCGGCGTGACAGGCCCGCGGCTCATTCTACCGAAGCCGCCGCCTTTGCGCGGGCTCGGCTCGATCGCCCGTGTGGGGACGCCGCAAGGGTGCGAGGCCGGATGCCGTGGGCATTGCCGATAGTCGATATCCGGCCTCGCCAGCAGGTAGAGTGGGCAGATGATGACAGCGAGGGAAAGTCGACGACTCGGGTTTCTCGCCGGAGCGGTGGCGGTCGCGGTCCTTGCAGGGGGCCTCGGCGCCTGCGGGACAGCGTCGTCGCCGCCGGAACCGGACGCGCCCGACGGAGCCGAGGTCCCGGAAGCCGCGGTCGACGACCGCGATCAGGGCGCGCGTCTGGTCGGGACCTGGAGGCTGGCGCGGGTCGAACGCTACGACCAGACCGGGGCGCCGCTTTCCCATCTCATGCACCCGACGATCGGCCTGGCGCCGACGCTCGGTTTCGTGATGTTCGACGGCGAGCGGATGGCGCTGGTCATGCAGGAGGAAGTCGACCGAGTGGGTACGGACAGTGTATTCGCGTCCGGGGACGTGCTGGCCGCCGTCGAGCGCTATACCTCGTACTTCGGTCCCTACGTGGTCGACGAGGCGCGCGGCTTCGTATCGCAGCAGATTGCGGGCAGTCTCAACCCGCGCCTGACCGGCGGCCGGATCGAGCCGTCCTACGAGTTCGATGCCGGCCAGCTCGTGCTGCTGCCCGGGCGGCAGTGTCCGGACTCGTACGTCACGGATCGCGGGTGCGCCTACGGCACCACCGGCATCGAGCTGCGCAGCGTCTGGGAGAGGCTTCCGCCGTCGGCGGACAGCGGCGGCGAGGCGCGCCCGTTCCTCGGGTTCTGGGAGATCGACCGGATCGAGCGGCGGACCCTCGCCGGCACGGAGCTGCCGACCGAGCAGTTCGGCGCGGGCTATCTCGTCTACATGCCTTCCGGCTACATGGCCGTGCACCTGATGCGACCCGATCGACGGCCCTACGAGGGACCCCGGCCCACCGCGTTGGAAGCGCACGCGGCGATGCGAAGCTACGCCAGCTACTTCGGTCCGTTCAGCGTCGACGCCGAGGCGGGGGTCGTCGTTCACCATCGCGCGGGCCATCTCGATCCGGGCAGCATCGGCGTCGCCGCCCCCCGCGCCTTCGAGTTCCGCGACGGCCAGCTCATCCTGCGGCCGCCGGTCGCGAACGTCGACGGGCAGGAGTTGCAGACCAGCGTGTTCTGGAACCGGCTCGGCACGCTCGATCCCGATGCGGGACAGGACTGAGGGACTTGTGCCCCGTCGGTTTCGACCGGACGTTTCGTTTCATTCGTTTCGTTCCATCAATGCGAGAGGTTGCCCGATGCCGCTACGGATGCTCCGCCCCGTCGTCGTCCTCGCCGTCCTCGCCTGTCTCCTGGCCGTGAAGCCGGCGCGGGCGGCGTGCGAGGCAACCGGCATGCAGCTCCAGATTCTGGGCTCGGGGGGACCCGGCGCGTCGGCGGGACGGGCCTCGGCCGGCTACCTGGTGTGGGTGGACGGGGTCGGTCGCATCCTGGTCGACGCCGGCGGCGGCATCAAGCCGCGCTTCCATGCCTCCGGCGCCGATCTGGGGGACATTGCGCTGCTGGCGCTCAGTCACTTCCATCCCGACCACGCGGCGGAGCTGCCCGCACTCTGGTGGCCCCGCGGGGGCGCGCTGCGGGTGGCCGGCCCGTCGGGGGGCGGCGTCTTCCCGTCGCTGGACGACTGGCTGACGGGCCTCTTCGGCCCGCAAGGCGTCTTTCGCGTGCTCGCCGGCCGCCTCGATCTGGATCCGATCACGGTCGACGTCGCCACCGGCGAGGCCGTCGAGGTCTGGCGCGACGGCGACGTGCGGGTCAGCGCCATCGGCGTTCCGCATGGCGGCGTGCCGGCGGTGGGCTACCGGGTCGACGCGGGAGCCGCCAGCGTGGCGTTCAGCAGCGATCAGAACGGGTCGGATCCGGCGTTCGTCGAGTTCGCCCGCGGCGTGGACGTGCTGGTCGTGCACCTGGGCCGGGCCGAGGAGGCGACCGGGCGGTCGGCCGACCTGCACGCCAGCCCGAGCGGCTGGGGTGCGCTGGCCGCCGCGGCGGGTGTCGGTCGGGTCGTCGCGTCTCACATCTCCACTTCGTCGCCGGACGTCCTGGCGGAGAGCCTCCGGTATCTGCGCGCGTCCTACGGCGGACCGGTGACGGTGGCCGAGGACCTGCTCTGCGTGACGGTTCCCTGAGCTGTGCGATTGGTGGGACGGGACCGCCTGCCATACAATGCGGTCCGACACGCACCGTGCGGGGTCCGCGAGCGTGCGGAGCCGGCCGCGGTGCCGACTTCCGGGAATCTTCCACAGGGGGATCGTGATGCGCACATTCGTACTCGCTCTCATCATCGGCTTCAGCTTCCTCGGCGTGGCCAACGCCGGGCAGGACGATCCGCCGGCGCCGTGCGGCCCGGCCGCCCAGTTGCCCGCCGAGCTGTCGAACAACGTGGGCGCCGACGCGCGCTGCTTCGAGATCCGCATGTACACGGCCCGTCCGGCCGAGGACGGCAAGGGCGGCATCGACGAGCTGCACCAGCGTTTCCGCGACGGCGAGGTCGGCATCTTCGAGAAGCACGGCGCCGAGATCGTCGCGGTCTGGCAGAACCTCGACAACCCGAACCGGCTGGTCTGGATGCTGGCCTATCGCGATCGCGCCCACCGCGAAGAGGTCTGGGCCGGGTTCCGCGACGACCCGGAGTGGGATGCGTTGCTCGCGAAGTACCCCGCGCCGCTCGAAGGCATCGAGGTCTTCATGCTGAGCTCCTCCGACTACTCGAACCTCAAGTAGCTCGAACCCGAGCGCGGCTCCCGCGAATCGGGAAGAGACGTTACGCTACGGGCCGTCGTGCGTGTCACGGCGGCCCGTTCGCCTCTATCGATACCCCGCTCACTTTGGCGCCCGTTGACGCCGGGCCTGTCCCCCGTCGACGGAAACACGCCGAGAACGGAACGCCCGCCCCGGAAATCTCTCGCTGCAAACGATTCGGCCGGGTTCGATGTCCAGGATTGTCGTATCGTGCGTAATTGCGCTCGGACCGCTTCTGCTCGCGGCGCCGCCGGCCGCGGCCGACGACGTGCAGTCGTGGACGGAGGTCGAAGTCGGTGTTCCCGCCTCCGATCGGATCGACTGGACCGTCGGCGGGGTCGCCCGCATCCGGGATTCTCTGGGGAGCGTGTACGACCGGCGCGCCGGGACCGACGTGGAGTTCAGGCTGAGCGACCTGGCAAGCGTGGCGTTCGGCTACATCCTGCTGCACCGGGCACCGTCCGGCTTCGGCTCCGGCCACGCCTGGGATCACCGGCTGAGCGCCGGCCTGACGTATCCGCTGCTGCGGCGGGGCGTCCGGGTAGAGGGCACGACGCTCTATGAACGCCATCTCGGCCGGCCGGATGTACCCGACTTCAACCGCTACCGCCAGCAGGTCGAGCTGGAGCTTCCTGGCGCGCAGTTGTCGCCGTGGCTCTACCAGTCGTTGGCTTTCGTGCGCCGGGGCTTCGTGCGGTCCCGGTCCCGCGTCGGGCTCCGGTGGCGTCTCGGGTCCGGCCATTCCTTCATCGGCGCCTACCAGTTCGAACGCCGCCGGTCCGGCGCGGACTGGCGGCCGCGGCATGCCGTTGTTTCGGAGTGGAGTATCGATCTGGCCGCCGGGCAGGCGGTGATTCCGTAGTCGGCGCGCATGGACGGCCAGCAGGTTGCGCCGTAGAGATTTGCGTCGGGTAGGCTATGTGAACAACTCGACGACGTGCAACGCGCTGACCTGGAGGCTTCCATGACTGTCGACACCACCCGGCGCCGGTTTCTGCAGACGCTCGCCGTCGGCAGCATTGCCCACCCGCTCCTGGCCGGCCGTCCCGCGGGAGCGCAATCGCACCGCGCTGAAGGAACCGAGGCGCTCTGGGAGGAAGTGCGCCGCCAGTTCGCGTTCCGCGACGAACGCGTGCCGCTGAACGCGGCCAACCTGTGCCCGTCGCCGCGCGTCGTGGCAGAGCGGGTGCGCGAGCTGACGCGGGACATCGACGTCGACTGCTCGTTTCCCAACCGCGCGAAGTTCGGCCCGCTGCTCGAGAAGTCGCGCGAGGCGGTGGCGGCGCAGCTCGGCGTCACCGCGGACGAGATCGCGCTGGTGCGCAACACGAGCGAGGCCAACAACGTCGTCAACGCCGGGATTCCGCTCGACGCCAACGACGAGGTCGTGGTGTGGGACCAGAACCACCCGACCAACAACGTGGCCTGGGAGGTGCGCGCGGCACGCTACGGGCTCGCCGTGAAGAAGGTGACGACGCCGGCTGCGCCGTCGGGTGTGGACGAGCTGATCGGTGTCTTCGAGCGGGCGCTGACGCCGCGGACACGTGTGCTCGCCCTGACGCACGTCTCCAACGTGAGCGGCTTGCGCCTGCCGGTGCGCGAGCTGTGCGAGGTGGCCCACCGCCGTGGGATCCACGTGCACGTCGACGGGGCGCAGAGCTGGGGTGCACTGGACGTCGACCTGCGCGCGCTCGGCTGCGATTCGTTCACGGGGAGCGCGCACAAGTGGTTCATGGGGCCGAAGGAGGTCGGGCTGCTCTACGTCCGGGCGGACCGGGTGGAGGAGATCTGGCCGAGTATCGTCGCCCCGAGTTGGGGCAATGCCGTAGAGCCCCGGCCGAAGGGCGCGCGCAAGTTCGAGTCGCTGGGGCAGCGCGACGACGCGGCGCTGGCCGCCGTGGGCACGACCGTTGCGTTCCACGATCGACTCGGGATGAAGCGGGTCGAGGCGCGGGTGGTGGAGCTGGCGACGATGCTGAAGACCGGGCTGAAGGAGGCCGGGTTCGAGTTGGTCACGCCGCTCGACCCGGCACTGAGCGGCGGCGTCGTCATCGCGGCGGTGGATTCGGCGCGCCGCGGGGCTTTCGTGGACGCGCTGTATGAGCGGCACGGCATTGCGTGCGCCGCCACCGGCGGCCTGCGGATCTGCCCGCACGTCTACAACACCGCCGAGCACGTGGCGCGGGCGGTGTCCGGCGCCAGGGCGCTGCGCAAGGAGCGGCTGTAGCCGACGCGGTACCGGTCCATGGCGCCGCGCGTGCGTTTGCGCGGCGTGTTCAAGTTCCGGAGCCTGGCGGAGGCGCAGCGCGCTCGACTGTCCAGCCGCTCCGCGCCCGTGCGGTCGGACCAGGATGCCGAGACGATCGGCTGAGCGCGACGAACGCCGGCGCCTCGGTGTAGTCTTGCGGTCGAATTCGTTCCAGGGAGCCAGATCCATGCGCAAGCAGAGAATCATCGGTAGCGTCGCGGCGGTTGCCATGCTGGTGGCCGGCATGTCGGGGAGCGTTCTGGTCGGGGGCGCGTACGCCGCCGAGGAGATCGAGGTCACGGTACTGTCGGGCCGTCCCGACACGGTGAGCGGCGGCGACGCGCTGCTGCAGATCGCCGTCCCGGCGGACGTGGCGCTGTCGGACGTGCGCGTGGCGGTGAGTGGTGCCGATGCGACCGCGGCGTTTCGCGCCGATGTCGACGGACACCGGCTGGTGGGTATCGTCGACGGGCTGGCGCACGGGGCGAACGAGGTGTCGGTGACCGTCGCCGGCGGTGACGCCGGAGCGGCGCTGGAGCTTGTCAATCATCCGGTCGATGGCCCGGTCTTCTCGGGACCGCACGAGCAGCCGTTCGTGTGCGAGACCGACGCGTTCGAGCTGCCGTCGGGCGAGACGCTCGGTGCTCCGCTGGACGACAACTGCTCGGTCGCGCGCCGCGTCGACTACGCCTACCGCGCGGCGGACGGGACGCTGAAGCCGCTGTCCGATATCGACGCGCTGCCGGCGGACGCCGCGACCGCCACGACGCTCACCGGGGCCGAGGTGCCCTACGTCATTCGCATCGAGACCGGCACCATCAACCGTGCCGTGTACCAGATCGCGATGCTGCACGCGCCGGGAGCCGGGGATCCGGGTCTGGACGCGTGGACCGCGTCGCCGGGCTGGAACCGCCGTCTCATCTACACGTTCGGCGGCGGCTGCGTGAACGGCTGGTACCGCCAGGGCGCGAGCACCGGCGGCGTCACCGACGACGTCATGCTGCGCCAGGGCTACGCGGTCGCGTCGGCGAGCCTGAACGTCTACGGCAACAACTGCAACGACCTGCTCGCGGCCGAGACGATGATGATGGTCAAGGAGCGCTTCATCGAGGCCTACGGCCAGCCGCGCTACACCATCGGCTGGGGCTGTTCCGGCGGCTCGTATCAGAACCACCAGATCGCCGACAACTACCCGGGTCTGCTCGACGGCATCATCCCCGGCTGCAGCTTCCCGGACGTCGGCTTCGGCACCGTCCCGATGATCACCGACGCGCGGCTGCTGGACCGGTATTTTCAGGAGACCTCGGTGCCGTTCACCGAGGAGCAGAAGCGCGCCGTGGCCGGCTTCCTGAACCTGGCGACGATGCCCAACGTCTCCCGTAACGCCGGGCGGGTCCAGGTGGGCGAGTTCTGCCCGGACGTCCTGCCCGAGGCGCTGCGTTACCACCCGACCGACAACCCGGACGGCGCCCGCTGCGACGTCTACAGCCACTACGTGAACGTCTACGGCCAGGACGCCGAGACCGGCTTCGCGCGTCGTCCGCTCGACAATGTCGGCGTGCAGTACGGCCTCGGGGCGCTCGAGGACGGCGTGATCACCGCGGCGCAGTTCCTCGATCTCAACCGCCGCATCGGCGGCTACGACCAGGACGGCGGGTTCCAGGCCGCACGGACCGTGGCCGATCCGGAGGCCGTGCGCCTGGCCTACGAGACGGGACGGCTGACCAGCGGCGGCGGAGGACTGTCCGAGACGCCCATCATCGACTACCGCGCCTACAGCGACGATCGCGAGAACGGCGACGTGCACGTCCGCTACCACTCGTTCTCGATGCGCGAGCGCCTGCGGAAGGCCAACGGCCGTACCGACAACCACGTGATGCTGACCGAGGACGACCGCTACGGCCTCTACAGCAGCAGCAGCCCCGTGCTGCGCGGCGCGCTGGCGCAGATGGACCAGTGGCTCGCGAATCTGTCCGCGGCGGATGCGGACGTTGCGGGCATCGATCAGGTGGTCGGCGCCAAGCCGGCCGAGCTCGTCGACGCCTGCTGGACGCGGGACGACGATCCGACCCGCATCGTCGAGGAGCAGGTCCGCGGCGCGGGCCGCTGCGAGGAGCTCTACCCGTCGGCGCCGTCGCCGCGGGAGGTGGCCGGGGCGCCGCTCGCCAGCGACGTCGTCAAGTGCGAGCTGAAGCCGATCGACCTGGGCGACTACGGCGCGACGTTCACGGCGGAGCAGGAGGCGGAGCTGCGCGAGACGTTCGCCGACGGCGTCTGCGACTGGACGCAGCCGGGCGTCGGGCAGACCGGCCTCAGCGGGACCTGGTTGAAGTACTGACGGGACCCGATGCCTGCAGTGGAAATGCGTGCGATGAGTATCGGTTGGGCCGCGTTGGCCGGCGTCGTCGTTGCCGCCTCGAGCGGTGGGTTGCCGGGGACCGCGCATGCCGTGGCCGACGATCCGCCGCTGGTCGCCGCGGCCGAGGCTGGAGACGCAGGTGCGGCGCGGGACCTGCTGGCTGCCGGGGCGGACGTCGACGCCGCCTCGGTGGACGGCGCGACGGCCCTTCACTGGGCCGTGCATCGCGATCTGCCGGCGCTCGTGCGGCTGCTGGTCGATTCCGGCGCCGACGTGAGCGCGACGAACCGTTACGGCGTGCAGCCGATCGCGCTGGCCGCCACCAACGGGAGCGCCGTGGTGCTCCAGCAGTTGCTCGACGCCGGTGCGGATCCGGACGCGTCGATGCCAGGCGGGGAAACGGCGCTGATGACGGCCGCGCGGGCCGGGCCGGCGGACGCGGTGCGCGTGTTGCTGCGCGCCGGTGCGGATCCGAACGCGCGCGATGATGTCGGCGGCCAGACCGCCGTGATGTGGGCGGCGGCGCGCAACAACGCGCCGGCGGTACATGCCCTGGCGGAGCTGGGCGCCGATCTTCACGTCCGGACCGGGGGACCGCCGCCCCCGCCGAGCCGGAGCTACTTCCGGAGCCCGGCGTCGACGTCGTTCACCGCGCTGCTCTTCGCGGTCCGGGCGGGCGCAATCGACGCCGTGCGTGCCCTGCTCGACGCCGGCGCCGACGTCGACGACACGCTCTCGGACGGCCAGAGCGCACTGGTGGTCGCGGCGGCCAACGCCCACTGGGAGCTGGCCGACTACCTGCTCGATCGCGGCGCGGACCCCAACCTGGCCGGTGCCGGCTGGAACGCGCTGCACCAGACGGTGCGCACCCGCCGGCCGAACCCCAGCGGCGGGCTCGCCGGGCCGATTCCGACGGGAAGCGTCGACAGCATCGACGTCGTCCGCAAGCTCATCGCCAGGGGCGTCGACGTCGACGCCCGGATGATGACCAACGGGATGAAGGACGGCCAGCGCAGCCGCCTCAACCGGCTCGGCGCCACGGCGTTCTTCCTGGCCGCCAAGAACACCGACGTCGAGGCGATGCGAGTGCTGATCGAGGCGGGCGCCGATCCGCTCATCCCGAGTGCCGACGGTACGACACCGCTGATGGTGGCGACCGGCATCGCCATCTTCATCCCGGGTGAGGACGGCGGGTCGCTGCCCGGACAGGAAGACGAGGTGTTCGAGGCGGTCCGGATGTGCGTCGAGCTCGGCACCGACGTCAACGCCACCAACTTCCGCGACGAGACCGCACTGCACGGGGCGGCGTTCCGCGGCGTCAACCGCATCGTCGAGTACCTGGTGGAGCAGGGGGCTGCTCTCGACGCACGGACCGTCGAGGGGTGGACGCCGCTCGCCATCGCCAACGGACTCAGCTACTCCGACTTCTTCAAGGCGCAGGCGCACACCGCGGATCTGATCCGCGAGCTGATGGCGGACCGGGGGCTGTCCATCGAGGGCCACGTCGTCGACCCCCTGGTGTGCCTCGACTGCTACCAGACGCGTCCCGACCAGGTGCGCGACGCCCTCGAGCGCGACCGGCGGATGGCGGCCGAGCTGGCGGCCGACGCAGGGTACGACCGCAAGGACTTCTAGATGGCCGACCGTCGCGCTGGGACCCCGGGTCAGCCGTCAGGCAGAGCGAAGGCATAGAGATGCGCAAGGCAGGCATCGCGCTCGTGGCGCTGGCCGTGCTCGGCTGGCTGTTCTGGCGGACGGTGCAGAGCAGCCTGGCGGAGCCCTACGTCGTCGACGCCGGGATGGTTGCGGAATGGACCCTGGCCCTCCGGGGTCCGATGCAGCCGGGCGCCGGCCTGCTCGTCCTGCAGCCATCCGATCAGTTTCGCGCCGAGCTCTTCCAGCAGATCTTCAATCGCACGATGGAGTCGATGACCTCGCCGACCGTGGCGGCGATGCCGCTCGTCCTGCACGCCGAGTACCGCGACGCGCTCGGGAGCGTGCTGGCGCCGCCGGACGTGCTGCAGGTCGCCGAGGAGTCGGGTGTATCGGCCGCCGCGCCGGCCCCGGTCTGCATCGGCGTCGTCCGGCGCGAGGGCTCGGGCACCACCCGGCAGCTCTACTACGCGATCTTCGACGCCCCGGAGATCGGCCGTTTCCGCCGAATGTTGGCGGGCCGCTACGCCGAGGCGGGCGGAACCGGCGCGTTCGAGCCGGACGGGTTCCCGCTTGTCGTGCCCATCGCCGCCTCCGACGCCGATTTTGCGAGCTGGTGGCCGCTGGACGTCAGCGCCGAGACCGACTGCCTGGCCCCGCTGGTCGCCGTGGGGTCATGATCGCGATCGTGCGCGTCAATCAATGATCGCGGCGTAGACCGCTTCGGTGAACGCCTCCCGGAAGCCGTTTCCGTAGGCCGGCGACGCGGCTCCCATGATGACGGTGACCATGTCCTCCACCGGGTCGATGAAGAAACGCGTGCCGGAGGAGCCGTCCCACCAGAACGTCCCCTCGCTGACCGGAAGGGGAGACGCGTCCGCGTCTATCACGACGCAGAACCCCAGGGTCCAGCCGCGGCCGGGCTGCGGGTTGCCGAAGCCTATCGGCAGCAGGGCGTCGGGAACGCGGTTGACGGTCATCAGCGCCACGGTGGACGGCTGCAGGATGCGCACGCCGTCGAGCTCGCCGCGGTTGAGGAACATCTGGGAGAACCGCAGGTAGTCGCGGACGGTCGACACGAGCCCGACGCCGCCCTCGATCAGCGCCGGCCGCTCGGTGAAGGGCACCACCTCTATGGCATGGGGGCGGAGCTCGCCGTCCGGTCCGGGTCGGTAGGCCGGGCCGAAGCGGTCGGCACGGGAGGGGTCGACCTGAAAGACCGTGTCGGTCATCCTGAGCGGGTCGAACACGCGTGCCCGGAGAAACTCGTCGAAAGGCATGCCGGACCAGATCTCGACCAGCCGGCCGAGGATGGTGGTGGAGATGCCGTAGCGCCAGCGCGTTCCGGGATCCTCGAACAGCGGCGTCCGCGCGGCGTTGGTCACCATCTGCGGCAGCGGGATGGAGCGCAGACGCACCTGCTCGGCGCGGTAGATGGCGGAGCCGCGGCTGCCCAGACCGGAGGTGTGCAGCAGGAGGTGCTCGACCGTCATTTCGGTGGTCCGCGGGCGGGTCGCCTCCACGTCGGGATCGGACGCCTCGACGAAGACCCGCTGCCCGGCGAACTCCGGCAGGTACAGGGAGACCGGATCGTCGAGCTCGAAGCGGTCCTCCTCCCACAGGATCATCGCCGCGAGGCTCGTGATGGGGCGCGTCATGGAGTAGAGGCGGAAGAGGGCGTCCTCACGCATCGCGAGGCCGCGTTCACGGTCGAGCGCGCCGAGTGCTTCGAGGTAGACGAGGCGACCCTGGCGGACCACGCCGGCCACGACGCCCGCGACGTCCCCGGCCTCGACGTGGGCCCGGAGCCGGCCGGTCGCCTCCGCCAGCCGCTCGGAGGAGAGTCCGACGGCTTCCGGTGTCGCCCGCGGCAACTCCTGCGCGCTCGCGGGGACGGAGACGCCGGCGACGGCGGCCGCGGCGAGAGAAACGGTGACGAGGGCGAGCCTGCGGGTCATTGCGGTGCTCCTCCACGGCCTGACGACACGGGCCGCTGACGCTGCATGCACCTTATCATCGCGACCGGCGGCGTCGGGCCGGCGGTCGTTTCTGAGAGGGGTGCGCCGGGGCGGATCCGTGCCGCTCGGGCTCGCTTGCCGCGGCACAGAAAATCCCGGTTCGGGCTTGCCTTTGCGCGGCGGTCGATGGCAGTCTGTGCGCAGCACGCTTCGCGCGCTGTGCGTGTTGATCCGCGAGGAGTCTGAGGAGGACCCTGACATGATGCGAAAACTGACCGTAACGAGCCTGGGCGTCCTGTTGGCCGCCGGCCTTGTGTGGGGCGGAATCCAGAGCGGCGCCGTCGGGGCTCAGGGGATGATCCCGAACGCGCCGCTGTTCGAGGTCGACCCGTTCTGGCCGAAGCCGCTGCCCAACAACTGGCTGCTCGGCTCGACCATCGGGGTCTCGGTCGACTCGGACGACCACGTCTGGATCGTGCACCGCGGCAACCTCGCGCCGAACGAGATTCCGGCCGCGCTCGACCCGCCGTTCGCGGAGGCCTGCTGCTTCGCGGCGCCGCCCATCCTGGAGTTCGACCAGGAAGGCAACCTGCTGCAGCACTGGGGCGGTCCGGGCGAGGGCTACGACTGGCCCGAGTCGAACCACGGCGTCTGGGTCGACGGCATGGACAACGTCTGGATCGGCGGCAACGGCGGCGACGACTCGCACGCCCTGAAGTTCAGCCACACCGGCGAGTTCCTGCTGCAGGTGGGCGAGGACGGTTTCGCCGAGCCCGACAGCAGCTCGATGACGCGCTACCAGAAGGTGGCCAAGGTCACCTTCGACGACGCGGCGAACGAGGCGTATCTGGCCGACGGCTACGGCAACAAGCGCGTGGCGGTGGTGGACGGCACGACCGGCGAGCTGAAGCGCTTCTGGGGCGCCTACGGCAACACGCCGAGCGACGACGAGCTGCCGCGCTACGACCTGGCGAACGCGCCCGCGCACGGCGCGGTCAGCAAGGACAAGTCCGGCACGTCGCAGTTCCGGAACCCGGTGCACTGCGCCGACCCGACCAACGACGGCCTGGTCTACGCGTGCGACCGTCCCGGCAACCGGGTGCAGGTGTTCACCAAGGCGGGCGAGTTCGTCGAGGAGATCTACCTCATGACGAAGACGCTCGGGGCCGGCGCGGTCTGGGACATCGCGTTCTCGACCGATCCCGATCAGACCTTCGCCTACGTTGCCGACGGCATGAACGAGAAGGTCCACGTGCTGCGCCGCAAGCCGCTGGAGTACATCTACAGCTTCGGTTCCGGCGGCCGCATGGCCGGTCAGTTCTACGGCAACCACAGCATCGCGGTCGACTCGATGGGCAACGTCTACACGACCGAGACCTACGAGGGCAAGCGCGTGCAGCGGTTCAAGTACAAGGGTATGGGCAACGCGAAGGGCGACGTCGGCGTCCCGCGCCCGTAGCCCGTTCGTCCGGATCGTGATTGCAGGGGCCGGGGTCGCGCGATCCCGGCCCTTCGTTCGTACCCGCCGGCGTCTTGCCGCCCCCGCAGGCCGTTGCCCGGGTTGCCTCGCCCGAACGGGCTGCCGCCGGGTTGCCTCGCCCGAGCGGGCCACGTACCATGTTTCGGGGATTCTGAAGCCCAGCCGTTGCTCCCGCCCGGGCAACGCTCGTCGCGCATCGCGAATGCGCAGGTGAGGACACGACATGCGAACGACTTGTGGACTCTTGCTGGCCGGCGCCTTGCTGATCACCGGTTGCGCGGCGGAAGCGCCGGCGGGGCCGCCGCTCGACATGCGCCATACCACCCGGGATCTGATGGCCGGCATGATCGACGCGTCGGCCGACGCCCTCTGGGACGCCGTCGGTACCATCTGGGACGAGAACGGCGAGAACCACTGGGAGCCGGAGACCGAAGAGGAATGGCTCGCCGTGACCGGGGCCGCGATGACCCTCATCGAGTCGGGCAACCTGTTGATGCTGGGCAGCCGCGCGCGCGACACCGATCAGTGGATAACGTTCTCGCAGCAGATGATCGACGCGGCCGCGGTGGCGCTCGAGGCGGCGCGGGCGGAAGACCCGGAGGCCATCTTCGACAGCGGGGAAGTGGTCTACAACGCCTGCAACAACTGTCACAACATCTACTGGGTGGGCGACGAGCAGCGCGGTCGCACCATTCCGTAAGCCGCGAACGGCTGCAGGTCGGCCGAGGGCGATTCTGGGGCGTCGTCGGGACCCGGCCGGCACCGGTCGCGGCCGAGTTTCGCCGGCGCGAAGCGCGACCTATTGGTCGCGTCGGGAGAGTCCGGCAGCGCGCTCCCGCGAGGATGGGGCCGGCGGCAGCTCCGCGATTTCCGGGCTCGCCTCACGCTCGCAGAGCGCCTCGCGCATCTCACGCGAAGCGGAGCCCGCCGCGCGCCGGGCCACGTTCAGCAGGTACAGCCGATAGGCGGCGGGATTGCGCCCCGGATGTCCGCACAGCGCAACCGGATCCCCCGGCGCGAGCGCGTCCCCGGTCAGGCCGGCGCGCGACAGCCGGTTGGCGGCCCGCCACTCCACGGCCCAGGTGCGAGCGCGTCCGCCGTCGTCCACCACCCGCACGTGGAGCACCGAATGCGGATTGCCGAACAGGAACGACTCGACCTCGCCGGCGAGGACGATCATCCGCTCCTCGTCGTAGATCTCGCCGATTGCATGGTGGCCGGCTCCGCCGAGTCCCGGCTCGGAGATCCCCGCGGGCTCGTGGCCCGGGTGCGCCAAGGCTCCGGACGCGACGCTCAGGCAGGCGGCGATCAGAACGGGCAGCTTCCACTTCATGGCCGTTCTCCACTGCGGACGACGCGGGTCCCTCGGGCGGTATCTTCGCATGCTTTCGCGTGAAGCGATGCAGGACGCGACAAGTGACCATAATAGTGCGGCCGGGGCGGATGAATCCTGAAGATCGTCTGAAATCTTTTCCTTCGCGGCCGGTGGGCCGATAAGCTGCGAAAGATGCCGTCCAGTGCGAGCCTGCCGCAGCCGGGAACCGGCCCGCGCTCCGGGCCGCCGGCGCGCCCGTTGCGCGTGCTCGTGGTCGAGGACGAGCGGAAGGTGGCCGAGGCGATCCGCCAGGGGCTCGAGGGCGAGGGCTACGACGTGGTCGTCGAGACCTCCGGGGAGGCGGCGTTCTTCCGCCTGACCATGGATCGCTTCGACCTCATCCTGCTCGATCTGCGTCTGCCCGGCCGGGACGGCATCGAGATCCTCTCGGCGGTGCGGCGCCGCGGGCTCCAGACGCCCGTGGTGGTCCTGACCGCGCGCGACACGCTCGAGGACCGCGTGGTGGGGCTCGATGCGGGCGCGGACGACTACGTCGTAAAGCCGTTCGCCTTCGCCGAGCTGCTCGCCCGCATCCGGGCGGTGTCCCGGCGCGGAAGGCCCGCCGAGGCCGAGCGCCTGACCGTCGATACGCTGGTCGTCGACTGCGCGCCGCGCCGGGTGACGCGCGCCGGACGGGCGGTGGAGCTGACCGCGAAGGAGTTCGAGCTGCTGCTGCACCTGACGCGGTGCGCGCGCCAGGTCGTCTCGCGCGACACCCTCGCCCGCGAGGTGTGGCGGGAGACGGCGCGCAGCACGACCCTCGACAACGTCATCGACGTGCACGTTTCGCGGCTGCGCCGGAAGATCGACGCCGACCAGTCGGTCCGGCTGATCCACACGGTGCGCGGCGTCGGGTTCGTGCTGCGCGAGGCGGGGGCGCCATGATGGTGTCCTGGCTGCCGCGCACGCTCCGTGTCCGGCTCACCGCGTGGCACGTCGCGGTCATGGTCGTCGTGCTCGCGATCTACGCGGCGGCGGTGCTGCTGATTGTGACGCGGAACGCGTCGCGGGCACTCGACGCGCGATTGCGCAGCGATTTTCGGTGGGCCACCGGCATGGCGGAGCGGGAACCCGACGGCTCGCTCTCCTGGTTCGAGGGGGATCCGTGGAGCGAGGAGAGTCCCTGGCTGCAGGTATGGACTTCCGACGGCGCGCTGGTCTACCGGACGGCCGTCGCCCGCCGGCTCCCGGTGCCGGAGAGCGAGGCGCTGCTGGACCGCGCCGACGGCCGCATCGTCTCCGTCGCGAGCGAGCCGGCGCCGTTCCGGATACTGGCCAGGCGGACCGTCATCGGCGGCGATCCGGTGGTCGTCCAGGTGGGCCGATCCGAGGCGCTGATGCGCCAGGAAGTGGGCGAGCTGGCGCTCGTGCTGCTGCTCGGGCTGCCGCTCAGCGTCGTCGCGGCCGGGCTCGGCGGCTACTACTTGGCGCGGGGCGCGCTGGAACCCATAGCGACCATGACCGAGCGGGCGCGCGCCATCACCGCGTCGCGGTTGGGCGAGCGGCTGCCCATCGACAACCCCGCCGACGAGCTGGGCCGCTTGGCGACGGTGTTCAACGAGACGCTGGGCCGGCTCGATTCCTCGTTCACCCAGATGCGCCGGTTCACGGCCAATGTGTCCCACGAGCTGCGGACGCCGCTGACGGCGATTCGCAGCGTCGGCGAGGTCGCCCTGCGCGAGCCGCGCGACGCCGCCTCGTACCGCGCCGTGGTCGAGAGCATGCTGGAGGAGGCGGATCGGCTGAGCGGTCTCGTCGATCGGCTCCTGACCGTATCGCGTGCGGACAGCGGCGATCGGACCCGGGCCCGCGACGCCATCGACCTGGCCGCGCTCGCGGACGACGTCGCCGGTCACCTCGGCGTGCTGGCCGAAGAGAAGGAGCAGGCGCTGGCCATCGTGCTCGACGGCCGCCCCACATGCCGGGGCGACCGGATCGTGCTGCGGCAGGCGGTGATCAACCTCGTGGACAACGCCATCAAGTACACGCCGGCCGGCGGGGAGATCGAGCTCCGGATCTCGGCCGCGAACGGGAGCGCGATCCTGGAGGTCAGCGACACCGGCCCCGGCGTCTCGGAGCACCATGCGCCCCGGCTGTTCGACCGCCTCTATCGCGTGGCGGGGTCCGCTGCAACGGACGCCGGGGCGACACTCGACGGCGGGGACGGGGCAGGTCTCGGGCTCGCCATCGCCCGCTGGGCCGTCGAGGCCAATCGCGGGCGGCTCAGCTACGAGCGGGAGCCGGGGCGGGGAAGCATCTTCCGCATCACGCTGCCGGGAGGTGGACAATGATGCGGCGCCGTGACCCTGATCCCCGATTGGCGACTCCGCGCCTGCCCGCAGCATCGCTCCGCAGCGTACTCGGTCACGGCTGTCGACCGGCGCTCGCGCCGTCCGGTTCGGGTGCGGACCAGTCGGACAGCTCGAGGTCGTCGACCCTGGCGAAGTGGCGGATGGCGCAGAGGTACACGGTCGACGGGTCCTCTGCGTGCAGTCGGCGCAGGGCGTCAGGGCGCCGATGCATGAAGGCGGAGGCGGCGCTCGTATCGAGAAGCAGCATCAGAACGGGGCGCGCGCGCGGCTCCTTCGGGCGCCCTCGACGGCCTCTCGAAATTCCGACTCGCTTTGCCGGAGCTCCTTCACGTCGGCCCCGCTCAGGTGATCGTTCGAGAACAGCCCCGCCGGCCAGCACGCTCGTTCGTCAACGATTCGCTGGCACGATTCCACGATGAGACGGTTGCGGCTCATGCCTCGCTCCGCCGCGATTCGATCCAGGCCGGCCAGCAGGGATTGCGAGAGGTGAACGCTCGTGTTGGGCATGCTCAAGTTCTACCCGAACATGTTATACCAGCCCGGAGTCCTTGGGGTACAGATATGCGAGACCGCCCTCCGATGAGGCGCCACGCCGCGACGGGTAGCGAGCAGCGCCGCGGATCCGGGTCGACCGTCCGGTGGCTGATCCTGCTCCACCGCTATCTGGGCATCCCGCTCAGCGTCCTCTTCGTCGTCTGGTTCGCGTCCGGCATCGTGATGATGTACACGCGGGACATGCCGCGGCTGACCCCGGAGCTGCGGCTCGAACGGCTTGCGGAGCTGGATCTCGACCGCGTCGCGATGACGCCCGCGGCTGCGGCCCGGCGGGCGTACCTGTCACCGATTCCCCGAAGTGCTTCGCTGCTGACGGTGGCGGACCGGCCGGCCTACCGGTTCGATGGCGTGACAGTGTTCGCGGACACCGGGGAGCGCCTCGAGGAGGTGGGACCGACCGAGGCTGCCGCCGTCGCGAGCCGGTTCACCGGCCGGACTCGCGACGTCGTCGAGTACGCCGGCACGCTCACGGAGCCCGATCAGTGGACGCTGGTCGAGCAGCGCGAGCTTCCGCTCCACAGGTTCGTGATCGACGACGAGGCCGGCACCGAGCTCTACGTCTCGCCACGGACCGCCGAGGTGGTGATGCTGACCACGCGGCGCAGCCGGGCGCTGGCCTGGATCGGCGCGATTCCGCACTGGTTCTACTTCACGGCACTCCGCTCGAACCAGCCGCTGTGGTACGACGTCGTGGTCTGGACGTCGACCCTGGGGTGCCTGCTCGCCTGCATCGGGCTCGCGCTCGGCGTCACGCAGTTCCGGTGGCGCCGTTCGCGCGGGGGCAACCGGTCGACCGGCGGCCTGTGGGCGCGAATCCCGTACGCGGGCTGGATGCGCTGGCACTACCAGACGGGCGTCGTCTTTGGGCTCGTGACGCTGACCTGGGTGTTCAGCGGCCTGCTGTCGATGGAGCCCTACGGCTGGACCAGCGCCCGGGGCCTCGATGTTCCCGGGGATGCACTGTCCGGCGGACCGCTGGAGCTGGCGCGCTTCCCTGCGCCGGATGCCGGGACGCTGGCTTCCATCGCCGGCGGGCGTCCGGTGAAGGAGATCGAGCTGCTGCGCATCCAGGACGAGTCCTACTACCTGGTGCGCACGGCAGGTGATGACCCTGTGCCGGCTGGATCCGCGCACCGGCCGCGCGCGGGCGCCGGAGCCGGCGGCGGCGTCGATTCCGGGCCGGTCCTCGTCGCGGCCGACACGGCAACGGCGCGCAAGGAGCCGTTCGCCGTGGAGTCTCTGCTGGCCCGGCTGACCGCGTCGGTGCCCGGCGAGCCGGTGGTCGAGTCCGCGCTGCTGGCCGAGTACGACTCCTACTACTACGCGCGCGGCGGCTCGCGGGGGCGGCAGGCGCCGCTGCCGGTGCTGCGCGTCAAGTTCGGCGACCCCCTGGAGACGTGGGTCTACGTCGATCCCGCGCTGGGCCGGGTGGTCGCCCGCGAGCACCGGCTCACCCGGGTGGAGCGGTGGCTCTTCAACGGCCTGCATAGCCTCGACTTCGCGTTCTGGTACGACCGTCGGCCGCTCTGGGACATCGGAGTGATCCTGCTGAGTCTGGGTGGTCTGGCGTCGAGCGGCATCGGCCTCTGGATCGGGTGCGGGCGCATCCGGCGCGCGTTGGGCCGTTGGCTGCCGGGGCGGCCCGTGGAGCCCTGAGGGTGTGCGCGGCAGATGTCGCGCAGACTGGCGGGGGCCGGCAGATGTCGGGCAGGCCTGCCGGCGGGATCTACGGCGCAGACGCCTGGCCCGACAATCGTCGCCGCCGGCTCCGATTGCCGCCCAATCGAGCCTGACCAGCGGTCTGCACCGTTTCTACGGCGCAGACGCCTAGCGGGCGGCCCTGAAGCGCAGATAGTTGACGACGTGCCAGATCTCCTCGTCGGTGATGCGTCCTTCCCAGGCGTCCATGTCGTAGTTCGGGGGGACGCCCTGGCGGATCACGTTGTAGAGGTCGCCGTCGCTGTCGCCGTGCACCCACTCGTCGTCGACCAGGTTGGCCGGTCTCGTCCCCGGCGACGGGCTCTGGCCGCGGCCGTCGAGGTTGATTCCGTGACACGAACGGCAGAAACGGCCGTAGACCCGGAGGCCGGCCCGTACCGATTCCTCGGTTGCCTCGACGGGGTTCTCCGGCACCTCGGCCGCAGGCTCCTGCGCGGCCTCGGCCGCGGTCGAGGCGGACGGAACGGCGGCCGCGAAGAGCGCGAAGGCGGCGGCGAACGCGGCCAGAACGGGCACGACTCGTCTATGACTCGGCATGGTGACGCATCCTCCTCGAAGTGAATTCCGGACATGAGTCTATACCGCGACCGAGCCGGGACCGGATCGCTCAGCCGGTCGCCTTCGTGGTTGACCCGTTCGCAGGCGACGGGGTACACTGCGCGCCCTGGCAAGCCGTCTGGATGTCGGCCGCTTCGGGCGGCTCACCGGATCGAAGGAGTGATCGAATGCGTGCATTGAGTGCCGTCTTCATGGTGATGTTGCTGACCGCCGGCACCGCCGGCGCCCAGGAGCCGCAGGTGTTCGGTGACCTGGCGGAGGTGATGCGCGGCATCCTCTTCCCCAACTCGAACATCATCTTCGACGCACAGACGAACAATCCCGACGCTCCGGTCGAGGCGGTCGAGGGCGATTCCACCTCCGAACGATTCGCCAACATCTATACCGGCTGGAGGCTCTCGAGAACGCGGCCGTGGCGCTCGTGGAGGCCGCCAACCTGATCGAGCTTCCGCGCGATTGCGAGCTCAACGAGGAAGAGGCAGGGCGCATCGGCGCGCCGGCCCCCGTCGAGCGCGACGACTGGAAGCAGTACGTCGCGGGGTTACGCGCCGCGGGCCAGACGGCCTACGAGTGGGCGCAGGCCCGCGAGTACGACGATTTCGAGGTCATCCTCATGACCGGCGACATCGCCGAGGCCTGCTCGAACTGCCACGGCGTGTATCGCGACAGCTACACGGATCCGCCAACCCCGCGTTGCACTCCTCCCAGCGAGTGAGACCGCCGTCCCACACAATCCGCGCTGGAGGCATCCACACGAGTATTCGCGCTGGAGGAGCTTGACGCATGCGAAGCTGGTTCGAATGGGTTGGCGCGATGGAGTCGAGCGTCGCCCTGCGCGAGTCGCTCAACGCCTATCCGATCATGCTCACGTCGCACGTCATCGGGATGTGCATGTTCGCGGGCCTGATCATGATGATGGATCTGCGGCTGGCCGGCGTCGGCAACCTCAGCAGCTCGATCACGCAGGTCCAGCAGCGGCTGTTCCCGTGGCAGATGGTCGGGTTCGCCATCAGCATCGTGACCGGCCTGCTGCTGCTGTGGAGCGATCCGATGCGGTTCTATTCGAACTTCTACTTCTGGACGAAGAACCTGCTCCTGGTCGCGGCCGGCCTGAACATGTGGATCTTCCACGCGACGACGTACCAGACCGTCGACCAGTGGGACAACGACCCGTCGCCGCCCTTCGGGGCCAAGGTCGCCGGCGTGCTGTCGATCGCTTTCTGGTCCGCGGTCATCGTCGTCGGACGGATGATCGCCTATCAGGATCTCGTGCCGCAGTGGTGGCGCGACCTGGGTCTGAGAGGCTAGACAGATGTCCTTGCAGCCGTTCTTCCTCTGGATGCAGGAGCACGCGTTCAGCGCGTACATCCTGAACGAAACGTGGTTCGCGCCTATCGTGCAGGTGATGCACCTGATCGCGCTGGCCGTGTTCGCCGGTGCGATACTCGTCGTCGACCTCCGGCTGCTCGGTGTGGGTCTGACGCGCGTGTCGCTGGCCAAGGTGTCGGAGGACGCCATGCCGTGGATGGTCTGGGGCTTGGTTGCGCTCCTCATCACCGGTTGGCCGTCGGTGATGTCGACGGCCATGAAGCAGTACTACAGCCCGTTCTTCTGGTGGAAGATGGAGCTGCTCGTGCTCGGACTCATCTTCGCCTTCACCGTCCGGCGGCGGCTGGCGCGGGTGGACGAAGCGAAGCTGGGGCCCGTCTGGCCGAAAGCCGCCGGCATGTTCTCGATCGCGGTGTGGACGGGCGTGGCGGTCGGCGCCCGGCTGATTGGATTGCTCTCGTAGGCGCGGTTGACGGGTGGCCTTGACAGCGCCCGAAAGCCGCATGTATAGATCGCCCACTTTCGTCAACACGTTCCGGTCCTCCTGACAGAGAGGGGAATCCGGACCCAGTCTGCTGGCGGCTCGCGACATCATCGGGTGTGGCGGTCGTGGCGGGGAGACAGCGTCAAATGCGAAATCTGAAGAGGTTCAACGGCAAGATGATTGCCACGGCGGCGGCCGGGGCGTTGGCGCTGACGATGGTCTTCTCCGTCGGCGCGGCGACCGTGGCGGGGCAGGACTACATGGCGCCGCGGACGGCGTTCGGCACGCCCGATCTGAACGGCATCTGGCAGGCCATCGGTTCCGCCCATTGGAACATCGAGCCGCATGCGGCCAGCCACGGCCCGGTCGTCGAGCTCGGGGCCATCTTTGCGGTTCCGGGCGGCCTGGGCATCGTCGAGGGCGGCGAGATCCCGTACACCGCCGCGGCGCGGGCGACGCAGCAGGAGAACGCGCAGCACTGGGTCGAGCGCGATCCGGCCGCCAAGTGCTACATGCCGGGCATCCCGCGGGCGACCTACCAGCCGTATCCGTTCCAGATCGTGCAGACCGAGGAGTACATCCTCTTCGCGTACGAGTTCGCCAGCGCCAGCCGCGTCGTCTACATGAACCGGCCCGACTTCGAGGCGCCGGTCGACGCCTGGATGGGGCACTCGCTCGGCTCGTTCGACGGCGAGACGCTGGTCATCGACGTGACCGCCCAGATGCCGGACACGTGGCTCGACCGCAACGGCAACCACCACAGCAACCAGATGCACGTCGTCGAGCGTTACACCGCGACCGGCCCCAATCACCTGAACTACGAGGCGACGATCGAGGACCCGGAGACCTACACGCGGCCCTGGAGCCTCAGTCTGCCGCTCTACCGTCGGGTCGACGAGAACATGCAGCTCCTCGAGTACAAGTGCGTGGAGTTCGCCGAGGAGTTGATGTACGGGCACCTCCGCAAGGATCCCGACCTGACGCCGACCTATCGCCCGAGCGGCTATGGCTCCGCCTACGAGGGCGAGGCGCCCGGTCCCCGGTAGAGAAGCCCCGACCGGGGTCGATACGGTTGACGAACACGTAGAAGTTGGCGATAATGCCGAAACCAGTTCCGCTGTCAAACAGGAGGCGAATCCCATGCGAGCAAAGGTAGTCCTTACGATCGTGGCCGTTGCGATGGCCGCGGCCGCCGTTCCCGTGGTGGCCCATCACGCGTTCTCGGCGGAGTTCGACGCAGACGCGCCGATCCACCTCGAGGGCGTGGTCGTCCGGATGGAGTGGATCAACCCGCACGCGTGGGTCCACCTCGAGGTCACCAACGACGACGGTTCGACGACCGTCTGGATGGTCGAGGGCGGCACGCCGAACACGCTGCTCCGCCGCGGCTTCAATCGCCAGTCGCTGCTTCCGGGCACCGAGATCATCGTGGACGGCTACCAGGCCAAGGACGGCTCGAACAAGGGCAACGGCCGCGACCTGACCTTCCGGGACGGCCGGAAGCTGTTCATGGGTTCGTCCGGCACCGGCGCGCCGAGTGACGGCCGCGACCCGACCGAGCCCGAATAGGGCGCGTTTCGTCCGAGCGAACGCGTCGGTCCCCCCTGCGGGGCCCGAGATCGAAACCCTGGACGTCCGGAGCTCAGCAAAATTGAGCTTCGGGCGGTCGGGGTTTCTTTTTTGGACCGCACATTCGCGGCCCCTGGTTGGAATGGCCATCTACGTCTCGGGCGTCTGGCGCAGCGAGACTCCCGACGCGACCGTGAGGTCGCGCTATTTCGACTCGTCCCCGTCGTCCGACGCGAGCGCCGCGAGCGGCTGCCGATGAACCTGCGTCCGGTCCGGACCGCCGCGCTTCTGGCCTCCGGCTCGTTGCTTCTGGCCGCAGCCGCGTCAGGGCAGACGCCGCCGGTCGAGCCGTCACCGCCGTCGATCGGCGTTATCGAGGTTTCCAGCCGCGAGGTCTTCGACGCCCGTGGCGGCGGCCTGTTCGCACCCCATCGCATCGCCAACCGGTTGCACGTCCGTACCCGCGATCACATCATCCGGCGCGAACTCCTCTTCGAGACTGGCGACCCGCTCGACCGCGAGCTGATCGACCAGACCGAGCGCAACCTGCGTGGCCTCTGGTTCCTGCGTGACGCGCGCGTGGAGACGGCGGAGGTGGACGAGGACGGCGACGGGCGGCCCGAGCGCGTGGACGTCCTGGTGACGACATGGGATCGGTGGTCTCTTGCGCCGCGCGTGGACTTTTCGCAGGTGCAGAACCGGACGATCTGGGAGATTGGCGCCTCGGAGAAGAACTTTCTCGGTTTCGGCAAGTCGATCACGTTCTCGCACCGGCAGAATCTCGACCGGGTGACGGATCGCCTTCGTTACCAGGACCCGCAGTTGCTCGGCTCGAACGTCGGGCTGGCCGCGTCGGTGGCGGCTCTCAGCGATGGCCACGAGCGACTTCTGACGCTGGACCGGGGATATCTCTCGCTCCGCGATCCCTGGGCGTTCTCGGCGGG
The DNA here is from genome assembly GCA_965116825.1 of Vicinamibacterales bacterium. Lineage (GTDB taxonomy): Bacteria > Acidobacteriota > Vicinamibacteria > Vicinamibacterales > UBA8438 > WTFV01. The sequence goes on from OZ220736.1 coordinate 4,154,585, forward strand.
CGTCGTGAGCGTCGCCCGGAGCGAGCCCATCGTCGAGCACGGCGAGGAGGTCGAGCGGTTGCCGGTCCGCGGCGAGTTCGTCGATCTGGAGCTGGGGCGGGCGCTGCTGCGCGGCGCCAATCACGCGGTTCGGATGCACGGTGCCTACCGCGCGCACGAGGTGCTGGTCGGGGCCGATCGCCGGGACTACAGCGGCCCGGAGGTCGGTCTGCGATCGGTCACCCACCGGTTCGTGCGGCTGACGCACGTGAACCAGTTCGAGCGGACCGAGGACTTCAACCTCGGCACCGAATCGCACGCGGTGTTGCGGCTGTCTGCACCCACGTTCGGCGGCCGGGAGGCGGTGTTCGTCTCGTTCGGCCACCGCCATGGGCTGCAGTTTCGCGACGATCACTTCGTGGTCCTCGGCGTCGGCTTCGACGGGCGGCGCGAACGGGGCGGGTGGCGGAACACCGTGGCGGCGGTGAACGCCCGCTACCTGCGCAAGCACTCGTTGCGGACCGCGTTCGTCGGCAAGCTCGACTACGCCCATGGCCACGATTTCGATCCGGAAGTCCAGCTTCGTCTCGGTGCCGAGACCGGGCTGCGCGGCTATCCGGTGCGGCAGTTCACCGGCACCCGGTCGCTGTTGCTCACGGCGGAAGAACGGGTCTTCTTCGCCGACGACGTCTGGCAGTTGTTCTCGTTCGGCGTCGCCGGGTTCCTGGACAGCGGCTTCGTCTGGCCGGCCGGGCGTCCCGTGGATCTCGGCGATCTGCGGACCGGCGTCGGCATCAGCCTGCTCGTCGGCAGCCACCGGCTCGCGAGCCGCGGCGGCGTCCGGTTCGACCTCGGCTATGCCCTGAATCCGGTCGAGGGGCCGGACGGCCGGCCGAAGCGCTGGGTCGGCGCCGCGTTCTCCGACATTGACTTCTGAGCCGCATCCAACGGGGCCGGGCCGGACGGCCGCGACCTTTGCCGCCGGGGCGCTCCTGTCGCTGGCCCCGTCGCTTCTGCTGCTGCCGGCGCTCGGCGCGCTCGATCTCTACCGGGGTGCGACGATCCTGCGGCCGATCACCGTCGTTCTGCTCGCCTGCGTGGCGGGCGGCATGGTGGCGGGCGGCGCGCTCGGTCCCGGGCTGCGCTGGCGGGTGGCCTTCGGCGCGGCTTTCGGAGCGACGCTGTGGATCCCGCTCCTGATTCTCGCCAGCCTGCCGGCCCTGAGCGGCGTGGAGCGGCTCCCCGAGCTGCTCGTGGGTTTCACACCGGCTCTGGGGATGACGCATGCGCTGCTGGGCGCGCTCGGGCTTGCCCTCGGGGCCGCCGGCTGGCGCAGGGCGTGTGCCGGCGCCGTGGTGTTCGGCGCGGCCGGTACCGCCGGGGGCGTGCTGCTGGCGATCGTAGTCCGGGTCTCGGCCGGGTCCGGCGGCGCGGCCGGGTTCGCGGTGGGCGCACTCGGCGGGGGCGTGGCCTGTCTGCTGCCTTTGGTGCTCGGCGGGTGGTGGCTCGGCCGGCCGCCGGGGAGCGTCAACTGATGCCTTCTGCACGGCCGGAGGTCCGTCGCCGAAGCCACCGCGCGTCTCGTTCGAGGGCAAGCTCGACACGGACGATGAACACGCAGGCGGCGGCCGACGCGAGGTGCCAGGCGATATGGGGCTGGACCACGTGCGCCCAGGGGCTCCCGTCGCCGACGCACGCGACGCCCGCGTGGCCTGCGGCCAGGACCGCCGCGGCGGGGAGGAGGAGTCCCGTCGCCCGGCGGAGGTCGGGTCGGATGGCCGGTTGCGTTCGGGCCAGCTTCCACCACAGCCAGAGCAGCCCCGCCGCCTGGGCGGTGACTACGGCGTAGCCCGCCGCGGTGGCGATGAACGGCACGACCGCGCCGCTGCCGGAGAACAGGGCGAAGAGCACCGGCCACCGATCCCGTGCCACGTAGTCCCCGTGCACGAGCGCCGCGGCCAGCAGCAGGCCGTTGAAGAGCGATATCGCGGCGAGGTCGAGCTGCTGGAATACGGCCGCGAACGAGGCGTGGAACAGCATCGAGGCGGCGCCGAGCAGGGCCACCGCGGCCGGCAGGAAGCGTGCGGGTCCCCCGGCGCGCCAGCGGTGGACTTCGTGCCAGGAAACGACCGCCGCGGCCAGGACGGCGAGTCCGGACAGGGTCTCGCCCGGGTGCGTCAGCAACCCGGTGAGGTCGGGCTCGCAGGTGTCGTACGCGGCCCGTTCGAATTCGCTCCACGGTCCCGGCCTCACTGTCCGGCTCCTTGCCCGCGGCAGCCGTCAGGGCGTCGGCGCGCCATCCCGCACCGCTCCACGCGCGGCGAGCATCTCGATCCACGCGCGCAGAACGTCCTCTCCGAACCGCTTGCCGATCGTCACCCACTCCTCGTAGTGATTGGGGTGATCGAAGTTCCACCAGCCGGTATTGTCCGCCGGCGGCACGAGATACGAGAGATAGTCCTGCGCCGATCCGATGAAGCCGTGGTGGCGTCCCGGCATCAGGCGGTCGACGCCGCCCATGGCCGGGAAGCGCCACGGGCCCCAATCGGGTCCGTAGTCGGCGACGTGCTCGGGGCGGCCCAGCGCATAGGCGGGATCGATCTCGCCCGGTGCCGTCAGCAGGCTCATGTCGCCGATCTCGATCAGGGCGACTTCTGCCCGCACGCAGCCGAGCAGCCCCCAGCAGTCGGGCCACCGGTAGTGCAGCCGGTCGGGCGGCTCGACGTCGTGGTGCCACACCGACCAGGTGCCCAGCAGGTGGATGACGTTGTCGATCGGCGTGTCGAACGATAGCGTGGCGACGGCCAGATCGGGGGCCGCCAGCGGTTCGGCCGCGTCGAGCGCCGCGGCCGCCGCGTGCGCGATCTCGTAGCCGGTCGAGCGGATCTTCTCCCAGCCGTCGGTGACCAGCACGGGCCGCTCGCCTCCATCGGGCGCCGTCTCGAAGACGCGGCGGCCGCCCTCGTCCCACAGCGGGACCGGCGTGCCGCGGAGGCCGCTCATCTGGTTGCCGACCGTTCCCGCCACGAACACGGCGACCCCGCCCCTGGCGCGTTCCAGGTACTCGCGCAGGTAGTGCGGATAGTCGCTCGACAGAAGCCGGTTGCCGCTCCCGAGCGTGTCGGGGTGATTGTGCCAGTTGATCAGGGTGGCGATCGTCTCGCCCGTGTCCGCCGTCCGGAACTCCGCCGCCACCACGCGCCGGTTGCCCGTGACGGGATCCCGGAGGTCGCGTTGCAGGACGAAGCGGTCGTAGGCGGCCGACGGATCGTCGATCCGGTTGTTGATGGCCGGCAGGCGGCAGTCGCTCTCCGTCTTCAGCGCGCCGCTCACGATGTCCTCGCACGCGACGTGGGTGGTCGTTGCGGTCGTCAGTATCGCGGGCCGCAGCGCGTGCAGCGCGTCTTCAATCGACACGTAGAGCAGCTCGCGAAGCTGCGTCGTGTAGCGCTGGTTGTGGCCGGCCATCAGCGTCGACCAGTAACCGCTGGCGTCGGGAGCCGAGTGCGTATGCGTGGAGTGCAGGATGACGTGGCTCTCCGGAATCCCGTGCTCGCGGGCGACCCGGCGCCGGACGGGTCCGGTGTGCTTGCGGCCGAGCCCCGGGAGGTCGGCCGCGACGAGGACCAGCGTCTCGCCGCCGGCGTCGCGGAGCGCGAGAGAGCGCGCCCAGATGGGGTCGTGGACACCCTCGGCGAGCCGGTTGCCGCGGCGGAACGGCACGTAGGGGCTGAAGCCCGCCAGGTGGATCCACCGGAAACAGTCGCGGTCGGGGTCGAACTGGGGAACCGACGCGTCGGCCGCTGCGTCTTCACACAGGACCGGCGTAATGTCGACCGCCGCCGCGCCGGCCTGCATCTGCGCCGCCGACGGCGCGGGACGCGTCGCCCCGACGATCGCCGCCGCCAGCAGGCAGGCGGCCGCCGGCGGTCGCTTCCAGCGGTACGGGACGCGGACTCGGAGTATGCTCTGCTCGCTCAGGAGGGTACGCATGGCGTTGAACACCTACCTCACGTTCGATGGCAACTGCCGCGAGGCATTCGAATTCTACCGGTCCGTCTTCGGTGGCGAGTTCACCGAGTTCCAGACGTTCGGAGACGGGCCGCCGGACATGCCGGTGTCGGATGCGGAGAAGAACCGCGTCATGCATGTCGCGCTGCCGGTCGGCTCGAGCGTCCTGATGGGCAGCGACAGCTCGAGCTTCGGCCCGCCGCTCGCGGTCGGCAACAACTTCTCGCTGTCCATCGAGGTGGAGAGCCGGGAGCGGTGCGACGAGCTGTGCGCGAAGCTGTCCGCGGGCGGCGCGGTGATCATGCCGCTCCAGGAGCAGTTCTGGGGCGCCTACTTCGGGCAGTGGACCGACCGGTTCGGCGTCAACTGGATGGTCAACTACACGCTGCCCGGCAAGTGAGCCGGCCGGGGAGGGCCGCCGGACCCGACGTCGGCCGCGAGGGCGCGGAGAGCAGCTTCCGACGGCCGCGTCGCGGCTCGGGCGGCTCAGGCGGTCTCGATGCCGGCCGCGCCCTCCAACTCCAGCTCGGCGGTCGCAATCTCGCGCATGCGGAACTTCTGCACCTTGCCGGTGACGGTCATCGGAAACGCGTCGACCAGCTTCCAGTAGCGCGGAATCTTGTAGGTCGCGATGGCGCCGTGGCAGAAGGTGCGGAGCTGCTCACCGGTCAGGGCGGTGCCCGCCTTGGGTTTCACCCACGCCATCACCTCCTCCCCGTAGCGCGCCGACGGGACGCCGATGACCTGCGCGTCCTCGACGTCGGGGTGCGTATACAGGAACTCCTCCACCTCGCGCGGATAGATGTTCTCGCCGCCGCGGATGATCATGTCCTTGATGCGGCCGACGATGCGAAGGTACCCCGCGTCGTCCATCGTCGCGAGATCGCCCGAGTGCATCCAGCGCGCGTCGTCTATGGCGGCGGCGGTCGCCTCCGGCTGGTTCCAGTACCCGAGCATCACGAGGTAGCCGCGCGTGCAGAGCTCGCCGGACGTTCCCCGGGGCACGATGCGGCCGCTCTCCGGATCGATCACCTTGATCTCCACGTGCGGGTGGATGCGGCCGACGCTGCCGACCCGCTTCTCGACCGGGTCGTCGACCCGCGTCTGGGTCGATACCGGCGAGGTCTCCGTCATCCCGTAGCAGATCGTGATCTCGGTGACGTTCATCCGCTCGCGGACCTGCTTCATCACCTCGACCGGGCAGGGTGAGCCGGCCATGACGCCGGTGCGCAACGAGGAGAAGTCGGTGCTCGCGAAATCGGCGTGGTTCAACTGCGCGATGAACATCGTCGGCACGCCGTAGATCGACGTGCAGCGCTCGCGCTCGATGGCGTCGAGGGTCGCGGCCGGGTCGAAGCTCTCCGCCGGCGCGACGATGCAGGCGCCGTGGGTGGTGCAGGCGAGGTTGCCGATCACCATCCCGAAGCAGTGGTAGAACGGGACCGGTATCAGCACGCGGTCGGCCTCGGTGTAACGCAGGATCTCGCCGCAGAAGTAGCCGTTGTTCAGGATGTTGTGGTGCGAGAGCGTGGCCCCCTTGGGCGCTCCGGTGGTGCCCGACGTGTACTGGATGTTGATCGGGTCGTCGAAGCGCAGGCTCGCCTCCCGCTCGGCCAGCGCCGCGTCGTCGACGCCGGCCGCCTCCTCGAGCAGCGCGTCCCACCCGTCGTCGAGGACGACCGTCGCGGCCAGCGCCGGGCACCGGGCGCGTACGCCGTCGACCAGGGACGTGTAGTCGGTTGCGCGGAAGCGGCGGGCGTGCAGGAGCAGGCGCATTCCCGACTGGTTCAGCGTGTACTCGAGCTCGTGCGCCCGGTAGGCCGGGTTCACGTTGACCAGGACCGCGCCGATGCGGGCCGTCGCATACTGGACGACGATCCACTCGAAGCGGTTGGGAGTCCAGATGCCCACTCGATCGCCTCTGGCGATGCCGCGGGCGAGCAGGGCGCGCGCCAGGCTCGTCGTCAGGTCCCAGAGCTGCCGGTAGCTGGCGCGGAAGCCCTGGAAGGGGACGACGAGGGCGTCGCGGTCCGGGTGTCGCTCCACGGTTCGGCGCAGGTTCGCACCGATGGTCTCGCCCAGGAGGGGCACGCCGGCGGCGCCGTGCACGTACGAAGGCGTGCTCACGGAACCTGATTATAATGAGCTGGCCAGCGCCCGGAAGGAAGCAGATCGTGTTCGACGGCCCGCGACCCGTGCCGTTTGCCGGCCCGACCGGCGTGCTCCTGCTGTTGGTGCTCGCTGCCGGCGCCTCGCCGGCGGGGGAGCAGCGGCCTGAAGTACCCCGCTTCCGTTCCGGCGTGGACCTGGTCAAGGTGACGGTCACGGTGCGCGATGCGGAAGGACGCCTGGTCGGCGACCTGACCCGCGACGACTTCGAGATCTTCGAGGACGGCCGCCCGCAGCGCATCACGCAATTCGACCGGGGCAGGGTGCCGGTCAGCCTCGGCGTGATCCTCGACGTCAGCCAGAGCATGCTCGGACAACGCATGGACGACGCCCGAGCGGCGTTGCGGCGCTTCCTGGTGGACCTGCTCGAGCCGGACGACGAGGTCTTCCTCATGGTCTTCAACCACGACCCGAGGCTGGAGGCCCCGTGGACGCTGGGTCCGAGCCGGCTCCAGGGACGCCTCGACCGGGTGCGCCCGTACGGGGCGACCGCGATCTACGACGCCCTGATGACGGCGCTGCCGTTGTTCGCCGTCCGCGCCCACGACCGCGCCGCCGTCGTGCTCATCTCCGACGGATCGGATACCGCCAGCGACGTTACGCGAGAGGACGTGCGCTGGCAGATACGGCTGAGCGACGCTTTCGTCTACGCCGTCGGCATCGACGCCCCGGAGCGGCGGCCGATCAACGACCGCGTCAACGCGCGCCTGCTGCGGGACATCACGGCCGAGAGCGGCGGCTACGCGGAAGTGATCTCGGACAGCCCGGAGCTGGCGCCGGCCACCGGGCGGATCGCCGAGGAGCTGAACCACCAGTACACGCTGGCCTACGCTCCCGCCCGTCCTCCCGACGGGAGGTATCGCCGCATCCGGGTCCGGGTTCGGGGCGGGGAGCACCAGGTGCGGGCGCGGCGGGGGTACGTGGCGCTCCCGCGCCGGTGACGCGTCGGGCCGCGTCTCGTGTATCTTGAGAACGATGGCCGTTCTCGAGGCGCACGATCTGTGCAGGCGCTACCGCCGCGGGGACACGGAGATTGCCGCGCTCGACGGCATCAGCCTGACGCTGGAGGCCGGGGCTCTCGTCGCGGTGGTCGGCCCGTCCGGCTGCGGGAAGTCGACGCTGCTGCACCTGTGCGGCGCGATGGACCGTCCGACCGCGGGCGAGGTGCGGCTCGACGGACGCCCGCTGGCCGGGCTCGACGACGACGCGCTGACGCGGTTGCGGCGCGAGCGGATCGGCTTCGTGTTCCAGTTCTTCAACCTGCTGCCGACGCTGACGGTGGCCGAGAACATCGTGCTGCCGCTGCTGCTCGCGGGTCGGGAACCGTCCGCGTCCATGGCGCGGGCGGGGGAGTGGGCCGAGCGGGTCGGCATCTCGCACCGCCTCGACCACGCGCCGGCCCAGCTTTCCGGCGGCGAAGCCCAGCGGGCGGCGATTGCGCGGGCCGTCGTGCACGAGCCCGCCCTGCTCGTCGCGGACGAGCCGACGGGCAACCTCGACAGTGAGAACGGCCGGCGCGTTCTCGACCTGCTCGAGGACGTCAGCCGCGGGTCCGGCGCGGCCCTGCTGCTGGCCACCCACGACGCGGCGGTGGCCGCGGCGGCGGATCGGAAGGTCGCGCTGCGCGACGGGCGCATCGTGCACGTCGAGTCTCGAGCCTCCGCCGCGGCCGGTGCAGGAGAGCGGCCGGAGCTCGCCGTCGCGGGTTCGCAGGGGTGACCGCCGCACCGCCGCCTTCCGTGCGCCCCACGCAGTCTCCCGTGCCCGCCGGGCTCTTCCGCGCCTTCATCGCCCGCGGTCTACGGCAGCAGCCTCTGCGCAGCGTGGCCACCGTCGCGAGCCTCGCCGTCGGCGTCGCGGTCGTCGTAGCCATCCAGCTCGCCAACGCCAGCTCCGTGCGCGGCTTCTCTACCGCCCTCGACGCGCTGGCCGGACGGACGTCGCTCGAGATCACGGTGCCCGGCGTCGGCCTCGACGAGACCCGACTGGGCGAGCTGGGATGGCTGCGGGACCATGGCCTCGTCAGCCCGGTAATCGACGCCGACGTGCTGCTGGAGGTCACGCCGGCCGCCGGCGAGCCGGTGTTGGCGGCGGTGCGCCTGCTCGGTGTCGACATCCTGCGCGACCGGCCGTTTCGCGACTATCCGCTGGTCGACGGCGACACGCCGCGCGCGGTGACGACCCAGGGTTTTCTGGACCTGCTGACCGATCCGCAATCGATCATCCTGACCCGGGCGTTCACCGACCGCCACGGGCTGGATATCGGTGACCGGGTCGATCTGGTTGCCGGCGAGCGGACGGTAGCGCTGCGCGTGACGGGCATCCTCGGCGACGAGGGGCCGGCCAGCGTTCTCGATGGCGGCTTCGCCCTGATGGATATCGCTGCGGCCCAGTGGGCGGTCGATCGCCTGGGGCGAGTCGATCGGGTCGACGTGCGGCTGGCCGCCGGCGTCGACGTCGCGCAGGCCGAGCGGGAGGTTGCGTCCCGGCTGCCCGCGGGGCTCACGGTACGCCGGCCCTCGTCGCGGGGCGCCGAGGTGGAGCGGATGCTGCGGGCGTTTCAGTTCAATCTGACCGCGCTCAGCCTCATCGCGCTTCTCGTCGGGTTGTTCCTGGTCTACAACACCGTATCGGTCTCCGTCATCACGCGGCGCCGCGAGATCGGTCTGCTGCGGACGCTCGGCGTCACCCGCCGCGCCGTGGTCGGGCTGTTCCTGGGCGAGGCGGGCGCGCTGGCGACGCTCGGCTGCACGCTCGGCGCGCCGCTCGGCTGGCTGCTGGCGCACGGGGCGGTCGGGCTGACCTCGTCGACCGTGAGCCAGTTCTGGATCGCGTCGGCGGCCACCGTGCCGCCGCTCGAGCCGCGGATGGTGATGCTGGCCTTCGCGGTCGGCCTGCCCCTCGCTCTCGTCGCGGCGGCGGCGCCGGCCCTCGAGGCGGCGCGGCTGACTCCGCTGGCCGCCGTGCGCGGCGACCAGGATCTGGACGCGCGGACGCGGCTGTCCAGGCGGTTCATCGCCGGTCCGCTGGCGCTGTTCGCGGCCGGCGGCTGGCTTGCGGCGCAGGGGCCGGTCGGGGGGTTGCCGGTCTTCGGCATGCTGGCGGCGCTGGCGGTCGTGCTCGGGGCGGGGATGGCGATGCCGGCGGTGCTGTTCGGGTTCCGGCGGGCCTGTGGGCCGGTCATGGCGCGCTGGCTGCGCGTGGAGGGCCGGTTGGCCCACGCCAATCTGGGCGCCGCGATTCCCCGGCTCTCCATCTCCGTCGCCGCGCTGGCCGTCAGCCTCGCCATGATGGCGGCCATCGCCATCATGGTGGGGAGCTTTCGGGAGACCGTCGTCTACTGGATCGGCCAGACGCTGCAGGCCGACCTCTTCGTCTCCACCGCCCGCGGTTCGCCGGCCGCCAGTCGGGGAGGCATCTCGGCCGCGACCGAGGCCGTCATCGCGGGCCATCCGGCGGTGGAAGCGATAGACGGGTTCATGGGCATGGACGTGCCCTACGGCGGCTCGACGATTACCGTCGGGGCGGGACGCTTCACGACGCGGCTTGAGCGCGGCGGGCTGCAGTTCAAGGCACCGGCGGACGGCACGGCGGCGATGGCCGGCGCGATCGGACGGGACCGCGTCGTCGTTTCGGAGGCGTTCGCGCTCAAGTACCAGGCGGATATCGGTGACGCCGTCCGCTTGCCCACTCCCACCGGTGCGACACCGTTCGAGGTCGCCGCCGTCTACTTCGACTATTCCAGCGACCGCGGGCTGGTGGTGATGGACACCGGCACGTTCGAGCGCCACTTCGGGCCGGATCGGCCCAGCGGGCTGACCGTGTACCTGGCCCCGGGGGTCGATCCGGGAACGGTCCGTGACGAGCTGGACGCCGCGCTCGGGCCGGAGCGGCGCCTGTTCATCACGACCAACGCCGCGCTGCGCGCCACCGTGCTGCGCATTTTCGACGCGACGTTCGCCATCACCTACGCGCTCGAGGTCATCGCCATCGGCGTCTCGCTGTTCGGGATGGCCGCCACGCTGCTCACCCTGGTGCTGGAACGGCGGCGGGAGATCGCGATGCTGCGCCTGGTGGGCGCGGACAGCCGGCAGCTCCGGCGCCTGATCGTCATCGAAGCCGGCGCGCTCGGGGCGTTGACGCAGGCGGTGGGGCTCGTCGTCGGGCTGGCCCTGTCGCTGATACTCATCTACGTGATCAACGTGCAGAGCTTCGGCTGGACGATCCAGTTCCACCTGCCGATCGGCTTTCTGACCCAGGCGACCGTGGCCATAGTGGCCGCGGCGGCGCTCGCCGGGCTCTATCCGGCCCGTCTGGCCGCGCGGTTCGAGCTGGGAGACGCCGGCGGCACGGGGGGCTAGCGGCAGATCTGCGGAGTCTGGAGTCGATATCGCGCCAGCGGCGCATCACGGTGCGATTCGGTGCCGGCCGTGCCGATTCTGCGAGCCGACGGGGCGTTATGGCAGGATTGTCAACGTGCATAGTCAGGATCGAGGACGGAGCGTCGGCGGCGGCATCGTACGGACGGTGGTCGTGACCGGCGCGCTGCTCGCGTCGGGCGGACATGTCGTCGGCCAGGAGGCAAGCGGCGACGGGGTCGATCGGAGCGCCTGGAAGGCCGCCGACCCCGGCTATGCGCTGTCCTTTCCCCGTGACCATGCGGCGCATACCGATCATCGCATCGAATGGTGGTACTACACCGGCAACCTGCGCGCGGCGGACGGCCGCCGGTTCGGGTATCAGCTCACGTTCTTTCGCTTCGGCGTCGACCGGCAGCCGGTCAACCCGTCGCGCTGGGCGGTGCGCGACCTGTACATGGCCCATTTCGCCGTGACCGATGTCGAAGGTGGTACGCACCAGGTCGCCGAGCGGCTGAATCGGGCGGGCATCGGCTGGGCCGGGGCGAGCACCGAGACCCTGCATGTCTGGAACGACGGATGGGCTGCCATCCTCGAGGAGGGCGGCAATCGAGCGCATCTGCTGACGGCCGCGGGCGACGGGGGAGGACTTGCCCTCGACCTGCGCCTCGATCCGGGCGGGCCTCCCGTGCCGCACGGCGTCAACGGCTTCAGCCAGAAGGGGGCCGAGATCGGCAACGCGTCCCACTACTACTCTGTCACCCGGATGCGAACCACCGGCCGGCTGGTGGTCGCGGGCGAGACGTTCGACGTCGAGGGGCTGAGCTGGATGGACCACGAGTTCGGGACGAGCTTCCTGGAGCCCGCCCAGGCGGGCTGGGACTGGTTCTCGATACAGCTCGACGACGGAACCGACCTGATGGTCTACGTCATGCGCCGGATCGACGGCGCGCGCGATCCGCGATCGAGCGGCACCCTGGTCTCGCCGGCCGGGGTGAGCCGTCTGCAGGTCGACGACTACCGCCTGACGCCCGGCCGGCGCTGGACATCCCCGGGCAGCGGCGCCGCCTATCCCGTGACGTGGCGCATCGAGATCCCGCTGCACGGGCTCGACCTGGAGGTGACGGCCGCGGTCGACGCTCAGGAGCTCGAGACCGGCCAGTCGACCGGGGTCACCTACTGGGAAGGCGCGATAGACGTGCGGGGTTCGCGCGCCGGCGTTCCCGTTACCGGTGCCGGCTACCTGGAGATGACCGGCTACGCGGGCGCGCCGATGAGCACGGTGTTGCGGTAGGTGTTGGTTCAATCCGCGAATGCACGGTTTTCCATGGCATATCGACGGATCGGTCGAGATACGTCCAAGCAGCGATCGGGTATCCGTCGGGCGGTCAGCGCATGTGCTCCTTCGCGCGCTCGGCAAGCTCCTCCGATGTCAGGTTCTCACGACACGTCGCGATGGTCCAGAGGTTGCCGGCCGGATCCTTCACGCTGGCGTTGCGGTCTCCCCAGAACATGTCCGTCGGTTCCTGCTGAGAGACCGCCCCCGCCGCCACTGCCCGCGCATGGGTGGCGTCGGTGTCCGGCACGTAGATGTAGAGCATGCAGGGGAGCACGGGAATCTCGTCCTGCGCCCTGCCCATCATCACGGCCGAGTCGCCGATGACGACCTCTGCATGTCCCGTGACGCCGTCCTGGCTGGGGACGCGCTCCTTCTCCTTGGCGTCGAACGCGGCCTGCAGGAAATCGATGAGCCGGTCGACGTCCTCGACGACGAGGTACGGCGTTACAGTGTGGTAGCCCTCGGGAATCGGATTCACGGCCATTGAGATTCTCTCCTCCGCATGATTGTGTCTACCCGGCATCCTTTGGGTAGCCGAGGTCCCGGAGCGCCTCGGTGATCTCGTCGAGGATCGCCGGGTCGTCGATTGTCGCCGGCGTCGTGTACGGCTGGCCGTCCGCGATCTTCTTGACGGTGCCGCGCAGGATCTTGCCGGAGCGCGTCTTGGGCAGCCGCGGCACAACCGCCGCGGCCTTGAACGCGGCTACCGGGCCGATGGACGCTCGAACCCGTTCCACCAGCTCCGGAACTATCTCGTCCGCCCCGCGCGTGACGCCCGCCTTGGTCACCACGAAGCCGAGCGGGATCTCGCCCTTGATGGCGTCGGCCACCCCGACCACCGCGCACTCGGCCACGTCGGGATGGAAGGCGAGCACCTCCTCCATCCCTCCGGTCGAGAGGCGATGGCCGGCCACGTTGATGATGTCATCGACGCGGCTCATGATGTAGAGGTAACCGTCGCCGTCCTCGTAGCCGGCGTCGCCGGTCAGGTAGAAGCCGGGATAGCGCGACAGGTACGACTGCCGGTAGCCGTCGTCGTTGTTCCACAGCGTCGGCAGGCAGCCGGGCGGCAGCGGCAGCTTCACGACCAGGGCGCCGATCTGCCCGGCCGGCATCCTGCTCCCGTCTTCGCCGAGAACCTGCACGTCGTAGCCCGGGACGGCACGCGTGGGCGAGCCCGGCTTCACCGGCAGCGTGCCGAGACCGACGCAGTTGGCGGCGATGGCCCACGACGTTTCCGTCTGCCACCAGTGATCGATGACCGGGACGCCGAGGTGGTCGCGCGCCCACATCAGGGTGTCCGGGTCGGACCGCTCGCCGGCGAGGAACAGCGTGCGGAACCGCGACAGATCGTGCTTGCGCAGGTGCGCGGCGTCCGGATCCTCCTTCTTGATCGCCCGGAAGGCGGTCGGCGCGGTGAAGAGCACGCTCACGCCGTGCTCCTCGATCACGCGCCAGAACGCGCCGGGGTCGGGGGTGCCTACCGGCTTGCCCTCGTAGAGGATGGTGGTCGCGCCGCGCAGCAGCGGGCCGTAGACGATATAGGAGTGGCCCACGACCCAGCCGATGTCCGACGCGGCCCAGTAGACCTCGCCGGCCCCGACCCCGTAGACGTGCTCCATGCTCCAGTGCAGGGCCACGGCGTGCCCGCCGTTGTCGCGCACCACGCCCTTGGGTACGCCGGTGGTGCCAGAGGTGTAGAGGATGTACAGCGGGTCGGTCGCGGCCAGCGGCACGCAGTCGGCCGGCGCGGCCCCGTCGCACGCGGCGCGCCAGTCGAGGTCGCGGCCGTCGACGAGCAGCGCCTCGGCCTGCGGCCGCTGCAGGACGATCGTCCGCTCGGGCTTGTGCGACGACAGCTCGATGGCCGCGTCGAGCAGCGGCTTGTAGGGCACGACCCGGCCGACCTCGATGCCGCACGAGGCGGAGAGGATGAGCTTCGGCTGCGCGTCGTCGATGCGCGCGGCCAGCTCCTTCGGCGCGAAGCCGCCGAAGACCACCGAATGGACCGCGCCGATCCGGGCGCAGGCCAGCATGCCGATCACCGCCTCGGGCACCATCGGCATGTAGATGATGACGCGATCTCCCGCGGTCACGCCCTGTGCGGCGAGCGCGCCGGCGACCCGCGCGACTTCGTCCCGCAGCTCGTCGAACGTGAAGCGGCGGACGGTGCCGGTCACCGGGCTGTCGTAGATCAGCGCGAGCTGCTTGCCGCGGCCGCGCTCGATGTGGCGGTCGAGGCAGTTGTAGCAGGTGTTGAGCCGCCCGCCGGCGAACCAGCGGTAGAAGGGCGGGTTCGAGTCGTCGCGCACCGTGTCCCAGCGCCGGTGCCAGTAGAGGGGCTCCGCGGCGGCGGCCCAGAATTCCCGCGGGTTCTCCTGCGCTCGGCGGTAGGTGTCTTCGTATACGGAGGGCATGAGGCCGGATCCTACCGCAAAGGCACTGACGTTCCGACCGCGCGAAGCACGGCGACCCGCCTGTCGGACCGGAATCGTGCAGTTCGACCGCCGCCGACGACGGGGCACTGTGGACGCACCGCCGGCCGCTGCATATAGTGGGGATGTTCGCGGTCGTTCTCCGGGTCGAGGGCGAGGAGGCAACGATGGGCGATTCGGCTTCGCTTCGGCTGCTCCCCTGGGTGTTGCTGCTGGGCGTCGCCGCCATGCCGGACGCGGCTGCGGCCCAGGACCTGCGGCTGCTCGCGGCTGCCGCGGACGGCGATACGGCGGCCGCCCGGCATCTCGTCGCCGCCGGCGCGGATGTCAACGCCCGCCGCGCGGACGGGGCCACCGCGCTGCTGTGGGCGGCGCACCGCGACGACCTGGAGCTGGTCGACCTGCTGCTCCGCGCCGGCGCCGGCGTGAACGCGGCCGACGACAACGGCGTGACGCCGCTCGAGCGGGCCGCCGAGAACGCCAGCCCGGCCATGGTCGAGAAGCTGCTCGCGGCCGGCGCCGACACGGACGTGGCGCGGGCCAGCGGACTGACGCCCCTGATGACGGCGGCGCGGACCGGGCACGCGGCAGTCGTCCGGACCCTTCTGCGGTATGGCGCGGACGTCGACGCCGCCACCGCCGAGACGCGCAGTACGGCGCTGATGTGGGCGGTGGCGGGATCCCATCCCGCCGTCGTGCGCGCGCTTCTCGACGCCGGCGCCGACCCGCACGCCTCTACCGCCGACGGCTTTACCCCGCTGCTCTACGCCGCGCACAACGGCGACATCGCGATGGCCGAGACGCTCATTGCGGCCGGCGTCGATGTGAACGAAACAGGCGTGGATGGCACGCATGCGCTGGCGTATGCCATCGTCGTTGGCAACGACGCGTTCGCTCTGCATCTCCTGGAACGGGGCGCGGATCCGAACGGCTCGATGGGCGGTGTTCAAGCTCTGCACGCCGCGGCGGGCAGCGTCACCACGTGGCACGGCGACTGGCGCCGCCGCCACGGCGACAGCCGCCGCCGCAGCCCGTTCGGCCGGCGGGGCCTGCACGCCAGTCGCGCCCTGCCGCTCGTGGAGGCGCTGCTCGCGCGCGGGGCGGATCCCAACGCGCGGATCACCGCTTCGGCGATGTTGATGGACTACATCGGTTACCCGCGCAAGGGCGCGTTCGAGCCGTTCGCCTGCGGGACCGGCGACCTGCGCGGCGCGACGCCGCTGTGGGTGGCGGCCCACGAGGCGAACCGGCCGACCGTTCCGGAGGGCGCCGAGGCCGAGTATGTTCGGGACAGCGCCGCCATCCTCCGGGCGCTGCTGGACGCGGGCGCCGACCAGCACCTGACCACCGACGACGGGACGACGCCCTTCATGGCCGCGGCGGGGTTGGGGCGTTCCACCTACCGGCCGCGGCAACCGCGCGGCGTGCGGTCGCCGAGCGCCGAGGCGGCGGTCCGGGTCCTCTTGGAGTCCGGCGCCGGCATCGACGCGGTCAACGAGGCCGACTTCAACGCGCTGCACGGCGCGGCCTTCCGTGGGCTCGACGAGGTGGTGACCTACCTGGTGCAACAGGGGGCGGACATCGACGCGCGCGATTTCAAGGGTCGGACGGCGTTCCGGCTGGCCGAGGGCTCGAAGCAGTCGTTCCAGTTCCAGAGCTGGCCCGAGACCGCGGCCCTGCTGCGCCGGCTCGGCGCCAACGTGGACCTGGGGATTCCGGGCACCGTTCAGGAGCGCCTGCGCGACGTGCCGGCCGCCGCGGAGCAGTGACGATCGGCAAGGGCACCGTTCGCCCGCAGCCTGTCGCTCGCCGACGGCATGGACTCGGGGCCGCTGCTGGCCTACGTGCTCAACGACCGTTATGATTGGCTGAGAGCCTGCGCAGCAGAGCGCAACAGAGCGAGTTCCGCAATGTGTTCCGCCCGCACGTTCCGTACAGGGACGGTTGCCGCCGTCATCGCCTGGAAGCTGGTCGCGCTGGCCCTGCTGCCGGCCGCCCTCTGCTGTCAGGCGGTGATGGTTGCGGACGGGACCACCGACGTTCCCGCCTGTTGCGGCGGCGGCGGGCACGGCGCGACGTGTCCCATGAAGCGCGCCGGCCGTACGGACGAGCAGGATACCGCGCGTGACGCCCCGCGCATGATCGGCTGCAACTCGCTCGACGACGCGCTCGTCGGGCTCTTCAACCTCACCGGATTCACTCCGGATGCGTTCGAGTGGACGGCCGGTCCGGCGCTGTTCGAACGGATCACCGAAACCCGCTATCGCGTCGCCTCGCTCACCGGCGCTCCTTCACCCCCACCGCCGCGCTTCCAGGGCTGATTCGGCCCGCAGTCTCCGTCTTGTTCGTGTAGCGGTGCGGCGCCGTCCCGCCGGCCGTAGCCCCGGGTGCGATCCCGCGGGGCGGTCGGCGGTCCGGGCGACGCGCGAAGGGGCAGGAATCTGATGTTCAGGGTGTCTTTACATGTGGTGTATGCGTGTAGAAGTGTGTGCTGTGTCTGCGCGGCGCTCCTGGCCGGCGGGTTGGTCGTGCCGGCGGCCCTGCTGGCGCAGGATGTCGGTTCGGTGGGCGGTTCGGTGAGAGACGCGCAGGGGCTGGCGTTGCCGGGGGCCACGATTGTCCTGCGTACGAACGACCGTGTCTTCGCGGCGTCGACGGTAACGGATCGGGCCGGGAGCTTCACGCTCTCGGACGTCCCGGCGGGAGACTACGTCCTCGCGGCAAGCCTGCTCGGCTTCGCCGGTCAGGAGCATCGGGTGACCGCCGGACCTTTCGCGGCGCCGCTGGCGATTACGCTCGAGGTCGGGGCCTTCGCGCAGGAGGTGAGCGTCACCGCGTTGATGCCGGAGGTGGCCACCGAGCTGGTCGCGCCGGCGTCGGAGATCGAGCGGCGTGTCGCGCAGGATCTGGCGCAGTCGCTTCGCAGCCACGCCGGGGTGACCGCCTTGCGCCGCGGGGCGATCAACCTGGATCCGTCTGTTCGTGGCCTGTACGCCGAGCAGATCGGCGTCTTCGTCGACGGTACCCGCACGTTCGCGGCGGGCCCGGCGCGCATGGATTCCGCACTGAGCCACGTCAGTCCGCACGCGTTGCAGTCGCTGCGCGTGGTGCGGGGACCTTACGCCCTGACCTGGGGGGCGGGCACCCTCAGCGCGATCCAGGCCGAGACGTTCAAGCCGGCTTTCGGCGGCAGCGACTTTCGGCTAGGCGGGCGGGCCGGCTACAACTACGGCAGCAACGGCGGGGCCAACGACGGCTTCGCCAGCCTGTACGGCAGCTCCGACCGGTTCCGGTTCGCGTTCCAGCACAACACCCGCGTGGGGAGCGACTACGCCGACGGCAACGGCGACACCGTGCAGGGGGACTACGAGTCGTTCGACACGCGCTGGGATGTCGGGGCCCGCCTGGGCAGCGAGACGCTGCTGGAGTACAGCGGCGGCTTCCAGCAGCAGAACGACATCGACTACCCGGGGCGCATTCTCGACGCCACCTTCTTCGAGACGCAGTCCCACGCGTTCCAGTTCCTGCACACGCCGGCCGCCGGCGCCGTGACCGAGGTGGCCGCCCGCGCGTACGCCAACCTCAAGGCCCACTTGATGAACAACGACGACAAGCCGACGGCGCTGCGGAACCACCGCCGGACGCCGCCGTTCCCCGTCCGCGTCGATCTGCCGGCAGGGGCAGACACGGTCGGCGGCCGATTCCATGCAGCGCTCGCGACCGGGCCGCTGCGCTACAAGCTGGGGTTCGATGCCTACCGGTTGAGGCAGAGCGCCACGCAGACCATCAGCGATCGGGAGACCGGCCAGGTCCACCACGACCGGCATCCGGTCTGGCCGGACGCAACGCTGACCAACGCGGGCGGTTATGCCCAGGTGCTCGTCGACCGGGGGCGGAGCACCATCGGCGCCACGGTGCGCGTGGACCGGGAGCAGGCGCGGGTGGGGCAGGTCACGTCGTTCTTCGCCCGCAACGCCGTGCCGGCATACGCGCTGCACGCCGCACACGGCGGCTTCCGTTGCGCCAGTCCGCAGTGCCTGATGCCGATGCACGGTAACCCGACGCATGGCCATGCGACGCAGGGCCAACCCACGCACGGCGCCGGCCACGACACGGGGCAGGATGGAGGCCACACGGCAGGACACGGGGCGATGCTCGTGCCCGGCGAGCAGTTCGCGCAGGCCAACACCAACGTCAGCGCCGCCGCCAACGCCAGCCTGCGCCTGGCCGACAACTGGCTGGTGACGTTGGGTGCGGGCCGGGCGGTGCGCAGCCCATCGGCGCTGGAGCGGTACGCCGACCGTTTCCCCGCCGTGAAGTTCCAGACCGCGGCGGAGTTCGCGTGGCGCCCTTCGAGCAGCAGTACGCCCTGGACATCCACAATCCGTCACGAACCCGCTGGCTGGAGGTGCTCGTGACGAGCACGGCGGCGCAGGGCAGGGTGGCGGCGACGCGGTTCGAGTTGCCGACGGCGGGTTGGACCACGATCGATCTGATGGTCGGCGTGAGGATGCGCGACGGATTGACCCTGCGGGGCGGGGTGCAGAACATCACCGACCAGTACTACGTCAACCATCTCAACTCGCTGAATCCCTTCACCGGGCGGCGGATTGCGGAGCTCGGTCGGAGCGCGTACATTGGAGCGGAGGTCGGGTTCTGAAGCGGCCGTGCATCGCGCCGGGACGCGATGGCGTCCATGCTGAAGAGTTGCGGAGGAAGAGGAGGTTCAAGGTGCTCAAGAGGAAGACCGTCGGATGGTGTCTCGCGCTGGTCGTCGCGTCTATCGCGCTCGTCTCGGCGCACATGGCCGTGCAGAAGACGATGCCGGAGGCCGACGCGGTCCTGTCGGAGTCGCCGCAGCAGGTCCAGATCTGGTTCACGCAGTCGCCGGATCCGGCGATCAGTCGACTGGCCCTGGAAGGGGCCGACGGGGAGGTCTCGCTCGACGCCAAGGTGCAGGACGACAAGTCGCTGATGGCGATGCTGCCGTCGGCGCTCGAGGCGGGCACCTACACGGTGAAGTGGCGCACTGCCGGCGACGACGGCCATACGCAGCGGGGCGACTTCGCGTTTACCGTCCGCGCCGCCGATTAGCGAGGGATCGGCGGTGCCATGCCTGGGGCAGGCCGAGCGCCCCATCCGCTATGGAGAGCGAATCGTTCGCGCTCGTGCTGCTGGCCGGCGCGAAGTGGATCACCTACGTCGGATTGGTCGGCTTGACCGGCGCCGTCGCAGTCCGGCGTCTGACCTCCACCGCTGTCGGCGACGCCTCGGCCGGCGCGGTCGTACGGCGTCTGGACATGCTGGCCGCCGGTTCTGCGGCGATCCTGGTCGTGGGAACCGGGGCCCGACTCTACGCGCAGACCTGGTCGGTCTTCGGGCTCGACGAGCCGGTGACGCTGGAACTCGTGCGGGTCATCGGCATGGAGAGCCGCTGGGGCGGCAACTGGCGACCGCAGGCCGGTTTCGCTCTACTGGCCGCGGTGGCCGGCGCCGTTTCCGTGTGGCGGCCGCGCACCGGCTGGTGGATTGCCGCCCTGGCCGTGGCCGGCGCCTGGATCACGCTGCCGATGACCGGGCACGCCATGAGCTTCGAATCTCGCCTGCCATGGGTCGCGCAGGTCGCTCACGGGATCGGTGCGGGGGCGTGGATCGGCGCCCTGGCGGTGCTGGCGGCGGTCGTGTCCGGCCTGGTCAGCGAACCGCCCGGGCACGGGCGCACGGCCGGGCTCGTGATCGAGTTCTCGCCGATGGCGCGAGCCGCGGTCGGTGCGATCGTGCTCTCGGGCGCCCTGATGTCCTTCCTTTACCTGCGTGCACCCGCCGATCTCTGGACGACCGGCTACGGCCGCGTACTGGTGCTCAAGGTGTTTCTCTTCCTGGTCACGGGCGCCGTGGGCGCCTACAACTGGCGGATACTGCTCCCGCGGCTCGGGAACGAGCCCGGTACGCGGGCGTTGCTGCGCTCCGCGCGGCTGGAGCTCGCCCTGGCCGCCGGCGTGCTTCTCGTCACCGCCGTTCTCGTACATCTGGCGATGCCGGCCGAAATGGAGTAAAACAGCGCCATGACCATGCCATTCTCCCGTCGTCACTTCCTGCAGACGGCCGGCGCCGGCGCCGCGGTCTGGGTTCCCTCCGCGGCGCACGGCTATACCGGAGCCGAGATGCTCCGGCGCGCCGAGCAGAGCGGCGGCGAGTTGACGCCGCTCGGCCTCTCGATATGGGACCTCGACACGCCGTCGCTGGTGGTCGACCTCGATGCTCTGGAGGCCAACATCGCGACCATGCAGCGCACCGTCACGGCCAACGGCATCGCGAGCCGCCCGCACGCCAAGACCCACAAGTGTCCGGCCATTGCCCGCCTGCAGCTTGAGACCGGATCGGTGGGGATCTGCGTGGCGAAGGTGAGCGAGGCGCAGGTGCTCTTCGACCACGGCATCGAGCAGTTGCTGCTGACGACGAGCAACGTCACCCCGCTGAAGATCCGCCGCGCGATGAACCTGCGGAAGTGGTGCGAGGGCTTCATCCAGGCGACCGATACGGCCGCCAACGCCCGGGACCTGTCGGCGGCGGCCGAGGCCGCCGGCGTGGTGGCCGACGTGGTCGTCGACGTCGATCCGGGCGGACACCGCACCGGCATCACGCCCGGGGCCCCGGCGCTGGAGCTGGCGCAGCTCGTCGACCGATTGCCCGGGTTGCGGCTGAGAGGGATGCTCTGCTACGACGGCGGCTCGCAGCACGTCAAGGGCTTCGAGGCGCGGCAGGCGCAGACGCTGGAGCGGCTGGTGGCGGCGGCCGAGACCCGCGAGCAGTTCGGACGCTCGGGCCTGAGCACCGAGATCTTCAGCGGCGGCGGTACCGGCACCTACAACATCGACCACCAGACGCCCGGCCTGACCGACGTCCAGGTCGGCAGCTACGTCTTCATGGACGCGCAGTACATCGACATCGGCAGCGCGGACGACCCCGACGTCTACAGCGATTTCAAGCCCGCGCTGACCATCCTGACCACCGTGCTCAACGCGCAGTACGAGGGCCGGGCAACCACCGACGCGGGCGCCAAGGCGTGCACCATCAACCGGCCGTGGGCGCGGGTCAAGGGTGAGAGCGGGATGAGCTATACGTCCGGGTCGGACGAGTTCGGCTCGCTCCGCTACGAGCAGGACGCCAGCCGTACCTACGCCGTCGGCGACAAGCT
This sequence comes from Vicinamibacterales bacterium, assembly GCA_965116825.1. Taxonomy (GTDB): domain Bacteria; phylum Acidobacteriota; class Vicinamibacteria; order Vicinamibacterales; family UBA8438; genus WTFV01. The sequence goes on from OZ220736.1 coordinate 4,176,074, forward strand.
GGAGCTGATCGTGTCGCACTGCGATCCGGTGGTGAACCTGTACGACCGGATGTACGCGGTCCGCAACGGGATCGTCGAGGCGGTCTGGGACATCGCGGCGCGCGGCCAGTCCACCTAGAGGTTTGCGAGAAGTCCGCTATAATAGGGGCGCCTATGTGGACCAAGATGATGAACCGGCCTCGCAAGAAGCCGCCGAAGAAGATCGCCGTCATCGACCCCGAGCGTTGCTTCGGCGCGTTCGCCTGCTCCATCTGCCAGGCCGCCTGCCCGGTGGAGGACTGCATCATCGAGGAGCCGGACGTCTACGGCCGCATGGTCTGCGCGGTCCGGGTGGACAAGTGCATCGGCTGCGGTCTGTGCGTCACGGTCGGCAATCCGACGGCGCCTCAGCCGCGCGACTTCGGCTGCCCGCCGGACTACGACGCGATCGACATGGAGTCCTTCGAGGATGTCGTTCCGCCGGAGCCGCAGCCGGAAGCGAAGGCGCCCGACGCGGGGGAGAGCGCGCCGGCCTCCTGACCTGCGCGGCCTCGTTCGACGTCACCGCGGCCGGCGCCTGCCGCCGCGACTCCGCTCGTGCCGCAGCCGGAGGCCGCGGGTGCGCGCAGCGCTTCATCCGCGTACCTGGCCCGCCGTGTTCAGGGCGCCTCCAGCGTTACCAGCGGGCGACCCGGCTGCACCAGGTCGCCGACGCGGCAGCCGACGGCCGCCACGCGGCCGGCCGCCGGCGCGCGAATCGCCAGCTCCATCTTCATCGCCTCGAGCCGCACCAGCGTGTCGCCGGCCTCCACGGCCGCGCCGCGCTCCACCAGGATGGCGCTGACGGTGGCCGGCATCGGCGCGCACAGCGCGTCGCGGTCCGTCGCGGCGGAAGCGGGCTCTCCGGCACGCGGTTCACTGGTCTGGCCCGCGGCTGACCCGCCGCCGCGACCGGAGCCGTCACGGGCATCGGAGGCGTGCGTTACCGTGAAGGACTCGCCGCCGGTCATGGCGTGGAAGCCGCGATCGTGCGGTGCGAGCCGCACCACCGTGGACCGCCCGTCGATCGAGACGACGCAGGTGTCCGCCGAGCACGAGACGATCGTGGCGGCGATGGTGCGGGCGGTGTCGCCAGCGCCGATCTCGATCTCCAGCCTGGCGTCATCGGGGCCGCTCCGGACATGCGCCGGCCGGCCGGTTGCGCCGCCGGTGACGAGCCACCGTTCAGACCGCCGGTCAGGCATCGCCAGCGTCGAGCCTCCAGTTCGCCAGGCGGCTCCATACGCCGGCGTCCGGCCGGTCCGGAGCGGCGTCGCCCGGCGGATGCCCGCCGCCGGCGGCGGCGCCGGCTCGTGGAAGGCCGCGTCGCGCCTGGAGCGCGCTGGCCGCGGCGGCGACCGCGGCCAGCGTCATCGCGTCGGGCGCGGTCCCGGCCAGCGCCTGCGCATGCTCGGCCAGAAACCCCGTGTGTACGTCGCCCGCGACGAAGGCGTCGTGCGCGAGGACCCGCCGCAGCAACCCGATGTTCGTTTGCAGGCCCAGCACGGCCAGATCGCCCAGCGCCGCGTGCGCCCGCCGCCGCGCCTGCTCCCGGGTGCGCCCGGCGGCGCACAGCTTGGCCAGCAGCGGGTCGTAATGGACCGGGACGTCGCTACCGGGACCCACCCCCGAGTCGACGCGGATGCCCGGTCCGGCGGGTGCGTGGTAGCCGCCCATGGTTCCGGCCTGCGGCAAGTAGTCGTTGTCGGGGTCCTCGGCGTAGACGCGGCACTCGATGGCGTGGCCACGGGGTGCGATCTCGGCCGCGGTCCAGGGCAGCGGCCTTCCCGCGGCGACGACGAGCTGCGCCTCGACGAGGTCCACGCCGGTCACGAGCTCCGTGATGGGATGCTCGACCTGCAGGCGGGTGTTCATCTCCAGGAAGTAGCACCCGGCGTCGTCGCCGGTGCCGTCGATCAGGAACTCGACCGTGCCGGCGTTCTCGTAGCCGGCGTGACGCGCCACGTCCACCGCCGCGGCGGCGAGGCGGGCGCGCAGACCGGGAGACAGGTCGGGGGCCGGCGACTCCTCGATCACCTTCTGGTGGCGCCGCTGGGTGGAGCAGTCCCGCTCGCCTAGCTGCAGGACGTTGCCCTGCCGGTCCGCCATCACCTGCACCTCGACATGCCGCGCCCGCTCGATCCGCCGCTCGACGTACAGCGTGCCGTCGCCGGCCGTGGCCAGCGCCTCGCGCCGGGCCCGTGCGATGCCTTCCTCCAGGGCTTTCTCGCTGCCGACGGTCACCATTCCCTTGCCGCCGCCGCCCGCCGAGGGCTTCAGGATCAGCGGGAAGCCGGTCCGCCGCGCGGCCGCGGCGATTCCCGCTTCCGTCTGGTCTTCGGGCTCGCCGCCCGGCACCACCTGCACGCCCGCGTCCCGCGCCGCGCGCCGCGCGTTGATCTTCGAGCCGAAGCGGGCGATCACGTCCGCCGGCGGGCCGATGAAGACCAGCCCCGCGGCGGTGCACGCGGTGGGCAGCGCCGGGTTCTCGGAGAGAAAGCCGTAGCCGGGATGGATGGCGTCGGCGCCGCACCTGCGCGCGGCGTCGATGATGCGCCCGACCGACAGGTAGCTCTCGGCCGCCGGCGCCGGGCCGATGTGCACGGCGGTATCCGCGGCGGCGACGTGGCGCGCGTTGCGGTCGGCGTCCGAGAAGACCGCCGCGGTGCGAATGCCGAGCGCGCGGCAGGTGCGTGCGATACGGACGGCGATCTCGCCCCGGTTGGCGATCAGGACCCGCGTGAACATGGACCTTACATCCGGAACACGCCGTAGGACGGCGGCTCGATTGGCGCGCGGCACGCCAGCGTCAGCCCCAGGGCCAGCGCGTCCCGCGTTTCGGCCGGGGTCAGGATGCCGTCGTCCCACAGGCGGGCGGTGGCGTAGTACGGCGATCCCTCCCGCTCGTACTTCTCCCGGATCGGCGCCCGAATCGCCTCGACCTCCGCTTCGCTGAGGCTGCTTCCCGCTCGGGCCGCCTGGTCGGCCTTTACGGTCGACAGTACGCCGGCCGCCTGCTCGCCGCCCATCACGGAGATCCGCGCGTTGGGCCAGGTCCAGAGAAAGCGGGGATCGTAGGCGCGCCCGCACATGCCGTAGTTGCCGGCGCCGAACGACCCGCCGATGATGACGGTGGCCTTGGGGACGACGCTGTTCGCCACCGCGTTGACCATCTTGGCTCCGTCCTTGGCGATGCCGCGCTGCTCGTATTCGCGGCCCACCATGAAGCCGGTGATGTTCTGCAGGAACACCAGCGGCACCCGGCGGCGGTTGCAGAGCTGTATGAAGTGGGTCGCCTTGAGGGCCGATTCCGAGAAGAGCACCCCGTTGTTGGCGACGATGCCGACGAGCAGCCCGTGCAGCCGCGCGAACCCGGTGACCAGCGTGGGGCCGTAGCGCGCCTTGAACTCGTCGAAGCGCGAGCCGTCGACCAGCCGCGCGATGACCTCGCGGACGTCGTAGGGCTTGCGTGGATCCGGCGGCACCACCCCGAGCAGCTCGTCCGGATCGCAGGCCGGGTCCTCCGGCGCGGTCCGGTCCGGGGCGCCGGCCGGCGGCGGGGCGGCCGGCAGCGTCGACACGACGGTGCGGGCCAGACGCAGCGCGTGCGCGTCGTCCTCGGCCAGGTAGTCCGCGACCCCGGACAAGCGCGTGTGGACATCGGCCCCGCCGAGCTCCTCGGCAGTTACCTCCTCGCCCGTGGCGGCTTTCACCAGCGGCGGGCCGCCCAGGAAGATCGTGCCGGCGCCGCGTACGATGATTGTCTCGTCCGACATCGCGGGGACATAGGCCCCGCCCGCCGTGCACGACCCCATCACCACCGCGATCTGGGGAATGCCGGCGGCCGACATCCGCGCCTGGTTGCGGAAGATGCGCCCGAAGTGCTCGCGGTCCGGAAACACCTCGGCCTGCAGCGGCAGATAGGCGCCGCCCGAATCGACCAAGTAGAGGCAGGGCAGGCGGTTCTCGGCGGCGACCTGCTGCGCCCGCAGGTGCTTCTTGACCGTAATCGGGAAGTAGGTGCCACCCTTCACCGTGGCGTCGTTGGCCAGGATCAGCGCCTCGCGCCCCGCCACGCGCCCAATCCCGGTTACGAGTCCGGCGGCCGGCGCCCTGCCGTCATACATCCCGTACGCGGCCAGCGGCGCCAGCTCCAGGAAGGGCGATCCCGCGTCGAGCAGCAGGTCGAGCCGCGCCCGCGCCGTCAGCTTGCCCCGGTCGCGCAGGCGGTCGCGCGCCGCCGACCCGCCGCCTTCACGCGCGCCCGCCCGGCGTTCGGCGAGCTCGCGGACCAGCGCCGTCATGGCGGCGCGGTTGGCGCGGAACTCCGTGGAATCCGTTCGTACCCGGGATCGCAGCCGGTCCATCACCAGCCGCAGCAATCGGTCTTGTAGCGGCAGGCGGGGCAGCGCCAGACGGCGTGCATGCGGAACATCTCGGCGCCGCAGCGTTCGCAGACGACCGCGTCGTCGCGTGTCGTGGCGGGCCGGTGCGCCGCGGTCTCCTGCGGGGCAGCGGCCGGCGAGGGTGCGATCCGGCGGGCGGAGTTCGGCGAAGGAGACATGAAGCGATTATAGAGTGACTGCTATCATGCTCCGATGCGCGCCGCGGCCGCGCGCCACCTGGGAGGTGCTGACATACGGAACCGGAGGGAGAGGCGGCGGGTGCGATGTCTGGGCATCGCGATGGCGATGGCGGCGGTCTGCGCCGCGGTGCCGGCGCCGGCGCAGGCCGACACGGTGTTCACCCCGTACATCGGACGCTCGTTCGCCACCCGGGACGACGCAGTCAAGGTGACGACCATCGGCGCCTCGATGGCGTCGACGATGGGCGGCGGCCTCGGATTCGAGCTCGATTTCGGACGGACCTCCGAGGCGCAGGGCAGTGCCGCCTTCGCCGACAACAGCCGCGTGACGATGTTGATGGGCAACGCGGTGCTCGGGTTTCCGTTCGGCCGCTTCCGGCCGTACCTGGTGGGCGGACTCGGCTGGCTCCGCAAGGAGGTGTTGAGCGACGGCGCCGCCGCCCACAGCGGGGGGCTCGGCCTGGACCTCGGGGGCGGGATCCTGGGGTTCCTGAGTGGCAGCGTCGGCATCCGCGTGGACCTGCGCTACGTGCGCAGCGTGACCGAGGAGGATCTCGACACGATCCGTGCACCCGCCGGTCTCGGCCTCGCCGAGTTCCTCGTCGAGGACATCTCCTTCTGGCGCGCGTCCACCGGGCTGGCGATCCGCTTCTAGGAGCTTGCGCCGCAGAACGTAGCGAAGCGGAGTTCCGAGACGCGCTGCAGGAGGACGACCGTGCGCATCGCCTATCAGGGGGAGCCGGGGGCCTACAGCGAAGCCGCGGCCCTGCGCTTCAACCCCAACGCCGATCCGTTGCCGCGGCCGTCGTTCGACGACGTGTTCCACGCCGTCGCGAAGGGCGAGGCGACGCACGGCATCCTGCCCATCGAGAACACCATCGGGGGCAGCATCCACCGCAACTACGACCTGCTGCTGGAGCACGAGCTGCCGATCGTCGCCGAGGTCAAGCAGCCCATCGTGCACCACCTGATCGTCCGCGAAGGGACCCGCCTCGAGGACGTGCGGAAGGTCTACTCGCACCCCCAGGGGCTGGCCCAGTGCGAGCGCTTCCTGCGCACCCTCGACAAGGTGGAGATGGTGCCGACCTACGACACCGCGGGCAGCGCCAAGATGATCAAGGAGCAGGACCTGGCCGGATGCGCCGCCATCGCCTCCGAGCGGGCCGCGGAGGTGTTCGGTCTCGAAATCCTGAAGAGCGGCGTCCAGGACTTCGCGGACAACTGCACCCGCTTCCTGATCGTGAGCCGCGATCCGGCCCCGCTCGGCACGCCCGACAAGACCACCATCGTCTTCACGGTGTCGAACGGCCCGGGGGCGCTGTTCAAGGCGCTGAGCGTCTTCGCACTGCGCGACATCGACCTGGCGAAGCTGGAATCGCGGCCGATTCCGGACAAGCCGTTCGAGTTCTTCTTCTACGCCGACGTCGCCGCGAACCGCAGCGACCTGCGCTGCGCGCGCGCGCTGATGCACCTGGCCGAGTTCGCGCCGTCGCTGCGGACGCTGGGTTCGTACCAGGCCTGGAAGGAGCCCCCGAACTCGTAGCTCAGGTTGCCGCGCCGGGTTCGGCCGGCGGGTCCGAGTCCGTGCCGCGCAGCCCGGCCAGCAGGAACCGCGCGTACAGCGCCACCACCTCCTCGTCGGGCGCGTCCGAGCCTATCCCGTACAACTTGGTGTGAACCGCGTAGTGGACAGGCAGGGCCAGCAGCGCGCGGGAGAGCAGCGCTGCGTCGCCGGCCCGAAACGATCCTTCCGCCTGGCGGCGCGCGACGTACCGTTCCAGGAACGCGAAGAGCGGAGATTCCCGTATCTGCTCCGACATCCGCCGGTTGGCCGCCTCATCCTGGTCGAGCCAGGCATACATCAGCATGCGGTGGAGATCGCGGTCCTGCTCGTAGGCCGTCAGCATCGCCCGGCCGAGCGAGCGCAGCAACTCTTCGTCCTCCCGCCGTTCCGCGAGATCCTCGAGCACGGTGACGAACTGTTCCGTGCCGCCGCCGGTGCGTTGCCGGAAGGCGGCGATGTACAGGTCTTCCTTCGACGGGAAGTGCCGGAAGATGGTCGCCTCGCTCACCCCCGCGGCTTCGGCGATGGCCTTGGTGGTGGCGCCGCGGAAGCCCCGCTGCCCGAAGATCGATATCGCGACCTCGAGGAGCTGCGCCCTCCGCTCGGTCCCGGGCAATCGCTTGCGGCGGGTTGCCGGCTCGTCGGTTCCCGGTGTCGCCTCGGCGTCTGGAGTTAACGTGTCCACCATAAGAAGTGTAGCAAGTGCGGCCTCGGGTCGCTCTGAAGGAGCCTTCGCGCTAGAACTGCCACTGCGTGCCGAACGAACATCTGGAACAGGCCGGAGATCATCGTGTCGAAGGGCAGCGGGACGGCGCCGAACAGCTTGCCCATGGGTCGGTAGGGCTCGTCCCAGTGGCAGAACCGCAGGTCGTTGGGGTCGTCCAGGCGGCCGCTCGTGCAGAAGGACTGCTCGTTCGCGCCTGCCGTGAAGCTCGCATTCATGAAGCCGCCGCGCGGCAGCCGGCCGTCGACGATCACCTCGAAGCCGTTCCAGGTCCGCCAGTCGTCGGGGGCCAGGGTCATCAGCCGTTCGCCCGTCGAGTAGGCGAAGCTCGGGTCGGCGAACTCGTAGACGGCTATCTGCTCGCCGCCGCCGTTCGGCAGGGTCGCGTGGGGCGGCGCGGTGAACGTCACCGGCGCCCAGTCGCTGGCCTGCAGGTTCAGGTTGTCCTGCCACCGGAAGCCGGAGTAGCTCCGCCGGTGCCACATCCCGCTCAGCGACCAGCCGTCCGCCAACTGGCGCTCGATGCCGCCGGAGTCTTCAGGTTCAGATCCTGGCGCGAGTAGGCGAACGTCACCTCCGTCAGCAGCCGGCTGGTCACGGGCGACGTCCAGCGGAAGGTCGACAGGCTGGTCGGGCTGGAGATCCCGTTGAACAGCGCCTCCGCGCTCACGCGGCCGAAGTTGGTGCCGACCACGTGGTCGAAGTTGTTGCGGTGCCCGTGGTACGAGCCCATCAGCTTGTTGCGCTCGGAGATCTGCCAGGTCAGGCGGAACTGCTGCTGGCCCGATTCGGTCTGGTTGTAGGCGCGAAGATCGTCGGCGGTGACACTGTCCGGCGTTGACGGCTCGTCGAGGTCCCAGAACGAGTCGAGCAGGAAGCTCTTGCCCCGGGACTCGGTGGCCGACGTGAAGAACCACACACTGTCCCGCACGACCGGTCCCCCGAGGAACGGGTTGACGTTCCAGTTGAAGTCCGACGGGGCGAACTCGAAGCCGATGTCCTTCAGGTCCTGGCTCTGGTTGTCCGAGATGAATCTCTGGGTCTGGCCGCCGGCGAACACGCCGCCGGAGAACTCGTTGCCGCCCGACTTCGGAATGATGTTCGACCGCACGCCGCTGGTGGCGTACTCCGCCGACTGCGAGGAGACGTCGAAGACCAGCTCCGCGGCCGATCCCTCATCCGTCAGCAGGCGGAGCGGTCCGACGGGGGCTTGTGGCAAGAGCGGTCGCCTCGCCACCATCGGCCTCGTCGGACGTAGCCCGCCACGGGGGAGTCGAGCAGGGCTCGAACGGCAGAGCCGGGAGCCGTGAGCGCGGCTTGCCCCACGGAGTACAGACTGCTACCGTACGTGAGCGTTTACTTACTTCGTGGCGGCGACGATGTGGATTCGGTCGGGCAGGAGGGGCGGAATGGTCTGGGGACAGAGAGCGGGCGGACTGGCGCTGGGGCCGGTGCTGCTCGCGGGACTCGTACCGGCCGGCGTTGCGGCACGATCGTTCGAGCCGGACGTGCGGCCCCTCGTCGAGACGTCGTGCATGGCGTGCCACGGCGCCCGCACGGTCACGCCGCTCGACATCGGGAGCCTGGGCTACGACCTGACCGACCGCGAGACGTTCCGCGCCTGGGAGCGCATCTACGAGCGGGTGGAGAAAGGCGAGATGCCGCCGGCGGCCGCCCGACGGCCCGAAGCGGCGGCGGTGGAGACGGCGCTCGGATCGCTGAAGCGCGCGCTGACGGACGCCAACCTCGCGGCCCGCGGCGAACTGCGCACCCCGCTGCGCCGGCTCACGCGCCTGGAGTACGCCTACACCATCGCGGACCTGCTGCAGGTCGACGAGGCGGTCGGCCTCGACCTGTCCCAGGGGCTGCCGGCGGAAGCCGACTCCGGCGGCTTCGACACGGTGGCCGCCAACCAGAGCATGTCGCCGCTGCACGTGCGCGCCTACCTCGAAGCCGCCGACCGGGCGCTGGACGCCGCGCTTCAGAGGGGGCCGCGTCCGGATCCGGTCGAGCACCGCATCGAGTACGTCGACTCGCAGTACCTGCCGTTCATCGAGAACGCGGAGGCCCTGGGGCTCGGCATCGTCAAGAAGCTGGACGACGCCTACGCGGCGTTCTTCGACTTCGGCTCGACGTACACGTTCCACAGCGCGACCGAGGGCTTCGTGGCGTCGGCGCCGGGCCGCTACCGCGTCACCGTGGACGCCTATCCGTACCAGGCGCAGACGCCGGTCACGGTGACCGTGTACCGCGGGAAGATGGCGGGGGTGGCGGCGTCGCTCGACGAGCTGATCGGCGTCTTCGACCTGGAGGCGCCGCGGGAGGTCGAGCTCACGCCGTACCTTCGACCGGGCGACCTGATCGGGCTCTCGGTCGCGGACCTCGACGTTCCGACGGGGGTCTTCCCGCAGCCCGTCGGTGGGGATCCCTCGAAGGGCTACGGCGGCATGAAGGACTACCCGGGAGAGGGCATCGCTTTCCGGACGCTCACCATCGAGGGGCCGCTCCTCGACTCGGACGTCTGGCCGCCGGCGAGCACGCGGCAGCTCCTGGCAGGCGTCGAGTTCGACGACGCCGGCGAGATCGTCCTGACGAAGACGCCCTACCGGCACGTCCTCGACGTCGTGGCCGAGTTCGCGCCGCGCGCCTTCCGCCGGCCGCTGGCCCCCGGCGAGCTGGAGTCCTACGCCAGCCTCGCCGCGCCGCTGCTCGTGGACGGGCGGCCCTTCGTCGAGGCGGTTCGGGTACCGCTGCGCGCCATTCTCAGCGCGCCCGCCTTCCTGTTCCAGGCGGGGGACGCGGGGATGCTCGACGACTTTGCCCTGGCCTCGCGCCTGTCGTACTTCCTGTGGCGCAGCATGCCGGACGACGCGCTGTTCGCCGCGGCGCGCGGGGGCCGGCTGTCGGAGCCGGCGGCGCTTCGGGCGCAGGTCGACCGGATGCTCGGCGACTCCCGGTCGGCACGCTTCGTGCGCGACTTCGCCGGCCAGGCGTTCCGGCTCTACGAGCTGCGGGCGACCAGCCCGGACGCCGGGCTCTATCCGGAGTACAACGACCGGCTGGGGCAGGCGATGGCGCAGGAGACCGAGCTGTTCCTGGCCGAATTGATCGCGGAGGACCGCGGCGTGGATCACCTGATCGACGCCGACTTCACCTTCGTGAACCGTCGCCTCGCGCAGCACTACGGCCTGCAGGGCGTCGCCGGCCAGCAGATGCGCAGGGTTGCCCTGCCGGCGGACAGCCCCCGCGGCGGGCTGCTGACGCAGGCGAGCGTGCTCAAGGTGACGGCCAACGGGACGACGACCTCGCCGGTGCCGCGCGGCAACTTCGTGCTCGCCAACCTGCTCGGGCAGCCCCCGGCTCCGCCCCCGCCGGGCATCGAGGGGCTGGAGCCCGATACGCGGGGCACGACGACGATTCGCGAGCTGTTGACGGCGCATCGCGCGAACCCCGTCTGCGCGAGCTGCCACCGGCGGATCGATCCACCCGGGTTCGCCCTGGAATCGTTCGATCCGATCGGCGGGTTCCGGACCAGCTACCGGGCCAACGGCGGCGAGGCGACGTTCGGCGACTTCGTGGTACCGCTGCCGTACGTCGACGGCCCGGCGGTCGATGCGAGCGGCGTCACGCCGGCGGGGGAGGCCTTCTCCGGCATCGAGGATTACAAGCGCCTCATGCTGAAGAACGACGTCGAGCAGGTGGCCCGCCACCTGGCCTCGCAGTTCCTGGTGTATGCCACCGGCGCCGAGATCGAGTTCGCGGACCGCGACGCGGTCGAGCGCGTCGTCGCGCGGACCGGCGACGCCGGTTATCCCATCCGAACCATGATTCACGAGGTCGTGCGGAGCGATCTCTTCAGGAGCCGCTAGCGATGACCCTCACGCGACCGCTCGACCGTCGTACGTTCCTGCGGGCCTCCGGCGTGGCGCTGGGGCTGCCGCTGCTCGAATCGATGGCGCCGGCGCTGGCCCGCGCCGCGTCCGTCGAGGCGCCGCGGCGGATGGTGACCATCTGCAGCACCCTCGGGCTGTATTCGTCGTCGTGGTTCCCGCGGACCGCCGGCGCCGGCTACGAGGCCACCGAGTACCTGAGCCTCATCGCCCGGCAACGCTCGCGGTTCACGCTGTTCTCCGGCTTCTCGCACGAGGAGCAGTCCGGCCGCCAGCCGCACAACTCCGAGATTACCTGGCTGACCGCGGCGCGGCGCCCCGGCCTCGACGGCTTCCGCAACACCGTGTCGCTCGACCAGGCGGCGGCCGACCACCTCGGCTACGTGACCCGCTTCCCGTCGGTGGTGCTCGGGACCTTGAGCCCGCAGAGCCAGTCCTTCACCACCAGCGGCGCGATGGTGCCGGCCGAGACCAGCCCCGCCAACCTGTTCAGGAAGCTGTTCCTGCAGGGCACCCCGGAGGAGGTCGAGCGCGAGGCGCGGAGCCTCAACGACGGCGGCAGCATTCTCGACCGCCTGAAGTCGCAGACGACGGCGCTGCGCAGGCGCGTCAGCGCGGCCGACCAGCGGAAGCTGGACGCCTACTTCGACGCGGTGCGGGCGGCCGAGCAGGAGCTCACCGAGGTGCAGGCGTGGCTCGACCGGCCGAAGCCGGTGGTCGACGCGGAGCCGCCCACCGACATACCGGACCCCGCCGACCTCATCGGCCGCATCCGGCTGCTGTTGCGCATGATTCCGTTGATTCTGGAGACCGACTCGTCGCGCGTCGTCAGCATGATGATCCACGACCACGGCAGCGTGCCGCAGGTCCAGGGAGTGAGCGTCGACCAGCACAACCTGTCGCACCACGGGCAGGACGACACCAAGATCGCGCAATTGAAGCGGGTCGAGACCGAGATCGTCCGGGCCTTCGGCGACCTGCTGACCGACCTGCAGGGGCGCGGCGACGCGAGCGGCTCGTTGCTGGACAAGACGACCGTCCTGTTCGGCAGCAACCTCGGCAACGCCAACGCGCACACGCCGGTCGACCTGCCGATTCTGCTTGCCGGGGGCGGCTACTCCCACGGGAAGCACATCGTGCATGAGGGCGAGCACAACGCGCCGCTCTGCAACCTGTTCGTGACGATGCTGCAGGGCATGGGAGTGGAGACCGACGCGTTCGGGCAGAGCACGGGGACGCTCACCTGGTCGTGAGGCCGAGGGCGACCAACCGCTGGCGCGCATCCGTTCGCCGGTAGGCCGCCACCTTGACTCGCGCGAGTCGAGGCGTGCTCGCGTGTACCAGCAAGCATGGTTTCGCTCCCCGGTTACAGGTATCCGGGCCGAACGACTGCGGGAATGCCATTGACGTACCTGTACACTCCGTCGATGATCATGTACACTGACTAACTGTGACTGTCACGATCACCCGCCTGCGGCGTAACCTGTTCGACCTGGTCGATCGGGCCAGCCGCGGAGAGCCGATCATCATCGTCAGGAACGGCGCGGAAGTGGCCAGGCTCCTGCCTGCCGGGCACCCGGACTGGCGCGGGCGCATGACGATTACGCCCCGCCTGCGGGTGGCTGACGACGAGGCGTTTCTGCCGCTGGATGATTGGGATGCACACGTGTGACGCGGTTCCTGCTCGACACGCACGCCGTCATCCACTGGCAGATCGGTACGGCGATGCCGCCCGCGCTTGCCGACGAGCTGGACGTGGCAAGCCGCTCGGGGCGCGTGCTCGTATCGACTGCCGCGTTCTGGGAGATCGCCTTGCTGGCGCGGAAGGGCAGAATCGAGCTCGACGACGTGTCGTCATGGAAGAATGAGCTTCTGGCCGCCACCGGCGTCAAGCTGGCCATTCCCCAGGTCGATGACATGATCGCCTCCGTCGCCCTGCCGCAGCATCACCGTGATCCGTTCGACCGGTTGTTCATCGCGCAGGCGCAGGCTCTGCACGCCGTGCTGGTGAGCCGCGACGCTGTTTTCGCCGCGTACGACGTGGCGACCCGCTGGGCGTGAGCGACTCGTTCGGCCACAGCGCGGGGACGCTCGAGGTCCCGCGGAAGGAAATCGCATCGTTGAACGCCTGGTAAAAGGGTGGCGGAACGGAAGGCGCGGATTGTATAGAATGAGCGGCGCCGCCGCTCGCCTCGCGACCGCGCCATCATTCCAGCCCATGCCCAATCGTCTCGCCGGCGAGCCCAGTCCGTACCTGCAACAGCATGCCGGCAACCCCGTGGACTGGTATCCCTGGGGCGACGAGGCGTTCGAGCGTGCCCGCCGCGAGGACAAGCCGATCTTCCTGTCGATCGGCTACTCGACCTGCCACTGGTGCCACGTCATGGAGCACGAGTCGTTCGAGCATGCCGGCATCGCCGCGCTGCTCAACGAGCACTTCGTGTCGATCAAGGTGGACCGGGAAGAGCGCCCGGACGTCGACCGCGTCTACATGGCGTTCGTGCAGGCGACGACCGGCTCCGGCGGCTGGCCGATGAGCGTCTGGCTGACGCCGGAACTGAAGCCCTTCTTCGGGGGCACGTACTTTCCGCCGGACTCGCGCTGGGGCAGGGCGGGATTCCCCGACGTGCTGCGGGAGGTCGCCGCGCGCTGGGCGTCCAGCCGCGGCGAGCTGGCGCAGTCGGCCGACGCGCTGCTCGAACGGCTGCGCGGGATGCAGCCGTCTTCGTCCGGATCCGGCGCCGCGGGCGGGGCTGGTCCGGGCGCCGTGGCCGCGGTGGACGCGCTCGCGGCAGGCGTGCAGCAGTTCGCGTCCTCCTTCGACACGCGGCACGGCGGCTTCGGCGGGGCGCCCAAGTTCCCCCGGCCGGCGGAGCTGCTCTTCCTGCTGCGCGAGTCCGCGCGCGGGAGCGACGTCAACGCCCGCCGCATCGCGGTCGCCACCCTCGAGGCGATGGCGAGCGGGGGCATGCGCGACCATATCGGCGGCGGCTTCCACCGCTACTCGGTCGACGCCGCCTGGCGTGTGCCGCACTTCGAGAAGATGCTCTACGACCAGGCGCAGCTCGTGCTGGCCTGTCTGGAGGCGGGACAGGCAGCCCGGGCCGGCGCGCTGCTGCAGGTGGCCGAGGACACCATCGAGTACGTGCGGCGCGACATGACGAGCCCGGAGGGCGCCTTCTATTCCGCGGAGGACGCCGACAGCCTGCCGCCGGAAGCGGCGGGAACGGACGCGGCGAAGTCCGAGGGCGCCTTCTATCTCTGGACGGACGCCGAGGTGGACGAGCTGCTCGGCGCCGACGCCGAGGTGGCGAAGCGCCGGCTGGGGATCCAGGCCGGGGGCAACGCGCCGCAGGATCCGATGGGGGAGTTCAAGGGCAAGAGCATCCCGTTCCTCCAGCAGGACGTCGGCGAGATCGCGAAGCTGACCGGCCGCACCGCCGACGACGTCGCGGCGACGTTGGGCGCGGCGCGGAAGACGCTGTTCGACGCGCGCGAAAAAAGGCCGCGGCCGCACCTCGACGACAAGGTGCTCGCGGCCTGGAACGGCCTGATGATCGCGGCCCTGGCGCGGGCCGCGCACGTGCTCGACGGCGCGGCGGCCGAGCGCAGCCTCGAAGCCGCGACCGGGGCGGCGAGGTTCGCACGCGAGCGGCTGTGGGACCCTGATCGACGCATCCTGCGGCGGCGCGCCCGCGACGGCGCCGTCTCCATAGACGGCTACGCCGAGGACTACGCGTATCTGGTCTGGGGGTTGCTGGAGCTGTTCCAGACCTCGGGCGATCCGGCGTGGCTCGACTGGGCGATCGAGTTGCAGTCCCGGCAGGACGCGCTGTTCTGGGACGACGAGGGCGGCGGCTGGTTCGCGACCACCGGGGAGGATTCCTCCGTGCTGCTCCGAGTCAAGGAGGAGTACGACGGCGCCGAGCCCGCCGCCAGCTCGGTCGCGGTCGACAACCTCCTTGCGCTGATGCACTTGCGGGACGATCCGGACGCGGCGGCCCGAGTGGAGAGGACGCTCGGCCGGTTCGGCACGCGGCTCGGGCAGGCCGCCCGCGCCGTGCCGGCGATGATGGCGGCCCTCGTTCGGTATCACGCCCCGGCCACGCAGATCGTGATCGTCGGCGAGCCCGGCGCACCGGAGACGCGCGCGCTCGATCGGGCGGTGGCGGCGCGCTACCTGCCGTTCGCCGTGCGGCTGCGAGTCACGCCGGGCGATGGCCAGGCGCGCCTGGCCGAACGGCTGCCCTTCGTGGGCGCCCTGCGGGAGATCGACGGGCGCCCCGCGGCGTACGTCTGCACGAACTTCACCTGCCGGGAGCCGGTCACCGATCCGGCGCGGCTGGACGAGCAGCTTGCGAGGGTCGAGGGATGACGTTCAATGTGGAAGTCCTGCTCAAGGGCAAGGAAGACGTTGTCGAGACCGCGGTGGACTTCGAGGGTCCCGAGCCGGCGGCGTGGGCGGACGACGACGTCCGCCGCGTGCTCGAGCTGACCCTCGGCGCGTTCGACCAGGTGCAGAACCCGGACGCGGACGAGCGCTCGGTCGCGCTGCGCGGGTTCAGTTGGATCGTGACGCCGGTCGACGGCGGAATCGCGATCGCCATCGAGATCCCCAGCGGGGCGGTCGTGGCGGGCCCCTTCGAGGGCGACGTCGACACCCTCACCGCCACCATCACCCGTGTCCTCGCCAACGTGCGGGGCAGCTCCCGGCCGAACTGATCGCCAGCGGCGCGCACCGTCGCAGGTGCGCCGCGGTTCACGCCGCGCCGCATAGCAGCCATCGCCACCGGCCCCTCCTGGAAGCGTCGTAATCCCCGCGTCTCCCGGCACGTAGTATCGGCATGATGCCGGCGTGCAAGACGCCGCGGCTGCAACCGAAGCCGCGGCGGCCGGCGCCGCGGACGGATTCGGTGTCCGAGGCGCTGCCGCCGCCGGCTGTCGGCTCGTCGCGCAGGAGGCGGTCGACACGATGAACGCGGTGACCGCGCTCGACGCGAAGTCGGGCAAGACTTGCCGAACGGTGGCGGTCACCTGTGGCGTGACGGTACCATTCCAGCCGGACCGGCGACCGCCGGGCGGCCGATGCCGAGGTGGTGGAACTGGTAGACACTCGGGACTTAAAATCCCGTGGCCCGTGAGGGCCGTGTGGGTTCGATCCCCACCCTCGGCACTACGCCTCTTCGCCGTCCCTGTACAAGCTCTCACGCGATCCGAGCGCGTCTGCCAAGCACATCGATGCCGGTGCGACGGGGTCGGGTGTGCGTGGTAGGCTGTTGCTGATGCCGAGTCGGGATGCGCAGTGGATCATTGGCGCCGTGCTGCTGGTGGGCGGTCTGCACTGGTCGCAGGGAGCCGAGACGAACGCGCGTCTGGATCGCATCGAGACCGACGTCCGGAACATTGATGCTCGACTCCGAGGCGTCGAGATCGAGTTCGGGAAAGTCGATCAGCGGCTCGCCACCCTGGAACGGCTGCACCTGCCGACGCCCAATCCGGCGCACGACTGAAGCAGCCGACCCCCACCGCTGTTCGGAAGGGCGAATCGACATGCAGAAGCTCGTCGACGTAGATGACGCACCGGGTCGTCTCGCTCCGACCGGCGTTGATGAACAGTCTGGAAGTTGGAAGTCATGCAACTGTGTTCGCGGTATGCATCGAAGAAGGTTCGGCGCGGGCAATGACGCCAAGGCGCGAGTCGGACCTGCCATCCTGGGCGAAGTACCCGAGTACTCCGTAGGGTGTGGCTCTTCTTCGTCGACGGCCCAGGGGGCTTCTGCGAGCGGCATGGCAAGAGCTACTTGACGCGTCGAAGGCGTGGTGGGGAGGGCGGCGGGGGCGGCTCGCTGACCGGCGGGGCTGTCCGCGCAGCGTATCGCTGGGCGTGATTCCGTTCGTATTCGCACGCTTCGTGGAAGTCCCAGTACGGATCGAAGTCGCCGCTGGCTCGCAGCGCCCGCAGCTTCAGGACCGCCTCGGCTCCCACCAGGCGCCAGCGGGCGCCGGTCAAATCCATCCGGTCGCGGACCAGGTACCGGCACGCCCCTTCGATGACGCCAGTGGCGATGGGATAGCCCGCCGCGAGGTAGCGGTCGTAGTGCAGATACGGCGCGTACTTCTGCAGGTAGTCGGCGCACGTATCGACCGGCTTGCGGGTGTCCTTCGACAGGCCGGCGACGGTCGCGGCACGCCGCATCGCCGCCGCCACCCGGCTGGCCTTGCCCTCGAGAATGCTCTGCACGCGCGTCCAGGCCCAATGCGCTGCATCGGGGCTCCCCTCGCGATGGAACACGTGTGCCGCCTTCCAGACGTACTCGACCACGTGGATGATGTCGAGTATCACCGTTACGTCCACGCCGTAGGCGGCGGCGCTCGCTTCGGGGATTACATACCTAAGTGCCCAATGCCTTTATTCGCTTGACGTTACAGTCCGTTGGGCACTATTCTAGAACCATGAGCAAGCCAGCCCCAGGACGGTCCCACCGGACTGGAATATCCCTGCCCGAGCTATTCAGAATGTTCCCGGACGACGCCGCGGCCGAGCGGTGGTTCATCGAGCGCCGCTGGCCGGACGGCATTGCCTGCCACTGGTGCGGCTCCACCAACGTGCAGACCGGGTGCGCTCACAAGACCATGCCACTCCGCTGCCGCGACTGCCGGAAACGGTTCAGCGTCCGCACCGGGACCGTGATGCAGTCGAGCAAGCTCGGGTTCCAGACTTGGCTGATCGCCATGTACCTGCTGACGACCTCGCTCAAGGGCGTGTCGAGCATGAAGCTTCACCGCGACCTCCGGATCACTCAGAAGTCGGCGTGGCACCTAGCGCATCGGCTCCGGGAGATGTGGAAGCGGGACGGCACCGACCCGTTCCTCGGACCTGTCGAAGCGGACGAGTGCTACATCGGCGGCAAGGTCGGGAACATGAGCAACCGGCGCCGGAAGCAGTTCGCCGGCCAGAAGTTCGCGAACAAGACCGCAGTGGCCGGTGTCCGCGATCGGGAGACGAAGCAGGTCAGGGTCGCCGTGGTTGAAGGTGCAACCGGGCCGATGACCCGCGGGCTCGTGGTCGGCAGCACGACTGCCGACACCAAGCTCTACACGGACGAGTCAGCCATCTACGGCCGCATCGGGAACCACGAATCCGTGAAGCACAGCGCCCGCGAGTACGTCCGCGGCGAAGTCCACACGAACGGGATCGAGTCGTTCTGGTCGATGCTCAAGCGCGGCTACATCGGGACGTTCCACCGCATGAGCGCAGAGCATCTGCCCCGGTACGTCACGGAGTTCGAGGGGCGCCACAACGCCCGCGACCTCGATACCGCCGAGCAGATGGGCGAGATGGTGCGCGGCGCCGAAAACCGGCGTCTGCGCTACGCCGACCTCGTCGGCCAGGGCGTCCGGGCACGGGCTCGGGCGATCTAGAATTGCTGCATTTGAGCGTCGGTGCCTTCCCGTCAACGGCACCGACGCTTGGTGTCTTGCCCGCACGTCGGCGAGCGTCAGGATGGGCGTCGCTGCTTGATGCGCTGCCTCAGACCACGGCTGGTGTACAACGAGTAACCTAACATGATGCCGGCAAACAACGCACCGACCGCCAATGCCCCAACTATTCCAGGCGCATAGGCCTCATCCAGATTACCTGTCAGCCAGAAAGTGAGGATAGACCCGATGAGCGTCATGAGAGACGCCAATGCTATATTCCCCACCGTATCCAGCGCGCCGATACTGTCTATCTCGTCCTCGGTTAACGTATACACCTTAACTGTCCTTTCTTCATGTTGAAGGTTCAGTGTTTGCCTCTGCGACTGGCTAGGGCGTCTTCGTTTACCGGGTGATTCGTCAATAGACACGGGCGTGGAATGGGCCTGGCACGTCGAAGTTCGAGCGACGCCGAGGTTTCCTTTGGCGGGCGTTGCGACTTGCGCGGGAGGCCGAGGTGGCTGCACTGTTACCCACGCCGCAGCCGGAAGCCGAGGACGGGGTGCGTGCGTCGGCTGCCCGGGCACGAAGGGGTAGGTCTGCTGGTTGCGGAGGCCAGCTACGGCTGGAAGCACCCGACCCGG
This sequence comes from Vicinamibacterales bacterium, assembly GCA_965116825.1. Lineage (GTDB taxonomy): Bacteria > Acidobacteriota > Vicinamibacteria > Vicinamibacterales > UBA8438 > WTFV01. The sequence goes on from OZ220736.1 coordinate 4,194,918, forward strand.
GCATCGGGTTGCTGCGCCTTGGGTGTCAACGTTCTCGGCATTCACCCGGCGCGGCGGTCAGCCGCCGGTTCGCGGTCGTGCATCGGCTCGGTAGTGTCGCGCTGCCGCTCACGCGGACGGCGGCGGAAGGTTGAATCCGTCGGGGACGATCGAGTCGGGGGCGCGCAACATCGTGGCGAATAGCGCAGGCAGGTCGAGGTTTCGTTGGCGTGCGGTACGTACGACGCTGGCGAGGACCTGCTGGGTGTCGGCGCCCTTGCGGGTGCGGTTGCCGCCGCACACCTTGCGGATGACGACGGCGGGCCGGATGGCTTGTTCGGCGCGCCAGTTGGTGGCGTCGACCGACGGGTTCCACAGGAACGTGAAGATGGCGCCGAATTCGTTGGCCAGATGGTTGGCGAAGCACTCGGCCTCGTCCAGCGGCGGCGGGTTGTCGATCAGCCGGCTGAGCCGGGCGAGCAGTCGGCCGCGGGCGGTGGCCAGGCCGTGGTCGCTCAGACCGCCGGCATCGCGCCGGTCGCGCAGCGCGAGGCCGGCCTGCAAGGTGGCCTGCACCTGAGCGGCCCACCCGCAGCGGGGATGGTCCTCGAGCAGATGCTCACAGCGTCGAAGCAGGTGGGCCAGACAAGTTTGGTGCTCGCCGTTGATGTAGCGGCGGTAGACCACCCATCCGTCGCGCACGAGCACGCCGTCGAAGTCGGCTCCCAGGACCGCTTGCGCGTCTTCGAATCCGCGGCCCGCACAGATGGCGTAGACGGTCGTCGTCGGGGTGACGGCCGCCCACAACCAGTGGCTGCGGGCGCCGACGCGCCAACCGGTTTCATCGGCCGTGACCACCGGAGCGTTGCGAACCTGCTCGCGCAACGCCTCGTAGGCCGGCCGCGCGTCGCGTGCCGCACGATGCAGCAGATTCGCGAGGCCCCCCGGCGTCACCTGCAGGCCGAAGCGGGTCTGCAGCAGGTCGGCGACCTTGGCCAGCGGCAGGCCGCCGTGGGTGTGCAACTCCACGACCAGCGCGACCACACCGGGACCGAGCTGTGCGCGGGCCGCCCCCAACGCGTCGGAGGTCTGCAGGGCGTGGCGGCCCTGGATACGCCGCCGACACTGCGAGCAGTGGCCGACCTCGATGTCGAAGCGGCGCACCAGCGGGCGCACCGGGGGTAGGTCTTCCTGATACTGCGACGCCGCGCCGGTCACTTCGACCGCGCCGCCGCAGTCCGGACAGCTCGTCGGCGCCGGCGCCGCGATGGTCTCGTCGACCCGCGCCGGACACGGGCGGCGCCCCTGCCGGCCATAGCGCGCACCGGGCCGCCGGCCGGGACGGCCGCCGCGACCCTGTGGCCGCTTCTTGGCGAAAGGTGCGGCTTGCCGGCGTCCCGCGCGGCGCTCGGCTCCCAACTGCTGTTTCAGGTGCTCGTTCTCGCGCTCCAGCCGCTCGATCTGACGCTGCAAGCCGCCGTTCTGACGATGCACGCCCTTGTGGCGCGCCAGTTCGTCACGCAGCCGCGAGATTTCCTGGTCCTGTTGCTCGATGACAACGTCCCGAGGATCCCGCTCGGATGGGGATTGTTCCAGGATGGCGCGTATGCGGCGCAGCAGGCCCACGCCCCTTTCCTATCGGCACCGCGCAGCAAGACCTTTACCCCCAACACGCGGATTTCTTGCCCGGATCCGCTAAATGAAGACGCTAGGGCTAGGGTGCATTTACTCGTCCCCCTTAGAAGGGGGACTGGAAATCCCTATCAGGTTCGCACTGAAGACGGCAGTGAACGTGCAGTTGAAGCAATGTATCAGTACCGCCGGAAAGTAGGTCGGTCCCGGCGATCTTATCCTCATGAGGTGGGAGTTTGGATAGAACGAACCGTTTCCGCAAAGTGGGCAACTCTTTACTCCCTTCGCTTTCAACCACTCCTTGATTTGTTGTTCGTCCTGATCTGACAGGCAACCATCCTTGTCCGGCATCTTATAACCTTTGCTTCACTCTACCTCTTACGTTGACGAGCCCCACCGTGCGACTGCTGCAACCCTAGCCTGTGCCTGTCGCTATTATACAGGAGGGCCAAGCCCGGTCACGATCTCAACCTCTCTACCGTATCGTGAAGTCCATCACGGCCCCGTCTTCGGCCGTGCAGTCGTAGTGCATCTCGACGACCGAACCGTCGGCACGAGTGATGTACGCGAACGAACGCAGGAAGAGTCTTCCGTCTCCCAGATGCTGCATGCCGGCGCCATCCCAGAACGGCCTGAATCGTGCCGTCGAACCCGTTCCTGCCAACGACTCCCGGACGAAGGCGTAGCAGGTCTGAATCTCTGCCTGAGCCGACGCTTCGTCCATCCGCTCCGATGTCGGCATCTGGCGTGCGGGACTTGCCGGGCGATCCGAAGCACGCCGAGTCGCCGCGCGGCGCTGCTCGCGAGCTGCATCCTCCATCGCCGTCGAAGCCCCGTTCGACGTTGCGATCTCGTCCTCCAGCCCCGGCGACTGGATCACGCCGCCTCCGATGAACAGACCGATCCCGAGAGCCAGAATCCAGATCGAAGCAAGCCGATCCGGAATCCGCGCCCACTGCGGCTTGATGAAGCCGATCACGGCCCACACGATGGCGACCGTCGAGAACGTGAACAAGATGCGACTCGTGAACGTCGGCGCCAGCCAGGCCAGTCCCAGGAACACCAGAACGCCGAACACCGACAGGACGATCTTCCCCTTGCGGACTTCCTTCGGATCGAACTGCGGCACCTCTGGCTCAGTCATGCTGCTGTCCTCCATTCAGCGATGGGGACGGCAGCGGCTCCAACGGCGGCGACGACGATGCGTGATCGCATTGCGCCCCCCACGGCCCCGCCCGGCGACCAGAATTGGTCACCGGGCCGAATGCCACTTCGTCGCGCACGTGTCGTCGTGCGGGCTCCGCTTGATTTCCCGCTGACGCGGGTGTTCTATTCAGCGGCGACCCGGTGTCGGGCCGACACGCTGCGACGAAGTGGCACCGCGATGATAGCGCATCTGCCCTACTGGTGGGGTATAATTAGGGCTGGAATGGTTGAGGAAATCACGGCCATGCAGCATGCCGCCGAACGGGCTGAGCGAGCCGCCGATCAGACGGACCGACGCGCCCGCGATGCGGACCGTATCAGCCGGTGGGCTGTCGCTATCATGCTCGGCGCCCTCCTCGGGTTCGTGGGGCTTGCCATACAGAACGAGCGCAACGCGGCGAACCTGCGCGTTGAGATCGCCGCCGTACGGGATGACCTGCGGACTGAGATCACTGCCGTGCGGTCCGATCTGCAAGGCGAGATCGCCTACATGATGGGCCAGATGGTCAGCATGATCTCGCGCGGCGAATTGGCGCCGGAACCACCCGCCCCACCCCCAGCGGCAGAGCAGGCACCCGAACCCGAAGAGCCCGAGGAATGAGATACTGAGGCAAGGGGATGCCCAAGACCACCGCGAAGCCGAAGCCGCCGAAGGACGATCTTCGGTACGAGCCCACCAAGGCCGAGCTGGAGGAGGACGTGCGGATCGACGCCACGTTCGACGAACTGGTCGACGCCATGTTCGGCCGGCGACCACGCCGGGTCATCCACTGATTGGCGATCCAGATGCCAGCACCGAAACGCCCGATCGTAGCCGACGTGAATAGGGTCGGCGTGCTGATGGAAGCCGCGGAGCACGCCCTCGTCCGTGCGCTCCAGGGGCACGACATGCCCGAGTCCGATCACGATGGATTGGTAGAGGACTTCAAGAGCCTGTTCGTCCAGGAGCTTACGAAGGTCTCGTGAGCATGTGCATAGCTGAATAGCTATGCAGAATCGGGGGGACCCATAGCCCAGGAGCCCCGATCCTCGTCCTCAGAACGAATCCTCACGTCTCCTACGGCCGGCTCAGATCGGCTCGGCATGCAACCCGGTATTCACGACCTTGAACCGGCGCCAGCCACGAACAGCCCGGATCGGCGCCGTCCGGCGGACCCAGACCTCAAAAAACGTCAATGAATCCGGGCGTTTTCGCGCCACGGACCGTGGGCACTCACGCATATAATCCCCCTCGCTTCCACCAGGTCGAGCTGCGTCTCGGCGCCGTCGACGAGCACGACCCAGCGCTTGACGTGCTCGGGGTCGTGGCGCTCGGCTTCCAGCGTCGCCTCGGCAACCACCTCCCAGGGCTCGCGTTGCAGGCTCGCCCAGACCCGCTTGGCCACCGGGCGGGGCCGCACGAGCGGGGGCTTCGCGCCCGGCTGTCGTGGCATCAGGCTCCGCAGGAACTCCTCGGGGCTGCGCACCAACGGCGCCGTCGTGTAGACGGCGGCCACCGTCGCCATGCGCTTGGCGTTCTTCTTCTCGCCCGGCTTCAGGCGCTGGAACAGGGAGAGCGGCTCCCGTTGCTGCCGGCGCTTCTCGGCCGCCCGCCGCGTCGCCTCGCGCAGGTCGTCGCGATGCAGCACCACACCCTTGCCGTCGAAGGTGAGCACGACGACCGACCCCTCGGGGGGCGGCTCGCCCGTCGCCGCACGGCGCGCCTCGTAGAAGGCGTCGAAGTCCTCGGCCGCACGAGCCACCAACTGTTCCGCCTGACGCTTGGGCACTTCGGCCCCGGTACTGCGAGACAGATCGAACAGCGCTTCGTCGAACGACCGCGAGGCGGCCGCCTCGGCCACCCGCCGGCGCACCTCCAGCGAGTAACGCTCCGGCGGCAGGTTCAGCGCCGCATCGAGCGGATGCAGACTGTCATGATCGGGACGCGCGTAGCCCACGCGCTCGACCGCCACGGTGCCGAAGGTCGTCTCGATGCGGCGTTCGTGCACGCGCCGTTGCGAGCGCTCGACACCGTCGGCCCCCGTGACCGGACCGGCGGCCTCCCCCGGACTGCGCTCTTCGAGGTGCCCCTGCAGGAGCTTGCGCATCAACTCCTGCCCCCGCCGCTGCAACTCCCGTTCGAGGTTGCTCTCGCTCATCTGTTGTGCTTCGCGCGAAGAAAGGTAGGCTTTGGCCTCGGCGAAGGCGGCCTCGGCCGCCGCATACGGCGCCGGGGCGGGGGGAGTGGGGACAACGGCTCGCATCGCTCAACTCTCCCGCAACCGCTGCTGCGCATTCCGGACCACAGGATAGACCAGGACCGTCTTGGGCGCCTCACCGGCACGGCGACCGTGCCGGTCCATGCGACCGCGACCGCTGGTCGAGCCCAACGCGACAAAGTTGGCGGCGCGGTAGCAACCCCCGTGGTGGCGCCGCGCATCCACCAGCGTTTCCATCAGCCAGGGCTCGACGTGGTAACGGCGCGGCCAGTCCACCGCCAACTGCGAGAGACCGCGCGCCAGGACGGCGCTGGCCAGGTTCTTCACCCCGACCCACGGCAGCAACAGGAAGCGGCTGTTGTTGACCACGTGCTGCAGATTCCGCGCCCGAGTCCGATCATCCCAGCCGACCCAGCGGTCCCGGACCGCCATGCGCCACGCCGGACTGGAGAACTGCAGGCAGCCGACCACCGCCCGCCGAGGCCGCGACGCAAACACCAGATAGCGCAGGTGAGCGCCGAACGGGACGGTGTGCCCGAGGTAGTGGTAGCGTCCCACCAGCTCCCGGAACAGCAGGCGCTGGGCGGGCTCGCGCACCAATTCGACCGCCAGCGGCTCGACATCGCGCACGCTGCCGACCAGCGGGAGCCCCGGCTCCCCGGCCGCCGTCCGGGGAACGCGGGTGACCGAACCGAGTGCGCGGCCCCGGCGCTTGGCAGGCAGCTCCAGCGCATCCTCCGCGTCGAGCCGCTCGAGGAACTCCCGGCACTCCCGCGCCTTCAGCCGCCCGTTCGGCCGCCGCCACCGCAACAACTCGCACACCGTGCGCGCCAGCTCCATCCGGCTCAGACCCGAACACTCCCGCACGACCTCCCGGATCAGAGTCAGCTCCTGCACGCTGAACGCACGGCCGGAGAATCGCGTCGTCGCCACGGTCGTCACAGCAGCGTCTCCCTTCCCACGAGACCGTAGCAAAACGCCCCGCAAATGTCCAGAGGGGGCCCGCCGGAGGGAATCGACCGACGCGCCAGGCGCCGCGATCAGATCGGGCTGGCTGCCCGAAAGAGGCGGGTGGGCGCTGTCCGGAGTTCTGTCCCCGCGAAAATGAACAGAAAAGGAACCGTCCGCGGGCGAAAATGCCTATGAACAGGGGAAAAAACGGTCAACGAAGAAGAGCCACACCCTACTCCGTACTGGCCGTGGTCGCCAACCATCGGGAGAGGCGACGACGTGCACCGAAACGCGGCCCGATTCCTGGAGGACGCGGTCGTGGTGACGGAGAAGCTCGACGGCGGCAACACGCTGCTGCACGACGGCAAGGTCTACGCGCGCAGCGTGTCGGTTCCGTCCGACGGCAAGTGGATGGCCATGGTGAAGAAGCACCATGCCTGGAAGGTGAAGGAGCCCGACGTTTATCTCTACGGCGAGGACATCTACGGGGTGCACAGCATCGCCTACGGACCCGTGGCGGAGGACGGGACGTTCCATGCCTTTGCGATTCGGGACGGCGATGGCGCATTCGGGGCCTTTCCCGAGCTCGAGGCGTACGCGAAGCAGCATGAGATTCCCGTCGTGCCGGTCTTGTTCCGCGGGCGTTTCCGGTCGGTGGAGGAGATACGGGACTTCGTGACGCGCGCCCACGAGACGCCGTCCATGCTGGGCGGGGAGCGGGAGGGCGTCGTGTTGCGGCTGGAGCGACGGTTTCCGGCGGAGTTTCAGGACAACGTCTGCAAGAGTGTTCGCGCCGGTCACGTGCAGACGGACGAGCACTGGACGAGGAACTGGAGGCCATGCAGGATCGAGCGTCGTGCAGGGTGACACCAGTGTCGGGTTGACCTTCTGCCCCTGAGCCGGCGGACTGCGAGCGGAAGGGTAATTCATGCAGCGCATCGATACCCGACTGGTGTACTCCGCCACCGATATCGTCGGAGCGCTGGAGTGCCGACACCTTGCGCATCTCGAACGAGCCGCAGTCGACGGGCATCTGAAGAGACCGATGCGTACGGACCGGGTCCTCGATCGCATCGCGCAGCGCGGGCTCGAGCACGAGCAACGCTTCCTCGCGGAGCTGAACAGCAACGGCCTGCGCGTCGTCGAGATTCCGCGCGACGGGGCGCTCCCTCGGACAGAGCGGCTCATGCGCGGACGTGAGGCCACGATCACGGCGATGCGCGAGGGCGCTGAGGTCATCTATCAGGCCGTGCTCCTCGAGGGACGTCGACTCGGTTACGCGGACTTCCTGCGGCGGGTGGAGCAGCCGAGTGAGCTTGGCCCGTGGCGCTACGAGGTCTGGGACACGAAGCTCGCGCGGCACGCGAAGGCGTCGGCAGTGCTTCAGCTCTCCATGTATTCGGAGCTGCTCGAGGCAGTGCAAGGGCGAGCACCCGAGGAAATGCACCTCGCGCTCGGCGGGGTCATGCGCGAGAGGGTCTCGTTCCGGGTCGCGGATTATGCCGCCTACTATCGCACGGTAGCACGCGATTTCGAGGCGCTCCTCGACGATGCCGGCCCGTCGTTTCCCGTGCCGACGAAGCCGGAGCCGGTCGAGCACTGCGAGGTCTGCCGCTGGAGCGCCGAGTGCCGCGCGCAATGGCGAGCGGAGGACGATCTGTCGCTGGTGGCCAACCTGACCGGCGTGCAGCGGCACGCGCTCCAAGCGTTCGGTGTAACTACCCGGACCGGGCTCGCCGCGCCGGCGAGTCGACTTCCCGACCGGATCGCCGGCGCCGGCCGGGAGGCGCTGGCCCACATCCGTGCACAAGCGGAGATCCAGGTGCGTGGCGAGCGCGAGGGCAGCGTGATCGCGGAACGCATCCCACCGGCGAGAAACCGCGAGGGAGCGCTCGTCCCGAACAATGGCCTGCTGATGCTCCCGGAACCCTCGCCCGGCGATCTCTTCTTCGATATCGAGGGCGACCCGTTCTTCGGCTCGGACGAGGTCGATGGAATCGATTATCTCTTCGGCGTGATCGAGCCAGGACGGATTGGGCCGGACGGCCAGCCGGCGTTTCATGCCTTCTGGTCGATCGAGAGCGGTACCGTCACCACGGCCGGAGAGCGCGCTGCATTCGAGGCGTTCATCGACTTGGTGACAGATCGGCTGGAAGCCGATCCGAACCTGCACGTCTACCACTACGCTCCGTACGAACCGACGGCCGTCAAGCGGCTCGCCGGGCGCTACGGCACCCGCGAGGAAGAGGTCGACCGGCTGCTGCGGGGCGGTGTCTTCGTCGATCTCTACCGCGCGGTGCGGCAGGGAATCCGTGCGTCCGTCGAAAGCTACTCGATCAAGAGGCTCGAACCGCTCTACGGCTACAAGCGGAAGGTCGATCTGCGGGACGCAGGGACGAGCATCGTCGAGTTCGAGACCTGGCTCGAGCTGGGCCGGGGAGAGGAGCGCAACGATGTGCGCGCGCAGATCGAGCGCTACAACCATGACGACTGCGTCTCGACGTACCGGTTGCGGGACTGGCTGGAGCAGCAGCGCGCGGCGCTTGCCGCGGCGCTTGGCGATCTGCCGCGCCCGACGGTACCCGAACCGGAGCAGGTCGAGGACAGCGAGGCGCAGCAGGCGGTGAACAGGCTCGTCGACGACCTTGCCGCCGGGCTGCCTGACGATGCGGGCGACAGGAGCGAAGACGAGCACGGACGCTGGCTGCTGGCGCAGCTTCTGAACTGGCACCGCCGGGAGGGGAAGTCGTTCTGGTGGCGCTACTTCTACCTGCGGGAGGAGCTCACCGATGAGGAGCGCCGGGACGAATCCGACGCCCTCGGAGTGCTGGCCTTCGAACGGGATTGGCCCGACCCCGCGCCCAGGGCGAGATCGAGCATCTATCGCTTCCGTTTCCCGCCGCAGGAACATCGGATCCGCGTCGGAGACCAGCCGCACGATCCTGTGACCGGCAGCGCTGCGGGAACCGTCTTCGAGGTGGGCGAAAACCATATCGACCTGAGACTTGGCCGTGGCCGCCCGGCGCCGACGCCGACCTCCCTCATTCCGCATGATTACGTCCGCCCGACGCCGAAGCCCGAGAGCCTGCAGCGGCTGGCGCGGTGGGTGATCGAGCGCGGCATGGACGGGCCCGGCGAGTACCGCGCCGGGCGCGACCTCCTGATGCGCCGCGCACCGCGTGCGGGGCGGCGCGAAGGCCAGCCGTTGAGAGGAGAGAACGATGCGCAGGATGCAGCCCGGCGCCTCGTGCTCGCGCTCGACGAGAGCTATCTCGCAATCCAGGGACCGCCGGGATCGGGAAAGAGCACGGTCGGCGCGCGGATGATCGTCGATCTCGTGGCGGCGGGAAAGCGCGTCGGCGTTACCGCGAACAGCCACAAGGTGATCGGGGAGCTGCTCGAGAAGACGGCCAGCGACGCGCGCGGGCGAGGCATTGCGGTCGCTATCGGCCAGCGGACGGGCGAGCCCGAGACGACATACCGAGAGGCTGTTCGTCTCGGCAGCAACGCCGAGGCGCGCGACGCTCTCCACGAAGGCACGCTCGACGTGGTCGGCGGCACCGCCTGGCTGTGGGCGCGGGACGAGATGGTCCGGAGCGTCGACGTGCTCTTCATCGACGAGGCCGGCCAGATGTCTCTGGCCGACACGATCGCCGCTTCGTCGTGCGCCACCAACCTCGTGCTGCTCGGCGATCCGCAACAGCTCGACCAGCCGTTGCAGGGCACGCACCCGCCTGGGGCGGAGCGTTCCGCGCTTGCCCATGTGCTCGACGGAGAGCAGGTGATCCCGGACCGCCTCGGCCTCTTTCTCGACGGCACGTGGCGCCTGCACCCGAGCATCTGCGTCTATACGTCCGAGGTGTTCTATTCGGGACGCCTGCACGCCCATCCGGGCCGCGAATCCCTCGCCGTCGCCGGGAATCCGCCGTTCGACGGGGCCGGCATCCGATTCATTCGCGTGCCGCACGACGGCCACTCCAGCGAGTCGCCGGAGGAAGCCGTCGAGATCGCGGCAGCCGTGAGCCAACTGCTCGCCCAGGGTGCGACGTGGACCGATGCGCGGGGAACAAGCCGGCCGCTCACCCAGGGGGACATCCTGATCATCACGCCGTACAACGCCCAGGTCGCGGCGCTGGCGGAGGCTCTCCCGGATTCCCGCATCGGCACCGTCGACAAGTTCCAGGGCCAGGAGGCGCCGGTCTCGATCTATTCGATGGCAACCAGCTCGGCCGCCGACGCACCCCGCGGGATGGAGTTTCTGTACAGCCTCAACCGCCTGAACGTCGCAACGAGCCGAGCCCGATGCGTGGCTGCCGTCGTCGCGAGCCCGGACATTCTGCGTGTGCACTGCCGAACGCCTCGGCAGATGCGGCTGGCAAACGCGCTCGCGCGGCTCGTGGAGGTCGCTTCCACGTAGCGCGGTCCTGGTCCAGCGTCAGTTCCGAAGTCGCCGCCCCGCGCCGCATCAAGACGGTCTGGTCAAGGGGCTTGACACCCGATGCCAGGCGTTCGACAGTGGAACCAGGACGATGCTGCAAAGCGAGATCGAAGCAGCGCTCGTGGACCCCGAACGTGAGCCGCCGGAGCTGGACGGCGTGCCCGGCTGGCGCCGCCTGCAGGGCGGCGCGCCGCACCCCGAGGATCTGCGGGACATCGTCGACGCGGTGCTGAAGGTGACCAGGCCGGAGCGCGTGCTGCTGTTCGGGTCGGGCGCGCGCGGCGAGATGACCGACGACAGCGACATCGACATCCTGGTCATCGACGAGGCTCCAGGGGGAACCCCGAAGCTGAAGCTGGCGATCGGCAACGCGCTGCCGATGGGATTGCGCTGGACGGACGTGCTGGTCCTGACGCCGGCCGGACTTCGCAAGCGCCTGCACGAGTGGGAGGACGAGACGCTGGCCGCAGTGCTCGGCGAGGCGAGGACGCTCTACGAGAGGAGCGGCGGATGAACGCCGAAGGACGGATCGTGACCGCAGCGCGCTGGATCAGCGGAGCGAACGGGACGCTGGGAGGCGCCGCGGGCACGACCGGGCTCGGCTACGGCAAGTCGAAGTGGCAACGTGCCACCGAGGCCAACCGGGCGGTGGAATACGCGATCAAGGGCGTGGTCATGGCACTCGACGGTCGAGTGAACCAGCGGCACAACAGCCGGGAACTGGCCCACCACCTGCAACGGCGCGGCGAGGATGTCGGGATGGCTCAGCTCGACGACGTGGAGCCGCAGAGAGGGCGAACGCCGACCCCGTACGAGGAGTTCGAGAACCCCGAGTTCAAGGACCTCAGCGACGAACAGACGGCGCGGATACTGCGCGCCGCCGAAATGATCGTCGGCAACTGCGAACGACGGGTCGAAGAGCTCGCGCGTGAGCACAACATCGAGGTAGAACTCGGGGTACCAGCCGAAAGCTGGAGCCCGCCCGCCGACGTCAGGGAAGACCTCGAAAAACGCGCGGCGCGCAACGTCACTATCGGCAACGACCCCGATGACCAAGGGGGTCGGTAAGACAAAGTGTCGTGCAAGCGTCTGAGTGGGTTGGTGCGCGTCCCGGCTCGGCGGCGGACCGGTCAGCAAGACGCGTAGCGCAAGGCCGGTCAAGGCCGATCGGCAGCCTCGGAATCTCCCCATCCTACTGCCGCCGCGGCGGCCGCGAAGCGCGCTTCGACCGTCGTTCGGGTGTCTTCATGTACCGCATTCCAGATGCGATCGCCGGACACCCACAAGTACAGCCCGCCGCCAACGACTGCGACGGGCATCACGAACGGTGCCGAGATAGTGACCCCGGCGGAAAACGCACCTGCGGCGACGGCGCCGACGACGGCAGCCGTGCCGACGGTTCTTGCACCATCAATCGCTGCTTTCTCCGGCGTCTTTCTGCCGTTCCTCACATGCAAGTACTCGACGGCCGCCGTGACAGGAAGCTCAAACAGGACGCCAATCCCCGTGCCCTTGGCAAACGTCGAGACGGTTGTGCCGGTGGGCTTCGTCGTGGTGAGTACCTTGCGCAGTTGCTTGAGCCGCTTGGTGTTCGCGTTGCTGACCCCCGCCGTGTTCAGCGGCGGGCTCGTGGCCCGGATCAACCTTGCCTCGACCGTGTCGATGACAGTGGCATCGTCGAGCGACAGCATCGCCACTCTCATGTTCGAACGCATGAAGCGCGAGACGTCTGCCCGCGCCGCTGTTGATCCCGTGTGGCTGAGGATGCTCCTCAGCGAACTGCGCAGGTTGCTGGTGCCGGTGAAGTGGTTCGTCAGCCGCTGGCGGAAGCTGTTCTTCGTCTGGCCGATGTAGACCAGTCCGTCGTCACCGACACGCAGGCCAGCCCGGCGCAGGACCGTTTGGGCAGTGTCGGAGGCGAAGAAGGCGTAGATCCCACGCCCGCCGGCCCAACTGCGGTGAGTGGCCACCGAGTCGATGGGCACCGGGTTGTACAACGGTGTCAAGTCCGGCAACGCCTGGAGCGCGGCTGTCGCTGCCTGCGCCCAAGCCTGGTTGGCCAGGCCGCAGACAACGGCTGTGGCCACGAGGAGCCGCATCACGGTGTGCTTCATCGTTCAACTCGTTCAACTCTATACGCCACGGGAGGCGCCCCGGTTCCAGGGCGAGGCGGTGGGATTCACGTCGGGGTCTTCCCGACCAATGTCGCCAACGCCGTGAAGACGGTGACCCGGGTTCCGGCGGCCAGTCTCGCCGAGGCGAACCGGAAGATCTACACGTCGCTCACCTACGGCATCGCGCTGGAGCAGGACCGCGGCGACGGCCGCAAGAGCCACACGGTCCGGTTCCTCGACTTCGACCACCCCGATCGCAACGACTGGATCGTCACCCGGCAGTACCGGGTGCTCGGGTCGAAGAAGCACGTCATCCCCGACATCGTCGTCTTCATCAACGGGCTCCCGCTGGCCGTCATCGAGTGCAAGAGCCCGACCATCGGCGACGCCTGGAAGGCCGAGGGGGTCAAGCAGCTCCGCCGCTACCAGGAAGCCGACACGACCTGGAAGGACCAGGGTGCGCCGAAGCTGTTCGAGGCAGCGCAGATTCTGGTCGGCACCTGCGGGTAGCGCGCCGTCTACGGCACGGTCGGCACGCCGGCGCGGTTCTTCCTGGAATGGAAGCAGCCGTATCCCCTGAGCGTGAAGCAGCTCGGCGAGCAGCTCGGGCGCAAGCCTACGCTGCAGGACATCCTGCTGTACGGGCTCCTGGAGCGACGGAACCTGCTCGACATCGTCCGCAACTTCGTCGTGTTCGAGGTCGACGGCGGCCGCACCGTCCGCAAGCTGACGCGCTACAAGCAGTTCATCGCCGTGAGCGAGGCGCTGCGGCGGATCCGGAAGGCGGGGAAACCGAGCGCGCGGGGCGGCATCGTCTGGCACACGCAGGGGTCGGGCAAGAGCCTGACGATGTTGTGGCTGGCGCTCAAGCTCCGGCGCGACGAGGCGCAGCAGCAGCCGACGGTGGTCATCGTCACCGACCGCACCAAGCTCGACCGGCAGATCGCGGGGGTGTTCACCGCCTGCGGGTTCCCCAATCCCGAACGGGCGGAGAGTGTGAAGGACCTGCGGCGGATTCTGGAACACCCGACCGGCAAGACGGTGATGACCACGATCCAGAAGTTCCAGGAGATCACGGGCCCGGCCGGCCCCGGGCGGCGTGCGGCGGTCCACCCGACGCTGTCGGAGGCGACGAACATCTTCGTCATGGTGGACGAGGCCCACCGCACGCAGTACCGCAGCCTCGCCGCCAACATGCGGCAGGCGCTGCCCAACGCCTGCTTCCTGGGCTTCACCGGCACCCCGATCGACAAGAAGGACCGCAGCACCCTGCGCACGTTCGGTTCCTACATCGACACCTACACCATCGAGCAGGCGGTCCAGGACAAGGCGACGGTGCCGATCTTCTACGAGAGCCGGCTCCCCGACCTGCAGATCATCGGGAAGACCCTCGACCAGGTGTTCGAGCACGTCTTCGCGGACCGCACCGAGGACGAGCGGGCCGCCATCAAGCAGCGCTTCGCCACCGAGCAGGCCATCGCCGGCGCCCCGCGCCGCATCGAGACGATCTGTCTGGACCTGATCGAGCACTTCACGCAGTTCATCGCCCCGAACCGCTTCAAGGCCCAGGTGGTCGCGACGAGCCGCGACGCCGCCGTCACCTACAAGGAGACGCTGGACCGGTTGAACGGCCCGGAGTCTGTGGTCGTCATTTCGGCCGGCCACAACGACGAGGCGCGGCTGGCGCGCTGGCACCTGCGCAAGGACGAGCAGGAGCGGGCAATCGACCGGTTCAAGGACCGGAACGATCCGCTGTCCATCCTGGTGGTGTGCGACATGCTGCTGACCGGCTTCGACGCGCCGGTCGAGCAGGTCATGTATCTCGACCAGCCGCTGAAGGAGCACGGGCTGTTGCAGGCCATCGCCCGCGTGAACCGCCCCCTCGGGGACGAGAAGACCTACGGCCTGGTCGTCGACTACTGGGGCGTGTCCGCGAAGCTGCAGGACGCGCTGGCGATCTTCTCGACGACCGACGTCCAGGGGGCGCTGACCCCGAACGTGGACGAGCTGCCGCGGCTGCAGTCCCGTCATGCGGCGGCGATGAAGTGCTTCCAGCCGGTCGCGGACACCAATAACCTGGATGCCTGCGTGCGGGTGCTGGAGCCCGAGGACGTGCGGGCCGCCTTCGATCTCGCGTTCCGGCGCTTCAGCCAGTCGATGGACATGCTGCTGCCGGACCAGCGCGCCCTGGCGTATCACGCCGACCTCCGCTGGCTGGGTAAGATTCGGGGCACCGCCCGCGCCCGCTACCGGGACGACCGGCTCGACCTGTCGGGCTGCGGCGAGAAGGTGCGGAAGCTCATCGCCGATGCGGTCGTCGCCGACGGCATCGAGATCCTGGTGAAGGAGGTGCAGCTCTTCTCGCAGGAGTTCGACGAGAAGGTCGAGGCGCTCGCCACCGACGACGCCAAGGCCAGCGAGATGGAGCACGCCATCCGCCACGAGATCAACGTCCGCGTGGAGGAGAACCCGGTCTTCTACCAGTCGCTGCGCGCGCGGCTGGAGGAGATCATCGAGCAACGGCGCCAGGAACGGCTGGAGGCCGCCGAGCAGCTCAAGCTGCTCAACGACCTGCGGGACGACCTGAAGGGCGAGCAGAGCCAGGCGGAGGAGATGGAGCTCGACGCCCGCGGTTTCGCCATCTACGGCCTGCTGGAGAAGCAGCGCCCGCGCAGGGTGAAGGACAGGACCGCCACCTACGATGCCGCCAACCGGGATCTGGCCTCGCTGCTCGACGAAGCGGTCACGCCGTTCACCGACCTGGTCGACTGGGAGCAGAAGGACGACGTGCAGCGGCAGATGCGCAGCCGGATCAAGCGGCAGCTCCGCGCCGGCGGCATCGAGGACGATGCGGTCGAGTCTCTCGCTACCGACATCGTGGACCTTGCGAAAGTGCGCACCGACCGATGATCGGCGACCTGGAGACCTCGGCGATCACCTGGGGCGACACGCGCCTGTCGTACGCCATCCGCCGCAGTGCCCGGCGAAAGAAGACGGTGGCGGTGACGGTGGATCCGTCCGGCGACGTGCTGCTGGTGGCCCCGGAGGATTTCTCCACCAGCCGGCTCGACGCGGTCGTGCGCCGGAAGGCGGCCTGGATCGTCCAGCACCTGCGGCACGTGCAGACGCACGATCCGCCGTCGTCGCCGCGGGAGTTCGTCAGCGGCGAGACCGTCCTCTATCTCGGGCGGCACTACCGCCTGAAGGTGCATCCGAACGAGACCGGCCAGGCGAAGCTGCGCGGCGGCTGGCTGCATGTACCGGCGCCGGCGGGAGCGCAACAGACGGCGCACGTCCGGGCCGCCCTCGTGTCCTGGTTCCGCCGTCACGCGGCCGAGCGGCTGCCGGAGCGGGTTGAGGCGTGGCGCTCGAAGGCCGGCGTCGCGATGCCCCGCGTCGTCATCGCCGACCAGCAGAAGCGGTGGGGGAGCTGCGACCGTGGCGGCACCATCCGGCTGAACTGGCGCATCATCCAGGCTCCCATGCGCCTGGTCGACTACGTCGTCGTCCACGAGCTTATGCACCTGAGGCACCGCGGGCACGGCCGCGACTACTGGCAGGCCCTCGGCAGGGTCATGCCGGACTACGAGCGGCGCCGGGAGGACCTGCGGCAGCGGGGCGCCGGGCTGGCTTGGTAGCGTTGCGTTCCGCCGGTTCTTATCTTGGTGGGTGCGATATGTGTCAAGAGCCGACCACCACGAGGTACATGGTCTGGGAGACACCGGCGAGCCCGATGGGCCAGGAAGAGGTCCTGAAGCTCGCACGCGCGAGGGCTGCAGATCCCGAATAGGATTGCGCACGATCCGGAGCGCGAGAAACGCTCCCGCCGGCCGCGAACTTCGAGCGGGGACACGGCATTCACGTGGGCGCGGCGACGGCGGCGGCACCGCGGGTCCTGCCTCGTCGACCGAATCGGGTAGCCTGTTGGATTACAAGCCCGTGACCGGCCGGACGGGGACGAGGCCGGCGGGCAGCACGCGCGTGACCGGGCGACGTGAGGTGGTGAACGAACCGTGGCCAACGGCAAGCTGTTGAGACGGCTCATCCGGTCCGGTGCGGAAGGCGACGTCGAGGCCTTCCGCGGAACGGCGAAGGCGGTGATCGCCGAGGAGCGGCAGAAACAGCACCATCTGCTCGCGAACGATCTCGAGACCATTCTCTACGGACGCCCTCGGACGCCGGCGTCCCCGGCGGTGCGCAAGCTGACCGGCGATATCCCCCAGGACCGCGAGCGTGGTCTCCCGCTGCTGGCGGTGCGCGAACCGGCGCGGGGTCTCGAGGACATCGTGCTGTCGCCCGCCAACCGCTCGCTCGTCGAGGAGCTTCTCCGCGAGCAGAACCGGGAGGAGGTCCTCCTGGCGCACGGTCTTCGCCCGAGCGATCGGGTGCTTCTGTGCGGTCCGCTTGGCTGCGGCAAGACGCTGACCGCCGAGGTCATTGCGTTCGAGCTCGGGCGGCCGCTGGCGATCGTGCGCACGGACAGCGTGGTTTCTTCCTTTCTTGGCGAAACCGCCGCGAATCTGCGCAAGGTGTTCGACTTCATTGCCGCGCATCCCTTGGTCGCCCTGTTCGACGAGTTCGACGCCCTGGGCAAGGAGCGCGAGGATCCGTCGGAGCACGGTGAGCTGCGCCGCGTCGTGAACGCCGTCCTCCAGATGCTGGATGCCTACGGTGGACGCAGCATCCTCGTCGCGGCGACGAATCACGACGGGATGCTCGACAGCGCGGTCTGGCGCCGCTTCGAGGAAGTGCTGTTTCTGCGGCCACCGACGGCGGCACAGGTCCGCCGGCTGCTCTCCGTGAAGCTTCGGGGCGTTCGGTACGACTTCGATATCAAGGAAGTTGTGGAGCGGGGCTGGTTCGCGGACGCCACGCATGCAGACGTCGAGCGCGTCGTCCGTCGGGCAGTCAAGGCGATGGTCCTCGAAGGTGGAGAATCCAGGTTGCGCCTCGATCACCTCGACGCCGCCCGCCGCCGCGCGCTGGCCGAGTTGCAGCGAGTCGGAAGACGCGCCGAAACGAAGAGTTGATGCCGAACGGTGCGGCGAGCAGTCATCCACATCTGGAGTTGGCGCGAGAAGAGCCGGTAACGGAACGGCGGCCCCGACGTGGTTTCCCTTCCACCGGGCCGCCGGATGATCCGCGACGGCACGCGACCGTGCTCAGAGAGCGCCTGCAGGCCGCCCGCGCTGCGGCCGCCACCGAGGATGTCGGCGGTTACGACGAGCGGCGCCTCATCAAGATCACGCTGGTCGACAAGGTGCAGCCGGAGGACGTCGCGAGAGCCGCCGGCAACGTCCAAGTGGTCAGCCAGGAGGAGGATACGCTGCTTCTGGCGTTCGCCAGCGATGAGGAGCTCGCAGCGTTCGAAGCCAGACTTACCAGCCTTGCAATCGGTGAGCGGGTTTCGTACAGGCAGGTGCTGTACGCGTTGCAGGATCTGGACCGCTGGAGTCGCGACGATCGGATCGGCTGGGCACTGAAGCGCGACGGGTTTTCCGATCAGGAACCCTTCGTAGTGGACGCCGAGCTCTGGCCTCTGGAGCGAGGCGATGAAGCGCGGAGGCTGCGCGGCGCGTTCGAGCGTTGGGTGGCGGAGCGCGGTGGGGAGATTCTCGACGCGGTGCGCCAGCCCCACCTGACGCTGCACCGGATTCGCTGTGGGCGCGCTCTGGCCGAAGACCTGCTTCGCCATCGGGATGTGCGCACCCTGGATCTGCCGGCGCGAATGGGGCTGGAGCAGGCGCTGGTGTTCGCCGACGTTCACACGTTGGAGACAACGCCGAGCCCACCCGACGGAGCGCCGGGAATTGCGGTTCTCGACTCGGGAATCGTTGCCGGTCACCCGTTGCTGGCGTCCGCGGTCGGCGATGCGCAGAGCTTCGTGCGGGACGCACCGGCTGCGGATGAGCACGGGCACGGTACCTTCGTATCCGGCATCGCTCTCTACAACGACGTGGCCGAGGGACTTCGCGAGGGTCGCTTCGTCCCAGCGCTCAGGCTCTTCAGCGGCCGGATTCTGAACGCGCTCAACGAGGGCGACGTCGAGCTGATCGAGAACCAGATCGAACGGGCCGTGCGGTACTTCGTCGACAACTACGGCTGTCGGATATTCAATCTGTCTTACGGGGATCTCAACAAGCCCTACCAAGGCCGGCACGTCGCGGGTCTGGCCGTGACGTTGGATGCGCTCAGCCGCGAGCTCGACGTGCTCTTCATCGTGGCGACGGGGAACTACCGCGGCGACGACGACGGTCCCGGCGACTGGCGTGCCGAGTACCCGCACTACCTGACCAGCGCCGGCGCGTCGCTGCTCGACCCCGCGCCCGCGTTGAACGCGGTCACCGTGGGCAGCATTGCGCGCCATGAGCGCAACGAACGGTGGCCGGAGGATCCGGGGTATCTCCCAGTCGCCAGGACCGGGCAACCGTCGCCGTTCACGCGACATGGTCCATCCGTCAACGGTGCCATCAAGCCGGATTTGGTGGACTACGGCGGCAACTACACGGTTTACGCCCGGGCCGGGGGGCGTCTGACGTTGGGACGGCAAGGGATCGGGGAGCTGTCGATCGCGCGCGACTTCGCGGCGGCGCGGCCGTTTGCGGAAGATTCGGGGACGAGTTTCGCTGCACCGCGCGTGGCTAACGCTGCGGCCAGAATCCTTGCCGAACACCCCGATGCCAGTGCCGACCTCTGTCGGGCGATGCTGGT
This sequence comes from Vicinamibacterales bacterium, assembly GCA_965116825.1. Taxonomy (GTDB): domain Bacteria; phylum Acidobacteriota; class Vicinamibacteria; order Vicinamibacterales; family UBA8438; genus WTFV01. The sequence goes on from OZ220736.1 coordinate 4,214,147, forward strand.
GGCGCATGCGCGGACGCCGGGCGCCTGCGCCGATCTGTTCGGCGACGACACCGAAGGGTTGTGCAAGTCACCGGCTACGGGCAGGTGGATCGATCCGCGCTGTATCGGTCACTGGAAGATTGCGTGACCCTCTGGACCGAGGAGTCCATCGAGAACCGCCGCCACCACTTCTACGAGATACCCCTTCCCGACGAATTCTGGGAGGGCAGTTCGCGGCCGCGCGAAGTGACCGTTGCGCTCGCGTTCCGTCCTGCTGTACGAACCACGCGGATCGACTACCGGGCAGCCTTCATCAGTTTCAAGTTCGTCCGCGCGGCTTCACTCGACGAAGTCGCCAACTGGTTCAATGCGGAGGTCCCGCGGGGCGACGCGACGAGGATTCCGGAGTATGCCTCTGGCCGCCGGTTGTCGGAAACGATTCGCTCGAAGGGTACGGTTCAGGCATCCACATGGACATTCAAGACGGCCTCGGAGTCGCGGCGTGACGGCTCGTGGTTCGTCGCGGTGACGCGCAACGACCCGCCTTGGGGAACGAATCTGTCGCTCGAACGCGAGCCATATGCCCTCGCCGTCGTCCTGAACGATCGGGCGGGTCAAGAGATTCGGCTCTGCACGTCCCGGCTGTATGCAGCGATAGAGGCGCGGCTTCGTGCACGGGCCAGAGTACGGGCGACCCGCTAACTGGACACCGTGATTCGCTGCCCGGGGCTCGGTCTCAAGAGAGGGTTCGCCAGTTGACCGGGTTGGCTCGGGTTGGCACTGAACCGGGATTGAGCCAATTCCATCACTGCTCGCGCTCAGGTCGCGCTGTGGCTGGAGCGAGGCCATGCGCCAGACGAAATCGGTGAGCGGTTCGACTTCACGGACGCCGATCTCAACGAGGCGTACCAGATTCGTGCCGGTACGTTCTGAGGAGATTGAGAACGGCAGGGAACACGAGCGCGGCCGAACGCCTCGACGAAGTTGGCGCGCAGTTCGACCACGGCCAGCGGTTCACCGACGGCATGAAGATCGAGCTCGTTGCGGCCAGGCGTGACGTCAAATGGCTGCGTCGCAAGTTCGGACACTTGGCGGTGAGGGAGATCCGCTCGGCGCAGGACGCCAGGCTGGCCCTGTCCGACATCAATCTGTTCGTGTTGTCGAGCCTCCTGGATATCCGGGCCGACGCGCTCCGCCTGCATCTGACGCTTCAAGACGATCCGCACTACGCAGAGCGCCGGCAGGTCGTGCTGCGCAAGAGAGTCGAACAGTGCGCTGACACCTTCAAGACGCTGCTCGATCGCGATCCACTGCCGGCGTTCCGGGACCAGTTGCGCCAGGAGCCCGGTGAGGTGGGCCGGGTCGAGTCCCTGCCGTAAGACCTACCGATACCACGGCCCAGGTCATCCGAACGCTTGGAGGCGGGCGAGGCCTGGAGGTTTCTCCGTTCGGCGACGAGGCGGTCACCCGACATGCGTGGCTTCCGCACCGAACGTAACGGGAGATCTGCAACGCGTTTGTTTTTCAATAGTTTATAAGACTATCCCGCCGGCCGTATACAGTCTCATGCACAATTTGCGACTGGATTGAACCGGACCAACCCAGCCGTGTCTGGACGTAAGCGTTCGGTCGTGCCGGTATAGCGGACCGACGACTGGGCGGTCGACGCGTGAACCCGCGCAGCGCAGAAAGAGCGCGGACGAGCTGAAGTGGGCGGAGCCGGGAAGCGCGCACCGCGGCGAAGAACGCACCGGCCTCGCAGGCCGAGTTGGTCAGTCTGCACGGATTTTCTCCGGACGCCGACGGCGCGTCTGGCTGGGCCAGCCGCATGTCCATACCGGCTCCACCGAACGCTTACGTCTGGACGGATGGCCGCGGGAGCGAGCCAGGCCCAGACCGTCGCTGTGGGCCAAACCCGCTGTTCGAGCGGGTGCCGAGCTACAGCCGATGGACGTATGTGTCGCTGGCGCCGAGCGAGACGTTCGAGGCGCTGGTGGCGGGGCTGCAGAGACGACTGGCGCCGAGCCCCCGGTGACGACGCTGCTGACGCAGTTCGGGCTGACGACGGCGGCCGAGGAGCTCGTGCCGCGGCTGACGCAGGCCGGTCACCCCGAGTGGTGCTGCCGGTGCTGCTGGAGGTGCTCGAAGCGGAAGCCGAAGCGCGCCGGCAGTGCCGGATCAAGCCTGACCGCCACGGCATTCAACGAACCAAGTTGCCCACCCGGCGGAGCCGGACCCGCGCATGGATGAAACAGCGTACTGTGTAGAGGGCAGCAGGAGGAGACGAATGGGAAGCACCCGAACGAGCGCAGTACTCATCGTAGGAGCTCTCATCATGAGCGTGATCGCCGGCACCGCGGAAGCGCAGAATACACGAGCACTGGCACTCGGAGGTGCCGCGCTGGGCGTGTACGCGGCGTACGGACCTGGCAGCGAGAGATGCCCGAATGGGTCATCCACGCGGCAAGCAACAGCGAGCGAGGCGGGCGCCAAGGTGTACGGGAGCACGGTCGGCGCAGTTGCGGGCCAGTGCTACTCGGGGTGGTTCAACCACGAGCGGAACGGCGACCCGCTGTTCGAGGCGGGCGAGTACAAGAACCCGCACGCAGGGCGGCAGCAGGCAGGCGGGCTGGTGGCCGCGGGGGTCTCGGCGCTGTTTGCGGCGAGGCCGCACGGCCGGTTTGTCGAGGTGTTCACGTATCTCGGGATGGGGACACTGATGACAGCGGCGGCATTTGACTACTCCTGTAGCGGGGTTTCCTACGACATCGGCGGGGAGAGCGGTTGCGTCAGGATCAGCGAGAACCACATCAGCGACGGGTACGACGCTGCGTTTGAGAGGCCGGCCCTCGCGTACGGCGGGCTGGGCCTGATCGGGATCGGGGTCGCGCGATACTTCGTGGGCGAGGCAGTCAGCGTCAACCTGTCGCGATCGGGCGTACGGATCAGCAAGTCAGTCGGCTGGTAAGGACCGACCCGGACGCCAGACTCGGACGGCCCGGCCGGTCCCGCGTGGAAGGCCGCGCACAACTCCCACGAACGCATCGAAACCCCGAATCCTCCAGGACCCGTGCTGTTCGAGTGGGTGCTGAGCTACAGCAAGTGGACGTAATGCGGCGCTGGCCGCGAGACTGGTAGGCCATCGACGGGTTGGACGAGGTCTTCGCTGGCGGCAAAGCGTCTCGCCAATCGGAGCACGAGGCGACGCTGCGGGACCTGCACGCGAAGATCGGCGAGCTGACGGTGGAGCGGGATTTTCTTGAGGAAGGTGTGTCGTGACCAGGCGCGTCATCCGATTGAAGGACGTCATCGCGCAGACCGGACTGTCCAGGTCGACGCTCTTCCCGCAGCCGGTGCGAGTCACCGAGTACGCCGTGCGCTGGGCGGAGGAATCACAGCCGCCAGTCACCGGTGGAATCCACCCTTCCATGCCCTCGAAAGGGCCTCTCCCTCACGGTTGTGCCGCTTCCTCTTGCGTGAATCGGCTGCGGTCACCTGTTCCATGAAGCTGCGGGAATGCGCCACGTAGGGGCCATCGTCGTCGCAGGAAACGGTGGTGCGGTTGGTCCAGTGCTCCCAGTAGTCACCGACCGTCGACACATAGAGCTCGACAGTGACTTCCCTCGACTCGCCCGGCTTCAGGCTGAACCAGACGTTGAGAGGGTGGGTCAACGTACCCTTGCGGAGAGGGACTGGTGCGGAAACGACTTCGACACGACGCGGGGTATCGCTGCTTGGAGGTACGCGAGTCACGGTGACGCTGTGCAGCGTGGTCGGGATGTCCGCGGCGTCCTCGATCACGCCGTGGAGATACACCACAACGCCGTCCTCCGTGGACGGATTGTCCCACGCAATCGTGATGGACGGCCTGCGGGCGAGGTGGAATTCCCGCGCGGCGATCTCGGCGTTTCTCTTCGCGGCGTTCGCGGCGCGGAGGGTGACGAAGAAGAGGGCCACGGTGGCCAGGAGTGTCAGCGCTGCGAGCAGCGTCGCTAGATCGTTGATCATGTCCTGTTCCTGTGGATCGCTGAGGCAAGACATCGCGTCGGTCGTCGCCGCGGGACTACGACGGCGAGAGCAGTCACATTCTACGCCTCGGGGGCACGGCCAGCGGCTACTCGACACGGGCACCAACACGGCGTGGGCAGCCCACCTCATGGTGAGGTCGTAGCGCTCCGCACCAATCCATGGGAGGAGTGCTGCGGCACCGGCGACCCGGCTCGGGTGACTGTCGGCACGGGCCAAAGGAGAACTGCTTGAGACGCCAGTCGCTCCGTCAACGGCGGCGACCGCGCGGGACGCTGGCCGGAGGCGGAGCGGCAAACACTCGCCTCTCGGCGTCCACCGTTGATACGCGCACACTCCCGGAGCGTACCCAGTTGTTGAGGACGACCGCAGGCGTAGTCCAAGCCCTACGGGGCGATCATGTCCGAAAACCGCGCCGTCGTCGGATGTCGGCCGCGTTTGTACGCAGCCGTCCGGATTTGTCAGCGAATTCGTCCCAGACCCGCCGGCAATCATCGGACCAATGCGCGTACCCCTTATCGGGTAGGGTGGGATCCAAGGCCACGAAGTTCGCCAACCGCATGCTCACCGCCGATGGGCTTCTACCAATGTCAGCAGCGAGTCTGATTACTTCAGGGTCCGTAGACCGCCGCATTCCTCCCTGTGCGTACAACGCGAGCGTCAGTACCAATTCATCCCTCGTCCATTGATGCCGCTTGGTCATGCCCCAGCTTGTCCCGGGAGGCGGCCAGCTTGTTGAGCCAGTTGCCACGCCGATCTCGCACTCCTTTGTCAGGAGGAGGTGCTTCATGATCCATCGATTCGTGATGGCGTTCGCAGTCGTCCTCTCGATCACCGCGCCGGGGCGCAGGGGAACCCGAACCCGCCCCGCGCCCGACCGGAGCCCACGCGGCAGGGAGGCAGGCCGATAGTCATCCCGGCGATCTCGGTCGCCCTGACACTCCAAGGCGAGCCGCTGCCACACACCCCCGACGTCTATCGCCTCGCAACGCCAATTGTCGAGCTGCAAGATCCGCCGTCGGCCCGCAGGTCCCGCCGCAACGTCTACATAGGCACCCTGGTAGGTGCAGGGATCGGCTGTCCAGTTATGGCACGCGCACGCCGGGCGGATCAAGGCTGGAGCTGCCTCATTGGAGCAGGCATCGGAGCCGCGGTCGGCGCGATCCTGGGCGCCGTCAAGGACTAGCAACGTCGGGACCTTTCAGCGACGTCGGCTTCGGTTCTGGGCTCGTCCAGGTACGGCAACGGTGGTTCTCTCGCGCTGGCGAACCGGGCCTCGGCGGGCGGCGTGTGGATCCGGACGCCGCCGTCGGCGTGGTCTGTGTGGGGCGCGTCCGCTGGCGGGAGCCGGCGCGTCAGTGGTTGTGGCCGCCTCGGTGGATGTCACGGCGGGCCGCGTCCTGCGCGTCGGCGGCACCCTGAGCTCGTCCCGGGGGCGTCGGGCCCGGCGGCGCCTGGCCGAGGATGACGCGCCGGTTGCGGTCGCCGTCCCGGTCGCGGCCCGGGGCCTGCCGGCACAGAATGCGGATCCGCTCGACGAGCGGCGGTAGTGCGGCCACCATGACGCGGGCGAAGGTCCGGCGCTGCTCGGCTTCGGTGAGCGGGACTCCGCCGGCCCCCTCTTCGGCGATCGCGGCCCGGAACGCACGGTCGTGATGGCGGCGCTCGGCGGCGGCCCGCGCCTGGTCGTCGGAGCGGCCGTGCAGGACCCGCAGGGCGGCTCGCGCCGCGGCGTCGATCGCGTGGTCGCCGTCGAGCCGTTGAAGCAGGCTGCTCAGCGTGCGGTTCGAGAGCGGGGGAAGCGCTTGCGCAAGCGTGTCAGCGAGCCTGTGGACGTCGAGGGTGAGGGGCGGGGACGACGTCTCAGGGCCGCTCGCGGGGATGTCCGCCGCGGACCGGGAAGACTCCAGGTTTCCGGAGCTGTCGACGCCGTAGCCCGTCGACGGTGCGTCGGTGGCGGGACGCGGTCGAGCGAGCCGTACCGCCGGCCTTGTGGGTGTCATGGGCGCCGCCTCGGAGCGCGACTGATGACGATCAGGTTCCCGGCGCTCGCGCGCCAGTTGCCGGTCCGCCTCGGCCACCAGCTGCTCGAGTGACGGCGAGTACGGTGCTTTCGAAGGGCGTCGGCTGAGGTCCAGGCCGACCGCGCGAGCTGCGTTCTCGTAGACGAGCAGCCGGAGCTCGGAGCGGTGACTCGCATGCCGGGTAGCGTTCCACGCCTCATGCGCGGCGTCGGCGCGCCTTTGTGTGCGTTCGTCGCGTGAAGCGCGGCGTCGGCGTTGGTGGATTGCAGGTCGTCGTTCGCGTGTTCGTGCGCGATCCCAGTCCGGGTCGCCGCCTCGCTGAGGCGGTCGTGGGTCTGCCGAGCCCGGCGCCGCCGTGCGTCGGCGAGGTGGGCTTCGAGCTGGCGGCGTTCGGCTTCGAGCTGGCGGCGCTCGGCCTCGACATCGACCTCCGGCCGCTGTTGCCGGAACAGCTTGCGGATGGCGGCGGCGCCGCGCCGCAAGGCGCGGACCGCGGCGCGTCCGAGGCGGCGCGCGAGCGACGCGCGTTCGGTTCGGTGGCGGCGTCGCAGCTCGATGCGCTGACGGGCGCCGTCGGCGCGCAGCTTGCGGATCGACGCACTGCGGGGCGGGAAAGGGGCGGGGCCGCCGGCCGAGTGCGCCTCGGCCCGCGCGCCCTGGTAGGTTCGCCATTCGCGTCGGCGGCGCTCCACCCGCTCGTCTTCGACGGTCCGCTGACGCCGCACCTCGCCGCGCTGGCGGTCGACCAGCTGCGTCCACTGAGGCCGCTGGTCGGGCGTGGACCCGGCGGGTGAGGGCGGCCGTTTGCGGGCTCGCTTCGCCGGCGGCCGCGGGTGCAGCCGTGCGGCGGTCGAGCGGGCCTGCTCGCGCGGCAGCCCGCCCTTGCGGCAGCGGCGCGCGAGGTCCCGGCGGGCCGCCTGCGCCTTGCGCCGTTCGACGCGCGTAGGCACGATGATCCCGCCGTGGTCGCGCTCGTACTGCTCCGCCCACCGGCTGAGACGCTTCGTGGCGCCCTTGTCGAGGTTCACCGCCCGGCCTGTCTCGGGGTCGACGCGGCTGACGGCGACGTGGACGTGCGGGCAGGCCGTGTCGGTGTGGGCGGCGCAGACCGCGTAGTGGCGGTCGTCGAGCCGGATGCTCTTCAGGGCGCCGCCGACGGCCGACAGCATGTCTTGCTTCGGCGGGGCCTCGGTCCCCGCCGGCCAGCTCAGCACGATGTGCGTGTACGGGTTCTTCAGCTTCCGCCCTCGGGCGCTGATGCCGGCCAGCGCCTTCAGCGCCGGGGCGTCGGCCGTCAATCCCTGCATCGCGCGGACCATCAGGTCGGTGTTTTCGGTCGGGATGCCGAGGCAGGCGGACCATGCCACCCGTTCCGAGGTCGTGGGCCGGCGATTGTCGGGCGATGTCTGGTCGTGGGTGATGTAGGAGACCATCCCCTCGATGCCGCGGCCGGACCCGATGATGCGGCCGATCACGGCCACCTCCCGAGCTCGTGCCCGACCGCGTCGGCCGTCCGGCGCAACGCGTCGAGCGTCCCCGGGTCGGGGCACCCGCGCAAGGCGTGCACCGCGCGGACCGCGTCGTTGAGCAGGCGGGCGACGCGGCGCAGCTCGATGCGGCGGGCGACGGCTTCGGCGCTCGCGGTCGGTGCCGGCACGAGGACGGCGTCCGGCACCCGGGCGAGGTCCTCGCGGACAAGGGCGGCGACGGTGCAACTGCGCCGGGCGGCGCGGCGCTTCAGCGCGCGGGCCTCGGCCGCGGTGAAGCGGACGGTGACCGCGTGCGTACGTTGCTGCTCGATGGCCAGCGGCGGCCGGCCGCCGCGGTTCGGTGATGGCTCCGCTATGCGCGTTGTCCGTTGCCTTGCCCCAGGAGTCGGTTAGGCGCAGCCGGTTTCGCGCAGCGAAAAACCGAATCTGGCTCCTACCGTCTCTTACCCCTGGAGGGGGGCGCGCAAGTATAGGGATCCGCGGTCCGAAACCGACCTCGATGGGATGCGGTTCGCGCGCCTTTTTTTTGACCACGGTCCGCTCCGGCGTCGTGGGCGATCAGCCAGAGGTCGGGGGATGCTGGCTGAGGAAGCGGAGCGCAATGGCGCGCTTTGGGCAGGTCGGGGCCGACCAGCCCGCAGAGCTCTACCAGCGCAAACAAGGGTCGCCCGAGTCGGAGAGGTCGTCGAGGTTCGGAACGATCCCCGGGAGGTCGTCGAGCGTGTCGTCGTGGGTCACCCGCCACGACGTGTCGTCTTCGACGATGGCGGTGATCGCGACCTCGGCGTCGTTCAGGGCGTGCTTGAGCAGCCACCAGCGGCGCCTGGCGCAGTGGATGCAGCGCTGCGACTCGGCGTGCACCATGCGTCCGCAGGTGCCGGCGTCGAGGGGCAGGTCGACGCCGACGCAGCACAGCTTGCGGGCTTCGCGGGCGCGACGCATGTGCTCGCGGTTGGCGAGGCGCTTGCGCAGTCGCCGCAGCCATTGCCGGTGATTCGGACGGAGCATGTTGATCAGCGTCATGGTGTCCTCCGGGGATGCGCCCGACGGGGCCGGCTGGCGTAGCGGCGGCCGGCGGCGGGTGGCCGCTGGCGGCGCCGTCCAGCCGCTTCAGGCGTCGAGCGTGTGTGGGGTGATGGCCCGGCAGGGCCGGTGCGTGGCGAAGGCCGGCGTCAGGGACGCGGCGTCGCGGGCCGCGAGCAAGCACGCCGAGGCGTGGGTATGCCCGCCCGCGTCGTGCTCCCTGCCGCCGTTCCGATCTGTCTCATTGTCGCCCGCCCCGCTCCCTCTCCCGGGGTACGTTCGTCCGCGCGCCGACTCCGGGAGGCGCGCCGGGCCGACAGGCTGGTGGAAGTGTCGATGTCGGGCGCGGCGCGCCGGGCGACGTGGGCGACACGGTCGTTCGCGCCGTCTGATGCGGCGTCGGTCCAGGCGACCGGCACCAGGCGCCGGTTCCCATCCGGAAACACCAACAGGACCTGATGCTCGCCTTGCCGGTGCATCCGCCTCAAGACCGCGAGACGGCGCCCCTTGAAGGGATGCGCCTCACGAGTGATGGTGGCGAAGTCCGGAAGGTCTTCGAGATGGGTAGTGTGTCGTGTGTTCCTTCCTCCAGGTCCGCCACGAGACTCAGGCGCCGCAGAGCCTGGTCCACCAGGGCCCCGGATACAGGAACCGAACAGCCAGAACCCCAAACTCCCAGAATCGTCAGTTCGTGGACGGTCGGAGCGTTGCAGGACGACGCCCGGTGAGCTTGCCGCGAGGAGCGGCTCGCCAATTCAAACCCGTCCACTCAAGCGTCCTCGACACGCCAAAACCGAGGACGGCGCGCCGACTGCCGGACCGGAGCCCGCGCGAGTCGAACGCGATCAGAGGCGACCGCCGACGGCAGCGCCGGCCGAATCCGAGAGCTTCCTTGCGGGAAAGGCCAGCCCGGTTCCGCCGCGGCGATCGGACGCCAGCCTCCTCGTCCTCCGATTCCAGTAGCCGGCTCTCCGGGCAACGGTCCAATCGCCATGGACGCCGCCACCCGATTCGATATAATCGACTTGCGAGGCTCGCATCACCGAATCGCGGGATCGGAGCAGGGTCGCGCGGTTGAGTCGAAAGCCGCCACTTGGGGCGTTGGAGAGCACACACCCTTGCCGTGTGCGTTGAGGGCCTTCGGTTGCCGCTGCCGGTTCCCGCCGGTGCGTATTCGGGAGCACTGGAATTGAACGACTGCTTGCATGAGTTGCAGTACGGTCAGTTGCGCCGATTTCAAGACTGGCCTGTCAAGACTGTTCCGAACGCTCCCGGAGCGTACACTATCTGGAATCAGGCCGGGCAGTTTCTCTACGTAGGAATAGCTCTGGAGGGTGGGCTCTTCAGTCGTCTCCGGTCTCACGCGAACGGCCGGCGCGGTGGTGACCAATTCAACGTTTATGTCGCGGATCGACTCGTACTGCAGACGCTCACGTCGGAGTACATCGCTCGGATCAGCGCGGGAACGCTGTCGTTCGATGAATTGACTAGAGACTACACTCGTACCCACTTGAGCTTCCGATTCTGCCTGATCTCCGACCCCGCGAGCATCGAGAAGCTGGTCCGAGCCGGACGGTGGCCGCACGGGCAAGAGCCAATCCTGAATCCCGATGGTCCGAGCAAGACGGGCCACGCACTGGATGCGCCCATCCCGAATCGGATCGACGTCGTTACAGAGGGGCAAGAGAGAATGACCGAACAGCTGCTCGAGGAGGAATTCAAGAACATGCTTGCGCGCTTCTCTGGTGTAGAGACGGCGGCCCTCTTGTTCGGTATTACGTTCGCCAACGAGCTGAAGGGCGACGCCAAACTACGTAACAGACTTGCGCAGAACGTGCTCGGACGTCAGTCTGGTACCACCATACTCCACGGGTGCAATCTCGCCCCCTACGTGTCATTGAAGAAGGCGCCATAAAGGCCGAATGCGGCCGAGCGTCTTCGCGTAGTCCCAATCCGCGCGGCTCATCTCGGCGTGCGGACCACGGCCCCGCAGGAGTTCTCCTGCGAGTCCGGGATCGGATCCGGCACGACATGGGTCGCGTAGGGGGGCAGGCCAAGCTTCCGGGGCCCGCGGCTCAAGTCGGACTGAAGTCTGTTCTCTCCGTCATCGTGGCCCCCCGGCCGGCGAAGTGCTCGTCGGATCCTGCTGCGCAAGTCGCTCCCGGTAGCCTACGGCTCGGTCGGGTCGGGCAACGTGGGCAACTGCTGCTGCAAATCGCTCCCGGTAGCTGGCGTATCCCTGGCGGGGCGTTTGAAGATGATCTCGTACGCGAACTCCTCCTCGAAATCTCTTCCTGTCCTTCTCGCCTGCAACCGCTCGCGAGCGCTACGCGCGATGACAGCTCGGCGCGCGAATACCAGTTCCCATCCGTCTCGACCGTACAGCGTCATCATGTCCGTGAACTGGAGATCTGGCACGCTTTGGATCAAGTACTCCCACTGCTGTTCTGCCGACTCTTCGACCCTCGCCGGAACCGCCAACGAGAACGCCAGCAGCGCCGTGATGATGATTAAGCAGAGTGCCTGCACGGTTGAAGCGAAATCACTGTTCATCGTCTTCAGTCCTCCTCCGCGAGAATCGCGAGTAGATTCCGTCTCTGGACGGCAATTGTAGTCCACCGGATTCCCATTCCGAACGAGGGATGAAGCGGGCGGAACATGGGCGCTTAACGGCGATGAACGGCTTGCAGTCAATGAGTTATAGCATTCTAGAAGCCCTGGGAAGCGCAACGGCTGGTCGAGTTGCGCGACCGGTGGCTGAACCCGCCCGAATGGGTTGAGTAGGTCGACGAACCGGTGCCCGGCTACCCGCAGGGTCCGGTTCCGCGCGACGAGGATGCCGCGGGAGGCGCTCAAGAACCGTACTCTCGGTGCTGCGTACGGTTGGTCGGTCGACCTCTCCAACGACGACGTTGCCCCGGGAGTTGCCGGTCTCCGAACGGCTGCCGGGGATGAGCCGGGGGCGATGCAGAGGGCGATGCAGGTCGGTTCGCAGACGGCCCGGATGGTCCCGTGGATTCCAGTCCAGAAAGTGGGAATGAACGAGGGAATGATGACCGGCAAACTTACGGTAAGTCGCTTTGCATGAGTTGGTTACGAGAATCCTGAAGCTCGGCTGGTGTGCCCGATGCGGAGCGAGAAGGCGATCTCGATGTCGACGCTGCCGAAGATGCTGCAGCACCATCGGATCGCGGCCGTGGCGCACGGTTTCCGCTCGTCGTTCCGGGACTGGGCGGCGGAAGAGACGGATCATCCGCGCGAGGTCATCGAGGCGGCGCTGGCCCACGTGGTCCAGAACAAGGTGGAGGCGGCCTATGCACGTTCGGACATGTTCGAGCGTCGGCGGTTGCTGATGGACGACTGGGGCAGCCTACGTCGGCCGCCAGCGCGAGTTGTGATGCAACGGGTTCGTGAAGCGTTCCCGGGCGCGCCGCGGTCACGCGAGTCGAACGCGATCAGAGGCGACCGGCCGACGGTAGCGCCCGCGCGAGCCGTGCAGACTGAAGGAGGCGGACCAGTCGCCGATGTCGGTCTCCGCTCTCGACATCAGAAGTCCAGGGTGAGCGCGCCGGGTGAGCGCGCCATCGCGCTCGACGAGCGAGCGCCGGATCGAGAGAGCAATCGGCCTGCCTGCCTTTATATAGCGCTCGCGGCTGCCGACCCGCCCAGCCGTCCCGAAGCCGGTCGGGAAACCTGACGGTCAGCTGGCAGGTTTCGGCGCCGGTCCGACGCCGTGATGCCTCGGCTTTGCGAGTTACTGACCCACGGGACGCTAAATGCTCGATGGGGGGACCGCTTCCGTGAGCCTGCCCGCGCGGTCGGTGCGGCGGTACCGTCGCCAGCGACCAGGTGTCACGGGCTCGCGCGCGGGCGCTGCCGGCGGCCGGCCGCATCTGATCGCGTTCGACTCGCGTGACCGCGGCGCGTCCCGTTGAACTGAGCTCGGGAACGCTCACGAATCCGATGCATGACGGTCGTGCCGGCGACCGATATAGGCTGCCCAGTCGTCCATCAGCAAGCGCCGACGTTCGAACAGGTCGGAGCGCGCATAGGCCGCCTCGGTCTGGTTCCGCACCACGTGCGCCAGCGCCGCCTCGATCACCTCCCGCGGGTGGTCTGTCCGTTCCGAGGCCCAGTCCCGGAAGCTGGACCGGAATCCGTGCGGCACAGCGCCGATACCCAGTTGCTGCAACACGCCCGACAGCCGGGCGTCGCCGATCGTTTTGCCGCGCTGGCTCGGAAACACCAGACCGGACGGCATGACACCGGTCGAGTCGACGCCGAGCCGGCGCGCGTCGTCGAGGATCTCGACCGCCCGGCTGCTCAGCGGCACCCGGTGCTCCCGCCCCGCCTTGGTGCGCGCCGCGGGCACCGTCCACTCTCGAGCGTCCAGGTCGATCTCATCCCAACTCGCCAGCCGCGCCTCGGCCGAGCGCGCCGCCGTCAGCACCAGGAACTCGAAGACCAGCTTCAGCCCGGCCCACGCCGCCGATGCGCACACCGTCGCAATCGCCCCGGCGACCTCACCATGGGGAAGCGCGCGCTGGTGCCGCACCGGCGCCGACCGCTTCGGCAGCGCCGCCGTCAGCGCGTCGCCCGCCGGATTGTCGTTCCGGTAGCCTTGGGCGATGGCCCATTTCATCACCGTGCCGATGCGCTGGCGCACCTTCTGCGCCGTGGCGTGCTTGCAGGTCCAGATGGGCAGCAGCACAGCCATCACGTCGGCCGTTGTGATCCGGTCGACGCTCTTGCGGCCGAGGCGCGGGCAGGCGTACTCGCGCAGCGTCGCCTGCCAACTGTTGGCGTTGCGGCCGCCGGCCTTCCAGGTGGCGGCGTGGATGGCGACCACGGTGGCGACCGCCTCGTCGAAGGTCGGGATGCCGGGGGCGCGGCGGGAGGCTGGGCGCGGGTCGCCCCCCGAGCGGGCGACCCGGCGGTTGGCGAGGGCGCGTTCGCGGGCCTCGGCCAGTGGCACGAGGGCGAAGCTTCCGAGGCCGAGCGCGCAGCCCTTGCCGTGGATGACGAGCCGCTGCACCCAGTGGCGGGTGCCGGACGGTTCGACGTGCAGGTAGAGCCCGTTGCCATCGCAGTATCTGCCCGGCTGGGCGACGCTGCGGCAGAAGGCGGCCGAGAGTGCCTTGTGGGGATGGGGACGCCTGGGCTTGGTCTTTCGGGGGCGGACGCCGGGAGCGTCCATATGATATCCCATGTACAATTCTGAACGGGATTGGAGCGGCCGTTTCTGGCCCGTGCTGGATGGAGGGCAGACAGCCGTGCTCCAAGAACCCTATTCTACAAGGGAATTTAGCTTGGAGTCAGCTGGAAGAAGCTGGATGGAACTGGACGACTGTAAGTGGCGTTCGCACCGAACTCCGAGGCAGACGTATAAGCGCTACACGTAGTCACGAACGCCCGTGTCCACTTACGGTGCGGAGCTCGTGGGATGGTGAGCAGCCGAACAAGCATTGGCGACAGCGATATCCTGCGCGGCGGGCAGAGTGCGTACGATTGGCAATCCGTTCGGTCTCGGCACGACCCCTACGACGGGGACCGTCTCGGCGCTCGGGCGGCGAATCGAGGACTCGACGGCACGCCGATCGAGGACGTGATTCAGAACGACGCGGCGATCAACACCGGCAACTCGGGCGGGCCGTTGCGCGACAGTGGCGGCGGCGAGAGAACGAAGTGCTGCGTGACAGCCGCCGGCGGCCCCATCGCGATGAGCAAGAACCTGACGATGCCGTCGATGATGGAGACTGCTCGGCGAACGCGTCCTGGTCGCTCAATGACGACTACCGAGCCGGGCCCATGCCAAACAGAAGTCCGCGGCGCATATCGGCGTTGACGGATCTCCCACTCGAACCGACGCCTCCCGCTCTCCGGCGCCACCAGGAGCACTCCCGAGTGATGTTGTCCGCCTCGAGACACCCTTCCACCACAGGGTTGCCCGACGGCATATCGGAGGAATACTGCACGGCCACCGTGCCGGTCATGACGCCGGGAGTGTCTGCCCGTGACTCCCAGGCCATCACGCGCGTCCGAATCTCGACCGTGTCGTCGGGCGAGCGCAACGTGATTTCGTCGGTCGTCAAGCTGAGCATCCCGTCGCAGCGGACCGGGCCGGGGGGCGTGGTGTTCAGGTAGGCCACAAACGTCACGAAGTCGTCCGCCGTGTGGTAACGGTTGTCGGGACCGTTGTCGTGATGGGGGTACACGAAGTCAATCACCCCGTCGCCGTTCAAGTCCGCCGGCACGATATTGAGGCCCGCTCCGGCGAGCGGCACCTCGGGAGACAGGGCTTGGAACTGGCCGCTTCCGTTGTTGCGGTAGATGAATGGCGCTTCGTCACCCAGTGGGTAACCGCCTCGCACCATCACCAGGTCTGCGCAGCCGTCGCGGTCGACGTCGTGCATTCTCGGCGCTGCTTGGGTTGTAGAGGGGATCGCCGGCCGCGCTACGCTCCGGCGTGGTGGAACGCTGACTTCCCATCCAGGTAGCTGTCTCGTCGACAAACGACACCGCTCTGCGCCGCCGGAGCAAGGGGGTAGGCACGCCCTCGTTGATGAGTACTTGAATGTAACGACCCGTCCACGGAAGCACGCCATCCTCTTCGTCCAGGTGGGCCTTCAGCATCCATAGATGCTCATAGCCCGTGCTGCGGCGATGCCTGGGGCACCCTCGGGCTGGTCCTTGTCAAGGTTGCCTGCGCGGTATTGAAACCATAAAAAAATACCGATATTGGGCGCATGGCTGTCCCTGTTCGTTCATTAGCAGTGACAAAGTGCCGTACTTACGCGAATGAGGTGCCAGAATTGGTATTTACAAGAATTCCGCTGCGATACAGAATGATGGGCGCCCTGACCCGATGCAGGGGTGAGAGCCTCGTTCGTCCCGCGTTGCCCAGTCGGCCAGGAGGCAAGAATCGTCATGAGCGGCCAAGACGCGTTCGAGCGCACCCTCGGAGCCATGTACGATGCCTTGCTCGACGATGCCCGCTGGTCGGCTGCCTCGGCCCTGATCGACGAGGCCTGCGGCATCAGGGGCAATGACCTCTTCGTCGCCGAAGGCCCGAAGGACGACGTCCGGGACCTCTTCGTCGGGATTTACAGACGGGGGCAACGCCGCGAAGATCTGGAGTGCGACTACCTCGCGAACTATTTCGCCATCGATGAGTCCGTGCCGCGAACCCGGCAGCTGCCCGACGGCGGTCTGGTCCACCAGAGGGACCTGTACACGGCCGAGGAGCTGAAGAGCTCGCCGGCCTACAACGAGGCGCTGCCGCGGGGCGATTGCCAGGACGGCTTGAGAGTGCGGCTCCACGGCCCGGGCAGCTCCCGCATCGCCTGGAGCCTCGGTGACCCTGTCGACTCGGTCGGTTGGGGGGCTTCGCGAATCGCGATGGTTACGGGACTGGCGCGCCACGTCCGGCAGTTCGTCTGCATCCGCCAGGCGCTGGTGCGCGCCGGGGCGCGAACGGCGACGGTGACCGGCCTGCTCGACAATTCGCGGGTAGGCGTCGTTCATCTGGACCGGCGCGGGCGGATCCTGGAGGTCAACGACCGCGCCCGCGACATCCTCCGGAACGGCGACGGGTTGTCGGACCGAGACGGAACGCTACGCGCTCGCGCGCCCGCCGACCAGGCTCGTCTGGAGCGGCTTGTGGGCGGTGCCCTGCCGGCGTCCGACGCGCCCGCGGTCTGCGGGTCGATGCTGCTCCGCCGCTCGTCCGTGGTACCGCCGTTCGTCGTGCACGTCAAGCCGGTGTCCGTTCCTCAACGCGACTTCGGAGCGCGGCACGTGGCGGCGCTGATGCTGATTGCCGAGCCAGGACGCCGCCATCGCATCAGTCCGGAGGTGGTGGCCGCGACCCTGGAGCTGACACCGGGGGAAACTCAGGTGGCGGTGTGGCTGGCGGAAGGCAAGAGCGTGCGCGACATGGCCGAGGCAACGGGGCGCACCGAAGGCGCCATCTACCGGCACCTGAAGAACATCTACCAGAAGCAGTCCATCTCACGGCAGGCGGACCTGGTGCGGCTGGTGTTGTCGCTCGCTTAGTAGGCTGCGCGGCCGGCGCGACACGGGTTGAGTCGACGCCCAGCCGGCGGGCCTCGTCGAGGATCTCGACCGCCCGGCTGCTCAGCGGAGCCCGGTGTTCCGCCCCGCCTTCGTTCGCGCGGCCGGCACAGTCCACACCAGCGCGTCCAGATCCATCTCCTCAGCAGGGCGAAGATCGCCCACAGGATGGCGAAGAAGGCGCCGGTGACCAGCGACAGCAACGCGCTGCGCAGGTAGCGGCGCAGGAGCCGCGTGAACGGCGACGGCGCGCTGTGGTTCAAGCGGCCCCCCCACGGGTCCGCCCTGGGGGCTTGTGACTACAATGGCGAGGTGAAGAATGAGCCCCTCGCGGGCTGGAGCCCCGAGCAGATCGCCGCGGGCAAGCGGTGGGTTCAGGCCTGGAAGGAGGCCGGACCCCGGCTCGAGCAGGTACGTCGCGAGGAGCTGCGGCGTCTCGACCCGCAACGCGCGATCGCCCTGTTGTGCGGCGAGGCGGATTACACCAGACCCCCGCGTGCTCCGCGGCCGACGTCGGGCCTGATCGAGCAGCAGCGTTGGTTCATGCGGGCGGCATCCCGCCGTGCTTGAGCTGATCCGGGTCGCGGCCGGTCTGCAGGACTTCTGTGAAGCCCGGGACTGGCGCTTCTGCTTCATCGGCGGTCTGGCCCTGCAGCGCTGGGGCGAGCCTCGGGAGACCATCGACGTCGATGTGACGCTGCTCACCGGGTTCGGTGGCGAGGAGCCGTTCATCGCGCCGCTGCTTGACCGATACGCGGGCCGGATCGACGATGCCGCGGGCTTCGCACGCACGAACCGCGTGTTGTTGCTCCGCTCCACGTCCGGCGTCGGCATCGACGTCGCGCTCGGCGGGTTGCCCTTCGAGGAGCTGGTGGTCGCACGCGCCACCCCGTTCACGTTCCCCGGTGACGTTCCGCTGCTCACGTGCTCGGCCGAGGATCTTGTCGTTCTGAAGGCGTTCGCTGCGCGTGGGCGGGATTGGGTCGACGTGGAGGGCATCATCGTCCGGCAGGCTGGACGCTGATGGCGTCGCGTGCGGCGCGCCGGGCGAAGAAGTCCGTGGTGACTACGACGAGCGTTTCGTTGTCGAAGGCGAACACGGGCGCGTCGTTGCGGCTGGTGATCCTGGATGCGTGCCGGAACAATCCGCTGGCGCGCTCCTCGCCGCTGCCGGGGGCTGACCGTGACCGGTTCATGGTGGCCGGACGCCGGTGGCAGCGGGACGCATAGCTCATGCGTCATGCCCGCGCGAGTATAGTGAGGGGTACCGCCCACCCCGCTACGGGGCAGGCGAAGAAGGGAGAATCAACATGAAGCGACAGGCTCAGGCCCGGGTGAGCGTCCTGCTCGCCGTCATGGCGGCTGGCGTGTTCGCGATCTTCGCGTTCGGCCAGCCATCGACGACCGCGGCTTTCCAGAGCAACTTCGTCGGCGGCGAGCCGAGCCGGCCGGACTCGTCCGACATGCGAGCGCTTCGGCTGCGCTTCGAGGCCGGGGTCCGCTCGAACTGGCATGCCCATGCCGGCTGGCAGATCCTGGCTGCCGAGGAGGGCCGGGGCCGCACGCAGGAGCGCGGCGGGGAGATCATCGAGATGGTGCCCGGCGGGCGTCCGGTCTTCGCGCCGGCAGGCGTCGTGCACTGGCACGGCGCGTCGCCCGACGAGCACGTCGTGCAGCTCACCGTTCTCGGCGGCGGCGACGGCGGGCCGACCTCCTGGTTCGACCCCGTGAGCGAGGAGGAGTACCGGGGCCAGTAACGACGAGGTCCGTCAGGTCGCCGGTCGTCCCCTGCTCGTCGAGTGCCGCGCTCATTTCGCGCGGCGCATGCGTCTCGACGTGGAGTTGCTGCGCGCGTTCGAGGGCCGTACACACCATGAGTGGACGTCCCCCGAGTACCCCGCGGCGTGGGCGCTATCGAAGACGGATCGAGGAACGAGATGTTCAGGACACCGGAAGACCAGCGCTCTTTGCTGATGTCCGAGGTCCATCTGGAGGACCCGGAGTGGGAGGGATGGACGCTGTGCGGCCAGCGTCTCCGACCCCCACGCGGTGAGACAATCGGCCTCCTGTGCGCTCTGTCGGCATCCGGGGCCACGTGCTTGGCGTGTCGGTCGGCCAGCAAGGAAGAAGCGTCACCGCGTCCCGACCGTTCCGACGTGCACGTCGGCGTTCGGGTGCGAATCGTCTGTCCGTCGGCTCTGGAGGGCCAGACGGGCACCGTGACGTCCGCCGACGACCAGCAGCAGGTGGTCACAGTCCGCATCGACGGCGACTTGGGACAGGGCGCGGGACCGATTCGCCTGAAGCTCGCCGAGGTCGAGCCGGTTCCCGCAGCGCGCGCCAGTCGATGAGATCGTCCGATGACCGTCCGTAACGCCTGAGAGTCAGCGGTGTCCGGCGGCGCCGGGCTGGCCGCGGTGCGCGCGATTTGCGAGCGAGTAGCCTGCAGCACGGACCTGTTCGGCCCGTTCCTCCTTGCGGCCGCGGAGGCGTCGCTGTGCGGGCGGCGGGTCGCAGTGGCGGAGTTCGCCCAGGAGACGGTTGTACGCCAAGCCCGGAAGCTGATCCTCCGCGCCTACGGCTATGGATGCCTGGTCGTGATGATCGAGCTGACGGGCGTCTGGAGCGCCGCGCAGATCGAAGTCGCGGAAGCGAACGCGCTCTGGCTCGCCGGGCCCGGAGAGCTCACCGTCTGGCTCTTCGGGACACCCACCGCGTGCATGACGCGAGTGCCCCGGTCTTCCCTGCACGACCGGATGCCGGCGTCCGATCCGGCGGCCAGGCCTCGCGCCGCGTACCTGACGCCGCTGCGGGGCCGGCCCAACGCGTTCAGCCCGGCGGAGACGCATCTCGAGGCGCATCTCTCACGATTCCCGTGGGCAACGGGTCGCGCCTGGAACCAGACCTGGTCGTCGGGTGTCTTGGCCAACGCCATCCGGGTCGATCTCGTCTGGTCGCGGGAGAAGTGCGTCGTCGAGCTCGATGGACTCGACCATCTGAACACGGACAAGTACGCCGCCGACCGCGTCCGCGATCGCGCGCTGCAGCGCGAGGGGTTCATGGTGCTTCGATACACGAACGACGAGGTGCTCGGCGATGTGGCGCGCATCCTCGACGAGCTCGAACGATTCCTGCAGGAGCGGCGGCGGTCCACGACAGGGGAGACGTGAGATGGCGCATGGAATTTCGGAGCGCGCCGCGATGATCGCGCTGATGGCTCTCAACAGGGAGACGCTGAACTCGGAGCTCAAGCATCGCTATAGGTTCGAGTTGAAGAAGGCGGCGCGGGACAAGCTCAACCGGGAGGGGCTCATACAGAGCCGCAGTATTCCGGGCAAGGGCTTCGCCCACGAGTTGACGGATGCCGGCTGGGCGTGGGTCGTGGCCGAGCTCGATGCGCAGGTGCCGCCTCGGGCCGGCTCGGCCGGCGGCGCGCTGTACGCGCTGCTCAACGGTCTGAAGGTCGCGCTCGAGGCGCGGGGGATGGTGATCCAGGAGCTGTTCGATCAGAGTGAGCCAGCTCCTCGACAGCCCGGCTCGCTCCGGGAGCGGATTCGGCAGGCCTACCGCAGCCTGGCATCCCGACCGTGGGACTGGGTGGAGCTGCGCGATCTGCGGGCGCAGCTCGGCGATTGGCCCCGCCGCGAGGTGGATCTGGAGATCATCCGCATGTACCGCGAGAAGGACGTCAATCTCACGCTGCACGAGGACCGCCGCCGGCTCACGCAGGCCGATCGGGACGCGGCGCTCCGGATCGGCGTGGACGACATGCACTTGATCAGCCTGGAGTGAGCGCTGTGAAGTCAGAGCTGGAAGCAGTCGGTCAGGTCGCATTCCCTACGACGTATGCCGGAAACGACATCTGGCGCGACGACGTCATCCACGTCGACGGCATTCACTCGTTGGCGTTCGGCCGAGTCCTGGACGCGCTCGACCGGCTGCGCAACGGTGTGCGGGTCAGCAATCTCGTCATCCAGGGGCGGCCGGGAATCGGCAAGTCGCACTTTCTGGGACGCGTCCGCCATTCTGTGATCGAGCAGGGCCAGATCTTCGTTCTCTTTCAGCCGAGTACGGCGCGCCGGTTCTGGGACAGTCTGGCGGTTGCCTACCTGGATGCGCTGCATCGGGAAGTCAGCGAGGACGATACCCAGTTGCGAACCGTTCTGCACCGTTTGGGCGTAGCGATTGGCCTGAAGGAAGCGGAGATCGAGGCCGTGACGGCGGGAACGATCACCAGCGCGCATCTGGAGGCCGTTCGCCGAAGCCTGCAGGCGCATCTCGGTCGCCGGCCGGGGGATCGGGTCGCCGTGGACGTGGCGCTCGCGCTCATCCTGACCAACAGCGAGGACTTCGGTCACCAGGACATCGGCGACGCGCTGCTGCAGGGGCTGGAAGTCGATGTCGACGAGGCGGGCGCGCATTCCATCCGCGCGAGCCGGATCCCGTGCAGGGAGGTCGTCGGCGCGTTCGACCGACTCATTGGCGTTGCGGGGTGTTCGACCCTGGTGGCGGTCGATCAGCTCGACGGGCTGGTCGCGCTGGGTCGGTCGCTTGCCAGCGGCGAGGAGCAATTGCTGCTCGATCAGGTGGCAACCGGGCTCATGGATCTCGCGCAGGACGTGCAGCACTCGCTGATCGTCGTGTCGTGCCTGATCGACAGTTGGACGCTGATCCGCGAGCAGGCCGTCGCGTCCGCCCACCATCGGTTTCCGACGGCCGTCCAGCTCCGCGAGATCCCCTCGGCCGAGGTCGGGGAGGCGCTGGTGGCCGCCTACCTCCGGGTGGCCTACGCCCGCGCCGGGTTCACGCCCGCGTATCCGACCTGGCCGGTGCCGTCGTCCGCCTTCGCCGACGCGCCCCTGTTCTCCCCGCGCAGCCTGATCAACGTGGTTCAGGACCACTGTGCGCGCTGTCGGGAGAACGGTCGCGTCACCGAGCTGCCGCAGCTACCGAACAAGCGCCAGGGGCTTGACCAGTTGCCGAACCAGCACCAGCGGGGTGCGGACCCTCCGTCACCCCCTCCGCCGCCCGACCCCGAGCTCGACCGGCGGTTCGGCCAGTTGGTGCGGGAGGCGGAGGTCGCCGATGTTCTCGACGAGAAGAACGTGGACGGTGGTCTGCCCGCGTTGCTGCGCGCCGGCCTGACGGCCTGGGCGGAGGAGAACGCTGCGACGGGTGACTTCTCGGTGGACCCGCCGCTGGGGAGAAACCCTTCGCTGCATGCCCGGCTGCGGCAAGTAGTCGATGCGGATACGGACGATGAAGTGCACTGGTCGTTGCGAGCCGTCCTGAACGAGAACGCCGTGGCGGCGCTGCACCGGCTGCGGGCCGCCGTGACGGCGTCCGGGCTGGAGCTCTCGGGGGAGCGGAGGCGGCTGTTCATCCTGCGCAACGCAGCCTGGTCGCAGGGCAGGAAGACCCGGCAGGCGCTCGACGCGTTCGAGGCGCACGGCGGCACCGTCGTGAAGCTGCGGGAGGCTGACCTCAAGGTGTTCCGGGCCTTGCAGCAACTCCTCGAAGAGCAACCGAAAGGGCTCGCGGCGTGGCTGGGAGCGCATCGACCCGCGAGCGGAACGACGCTGCTCGCACGCCTGCGTCCCGAGCCCGCCGGTGCCGCTGGGGCGTCTGCTGTGTCCGGGGCGTCTCTTCCATCCGAGGCCGCTGCCCCGTCCCCGGCCGCTGCACCATCGCCGGCCGCTGCGGCGTCCAAAGCTGCTGCACCGCCCAAGGCCGCCGCGGCGTCCAGGGAAGCCGACGAGAACACCATTCTCATCGGCATCGTGGAAGGCACGGGTCGACCCGTGACCGTGCCGCTCGAGGATCTCCGGCGCCATACGGTGATCTTCGCGGGCTCCGGCTCCGGCAAGACCGTCCTCATACGCCGGCTCGTCGAGGAGTGCGCGCTGAAGGGCGTCTCGGCCGTCGTGCTCGATCCGAACAACGACCTCGCAAGGCTCGGTCTGCCCTGGCCCGCGCCGCCGCGGGGTTGGCTCGACGGCGACGCGGAGAAGGCGGCGACCTACCTTCGCGACACCGAGGTCGTCGTGTGGACGCCGCGCCTGACGACGGGACGCCCGCTCTCGTTCGCACCACTGGCCGGCCTGGGCGACGTGGCCGATGATGCCGACGAGTTCGAGATCGCGCTCGACAACGCCGTCGCCTCGCTGGTGCCTCGCTCCGGTCTGCCCGGGTCCGGCGCAAAGCTCAGCCAGGGCCGCGCCGTGCTGAAGGAGGCCCTGGGCGCTTACGTGCGACGCGGTCGCGGGGCCCTCAAGGGGTTCCTCGGCTACCTGTCGGCGTTGCCGGCGGGCGTCAGTCGGCTCGCCAGCGGCGAGAAGATTGCGGCGGACGTCGCCCAGACGCTGCTCGCCGAGACCGTGAACGATCCCCTGTTGGGTGGAACCGGCGAGGCCGTCGATCCATCGATTCTGCTGCAGCCGGCGAGCGGCCGGCGCGCCCGCATTTCCGTCATCAGTCTGGTCGGACTGCCGAACGACGAGCAGCGGCAGCAATTCGTCAATCAACTGCAGATGGCGCTCTTCGCCTGGGTCAAGAAGCACCCCGCCGGCGACCGGCCGCTGGGCGGCCTGTTCGTGATGGACGAGGCGCAGACCTTCGCACCCTCGTCGGGCCGCACGGCCACCACGCACAGCACGCTCGCCCTTGCCTCCCAGGCACGGAAGTACGGCCTCGGCCTGGTCTTCGCCACGCAGGCGCCGAAGGGGCTTCACAACCAGATCCCGGGCAACGCGACGACGCAGTTCTTCGGCCTGCTCAATGCGCCCGCGCACATCTCGGCCGCGCGCGAGATGGCCGCCCAGAAGGGCGGCGATGCGCACGGCATCGCCCGGCTGCGGCCGGGGGAGTTCTTCGCGGCAAGCGACGCCGTGGCGTTTCAACGGGTGCGCAGCCCGATGTGCCTGAGCTACCACCCGCGGAGCCCGATGACCCAGGAAGAGGTCCTCGAGCTCGCACGCGCGAGGACATAGACGTGGCCGCCGTCATCGCTCTGGTGACCGGCGCGCTGGTCTGCGGCGCGGCGGCGGCGCGGACGTTCCGCGACCAGTAGCAGGGAGGGATTTGCATGCGAACCCGCGGGAGCCGAAGTGGCCTGGGGCGTGTTTCCGAGCGCGGCAGGGGCGGCAGACGCGGCCCGGCTCGCCCGGCATCGCCGTTTCGGGCTAGAGTTTCTCGCGATGAGACTGCCGACCTTGAACTTCCTCTCCTTCGAGAGCCGCACCAGACACTCGGCCGCTCTCCTTTGGTTCGCAGCGTTCATCGCCCTGCAACTGCTCGCGGTCTTTGCGCTCGTGCGGTATTTCTTCAGATCGACCTGGGACCAGCAGGTGTCGGCGGGCATCGGGGCGATCGTTCTCACGGGCCTCGTCTGCAGCCTGTTGCTCTGCTTCGGAGAGTATTTCTTCCACCGCTACCTGCTCCATATCGAGACCGTGAGGTTCCTGCGCGCCTTCTGCACGAGTCACCTCGCGCACCACAAGCTGACGTCGATCTGCTTCGATGACGCGAAGAAGACCGTTCGCAGCGAGTATCCGATCTGCGACGTGGCGCACGATGACCAGGCCACGTTCCCACCCTGGGGGTTGATTCCCGCCTTCGCCGCGTTCACGCCGTTCTTCGCACCCTTCGCATTCTCTTTCCCGCACATCCCGATACTCATCGGCGGGTACGCCGCCATTGCGGTCGCCCTGTTTCTGTACGAAACGATCCACGTCGCGCATCACCAGCCATACGATGCCTGGTGGAAGCCGAAATTGAACAACCGGATCTTCGGCAGCGTGTGGCGTGCGGCGTACGGATTCCATCAAGCACATCACGCGAACTACCGCTGCAACCTGAACGTGGCCGGGTTCTTCGGTATCCCGGTCGCGGACCTGCTGTTCGGCACGTACAAGCAGCCGGCCGAGCTCCTTCTGGATGGGGCGCCGGCGACGAAAGCGGATGCCCGCAAGCTCACTCCTCGGCCCCGCTGGCCGGTCGGCTGGCTCGACCGGGTGGTCTTCAAGAGACGGCGCTGGATGTCGAAAAGAAACTGAGACGCGGCGCTCGCGTTCAGGAGGCGCATGCCGCCGGCCGCTGATCGCGCATCGACCCCGGTTGCGGCGCTGCGCCCCCGCCGAAACCGCTGGCTCGCCGGGCGACATTCGGGTATAACCACCGGCATGCTGCTGCGAGCCCTCGTCGTCGCAATCTGCGGACCGGCGCTCGTGCTCGCCGGCGCCGCCGCACACGCCCAGGTGGGCGGCAATCTGGCCGCCGGGCCGCCCCTCGACATTCACCTGGAGATCGCGACGGGCCCTGACGGCCCCGTGCTCTCCACCACGGCGTTCGATCTGGTCACGGGCGAGTACTACCGGCTGAACGTCACGAGCGACGGCGTCGAGCCGTGGCGGCTCGAGGTCGACGAGCTGCTGCGCAACTCGCACCTGCGTCTCGTCACCATCAACGGGATCGAGGTGCACCTGCAGGCGCTGGCGTTCCGCGCCATCGAATTCGACGTGGCCGGCACGGCCCAGTTCAGCTTCGCGCCGATCCGGCCCGGCGCGCTCGAGTTCACCGTCGGCGACGTCCCCTCGGTCCGCCGCCGGCGCGCGGACGGCGGGCGCACCGTGGCGGGCACGTTCACCGTCGAATGACCGCTGCCCGTGAAGGCGGGCCAGCCGATTGGAAGGGCACCATGAAGAGATGCAGCATGCGGAACGTCATCGCGATTCTGCCGGGCGTCGTCCTCCTGCCGGTGCTGGCGGCCGCCCAGGCGCCCGAGCGCACCCCGTGGGGCGACCCCGACCTGCAAGGGGTCTGGACCAACACCACCACGACGCCGCTCGAGCGGCCGAGCGAGTTCGAAGAGCGGGCGGTGCTCTCAGAAGAAGAGCGCGCCGAGTTCGACGCGCAGGCCGAGGCCGCCCGGGACCGCCCCCCGCCCCCCGGCCAGACCGGCTCCTACAACAGCTTCTGGTTCGACCGCGGCCTGCGGAGCAACCGGACGTCGCTCATCGTCGACCCGCCCGACGGGCGGTACCCGCCGATGACGGAGCGTGTGCGGGAGAGCGACCCGGCGTTCGCGGCCATGCGGGACGGCACGCGGTTCGACACGTGGTTCGACCTGAATCTCTACGACCGCTGCATCACGCGCGGGATGCCGGGCGCCATGATCCCCGGCTTCTACAACCACAACTACCAGATCCTGCAGACGCCCGACCACGTCGTGATCCTGGTGGAGATGATCCACGACGCGCGGATCATTCCGCTGGACGGCCGCGCGCACCTGACGCCGCGGATCGGCCAGTGGCTGGGCGATTCGCGCGCCCGCTGGGAGGGCGACACGCTGGTGGTCGAGACGACCAACCTGACCGCGCGGGGCGACGAGCGGGTGCGCTACCTGGTGCAGGCGGGCAGCGAGCAGGCGCACGTCGTCGAGCGGTTCACGCGGGTCGCCGCGGACCGAATCGACTACAGCTTCACCGTCACCGACCCGGCGACGTACGCGAGCCCGTGGACGGCCGAAACTCCGATGGTGCCGCTCGGGGGGGAGCTCTTCGAGTACGCGTGCCACGAGGGGAACTACGGGCTGCCGAACATCCTGGCCGGCGCCCGCGCGGCCGAGCGCGAGCAGGCCGCCGGATCGAGCAAGTAGGAGCCGTCTCCGCGCGCGCCCCGGTTCGGTGCAGGAAGAGTCGCTCCGCTCGCGGTACGTCGGTGGTTTGCCGGGGACCGTCGGCGGTGTACCCTGTCGATGGAGAGTGATTCCGAGGTCTTCATGAGCGCATCGACGGCGACGACGCCTGCGCGGCCGGCGCTCGACGGGAACGGTGGCACGCTTGCCGCGCTGACCGCGGTTGTCGCGATTGCGCTTCTGGCGCCGGTCTCCGCGCTCGCGCAGGACCCGGTCCGGAGCGCCGCGGAAGGGGCTGGGGAGTGGACGCTGCCTCGCACCCCCGGCGGCCGGCCCGACCTGCAGGGCTACTGGACGACCCAGACCTTCACGCCGCTCGAGCGGCCCGCGCATCTGGGCGACCGGGAGTTCTTCACGGAAGAGGAGACGGCCTGGCTGCAGCAGGAGCTCACGGCCGAAGGCGTCGACCCGTCGGCGCGCGAGATTCTCGACCTGGTAGACATAGAGGATCGAGCGGAACTCCAGCGGTACAAGTATCAGGCCAACCGCACGCCGGACGAGCGTCATCACATCCACTACGACAACGAGATCTGGCTGCGCACGCCGGTGCCGAAGGGGCTGTCGAGCCGGCGCACGTCATTGATCAGCTCTCCGCGGAATGGCCGAATTCCGCCGCTGACGCCGGAGGCCGCGGCGCGCGCGGCCGCCACCCGGGCCGCCCAGGCGCACCCGAGCGCATTCGACAGCCACCAGACCCGGCCCCTGTCCGAGCGCTGCATCGCGTGGTCGCACGAGGGTCCGCCCATGATGCCGCCGTCCTACAACGACATTCATCAGTTCTTTCAGACGCCGGACCATGTGGTGGTGCTCTCCGAACTGGCCACCAACCCCCCGCGCATCATCCCGCTCGACGGGCGCCCGCACGTCCCGGACGCGGTTCGCCAGTTTCCCGGCGACTCGCGCGGCCGCTGGGAGGGGGACACCCTGGTCGTAGAGACCCGCAACTACGCCGAGAGGAGGCGCTTCCGGGGAGCCGGCGGCGCCCTCCACGTCGTGGAACGCTTCACCCGCATCGGTCCCGACCGGATTCACTACGAGTTCACGGTCACCGATCCGGAGACGTGGACGAGCCCGTGGAGCGTGGAGCTTCCGATGGTGAGGACCACCGGTCCGCTGTTCGAGTACGGGTGCCACGAGGGCAATCACGACATTCGCCACATCCTCGAGATCCACCGCAATCTCGAGCGGCAGGCGGCAGCCGAAATATCGAGGACGGACGCCCGGTAGGGACGCCTGCCCGGTGAGCGCTTCGGCCGCTCGTGTCCCGCGAGACGGCGGGCGCGGGCAGCCGGCCGCGGAACGAGACTCGCGCCGGGGCTCGGAGGGGCGTATGATGGGATTTCGATTCCGGTGAGTTGGGGGACAACCGACATGAAGTCACGATTGATCGTCTTGAGCATCGGTACTCTGTTGGCGGCGGTCCTGGTATGGGGCGGGGGCCGGAGCGGGGAGGTCGGGGCGCAGGGGTCCGTCCCCAACGCGCCGCTGTTCGAGGTCGACCCGTTCTGGCCGCAGCCGCTGCCAAACAACTGGCTGCTCGGCTCGACCATCGGGGTCTCGGTCGACTCGGACGATCACGTCTGGATCGTGCACCGCGGCAACCTCGCGCCGAACGAGATTCCGGCCGCGCTCGACCCGCCGTTCGCCGAGGCGTGCTGCCATCCGGCGCCGCCCATCCTGGAGTTCGACCAGGACGGCAAGCTGGTGCAGCACTGGGGCGGTCCCGGCGAGGGCTACGACTGGCCCGAGTCGAACCACGGCATCTGGGTCGATCCGATGGACAACGTGTGGATCGGCGGCAACGGCGCCGACGACTCGCACGCCCTGAAGTTCAGCCACAGCGGCGAGTTCCTGTTGCAGGTCGGCGAGGACGGCTACGCCGAGCCCGACAGCAACTCGATGACGCGCTACCAGAAGGTCGCCAAGGTCACCTTCGACGCCGAGGCCAACGAGGCGTACCTGGCCGACGGCTACGGCAACCGGCGCGTGGCGGTGGTCGACGGCGACAGCGGCGAGCTGAAGCGCTACTGGGGCGCCTACGGCAACCGGCCGAGCGACGACGAGCTGCCGCGCTACAACGCGGCGAACGCGCCCGCGCATGGCGCGGTCAGCAACGACAAGTCCGGCGACCAGCAGTTCCGCAACCCGGTGCACTGCGCCGACCCGACCAGCGACGGCCTGGTCTATGCGTGCGACCGTCCGGGCAACCGGGTGCAGGTGTTCACCAAGGCGGGCGAGTTCGTCGAGGAGATCTACCTCATGCCGAAGACGCTCGGATCCGGCTCCACCTGGGACATCGCGTTCTCGACGGATCCGGACCAGACCTTCGCCTACGTCGCCGACGGCGTGAACCAGCAGGTGCACGTGCTGCGCCGCAAGCCGCTGGAGTACATCTACAGCTTCGGCAGCGGCGGCCGCATGGCGGGGCAGTTCTTCGGCAACCACAGCATCGCGGTCGACTCGGCGGGCAACGTCTATACGACCGAGACCTTCGAGGGCAAGCGCGTGCAGCGGTTCAAGTACGTCGGGATGGGCAGTGCCGCCGGCGACGTCGGCGTGCCCTGGCCGAGCGACTGACGCTCGGCGCTCTGGTCGGTAGTGCAAGCTTGGTCGGGCTGGGAGTCTGCGCCGTGCGCCGTAGAAGCGGTGCAGACCCCTGGACAGGTCCGGTTGGGCGGCAATCGGAGCCGGAGGCGACGGTTGTCGGGTTGGTGCGTGCGTAGGATCTCAGGGGGTATGCAAATGAGGCGACGACTGCTCGAGTTGCTCGGTGTGGCAACGGTGCTCGGGGCCGTCACGGTGCTCCTGCAGCTTGCCGTCGTTCCGGTGAGCGGCCAGGGTCCGGGTGCGACCGCGTGGGGGCATCCGAACCTGGAGGGCATCTGGCTCGACGTGTACTCCACGCCCCTGGAACGGGATCCGGAGATCGGCGAGCGGGAGTTCGCCACGGACGAAGAGCGGGCCGCACGGAATCAGGCCGCGCTCGCTCGTCCGCCGGTGCTGCCCAGCGGGGCGTACAACACGGTCTACACGTCGGCGAGGCCGGCGGGCCCGCGGACCTCGCTCGTCGTCGATCCGCCGAACGGGAGGATTCCCGCGCTGACGGCGGAACAGGTGCGGCGGAACGAGATCGAGCAGGAGTGGCGCGTCATGCTCCTGCGCAACACCGAGACGTGCCGGACTCAGGCGCCGCAGTGCGCCGGGGGAGAGTACGGGCCTCCATCGCCGCGCAGGTCCGAGACCACGCCCTACTACAACACCCGGGGCCGCATGAACCGCCACGACGGCCCGGAAGATCAGAGCCTGGGCGACCGGTGCATGTCGGGGCGCACGCCGGACCTGAACGGATTCCGCCGCATCGTGCAGGGCGAGAGCTCCATCGCCATCGCCTACGACACCGGGCAGGGCCAGGGGTTTCAGCGCATGGTCAACCTGAGCGGAGAGCATCCGCCGAGCAACATCCGCCTGCGGCACGGCGACTCGCGCGGCCGCTGGGAGGGCGATACGCTGGTCGTCGAGACCACGAACTTCTCGCACAAGTTCCCCTACCAGGGCGCGGCCGAGAACCGCCGGCTCGTCGAACGGTACACGCGAGTCGACGACGAGACGCTCGAGTACGAGCTGACGATCGAGGACCCGACGGTGTGGGTGGCGCCGTGGACCATTCGGCAGGAGCTGACGCGGCAGAACGACCAGCAGAACCGGATGTACTACGAGCCGCGGTGTCACGAGGGGAACTACGGCCTGCCGGCGCTGCTCCGCGGCTATCGTCTGGACGACCAGGCTTTTGCGGAAGGGCGCGGTCCGGACCCGGCCTCCTTCTCCATCTACGACGTCGATCGACTGCAGCGGTAACGGCGTGACGCCCGCGTCGGGCCCGAGGGGCCGTTGCCGCCTCTGGTTCGCCCGCGCGCCCCACGAAAAAGAACCCGGCCCCGCAATTGCGGGGCCGGGTTTCCTTACGTACCGTCGTGGTGTCGAGACGCCCGAGGGGTAGCGCGGCTACCGGGGATTCTCTACCGTGTCGACGCCGGGGCGCGCCAGCTCCCACGGCGCGCCGGTGCCCGACGACCCGAGAAACAGCCGCGTCCCGTCGGGGAGCGTGATGTCCCGGCCGTTCGCCCGGTTCGTGCCGTCCTTCGCCTGGTAGCCGTCGACGTTGACCTCGGTTCCGGGCATCAGCGACCGTCTCGTGAAGCCCCGGCGGAACAGCACGTTCGGCGTGCCGCCTTCGAACGCCCATTCTTGCGTCGAGCCGTCGTCGAGCTCCACGTCGATGTGGATCCAGACGTGGGGATTGACCCACTCGACCCGCGTGACCCTGCCGCTGAAATCGACCGGCCGGTCCGCGTCGAATTCCGCCGCGAAGGCGTGATGCGCATCCACCGGCGCAACCGTTCCCGCCAGCCACAAGCCGATCCCGACGACCGCGCTCAGTGTCCCAATCAGTAGTTTCGTCCTCATGGGTTTCGGCCTCCCTGTCCTGTTGTTTCACACGCGGTTTCGAATCCGAACCGTCCTGTTACCGCCGATACCACTCGTGCAGCGCGTCGCCCTCCGGAATCTTGCGGGTAATCTCCACGATGATGGTCTCGCCTTCCCAGCGCCTGACCAACTGCTCGCGGCGCAGGTTCCCGTACATGAACTCCTCGGAGAACTCGATGCAGGGATAGTCGAGCACGGTCGCGTTGGGCTCCAGACGGCGATAGAGCGGCATGGCGATCGACCACGGCTCGGTAAAGGTCTCCGGATCCTCGATCGTCGCCTCGTACCAGATGGCGTCCGGCGATATCGCCGAGTAGCGCTCGGTGAGGAGCAGGGCCTCGCTGTGGAAGTTGCCGGCCCGGTCGAGCCAGTTCTTGCCGTTGAAGTCGGACACCTCGACCACTAGGGTGTCGCCTTCCCACCGTCCTACCGAATGTCCCATGTAGGTGTAGTCCGGCGGCAGATCGACCTCGTCCAGGTGAATGATGCGGGCGGCGTTCGAGAACGCGAAGTTCATGTGGATCTTGTCGCCGCCCTGGACGATCTGGAAGGGATAGGGCATGTACATCGCGCGGGGCGTGCCCGGCAGATAGCACTTGAGCTCGGGATCGCGGTCGATCCAGTTCTCGCCGTTCTCCTGCTTCACCGCGAGCGCTTCCGGCCGGTAGGGGATGCTGCCGTCTCCCTGCACGACCCCCAGCGATCCGGGCACGCCGGCCGCGGCGCCGAGCGCCACCACGGGGGCCGCCGGCACCCTGGCGTACTCGTACGGATAGACGCCCTCCTGCATCACCATGCCCGGCAGCGCCTCGTGCGCTTGCAGGTCCCAATGCGCTTCGTTGAGGGCCTGCCACACGCCGTTGAAGTTGGGGCGCCCGTCGGGGGCCTGCGCCGGCCGCGGCGCCTCGTCCTGGGCCTGGCTGGCCGTGCCGGTCACCCCGAAGGAGAGGACGGCGCCCATGCTGAAGGCGGCAAGGGCCGTGACGACGGTCGAGACTCTGAAACGGTTTTCCATCATCATTGCTCCTCGCTCAGTCCTGCAAGCCGGTTACGCATGTGGCGGTGTCCAGCGAGAACGGATCCGGGCCGCGCCCTTCCGCAAACGCCTGCTCGTCCACGCGGGCGCCGATGAGCAGCGCCGGCAGCCCGTAGTTCCCCTCGTGGCACCGCGGCTCGTAGTAGATCCGGTTCTGCCGGTCGCTCTGCCGCGTCAGCTCCTGGCGGATCGTCCACGGCGCCACCCACGCCGTCGGATCCTCGATCGTCATCTCGTATTCGAGCGTGTCCTCGTCGAGGCGCGTGTAGCGTTCGACCAGGCGCCGGTTCGCGCCCGATTCGCGGAAGGTGAACTTGGGCGAGAAGTTGGTGGTCTCGATGACCAGGGTGTCGCCCTCCCAGCGGCCGCGCGAATCGCCGTGCCGCAGACGGATCCGGGCCGGCGGATGGCCGCCGCTCAGGTTGACGGTGCGCTGGTATCCCTGGCCCTGCCCGGTGTCGTAGCCGATGGCGATGGAGTTCTCGCCCTGCACGATGCGGCGGAACCCGTTCAGGTCGGGCGTGCGCCCCGACATGCACCGGTCGCCCAGGCTCTGATCCTCCGGACCGAAATGGCGGTTCATGCGGCCGGTGTTGTAGAAGGGAACGACGTCGAACCGCCGCGTGGACGCCGGTCCGTACTCCCCGCCGGCGCAGCCGCTGCCGCCGACACGGCAGGTCTCGGTGCTGCGCAGAAGCATGAGGCGCCACTCGCGCTGCATTTCGTTGCGGCGCTCGGCCTCCGGCGTGAGGGCTGGGATTCTCCCGTTCGGCGGGTCGACCACGAGCGACGTGCGCGGGCCCGCGGGCCTCGCCGACGTGTAGACGGCGTTGTACGCGCCGGCCACGTCCGTCCGGCCGTCCTGCCCGCGCGCGTTGCGCCCCGGGTTCACCATGCGGGCCTGGTCTCGCTCGGCCCGCTCGGCGGCCGTGAAGAACTCGCGATTCCCGAGCTCGGCGGGCCGTTCGAGGGGCGTGGCGTAGACATGGAGCCAGATGCCCTCCAGGTTCGGATGCCCCCACGCGGTCCGGTCCGGAGCCTGCCCCTCCACCGGCACGGCGGCGAGCTGCAGCAGCACCGCGACGGTTGCGATGGCCGTTGCCACACCGAGCGACTCGAGCAGTCGTCGCCGCATCTGCATACCTCCTGAGACAGCGTCCGCCGCCGGAAGCGCGGCCGTGCGCATCGGGCTCGAGCGCCGCGGCACGGTTGCCGCCACTCCTCTAATGAACTCGACTATATGCCTGCCATTGCACCCTGTCAAAGCGCATCGACGGGGCAGCACGAATCCGGGGAAGCCGGTCCGGACGGGCACGTGCCGACGCCTCACCGCGCCGGCGCAGGTCCCAGTTTCCGGACCCAGCCGTCGCCCTTCGTCAGCAGGTACAGCTCCCCGGTCGAGTCGATCCCGAGGCGCGCGTCCACCCGGTCGCCGCTGCCGTAGGTGTTGGGGAAGTCGGCCACGTCCACCAGGTCGCGCTCCTCGCCGTCCACGATCAGGCGCAACTCGCGGATCTCGGCGAGCTGGCCGGGCTCGAGCGAGTCCGCGTCGATGTACAGCACCCGGCCGCGCGGGAAGTCGGTGAAGACGTACTTGCCCTGCAGGGCGGGGATGCCCTGTCCTCGGTAGACGAAGCCCCCGCCGACGGCGTTGCCCTCGCCGTGGTCGTACTGGGCCACCGGATACACGAAGGCCTGGTCGTCCTCGGCCGGAAGCGGATACACGCGTCCCGGGCGCCGGGCGCCGACCGCGTAGCCGGTGGCGAACGTGCCCTCCCGCAGCCGCCAGCCGTAGTTGGCGCCGGGCACGCCCAGATTGACCTCTTCCACGAAGTTCTGGCCGATGTCGCCCATGAACATCCGGCCGTCCGTGTCCCACGAGAACTGCTGCGTATGCCGCAGGCCGTAGGCCCAGATCTCGGGGGCGACGCCCGCCTCGCCCACGAAGGGGTTGTCGGGAGGGATGCCGTACCCCTTGCTTCCGTCGCCTGCGAGGGGATCGATGCGGATGATCGCACCGTGCGGCACGCGGAGGGACTGGCTGAAGTCGCGGGGATCGTTGGCCGCCCCGGCGTCTCCCAGGCTGGCATAGAGGATCCCGTAGTCCGGCGATCCCGCGGCGGCCGTGGGATTGAACGCGATGACGCCGATGTTGTGGTTCGAGGCGAACTGGCCGATCCGGAACACCTCGCGTGATGTGCCGCTGAACTCGTTGGCCGCCGGATCGTCGGTCGTCCACTCCCGGATAACGCTCTCGTGGCTCTCGGCGTCGTCGTCCAGGTAGTCCGCGCGACCGCTGTCCGACGTGGCACTGTAGGCCGTGTAGAACTTGCCGAAGCCCGGCGTGCCGGCTACGGCGAACTGCGGGTGGAACGCCACCCCGACCAGGCCGGTCTCGTTGGGGAACATCGAGTCGTCGAAGCCCACGTCGCGGGTGCGGATGTCCAGGTAGGTGACCGGCTCCATCCCGCTCTCGTCGGTGATGTAGAGCGGCCCGCGCAGGTCGTTGAGGACCAGGCGCCCCGAGCCGTCCCCGATCGGCGTCAGGTACTGGATGCGCGCGTAGGCGAGGTTCGTGATGGCGTCCAGCGCCGATTCCTCGGTCTGCGGCGCGCGAACGAACCGGTTCGCCTCGACGACCAGGTCGCCCTTGCGGATCGGATCGGAAATGGGGTCGTTGACGGCCTGCACCTGCGCCCCGGCCGGGAAGGCCGCGGCGGCGATGAGCAGGGCGGTCGTGGCGAGCGCGCGTGCGAGTTGCATGGGAGGCTCCGTGTGCTGTGTCGGTGGTGGATGCGACGTCGGACGGCCGGCACGGGTTGCGGCCGGTCCTGTCGATCATATCGCCCGCCGCGACGGCGAGGGAAACGGCGCGTCGACAACGCTGCGAGCGGAATACGTATGAGTCATGCGCGATACGTGGACGACGCTCCCTCGCCGCATCGAAGCGGGGCCGGTCCGTACATGGAGGTCGCCGCCGGCGGTCTGGAGGACGGGCCGAACCAGCGACAGGGCTCGGCAGGCCTCTGCGGCGCGCACTATGCCGATGTCTGGATTATCGTTACTCTGGCAGGGCGAAGACGAAGATGTTGTTGCCGCTGCTCGGGCGCAGCTCCGGAGTCATCGCGCTCCAGCGCGAGGCGTTGCCGCCCGTGCCGGTGCCCGCCACGACGTACTGCCGGCCGTCGACCGCATAGGTCACGGGGAAGCCGCTCACCGGCGAGCCGAGGTTGACCTCCCAGAGCACCGCGCCGGTCTCGTCGTCGAGGGCACGGAAGCGGCCGTTGACGTCTCCCACGAAGACGAGGCCGCCGGCCGTGGCTGCCAGCGACATCGTGGCGGCGCGCTGCTCGTAGGTCCACGCGGTCGCGCCGGTCTCGGCGGAGATGGCCCACACTGCCCCGAGTTGGTCCGTACCGGGCGCGAGCTCGTTGCGCATGCTGAGGCTGTAGAGCGAGCGGCCGCCGTCGTCGAGCGGCGCCATCCGCGCGCAGGCGTTGCGCAGCGGCATGTACATCATGTTTGTGCGCGGGCTGTAGGCCCCGGCCTCCCAGTCCTTGCCGCCCATCGCGGTGGGGCAGGTCAGGACCTCCTGCCCGAAGCCGCCGAACACGAGTTCCGGGTTCTCGGAGACCGCGCCGGTCGCGCCGTCGATGCTGCTGATGACGTTCTGCGCCACGGTCGGCGTCGCCCACAGGAACTCGCCGGTGGCGCGGTCGAGGGTGTACACGACGCCGGTCTTGCCGGGAATGCCGGTCATCACCCGGCGCTCCTCGCCCGGTTGGAGCCGCGGGTTGATCCAATTCACCGCGGCCGGGTCCGGCCGGACCACCGTGTCGACGAGCAGGCGCTCGAAGGGGTGATCCAGGTCCCAGTGGTCGTTGAGGTGTTGGTAGTACCAGGCAATCTCGCCGGTGTCGGCGTCGAGGGCGAGCGTCGAGTTGTGGTAGAGGTGCCGGTTGTCGGCGCCGCCCACCATGAACTTCGGGGCCGGGGAGGTCACCGACGTGCCGATGAAGAGCAGGTTCAGCTCGGGATCGTAGCTCGGCGCCATCCACGTGCCGACGTGCCGGCGCTCCGCGTCGGGCACGCCCCCCCATGTCTCGTCGCCCGGCTCGCCGGGCCGCGGGATGGTGCGGCGCCGCCACAGCTCCTCGCCGGTGTGCGGGTCGTGCGCGGTGATGACGCAGGCGTCGGGTCCGGCCGCCGGCATGCAGCTTCGCCCGGAGATCACCTTGCCGTTGGCGATGATCGGCCCGGTGCTCTGGTTCGCCGGGTGGGTCGTGTAGTCGAGCACCTGCGTTTCCCACACGAGATGGCCGGTCTTCGCGTCGAGGGCGAACACGAACTCGTCGACGCTGGTGTCGATGATCAGTTCGTCGTAGATGGCGAGGTTGCGGTTCGTCGTGCAGACGCCGGGCAGGATGCGCTCGCAGGCGTCGTCGGGCAGGGGGCGCTGGTACTCCCAGAGCAGGTCGCCGGTCGCCGCGTCGATGGCCTGGATCACGTCGCTCGGGTTCGGCATGTACAGGACGCCGTCGTAGACCAGCGGG
Organism: Vicinamibacterales bacterium; assembly: GCA_965116825.1. Classification (GTDB taxonomy): domain Bacteria; phylum Acidobacteriota; class Vicinamibacteria; order Vicinamibacterales; family UBA8438; genus WTFV01. Next base: position 4,250,530 of record OZ220736.1, read on the forward strand.
GTGCCCTGTTGCCGCCCCCCGGCGCGCAGGGCGCGCGACCAGACCAGGCGCAGGTCCCCGACGTTGTCCCGGTCGACCTGCTCGAGCGGGCTGTAGCCCCAGCCGTCGAGGGTGCGGCGCCACATCGGCCAGTCGCCGGGTGACGGCGCCTGCAGCATCGCGTCGGTGACCGGGACGAACGCGGATTCCGCCGGGGACTGGGCGAGCAGCGCCGGTCGCGCAACCGCGCAGGCGGCGAGGACGGCGGCCGCGACCAGGAGTCGGCGCCGTGGACGATCAGCTTGCTTGGACATCGTATCCCTCCGCTCGTGTGCGCCGGCCCCGGCGTACACGGCACGTCACTCCACCGTGTTCCTGGGGCTCAGGATACGTGCTGGCGGCGGCGACCGCCAGCGGTTCCCCGCACGCTACGACTCGAATCGGGTCGCGACGTATTGGACGGCATCCTCCTCGCCGAGCCGCACCGAACCGGGGCCGGTCCGCACGTACAGGTCGCCGCCATCGGCCTCTTCCAAGCCCATCCACCGGAGGTACACCGGCTCGGGGCTCCGCTGGCAGCTCACCAGGCAGACGGTCTTGCCGTCGACGATCTGCGTCTTCGGGTCGATGCAGGTGCCGGCGCGGTCGCCGAGGCCGTTGCGCACCGCCTGGGCGAGGTGGCGCATGAACCTGTCGTCGTCTTCCAGGCGGTCGTGGTCGATGCCGAGCACCCGGCGGTCGTCGGCCACGCCGATCAGCAGGTCGCCGCCCTCGGTGTTCAGGAACGCGGCGATGGTCTTGAGCGTCGCGTGGGTCACATGCTTGTCGTCGCGGCGGTCCTCCCGCAGGTTCCAGCGCAGGCTCGACTTGAACTCCAGCGTCTTCGACTCCTGCAGCTTGAGCAGCTCCTCGGCGCGCCGATGCCGCCGGATGTAGTCGTCGAACAGGAAGTTCTTGAGCGCCCGGCCGAAGTCCGCGTCGTCGGTGATGCGCTTGTAGAGGTCGAAGTTGGTCTCGACGATCTCCTGGATCTTGTCCTCGACCTTCGGGTCGAAGGTCAGCCGCACGTTCTCGCGGGTGTTCACCTTCGCGCTGGCGTCGAGGCCGGCGTCCTGGTCGAGGGCCGCGCGGATCTGCTCTAGCGTGACGCGGTGTTCGGGGCCCAGGTTCAGGCCGAAGCGCTCGTTCAGCGCCTCGATGATCCGCGACAGCGCCTCCAGTTCCTCCGCGGCCCCTCCGCCGCGCGGCTTGCTCCCGGCCGGTTCGAGCGGCTCGCCGTGCCGTTCCAGCTTGATCCGGCTGCGGCTGGTCCGCTGGATGCGGAACGACTCCATGTCGATGTTCTGCTGGACCTCGCGCGGCAGCTCGTCCTTGTCGGCCGGCAGCAGGCGCCGCAGGTGCCGAGCGAAGACGTAGAGCTTCTCCAGGTCGAGGTCGGCGAACGTCAGCACCTGGGAGAGGAACGAGTACAGGCGCACGTAGTCGGTGAGCTGGCCGCGGAAATCGCGCCCCTCGTCGGGGTCGAGGCCGGCGAAGAGCTGGCGCGCCGCTTCCAGCGCCGCGTAGAGCCGTTCCTGGGTCGCCCTGGGATCGAAGTGGACGCGTGCGAAGGTCTCGACGTCGCCCGCCGCGAACACGCCGAAGTCGAGCAGCCGGCCCTGGACCTCGTAGAGCAGGTTGGGGTCGGTCTCCTCCGAGAGCAGGGTGGTCTCGTAGTACGGCTCGAAGGCCTTCTCGATCTCGTCCGCTTCGTTGGCGAAGTCGAGCACCATCGCGCCCGGCTTGCCGGGGTGGGTGCGGTTCAGGCGCGAGAGCGTCTGCACGGCGTTCACGCCGCTGAGTTTCTTGTCCACGTACATGGTGTGCAGCAGCGGCTGGTCGAAGCCGGTCTGGAACTTGCTGGCGACCACCAGGAAGCGGTACCCGGGCTTGTCGAACTCGGCCGCCGTCTGCCGCTCGGTGATCACGCGGTCCTGCCCGGCCGAGTTCATGCCGGACTCGGTATAGGACTCGCCGCCGTCCTTTACCGTGCCGGAAAAGGCGACGAGTGCCTGCCACGGATGGCCCTGCTCGGCGAGATAGCCGTCGAGGGCGATCTTCGTGCGGACGGCGTGGAGGCGGGAGCGCGTGACGATCATCGCCTTGGCCCGCCCGCCGATCGCGGACGCGACCTGGGCGGCGAAGTGCTCCACGCAGATGGCGACCTTCTCGCCGATGGCGTGCGGATGCAGCTCGACGAACGACTTCAGCAGATGCTCGGCCTTGTCCTTGTCGTAGTGCGGGTCGCCCTCGATCGTCTTCAGCAGGCGCCAGTAGGCCTTGTAGGTCGCGTAGCTGGCGAGCACGTCGAGGATGAACCCCTCCTCGATGGCCTGGCGCATGGTGTAGCGGTGGAAGGGCTCGAACTTCCCGTCGGGCCGCTTGCTGCCGAACAGCTCCAGCGTCTTCGGCTTCGGGGTGGCCGTGAACGCGAAGGTCGACAGGTTCGGCAATCGCCCACGGCTGCGGATCTCCTCCAGGACCTGCTCGTCGATCTCCTCCTCCGGGGTCCGGGCGCCGGCTTCCTCCCGCGCTGCCTCCTCCAGGCTCCCCGCCGCAAGCACCGCCTTCAGGCTCTTCGTGCTCTCGCCGGACTGCGACGAGTGCGCCTCGTCCACGATGACGGCGAAACGCTTGCCGGGAAGCTGACCGATCTCCTGGGCGATGACGGAGAACTTCTGCAGCGTGGTGACGATGATCGTCCGGCCCGCCTCGAGCGCCTCGCGGAGCTGGCGCGAGGTGTGGTCGATGTTCTCCACCACGCCGAGGGTCTGCTCGAACTGCCGGATGGTGCGCTGGAGCTGGCGGTCGAGCACGCGGCGGTCGGTCACCACGACCACCGAGTCGAAGACGCGCCGGTCGCCGGCGTCGTGCAGCACCGAGAGCCGGTGGGCGAGCCAGGCGATGGTGAAGCTCTTGCCGCTGCCGGCCGAGTGCTGGATCAGATAGCGCCGGCCCGTGCCGTGGTCCCGCGCGTGGCCCACCAGCCGGCGCACGCAGTCGAGCTGCTGGTAGCGGGGGAAAATGAGGAAGCGCCTGCCGGTCTTGCGGCCGCGGTCGTCCTCCGCCTCGACCTCGTGGATGAACTGGCGGACCATGTCAAGCACGCTGTCGCGGGCCCAGATCCGCTCCCACAGGTAGTCGGTGGGGAAGCCCGTGCGGGTGGGCGGGACCGGCGGGTTTCCGGCGCCGCCGAAGCGGCCCTGGTTGAACGGTAGGAAGCGGGTCTTCGGTCCGGCGAGCGCGGTGGTCACGAATACCTGCTCGGGGTCCACCGCGAAGTGGGCGAGGCAGCGCGCGTAGCCGAAGAGCGGCTCGCGCGGATCGCGGTCCTCCCGGTACTGTCGGATCGCGTCCTGGACGTCCTGGCCGTTGAGCGGGTTCTTGAGCTCGGCCGTGAAGACGGGAATGCCGTTCAGGAAGAGCGCGAGGTCGAGGCTCCGCTCGGCCTGCTCGTTGTAGCGAAGCTGGCGCACGACGCCGAAGAGGTTGGCCGCGTGCAGGCGCTGCGACTCTTCGTTCAGCCCGCTCGCCGGCCGGAACCAGGCCAGCCGGAACTTGCAGCCCGAGTCCTTGACGCCGTTGCGCAGCACGTCGAGCGCGCCGCGGCGGGTGATCTCGCGCGAGAGGCGGCCGAGGAAGTTCGGCTTGATGTCGGCCCCGTGGTGCTGCTTCAGCTTCTCCCACTCCTCCGGCTGGGTGGCCAGAAGGAAGTCGACGACGTCGGTCGGGATCAGGCAGAGCGCTCGGTCGTAGTCCTCCGGCCGGCGCTTGCGGTAGCCGCCGGGCAGCGGGGCGTCGCCGTACAGCGGTGGGGACTCGCGGACCGACCTCGCGCCGCCGCGAGGGGCGTCTGGGCCGTGGCGTAGCAGCGCGTCCTCGATCGCGTCCTCGAAGGCGCGTTCGGAGACGTCAGGAGTCATGGGATTGACCGCTTGAGGCAGGACCGTGGCACCCCGCGTGGGTGACTCTGTGTGATACTACGAATGGTATCATGAGAGCGAAGCACCAGCGTACCCTGGAGCGCATGTTCGCACGTCCGACGCCCGCCGGCATCCGGTGGCCGGACATCGAAGCGACGCTCAAGGCCGCCGACGTGGAAATCACCGAACGCTCGGGTTCACGCGTGCTCTTGAAGAAGGGCCCGGAACGAATGATCGTCCATCGACCGCATCCCGCGCCGGAAGCGGGCAGGGCGACGGTGCGCGACATCGTCGCCTTCCTCGAAGCGGCAGGAGTGAAGCCATGATGGAGTACAAGGGCTACGTAGCCGCCGTTGAGTTCGACGACTCGGTGGGCTGCCTTCACGGCCGGGTCGTCAACAGCGGGCCGTATCCCATCGCCACGTTCGAAGCGACCGACGTGGACGGGATTCGGCGCGCGTTCCAGCGTTCCATCGACGAGTACCTCGCGTCGTGCAAGGAAGACGGGGCCGAACCGAGGAAGCCTTTCTCGGGAACGCTCAACCTGCGGCTCGGCCCCGACCTGCACCAACGGGCCGCCCTGTCCGCCAGCGCACACGGTATGAGCCTGAACAGTTGGATCAAGCAGGTGGTCGAGGAGAAGGCGTCGAGGTGACGGCGCGGACTCTGCATCGCGGGGGCAACGTAGCCCGCCGCAGCATGTCACAGTGCGATGTCACTGCTTGCCACAGCTCCCGCTGGGTGAGACGGCCGTGCTCGCGCGGGTGACCGTGAAGCTCGAATTGAAGCTTATCGGGGCACGGCCTCCCGCACGTCGATCTTGCCGGTGACTGCTGCGGAGATCAGGGCGGTGCGGAACTCCTTGAGATGGGCGATGGCCTGTCGGATCTTGGAGATGAGGGCGTCGATTCTGGAAGCCTCACCGTCGGCCCAACGGGTGATCTCGACTTGTTCGTCGATTCCTGGCAATGGAATAGGGAGATTGCGAAGCTTGGTGCTGTTGGTGGACGCCAAGTTTGTCGATTGCTTGGATGTGGCCGTGAAGTACGCGCGGCCGTACGCGCTGCTCATCACAAGCGCCAGGAAGTGGTAAGTGAGGGAACCGTGTCTCGGGCGGACTGCGAAGATATGGTTCTGGTGTAAACATGGGGCAACCTCTCCGTGCCAGACATGGCCACGGCCAAGCTTGTCGAAGTCGCCGCCTTCCGTCACCAGGACGTCTCCGATCTGGAGTTCGAATCGCCGGGCATCACGGACTGGAACTTCGACTTCCGAGACGTCATCCAGTGCGAGATAGCCGTCTTGGACATTGGCTACTCGCGGGTAAGGCCGGGTCGTCGTCGGTTCTCCTTCATATCTCTTGCCCAGCGTCAATCCCGTTTGAAGTTCGCTCATCGATTTCAGTGGCCGAACATTCCAATGGGCCGGGATCTCGCCCAGCCACTCGACGCCCGAGTCCTTCATCGCGACGTTCGGGTCGAGGCCCCGGGTGACGGCGCGGGTGATGAGGGCGATGCGTTTCTCTTGAAGCAACTCGATCAGCCGCCCCTTCTTCGCCACCAGCGCATCGATCTTCGCCGTCTCGCGATCGAGGAACGCGGAAATTGCACGCTGTTCTCGTCTGTTTGCGAGCCCGACGGGCTCGTTCAAGTAGCTCTCGCCGTCGAGGTTTTGAATCCCCGTGCTCTGCTTGATGGAGCGGGTGTTGATGCGTGCCGCGTAGAGAGCGGCATGGAGATAGGTCAGGTATCGCGGATCGCAGACATCGGCCCCGGCCATACGAGCGACGAAATTGGAGCAGACCGCAGGTTCGCCATGGTCGTACATGACAACTGCGCCCACAGGCTGCTTGTCTCCGCCGCCCGACTTCTCGAGAAGCAGGTCCGTCTTTCGGAGCCGGCGGGCCTGTGCAAGGCTTGGGTCAATCGAACGCAGCGTTGGGTCGTCCAGGCTCACGCGGAACCGGACCCGGTCGAAATCGGCTACCCGGACGCAGATGATGTCATTGACTTCATCCGCTTCCTCTCCCCACACGCCGTTTTGACATCCCTTGACCGTCGCGCGTAGCCTATTCACCTTCCAATGCGCGGGGATCTCGCCCAGCCACTCGACGCCGGAATCCTTGTACTCGGGATACGGCCAGAAACGCCGTGGGCTCACCTCTTCGATCCGCCCGGTCACTTCAGTTACTCGCCTTCGGTTGCCGTTCGAGTCTGAATACGTGCCGCGACGTGGAACGGACGGGCTAGCGCTAGCCTGCTAGCCGCGCTAGCCGGCGGACGCGTGCTCACGCCGCAGCCTCCCTCACGCGTCCACACGCCTCCCGCGCACTCCTGGCGGTAGCCCAGCGACGAAAGCTAGCTGCCGCCTGCCGTCGTCGTAGGATTACCCACTGCCCGGCTTGCCTGACATCCCGTTCGACAGTCCAGTCCCAGCCGGTCCACCGTTGCGCGGCGTATTGCCGGCCGCATGGCGACGGCAGCCAGTCTGGAAGTTGGAGCGCCGCGAGGGCGCCGATCATGTCCGACGGCTTCTGGTAACGAGCCGCCGGGTCGCTTGCGATGGCCTTGTTGATGATCCGTTGCAGGTTTCGGGGCACGTAGGGTTGTACCTTACCGAAGTGGATTACCCCATGGGTGGAGGCCGCTCGCGCTAGGGCACGATCTACCACCTGACTCCGGTCGAACTGGTCGATTCGGTTGCTCAACGGTGCCAGTGCTCGAAACTCTCGCCGCGCTTCCTTGTCGAGATAAGTCTCGTCGCTGGTCGGAAGAGGCCCGTGTGCCATCTCAAACAGTACAAGGCCCGCCTGATAGAGGTCTGAGCGAACATCGTAACGGCTCGGGGTCGCCCATCCTTCGGGGGGGACATATAGCGCGCTGTGCCGCGAGGCAGTGACGCTCGCATCGGCGTGGATGAGTCTGGCAACCGAGCCGAAGTCTGTAATCTTGGGCCAGATGCGGCCGTAGCGCTCTGAGAGCAGTACGTTCCCCGGCTTGACGTCCCGATGGACCAGAAGCGCTCGATGTAGCTGTGCCAGCCCGTGGAGGATACCGACAGCGGCGGTGACTGCTTGCATCAATGGCAGTGGTCCGCGTTCAAGTCGAGAAAGGACGCTGCCACCTTCGACGTACTCCATCGCTACGAGGATGTAGTCGTGGCCGAGGCGTTCCGCATCGTACACCCTCACAAGGTTGCTGTCGCTCCCGGCAGCCTCGGTGGCCTGTACCAGAAAACGCGGCTCCGCAAAGAGGTCTCCGCCGGAGATAGCGTCGAGTACCTTCAGGAAGACCGGCTGGTTGAGAGGGAGGTGACGGGCACGGAAAGCATATGCGTTCGCTCCCTCGGTGTTTTCCTCGTAGAGCTCGTACTTGCCGGTGTCTGCAATCAGTCGCTGGATGTCTTGACGGGTGGCGTTCATTCGTCTAGTCCCCACCACGCCACGAGCACGGCGTCTCGCCAAGCCCTGGGCTTGAAGTCTGCGCCTCCGTTCAACACCATCTCGGGTGAGGCTGAGGTGATCGTGGAAAAGCGTTTCTCGCGGGCGCGCAAGGATTGAGGCGTGACGAGGTCGACAGCAAGGTCACGCTCCGCGGCGACCAACTGAATGATTCCCTCCGCTTTCATTCGTTTCGGTGACGCCCGGCCGAATTGTGGCTGGCCTGCCTGCAGAATGCAAGTACGCTCGACGCCGTGCTCCGACATGAAAGTTGAGAGCAGTCGGCGCAGGTTCAGCAACGCGTGGCCCTCGCACTGGTCGACCGGTAGCTTATGGGTCGTAGAGCGCAACGGACAGACGACGGGGACAGCCCGCGTGCCTTCGAGGAGCGCCCACCGGAGGTGGGTAGAACTAGGAACAATACCGAGGACTCTCATGTGTCATCACTTTGCTGCTTCGTGCAGACTCTTGACGTGCAAGTGCGCCGGGATTGTGCCCAGGCATTTGGGCACCGGAAGCCCTGTACTGGGGGGTACGAGTGGAAGTGCCGCGACGGGGCGTCCGCGGCTCGGTCGGTCACCTCAGTTACCGCCTTTCCCTCTGGTTGTACCCGAAATGCCCGGCTGCCACGGCCCACCGGCGAACCAAGCCTGCGTGAATGGGCTCTCTTCGATCAGACTGTCGCAGACGGGTCCCAGAAAGCGTCGCAACTCCTCGCCGACGTCCACGAGCCGGGCGGGACCGTCGGCGTCCGTTGGGATCTGCCGGCGTAGTACTTGCCAATGCTGCGTCCGCGCGGAGTCCTCGTAGTAGTCGGGGAGCAGGGCCGCTGGCGTTTCGGCAGCGAACGAGGTCCCTCGGCGACGGAAGGTCTCCGCGATAGCGGTTCGCAGGATTTCGCCGTCGAACGCGAAGCGGCGCGCGAGGCAGGCGATGTCCCAGAGGTCCTTCACGCGGGAGTTGGTCCGGTCGCGGCTCACCATCGCGTCGAGCTTCTCGGCGACCACCGTTTCGCGCGGGTAGGTCCAGAGATGCGGGGCGGGCAGGCCGAGAAGCGTGGGATAGTCCTGCTCCTCGGGCCCGGGCGTGATGATGTCGCCGAAGCCGATGTCGATCTGCAGGGCGAGTCGCGCCTGGCCCAGACGGCCGTCTATCCGCGCCCTGATGCCGTCGTACGGCTGGTCCTCGCGGATGTTGGCGACGCGCATCGTTCCCGGGTCGAAGACCACGCCGTCCTCGGCACAGGGGGAGGCGCAGATGTTCTCCAGAGCCGTACGAATCGCGGGGTGGCCTTCCAGCCCGACGGCGAGGAAGTCGACGTCGCGGGTCGGCCGCATCTCCTCCCCGATCCACACTCGAAACAATGCCGCGCCCTTCAAGGTGAAGCGGTCTACTTCGTCGGACACGGACAGCCGGTACAGGAACCGCTCGGCCGCGTAGCGCTGGAGGACGCTGTTGAAGCGGATTCCTTGTTCGCGGGCGAGGTTCAACAGGCGCTGGCGAATGGAGGCGGGGACGTCTCGGATCCTCCCGCGGGGACTCATGCCGTCAGCGCCTCCAGCACCGGAACGACGAGCGACCTGGCGCGGCAGACCTCGGCCGTACGCAAAATCTCGCCGACGCTCGCGCGGCGGTCACGGAGGGTGTCGCGCAGTGCCTCGAGCGCCACGTCCCTCCCGACCAGGCGCCGGAAGCGGAAGCAGTCCACGACCGTGCGGGCCGGGCTCGTGATGCGGGCGGGAACGCCCTCGAAGACTGCGTTCTCGACTCCGTAGTGCAGCGAGGCGCCGGAGAAGCGGACCACCCTGACCGGCAGCTCGGGAAGACGGGGGGCGCGGGCCTTGTGCGGGATGGCGATCCACTCCTGCCACGGGAGCTGGGTACCGAGGCCGTGGACGCTCAGGGCTGAAAGCAGGCAGACGATGGCGGCCGGCACGCGCGCGCAGACGGCGGCCAGGGTGTAGTGCTCGGTCGGTTCGACATCCGAGAAGCGATACAGGCCCCGTGCTACACGCTCGACGGATCCACCGTCTACCAGTCGCCGCAGCGTACGGGAGTCGACGCCCATCTCGGCTGCCTCGCGCGGGCGGAAGAAGGCCTTCGCGCCGAGGCTCCGCAGGCCGAAGGCGCCCGCCTCGGAACGTTGCGTGAAAATGTCGGCAGATACCGACGTTTGTCTACGGCTCGGAGCAGGCACCCTCCGAGCATAGCCCGACGTGTTTGGATGAATCAAACAGACGGCGCCTGTCAACAACTGCCGACATTAAAGAGCATCCGTTCCGGGCGCCCCACCGACAACGACGCGCCCTGAAGCGACAGTCAGCGGTATACCGTGTGACAAGTGTCCATTTACACGTTACGATCTGTAGGTGATACGGAGCTTTCGCCATCGCGGGCTCAAGCGTCTGTACGAGCGCGGGGACCGAAGCCTCATCCGTTCCGATCTGCAAGACCGGGTAGAAGTCATGCTCGCCCAACTCGATGTCGCCCGCTCCCCCGAGGCGATGCGGCTCCCGCGTTACCGGCTGCACGCCCTCAAGGGGGGGCGGAAAGGCTATTGGTCGGTCACTGTGAAGGCCAACTGGCGCATTGTCTTCCGCTTCGAGAACGAGAACGTCCACGACGTGGAGCTGATCGACTACCACTGATGGAGGGAACTGCGATGCCGATGAAGAACCCGCCGCATCCCGGCAAGGTGGTGCGCGTATCCTGCCTGGAGTCGCTCGGCCTCAGCGTCACCGAGGGGGCGAGGGTCCTGGGCGTCAGCCGCCAGGCGCTCTCGAACGTCGTGAACTGTCACGCTCGAATCTCGGGCGATATGGCCGTGCGGCTGGCCAAGGCCTTCGGTTCGACGACCGAGACCTGGATGCGACTGCAGGCGGCCTACGACCTGGCGCAGGCGCAAGCGAGGGAAGATGAGATCGAGGTCGAGCGCTACGATCCGGATGTCGCTGCGCCCGCAGGATGACGCGTGCTGGCGACTGGTGTCCTGCGACATTACTCTGCCATCTCCCGCAGCATGGCGACGATCTCCTTTTCCACCTGCTGGATGTCGGCCACGATCTCCTCCAGCGGGCGGGGAGGGCGGTACTCGTAGAAGTAGCGGTTGAAGTTGATTTCGTAGCCGATGATTCCGACCTCGCTGTCCTGCGGGTCCCGGCGCGACGTGTCGATCCAGGCGTCGGGGACGTGGGGCTTCACCTCGCGCTCGAAGAACGCCTCGACGGTCTCGGCGAGGGGCACGTTCTCCGTGTCGCGCAGCTCGGGATCCGGCTCGGGGTGGCCCTCCGCGTCCCGGCAGATTTCCGCCTCGGCGTTGCGCTCGGACAGCGCCGAGAGGATGGCCTTGCGCATCGGCGCGGCGAGCTTGAGTGTTGCCTCTCGGGCCGCCCGGGAAAGCTCGGCCTCGAAGACAGCCCGGTCCAGCAACAGCCTGTCCGGCAGGCTCCGGAGCAGGGCGCGGATGGCGTCCTGCTGTTGGCGGCCCGCTTCTTCGTCCTTCGCCCCGGCCTCGCCCCGCTTGCGCGACACGGCCAGGTTGGCGAAGGCGCGTTGGCTCTCGAGCCGCGCGACGCGCTCGGGGCTGGCCTGGAAATCGAGCCGGAGCGGCCGTTCGACGATGATCTTGCGAAAGCCGAAGTGCGTGGTGGGGTAGACGTGGCTGACGACGGTTTCGCGTTCCTCGCCGTCTTGCTCGACCTGGCGGGTCGCGCCATCCTCGAAGTCGGCCAGCAGCCGCAGGATGTCCTGCTTCCGCTCGAACGGGACCTCGCGGCGCTTGGCGCCGAGGCTCTTGCGCAGCAGAACCCAGAACGCGGTGGCGTCGACGAGCTGGACCCTCCCGCGCCGCTCGGGCCGCTTGCGGTTCGTCAGCACCCAGACGTAGGTGGCGATGCCGGTGTTGTAGAAGAGCTGCTCGGGCAGGGCGATCAGCGCTTCGAGCAGGTCGTTCTCGAGGATCCAGCGGCGGATCTCGCTCTCGCCGCTGCCGGCGTCGCCGGTGAACAGCGGCGAGCCGTTCATGATGATCGCCACCCGCGAGCCGCCCCGGGCCGGCTCCTTGACGTGCGCCAGCATGTGCTGCAGGAACAGGAGCTGGCCGTCGCTGATGCGCGGCAGGCCCGGCCCGAAGCGCCCGGCCGCGCCCCGGTCGTGCTCGGTTCGCACGGCGTCCTGATCGCGCTTCCAGTCCTTGCCGTAGGGTGGATTGGCGATCAGGTAGTCGAAGCCGGGCCCGGCGTGCCGATCGTTCGACAGCGTGCTGCCGAACAGGATGTTCTCGGCGTCGCGGCCGTCCTCCGACTTCATGAAGAGGTCGGACTTGCAGATGGCGAAGGTCTCCGGGTTCACCTCCTGGCCGAACAGGTGGGTGTCGGCGTCCGGGTTCACGGCCTCGCCGCGGCGCTCGCCGTCGCGCGTCTCGCCGGCGGTGATGTGCTCCTTGGCGATGGTGAGCATGCCGCCCGAGCCGCAGCACGGGTCGTAGACGCTGAGCACGACCCCCTTCGTGCGCAGCCGTTCGGCGTCGCCGGCCAGCAGCAGGTCGACCATCAGGTGGACGACGTCGCGGGGCGTGAAGTGCTCGCCGGGGTTCTCGTTCAGCGCCTCGTTGAACTTGCGGATCAGCTCCTCGAAGATCGTGCCCATCGCGGCGTTGTCGACCGCGTCCGGGTGGAGGTCCACCCGCGGATCGCCGAACCGCTGCACGACCTGGAACAGGAGCCCCGACTCGTCGAGCTTCGAGATGGTGTTGTCGAAATCGAACTTCTCGAGCACCTCGCGCATGTTCGGGCTGAACCCGGCGATGTAGTGGCGCAGGTTCTGCGCGACGTGGGGCGCGTCGGCCAGCAGCTTCTCGAAGTCGTAGGGCGACGTGTTGTAGAACGCGAACCCGGCGGCGCGCCGAAGCTGCGGGTCGAGGTTGTCGAGCTTGCCCTTGAGACGGCCCTCGGCCTCCAGCACCTTCCGCTTGGTGGGGGACAGCACGCAGTCGAGGCGGCGCAGCACCGTGAGCGGGAGGATGACGTCCTGGTACTTGCCCCGCTTGAAGGTGTCGCGGATCAGGTCCGCCACGCCCCAGATGAAGCTGACGATCTGGCTGTGGTTCATGTCCGAGCCGGCGAGCGGGCGCGCTTCAACGGCGCTTCGCGAGGGGGCTCTCGTGTCGCGTCAGGGCGCCGCGCCGTGCTCGACGAGAAACGCCGCCACCGTGTCGAAGCCGTTGACCCTGGCCCCGCTGAGCGCCGTCCGCCCGCGCGCGTTCGCGGCGCCGACGTCGACGCCCAGCTCGACCGCCACCCGCACGGCTTCCAGCGTCGCCGCCTCGGCCGCGGCGCGATCGGGTCCCCGGCCGAGCTCGGTCGCTTCGGCGACTCTCGCCCGGTGGTCCACGGCCCGCAGCGGGTCGCGTCCACCCAGTCCGACCGCCGCCATCAGGGCGGTCGTCTCACCCTCCTCGACCCACATCCGGCCGGCGGCCGTGCCCCGGTCGCGGGTCCAGTACCGCGGATCGTGCGTGGCGTGGGGATCGGCGCCGTGGCGGGCCAGCAGGCGCATGATCCCGGCTTCCCGGTGGCGCGCCGCCAGCCAGAACGCCGGCGCCCCGACGTGCCAGGGCGGGAAGTAGAAGTCCGCGCTGTCGCGGGTGTAGCGCGTCGACGCCGACACCCGGGCGTTCGGGTCCGCCCCTGCCGACAGGAGCGCCTCGGCCAGCCTCGCGTCCCGCTGCAGAATCGCGGCGTGCAGCGGCGCATAGCCGCCGCCGGCCGCATTCGGGTCGGCGCCGTGATCGAGCAGAAACGCGCCGACGGCTCCATGCCCGCTGAGGGCCGCGACGGCCAGGGCGCCGGCGCCGTCCGGGGTGACCTCGTTCACGTCGGCGCCCGCCGCCGCGAGCAGCCGCGCCGAGGCAAGGTCGCCCACCCGGGCGGCGAACAACAGCGGCGTGAACCCGCCGCTCTGCACGTCGGTGATGTAGCACTCGTCCCGGGGCACGCACTGGAGGCCGTAGTTCGCGTACGTCGAGATGGTCTTGACGGTCTCGGTGAACGTGGTCGAGCGCGCGTGCACGTCGGCGCCGTGGGCCAGGAGCACCTCGACGACCGCGGGATGCTTCTGCGCGACCGCCCACATGAGGGCCGTCTGCGCGCCGTAGGCCCCGGCCTCGGTGGCGGCGTCGACCTCGGCGCCCGCGGCCAGCAGTCGGCCGACCGCGCCCGCGTTGCCCGCGCGGGCTGCCGTCATCAGCGGCGTCTCCCCGAGCGGTAGCGGCGCGTTCGGGTCGGCCCCGGCTTCGAGCAGTGTCTCGACCATGGCCGAGCTGCCGTTCTCGCAGGCGGCCCAGAGCGCGGTGACCCCCAGGTCGTTCGCGGCATCGACGTCGGCCCCCGCGCGAATCAGCAGCGCCGCGATCTCGCGATTGTCCCGGTAGCTCGCCCAGTGCAGCGCGGTGGAGCCGTCTCCCTGGCGGGCGTCGACGTCGGCTTCCTGTTGCAGCAGCGTCCGGACCGCGGTCCAGTCGGCGCGCTTCGCGGCATCGGCGAGCGCCGTTTCCGGCGGCGCCGCGGCCGCGGCGGGGACCGCCGCCAGGGCCAGGAGCAACGCGCAGCGGCAGACGCACGCCACCCGCATCCTTGCAGCGTTCGTTCCCCGGTCTGGCATCGTAATCATCCTCCTGACGCAGCGTCGTCCGCGGCAGCACCATTCGATGCCGTGCAGATTCGTCTTCCAGTGCAGTCTGCGCCGGCACTCATGCGGCGCAGGCTCCTGGTCCAGCCGCCTACAGCTCCGTCAGCGTGTCGATCTCGTCGATCGGCAAGGCCCCGGTGCTGCCGCCGACACGATCCAGGGGGACGTCGAACTTGTCGAGCAGGGTGAGCAGGAGATTGGCGTGCGTGGTCCCCGCGCCGTACCGCAGATGCCGCCCTCCCTTCAGCCGCCCCGCGCCGCCGCCGAGCACCAGGATCGGAACGTTGTTGCCCGCATGACGCGTGCTGTTGGACATGCACGTGCCGTACATGATGGTCATGTTGTCCAGAAGCGAGCCGTCCTGGTCCGGCGTCGCCCGGAGCCGTTCCAGGTACCTTGCCGTCAGCGCGGCGTGATACGTGTTGACCTTGGACATCTTGGCGATCTGCGCCGGATCGTTGCCGTGGTGCGACAGCGGATGGTGCGGTTCGTCGACGCCCACCTCGGGATAGGTCCTGGTGCTCTGCTCGCGGCCGAGCATGAACGTGGCCACGCGGGTGATGTCGCTCCGCAGCGCCAGGAACTGGAGGTCGAACATCAGCTCGACGTGCTCCTCGAACGTGGAGGGCACACCGCGCGGCTCCTCGGCGACGACCGCCGCGTCGCTCCTGGATTCCGCCACCTCGATGCGCCGCTCGACGTCGCGGATGGCCGCGGCGTAGTCCTCGACCTTGCGCCGGTCGTCCGCCCCGACCCGCCGCTCGACGTCCGCCAGCTTGTCCATCACCGAATCGAGGATGCTGCGCTTCTCCCGCATGCGGGCGAGCCGCACGGCGGGGTCGGTGGACCCGCTGTCGCCGAACAGCCGCTCGAACACCGCCCGCGGGTTGTTCTCCATCGGCAGCGGCATGGTGGGCGTGCGCCACGAGATGGTCTGGGTGTACGCGCAACTGAGGCCGGAGGTGCACTGTCCCGCGTTGGCCTCCTTGTCTATCGACAGCTCCAGCGAGGGGAGCGGCGTCGAGGCGCCGAACTCGCGCGCGAGCATCTGGTCGATCGACGTGTCGGCCACCACGTCCGTTTCGGACGTGCCCCCGCGGCTCGTGCCGGTCAGGAACGAACCGGAAGCGCCGGCATGGACGTAGGTCCACGACGAGTTGAGCCCCGAGAAGACGAGCATCCGGTCCCGGAACGGCGCGAAGGGCTGGAGAATCGGCGTGAGCTCGAAGTCGCGCCCCGCCGCCGCCGGCGACCAGTACTCCATCGCCATCCCGTTCGGTACGAAGATCGCCTGAAAGCGGCGCACCGGCTTCGCCGCGGTCCGCGCCGCCGCCGACACGCCGGGCGCCATCGCGTCCAGGAACGGCAGCGCAACGGTCGCGCCCACGCCGCGCAGGACCGTCCGGCGGGACAAGGGCTTGGCGGTGAAGATGTTGATGCCTTTCATGTCAGTCCTCTCGCCGGCTCGTGCTCGGCTTCCCGGTGAATCCGTCTCCCGTCATTCCGCCGCCCGCCGCGTCAAGAACGCCGGGCTCTCGACGATCCCGAGAACGATCGACGACCAGCGGTGCCCGTCCGCGGCCGCGTCGCGGACGATGCGGCGCACGGTCGGCTGGTCGAAATACCGCGGCTCGCGCCCGAGGGCGTAAGCCAGAAGCCGCTTGGTGAGCGTGCCCACGAACTGTTCCGGCGTTGCGAGCAACAGGCCGCGCAAGCCGGCGAGGCCCACCGCCGTTACCCCGTCCGGCAGGGTGCCGGCGGCGTCGATCGGCCGTCCGTCGTCGGTGACGGACCGCCATCTTCCGATGGCGTCGTAGTGCTCCAGCATGAAACCCGGCGGATCGATGGTCCGGTGGCAGCTCGCGCACGCGGGATTGCGCCGATGCAGCTCCAGCCGCTCGCGCATCGACGCCGGCGCGTCGTTCTGCCCGCGCTCCGGCAACGCGGGCACGTCGGGCGGCGGACCCGGCGGCGGCGTCCCGAAGATCGCTTCCAGCAGCCACCGCCCCCGCAGGACCGGCGAGGTGCGGTGCGGGTAGGAGGTCAGCGACAGCAGCGAGCCATGGCCCAGCAGCCCGCCCCGCTGCTCCAGGTCCGGCAGCGTCACGCGCCGGAAGCGGCTCCCGTAGACGCCGGGGATGCGGTAGTGCCGCGCCAGCCGCTCGTTCACGTACGTATAGTCGGCGCCGAGCAGGTCCAGGACGCTGCGGTCCTCCTCGAGGGTGCTGCCGATGAACAACGCCGTCTCCTGCCGGAACGCTTCGACCAGGTCCTGGTCGAACTCGGGATAGACCGAGGGCTCGGCCTTCACGTCGTCGAGGTTCCGCAGGTGCAGCCACTGCGCGGCGAAGTTGCTCACCAGCGCCTCGCTGCGCGGATCGGCCAGCAAGCGCCGCACCTCGCGGCGCAGGATCGCGGGGTCGGTCAACTCGCCGCGCCGGGCGACCTCGAGCAGCTCCTCGTCGGGGATGCTGCTCCACAGGAAGAACGACAGGCGCGACGCCAGCTCCAGATTGCTCAGCGCGTACACCTGACCGGGCTCCGCGCCGGGCGGGTCCTCCTGCACCCTGAGGAGGAAGTCCGGATCGACGAGCAGCCGTTCGAGCGCGAGCTGGATGCCGCTGTCGAAGCCGCCTCCCGCCTTCGCCCGCCCGTCCCGGAAGAACTCGAGCAGCGTCTCGACGTCGCGATCCGCCGGCGGCCGGCGATAGGCGAGGCGGGCCAGCCTGGAGAGGATCCGTTCGGCGCACGCCTCCTCCTCCGGCACGGTGGCGGGAGCACACAGGAAGATTCGCCGCCGGCTCGGCGTGTCCTCGGGCACCGCGCCCTCGTAGGGGCCTTCGATCGTCAGCGCCTGGACCTCCGCGTTCCCGTGGTACTTCTCGTTGTTCGACAGGACCGCGCCCTTCATCACCGGCTGCAACGGTCCCTCGGGCTCCCAGCGGTTGCGGACGAACGAGACCCCGACGACGTGCGGCCCTGCGTCGACCGGCACGCGGACCTCCAGGTGGGCGGCCGACTCGCGGACGTACCGCTCCCACTCGGGGTCGCCCGCCTCGGCCGGCGACCAGGTCGTGGGCGCCGGCGTGCCCGGCGCCTCGCCTCCCACCGTGAACCGTTGGACGAGCCTGCCGTCGATGCGGAGGTCGAGCAGGTTCCTCCGGCCCATGCCGCGGACGTAGTCCTGCCAGTTGGTCGTCAGCGCGATGCGGAAGATGTAGTTGCCGTCGGCCGGGAAATGGTGCGTGGCCGAGAGGCCGCCGCGGGATCCGAGCGGCAGGTCCTCGTTCCGCCGGTCCGCCTGGGTCAGCAGCACGGAGTTCTCGAAGCGCGCGAAATCGGGCGCCGTCATGACGCCGGTGGCCAGGCGCGAGATCTTCCGTGCTGCGGAAAGATAGCGCTCCAGTTGCGCGGTCGAGATCGAGAGCACCTCGGCGTTGTTGTCGAACCCGGTGTCCGACGTCTCGTCCCCCGGCAGCAGCGCCGCCGCGTCGATCTCGAGAGCGAGGAGGTCGCGAATCGCGTTGCCGTACTCGGTGCGGTTCAGGCGATGCATCGAAGCGGTTCTGCCCGGGTTCGGGTTCGCCGCAGCGGCGTGGTCGATGCGCGTCACGAGCCAGCTCGTGGCGGCGCGCATCTCCTCCGCGCCGGGCCGCGGGCGTCCTGCCGGCGGCATCGAGCCCGCCTCGAGCCTCGCGATCACCCGTTCCCACAGCTCCGCGTCGGCGCTCGGCCGCTCGGCGTCCGCCACGTCCAGCGCGAGCCCCGTTTCCCGGATCTGCGAATCCAGCACGGACGCCGCCCGGCCCGCCGCGGTGACGCGGCGCTCGTTGTGACAGGCGACGCAGTAGCGATTCAAGAGGCTGCGCACCGCTTCGGGAGAGGCCTGGGGAGGTGGAACCGACCCGGGAGCCTGCGGCGGTGGACCGGCCTCGGCGGCCAGAAGGCGATCGGAAGATCCGGGAGGCCAAGTCCCCGCGGTCGCCACGAAAAGCGCTGCGGCTGCCAGCATGGCCGGGAAGGATCCGGCCCGCGCCATCTTCATCGTCGCCCTCGCAGGCCTCCGCCGCACGCCGACCAGGACGCCGACTCCCGTCAGCACCGTGGCGATCGCATCGGGACTCATGCTCCACCATCCTATCGCGATTTCCGCTCTCAAAACGGCACGCCCACGCCGGCGGCGTGAACATCCCGGGTCATGGTCTGCGCCGGGCCGGCGCGCGCCGCGGGCGCTCAGGCCGCCGGGGGGCGGCGCTGGCTGGGATGCGGACGAACGAACCGTCCGTTGCCGGCGTTCCGGTAGCCGAGCGCCGCCACCACCGGTCGGACATCGTCGCGGGGGCAGGACAGCCGCCGGCAGACGGGGACGCCCGGGTCGAACGGGCCGTGCCGGGCGAGGAGCCGGAGTTCCCGGACGAGCCGCTCCAGGATGTCGGCGCGGACGGCGCGGACGCCGACCGGGGGAAAGCCGATTGCCGCATACAGGCCTGCCGGCCGATCGGGGCGCGCCGCTATCGACACGGCGGAGGCAGGGGGGCGGACTGCTTCCGGCTCGGCGCCCCAGAACGCCGCCGCCAGCGCCGCGCGGCGCGCGACCAGCACCGGCTTCAGTCCCGCCCGCAGATAGACCACGTGCGTTCCCAGACAGATGCCGGCCTGTTCGAGGCGCCGGCGCTCGACCGGGGTCAGCGCCTGCAGTTGGGCGTGCGCTTCGCGGGCGAAGATCGTACCGAGGCCCTGCTCGAGCTGATAGATCACGCCGCGCGCCGCGGCGCCGGGATCGCCGAGCCGGTCGGTCCGCAGAGGAGCGAGAACCTCGGCGGCGAGGTCGCGGCCCGCCGCGACCAGGCGCCGTTCGACCCGCTGGCGGAGGGCGCGCGAGGTGGTCACGTCGTCGGCCAGGACCACGTTCGGGCGGAGGAGGTCGGCGCCCCGCACCAGCCGCCCGACGAGCTGTCCGGCGAACCGGATGCGCGCCTCCGCGTCGATGTCGATCCGCTCGTGCGGCGCGTCGATGAGCTGCTCGAGCCAGTGCGCGGGCCGCCGGGACGGCAGGGCCGGGCTGGTCGCCAGGTCGGCGAGGACCGCGAACGGACCGGCGCCGCGCGGCTGCACGTCGTCGTCGCGTGGACGGATCGCCCGGGGCGCGTGGCGTTGCGGATCGACGAACCGATCGACCAGGCGTTCGTGGAGCGCGTCGCTCAGCCGTTCCTCGATGAACCGCGTGCGTTCCTGCCAATGGCCGGGATCGACGACCCAGGCGGAACGGTGGGAGACATATGTCCAGGTGCGGATGAACGCGAGCCGCGCCAGCAGGTCGTCGACGTCGCCGCCGGTCCGATCGAGCCGGCCGATGCGGTCCGCCATCCAGTCCGTGGACAGCCGGCCCGACGATCCGGTCAACTGGCGGAAGACGTCGCCGAGCAGCGCCACGTGATCTTCCAGCACGAGCTGCCGATAGTCGGGAATCTGGCAGACGTCCCACAGCAGCCGGACGCGGGACTCGGCCCCTGCGCGGCCCCGGATCAGGGGGTCGAGGCCGAGACTGCACAGGGCGTCGCGGTCGGCGGCGCGCGCCGCGAGTCGCAGCCCGCGGTGGGTCGGCCGCCGGTGCAGCGAGGCGATCAGGGCGTCGAGGCTGGCGAAATCGAGCTCGCGGTTGCGCCACATCACGCTGCGGGCGGCGGGAAAGCGGTGGGTCTCGATGGCCTCGACCACGCGCGGGGACAGCGTCTCCAGCGGAGCCAGGGTGCCGAATGTCCCGTCATTCAGGTGGCGGCCGGCGCGGCCCGCGATCTGGCCCAGCTCGACCGGATCGAGGTTCCGGCTGGTGCGGCCGTCGAACTTCGTGAGCTCGGCGAACGCGACGTGGTCGACATCGAGGTTGAGCCCCATGCCGATGGCGTCGGTCGCGACGAGATAGTCCACCTCGCCACTCTGGTACAGGGCGACCTGGGCGTTTCGCGCGCGCGGCGACAGGGCGCCGAGGACGACGGCGGCGCCGCCGCGGCGCGCCCGCACCCGTTCCGCGAGGTCGTACACCCGCGCCATCGAGAAGGCGACGATTGCGGTGCGCGGCGGCAGCGCGCTGACCTTCAGGCCGCCACGGTGGCGCAGGGTCGACAGGCGGGCATGGCTCCGAACGGCGAGGTCCGGGACGAGCGTGGTCGCCATGGACCGTACGGTGTTCGACCCCAGGAACCAGGTCTCGCGCCGGCCGCGGGCGTGCAACAGACGGTCCGTGAAGACGTGCCCGCGCTCGGGGTGGGTGGCGAGCTGAATCTCGTCGACGGCGAGGAAGTCGACGGTCCGGTCGAGGGGCATCGCTTCCACCGTGCAGATCCAGTAGCGTGGGGAGGCCGGCACCCTTTTCTCTTCCCCGGTGACCAGCGCCACCGCCTGCTCGCCGGCGCGCACGCTCAAGGTGTCGTAGACCTCCCGGGCGAGCAGCCGCAGGGGGAGCCCGATCATGCCGGTACGATGTTCGAGCAACCGCTCGACCGCACGGTGGGTCTTGCCGGTGTTGGTCGGGCCGAGCAGGGCGACAAGCGGCGGACCGGACGGCGGTGGATGGGTGGTCACGGCGATGCCGTTCTGTCGGGCGGACCCGCGGCCTATGGGCAGGAGGCAGCGTCACCCGGCAGATCGCGCGCGGCTCCTGCCCAGGGTCCACCGGGTGACGTGAACCGTAAGCGCCCGGAGGAAGGACCGTGCGTCCGCCTTGCAGCGCGTCGATCCTATCATCGTGATCGGGCCTGAACATGGGCTCTCGGACACCGCGGCGCACCGGATGCCGGCGGCGGCGCGGGAAACGAAGGTCAGCGGTGGTCAGCGGAGCAGTTCCCATCAACGGTATGATGCGCAAGAAGGAGACCACGGCATGTCTATATTCCGTTACGGCCTGCTGCTCGTCGTCGGCTTGAGCCTGGCGGTCGCCGGAGTTCGGTCGGCGGCGAATTCCGAGGCAACGACCGGCGTGACACCCGAGTTCCGGCACATCGGCAAGCTGGCGTTCGGGCCCGAGGGCGTGCTCTTCGCGGCCGACGCCCAGGAGGTGTCCATCACGGCCCTGCATCTGGGCGAGGAGATGGCCGGCGGGACGCCGGGGACGCAGGACGTGCCCGCGATCGATCGCAAGGTCGCCGGACTGCTCGGGATCGATCCCGGCAACCTGCTGATCACCGACATGGTGGTCGACCCGCGGACGCGCAATACCTGGCTCTCGGTGATGCGCGGGCTGGGCGCCGGCGCCGTGCCGGTCCTCCTGCGCGTGGACGGAGCTGGCGAGATCGAGGTCGTTTCGTTCGACGAGGTCCGCTACACGCGAATCGGGGTGCCCAATCCGCCGCCGGCCGAGACGCCGCTGGTGCTCGCGGGCGGGCGGGAGATCCCGATCGCCAACTACCCCGACCAGGTCGACCCCGCGGGGCTGATCGGCGTGCAGACCATCACCCACATGGCCTACATCGACGGCAACCTGTTCGTCTCGGGCCTGTCGAACGAGGAGTTCGCGTCCAAGATGCGCGTCATCCCGTATCCGTTCCGGGTGGCGGGCGCGGGGACCAGCGTGGAGATCTACCACGGGTCCCACGGGCAGCTCGAGACGTTCTCGCCCGTGTTCACGTTCGTGCCGTACGAGATCGACGGCGAGCCGTCGATCGTCGCCAGCTACCTGTGCACGCCCCTCGTCAAGTTCCCGATCGCGGCGCTCGAGCCGGGCAGCAAGATCCAGGGGACGACGATTGCCGAGTTCGGGAACCGCAACCGGCCGATCGACATGATTGTCTACGAGAAGGACGAGCGGGACTACATCCTGCTCTCGAACAACCAGCGCGGTGTGATGAAGGTACCGACGGCGCCGTTCGGGGCCGCGGACGCCATCGCGGATCCGATCCCCGATACGGCGGGCGTACCGTTCGAGACCATCGCGTCCCTGCAGGGCGTGCTGCAACTGGATCAATTGGATGCTTCGCGGGCGATGCTGCTCGTCGAGGCAGCGGGCGGTGCCCTGAACCTCGAAGCGGCCGCGTTGCCGTAGGCGCCTGCCTCCGATGAGACATGCGGCGAGAGCCGCCGCCCTGGCGGCGGCTCTCGCGCTCGCCCCCGGGTGCTCGCAGACGAGCGGGCAGGCGCCGGAACCCGATTCGGGCGCACCGCGCATCCGATTGGCCACCTCGCCCTCCGGGCAGCGGACCATCGACGTCGCGGGATTGGCGGCCGTGGACGTGGCGCACCTCGAACGCACCGCGCAGTCGCGCGATGCGTGGCAGGCGATCCTGCGCGTTCACGTGGCGCAGGCGGATCCGGCCTCCGCCGAGCTGCCGCCGGTGCTCGGAAACTACGCCGTGCACGCCGGCGTGCTGCGTTTCACGCCGCGGTTTCCCTTCGATACGGGTCAACGCTACGAGGTGGTGTTCGAGCCGTCGTCCCTCCCGTCCGCCCGAGCCCGTTCCGCACCTGTCCCGTTGCCCGCCCTCCGCGCGATGGTCGAGGTGCCGGCTCCCGACCGCGCGCCGTCGACCCGCGTCGTCGCCGTCTATCCGACCGGTCCCGAGGTGCCGGAGAACCACCTCCGCCTGTACATCGTCTTCTCCGCACCGATGGGCCTGGGCGGCGGCAGCGCGCACGTCCGGCTGCTCGACGAGGACGGCGGCCCGGTTGCCGATGCGTTCCTGCCGCTGGACGTCGACCTGTGGAACCCGGATCGGACGCGCTACACGGTTTTCTATGACCCGGGGCGCGTCAAGCGCGGCATCCGGCCGAACACCGAGCTGGGCCGCCCGCTGTCGGTGGATCGCAGGTACACGCTGGTGATCGATGCCGACTGGCGCGACGCCGCCGGTCAGCCGCTGGCGGCGCCGTTCCGCCGGGAGTTTCGGGTGGGGCCGGCCCGCGAGCGTGCCCTCGATCCCGCCGCCTGGCGACTCGACCTCCCGGCCGGCGGCACGCGGGACCCTTTCGCGGTGCGCTTTCCGGTGCCGCTGGACTACGGCCTGCTGCAACGCGCGCTCCGGGTGACGACCGGCGGCGGCCGGCCGCTGGCCGGGGAGATCCGGGTGGAGCAGGGCGAGACGCGCTGGACCTTCACGCCGCGCGCGGGGTGGCGGCCGGGCGAGTATCGGCTCGTCGCGGCGGCCACCCTCGAGGATGTCGCCGGCAACCGCATCGGGCGGCCGTTCGAGGTCGACGCGGCCGAAGCCCTGGCCTCCGCGCGCGCCCGCGGCGCCGTGGTGCCGTTCCGGATCGCCGGGACGTCAGGGCCGTGAAGGATCTCAATAGCGAACGATTCCCGACCAGAACATCGACTCGCCCCGCGTGTCGACCGGCAGGGTGGACCTGAACGCCAACCGGCCGTCCGCTTCGATGTCGTACAGCGTGAGCATGGCCGGCACGGTCTCCAGACGCCCCTGGGCGCGGACGAATCCCGGCTCCGGGCTCGCGGCCACCATCGACCGGCCGTCCGGCGCGAACGCCATCGTGCGGACGGCGATGCTGTGGGTATCGATCGTCTGTACCAGGGTCGGCTCGCCGGTACCGGGATCGACATTGAACACCGAGATGGTGTTCTCGGTGCCGTTCGACACCGTTTCGCCCCGAAAGCTCTCCGTTCCGCGGCCCCGATTCGCGACGTACAGGGTCCGGTCGTTGGCCGGATGCATGCGGATCGACGAGGTGGTCTGCCCGCCGCGATAGGCCTCCGGGGCGGCCAGCGTCGTGCTGGCGAACACGGGTTCCTCCGAAAGCGTGTCGTCCGCCCCGATGGCGTAGGTGTGCAGCAGGTTCTGCGTCTCCAGATCGACGTAGACCCAGCGGCCCGACGGATGGAAGTCGGCGTGCCGCGCGCGGTACGCCAGCCCCCCGTTGGGCGCCACCGTCTGCTTGTTGGTCAACTGGCCGTTCTCGAAGCCGTACAGGTAGAGGCCGCCCGGATCCTCCGTGTGGACGCCGGGCTCCGGCTCGTTGCCGCGCGTGGGCAGCAGGACCGCGCGGTTCGAGGGCATGACGTACACGGCGTGCGCATAGAAGCCGGCGTCCAGGCTCGCCCGTTGATCGACCATGCCGCCGATCGATCCGTCGGCGTTCAGCCGATGCGCCGACAGGGAGCTCGGGAAGCTGTAGGCCGACAGTACGTACTCCCCGCGCTGGTCGACGGTGATGAAGATCGGCCGGTGGGGCAGCTCCACGGCGCCGCCGAACGGTTGGAGAGCGCCCGACGAATCCACCCGGAACGCGTTCAGGTAGTGATGCCGCACGCGGGCGGTCGAGGTGCGCTGGTCGCTGCTCGCGATGTAGAAGTAGCGGCCGGATGGATGCTGCCACCCCTCCTGCACCTGCGCGGGGAGGATCACCGGGCGCGGTTCGCGCACCAGGGTATCGCCGTCGCGGCGAACCCGGTAGAGCCGCGCGCCCACGCTGGCGTAGACGGCGCCGCGCGCCGGCGACTGCGCGACGGCCGCGCCGAGCGGGCCCAGGGCGGCCCGCCCGGCCGTCGCCGCCAGCAGTGTATTGAATCGACGGCGACCCATCATGTGGCACCTCCCGCGCCTCCCCGGGAGGCGCCTGTGTGACCGCCTCGGCGTTGCGGGCGCCTCGCGACTGAGGCGCCCGCAACCGCGCCTCAGTCGCGCGCCGGAGGGAGCGCGAACACGTAGAGCGCGCTGCCGGCCCGCCGGAAGCGGTCCGGTGCATCCGGTTCCGTATCTTCCGTGACCTGCACGCTCCCCGCGCGCTGGCTGCCGATGATGGCGACGTACTGCCGGCCGTCCGGCCCGAGGTAGGTGATTGGCGAGTTCCGGAAGCTGCTGCCGGTCCGGAACGTCCAGGCGATGTCGCCGCTCCGGGCATCGATCGCGCGCACCACACCCTCGTTGGGACCGCCCTGGAAGAGCAGGTCCCCGCCGGTCGCCATGACCGGCGCGTTGTTGGCGGTCGTGAACTGGATCCGCCAGACGGTCTCGCCCGCCACCGGATCGTTGGCCTGCAGCTCGTTGACGACCTCGGCATTGGGCGGGTCCGGGGCGCGGCCGCCGCGTTCACGGAGCGTGTAGTCGTTCCCGGGCACGTACTCGCCCTCGACCATTCTCAACTGATCGCAGGAGTTCGAGGTCGGGGTGTACACGAGTCCGGTGCGCGGGGAGTACGCGTCGTTCTGCCAGTTCCGGGCGGCGATGCCGGGACACCAGCCGATGGCGACGTTCTCGGCGTCCGGCAGGTACCGCTGCCGATCTTCGAGATCGGTGAACATCATCTTCGTCATGTCGTAGCGCGGACGGCCGGTTTCCATGTTGATGCCCTCGAAGATGTCGTTGTAGACGAACATCCAGGGCTCGAGGAGCATCTCGCCCGTCGCGCGATCGAACACGTAGAAGTAGCCGTTGCGCGCCGGGCGGACCAGCGTCTTGCGCGTCTCGCCGTTGATCTCGAGGTCGAGGAGGAGGTTCACGTTGGGCTCGTCGAGGTCCCACTGATCCTGCGGGGTCATGTTGTAGGCCCAGACGAGCTCTCCGCTGTCGACGTCGCGGGCCAGGATCGACGCGCAGTAGTTGTTCCGGAAGCCGGTCAGGCCCCCGTCCTCGTCCAGCTCGACCACGCCCCACTCGCGGCGGTAGTCCGGATTCCACGGGCCGCAGTTGCTCGTGCCGTAGTAGAAGAGATTCAGCTCCGCGTCGTACGTGAACCAGCCCCAGACGGCGCCGCCGCCGCGCCGCCACGAGTCGCCGGACCAGGTGTCGAGCGCCGGGTTCGGCACGCGGTCGTCCGGATAGAAGGGGGCGAAGCGGGACCCGATGCCCACCTCGTTGTTCGGCCCCATGCTGTAGTAGCGCCACCGGAACCGGCCGTCGTCGATGTTGTAGGCGGTGACGTGGCCGCGGACGCCGCGCTCGCCGCCGGCCACGCCGACGATGACCTTGTCGCCGACCACCAGCGGCATGCCGGGGACCGTTTCCCCAATCCCGATGTTCGCGTTCTCGGCCTGCCAGATCTGCTCGCCGGTTCCCGCGTCGAGCGCGAACACCTGTCCGTCGAGGGTGGTGAAGTAGAGGCGGCCATCGGCGTAGCCCAGGCCGCGGGTCTGCGCGCCGCAGCAGGCGCTCCGCTCCGTCGTCTCGGGGTCGGGGATCTCGGGCCGGAACTCCCACTTGATGGCCCCCTGCCGGGCGAGGTCGAGCGCGTAGACGTAGTTCGGCTTCGGGGTGACGATGTACATCGTGTCGCCGATCACGAGCGGCGAGGCTTCGTACGAATCGTGGATGCCGAGCTGCATCGTCCACGCCATCGTGAGCTGCTCGACGTTGTCGACGTTGATCTGATCCAGCGCGCTGTAGTTCCAGCCCGCGTAGTTGGCGTTCGGCATCACCCACTGCGCCGGGTCGCCCGCCGCGCCCTCCTGGGCGATGGCGGTCCCCGGGACGGCGGGAACGCACAGCAGCGACAGGAGCGGAATCCACATCCAGCCGCGCCGGTTGGTTGACAGGCTCATGTTGCTCTCCTTGGCGACATCCGGCTAAAAGGGATAACCCGGAAGCCGCGGCGATGCGGGCTCCCAGTCCGGCAGCGGCGCCCAGCCGTCGCGATTGGGCATCTCGACCTGCGGCAGGCTCTCGGCGTCCATCACGAGGTCCTCGGCGATGACGTCGTTCCTGTAGAGCAGGAACGCCGTCAGTGCGTATACCTGGTCGGCCGTCAGCGACCCTTCTTGATACAGGGGCATGCCGCGATTGATGTAGTCCCATACCGTCGTCGCGTACGGCGAGCGGTAGGGCAGTATGCGGCCCGCGGCCCAGGGGTCGACGTCCCGCCCCGGCTCGGTCTTCACCAGCCGGGGGGCGCGCCGGGGAGCCCGGCCGCCTTCCAGATTCCTGCCGTGGCAGCCGGCGCAACGGATCCGATAGATCCGCGCCCCCTCCGCCGCGGTGCCGCTTCCCGGCGGAAGCTCGTCTCCGGTGGGACCGACGGCGATGTCCCAGGCACGGATTTCTTCCGGGGTGGGAGCCCGTCCCACGCCGTAGGTGGGGCCCTGCGCCAGCGCGGAGCCGCCCAGGAGCACCATCAACGCGAGAAGACTGCCAAGCGTTCTAGGCACGCGCATTGTGCACGCTCCCGTCGCTGGCGACCCGCCACGGCTGGATCGTGTTGTCGAGACCCGGCACGCGGAAGGACGAATCCGAAGCCGCGTCGAAGTGCTCGGCGACCTGGGCCGGCGACGGTTGCATCTGGCCCACTTCGTCCGTGCAGCGTGACATGAGCTGCGTCTCCTGTCCGTCCCAGTTCCAGGCGAGGCGGAACCGGGCGTGCGCCATGCGGTGCGCCGTCCCCTGAATCTCGGCCTCCTGCCAGCTCCGGCCGGCGTCGGTGGACACCTCCACCCGGCTGATGGCGCCCCCGCCGGACCAGGCCAGGCCCGAGACCTCGTAGAATCCGCGTCCGGGCAGCTTCTGGCCCCCGGAAGGGCGCGTGATGACCGACTTCGGTCCGATCTGGTAGCCCAACGCGGCGCTCACCGAGTCGCGGCGAAGGTGGCCGTAGTCGTTGTAGTTCATGTAGTAGCGGTCCACCACCTTGATCCGCCGGAGGTACTTCGTGTTGAAGATGCCTTCGAAGCCGGGAATCAGCAGCCGCAGCGGGAATCCGTTCTGCGGGCGCACCGCCTCGCCGTTCATGCCGTAGGCGACGATGCAGTCGTCCATCGCCTTGGCCAGCGGGAAGCTCGACGCGCCCTTCACGTTCTCCGTCCCTTCCGCGACCACCCAGGAGGCCCCGTCCTTCACGCCGGCCTCCTCGAGCAGCGTGGACAGGAGCACGCCGGTCCATTCGGCGCAACTGGTCATCCCGTGCGTTTCCTGCACGTTCTTGTGCGTGCTTCTCGCGCGGTTGCCCGCGCATTCGATGAAATGCAGGCGGGTCACCGACGGGAGGCGCATCAGGTCCTCCATGGTGAAGACCAGCGGCCGGTCCACCAGGCCGTGGATCATGAGGCGATGCTCGCCGGGATCGATCTCCGGCATGAGGGAGCCGCGAGTGGTCCCCACGAAGTGGAGCGAGGACGGCGTGATCACGCCCACCGAATCCTGGAGCGGCGCCGCCACGTGAAACACGAGCCCGAATGCGTCGGGAGACTCCCTGCCGCCCGGCGGGTGCGGTATGCGTACCGAGGTCACGAAGGGGGAGCGCTGGCCATAGGCGATCATGTCCGCGTCGCCCCGGATGTACCTTTCCGGCTCCGGTGCCTGGCCGAGGGCCGGCTCCACCGCTCCCACGGTCAAGCCACCCGCCAACGCGGCGCCGCCTCGCAGGAATTCCCGTCGATCAGGTCGTTTCGCAGCCATGGGTTTCTCCTTCGCAGCCTGAGTTTGCTCGCAGATTGTCTGCCCCAGCCGGCAGTATACGCCAGGGTGATAGGCTTGAGTCGCGGCGAGGCAGGCGAAACGGTTGCACCTCGTGAACAGCGAAGGCGTCCGCACTTCGTGAACGAGAGGGGCCGCTGCAAAGGGGGACATGATGGTGGACTCGACCAGACGCAAGATACTCAAGACGGGCGCGGCGGCGACGGTTCTGGCCGCCACGCGGGCGTTCGGAGGGCAGTCCGGCCAAAGCGGAGCCGCCATGACCTTGTACGAGAACGGTCCCGTGCGCATCCGCTACGAGGAGGCCGGCTCCGGCTTCCCGCTGCTCGTCATCGCCGGCGGGGGACTCAACTCGTCGATTGCCGGCCTGGCCACGCATCCCTTCAACCCGCTGGAGGAATTCGCGGGAGAGAACCGCGTCATCGCCGCGGACCTGCGCAACTCCAACCGCGGCCAGTCTTCCGGTCCGCTCGAGCTCGATCGGCCATGGGACTCGCATACCGATGACCATCTCGGCGTGATGGATCACCTGGGCATCGACAAGTTCATGGTGCTCGGCTTCTGCATCGGCGGCCCCTTCATCTGGAACCTGCTGCGGCGGGCCCCCGATCGCGTCGTCGCCGCCGTGCTGGCGCAGCCGAGCGCGTGGAGCGCGGATCATCCCACGCTGTTCTACGACAACAACATGCGGGGTTGGGGCCCGGATCTCGTCGAGCGCCGGCCCGAGATCACGATGGACATGGTCGACCGGTTCCTGACCACGATGTACCGCACGAACGCGGATTTCGTCTTCACCGCGACACGAGACTTCGTGCGCGAACTGCAGACGCCGATCCTCATCCTGCCGGACGACATCCCGGCGCATCCGTACGACGTCGCCATGGAGGCGGCGATGCTCGCGCCGCGGTCCGAGGTGAGCATGTTCCCGTGGAAGCAGCCCGTGGAACGGATTCCAGTGGCGGTGCGCCAGATACGATCCTTCCTCCGGGCGCATCGACCGGATGTTCGCGGCTGACCGAGGAGTGCATTGACGGCCATTGTCGCGCCGGCGGTCGATGACGGCAGGTTCCATCTTGCGGCTGGAGGTGAGCGATGCGGTTCCGACACCATCTGTGGACGGTCGTACTCGGGATCGGGCTGAGCGGTTGTCAGGGCGCCGGTGCGCAGATTGAATCCGCGTCGCCGGCGCTCGCGCATTCCCGCGTCACCCGGCTCGACATCGCCAGCCGCGCGCCGGCTTTCGGCGGCCGGTCGTTCGGCGCCGTGGGCGCGTACGAGATTCTGCGCGGCACGGCCACCGCCGTCGCCGATCCGGGCGCTCGGCCGAATGCGGGGATCGTGGATCTCGACAACGCCCCGCGCAACGCGGACGGGCTGGTCGAATACACCTTCGAGGTCGACATTCTCAAGCCGGTCGACATCACCCGGGGCAACGATGTCCTGGTGTACGAGATCAACAACCGCGGCCGCAACATCGTCTTCGGCTACTTCCACGAGGCGGGGCGGGGCTACGCGGCCGAGAACGCGGGCAGCGCCTTTCTCATGAACCAGGGCTACACGTACGTGTCGAGCGGCTGGCTGCACGGCGCGCCGGGCGCCGGCAGCCCGCGTCCGGTGCTGGCGACCCTGCCGCTCGCCACGGACGACGGCCGGACGATCACCGGCACCTCGATGGAGGAGTGGCAGGACCCGGACAGCGCCGCGTTCGGGCGGTTGACTTATCCGGCGGCGGCGCTGGAGAAGACCGCCGCGACGCTCACGCACCGCCAGCTTCAGAACGATCCGCGCCGGACCGTGCCGGCCGACCAGTGGCACTACGTCGACGACACGACGGTCGCCGTCACGCCGCCCGCGGGTGCGGACGCGGGGACCATCTACGAGTTCGTCTACGAGGCGCGGGATCCCATCGTCCACGGTCTGGGCTTCGGCGCGATGCGCGATTTCGTGTCGTTCGCGCGCTACCGCCCCGCCGACGATCGGGGCGTTCCCAACCCGCTCTTCGTGGACGGCATGCCGGTCATCGACCACGTGGTGGCAGTCGGCTCTTCGCAGAGCGGCCGAATGGCCAGGGACTTCGTCTACCAGGGGTTCAACGAGGATCCGCAGGGGCGGCGCGTCTTCGACGGCATGACGCCGTACGTCGCCGGCGCCCGGCGCACGTTCGTCAACGCCCGTTTCGCGCAGACGGGCCGCTATACGCGCCAGCATGAAGACCACAACTACCCGATGGACGAGTTCCCGTTCACGTTCGCGACGACGACCGATCCGCTGACGGGCAGGACCGACGGGATGCTGGCGGCCTGCACGGCCTCGGATACCTGCCCGCACATCATCCAGGTGGACGCCGACTCCGAGTACTACGGCGCCCATGCGTCGCTTATCGTCACCGACACGAGCGGGCAGGCGCTGGAACTGCCGCCGAACGTGCGCTACTGGATGCTCGCGACCGCGCATCTGCAGGGCAACGCGGGGTGCCGCGACCCGGGCAACCCGGTGCAGCCGTGGCCGTACTACCGGTCGGCGTTCGATGCCATGGTGCAGTGGGTGCGGAACGGCGTCGAGCCGCCGGCGACGCGCGCGCCGTCGGTGGCCGACGGTACGGCGGTGACGGTCGAGGAGCAGGGCGAGCAGTATCCGACCATCCCGGACCGCCCGTACAACGGCACGATCAGCGAGCTCGGCGTGCGTGATTTCTCCGTCTGGCCGCCGAAGGAGAGCGAGGAGCGGTACCCGTTGTTCGTGCCGAGCCTGGACGCCGACGGCAATGTCGTGGCGGGTGTGTTGGTGCCGGAGGCCGCGGTGCCGCTCTCCACGATGGGCAAGGCCATTCGCGCGGCAGGCTTCGCCGAGGGCGACCTGTGCGGCGTGAACGGCTCCACGATTGTGTTTCCGCGGACGGAGGACGAGCGGATGGCGCTGGGCGATTCGCGACTCTCCCTGGAAGAGCGCTATCCCGGCGGCGAGGCGGAGTACGTGCAGCGCTACGGCGAAGCGGCGGACGCGCTGGTCGCCGAGCGGTATCTGCTGCCCGCCGACGCCGAGACGCTCAAGGAGTCCGCCGCCGCCGCGTGGAGAGCGGCGGTCGCTGCACCGTAATGAGGACGCGCGGCAGCGCACGTCACGCCGTACTCGCCATCCTCACCGAAGGCGACAGCCTGCGGTCGCGGCTCCAGCCGGCCGGCAGAACCGGACGATCGGAGCCGCGATCGCATCCGCAATCGAGTCGATGAGCGCCGGGATGACGCTCCGGCGGGCTACTTGAGCTTGGAGTAGTCGGTGGCGCTCATCATGAACACTTCGGCGCTGAGCGGCACCTCGTACTTCGCGCGCAGTGCATGCCAGTCGGGGTCGTCCCGGAAGTCCGCGAACACCTGATCGCGATGGGCGCGGTCGCGGTAGGCCAGCATCCAGATCAACGTGTTGGGGTTGTCCAGACTCTGCCAGGCCCAGACGACCTCGGCGCCGTGCTTCTCGAAGAGCGCCACCTCGCCCTCGCGGAAGCGGCGGTGCAGGTTGTCGATGCCGCCCTTGCCGTCCATCTCCGGCTCGGCCGTGTACATGCGGATCTCGAAGCAGCGCGAGTCGGCCGCGACGTTCTTCGAGAACTCCATCGCCAGGCCGCCCGCCGGCCCGCAGGGCGGCGGGTCGTCCTGGGCGAAGGCCAGGCCGCTGAACGCGAGGCCGATCACGACGGTGAGCATTGCTGTTTTCATCTTCTGTTCCCTTCCCGAATGGTTGCCAGTGTTCGTGCTGCGCGTGCACGGCATCGTAACATCGTGGCGGGACTACCGCGCGCCACCTCGACGGCTTCGTCCGGGAGCACGCGGAGGCGCTCGCCGCCGATGTCGTCGTCATCTCCGACACCCCGATGTTCGACCGCGGCGTGCCGTCCATCTGCTACGGCTTGCGGGGGCTGACCTACTGCCAGATCGACGTGCGGGGCACGGCGAGCGACCTGCACTCGGGCTCGTTCGGGGGCGCCGTCGCCAACCCCGCGTTCGTCCTCGCCCAGATGCTCGCGCAGATGAAGGATCGGCGCCCTCGGAAGGTGACTGCCGGGGTGACCGACCTCCGTCACCGTCCGTCCGGAACGAACGGCGGGCGCGCTAGTATGGTGGAGTGCCGCGGTTTCATGGGGGGTGACGAGACCGATTCGTCGAGGGGAGTAGTGTGAGCGACCAACAGCGCGCCACGAGCGCGGTCGTGGATTTCATCGGCCGGACCCGCTGGCAGGATTTTCCGCCCGAGGCCGTCCGGATCGCGAAGCGCTGCGTCCTCGACGGGCTCGGCGTCATGCTGGCCGGATCGACGCAGGACGCCGGCCGCATCCTGCGCGGGTACGTGCAGACGGTCGACGCGAAGCCGGAGTCCACCGCGTTCGGCCCCGAGCCGTTCCGGAGCGGTGCGTCCTCGGCGGCGCTGCTCAACGGGACGAGCGGCCATGCGCTGGACTGGGACGACACGCAACTGGCGACCAGCGCCGACCGCATCTTCGGCTTGCTGACGCATCCGACCGTGCCGCCGATGGTCGCAGCGCTGGCCATCGGCGAGCGGCGGCATGCGTCCGGCTCGGCGTTCCTCGAGGCGTTTCTCTTAGGCTTCGAGGTCGAGTGCAAGATCGCCGAGGCCATCAGCCCCAGCCACTACCGGAAGGGCTTCCATTCGTCCGGCACCGTCGGCACGTTCGGCGCGGCGGTCGCCGCGGCCAGGCTGCTGGGTCTCGATGGCGATCGGATCGCGCACACGCTCGCCATCGCGGCGAGCTCGGCCTCCGGCATACGCGTGAACTTCGGGTCGATGACCAAGCCGCTGCACGTGGGTCGCGCGTCGCAGAACGGGGTGGTCGCGGCCGAGCTCGCCGCGCGAGGCTTTACGGGAGGCCGGGACGCCCTCGATCCGCCGTGGGGCTTCTTCCAGGCCTTCAGTCACGGTGAAGGCTTCGATGCCGACCGTATCGTCGGCAGGCTCGGCGACCCGCACGCGATCGTGAGGCCCGGGGTGTCGATCAAGCCGTACCCGTGCGGCGTGCTCGGGCATCCGACGATGGATGCCATGCGGCGACTGGTGATCGCGCACGACGTGCAGCCGGAGCGCATCGCCGGGATTCGCGTGCGCGCCGGGTCCAACATCCTCAATCCGCTGCGGTATCCGATCGCGACCAACGCGCTCGAGGCGAAGTTCTGCCCGGCATTCATGGTGGGCGCCATCGCGCTTCGGCGGAAGGCGGGCATTCGCGAGTTCAACGACGCGTTCGTCCGGAGTGCGCCGATGCAGGCGATGATGCGCAAGGTGGAGCGCGTGCTCGACCCGGAGATCGAGGCGCAGGGCTGGGAGAAGATCCGCAGCACCGTCGAGGTCGATCTCGACGACGGCCGCACCCTGGTCGAGGCGGCGGACGAACGCTATCGGGGCGGGCCGGACCTGCCGTTCACCCGCGAGGAGCTCCACGAGAAGTTCAGCGACTGCGCGTCGCTCGTGCTGCCGCCGTCGGCGATCGACGAGACCGTCGGCATGGTCGAGGCGCTGGAGGACCTTTCCGACCTGAGCGAGCTTTCCCGCGTTCTGAGCGCAGCCCCGGCGGCGGTGGCGCCATGATGCTCGCGTGGGTCTCGGTCGGGGCGCTCGTTCTGGCCGTCGCGCTGAGCGTCCTCACGAGAGTCAACGTCGGCATCCTGTCGCTGGCCATGGCCTGGCTGGTGGGAGTGTACCTGGGCGGTATGTCGGTCAATACCGTCCTGACCGGCTTTCCCGTGCCGCTGCTGGTCACGCTCGTGGGCGTGACGCTGCTGTTCAGCATGGCCGACACCAACGGCACGCTGTCCAGATTGACCGGCCGGGCCGTCCGGCTCTGCCGCGGGAACGCGGGGCTGTTGCCGGTCATGTTCTTCGTGGTCGGCGTGGTGGTGTCCACGATCGGTCCCGGCGGCACACCGGCCAGCGCCCTGCTGGCGGCGCCCGCCATGGCCGCCGCCGGAAGGGTGGGCATACCGCCGCTGCTGATGGCGATCATGTGCGGCAACGGCGCGTTGGCGGGTACGCTGTCGCCGTTCGCGCCCGGCGGCGTCGTCGCCAACGACGTGATGGCGCGCATCGGCCTCGGCGGCCTCGAGTGGCAGACCTACGGCTACAACGTCCTGGCGCACTCGATCGTGGGCTTTGGCGGCTTCGTGCTGCTCGGTGGCCTGAAGCTCTTTCGCAGGCCCGCGGGAGACGCCGGATCCGCGGATCCGGACGTCGAGCGCTTCGAGCGCAGGCACTGGCTGACCCTCGCCGGCATTGCGGCGCTGATCGTCGCGGTCGTCGGCTTCGATGCGCACGTGGGCTTGACGGCGGTCTTCGTCGCCGCGTTGCTCACCCTGCTCGGGAGTGTCGATGAACGGAAGGCGATTCAGCGCATGCCCTGGGGCGTCATCCTGATGGTCACCGGCGTGACGGTGCTGATCTCGATAATGCAGCGGACCCAGGGCATGGACCTGTTCACGAGCGGGCTGGCCGGCATTTCCACCTCGGAAACGGTCGTGCCGATGATGGCGTTCGGGACAGGCCTGATATCGGTGTACAGCAGCACGTCCGGCGTGGTGATGCCGGCGTTCCTGCCCATGGTGCCGGACCTCGCGCAACAGATTGGCGCCGTCGAGCACGTTCACCTCGCGTGGTCGATCACCGTGGGCGGCGGGCTCGTCGATCTCTCCGCGCTCTCCACGGTGGGCGCCCTGTATCTTGCCGCGGCGCCCCCCGGCACCAACACCCGCGCGCTGTTCAACGCGCTCCTCGCGTGGGGGCTGTCGATGTCCGTGGTCGGTGCAGCGCTTTGCTGGATTCTGTTCGGGTAGCGGCTATGCTCACCGCCGCCGTCCGGGTCACGGCATGAAGCGGCCGCCGCTGACGTGTAGCGTCTGGCCGGTGACGTAGGGTTCGCCGGGGTCGGCC
This sequence comes from Vicinamibacterales bacterium, assembly GCA_965116825.1. Taxonomy (GTDB): domain Bacteria; phylum Acidobacteriota; class Vicinamibacteria; order Vicinamibacterales; family UBA8438; genus WTFV01. The sequence goes on from OZ220736.1 coordinate 4,285,872, forward strand.
AGCGCGAGCACGGCTCGCGCGACCGCTTCGGGACTGCCGGCGGCATGGCCGGGGTCGTCGAGATGGGGAGGCCGCCGGCCGTCGGGCCGGACACCGGTGTCGATCGCGCCCGGGACGACGCAGTTGGCCCTGACCCGGCCCAGGCCCTCCTCGGCCAGCGCGCGGGTCAGGCCGATCAGGCCCGCCTTGGCCGTGATCACGTGAACGCGGCCCCGCTTCGGCCGGTGGGCGCTGAGACCGCCGATGTTGACGATGGCGCCGTTCCGGTCCTGCGGCAAACGGCGGAACAGCTCGCGCGACGTCAGGAACGCGCCGGTCAGCGTCACGTCGAGGACCGCCGTCCAGGCGGCGCGCGTCGTCGTCTCCAGGGGTTCTTCGGGGCGTATCGCGGCGTTGTTGACCAGGATGGACACCGGTCCCAGCCGGGCGCCGATTTCCTCGAAGCCGTGCAGGACGGCCGACTCGTCGTCGACGCGCACCAGCATGCCGCAGCGATCGTCCGCGCCGCCGTCGATTGCGTCCAACGCCTCCGCCAGCGCCGCCTGGTCCGACGCGCCCCAGATGCAGACCCGGGCGCCGGCGGCGCGCAGGGTCCGCGCGATCGCCAGGCCGATGTTCCGGCTGCCGCCGGTCACCAGGGCCACTTCGGCGCCCAGATCGGGGGATTGGCTCATGTCGACGACCGCGCCTCGATGTTACCAAAGCAGGCTGAGGTCCGTTTGCTGTCGAGAGTCCGGGCGTCGGCGATAATGGAGGCGCCATCCCGCCGCCGCGTGGGCTGTGGGGCAAGCTCCGCATCGTCGGGGCAAACCCGGTGCGTTGAATCGGCCGCTCGTCGGCCCGAGGAATCTGGAGTCGCTGATGTCTGATCGTTGCATGCCCAGCCGGATGATCGCGGCGCTCGCCGGCGCCGTCGTCTGCTGCCTGACCGCCGTGCTCGACGCCGAAGACTGGCCGCAGTGGCGCGGCGCCGACCGGGCCGCCGTGTGGCGCGAGACCGGTATCGTCGAGCGCTTCGCCGAAGGCGGGCTCATCGTCAAGTGGCGCACCCCGGTGCGCGCCGGCTTCGCCGGACCGGCCGTCGCCGACGGACGGGTCTTCGTCCCCGATTACCAGGAGACGCCGGGCAGCCGGACGATGGACGGCAACGAGCGGCTCGTGGCGCTCGACGAGGAGACCGGAGCGGTCCTCTGGACGCGGGAATGGCCGGCCACCTACCGCAACATCGTCCCGGTGTTCGCCACCGGCCCCCGGGCCACGCCGACGGTTGACGGCGACCGCGTCTACCTCCTCGGGGCGGCCGGCATGCTGTCGTGCTTCGACACGGCCAGCGGCGATCTGATCTGGCAGATCGACACGGTGGCCGCGTACGACGTCACCGTGCCGGTCTACGGCGTCGCGCACTCGCCGCTCGTGGAGGGCGAGCTCCTGATCACGCTGCTGGGCGGCGAGCCCGACGCCATGGTCGTGGCGTTCGACAAGGCGACGGGCGCCGAGGCATGGCGCGCGCTCGACACGAACTCGGAAGCGGGCTACTCGTCGCCGATCGTGACCACCGCCGGGGGCGTGCGGCAGATGATCGTCTGGCACCCGGCCGGGGTCACGTCGCTCGACCCGGCCACCGGCCGCATCTGGTGGGAGCACGACTTTGCGATCGCGAGCGGGCTGACAATCGGCACGCCGGTCCGCAGCGGGCGCTACCTGCTCATCACGCAGGTGGAGAACGGCGGCCTGATGTTCGCACTCAACCCCGACCGTCCGGCGGCGCGGGTGGTCTGGACCGGCGCCAACCCCAACCGCACCGACCGCCCGGTGCAGCGATCCATGACGTCGACGCCCATCGTGGTGGGCGACGCGCTCTACGGGCTCAACAGCTACGGCGAGCTGCGCGGCGTGGACGCGACGACCGGCGAGCGGCTGTGGTCGAGCGACCGCCTGGTGCCCGAGGACCGCTGGGCGAGCTCGCACCTCGTGCAACACCAGGACCGCGCGTTCATCTCGGTCGAGACCGGCGAGCTGGTCATCGCCCGCTTTACGCCGGCCGGCTACGAGGAGGTCGACCGCACGCACTTGCTGACGCCCACTACCCGCACCCGGGGCGGCGGCTCCGGGCGCTGGCGAGGCGTCGACCGCGCCGTCCTGTGGGCGCATCCGGCATTCGCGAACGGCCACGTCATCGCGCGCAACGACGCCGAGGTCGTGCGCGTGTCGCTGGCCGCGGCGGATTACGAGTAGACGCCGTGCACCGGACCATCGCGACCACGGCGCCGCTATAGCCCCCGGTCGAAGAACGCGAGGCATCTGCGCGCGAGCGGTTTGCGGCGGCACCCGACGCGGCGCGGCGCCGGGCTGGGGCGTCCACTAGCGTGGGAATCGGGCGATCCCGTAACTGCCCCTGATCCCGCCAATCCAGATCTCGTCATTCGCCTCGATGGCGACGGTGCCGAGCTGGAAGAACTCGTTGCCCTTGTAGTCCACGAGCTGCCGGACTTCGAAGGTCGTCGGATCGACCTCGGCCACGCGAGCGGCCGACGGCTCACAAGGATCGATGTCTTCACACTGCGTCAGGTGGCCGGCGACGATGACTTGGCCAGCGGGTCCCCAGCGCACATTGTCGACGTTGAAGCCAACCGGAATCGGGTCGACGCGCACCGGACTCTGGCCGCGTGACAGCCGCACCAGCGCCCGATCGCTCCAGCCCCCGATGAAGTACCACTGCCCGTCAGCCGAGGACACGAGACCGTTGGGACCGAGCATCCGGCTGCCGGGCACTTCGACCCAGTCGGTCGTGGGATGCCATTCCCAGAGCTCCCCGCCTTCGCGGTCGAAGTTCGTCGCGCCGAGATAGCCGTCGGGCAGCGCCGTAATGGAGTTGATGCGGGCGGTGCCCTCCGGCGCCGGGATGCATCCGATCCACTGCATCGTGGGCACGGCGCCGCCGACGTCGAGCGCAAAGACCTCGATGGCCTCGCGCGCGCCATGACCGACCACGTAGAGTGTATGCACATCGTCGCCGCCCTCCCGCAGGGTCAGCCCGTGTGGCTGGAACACGTCGTTCGGACCGGGGCAGGCGCGATAGGTATCCCGGTCGTGCTCCGGCGGCAACGCTCCCGCGGGAAAGATCTCCTGGACGCGGTGATCACGAAGGCTGACCGCGTAGACGGGACCTTCCGAAGCGGAGTATCGTCCCGATGCGATTACCCAGGGGGCGCCCGGAACCGCGTAGAGATCTTCCGGATTGGTCGTGCCGCAGACGAACTCCACATCTCCGGCGGGATCGCAGGTCTGGGCGGTCTGGGCACCAAGAGGGTGCCCGCCGACAACACCAGACATCGCCGCGAGGATCACTAGCACTCTCAACATGGCGCACCTCCAGATCTTCATGATGCCTTGAAGTATATCTGACTGTACGCGTGTTCGACGCCGATATGGTAGGGAAGCAGCGCAGGGCGATCCCCTTCATGATGGCCGCAAGAGCGGGGCTTTCTCGACACGGTCAAACTCAGCGTCTGTAGAATTGTGTGAAGACTTACCGGGAGTTGCATGAGCGGGCGTTCCGACGGCTACGGCGGAGGCGTCTCGAGGCGATTGTCTTGAGCTGTGCGGGGTTTGGCCCTATCCGGCGGTCGCGCAGGATATGCGAGCGCCGACGCTCGCCACCCGGCCGGGCGCGCTCCGGCGCCGGCGTGTTGTGGCCGGCAGGGTGCCGACGGGCTCTCGGGGTCGCGCCCGTCGGCGGGAAGGACTACAATAGGGGCACCGTGACGATGAGGATCAGGACACGGTCATGCGCGGCTCGGCCGCCACAGCGCCCGCGGTGCAAGTCGCCGCGCGCGCCGTTTGGCTGGCAGAGTCGGCTGGCATATTTTCTACAACGTCGTAAGTTATTGATTCTAAAGGGTTGCCGGCGTAGCTCAGTTGGTAGAGCAGCTGATTCGTAATCAGCAGGTCAGCGGTTCGAGTCCGCTCGCCGGCTCCAGAATATATCCCGTGTTTGCAGATACTTATGAGGCTTCACTACGTGCGGCCTTCGCGACGTCTGCTCGCGTAGGGTGCACATAGGGTGCAGATCCCGATCCTCTGGCGTTCCAGCATCGGCCGCCTCGTTGCTTGCCGGGCGCACTGACGACAAGATCGCCGGAGTATCCATGTTGTCAAGTGCGATCCCCCAGGTGCGTGTGGAAGCTCATGCAGCGACGAGCGGTGCCTCTCCGGTGGATGGTGTCCTGTCCTGTCCTGGCCGCTCTGGCTGCCAAGTGCGGTCCTGTTCGAGCAGCGCGTTGGCGAGGACGAGCAGCTTGCGCATGACGGCGACCAGAGCGACCTTTCCCGGTTTTCCCTGGGCGACGAGTTGCCGGTACTTCGCCCGCAGGTCCGGATTGCAGCGCATTGCCGTCACGGCCGGCATGTAGAGGATTCGCCGCACCTGCGCCCGGCCGGCCTGGATGAAGCTTCGGCCTTGCCAGGTGCCGGACTGTCGCGTGACGGGGGCGAGCCCCGCGAGGCTGGCGACCGCCTTGGCGTCGAGTCGGCCGAGTTCCGGCATCTGGATGAGCAGGCCTGTGGCGGTGATACGGGACACGCCCGGAATGGAGGTCAGGATCTCGGCCCGTCGGGTGAGTGCTGCGTCTTCGGCGAGCCGCTTTCCGATCTCGGCATCAATGGCGGCCAGATGCCGGTCGAGCTGCGCCAGCTGCGTCTTGTTCTGCTGCTTGAGCAGGCGCTGTCGAGTGTGCTTTTGGCGGTTGAGTGCAGCGGTGCGGTCCCTGATCAGTGCGTCACGCGCCACTCGGAGTTCCTCGAGGGCGCGCCACGCGGGTGATGACCTCTCGGTTGGCCGCAGATCCAGCGCGGCTCCCATCTGTGCCAGGACCCGGGCGTCGACGACATCGGTCTTCGCCCGTTGTCCGATGGCCTGCGCGAACCGTCGCGCCTGCAACGGGTTGACCCGCGCCAGGGGCAACTTGGCTGTGAGCAGCGCTTCCTCGAACGCTCGGTGCCAGTGCCCTGTCGGCTCGTAGGTGACGGCCCGCACCGGGCACTCGATCCAGGCGATCAGCGCCTTGAATCCCGCGGCGTCGTTGGTGAATCGCGCGGCCTTGCCGTCGGGTGCCCTGTAGGCGTCGAGATGGGCCTTCGAGATGTCAACGCCTACGGTAAAATCTGGCATCTTTTCCTGCTCCTGTGCTTGTTTGCGAGCCCTCACGCTCAGGTATCCATTCAGGCCGTGGGAAAAGACGGTGGCGACCAAACTCCGGCGCGGCCCCTGATCGGCCAAGCGACTCATACGGTCCGACCACCGCCACCCCCGGCGCTCTGCACGGGGCGCCAGGGGGTGGAACCTTCCGCGGTCGGCGTCCCCTCCCCCGAGCCCCCTCCCGGGTCTACGACGCGCTGCGCGGACACTCTTCAATTCTCCCCCGCCGTCCGGCTGAAGCTGCCAGAGTCCACAGCGGTGAAGCTAACAAACAAGCGATCATCAGGTCGACGCAGCAGACCGACGCCGTCCAGCAGGGACTGCTCGACTCGGACGATCCGGATGGCGATCCTGGACCGAGACGAACGGCTTCGGTACGGGCGACCTGATCGGCCACGTTCCCGGAACCGCCGACGGATCGACGCTCGGAGCCAGAACGCTAGAATCCGCGTTCTTGCCCCTGGCACGCACCGCCGCCCGACACGTCCGTTAGAGGATCGTCTCCGACGCTCCCACGTTGCTCCGCGAACCGCGTCGAAAGCGGATCGCCCAACGCACGGTGTCGAGGACTCGGCACAGCGTGCTCCCCTGAAGGGACGGACCCTTGCGCAAGCTCCAGACCACGATCTGAATCACCTTCACCCTGCTCGTCCTGGCACCATCCGCAATGGCCCAGGAAGCCGAGAAGTACCTGCTCCTCGCGACCACCGCATCGGGACCATGCAGGACGAGCTGAACGAGGCCGGAGCGCGCGGCTACCGCTTCGCCGGCACACAGGGCGGCGAGACCGGCTTCGGGTGGTCGCGAAGCAGTCCCGCCCGAGTACGACTGATCGCCACCCAGCGGCGGGACGTGCATACGGTGCGGGGCGTCCTACCACTCCACACCTCACCCGATGAACGGCCAAGACGACGCGGCCGTGGGTGCCGACCGCCATATGGATGCCGAACTCGCGTGTCCGCCGGGGGCGTTGAGCGTGCCGAGTTGGAACTCTCCACATTGAGCATGCAGTGGAACTTGACCGTGCGCCCTTCTCGGCCTACTCAAGCACAGCACCAGTCTCCTGGGCCGCCCCTTCGACCTCGGCGATCACTTCCTTGAGGAACTGATTGCGATCTGGTGAGGGCGTAACGTCCGGGACTGGCGCCGCGGGTTCGTAGATGTCGTCGCCTATGATCCTGGCACGCACGAACGTTGATCCGATTCCGTGCTGCAAGTACGCGTCTTGCCACCGGGCCGTGCGCTCCCGCCATACGCGCCGCGCGCACAGTGCAAGAAGCCGCCGCCCAAGATTGTCTGCGAGGACATCGAAGCAACTCTGCTTCTCGTCCTCTGTCGGTTCCGAACCTTCCCAGCGCACGGGATTCTGGACGAACACGTAGATCCGCTCCACAAGTTGCTTGCGCAGGTCAGCGATAGGCTTTAGGGTGTCGTATTCATCCTTCCATCCCTCGGCAAGACGTCGGCTCAGAGCCTTCACCCGTGTCCAGTGCTCTTTCGTGATCCCTGGCTTGAGGTTGAGCCCAAGTCGCGGTCGCCAAGCGTCGTGGAAGGCGCTGGCAGCACTGTGAATCGCGAGCACCAGATTCATCCGGTCGTAGATGGGGCACTCTCCATCGGGCTGCGGCCGTTCGACCACCGCATCAATCGTATCGAGAAGCTTGTGGAGCTGCGCGATGGTGCGCTTTCCGGCACGCTCATCCCCACTCAACGGCTCGTGGAGGTCAGCGAGGAAGAAGCGTGCATCCTCTAAGCGCTGGCGAAATGCGCGCTCGGCGTAGGGACCCAGTTCTTCTCCGAAGGTAGCGAGCACGTTCTCAGCGGAGGCAAGAACGTGGTGGACTTTCGCAGCGGCGCTCGGCAGGTTGTCGCCTTTGACCTCGTCGAAGTGTGTGAAGGCGATGATGAGCTTCCGAGCATTCCCCGTTGCCACAACCTCTCGTATCGCGGCCAGCGGCGCCGCCTGCATCGGCTGCGTCGCACTGTCGACCAGGAGGACCGCGTCCGCGGCATCGATGCGTTGGCTTACAGCTGTCGAGACGGCCGACGACGACTTCGGCGTATGACCCAACCCCTCGCCGTCCAGAAGAACGAGCTTTGGAACCGCGCTTCCGTCCCACGCTGGCAAGAAGGGGCCCGCTACACGCACACCGTTTACGAGGGGCGTCAACAGCCGACCGAAGAGGGGTGCGTAGTTGCTTGAGAAGCGCGAGATGGCTCGCACGAAGTCGCTGCGCTTCTCGACCGGCCATTCTCCGCGCCAAGCGAGTGGCCAGCCCTGTCGCGTCTTTTGTAGCTTTCCGAGCGGTAGTAAATCGAAGCGCTTTTCGATCTCGTCCATCAGTGCATCCGCAATCTGGTGGAAGTCCTCCTCGTCCCGCAGCAGGTTGTCCAGATCCTCTTCGAAGAGCTCGTCAGCCACGCGCTCATCGTCTTCTTCGCGGGCGTCGAGTTCGTCGCGCACCCTAGCGCTAAGCCGGCGCGCGAGTTCACGCAGCCTGTCGGTCGTGCGTGCGAGGAGTTCCTCCGTATGCACGAGGTCCAGAGCATCTTGCTCCTCTTCAGACAACAGGTCGGGCTCGACTTCAGTTTCCTCCTCGTCATCGTCGAAGTCCGAGACCGTCGAGACAGCAACGGGACCGTTTCCGAGCACGTAGTTGAAGCGAAAACGCTGGTTCACATGGTTCAGGAGACGCCGAAGCACTTCGGCATCGTTCGCGCCCTTCGCCGCCGAGAGCACGGCTGCTGAGATGCACTCGTTCAGGTGCTCACGCACCTCGTCGCTTGATGCGAATGTCACCACGGCACGCCAATCGCCGTCGGTGAGGACGATCTCGGTGTCGTGGATGGTGGTCTTCGCCGTTGAGGTCGAGGGAAAGCGTTCCTTCTGAGGGTCCGTGCCGATTATCTGACGGACGAGCGTCGTCTTGCCCGCGCCCGTCGTCCCGAGAAAAAGGACTCGCCGATGTCCATCCGGTCCGGATTCAGGCAGTGGAATCACTTCCTCTCTCAGTGAACCGAAGTCCGGCTCCTCGGGCATCATCTTGTCGAAAAAGATGCCCACGACCCGCGGGTCAAACCGTCGCGCAGCATCAGCGCGGGCGGCCGGATCGTGAAATTTGGGATCGCCGAGAAGGACGTTTAGCTCCTCGCGGAGTCGTTCGGCCTCCGTCTGGTCCTGGGTGCCGAGCCCACGCCGAACCCGGACGCCCGGCTTGCCCGTCGCATGGTCCTGCCTAGCCGGATGCCGGAAGATGATCGAAAAGCCGGATCGTCCTTGGGTCTTGCTCAAGCTGGCAGAATAGGTGCGTGTCTTCATTGCGGCCTCCGTTGTTCCCACGTTGTTCTCATCTAGAATGGCAGGGTTCTCGGAGACTGTCAAGGGGTGCAGGAACAACCGCGGAACAACGTCCGCGAATCGCAAGCAGACGAGTGCGGCGGAGCGAGAGGACATCGAGAGCCGGCGTTGGAAGGCTGCCTCCGTCGATCAGCGCCAAGTGTACCAGCATGCCGCTGATGCCAAGGACGCGGTCCCGGCCGCGGCGCCGAGGGACTCACGCTGCCCAGCCGGCGGAGAGGACCTCGGCCTGCTCCAGCACCGTCCGGGTCGCCGACTCCTGCTTGTCGGGCGGGTAACCGTGCTTGCGCAGTACGCGCTTCACGAGGCGGCGCAGATTCGCACGGACGTTCTCGCGCAGCGTCCAGTCGATGGTCACGTTGCTCCGTACGGTCCCGACCAGCTCGCGGGCGATGTCGCGCAACTTCTCGTCGCCGAGCACCTGCACGGCGCTGTCGTTGACGCCGAGCGCGTCGTAGAAGGCGAGTTCATCGTCGGACAGGCCGAGCGTTTCGCCGCGGGCACCCGCCTCGCGCAACTCACGGGCAATCCCGATCAGCTCCTCGATCACCTGCGCGGCTTCGATGGCGCGGTTCTGGTACCGGCGGATGGTCTGCTCCAGCATCTCGGCGAACGACCGGGCCTCCACGACATTCCGCCGGCGCCGCGTGGCCAGCTCGCCCTTCAGCAGCTTCTGCAGCAGTTCGACGGCGAGGTTGCGCTGGCGCAGGCTGCGCACCTCGGCCAGGAACTCCTCCGAGAGAATGAACACGTCCGGCTTGGCCAGCCCCGCAGCAGCGAAGATGTCCAGCACGCCCTCCGGCGCCACGGCCCGGGAGACGATCTGGCGTACGGCATGGTCCAGTTCCTCGTCAGTCTTCGCCTCGGAAGCCATGCGCTTGGACAGCGCCGCACGCACCGCCTGAAAGAACGCCACGTCGTCGCGGATGCGGATGGCTGCGGGATGCGGCACCGCGAGGGCAAAGGCCTTCGAAAGCGCCCGCACGGCGGTCAGGCAGCGCTCCTTGCCGTCTTCCTGTGCCAGGATGTGCTCCTGAGCGGCCGGCAGGAGACCGAGGCGGTCCGCCGGCGAGCCGTTGATCCACGCGGTCCGGTCGAACCCGTGGAACAGGCCGCAGCAGACCTCGTACTTCTCCAGCATCGCCCTGACCGCCTGCTCCTGGTCCAGTGCGGTCTGTCCCGTACCGCCGCTCTCCGTATACGTCGCGAGCGCCCGCTTCAGCTCGTGGGCTAGCCCCAGGTAGTCGACGACCAGCCCGCCTGGCTTGTCCCGGAACACCCGATTGACTCGCGCGATGGCCTGCATCAGCCCATGGCCGCGCATCGGCTTGTCCACGTACATCGTGTGCAGGCTCGGCGCATCGAAGCCTGTGAGCCACATGTCGCGCACGAGCACGACGCGCAGCGGGTCGTCCGGGGCGCGGAATCGTTTCGCCAGCGCCTCGCGCCGGGCCTTGTTCCGGATGTGCGGCTGCCAGTCGGTGGGGTCGGACGCGGCGCCGGTCATCACGACTTTCAGGGAGCCCGCCTCGTCCCCTTCGTCATGCCAATCGGGTCGCAGGCGAACCAGCTCGTGGTAGAGGGCGATGCAGATGCGCCGGCTCATGCAGACCACCATCGCCTTACCGTCCATCGCCTCCAGGCGACTCTCGAAATGCTGGACGATGTCTCGTGCGACGAGGGCGACACGCTTCTCCGCGCCGACGATGGCCTCGAGCTGTGCCCACTTGGTCTTCAGCTTCTCGCGGCGGTCGATCTCCTCGCCCTCCGTCGCCTCCTCGAACCCTGGATCGATGTGGGGCTTCTGTTGCTCGTCGAGCGCGAGCCTCGCGAGGCGGCTCTCGTAGTAGATCGGCACGGTAGCGCCGTCCTCGACGGCCCGCTGGATGTCGTAGATGCTGATGTGATCGCCGAACACGGCGCGGGTGTTCGCGTCCTCCAGCTCGATCGGCGTGCCGGTGAAGCCGATGAAGGAAGCGTTCGGCAGGGCATCGCGCATGTGCCGCGCGAACCCGTCCACGAAGTCGTACTGGCTGCGATGCGCCTCGTCGGCGATGACGACGATGTTGCGCCGTTCCGAGAGCACCGGATGTCGGTCACCCTTCTCGCCGGGAAAGAACTTCTGGATCGTTGTGAACACGACACCGCCCGCCTGCACAGCGAGCTTGGCGCGCAGGTCGGCGCGGCGGTCGACCTGCACCGGGGGCTGGCGCAGCAGGTCGGCGCAACGTGCGAAGGTACTGAAGAGCTGATCGTCGAGATCGTTGCGGTCGGTCAGCACGACGATGGTGGGGTTCTCCATCGCCGGATCGCGAACGAGGCGGCCGGCGTAGAACGCCATCGTCAGGCTCTTGCCCGAGCCCTGCGTGTGCCAGACGACGCCGATACGCCGATCGCCCGGCGCCCCGCCCGGTTGCCGACCGGACTCGTAGCGGCCCCCCGCGTCGCGCATTCTGACGCCTCGCCGCTGTAAGCGAGCTGCGCGCCGCGTTTCGGTGACCGCGGTCTCCACCGCGTGAAACTGGTGGTAGCCCGCCATCTTCTTTGAGAGTGCGCCGCTCCCGTCGTCCTCGAACACGATGAAGTCACGGACCAGGGCCAACAGCCGGCGCGGAGCGCACACCCCGTCGACAAGTACCTGCAACTGCGGGAGCTTCGCGTCGGCCAGCGTCTCCCCCGTGATCGTGCGCCACGGCTTGAACCACTCCCACGTCGCGGTCAGCGTTCCGATCCGGGCTTCCAGTCCGTCCGACACGATCAATGCCGCGTTGAACGCGAACAGCGAGGGAATCTCGGTCTTGTAGGTCTGAAGCTGATGGAACGCGGACCGGATCGTCGCGTTCTCGTCGGTCGGGTTCTTCAGCTCGATGACACCCAACGGCAGTCCGTTGACGAACAGCACGATGTCCGGTCGACGTTCGTGCTTGTTCTCGACGACGGTGAACTGGTTGACCGCCAGCCAGTCGTTTGTCTCTGGCGCGCCAAAATCGACCACACCCACCTGAGCGCCGCGAACCGCACCGCCGTTGTCGACGTACTCCACTGTGACGCCTTCGACCAGCATCCGGTGGAAGGCGCGGTTGCGAGCCTCCAGCGCCGACCCCGCCGGCCGCGTCAATTGGTGCAACGCGTCGTCCAGCGCGCCGGCGGGAACGTCGGGATTGAGGCGGGCCACGGCGGACCGCAGCCGGGCGGTCAGCACCGCTTCGTCGTAGTCAGAGCGTTCGGCCGCCACCGTGTCCGGTGCGACATCCCGCCCGCAGACAACGCCCCAACCGAGCGATGCGAGCCAGTCGAGCGCAGCAGCCTCGACAGCGGACTCCGAGACGCCGGGTGCTGGCATGCCTCCTGCGCTTCAGGCGCCCTCCGATTCCTGCCCGTCGTCGCGAAGGACACCCTCCAGACGCGGATTCAGCAACCTCCACCGCTGGCCCATGCGCTCGAGATCGCCCGCCATCACGACCGGCGCCCGGTCGCCGTGGGCCTGAACCGCCCTCTCGTAGTCGAGTCGCTCCAATACCGCCACGACCGACTGCCGTCGCCCGTCGATGTTGGTCGCCAGTCCGATCGTGCCGTCGTCGTCCGCCTCCCCGCGTTTCAGTAGCCGAAGGAAGCCGTAGAGACGCACGTCCGGCCGCGGTGCCCGATCACGGAGCGACCGCGCCGCTTCGCGCAACAGCGCCGCATCCATCCGGCCGAACGGAACGACGGCGCCAAGTTCCTTCATCGGCCGCGTCCGAGCCCACGAGACGCTGCAGTCCAGCGTCGGAAACGGTTCGATGATCCGGACTAAGGCCTCGCACAGATTCGCGCTCACGCCGTTCTCGACGGCTTCGCCGAACGCCCCGTCGTCGCCGGCGGCCGTGCGTTCCGCCGCCTCCCGCACCGCGGTCAGGGCCTCGACCAGGCGCCTCGTCATCCGGCGTTCCATCGGAGCGTCCCAGTCGTCCGGGTCCGGGAACAACCCCGGCATCGACGGTGGCACGACCGGCGTCAGCAACGTCACCACGAAGCTGCCCTGGTCAGTCTGTCCCAGGCGGACCTGTCTCACCAGATCCGCCGCCTCCCGGTTCGCCCCCGCGCGATATACCGGCCGCGGGTCCCGGATCGAACAGGCCGCCGACAGCAGCAATTCGCGGGCACCGTCGATGAGATCCACGCCGTCGTTCAGCGCGACGCTGCCGTCGTCGCTCTCTGCCGCCCGGATGCGAACGACATCGCGGTCCGCGGTCACCAGAGCGCGATACACGGTCAGCGCGTCCTGCCCGGCTGTTTCCGCGAACGTCTCGATCAGCGTCGACACGACGATCGCATAGTCGCCCAGCCGCTCCGTGCGCGGGACGATGATCTCCGGTCGCGCCTCACCGCCGTAGACGTCCGAATGCACACGGTACGGCTCCTTCCGACTCCATCCCGCCGCCCGCGCGTACGCCGACAGGGCCGCCGGCGACACCGCCAGCAGCGCATCTCGGTCGTGGATACTGACCCGCATCAGAATTCCCCGCTCCGTGACCGCTCCATGAGCGTTCGAAGCGCCTCCACATCGAACACGTTATGTTCCGGGACGTGAACCGTGACGGTCTGCTGTCCGACCACTTCGTCGTGTCCTCGCTGCAGGCTCAACCAGTAGGCTCGACGTCGAAGGACGAGTTCCTCAGTAGTCACGGTCATCCACTGTGATTCGTTCTTCGGCAGCTCAAGCACCACAAGCAAACGGGGCGTCTGCGTGGTAACGCGAAGGTCGTCGTAGTTCTTGATGGCCAACCGGAACGGCAGCACGCCAGCCTGCGGATCGCCCAGAGCGACCGTAGCCTTCAACTGCAGGTCGAGAGCCGGACGGCGCGGCCCGCCGGCCTGGATGCGGAGGTCGACACTGTCCCTGTCGGGCTCCGGCACCGAGGTCAAGAAACCCGCGCGCGCTGCCAAGGCTACCGCGTACACGAGTGACAACCGCTCCTTGTGATCTGGAACAGCGAGCAATGTTCCCGTCATGCACTCACTCCGACGAATCTCTCGACGTTCCCCAACCGCATTTCTCCAGAGACCAGCTTCGGCAACAGCGCGTCGCGACAGTTGGCCAGCAGACGGCATTCGTCCACCGCCGCCCTCGCTCGCCCAAGCAGTAATCGGGCGACCCGCCCAAATTCCGCCCCGAGCCTCGGGGGCGGCGAAGGTATCGCGAACCCCGACAGGGCCGACGCCGGTACGCGCTGACGACCACTCGTACCGCCCATGTTCTGGACCGCGAATTCCCGGAATCTGGCAGTGCGCGCCAGTAAGTACGCGAACTCACTTGGAAGTGGATGTCTGGGCTTCATGACGATGTACTCTGTCGACCCCCATCCGATCTCGTTGTCCTGCAGGAAGTCCACATAGGCTGTCTTCCCGTTCTCCAGGCATGGCGTAATCCGCGCCACCAGCGTATCTCCGTTGGCGAACCGCATCCCGGAACCGAACGGTCGCCGAAGAACGCGATCGGGTGCATGGCCGGATGTCGGCATGTTCGCCATGTCGAGATACGGTGCGCTCTCGCCCTTGCGCAGGGATCTTGGCGGATTGACTTCCATCAACTCGGGTAAAGACACGACCGGCCACCCTTCCGGTATCTCGCCCACCTCGGAATCGACGAGTCGGTCGGGGAACAGGTCGGCGATGTCCTGCGACAGCCCGGTGTCGCGTCCTTCCATCTTGGCCCGCACGGGGTCGAAATCGACGAACCAGGACCGAAACACCGCTCGCGCCATCGCCCCCAGAGTCGCGTTCATCCGCTGGTTCAGCTCGATCTTGTCGTCCAGCGTGCCGAGGATGTGCGCGATGGCGCGTTGTTCGGAGAGTGGTCGCCACAAGACATCGAGCTTGATCAAATCACGGCCGCGTATGCCTGAAGCGCCTGCGCCCTGCTCCACTATGGCACGTATCGCGGAGCGACCGTGGTGCGACTGCAGATAGTAGAAGTAGTAACTGGGGCTGGCAATCCTCTGATCCAGCCTTACGCGGGTCACATGAGACTCAAAGGTCACTGGCTCATCATCGCCCAAGAAGAGTGAGCACTTGCCGGCTCCCTCCAAGACCAAGGACTGCCTCGCGAATAACAAGTCGCCCTGCTCCAAAAGGAATCGTTCTGCTTCGGACGGACTAAGGGGGACTCGATCCATCGGAAGGTTGTCGAGGCGAGCGTGAGCAAAAAGCTCGCCCATATTCACCATCTTGGTCCCGAAGCCACGCACTGCCTTGGGGCGAGTTAACCCATTTCGCGGCGGGTCGGAAAAAAGAGCGCCAAAACGCCTAGTCTCGTGGGCCGTCTCACCGAAGTTCCCCGACGCCCTCGGCTCGGACGGCCTGGTGCTCTTCGCTTCCTCCCAACTCCTCACGCGTACTCGATTGCATCCTCGCACCAACACCGCGTGGTCAGCCTCAATCTCCGTTCGAAACGCTTCTGGCACCTGGTCCCACACGAACAGATCAACACGAAACGGCAGGCTGCTTTCCTCGAACGCCTCCCGTAGCTCTCCGACTCGCCGCCGCTGGTCCGGTATCGCGAAGACCACGAGGTCGAGGTCGGACTGCGGCCGTGAGGTCCACTTTGCGCGAGAACCGTAGACCCAAGCCTCCGTGCCAGGCAGGTATTGGCGGAGCAACTCTAGAACCGTCTTCGTCTGCGCGGCCGTGAGGTCGATCGCCTGAGCTACTCCCATACCGCTCCACTCATGGTTTGATAGAGACCGATGGCGTCGTCGATGAAGTCAGACATCAGCTGTAGGCAGGCGGAAGCCTTCTCGCCGTCGTAGTCGTGCGAGGTGTCAATGCGCGCGTCCGTGTAGCTGAGCCACTGCTCCAACGAAGAGGCGAACAGAGCATTTTCATGGGCCAGTTTGAGGATAGGCTTAGGGCTGTTGGGCGTTTCCGCTAGACCCAGTTCCTCGATCAGGTATCGCTTGAGCACTTTCCAAAGACAGTCGTAGCATGTCTCGAAGCGCTGGATGACAGACTCGGCGACGGCTTCGCGCTCCAGGTCGGAGAGTGCTGGGTTTTGTCGCTCGTGGTTGTCGTACTGCTCCTCCAGCCGCTTCAGGGAGAGCCGAAACTTGCTGTAGTCGATCATCGCCTCGCCACACAGAATCAGTTGGACACGCGGCGCAGCACGAGTGCGTCGACGGTCGTCGCGAGCTCAGCAGCGTCCGCGCGGATCTCGTCCGCATATTCGTGTTGTCCCTCCCAGTCGTGGACGCCGGTGTTCAGCGCGATGGCCACGACAGAGATTTGGCCGGGCGAGAAGTCGTCGTAGCCTTCCTCATACCCGTTGACGACAACCCGCAGGTCACCGGGGTAGGCCTTCGGCATCCCGACCAGCTCGCCGACTGTCATCGTTCCTCCTCGCGGGATAGGAACCCCAGCGCCTTCAGGTTCTTCGCGATGGCGGCGTCGAGCCGAGCCCCTTCAGCCTGCTGCGCCTGCAACTCGGCCACCAGCCGGCGCATCTTCGTGTCGAACGGTTCTCCGTCGTCCGGCTGCGGCTCCGCGCCGACGTAGCGACCTGGAGTCAGCACGTGGCCATGCCGCCGCACCTCGTCAAGCGGGGCGCTCTTGCAGAACCCCGGAAGGTCTTCGTAGGCCTCGGCGCCGTCACGCCAGACGTGATAAGCGCCGGCGATGCGGGCAATGTCGTCGTCGGCCAGCTCGCGGTGCGTGCGGTCCACCATCCGACCCAGCTTGCGGGCGTCGATGAAGAGGATCTCCCCGCGGCGCGAGCGGCGGCGGGCGAGGAACCAGAGGCAGGCCGGAATCTGCGTTGAGTAGAAGAGCTGCCCCGGCAATGCGACCATGCAGTCCACGAGGTCCGCTTCGATCAGGCTCTTGCGGATCTCTCCCTCGCCGGACTGGCTCGACGACATCGACCCGTTGGCGAGCACAAAGCCCGCGATGCCGGCCGGGGCGAGGTGGTGGACCATGTGCTGCACCCAGGCGAAGTTGGCGTTGCCCTTCGGCGGCACGCCGTAGTGCCAACGCTTGTCCTCGGTCAGCCGCTCGCCGCCCCAGTCCGAGACGTTGAACGGCGGGTTCGCGAGGATGAAGTCCGCCTTCAGGTCCGCGTGGAGATCGTGATGAAAGCTGTCGCCGTGCGAGATCTGCCCCTCGATGCCGCGGATGGCGAGGTTCATCTTCGCGAGCCGCCACGTCGTGTAGTTCGACTCCTGCCCATAGATGCTGATGTCGCCGCGCGCCCGGCCACCGTTGCCGTTCCCGCTGGCGTGGGCGCGGATAAACTCGATCGACTGCACGAACATGCCCGACGAGCCGCAGCAGGGGTCGTAGACCC
This sequence comes from Vicinamibacterales bacterium, assembly GCA_965116825.1. GTDB lineage: Bacteria > Acidobacteriota > Vicinamibacteria > Vicinamibacterales > UBA8438 > WTFV01. The sequence goes on from OZ220736.1 coordinate 4,302,744, forward strand.
GGCCCCGGTACGGCTCCAGCATCTCTACCAACACCTTGACGATGCAGCGCGGCGTATAGAACTCGCCGCCCTTCTTCCCTTCCGCGCTCGCGAACTGCGAGAGGAAGTACTCGTAGACCCGGCCGAGCACGTCGCGGGAGCGGGCGTCCTCGTCGCCCACCCGGATGTTGCTGATCAGGTCGATCAGCTGGCCGAGCCGGCGCTTGTCCAGCGCGGGCCGGGCGTAGTCGCGCGGCAACACCTCCCTGAGCGCGGGGTTGTCGCGCTCGATCGCCGCCATCGCCTGATCGACGGTCAGGCCGATGGTCGACTGTCTCGCCTGCGCCCGCAGATGCGCCCAACGGGCCTCCGGCGGCACCCAGAAGATGTTCTCGGCGGTGTACTCGTCGCGGTCCTCGGCGGAATCCTCGCCGAACTCGGCCAGAACCGCAGCATGGCGTTCCTCGAAGGCGTCGGAGATGTACTTCAGGAAGATCAGGCCGAGCACGACGTGCTTGTACTCGGCGGCGTCCATCGAGCCGCGCAACGCGTCGGCCATGGCCCACAGCTCGGCCTCGTGGCCGGTCGTGGCCCCGCCGTTGCGTTTCGTTTCCGCGCCGTCTCGCTGCTGCCCTGATCTTCGTCGCGCCATCCTCGGGATCCCTCATCGCGGGAGGCTGACTCCCCGCGTGGATCATCGCATAGCCTACACGCGGTCACTGCCTCAGTGCATGCGGGACCGTTCGTGTTTTCGCCCCCCGAAGGCTCTACTTGACGAGACGCTCACACCCCACGACGTGACGCGCCCGACCGCGCGCCCGCCCCGCCATCTACGCGCTGATGCCGGTCCCAAGGCCCCGAAGCTCATCCGAATCGGGGACACGCCGTCTGATTGGCATGAGCGCCAACTTCGCCTCCATCGCCAGCCGCACTGCCCCGGCTTGGTGTCGGTTCGCCCGTGCCGATCGCGACACCGCGCAGCCGGCGCCGCTCACCCGGCGATTCACCCGGCGATCACGATCTGGTCGGGAGCCGGCATCAAGCCGTCGTACTCCCGGACCTCGCGAATCCGCGTTGCGAGATGCGGCAGATGGGGCACGAGCCATGCGGGGTCGTTGCCCTGGAACAGCCAGATCTGCCAGGTTCGGAGTCCTTCTCCGCGTTGGCCTATCTCGACCGCCTCGACGGCGCCCCGCTGATAGTAGAAGTTCACGCAACGCCGCAGGTAGATCTCCCATTCGAGGGGATCCTTGGCGCGGCCCCATGGTGGTTCGAAGCTCTCGAAGTCCGGAAATTCAGAGGGCGCCGTTGTCAGCAGCGTGCGCTGATGACGGAAATCGATAGCATTCGTGTCGCTCTTCAGCCGGTTGCACACCCGGCACAATGTCTGCAGGTTCTCGGGGCGGTGGTCGAGACCCAGATAGCGGGGGGACACGTGGTCAATCTGCAGCCTTCTGCCGCTCCCGCAGCATACACACCAGCGGTCGCGCCTCTTCACTTCGCGCTTCGTTTCTTCGCTCGCCTCACGCTGCGGATACTCCTCGGGGGTCTTAAACGCCGGCCGATGAGAGTCGGAATGTTCCCCGTGCCGATCGGCATGGAGCAGACGGCGGACGCTCGCACTCGATGCCGACGCAAATTGATCATACGCAGGATAGAACATGTTCCAATATCGGTCGGTTCGCGAGTACTCGGCCTGCAACACTTGATCTATCTTGCGCGGGCCGTAGTCGTGGTCGATCAGCCCTTGCGCGATCGTCTTCGTTTACCGGGTGATTCGTCAATAGACACGGGCGTGGAATGGGCCTGGCACGTCGAAGTTCGAGCGACGCCGAGGTTTCCTTTGGCGGGCGTTGCGACTTGCGCGGGAGGCCGAGGTGGCTGCACTGTTACCCACGCCGCAGCCGGAAGCCGAGGACGGGGTGCGTGCGTCGGCTGCCCGGGCACGAAGGGGTAGGTCTGCTGGTTGCGGAGGCCAGCTACGGCTGGAAGCACCCGACCCGGGCATCGGGTTGCTGCGCCTTGGGTGTCAACGTTCTCGGCATTCACCCGGCGCGGCGGTCAGCCGCCGGTTCGCGGTCGTGCATCGGCTCGGTAGTGTCGCGCTGCCGCTCACGCGGACGGCGGCGGAAGGTTGAATCCGTCGGGGACGATCGAGTCGGGGGCGCGCAACATCGTGGCGAATAGCGCAGGCAGGTCGAGGTTTCGTTGGCGTGCGGTACGTACGACGCTGGCGAGGACCTGCTGGGTGTCGGCGCCCTTGCGGGTGCGGTTGCCGCCGCACACCTTGCGGATGACGACGGCGGGCCGGATGGCTTGTTCGGCGCGCCAGTTGGTGGCGTCGACCGACGGGTTCCACAGGAACGTGAAGATGGCGCCGAATTCGTTGGCCAGATGGTTGGCGAAGCACTCGGCCTCGTCCAGCGGCGGCGGGTTGTCGATCAGCCGGCTGAGCCGGGCGAGCAGTCGGCCGCGGGCGGTGGCCAGGCCGTGGTCGCTCAGACCGCCGGCATCGCGCCGGTCGCGCAGCGCGAGGCCGGCCTGCAAGGTGGCCTGCACCTGAGCGGCCCACCCGCAGCGGGGATGGTCCTCGAGCAGATGCTCACAGCGTCGAAGCAGGTGGGCCAGACAAGTTTGGTGCTCGCCGTTGATGTAGCGGCGGTAGACCACCCATCCGTCGCGCACGAGCACGCCGTCGAAGTCGGCTCCCAGGACCGCTTGCGCGTCTTCGAATCCGCGGCCCGCACAGATGGCGTAGACGGTCGTCGTCGGGGTGACGGCCGCCCACAACCAGTGGCTGCGGGCGCCGACGCGCCAACCGGTTTCATCGGCCGTGACCACCGGAGCGTTGCGAACCTGCTCGCGCAACGCCTCGTAGGCCGGCCGCGCGTCGCGTGCCGCACGATGCAGCAGATTCGCGAGGCCCCCCGGCGTCACCTGCAGGCCGAAGCGGGTCTGCAGCAGGTCGGCGACCTTGGCCAGCGGCAGGCCGCCGTGGGTGTGCAACTCCACGACCAGCGCGACCACACCGGGACCGAGCTGTGCGCGGGCCGCCCCCAACGCGTCGGAGGTCTGCAGGGCGTGGCGGCCCTGGATACGCCGCCGACACTGCGAGCAGTGGCCGACCTCGATGTCGAAGCGGCGCACCAGCGGGCGCACCGGGGGTAGGTCTTCCTGATACTGCGACGCCGCGCCGGTCACTTCGACCGCGCCGCCGCAGTCCGGACAGCTCGTCGGCGCCGGCGCCGCGATGGTCTCGTCGACCCGCGCCGGACACGGGCGGCGCCCCTGCCGGCCATAGCGCGCACCGGGCCGCCGGCCGGGACGGCCGCCGCGACCCTGTGGCCGCTTCTTGGCGAAAGGTGCGGCTTGCCGGCGTCCCGCGCGGCGCTCGGCTCCCAACTGCTGTTTCAGGTGCTCGTTCTCGCGCTCCAGCCGCTCGATCTGACGCTGCAAGCCGCCGTTCTGACGATGCACGCCCTTGTGGCGCGCCAGTTCGTCACGCAGCCGCGAGATTTCCTGGTCCTGTTGCTCGATGACAACGTCCCGAGGATCCCGCTCGGATGGGGATTGTTCCAGGATGGCGCGTATGCGGCGCAGCAGGCCCACGCCCCTTTCCTATCGGCACCGCGCAGCAAGACCTTTACCCCCAACACGCGGATTTCTTGCCCGGATCCGCTAAATGAAGACGCGCGATCTTGTCCAGGTCGTGCTGCTCCCGTACTTCGAACGGATAGAAGCGCGGCCTCACCCTTTCGTTCTGCGCCATGTGCCGGGCGATGTCCAGCAGGTCATCGAGCAGATCGGCACCGACGTGATCGTCCGCGTCTTCGAAGTGGAGATTCTTCCAACCATCCAGCACGTTCCGCACGTCGGACAGCCGCACGTCTGGGGGCTCGAAAGCCTCGATATCGCTGGTCTCCAGCGTCTTCAGGAATTCCTCGAAACCGCGACGCTGGTTCTCGAACACGAGGATCAGCCGCGTGATGGGCGTGGTGTCGTCGTTCTGGAGGTCCGCGTCGTCGGAATCAACCTCATTGACTGCGTTGTCGATGTCGAATTCAATCCGGTACCAGCCGATCGGCACGAGCGCGGTATAGGGGGCGGGCTGGATGTTGATCCCAGTGTCCATCTGCCGCGCCAGGGTACGGACCAGTTCGATCGACACGAGGTGGAGCGGCCGCGGTTCGGGATAGCCCGGCACGGCGGCGTCGGCGAGGCCCTCCTCGAGCTGGTTGTAGGTCGCCCAGTGGATCCCCTGCTTCCAGTCGTCGATGAAGGAGACGATGTAGGCCTCAGGGGTGCCGCCGAACCGTGGTCCCCGCAGCGCGCGGCCGACCATCTGCGTGAGCAGGATACGGCTGGTGGTCTGCCGCGTCAGAAACACGGTCTGCGCCTCCGGCACGTCCGTACCCTCGGTCAGCATCCGAATGTTCAGCAACACATCGAGCTCGCCGTTCCGGAAGTCCTCCAGGGTTCTGGCATTGTCGTCCGTCGCCCGTCGATTCCTGGCCGCGGCGGTGCTTGCGTTGGCGGCGACGTGCGAGTACATCGCGCCCGCTCGCACCCCCCGCTTTCTCAACGCCTCCCGCAGGTATTCGCACTGAAACCAGCGGTCCGCGAACATGATGGTCTTTCCGTACTTCTCCCGCCCCGCCACATATCGGGCGACGATCTGGTCATTTCGCTGTTGGTTCTTTGCGAGCCGCTCGATGATCGCCTCCGGCAGATCGCCGTGCACTCCGTCCATCCACTGCCGGTACTCCCGGTCGTCGAACTCCGGCTCGGTGGACGTCTGCACGTCTTCCAGCTTCGGCCGGGCCAGCACGCCGTTCGCCATCAGCGCGTTGACGTCTTCCTGGGCCACGATCCCCTGTGGAAACAGCCGCTTCAACCAGCCCTGCTTCTGTTCGTCGGAGTAGGCTGGCGTGGCCGTCATCCCCAGCAGCTTCGAGCGCGGACACCTCTGCCGTATGCGGTCGATCAGCTTGCGGTAGGTGGTCGCCGGCGCGTGGTGCGCCTCGTCGAACACCACGAACAACTCGTCGCCCGCCGCATCGAGAAAGGACATCAGCGAAGGATGGCTCTTGGCGAACGCCCGGGTCGCGGTCTGCAGCGAACAGATCACAACGTCGTCGCCCGGCGCGATGTTCGCCGGCTTGAAGTGCCCGGTGGCGCCGGACACGACCCGAATGTTGATCTGCTCGAGCCCCCGTCCGGTCACCCGGGCTATACCCTTGTCGAACGCTCGGAGCGCCTGCTCCAGCAGGTGATGGGTGTGCGCCAGCCACAGCACCTTGCGACCTTCTGAGAGCGGGTGGCTGCACAGGAAGTGCACGGCCGTGAACGTTTTGCCGGCACCCGTGGGCAGCACCAGAATGCCGCCTGTGTGCTCGTCATGCTCAGACGCGGACTCGTACCATCGGGTCAGACGTGCCAGTGCCCGCATTTGGTGGGGCGCCGGCTCGCGTGTCGCCGGCACTCGACGCGCCTGACCGAGATCGTACTCTCGGTAGAATGGTGACTTCTCCTCGTAATCCGACATCGGCGGCGGTCCTCCAGATTCGCTCGGCGGCGGTGCGCCTGTCGTCCGAGGCGTCGGCGTCGAAAGCCGATGGACGATACCACGGGGGCAAGGGAGCCGCTCGGGCTGTTCAGCGTGTTCGTTTCCGATTACCCCCAACCGGGATGCAACGCCGCTGCGCGGCCTCCGCTTCGAGCGCCTCGACGACGGCCAGGCGTACCTGGACCGCTGGGAGCAGCGCTGGGCCGACACCCGCATCCACGGCACGACCAAGCGCCAGGTCGCCGCCATGTTCGAGGAAGAACGCCCCGTGCTCGGCCCGTTGTCCCTCGAGCCGTTCCGCTACTACCAGTACGGCCGCCGCACCGTGCATCTGGACGGTTGCGTCGAGGTCGCCTCGGCCTACTACTCGGCGCCGCCCGGATGGATCGGACGCCGCGTCGACGTGCAGTGGGACGACATCCACGTTCGCCTCCTTGACCCGGGCACCGGCCAGACTGCAGCGCGAGCACCTGCGTACAAGACGCGGCTGGCATCGCATCGCCGCCGACGACCGGCCCGCCCGCACCCCGCCGAAGACCCTCGCCCTGCTCGCCGCCGCCAAGCGGACCGGGCCCGCCATCTCCGCCGTCTGCGACCACATCCACCGCCATGAGGGTGCCGCCGGCGTCCGCCGCATCCTCGGCGTCCTCTCCCTCGCCAGGAAGCACGGTCCCGCCGTCGTCGAACACGCCGCCACCGCCGCGCTCGAACTCGGCGTGCCCACCTACCGCTTCCTGAAGCGCTACCTCGACCGCCACCCCGTTGCGCCGCCGCTGTCGTTGCGCCAGGTCGACCCGCTCATCCGCGAACTGACCGTCTACCGCAATCTGATCGACCGCAGAACAGGAGACCCAACATGAATCTGGTCGAACTCGACCAGGCGCTGCGCAAGCTGTGCCTCTCCGGAATGGCCAACTTCCTCGAAACCCGACTGCTCCAGGCCCAGACCGAGCAGATGGCACCGATCGACCTGCTCGCCGCGCTCGTCTCCGACGAGCTCCAGCGCCGCGAAGACCGCCTGCTCGCCCGCCGGCACAAGCAGGCCCGATTCCGGGACCCGGACCGCTCGCTCGATGGCTTCGACTTCGCCTTCAACAAGAAGATCAACCGCGCACTCGTCTTCGAGCTCGCCACCGCACGCTTCGTCGCAAAGCGCGAGGACGTCCTCCTGATCGGCCAACCCGGTACCGGGAAGAGTCACCTTGCCCAGGCCATCGGACGCGCCGCGATCCAGCAGGGGCTATCGCGTCCTCTACCGCGAAACGCACACCTTCCTCGAAGAACTCGCCGAGGCAACGCTCGCCGAGACCCGCAAGGAATACCTCGCCGAGCTCGCCCGCGCGCACCTGCTCATCATCGACGACCTCGGCATGCGCAAGCTGCCCCATACCGCCGCCGAGGACCTGCTCGAGCTGATCATGCGCCGCTACGAGCGGGCCTCGACGATGCTCACCGCGGTCAAGACGGTCGGGAGGTGCACGCGCACGATGACCGAGGAGCAGCGCCGGGCCGTGGCCGAGCGAATGCGGAAGTACTGGGCTGCACGACGGGCGGAAAAGGCCGAGAGGAACTGACCGCAGCAGTGACGCGAACTGTGCGCCCGGGTTCACCGGGCCCCATGGAGAAATGTGAGGCGGCCCAGCGTCGTCCTTGCGGAACGGCGCCGCGCCGGGCCACGCGCCGACGGTCGCGCGGCCCATCCGTCCGGGACACGGGAGGCCTCCCGCAGCAAGCGCGCCACCCGCCGCGAGATCCCGGTGTGGTTCGTGGTTGAGTGCCAGGGCCAATAGAATCAATGAGTTGGAGAGGGGAAGCTGTGATCGGCTGGTGACCGGTGGTGTGACTGAAGCTGTGACTCAGTCACAGGGGTGTTGTCATGGTCTGGCGCGGTGTAATCTCGCGGGTAGCTTGAGCGCCTTGACCGTCGTGATTATCCCGCCGGAAAGATCACGACCCAAGACCGAGTCGCCGTCTCGCCGATCCGCCGTAATCTTCCCACCGGTGGATGATGTCGGCGGCTGCGCTATAGTAGCGGCGGCCGTGACGGCGTGGTGGTGGAATGGCGGGCACTTTTTGCCGCCTAGCGTATAATCCGCCACGCTCCGGGAGCGATGACGACCGCTGGAGGGAAGGACGCCGATGACTTTCGCGATGCGGTGCCTCGCTGTGGTCCTGATGTTGTCGCCGGCGCTGTCGTTGGCGTTGGTGTGGAGTCATACCGAAGGACTGCGCCGGCGCTTGGTCGAGCAGGAAGAGGCTCAGGCCCGGCTCAAGGAGGACATCAGGATACTGCGGAGCACACCGAGTGAGCCTGGGGACGGCAATGTCGAAAACCTGAGACGGCGAGTCGACGAGATGGTGGCCATCTTCGGCAGTTGGCAGCTACCCCGGAAGCCAGACGCACCAGACGGCGACCAGACCACAGCCCGAGTCGATCCGATGCGTCCAAACGTAGCCGTACCACCTTCGTGGAAGTTCCCGCCCCGGAAAGCACTGGTGGTGGACCCTGAGCATGCGCTCGTGATGACGGACGCCCATGCCGTAATCGCTCAGGCGGAAAGACTCCGTCGCGCGTATACGGCAGCCGGACTACCGCTCTCGTGGCAGTCCGCTCTGGCACGCCGACGAACAATGGCGAATCCCGAGCATGCGCTCGCGATGGCCCACGCCGCAATCGCTGAGGCGGACGGACTTCGCGACGCGAATAGGACCCTCGCGGGGCTGAACTCCATCCAGAGAGCGTCGGCGATGTGGATATCGGCCCTGGCCATCGCTGGCCTGCTGGGATTCACGATGCTCCAACGCTACACCGCTCGGATTGCGTTCGTCGATGCGGTACGGACCGAACGAGATCGCTTGAAGACGCGGCTCAAGGAACTGACGCTCGAGATGGATGGCTTCATGCATGCGTCGGCCGAACGCAACGCCTTGAAGCATCGAGTCAAGTACTTGGCCCGCGAGCGCGATCGGCTGATCACCCGGCTCCAAGGCATTGAGACCCAACGCGACGACCTGAAGCGCAGAATCAAATATCTGAAGAACGAAGCCGCCGGGTTGGCGGACACCGCTCGCGAACGCGATCAGTTGAAGACGCGGCTCCAAGAAGCTGAGGCCGAACGCGACGACATGAAGCGCAGAGTCAGGCGGCTGGAGAACGAGGCCACCGCGAACCGGAGGGCGGATCCGGGCGGCTATGCCGCAGGTTTGGCTCTCCTGGGCCTGCGGCCACCGTTCACGCACCAGACGGCGCGGACGGCGTACCGCAAGGTCTCCAGAACAATCCACCCCGACGTGTGCAAGGGGCCCGAGGCGAGCAGGCTGATGCGCTTGGCGACCGAATGCTACGAGCGAATTGCCAAAGCGTGAGCTACAACAGAGTGCTCAACATACCATGGTGTGGAACCTCCTCCGACGACCGTAGCTGTCATGACCGTTCTCCACCAAGCCATGTCCGAACGGCTGATGCTTGAGAATCTAGCGGCCCTTCACACCGAGGAAGAGAGGCTTCGGGTCGAAGCATATCGGCTAATCGCACACGATCACCAACTAGCGAGGCTCCGCCTCAGACCGACGAGCGTGTAGATCTCGGCGTCAGCTGACGGGCAGGTCGGGCTCCGGCCGCTGCTCCCTCTGCGGCCGCGAAGCCGCGTTCATTGGTCGCACAATGGCGATGGTGGCCGTAGACTGGCCGGTGGGGAGCCCGTCGACCGGAGCCCGAGCCATGAAAGTAGCACGATCCGTCGCCGAGATCCTGTCGCAGCACACGACGCTGGCCCTCGAGTGCATCGACCGGTTGTACCTCAACGTGTACGTGCCGGTGCTGCAGCGGGCGGCCGGCGCGGCGTACTTCTTCCGCACGATTCGGGGCTGTAGCGTGCCGTCGTCGGCGTTGATGGCGCCGATGACGCAGCGGTTCGTCGGTGCCATCAAGCGCTACGCCGAACGCGACGGCATCGACATCGTGTCGTTTCGTCGGGGCGAGCGCAAGGATGATGGGGTGGCCGCCTCCTCAGCGGCATCGGAATGTGCCAAGGTGGAACTGTTGTGACGGACCACCTGGAAGAGGAGGCATCCTATATGGAGCACGCTACCATCATCGGCATCGATCTGGCGAAGCGAAGTTTTCAGTTGCACGGCGCCCGCGCGGACGGGTCGGTTGCGTTCCGCAAGAAGCTGAGTCGGGACAAGGTGCTGGGCTTCATGGCGTCGCAGCCGCGATGCGTCATAGCAGCCCGTGGAAGAAGTCTGTTGCTTGAGCCCTGCTGTTCAGGCAGCTTTGCGATGGCCCATTGAGCCGAGGAGCGTCCTCGGTGTCCATTTGAACCACCAGGCGCGCGTCAGACGCCTCCAGCCGCCGATCAAGCGCCCGATCAGGCGGCAGATCGCCGACAAAGCCCGCCCCTGCAGGCTCCGGGGCGTACCGATGCCGGTCTGGTGGCGCAGCAGTAGCCCGATGTTGCAGGCGGCCGCCTGGAGCAGCACGCGCTTGCGGACATTCTCGTGACCGCGCACCCACACCCGACGCATACCGCCCGTCTCATACATGTGCGCGAAAGAACGCTCCACCACCTCGCCCCTGCAGCGTTGCAGGCGACGACCCCGCCGCCCGCCCACACGGCGCCGGTTCGCATACAACGCCCGCTGCGCAGCACGCTTCTCCTGAGGCGTCTCGCCCGTCTTCTTGTCCTGCCAGCAGCGACGACCCCGCTCCGGCTCCGATACGTAACTGCGAACCCCTACCGCGCCGAGAGCCACCAGCGTCTCGTCGCTGTGGTAACCCTTGTCGGCGACCAGCTCTTCGACCCCTCGACCGTCCGGCTGCACCAGCTCCACCTGCTCGGCCGCCGTGATCAGCGTCGCCGGCAGCGTGGACGTATCGCCGTCGGATGCATCCTGCACCGTCACCGACACGATGGCCCCAGTGTCCATGTCGACCCCGTGCTCGGCCTTGTGGGCCAAGTGCGTCCGGCCGTCCTTCATCTTCGCGATCTTCGCGTCCGGGTCCTGCGGCGATTTCCAGTCCTTGTTCGACGTCTTCTTGTGCTTCCGGGACCGGTCGAACCGAGCCAGAGCCGCGCGCGTCGGGGTCTCCACCCCCGACGCTTCCGCCAACCGCCGAATGAACGCCTCGTAGGATTCCCCCGTGTCCCGCCGCTCGATGCTCCGCATCGCCGCGTTCGCTTCCAGCGTCGTCGCATCGACGCCGACCGTCTTCCCCTTCAACAGACCCGCCGCCGAAACCCGCTCCAGAACCCACGTGAAAACCGCCTCGTGCGTCTCCACGTCGATCAGTCGACGCGTCCGTGACAGCGTCGAGTGGTCCGGCGACGCCTCGGTAACATCCAGGTCCAGGAACGACCGCAGGCTCAGAGAGTCGGCCACCCGCCACGCAATCCCGCGCTCCGAAGACAGACCCTCGAAGTAGCCGATGAACAACATCCGGAAATACCGCCCAGGACGCAGACTCGGCCGGCCCATCCGCGCCGCGTAGAACACCGAGCACAGCCCCTCCACGAACGCGTCGAACCCGGCCTCTTCCAAAACCCGGTTCAGACCCTCGAAGAATGGATGACCGTCGTTCGTCGGCAAATCCCCCGTCGTCACCCATAGCGGGGACCCCTGTCGTGCCGTCGGTCTCTTGCCCATCGCCATGGGCATTCAGTGTACGGGAATAGATCGCGCCCGGACCAGGCCGGATCCGCGACTTTCGCCACGGGCTGATAGCGATGGAGGCCTGTGCGAGCTCGCACCACTGGGGCCGAGAGATCGGGAAGCTCGGTCATGAGGTGAAGCTGGTCCCGCCGATCTACGTCAAGCCGTTCGTAAAGCGGCAGAAGAACGACGCGGCCGACGCCGAGGCGATCTGCGAGGCGGCCTCGCGGCCGACGATGCGCTTCGTGGCGGTGAAGACGCAGGAGCAGCAATCCCAAGGCATGCTGTTCCGCACGCGCGATCTGCTGGTTCGCCAGCGCACGCAGACGATCAACGCGTTGCGGGGACACTTCGCCGAGTTTGGCGTCGTCGCGCCGCAAGGGCCTGCGCACGTGGAGCGGCTGGCGGAGGCGATTGAAGATGCCGATTCGCCACTCCCGGGCCCGGTTCGGGAGCTGGGCGCGCTGTTGTTCGTTCAGATCGGCGACCTCGACGAGAAGATCGCGGAGCTGGAGAGGGACCTGCGGGAGCGGGCGCGCGAAGACGAACGGACGGAACGGCTGATGAGTATCCCGGGAATCGGACCGCTGTGCGCGATGGCGATCCAGGCCTTCGCGCCGCCGCTGGAGAGCTTCCGGCGCGGGCGGGACTTCGCGGCCTGGCTGGGTCTGGTTCCCCGGCAGAGCTCGACCGGCGGGAAGCCGAAGCTGGGGAGGATATCGAAGATGGGTCAGCGCGATCTCCGGCGGCTGTTGGTCGCCGGCGCGATGGCGACAGTCGGTTGGGCGGCGCGGCGTGGCACGAAGGACCCTTGGCTGGCCCGGATGCTGGCGCGCAAGCCGCGCATGCTGGTCGCGGTGGCGCTGGCCAACCGGACGGCGCGCATCGCTTGGGCGCTGATGACGAAGAACGAGTACTACCGCGCGCCGCTGCCGACCGCCTGAGAGGCAAGAGCCGGGGTCCGGCGCCGTCGGGAATGCGAGCAGGTCGGAAGATGGTAAGGGCAAACGGTCAACGAGACGGGGTCGGGAAAACCAGCGTGCGGTGCAGTGCCTTTGAGCACACAAAGACGATTTTGGACTCGACCCGCGTATCTCCATACGGGCCCGCGGCGCGTGATATGCCGCAAGCAATGAGGCCGGACACACGACAGCACCTGACCGCATGCGCCGAACCATCCGACGAAATGGAGCTTCCTGAAACGGCGGTGCACGGCTTCGGACGTGCCCAAAGGCCCTCGCTTCGCTCGGAAGCGTCTACCTCGCGCACGGTCGCCCGCGGCTGTCAAGCCGCTGCGCGGCTCCTCCACGTGTGCCGAGCATGACCGACAGCTTGGAGGTGCAAGTCCTCTATCCAGCCTGATGGCGGCGAAGGATTAGCGAAGCGCAAGGGCGTCGTCGCGAGGCGGGGTCTGAAGGAAGCGCGGAGCAAAGCTGCGACCCGATGGACAAGAACCGGATGCGAGGCCTACCCGGCCGGACGAGCGAGCGTGGAACCGCGAAGTCCACAGCCATCAAGGGCCGGGGTGGTAAATCCGGCGGGGATGCAGTGAAGGCGGTCGGTCTTACCTCGGGAGGTCTGCGCCGTGTCCGGAAGTCCCGGACTGAGCGGGTCCGCAAGGCCCGTGACCGCGGCGCAGAAGTCAGCAGAGGGCATAGTAGCCGGCTCGCCGGCGAAGGCCCGAACGACGGACAGGGTCAGTAGGACGGCAACGCTCATGCGGACCAGGCGGCAGAACATCCAGTTGGAGCTGGCCTTGGAGCCGGAGGCGAAGGGTGAAGCCCGGAGCGCCGGAGCCCGAGGGACCGAAGCCCGTACGGCGCGTGCCGAACCCGAACGCCCGGCGGCTGGGCTGCAACCGTCGATGGAGGCGGTCGTCGAACCCGGCAATCTGAAGAAGGCGCTGGCGCGTGTCCGGCGCAACAAGGGGGCGCCCGGCGTCGACGGGATGACCGTCGACGAATTGGGCGATCACCTGAAGGCCCACTGGCCCGAGATCAGGTCCCGGCTCCTCGCTGGCAGCTACACGCCGCAGCCGGTACGGCGGGTCGAGATTCCGAAGCCGTCGGGCGGGGTCCGCCTGCTCGGCGTGCCCACGGTCATCGCAAACTGCACATCGTCCCAACGAGCCGTCGGGGTGGACTGAGATCACCCACCCGTTTCATCCACTCCAGGGTCGGCGGTTTCCGATCCTGAAGACGCGCCGCGTCTCCGGCATCGATACGCTCATCCTGCAGGGCACCTCCGGCGGCACGTTCTGCGTGCCCCGCGAGTGGACGGACCGAGAGGTCCCGGCCACGACGGCGGATCTTGCGAGCGGTGCTCATGTCCTCGATTTCGTGAAGCTCATCGCGCTGACCGAGCTGTTGGCGGCCCTGGAGCAGGCCGACGGCCGAGGGCTTCACAAATGAGGTCGAGGGGTGTAGTATCGGACCAGTTGTATGACTGGTCTGACAACGCGCTTGGCGAGCACCCTGCGGAGGCGCAGGACCATGCTGCTGCGGCAGCTCCCGCCCCTGAAGGCCATCCTGCGCGGCTCGCTCATCGAACGCTTCAAGCGCTGCGGGCGGCCGGGATGCAAGTGTGCGCGGGGGATCGGCCACGGCCCGAAGCTGTACCTGTCGGTCAGCATGCCGAAGGCGCGACCGGTCATGGTCTACGTGCCGCAGGAGCATCGCAGCCAGGTCGAGCAGTTCGTCGCCAACTACCGCCGGACGCGACAGCTCCTCGACGAGGTCGCCGCGGTCAACCTCGAGCTGCTGCGACGCCGGGAGCCGATCGACTGAATGCAGATGGCGGCCGCCATCCCCGTCGATGTCGAGACCGCCGGCCTGTTGGCCGCGAACATGCTGCAGTGCTGGATCGCTTCCGAGCGCGTGGCCACTGGGACGAGCGCGCACGCGCTACCGTCCAGCACCCGTCAGGACGTGATCGAAGGTGGTGCTGACGATGTCGAAAGTACAGAGCCACCACCTGCAGAAGCCGGCCTACATCTATGTCCGGCAGTCGACGATGGGGCAGGTGCGCGATCACCAGGAGAGCACCGAGCGGCAGTACGACCTCCGGAACCGGGCCGTCGAGATGATGTGGGCGCCGGCGCGAATCCGGGTCCTCGACCAGGACCTCGGGCAGTCGGGGGCGCAGACGACCAACCGCGAGGACTTCAAGACGCTGGTCGCCGATGTGTCGCTGGGGCGCGTCGGCGCGATCTTCGCCCTGGAAGCCTCGCGGCTGGCCCGCTCGAACCTGGAATGGCATCGGTTGATCGAGATCTGCGCGCTGACCCGGACGCTGGTCATCGACGAGGACGGCTGCTACGACCCGGCGGACTTCAACGACGCGCTGCTGTTGGGACTCAAGGCCACCATCGCCCAGGCCGAGCTGCACGTCATTCGCGCGCGCCTCCAGGGCGGCAAGCTCCACAAGGCCCGGAAGGGTGAGCTCCGGTTCCCGTTGCCGGTCGGCCTGTGCTACGGCGACGAGGGGCAGATCGTGCTCGATCCGGACCAGGAGGTCCAGGGCGCTGTCCGGCTGGTCTTCGAGGTCTTCCGCCAGACGGGTAGCGCCTACGCGGTCGTGCACCACTTCGGCCGACAGCAGCTGCGGTTCCCGAAGCGCGCCTACGGCGGCGCGTGGGGCGGCCGACTCATCTGGGGCCGGCTGAACCACAACCGCGTGCTCGACATTCTCAAGAACCCCACGTATGCCGGGGCGTATGTCTTCGGGCGTCACCAGAGCACGAAGGAGGTTTCCCCCGAAGGCGACGTCCGCATGCGCACGCGCCGCGTTCCGCTGGACGCCTGGCTCGTCCGGATCCAGAATCACCACGATGGCTACGTCTCCTGGCCGGAGTACGAGCGGAACCAGCAGCTGCTCGAAAACAACCGCACCAATGCCGAGCACATGCTCTTGAGCGGCGCCGCGCGGGAAGGGCTCGCACTGCTCCAAGGCCTGCTGCTGTGCGGCCGCTGCGGTCGCCGACTGACCATCCGGTACCAAGGCAACGGCGGCATCTACCCGACCTACGAGTGCAACGCGCGGCGACGCGAAGGTGTGGCGACCAGCAGCTGCATGAGCCTGCGTTGCGACCTGCTGGACACCGCGGTTACCGAGCGGGTGCTGGCGGTGCTCCAGCCTGCCGAGCTCGAGGTCGCCGAGGAAGCGCTGCGGCAGCTCGAGCACCGGGACAAGGCGATGTCCACCCAATGGCGCATGCGCCTGGAACGAGCCGAGTACGAAGCGCAGCTGGCCCAGCGCCGCTACGAGGAAGTCGACCCGTCGAATCGCCTCGTGGCCGCGACGCTCGAGCAGCGCTGGAACGATGCCCTGGTGCGGCTCGAAGAGGTCCGGACGCAGTTTGCCGACTTCCAGAGCCAGGAAGCGCTCGTGGTCACGCCGGAGCAGCGCGCCCGGGTGGCAGCGCTCGCCCACGATTTCCCCCGCCTGTGGAACGCGCCGACGACCAAGGCGAAGGACAAGAAGCGCATCCTCCGGCTCGTGATCAAGGACATCACCGTCGAGCGGTTCGGCGAACGCAAGACCGCCGTCTTGCATGTCCGGTGGCAGGGCGGGGCCTGCGAAGACCTCGAGGTCACGCTGCCCGCCAACATTGCCGATCGCCTCCGGTACCCCGACGAGGTCGTCGACCGCGTGCGCGAGCTGGCTCGCGAGCGGTCCGACGAGCAGGTCGCGGCAGCGCTAAACCGAGAGGGTCGCCGTAGCGCCAAAGGCGGTGCATTCAACGTCTCGATGGTCCATTGGATCCGTCACAAGCACCGGATTCCGGCGCCCGACTTCCAGCGCCCCGGCGAGCGCAGCGTCCGTCAGGTCGCCGACGAACTCGGCGTCAGCCGCAATGTGGTCTACTACTGGATCGACCGCGGTGTAGTCACGGCTCGACGACCTAACCACGGCTCGCCGTACTGGATCGCCTTCGACGACGATACAAAGGAGACACTGCGCGCCTGGGTCCGAAACTCCTCGCGAATCGGAACGGTCGCACGAGAATCCCGAAGTCGTGCTGTAGGAGGTGCATTATGAAGCCGGCGTCCCCACGGTGCTCGACCGCTTTATCCAGCAGGCGGTGATGCAGGTGTTGCAGGAGGAGTGGGACCCCGGCTTCTCGGATGCGAGCTACGGGTTCCGGCCCGGACGCTCGGCCCATCAGGCGGTCAGGCGCGCGCAGGAGCACATCCACGCGGGCTTCGACTTCGTCGTTGACCTCGACTTGGAGAAGTTCTTCGACCGGGTCAATCACGACATCCTGATGGGGTTGGTGGCCAAGCGGGTGGCCGACAAACGCCTGCCCAGGCTCATCCGCGGTTTTCTGACCGCGGGCGTGCTCGACGGCGGGCTGGTCGGCCCGACCACGAAGGGGACGCCGCAGGGCGGGCCGCTCTCGCCGTTGTTGTCGAACCTGATGCTGGATGTCCTGGACAAGGAACTGGAGACGCGCGGCCATCGTTTCGTCCGCTACGCCGACGACTGCAACATCTACGTGCGGTCCCAACGGGCGGGCGAACGGGTCATGGCGGGCGTCACACGGTTCCTCGCCCGGCGGCTGAAGCTGACGGTGAACGCAGCCAAGAGCGCGGTGGACCGCCCCTCGGCACGGGCTTTCCTGGGCTTCAGCTTCACGGCCGGACCGACGCCTCAGCGGGTCATCTCGCCGAAGGCGCTCGCCCGGTTCAAGACGCGGGTTCGGGAACTGACGTGCCGCACGAAGCGCGTCAGCTTCACCCTTCTCGTGGAGGAGCTGTCCCGCTACCTCGTTGGGTGGCGGGGCTATTTCGGACTCTGCGAGGTCCCCTACGTCCTGCTCCGCCTCGACCAGTGGACACGGCGGCGGCTTCGCGCCGTCGCCTGGACGCACTGGAAGCGTGGGAGTACTCGCTTCGCGGCGCTGCGCCGTCGCGGCGTCGGCAAGCGGCTGGCGGCCCAGACCGCGAGCAGTGCCCACGGACCATGGCGGATCAGCTGCAGCCCGGCACTCAGTATCGCGCTGCCCAACGCCTTCTTCGCCCGAATCGGCCTCGCACCCGTTGCCGCAGGCCATGCCGCTTAACTCGTGTCAGCCAGAAAACCCCGTTTCGGGCAGAGATCTGCGCCAAGTCGTGGCATCCTGGGCGTGATTTCGGGACGAAATCCGGCCGCGACGACGGCGCCTGACGAGCTGCGGATGGGCGAAGGTCGGCAAGTCAGACCGATGTCCTGTTTCCAAGGACAGTAAGACCGTGCCGTCTGTTGCCGGCTCCGAGTCCGGCCTGATTACGATGACAGGTGGTCAGGCGATACGTTGCTGTCGCTTGCGCTCCCGCTTCTGCAGAAGCAACCCGATGCGATGCAGGTTGGCCGCCAGCACCGACAGGGCGACCGTTCGCGCGAAGCCCTCCGCGCCATGGCTGCGAACGCGGTCGAGTCCTCGATGCTCCAACCCGTTGATGGCAGACTCGACCGCCGGATGTGCACGCCGCGCCGCCGCAAACGATTCCTCCTCTTCCCGTTCCCGGTCGACTTTCGAAAGATACCCTTTCCGCGGCAACGCATTGACGTCGAGCAGTGCATCGAGGCGCACCCGGTTGGCGGGGCTGTGAAAGCCGCGGTCGAAACTGCACGCCCGTAACTCCGGATACAATTCCTGCGCTTCCCGCACCAGCGGCACTGGCACGTCCACGTCCTCGCCCTCCCACAGGATCTTGTGGTGAAGGATGAATTGATACTGATCCTCGATAAGAGCGACAGGAACCCCGAGTTCGACCGGCGTGCCCGCCTTGCCTTTGGAAACCCAGCGCGTATGTTCCTCGAAAATCGAAAAGACCTTCTCCTCGTGAGGAATTGTCTCGCCACCCAGAAGACGACGCTCCACTTGGTCAATCTGCCGCCGCGCGTGAGCGACGAGGTCTGCGATCGAGCGGCAGCGCAATTCCCCCACGCCCTCGTCCCGCAAAACGTCGAGCGTGGCCTCTGCGCGCTCCACCAGCGCCCGGCAGCGCGCCAAATACGCCTCCACCCGCTCCGGATGCCGCTGCGCTCGCCGCGTCGAGCGCACCTTGTTGAACAGCTTCTTGACCTCCCGCGACAGATGGCGCCACTGACGCCAGCCGCGCACCGCGTACTGCTCAGCCGTCCGCCCCGTCTCCCGCAGCAGGCAACGCACCGCGTCCCACAACAGGTTGACGTCCGTCGGATAATGCACGTCCGTCTCGACGACGAACGAGTCACACCGCCCGCGTAATGGTTCGCCAGGCTTTTTTTTTGCTACCTTGTGCCCGCTCTCCACCACCAGGCGCCCGACCGCCGACAGCAACTCCGGCGTCAACAACGACACGTTGTCGACCACCGTCTGGTACTCGTAATGCGTCTTGTCACCGAAGTCGCTGTGGCCCAGGAACGCGCGTATCGTATCGTGATGGTTCGTCAATTCGTGAAGACGGTCGAAGTCGCAGCCCAGCCCCTGCTTCAGAATGCCCAGGACCAGAATCTGCCACAAATCCATCCCCGGACGCCCGACCGTGCGGTCGGCCTCCGGCAGGATGTGCTCGTCCAGCAGCGCAAACAGCTGCTCACGCAACGCCTCGTCGCACCAGATGTGCTGAAGCCCCTTCAACACCGCGGGAATGTCATCCCGCGATTTCGGGTTTATCCAGATCTCCTCAATGGGCACCTGGCCGAGTTGAAACTGTGACCTGTGCACTTCTCTCATGATGTCAATGTCGCGAAGATACTCCCGAAATGGGCCGATTCCTCATGGATCGCCCCCAAGAATACGACATTCGGACGATCTTTGCCACTTGAAATCCACGGTATCTCCGGTAGAATCAACAACTTATGGGGTTTTCTGCCGAACACTAACTCCGTCGAACCGCCGTGTACGGACCCGTACGCACGGTGGTGTGGGAGGGGCGGAGCCGCGAGGCTCCCCCCTATCCCGATTCCGTTGCGGCCCTCCGGGTGACAGCCGCGGGCGACCGTGCGGGAAGCCCTTGCGGGCCAGCCAGAAGGCTGGCCCTCATTCCACGGAAACAATCGCGGCGCCGGGGAGCCGCTCCGTTGTCGCGGAGAACCACAGGAGCAGACTGAGCGCAGAAGGAGAGACTCAGAAAAGGCTTGCATTTTCGGAGGCGTCCACACACGAACGCATGCTACTCTTGGAGCGTTACTAGGTCCCGCAGGGCGTCGTTCCGAATGTCGCAAATCACGAAACAGCCTCCGACCCGATAGCGCCATAGCCCACCGAGCGAACCGGTAAGCGCCTTCCCCTTGCTATGTGGGTCATCGAGTCCCGCAATCCGTATGTCCATGTAGTCGAGAATGCGCCGGGCTGCTCGCCGGTCGAGCTTTCGAAGCTGAGACAGGGCCGTCTCGGTGCAGTCAATCCTCCAAGCCAAGAGCCTTCCTCGCCTCGCTCGCCGAATGGACCTTCTCCCGACCCTGGCGAAGGCGTCACGCCCCCCAACCGAGCCTTGCGGCCGTGCCGGTTCTTGTGGATGAGCGTATCGCGTTAGGCAACTCGCCGGCGGCGGCTGTGGCCGGCCGACCCGCCGGGGATGCCGTACCATTGGCGGGATGGTGCCTCTCGATCCGGACATCGCCTACGAGCCCGGCGTGTGCCCGGAGCCCCCGGCCCGGCCGGTCGGTCAACTGCAGTGGATGCGGTTGCTCTACAAGAACCCGATCTCCGTGTTCGACCGCGAGGCGTTCTCCGCGGGTTTTCGGCAGAACCGGGTGCCCTACGGCAATTTCATTCTCGTGAACGAACCGAGGTCGATCGAGCACATTCTGCTGACCAATCACCGCAACTACTCGAAGGGGCGCCTCACCCGCGACGCGCTCGCTCCGGTGCTCGGTGACGGGCTGGTGACCAGCGAGGGCGACCTGTGGCGGCGCCAGCGGCGCATCGCGGCTCCGGGCTTTCACCGCCAGCGCCTTGCACAGGCGGCCGGCGCGATGTCCCGGCTCGCCCGGCAGCGCGTGGCGGGTTGGCGCGTACCGTGCGAGAAGGGGCAGCCTCTCGACGTCGATCGGGAGATGTCGTCGCTGACGATGGAGATCGTCGCGCGCACGCTGTTCTCGATGGACATGTCCGAATCGATTGACGATATCGGCCGGGCGATGAACACGGTCATTGCCGCCTTCGGCACGGTCAATCCCATGGACCTCTTCTTCCTCAGCCTGCCGACCTGGATTCCCCGCCCGCGCTCGCGCCGCACGCGCGCCGCGCTGGCGCGGCTGGAGCAGGCGATTCAAGGCATCATCGCCCAACGCCGCCGCGTCGACGAGGCGCCCGACGACTTCCTGGGCTTGCTCGTTGCCGCGCGCGACGAGGAAACCGGCGAAGGAATGTCGGACAAGCAGCTTCGCGACGAGGTGGCCACGTTCTTCGCGGCCGGGCACGAGACGACGGCGATGGCGTTGACGTGGACACTCTACCTGCTGTCGCGACACCCCGCGGTCGAGTCCGAATTGTGCGCGGAAGCCGACCGCGTGCTCGGCGACGGAGAGGCGACGTTCGCCGGCGTGGAATCGCTGTCCTTTACGCGCATGGTCGTCCAGGAGGCGCTGCGGCTGTTCCCCCCGGTGTTCAGCATCCAGCGCGTGCCGCTCGAAGACGACGAGGTCGGCGGGCACCGTATTTCCGCCGGCAGCTTCGTCACAATCAGCCCCTACGTCACCCATCGCAATCCGCGCCTGTGGCCGGACCCGCTGCGCTTCGATCCGGGGCGCTTCGCGGCCGAGCGGACGAACCAACGGCATGCCTTCGCCTACATCCCCTTCAGCGGCGGGCCGCGCGCCTGCATCGGCAGCGGCTTCGCCCTGATGGAGGCCTGCCTGGTGCTTGCCACCATCGCCCGCACCTACCGCCTGCGCGTGGTGCCCGGACACCCGGTCGAGGCGCAGGGGTGGATTACCCTTCGCCCGCGCTACGGTCTCCGGATGACGCTGGAGAAGCGGGTTTCCGGGGCGGGTTCGGCACTCTGATCCGGGTTGGCGTCGATGCCGGGCCTCGGCGCCGATGCCGGTGTGCTAGAGTGGCTCAACCTGTCGGAGGCCTCATGCACGACTCTTCCGTCATTCTCGATCCGACCGACGAACGCGAACCCATCGGCCGCCAGCTCGCGGCGCGTGCCGGCGGCCTGTCCGGCACGGTCGGGATCGTCGACATCTCGAAGCCGCGCGGCGACGTCTTCTGCGACGAGCTTGAGACGCTGCTGCGTGACCGGCAGCCCGGCCTCGACGTCATCCGTCTGCGCAAGCCGACCTTCACCCGTCCGGCCCCGGCCGACCTGCGCGAAGAAGTGGCGGAGCGCTGCAAGGCGGTGATTCAGGCCCTCGCCGATTGAGGGTCCTGCACGTCGTGCAGTGTGCACGACCTGGTCGATTACGAGACGCGGGGCATCCCCACGGTTATGGTGGCCTCCACCGAGTTCGTCGAGGCGGCCGAGCGGCAATCGGTGGCTCTCGGCATGCCGGACGTGGCGGACAAGGCCGTCTACGTGCCGCACCCCATCCAGGACGCCACCGACGACGAGATGCGGGCCAAGGCGCGCGCGGCCTACGACGCCATCGTCGAGGCGATTGCGCACTGACCGCCGGCGTGCAGACCTCCGCCCGCTGTCGCCCTGGGTGGATTCGGCGGCCGCCCGCCGCTGAGCCTCGGCGTCGAATCGTATGGACACCACCGCGGTCGGCGTCATCGTCCTCTACCTGATCACCGCCACCGGCATCGGCAGCCTGATGGCGCGGCGGACCACCACGTCCACCGGCTGGGCGGTGGCCGGGGGCGGGATGTCGACGGTGCTGGTGGCGGTCGGCATCGCCGGCACCCGCATCGGCGGCGCGGGCACCTACGGCGTGGCCGGCGACGTCATCAGCGGCGGGGTCTGGAATCTCTGGTGGTACGGCATCAGCACGTTCCTGGCCCTCTCTCTCGTCGGGCTCTTCTTCGCCGTCTACTACCGGCGCCTGCGGCTGCAGACCGTCGGGGAGATCTTCACCCTGCGCTGGGGGAACCGCCGCTGCCAGTGGCTGACGAGCCTCTGCGTGCAGACGGAATACGTCATCGTCAACCTGATCGAGGCCTACGTCATCGGCGTCATCGTCAGCACCCTGACTCCGCTGTCGATGTTCTCCGGCGTGATGATTTCGGCCGCCATATTCGGCACCTACGTCTCGCTGGGTGGGCTGTGGGGCACGGCCGTCACCAACCTGATCCACTGCGTCGTCGTGCTGGTCGGCCTGCTGGGCGTGGGCCTGCTGGGCATCGATCAGCTCGGCGGCTGGAGCGCGGTGACCGAGGCCATCGGCGGGCACCTTGCGTCCGCGTCGCGCGACACCGCGGCCTGGTGGGAGCTCGCCGGGGCCGGTTGGCTGCCGGTGTTCGCGATGATCTTCTCCGCCGCGATCCATACGCCGGCCGCCTCCGTCTACACGAACTACGCGGCGGCGGCGCGGAACGAGCGGCACATCGCGCCGGCCTTCGTCGCCGCCGGGGTCATCGCGGCCCTGATGCCGATGCTGGCCGGCCTGATCGCCATCCTCACCACGGCGCGCTACGGGCTCGACGCGGGCCTGAGCGGCTACCGCAACCTGACGATGCTCGCCTCGGAGATCAGTCCGGTGGTCGGCGGCGTGGCGCTGGCCGCCGTCCTTGCCGCGGTCATCTCGTCCGGCGGGCCGATCCTGCTGTCGAGCGCCACGATGTTCGTCCGCGACTGGCTGCCGTTCACGCGCCGCTACGATTCGGCGCGCCGCCTCCGCGCCTACCAGGTGACGACCGTCGTCTACGCCGTCGTCGCCGCCCTTGCCGCCTGGGTGGTGGCCACGCGGACCACCATCTCCATTCTCGATCTCCTGCTGTTCGGCTTCGCGATGGTGGTGCCGCCGGCCATCGCCGTCGGCTACGTCATCTACTGGCGGCGCACCACCGAGCGGGGTGCGTACTGGGGGATGGCCATAGGCTACGGCGCGGGGCTGGTCTGGTTCGCGCTCGTCAAGCTGGCCCTGGCGGCCGGCCTCGGCGCGCCCGAGGGCGCCTCGGCCTTGCATCGGCTGCTCGTCTACTGCCTCACGGTCGACGGTGAAGGCATCGATCCGTCGTACGTCACCACCTTCGTCCCGCTCGCCGTGATTCCGCTGGTCTCGCGGTTGACCACCGACGCCTCGGGGGATCGCGAGAAGTTCTATGCGCTGCTGGACGGGGCGCAGCCGGTAGAGCGGGCGCGGACGTAGCACCCGCAGGCACGCGTCGCCCACCGGGACTGGCCCGTGCGATCAGCGGTTGGGCTCGACCAGGAACACATCGACACCGCACGCGTCCGCGCCCGGCGACCCGACTCGCGCGGCGACTATAATTCGGCCGGCACAGGAGTGCAGAAAGGTCACGCATGCCCGGTTCCGTCACGTTCGAACGCCACGACGACGTTGCCCTGCTTCGTCTGAACAATCCGCCCGTCAACGGCCTGAGCTGGGCCATGCGCGCCGCCCTCGGCGAGCGGGTGGCCGAGGCGCTGGCCGACGACGCGGTCAGGGCCATTGTCGTCGCCGGCGCGGACCGGATGTTCTGCGGCGGGGCCGATATCCGCGAGTTCAGCGCACCGCCGCCCCCGAACGCTGCGTCCCTGCCGGCGGTGCTGGACGAGATCGAGGCGTCGCCGAAGCCGGTGGTCGCCGCCATCCACGGCGTCGCCGCCGGCGGCGGGATGGAGGTCGCCCTGGCCTGCCACGTGCGGCTCGCCGCCCCCGCGACGCGGCTCGGTCTCCCGGAGGTGACGCTCGGCATCCTGCCCGGCGCCGGCGGCACGCAGCGCATGCCGCGGCTCATCGGCGTCGAGAAGGCGCTCGACGTGATCGTCGGCGGCAAGCTCCATCCCGTCGACAAGGCGGTGGCCCTCGGCTTCGTCGACGAGTGCGTCGAGGGCGACCTCGTGGAGACCGCGATTGCGCGGGCGCGGCAGCTTGCGGCAGACGGGGCGCCGTTGCGGCGGGCGTCCAGGCTGGAGGAGCACCTGGCGGCGGCGCGCGGCCGGCCCGAGATCTTCGACGACTTCCGCAGGAAGATGGCCAAGCGCGCCCGCGGCTTCGATGCCCCGTACGCCTGCGTCGACTGCGTCGAGAAGGCGCTGACGATGCCCTACGCCGAGGCGCTCAAGCACGAGCGGGCGGTGTTCAACCGGCTCCGCGAGTCGGACCAGTCGGCGGCGCAGCGGCATGCCTTCTTCGCCGAGCGCGAGGTGGCCAAGATCCCCGACGTGCCGAAGGACACGCCGGCGCTGCCGGTAGCGGCGGTTGGCGTCGTCGGCTGCGGCACGATGGGCGGCGGCATCGCGATGAGCGTCGCCAACGCGGGCCTCCCCGTCACCGTGCTCGAGTCCTCGCAGGAGGCGCTGGACCGCGGCATGGCGATCATCCGGAAGAACTACGCGGCGACCGTCTCGAAGGGAAGGTTGTCGCAGGCCGAGATGGACGCCCGGCTGGCCCGCATCACGCCGACGCTGGACGACGGCGGCCTGGGCGCGGCGGACGCGGTGATCGAGGCCGTGTTCGAGGAGCTGCCGCTCAAGCAGGAGGTCTTCGCCCGGCTCGACCGCGTCTGCAAGCCGGAGGCGATCCTGGCCACCAACACGTCGACCCTCGACGTCGACGCCATCGCGGCGTCCACGTCGCGGCCGGAGCAGGTGATCGGCACGCACTTCTTCAGTCCGGCGAACGTCATGAAGCTGATGGAGAACGTGCGCGGCGCCCGCACGTCGCCCGAGACCATCGCAAGGGTCATGAAGCTGTCGAAGAAGCTGGGCAAGGTGGGCGTGCTCGTCGGCGTCTGCGACGGCTTCGTCGGCAACCGGATGCTCTACGCCTACCGCCGGCAGGCCGACTTCCTGCTGGAGGAAGGCGCGCTGCCGGAGCAGATCGATCGCGTCATCTACGACTTCGGCCTCCCGATGGGGCCCTACCGGATGGCGGATCTCGCCGGACTCGACGTGAGCTGGCGCGTGCGCAAGGCGCAGGCGGCGACCCGGCCGGAACACCTGCGCTACTCGCCGATCGCCGACCGCATCTGCGAGCTGGGCCGCTTTGGGCAGAAGACCGGCGCCGGCTGGTACCGCTACGAGCAGGGGAGCCGCGTACCCATTCCGGATCCCGCCATCCACGAGCTGATTGCCGGCGTGTCCGCGGAGCTGGGCATCGAGCGCCGCACGATCGGCGACGACGAGATCGTTCCGCGCTGCCTCTATCCGCTGGTCAACGAGGGCGCGAAGATCCTGGAGGAGGGGCTCGCCCTGCGGGCCAGCGACATCGACGTCATCTGGATGCACGGCTACGGCTTCCCGCGCTACCGCGGCGGGCCGATGTTCTGGGCCGACCTGGTGGGGTTGCGGACCGTCTACGACGCCATGAGCCGGCTGCACGACGCGCACGGCGAGTGGCTCGCGCCGGCGCCGCTGCTGAAGCGGCTCGCGGAGCAGGGCAAGGGATTCAAGGACGTCGGGAAGTGACGCGCCGCTCCGGCGCGCCGTGGTGGCTCTCACTGCGCGTGACGAGCGGAGACGCGTGCGGGAGACATGCGGGAGAATAGAAGGCAATGGCCGATTCCGCCAGCGTAGCAGAGCGTGCGGAACGCGTCGGCGCCGCCCGCGGGACGGCGGACCTGATCGAGTACTACTTCGAGCAGGGCTGGACGGACGGTCTGCCGGTGGTCCCGCCGACGCCCGAGTCGGTGGCGGCGATGGTGGACGCCCTCGGCGGCGAGCCGGGCCATCTCGAAGCCCGTGTTCCGCCCCGCTGGGGCAACCTCACCCGGGAGGTGCTCGCGATCAACCTGGTGCTCGCCGGCTGCCGGCCGGAATTCGCTCCTGTCGTGCGGGCCGCACTGCTGGCGCTCGCCAGCGGCCCCTTCAATCTCCACGGCGTGCAGGCGACCACCCACATGGCGGCGCCGCTGGTCGTGGTGAACGGTCCCGTCCGGCAGGAGATCGGCCTCAACGCCGGCCCCAACGTCTTCGGATCCGGGTTCCGCGCCAACGCCACCATCGGCCGCGCCATCCGCCTCGTGCTGCTCAACGTCGGCGGCGGCTGGCCGGGCGATCTCGACAAGAGCACGCTGGGCCACCCCGGCAAGTACACGTTCTGCATCGCCGAGAACGAGGAGGCGAGTCCCTGGGCCCCGTACCACGTCGAGCACGGCTACCGCCCGGAGGACAGCACCGTCTTCTGCATCGCCGCCGAGGGGCCGCACAGCGTCACCAACCACGTGGCGAACGACCCCGAAGGGATTCTCGACAGCATCGCGTCGGCGATGAGCACCATCGCGCACAACAACGCGGTCAGCAGCGGGTCGTGCGCCGTGGTCATCGGCCCGGAGCACGCCGCCACGATCGCCGCGAAGCAGTGGACGCGCCAGGATGTGCGGCGCTACCTCTGGTGGGCGACGACCAACAGTTTCGACGACATCAGTTTCGGGGGACGCTACGGGAAGATCTACAACCGCAACCTGCCGCGCTGGTACAAGCGCGAGCCGGGGGCGCGTATCCCCATCGTCCCGTCGGCGGACGACATCCACCTGTTCGTGGCAGGCGGCGACGCGGGCCGGTTCTCGGCGTTCCTGCCCGGGTGGGGGCACATGACGTCGCCCGTGCTGCGGGCGATCGACGGGCGGCCGCCCGCGACGGGGGAGTGCGTCGACGGGACGTGTGCGCTCTGAAGGTCAGTGTTGGATGGATGTCGCGATTCGGGAGTGTGAGCATGGGGCTGTTCAGAGTTGGGTGCCTACTGGAAAACCAGCAGGACCGGACCCGTTCCGGCCGCGTGCCCGATGTCGGGCCTGGAGCAATGACCGATGAGCAGTGAACGACGCCTGCCGGACGGATGCATCGTGTACGACCCGCGCGGCGCGGTGACCGCGGAGCCACGCGAGCTGGCAGCCCGCCTGGATACGCTGGACGGCGTGCGGCTCGGGGTTCTGGACAACACGAAGTGGAACGCCTCGAAGCTGCTCCGGAACGTGGTCGCCCGGCTGCAGGGGGACCTGACGCTCGACGCGGTGAATCTCTACGCGAAGGAGAGCTTCTCCCGGCCGGCGGAGGCTGCCCTGCTCGACCGCATCGCGGCCGAGAACGACGCCGTGATCACCGCGATAGGCGATTGAGGGTCGTGCACGTCGTGCAGTCTGCACGACGCGGTTGCTTTGGAGGAGCGGGCGGTCCCGACCGCAGTCATCGTGACCGACGCGTTTCTGCACGAGGCTGACGTGCAGCGGACGGCGCTCGGGGCGGAGCGTCTCGAGCCGGTGGTCATCACGCATCCCCTCAGCACGTTGACTGAGGAGGAGATCGCGGGCCGGGGCGTCGAGGCGGCAGCCGGGGCGTGGCGGGTCCTTGTCGTTGCAGGCTTCGTTTCAGGAGGAGACAGATGACGGTTCCAAAGGCCAGCCCCCGGAGGCGGACGTGACAAGGAGCTTTACTCTCGACTATTGGTTGGATGATGGGTGGTATGTGGGAAAACTTCGTGAGGTTCCCGGAGTCTTCAGCCAGGGCGAGAGCCTGGAGGCGTTGAAAACCAATATACGGGATGCCTACGGTCTCGTGATGCAGGAGGCCGTCTCCGTGCCGGTGGAGACCGCCTGCCGCGGGAGGCGCTGCGGTATGATTTCGCCATGAACGTCGACCTCGCCTACGGCCGAGGACGCCTGCCGGTCGAGTTTCCGGACGACCGCACGACGGTGCTGGAGCCCTCCTACGTCGGCGGCCTGCCGGACGAGCAGGCGGCCATCCGCCATGCCCTCCGGATGCCGCTGGGCGCGCCGCCCCTCGCCTCGCTGGTCAAGGCGGACCAGACGGTCGCCATCTCAGTGTGCGACATCACCCGGCCGATGCCCAGCCACACGCTGCTGCCGGTGCTGCTCGACGAGCTGGCGCACGTGCCCGACGAGCGGATCACTATCCTGATCGCCACCGGGACCCACCGCCCGAACGACCGGCGTGAGCTGATCGAGATGTTCGGCGAGCCAATCGTCGACCGCTGTCCCATCGTCAATCACAGCGCGTTCGACGAGGACAACCTGGTGCACCTGGGCGAGGTGGAGCCGAACGTGCCTGTCTGGCTGAACCGGCACTGGGTGGACGCCGACTTCCGCATCACCACCGGGTTCGTCGAGCCGCACTTCTTCGCCGGCTTCAGCGGCGGGCCGAAGCTGGTGGCGCCGGGGCTGGCCGGGTTGAGGACCACGATGCGGCTGCACGACGCCGAGATGATCGGCAGTCCGAACGCGCGGTGGGGCGTCATCGAGGGCAACCCGATCCACGACGCGATTCGGCGGATCGCCGCCCACGTCGGCGTCCACTTCAGCGTCGACGTGGCGATAAACCGCGACCGGCAGATCACGAGCGTCGCGGCGGGGGAGATCTTCGCCGTGCACCGCACGATGGCGGCGCGCGTCAAGCAGAGCGCCATGCAGGCGTTCGACGCGCCGTTCGACGTCGTGGTGACGACCAACAGCGGCTACCCGCTCGACCAGAACCTGTACCAGAGCGTGAAGGGGATGTCGGCTGCGGCGCAGGTGGTCAGGCCGGGCGGGGCCATCGTCTGCGCGGCGGAGTGCGCCGACGGCCTGCCGTCGCACGGCGAATACGGGGACATTCTCCGTGCGCGGGACACGCCGGAGGCGTTGCTCGAGATGATCTGCGCGCCGGGCCACAACCGGCACGACCAGTGGGAGGTGCAGGTCCAGGCGCAGATACAGCGGCGCGCGGACGTGTTCCTGAAGACCGACGGCCTCGCGCACGACGAGGTCCGCGCCGCGCACCTGACGCCCATCGACGATGTCGCCGAGACGACGCGCGAGCAGCTCGACCGGGCCGGGCCGGCCGCGCGCGTCTGCGTCCTGCCCGAGGGGCCGCAGACCATTCCGTACCTGGCGGAGTGAGAACGCCCTCGTCTTGCCTCAGCGCCGGGTTCAGAGGCGGTCGTCGCGGTCCGCGATCACCGCGTCGCTCGCGGCCGTGGACGGCTCACCCGCCGGCGGATCGAGTTCCAGCAAGTCGCCCTGCGGCGAGGTCGCACGTCCTTGGGCGATGAGCTTCACAAGAGGAGTCTCGTTGCCAGACGGAGGCCGTGTAGGAGTGATCACGAGCCGTCGCCGGCGCTCACGTTCGCGACGTTGTTGTCCGGATTGCGGTCGATCAGCTTCGTGAACGGGTCGATGCCGGCCCGCCGCGGCTCCTCGCTCACGACGAGCTCGAACACCGTCTCGGCGTCGTCGATCCGCCGCTTCTCCAACGCCAGCAGCTTGCCGTCCGGCGATGCTCCCGGCTCCCGGTCGCCGAACACGGCGACGTCGATCATGTCGTCGACCGGGATCTCCGTTTCCACTCCCTCTCCGTCGGCGCGGAACTTGCGCGACTCCACCTCCAGCGTGACGATCCAGTTGCCGTCCGGGCCCGGCTCGTGGGTCGCTTCCACCAGCCGGTTGTCGTAGAGGGTGATGGTCTCGAACAGATCCTCGATGATCGACTCCATCTCCGGCGGGACCGCCTCAAGTACGAACGACAGGAACTCGCGCGAGTAGGTGTACGGCGGTTCCTGGAAGCGCACCGCCTCGACGTAGCGCTTCAACGCGGCGTTCAGCGCCTCCTCGCCGATGTAGTCGCGCAGGGCGTACATGACCAGGCTGCCCTTGCGGTAGTGGATGTAGCCCTGGTTCTCCACCAGCAGGAGCGGCAGCTCCTCGAGCAGCTCGCCGCCGCGCGCGCGCAGGTAGCTGTCGAGCTCGTACTTGAGGAAGCGCCGCATCTGCTCGCGCCCGTACTCGCGCTCCATGATCATCAGGGCGGCGTACTGCGACATCGTCTCCGACAGCACCGTCGAGCCCTGCACGTTGCCGCCGATGACCTGGTGCGCCCACCACTGGTGCGCCACCTCGTGGGCCGTGACGTAGAAGACGTAGTCGATCGCCTCGTCGTCTTCCTCGTCGAGCTTCGCGATGAAGCCGACCGATTCGGAGTAGGGGATGGTGTTGGGCAGCGACTGTGCGAAGCCGGCGTAGCGCGGGAACTCGACGATGCGGAGCTGGCGATGCTGGTAGGGGCTGAACCGGCTGGTCAGGTAGTCGAGGGATTTCTTGACCGCGTCGATCATGCGCTCGACGTTGTAGGGGTGCGCGCGGTGGTGGTAGACCTCGATGGCGACGTCGTTCCAGCGATCCGTCGCCACCTCCCAGTCGGCCGAGAGCCAGGCGACGAGACCCAGAATCGGGGCGTCCATCTTGTAGTGGAAGTAGCGGCGGCCGCCCTCCGTCCACTCGCGCTGCAGATAACCGGGGGCCAGCGCGATCTGGTCCGCGCTGGTCGAGACCACGGTCTCGAAGTCGATCCAGTCCGACTCCGCTGTCAGGTAGTGATGGGCGCGGGCCGCCGCGTCGTCGATCGACGGCATGCGCCGTATCGGAGGGAGCTCGAGCCGGCGCCTGTCGTTCGGATCGCTCAGCTCCGACCGCGGCGAGTACCCGATCCGCGGGAAATACGTCAGGTTGTGGAAGAACGTCCCGTTCTCCACGATGTCGGTGTTCGACCCGTTGTTGACGAACCCCGGATTCTCGATCGCGACCTCGAAAGAAAGCTCGAGCTCCGCGCCGGACGCCAGCGGTTGATCCAGCGCGTAGATCCGATAGCCGAGCGTGTCGTCGTCGGCCTCCAGGTGGAGTCCCGGCGCGTCGATCGACCGCACCGTCACCTGCGGATTGATGCTCACGTGGAGCACGTCCACCGGCGTGCCGGTCTTGTTGCGGAGGCGGTACCGGCCGCGGATGTCGACCGCCCGGCGTTCGGGATGGATGTCCACGTCGGCGTAGAGCGCGGTGATCTTCGGTTGCGGGAGGTCTTCGTACTGCTTGTACTGCTGCTCGTAACGCGCCTGCCGCTCCTCGCGCACGTCGCCGGGGATGTACTCGTTGAGCACGTTGGTGTTGTAGTAGATGTAGCCGCCGGTGGCGGCGAAGCCGAGGGCCAGCGCCGCCAGGGCGGCCCGCGCCGCCGGAGTCGTCCGCTGCCGCGCGAGCCGCAGGCGATCCCGCAGGCCGCCCGCCACGCCCCGCACCCATAGCAGATGGATGGCGACGGCCAGCATGCCGGCGCACAGCGTCCAGTAGAGATGGAACCAGAAGAGCGGCTCGACGAAATGGCCGAAGCCGTTCATGTCCGAGTAGGGAGCCCCGGGCGCGCTGCCGTACTGATACAGGTTGTGATCGAAGTCCCAGGCCGACAGGACGGGCTGGCTGACGAAGTAGAGGATCATCAGCAGGTACCCGAGATACCGGTTGTGGGTGACGACCTGCAGGAAGACGGCGAGGATCGCCATCAGCAGGAACGGGATGCCGGTCACCAGGAACAGGCCCCGCAGATAGAGGCCCGCTTCGAAGTCGTAGTAGCCGCGCCAGGCCTGGACGCCCATGCCGGTGAGAATCGTCGTCGCCAGCAGCGCCGCGACGACGACGACCAGGGCCGCGACCTTCGCGCCCCAGAGCGCCCAGTTGGGCATCGGCAGCGCGTCGATCACCTCGTGGACCCGCGCCGTCCGTTCGCGCCAGACCAGCTCCCCGCTGTAGAAGGTGAGGATGATCAGGACGAACAGAAAGCCGCTCTGCAGGATGCCGATCATCAGGTGGGTCACGGGGTGGACCGGGGTGCCGAATATCCGGTCGATCGCCGACGAGTTGCCGATCATGTTCAGCACGCCGAACGCGAGGATGACGAGGAACGCGGTGCTCCGGACGACGCCGCCGACCTCCAGGCGGGTGCGTATCGCGAGCTGGCGGAGGCCGGAGAAAGTCAGCGTCGGGCGGGGAGGCGCCGCGGGCAGCGCCTGAACGCCCAGTCCGGTGTCTTCGGCAGCCTTCGCCTCCGCTTCCTCCCCCGGATCGACGTTCGCGGCTTCCTGCTTGCGCCGCCACCACCGCCGGCCGCCGCGGTGCTCGTCGACGGTGAACGAGAAGCGGGAGCAGGCGCACGCGAACACCAGGGCCCCCACGGCGAGGACGACGAGGCGATTCGCGAGCAGGCCGTCGTCGAATGGGAGCAGCATCGTGTTGCGCTCGGCGACGGTCCAGTAACGCGTGGCCAGTCCCAGGGCCGCCACCCCGAACGGGTCGAGCATGGCCGCGAGCGTCTCGTTCTCGATGTCGGACGCCAGGTTGCCGGCGACCCCGTAGGCGACGAACATGCCGACCACGCTGGCGTACGTCGCGGTCAGGCTGCGGGTGACGGTGGCCAGGGAGAAAAGGACACAGCCCGTGAAGACCGTGTTCGGCACCACGAAGACGACAAGGCCCTGCAGATATGGACCGATCATGAACGGACCGACCCGTTCCGGCTCCAGCCAGGGCATCAGGCTGCCGAGCATCACGCCGAGGACGACCGGCACGAAGGCGGCCACCGCGACCGCCAGCGCGCCCGCGAAGCGCCCGAGCAGGTAGTCGCGCTTCCTGAGCGGTGTCGAGAAGAAGAGCTCCTGCGTACGCGTCTCGTGGTCGCGCAGCACGGGGCCGGCCACGAACGCCGTCGTCATGAAGACGCCGACCACGCTCATGACGCCCAGGATCTGCAGGATGACGAACGGCGCGTTGCGGTTGACGTTGCCGATCGACCCGCCGATGCTGACCGCGTCGGTGGTGACGGCCAGAAACGTCAGCAGGAAGAAGAAGGCGCCGGCAATCAGGAAGACCGGCTGCCGGAGCTGGTAGCGCAGCTCGAAGCGCAGGATCTCGGCGAACAGCATGGCGTGGCTCCCCGGCCGGCGGTCGGTCTACGCCGCCGCGGCGGCGCGCTTCAACGTCGAGAAGTACACGTCGGTCAGCTCGGTCCGGACGCGCTCGAACCCGCCGCCGGGACGCTCGTCCGCGTAGACGTGGATCACGGTCCGCCCGCCGGACAGCCGCGTGGAGATGACGTGGTGGTCGCGCTCGTAGCCGGCGAGCTCCTCGCGTCCGACGACGCGGCTCCAGACGCGGCCGTCCAGCCGCTCGATCGCGTCCGCCGGATCCCCGGTCAGCAGTACCTCGCCCTTCGAGATGATCGCCATCCGGCTGCACAGGTCGCTGACGTCCTCGACGATGTGGGTCGAGAGGATCACCACGATGTTCTCGCCGATCTGCGACAGCAGGTTGTGGAAGCGGAGCCGCTCGGTCGGGTCGAGGCCGGCGGTCGGCTCGTCGACGATGATCAGTTGCGGATCGCCGAGCAGCGCCTGCGCGATGCCGAAGCGCTGCTTCATGCCGCCGGAGAACGTGTCCAGCCGCCGCTTGCGGTCGTCCCACAGGTTGGTCTGCCGCAGCAGCGCCTCGACGGTCTCCCGGACCTGTCGCGGTGGCACGCCCTTGAGCGCCGCCAGGTGGCTCAGCATCGCCTGCGCCGTCACCCTCGGGTACACCCCGAACTCCTGCGGCAGATAGCCGAGCAGCCGGCGGACCCGGTCCTTCTCGCGCAGCACGTCCAGGTCGCCGAGCATCACGCTGCCGCCGTCCGGCTCCTGCAGGGTGGCGATGATGCGCATCAGCGTGCTCTTGCCGGCGCCGTTGGGCCCGAGGAGGCCGAACATGCCGGTCGGGACCCGCAGCGACACGTCGCGCAACGCCCGCACGCCGTTGGGGTACGTCTTCGACAGGTGTTCGATCGTCAGCGCGCGGCTCATTGGTGTCCTTCAGATGAAGCTGACGATCTGGCTGTGGTTCATTGTGACGGGCGGCGTCACGCGGTCGGGTGGACGAAGGGCGCCGCGGCGAGCGCGGCGGCCGTTCGCTGCAGGAAGCGGCGGCGCGACGGGGACGCCGGGGCGACGGTGCCCGCGGCGCCGGCAAGGTCGAATCCGCGTCCTGTCATCTCGAACATCTCCCTTCGGCGGTCGACTGGACCGCGCAACAGGCATCAGTCATGCCTGTTGGCGCTCCCGGCGACCGGCTACAGCTCCAGCCGGCGCTCCTGCAGCGGCCGCAGGGCGGCGATGAGCGAGAAGTCGTGGTCGCGGTGGAGCAGCAGCGCCTTGTGTGCGATGGCGATCTCGGCGATGCAGCACTCCACGGGACTGTACGCCGGGGTTCCGAGGCGCTGCAGCTCGAAGAACGTGCGCGCCGCCTGCCGCCACGCGTCGGGTTCGGGCTCCAGGTAGCGCTGGCCGTCCAGGTAGGTCGCCAGCAGGTGCCACTGCTCCTCGCGCGGGGCGCCCGCGAGCAACTCCATCTGCGTGAAGCGGGTCAGGTAGACGTCGTCGCCGCCGATCGCCGCTTCGAGCGCGCGCCGCTTGTCCGCGTCCCGCAGCACGTCCAACCAGAGGGACGTGTCAACGATCAACACGGCCGGCATCGCCGCGCAGGCCGCGCAGCGCCTTGTGATCGAAGTCCGGCGCGAACGCCAGCGTCCCGGCAAGCTCCAGCAGGTTCTTGCGGGAGCGGCTCTCGACCAGACTGGTGAGCGCCACGTGCACGACTTCCCGCTTGGTCCGCGCGCCGGTCAGCTTCATCGCCCGCCGGACCAGGGCGTCGTCCAGCACGATGTTGGTTCGCATTGACATACATTATACACCACCTGGAGTGTATCGTGCGCCCTTCGCGTTTCGAGACGCGGCGGCCACGCCGTTGCTACAATCGATGCTACGATGAAGTCGTGGCCATCAATATCGCCCACAGGCACGACCTCGACCAGCGGGTCGAGCGGCTGGCCGGCCGCCTCGGCCTGCGCGGCCGGGGCCGCAAGACCGCGGTCATAGAGCAGGCGCTGGGTGCGCTCGAGGAACAGGTCGACAAGGCCATCCCGGATCGCGCCTACATCGAAGCGTCCCTCGAGCGTCTCGCCCAGGCCGGTGATCGATTCCGTGAACGCGAGCGGCTGCGCGGACGGGCCGCCGACCAGGAGCGCCCGTTGTCACAGGTCTGGCAGGAGGAGCTCTACGACGACCGTGGACTGCCTAAGTGATCGTGGTCGACACTTCGGCCATCGTCGCCATCCTGCGGCGAGAGGCCGATGGGCCGGCGGCGCGAGCCGCGATCGCCGACGCCGGGCGGGTTCTCGTTTCGGCCGTGTCGGTCGTCGAACTGGCCGCGGTAACCAGTCGTGACGACGCCCTGTTCAGCGATCTCGGCGACTTTCTGAGCGAACCGTACATCGACGTCGCGCCGGTCGATGGGGCGCAGGCCGCCATCGCGGTCGAGGCCTACCGTCGATTCGGCAAGGGACGTCATCCCGCCGGTCTCAATCTCGGAGACGTCTTCCCGTATGCGCTGGCCCGCCAGCGAGGACTGCCGCTGCTGTTCAAGGGCGGCGATTTCTCGCGAACCGACATCCGGAGCGCGATGGGATAGTCGGCGTGAGATACTATTCTTGGATCTTGGCGATATCAATCTGCCAATCCCATGATGTCATCCGCCGGGTCTCCCAAGTCGGGCCGTTTCGTCCTGCGCATGCCGCCGGCGCTGCACGCCGCGTTGCACGACGCCGCACGGGATCGCGGGTTGTCGCTCAACGCCTACTGCGTGCGGCGGCTGGCCGCGGCCGGGTCCGGTGTCGCCGCGGACCAGGATGCGGCCGCGCTGCTGACCCGCGCTCGTGCGGTGGTCGGAGACGCCCTGGCGGCAGTCGTTCTCCACGGCTCCTGGGTGCGTGGCGAGGCCGGGCCCGCCTCGGATGTCGATGCCCTCCTCGTCGTCGAACCGCACCTCGCGTTGACGCGCGCGTTGTACCGCGCATGGGACGCGCAGCCGGTGACGTGGCGGGGACGCCGGGTGGACCCGCACTTCGTGCACCCGGCGGCGGACGAAGGGTTCAGCGGCTTGTGGGCGGAGGTGGCGCTCGACGGGACCGTGTTGTTCGATCGCGAGTGGATGCTGTCCGCCCGGCTCGCACGTCTCCGTCGCGCCATAGCCGATGGGCGGCTCGTGAGACGCGTCGTGCACGGGCAGCCCTACTGGACCGAGGCGGCCTGATGCGCAACCGGACGCTCGCCGCCGACTACGTCCGGCGCGCCGCGACGCGCCTGCGGGCGATCGACGTGCTCTACGAGGCGGAGTCCTGGGCCGACGTGGTTCGGGAGTCGCAGGAGGTGGTCGAGCTCGCTTTGAAGGGGCTGTTGCGGGCGGCCGGCGTCGACCCGCCGCGGGTACACGATGTCGCCGGGGTGCTGGAAGCGGAGCGCAGCCGCCTGCCGGAGGCCTTGGCGCCCGACGTCGAGCGGCTCGCCGCCGCGTCCCGGAATCTGCGTCGCGACCGCGAACTCGCATTCTACGGCGCCGAGGACCTGACACCGTCCGACTTCTACCGCGAGCCGGATGGCGCCGAGGCGCGCGCGGCCGCCCGCATGGTCGTGGAGCTGGTGCGCCCGCTCGTACTGCCGCAAACCTCCGAGTGAGTCCGGCCGTTCCCACTCGACTGAACAGACGTCTTTTAGATTAGATATTGTAATATTTGTGACGTCTGTTGGAACATGAAGCGATTCGCAGAAGAGGCCCTGCACCGGTGGCTGAAGGCTCCGCGCCGCAAGCCGCTGGTGCTGCGCGGCGCACGGCAGGTCGGCAAGACGACCCTCGTCCGGCAGTTTGCGGCGGCGGCCGGTCTCGGGTTGTGCGAGGTGAACCTGGAGCGGCATCTCTACCTCGAACGCGTGTTCGAGAGTCTGGACACCGGGCGCATCCTGCGGGAACTGGAGGCGCTCGGCGGTGTGCGGCTGGACGGCGCGATGCTCTTTCTGGACGAGGTGCAGGCGACGCCGCATGCGCTGCCCGCCCTGCGCTATCTCTACGAGGACCGGCCGGATCTGCCGGTGGCGGCCGCCGGATCGCTGCTGGAGTTCACGCTCGCCGACCACGGTTTCTCGATGCCCGTCGGCCGCATCCGGTATCTGCACATCGGACCGATGACGTTCGGCGAGTTCCTGGCCGCCGCCGACCCGGAGGCGTTGGAGGAGGCCGCCGCCACGGATCCGGGCGCGCCGCCTGCCGACGCGGTGCACCGCCGGCTGTCGCGCCGGCTGCGGGAGTACCTGCTGGTGGGCGGCTTGCCCGAAGCCGTGCAGGCGCACTGCGAGTCGGGGTCGCCGCTGGAGGTGGCCGCCGTCCACCGGTCCATCGCATCGACCTACGAGGACGATTTCGCCAAGTATGCGCGGGGGGCGCAGCTCGGCCGGCTGCAGCGGCTGTTCCGCACCGTGCCGCGCACCGTCGGACAACCCGTGAGCTACCGGCGCCTCGACCCGGATGCGCGCGCGGCCGAGGTCGGCCGGGCCGTCGAGCTACTGGTCAAGGCGCGCGTCTGCCATCGCGTGTCCCACAGCAACTGCTCCGGGCTCCCTCTGGGCGCTGACGCCGCCCGCCGCCCCGGCAAGCTGGTGTTCATGGACGTGGGGTTGATGAACCACGTCTGTGGGCTCGATCCGACCGGTATCGAGGCCATGGATGCGGTTCGCCTTGTGAACGAGGGGGGCATTGCCGAGCAGTACGTCGGACAGCAGCTCATCGGGTTGAGCGGGGGGGACCAGCCGCCGGAGCTCCACTACTGGTTGCGCAAGGCACGCAAGGGCAACGCCGAGGTCGACTACGTGGTCTCGCACGGCGACTGGATGGTGCCGATCGAGGTCAAGGCGGGAAGCAGCGGCTCGCTGAAATCGCTTCTGCAGTTCGCGCACGAGAAGCGGCCGCCCCTCGCGGTGCGGTTCGACGCCAACCCGCCCGGCCTGCAGACGGTGCGCCACACCATCCGCGTTGCGGAAGGCACGCGGCCGGTGACGGTGCGCATCCTGTCGCTGCCGTTGTACGCGGTCGACGCCCTGCCGCGGCTCGTCGCCGAGCAACGCCGCCGCGCCGCGGACGTAAGTGAGACTCCTTGACGGTGCAACCGCTTCCGGCGCCTGGCGACGTCTCTGGGCGGCACAGACGTGCCGTGCGAGGCAGTGAGCCGGGCCGACGTCGTTCGGGGGTCGTAGAAGCCCGTCGACCTCGCCTTGAAGGAGCTGTTGCGCGCCGCCAGTGTCAGCACGGCGAGTACACGATGTCGCCGAGGTGCCCGGAAACGAGCGGTGCTTAGACATCTTGTCCGTGACCGAGTCCGGTTCCGGCGCCGCCTCCCAGGGGCCGAGTCACGGTCGCCACGAATAGTCCGGGCTAGAGCGTTGGCAAGGGGTCGCCTTCCGGTGGCTGAGACGATCGCCTCGGCGAGTCGTTCGTGGTCAACAAACTCGTAGGAGCCGGTAATGTCCCCGCGAACTATATGTGATGAAGTTGATTCGAGTACGCACTCTTCAAACGCTGCCCAGCGCTTCTCGACCGGAGTCCCGCGCGGCCAGAAGACGATGTCAGTCGATTCCTGATATGGGTGTATCGGTCGTAAGGGATGTGTTGAACTTCGTGGGCAATAAACTGATATCAAGGTTCTGGGTAGCAGTGAGTTGGAATATGCCGAGTGATTGGGGAGGCCGGCGCCGAACGCCCGTCAGGACGCCCGGCGCCCGCCTGTGGAGGTGCTGGCGCGTCGCGGCCCTTGCGCTCGACGGGCCGGCTGCGCGCCGCGGACTACTGGACCGACAGGCCCGCCTCGGCCGCGATCTCGCCGATCCGGTCCGCCTGGTTCGGGTTGTTGCCCATGACCTCGCGCAGCCGGCGCACGATCTGCGCCTGCTCGTCGTCCGACAGGTCGCCGGCGGCGCCCGCCGCGCTGCGGACCGCCGCGTAGCAGTCGTCCTCGTAGGTGATCGAGCCGCACTGCGCGGTCAGCTCGGCGAGCAGCCCGGCCGCGCCGGAGCGCTCGACCGGGGCGCCGCCGCCGGTGGCGCCGAAGCTCTCGTTGGCCTGCTGGATCTCGGCCGCGGCCCCGCGGCGGATGTTGGCCGCCTCGGTGCCAGCCTGGAAGCAGGTGAACGACGCCCGGTTCGCCCAGCGCAGCGGTGCGCAGGCGTGGATGCCGGCGTCGATGGCCGCCTCGGAGACCTCGGTGATCAGCGCCTCGTACTCGTCGTCGCCCTCGCCGAAGCCGGAGAAATTGCCGAGGTCGCCGCTGGCCGCGAACAGCCCCGTGACGCCCGGGATCTGCGCGATCTCGCGCGAGGCTTCCACGCCCTCGAGCGTCTCGATCATCAGGATCAGCACGACGTTGTCGTTCCAGGTCTGGCGGTAGCCGCCGGGCACCTGGTTCCAGAGCTCGCCGGCGCCCTGGCCGCCGCCCGCGCTGCGCCGGCCGATCGGCGGGAAGTAGGTCCAGTCGACCGCGGCCTGCGCCTCTTCGACGCTGTCGACGGTGGGCACCACGATGACCAGCGCGCCCATGTCGGTGGCGTGCTGAATCTCGCGCTCGTCGGCGTACGCCACGCGCGCGCCGGGGGCCGCCGGCCCCGGGCAGGTCCGCCACATCCGGGCGACCTGCTCCCACGAGATGGACTCGTGCTGCATCTCGACCCAGACGAAGTCGTAGCCGGCCGCGGCCATCGCGCAGTACGTGCGCGGGTCGGTGGCGCGCACCGTGCCGCCGATCATCGGCCCGCCGGCCACGAGCTTGGCCTTGGCCGGGTTCCAGATCTCGGCCGTCGTACCGTCGGGCAGGGCGAAGCGCGAGCCGTACTCGAAGTCGGCGGCGCTGAACGGCTCCGCCTCCTGGGCGGCGGCGTCCTGCGCCGTCCCGCCGACCAGCAAGCCGGCAACGGCAACTACGGTGAGCAACGTGGTGATTCTCATGACATCCTCGCTTCTTGTGCGGCCGTGTGTGTGGTGCGCGCCGCGCGCGCTGGAATCCCGTGACGCACGGAGTCTACTCCGTGACTCGCTCCGCCATCCACCGGCCGCGGAAGGGAGCCTGCCAAGGTCGAGAGGGTCTGCGGTTGCGGACTGCTAAGCTCTTGCCATGCCGGCACCGCTGATCGCTCTGCGCGACGTCGAGAAGGTCTTCAGCCACGGGGTCAGCCGGACGTTCGTCCTGCGCCGGATCACGCTGGACATCGCCGCCGGCGAGTTCGTCTCCGTCATGGGCCCGTCCGGGGCCGGAAAGTCGACGCTGCTGCACATTCTGGGGATGCACGACGCCGAGTGGACGGGGGAGTACGACCTGCTCGGCCAGCCCGTCCACAAGCTGCGGCAGAAGCACCGGCAGGCGCTCGGCCGGACCCACATCGGCTTCGTGTTCCAGAGCTACCACCTGCTCGACGACCTGACCGTGGCGGAGAACCTCGACGTGCCGCTCTCGTATCGCAACGTGCCCCGCGCGGAGCGCCAGAGCCTCGTCGCCGACACCCTCGACCGCTTCCAGATCGTCGGCAAGAAGGACCTGTATCCCAGCCAGCTCTCGGGCGGGCAGCAGCAGCTCGTCGGGGTGGCGCGCGCGCTGATCGCCAAGCCGACGCTGATCCTGGCCGACGAGCCGACCGGCAACCTCCACTCCAGCCAGGGCCGCGAGATCATGGAGCTGTTCACGCGGCTCAACGGGGAGGGACTCCCCACCGTTTGTCAAGCGGATTTTCGAGTTCGTTCGGTGGCGCCTTCTATCGAGTCCGAGGACGCGATCATGCCGCCCTCTGGACACAGATGTGGGTCGGCTTGAAGGCAACTGAATGCCCTCGCTGCGCTCGGAACGCGTTTACCTCGCGCACGGGCAGCCGCGGCCGTCAAGCCGCTTCCCGGCTCCTTCGCTCCGCTACGGCCTCCGGTGACTGCCGCGGCTGACCGTGCGGGAAGTTCTTACGGGCCAGCCAGAAGGCTGGCCCTCGTTCCACGAACAGAATGCGCGGCGCCTGGTCCGGGACGCCACGAGCTACATGTCGACGATCCGCTCAGGCAGCGCCAGTCCCGGCGCGCTGCGGGTCGAAGCAGACACCGTCACGCAGCATCGCGCAGGCGACGTTCAGCAGTCGGTCGGCCACCGAGCGCAGGGCGCGGGCGTGCCCGTGGCCGCGGGCGCGCAGCGACCGGTACTTGTCATGGCTGACCGGGTCGCGTTGGGCAGCGACGCGGGCCCAGTGGTAGGCGGCGTCGCGCAGCCGGCCATGGGCCGCCTGTCGCCGCGTCACGATCATGCTCTTGCCCGAACGCCGGGTGACTGGAGCCACCCCGCACAAACAGCGCAACGCGTTGTAGTCCCGCCGCTCCACCGCGTCGCTGCCTTCGCCAAGCAGCGTGGCGAGCACCTTGGCGCCGATGCCGGGCAGCGACAGCAGGATCGCCGCATCCGGCAGCGCTTTCGACGAGGGTTCGTCCTCCGTCGAAGCGTTCGGGTCGTCCGCCGGAGCTGCCTCGGCGAGCTGATGTACCAACCCATCGAGTTCGCGCCGAGCCTGATCGAGCTGGCGGTTGACCAGGGCGAGGCGTTCAGCGACGAGCCGCACATGCGTAGTGGCGGCTTCGGCCGCGCCCGGCGCCAGCTTGACGGCCGGCGTACGCAGCTTGGCGCGCAATGTCGCGGCGTCGACCCGGCGGATGCGGTGCTGTTTCAACACTCTGGTGAGCGTCACCTCGCGCACGCGTTGGCCGGCACGCGGCGTCGGCAGGCTCTGCCACAGGTCGAGCGCCCACGGCGCCGCGACGTCGTCGTCAACCGCGTCGAGGAACTGTGGGTAGTAGCGCCAGAGTTGATCCCGCATGCGGTTGGCCAGACGCACCCGTTCCCGAGTCAGGTCCTCGTTGAGGCGCGACCACTCCCGCAACTCGACGATCGCCGGGTCGGTCGATTCCAGCCGCCGAAGACAGTGCGGGTCGGTACGCAGCGCCGAGGCCAGCACCCGGGCGTCCCGCCGGTCGTCCTTCGCCCCTGCCGGCGACAGCCGGTCGCGGAAGCGGTCGAGCTGTTTCGGGTTGATCGAGTGGACCGCGAAGCCGCGTTCCATCAGGCTCTCGACCACCGGCCCGCGTGGCGTCTCGACCGCCACGCCGACTTCGCTCGCGTCGCCCTTTGCGAACGACAGCAGCCAGTCCGCCATTTGCAGCAGCCCTGCACCGCCATGCTCGAACACCCGTTCTCCGAGCACCTTCCCGTCGGCGTCGAGCACGCACACCTGATGTTGTTGCGAGCCCCAGTCCACACCCGCGAACCATTCCAACTTCAACTTTAACCTCCCAGGCGAATCGAACGGGCGCGCCAACGATGCCTGCCGGTCCCTGTACTGGCGCTCTACGGCGCAAACTCCCCACTGGGCGTCCATCGATGGCGAACCGTCGGGGCACAAGTCCCTCCCAGGTGTTCGAAACACAGGGGACGAATGGTGGCTCCCGACGGCCTGCCCGACTCCGCGACATCATCGCCCCGAAGTCATTCAGAAGGGTACAGGGACGACCATCATCCAGGTCACCCATTCGGA
Organism: Vicinamibacterales bacterium; assembly: GCA_965116825.1. GTDB lineage: Bacteria > Acidobacteriota > Vicinamibacteria > Vicinamibacterales > UBA8438 > WTFV01. Next base: position 4,345,240 of record OZ220736.1, read on the forward strand.
CGCCAACGCCGCCTACGGCAGCCGCATCATCCAGCTCCGCGACGGGTGGCTGGCGGACGATTAGCCGGCGGACTCTCCGTCCGTGTTCCAGCGCCACTCGATGGTGCGTCCGCACGCCTTGCAGATGGCGCCGTGGCGCAATCTGCGGCTCAGCCGCTGGCGGAACCAGCGCCGCCGGCAGCCGCATTCCCCGACCCAGCGGGCCACGGTATGGGTCACGTCGTGGCAGCGCTCGGCGGTACAGCCGATCTGGCGCGCCTTCGCCTGCCAGACGGCGTCGTGGCCGTGCCTGGCGCCGACGATCGCGTGCGCGATCTCGTGCAGCAGGGTGTTCTCGATGTCGGCCCGGGTCGCCCGCAGGCAGTAGCTCACCGCCAGGTCGATGCGCGTTTCCCCGTAACGGCACACGCCGGCCCGCGACGTGGAGAGGTCGAAGCCGAACGTCCACCGCGTGCCCAGGCCGCTCTGCGCCTGGTGGCGCGCGAACAGGCGCCGCGCCAGCGTCTCGACGTCCGCCAGGGTGCACTCCCGTTCCGGGACCCGCTCGACGACCTCGAGGAATCGATAGGGCACCTGCCACCGGCCGTCGTCGCCCGCCAGCACCACCGCGCGGGCGGCCTGCAGCTCGGCGACCACGCCGGTGATCGACTGGCCGCGGGTCGTGAAGCGTACCCGGCTGCCGGGGGGAGACGCGGCGCCGGGGAAGTCGGCGGTGATGGCGCTGCGGGCGCGGGGCGGGGACTGCCAGAGCAGGTACTGAACAGGTGATCGCACGAGATTGTCGGTTATGTGAAAATGTGACGATGAAAAATATCACAGTCTCGGTTGCCGACGAGGTGCATCGGCGCGCCCGCGTCCGGGCCGCGGAACGGGGCACCTCCGTGTCGGCCGCCGTCCGCGACTTCCTGATCCGCTGGTCGGGCGAGGAGACGGAGTTCGACCGGCGCAGGCGGCTGCAGGACGAGACCCTCGGCGACATCGACACGTTCCGCGCCGGTGACCGGTTGCCGCGCGAGGAGGTCCACCGCCGTGGCGGTCTTCGTTGACACCAACGTGCTGCTGTACGCCGTCAGCACCGTCCCCGCGGAAGAAGGGAAGAACCGAACGGCGCGGGCGATCCTGGAAAGCGACGATCTCGTGCTGTCGGCCCAGGTGCTGCAGGAATTCTACGTGCAGGCGACCCGTGCGACGAAGCCGGACCGTCTCGCCCACGAGGCCGCCGTGAATCTGGTCGAGTCGTGGCTGCGCTTTCGCATCGTCGAGACCACCGTGCCGCTCGTGCAGCAGGCCCTGGCGACCGCGGCGCGCTGGCGCATCTCGTACTGGGACGCCGCGATCATCGAAGCCGCCCGCCGCGGCGGCTGTCCGGAGGTCCTCTCGGAGGATCTGCAGGCGGGTATGCAATTCGCCGGCGTGACCGTGCGAAATCCGTTCGCGTGAGGCCGCGCGCCCTGCGGTCGCCTTGGAAGTCTCGCCGCCCGCGAAACTCCTGCGGTGCAAGACTCTCAGTGCTCGGCCAGGTTCCGGAAGTCCTCGAGCGGCAGGTCCAGGTGCACGGCGCTCAGCAGGCCCCCGTCGGCGTGGTCGAGGATGTGGCAATGAAAGATCCAGGTGCCGGGGCGGGCGTCGAAGCGGACCGCCAGGCGCACGGTACGCTCGTGCGGGATGTCAACCGTGTCCTTCCATTCCAGGGGCCGGACCGGCTCGCCCGCCTCGTCGAGCACCATGAAGAAGAACCCGTGCAGATGGAGCGGGTGCGACCAGGCCGTGGAGTTGGTAACCGTCCAGACCTGCGTCTCGCCCAGGCTTGCCAGTATCGGCTTCGCCCTCCAGAAGGGCACGTGGTTGATGCCGTAGGCGAACGTCTGGTCGTAGGGATCTTCCTGCAGGGTCAGCTCCAGATCGATCCCGGTCGCGCCCTCCAGGTCGTAGGGCTCCATCTCGCGGGTCGTGTGCGGCAGCGGGCCTCCCTCGTACGGCGGGTCGTCCGCGAAGCGGATGGTGAAGAGGTTCTCGAAGTCGCGGCCGAAGATGCTTCCGTAGCCGCGGTCGTGCAGCAGCGAGCGCAGCAGTCCCTCGCCGCCCGGTTCTCCGGTGGGCGTCACCAGAACGTCGGCGCGCTCCCCCGCGCCGAGCACGATGAAGTCGTGATCCTCGAAGTACTCGGTCAGGCCGCCGTCGCCGCCGATCTTGCGGAAGACGTTTCCTTCCCCGAGGTCCAGCTTGAAGTAGCGGCTCTTGGCCGCGTTCACGATGCGCCAGCGCTGCGGCGCTCCGGCCCGTGCGACCAGCTCCGGAAGACGCCGGCCGTTGACGAGCACCCGGTTGCCTTCGCGGCCGAACAGCATCCCGACCGTGCCGCCGGTGTCGGCCGGGAGCAGCGCGCCGTCGTCGGCCACGTCGATGTCGCTGAGCACGAGGACGAGGTCGTCGGCGATGCCGACCGTCTCCGTCTCGGCGGGATCCTCGACCAGAAACGCGCCGTAGAGGCCGAAGCCCACCTGCGCCGCCGACATCACGTGCGGGTGATACCAGTAGATGCCGGCGTCCGGCACCACGAAGTCGTAGGTGAACGTCCCGCCCGGCTGCACCGGCTCCTGCGAGTAGCCGGGCACGCCGTCCATGTCGATGGGGATCCGCAGGCCGTGCCAGTGAATGGTGCTCGGCCGCGGGAGGTTGTTCGTGAAGTGCACGATCAGACGGTCGCCGACCTGCACCCGAATCATCGGACCCGGGATGGTCCCGTTGTAGGTCCAGGCCTCCACCGCGAGCCCAGGGGCGATCTCGACGCTGGCCACCCGGGCCTCGAAGTCCACCTCGACGATGTCGGGGTCGGGATTGCGGTCCACCGCCTCCGCCATCCCCATGCCGGTGTCCCAGTCCGGCGGTTGCAGCGACTGCGCGGCGGCCGCGTTCGGGCTCAGTGCCGCAAGCGCCGGCAGCGCGGCGAGCACGGTGCGAACCGTCATCCACGCCGCCCACCGCGAGTTGCTCTCTCCAGTTCCGGGTCTGCCCATCGTTCGTGGATCGTACCATCGCCCCGCCCGCCGCGATTCAAGGGCATGCCGGCGCCGCGTCCCTGATGCACTTCAAGATCGCAGTCGGCGCCCGGCGCGACCAGGCTGCTCGGGATCGTTCGGGGAGGACGTCGTATCGGTCGGACGACGTCAGGCGCCGGCGGACGCCGGGAAGCGCCCGCCGGCCGGACAGCGTGATGCGCCCGTCACGCCGTCCGGCCCCGCGCCGGAGGAGTGGCCGGCTCGGCTCGCACGCAACAGAGGATCGTTGGAGCGTCCACACCGCGCGACCCGGCGGTCACGCGTGTCCCGGTTCCCGGATTGCGGCCGCGCCGGCCTGGCGCAACGGCGATGCCTTCGCCGCACGAACGGCCCGCGGGGGTGCGAGCCGTCCGCCGGCGAAGGCGCTGGAAGTCCGGTGGTGTGTCCATCGTGCCTCCATCTCTCCCGGGCCGGCAAAGCCTGGCGCCGTCCCGGTTCTGAATGCAAGATACGATGTTCCGGCGCGCCGGAAAACTAGGGAGATCCCCAGGTCCTCCGATTGCGACCGCTCGGGTACATCTGACTGGAGTCATGCAGAAGACGCGCGACGCCGACCGGGAGCAGTTGCGCGAGCAGTCCCTGCGTGCACTGGAGGCGGCGCGGGCGCGCTACGAGAACCTGTACCAGGACGCGCCGGACATGTTCGCCTCGGTGACCGTCGACACCGAGCGGGTGGTGCAGTGCAACGCCACGCTGCTGCGCGCGACCGGTTACCGGCGGGCGGAGGTGCTCGGGCGCCCGATCCGCGAGCTGCACGATGCGGGCAGCGCCGCGGCGCTCGGCCGGGCGCTGGAGGCGGCCCGCGCGGACGGGCGGGCGCTGGACGTGGAGCTTCGACTGCGGCGCCGGGACGGCAGCCTGCTGGACGTCAGCCTCGGCATGGCGCTCATCCGGGACGAACGGCAGAACTACTACTACCGGTCCATCTGGCGGGACGTGACCGATCGCAAGCGGGCCGAGGCCGCCCTGCGGCGGAAGCAGGCGGAGCTCGAACGGAGTCGGGCCGAGCTGCAAGCGCTGGCGGGGCGGCTGCTGACGGCCCAGGACGACGAGCGGCGGCGCATCTCGCGCGAGCTGCACGACGACGTCAACCAGCGGCTCGCGATGCTGACGCTCGACGTCGAGTCGCTGCAGGCCGGGGCGCCCCGCTCGCCGCGCGCGATCGCGGAGCGGCTCGGGGCCATCCGCGACCGGCTCGTGGAGCTGTCGGACGATGTGCACGGCCTCGCCTACGGCCTGCATCCGTCGGTCCTGGATCACCTGGGCCTGCAGGCGGCGCTGCGGTCCCACGTGGCGGACCTGCGGCGCCACGGCTCGCTGCGCATCGATCTGCGGATCGGCGAGTTGGCCGAGCCGGTTCCGCCCGCGGTGGCGGCGTGCCTCTACCACGTGGCGCAGGCCGCGTTGCGCAACGTCGTCAAGCATGCCGGCGCCAGCCGTGCGACGGTCCAGATGGCGCCGTCCGACGGCGGCATCCGTCTGACGGTGTCCGACGACGGCGTCGGGTTCGCCGTGCCGGCGCGCTCGACCGAGGGGTTGGGGATCGTGGGGATGCAGGAGCGGGTGCGGCTGGCGGGCGGGCGCTTCGAGCTCGCCTCGCGGGCCGGGGCGGGAAGCCGGGTCACGGTGTGGGCGCCGCTGCCGGCCGCCGCCGCGGATGACGAGGACGGCGCGGGTGACGAGGATGGCGAAGCGACCGCGGGTGCTGCTGGCGGATGACCATACGCTCGTGCTGGAGGGCCTGCGCCGGCTGCTCGAGGACCGGTGCGAGCTGGTCGGCATGGTCGAGGACGGCCGGGCGCTGGTGGAGGCCGCGCCGAAGCTCGCGCCCGACATCGTCCTGCTCGACATCTCGATGCCGCTGCTCAACGGGCTCGACGCGGCGCGCCAGCTGCGCACCCTGGTTCCCGACACCCGGATCATCTTCCTCACGATGCACGCCGATCCGACCTACGCCAGCGAGGCTTTCGACGCGGGGGCGGCCGGCTACCTGCTGAAGCGCTCGGCTGCGTCGGAGCTGAACGTCGCCATCGCCACCGTCCTGGGCGGCCGGAAGTACCTGACGCCGCTCATCACGAGCGACGCGCTGCGGGCGAGCGTGCCCCGCTCGGTGACCGTGCCGCCCACCCTGGGCAGGTTGACGCCGCGCCAGCGGGAGGTGCTGCAGTTGGTGGCCGAGGGACACACCGCCAGGGACATTGCGGCCCGACTCGGCATCTCGGTCAAGACCGTCGAGTTCCACAAGGCGGGCATCATGGATCGACTCGGGGTGCGGACGGCGTCCGAATTGACCAAGTACGCGGTGGCGCACGGCTTCACCGAGTTGCCGTGAGCCCCGGCCTCCCGCTTCCCGCCGCCCGGTGGCTGTAATCGGAGGCGCCGGCGTCGACGGCCGTCCGCTCCGGTGTGCTAGCCTCCCGTACGCAGGAACCGATGCGGGCGGGAGCCGGCAAGGAGGGTGGCCAGGTGCGAGTGCGAACGTCTCGTTGGGTGCGGATGAGCGTGGGCGCGGGGTTGCTTGTCGGCGTCGGGATCGCCGGTCACCCCCTGTTGGATCCGGTAGTCGATGCGCAGACCGATACGGTCGCCGCCGGCGGGCGTCTCTACCGCGGAAAGGGCGATTGCCAGGCGTGCCACGGGTGGTCCGGGGACGGCCGCAAGATGAATCTCCAGATGCCGGACGGGGCCAACCTGCGCGAGAGCGCACTCACCCGCGAGCAGCTCGTATTCGTGATCAAGTGCGGCCTGCCGGGCCGCGACATGCCGGCGTACGACCGGCGGGCCTACGTCGACGACCGCTGCCTCGGCCGGACCCGCGCCGACCTGGACCGCATGGGGCTGCGGTTGTTCGATCCGCCCGCGACGCTCCAGAACCGGGAAGTGGAACGGCTGGCCGACTTTCTGATGGCGAAGGTCGTCGGTCAGGGGCCGATGGACCGGGAGAAGTGCATCGAGTTCTGGGGCGAGGAGGCCCGCGTCTGCCGGACCGAGTTCCCGGACTGACCGCACCGCTACGGACGGTGCCACACACTGAGCCAGCCTCTCACTGGGCGCCGCAGACGAAACAGCCCGGGCCGGTGAAGGCCCGGGCGTCCCGTATTCCGCCGGCGTGCCGCGCCGGTTCCTACTCGTCGAGCGCGAAGATAGATAGTCCGTCGTCAACCGTTATCATTCGCCCTCAGTCGTTTTCATCTTCTCTCCAAAGACCCATATAAAAGGCGCATTCTCTGGAAATCGAGTTCTCAGGCGTGCTCAATCGGCCCCACCCAAGCGCATGCAGAATGTGGTAGTCTCGTGGTAATAGATTTTCGCCGGGGAAACCCCCATGACGAGGTTGACGGCTCGACGGGTGCAGACGCTGCGCAAGCCGGGCAGGTATTCGGACGGGCACGGGCTGCATCTGTTCGTGCAGCGCAGCGGGGCGCGGTCCTGGGTGCAACGGCTCACGGTGCCGGGCCGGGGCAGAGTCGACCGCGGGCTCGGCTCGGTGGACGTCGTAAGCCTGGCGCAGGCTCGCGCGTGGGCGCTCGACAACAAGCTCGCGGTCAAGCGGGGCGAAGACCCGTTCGCGGGGCCGCAGCGGTCCAGTGTGCCGACGCTGCGGAAGATCGCCGGCAAGCTCGCCGACTCGAACCGCGCGGTGCTGTCCTTGGGCGAACAGAAGGCGCGGGCGGCGACGCTGGAGCGGCACGCGGCCGAACTGCTCGACCTGCCGGTCGATCGGGTCGGCAAGCCGGAAGTGTTGCGGGTTCTCGAACGGGTGTGGACATCGCAGCCGGGCACGGGCCGGAAGCTGCGCACGACGCTCGGGGCGCTGTTCCGCCATGCGCTCGCGGCGGGGCTGATCGAGGTCGATCCGGTCGCGGCGGTGGCCGGGGCGCTCGTCCGCCAGCCGGCCGTACGCGAGCACATGCGCAGCGTGGCGTACGCAGACGCGGCGGTGGCGATGCGGCGGATCGAGACGTGCCGCGCGACGTTGTCGGCGAAGGCGTGCCTGCGGTTCCAGATCCTGACGGCCGCGCGCCCGTCGGAAGCACGGCTTGCGAGGTGGGACGAGATTGACGAGGACGCGCGCGAGTGGCGTATCCCGGCCTGCCGGATGAAGCGGAACCGCGAGCATGTGGTGCCGCTGGTCCCTGCGGCGGTGACGTTGCTCGACTCGGTGCGGCCGTTGCGCCGGCACGACGGCGCCGACGCGTTGGTTTTCCCGAGTCCGCAGGCGGGGGCCGGCTCGCTGTCGGCGGCGACCGTGGCCGGGGTCATGAAGTCGGCCGGTCTCGCCGGCGCGGGGTCGCCTCACGGCTGGCGCTCGACGTTCCGCACGTGGGCATCGGAGCGCGCGGACGCGGATTACGCGGTGATGGAAACGAGTCTGTCGCATGCGGTCGGCTCGGCAGTCGAGCGGAGCTATTCGCGGTCGACGTTTCTGGACAAGCGGCGGGCACTGCTCGACACCTGGGCACAGTTCCTGGCCGGCAACGTTGGCAACGTCACGGTCATCGCCGCAGGCGACCTGAGCCTGGGTCCGACAGAACCGTCGTGAGTGTCGAGCGCAAGGTTCGGCAGGCGAGTCCTGCAATCTGTAGTCGAGCACTCCCAGGACCTGTTCGGCCTGGCACGTCGAGATGCTGCCATCTGTGCAGTCGTCCGGGTCGAGCAGTTGGGCAGCGCCTACGACAGCAGGTCGCGAGTTCGAGGAGGCGGCCAGTACGCGGCGCGATGCGTATTCGATGTGACCGACGGCGTGTCACGATAAACGGCGACCACCGCACCGCGGTCGACGATTTGGTTCCGCTTCAGGTGCACGGCGAACATCTGTTGGCCAGAGCCCGCTTCCGGGTTGGGCGGCCCCCAGCCAACCAACTCGTAGATCTTGTCGGACATCCGTATCAGGCACAGGATCGTCTGTCGGCCCTGGTGGTCTTGCAGCCACACGCGTTGGGGCGCCTCGATGCGGGCGTTGGGAGAAACCAGACAGGAATCGGTGCGCCAGATGTTCAACGGCGTCAACGTGTCCGAGTGGGTTCTTGCATAGAAGGCCGCAGGGTCACTGAAGCCGACGGGTGCGGGCGCCTTTCCGGATTCGGTTTGCGTTGACCAGAACCTCTCGCGCGGTGCGGCCGTCCATTCGCGAACCGACAATTCAACGTCCTGGGTGAAGTCGGTCGGCGGGCAAATGTAGGCCTTGGCGTGATCGGGATTGTCCGCTCCATCGTGTTGCTGTTCGCGCCGTGCCTCGATGCGCAAGGCCCAGCCGAGTGCCCTGCAGACGTCGGCTGCGCGTTCGATCGAAGGCGCCCGGCCCCGTAGTACCGAGCGTACGGCATCGCGGTTGAGCCCAGCGCCTCGGGCGGCCCGGAGCGGCGACACCCGTCGTGCCGCGAGCTCGTTCTCGACCACCGCACGAAACTCCTTGTTTGTCACGATGCGGAGGATACGCCACATTTTGGAGCGCGGTCTAGCCCGTGGCGACCCTTGACAGGCTGGCGCATACGCCTTAATACTAAGGACGATGCGCCTGCGCGCAGCCGCGCGCGAGTGCCTGAGGGGGTAGCCAAGCTGTTGCCGGATCAGCATGTTGGGGACGAGTCTCTGCAGGTGCTGTCGCGACGCCAGGTCGCTGCAGTGCTTGGGGTGAGCGCCGCGACTTTGGGGCGCATGGTGCACCGCGGCGAGTTCCCGGCGCCGATCCGCCTGTCGCGGGGCCGCGTAGGGTGGCGCCGCGCCACGGTCGAGCGGTGGCTGGCTGAGCGCGAAGCCGCGACGGTTCAGATCCTGCGGGCGCCCGACGCACCAGCGAGCCCCCGCCGCCGCCCACCGGCCACGGGACGGAGGGTGCCGCAATGACCGTCAAGGACACCTCAACGGATGCACAGGCGCCCGCCGCCGTCTTTGCACCTGGTGTCGATCAGCAGCTGGATGCCGAGGTTGAAGCTCCTGCGGCGACCTCCCCCTGCCCCCTTGTTTGCCTCGATTCGAGGAACCTTGAGAAATCCGTCGCGGCGTGGGCGCAGTCCGCCCTTCGGTTCCTGGAGACGACTACCGACGAACGCCAGCGGATTGCAGTGCGCGACGAGGCGGTCCGTGTCGCCGCGCTGGCCGCCGCCGTGGACGCCGGCGTGGCTGTTGCGATCGCCTACGAGGTTTTGCAGCGCGCAATCCGCAGCATCGGCAAGCACACCCCGCGCCGACGGGCCGGCAGGCGACGGTCGGCGGCGAGCGACGAGGCAAAACCGGACCCGGTAGGGGGCGACCCGACCGCAGCGTCGGAGGGAATCGAGAGTGGTCAACGGCCTCCCCACGTCGGGGAGAATCGTTCGCCCGGCGGAACAATTTCTGTCGACGGTCCCACACCGGCGGCCGGCGACGAGGCAGCGCCGCATCCGGTGGGGGGCGACGGTCCCCCACCGTCGGCGGGAACCGCGGGTGGGCAGGGACTTCCCCCGGTCGATGGAAATCGTTCGCCCGGCGGAACAATTTCTGTCGACGGCCCCACACCGGCGGCCGGCGACGAGGCAGCGCCGCATCCGGCGGGGGGCGACCCGCCCCCACCGTCGTCGGTGGGAACCGAGGGTGGGCAGGGGCTTCCTCCGGTCGATGGAAATCGTTCGCCCGGCGGAACAATTTCTGTCGACGGCCCTACACCGGCGGCCGGCGACGAGGCGGCGCCGCATCCGGTGGGGGGCGACGGTCCCCCACCGTCGGTGGGAACCGAGGGTGGGCAGGGGCTTCCCCCGGTCGATGGAAATCGTTCGCCCGGCGGAACAATTTCTGTCGACGGCCCGAGGTCGACGACTGGCGACCTGCCGCGGGCGACGCGCAGCGCCTACCGCCAGGATGCCGAGGCGATTACCGACGCGGGCTTCGAGCGCATCAGCGCCAGCGTGCGTGCGGCGGCGGCGGCCGACTCGGCAGCGGGTCACAAGCTGGATCGGGGTCTGGTCCGCGCAGCCGGCGCCGTGGAGGCTGCCGGTGGCGACCCGGGCGACCTGCAGGTGGTCGAGGCGAAGAAGCAGGAGCTGGCGGGCGGGCGCAAGCGGTCTGCGGTCGACGAGGCCGACGACGACCTCCCACCGTGTTACGTCTCGCCCCGCATCATCGAGGTCGCCCGACAGGTCCTCGGCGACCGCATCGACCTGGACCCGGCATCTACCGCGGCGCAGAACCGTCACGCGCGTGCCCGCGTCTTCTACGACGGGACCGACGCCTCGTGGCCCGGCCTCAAGGCGGCATGGCCGAAGGAGGCCAGGGTCTGGGTGCACGTGCCGCGCGGCGCCGATGCTGTCGCCTTCGTCGATCGCGTCCTGACCCACGCCGCGGCGGGCGCCCCGGTCGTGGTGCTGACAGAGAACACGACGCACCTGCCGTGGGCGCAGTCCCTGCTCGCGGTCGCCACCGCGGTGTGCTTCATCGCCGGCGACGCTACGGTTCAGCGCCCCCGGACGGATGACCCGCGTGTCGTCGACGTCGAACAGGCGCCCTTGGCCGCCCCGCACGGCCACCTGCTCGTGGGCCTCAACGTCAACCACACGGCATTCGAGCAGAGTTGCGCTGGCCTGGGCGTTTCTTTCGTCCGAGGCATGGACCAGGGCGACCACGCGGGAATCCTCAGTTCGCTACGGTCCCTGGCGTTTGGCCGAAAGACCACCATGCCGGCGTCGTGAAGGCGGCGACGCGCGACGATGCAAGAAGCAGTGGAGGGCACCCTCCAGTCTCGAGCGCATCTTCTCCGGCGACCCGACGAGGACAAGGTCAGGTCTGAGGTCGTCCTGACGGCTCCATTTTCTTGCATGACCAGCATGTCGCGTCGAGACCCGGCTCGACCTCGACATCCTGGCGGCCCAGGAGCCGAACGGCCATGCCTTCGGTCGCGATCTCGACTTGCCGACGACGACCGGCTGGCCTGCGGTCGCCGCGCCGGTGACGCAGAGTGTGTCATCGGCGCGCTGCAGGGGCTGGGCTGCAGGTCTATTCCCCAACTGGCCCGCGCTTGACCGTGGCCGCTCGCCTCGCGCTGCCCGGCTCCAGCCACCACCACCAGCACCACGCCTCGGCCCCTGCCGGGCCGGCGCGCCTCCCCGAGTCGGCGCGCAGCACCACGGGACCCGGGAGGAGAGTGGCAGCGGGCGACAATCAACAGAGCGGACGCGGCCGGACAGGCCGAACGCGGGCGGACAAGGCAACGCTTCGGCATGCTGCACCCCGCCCCACGCCGCCCGTCTCCGACCCCCGCATCCGCTAACGCCTCGGGCCTGCCGGCCTGCTTTCACCCGGCCCCCTCGGGGCCATTCCCTTTTCTCTCCGGAGGAGGACCTGATGCCTCTCATCGACCTGCTGCGCCCGAACCAGCGCGCCGCGCTGCGGCGCCTGCGCAAGCGCATCGCCAACCGCGAGAACATGCGCCGCTACCGCAGCGACCTCAACTACATGCAGCTGTGTCCCGGCGTCGACCTGCCGCTGGAGGCCGGCACCTGCGGCCGCCTGATCTGGCCCGAGAGCACCCGCTGCACGGCCTGCCGCAAGCGGCGCGACTGGCTCCTCACGCACGCGCTCAACCCCGTCGAGGTCGCGCTGTGCACGCTGCTCGACGGCGTCGAGGCCGACGACACCGAGCACGACGCCTGCGCGCCCGAGGACCAGGCCGTTCCCCTGCTCGACAACCTGTCGGCACTCGGCGACCCCTGCCTGCGCTGGTAGCGCCGAAGACGCAAACCGCCAAGGCGGACAATGCCGCCGGCAGGCGGCGCCTCGCCCAGCCCCGTGCTGTCCTGCCCGCGGCCACGGCCACGCCCATCGAGCAACACGTCCGCACCCCTCGACTACGTGCAATTCCCGCGCACGCCGCCCGGCCGCACCTGTTGCTGCCGGACCGCGGTACGGGGACGCCGGAAAGGCGGTCAGGTGGCCGCCTTTCGCCCGCCGCCGCTGCCGCCACTCGACGTACAGGACGGGCGTGCCCTTCCGGACCTGCCCGCCGGCTCTGGCGGCAGCCGCCCCAGCGCCGGGAGGCATGGCCGCGGCCGAGCGCCTGCATGCTCAGCTGCACGGCGTCGCCGCCGCCGTCGCTTCGGCGCCGAAGTCGTGCGCCAGACTGCGCTCGCCCGGCTTCGACCGCATCTACGCTTCGACCACGTCCTTGAGCTGCTTGGCGATGCGCGCCTTGACCACCTGCCGGGCCGGGACCTCGACCCTCGCCCCCGTCGCCGGGTTGTGGCCCATGCGCTTCTCACGCTGCTGCACCACCAGCTTCGCGACCCCCGGCAGCACGAACTCGCCACACCGCAGCAACTCCTGCCCGGTTCCGAGAAAGCCCGTGGTCGGCATCTCTCTCCCGATGGTGAAGCAAGCGACCGCCGGCGGCAACCCCGGCAGGGTGAATCCCAGGGGATCGTGAGCTCACTCGGGCGCCGCTGCCGCCTGTGAGAGCTCTTCCAGTGCGTCGCTTCCGAAGCGCTCGATGGCCTCCAGAGTCTCGCGCACATCGTCCCAGGTCGTGGAATGGTTGATGACGCACAGGCGGAGCGCCAGCTGCCTGCAGAGCAGCGTCGACGACAGGAAGGCGCGGTCTTCCCAGAACACGCGGGCGAGAACCTGTCGGTTGATCTGGTGCAGCGCCCGCTCGCCATGGGCGCCGCCGCACGGGTTGACCCGCAAGCAGACGATTCCCAGCGAGGCGGGCGTCATGAGCTCCAGGAGCGGGCTGTCGGCGACGTAGCGGGCGGCCCGCTCGGCCCGCTCGATTCCCTGGGCCACCGCGTCCCGAAACGCGGCCATGCCGAAGATCTGCACCGACATCCAGATCTTGAGGGCGCGGTCGCGGCGGCTCAACTGCAGGCCGCGGTCGGCCTGGTTCGGGTGGTTGGCGCCCCACACCGAGTCCTGCAGCACGTCGTGGTGGATGGCGAAGGCGCGTTCGAGCGTTCCCACGTCCCGGACCAGCAGGCAGCCCGCCTCGTACGGCTGGAAGAACCACTTGTGCGGATCGAGGCCGATGGAGTCGGCGCGCTCGATGCCGCGCAGCAGGCGCGCGCCCGGTTCGGTGACGGCTGCGAAGCCGCCGTACGCCGCGTCGACGTGCAGCCAAATGCCCTGTGCGGTGCAGTATTCGGCGATCGCGTCCAGCGGGTCGACGGCGCCGGTGCTCGTGGAGCCGGCGTCGGCGCAGACGGCGATCGGCGTGGCGCCCGCCGCGCGGTCGGTCTCGATGGCGTCAGCCAGGGTGAACGGATCGAGACGAAAGTCGGCGCCGGCCGGCAGCACGCGAATACCCTCCGGGCGAATCCCGATGATGCGCGCGGCCCGGATCTGGGCGCTGTGGCTCTGGTCGCTCATGTAGACGGTCGCCTGCGCCGGGTGGCCCGCCGCCTCGCGCGCGGCCACCAGGGCATCCAGCGCCGCTGCAGAGCCGCCGCTGGTCAACACCCCGCCGGCGGTCTCCGGGTATCCCAACCAGCGCCGGAACCAGTCGATCACGACCGCCTCGAGCTGGCTCGGGCCGCTCGCCGACAGCCACGTGGCGGCGTTGATGTTGAAGCCGGTCGCCAGGTAGTCGGCCAGCACCCCCGGCCACGTCGGCGCCGACGGCACGAACCCGAAGGCCCGCGGGTGGTCGTGTCGCATGGTGGGCGACAGGACATCGCGCACGGCGCGGTCGATCACCTCGCGCGGCGGCCGGCCGGCCTCGGGAGGATCCTCCATCAGCCGGGAAGCGAGCTCCTGCAGGAACTCGCCGTCCCAGGCGCGGTCGCCGGGCAGTTCCCGGTTCCGCTCGATCAGGATCTCGGTGACGTGGTGCGCGAGCTCCCGCATCAGATCGGGCGGCATCCGGAGACCGCGCGTCATGGAGTGCGCTCCGAACGGGCGACTGCATCCGCAAGCGTGGGCACGATGCGCGTCGCGCGTGTGGCTGTCATTCGTGACCTCGTGCGGAACTCTATCCCGGAACGTCCGGGCCCAAGCAAGCCCCCTTGATTCTTCGGTATCATTCGTGCGTGCTCGAAGGCGAACGCTCGACTGTCTATCGTCAAGACTCATGCGGATTCGAGCGGGTCGGGCTCCGACACACCGGACGCCGGCCACGCGGTTCGGGTTGGCGCTCCCGGCTCGCGGCCCTGGCGCTTGCGACGCTCGTGGCGGGGTCGCCGCTCCAGGCCCAGGAGACGGGCACGGTGCGCGGCACGGTGACCCTGATGGAGAACGGCGGCCCGGTCGACGGCGCGCTGATTCTCATCATCGGAACGGGAGCCTTCACGTTCACCGATGACGGGGCGTTCGAATTCACGAACGTGCCGGCCGGCACGTACGACGTCATCGCCCAGCGCGAGCAGCTCACCGCCGGCTTTCAGGCCATCACCATCGGCGCCGGTGAAACGGCCACCGTCGACTTCGAGCTGAGCCTGTCACCGGTGCGCGAGGAGGTCACCGTCACCGCGTCGGCGGCGGTCGGCGCCGCGGCGACGCTCCAGGCGTTCAACGCCGTCACCACGGTCGATTCGTTCGAGATCGCCAGGCAGGCTCCCAGCACCATCGGCGAAGCGCTCGAGGACGAGCCGGGCATCGCGAACCGCAGCTTCGGTCCCGGCGCGAGCCGGCCGGTCATCCGCGGCTTCGGCGGCGATCGGGTGCTCATCATCGAGGACGGCATCCCTACCGGCGACCTCTCCGCCACCTCGGATCATCACGGGATGACCATCGACCCGAACAGCGCCGAGCGGATAGAGATCGTGCGCGGGCCGGCCACGCTGCTCTACGGCTCCGGCGTCGTGGGGGGCCTCATCAACATCATCACCCCGCACGCGGCCTACCGGAACCTGCTCACGCCGCCCGAGAGCTACGGCGAAACTCTGATCGACGGTACGCGGGCGCAACTCGGCGGCGACACCGGAAGCGCGAACCGGCAGGCCGGAACGTATGCCAACCTGCAGCACTCGCAGGGCAACCTCCTGTACTGGGCCAGCGGCGCCAAACGCCGGACGGGCGACTACGACACGCCGGAAGGCCCGGTCTTCAACACGGCCGCCGAGTTGACCAACGCGCGCACCGGGCTCGGCTACTTCGGCGATCGGGCCTTCGCCAGCCTCTCTCTCACGTTCGAGGACAGCCGCTTCGGACTCCCGTTCGAGGACCTGTTCCACTCGCACGGGCAGGAGGAGGACGCCCACGGGCACGACCACGGGCACGAGGAGGACGAGCCCGAGGAAACCGCCGGCGAGGACGATACCGCTATCGATCTCACCTCGCGGCGCCGCGTCGGCCGTTTCGACCTCGGCCTGCGCAACCTGAACAACGACTTCCTGCAAGGCGTGCGCACCGGGTTCCACGTCATCGACGTGGCGGACGATCACGTCGACACCGTGGGCGGCGTCGACAACGTCGATTCGCGGATCAGCAACCGCACCTACATCAAGCGCACCCTGTTCTACCAGCGGCAGCTCGGGCACTTCACCGGCCGGTTCGGCACGGAGCTGAAGTACCGGGACTTCGACGTGACCGGCACCGAGGCGCTGGCGCCGCGCACCGACCAGAGCACGGTCTCGGTCTTCGGCTACGAGGAGGTGAGCTTCGGGCGCTACCGGCTGCAGTTCGCCGGACGCGCGGAGCGCAACGACTACAAACCCGCCGGGCGCGTTCCTCTGCCCGGCCACGACGGGGCGGGCGACGCAATGGACGACGACGACCACGGGCAGGACGACGATGCCGAGGACGAGGACCACCTGGAGCCGCCCGACCCGCGCGATCGGCAGTTCCTGGGCGTGTCGGCCTCGGTCGGACTGCACGCCGACCTCGGCGCCGCCACCGCGTTCGTGGCCAATCTCATGCAGTCGCATCGCGTCCCAGGACTCTCGGAGCTCTACAACTACGGGCCGCACCTCGGCAACTTCGAGGTTGGCAACCCGGACCTGGAGGCGGAGACGACGCTCGGCCTCGACTTCAGCCTCCGGCACCAGTCCGGCCGCGTCGGGACGGACCTGAACTTCTACGTCTACGACATCGAGAACTTCATCTTCGGGGATCACACCCTCGAGGTGGTGGACAACCTGCGGGTGCTGGACATCATTCAGGACGACAGCCGGTTCGTCGGCTTCGACGCGCGGGGCAGCGTGCGGCTGGGCGGCCAGGCCTGGGCGTCGCTCGGCCTCGGCTACGTCAACGCGACACTGACGTCGACGAACGAGGCGGTGCCGCGCATTCCGCCGCTGCGCGCCACGCTCAGCGTCGACATTCCCCATGGGGCATTCACCGTGAGCCCGGAGCTGATGTTCGCGGCGCGGCAGGACCGGGTGTTCCGCGACGAGACCTCGACGCCCGGATACGCCGTCCTGAACCTGGACGCGTCCTACATCTGGCCGCGGCAGCACATGGCCCACGTGCTGTCGTTCACCGGATACAACCTCACCAACGCGCTCTTCCGGAACCACATGTCGTTCATCAAGGACCTGGCCCCGGAGATGGGCCGCGGGGTCAAGGTAGGGTACTCGTTGCGGTTCTTCTGATCGCAGTCCGCGCCGGCCGCCCGCGGGTTCCATTCCCAGCGTGCAGCGGCAGGGCGCCCGCGCGCGTTGCCCGAACCGCTTGCCAGGAGTATGGGCCGTGGAAACGGTGCAGACTTCCGGGCAGGCCCGGCTGGGCGGCAATCGGAGCCGGCGGCGACGATTGTCGGACTACGTTTCCGGCGCGGCGGGACCGGCGTCGTCCGGCAGCTCGTAGCCGAATTCCGACTCGCCGGGGTCGGCGACCTGCAGCAGGTGCACGAATGCCTCCCGATCACGCGCCCTGGACGCCGTCGGAGAGAATCTCAGGAGCCCCCGCTTGATCCGCCCGCGGGCCCGCAGCCAGGGCAGCAGCGCCAGTGGGGGCTTCGGCGGAAAATGCAGCCGGTCGGCGGTCTCGTCGCCGATGAGCTCCCGCGAGACCCGGTACGCATACCGCTCGAGGTGGGCGCCCGCCCCGGGATCGCCCACCCCGAGGACCGTGGGGACGGCGGCCACGATGCGCCGGGCCATGGCGATGGCATCCGCATCGGGCGGCGGCTCGCAGGCGGTGGCGACCCGAAACAGCCGGAGTCCTTCCTCCTGGCTGTGGAACAGCAGGGCATCCGGCACGCCGAGCACGTGCGCGGCGCAGGACCAGACAGCCATGATCCCCTCGCGGTCGTTCCGGTCGAGCTCGGCGCCGAGCATCGCCGCCAGGTCGAGGAGCCGCGCCGACAAGGCCGCGGCGCCCAGGGCGATGTGGGCCGCGCTGACGGGGACTCCCCAGGCGGCGCGATCCCATTTGTTCGACGCCGAGAGCTGCATCCGGATCCTGGCGTGCGCCATGCGGATGCGGAGGGTCAGCTTCCAGCCCTCGCCGGACGGCTCCACGCCGCGCGGCAGGAAGATGTCCAGCAACTGGTGCAGGTTCCGCTTCAGCCACCGGACGCCGTCGTCGTCCTGGTATCCTGCGCGGGAGTACGACTTGCCGACCAGCGTGGAGAAGCCTTCGACCATGGCCCCCGCGACGTACGCCCCCAGAAAGGCATCCGAATTGCGGAGGAACGTCCGGCAGCCCTGTTGGGCCGCTTCGCGGTCGTACCAGGCCGGCGGGGCGGTCGCCTCGTGGACGAAGCGCTGCAGGCTCCGCGGGGCCTCTCCAAGCACGTCCTCCTGCAGCTCGATGCCGGCGCGCAGGAACCGTTGCGCCTCCTCCGGGGCCAGCTCCGCGAGGTCGGCGGTTGCCGCGTCGGCGGCGGGATCGCCTGTCTGCAGGTGGGTGGCGTAAAGATGAGCGAGCGCCGGATCCAGGATGCGGGCCCTCTCGTAGCCCTCGGCGAAGGCTGACGGAACCATTTCGTGTAGAGCCTAGTCGAAGTGCTTCTTCCGGTGCGCCGCAGACGCCGTCGCCACCGAACGGATCGGGTCATTCCGCCCGCAGGGCGACCATCGGGTCGAGGCGCGCGGCGCGCAGCAGCGGTATCCCGGCGGCCGGAAGCGCCACCGCGGTGAGCACCAGGATGCTGCCGGCCAGCGTCAGCGGATCCCCCCCGGTGACGGCCAGAACGGAGGTCTCTACCAGGAGTTGCCGCACGAGTCTGGCCCGCGAGGCCCCGAGGGAAAGGCGCACCCCGAATTCCCGCCCCGCGCGCCCGCGCTCTGGCGAGCAGCAGATTCGCGAGGTTGGCGCACGCGGCCAGCAGGACCAGCCCCGCCGCTCCCAGCAGCACGAGGACGGGCCGTCCGAATTCCCTCCAGCCTGGGCACTCCAGAGCGCACGAGGTCCTCTGCATGAGCGTCGAGGTGAAACCGCACCTCGTCGTCGAGCCCGTCCTCGAAGCGCTCCCGCCGGATCCAGGCGGTCAGCAACGACAGCAGACGCGAGAACACGTCACACCTTGTCCGGCGTCGCGCGGAGGGCGCCTGCATCGCAGCGGCCAGCCGTTCCCAGCCTGCCGCGTCCTCCTGGAACCGCCGCCGTCCGGAGCGGGTCAGCCGGTAGTACTTGGCGCGGCGCCGGTTCTCGCTCTCTCCGCATTCCGACTCGATGAGGCCCTGATGCTCCAACCGGTTGAGCGCGGGATAGAGCGAGCCCTGCGGCACGTCGAGGGCCTCTTCCGAGATCTGCCGAATCCGCAGCAGCACCCCGTAGCTGCCTTCCCGCGAAACCCGCCGAGTGACGCGCGCCCAGGAAACCAGCACCCACCGAGTGAAACGGCCCCGAAATCGAGGGCAGCATCGAACCCGCCGATGGCAGCGACGCACCGGACACCGCGCTGCTCCAACCAGCCGAGGCGACGACCGACCGCTTGGCCACATCCATCGAAGATCCGGGGTCAAGGGGCCCGCCGCGCCGTACGCTGCCATGTACCCACGGAGCCGAACGCGCCCGGACGCCCAGATGCCATGCGCGGTGCTCAAGCGCTGCACGGAGACGACACGCACCGAGACCGAGATCGTCGACCTGATGAAGACGCGGATTCCGAGACGCTTCGGCTTCGACGCCGTCCGCGACATCCAGGTCCTGTGCCCGATGAACCGGGGCGGCGCCCGAGCCCGTTCGCTGCACATTGAGCTGCAGGCCGCGCTGAAGACCGGCTGGCGAGCGCAAGGTCGAACGCTTCGGCTGGACCTTCGCGCCGGGCGACAAGGTCATGCAGATCGTGAACGACTACGGCAAGGACGTCTGCAACGGCGACACCGGACAGGTGGCCGACGTCGACCCCGACAACCGCAGAGCTGACCGCGCGGTTCCACGGACAGGAACACGTCTACGGCTTCGCGCTGACGCCGGCCTATGCCGCGACGGTGCACAAGAGCCAGGGCTCGGAGTATCCGGCCGTCGTCATCCCGATGCTCACCCAGCACTACGCGATGCTGCGGCCGAACCTGCTCTACACCGGGGTGACTCGAGGCAAGCGCCTGGTGGTGCTCGTCGGGCAGTCCGCAACGCCGCCGGACGCAGGCGATGGTCCAGGCTGGACGAATGGTTGCGGAACCTGGCAGGCCAGAGGCGCCGGCCCGGCGACGGTCCCACCGCCTGGCCGGCTTTTGAAATCCTGCCGCAGCCCGAACCGCGCCCTGAAGCGGACGCTGTTCGCCCTGCTGGACCGCTACGCCACCATGGGCCACCTCGACCTGGACGAGACCAAATCGACAAGACCGACACCGAGCGACTCCACGAACGAGATCATGGACGCGATCAGCCGCCGGGTCGACGGCAAGCTCGTCGTGCGGACCTGTCGCGCCACCAGGAAGGGAAAGAGCAGCTGCGAGTTCGACTGCCCGCTCAATGACACGGATCAGGCCGGCGAAGCGCAGACCCGTCTGCGATCAGGCGACGATCGACCGGCTGGCCGCATCCATCGAGGTCCTCGACCGTCCGAAGCCGTACACTGACGGCGCGCACCAAACGGGAAGACGCACCGAGCGCAACGCGCAACCGGCACACACCGGGCGGGCCTGGCGCCGAGCAGGACCTACGGTCCGCACGCACCGCGCCGGCTGCGGCCACCGAGCGGTACGCTACCCGGCATGGTCCTGACGACGATCAGCCGCATCGACCCGATGGCGTATCCTGCAGCATCACGACGTGGTGCTCGGCGGCCATCGTCGGCACGAACGTCCTTGAGCAGCGGCATCAAGCACCAAACACCAGTAGCCGGCCGGTCGTTCGAGCACTTCGACAGCCCCCGGAGAGGTGATGGCCAAACCGGAGAGACATCCCATATAGAGGAGGGCGTTCAATCTCCACGTCAGCCACCGTCCCGGTCCGTGATGCCCGGCCGCTTCGCGGGCGTGGCGGTTGTTGGGCACCGCCCGGTCTCGGGTCGGCCAGGACAGTGATCGCGGCTGGACGGCGGCGGCGCGTTCGGCGCGACGACGCGAGCGCCGCAACGCTCGCATCTCCAGACGTTGAAGCGCAGCCCGCGCGACCACTGGTGCGCCGACGACATCGGGAAACTTTATCTCACCTACGGCTCTCAGACGCCCGCTGCTCGAGGCCATCGAGCGGCCGGTCGAGGCGTTGCCTGAGGCGTTCGACGCAGCGCTTGCCCGCAAGCTTGCGGTCAACGCGATGGCGGTAGCCATGCAGGCCCGGAACTTGCGCCGGGTGACGGACCGCGCGCTGGCGCTGATCGAGGCGCGTCTGGCGGTGCTGATGCCTGCCAACCCGCCCGGCCGTCCCCCACAGCCGGTGGGGAAACCTGACGGTCAACCGGCAGGTTCCGATGCCGCAGAACCTGACCGCGTGCAGGCGGCGACGCCGATGCCCGCCGACCCGGCCGGCCGTCCCTCACAGCCGGTGGGGGAAACCTGACGGTCAACCGGCAGGTTCCGATGCCGCAGAACCTGACCGCGTGCAGGCGGCGACGCCGATGCCCGCCGACCCGGCCGGCCGTCCCTCGCAGCCGGTGGGGAAACCTGACGGTCAACCGGCAGGTTTCGATCCCCACGAACCTGACCGCGCGCAACTCCCGTCGGCGCGAACCATGCGCGACATCCGGGCCGCGCACCGGGATCCGGCCGACAAGCACGCGCTGCGAGAGCGGATGGACCGGCTCGAGAACCGAGACGCCCGGGTGTCCCGTCGTGCACTGATCGCTGAAGTGCGTCGTGAGCAGACCGAGCCGGCCGACGCCCCGGAGGTCGATGGCCTCCCCGAGCCAGTCGCCGATACGCGGCCGCTGCCCGTGGTCCACCACGCCGATGTCGACGAGCACCCGCTTGACAGCGGCTCTGTCGATGCCGTGGCCATGTACGCATCCGATGCGCAGGACGAAAGGCGGTCATCGACCGTCTGGCGGCGTCCATCAGGATCCTGCCTGCCACCGGCCGATACGCGCACTGACAGCACGCACCGAGCAGTACGACGCACCCGGCGGCACAACGATTCGCACCCCCGGCACCGAGCAGCACGCAAGGGTCCAGGCGCCGAGCAGGAACCGCGGGCCGTCGAGCCGTACGCGCCGCCCGAGGTTGCCCGCGCTGAACTGGGCGCCTCTCGGTAGCGACGCGCCACGCAAACAGATACCCGCCGCCCGGGCACACACAGCTGGGCGCCGACCACACCGCTGAGCGCGCACTCGGCGGCGGCCACCGAGCGCTACGCTACTCGGCTTGCTCACGCACCGAGCACCGCCCGGCTGAGGACTCACCCAGCCGAGCGCCCCCGGACGCCTTCCACCCGATGAGCGCCCAAAAACGGGCCGCTACAAACATCCCGAAGGTCTCCACGAAGGGGACGAGGCCGACCGCCAGGCACGTCGCACCGAGCCAGATGATTCCCGTCCTGGCGTACCACCGGCCGTACGCCGGCATCGGCGTGCCGGGATTCGGCGTCACAGACGAGGCGCACGGGCCCTGACTGCTGCGCCCAATCCCGCGTTCGTGTCGGGCCAGCTCCGGGGAGGCGCGTCCAACGCGCCTGGGATCCCGGGCAGCGCCGGCCGGGCCGTGGCGCGTCCCACCGGCAGACGAGGCGCCCGGGCCCGGCACCAGCCGCTCGGCCCTCTCGCCGGGTGGTCCCGGACCGCGCTGAGCGCATCGGCGACCAACACTTGCTGACCCGCGGGTCAGTAATTCTGCAATCCGCCGAACGTCCGGTTGACCAACGCGCCGGCCGGGCGCAACGGCGCCTCGTCGGGTGACCGCCGCAGGCGCCGCGGGCTGCGAAGGTTGACCGCTGCAGCGTGGCCGAGCCAGTCGAGATCTCGGCAAGGCAGCAGCGCGAGCCCGTCGCGGAAACGACCACGGCAGGAAACCGGACGCCCTCGCCGAGGCGCTCCGCATGGTCATCGACGACGGCCTCGTCAATCGCCTCTCGCACATGCGTGCCCGCATCGACCGTGACCTCGTCGACTCGCAGCGCGCGGCCGGTCCCTCAGTGACCCTGCACCGAGCAGAACGCAAGGCCCACAGGCGCCGAGCAGCAACCGCGGGCTAACGCCCGAACGCACCGAGTCGGCCACGGCCAGCGAGCGGTACGCCGCCCGGCATCCCACCGGAACGGCCATCTCCGGACAGGCGCCGAGTGTGGCGCGCCGCGAACCTGCCAGTACCCGCCGAGTGCAACGGCCCCGGGAACCTGCCAGGTACGCACCGAGTGAAGGCGGTCAGGAAGACGCGCCGCCACGCAGCGAGCGACGGCCGCCCAGGAAACGGGAGGCGGCATGCAACCTGATGGGAGGGCAACGCACCGGAGGCCGTGTCGTTTTCCACGAGCCGGCACTCACGGCTGCCGGCTGCCCCGGGAAGGAATCCGAAACAGGCGAAAAACGTTCCACCCGCCGGGAACAAGACGCGCCGCTATGGCGTCTAATAGCCTGTGCGGCACCGAGAAGTACGCCTTTCGGTACCGGCAACCCGAATCCGGCCGGATCCGACAACCTCCGCCGCTTGCTCAACCACGTCGAAGGTGGCCGACGTGAGCGCGATGACCCACCGGCTGCTCGAGGTCGACCCCGCCAGCGGCGGCTTCAGGCGTGATGCGAACAATCCGCTCGACTGCGATCTGCTGGTCGTCGACGAAGCCTCGATGGTCGACGTCATGCTCATGCGCGCGTTGCTCGCCGCAGTCCCCCGACACAGCCGCCCTGCTGATCGTGGGCGACATCGATCAACTCCCCTCGGTGGGGTCGGGCCAGGTACTCGCCGACATGATCGCCTCGGGTATCGTCCCGGTCGTACGGTTGACCGAGGTCTTCCGCCAGGCGGCGCGAAGCCGGATCGTGACCAACGCGGACGGGATCCAATCGCGGGATGATCCCCGACCTGTCCCCGCCGGACGGCGACAGCGACCTCTACTTCGTGCAGGCCGCAGACCCCGAGACGGCCGCCGTCCGGACCCCCGCACCGGTGCTCCGACGTCGACGGTCCCGGCCTGTGCGTGACAGCGAGGACGTCTGCCAACACGCACCGAGCGTACCGGCTCAAAAAACGCGCCCCCAAAAAAAGATCGGCCACCCCGGGAACAAAGTGCCGGAATCCGGCGTCCAAGAGTGCACGGCACCGAGAGTTGCGCCTCTCAGTACCGGAGCGGCGATTTCGGGCTCGGAGCACTCGACCTGACGGCCCGACCCGATAACGCGAACGCTGGCGCCGCGCCACACCCCCACGCGCGGCGTTACTCCCGCAACTTCAACTGCCCGTCGGCCTCGTCGTGGATGACTTCGATATCATGATCAGCCAGCCACGCACGGCAGTGGAACGCCGCGTCAAAGTCGGGGTGGTCCGTCACCAGCAGACGCCACGCCCGGTCCGCCAGTGCGTGCGCTGGCCGAGACTCGGCGCGCCCGGCCTCGAGCCCGCGTTCGTACTCCGCCTGCAGCTTGGCCTCATCCACCGGTAGCCGCGTCGGCTTGTCGACGCCCGCAGCATGCCGTAGCATCCTCTCCAGAGCATCTGCACCGGTAGGGCAGCCTTGAACCAGAGCCTCTATGACCCGCGGCCGACTCAGGCCGAACGTGCCGAGCCCGACAGCGAGCTTGTCGAGCCGTTCCACCAGGCCCGCCGAGAGACGAATAGTCACCGTCGCTTTCCTCATGCCTCCCCCCACCACACCTTGCTGCGCAATGTCCACACGGTAGCGGCATGAGTCGTATCTGCGCAAGGTAAACACGTTCATTGCAGGGGACTGCAACAGATCGCTACCGTCGATCCGCCTGTGCGAAAGTGCGTGGATTGTTCACCGTGAACACGCCGTAAGCGCCCGCAAACACTGGGGGGTTCTCGCACCAGTGCACCCCACCGCGCATTCGGTCTAACAACACCACGAGGAGGAGGTAAGAGGGTGAGCGACCCCAGTTCTGGCGTCGCTCACCCAGTATTTTTCCCTGCGGGAAGGCTTGATCCGGTGGTCACGTTGACACGTGACATTGCCATGTACCTGATCGGGCGTTTCCGCGACCCCAGTTTTCCAGAGGGCCATGGCCCCAGTTATTGCCTCTCCGCGGCCCCAGTTCTCGACTGAGGGGTGCTATCTCCCCCTCGACCGCTCCTTCGGACGCCAGCAGAACGCCGCCCGGACCCGATGCTTCGAGCGGCAACGCCACGACTCCCGGCAGTCGATCCGAACGACCAGAGCGCGACCACCAACACCGGGATCCGCACGACGTCGAGCAGCCCGCCATCGAGACGCCGTACACGCCAACCGGCGTCCCGCCGCGCACCGACGAGACCCCGCGCAACGACCCGACCGTCCCGGACCCGGGACGACGGATCGCCTCGACGGCCGCGAAGAGCACAAGCCGACGCGTCGCGCTCCGATGACGCACGGCGCGCGACCATCGAGAGCACCAGCCAGAGGCAGCGCCGCCGTCACTCGCCGAGAGCAGTGAGCCTCGGCAAGACGTGAGCCGAACAGTCGTCCGGCCGAGCAGCGAAGACGGAGCGACCGGCCGCAGAACAGCACCGACCAGGCATACAACGAAAGCTGCCGACGACCAGGATCGCGACAAGGCCGGGGGTGACGGCGACGACCTTCATCGACGATCCGACCGACACCGCTCACGGCGCGAACGGCATCCAGCCCTCAATGGACGGGTCAAAACCGGCCAGTATGACCAGCTGGTCATACTGGCCGGTTTTGACCCGTCCACCGAGGTCCAGCGGCCACACTTCAACGACAGGAACACGCACCACAAGAGCAGCGCGGGGACGCGCGCGACGAACCGGCGTCGGACCGGACATCGAGCCGGACATTCGTCCACCGTAGCGACGATGGAAATCGCGTCAATCCGCACCCCACGACCGCTCGGGGCGGGGAAGCCGAACGACCGCGATCGAGCGCAATCGGAACACGCCGCCGCGGCGAGAAACCGCCACCGACAGACCGCCCCGAGCAGGACGAGATCCACCCATGACGAACGACGAAGCGGCACCCGCGAACGGGCTCGACGCTGCGATATAGACCGCATCCGGAAGTACCCCTGGCGCATCGGCCGGAGCGGACGAATAAGCACGACCCTCCTCGAAGAGACGCACGAGCACGTCGAGAAAACGGTATGCCCGATCCCGATGCTCAACCGTCGACCGCGACCGCGGAAACCGACGACCCGACGCGGTCCTCAACACACCCACCCGGCACGTCGACTTCCACCGCCTGGGCGACCCGACGGCGGTCGGCCACCCGCTCTACCTTGTCGGCCAACACGGCGCTGGTCCTGCATGCCGGGCGCCGCCCCTGACTCCCAAAGGACTCGACGATGCGCCAACCGCCAACCGTGCGCCCGCAGACCGACGAACAGGAACGTGACATCGCCTTGATCCGCGGCATCGCGGAGATCCGCGTCGACGCCCGCAGTTCGCCCGGGTTCCGCTGGCGCAATGCCGTAGAACCTCAGGCAACCTCCACAAGGGTTTCTCCCCGCTCCAGCGCGGACACGATCACGCCAAGTTCGTTGTCTATCCGCTTGAGCAGAGCCGAGCGGCGCGTGTTTCCTACGCGAAGCCAGACCACCGCGGGACCTGATGACAGGATGCGATGAACGGCGAAATCTGCATCCTTCGTCACGATGACCGCACCGATTCGGCCAGCGTACCGTCGGATCACGTCGTCAGACGCCGACGCCAAGCCGCGGTCGGCAACATGCTCCGCCTCGTGCCCCAGGGCCTCGAACCGGCGCGCCAGAGCGGGGGGGAGCTGAGCATCGACAAGGAAACGCAACTACGCGCTCCGGAGCACAGGATGATCATGCTGGCGTGCTGCGAACTCAAGAACCGCGACGATGTCCTCGGGCTCCAGATAAGGCAAGTCCTGCAGGATCTCCTCTCGCGTCGCCCCCGCCGCAAGGAGTTCCAAAACGTCTGTGACACGGATGCGCAGGCCGCGGATGCAGGGTCGTCCTCCACACACGGTGACGTCTGTTGTGATCCGATCCATCTCACTCAACATCAGCTCCTTCAGACAATCAGCACGCTGTCCATTATCGCTCACCGTTGCGGACTCTCCCCGCGTCGGATTCCCCGCAACGGCGACCGTCACGGGGTTGGGTCCGCAGAGCCGGCTTCGGCCGCCTCCGACTCCGAAACGCAGGACGACGTTCGGTCTGCAGGCCATCGAGGCCAAACTGCTTCCTGATCCGGCCAGCGCCGAAGCGCGGACGCGTCTCGATGTGGTTCCGACCGGTGTCCTCCACGAAGCCGACGTGGCCTTCTCCCGCGAGCGAGCCCGACGTTGGACCACGGCGAGATCCGGGCGCGGAGGCCGGCAAGGAGCTAAAGGAGCTGATCAACCGGGAGCCGGCGCAGGCCGTACCGCTGGCGTCGTCCGATGCAGGCCGACGTCGAAGGCGGTCCCGCCGTCAAGGCGCTGGCGCGCCTCCACTGGCCGGCCTCGACTTCGGCGGACTCGGCGACCGATGCTCCAGACGATCTGGGGCGGGCTGTCCGTGGACGGCGTCGGCAGCCCACTGCCCGACGTCATGAGCACGGCTCAGTCGTCGGGCTCGAACAGCCGGTGAAAGGCCGCCTCCGCCCGGCGCAGGCCCGTCTCGGTCAGCATCACCGACTTGGCGTTGCTCACCGGATCGGAAATCAGGCCCTTACGGTGAAGACGGTCCATCGCCTCCCAGTCGAACGACTTCCACGTGCGTGCGCCCCGTCATCATCGGGTGACGCTCGCAGATCCCCAAGTAGAGGAGCGCCAGTACGGCCTCATCTATCCGGTCGTCTACCGTGTCCCGGCTCATCCCGTCTCCCACGGCCGTCCGGTCGCGGGAGGACGACTGGAAGCCGTGCGCTACGTCGCGGATACCGGCCTTCCCGCTCCGGCGGAGGCACCCGAGCGGACTGCCCTCGTCACCGAGGCGGTCCCGGAGCAAGCCCCAACTCTGCAACAGCCTCGATCACGCCGTCCGCAGCCTGATTATGCCGCGGCGGACTGTGATTCGGTCGAGGGACTCGAATCACGGCCGGAATCACACCGTGGCCGCAACACCGTCGAGCGCGTGACACCGCCCGCGCCAGCCGCCGCGCTTCTGTTCGAGCACGCGGTGGGCGGCTTTGGCGAAGAGAGGCGAGGCGAGCATCAGGCTTCGCCCTTCAGACATCTGTCGGTGGGCCGGGTGCTGGTCTGGCTGCACGCGCGCCGCCGCCCCGACGCGCCGGGCCATCTCTCGGTGGCCTGCCACTGAGGTGCCGCCGGGTGGTATGGTGGGACCGCTCCCATGCAACGGCCCATCACCGGTTTTGCACGCGACGAGTCGGGCGACTGGACCGCCCTTGCTCAGGTGCGGCCATCGCCAGCACGTGCGGCACAATCCGCCGTTCGTGACCCGACCGTGGACGGTCACGGCCGCAGGCCGGGCCAGCCGCCTTGGCGAGCAGCTCGACTGCGTGCGCTGCGACCGGCTCGAGCTGCCGGACGCGTACGTGGCCTTCGAGCGCACGCCCGAGTTCACCGAGGACTCGATTCCGAACGGCCTCCGCGCCCGCCACGTGACCGTAGCGGGCGTCTGGAGCCGGATCGTCGTGACCGCGGGTGTGCTGCGCTACCGATGCGCCGAGCTCGGCATCGACGTCGCGCTCACGCCGGAACAGCCGGGCATCGTCGCGCCGGAGGCGTCACACCAGGTCGATCCCGCCGGGCCCGTGCGCTTCTTCGTGGAGTTCCTGCACGTGCCGGATCTTGCGGCACGCCCCTGAAGCGGCTCCTGCCTCGTCGGACGTGCGCGCCCGCCGGGGAGCGCTACAGGTCCTGCCGGATCATGATTGGCCGCGGTGGCCGGCGCCGGTCGCCGTCGAAGGAGCGGCTGGCGGGTTGATGATGTACGAGATCCGACGCCACCTGCACCGTCTCGAACCGCGGCGCGATTCAGCACGGGCCGTTCATCGCTCGAGGATGTCCTTCAACGTCTCGCCGGCTGCCGGCTCCTCGTCGTCCGCAAGCATCTCGGGGGCGGTGAACAACGGGTTGCCGGGCGACCACAGCTCCACGCTCTCGGAGTTCTCCTCGTAGTAGGCGGCGTCAGTGGTCACGCGGACGGGCTCGACCATGCCGGGCGCCAGCAGGCTGTACTCGCGCGGTCTCAGCGGCTGCACCTCGGTGCCCGGCGGCATCAGATCCGGGTCCCTGATCACGCGGTCCAGGTCGTCCAGGGTGACCGGAGACGGGACGCGGTCCGGCATGCCCGGATCCGTGTCGAGCGCGGCGTCGATGTCGAATCCGCTCTGCTCCTCTTCGAACGCTGGCCGACCCGATCGAGGCGGCCGATGCGCTGCACGACCCGCATGGGGTTCCACGGCATGTCGTAGTTGACCAGCGCGCCGCAGAATTGGAAGTTCAACCCCTCGGCCGCGGCGTCGGTGCACAGCAGCAGGTCGGCGTCGCCGTCGCGGAAGCGGCGCTTGACCTGTTCGCGGTCGATGACTCGCCACTCGTCGTGGTTGCCGATAGGACTCTCGCCGCCGCGGCCGGAGAAGCACAACAACCGGTAGCCCCGCTTCCGGAGGGCGCGCCGCAGAAAGTCCATGGTGTCGGTGTATTGCGTGAACACCATGACCTGGGTGTATCCGTCCCGCGTCAGCTCGTCCAGGTTCTCGACCAGCCGAGCGAGCTTGCTGTCCGGCGGCAGGGCGGCGATCCGCTCCAGCAGGCTGTCTATCTCCCCCTGTCCTCGACCGCCTGCGCCTGCAACTCCAGGGCGCGGATGTCGTCGGCGTCCGGGATCTCGTCGAGCGCCTCGTCGTCGGGCGCGTCCTCTTCCAGGGAGACCGTCGATTCGAGCGCCTCGTGGCGGCGCTTCTCCAGCGTGGCGCGCAACGCGTCGAAGCTGCTGGCGAGCCGGCGGTGGTAGATGGTCATCACGAAACCGACCGCGGATCGCTCCGCGCTGGCGGCCCGCTTGTAGGTCGTCGAGACGTACTCGTCCACAGCCTCGAGGCTGCGTTCCGATTCGCTCATCTCGACGAAACAGTCATGCACTTGCCGGTCCGCGATGGTGGACGACAGTACGCCGGCCGCGGCGTATCTTGCGCAACAGCTCGCGGGTATGCCGGGAGATCAGGCGGCGGATGGGCGTGTGCGCCAGCATGACACGGACCGCCGCGCGGCGCTCCGCGGTCTCCAGGCGCCGGCGGGGAATGCTCGCCTCGTTGCGCAGGGCGCGAAGCAGCGCGGAAGTTCTCAGGCGCGACAGGCCGGTCAGGCTCTGGATCGCGTGGCCGGATGCTTCACCGTGATGGCGCTCGACAGCCTGGAACAACCGCGCCATCCGATCCAGCGCTTCCGCCGAGGGGTTCGGTTGCCTGACCTCCTTGAAGAAGTCGAGGAACGCCGTCGCCGTCCACTCCGGGGGCAGACCGAGCAGATCCAGCAGGTCCCACACCTCTATCGGATGCACCTGCATCGGGGTCGCGGTCAGCAGGATGGGTCCCTGCGTGCGTGCCTTCAGGGCGCGCATCAGCTTGAGCAGCGCGTTCGGCCCGCCCTCCTGCGGGCTGCCCGCGGCGCGTCTCCGGGCGTGGTGCGCCTCGTCGAGCAGGACCAGGTCCCAGGGCTCGGCCTCGTCGAGCAGGACCGCGGCGCGCTCCTTCCGGCGCATCAACTGGCTGGACGCCAGCACCACGGGTTCCTCGTGCCAGCGCTTCGCGTCGACATTCCGCTCGTGATTGCCGCGCAGAGCCCTGGCCGGGTAGCGGACGAGCTTGCCCTCGTCGTAGATCGGCCAGTTGAGGTTGAACTTCTCGCGTAGCTCGATCTGCCACTGCTTCAGCACCGCTCTGGGTGCGAGGATCAGGATCCGCTTCGCGCGCCCCGCGAGCCACGCCTGCCGCAGCAGCAGGCCCGCCTCGATGGTCTTGCCGAGGCCGACCTCGTCAGCGATCAGGAGCTTCGGCGGCCAGCGCGTGTAGAGTCGCTCGAAGGCGCGGACTTGGTGCGGCCACGGGTCGATGGCCGCTGTCTCCGCGCCGACTTCCATTCCGCCCGCGGGCAGGGACGGAGCGCGCTGGATGAACGACCAGACGAGCCGCCGGCGGTCGGTCGGCGGAAGCGGGGGCGGTGCTGGCGTCTCCGGCGTGACAGGCTCGACGGCCGGCTCCGGCGATGGCGCCTTCTCCTTGAGGCGTGCGGGCAGTTCCGCTGGCAGGAACCGGAGCAGGTCCTGCCGGGCGGCGTCCGGCACGTCGAGCACGATGGCGCGCGGGGACTGATCAGCCCACAGACGCGCGAAGTTCTGCTCTTCACGGTCCACCCGCTCCGGTTCCGGACCCCAGCTCCGGTAGACGTTGATGCTCTCCGAGTTGCGCTGCCAGCCGGCGGTGGTCTCGTTGAGGCTGCCGGTCCAGGCGATCTTGTATTCGGCGCGGTCTTCGATGACGGCGGACTTCTCGTGGAAGATCGCCGTGCCCTCAATAGAGCGCCGGTTCGCGTCGCAGGGGACGGCGACCTTCACATCGAGGTGGCCGCGGCCGATCATCATCCAGGCGAGCAGCTCCAGGGCATGGGCGGCGTCGGTGTCCGGCGGCGCCAGCGGCAACTCGGCAAGGCGTCGCTCGACCCGGTCGCGCAGCGTCTCACCCTCACGAATCGCGTCGATCTCCTCGGGGTCGAGCGTGCAACCGACGATGAGGCGCATGCGCCCCTCGTTGCGGACGAGGCCTTCGACGCCGCGGGCGGCCAGCGCGAGCGCCCCGGCCTCGAAGTAGCCGGTCAGCCTGTCGTAGCGTTCGGCGTCCTGAAGCGCCGGGACGTAGAACACCCGGACGAGGTCGCCATCCTCCGGGGTGTACTTGAACTGTCAGTCGCGGTCGTTGAGCACCGCTCTACTCCCACGGATTCACGATCGCGACCCCGGTCGCCTCGAAGTCGCCGACGTTGCGCGTCGCGACGCTCATGCCGTGCAGCAGTGTGATCGCTGCAATCTGTCCGTCCTGGATGGCAAGCCGTCGGCCTGCGCGTTCTGCGCCGGCGGCCACGTCCCCGTAGCGCTAGGCGGCGCGTTCGTCGAACGAGAAGATCCGGCGGCGGAACTGCGCGCATGTCGCCTGCCAGAAGTGCAGCAGACCTGATCGCCGACGGCCGTCAGGCAGGCGTGCGATTCCGTACCGCAGTTCCGCCAAGGCGATTGCCGGCAGCGCGAGCGACGGCTCGTTGACTTCGAGCCACGCGATCACTCGTCGCTTGTTTGTTAGCTTCACCGCTGTGGACTCTGGCAGCTTCAGCCGGACGGCGGGGGAGAATTGAAGAGTGTCCGCGCAGCGCGTCGTAGACCCGGGAGGGGGCTCGGGGGAGGGGACGCCGACCGCGGAAGGTTCCACCCCCTGGCGCCCCGTGCAGAGCGCCGGGGGTGGCGGTGGTCGGACCGTATGAGTCGCTTGGCCGATCAGGGGCCGCGCCGGAGTTTGGTCGCCACCGTCTTTTCCCACGGCCTGAATGGATACCTGAGCGTGAGGGCTCGCAAACAAGCACAGGAGCAGGAAAAGATGCCAGATTTTACCGTAGGCGTTGACATCTCGAAGGCCCATCTCGACGCCTACAGGGCACCCGACGGCAAGGCCGCGCGATTCACCAACGACGCCGCGGGATTCAAGGCGCTGATCGCCTGGATCGAGTGCCCGGTGCGGGCCGTCACCTACGAGCCGACAGGGCACTGGCACCGAGCGTTCGAGGAAGCGCTGCTCACAGCCAAGTTGCCCCTGGCGCGGGTCAACCCGTTGCAGGCGCGACGGTTCGCGCAGGCCATCGGACAACGGGCGAAGACCGATGTCGTCGACGCCCGGGTCCTGGCACAGATGGGAGCCGCGCTGGATCTGCGGCCAACCGAGAGGTCATCACCCGCGTGGCGCGCCCTCGAGGAACTCCGAGTGGCGCGTGACGCACTGATCAGGGACCGCACCGCTGCACTCAACCGCCAAAAGCACACTCGACAGCGCCTGCTCAAGCAGCAGAACAAGACGCAGCTGGCGCAGCTCGACCGGCATCTGGCCGCCATTGATGCCGAGATCGGAAAGCGGCTCGCCGAAGACGCAGCACTCACCCGACGGGCCGAGATCCTGACCTCCATTCCGGGCGTGTCCCGTATCACCGCCACAGGCCTGCTCATCCAGATGCCGGAACTCGGCCGACTCGACGCCAAGGCGGTCGCCAGCCTCGCGGGGCTCGCCCCCGTCACGCGACAGTCCGGCACCTGGCAAGGCCGAAGCTTCATCCAGGCCGGCCGGGCGCAGGTGCGGCGAATCCTCTACATGCCGGCCGTGACGGCAATGCGCTGCAATCCGGACCTGCGGGCGAAGTACCGGCAACTCGTCGCCCAGGGAAAACCGGGAAAGGTCGCTCTGGTCGCCGTCATGCGCAAGCTGCTCGTCCTCGCCAACGCGCTGCTCGAACAGGACCGCACTTGGCAGCCAGAGCGGCCAGGACAGGACAGGACACCATCCACCGGAGAGGCACCGCTCGTCGCTGCATGAGCTTCCACACGCACCTGGGGGATCGCACTTGACAACATGGATACTCCGGCGCCGGTGTTGTCAGTTCCGACAGGACGTTGGTGTCGACCAGGATCACGGCAGATCTACCGGCTCCTGCGGATGCCTGTGCTCGCGGATGAACGGCTCGATGTCCTCGCCCGGCTCGACGAGCGCTATCAAGTTGTGTGGAAAACTGCCTGTGGGCGCGACTTCCTCGGCCGCGGCGTCGAGAGCCTGTTCCTCGACACCTGCAAGGAGCTGTTCGAGAGCAACGAGCCGCTGTTCGAGGGGCTCGCCATCCACGACCGGTGGGACTGGTCGGTGCGTCATCCGGTGCTGCGCCTCAGCTTCGGCAGCGGCAACTTCAAGGAACCGGGCTACCTGCACATCAACCTGATGGCCCAGCTCGATGTCCTGGAGGAGCAGCTCGGCGTCGCTTCCCGCTACGACACCGCCCCGGAGCGATTCGGGCATCTGGTCCGGACGTCGAGCGCACAGGCCGGGCAGCGGGCCGTCGTCCTGGTCGACGAGTACGACAAGCCGATTCTGGACGCGCTGGAGCGCCGGAGGTCGCCCGCGCCAACCGCGACTTCCTGTGCGGCCTCTACGCGGTCATCAAGGACAGCGACGCGCACATCCGCTTCAGCTTCATCACTGGCGTCAGCAAGTTCTCGAAAGTCAGCCTGTTCTCCGGCCTCAACAACCTCACCGACATCACCCTGGAGCCGAACTACTCGGCCATCTGCGGCTACACCGACGCGGATCTCGACACCGTGTTCGCGCCGGAGCTCGGCGGCCTGGACCGGGATCAGGTCCGCGACTGGTACAACGGCTACAGTTGGCGCGGCGACGAGAAGGTCTACAACCCGTTCGACATCCTGCTGCTGTTTCGTAGCCGCGAGTTCGCCGCCCACTGGTTCGAGACCGGCACGCCGACGTTTCTGGTCGATACGCTGTTTTCGCGGCGGGTCGGTTCACTGGCGCTCGACGGCATGCTCGGCAGCGCCGAGCTGCTGTCCACCTTCGACGTCGGCGACATGCCGACCGAGGCGCTGCTGTTCCAGACCGGCTACCTGACCATCGAGCGTCCCGAGCCGCGGGGCGGAGAGATGTTCTACCGGCTGGGGTATCCGAACCGGGAGGTGCGGCAGAGCCTGAACCGGAGCCTGCTGAACTGCATGACGGGGGACGCGTCCCGGCGGGCCGCGCACAGCGCGCGGCTCTACGACCTGCTGCTGGTCAACGACTTCACGGGTCTGGCGGCGCTGTTCGAGGCGTTCTTCGCCAGCATTCCGCACCAGTGGTACACGAACAACGACATCGCGGGCTACGAAGGCTTCTACGCCAGCGTGTTCTACTCGTACTTCGCGGGGTTGGGCCTGGACGTCGCGGTGGAGGACAGCAGCAGCCACGGCCGGCTGGACATGGCGGTGCGCTTCAACGGCCAAGTGTACCTGTTCGAGTTCAAGGTGGTGGAGCTGGCGCCCGACGGAGCCGCGATGGCGCAGTTGAAGGCGAAGGGCTACGCGGACAAGTACCGCGACCGGGGCGAGCCGATCCACCTGATTGCGGTGGAGTTCAGCAGGGAAGCCCGCAACCTCGCGGCGTTCGACGTCGAGCAGGCTTGATCCTCACCGCGGTTCCCGTCTCGACAGCCGGACTCGCCGGGCGCTTTCGAGAGGGTGGTGGCGCAGTGCCGCACGCATCTCCGGCGGGATCGGGTCACCCCCTGCCGCCGCGACAGCCCGGACCAGTCCCTGCGTGTGGCGTTCCAGGTCCGGGGACACGTCGTGGCTCCGGCGATCGGCGTCGCGCGTCGCTGTTTCGCCGAGCGGCGGGGTCTCGTGCGGCAGCCCAACCTTCAGAGTAAGACCGAGGGCGTCGCAGATCTTCTTCGCACGAAGGAGGTTGGGAGGATGCCCGCGCAGGACCGACCGGATCGCGTCGCGCGGAAGTCCGGCTCGGCGGGCGGCTCCTATCGCCGTTTCTCCGGTCTCGGCCAAGCGTTCCCTGACTATCGTTTCGAAGTCGTGAGCTTCCACTGTGGAATAGATACCACGATTTCCCGGAACATCACGCCTTCCTGAAAGGGTGGGCGGGCGTGAGGGCTTGGGTGCACGTCAGATTTGTGGGGCGCTGTCTCATGCAGCAGCGTTTTGTCGTTCCCAGAAGCCTTCGAAGCGGCCGCTGAGGATGCAGCAGCGCAGGGCGAGGATGGCATTGGCGCCGTTGACGGACCAGTGCATGCCGGCGCGCTTGAGGCGCGCCCCGACGGCATGTTTGCACCCCGCTTCGACGACGCCGGTGGCGACGCACAGGCCGCTGGCCCGGAACGCGGGATAGCGCATGCGCTTACGGTTGCGGATGAAATAGTCGATGCATTTGCGGGCCTCGTCGCAGGTTGGGGCGTGGTGGGCGAGGGCGGCGACGATGGCGCTGATGCGGCCGGCATCGAGTTCGTCACGGCGTTGTTTTGCCCACTGCGCGGCGAGGTCGGACCCGGGTGTGTAGATGGCCTTGGCGACGTCCCAGAGGTGGCTTTTGGCGTGGAAGATGTCGACGATCTGGATCGCATCGGGGAGACACTCGTCGGCGAGGGCCCAGATCCAGGGCGCGCCGTCGCCGAGGATGACCCTGCGGTCGGCATCGGCGAAACGGCGGCGTTCGGCTTCGCGGCACACGCGCTGGGCGAAGGGGGAGGGTTCGCGGTCGGTATCGCGACTGGCGGCCGTCTCGATGGCGGCCGTGTAGGAGACTGAGTCCGGGTCGCGCATCGCGATGCCGGTCTTCGGGTGCCGGCGTTCGGCCGTCCAGGAGACCGCGAGCTTGACCTCGCGGGTTTTGGCCGAACCGTCGGGCTGTTTGCCTTGGCGCTGCGCGGTTTCGGCCTTGCGCACGGGAATGCCCGTACCGTCCATGCCGAGATACAGGGTAGGTTTGACGCGGTGCGCCTCCGGCTCGACGGCTCGGCGTTCGTCGGCTGCGATCGCACGCCCCAGCGCTTCGGCGGTCCGCTCGACCTGCTTGGGGTCGACGGCGAGCCCGGCCAGTTCGTCCAGCAGTGTGCTGGCCTCCTTGAAGCTGACTCGGGCGGCGGCCGCTGCTGTCATGCGGGTCGCCGCCGGCGACAAGGTCGTCTCGTCGATGCCCAGGGTCCGGTCACGCGGACAGAATCCGGTTCGGCAGGACGCGCAATGGTAGTAGGCCCGCTCGATGGTCATGGCGCCCAGGGCCGTGTGGATCGTCTTTGCACGCCGGCCGGCGTAGCGGGCCGTGTGTCCGCACCGGCAGGGCCGGCCGGCGGCGTGCTGGTCACTGTGGTCGGCGTTGAGCCGCTCGGCGACGAAACGAGCCGCCACTGCGAGGACGGCGGTGCGCACCGCCGTCTCGGCCGCCTCGAAGTCGCCCAGCGTCTGCGTCGCGTCGGCCCCCAGCAGCCGCTCGATCTCACGTGTCGCTTCGGCCGCCAGCGACTTGGCGAGCACCGCGGTCTGCGGTTTTTTTTGCTGCGCTGTCGGTCGCCAGCCGCGCCTCGCTCAGGGCATCGTTGACCTCGATGAACAGCTTCGACAATTGCCGGAAGCGGCGATACTCGGCGAGCCGCGCCTGCGTCTCCGACCCGGCGTGGGCCGGGATGATGCGTGTGATCGTCTTGCCGGCCTGCTTGCGCGTCAGCGACAGGACCGGCCCGTGCCCGGGGTCGCCTGGCTTGGCGCAGTGACACCAGGGCTTGCCGCAGGGTCGGAAGCGCTCGGTCAGCGAACCGGAGCGCATCTCGCCGATGGAGGCGAATTGACTGCGAAGGTGTGCGTGTTGGCGTTCCAGCGCCGCAATCTGTTCATCGGGCATGATCGGGTCCTCGTGCTGACAGTCCAAACACTGCCAGCTATCGGCCGATCAAGCCTTGTCCTTTACCCCGGAACGAATCCCCTCACTTTCCTGACCGTGCACCCTGAGGGCTTCCCTGTCTTGACGCGAAGTAGAACACATGCCACCATGGGGCGGTATGCATTCCACCTTCTTGGTGCGTCTCGGTCGTATCTATGCCGCTCACGGAGGCGTCACCCTGTCGACGGCCGGGCGGCATCTGGCGAACCATGGGGCATTCTTCGGTCGGCTCGAGGCCGGCCACACGATCACCGAGGCGCGCGCCGAACGTGTAGCCCGCAGCATCTCCCACCACTGGCCGGCCGACCTCGCATGGCCGACCGATATCCCGCGCCCCCAGCCGGCGCCGTACGCCCCTCTGTGGAACCGACCGGCGAAGCCGCCACCGCGTGCCGGCGGCGCCGGCCCGAGGTCGGCGGCGTGCGATCCAGCGGTGCGCGGCGCCGTTGAAGCAGAGGGCGTACCCGTACCGGTCCCAGCGCCGATGGCGGTTGCCGCCGGTCCACGATGACTGTGTCGGCGCGTGGTCGCAGGTGGATCCCGGCGATGGCGCTCGCTGCCGTGTCTACCGCATGCACGGTGCGCGACAGCCACCCGCCTCAGGGTGCCGGGTATGGAGACCCTCGGTTCGACCCCGAATTCTGGGTCCAGATCGCGTTCAACGGGAAAGAGGGGCAACCGGTCAGCCCGCAGACATGGCCGCTCGAATCGCCGCCTCTGAACCTGTTCATCCTGACCGTTGACGAGACCGGAAGTGCGCTGGCGAACCGGCTGAGCCGGTCACGCGTGCAGGCGGTCCGGCGGATGTACCCGCGGCTCGTCAGGACGCTGACGGAAAGACCGTTCACCGGGGTGATTGTCGAGCACGACCAGGACCAGGTGATGAGGCGCGGCTGGCTGTACGTGATGTTCGTGTCGGGGTTCAGCACCGCAGGGGTCTGCGCGCATTCGGAGGTCGGTGCGGATCCGGGGCTCATCACGCTCTCGCTGGCGTGCGACTGGTCTGACGAGAGGCGCTTCGCGCACATCGTGGCTCATGAGGTGGGTCACGCCTACGGCCTGTACCACGTTGCGGAGCTGGGGCACGTGATGCACCCGACCGACTGGTCGGTGACGTCGTTCTCGGCCAAGGAGACCTACCATGCGAACCTCCTGTACCGCGTAGGGCGTGGCCGTGCATGGTGCGGCTGGCCGTTCGGCAGCGCGTGCAGGCGGCGTCGATGGTCCGGCAGGACGACCGGACGCACTACCCGATTCAGCTCGTTCAACCCGCTCTCGAGTTGGTCATGTTCTGCCGGCTGGCGTGCCGGTTCGGTGCGCTGACCGACGGTGCGTCGCATGACTCAAGGCAGTTGATGTGGGAAGCAAGCAGCGCCGGCGGTGGATCGAGGCGAAGCCGCCGAAGCGGGTCCGCGTCGTGGGTGAGGACGGCAAACCACTTTGGCCCTGCACGTGGAAGCGGGCGGAGGAGCTGATTCGGAAGGGCGAAGCGTACGTGCAGTCGCGCGAGCCGTTCACTATCTGCGTCCCGAACCGCAGAGCCGGCGATGGCGTGACTGTCGTGCACCCTCCCACGCGAACAGCGCCGTTCGCGTCGGGGCGACGGGGCACATCTGTTGGGAGACGGTCATGAGACGCCGATCTTTCCGGTTCAAGGAGGGTGAACAGTGCGAAGGCTTACGAGGTGCATCCATGAACGAAGGAAAGTGGAGGCGACAGCGATGAGATATCCGGCTCTTGCGGCGACGTTCTTGACCGTCGTCGCGCTCGTCGGCGTAACGGCCACATCGGCTCTGGCACAGCAGGGTCGCACCGAACTTCGCGGGAGTGTCACCGACGAGACGGGCGGCGCCCTCCCGGGGGTGACCGTCTTCATCCAGAACGAGGCGGACGGGACCTTCCGCGAAGTCATCACCGGCGGTGACGGCAGCTACTTCGCGGCGCAGTTGCTGCCGGGGACCTTCTCGGTCACGGCCGCGCTGCCAGGCTTCTCCACGTTCCAGACGACCGGCTATGAGCTGCGGGTCGGGGCGACCGTCCCGCTCGACATCATCCTCGGCGTGGGCGCCCTCGAGGAGACGGTGACCGTCTCCGGGCAGGCCCCCCTGGTCGACCTCACCTCGGCCGAGGTGGGCGGCACCCTCGACAGCGGGGAGCTGACGGAGATGCCGCTGCAGAACCGCAGCGCGTTCGCCGCGATCTCGCTGCTGCCGGGGATCCAGTTCCTGCCGTCGTCCTCGCAGGGCGCCGACACGATCATCGCCAACGGCCAGACCGCCGCGGCCAGCTCGCTGAACTTCGACGGCGGCTCCAACAGCGGCTCCAGCAGCGGCGGCGCCCGCGGCAGCCAGGTCAGGATAGCGATCGAGTCGGTGCAGGAGTTCCAGGTCATCAGCGGCCAGTTCGACGCCGAGTTCGGCCGTTCCAGCGGCGCCGTCATCAACGCGGTGACCAAGCGCGGCACGAACCAGTGGTCCGGCGCCGGCTTCAGCTACAGCACGAGCACCAACATGACGGCGCGGAACTTCTTCAACGCCCAGCAGTTCGCCGACGACCCGAGCGTCGAGAAGCCGTCGAACAACAAGTACGAGTTCGGCGGCGTGTTCGGCGGACCGATCGTGCAGGACCAGGCGCACTTCTTCGTGAGCCTGGAGGGGCGGGTCGCCAACCCGGCCCGGGCGCAGACCTTCAGCACCCGTCCCGAGCTGAGCTGGTCCGCAGCCGAGGAATGGCGGGCGTTGAACACCATGTACCGGGTGGATCACCAGATCAACGGCAACAACTCCTGGGCTCTGCGCTACGTGGACGAGTCGAAGCCTGAGCGCAACCAGATCGGCAACCGAACCGAACTCTCGCCGCTCAACAGAGAGGAAGACGATTACATCTGGGTCGGGAGCTACACCAGCGTCATCGGGAACAACGTCGTCAATACGGCACGGTTCACTCGCGTCTTCGAGGCCCGCGGCGGCGGCCCTCCCGCTTGGTTCGACCTGGGCGGCGGCGACAGTCGCGACGGCCAGATGCGGAACCTGCCGCCCACCTACGTTTACAACAGCTTCCAGGACGGCGTGCCGTGGGCGTGGAATCGCGACGACTCGCAGTGGCAGTACAACAACACCACGTCGTGGTTCGTCCCCGACATGATGGGCGATCACGACTTCAAGTTCGGCGGCACCTACCACCACTCGGCCATCGACGACTTCGCCGAGCACTGGTTGGGCGGCGAGTTCCATTTCGCGACCGACCGGCCGTTCGACCGCGACGACCTGTCGACCTATCCCGAGCGGCTCCGGGTTCGCGTCGGCGACCCGGCCGGCCAGACGTTCGCCTACCCCATCGACACGTTCGAGGTGTTCTTCCAGGACAAGTGGACGCTGAACGAACGCTGGACGCTCGGGCTCGGCGTCCGCTGGGACGCGGAGCTGCTGAGCGCGCGGCGGGACGACAATCCGCTGATGGTGCCGGGGACCGACCCGCGCGACTGGAACAATATCTCGCCGCGGTTGTCGCTCGCCTACGACGTGACGGGCGACGGCCGGTCCGTCATCCGGGCGGGCTTCGGGCACTTCTACGACCGGACGCTCTTCAGCGGACTCGACAACGTCCTGCAGGATCCGGTCATCACCGACTCGTTCGTCGCCTCTTTCCCCCGGGGCGGGGGAGACCAGGGCGGGCAGGAAGATCCCGGGCCGAGGAACGGCATGCCGATCCAGGACCCCGAGCTGGCGGGAGCCATCCACATCGGCTCGGCGGCGAATGGGGAGTGCGGGCCGGGGACCACGCGCGACCAGGTGCCGCACTGTTTGCTGCTGAATCGCGACTTCATAGAATCGATCTACCCCAGCGGCTCGTCGAGCCGCTTCAACGAGGCCAACGCCTTCATCGACAACTACCGCCGGCAGCAGCCGTTGTTCGCCCAGTACACGGTGGGGTTCGAGCGCGAGCTGATGCCGACGCTGTCCATCGGGGTCGACTACGTCAGCATCCGGGGCAGCGGACTGCTCAACCGCATCAACTACGTGGCGCCGTACCGCGACTCAATCGACAGTTCCGACGATCTCACGTACTACGACGTGTTTCCGAACCGGGACGGCGGGGTCTACAACCGGACCGACACGGTGTTCTACCCGAGCTGTCCGCAGGCGGTGACTGACGCCGCTCTCTACAGCAGCAATCCTGCCGTGCTTCAACGCGAATGTGCGAAGGCGGATCCGGTGACCGGCATCGATCCGCGGACCGGCCTGCTGATCGGCGTCTGGGCGCAGGGCCGGCTGCTGTCCATCGAGAGCACCGGGTTGTCGTCCTACGACGGCCTGAACTTCTCGATGGAGAAGCGCTACTCGGACCGCTGGGGCATGCGGCTGTCGTACGCGCTCGGCTACTCGCGTGGCGACACGTTCGAGCAGTACGGCACCAACGGCATCAGCGTCAACGGCGTCCAGACCCAGGTCCTCGGCGACCTGAACATGGAAGAGAACTGGCAGCCGGCGGAGCACGACCGCAAGCACGTTCTGACGCTGAGCGGGCGCACCGAGCTGCCGGGCGGGATCACCCTGAGCCCCATCTTCCGCTACATGAGCGCGAACCCGTTCACGATGTACAACAGCCTGTGGGACCTTGACCGGAACGGCACCAATTGGGACCCGATTATGGCGGGGACCTACACCGGCGAGGGCCCCAACGCGTTCACGGTGGAACACAACGGCAGGCAGGGCGGCGCCCGCGCGGGCAACTACATGAACCTGGACGTGCGGTTCGGATGGCGGGCACGGCCCGCGGAGGGGGACACGCTCGACATCTACTTCGACCTCATCAACGTGCTCAATCGCCCGAACTTCTTCGTCGCGTCGACGGCGAACGGGAACCAGAACAGCGGCAACTTCGTGCGCTACACGTTGCTGCGCTCCAACGGGATCCCGCGGCAGGCGAACTTCGGCGTGCGGTACGGCTTCTAGAGCGCGCGTCCAGGAGCTGGTTGCTCTGCGAGCCGGGCACCCTGAGAGGGCGCCCGGCTCCTATTCTGTACACCGTTCCAACCCGCCGGCCCTCGGCAAACACCGAGCCAGCACCTCGGAATCGGCGGCCGCGTCAGCCCTACTGCTCCGTGGCGCGGGCGCCCACCAATATGTTCCCGAGGCCAGAACGCGTGGACGTGCGACGGATCCTGCAGCGGCTTCCCGTCGGCGTCTCGGCCGGAAATCTCCCACGGCGCCTTCGGGATCCGAACGTCCCCTCGACTCGTCGCGTCGCCACCCGAACTGCGCGAGCGCCGCACGCCGCATCAGTTCGCCGATCGTG
Organism: Vicinamibacterales bacterium; assembly: GCA_965116825.1. Lineage (GTDB taxonomy): Bacteria > Acidobacteriota > Vicinamibacteria > Vicinamibacterales > UBA8438 > WTFV01. The sequence goes on from OZ220736.1 coordinate 4,387,367, forward strand.
ACGGCGTCCTCGATGCGCGGGCGCGGCCGGCCGGCCAGCAGGAAGCGGGCGACGGTCGGCAGGTTGCGCCCGGTGGGCGTCGGGCGGCGCCCAGTGAGACGACGGGGAACCACGCCGGGAGCGGCTTCCGGTACGCGCGCATAGACCACTTCGCGGGCTGCCGGCGGGCGGCTCCAGCCGGCGTCCGGCGGTGTAGGTAGCCGGGTTGTGCGGCGCCAGCAGGCGCACGGGATTCCCGTCGGCGCGTCCGTCGAGCGGCCGGCGGTTCGCGGCGCGGTCCCACTCGGCGAGTGCTTCGCACTCCGTCCAGCTTTCCGCACCGCCGAGATAGCCGACGGCATCTGCACATCGCCGACGGTGTCCGCGGCTACCCCGATCCGGAGCTTGAGGCAGCCCATTGCCCTCAACTGCACTCGAACAACCCCAAGCCGAAGTGCGACCCGTAACCGATCGCGATAGGGCCCTGAACGGGTTCCGGGAATTCCAGGCGAACGGCGAATCCGTAGGTGAGGGGAGGTTCCGGCCCACGTTGACGCACAAGCTTGAAATGGCGAAAGCGATTCCACTTCGGCGCGTCGCGTTCACCACCGGCTCCACCACCCGGTGCGGCATCGCTTGGGCTTCGGAGACCTGGTGCGAGCTGAAGCACCGTGGCCGGGTCGGGGAAGCCCCGTGAACCCAGCTCGGCACGTACCTGTCCTTCCAGTGTGTTCTTGCCGTGCGCCTTGACATGCCTCGGAGGCACGAACGGAGTCACTGATTGCCAATTCGCGGCACAGTGCGTCAGGCGAGCGAGCCGTCGCCCAGTCGCCCCGGACAGTCCGACCATATCGGACAGATTGCCGGTCGCGGCCAGGGCTAGGCGCAAGGGTTCGATACCGCCCTTGGTAAAGGTCATCCGCGCGGCGCGCACGGCGGCCTGGGATTCCGCGCCGAGCCCCCCGGGCGCCCAGATGAGCACGTGGTCCAGGTGCCCGTCGCCATCAAGATCGAGAGGGTTGAGGTGCGCGTGTTCATGCGGCCCTCGCAGCGGGCGGCAGTGGGCATCGCGTCCGGTCAGCTCGGGCGGCGGCGTCCCTTTCCGGGAGGCTATGCCGACGAGCGCGCGATGCAGCAACTCCGCTTGCGGCAGGGTCCTGGTCACCGTCGGCAGCGCATGGTCGTTACGGCTGGCGTTCGTGAGAGAGAGAAGCATGGCGTCGACGCGTGACGGGAATCGGATCGTCGTTCTCAGCTTCGGTGCACCGACGGAGATTGCGTCCGACGATCGCCAATAGAAAACCCGCCGACTGCCAGGTGGCCGATTCCAACCGTGTGAACGCAACCACGTCGTGTCCTTCTGCAGGCAGGCCAACAGATCGGCGGGATAAGGTTCCTGGGCCTTGATCCGCTTGTCGAGCAGCGCCTTGGCGGGCTTCCTTCCCTCCGGCAGCGGCAGAGCGGCCAGCGCGTCGTGGAGGCGCGCCGCCCGCCAGGACGCGAAAGCGGACACGCTGTCCGGCGCAAGAAGCGCGATCTGCTCCCAGCCGCGACCGGGCGTGTTAACCGGCTGTTCAGGGAAGCAGTTGATCTCCGGCGCCGGCTCGTGGGCTCCCAGCACTCGACCTTCGACCCAGCTCTCCGAGCGCCCCAGGTAGTTCAGCCGTTGCGTCAGACCAACCAACATGGACCGCTCGGCATCGTCCAGGATCACGTCGCGCCAGGTCGCGACCAGCTCCTGGTCCTCGACTCGCGCCCAGGTGTCGAATACCAGCGTCGTTTTCTCGATCTTCGTCTTCCGGTCCAGCAGGCCGATCGGCATGTAGTGGCGACTGTGGGCGCCGACGGCCGGCGGAAGGCGGTACTGGGGCAACTCCGAGGCTAGGTTCTCCATCAGACAGCGCGCCACGTCGGGCGGGCCGTCACCGTTCCAGGCACCGGACGTGTAGCCGATGGAGATCAGCGCGCGCAGCAGCCGCCACGGAGACGGTGGCCACTCGATCAGGCCCTCGTTGACGTGGTGGCCGAACGGCGTCGCGTGGTAACGCCCGGCGGGGAACCGAAAAGCGAGGGATACCGACATGATGCCTACTCGCTCCCGGTCTCGGTCTCGGCTGGGTCGCCCGACCCCCCGCCCGACGCCGCGTCATCCGGGGCCTTTCCCTTCTTGAGCTCGTCTTCGAACGTCACCTCCTCTACGACCATCCGGTTCCCGCACTCGGAAATCGCGTTCTTCAGGTCCTTTTTCAGGTCGGCCAGTGTGGGCAGGCGCCACCCGCAGGGCAGCTTGGCCTCGATGGTCGTCTCCTCTGCCTGCAGATCGCACGCGGTTCGCAGACGCATTCCCTCGTCGGTGAGTGCTCGCAGTTTGTACAGCGACAAGAGGATCAAGAGCTGCTCTATCGCATCTCCCAACCCGTAGCCCCGGATCTGCGCCAGATCCAGGTTGACATAGAGGGTGATCGGTTTGGCGGTGTACTCATCTCGTGCAAACGGGACGTTGCCGAATCCGTCCTTGGTGACGCCCGACGGATTGACGCGGTCGTTCTTCACGCCGCCGGACGGAGCCACCTGCACGTTGTCGGCCTCGACGAAGGCCGACAGGGCGCGGGCGACTCTGAGGCGGCCGCCGGCCAACTCCTTCTTCGCCAGGAAGATCCCGTGCAACAGCGAGTTGACGTCGTACTTCAACAACGCTTGGGCGAGCTTCCGTCGATCTATCGGGCCGGTTTCCATTACGCCGACGTCTTTCTTGAGCGTGTTGAAGAACGTCTTGTCCTTGCCTTCCAGCAGGTAGGGGCTGTTCAGCCTATGAGACTCGAGGATCGTGTCGGTCAGGAACTCGCCGTTGCGGGTTACGCGCACGTGGGAAAGACCCTTGAACTCCTCCTTCAGGTCGTTGGCGGCGGCGTCCCATACGGTCATTTCCAGACGGTTGGCCATGCTCTGGGCGGACTCGACGAGAAGGCTCGTGCCGCTGGCGGTCTGAAACGTCGCCGCGCCCAGAGAGGGGAATCCCGTGGGTTGAAACCGATTGCCCTGGAGAGGCTTCAAGGGAATCTCGAACAGCAACCGACTCGTGTTGTCGAGAGGCTTCAGATCTACCGTCATGATCACTCCTTGTTCGGGTCGAGGCGGCGCAGAAGGCGGCCGGCGGTTCGCTGCGTGATCGGAAACGCCAGCGCCGCGGCCCACACCCGCGCGGTTTCAATGGACGCAGCGCTCGCGCGCACCGTGCAGCAAACCCCGGCCGCACGCAGGCGGCGAGAAGCGAGATCGAAGGCCGTCGCGGCGTCGCCGGCTGCAAGGCGGCGGACAAGCGCGGGGTCGGCTCCAACGTCGAGCTCGAACCCGGAGCGTGTCCTGAGAGGCCACGGGAGAGTGCACAGTCGAATTGCCAGCCAGGCGTCGTCCGGCCAATCCGCTGCACGGGCCGGCTCGATCGGGATGTACTGCTCGGCCCATGCTCTGCGATCCAGGGCCGTGAGGGCGCGCGCCAAGGTCAGCGTTCGGTCGAGATCGACGCTGCCTGCCAGTAGCGCGGCGAGATCGGCGATACTGGCGGACGCGCGCGGTGCCGCCTTGAGCGGCAGGTGACGGCCTTCACGCTGAGAGGCTTCCACCAGGCGCCGCTCGACCAGGGCGACGGCATCGTCAATACCGCGGTGGCCGTGCATGACGACCTCCGGCCGCACGTCGAGTCGCCCTACCGGGCCCGAGCCCGTGACGGCAAACCGCAGTTTCCGCTCGGGGTCCAGCGGGAGCTGCGGTCGTTTCGGTTCCAACGGTAACCAATGGCGCCGGACGGGGTCGTCGACCCGTCGTCCGGCTATCCCGTAGACGCACGACTGAAGCGCGAAGGCAAGAGCCAAGCGAAACTCCGCTGTGCCGTCGAAGCTGGCGATCACCCATTCTGGGCGCAGGCGCGGCACTGGTTGGGCGGCGAATCCTGTGCCACGGCGCATGATTGCTTCGACCTCGCAAAGACGCAGCAGGACATCTTGATACTGCTGAACGGTGGCGTGTTCGTTGGCAACCGAGAACAGGGCGTCCATCAGACGACCATAGGTAGCCACGATCCGCTCAGGGACTCTCTTGGCCTTCTGATCGTCTGGAGGATGCGCCTCACGATGCAGAGAACCGAGCCACGCATCAAGGTCGTCCAGGCATGAGGGCTTGGTTGATGTACCCCGTTTCCCGTCGGAAGTGCAAAAGCGTCCTAATGGCACGGCAAAATGAGTTGCCTGGTTGTTCCGCTGCTGGTAACCGTACCGTACGAATTGCCGTATCCCCCTGCTGACTCCAAAGCTGGCGACAGCCCTAGCCATGGTCCATCCATCGGTTGCGCGACCGGCTTTGGTCGCTGCACGTCCCTCCGTGAAGATCTGCTGAACCTCAGAGTGCCGCGACGGTTCGGTCCACAGCGGCAGCCACTGTTCTCCTCTTCCCGGGTATTCCCGGCCCTTGTTCATGAATTTCTCGTCCAGACGCGAGCTGCTTGCATACCCGGACGATCGAGGGGCCACGTAGAAGGGCGAGGACATCCATCGCCTGCTCCTGGTTGAAGTTCTTCCACCGACCGAAGACCTCAACATGCAGGCCCCTTCGAACGCGAACAGCATGTCCCAAGGGGTCGACACGCCGCCCGGTGCGAACTGCCCCATCGACTGATCCCAGTGACATTGCGGGACTGACGCGCCGAAAAGCGTGCAGGAGACGGCATGATTCCAATTCGCCTCGATCACGGACTCCACAATCGCCGACATGTAGGCGGAGGGGTAACCCCCGCTGCCTTCACTGCCGCCGGTACCGAAGATTGGCGGCTGCGCCCATGACACTTCCTCGCCTGCGCCTATCAGCGCAACTACGGTGTCGAGCCATAGAGACGACTTGCCTCTGGTATTCGAGCGGAGAGTAAGGATCAATCTGTCCCTTTCCTTGTCCGAGGGTTTACCTCCGGCTGTTGTGCCTGCGATGATTGACCGAACAGTCTTGATCGTCGTGCGAAACGGTTCCAGCCGAGGACTCGACGAGCATTCAATTCGCTTCAGTGATTCGCGCGCGCTCTTTTCCGACGGGCCGTCATAGAACCCGGAACGTGCACCCCATGGGTTGAAGATCGGTGTGGGCTGGTAGTCACGCAGAAAGAAGGCTTCGAGCTGCTCCCGGGTCAACTTCGACGCCAGCCGGAAGCGATCGCCGTCCCACCACCCGCGGGCGTCGGCATCGGCCTGCTCGGCGACAAGCCGTAGGATGCCAAGCGCCTTGAGGTAGTGCGCCAGAGGCGTGGGGGCGCAGCCGTCGAGTCGATGGACGTGGATCATTCGGGAGTTCCCTGCGCGAACCGGTGTCGCCAGATTGCCGACAGGGGGCGCGGATCGTGCCAGTCATAGGCCTGCAAAGCTGCGAAGTAGCGCTTCGTCTCCTCCGGTGATGAAGCGGCGGGGTCGATCACCGGCAGATCCAGACGGTACAGCAGCTCGATCAGGAACAGGCGGGAAACACGGCCGTTGAAATCTTCGAACGGATGAACGTGCAGCAGGAGCCCTTCGGCAAACGTCAGGTCTTCGATGAGCTGCTCACCGGAATGGTCGTGCAGCCCCGCCAGTCGCGCCTCGAGATCGGCGGCGTAGCTGCGCATGAGCATGGGGACCTGCCAATACGGCGGCGCTTGATGGTCGCCAACCCGAACGTCTCGGAGGCGCCAGCGCCCCGCCATTTCAGGTGTCAAGTCCACGCAGACGCGGCGGTGGAGCTCGAGCAGAAGGTCGTGAAGCGGCAAATCGGCGAACCGCCGGTCGGATACGGACAGTTCAGCGTCGGCCACGCGTTCCGCGAGCAGCGGAGCGAGCTGCTGATAGCTCAGGATGCCGACCGAGGTCTCGATGTAGCGGGTGGCTGAATGCGGCGGGCGAGTCGTTCCCGAATCCACGCCTCGTTCACCGGCTCGCCCTCCATCGCCATCGAGTTGGCGACGTGGCGGGGAATCGCCTCCAGGTGGCGGCGTCGGCGTTCCTCCGGCGACAGGCTGCGCCAGCGGTCTACGGCTTCCATCCATCGGGTATCGTGCATCCTCGTTCTCCGGTCCTTGTAGCAGCTCATCCGCAATCGTCGGGCCCGAGGCGCGTTGGTCGGCGGCGCGCAGCAGGGCTTCCAACCAGGCCAGCGTGAACGGGCCGAGGCGCTCGAGGAGATCCAGCGCACGCTCCGTCCAGCTCCTGCCGGTTCGGGGACTCAACCCCGCTTCCGATGGCGAGAGGTCGAGCGCGGTGGCGGGTAGTTGGTGAAACCCGCCATCCGCGGCAGCCAGCGAGAGTGGCGGGAGGGTGTCACCTGCCCGGACGCCGCGCACGCGCAGCAGGCGATCATCCGCCGTCTGATCGGCGGGGCTCGCGTGCCACGTCATCCGCACCTTTCCGTGATGGGCGCAGACGAGATACGCAAGCAGGTCGAAGTCGTCGGCACCGAGATCGAGTATCTCCTGTTCGACGGCTGTGGGCTCGGTAGCGTCCGCACCACGGTCGTGTCCGTCGCCTGCATGCGTCTGTCGGATGGCGTCGAACCACTCGCTCCAGGGGCCGATTAGCGCCGGATGGAGTGGCGCATGCCGCTGGAGCACGCCGAACAGGCCGAGGGTGCTGGCCAGTTCGTGGCGGAAGCCGCGGCGCTGGTCCACGGCGTCTATTCGGTACATGTTGCGTGTGCTGCACGGCCAGGCGTTGTCCGGCGCTTTGGCGATGTCGTCCCGCGCTGGGCGATCGTCGGCCTGCATGGAACTCTGAAACGCGGAATGCGCCTTGCCGAGGTCATGCCAGCGCCCGGCCAGGTGCAGCAGTCGCGCGCTGGCCGGCACGACCTCGTTCGCGATGCGCTCGACTTCCAGGCCGACCTGGAGACCGTGGCTGGCAATGGTCTGCCAATCGCCGGTAACGCTCAGCGATTCGTCGTCTTCGGCGTCATCGGCGTGGTCTTCCGGGGGAAGAACGCGAATGCGCCTGTTGCCGGGGCGCCAGCCTTCGCCGTCGCGCGTCCAGCAAGGGCGGCTCACGGGTCTGGCATCGTCATCCGCCGGCACCGGTGCAACCGGTTCCGAGGACATCGGATCCCATCCGGCATCGTGGCGATAGCCCCCGGCGGCAGCCTCGACCAGCACCGTCTGTCCGGGGAAGATATCGCGACGCGCAACCGTGCGCCACTCGCGCCTCAACCAATCCCAAACCCATGCTCGGACATCTGGTTTCAGGTTCTCCGATCCCGATCGGCACAGCCAGCCGCGAGCTTCGATGAAGGGTACGCTGCAAAGTTCGTCTCGCGATGGCTTCAGGTTGTATGGTGGGGCGTGCCCGGCGACCTCGGCCCAGAACACGTGAATGTCGCGCTCGTCACCTGAACGAATGAAACGGCTGATGTCGATGTCTGCTCCCGACAGGTCAGGCGAAGTGTCGAACAGCTCGTTCACTTCGTGGCGCAGCAACAGGTGCGCGGGTTCGTAAGGATAGAGACGCGGCAGCAATGCGCCATTTTCTTCCTCGAACTGTTCGAGATGGAGCGGCCCCACATCCTGCAATGCATCGCAGGCGTCGCGGGAAGCATCGAGCTCATCCACGGAGTAGGGGGCGGCTTTCCGGTCGCTGTCGTGCCTGAAGTCCGCAACGACGATCCGGCCCGCGCCGCCCCATCGTGCGCAGCGGCCGAACCGCTGCACCAGGCTCGGCCAGGGCGCCAGCTCCGTGACCAGCAGGAAAGCGGAGATATCCACACCGGCTTCGACCACCTGCGTGGAAACGATGATGCGGTTCGTATCAGGGTCGCACGCGTGTCGATTGAGGAATCCTTCGCGCCAGGCGCGTCGTTCGGCGGGCCGGAACCGGCTGTGTATCAGACGAACGTCTGTGCCCGCGCTCCGCAGGGTCTTGTCCCGCTGTAGTACCGTCCAGACATCGAGGGCTCGTTTCACCGTGTTCAACACGACCAGTGTCGGCCCCGACTTTCCGGAACCACCGTCCCGGTGGCGTCGCGATATCTCGCGGGCGAGCGTGCTCGGATTGGCAAACGGAACGACTTCCAGGGGCTTGGCTACGTCGTCCCATAGATGCCCCACGCGATCCCGGGTTCCGATACGGTGCGTGTTCCGAGCCAGCTCGCCGGTCAAACCGGCCGCGTCGGGGCTCTTCTCCAGCCAGCGACGCTGCAGCGTCGCGCTCATCCACCATGTGAGACAGGGGCGCAACGACTTGCCGGCGGTTTGATTCCCGTCCCGAAACACCTGAAGTTGTCCCGAGGTCGCAAGGCCCACGTCCATCAACTGCACTTCGTCCATCACCCAAAGGGCGTCGTGGTTCAGCAGACCGAACTCCATGGGCCACCGCGCCCTGGGGCTTGCGTAGCCGCGGTTCAGGGCGCGGGAGAGCAGCATGTCCTGCGTGCCGATCAGCACTGCGTCACGCTCGGGATAAAGATGCCACCGCCCGGCGTCGGCGCCGCCCATGAGCAGGTGGACGCCGACCTTGTCTGCGTGATCTCCCCTGCCGTCCCACAGCAGGTGGAGGCGTTCAAGCGCCGATCGGACCTCACTCCCGGTCTGTTCGGCGAGCACGCGCATCGGCAGGCACCACACCAGCCGGCGCGGCCAGTCGTCGTCTCGCCGCTGCATGCGATGCCAACTCCAGGCTGCGAGCACGCCCAAGGTCTTGCCGAAGCCGGTGGGTATGCGGATCAGGCGGTTCCCGCAGACGGTCGGGCGTGCGAGCTCCCGTTGCCAGTGATGCGGCTCCTTCCCGTCTCCCAACCTGGTGAAGAACCGATCCGAACCGCGGCTGTTCGACTCGTTCATCATGGAGCCGTCGCATTCTTTCGGGTGGCAGCATGCGAGCCACCATAACGTTTCGTCGGAAGCCTGCAGATGGTCGGTCTGCCCGAGGCTTCACCGCAGCAGTCTTTACAGGTCAACGCAGTCAACCGATCCCGCGCGGCTTGCAGCTCCGCGGTCTCGTAGGGCCTCGCCAGCTCCTCGGCGTCCTTGTCCGATGCCGTGCCGTCCACGCGGTTGACGATGGCCAGGGTCATCCGTCCGGGGTGGTGCGCGTCCAGGACCGCATCCGCCAGTTGCCCGATTGTAGTCGGCGATGTCGGCCTTCTTCGGCGACGCCGGCGCCACCGGCGAACGGGCGAGCCTCTTTGCTGCAGTCGACGGGCCGCCCAGCCCAGCGTCACGGCCGCGGTCTTGCCCGAGCCGGTCGGTGCTATCAGAACCCGCGGCCACGCATCGCAGGCCAGCGCGAGCTGCCACGCGTCCGGATGCCGGTCCTCTCCCAACGCGATTCGATAGATGGCTGCGCCGTCCACGGGGAATCTCCTGGCAGGAGCCGTTCGTGAGCCGTCGGAGCATATACCGGACGCGATTCGGGCGTCCACGTTCGGCCCCGCAGATGGACGCGCGGAGCCTTGCTGCCCGGACCACGTCGAGTCGAGCCCTTCAGTCAACGAGCGTACAAGCGCCTGCTGTCGGATCCTGTCAGTCGCAGTGCTCCGTTGCAGCCCTGCTTGCCGTGACGCGTCGTCTCGCGAGCATGCGGTCGTGGGTCGTTGCGGGTGCAATTGCTCCCCAGGAGTTCGCTGGAGGAGGCTTAGGACAGTGACGGAAACTACGTTGCCACGTTCGCGGGCGCGAGCCCAGGAATCACGGGTCTGGGGCGTCACGCCAGTTGGCAAAGTTGTATCGATCACTGCCCTTACCTGCCCTCGATCTCGTTGCGCGCAGCGCTGGAGAGGAACGCCGAGCGGGTCATGCCGCGCCGCTTCGCCTCTTCGTCGATGGCGCGCAGGAGGCCGAAATCCAGAGAGACGTTGATGCGCCGCGGTGAGCCCTTGTCGAGAATGAGCGGGACGAACGCGATCGTCGCGCCCTCGCGCCATTCGGCGAGGCGTTCGTCCGACCGGATGTCCTGGAGGGAGCGCGGCCGGGGGATGGGTTCTCCATCGGCCATCATGCCTTCGACGTGAAACGAGAGTGCCTCGGCACCACGGCGGAGCGTGTCGTCGACAGTGTCGCCATCCGAGACGCAGCCGGGGAAGTCCGGGAAGCTGATGCCGAATCCGGGGTCGTCGTCGTCGTGCAGGAACGCTACGTAGTGCATCTCAGCCTCTGCCCGGAAGCCTGCCTGTCGGTAGATCGAGGCGAGGGTGCCGCGTTTGATGTTCCGCTTTCGAATGCGGAACCGTGACCCGGCCCGCACGATCCGGGTGCTTGAACTGCCAGTGGCTTCCCCGGACGGACACACGGACCCAGCCGTCGCGTTCCAACAATCGAATCAGCTTGCGGCTGTCGCGTTCCACCTCGACTCGGTATGTAGCATGATACACAATTCGCGATGCTCCGCGTTGCATCCGCGAGCAGACTCCTCGCGTTCTCGACGAAGATTCTGTGCGGCGACCGACGCCCCTCCGCTCCGTGGTACCTACCGTCGAGCACCGTATCGACCGAAACGATCCCCTGCCGCCATACGGGAGGAGGTCGCCGTGTCAGCTCCGGAACTTCGCGAGCCGCCGGTCCAGCCCGTCTCCGCCGATGCGCCGCCGCTCGTGCCGGCGCGCATGGTCAACGAGTTCGTCTACTGCCCGCGCCTGGCCTACCTGGAGTGGGTGCAAGGCGAGTGGGTCGAGTCTTCCGACACCGTCGAAGGGCGCCACGCGCACCGGCGGGTCAACCGCGACGGCGGCAAGCTGCCGCCGCCGGCCGACGTGGACAAGGCCGAGAAGCTGCACGCGCGGTCGATCACCCTGTCCTCCGAGAGCCTGGGCCTGATTGCCCGCCTGGACCTGATCGAGTCGGACGGCGGCAGGGTGACGCCGGTCGACTACAAGCGCGGCAAGCGCCCGCACGTCGAACGCGGCGCCTACGATCCCGAGCGGGTGCAGCTCTGCGTGCAGGGACTCCTGCTGCGCGAGCACGGCTACCCGTGCGACGAGGGCGTGCTCTACTTCGTGGGGAGCCGCGAACGGGTGCGCATCGCGTTCGACGACGAGCTCGTCGCCGCCACCCAACAGGCGGTCGAGGGGTTGCGGCGCGTCGCCACCGAGGGCGTCATCCCGCCGCCGCTCGAGGACAGTCCCAAGTGTCCGCGCTGCTCGCTGGTCGAGGTCTGCCTGCCCGACGAGGTCCACCATCTCAAGGGGGCCGAGGTCGCGCCGCGCCCGATCGCCGTGCCCTGCACCGATGCGCTGCCTCTATACGTGCAGGCCCGCCGGGCGAAGGTCTCCAAGTCGGGCGAGACCCTGGTCGTGACGGTGGAGGACGACGAGTTGGCGACAGCCCGGCTGGAGGAGACCTCGCAGGTCGTCGTCATGGGCAACGTCTACCTGACCACGCCCACCCTGCACGAGCTGATGTGGCGCGGGATTCCCGTCACCTGGCACAGCTACGGCGGCTGGTTCTTCGGCCATACCATGGGCAACGGGCACAAGAACGTCGAGCTGCGGACGGCCCAGTATCGGGCGAGCTTCGACGAGAGGACCTGCTTGCGGTTCGCCCGGGGACTCGTGGCCGCCAAGATCCAGAACTGCCGCACGCTGCTCCGCCGCAACTGGAAGCATGCCGAGAGCAGCAACCCCGTCCTGGTCGATCTGAAGAGCGACGGCCTCCGCGCCGCCCGCACCGAATCGCTGCCCGAGCTGCTGGGCGTGGAGGGGACCGCCGCGGCCCGCTACTTCGGGTCGTTCGGCGCCATGCTGAACGAGTCGGCGTCGGACGCGGAGTTCGCCTTCGACTTCGAGACGCGCAACCGCCGTCCCCCGCGGGATCCGGTCAACGCCCTTCTCTCGTTCGCCTACTCGCTGCTCGTCCGGTCCTGGACGGTGACGCTGGCCGCCGTCGGGTTCGACGCCTACCGGGGCCTCTACCATCAACCCCGCTACGGACGTCCGGCGCTGGCCCTCGACCTGATGGAGCCGTTCCGTCCCCTGGTCGCCGATTCGGTGGTGGTGCAGGCGATCAACAACGGCGAGGTCCGACCGAACGACTTCAAAACCGCCGCCGGCAGCGTCAACCTGACCGCGGACGGCCGGCGACGCTTCATCTCCACGTTCGAGCGCCGCCTCGGCCACGAGGTCGTCCACCCGCTTTTTGGCTACCGCGTCAGCTACCGGCGCCTGATGGAGATGCAGGCCCGCCTGTTCGGCCGCTTTCTTCTGGCCGAGCTTCCCGAGTATCCCAACTTCACGACCCGGTGATCCCGTGGAGCATCTCTACATCGTCGTCTACGACATCGCCGACCCCAAGCGGTGGCGGAAGGTGTTCAAGCTGATGAAGGGATACGGTGAGTGGGTCCAGCTCTCCGTCTTTCAGTGTCGCCTGAGCCGCCGCCGGCAAGCCGATCTGGTTGCGCGGCTCGACGGGATGATCGATCATGCGGAGGACCACGTCGTGCTGGTCGACATCGGTGTCGCCGATGGGGTGGAGCCGCGCTTCGTGAGTCTGGGGAAGAAGTTCCGCGCGGTGCGCCGCGAGCCGGTGATCGTCTGACGCGTTTCGCCGTCCTGGAGCGAGCGCTCCGGTGGTGCCGGGATGCCGGGGGAGTGCTCGAAAAGCCGGTAGATCCTTGAAAACTGAACAGTTACAATGCACCCAGCGATCAGCCACGTCGTTTGCGGCAGCGCTCGAGCGCCACGAGCGCGGGACATCTCGCGATACGGGGGTGAACATCGTTTCATCGGAAGGGGTTGCGAGCGGTCCGTCTTCCGCGGGGAATACCCGCGGCCTCATTGAAGCGAGGGCGGCGGCGACTACCTTGGGGCCATGCAGAGGTCGTCTTCCGCGGGGAATACCCGCGGCCTCATTGAAGCAGCGCCGTGGCGATTAGTGTCTGCACGTCGTCCGGCTGTCTTCCGCGGGGAATACCCGCGGCCTCATTGAAGCGACACGCCAGTGGCATCGATCTTGGCCTGCAGCTCAGCGTCTTCCGCGGGGAATACCCGCGGCCTCATTGAAGCATTTCGGCTTCGGGGGGCAAGAGGCGTCACCTCCTGCGTCTTCCGCGGGGAATACCCGCGGCCTCATTGAAGCGGTTGTACTCGACAGATGCGGCGCTACGTGCACCACGTCTTCCGCGGGGAATACCCGCGGCCTCATTGAAGCCCGAGAGCAATAGGCCAACTGCGCAATCGTTGGATGCGTCTTCCGCGGGGAATACCCGCGGCCTCATTGAAGCCGGCCGCGCGAACACCATCCGCCGCCTGAAGGCTCCCCGTCTTCCGCGGGGAATACCCGCGGCCTCATTGAAGCGTCAGGAGGAAGCGCACAGATGGGCGCTGGACTATCGTCTTCCGCGGGGAATACCCGCGGCCTCATTGAAGCCTTCCTGCACCCGCGATCCCGCTGACGCTCCCGGCGTCTTCCGCGGGGAATACCCGCGGCCTCATTGAAGCAACAGCGGCCCCACGGCATTCTCGAGATCGAGAACATGTCTTCCGCGGGGAATACCCGCGGCCTCATTGAAGCCGGATCTCCTCGAGAAAGGGCGCCACGTTCTCCAGGTCTTCCGCGGGGAATACCCGCGGCCTCATTGAAGCTTCCTGGAGGTTTCCGATGTCTTGCTCTCCGTCCTGCGTCTTCCGCGGGGAATACCCGCGGCCTCATTGAAGCCCGCCGCGTGTCGGACGTGAATCGCTGGCGCTCCTGTCTTCCGCGGGGAATACCCGCGGCCTCATTGAAGCATATAGCAATTCACCATCACCACAGGCCAAATCTGCGTCTTCCGCGGGGAATACCCGCGGCCTCATTGAAGCCGCCCCCGCCGCCAGGAAGGTGTACACGTCGTCGCTTGTCTTCCGCGGGGAATACCCGCGGCCTCATTGAAGCAGGGATGGCACGCGCGGCATGGCGCGATTCTCGATTGGGTCTTCCGCGGGGAATACCCGCGGCCTCATTGAAGCCGTGTATGTCGCGCGTGCGCTCTACGCCAGAACGTGGTCTTCCGCGGGGAATACCCGCGGCCTCATTGAAGCGTGGAGAACCGGACGCACGAATTGAGCGGATGGGACGTCTTCCGCGGGGAATACCCGCGGCCTCATTGAAGCCACCGTGGCCGTGCGGAGGCCGAATGCGTGCATCTTGTCTTCCGCGGGGAATACCCGCGGCCTCATTGAAGCAACGGCGTGGCCAACGCGATGGCCGGCGGGGACTTCGTCTTCCGCGGGGAATACCCGCGGCCTCATTGAAGCTCGTCGGCAGCGAATCGATCCGACCCGTCGATCACGTCTTCCGCGGGGAATACCCGCGGCCTCATTGAAGCATCTGGAATGACCACGACCGGCAGCACGCCGCGATGAGTCTTCCGCGGGGAATACCCGCGGCCTCATTGAAGCGGTATCAGGAGCGCCATCCACCTGTGCGGGCGCTACGTCTTCCGCGGGGAATACCCGCGGCCTCATTGAAGCGATACCTGCCTGCCGGCAGACCTCCAGGAGCCCGAGTCTTCCGCGGGGAATACCCGCGGCCTCATTGAAGCGCCATCCAGGACCCCGAGTACTTCGACTTCATTCTTGTCTTCCGCGGGGAATACCCGCGGCCTCATTGAAGCGCCTTGAGCGCGACGTTGAGCGCGCGCTGCGCCACCGTCTTCCGCGGGGAATACCCGCGGCCTCATTGAAGCGGGAACCATCGAAGCGACCTGGGGCCAGGACGACGAGTCTTCCGCGGGGAATACCCGCGGCCTCATTGAAGCAGGATCAGGGCCTTCTCCTGATTCACGAACCAGAGCGCGTCTTCCGCGGGGAATACCCGCGGCCTCATTGAAGCGCGCGCTGGCTCGGCGTTCCAACTGCGATCCTCTTGTCTTCCGCGGGGAATACCCGCGGCCTCATTGAAGCCCGATCATCGGCGGGCTGATTCAGTGGGCCGGCCGCGTCTTCCGCGGGGAATACCCGCGGCCTCATTGAAGCGAAAAGCGAACAGCCCACAGGATGCGCCTGTGGGCGTCTTCCGCGGGGAATACCCGCGGCCTCATTGAAGCCGCACGGCCGTGCGGACGCCGGGGTCCACGTCAACGGGTCTTCCGCGGGGAATACCCGCGGCCTCATTGAAGCGGCGCGGGCGCGGCCTTCGGCTTCGGCGCGGGCGCGTCTTCCGCGGGGAATACCCGCGGCCTCATTGAAGCTTCTGGATTCGCGCCGCCAGCACGGCGGGCATCCTGGCGTCTTCCGCGGGGAATACCCGCGGCCTCATTGAAGCCCGTTGCCGACCGTCATCACCGGGCGCTTGCCGAGGTCTTCCGCGGGGAATACCCGCGGCCTCATTGAAGCGTTTTGAGGGCCGACGCCATGGCGATCAACCGGCCGTCTTCCGCGGGGAATACCCGCGGCCTCATTGAAGCTCATGCGGCTCGGGGGTGCTAGTTCCCGGCCGGCATGTCTTCCGCGGGGAATACCCGCGGCCTCATTGAAGCATCCAGCACGCGCGATCCTTGAGCGGCTCATCTCCAGGGTCTTCCGCGGGGAATACCCGCGGCCTCATTGAAGCGAAATGACGACGTGATCTCGCCCACGAACTCATCGTGTCTTCCGCGGGGAATACCCGCGGCCTCATTGAAGCATGTACGAGTATGAGGCGGCTCGAAGGGAGACGCGCAAGTCTTCCGCGGGGAATACCCGCGGCCTCATTGAAGCTTCGACATGCCGGGAGCAGCCGAAAGGATGGAGATGTCTTCCGCGGGGAATACCCGCGGCCTCATTGAAGCCAGGGACGCCAACGGCTTCGCCATGCAGCATAGCCGCGTCTTCCGCGGGGAATACCCGCGGCCTCATTGAAGCGAGCGCACCACCGGACCCGCTCCCGAGGTAGCGACGGTCTTCCGCGGGGAATACCCGCGGCCTCATTGAAGCAGTGCGCCGCCTTCCAGCGATCTCTCCTGATCGCTCGTCTTCCGCGGGGAATACCCGCGGCCTCATTGAAGCCGGCTGTGCGAACGTCGTGCTCTCGACCTGGTCGTGAGTCTTCCGCGGGGAATACCCGCGGCCTCATTGAAGCCGGTGCACTGCTGACGTATCGAGCGTGCACAATCCGAGTCTTCCGCGGGGAATACCCGCGGCCTCATTGAAGCTGTTGAGCAAGGCGCCGGGCACTGCGGGTGAGGATCCGTCTTCCGCGGGGAATACCCGCGGCCTCATTGAAGCCTAGCTCAGAAGAAGCACAGAACAGGGCGTCAGCATGTCTTCCGCGGGGAATACCCGCGGCCTCATTGAAGCTTGTTAGCTTATGGTTGCCCTCTTTCACGGCTTCGAGTCTTCCGCGGGGAATACCCGCGGCCTCATTGAAGCACCGCATCACCGAGTTCAACGGCGTCAACGAGGAAGTCTTCCGCGGGGAATACCCGCGGCCTCATTGAAGCAGGATATTGGCGTTTGTGAACAATCCTATTCTTGGGTGTCTTCCGCGGGGAATACCCGCGGCCTCATTGAAGCGTCGACCAAGCCCGCGCGTCCGCCTGTTTCGATGGCGTCTTCCGCGGGGAATACCCGCGGCCTCATTGAAGCCACCGCACCTGTGAGGACCCTGAGACGTACACGGTGCGTCTTCCGCGGGGAATACCCGCGGCCTCATTGAAGCATGCGGAGCAGGTATCCGTCCGGCACCGTCCCCGGTGTCTTCCGCGGGGAATACCCGCGGCCTCATTGAAGCCTGGCTGACCTTGAGCGACGCCGCGAGCGGCACGAGTCTTCCGCGGGGAATACCCGCGGCCTCATTGAAGCGGCCGTGCTTGCGCTGGTGTTTGCAGCCTTGTCCTGGTCTTCCGCGGGGAATACCCGCGGCCTCATTGAAGCGATGGCATCCCATGTTTCGACCAGGATGCTTGCATCCGTCTTCCGCGGGGAATACCCGCGGCCTCATTGAAGCGGTGCGGTCGATGGCCAGTAGGGCCGGGGGAACCGCGTCTTCCGCGGGGAATACCCGCGGCCTCATTGAAGCTGGGACGGCGCCGCGAACACGACGGTTGGTGCGCATGTCTTCCGCGGGGAATACCCGCGGCCTCATTGAAGCCGATTCGGCACGCATCGCGGTCTCCGCCCCGCGCGCCGTCTTCCGCGGGGAATACCCGCGGCCTCATTGAAGCAAGGCGGAGCCGGGGCAGGAGCCGCGAGACACGGGCGTCTTCCGCGGGGAATACCCGCGGCCTCATTGAAGCCGCAGACTCAGCATCGACAAGTCCAATGCGAAGGCCAGGTCTTCCGCGGGGAATACCCGCGGCCTCATTGAAGCGACTTGACGTAGCTCTCAGCCCACCCCTGCCGCTTGAGTCTTCCGCGGGGAATACCCGCGGCCTCATTGAAGCGGTCAGGACACGCCGGAGCCGGAGCCCGACCTGGGCGGTCTTCCGCGGGGAATACCCGCGGCCTCATTGAAGCGCGATGAAAGCCAGCCGGCTCATGACCGCCTGATGCGTCTTCCGCGGGGAATACCCGCGGCCTCATTGAAGCGTGGCTGGCACAGTGTGGGCGTAACCTGCTACCCCTGGTCTTCCGCGGGGAATACCCGCGGCCTCATTGAAGCAAACTGGATATCCGGGTCAATTGGATCTGGTTCCGTCTTCCGCGGGGAATACCCGCGGCCTCATTGAAGCGTACAGTTCGATCATCCTAGTCGAATTGGCATAGTGCGTCTTCCGCGGGGAATACCCGCGGCCTCATTGAAGCCTTCTCGAACCAGATCTCGCAGTAGTTGTCTTGTGTTGGTCTTCCGCGGGGAATACCCGCGGCCTCATTGAAGCAGTGTAATCGACTCAACTTCATCAGGTTGATATGAGTCTTCCGCGGGGAATACCCGCGGCCTCATTGAAGCCCTATGGTGTCGTTCTGCGCCTTGATGGCAGCCAGGTCTTCCGCGGGGAATACCCGCGGCCTCATTGAAGCGACCCGAAGACCTTCGGGAAGTGCGAGCACGCCATCCGGCGTCTTCCGCGGGGAATACCCGCGGCCTCATTGAAGCCGGCGAACGGGCTCCCGTCAGTAGTCTCGAAAATGCGTCTTCCGCGGGGAATACCCGCGGCCTCATTGAAGCGATGTCTGCCGATGCGTGGTCAACGACCACGACTGACGTCTTCCGCGGGGAATACCCGCGGCCTCATTGAAGCTCGAACGCCTCCTCGTAGGTGGACGGGAACTCCTGCGTCTTCCGCGGGGAATACCCGCGGCCTCATTGAAGCGGTGCTCGGGCCGGTTAACGTCTTTGCCTGATGACTTGTCTTCCGCGGGGAATACCCGCGGCCTCATTGAAGCCAGCTCGGTCAACAGCCGCTGCGCGTGTTCGACCGACAGGTCTTCCGCGGGGAATACCCGCGGCCTCATTGAAGCGGCGATCGCCCGCAGGATCGTGCGGGCGGATTCGGGTCTTCCGCGGGGAATACCCGCGGCCTCATTGAAGCCGCATGAGTAGGTCTCTCCAAATCAGCCATGATGACGCCGTCTTCCGCGGGGAATACCCGCGGCCTCATTGAAGCTCCCTGGAGATAGCGTGGATGGGCGTGTGGACCTGTGTCTTCCGCGGGGAATACCCGCGGCCTCATTGAAGCCCTGGCGTTCAGCGGCGCGCTTGCACGCTCGTCGCGTCTTCCGCGGGGAATACCCGCGGCCTCATTGAAGCATCGGCACGGTGCCGCGCCGGACCTCGACCATGTCCGTCTTCCGCGGGGAATACCCGCGGCCTCATTGAAGCTGGGGCGGGCACGTGGCGGCCTACCTCATCGCGCACGTCTTCCGCGGGGAATACCCGCGGCCTCATTGAAGCGGTTTTGTGTTCGGACGCTCGGGCCTCCGGGCCTGGCGTCTTCCGCGGGGAATACCCGCGGCCTCATTGAAGCGCCGTGCGCGACGTCGGGTTGCACTCCAGCCGGGAGGTCTTCCGCGGGGAATACCCGCGGCCTCATTGAAGCGAGGCACGTCGGGCGGACGGCGGTGAGACGCGGACCTGTCTTCCGCGGGGAATACCCGCGGCCTCATTGAAGCCTCGTTATCGCCGCGGCCCTCGTCGCCGCGGCCTGGGTCTTCCGCGGGGAATACCCGCGGCCTCATTGAAGCGGGTTGCCCCGCGCGTACGTGCGTTCCTGATGCGGACGTCTTCCGCGGGGAATACCCGCGGCCTCATTGAAGCTCGTGCTTCCCCTCGAGCGCGGCCTTCTCGGCCAGGTGTCTTCCGCGGGGAATACCCGCGGCCTCATTGAAGCGAGAACTCGACTAGTCCGCTCTGGCAGTGGACGTGCGTCTTCCGCGGGGAATACCCGCGGCCTCATTGAAGCACAACAAGCTCGCCGTCTACAGGACAGAGCGCGAGAGTCTTCCGCGGGGAATACCCGCGGCCTCATTGAAGCCGCGATCGGGCGCCACGTGACCTCGCACTCGCACCAGGTCTTCCGCGGGGAATACCCGCGGCCTCATTGAAGCCAGTCGCCTGGCGTCAGCCGGGCCTCCCGGAGAAGGTGGTCTTCCGCGGGGAATACCCGCGGCCTCATTGAAGCCACGCTTCGAACTCCACATCGAGCTCCACGCCCGGGTCTTCCGCGGGGAATACCCGCGGCCTCATTGAAGCGTCGACGTAACCGTGATCATACAGCCCGTGTTTGAGTCTTCCGCGGGGAATACCCGCGGCCTCATTGAAGCTCCTTGTGCTTCCTAAACTGCTTGCGCGAATGGTAGTGTCTTCCGCGGGGAATACCCGCGGCCTCATTGAAGCGCGCTCGCGATCGGCTTCCCGAAATTGGAGCCGCTCGTCTTCCGCGGGGAATACCCGCGGCCTCATTGAAGCGACTTCGGCATGCCCTTGCCGAACAGCCACAACAATTGGTCTTCCGCGGGGAATACCCGCGGCCTCATTGAAGCCCGTCGGCGATTCTCGGTAGCGCCGGGCAATCGGTCGTCTTCCGCGGGGAATACCCGCGGCCTCATTGAAGCGCGCAGGGCGGATGG
This sequence comes from Vicinamibacterales bacterium, assembly GCA_965116825.1. GTDB lineage: Bacteria > Acidobacteriota > Vicinamibacteria > Vicinamibacterales > UBA8438 > WTFV01. Next base: position 4,407,296 of record OZ220736.1, read on the forward strand.
AAGTCCGGCCTGTCGTCGCTGGTCTTCCGCGGGGAATACCCGCGGCCTCATTGAAGCGACAAGGCATGGTGGATCGTCGTGCCGTGACGCAACGTCTTCCGCGGGGAATACCCGCGGCCTCATTGAAGCGATGGACTGGTTCTCGCGCTGCGCATCGGAGAGGCTGTCTTCCGCGGGGAATACCCGCGGCCTCATTGAAGCGGGAACGTCTTGACCAGCCAGGGGATCGATTCGTAAGTCTTCCGCGGGGAATACCCGCGGCCTCATTGAAGCTCTTCGGTGTACAGGAACCCTTGACCGAGCTGGCGAAGGTCTTCCGCGGGGAATACCCGCGGCCTCATTGAAGCCACGAACAGGCCTTCGAGACCTTCAAGACGGGGATGTCTTCCGCGGGGAATACCCGCGGCCTCATTGAAGCGGAAACCGGGCAGGAGCGGCGGATACGAGATCGTTAGTCTTCCGCGGGGAATACCCGCGGCCTCATTGAAGCGTGCGGGCCGGCTCGAACATCACCGTCGTCCACGACGTCTTCCGCGGGGAATACCCGCGGCCTCATTGAAGCGTGAAGATGCCGCTGCACGCGGGAGACAGCTTCACGTGTTGTCGGTCACGCAAAAACGCGGATTTCTGCACCGGCATCGAGCGGTCTCCGTCGACGACATGAGGGTCACGGTCAGTCTGCCGCGTCATGACGACGCGTGCGCTGGCGGTTGCGCTCCTGGTGACTGAGCTCGGCCTCTCGTCTGCGATAGCTATCGCCTTCGAGGAGAAGGATCTCAGCGTGGTGGGTCAAGCGGTCGATCAGCGCGACGGCGCACGAGGCGTTGGGGAAGACGGTATCCCAGCGTTTGAAGGGCAGGTTGGTGGTGATCAGCAGGGAGCGGTGCTCGTAGCGTCGGCTGACGAGCTGGAAGATCAGATCGGCGGCGCGTGCGTCGTAGCCGAGGTAGCCTACCTCGTCGCAGACCAAGAGCGTCGGGCGTGTGTAGTGGCGCAGACGGCGTTCGAGGGCGCGTGCGGTCTCCTGCCCGTTGAGGTTGAGCAGCAGGTCGGCGGCGGTGGTGAAGAGTGCGGAGTGTCCGGCGAGGACGGCCTGATGGGCGATGTTCTTCGCCAACATTGTTTTTCCCAAGCCGTGCGCACCGACGAGGACGACATTGTCGCCGCGGTCGAGGAAGTCGAGGGTGAGTATGCGCTCGAGGGCGGGTCGGTCCAGTGCGGCGGGCCAGTCCCAGTCCCAGTCGGCGAGCGGCTTGAAGCGTCCGAGTCGGGCGCGCTTGAGCCGGCTCTCGACGCTGCGGCGGTGCTTGTCTTCGAGTTCGTCGGCGACGATGCGTTCGAGCAGTACGGTGGGGCTCCAGCGCTTGCGGGTGGCCGAGGCGATGAGGTCATTGAGCTGGTCGGCGGTGTAGTTGAAGCCGAGGCGCCGGAGGTCAGTCGCCAGCGTCGTCGTCGTGGTCGTGTCGTCCGAGGGCATCGTAGGTCTCCAGGTCATGGGAGCGGACGTCGAGGTCACGCAGTCCGGGCCGGTCGGGCAGCGTGAGTCGGAGCGGGGGCTTGAGTCCGCGCTTCCGGCGTCGGGTTTCGAGGATGTGGGTGATGGAGCCGGCGCCGAGGGCGTCGCGTTGGAGAGCGATGTTGACGGCGGCGGTCAGCTCCTCGGGTCCGTAGTCGTCGAGCAGGGCGAGTAGCCGGGTGGCGTTCGGGCGCAGCGCCTCTCCCCGTTCGGCGAGCGGCTCGAAGAGCGTGGCGGTGGCGGGTACGGCGGCACGGAGCCGGTCGCGGGTGGTGTGGACGTTGGCTTGGCGGGTGGCCGCCAGCAGTCCTTCCAGATGGGCGGGGTCCTCGACGGTCAGCCCGGTGTTGTAGGTGCGGTGATGGTTGGCCAGCTCGTTCTGTCCGTCGAGGATGCGGATGCGGGTGGACGAGGCGAGCAGGGTCAGCGGCTTGCGGACGTGGGTGTGGGGGATCGAGTAGAGATTGCGGTCGAAGCGGACGTAAGGCGTCTTGCCGGAGCGGACGGCGCGCACCAGGTCGGTCTCGAAGGGATGCGCGGGCAGCGGGAGCAGGCGGGGTTTCTCCTCGGTCCAGACGTCGGCGACGCTGCGGTCGGGCTGGTCGGGGTGCGGCCGCCGGTGGGCGACCTCGTCGCGCCAACGTCGGAACTGGGCGTTGATGTCGTCGATGTCGCGGAAGGGGCGGGCGGCGAAGTAGGCGTGCCGTAGGTACTGGATCTGCCTCTCGATTTTGCCCTTCTCATTTCCGCGTCCCGGCGTACAGGGGCGGGGGGCGAAGTGGTAGTGGCCGGCCAGCTCGAGCAGGCGGGGATGAAACTGGACGGCGGCGCCGCGGCGGTCGAGCACGGCGCTGCGCAGGTTGTCGTAGACGAGGTTTCGTGCGACACCGCCCAGCGCGTCGAAGGCGTGGACGTGCCCGCGCAGGAAGCTCTCCAGCGTCTGGTCGAGAGTGAACAGCGCGGCGATGGCGCGCGAGTAGCCGAGGACCATGACGAATCCGGAGACCGTGCGTGTGCCCTGTCCGATGCGGACCTTGCCGAACGAGCCCCAATCGACCTGTGCGGACTCGCCCGCCAGGGTGACGACGCGGCGGTAGACGGCGCGGTTGGTCTCGGGCCGCAGGCGCTGTACGAGACGGCGGAGCTGAATGAGAGAACCGGCATAGCCACGCTGGCGGACCATCTCGTAGACCCGCGTGGCGCGCAGGCTCGGGTACTGCGCCAAGGTGTCGCGGATGAACGGCAGGTAAGGGTCGAGGATGCTGGGCCGGCACGCACCGCGCCGGAAACCGCCCGTCTCGCGCTCGACCGCGGCGCGGACCGTCTCATGGTGGAGGCCGAGCTGGGCCGCGATCGTCCCGACCCTCCAGTGCTCGCCGTAGAACAGGCGCCGGATCTCGGCGCGTTGCGCGGGCGTGATCATCGTCCCTCCTTGTGCGCTCGACGCGGGGCTCCCGCATCGGGATGAGCCACCGGCTCGTCCGTCCGCAGACCACGCATCGCGTGGGAGCGGACGGCCGAACCGGCGTGACGTCAGGGACGGCGAGTCTGGCCGATCGGCGTGGTGCGGTGGAAGACTGATCCGTCACGCGGCGGCGGTCACGATAGGCGCGTTGCCGGTCGCGATGGTCGAGACGGCCTTCGGGACTGCGCTGGTGTCGAACCCGGGCAGCCCGCACCGAGCGGCGACGAGCGGCCGCGCGGCAGCGCGGCGTGCAGTAGGCGTGGCCACGGTCGCACGCCGTGCAGATGGCGAACAGGCGGCTGCAGTGTCGGCAACTCTTCTGGCGTAACGGCTGGTCCACGGCGTCGGAGCGCGCAGGGTGAGCTCCGACTGGACAGCCAGCCCGAACCGTGGCACAACAACGGCGACCGGCTCGGTCTGTCGGAGCTCGGGGCGGTCACGAGGGTCCGGCTCCTACCCGGGCCGGGCCCTCCCCCCACGTCTGAGTCCGTTCCAACGCTATCCGAACCCGCCGTTCCTTGCGAGCGCGCACGTCACGCTGCGGCCGTCCGCTCAGGGACGCGCGCCGACGACGACACGTCGGCGGTCGCCGGCATGAACCTCGTCTACGCCGCGACCCACCACTTCGGGGCCCCTCGTCGCGGGATTCCCGCGCGGCCGTTTCTCGGCGTCTCCAGCGACGCGCGTGCTGTCATTTTCCAGAGCATCGTCGACCACCTCGCCCGCTGACGAGCTTCGCGGGTCCGGTCCGCTCGGCGCGCGCGAGGGCGCGGAGGATGTCGCCGCCGGCCGCATCGAGCGCTCGGCGCGCCCACTGCCAGTCGCCGGCGCAGACCTTGACCAGGCGGCGCAGCGCCTCGTCTGTGGCGCAGCGTCGCGCGCGGTCCTCGACGGCCACCTGATCGCACGTCAGGCAGATCGAGCGGTCGACGTGGCAGGTGGGACAGGTCCGGCGTCGTCGAGGACGCCACACCCGGCCGCAGAGCAGGCAGGCCCGCAGGTGCTTCGTGCGCCAGTCGCCGCGGCGCTTTCGACCCCTCCCCCGGACCCCCTCCCGGGGCTCGCCGCCGCGCTTTGCGGACTCACTCATGAGGCCGTGATTTTCCCCGATCTGTACCCGCGAGATCCGGTCAAAACTCTGTTGCTCCCGGAAAAGTGTCTTCGGCTTCTTCAGAAACCGAGCTGAACCGACTCACGTTCACTTTTCCGCGGATCTCAGTGACCGTTGACACACGGTCTTCCGCGGGGAATACCCGCGGCCTCATTGAAGCCTCGCCGCGCTCGCCGTCGACGTTGACGACGAGACGTCTTCCGCGGGGAATACCCGCGGCCTCATTGAAGCCGCGGCCGTGCAATCGTTCACCTCCGGCGGCTGGAAGTCTTCCGCGGGGAATACCCGCGGCCTCATTGAAGCGGGCGGATGACGGTCCGGACCGCGACGAACGGCTTCGTCTTCCGCGGGGAATACCCGCGGCCTCATTGAAGCGGTGGCTGCGGCCGGGCGCGTTCCCGTCGTATGAATGTCTTCCGCGGGGAATACCCGCGGCCTCATTGAAGCGTGATGACGGTGGCGTGCAAGGTCTTCTTCTTGCGTCTTCCGCGGGGAATACCCGCGGCCTCATTGAAGCCCCGAGGCTCGCGTGCTCACCTTCGATTCGGGCGACGTCTTCCGCGGGGAATACCCGCGGCCTCATTGAAGCTACTCCGACGCCAAGCTGGCCACCTACCCGCTCGACGTCTTCCGCGGGGAATACCCGCGGCCTCATTGAAGCAGGTGAGGTCGGATCCAGGATGGGCGCGGGCCGGGGCGTCTTCCGCGGGGAATACCCGCGGCCTCATTGAAGCGCTACCTGCTCACGCCGGCCGCGGTGCTCGACAACGGCGTCTTCCGCGGGGAATACCCGCGGCCTCATTGAAGCGTCGACAATCACGTGCTGCCCGCGCAGCCGCGCGTCGTGTCTTCCGCGGGGAATACCCGCGGCCTCATTGAAGCTGGTCGAGCTCGACCTTGGTGGAATACCGCTCGGGCTGTCTTCCGCGGGGAATACCCGCGGCCTCATTGAAGCCTGTTGTTCGGCTGTCCGGCTTCGAGCCGGTAGCTGCGTCTTCCGCGGGGAATACCCGCGGCCTCATTGAAGCGAACCCGGACTCCCCACCTAGTTTGACAGCCGCACCGTCTTCCGCGGGGAATACCCGCGGCCTCATTGAAGCTCCGGGAGTAGCGTAGGCGGTAACGTCGAGCTTGCGTCTTCCGCGGGGAATACCCGCGGCCTCATTGAAGCCGCTTGTCGTTGCGCGGGACGTTCATGTCGAGGGGGGTCTTCCGCGGGGAATACCCGCGGCCTCATTGAAGCGGGATTACCAGACGGACGTGCTCGGCGATCTGCGCGGTCTTCCGCGGGGAATACCCGCGGCCTCATTGAAGCCGATGTAGCCCGCGTTCCCGAGGGGGAAGCGCACCGGTCTTCCGCGGGGAATACCCGCGGCCTCATTGAAGCCGGCCGGGCTTGGGACCGGCCATGCGCATTACCGCACGTCTTCCGCGGGGAATACCCGCGGCCTCATTGAAGCCGAAGCGCTCTCCTGCTTGCGTGCCGACAGAGCCAAGTCTTCCGCGGGGAATACCCGCGGCCTCATTGAAGCTCGAGAGCAGCAGCACGACCGCAGCAGTCGCCAGAGTCTTCCGCGGGGAATACCCGCGGCCTCATTGAAGCCCCCTTCCCCTCCGACAACACCAGCCGGGGGCCACACGTCTTCCGCGGGGAATACCCGCGGCCTCATTGAAGCGAGGAGATTACGAATCGGGCAGTCATGCGCCGGCAGAGTCTTCCGCGGGGAATACCCGCGGCCTCATTGAAGCGCCCAGGATCCCCCGCAGGAGGTGGTCGATCCGGTGGTCTTCCGCGGGGAATACCCGCGGCCTCATTGAAGCCAGGCCTGCTCAGTCTCCGCCGCCGCTTGGCGCGCGTCTTCCGCGGGGAATACCCGCGGCCTCATTGAAGCTCCGCGCACACGGCGATGCGATCCTTGAGCGTCTCGAGTCTTCCGCGGGGAATACCCGCGGCCTCATTGAAGCTCGCAATCCTGCCGGATCGTCGTCCGAGCGTCCGAGTCTTCCGCGGGGAATACCCGCGGCCTCATTGAAGCGTGGGTAGGGCGCTCGCCCGCCACGGCGAGGCCGTGTCTTCCGCGGGGAATACCCGCGGCCTCATTGAAGCCAGTTCTGCGTCACGCCCCAGGCGCACGCGCGGCTCGTCTTCCGCGGGGAATACCCGCGGCCTCATTGAAGCGACCGCGCCCAGCGAGCACGCCGGCGACAGCCGGCGGTCTTCCGCGGGGAATACCCGCGGCCTCATTGAAGCAGCATGCGGGCGCGGGAAGGCTGCTGCCTTGATATGAGTCTTCCGCGGGGAATACCCGCGGCCTCATTGAAGCTTGGCGGTCGGCTGCGGCGACGGGGGTGAGACGGCGGTCGTCTTCCGCGGGGAATACCCGCGGCCTCATTGAAGCGAGCTGGCCTCGCGCCCGATCTCAGTCACCTCGGCCGTCTTCCGCGGGGAATACCCGCGGCCTCATTGAAGCTAAGCATCGAGGCGAGCATCCACTTCCGGAATCAACGTCTTCCGCGGGGAATACCCGCGGCCTCATTGAAGCTGCGCCCAGACCGGCGACACCCACACGCCTCCCTCGCGTCTTCCGCGGGGAATACCCGCGGCCTCATTGAAGCAATGAACGCCAGCGCCGGCCGGTGGACCGATGGAGGTCTTCCGCGGGGAATACCCGCGGCCTCATTGAAGCTGTGGTCAGCGACTGTCGCGCGCGTCTTGATGCCATCGTCTTCCGCGGGGAATACCCGCGGCCTCATTGAAGCCGCCTGACCGGAATCTCGACGCCGCCCCCGTGGCGCGTCTTCCGCGGGGAATACCCGCGGCCTCATTGAAGCGACCCGGAGCTACGCCGCATCAGTGGCTCGCCAACCACGTCTTCCGCGGGGAATACCCGCGGCCTCATTGAAGCGACCCGACCGGCACCCTCCCGCTCCTTACCCAGGACGTCTTCCGCGGGGAATACCCGCGGCCTCATTGAAGCCAGCGGAACGGCCCCTCGCGGCGCGGGTCGGCGATGTCTTCCGCGGGGAATACCCGCGGCCTCATTGAAGCGGGGGCGAGGGCGATGGAGGCTCCCGCGCGAGCGCGTCTTCCGCGGGGAATACCCGCGGCCTCATTGAAGCCGACCGGTGTCGCCCGGCGCCCGCCAGTAGACCATGTCTTCCGCGGGGAATACCCGCGGCCTCATTGAAGCGGCGCCGCCATCGGCACGTGCCGACGGGTTAATGCCGTCTTCCGCGGGGAATACCCGCGGCCTCATTGAAGCCTGCAGAGGGAGATTGAGAAGTGCGGCAATGAGAAGGTCTTCCGCGGGGAATACCCGCGGCCTCATTGAAGCTGTGTGGCTCGGTGGCTGTAGTGGCAATAGATATGAGTCTTCCGCGGGGAATACCCGCGGCCTCATTGAAGCTCGCTGTAGAGCCGGCGCATGGAGGGTGTCTGGATCGTCTTCCGCGGGGAATACCCGCGGCCTCATTGAAGCGGCGCCGCCATCGGCACGTGCCGACGGGTTAATGCCGTCTTCCGCGGGGAATACCCGCGGCCTCATTGAAGCCTGCAGAGGGAGATTGAGAAGTGCGGCAATGAGAAGGTCTTCCGCGGGGAATACCCGCGGCCTCATTGAAGCTGTGTGGCTCGGTGGCTGTAGTGGCAATAGATATGAGTCTTCCGCGGGGAATACCCGCGGCCTCATTGAAGCTCGCTGTAGAGCCGGCGCATGGAGGGTGTCTGGATCGTCTTCCGCGGGGAATACCCGCGGCCTCATTGAAGCTACATCGAGGGACGCTCGGAGGTTACCGGGAACACCACGTCTTCCGCGGGGAATACCCGCATAGGAGCTAACTTGTTTTCTCGGCGTGGCCGGCGTATCCTGACCTGCGGATGCAGGACACGGAAGCCGGCACGGTGGACGAGGACTGGGAGGTGCTGTTGTCGTTCCTCCCGCAGGACTGGCGCGAACTGGCGCAGGACACCGGGGCGCTGAAGGGGCTGCGCAAAGACAAGGCGGTCGACAACCTGCTGCGGACCCTTCTGCTGCACCTCGGCTGCGGACACTCGTTGCGGGAAACGGTGGTTCGCGCGCGACAGGCGCATCTGGCGGACCTGTCGGACGTGGCGCTGATGAAGCGGCTGAAGAAGTCCAAGGGTTGGTTGCACGCGCTGTGCGTCCGTCTGTTCGAGGAGCAGGGCTTGGCGGTCGTCCCCGGAGGCGCGTTCCAGGTGCGGGCCGTGGATGCGACGACGGTGAAGGAACCGGGACCGAGCGGGTCGCTGTGGCGCCTGCACTACAGCGTGGGCCTGCCGTCGCTGACGTGCGATTTCTTCAAGCTGACGGGGACCGAGGGGCCGGGCACGGGAGAATCGTTGGCGCAGTTCCCGATCCGCGCCGGCGACCATGTACTGGCCGACCGCGGCTATTCGACCGCGCGGGGCATTCGCCACGTGGCCGACGCGGGCGGGCGGCTGATTGTGCGTGTCAATACCGGGTCGCTGCCGCTGTACACGGCGGGCGGACGGCCGTTCGACCTGCTGGCCGCGGTGTCGTCGGTCACGCGTCCGGGCGCGGTCAGCTCCTGGGCGACCACGGTCACAGCGCCGGGCGACGACGGCGGCCCGGCGTGCGAGGTTGCGGGCCGGGTCTGCGTGCTGCGCAAGTCCGCCGAAGCCATCCGCCTGACGCACCAGAAAATCCGCCGGGACGCCGCCCGCAAGGGCAACCAGGTGCAACCGGCGACGCTGCGGTTCGCCGAGTACGTGATCGTCTTCACGACCTTTCCCGAGCCGCCCTTTTCCGCCGCGGACGTGCTGGAGTGGTATCGCCTGCGCTGGCAGGTCGAATTGGTGTTCAAGCGCTTCAAGTCGCTGGCCCAGTTGGGGCACCTGCCGAAGTACGACGACGACAGCGCCAAGGCGTGGCTCTACGGCAAGCTGTTCGTGGCGCTGCTGGTGGAGAAGTTGATTCACCACGCTCGCGCGATTTCCCCCTGGGGCTACGATGTGCCGGCGCCGGCGGCCTCGGAGCCCGTGGCGTGACTTCAAATTCATGCTCAACCAGGTCGCGCGCACCATCGAACCGCCGCTCCCGTTGGCGCGCCTGTTCAGTGACTGGCGAACGATCTCCGGTGCGCTGGCGGAGCCGCCACGTCGCCGACAGCCGCAACTCTCAGCGTACTTCGCCTGGACCGAGCTGCAGGAGGATCATGCGGCCCAAACAAGTTAGCGCCTATGGAGTGAGGCACCGGCACTTGGCGAAAGCCGCCGGGAACAGCTACCCCCTTCCGCCTACCGCCACCGCGCCAGTCGTCGACTCTACCCGGTATTTTGTACTGGTAACGCGGATCGATATTCGCTATGGTCTCGGCCATGGCGAGTCGGGCCACGGAAGCGCGACCGGTTACCGAAGGAGCTTCGCTGCCCGGGCGGCCGTGCTGGCGGCGGCTGTATGAGCAGGCGCTCGATCGTGCCGAGGCGGCGGAAGCGCGGTCGGAAGCGCTGAAGCGGGCGGAGGTATCCGCGCGTTGCGAAGCGGGCTATTGGAAGTGGCAGTTCGAGTCGTCGCGGCGCAAGCGGCTGGCGGCGGTCGAGCAGTCGAAGGAAGCCCGCAGCGCGGCGAAGGACGCGTTGGCGCTGCAGGCGGAGGTAGCCCGTCTCGGCAAGCTGCTTGCGGATGCCGGCGTCGAGTCGGGCCGGTACAGCGAGACATCGTTGCGCCGGGAGGTTGCCCGGTTGCGCAAGGCGGCGCCAGCAGCGGAGGTCCAGGCGGCCGAGATTCGCCGGCTGCACAAGGTTCTGTGCAAGGAGCGCGACGACAAGGGCGCGCTGCGCCGGCTGCTGCACGAGACCGTCCGGCTCTACGATGGGACGCGGCGGTTTCGCGACCAGCACGACCGGGTTGTGTCGCTGTCGGACGAGGTTGGGCGGCTGCGGTATGCGTTGCAGCGGTCCGAGGCGGTGAAGGAGCGCCTGAAGGTCCGACTGCAACGCAGGGCCGAGTCGGCGCGGGCGATGTCGCCGGCGGCGTCGGACATCGCTGTGCGCAAGGCTCTGGCGAAGTCGCGTCGCCGCAAGGCCGCGCTGGTCCGGCTGCGGAAGGAGAACGCGCGGCTGCGTCGGACGGAGCAGGCGCTGCAGCGGCGGGTCGGGACGCAGGAGGCGGAGCTTGTGAAGCTGCGTGCGACCCGGGCGGTGCTGTCGAAGGAGTGCGATCCACAGTGCAAAACCTCCTACTCTGTAGAACCGACGTGCTCGTTCGGATCGGGCACGGAATCAGGGGCCTTCGGGTTTCGTTTCTCGTTGAGCATTCTTGCGACAGTTGTGTCGTCGGGCAACGCGTAGAGAGAGCGCGTCTGGTGCAGCCCGGCCATGATGGTTTCCCGCCGCAGCAGTCCCCGCTGGCCCCACTTCCGCACCGTCACCTGCGAAACACCCAGCATAGCAGCGACTTCCCGGGCCGTTCGCAAGCCGCGGGCGCGTAACTCCCCGGTTCGGGGCTGCAGCCGGTTGACGCGGCGGATACGACGAACGGCGGCGGCCGTGTAGGGCAGGCCTTGCCAGGCGGTGTAGCCCTGTCGGTTGAGTTCGGCGGCGATCGCCTCGGGCGTGCGTTCGACGGCGAGGCGTTCGACCAGCTCGACCACGTCGGGCTGGACGCTGCCCAGCCGTGCCGCGCCGCAGGGCAGCGGGACGGTGACCTCGCGGGTGGCTCCGCCGTGGAAACGGATCTGCACGCGGCAGCGGTAGGAAGAGCGTACGAGGGTGACGTCTTCGATGATCGTGGCGAGGATGCGCTTGCGGTCGACCGGCTGCGTCTGCGGGGCGTCCCAGATCCGGGAGAAGTCCAGGGCGACGCCCTCGATGCGGCGGCGGGCATCGTCGCTCAGCAGAGAGCGGTCCGCTCGGACGAGGCGCTCGTGCTCATGACGCGCTTCCTCCAGCGCGCGCAGGTGCGTGTTCCAGTCGGACTCGAGCTGGTCGGCGACCGTACGGTTGAGCGGATTGACGGCATAGTAGCGTTGCGCCGCGAGGTCGGCTTCGAATTGCAATCGCTCGAGGCGCTGCTGGCGGGCGGCCGCGGCCTGCGCGGCATACAGCCGGACTTCCTCCTGCACGGCGAGCGCAACAGCGATGTTGTCGTCGTGAACGGCGGCGACGATCTGACGTGCGACCTCCGCGTCGACGGGCCTCGCACTCAGCGACTGGCAGACTCTGGCGCTGCTCGGGGAACGCTTGGTCCGACAGACGTAGTAGGGATACGTTTTCCCCGGCGAGTCGTCCCGGTTGCGGGAGCGGACGTAATGCACCTGCATGCGACCGCCGCAATGCCCGCACAGCACGCGCGATTGCAGCAGCGCGCACCCTTGGCGGGGCGTTGGAAGCCGGTGGCGGAAAGCGCCCTCGTTGCGCGCCAAGATGGTCTGGTTGGCGACGAATCGCTCCCAGTCGAGGTAGCCGGCGTGGAAGTTCGGGAGCAGGACCTGCCAGCGGTTCTCCAGTGCGCGTGACCCCTGCGCTGCGGCCACCGTGGCAGCATCGCGGCGGCCCCAAGCGAAGGCGCCGGCGTAGCGCGGGTTCTTGATGAAGCCGAGCACGCGGCTGAGGCTCGGCGACAGCCAGATCCGCTGCCCCCGGCGTGCCCCGTGGCGGACCTCGCCCGGCAGCTGCACGCCTTCCTCCTCCAGCCAGTGCCAGGTGGCCGTCGCCGATTCCAGACGCTGGAACGTATCGAACACACAGCCAATGGCGGCGACGACCGCATGGTCGGGGTCGAGTGCAACCGTATCGTCCTGGCGATAGACCAGCCCCACCGGCAACCGCGTCTTCAACGCGCCGCGCCGGGCCTTGTTGCGGATCCCGCCGTGCAGGCGGGAAACGAGGCCGAACAGCTCGATCTCACTGGAGCCTCTTGCAAAACCCCTGGTCGGCAGGGTTTTCCTACCCGAGGCAGAGGCAACGGACGGTCAGCGGGTGGGACGCAGCGTTCGTAGGATAGCAGCCATCACCGGCGCCGGGGAATCGGCGACACGGGGTCTCAAGGGACCTCTGGGACCTCCCGGTCGGCTATGATGGCGAGCGCGCGCGACGAGACGTGGCGCATTTCCCTCACGACCCGTTCCAGTTCGCGGTTGTTCTCGAGCCACTCCTGGTAGAGAGCGAGTTCGTCTTCGGAGAGCAGCAGGCTGACCGTTTTTCCGCGCACCTTGTGTGTCCAGTAGCGGTACGGGCCGTGACGCGCGTCCGGGTCGCGGTGGCAGCGGCAGGCAGGCTTCCCGCACCTGAGACGGCGGGTCTGGATACTGCCCTGGCGGACAAACCCGAGCGTTTGCAACTCCGCCTTGAGCGCATCGTACTGCTCGCTGTACCGGCGCATCGGGTTCCGGCGGCCCATCGGTTCCCCCCTCGACCTCACTCCTATGCTGCTATATATAGTAGGCGCTGGGAGCAGTCAAGCCATGCAGAACCTGCGCGCCTCGTTCGCCGCCTACTGGGAGTCGATCCAACAGGGCCTGTTTCCCCGGTTGGAGCAGGTGTTGGGTTCGCTGACCGAGAAACAGCAGCAGTTGGTGCAGACCCTCGAGGTGATCCGTATCGAGCAGATGATTCCCTCGCGCTTGCGGATGCCGGGCCGCCCCCGCAAGGACCGCGCGGCGGTGGCGCGCGCCTTCGTCGCCAAGGCGGTCTACGACATGCCGACCACGCGCGTGCTGCTGGACCGGTTGGCCACCGACGTGGTGCTGCGGCGCATCTGCGGCTGGGAGCGGCGGCGCGAGATGCCGAGCGAGTCGGTCTTCTCGCGCGCCTTCGCCGAATTCGCCCACTCCCAGTTGCCCCAGCGCGTGCATGAAGCGTTGCTCCGGAAGACGCACGGCGACCGTTTGGTGGGCCATCTGTCCCGAGACTCGACGGCCATCGAGGCGCGCGAAAAGCCGGCCGCGAAGGAGAATGTCAACGAGCCTCGATAAGTGACGGAAATTGAAGCCAGATCGGTTCAAGACCGCCTGTCAATGGTCACTGAGGAAATCGCAGGTGAGTCCGCGAAGCGCGGCGGCGAGCCCCGGGAGGGGGTCCGGGGGAGGGACGAAAGCGCCAAGGACCGGCGGGACTGCCTGCTCTGCGGCCGGGCATGACGTCCCGGGCGTCGGTGTTGGTCATGCCCGGCCGGGGTACTCTCGCGAGACGGAACGGCCGGGTTGGGCCGGACGGTGTGGTCGTCGACGAACCGGCGAGGGCGTTCCGTCGAGCGACAACTCGAGTGCCGCGGAAGGCTCGTCTGGCGCACGCGGCGACCGTGGGAACGCTCGGTGTCGGTTGTTGCGCCAGGCGAGCCTGGAGGCGGCGCTCTCGCGCGCGCGGACTACGTCCGGATGGGCGTTGACGCTCGGCCGCGCGCGAATCCTCCGCTCCGCTTCGCGACGCCGGGGCACCTGGCGGAACGCTGCGGACGCCAGCGCAACGCCGGCATAAACCGCCAGCTCGCCGATGAACGGGTCGTCGTTGGCGCGCGTGCCTGACCGGAGGGAGTCCGGGACGACCGCTGGGCTGGCGAGGTTCCACCGCAGTCGGGTAGCGTTGAAGCGGACTCAAGCGTGGGGGTGAGGGCCCGGGATAGAGCCGGACCCTCGTGACCGCCCCGAGCTCCGACAGACCGAGCCGGTCACCGTTGTTGTGCCACGGCCGGCGCGGCGCTGTCCAGTCGGAGCTTGGCCCACGCGCTCCGACGCCGTGGACCAGCCGTTACGCCAGAAGACCTGCCGATACTGCAGCCGCCTGTTCGCCATCTGCGTAGCGTGTGATCGCGGCCATGCCTACTGCACGCTGCGCTGCCAGGCGGCCGGCCGTCGCCGATCGGTGCGGGCTGCCAGGGCGCGACATCAGCGGAGTCCCGAGGGCCGTCTCGACCACCGCGACCAGCAGCGCGCCTACCGCGACCGCCGCCGCGGCGTGATGGATCAGTCTTCCCCCGCAGCGCTGCGATCGACCAGACTCCCCGTCCCTGACGCCGCCCCGGTTCAGCCCCTCGTTGCCACGCGTTGCGTGGTCTGCGGGCGGACGAGCCAGTGGCTGGTTCCGATGCGCGAGCCGCGCATCGCGGGGACAAGGAGGAAGGATGATCACGCCCGCGCAACGCGCCGAGATCCGGCGCCTGTACTACGCCGAGCACTGGAAGATCGGGACCATCGCGGCCCAACTCGGCCTCCACCGTGAGACAGTCCGCGCCGCGGTCGAGCGCGAGTCGCCAGACGTCCCTCCCAGCGTGTGGCGGTCCAGCATCATAGACCCGTATCTGCCGTTCATCCGCGACACCCTGACGCAGTACCCACGGCTGCGCGCGACGCGGATCCACGAGATGGTGCGCCAGCGTGGCTATGCCGGTTCGGTCTTCCCCGTACGCAAACTCGTGCGGCGCCTGCGGCCCGAGACCAGCCGCGCCGTCTACCGCCGGGTCGTCACCCTGGCTGGCGAATCCGCACAAGTCGACTGGGGCTCGTTCGGCAAGGTCCGCATCGGACAAGGCACACGCACCGTCTCCGGATTCGTCATGGTCCTCGGCTACTCGCGGGCGCTGGCCGCGCTGTTCACCCTCGACCAGACGCTGGAGAGCTTCCTGCGGGGTCACGTCGCCGCCTTCGACGCGCTGGAAGGCGCCGCACGCAACCTGGTGTACGACAATCTGCGCAGCGCCGTGCTCGACCGCCGCGGCGCCGCCGTCCAGTTTCATCCCCGCCTGCTCGACCTCGCCGGCCATTACCACTTCGCACCGCGCCCCTGTACACCCGGACGCGGGAATGAGAAGGGAAAAATCGAGAGGCAGATCCAATACCTCCGGCACGCGTTCTTCGCCGCGCGGCCCTTCCGCGACCTCGACGACATCAACGCCCAGTTCCGCCGCTGGCGAGACGAGGTCGCCCACCGCCGACGTCATCCCGACCACCCCGACCGCAGTGTCGCCGACGTCTGGGCCGAGGAGAAGCCCCGCCTGCTGCCGCTGCCTGCCCATCCCTTCGAGACCGACCTGGTGCGCGTCGTCCGCTCCGGCAAGACGCCCTACGTCCGCTTCGACCGCAACAACTACTCGATCCCGCACACGCACGTCCGAAAACCGCTGACCCTGATCGCCTCAGCCATCCGCGTCCGCATCCTCGACGGACAGACCGAGCTGACCGAACATCACCGCACCTACGACACCGGGCTGACCGTCGAGGACCCCGCCCATCTGGAAGGCCTGCTCGCCGCCACTCGCCAGGCCAACGTCCACACCACCCGCGACCGGCTGCGCGCCGCCGTCCCCGCCACCGCAACGCTCTTCGAGCGCCTTGCCGAGCGAGCAGAGGCCCTGCGACCGCACGCCACCCGGCTGCTCGCCCTGCTCGACGACTACGGGCCGCAGGAGCTGGCCGCCGCCGTCGACATCGCCCTCCAACGCGATGCCCTCGGCGCCGGCTCCATCACCCACATCCTCGAAACCCGACGCCGGCAGCGCGGACTCAAACCCCCGCTCCGACTCACGCTGCCCGACCGGCCAGGGCTGCGTGACCTCGATGTCCGGCCGCACGACCTGGAGACTTACGATGCCCTCGGACAGAAAAACCCCGACGACGCTGGCCACTGACCTCCGCCGCCTCGGGCTCAACCGCACCGCCGACGAGCTGAACGACATCATCGCTCAGTCCACCCGCAAGCGCTGGAGCGCCACCGTCCTGCTCGAGCACATCGTCGCCGCCGAACTCGAAGAAAAACAGCGCCGCAGCGTCGAGAGCCGGCTCAAGCGCGCCCGACTCGGACGCTTCAAACCGCTCGCCGACTGGGACTGGGACTGGCCCACCGCGCTGGACCGGCCTGCCCTCGAACGCATCCTCTCGCTCGACTTCCTCGCCCGCGGCGAGAACGTCGTAATTCTCGGCGCGCAAGGCCTGGGAAAGACAATGTTGGCGAAGAACATCGCCCATCAGGCTGTCCTCGCCGGACACTCCGCACTCTTCACCACCGCCGCCGACCTGCTGCTCGACCTCAACGGACAGGAGACCGCCCGCGCACTCGAACGCCGCCTGCGTCACTACACGCGCCCCGCGCTATTGTGCGTCGACTAATGTTGAGCGATCGGTAATGTGGAGTAGCAGCGAAGAACGACAGCCGTTCCCAGGACACGAAGGTCACCGGACTCCACATTACCGATCGCTTCCTCAGAGCGCTTCGAGCCATTCGAGCACCGACGCGTCCGTGCGCCACAGGGCCGGCCCCGCGGTGGCGCGGGTGGTGGGGCGGGCCTTCGCGAGCGCCTGCCGCTTCATGTCGAGATCGACGGTGGCGTAGCGGTGCGTGGTCGTGACGCTGGCGTGGCCGAGCCACTGGCTGATGGTGACGATGTCGACGCCGGCCCGGAGCAGGTGGACGGCCGTGCTGTGCCGCATGCTGTGGGGATGGAGGCGCTTGGTGCGCAGGGTCGGCACCGTGGCCTGCGCGCGGGTGCAGTACTTCTGCAGCAGGTAGCGGACGCCGAATCGGGTCAGCCGCATCCCGCGGTGATTGCGGAAGACCGGCTCGTCGGACTGCAGCTCGCGTTCGCGTTCGGCCAGCAGGGCACGCAGCAGGTCGGCGGTCTGGGGCCACAACGGGCAGACCCGCTGCTTCCGCCCCTTGCCGTGCAGGTGGACCTGCGCGGGTGCGTCCAACCGCAGGTCGGCGACGCACAGGGCGATGATTTCCCCGACCCGCGCGCCGGTGTTGAACATGGTGGCGAGGAGTGCGTAGTCGCGGCGGCCGTCGGCGGTGCCGCGATCGACGGCGCCGAGGATGGCTTCGATCTCCTCGTGCTCGAGGTACTCCACGGGGCGGCTGCCGGTTCGCTTGAAGGGGACGGCGAGGACGCGTTGACAGTGTGCGAGTCGTGCGGGGTGCTCCATTGCGCAGTACCGGAAGAACGCGTGGATCGCGGCGAGGCGCACGTTGCGGGTGGCAACGCTGTTGTGCCGGTCGAGCTCCAGGTGCTGAAGGAACGCGAGGACCGGCTGGGGGCCGAGGTCGTCCAGCTCCAACTGGATGACGGACCGCTGCAACCGGGTTGCGGCGAAGCGCAGCAAGAGCACGAGGCTGTCCCGATAGCTCCGGATGGTGTGGGGACTGGTCCCGCGCACCCGGGGCAGGTGGTCGGCGAAGAAGGCCCGGAGGGCTCGCGCCAGGTCATTGGGGACGGCGGCGGTCATCGCGCACCTCCCCCGACGGTGGGTCCGGTGACGAGGTCGCCGCAGCGGTTGGCGAATCGCGCGCTGGCGGCGGCCGCGAGGGGTTCGACGAACTGGAGGTAGTAGGCGGTCGAGACGATCGAGACGTGCCCCATGTAGGCGGCCAGGAAGGGCAGCTTCGCCTGTACGTCGAGTCCGGCGCGGTACCACCGGAGGAGCGCGTTGACGGCAAATCCGTGACGGAAGTCATGCGTGCGTGGGAGATGACCCGTCGCGGTCCGGATGCCGGCCCGCCGGAAGAGTGCGCGTACGGCGCCGCCGAGGCCCCCACCGCTGTAGCCGCCGGTGTCCGGGTTGCGGTGCCAGAGGAGCGGGCTGCCCGCCTCGGTGGTAGTCGCCGTCGGCCGCGGATCTCGATCAAGTGCTCGACCTCGCGGGCGGTATCCGCCGACAGCGGGACGAGGCGCGACTTGTGGAACTTGGATTCCCGGATCGCCAGCGTGCGCTGCGGCGGGTCGTAGTCTCCCATGGTCAGTCGTATCAGCTCTCCGCGTCTCAGCCCGGTGGTGGCCAGCAGCACGATCGCGAGGCGCATGTTCTCGGGACCGAGTGGCGAATTGGAGGGGCGGGCCAGCGTGCGGGCGGTGGCCAGCAACCGGACGATCTCGCTGTCGGTGAAGATATGCGGCCGGACGGCCTGGTGGACCGGCGGAAACAGCCGCTCGTCGGGGACGAAGCAGCCGGGCTCGCTACGTCTTCGATACAGACACAGGTTTCGCGCGATCCGCATGCGGGCCCGACGCGTGCCGGAGGCCAGATGCTGCAGGGTGAGACACCAGGCGGCGAACGTCTCGGCGACGAGATCGACACGCCGCGCGGCGAGGAACCGATCCAGGTGCGTCAGCACCCATTCCTCCGCGGCGTACTGCCGGCCCAGCGCTCGCTTGAGCACCAGGTAGCTGCTGATGGAGGCGGACAAGCCGGAGCTGAAGGTCGTCATGACGGCACCCCCGGCGCACTGCAATCGACCACGGCCGGTAGAGACAAGGCAACGTCGCGGAGGTCGTCAACCGCCAAGCGGAGGTACACGCACGTGCTTTCCAGGGTGCGATGGCCCAGCAGGTCCCCGATCGTCTTGAGCGACAGGCCCGACCGCAAGAGATGCACCGCATACGAGTGCCGCACGCAGTGCGGCCCCTGGAACGGAATGGCGAGGCCGCTTCGCTTCGACCACGCCTGGAAGGCCTCGGTGACCGCCGTCGGTTTGAGGACACCGGTCGGGGTGCGGCCGCGGAGAAACAGCTCCCGATAGCTGCGCGGCGGCGCGGCTTGGAACGGAACGCGCTGCCGACGTACGTTCAGGGCGGGGCGTCCGTGGCGGAGGTAGTCGAGCAGCGCGGTCCCGACCTCGTCGGTGAGCGGCAGCCAGAGCGACCCGCGTGTCTTCCGTTGCGCGATGCGAAGCTGCTCCGCCCGCCACTGCACGTCATCGATCGTGAGCGTCACGACCTCGCACGCGCGCAGGCCGTAGGTTGCCATCAGAAGGAAGATCGCGTAGTCGCGGCGTCCCAGCGGATTCGTACGGTCGATCGTCTCGAGGAGAGCCCGAACCGTGTCCCAGGGCAGCGCCCGGGGGAGCTTCTCGCCTCGATACACGCGGGGCGTGTCGATCTGGGTGTCGAGTCCAGTCGGGGTCTCGCCGGTAACGGAAACCAGGAACCGGAGGAAGGCTCGGAGGTGGGCCACCACATGCTGGAGGGATGCACGCGACTGGCGGGGGGCGACGGCACGCACGAAGGCGTCGAGCTCCTGGCGGCCAAGCGCGGCGAGTCGCGTCGGGTGCTCCTCGTAGCCGATGTGGGCCAGCAGCTCGCCCGCGGTGCGGCCATGGTGGGTGACGGTCGACGGCGCGAACCCCCGGACCTGCTCCAGGTAGGTCCTGTAGACGGCGACTCGTTGCTCGATGCGGGTCAACGCGGGCGGCGGACATAGCGACAACTCGGACTCGCAGTACCGCGTCAGCTGCCGCACCAGGACCGCGAGATTTGGATCCTCCTGTGAATCGGTGGGAGCACAGGCTCGCAACTGCGCTCTGGTCAGGACCGTAAGGGCTCGCACGCCGCGCTGCCGTAGACCCCGGACGAGACGTGGCGCCGCACGGAAGTGCTCGCGGGCGCGCTCGGCTGAGTAGCCCTGCTTCAAGAGCCACGTGCCGTATCCGTCCAGGATCGGACCGATGATCGCCAACGACGTGTACCGCCGGTGCGCCCTGGGGAACAGCTCGAGCAACATCGGGACCTCCAGGAAGGCGGTGCCGGGATTGGCACGGTCCCGATGCTACGTACGTAATGTGGAGTCCTGGACGGAATGCGCTCGACGCCACGGGAGCAAGAGGCGGCTACTCCACATTACCGATCACTCAACATTAATCGAGTAATGTTGAGCTCAACATTATGCGACGAACTGGGCTACCTCGCCTACGACACCCGTGCCGCGGACCTGATCTTCCAGCTCGTCAGCCGCCGCTACGAACACCGCTCCCTGCTGATCACCACCAACCTGCCTTTCAAGAACTGGGACACCGTCTTTCCCAACGCCTCATGCGCCGTCGCCCTGATCGACCGGCTGACCCACCACGTCGAGATCCTTCGCATCGAAGGGAGCAGCTTTCGTCGCCGGGAGGCTGAACTCAGCCAGCAGGAGCGCAACCGCCAGCGTCCGGCTCGCGACGAAGACACCGAATGACCCGATCAGCAGGGTCGTCCACAGCCAGTCGACGGAACTTCAGAAATGATCACTTCCTCGAGCTCGCCAACAGAGAAGTCGCCCCCGCCGCCCAAGCGCAAGCGGGGGCGCCCGAAGAAGGGTGAAGAACGGCCCAAGACGCGCAAACGCCTTGACCGGCAACCGAGCATGACCCTGCAGGAGATGCTCGGCGACCTGCCGGCCGAGTGCAGTGTGGGCACGAAGAAGAACAGCAAGGGCTACAGGGACACCTGGGTCGGCTACAAGCTGCACATCGACGTGGCCGACGGCCAGATTCCGGTCAGTTGCATCCTGACGTCCGCCTCGCTGCACGACAGCCAGGTCGCTATTCCCCTGGCGACGATGTCAGCCGAGCGGACGACAAACTGCTACGACCTGATGGATGCCGCCTACGACGCGGTGCAGATCCGCGAGTACAGCCGCGCACTCGGCCACGTCCCGCTGATCGACATCAACCCCCGCCGTGACAAGGCGCTGGCCGAAGAACTGCAGACCGAAGCCCGGCGCCTGAAGCGTCTCGGCTTGCAGCTTCCCGAACAGGTTCGGTACAACGAACGCACGGCGGGTGAGCGCGTCAATGGCCGACTCAAGGACGAGTTCGGCGGACGCCACGTCCGAGTCCGCGGCAACGCGAAGGTGATGTGCCACTGCATGTTCGGCGTGCTGGCGCTCACCGCCGACCAGTTCCTGCGGCTGGTGACGTAACCAACGCCTCGCCGGCCAACGCGCATCCCCTTCCGGCCGCCCGACAGGCGTCAGTCACCAACCGGTGTCTCCAACGCCCGGTGGGGAAACCCTCGAACTCCCTGATTTCCGCCTCTTGGGTCGCCGCCGGTCCTCCCGCCCCGCATTCTCGGTCGGGATCCAGGCAAAAACCATGTTCACCAGAAGGACTTGTGCTCCGAGCCGAGCTACGCCAAGAGTTTTGCAAGCGGCTCACTGAACTGGCCTTTCAGGCCGAGCAGGATCCGGTCGTTGAATTCGTGCGGGTCGTAGACGCCGGTCTCGTCCAGGATCAGGGTGCGGGCCTGGGAGGCGAGCTCGAGCAACCGGTGCCAGTCGGCGTTGTTGCGGGCCAGACGGGACACCTCCAGGCCCATCACGATCCCCACCTCGCCCACCGCCACCGAGGCGACGAGTTGCCGGAATCCGTCCCGGTTCTCGGACGAGGTTCCAGACTTGCCGAGGTCTTCGTCGAGGACGCGGATCCGGTCGTCGGGCCAGCCGAGGGCGACGGCGCGTGCGCGCAAGGCGTACTGGCGCTGGGTGCTCTCGGTGTTGCGCTGCACCTGGCGCAGCGTCGACTGGCGGACATACAGCACGGCTTGGCGGTCCAGATGCCGCCGCGTCACCTTGCTGGGTTGTGACTCATACATGGGAAACGTCTCCTGACGGTGCCTTTCGCAGGTGGCGCCGGATGACACGGGCGATGCCGGCCGCGAACAAGGCGCCGGGACGGCCGGCGGACAGGGCAGGCTTGCGGATGGACGGGCACGGCGCCGCTTCGTCGCGCGCGACGTCGAGCAAGGCTGCCAGCAGGCCCTGGCTGCGGAGCATGCCGATGCCGTGGCAGTAGCCGCCGTGCGCGTCGCGCGCGCGCCAGCTCTCGTAACGGTCGCGATCGGTGTCGGTCAACGCCGGCCGGCCGACGGGGTTTTTTTTGCCCGCCGCGCCAAGGCGTGGTCCAGGCTGACCCGATGGACGGTTACGCCGAAGCGGGCTTCGATCTCGCGCACCAGGACCGTAGAGCCGGCCGGGCCCTGCTCGGCCCGCCGGCGGTCGACGAAGCGCAGGATCTCGTCGGTGATCTTGTGCGGGCCGCGCGGGCCGCGCTTGCGCGGCACCAGGCCGGCCAGTCCCTCGGCCTCGAAGAGGCGCTCGAGACGGTGCACCGTGTGCCGCGACAGGCCATGGGCACGAGCCGCTGCCGTGCGGCCGGTTCCCTCCTGCCGCACGGCCCGGATCACTTCGTAGCGCACTTGCAGCAGGTCGTCGGGGTCGTAGAAGGGACTGGTTTGGAAGCGGGGGGCGACGACCCGTTCGGGATGGGGGTTGAGTGTGCCGGCCCGACGCAGGCGCAGGCGCTTGGACGTGGTGTTGGCCATCGAGCATCTCCGCACCAAATGTAGCAGTAATTAAATTGCCTCCGCAAGTGGAATCCATCGGTGGGCAAAGTGATTCCGTCGCCAAGGAACCGACACTATTGCCGCATTGCGGCAGGGTCCGGCTTCGAATGAGGCGAGCCGTGCAAGATATTTTACGCGACATGTGCAAGATAATTCCTTCGACGGGTTAGGCGTTCCGAGCCCGCAACCGTTCCAACAGGTCAGCCAGTTCCAGGAGCTTGTCAGGACGCAGCATCGAGCGCCCGCCCGCAGCGCTCAGGAACGCGTCCGGCGTGGCCAGATCCGTCCACGCGCGCGGCAGAAACCGGTAGCCGTTCTCCGGGTCGCCGCAGCGCAAATGCTGTCCTTCGTGCGAAACGACAGCGAACCGTGTCCCCCGCAGCGGATGAAAGGGATGCGTGACGACCGCGTGCGACCGTGCCTCGGAGGGCGCCTGACTTGCATTTGCTGAGGTAGTCCAAGGCGTTGCGCGGACGCAAGAGCGAGAAGCGGGAGCGGCCGGGCACCGGCCGGCCGCGCGGCCAGCGGTGTGGCGCTCCCGGCCACGGCCGCACGCCGCGTTGCGGCCTGGAGGAACGCATCGAGGAGCGCACTCTGCCGGCCGCTGCGCGCAGATGTTCCGGTTGCGGGAAGCCCTACGCGGCGGTCGGCGTGGAGGAGTCGGCCCTGGTCGAGATCGAGGTCCGTGCCCACCGGCGGGTGATCCGCCGCCGCCGCTGGCGCCGGTCCTGCGCGTGCGCCTCGTCGCCGGCGGAGGTTTCGGCGCCGCCGGCGCCGCGGCTGTTCGACAAGACGCCCTACGGCACCAGCGTCTGGTCGCGGGTGCTGTATGAGCGCTACGCGTGCCTGCGCCCGCTTCAGCGGGTCGGCAGCTGGCTGGGCGACCAGGGGCTGCCGGTCTCGTCGGGGACGCTGGCCGACAGCGTGCCCCGCTTCGTGCCGCTGTTCGAGCCGGTTGCCGGGGCGATCCTCGCGCACCAGGACGCGGCGGCGTTGCGCCACGCCGACGAGACCACGTGGCGGGTGCAGGCGCTGCGCGGGGAGGGCCACTCGGGCCGGGCCTGGCTGTGGATCGCGGTCGGCAACGACGCGGTGCGCTTCCACGTCGACGCGAGCCGCAGCGCCGAGGCGGCGGCGAAGCTGTTGGGCGACCTGGCGCCCGAGACGGTGATCGTCTGCGACCGCTACAGCGCCTACAAGCGGCTGGCGCGGCTGCTCGGCGGCACGGTCGTGCTAGCTTTTTGCTGGGCGCATTTGCGACGCGATTTCATCCAGTGCGCCGCCGCGCAGGTCCGCCTGACCGGCTGGTGCGAGACATGGCTTGCGCGGATCGCCGCGATCTACCGCCTGAACGAGGCGCGGCTGGACTGCTACGACCCCGGCATCGAACGCCAGAGCGCGGCGTTCGACGCGGCGCAGGGTGCGCTCGCGGCAGCGCTCGACGGCCTGTTTGCGACGGCGGAACGGGAACTGGCCGACCTGCCGGAGCACGCGCGCGAGGGCAAGCCGTTGCGCTCGCTCGTCAACCACCGCGAGGGGCTCAGCGTGTTCGCCGACCGTCCCCGGGTGCCGCTCGACAACAATCTCGCCGAGCGGCTGCTCCGGGGGCCGGCCATCGGACGGCGCCTGTCGTTCGGCTCCGACAGCGGAACCGGCGCGCAGTTCACGGCGCTGATGTACTCGGTGGTCGGCACCCTGATGCTGAACCGGATCGATGTCCTGCGCTGGCTCGAAGCGTGGCTGGCGGCCTGCGCCGACAACGGCGGCCGGCCGCCGGACGACACCGCGGCGTGGCTGCCCTGGTCGATGGACGCGGCGCGCCGGCGCGAACTGACGGCGCCGACATGACCGCTCCGGTCGAGTGCCGCTACTACGGCCGCGACTTCACGACCGCGGAGATGGCGCTGCTGCGCTCGCTGATCGCCGGGCCGCCGGCGCTCAACCGCCACGCCCTGTCGAAGGAGTTCTGCCGCCGCATCGGCTGGTACAAGGCCGACGGCGGGTACAAGGACATGATGGCCCGCGTCGTCATGCTGGCCATGCACCGGGACGGCCGCATCGAACTGCCGCCGCCGAAGTGGCGCCAGAACCGGCCCGGGCCGATCACCTTCGGGCCCGACACCGAACCGCCCCTCTTGCCGCCGCCGACCACGCTCGACGCCGTCCGCCCGCTCGAGATGCGCACCGTCGTGCGCGGCGACCGCGGGGGGAAGCTGTGGAACGAGTACGTCGCCCGCTACCACTACCTCGGCTACAAGACCCTGGTCGGCGCCCAGATGCGCTACGCCGTGCACGCGAGCGACGGCACGCCGCTGGCCATGCTCGGCTTCTCGACCGCAGCCTGGACGCTCGCCCCACGCGACCGCTTCATCGGCTGGTCGCGGCGACACCGCGAGAAGAACCTGCCGCTGGTCGTCGACAACCCGCGCTTCCTGATCCTGCCCTGGATCCGCATCCCCAACCTCGGCTCGCACATCCTCGCCCTCGTCCGCCGCCAGCTGCCGGCCGACTGGATCGCGCGCTACAAGACGCCCCCCATGCTCATCGAGACCTTCGTGGAGACTCCTCGCTACACCGGCGCCGTCTACCGGGCCTCCGGCTGGATCCGCGTCGGCGCCACCCAGGGGCGCGGTCGCTACAACATGAACAACCGCTCCGACAAGCCCAAGAAGGACATCTGGCTGCGGCCCCTCCGCAAGGACTGGAAGCGCACCCTCAACCGGTAGAAGCAGCCAGATACCGGCTTGGCCGAACGGTTACCCAACCCTTCAACCCTTGACCGTGTGAGCCCCCGCTCGGCGATCCTAGCATCGTGGTAATGTGCGTGGTAAGCGTCTTTTCTAGGTTCCTATAACATCCTTTCCGTCAACATTTTACGCTTACTTCAGTTCTGTAGCGCGAAGACGAAGAGCCCGTTGCCGCCCACCGGGCGCCTCTCCTCCGGCATCAGATCGGTGGGGATCATGCCCTGCCAGCTCGCCCCGCCGGCGCCGACCGGCACCGCGACGTACTGCCGGCCGTCGACCGCGTAGCTGATCGGGAACCCCTGGATCGAGGTCGGCAGGCGCCGGCTCCATAGGATCTCGCCGCCGGCGGCATCGAAGGCATAGATGTAGCGGTCCCAGCTACCCGCGAACGCCAGCCCGCCCGCGGTGGTGAGCGCCGCGCTGTTGATCGGCGTCTTGAACCGCTGCCGCCACAGAACCTCGCCGGTGCGGATGCTCATCGACAGCAGCTCGCCGAGCTGGCCGGGGCTGTCCGGATGGAAATGGTTCGTGCGCCGGACCGGACCGGTGCCGCCGCCCCCCGCGACCCGTTCGACGGGGCCGAACACGCCGGTCTCGCAGTTGAGGTTGATGGGGATGACGAACGCCTCGGTCTCCGGGTGGTACGACATCGCCCGCCAGCTCTTGAAGCCGGCCGTGCTCGGGCACCAGAAGACCTCCTCGTAGAGCTCGGGGATCATGCCTTCCCGGTGCGTGACCTCGCCGGTTTCGGGATCGACGTCGGCGAAGGTCTGGTAGCCGAGATCGTGGGCGTTGCGGAACGCGCCCGTCTCGACGTCGAGCTCCCAGAGCACCGCCATCTTGCCCATCGTGAACACCGAGCGCTGCCCGTCGTAGTCGACCAGGATCCGCTCGAAGGTCTCGTCCATGTCGAGGGTTTCGCCCGGGATGTGCTGGAAGTACCACTTCATCTCGCCGGTGTCGGGGTCGAGGGCGAGGGTCGAGTTGGTGTAGAGGGCGTCACCGTCGGTGCCGCGCACCACCCGCGCCCACGGCTTGGCCTGCGACGTGCCGTGGAACAGGGTGCGGGTGACCGGGTCGTAGCTGCCCGGAATCCACGAGTCGCTGCCGGCCCGGAACATGAGCGGCAGGTCGCCCCACGTGTCGCCGCCCCGCTCGCCGGGCAGGGCGATGGTGGAGGTGCGCCACAGCTCGTCGCCGGTGCGCGCGTCGAGCCCCACGATGTAGCAGGTGTCTTCGCGGTAGCGGCCGCAGCCGGTCAGCCCCGACACCACCTTGCCGTCGGCGACGATCGACCCGCTCGAGTACTGGAAGCCGACCCCCCGGCCGACGTCGGTGTCCCAGACCGCCTCGCCGGTCCGCGCGTCGATGGCGATGATGTGGGCGTCGGCGGTGTTCAGGTAGACCTTGTCCTCGTAGATGGCGATGTTGCGGTGCTGCCGGCCCGGCGGCGGACCGCCGAAGCTGTTTCCGGGCTCGGGGGCGTCGCGCCGGTACTCCCAGAGGAAGTCGCCGTTGGTTGCGTCGAGCGCCTGCACGATCTCGCCGGGGTTGGCGATGTAGAGGACCCCGTCGTGCACGAGCGGGGTGGTCTGCTGCGAGCCCGGCCCGAGGCTCCAGCTCCAGGCCAGCCGCAACTGGTCGACGTTCTCCGTGTTGATCTGGTCGAGCGGGCTGTGGCCCTGCCCGTCCAGGGTCCGCCGCCAGCTCAGCCAGTCGGACGGGGCCGGCTCGCGCAGCATGTCGTCGGTGACCGGCGTGAGATTCTCGACCTGGCTGGCGGCGGGACCGGCGAGGCCTCCGCCGAGAAGGACGGCGAGGGCGGTTGCAACGAAAGGAATGCGGCGTCTCATGGATAGTGGCTCCGGAATCTCTCGGTTCTGGCGATCGGCTACTGCTGGGCGGCCCTGGCGTCGTCGGCGCGCGCGCCGGCGAGGATGCCGTCCATGCCGATGTTGCCCTCGTGACAGGCGTACTCGTAGACCGGCTCGTCGGTCCGGAACATCGTCACCTCGAAGGACCACGGCTGCGTCCAGGTGGACGAATCGTCCATCGTGGCCGCGTAGAGCAGCGTCTCGCCGTCGACGCGGGTGAAGCGCTCGGTCAGCACCATGCCGGGGCTCGAGCCCTGGCGTTCGCTGAACGCGGTGTCGGTGTGGAAGTTGCGGGTCTCGACGACCAGCGTGTCGCCCTCCCAGCGGGCGCGCGAGTCGCCCCGCCACTGCCTGACTTCCTCCGGCAGGTGGTCCCGTCCGTCCAGCGGAACGATGCGCGAATCGTTGACCATCTCGTTGAGGATCACGACGTGGTCCGGAGTCTGGAAGAGCTGCGCGTGGTTGTTGTAGGCGCGCGGCTCCATCGGCGGGCCGGCGTTGAAGCCGAGAAGGCACCGCTCGCCGATGCTGCGATCCTCCGGGCCGAAGGCGGGACGTCCGCGCCGCACGGCCACCGCGTCCTTGCGCGCCTGCCCGTCGGCGGTCACCGGCGGAATGCGCCCGTTCGGGGGATCGACGATCAGCGACGTGCGCCGGTTGCTGACGGTGCGCGTGCCTCGATCCATCCAGAAGTTGTTGTAGGCGCCGACGTTGCCGCCGGCCTCGGTCCGCCGCGCCTCCGCCTCCAGCAGTTGCGCGTTGCGGTCGACCGTGGCCTGCTCCAGGTTCGCAGCTTCCTCCGCGGTCAGGAACGCCTGGTCGCCGAGCTCCTCGGGGCGCTCCATCGGCGTGATGGTGCGGAAGTCCCAGATGCCCTGCAGATCCGGCGCGCCCCACGCCGTCCGCGGCATTTCGTTCTGCGCGGCGGCCGGCGCCGGGAGCAATGCTGCGACCGTGACCATCGCGAACAGCAGTACAAGATAGCGGGCTCTCATCGGGTCACCTCTCTGGTTGTCTGAAGGAGGCACGTTGCTCGGTGCAAGCTGCAAGGATCGATCTATTCGCCGGCCGGGTCAACCACGGGACGGTCGCGTTCGCGCGGCGGCGTCCGAACGCCGCGCTCGTCCCCCGTGCGGCGCCGGGTGCCCAAGGGGCTGTTACCAGAGGATCTCCCGGAGGACGATCGGAGTGCGGGCCGGCCTCCGGCCGATAGCCGGCGTTACACTAGACGCGTGAGTGCTACTCCCGTCGAGCCGAGGCGGGCCGCCTCGGTCATGCTGGTCCGCCCCGGCGCCGTCGGTCTGGAAGTCCTCTTCCTGCTGCGCAACCCCACGCTGGCGTTCCACGGCGACTACTGGGTGTTTCCCGGCGGCCGGATCGACGCGGACGACGCCGATCCTGCCGCGCCTGGCGACGAAGCGGCGGCGGCCAGACGCGCCGCGGTGCGCGAGGCCCGCGAGGAGGCCGGCGTCGCGGTCACCCCCGAGTCGCTGTCGTTCGCGGTCCACTGGACGACGCCGGAGGTCAGTCCGATCCGTTTCGCTACCTGGTTCTTCGTCGCGCCGGCTCCGAAGGACCGGATCACGGTGGACGGCGGGGAGATACACGCGCATCAGTGGCTCTCCCCGGCCGACGCGCTGGCACGCCAGGCAGCCGGGGAGATCAAGCTGGCCGCGCCCACCTTCGCGCTGACGACGCGGATGGCGGCGTTCGACGACGTGGAGACGGCGCTCGCCGCGGTGGCCGCGTGGCCGGAAGAGCGGTTGCTCGGCGATCTGCTCGACGTGGAGGGCGGCCAGGTCGCGCTCTACCACCAGGACGCGGCGCACGGCGGCGGTCTCCCGGCGCTGGACCGACCCGGGCCGCGGCACCGGCTATGGATGCTCGAGTCGGGCTGGCGCTACGAACGGGCGTTCTGATCGGACTCTGCGCCGCGCCGGGAACGGGGCCTGACCGACGCCTCGAGCGCGAGCCCCAACGCGCCGGCGTTCCGTCTCCTACTCCGCCTCGTCGGTATCCAGCGGCTCGATGATGCCGTACATGAGTCCGCCGTACTGGCCGTGGTCCCAGGTGCCGGCGTAGCGGCTGTCGTAGAAGACGACCCGCGCGCCGAACTCCTCGCCGAGGCCGGGGATGGCGAAGTCGGTGATGCTGACCATCGGCGTATCGCCGGCCCAGACCATCGGCACCACCACGGGCAGGGTGGCGTCGACGCTCCCGTAGGTCAGGTGCACGTCGAACCGCCAGCGGTCGCCCTCCAGCTTCGTGACCTCGCTGATCGCGTAGCGCTCGGGCAGGCCGTCGCGACGCTCCTGTCCCTCGATGGTGAAGTGCCCGACGAGGACCACGTTACGCATCCGCTCGGTGAACTCGCGCTCGAGGTCGGTGAGGGAGGCGGGCTCCGCTTCCTGCCCCGTCCCCGTGGCGGCGGTCAGCCATCCGAGGCCGAACACGCCAATCAGCACGACCGCGGCGGCGGCGAGCTTCAGCCCGGCGCCGCTGTTGAAGGATTTTGCCTCGGCATTCATCGCAATCAATCTCCCCGAATTGCGGCGATTATAGCGCGGCGGTGGATTGGCCGCCCGCCGCCTGCCAGCGCAGCCAGTGGTCCGCGAGGACCAGCGCGACCATCGCCTCGGCCATGGGAACGAACCGCGGCAGCAGGCAGGGGTCGTGGCGCCCTTTCGTGGCGATGGTCGTCGGCTCGCCGCCGCGGGTTACGGTTTCCTGGGGTTGCGGCAGGCTGCTGGTCGGCTTGACCGCCGCGCGCAGCACGATCGGCATCCCGCTGGAGATGCCGCCCAGCATGCCGCCGTGGCGGTTCGTGCGGGTCGCGATGCGCGCGTCGCCGGACGCGTAGAAGACGTCGTTGCTCTCCGTGCCGCGCAGCGTCGCGCAGCCGAAACCGACGCCGTACTCGACCCCGAGCACCGCCGGCAGGCTGAACAGCGCCTTGCCCAGGTCGGCCTTCAGCTTGTCGAAGACCGGCTCGCCAAGCCCGGCCGGCACGCCGGTGGCGGCGATCTCGGCGACCCCGCCGATCGAGTTCTGCTCGGCGCGCATCCGCTCGATCAGCGCCACCATGCGTTCGGCCGCCGACGCGTCGGGGCAGCGCACGATGTTCGGCTGCCCGTCCGGGAGGCGCTCCACATCCTCGATCGTGACCGCGGCCGGGTCCGGGACGTCCGCGACGAGCTCGCCCACCTGCCGCACGTAGCCCACCACGCGCCCACCGAACCGTTCGGCGATCAGCTTCTTCGCCACGGCGCCCGCCGCGACGCGGACCGTCGTCTCGCGCGCGCTCGACCGCCCGCCGCCCCGGTAGTCGCGGAAGCCGTACTTCGCGTCGTAGGTCTGGTCGGCGTGGCCGGGGCGGTACTTGTCCTTGATGGCGGAGTAGTCGCGGCTGCGCTGGTCGCGGTTGCGTACGAGGATCGCGATGCTCGTGCCGGTGGTCCTGCCCTCGAACACCCCCGACAGAATCTCCGGGGCGTCCGGCTCGTCCCGTTGCGTGACGATGGCGCTCTGGCCGGGGCGGCGCCGCGCGAGGTCGGGAATCAGGTCGTCGACGCTCAGCGGCAGCCCCGGCGGGCAGCCGTCGAGGATGACGAGGTTGCCGGGGCCGTGCGACTCGCCGGCGGTCGTGATCCGAAACGCCTGTCCGAAGCTGTTGCCCGGCATCTCGGGGCGGATCGTACCCTGTCAGTGGATTCGGTCGCCAAGTGGGCAAAGCCTGTAGCGCGATGCTCACGGTTGCCCGGTCCGGCTCGTCGACCTCTGCGTGGGGCGGGAAGTTCCGGGCCCTTCCTACCTCGTCACCCGGTCCGACAGGGCGAAGACGTACATCGCGTTCGGCGCCCCCGGCACCCGGCCGCCGCCGACCGGGACGGCCAGGTACTGCCGGCCGTCCACGGCGTAGGTGATGGGGAAGCCCTGCACCGGCGACGGCATGCGGCTGCGGAACAGCACGTCGCCCGTCTCCGCGTCCATGACGTAGAGGTAGCGGTCGCCGTCGGCGGTCACCACCAGGCCGCCGGCCGTGGTCAGCGCGGCGGCGAGCGAGCGCAGCCGCGTCGAGTGGCGCCAGCGCACCTCGCCGGTGTCGATGTCCATCGCCACGAGGTGGCCGTCGTGGTCGGGGCTCTTCGGGTGCGGCAGCCGGCCCGCCGACTGCCAGCCGGTCCAGCGCGGATTGCCATAGTAGTAGAGGTCGCCCGTGGGGTGCGGCTCGCGCGCCACTTCGCTGAACGTGCCCTTCACGCAGGTCGGGTGAATCGGGATGTAGAGCATCCCAGTCCCGGGGTGATAGGCCGACGAGCGCCAGTTGCGGATGCCCTGGAAGTCGGGGCAGAACTCGAGCTCCTCGCCCGGCTCGGGGATCATCTCGGGCCGGTAGGTGGTCT
Source organism: Vicinamibacterales bacterium (assembly GCA_965116825.1). Lineage (GTDB taxonomy): Bacteria > Acidobacteriota > Vicinamibacteria > Vicinamibacterales > UBA8438 > WTFV01. The sequence goes on from OZ220736.1 coordinate 4,438,477, forward strand.
CGCCGGTGTCGGGGTCGACGTCGACCAGTGTCTGGTAGCCGAGGTCGTGGGCGGCGACGAAGGCGCCGGTCCGCCGGTCGAGCTCCCACAGGATGCCGAGCTTGCCCATCTTGAACAGGGATTGCCGGCCGCGGTGGTCGATGAGCACGCTCTCGAACACGTCGTCGAGGTCGTGCGTCTCGCCGGGGACGAACTGGTAGTACCAGTCCAGCTTGCCGGTGTCCGGGTCCAGCGCGAGCACGCTGTTCGTGTACAGCGCGTCGCCGTCGGTGCCGCGCGACAGGCGCGCCCACGGCTTGGCCTGCGACGTGGACCAGAACGTGAGGTTGGTGGCCGGGTCGTAGCTGCCCGGAATCCAGGCGTCGCCGCCGGCCCGGAACATCGCCGGCAGGTCGCCCCAGGTGTCGCCGCCCGGATCCCCGGGTTGGGCAACGGTCGACGTGCGCCACAACTCGGCCCCGGTCTGCGGGTCGTGGGCGGAGATGAAGCAGGTGCCGTCCTTGTAGCGCTCGCAGCCGGTCATGCCGGCGACGATCTTCCCGTTGACGATGATCGGGCCGCTCGTGTAGCGGTAGCCGAGCCGGTTGTCGGCTACTACGTGATCCCAGACCACCTCGCCGGTCCGCGCGTCGAGGGCGACGATGTGGGCGTCGTTGGTGTTCAGGTAGATCTTGTCGTCGTAGATGGCGATCGAGCGCGTGCGCGACCGGAACGAGTCGTCGGGCGACCGCTCGAAGCGCTTGCGGTACTGCCAGAGGAGGTCGCCGGTGACCGCGTCGAGCGCCTGCACGACGTTGAGCGGTCCCGGCAGGTACATGACGCCGTCGTAGACGATGGGCGTCGGCTGCGCCAGGCCGGTGGGCAGCGTCCACGACCAGACGAGGCCGAGCTGGTGGACGTTGTCCCGGTCGATCTGGTCGAGCGGGCTGTAGCCCCAGCCGTCCAGGGTGCGGCGCCAGTTGATCCAGTCGGCCGGATCGGGGTCCGCGAGCATCGCGTCGGTGACCGGCGTGAAGTCGCGCTCCTGCGCCCTGACGGGGACGGTGCCGGCGAGGGAGAGGGTGCCGGCGAGGGAGAGGATGACGAGTGCAGGTGCAAGGGCGGGTATCGGTGACGTCCGTGTCGGAGAAGTTGTCCACCACGTCTTCGTATTCATCCTCGTCCCCATTTCCTGAAGGCGTTCGTCAGGTCGGTCCGGGCAATCGCGACTTCCGGTTCCTGTTCGCCATCATACCCGTGTTCGGTTCTGGCTCCCGTCGCGCTTGCCGCGCGCCCGCGCGTCAGCGGGCATCGTTCGCGGCGCGCCGGTGCGCCTCGTGTGCAGCAGGGACCTGCGGCGAATGAGCTATACTGATTCCTTGAACCCAGGAAGCCTGCCGATGTTCGTCACCTTCATCGCACCGCGCATTCGCGGTTAGTTTCCGCTCCTTCACGACGGTTCCGCCGTGGTTCGGTCCGACCCTTCCGTACGGCGCGGCTGATCTACTTCCTCTCTCGTTCGGTTCCGCGGGTCCGCCGCGCGCGCCGCGGCATCCCGTCTCGTTGTTCTCGATCTCGCTCGTGGTGCTCCGATGTCTCTTGTCAACGTGGTTTCCAACGGCCGCCGCACTCTGGCGGCCCGCAACGCGCAACTCTGGGGCGACGTGCGCGACGCCGTGCGCGCCGTGCCCCGCGATTACACCAGCGGCAGCCTCGGCCGCGCCGTCCTGCTGCTGGCCGTGCCGATGGTCCTCGAGATGGGGATGCAGTCGGTCTTCTCGGTCGTCGACGTCTACTTCGTGGGCCGTCTGGGTCCGGAGGCGGTCGCCGTTCTCGGCCTGTCCGATTCGCTCATCGCCCTGGTGTTCGCCGTCTCGATGGGGCTCAGCATGGGGGCCGCGGCGATGGTGGCGCGGCGCATCGGCGAGGGTTCGCCCGAGCGCGCCTCCGCGGCCGCCGTGCAGGCCATCGCCGCCGGCTGCGCGGTGTCGTTCGCGATCGGCGTGGCCGGGGTCGTCTGGGCCTCCGACCTGCTCGTGCTGCTGGGGGCCACGCCCGAGCTGGCGGCGAGCGGCCGGACCTTCACGGCGATCATGCTGGGCGGCTGCGTCACGGTGACGCTGCTGTTCATGATCAACGGCATCTTCCGCGGGGCCGGCGACCCGGTGCTGGCGATGCGGGCGCTGTGGCTGGCCAACCTCGTCAACATCGTCCTGGATCCGATCCTGATCTTCGGCCTGGGGCCGATCCCGGCCTTCGGTCTCGAAGGGGCGGCGATCGCGACGACGGTAGGGCGCGGCCTCGGCGTCGCCTACCAGCTTCGGGTCCTGACGAGCGGCAACGGCCGTCTGGCCGTCGACTGGCGGCGGGCGCGCATCGAGACGCAGACCATGCTGCGCCTGTTGCGCGTCAGCGGCATCGGCATCGCGCAGTACTTGGTGGGGACGGCGAGCTTCGTCGGTCTCATCCGCATCCTGGCGCCGTTCGGCGACACGGTGCTGGCGGGCTACACGGTGGCGGTGCGGATCATCATCTTCGTGCTGCTGCCGGTCTGGGGCGTCGGCAACGCCGCGGCGACGCTCGTGGGGCAGAACCTGGGCGCCGGCCAGCCCGATCGCGCCGAGCGCGCGGTCTGGTTCACCGCGCGCTTGAACACGGTGCTGCTGGGCATCGTCGGCGTGATCTTCGTGGTCTTCGCCCGGCCCATCGTCGGTCTGCTGGCGACCGATCCGGAGGTGGTGGTTCTGGCCGCCGCCTGCCTGCGCATCGTCGCCTGCAGCTACGTGTTCTGGGGCTTCGGCCTCGTCACCGTGCTGGCGTTCAACGGTGCGGGGGACACGACCACGCCGACGTGGATCAACTTCTTCGTCTACTGGATCGTGCAGCTCCCGCTGGCCTGGGCGCTCGCCGGCCCGGTCGGCCTGGGTCCGCCGGGGGTGTTCATCACGATTGCGGTCTGCCAGACGCTGATGGCGGTGGTGGGCGTGCTCGCGTTCCGGCGCGGGCGCTGGAAGACGCGGGTGTTGTAGGCCGGGCCGGCGGCTACGCCGAGGGCTTCTTCCAGCGCGCCAGGGTGTACGTGAGCACGGCCAGCAGCGTCTCGTCGAGGAACGGAATCGGGTCCGGGACCAGCAGGTCGATGACGAGGAGCGCGGCGGCCAGGACGAAGAGCTGCCACGAGCGGAGGCCGTCGAGGAAAGAGATCATCATGGTGTGCTTTACCGTGATGCGCTACCGTGATGCGCTCTACGCATAGTACAGGTATGCGAACGTCCTTCTTGCCCCGCGCGACGTCTGTACCGGAAGAAACCCGGAGAGCCATGACCGATCGAAGAAACAACCCAACGAATCGGCCGGCATCGGTGACGGCAGGCAGGGCAAAGACGCCTCGGAGCGCCGATCCGTGACGGCAGCGGGCCAGCGCTCCGCGATCCTGCTGACCGGCGCCACCGGCTGCATCGGGGGACGGCTGCTCGCCGTGCTGGAAGCGCGCGGGCACCGGGTCCGGTGCCTGACGCGGCGTCCCGCGGCGCTGGCGGAGCGGTTGGGACCGCACACCCGCGCGGTGCGCGGCGACTGCCTCGACCCGGCTTCGTTGCAGGGTGCATTCGCGGGAATCTCCACGGCGTACTATCTCGTCCACTCGATGGGGAACGCGGCCGACTTCGAGGCGCAGGACCGCGCCGCGGCGCGCAATTTCGGGGCGGCGGCGCGGTCTGCGGGGGTGCGCCGCATCGTGTACATGGGCGGGCTCGGCGCGTCGGCCGCCCTCTCGCGGCACCTGCGGAGCCGACACGAGACCGGGGAGGTGCTGCGGGAGTCCGGCGTGCCGGTCGTCGAGTTCCGCAGCGCCGTCGTGATCGGGGCCGGCAGCCTCTCGTTCGAGCTGATCCGAGCCCTGGTCGAGCGGCTTCCCGTGATGGTTTGCCCAGCGTGGGTCCGCACGGCGACGCAGCCGATCGCGCTAGCGGACGTGGTCGCGTATCTTGCGGCCGCACTCTACCTGCCCCACGGCGACAGCCGCGTCTTCGAGGTGGGCGGCGCGGACATCGTGTCGTACGGCGGCATCATGCAGGAGTACGCCCGCCAGCGCGGTCTCCGGCGGCGGCTGATCCCGGTGCCGCTGCTTACGCCGCGCCTGTCGAGTCTCTGGCTCGGACTGACCACGCCGGTCTACGCGCGCGTCGGCCGCGAGCTGATCGACGGGCTCCGCACGGCTACTGTCGTGAACGACGCCGCCGCGCGCACGGCGTTCCGGGTCCGTCCGTGCGGACTGCGGCAGGCCATCGCCGGGGCGTTGGAGGAAGAGGACGCCGCGTTCGCCGGCCCGTGGTCGGAGGCCGCGCTACGGGCCGGGACGGCTCTGCGCTGGGGCGGCGTCCGCATCCGGACCCGGCTCGTTCACTCGTGCGCTGTCGACGTGCCCGTGGCGCCGGCCGCCGCTTTCGCGCCCATCCGGCGCATCGGCGGCGACAACGGCTGGTACTACGGCGACTGGATCTGGCGCCTGCGCGGCCTCGCCGACCGGCTGCTCGGTGGGGTGGGCATGCACCGCGGCCGGCGCGATCCGCAGCGACTGGCGGTGGGCGACGTGCTGGACTGCTGGCGGGTGGAGGCATGCGAGCCCGATGCCCGCTTGCGGCTGGCCGCCGAAATGAAGGTGCCCGGCCGTGCCTGGCTGCAGTTCGACGTCACGCCGCGTAACGACGGAACCTGCACCGTCCGCCAGACCGCCGTCTTCGACGCGGGGGGGCTCTGGGGGCGCTTCTACTGGCACGCGCTGTATCCGGTTCACGTCCTGCTGTTCCGGGGGCTGCTCCGCAGCATCGCCGGGCGCGCGGTCCGGGAGGCGTCGGTCGCGAACCCCCGACCGGCGGCGTAAGGGACGGGTGCAGGCGACGCCGACCTGATCGGCACGCGCGAAACACCTGCCCGGCTCTGTCGCGGCAGGCCCACATCGCGCGGCTGGTTGGCGAGGGCCTTGGTTGACTGAGTTCTTGGGGCGTAGCTATCTTGGATGAATGCGTGAACGGGGCGGCGGTTTCGCCTTCACGTGGCCGTTGCGGCGGGCACGCCGGATCTCGGTCGGCAAGTTCATGAACTTCACGAGGGCCGAGTCGATTGGCGAGCCGGAGGCAGAGACGAGAGCGTCCCGCAACGACTCGGTTGTTGCTTCACGCCCAGGGTCGCGCGGTGGGGCCGCGTAGAGCCGGGCAGAGCGGCCGATGACCAGACGCAGACTGCCGATCGGCATCCAGACCTTCCGGAAGATCCGGGAGGACGGCTGCTACTACGTCGACAAGACCGCCTTCGCGCGCCGGCTGATAGACGGAGGCACCCACTACTTCCTCTCGCGCCCCCGGCGCTTCGGCAAGAGCCTGTTCCTGGACACGCTGAAGGAGCTGTTCGAGGGCAACGAGTCGCTGTTCGGTGGGCTGTCCATCCACGGCGACTGGGATTGGTCGGTTCGTCATCCGGTGTTGCGGCTGAGCTTCGGCGGCGGACACTTTCGCGAGCCAGCCAACCTGCATTCCAACTTGATGGCGCAACTCGACGCGGTCGAACGCGAGGCGGGTGCAGGGTCCGATTACTCCACCGCGCCGGAGCGGTTCCGGGACCTGCTGGCGACGTTGCATCGGCGCACGGGGCAGCGCGTCGTGGTGCTGGTCGACGAGTACGACAAGCCTATTCTGGACGCGCTGGACCTTCCCGACGTGGCCCGCGCCAACCGCGAGTTTCTCCGCGGTCTCTACGCGATGATCAAGGACGGCGACGCACACGTCCGCTTCACGTTCCTGACGGGGGTCAGCAAGTTCTCCAAGGTGAGTCTGTTCTCCGGCCTCAACAACCTGATGGATATCACGCTCGATCCGGACTTCTCGGCCGTCTGCGGCTATACGGACCGCGATCTCGACACCGTGTTCGCCGCGGAGCTGGCGGGGCTGGACCGTCAGGCCATCCGCGACTGGTACAACGGCTACTGGTGGCTCGGAGACGAGCGGGTCTACAACCCCTTCGACATTCTGTTGCTGTTTCGGCGCCGCAAGTTCGACGCCTACTGGTTCGAGACCGGCACGCCGACGTTTCTGGTCGAGACGCTGTTCGAGCGCCGCGTGAGCGCGCTGGCCCTGGACGACATGCTGGCCGGCGGCGACCTGCTGTCGACCTTCGACGTGGACGACATGGCGACCGAGGCGCTGCTGTTCCAGACCGGCTACCTCACTATCAAGGGCGAGGAGGATCTGGGTGGCGAGTCCGTCTATCGGCTCGGCTATCCGAACCGGGAGGTGCGGCAGAGCCTGAACCGGAGCCTGCTGCGCCACCTGATTCGAGACGCATCGCGACAGACCGAGAACAGCATCCGGCTCTATCGGCTGCTGGAGGCTCACGACGTCGAGGGGCTGAAGACGCTGTTCCACGCGTTCTTCGCGAGCATTCCCTACGAGTGGTACACGAACAACGACATCGCCCACTACGAGGGTTACTACGCGAGCGTGTTCTATGCCTACTTCGCCGCGTTGCGCCTCGATGTCACGGTGGAGGACAGCAGCAGCCACGGGCGGCTGGACATGGCCGTGCGCTGCGGCGGCCACGTGTACCTGTTCGAGTTCAAGGTGGTCGACCTGGCGACCGAGGGGGCGGCGATGGCGCAACTGAAGGCGAAGGGGTACGCGGACAAGTACCGCGGTTTCGGGGAGCCGATCCATCTGGTCGCCGTGGAGTTCAGCCGCGAGACGCGCAACATCGTGGCGTTCGATGTGGAGCGCGCCTGACCGTCGCCGCAGGCCGCGATTGTCGGGCTAGCATATCGGCATGGATGGCCGAGGCTCCCACCCCACCGGTCCGGCCGCGGGCGGCACGACGTTGGCGCAACGCCGTCGCCGCGCCTCGGCGCCGCCCCGAACCGTCTTGCCGTTCGGGCCCGATCGCCTTGCGCAGCCGCACGACCTGCAGTTCCGCGGCCTGCGTCACGGCATCTGGCTGCATCCGGAGGTATCGGACCACCTGCGGGTGTGGGCGCACCTCTTCGGGCGGTTGGGAATCGTGCTCCAGCACCTGGCGGCGCACGGGCGAACCACCGTCGTGAAGGGCTGCAGGGACCGGAACCGCGGCTGGCGCCGCTCGCCGCTCGGCGGCGCCAACGGCATGCAGTTCTACCTGTGGTGGACGCCGCGCGGCAGCCGAGTGGCCAATGGGCTGGCCCTTCCAGCGGACGCCGTCCTCGTGCGGGCCGTCCGCCATCACGACGACCACACCCCGCTCGAAGCCGGCAGCCTCGACGACTACCTGCCGCTATCCGCGCCCGACGATCTGAACGACGACATCGCCGGGCGGCCCTGGACGGACGCGCAGAGCAGGTTCGTGGAAGACGAGCGGCCGGTTCGCGTCATCCTGGGCCGGCCGGGATCCGGCAAGACGACCGTGCTGTGGAAGGCGGTCGAAGCCAGGAGCGGACAGCGTGTCCTGTACCTCACGTGGTCGAGCGCCCTGACCCGCCACGCCGAGGAACGCTTCGCGTCGTTCGCGCCCGACGATGTCGAGGTCGTCGCGCGCGACTTCACGACGTTTCTCGGCGAGGTCTGCGGGGCCGACGTCGCCAGGCAGACGCTGGCCGCCAGCCGCGCCAGGTTCGATGCCGCCATCACCCGGCTCGGCCGCGACATGGCCGGGCCGTGGAAGAACCGCCGCGATGCCCTGCACGCCGAGCTGCGTGCCGTCCTCTTCGGGCGGGCGGTACCCGGCGAGACCGGATGCGACGCCGCCCGCGGCACGGCACGCCTCGACGACGATGCCTATCGTGGTCTGCGCGGCGACCACGACGGCGTCGGCCCCAAGGCGGCCAGGGCGCTGCTGAAGGTCGCCCGCTTCCTGCCGGCGGACGGCGTGCGGGCGGTCTTTCCGGAGCTCGTCGCCGCGACCCGCGCCATCGGCCGGCTGCGTGACGACGACCTCCCGGAGGGCTTCGACGACGTCGACCGCATCGTCGTCGACGAGCTCCAGGACTTGACGCTGCTCGAAACCGCGGTCGTGGTGGAGCTGTGCCGGGCGATCGGACGCCGGCGCGGCCGTGCGCCCTGGCTGCTGATGGCCGGCGATGCCGGGCAGACCGTCCGGCCGACCGGGTTCGACTGGGGGCCGCTGAACGACCTGCTGGCCCGGCGGGTGGGCGCGCCGGCCAGTTTCCAACTGGAGGAGCACCTGCGTTGCCCCAGCCGCATCGCCGAGGTCGTCGAGCGCGCCTCGGAGCGGTACGTCGACCTCGAGAAGAGAATCCGCCCCACCAAGCAGCGGCGCCAGGACGGAGGCCAGCACGTCGATGCGCATCTCGTCCACGTGGACGTTCCCAGTCGGCCCGCAGCCGTCGAGCTTCTGGAACACCTCGAGGAGGCGGATGAAGTCGTGGTCCTCTCGGCCCGGAACGAGCTCCCGGCGTGGGTTCCGGAGCGCCTGCGAAACAGCGTGCTCACGCCGGCCGAGGCCAAGGGGCTGGAGTACCAGTCGGTCTGCCTGCTCGACCCGGGCGTCCTGCTGTCGCACTTGCACGAAGAAGATCAGCAGTACGTGGTCGATGCCGAGCTCGACCGCCAGGCCCGCCGGACCGCGATCGATCATCTCCGGGTGACACTGAGCCGGGCGACGGAGACCCTCGTGGGCATCGACGTCGAGGCGACGGACGAGGAAAAGGAGCTCAGTCTGGCGCTGCTGGGGGACGCCGCGCCCTACAGCCCGGAAGACCTGCTCGATCACTTCGCCCGGGCCGACGCATCCCCCGAGGAGCGCGTGCAGGCGCGAACCAACGACGCCCGGCTCCTGATCGACTCGGCGCCCGGCCGGGCCTGGCAGCGTGCCCGCCAGGCGTTCCGGCTCCTGGGCGACCCCGAGTTGCCGAACGGCGTGTCGGACCGCGCCGTGCGCCTGGATGCGCGCACCACGCTGCTCGCCACGGCGGCACGCCTGCTCGTGGACGGTCCGCCCGACGGGGTGCAGCGCCACGAGGTGCTCGCGGCTGCCGTGGAAGCCGTCCGGGTCACCGACGAGCCTCTGCCGGCCGAACCCGCTCCTGCCATCCACCGCACCGCAACCGGCGCGCGGCTGGACCCCGATGAATCGCCCGGCGCCGAGTCGCCCCACCCGTACCTGCTGGCGTTCGAGGAGGAGCAGGCGCTCAGGGAGCTGGCGGCCTGGTCGTTCGATCGGTCGGCGCCCCCGTTCGCGCTGCTGGAGAGTGCACGCACGCTCGATCGGCTGCAGCGACCCGGAGGCGATTGGCTGCGGCCCACGCTGCTGCCCGTGGCGCAGGCGCTGCGTGACGGACTGAGCGCCGGGGCGGACGACCCGGAGGCCGTCGGGTGGTTCGCGGACACCGCGGTCGAGGCGTGGCTGCGGCTGACCGGTTACACCGGAGACGCCCCGGCCAGGGCCCGCGTGCTGCGCGCCAGGGCCTTCGACACGCTGCTGAAGGCCGCCGCGCACGAGAAGGGCCCCGCGCGCCGGAAGCGGCTCGGGCGGGCCGATGCGCTGCTGGCGACCATCGGCCCGGACCTGCCGCGGCTCGGCCGGCTGCGCGAGGCGCAGGGGCGGCCGGAGGACGCCGCCGCCGCCTACGAACGCGCGGGCGCCCACAAGGACGTGCTGCGCATCTGGCGGAACGCCGGCGTCTGGGAGCGCGCGGTCGAGCTGGCCCAGGCCGACATCCGCGCCGATCTGGACTGGCTCATCGAGCTGGAGCGCCTGATCGACCGGCGGCCCGCGCAGCAGAACAGGCGCCTGCGGAACGGCGAGCGCGACCGCCTCGAGAAGCTGCTGGACACGGTCCAGAAGCGGCCGCCGCGCAAGCGCAGTGCGAATGGCGGGTGACGGGCGGCGGTAGCGGCCCGTTGGCGGTGGAATATCGCACCGCTCGTGAGTTCCCTTGCGGCGTCGGGGCGGACGCTGACGGAGCCCTGTCATGCGCGAAAAGCTAGAATAGGCACAGCGCGAAAAGCTAACGGGAGCGCATCGGGATGACCCCGCCGTCCGAGAAGCTGGCCGGTTCGCTGGACGTCCTGCGGTCCCTTCAGGAGCGCGGCGTCGTTGCCGTACGCGCCGCGGATCTTCCGCGGTCGCATCGTGAGCGACTCGTCCGCCACGGGTTCCTGCTTCCGGTTATCAAGGGCTGGTACGTCGCCGGCTCGCCCGACCGGCTAGCGGGCGACAGCACGACGTGGTACGCGTCGTTCTGGCAGTTCTGCGCCGGTTACCTGCGCGCCCGCTTCGGCGCGGCGTGGTGCGTGTCGCCGGAACAGTCCCTGCTGCTGCACGCGGGCAATCGAACCGTGCCGGGGCAGCTTCTCGTCCGCGCGCCGCGGGGACGCAACCGGGTCACTCCCTTGCTGCACGGGACGTCGCTGCTCGAAGTGCGCGCCGCAATGCCTGCTGCCGGAGACGTCGTCGAGGTGGACGGTGTGCGCGCGTTCATCCCGGCCGCCGCGCTACTCGCCTCTCCGGCCCGGTTCTTCCAGCGGTATCCGGTCGATGGACGGGCGGCGCTCGCCCTCGTGCGCGACGCGTCGGACCTGTTGTCCCGCCTCCTCGACGGCGGGCACGGCACGGTCGCCGGCCGTCTGGCCGCCGCCTTGCGCGACGTGGGTCGGGACCGCATCGCGAACGAGATCGTCGAGACGATGCGGGCCGCCGACTTCGGCGTCCGTGAAGCGAACCCCTTCACGACGCCGCTTACCGCCCGACGGATCCTCCGCGACGCTCCCCCGGTCGTTCACCGGTTGCGCCTGACCTGGGATGCCATGCGACGCCGTGTGCTCGACCGCTTTCCCCGCCCGCGCGGCCCGGCCGGCATCGACGCCGTGCTCGCCCGGATCGAGGACGTCTACGTGACCGATGCGTATCACTCGCTCTCCATCGAGGGCTATCGCGTCAATCCGGCGCTGATCGCCCGCGTGCGCAGCGGCGACTGGAACCCCGACCGTCACTCGGCGGACCGGGCGCACCGCGATGCGCTCGCCGCCCGCGGCTACTGGCAGGCCTACCAGGTAGTGCGCGATAGCGTCCGCCGGGCGGTTGCGGGCGAGTCTCCCGGCGCCGTCGCGGAGGCGGACCATCGGACCTGGTACCGGGAGCTGTTCGCACCGAGCGTCGCCGCCGGCCTCGTCCGTCCCGCCGATCTGGCGGGCTACCGCGACGCGCCCGTCTACATCCAGCGCTCGATGCACGTGCCGCCGAACCCGGCCGCCGTGCGCGACGCGATGCCGGCGCTGTTCGGCCTGCTGCGCGAAGAGCCGGACCCGGCGGTGCGCGTAGTGCTCGGACACTTCCTGTTCGTCTATGTGCATCCCTACCCGGACGGCAACGGCCGCCTCGGCCGGTTCCTGATGAACCTCATGCTGACCGCCGCCGGCTATCCCTGGACCGTGATCCCGGTCCAGCGCCGGGACGCATACATGGCGGCGCTCGAGGCTGCGAGCGTGCGGCAGGACATCGGCCCGTTCGCCGACTTTCTGGCGGGGCTGGTGGGGGAGGAAGTGGAGTCGGGGTAGGACCCATCATGCTCGTGAGACGCGGTCTCTTCCGCCACGGTGCGAGCGGCCCGGCCGAGTCCGTCCGCCACCTCTTCGCGGATTTTCGTCCGCCGCGCGTTCGAGTTGCGCAATCAGCTCATCGAAACCGCGGATTTCAAGGTCGAACATGGAAGCCATCCAGGTAAGGGCACTGCGCTAAATTAACCTGCCATCTCATGGATTTCCTGCCATACTGGCCGCGTGAAGCGCGACATCGAGTTGGAAGCAACCATTGTTGAGAAATACGCCGCGGTGGCGCCGGTGCTGGAAGAGTTGAGTCGGCGCCGTTGGGCGGCGGCCGAGTCGCTGGCCATCGGCTATGGCGGTGACGCGGTGGTTTCGTCGGCCACCGGTCTGGCGCGGGAGACCATTCGCAAGGGACGTCGGGAAATCGCTGGAGGCGAAGCGCCGACGGGCCGCATCCGGCGTCCGGGCGCCGGACGACCTCGCATCCAGCAGGATCAACCCGGCATCCAGGCCGCGCTTGAAGCGCTCGTGGATCCGCTCACGCGCGGCGACCCGACCTCGCCGCTGCGCTGGACGTGCGAGAGTCGCGCGAAGCTGGCGGCGGCGCTGACCGAGCAGGGGTGGCGGGTAAGTTCGACCACCGTGGGCCGGCTGCTGCACCGCCTGGGCTACCGGCTGCAATCGCCGCGCAAACGGCAGGAAGGCGCGACGCATCCGGACCGCAACGCGCAGTTCGAGCACATCAACCAGACTGCGGACGAGCATCTGGCCGCCGGCCAGCCGGTGATCTCGGTCGACACGAAGAAGAAGAAGGAGCTGGTCGGGAACTTCAAGAACGGTGGGCGAGAATGGCAGCCGAAGGGCACGCCTCCGGCGGTGGTGGTGCATGATTTCCCGACCGACGCCGAGGGCAAGGCGATTCCGTACGGCGTCTACGACATGGCGCGCAACGAAGCCTGGGTGAGCGCAGGCTGGGACCATGACACACCGGCGTTCGCGGTGGCGTCGATTCGGCACTGGTGGCATCAGATGGGTTGCGACGCCTACCCCGACGCCACGACCCTGTTCATCACGGCCGATGCGGGCGGGAGCAAGGGGTATCGGTCTCGCGCCTGGAAGCAGGAGCTTCAGCAGTTGGCCGACGAGACCGGCCTGACCATCGAGGTGAGTCATTTTCCACCGGGCACCAGCAAGTGGAACAAGATCGAGCACCGGTTCTTCTGTCACATCACGGCAAACTGGCGCGGCACCCCGCTGACGACGTATGAGACCATCGTCGACCGCATCGGGAGCGTCCGGACGGCAACCGGGCTCCGGGTCCGGGCCGAACTCGACGCCGGGGAGTATCCCACGGACGTTACGGTGACCAAGGAACAGATGGACGCACTCGCGCTGGTCCGCGATGAGTTTCACGGGGAATGGAATTACAAACTGTTACCCCGATCCATCAGGACGCGGCGCTAGTCGAAGAGATCGCCCCGGCTGTAGCTCAGCACGACGTCGCCGCCCACCCGGTGCGCCAGCGCTGAGAAGCCCGCGCACGGATTCCAGGACGGCGCACGCGGCGGCGGACAAGGGCACCCGGTGTCTACGCCCATCTTCATGCGGTCGGCCGGTATACGCCATTCTCGCGCGTCCAGGTCGATCTCCTTCCAGGTTGCGAGGCGGGCTTCACTGGACCCACCGGACCCGTGCACGTCGATCGTCCTCGTTCTCTCGCACCCACGCGCCGGAAGCATCGACGCAGGCGGCGCACGTCTCCGGCGCGTGGTCGTGCTCGGTCGGCGCTCCGGACGGTGGGCGGCGCACTCCCCAGCGCCCAGCGTTCTCCGCGGCGGTGGGTCTCGAAATCTGCTGCGGTCACCGTTCCGGAGGCTGTGCTACGCTGCGGCCTATGACTATCCAGACGATTCTTGACTATCTCAACGCCGTGCCGGTGCGGGCGACGTTCGGGGCGGTCGGCGAGGTGCTGGGCGTACGGCCTCAGGCGGTTTCCCGCCTGCTCGGTCCGCGGCGTCCGGAGGCTTCGTGGGTTGTCAACGGCAGCACGGGCGAGCCGACCGGCTATACGCCGGATCAGGTGGATCCCCGTCTTTCCGGCACGCACGTCATTCGCTCCGGCGACGAGCTTCGGAGTGGCCTGGAGAAGCATGCCGCGGCTGCACCCGACGCCGCGGCTGCGCCCGACGCGGCGGCTGCGCCCGACGCCGCGGCTGCGCCCGACGCCGCGGCTGCGCCCGACGCCGCGGCAGCACCTGACGCGGTGGCTGCGCCCGAGGCCGTGGCCGTCCACGAGAGGCTGGAGACGGCCGCCGCCGTCCACGAGACGCCGCGGACACCCCCTCGCCACGAGTCGCCGGATACCGAGGCGATAGCCATGGGCAGCGACACGAGGTGGATCATCGGGACCATTGTTCCGGCCGTCCTGATCGTGGCCGCCCTGCTGTCGGCGCAGATCGCCAGCCTCAGCGGCGCCCTGAACGCGCGCATGGACGAGTTGAACGACCGGATCGATGATCTTCGTGCCGACCTCACGGCGCAGATCGGCGGCGTCGACGCTCGCATCGACGGCGCGAGCAACGAGCTCGGGGACGACATCGCCGTTCTGCGCGGCGAGGTCGGCGGCTTCGAGGCTCGACTGCGCGCCGTCGAGCAGGTGTTGGGACAGACGGATCCGAACCTCGCGCCGGCGCCGGACGAAGGCGAACGGACGGAGGAACCCGGCGGGACGGAGGAACCCGGCGGGACGGAGGAACCCGGTGGAACGGTGGAACCCGGCGCGACGGAGGAACCCGGCGCGACGGTGGAGACTCCCGATGCGCAATCGGAGCCTGCCTCCGATCCGGACGAGCCGCAGGAGGCCCCCGATCCGCCCGACGCGTGAGCCGGCCGCCCGGGCGTCGGGCCCGGCGGCGGCGTGGGACGCGGGTACGACATGAAGCACCGCATCGTGGTCATCGACGACGAGGTCGCCATCCGCGACTCGCTGAAGATGATCCTGGAGTACGACGGCTACGAGTGTCTGCTGGCTCCTGGCGGGCAGGCGGGGCTCGCCTGCGTCGAGCGGGAGGGTCCGGATATCGTGTTTCTCGACGTCAAGATGCCGGGCATGGACGGCATCGAGGTGCTGCGCAAGATCCGGGCCCTGGACGAGTTGCTGCCGGTGGTCATCATTTCCGGGCACGGCACAGTGAGCACCGCCGTGGAGGCGACCCGGCTGGGCGCCTTCGACTTCCTCGAGAAGCCGCTGTCCACGGACCGCGTGGGCGTCACCATCCGCAACGCGTTGAGCCAGCGGCAGCTTCGGACGGAGAACCGGAGCTGGCGGCGGGCCGCCGAGGCGCGCCACGAGATGGTGGGAAGCAGCCGCGCGCTGCAGGCGCTGACCGAGGAGATCCGCCGTGCGGCCCCGGTGCGCAGCGCCGTGCTGATTCAGGGCGAGAGCGGCGTCGGCAAGGAGCTGGTGGCCCGTGCCATCCATCGCAACGGCCCGCGGGTGCGCGAGCGGTTCGTGCAGGTCAACTGCGCCGCGCTGCCCGACGACCTGATCGAGTCGGAGCTGTTCGGGCACGAGCGCGGGTCGTTCACCGGCGCCACCGAAAAGCAGGTCGGGAAGTTCGAGCAGGCGGATCGCGGCAGCATCTTCCTGGACGAGATCGGCGACATGTCGCTGAAGACGCAGGCCAAGGTGCTGCGGGTCCTGCAGGAAGGGGAGGTGGAGCGGCTGGGGTCGGCCCGCACGCTCCGCGTGGACGTCCGGGTGTTGGCCGCGACCCACAAGAACCTGGAAGAGGCGATCGCGGCCGGCGAGTTCCGGGAGGACCTGTACTTCCGTTTGAGCGTGCTTCCGATCCACGTGCCACCGCTGCGCGAGCGGGCCGAGGACATTCCCGTGCTCGTGCGCCACTTCGCGGCGATGTTCGCGCGGGAGAACAACTTTCGCCAGAAGCCGTTCAGCGACGAGGCGGTCGGCGCCCTCGCCCGGCACCACTGGCGTGGCAACGTGCGGGAGCTGCGGAACTCGGTCGAGCGCCTGCTGGTGATGGTGCCGGGACAGTCGATCACGCTCGCCGACGTGCGCTCGGTGCTGCGGCTCGACGAGCGACCGGCCGCGGCCGGCTCCGCGGCGGCGGCGCGCACCCTGCGCGAATTCAAGGAGGCCAGCGAGCGCAACTTCCTGGTCGCCAGGCTGCGGGACCTCGACTGGAACATCTCCCGCACGGCCGAGGAGATCGACACGCCCCGTAGTAATCTCTACAAGAAGCTGGAGCAGTACCGCATCAGCCAGGACAGCGACGGCTGACGGCATCGTTCTTTGACATTCCGCCGCAGTCGGCCGGGCGGCCGCTGCGTCCGGCGCGGCCTCGGCCGCGATCGGGCGGGGAGGAAAGTCCGAACTCCGCAGGGCAGTGCGCCGGGTAACGCCCGGTCAGGGCGACCTGAAGGAAAGTGGCACAGAAAACATACCGCCTCGCGCCTGGCGCGCGGTAAGGGTGAAAAGGTGCGGTAAGAGCGCACCGCGTCCGCCGCAAGGGGGATGGCAGGCTAAACCCCGCACGGAGCAAGACCAAATAGGGAGGCGCCACAGGACGGCCCGTCCGAAGCCTCCGGGTAGGTTGCTCGATCCCGCCAGCGATGGCGGGGCCAGAGGAATGGTCGCCGCGCGTTCGATGCGCTCATGGCGCGATCGCACGCGATACAGAATTCGGCTTACAAGCCGGCTGCGGCGGAACCCTTGTCTCGTCGTGGCGCCGGGGGGGCGGTTCCTGGAACCCGCCGCCGGCCTCGCGCCGCGGCGCGGAGGTGACATGCGACGACGTTGGGCTGCGATCTCGGGCGTGCTGCTGGCGCTGGCAGTCATCGTGTCGGCGATCATGCTGCAGGCGCAGCGGGGTCGTGCGCAGCGGTCCGCCGAGCCGGCGCTGAGCGTGGAGGACTACACGCCGCGCTCGACCCTCGTGGTCGACGCCAATCCGGTGCCGCGGGCGCGGTTCCCTGTCGTGGACGTGCACAGTCACCATTGGCCCGGGTTCTCCGCCCGGCGGCTGGACGAGATCGCCGGCGAGATGGACGCCCTGAACCTCGCCGTCCTCGTCAATCTGAGCGGCGGCTCCGGCGGCACGCTGGAGCGCTGCGTGGACACGGTCGCCGAGAGCCGCCAGCCGCGCCGGATGGTCTGCTTCGCCAATCTCGATTTCCGCGGCGGCGTCGGCCCCGGCTTCGGCGAGCGCGCGGCCGCGCAGCTCGAGCGGGACGTGTCGGCGGGGGCCGCGGGCCTGAAGTTCTTCAAGAACTTCGGCATCGACGTGCGCGACCGGCGCGGCGCCCGGGTGCCGGTGGACGATCCGGAGCTCGACCCGGTCTTCGAGACGGCCGGCCGCCTCGGCATCCCGGTGCTCATGCACGTCGGGGAGCCGCAGTCCTTCTACGATCCGGTCGACCGCTTCAACGAGCGCTGGCTGGAGCTGACGCTGCTGCCGGACCGCCGGCTTCCCGCGGATCGATACCCCGCGTTCGAGACGATGATGGCCGAGCGCGACCGCCGCTTCGCGCGCCACCCGGACACGACGTTCATCGCCGCCCACATGGGCTGGCACGCCAACGACCTCGGCCGGCTCGGGGCGCTGCTCGACCGGCTGCCGAACGTGTACGCCGAGACGGGTGCGATTCTCTACGAGCTGGGCCGCCAGCCGCGGACCGCCCGTGCGTTCTTCATCGAGCACCAGGACCGGATTCTGTTCGGCAAGGACCGTTACGCGCCGGAGGAGTTTCCCTACTATTGGCGCACGTTCGAGACCGCCGACGAGTACTTCGACTACTACCGGCGGTATCACGCCTTCTGGCAGATGTACGGCATGGATCTGCCCGACGAGGTGCTGCGCAAGCTCTACTACCGGAACGCCCTCGACGTGATTCCCGCCATCGACCGATCCCTGTTCCCCGCGGAGTGACCCCACGAAGGCATGGCGCGCTACCTCGTCACCGGCGGCGCCGGGTTCATCGGGTCCCACGTCGTCGACGCCCTTGCCGCCCGCGGAGAGCAGGTCCGCGTGGTGGACGACCTGTCGACCGGCCGCCGCGACAACTTGGCGGGGCATCCGGAGGTCGAGCTGATCGCGGCCGATCTCGCCGAGCGGCAGGTGGCCGAGGCGGCGGTGGCGGGCATCGACTACGCCATCCACCTGGCCGCGATTCCATCCGTCCCGCGCTCGGTGCGGGAGCCGCGCCGCACCCACCGCGCCAACGTGGAGGCGACCCACGAGTTGCTGCTGGCCGCACGCGAGGCAGGCGTGCGGCGGGTGGTTCTGGCCAGCTCGTCGTCCGTGTACGGCGATTCGGAGAGCCTGCCGCAGCACGAGGGACTGCCGCGCGCTCCGCTGTCCCCGTACGCGCTGCACAAGCTGATCGGCGAGCAGTACGCGGCGCTGTTCAGCCGGCTGTACGGGCTCGAGACGGTCGCGCTGCGGTTCTTCAACGTGTTCGGACCGCGACAGTCGCCGCGGTCGCAGTACTCGGGCGTCATCTCGCTGTTCACGGCGGCGCTGCTCGCAGGCCGGGCGCCGACGATTCACGGCGACGGCGAGCAGACGCGCGATTTCACCTGTGTCACCGACGTCGCCCGCGGCGTCCTGCTCGCCTGCGCCGCGCCGGAGGCCTCGGGCCGGGTTGTCAACGTCGCGCGCGGCGGACGGCTGTCGGTGAGCGCGCTGTACGCGGCGCTGCAGCGGGCGACCGGGGTCTTCGTCGCGGCGCGCTACGCCGAGCCTCGCCCCGGCGACGTCCGGCACTCGCAGGCGAACGTGTCGCTGGCCCGCGACCTGCTGGGCTTCGCATCGACCGTGCCGGTGGAAGAAGGGCTCCGGCGCACGGTCGAGTGGCAGCGGGCGCAGGCGGGCGCCCCGCCGGTCCGGGATTCACGGCCCGCGGACGCCGGCGCTTGAGGGCCCGCCGGCGGGGCCGCGGCGACGTTCTCGTCATGGCCGTCTCAGCCGGACGCGCGGCGATCGAAGCTCGCCTGCCCGCCGGGGTGCGTTTCGGCGCCGGCGTGACGCACGGACAGGACGAGCCCCTCGGCGCCGACCACCTCCACCGTCAGGTGCGGCGCGATCGGTGTCGCGGCGCTCGCCCGCGCGCGCCAGAGCTCGCCCCCGATGCGCACGTAGCCGGACGGGGCCAGCGGCTCGATCGCGACGCCGCGGCGCCCGATGAGCCGCTCGACCGGAGGCGCCTCGTTTGTCTCGTAGGCGCTGCGCAACAGCGGATAGAGCGCCATGTCCTTGACGACCCACGCCAGCAGGATCGCGGGCGCGAGCCAGCCGGGCGCGTCGAACGACGTGCGAATCCACCAGCCAAGGGCCAGGGCCAGCACCCATCCCGGTACCTGCAGCGCGGTGTAGCGCCAGAACGGCGAGCGGCGCGGGGGCACGACGCCCATATAATCAGTTGGCTTTCGCGCCGGCAAGTAATGTTCGGGAAGGGGCATCGATGAGGATCGCATTCCGCGGATCGCCGCGCCCCACCATCGGGGTGGAGTTGGAGCTGCAGCTTCTCGACCCGGAGACGATGAACCTGGTTGCCGCGGCGCCGGCGATTCTGCGGAAGACCGCGGACGTCTCGCATGTCAAGGCAGAGCTCATCGAATCGACCATCGAGTTGAACACGGACGTCTGCGAGGACGTCGCCGCGGTGCGCCGGGACCTGCAGCAGCGTATCTCCCAGCTCCTGGCCGTCACCGATGCGCTCGGCTACCAGGTGGCGTGCGTCGGGACCCATCCCTTCTCGAAGTGGGTGGAGCAGCGGATCACCGATTCCGAGCGCTATCGCCGGCTGGTCGATCAGTGCCAGTGGCCGGCGCGCCGGCTGATGATCTTCGGCGTTCACGTGCATGTCGGCATCGAGAGCGGCGAGAAGGCGATCGCCGTCAGCAACGGGTTGACCACCTATCTGCCGCATCTGTTGGCGCTCTCCGCGAGCTCGCCTTTCTTCAACGACGCCGACACCGGACTGGCCTCCTGCCGCAGCAAGATTTTCGAGAGCCTGCCCACCGCCGGCCTGCCGTACCGTCTGCTCAATTGGGCGGAGTTCCAGCGGTTGATGATCACCTTGGTCAGCGCCAAGGCGATCGAGTCGATTCGCGAGATCTGGTGGGACGTCCGCCCGCACCCCCACTTCGGCACCATCGAGGTGCGCATCTGCGACGGCCTGCCGACGCTGGACGAGGTGATGGCCGTCACCGCGCTGATCCAGGCGCTGGTCGTGTGGTTGGGAGACAAGTACGACGAGGGAATGTACATGCCGCTCCACCGGCACTGGATCGTGCGCGAGAACAAGTGGCGCGCGGCGCGCTGGTCCACCGAGGCGGAGATCATCGTCGACGAGGACGGCAACCTGGAGCGGCTGGACGAGAGCCTGGGCGCGCTCGTGGAGGAGGTGACCCCGGTCGCGAAGCGTCTCGGCGGCGACACCGAGCTGCAGGGCGTCGGCGCGATGCTCGGGACCGGTCTGAGCTACCGGCGGCAGCGGCGCCTCTACGAGGAGACCGGCGACTACACGGCGGTGATGAAGGCGCTCGTCCGGGAGTTTCGCCAGAACGCGCCGGTTCTCGCGTGAGGTCCGCAAGGAGCAGGCCCGCAGGCGTTCGCACCGCAGGCGTTCGGCGCCGGCGAAGATCGCGCCCTCACTCGCCCCAGGCCATCCAGCGTCCGCCCTGCCGCGCCAGAGACAGCCGCAGTCCGAAGCAGCGGGAGAGTCTCTCCGCCGTCAGCGTGTCGGCAATCGGTCCCTGGGCCGCGACCTGTCCGTCGGCCAGCATCAGCACGTGCGTGAAGCCGGGCGGAATCTCGTCGACGTGGTGGGTCACGAGGACGATGGCCGCGGTGGCGGAATCGGCCGCCACGTCCGCCAGCATGGCCACGAGCTGCTCCCGGCCGCCGAGGTCGAGACCCGCTGCCGGCTCGTCGAGCAGCAGCAGCGGCGGGTCGCTCATGAGGGCGCGCGCCAGCAGCACCCGCTGGCGCTCGCCGGCCGAGAGGGTGGCGTAGCGCGCCTTCGCGAGGCGGGCGCAGCCG
This sequence comes from Vicinamibacterales bacterium, assembly GCA_965116825.1. Lineage (GTDB taxonomy): Bacteria > Acidobacteriota > Vicinamibacteria > Vicinamibacterales > UBA8438 > WTFV01. The sequence continues at coordinate 4,459,046 of OZ220736.1, forward strand.
AACCGCGCCAGCAGCTTCGCGGCCCGCTCGCGGTCGGCGTCGTCGTATCGGTGCCAGTACGGGGCCAGGGCGGCGTTGCGGCCGGTCATCACCAGGTCGACGGCCTGCAGCCCCGGGCGGAGCATGTCGGCGAGGGCCTGGCTCGTCATTCCCAGTTGCGTGCGCAGCTCCCGTACGTCGGTGCGTCCGAGGCGCTTGCCGAGCACGTCGACGTCGCCCCGCGTCGGGTGCAGGTAGAGTCCTGCGAGGCGGCAGAGCGACGTCTTGCCCGAGCCGTTCGGTCCGAGCACGATCCAGCGATCGCCCGGAGCGACCTGCCAGTCGATGCGGTCGAGAATGGTGCGCTCGTCGCGGACGAGCGAGACCCCGGACAGAGCCAGCACGGGTTCGGTCGGCATGCGGAGAGAATATAGGGCGTGGATCCCGGGAGACTGCTCGTCCGGCTGCCGAACTGGGTCGGCGACATCCTGATGGCGCGCCCGGCGATCCAGGCGCTCCGCGCGCGCTGGCCCCACGCGCAGCTCGTCGGGATGGTCCGCCCGCGGCACGCCGCGCTGGCCGAACGCCTCGGGGTCATGGATCGGATCGTCGTGTCGCCGGACGGATCCGGCCTGGCGCGAGTGGCGGCCGTGCGTGCGGCCGTCCGCACGCTGCGCGCGCTGCGGGTGGATACGGCGGTCGTCCTGGCGCCCTCGTTCGAGGCGGCGCTGAGCCCATGGCTGGCCGGGGTAGGGCGGCGGATCGGGCACGATACCGATCATCGCCGCCTGCTGTTGACCGACCCCGTGGCGCCGCGGGCCGGCGCGCACCGCGCGGACGAGTATCTCGATCTGGCGCGGGTGCTGGGCGCCGGCGTTCCCCCGCCGGTGACGCGGCTGTCGCTGCTCGCCGGCGACCGCGCCTGCGCGGCGAGGTTGTTCGCCGCCATGGGTTGGCGGGACGACTCGCGGCCGCTGTTCGTCAATCCCGCCGCCGCCAAGGCACCCCGCGCGTGGTCGGCGGCGCGTTTTCGCCTGCTGGCGGAGCGGCTTGCCGCCGCCGGCCGGCCTGTCGTCGTGCACGACCGCGCGCCCTTCCAGGCCCTTCCGGGCTGGGCCGCGGCGCACGGTGTGGCCGTGGTTCGCGACGCCACGCTGCCGGAGCTGGCTGCGCTGCTCGAGCGCTGCGCGCTCTACGTCGGCAACGACAGCGGTCCGGCGCACCTCGCCGCGGCCGCCGGGATTCCGACCGTCACCATCCACGGTTCGTCCTCGCCGGCCCGCACCGCGCCGCGTGCCGCCGCGGGGGGACCGCACGTCGCGGTCTCGGCCGGATTCGGTTGCTCGCCGTGCCGCGAGCGATTCTTCGACGAGTGCCCTTCCCCGCCGTCCGCGGACGGGCGGCCGCCCTGTCTCGACGCCGTCACGGTGGAAGCGGTTGCGGCCGCGGTGCGGCAGGTCCTGGAGCGGGGCGTCACTCGTCCAGCTTCGCCTTGAGGGCGTCGAGCTCCTTGCGCAGGCTCGCGATCTCGTTCGCCATCCGGGGCAGGCGGTGCAGGTAGCCCTGCTGCTTCTTGATGTCCTTGAGGGGCCGCGCGGGGGTGCCCCAGAAGGGCTGGCCGGCCGGGACGCGCTTGCGTGACGGGATGCCGCACTGCGCGCCGACGATGCCGTGATCGTCGATGCGGCAGTAGTCGGCGATGCCCACCTGGCCGCCGATGATCGCCTCGCGTCCGACGGTGGAGCTGCCGGCGATCCCCGTCTGGGCCGAGATGACCGCGTGGTCGCCGATCCGCACGTTGTGTCCGAGATGGCAGAGGTTGTCGATCTTGACGCCGTCGGCGATAGCGGTCTCGTCCAGCGCGCCGCGATCGATGCACGCGTTGGCGCCGATCTCCACGTCGTCGCCGATCTGCGCCCGTCCCACCTGCGGAACCTTGATTTGCCGCTCGCCGTCGAAGACGAATCCGAACCCGTCGGAGCCGATGACGACCCCGGCATGGAGGATGACGCGGTTGCCTACGACCATGCCCGGGTAGAGGACCACGCGGGGATACAAGATGCAGGCGGCGCCGATGGAGGAGCCGGCGCCGACGTAGCCGCCGGGGAAGATCACGGTGCCCGCGCCGATCGTCGCGCCAGTCTCCACGACCGTCCAGGCGCCGATCGAGACATTCGCGCCCAAGGTCGCTTCGGGGGCCACCAGGGCCGTCTCGTGCACGCCCGGGGCCGGCAGGCGCGGCGGCAGCAGGCTCTGTGCGGCACGCGCGAACGCGACGCGGGGTTTCGCGACGACGATCACGGTACGGTCGGGGATCTCGACCTCGGGGATGAGGACGCACGACGCCGCGGTGGCAGCCACCTCGGCGAGGTGCTTTCCCTCGGCGTACGCGAGTGCGCCCCGGGTTGCCCGCTCCAGGCTCCCCACGGTCCGAATCTCGATGGCCGGGTCGCCGTGGACGCGCCCGCCCACGAGGTCGGCGATTTCCTGCACCGTCTTCATCGGTTCTCCCGCGGGGCCTCGGCGTCCGGGACCGGGCCGGTCAGCTTCCGCCCAGGACGAGCTCGGTGGCGCCCGGCGCGATGGTGACCGCGTGGCGGCTGCGCTCGGCGCCGGCCTGCACGACGGCGGTGTACGACCCGGCCGCGACGTCCTCGAGCGCGAAACTCCCGTCGCGGGCCGCCACGGCCGCGTGGGGCGACGCCGTGACCACGACGCTGGCGCCCATGGCGGGATGGATGTCGCAGGCGACGCGATAGGTGCCCGCGGTGTCGAAGCGGTGCTCGTAGGTGCCCCCGATCGCGGTCGAGATGTTGAAGGCGGTTTCCCGGGTGTCGATGTTGTAGACGCGGACGTTGTGCAGCACGTCCTCGCTGTTGTGGAAGTTGACCGGCTGTCCGACGGTGGCGAGCAATACCGGCGGCAGGAACTCCATGCCGAGCTGATCCATCTGTACCGGCTCTTCCGGGGCCTCCGCCGGCGCCCCCGACAGCGGCTCGAGGACGACGACGGTCAGCGACCCGTCGAGCGAGGTCGGCGCGGTGCCGGTGACCTGCAGGCCTCCGCCGGCGGGCGCCGGGGCGACCGCGGCAGCCGGCGATTCCACCGGAGCCGGCGTGTCGGGCGAATTCGCCCCGCAGCCGGCGCCGGCCGCGGCGCCGGCGAAGCACGCCGCCGTCGCGTGTTGCCGCGCAACGCGGCGCAAGGTCCGGATGGCGTTCCTGCCGCAGATCATGCAGATGCTCCTGCTCCTGATTATACGGACATGGGAGACGGGTCCGCTCACCGCCCGCCGCGCGCGGGGCGGGCGACGCGCCGCGGCGGCCGGGGCGCGGCCGGTAGAATGGAAGCATGCTGCAACGAATGCCGATTGCCGTTCTGGCCCTGTGCGCGAGCCTCGCGCCGGCCGCCGCACAGGAGCCGCGCATCGACGCCGAAGTGGAGCGCGTCATCGCCCGGATCACCGAGCTCCGCCACCGGATCCACGAGTACCCCGAGCTCGGCAACCGCGAGTTCGAGACGGCGCAGCTCGTGGCCGATCACTTGACCGGCCTCGGCTTCGACGACGTGCGAACCGGGGTGGCGCACACCGGGGTGGTCGCGGTGCTGCGGGGCGGGCGCCCCGGACCGGTCGTCGCGGTGCGCGCCGACATGGACGCGCTGCCGGTCACCGAGGACACCGACCTGCCGTTCGCGTCGACCGTTCGCGCGAGCTACCTCGGCCAGGAGGTCGGCGTGATGCATGCCTGCGGCCACGACGTGCACGTGGCGGTGCAACTCGGCGTGGCCTCGGTGCTCAAGGCGCTGCAGCCGCAGTTGCCCGGCACGGTCGTCTTTCTCTTCCAGCCGGCCGAGGAGGGTCCGCCGCCGGGCGAGGAAGGCGGGGCCGCGCTGATGCTCGACGAAGGGGTCTTCGAGGAGCATCAGCCGGAAGCGGTGTTCGGGCTGCACGCCCGGGCCGGCCTGGACGTCGGCGGCATCGAGTACACGCCGGGCGGCGCGCTGGCCGCGGTCGACCACTTTCGCATCACCCTGCGCGGTGAGCAGGCGCACGGGGCCGCGCCGCACCTGAGCGTCGATCCGGTGGTGATGGCGGCGCAGACGATAACCGCGCTGCAGACGATCCGCTCGCGCAACCTGTCGCCCCTGGCGCCGAGCGTCGTCACCGTCGGGATCGTGCGCGGGGGAACCCGGTTCAACATCATACCGGGCGAGGTGCACCTGGAAGGGACGGTGCGGACCTACGACGCGGACGTGCAGGACACGGTCGAGCGGCGAATGCGGGAAATCGTGGACGGCGTCGCGCGGGCCGCGGGCGGCTCGTTCGAGATCGAGTACGACCGCATCACGCCGGTGGTCGTCAACGATCTCGATCTGACCGCGTGGGCGGTGCAGGCGCTGGGCGAGGCCCTCGGCCCCGAGCGCGTGTCGCGGGCCGACCCCTGGATGGCCGGGGAGGACTTCGCCCGTTTCGCGAACGAGGTGCCCGGATTCTTCTACTTCCTGGGGACCCAGAAGCCGGGCACGACGTCGGGCGGCCACCATTCGCCGACGTTCCGGGCCGACGACGCGGCGTTGCCGGTGGGGGTGCGGGCGATGGTCCACCTGGTCTGGCGGTATCTCGCCGATCGCTGAGACGGTTGATTCGAGACGGGGGAAGGCGCTACACTACCGGCTTGATTCCGTCGGCCGTTTCTGTCAGCGGTACATCCGGTGCCGCGCCTGGAGGTGTTCAGATGAAGAAAGCCACAGTGGCGCTGGTCGCGACGGCGGCCGCGGTTGTGGTGCTGCTCCCGGGCGTCGTCGCCGCGCAGGCGGGCGACGTGACCTTCCACAAGGACATCGAGCCGATCCTGCAGCGCTCGTGCCAGGTCTGCCATCGGCCGAACAACATGGCGCCGATGTCGCTGATGAACTACCAGGAGACGCGGCCCTGGGCACGCTCGATCAAGAACAAGGTCGTCGCCCGCGAGATGCCGCCGTGGCACGTCGATCCGAACGTCGGCATCCAGGAGTTCAAGCAGGACCGGTCGCTGTCGCAGGCCGAGATCGATCTCGTGGCCGCCTGGGCCGACGCCGGCGCGCCGCGCGGCAACCCGGCCGATGGGCCGGCGGCGGTCGAGCTGCCCGACTTCGGCGCCTGGGAGATCGAGCCCGACGTCATCGTCACCTCGCCGCCGCACACCGTGCCGGCCGAGGCGGGCGACTGGTGGGGCGACTACATCGTCGACTCCGGCATCCCGAACGACCGCTACATCCAGGCGATCCAGACCAAGGCGGGCGACCTGCGCGTCGTGCACCATGCGCTCACCTACGCGGTCACCGATCCGGACGCGGCGCTCAACGACAGCTCGAACGACTTCTTCCTGAACGAGTACGCGGTCGGCAAGAACGCCGACAAGTACCCGGAAGGTACCGGCAAGGTCTTCGAGGGCGGCTCGCGCGTTCGCTTCAGCTTCCACTACCACTCGATCGGCGAGGAAGTGGTCGACCGGACGGATCTGGGGCTGGTCCTCTATCCGGAGGGCGAGGTTCCCGACAAGATCCTGTACTCGCGGCAGCTCGGCCAGGCGGGCGAGCTCGACATCCCGGCCGGGCAGGTCACGCGGCACGACGGCTACGCGACGATGTATCTGCCGGGCAAGCTGACCGGCTTCCAGCCGCACATGCACTTCCTCGGCAAGCGGCAGTGCCTGGAGCTCATCTACCCGAATTCGACCACCGAGATGGTGAGCTGCGTCAATTTCGACTTCAACTGGCACATCGTCTACAACTACGAGGACGACGCCCAGCCGGTGTATCCGGCCGGGACCAAGCTGCACGTCATCAGCTACCACGACAACACCGAGTCGCACCGCGGCAACCTGGACGCGCTGAACTGGACCGGCGGCGGAAGCCGCACGATCGACGAGATGGCGTTCGGCTGGATCAGTTGGTACGACCTCACGGAAGACGAGTACCAGTCGGAGCTGGACGCCCGCGCCAACAACGACAACGACTAGCGCGTTGCCGTAACGGAGTCAGGGTTTGGACCAAGCACTCTGCGGGGGCTCCCTCCGCAGAGTGCTTTTTTCATTGTCGCTACCACAGAGGGCATCATGAAGACGAATTTCCGTTGGGTCGGCGCCGCGATCGTGGCGGCCGTGGCCGCCGGCGGCGTGAGCGTCGCTCACGCGCAGGTGAATCCGCGCGACGTGCCGATCGCCTCGCAGCCGCAGCAGCGGTTCGACGGCGGCCAGGACATCCAGCCGATCTTCGAGGGCTGGACGCGTACGGACGACGGCAGCTACCTGTTCCACTTCGGCTACCTGAACCGCAACTACCGGGAGCAGCCGCACGTTCCGGTCGGTCCGGACAATTTCTTCTCGCCGGGCGACGAGGACCGGGGGCAGCCGACCCACTTCTACCCGCGCACGCAGCGCTACCAGTTCACGGTGCCGATGCCGGCGGCTACCGGCCCCAATCCCGAGGACGGCATCATCTGGTCCTTGACGGCGCACGGAAGCGAGCAGCGGGCCTACGGGTGGCTGCAGCCGGAGTGGGAGATCGACGAGAACACCATCACCTCGAACTCGCGCACCGGGTTCGGTCGTCCCGTGGAGCAGTTGTTCGCCAACCGGCCGCCGGAGGTGGAGCTGTCGGCGAGCGCAGAGCGGGTCGGCGTTGGCGAGGCGCTCACGCTGACCGCCGTGATTCGCGACGACGAGCTGCCGACGGAGCTGCCGCCGCGTCCGCCGCGCACGCGTCTTCCCACCCTGATCCCGCCGGACGGCATGCCGCGTGTGCCCGACAACATCCGCTGGTACGAGAAGCCGCGCCCGCCGCGCAACGGCCTGTCGCTGCACTGGATCGTCTACCGCGGTCCGGACGACGGCGACTTCGAGCCGGACGGCTTCCAGCGCTCCGTCGAGGAGAAGGAGCTCGAGCGGGAGGTGGACGGCGTGCTGACCGCGCCGACCTCGTCCGACAACCCGGCCACCCACATCGACGGCGACGGCTGGACGTCGGCGACCTTCGAGACGACGGTCACGTTCGACTCGCCAGGCACCTACACGCTGCGGGCCTGGGCGTCCGACGCGATGTTCCTGACGCCCGGCGACTTGACCGTCACCGTGCGGTAGCGCGCGTCTGCGACCACGGCGGGCGGCGCGCGGACACCGGCGAGGGAGCCTCGCGCAGGGGCTCCCTCAGTCATGTACGGCGGCGCGCAAGCAGGCCGAGGCGCCGCAGGAAGTCGTCCTCGTCCCGGCACTCGACGGCGGCGCGGGTGAGGCCCGCGACCGGCACTCCGGCAAAGGCGTCGAGACGCGTGGTGAACGCCGCCGACCGGCGGACGCCTCGCATGTCGAGGATCTCGAGGACGGCCACGCGTGCGCCTTCCCAGGCGCCTTCCGCGCGGCCGGCGAGACGGCTCTCCCGCCGCTCGGCGGAGAGGAACGGATCGTCGTCCGGTCCGGTGCCCGACTGTTTGCCCAGGGCGCGGCCCACCCGCCGGAGAACGTCCACGGTCTCGGCGGACAGCGTGTCCTCGTTCAGGGCGCGATGGATCTCCGCCGCCGACCAGCCGGAGAACGCCCGGCTGGTCGCCGCCGAGCCGTACCCGTCCGGTCCCAGCAGATGGATCGTCAATCCGGGCCTGCGGGATGCCGGACTGCCCGGTGCGCGGCGATCCGGCACGTCGACCCACACCTCGGGGAAGCCCCAGGACTCGTACAGCCCCAGCTTGCCGCGGCGGACGTCGGTCGTCAGGTCAACCTCCAGGATCACGTCCGGCAGTTCGTCCCGGCCGACTTCGATGGCGGCGCCGAGCCGGCGGATCGCCTGCTGGCGCAGATACAGGATCTGGTCGGCCTGGAGGATGCGCTGGCGCTCGCCGGCCGGATCGCGGAGCAGAGGGTCCGCGTTTCCGACCGTCTCGATGGCGGCTCCCCGAACGGCCGCAATCCGCTCGACGAGTCGCGCCAGGCGTTGTCCGGGAAGCTCGTGCCAGACGCTGACCGGTGCACGGACCACCCACGCCGTTTCGGTGTCCGCCTCCCAGTATTCCAGGCGTCCCTCGTAGTCCGCGATCCCGTCGCGGGAAACGTGAAGCGGACGGCAGCCGGGGAACTCGGGAGGCGTCGTCGTCGCCGCTGGCGCGGCGTCGGCAGGACGCCGGACGGCGCGCCGGTCGGTCAGCCGCAACGGGGCGCGCCGGTGAACGGGTTTCGTGGTCCGATCCATGCGCCGGGTACCTCGAACCGGAGCATATCACGGTTTTTCACGTATTCGGCGCGGCGCGGCGGGGGAGGGCGATCAGCCGTTCCGCCGGCGCCTTTCCGTGGCCGTCGGAGAACCGGACAGGGTGGAGACGGCGCGCGCCAGCAGGAACACGGCGAGCGCCAGGCACGCTGCGCCGACCGGAACGAGGGCGATGCCGATGCCGGGGTCGCCGCTGTAGAAGACGACGCCGCCCGCGAAGAAGCCGGCCGGCAGCAGCACGGTGGCCGCCACGAGAGCGCCGGAGAGCAGCGGCGTCCGGCCGCTGGTCGCGAGCCCCGGCAGCACGTGCAGCGACAGCCCGGCCGCCACGTTGACGAGGCCCAGCAGCGCGCCGTGCGCATGGGCGAGCGTCCACATCAGCCGGCGGGTCTCGTTCGACACGTCCAGGTAGAAGCCGGCCTTGAAGCCGTGCAGGGTCTCCAGGGTCGCGCCGAGCAGCAGGAAGACGAACAGCGCCCACCAGCCGAAGCGCACGTGGCGGCGGACGTAGTCGGGTTGCGGCGGGGAAGGACTGGCGGCCAAGGTCGTACTACTCCCGCAGAAAGAGCGGCCGGGTATCGCGCTGATCGAAGAGGCGCCGCATTGCCGCGGTGTCGAGCGTTCCGTCGGCGCCGAAGAGCAGCTCGGGATCGCGGCGGGCGCCGGCAAGCGTGCTGTTCCGCCAGGCGCGCAGCGCGCCGATGGCCGCGGCGATCCGCTCGTCCCGGTCGCCGGCGAAGTCGTATTGCAGCGCCTCGAAGCCGGAAATCGTGCGCAGCGACCGGGCGGCGATGAAGCGGACCGCGTCGTAGGGGTCTCCGAGGAGCTCGCCGAGATAGGGCACCATCCAGCTCGTGCCGGAGGCTTCCTGCGCCGGCTCCCAGCCGTAGCTCCAGGCAGTGAGGGCGCGCTGGCCGGCATCGCCGCGGAGCAGCCAGAGGATGGACGCGGCCACCGACCGTTCCTCGGCACGGAGGTCGGGGGGCGACTGACCGTACCAGTCGCGCAGTTGGTCGGCCGACCAGGCGAGGGTGCGATCCAGGTGGCACAGGTTGCAGGCGTTCGGCCGCCCGACCTCGATGCTCTCGCGGGCCGACGGACTGGTGACGGTGTGGCTCCGGATGGCGCGCAGCAGGCCGTACGAGGTGTACGGCATATGGCAGTTGTAGCAGCGGCCGCCGGCCGATTCCGGTGGGTGGTTCGTATGGGCGGCCACGTCCGCGGCGATCCCTTCGTGGCACTGCGTACACGCCGCGTCGCCGTCCATGCCGGTGGACATCTGGTGGGTGTCGGCCCACTCGGTCACGGTGCGCGGATCCTCCGGCGTCTTGTGCATGGTGTGGCACGAGAAGCAGGAGAGCGTGCGATCCGGCGACGTGGCGTCGGTGAAGCACGGCGAATCGACGAGGCCGTTGTACTCCCGGCCCGAGACGCGGACGAGCCCGTCGGCCCAGAACGATCCGCGCACGAAGTCGGGGTCCGCGGCGATCAGGTTCCGCATGGCCGGCGAGCGGCCGTTCACGCGCGGCTGGGCGACGAAGCGGGTCTCCCGCAGCTCGTCGCCGGGCCGGAACGGCAGGCCGCCGGCGCTGGCCGCGCGCTCGCCGGCCAAGTCCCGGAACTCCCATATGCCGTGGCATTGGCCGCAGACCTGCGAGGATCGTTGGGGGTCCAGGCGCGTCGGCTCGACGATGGTCGGATCGGGCGCGCCGCCGGCGTGGAGCGCGTAGCGGCGCAACGGGTTCCGGTTGGCGGCGACGTGCGCGGCGGCCGGACCGTGACAGGCCTCGCAGGCGATGCCGAGCTCGGCGACGGTGGTGTCGACCGACTGCTCGCGAATCGGCTCGGCGCGGAACGGGGTATCGAAGCGGGTTTTGCCGTGCGTCGTGTGGCAGTCGATGCAGACGGCGTTCCAGTGCCCGTCGAGCATCGCCACCCCCTGTCCGGGCGGCGCCAGCACGACGGCGTTGCGGGGCGTCCAGCGCTCCTCGTCGAGCAGGTAGACGCCCGGCAGCACGTTGAGCGCGCGGTCGTGGCCGGTCGAGTACCAGTAGATGTTCTGGTGGTGCGAGCCGGTGATCATCACCACCTGCCGGGTGATGCGGGGACGGGCGCGCGGGTCGCCCTCCCAACCCGGGTCGTCGAACTCCGCCCAGAACTCGTCACCGCGGCGCTCCAGACGCATCGGACGGCCGGGCACGGCGTCCACCACGACGGCGTCGAAGTCGGCGCGCACCGATTCGGGCGTGGCCACCTGGGTCATCGTGCGGTGGAACGATCCATGCCACGTCTGGTACTGGGAGGGGTGGCAAGCTCGGCAGGTCTCGGACGAGACGTAGCCGTCCTCGGTGACCGCGATGGGACGGTGCTCCACGGCGGACTCGGGAATCGCCGGATCGAGTGAGACCGCCGCGGCCGTACCCAGTGCAGCCGCCCCGGCGATCAGTGCGGCGGCGGGTGCGAGCGTCCGGAGCCTGGAGCGGGAGGGCGCGGAAGGCCGCATCATGCAGTCGCCCTGCGATTATATCCCCCGGGGGGGCGTCGACCGAAGCGATGTGGTGCGCTGCAACCGGGTGTACGGGCCTCTCTCGCCCGTACATGCAAACGGGCTCGCCGCCCCCGGCCGGGGGACGGCGAGCCCGCGTTCTCGAGTCGGGCCTAGTCGATGGCGAAGCAGTAGTAGAAGCCGTTGCCGCCGGTCGCCTGCAGGTTCGCCTGCCCGCAGCCGCGCGAGCCGTGCGCGGTGCTCCAGTGGCTCGGGTTGGCGCCGCCGCCGGTGCGGTCGTGGTGGCCCACCAGCGCGCTGCCGTCCGCGGAGTTGCTCGTCCAGTTTCCGCAGGTGCTGTCGCCTTCACCTTCCCAGGCGGTGCCGTCGAGCTGCGTCCCGGTCAGGATGTCGTGCATGTTCGGATCGTCGCCGCGGCCGTTGACGATCTCGCCCTTCTCGTTCAACTGCGTCTGCTTGGTCAGGTTGTTGTCGCCCAGCAGGTTGGCGACGCTCGAGGCGATCTCGACGCCGTTCGCGTTGTGCCAGGGACCGCTGCCGATGCGGTCGCTGGCGTTGACGCCGGTCGTGCCGGTGGTGCTCAGGTAGGCGCGCCAGGTCTTGCCGCCGACGCCGGCCGCCTCGGCCAGCATCGAGCAGTGCGCGTCCGCGCCTTCGAGGCCGCCGAGATTGGCGCCGTCGCCGGGGCCGGCGCTGGTGATGAAGAAGCTCATCGAATTCGACTGCGTGGCGGCCGGCGCGGCCATGACCACCGCCAGCAGCAGGGCGATGCCGAACGAACGTGTGCGTGTCATGCTGTCCCTCCTCGTCCCGGCGCCGGATGCCTCGTGCATCTCTTCGACGCGGGACTTCACAATGGCATCGCGAGTGTATAGCAAGGTTGCGTCGGGAGCACGACGACGGCGTAGTATAGGGCTCGTGAAGACAAGAATCGGCGTCCGGGGAGCGTGCATCGTGGCGGCGTTGATCGGGCTGGCCTGCGCCGGGGCGGCGGCCCAGAACCCGCGCGCGGTGCTCGACCGCGCCGTCGGCGACTTCGCCGCGGGGCGCCTGGCCGCGGCGGCGGCCGGGTTCGACGAGGTGGCCGCGCTGGTGCCGCGGGCCGCGCCGCAGCTCTGGCAGCGCGGGATTGCGCTCTACTATGTCGGGCGCTACCAGGACTGCCGGGAGCAGTTCGAGTCGCACCGCCTGGTCAATCCCAACGACGTCGAGAATGCCGCTTGGCACTTTCTGTGCGTGGCGCGTGCCGACTCGGCCGACGCGGCGCTCGCAGCGCTGCTGCCGGTCGGGCCCGACTCCCGCGCGCCGATGCGCGAGATCTACGAGATGTTCCGGGGCGAGCTGGCGCCGGAGGAAGTGATGGCCGCCGGTGAGCGTGCGACCGAACGAGGGCGTGCGTCGGGGCTCTTCTTCGCGCATCTGTACGTGGGGCTGTATCACGAAGCGCTCGGTAGCGACGCCGACGCGCGCGTGCACCTGGAGGCGGCGGCCGATGCGCGGTACGCACCGGCAGGCGGCTACATGCACATGGTGGCGCGGGTGCACGTGGAGCAGTTGGGCGGTGCCGCGCCACGGTAGGGCAGCACCGCTCCCGACCGTCGGCTGGCGCTGACGGGTTCGCAGGTCCGCCGGGGAGCTACAGCGCGTATGCCGGGCGTGAGCACTGTCCGGCCGTGCGCCGGCGCGGCAAAAGTGCTACTGTCGGCTTCCGGAACGCGATCGAGCCGGGTGGCCGATGCCGGCCGGCCCGGTTGACGGGGAAGCAGAGTCAAGGGGAGGCGATGAGATGCGTAGTGACATTCTCAATCGAACCGGCGTAGCGGTGGTGGTAGCCGCCGCGGTGGTGGCCCTGTCGGCGGGCAGCGCCGGCGCATGGCAGGCGGTGGCGGTGGACGGCGACGATATCGGCGGCGTGGTCACGGGTCCCGACGGTCCCGAGGCGGGCGTCTGGGTGATCGCGGAGACCACCGACCTGCCGACGCGGTTCAACCGTATCGTGGTGACCGACGATGACGGCCGCTACCTGCTGCCCGACCTGCCGGACGCGACCTACGACGTGTGGGTCCGCGGCTACGGCCTGGTCGACTCGGAGAAGGTCCGGACGCCTCCCGGCTCGACCCTGAATCTGACCGCCGTCGTCGCGGCGGACGAAGCGGCGGCGGCGCAGTACTACCCGGCCGGCCACTGGCTGTCGCTGATCGAGGTTCCCGGCGCGGACCAATTCCCCGGCACGGGACCCGACGGCAACGGCATCTCGCCCAACGTGCGCAGCCAGGCGGAGTGGATGCGCACCGTGAAGTCGGGCGGTTGCACGGCGTGCCACTCGCTCGGCAACAAGGCGACCCGCGAGGTGCCGCCGGAGCTTGGCGAGTTCGATTCGATGGTCGCGGCCTGGGACCGCCGCATCCAGTCCGGCCAGGCCGGCGGCTCGATGTCGAACGGGCTGAACCGGATGGGGCGGCAGGCGGCGCTGGAGATGTTCGCCGACTGGACCGACCGGATCATGGCGGGCGAGCTGCCCGAGGCCCCGCGCCGGCCGCAGGGCGTCGAGCGCAACATCGTCGTGTCGCAGTGGGACTGGGCCGATCCGAAGGCGTACCTGCACGACGAGATCGCGACCGACAAGCGCGATCCCACGGTGAACGCCTACGGCCCGATCTATGGCGCCCTGGAGGCGAGCGCGGACTACGTGCCGGTGCTCGACCCGGTGGCCAACGCTTCGAGCGAGATTCCGGTGCCGGTGCGCGATCCGGACACGCCGGTAGCGGCCGGACCGCCGCTGGCGTCGTCGCCCTACTGGGGAGACGAGGCGATCTGGAACAGCCAGTCCAACGTCCACAACCCGATGCTCGACGAGGACGGCCGCGTCTGGCTGACTTCACGCGTGCGCTCGCCCCAGAACCCGGACATGTGTCTGGAAGGTTCGGATCACCCGTCGGCGCAGGCGTTCCCGAACGCGCGGGCCAACCGGCACCTGGCGGTCTGGGACCCGGCGACCGAGGAGATGACGCTGGTCGGCACGTGCTACAGCACGCACCATCTCATCTTTGCCGAGGACGAGAACGACACCCTGTGGACGAGCGGCGGCGGGCCGGTCATCGGCTGGCTGGACACGAAGATGTTCCTCGAGACCGGCGACGAGGAGGCCTCGCAGGGCTGGACCGCCCTGGTGCTCGACACCAACGGCAACGGTCAGCGCGACGAGTTCACCGAGCCGAACGAGCCGATCGACCCGACGAAGGACCACCGGGTGACGACCGGCTTCTACGGCGTGGCCTACAACCCGGTCGACGGGACCATCTGGGGCTCGTCGCTCGGCTTCCCCGGTGCGGTGCTGCGCCTCGATCCGGGCGACGATCCGTCCACCACGGCGCTGACCGAGGTGTTCGAGGTGCCGTGGGACAACCCCGGCGCCGAGGTGCAGGGCTACTCGCCGCGCGGCATGGACATCGACCGCAACGGCGTGGTCTGGACCCCGCTGGCCAGCGGCCACATGGCGAGCTTCGACCGCAGCAAGTGCACCGGGCCGCTGAACGGTCCGGAAGCGACCGGCCAGCACTGTCCGGAGGGCTGGACGCTCTACGAGGAGCCGCTGCCCAAGTTCAAGGGCGTGGACGATTCGGGCAGCGCCGAGGGCAGCTACTACACCTGGGTGGACCAGTTCGACACGTTCGGCCTGGGCGAGAACATCCCGATCAACACCGGGAATGCCTCCGAGGGGCTCCTCGCGCTGAAGGACGGCGAGTGGGTGATCATCCGCGTGCCGTATCCGCTCGGCTTCTACACGAAGTGGATGGACGGCCGGATCGACGACCCGGACGCCGGCTGGAAGGGCCGCGGGCTGTGGGCGACCTACGGCACGCGGGCGCCGTTCCACACCGAGACCGGCAAGGGGACGCCGAGCAAGGTGGTGCAGTTCCAGCTCCGGCCGGACCCGCTGGCGAAGTAGACTGTCGGCGCGGATTGTGACTACCGGCGCGGCGCGCCGTCCGGACCGTTTCCGGACGTGCGCGCCGTCACGTCCTGATGCGGACCTTCGTCAGCCCCCCAGCGCATACGCCTCGATGAGTTCGATGCCGCTCCGCACCGAGGGGCTCGCATTCACCACGTAGATGAAGCTCTGTTTGGCCCAGGCAAGGCGCAAGGCGTCGTACAGCAACGCGTGGAGATAGCTCTGGGTGGCGATTTCCATTCCGAGAAAGTCCAGAACAACCGCTTCCTTCCGCAGGATTCGCGGCTCCAGTTGCTCCCGCGCAAACTTCTCCGCCTGTTCGGTGTTCTCGGACGTGTACTGCACGACGAAGGACTTGGCGTCGGCAGGTGGCCGGCCATACCGGATCCAGTGATGTAGCGCGCGCGTGGGCGTACGCTCGCGGGCGCGCTGTTGGATCGTGTGGATCAGCTCATCGTAGTTCGCAACCGAGTCGTTGGGAAGTTCAAAGGCGACGAGCGTGCCGGGATAGCCCAGCCCATCCGGCTTCAGAAACTTCATCTCGTGGTTGTCGCCGGCGTCCGGATCCGCAGTGAGAAGCAATGAAGCCCCATGGGAAGCCAACAGGAGTCGGCCGCCCGTCAGCTTCGCCATCTCCGAGATGAAGAACAGTCCGAGGCCGGCATTCTGCCTGGATCCGGACAGCCCCTCCTCGAAGGTGCCGGAAAAATGTGGCCACAGGGCCTTTTCGAGAGCCTCCCCATGGTCGCGGAGATTCGGGTGCTTCTCGATCATGGCGTCGAAGATGCCCACGCCCGCGTCCGCCACCGCAACCTGGAGTGATGACGGATCCTGGTGGTCCATTCGCTGGGCCGCCACTACCCCGCCGAGCTTGTCGTGGCTGTGCTGAATCACGTTGCGCAGCAGCTCGACGACCACGTACTTCACCGTGAGGCGGGTATCTCTTTCTTCCTGGTTCCGTACGAGCAGATGCGAGATCTCGCGGGCGGCGTCGTCGATTTCGCCGAAGGACGTGAGCCGGCGCAGTTTGGCCGTCCGCCCGGGCTCACCGGGACTCGGCGGGACCACGCCCCGGACAAGATCTTCGGATCCAATGGCATGCGCGAATTTCCCTGCCGCGCTCCGATCGTAATCGGTGAGGGTCAGCGGGCGGCTCGACTCCGAACGGGCGAGCGTGGCCGTCGCGACAACCCCCCACACTTCGAACCTCGTCAGCGTGGCGAGACTGAACACGCCGCTGTGATTCCGTGTCATCCAGCTCAACAGCGGCGTGGGGTCGTCGAGGCGGATAGACGTCGGAGGCGATTCGCCGCCCGCCGGCTCGGATACGGCATTCTTGGACATGTTCCGGTCGGCGCAGATGCAGAGTATACGTGTCCGGTGGACACGGAGCCGCCTGTCGGACGACGATTGAGATCGCGCAGTCGACGCCAGGGGGAGGTAGCCGCCGCGGGGGAGGATCCGGACCATGCCCATGCGGGCGGTGACGGTGGTTTGGGAAAGCGGTGCGAGGGGAATGAAGTGATGGGAGTCAGGACAGGGTTCGCCGCGGTGTTGCTGGTTCCGTGCATCCTCACGCCGCCGGCGCCCGCCGGCGCGGAGGTCATCCATGTGCGGGTCACCTCCCGCGAGCCGTTCGCGGACGACGTGCCGGACAAGGTGGGGCGCTACGAGCGGATCCGCGGGCGTGTCGTGTACGCGCTCGACCCGGAGCACGAGGCGAACCGGGCCGTCGTCGACCTCGGGCTCGCCGCGCAGAACGGCGAGGGACGAGTGGAGTTCTACGGCGACTTCGAGATCATCGCGCCGCTCGACCGTTCGCTGGCGCAGCCGTCGGTGCTCTACGACGTCAACAACCGGGGCCGCCGGCGGTGGGGCATGGAGCCGTTCTTCCTGCGGCACGGCTACGTCACGGTCTGGAGCGGCTGGATCGCCCAGGTGCCGCCCGACCCGTCGCTGCTGCGTCTCGAGGCCCCCGTGGCGCTGGACGGTGACTACGTGCCGGTCACCGGGACCGTCCGCGCGGAGATGATCGGCGACGTGGCCACGGATCGCATGGCGGTGTCGGACCGGCGGCAAATGGCCTTCGAGCCGGTAGTCGAGGCGCTGCCGCGGGCAATGCTGACCCGGCGGGTCCGCGAGCGGGACACACCCGAGCTCATCCCCCGCGACCGGTGGGAGTTCATCCTCACGAGGGCGGCTCGCGACGAGGGGAGCGGGCTCATCGAGGCGGATATCCGGCTCGAGGGCGGCTTCGAGCCGGGCGTCATCTACGAGTTGACCTACGAGGCGTTCGGATCGGTCGTGCAGGGCGCCGGGTTCGCGGCGATTCGCGACTTCGTGTCGTTCCTGCGCCACGACGACTCGTCGATGAATCCGCTCCGCGACGCCCGCGGCCGGCCGCTGGCGCAGCGCGTCATCGGGGAGGGGCGTTCACAGAGCGGGCGCGCGCTGCGGATGTTCCTGTACGAGGGTTTCAACGCCGACGAGCAGGGGCGCATCGTCTTCGACGGCGCGATGCCGGTCATCGCCGGCGGCGGCCAGGGCTTCTTCAACCACCGTTTCGCTTCCCCGACGCGCACGGCCACCGAGCACAGCGGCCACCTCTACCCGGTCGACGTCTTTCCCTTCGCTTACGGCGAGGAAACCGACCCGTTCACCGGCCGGACCGACAGCCTGCTGCGCCGGGCACGCGCGAGCGGCACGGTCCCCAAGGTGATGCATCTCGACACCAGCTCCGAGTACTGGCACCGCAGCGCCTCGCTCGTCGTGACGGATCCGACGGGGCAGCGCGACACGGAGGTTCCGGACGACGTGCGGGTCTACGTCTTCGGCGGCTCCCAGCACAGTCCCGCCCGCGGACCGTCGGACCGGGGGCAGTTGCCGCCCAATCCCAACGTCTACCAGCCGTTCCTCGAGACGCTGTTCCTGGCGATGGACCGCTGGGTCACCGACGGCGCGCCGCCGCCGCCGAGCATGCATCCGCGCATCGCCGACGGGACCCTCGCCGGCTGGCAGGCGGACGAGGCGGGGTGGACCCCGATTCCGGGCGTCCGCTACCCGACGGCCATTCAGCAGCCGGACCACCTGGACTACGGCGAGGAGTTCGCGACGAAGCGGCGCATCGACAAGCATCCGCCGGTTCGATCGGTAAAGCGGTACGGCGTGCGCGTGCCGGCTCTCGACGAAGACAACAACGAGATCGGCGTGCTGCGCATGCCCACCGTCGTCGCGCCCGTCGCCACCTTCACCGGCTGGAACCTGCGCAATCCGGCCATCGGCGCGCCCGACGCGCCGCTCGGGCTCGCCGGCGGCTACCTCGCGTTTCCGCCGACGAAGGCGGACCGGGAGGCCGCGGGTGATCCGCGCCTGTCGGTGCAGGAGCGCTACGGGAGCTTCGAGGAGTACCGCGCGCGGATCATGCGCGCCGCCGAGGCGCTGGTGGCGGAGGGCTACCTGCTCGCCGAGCATCTGGCGGACGTCGAGGGGCGGGCGGAGGCCAACCGCGGCCTGTTCGTCAAGTAGGCGGCCGGTTACGTCATCCGGAGGGCTCGCTGCATGAGGTTGCTGCACTACCTCGAAATCCGCAACTTCAAGCGTTTCGGCGACACGCAACGCATCGAGCTCGATCACCCGGCGGTGCTCATCGGGCCGAACAACTGCGGCAAGACGACGGCGATACAGGCGGTCGCCCTGTGGTCCCTGGCGGTGCGGGCCTGGCAGGAGAAGAAAGGGCAGGCGCCGCCCAAGGGGTGGTTTCGGATTGACGCCCCAGCGGCACTTCTTCGCCTTGCGGAGCATGGTCCCGGAGCTCCGGGGGCTCGCCCTGCTGGACAGTGACGGCAGAGATCGGACGGATTCCGACGAAGGGGGACTCCGGATCTCGCACTGGCGGCGATACGAGTGCGAGAACTACATCGTGACGCCGGACGTGTTGAGAAGCTTCGCGCGTGATCGGTCCAGAGACACGCTGCCTCTGTTCGACCGTCTCGGAGACGACATTGACGAAGTACTGGACGCCTTGATTCTGGAACGGGTCTTCGAGGGGCGCGAAGACGACTTTGGCGTGTGGAAATCGGCGGATGCGGCTGCCGGCCGGCTCTTGTGGGTGGCGCAGACGCAACGACTCAAGCTCAGCGACTTCGCGGAGGACTTCTTTCGCCGGCTCGCCGAGCGGCTCGGGCACGCGATGTTGCTGCGCAAGGGAGAGTTCTATCGACTCGTGGAGTTCATGTCGGATGGCGAGATACCGGAGGAAGTCCCTGCAAAGCTCGACCTGCTGGCGGAGTTGTTCACCAACGCGCGGCCGGAGGAGGAGTCCTGACGCGTTCCCGGCGGTAGCCTCGGGGCGGTCCGAGCCGCTACAATTCCGGGTTGCGCGCCGCGCCCGCCCGAAAGGCGCGTACGAGGAGATCCCAGATGCGTAGACGATGCTCGATCTCGACCGGCCTGCTGGCCGCAGTGGTTGCCGTGGTCGCATTCGCCGCGCCGGCCGCCGCGCAGGACGGCGACTGGACGCTGCCGCGCACCCCCGACGGCCAGCCCGACCTGCAGGGCGTGTGGGCCAACAACAACGCGACGCCGCTCGAGCGGCCGCCGGAGTGGGCGGGCAAGGAGCGGCTGACCGACGAGGAGCTCGCGGAGCTCAGGGCCGCCGCCGCGCAGGCCGTGGACGACGGCGACGCCCTCTTCGGCGACCAGCTCGTCCTGGCCGCCATCGAGCGGACGAAGGCCACGTCCTACGATCCGACGACCGGCAACTACAACCAGTTCTGGATCGCCGAGCGCGACTTCAACGACCGCACGTCGCTGGTGGTCGATCCGCCCGACGGGCGCATCCCCGGGCTGACCGCTTCGGCGCGCGACCGGCAGGCGATGCTGCGCGCGCACCGGCGCGACCATCCGGCCGACTCCTACACCGACCGGCCGCTCTCGGAGCGCTGCGTCACCTACGGGGTGCCGCGGCTCGGCGCCGGCTACAACAGCTACTACCAGATCTTCCAGAGCCCCGACCACGTCGTCGTCTACCACGAGATGAATCACGATGCGCGCGTCATCCCGATCGACGGGACGCCGCCGCTCGACGACGACGTCCGCCTGTGGCACGGCGACTCGCGCGGCTACTGGGAGGGCGACACGCTGGTGGTCGAGACCGCCAACTATTCGTCCCAGGCGACGTTCCGGGGCCTGTCGTCGGCGAACCTGCGGGTCACCGAGCGCTTCACGCGGGTCGGGCCGCGGACGCTGAACTACGAGGTCACCCTCGACGATCCGACCACCTACACGCGGCCCTGGACCGTGCTGATTCCGCTGCTGGGCACCACCGACGCCATCTACGAGTACGCCTGCCACGAGGGCAACATCGGCATGGACGGCATTCTCGCCGGGCACCGCGCCGAGGAGCGTGAGGCGGCCGGCGGGGCGAAGTAGCGGTTCGCGCTCCCGCCGTGATTGCGGCGAGGCGTTCCTGCGCCGGTGTCCGGACGGCCGCCGGCCGATTCACCCGCGTTCGATCTCCGGGCCGGTCCCGGCGATGCAGGGCCGGCGGTTCCGGTCCCGGCCGCGTCTCCGGCGCCGCGGACGGCTCAAAGCGGAGGACCCTTCATGAAAGTCTGCGTTGTCGGCGCCGGGGCCATCGGCGGCTACATGGCGGTGCGCATGGCCCGCGCCGGGCACGACGTCTCGGTCATCGCCCGCGGCCCGCATCTGGCCGCCATCCGCGCCAACGGCATGAAGCTGATAGAGGAAGGTGCAGAGTCGGTCGCCGACAACCTGACCGCAACGGATCGGATCCGCGACCTCGGACCGCACGACGTGGTGCTGCTCGCGCTCAAGGCGCACCAGATCGCCGCGGTCGTCGACGACCTGCCGGCGCTGCTCGGGCCGGACACCTGCCTCGTGACGCTGC
The DNA here is from genome assembly GCA_965116825.1 of Vicinamibacterales bacterium. GTDB lineage: Bacteria > Acidobacteriota > Vicinamibacteria > Vicinamibacterales > UBA8438 > WTFV01. Next base: position 4,479,632 of record OZ220736.1, read on the forward strand.
AGAACGGCATCCCGTGGTGGTACTTCCAGAAGCTGGGCGGGCCGTACGCGGACCGCGTCGTCGAGACCGTCGACCCGGGCGGCGTGCTGTTCAACGCCATCGACCCCGAGCGCATCATCGGCTGCATCGCCTACCCGGCGGCGGCGATTACCGAGCCGGGCGTCATCAAGCACATCGAGGGCACGCGCTTCCCGGTGGGCGAGCTCGACGGCAGCGAGTCGGCGCGCGTCCAGCGCGTCGCCGGGCTGCTCACCGAGTCCGGCTTCAAGGCGCGCGTGCTGACCGACATCCGCTCGGAGATCTGGCTCAAGCTCTGGGGCAACCTGACCTTCAATCCCATCAGCGCGCTGACCCACGCGACGCTGGTCGACATCTGCCAGTTCCCGCTCACCCGTTCCCTGGCCGCGGCGATGATGACCGAGGCGCAGACGATCGGCGAGCGCCTCGGAGCCGGCTTCCGCGTGACGATGGAGCGGCGCATCGCGGGCGCGGAGAGCGTCGGCAAGCACAAGACCTCGATGCTGCAGGACGTCGAGGTGGGCAAGCCGCTCGAGATCGACGGGATGCTCGGCGCCGTCGTCGAGCTGGCGGAGGTGACCGGCGTCGAGGTGCCGACCCTGCGCGCTCTCTACGCCTGCGTCGGCCTGCTCAGCAAGACCATCGTGGACGAGCAGATCAGGATCAAGGGTTCGCCGAAGTAGACGGAGACCGACATGAAAGCGCTGGACGGAGTTCGCATTCTCGACATGACCCACGTGCAATCCGGACCCACCTGCACGCAGTTGCTCGCCTGGTTCGGCGCCGACGTGATCAAGGTGGAGCGGCCGGGGGTGGGCGACGCCACGCGCGGGCAGTTGCGCGACATCCCCGACGTGGACAGCCTCTACTTCACGATGCTGAACCACAACAAGCGCAGCATCACGATCAACACGAAGTCCGACACCGGCCGCGCGATCTTCACGCGCCTCATCGAGTCGTGCGACGTGCTGGCCGAGAACTTCGCGCCGGGCGCCCTCGACCGCATGGGCTTCACCTGGGAGCGCATCCAGGAGATCAACCCGCGCATCATCTACGCCTCGGTCAAGGGCTTCGGCCCCGGCCCCTACGAGGACTGCAAGGTCTACGAGAACGTCGCGCAGTGCACCGGCGGCGGCGCCAGCACCACCGGCTTCGACGACGGGCCCCCGACCGTCACCGGCGCCCAGATCGGCGACTCGGGCACCGGCCTGCACCTGGCCCTCGGCATCGTCACCGCGCTTTTCCAGCGCGAGAAGTCCGGCCGCGGCCAGCGCGTCGTCTGCGCCATGCAGGACGGCGTGCTCAACCTCTGCCGGGTCAAGCTGCGCGATCAGCAGCGGCTCGCCCACGGCCCGCTCAAGGAGTACCCGCAGTATCCGAACGGTACCTTCGGCGCTGCCACCCCGCGCTCGGGCAACGCCTCGGGCGGCGGCCAACCCGGCTGGATCGTCAAGTGCAAGGGCTGGGAGGACGACCCCAACGCCTACATCTACGTCATCACCCAGGCCGCCGCGTTCGCCGGCCTCGCCCGCGCCATCGGCCGCGCCGACTGGCTCGACGACCCGGAGTGGAACACCCCGGAGGCGCGTCTCCCGAAGCTCGAGCAGGTCTTCGACGCCATCGAGCAGTGGACCAAGACCAAGACCAAGTTTGAGGTGATGGAGATCCTCAACCCGCTCAACGTGCCGTGCGGTCCGGTCCTCTCGATGCAGGAGCTCTCCCAGGAGCCGTCGCTGCGCGGCACCGGCACCGTCGTCGAGGTCGATCACCCCACCCGCGGCAAGTACCTCACCGTCGGCAACCCCATCAAGCTGTCCGATTCGCCCGCCGACGTCGCGCGGTCGCCGCTGCTCGGCGAGCACACCGAGGAGATTCTCGGGTCGGTGCTCGGGATGAGCGCCGGGGAGATAGAGGCGGCGAAGGCGTCCAAGGCCGTCTGAGTGTCGCGGTAGACATTCCGGTCCGGCCGGGACGGGGGTGACTGCCCACCGCGACAAAGTGCCGTCACGTGTACTGCAAGCGAGCCCAACGGGTCCGTGCTATCCTGTCGGCAGTCTTGGGGGTAGGGGATTGCCCCGAACCCCGGTAGGGCCTGGAGCAACAGCCGGGCGCTGGGCGGCGAAAGATGCGAATGAATCGCGTGGAGCCGACGCGGACGGAGGCGTCGGCGTCTTCTTCTCAGGAGTTGTTGGAGCGGGCGCGCGAAGGCGATTCCGGCGCGCTGAACCGGTTGTTCGAACGCTATCTCCCGCGCCTCCACCGGTGGGCGCACAGACGGGTTCCGACCTGGGCGCGCGATGCGGCCGACACCGCCGATCTCGTCCAGGACACCGTGTTCCACACCCTGCGCCGCCTCGATTCCTTCAAGCCGCAACGCGATGGCGCACTGCTGGGATATCTCCGGCGCTCGCTCGTGAATCGGGTCCACGACCAGTTTCGCCGCGCCTCCCGCCGGCCCCAGGTCGACCCGCTGGCGGACGGGCTCGAGGAGCGAGTCTCGAACGACGAAGAATCGCCGCTCGACGTGGTGATCGGCCACGATGACCGGCGACGCTACGAAGCGGCGTTGAAGCGCTTGCGACCGATCGATCGGCGGGCGATCGTCGCGAGCATCGAACTCGGCTACAACTACGAGCAGCTCGCGCTCGTGCTGAACAAACCCTCGGCCCCGGCGGCGCGACTCGCCGTCCGACGCGCGCTGCTTCGCCTCGGCGATGAGATGCGTCGTGAATGAGTGGCCGCCAGCACCTCGATTCCGTCGCTGATGCCGTCGCGGCCGGCGAGGCCGTGGACTGGCACGACGTCGAGCGGGTCGGGACGAAGCCCGGCGACGCCGACCTGATCCGCCAGCTCAAGATCGTCTCGGCCATCGGCGCGACTCGGCGCACTCAGGTGCCGCCCGGCCCGACCTGGTGGGACCGTACGGTGGAGACTGGTGTGGCCGTCGTGCTCACCATTGCCGTGATGCAGCTTGCGCTGGCGATCGTGGGCGCTCCTGCCGCACTCGCCCGGGTAGGGTGGCCTCACATCGTCAACGTTCTGATCTTCGGTGGTGGCGGCCTGGTGTTGTTGGCGGGCGGCGGACGTGACCGTCGACTTCCGCTGTTGGGCGCGCTGTTTCTCACGATCAGCTCCGCTTTCGCGGCCGCTTTGATGCCGTCGTCCGGAGCCGCCCTCGGCGGCACGCTTGCCGCGGTGCTACGTCCGCTGCTACCGGAAGCGTTTCTTTCGCTGATGCTGTGGCGTTTCGTCCGCGAGTTCCCCGCCGACACCCAACGAACGCGGGCGCGCCGAGTCGCCAGCGTCTTCGTGGACGTCTCGTTCGGTGCCGGCGCCGTTCTCTTCACGGTTAACGCTCTCGGGTGGATTGGCGATTCCACGATGCTGGCGTCGTTGAGGGCGCTCGTCGACTTGCTCGACCGCGACCATCCCGACCGGGCGTACTGGCCGCTGCTCTTCGCCATCGCGGCCCCCGCCATTCCGTTTCTTTTGTGGAAGACCCGGCTCGAGTCGTACGAGGACCGACACCGCGTGATGCTGTTCGTAGGCGCGCTCGCGGTCGGGCTGGCGCCGTTCTTGGTCGTGGTGATTGCGACGCCGTTCGTGCCGGCGCTTCGGGACCCACTGGTGCAGCCGCAGGTCGGAGTCGTCCTCTACGCAGCGCTCGCGTCGATTGTCCCGATTACGGCCTACTCCGTCACCGTCGACCGCGTGATGGATCTGCAGTTCCTCATCCGCATCACGCTGCAGTACGCCTTGGCGCGTTACGCCGTCTGGGCCGTCAGCCTCGCGCCGCTCGTCTACGTGGGGCTCGACGTTTACGCAAACCAGCAATTGACCATCGCCGAGTATCTCGAACGCTTCCTACCCGCCGGGCCTCTCGCGCTCTCCACCGCGGGCCTGACCGTCCTGGTCCTTCGGCAGAGTCTGCTCCGCGCGATCGACCAGTGGTTTCTTCTCGAGCCATCCGACCAGGCACAGACTCTAGCCCGGCTCGAGCAGCGATACCGAGCGGCGGCCAATCTACGTGGCGTGGCGAGGGCGCTCGCCGAGGAGCTGAGCCGGGCGCTGCACCCCACGTCGGTGGCGGTATTACTCGTCAACGACGACGGAACCGAGCTGATCCCGGTCGAAGGGACGACGGACCCGATCCGGCGCGATTCGGCTTTGCTCGAGGTCCTGCGCTCGACTCGTGGCGACGTGCAGCTCGATGCGCGTGCGCTGGGGTCGATAGCGCGATTGCTTCTGCCGGTGGATCGGGAGTGGCTGGACGACGTTGACGCCCACCTGCTGTCCCCGCTCGTCGGGTCGACGGGAGTGCTTCTGGGTGTGGTGGCGATCGGCGAGGCCCGGACCGGGTTACCTTACTCGGCCGCCCAAATCGCACTCATGACGGCAGCCCGCGGCCAAGCCGCTATGCAGATCGAGAATCGCGTACTTCGGGGCCGTGAAGCTGACGAGGGTCATTCGCGCCATGATCCCGCCGCGCAAGGGCTCGACTGGCGGGACGAGCCGGCCGTGTACTGTACGGCGTGCTCGCTGGTCTGGAGCCCCGAGACCCGCAAGTGCTCGTGCGGCGCCGACACCAGCGTTGCCGCGCTGCCGTTATTCGTTCGGGGGAAGTTCCGTCTCGAACGGCTGGTCGGTGCGGGAGGTATGGGCGTCGTCTACCTGGCGGCCGACATGGTCTTGGATCGTCACGTAGCGATCAAGACGTTGCCGTTACTCCGGTCGAAGTCGGCCGAACGACTGCACCGCGAGGCGCGAACGATGGCGAGGGTTGTTCACCCGAACCTGGCTCTCATCTACGGAACCGAGCAGTGGCGGGGCACGCCGATGCTGGTCGTCGAGTACCTCGACGGGGGCACGCTGCGTGACTCGATCCGACGCGGTCCCGTGTCCTATGCGGAGGCGGTCGAACTCGGAATCGTGCTGGCGGATGTCCTCGATCGCGTGCACGCCTCGGGAGTGTTGCACCGCGACGTGAAGCCGAGCAACATCGGCTATACCACCGACCGCCGACCGAAGTTGCTGGACTTCGGGTTGGCGCTGCTCGATCGGACCCGGGATCCTCGCTCCGAGGAGGAGCCGCTTTCAGGCCGCGAGGCCGAAGCGTTGCTCCAGGCGGTCGACCCGTCGGGCACGGTGACCGTTGACGAACGGTTGGTCGGCACGCCGTTGTATCTGGCACCGGAGGCGCTCGCCGGCAGTACGCCTCAACCCTCGTTCGATCTGTGGGGGCTGGCGCTGGTACTGTACGAAGCGATCGCTGGTCGCCATCCGTTCGCGGCCGACGATGTACGCACCGTGCTGGCCGCCGCGGAACGGGCCGGCGTGCCCGATATCCGCGACTACCGGCCGACGTGTCCCTTCGGATTGGTGGAATTCCTGCGCGACGCGTTGTCACCGAACATCGGCCGACGACCGGAGAGTGCGGGCGCCATGCGCACCGGACTTCAGCGGCTCCGCGCGAGCATCCAGGCCCACGCTCACTGAGCACCGTCTTCATTTAGCGGATCCGGGCAAGAAATCCGCGTGTTGGGGGTAAAGGTCTTGCTGCGCGGTGCCGATAGGAAAGGGGCGTGGGCCTGCTGCGCCGCATACGCGCCATCCTGGAACAATCCCCATCCGAGCGGGATCCTCGGGACGTTGTCATCGAGCAACAGGACCAGGAAATCTCGCGGCTGCGTGACGAACTGGCGCGCCACAAGGGCGTGCATCGTCAGAACGGCGGCTTGCAGCGTCAGATCGAGCGGCTGGAGCGCGAGAACGAGCACCTGAAACAGCAGTTGGGAGCCGAGCGCCGCGCGGGACGCCGGCAAGCCGCACCTTTCGCCAAGAAGCGGCCACAGGGTCGCGGCGGCCGTCCCGGCCGGCGGCCCGGTGCGCGCTATGGCCGGCAGGGGCGCCGCCCGTGTCCGGCGCGGGTCGACGAGACCATCGCGGCGCCGGCGCCGACGAGCTGTCCGGACTGCGGCGGCGCGGTCGAAGTGACCGGCGCGGCGTCGCAGTATCAGGAAGACCTACCCCCGGTGCGCCCGCTGGTGCGCCGCTTCGACATCGAGGTCGGCCACTGCTCGCAGTGTCGGCGGCGTATCCAGGGCCGCCACGCCCTGCAGACCTCCGACGCGTTGGGGGCGGCCCGCGCACAGCTCGGTCCCGGTGTGGTCGCGCTGGTCGTGGAGTTGCACACCCACGGCGGCCTGCCGCTGGCCAAGGTCGCCGACCTGCTGCAGACCCGCTTCGGCCTGCAGGTGACGCCGGGGGGCCTCGCGAATCTGCTGCATCGTGCGGCACGCGACGCGCGGCCGGCCTACGAGGCGTTGCGCGAGCAGGTTCGCAACGCTCCGGTGGTCACGGCCGATGAAACCGGTTGGCGCGTCGGCGCCCGCAGCCACTGGTTGTGGGCGGCCGTCACCCCGACGACGACCGTCTACGCCATCTGTGCGGGCCGCGGATTCGAAGACGCGCAAGCGGTCCTGGGAGCCGACTTCGACGGCGTGCTCGTGCGCGACGGATGGGTGGTCTACCGCCGCTACATCAACGGCGAGCACCAAACTTGTCTGGCCCACCTGCTTCGACGCTGTGAGCATCTGCTCGAGGACCATCCCCGCTGCGGGTGGGCCGCTCAGGTGCAGGCCACCTTGCAGGCCGGCCTCGCGCTGCGCGACCGGCGCGATGCCGGCGGTCTGAGCGACCACGGCCTGGCCACCGCCCGCGGCCGACTGCTCGCCCGGCTCAGCCGGCTGATCGACAACCCGCCGCCGCTGGACGAGGCCGAGTGCTTCGCCAACCATCTGGCCAACGAATTCGGCGCCATCTTCACGTTCCTGTGGAACCCGTCGGTCGACGCCACCAACTGGCGCGCCGAACAAGCCATCCGGCCCGCCGTCGTCATCCGCAAGGTGTGCGGCGGCAACCGCACCCGCAAGGGCGCCGACACCCAGCAGGTCCTCGCCAGCGTCGTACGTACCGCACGCCAACGAAACCTCGACCTGCCTGCGCTATTCGCCACGATGTTGCGCGCCCCCGACTCGATCGTCCCCGACGGATTCAACCTTCCGCCGCCGTCCGCGTGAGCGGCAGCGCGACACTACCGAGCCGATGCACGACCGCGAACCGGCGGCTGACCGCCGCGCCGGGTGAATGCCGAGAACGTTGACACCCAAGGCGCAGCAACCCGATGCCCGGGTCGGGTGCTTCCAGCCGTAGCTGGCCTCCGCAACCAGCAGACCTACCCCTTCGTGCCCGGGCAGCCGACGCACGCACCCCGTCCTCGGCTTCCGGCTGCGGCGTGGGTAACAGTGCAGCCACCTCGGCCTCCCGCGCAAGTCGCAACGCCCGCCAAAGGAAACCTCGGCGTCGCTCGAACTTCGACGTGCCAGGCCCATTCCACGCCCGTGTCTATTGACGAATCACCCGGTAAACGAAGACTGAGCACCTTCGGGAGTGTACCGAATCACGGCCGCCCGCGTTCTCCTCTCAGTGCGACGAATCACGCACGAGGAGACGTCCATTGGCTAAGGCCGCAGACATCGACTACATCCTGTCCGACTGTCTTCTGGCTGTTGGTCAGGCCGTGGGCCCCGACAGGGGCGTGAGTTTCGATGCCGTGACGTGGTGGCACCGACGGTATTGGCGTGCCTTCCACCATGCGATGGCCGCCAGGGGTACGTCGTGGGCTGCCGACCGTCGCCGAGTGACGGCGGTGGGTCGGTATCTCGGGCAGCGGGTGGTCGAGTACGCTGGTCCTCAAGCCGAAATCGATGTGGCGGCGGCCGCGCAGGCTTCAGCCGAGGTCGAGCGCGGCTGTCAGATGAACGCGACCCGTGGAGCCGCCTTGCCAGCCGACTGTACGGATTCCACCTTGATAGCGTTTTCCTCCTGAGAGCCGACATCCTGACCCGCCTGCTGGGGTCACATCGTGGAGGCGAGAATGAGCGAAATGACTTCGAGATTGCCGTCAACGGAAGCCTCCACGGCGTCTGCAGCCTCTGTCGGCGCGGGTATGGTCCCTGCCGAGCCCGCGACCGAAGGACAAGCGCTTGAGAAAGCGGTCGAGTACGTGTTGGGCGACTGCTTCTTCGCCGTGGGCCAAACCATCGGCATGCGGATGACCGTCGACTACGACGCGGTCGTCTGGTGGCACGACCACTTTCACGCAAAGTTCCTGGCGGCGATGCGGCGCCAGGGTAATCGATGGCTGCAAGACCGGGAGAATGTAACCGCGGTCGGCTGGATGTTGGCGGAGCGCGCGGTGCGCCATGCCGCCAGCCGGGACTCGATAGACGTTGAATCGGCCCGTCGTGCTGCGGCTGATGTCGAACGATACTGTCAACTCCACGCGAAGCGTGCTGCACAAGCTAACGCGGGCAGTGGCCCGGCCAGCTCTCGGCTGGCTGGGTATTGGTGCATGCGTTAGTTGGTCTGGCGGTGTGTAAGGTTCCATTTCCGCAGTGTTCCCCGTGCGGGTGGGCTCACGTGTCTTCCGGGGCAGAGTGAGCCGTGGACCTTGGTGGGGGGCGGCCAGATTTGGCTCTTCGGCAGGAGATTGTGTCACCATGCCGTGGAACTGTCATGGGCGCTGGCACGAGTGAGGAGTCTCGGGTGACTGCGGGGAGGTAGCGAGTGCGACAAGTAATAGTTACGGTGATTCTCGGTGTTATCGGTAGTTTGTTCGCACGGCAGTTAACCACCATCCATGCTGATCTCGAGGCACAAGGCTTGGAGGGCTCACTCTATCACTGGTTAACGGACTTCTCGAATGGTGACATCCTTGCCATGCTTGAGATCCTCCTTATCTGTTACATTTACGCACGAGTGCGAGAAATACAGAAAGTAATGCCTCAGCAACCACCTACGTCATCCGGCATTCCGCGCATCTTCGGGTTCTAGTGTTCTGAAACAGTTGTTTGCGAGAGAACTTATCTCGCGTGGGCCCCGAGCGTTCACTGTGCGAACCGAGCGATGTTCGCCAGGATTTCGTCGGCCGACTTCGTCGAGCGCGACCACGCTGCGGAAGATGCCGCGGCATAAACCGGAAGGCGGTCAGCGCCGCGAACCACTGCTCGACCTGGTTCCTGTTCCGAGGCAGGGAATTGCAAATCCGGCGGTCTGTGGCGGGTGTGGGTGCGCTTAATGCGCCTGCCGTGAGAGTGTCAGGTGGGTATCATGAACCGCCACGCTTTTGACGGTGGCGGATGTGCGCGCTCCCTCAACGCAGCACCCACTGCACGCTGGCGATCACGGTCAAGGCGTTCAGGCCGAGGTTCTCTCCCGCAGTGCCAGCATTGGAGATGTGGTGGTTGCGGAGCTCCAGGAGCAGCCCCGGCCCCCGCGGCGGGACAACGCGAAATCCCACGCCGTACGCGAGCTGAAAGTTGAAGACCCGGTCGACCTCCGGCACGTCCAGCGATGTCCACAGCAACCCAGCGATGCCCACCGCGTACGGCGTCCACGGCCGGTCGCGCCACACGTGGTACCGGCCGCCGATCCCAGCCAGGCCGGCGCTGACGGCTCGGGCGGGCCGGGCGTAGACCAGCAGCGTGCCCTCGCCGTACAGCTCGAGGTGGTCGGTGACGAACCGGCCGAGCTGCGGATGGAACGCCGCGAAACGGACATCACTCTCGGTCTTGCCGTAGCCGGGGATGCCGTGCTTCCAGGCGTGACCCCAGCCGGCGGCCAGACCGCGCGTCCAATAGCCCTTCGCCAAGCGGGGTTCCTGGGCGGTGGCCGCTGCCTGCATGCAGGCCAGCAGGAGAAAAGCGACGACAAACGGCGTCTGCAGTCGGGTTCTCATTGGGTTGTCGATGCCGCGGCCACTCGGTCCTTGATGTCCTCACCGCCACGGGGCCGGTCGACCCGCAAGCCTGTCGCCGCGGGGGCGCCCCCGCGGCATTTCGAGGCTTGTCCGCCCGCGATCGCTTTGCCGCACGCAGAAGATCGCCGTCGAGAACGCGCCGCAGCACGGACCGAGGAGTTGACTCCGCAGCCGTTGGATCTATGCTCTCATGAGCGCGCACGCGGACCGTCACGGCAGGACGGCCGCCGCGGCCGTGACGCCGGACGTCGGCGGGGGTCGACGTCGAGGGAAAACGAGAGGAGTCCACAGATGTCCAAGCTCAGTCGACTCGACCGGCGCGCCTTCCTGCGCAGCACCGGCATGACCGCGGTCGCGGGCGCCGTCGGCGCCACGGTTACGGTCCCGCTGGCGGGGGAGGCCGGCGGCGCGGTACGGCAACAGGACGGCCGCTACGACTTCGACACCATCTACAGCCGCATCGGGACGGATTCGTCGAAGTGGGACGCCCAGATCGCCCGCTACGGGCGCGACAAGATCGAGGTCGGCATGGGCACCGCGGATCAGGACTTCCGCATCGCCCCGGCCATCACCCGGGCCCTGCGTGACCGCGTCGGGCACGAGAACTACGGCTACCTGTCGATCCCCGGCTCCTACAAGGAGTCGATCGTCGACTGGAACCGCCGGCGCTACGGGCTCGAGATCGACCCCGACAGCATCCAGCACGCGCCCGGCGTCCACGCCGGCGTCATCAGCACCCTGCGCGCCTTCTGCCCTCCCGGCAGCAAGGTCCTCATGCAGACCCCGGGCTACAACGGGTTCTACACCGACATCCGGGTGGTCGGCTGCGTGGCCGAAGAGAGCCCCCTCAAGCTCGTCGACGGCCGCTACCGGATGGACTTCGAGGACCTGGAGCGCCGCATCGATCACGACACGCACGCGTTCATACTGTGCAACCCGCACAACCCGACAGGCAACGTGTGGTCGCGGTCGGACCTGATGACCCTCGGCGAGATCTGCCACCGCCGGCGGGTCGTGGTGCTCGCCGACGAGATCCACTGCGACTTCGTCACGAAGGGCCACACCTACACGCCGTTCGCCACCCTCGACGACGAGGCCATCGTCCGCAACAGCGTCACCTTCAAGTCGGTCAGCAAGTCGTTCAACCTGTCGATGATGAAGTGCGCGTACCAGTTCTCGACCAACCCCGACTATCTGGAACGGATCGCGGGGGCCGGACAGCACCGGCAGGCGATGAATACGCTGGGGATCGTCGCGGCCGAGGCGGCCTACAACGAGGGCGAGGACTGGCTCGATCAGCTCCTGGAGTACATCGACGGGACGCAGGACCTCGTCGAGTCGACCGTCAACGCGCACGTGCCGGGGGTGAAGGCGGTCAAGCCCGAGGGCACCTTCCTGGCGTGGCTGGACGTCGCCGAGGCGATGGAGGTGACCGGCATGCAGCAGGCGGCGGCCGCGGCGGAGCAGCCCACCACGCCGGAGCAGGCGTTCCAGCGCTTCCTGGTGGACCACGCCCACATCCACCTGAACCCGGGCTCCAGCTACGGCCTCGGCAGCGACGGCCGCATGCGGATGAACATCGGCACGTCGCGCCAGCTCGTCGAGCGGGCGCTCGGCAACATGGCGCAGGCGCTGGCCACCGCCTGAGGGGATTGCCATGATGCGAAACGTGCTGCGCGGCGTCCTCGCGACCGGTCTTGCGGTCTCCTTCGTCTTCCTGGCAGGCGCGGGCGGTGCGCCGGTCCGGGCTCAGTCCCCGGAGGCGCTAGTCACCGTCGAAGGCGGGCAACTCGTCGGGGCGCCGTCGCCGCTCGGCGACGACGTCATGGTCTACCGGGGCGTGCCGTTCGCGGCGCCGCCGGTGGGCGATCTGCGGTGGCGTCCCCCGCAGCCGGCGCCGGCGTGGGAGGGCGTGCGCGACGCGACCGAGGCGGGGCCGGCGTGCATGCAGCCGGCGTTGCCCGCCGAGGCGGGCCGGTTCTACAACCCGGGCGTCGACCGGATGAGCGAGGACTGCCTCTATCTGAACGTCTGGAGCGCGGCGGAGCCCGAAGACCGGGCGCCGGTTCTGGTCTGGATCTACGGCGGCGGGCTGCGGATCGGCAACGGCGCCGACGTCACCTATGACGGGACGCGGCTGGCGCAGCGGGGCGTCGTGCTGGTGACGATCAACTACCGGCTCGGGGCGTTCGGCTACCTCGCCCACCCCCTGCTGAGCGCCGAGTCCGAGCACGCCGCGTCCGGCAACTACGGCACCCTGGATCAGGTCGCCGCGCTCGGCTGGATCCAGCGGAACATCGCGGCGTTCGGGGGCGATCCGTCCCGCGTCGCGATCTTCGGCGAGTCGGCCGGCTCGTGGAGCGTGAACCACCTGATGGCGACGCCGCTGGCGCGCGGCCTCTTTCATGCCGCGATCGGCGAGAGCGGCGGCGGCTTCGGATCGCGGGGCCGGGCCGAGCCCAGGGCGGAGATCGAGTCGGCGGGCGAGCGGTTGGTCGAGGCGCTGCTCGGTGAAGGCGTGACGCCCTCGCTCGAAGCGATGCGGGCCGCGGGCGCGGACGAGGTGCAGGCCGTGGCGCCGGATCTCGTCCAGTCGACGGCGAACGTCGACGGCTGGGTGTTCCCGGACACCGTCTACAACATCTTCGCGGCGGGAGAGCAGAACGACGTGCCGGTCATCGTCGGTTCGAACGCCGACGAGATGTCGATCCTGGGCGGTGCGGCCGGGGCCGAGACCCTGGCGCAGTACCACGAGTCGATCCGCAACGAGTACGGCGAGCACGCCGGCGCGTTCCTGGAGACCTTCCCGGCCGGAACCGACGAGGAGGCGCGACAGGCCCGCATGGCGAGCGGCACCGACGCCACGTTCGGCTGGGAGATGCGGACGTGGGCGCGCCTGATGGAGACGGTCTCGTCGCCCGCCTATCTCTACTTCTTCAGCCGCGTTCCCCCGGCGCCCGACGCCGACCGCTACGGCGCCTACCATACGGCCGAGATCCCGTACGTGTTCGACAACTTCGGGGTCAGCCCGCACCCGTACGCCAACCGGGACTACACCGACACGGACCGGAAGCTCTCCGACATCCTGGCCTCCTACTGGGTCAACCTGGCCGCCACCGGGAACCCGAACGCCGACGGGCTGCCGCCATGGCCGGCCTACGACCCCGAGGCCGACGCGGCGTTGCACATTGGCGACACGATCACCGTGGAACGGGGCATCCGCAAGGACCGCCTCGACTTCTTCGACCGGTACTACGCGGCGCAGCGCGGAGGGAAGGACTGAGGAGCCGGTACCGCGTCGGTTCGACTCTGTGCGAGCCGCGCGGGCCGGCTTCGGGCGTGTAGAATGCGAGCCGTTCCTTTCGCCGGTGCGGATCCGATCGGGTAGCGTGCGTCGCGCAGGCTGCCGGGCGGACGGATCGAGCGCCGGCGTCAGCAGGGAGGTGTGCGATGCGGAAGATTGGCACGACGGCCGGCGCGATCCTCGTCTGCGGAGCTTTCGTGTTCGGCGCGGGCGTGGCTACTGCGCAGGAGCCGGGCGCGAGCCGCGTGGCGCCGTTCGAGCACCTCGAGGGCCCGCGAATCTCGCTGCCGCCCGATGCGGGGGAGGGCCCGATGCGCGAGCTCTGCCCCGACGTCACCGACATGTGCCAGCGGTACTGGGCCTATACGGGCTACTTCGTCCGCAACGCCACCATCCCCACGCGCCATCGCGAGCTGCTCATCCTGCGCACCGCCTGGCTGTCGCGCGGCGACTACATCTGGGGCCGGCACGACGTCATCGGGAAGGAAGCCGGACTGACGGCCGAGGAGATCGCACGGGTGATGGCCGGCCCGGACGCGCCCGGCTGGGACGACTTCGAACGCGCGCTGCTCGCGGCGGCGGACGAGCTCCACACCAGCCGGTTCATCTCCGACGCGACGTGGAACGTGCTCGCGGAGGGCTACACGGACGACGAGCTTCGCCAAGTCGTGCTGGTCGTTGGCAACTATACGCAGTTGGCGATGTTCCAGAACGCGTTGGGCGCGCAGCTTCCCCCCGGCTTCCCCGGGTTGCCGGCCGACGACGGCCGCTGAGGCGCAGCCGGCCGCGGCCTCCGCGCGCGACCTGATGCTGCGGCCGGCGCTCGCGGAGGCAATCGGCTCGCGAATCATCTCGATCAGCGGGTGCGGGACCGTTCGCGGAAGAAGGAGACGATCCGCCGCGTGGTCTCGCGCGGGTAGACGTGGGCGCCGGCATGGATCCAGGTCATGACCGGCGCGGCCGTGCCGGCGCCGTACACCGTGCAGCCGGCTCCGCAGGACGCAGTCTCGTCGACGCCGTTCACCTCGACGGCGACCGCGATAGCGGCTTCCTGATCTTCGAAGCGGACCACCCGATCGCGAGTCCCGGCCACATGGAAGACGGGCGCGGCCTGCGTGGGCCGCACCGCGGGACGGAGGCGGGCCGCTACCGGGGCGTAGGCGGCGAACACGCCCGGACGCTCCGCCCAGAGGAGATAGGTGAACATCCCGCCGTTCGAGTAGCCGGTCGCGTAGATGCGATCGTCGTCGATGCGGTACGTCTCGCGCAGTGACCGGAGCGCCGCGTCGACGAGCTCGAGGTCGCGGTCGCCGTTCGCGCCGGGCTCCACCTGCCAGCCGAGGAGGCCGCGGCGCCGCTCGAGTCCCTGAAAGTAGACGACGATCGCGTCGGGCCACGCGACGTGCACGTTCGTGTGCTGGAAGTTGTGCATGTTGTCGCCGAACCCGTGGAAGGACAGGACCAGGGGCGCGCCTTCCGCGGCCGGCGTCGCCGGCGCGTGGACGATGGCTTCGCGGGTCACGCCGTCGACCTGCCATCTCATGACCTGCGCCGCCGCGTCCGCGACGCCGGCAATCAGCAGCAGGCCGGCCAGAACCAGGTGCGTCGGACGCATTCTCATCCATACCTCCGCGTTCGCTGCCGACGGTATCCGCCGCGAGCAGGCGTCGATGTTCGCTGTATGGGGCCTCCCGCCGGGTGCGCTTGCATGGCGCGTGCAGCGCCCTTCACGGCGGGCTGTTGGGTAGGATAGCAGCGACGCCAGCTCGATTGGGCCGGCGTCGCCGCCGCTGGCGGCCAGGCTATAGTGAACGGCGCCGTAGCGCGGCAGGATTCGGCGGCGTCATCCACGGTCCACGCGGCGCCTGTTACGGCCGCCCGAATTCGCTGGTGGATCCGGAACCGGTCGGTCGGAAGAGATACCGTATGGAAAGGCGCATCTCTCGTCGCCAGTTGCTGAACGCGGTCGGCGCGGCCGGCGGCTCCGCCGCCGTGCACGCCGCGGCCACCGCCCTGGGGCTGCTGCCGGCGGTGGCCCGGGCCGGTCAGCTCGCCCTGCGTCCGGCCGCCGGCCGGGGGCGGCACGTCGTGGTCATCGGCGCCGGCATCGCGGGGTTGACCGCGGCTTACGAGCTCCGCAGGGCGGGCCACCGCTGCACGGTCCTGGAGGCCTCCCACCGTCCGGGGGGACGCAGCCTCACGCTGCGGCGCGGCGATGTCGTCGACGAGCTGGGCGCCCGGCAGGTCTGCGACTTCGACGACCAGCCGCACCTGTACTTCAACGCCGGCCCGGCGCGGATTCCCGGCACCCATGCGAGCCTGCTGCACTACTGCCGCGAGCTCGACGTTCCGCTCGAGGTCTTCGTCAACGACAACCGCAACGCCTGGGTCCACGACGCCGCCGCGTTCGGCGGCCGGCCGATACGCAATCGCGAGTACATGACGGATGCCCGCGGCTTCCTGGCCGAGCTGCTGGCGAAGTCGGTCGCCCCGGGCGCCCTCGACGCGCGTCTCGACGCCGACGATCGGGAGCAGTTGCTGGAGTTCCTGCGCGCGTACGGCGACCTCGACGGCACGCTCGCCTATGGCGGCTCGGAGCGCGCCGGCTACGCGAGCGGCGGCATGACCTCGCCCGGCGTCAAGAAGCCGGTGCGCGACTTCTCCGAGTTGCTCGACGCGAACTTCTGGCGCGAGTACATGCACTGGGGCGAGCTGGCGGATCAGGCGGCGCCCATGCTGCAGCCGGTCGGCGGCATGGACCGCATCGTCGACGCCTTCATGCGCCGCGTGGGCGACGCGGTGGAGCTGCGGGCGGCGGTGCGCGAGATCCGGCTGGGCGAGACCGGCGTGGAGGTGGCGTATGGCGGCGCCCGGGGCGAGGTGCGGGCGGTGCGCGCCGACTACTGCCTCAACAGCATGCCGGCCCACCTGGTGGTGGGGCTGCGCCACAACCTGTCCCCGCGTTACGTGCGCGCGCTGTCCGCCCCGGGGCGGGGCAGTCTCGTCAAGCTGGCGTTCCAGGCGCAGCGCCGGTTCTGGGAGGACGAGCAGATCTACGGCGGCATCTCCTGGACCAACCAGGACATCACCCAGATCTGGTATCCGCCGCACGGCATCCACGCCGGCACCGGCGTCATTCTCGGCGCCTACGCCTTCGACGACGAACCCGGCACGCGGCTCACGCGGCTGTCGCCGGCCGAGCGTATCGAGGCGGCGCTGACGCAGGGCGAGAAGGTCCATCCCGACTACCGGCGGCACGTCGGCCGCGGCGTCAGCGTGGCCTGGTATCGAATGAACCACGTGCTCGGCTGCTCGACCCGCTGGACCGACGAGGCGATGCGGGACCACTTCGCGACGCTGCAGAGTCCCGTCGGCCGGCATTACATGGTCGGTGATCAGATCAGCCACCACCCGGGCTGGCAGGAAGGCGCCATCCAGTCGGCCTACCACGCCCTGCGGGACATCGACCGGCGCGAGCGGGAGGCCGGAGCCGCCGGCTGATGAGGAGGGTGGGAGCCCGGAAGGCGATGGGGAGTCTTCGATGATGCAGCGGCGCTTCTGCCGCGTCCTACTGACGCCGGGGCCGACCGCCGTGGCGGCGCTGGCCGTCGTGGCCGTTCTCGGCGCCGGAACGCGGCCCGCGGCGGCCCAGGCGTCCGAGGCCGGCCCGTCCGCGCCCAGAGCGCTGTACGGGGCCGCCTGCGCGTCGTGCCACGGCACGGACGGACGGGGCAACCCGCGCATCGACGCGCCGGTGCTCGCGGGGCTGAGCGCCGCGTACCTCGAACGGCAGCTCGACGGCTTCCGCCGCGGCTACCGGGGCCGCCATCCCGAAGACGTCGAAGGCCTGGAGATGCGCCCCATGGTGGAGGGTTTCGCCGCCGCCGACCTCGCGGCGGTGGGGGCGTGGCTGGCGTCGCTGCCCGCGCCGCAGCCGGCGGGCGGCCCGGCGACGGCCGGCGACGCGGCGCCGCCCCGCGCAGAGACGCGGGGGGGCGATTCGGCGCGCGGGCGGACGCTCTACGCGGCCTGCGCGGTCTGCCACGGGCGGTCCGGCGAAGGCAACGACGCCCTCGGGGCCCCGAGGCTCGCCGGGCAGGCGAGCTGGTACACCGCGCGGCAGCTCCGCAAGTTCATCGACGGCGTCCGGGGCTCGCATCCCGACGACACGTCCGGCGCCTCCATGCGCGCGAGCGTGGCGGGCCTGGCGCCGCGCGACGCGGCCGACATCGTGGCCTGGATCGAGACGCTGCCGGTGCACTGACGGTGCGCCGGCGGCCCGGCCGGCGGGACAGGGCAAGGGAAAGCCAGATGCAACGATTCGCGACCGGCGGCGGCTCGATACTGTTCGCGCTGGTCGCGCTGGTCGCGCTGGCGCTGTCGGCGCCCGCGGCGGCGGAGGCGCAGGCCCTCGGGCGCTTGTACATCGAGGCGCTGGACGGCGACGGGCGGGTGGTCCCCGGCCTGACCCCGTCGGACTTCCTCGTGCTGGAGGACGACACGCGGGTGAACATCGTCTCGGTCGAGCCGGTCGGACCGATGAAGGTGGCGCTGCTCATCGACAACAGCGATCGGATGTCGCAATTGGCTACGCTCTATCCGCTGCGGGACGCGACAGAGGCGTTTCTCGACACGCTCGGGACGGAGCACGAGGTTGCCCTGTTCACCGTCGCCCGCAACCTGCAGCGCCGGGTCGACTTCACGACGGACCGCGAGGCGCTGAAGGCGTCGGCCCAGGATATCTTCCTGGATTCGGGTGCGGGCACCCCGCTGCTCGACGGCATCCGGGAGACCTGGGAGCGGCACTACGACGGTGACGAGACCCTCCCGGTACTGGTGCTCATCCTGACCGACGGCCCCGAGAACAGCAGGAACTACAGCGACACGGCCTACGCGGCGTTCGTCGAGTCGCTCATCGCCGACGGCGTCATGGTGAACGTCCTGCAACTGTCGGGCGGCAGCCGGGGCGGCAGCCTCAACAGCAGCGTCATGCGCGGCTACGCCCGCAACATCGCCGGCAACACGGGCGGCGCGTACGAGACCTTCTCCGCCGTGACCGGCATGGCGGAGTGGATGCGCAGGTACGCGGCGCGCCTGAACGCCCACCACGCCGAAGTGTCGAAGCGCTACCGCGTGCTGTACGAGCCGCCGGACCCCCGCGGCGCGCAGATCTCCGCGGGCGCCCGCGAGGGCGTCAACATCCGTCTCTTCGTCGACCTCCGCCCGGCGGAGCAGTAGGCGCGCTATTTCGGCAAGGCGAAGACGAACAGGTTGTTTCCCGTTCCCGGCTGCAGCTCGGTCGTCAGGCGCAGGTTGTCCCGCGTGCTGAGCGACGAGCCGGTGCTGATGGCGACGTACTGGGTGCCGTCCACCGCGAAGGTGATCGGGAAGCCGGTGACCTGCGAGCCGAGGTTGACCTCCCAGAGCACCTCTCCCGTCTCGTGATCGAGGGCGCGGAAGCGGCCGTTGCTGTCGCCGCCGAAGACGAGTCCGCCGGCGGTGGCGACGAGCGACGTGGTGCCGGCCCGCTGCTCGTAGAGCCAGGTGGTCTCGCCGGTGGAGGCGTCGATGGCCCGCACGGTGCCTACCTGATCGGTGCCGGGGGCGTTCACGATGCGCTGCGAGAGGTTGTAGAGGCTGCCGTCGGCAATCGCCAGCATCCGCGCACAGGCGTTGCGCAGCGGGAAGTACATCATGTTGGTGATCGGGCTGTAGGCGCCCGACTCCCAGTCCTTGCCGCCCGTGACGAACGACGGGCAGATCAGCATCTCGTTGTTCTCGCGCGTGAAGATCAGCTCCGGGTTCTCGGTGACGGCGCCGGTCGCCCCGTCGATGTGGGTGATGACGTTCTGCGCCGTCGTCGGCGTCGCCCAGAGGAACTCGCCGGTGGCGCGGTCGAGCGTGTACACCACGCCGGTCTTGCCCGGGATGCCGGTCACGACCCGGTACACCTCGCCCTGGCGCAGCCTCGGGTTGATCCAGGAGACATGCTCGGGGTCGGGCGTCATCGCGGTGTCGACCAGCAGCCGCTCGTAGGGATGGTCGAGATCCCAATGGTCGTTCAGATGCTGGTAGAACCACTCGATCTCGCCGGTGTCGGCGTTCAGGGCGAGCGTGGAATTGTGGTAGAGGTGCGTGTTCTCGACGCCGCCGATCATGAACTTCGGGGCCGGTGAGGTGACCGACGTGCCGATGTAGACCAGGTTCAGCTCGGGGTCGTAGCTCGGGACCATCCACGCGCCGACGTGCTTGCGTTCCTCGAACGGCACGCCGCCCCAGGTCTCGTCGCCGAACTCGCCCGGGCCGGGGATGAGGCGGCGGCGCCACAGCTCGTCGCCGGTCGCGGCGTCGTGCGCCACGATGACGCAGGCGTTCGGGCCGCCCCGCGGCGAGCAGCTCCGCCCGGAGATCACCTTGCCGTCGGCGACGATGGGACCGGAGGTCTGGTTGGCCGGGTTGACGGTGTAGTCGAGCACCATCGTCTCCCACGCCACGTCGCCGGTCCGCGCGTCGATGGCGATCACCCAGTCGTCCGACGTGCTGTCGAAGAGGTAGTTGCCGTGGATGGCGATGTTGCGGTTGGTGTCGATCAGGCTGCCGATCATGTAGTCGGCCAGGTCGTCGGGCCGGTCGCGGCGGTGCTCCCAGATCAGGTCGCCGCTCACCGCGTCGATGGCCTGGATGATGTCGCGCGGGTTGGGCATGTAGAGGACCCCGTCGTAGACGAGCGGCGTTCCCTGCTGCAGGCCGGGGCCGAGCGGCCGCGTCCAGACCATCCGGAGGCCGGCGACGTTGCCGCGGTCGATCTGGTCGAGAGGGCTGAAGCCCCAGGTGTTCAGGGTGCGGCGCCACATCAGCCAGTCGTCCGGATCCGGGTCCTGGAGCATGGCGTCGGTCACCGGGACGAACTCGCGGTCGTCCTGCTCCGCCTGCAGCGGCGCCGCCAGGAGCGTGGCGGCCGCGACGAGGGCGAGGAGGAACGACACGGGCATCGAGAAACAGTGCAGGAGCTTCATGGGTGCAGCTTAGCGGGGACGCGAATCGCGTTCAAGGAGTCGACCGGCGGCCGGCGGTCGCGGCGGCGAAGTTGAAGTAGTCGCTCTTGTGCGGATAGTCGTCGCCCACGACCCCGCCCTCGCGACCCTGCGCCGACGGCACGACCCAGTCGCAGCCCGGCGTGTTCTCCGGCCCCGCGAGCCAGCAGTCGACGAGCTCCTGGTAGTCGTCGGCCATGCTGCCGGGATTGTGCGGCGGCATGAAGCTGTTGAAGTCCGGGTCGTCGGGTCCGGGCATCTGACCCACCATGCGGTGCCCGTCGAACGAGACCCATGGCCTCTGGTCCTGGATCCCGGAGTTCGCGGGATGATCCTCGGGCAACGATCTCCGGCCGTCGGCGGCTTCGAAGAAGCAGGTCGCGCCCGACTGGCGGTTGTAGCCGATGAGCTGCACCGAGCCCCATCCGCGCTGTTCGAGGTTCTCCGAGCCCACCGAGCGGGTTAGAATGCCGGCATCGTGCTGGACCGACACGACCGGGACGGGGCGCCTTGCGCGGGTGCAGAGGCGCTCACCGCCTGCCGGCGGCCGAAGAACCAGACGCCATCGCTTCCCAGGGAGGAATCGAATGAAGACGACACGCCGCGGATTCGTTGGAACCATCGCGCTGGGTACCGCGGCCGGTGCCCTGACCGGCACATCACCGTTCGGCAAGCGGGTCGGCGCCCAGACTCGGGAGGCCGCGAAGTCCGGCATCCATGATGGCGGCGTCATCCAGCTCAACCAGAACGAGAGTGCCCGCGGCCCCGGCCCGAAGACCATCCAGGCCATTCAGGCTCACACCAACAAGCGCATGGGCCGCGGCTATTCGCCGGATCACGTCAACGAGCTGAGAGGGGTCATCGCCGACTATTACGAAGTCGGTACCGAGAACGTGCAGCTCGCCACCGGCTCGACCCCCTTGCTGCAGGGCTCGGTGCGGGCATTCTGCTCGGCGGCCAAGGGC
Organism: Vicinamibacterales bacterium; assembly: GCA_965116825.1. GTDB lineage: Bacteria > Acidobacteriota > Vicinamibacteria > Vicinamibacterales > UBA8438 > WTFV01. The sequence continues at coordinate 4,500,773 of OZ220736.1, forward strand.
TTCGTGACCCCCATGCCCACCTACTCGACCAGCCTGAGCACCGCCCGGCAGATCGGGGCCAGGACGACCGAGGTCGATCTGGACAGCTCGCTCGCCATCGATCTCGAGACGCTGGCCGAGGCGTCTCGCGGCGCAGGCCTGGTCTATCTCTGCAATCCGAACAACCCCACCGGCACCGTGCACGGTCCCGGCGCCGTCGAGCGCTTCGTGCGCCGCGTGCTGCGTGAATCGCCGGACACCATGATTCACGTCGACGAGGCCTATATCAACTACGCACGGCCCGGCAGCATCGAGACCGCGGTGCCTCTGGCGCTGGAGGACGAACGCGTGTTCGTCACCCGTTCCTTCTCGAAGGCGCATGGCATTGCGGGCCTGCGCGTCGGATACGGCCTCGGCCAGGAGCAGACCCTGGCGAAGATCCGCGGCGCCTGGGGCATGGGCGACGTCAACATGCTGGGCGCGATAGCCGCGATCACCGCGTTCGAGGACACCGAACACATCGACCGGGAAGTGCGGGAGAACGCCGAGATTCGCGACGGCGTCATCGTCGCCTTCCGCGACATGGGCTACGACGTGCCCGACTCCAACACCAACCACATCTTCGTCCACATCGGACGCCCCGCGCGGGAGTTCCGCGAGGCGTGCCTGGAGCGCAAGGTGCTGGTAGGCCGGGATTTTCCACCGCTGCACACCACGCATTGCCGAATCTCGATCGGCAGTCGAGAGGAGATGGCGGCGGCAATGGAGGTGTTCAGGAAGGTCCTGGCGTGAGAAGGACGACGGCGTCGCAACTCCATATTGACGTGATGGAAGGGGCAACGATGTCAAGCATTGGCCGGCTCGATCGAAGAACCTTCATGAGAAACGCCGGCGCGACCGCCGTCGCCGGCGCCGCCGGCGGTTTGGTCGGCGGCACGGGCTCGGCGGCGGCGCAGAGCTCGACCAGCATCCCACGCTTGCCGAACGGCGCGTATGACTTCGATACGCCCTACAATCGTGTCGGTACCGACTGTTCCCGGTGGGACTCTCCGGCCCTCCGGTACCCGGAGGGTGTGTTCAAGTACGGCATGGGTGTGGCGTCGATGGACTTCGAGTGTGCGCCGTGCATCACCGAGGCGCTGCAGGAGAGAATCCGGCATCACAACTGGGGCTACCTGAGCACCACACAACCCCTTCGAGAGGGCATCTTGAAGTGGAACGGCGAACGCCACGGTGTGGATCTGGACCCCGACTCCATCGTCATCTCCGACGGCGTCTATCCGGGCATCATCGCGGCGCTGCGATCGTTCGTGCCGATCGGGAACAAGGTGCTCCTGACCACGCCGGCGTATTCGGGGTTTTACTCGATGGCCCGCGCCGCCCGGGTGGATACCGTCGACAGCCCGATGCTCTACCGGAACGGGCGTTACGAGATCGACTGGGACGACCTGGAATCGAAGATGACGGCGGACGTGCGCGCGGTGATCGTCTGCAACCCGCAGAATCCGACCGGCAACGTGTGGACCGAGGAAGAGCTGCTCCGCCTCGGCCGGCTGGCCCTCGAGCACAAGGTCGTCGTGCTGGCGGACGAGATCCACTCGGACGTCATCCGTGTCGGGCACAGATACACGCCGTTTGCGAGCCTGCCCGATGAAGCCGTGGTGAACAACAGCTTGTCCTTCAACGCCGTCAGCAAGACCTTCAACCTGGCCGCGATGAAGAACGCCTACTACTATTCCAAGAGCCGCACCCTGCTGGCGCGCGTGAACCAATACCACCGCGCGGAGCTCAGCACGCTCGGCGTGGTGGCCAACACCGCGGCGTATTCGGACGGGGCCGAGTGGTTCGACCAGGCCAACGCGTACATCGACGACAACCACACGTTCGTCGAGAACTACGTCGAGCAGCACATGCCCGACGTGGGCTATACGCGCAACGAGGGCACGTTCATGACCTTCCTGGACTTCAGCCGGGTCATGAAGCGCATCGGCGCCGAGGAGATGGCCGCGAAGCAGGGAGACGACACCGCCGAGGAGTACTTCCAGGACTGGCTGACCCACCAGTCGGGTGTCTATCTGAATCCCGGTTCCAGCTACGGCGGCGGGGGAGAAGGCCGCATGCGAATGAACGTGGCATCGTCTCGCCGAGTACTGCGGGAGGCGTGCGAGGCGATGGCCGCGGCTGTTCGCAGCGTCTAGACCTTCGCGGCGTCGACTACCGGGCCATCGTCCGGCGGGCGCCGCTGGTGGTCGGCACGCGCTCGCGGGCATCGACGCCGCGCATATCCACAGGTTGCAGCCCCGGCCCGCGACCTATAATCGCGGACCATGGGGCGGCCCGGCGAGGTTGCCCGAAGGGAGACGCGCCGATGCCGAGACGGACACCCGCGGGACATGGCGGCGGATGCGGCGACGGTCGGGCGTCGCGGAGGACACGACCACGCGCCGGCGTCGCGAGCCTGGCCGCCGTCGGACTGGCCCTCGGCATCGCCGCACCGGCGGGGGCCCAGCCCGCGGCGGGCGGCGCGTTCCTCGACGCGCAGGCCGCCGGCGGACGGACGGCCTACGGCCGCTCCTGCGCCTCCTGCCACGGAACGACGCTGCGGGGCGCGGTGCACGGGCCGGATCTGACCGGTCCGGGCTTTCTGCGCAACTGGGGATCGCAGACCGCGGCGGCGCTGTACGAATACGTGCGGTCCGAGATGCCGCCGGGGCTCGGTGGATCGCTCCCGAGCGAGACCTACCTGAGCATCGTCGCCTACCTGCTGCAGGTGAACGGCCATGCGGCGGGACCGCAGGCGCTCACCGCGGAGGCGGTGGCCATCGTCGGCGATCCCGGCGTCGCGCCGGCAAGGGGCGCCCCCGCCACGGCGGATGCGTCCGACGCGGCGGCGGCGGACGAGCCCCGCGACGTGGACGCCGTGCCGGCCCGCCGCGCGTTCGTCAACCGCGAGGTCTCCGGCTTGACCCCGGTCACCGACGAGCTGCTGCGGAATCCACCCGCGGCGGACTGGCTGACCTGGCGGCGCACCCGCGACAATCAGGGCTACACGCCGCTGGACCGGATCGGGCCCGACAACGTGGCCGGCCTGCGCCTGGCCTGGGCGCTGGCGATGCCCGAGGGCACCAACCAGACCGCGCCGCTCGTCCACGACGGCGTCATGTTCCTGGCGAGCCCCGGCAACGTCGTCCAGGCCCTCGACGCGGCCACCGGCGAGCTGCTCTGGCAGCACCGGCACCAGGTTCCCGAGGACGCGGAGAGCAGGCGCGCTACCCGCAGCATCGCCCTCTACCGGGACAAGGTCTACCTGGCCACCTACGACGCGGCAATCGTCGCCCTCGACGCGCGGACGGGCGAGCCGGTCTGGCAGACCACGCGGGCCGACTACCGGAAGGGCTTCGCCCAGACGGGCGGGCCGAGCATCGCGAACGGGGTCGTCGTCAGCGGCATCAACGGCTGCGAGCGCTTCGAGGACGAAGGCTGCTTCATCACCGGCCACGACCCGGACACCGGCGAGGAGCTCTGGCGCACCTCGACCATCGCCCAGCCGGGCGACGTCAACAGCGGGACCTGGGGCGACATCCCGCCGCACCTGCGCGGCGGCGGCGACACCTGGATTCCGGGCGCCTACGATGCGGACCTCGACCTGTTCTTCATCGGCACCGCGCAGGCGAAGCCGTGGGTGGCGGCGAGCCGCGGGATGTCGACCTACAACGACGCCCTCTACACGAACTCGACGCTTGCCCTGAACCCGCGCACGGGGCGGGTCGCCTGGTACTTCCAGCACGTGCCGGGCGAGACGCTCGACCTGGACATCGTCTTCGAGCGGGTGCTGGTCGACGTCGACGATCACAAGTGGCTGTTCACGGCCGGCAAGGACGCCATCCTCTGGAAGCTCGACCGGCGCACGGGGGCCTTCGTCGACCTGGCCGAGATGCTGCACCAGGACATCTTCGAGTCGATCGACCGCGAGACGGGGCGCGTGCGTTACCGGCAGGACATTCGCGACGCCGGCGTCGACGACGCGGTGGATGCCTGCCCCAGCCTGTACGGCGGCCACAATTGGCAGGCGTCGGGCTACAGCCCCGAGGCGCAGGTGATCATCTATCCGCTGCACCAGGCGTGCATGACGCTGACCGGCCGCCACGTCGAGCTGGTGGAGGGGGGCGGCGGTCTCGGGGTCTCGGCCATCGAGCTGCACGAGATGCCGGGCACGAACGGCATGCTCGGGCGCCTGGCCGCGTACGACGTGCAGACGATGGAGGAGGTCTGGAGCCGCGAGCAGCGCGCCATCTTCCTGACGTCGGTCCTGACGACGGCCACCGGGCTGGCCTTCGTCGGCGACGTCGACCGCTACTTCCGCGCGCTCGACGTCCGCACCGGCGAGGTCCTCTGGGAGACGCGCCTCGGCCAGTCCGGTCACGGGTTCCCGATCTCGTACGCCGCGGGCGGCAGGCAGTACGTCGCCGTCCCGACCGGCGTCGGCATCTTCCGCGGCCTGAGCGGCGTGCTCAGCCCGGACATCTACCAGCCCCCGTCCGGGAACGGGCTCTACGTCTTCGCCCTTCCGGACCGGGAGTCGACGCCGTAACGATACCCGCAAGTTGCGGGGGCTCATCGCTGGGACCTGCCACCCGGCGTGCCGGAGCCGCGGTTGCCGGTTGACGCCCCGATAACACCCGAGCGCGTGGAACTCGGGCGCTATTTGTTCTACGACACGCGGCTGTCGGGGAACGGGACGCAGTCCTGCGCCGCGTGCTCGTGCCGATGTTCGGCACCGGGTCCGTCGACCTGCGTCCAACGCGATCGTCCGTGCGTGGAGATTCCTGTACTTCTTCCACCATCGCCGCTCGCTGGTCAATCAGGCCGAGCTGAGCGCATCGCCAGCGCGATCACCTGCCCGATTAGCCGCAGGCGATGTGGAAGGCGCCGAGAATCGTCACATGTCGTTCCATGGGGCTCTCCGCGCGTCGTTGCCAGAGCCGCGAGCCGGCCCTTAGAATAGCCTGTTACCGGCGGGGCGCAAGGGGTCGCCGTGGCGGTAAGCCGTGGTGCGCCCCGGACGCGGCGCGCTGGACGCGCCCGTACCGCCATGACACGCATGCCGGAGCCGACCCGCCAGCCATCCGAGAGCCAGATCGTCATTCGGGGCGCCCGGACCCACAACCTCAAGAACATCGACCTGACGCTCCCGCAGGAGCGCCTGATCATCGTTACCGGCGTGAGCGGCTCTGGAAAATCGTCGCTGGCCTTCGACACGGTGTACGCGGAGGGGCAGCGGCGCTACGTCGAGTCGCTGTCCGCCTACGCCCGGCAGTTCCTCGAGCGGATGGAGAAGCCGGACGTCGACCGCATCGACGGCATCTGCCCCGCCATCGCCATCCGCCAGAAGAACAGCGTCCGGAATCCGCGCTCGACGGTCGGTACCACGACCGAGATCTACGACTACCTGCGGCTGCTGTTCGCCCGGGTCGGCCGGACGATCTGCCGCGGCTGCGGCGTGGCGGTGACGCGCGAGACGCCGGAGGCGGTGGCCGGCCGGCTGGCCGGTCTCGCCGCGGGGACGCGGCTGCTGGTCGGCTTCGTGTCGGCGGTGGCGGACGCGGCGGGAATGGGAGCAGAGGGCAACGGCGCGTCCGCTTCTGCCGGACGCGCGGAGCCGGTCGCGGCGGCCCGTCGTCCGGACGGGGTCGGGGAGACGGGTGGTCCGGACGTGGTCGCGGCGGCGCTCGACGGCCTCCGTCGCAAGGGATTCGGACGGCTCCACGTGGACGGCCGCGCCGTCTCCTTCGATGATCTGGACCCGGCCGCGCTCGCCGGGCGGGACGAGTTGCAGGTCGTGGTCGACCGCATCCGGACCGCTGCGGAGGCGCTGCCCCGGCTGACCGAGGCGATCGAGACCGCGTACCAGGAAGGGGGCGGCAACGCGTTCGCGGTGGAGGTCGGCGGCGCAACGCCCGTGCGCCACGAGTTCAGCGAGCGCTTCGAGTGCCGTCCGTGCGGAATCGCCTTCGAGACGCCCCAGCCGACGCTGTTCTCGTTCAACAGCCCGTTCGGGGCCTGCCCCACCTGCCACGGCTTCGGGAACGTGATCGAGCTCGACATGCACCTGGTCGTGCCGGACGAGACGAAGTCGATCGCGCAGGGCGCCATCGAACCGTGGAGCAAGCCGCACTATCGCTCGCATCTCGCCGACCTGAAACGGGCCGCCCGCCGTCACGATATCCGGACCACCGTGCCGTGGTCGGAGCTGTCGGACGCGGAGCGGCGCTTCGTGGTGCAGGGGGACGGGGCCGGCTACGGGGGCATCCGGGGGTTCTTTGCGGCCCTGGAGCGGAAGAAGTACAAGGTGCACGTGCGGGTGTTCCTGAGCCGCTACCGCGGCTACCGCGCCTGCGCGGAGTGCAGCGGCACGCGCTTGCGGCGCGAAGCGCGCGACGTGCACGTCCATGGCCGGACGATCGATGAGATCGCGGGATTCACGGTGGGAGCGGCGCGCCGGTTCTTCGAGGATCTTCCGCTGTCGCCGAAGGAGACGACCATCGCGGAGCGGGTGATTCGGGAGATCCGGCGGCGGGTCGGATTCCTGAGCGGGGTCGGGCTCGACTACCTGACTCTCGACCGGCTGTCCTCGACGCTCTCCGGGGGCGAAGCGCAGCGCATCAACCTGGCGACGTCGCTCGGATCGTCCCTCGTAGGCACGCTGTACGTGCTCGACGAGCCGTCCATCGGGCTGCATCCCCGCGACAACGAGCGGCTGATTCGGATTCTGGGGCAGCTCCGCGACCAGGGCAACACGGTGCTGGTGGTCGAGCACGACGCGGACATGATCCGCGCCAGCGACTACGTGGTCGACCTCGGTCTGGGCGCCGGCACGCGCGGCGGACGCGTGGTCTACGCGGGCGACCTCGACGGCCTGTCGCGCGAGACGACGTCGCTGACCGCGAAGTACCTGCGCGGGGATCTGGCGATCCCGATGCCGGCGGCGCGGCGCAAGCGGCTGCCGAACAGCCAGGCCCTGCGGGTGCGCGGCGCGTCCGAGCACAACCTGAAGGGCATAGACGTCGAGATCCCGCTGAACATGCTGACCTGCGTGACCGGCGTCAGCGGCTCGGGCAAGTCCACGCTGGTGCACGACGTGATGTACGCCGCGGTCAAGCGCGCGAAGGGGGCCTGGGACAAGCGCGTCGGCTCCCACGAGGCCATCGATGGGGTGGAGCTGCTGAACGACATCGTGCTCGTGGACCAGACCCCGATCGGGCGCACCCCGCGCTCGAATCCGGTCACCTATCTCAAGGCGTTCGATCCGATCCGGGAGCTGTTCGCGGGAACGCGGGACGCGCGGGCGCGCGGGTTCTCCCCGAGCCACTTCTCCTTCAACGTGCCGGGCGGGCGTTGCGACGCGTGCGAAGGGGAGGGCGAGGTCCGCGTGGAGATGCAGTTCCTGGCCGACGTGTTCATGCCGTGCGAGCAGTGCGACGGCAAGCGATTCAAGCCGCGGGTGCTGGAGGTGACCTGGCGCGGTCTGCGGGTGGACGAGGTGCTGGACCTGACGGCGCGCGAGGCGCTGCAGTTCTTCGATTCGTCGCCGAAGGTGATCCGCAAGCTGCGGGTGCTCGACGAGATAGGCCTCGGCTATCTCCGGCTCGGCCAGCCGGCCACCACGCTTTCGGGGGGCGAGGCGCAGCGCATCAAGATCGCGGCGCACCTGGCGACGCGGCACAGCGAGCGGTCGCTGTACATCTTCGACGAGCCGACCACCGGCCTGCACTTCGACGACATCGCCAAGCTGCTGGCCGCGTTCGGCAGGCTGGTGGAGGCGGGACACACGCTGCTCGTCATCGAGCACAATCTCGATGTCGTCAAGACCGCGGACTGGATCATCGACCTGGGGCCCGAAGGCGGCGAGGCGGGGGGCGAGGTGGTGGTGGCCGGACCGCCGGAGCGGGTGGCGGAACACGCCGGGTCGCACACCGGGCGCTACCTGCGCGAGGTGCTGGCCGGCATGCGCGCCCCCGCTTGACCGGACGACCCGTGGGCGCCGCGGATCGCCTGCCGCGTTCGTTCTACCGGGCGCCGCCGCTCGAGGTGGCCCGCGCCCTGCTCGGCAAGGTGGTGGTGCACGTCGGCCGTGCCGGCAGCGTCACAGCCGGGGCCATCGTCGAGGTCGAGGCGTACGGTGGAGAGGACGATCCGGCGTGTCACGCCGCGGCCGGCCTGACGGCGCGCAACGCGCCGCTCTACGGACCGCCCGGCTACGCCTATGTCTATCTCAACTACGGCATCCACTACCTGCTCAACGCGGTGACCGGGCCGGCGGGGTTCCCGGCCGCCGTGCTCATTCGCGCGCTCAGCCCCCTGGACGGCCTCGCTGCGATGCGCCGCCGGCGGCGGCCGGCGCGGCCGGGTGCGGAGCCGCCGGTCGACGAGGCGCTCTGCCGCGGGCCCGGCAATCTCACCAGGGCGCTCGGCGTCACGCGGCGCCAGAACCGGCTCGACCTGTGCGGGACGCGCCTGTTCATCGAGGATCGCGGCCTGCGGTTCGGAGCGGTTCGCTGGGGGCCGCGCGTCGGGATCTCGGTCGGGACCGGGCGGCCGTGGCGTGGTTGTCTGGCCGATTGTCCGGCGGTCTCGCGGGGCGGGCTGCCGTGAGCGCCGGTCGGTGTCTTGGACCTCGCCGGACCGCTGTAGTAATATCTCCGGCCGCATATGGAGTCCATTCAAGCCACCCGAATCCGCAAGGGCATGTTGATCAAGATGAACGCGACGCTGTACCGCGTTCTCGAGTTCAACCACGTCACGCCCGGCAAGGGGCGCGCGTTCGTGCAGACGCGGATGCGCAACGTCCGTGCCGGCACCTTGACCGATCACAAGTTCGCTTCCGGCGATTCCGTCGAACGCGCGATGCTCGACACGCGCAGGATGCAGTACCTCTACGCCGACGGCGGCGGGTATCACTTCATGGATACCGAGACCTACGAGCAGGTGCACCTGACCGGGGAGACGCTCGGCGACGCGGTCAGCTACCTGCTGCCGGACGCGACCATCACGGTCGAGTTCTTCGAGGATGCGCCGGTCGGGATCGAGCTGCCGCTCACGGTCGACCTGGCGGTGGAGGAGACGGCCCCCGCGATCAAGGGCGCCACGGCGAGCGCGCAGCTCAAGCCGGCGCGACTCGAGACCGGCCTGGTGGTGCAGGTCCCGCCCTTCGTCAGCAACGGCGACAAGGTCCGCGTGAACACGGATACCGGCGAGTATCTCTCGCGGGCCTGAGCGGAGGGAGACATCGACGTTCCCCGAGCGGTCGGCGTCGCGCTGTTCGCCCTCGGCGTCGGCTTTCTCGCCGCCAACCTGCGCATTCTCGGACAGTTCGTCCTCTATCGCCGCCTGCGCGCATCGGCTCTGGTGACGTGGCCGAGCGAGAAACCGCCCTTGTACGGCTGGTTGCTGGCTCTCGGCGTCGTCGCCGGCGTGCTCGTCTTCGTCAAGCTGGTGGTGCAGCAGCAGCCTCCGCAGCGGGCGTTCGGCGAGGGCATGATGCTGCTCTACTACGCCTACGCGGTGCCGCTGCGGGTACGCATCGGGCGCGGGCTGTACGCCGGCGGCATCTGGTCGGACAGCGGTTACGTGCCGTACTCCAAGATCGGCGGCCTGAGCTGGCGCGAGGGAGCCACGATCACGCTGGTGATCATCTACCGGCTGCGCAGCCTCGCCCGGCGGCTCACCGTGCCGCAGGCCCACTACGGCGAGGTGCGCCGGTTGCTGCGCGACAAGATTGCCGCTCACGACATCCACTTCACCGGCAAGACGCTCGATCTGGGGGCCGACCAGCGCGACGTGGTTTGAGCGCGCGCTATCGCAGCAGGCCGGCGAGGATGCCAATCAGGCCCGGTCCGTCCGCCACCGGGTCGCGCAGCCATGCCGGCGGCGTGAGCCAGATGAACGCCAGGATGGCGATGACCATCAGGTCGTACTGCCACGTCGCGCGCTCGAAGGTCCAGTAGAGCGCGTGCCAGATCATCCGGAGCGGCAGGGTCATCACCCGCGACACGCTCATGCCGGCAGCTCCCGGTCGTCCGAGCGCACCGCGCGCCACGTGAAGTAGATGCGGTCGAGCACGGTCAGCACCGACAGCACGAAGATGACCCACAGGACCGCGGCCATGCGGTTGGTGAACGCGCCGATCATGAACAGCACGATCCGCTCCGGCCGCTCCATGAAGCCGACCTTGCAGAGGGGGATGATCGACTCGGCCCGTGCCCGCGTGTAGCTGGTCATCACCGAGAAGGTGAGCGTGAGGGCTGCGATCAGCACGTAGTCCGGCCGGCCGAGCGTGGCGTAGAGGTAGATGAGGCCGGTCAGGATGAACAGGTCCGAGAAGCGGTCCATGACCGAGTCCCAGAAGCCGCCGAAGCGGGAGCTCAGCTTCAGCTCGTCGGCCACCTTGCCGTCGATGAAGTCGAAGATGTTCGCCACCAGCATGATCCAGCCCGCGAGGCCGAACCGTCCGGTGGCCAGCGCCCAGCCGGCCGCCCCGTTGATGATGACGCCGGTCAGCGTCAGCACGTTCGGGTGGATCCGAAGCGCGACGCACAACGTGATGATGGCGCGGAGCGGGAACAGGCAGGCGCGCCCAATGGCGCCGGTGAACGTCATCGATGCTCGTCAGGTGATCGGTTCGATCCCTATTATTCTAAGGTCGGATGGCGATTCGGGATCTGCGGGACGCGATCGCCCGGCTGCCGGAGCAGCCAGGAGTCTACCTGTACTTCAACGGTAGTGGGGAGACGATCTACGTGGGTCGCGCGCGCGCGTTGCGCGACCGGGTTCGCAGCTACCTGGGCGCCTACGGCAGCAGCCCGAAGACCGACGCGCTGCTCGACGAAGCGGTCCGGTTGGAAGTGATCGTCACCGATTCGCTGGTCGAGGCGCTGGCCCTCGAGAACAACCTGATCAAGGCCCGGTCGCCACGCTACAACATTCTCCTGCGGGACGACAAGAACTACCCCTATCTGCAGCTCACCACCGCCGAGGCGTTTCCGCGCGTCCTCGTGGCGCGGCAGGTGGCGCGCGACGGCAACGTCTACGCCGGTCCGTTCATGCCGGCGGCCTTCGCTCGCAAGACGATGTCGCTGACCCACCGGCTGTTCGGGATACGTTCCTGCAACGAGGTAATCACCGGGCAGCGGGACCGGCCGTGCCTGGAGTACGACATCAAGCGCTGCGTCGCTCCCTGCGTGTCGGAGGTCTGCAGCCCGGAGCAGTACGCCGAGTCGGTCGAGCAGACCCGACTCTTCCTGGAGGGGCGTACGGAGGAGGTCGTCCGCAGCCTGCGGCGGCAGATGCGGGAAGCGTCGGACGAGGAGCGCTACGAGCGCGCCGCGCAGTGCCGGGATGCGATGCGCACCGTCGAGACGTTGCGCGACCGGCAGCAGAAGATGGCCACGAGCCGGCTCGGCGACCGGGACGCGTTCGGCGTGAAGCTGGGTCCGGACGGCGGGGTGATCCAGGTCTTCCAGATGCGCCGCGGCCGGGTCGTGGAGCGGGTCGAGCTGGTGGCCGACGACGTGCAGGCGGCGACCGAGAGCGAGCGCGATCTGGTGCAGGCGGGGGTGCAGCAGTTCTACGCGGCGCACGACGTGCCCCCCGAGGTGCACGTGCCGGTCGAGGTGGAGGAGCGCGAGGAGGTGGAGCGCTGGCTCTCCCTGCGCGCGGGGCGCCGCGTGAAGCTGCACGTGCCGAAGCGCGGCGATACCCGCGGCCTGCTGGACCTGGCGACGCGCAACGCCGGGCTGGCCTACGACTCGCGCTACAGCGAGGACGCCCGGGTCCACGCCGGGGCGCTCGAGGAGCTGCAGCGGGTGCTCGATCTGCCCGCGGCGCCGCGCCGGGTCGAGTGCTTCGACATCTCGACGGTGCAGGGACGCGAGACCGTCGGCTCGCTGGTCGTTTGCGAGGACGGGCGGATGCAGCGCGGCGAATACCGCAAGTTCCGGGTGCAGGGACTGGGCACGGCCCGCGGGCGGGGCCGGCGGAAGGCCGCGGCCGGCTCGCGGGCCGCGGGCGCCGCCGCGCGGGAGCGGAAGTCCGGCGTCAAGCCCGACGACTTCGCGGCGATGGAGGAGGTCGTGCTGCGGCGCTACCGCCGTTTGCTGGAGGAGGGCGGACCGTTTCCGGATCTGGTGGTCGTCGACGGCGGCAAGGGCCAGTTGACGTCGGCGTATCGCGCCTTCGAGACGCTCGGTCTCGGCAACCTGGTCGCGGTGGGCATCGCCAAGCGCGACGAGGAGCTGTTCACGCGCGGCGTGTCGGAGCCGATTCGCCTGCCGAAGACCAGCCCCGCCCTGCACCTGGTCCAGCGCGCGCGCGACGAGGCGCACCGGTTCGCGGTGACGTACCATCGCCGGGCGCGCCGGATGCGCGACTTCGAGTCGGAGCTCGACCTCATACCGGGCATAGGCGCGCGCCGGCGCCGGGCGTTGCTCGAACGGTTCGGGAGCCTCGCCAACGTGCGCCGCGCGTCGCGCGAGGATCTGCTGCCGGTGATCGGCGCAAGGCTCGCCGACGCCGTCCTCGCGCATTTCGCGACGCCGCCCGTCAAGACTTGAATCCCGGGAGCGCGGACGGCGACTCCCGGCCCGTCGCGCCGCCTCGAATCGAGGCGCCGCGCGGCTTGCCCGACCGCCGGCCCTGCCGTATGCTGATAGCCGGTGCTCGATACCGGCCGCACGGCCGTCTGTTTCCTTCCGGCTCCCGTTCTCTCCCCGGCGTTCGGCAGCCGGCGCGTTCCCGGTCCGCGTTCCGCGATCCATTCCGCAGATGGCCGATAGAGCGAAGCCGCGCGTCGTCTCCGGAATGCGTCCCACGGGCGGACTGCACCTGGGGCATCTGGCCGGCGCCCTCGGCAAGTGGGCGGATCTGCAGGCCGACTACGACTGCATGTACTTCGTCGCCGACTGGCACGCCCTGACCAGCGAGTTCGCCGATACGTCGGGGCTGACCGGGTATGCGTACGACAATGTCGCCGACTGGATCGCGGCCGGCGTCGACCCGGAGAAGAGCACGCTGTTCGTGCAGTCGCTCGTGCCGGAGCACGCCGAGTTGTATCTGCTGCTGCAGATGGTGGTGCCGATTCCGTGGCTCGAGCGCGTGCCGACCTACAAGGAGCAGATCGACCAGTTGTCGGAGCGCGACCTCTCTTCGATCGGGTTCCTCGGCTACCCGCTGTTGCAGGGCGCGGACGTCATCATCTACGACGCGCGTTACGTGCCGGTGGGGGACGACCAGGTGCCGCACCTCGAGCTGACGCGCGAGGTGGTGCGGCGGTTTCACCAGTTCTTCGGCGAGGTCTTCGTCGAGCCGCAGCCCCTGCTGACGCACTTTCCGCGTCTGCCGGGCCTCGACAACCGCAAGATGTCGAAGAGCTACGCGAACACCATCGACATGGCGGACGACGCGAAAACGGTGCGCAAGAAGGTGATGCGCATGTTCACGGATCCGAAGCGCGTCCGCGCCGACATACCCGGCACGGTCGAGGGCAACCCGGTGTTCATCTACCACGACGCCTTCAACCCCGACACTGCGCAGGTCGACGACTTCAAGGCGCGCTACCGGGCGGGTACGGTCGGCGACGTCGAAGTGAAGGTGGCGCTGGCCGACGCGATCAACGCGCGTCTGGATCCGTTGCGGGAGCGGCGGGCCGAGGTTCTGGCCCGCCCCGGCCGGATTCGTGAGATCCTCCACGATGGCTCGGCGCGGGCCCGCACGACGGCGCGGGAGACGATGGAGCGGGTGCGCGACACGGTGGGGCTGACATACCGCGCGGGGCAGGGATGAGGGAGCGGGGACCCACATGGCGGAACGCGACGCGGACGTGACGGACGCGGCGATCGCCGGCTCCGGCCCGGAGGTCCCGCCCGGCTTCGAGTCGATTCTGCCGGACTACCCGGTCCGGCTCACCAACTTCGAAGGGCCTCTCGACCTCCTGATCCACCTCATCAGGAAGAACGAGGTGGACGTCTACGACATTCCCATCGCCCTGATCTCGCAGCAGTACCTGGATTACCTGGATCTGATGCGGGAGATCAACCTGGACGTGGCCGGCGAGTTCCTCGTCATGGCGGCGACGCTGATACACATCAAGTCGCGGATGCTCGTGCCGCGCGTCGAGGCCGGGGCGGAGGCCGACGCGGCGGAGGAGGATCCCCGCGAGGCGCTGGTGCAGCGCCTGCTCGATCACCAGCGGTTCAAGGCCGCGGCGGAGATGCTGAACGAGTGCGAGACGGTGCGGAGCGCGCAGTGGACGCGCCCCGACGAACGGGTCGATCCGATCGCCGGCGCCCCGTTCGAGCGCGAGCTCGAGGTCGACCTCTTCAGCCTGCTCCAGGCGTTCCAGGCGGTCCTGGCGCGGGCGCGCGATCGGCGGAACACAGTGCCCCTGCCGGCGGACGTGGTGTCGATCGAGGCCCGCATGGAAGAAATGCTGGGCCGGCTGGCGCAGGGCGGACCATGCGGGTTCGAGGACTTGTTCGCCGACGCATCGTCCCCGCAGGAGATCATAGTGACGTTTCTCGCTACGCTCGAGCTGATCCGGACCCGGTTGATTCGCGTGCTCCAGGCCCGTGTCTGCGGTCCGATTCGGATCTACCTGAGCGAGCCCGCGGCGGAAGCGGCGGCAGAGCCGGTGTCCGGCGGCGGGGACTCGAACGATGACGTCGGGGAGGAGCCGGGGTGATTGACGCGCTCGGCGACCTGAAAGCGATCATCGAGGCGCTGATCTTCGCATCGCCGGACCCGCTGACGCTGAAGATCCTGATGAAGACGCTCGATGACGAGCCGCGCGAGGACGTCGAGGAGGCGCTTGCCGCACTGCGCCGGGACTGGAGCGACCGGCCGGGCGGGCTGCAACTGGTCGAGGTGGCCGGCGGCTATCAGATCGTCACCCGGCCCGAGCTGCACGATCGGGTGCGGCGGCTCTTCCACGAGCATTCCAGCCAGCGCCTCTCCGTGCAGGCGCTCGAGACGCTGGCCGTCATCGCCTACCGGCAGCCGGTCACCGGACCGGAGATCGCCGAGATCCGGGGCGTCAACACCTCCGGGGTGATTGGGACGCTGGTGGACCGGGGCCTGGTCAAGGTCGTCGGGCGCAAGGCGGTGATCGGCCGGCCGTTCCTCTACGCCACCACGCGCGAGTTTCTCGATCGCTTCGGACTGAAGGACCTGACCGATCTGCCGAAGGTGGAGGACATGGCCGAGGCGCTGGGGATGGAAGTGCCGCCGGCCCTCGCCAGCGACGATCCGCGGGATACCGCCCTGCCCTTCGAGGCGCCGTCCGGAATCGTCGCGGTGCCGGGCGACGGCGCCGGGAAGGTCCACTGAGTCCCTGCATCCGGCATGCCTGCTGCTGAACGGATGGTCGAGCCGGCGATCCCTCTCCAGGGGTCCGTGCGGCTGCAGAAGCTGTTGTCGGCCGCCGGGGTCGCCTCCCGGCGGGCGGCCGAGCAGCTCATCGCGGACGGGCGCGTGACGGTGAACGGACGGACCGTCCGGGAGCGGGGCACGCGCGCCGACCCGGCGCGCGACGATGTCCGCGTCGACGGACGGCGGATCGCGCGGGAGGTGCGGCGCCGCTACGTCGTGGTGCACAAGCCGCGCGGCTACGTCACCACGCGGAGCGATCCGCACCGGCGGAAAACGGTGCTGGATCTGGTCCCGGACGTGCGCGACTACGTGTATCCGGTGGGCCGGCTCGACTACGAGTCCGAGGGGCTGCTGCTGCTGACCAACGACGGGGCGCTGGCCGCCGTTCTGACGCATCCGCGCCACGGGGTCGCCCGCGTCTACGAAGCGACCGTGCGCGGCGTTCCGAGCGTCGGGGCGCTGCGCCGGCTTGCCGCCGGCGTCGAGATCGACGGCCGCCCGACCGCGCCCGCCGAGGTGCGGCTGCTGCGCGGCGGCGCGCGGGGGACTGCCGAGGCCCGCGTACGCATCGTGATCCGGGAAGGACGCAACCGGCAGGTGCGCCGCATGTTCGACGCGATCGGCCACCCGGTGCGGCGGTTGCGCCGGACCCGGCTCGGCCCCATCAGTCTGCGCGGGCTGCGGCCCGCCGCGGCGCGTGAACTGACACCGGCCGAGGTGGGCGCGCTGCGGCGCGCGGCGCGGTCCGCGTCGTTGCGGATTCTGCCGGAGCGGGGCGGCGCATGAGCGACCCGGAGGTGATCGCCATCGACGGGCCGTCCGGCGCCGGCAAGGGCACGGTGGCGCGCGCCGTGGCGCGGGAGCTCGACTGCCGCCATATCGATACCGGAGCGATGTACCGGGCCGTCGCGTGGCGGACCCTGCAGCAGGGCCGGGCGCTCGACGACGAGCCCGCAGTTGCCGCCGTCGCCTCCGGTTCCGACTTCACCCTGGACGGGTCGCACGTCTCGATCGACGGGCACGACGTGAGCCGTGCGATTCGCACCCCGGAGATGGACGTCGCGGCGGCGGCCGTGGCCAGGCTGCCGCGGGTGCGGGCGGCGCTCGTCGCCCGCCAGCGAAGCCTCGCCGGGGCCGGGAGCGTCGTCATGGAGGGGCGCGACATCGGAACCACCGTATTCCCGGAGGCGCCGGTGAAGATCTTCCTCGATGCTTCCCCGGAGGAGCGGGCGGCCCGCCGCGCACAGGATCCGGCGCACCGGCGGTCGCCGGGAACGGGAGTGGCGGAGGTGGCCCGCGCTCTCGACGCGCGTGACCGGCTCGATCGGACCCGGCGCGCCTCGCCGCTGGAACAAGCGCCCGACGCGGTGCGGATCGACACCACCGGGCTGCCGGTGGACGCGGTGGTACAGCGGGTGATGGCGGTTGTCGACGAACGCCGGAAGAGCGCCCGCGGGAGTTGACGCGCTTTCGGTAACTGACGTATAGTCTTGCGCTTACGGCGCATGAAACGATCCGTGCAGTGGGGCTGACGGCCGCCGCCGCCGGTAGCTGGATCGATTGCGGGAGCGGGATCGGGAGGAAGGACAGAACAGGATGATGGACGTACCAGACGATGCGGCCCAGGCGGACGCCGCCGGCGCCGTGGAGACCCCCGCGGCGCCGCAACCTCCTCCCGAGCCGGCGCGGTTCGTGGATCCGGACGAGGAGATTATCGATCCGGAAGAGCATGCGCGCCTGGTCGCCCTCTATGAGGGCAGCCTGAAGAACATCGCCGAGGGCGAGGTCATCAAGGGCACCGTGCTCAAGGTGTCCGACTCCGAGGTGATCGTCGATGTCGGCTACAAGTCGGAAGGCATGATCGCCCTGTCGGAGTTCTACGACGAGAACGGCGAGCCGATGGTTCACCCGGGCGACACCGTCGACGTGCTGCTCGAGCGGACCGAGGATCGAGACGGCCACATCGTGCTCTCGCGCGAGAAGGCCGAGAAGATGAAGATCTGGGACGAGGTCGAGAAGGCCTACGCCGATCGCAAGGTCGTCATCGGCCGCGTGATCGAGCGCATCAAGGGCGGTCTCGCCGTCGACATCGGCGTGCGTGCGTTCCTGCCCGGCTCGCAGATCGACGTCCGCCCCGTCCGCAACCTCGATTCGCTGCGCGGCCAGGAACTGCGGATGCGCGTGATCAAGGTGAACAAGAAGCGCGGCAACATCGTGCTGTCGCGCAAGGTGCTCATCGAAGAGGAGAACGCGGAGAAGAAGAAGGACACGCTCGCGAATCTCGCCGAGGGCAAGGTCATGCAGGGCGTGGTGAAGAACATCACCGACTACGGCGCCTTCATCGACCTCGGCGGCATCGACGGCCTGCTGCACGTCACCGACATGTCCTGGGGTCGGGCGCAGCACCCTTCGGAGATCTTCAACGTCAACGACGAGGTCGAGATCATCGTCCTGAAGTTCGATCCGGCCACCGAGCGCGTGTCGCTCGGTTACAAGCAGCTCCATGCGGACCCGTGGACGTCGGCCGCGGATCGGTATCCGGTCGGGCAACGTCTGCAGGGCAAGGTGGTCAGTCTCACCGACTACGGCGCGTTCGTGGAGCTCGAGCCGGGCGTGGAGGGCTTGATCCACGTCTCCGAGATGTCCTGGAGCAAGCGGGTCAAGCACCCGTCGAAGCTGCTCAACGTCGGCGACATGGTCGAATCGATGGTGCTCGGCGTCGACCCGAACGCGCGCCGCATCGCGCTCGGCCTGAAGCAGATCGAGAGCAACCCGTGGCAGCAGCTCGGCGACAAGTACCCGGTCGGCTCGAAGATCATCGGCACCGTCCGCAACCTGACCGAGTTCGGCGCGTTCGTCGAAGTCGAGGAGGGGATCGACGGCCTCATCCACATTTCGGACATGTCCTGGAGCAAGCGGCTGAAGCACCCCTCCGACGTCATCAAGAAGGGTGAAGAGGTCGAGGCCATGGTGCTCAACATCGATCCCGAGAACCAGCGGCTCTCGCTCGGTCTCAAGCAGCTTGCGACCGATATCTGGGACGACTTCTTCTCCACGACCAAGGTGGGCGACGTCGTGGAGGGCAAGGTGGTGCGAATCACCAGTTTCGGCGCGTTCGTGGAGCTCGCCGAGGGGATCGAGGGCTTGATCCACGTTTCCGAGTTCGAAGACCAGGGACGGGGCGACAAGGCCGAGCTGAAGGTCGACGAGACCATTCAGATGCGGGTCATCAAGCTCAGCCCCGCCGATCGGAAGATCGGGCTCAGCGTGCGGGCGCTGACCAACGAGAACTTCGAGACGGACTGGCGCAGCTACACCAGCGGCGACTCGCCCGAGGTGACGCTCGGGGATCATTTCAAGCAGCAGACGTCGTCCGACTAGGGGCGCGGACGTCGTCCGGCCAGGGGCGCGGTGCGGACGCGCTGAATCGAGGGAGGCGTGGACCGGGGCAGCATGACCAAGGCGGTGTTGGTCGAGGAAGTGGCCCAGGTCACCGATCTCACCAAGAAGCACGCCGAGGTCATCGTCGAGACGGTGTTCCGCAGCATCATCGACGCGTTGCACCGTGGCGAGAAGATCGAGTTGCGCGGCTTCGGGAGCTTCAGGCTTCGGCAGCGCGAGCCGCGCCGGGGACGCAATCCGAAGACCGGCGACCGGGTCGACGTGCCGCCCAAGAAGGTGCCCTACTTCAAGCCCGGCAAGGAGCTCAAGGAGCTGATCAACCGCGACCCGGACAGGGGCTCCCGGCCGGGAACGGCGTCCGCGTCGGAAACGACCTCCGCGCCGGGAACGACCTCCGCGCCGGGAACGACCTCCGCGCCGGGAGCGGCGTCCGGTCATTTGCCGCCGCAGCGGGCCGCGGGTACCGGCAATGCGTTCCCGGCGGTGGATCGCATCGAGCACGAATCGGAGTCGCCGCGCCCGCTGCGCGGCGTACGCCCGCTGGTCGGTCTTCGCCGGCAGGCCTCGCCCCGTTGATGCGCTGCCCGCCGTGAGGATGCGTCTCCGTGCAACGCCTCTGGGCCCCGTGGAGACTGGAGTACGTGACCGGCGCCGCCGGCGGTGAGCCGCGTTCGTGCGTCTTCTGTGCCGCCCTCGACCCGGCGGGGCCGTCGCCGCACCTCGTTTTTCGCGGTGAACGCACTTACGCCATCCTCAACAAGTACCCTTACAACAACGGCCACCTGATGGTCGTCCCGATGCGGCACGTGGCCCGTCTCGCGGACGCGACCACGGTAGAGCTGAACGAGCTGATCACGCTGACGCGGGTCGCCGAGATGGCTCTGACGGAGGCCTACGGCGCGCACGGCATCAACGTCGGCATGAACCTCGGCCGGCCGGCCGGGGCCGGCGTGGCAGACCACCTGCACGTGCACCTCGTGCCGCGCTGGGACGGCGACACGAACTTCATGACGGTCGTTGGAGACACGCGGGTCGTTCCCGAGGAGCCGGCCGCGAGCGTGGCCCGCCTGAAGCCGATCTTCGCGCGTCTGGTGTCGTCGTGAGAACGGACGTCTCATGCGGCTCGAGCTGACGCAGGAGCAGGACCGGTTCCGGCAGACCATCCGGGATTTCGCCGCCAACGCGGTGGCGCCGCGGGCGGCCGCGGTGGACGCGTCCGACCGGTTTCCGGTCGACCTGGTGTCCGCGGCGGCGGCGCAGGGGCTGCTGGGGGTGACGGTGCCGGAGGCTTGCGGAGGCGCCGGCCGCGACTACGTCAGCTACGCGCTGGCGATCGAGGCGGTGGCCGCCGCCAGTGCGACGCTGGGAGCCATCCTGGTGGTCAACAACTCGCTCGTGGCCGAGGTTTTGCAGCGTTTCGGGACCGCCGAACAGAAGGACCGATGGCTGGTGCGGCTCGCGTCGGGACGGGCCATCGGCGCGTTCGCGCTGTCGGAGGCGCAGGCGGGCACCGACGCCGGACGGCAGGAGACGACCGCGGCGGCGGCGGGTGACCGCTACGTGCTGCGGGGACGCAAGGTGTGGGTGGCCAACGGCGCCGCGGCCGACGTCGCCCTGGTCTTCGCGGCGACCGCGCCCGCCGGCGGCGGCCGTGGCGTGAGCGCTTTCCTCGTTCCGCTGGACCGGCCGGGGCTGACGCGCGAGTCGACGCCGGAGCCGCTCGGCATGCGCGGGCTCGGGTGCGTCGAACTGCTGCTCGACGACGTGGAGATCGGCGCGGATGGGTTGCTGGCCGGCCCCGGCCAGGGATTCGACGTGGCGAAGTGGGCCCTGGACGGAGCCCGCATCGCCATCGGGGCCGAGGCGCTGGGCGTCGGACAGTCGGCGTTCGACGAGGCGTTGCGCCACGCTCGCACCCGACAGACGTTCGGCCACCCCATCGGCAGCTACCAGGCGATTCAGTGGCAGATTGCGGACATCGCCACCGAGCTGGAGGCGGCGCGCATGCTCGTCCTGCGCGCGGCCGCGGCGAAGGACGTGCGGGAGCGGACCACCCTGGAAGCCTCCATGGCGAAGCTGGCCGCCTCGGAGGCGGCACAGCGGGCCGCGGATCGCGCGATGCGCATCCTCGCCTCGGCCGGCTATCGGCGCGGCACCACGGCGGAGCGGCTGCTCCGGGACGCGCGGGCACTGGATATCGTGGCCGGCACCTCCGAGGCGCAACGGATGATCATCGCCGCGCAGGTGTCGGCCGGCGGCGTCTGAAGGAGCTGACGCGCACCTCCCGGGGATTTCCGCCGGCGGTCGACCGCTCGCGCGTCAGCGGCGGTTCAGCATCTGCTTGGCGATGGTCTGGAGCTGCAGATTGGACGTGCCCTCGTAAATCTGCCCGATCTTGGCGTCGCGGTACAGCTTCTCGACCGGGTAGTCCTTCGTGTAGCCGGCGCCGCCGAAGAGCTGCACGGCCAGGGAGCTGACGCGCTCGGCCACCTGCGAGCTGAAGAGCTTGGCCATGGCCCCCTCGGTCAGGAACGGCTCGCCGGCATCCCGCAGCCGGGCGGCGTTGTACGTCTGCAGGCGCGCGGCCTCGATCTCGGTGGCGGCCTGCGCGAGCTGGAACTGCACCGCCTGGAAGTCGGCGATCGGCTTGCCGAACTGCTTCCGTTCCTGCACGTAGGCCAGCGTGTGGTCGAGCGCGCCCTGCGCGAGGCCGACCATCTGCGCCGCGATTCCGATCCGCCCTTCGTTCAGCGTCTCTATCGCCACCTTGTAGCCGCGGCCCACCTCGCCGAGGACGTTGGCGGCGGGAACGCGGCACTCGTCGAGCGACAGCTCGCAGGTGCTGCTGGCGCGGATGCCGAGCTTGTCCTCCTTCTTGCCGACGGCGAAGCCTTCGAAGGAGCGCTCGACGACGAACGCGGTGATGCCGCGGTAGCCCGCCGCCGGATCGACGGTGGCGAACACGATGAAGAAGTCTGCCTCGGCCGCATTCGTGATCCAGAGCTTGCGGCCGGTCAGGACCCAGTGGTCCCCGTCGCGGACCGCGCGCGTGGCCAGGGAGAACGCGTCGCTGCCGGAAGCCGCTTCCGACAGCGCGTAGGCTCCTACCGCACGGGCGGCCAGGGCGGGAAGCATCCGGCTCTGCTGATCGTCGGCGCCCCAACGCAGCAGCGCGTTGATGACGAGCGTGTTCTGCACGTCGGCGACCACCGCCACGGCGGGGTCGACGCGCGCCAGCTCCTCCACGGTCAGGACCGACAGGAAGAAATGTCCGCCCGCACCGCCAAACCGTTCCGGTATCTCGATACCCATGACGCCGAGTCCGAAGAGCCGGTCGATGAGCGCGCGGGGCATGTGGCCCTCGGCGTCCATGCGGCGCGCAAGGGGGGCGATCTCGGCCTCGGCGAATGCCCGGACGCTGGCGCGCAGCAGGCGTTCGTCCTCCGAGAGCCGCGTGAGAGGCGAGACGGCGACGGTCGCTTCGGATACTTCGGATACTTCGGATACCGGGGTCACGGCGGTGCTCATGCGGCGCGATGGTATCATTGGAAGACGCGCCAGCCTGCGAGGCAACCTATGAATACACGCTGGATCGCCGCCTGCCTGTCTGCCGGGCTGCTGCTGATGGTGTCCGCGCACGCCGGGCAGCGCCAGCCTGCCGCAGAGCCGCAGTCCGAGCCCCGCTCCCAGGGAACGGACGCCGCCGCGCCCGGAGAGGCCACCGACCTCCAGGGCGGCGTCCCCGTCTTCCGGAGCGGCATCAACTACGTCCGCGTCGACGCCTTCGTGACCGACGACGACGGCAACCCGGTGTTCGATCTCACGCAGGACGACTTCGAGGTGTACGAGGACGGCGTCCTGCAGACCGTGGACTCGTTCCAGGTGGTCCAGGTCGATCCGACGCCCCAGCTCTCCGGCGAGCCGCTGACCAGCATCGGGGTGACGCGGTCGGATCAGCAACTGGCCGCGTCGCGGCCGGACATCCGCGTCTTCGTGATCTTTCTCGACGACTACCACGTGCGGGACGGCAACAGCATCCGGGCCCGCCGCATGCTCGTCGACTTCATCCAGAACGACCTGATTCCTACGGATTTGGTCGGCGTGATGTACCCGCTGATGCCGGTGTCGGATGTGCGCCTGACCCGCGATCACGACGCGGTGATCAACGCCATCCGGCAGTTCGAAGGGGTGAAGTACGAGTACGAAGTGCGCAACC
Organism: Vicinamibacterales bacterium; assembly: GCA_965116825.1. Classification (GTDB taxonomy): domain Bacteria; phylum Acidobacteriota; class Vicinamibacteria; order Vicinamibacterales; family UBA8438; genus WTFV01. The sequence continues at coordinate 4,523,790 of OZ220736.1, forward strand.
TGTACGAGGCGCGCTACAACATGTACCCGACGGAGATCGTCGAGCGCGTCCGCAACGAGGTTTCGCTTTCGGCCCTGCGCGGGCTGATGACGATGCTGGGCGGGCTCCGCGAGGGGCGCAAGTCCGTGCTGCTCGTGAGCGAGGGCTACACCTACTACGTGCCGCCGCAGTTGCGCAGCCAGGTCGCGGACCTGCGGGCGGATCCCAACGTGAATCCGCAGGTGCTCGACCCGTTCGCCGGCGAGAACCCCTACGAGGAGACGATGTCGTTCTTCGAGGGGAGCGCGATGATGCAGGATCTGCGGCGCGTGATCCAGACCGCCAGCCGCTTCAACGCGTCGGTCTACTCGGTGGACCCGCGCGGCCTCGCCGCTTTCGAGTTCGACATGGATCAGCCGCAGATCAGCTACCGCACCGATCAGCGGACGCTGCGCTTCACGCAGGACACGCTGCGGGTGCTGGCCGAGGAGACCGGCGGCCGGGCGATAGTCAATCAGAACGATCTGCGTCCCGGCCTGCAGCAGATGCTGGACGATGCGAGCGGCTACTACCTGCTCGGCTACAACTCGATCGCCGCGCCGACCGACGGGGAGTTTCACGAGATCGAGGTGCGCCTGAAGCGTCCGGGCCTGCGGGTGCGCGCCCGCGAGGGGTACTGGGCGGTCACCGTGCGCGATGTCGAGCGATCGCTCACGACCCGCGCGCACGAGCCTCCCAAGGCGGTCGACGTCGCTTTGGCCGCCCTGGCGGAGCCGCGCCGCGGCCGGCTCGTCCGTACCTGGGTCGGCACCTCGCGGGCGGAGAACGGCAGGACACGGGTGACCTTCGCCTGGGAGCCGACCGAGTCGCGCGGGCGGCGGGACAACGCGTCGCGCGTTCTCGTGACCGCCATGGGAGACGCCGGCGGCGCCTATTTCCGGGGCCGCGTGCCGGAGCAGACCCGTTCCTCGGGCCGCGGCACGACCCGCAGGCGGAGCCGGCGCGCCGCCGCTGTCGCCCCTCCCGTCACGCGCGTGGAGTTCGAGGCGGATCCCGGCACCATGCAGATGAATCTGGCCATCGAGGGCGAGGCGGGGGAGGTGCTCGATCGGGATCGCGACGAGATCGTCATTCCCGACTTCACCGGGCCCGACATAGTCCTGAGCACGCCCTACTTCGTGCGCGCGCGGAACGCGCTGGAGTTCAACGCGCTCGTCGCCGACTGGAACGCGCCCCCCACCGTGTCGCGGGATTTTCGCCGTACCGACCGGCTGCTCCTGCGGTTCGACGTCTATGCCCCGGGCGACGCGGCGCCGGGCCTGGAGGCGAACCTGCTGAATCGCGGCGGCGACGCGATGTTCCCGCTCAACGTCGGCGCGGCCGAGGACGGCGGCGTTGCCCGCCAGGTGGAGCTGGCGCCGGCGTTCCTGCCGCCCGGCGAGTACATCATCGAGATCAGGGCGTCGTTCGGCGACGGCGAAGCGAGCGAGATGGTAGCGTTTCGCCTCGGCGCGTGACCCGTCCCATGGCTGTGGCGAGCAGACCGGCACCGGCCGGCCCCGACGTTGCCGCGGCGTCCGGCGACACGTTGGACGAGACGCGCCCGCTCTACGGCGCCGCGGACCTCGGCTCCCTGGACTATGCCCGGGACCTGAACGATCCCGGTGCGTTTCCCTACACGCGCGGCATCCACGAGTCCGGCTACGGGGGCAAGCTCTGGACCATGCGCCAGTTCTCCGGCTTCGGAACGCCGGAGGAGACCAACCGCCGCTACCGGGAGCTGCTGGCGGCGGGCGGCACGGGACTGAGCATCGCCTTCGATCTGCCCACGCTCATGGGCCGCGACCCGGACGATCCGCTGTCGCAGGGCGAGGTGGGCAAGTGCGGCGTCAACGTGGCGGCGCTGCCCGACATGGAGCGGCTGCTCGACGGGATCGAGCTCGAGCGCGTCACGACGTCGATGACCATCAACGCCCCGGCGGCGATGATCTTCGCGATGTACCTGGTCGTCGCCGAGCGGCAGGGCACCGGCTGGTCGCGGCTTTCGGGCACGCTCCAGAACGACATTCTGAAGGAGTACATCGCCCAGAAGGAGTACATCTATCCGCCCCGGCCGTCGATGCGCCTCATCACCGACGTGTTCGCCTTCTGCGCCGAGCAGGTCCCGCGCTGGAACACCATCTCGGTCAGCGGGTACCACATCCGGGAGGCGGGCGCGACCGCGCTGCAGGAGCTGGCGTTCACCCTCCGCGACGGCATCGAGTACGTGCAGTACGGCGTCGACGCCGGTCTCGACGTCGACCGGTTCGTGCCGCGGATCTCTTTCTTCTTCAATGCCCACAACCGGTTCTTCGAGGAGATCGCCAAGTACCGCGCCGCGCGCAAGCTGTGGGCGCACATCATGCGGGAGCGCTTCGGCGCCAGGGACGAACGTGCCTGGAAGCTGCGCTTTCATGCCCAGACCGCCGGCGTGTCGCTGACCGCGCAGCAGCCGCACAACAACGTCGTGCGCACTGCAGTGCAGGCGCTGGCGGCGGTGCTGGGCGGGGCGAACTCGCTGCACACCAATGCGCTCGACGAGGCGCTCGGACTTCCTACCCGCGAGGCGGCGTTGCTGGCCCTTCGTACCCAGCAGGTCATCGCGCACGAGAGCGGCGTGCCGGCGGCGGTGGATCCGCTCGGCGGTTCCTATTTCATCGAGACGCTGACCCGCGAGCTCGAGACCGGCGCGCGCGAGTACATCGACCGGATCGACGCGCTGGGCGGCATGGTGCCGGCCATCGAGGCGGGTTACCCGCAGCGGGAGATCGCCAACAGCGCGTACCGCACGCAACAGGCCATCGAAGCGGGCGAGCAGACCGTCGTCGGCGTCAACCGCCACGTCGACGAGACGCCGCCGGCGCTGGAGACCCTCTACATCGACGAGAGCGCTGCCGAGCGGCAGTCGGAGCGCCTGGCCCGGACGAAGGGGACGCGCGACCCCCGGCGGGTCGAGCGGACGCTCGATGCGCTGCGTCGCACCGCGGCGGGCAGCGGCAATCTGATGCCGCCGCTGCTCGAGGCGGTGCGTGCGCACGCGACGCTAGGCGAGATGTGCGCGGCGCTGCGCGACGTGTGGGGCGAGTACGAGGAGGCCCCGTCGGTCTGATGCGCAGGATCCGCGTCGTCATCGCCAAACCGGGACTCGACGGTCACGACCGGGGGGCCAAGGTCATCGCCCGCTCCCTGCGCGATGCCGGCATGGAGGTCATCTACACCGGTCTGCGCCAGACGCCCGAACAGATCGTGGAAGCCGCGCTGCAGGAGGACGCCGACGCGATCGGGGTGTCGATTCTGTCCGGCGCCCACAATCACGTCTGCCCGCGGGTGATGGCGCTGCTGGCGGAGAAGGGTGCTGAAGACGTGCTGGTGGTGGTCGGCGGCATCATTCCGGACGCCGACATTCCGCGCCTGCGCGAGATCGGCATCGAGGGAGTCTTCCAGCCGGGGACGTCGATGCAGACCATCGTCGATTTCATCGCCACGCACGTGCGGGCCGATGCCGGGCCGCCGGCGGACGCTTCTTGACGGTCGCCGGCCCCACCGGTAGTCTGCCACGAACATGCCCCATACGCTCTTGCTGGCCGACGACAGCACCACCATCCAACGCGTGGTGGAGTTGACGTTCGCGAGCGAGGACATCGACGTCGTGACGGTCGGTGACGGCACGCGGGCCATCGAGGCGATCGAGCGTGACGAGCCCGACATCGTGCTCGTCGACGTCAGCATGCCGGGCAGGGACGGCTACGAGGTGGCGTCGTTCGTGCGCAGCGACCCGGCGCGCGACCGGATTCCCGTCGTGCTGCTGACGGGGGCGTTCGAGCCCCTCGACGAGTCGCGGTGCGACGCCATCGGCCGCCACGAGGTGCTGGTCAAGCCGTTCGAGCCGCGCCAGGTGATCGGCAAGGTACGGGAGCTGCTGGAGCTTTCCCCGGCGGACGTTGCGGAAGCGCCTGCCGCCGTTGCCAAGGCGAAGGCGCGCGCGGCCGACCCGCCTGCAACTGCCGACACGGCAGCCCCCGCGGCCGAGACGGCCGAGGTCGAGACGGCCGAGGTCGAGACGGCCGAAACCGCCGAGGCCGTAGACGCGTCCGAAACGGTCGTCCCGGAGGCGCCCGCGGCGGATGCCGTAGCGCCGGGCGAAGCCGCCGCGCCGGTAGTGGAGGCTGCCGCCGCGGCGCCCACGGAAGCGCCGCCCGTGGAACAGGTGGCGCCAGACCCTTCCGAGCCGCCCGCCGCGCCGGCCGCCGACACCGGGGTCGAGGAGGTGGGCGAGCCCACCGCGCCGCTTTCCGCAGCGGCGGTTTCCGGCGCGGGCGCCAGGATTCCGCCGGCAGGTGCCGGCGGTTCGGTCCTGGCCGAGGCCTTCCTGACGTTTCTGGCCGTCGAGCAGGGCGCCGACCCGCCTGCGCCGGCCGCTGGGGACACCGGCGGCGATTCCGGCGGTGCACGGCCGGAGCTGCAGCTTTCCGACGCGGTGCTGGACGAGCTCGTCCGGCGCGTCGTCGAACGGATGAGCGAGACGGTCGTGCGGGACACGGTCGCCGAGGTCGTCTCGCGTATCGGGGAGCGACTCGCGCGCGAGGAGAGCACCGGCGTCACCGCCGACGGCGAGTGACGAGCCGTCTTTCCGCCTTCCCGCCGGCCCACACGGAAACCCCCGCCGCTGCTGATACGATCCCGGTCCAAATGCGAGAGTTGACGAAGGTTTTCGATCACGCCGCGGTGGATCCCAGGTGGTATGCCTACTGGGAGGAGATCGGGGCGTTTCGGGCCGATCCCGAGTCGGGCCGGCCGCCGTTCAGCATGGTGCTGCCGCCCCCGAACGTGACCGGCTGGCTGCACATAGGCCATGCCCTGAACCAGACGCTGCCCGACGTCGTCGCCCGCTGGAAGCGGATGAACGGGTACGACGTACTCTGGCTGCCCGGCACCGACCACGCCGGGATTGCCACGCAGAACGTCGTCGAGAAGCAGTTGGCGGCGGAAGGGAAGTCGCGCCACGATCTCGGCCGCGAGGCGTTCGAGGCCCGGGTGTGGGAATGGGTCGCGCAGAGCCGCGGGACGATCACGGGCCAGATGCGCAAGCTCGGATCGTCGGTCGACTGGTCGCGCGAACGATTCACGCTCGACGACAATCTCTCGCGGGCCGTGCGGCGCGTCTTCGTGACGCTCTACGAGGACGACCTGATCTATCGGGCGAAGTACCTGGTGAGCTGGTGCCCGCGTTGCCGCACCGCCCTGTCCGACCTGGAGGTGGTGCACGCGCCCGCCCGCGGCAAGCTCTACCACATCCGGTATCCGTACACCGACGGCGGCGGCGCGATCACCGTGGCGACGACGCGGCCGGAGACGATGCTGGGCGATACCGCCGTCGCCGTCCACCCGAGCGACGAGCGCTACGCGGCCGTCGTCGGTCGGACGCTGACGCTGCCGGTCATCGGCCGCGCCCTCCCGGTGGTCGCCGACGACTTCGTCGACCCTGCTTTCGGCACCGGCGCGGTGAAGGTCACACCGGCCCACGATCCGAACGATTTCGCGATGGGCGAACGCCACGGGCTGGAGCAGGTGTCGGTCATCGACGAGGACGGGCGGATGACGCAGGAGGCGGGGCCGTACGCGGGGCAGGACCGGTTTGCGGCCCGCACCGCGCTCGTCGCGCAGTTGGAGACCGAAGGGCAGCTCGCCGGGGTCGAGGATCACGAGCACGCGGTCGGGCAGTGCGAGCGCTGCTCCACGGTCGTCGAGCCGCTGCTGTCGACGCAGTGGTTCGTGCGCATCGAGCCGCTGGCGAAGCGGGCGCTGCAGGCGGTGGCCGACGACGACACCCGCTTCGTGCCCGACAACTGGACCCGCACCTACAACGAGTGGATGACGAACATCCACGACTGGTGCATCTCGCGCCAGCTCTGGTGGGGACACCGCATTCCGGCGTGGTACTGCGATGGGTGCGGGAAGCTGCACGTCGCCGAGGAGGCGCCGGACGCCTGCGGCTGCGGGGGGGCGCTGCGACAGGAAACGGACGTTCTGGATACCTGGTTCAGCTCCGGGCTCTGGCCGTTCAGCACGCTGGGCTGGCCGGACGAGACGGCGGATGTCGCGCGCTACTACCCGACGAGCCTGCTCATCACCGCCCATGACATCATCTTCTTCTGGGTTGCGCGCATGATGATGCTCGGCCTCCGGTTCAAGCAGGACGTGCCGTTCCGGTCCGTGTACGTGACGTCGCTGGTCCGCGACGCGCACGGCCGGAAGATGAGCAAGTCGAAGGGCAACGTCGTCGATCCGCTCGAGCTGATGGAGGAGATCGGCGCCGACGCGTTCCGCTTCACGTTGGCCGCGCTGGCGTCACCGGGCATGGACATCTCCTTGTCCGAGGGGCGCCTGCGAGCCTATCGGCAGTTCATCAACAAGATCTGGAACGCCTCGCGCTTCGTGCTGATGCACGTGCCGGACTCGCTCGTCGAGCGGCAGGCGCCGCCGCCCCCGGGGACGCTGGACGTGATTCACCGCTGGATGCTGCACCGCGTCAGCGCCCTGGCGGGCGAGCTCGACGACGCGCTCACCCGGTTCCGCTTCGACGTCGCCGCGGACCGCCTGTACCACGTCTTCTGGCATGAGTACGCCGATTGGTACATCGAGCTGGTCAAGCCCGAACTGCAGGCCGGCGGGGCGGAGCGCGCGCGCGCCGTGGAGGTCCTGCTGGAGGTTCACGACCGGCTGCTGCGCATGCTGCACCCCTTCATCCCGTTCGTGACCGAGGAGGTGTGGCAGGTACTGCCGCCGCGGGCGGGAGACGCGGCCCCGGACGGAAGCGGCCGCACCATCACGCTGTCGGCGTTCCCGGCGCCGGTCGAGGCCTGGAAGGACGACGATGCCGTGGCGACGATGGGGTTGCTGCAGGACGTGGTGACGGCGGTGCGCACGGTGCGTTCCGAGTGGGGCGTTCCGCCGGCGCAGAAGATCGACGTGCTGGTCCACGGCGCGGACGCGGCGGCGGCGGCCACGTTGCAGCGGCATCCGGGCCACGTGACCCGCCTTGCCGGTCTGGCTCGACTCGATGTTGCGGCGGAGTCGCCGCGGGCCGAGCCGGACACGGTCCGCCGGGTAGTCCGTGGTTTCGAGGTGCACGTGCCGTTGGCGGGAATCGTGGACCGGACGAAGGAGGCTGACCGCGTGGCCCGGGAGCTTGCGCGGCTGACGAAGCAGCGCGGCGGCCTGCAGGGGCGGTTGGCGAACCCGGCGTTCCTTGAACGCGCGGATCCGGACGTCGTGCGCGACACCCGCGAACAGGAGGCCGAGGTGGGCCGGCGGCAGGAGAAGCTGGAGCGGATCCTCGCGGAGCTCGGATCATGATCGGCGCGGCCCTTGCGCCGCTCGACTCGGCAGACTACCACGACATCGTGCGCCGCGCGCTCGAGGAGGATCTCGGCGGCGGCGACGTCACCTCCGACGCGACGGTGCTTCCCGGCCAGCGCGGCCGCGGGGAGCTCCACGCCAGGCAGGTGTGCGTGCTGGCGGGGATCGAGGTCGCGGCGGAGGTGTTCCGGCAGCGCGACGCGGAGGTGGTCGTGCGCCGCAACCGGCGGGACGGCGAGTCGTGCGCCGCCGGCGAGGTGATTGCCGTCGTAGAGGGTCTGGCCGCCGCGTTGCTTAGCGCCGAGCGGACCGCCCTGAACTTCCTGCAGCGCCTGTCCGGGATTGCCACCGTTGCGCAGCGCTACGTCGCGGCGGCGGATGGCCGGACCACGATTCTCGATACCCGCAAGACGACGCCGACGCTGCGCTCGCTCGAGAAGTACGCCGCACGAGCCGGCGGCGTGACCAATCACCGTTACGGGCTCGGCGACGGCGTGCTGATCAAGGACAACCACGTGCGGCTCGCCGGGTCGATCTCGGAGGCGGTGAGCCGTGGGCGGGCGGCAAGCGGCATGCCCGTCGAGGTCGAGGCGCAGAGCCTGGCGGAGGTCGACGAGGCGCTCGAAGCGGGAGCCGACATCGTGCTCATCGACAACCTGTCGGATGAAGAGACCGGCGAGGCGATCGCACGCTGCCGGGGGCGCGCCCGCACGGAGGTCTCCGGCGGGGTCACGCTGGCGCGGCTTCCCGTGCTGGCTGTGCTGGGACCCACGTACGTGTCGGTCGGGGCGCTGACGCATTCGGCGGCCGCGGTCGACATCAGCTTCGAGATGACGCCGGCGCCATGAACACGAGGCCTGTCGCGTTGCCGCCGGACCTCGCCGCCGCGCTGGCCGCCCGTCCGGAGCTCGGTGAGGCTGCGGTACGGTACTTTCCGGAGCTGGCGTCGACCAACGACACGGCGGCGGCGTTGGCCGCTGCCGGCGCCCCGGACGGCACCACGGTGCTGGCGGACCGCCAGACCGCCGGGCGTGGCCGGCGCGGGCGAGCTTGGGACTCTCCGGCGGCGGTCGGCTTGTACCTGTCGGTGATCCTGCGGGGACGGCAGTCGCCGGTGGTCACGCTGGTGGCGGGCGTTGCGGTGGCCGAGGCGGTGCAGGGGGCAGCCGGCGTAGCCGTCGACCTGAAGTGGCCGAACGACGTCGTGGCGGCGCCGGCTGGCGGAGGCTCGGCGTTGCCCGGGCTGAAGGTCGCCGGGATCCTGACCGAGGTGGTGCCGGACGGAACTGAACGCGACGAAGCCGTGGTGGTCGGAATCGGCGTCAACGTGCGGACCCGCACCTTTCCGGCGGAACTGGCTGCCCGTGCGGCGGCGCTCGAGTCGCTGGCGGGGCGGCGGGTGGATCGCTTCGGGCTGTGTGCCGAGCTGTTGGTGCGACTGGCCCGTTGGCGCCGGCGGCTGTCGGCCGAGGGAGACACCTTCGTCGTCGCGCGCTGGCGGGCGCTGGCTCCGAGCAGCCGGGGCGCGCCGGTGTCGTGGGATGCGGGGGGAAACTGCCGGCGCGGGCTGACCGCCGGCGTCGACGACGAAGGGGCGCTGCTGGTGGCGTGCGGCGGGCGTACCGAACGCATCGTGGGCGGAGCGGTGCGGTGGGGCTGACGGGTGGCCGGACGGCCGAGGTTCGATCTGATGCTGCTCACCATTGACGTTGGCAACACCAACGTCGTCCTCGGGCTCTTTGCCGGCACCGCCCTGGAGCACCGCTGGCGGCTGGCGACCCTGCCCGACCGAACCGCGGATGAGCTCTGGGTGCTGGTCAGCCGTCTGCTCGCCGAGCACGCGGTCGATCCGGCGCGGATCGACGGCGTCGTGATGTCCTCCGTCGTGCCGGCCCTGACGCGGGCGGTCTCGGACATGATCGGGCGCGGACTCGGCCAGGACGTGCTGCGGGTCGACGCCGGCAACGCCGGCCTGCCGGTTGGCTACGACAACCCGGCGGAGGTGGGCGCCGACCGCCTCGTCAACGGGGTGGCCGCGGTGCGGATGTACGGGGGTGCGGGGCGGCCGATCGTGGTCGTCGACTTCGGGACCGCGACCACGTTCGACGTGATCTCGGCCGGCGGCGAATACCGCGGCGGCGTGATCTGTCCGGGCGTCGAGATCTCGGCCGACGCCCTCTATCAGCGGGCCGCACAGTTGCCGCGGGTCGAGGTCCGCAAGCCGGCCGCGGTGATCGGACGCAGCACGGTCGCTTCGATGCAGTCCGGCCTCTTCTACGGTTACGTGGCGATGGTCGAAGGCATCGTCCGGCGGCTCCGCGGCGAGATCGAAGGCGGCGACGGGCTGATTTGCATCGGGACGGGGGGGCTGGCCTGGGACATCGCGGCGGAGACGTCGCTGATCGACCACGTGCAGCCGGACCTGACGCTGGCCGGCCTCCGCTTCGTCTGGGAGCGCATCCGGGAGGGCGGCGGCGTTGGTTGAACGACGGCGATGCCGCCGCCGGATGCCCGGTCCGTGATGCGCGGCAGTCGAATGGACCCGGGCGCGATGTGCCGGGCGGTCGAATCGTATCTCTGCCGCAAGAACGACGGCCATCTCATCCGCATCGTCGGCCCTGCCTTCGAGCTGGTGTGCGGCTGGGCGGCGGCGGGCATCCCGTTGCGCGTCGTCGAGCGCGCCATCGACGGGCGGCACGCGCGCTACCACGCCAAGGGTCCGAGGCGGCGTCCACTGCGCATCGAATACTGCGAGGACGACGTGCTCGACCTGTTCGACGAGTGGAAGCGGGCGGTGGGCCTGAGCACGGCAGCGGGCATGGAGGAGGATCCGCGGGCCGGGGAGGCCGGGACGGAAGGGCCGGCGGGCGGATCGCGGAGCCGGCGCTCCCTCGCCGCGCATCTCGATGATCTCGCTGCCCGCCTGTCCGCCTGGCATGCGCCGCCGGGCGCGGCGGCGCTGGAGAGTGTGTTGCAGGACGCTCGCGCGGCCGTGGAGGCCCTGCGTGCCGGCGGCAGGACGCTACGGGGCGAGGCGCGCCGGCGGGCGCTCGATCGGTTGGCCGAGTTGGACCGGCGCCTGCCGCCGGCCGCGCGCGCCGATGCCGGCGACGACGTCCTGCGCGAGCTCCGGGCGGAGGCGCAGCGTTCACTGGAGACGTTTCGGAGCCGGATGGCCGCCGCGGCGTTCGCAAGCGCGCTCGAGGCCGCCACCGATCGGTTGCTCGCCGAGCACTTCAAGCTGCCGCGACTGACGTTCGACTGAAACCGGCGTCTTCCGAGGGGCGCGGGTCACATTCGCGGCGGCACCTCGCAGCCCATCAGCGCGAGCGTCCGCGTCAACTGGAGGCGGCAGTAGAGGACGGTCGCCGCGCGCCAGAGTTTCGTGGGCTCGTCCTCCTCGTTCACCACCGGGCAGCGGTGGTAGAACGTGTTGAACGCCTGCGCGAGGCCGAAGGCGTACTTGGCGAGCACGGACAGCTCGATCGCGCGGATCGACTGGTCCGCGACCTCGTCGAGACGGGCCGCCTCGAGCAGCAGGGCCCAGGTGGCGGTTCCGTCGCCGGCGTCGGCCAGCGTTCCGGCCGGCAGCGCCGGTAGCGCCGCGGCCAGCGTCTCGTCGTTCAGGCCCTCCCGGCCGTACAGCTTGCGCAGGATGTTCGCCGCCCGCACCGCGGCGTACTGCACGTAGGGGCCGCTCTCGCCCTCGAAGCTCAGCGCCTCGTCGATGTCGAACGCGATGAGTTTTCCGCGGGAGTACTTGATCATGAAGTAGCGGATGGCGGCAGTGGCGATGGCCGTCGCGATCCGCGTGGCCTCGGCGCCGTCCGCGGCCAGATCGGCGTGGCGCGCAACCACTTCCCCCCGCGCGGCCTCGGTCAGCCGATCGAGGAGGTCGTCCGCCTTCACGCCGAGCCCCTTGCGCCCGGAGACCTCGACGAACGGCCGGTCGGCCTGCGGATCGACGGCGTGGCCGAGGGCGCGCGCGGTAGTCGGCGTCAGCGCCACCATCTCGTACGAGACGTGCACGGAGCGCTCCGCCTCGGCCGCGCGCCCGACGGCGGTGAGCGCCTGCTTCAGCAGTTGCTGGAGGTAGGCCTGCCGGGTGTCGATGACGTTGTAGACGGCGTCGGCCCGGCCGAACGCCGCGTCGTCCCCGGTCTCGCCGGTCCCGGAGGTGGTCGACCAGAGCGGGCGGCCCGAGCGCTGCACGCCGTGGGGGCGATAGTGGAAGTCGCGCTCGAGCACCCCGAGCTTCCAGAACTGGTAGGCGATGTCCTTGCCGACGTAGGTGACGGTTCCGTTCGAGCGCACGATCACCTTGGATCGCGACTTCGGTCCGCCCTCGCCCGCGTCGGACTCGCCTTCCGGCGGTGCGTTGCCGTCGAGCGGCATCACCCAGCAGCCGGCCTGGGGCCCGGCCGTCTCGAGTCGCACCGCGCCGGTCTCCTTGAGCACGTCGAACGCGCGGGACCAGAAGTGGAGGCGCAGTATGTCGCCCTCCCAGGTCAACAGGTCGTACTCGATGTTCATCCGGTCCATGGTGGCCAGATGGCAGCGGACGATGCGATCGGCGACCAGGCGTCCGATGCGGGCCGTCGGGTCGGTGTCGGTCTCGAGCTCGTGCAGGGCGCCGGCCCTGTGGGCGAGCCGGTCCGAGTCCTCCTCGTACCAGGCGGTCACCCGCGCGTACAGATCCCAGCAGTAGTGGTCGAAGCGGGGACGCTCGGCGAGCGCGGCCACCTCTTCGGGCGGCAGCCGCTCCAGGTGCCGGAGGCCGACCACCACGTCCGCCACCTGTACTCCGGTGTCGTCGATGTAGTTCTGCACTTCCACCGGGACGCCGAGAAACCGCAGCAGCCGGACCAGGGTGTCGCCGAGCGCGGCGTTGCGCAGGTGCCCCACGTGGGCCGCCTTGTTGGGATTGATCGCGGTGTGCTCGACGATGGCCTTGCGGATGCCCCGGCCGCCGGTCGTCGCGGCCGACGGGGGCGCGAGCAGGCGGCGCGCGAACCGGGCCCGGTCGAGGAAGACGTTGACGTAGCCGTTGGGCGCCGGCTCGACCCGCTCCACGCCGTCGATGGGGCCGAGGGCGCCGACGATCTCGGCCGCGATGGCGCGGGGCGCCTTGCGCAGAACCCGCGCGAGCTCGAACGCCACGGTGACGCCGAGGTCGCCCGTCGCGCGATCCGGCGGGGACTGGATCGCGACGTCCGGCAGCCGATCCGGGCCGAGCCCGTACAGTTCGACCAGCGCGTCGCGTACGCGCGACCGCACGGCCGCGTGCATGCCGAGAATCATGGCGTGTGCTCCCGTGTGCAGATGAACGCCCACCGCGGACGCGCGGGGCGGGGCCGGACCTCACCGGCCATGGTAGGCGGCGATGGCCAGCGCGCGCGCGTGGTCGGCCGGCGTGTTGACGTTGAAGAAGAGTGTGCCATCGGGATCGAACCGTGCGATGACGTCCGCGCCTATTTCGTGTCGGCGCAGTGCGTCCACCGCCGCGCTCGTCCGCAGCGTTCCGGCCGCGATCCGACGTTCGATGAGCGAGGCGCACGACGCCCGATAGCAGGCGCAGAGGGGCTGGTATCCGTCGTCGGTGCGCGGGATCGCGACCTCGGCCGAGCGGCCCGCGCGCCACAGGTGGTCGAGGAACGCCGTGCTGAGAAAGGGCATGTCGCCGGCCACCACCAGCGTCCGGGAAGAGCGCGAACGGCGCAGGGCCGAGTGCACGCCGCCGAGCGGGCCTGCGTCGTCCAGGACGTCGGGGTGCACGGGCACGCCGAGCCCGGCGTAGGTTGCACGGTCGTTCGCCACGATGAATACCTGATCGACCACCGCCCGGAGCACCGCCAGCAGGCGGTCGACGATGCGCCGGTCGCCAAGGGGAAGCAGCAGCTTGGGCCTGCCGCCGAACCGGCGGGCCCGGCCGCCGGCGAGGATGGCCGCCGTCGACATCGCCGCCCGCAACCTTACCAGATCCGCCGCGGGGGGCGGTGCGGGCGCGGGTACGCGTTGACACTGTCCAGGGGCTCGGCTACCGTGAGGGTAGCGTCACGCCCAGGGACCGACATGTCAATCAGTCAGGCCCGTCGTCGGATTCGGCGCGTGTTCCGTTGGGGCGCCGCCGCCTGGATGTTGATGCTGGTGGCGGCGACCTGGCCGGACGCGCAGCAGGAAGCCGGCGGACGTCCGGTCGTCTACGCCACCGAGGTCGAGGCGCTCATCCATCCCGTTTCCGCCGAATACATCGGCCAGACACTGGACGAGGCGGACCGCGCGGGCGCGGATCTGGTGGTCGTGATGCTGCGGACCCCGGGCGGGCTCGTCGATTCCACGCGCGAGATCAACACCCGGATCATCGAGGCGGAGACGCCGGTCGTCGTCTACGTCGGTCCGAGCGGCACCCGCGCCGCATCGGCGGGCTTCCTGATCACCATCGCCGCCGACGTGGCGGTCATGGCGCCGGGCACGCACATAGGCGCCGCGCACCCGGTCTCCGGCACCGGCTCCGAGATGGACGACACCGCGGCCCAGAAGGCGGCCTCGGACGTGGCGGCCTATGCGCGGTCGCTGGCGAGCCAGCGGCAGCGCAACGTGGAGCTGGCCGAGAAGGCGGTCACCGAGAGTATGTCGTTCACCGAACGCGAGGCCCTCGAGGCCGAGCCGCCGCTGATCGACCTCGTCGCCTCGGATCTCGACGACCTGCTCGAGCAGCTCGATGGCCGCGAGGTGCGCCGCTGGGACGGCAGCGTCGAGGTCGTGCGAACGGCGGACGCGGAGATCGAGACCGTCGAGATGAGCTGGAGGCAGCGGTTGTTGAGCGCCATCGCGCACCCGCAGATCGCGGTGCTGCTGTTCAGCCTGGGCAGCCTGGGACTGACCATCGAGCTCTGGAACCCCGGCGCCGCCGTGCCCGGCATCGTCGGCGCCGTCTGCCTGCTGCTCGCGTTCTTCGCGTTCCAGATCCTGCCGATCAACTACGTTGGCCTGCTGTTGATTCTGTTCGGGATGGTCCTGCTCGTCATCGAGATGTTCACGCCGACCTATGGGCTGCTGGCCGTCAGCGGCATGGTGAGCATGCTGTTCGGCGCGGTGATGCTGTTCGATTCGCCGGCCCCGGAACTGCAGCTCGGCTGGCCGTTCATCATCTCCACGATGCTGGCTCTGGCGCTGATCACCGGGGCGCTGGCCCGGCTGGGGATCAAGGCGCACCAGGTCCGGGCCGTCACCGGGGTCGACGGCATGGTCAATCAGGAAGGGCGGGCGATCGATCCAATCCCAGCCGGCGGGCGGGGGCGGGTGTCGACGCGGGGTGAAATCTGGACGGCAGCCGCCGCGCCGGAGACGGACATCGCCGGAGGCGACGCCGTGCAGGTGGTCGCGGTCCAGGGAATGGTGCTCACCGTACGGCGCGTGTTGCCGCCGTCAGAGGAAGGATCGGAATCATGAGCGGCATCGGCCCGGAGTTCATCGTCCTGCTTGTCATCGTGCTCTACCTCGCGAACTCCGTCAAGATTCTCAACGAGTACGAGCGGGCGGTGATATTCCGGCTCGGGAAGCTCTATCCGCGTTCGAAGGGGCCCGGCGTCATCCTGGTGTTCGCGCCGATCGACCGCATGGTCCGGGTCAGCCTGCGCACCATCGTCATGGACGTGCCGCCGCAGGACGTCATCACGAAGGACAACGTCTCGGTCAAGGTGAACGCCGTCGTCTACTTCCGCGTCATGGATCCGCAGCGGTCCGTGGTCGAGGTCGAGAACTTCCACTACGCGACGTCGCAGCTCGCGCAGACCACGCTGCGCAGCGTGCTCGGGCAGGTGGAGCTGGACGGCCTGTTGTCGGAGCGCGAGCAGCTCAATCAGCAGCTTCAGCAGATCCTGGATCTGCACACCGATCCGTGGGGCGTGAAGGTCTCGTCGGTAGAAGTCAAGCACGTCGACCTGCCGGTCGACATGCAGCGGGCGATGGCCGCTCAGGCGGAGGCCGAGCGTGAGAAGCGTGCTAAAATCATACACGCGGAGGGTGAGTTCATCGCTTCCGAGAAGTTGTCGCAGGCTGCCGCGATCATCGGCAGAGAGCCGTTGGCGGCGGTTCTTCGTTACCTGCAGACTTTGACGGAGATTGCCGGCGAGAAGAACTCCACCATCGTGTTTCCGCTGCCGATCGACCTCATGGGCGCATTGTCCGGCAAACGCGACGGGTGAGTGTGGCGCGAAGATCGCAGGGCGGGAACGGCCTCGGCTCGAAGCAGTACGTCTTTCTGGCCATGGCGAGCGCCGGCCTGTCGGTCGTGGCGTTTCTGCTCGGCGTGATGGTCGGTCGTGGCGTGTCGGTCATCGAGATGGTTACCGGCCACGGTTCCGCCAGCGCGAGCGGCGAAGTGCCGATCGTTGTCGACGAGCGGCCTGCCATGGTCCGCACGGGCGGGCGTGAACCCTCGGTGGCGGCGACCGACGGGGCCGAACTGTCGTACTACGAGCGACTCGATGGGGACAGCGGGCCGGGCCTTGATGCCGGATTCACGGCCGCGCGTGCGCCGGACCCGGTCGCGGAGGTGGACGCCGCCGGTGCGGCGGCAGCCGGATCGGTCGTCTCCTCTCCCCCGCAGTTCAGGGGATACTCGATCCACGTCACAACGTTGCGCGAAAGCGGCGTTGCCGAACGCATGGCGCAGGGGCTCGTCGAAAAGGGTTATCCCGCGTTCGTTGTCGCGCCGGAAGCAGGCGCCCCCGTGCAGGTGTTCCGGGTTCGCGTCGGGACCTATGCGGACCGTGAAGAGGCCGAGCGGATCCTGCAGCGGCTCGAAGCGGAAGAGTCGTTCCAGCCCTGGATCACGCGCTAGGATCCTGCGCCGTACGATTGTCGGGCGAGTCTGCGCAGCCCCGGAGTCAACAGTCCGTGCCCTCTCTGCCGCTTGCCGCCCTCTCGGGCGCGCTGCTGTTCCTGAGCTTTCCGACCTTGGGCCATCCGGCCGTCGCGTGGCTGGCCCTCGTACCGCTGCTCGTCGCCGTGGCACGGGCGACCCCGTGGCAGGGACTGCGCCTGGGCGCGATCGCCGGGGTCGTGCACTTCGCGGGCACGCTCTACTGGATTCCCGCCGTGATGGTCGACTACGGGGGGCTGCCCCCCGCCGTCGCCTGGCCCGTGCATGCGCTGCTGGTCGTGTTCCTGGCGCTGTTTCCGGCGTTGTTTGCGGCCGGCATGGCGGATCTCACGGCCCGTTTCGGGGCCCGGGGGCTGCTCTTCGCGCCCGCGTTGTGGGTGACGACCGAGTTGGGGCGCATGCATCTGTTCACCGGGTTTCCCTGGGCGTTGATTGGTTACAGCCAGGTGCCGTTCCCTGCGGTCGCCCAGACGGCGAGCATCGCCGGCGTGCTCGGCGTGTCGGGGTTGGTCGTTCTCGTGAACGCGACCATCGCGTACGCGGCCGTAGCTGCGCCCGCAGGCCGACGCACGCCCGTCCTGGCGACCGCGGCCATCGTCGTTGCCGCCGGCACGTTCGGCGCCTGGCGCCTGCAGGATGGGTCGCTGCTGCGTGCCGGGGAGCCGTTGCGGGTGGCGGCGCTGCAGGGCAACGTGCGGCAGGACGAGAAATGGAATCCGCTGCGCGGCGACGCCATCCTGGAAACCTATCTCGGTCAGACGCGGCGCGCGGTCGCCGCGGGGGCGGGGCTGGTCGTCTGGCCCGAGTCCGCGACGCCGTTCGCGCTCGATCGGGATCCGCGCGGCGAGGCGGTGCGCGCCGTGGCGCGGGAGACCGGATCGCACCTTCTCGTCGGCACGACCGAGGTGGTGCGGGACGGGGGCACGCGGTACTACAACGCGGCCTACCTGATCGAGCCGCAAGCGGGATCGACGTCCGGTGTGTATCGCAAGCAGCGTCTGGTGCCCTTCGGGGAGTATGTGCCGCTGCGCCGGGCGCTCTTCTTCGTGTCGCCGCTGGTGGAGTCGGTGGCCGGTTTCTCCGCCGGCACGGAAGCCCGGACGCTGCCGGTCGGCGGGAGCCCGGTGGGCACGGCCATCTGCTATGAGATCATCTATCCGGGTCTGGTGCGGCAGCTCGTGCTCCGCGGCAGCCGGTTGCTGTCCACGGTCACGAACGACGCGTGGTACGGCCGCTCCGCAGCTCCTTATCAGCACTTTCAGCAGGCCACGATGCGGGCGATAGAGCAGGGGCGCTTCCTCGTCCGTTCAGCGAACACCGGCATCAGCGGCGTCATCGACCCCTACGGTCGGGTCCTGGCGCGGTCGCGACTCTTCGAGCCTGCAGTCGTGGTCGAGGACGTACGGTTGCTCGATGCGCTTACGATCTACGGGCGGTTCGGAGACGCGCCCGCCTACGCCGGCGCGGCCATCGCCGCTCTTGCCCTCGCGGGCGGGCGGCGGCGGCGGATTCGTGTCTGACGGGATGGAGGCAGACTCGTGGCGATAGCCCTGGACGAGAACGTTCGGCGATATCAGGACCTGGTGAAGCGCGCGGCCGACTTGCGGAGCTATCTTTGACCCCGCCGCCGTCGAATCCGAGATGGCGGAGTTGGAACGGCAGGCCGCCGCGCCCGACTTCTGGAACGATCAGGCCGCCGCGCAGCGCGTGCTGCAGCGGCGCCGCCGGCTGCAGGAGGACTTCGACCTCGCAGAGTCGTTGCGCCGCAAGGCCGACGATCTGGCCGTGCTGCTCGAATGGGCCGAACAGGGCGAGGACGTGGCCGGCGACCTCGCAGCGGGGCTCCTCGACCTGGGCGAGGAGGTGGAGGGCGCCGAGATTCGCAAGATGCTCGGCGGCGAGCACGACCAGCGCAACGCCATCGTCTCGATCCACCCCGGAGCCGGCGGGACGGAATCGCAGGACTGGGCGGAGACGCTGCTGCGGATGTATCTCCGCTGGGCCGAGCGCCGCGGCTTCTCGCGGGAGGTGATCGACACGCAGCCGGGGGACGAAGCAGGGGTGAAGAGCGCCACCGTCACCGTCGACGGCGATTTCGCCTACGGGTTGCTTCTTGCCGAGGCGGGAATTCACCGGCTGGTTCGGATCTCGCCGTTCGATCAGGCGTCCCGGCGGCATACCTCGTTCGCGTCGGTGTTCGTCTGGCCGGAGCTGCCGGATGACGTCGAGATCGACATCGAGGAGAAGGACCTGCGGATCGACACCTACCGGTCGAGCGGAGCCGGGGGGCAGCACGTCAACGTGACCGATTCCGCGGTGCGGATCACCCACCTGCCGACCGGCATCGTCGTCTCCTGCCAGAACGAGCGCTCGCAGCACCGCAATCGGGACGCGGCGATGGCGGTGCTCCGGGCGCGGCTGTACGACCGCCGCATCAAGGAGCAGCAGGATCGGCTCGAGGAGATCGGGGGAGAGAAGAAGGACATCGCCTTCGGCAGCCAGATCCGCAGCTATGTCCTCCATCCGTACCGGATGGTCAAGGATCACCGCACCCGAGTCGAGGAAGGCAATGTCGATCGCGTCCTCGACGGCGACCTCGACGCCTTCATCAAGGCCTACCTGATGCAGAAGGCGTCCGGAACGCGCGGCAAGTCCGGGGGAGGCCGGTAGCCTCCGGAGCCGGTGGCGTGCGGGCTAGCGCGAAAACGCCGTTCCGGGTTCCGTTCCGGCGATGAACGCTTCCTCGATGGGGCGGAACGTTCCCGGTCCGGCGGGCTGGCCGGTTTCCGGATCCACCGAGACGAAGACGATGTTCGTCGGCGGATCGAACTGGGGCTGTATCTCGCGGTCGCCGACGTAAGCCCTCATGAAGTCGATCCAGATGGGCAGCGCCACGCGGGCGCCTTCCTCTCGGTTGCCGATCGTCTTTTTCTCATCGTGCCCCACCCAGACGCCGAGCGTGATGTCCGGATCGAATCCCACGAACCAGGCGTCGGTGAAATCGTCCACGGTTCCGGTCTTGCCGCCGACCGGCCAGTTCAGTTGCAGGGCCCGGCGGCCGGTCCCCCGCTGCACGACACCGCGCATGAGGCTGGCCATGATGTAGGCGGTGTCGGGCCGCAGCGCGTCACGCGACTGCGGGCGGTGCTCCTCCAGCAGGTCCCCGTTGCGATCGAGCACCCGTTCGATCAGGAACGGCAGCATGCGTCTGCCCTGATTGGGAAACACCGAGTAGGCGCTGGTCACCTCCATCAGCGTCGCTTCGGCCGAGCCGAGGGCGACGGACAGATAGGGCGGGATCGGAGAGCTGAAGCCCACGCGGCGCGCGAAGTCGACGACCACCTCGGGCCCGACCTCGTTCATGAGCCAGACGGCCGGCACGTTACGCGACGTCTCGAGAGCGTAGCGAAGGGTGACCGGTCCCTTGAACTCGTAGTCGTAGTTGCTCGGACGGTACCTGGGCTGACCCGGACCCACCTGGAAGCTGACCGGCTCGTCCCGCAGGATGCTGGTCGTCGTGTGGCCCTGGTCGACGGCGGCGGCGTACAGGACGCCCTTGAACAGGGAGCCGAGCTGCCGGAACGCCTGCGTGGCGCGGTTGAACCGGCTGCGTTCGAAGTCGTATCCGCCCACCATGGCGAGCACGTGGCCGGTCCGGTTGTCGATCGCGACGAGCGCCCCTTCGACCTCGGGTTCCTGGTCGAGCGTGGCGGTTCCGCGCCCCCCCCCTTGCGGCAGGCTCGTCAGCGTTACGTCGATCAGGTCGCCTGCCTCCACGAGCTCGTCCGGGGCAGACTTCCGCGTCCAGGCGAAGCCGTCGGCATCGATCTCCGCCGCGTGCGGCCCGATCCGCACCTGAATCGTGTCCGCGGTCGTTCCCGTGACCACTGCCGGCACCATGTCGCCCTCGGCGATAGGGAGTCGCCACCGAAAGTGCTCGAAGGCATCCATCGACTCGACAGCGTCGTCGCCGCGCAGCACGTTGCGCCGCGCGCCGCGGAAGCCGTGGCGCTTGTCGACGACGCGCAGTCCGTCGGAGACCGCCTTGTTCGCCGCGCGCTGCAGGTCGATGTCGAGCGTCGAGCGGACGACCAGGCCGTCCTCGTAGAGCCGCTGCGCACCGTAGCCGGCTTCGAGGTGCTGGCGAATCTCCTCGAGGAAATAGGGCGCGATGGTGTTGGCTCTCCGGCTGCGCGGCGCGAGCATGATCGGCTTGGCCATTTCGGCCGCGGCGACCGCTTCGGTGATGTGGCCTTCCGCGGCCATTCGCCCGAGCGCGTAGTTGCGCCGCTCGGTGGCGCGCTCCATGTTGACGAGCGGACTCCAGCGCGCCGGCGACTGCAGGATGCCCGCGATCAGGGCGGCCTCGCCGATCTCGAGGTCTCTCGCGGACTTGCCGAAGTAGAGCTGCGACGCCGCCTCGACGCCGTGGGCGGCGTGCCGTGCGGTGCCGAGCCATATCTGGTTGGCGTAGAGCGCCAGTATCTCCCGCTTGGTGTAACGCTTCTCGATGAGAAAGGTGTAGTAGACCTCCCAGGCCTTGCGCTGCCACGCCTTCTGGAGTCCGAGGCTCTCGCCTGCGACCTCGATGTTGCGCGCTAGCTGCATCGTCAGCGTGCTCGCGCCGGCGGCGGTGAGATCGCCGGCGGCCACGTTCTGAATCACGGTCCGGATGCCGGCCGGGATGCTGATGCCCTGGTGGTCGAAGAACGAGGCGTCCTCGGCCGCGATGATGGCGTTGCGCAGCACCTCGGGGATGTCGTCGTAGCCGATGATGTCCCTGCGCTCTGTGGCGAACTCCCCGATCAGCTCGCCGCCGCGCGCGTACACGCGGGTGATGGTGTCGGGCGCGTAGTCGTCGAGCGCCTCGATTTCGGGCAGGTCGGGCGAGTAGGCGAGCAGTACGCCGGTGACGATCCCGAAGAGGGCGGCGCCGGCGAAGAGGCTCAGAACGACGGCCTGACGCACGTAGCGGTTCGGTGCAGGAGCCACGCGGATCTCCTTGTTGATGCCACGGGGAGCAAACCCAATATAGCACGGGGCACGCTGCGACTCGCCGCGCCAGGCGGATGTCGCGTACTTGACAAGAAACAACTAAGATTATATATTTCGCTTATTGTATGGTCGGGTCGGAACGCGTCATGGGGCGCGGTGTTTTCGCGCGGCGGCAGCGCCGTCGGGCACGAAGGAACAGCAACAGATGAGCAAGATAATCGGGATCGACCTGGGCACGACGAACTCGGTGGTGGCCGTCATCGAGGGCGGCGAGCCGACGGTGATCGCCAATCCGGAGGGGAGCCGGCTGACCCCGTCGGTCGTCGCGTTCGCGAAGTCCGACGAACGGCTGGTGGGGCAGGTCGCCAAGCGGCAGGCGGTGACCAATCCCGAGAACACGGTCTTCTCGATCAAGCGGTTCATGGGGCGTCGTTTCGACGAAGTGAACGAAGAAATGACGATGGTGCCCTACGAGGTGGTGCGCGCGAAGAACGGCGACGCGCGGGTCAAGGCGGGCGGGAAGGAGCTGTCGCCGCCCGAGCTGTCGGCGATGGTGCTGCAGAAGCTGAAGCAGGCGGCCGAGGAGTACCTGGGGCAGTCCGTCACGAAGGCGGTCATTACCGTGCCCGCTTACTTCAATGACGCGCAGCGGCAGGCCACCAAGGACGCCGGGCAGATCGCCGGGCTCGAGGTGCTGCGGATCGTCAACGAGCCGACCGCCGCCGCGCTCGCCTACGGGCTCGACAAGAAGACCGACGAGACCATCGCAGTGTACGACTTCGGCGGCGGAACCTTCGACATCTCGATTCTGGAGGTGGGCGAGGGCGTGGTCGAGGTCAAGGCGACCAACGGCGATACGCATCTGGGCGGCGACAACCTGGACCAGGTGGTCATCGATTGGATCGTCGGGGAATTCAAGCGCGAGGAGGGCATCGACCTCAGCCGCGATGCGATGGCGCTCCAGCGCCTCAAGGAGGCGGCCGAGAAGGCCAAGATGGAGCTGTCCACGGTGGTGGAGACCGAGATCAACCTGCCGTTCATCACCGCCGACGCTTCCGGTCCGAAGCACCTCCAGAGGAAGCTGACCCGGGCGCGGTTCGAGCAGTTGGTCGAGCCGCTGTTGCAGCGGACGGTCGAGCCGGTCAAGCGCGCCCTGCGCGACGCCGGCCTCCAGCCGTCGCAGATCGACGAGGTGGTTCTGGTCGGCGGGTCGACGCGGGTTCCGCGGGTGCAGGAGATCGTGAAGGAGGTCTTCGGCAAGGAACCCCACCGCGGGGTGAACCCGGACGAGGTGGTGGCGATCGGCGCGTCGGTGCAGGCGGGTGTGCTGGCCGGCGAGGTCAAGGACCTCCTGCTGCTCGACGTCACGCCGCTGTCGCTGGGCATCGAGACTCTCGGGGGCGTCATGACGTCTCTGATCCAGCGCAACACGACCATACCGAGCAAGAAGAGCGAGACCTTCTCGACCGCCGCCGACAGCCAACCCAGCGTCGAGGTGCACGTTCTGCAGGGCGAGCGCTCGATGGCGAAGGACAACCGGACGCTCGGCAAGTTCCATCTCGACGGCATCCCGCCAGCTCCGCGCGGCGTGCCGCAGATCGAGGTGACCTTCGACATCGACGCGAACGGTATCGTCAACGTGTCGGCCAAGGACCTGGGCACCGGCAAGCAGCAGCAGATCACGATTACGGCATCGAGCGGTCTCGGCAAGGACGAGGTCGACAAGATGATGCGGGAGGCCGAGGCGCACGCTGACGACGACAAGGCCCGGAAGGAAGAGGTGGAGACGCGGAACCGGGCGGATCAGGCGGCGTATGCCGCCGAGCGCATGCTCAAGGACGCCGGCGACAAGCTGTCGGCGGAGGAGCGGAAGCCGGTCGAGGAGGCGGTCGCGGGGCTGAAGAAGGCCATCGAGAGCGGCGGCGCCCCTGCGATCGACCAGGCGCTGGAGGCGCTGAACGCAGCCCAGCAGACGGCGGCCCAGACCCTGTATGCCAAGACCGCGCAAGCGGCGCCCGGTGCAGGCGAAGGACCCGAGGCGGGTCCGGGACCGGGGCCGGACGCCGGTCCGGGGCCCGGCCCCGGCCCGGGCGGGCCGCGCGCGGGGAATGCGGGGGACGTCATAGATGCCGAGGTCGTCGAGGACGGGAAGTCGTAACGCCGTGATCGGGCAATCCGTGGTGGAGCCCCGTGGCCCAGTTGGATTTCTACGTCGTGCTCGGCGTTGAGCGGTCGGCGTCGCGGGACGAGGTGGTCCGCGCCTACCGGCGCCTCGCCCGCCGCTATCACCCGGGCATCAATCCGGGTGACGGCGAGGCCGAGGCGTTCTTCAGATGCGTGACCGAGGCCTATGAGACGCTGTGCGATCCGGCCCGGCGCCGGGAGTACGACGCGCATGGCGCGCGCGAGCACGCCCCCCGCCCGGCCTCGATCGAGTTTCAGGGATTCGACTTTTCGCCGGGCGGCAGCGGAGACGGAAGCTCGGCGACCTTCGAGGAGCTGTTCTCCGATGTCGTCGCCGCGCCGGATGCGCGCGGGGCGTTCGCCGGCGGCCGCCCCGAGCGCGGGGGGGACCTGTTCGGGGAGATCGCGCTCTCGTTCGAGGAAGCCGTGCGCGGTACCGAACGCAGGTTGACCGTCACCCGGCTCGATGTCTGCGGCGACTGCGGTGGAGCCGGCCGGCGCCGAACCGCCGAAACGCGCTGTCCAAGTTGCCAGGGCACTGGCAATACGCGCCGCCGACGCGGCCACATGGTGTTCGCGATGCGCTGCGCCTTCTGCGACGGAACCGGGAGTCTCCGCTTCCGCCCATGCCAGGCATGCCACGAAGGCGGCGTCGCGGCGCGCGACGAGGAAATCGCCATCCACGTGCCGGCCGGTGTGGACGACGGCTCACGGCTGCGGGTGGAGGCCAAGGGCAACGCCGGGATCCGGGGCGGCGAGCCGGGAGACCTGTATATCGTGGCGAAGGTCGGACGGCATCGGGTCCTGCGGCGCGAAGGTCCGGACCTGCATCTCGACCTGCCGATCGCCATTCACGAAGCGGCGCTCGGGGCCGCGGTGGACGTGCCGACCCTCGACGGCACGGCGCGTCTGCGGGTGCCGCCGGGTACGCGCTCCGGCCAGCGGTTTCGGCTGCGGGAGCACGGCGTTCCCTCGCCGCGCCGGGACGGAGGTCGCGGCGACCTCGTCGTGGCGGTGAACGTGGTGCTCCCGCCCGTCGCCGACGAGCGGTCGAAGGCCCTGCTGCGGGAATTCGGCCGGATCCACGGGGCGGACGTCCGGAAGAACCTCTTCGAAGACTGATTCACATGCCGGCCAAGCAGACGAGCGCGGGACCCTACATGATCAGCGTCGTCGCGCAGCGCTACAAGATTCACCCGCAGACCTTGCGTCTCTACGAGCGCGAAGGTCTGCTCAAGCCGTCGCGCACGGACGGCAACACGCGGCTCTACGGCGAAGAGGACATCGAGCGGCTGGAGACCATCCTGTCGCTGACCCGCGACCTCGGGGTGAACCTCGCCGGCGTCGAGATCATCCTCAACATGCGGGAGAAGATGGCCCGGATGCAGCACGAGGTCAACGAGTTCATGCACTACGTCAAGCAGGAGCTCACCCGTGGCGTGGGCGACTGGGAGCAGCGCCTCGGGACCGCGCTGGTCAAGTCGCCGCCGACCGACCTCGTCCGGCCGGTTACGGCCGAATCGACGGAGGCGCCGGATGCCGATGCCCCCCGGCTCCGCGCCCGCCGCCCGCCGGACGCCTGAGGTCTCCCTCAAGGGCTGGTAAGCTTGTCCCGTGGCTGCGGACAGAGGGGCACGGGTCCGAGCGGACTGCGCGGACTGCCGGGGCACGGGCTGGCGCACGCGCGCCGTGGACGGGGCGCGCCGCGCGGAACGCTGCGACTGCTGGCGTGCGGGCGTCGCGGAGCAGATGTTGTCGCGAGCCCGAATTCCGGCCCGGTACTCGAGGTGCGACTTCTCGGCGTTCATCACCTACGACAACGAGAAGCTGCAGCGCGCCGTCAGAAAGGCGCGGGAGTTCGCTGCCGCGTTTCCCGTCGTCGACAAGGGGCTCCTGTTCATCGGGCCTCCCGGCATCGGCAAGACGCACGTGGCGGTGTCCGTGCTGCGGGAGGTCGTGCTGATGGGCATGCGGGGCGTCTACTACGACACCCGCTCGCTGTTGAGCACCATCCGGAGCACCTACAATCCGGTGACAAGGGCCTCCGAGGCGGAGGTTCTCGACGAGGTCATGCAGGCCGAGCTGCTCGTGCTCGACGACCTGGGGGCGGAGCGTCTGACGGACTGGGTCGAGGAGACGATCCACCTCATCGTCAACACCCGCTACAACGAGAGGCGCCCGACGGTCTTCACCACCAACTACGAGGACGTCGACGACGCCGGAGACATGGACTCGCTGCTCGTGCGCGTGGGCTACCGCCTCCATTCGCGGCTGCGCGAGATGTGCGAGTTTCTCGAGTACGACGGGCCGGACTACCGCAAGTTCGAGCATCCGCCGACGGCGGAGGACCTGTCGCAGAAGTGGAAGATGCGGCCGCGTCGGACCGGCGGGCCGTCCGCACGGGCCGGACGACTGCCGCAACGGACGTCGGGGCGGGCCCGCGCGCGGTTGCCCGAAGGGCAGCTCGATCTGGGCTGGGCCGGCGGCAAGGCTGGAACCTGATTCGGCGCGCGATCGCGGCATCCAGGGCCGTCGCGACGCATCTCGAGTCGTGGAGGATCGAGTGGGCGTGCCGCGCGAGGAGTCGCTCCGGAGCGACGGAGACCCGGAGGGCGAGGGTGCTCTCGGCCTCTATGTTCACGTGCCGTTCTGCGCGGCGATCTGCGGGTACTGCAACTTCAACCGGGGACTGCTGGACGAGGCACTCAAGCGGCGCTACGTAACGGCGTTGACGCGCGAGATAGGGCGCAGCGGCGACGGGCGGCGGGTCGATTCGATCTTCTTCGGGGGCGGGACGCCGTCGCTGCTCGCGGTCGAGGAGGTGGCGCGCTTGCTCGACGCCTGCCGCCGGGCGTTCGACGTCGCTCCGGGCGCGGAGACCACTCTTGAGATGAACCCGGAGTCGTGCAGCGCCGGCTACGTGTCCGGGTTGCTCGAAGCGGGGATCAACCGCATCAGCATGGGCGTGCAGTCGTTCGACGACGGCGAGCTCGCGCGCCTTGGCCGCGCGCATTCGGCGGAGCAGGCACGCGAGGCGTTCGCGGCGATCCGGGAGGCCGGATGCCGGAACGTGAGTCTCGACATGATGCTCTGGCTGCCCGCCCAGAGTCGCGCGGCGTGCGCGGCGTCGGTCGAGGCGCTGGTGGCGCTTGCGCCGGACCATGCCTCGCTGTATATGCTGGAGCTGTACCCCAACGCGCCGCTGCAGGAAGAGGCGGCGCGGCGCGGCTGGTCGCAGGCGCCCGACGAGGATGCGGCCGCCATGTATCTCGACGCTTTCTCGCGGACCGACGCGGCCGGGTACGAGCAGTACGAGATCTCGAATGTCGCGCGTCCGGGCCGGCGGTCGCGCCACAACCTCAAGTACTGGCGGGACGGCGAGTGGCTGGGCTTCGGGTGCGGCGCCCACTCGACCCGGGGCGGCGTACGGTGGAAGAACCTCTCGGAGACGGCGCGCTACGTGGATGCGGTGGAGCAGGGTGCGCCGGTCGCGGAGACACGCCGCCGCCTGTCGGCGGAAGAGCGGCTCGGGGATGCTCTGTTCACCGGCCTCCGCCTCGCCGAGGGGATCGACGTCGCCGTTGCCGGGCGGCGTTACGGCGTCGACCTGGAGGCGCGACACGGATCCGACGTGGGCCGCTTCGTCGACGCGGGCCGGATGACCGACGTCGGCGGCCGGTGGCGCCTGACCCGCGCCGGGATGCTGATTTCGAACGAGCTGCTGAGTACTTTCGTCTAGCGCGGGCGGTACGGTAAAGTACCCGCTCTTTTTCCGGGCACGGGGGATCCAATGGAGGACACGAACATGCGTTGGTTTCGCAAGGAGCGGTCGATGCGGCGGATCTTTCTGGGGGGCGCGTTCGCGGCGACGCTGGCCGCAGGCGTGATGCTGGGAACGTTGATCCCCTCGCAGCAGGTGGAGGCGCAGCCGCAGGTGAACTTCAGCGGAGACGCTGCGGTCATGCTGCACTTCGTCAAGCCGGGGTCGACCGCGGCCTACGAAGGTGTCATGGCGCGCCTCGGCGAGGCGCTCGCGAAGAGCGAGAACACGGAGACCAACCGGCAGGCGCAGGCCCGCGGGTGGAAGGTCTACCGGGCCGGCCTCGACATCACCGGCCAGGGCAACGTGATGTACGCCTGGGTCATCGACCCGGTCATGGGCGGCGCCAACTACGCGGCGGCGACCATCATGAACGAGGTGTTCCCGGGAGAGATTCAGCAGCTCTACGAGACCTACAACGGCTCCTTCACGGACGCCGCCCTCAAGCAGTTGCCGATCAATCTCACGCTGGTCAGCGACTTCTAGGGGTCGATCCTCGTCCGGGGTGGATTCGGATCGCACGTCTCTGCATCGGCAGAGCCACGGCGTTTTCCGGCGCGGTCGGGCCGCAGGCCCGTCCGCGCCCTTCTTTTTGCCGCCATACCCGCGCGAAGCCGCCGCATCCGGGTCGGCTTGAGGCGGGAGGCGGCCGTCGGGACAGGACCGCCGCCGGCTGCGGCGCCGGGAGCCATGGGCTGATGCGTCCGATGAACACCCGCCGGCTCGGTCTTGGCGGGTCTGGTTTCGCTTTCCCTGTGTCCGCCGTCGTGTTGGCGGCGGCAGCCGTCGGCATGGTGTCGCCCCGGTCTTTCGAGTCCGCTCACGCGTCCCAACCGCCGGCGTCGGCAGAGCAGGCGGCGTCAGCGCCGGTGCCGCCTTCCGCAGCGCAGCCGCCGACCGACGATGCCGAGACGGAGCCGGCTCCGCCGATCGCCACACGGACCTTCGAGACGCCGGCCGCGATGGTCATCAACTACGTAACGTCCGGAAGCGCTAGCGGGTTCGAAGCGTTGACGAGACGGATGGTGCAGGCTCTGGCGGCGAGCGAGGACGGCCAGCTCCAGGCCCTGGCGGCGGGCTGGACGATGTACCGCCTGGTCGAGCCCGGTCCGAACAACAACGCGGTGTTCGTCTGGCTCTTCGACCCGGTCGTGCCGGACGCCAACTACGCCGTGCCGCAGTTGCTCAACGAGTTGTTCCCGGCGGAGGTGCAGCAGCTCTACGAGTCCTACATGCAGTCCTTCGGGATGGGACAGACGCCGCTCGAGCTGCAGCCGGTGGTGTTGGTCGACGATCCGGGCTGACGGGGAAGGGCGGCCGGCGCTGCATGGGATGCGGCCTGCGGGTTCTTGCGGTCAGAACAGCACGTTGAGGCCCGCGTACACGCGGTGTGGGCGGCGGTGCTGGGTTGCGCCGCGCAATACGAGCAACCGGTAGTCGATCCGGAGGCGAAGCGGTCCGCGCAGATAGATGTTGACGCCCGCGCCTATGCCCGCCGCCAGATTGGTTTCCACGTGCGCCTCCCGGCGTTCGCGGTACGCGCCCCCGCCGACGGCGCCGTAGACTTCGAACCGCGGGATGCGGTCGAGCGGCGCGCCGAAGGTCAGGTTGAACAGTCCCGTCTGCCGCGTCGGGTTCGAGTCGGGTCCGGCCGACGGCATGCCGGCGTACTCGAATTCCAGGCCCACCGGCCGCAGAGAGATGCCGACGGCGGCTCCCCGCGTCGCGTGATCCGGTGTCGCATGTCCGGCGAAGATGGTGAGATCGGCGGCCGCCGGGCCGGCGCCGGCAATCAGGAGCAGCAGCAGCGCCAGGGGCAGCCGGCGGCCGGCGCGGCAGTCGTGCATGTCTCTCCTTATCGACAGTTGGAAGGCCTGGCGGCAACGCGGCGGCTTCGGGGACGGCACCGCCGCGCGTGATAGAGTCTCGACGCCATGGACTTCCGGCCCACGGAAGCGGAGCAGGTGACGCGTCGGGCGGTGCGCGAGTTCGCCGAGCGGGAGATTGCGCCGCACGTCATGGCCTGGGACGAGGCGCAGGCGTTTCCGGCCGAAGTGCTGTCGCAGCTTGCGGAGCTGGGGTTGCTCGGCATCCAGTTTCCGGCCCGCTACGGAGGCGCCGGGCTCTCGGCCGTCGAGTACTGCATATGCATCGAGGAGCTCGCGCGGGTCGATCCGACGATTGCGCTGACGGTCGCCGCCCACAACGGCCTGGCCGCCGCGCACGTGGGGATGTTCGGGTCGGAGGCGCAGAAGGAGCGCTGGCTGGCGCCACTGGCGCGCGGCGAGTTTCTGGGGGCCTGGGCGTTGACGGAGCCCGACGCGGGCAGTGACGCCGGCAGCCTGCGAACGCGCGCCCGGGCGGACGGAGACGACTGGATCCTGGACGGCACGAAGACGTTCACGACCCACGCGGGAGCGGCCGGCCTGACCGTCGTGATGGCGGTGACGGACCCGGCCGCGCGCCGTCACGGCATTTCGGCTTTCGTCGTCGAGCGCGGCACGCCCGGCCTGTCCGCGGGCCGCAAGGAGAGCAAGCTCGGCATGCGCGCGAGCACCACCGCGGATACGCGGCTGGTTGAATGCCGGGTGCCGCGCGATCACCTTCTGGGCCGCGAAGGGCACGGCTTCGCCGACGCCATGGCGGTGCTCGACGCGGGACGGATCGGCATCGCCGCTCTCGCCGTCGGACTGGCGCAGGGAGCCTTCGACGCGTCCCGCCGGCACGCCGCGGCGCGGAAGCAGTTCGGCCGGCCGCTCGCCAGCTTCCAGGCCATTCAGTGGAAGCTGGCCGACATGGCCGTCGGCATCGACGCGGCCAGGCTCCTGACCTACCGCGCGGCGTATCTCAAGGACCGGGGGCGGCCGACGACGCGCGAGTCGTCGATGGCCAAGCTCTACGCCAGCGAGGTCGCGGTCCGGGCGGCCGGCGAAGGCGTGCAGATTCACGGCGGGTACGGCTTCATGAAGGACTATCCGGCCGAGAAGCTCTACCGCGACGTGAAGTTGTTGACCATCGGCGAGGGCACGAGCGAGATTCAGCGGCTGGTGATCGCACGGCAGTATCTCGGCTGATGCCGCTCGCAGGACGCCGACCTGATGGATCTCGCCGAACGCGTGCTGGCCGGAGATTCCCGCGCGGTCGCGCGCGCCATATCGGTGGTGGAGCGGGAGGACGCGGGGTCGGCGGCCCTGGTGGGCCGGCTGTTCGGGCGGACCGGGGGCGCGCTGTCCGTGGGGCTCACCGGGGCACCGGGGGTCGGCAAGAGCACGCTGGTCGATCGCCTGACCGCCGCCTTGCGCCGGGAACGGCAGCGGGTCGGGATTCTGGCCGTGGATCCGACCAGCCCGTTCAGCGGCGGCGCCATCCTCGGTGATCGCATCCGGATGCAGGGCCACGCGGCGGACCGCGGCGTCTTCGTACGCAGCATGGCGACCCGCGGACAGCTCGGCGGCCTGGCGCGAGCGACCGACGACGCGCGGATCGTGCTGGACGCGGCAGGGATCGACGTCGTGCTTATCGAAACGGTCGGCGTCGGCCAGGGAGAGATCGACGTCAGCCGGATCGCCGATGTGTCGGTGGTGGTCCTGGCTCCGGGCGGCGGCGACGACGTGCAGGCGATCAAGGCCGGCATCATGGAGATCGCGGACGTGTTCGTGGTCAACAAGGCGGACCGGGACGGAGCCGACCGCACGGTCGGGGAGATCGAGGGAATGCTCTCGCTGCGCGAGGGTGGGACGAACCGGTGGCGTCCGCCGGTGATCAAGACGTGTGCGGCGAACGGGGACGGCATCGACGACGCGATTGCCGCGGTGCGTCGGTTCGCCGCTTGCGGGCTCGCGGCCGAAGACCGTGCGCGGCGGCGGGCGCGAGCCCGGCTGGAATCGATCCTGGTCGCGCGGATCGTCGAGCGTATCGGGGCGGCGCAGGGTCTCGACGACGCCATCGACGCCATTGTGGCCCGCGAGGTCGATCCGTATGCTGCGGCGGGCGATCTCGTACGGCGATTCGCGCAGGAGGCGCCAGACTCATGAAGGCGGTGCTGGACCACATCGGAATCGCAGTGGACGACCTCGACGCGGCGCTCGCCTTCTATGCGGACGCCCTCGGCCTGGAGGTCGAGGCGACCGAGGATGTGCCGTCGCAGGGGGTGCGAGCGCATTTCGTGCGCGTCGGATCCGCCGCGCTGGAGCTGCTCGAGGCGACGTCGGAAGAGTCGCCCATCCGGCGCTTCGTGACGCGCCGGGGGGCCGGGATACACCACATCACGCTGCGGGTCGACGACATCGCGGCGGCCCTGGCGCGGCTGAAGGCGCGCGGGGTCAGGCTGGTCGACGAGACGCCGCGCGACGGGGCGGAAGGGGCGCTGGTCGCCTTCGTGCATCCCGCCAGCGCGCACGGCGTCCTCGTCGAGCTCAAGCAGGAGAGGAGCGCGCAGACTGCGCATCATGCACGCTGACGAGCGGATCCGCATCGGCATCATCGGCGGGAGCGGACTGTACGACATGGCCGGGCTCACCGACCGCCAGGAACGCGCGATCGAGACGCCGTTCGGGGCGCCATCCGCGCCCTACCTGGTGGGTACCCTCGCGGGGCGGCGCGTCGCGTTCCTGGCGCGCCACGGCGTCGGGCACCGCATCCTGCCGTCGGAGCTCAATTTCCGGGCGAACATCTTCGGCATGAAGAAGCTCGGCGTCGAGTGGCTCGTCTCCGCGAGCGCCGTCGGGAGCCTGCAGGAGCGGTACCGGCCGCAGGACATCGTCGTGCCGGACCAGTTCCTCGACCGCACGCGGGGGCGCGTCGGCACGTTCTTCGGCCGCGGCCTGGCGGCCCACGTCTCGCTCGCGCACCCGGTGTGCGCGGACCTCGGCCGGCTCTCCGCCGACGCGGCGGACCGCGTCGGCGCCACCGTGCACCGCGGGGGCACCTATGTCTGCATGGAGGGGCCGCAGTTCTCCACTCTCGCCGAGTCGCGCCTGTACCGCTCCTGGAGCATGGACGTGATCGGCATGACCAACCTGCAGGAGGCCAAGCTGGCGCGCGAGGCGGAGATCTGCTTCGCGACGCTGGCCCTCGTGACCGACTACGACTGCTGGCACCCCGAGCACGATCAGGTCACCGTCGAGATGGTCATCGAGACCTTGCAGGCGAACGCGGCGACGGCGCAGAAGACGGTTGCCGACCTCGTGTCGCGCCTGCCGGTCGAGCGCGGGTGCGAGTGCGGCAGCGCGCTGGCCACGGCGATCATCACGCGTCCGGAGGCGATTCCGCCGGAGACGCGGGCCGAGCTGGCGCCAATCGTCGGCAGGTACCTGTCATGACCCGGTCGGTGTTGACCGTGGGGTCGGTCGCCTTCGATTCGATCAGGACGCCGTTCGGGGAGGTGTCCCGCGTGGTCGGCGGCGCCGCGACGTTCTTCAGCATCGCGGCGTCGTTCTTCAGCGATGTGCGGCTCGTGGCGGTGGTCGGGGAGGACTTCGGCGAGCGTCACATGCAGGTCTTCGGCGGCCGGCGGATCGACCTCGAGGGGCTGCAGCGGGTGCCGGGCGACACCTTCCGGTGGAAGGGAGAGTACAAGCTCGACCTGAACACGCGCGAGACGATCTACACGCATCTCAACGTCTTCGAGGACTTCTCGCCGCGCGTGCCCGAGCGCTTCAGGGCGACGCCGATCGTGTTTCTCGCCAACATCCACCCGGCGCTGCAGATCGAGGTGCTCGATCAGGTGGAAGCGCCCCGTTTCGTCGCCCTCGACACGATGAACTACTGGATCGACGGCACGCCGTCCGAGCTCGGCCAGGTGCTGCGGCGCGTGGACGCGGTGGTGATCAACGACGAGGAAGCGCGGCAACTGAGCGGCAAGGCGAACCTGGTGAAGGCGGCGCGCGAGATCCGCGCGATGGGCCCCGGGCGCGTCATCATCAAGCGCGGGGAGCATGGTGTGCTGATGACGCGGGGGGACGGCTTCTTCGCCGCGCCGGGCCTGCCGCTCGAGGAGGTATGCGACCCGACCGGGGCGGGAGACACCTTCGCGGGCGGATTCATCGGGTACCTCGCGGCGGCGGACGATCTCTCCGACGACGCGGTCACCCGGGCGGCGGTTTGCGGGAGCGCGATGGCTTCGCTCTCCGTGGAGGACTTCGGCCTCGGCCGGTTGCTCAGCCTGACCGACGAGGATATCCGCGCCCGGTTCGACGCCTTCCGGCGCCTGACCCATTTCGATGCGCTGGAACTCTAGGTTGCTGTTGCGGCTCTTGATCGCGGGTGTCGTGCTCTGGAGCGCGGCGCTGGCGGCGACGCCGTACGCGTTGCGCCACGGTGCGGAAGGCGCGCCGCTGGTCGCCGGCAGCGCGGTCTACCTTGTCGCGAGCGCCATCTGCCACCAGCGCGCGGATCGCTCCTTCCATCCGTGGGGAGTGCAGCTTCCGGTCTGCGGGCGGTGCGCCGGGCTGTACGGCGGGGCGCTGCTCGGCGTCTGCGCCGCAGGAGCGTCGCGCCGGCGCCCCGGCCGCCGCGGCCGGGCGGGGCGCATCGTTCTCGCGGCGGCGGCGCTGCCGACCGCGGCGACCGTGCTGCTCGAGGCCGGCGGCCTGGCCGACCCAGGCAATCTCGGTCGCGCGGCGTCCGCGGTTCCGCTCGGCGCGGCCGCGTCCGGGTTCGTGGCGTGCGTGATTCGCGGGAAGGTACACTAGAGAATGCGCAACCGTTCGCAGTCGGACGATCCGGGCCGCGTCGCGGTCATCTGCGCCGTCGCCTGGGCGGTGCCGGGCGCCGGGCATCTCTGGCAGGGGCGTGCGTCCAAGGGAATCGTCTTTCTCGTGGCGCTGCCTCTCATGTTCGCCATCGGACTCGGTCTCGACGGGGAGCTGTTCGCTCTCGATCCGTCGCGGCCCCTGGTCGCGCTGGCCGGGCTGGCCGATCTCGGCATCGGGGTCCCCTATCTGCTGGCGCTCGCGTTCGGCGCCGGGGGCGGCGACGTGGCGGCCGGCACCTACGAGTACGGCAACACGTTTCTGATCGTTTCCGGCCTTCTGAACACCCTGGTCACGATGGACGCGTTCGACATCGCCCAGGGCAGGAAGTAGGCGGCGGCATGGCCAGCCATTTCATGCTGATGGTGCTGTTCGCCGGCTTCGTGTCGCTGGTCTTCGCCGTGCTGATGCGCGACGAGCCGGCCGAACAGGCGCGCTTCGGCGGGGCGCTGTTCGCCAGCTTCGTGCTGGCGGCCACGGTGCTCGCGTGGCTGATGTATCCGTTCCCGCTATGACCACCCGCCGGCGCGGCCGGCGGGTCGCGGTGCTCCGGTTGTTTCGGGTGTGGGGACCCGCCGCTGCCCTGATGGCGGCGTTTTTCTTGGTGTCCGCCATGCCGGGCCCGCCCCGGTTGCCGGGCTCGGTGTCCGACGTCACCGCGCACTTCCTGGCGTACGGCTTGCTCGGGGCGGCGATGCTGCGTGGCGTGTCCGGAGCGGAGTGGTCCCGGACCAGCCTCCGCGGCGCGCTTCTGGCCGCCGCCCTGGGCGCCGCCTACGGATTGACCGACGAGCTGCACCAGTCGTTCGTGCCGGGCCGGACCCCGGAGTTGCGGGACGCGGCGGCCGATGCCCTGGGATCGGCCGCCGGCGCCGGGCTGGTGTGGGCGTGGAGTATAGTTCTTGCCGTTCGAGGCAGACGCCATGCCGGATGAGAACCTCACCATCGAGCGCGACGGGGCCGTGGCGGTGCTCACCGTCACGCGGCCTGCGGTGCTGAACGCCCTGAACAACCGGACGATCATCGAGTTGGAGGGCGCGGTAAGCCGGCTGACCGCCGCCGACGACGTGCGGGTGGTGATTCTGACCGGCGCCGGGGACAAGGCGTTCATCGCCGGAGCCGACATTCGGGAGCTGGCGGCGCTGAATCCGGTCACCGCCGAGGCGCTGGCGGCCCGCGGACACGCGTTGTGCCACGCGCTGGAGCGGATGGGCAAGCCGGTGATCGCGGCCGTCAACGGCTATGCGCTGGGCGGCGGCTGCGAGCTGGCAATGGCCTGCACGCTGCGCATCGCGGCGGACACGGCGAAGCTCGGCCAGCCGGAGGTCGGGCTCGGCTTGTTGCCCGGCTATGGCGGTACCCAGCGGCTGCCGCGGCTGGTCGGGGCAGGACGAGCACTGGAGATGACCCTGACCGGCGACCCGATCGACGCGCACGAGGCCTGCCGAATCGGCCTGGTGAACCGGGTCGTGCCGCGGGACGAGCTGATGGCGCGGACGCTGGAGCTCGCGCAGCGGATCGCGGCCCAGGCTCCGGTCGCCGTGCGCTACATACTGGCCGCCGTACGCGAGGGGCTCGGGATGACGCTCGCCGACGGGTGCGCCCACGAGGCGAGCCTGTTCGGGTTGGCCGCCGCGACCAGCGACTGGGGCGAAGGGACGCGTGCGTTTCTGGAGAAGCGCCGGCCCCACTTTACCGGCACATGAGAGACAGCCCTGTCATCGAGGGGGCCACCGACGCGTCGGGATTGCGGGTCGGCCTCGTCGTGTCCGCGTACCACCGCGCCGTCACCGGCGGGCTGTGCGAGGGTGCGCTGGCCGCGCTCCGGGGAGCGGGCGCCCGCGGCGCGCCGCCCGGCGAGCCCGGTTCGGTGACGCTCATCGAGGTGCCCGGCGCCTTCGAGATCCCGCTGGCGGCGCGGCGTGCAGCGGAATCGGGTGCGTTCGACGCGGTCGTCTGCCTCGGCTGCATCGTGCGCGGCGAGACGCCGCACTTCGACTATCTGGCGTCGGCCGTCGCGCACGCGATCGCCACGGCGTCGCAGGCGACCGGCGTGCCGATGACCTTCGGGGTGCTGACCACGAACTCGCTGGACGAGGCCGCCGCCCGCGCCGGCGACGGACCCTCGAACAAGGGACGGGAAGCTGCACTGGCCGCCGTGCAACTGGCCAATGTCCTCGACTCGCTGCCGGGCGCGCCCCGGACCGGAAAGTAATTGGAGCAGCATGCGATGCGGCCCGGGCGTGCATGCCGGCGCAACTGTCCGACGAGAGCGACGCGATGACGATCTCCCGGTTCTTCAGGGACCGCCTCGGCGCACCTCTCGTCAACGCCAGGTGGTCGTGGGGGGCGATCTCGCCGTCGACCGGCCAGGTCTACCTGCGCGTCTGGGACGACGAGCGCGGCACGTTGAAAGGGCGGCGCTGCGTCCGGATTACGGACGGCGAGCTTCCGGACCCGGCGGACCCGGGCGACCGTGAGCGACATGCGCATGTGCAGGAGATCGAGAGAGGCGTCAAGCCCTATTGCGTCATGCTGACCGCCGTCGATCCACGGGAGAGTCCGCGGAGGATCAAGTCCTTCGACGAAAACGCTCTGCTGGTCGGCGGTGAACTGATCAAGGATTCCGAGGGGCGTTTCTGGCTGGAGGATGCGGGCCGGTGTCCCATCCCCGCGCCCGTCGAGCAGCCTGACGCTGCTTCCTCTCGACCGCCGCGCGAGGAGCGGCCCCGACTGGTGAAGCGCGTCGAGCGCGCCGCGCCGGAGGGTGCTGCCGACCTGCCGGAACGGCCGACGTCGTCTGTGGCCGAGCGTCCGGCGGCAACCCGCTCGACGAGCCCGCGCGCGGGGCGCCGGGGTCGGCAAGCGCCCGTGCGCGGGGTTCGCGAACCGGAATCGCCTGTGGCACCGCCTCCCGGGCGCCAGCGGGGGCATGACGAGGCGGCGCTCCAGGCGCTGCATCGGAGTCTCGATACTCCGGAGGGCGTGTTCGGCGCCAGGGAGTCCCGAACGGACAACTCGCGTGAGCGCCACAGGGCTCGCGAGACCGCCCTC
Organism: Vicinamibacterales bacterium; assembly: GCA_965116825.1. Classification (GTDB taxonomy): domain Bacteria; phylum Acidobacteriota; class Vicinamibacteria; order Vicinamibacterales; family UBA8438; genus WTFV01. The sequence continues at coordinate 4,560,859 of OZ220736.1, forward strand.
CAGTTGCTGTATCAGTGGGACGTCGGCCGCATCGGTGCGGGCGAAATCGACGACGCGGTCGATCTGTTCTGGACGGTTCATTCGGCCCCGCTGCCCCGTCGGGAATTGGCGCTCGGCCTCGCGCGCGGCGCCGTGGGTGCGTTGCCCGAGATCGACGCGCTGATCGCGCGCCACACCGACAATTGGCGCTCGGAGCGTCTGGCCGTGGTCGATCGGCTGATCATGCGCCTTGCGGTCTACGAGCTGCTGTTCGAGAGGACGCCGCCGGCCGTCGTCATCAACGAAGCGCTGGAGCTGGCCAAGACGTTCAGCGGGGAGCGCGCGGTCGCCTTCATCAACGGCGTGCTCGATGCCGTGCGGTGCGCGGTCGTGCAACAGGACGAGAGGAGCGCGCTCGGGACGTGATGGACGAAGCTGTTGGCGGGCGCCTGGAAACGAGCGCGGCTGAACAGACCGGCGACGCCGCGGCGTGGGCCAGCGTGCGTGCGGCTCTGGAGAACCGCGATCTCTGGAGGACCGTCAAGGGCCTCGCGAAGGAGACCGCGCTCGATCGACTGGATGTGGAGGATCTGCTGGTCCGGCAGGGCGCCGAGGTGATTCGGCGGGAGGGAAAGAGCGGCCGAACCTACTATGCGTTGAAGCAGCGCGTCGAACTGGAGCGGCGGAAGCATGCCAACCGGCATGCGGACACGGACGTTGGGGGGCGGGCAGCGATCAGCGACGAGGACGCGCGGACCAAGGTGCGCAAGGTGCTCAAGAAGGCGCGGATGAATCCGGAGTTTCCGCTCGGCAGACGATCCCTTGACGCCATTTTGAAGGCCACCAGGTTGCGCCGGGATCTGGAGCCCGAGCAGCGCCGGGGGTATCTGGAAACCCTGCTGGCCGGACAGGCGGACATCGAAAGAACCGAGGGCCGGGACGGGGAGATCCGGTTTGCGTTGAGGGAGCGTGACGACGAGGCGCCACTGGACGAGCGTGACCAGAGGCGCGCGAACTACGAGGCGCTCCGGGCGCTGGGGGTCGAGCCGTACCCGGCCCGCGTCGAGCGGTCCGACATGCTGTGGGAGGTCGTCGACCGCCACGGAGGTCGCTCCGGGGAGGAACTGGAGGAAGAGCGCCCGGAGACGATCACGGCCGGCCGCATCCTCGCGATCCGGAGCTTCGGGAAGGCGAACTTCCTGGTGCTGTCGGACGGGAAGTCGAGGCTGCAGGCCTACGTCCGGGAGGACTCCGTCAGCCGGCGCGACTTCGGTGTGTTCGAGCTGCTGGACGTCGGCGACCTGGTAGGCGTTGCCGGGCGCGTCTTCCGGACGCGGACCAACGAGCTCACGATCCGGGTCGGAAGTCTGCAGTTCCTCGCCAAGTCCTTCGAGCCGCTGCCGGAGAAGTGGAACGAGCTCGCCGACGTGGAGATTCGCTACCGGCAGCGCTATCTCGACCTCATAGTCAACCCGGCGTCCCGGCGGGTCTTCGAGACCCGCAGCCGCGTCATCCGAAGCGTGCGGCGGTTCCTCGACGCGCGCGGGTACCTGGAAGTGGAGACGCCGATGATGCAGCCGCTGGCGGGCGGCGCGCTCGCCCGGCCCTTCGTCACGCACCACAACGCGCTCGACCTGCCGCTCTACTTGCGGGTGGCGCCGGAGCTCTACCTGAAGCGGCTCACCGTCGGCGGGATGGAGCGCGTCTACGAGATCAACCGCAACTTCCGCAACGAGGGAATCTCGACACGGCACAATCCCGAGTTCACGATGCTGGAGTTCTACGAGGCCTACAGCGACTACGAGAAGCTGATGGAGCTGAGCGAGGAGCTCCTGCGCAGCGTGGCGGACGAGGTGCTCGGCGAACGAGAGTTCACTTACGGCGAGACGACCATTTCCCTGCGGCGGTTCGAGCGAAAGAAGGTGCGCGACGCGGTGCGGGAGGCCGCCGCCGCGCGGCTGGGCCGCGACGTGACCGAGGGCGACCTCAGGGACCGGGCGAAGGTGACCGCGCTGGCCGGCGAGCTCGGTGTCGACACCGCGCCCGACGCCGGTCCCGGCAAGATCGCGTTCACGCTGTTCGAGGCGCTGTGCGAGGAAGCGCTCATGCAGCCGACCTTCGTCCACGACTTCCCGACGGAAGTCTCGCCCCTGTCCAAGCAGCGGCCGGACGATCCGGACACCGTCGAGCGCTTCGAGCTCTACATCGGAGGCATGGAGATCGCCAACGCGTTCAGCGAGTTGAACGATCCGGCCGAGCAGCGTCGCCGATTCGAGGCCCAGTTGCGGGCGCGGGGCGCCGGCGACGAGGAAGCGCATGCCATGGACGAAGACTACATCCGCGCCCTCGAGCACGGACTGCCGCCCACCGGCGGCGAGGGCATCGGCATCGACCGGCTGGTCATGCTGCTCACCGACAGCCGGTCCATCCGCGACGTAATCCTGTTTCCGCTGCTGCGGCCGCTCGGCGGGTCGTAGGAAGGCATCCGCGAGCGGGGCTCAATGAACCTGCCTTTCGAGCTCTACGTCTCGATCCGCTACCTCGCGGCGCGCCGGAAGCAGGCGTCGATGGCCAGCACGTCTCTGATCTCGGTGCTGGGCGTGACGGTCGGGGTCACCGCGCTGATCGTCGCCCTGGCCCTGATGACCGGCCTGCAGCAGGAGCTGCGGGATCGCATCGTCGGCTCGCAGGCCCACGTGTACGTCTGGAACGTGCTGGAAGGCGGCTTTGCGGACTACCGGGAAGCGGCTCGCACGCTGGCCGCGTTGCCTGACGTCGAGGCTGCCGCGCCGGCGATTCCCGGCAGGGCCCTCGCCCGCAGCGGCGGGGGCGACGTCTTCATGAACGTCAAGGGCATCGATCCGGAGCTGGAGGCGGCGGTCACGGAGCTGGATACATCGGTGAACAGTGGAAGCCTGGCAGATCTGTCGGGCTACGACGGACCGGCGCTCGGCGGCATCGTGATCGGCGAGGGGGTCTCCAGGGAGCTCGGCGCGTTCGTGGGGGACGAGATCACCCTCCTCACCCCGAGCGGCACGCTGTCGCCGATGGGGGTGCTGCCGCGCCCCCGGCGCCTCGCGGTGGTCGGCGTCTTCAGTCTCGGCCTGTTCGAGTACGACACGATGTACGGCTTCGTGACGCTGGACGCCGCCCGGCGGCTGTTCGGAAAGGACCGGGTCGAGATGATGCAGCTTCGGGTCGACGACCCCTACGCCTCGCGGGAGGTCGCCGACGCCATCCCGGAGCAGCTCGGCGACGCCTACGTGACGGAGGACTGGTCACGACTCAACTCGACCCTGTTCGAGGCGCTGTTCCTGGAGAAGATGGCCATCTCCATCGCCATCGGCCTGATCGTGGTCGTGGCGACGCTCAATATCGTGTCGTCGCTGATCATGCTCGTCATGGAGAAGAGCCGGGACATCGCCATCCTCAAGACCATGGGCGCGAGCGCCCGCATGATCCGGCGGATCTTCGTCCTGCAGGGGGCCGTCATCGGGCTGGCCGGGACCGCCGCCGGCGCCGCCGCCGGCTATGTCATCTGCACGGTGATGGACCGCTACCAGCTCTTGCGTCTTCCGGTGGACGTGTACCAGGTGACCTACGTGCCGTTCATCATCGAGCCCCTCGACGTCGGACTCGTCCTGCTGGGGGCGAACGCCGTCTGTCTCCTCGTGACGCTGCACCCGTCTCGCCACGCGGCCCGCATCGAGCCGGCCGAGGCGCTGCGGTATCAGTAGAGACGCCGGGCAGTCTCTCATCATGGCGTTTCTCGACGTGCAGGGGTTGTCGAAGTCGTACCGCATGGGCGGTCGTACGCTGCCGGTGCTGCGCGATCTGGATCTGGCCGTGGAGGCTGGAGAGATGGTCGCTATCATGGGCGCGTCGGGAGTTGGCAAGAGCACCCTGCTCCAACTGCTGGGCGGTCTCGACCGCGTCGAGGACGGGGAGGGGCGGATCGAGGCCGGCGGCGTGGAGCTGACGGCGCTCGACGACGATGCCCTCGTCGCGTTCCGGAACCGCAGCGTCGGGTTCGTCTTCCAGCTTCACCACCTGCTGCCGGAGTTCTCGGCCCTGGAGAACGTCGAGATGCCGATGCGCATCGCCCGCCGTGCGGCGGCCGAGTCCCGCGCACGGGCGGAGGGATTGCTCCGCGAGGTCGGGCTCGGCGACCGGCTCGTGCACCTGCCCGGCATGCTGTCGGGCGGGGAGCAGCAACGGGTCGCCGTGGCGCGCGCCCTCGTGATGCGGCCGGCGCTGCTTCTCGCCGACGAGCCGACCGGCGACCTGGACGAGCCGACCGGCGCCGCGATCCATGGCCTGTTGCTCGACATGCACCGCGCGCATGGACTGACCTCGGTCGTGGCCACCCACAACGAGCGGCTGGCCGCCGCCTGCGACCGGGTGCTGCGGCTTGCCGGCGGAAGTCTGTCCGAGGCTTGACGCGGCCGCTCGGCGGTTCGCGTGGCCGCCGCGCGAGTACCTTATAATCGACCCACATCCGGGCGCTGGCCACCACGCGTCGGAGCAGGCGACATGTTCGAGCGATATACTGAGCGGGCGCGGCGCGTCTTGTTTTTCGCGCGTTACGAGGCGAGCCAGCTCGGGAGCATCTCGATAGAGACCGAGCACCTGCTGCTCGGCCTGATTCGCGAGGGCAAGGGGCTGACGAGCCGCATCTTCGCCCGCTCGCGCCTGTCCCTCGAGAACATCCGCAAGGAGATCGAGGGGCGCACCGTTTTCCGCGAGAAGGTTTCCACGTCGGTCGAGATCCCGTTCAGCGCCGAGACCAAGCGTGTGCTGCAGTTCGCCGCCGAGGAGGCGGACCGGCTGTTGCACAACTACATCGGTACGGAGCACCTGCTGCTCGGCATCCTGCGCGAGGAGCGGTCCGTGGCGTCGACCATCCTGTCCGAGAAGGGGATGCGGCTCAGCGCGGTGCGCGAGGACATCGTGCAGCTCCTCAACGAGAAGACCACGGTGACCCGCGTCAAGGAGACGCCGCTGCTGGCCGAGTTCAGCCGCGACCTGTCGGATGCGGCCATGAAGAACCGGCTCGATCCGCTCGTGGGCCGTGCCGTGGAGCTCGAGAGGGTGCAGCAGGTGCTGTGCCGCCGGACCAAGAACAACGCCGTGCTCATCGGCGAGCCCGGGGTCGGCAAGACCGCCATCGTCGAGGGGCTGGCGCAGCGCATCGCTTTCGGCGACATCCCGCACTTTCTGGCCGACAAGCGGCTGCTCGCGCTCGACATCCCGCTGATCGTGGCCGGCACCAAGTACCGCGGCCAGTTCGAGGAACGCCTCAAGGCGATCATGAAGGAGCTGACCGAGAACCCGAACATCATCGTGTTCATCGACGAGCTGCACATGCTGGTGGGGGCGGGATCGGCCGAGGGCTCGCTCGACGCGGCGAACATCCTGAAGCCGGCGCTTTCGCGCGGCGAGATTCGCTGCATCGGAGCGACGACGCCGGCCGAGTACCGGAAGTACATAGAGAAGGACCGCTCGCTGGAGCGGCGGTTCCAGGCCGTGAAGGTCGAACCGCCCACCGAGACCGAAGCGCTCGAGATCCTCAGCCGGATCAAGGACCGCTACGAGCGCTATCACCGCGTGGCGTACTCGCAGGAGGCGATGGAGGCGGCGGTCTACCAGTCGACTCGCTACATCACCGATCGTTTCCTGCCGGACAAGGCCATCGACCTGGTGGACGAGGCGGGTGCCCGCGCCAAGCTCCGGGCCGCGGGCTACAGCGAGGAATTCAGCGAGATCAACAAGAACATCCGCGTCGCGGTAGAGCAGATGGAGAGCGCGACGGCGCAGAAGGACTACGAACGGGCGCAGTTCTTCCGCGAGCAGGAGGTTCTCGCGCGTGAGAACCTCCAGGTGGTGCGCGAGAAGTTCGACGTCGAGGCGGGCGGCCAGCCCGTGGAGGTGGGCTCGCAGGACATCGACGACGTGGTGTCCAAGTGGACCGGGGTGCCGCTGACGACGATCAACCAGGACGAGAGCGCGAAGCTGCTCCGGATGGAGGACGAGCTGCACCGGCGGGTGATTAGCCAGGAGCGGGCGATCTCGGCGCTCGCGCGCGCCATCCGGCGATCTCGCGCGGGGCTGAAGTCGCCGCACCGACCGGTCGGCAGCTTCGTCTTCCTCGGGCCGACCGGCGTCGGCAAGACGGAGTTGGCGCGGGCGCTGGCGGGCTTTCTGTTCGGCAGCGACACCGCGCTCGTGCGGTTCGACATGTCCGAGTACATGGAGAAGCACGCCGTCTCGAAGCTGATCGGGTCGCCGCCCGGATACGTCGGCCACGACGAGGGGGGGCAGCTCACCGAGAAGGTCAAGCGCCACCCCTATTCGGTCGTCCTGCTCGACGAGATCGAGAAGGCGCATCCCGATCTCTTCAACATCCTGTTGCAGGTGTTCGAGGACGGCCACCTCACCGACGGCCTGGGCAACCGCGTCGACTTCAAGAACACCATCGTCATCATGACGTCGAACATCGGCGCCCGCCACATTCAGAAGAAGGCGGCGGTCGGATTCCAGTCGTCGAGCGCGCAGGAAGTGCAACGCAGCGTGACGGACCTGGTGCTGGGCGAGGTCAAGCGCACGTTCAACCCCGAGTTCGTGAACCGGGTCGACGAGATCATCGTGTTCGAGGCACTCACCGACGACGACCTGCGCGAGATCCTGCGGATGCTCGTCGGGCAGCTCAACGAGAACCTGGCCGGCCGCGATCTGCGCATCACCCTGACCCCTGACGTCATCGACTGGATCATCGATCTGACCTGCAAGGATCGCTCCTACGGGGCGCGACCCCTGCGGCGGGCGATCCAGCGGCACGTGGAGGATCCGCTGTCGGAGGAGTTGATTCGGGGCCGGCTCGAATCCGGCGAGGTCGAGGTCTACCTGGATGCCGGCGTGCTGGCCTACCGGGCCGCCGGCCAGGAGGTGGAGGGGCGGTGCCTGGTCTAGCAGGTTGTGCCGGCCGAATCCTGGTTCCGAACGTCCAAGATGCCGTAGAATCGTACAGAGTTCGTCTGTCACGCGGCGCTTGCCAGCCGTGGTCGGTGGGCGGGATGACGGTCCGGTACAGGCGGCGCCCCACGGGTGTACTTCAATGCAGGTGAATCGACCAACGGCACATCCGGAGCGGGTCGGCATGCGCGGCGCGGCCGCGGTTCTGGCTTTCTCGGCGGTCCTGGCCGCCGGCGTCGCACCGGCGGAGGGGCAACCTTCCATCTTCGGGGCGCCGCAGCAGCAGGCGCCCTCCATCTTCGGCGGGGCGCCAGAGCCCCCGCGGCCTTCGTTGCCGCCTCCGGATTCGTCCGTGCTGCTGCGGAACATCGAGCTCCGGTTCCCGACCCAGGGCGGCGTGCCGGGCGTCGACCTCAATACCTACCTCTACTACATGGAGGTCGCGAAGCAGGTCAGCCTGCCGTCGCAGCAGAGGTGGACGCCCTACACGGACGAGACGGCCGAGCTCATCCTGGATGACTTCCAGCGCCTGTGGGACACCGGCTTCCTGAACGATCTCTGGATCGAGGTGGTCGACGACCCGTACCCGAACGGTGTGGAGGCCAAGCGGGTCATCTTCAACCTGGAGGAGCGCGAGCGCGTCAAGATCGTGACCTACGAGGGCTCCGAGGTGCTGAAGACCGAGGACATTCTGGAGAACCTCGAACAGCAGGGCATCACGCTCCGGATGGACTCCTTCATCGATCCGGAGACGATTCGCCGCGTCAAGGCGGTGATTCGGCAGGGACACCAGGCGCAGGGGCACATGTTCGCGGAGGTCGACCACACCATCGAGGCGCTGCCGGGGGGGCCGAAGCTGGTCCGGCTGACGTTCGACATGACCGCGGGGCCGAAGGTCCAGGTGCACGAGATCGACTTCATCGGCAACGAGGCGATGAGCGATCGCCGGCTGCGCGGCCGGATGAAGAAGATCAAGCAGCGCTGGTGGCTCTCGTGGATGACCGGCCGGGGCACCTACAAGCCCGAGGAGTATGAAGAGGACGCGGTGGCCATCGAGGCCTTCTATCGCGACCAGGGCTACATCACCGCGCAGGTCGGCCAACCGGAGCTCGACTACCTCGAGCTGTCGGAGGACGGAGAGACCCGCGGGCTGCGGCTGCGGATTCCGGTCGACGAGGGCGAGCGGTACCGCATCGGCGAGGTCAGCTTCGCCGGCAACGAGATCCTCCTGGAGGCGGGCCTGCGCCGGATCTTCGAGGACATCGAGCCGGGGGACTACTACAGCGAGGGCGACGTGCGGAAGGGCTTCGACGACGCCCGTGAGCTGTACGGCTCGCTAGGCTACTACGAGATGACGCTCGCGCCCGAGCTCGAGCCGCGGACCGAAGAGCAGGAAGCGGAGCGGGTCGCGGAGGCGGCAGTCGAGGCCAACGGGAACGGGAGCGGCTACGCCAACGGGAACGGCGACGGGAACGGGAATGGAAACGGCGAGTCGAACGGGGACGGTGTCCGCGTGGTCGCGGCGCGACCGACGCGCATCAGTGGCGATCCGGTCGTCGACGTCACCATTCGCGTGCAGGAGGGCGAGCAGTACTTCGTCAATCGGATAGAGTTCGCCGGCAACCAGACCACGCACGACGAGGTGATTCGCCGCGAGCTGCAGGTGGCCGAGAACGCGGTGCTCAATACCGAGGCGCTCAAGCACAGCGTGCGGCGGCTCAATCAGCTTGGGTTCTTCGAGCCGCTCGAAGAAGAGGGCGTCAGCATCGAGAAGGTGGAGTCGGCCGAGAACGAGGTGAACCTCACGTTCGATCTGACCGAGACCAACCTGAACCAGTTGACCTTCGGGGCCGGCTACTCGCAGTTCGACGGCGTATTCGGCCAGGTCTCGTTCCAGACGTCGAACTTCATGGGGCGCGGCGAGACGCTCGGGGTCTCGGTGCAACGGGGCCAGTGGGCCAACAACTCGCAGTTGTCCTTCACCCGGCCGTACAACTTCGGGCGCCCGATCTCCCTCGGCACGCAGATCTTCTCGCGCGAGATCGACTGGTTCAGCTTCCGGGAGAAGACGGTCGGCGGCTCCTCGACGTTCGGCATACCGCTGAGGCTGTTCACCCGCATGTTCGTGACCTACAGCCTGGAGAACTCCCAGGCGAGCATCAGCGAGTACCTGGGGCGGAACGTGGACGCGTCGTACCTGGCAGCGTACAACCCGTTCTTCGCGGACGCCCTGCTGCTCGGGAGCGACGGCCGGCGCACGGTCAGCAAGGTGACGCCGCAGCTCCAGCACAACACGGTGGACCACCCCATCTTTCCCAGCCAGGGCAAAAGCCTGTCGCTGGCGCTCGAGCTGGCCGGCGCCGGAGGCAACACGAAGTTCGTGAAGCCGATCCTGGAGGCTACCCTCTACCGGCCGCATACGGCCCGCACGATCTTCGGCGCGCGCGTGCAGTACCGCCACCTGCAGGCGGGCAACTCCGACATGATTCCGGTCTTCGAGCGCCTCTGGCTTGGCGGCGAGTACTCGATTCGCGGATTCGACATCCGCCGCATCGGGCCCACGCTCTCGGACGTGAACCCCGAGGTGCCGAACAATTCGTACCAGGGACTGATCGTCATGGGCGGCAACAAGAGCCTGCTGTTCAACCTCGAGTACCAATTCGTGCTCGGCGGTCCGGTGCGGCTGGTGACCTTCTACGATGCCGGGCAGGTCCAGGACTTCGGTCAGGAGTTCCGGATGAGCGACTTCCGAACGTCGACCGGCGTCGAGTTGCGCTTCTTCATGCCGATGCTGAACGTGCCGTTCCGCCTGATCTACTACTACAACCCGCAGGTGGAAGGCATCTTCAACGATCGCTATCAGCCGCAGGAACGCCACGGATTCCGTTTCGCGATGGGCACGACGTTCTGACGACGGAACCGGCCCACGCATTGGTTGTCAACTATTCGGCCGCGCGCGGCGGGGGGGTCGCGCGCCCCACGAGGATTACCCCATGAGACTTGCTGTCCTGACGATGTTGCTCGCCGGTGCACTGTCCGGAGTTACCGCTACGCCTGCGGCGGCGCAGGCTCGATCGTCGCTGCCGTTCCCGGCCGGCACGAAGTACGCCTTCGTTGATCTGCAGCGCATCGTCGGCGAGTCGGTTCACGGACAGAGCGCCAACGCGCAGGTGCAGCAGTTGCTCGAGGCGAAGCGGTCGGAGATCGAAGCGCGGCAGGCCACGCTGCAGACCCAGATCGACGCCAAGAACCAGAATCTGTTGAGCATGCAGCAGCGGCTCGCACAGGGCGAGACCGTCATGAGTCTGGAGGCTCGTCAGAACCTGTCTCGGGACATCGCCCGCTTGCAGGTCGATATCCAGCGCGACACGGAAGACGCTCAGGCGGAAATGCAGCGCGTCACCCAGGACGCCGACGCGGAGGTGACGGATCTGCAACAGAGACTCCAGGTGGATCTGGATTCGAGGCTGGGTCCCGCACTTGCTTCCGTGGCGAGCGCGCGCGGGATCGATTTCATCCTGAACTCGGCGGGGTTGGTCTGGGCGAATCCGGCGCTCGACCTGACGCAACTGGTCATCGACGACCTGAACCGGCGCTGACGGTGCGCCGCACAGGCCGACGGGTGGACTGCTTGGCGTGTGGCCCTGTAGACTGACGTCCGCGGTCAATTGAGCCCGTACGATACGTGCCTCTCGACATTCCCGTCGTTCTCGACCGTCTCAGCTACCGTTATCCGTCCCTGCTCGTCGACAGTGTCGTCGAGCACGAGCCGGGCCGCCGCGTGCGTGCGGTGAAGAACGTCACCGTCAACGAGGAGTACTTCCAGGGACATTTTCCCGGAAACCCGTTGATGCCCGGCGTCATGATGATCGAGACGCTGGTGCAGGTGGCCACGCTGCTTCTGCTCGGTCCGGCGGACGACGTGCCGACCGGGCGGGCGGCACTGCGCGGCGTGAACAACGCGAAGTTTCGCAAGCAGGTGTGTCCGGGGGACCGGCTGTGCCTCGACGTAACGCTCCGCGGTCGCGACGAGGAGGTGGCCGTCGTCCGGGGCGTGGCGACGGTGGACGGACAGATGGTCGCGGAGGCGGAGTTGCTGGTCGGGATCGAACGATCCGCCTATGTCGACAAGAGCGCGAAGGTCCATCAGGATGCGGTGCTCGGTCCGGACACGGTCGTCGGCCCGCACGCCATCGTCGGGGCCGGCGTCAGGATGGGGCGCGGCTGCCGGGTCGGTGCGTCGGCCGTCGTGGAAGGCGACACGGAGCTGGGCGACGAGTGCAAGATCTTTCCGTTCGCCTCGGTCGGGCTCATTCCCCAGGATCTCAAGTACGAGGGCGAGGAGACGCGCCTCGTCATCGGCCACCGGAACGTGATTCGGGAATTCGTCACGATTCACCGCGGGACGCGCGGCGGCGGCGGGCTGACCCTCGTCGGCAGCGACAACGTGTTCATGGCGTATGCGCACGTGGCACACGACTGCATCGTCGGCAACAAGACGATCTTCGGCAACGGCGCCACGCTGGGCGGCCACGTCGTGGTCGAGGACGGGGCGACGATCAGCGCTTTCTCCGGCGTTCACCAGTTCTGCCGTGTCGGGCGCCAGGCGTTCATCGGTGGCTACAGCGTGGTCACCATGGATGCGCTGCCGTACGGGAAGACGGTCGGCAATCGGGCTCGTCTGTACGGCGTCAACACCATCGGCCTCCAGCGCCGGGGCGCCTCGCCCCAGACCATCACACAGTTGAAGCGCGCCTTCCGTTATCTGCTGCAGTCCAAGCTCAACACGACGCGGGCCCTGGCGCGCATCGATACCGACGAGGAACTCGACGGCCACGAGGTGCGCTATCTGGTCGAGTTCATTCGAACCTCCAGGCGCGGCGTCAACCTGCGCCGGCCGGCCAGGAGGGTGGAGCCGGTCGTGGTCGAGGAGTAGCCCGCAACCTCGAGCCGTCCATGCGAATCGGCCTGATCGCCGGCAACGGCCAGTTCCCGTTTCTGGCGCTCGACGCGGCCCGCAGCCTCGGGCACGACGTCACGGTGGTCGCGATACGGGAGGAGGCGCACCCGTCGATGGAAGCGGCGGCCGCCGCGGGTCGGCCGGCCGAGTTTCACTGGGTCTCGCTCGGCCAGCTCGGCCGGTGCATCGACATTCTGAAGCGCGCCAGCGTCACCCGGGCGCTGATGGCGGGTCAGGTCAAGCACACCCGCATCTTCTCCGGCATCGTTCCGGATCTCACCCTCCTGTCGGTGCTCCGGCGGCTGAGGACCCGCAACACCGACGCCCTGATCTCGGCGGTGGCCGACGTGCTCGGCACGCATGGGATTCAACTGGTCGACTCGACCGCGTTTCTCGGTCCGCTCCTGGCGCGGTCCGGGGCGCTCACCGAGCGGGCTCCGAACGACGAGGAGCGCGGCGACCTCGCATTCGGATACCGGATGGCGGATGCGATTGCCGGGCTCGACATCGGCCAGACGATTGCCGTCCGCCAGCGTGCCGTGGTGGCGGTCGAGGCGATGGAGGGTACGGACGAGGTCATCGCCCGCGCCGGGCGATTGGCCGGGTCGGGCTTCTGCGTCATCAAGGTGGCGAAGCCGAATCAGGACATGCGCTTCGATGTGCCGGTTATCGGGGTGCCCACGATAGAGGCGCTCAGCGCGGCCGGGGCCACCGTGCTGTCGGTCGATGCGCAGCGTACGGTGGTGCTGGACGGGGATCGCGTGTTCGCGGCCGCCAACGCGGCCGGTGTGGCCGTCGTGGGCCGGGACGTCGGCCGCGGGGGGGCGCCATCGGCATGACGCAGCCGGCGTTCCGCGCGGCGGTGATCGGCGTCGGGCACCTGGGACGCCACCACGCCCGCATTCTCGGCGCAGCCCCGGGGGTCGATCTCGTCGCGGTGGTCGACATCGACGTGGAGCGGGCGCGGGCGGTTGCCGCCGACGTGGGCACGGTCGCGCTCGCGGACGTTCGCGAGATCGACTCCTCCGTCGACGGGGTGGTCGTTGCCGTGCCGACCAGCGATCACGCGCGTGTCGGTCTGCCGCTGCTGGAGGAGGGCGTGGCGGTGCTGGTCGAAAAGCCGATCGCCGCGTCGATTGCCGAGGCCGATCGGCTGATAGCGGCCGCGGCGGCGTCCGGTGCGACGCTGGCGGTGGGGCACACCGAGCGGCACAACCCCGCGGTCGCCGTGGCGCTGCCCCTGATTTCGGCGCCGCGCTTCATCGAGGTGCACCGCCTGGCGAGCTTTCAGCCGCGCAGCCTCGACATCGATGTCGTGTTCGACGTCATGATCCACGATCTCGACATCGTGCTGTCCTGCGTCGGCGCCGAGCCGGTCTCTATCGAGGCGGTCGGCGTTCCCGTGCTCAGCTCGCGGATCGATATCGCGAATGCCCGCCTGCGTTTCGCGAACGGCTGCATCGCGAACCTGACGGCCAGCCGGATCAGCCGGGATCGGGTACGCAAGCTGCGGGTGTTTCAACCCCACGCGCTGGTGTCGGTAGACTATGGAGAACAGCAGGTCGAGACCTGGAAGGTCAAGAGGGGCGAGGGCGAGCAGATCGGCATCGACGGAGGACGGGTGGAGGTGACGAACGCCGAGCCGCTGGAGCGCGAGTTGGACGACTTCGTTCGTGCCGCGCGGCGCCGGACGTCTCCGCGCGTGACCGGCGCGGACGGCCGGCGGGCGCTCGCCGTGGCCCAGCGGATCGCCGACGCCATGACGGCCGGCGGGGATCCGGCGCCGACGCACGGAGCCGCATGACCAGCGCCGCCCGGTTCGAAGCGATCGGCGACAAGGTGCAGGCCGGTGCACCTCTCTCCGGGGCCGAGATGGCGGCGCTGGCCGGGACGCACGATCTGGTGCGTCTCGGAGCGCTGGCGGATGACCGGCGACGCGCGTTGCGCGGAGACCGCGCAACCTTCGTGCGCGTGGCGGAAGTGCAGGCGAAGAGCATCCCCGCGGAGTCGGTTTCGCGTCCGGCGGGCGAGTTGCGTCTCGCCGGGTGCCCCGCCGCCGCGAGTCGAGCTGTGGAAGCGGTTCGCGCCGCCGTGCGCGCGGCCGGCGACATTCCAGTGAGCGGCTTCGCGCTCGACGAGCTGGTGGACCTGTGCGGGGGCGACGTGGCGTGCTTCGACGACCTCATCGCCGGGTTGCGGGCCGCGGGGCTGGCGCACGTCGCCGAGGCCCGCGTCGAACGCACCGCCGATCCGGCGTGGATTGTCCGCGCGGCGGCGGGAGGCGTGCCCGTGGCGCGCTGGACGGTGGATGCGTCGCTGGCCGGCGGCGCGGTGCTGCGCCGCATCGCCGGCTGGGGGGCGGACGTCCGCGCGCCGGCCCTCGCGCCCCTTCCGCGAGTCGTGTCCGAGCGGCCGTCGACCGGCTACGAAGACGTACGGCAGGTTGCGCTGGCGCGGCTGCTGGTCGACAATATCGAGTCGATCCAGGTGGATTGGCGGCGCTACGGGCCGCAGTTGGCGCAGGTGGCGCTGACGTTCGGCGCCGACGACGTCGACGGCGTCTCGCCGAGCGACGTCTCGCAACACGGGCCCCGTCGTGCGCCGCTGGAGGAAATCACGCGGAACATCCGCGCGGCGGGACTGGTGCCGGTCGAGCGGGACGGCCGTTTCCGGACGCTGCGCACGCATCACCCATGAGTGCCATCCGTGTCGGAGTCGTCGAGTATCTGAACGCGCGGCCGCTCGTCCACGGACTGGATGCGCGTCCCGATCTTTTCTCGCTGCAGTACGACGTGCCGGCGCGTTGCGCCGCGCTGCTTCACGACGGGGCGGTCGACCTCGCCCTGCTGCCGGCCATCGAGTATTTGCGCCGGCCGGATTATCGGGTGGTCCCCGACATCGCGGTGGCGTCCAGCGGTCCGGTCGCGTCGGTGGCGCTCTTCACGACGCGGCCGACGTCGGCCATCCGTTCCATCGCCATAGATTCGAGCTCGCGGACGGCGGTCGCTCTGCTCCGCGTCCTCTGCGCGGAGTGGTTCGAGATCGAGCCGAAGTTCGTCACGATGCATCCGGACCTGCAGGCCATGCTCAAGCGCTGCGACGCGGCTCTGCTGATCGGCGACGTCGCGTTGTTCACCGAGCACGAGACGGTAGTGGACCTCGACAAGATCGACCTGGGCGAGGAGTGGACCGCGATGACCGGTCTGCCGTTCGTGTGGGCCTTCTGGGCCGGGCGCGGCGGCGTGGTCGAAGCGGACCATGTGCAGGCACTGCGCGCCGCGCGGGACGCGGGCGCCGTCGCGGTCGACGAGGTGGTGGCGGCGCATTCGTCCGGGGATGCGGAGCAGGCCGAGGTGGCGAGAGAGTATCTGCGGAAGAACGTGCAGTTCACCCTGACCGAGGACGGCCGTTCCGGGGTGAAGCGGTTCTACGCCGCCGCCGCGGATATCGGCATCGTGTCCCAGGCTGCCGCCCTGCGGTTCTTCGACGCATGACGGGACGTCTTGTCGACGGCGCCGTGCGGCGGGTGCTCGACGGCGGGCGTCTCGACGCCGCCGAGGCTCTTGCTCTCTACACCGACCTGCCGACGCACCGGCTCGGGCAGTTGGCCGACGCCGCGCGGGCGGCACGCCATCCGGACGGGATCGTCACCTACATCATCGATCGCAACGTCAACTACACGAACGTGTGCGTGGCGCGATGCAACTTCTGCGCGTTCTACCGGGAGGTCGGCGCGAACGACGGCTACGTGCTCGGGTTCGACGAGATCTTCGCCAAGATCGACGAGACCATCGCGGTCGGCGGGGTGCAGCTGCTGTTGCAGGGCGGCCACAATCCCGACCTGCCTCTGGTCTGGTACGAGGACCTTTTCAGGGCGGTCAAGGCGCGTTATCCGCACTTCAAGCTGCATGCGCTCTCGCCGCCTGAAGTGATCCATCTGTCACGCCTGTCGCTGCTCCCGGTCCGGGCCGTCGTCGACCGGCTGGTCGCCGCGGGCCTGGACAGCATCCCGGGCGGCGGCGCCGAGATCCTGGTCGACCGCGTCCGCAAACGGCTGAACTGCTACGGCAAGGCGACCGCGACGGAATGGATCGACGTGATGCGCCACGCGCACGACGCCGGATTGCGGAGCACCGCAACGATGATGTACGGCACGGTGGAGCGACTCGACGAGCGGATCGAGCATCTGCTTCGGTTGCGGGAGCTGCAGGATGCGACCGGCGGCTTCACCGCCTTCATCACCTGGAGCTTCCAGCCGTCGAACACCGAGCTGGGCGGCGTAGGCGCCACCGGCGTGGACTACCTGCGGACCCTGGCGCTCGCCCGCCTCGTCCTCGACAACTTCGACAACCTGCAGGCCTCCTGGGTGACGCAGGGCGGCAAGGTCGGCCAGTTGAGCCTCGCCTACGGCGCCAACGACATGGGCAGCGTGATGATCGAGGAGAACGTCGTGCGCGCCGCCGGCGCCGCCTACTGCATGGACGAGGTGGAGATCGTTCGCAATATCGAGGACGCCGGCTTCGTGCCGAAGCGTCGCGACATGCAGTACACCGTGCTCGGCGACCCCATCTTCCGCGAGCGGCAGGTGCCCCGCATGAGCGAGCTCGCGACGGCTCGCGAGGCGGGCGACACGTCCGTGCCGGCCGAGCTGGATCGCTATCCCGCGCGGAGTCTGGCCGGCAAGCGCCGCCAGGCCGCCGGTCGGTGACCCGGACCCGCTACCGCGCCCGCTGGGTGGCGCCCATTACGTCGCCGCCGATCGAGGACGGCTGGGTGGACGTCGGCGGCGGCCTCATTCTTGCCGTTGGGGCCGCGGGGGACGTTCGCGGTGACCACGCGGGGCGGGAAATCGACCTCGGAAACGTTTGCGTTCTTCCCGGTCTCGTCAACGCCCACACTCACCTCGAGCTCTCCCGCCAGCGGGGCGCCGTCTTGCCGGCGCGCTCGATGCCGGCCTGGGCGGCGGCGCTGATGCGGCGCTTGCAGGAGGAGCCGCCCGGTGCGGATCCGGAAGCAATCGTGGCGGCGATCGCCGAGCTGTACCGGGCCGGGACCGCGCTGGTCGGTGACGTCACCAACACGCTGGCGTCGGTGGCGGCGCTGGAGGCGGGCCCGGTGGAGGCCGTGGTCTTCCACGAGCTGCTCGGCTTCGACGTCGTGGGCGCGGCCGCCGCGGCGGCCGCGGAGCGCCTCGATCTCCTGGTGTCCGAACGCAGGGACGAGCGGGTGCGGATCCGTCCCGCGGCGCATGCGCCCTACTCGGTCTCTCCCGCGCTCTTCCGGGCGCTGGCCGCCGTTGCAGGACCGCGTTCGGTACATCTGGCCGAGTCGCGGGAAGAGTGCGAGTTCCTGCGTGGCGGGACCGGTGCCTGGAGGTCGATTCTGGAGTCTCGCGGTCGCTGGGACCCGCAATGGCTTCCGCCGGGGACCGGGCCGGTGGCCTATCTGGACGCGCTGGGCTGGCTGCGGGACGACACGCTGCTGGTCCACGGCGTGCAGCTCGAGCCGGACGAGATCGACCGGGTGGCCCGCGTCGGCGCCACCATCGTGACCTGTCCGCGGAGCAACGCCTGGACCGGCGCCGGCGTTCCCCCGGTGCCCGCGTTCTACGCGGCCGGGGCGGCGGTGGCGGTGGGCACCGACAGCCTCGCCAGCGCACCGGATCTGAACCTGTTCGGCGAGCTGGCCCACCTTCGCCGCCTTGCGCCGCAGGTCTCGGCGCGGCGCATCCTGGGCAGCGGCACGCTCGCGGGCGCCGCGGCGCTCGGCCGCGGGCGGACCCATGGAGCCATCGAGGCGTCCCGCCGCGCGGCGCTGATCGCGGTCGAGACGCCGGCAGCGGTACAGGATGTGGAAGAATATCTCTTGACGGGGATCGAGCCGGAACAGATCGCGTGGCTCGACGAGGCGGACGAGGGCCGCGGCGCGCCCGCGGCGTCTTGAGCGGATTCGCTGGTAGCGGGATTTCCGGAGCAGGCATGCTGTCTCGCATTCGCACCTACTTGTCGTTCGTCCGGTTCAGCCATACCGTGTTCGCCTTGCCGTTCGCCCTGACCGGCGCCCTGCTCGCGGGGCTGGAGGGCGAGCTCACCTGGCTCCGCGCCGGCTGGATCGTGCTCGCGATGTTCACCGCGCGGACGGCCGCGATGGCCTTCAACCGGCTGGTCGATGCGCGCTACGACGCGCTGAATCCGCGCACGCAGGAGCGGGAGATTCCGCGCGGACGGGTTTCCCGCCGCGAGGCGGGGACCATCGTGGCAGTGGCCGGCACGGCGTTCGTGGCGGTCACGTATCCGTTGGGGCCGGTCTGTTTCGCGCTGTCCCCGGTGGCGCTCGCCATCGTGTTCTGGTACTCGTTGGCCAAGCGGCACACGGCCTGCACGCAGCTCTTTCTCGGACTGGCGCTGGCTGTCGCGCCCGTCGGGGGGTGGCTGGCGGCGGGCGGCGGCTGGAGCTGGACGCCGTGGCTGCTCGCCCTGGCCACCGGCGCCTGGGTCGCGGGCTTCGACATGATCTACGCCTGCGAGGACGTCGCCTTCGACCGCCGCCACGGACTCCGATCGATTCCGGCCCGCTTCGGGGTGGAGCGGGCGTTGCGTCTCTCGCGCCTCTTTCATGTCCTGACCGTCGCCGGGCTGGCCGCGCTGGCTGCGGTGGCGCCCCTGGGCCCGGTATACATCGCCGGCGTCGCGGGAGTGGCTCTGTTGCTGGCGTACGAGCAGTCGCTCGTCAGCGCCGCCGACCTGTCGCGCGTGAAGCAGGCTTTCGATCTGAACGGCTACGTCGGCATTCTCCATCTGACCGCCACCGCGGTCGCAATACATGTCGGGTAAGGTGCTGCGCGTGGCGTTGGGGATTACCGGTGCGAGCGGCGCTCTCTATGCGGTGCGCACACTGGCCGCGCTGCTCGCCGCGGGTGTGCGGGTGGATCTCGTGGTGTCGGATTTCGGGCGGCGCCTGCTGGCGGACGAGCTGGGACCGGACGCGGCGGTGGATCGGCTTCGCCCGTACCTCGCCGCGCGTTACGGCGTCGCCGTCGCGTCCGATGCGCTGGCCGTCCACCGCAACCGGGACGTCGGTGCGGCGATCGCCAGCGGCACATCGCCCTGTGACGCGATGGTCATCGTGCCCTGCTCGATGAAGACGCTCGCGGGCGTGGCGCACGGGCTGTCCCGCAACCTGATCGAGCGGGCGGCGGACGTCGCGCTGAAGGAGCGGCGACCCCTCGTCATCGTGCCGCGCGAGACCCCGATGAGCCTGCCGCAGCTTCGCAACATGGTGCTCTGCGCGGAGGCGGGGGCGCACATGCTCCCGGCGATGCCGGCCTTCTACCAGCGGCCGGCCACGCTGGACGACCTCGCCGACTTCATGGCCGGGAAGATCGTTTCCTGCCTGGGCTTCGATCAGGACCTCTTTCCCGCATGGACCGGGTGATCGACAAGACGCCGGATCGCGTCGCGGCGATGTTCGATGCCATCGCGGGGCGCTACGACCTGCTGAACCACCTGCTGAGCGGCGGTCTCGACCGGCGGTGGCGGGTACGAGCCGTCCGCGCGCTGGGCCTGACGGGCGGCGAGACGGTGCTGGACCTGTGCACCGGAACCGCGGACCTCGCCATCGCCCTCGGCCGCCGGCCCGGCGGCGCGGGCCGCGTCGTGGGCGTCGATTTCGCTGCCCGCATGCTCGATCACGCCGCTCGCAAGCTCGACGCGCTGGGTATGCGTGAACGGATCGGACTGGTAAGGGGCGATGCGATGCGCGTGCCTCTGCCGGCGGCCTCGGTCGATGCGGCCACTATCGCCTTCGGCATTCGCAACGTGGAGGATCCCCGCCGCGCGCTGGCCGAGCTGCATCGTGTGGTGCGGCCCGGCGGCCGCGTCGCCATCCTGGAGTTCGGGATGCCGACGCTGCCCGGACTCGCCGCGCTCTACCGTTGGTACTTCCAGCGCGTGCTGCCGCGGGTCGGGCGCGTCGTCTCGCGGCACGACAGCGCCTACGCTTATCTGCCGGCGTCCGTCGGCGCGTTCCCGAGCGGCAGCGAATTTTGCAGGCTGCTCGACGACGCCGGATTCGTCGACACGACGGCGGTCCGGATGCTGCTGGGCGTCGTCTATCTGTACGCGGCGACCCGCCGGGGCCCGTGACGGCGAGGGCGGACTATAATCAACTCGGCGCTTCATGATCTTCGACTTCGAGGACCGTTACTTCGACACGCCTACCATCGAGGGGGCGATGTCGTGGCGGGAGCAGGTGCTGCTGTCGGTCCTGGCCCACGTGCTGGTGGTGCTGCTCGTGCTGTTCGTGCCGCAGCTCCCGTTCGTGCAGGAGGCCGAGGCGCTCCGGTTGGCGCGGCTTGCCGAGCTCGCGGCGCAGCAGGAACAGGCGGAGCTCGCGCTGGCCGCGGATCAGAACCGGACGTTCGTCTACATAGAGCCGCTGGTCGACATCGAGCCGGACCAGGCCCCGAATTCCGACGCGCCATTGTCCGACCGGGATCGCATCGCCCAGTCGCCGACCGCCGCTGAGGACCCCCTCAACAATCTGCCGAACGCCGACGGCAACTCGATGCGGTTCGTGGAGAGCGAGGATCCGTCCGACGCGCTGGAGCCGGACCGCGCGGCCGACGCCTCCGAGGCGCCGAGCCGGGAGGATCCGGCGTCCGAATCCGAATTCGAGGACGCGCGCGGCGACGTGCGCGACGCGGAGACGGCCGACGCCTCCCGCAGCGCGGAGGAATCGGGGGAGGAGGACGGCCGGCTGCCGGACGAGTTGATAGAGCAGTTGCTCGCCGACGGCGCGCTGAGCCTGCCCGGCGGCGGCGAGCAGGATCCGGACGACTTCGATGCGGATGCGGATCGGCCGGCGGACGGCCTGCTCGGTCGCGCCATGCGCAATCTGGACCGCTACGCCAGACGGCAGACCTTCAACAACCAGCGCGGGCGGGTGGATCGGCAGGCGCCGTTCATCCAGTTCGACTCCAAGGGGGCCGACTTCGGCCCGTGGATCCGCCGGTTCGTCGCGCAGGTGTACCGGAACTGGTTCATGCCGTACGCCATCATGTCGATGCACGGCAACGTGGTGCTGACGTTCAACGTGCACCGCGACGGGTCGATCACGGACCTCGACGTCATGAAGCCGTCGCGCGTCAGGGCCTTCACCAACTCGGCCTTCAACGCCATTTCCACGTCGAACCCGACCTACCCGTTGCCGGACGACTATCCGGACGACACCTGTTTCTTCACCGTCACGTTCTACTTCAACGAGTCTCCGCCGGCCTGACACGAGCACGCCGCGGAACGTACCGGACATGCCCTCGCGCCTGCAGCAGATCGGATGGGTCCTGTTTCTCGTCGGGCTGGTCGTCTGGATCCTGATGCGGTGGTCCTGAGCGCGCCGGCCGGGCCCCGCCTGGTGGCCGTCGTCGGGCCGACGGCGACGGGCAAGAGCACGCTCGCCGTCGAGGTCGCGCTGCGCATCGGCGGCGAGGTCGTCAGTTGCGATTCGACGGCCGTGTACCGCGGCTTCGACATTGGAACCGACAAGCCGACCCTGGCGGCCCGCCGCGGGGTGCCTCATCACCTCATCGACGTGGCGGAACCGATCGAGAGGTACTCGGCGGCGCGTTACGCGCACGAGGCGGCCGAGGTCGTGCGCCGGGTGGCCGCCGCGGGGCGCGTGCCGGTGCTGGCGGGGGGGACCGGCCTGTACTACCGGGCGCTGACCCGCGGCCTGTGTCCGGCGCCGGCGCGCGACGACCGATTGCGTGCGCGGCTCGGACGCATCGCCGCGCGGCGCGGCGTCGAGAGTCTGCATCGCTGGGTGGCGCGTGTCGATCCCGAGTCGGGGATGCGCATTCAGCCGCACGATGCGAAGCGGTGCGTGCGGGCGCTCGAGGTCTACCTGCTCACCGGACGCACGCTGACCGCCCACTTCGCCGAGACCCGTTCTCCGCTGGAGGACTTCGACGTGCTCGCGTTCGCCCTGCGCCTGCCGGCCGAGGAGACCGCCCGGCGGGTCGCCCGGCGCGTCGACCGGCAGTTCGAGCGCGGCGTTCTGGACGAGGTGCGCCGGGCGCTCGCGGCCGGGGTGCCGGAGGATGCGCATCCCTTCGGCGGGCTCGTGTACCGGCAGGTGCTCGAGCACCTGCGGGGGGGCCGCGACGAGCCGGCCACGCGAGCGCTGATAGCGCAAGAGAACCGCCGTTACGCGCGGCGCCAGTTGATCTGGTTCCGAAAAGAACCTAATCTACGGTGGATTCAGCGGCCCGGGGAGCACCCCGGGGCACTTGCCGAGGTCCTGGCGACGCTCGGCGCGGACTCCACACGCCGCGCGCCCTCCATTCCACATCATGTCGACACCGGGTGACCGTCAGTCCGCATCGAACCTGCAGGACGTCTTTCTGAACGGCGCGCGGCGGGAACGGCTGCGCGTGACGGTGCGGCTGATGGACGGCACCGAGGTCTGCGGGCGGATCAAGAGTTTCGATCGCTATGCGCTGCTGGTGGAGCACGAGGAGTCGGACGTGCTGCTCTTCAAGCACGCGGTGGCGACCATCCGGCCTCGCGCCAGTGCCGGCCCGGGCACCAGTCCCGAGAGTTGATGGCGGAGTCCGATCGCGGCGACTCGCTTCGCCGGCAGCTCGAAGCGCGCGAGCGTGCCACGCTGGGGCCTGCCGCCGCGTTCAGCAGTCGCAGCCGCGGCCGGCTGCGGCCGGAGCCGGATGATCCGATCCGGCCGGTGTTCCAGCGGGACCGCGACCGGATCGTCCATTCCAAGGCGTTCCGCCGTCTCAAGCACAAGACGCAGGTGTTCCTGGCGCCCACCGGTGATCACTACCGGACCCGCCTGACCCACACCCTCGAGGTGTCTCAAATCGCCCGGACCATCGCCAAGGTGCTGCGGCTCAACGAGGAGCTTACCGAGGCCATCGCGCTGGGCCACGACCTTGGGCACGCGCCGTTCGGTCACGCCGGTGAGCGCGTGCTGACGCGCCTGTTTCCCGGCGGCTTCAACCACTACGAGCAGAGCCTGCGCATCGTCGACGTTCTCGAGCAGAACGGCGCCGGGCTCAACCTGACCTGGGAGGTGCGCGACGGCATCAGCAAGCACTCCAAGGGCAAGCATGGAGCCCCGGTCGGCGTGGAGCCGGCCCTGCGCGCCGCGACCCTTGAGGGGCAGGTCGCACGGGTGGCCGATCTGATCGCCTACGTCAACCACGACATCGACGACGCGCTGCGGGCGGGCATCCTGCAGGTCGAGGCCCTGCCGGCTGCGGCGGTCGCCACGCTCGGCGCGACGTCCTCGGAGAGGATCGGCTGCCTCGTGTCCGACGTCGTGCGCGAGACCATCGCCCGGGAAGGCGATCCGGAGGTGGCGATGAGCGCGGAGGTGTTGCAGGCGACGCTCGACCTGCGGGCGTTTCTGCACGCCGAGGTGTACGAGAACGACGCGGCGGTCGCCGAGTTCGCCAAGGCGCGCGGGATTCTCGAAGGCTTGTGGGAAAAGGTGCGGGAGAGGCCGGCACGTTTTCTCGATACCCGGACGGTGGAGCGCGATGGCCTCGACGTCGCGGCGAAGGACTTCCTCGCGGGGATGACGGATCGCTTCGCCATCGGACTGTTCGAGCATATCTTCGTGCCGCGGCCCTGGGGCCTGGGCGCGGTCGAAGGAATCGGCGGGTCGGGTAAGGCGAATGTGATATAGTGCGGGGTTCGGTCGGATGACGGAAAGGGCAGCCGGGGGGGTCTCCATGCGCTTGGACCTGCGCGACGTACGCGGTCCCGCGCACCGGGTCGATCGGGCTTTTCCCGCCTCGGCGTTCGCTTCGGAAGAGGCGTTCGCGGTTGGATCGCCGGTTGAGTTGCGGTTGAACGTCCGGAAGGACGGCGACAAGTACAGTCTGCTGGGACGGCTCGTCACGACGGTGCGGCGCGACTGCTGCCGGTGCCTGGAGCCGTTCGACGCGGCGACGGAGTTGGACATCGACGTGCGCTATCTGCCGCACGGGGTCAACACGGGCGAAGGCGAGCATGAGATCTCCGACGACGATCTGGCGATTGCCTTCTACCGCGACGCCGAGATCGATCTCGGCGGCCTCGTGCGGGAGCAATTGCATCTGGCGGCTCCTATGAAGCCGCTGTGCCAGGATGCGTGCCGCGGCCTGTGCCCGGCATGCGGTGCCAACCGGAACCGCGAGACATGCGGCTGCGACACTGCGTGGCACGATCCGCGTTTCGCCGCCTTGCGGTCGCTGGTGCGCACCTCGGACGGCGCCGGGCCGCAGCGAAAGGGTTGAACAGACATGGCGAATCCAAAGCGTCGGCATTCGAAGGCGCGCACGGCCAAGCGGCGTGCGCACGATGCTCTCGAGCCGATCGGGTTGAGCCCGTGCCCCCAGTGTCACGAGCCTCGGGTACCGCATCGGGTCTGTCCCCTTTGCGGTTACTACAAGGGGCGCCAGGTGAAGGCGATCAAGGAAGCCTAGGAGTCTGCGCCGTGGAATGGGGCAGACTCCTGGTCAGGCCCGGTTGGGCGGACATCGGAGCCTCACGCGACGATGTTCGGGCTGGCCACGACCGGCCGGCGGCGCGCGGCGTTCTCCGCGGATCGCGACGTAATGGAACAGCATGCGCATTGCCGTTGACGCGGCCGGTGGCGATCACGCGCCGAGAGACGTAGTGGCCGGCGCTCTCGCCGCCGCACGTTCTCTCGGATTCGGGTTGACGCTGGTCGGTCCCCGGCAGGCGATCGACCGTGAGTTGCTGGCTCACCCCGAGGCCGAGGCGGTGGATCTGCGCGTCGTTCCGGCCCCCGACGTGATCGGAATGGATGAGGGGCCGGCGGCTCTGCGGCGCAAGCCGCGGGCATCGGTGCGGGTCGCGGCGGAGACGGTGGCTCGAGGCGATGCCGCGGCGTTTTTCAGCGCCGGCAACACCGGGGCGACGCTGGTCGCGGCGCACGCGGCGTTCGGCATGCTGCCGGCCGTGGATCGGCCCGCGCTGGCCACGCGGATCCCGACGCTGCGACGCGACGCGGTGCTGCTCGACGTAGGGGCCACGGTCGACTGCCGGCCGCGCCACCTCGTGCAGTTCGCGGCGATGGGAACGGTGTACGCCACTGCGATGCTGGCGATCGAGACGCCGCGCGTGGGGCTGCTTTCCATCGGGGAAGAGTCGACGAAGGGCAACGACTTGACGCGGGATGCGCATCGGCTGCTCAGGGAGGGATCCCTGTGCTTCATCGGCAACATAGAGGCACGTGACGTGTACTCGGGGGCGGCGGACGTGATCGTGTGCGACGGGTTCACCGGCAACGTCGCGCTGAAGGTGAGCGAGGGGCTGGTCGAGGTGGTCGAGGAGCTGTTGCGGGACGAGCTGGGCCGCACGTTCACTACGCAGTTGGGGTTCCTGCTGTCGCAGCGCGCGTTTCGCCGGTTCCGCCGGCGCGTCGACTACTCCGAGTACGGCGGGGCGCCGCTCCTGGGCGTGGCCGGGCTTGCGATGGTCGGTCATGGGCGATCATCCGTCAAGGCGGTCCGCAACGCGCTGGCCCTCACCTGCCGTTTCGCGCGCGCCGAGTTCGTCGATACGATAGCCGCACGCCTTGCGCCGCCGGCGCCCGTGTTGGAGCGGGCGCAATGATCGCCTTCGTGTTTCCGGGCCAGGGTTCCCAGCGCGTCGGCATGGGCCGGGCGCTGTGCGAGACGTTTCCCATCTGCCGGCAGACGTTCGAAGAGGCGGACGAAGCACTCGGCGACCCGATCAGCCGCCTTTGCTTCGATGGTCCCGAAGAGCAGCTCGCGCTGACGCGCAATACGCAGCCGGCGGTCTTGACCGCGAGCGTAGCCGTGGATCGGCTGCTGCGTTCGCGCGGGCATGCGCCGGCGTTTCTGGCCGGACACAGCCTCGGCGAGTACTCCGCCCACGTGGCCGCGGGCACGCTCGGACTGGCCGATGCGCTGCGCACGGTGCGGCGTCGCGGAACGTACATGCAGGAGGCGGTGCCTGTAGGAGAAGGCGCCATGGCCGCCGTGTTGGGCCTGTCGGCCGAGCGGGTGTCGCAGGCGTGCGCCGAGGCCGCCGAAGGCGAGGTCGTCAGCGCGGCGAACCTGAACGCGCCGGCGCAGGTCGCGATTGCCGGCCACAGGGCGGCGGTCGAGCGGGCCGGTCAGCGCGCGAAAGGGCTCGGTGCGCGGCGCGTCATGCCGCTGCCGGTCAGCGCGCCGTTCCATTGCGCGCTCATGAAGCCGGCCGAGGAACGGCTGGCACCCGATTTGCGTGCGCTGGTCGTGGCCGATCCCGAAGCGCCGGTCGTGGCCAACGTGGACGCCGAGCCCAAGCGGACGGGCCGCGCGGCGGTCGAGGCCCTCATCCGCCAGGTGAGTGCGCCCGTGCGCTGGGAGGACGTGGTTCGCCGATTGATCGCCGACGGCGTGACCACGTTCATCGAAGCCGGACCGGGCGGTGTCCTGAGCGGGCTCGTACGGAAGATCGACCGATCGGTCAGAGCGGCCTGCGTCCACGATCCGTCGAGCCTGGAATCGGCCGAGGCGACGCTGCGGGCGCAGGAATGACGCATGTTTGACCTGAACGGGCGAGTGGCGATCGTGACCGGCGCGTCGCGCGGAATCGGCAGGGCGATCGCGCTCCGTCTCGCGTCGGTCGGCGTCCGGGTGGTGGCGGGCGCGCGCGCAGATCATGCGCAGGCCGTGGTCGGCGAGATCGAGAGCGCCGGCGGGACCGCGCTCGCCGTGCAGCTCGACGTGACCGAGCCGGCCTCGGTGGCCGGCATCGCGCAGGCCGCGCTGGATCACTTCAACCGCATCGACGTGCTGGTGAACAACGCGGGAATCGTGCGCGATCAGTTGCTGTTGCGGATGAAGCCGGAGGACTGGGACGCGGTGATCGCCACCAACCTCACCGCGGCGTTTTCCTGCTCCCGTGCGGTGCTGCGTCCGATGGTCAAGCAGCGGTCCGGAAGGATTGTCAACATCGGCTCCGTCGTGGGGCGGACAGGCAACCCGGGTCAGGCCAACTACGCGGCGTCGAAGGCTGGTCTGGAGGGGTTCACCAGGTCGCTGGCTCTGGAGGTCGCCTCGCGCGGGATCACGGCCAACGTCGTCGCCCCGGGAATGATCGAGACCGACATGACGTCGGGGCTCGGCGAGCGGGCAAGCGACGCGCTGCGCGGCCGCATTCCGATGGGCCGGCTCGGAACGGCGGACGACGTTGCGGGGGCGGTCTGCTTTCTCGCGTCGGACGAAGCAGCGTATATTACAGGGCAGGTTGTGAGCGTCAATGGCGGGATGTACCTCTAGGGGCTGTGCCGTGGCGCGGTGCGGGCTCCCTGGCGAGGGTTGGCTGGGCGGCATGCGGAGGCCGCAACGCGACTTCAGCGGTCGCGCCGGCGGCGATTGATGGGGGCTAGGAGGCTGGTTAATGGCGGTCGTTGACAAGGTCAAGAGCATCATCGTGGAGCAGTTGGGCGTCGACGAGGAAGAGGTCACGTCGGATGCGTCGTTCGTCGACGATCTGGGGGCCGATTCTCTCGACACGGTCGAGCTGGTCATGGCGTTCGAGGAGGAGTTCGGACTGGAGATTCCCGATGGGGATGCGGAGAAGATCACACGCGTGAAGGAAGCGGTCGATTACATCGAGTCCCACGCCGGCGACGCCAGCTAGCGGCCCGATGGCGTGATCCCACCAGGAGCATCCGTTGCCAAGACGCGTTGCAGTGACCGGGGTCGGCCTCGTGTCGTCGCTCGGAATCGGGACCGAGGCCAACTGGCAGGCATTGCTGGCCGGCCGGAGCGGCATCCGGACCATCACGGCCTTCGACGCGTCCAACTATGCCTCGCGGATCGCCGGCGAGGTGCCCGACTTCGATCCGCTGCAGTTTCTGTCGAAGAAGGATGTCCGGAAGATGGACATCTTCATCCAGTACGCGATAGCCGCGTCGGAGTTCGCGTTGCAGGACGCCGGGCTTCCGACGAACGGGCGACTGGGCACGGAGGTGGGCGTCTTCATCGCTTCCGGGATCGGCGGCTTCAGCACCATCGAGCGGGAGCACAAGGCGCTGCTCAAAGGCGGCCCGCGGAAGATTTCGCCGTTCTTCATCCCCTCGGCGATCATCAACCTGGCGGCGGGGCAGGTCTCCATTCGGTTCGGGGCCAAGGGGCCGAACTCGGCGACCTGCACGGCGTGCTCGGCATCCGCGCACGCCATCGGCGACGCTTTCGAAATCATCCGGCGGGGCGACGCCGAAGTCATGGTGGCGGGTGGATCCGAGGCGGCCATCACGCCGATGGGTGTGGGCGGCTTCGCAGCCATGCGGGCGCTGTCGACGCGCAACGACGAGCCGCAGCGCGCCTGCCGTCCGTTCGACCGGGACCGGGACGGCTTCATCATGGGCGAGGGGTCCGGTGTCGTCATTCTCGAAGATCTGGATCGCGCCCGTGCGCGCGGTTCCGGGATCTACTGCGAGCTGGTCGGTTACGGGATGTCGGCCGACGCGCACCACATGACCGCTCCGTGCGAGGACGGCGCGGGCGCCGTGCGGGTGATGCGCAACGCCGTCCGGTCGGCCGGAATCGCGCCGTCGGCGGTGGATTACGTCAACGCGCACGGCACCTCGACGCCGCACAACGACCGGATCGAGACCTTGGCCATCAAGACCTGTTTCGGCGATCACGCCTCGTCGCTGGCGATCTCCTCGACCAAGTCGATGACCGGTCACCTGCTCGGTGCGGCGGGCGGCCTGGAGGCCGGCATCACTGCGCTCGCGGTGCGCCACCAGCTTGCGCCGCCGACGATTAATCTCGACAATCCCGATCCCGATTGCGATCTCGACTACGTGCCCAACGCGCGGCGCGCGGTATCCATCGACTACGCGCTGTCGAACTCGTTCGGGTTCGGCGGCACGAACGCCAGCCTGCTGTTCAAGCGCTACCAGTCCGGGCCGTAGAACGGCGCGGTCCGGTAGCGAGGCCCGGCTGGGCGGGAAGCGGAGGCCGCAGCGCGACTTCGTCGCGTTCGGCGACGATTGGCGGGCCACGACGGCTGAGCGGCCCTCGGCTGCGGGGCAGGGTCGGTCAGGGAGCGAAGAACGCACGATGAAGATAGCCGTTTGCATCAAGCAGGTCGTCACCCGCGACTGGCCGTTGCGTCCGGCGGAATCCGCGGTCTGGGTCCGCGACGACGACGCCAGCTTCGAAATGAACGAGCCTGACGCCTACGCGCTCGAGGAGGCCCTGCGGCTGAAGGAGCGGTTCGGAGGAGAGGTGGTCGTCTGCTCGGCGGGACCGGCCCGGGTCGGCCAGGTCATTCGCGAGGCGCTCGCCCGCGGGGCTGATCGCGCCATCCACGTCGAGAGCGACGCACTGACCACGGCCGGGGCCGACGCGGTGGCCGCGGCGCTAGCCGGCGCGATGCGGGACGAATCGTTCGACCTGGTGCTGACCGGGCTGCAGTCCGACGATCAGGGCTTCGGCCAGACCGGGGTCGTGCTGGCGGAGCGCCTCGGACTGCCGCACGCCACCATCATCATGGAGGTGGACGTTGCGGCGGACGGAGCCGGTCTGCGGGTGAAGCGCGAGCTGGAGAGCGGCTGGTTCCAGTGGGTGACCATGCCCCTGCCCGCTCTGCTCACCATCCAGAGCGGCATCAACCAGCTTCGCTACGCGACGCTCCGCGGCATCATGGCGGCCAAGCGGAAGGAGGTCCGTGCGGTGCAGCTCGACGGCCTCGAGTCGCAGGGGCAGCGGATTCTCGAGCTGTACGTGCCCGAGAAGACGAGCGCCACCCAATTCATCGAGGGATCCGCGCCCGAGGCCGCGCGCGAGCTGGTGCGGCTGCTGCGAGAAGAAGCGAGGGCCCTGTGATTCTGGTCATCGCGGAGCAGCGCGGCGGTGTGCTCAACCCCGCCACCTGGGAGACGCTGGCGGGCGCCCAGCAGATGAACGCGCCGGTCGCGGTGGCGGTGATCGGGGCCGGCGTGCAGGAGCCGGCCGCGGAGCTGGCCGCGGCGGATGTGGCCGAAGTGCTGGCGGTCGAGCATGAGGCGCTCGAGCCGTACACGCCGGACGGCTTCGTCGCCGCCCTCGAGCAGGTGCTGGAACAGACGGGGCCGGACCTGGTGCTGTTCCCGCACACCTATCAGACGCGCGACTACGCGCCGGCTCTCGCGGCCCGCCTCGAGCGCGTGCTCATCCCCGACTGCATCGGTTCGAAGGTCCGCGACGGGCAGCGGGTGTTCGTCCGGCCGATGTTCCAGGGCAAGTTCGTGGCCGACGTACTGCCGGAAGGGGCGGCGCCCCACTTCGCCAGCTTCCAGATCGGCGCGTACCGCGCCGATGCCTGCGCGCGCGGGGCGGCGCCGTCGGCGGTGCGGAACATCGCGGTGGAGGTCGACGCGGCGGCGATTCGCCAACGGCCCGAGGCCCCCTTCAAGGAGGCGAAGCAGGCCGTCGACCTGACCCAGGCCGAGCGCATCGTCGCGGTCGGACGGGGCATCAAGGGCGAAGAACACCTGCCGCTCGCGCGGGATCTGGCGCAGGCGCTCGATGCGGAGCTGGCGGCGTCGCGGCCGATCTGCGATTCCGGCTGGTTGCCGATGGACCGGCAGATCGGGAGCTCGGGCCAGACCGTGGCGCCGAAGCTGTACCTCGCGGTCGGTATCTCCGGCGCCATCCAGCACCTGGTCGGCATGAAGGGCGCCCGCACCATCGTCGCCGTCAACAAGGACGCCGACGCACCCATCTTCGAGGTGGCCGACTACGGCATCGTCGGTGACCTGTTCGAGGTCGTGCCGGCTATCGTGACGGCCCTCGAAGGAGAATGACGTGGAGCGCGAGACGCTCGACGTCGATGTCCTCATCGTCGGGGGCGGTCCGGCGGGGCTGGCCGCGGCGTACCGCCTCGCGCGGCTGAACGTCGAGCAGGGCGGCGATCCGCTGATGGTGGCGGTGCTGGAGAAGGCGCGCGCGGCCGGCGCCCACATGCTCTCCGGTGCGGTGCTCGACCCGTCGGCCCTCACGGAGCTGATGCCGGACTGGAAGAGCCGCGGCGCGCCGCTCGATGTGCCGGTGCGCGACGACCGCATCTACTTCCTGACCGCGCGCCGCGCCCTGCCGTTTCCCGTCACGCCGCCGCCCCTGCGCAACCACGGTCACTACGTGGTCTCCCTCAACCGTCTTGCGAAATGGCTCGCCGAGCAGGTCGAGGCGGCGGGTGTCGACGTCTTCACGGGATTCCCGGGGGCGGAGCTGCTCTACGAGGGAGACCGGGTCGTTGGGGTGCGCACCGGCGATCGCGGCATCGACCGGCATGGGGAGCGCAAGGCCACGTTCGAGCCGGGTGTCGACATCCGGGCCAGGGTCACGGTGCTGGCCGACGGGGTGCGCGGCAACCTCACCAAGGCGCTGGTTCGCCGGTTGGGGCTCGATGCCGGCCGCTCGCCGCAGGGCTACGCAATCGGCATCAAGGAGCTGTGGGACGTCGACCCGGAGCGGCTTCCGGCCGGCTCGGTCATCCATACGATGGGGCACCCGCTCCGCCACGAGGAGTTCGGGGGCGGGTTCATCTACGCGCTCCCGGAGGGGCGCCTGTCGGTCGGGTTCGTGGCCGGGCTCGACTACCGGGATCCGCTCTTCGATCCGCATGTGGCTTTTCAGCGCTTCAAGAGCCACCCCCTGGTAGCGAGGCTGCTCGCCGGCGGGCAGATGGTGCGTTACGGCGCCAAGGCGCTCCCCGAGGGAGGCTGGCACGCTCTGCCGCGGTGCCACGCCGGCGGCGCGCTGATTGTGGGCGACGCGGCGGGCTTTCTCAACTCGATGCGGCTCAAGGGCATCCATCTCGCGATGCGGAGCGGGATGCACGCGGCCGACGTGGCGTTCCGCGCGGTGCGCGAGGACGACGTCTCGGCGAGCCGCCTGTCCGAGTTCGCTCGTCTCGTCGAGGAGGGGCCGATCCGGCGCGAGCTGTATCCCGTGCGGAACGTGCACCAGAGCTTTGCCGGCGGACTGCTGGCCGGCCTCATCTATTCCGGTATGTCGCTGGTGACCGGCGGATGGTGGTTCAGAGACCCCATGCCGTCCCACGCGGGCCACGAGCGGACCCGGACCCTGCAGCAGTACTTCGGCGGCGGACCGCCGCCCGAGCCTCCGAGCGTGCCGATCGACCGCGCGCTGACCTTCGACCGGCTGACCAACGTGCACTACTCGGGCACGCGCCACGACGAGGATCAGCCCTCGCACCTGCTCGTGGCCGACACCGACATCTGCCGCACACGCTGCGTCGAGGAGTACCGCAATCCGTGCACGCGCTTCTGCCCGGCCAACGTGTACGAGATCGTCGACGCGGCCGCCGGGGCGGGCAAGCGGCTGCAGATCAACGCGTCGAACTGCGTCCACTGCAAGACCTGCGACATCATGGACCCGTACCAGATCATCGACTGGGTGCCGCCCGAGGGCGGGGGCGGTCCGTCCTACGAAGGCATGTGAACCGCGCCGCGCCGCGCCGGCGTCTGTCGTCGCGCCAGTTGGCCTCGGCCGAGGCCATCGCCACGGTGGGGCAGCCGGTGGTCGCCGCGCTCTGCCGGACGATGCGGTGGACGGCCGAGGGACTGCGGCACTACGATGCGATTCAGGCGTCGGGGCGCCAGCCGGTCATGGCCTTCTGGCACGGGCGCATCGTGCACGCCACCTGGTTCTTCCGCCGGCGCGGCATCGTCGTCATGATCAGCGAGAACTTCGACGGCGAGTGGATCGGGCGCCTCATCGAGAAGTTCGGCTACCGCACGGCCCGCGGCTCCAGCTCGCGCGGCGGCGCCCGCGCGCTCGTACGGATGCGGCGGCTGGCGGTGGAGGGCGCGCCGACCGGGTTCGCGGTCGATGGCCCGCGCGGGCCGGCCCGCGCGGTGCAGCCGGGCGCGGTCTGGCTGGCCAGCCTCACCGGCAATCCGCTGCTCCCGTTTCACAGCGAGGCGGACCGGTTCTGGACTGCGCGGAGCTGGGACGGGACGCAGGTGCCGAAGCCGTTCGCCCGCGCCGCGATGGTGGTCGGCGCGCCGATCGAGGTGCCGCGGGCAGCCGGCCCCGATCTGATCGAGCACAAGCGGCTGGAGCTGGAGCGTTCGCTGCACGAGCTGGCCGGGCGCGCACGGGCGATCCTGGCCGGGACGGCCGAACGCCCGGAGCCTGCGCCGTAGAGCGTCGTAGTACTCTCAGGTGGGTCTGGCTGGCGGCAATCGGGGCCGCAGCGGGCGATTGTCCCACCTGCCGAAAGGAAAGCCGGTGATGGCGAAGTCCGACGTCCTGCTTGTCTCGTCACCGCGCTTCGTCGATCACCTGACGCCGGGTGGACACCCGGAGCGGCCGGCGCGCGCCGAGGTCATGGCGCGTGTCGCGGCGCGCTGGATCGCCGACGGCGGTCCGACCGCGGCTCCCGAGCCGGTCGCCGACGAGGCGCTGGCGCGGGTACACGACGGCCGCTACCTGGAGGACATCGCGGCCACCGCGGGACGCCGCGCGCGGCTCGATCCCGATACCTGGACATCGCCGGATTCGGTGGCCGTGGCGCGCCTGGCGGCGGGGGCGACGGTGGCCGCGGTCGACCACGCGCTCGACCGCGGCGGGCCGGGGCTCGCTTTCGTTCGGCCGCCCGGGCATCATGCCGAGCGGGCGCGGGCGATGGGCTTCTGCCTGTACAACAACGCCGCAGTCGCCGCCGCGCATGCGCTCGCGCGCGGCCTGGAGCGCATTGCGGTGGTCGACTACGACGTCCATCACGGCAACGGCATCCAGTGGATCTTCTACGACGATCCGCGGGTCCTGTACGTCTCGACGCACCAGTATCCGTTCTACCCGGGCACGGGGGCAGCCGACGATGTCGGGCGCGGCGATGGCGCCGGGACGACGGTGAACGTGCCGCTGGCGGCGGGCGCCGGCGACGCCGATCTCGACCGCGTGTTCCGCGAGGTCGTGATGCCGATTCTGGCCGCGTACGGGCCGGACGCGGTCGTGCTGTCGGCCGGCTTCGACGCGCACGTGGACGATCCTCTCGGCGGCATGCAGCTCTCGACCGGCGGTTACGCGACCCTGACGCGCCGCCTGTGGGCGTTCGCGGCCGACCGCTGCGCGGGCCGGCTCGCCGTAACCACCGAGGGAGGCTACGACCTGCAGGCGCTGGAAGAGTGCCTGGACGGTACCCTGCAGGTCTGTGCGGCGGATCCGTCCGCGGCCATCCCGCCGGTAGATGGCTCGACGGCCATCGCCGCCGCCGCCCTGCAATCCGTTACCCGCGCCCAGTCGCCGTACTGGCCGGACATCGGGTAGCGGGCGG
Source organism: Vicinamibacterales bacterium (assembly GCA_965116825.1). Lineage (GTDB taxonomy): Bacteria > Acidobacteriota > Vicinamibacteria > Vicinamibacterales > UBA8438 > WTFV01. The sequence goes on from OZ220736.1 coordinate 4,595,107, forward strand.
AGAGAGCCGTGCATTGACACCGGCCCCTGGCTTACCTCACGACACGGGCCCGCCGCGGTGACCGCACCCGTGGCTTCGGCTCGCCCGGTTCAGATCAGGCTCGATCGACGGTCGGGGGACGGCCCGGCGGTTGACTCCGGCAAGCGCCAACCGGTGCAGGCCGGCCTCTCGCCGGGGCTTCCGGCCTGCTGGTACAATTCCCCACTGTGCGCGATTACGACCCGCAGACCATCGAGAAGAAGTGGCAGCGGCGCTGGCGCGAGCGCCGCGCCTTCGAGGCGACCGCCGACCCGGCGCGGCCGAAGTTCTACTGTCTCGTGATGTTTGCCTACCCGTCGGGCCACGCCCACGTCGGGCACGTGCGCAACTACATGATCGGCGACGTCGTGGCCCGCATGAAGCGGATGCGCGGCTACAACGTGCTGCACCCGTTTGGGTGGGACGCTTTCGGCATGCCCGCCGAGAACGCCGCGATCAAGAACCGCACGCACCCCGAGACCTGGACGCGCGCGAACATCGCGCACATGAAGGACCAGTTGCAGCGGCTGGGGATCAGCTACGCCTGGGAGCGGGAGATCGCCACCTGCGATCCGGAGTACTACCGCTGGAACCAGTGGCTGTTCCTGAAGATGTACGAGCGGGGGCTCGCCTACCGCAGGCAGTCGGCCGTCAACTGGTGCTCGGATTGCCGGACCGTGCTGGCCAACGAGCAGGTGGTCGAGGGGGGCTGCTGGCGCTGCGGCACCGCAGTCGAGACGCGCGACCTGAAGCAGTGGTTCCTGCGCATCACCGAGTACGCCGACGAGCTGCTCGACGGGACGGACGCGCTCGAGCAGTGGCCGGACAAGGTGCTGACGATGCAGCGGAACTGGATCGGCCGCTCGCTCGGCGCGCTGGTCCGCTTTCCGCTCGCCGGCCCGGGCGGGGCCGGCGCGTCCCCTGCGGCCGGCCCCGGCGGCGTGGACGGAGACGCCATCGAGGCCTTCACCACGCGCATCGACACCATCCACGGGGCCACGTTCGTCCTGCTGGCGCCGGAGCACCCGCTGGTGGAGCGCATCGCGGCCGGGCGGACCGACGCGGCGGACTTCCGGGCTCGCGTGGGCCGCTTTCGGGCTCTGGATCGCACGGCGCGGCTGACCGGGCAGATCGACAAGGAAGGGGTGGACACGGGCCGCCGGGCGGTCAATCCCTTCACCGGCGAGACGGTTCCGATCTGGGTGGCCAACTTCGTCCTGGCCGAGTACGGCACCGGGGCGATCATGGCGGTCCCCGCCCACGACCAGCGCGACCTGGAGTTCGCCCGCAAGTACGGGCTTCCGGTGCGCGTGGTCATCCAGCCGCACGGGGAGACTCTCGACGACGGCCTCGAGGCCGCGTTCGCCGATCCCGGGCGCCTGGTCGACTCGGGCGAGTTCTCCGGACTGGAGAGCGGCCGGGCGCGGGCGGTCATGACGGCGGCGGCCGAGGAGCGCGGCATCGGGAAGGGCCAGGTGCAATACCGGCTGAAGGACTGGGGCATCTCGCGCCAGCGCTACTGGGGCACGCCCATTCCCATCATCTACTGCGACCGCTGCGGAATCCGGCCTGTGCCCGAGGATCAGCTCCCGGTCGAGCTGCCGCGGGTGGAAGAGTTCACCGGCCGGGGCGATTCGCCGTTGGCACAGGTGCCGGCGTTCGTCGATGTGGCCTGTCCGGACTGCGGCGGCGCCGCGCGCCGCGAGACCGACACGATGGACACGTTCGTCGATTCGTCGTGGTACTTCTACCGCTACTGCGACCCGCGCGGCGACACGGCTCCGTTCGATGCCGGCACGGTGCGGTACTGGGCGCCCATCGACTTCTACAGCGGCGGCGTCGAGCACGCGATCCTGCACCTCATCTACTCCCGCTTCTTCTGCAAGGTGCTGCGCGACCTCGGGTTGGTGGAGCACGACGAGCCGTTCACCCGACTGCTGACGCAGGGGATGGTGCTGCGCGACGGCGCGGTGATGTCGAAATCGAAGGGCAACGTGGTCGACCCGGACGAGATGACCGCCACCTGCGGCGCCGACGCCCTGCGGCTCTACGAGATGTTCGTCGCGCCGCCGGAGAAGGAGATCGAGTGGACCGACGCCGGGCTCGACGGGAGCGCCCGCTTCCTGGCCCGCGTCTGGCGCCTCGTGACGCCGTTCGCGGAGATCTGCGCGGCGGGCGGCGTGCCTTCCGTCGAAGGGCTGGAGCTCGGCGAGGCCGAGCGTGGACTCCGCCGGAAGACGCACGACACCATCCGGCGCGTCTCCGAGGACCTCGATCCGCGCGTGCACCTGAACACCGCCGTATCGGCGCTGATGGAGCTGGTGAACGAGCTGTACGCCTTCTGCGAACGGGCGCGCATCGGTCCGTTCGCGAGCGATGCGGCGGCGACAGCGGCCGGGCCGGTGCCGCTGGCCGTCGTGCGCGAGGCCATCGAGGCGCTGGTGCTGATGCTCGCGCCGTTCACGCCTCACCTGTCCGAGGAACTCTGGGAGGCTCTGGGCCATGAAGACGGCGTCGACGCCGCCGGGTGGCCGGCCTTCGATGCCGACGTGGCGCGGGCCGAGACGCTCGTCCTGCCGGTGCAGGTGAACGGCAAGGTGCGGGCGAGACTGACCGTTGCCGTCGACACGACCGAGGACGAGCTGCGCCGCCTCGCGCTGGCCCAGCCGCAGGTCGAGGCGCATATCCGCGGCAGAACCGTCGCCCGGGTGGTCGTCGTGCCCGGACGGCTCGTCAGCATCGTCGCAAAATCGTGAGAGGAGCGCATCCGATGCATCGAGTTCGACCCAGAATCAACGCTGCCGGGGCGCAACGCGCCGTCGCCTGGGTGGCGGGGCGCCTCCGCCGCGGGCTGTCGGTCGCCGCCCTGCTCGTTGCCGGCGCCAGCGGCGCGTTCTCCGGCTGCGGCTACTCGCTGGCCGGGCAAGGCTCCTTCCTGCCGGACTACATCGAGACCGTCGCCATCCCGATGTTCGAGAACAACACTCCCGTCTTCGAGGTGGAGCAGCTTCTCACGCAGGAGGTGAGGACGGCGTTCATCAGCCGGGGTTCCTACCGGGTCCAGACAGAGGCATCAGGTGCCGACGCGGCCCTGACGGGGACCATCACCGCCGTCAGGATTGCGCCGGCGAGTTTCAGCGCGGATCAGCAGGCCTCCCGCTACGTCTTCACGCTCCAGGCCGCCATCGAGTTCCGCGATCTGACGACCGACGAGGTGGTCTGGGACGATCCCCGGATGGTGTTCAGCGACGAGTACGAGGTGGCGTCGGGGACCGGCGACATAGGCAGCGTCTCGACCTTCTTCGGGCAGCAGGCCAATACCGTCGAGCGGCTCGCCGTGGACTTCGCGACCACGGTCGTCAGCTCCATCCTCGAGGCCTTCTAGGCGAGCGTGGGCGTACAGACGCCGGCAGCGCTGCGGGACCGGATCGCGTCCGCCGAGCTGGATCCGGTGTATCTCCTGATCGGCGACGACGAGCGCGAGAAGGCGACCCTGGTCACGGCGTTGGCCGATACCGTCGACGAGGGCGTCCGCGCCTTCAACCTCGACCGCTTCCACGGCGGCGACGCAGGTCTGGACGAGGTTCTCGCAGCGGCGGGGACCCTGCCGGTGATGGCGCCGCGCCGGATCGTCGTGGCGGTGCGGGCCGAGCGGATGCTGCAGCCGCCGAAGGACAGCGAGGCTTCACGGCGCGCCCTGGCGGCGCTCGAAGTCTACCTGAAGGCGCCGCCGGACGACGTGACGCTCGTGCTGGTGGCGGACGAGCTGGACACCCGGCGGCGGATTGCGAAGCAACTTCGGGAGCGGGCCACGGTCGTCCGCTGCGGGGTTCCGGAGGACGCAGCCGCCGTCCGCGACTGGATACGCGAGCGCGTGGAGGAGGTGGGTCGGCGGGCGGAGGCCCCGGCGATACGCCTGCTGGGCGACCTCGTCGGACGCGACGCCGGGCGCTTGCGGAACGCGGTGGACCGGTTGCTGCTGTTCGCGGATGCGGGCGATCCGATTACCTCGGCCCATGTGCGCGAGCTGCTGGGACCGGTCACGGCCGGTGCCGCGGACGATTGGGCGGTGGCGCGCGCCATCGAGCAGGGGGCGACTGGCCGCGCGCTCCGGGAACTGGGGCTGGCGCTCGATGCCGGCGCCGTGCCCTACATGGTGCTGGGGCAACTCGCCTGGGTCGCCAGGGCCAAGCTTGCCGCGGCCCGGGTCACGCCCGCCATCGAGGCGATCTTCCGGACGGACCTCGCATTGAAGCAGTCGGGCGGTGAGCCGCGGGTGCTGCTGGAGCGCCTGGTCGTGGACTTGTGTGAAACTGCGGCGGCGCGTGGTGCGAACCGCCGCGCCTGACCCGTCTACCCGTCCTGGGCGGGCGCCGTTGCCTTCCGAATCCGCTTTTCGAGCCGCGACTTGTGCCGCGCCGCCGCGTTGCGGTGGATGATACCCTTGCCCGCGAGCGTGTCGATCAGGGCAGTCGTCGTGCGGATCGACTCGCGCGTGCTGGACGCCTGGTCCTCATTCTGGCCGTCGACGGCGCCGATGGCGCTGCGCGTTGCCCGGATCGCGCGGCGCATCCGACTCTTCATGCGGTTGTTTCTGTCGCGGCGCCGGAGACTCTGCTCGTGGGCCTTGATCGCGGACTTGTGGTTCGCCATGAAACTCCATCTGTCGCGGCCGCGCGGGGCGGCCATTCCGTTTGCGTGCGGGGCGCGCCCGCTATTTCCCGTGCGACGAGTAGACTGCGGCGTTGCCGTTCCGCTCGAACGCGATGACATCGTAGGGTTGAACTCCGCGCCCGGGCACTTCCATGCCGGGAGATCCGATGGGCATGCCCGGCACCGCGAGTCCTGCGACGCGTGGACGCTCATCGAGCAGGCGCCGGATGTCGGCGGCGGGCACATGGCCCTCGATCACGTAGTTTCCAACCAACGCCGTGTGGCACGACGACAGCGACGACGGAATGCCGGCCCGCCGCTTGAGCGGCACCACGTTGGGGACGTCGGTCATTTCGACGTTGAAGCCGTGCTCTTGCAGGTGAACCACCCACTGGATGCAGCAGCCTCAGGTGGGAGACTTGTAGACGTGGATCGTCTCGGCGTCCTCCTGCCCGTGGAGAACGCCCGGCGTGACCGCCGCGCCGACGACGGCCAGCGCCAGCACACCGAACGCCAGTACGAAGCTTCGCATGGTGATGCTCCTCTCGGGGCACGCGGCGGATGCCGACGTGCGGGTGCCATTATAGCCGAGACCGTCAGCCCTCACGGCGGTCCCGGGGTTCGCACCAGGCAATCTGTCCGAGGATCCGGTCGTCTTCGCCCACGGGCCGCGGCGCGTAGGCCGCGTTGTCGCTCGAGAGCAGCCAGCGGGCGCCGGTCCGCCGCAGGCGCTTGACAACGAGTCCGCCGTCGGTGCGGAGGGCGAACAGGTGTCCGTCCAGTGGATCGGTGCGGCCGGCATCGACCGCGACCAGGTCCGCATCGTGAATCGTGGGTTCCATCGAGTCGCCCGCCACCCGAACGCACGTCAGGCGCTCCGGCTGCGCCCACGAGGCCAGCGCCCCGGCCGCGACCGCGATCGATACCTCCGACGACTCCTCGAAGACGATTTCACCGCTGCCCGCCGCGAGCCGGACATCGGGAGCGAAGGGAATCGTCGCGACCGAACCGTCGCGCCGTGCACGTGCGGGCGGGCCTGCGTTCGGCGCGCGGTCGGGAATCGGCGCCACCGCCTTCGCCGTCCGCTCCATCAAATCCTGCACGACGCCGACACTCTCGCGCAGCCTCGACGCCAGCGCATCCTTGTCCAGCGCCCGGAGTGCGTCGGCGATGCCGGCGTCGCTGGGGAGGTCGAGGGCCTCGGCGATAGCCCTCGGCAGTCCCCGACTCGTCAACGGGGTCGCCCGGGGCGGGCCGATGTAGAGCTCGATCCCCAAGACGGACGCGATCGATTCGATGGTCGTACTGCGCGCCGCCCGGCCCTGCATGACGCTTCTCAACTGTCCGACGGGAACACCCGTGCGCAGGGAGAACGGCCGCAGGCCTTCCGCCTCGACCCGCTGGCGCACTGCGCGCCGCAGATACTCGATACCCTCGGAACGTGTCACTACTGACACGATATCAGGAGTCGAGCCAGCGAGGTGAACGGGTCGTCGGAGACACCCTCCGCAAGAAACGCAACGGTGGCCGGCTCTCGTCAGCGGTGGCCGGGGCCGCGCGGGCCGCACCAGGCGACCTGTCCGAGAATCCGGTCGTTCTCGGCCACCGGATGCGATGCATGGGCCCGGTTGTCGCTCGCCAGCAGCCAGCGCCCGCGGTTCCGCCGCAAGCGCTTGATGACGAGACCGCTCTCCGTTCGTACCGCGAACAGTTGCCCGTCCAGCGGATCGGTGCGGGCCGGATCGACCACGACGAGGTCGCCGTTGCGGATGTTCGGCTCCATCGAGCCTCCGGCTGCGCGAACGCACGTCAGGCGCTCCGGCCGCGCCCAGGACGCCAGGGCGTCGGCCGCGACGGCGATAGACACCTCCGGCGATTCCTCGAACACCACCTCGCCGGTACCTGCCGCGAGCCGCACTTCCGGGGCGAACGGAATCATCACGACGCCGCTCTCCGGCGCCTCGCCTTCGCGCGAACGCGCGCGGGCGATGAGACGGGGGATCAACGTCGCCGCCGCCGCCGCCCGTTCCATCAGCTCCTGCACGAGTTCGATTCCCTCGCGCAGTTTCGCCGCCATCGCGTCCTTCCTTATCGCGTCGACGGCGTCGTCGACCGTCGCGTCGCGCGGCAGGTCGAGGGCGCGGGCGATCTCGGAGGGGAGTCGCCCCGTTGTCGAATCCGCCCGCGCCGGGCCGATGTAGAATTCGAGCTTCAGGACGGACGCGATCAACTCGAGGGTCGTGCTCCTTGACGCCCGCCCTTCGACCACGCTTCTCAACTGGCCCAGCGGTATGCCGGTGCGCAGCGAGAACGGACGCAGCCCCTCGGCCTCGATCCGCTGCCGAACGGCTTGGCGCAGGTAGTCGATTCCGAAACGTGTCACGACCGACACGATACACGGAATCACTTGCACGCACGTGCCACTTATGGCATGCTTCCGTGCCATGGACGACACGGTTCGGCGGCTCGTGGCGCTCTGCGGAATATTTGCCGAGAGCACTGGACGGAGCGTCTCGACCGTCTCCCGCTACGCGACGGGGAGCGGCGAGACCATCGCGCGGCTGACGCGCGGACACGCGATCACGACGCGGCGTGCGGAACGCGCTCTCCGGTACCTATCCGACAATTGGCCGGACCCCGTGGAGTGGCCGGCGGACATTCCGCGCCCCGCGTTGTCTTGCGGTCCCGTCGGCGAGTCGGACTTGACGGTTGCGGCGCTGGGCGACGGTGCGGACGCCTTGTCGGTGGAACCGCTGAGCGGCGGCTGACCCTTCGGCATTCGCCGGCGCTTCCCGACGCCGTGCCGATCGGCGCCCGCGTTGCGGTGAGGTGGACGACCTGGAGACCGCTCGCGGTCGTCTAGCTCTAGCCGCGGCCCTTCAGGCGGCGCAGTTGCCGCCGCTGCTGCTTGTCGGGGGCTGGGGAACGGCCGCCGCGCCGGAGCAGCATCCTGAACGCCAACTCCTCCTCCGTCGGCGGGGGAGTGCGGTCTTCGTAGAGCGCCCGGGCGTCGGCTTTGGGCAAATGACGTTCTGCGAGCCCGGACACTGACACTACTTGCGCCACGCCGTTCGAGCGCGTGATTCGAATTTCGTCGCCCGGCCTGATCTCGCGGTGCGGCTTCGCGCGGGTTCCGTTGATCGCGATCTTGCCTCCCTTCGTGGCGCGCTGCGCCTCGGACCGCGTTCGGAAGAGACAGGCGACGTCGAGCCAGACGTCGAGCCGCACCGACGCCAGGGGAGCGGCGTCGGGGGCTGCCCGGGATGGTGCGGTCATGGGCTTCGCTTGGTCGCGAGACTACGATCCGGCGAGCATGCGGCCGACCGCAGTCCGGCTCTCGGGGACGATGGAATCCAGGCGATCCGTGCGCTTGCCCCCGGCTTGCGCGAAGTCGGGCCGGCCGCCGCCGCGTCCGTCGACGATGGGAGCGAGCACCTTGATCAGGTCACCGGCGTGGACGCGATCCGTGAGGTCTCGCGTCACCGAGACGACGAGCGCCGCCTTGCCGTCGTTGTCGGACGCCAGCACGACGACGCCGCTGCCGAGGCGGTCGCGCAGCGAGTCGGCAAGGGAGCGCAGGGCGCCTGGATCGAGGCCCGACACCAAGCGGGTCACGATCCGGATGCCGCCGACCTCCGCCGCGTCGGCGTCCTGCTCCCCACGCTCGACGCTGCCCGCCATCGCCGCCCGCACCTTCAATCGCTCGACCTCGCGCACGAGTCGCTTGTATTCGGCGGCCAGCTTCCTGACGGTGCTTGCCGCGTGATCGGCGCGGGCTCTGTTGACCGGGCGTCTAAAGCGGAGGTGGTGCAACTCGTCGATGGCGGCGACAGCTTGTTCCGCCGTCGCCTCGTGGGCGTACGCCACGCGGGATAGCTCATCGCCTTGATCCTGGAATGCCTTTACGGCCGTAGCGCCGGTCACAGCCTCGATGCGCCGGACGCCCGCCGCCACGCCGCTCTCGTGGGTGATGATGAACGGACCAATACTGCCGGTCGCCCGGCAGTGCGTGCCGCCGCAGAGCTCGACCGAGAAGCCCGGGACGGTGACGACGCGCACGCGCTCGCCGTACTTTTCGCCGAAGAGAGCCATGGCACCCGCCGCGATCGCTTCCTCCGTGGGTTTCTCCTCGGTATTCACTGTCTGGTTCCGAAAAACGTGATTGTTGACCAGTTTCTCCATCTCGTGAAGTTGGTCGGCCGTGACCGGTTCATGGTGTGTAATGTCGAACCGAAGCCGATCCGGCGCGACAAGCGAACCGGCCTGCCGCACGTGCGTTCCCACGATCGCGCGCAGCGCCGCGTGCAGCAGGTGCGTCGCGGTGTGATTGCGGCGAATGTCATCGCGTCTGCCGGCGTCGACCTCGGCGGTCACCTCCTCGCCGGCGCGAAGCTGCCCTGCGCGGACAGTGGCCACGTGCATCCGTGGCCAGGCCGGCTTCAGGCGCACCACGTTCTGCACGGAGGCGTCGACGTTGCCGTCCGACAGACGCCCCGTGTCCGATACCTGTCCGCCCGCCTCCAGATAGAAGGGGGTCCGGTCGAGAACGACATATCCTTCCTCACCGGGAGTCAGAGCATCGACTCCGGTAAGACTGGCTCCGTTGCCGTCGCGCCGGAAGATGTGGGTGACGATACTGGTTGCCGAGGTGGTTTCGTAGCCGACGAACGACTCCGGTGGTGCCACGGTCAGATTAGCGCTTGAGGAAAGTCCTCCGAGCTGAATCGAAGCCTCGAGCTTGTGGAACGTCGCCCCCGCGCGGGCGCGGGCCCGCTGCGCATCCATCGCCCGCTCGAATCCCTCTCTATCGACCTGTAGAGATCGGGATTGCGCCATGTCCTCGACGAAGTCGAGGGGCATGCCGAAGGTGTCGTGGAGTTGGAACGCCGCCGCGCCGGTCACGGTCCGCTCGGCGCACTCGGCGTCGGCCAGAGCCGCCTCGAGGTGGGGCAACCCGTCCCGCAGCACCCGGTCGAACTGCGTCTCCTCGCGGTGCACGGTCGAGACGATCGCGTCGCGGTTCGCTGCCAGCTCCGGATAGGCGCCGGCCATCTCGGCAATCACCACGCCGGTGAGCTCGTGCAGGAACGGCTCGGTCAGGCCGAGCTTCTTCCCGTGCCGCATCGCCCGCCGCATGATCTTGCGGAGCACGTAGCCGCGCCACTCGTTTGACGGAACCACGCCGTCGGCGATGAGAAACGTCATCGCGCGCAGGTGGTCGGCGATGACCCGCAGTGAAACGTCGCCGGCGTCATTGGCCGGGCGGCCTGCGAGCGGTCCGTACTGCGTGCCCGCCCGCTCGCCGATGGCGGTCAGCAGCGGCGTGAACAGATCGGTGTCGTAGTTGGACAGCTTGTCCTGCAGGACCGCGACAATCCGCTCGAGTCCCATGCCGGTGTCGATGGACGGCGCCGGCAGCCCCGTCAGCGACCCGTCCGCCCGGCGTTCGAACTCCATGAAGACGTTGTTCCAGATCTCGACGTAGCGGTCGCAGTCGCAGTCGATGCCGAGGCAATGCTGCGCGGAGCAGGGGAGATGGTCGCCGCGGTGGTAGTGGATCTCCGAGCAGCGGCCGCACGGGCCCGTCTCGCCCATCGCCCAGAAGTTCTCCGCCGCGCCGAGTTCCGCGATGCGTGACCCCGGTACCAGACGCTCCCAGATGGCATACGCCTCGTCGTCCCGCGGGATTCCGTCCTCGCCCTTGAAGACCGTCGCGTAAAGGCGCTCCGGGGGCAGGTTCCAGACCTCCGTCAGCAGCTCCCAGGCGAAGGGTATGGCCTCGGCCTTGAAGTAGTCGCCGAACGAGAAGTTGCCGAGCATTTCGAAGAACGTGTGATGCCGGAGGGAGGGCCCGACGTTCTCCAGGTCGTTGTGCTTGCCGCTGACCCGCATGCACTTCTGCGAGGTCGTGGCGCGCCGGTACGCGCGGCGCTCGGCGCCGAGGAACAGCTCCTTGAACTGGTTCATGCCGGCGTTGGTGAACAGGAGGGTCGGATCGTCGCCGGGCACCAGCGGCGCACTCGCCACCACTCGGTGGCCGCGCTCGCGGAAGTAGTCGAGGAAGCTCTGTCGAATCTTGGCCGATGTCATCCGCGCAATTTTGACACACGCCGCCGCCGGCCGGCGTCGGTCAGGAGGATGGCTCGTCATCGGCCGGCGTGGACGCTCCGGCGCGGGCGCCGAGCGTCTCGGCCGCCATTTGCGGGTCGAAGCCCTGCCGCACGAGGTAGCGGTAGAGTCTGCCGAAATGCGTCCGGTCCGTGACCGCCGCACCCTCCGGAAGGCGCCGCGCGAGCGCCCGCTCGATCACGATCTCGACGCTCTCTTCGGCGTAGGCCTCGGTGACCGCCGCCCGCGCGACCGCCGGGGCGATGCCGAGCGCGGCGATCTCCCGCTCGGCCCGGAGCGGGCCGCGGCGGGTGATGCGGGCCGCCCGGCGGGCGAGGACGCCGGCCGTGCGGCTGTCGTCGAGCGCGCCCTCGCGTTGCAGGCGATCGATCGCGGCCTCGATCGCCTCGCGATCGAAGCCGCGCCGGCGCAGCGCCTCGGTCACCTGCGCCGAGCCACGCTCGCGCCCGGCGAGCAGAGACAGCCCCGCCGCATAAGGGTCGGAAGGCAAGGGCGCTACAGGTGCACGGGCCGTGCTCGTATCGTTCAGCCGACGCCGGCCGCGGCCTCGGGGGCATGCGCCGCCGTCACGGGATCGTCGTAGACGAGCTTGAGCCAGCCGTGCGTATCGGCCACGCGGCCGTTGATGACATCGAAGAAACGGCGCTGAATGGCCGCGGTCAGCGGGCCGCGCTTGCCGTTGCCGATGGCGATCTTGTCGATCGACCGAATGGGGGAGATCTCCGCCGCGGTGCCCGTGAAGAAGACCTCGTCGGCGATGTACAGGGCCTCGCGCGGCAGCGTCTCCTCGCGCACCTCGAACCCGAGATCCCGCGCGAGGGTGATGACGACGTCGCGCGTGATGCCCGGCAGGATGGAGTCGGCGGCGGGCGGAGTGGCAATGATTCCGTCGCGCACCACGAAGATGTTCTGGCCGCTGCCTTCGCTCACGAAGCCGCGCGGATCGAGGGCGATGCCTTCGGCGTACCCGTTGAGGGTCGCCTCCATCTTGATGAGCTGCGAGTTCGCGTAGTTCGCCGTCGACTTGGCCACGGACGGAAACCGGTTGGGCGCACCGCGTCCCCAGGAGCTGACCTGCACGTCGACGCCGTGCTCGAGCGCGTCCTTGCCCAGGTAGGCGCCCCATTTCCAGACCAGGATCGCGGCCTCCACCGGGCAACTGAACGGGTTGACACCCAGGGTGTCGTAGCCCCGGTACAGCAGCGGCCGGATATAGCAGGCGTTGTACCGGTTCGCACGAATCGTGTCGAGAATCGCCTCGTGGAACTCTTCCTGCTCGAGCTCCTTGTAGTCCATGCGGTAGATCTTCGCCGAGTCGTACAGTCGCCGGACATGTGTGTCGAGGCGGAACACGGCGGCGCCGTCCGGCGTGTCGTAGCAGCGGGCGCCCTCGAAGACGCCGCTGCCGTAGTGGATGACGTGGGAGCCGATGTGGACTTTCGCGTCGCCCCAATCGACCAGCTTGCCGTTCATCCAGATGCGCCCGGTGCCGAAGCTCATGGCAGTCCCGTGAAATGTTCGGTTAGTGAAAGTCCAATGCTTGAGTCTAAGAGCGCGTCGCCCCGTTTGCAAGCCGACCGGCTACCAAATCTCTCCGCAGAATGGACAGCGGTCCGCACGCGCGTGCAGCGGCTTGTGACAGCGCGAGCAGAAGCGGCCGGATGAGGGGTTGTCGGTCAGGCGCCGGCGCGGAGTGACGTGGACGCGCGCCCGCCCGGCCTCGCGCGACGGTTCGGCATGGCGGTCCGGCGCCGGCGCCGGCCGCGAAGGCGGGGCGGATCCGTGCTCCAGATCGTTCAGGAGCTCGGTGGCCCGCTGGTAGCGCATCGACAGCTCCGGCGCGAGCGCTCTCATCACGATGTCGTTGAGCGCCTTCGGCACCTCCGGGTTGCACAGGCGCGGCGGCCGCACGAGCGCACCGCTCATCAGCTTGTCGAGGTCGCGCGGGGTGGGGGACTCGTACGGCAGAACGGCGGTCAGCATCTGGTACATGGTGATCCCGAGCGAGTAGATGTCCGACGCGAACACCGCCTTGCCCTCGAACTGCTCGGGCGCCATGTAGGGCGGGCTGCCGATCACCGTCGTTCCGTGCGCGGCGATCTCCAGAAAGCGCGAGGTGCCGAAGTCGGCGACCTTCAGGACGCCCGACTCGGAGACGAGCATGTTGGCCGGCCGCAGGTCCCGGTGAATGACACCCTGCGCGTGGGCATGCTCGATGGCGCGCCCGATCTGCATGGCGTAGTAGACGGTGTGCTCGGCATCGAGTCCGCCGCTGCCGGCGATGACCTCCTCCAGGGTCTGGCCGGCCACATACTCCATCACGATGAAGAAGACGTTGTCCTGCTTCTCGGCCGTCGTGATCGAGACGATGTTGGGATGGTCGAGCGCCGCCAGCAGGCGCGGCTCCCGCAGCAACTCGCCGAAGTTCAGGTTCTGCCGGTGAGGCACCTTGATCGCGACGTCCTTGTCGATCCAGGTGTCCCTGGCCAGATAGACCGCGCCGAAGCCGCCGCTTCCGAGGGGCCCGGTGACTCGGTACTTGCCTAGCGTCTGCCCTCGGAACAGCATGCCGGTGCCGCAAGTATAGCGTGGGGGTCCGCCGCGCTCCGGCGGGCCGCAACCGGTACCCTGCTCAGAGATCGTCCCACGCGAAACGCAGGATCGAAAGGGCTGCGACCGGCGCCGTTTCGGCCCGCAGGGTGCGGCGGCCGAGGGTGAGCGGGCGAAATCCGGCTGCCTCCGCGGCGCGGGTCTCGGCGTCCGTCCAGCCGCCCTCGGGTCCGACGGCGAGCACGGCGCACGAAGGTCGGGGAGCATCCCGGATACCGTCGAGCCCGAACGAGCCAGGGCCCGGAGCGGCCGCCGCCGGCTCGGCCAGCAACAGGCGCATCGCATCCGGTCGAGCGTCCTCCAGAAACCGCCGAAGTGTCGCCGGGCGGTGGATGGCCGGTACCACGGCGCGCCCGCACTGTTTGGCCGCGGCGACGGCGAGGCCGTGCCAGCGATCGCCGGGAGTCGCGCCGGTGCTTCCGAATCCGCCGGCCTGCGCGCGGACCGTAAGCAGCGGTACGATTTCCGCCACCCCGAGCGTCGTGGCGTCGCGGATGACCGCGTCGAGCTTGCGGCCCTTCAGCAGGGTCACCCCGAGGGTGACGCGCACCCGGGGCTCGGCGACCGCGCCGACCGGCGCGCCCAGGCGCAGCACCGGTTGCCGGGGATCGTCGTCGGTCAGCGTGGCTTCGTGCTGCCGGCCGCGTCCGTCGAAGACGTGGACCCGGGCACCCCTGCGCAGGCGCAGCACCCGGCTGAGGTGGCGCCCCTCTTCGGGAGACAGGTGGAAAGTGCTTCCTGGCGCCTCCATCCGCGGCGCGTAGAAGCGGTGGATGGACATCAGGTCTTCGGCGGCGGGCCGGCTCGTTCCGCCGGCCGTTCGAGAACGAGGCCGACCCATTCCTCCTCGACCGCCCTTCCGCGGCGGGTGAGCGAAGGTTCCAGCGCGGCGCGCACCGAACGCTCCTCGTCGCTGGTGATGCCGCCCGCCAGCAGCAGACCGCCGGTCTCGACGTGCCGCAGGACGGCCCCCGCGTGCCGCAGGAAGAACGCTCCGGTGAGATTGGCGGTCACGACGTCGCCGGCCTCCAGGCAGAGGTCCTCCAGGTCGCCCTCGACCACCGTGACGCAACCGTCGACGCCGTTGCGCCGGACGTTGGCCCGCGCGTTCGCCAGCGCGTCGGGGTCGCGCTCGACGGCGGTCGCCGATCGGGCGCCGAGCAGAACCGCGGCTATCGCCAGCACGCCGGACCCGGCGCCGAGGTCCAGCATGCGCCGGCCGGTCCCGAGGCGGTCGCGATAACGCTGCAACGCCCGCAGGCAGAGTCGGGTCGAGGCATGGTGGCCGGTGCCGAACCCCATCGAGGGCTCGATGACCACTATGGTGGGGCGGCCGGCGGCCGGCGGCGGAACGTCCCAGGGAGGGGCGACGATCAGATCGCCGACCCGTACGGCGCGCAGGTCGGCGTGCGAGCGCGCCGCCCAGCCGTCGTCGGCGACGTCTATCGGGGTCGCCCCGACGCCGTCCGGTCCCAAGGCGCTGTCTATGGCCCGGCGCGCGGCGTCGCGTGACGCGATCGAGAAGAAATAGACGCGGCGTTCGAGACACGCCGAGCGGCGTTCGTGGATGGAAGCGGCCGAGTCGTTCCCAGCGCCGGCGTCGTCGATGGCGAACGGGTCGTAGTCGTCGAGCAGGGCGTCGAGGCGGGGCAGCAGCGACTCGGGAGCGACCGGCAGATGGATGTCCAGCGCGGGACGTGGCGCCCCCGCGCCCGCGGAGGCGGCAGTCCGTGGTGAAGCCCTAGCCAAAGATGTCCTTCACCCGGCTGAAGAAGGGACGGCTGTCGTCGTCCCCGTGCCCGCTCGGCTCGAACGACCGCTGCGGCATCATCCGGTCCAGATCCTCGATCAGCGCCTTCTGCTCCCCCGAGACGGAGGTGGGCACGGCCACCTTCACGTCGATGTAGAGGTCCCCGCGTCCCCGCCCGGAGACCTGGGGCAACCCCTTGCCGCGCAGACGCAGACGGGCGTCGCCCTGCGTGCCCTTCGGGACGTGCAGGGTCTCGTCGCCGTTGAGCGTGGGCACGGTTATCGTGCCGCCGAGCACCAGCGTGGGATAACTCACCGGAATGGCGCACAGCAGGTCGCTGCCCTCACGGCGAAACACGGCGTGCTCCTGCACGTGGATGACGACGTAGAGGTCGCCCGGTTCGCCGCCGCGCGGCCCGTGCTCACCCTCACCCTGCAGCCGGAGCTGCTGTCCGGTGTCGATGCCGGGCGGCACCTTCACCTTCAGCTTTCGCTCCCGCGATACGCGTCCATTGCCGCGGCACGCGTCGCACGGATTGCGGATGAACGTGCCGGCCCCGCGGCACGCGCCGCAGGGTCGCGCAACGGTGAGGAAGCCCTGTTGGTAGCGCACCTGCCCGCGGCCGTGACACTGCGGACACGTTTCGGGGCGGGAGCCGGCGGCGGCCCCCGACCCGGCGCACCGGTCGCAGGGCTCCTCGCGGGGAACCTGCAGCGTCGCTTCGGTACCCGATTCGGTGTCCTCGAGTGAGATGGGCAGGTCGTAGCGCAGGTCGGCGCCCCGCCGCGGACCCCGGCGTCGGCGGCCCGAGCCGAAGATGTCGCCGAATCCGAACATGTCGCCGAGGTTGCCGAAGATGTCGTTGAAGTCGGCGAAGGTCGACGGATCGAAGCCGGCCGCTCCGCTGCCGCCGACCCCGGCGTGGCCGAACTTGTCGTAGCGGGCCCGCTTGTCCGCATCGGCGAGGACCGCGTACGCTTCGGCGGCCTCCTTGAAGCGTTCTTCCGCGGTCTTGTCGTTCGGATTCCGGTCCGGATGGTACTGCAGCGCGAGCTTGCGGTAGGCGCTCTTCAGCTTCTGTTCGCCGACGTCTCGCGATACGCCGAGTACTTCGTAGTAGTCGCGCTTGCTCACGCCTTGGCCACCCTGACCATGGCTGCCCGCAGCAGCTTCTCGTGAAACCGGTACCCGCGGCGCAACTCGTCGATGACGTCGCCGTCCTCGTGGCCTTCGCTGGCCTGGTACGCCACCGCCTCGTGCAATTCCGGATCGAAGCGGGCCCCGGCCGTGTCGATGGATGTCACGCCGCGCTTGCGGAGCGTCTCGATCAACTGCCGGTGAATGAGCTCGATTCCCGCCCGGTACGCCTCGACCCCGCCTGCTTCGGCCGGGGTCTCCAACGCTCGCTCGAAGTCGTCGAGCAGGGGCAGCAACGCCACGATGAGCATTCTCTCCGCTTGCCGGTTGGCTTCTGCCCGGTCGCGCTCGACGCGCTTCTTGTAGTTGTCGAATTCCGCCTGCTTGCGGAGCAGCAGGTCGCGGTACTCGTCTCGCTCCGCCTCCAGGTCGGGCGCTGGTCCGTCGGCCGACGGGTCCGGGTCCGCGGCCGGCTCCTCGTCGGTTCGCGCCCGGCTCGCGTCTGCGGCAGGCTCTTCCTCGTCGGTCTGCGCCGGGTTCGCGTTCTCGTCGGTCTGCGCCGGATACGCGTCTTCTTCAGGCTGTGCCGGGCTCGCGTCGTCTGTCATGTTCGGATGAGGCCGTCTGGTCGACGAGCACCCGGCTGACGGCGCGCGAAACCTGATCCACCGCCGAGATCGCTCGGGAATAGCGCATGCGCCGAGGGCCGATGATGCCGATGCGCCCGGTGCGGGCGCCGTCGAAGTAGGTGGACGCCACGAGGCTGAAGGCTTGCAACTCCGGCGACGAGTTCTCCGTGCCGATTACGACCGTCAGCCCCGGGCCGTCGAGGTATTCGTCGAGGACCCGAACAAGCAGATCCTTGCGTTCGATCACCGCAAGCAGCGTGCGGAGGATGCCGAGCGGAACGCGGTCCTCGCCGTCGGAAACCTCTTCGGCGAGGAACCAGGCGCCCTCGACGAAGAGGTGGTTCGGCGGGACCATTGCCTCGAGCGTCAGGCTCGCCAGGCGCAGTGCGCGCGAGCGAAGCTGATCGTAGAGCATGCGCTCCTGCCGCAGTTGCTCGACCACCGCCCTCCGCACGTCCAGCAGCGGCAGGCCGGCGAACGTCTCGGACAGGTACCGGGCGCCCTCTTCCAATGCGTCGCGGTCCGTCTCCTCGCCGAGGTCCACCGCCTTGTGCACGGTCTCGTCGTCGCCGGTCGTGACCACCACCAGGATCTTCGTGCTGCCGAGCGAAACGAACTGGATGCGCCTGAAGGTGCCCGCCGCCACCCGGGGCAGGCAGGCGAACGCCAAGTGATGGGAGGCGACCGACAGCTCGTGCGACACGTTCGACAGGACGTCGCTCACCGTGCCGGCCTGCCGCAGACGTGCCTCGACGTCCGGCGGGGGATCCGCGTCGCGCCGGCGGCTGAGGAGCCGGTCGACGAAACAGCGGTAACCCCGATCCGTCGGCACGCGGCCGGCGGACGTATGCGGTTGCCAGATGTAGCCCGCCTGCTCCAACTCGGCCATCACGTTGCGCACCGAGGCGGACGACAGGCCGACATCGCCGTGCTGGGCGAGCCAGAGGGAGGACACCGGCTCGCCCGTCTCGATGTACTGGGTGATCAGCGTGCCGAGGATGCCGCTGGCTCGCTGTGTGAGCCGACCGAGGTCGTGGTCCTGGATCGTGGCCCGAGATGTCATGGTGCGCGCCGCGGTCCGGCAACGCGACCAGCCATGCCGGCCGCGCTTGGTTAACGACCTCCGATTATAGCAGTCGGTGCCGCCGTGCCGGTCGATACGGCCTCCGGGTCAGGGCGTTCGACGGCAATCCCGGCGACGGGGGGAGACCAGCGCAACGGCTTCACGGCCGCCTCGGCCGCTGCATCGACGCTGCCGGCTTCCAGCTTGCCGTACTTGACGGCGATCAGCTCGGCGAGAATGCTGACGGCGATCTCCTGGGGCGTCACCGCGCCGATGTCCAGGCCGACCGGGGCGTGCAGCCGCTCCGGGCTGGCTATCGTCACTCCCTCTTCACGCAACGCGTCGTGCAGTCGTGCGACCTTGGCCTTGCTGCCGATCAGGCCGAGGTAGCGGAGCGGGCGCGGCGCGAGGGCGCGGAGCGCATCCAGATCGTGCCGGTGGCCGCGGGTCAGGATGACGGCGTAGGCGGTAGCAGGAAAGTCCGTGTTCTCGAGCCACGTCGGGATGTCGTCGACGGCAGCCTCGACGGCATCCGGGAACCGTTCCTTATTGGAGAACTTCTCGCGGTCGTCGATGACGTGGACCCGGAATCCGGCCGGCGCGGCCAGGCGCCCGAGTTCCAGCGCCACGTGGCCGGCGCCTACCAGGTACAGGTGCGGCGAGGCCTCGAGCGGCTCGATGTAGACCTCCATCTGTCCTCCACAGATGAGTCCCGACTCCTCCGCGATGTCGTCGGCGAGCTCGTACCGCGCGACGAGCGGCCGGCGAGTCTCCAGCGCGCGGCGCGCCTTCCAGAACGCGTCGTTCTCGTAGCACCCGCCGCCGATGGTGCCGATCATGCGTCCGTCGGCGAAGACCAGCATCTTGGCGCCGACGCGCTGCGGCGTGGAGCCCTGCGTGCGGATGATGGTGACGAGCGCCGCGGACTCTCCGCGGCCGAACACGTCGTTGACGGCCTGGAAGACCTCTTCGTTCATCTCGGTGCGGCCCAGTATACCGCGCAATCTCGGGCCAGGAGTCCGCGCCGCAGTAGTTTCGCGCCAGCGAAACGCCCAACGCGACCGCAAGGTCGCGCCTAGACCGTCAGCAGCCAGTGATGGCCCGGGTCGAGCGGAAGGTCGCCGAGCAGCCGGTCGACGAGCACGAATCCGTAGCGGTTCAGGAAATGGACCGCGGCGACGCTCCGTTCCTGGGGTGCGCCGCCGGGAAAGCTCTGCGCCCGCGCGCGCTCGAACTGCCGGCGCAGGGTCGAGTCCTTTCGCTTGGCGGCCGACACGACCTTGCCGCGCAGGTTTCCGAGCTCCCTCGCGATGCGGCCCGCCGTCGACGAGGCCGCTCCGGCGAGGGTCGGGTCCAGAGTCGGGACGGCGCTTCCGATGGCGTCGAGATGCGCTGCCGCGGACTGCTCGGCCGCGGCGATCGCCTGCTCGATGGTCTCCGGGATCTGCAACGCCAGCAGCCGGTTGAGCGCGGCGTCGTCCTGCGGTTGGAGCTGCGCGAAGTCCACGTCGTAGCGGTTCAGGAACTTGACGGTCGCCGCATCGACGAGGGTGGCGCTCGCCCGCGGGTAGATGATGGGCATCGGGACGTCGAACGCCGCGTAGACGCGCCGCAACTGTCCGAGGTAGGCGAGCTCGTTGGGACCTGCCACGTAGGCCACCGTCGGCAGCAGCGTGTCCTGAACGACCGGTCGCAACAGTACGTTCGGGCTGAACCACGCCGGATCCGTGTCGATGTCCTCCAGCAGGGCCTGCGCCGCGACCGTCCGTCCGCCGGAGGCGAAGGTGCCGTCGGCGGCGCGGATCGGGTGGCGGCCGCCGTCGAGTCGAAACAGCGCGACGGCCCCGGCGGGGGGGGAAGCCTGGGCGTGGTAGCCCAGGGCGGTCAGCTCTGCGCCGGCGTCCGCCGCGAGTTGCGCGGTGCGCCCCGGGCTCCGGATCTCACGCTTGAACAGTGACCGGACGAAGGGCTTGGCGGTGCGGTCCGAGGCGTCGAACACCACGAGTCCGTGATGGCCCAGGAGCCGGTCGAGCCAGCGCGCAAAGGCGTCCACCAGACGCACGCCGGGCGCGTACGACGCGGCCAGGGCGTCCATGACCTCGGCGGAGAACTCGGTCGGCGGCAGTGCGGCGCGCAGACCGTCGAGGGCGCCGCGTACCGAGTCGTCGAGAACGACGGCGGCCGCGCTCGTACCGGGCGGCGCGTCGATGTCGAGCGAGACAGGGACGCGCTGAAGATCCGCGTTCAGGACGTGACAGCCGCGTATCTCTTCGAGGTCGTGGTCCTCGGCGTCGACCCAGAAGACGGGAACAGCCGCGGCGCCGTGCTCGTCGGCGAGGCGGCGCGCGAGCCGCACGGCGGTGATCGCCTTGTGCAGCGTGAAGAGCGGACCGCCGAAGAGGCCGGCCTGCTGCCCGGTGACCACGGCCACCGTGCCCGCATCGCGGAGGCGGGCGGCGGTCGTGCGTGCCGCGACGGGTGCTCCGCGATTCTCGAGCTGTCGCAGGACGACGTCGGCGATCGCCGCGTCCGGCCGCCGCCGCACGCGGGTCTCCAGTGCGTCGGTCCAGCTTGCCGCATGCGACGGGGATCCGGCGAAGTAGGGCGCGAGCCGCTCGAACGCGTGACAGTAGTCGCGTGCGAATCGCCCGGTCCACGGCAGCCGCCGGTCGTCCAGACGAGTCCCGGGGCCTTGTTGCGCACCATCCATTGAACGGGAATCCTTCCCCATGGTACCATCCGGAAACCAGCCGGGAGATTTCGAACACTGACACGCGAGGACGCCGGGGAGTTTCCTGCTCCTGGTGCATTCGGGCCCTACAGGGTCCTGCATCAGGTTGGCACCGGGGTTCTCGGTCCCGTCTATCTCGCCCGCGAGTCCGACGGCGACAGGACCGTCGCCGTCAAGTCCTTTCATCTCGATCTGACGCCGGAGCAGGTCGAGGTCTTCGGCAGCGCGCTTGCTCATGTCGTCAACGTGGAAGTGACCCACCCGGCGATCGTGGCGCCCCTCGCCGCGGGCCTCGAGTCGGGTACGCCGTTCATGGCGTACGAGTACGTTGCGGCCGAGTCGCTCGACGTCGTCCTGCGGCGCGAGGCGCGCCCCGCGGAGGGACTGGAGTGGATCGCGGCGCTCGCCGACGCGGTGGACGCGGCACATGCGCTCGGTCTCGTGCATGGCGCCCTGCATCTGCGCGACGTGCTGGTGAGTTCCGAAGGCGTGTGCGCGACCGGCTTCGGCATCTCGAGCGCCCTCGAACACGTGCAACTCGGGTTTCCCGTGCGCAGGCCCTATACGGCGCCGGAGGTGATGTTGGGTCGGCGCTGGGGGCCTCCGGCGGATCGCTTCGGCCTGGCGGTGCTGGCCTACGAGTTGCTCACCGGGACGCGGCCGTCGGCGAGCGGCGACGAGGCGAT
Organism: Vicinamibacterales bacterium; assembly: GCA_965116825.1. GTDB lineage: Bacteria > Acidobacteriota > Vicinamibacteria > Vicinamibacterales > UBA8438 > WTFV01. The sequence continues at coordinate 4,616,513 of OZ220736.1, forward strand.
CGCCGATCTGGTCGAGCTGCGGCCGGACGTCGCAGATCCCGCCGGGCTCCAGCAGGCCTTCCGCAACGCGTTGGCCGAGGACCCCGGCATCCGGTCGGCGTCGGCCGCCGGGTTCGTGGCGGCGCTGGCGCGGGCGATCGGCGACCAGGCCTACGAGAGCCCGCCCCCGGCTGCGCCGGCGGTGGTCGATGCTCTCGCCGCAGGTGTCGATGCTCTCGCCGCAGGTATTGCGGAGGAATCGGAGCCGGAGCGGCGGGCCGCGCGGTTGGAGGGGGACGGTCACGGCGACGAGCCGGCATCGGGTTCGCCGCCGGAGCCGGACGTGGCGGCCGGTAGCGAAGGCCGCCCGGTCCGGTCCGTACCGACGCCGCCGGTTCAGGTCGCGCTGCCGGATACGATCGTCGGCCCGGCGGGGCAGGATCCCGGCGCCGGGACCGCTGGCGATGACGACCGCGGGTCGCGAGGCCCCCGGTCGCGCCGGCCGAGGCGCCCGAAGCGGCGCCCGGAGCATCGCTCCGAGGCGGCGCGGCGCTCCGGGACCGTCGTCGCGGTGCAGGATGACGTCGAGTGGGATCCGCTGGACGAGCCGGGCGCCGCCCAGCCGCCCGTGCCCGCGCCCGCGTACGGCGACGATGACGTGCCGCCCCCGCCGTCGCCGACCTCCATGCGAACGGTAGCGCCGGTGGTCGCCGCCATGGCGGTCGGCGTGGTGGTGGCGTACCTGGTCAGCACCGGACTCGGCACGTCGGGTGACGAGGATGTCGGCGTGGCGAATCCGCCGGCCGAGGAGGCGGGGGCGGGCGTGGAGTGGAGCGAACAGACGGTGGCAGGTGCAGGCGGGGCGGAGCCGGCCGTTCCCCGCGCGCCGCAGACACTGGCCGAGGAGCCGGTGGTGCCGGTGGGCGACCCCCCACTGGGGGGTGCCGAGCCGCCGCCGCCGCGGCCGGTCGATCCCGAGCCGCCGGGTCAGAGCCTGCCGGTTACGGAGGCTCGAGTGGAGTCTGGTGCGCCCGAATCCGGCGCGTCTGCAGCGAGGCCCGAGGTTCCCGCCGCGTCGCCGGACACCGCGCCACCGGCTGCGGCCGGCGCGCAACCTGACGCCGAGCCCGCGCCTGCGGCCGAGGTCGCCGCGGGATCGCTGTTCGTCGACTCCCGTCCTGCGGGGGCCGCGGTCAGCGTCGACGACGTGGTGGTGGGCGTGACGCCGGTGGAGGTGTCCGATGTCGCGTTCGGCGCCCGCGGGGTGCGGATCGAGATGCCGGGTTACCGGCCGTGGGTGACCGATGTCGACGTCTCCGGGACGGAACCGGTGAGGATCGGGGCGAGGCTCGAACCGGAGGGCCGACGGTGAAGGCAGTGCTCGCCCTCGAGAACGGGACGTGGTACGCCGGCCGCGCCGTGGGCGCGACGGGCGCCACCGCCGGCGAGGTGGTCTTCAACACCAGCATGACCGGCTATCAGGAGATACTGACGGACCCGTCGTACGCGGGGCAGATCGTCACGATGACGTGCCCGCAGATCGGCAACTACGGCGTCGCCGAGGCCGAGGACGGAGAGTCCGGCGCACCCAGGGTGGCCGGGTTCGTCATGCGCGACGATTCGCCGATCGCCAGCAACTGGCGGGCCACCGGGACGCTGCAGGACTACCTCGCGGCGCACGGCATCGTCGGTATCTCCGGCATGGACACCCGCGCCCTGACGCGCCTCCTGCGCACGGCCGGCGTCATGCGCGGCGCGATCGGAACCGGGGCCGTCGATCCGCAGGCACTCGTGGCGCGGGCGCAGGCGGCGCCCCGAATGGAGGGCAGCGATCTGGTGCGCTCGGTCACCTGCGCGGCGCCGTTCGACTGGCGTGCCGAGGACGACGTACCCGCGGCCGGGTTCGCGATGGCGCCGGAGCGGCGCGCCGCGCGTCCGTTGCGCGTCGCCGCCTATGATTTGGGGATGAAGCGCAACATCCTGCGCCGGCTGGCCGCCCACGGCTGCGAGGTCCGGGTCTTCCCGGCCACGGCGCCGGCCTCGGACCTGCTGGCGATGCGGCCGGACGGCATCTTCTTCAGCAACGGCCCGGGCGATCCCGCGCCGCTGGACTACGCCGTGCGCAACGCCCGCGCGATAGTCGAGAGCGACACGCCCGTGTTCGGCATCTGTCTCGGCCACCAGGTGCTCGGGCTGGCGTTGGGCGCGCAGACCTACAAGCTCAAGTTCGGTCATCGCGGCGCCAATCACCCGGTCCGCAACGTGGCCACCGGGCGGATCGAGATCACCTCGCAGAACCACGGTTTCGCCGTGGATCCCGAGTCGTTGCCTGACGCTGTCGAAATCACGCACCTGAACCTCTACGACGGCACCATAGAAGGACTGCGCCACACCCGGCTGCCGGTCTCGTGCGTGCAGTATCATCCCGAGGCCTCGCCCGGGCCGCACGACGCCGACTACCTCTTCAGCGGCTTCATCGACGCGATGGAGCAGAGAGCACCGCGGGCCTGAGTCCGCTACGAACACCGTCTCCCAACGTCCGCCATGCCCCGTCGTAACGACATCCAGCGCGTGCTCGTCATCGGGTCGGGTCCGATCGTCATCGGCCAGGCGTGCGAGTTCGACTACTCCGGCACCCAGGCCTGCAAGGCGCTGCGGAGCGAAGGGCTCGACGTCGTCCTGATGAACAGCAATCCGGCGACGATCATGACCGACCCGGACATCGCCGACCGGACCTACGTCGAGCCGCTCACCCGGGATTACGTTCGCTCGGTAATCGAGAAGGAGAAGCCGGACGCCCTGCTGCCCACCGTTGGCGGTCAGACGGCGCTGAACCTGGCGATGGAGCTCGGCGAGCACGGGGTGCTCGAGGAGTTCGGCGTCAAGCTGATCGGCGCCTCGCTCGACGCGATCCGTGTCGCCGAGGATCGACTCGCGTTCCGCGGCGCGATGGAGTCGATCGGCATCGAGGTGCCCGACAGCGCCTATGCGCGGTCCTTCGAAGACGCATTGAAGCTGGTCGACCGATTCGGTTTCCCGGTGGTGATCCGTCCGTCATTCACGCTGGGCGGCGTCGGCGGCGGGATCGCCTACAACATGGAAGAGTTCCGCGAGCTGTCCCGCCGCGGCATCGAGCTGAGCCCGGTCCACGAGGTGCTGATCGAGGAGTCGGTCATCGGCTGGAAGGAGTTCGAGCTCGAGGTGATGCGCGACGGGGCGGACAACTTCGTCGTCATCTGCTCGATCGAGAACATCGATCCGATGGGGGTGCACACCGGCGACAGCATCACCGTCGCGCCCGCCCTGACTCTGACCGACAAGGAATACCAGCGGATGCGCGACGCCGCGCGGCGCATCATCAACCGCGTGGGGGTCGAGACCGGCGGCTCGAACATCCAGTTCGCGGTCGACCCGGACACCGGCCGGATGGTCGCCATCGAGATGAACCCGCGGGTCTCGCGCTCGTCGGCGCTGGCGTCGAAGGCGACCGGGTTCCCCATCGCGAAGATCGCCGCCAAGCTGGCCCTCGGCTACCGCCTCGACGAGATTCCCAACGACATCACCCGGCTGACGCCCGCCTCGTTCGAGCCGACCATCGACTACGTCGTCGTGAAGGTGCCGCGCTGGACGTTCGAGAAGTTCCCGCGGGCGGAGCGGACGCTGACCACGCAGATGAAGTCGGTCGGCGAGTCGATGGCCATAGGGCGCACGTTCAAGGAGGCCTTCCTCAAGGGCATGCGCTCGCTGGACATCGGCCGCAGCGGATTGCTGTTCGGCGGCGGGCCGGAGGGCGTCGAGTCCGAGCCGGGCGAGCTGCGACGCCGCATCGTCTCGCCGACCGACCGGCGCATGTGGGCCGTCTTCGAGGCGCTGGCCGCGGGCTGGTCCGTCGAGGAGCTGTACGAGGCGAGCCGCATCGACCGCTGGTTCCTGACCCAGTTCGCCGAGATCGTGGAGCTGTGCCGGCGTGCGTCGGCGGCGGGGCCGGAGGCGCTGCCCAAGGATCTGCTGCTGGAGCTCAAGCGGGCCGGCTTCGGTGACGAGCAGCTCGGCGCCGTGCTCGGCGTGGACGCAGCGCTGGTTGCCACCCGGCGGGCCGAAGAGGGCCTGCGTCCGGTCTACAAGCGCATCGACACCTGCGCCGCCGAGTTCGAGTCGTTCACGCCCTATCTCTACGGCACCTACGAGCTCGAGTGCGAGGCCGAACCGAACGACCGCCGGAAGGTGGTCATCCTCGGCAGCGGTCCGAACCGCATCGGGCAGGGTATAGAGTTCGACTACTGCTGTTGTCATGCCGCGTTCGCACTCCGCGAGGAGGGTTACGAGACGGTCATGATCAACTGCAACCCCGAGACCGTGTCGACCGACTACGACACCGTCGACCGGTTGTACTTCGAGCCGCTGACCCAGGAGGACGTCCAGGCGGTCATTCGGCGCGAGCAGTCGGCGGGCGGCGAGGTCTCGTGCATCGTGCAGTTCGGCGGTCAGACGCCGCTCAAGCTCGCGCTCGACCTGCAGTCGGCGGGGGTCGCCATCATCGGCACGTCGCCGGACTCCATCGACCTGGCGGAGGACCGCGAGCGGTTCGCGCAGCTTCTCGGCGAGCTGGGAATTCCGCAGGCGCCTCACGGTCTGGCGACCTCGCGCGAGGAGGCGCGCGCCATCGCGGAGGATATCGGCTACCCCGTGCTCGTGCGGCCCTCATACGTCCTGGGCGGCCGGGCCATGGCCATCGTCTACGACCCGGGCGCCCTCGACCGGTACATGACCGAGGCGGTCGACGCGTCGCCGCAGCATCCCATCCTGGTCGACAAGTTCCTCGAGGACGCCTTCGAGATCGACGTGGATGCGGTCGCCGACCAGGGCGGCGCGGTCGTCATCGGCGGCATCATGGAGCACATCGAGGAGGCGGGCATCCACTCCGGCGACAGCTTCTGCGTGGTCCCGCCGTACCTGGTGCCGGAGCGCCACCTGTCGGTCATCCGCGACTACACGCGGCGTATCGCCCGGGCTCTCAAGGTGGTGGGCCTTCTGAACATCCAGTTCGCCATCAAGGGCGAGACGGTCTACCTCATCGAGGTCAATCCGCGGGCCTCGCGGACGGTGCCGTACCTCTCGAAGGCGACCGGCGTGCCGCTGGCGAAGGTCGCGGCCCGGCTGATGGCCGGCCGGACGCTGGCGGAACTCGGGTTGACGGCCGACCTCGAAGTCTCCGGCGTGTTCGTCAAGGGGCCGGTCTTTCCGTTCGTCCGCTTCCCGGGCGTCGACACCATTCTGGGGCCCGAGATGAAGTCGACCGGCGAGGTCATGGGAGGCGGCGAGACGTTCGGGACCGCGTTCGGCAAGGCGCAGCTCTCGGCCGGCCAGCGGTTGCCCGACCGCGGCCGGGCCTTCATCAGCGTCAACGACGACGACAAGCGCAGCGTCGTGCCGATCGCCCGCGATCTGGCGGGGCTCGGCTTCGAGCTGGTTGCGTCTAAGGGCACGGCCGCCTACCTGCGCGCCCACGGGCTCGACGTCGAGGTGGTCTACAAGATCAACGAGGGACGCCCGCATGTCGGCGACCGGCTGGTCGATCGGCAGGTGCACCTGATTATCAACACCCCGCTCGGCCGCGAGTCGTACTTCGACGACCTGACCATGCGCCGCGTCGCGATGCTCTACGGGATACCCTGCGTCACCACCCTGACCGGCGCCGCCGCCGCCGTCAGCGCCATCCGCGCCCTGCGGTCCGAGAAGCCCTCCGTCCGGCCGCTGCAGGAATACCACGCCGGCGTGGCCGCGCGCGGCTGATTCTCGCCGATCCGCTGATTCGGCTATGGCGGCGAGTTTGCATGCCGTCGTGGCGTGGTTCGTCCTTCGCTGCCGCCGGCGCTCGCGCTCATCGCCGGCGCCGGCGCCGGGTGGTGCAGCCCGGTTCCCGGTTCGAGCGGGACGATCGCGTTGGCCCTCGCGGTCGTTACAGCCTGCGCCGCGGCCCTGGGCATTGCTCTCGGCGGGCGGCGTGCCACTGCCTGGATGTGCCTGTTCGGCTACGGACTGGGCGGGTTCGCGGCCGGCCAGCGCTCCCGCGCGGAGCTGCCCGCTCCGATACTGAAGTGGTTCGCGGCGGAAATCGCGGCGGACGCCCCCGATGGAGTCGCCTGGGTCGGGGGGCGGCTGCAGCGGGACGCCGCCCGAACCGATTACGGGGCGATCCTCAACGTTGAGGTGATCTGGGTCGAGCGGGGGAGGGCAGCGCGTCCGATGCGCGGTTCGGTGCGGGCGAGCGTAGGCGGCTCACTCGTCGAAGACCACATCGGCGAGTGGCGGCAGGGACGTACGGTCCGCCTGCCGGTGCGCCTGCGCCGCCCGGCCCGCTACGCGAACCACGGCACGCCCGATCAGGCCTTTCGTGCACAGGTGCGCGGTATCGATCTGCTCGGCTCGGTCGCCAGCGCGCTGCAGGTCGAGGTGCTCGAGTCGGGGGGGCTGCGGCAGGAATGGGCCGGGGAGGTCAGGGCGTTCGTTCGGCGGGCCGTGGCGGAGACGGTCGGGGCGCATGACTCGCGCTCGGCCGCCGTCGTCACCGCGGTGCTCATCGGTGACCGGACCGGACTGGACCTGGAGACCACGGAGCGCCTGCAACAGGGCGGCGTCTACCACGTCATCGCAATCTCCGGCGGCAACATCGCGGTACTGACCGCGGCCCTTCTCCTGCTGCTGCGTCTGGCGGGTGTCGGCGGGCGTCTGGCCGCCCTGGCGGCGATAGTCTGTCTCCTGGTCTACGCGCAGGTCGTGGCGCCGGAGGCGTCGGTGACGCGCGCGGTGTTCGCCGCCGTGGTGTTTCTCGGGGCGCGGGCCGTCGACCAGCGGACCGATCCGCTGAACACGCTGGCTCTCGCGGCCGGTTGCCTGGTGGCGGCGGACCCCCGCTCGATGGTGGACCCCGGCTTTCAGCTCACCTTCGGGGCGACGGCCGGTCTCCTGATAGGGGTGCCGCGGCTGATGGCGTGGGCTGACCGCGATGGGGGCGTGCCCGCCACAGCCCGGTTTCTGCTGATCCCCGCCGCCGGCCTGCTCGCGGCCACCATATGCGCGGAGCTCGCCCTGTTCCCGGTCGGTGCGCTGCATTTCTCGCGCGTCACCGTGGCTGGTCTGGGACTCAACTTCGCCGCTGTTCCGTTGATGTCGGTCACCCAGTTGGCGGGCATGGCGGCGGTCGGCCTGGCGGCCGTCAGTTCGCCCGCGGCCGAGGTGGCGGGTTGGGTGGCGCACGTCGCGGCGGCCGGCATCGTCGACTCCACTCGCATCCTGGTCTGGGCGCCCTGGTTGTCGTGGCGGCTGCCCGCGCCGGGGCTGCTCGTCGTGGCCGGCTACTACACCGGATGGGTAGTCTGGCTCTCCGCCGGCCGCGGGCGGCACCCGCGGTGGTGCGGCGCCGCGCTGGTGGCGGTCAGTGCGGCGGCGATGCTGGCCGCGCCGATCCCGGGCCGGACCGGCTGGCGCGCGTCGGATGCATGCCGGCTGCTGCCGGCGTCGTCCGCCGGCGCACTCCCGCTCCGGGTGCACTTCCTCGACGTCGACCAGGCCGACGCCACGCTGGTGCGCTTTCCGAACGGCCGGTCACTGCTGGTGGATGCGGCGGGTCAGGTGCGGGGCCGCGCCGACGTCGGCGGGCGGGTGGTAGTGCCCGCGGTCTGGGCGCTGGGGGTGCGGCGGCTCGATTACCTGGCGATCACCCACGGCCATCCGGACCATATCGGCGGCGCCGGGTCGGTATTGCGGGACCTGCGCCCGCGCGAGGTGTGGGAGGGGATCCCGGTTCCGTCGTTCGAGCCGCTGGTGGCGCTGCGCGCGGGCGCGCGGGCCGCCGGCGCCGCGTGGCGGACGTTGAACAGAGGAGACGTCGAGCACATCGGCGGGGTCCGCGTCGCGGTGGCGCACCCTCCGGCGGCGGACTGGGAGCGCCCGCGGGTGCGCAACGACGATTCCCTCGTGCTGGAGCTGCGGTACGGCGACGTGTCGGTCGTCCTGCCCGGGGACATCGAGGCGGGCGTCGAACGGGCCGTTGCGGCGTTTCTGGAGCCGGCGGCGTGGCGGGTGGTGAAGGCGCCGCACCACGGCAGCCGGACGTCGAGCTCGCGGGCATTCGTGGAGGCGCTGAATCCGGCTCTCGCGGTGGCGAGCTCCGGCCGGGATCACGTCTTCGGCCACCCGCACCGCGAGGTGGTCGCGCGCTACGAGGCCGCCGGCGCGATCGTGCTGGCGACCGGCGATGAGGGCGCCATCGAGATCTGCGCCGACGGCCGCAATCTTGCCGTGTCGAGCCACGACGGCCGCCGGCTCACGCTCGGTCCGGGGGCCTGACGGCGTGGTATCGTGAGGAATTCCATGAGCGACACGAGAATGATCGTCGTATCGATCGTCGGAACCGGCTTGGCCACCACTACGGTGATAGTGGCCTTCACCGCAATCATCGCCAGCGGGATCGACGCTCGCTTCGACGACGTCAACAGCCGCTTCGACGACGTCAACAGCCGCTTCGACGACGTCAACAGCAGGATTGACGACGTCAACAATCGGATCGACGACGTCAACGACAACGTGAACGGCCGGGTCGACGGCCTCGAGACCCGGATGGAAAAGGTCGAGGCCGACATCCGCGAGTTGCGCGCCCTCGTGATCGACGCAATCAAGGGCGCTACCGCAGAGGACTGAGCCTCCGCCCGCCGCCGGTCGCGGTCGTCAGGCGCCGGTCTTGACGCGCTCCCACTCGGCTTCCATCTCTTCGATCGTCGCGTCGCGCAGCGCGAGCCCACGCTCTCGCAGACGTGCCTCCAGTCCTGCGAAGCGTTCGGAAAACTTGCGGTTGGCCGCCCGCAGCGCCGACTCCGGGTCCACGTCGAGGTGCCGCGCGAGGTTGGCGACGGCGAACAGGAGGTCGCCGAGCTCCTCCTCGACATCGGCCGCCGACCCTGCGGCCCGCGCCTCGGCGACCTCGGCCAGCTCCTCGGCGACCTTGGTCTCGACGCCGGCCGCATCCGTCCAGTCGAACCCCACCGTGGCCGCGCGCTTGCCGAGGCGGTACGCGCGCAGCAGCGCCGGCAGGCTGTCGGGAATCGACCCGAGGGCGCTCGGCGGCCGCCCGGCCGTCTGCCGCTCCTCGGCCTTGATCGCCTCCCACTGGCGCTTCACCTGATCGGCGTTCGGGGCATCCGCGTCGCCCGCCGAGCCGCCGAAGACGTGCGGGTGGCGCCGCACCAGCTTGTCGCAGATCGCGCGCAGCGAGTCGGCGACGTCGAAGTCGCCGCGCTCGGCGCTGATCTGCGCCAGGAAGACCGCCTCGAGCAGGAAATCGCCCAATTCGTCGCGCAGCGCGTCCGAATCGCCGCGGTCGATGGCGTCGACGACCTCGTAGGTCTCCTCGATGACGAACGGGCGCAACGACTCCAGCGTCTGCTCCCGATCCCAGGCGCAGCCGTCCTCGGCGCGCAGCCGCCGCATCAGATCGACGAGCCGTTGGAATCCTGCTCCGGCAGACTCGATCCCGCCATCCCGGCCGATTGACATGGTGGCGTATGCTAGAGCACTCCATGTCCGATGTCACCTTCAACGCGTTCGTCGTCTCGCTGGCGACGACCGCCGCCGTCCACTTCGGGGACGTGGCCGATCCGACGACCGGCCGGCCGGTGCCGGTCAACCTGGAGGGTGCGGGGCAGGCCATCGAGATGCTCGCGCTGCTGGAGCGGAAGACGGCCGGCAACCTGACCGCGGGCGAAGGGGCCTTCCTGAGCCAGGTGCTCGCCGAGTTGCGGAGGCAGCTGATCGACGCGCACAGGAAGCAGGCGGGGACCGAGCGCGTGGGCGGGGACGGCCGGGCGTCCTCCGCCGCCGGACAGGAGTCTGCGCCGTAGAACGGCGGCGGACTCCTGTGAGGGTTGGTCGGGCGGCAAGCGGAGGCCGCAGCGCGACCTGTTGGTCGTGTTCGGCAACGCTTCCGGGCTGGCACGCGGACAGAGACCGCAATTCCCAAGGCGGGGCTGCATCCCGCGACGACCGTGCACATCACCTTTCTCGGAACCGGAACCTCGGCCGGGGTGCCCGTGATCGCGTGCGACTGCGCGACCTGCCGGTCAGCCGATCCGCGCGACAAGCGCTGGCGGCCGTCCCTGGCGCTCGCCTTCGACGACGGCACCTCGGTGCTGGTGGATGCCTCGCCGGACCTGCGCGCGCAGGCGTTGCGGTTCCGGCTCGACCGCGTCCACGCGATCCTCCTCACGCACGCCCACGCCGACCACGTGCTCGGGCTCGACGACGTCCGGATCTACAACTTCCGCCAGGGCGGCGCTGTTCCCTGCTACGGGGCCGCGCGCGCACTGGCCCGGGTGCGGCGGATGTTCGACTACGTCTTCGACCCGGCTACCCCGAGGGGCGGGGGACTGCCGCAGCTTGCCCTGCAGGAGGTGCTGGGCCCGTTCTCGCTGGGCGGCGCGACGATCATCCCGGTACCCCTCATGCACGGCACGCTACCCGTACTCGGGTTCCGGATCGGCGCGTTCGCCTACCTGACCGACTGCAACGCCATTCCAGACGCTTCGTGGCCATTGCTCGAAGGCCTCGACACGCTCGTGCTCGACGCCCTGCGCCACAAGGCGCACCGGACGCACTTCACGGTTGAGCAGGCCGTCGGCGTAGCAGGGCGGATCGGCGCCCGCCGCACGCTGTTCACGCACATGACGCATGATCTGCCGCACGCGGCCACCTGTGCCGAGCTGCCCCCGGGCATCTCGCTTGCCTACGACGGCCTGAAGCTGGAGATCGCGCCGGCTCCGACGGATCATCTGCTGGTTGCGGGTCAGGCGGCGGCGGCCCGCTACTGAGGCTCACGACTCGCCTGGGTCCATGGGCTGCTACCGAACCGGCGGGGCGGTTCCCACCCGACGTCCGCGCGCACGATCCACCTCTGGATTATCATGGCGGGATCGCACATGGAAGTCATTCACTATCCTGACGACCCGCGGCCCGCTCGCTGGCAGCAGACGGTTCTCGCTCTCGGCAACTTCGACGGCCTCCATCGCGGCCACGCCCGGATCATCGAACAGGTGCGGCGCCGCGCGGACGAGCGGCACGCGACCGCGGCCGCCTTGACCTTCGATCCGCACCCGCCGCGCGTCGTGCGGCCCGACAAGGCCCCGCCGCTGTTGATGACCCAGGTCCAGAAGCTGGAAGCCTTCGCCGCGGCCGGCATGGACGCCGCCGCGATCGTACGCTTCACGCCGGAGCTCTCGCAATGGGACCCGGATCGCTTCGTCCGCACCGTGCTGGTCGAGTGGCTCCAGGTGGCGGAGGTCTGCGTCGGCGCGAACTTCCTCTTCGGCCGGCATCGCAGCGGCAACTTCTCCCTGCTGCGGTCGCTCGGCGGCCGCTACGGGTTCGAGGCGGAGAAGGTCGATCCGGTGCGGTACAAGGAGTTCATGGTCAGCAGCACCCGGCTGCGGCGCCTGGTCGCGGACGGGCGCGTCGACGAGGCGGGCGCGCTGCTCGGTCACCACTACATGATCGACGGGACGGTGGAGCGGGGAGCGGGGCGCGGCCGGAACCACGGCGTTCCCACCGCCAACCTGCGGACGGACAACGAGCTGCTGCCGCCGGACGGCGTCTACGCGACGACCGCCACCGTGGACGGCGTGCTGCACGCGTCGGTGACCAACGTCGGGGTGCGCCCGACGTTCGGGCCGGACGGTCCCCGCACCATCGAGACGCACCTGTTCGACGCGGACCTCGATCTCTACGGCACGTCGCTGCGGCTCGCGTTCATTCAACGGCTGCGCGGCGAGCAGGCGTTCGAGGACGCGGCGGCCCTGCGGCGGCAGATCGAAGAGGACAGCGAACGCGCACGGGCGTTGTTCCGTCAGATTTCCCTGTAGTGTTATGGCGGTGGCCGAGGACGCGGCGGCAGAACCCGGGGCTGTGCAGTTCGAGGTGACACTGCCGTGCGACGCGCGATTCCGGGCGATGCGCGACTGCGTCGTGGCGCGGCTGACCGCCGCGGTGGGGTACGACGAGGCCCATGCGGTGACGAGGGCGGTAACGCTGGCTGCCAGCGGGGTGCTCGATCACGCGGAAGGCGCCGCCTATTCGAGCCTGGTGATAACCTTCGTTGCCGGCGGCGGGATCCTGACGATCCGTGTGCGGTACCTGGTCGATCCCGGTGCGCCGCGGTCTTCGCCCGGACCGGCCATCGAACGGATCCTGAGCGACGGGGACCGTGATGCGCCCCTCGCGGTCCTGCGGCGCCTCGCCGGCCAGGTCGAGCTCGGCCGGGTGGAGGGCGCCGAGTGCTGCACTCTGATCACCCCGCTGCCCGCCGCGACCTGACGTGCAGCCATACCGTTCGTCGACTACGCGCCATCCCATGCGTCTCTACAACACCCTGACCCGTCGAATCGAGGATTTTGCTCCGCTGCGCGACGACACGGTGCGCATGTACGCCTGCGGCCTGACCGTCTATGCGCGGGGGCACATCGGCAACTTCCGCACCTTCGTCTGCCTCGACGTGCTGCGGCGCGCGCTGCGGCACGTCGGCGGCCATCGCATGCGCCAGGTCGTCAACTTCACGGACGTGGACGACAAGACGATTGCCGGCGCCCGCAAGGCCGACGTATCGCTGCGCGAGTACACCGACCGCTACATCGCGGCGTTTCGCGAAGACGCCGAGGCGCTCGGCATCGAGCCGGCGGAGGAATCGCCGCGTGCGACCGACGAGGAGAACCTGCGGGCGATGGTGGCGACCATCGAGGCGCTCGAAGCGCGCGGGCACGCTTACCGCAGCGACGGCTCGGTCTACTTCCGGATCTCCACGCTGCCCGACTACGGCAAGCTTGCGCGGCTCGACCACGCCGGCATGCAGGACGGCGCCCGCATCGACAGCGACGAGTACTCCAAGGACGCGGCGCGCGACTTCGTGCTGTGGAAGGCGACCGGGCCGGACGAGCCCACCTGGGACTACGGCGTCGGTCCGGGCCGCCCCGGCTGGCACATCGAGTGCTCTGCGATGGCGCTGCGCCTGCTCGACGGTTCCCCCATCGACATCCACGCCGGCGGCGTCGATTTGATCTTTCCCCACCACGAGAACGAGATCGCGCAGTCGGAAGGCTCGACGGGAGAGCGGTTCGCCCGCTTCTGGGTGCACGTCGAGCACCTGCTGCTCGGCAGCGACGTGAAGATGTCGAAGTCGCTCGGCAACGTGCTGAACGTGCGCGACGTCCTCGATCGCGGCTATCGGGCATCGGCGCTGCGCTACGTGCTGCTGTCGACCCACTACCGCAAGCAGCTCCGCTTCGGCTGGGACAGCCTGGCGCAGGCCGAGGAGGCGCTACGGCGGCTGATGGACTGCCTGGGGCGTCTGGACGGCGTGCTGGCGCCGGGAGGTCACCCGGCCGTCGTCGACCGCGTGCAGACGGCTTGCGAGACGTTCCGGGCGCGGATTGCCGACGACCTGAACACCCCCGGCGCCATCGGCGCGGTGTTCGAGTTGGTGCGCGACGTCAACACGGCGATAGATGCCGGCGAGCTGGGGGTGGACGATGTGCAGGCGGTGCGCGAAGCGTTCGACCGGTTCGACGACGTACTGGGCGTCATCGCACTCCGGCGCCGCGAGGAGGCCGCACCGCCGGTTGACGCGGCCGAGATCGAGCGGCTGATGGACGAGCGCCGCATGGCGCGGCGGCAGCGGGATTTCTCCACCGCGGATCGCATTCGCCACGAGTTGGACGCGCGGGGGATCGTCCTCGAGGACACCCCGGCCGGCACGCGTTGGAAGCGCAAGTAGGCTCTGGCCGCGCTCTGGCCGGGGCACCCGATTCCGCTGGCGGGCCGGTTGGTTCCCGAGCGCCTTCCGGGGCGAGGCGGGCCGCTGGCCAGCGTCTTGCATTCTCTCTGGCCATCATGCCGACTCCGCATCAGGAAAGTCTCGGAAGACGGGGCGAAGAGCTCGCTTGCCGCGAGTTGCGCCGCCGCGGGTACGCCATTCTTGCGCGCCGGTTCCGCACCCGCCATGGAGAAATCGACATCGTGGCCCGGGACGGCGACGTGCTCGTGTTCGTCGAGGTCAAGGCGCGCTCATCTCGCGGTTTCGGTGGCGCGCTCGCCGCGGTGACCCCGCGCAAGCAGCGACAGGTCATCGCCATGGCCCAGCGTTACATGGCGCGGGTGCGGTGGGTCGCCAGGCCGTGCCGGTTCGACGTCGTGGCCATTCAGGCAGGGGGGGGCGGCGAGATACCGGACGTCACGCTGGTCCGGAACGCCTTCGGCGCTGGCTGGCCCGGTCGTTGAGAGCCGTCGTCGCCGGGATGCCGGAGGGGGGTATCTTGAAGGCGGAAGGCAGCCTGTGGTACCTTTAATGGCGCGCATCGGGGCCGAGCGGGAATAACTCAGTGGTAGAGTGCGACCTTGCCATGGTCGAAGTCGCGGGTTCGAATCCCGTTTCCCGCTCCATCTTCTGTCTTCCCGAGCCGCCCGCGCTGCCGTCCTGACGGCGCCGTCGCCAAGTGGTAAGGCAGAGGTCTGCAAAACCTCCATCCCCGGTTCAAATCCGGGCGGCGCCTCCAGCTTTCCCTCCCCTGCGTTCCCGCGGCGACGAGTGGCGGAAGAATCCGGATTCCGAGGGTTGAGGGATATGCAAACGCGAAGTACCGCATGGGTTCACGGGTTGCTGTTGTTCGTTCTCCTTATGCTTGGCGCCGGTTGCATCGGCGAGGCCGGGCAGGAGCCCGCGGCGTCCAACGCACCGCGGCGGCCGGCGCCCTTCGAGGCCAACGTGATCGAGCTTGCACGGCGTTTCGTGCAGCCGTCGAACGCTCTGCGGCTTGCCGTCCTCGAGGAGGAGCTGCAGCGACGCCGGTTGCCCTACGCGCTACGGCCGTTTTCCCACGCCGCCGCGGACGACGACCGGACGACCGGTCACAACGTGGTGGTCGGCATCGGCGCCGGGCCGCCGGCGGTCATCGTCGGGGCGCACTTCGACGCCGACCGGTTGGACGACGGCACGCTCAGCCAAGGCGCAGTCGACAACGCGGCCGGTGTGCTCGTGCTTCTGCGCGTGGCGGAGACCCTCCGGGAGGTGGCTCCGGCCGGGACGGTGCACGTCGTCTTCTTCGACATGGAGGAGCTCGGCCTGCTCGGATCGCGCGCGTACGTGCAGTCCCTCGATCCGGCGCCGGGCGCCGTGATGGTCAACGTGGACATCGTGGCCTACGGGGATACGCTGCTGTACGGGCCCGGCAATCTCTCCCCCGAGCATCCCCTCGCTGGCCACGTGCACCGCGTCTGTGCTCGCCACGCCGTGGCCTGCGTGGGCACGCCGCGCATGCCGCCGAGCGACGATCGCAGCTTTCAGCAGGCCGGCATTCCCGCCGTCTCGCTTGCCCTGCTGCCGGCCGAGGAGGCCCATCGCACGTGGCTGTTCCTCAACGGCGACCTGTCCGACACGCTGCGCGGTGCGCTCACGCCGCCCATTCTGAGGACCATTCATACCGAGCGCGACACCGCGGACAAGCTGGAGCCGGAGGCTCTGACGCGGGCCGCACGTATCGTGACCGATCTGGTGCTCAGCCTGGACGCTCCTGTGCAGTAGCGCCAGGGAGTCCGCGCCGCAGAACGGGGTGGATTCCTGGTCAGGTCCGATTGTCGGGCTGGGACGATCACCAGTCCGATCAGGGCGCCGAGAGTGGCCGCCATCATTCGACTCGGCCCCGCAACCGTTCCTGCAGATCCCTGACCCACACGACATCGCCCTCCAGCAGCTTGTCGAGCTTCGAGCGGAATTCCCGGTGTGCCGCGTCGTTGTTGGCGAGCTCGCGGCGCAGGAACCAGAGAACAGCCCCGGCCATGATCGCCATCACGCCGAGCAGTCCGGTAACGACCCACGCCGCCGCTGCGACCGCGGCGGGCAAATCGATTGTGATGGGCGGCGCGGATGGCGTCGCCAGGAGCAACTCGGTCATATGGCTATCGTACCTCTCAGCGCGTCGAGGGCGAACGGGGCACGGTCTTCGCCCGGACGGGGCGGAGAGCTAGGGGAGCAGCCACGGGCCGATGACCCCGGCGTACAGGTACAGGCTTGCGGCCATGCCGCCGGTCATCGATGCGACCGCGGCCGCGACCTGCCCGCGCGGCAGGAACCGCGTCAGCCAGACGCCCGAGACCAGCAGCGTCAGCAGGGCGAAAGCCACGAGCAGCTCTACCGGGATGCCGGTCAGTACTGCGACCCGCAGCTCGTCGTAGTTGGCCGGCCGGTCCATGCCGAGCGTCTCGCGCACCACATGACTGGCGCCGGCCCGGATTCGCAATTGCGAGAGGATGGCCACGGCGACGAAGGCCGGCAGCGGGCGCCATCTGGCGCAGGCGTAGCAGCACCCGGCCACGATGGCGTAGGTGACCATGGGTCCCATGGCATCAGACAGCGCCACCGCCCAGACCGGGACGATCGCGTTGGCGCCGTCGAAGTCGCCGCGCTGGATCGCCTCCCAGAACTCTTGCAGATCCCACGTGACGGCCACGTAGTGCAGGGTGAGGTCGGGCACGCCGAAGGCGAGAAGCACGAGGTAGTGTCCGATCTCGTGCGGGAGAATGGCGATCGGGGCTGCCGGCAGACCGCCCAGGAACCACTGGAGGGACACCGCCCGGAGGGTGGCCGGTGCACCGGTCGTGCATCGGCGCCCGATTCCCTCGAGGGAGTCGTTGGTGCTACTTGTCGGGGTTGTCGTCATGTCCGGAGTCCGATCTGCCGCCGCTGCGATGGTCTTCGTAACCGCTTGGAGCCAGCGGTCGCAATAGGCCGCCGGTGACTCCTTCGAGGTCCTCGTCGGGTACCGGTCCGCGGGGTGCGCTCCGGCGCTCCGCATTCACGAGGTCTTTCGCTGTCGTCATGATGTTTCCTTTCTGGTTCGGATTGCGGTCGTATGTGTCGACGGGTTCGGCATCGCTTTGAGCCCGACGTTGTCGTTGCTACGTCTGCGCCGGGTTCACCGGCTGAGGCTGCGCGCGGTAAGGACCGTGCCTTGCGAAGAGATAGCCCTTCGTTTCGACGCCGGAGGCGGGTCCATAGACGAACTTGACGTGGTTGACCCGCCGTTGGATCAGGCTCCACCAAATCTCGTGCGGCAGCATCGCAACCGAGCGTCCGGGCCACTGCAGCAGGGCGTCGCGCTTTTCCCGCGTACAGAGGCCGCGTGCGGTCAGGGCGTTCAGGAGGGCCCGCTCTCCGGCACCCGTCCGTCCGGCGAGCTGACACGCATGGGTGAACTGGCGTTCCAGCCCGACGCGCGGGGCAAAGCCTGTGCGCTCATCGATATCGAGGTGCACCATCGGAACATACAGCGGTCCCCCGGGGCCGTCGGGGAGGGACGCGAGGCGAGTGATATCGTCGATGTCTTCGCCGCCGACCCCCGCCGTGGCAGCGAGGAAGCCCGCGGCGCGCGCCGCGGGCAGCTTGGCGATACACAACCGGACGGTCGGCGCCGCACGGCCGAACATGACACCGACATGTGGCAATCCGGTCTCCGGCGGAAGCCGAGCGACGCAGGCGTCAAGACACTCCTGGACCGTAGGCCCGGCCCGGCGCGCGGCCAGCGCCTCGAGCGCTTCCAGCGCTCTACCAGACAGCCCCGGGCCCGACTGGGCCCTCTTGTGCGGATCGCGCAGGCTGCAGAACACGCCCGGCCCGGAACGGGCCGTCTCGTCGATGGACGGTCGCTGCTCGACGTCGTATTCGAGCCAGAGGTGGTCGACCAGCTTGCGCAGAGAAGAAGTCGGTGCCGTCCACCGTCGGCAGAACGCAGCAAGCCGGCGCCATGCCGGTTGGGCATGCAGGCAGGCGGGTGCCTCGTTTGCGCTCGTCGCAGCCAGGCGTGCACCGCCCTCTGCGTGCACGGCGATGACCAGGTCGACCCGCGGCGACCCATGCTGCAGTCGGCATTCGAAATAGACGCCGCTCGTGATCTCCGCCGCGATGTGTTCGACGGCCGCCTTCGCGTGTTCGAAGGCGTGGTCGGAGACCAGCGCGCGCGGCAGGTGGGGGCGCATTGCGTCGAGCGTGCCGGCGAGCGAGAACATGCGGTCTACTCCCAGAAGAGAACCGATCCCAGCGCGTCCGGGACCTGCATGCGCAGTAGTTGGTAACCGATGCCGGACACGCCCTGAAAGAGACCGGGCCGGAAACCCTCGTCCGCCCCGGTGGCATAGCGGCCTGTCGTCAGCGCTCCAGCCATGGATTCTCGACAGATGGCCTGCGCCGCGTCGCAGAGGTTCTGCCGCCCGAGACGCAGTCCGGCCGAGAACAGGAAGTCAGCCCTTCCCAATCGTCCGCAGCAGAGACCGTCCGCTTCCGGGGCTTCCGGCCTCGGCGTGGACCGGATGGCGCTCTCGACGGTGGACCGTGCATTGCGATCTTCGAGAGCATCGAGACGGGCAAATCCCATGCCGGTCGTGCCGTGACACCAGGACCCGGGCCGGGCGGCAGGGAAGTCATGCGTCGCCAGCCGGTGGGCGTGCCGCGAGACAGGATGCGGTGCGAGTTGCCGGCATTCGGCTCCCCAACCCTCGGCCGCAGCGACTCGGAAGACATCCATGCCGGTCCTGTTCCCGAGCCGGCGCAGGGCGAACCCGATCCCGCTTGCGCCGTGCGCGAAACCGACCGGGATCGGTGCGTGCGGGGTGTGCCAGGTTCGCAGTCCGGTATTGGGATCGAGTCTGCGGCTGTCGAGAATGTGCTCTCCGCATCTGATGGCTTTCTGCAGTGCGGGCCGGTCGCCAGTCGCCCGATGCAGGGAGAGCAGGCCCAGGATTGCACCGGCTGTGCCGGACAGGACGTCCAGCGCGCGGTCGGCCCCGATGGTGTGTTGCGTGATGCCGTCGGCTGCGGTGAATGCGGCGGCGACGTAGTCGGGCCTGTCGAGGAACCGGGCGCTCTGGACCAGAGCGTAGACCAGTCCGCCGACTCCGGTCGCACCGCCGATTCCGATCTCGGACGCCAGATCGAGCGGCGCCGTGGGGTTGGCACCGAGTTGCTCGCACAATGGATCGAGAACGCGCGAGGCGAGCGTGTGTGCGTCGCGGCGACCGGTGACGGCGGCTGCCGCCGCCAGAAACAACGCAATACCGGACGTTCCGCTGAACAAGTCGATCCCGACCGGATCGAGTCTTGCGTCGCCGGCGGGAGGACCGCCGAGGCCGTGCCAGGTGACGGGGCTCTGCTTGTCGAGAGCAAGATGGTTCAGCAGAGCGACGATGGAGTGCACTTCCGCGAGCGATCGGCTTCCCCCCGGCGTCCGACCTTCGTGGCGGGCGGCGCGCACCCGCCGTGCGCGGTAGCGGCGCTTGACCTCTGCGATCGCGAAGGACAATCGCAGAATGCGAAGCTGTTGTTCCAGGTCATCGGGATTCAGCCGGGCGAGACGGGTCGAGATTGCATATCCTGTCCGGTCGAGTCGCTCGTCGAGTCGGATTCCCAGCGCGGACCGAAGACGGGGATCGTCCATTTTCCCGGTGAACAGAGGAACGTCCAGCCGTTCCAGCTCGACTCGTTCCGCCGTGCGAGTCGCCCAACAGCGGGGGCGATCGCGCTCGGTGAGGGTCGGAGCGACCAGGACGTCCAGAGCGATGCTCCAATCGGGACCCGACGCTACGTTCTGCGGACCGAGCGCGTCTTCCAGAAGCCTGGCGTAGCTGCGCGTGTCGCGGATCAGGACCCGGAACTCTGCGCTCTCCATGCGCCGAATCCGGTCGGTGGCTCGTAGTCGCTCCTTGTTCCGGCAGAGAGTTCGGTACATCCGACGGAATCCATCCTGCAACGGCTCCATGTGGGCTGATGCGGTTTGCCGGCAGTCGTCGAGCACCGGCGCGTTCTGGTGCGATTGGCAACAGGAGGCACGGGCTCGCCACTCCATCCGGTCGGTGTTCACGTATGCGACCGAGTACTCCGGCCACCGCTGGGAATCAGGATCCGCGAGGCCGCCGGCGATGCGAAATGCGTTACCGGCGCCGTTGCGGGCGGCGGGCGGAAGGCCGGTGCGCAATACGCTTCCCGGCGGTGACCCCCGCAGCGCCGGATCGGTTCCGTCGCGGCGCCGGGTGGCGAGAGGCGCCCCGCTAATGCACTCGAGATCGATTGGCACCGGCTGGTCGCCGCAGGCGATCAGGTTGCCCGCGTGGAGATCCGAGCCGCCGAGGACGTAGGCAAGGCAGGTCAGCGCGCCCGCCCGACGATAGAAGCGTTCGACATCGGTGTGGTCGGTGCACGGAGCGGCCTCTATGCACTCCACCCACCCGTACTCTCCGCGATCCAGCACTCTCAGTCGCCTCAACGCGATATCAGGGTGCAGGCCGGGGATCTCCGCGAGAAGGCTCGATAGATGGTGATCGAGAGCGAGCCCTCGCGGCTTGTACACCAGTCGCGCTCCGGACCGGAATCTGATTGCGCACACGGTTCGGCCCCCGCGATGCGGATCGGACAGATTGGGAGTCACCCCCGCGACTTCGAGTGGCCGATCCTGGATGCCGAAGGTGGCGCGAAGACGGTGTTGGTCGTGATCGAGGCGCCGTACGAGATCGACGGTGGCGGCAATCCACTGTTCGCAACACGTGGCCAGCAACCGGGCGAGCATGGGATATCGCAACATCCATCCCGCCAGGCCTTCGTCGCCCATGCTGCGGACGAAATCGCTGTAGATCCGGTGTCCGCATCTCGATGGGTCCCGTGGGAGGAGTGGCAGGCGTTCGGGGTGGAGGGCACGAAAAGCGTCGAACTCGACACACAGCGTGCGGGCTGCCGTCCGAGACAGTCTGACGAGGAGGCCGCGTGCCAGATCGACGAGCGCGCCGGGCGAGAGTCGATCGCGGGACGTTCCGAGGCCGGCCAGCAGGCGCCGCCCCGCCTCCGGTAGCAGTTGCCGCAGCAGGCCTTCGAATGGCTGAGGGTACTGCGGGTCGAAGACGTCCCGCCCGGCGACGGCACTGTCGAATGTCGTATCGGACTCGCTACCCGCAGTTGCCGCGTCGAGGAGGCCGATCCAGTCCGGTAACCGGCCGGGATTCCTCAGGCGTACGGGGCCGAGCAGCTTGAGCGCGGACTCGACGTCGAGCCCGGCCCAGCGCAGGCGTTTCTCGAAACGCCGGGTGTTCCCCCTCGCGACGCGGTCACGCCATTTGCGCAAGCGTGTCCCGGCGGTTCCGGCATACCGGCCGGAGCCGCCGGGATCGACGCTTCCGCCCAGGCGCTCCGACAGCGTCATCGATTCTTCTACCATCCAGCGCAGGTCACGCTGTCGGAACGCCATGGCTGGCCTCGTCCGCTCGGGGAATCGCTACGCGGTTTCCCAGCAGATGGTGATGTCTCCGATCTCGATGTCGAAGCAGCCGCCGGCGACGGCTTCGAGCTGCTCGGGGGTGAGCTCGTCGGTGGCGACCGGATCCGGCAGGACGAACATCGCGTCGCAGTCCGAGTCCTTCTCCACGAACTTGACGCGCAGGTTCTCGGGCATCTGCCGGCCCGCCGCCTTTTCCAGAGTGGCGCGCGGGTCAGTCAGCAGACCGGCGCGGAATTCGCTGTCCACGGCACTACGTGCCAACACCTCCTGCACTCTTCCTTGATCTGTGGTGCTCGTCATGTTCATGCCTCCTGCGTGGTGGGAATGAGACGCGCCCAACGCGCGTCCTCTGAACATCCTGGGCATGAGCAAGCCACGTGCCATGCAGGAGATCGGCCTCGGCACGGCAGCTCTCCGGTGCGCGTAAGGGTGACCC
This sequence comes from Vicinamibacterales bacterium, assembly GCA_965116825.1. Taxonomy (GTDB): domain Bacteria; phylum Acidobacteriota; class Vicinamibacteria; order Vicinamibacterales; family UBA8438; genus WTFV01. The sequence goes on from OZ220736.1 coordinate 4,638,275, forward strand.
GGGCGACGGAGTGTCGATACCGCGCCTGAATGGTCAAGCCTGGTTGTCGTCTCTGCTGCGCCGGACGCCGGCAGGGTGGGCACGGACCCCCGGAATGCGCCGCTCCAACCCGATCTGCTCAGCCCGCAACCGGAAGGGACGCCCGGGACGTCCTGGGTGCGGCGGAGGGGGAGTGTTGCGGACCGAATCGACGTCGCCGACCCTGATCCGGCGGGCCTGCCGTGGAGGTCTTCCGGGCCGCGGCTGCTGTGTCATCGGCTGTTGACACCGCACGGTTGGTTCGACAACCGATTCGTCCTGCGGCAGGAGGAAACGACCCGCTGGTTGTCCTGGCATTCGGCCGGTCCTCCCGCTTCAAGCTGCCTTCCGTCTTCCTTATTGGTGGGTGCAACCGATCCGGACGTCGCTCGACCACGCGCGGCGGCGGTGCAAATCGCATCTGGCACGGGGTTTGTATTCGGTTTCCGGCACGCGCCGAACGGCATGCGTTGCGGCGAACGGAGACAGAGCACATGCGAGCGAAATTTGCGGGGGTGATGACCTCCGCCGTCGTATCGGCACTTGCGGTGGCGGCGCACGCCCAGGTCCAGTTCGGCGACGGCGTCGAGATCGGAGACGTCGTGTCCAGCGCCCTGGTGGGCAGTCCGGACATCGAACGGGCAGGTTTCGCGGTCGAGGCGGAGGCCGGGGCGCGAATCCTCGCGGCGAGTGCCTTCGATCTCCAGCTCCGCACGGCGTTGCAGCGAGCACGGGACCATCTGCCCCTGGTGAGCGCGAGCAACGGGACTCTGGTTGCGGAAACCGTCGAGACGAGGACCTCCGCGAGCAAGAGCTTCCGGTCGGGGTTGACCGTATCCTCGGACTTGTCGGCCGCCCGCGTTCGCACCGGCACGACCGGACCGGAGACGAATCGGCTCGACTCCTCGATTTCCGTCCGCATCCCGCTCGCCGGGGGGCGGGGAGGAGGCGCGGCGGCCGGAGAGGAGCGCGCCGCGCTGGAGTCGGTCACAGCCAGCCGGCTCGAACGCGATCACATCGCTGCACGCGCCGTCCACGATGCCGTGCTCGCCTATTGGAGCTACTTCGCCGCGCGCGAGAGGCTGCGGACGTACGTCGAGTCCGCGGAGCGGGCGCAGCGTCTGGTCGGCGAAACGGAGGTTCTGATTCGTGCAGACGAACGACCGGCCTCGGACCTGGACCTTGTAGCCAGCAATCGCGCGCAGAAGCTGACGGTGGTCAACGTGGCCCGGCAGACCCTGCTCGACGCGAAGTACGACCTGGGTATCGCGATGGGGCTCAGGGCCGGGGCAATCCGGACGCTGGGCCCGCCGCTGACCGCGTTTCCCGAGACGACCCTCGATTGCGGGTCCGCGCTCGATCCGGATGCGCGCGCGGCGGCAGTCCGCACGGCGCTGGCAGGCCGACGCGATCTCGCGGCCTTGCGGGCCCGCCGGGCCGGCGCCCGCCTGGCCTGGGAGGGTGTGGTCAAGGACTTGCGGTCGCGCTGGGACCTCGTGACGCGCGTCGGTTACACCCACGTCGGCAGGAGAGCGGGTTTCGAAGGCGGAGCCTCTCTCGTGCAGGGCGCCGGAGGGCTGAACGGCATGGTGCAGGTGCAGTACGAGCCGCTAGTCACCAATCGCGCCGTGAGGGGGAGAGCGATGGTCGGAGCGGCGTCGCACCGGGCCTCGGTCGTGGTCGTTGACGATCTCGCCCGGCGTATCGAGGCGAACGTGCTCGTCGCGATCGAGGCTCTCGACAACGCGGCGCGGGAAGCGTCGACGGCGGAGCAAGCGGTGCGGCTTTCCGGGCAATCGGTGAATACGGAGCAGGAGAAGTTCCGGTTGGGGCTCGCGACGTTGTTCGACGCGATCCTGGCCGAGGACTCGTTGACGAGCGCGCGCCTGCAACGGACGACCGCCCGATTTCGCTTCGCCGCGGCTCTCCTCAGATTTCGATTCGAGACCGGAACACTGATCGTCGGCGCTGCGGGTGCCGCTTCGGTAGAGCCGAGCCGAATGACCTCTCTCGTTGTCGAGGAATGCGAGCAATGAAGAACAGCGGCGTATTTCGGAAAGCGTCACTTGATCGGCTCGCGTCGCCCGAGCAGCTCGACAGGCTGTTGCAGGTAACGCGGCCGCGTGGATGGATTGCCCTGGTCGCGCTCGGTTTCCTGGTGGGGTCCGCGGTTCTTTGGGGGTTCGAAGGGAGCATCCCCTCCAGGGTCGCCGGCCAGGGCATTCTTCTCAAGAGCGGCGGCGTGCTCGAGATCGCGGCGGGAGCCGGGGGACGCATCACCGACGTGGCGGTCAATGTGGGCGACGTGGTTCGCGAAGGGCAAGTCGTCGCGCGCGTCGCGCAGCCGGACGTGCTCAACCGCATCCGACAGGTTCGGCTCGCTCTGGACAACCTGCGCATCGAGCATCGGCTCGTGACGACGCATTCGGAGGAAGAGGTGGCTCTGCAACTGGCGCAGCTCGGCCAGCGGCGCGAAGGACTCGAGCAGTCCATCTCGGCCGCGGTCGACAGCCTCCGTTGGCAGCGCGAGAAGATCGCGGCGCAGCAACAGCTTGTGGACCAGGGTCGGCTGACGAGACAGACCGTGATCAACAGCCGGCAGGAGATGCATGCGACGGAGGAACGGCTGCGGACCAACCGCCAGCAATTGGCGGAACTGCGTCTCGACCGGCTCGTGATGGAAGCGAGGAACGCTCGGATCCTCCAGACGAGCGAGCATCAGGTTGCCAGGGCCATGGTGGAGTTGGAGCAGCTCGAACGCGAGATGAAGAACATGTCGGAGATCGTGTCGACATTCACGGGCCGCATTATCGAAATCATGGCCGAGAGGGGTGATGTGGCCGCTCCGGGCCAGCCGTTGCTTCGTCTCGATCGGACCGGACGCACCGTTCAGAGACTGGAGGCCGTGATCTACGTGCCATCCGCGCATGGCAAACGGATTCGCGCAGGCATGGAAGTCAGAATTGCACCGGCGTCGGTGGCGCCGGAAGAGCATGGCTACATGATTGGGACCGTGACCTATGTCTCGGATTTTCCAACGACGTCCCGAGCTATCCAGCGCACCCTGCGCAATCCGGAGCTCGTGGCGGCATTGTCACGCGGCGATGCGCCGTACGAGATAAGGGCGGACCTCCAGCTCGACCCTGCGACGGTCAGCGGCTACAGGTGGTCTTCGGCATCAGGCCCGCCGATGGACATCCTCACCGGAACGCTGTGCATCGCGAGCATAACCGTCGAGCGACGGCGCCCTGTCGAAGTGGTGATTCCGTTATTTCGCGAACAGTTCGGGGTATAGCCATGGGAGCGTTCGAGCTGATGCGACGTGTGCTGCCGCGCCGTTGGCGCGAGCGCCGCGTTCGTGTGCCGACGGTGCTGCAGATGGAGGCGGTCGAGTGTGGAGCGGCGGCGCTGGCCATGGTCCTGGCTCATTTCGGGCGTTTCGTGCCTCTCGAAGAGCTGCGGGTGGCCTGCGGCGTCTCGCGCGATGGCAGCAAGGCGAGCAACATGCTGAAGGGCGCACGTGCGTATGGACTGGTTGCGCGCGGCTACCGGCGCGAGCCGTCGGCGCTCACGGACCTGCCGCTTCCCATGGTGATCCATTGGAACTTCAACCATTTCGTAGTGCTCGAGGGGTACCGGCGCGGTCATGTCTTCCTCAACGATCCAGCGGCCGGACCGCGGGTCGTGACCGATCGTGAGTTCGACGAGGCGTTCACCGGCGTGGCTCTGACGTTCGAGGTCGACCGCGACTTCGAGCGCGGCGGCGTCCGGCGGCGACTCATCGCCGCCCTGCGGTCCAGGTTGGCGGGGTCGTTCCCGGCGCTGGCATTCGTGGTCGCGGCCGGACTTCTCCTCGTGGTCCCCGGTCTGGTCGTGCCGACATTCTCCCGCCTCTTCGTGGACGACGTGCTGGTGAACGGGACCGCGGATCTGGTGAGACCGCTCTTTCTGGCGATGGCGTCGGCAATCGCGGTGCTGGGCGCACTGACATGGCTGCAGCATCGCTATCTGCTCCGCCTGGAGACGCGGTTCGCCGTCGGGACCTCCAGCCAGTTTCTATGGCATGTCCTGCATCTGCCGATGCGTTTCTTCACCCAGCGCTTCGCCGGCGACATCGGTTCCCGTGTGGCCATCAACGATCGCATCGCTCATCTGTTGTCGGGCGAGCTTGCCGCGTCGTTCATCAGCACGTGCATGGCCGTGTTCTACGCGTGGTTCATGTGGCAGTACGACCGCGCGCTCAGCGTCGTCGCCCTGTCGACCGCGGGGCTCAACGTCTTGGCGCTCAAGTACTTCTCGGCCAAGCGCGTACATCTGAACCAGCAACTCCTCCACGACCACGGGCGGATGCTCGGCACCGCGATGGCCGGCCTGCAGAGCGTGGAGACACTCAAGGCGATGGGCGCCGAATCGGACTTCTTTGCACGGTGGTCGGGCTACCAGGCCAAGGCGGTCGGTACGGAGCAGCGTCTAAAGGTACGGTCCGAAATCCTCTCTGCCGTCCCGCGCCTGCTCATGCCGATCAGCGCTGCGCTCATTCTGGGCATCGGCGGGCTGCGGGTGATGGACGGGACGGTCAGCATGGGGATGCTGGTTGCGTTCCAGGCGCTGATGCTGGGATTCATCACTCCCTTGAACAAGATGGTCGACCTGGGCAGCACGCTGCAGGAGGTCGAGGGTGACGTCGCCCGTCTCGACGACGTGCTGGCGGCGCCGGCCGACGCTCCACCGTCCCCGGACGAGACGTCGACCTTCGCTTCGCTGCCGCGGTTGGCGGGCTACCTGGAGCTTCGCGGCGTCACGTTCGGCTACAGCCCTCTCGATCCCCCCCTCCTCGAGAACTTCAACCTCTCGCTGCGCCCCGGCAGTCGCGTCGCGCTCGTCGGCGGTTCCGGCTGTGGCAAGACCACGATAGCCAGACTGGTGTGCGGCCTCTACGAGCCCTGGAGCGGCGACGTGCTGTTCGACGGCCACACTCGGAAGGAACTGCCTCGCCGGTTGATGACGAACTGCTTTTCCGTCGTCGATCAGGAGGTGTTTCTCTTCGAGGGTTCCATTCGCGACAACCTGACGCTCTGGGACACCACGATAGAAGAGGCCGACATGGTGCGCGCGGCGACCGACGCGTGCATGCATGACGAGATTTCGGCCCGGCCGGGCCACTACTACGGCTCGGTCGAGGAGGGTGGCGGCAACTTCAGCGGCGGTCAACGCCAGCGGCTGGAAATCGCCCGCGCCCTTGTCACCAACCCGGTCATCCTCGTACTCGATGAAGCTACCAGCGCCCTGGACCCGACGACCGAGGCGCTGATTGACGACAACCTGCGGCGCCGGGGTTGTACCTGTCTCATCGTGGCCCATCGTTTGAGCACCATTCGGGACTGCGACGAGATCGTCATGCTCGAGCGCGGGCGGGTCGTGCAACGCGGAACGCACGACGAGATGAAGGCGGTCTCGGGACCCTACAGTCGGCTCATCGCAGCGGGCTAGCGCGGCCTGCCGGGAATGGAGTGTGCGCGTGTCGAACCTGTTCGAGTCGGGCGATGAGGTTGTGGAAGCCGGGGCGAATCGGGCATTCCTCCTCGACGTGGGAGGGGTGTGGCTGGTGGAGCGAGGGCGGGTAGACGTCTTCTGTGTGCGGCTGGCAACCGATGGGACGGTAGCGGAGCGTACGCACATCGCGCGTGTAACGAAAGGCCGGTGTCTGTTTGGAGACGGCGGCTGCGACGTCGACGAGGGCGATTGGATGGAAGGAGCGGGAAACGACTCCGGGGCGCTTCCTTCAGCCGCGTGTGAAACGACCGTCCGTGAGGAAATCGTGGACTCGCAGTCCGCTCGGGGGGTCCTGCAGGCGGTCGGGAGCGCGGGGACGACGCTCCTGTTTCTTGGCGAGGGCGCGGCGCGGGCGAGATTCGACAAGGCTGCGCTGCGTGCGGAATCTGCGGACCTCATCGACGAGTGGGTCGACACGATCCTCGCGGGCCTGATCGTCGGCGCGATGCCGCGGCGCTGCGAGGCACTGTCGGCGCCGTCCACTGTAAGACTCGAGCCTGAGACGGCTGCGAGCTCCCACTCGGGCGTGGCATGGATCCAGCACATGAAAGGCCAGTCGTGTCTTCTGGGAAGGGCCGAGCTGCCGATGGCAGGTTACCCGCTTCCCTGTTCCACGCGTGCCTGGTTCGCGGGCTCCACGGTCCGCGAAGTCAGGGCGATCACCACCCACTCGCTTCTGGGCCGGGGTGACGTCTGGAGAAGTCTGGCCGCGTTTCAGCGATTGGCGACCCGCGGTTCACTGGCGGCGATGGACGAACGCGCCGCTCGCGAGCGGCTCCACCAGCAACGCCGGAGCGTGGAACGAAACGCGCTCATACGGGACGCGTTCACCGAGCTCGTCGCGGCGCACCACACCGTGGGCGGCGCGAGGTCGCCGCAGGATCCTTCCGCGGAATCCTCGGTGAAGACGGAGCCGGATTCGCTCGCGGCCGCCTGTCGTCAAGTCGGGGACGCGCTCGGGTTGTCGCTCGCGCAGGGACCGAAGCCAGTCGCCGATCCGTTGTCCGATCCCGTCGCGGGAATTGCCAGGGCGTCGGCCGTCCGGGTACGGCAGGTGCTCTTGGAGAACCGCTGGTGGCAAAGCGACAGTGGACCGCTGCTCGGCCGGACGGCACGCGACGACGGGCGCTGGGTCGCGCTGCTGCCGGCTTCTTCCTGCAGCTACGTCGTCTGCGATCCTGCTGACGGTACTCGCAGGCGGGTGACGGCCGCCGTCGCCTCGACGCTGGCGCCTCGCGCTTACACCTTCTATCGCTCCTTTCCGACGGGCAGGTTGTCACTCAAGGACGTGTTGCGCCTCGGCGTCCACGGTTGCCGGCGCGATCTGTTCCTGGCTGGCGGCCTCGGACTTGGCGGCGGCCTGCTCGCCCTCGCGGCTCCGGTCGTAACCGGCGCGCTGTTCAACTCGATCATCCCGGGAGCCGAGCGGGATCAGCTCCTGCAGGCCACGCTGGTTCTTCTCGCGTGTGCTTGCGCCGCGGGCATGTTCGAGCTGGTTCGACGGCTGGCGCTCGTGCGCGTGGATGGCCGCATGGGCGCCGCGGTGCAGGCCGCCGTCTGGGACCGGCTGCTCCGTCTTCCCCCGCGGTTCTTTCGGCCGTACAGCGCCGGCGATCTTGCGGTGCGCGCAATGGGCATCGACGCCATGCGCAAGACGCTGTCCGGGGCTACCGTCACCGCGGCGTTCGGGGGGCTGTTCTCTCTCTCCAACCTCGTGCTCCTGTTTCACTACGGAGGCGCGCTGGCAATGTGGGCGTCACTCTTGCTGTTCGCGGCCGGCGGCGTGAGCCTGCTGGCAGGTTACGGGCAGCTCCGGCTCCAGCGGCGGATCGTTCCGTTGCGAGGCAGGACGTCGGGTCTGGTGCTGCAGTTGCTGACCGGAATCTCGAAGCTTCGGGTGGCAGCCGCCGAAGGGCATGCGTTCGCACAATGGGCCCGACTGTTCAGCCGACAGCGGCGCCTGCAGTTCAGGTCCAGAATGGTCGGCAACCGGCTACGCGTCTTCAACGCCGTGTTTCCGACGCTGTCGCTCCTGGTGATTGTGGCGGCCGCGACGGCGGGGGGGAGCACCATGCCGGAGATCCGTACCGGCGACTATCTGGCGTTCTCCACTGCGTTCGGCGCGTGCCTGGCGGCCGTGGTCTCGATGAGCGCGGCGGCAATGGAAGCCCTTGGCGTGGTGCCCGTCTACGAGAACGCCAAGCCCATTCTCGAAGCGGCGCCGGAAGTCGATGGCGCGCGGGGCGACCCGGGAGCCCTGACGGGCAGCATCGAGGCACGCCATCTGACGTTCCGCTATCTACCGGACCTTCCGGCGGCCCTGCAGGACGTGTCGTTCACGGTGCGACCAGGCGAGTTCATTGCATTCGTCGGGCCGTCGGGATCCGGCAAGTCGACGCTGCTACGGGTGCTTCTCGGTTTCGAGCATCCGGACTCGGGTTCCGTGTACTTCGACGGGCAGGACTTCAGCCGCCTGGACGTCCAGGCCGTTCGGAGCCAGATCGGCGTCGTTCTGCAGTCTGGCCGTGTAATGGCCGGCGACTTCTTCACGAACATCGTCGGCGCCACCGCACATACGCTCGAGGATGCCTGGGAAGCTGCGCGCATGGCCGGCCTCGCGGAGGACATCGAAGCGATGCCGATGGGCATGCACACGGTCGTCAGCGAAGGCGCGAACACCCTGTCCGGCGGGCAACGTCAGCGCCTCCTGATCGCGCGTGCCATCGTAAGCAAGCCCCGCATGGTCTTCTTCGACGAGGCGACCAGCGCGCTCGACAACCGGACCCAGGCCATCGTGAGCGAGAGTCTGCAGCGGCTGAACGCCGCCCGGATCGTCATTGCGCACCGGCTCAGCACGGTTGTGAACGCCACCCGGCTCTACGTGATGGAGCGCGGCCGCGTGGTGCAGTCGGGGCGATACGACGACCTTCTCACTCGCGAAGGCCCGTTCGCCGAGCTGGCGAAGCGGCAGATGCACTGACCCCGACGGCAGGGAACCATGTCCAGCACGTATCCGAGGCTCGTTCGAGCAGCAGTTCTGGCCGGCGTCTGCACGTTGTGCATGTTCGCGTGCACCTGTCGGCAGCCGGATCGAGTCCGGGGGCAGGCGCAGGCGCAGGCGGGGGGTCCCGTGACGATCGCCACCGCGTGGCCCTGGGAGTCACGCACGTCCCTGTTGTACGGCCAGGGCCTGCAGATGGCCGTCGACGAAGTAAACGCGGCGGGTGGTGTGCTGGGGCGCCCGCTGACGGTATTGCGAGAGGACGATCGTGAATCGGTCGACGAGGGCCGGCTCGTCGCCCAGCGTTTCTCCCAGGACGATGATGTGGTGGCGGTGATCGGACACATGCAGTCGTATGTCTCGCTTCCAGCCTCCGCCATCTACGACCTGTTCGGCATCGTTCACCTTGCGCCGACGGCGACCGACCCCCGACTGACGCAGCAGGGCTACCGGCGCCTGTTCCGTATGACGTTCACCGACCGCGAGACCGGCGCCCAGATGGCGGACTTCGCCGCGGCACAGGGCTACGACCGGGTGGCCATCTACTACATCCGCAACGCGTACGGGCGCAGCCTGGCCAACGCGTTCGAAGAGCGCGCACTCGAGCGGGGCGTGGGCATCGCCGACCGCCAGTCCTACGATCCCAACGCTGCGGGCGGGGACCGGGCGTTGACCGACATCCTGGCATCCTGGCGAGACCTGAACCTGCACGCGATCTTCATTGCGGGCGAGCCTCGCGAGGCGGCGGCTATGGTCAGGGCCGCGCGCGACCGTGAGATCGACGTGCCCGTGCTGGGCGGTGATGCATTGGGCACTGCCGATTTCGTCAGCCTCGGCGGTCCCGCAGCCGAGGGCGCGGTCCTCGCGGCTGCGTTCCATCCGGCCGAGGAACGTGACGCGGTGCGGCGGTTCAGCGCCGGGTTCCGGGAGCGCTACGGCAGGTTGCCGGACGCATCGGCTGCGCTCGCCTACGATGCCGTGCGGCTGCTGGCGTACGGCATGACCCTGGCGCAGTCGGTCGACCCGGACGCCGTTGCGGATGCGCTGCGAGCAATGACCGGCTGGCCGGGGGTGACCGGGCCGGTCACGTTCACGGACGACGGCGATCTGGTCGAACCCGCGATTGGCAAGGTCATCGTTCGCAACGGGCGGCTGGTCTGGCTGGGCGACGGCGCCGGGAAGGGATGACATGCCGGCCTGGACGGACCGCCGGTCGGTGTTGCGGGCTTTCGGGGCAACCCAGGCCGAATGCACCGAGTTGTTGCGCTACAACGAGAATCACTTCGAGGCGGCAGGTCTCGAACGCAGCGGGCCGTTGCCGCTCGCGGACGAGCCCTTCGTGGCGACGTGGGAGCGTTACGCGCGGGAGGCTGCACGGGAAGGCGCCTGGCCCGTCTTGCGGAGAGCACTGGTCCAGCTTCGGTTTCCTGTCCGGGAAGGAATGAGCCGCGAGCCGGCCTATGAGGCGGCCACCCGCAGTCCGGTTCCGGTGAGCGACCGCGTCGCGCCGCTCCGACTGCAGCGTCCCGGTGGCCTGCGGATCGCCATCCACGCAACGCCGGCCGGCCGGTTGCCGGTGTTGATCGCCGCCTGCCGGAAAGACTTCGAGTCGCTGATGCAGGCTCTGACGAAACGCAATGAGCCGGTGCCGGTGCTTTCGTCGGTCGGCGCCTGCATGGTCGCCGGCTATACCAACGTCGAGCGGTTGCGGCGGTTGAAGGACCGCTGGTGGAACACGCAGCCGTTTCCCACGGAGGCCGGCTGGCGGCGGAAGCTGCGGGAGCTGCTCCTGCAAGGGGAGCTGTATCGGGACCGGTTCGTCATTGCATCGACAACGCCGTACAGCGCTATTCCGGCCGACTGCCTCGGCCTCGACATCGGGAGCTGGGAGCGGTTGTCGTTGACGATTCGTATCGAGCACGAGTCCACGCACTACTTTACGCGCCGCGTGTTCGGGTCCATGAAGAACCGGCTGCTCGACGAGCTGATCGCGGACTATGCGGGTATCGTGCGCGCGACCGGCCGGTTCCGGGCCGACTGGGCTCTCCACTTCCTCGGCCTCGAATCGTATCCGGACTATCGGTCGGGCGGGCGCCTCGATCATTACCGCGGCGAGCCTCCACTCTCGGATGGCGCCTTTCGAGTCCTCCAGCGCCTGGTGAAGCGAGCGGTCGAGAACCTGGAGGCGTGGTCCGCGACCGGCGACGACGGGACGCGGCCGGACGGCCACATCCGTACGGTCGTCGCGATGACGACCTTGACCGTTGAGGAGCTCGCGGCAGCCGACGCGGTGCAGCATCTTCGTGCGGTTGCTCGGGCCGTCGCACCCCACGTGGGCCGCGCGCCGTGGCCTGTACACGCGAGGCCGTCCTGACGGCGCCGATTGACACCCGCGATGCGCGCCCGTATAACGTTGGTGGCTCGCACGAGCGAAACGGAGATCCGGACCACCGACGCGCATTCGGGGTGAACGCAATGTCAAGTCGATCCGCGAACCATTCAATTTCTGGCCTCCCCCCGCTCGCGGCGGCGACCCTGGTGCTCGCGGCCGTGTCGCTCGCCGGCGCACCGGCTGCGGCAGCGCAGGGCGCGGCTGCGGCGCCGGCCGTCGACTTCCAGCGGCAGGTGCGGCCGATCCTGGCGGACAACTGTTTCCAGTGCCACGGGCCGGACGAGAGCACCCGGCAGGTGCGGCTGCGGCTCGACACCGAGGAGGGCGCCTTCGCGGAAAGGCCGAACGGCCGCCCCGTCGTCAGCGGGGACGCCGAGTCCAGCCTGATCTTCCAGCGCATCATGCACGCCGACTCGCGGCTGCGGATGCCGCCGGCTCACACCAACAAGACACTGAACGACGACCAGATCGACGTGTTGCGGCGCTGGATCGACGAGGGAGCTTCCTGGGATCAGCACTGGGCTTTCGAACCGATCGTGCGCCCCGAGGCTCCGGTCGTGGCCGACGCCGGCTGGGCGCGCAATCCGCTCGATCGCTTCGTCCTCGCGCGGCTGGAGGCCCAGGGGCTGTCACCGGCGCCCGCAACCGACCGGCGGACGCTGGCGCGTCGCGCGGCGCTCGACCTGACGGGGCTGCCGCCCGACCCCGCGTTGCTCGAGGCGTTCCTGAACGATCCGTCGGACGACGCCTATGAGAAGTACGTCGACCGGTTGCTCGCGACGGAGCAGTGGGGCGAGCACCGGGCCCGCTACTGGCTCGACGCGGCGCGCTACGGCGACACGCACGGGATCCACATCGACAACTACCGCGAGATGTATCCCTATCGCGACTGGGTCATCCGGGCCTTCAACGAGAACAAGCCGTTCGACGAGTTCACGATGGAGCAGGTGGCCGGCGATCTGCTGCCCGAGCCGAGCCTGGACCAGCTCGTGGCGTCAGGCTTCCAGCGCAACAACATAACGACCAACGAGGGCGGGGTCGTTCCCGAGGAGTACGAGGTCATCTACGCGAAGGACCGCGCCGAGACCATCGGCAACGTGTTTCTGGGTCTGACCGTCGGCTGCGCCACCTGCCACGACCACAAGTTCGACCCGATCCGGCAAAGCGAGTTCTACGCGATGACGGCGTTCTTCCGGAACACCACGCAATACGTGATGGACGGCAACGTCTCCGACCCGCCGCCCATTCTGGTGGTTCCGCAGGACGCGGACCGGGATCTCTGGTACGAGCTGCGGGAAGCAGCGGCCGACGTCGAGGCGCTGATGGCCCAGCGGTCGGCGGCGGTCGACACCGCCTTCACCGAGTGGCTCGCGACGGGCGACTACCGGAACCTGCAGTCGCCTCTGGAGGACGAGGCGCAATGGATGCGGCTCGATCTCGGCGAGCCGGCGGATCCGGTCTTCGAGATCGAGGCGCAGCGGCATCCGGTCACTCTCGAGGGCGGTGCGAAGATTGAGGCGGGACCGGACGGCCAGGCGGCGCTCCGGTTCGGGGACGCGTCGTGGGCCGGCCTGCCGTCCGTGCCTCTGGACACCGACACGCCGTTCTCGATCGCCCTGTGGATCTACCAGCCCGAGCTGGAAGGCAACTATGTCGTCGCGGGGCAGTACGACGCCGATGATGCCAATCGCGGCTGGTCGATGGATATCGGATCGCGGCAGCTCTCGTTCCGGATGACGGGCGAGGCGGACCCTGAAGGCGAAGGGCGTCCGGCGCCGCGCGTCGCGCCCAGCAACCTCAGGCGATTGCCGCCCGGCGAGTGGACGCACATCGTGATCACGCACGACGGCACGGGCGAGCGCGCCGGAATGAACGTCTTCCAGAACGGCGACGTGGTCGAGGCATCGGGCAGCGAGTACTTCACGCGGGCGATCGGAAGTATCCGAACCGGCCTCCCGCTCGAGCTCGGCCGCGGCCGGACGACGGGCCGGGGCGGCCGCGACGAGCTGGAGATGCGCTACTTCACCGGCGGCGGCATCGCCGACCTGCGTGTCTTCAATCGCCCGCTCACGGTGCAGGAGGCCAAGGTCATCTCACTCTGGTCGACTCTGGAACAGGCGCGTGGCAAGCACGCCGCGGCGTTCGACGAGGCCGAGCGGGAGGCCTTGCGGCTCTACTATCTCAGCGTCGAGGACGAGCGCTACCGCGGGCTCGTCGCGCGCAGCCAGCAGATCGAGCGCGAGTGGCGCGAGATGCGCCGCCGCGGCGGCGTGACCCACGTGATGAACGAGCGCACGGACAGCGACGCCGCGGCGCACGTGCTCAACCGGGGGATGTACGACCAGCCGCTGGAGCGCGTGTTGGCGGGCACGCCGGCCGCGTTGCCGCCGATGGAGGAGTCGTGGCCGCGCAACCGCCTCGGGCTCGCCCGCTGGCTGGTCGAAGAAGACAACCCGCTGACGAGTCGCGTGACGGCGAACCGCTTCTGGCAGCAGGTGTTCGGGACCGGTCTGGTCACGACGAGCGAGGACTTCGGCGCGCAGGGCGATCCGCCGACGCATCCGGCTCTGCTCGACTGGCTGGCGGTGGAGTTCCGTGCGTCGGGCTGGGATGTCAAGCAGTTCTTCCGCACGCTGGTGACGTCGTCCACCTACCGGCAGTCCGCGCTGACGACGCCGGAGAAGTTGGAGGCGGACCCGGAGAACCGCCTGTTCTCGCGCGGCCCGCGCTTCCGGATGGACGCCGAGATGGTGCGCGACTACGCCCTGGCCGCCAGCGGGCTGCTGGTGCCGACGATCGGCGGCCCCAGCGTACGGCCGTATCAGCCGGCCGGCGTCTGGTCGACAGTGGCGATGCCGCAGAGCAACACCCGGGCCTACCAGCAGGACGACGGCGAGAGTCTGTACCGCAGGAGCCTCTACACCTTCTGGAAACGGTCGGCGCCGCCGCCGTCGATGGAGATCTTCAACGCACCGACCCGCGAGCACTCGGTCGTGCGGCGGGAGCGGACGAACACCCCGCTGCAGGCGCTGGTGACGATGAACGATCCGCAGTTCGTCGAGGCCTCGCGGCATCTGGCCCAGCGCGCGATGCGGCAGGCGGGCGAGGGATTCGAGCCGCGGCTCGACTTCGTGACCCTGCGGTTGCTCGCCCGGCGCTTGAGCGACGATGAGCGCGACATCGTGAAGCGTTCGTACGACCGCCTCGTCGAGGCTTATCGCGCAGACGCGGATGGGGCGGAGCGACTCCTCGACGTCGGCGATTCGGCGCCTGACGGCACGCTGCCGCGCGCGGAGTCGGCGGCCTGGACCATGCTGGTGACCCAGGTGCTGAACCTGGACGAAGTGCTCAACAAGTAGTCACGCGAACGGAACAACGCGCATCGAGGCAGGCGATCCGACAACGAGAGGTTGACGATGCATCCAGTAAGAGAGGCGATCCAGGCGGAGACCCGGCGTCAGTTCTTCGGCAAGGTGGCCATGGGGGTCGGCGGGCTCGCCCTGTCCAGCCTGATGGCCGAGGACGCGTTCGCGGCGCCGCAGGACGCTTCGTCGTTCGGTGGCCTGCCGTCGCTGCCGCACTTCGCCCCGAAGGCGAAGCGCTGCATCTATCTGCACATGATGGGCGCTCCGCCGCAGATGGACCTGCTCGACTACAAGCCGGGGATGCGGGACTGGTACGACAAGGACCTGCCGGAGTCGGTCCGTCAGGGACAGCGCCTGACGACGATGACGTCGGGGCAGGCGCGTTTCCCGATCGCGCCCTCGGTCTTCAAGTTCGACCAGCACGGGCAGAGCGGCGCCTGGATTTCCGAGATCCTGCCGTACACGGCGCGGATGGCCGACGACATCGCCATCGTGCGCTCGATGCACACCGACGCCATCAACCACGAGCCGGGCATCACGTTCATCCAGACCGGCCAACAGATTCCGGGCCGCCCGTGCATCGGGGCGTGGTTCGCCTACGGGCTCGGCAGCATGAACGAGGACCTGCCGACGTTCGTGGTGATGAACGCCGAGAAGAGCCATCCCAAGTCTGGCGTGCAGGCGATCTCGGCGAAGTTGTGGAGCGCCGGCTTCCTCTCGCCGGAGTACGCTGGCGTCCGGCTGCGCGCCGGCGCCGACCCCGTGCTCTACCTGCGCGACCCGGACGGCGTATCGCGCGACGTGCGCCGGCAGATGCTGGACGGCCTGGCCGATCTCAACCGGATCCAGCACGAGCAGCTCGGCAGTCCCGAGACCCTGGCCCGCATCCAGCAGTACGAGATGGCGTTCCGGATGCAGTCGTCGGTGCCGGAGATGGCCGACCTGTCGAGCGAGCCCGAGCGCACGTTCGACCGGTGGGGCGAGGAGGCGAAGCAGCCCGGCAAGTTTCAGAACGCCGCCCTGATGGCGCGGCGGCTGATCGAGCGTGGGGTGCGCTTCGTCCAGATCTACCACCGCGGCTGGGACGTGCACGCGTTCGCCCCCGAGGTGTTGCCGGCGCAGGCGCGCGACGTCGACCGCGCGGCGTGGGCGCTCATTCAGGACCTGAAGGAGCGCGGGCTCTTCGATGAGACGCTGGTCATCTGGGGCGGCGAGTTCGGCCGGACAATCTACTCGCAGGGTCGGCTGACCCCCACCGACTACGGGCGCGACCACCATCCGCGCTGCTTCAGCCTGTGGATGGCGGGCGGCGGAGTCAAGGGAGGCGTCGTCCACGGCGAGACCGACGATTTCTCGTACAACATCGTCAAGGACCCGGTGCACATCCGGGATCTGCAGGCGACGATCCTGCAACTGTTCGGCATCGACCACGAACGGTTCACGCACAAGCACCGCGGCCTCGACGCCAAGCTGACCGGCGTCGAGCCGGCCCGCGTGGTCCGGGAGGTGCTCGCTTAGGGGGCTGCGCCGTGGAACGGCGCCGGCTTTTCGACCAAGGCCCGGTCGGGCGGTAAGCGGAGCCGTAGGCGGCGCTTGTCGGGCTGGTCGCCGTTTTCGTCCGAATTCAATATCGCGGGTCGTTGCCGCCGACGGGTCTGCCCGCGTGTTCTGGAGGATGCTGTGAAGAAACGGTGGTCGTCGCTGGTCGTTGTCGTTGCGGCTTTCGTCTTCGTGCCGGTAGTGGCGGCGCCGCAGGTACCCGTCACCGACTGGCGCGGCGAGTCGGTGACGATGGAGGAAGGCGCGGCCGACTCGGACGGCGTCCGTATCGTCTACCACACGGCGGGCGACGGGCCGCTGGTCGTTTTCGTCCACAGCATCACTGGCCCGTGGTTCGACTGGCGCCACCAACTGGTTGGGCTCTCCGAGCACTATCGCGTGGTCGCGATGTCCACCCGCGGCACCGACAAGAGCGACAAGCCGGAGGGGGTCGACAACTACACGATGGCGAAGATCTCGTCCGACATCGCCGCCATCATCGACCACTTCGGTGAGGAGCGCGCCATCATCGTCGGCCAGGACAGCGGCGGCTTCTACGCCTGGCACTTCGCCATGACCCACCCGGAGAGGACGGCTCGCCTCGTCTCGGTAGGCACGATCCACCCGGAGGGGCTGGTCCGGGAGCTGATCTCGAACACCGAACAGCAGCAGGCGAGCATGTTCCAGCGGGGCATGCAGGAGAATCCGAACGCGGCGGGGGAGTTCGGCGCGCGGATGCGCAGCCGCCCCCCTGCCCCCGATGATTCCTTCGAACTCGCCGCGTTGCGCCGGCAGGCCTACGAGCGCCTCTACCCGGAGGCGATCGTGAACTTCTACAAGGCCAACTGGCCGCCGCGCCCGTTCACGATGGAGACCGAGGGCTTCGGGTTCCGGATCGGCGAGTTTCCGCCGGTGCAGGCCCCGACGCTGCTCATCTACGGGAAGGAGAGCGGCCCGTTCAAGCCGGAGACTCTCAACGGGATCTGGGGCTGGGTCGACGGCCCGTTGACGCTGCGCGTTCTGCCCGGCGTCGGGCACGGTCCGCACACGCAGGTACCGGAAATCGTGACGCCGGCCATTCTGCAGTGGCTCGCG
Source organism: Vicinamibacterales bacterium (assembly GCA_965116825.1). Classification (GTDB taxonomy): domain Bacteria; phylum Acidobacteriota; class Vicinamibacteria; order Vicinamibacterales; family UBA8438; genus WTFV01. The sequence goes on from OZ220736.1 coordinate 4,655,238, forward strand.
GCAGAGTAGAGCGACACGCCTTCCCGGTCGCGTCCCCCGGACCGGGCGCCTTGCGGCTCCCGGTCCGCACGGGTTTCTCCACCGGTTGCCGGGCTGCGCGCCGCGGACGCAGTCCTCCGACCTGGTCGAAGCCGGCAAGCCCCTCCATCCAGGCTGTCTCGACGTCTCCTGGCAGGCTGGAAGCAGCCAGCCTGCCGAGGAGTCGAACCACGATGCGTCGCCGGGCATCCTGCTTCCCAATCGCCGTTTTCGCTTGCCTGCTGGCGGCCGCCCCGGCGGCGGCCCAGGTGCCTCCGGACGAGGCGTGGCGCACGGTCGACACCGAGCACTTCCGCATCACCTTTCCCGCACATCTGGAGGAGTTGGGCAGGCGCGTCGGAGATCTGGCCGAGCAGGCCTACCGCGAGCTCACGGCCCAGTTCCGGGAGGGGCCGTCCGGGCGGATCGACGTCGTCCTGACCGATCACGTCGACGTCTCGAACGGCTACGCCAGGATCTGGCCGTCGAACCGGATCGTGCTCTACGCGCGTCCTCCGGCCGACCATCTCGCGCTGGCCTACTTCGACGACTGGCTCGATCTGTTGATCACCCACGAGCTGGCGCACGTCTTCCACCTCGACTACGGCGGGACGATGGGCAGGGTCTTCGGCGCCTTGTTCGGGCGAGCGCCGACGCCTCTCAACTATCCGGGGACCGTCGTCCCAGGCTGGGTAGTCGAGGGACTGGCGACCTGGTACGAGTCGGCGCTGACCGACGCGGGCAGAGTGCACGGGACGTTCCACGAGATGGTGCTGCGGACGGCCATGCTCGAAGGACGGTTCGAGAGCATCGGGCAGGCAGGGGGCGACTCGCCGCAGTGGCCGGGCGGCGTCCGCCGTTACGCCTACGGCTCCCTCTTCTTCGACTACCTGCTCGACAAGCACGGACGGGACGGCATGGCGGCCTTCGTCGAGGCGGTCGCGCGCCCGCTGGCGCAAGTGCCGCTGCCGCGGTTGAATGCCGCCGGCCGGCGCGCCTTCGGCGCCTCGCTGTCGAGCGAATGGAGCGCCTGGACGAACGAGATGCGGTCGCGCCTGAGCCGCCTCGATGGGGAGCTCGCGGCGTACGGCCCGATCAGCGAGCCCGAGGCGCTGACACGGAACGCCCGCTACGCGCTGCACGCGATGACCTCGGCGGATGGCAGCGCCTTGATCTACGTGCGGTCGGATGGACGGTCGTACCCGAGTCTCGTCGTCATGGCTCCCGACGGCGGCGCCCCGTCCACGGTGACCCGGATCAACAACCGCACGCCGTTCGATGTCCTGCCGGCGGGAGAGATCGTCTTTGCGCAGCGCGAGTACACGGATCGCTACAGGAGGTTCAGCGACGTGCACGTCGCCACCTTGGACGGGGCCGTGCGGCGCGTCACCCGCGGCGCCAGGCTGAGCGCGCCGTCGGCCGGGCCCGAGGGAACGTGGGCCGTCGCCGTGGTGGAGGGCGGGGGGACGACCGGCTTGGTGCGTGTCGATCTTCTGGACGGGTCGATCCGCACGCTGGTGGCGCCGGAGGCCGGGACGTACTGGGCCCACCCGGCGGTCTCGCCCGACGGGCGCTGGATCGCGGCCAGCCGCTGGACGGACCGCCGGCACGACGTGGTCATACTCGATGGGGACGGTCACCTGGCTCATGAGGTGACCCGCGACCGCGCGCTCGACCTGGCGCCGCAATGGAGCGCGGACGGCCGGTATCTGGTCTGGTCGTCCGATCGGACCGGCATCCCGAACATCCTGGGAGCGGGGATCGATCCGTCCACCGGGGTCGCCGGCCCGGTCGCCATGCTGACGAACATGTGGACGGGAGCGGCCTTTCCCAGCATCGACCCCGCCGGCGAATGGCTGTACTTCTCGGGCTACCACGTCGACGGTTGGGAGATCGAGCGGATCCGGTTCGCCCCGGGCGCCGCCCGGCCCGCTCCGGCGCCGCTGGCCCGCTTCGACGAACCCGGCGCTTCTCGTGCGGTGCCCGCCGGCGCCGCGGCTGGAGGAGTGCGGCGCGTCCCGGAGCGGCCGGCCCGCGGCTATTCGCCGTTCTCGACGCTGTATCCGCGGTACTGGCTGCCGGCGATCCGGGAGCCGGTAGCGACCGCGAAGACGACCGTCGATGGCGTCGAGGTGCCGCGCACCGAGATCCTCGGCTATGCGATCGGAGGCCGCACCTCGGGTTTCGACCTCGTGGGCAGGCATGCCTACGAAGTCGGGGCGCAGGTCTTCACGTCGGGCGGACGGGCAGAGGGCGACGTGTCGTACGAGTATCGAGGTTTCGGGAATCCGACCCTCGGCGTGACCGCCTCCCAGACGTGGGACGACGACGGCGTCCGGGTGCGCCGCCCGGAAGCGGGAGCCGCGGGCTCGTCCGAGACCTTCTTCGTCCTGGAGCGGGAACGGCGGCTGGCCACGTCGGTGCGGGTGCGCCGGCCCGGCGTGCGCGTGTCGACGTCGCTGCGGCTCTCGGCCGGGTTGGTCCAAAGCGACCGGGAGGTGCTGGACGACGTCCTGCGGCCGACAGGGGGCTTTCGCCTGGCGCGGCCCGGCAGCCTCCAGAGCGAGTACGCGGTGTCGTTCAACGTATCGACTGCGCGGTCGCATGCGTTCCAGATGGGTAACGCGCGCGGTGCGGCGCTGTACCTGCGCGCCCGGACACGCGATGACCTCGATGTTCCGGCTGCGCTCGCGGGTCGCGACGCCGTCGATCTGTCTGTCGACGACGCGATCGGCCGGGCGCGGGCCTACGTTCCGCTGCCCGGACCGGGGTTCGCCGCGCCGGTGCTGGCCCTGCGCGCGAGCGGGGGCATCGCTCGCGGGCCGGGTGCGCAGACCGGCTACTTCGGGGTGGGCGGTGCCTCGGGTGACAGCGTGTCGTTGCCGGGCACCCCTTCGCTGGTGGGCGGCGCGGTCTTCTTCCCGGTCCGGGGCTACGAAACCTCCACGCGGTCGGGCCGCTACGCCTGGTCTACCTCGGTGGAGCTGCGCGCGCCGCTCGCGCTCGTCAATCGGGGCCGCGGGATGCTGCCGCTGCACCTCGACCGCTTCTTCGGCTCGGTATTCCTCGACGGCGGCAATGCGTGGGGCGGCGTGCCGTTTCCCGGTGCGGGGCGTCCCAGGCTCCAGGCCCTGCTGTCCGCCGGGTTCGAGGTCAGCACGGACTTGCTGTTCCTGTACCAGGTGCCGCTACGGCTGCGGGTGGGCGCGGCGTTCCCCCTGGTCGAACGGGACGGGCCACGCTACTACCTACGCGTGGGGCTGCCGTTCTGAGCCGCCGTCGCGGGCGCGTTGACTCGGGAACGGTCTTGCCATCAGCCGGCCCCTGCCGGGGTTGCGCGGCGCGAAATTGTCAGTAGGCCGGGGCCGTTGTACGATCTCCGCGGATCGGCATTGAGCGGTCCCATCCGCTTCGATAGTCGGGAGGAATCGGTGTGAGCAGGAAGCTGGTCGCCGCCTTCGCCTTCATCGCCGCGGCCTCCCTGCCGGCCGATGGAGCGGCCGCGCAAGGCGGGCCGGCCGTTGCTGTGGCCCCTTCCGTAGAGAGTGCGCAGGCCGCGGCGTCTCGGGAGGCCGCATCGGGCGCTACGGCAGCCGCCGGCGCGGTGGAAGGGGAGGGCTCGTATCGCGCACTGCTGGATCGCTACTGCGTCACCTGCCACAACGCGGGCCTGGCGACCGGCCGCGGCGGCGCTCCCTCACCGCTCGTCAGCCAGCTCCGCGCCGTCGGGCTCGCCCTCGACACGCTCGAGCTGAGCAGCATCGATGAGCATCCCGAGGAATGGGAGAAGGTCGTCCGCAAGTTGCGCGGCGGGATGATGCCGCCGGCGGGTCGGCCCCGCCCGAACGAGGAAGTCGCTATCGAGTTCGTTGCGTGGCTCGAAGACCAGTTGGACGGTGCGGCGGCCGAGCGGCCGGATCCAGGACGGACCGCGCCGCTCCACCGTCTGAACCGCGCCGAGTACCGCAACGCGGTGCGTGACCTGCTGGCTCTGGAGGTGGATGTCGACGGCCTGTTGCCGGCCGACGATTCCAGCTACGGTTTCGACAACATCGCGACCGCGCTGCGAATGTCGCAGTCGTTGCTGGAGCGCTATCTGGCGGCGGCCAGGACGGTGAGCCGGCTCGCGGTCGGCAGCCCGCCGCCGGCAGTGGTGGGCGAGACGTACCGCCTCGCAACCGACATCCAGCAGCACGATCGGATGGACGGGCTGCCGTTCGGCACGCGCGGCGGCGTGCTGGTCACCCACCTGTTTCCGCGGGAGGCGGAGTACGACATCCAGGTCGAGCTGGGGCGTGCCCGCAACGTGAGTGTCACGCACCGGCTGGAGATCGCCGTCGACGGCGAGCAGGTCGAGACGGTGACGCTTGCGCCGCCGGATGCGGGCGCGGGCGGATCGAATTCGTACGCGAACGCGTCGAGCGTGGCCGTACGCGTGCCGGTCCCCGCAGGTCCGCACGAGGTCGGCGTGACGTTCCACCGCAATCCGGCGGCGTTGGTCGAGCAGGTCCGGCTGCCGTTCCAGAATCCGCGGCGGGGCGGTGCGGCCGGTCCGATCCCTATCGTCAGCACCGTCACCATCACCGGGCCGTACAACCCGCAGGGGGCGGGGGAGACGCCGAGCCGGTCGCGGATCTTCACCTGCCGGCCGGTCGGTACGGCGGCGGACGACGAGGCCCGCTGCGCCAGCCGTATTCTGTCGTCCCTGGCGCGCCTCGCCTACCGGCGGCCGGTGACGGACGACGATCTCGACACACTGCTCGGCTTCTATCGGGACGAGCGCGCGGCGGGCGGCTCGTTCGAGGGCGGCATCGAGCTGGCATTGCGTTGGCTGCTGGCGAGCCCCGACTTTCTTTTCCGCGTCGAGGCGGCCCCGTCCGAGCTGGCGGATGCCGATGTCTACCGCATCAGCGACCTGGAGCTCGCGTCGCGGCTCTCTTTCTTCCTGTGGAGCAGCATTCCGGACGACGAGCTGCTGCGGGTGGCCGAGGCGGGCCGCCTGGGCGATCCCGCAGAGCTGGAACGGCAGGTGCGGCGGATGCTCGCCGACCCGCGCGCGGGCGCGCTGACCGCCAACTTCGCCGGGCAGTGGCTGCAACTCCGCAACCTGGCGGACACCGCGGTGCGGCCGGGCGACCCGTACTCGCTTGCCTTCGACGAGTCTCTGCGCCGCGGCATGATCCGCGAAACGGAGCGTTTCTTCGACAGCATCGTACGGGAGAACCGGCCGGCGCTGGACTTGTTGACGGCCGACTACACGTTCCTCAACGAGCGGGTGGCCATGCACTACGGTGTGCCCAACGTGCAGGGGAGCCGCTTCAGGCGGGTACCGTTGCCGGCCGGCAGCCCGCGCCGGGGCCTGCTCGGCCACGGCAGCATTCTCACGCTGACGTCCCACGCCATCCGCACCTCGCCGGTGCTGCGCGGCAAGTGGATTCTGAACAACATCCTCGGCACGCCGCCGCCCGACCCGCCGCCGAACGTGCCGGCGCTGGTCGACCGCAAGACGCAGGCGAAGACGGCGACCCTGCGCGAGCGGATGCAGGCGCACCGCGACAACCCGGCCTGCGCGGCGTGCCATGCGATGATCGACCCGGCCGGCTTCGCGCTCGAGAACTTCGATGCGATCGGTCGCTGGCGGGTGGTCGACGAGTCGTTCAACCCGATCGACGCCTCGGGCGTGCTGCCCGACGGCACGGCGTTCGACGGCGTGGGCGAGTTGCGCGCCGCGCTGGTGCGGCGTCCGGAGCGGTTCGTGACGACGATGACGGAGAAGCTGCTGACCTACGCCCTCGGCCGCGGCCTGACGCACGCCGACATGCCGGCGGTGCGGCGAATTCTCCGGGAGACGGCGGACGGCGGCTATCGGTTGCAGTCCATCATTCTGAGCGTGGTGCGGAGCGATCCGTTCCAGTTGAGGAGAGCGCGGTCATGATCATCACCCGCAAGTCGTTGCCCCGCCGGACGTTCCTCCGCGGACTGGGCGCCGCCGTGGCGCTGCCGCTGCTCGACGCGATGGCGCCGGCCCTGACCGCCACCGCTCGCACCGCGGCGAGACCGGTACGGCGGCTCGGCTTCTTCTACGGGCCGAACGGCATGTTCCTGTCGAACTTTCACCCGGCGGGGGAGGGCGGCCGCGATTTTGCGATGACGCCGATCCTGCAGCCGCTCGCGCCGTTCCGCGACCAGTTGACCGTGGTCGGCGGACTCAGCAACCGCGGCGTGGTGAGCCCCAACGAGGGCGGCGGGGTCCACAGCCGCGCCCACGCCGGCTGGCTCAACGGCGTCCTGCCCTACAAGACCGAGGGGGCCGACCTGAAAGCGGGCAAGACCATCGACCAGTACGCGGCCGACGGGCTCGGCGCCGAGACGTCGCTGCCGTCGCTGGAGCTGACCACCGATTCGAACTACCTGGTGGGCAACTGCGAGAACGGCTACGCCTGCGCCTACCTCAACTCCACGTCATGGAAGGACGAGTCGACGCCGCTCCCGCACGAGCGGGACCCGCGCGTCGTCTTCCAGCGGATGTTCGGCGACGGGGGCAGCGTGGCGGCGCGGCTGGCCGACATGCGCAGGGACCGCAGCATCCTCGACGCCACCACCGAGAGCCTGCGGCGGCTGGAGCGGCGGCTCGGGGTCGGCGACCGGACGCGCGTCGGGGAGTACCTCGACACGGTCCGCGACGTCGAGCGACGGATTCAACGCGCGGAGGAGAACAACGCCTCGACCCCGTTGCCCGAGTTGGAGCAGCCGGCCGGCGTGCCCGACGGCTACGCCGAGCACCTCTCGCTGCTCTACGACCTGCTGGCGCTGGCCTTTCAGGCCGACGTCACCCGGGTGAGCTGCACGCAGGTGGCGCGGGAGCAGAGCGGGCGGACCTATCCGGAGATCGGCGTGCCCGAAGCGCACCACACGGTCTCGCACCACCAGACCGATCCGCACAACGTGGCGCAGTACACGAAGATCAACGTTTTCCAGATGTCGCTCTTCGCCGAGTTCGTCGAGAAGCTGCGCGCGACTCCCGACGGCGACGGCACGCTGCTCGACCACTGCATCCTGGTCTACGGCTGCGGCATGGGCGACGGCGACCACCACACCCCGTTCGACCTGCCGGTGGCGCTTGTGGGTGGCGGCGCGGGGCGGCTGGCCGGCAACCGCCACCTGAAGTACCCGCTGCACACGCCGTTCATGAACCTGGGGCTCAGCCTCCTCGAGAAGGTGGACGTCGAGGTGGAGCACATCGCCGACAGCACGGGGCGGCTGGCCGGGGTGTAGGGTTCGCCCCGGGGCGTTGTCATGCATGGGACCGGTTCGCGGTGCGGTACTATTCGGATCCGGTCACAGGGGAGCCGCACATCTACGAGCACGGTGTCTCCGAGACGGAGGTCGAGGACGTGCTTGGAGCACCGGGCGAAGACCGGCCGGGCCGGGCTGGATCGCGGATTGCGACGGGTCAGACACAGGCGGGAAGATATCTGCGCGTGATCTATGGGCCGTCGCGAGATGCCGATGATCCTGTGCCGCCTCGTGGCGAGGTAGATTCAACCGGGCGCCGCGACGGTGGAGCTTACCGCGTTCCCCCCGTGGAGAAGTCGTACTCGGGTCTCATGTGTTCGTCTCGTATTGCCGCCGTTCGCGTCTTCCAGCCCGTCGTGCGGAAATGATGCGAATATCGGCGCCGTCTGCTCTCAGGCCGCCCTCGCCTCTGCCGCCGGGTCCGGCGTTTCCCGGTGCGTGAAGAAGACCGCGAACAGCACCAGCACCACCGCGGCCCCGGCCGCGGGAATCAGCCAGATCGACTCCCAGTGATGGGCGGCCGTATCGCCCGCCACCGCGTAGGCGTCGACCACCCGCCCGGATAGCCAGCTCCCGATGAAGCCGCCGACGCCTAGGGTGACGAAGGCGATGAACCCCTGCGCGGCCGCGCGCAGGTCCTTCGGCGCCCTGGTGTCCACGTAGATCTGGCCGGTCACGAAGAAGAAGTCGTAGCAGACGCCGTGCAGCAGGATGCCGGCGTAGAGCATCCAGACGGCCGGCCCCGGGTCGCCGTAGGCGAACAGGACGTAGCGCGCCGCCCAGGCGAGCATCCCCAGCAGCAGCAGGCGCTTGACGCCGAGGCGGACGAGGAACCAGGGCATCAGCACCATGAAGCCGATCTCGGACATCTGGCCGAGGGTCATCTTGCCGGCGGCGTTGTCGACCCCGATCTCGTTGAGGAACGGGTTGGCGAACGCGTAATAGAACTGCAGCGGGATGCAGACCAGGAACGATCCGATCACGAAGACGGCGAAGGAGCGCTCGCGGAGCAGCCGCAGGGCGTCGAGGCCCAGCACATCGCGTGCGGTCACCCGCGCGGCGGCCTTCGCCGGCGCGGTGTGCGGCAGGGCGAGGCAGAAGATGCCGAGCACGACGGATGCCGCGGCGGCGATCTGCAGCGGGCGGGCGGTGTCCTCGAGCGCCAGGAAGCCGACCGCCAGCCCCGCCACGATCCAGCCGATGGTGCCGAGCACGCGGATGGCGGGGAACTGCCGGCCGGGGTTCGACATCTGCCGGAACGAGATGGAGTTGGTCAGCGCCAGCGTCGGCATGTAGCAGAGGGCGTAGACGAGCAGGACCGCGTAGAAGGCCCCGAACGACGACTGCAGCGACACCGCGAACAGGATGATCCCGCCCACGACGTGGAGCACGGCGAGGAGCCGCTCTGTCGCGAAGAAGCGGTCCGCCACCATGCCGATGAAGAACGGGGAGACCATCGCCGCGATGGCCGTCGTGCCGAAGACGAGGCCGATCTGTTCGCCCTGGAACGCGAGCGGGCCTCCGAGGTAGGTGCCGAGCGGAACCGACCACGCCCCCCAGACGAAGTACTGGAGGAACATCATCGCCGAGAGCTTGAGGCGGACGGCGGGTGTCATCAGCTCCTTCCGACCGAGCGAGGCGAGCCTGCGCTCCCGGTCCGCCACAGAATGCAGTCAGGCAAGGTCACCGGCGTTCCGGCTCCGTTCAGTCCATATCCCGTATGAGGATGTTGCGGAACCGGACCGGATCGCCGTGGTCCTGGATCGCGATATGCCCGCGGGCGACGCGGCCGTAGCGCGGCAGTGGAGCGAACTTGCTTGCTTCCACGCGCGCCTGCCAGTCCGCGTCGCCGAGTTGGTAGGTCAGCAGGTGCATGCCGTTCATCCAGTGCTCGACCCGGCCGTCGTCGACGACGAGCCGTGACGTGTTCCATTCGCGGACCGGGCGTGTGACGTCCGCCGACGGCGGGTGGACCGCGTAGTTGCTGCCGGCCGAGGTGATGGGCGCCTCGCCGTCGCGGTGGCCGGCGTTGTGCAGGATCTGGAACTCGGGTCCGCTGTGCCAGACCGGGCCGTCGACCTCCTCGGTGACGCCGAAGAAGACGCCGCTGTTGCCGCCCTCCTCGACCTGCCAGTCGAAGCGCAGCTCGAAGTTCTCGAACTGCTCGACGGTGATGATGTCGCCACCGCGGTCGACGCGCGCCAGCGCGCCGTCGACCACCTGCCAGCCGTCCGGCAGTGCGTCGCTCTTGTAGCCGCGCCAAGCCGCCGTGGACGTCCCGTCGAACAGAACGCGCCACTCGTCCGCGGCGCGGTTGCCGGGGGCGCCCATCGCCCAGACGATACCGTTGACGACGAGTTGCTGGAACCGCTCGTCCTGCCACACCGCGTCCTCGTGGCCGAGCGCCGTGTAGAACATCCGGCCGTCGCCGTAATCGCGGGTCCAGGCCAGCGCGAAGTCGCCGTCGGTTCGCTTCACACCCTCTTTCTGCGCGTCGACCGAGTCGGTGTCGAGGCTCAGCAGCACGTCGACCCGCGCGCGCTCCCAGTTCTTGAACTGGTAGATCTCGTCGCTGATGCGGAAGCTGCCGCCGAGGTGCCGCGTTGCGGCATGGTCGCGATCCTCCACCCGAATCTCGACCTCCTGCCGCCAGGGGTGGTTGTCGAAGTAGCCGCCGATGAGCTCCCCGTACTCGGGCCATTCGTAGAAGGTGTCGGTGGCGCTGTGGACGCCGACGAAGCCGCCGCCGCCGCGGACGAAGTCGAGGAACGCCGCCTTCTGTCCGGCGTCGAGCGGCAGCTCGCCGGTGGTGTAGAAGACCACCGCGTCGTAGCGGGCCAGCACGTCCGCGGTCAGGATGGACGCATCGCGCGTGATGTCGATCTCGAACGCGTCGTGCTCGCGGCCGATGGCGGGGAGCACCCGCTCGGACAGCGGCACCACCGGGTGTGCGAAGCCGGCCGATTGGGTGACGTAGAGCACCCGTGGCAGCGTCTGCGCGGCCGCCGGGGCGGTTGTCCCCGCGAGCACAAGCATCGCAGCCAGGATCGGCGCGAAGCGCCTCGCGTCGAGAGACCCCGGCCGGGCATCCGCCGTGCGACGTCCCGTCCCGTGGTTCCCGTGTGCCGTCGAGTCCAGATTCGTCATCGGTTCCACCCGCGTGCCGCGCTCACGCGCCGAGCACGTCCTTGCAGTATTCCAGGCAGCGACCGATCTCGGTGACCGTGTCCTCGCCCGGGTACTCGTACTCGATGTTCGCCGGAATGTCCCAGCCCTCGTCGCGCAGCAGCAGCAGCGTCTCGCGAATCGGCGTGTCGCCCTCGCCCCACGGCGTGTTCGGGCCGTTGTCCCGCGCGCGGTCCTTCAGGTGCAGGGTGACGATGCGCTGGTAGTTCGCCTTCAGGTAGGCGATCGGATCGTGGTTGGCCGCCACCATGTGGCCGATGTCCAGGTTGACCGCGATCGGCGCCCGGCCGCCCATCTCGATGGCCCGCGCGAAGTCGTCGGGGCTGGAGAACTCGTTCGGGTCGACTACCGAGTGGTTGTGCATGGCCACCGGCATGCCGTAGCGATCGGCGTAGCGGGCGATGCGCGGCACGCTGTTCATGTGGGCCGAGGCGGTGATGGCCGGGGCGCCGAGCACCGCCGCCATCTCGAAGCCGCGGTCGATCTCGGCGTCCGAGAAGTCGTCCTTGAAGCTGAGGTTGTAGGCGTTGATCTCGATGCCGGCGTCCTCGAACTGCCAGCGGATCTCCTCGAAGTAGTCGAGGGGGATGGTCGTGCGCCAGCGCCGCAGCCGCTCCCGGTTCTCCCGGCGGCGCAATTCGGCCGGCTCGACGTGCCCCTCCCACAGCTCGCAGCTCGTGATTCCGAGCTGCTGCATCGCGGTGATGCCGTCGTCGAGGCTCAGATCGCGGAAGCTGTAGCTCTGGAGGCCGATGAGGACGCCCGCGAAGCGCGACTCGGACTGCGCGGACACCGCCCGACGAGCGGTCCCCGGCAGGATGCCGGCCGCGGCCGCCGCGACGCCGCCGAGTGTCAGCCTGTGCCATTCACGCCGCGTGATCTGTGCCATCGGAACCTCCGCTGCCTGACTCGTGCCCATTCTATGCCAGTGCCGGCCCCATCCCGGTGTAGCGCCGGGCGTGCGCGGGTCGGCGCCGCATCGCGCCGCATCCACTATTCCGCTAAGGCCGGCGCATTCTGCAAGTGGTATCAGCAATCCTCTCGCTCCGCCCAAGCGAGATAGGCGTCGAGCTGGTGTACCAGGAAGAAGGGCAGGTTGAGCAGGCGAAACCGGCGTCCCTCGGGCGTCTTCGCCGCGTGCAGGTCGATGTCGCCCTCCCAGAGCCGCACGGCGAGGTCGTGATCCGCGCGGTGCATGAACTGATGCAGCGACCGGAGGGCGCCGCTGCGGCCGGACTTCACCTCGACGGGCACGAGCCGGTCACGGTACTGATGCAGGTAGTCCACCTCGGCGGTCGCGCCGGGCTTCTGCCGCACCCAGAAGCGCGGCTTGGCGTTGGTCCGCAGGTTGGCGGCAATCATTTCCTGGCCGACGACGTGCTCCGCGAGACGACCGCGATAGAGCGCGCCCAGATCGGTCACCGAGAGGAAGCCGGTCTGCAGGCCGGCGCGGTAGTTCACCAGGCCGGTGTCGAGATACAGCAGGCGCGGCGACTTGCGCAGGTCCGGCAGCGCGGGCGGCTGTACGGCCGTGGTGGGGTAGAGCAGAAACAGGAGCATGGCGCGTTCCAGGCTCCTGAGCGCGTCGGCCATTTCGCGGGAACGGAAGTTGGAGCCGCCGAACCCCTGAAACGAAATCCGTTCGCCTGCCTGCAACGGTGCGGTCTCGATGACGTGGCGGAGGTGGCCCAGTTGCGACGTGCTGCGGGCGTACTTCGCGGCGTCGTCCGCATACGACACGAGCAGCCCCTCGTAGAGCGCCGCCAGACGGCCGAGGTCGCGATGGCGGAGATACGAGGAGGCGATCTCGGGCATTCCGCCGATCAGGACGTAGTCTCGAAACAGGCGCCGCAAGGGTGCGACGGCGTAGTCCGGACACGGGACTGCCGCCATCGCGTCCTGCAGTCCCCCGGGCGCGGCGGCGCAGTACTCCGCGAAACTCAGCGGGTAGACGTAGAGGAACTCGACGCGGCCCACCGGGAAGCTGATCCGGTACCGTTCCAGGGCGGTCTCGAGCAGGGACCCGGCGGCAATCACCGCCAAGTCGGCGCGTTCCTCTGCGAAGTAGCGCAGCAACTGCACGGCGTGCGGGGAGCTCTGGATCTCGTCGAGGAACAGGAGCGTGGACGTTTCGGCCGGGTCGGCGTTCTTGAGGAAGAAGATCGCCTCCAGCGTTCGCGCGAGGGGCAGTTCCCGATCGAAGATCTCGCGGTCGCCGGGATGGTCGAGATTCAGCGAGACGTATTGGCGAAACTCCGCGCCGAACAGGTCGACTGCCGTCGTCTTGCCGACCTGGCGGGCGCCTCGGAGCACGAGGGGCTTGCGGTCGTCTCTTCGGCGCCAAGCCTGGAGATCGGCGACGACCTGTCTGGAGATCACGCCGGATGATGCCTATGTATGACATGGGTTGTCAAGAATTGGGGGTAATTTGTGCGTTCCCCGCGTCTGCGCCCTGGCGGACGCGTGTCATCGCGCGATCGGCGCGTCGGTCAGCTTGACCATGGCCTTGCCGATGTTGTTCCCCCGGAAGAGTCCGAGAAAGGCCCGCGGAATGTTCTCGAATCCCTCGTAGACGTGCTCGCAGGGCTTGAGGGAGCCGGTGGCGAGCCAGGCGGAGAGCTGGCGCCGGGCCTCCCGGTAGCGCGGCGCGTAGTCGGGGGCCAGGAAGCCCTCCATGCGAATGCGGCGGGTGGCCAGGCGGGCCAGGTTGGCGGGGCCCGTTGGCGTGCCGCCGTGGTCGTAGGCCGAGATGGTCCCGCACAGGGCGATGCGGCCCCAGGTCGCCATGTGATCCAGCACGATCTCGAGCGTTCGGCCGCCGACGTTGTCGAAGTAGACGTTGATGCCGTCGGGACACAGTGCCTTCAGGCGCGCGTGGAGATCCTCGGACTTGTAGTCGATGGCGGCTTCGATTCCGAGCGTCTCGGTGAGCCAGCGCCGCTTCTCCGGCCCGCCGGCAATGCCGATGACGCGGCACCCCTGCAGCCTGGCGATCTGCACCGCGATCGAGCCGGTCGCACCGGCCGCGCCGGACACCAGCACGGTATCCCCCTCTCGCGGTCTGGCGACGTCCAGCATGCCGAAATAGGCGGTCATCCCGGCGTTGCCGAGCACGCCGAGGTAGCGCGGGAGTGGATGCACCCGCCTGAACCGGGAGACCGGGGCAGGCGCGGTCCCGTCGCTCGCGCAATAGTCCTGCCAGCCCAGGAGACCCGCCACGAAGTCGCCGACCGCGTACTCCGGATGGTGCGATTCGACCACCTGCCCGAGGCCATAGCTGCACATGACGGACCCGATCGGCAGGGGCGCCCCCAACTCGGGAGGGACCGTCATCCGGCCGCGCGTTACGAATATGGCATCCAGGTAGATGTCGAGCGCCTGAGAGAGATACTCCGGGGAGCACGTGAGCCATCCGCGCAGGCCCGGGTCGACGGACACGTAAAGGGTCCGCACCAGAAACTGGCCGTCGGCGATCGTCGGGGGCGCCGCTTCGCGATAGGAAAAGTCGGACTCGGCCGCTGTGCCCTTCGGACGGGAAGCGACGAGCCACTGGCGATTGATCTCGGCCGGCACGGCATCCGGTCTCCAACTACACCGACTGGGGCGATAATACGCGATTGACGCGCCCGCGCTCCTCGCCGGGGCGTGCCGCGCCCTCGGTACGACTGTCGCGGCCCGCGGCCCGACTGTGGCAGGAGAGTAGGAACGGTCCGGCGGCATGCCCGGCTGGCGGCCGCCTCGTACGAAAGGACGGATGATTCATGGCGCGTCAGGTCACGCTCTTCACCGGCCAGTGGGCCGACCTTCCGCTCTCGGACCTCGCCGCGAAGGCGGCCGACTTCGGCTACGACGGGCTGGAGCTCGCCTGTTGGGGCGATCATCTCGACGTGGAACGCGCGGCGACGGATTCCGCCTACTGCGCCGAACGCAAGGAGCTGCTGGCGGCCGAGAACCTCGGCTGCTGGGCGATCTCGCACCACCTGGCCGGACAGCTCGTGTGCGATCCGAACGACGAGCGCTCGGATGCCTTCGCCCCCGACAGTCTTGCCGGCGATCCGGAAGCGAAGCGGGCGTGGGCGGTCGAGACCATGAAGAACGCCGCCCGCGCGGCACGCAACCTCGGCGTGCCGGTGGTCTGCGGCTTCACCGGCTCGTCCATCTGGCACCTGCTGTACTCGTTCCCACCGGTTACTCCCAGGGCCGTCGAGGCCGGGTTCGAGCGCTTCGCGGAGCTGTGGCACCCGATCCTCGACGTGTTCGAGGACAGCGGGGTGCGGTTTGCGCTGGAGGTGCACCCGACCGAGATCGCCTTCGACATCGTCACCGCGGCGCGTGCCCTCGAGGCGATCGGGCGGCGCGACGTCTTCGGGTTCAACTTCGACCCGAGTCACCTGAAATGGCAGGGGATCGATCCAGTGCGGTTCATCGAGGAGTTCCCGGATCGCATCTACCACGTGCACATGAAGGACGCGGCGGTGACGCTCGACGGCCGCAGCGGCATCCTCTCGTCGCACCTCGGGTTCGGAGAGCCGGGCCGCGGCTGGGACTTCCGCTCGGTGGGCCGGGGCGACGTCGACTTCGAGGCGATCGTCCGCGCGCTGAACCGCATCGGCTACACCGGACCGCTGTCGGTCGAGTGGGAGGACTCCGGCATGGACCGCGAGCACGGCGCCCGCGAGTCGTGCGAGTTCGTCAAGAGCATCGACTTCGCGCCGTCGAGCCTGGCCTTCGACGCGGCTTTCGAGAGTTGATCATGGCGACCCTGGACCGGACGCTGAAGATGGGCATGGTCGGAGGCGGGCCGGGCGCCTTCATCGGCGACGTCCACCGGCGCGCGGCGCTGCTGGACGGCGGTGTCGAGCTGGCGGCCGGGGCGTTCGCGTCCGACCGGGAGCGGTCGCAGGAGAAGGGGCGCGAGCTGCTGCTCGACCCGGCGCGGGTCTACGGCTCGCTCGACGAGATGATCGAGCGCGAGCTGGCGCTGCCGGCGGGGGAGCGGGTCGACTTCGTCTCGATCGTCACCCCCAACCACCTGCACTTCCCGATGGCGTCGGCCTTGCTGGAGGCGGGCATCCACGTCGTCTGCGACAAGCCGATGACGTTCGACGCCGCCGAGGCCCGGCGTCTCGAGACGCAGGTGGAGAAGTCGGGGTGCGTGTTCGCGCTGACCCACAACTACACCGGCTACCCGCTGGTGAAGCTGGCCCGCGACCTCGTGCGGAAGGGGGAGCTGGGGCGCGTGCGGAAGATCGTGGCGGAGTATCCGCAGGGCTGGCTGGCCACGCCGCTCGAGCGGACCGGCATGAAGCAGGCCGACTGGCGCACGGATCCGTCGCGCAGCGGCGCCGCCGGTTGCATCGGCGACATCGGCACGCATGCGGAGAACCTGGCGGAGTACGTCACCGGCATGCGCATCACCGAGCTCGCGGCGGACCTGACGACGTTCGTCGACGGCCGGCGTCTCGACGACGACGGGAATGTCCTGGTCCGCTTCGAGGGCGGCGCGCGCGGAGTACTGTTCGCCAGCCAGGTGTCGGTCGGGGAGGAGAACGGGCTGGCCATCCGCGTCTACGGCGAGCGGCGCGGTCTGCGCTGGCGGCAGGAGACGCCGAACACGCTGCAGCTCACGTCGCTCGACGGGCCGGAGGAGACCTGGAGCCGCGGCAACGGCTATGTCGCCGAGATGAGCCCCGCCGCGGCGCGGGCGACCCGGCTGCCGGCCGGTCACCCCGAGGCCTTCTTCGAGGCGTTCGCGAGCATCTACGCCAACGCCTGCGACACCATCCGCGCCCGCATTCTCGGCGAGGATCCCGATCCGCTCGCCCTCGACTTTCCGACCGTCGTCGACGGCCTGCGCGGCATGCTGTTCATCGAGACGGTGGTCGCGAGCGCGCGGTCGGCTGAGAAGTGGACACGAATGCCGGAGGGATAGACCATGACGGTTCCCAATCCCCACATCAAGTTCACCTACGTGGACTACCTGAACGTGCCGGAAGACAAGCGCTACGAGCTGCTGGACGGAGACCTGGTCTTGACCCCCGCACCCGGAGAGCGCCACCAGCGGGCCTCGATGCTGCTGGCATCCAGGCTGTTTCCTCCGGGTTCGATGTGAGCGACAGCAGGCTGGCGCTGCGTTTTCTTCTGAGGAAGCCGGGCTGGGCGGCGGCGGCGGTGCTGACCGTCGCCATCGGCATCGCCGGATCGACGCTGGCGTTCAGCCTCGTGGACCGCGCGCTGTGGCGGCCCCTCGGCTTCGCCGGCGGCGGCGATCTCGTCACTCTCTATGCGCGGAGCGGGGGAGAGTACGCCACGATCTCCTGGCGGGACTACGCCGCCTTCCGCGACGTCCTGCACCACGACGGCGAAGGCATCGCGGACTTGGCGGCCTTCGTGCGGACCTTCAGCACGGTCGGCGGCGGCGAGTTCCCGGAGCTGCATGAAGGGGAGCTCGTCTCCGGCAACTTCTTCTCCGTGCTCCGGGTGCAGCCGTTCCTCGGCCGGACCATCACGGCGTCCGACAACGTCACCCCCGGCGCTCATCCCGTCATCGTCCTGTCGCACATGCTGTGGCGCACGCAGTTCGCATCGGACCCGGACGTGCTGGGCCGCAACGTGCTGCTGGACGGTCGCGGCTACGAGGTGATCGGGGTGGCGCCGCCGGGGTTCCGCGGCCCGGTCTGGCCGAGCTTCGAGAGCGCGTTCTGGATTCCCGCGATGATGGCCGGCGACGAGTTCGGCGCCGACGAGCGCCGAGTGTGATGTTGGCCGCGTTCGGGCGCGCCGCGCCGCGCCGCGCGCGTGGATCCTGCGACCGTCCTGCGGGTGGAGTGACCGGAGGCCCTTCTCCTCCTGCCGTTGCGTTCGGGGGTTGCCGTACGATCCGCAGGAGCGCCGTGAGCCGCCACGACGACGGCTCACGGCCACGGTGCTGCAGTCTCGGGACCCGCCCGGCTCAGCGCGTCCGCTCCAGGAAGCGCAGCAGCTCGCTGTCGGTCCCCAGAATGAACAGCGTATCGGGATCCATGGTCGCCTCGTAGGTCTCCAGCGACTTGGTGAAGGCGTAGAAGTCCTCGTCGCGGTTGTAGGCCTCCGCGTAGATGCGCGTGGCGTTGGCGTCGGCCTCGCCGCGCAGCTCCTCGGCCAGGCGGTAGGCCTCGGACTGGATTTGGGCCAGCTCCCGCTCCCGCTCGCCGTGGATGCGGGCCGATTCGCCCTGGCCCTCCGACCGGAACTCCTCGGCGATGCGCTGCCGCTCGGCGATCATCCGCGCGAAGACGTCCTGCTGTACCTCCTCGACGTAGTTGATCCGCTTGAAGCGAAAGTCGAGCAGCTCGATGCCGAGATCGGCGGTGCGCCCCGCGGCGGTCTCCAGAATCGCGCGGGTCACCTCCAGCCGGCCGCGCTCGATCTGCTCGAGGATCGCCTCTTCCTCCTCGGACTCGATCAGCACGTCCTCGGGGTTGCGGTTGCTGCTGCGGACCAGCTCGATCAGGTCGTGCCGCGCGACGGCGTTGCGGGTCTCCCCGTCGAGGATGTCGTCGAGACGCGACTGCGCCCCGCGCTCGTCGCGCAGGCGCTGGAAGAAGAGCAGCGGATCGACGATGCGCCAGCGGGCGTAGGTGTCGACCCAGATGAACCGCTTGTCGCGGGTCGGCACCTGGTTCGGGTTGCCATCCCACTCCAGGAAGCGCTTCTCGAAGACGTTGGTCCGCTGGATGAACGGCGCCTTGAAATGCAGCCCCGGCGCGACGACCGGCTCGCCGACCGGCTCGCCGAACTGCGTCAGGATGATCTGCTCGGTCTCGCTCACCGTATAGGTTGCCTGACCGACGACCACGAGGGCCCCGAAGACGATCACGAAGGAGAGTGCGGTTCTGCTCATTGTCCACCTCCTGCTCCTACGGGAGTCGTGTTCTCGGGGGCGCGGCGTGGCGCCGAGCCGTCGATCGACAGCAGCGGCAGGACCCCGGTCGCGTCCTCATCGACGTAGAGCTTCCGGCCGATCCGCGGCAGGATGCGCTGCATCGTCTCGAGGTACAGGCGGCGCCGCGTCACCTCGGGGGCCAGGCGGTAGGCGGCCTGAACCGCCTCGAAGCGGGTTGCCTCGCCCTCGGCCCGGTTGACGCGATCGAGGGAGTACCCCTCGGCCTGCAGTACGGTCTGCTGTGCTTCGCCGCGCGCGCGCGGGATGACGCGGTTGTACTCGGCCCGCGCCTCGTTGATCATCCGGTCGCGCTGCTGCTGGGCCTGGTTGACCTCGTCCCACGACGGCTTGACCGGATCCGGCGGATTCACGTCCTGCAGCACCACCTGATCGATGGTGATGCCCATCTCGTACTGGTTGGCCAGATCCTGCAGCCGCCCCTCGACCCAGGATTCGATCTCCTGGCGCCCGACCGTGAGCACCTCGGTGACCGTCCGGTCCCCGACCACCTCCCGCATGATCGCCTCGTTCATGGCGCGGAAGGTGCCCTCGAGGTTGCGCACCTTGAAGAGGTAGAGGTACGGGTCGGCGACGCGGTACTGCACGATCCACTCGACGACCGCCACGTTGAGGTCGCCCGTCAGCATCATGGACTCGTCGGTGGCGTCGCGGTCGAATGCGGCGTACTGCGTGCGGATGCCCGGCTCCATGGTGCGGAAGCCGAACTCCTGCTTGAGCTGCCGCTGCACCGGCACCTTGAGCACGGTTTCCGCGAACGGGATCTTGGCGCGCAGGCCCGGGTCGGTGGCGCGCACGTAGCGCCCGAACCGGAGCACGACGCCGACCTCCTCCGGCTGTACCTGGTAGAGCGCGCCGAAGACGACGACGGCCGCGACCAGCAGCCCGACGGCCGCTGTCGCGGCGCCCCGCGGGAAGCGCGGCAGGCGCACCCGCGAGACGTCGATGGGGAGGTTGGGAACTTGGTCCATATGCGGTCTCCTTGTGACACGCGGCGTGGCGCGCGAGCGCTACAATCGGCGAAGGCGGCGACGCCGCACGAAGGACGGTATGCGAGGCGGATTCCCGGACGCGCCGCCGGCGCGTTCGAGCATCCATCTACAGTGTGACGCAAAAGGCGGCCCCGCGGGTTCCCGGGTTCCCGGAATCGTCATCGGAGGTCCGAGGCCCCGCGGTTGACGGTCGCCCGGCGCCTCGCTGGAGTCTCCCCGGTAGGGTCGCGAACGACGCGCCGACCCGGCACCGCAACCTGAGCCGGGTGACTGCGACACTACCCTCCTGCGAATTCAGGTTCCCTCTCGCGCCGTGTCCTTGTCCTCGAACTCGCAAAGATCCGCGATCGCGCAAGCTCCGCAGCGCGGCCGGCGCGCGGTGCAGACGTAGCGGCCGTGCAGGATGAGCCAGTGGTGGGCGCCGCGCTTGAAGTCGTCCGGCACCGAGCGCAACAGCGCGTCCTCCACCTTGCGGGGCGTCTTGCCGGGGGCGATCCCCGTGCGGTTGCAGACCCGGAAGATATGCGTGTCGACGGCGATGGTCGGTTCGCCGAAGGCGGTGTTCAGCACCACGTTGGCGGTCTTGCGGCCGACGCCGGGCAGCGCTTCCAATGCCTCGCGCCGCCGGGGCACCTCGCCGCCGTGTTCGTCGAGGAGAATCCGGCAGGTCTTCAGGATGTTCTCGGCCTTGGTGTTGAACAGGCCGATGGTTCGGATGAAGTCCTTGAGCCGGTCCAGGCCGAGCTCCAGCATGGCGGCTGGCGTACGGGCAGCGGCGAAGAGCTTCACCGTCGCCCGGTTGACCCCCACGTCCGTCGCCTGGGCGGACAGAATCACGGCAATCAGCAACTCGAAAGGCGTGCCGAACTCGAGCTCGGTGGTCGGCTCGGGATTGGCTGCGCGCAGGCGGGTGAAGATCGCGGTGCGTTGGTCGTCGTTCATGCACGTCGGCCCGGCCGAGGGCAGACCGGCGATTGTAGAGCACCCGTCCGCCAGCCGCCAGCGGAGGAATCGGCCGACATCGTGCTCGCGTTTGGAGGCCCCGATCTGCCTCGAGCAGGTAGTGAGGGCAGCGGCAGAAGGCGTCCTTGAACTACAGTGCCTCGGACCTTGCTTCCGGCAGCAGGCGCCGCACCTGTCGCAGCAGCGCTTCCGCCTCCCGGATCGCGGCCGGCCGGTCGATGGGTGGCGCGTTCTCCGGGAGTGGCCCGTAGCGGTACTTCACGGCGAATGGGCTGAACTTGGCGAGGTTGGCGTACGGCGACACGGCGGCGTCCTGCTGCCGGATCATGTCGATGAGCATGTCGAGCTCGTGCGTCAACGGATATTCCTTGCCGAGCAGTGCGATCCAGGCCTTGAAGCCCTTTTCGGCGGCCTGCTGGACGTGGAATCCGAAACTCTCGTCGGAGACCTCGGCCGGGTTGCCGGCGACGCGAAGGACACCGAGGTCGTTGTCGGCCATGCCGAGGAGCAGCCGGGCCTGCTCGACGTCGGGCGGAGCGTCGTCGTCGTCGCGGACCCTGCACGGCCGGGAGGTTGCCGAAATGACGCCCCAATCCCTGGTGTACAGCACCCGCCCTTCGCGCATGGCGCGGGCGGCGACGTGGTTCAGCGAGCCCCGCCACTGGTCGATGTCTTCGCGGCTGTAGACGAGGATGTCCCTGGCAACCGGGGTTGCCGGCAGGGTCCGGTTGATACGGACCTCCTCGGCGTGCCGGCTCCGGCCGGCGCCGAACGGCTCCGATTCGATGACCAGGAGGTCGACGTCGGAGTCGGGCCGCGCATCGCCCCGGGCGCGGGAGCCGAAGAGGATCACCTGCTCGGGATCGACCTCGTCGACGATGGTCCGGATCATCCGATCGAGGAGTGCGTCGTCGATGTCGAGCATCGTGTCTCCAGTCTGTCATGTTGCCGTGAACACAGGGCTCACGCAAACGACATGCCTGGCGGCGCCGGATGTTCCCGGCGCGGCGGTTGTCACCGCGAGACGGGTCGTCACCGTGAAGCCGATTGCGGGTCGCCGGACGAAGAAGTTGTCGCCCGCGTTGCCGAACGACCCTGTCGTGATGAACTGGGCCTGTTTTTTTGGTGATTGGCACGGGTTTCCGCAACCGGGGAGCGTGCATCACGTACACGGCCAAGCGTTTGGAGGCCCCCAAGGACGAAGCAGGGATCATCGGCCTGCTCCAGGCTGCCGATCTGGGCATCACGAAGATCGAGCAACTCCCAATCGATCCGGAATTCGCCGAACGGCTGGAGCGAGCGCTCCGCATTCTCGATGGACTCGAAGAAGAATCCAGGCCGGGGCAGGAGTTGCGGTTCTTGCCTGACGACCTCGTGCGCCTGCACCACATGAGCGCCGAAGGCCCCGTTGCCGTCGATCCCGAGCACGAGTCTCAGGGAACGCTCGCGTGGGTGGGCATGCTCGGACCCACTCTGGCTCACAGAGAAGAACGCGGACGGTGGGACAGCGCTCTACTCGATGGCAGAGTTCCAGCCGAAGCGCGATGAAGCCCTCGGGAGGCGCTACCTTCAAGGGCGCTACGGAGGCGTCCCCGTGCTGAACCCGGCGGAGTTCGAACAGGCCGCGGACGTGACCGGGTCATGACGAGACCCTCCGGTCGGTCGCCGCGGCGTAGCCACGTCTGGGGGAGGTCCCCACGGTACTCGACGAACGCCACAGCGGCAACGACTCCCCCCACCGTGCTCGAATCCCAGTACCGACGTCTGGCGACTGGTGGACCGGCTTCGCAACGGTCCGTGAGTCAGATTGAGTCGACCGCCAAGCAGGGCGCCTATTGTCCGCGCAGGAGGAGCACACCGGCGGTGGCGTTCACGAGCACGAACAGCGTGTCGATGAACAGCCACATCGAGCGGCGGAACGACGACAGCTCCGCGGTGCCGATGCCGAACTCCGAAGACCACTGCTCGAAATAAAGGACAAGCAACACGGCGCACGCGGTCAGCAGCACGCGCGGGGAGATCCAGTTGCCGGCAGCGGAGCTGTCCCTGCCCCGCCAGCGCATGTAGCTGAACGCGACCGCGGTGACCACCGCGACGGCCATCAACCAGTTCAGGACGAGCCAGACGGCACTGGACAGTTCCGCGTCGTACGTCTCGCTGGCGAGCGCCTGCACTGCCACGGCCGCCGCGATGGCGACGTGAAAGAGGCCGAAACACCGCCTGACTGCTCCCATGTGTCTTACTCCGTGGGATCGGAGACATCGGCGAGTCAACGAAGCGGGCCGGTCGCCTGCTTCCTTCGGAGAGGGCTACGACTGACGAGCGGATAGCGATCCGGATGGTCGAGTGAATCGACGGCCAGATCGACGTCCAGTTCAGGCCAGTAGAGGTGATGCGGACTCGGCAGCTCGACGGTCGTGAGTTCCCTGATGGATGCCTGCTCGAACCAGGGAAACTCGGCGAAGGAGGCGAAGACCTCGCGAGCCCCAATGAAGATCCGGAAGCCGTGCTGCGAGACGTTCGTGACCTCAACGTCCGAAGTGTCTGGCATGGTGCACATGAACGTGAGGTCTCTCCTCCTCGCGCGAGAAGAAGTAGCAGCGATATCCGTGCGCTCGGAAGACGGTCGGACTCACGATAGAACGAGACGCGTGGCTGTCCAGGTCATCGCAGGCGCTCGGCGAGACTCGTCAGGGTCTCCGCGAGCGCCTGGAGCCGCTGCCCCGTGCGCCCACCGGCCTCTTCTGCATCGCTATCGAGCGCTTCCGCCGTTGATGTCAGTTGAGCCGCGAGCGCAGCATCCGTACCCGACCCGGCCGCGTCGGCACGGTCCAGCAGGTCCGACAACGCCGTCCGGCGGTCCGCCGACAGCGTGTCGCTGCGTTCGAGCTGGTCCAGGTAGGCGCGCGCCACGACCGGCCGCACGGGCCACTCGATCCGCGGCTGCTGCTGCGCGTTGAACGCGGCGGGAGCCACCGACGAGGCGGCGGCGATCTCGTTCTCGGTCAGGTGCTCGCTCGGCAGCAGCTCCAGCACGTCGAGTCCGCGGGCGATCTCGGTGCCGTAGATGTAGCCGCGGTACCAGTACGCCGACCAGAATCCGCCCATGACGAAGCGGTCCGGGTCGATCGGGCCGCGGTCGAAGAACGCGATCTCCACCGGGTTCGACGAGTCGGTGAAGTCGAAGACCGAGATGCCGCCCTGATACCACGCCTGCACCATGATGTCGCGGCCCGGCACCGGCACGATGGAGCCGTTGTGCGCCACGCAGTTCTCCCGGTCGGTCTGCGGGGCGGGCAGCTTGTAGTGGCTGCGGAACTGCATCTCGCCGTCGACGATGTCGTAGATCGCGTTCGCGCCCCACTCGCGGGGGTCGGACGCGCGGCACCGCGGGCGTCCGCCGCCGCCCCATTCGTCGGTGAAGATCACCTTGGTGCCGTCGTTGTTGAACGTCGCCGAGTGCCAGTAGGCGAACGACGGGTCGATCACGTCGTCGAGCCGCACCGGATTGACCGGGTCCGAGATGTCGAAAAGGATGCCGTTGCCGGAGCACGCTCCCGCCGCCAGCCCGGCGTCCGGGAAGGTGGTGATGTCGTGGCAGCGGCTGGTCTCGGCGCTGCGCTGCGTGCCCGGCCCGTGGTCTCCGCCGGGCCAGAGGCCCGCCGCGGCGCCGGTCTCGGGATCCCGGAACACGAACGGACGGCTGACGATGGCCGAATCCTCGGGGTTCGCCAGCGGGACCTGGATGACGTCGATGCGGAACAGTGCGGTTTCCGGGTTCTCGGCGGGCGACTCGTCCGAGCAGCCCGGCAGCTCCTCCCCGGGGCGGACCCCGCCGGTTCCCGACCCGTAGACATAGACGTTGCCTTCGTCGTCGGGATCGGCCACCACGGTGTGGGTATGCGATCCGCGGCAGGTCTGCACCGCCGCGACCTGCCGCGGCATCCGCGTGTCGCTTATGTCGAAGATCCGGATCCCCCGGAAACGCTGATCGCTTACCGGTTCCGCCACCCCCTGCAGTCCGCAGTCGAGCCGTCCCCGGGTCTGCTCGACCGACATGATCAGCAGGTTGCCGACCACCGACACGTCTCCCTGGCCGCCGGGGCAGACCACCGAGGTCACCAGTTGGGGCGACGCGGGGACCTCGACGCGGTAGGTGTTGAACCCGTGGTAGCTGCCGACGAACAGCCGGTCGCCGGCGAACGCCAGGTCGGTGTTGCCGAAGTTGAGCAGGCCGCGCCGCTGCGGGTTGTCCTCGGCGTCGGCGTCCTCATCCTCCTCGGTCCCTGCGGCATCCGCTTCCGGTGCGGCGTCGCCGCCCTCCTCCGCGTCTTCGCCTTCGCCCCGAGCCTCCTGGCCGGCGTCCTCGGTCCCCTCGGCATCGTCCGCAGCCGCGTCCGCCGCAACGGCCCCGGTCCCGGCTTCCGGCTCCGGGTCAGCCTCGACCGGCATGGGCCGTCCTGCAGGACTGTTGGGATCGTAGAAGCCCTCGGGTTTCGGCCGGGTGGCGACGAGCGCCATGTTCCACAGCGCCTGGCCGGCGTCGTGGAAGCCGGACGCGAGCTGCACCCGCGGGTCGGGAGACAGCTCCGCGAGCATCGCGTCCATGCGGTTGATCTCCGCCGTCTGATCGGCCGTGATGTCCGAGGTGAACGCGAAGAGCTGCGAGTCCTGCGCCGCGCCGCGCTGGTCGAGCAGGTTCTCGACCATGGTCAGGGCGCCGCGATGGTGCTTGATCATTCCCGCGAGGAACAGCCGGTCGAACGCGACGCCGTCAGCGGCCGCCAGACTCTCCATCTCCTCGTCGGTCAGCATGCCCGGCATCCGCATCGCGCCGGGCGCGTGATGCGCGTCGATCGCGGTCACCTCCTGGCCGCGGTCGCGCAGCCAGTCCTGCATCATCTCGATCTCGTCCTCCTGCGAGAGCTCGATGCGCCGCGCCGTCTGCCGCATCGCGTCGCTCTCGGTCCGCGCCTCGAGGAGCTCGGTCATCTCCAGCGCCTGGGCGTGGTGGGAGATCATCCCCTGCATGAACCGGGCGTCACCTCGGTGAACCGGATGCCGGCCAGGTCCGAGGCCTCGGCGGCCGCGATCACCCGGCTCGGCTCGCCGGGCGCGCCGGGCTGCACGATGGGCGGCTGTGCCTGGGTCGCCGGCGCGAACGAGAGCAAGACCACGCCGGTTCCGATGGCGGCTGCGGACAGTGAACGGAGCGCACTCGGTCGGTTCATGGGGGATCTCCGCGGATCGGTGTGTTTGCGACTCGGATTGCTCATTGTATAGCCAGGATGACTGGAGCTTCCTCTCACGCAATACGGGCCGCCGGCCGCATGGCGCAGGTCCGTTCACCGGCCCAGATGAAGACGAGTCCGACGAACTCTGCCACGTACAAGGCCTCCACGAGCCCTGTCCTGGCCAATGCCCCGCCGATCGCGGGCAGCAGCGCACCGAAGGCAATCAGGGCGTTCCCGGCGGCCCGGTGCCCGGCGTTGGCCGACTTCCGGAAGCGCCACGCGCTGACGACGGCGCCGCCGATCAGGAAGAACGCCGCGTAGAGGTTGATGAACGGCGTGAGCAGCCGCACCCAACCCCAGGCCAGCACGGCGCCGGAGGGCCGATGCGGCTCCAGGACGTCGGCGACGATCGGCGATAGCAGGACGAGCAGCGCGGTCAGTACGACGAACGGCAGGCTGACCATGGTGGCGCGGCTGGCGAAGCGGCGCGAAGACAGCAGGTAGAGGGAGCCCTGCGCCAGCGGATACGCCCCGAGGACCGCGCCGGCGACGTACCAGAGCTTCGTGAGCACGACCGTGTTGCCGGCCAGCGTGATGACCGTCTCCAGCAGCGTGCCGGTGCCGTAGGTGGCGACCCCGGCGGCCCACCAGCCGATGTGCGGGGTCGGCCGGAGGCGGTACTTGCGGAACAGCGAGAACGAGAACGCCGCCGCGACGGCGGTCGTCGCGGCCGGCAGGTAGTGCACCCAGGTGAGATCGGTCGGGCCGGTCATGGCTGTCGCCGCCGAGCGGGCATCTCAGTCCGCGCCGCCGAGTAGAGACCGCTGCCAGGGAAGCAGGCCGTCCGGTGCGTCGTCGCCCTCGATGGCGATTCGTTCGAGAGCGGCCCGCGGTGCGATCAGCTCCGTGTCGATGGCCAGTTCCTTCGCGGCCCGGTCCCGTCGCTGCCGGAGCGCGGCGACGCGCTTCTCTTGCGTCCTGGTGAGCCTGGGGCGCGCCTTGACCGCGGGGCGCGCCGGCCACTGGGCCCGGTCGAGATCGAGGGCCTCGTCCGCCGCGTGCGAGAACCGGGCTCGCCGTGTGCCGCGCAGTTGACGCGGGGGCGTCGTCTCACCGCGGTCGAGGCGCTGGGCTGCGCCGACGAGATCCGCGTTCGACAGGATGTGGAACGGCGGTCGGTCGATCGTGCGCGCCTCTTCCTCGCGCCAGCGCCACAGCGCGCGCAGGACGGCGCTCGCCCGTGGCCCGAGCACGTGGCTGCCGCGTACGCGCCACTCGGTCTCGGGGTCGCGCCGGCGGGTCACCCGCGCGTGGTCGACGGCGCGCCGGCACGCCTGCGCCAGCCACTCCAGACGGCCCAGCTCCGTCAGGCGGCGTTCGAGCCTCTCGGCGAGCGGCAGGAGGTAATGCGTGTCGTTGCGCGCGTAGCGGGCCAGGTCGGGACCCAGCGGCCGCCGGCCCCAGTTGGCCTTCTGCTGGCCCTTCGGCACCGTGTCGCCGAAGTGCTCCGCGACCAGTGCGGCGTAGCCGTAGCGATCCGCCCCGGTCAACCGTGCGGCGATCATGGTGTCGAATACACCAGACGGTGTGTCCAGGCCGAGGCGGTACAGCATGCGCAGGTCGAAGTCGGCGCCGTGCATCACCATCTCGGTGCCTGCCAGCGCCTCCAGCAGCGGCGTCAAGTCGAGGCCGGCGAGCGGGTCCGCCAGCTCGTCCGCACCGGGCAGGCCGACCTGCACCAGGCAGACCTTCTCCTGGTAGCAGTGCAGGCTGTCGGCTTCGGTGTCGACACCGACCCGGTCCGCCCCGGCGATGCGTGCGGCAAGGTCGGCCAGTGCGGCCGTAGTCTGAATCACGGCGCGAACACTAACACGGGGTTGGCGGTACGCGCGCTGTGTATACTCGGCGGCGTCTCGTGCGGACGCGCACGAACCGGAATTCCGGAACGAGCGGCGGGTCCGGGCGAGCCGGGCCGCGGGGGTTCAGAATCATGCGGTACTTCAGTTCGGCGGTTGCGTTGCTGGCGAGTTGCGTCGCGGGGCAGGTTGCGGCGCAGGACGCGGCACAGGACGCGGGTCCCATCGGCCCCAGCCCGTACGAAGTGGTCGAGGGCTGGCACAAGCCGTTCGCGGGGGAGGGCTTCGCCTTCGGCGGCAACTCCGGGGTGTTCGTCGAGTCGCCGGACCGCATCTTCATTTCGCAGCGCGGCGAGACGCGCCTGCCCGATCCGGTGCCGCCGGAGTTCGCCGGCTGGGTCGGTTCGATCGGCATCAACGCGCTGCGCGACGCCGAGCTGCGGACCTGGCAGAACTGCCTCATGATCGTCGACGGCGACGGCAACCTGATCGAGGTCTGGGACCAGTGGGACCACCTGTGCGACGAGTCCGACGGGCCGGGGCCGCACCGCGTCCGCATCAGCCCCTACGACCCGGAGCGCCGCGTCTGGGTGATCAACGAGAGCCGCCACCAGATATTCGTCCTCTCCAACGACGGCAGCGAGCTGCTCATGACGCTGGGCGAGAAGAACGTGGGGGGCAGCGACGAGACGCACTTCGGCCGGCCGCAGGACGTGGCGTTCCTGCCGGACGGGCGGGTGCTGGTGGCCGACGGCCTCGACAACCACCGCATCATCATCCTGGACGCTGCGGGCCGCTACCAGTCCGAGTTCGGCGGGTTCGGCACCGATCCAGGCCGATTCAACGGGATCCACGCACTGGGGGTGGGGCCGGACGGTCTGATCTTCGCTCTCGACCGGGCCAACGGCCGCGTCCAGAAGTTTCGCATCTCCAGCGAGGCGTCGGGCGAGTACCACCCCGAGGTCGACCACCTCGCCACGTGGTCCGGCTTCGGGCTGCCGCTCGATCTCATCGTCAACGAGGACCACCTGTGGGTCTCGGACCTGCGTCCGCTCAAGATGGTGAAGCTCGACTTCGACGGCAACCGTCTGTACACGTGGAACGTCTCGAACGACGGACCGACCGCGTTCCTCGAGGTGCACACCATCTCGGTCGACTCCGAGGGGAGCCTGTACGCCGGGGACAACCAGCACGGACGCACGCAGAAGCTGGTGCCGAAGACGGACGCGGACCCCGCGCTGCTGGTCGGGCCGCCGTACGTCGCGCGCTGAGTCAATCGGTGCCATGAGGGCTTCCGGATGCATCGATAATAGCCGTGAGTTTCTCACGGCGCCGGGAACTTACTTCACTGGGTCGTACGAGCAGTTCACGGCGTTCGGGGGGCCCTGCGTGTACTTTCACCGAGAGTGCCTTCGTGCCGGGAATACGGCATTTCTCTCGTTGCGCCACTTGGAGCTTCTGTACGCGACGCTCACCGCTTGGGGAATGCACCGCCCAGGACCGACCGGAGCAAAGCTTACGTCGTGGAAGCAGTTCAGCTTGTCGATACGCCGCAGTGGGTCTGCAATCACTGACCTGCGGCGGTTGCGAATGGCCCGGATGTCAGAAGAGGAATATTTCAACGCGATGAACGCACTCAAGCCCATATACGAGGCCCTCGAATTGACGGAGTCTGGCGCGACGGTCGTAGCGAATTCCAAAGGGTGTGGCTCTTCTTCGTTGACCGTTTTTCCCCCTGTTCATAGGCATTTTCGCCCGCGGACGGTTCCTTTTCTGTTCATTTTCGCGGGGACAGAACTCCGGACAGCGTCCACCCGCCTCTTTCGGGCAGCCAGCCCAATCTGATCACGGTGCCTGGCGCGTCGGTCGGTTCTCTCCGGCGCGCCCCCTCTGGACATTTGCGGGGCGTTTTGCTACGGTCTCGTGGGAAGGGAGACGCTGCTGTGACGACCGTGGCGACGACGCGATTCTCCGGCCGTGCGTTCAGCGTGCAGGAGCTGACGCTGATCCGGGAGGTCGTGCGGGAGTGTTCGAGTCTGAGCCGGATGGAGCTGGCGCGCACGGTGTGCGAGTTGTTGCGGTGGCGGCGGCCGAACGGGCGGCTGAAGGCGCGGGAGTGCCGGGAGTTCCTCGAGCGGCTCGACGCGGAGGATGCGCTGGAGCTGCCTGCCAAGCGCCGGGGCCGCGCACTCGGTTCGGTCACCCGGGTTCCCCGGACGGCGGCCGGGGAGCCGGGGCTCCCGCTGGTCGGCAGCGTGCGCGATGTCGAGCCGCTGGCGGTCGAGTTGGTGCGCGAGCCTGCCCAGCGCCTGCTGTTCCGGGTGAGGTTGCCCCGATCCCGTGGACGGGTTAATGCTTGCGGGCTCACATCATGACACATTCTCCGATGAACGTCGTTTCCGTGTCAGTCATCGACGACAACCGCTGTGGGAGTGTGGGAATCTCGCGGCCCCGGTGCAGGGCGTGATCGGCGACGATCGCCCGCGAGATTTCCAACGGGCTGGGGGCGCCCGCCTCGCCGACCTTCAGATTCAGCAGGACGTTGACCGGGCGTCCCCAGACCGGGCACTTCCACAGCGCCCCCGTGGATGCGGCACACGACCCGCAACAGCGGTTCGTCTCGCGAAGCCGAAGGCGAGCCGTGTACTCTGTTGATCACCATTTCCTCCGTGGGTTTCCAAGTCAACTACGCACCGTTACGTAACCGGCCTCAAGCCCCCGCAGCAAGGCCGGTGACGGCGTGAGTCGTCACCGGCAATCCGAGCTCCACCTGACTCGTGGGCGCCTGCAGAGCCTTCACCGGCCGGGCCCCGTCCACAGTTTCTGCCGCATGGAGACGTTCGAACTCCAGCGGCGACACGTAGCCCAACGCCGAATGGCGGCGCCGCGTGTTGTACCAGCCCTCGACGAAATCAAAAACCGCCGCCCGCGCCTCGGCGTGCGTGGACAAGCTCGTGCGGGCCAGCAGCTCGCACTCGAGCGTCGCGAAAAAGCTCTCCGCCATCGCGTTGTCGAAGCAATCTCCCACCGAACCCATCGACAGCGCCACGCCTGATTCACGGCAGCGGGCTCCGAAGGCCAGCGACGTGTACTGGCAGCCCTGGTCGGAATGATGGATGACCGCCTCGGGCCGGCGTTGCGCCACGGCCATCTCCAGCGCCTCGACCACCAGCTCCGTGCGCAGGTGCGCAGCCATGGCCCAGCCGACCACCCGCCGACTGAAAACGTCCAGAACGATGGCCAAGTAGAGGAAGCCTGCCAAGGTCGGAATGTAGGTGATATCGGCCACCCACAGGCGGTTCGGCGCGTCGGCCTCGAAGCACCGCTCGACCCGGTCCGGGGCCGGCCGCGCTTGCACCTCTCGGCGCGTCGTGCGGGGGCCGCGGCGCCGGCTCACCCCAGCGATGCCGGCCTCGCGCATCACCCGCGCGACCCGCTTGCGGCCGACCGCGGCACCGGCTTCGACCAGTTCGGCGTGAATCCGCGGCGCGCCGTACGTGCCCCGGCTGCCGGCATGAATCTCCTGCACGCGGGCCGTCAGCTCCGCATCGGCCTGCGCACGAGCTGACGGTGGACGTTGACGCCACGCGTAGTACCCGCTCGTGGAGACACCGAGCACGCGGGCCATCGTGGCGACGCGAAAACGAGCCTGGTTCGTGCTCATGAACCGGTAGACCTCCCGGATCCGGTCTCCCGCGCGAACCAGGCCGTGGCTTTTGCCAAAATTTCGCGTTCTTCGCGCAACCGCCGGTTCTCCCGGCGCAGCCGACGAATCTCCTCATGTTCTTCGGTGCGCAGGCCGTCGGAGCGCTTGCCCGCGTCGCGATCAGCCTGCGCGACCCAGTTTCGTATCGCCTCGGCCGACGGCTCGAACTCCCGAGCGAGGTCTCCCGGTGTACGTCCGGACTGAACCAGCTCGACCATCTGCTGTCGGAATGCCGCCGCGTACGGCGGTCTCGACTTCGGCATCGTGGACTCCTCCTCCTCCTCGCCAAGAGGATAAGTGTCCGCGGAACTGGGGCAACTTCACGGGAGCTGGTGGGACGCTACCACTATCTCGGGCACACGGTCCCGTTCGGCGCCCACCTGCGCTACCTGGTCTTGGCGTCGCGGCCTCAGCGGGCGGTGGTCGGCTGCCTGCAGTTTTCCAGTCCGGCGTGGCGCATGGCGGTCCGGGACCGCTGGGTCGGCTGGGATGATCGGACTCGGGCGCGGAATCTGCAGCACGTGGTCAACAACAGCCGCTTCCTGTTGCTGCCGTGGGTCGGGGTGAAGAACCTGGCCAGCGCCGTTCTGGCGCGCGGTCTCTCGCAGTTGGCGGTGGACTGGCCGCGCCGTTACCACGTCGAGCCCTGGCTGGTGGAAACGCTGGTGGATGCGCGCCGCCACCACGGGGGTTGCTACCGCGCCGCCAACTTTATCGCGTTGGGCTCGACCAGCGGTCGCGGTCGCATGGACCGGCACGGTCGCCGTGGTGGCGAGGCGCCCAAGACGGTCCTGGTTTATCCTGTGGTCCGGCATGCGCAGCAGCGGTTGCGGGAGAGCTGAGCGATGCGAGCCGTTGTCCCCACTCGCCCCGCCCCGGCGCCGTATGCGGCGGCCGAGGCCGCCTTCGCCGAGGCCAAAGCCTACCTTTCTTCGCGCGAAGCACAACAGATGAGCGAGAGCAACCTCGAACGGGAGTTGCAGCGGCGGGGGCAGGAGTTGATGGTGCGCCAGGCTAACTGGTGTCAGCGCAGCCGGTGAGAGTCCGGCAGGAAGGAGAGGGGAGCCACCACTTCCACCCCGAGTCATGGGCCACGGTCCGCGAGGGCCGGGGTCAAGCGTTGACAGGGGCGCGTGCGGGCAGGGCTATTGAGCACCGAAAGGATGGTACGTCCGGGATGCCGAGGTCCTCATCAAGACCGAAGGCAGCATCCGTCCCACCGCCATGGCGAGGGGGGCCGGAATCCCGCGGTGTCGAAGAACCCAGGCACGTACGTACGCGCTGGACCGGGACCTGGGAGGTCTCCATGCCATCCCGCTGTCGTGGGCGGGGTCGCTGAGGAAAGGAGGAAATCCGTAACCGATGATGAACGGCATGGAGAAATCTGACTCGGTCGTAGTAGCTGTGAAGTCGACGAACAAGGGGACTCGGGTCCCTGCGGAGCCGATGGAGCCAAGGACCGAGCCCAAGGAGAATCCGGGAGGCCAAAGCACGCGCCGGACGCAGCGCCGGGAAAGCGCGCCACAGGCGGCCGAACGGATACGGCAATTCGTACGCCGGGAGCCACGGGAGCGTCTGACGGCGCTCCTCCACCATGTCACGGTCGATGCGTTGCGCTGGGCGTTCTTCGCGCTGAAGAGGGATGCAGCGGCAGGCGCGGACGGCATGACGTGGCGGATGTACGAGGAAGGGCTGGAAGGCCGGCTGGCCGACCTGCACGACCGCGTGCACTCGGGAGCGTACCGAGCGACGCCATCACGGCGGGTGAACATCCCGAAGCCTGATGGCGGCACACGACCGCTCGGCGTCGCGGCCATCGAGGACAAAATCGTCCAGAAGGCGGTGACGGAGACCATCCTGACGCCGATATACGAGGCGGAGTTCCTGGGGTTCAGCTACGGATTCCGACGCGGGCGCGGGGCGCATGACGCGCTTGACGCGCTCGCGGTCGGATTAGAGCGGCGGAAAATCAACTGGGTGGTGGACTGCGACATCCGCGCCTTCTTCGACACCGTTTCGAGGGACTGGATGGTCCGGTTCCTCGAGCACCGCATCGGGGACAGGCGGGTCATCAG
Organism: Vicinamibacterales bacterium; assembly: GCA_965116825.1. GTDB lineage: Bacteria > Acidobacteriota > Vicinamibacteria > Vicinamibacterales > UBA8438 > WTFV01. Next base: position 4,688,506 of record OZ220736.1, read on the forward strand.
GCTCATCATCAAGTGGTTGAACGCTGGCGTCATGGAAGCTGGCGAGTGGCGGGACAATCTGCGGGGAACTCCCCAAGGCTCGGTGATTTCACCCGTCCTGGCGAACATCTACCTGCACTACGTCCTCGACCTGTGGTTCCAGAAGAAGTGGCGCAGCCACGAGGTCACAGGCGACGCAATCATCGTGCGATACGCCGATGATTTTGTGGCGGGTTTCCAGCACAAGCGGGATGCGGAGCGGTTCCTGGAAGCCGTACAGGACCGGTTTGTCCGATTCGGACTGGACCTGCACCCCGGCAAGACCCGGCTCATCGAGTTCGGACGGTATGCAATGGCATGCCGTCAGCAACGCGGGCAGGGTCGCCCGGAGACGTTCGACTTCCTGGGATTCACGCACTACTGCGCGAAGTCCCGCGGAGGCCGATTCCAGTTGGGCCGCAAACCCATTGCGAAGCGGATGAGCCGGACCCTGAAACGAATCAGGGAGGTGCTACGCCGGCGGATGCATGACGACGTCAAGGCCACGGCGAAGTGGTTGGGGAAGGTGGTTGACGGCTGGCTGAACTACTACGCCGTTCCAACCAGCTTCCGATATCTGCATCGCTTCGTCTTGCGTCTGAAGCATCTGTGGCTGCGACTGCTCCGCCGCAGGTCGCAACGGGACCGCATCGGCCGGGCACGGGTCGACCACCTCACGGTGCACCACTGGCCCAAGCTGGAAATCCGACACCCGTGGCCGAACCAACGATTCGCCGTCAGCGCCGGGGAGGGCGCAACCCAAGGGAGGAGCCGGATGCCTTAACGGGCATGTCCGGATCTGTGCGGGGGGCGCCGGGTAACCGGCGTCCCTACCGCGAACGCAAGCTCCTGCAGGGGCACCTCGAACAGCGCAGTCCGGGGGAGGCCGCCGGTCCGGTCACGGGGGCCGACGGTGTCGAGCGCTCGCAACGGCGCGTGCACGAACGCCGCATCGAGACGACCTTCGGCACCGTGGCGGTCGAGCGCGTGGGCTACGCGCGTCCCGGTCATGACAGTCTGCATCCGCTCGATGCCGCGCTGAACCTGCCGGCTGAGCGTTACTCGCTGGAGGTGCGCCGGCGGGTGGCCGAGGCGGCCGCCTCGCGGTCGTTCGACGAAGCGCTGTTCGACCTGTCTCGCAGTACCGGGGCCGAAGTGCCCAAGTGTCAGGCGGAGCAGTTGGTGGCTCGCGCGGCCGAAGACTTCGATGCCTTCTACGAGGGGCGCCGTGCGGCGGCGGGCGAGCCGCCCCCCGAGGGGTCGGTCGTCGTGCTCACCTTCGACGGCAAGGGTGTGGTGCTGCATCGCGACGACCTGCGCGAGGCGACGCGGCGGGCGGCCGAGAAGCGCCGGCAGCAACGGGAGCCGCTCTCCCTGTTCCAGCGCCTGAAGCCGGGCGAGAAGAAGAACGCCAAGCGCATGGCGACGGTGGCCGCCGTCTACACGACGGCGCCGTTGGTGCGCAGCCCCGAGCAGTTCCTGCGGAGCCTGATGCCACGACAGCCGGGCGCGAAGCCCCCGCTCGTGCGGCCCCGCCCGGTGGCCAAGCGGGTCTGGGCGAGCCTGCAACGCGAGCCCTGGGAGGTGGTTGCCGAGGCGACGCTGGAAGCCGAGCGCCACGACCCCGAGCACGTCAAGAGCTGGGTCGTGCTCGTCGACGGCGCCGAGACGCAGCTCGACCTGGTGGAAGCGAGCGCCGCCGCCTACGGCGTGGACGTAACGGTGATACTCGACATCATCCACGTGGTCGAGTACGTCTGGAAGGCGGCGCACGTGTTCCATCGCGAGGGGAGCCCCGATGCAGCGCATTGGGCCTGGACGCGCGTGCAGAGCATTCTCGAGGGCAAGGCCAGCCGGGTGGCGGCGGCGATGCGGCGTGCCGCGACCGTCGCCGGCCTGTCGAAGGACACCCGCAAGCCGGTCGATACGTGCGCCGACTACCTGCAGAAGTACGCGCCGTATCTGCACTACGACCGCTACCTCGCGGCGGGCTATCCCATCGCCACTGGCGTCATCGAAGGGGCGTGCCGGTACCTGGTCCGCGACCGGATGGATTTGACCGGCGCCCGCTGGCGCCTGGTGGGAGCCGAGGCGGTCCTGAAGCTGCGGGCGCTGCGAGCCAGCGGCGACTTCGATCCGTACTGGGACTTCCACGAAGCGCGCGAATACGAACGGAATCACGCCCAGCGATACGCTGCGCGGACAGCCCCGCCGGTCAGCGAGCCGCCCCCGCCGCCCTCTCCACCACGCCTTCGACGCGTCAAGTAGCTCTTGCCATGCCGCTCGCAGAAGCCCCCTGGGCTGTCGACGAAGAAGAGCCACACCCAATTCCAAAGCCCTTTATCACTTGCTTCCCGATCTCGTTCCGCCGATAGACCGCCAGCATACGATACGGTTCTTTACGCAGACGCCTGCGCGCTGGCGTAGCGCGAAGGGGAGTTGGAGTACGATCACGCTGCCCACAGAACTCCGGGCACAGTTTGAGCTCTTTCGGAGAACCTGCGCGGGAATCAAGCGCTTGGCAGACAATGTTAGGCCTAATCTTCTGGCCGACCAAGAACGAGACGGCGAGGTGTCAGTGCCGAAAGCGCTGGACAATGCAATAGTGAACTACATCAGAATGGTCGACGAGAAGAATCGACTCGGAAGCCACTCTGGGGGGGCGTTAGCTTGAGTGCCGGATCGGGCGCGTGCGAACTCCGCGCCTTCTACGGCAGGCGGTATTCCATAAGAATCATCATTTGCCCTGCACGATGAACAGCTGGGACTCAAGAAACATGGACGCGTAGTGGGCTATACGCTGGAGCGGGGTCGACATACCCGGCGAATCTAGCACAGAGGCTCTGTCGTCCAGAGTAGCATCGGCTCGTTTTTCTACGATAGTCCGCAACGTCTGCAGAAGTTCATCTACGCTCTCCCCCCGTAGTGCAGAGTCGCCTTCGCTCTTGAGCCGCCGATCTAGGTTGCGAGCGACATCGCTGAACTCTAGCCCGGACTATTCGTGGCGCCGGTGACTCGGCCCCTGGGAGGCGGCGCCGGAACCGGACTCGGTCACGGACAACGGGGAATGACCAGTGGGCGGCCATTGGAACGCTCTCAACCGCGCGTGGCAGGTGGTTGAGCGCCGAATGGACGTGATGACGGGTGCCGCAGGGGAGGACAGCGCATACTTCCCCCGTTGCGGGCGGTTGGCAGCCTCCGTCAGTCAGCGATGCGGCGCTCGCCGAGCGGCTATCCGGCGCGCGCCCCGAGCGCGAACGCGATGTGCCGCCACGCCGCCAGGTCCGGTGTCGCGCGCGGCAGGCGCAGGACGACGCGACGCACTGAGCACACCACCTGGACGCCGAGCTTCAGCAGCCGGTCGCGCAGCCAGGGCACCTGCGCGCGGGCGCACGCGGTGTCGGCGGCGCGCAACCGCAACTCCTGCATCAGCACGTAGGCGGCGGCCGTCAGCAGCACGCGCAACTGATTCGCCGAAAACGCCTGGCAACTCGTGCGGTCGATCTGCAGGGCCTTCAGTTCCTTGATCCGGTTCTCGGCGTCCCCGCGGGCGCAGTAGACCTTCTCGTAGAGGAAGCGCGGCGTCTGCCGCATGTTGGTCACGACGAAGCGCGGATTGTCCCGCGGCTCGCGGTCTCGGTGGCGGACGACTTCGGCCTTGATCACGACGCGGCGCGCGTGGTTCCACGTGCCGGCCTGGTACTCGTTGGTCTCGGTGTAGACGTGCTCGGTCTGTTCGCTGCGCCACGTCCGCGCCCGCGCCACCAGCATGGCCGGCTCGGCGTACCGCTCCAACACCGCGTTCTTCGCCATCGCGATCACGTAATCGAGCCGCGGCTGCGCCTCCAGGAAGGCGAAGACCGCCGGGTTGGCGAAGCCCCCGTCGAGCCGAACGAGAATGCGCGCCCGCGGAAACGCCCGGCGCAGCCGCGGCAGCAACCGCGACAACAGCCCGACCGTCCCCTCGGAGGCGACCGCCTTGCCGTGCCGCAACAGCGCCGCGCACAGATACTGCTCGGATTCGCGGTCGAAGCTCAGGAAGCCAAGCAGCGGCAGGTAGCACCAGTTGTCGTAGTACCCGTTGAAGAGCGTGTACTGCTGCGCCCCGTGCGTCGGGTCGTCCGTCGGGTCCAGATCGATCGTGATGCACCGCGCCCGCCCGTCCAGGCGGCGGCGATGCCGCGCGATGACCCGCGTGGCCAACTCGTCCGCCATGCGGTAGAGCGCGCAGCCGTTGACTGCGTTCTCGAACCGCGACAGCGTCGGCTGCGACGCCAGGCGCTCGCCCGAAACCGGGTCTCTGTCGAGCAGCAGCTTGTGGATGGGGTCGTCGGCGAGACGGTCGCCATCATTGCAGTCGGGATGGCCGCAGGCGATGCCAAAGATGCGCTGGCCGATCAGGTCCGCGAGCGAGTGCCGGGTCTTGTCCGGCGCCCGCTTGTCGAACAGACACCCGGCGAACGCCTTGACCAGGCCGTAGATGCGCTCGGCGGCCTTCAGCAGGATCGCCCCGCCGTCGGAACTGGCCTGCTCCTGGTTGAACTGGGCGAACAGCGGCTTGTCAAACAGTTCCGGGAACAGAACAGTCTGTGGTACAGTGTCGGTTGTCACGCAAGGGCCTCCGTGGTGGCGCAAGTGGTTGTTAACACTACACTTGTACCACACGGGGGCTTTTGTGTCTGTACCGGAATCGGAACACGCCACGAATTTTCCGGGCTAGGCCAGCCTCGGTTTCGCTATAGTCGGAGAACCGAGCACGACGGTTACCATGTTGTTCGAAGGAGAAATGGTGTTCGGAGTCATCGGGCAAGGCACCAATCTCGGATGGGCGCGTCCAGAATGTTCGACTACGAACCCTGCCAGAGAGATACGCGGCGTTGAGTTCCGCTGGTCGGTGAAACTGAGGTGCACAGTAGTAAACTTCTTTGTTCCGCATTTCGAGATCGAGCAACATTTGGTGTTGGTTGGAGACGCCGGCTGGACGCAAATACATCCGATAGCACGGAGTGCTGAAGTTGGCGTCTGTAGCTTCCCGGCAACGCGTCGTAACCATCCAGTGGCATAACTTGAACTGAAGGAATAGGGGTACGCCGGGTCGATCAAGATGAACGTCCCAACCGCCCCCAGGTTGGCCTTCCGCGAATAGACTTGGGAATACGGGAGCAGCTCTTATGTGTAATCCGGGCGATTGAAGCAGTTCTCTTGTCAGGGCGAAGCCGTAGCTGAATTCGGAAATCCTGGGGCGCATCGGTTAACCTTCGATAAACTTCCAAGGGCTGACTCGGAATGTGTTCTTGCGCGATGGTTGGTGCTGTTGGCCGCTCAGAGCCTGCCGAGGAGAATCAGCAGCATCCGGCGCAGCGGCTCGGCGGCGCCCCAGAGCAACTGATCCCCTACGGTGAAACAGGTCAGGTAGTCCGCGCCGAACGTCGTCTTCCGCATACGGCCCACCGGGACGTGGAGGCGGCCGGAGACCGCGGCCGGGGTCAGCCGCTCGCAGGTCGCCTCGCGCTCGTTCGGCACCACCTCGACCCAGTCGTTGGCGCCGGCGATGGCGGTCTCGATGTCCGCGAGGGGGACTTCCGACGTCAACTTGATGGTCAGCGCCTGGCTGTGGCACCGCATCGCCCCGATCCGGACGCACTGCCCGTCGATGGGGATGAACCGGCGGCTGCCCAGGATCTTGTTGGCTTCGTTCGCCGCCTTCCATTCCTCGCGCGTCTGGCCGTTCTCCATGGGACGGTCGATCCAGGGGATGAGGCTGCCGGCCAGCGGTACGCCGAAGTGGTCGGTGGGGAGGTCGCCGCAGGCCATGCGTCCGGTGACCATGCGCTCGAGCTCCAGCGCCGTCTGGCCGGGCGAGCAGCCGCTGGCCAGATCGCCCATCTGGCGGACCAACTCGATCATGTGCCGCGCGCCGGCGCCGGACGCCGATTGGTAGGTCATGCAGGTCATCCACTCGACCCATCCCTGGTCGAACACACCCTGCAGGCCCATCAGCATCAGGCTGACGGTACAGTTGCCGCCGATGAAGTCCTTCGTGCCGGCGTCGACGGCCCGGTCGATGACGCGGCGGTTGACGGGATCGAGGATGACGACGCTGCTGTCGTTCATGCGCAGGGCGGACGCGGCGTCGATCCAGTAGCCGTTCCAGCCGCTCTTCCGCAGGGCGCCGTGAACGGACTTCGTGTAGTCGCCGCCCTGGCAGGTCACGACTATGTCGGTCTCGGCCAGCGCCGCAACATCCGTCGCATCCCGCAGGGGCGCGCCGTCCCCGACGTCGGGACCGGGCTGGCCCGCCTGGGAGGTCGAGAAGAAGACCGGGTCATAGCCCTCGAAGTCGCCCTCGGACGCCATGCGGTCCAGCAGGACCGAGCCGACCATGCCGCGCCAGCCGACGAATCCCACCGTTCTCATGGCAATTCCCCGACCCACATGTCGGCCTGCACCGCGCTCCGGCCGGGCGAGCCGCCGGCCACGTAGAACCGGCCGTCGATGATGGCCGCAGCCGGCGACGACAACGGCATCGGAAGCTTGCCGATCACTTCCCAGTCTCCGCCGGGGGATAAGGCCAGGATGTCCGGATCGACCTGCTTCGATTCGCCCGGGGCGGTCGTGTGCCCGCCTGCCATGTAGATGCGGCGGTCATGGACGAAGGTCGAGCCCTCGGCGTGCGAGTGGCCCTTGGGCAGCGGGGGACCGGCGGTCCAGGTGTCGGTCGCCGGGTCGTAGACGTCGACCCGCGCCTGGTCGAGCTGCTCGCTGTCGTGGTGGAACTGGCCGCCGATGGTGTAGATCCTTCCCTCGAACGTCACGCATGAGAACTGGTTGCGCGGCTCGGGCATCGGGGCGGCTGCCGTCCACTCGGCGCCGCCCCGCGCCCACTCGTCGAGGTCGAGCACCCAGTGGTCCGGAGAGTCCGTATCGCGGTCCGCCTCGACGCCGCCCATGTAATGCAGCTTGCGGCCGACGAGGGCGAGCCCGCCGCCGCCCCGCGTGCCCGGCAGCAACGGAGCCGCGGTGTAGCGATCGGCGTCGAAGTCGTAGCTCCACACCTCGGCGATGGCGTGCCCGCGGTAGCCGTCCTTGAAGCCGCCCGCGAACCACACCGTCCTCCCGTCGAGCACCAGGTTCATGTGGGTGATCGCGCTCGGCAGGTCCTGGATCCGGGTCCAGCTCCCGTCGGCCGGATCGAAGACGTGCGCGAGCTTGCTCGACCGGACGCCGTCGGTGTAGCCGCCGAACAGGTAGAGCTTGCCGTCCAGCACGACCCTGCCCGGCTCCCATTTCTCCACCGGCATGTCGGGCAGCTTCCGCCATTCCTGCGCCCCGGCCGTCGCGGTGGTGAGCAGCCCCAGAGTCAACGCCGCGGCGAGCGCGGTCGGCAGCGCAAGCCGGCTTCGCAGTCGGTCGGCGGTCGATGCCCTGGCAGCATGCATGATGGATGGTCCTTTCTCGGAGTCTCTGTGGGAGCGATAAACGAATCATGATAGCAGGAGGCCGACGCACGCCCGCGAGTTGGAAGGGCTCCCAGGGAGCACGATGGGAGGAGCGGTCCGTGGCGGGCGGAGTCGTCAGAAGCCGGCCGAGCGCGTCGTCGCCGACGCCGTGTAGATGAAATCGCCGAACTCCGAGGCGTCGTCGTTCGCCGCGTTGGCCGCTACGTGGAAGACGACCGGCCCGCCGGCGGCGGGCGGGCGCCATTCGACGGTCCACGATGTTTCTGCGGCGCCCCTGAGCGCGGTCCCAGGCTCGGTGTGCTGAGCGTAGGCCGTGCCGTCGGGCCCGGCCACTACCTGCACGCGCTCATCGCCGTCGAGGGCCAGGAGGGCTCCCGCTGGACCGCCGGCGCCGTCTCCTTCGCTCACGCGCGCGGCCAACTGGAATCCGGCTCGTTCCATCCCGGCTCGCTGCAGCGACACCGTGATGCGGTACGTCTCCGAGCGATCGAACGTGTCCGGCACGCCCCGGAGGGCGAGAGAGCCGCCGGGGGCGTCGAGGTCGTTCTCGAAATGGCAGGCGTGACACGTCTCGCCGCCGAAGGCGCCGGTGTGGGCCGCCGGCGGGCCGTCGACGTAGGCCGCCTCTGGCGGGGGAGCTGCGAAGAGCAGCGCTGCCGTCAGAGCGCCGGCACCAGCCGCGATACGCCAGGCGCGGGCGTCGTGGATGCCACCTCCTGGGTTCGTCGCGGCGGTCGGCGCATCACGTTCCGCGCAGGATCTGCGCCCGTGTGTTCCTGTGCCGATTCCTATACACCACATGATGTGTATTCGTGTGGGGGACGAGGCTCTAGCCCGCCAAGCCGAGAACACGGGCCATCTGTACCGTCGTCAGTCCGAAGATTATGAGAACGACGACCGCGCCGAGGACGTTGGCGGGCCGCGAGTTGCGGTACTTGCCCATGATGCCGCTGCGGTTCGCGACGACGAGCAGCAGGACCGGGGTCAGCGGCAACAGGATCGCGTTGCCGGCCTGGGCGAGCAGGATGATCTGGTAGGGCGACGCGCCCAGGAAGATACCGCAGAACATGCCGGTGAGCAGCACGAAGCCCCAGAGCAGGCGGAAGCGGGGGCTCTTGAGATCGGAGCCCCAGCCCAGCGCCCCCCCGGCGGCATAGGCGGCCGCGAGCGGCGCGGTGATTGCCGAGGTCACGCCGGCGGAGAAGAGCCCGATCCCGAAGAACACCGGCGCCGCTCTGCCGAGCAGCGGCTCGAGACGCGCCGCCACCGTCGCCGCGTCCGCGGCGTCCGCACCCTGTCCGAGCAGCGGTGAGGCGGCAATCACCACCGCTGCCGTGATCAGGCCCCCGAGCGCCACCGAGAACAGGGTGTCCTGCCGGCACTCGCGGATGTTTTCTTCGTTCCTCTCCGCGTCCGGCCAGCGTTCGAGGACGGCGCTCGCATGCAGGAACAGGTTGTAGGGGATGACGGTGGTGCCGATGAGCGCCAGCACCGTGAGCAGCGCTCCCGCCGGCACCCGCGGCACGAACAGCCCGGAGAGGAGATCGCCGATGTCCGGCGCGGTGAGGACGGCAACCAGAAAGAACACCACGCTCATCAGCCCGACGAGGCCGACCAGGGCGTTCTGGATCGTTTTGTACGTGCCGGTCATCAGCAGGGCGCCGGCGACCCCGCCGACAATCGCCACCAGGAGCCCCTGCGGCAATCCGGTGAGCAGGCTGAGACCGAGCGACGCGCCGAGCAGGTTGCCGGTCTGGAACGCGGCGTTGCCGAGCAGGATCGTCAGCGCGATGAGGCCCAGGGCGCCCGCTCGAATCAGCGGGTTGCCCAGGCTGTCGCGGATGGCCTCGGCGAGTCCGCGCCGTCCGGCCAGACCGACCCGCGCCGCCATGTCCTGCAGGATGGCGGTGGTGACCACGGAGAACAGCACTGCCCAAAGAAGGGCGGTTCCGTGTCCGGCGCCGGCCCGGCTCGCGGTGACGATGGTTCCCGGCCCGATGAAGGCGGCGGCGACGAGAAAGCCCGGGCCGGCACGAAAGCGGCGCATCGTGTCGATCCTACTTCGTCGCGCTGTAGGCGACTACCGGAGGGTTGGCGAGGAAGTCGTCCCAGAAGGGGTTGTTCCGCTCGCCCGGCTCCAGGGAAACGCCGAGCCAGCGGAAGTCGTAGAACCCGGCGTCCCGGAATGCGTCGTGGTAGGTCTCCGGTTTCAGGAAGAAGTTGTGGAACTCGAACCGGCCGCCGTCGGGGTTGGTGAACCGGTAGTGGATGGGGTCGCCTTCGTTCGGAGCCGACAGGGGGCCGGTCTTCTCGAGGCCGTACTTGCGCCACGATACGGTTCCCCGCGGCGGGCGCATGACGTTGTCGTTGAAGCCGACGATGCGTCCGCCGGGCCGCAGCGCGTGGTGGCAGACCCGTAGGAATTGGAGCAGCTTTTCCCCGGTTCCGGCGTAGTGCAGCAGATACATGGTCACGGCCAGGTCCACGGTTCCGGGGTCCGGCTGCAGGTCGGCGACGTCCCGGCAAAGATACGAGCAGCCGAGCGGGGTCCGCGCTTCCTCCCGCTCGGCCACCCGGATCATCTCCGGCGAGACATCGACTCCCGTAACGCTGGCGGCCTTGGCCCGCTTGAGCAGGCGGGTGTAGTAGCCTCCGCCGCAGGCGAGATCCAGCACCGTCATCCCGCCCACGTCTCCCAGCGCCTCGAACAGCGTGTAGCGCTCGATGGCCTTCCGGAAGGGGAGCTGCTTCGAGTCCTGGTACGCCTCGGCGATCGCGTCGTACTGGGTCACGCGTCGACTACGGCACGCGCGCGCGGCCGATGTTGTTCGTGTCGGTGCCGAACCAGATCTCCCGTGCCGGCGCATGGTAGTACATGTGGCGCACGGTCCCGCCGCCGCTCGCGATCTCGGTAGAGGCGAAGAACTCCTCGGTGGCCGGGTCGAAACCGACGAAGCGGTTCGGCATGGTCCCCGACTCCACGAAGTACAGCCGGTCCTCATCGTCCACCGACATGCCGTACGGCCGCGCGCTGGCGCCGCCGGGGACCGCCCACTCCTGCACCTCGCCGGTTTCCGGATCGAAACGCCCGAGGTTGCCGCCCGCGTAGTCGACGTACCAGAGATGCCCGTTAGACGTCAGGGCCAGCCGGCGCGGCCGCGCCTCGGCGCGGGGCAGCTCGAACTCCTCGAGCTCCATCGTTTCCGGATCGACGGTGGCAAGCTTGTTCGTGCCGAACTGGCAGAACCAGGCGCGGTTGTTCGCGTCCACCACGATGCCGTAGGGGCGCCGGCCGCGGCCCTCGATGGGGATGAGCTCGACGGTGCGGGTCCGCGTGCCCAGCTTGCCGACGAAGCTGCCGCCCTGCACCGAGAACCAGATGTCCCCGTTGTGGTCGAAGGTGAGCGTGTGCGGATCCCGGGCGTCGGGGGTCGGCATCATGATCTTCTCGATGTCGCCCGTCTCCGGATCGAGCCGGCCGATGTGCATCGCCCGGTTGCCTGCGTACCACACGAACCCCTCGTCGTCGACGATGAGGTTGTGCGGACCGGTTCCGGGATCGAGCTCGTAGCGCCGGAACTCGCCCGTCTCCGGGTCGAGGTAGGCGAGGTAGTTGCCCCGCTGTCCGACGAACCAGACCCGTCCCTGGCCGTCGACGTACGGATCGCGCGGCCGCGTGTTCTCCCAGGGCACGACCCACTCGGTGATCTCGATGTCCTCGGCCGCGGCGGGGGATGCGCCGAGGGTGCCGAAAGCGCCGAACGCGATGACTGCCGACAACAACGCCAGGATTGCTCTTCTCATCGTGCACCTCACGTGGGAATACTAACGAAACCGTCCATTGCTGACGACTCCACCCGGCCGCCGCGCGTTTACCGGGGGCGCCGTCGGCGGATCCGCGCGGCCCGCGCGGCGCCACGCGGGCCGCCGCCGCCGTATGATCCCCCGCAGCAGGTCATCTCGAGGGAGGTGGCATGGGAGGCCGGAACGCGCAGGAGGAAAGCGATGCAGACAAACCGTCATTCCGTTCGTTTCGTCCTGGCACTCGCGGGCGCGCTCTGGCTCGTGGTGGGCGCGCCGCTGGATGTCCTCGCCCAGCGCGAGGCGCGGGACGACGAGTACGCGGTCAACGACCCGCGCGTCCAGCATCGATCGTACGTGATGGAGGAGACCGGCGAGACCATTCCCTATGCGCTCTTCGTGCCCTCGGGCTACGACGCCGCGACGCCGTCGCCGCTTATGGTCTCGCTCCACGGCGCCGGGCGCCAGTACGACTGGTTGATGAACTACGCGGGTTTCCTCGATCTGGCGGAGCACCACGGGTACGTCGTGGTGACGCCGCTGGGCTACACGCGGCGGGGCGGATACGGCTATCGAGGCGATACGGAACAGGACCGGCGGGCCGAGCAGGACGTGATGAACGTCTTCCGTCTGGTCACCGAAGAGCTCAACATCGACGCGAACCGGATCTACCTGTGGGGCCACTCCATGGGCGGGGCCGGCACCTACTACCTCGCCAGCCGCTACCCGGACATCTGGGCCGGGCTCGCCGCGGTGGCCGGCGGCAGCATGAACGCCGACTACGTCGACGCGGAGGCCATCCGCCGCATCCCGTTCCTGGTGGTCCAGGGTTCGGACGACCGCGTCGTTCCCACCGCGGGGGTGCGGGCGTCGGTGGCGAGATGAGCGAACTGGGCATGCGGCACCTCTACATCGAGATCCCCGGCGGCGACCACTCGCTCTTCATCTCGAGAAGCCGGCAGGTGGTCGAGCACCTCTTCTCGTTCTTCAACCTCGTCTCGAAGAGGCATGCCGGCAAGCCCGAGTAGTCCGGATGTGGGTCGCCGAACCTGGAGGGCGACCGCGTCGCGTCACCGCCGCGGCACGGCTCAGTGGCTCATCGCGTAGAGCAGCACGTTGACGCCCAGCGAGTAGCCGTCCGGCGCGAACGTGTCGAAGTAGCGCGGGTCGTCCGCCTCGCGCTCCCAGGCGTCCTGGATGTCGGTATTGTGGGTCATCGCGACCATGATGCGGCCGTGCGCGTCGAAGATCACGCGGAAGTGCGGTTCGGCGCTGTCCGAGCCGCGCTCGGAGGTGCGCCCCCCGGAGCGCCGCCAGAAGCCGATGTTGGCGATCTGGGGCACTTCCCAGATGTTGAACATCGCGCTGAACAGCGCGTGATCGAGCGGCAGATCCACGATGGGGTACTGCGCCGCCGGCAGCACCTTGTCGATCTGGCTGACCCACTGCGCCCATTCCCAGCTTCCCCAGAAGTCGTCGACCCACAGGAAGCCGCCCTTCAGCAGGTATTCGCGGAGGCGGCCGGCGTCTTCGGTGGAGAGCACCATCGAGCCGACGGCCGAGGCGATGATGAACGGACACCCGAAAATGGTGTCGTTCGTGACCGGGACCACCCAGTGGATCGGCTCGTCGTCGGCGTCGAAGTTCACGTTGGTGGTCGACAGCTCCGACAGCCGGATCATGAAGTTGATGTCGGCGAACGGATAGTCGGTCGACCAGCGGCCCATGCCGCGCCCGGTGTACTCGCTGGAGTACATGAGCCGGCAGAAGGAGAACCCGGCGTCGCGCTGCTCGGGCGGGCGGATACGGGGCGGATAGCGGGTGCGCCAGCCCCATCCCCATTGGCCGAACGCAGCGTTGGCGGCAAGCGCCAGAAGCGCGGCGAGCGCGGCGCCGACGAGGGTCGGCCGCTTCATACGGCCATTCTGCCACAGCGGGAGCGCCTCCCGCGGAGTTTCTTCCGCCGGGACGCCGTGTTCAGCCGCTCGACAGGCGCAGGGGCGCGCCATGGCGCACGCTTCCACCGTGCGCGGCAGAGCTACCGGCAAACGGCGCTGCGAGGCTTGGTCGCCGCGACCTCGCCGATCAGCCTGCGCGCCTGTCCGACGAGATACAGGGGCAACGACAACAGGTCGTAGCTCACCGCCGTTCCATCCGGCAGCTTCCGCGATTCCCTCAACAGGCTCGGCGGATCGGCGTTGAAACGCAGGGCGAGGCGGCTGGCCTTCTCACGAACGAACTGCTGCAGCGATCGGAGGGAGCCGGTGGCGCCGGCCTTCACCTCTACCGGCACGACACGGCTCCCCACGGCAATGACGTAGTCGACCTCGGCTGCCGCGTTCCTGGCCTCCCGAGCCCAATAGTGCAGCGCCGGCGTAACGTACGGTGCGTCGTCGTAGAGCAGATGCTGGCCCACGAACTGCTCGGCGACGGCGCCCCGGTTGACGAGCGTCGGATCTCTCTGTCGTTCCAGATCGAGCACGTCGAGTCCGAGGCCGGCGCACATCAGTCCGACATCGATGTGCAGACACTTGAAGAGGCGCTGGCTGACCTCCGCCGCCAGCGGCATCCCGTTGGCGGCTGTACGGAACACCTTGGAGGCTACGCGGGCCATGCACAGATGCTCGAGCGCAGCCGCGATTTCGGCAGCGCGATGCTCTCGGCTGACCTCCACATACTTGAACTTCCGGGTGACCAGGTGAGGCAGCCGATCGAAGACCATCCGAATGCGGTCGCGGTCGCGGGACCGGCCGTACTTTCCGAAGTCGTCACGGTAGGTCGCGACGACGCTTTGCAGTACGCGCGATACCGGTTCGAAGTCGGTTCCGCGGCCCGGCGCCCGGACGAACGCGGCGACGGCTTCCGGGAGTCCGCCCACGACCCAGTACCGGCGGACCAGGTCGAGACACTTGCGGTGGAGCACCGCGGGCAGGGCGTTGTTCCTGATGCTGTTCAGCGGGAGACCGCGCAGAAAGTCGGCCACGTCCGCCTCGCCCATGGCCACGACGAAGTCCTCGAAGTGCATGGGCCCGAGGTGCATGTACTCCACGCGGCCGACCGGCATCGGAAAGCGGGTCTCGGCGAGCGCGAATTCCAGCAGCGAGCCGGCGGCCACCACATGCAACTCGGGCATCTCCTCGTGGAAGTAGCGCAGCGCCGCGAGCGCTTCGGGCGCGGCCTGAATCTCGTCCAGGAAGAGGAGGTGCGTCCCCGCCGCCGCCGACTTCCCGGTCAGCAGCTTGAGCAGCGCCAGTATGCGTGCCGGATCCCGGTGGGTGAAGGCTTCCCGCAGCTCGGGGTCGCGTTCGAAGTCGACCGTCACCAGGGTCAGTCGCGCGGTGCGGGCGAACTCGCGCACCAGCGTGGACTTGCCGACCTGTCGCGCGCCACGAATCACGACCGGCTTGTGGGGCCGGCGCGTCGCCCAAGCCTGCAGGTAACCGATCTCGCGACGTTGGAGTACATCTGGCACGAGCTGTCCCTGACGAAAAAGCATGTACTTTTATCGCCGTACGTGTGAAAACACAAGGTGCTTTGGTTGAAGTCCGATGGCTTGGGTGGCCCGATGCGGTATCGGCGGGCGTTCCCGCGGAACACGGGGCCGGCTCCGGGAAGGAAGCTTCCGCGGGCAGCGGCCGGCGAGCCGCTACCCGCGGGGGCGTCGAGGTCTCACGTGCCGGGCAAGCCGGCTAACGCGACGTGCGTCAGTTGGCGAGCGGGTGCGGACGGACCTGAAACTTCAGCATTCCCGGCTTCACGCCGACGCCGCCCTCGATGTGCCAAGTGACCGCCGCGCCATAGGTGGCCCACACGCCGCGCCCCTTCCAGCCGGCGTCCGGATCGTCGATGCGGCCGTCCAGTCCGCGCGTGAAGAAGCCCTGCGGATAGGGCACCCGCAGCACTACCCACTCGCCGCTGTCCGGATCGAGAGCCAGCAGTGAGTCCGAGTTCGAGCCGGTCGCAATCGGGACGTCCCTGCCCAGTCCGAGCGTGTCCCACTGGTCGACCCAGTTGTAGTAGTGGTAGTCGGCCCGCACCGGCGGCTCGGTGCCGGGAATGGTCGGTCCGGGGGTGGGGTAGAGGGTCCAGCCTTCGACGCAGTGGCGCCCCTCGGCGGTCGTCGGGCCGTTGTGCACGGCGCACTTGCGGCGGTCGAAGCTGGCCATGTGGCTCGATCCGGACAGGGCGGTCCAGACGACGCCGTCGCGGTCGATGTCGAGGCCGCGCGAACCGAAGCCGCGCTTCTCGGGCGGCACGTTCGGATCGAGGACCGACGGCACCTCGTACATCTCGGTCACGCAGCTCTCCGGCGGGTTGTCGCCCACGTGCAGCCGGGCGAGCTTGCCGGGGAAGCGGTTCGAGCTGATCCAGACCGCCTTCTCGTCGGTCGGGTCGGCGATCACGCCGTAGCTGCCGATGACTACGCGCGTGTCCAGGGCCGGATCGAGGTCGGCCGCCTGTCCGCGCCGCGCCGGCTCGTTCCACGGCTTGGTGATCACGCCGTCGCCGTTGGTGTCGAGTACCGTGGGGCACCAGCCCTGGGAGAGCTGCTCGTTGCCGGTCTCGTCGTAGACCTTCGTGTCGAGCCAGCCGATGACCTGCCCGCCGCCGCTGAAGTAGAGGGTGTGGTTCTCGTCCTCCGCGAACTGCAGGTGGTGGGTGCCGAAGCAGGTGTCCACCAGCACGAACTGCTCCTGGTCGGGCTCGTAGAAGACCGCCGAGCGGAAGCCGGTGGCCAGCGGGAAGTACCGCGCGTAGGGATGGTCCGAGCCCTCCTTGCAGTAGTCCGGGTTGGCGCGATTGCGGATGGCCGAGGTCATCCAGACCCGCCCCTTCTGGTCCATCATCGGGTTGTGCGGGTTGGCCGGATCCTTCCAGATCAGCTCGTCGCCGTAGAACCGCGACGGCGCCGGCATCGACTGCGCGATCATCCCGGGCACCTTGTCGGGGTCGATGCGCAGCGGAACGTCGAGGCTGGAGGCGGTGTGGGTCACCGGATCCAGGATCGTCAGCGCGTCGTTGGAGATGTTGACGCCGTAGACCGGACCGTCGCCGTTGATGGTCGGATCACGCTTGTCGGTGGTGATCTCGTCGTGGATGTAGTCGATGTCCGTGCCCCACTCCCACATCGAGATCACGACGTTGCGCTCGATGCCCTGCGGCCGCGGCGGCGCTTCGGGCACCGCGCCGGCGGCGATGCGGTCGCTCCAGTCGGCGAACATCCGCAGGCCGCGCTCGCGCCCGAAGCGGTTCATGACGTTGGTCATCTGCCCGCCGCGCTGGCCCATCTGCACGCGGTGGTTCCAGGCCTCGAGGCTGGAGTCGAACTGGTCGAGGTTGTCGATCTCGCGGATGATGCGGCTGCCGAGCTGGTGGCACAGCATGCAGCCCTGCTTCTGGATGTCGACCCACTGGTCCTGGTGCTGCAGGGTGGCGGCGATGCCGTTGCCGTCCTCCCCGGTGCCGGGGAACTCGTTCGTCGCCGGCGGCCGGATCAGCGAGTACCAGTAGTTGGCCGGGTAGACCTGCGCCGCGTCGGCCGGCGTCGGGGCCACGGTCGCCTCCAGGTCCACCGTGTCGCCCGGCATGGCGGTGACCGGGTCGGAGTCGACCAGCCCGTAGCCGCGCACCCACACGTCGTAGGTCGCGTCGGGCAGGTCGGGAATCAGGTACCGGCCGCCGTCGCCGGTCACGACGCTCTTGACGAACTTCGTCGGCAGGGAGGTGGTCTCGGCGATGACCCAGACGCCCTCCTCGGGGCCGTTCACGCTCGTGACCACGCCGCCGATGTCGGCTTCGGCGGCCTGCACCCCGCTCGCGGCCCGGCCGGACGCGGAGAGGGACAACAGCGCGGCGGCGGCGAGCACGGCGACGATCGACGCTCCTGCGAAACGCTTGTTCATGGCGATCCTCCGTGTTGCGCTCCGGCCGGCGCTCGGTGGTGACGGACGGCGGCGGCCGTTCGTGCCGAGCATGCCCGTGCGGGGGATGGACGTCAAGGGCGTAGGCGTTGTCCCGGGAGGAAAGCGGACGAGGCGCTCGGGGTTGCGTCGTGGAGCGTGAGGAGTATAGTGAAGGATCGACCGGCCGGCCGCCACGTTCCTTGGCCACGGGCTCGTGTCGTTCGCAGTCGAGCTCGCGTCGTCGGTAGTTGGCGTTCACCCGGGAAGCGGAAGCGATGCTGGGGAGAACCTCTCAACACCGGCCGGTGCCGGCGCTCGCGCCTGTTGCCTACCGTTGCGTACGGCCTTTTCCTCCATCGGCGCCCGCTTCCCCACAACGCCTCGTTCGTCCGGAACACTCTCGGAACGGAGGTGGAATCGTGCAGTGCGTCCGCACAACCAACTACGCCTGGCTCCTGCTCGCGGGCCTGGCGCTGTGGCCGGCGTCGGCCGCGGCCCAGAGCGCGATCGGCGGTCAGGTCACCGACAACACCGGCGGCATCCTTCCGGGTGTCACGGTGGAAGCCTCGAGTCCGGAGCTCATCGAGGGCAGCCGCATCGCCGTCACCGACGGCCAGGGGCGGTACAGCATCGTCAACCTGCGGCCCGGCATCTACAGCCTGACCTTCTCGCTCGCCGGCTTCGGCTCCGTCGTGCAGGAGAACTACGACCTGCCGTCGGAGTTCACGGCCGAGCTCGACATCCAGTTGTCGGTCGGCGCCCTCGAGGAGACCGTCACCGTTTCCGGCGCGGCGCCGACGGTCGACGTGCAGCAGGCGTCGCGGGTGCAGGTGCTCTCGCGCGAGGTGCTCGACAACGTCATCAACACCGGCAGTCCCTGGACCCAGGCGATGATGGTCCCGGGCGTCTCGATGGCGGGCGTCGACGTCGGCGGTTCGCGCTACGTCAACGACCTGCAGCTCGAGGCCCGCGGCGCCAACGCCAAGCACACCACCGTCATGCAGGAGGGCATGGCCCTCGACCTGATCGCGCTCGAAGGGGTCCCGGTCATGTACAACCAGGACTTGGCGACGCAGGAGATGGCGGTGCAGGCGGGCGGCGGCGGCGGCAACGCCGAGATGCAGGCCGGCGGCGTCGTGATGAACATCATCCCGAAGGAAGGCGGCAACACCTTCAGCGGCCAGGGCTACGTCGGTCACACCGCCGGGGGCTGGATCTCCAACAACTACTCGGACCGGCTGCGGCAGGCGGGCACCACCGAGGCGGCCGACTTCAACAAGCTGTTCGACTATTCCGGTTCGATCGGCGGGCCGATCATCCAGGACAAGCTCTGGTTCCACGAGTCGCTCCGCTACTGGGGCGCCTGGACGCCGGAGCCGGGCTGGCTGTTCGACGACCGGAGCCAGTTCTTCAACGAAGAGGACATCATCTCGACGGTCACCCGGTTCACCTTCCAGGCGAACCCGAACAACAAGTTCAGCGCCACCCTCGACCGGCTGAACAAGCGGCGCGGGCCGTACATCGACCTGCCGCACGAGGCGCGCTACCGCGGACAGTGGCAGGCCTCGCCCGAGTCGGCGCTGATTCAGTCGGCCTTCCTGCTCGACGACCAGCGCGGCCCCGACCCGGAGACCGCCCGCAACTACCAGAACAAGGGGCAGGGCTGGCACCACGCCCCGTACTGGCAGGGGCAGGCGAAGTGGACCTCGACCATCAGCAGCCGGCTGCTATTCGAGGCGGGCTACGGCAGCTCCGGCGTCGCCGACTGCTGCAGCGACCCGCAGCCGAACACCGTCTTCCCGCGCTGGTCGCAGAACTGGCTGCAGTTCGTGCACAAGCGCGATCTCGACCGGAACATCCAGTTCGATTCGGTGGAGGACTTCTCCTGGAACCTGCCGGGCGAGCGGGTGATGACCAATTTGTCCTACGTCACCGGGTCGCACAACTTCAAGACCGGTATCTCCTACGCCTGGGGGACTGCCGAGCAGCACCGCTTCAACAACGGCGACATCAGCCGGATCAACATCCGCGACGGGCGCGCCTACGAGGTCCTGGCGGGCAACTATCCGTTCATCCGGTTGAACTCGGTCAACGAGACCGGCTGGTTCGTTCAGGATGCCTGGACCGTCGACCGCGTCACGATCACCGGAGGCCTGCGCGCCGACTGGCTCGACGGGTCGGTGCCGCCCCAGCGTGTGCCTGACGGCCGCTTCGCCAGAGGGCGCGACTTCGCGGAGGTGACCTGCGTGCCCTGCTGGGGGCCCGAGTGGTCGCCGCGCATCGGCGTCGCCTGGGACGTCTTCGGCGATGCCAGGACGGCGCTGAAGTTCAGCACCGGCAAGTACCTGACCCCGACCACGACGGCATTGCCGAACCGGGTGAATCCGATGGCGCTGACGACTTTCGCGCTGCCATGGAGCGACCCGAACGGCGACAGCATCGTGCAGGACCACGAGCTCGACTTCAACCGGCTGCCGGCCAACTTCGGCTCGCGCCGGCTCGACGACATCGACCCCGACCTGGTGCGGGAGTGGAACATCGAGACATCGGTCAGCGTGGAGCGGGAGCTCACGCGCAACGTCTCACTCAGCGTCGGCTGGTACCGCCGGTCGTTCCACGACATCCTCTTCACCGACACCGGCTACGAGGGGATGTTCATCTACAACCAGAACTGGGAGGCGCCGGGCTCGTTCCGGGCGGTCGAGGTGGTCAATCCGCTCAACGGCGAGGTCTTCAACGTGTACGACCTCGCCAGCGCGGACCTCGCGGGGCAGGTGGACAACCTCGTCACCAACCCCATCGGCCACACCGGCGTCTACAACGGAATTGAGGTCGCGCTGAACGCGCGCCTGCCGGGCGGAGGACAGCTCATCTCGAGCCTGACGACGCAGCGCAAGATCACGAGCGAGTGCGACAACCGGGGCGACCCGAACGGGGACCGCTTCTGCGACCGCACCGACATGAACCGGTACAACGTCGGCCTGCCGGGCGGCGCGACGGTCGCCTACGACGGCGTCGACTTCAAGAACGACTTCAAGCTCGGCGGCTACTTCCCGCTGCCCGGCGGGGCGCAGTTCAGCCTGGTGCTGAACAGCGTGACGGGCCGGCTGACGGGCGACATCCAGCGCGTCGACGAGCTGCTGCCGGTCAACTGGGTCATCACCCGCAACACGGTCTACACCGCCGATGGCGGAGCCCACGGCCGTTCCCCGACGTGTCAGGGCGCAACGGTCAACGGCGCGCCCTGCATGCCGGGAACGCCGGTCATCCCCGACATGGTGCAGTCGTCGATCACGGTGCCGGTGGCGCCGGCCGGCACCATCCACCAGTTGCCTCGAACCAACATGCTGAACTTCAGCTTTCAGCGGATCTTCAACGCGGGCGGCGTCGAGTTCCGCCCGCAGCTCGAGATCTACAACGTGACCAACAGCGACGTGTGGTACCAGGAAGCGTCGACCAACTACACGTCGGGCGTCTGGGCGCAGCCGAGCCGCTACGTGCTCGGGCGCATGCTTCGCCTGTCGACGCAGTTGAGCTGGTAGCTCCTCTCGTTCTCGGGGCCGTGGTCTCCGCTCGCCGGCGGGACCGCGGCCCTTTCAATTCCAATCCACCGTCCGCTCGTTGCCCCGTTGCGGCGGCGGGCCTCACGCGTCAACGCAATCCCGCTCGCCGGCTGTCGGCCCGCAGGACGCGCTTCGCCCCCGTCCGCGCCAGCCGGGTGCATCGCGGCGTCTTGCCCGGACTCCGCGTAACGCGTTACGGTGCTTCATGGATGAAGGGAGGCGAGTTGCGCCGGCACCCCCCGCAGAGCGCATGCGAGCACTGCGTGCGCGTCGGCAGGAACTGGCTGAACGCGAGAGCCGCATGACGATCCGGACGCCCGCAGGGACGAGACGCGTCGCACTCTGAGAGTCGTGTCCTCCATCAAGGAAGCGCGCCAAGCCGACAGCCTGTACTGGCTCGATACGCTGCTGCAGGACCTCCGCTACGGCGCCCGCATCCTGCGCCGGTCGCCCCGGTTCTCCGTCGCTGTCGTGCTCATTCTGGGGCTCGGCGTCGGCATGACCACCGCGGTTTTCGCCATCGTCGACAGCCTGCTGCTGAACGCCGTGCCGTTCGCCGAGTCGCACCGCCTGGTGGAGCTGCACACGCGGGGCCCGTACGGCAGTGCTCCGCGGCAGCCGGCCTGGATGGTCGAGCACTGGCAGAGCGAGACGACTCTGTTCGAGCGGGTCGAGCCGTATGCGCGCCTGGAGCGGGTCTTCATCGGGGACCGTGAGCCCGAGACGTTGCAGGGGGCACGCATCGCGCCGGGGCTGCTCCGGTTGCTCGGGGTCGGTCCGAGGCTCGGCCGGGCCTTCGCGGCGGACGAATCCGCGAGCGCGGTCGGCATCATCAGCCATGCGACCTGGCAGACCCGTTTCGGCGGCGATGCCGGTATCGTCGGCCGGACGCTGCGTTTCACCGACGGCGCGCTCACCATCGTCGGCGTGATGCCGGCGTCGTTCCGGTTTCCCGATGCGCACACGGCGTTCTGGGAGCCCCTCGACGTGCGGGGCCACGCCGTGGCGGACGATCCGCGACGGCCGGCCGTCTCCGTCCTGGCGCGGCTCGGGCCCGGCGTGTCGTTCGAGCAGGCCGACGCGCGGGCCGCGGCGCTCGCTCCGCAGTGGAATGCCGAGTGGATCGAAACCGGCCAGACCACCCGGCTCGGACCCCTGAACGAGCTTGCGGCACAGGGGTTCGCCGCAGACTACGGGTGGGTGCGCCAACGGCGGGGCGCCCTCTTCCTGCTGCTCGGCGCGGTCGCCTGCGTGCTGCTGATCGCGTGCGCCAACGCCGCGAACCTGTTCCTCTCCCACGCGTTGTCCCGACGGCGCGAGCTCGCGATACGCGCCGCCGCAGGGGCCGGCCGGCTCCGACTGTGCCGTCAGTTGTGCACCGAGTCGATAGTGACCTCCTTCCTCGCGGGGCTGCTCGGTCTGGCGCTCGCCGTCTGGGTGACCCGTCTTGTCGCGACCGCAGTTCCACCGGATCTCGCCCGGGAGTTGCTGAACCCGATCGACGTCGACGCCCGTGTCACGTCCTGGGCCGTGCTGGTCTCGCTGCTTGCCGGCATCGCGGCGACGCTCCCACCCGCGCTGCGCGCGGTTGGCGGCGACCTCGTGGGCGCGATCCAGGGACGCGGGGCGGGTGGAACCGTCGGCCACCGTCGTTTCCGCGGCGGAATGGTCGCCGTGCAGAATGCCCTGGCCGTGATGCTGCTCATCGGTGCGCTGCTGATGGGGCGCTCGCTCTGGGCGCTGCTCGACGTCGACATCGGCTGGACCGCAGAGAACGCGGTCGCACTCGAACCCCGATTGTCAGGCGAGCGTTACGCGGGGGCGGAGGCCCGCTCCGCCTTCCTCGAGCAGGTCGCCGAGCGGATTGCGGCGGCGCCCGGAGTGGAGTTCGCGGCGGCGGCCGAGCAGGTGCCCTTCGTTCCGGGTTCATTGTCGTTCGGCACGATCGAAACGGACCAGGCGAGACTCCCGGAGATGGAGGTCACGATCATTCACGTCCCGAGCCGCTACTTCCGGACGGCCGGCATTCCGCTCCTCCAGGGCCGCGGGTTCGCACCGGAGGCCGCCGAGCAGGACGCCGCCATCATCGGCCGCGACCTGGCCGAACGACTCTGGCCGTCCGGCGCTGCAATCGGAAGGCGCGTGCGGATGCCGCGGGTGAGCCGGCTCAACGACGGCGACTGGCTCACCGTGGTCGGCGTGGCCGGCAGCATACAGGTGAACGGCTTCGATCTCGATCGGGCGGATGCGTACGAGATCTACCTTCCGTGGGCCAGTCCGAGTGCCGCGGGTTGGAAGTGGCCCCGGTTCGTGCTGGTCCGCACGCTCGCGGGCGCGGACCCGATCGGACTCCTCAAGCAGCAGGTGTGGCGACTCGATCCCGAGTTGCCGGTGACGGTGCACGTCATGGAGGACGTGGTCGGTACCGCGCTCGCCGAACCGCGTTTCTACATGACGCTGCTGGGCGCGTTCGCGGCTCTGGCGGTGCTTCTGGCCGGCGCCGGCCTGTATGCGGTCGTGGCGTACGAGACGAGCGCGCGGACGCACGAGATCGGCGTGCGGGTCGCGCTCGGCGCCACGCGTGGCGCGGTGATCCGCTACCTGCTTGCCCGCTCGACCCTCCACTTCGCGGCCGGCGCGGGGGTCGGACTGCTCGGCGCTCTCGCGCTGACCCGGCTGTTGGCGCCGCTGCTGTACCAGACTTCCCCCACCGATCCGACGACGTTCGCGGCTGCCGTATGCTTCCTGCTGGTGACAGCGCTCGCCGGGGCCTCGCTGCCGGCGCGGCGGGCGGCACGGACCGACCCGCTGGCGGCGCTGTGGACACAGTAGCGCCGCCGGCGGAATCCAGGAGCCGGCCGTTCCGGTTTCGATACATTCAGGGCGGGGACGCAAGGAGACAGGGAGGCATGGCCGAGCTGAAGACCAGGCAGAACGACGCGGACGTCGGCGCCTTCCTCGACGGCATCGAGAACGAGAAGCGCCGTCAGGATTGCCGCGCCGTCGTCGACCTGATGGCCGCCGTCACGGGCGAGCCGCCCGCGATGTGGGGCGACAGCATCATCGGTTTCGGCAGCTACCACTACAAGTACGCGACCGGCCGCGAGGGCGACTGGATGGCGACCGGCGTCTCGCCGCGCAAGCAGAGCCTGACCGTCTACATCATGACCGGCTTCCAGCGGCACGAGGCGTTGATGGGGAAGCTCGGGCGCTACACGACGGGGAAGTCCTGCCTCTACATCAAGAAGCTCGAGGACATCGACATCGACGTGCTGCGGGAGCTCGTCCGGGAGTCGTTCGAGCGGGTGTCGAAGGGCCAGTACGGCTGGTAACGCGCAGCCGGGAGTCGGCGCCGTAGAACGGAGCGGACTCCTGATCAGGCCCGGGCGGGCGGCAATCGGAGCCGCTGGCGACGATTGTCGGGCCAGGCATTCCTCGCACGGCGCGTGCACAGCACCCCTGCCTCACGCGGCCCGCGTCATAATCGAAGAGGACTGACGCAGCATCGGAACCGGAGGCGACGGAGTCATGCTCGGCGACGCGGAACTGATCGGCCGGATCGAGGGTGGCGAGAGCGACCGCGTGGAGTTCACAGCCTCCACAACCGACCTCGACAAGTTCCGGCAGGCGATCTGCGCATTCGCCAACGACCTGCCCGGGAGCGGAGAGGCTGGGCTTCTCCTTGTCGGGCTGAGGGACGACGGGGGTTGTGCCGGCTCGACCATCGACGATGCCCTGCTGAAGACGCTCGGCGGGCTGCGGGTCGACGGGAAGATCCTGCCATTCCCGGTCATGGAGGTCGCCCGGAAACGGCTGGGTGACTGCGACGTTGCCTTGGTCCAGGTTGAGCCCTCCGACAACCCACCGATGAAGGTGGACACCCGTTGCTGGATTCGCACCGGGCCCCGGCGAGCGCAGGCCACGGCGGAAGAGGAACGCCGTCTCACCGAGAAGCGCCGCTGGGGCAACATTCCCTACGACATGCAGGGAGTTCCCGGGCCCACGGTGGAGGCCGACCTGGACATGCGGGCGTTCGAGAACGACTACCTGCCCTGCGCGGTCTCGCCGGAAGTGCTGGCCGAGAACCGGCGCGATCGAGGAGAACAATTGAGGGCGTTGCGTCTCGTGACGCCGAACGGCGCGCCGACGGTCACGGCGATCCTCGTGCTGGGCCGGGATCCGCGGTACTGGTTTCCCGGCGCGTACCTGCAGTTCGTACGCTACGGCGGTACCGCCGTGACGGATGAAATCCTCGACCATGCCGAGTTCTCGGGACCGCTTCCGGCACAGCTACGCGAAGCGGACCGCTTGCTGCAGTTGAATATTACCCGTGCGCTCGATACGCACGGAGAACGGCACATCGAGGAACGCAGCTACCCGTACGAAGCCCTCCGCGAACTTCTTCGCAACGCGGCGATTCACCGGAACTACGAGAACTCCCATACTCCCGTCCGGATCTCCTGGCTCGCCGACCGGGTGGAAATACTGAGCCCCGGCTCCACGTTCGGGGAAGTCGGGCGCGGCAACTTCGGACAGGGCGCCACCTCCTACCGCAATCCCACCATCGCCGAAGCGATGAAGAACATGGGCTTCATGCAGCGCTTCGGAATCGGCATCGAGACGGCGCGCAGGACATTGGCGGCAAACGGCAATCCTCCACCCGAGTTCGACGTGCAGGACGCTTTCGTACTCGTCACCGTTCGGAGACGGCCATGACGGCCATGACGACCGTCGCCTTCTTCAACAACAAGGGGGGCGTGGGCCAGACGTCGCTCGTCTATCACCTGGCCTGGATGCTGGGGGAGCGCGGCCGGCGCGTCATCGCCGCGGACCTGGATCCCCAGGCCGACCTGACCGGAATGTTTCTCGACGAGGCGCGGCGGGAGCGGCGAAATGGCAACGAGGGCACGGTAGACGAGGGCGTCGCCCCTCTGTTCGAGGGCACCGGGGATATCGTCGAGTCTCCGCACATCGAGGAGGTCGGCGAGAAGATCGGGTTGCTGATGGGTGACCTCGGCCTCTCCAGACGGGAGGACGAGCTCTCCACGCAATGGCCGAAGTGCCTGGACGGGGACAGGCGGGCCTTTCGCGTCACGACCGCGTTCGCACGGCTGATCGCACGCGCCGGAAAGCAGTTCGGAGCCGATCTGGCGCTGCTGGACGTCGGCCCGAATCTCGGCGCGATCAACCGTGCCGCCCTGGTCGCCAGCGATCATGTCGTCATCCCGCTGGCTCCCGACCTGTTCGCGTTGCAGGGGCTGAGAAACGTGGGACCGACGCTCCGGGATTGGCGGAGGGCCTGGCAAAGGCGCATGAGCAGTAAACCGGAAGCGTTGGATATCGAACTGCCAGCGGGCGACATGTAGCCGCTCGGCTACGTCATCATGCGGCATTCCATCCGTCTCTCCAAACCCGTCCAGGCGTATGGCCGGTGGATTCACAAGATCCCCTCGGAGTATGCGGAGGCGGTGACGCAGGACGGTCTACCGTCCGCGCCGGCGGAGCAGGACCCGAACTGTCTGGCGCACCTGAAGGACTACCGCTCGCTCATGCCCATTGCGCGGGAGGCGAACCTTCCCATGTTCCTGCTGAAGCCGGCCCACGGCGCCATCGGTGCGCATCAACAGGCGGTCCAGGAGTGTTACACGGATTTCCGCAACCTCGCGCGGGAGCTGCTCGGGCGTCTCGCCGAACGCACCTGACACCGGTTGCCCTCCGGGGCTCTCGAGCGGCGGCCTCAGGGCCTCCGTGACTCCCACGGCGTCGCCTCGAAGGCCGCGAAGTCGTTCTCCAGCCTGTGCAGCAGCCGTTGCCGATCGGCATCCGGCAGGAAGCTGTAGGCGATGCTGTTGATCGCGAACGTCTTCAGGGTTCGATACGAAACGATGTCGTTGCGCGCCGCGAGTGCGAATTGCTGCCGCAGTTAGCGCGGCGGGGGAAGCACGTCACCGGGTGCGATCGGCCGGTCAAGCAACCCGGCCGCAGCGCAGACGTCGATGGTTCTGCGCCATCCGTCCGCAGTCTGCAGTCCGACGTCGTCGCCCATCAGTGCACAGACACGGGTCAGGCTCGCGTCGACGTAGCGCGCATCCCTCTCGGGAAACAGTTCCAGGAAGACCTGGACGGCCGCGGGCCGGTCCGCGCACGCGCGACGGTATCCTTCCACAACCGCCTCGGTCTGCCCCTCGATGAGGTCGCGGTCGGCTTCGTGAGCCGCGCGCGTCGCGATCACGTTCAGTCCGTAGGCGTCGACGCCGTGGTCGGCGAGCGCGAGCTGGAAAGTCTCCTCCCGCAGCGCCAGCTCCGTGGGGCTCATCTCGACGTAGTTGACTGCCGCGTCCACCTCCCGACTCTCGATCAGCGGAATATCGGGTCCGTCGATCGGCACCGTCTCCACGTCCCCGGCACGCATCCCCGCGATGTCGAGGAGAACGGCGAACTCGTGCACGTTGGTGCTGTCCGGGTAGATGCCGACCCGCTTGCCCGCCAGGTCCGGGGGTGTGTCGACGTCCTGGTCGGCGAGACCGTAGACCACCGTCGGCAGCCGCTGGTAGAGAACAGCGGTCGAGACGAGAGACGCGCCCCGGCCGATGGCCGTGATCGTCGCGCCCCCCGAAGCGGTCGCGATAGGGTAGCGGCCCGCCGCCACCGCGGCCGCGGCGGCATTCGCACCCGACGACTCCACGACCTCGACATCGAGGCCGAGTTGTCCGAAGAGCCCGGTCTCGCGGGCGAGATAGACGCCGATGTAGGTCGGTTCCGCCTGCCAGTCGATGAGGAACGAAAACGGCTGCAGACCGTCGGTCGCCGAGCCGCCCCCCGTCTCCGGCGGCGATGCGCCACATCCAAGCGACGCGCCGACGACCGTGCAGCAGAGCATCTGGAGTGTCTTCACGGATACAACCTCACCCCCTGGTCAATCCCGGCCGGACGGGTCCCGCCAACCGTGTGGCTGCAGACTTGAAACCATGAGCGGGCCGTCAGGGCAGGGCAAAGACGAACAGATTGTTCCCGGCGCTCGGGGTAATCTCCGGCGTCAGGCGGATGAAGCCCGACGCGGTTCCCGCGGTGCCTGTACTTACCGCCACGTACTGCCGGCCGTCGACCGCGTAGGTGATGGGGAAGCCGGTGACCGCCGAGCCGAGGTTGATCTCCCAGAGCACTTGGCCGGTCTCGTCGTCGAACGCCCGGAAGCGTCCGTTCACGTCGCCGCCGAAGACGAGGCCGCCGCCGGTCGCGACCAGAGACATCGTGGCGGTCCGCTGGGAGTGGACCCACTCGGTAACGCCCGTCTCCGCCGAGATCGCCTGGACGGTGCCGAGCTGGTCGAAGCCGGGGGCGAACTGCGTGCGCACGGCGAGGGCATAGAGTTCCATGCCTCCGTCGCGGGTGGCCATCATCCGCGCGCAGGCGTTGCGCAGCGGCATGTACATCCGGTTGGTCCGGGGGCTGTAGGCGCCGGCCTCCCAGTCCTTGCCGCCGATCCAGGTGGGGCAGGCGAGCACGTCCTGGCCCTCGGCGCTGAAGACCACCTCGGCGTTCTCGATGACGTCGCCGGTGGCGCCGTCGATGGCGCTGATCACGTTCTGCGTCACCGTCGGCCGCGCCCACAGGAACTCGCCGGTGGCCCGGTCGAGCGTGTAGACCACGCCGGTCTTGCCGGGAATGCCGGTCAGGACCCGGCGCGTCTCGCCGGGCGTGAGCCGCGGGTTGATCCAGCTCACGGCCTCCGGATCCGGGGCCACCGCCGTGTCGACGAGGATGCGCTCGAAGGGATGGTCCAGATCCCAATGGTCGTTCAGGTGCTGGTAGTACCAGACTATCTCGCCCGTGTCGCCGTCGAGGGCCAGCGTGGAGTTGTGGTACAGGTGCTGGTTCTCGACGCCGCCGAGCATGAACTTCGGCGCCGGAGAGGTGACCGACGTGCCAACGTAGACCAGGCTCAGCGCCGGGTCGTAGCTCGGCGCCATCCAGGATCCGACGTGCACGCGCTCCTCGAAGGGGATGCCGCCCCACGTCTCGTCGCCCGGCTCGCCCGGTGCAGGCACGGTCCGCCGCCGCCAGACCTCCTCCCCGGTGATCGCGTCGTGGGCGGTGATGACGCAGGCCTCTGGGCCGCCGCGGGGCATGCAGCTTCGTCCGGATACCACCATGCCGCCCGCGATGATCGGTCCGGACGAATGCCGCGCGGGGTTCCTCGTGTAATCGAGGATCGGCGTCTGCCAGGCGAGCCGGCCGGTCTCGGCGTCGAGGGCGAAGACGTGGTTGTCGACGCTGGTGTCGATGATGTGGCGGCCGTAGATCGCGATGTTGCGGTTGGTGGTGAGGTTGCCGACGTACTCCGTGACGTCTTCGGGATTGTCCCTGCGGTACTCCCAGACGAGATCGCCGGTCGCCGCGTCGATGGCCTGGATCACGTCGCCCGGGTTGGGCATGTAGAGCACGCCGTCGTAGGCCAGCGGCGTCCCTTCCTGGCTGCCCTCGGTCAGGGCGCGAGACCAGACCATGCGCAGCGTCCCGACGTTGTCACGGTCGATCCGGTCGAGCGGGCTGTAGCCCCAGCCGTTGGGCGTGCGGCGCCACGTCAGCCAGTCGCCGGGTGCGGGATCCTCCAGCATGGCGTCGGTGACCGGAACGAAGTCGGCGATGGGCTGCGCGTTGACGACCGGCGGGGCCGCCGCCAGGAAGGGCAGCGCCAAGAAGCCGGCCGCAAGGAGTCGAGCAGTACGAGGCAGGTACGACATAGCTGTTCCTCCACACCTTCTGAAGCGAGTGGCCCGGCCAGCTGGAGTCCGACAGACGACAATCGTGTGCGTAACCGTATCACAGCCGATTGACATCAATACATCACACTACGTATGTTCTGATGATGCGTACCACCCTGACTCTGGATCCCGACGTGGCGGCCCTGGCCGAACGCATCCAGCGGGTGCGCGGCCAGAGCTTCAAGGCGATTGTCAACGAGGCTCTGCGGAGCGGTCTGCGCGGCATGGCGGCTCCGTCCGGCCCGCCGTCGATCTACCGGACGCCTGCAGTGGACCTCGGCCGCTGCCGGATCGGCAGCCTGGACGACGTCGCGGAAGTGCTCGCCGTCGCGGAGGGCGAGGAGTTCCGGTGATCCTCGTCGACGCCAACCTCCTGGTCTACGCGTACGTGGCTTCGTTCCCGCAGCACGAGCGGGCCCGCACGTGGTTGGACGGACGCATCAACGCGGCCGCGCCCGTCGGGCTTCCGTGGCCGAGTCTGCTGGCCTTCGTGCGGATCGTCAGCAATCCGCGCATCTTCGATCGGCCCGCGTCGGTAACCGCGGCCTGGCGCCAGGCGGAGTCCTGGCTCTCCACGAAGTCGGTCTGGGTCCCGCTCCCGACGGAGCGCCACCAGGAGATTCTCGCGCCACTCATGGCGAGCGCGGAGGGCCGCGCGAATCTCGTGCCCGACACCCACCTGGCCGCTCTGGCCATAGAGCACGGCCTCGTGCTCTGCTCCACGGACGGCGACTTCGCCCGCTTCGACGGTCTGGAGTGGCAAGACCCGTTGCGGTAGGTAGCGGTTGCGGCACCCGTCGAGCGCGGATTCTGCCGCGGAATCTCAGCCTCAGTTCCCGTCCGGCAGCGCGAAGACGAAGAACGTGTTCCCGGCGCTCGGGCGCAGCTCGCGCGTCAGGCCGATGAACCCGGAGGCGGTCGCCGCCGAGCCGGTGCTCACCGCCACGTACTGCCGGCCGTCGACCGCGTAGCTGATGGGGAAGCCGGTCACCGGCGAGCCCAGGTTGATCTCCCACAGCACGACGCCGGTCTCCTGGTCGAGGGCCCGGAAGCGGCCGTTGACGTCGCCGCCGAAGACGAGCCCGCCGCCGGTCGCGACCAGCGACATGGTGGCGGCCCGCTGCTCGTGGATCCAGAGCGTCCGGCCGGTCTCGGCGGAGATCGCGTGTACGGCGCCCAACTGGTCGGTGCCCGGCGCGAGCTGGTGGCGGACTCCGAGCGCGTAGCCCCGCAGGTTCCCTTCCAAGGTCGCCAGCATGCGCGCGCAACTGTTGCGCAGCGGCATGTACATCGCGTTGGTCAGCGGGCTGTAGGCGCCGGCCTCCCAGTCCTTGCCGCCGATCAGGGTGGGGCAGGCCAGTACCTCCTGGCCCAGGGCGCTGAACACCACCTCGCCGTTCTCGGTCACCGCTCCGGTGGCGCCGTCGATGTCGCTGATCACGTTCTGCGCCACCGTGGGCGTCGCCCAGAGGAACTCGCCCGTCTCGCGGTCGAGGGTGTAGACCAGGCCCGTCTTGCCGGGGATGCCGGTCAGCACCTTGCGCACGGCGCCGCGCTCGAGCCGCGGGTTGATCCAGGTCACCGAAGCCGGGTCGGGCGCGACCGCGGTGTCGACGAGCAGCCGCTCGAACGGGTGGTCGAGGTCCCAGTGATCGTTCAGATGCTGGTAATACCAGACGATGTCGCCCGTGTCGACGTCGAGCGCGAGGGTCGAGTTGTGGTAGAGGTGCGCCAGGTCGGCCCCGCCGAGCAGGAACTTCGGCGCCGGCGAGGTAACCGACGTCCCGATGTAGACCAGGTTCAGCTCGGGGTCGTAGCTGGGGACCATCCAGGCGCCGACGTGCTTGCGCTCCTCGAACGGCACGTCGCCCCAGGTCTCGTCGCCCGGCTCGCCGGGCGCCGGAATCGTCCGCCGCCGCCACAGCTCTTCGCCGGTCGTCGCGTCGTGGGCGACGATGACGCAGGCGTCCGGTCCGCCGCGCGTGGAGCAGCTCCGGCCGGAGATCACCTTTCCATCGGCGATGATCGGCCCGGAGCTCTGCAGCGCGGGATGCGTCTCGTAGTCGAGGATCCGCGTCTCCCACACCTGCCGTCCGGTCGCCGCATCGAGCGCGAACACGTAGCCGTCGGCGCTGGTGTCGATGATGCGGTCTTCGTAGATGGCGAGATTGCGGTTGGTGGTGGCCAGGCCGCGCGTGGCGGTGTCCTCCGGCAGATCGCGGCGGTACTCCCAGAGGAGATCGCCGGTGGCGGCGTCGATCGCCTGGATGACGTCCCTCGGGTTCGGCACGTACAGCACGCCGCGGTAGGCCAGCGGCGTCGCCTGCTGGCTGCCCGGCCCCATACCGCGCGACCAGACCATGCGCAGATCGGCGACGTTCTCGCGGGTGATCCCGTCCAGCGGGCTGTAGCCCCAGCCGTCGAGCGTCCGCCGCCACATCAGCCAGTCGGCCGGCGCCGGATCCTCGATCATCGCGTCGGTGACCGGGACGAAGTCGGCGGAGGACTGTGCCTGGACAGCCGGCGCGGCGATGCCCAGAAAGAGCAGGACGGCTGCGCAGAAGAGGAAGGAGCGTGCGGTACGGAGCTGATACGCCATCTCGACACCTCCAGAACGCGCGATTGCCGGCGTCCGACCGGTACAGGTGCTTACGGTAGCAGCTTCCGTCAGTGGAGAATGGCGGTAATCGGAAGGACGACGAAGAGCTCCGGATCGAGACCGTGGGGTCAGACGGGATCGAAACCGAGCGTCACACGAACTGCCGCCTCCACCTCCACGATCTCTTCGACGGTGAGGCGCGCAAGCCGGCCTCGCACCCTGCTCCGATCGAGCGATCGGATCTGGTCTCCGAGGACGCGCGTGCGCTTGCCCTTCACCGACACGATGGCTTCACCCGGATAGAGCGACTCGACGTTGCTCGTGACCGGAACGACGACCACCCGAGTACCGAAGCGGTTGCAGGCATCGTTGGAAACGACGACGGCGGGTCGCGTCTTGCCAATCTCGGTGCCCCGCACCGGATCGAGCGACACCAGGTAGACATCCCCGCGACGCGGGTACCCCTTCATTGCGGCCAGTCTTCGACCTCTGTGACTTCCCAGGCCTCTGCCAATTCGCTGCGCCACGCTTCACGAGCCGCGGCCCTGTAGCCCGCTTCGAGCGCAGCCTGATCCGGATGCAGGCGCGCCCGTACCGCGTCACTGATGAAGCGGCTGAGGCCCTTCGGGGGGCACGCATCCTTCAGGCGACGGTAGAGGGCCTCGTCCATCGTGATGTTGAGTCGTACAGGCATGATCGCACCCGGAATGCAACGCGTTCATCATGTATTCTATACAGGATTCCTCGGGTTCTAGGCAGAACCGCCTGTTGGGGGCGACCGAATGGACGAACAGAAGCTCGCGGTGAACCGGCGGCGTTTCATCACCGGCCTGTCGGCGGCCGGTGTGACCTCGACCCTGCTGCCCGGCGCTCTGGTTGCGGTGGCGCAGGACGCCGACGAGGTCACGGTCGAGATGCTCGCGGCGGCGCAGCGCATCGCCGGGCTGGACTTCACCGAGGAGGAGCTGGGGCGCATCGCCGCGCGTCTCAATCGGCCGGGCGGCAGGCCCGACGTCGAGACGTTGCGCGCGGCCAACCTGGGGAACTCCGTGCAGCCGGCGATCGTGTTCAATCCGGTGCCGCCGGGCATGACGCTGCCGAGCGAGCGCCGCCCGATGCGTCGCGCAGAGATCACGGTGACGATGCCGTCCAGCGACGAGGAGCTGGCGTTCCTGCCGGTCACGCACCTGGCGAAGCTCGTCGAGACCCGGCAGGTCAAGCCGTCCGAGCTGACCGAGCTGTATCTTGCGCGGCTGCGGCGGTACGACCCGACGCTGCACTGCGTGGTCAGCTACACGGAGGAGATCGCCCGGCGGCAGGCCCGGCAGGCCGACGAGGAAATCGCGGCGGGTGTCTACCGGGGGCCTCTGCACGGGATCCCGTGGGGCGCCAAGGATCTGCTCGCGGTTCGCGGTACGCGGACCACGTGGGGCGCCTCGCCTTACCGTCACCAGACGATCGACACGGACGCCGCGGTATACACGCGACTCACTGAAGCGGGTGCCGTTCTCGTCGCCAAGCTGTCGATGGGCGCCCTCGCGTCCGGCGATCGCTGGTTCGGCGGCCGGACGCGCAACCCGTGGAACACGGAGCAGGGAGCGAGCGGATCGTCGGCCGGCTCGGGGGCGGCGACCGCGGCGGGGCTGGTCGGGTTCGCAATCGGAACCGAGACGCGCGGCTCGATCATCTCGCCGTCGACCCGCAACGGGGTCACCGGCCTGCGCCCGACGTTCGGGCGGGTGAGCCGCTACGGCGCGATGGCGCTGGCCTGGACGCTGGACAAGATCGGCCCCATGTGCCGCTCCGCCGAGGACTGCGCACTCGTGTTCGACGCCATCCGCGGCCCGGACGGGCGTGACAACACGGTGCTCGACGTGCCGTTCAACTGGGACGCCGAGGCCGACCTCGCCGGTCTCCGGGTGGGCTACCTGCGGTCGAGCTTCGACGAGGACGCCGTCGAGGAGGATCCCCAGAACCCGCAGCGCGCGGCGCAGGAGCGGCAGACGATGGCGAACAACCGGGCCGCCCTCGACACGCTGCGCGGCCTGGGAGTGACCCTGGCCCCGTTCGACCTGCCGGACGTGCCGGGCGGCGCCCTCGGCTTCATCGTGGGCACCGAGGCGGCCGCGGGGTTCGACGTGGCCACGGTCAACGGCGAGCTCGACAGCATGCGCGCGGCGCCGGAGGAGAGCCGCTGGCCCGACAGCTTCCGCGCCTCCCGCTTCGTTTCGGCGATCGACTACCTGCAGGCCAACCGCTTGCGGATGCAGATCATCGAGCAGGTCCACGAGGCGCTCGGCGACCTCGACCTGTTCGTCGGCAGCGACCTGGGCCTGACCAACTTCACGGGACACCCGGAGATCAGCATGCCCGGCGGATTCCACGAGGGCTCGCCGACCAGCCTGCGCTTCACCGGCAAGCTGTTCGGCGAGGCGGAGCTTCTGCGCCTCGCGCATGCCTGGCAGTCGGCCACCGACCACCATCTGCAGCATCCGCCGCTCGGCTGACCGGGTACCGGTATCGACGGAGGCTCAGTAGTCGATGCGGTCGGTCTTTTCCTGCCACTCGCGGAAGACCGCCAACGCCGGTTCGCGCAGCAATTGCCGCGAGGGGATCAGGCGCTCGGCCCGGGGCAGCTTCATCTCCTGATAGAGATCCCGGTCGTCGAAGGCGATGCGCCGGGCGTCGTCGGCGGTATTGGCGAAGTGAATCTTCTCGATGCGCGCCCAGTAGATGGCGGCGAGGCACATGGGGCAGGGCTCGCAACTGGTGTAGATTTCGCAGCCGCCGAGGCGAAAGTGATCCAGCTTCGCGGCCGCTCTCCGGATGGCCACCACCTCCGCGTGGGCGGTCGGATCCTTGCGCAGGAACACCTCGTTGTGACCTTCCGCAATGATCTCGCCGCCCCTGACGATGACCGCACCGAAGGGGCCGCCCTTCCCGGCTCGCATCCCGAGGCGCGACAGCTCTATCGCCCTGGCCATGAATTCCTGCGGCATTGTGTATTTCCTGTTTCCTGAAGCGCTGCTTGATGTGTATCGAGCGTGGAGCGACGGCCGAACGGCAGGCGCCTCCTGACGGAAGACGGCGGACGAGCGCCAGCGCCTCGAGGCGCAGGGCGCAACGCGCGGGTCCGGGGCATGTGGACCCGGCGTTGCGGAACGGGAAGGCCTGCCCGGCGATCGCCTACGGGCAGCGGTCGACCGCCGACCGGTGGCCGCCCGCGGCGAGTCGAGGGCCGTCGCTCAGTCGTTCGATGGCTGCGCTCCGAGTCCGTGCTCGCCCAGGAACGCGCGGATCGCCGCGTAGATGTGCTGGTTCTCCTCGGGGCGGAACCCGCCGTGCCCGCCGCCCTCGATGGTGATGAGCTGGTTCGGCACGCCCCACTCGTCCAGCATCTCGTGCAGGCGCGTCGCGTGGTCGTAGGGCACGATGGAGTCGGCATCGCCGTGGATGGTCAGGATCGGCGGCGTGTCGCCGTTCACGTAGTTGGTGGGCGATACGCGCCGCGCGACGTCGTCGCGATCGCTGCCGCTGCCGAGCCACGCCTCGGTGAAGTTCCCGGAGGTTCCCGGCTCCCGATGGGCGAGGTCGTAGACGTCGGTGATGCCGTACCAGTTGATGATGGCGGCGACCTCGAGCGGAGCCGTCGACGGGGGACCGATCGGCCACATGCGGTTCCGGTCGCCCGGGCACTGGCGGTCGAGGCCGGCCGAGGCCGGGAGCATGCCGGTGGTCAGCGACAGGTGGCCGCCGGCGGAGTTGCCGGTCACCACGATGCGGTCGAGGTCGAAGTTGTACTGCTCGGCGTTGCGGTAGACCCAGCGCAGCGCGCAGCGGCAGTCCTCGACCGCGGCCGGCGCGTGCGCCGTGCCCGCCAGCCGGTAGGAGACGTTGACCACGTTCCAGCCCATCTCCAGCCAGGGGAGGACGGTCAGCGCGGAAGACTGCCGGCTGCCGTTGGTCCAGCCGCCGCCGTGGATGTAGATGAGGGTCGGGGCCGGTTCGGACGCCGCGCGGGACCGGTAGACGTCGAGCGTCAGGTCCTGCCCGCCGGCGCGCTGGTAGGTGATGTTCGGGGTCAGGCTGTAGCTGGTCGCCACCCGCACGAACGCCGCCGCCGCGTCGTCGGTCTGCGCGTTCGCCGCCACGGGTGCGCCGAGGCCGATCGCCGCGGCCAGGCCAATCGCCGCAAAGCTGGATACTCTCATCGCTGTCGCCTCACTTTCTGTCGTTCACGGATGCACCTTGCACGGTGCTGCAAACCCGCTGATTCTGTCACTCCTGCGGGAGCCCAGTCGAGCGCGAACGACGAGCCGCGAGCGCGCCGGCCCCGGCGAACACTGCCGCGTCGCCCAGCGCTTCCTCGATGCGCAGCACCTCGTTCCACTTGGCCATGCGCTCGGACCGGGCGAACGATCCCACCTTGAGCTGCCCGGCGGCCCAGCCGACGGCGAGATGCGCGATGGTCAAGTCTTCCGTCTCGCCGGAGCGGGCCGAGACGATGGTGGCGAAGCCGGCGCGGCGCGCCGCGTCGAAGGCGGCCCGCGTCTCGGTAACGGTCCCGGCCTGGTTCGGCTTGACCAGCAGCGCGTTGCAGGCCCGGTCCCGGGCCGCCTGCCCGACCCGCGCGGCGCTGGTGACGAGGTAATCGTCGCCGACGATCTGCACGCGGTGGCCCACCGCCGCCGTGAAGCGCTGCATGCCGGCGACGTCGTCCTCCGCCACCGGATCCTCGATGGACGCGATCGGATACCGGTCGATCCATCCGGCCAGGAGCTCGATCAGCCCGTCGCTGTCGACGGCGCGTCCGTCGAGGCCGAGTCGGTAGCGTCCCGCCTCGTGAAACTCCGAGGCGGCGACGTCGAGCGAGATGGCGAGGTCGTCGCCGGGCGTGCGGCCGGCGTCCTCGATGGCGCGGACCAGGAACTCGAGCGCCTCCTCGTTCGTGTCGAACACCGGCCAGTAACCGCCCTCGTCGGCAACACCCTGCAGCCGCCCCGCCTTCGCCATCCGCGCGCCGGCGGCCAGATACACCTCCGCCGTCCAGTCGAGCGCCTCGGCGAAGGTCGACGCCCCGACCGGCAGCACCATGAAGTCCTGGATGTCGACCCGCCGCCCGGCGTGGGCGCCGCCGCCGAAGATCTGGATCTCGGGCAGCGGCAGCAGGGCCGGATCGCCGCCGAGGAGGTGGCGCCACAACGGCCGGCCCGCCGCGCCGGCGGCGGCGTGGAGAGCCGCCATCGAGACCGCGATGAGGGCGTTGCCGCCGAGCCGGCCGCGGTTCGCCGTGCCGTCGAGGTCGACGAGCGCCCGATCGAGGGCGGCCTGGTCGGTCGCATCGCACCCGCGCAGCGCCCGGGCGATCTCCCCGTTGACGTTGCGCACCGCGGCCGTTACGTCGTGCCCGCCCAGGCGTGTTCCGCCGTCCCGCAGATCGACCGCCTCGCCGCTGCCGGTCGAGGCCCCCGCCGGGGCGTTGGCGCGCCCGATGGCGCCGCCCGCGAGACGGACCTCGGCCTCGACCGTCGGCCGCCCGCGCGAGTCCCATACGCGGCGCGCCGAGACGCGTTGAATCGTGGATGATGCCATCGTCATGTCAGGCCATTCCCTCGTCGGTAGCGTCCTGGAGCGCGGGGCCTCGGGGCGTTGTCGGGTCGCTGGGGCTCATTGCGGTGGCCGGCGAAGCGTCTCGTACCACGCCTCCCGCACCGCGGCCAGGCTTGCCGGCGGCTTCAGGATCAAGGGCCGCGCCGTCCGTCGCACACGCTCCCGGTCGGCCTCCGCGGTGACGTACTCGACGGGCGACTTGCCGTCGACGCGGGCGAGGAACAGCCCGGGCAGCAGATGCGCCGCCCGCTCCTCGAGCGCCGCGCGCGCCTCCCACTCGACCCCCGCGAGGTACGTCTCCGCCAGCGTGTCGAACGCGCGCAGGAACGCGGCCGTCGCCGCCGACGTCCAGAGGCACTTGAGCAGCAGGTGGTTCAGGCAGAACGCCAGGTCGAAGGCGGGGTCCCCGTACCACGCGCACTCGGCGTCCAGGAAGATCGGACCGTCCGGGCCGATCAGGATGTTCTTCGGGCTCACGTCGCCGTGCACGAGCGCGTGCTTCGTGTTCGCCGTGCGCGAGACGATGGCCTCCAGCGGGTCCGCGAGGTCGGGATGCCGCGCCGCCGTCGCGACCAGGTACGGTTCCAGCCGGATCGCGTAGAAGATGTCGTCGGTGGAGAAACGGGCCCGCACGTCCGCGCGGCCGGCGGTGCCGTTGTGTATCGCGGCCAGGCGCTCGCCGACCGCTCGCGCGGTCGTCTCGTCGGCGATGCCGTCCCGCAGTTGCGCCTTCCAGAGCGGATGGGCCGCCGGGTCCAGGAAGCCCATCGCGAAACAGCCCGCCTCGACGTCGTGCGCGACGAGCCGTGGCACGCTCGACGGCGCGATCCGGCCGGCCTCGCGCATCCACTCCCACTCGTAGCGGTTCCGCTCGACCGGCGCCTCCCAGAGCGCCGCGACCTTCAGTCTGGGAAGCGCCCGCTTCACGCAGACCGGACCCGCGGCCAGATCCACCCGCCAGATGTCCGAGGAGACCCCGCCTTCGAGCGGCAGCATCCGGGGCGGTGCCTGCGCTCGAACGAGGCCCATTCGCCGGAGCGCCTCCACGATGATGGCGTCGGGTTCGGGCACCGTCCCACGTATGATAGCGAGCGGTGGGCTGGAAGACCGCGCGTTGGCCGGCAGCCGCACCGTGCGGCCCTGATTCCGGGCCGGCAGCCATGAACGTCACCTACCACTATTCCGCCGGTCCGGGCCTGACCGAGCGGCTCGCGGAGCTTGGGCGTCAGGGACTATCGGTCTCCATCTGTGCGATGCCGGATCGCGCGCGCTTCGCCGAGCTGTTGCCCGCGACCGAGGCTCTGTGGCACCTGCTCGAGCCGGTCACCGCGGAGGTCGTCGCCGCCGCGCCGCGTCTGCGCCTGGTGCAGAAGATCGGCGTCGGCGTCAACACCATCGACCTGGCGGCGGCTCGGGACCGCGGCATAGCCGTCTGCAACATGCCCGGCACCAACACGCAGGCGGTCGCGGAGATGACCCTGCTGCTCATGCTGGGCACCCTGCGCCGTGTGAGCCAGCTCGATGCGGCGACCCGGGCCGGGCGGGGCTGGGGGTTGCCGGACCATCTCCAGGACAGCTACGGCGAGGTGCGCGGGCGGACCATCGGGCTGGTCGGGTACGGCGCCGTGCCGAGCCGGCTCGCTCCCGTGCTGCACGCGATGGGCGCGCGGGTCCTGTTCGCCAGCCGCGGCGAGAAGCCGGGTGCGGTGGGCGAGCGGCGCCCGCTCGCGGACCTGCTGGCCGAGAGCGACGTCGTCTCGCTCCACGTGCCGCTCACCCCGGACACCGAGCGACTGATCGACGCGGACGCCATCGGCAACATGAAGCCGGGTGCCGTCGTCGTGAACACGGCGCGCGGCGGGCTCATCGATGAGGCGGCCCTGGTCGCCGCCCTGCGGACGGGGCGCCTCGGCGCCGCCGGGCTCGACGTCTTCGAGGCCGAGCCGACGCCCGCCGGCAGCGCGCTGCTCGCGCTCGACAACGTGGTGTGCACGCCGCATCTGGCCTGGCTGACGCGCGAGACCCTGGAGCGCAGCCTCGCGGTGGCGGTAGAAAACTGCCGCCGCCTGGCGGCCGGCGAGGACCTGCTGCACCGCGTGGTGTAGCAGGACCCGCGCGGAGCGGTTTATGGAAGCTCGAAGACGCGGGCGGCCTCGAACGTCAGATCCGGCAGCAGCACCGACCGAACGGTGCCTCCTCCCGATGCAACCTGCGTTGCCCGGTAGGCACCTTCCTCGAGCGTATGGACCTCGATCCGTTGGGCCACCGGATCGACGATCCAGTACTCGGGCACCCCGTAGCGCGCGAACACATGCATCTTCCTGCCGCGGTCCATCGAGGCAGTGGAAGGCGAAAGCACCTCGACGACGATGTCCGGCGCATGCCGCGTCACGGCGTCGGGCTGAAGGACGTGGACGCGCTCGGCACGGAAGAAGAGGACGTCCGGCTGCACGACGTCGAACTCGTCGAACACGATGTCCAGTGGCGCCACCAGCGCCGTGCCGCCGCTTGCACGGGCGTAAGAGTCCAGAATCCGGAAGATCGTGCCGACAACGACCTGGTGACGCACGAGCGGCGACGGGACCACGACGAGCTCCCCTTCGTAGATCTCGTAACGGCGTCCGTCCTCCGGCATGTTCAGGAGGTCGGTGTAGCCGACCCGCGGCTGCACATCGTGCATGGACGCCATGGTAGCACCCGGGTAGGAGTGCGAGATCCGTACCACCTGCGACAGCCCGCCGTCGGGGCGCCGACTCGTCTGATCGTGGCGGGAACTGCAATCTTGCGCTGAAGTATCATCGCGATGATTGCGCAGTCCGTTGCGGCTGCAGGTGAGCCGGTAGCCGCGCCACGGCCGTGTGGCGCGCGGATGGGATCCGGCGAGGTACGGCCGGGAGGAGCATCGTGGAGACAAGGAAGCTCGTGGCGCTGGGATTCGCATTGGTGCTGTCGGGGACTGGGGTCCTCGCCGGGCAGGGGTCCGGCGGGTGCGAGCCGGTGGGCGACATCCGGTTCATCTGCGATCTGATCGGTCCGGAAGACCTGGCCGTGGTGCCGGGCGACGAGTGGGTCGTCGTCTCCGGGAACCAGGAGGGGGGCCGGATCCACCTGATCGACGTGGCCGACAAGACCACGTCCGTTCTCTTCCCGACCGCGGACCGGGTCGAGCGGCTCGACGCCGCGACCTATCCGTCGTGCCCGGGCACTCTCGACGCGGCGGAGCTGGATCGGGATGAGTTCAGGGCGCACGGCCTCTATCTGAAGCCGGGCGAGGGCGACGTGCATGCGCTGTACGTCGTGCACCACGGCCGGCGGGAGTCGATCGAGGTGTTCGAGCTCGACGTCGGCGCGATGCCCATGACCCTGGCGTGGGTCGGATGCGCCGTCGCGCCCGAGGGCCTGCGGCTCAACTCCGTGGTGGCGCTTCCCGAGGGCGGCTTCTCCGCGACGAGCACGTCCACCGGTGACGTCTGGCAGTGGAGCACCGCCGACGGCTGGTCCGTGATCCCGGGCACCGGAGACACGACGCCGAACGGCCTGGAGATCTCGCCCGACGGGCGCTGGCTGTTCGTCGCGGGCTGGCGCGGCGAGAAGCTCACGCGGCTGTCGCGCGGGGGACCGCCGCGGCAGAAGGACGTGGTGCCGATCCCCTTCCGGCCCGACAATCTGCGGTATATCGACGACGGTGCGCTGATTCTGGCCGCGGGACACGGGAACTTCGGGACGCCGGAGGAGACGTCGAACGTCGCCGTCGTCGATCCGGAGACGCTGGAGGTCAGGCACATCTTTATGCACCCGCGCCTGGAGGGGTTCGCGTCGTCGACCGCGGCCATCCGCATCGGCGGCGAGATCTGGCTCGGCACGAACCGCGGCGGGATGGTCGCGTACTTCCCCGCGCCCGAGTAGCGAACGAACCTGCGCCCGGACGGAACACAGGAGCATGAAGCCATGAAGCGGGTTGCCATCTTTGCCGCCGCCCTGTTCGTCTCCGCCTCGCTCCCGGCCGCCCAGGAGCCGGCCGCCGCCGATGGCGTGCCGCAGTTCGCTCCCGTCACCTGGGAGCGCCTGGTCAACGCCGCCGACGAGCCGCACAACTGGTTGATGTACAACGGCACGCTCGACAGCAAGCGCTTCAGCCGGCTCGACCGGGTCGACCGCGGCAACGTGGCCGACCTGGAGCTGAAGTGGGCCTACAACATCCGCCAGCTCGACCGGACGGAGACGACGCCGCTGGTGGTCGACGGCGTGATGTTCATCACCGAGTCGCCGAGCAACGTGACCGCGGTGGACGCGACCACCGGGCGGCCTTTCTGGCGCTACGAGCACCCGCTGCCCGACGACCTGCGCATCTGCTGCGGGCGCAACAACCGCGGCGTGGCCATCCTGGGCGAGACGCTCTACATGAGCACCCTCGATGCGCACCTGGTCGCCATCGACGCGCGCACCGGTAACCTGGTGTGGGACGCCGAGGTGGCCGACTACCGGGGCGGCTACAGCAAGACCGCCGCGCCGCTGGTCGTCAAGGACCGGGTGGTGACGGGCATCGCCGGCGGCGAGTTCGGCATCCGCGGGTTCCTCGATTCGTACGACGCGGAGACCGGCGAGCGCGCGTGGCGGACCTACACCATTCCTGGGCCGGACCACCCCGACAACCAGACATGGTTGGGAGATTCGTGGCGCACGGGCGGGTCGCCGACCTGGATTACCGGCTCCTACGATCCCGAGCTCGACCTCGTCTACTGGGGCACCGGCAACCCCGGCCCCGACTACGGCAGCGAGATGCGGCTGGGCGACAACCTGTACGCCGACTCGGTGCTCGCCCTCGACGGCGAGACCGGCGAGATGCGCTGGTACTTCCAGTTCACGCCGCACGACGTGCACGACTGGGACGCCATCCAGATCCCGGTGCTCGCCGACGTCGAGATGCCGGACGGGCCGCGCCGGGCGATGCTGTGGGCCAACCGCAACGGCTTCTACTACACGCTCGACCGCGAGACCGGCGAGTTCCTGCTCGGCAAGCCGTTCGCGCTGCAGACCTGGGCGGAAGGGCTCGACGAGAACGGTCGCCCGATCCGGGTGCCCGGCATGTTCCCCTCGCCCGAGGGGACAGTGGTGGCGCCCACCGCCGGCGGAGCGACCAACTGGTGGTCGCCCGCGTTCAACCCCCGCACCGGGCTTCTCTACGTCAACTCGTTCGACGGCGAGGGCGAGTTCTTCCTGCGCGACGAGGAGTACGTCGAGGGCGAGCGCTACACCGGCGGAGGCGTGCAGTCACCGCAGCCGATGGACAACTACCGGAGCGCCATCCGGGCCATCGACCCGACGACCGGGGACATCCGCTGGGAGTTCGAGATGCAGCCGCGGGCCCGCTCCGGCGTGCTGGCCACCGCGGGCGAGCTCGTGTTCAGCGCGACCGTCGACGGCTACTTCTTCGCGCTCGACGCCGAGAGCGGGGAAGAGCTCTGGCACATCCCGCTCGGCGGCCCGGTCAACGCGAACCCGATGACCTACGCGGTCAACGGGAACCAGTACGTCACGATGTCGGTGGGGAATACGGTCTACACCTTCGGCCTGGACGAGTAGGCGGGC
Source organism: Vicinamibacterales bacterium (assembly GCA_965116825.1). Lineage (GTDB taxonomy): Bacteria > Acidobacteriota > Vicinamibacteria > Vicinamibacterales > UBA8438 > WTFV01. Next base: position 4,731,814 of record OZ220736.1, read on the forward strand.
CGGTTCGGACCATGCAGTCGGAGTCAGGTGTGGGTGTTCGTCCCTTCGTGGCGCGCGTCGGCGGCTGCGTCGCCGTCGCACGCGCGAAGCGGCGGAGGAGAATCGTCATGAACAGAATGTCATTCCTGCGGTATTCGGTTCTCGGAGTGGTCTGCCTGGCGGCGGCCGTGGTCGGCCTGCACGCCGCATCCGCCGATCTGCCGGTGATGGACGGCGTGCCGACGGCCGAGCCCGAAGCGGTCGGCATGTCCGCCGAGCGCCTCGAGCGGCTCGACGGGGTGATGCGCGCCTACATCGACCGGGAGGAAGTGGCTGGCGTCGTCACCCTCGTGGCGCGGCGCGGCAAGGTGGTCAACTTCTCGGCGCAGGGCCATCGAGATGCCGAGGCCGGCAAGGCGATGACTCACGACACCATCTTCCGCATGGCGTCGATGACCAAGCCGATCGCCTCGGCGGCGCTGATGATGCTCTACGAGGAGGGGCGCTTCCAGCTCCGCGATCCCATCTCGAAGTGGCTGCCGGAGTTCGCGGACCCGCAGGTGGCGATTCCCGCGCCCGAGCAGGAGCGGCTCACCGGCGCCTACAAGCTGGTGCCCGCCGCGCGCCCCATCACCGTGCAGCATGTGCTCACGCACACCGCGGGCCTGGCCAACACCTACCGCGGGCTCACCCAGCCGGAGTTCCAGGCGATGAACGCCGAGCGCAAGCCGCACGACACGGTCGGCGACATGGTGAAGCGGCTGGCGAAGCTGCCGCTCAACTTCCACCCGGGCGACCGCTGGGAGTACGGCCGGGCCACCGACGTGGTGGGACGGCTGGTCGAGGTGATGTCGGGGAAGACGCTCGACGCCTTCCTCCGCGAGCGCATCTTCGAGCCGCTCGACATGCCTGATACGCATTTCTACCTGCCGCAGTCGAAGCTCGACCGCTTCGCCGCCCTCTACGGACCGGATGACGACGGCAAGCGGGTGCTGACCGAGGCGCCGACCAGCGACAGCCGGTTCGTGCGCGAGCCGCACGTCTACTTCAGCGGCGCCGGCGGCTTGGTCTCGACGGCGCGCGACTACTTCCGCTTCCACCAGATGATGCTGAACGGCGGCGAGCTCGACGGCGTGCGCATCCTGAGTCGCAAGACCATCGAGCTGATGACCGCCAACCACACCGGCGACTTCGGCATCTGGCTGGCCGGTCCCGGCTACGGCTTCGGCCTCGGCTACGCCATCGTCACCGACCTGGGACCGTCGGCGACGCCGCGCTCGGAGGGCTCCTACTACTGGGGCGGCGCCTTCGGCACCATCTTCTGGGTGGACCCCGCCGAGGAGCTGATCGGCATCATGCTGACGCAGATGCGGCCGTACACGCACTTGCGCATCCGCGACGACCTGGCGACGATGACGTATCAGGCGATCGTCGACTGACGGCGCCGCCGCGCGGCTGGCGCAAGGCGGCTGGCCGGGATGGCCGGCCCGAGTTGTCTGTTCTTGGCCACTATTGAATAATTATCTCGCAGCGGCTAAGGTTGGCCAATGGCGGCCGACCCCTGGCACTTTCCGCGCCGCGAGTTCACCGCGCGCGTGCTGAAGCTGCTCGGCGACGGTCCGGGACAGGCTCTGACGCTGTTCGGGCCGCGACGGACCGGCAAGACGGAGTTCCTGATCAAGGACATCGCCCCGCTCGCCGAACGGCGCGGGCATCGTGTGATCTATGCGTCGTTCTGGCAGGCGCCGCTATCGCCCTTGGCAGTGCTGCTGCATGCCATGGAAACGTCGCTCCGTCGGGGCACGTTCGGCGACCGCGTGCGCAGGTCGGTGTTGGGTCTCACTCCGACGCTGAAGCTCTCGGCGTTCGGCGCGGGGGTGGAGGCCAAGGTCGATCTCACCGCGCTAAGGGGACGCCCCCCGGACGATCTGCTCGTCCATCTGGACGATCTTCTGGAGCGTGTCTCCGGGAGCAGCAAGGCGACGATTCTGCTCCTCGACGAGGTCCAGGAGCTCGCCCGGAGCGGGGGGAACGCGCCACTCGTGGCGGCGCTGCGAACCGGCCTCGACCGGCGCAGCGATCGACTCCGAACGATCTTCACCGGATCGAGTCGCGACGGCCTCGCCGCGATGTTCTCGGCGCGGCGGGCGCCGTTCTTCCATTTCGCGACGCCGATCGACCTGCCGGCGCTCGGAGAGGCGTTCGTAGATCACATGCTCGAGACGTTTCGGGTGGTGTCGAGCCGGACGCTGGCCCGCCCCGGCATGCTCTCCGCCTTCGAGCGGCTGCACGCCAATCCTCATTTCTTTCGGGTCCTGCTCGACACGTTGCTGCACGATCCGCAGCTCGATGTGGAGACCGCTCTTCAACGGGTCCGTGACCGCATTGCCGTCGATCTCGGCTATCCCACGACCTGGCTGGCCCTTACCCCTGTTCAGCGTGCGACGGCACGCGCATTGGCCGGCGGAGCCGACAGGCCGTTCGGCCGGGCCTTTCGCCAGCAGGTCGGAGACGAGATCGGAGAAAGTGCGCCGTCGCCGGGACGCGTCCAGGCGGCGCTGCGTCGGCTCGAACGACTCGGGCTCGCGGACACCGGCACCGGCGGCTGGGCGCTCGCGGATCCCGAGCTCGCAGCCTGGATCCGGGAGTACGACGATTGATCGCCCGCGTCAGGTTGCAGTCCGGTACCTCTGCGGTAACGAGGCGGAAGAGTGCGCGTCTTGCTGAAAAGTGCCACTTTCTCGCAGGTGATCTGTGGGAATTCCTACTCGAACGCCTCATAGACGAGCGTCTGGAACTCGCGCTCGATGTCGTAGGCGGCGAACGGATTGAACTGGGTCCAGACCATGCCGATCAGCTCGGCGGCCGGGTCGATCCAGAAGAAGGTGTTCGCGGCGCCTGCCCAGCGGAACACGCCGTCGTTGTCCGGCTCCGGCGAGGCGTCCGCGTCCACGACCACCGCGAAGCCTAGGCCGAAGCCGTAGCCGGGGCTTAGGAAGGTCCCGAGCTGGATGGGCACCAGCGCGTCCGGCAGCCGGTTCGAGCGCATCGCCTGCACGGTCCGGGGCGCCAGGACACGCACCTCGCCCAGCGCCCCGTCCTGCAGCAGCATCTGCGCGAAGCGGATGTAGTCGGACGCGGTCGAGGCGAGTCCGCCCCCGCCCGACAGCCAGGACGGCGGCTCGGTGTACTCCCCGTTCACCGGCGAGTCGATCATCTGCAGGGTGCCGTCCGGGCGGGCATAGTGGGCGGTGAAGCGGTTGCGCTTCTCCGGCGGAACGACGAAGGACGTGTCGGTCATGTCGAGCGGATCGAAAACGCGCGCCCGCAGGAACGCGTCGAACGGCTGTCCGGAGGCGACCTCGACCACCCGGCCGAGGATGTCGGTGGAGACGCCGTAGTTCCAGCGGTCGCCCGGGCTGGCCAGCAGCGGCAGCGCGGCCACCCGCTCTGCGAAGTCGTCGAGGCCCTCGGCGGCGGTGAAGAAACCCGACTCGTTGTAGATCCGGTCGACCGGCGAGTCGCCGAAGAACCCGTAGGTGAGGCCGGATGTGTGCGTCAGCAGGTGCTCGACGGTCATCGGCCGCGTCGGCGTCACGCGCCCGCCGTCGTCCGCCAGCACCGTCACGCCGGCGAACGCCGGGATGAACTTCGAGACCGGGTCGTCGAGCGCGATCGCCCCTTCTTCGACCAGAATCATGATCGCGGTGCTGGTGATCGGCTTCGTCATCGAGTAGATGCGGAAGATGTCGTCCGGCTCGAGCAAATCGCCGCCGGCGGCGTCCCGCATGCCGGCCGCCTCCCAGTGGACGACCTGGCCGCGCCTGGCGACCATGGTCATCACGCCGGCCAGCCGGCCGTCGTCGACGTAGGACTGCATGGCCGGACCGATGCGGGCGAGGCGCTCGGAGGACATCCCGGCGCGCTCGGCGCTCGTCGTGGGGAGTCCGGCATCCGCGGAGAGCGTCGTCGCGCCGCCCGGTTCGGGTTCGGCCTCGTCGACGGCGGGCTGAGCGCGGGCGCCGGCAGTGGACAGCACGACGAGCAGGACGGTGAGCGATACGGTCGGGCGGAGCATCGGGAGCCTCCTCGAAATGGTCCGGTGACGACGGCGGCGTTCGGGCCGCCGTCAGATGGTAATCGAAGCCGTTGCCGGTCGAGCCGGAGCGCGGTGCGGCCGGCACGGCGCGCGACGTGAGATCGCCAGGGCCACGATGGTCGCGCCGCCCGCGCTGCGGGCCAACGCGATGGTGATCAAGCTCGATTCCGGCGGCGACTACACGGTGCTGCGCGAGGGCTCGAACGACCTCGTCCGCTGGGACCGCTCGGACGAGCCGGGGCGCGCGTTCAGCGTGCAGTGCACGAGCGTCGCCAACATGGCCCGCATCCAGCAGAACCGCGCTTTCAACATGTCCGGCAAGACCGCCGACGAGATCCGCGCGATGCGGGAGGAGGCCGAGGAGAACGGCACGCGCGAGGTCTCGGCTTTCGGCAGCGTCTACTACACGCTGAACGGTGCGGATGCCGAGTCGGCCAACCTGCACATCACCATCGCCGTCCCGTTCGCCAACGGCGAATCCACGGGCTTCTCCGAGCAGGGCAGCTACACGCGGGCCGGTTCCTGGGTCATGGAGGTCGGCACGTCCTCGGCTCACATCATGATTCCGGGCCGCTGAATCGGCCCGGACGACAGACTTCGCCGGCACGCCGCGGTTCGATTTGACAATGGGAGCCGCGGTGGCCGACTATCGGGGAGACGTCCCGCGCCTCGGCGCGGCGGCATCCGGCGGGTCTGGGCGACGCCGGCGGCCGGGCGGGTTGGGGCCCGCCGTGACGGGTGTGCCCAAGCAAGGAGGTGATCCAGTGGACGACCACAGTACGGGCTCTGCGGAGGTGGTGTCCTCGTAGGGACCTCCCGCGCTCCAATCGGGTGGCGGGACGCCCCAGGGACGGGGTAACCCAACGCCGCCATCGCAGACCAACTTGAGGGGGCTCCGATCCGCACGGGTCGGAGCCCTTTCTTCATGTGAATAGAGGCCGAACGATGAGACGGATGTCGATTACCCATTTCCTCCTTGCGGCGGCCGTGGCCCTCGTGTCGGCGCAGCCCGCCGCGGCGAACGACAACTGGCCGCACTTCCGCGGGCCGACCATGAACGCGGCGGTGGCCGACAACCCCGACCTGCCCGAGACATGGAGCCGGACCGAGAACGTCGAGTGGGCGACCGACATCCCGGGGCTCGGCTGGTCGAGCCCCGTGGTCTGGGGTAATCGCGTCTTCCTGACCACGGTGACCGCGGTAGGGGATTTCGAGCTGCCCAAGCCCGGGCTCTACGCCCCTCGCGGCCGACCGGATCCGGTGCCGCTGGAGCACGACTGGCGCGTCTACTGCCTGGACCTGGAGACCGGCGCGGTCCTGTGGGAGCGATCGGTGAACCACGGCAGGCCGGACTTCCCGCGCCACATGAAGAACACCTACGCGTCGGAGACGCCCGCCACCGACGGCGAGCACGTCTACGTCCGCTTCGGCGACCTGGGACTCTACGCTTTCGACATGGAGGGCAACGAGGTCTGGCGGGTCACGATCCCCGACCGTCGCACGCGATCCGAGTGGGGCTCCGCCTCGTCGCCGGTGGTGTACGAGGACAAGGTGATCATCCTCTACGACAACGAGGAAGAATCGTGGCTCGCGGCCCTCGACAAGCGCACCGGCGAGGAGCTGTGGCGGACGGCCCGCGACGAGGTCTCGACCTGGGCCACCCCCTACGTGTGGGAGAACGAGCAGCGCACCGAGATCGTCACCTCCGGCGTCAACCGCATCCGCTCGTACGACCTCGACGGGCAACTGCTCTGGGAGATGAACGGGCGCATGTCCTGGGCCGCCATCGCGACGCCCTTCTCCAGCCACGGCCTCGTCTACGTCAACTCCGGCTACTTTCGCGACGAGCACCGTCCGGCCTACGCGATCCGGCCCGGCGCGAGCGGCGACATCACACTCGCCGAGGGCGAGCGGTCGAACGAATTCGTCGCCTGGTACCAGCCGCGGGCCGGCAACTACAACACGTCGCCGCTGATCTACGGCGACATCTACTACAGCCTGCTCGACCGCGGGTTCTTCGAGGCCTACGACGCCGTCACCGGCGATCCGGTCTACGGGCGCCAGCGCATCCGCGTGGGGGCCAGCTTCACGTCGTCGCCCTGGGCCTACAACGGCAAGATCTTCGCGCTGAGCGAGCAGGGCGACACCTACGTGATTCGCGCCGGCCGCGAGTACGAGGTCATCGGCGTCAACAGCCTCGACGAGATGGCGATGGCGTCGCCGGCCATCGCGGGTGATCGGCTGCTCATCCGGACCAGCTCGAAGCTGTACAGCATCCGGAAGCAGTAGAAGTTCGCTCGCCGCCGGATCGAATCGGCCGGCCGCGCGGACGTTTCACGCGGGTGGGCGAGAGAGGCGATCAGTTCGGCGGCTCGGGCGTCACGATTCTGAGGTTCGCGAAGCAGCGTCTGTAGAATCCCCGGTCGCGGGTGAGGAGAGCTTCCGCCCTGGTCTGGGCATGGGCTGCGACGAGAAAGTCGGCGATGAGGCGGGTGCGACGCCCGCCTCGCCGCCGGTACTCGCGCCATTGCAACGCGGCCAGGCTGGCCGAGAGCTCGTCGAACGGATCGAAGAGGATCCCCGCCGCGTTCATGGCCAGCCGCATCCGGTCCGTGTTCTCGAAGAAGGCGCCGACTTCCGACCAGACGACCGGGCAGATGACCAGGCGTCCGAGGCCGCGGGCTCTGTCGAGCGACTCCAGTGAAGCCGTGCCGTAGGACGGGTCGTCGGTCATGACGTCGAGGAGAATCGAGCTGTCGATGGCGGTGACCACGGGACGTCAGCCTCGTCCGCCGTCCAGACCGGTCTCCCAACGGGGCCCCCGGGTCTGCTCCAGATACGCGTCGATGTCGACCCGCTCGCTGATCAGGCCTACGAGTCCCCGGAGCGGGTCGGCCGGCGCACGACGCCTGACGACCAGCGTGCCTTCGCGCTCTTCGAACTCGAGTTCCTGACCGGGTTCGAGACCCAGACTCTCGCGGAGCGGCTTGGGAATCGTCACCTGCCCCTTCTCCGTCAGCCTTGATACCATACCGAAAGTGTAGTAATTCTTACCGGCTTTCTACAACGCCGGATCGAAGTCATCGCCAGGGAGGAACGGTCATGGGTCCCAGCCGGAGAGAGTTCCTGAAGAGCGCCGGCGTTGCGGGCGCGATGGCGGCGGCCGGCGGGTCGGCCCGGCCGGCGGGTGCCGGCGCGCAGGCGCAGTCGGGCGCCGCGGTGCTGCGGTCGGTCGATACCGACGTCCTGGAGATCGGTTACGAGGAGAGCGGCGACCCGGCCGGGTTCCCGATCATCCTGCTGCACGGGTTTCCCTATGACATTCGGTCCTGGGACGGCGTGGTGCCGCCGCTGGCCGACGGCGGGTACCGGGTGCTCGTGCCCTACCTGCGCGGCTACGGCACGACGCGCTTCCGCGATCCCGAGGCCCCGCGGATGGCGGAGCAGGCCGCCATCGCCCGGGACGTCTCGGACTTTGCCGACGCCCTCGGCCTGGAGCAGGTGGCGCTGGCCGGCTTCGACTGGGGCAACCGAGCCGCGTGCATTACCTCCATCCTGCATCCCGAGCGGGTGCGGGCGCAGGTCGCCATCGGCGGCTACTCCGTGCAGGACACCGTCTCGCCGTCGACCCCCTCTCCGTCCGCTGCGGCCGAGGCCCGTCTCTGGTACCAGTGGTACTTCAATACCGAGCGGGGGAGGGCCGGGCTCGAAGCCAACCGTCACGCCATCGTCCGTTACCTCTGGGAAACCTGGGCGCCGACCTGGGAGTACACCGACGAGGCCTACAACCGGTCGGCCCCGGCCTTCGACAATCCGGACTTCGTCGACATCGTGATCCACTCGTACCGGCATCGGCACGGCTACGCCCCCGGCGAAGAGCGCTTCCTCGACGTCGAGCGGCGGCTCGCCGAGCGTCCCCGGATCACCGTGCCGGCCATCGTGCTGCGCGGCAACGACAGCGGCTTCGGGCGACCCTCGACCGACCCGACGGCCGACCGGGGCCGGTTCACCAATCTCGTGGCGCGCCGCATCGTCGACGGCGCCGGACACGACCTGGCGCCGCAGCGGCCGGACGCCGTCTCGTCGGCGCTGATCGAGCTGCTCGCGTAGACCGCCGGCGTCGGGCGCCGAAGATGTCGGGCCGGCGACCGGGCTTCGTCGGCGGGCTGCGACCGGCGTTCCCGTGGCGGCTCCGAAGTACGGGTGGCGGTCGGCGGCGATTGCCGCCGCGTGTTCGTCCCCTGCGCGAAACGTTCGCGTCATCCGGTCGCGCTATACTCGCCGCCTGAAACGAAACCCCGAAGGGAGACTACGCATGAAGCGCGCATCAATCGTCCTCGGTCTGTTTGCCATCGCGGTCGCCGGCTTCCACGCGCCGGCGTCCGCCCAGGAGGACTTCACGGTCCTGTTCGACGGCTCCGACCTGGACGCCTTCAACCCGATCGGCGACGCCAACTGGGAGATCGTCGACGGCGTCGTGCAGGCGAACAGCGGCAGCGGGTTCCTGGTGACGAAGGAGTCGTACGGCGACTTTCATCTGACCCTGGACTTCTGGGTGGACGAGCCGGCCAACAGCGGCATCTTCGTCCGCTGCGCCGACGCCATGAGCGTCAACGACCGCAACTCGTACGAGGTGAACATCTACGACACCCGCGCGGATCAGACCTACCGCACCGGCGGCATCGTCCATATCGCGGCGCCGAACAGCGTGGTGATGACCGGCGGACGGTGGAACAGCTACGACATCCGCGTGGAAGGCTCGCGGATCCTGGTGACGCTGAACGGACTGCCGATGATTGACGTCGAGGACACGCAGTTCGCCGACGGTCCGATCGCGCTGCAGTACGGGCTCGGCGTGGTGAAGTTCCGCAACGTGCGCGTCCGGGGGCTGTAGCCCCGGCGTGCCGGACGATTGCGACGAACCGGGCACGCTGGCGGCGGTGCGCCGCCCGCGTGCCCGGTCATGCGTTCGTGTCGCCACGATCCGTTCGGCAACGATTCGGCTCGGACCGGCGCATCCCGGTCAGGAAGGTGAACGATGAGCAGGCGGCAGACGCGGCATCACATGTACGTCGCGCTTCAGGACGACAACAAGATCTCCATCTTCACGATGCACCCCTCCACCGGCGTGCTGAGCTGGCAGGAGGACGTCGAGATCGAAGGCGGTCCGGCGCCGCTGGCGCTCTCGCCCGACAAGCGGGTGCTCTACGTCGGCCGCCGCGCGAGCCAGGAGATCTCCAGCTACGGCGTCGATCAGCGGACCGGGAGCCTGTCGTTTCTCGGCACGACGCCGCTGCAGGGCGAGCCGGTGTACGTCTCGACCGACAGGACCGGGCGCTTCGTGCTCTCGGCCTACTACTATCAGAGCACGGCGGCGGTGCACGCGGTCGACGACGACGGCGTGGCCACGTTCCCGCCCGTCGAATGGCAGTTCACCGCGCACGGGGCGCACGCGATTCTGACGGACCGGTCGAACCGCTTCGCCTACGTGCCGCACATCGCCAACCGCGGGCCGAACCGGATCTTCCAGTTCCGCTTCGACGCGCGGACCGGCCGCCTCACCCCGAACGACCCGCCGTTCCACGGTCCGGAGGAGTACCTGGGCCCGCGCGCCCTGGCGTTCCACCCGTTCCTCGACGTCGTCTACTTCTCGGACGAGCAGGGCAGCAGCGTCACGGCCTACACGATTGATGCCGACAAGGGGACGCTCGAGCCGCTGCAGACTATTTCGACGCTGCCGGCCGGCTACAGCGGCAACAACACCTGCTCGCAGATCCGCATCTCGTCCACCGGCGAGTTCCTGTTCGCGCCCAACCGCGGGCACAACAGCGTGGCGAGCTTCCGGGTGGACGACACGACCGGCCGGCTGACGGTGGCGGGGCGGGTCGGGACCGAGCCGGTTCCGCGCGCCTTCGGCCTCGACCCGGACGGGCGGTTCCTCTTCGCGGCCGGCCAGCAGTCCGGGCGGTTGGCGTCCTATGCCGTGGACCACGAGAGCGGCGATCTGACGCCGCTCGAGACCTACGAGGTGGGCAACAACCCGATGTGGGTCCTGATGACCACGCTGGACGGCTGAACGCGGAGCAGCAGACTACCGTCCAACGGAGTGCGAAGGGGACAGTGAAGTCGGATCCCGGTTGCGCCGGCCCGTTGCGCGGGCGGTAGGCGATCTCGTGTGTATACGGTGGTGCGCAATGTGTGCAGCACGGTTGGAGGAGGAAATGACGATACTGCCGTTCGGAAGACAGGCCGCGATGGCGGCGACCACTGCGCTGGCCTTGACGCTGGCAGCGGACGTGACGCCGGCACAGGAACCGGAAGTGGCGTATACCCCGGTCACGGACGAGCGGCTGCGGGAAGGCGATCCGAGCGACTGGCTCATGTACCGCCGCACGTACGACAGCCAGGGCTACAGCCCGCTCGATCAGATCACGAAGGAGAACGTCGGAGACATCGTGCCGGTGTGGACGATGTCCACCGGCGTGACGTCCGGCCACGAGGCCCCGCCGATCGTCAACGACGGGGTGATGTTCGTGACCACGCCCGAGGACCGCGTCATCGCCATCGATGCGCGCACCGGCGAGCAGCTCTGGATCTACAACCGGCAGTTTCCGGAGGACATGGCGCACCCGCATCGCACGAACCGCGGCGTTGCCCTGTACGGCGACAAGGTCTTCTACACGACGCACGACGCGTTCGTGGTGGCTCTCGACGCCGTGTCGGGAGAGGTGGTCTGGGAGACGGCGGTCGCCGACTACCGGACCGGCTACTACATGACCATTGCGCCGCTGGTGGCCAACGGCAAGGTGCTGATCGGACCCTCCGGCGGCGAGCGGGGCATCCGCGGTTTCGTGGCGGCGTTCGATCCCGACACCGGCGAGGAGGTGTGGCGCACGCACACGATTCCGGAGCCGGACGAGCCGGGCAGCGAGACCTGGCCGGGCGAGACCTGGCGCACCGGCGGCGCCTCGATCTGGATCACCGGCTCCTACGATCCGGAGCTGAACCTGACCTACTGGGGCACCGGCAACCCGGGGCCGTGGATCGGAGACCAGCGCCCCGGCGACAACCTCTACACGAACTCGGTCGTCGCTTTCGACGCCGACACCGGCGAGCTCAAGGGTTACCACCAGTACCACCACAACGGCTCGTGGGACTGGGACGAGGTTTCGGCGCCGCTGCTGATCGACGTGCCGCGCGACGGCCGGACCATCCCGACCCTCGTCCACCCGGCCCGCAACGGGTACCTGTGGATGCTGGAGCGGAAGCCGGATTCGATCGGCTTCGTCGACGCGCAGCCCTATGTGGACCAGAACGTGTTCACGTCGATCGACCCGGTGACGGGCCGGCCGGAGTACGACCTCGAGCGCAAGCCGGGGACCGGCAAGCCGGCCACCTTCTGCCCGTCGCTCTGGGGCGGCAAGGACTGGCCGCCGGCCGCCTACAGCCCGCAGACCGGGTACCTCTACATCCCGGCCAACGAGAACCTCTGCTCGACAATGGTGGGCGTGGAGGTGGACTACGTGCCGGGCCGCGGCTTCACCGGCGCGTCGCAGACGGTGTTCGTGGTGGACCAGGCCGAGCACATCGGGGAGATCCAGGCCTGGAACCTCGCCACTGGCGAGCAGGTCTGGACGCACGAGTTCGGCAGCTCCCAGAACTGGGGGCCGATTCTCGCCACCGGCGGCGGCCTGATCTTCGCGGGCGGCACCAACGACCGCTACTTCCGGGCGTTCGACGCCGAGACCGGCGGCCTGCTGTGGGAGCAGCGCACCAACTCGGGCGTCATCGGCGTACCGTCGTCCTATGAGATCGACGGCGTGCAGTACATCGCCGTGCAATCCGGCTGGGGCGTCGACGCCGCCGGCATGCAGCGGGCCGTGAACGCCCACTTCGACGCCGAGAAGCTGGTGCCGCAGGGCGGCGTCATCTGGGTCTTCGCCCTGCCCCCGAATCGCCGCTGACGCCTCGGTCCGCCTCGGTCCCGGCGCCTGCCGTCGACGCCGGGACCGCGGTGCGGCGGGGATGTCATCGCCCGAGGCGGCCTCCCTGGAGGTTCCCGCCTCGGGCCCTGCCCTCGCTCAGCCCTTGATGCGATTGGTGATTCTGATGGCGGCAATCGTCGCCACCGTGGCATACAGGCTGGTCGACACGCCTCCGAGTATGCCGTCCAGGTACATGCCGACCGTGGGGATCGCGTTGAGCACGTCCGACCCGGCGGCGGCGCCGAACGTCAGGACGACGATGAAGTGCGAGGTAACGTCCTCGGCGTCGAGCTTCGCCACGACGGGGTAGGCGAGGCCCAGCAGGACGAGCAGAATCGTTGGGGCGTTGCCCGGGATCGCATCCGGGGCCACGGCCAGCACGATGGCCGTCAGCAGGGTCAAACCGACGATTGCTCTGGGTGCCATTCTCTTCATCCTTTCAGGAGGTGGTACGACGAACCCCTGGTGCACGGTAGAAGGAAACCTGGCTTCGATTCTTCAGCCCTTGATTCGATTGACGATCCGGAGCGCCGCGATCGTCGCCACGCTGGCGTACAGCGCCGTCGACAGGCCGCCGAGTATGCCGTCCAGATACATGCCGATCGCGGGGATGGCGTTGAGCACGTCCGACCCGGCCGAGGCGCCCACCGCCAGGACGACGACCAGGTACGCGGTCGCGTCCTCCGGATCGATCGCCACGTAGGAATAGGCGAGGCCCAGGACGACCAGCAGAATCGCCAGGCCGTTGCCCGGGATCGCATCGGGGACGAAGGCCGCCACGATTGCAACCAGCAGTACCAAACCGCTGATGACCCTGATTGCCATTTCTGTCCTCCTTCTCGGGAAGTGGTACGATGAATCCCTCGTTCACGCGGGTTGCTGCCGGCGGCCCGGGTTCCGAATCGCGAGGGAAGCACGGTTCGCGAGCAGCTTGTGCCCGAGGGCCGATGTCGAGCGCGGGGATGGTTCACGGCCGCAGGGTCGGCCCACAAGAGCGTGTAGCGGGCCAGCCACCGACGAGACAGGGCGAGCGAGACGTTGCAGCGGCGACATTGCGCGCTCACGTTCCCGATCTGCCGCCCGCACGCCCCGTGGGACGTGCGGGCCGAACCCTACTTACCGTAGACGTGGGGGGACAGTCTTTCGCGTTCACGCGCACCGGTCAAGAAGAATCGTGACTGCGCGTGGAGGACTTCGGGAGGCGCCCGCGACTCAGTATTCGCGGAACATCCGCCGGATCTCGTCCAGGTCGCGTGTTCGGGTGAGCGCCAGCATCAGGAGAATGCGCGCCTTCTGCGGGTTCAGGGTGTCGCCGGCGACCATCTCCGGCCCGTCGTCCGAGGTGCGCGGCAGGACGCGTCCGCTCCCCACCCGGTTCGATCTCACGATGATCGGCCTCGCGCCGGCGGGCAGCGTGGTCACGCGTTCCAGCGCCTCGCGCTCCCGGCGCGACATCCCGCCGGCGCCCGTGCCGGCCAGCACGATGCCGTCGACGCCGTCCTCGATCAGCGCTCGAATCATCACGGGGTTCGCTTCCACGTAGGAGTAGACGATGTCCACTCGCGGAAACCGGGTGACTTCGGCCAGGTCGAACTCCGAGTCGGCGGTATGGCGCCTGCTCGGCGACCGGTAGAAGGCCACGCGGTCGCCGTCGATGTACCCGAGCAGTCCGAGATCGCGGGAGTTGAACGTCTCCAACCGGTACGTGCTGGTCTTGGTGACGTCGCGGGCGGCGTTGACCTGGTCGTTCATGACGACCAGCACTCCCTTGCCGCGCGCCGAGGGCGACGCCGCGGCGCGGACGGCGTTCAGCAGGTTCAGGGGACCGTCGGCGCTGATGGCCGTCGCCGGCCGCTGCGCGCCCACCAGCACGACCGGCCGGTCGTGGCGGACCGTCAGGTTGAGGAAGTATGCCGTCTCTTCCAGCGTATTGGTGCCGTGGGTGATTACCACGCCGGCCGTGTCCGGCTCGTTGGCGAAGATCTCGTCGATGCGGCGGGCGAGCGTGAGCCAGTCGTCGAAGGTGATGTTGGGGCTGCCGACGTTGGCGACCTGCTCCACGCGGATGGTGGCGTGCCGGGCCAGGTCCGGCACCGCCGCGACGAGCTCCTCGCCCGAGAAAGTGCCCGCCCGGTACTCGGTCAGGCTGGTCGGCGACGCACCGCCGCCGGAGATGGTGCCACCGGTGGCGAGCACCCGGACCACCGGGGGGGCGCCGGGCGCCTCCTGGGCGATCGCGCCGACGCCCGGCAAGATGCAGAGCGCGATCGAGGCTGCCGGCGCGACGAGACGCGCGGCCCATGAACAGGAGTTGTCTGTCGTCATGGCGGCATCCTGATGTCCCGCAGTCGTCAATGCAAGCACTCCCGTTCGGGGCGCAACGAATTGCTGCCGCCGGTTCTCCGGATCAGTCGGATGCGCTGCGGTCCGGCAGCGCGAAGACGAACAGCGTGTTGCCGTTGCTCGGGCGCAGGTGCGGCGTCAGTCGCCGCAATCCGCCGGTGTTCAGCCAGCGGCCGGTGCTCACCGCGACGCACTGCCGGCCGTTGACGGCGCAGGTGACCGGGGAGCCGGTGCTACCTGCGTGATCGTCCCCCTTGTCGAACGGCTATGATCGAGCATGACGTGCGCGGCACACGGGAGGGGCGCACCATGGCCGTAACCGCGGAAACGGAACGCGTCGCGGACGTGCGGCGGTACCGCTTCACCGTCGACGAGTTCGCGCGGATGGGCGAAGCGGGGATCTTCACCGCGGAAGATCGGGTGGAGCTGCTCGATGGAGAGATCGTCGCAATGACGCCGATCGGTGCACTTCATGCAGGGCTCGTGAGCCGTCTGAACGAACTGATCGTCACATGCCTGGCCGGCAAGGCGTACGTAGGTATCCAGAATCCGGTTCGACTGGACCACCACACGGAACCGCAACCTGATCTCGTGGTGGCGCGGCGCCGCACGAGCTTCTACACCGATCGTCATCCCGAGCCCGGCGATATCTTCCTCGTCACCGAAGTAGCCGACTCGTCCCTGCGCTACGGCAGGTTGGAGAAGGTGCCTCGATACGGCAGGGCCGGCATTCCCGAGACGTGGCTGGTGGACGTGGAGGCCGTCGCCGTCACCGTGTATACCGATCCCGGCGCGTATGGCTACGCGAACCGGCAAGTGCGGCATCGCGGTGACGAGACCATCGCCACGAGGGCGCCGGAGATTCGCTTCTCGGTCGATGACGTTTTCGCATACCTCACGAGTTCTACAGCCTCCGAACCACAGGACCGAACGGACCGACGGGGTCTGACACACTCGAAGACAGGGCGCTCGCCGGCTCTGATCGGCTTGGATGTCGGGTTCTCGACATCCCGGACTTCCGGTGTGGCGAGGCTCGGTGTGGACAGAGAACTTCGACTCGGCTCCGCGACGTCGACCTGGGCGAGCCGTAGCGTAGTCGGGACGGAGCGAGCGGACATCGCTGCGATCGACGCGCCGTACACGACTGCGAAACCAGACCAGATCCGGAGCTGTGAGCACGTTTTCACACTCGGCAGATTCCAGCGGCGATGCAAGCCGGCCCTCTCACATGTTCCAGGGACCGGTCGCGAACTTCGCGACGCCGGCTGGAACACGGCCCAGCGTATGCGTATTGACGGCGGCAGGGGTGTACACCGGAAACTACACCGCGGTCGGAAACGAAGCAGGTGGCTACTTTTTTCTTCCGCCCTGGCACAGCTGGGCGACGTGGGCACGGGAGGAACTGGACCGGCAGCGCGCTCGCGAACCAGGCCTCGAGGCGTGGATCAGCGGGAGCCGCTACCTCAACGAAGACTCTCTTCCTTCCTCGTCCTGAGCGCGCATCCGAGCCGGGCGCACATCGGCAGGCGGCGGTACATGGCGGTCGAAGAAACGGCAACTCGGCACCGGCAGCCGAAGAAGGAGCATCGAATCATGAACAGACGACAGTTTCTGGCGACATCGGGCATGACGGTGATGGCAACCGCACTCAGGGACCTGCCGCTCGCCGGTTGGCAGGGGCTCACCACCTCGTTCGAGGACCTGCGCCGGGGCGTAGGCATATTCAACGGCCAGGGGGGCACCATCGGGTGGCTCGTCAACGCGGACGGGATCCTGATCATCGACAGCCAGAACGCCGCCGCCGCGGCGGCCTGCATCGAGGGCATCGGGGAGCGGTCGTCTAACGCCATCGACATCCTGGTCAACACGCACCACCACGGCGACCACGTCGGCGGCAACCAGACGTTCCGGCCGGTGGTCGGCTCCATCGTCGCCCACGAGAACAGCGCCATGTGGCAGCGGCGCGCCGCCGAGCAGGCCGGCAACGAGGACTCGCAGGTCTATCCGGACGAGACCTTCACCGACGAATGGCGCACGACCATCGGGGACGAGACCGTCGTGGCGCGCTATCACGGCGCCGGCCACACCAGCGGCGACTGCGTGGTCACCTTCGAGCAGGCCAACGTCGTGCATATGGGCGACCTGATGTTCAACCGGCTGCACCCGTTCGTCGACCGCGCCTCCGGCGCGCGGATCTCCGGCTGGATCGAGGTGCTGGAGCAGGTCTCGGCCGGGAACGCCGCGGATACCATCTACATCTTCGGGCACGGCACCCCCGGCGCCGGCGTCACCGGCGGCCAGGACGACCTGACGCACCTGCGCGACTACTTCACGGCGGCGCTCGATCTGACCCGCCGCGAGATGGCGGCCGGCCGATCCCGGGACGAGATCACCGCCACCGAGGCGCTGCCCGGGTTCGAGGACCACGTGTCGCCGTTCGCGCTGCTAAGCCTGACCGGCGTGCTCGGCGTCGCGTACGACGAACTCGGCGCGGAGTAGGCGGCGACTCGATACCGCTCATGTGGGCCGGCCGGCGTGCCGAAGAGCCAGAAACGGCGCGCCGAGCCGCCCGTCGCCGGCGAGCGAAGGGATGCTCGCTCCAAGGGTGGCGAGACGCGTAGCTGAATGGGAACTCGGCGTCATCGAGTCGGCAATCCGCCGCCTTCCCGGCGGTACGACGGCGAGGCAGGTCGCGTCCGACTTCGAGGCCGACCTGCCGCTTCGAACCCTGCAACACCGCCTGAAGCTGCTCGTCAACTGGTACCGTTGCCGGGCGACATCGCTGACGTACACGTCGGCGTTCAGTACGTTGGCGTGGACGTCCACCGCACTGGGTCCACCTTGAAGACAACCTCCGTTGCCCGAGCCGCCTCGCGGCGGTCATCCACGCGCGTCGGAGTGGCACGTCCAGCTCGACACGGTATGGCGCCCGGCGAAGCAGCGGCAGCAGCAGCGCGGCCAGCACGTAGACGCCCACCTGTTCCATGTCATGGTCACGGATGCGCCGGCCGCGAACCCCAGGGTCGCCGTTCGTTGCTACCATAGCTGCATGGCCCTTGACGAACGCGACCTGTTCACGGAGAAACCGGAAATCCGACCCGGACGGTATCAGTGCATCAGGTGTCGCCGGACTGCCGAATACGGCATTCGGTGGATCCGGCGATCGAAGAAAGACAGGCTGCCGGCTGGAGCGAGCGAGGAGGACCGGGCCAAGTTCGCAAAAGCACGCAACTATCTGCTCCGTCTCGACGATCAGGTCACGTGCAAGGCCTGCGGGAAGAGATTCGAGATCCCGTCGCAACACTCCCTGATGATCGCGGACCAGTTCGCAGGTTTGCCCAACGAAGAGGAACTCGAACGAGAGATCAGCGCCGCGTCCGGAGAGCCGGAACCGGAACCTGCGCCTGACGTCAAGCCGGCGCTGCCCGCGCGGTTCACGCGCAAGTCGACTGGCTGGAAGTGAAGTAGTGGATGTCGGCGGTATGTCGCTGCCGGCGGCTCCCACCGCACCTCAGGGAGAACCATGAGCGAAGACGCACACGCCCGACCGTCAGGTGACGCGCCGGAGCCGCTGTACGACGTTGATATTCCGACTCCCACGCACGCTGAGCGCGCGCGAACGCTGGTCGCGCGGATCTCGACCGGGACTTTGTGTACCCTTGCGCTGGAGCCGGCCGGCTACCCCTACGGCTCGTTCGTGACCGTTGCCTTCGAGGATGGAAACCCGGTCTTCCTCATCAGTAGACTCGCCGAGCACACCAAGAACCTGGAGCGGGATTCTCGCGCATCCCTGCTGGTGGCCGAGGGCGGCTCGATAGACCCCCTCGCCAACGGCCGTGTCACGATGCTCGGTCCGTGCACCCGCGTCGAGAGGGACAGGGACAGCGCTCGTGCCGCCTTCCTGACTTCCCATCCGAATGCTTTGTACTATGCCGACTTCCGCGACTTCGCGTTCTGGAGGCTCCAAGTGGCTTCGGTCCGGTACATCGGGGGCTACGGGCGGATGTCGTGGGTGAGCGAGGCCGAGTGGCACGCCGCCGAGCCGGATCCCCTCGGTCCGTCGGCGGCCGGCACGATTGCGCACATGAACGCCGACCACGCAGAGGCGATGGTGCTCTACTGCAAGGCCTTTTCGAAGGCGACGGAGATCACCGCCGCCAGCATGACAGGCGTCGATCGGTACGGGTTCGAGATGTCGGCGAAGACCACGGAGGGCCCGCGGCCCGTCCGCCTGGCGTTTACCAAACCGGTCAGCACACCCGAAGAAGCGCGAGCCGCGTTGATCTCGATGCTGAAGGACGCCAGAAACAAACTGGCCTGCTAGTGTCGAGTCCTGGGGCGCCCTCAGTTTCTTGGACACGGACTAGCCGTCTGGTGACCATCCTGGTCCGTTCCCCCGACGAAGGGGCGGCTGTCATCTTCGACGCCGGCGCGCGCGGCGAGGGCCCGAGTCGTGACGACCCGGGGGCGCTGTTCTGGATCAACCTCGGCGCTACCTCACCGCCGGAGTTCGGGAATGGACGGGTGGACGCAGCCATAGCTCCTACCTCGGCGATTGAAGCTTCCTACCCCAGGACGTTGGTCACCAGCGTCAGCAGCACGCCGCCGGCGATCACCGATCCGAGCTGACCGGCGGTGTTCGCACCCATCGCGTGCATCAGCACGTGGTTGGTGAAGTCCTCTTCCTGCGCCACCTTCTGGACCAGCCGCCCGCTCATCGGGAACGCGCTGATGCCGGCGGCGCCGACCAGGGGATTGATGCGGCCGCCGGTGAGGAGCGAGAGAATCTTGCCGAAGCAGATGCCGGCCACGGTGTCGAGCACGAACGCCCCGAGGCCGAGCAGCAGGATGAGCAGGGTCTGGACCTGCAGAAACGTATCCGCCTGCATGAGGCTGCCGATGGTCAGGCCCAGAAACAGGGTCGAGATGTTGGTGAGCGTCTCGGAAGCCGAACCGGCGAGCTGCGGCACGACCCCGGATTCCTTCATGAGGCTGCCGATCATCAGGGTCGCGACGAGCGGGGCCGACTGCGGCACGAGCAGGCCGATGACGACGGTGACGACGATCGGAAAGAGGATCACCGCGGCGCGCGGCACCGGCCGGGGTGCGTACTCCATTCGGATGAGGCGCTCCTTGCGGGTCGTGAGCAGCCGCATGATGGGCGGCTGGATGATCGGCACCAGGCTCATGTAGGAGTAGGCCGTGACCGCGATCGGCGCGAGCAGCTCCGGCGCGAGCAGCGACGAGACGTAGATGCTCGTCGGCCCGTCGATGGCGCCGATGACCGCGATGGACGACGCCTGGTTCAGCGGGAATCCGATGAAGGTGGCCAGCAGAAGGGTGGCGAAGATGCCCAACTGGCCCGCGGCCCCGAGCAGGGCGAAGATGGGCTGCGACAGCAGCGGCCGAAAGTCCATCATCGCGCCGATGCCGATGAAGATGAAGAGCGGGAACAGCTCCGTCTTGATGCCGAACTCGTTCAGGAGGTAGAGCATGCCGCCCGGCTCGTTCATCGGCGAGTTCGGCAGGTTGCCCAGCAGCACGCCGAAGCCGATCGGCAAGAGCAGCGTCGGCTCGTACTCCTTGGCGATCGCCAGGTAGATGAGGACGCCGCCGACGGCGAACATCAGGAGAATCCCGAAATCGAGGGACATCATGGAAGTGCGTCAGGACCCTTTCGGTGACGCGGATTCTAGCGTGGCGTCAGGGTGACCAACGGCTGACCCTGGACGACGCGGTCGCCGTCCTTCACGTGCACCGTGGTGACGGTGCCCCGCCACGGTGACCGGATCACGTTGAACATCTTCATCGCCTCGATGGTGAGCAGCTCGCCACCGCGCTCGACGGGCAAACCGACGGACGTGGCCACCTTGGTGACGGCGCCCGGAATCGGCGCGGTCATCGTGCGCGGCGCGCCGCCGCTCTCCGGCGCGGACTCGGACCGAAAGAGCGGCGCCGTGGACGCTTCGTCGGGCGGTTCGGGCTCGGGTTCCACGGCCGGCGCCGCCTGGTCGGCGGCGTCGCGGCGCGTCGGCTCGACATCGACCGAGTACGCCGTGCCCGACAGCCGGGCCGTGACCGGTCTGGCGCGCGGGTCGTCGATGTCGACGTCGTACACGCGGCCGTCGATGGTGACGCGGTAGCGGGTCACAGGCGGGCCCTCTCCCGTTCGGTCGACTGGCCGAACCGTTGGGCGCGATGCAGCCGCCGCCAGGCCGTCACGTCCGATTCGAGCGGCGCGGGTCGGGCCGTTCGAGCCCGCGCGATCGCCACCGCGATGGCGACGGCCTGCCGTTGCCGCTCCTGTTCCGCCGCGGCTTCCAGCCTGGCCTGCTCCGCCGCCTTCGTCCTGCCCGTGCCGCTGCCGCCGGAGAGCGTGAGCCCGCCGTATAGCAGCGGCGACGTCAGTGCGTACATCAGGGTGACGAGACCGCCCAGCGCGAGAAACAGCAGTGTCGAGCCGACGCCGGCAATCTCGAGAACCTGTCGCAACTCCGGCGTCATCGCGCGGTCCTACAACGGGATGTTGCCATGCTTCTTGGGCAGCGCTGCGGCCTGCTTGTCCCGGAGGAAGTCGAGCGCGGCGACGACGCGGGCGCGCGTTTCGCGCGGGTGGATCACGTCGTCGATGTGTCCCGTGGCGGCCGCGACGAACGGGGAGTTGAACTCCTTCTCGAACTCGTCCTCGAGACGCGCGCGTTCCGCGTCGCGCTTCGAGGGCAGCTCCTGCTTCAGTTGGCGAGCGTAGAGAATGCTGACCGCTCCCTTGGCACCCATCACCGCGACCTCGGCGGTCGGCCACGCCAGGCAGACGTCGGTGCGGATCATCTTGCTGCTCATGACGATGTAGGCGCCGCCGTACGCCTTTCGCAGCACGACCGAGACCTTGGGCACGGTCGCTTCGGCATAGGCGTACACGATCTTGGCGCCATGCCGGATGATGCCGTTGCGTTCCTGGTCGGCGCCGGGCAGGAACCCCGGACAATCCACCAGGGTCACGAGCGGAATGTTGAACGAGTCCGCGAACCGGATGAAGCGCGCGATCTTGTCCGAGGCGTCGATGTCGAGCACGCCGGCCAGCCGTTCGGGCTGGTTGGCGATGACCGCCGCGACACGGCCCTTCAGACGGATGAACCCCACGACGGCGTTCGTGGCGAACTCCGAGTGCACTTCCAGAAACGAGTGCAGATCCGCAATGCGCGTTATGGCGTCACGGACATCGTACGCTTCCTCGGCCGCTTCCGGAATGAGGTTGTCCAGCTCCGCCACGTCCGGTTCGATGCTCTGCTCGGCCTCGACGATCGGCGGATCCTCGGCGTTGTTGGACGGCAGGTAGCCGAGCAACTGCCGGGTCACGTCGAACGCCGCGTTCTCGTCGTCGGCCACGAAGTGGGCCACCCCGGAGCCGCCTGCATGGGTGTCGGCGCCTCCCAGCGTCTCGGCGTCGACCTCTTCGCCGGTGACGGTGCGAATCACGTCCGGCCCGGTGATGAACATGTAGCTGCTGCCGCGAGCCATGATCACGAAGTCCGTCAGTCCGGGGGAGTAGACGGCGCCCCCGGCGCACGGCCCGAGCATCAGGCTGATTTGCGGCACGACGCCGCTCGCCTGCGTGTTCCGCCAGAAAAGATCGCCGAACCCGGCGAGGCTCCAGATTCCCTCCTGAATCCGGGCGCCGACCGAATCGAGCAGCGCGATGACGGGCAGGCCGCTGGAGGTGGCCGTTTCCAGCAGGCGGCCGACCTTGAGCGCCTGCGTCTCGGAGAACGAGCCGCCCAGCACCGTGAAGTCCTGTGCAAACACCGCGACGCGCCGCCCGTCGATGTAGCCGAAGCCGGTGACGACGCCATCGCCGGCGTGGCGCTGGCGGTCGAGACCGAACGCGGTGTGGCGGTGCTCCAGAAACGGGCCCAGCTCCTCGAAGGAGTTGGGATCGAGCAGACGGTTGATCCGTTCCCTCGCGGTCAGCTTGCCGCGCGAGTGCTGCGCGTCGATGCGAGCCTGACCTCCGCCCATCCGGGCGTCGGCGCGGCGCGTGGTCAGTGAATCTCCGTCGGCCGCGTCGGCCGCCGCCGTCTCCAGGGTGCTCGTGTCGGCCGCGGCCGAGTCGGCGTCCGAGCCGGCGCGCTTCTTGTCGCGCCGGCGCGCAAGTGCGCGCACCGCCGCCACGAGCCCCGCGCCGGTCTTCGTGGCGCTGACGGCCCGCGCTTCGGTCGACTTCTTCTTCGCGTTGCCGGTCTTCGAGCCTGAGGCCCCGCTGACCGGCTTGGTATCCGCCGGCGGCGGGGATTCGGGCGGTTCCGGAGAGCTTCCATTGTCGGACATGGTCAGCCCTCAATTCTAGACCAAACCGATTCCGTGCGCCGGGGATTCGTCGGAGGATGCGTCGTGTCCGGGGGATCCGCGCTCGGGCCGCGTGCGCTGAAGAGCCGCGGCCGGCCGCGAGGTGTCGGCTGGTTGAATTCGGGGGTACGCTGTAAATCGGAGCATGGTTCGCCGCCGAGACGCGGCCGCCCGTGCACGAGGCCTTGAGCGTTTTCCTGCGATTCGTCGCCGGCACCCTCGACATCGGGGGATTCACCGAGGAGGACGGCGCCTCGCTGCCGGACGCCTGCCGCTGGGATTCCCGCACGCGGCGATTCCGTGCGCCGGCCGTTGCCTATGCACCGGTGGTCCGCGCGCTCGTGCGGGGCCGGATAGCGTACGCGGACGAGGCGCGGCGGTACGGCGAGCTGAACGCCGGCCTGCAGGTGCGGCGGGAGCCGCGACCTTTTCAGACGGAGGCCCTGGACGCCTGGCGCACCGCACGGGGACGGGGCGTGGTGGTGCTGCCGACCGGCGCGGGAAAGACCGAGGTGGCGCTGCTGGCCCTGGATGCGGTGCGGCGCGACACGCTCGTCGTGGCGCCGACCCTCGACCTGGTCGCGCAGTGGCATCGACTGCTGGGCGACCGGCTGCGGCGCGAGATCGGCGTGCTCGGCGGCGGCGAGCACCGCGTCGAGCCCGTCACCGTCTCGACCTACGACTCCGCCTTCATTCACATGGAACACCTGGGTGCGCGGTTCGGCCTCGTCGTGTTCGACGAGTGCCACCACCTGCCGAGCGCCGCCTACGCGCTCGCCGCCCAGCACTGCCTCGCGCCCTTTCGGCTGGGGCTGACGGCGACACCGGAACGCGTCGACGGCCGCCACGCCGAGCTGGAATCGCTGGTCGGGCCGATCGTCTGCCGCCGGCAGGTGCGCGACCTGGCGGGCGACTACCTCGCCGACTACACCGTCGAGCGGATCTTCGTGGAGCTGACCGCCGAAGAGCGCCGGGCGTACGATGAGGCACGCGCCGTGTATCGCGAGTTCGTGGTCGGGCAGGGCATCCGCATGTCCCAGCCGGACGGCTGGTCGCAGTTCATCATCCGCTCGTCGCAGAGCGTCGAAGGCCGGCGAGCCCTGGCCGCGTATCAGCGCCAGAAGCACCTTGCGTTCGCGGCGCCCTCCAAGCTGACCTACGTCGAGGCGCTGCTGCATCGCCACCGGCGCGACCGGGCGCTGCTGTTCACCGAGCGCAACGACGACGCCTACGCGCTTGCCCGCCGCTGCCTCGCGCCGATCATCACGCACCAGACGAAGGTATCCGAGCGCACCCGGATCCTGGAGGACTTCGCCGCCGGGGTCTGCAACGCGCTCGTCACCTCGAAGGTCCTCAACGAAGGCGTGGACATGCCGGCCGCCAACGTCGGCATCGTGATCTCCGGCAGCGGCTCCGTGCGCGAGTACGTGCAGCGGCTCGGCCGTATTCTTCGCAAGCAGGGCGACAAGCGGGCAGTCCTCTACGAGCTCGTCGCCGACGAGACGTCCGAGGTCTACACCAGCGACCGCCGGCGCGAGGGCGATGCTGACGACTGACCTGGTGCGGGTGCGGCGTCGCGGCGGCCGCATCGAGACGCCGCCGCTGCGGGCGGCGGAGAAGAAGCGGTTGCTCGGCGTTGCGGAGCGCTACGTCGCCGCCGCGCGCGCCGGGGTCGGCGATACCCGGGCGGCGTTCGAGGCGGCCTGCGACGACGTGCCGCACCACCCGACCGACTATCGCCTGGTGCGGGGGCTGCGGAAGCTCGTCGAGGATCGCTGCGATTTCCAGGCGCGGGAGGACGTGGACCCGCCGGCGCTCCGCCGGACCGTATTCGGCCGGGCCGCGGCGGTGCGGCGGGCCCTGGACGACGCGGGGCGCTTCGATCCCGATCCGGTCATCGCGGCTGCGGCCGCCGCGCTCGAGCTGCCGGCGGGAGACGTCCGGGACGCGCTGTTCGCCGACCTGAAGGAGAACCACGTGCTCACCCGGTTCGACGCGATCGGCGGTCCCGCGCTGGTCGCCGCCTACGAGACGGCCCAGAAGCAGGCCGTTCTCCTGCGCGCGGTTCGGGTCGTCGTCACGCTGCAGCGGCCCGACCCGCGGGGCCTGCGCCTGTTCTTCCGGCGGCTCAAGTTCCATCGCCTGCTGTACGTCGCTAGCCGACTTCCGGACGGCGCCTGCCGTATCGAGATCGACGGGCCGTTCAGCCTGTTCCGGTCGGTCACGACCTACGGACTGCAGTTGGCTCTGCTGCTGCCGATCCTGGATGCGTGCGGTCCGGGCTGGGAGCTGGAGGCCGACGTCTTGTGGGGGCCGCAACGGCGGCCCGCGACGTATCGTCTCGAAGGAGATCCGGCCGCCAATCCGGTTCGCGAGGATGCGGGCCTGCCCGACGAGGTCGCACGGCTGCGCGACCGGTTTCGGAAGATGGAGACGCCCTGGAGGGCGGAGGTCGCTCATGCCCTGCTGGATCTCCCGGGGCTCGGCCTGTGCGTACCGGACCTCGTCTTCACCCATCGCGACACCCGCCGCCGCGTCTACTTCGAGGCGCTCGGCTTCTGGAGCCGGGACGCGGTGTGGCGGCGCGTCGACTTGGTGCAGGCCGGGCTTCCGCAGCCGATCGTCTTCGCGGTCAGCAGCCGCCTGCGCGTCAGCGAGGAGGTGCTGGACGGCGATCTTCCCGGCCGGCTGTACGTCTACAAGGGCGCAATGAGCGCCCGCGCGGTGGAGGAGCGGCTCGACGCCAGCCTTGCGCCGGCGCGGCGGTGACGCTCCGATTCGGCGGTGGCGGATGGTGCGTCGCACGGCTATGATGGCGGGGCGAACACGCACGGGTTGAGCCTGTCGATGGGGACGCACCTGTGGACGAACGTGACCTGCTCGTATTCGTCTGTTGGCTCGTCGGGCTGACCCTTTTGGCTTGGCGTCCGCCTGACGGCGCCGGACTTCCCCGGGCGGCTTGCGTCGCCGGCGCCGCCATCTGGTGCGCGTTGCCGCTCTGGGAGCCGTCGATGCGCACCGCCTGGTACTTCGGCCTCACCGCCGCGTTCCTGTTTGCCGGGCTCGTTCGCCGCTGGCCTCGGGCGGCCGTGGGCGACTGATTCCGTGGATCGAGAATCGCGTGGAGGAGACGACCATGACCCAGCCGATTCGTCCGTTCCTGCGGGGTGACTCGCTGCTCGAACGCGGACTGTCGCGACGCGTCTTCCTGGAGCGCGCGCTGCGGGCCGGGACGCTCGGCGCCGCCGCCCTCTGGACGCCCGGCGTGCTCGCCGAGGAGCTCGTAGCGACGCCGAGCAGCCGCGCGCTCGAAGGACCGTTCTACCCGGATACGATGCCGCTCGACACCGACAACGACCTGCTGATCGTCAACGACTCGATCACGCCGGCGGTCGGCGAGGTCACACATCTCTACGGCACGGTCACCACTCGCGCCGGCACGCCGCTGCGCAACGCGTTCGTCGAGATCTGGCAGTGCGACACGAACCAGTCGTACCGGCACGAGGACGGGGTCAACGAGGACGTGCCGCCCGATTCGAACTTCCAGGGCTACGGCCGCTTTCTCACGAACGTGAAGGGCGAGTACTACTTCCGCACCATCAAGCCGGTCCCGTACATCATCGGCGATGTATTCCGCACCCCGCACATACACTTCGCCGTCAGCCGGAACGGGGAGCGGATCTTCACGTCGCAGATGCTCATCAACGGCCACCCGGACAATGCGAAGGACCGGCTCACCTCGCGGATTCAGGATCCGGTGGCGAAGGAGACGATCCTCGTCGACTTCGATCCGCTGCCCGGATCGCGGATCGGCGAGCTGACCGCCCACTTCGACATCGTGCTCGGGCAGACGGTCGAGGAGCTGGACGACGGTTCGCTCGGCTGGGGCCTGGGCCGGCCCGAGACTTCGCGGGCCGGCGGTTGATCGTCGTACGCGGGCACCACTCGCTGATCGGAGTCGACCATGCAATCACGGGTGCGGACGTTCGGCACGGTCGCGGCCCTGGCCGCGGCGCTGGGGTTGGCCGCGGCGAGTGTCGTCGCGCTGCAGGAGCAGGAGCTGCAGGAGCAGGAGCTGCAGGAGCAGGAGCTGCAGGAGCAGGAGTCGGCGGGCGATGAGGCGCAGGATGACGCCCGCGCGCTGCGCAGGCTGCCGGCCTTCGGCGCCCTCGACACGGACGACGACGGCGAGATCTCGGCCGGCGAGATCGCCGCGGCGGCCGAATCGCTGGCGACGCTGGATGAGGACGCCGACGGAGCCCTGTCGGGTGGCGAGCTGCGACCCCGTGGCGGCGGTCCCATCGGCGGTCCTCGGCGGACGCCGCAGGAGGCGGCGGCCGCCTTCATGACTTTGGACGCCGACGAGGACGGCAGGCTCGGGTCCGAGGAGTTGCCGTCGCAGTTTCGGAGTCTGCTGACGCGCGCGGATGCCGACGGGAACGGCGCGGCCTCCGAGGCGGAGATTCTCGCGCTGCTGACGGCGGAGGCGGCCGGGCCCGGCGACGACGAGCAGCCCGCGGCGGAGCAGCGCGCGGGGGAGTCCTCGGAAGCCGCGGACGACGGCGAGCCTCGGCGACCCGGCAGCCCGCTCATGGTCGCGCTCGACGCGGACGGGGACGGCACGGTTTCCGACCGGGAGATCGCGTCGGCCGCGCAGGCGCTGAGCTCGCTCGATGCGAATGGCGACGGCCGGCTGACGCTCGACGAGCTGCGTCCCGCCCCGGGCGGCGAATCGGGTCGCGACGGCCGGCAGGATTGACGCGCGGGCGCCGGCGGCTCGCGGGAGACGGGCGCTTCCGCAACGTGATCCGCGGAGACGCCACGCCGGCCGTGCGTGCGTCAGGGGCGGTCTTCGGCGCGCCGGCGCGCGGCCACGCGGGTCTTCCAGATGCGCGCCAGACGCTCCGCCTCCGTGATCTGGTGCCGGAACATGTCGGGGTCGAGCCGCAGTTGCATCCGTCTGGCTTCGTAGCCCTCCTCGGTGGTGAGTCGTTCGGCCGCGAGACCGAACCACATGTAGGCGGTGACGTTGTCGCGGGCGACCCCGTCGCCGTCGGCGTAGCGGTTGCCGAGTTCGAAGAGCGCCTGCGCATCGCCCTCCTCGGCGCGCTCGACCAGCTCGTCCACCGACGGGCGCGGGGCGTCCGATCGGGAACCGTCGAGGCAGCCGGCGGCGGCCAGGATGGCGAGGGCGATGCAGGCGGCGGACAGTCCGCGCATGGGAGCTCCTAGGTGCTGCGGGGCCTGATGCGGCCCGGCGCGTGCACGATCAGCCAGATGACATCGACGCCGAAGGACCAGACCAGCAGGGCCAGCGCGCCCGCGGCAGCCCGCACTGCATGTTCGACGGGCAAGATCGGCAGCAGGCAGACGAGCAGCGCAACGCCCTGGACGACGCAGACCGTCTTGCGGCGGAAGCTGG
This sequence comes from Vicinamibacterales bacterium, assembly GCA_965116825.1. GTDB lineage: Bacteria > Acidobacteriota > Vicinamibacteria > Vicinamibacterales > UBA8438 > WTFV01. The sequence continues at coordinate 4,759,985 of OZ220736.1, forward strand.
GCGGGAGATCGGCGGTCAGGACGGGCCAGATCCAGCCGGCGGCCACGAACAGGTAGCGGAGCGCGCCGATCAGCAGGGCCCAGGCGTCCAGGCGGCCGCTCCGCCAGACGAGCACGGAGAGGACGAGCATCAGGAAGGCGTCGAGCTCCATGTCGAAGCGCGCCCCGAAACGGGTCTCCTGCCGGCTGCGCCGCGCCACCAGGCCGTCGATGCCGTCGAGCGCTATGGCGACCGCCGCGACGCCGGCGATCCACCACAGAGCGGTTGCCTCGAGCAACGTGGGCTGCAGGACCAGGGCCGCCAACGGAAGCACCAGCGTGGCCCGGACGAGGGTGATCTGGTTCGCCGCGCCTAGTCCGGGCGGCGGCAGGTCCCGCGGCATGAAGCGCACGATGAGAGCCGCCAGCAGGGCATAGAGCCCCACGACGTCGGTGAAGTAGCGTGGGGCAAGGCCGAGCAGCCGAGACGTGGTGAGCGCGCACGCGGCCAGCGGAACCAGGCCGAGGCCGAGGTCCGTCAGGGCGCGGCCAAGCGCCGAACGGGTCGTCCGGGCCGGCCGCGGGGCGCCCCGCGGCATCACGATTGTGCGATAAGGTCTCTGAGCAGCATCCCCGACGTTCTTATGCCGGCCATGCCGACCGCTCGTTCGTTCTGGATTCGCGCGCCGGGCCACGGGGAGATTGTGTCCGCCGAGCTTCCGCCGAGGCAAGCCGGCGAGGTGCTGGTCCGAACCGCCTACAGCGGCGTCAGCCGCGGTACCGAGGCGCTCGTGTTTCGGGGGGCGGTGCCGCCGTCGCAGCGTGCCGCGATGCGGGCGCCGTTCCAGGAGGGCGAGTTTCCCGCGCCGGTGAAGTACGGCTACAGCAGTGTCGGGGTCGTCGAAGACGGGCCGGAGCGGCTGCGGGGCCGAACGGTCTTCTGCCTGTATCCGCACCAGGATCGCTACTGTGTCCCCGCCGCCGCGGTGCACCCGGTTCCGGCGCGCGTGCCGCCGTCGCGCGCCGTGCTGGCCGCGAACATGGAGACCGCGGTGAACGTCGTCTGGGATGCGCGGCCCGGGCCCGGCGACGAGATCGTGGTTGTCGGCGGCGGCGTCGTCGGACTGCTCGTCGCGACACTGTGCCGGGATTTGCCGGGTGCGCAGGTGACCGTCGTCGATCCCAACCGCGCGCGCGCAGCCGTCGCGGTTGCTCTCGGGCTCGAGTACAGCCCGGACCCGCCGGCCGGCGCGACCGCGGATCTGGTCGTTCACGCCAGCGGCCATCCCGGCGGATTGCGGGCGGCGCTGGCCCTGGCCGGGCGCGAGGCGACGATCGTCGAGGCGAGCTGGTACGGTACGTTGCAGGTTCCCCTGCCGCTCGGCGAGGCGTTCCATGCCCGCCGCCTCACGATCCGGAGCAGCCAGGTGGGACAGGTGCCGCCGGACCGCGCGTCGCGCTGGTCGCGGGAACGCCGCCTGAACCTGGCGCTGGCCCTGCTCGACGACGAGCGCCTCGATGCGCTGGTGACGGGGGAGAGCGCGTTCGAGGAGCTGCCGGCGGTGATGGCGACGCTCGCCGCGCAGCCGGGCGACACGCTCTGTCATCGCATCCGCCATGCCGATCTTCGCGGGACCGGCGGCGCGGGAGGCTGAACGCGCCCCAACCTCGAGAGGAGACGATCTATCGTGTACAGCCTCAACGTTCGCGACCACTTCATGATTGCCCACAGCTTCGCCGGGGAGGCCTTCGGGCCGGCGCAGAAGCTGCACGGCGCCACCTACGTCGTGGACGCGACGTTCGCGCGGCCGGCGCTCGACGCCGACGGCATGGTGGTCGACATCGGCCGCGCCGGAACGGTCCTCAAGGAGATCCTGGGGGACCTGAACTACTGCAACCTCGACGACGAGCCGGCTTTCGCCGGCCGGAACACCACGACCGAGTTCCTGGCCCGCGAGATCTTCGAGCGGCTCGCGGCGGCGATCCGCGGGGGAGACCTGGGGGACGGTGCCGCCGGCGTGACCTCCATCGCGGTCACGCTGCACGAGTCGCACGTCGCCTGGGGCCGCTACGAGGGGCGCCCGTGAGGGCACCCCGGCTGCACCTGGTCGTGCCCGGGACGCTCGACCAGCAGACCGGCGGGTACCTCTACGATGCGCGGATGGCGGCCGGGCTGCGCCGCCGCGGCTGGCGTGTGGACGTGCACGGCCTGGAGGGAACGTTCCCGGACGCCGACGCCGCGGCCGCCGCGAGCCTGGAAGGCGTGCTGGCCGGACTCGACGACGGCTCGCGGGTGCTGATCGACGGCCTGGCTCTCGGCGGTCTGCCGGAACCGGTCGCCGCCCACCGGGGGCGGCTGCGCCTGCTGGCTCTCGTGCATCATCCACTCTCCGACGAGACGGGGCTTTCCGCGGAGGCGCGCGAGCGTCTGCGGGAACGGGAGCGGCGGAGCCTGGCCGCGGTGGCGGGCGTGATCGTCACCAGCAGCTTCACGGCGCACGGTCTCGGGCGCTTCGCGGTGGACGCGGTCCGGGTGCGCGTAGCACGGCCCGGGACGGATTCGGCCCCGCCGGCGGGCGGTCCGGCGCCGGGCGAGCCGCCGCAATTGCTCTCGGTGGCGTCGGTCGTGCCCCGCAAGGGACACGACGTGCTGGTGCGGGCTCTCGCGCGGCTCCGCGATCTGCCGTGGCACTGCGTCTGCGCCGGGAGTCTGGAGCGGGCGCCGGACCATGCGCAAGGGGTTCGCGCGATGGCGGCGGAGCATGGGCTTGCCGCCCGCATCCGCTTCGCCGGAGAATGCGGGCGCGCGGCGCTCGACCGGTTCTACGCCGCCAGCTCGCTCTTCGTTCTCGCGTCGCACTACGAGGGGTACGGCATGGTGCTGACCGAGGCGCTCGCCCGCGGACTGCCGGTGGTGAGCACGACCGGCGGTGCGATCCCGCATACGCTGCCGCCGGACGCCGCGCTGCTGGCGCCGCCCGGCGACGACGCGGCGCTGGCCGCGGCGCTCGGATCGCTCCTGGATGCGGAGACGCCGGGCGCGGGGGAGAGCGGTGGAGCGGTGGGTTCGGGAGCGGCCCGGCGGGCCGGGCTCGCGGCGGCGGCTCGGCGCCACGCGGCGGCCCTGCCGGATTGGGATGCGGCGGCCCGGACGTTCGAAGAGCAGCTCCTGTCGTTGGCGCCCGAGGCCACTGGTTCGCGGAGCAGGCCGGCGGCGGTGCCGGCGTACGAAGACGAACAGGACGAGGACGTGAGGTGACGATGCACTGGGTACGGTTCTTTCACGACGGCGGCACCGGTTTCGGAACGCTGGCGGACGGCGTCGTCACGCCGCACGAGGGCGAGCTGTTCGGTCGCCGCGCGCCGGCTGGTGCAGGAATTGCCTCCGACGCGGTCGAGTTCCTGGCGCCCGTCGCGCCGGGCAAGATCGTCGGTCTGGCCAACAACTTCCACGCCCTCATAGAAAAGATGGGCGGCAGCGTGCCGGCCGAGCCGCTCTACTTCATCAAGGCCAACACGTCGCTGAACGGTCCGGGGAAGTCGATTCGGCGGCCCCGAGGCTACGACGGCAAGATCATCTTCGAGGGCGAGCTCGGTCTGGTGATCGGCCGCACCTGCCGCGGCGCGTCGCCTGCCGAGGCGCGCGAGGCGCTGTTCGGCTGCACGTGCGTGAACGACGTGACCGCCATCGGACTGCTGAAGAAGGACCCCAGCTTTCCCCAGTGGACGCGGTCGAAGGCGGCGGACACGTTCGGCGTGCTCGGACCCGCGGTGGCGACCGGCCTCGACCCGTCCGCGCTGCGGGTGCGGACCGAGGTCAACGGGCAGGAGCGCCAGAACTACCCGGTGGCGGACATGGTCTTCAGTCCGGCGGATCTGATCAGCCGGCTGTCGTTCGACCTGACCCTGGAGCCGGGCGACGTCATCGCCTGCGGCACGTCGGTCGGTGTCGGCTCGCTGCGGGACGGCGACGTCGTGACGGTGAGCATCGAGGGCGTCGGCGAGCTGACGAACACCTACGAGGACGCGCCCGCGGGATGAGCGAGACGTTCGATCCGGCGTGGCTCGCGCTGCGCGAGCCGGTCGACCGCCGGTCGCGGTCGGCCGCCGCGATGTCCCTGCTTGCTTCGGCCTGGCGCGCTGGCGGCTGGTCGCGCGTCGTCGACCTGGGCAGCGGGACCGGTTCCAACCTGCGCTACCTGAATCCGCGGCTTCCGGGAGCGCGCCACTGGACGCTCGTCGACCACGATGCGGACCTGCTCGCCCGGGCCGCGGCGCCGGAAGGCGTCGAAGCGACCCGCGTCGTGGGCGACCTGGCCACGGCGGGTTTCGACGCGGTCCGGCAGTCGGATGCCGACCTGGCGACCGGCTCGGCGCTCCTCGATCTGGTGTCCAGGGACTGGTTGCGCGGGCTCGCAGAAGCCTGTCGTGACGCCGGCTGCGCGGCGCTGTTCGCCCTGACCTACGACGGGACGATCCGATGGATGGCGGCGGACGGCCGGCGGCCGGCGGACGATCCGGAAGACGCACTCGTCCGGCGAGCGGTGAACTCCCATCAGCGGCGGGACAAGGGGCTCGGCCCGGCGCTCGGTCCGATGGCCGGCCTGATGGCGGAGACCCTGTTTCGCGAAGCGGGCTACCGCGTCTGGCTGTTGCAGAGCCCGTGGCGGCTCGGACCAGACGACGCCGTGCTGGCGCGGGCGCTCGTGGACGGCTGGGAGTCCGCGTCAACGGAGGAGCTCGGGGACCCGCTCGACGACGGCGCGGACGGTGACGGCGCCGTTCGCGTACGGGCCTGGGCGGCGCGGCGGCGAGCGACGATCGAGAGCGGCGGCTTCGGGCTCACGGTGGGTCACCTGGATCTGCTGGCGCTGCCGTCTTGACCGGCGAGCGCAGATCGAGGTCGAACAGCACGTCTTCGCCGAGCCGGAACACCCGAGAGGCAGGACGGAGCGCTTCTTCCAGCGTGGCGATAGGCGCCAGGGTGAAGGCCGGCCGGCCGGATCCGATCAGCAGCGGGGCGACCGCGACGTGCAGCCTGTCGACCGCGCCGGCATCCAGGAATCTCGAGACGGTGACGCCGCCGCCCTCGATCAGGAAGCGGCGGCAGCCGCGGCCCCGGAGCGCCGCCAGCACATCGTGCGGATCGATGGTTCCGGACGGGCCGGCGGGCAGGTCGAGGGCCGTGTCGCAGCCCGCCGCGAGGCGCGGGCGCGAGAAGGCCTCCCGCTCCGGGGGGCGTCGACCCGGGTCCTCCTTCCGGCGGCGCCGGATCACCACCGTCGGCGCCGCTCGGTCGCGGAAGACCCGCCGCGACCGGTCGAGGCGGCCGTTCGGGTCGATGACGACTCGTACCGGGTTGTCGCCCTCGGCTTCCCGCACGGTCAGCCTCGGATCGTCGGCCGCGATGGTTCCGGCCCCCACGATCACGGCATCGACGAGCGCCCGCAGTCGATGGAGGCGCAGTATGTCCCGCGGACCGGTCACGTAGTGCGAATGTCCGCTGACCGTGGCGATGCGGCCGTCCAGGCTCTGCCCGGCCTGGGCGATGACGAGGTCGGCTTGCAGTTGGAGCGGGAGGAACAAATCGAGGACCTGACGCGCCTCTTCGGTCAACCGCGCTGGTGTGTCCCACGCACCCGAAGGATACACTTGCAGCGAGACATCCGTCTTGGAATCATGCACTTGCACGGGGGTGCGGGCACCTGGACGGACGGTGCGCACCAAGCTCCAGGCAGCTTGCTCACCGAGCCGCACGACGTCGTTGGCGGAGGCGGCGGGCGACGGTTCGGGCGGACGGCTTGCCAAGGGCTGTTAGAGTAACAGCAGAGTTAACGACCGAAACGACTGCGACGCATGGGAATGCACGACGCGGAACGCGCACTGTTCGACCTGCGGCAGGGCAGGTCGGTCTATGTCGCGACGGCGGGTGAGCGCGGCGCGCTGATCGCCTCGGTCGATGGACTGACCGACGCGGCGCTGGAGATGCTGCGCGGGGAAGGGCAGTTGCGCCTGGTGGTGACGCGCCACCGGGCCACTTCGATGGGGCTCGTTCCCTCCGCCGCCACGGAAGGGGTGCCGGGCATGAGCCTCTCGCTGAACGGCGAGGGCCCGGAGCAGATTTTGCACCTGGCGATGGCGAAGGGCCGGTTCTCGATCGACCCGCGGGACGTGCGAGCCGCCACCACCGTCGAGGTCGGAGGGCTCGCGCTGGCGCGCCTCGGCCGCCTGCTCCCGGCGGTGGTGAGCGTGACCGCCGATTCCCAGGACTCCCTGCCGCTGCGCGATCGCATCGCCAGCGGGGCGACGCTGGCGGTGACGAGCGCGCAGATCGAGGAGATGGCCCGCAGCGTGGACGTGCGCGTCACGCAGGTCAGCGAGGGTCCCGTCCCGCTGGCCGAGGCCGAGTATGCCCGCTTCGTCTTCTTCCGCGAGGCGCACGGACTGCTCGGGCACGTGGCGGTGCTGGTGGGGCGCCAGCAGGACTGGCCCGATCCGGTGCCGGTCCGTATCCACTCGGCCTGCCTGACGGGCGATCTCTTCGGCAGCTTGCGTTGCGACTGCGGAGAGCAACTGCGGGGCAGCCTGCGGCACTTTGCCGGGTCCGGCGGCGGCGTGCTGCTGTACATGGGCCAGGAAGGACGCGACATCGGGCTGGCCAACAAGCTGCGGGCGTACACGCTGCAGGAGCACGGCCTCGACACGGTCGATGCCGACGGCGTGCTCGGTTTCGGGGCCGACGAGCGGGAGTACGTTGCGGCGGTCGAGATGCTCAAGGCCCTGGATGTGAAGCGGGTGCGGCTGCTGACGAACAATCCCGCGAAGATGGAAGCGCTGCGGGTCGGGGGCATCGAGGTCAACGACCGCCGTCCCCTGTACGGTACGCTCAATCGCCACAACCTGCCTTACGTGAAGGCGAAGATGCAGCGCGCCGGTCATTGGCTCGAGGACATGCTGTCCGGTGCGCCTCCACCCGAGTAGATCGGGTCGCCGCTCGTTCAGGCGAGTCGCCCGACCGGAAACGCTTGGGTGTCGCGGATGATCGCCGCCAGCGTGTCGCCGTAGTGCTCCACCAGCCGCCGGCCCATCTCTGCGGTGGCGAGACCGGCGTCGCCGGCGGCGCCGCGGGGGTTGAGATCGGCGGCCACCCAGGCGAACGCCGATGGCCCTTCCGGCAGGATTCGCGAGCCGGCGTCCTCGAGCTCCTGGCCCAGGGAAGCGAAGTGCGCCACCTGTCCGGTCCGCACCCGATCCGGATGCAGGTGCAGCATCATCGCCGTCTCGATCGCGCCCCCGTGCAGCCCATGCCGCCACTCGGTTTCCGGGAGGTCGACCTCGGGCGCCCGCTCGAACGAGAAATAGGTCGCCTTGACGACCAGCAGGCCGTGCTCGCGCCGAAGCTGCAGCCCCGCGGTCTCCATGGCATGGCGGTTCCCACCGTGACTGTTGCTCAGGACGAGGCGCCGGACGCCGTACGCGGCTAGGGCGGCGCCGATGCGCACAATCACCGCGGCGAGGTCGCCGGACTCGACGTGGAGCGTGCCGGCGAGTCCCGCATGTGCATGCTCGGTGCTGGCGCCGATCGGCAGCAGCGGCAGCACGCGGACCGGAAAATCGGCGGGCAGCCGCGTCATGGCGCGCGCCAGCAGGCCGTGTCCGATGTCGGCGTCGGTGGAGAGCGGCAGGTGCGGACCGTGCTGCTCGATGGCGGCCAGCGGCAGCACGAGCACCGGATCGCGCCGGGCCAGGCGGTCCGCCTCGGGGCCGGTCAGCGACTGCCAGTACGGGATGGGGTCGTCAGGCATCGTCCGTGGCCGGACCGCCGGCGCGCCGGAACAGCGCGAGATCGTACCCGATCCAGCCGCGTCGCAGGCAGGTCTGGAGTGCGCTGCCGCCCGTCAGGTGCCCCAGCTTCGCGTCGACCGGGAGCCAGCCGACCAGCGCGGCGAGCAGCCCGATGGCGCGGTCGCGCGGGCGGCCCGTCTCCAGGAACAGGGTCAGGTCGTGCGTCGCGCGGTGCTCGAATCCGGCCTCCGCGGCGAGCGCGCGCAACGACTTGCGGTCCAGCAGGGTGTTGATGCGCCACCCGCGGCGGAAGCGATGGATGGCGCGGCGTGCCGCACCGCCGTCGGCGGCCCGCCGTACGTCGTCGCAGATGAGCAACAGGCCGCCCGGTCGGACGACCCGCGCGCACTGGGCGAAGAAGCCGGCCGGATCGGGTCCGTGGACGAACGACTCGATGGCGTAGACCAGTTCCGCCGCGGGCAGATCGAGACCGGGATCCGCGTAGTCGCCTTCCAGGCAGCGAATCCTGCCCTCGAGTCCGGCGCTGCGGATGCGCTCGGTGGCGAGCCGCGCCTGCACCGGGCTCAGGGTGACGCCGGCGCCGCGGATCGGGAGCCGCTTCGCGAGGTAGCACAGGCTGCCGCCGACGCCGCAGCCGAGGTCGACGATCGAGGGTTCGGCGACTGCCGCCCAGGTGGTGCGAATCTGCTCGGCGATGCAGTCCTCGACGTAGTGGAACGCCGCCTCGCGGGTCTCGACGCCCGGTCCCCATACCGCACGATGAATCGCCCCGGCGCCGCCGCCCTGTCCGTAGCGCAGGAACGTCGCGGTGTGCCGGTCGTAGTATCGCCGCACGTGGGTCTGGTCGAAGCGGCTCGTCATGGTCGCCTGGACTCTCCGTCGAGGCGGACGTAGACGTCGCCCGAGCAGCGCTGTGCGGCAGCCGTCTTCAGGGCGGACGTGAGCTGGTCGCCGCTCAGCCATGCGGACGCCGCGAGCTCGAACGACTCGCCCGGCGACCAGTTGTAGTGGTAGCGCCCCAGAGCGGCGAGCCGCGTCACGCAGGCGTGCACGGCGTCGAGCGCGCCCGGCAGATACTCGAAGGACAGACTCGCGAGCGGCCGGCCCAGACCTGCCAGTACCTCGGGTTCGCTGCCCTCGACGTCGATCTTGACGAAGGCGGGCTCGCCGAACCGGGCGATCAACCGGTCGAGCGTGGTCGCTGCGACCGTTACCCTGCGGTTCCAGCGGATGTTGGCGAAGCGGGGGTCGCGCTCCCGTTCCTCGCGCCACCCGTCGGAGGCCGTGCTCAGGGTCGGGTGGCGTTCGTTGATGGTCAGTTGCAACGAACCGCCGGCGGCCCCGACCGCGGACTCGACGACGGTGACGCCGCGCGACCGGCAGAAGAGCGCCCGCAGCACCCGGGCGCAGTCGGGTTGCGGCTCGAGCGCGACGACGCGGCAGTCGAGCGCCCGAAGCGCGCGGGTCCGATTGCCGACGTGCGCCCCGAGATCGAACACGAGATCGCCCGGCGCCACGAACTGCCGGTACAGGCGCCGGAGTCTTCGCTGCCGTCCCGGAATCGCGTGGTAGACGAGCAGAGAGCGGGCCAGACCCGCGGCGCCGCGCACGTTCACGTGACGGACCCGTTCGCCTTCCTCATCGGCGGCCATTCTGGAACGGACGCGAGCGCGGTTACAATGGCGAGCATGTCCTTCCAGGGTACTGGTGCGGGCGTCGGCCTGCGAGCATTGTCGGTGATCATGGGGCTGTTTCTGATCCTGATGGCGATGCAGAAGGTCGGCTGGCTGATCAGCAGCGCCCCGTTGCTGGCCGAACTGGAGCGCTGGCGCGGACTCACTGCCGGCAACAGCCTGTGGTATCTCGAGAACATCTGCATTCCGTTCGCTCCGCTCTTTGCGCGCGTCGTGCCGCTGGCGGAGTTCGCCGCCGGCACGGCCCTGATCGTCGGGTTCAGCGTCCGCGCCACCGCCGGCTTGGCGCTGCTGATGGTGCTCAACTTCCATTTCGCGAGCGGCATCATGTTCACGGGTCTGGGCTATCTGACGAACGGCTTCGGGCCCCCGGTCCTCGGCAGCCTGCTCGCACTGACCATCGGCGGCCGGGTGCTGCCGTTCAGTCTCAGGTAGGCGGCGGCCGTGCCCGCAGACGTCTCGCGCGGTGCTCGTGTCCCCGGTCGCGGGCGGCCCGGGGCCACGCCGCGAGATGCCGCCCGAAGGATCGTTGCCTGGGTTGCGGTCGCCGTCGCGCTGCTGCTTCTCAACCTGTCGCTGACCTTCCGCAACGTCTGGCCGACGCTGGCGATCCGCCCGACCGCGGAGGTGTCGCCGGATCTGGCGTTCGCGGTCGTGGCGATCGTGTGTCTCCGCTGGTGGAGGGGCCATGTCTCCGTGCGCATCCAGCGCGGGGTGGCCGTCGCCTGGGTGCTGCTCCTCGCCGGACGCTACGTGGACGTTACGACGCGTGCTCTGTACGGCCGGGACGTCAATCCCTACTGGGATCTGCGCCACGTGCCCAGCGTAGGCGCGATGTTCGCGACCGTGGCCGAGCCGTGGCAGATGGCGTTGTTCCTGGGCACCGCGGTCGCGGCGCCCCTCGCCGCCTATGCCGCCGCACGCTGGTGCGTCGATCAGCTTGCGCGCGCAACGGCGGCGCCGGTGGGGAGGCGCCTGTTCGGGCTCGCCGCAGGGCTCGCCGCGGCGCTCTTCGCGGCCGAGCAGGCCGGCTGGCGGCCGATCGAGCGCTTGCGGTTCGCCGATCCGGTCGCCTCCGCCTACGCCCGCGAGGCGTACGAGCTGGCCTACGAGATGAGCGGCGCCGGGGTTGCGGCGCTGGGGCCTCCACCGGTGCTGCGCTCGGACCTCTCGCGGGTGGCGGGGGCCGACGTGTTCCTTGTCTTCATGGAGTCGTACGGCGTCGTGAGCTGGGAGCGGCCGGCCTTCGTGGAGGCGCTCGCCTCGAGTCGGGCGCAGTTGACGGCGGACGTCCGGCACACGGGGCGGGAGGTCGTCTCCGCACGGGTCGAGTCGACGACCTTCGGCGGGGAGTCGTGGCTCGCCCACATCAGCCTGCTGTCCGGGACCGAGGTGCGCGACGACCGGAGCAACGTGCGGCTGATGGCGCAGGAGCGCGACACGCTGGTGACGGTGTTCCAGCGCGGGGGCTATCGCGCCGTGGCGATCGCCCCGGGGCTGCTGGTACCCTGGCCCGAGGGCGCCTTCTACGGGTTCGACGCGATCTATGACCACGAACGGCTCGACTACCGCGGGCCGCCGTTCGGCTGGTGGAGCATCAACGACCAGTACGCGCTGGCCCGCGTCGACCGCGTGGAGATCGAGCCGCGCGACCGCGAGCCGCGGTTCGTCTTCTTCACGACCATCACCACGCATGCGCCCTTCACCCCGGCCCCCCCGTACCAGCCCGACTGGGAGCGCGTGGTCTCGATGCGGCCCTATGACGACGACGAGCTGTTCGAAGCGTGGTCCGAGCAGCCGGACTGGATGAACCTGGGCCCGAGCTACGTGCAGGCGCTCCGCTACGCGTACGCCACGGTCGGAGGCTACCTGCGGCTGCGCGGGGACCGCGATCTCGTGATGATCCTGGTCGGCGACCATCAGCCTCCGGCGCTGGTCAGTGGGGAGGGCGCCCCGTGGGACGTGCCGGTGCACGTGATCGCCGGCCGTCCGGCGCTGCTGGATCGACTGCGGGGCAGCGGGTTCGCCGACGGACTGCCGCCGGGCGGGGCCACGCTAGCGCGGATGGATACCCTGCTTCCGCTGCTCCTCGACGCGTTCGGTGACGCGGAGGATTCCGGCGATAGGATGGTCCCCTGAGCAACTCGCGCGCCGCGCACGCGATGTTAGACTGAGAGCGATGTCCGCACGCGGAGGTAGGGACTGATTGATGGCCGAATCGGAGTTGCTGAGGCTGCAGCGCATCGCGGTGGACGGTCTCTTCGGGACCTACGACCACGACATTCACCTCAAACTCGAAGATCGGGTAACGCTTCTGCACGGCCCGAACGGCGTAGGCAAGACGGTCGTCCTGGGGATGGTCGAGGCGCTGCTCAGGCGGCGTCTCGGCTACATCCGAGGTATTCCGTTCTCGCGCTTCTTCCTGGAGTTCCGTGATGGCAGTACCGTGGAAGTGGCGGCTACGGGGGAAGAGTCCAGCGAGGGCTATGAATTGCGGTTGTCCACACAGGGGCAGTCGCACTCGGCAAGCCTCGACGAGCTGTTTCCGGCAGGCCGGATAGCGGCGAAGATCGAGTATCTGCGCCCGCACCCCGGGATCGCCGACGCCTGGATCGACATCCGCGATGACGAGGTGCTCGACGCTTCGGAGGTGGTCTCCCGATACTCGGAGGGAGACTCCAACGGAGAGCACGCGAGCTGGTTCGACAGGTTTCTCGGGCACGCTCGCGTCCACTTCATCGAGGCCCAGCGCCTGGTGCGGACGGACTTGAGCGCCTTCTCGCGCTTCGGCTACCGGAGAGCGCGACGGCGTGAGCCGCCGTTCTTCGCGGTGGACGAATGCAGTGAGCATTTCCGGCGACGGATCGCCGATGCCATGGTTCAGTACGGGCGCGAGTCCCAGACGCTCGACCAGTCCTTCCCGCAACGCTTGATTTCGGCGACGGACGAGCTGGCCGTCGACGAACTCAAGGAACGGATGTCCGAACTGGATCGCAAGACGGAGGAGCTGAAGAGAATCGGAGTCCTGGACGAGACCCCCACACATCCATTCCCGGTCGACAAGCTCGGCGACATGGATACCGCGCGGATCCGGGTCATGACGCTGTACGTTCAGGACACCGAGCGGAAACTGCAGGTGCTGGAAGATCTCGCAAAACGCGTTCACGTTCTGCTGGACAACGTGAATCAGAAGTATCGACACAAGAGAATCGCGCTGGATAGAGAGCACGGATTCGTCGCCAGGAGCAGTATGGACCAAGAGCTGGCGCTGCGCGCACTTTCGTCGGGAGAGCAACAGGAGCTGGTCCTTCATTACGACCTGCTGTTCAGGGTTCGATCCAACACGATAGTGCTCGTCGACGAGCCCGAGCTCTCCCTCCACGTGGCTTGGCAGAAGCGCTTTCTTCCCGACTTGCTGAAGATCGTCGAACTGTCGAACTTCGACGTGCTGGTCGCCACGCATTCGCCGTACGTCGTTGGCGACAGAGACGACTTGATGGTTGCTCTGGGGGATCCCGCCTGAATGCCGATCGGCCACAAGGACCCGGGCACGATCGCCTCGGAGATCAAGATGATGCGCACGGAACACGCCGGCGCATTTCTGGTTGTCGAGGGCGTGGCGGACATGCGATTCTGGCGGCCGAGAAAACACGTCGCATGCGAACTCGTGGATGGCGAAGGCAAGAAGAACGTGATCGGAGGTGTTGAGCGCCTCGATAAGCAGAGGTTCGGCGGAGTGCTGGGGGTCGTGGACGATGACTGCGACAGCCTCATGGGCATCGACTTCGGTACAGCGAACGTCGTGAGAACAGACGGTCACGACTTGGAGTCTCTTCTTTGCCGCTCGTCCGCCTTGAGGAAGGTTCTTGCGGAATATGGTGACGAATCGAAGATTGGCCGGTTCGAGCAGAGAGTGGGAATGGATGTGCGCGGTGCCCTGCTGGAACGGGCGTTGGTGTTCGGACGTCTGAGGTTCGCCGCCTTGCGTAATAGGCTTGACATCGACAGGTCTGCGATTCGCGTGCGGCGTTTCGTCGATGTCCGAACGTGGACGGTGGATGCGCAGGGATTGGTTCGCGCAGTAGTAAAGGACGGTTCACGGTGCGATGAGGACTTTGTGGAGCAGTGCATCGCGCAGTTGCCTGCTGCTGATCCATGGTGTCTGGTACGAGGTCACGACATCGTGAGTGTTCTGACAATAGGACTCTGCCGTATTCTCGGCAGCCTCAGGCCGGGTGTTGGTGATGAACACATTTCGAGCATTCTCCGTTCGGGCTTTACTCCAGCCGACCTGCAGGCCACGACTTTGTGGAGCGACATGCGGGCGTGGGAGGCCGGAAACGAGGCGTTTCGGATTCTTCAGGATTGAATATCGCGCAGGCGGATATCGAGCGTTGGACCTCAGACGTGGAAGTTCATCGGGGTGGTGCGGGAGGCAGCAGTCGACAGTAGTCCCGGGGCAGGTCGAGGAGCACCCGCCGGCGGCGAAGCTCGGCGAACGCCGACCCGGCCGTGGCGGATGCGAGCTCGCCGCGCAGGTCGCTATGGGGTGGCCCGATGTCCGCCGGGGCGATCGCACCCCGGAGGTCGGCTTCGAGGGCAAGGCTCGCAGGCAGGTACCGCTTGGTCAGGGCGAACTCGTCCTCGTAATCCGTGGTCGGAAAGGTGAGGGTGAGGCGCGAGACCCCGTCCGCGTAGTCCACGCGGTAGAGGGGGTTGACGGCGAGCACCCCGGTCACGTCGAGCGGGTCGGCCACGGCGTAGCGCCGGTAGAGCTCTCCATCGCGGCTGGCCAGCAGTGTTATCGACGGTGTGTCGCCGCATCGGGTTGGTGACCTGTGGTTCGCGAGGTCGACGACGCGCTCGTCCAGCAGGCCGGCGAGGAGGTCCCGGTCGTCGAAGAGCCTGGGCCTCAGCGTTGCGAAGAGGTTCGAGTAGGCGGCTGGCGAGAGGGTATCGCCGGCGGAGTAGTTCTCGCCGTGCGCGCTGTGCATGTGCGGCATGACGATGACGGCGTCGCTCGTCGCGGCACGCTGCATCTCGCCGGCGAGCAGCCGCTTGTGCCAGATGTAGGGAAACGCGTCGCTTAGCAGCACGGTGGAGAACAGCCGGTCCGCGAGCGGTAGCGGGCTGTTCGCGTCGCAGCACACGGGCTCGCAGTCGGGCGCCACGATGCGGGCGGAGAGCCAGAGTTTCCAGAAGTGGACGTCGGCGAGGACCGCGCCCGCGCACGCTGGCTGACGCAGCAGGACGCGGGTGAGATGGCCGGAGCCGCCGCACAGGTCGAGCGCGCGCCGCGGTGGGGGCGCGTCGCGCCCGCGGCTGCCCGGTGCTCCGGCGTTGGCGCGTGTCTGCGGGCCGACCGGGTTTGCCGGGTTGCCGCCGGCGCCGGGATGCCCGCTGTGTCCCAGCGCGTCGAGCAGCTTCTCGACGAGCAGGTAGGTCGGGTCCGAGAACCGATGGAACATATAGTCCGCCTCAGCGTCCAGGCACAGCACACCGAGGAAATCGCGATACGTCGCCCGGCCGGCAACCGAGGTCAGCTCGCGAAAGGCGTCGAGCCGCGCACCGTCCAGGCCTAGCAGCGTGTGGAGCGCGTCGTCGCTTCGGCCCGCTTCCAGCGCGTGCATGGCGTCGCGGGTCGTGTCGTCGGCGATGAGGACCGGAATCCCTGCGACCACCGGGAAGGCGCAACACTCGCAGCCCAGAACGCCGGATTCGATTCGGTATCGTCCGCGGTCGAGCGCGTCGTTCTCGACGACCGACAGGCGCGCCCCGCAGAACGGGCACCGGAGCAGGTCGAGAGTCGCGATCAGCATGGCGGTACCGTTCGGCCTCCGCTCACAGGTTGGTCGCCGGAATGGACGGGACCGGCGGATGGCCCAGGTCGTGAGCCGAGGTCTTCGATGAACGTGCGGCCCGCCGCGCCGGCCGCCGCCCGCCGGTAGTGCTCGATGCCGAGCAGGCGAGGGGCATCTTGCTCGGCGACGTAGGCTAGTGCGCTGCCCTGGAACTGCGACCCATGGCAGGTCAGGGCCGCGAGCTTCCGCGTCGCGAAGGCCCCCGCGTCGACGACCAGTGTCGGCGCCGGCGCCGCCGAACCGAAGGCATCCGGGTCCGCGACCCCGAGAATCGACGTCGGTGGTCGGCTGGCAGCGGTCTCCCCCGGCTGTTCGAGATCGGCCGTGCCGCCGTCGGGTGCTACTTCGTTCCCGAGGTGCCGCCGGAGCGCTACGGTGGCGTGGTCGGCGACGGCGCGCATCGAGCCCGGGGGTATCGTGACGTAGTAGAGCGCCGGCGCGGCGTCGCCCATCGCCAAGACGGCGGCCGTCGTCAGTTCGTGCACTGCTACGTGGTCCGGGTGCCAGTAGAGGCCATCAGAATCGAACGTGAGAACGACATCCGGTTGGCGCACGTGAATCTCCGCTTCGATTTCGGACCGTAGCGTGCCGGCGGCGAGCCACGGCAGCATGCCGTCCTCGTGATCGAGCAGCGTCACGGCGCCGATGCCGAGTGCCCGCGCGGCGGCTCCGAGTTCGCGGGTCCGCGTCCGCCCGATCTTTCCTGCGCCCTGGCCGTGCTCGCCGCGCGTCATGCAGAGCAGCGACACCTCGGCTCCCAGATGGGCGCACCACGCCAGCAGGCCGCCGCACGCGATCGACTCGTCGTCCGGATGTGCGAAGGCCGCCAGCAGCGAACGGCCGCGAAGATCCGTGGGGGCTGGCATGGTCGATGTGCTTGCGACGGTGGAAGCGTACGTCACGGACGGCCCGGCACGCCACGGGTGGCGGAGACGATGCTGGCAACCCTGCAGCGCCGCGATGTCGCCGGCACTCTGAGGCGTGCAAAATATTGGTTATGATGAATACACGGCAGCCGAGGAACACGCCATGCCACGCAGGACCACGATGACGGTTCGGCTCAGCGGTGCGCTCAGCGACTTCGTCGCGGCCAATGTCGGTGAGGACGGATCCTACGAGAACATCAGCGAGTACGTTCGCGATCTCATCCGGCGTGACAAGGAGCGGTCGGAGCGGGTGGCGTACGAGCGCCTCCGGGCCGAGCTCGTTCGCGCCTTCGCGGCGCCGGAGTCCTCGTTCCGCCCGCTCTCGGCTTCCGACGTCATCGCCGGGAACAGGGCGCGGACCGGCGGATGAGGGCCGTGCGCGTCCAGCAGGCGGCCGCCCTGCGCATCGATGAGATCTACCGCTACTCACGCGACCTTTGGGGGGCGGCTCGGGCCGACGCCTGCATCATCGGCCTCTTCGAGACTTTCGAGAGAATCGCGGCCGACGAAGTACCGTCGCGTCCCATCCCGGCCGAATTCGGGGTGGATGGCTACGTCTTCAGGTACGAGAAACACTTCGTCTACTGGCAGGTGCTCGGCGACGGCGACGTCGGTATCGTTGCGGTGCTGCACGAGCGCATGCATCAGATCGACCGGTTCCGGGAGGACTTCGGAGAAAGACCAAGGAGTCGTGCATGACCAGATACCCCCGTATCGTCCTGGCCGCCCTCGCCGCGGCCTGCATCGTCGCCGTCGCCGTTGCCGGAGAGCAGAACCCGGGCGACCGGTTCGCGGGCGTCGAGCTGACGGTCGTGCCCGTGGCCGGCCAGGTCCACATGGTGATGCGTCCGGGGGGCGGCGGCAACGTGGGCGTCTTCGCCGGGCCGGACGGCGTGCTGCTCGTCGACTCGCTGTTCGCACCGCTCGCCGAGAGGCTGGTGGCCGCGGTGCGGACCGTGTCCGACGGGGAGATCCGATTCCTGATCAACACCCATGTGCACCCCGACCACATCGGCGGCAACGAGCCGCTCGCGGACCGGGACGTCCTGATCTTCGCGCACGACAACGTGCGGGTCCGCGCGCTGGAGCGGCTCCGCTTCCCGCGCCGCGGGGGAAGCTTTGCGCCGCGTCCCGCCGCAGGCGCGCGGCCGGTCGTGACCTACAACGACGCGGTGAGCTTCCACTTCAACGGGGAGGAGGTGCGGGCGTTCCTCGCGCCGGCCGCCCACACCGACGGCGACACCTTCGTGCACTTTCCGGAATCCGACGTGCTGCACCTCGGGGACGTGTTCCGGACCACGAGCTATCCCATCATCGACGTCTACAACGGCGGCACGGTGGCGGGAACCGTCGCGGCGCTCGAGAAGGCGATCGCCATGGCGGGGCCGGCCACCCGGGTGATTCCGGGCCACGGGCTGCAGGTCGTCGGGCGCGACGCGATGATCGAGTTCCTGGACATGATCGTCGACGTGCGCGACCGCGTGCGGGCGATGATCGCCGAGGGCCACACCCTGGAGCAGGTGATGGACGCCGCGCCGACGGCGGCCTACGACGCCCGCTGGGGGCAGGAGGCGACGTGGACGGCGAACGACTTCGTGCCGATCGTGTTCTACGAGCTCGGCGGCGGGTCGCTGTTCGTGCGCTGAGGCGGGATCGAGGTCGATGGGCCGCGTTGCCGGGCCGCCGCGAGGGTCGCGTAGATCCCGGCGTATTCCTCGACCATCCGGTCCGGGTGGAACCGCTCCAGAGCGCGCGCGCGGACCCGTGCGCGATCGAGCGCCACGATTCGGAGAAGGCCCGCCACGAGACGATCCAGGCTGCGGAAGACGCCGCCGGTGATTCCCTCGTCGACCAGCTCGCCCACCGCGCCGCGATCCAGTGCCGCTACCGGCGTCCCGCAGGTCATCGCTTCGGCCAGCACCAGCCCGAACGGCTCCTCCGCCTGCACGGGGTAGATCAGCGCCCGCGCGCCGCCCAGCAGCGCCGCCCTGGCCGCCGGATCGACTTCACCCCGGTAGACGATCCGGTCGCCGTCGACGAGCGGTGCGACGACCTCGCGGTAGTAGTCGTTCTCTGCCGCGGCGAGCACGAGACGCATGCCGCTGCGCCGCGCCGCGTCTATCGCTTCCAGCACGCCCTTGCCGGCCGTGAAGCGGCCCAGGAACAGCAGGTAGTCGCCGGCGTCCGGCCGGAAGGGGAGCGCCGCGGGATCGACCGCGTGGTGCACGACGCCGGCTACCGTCAAGCCCGAGAGCCGCTGTGCCTGCGCGGCCGAGACGGCGATGAACGGCGCTTCCGGATAGTGCGACCAGAGCGACACCTCCGGTCCGGTCGGCCAATGGTGGACCGTATGGACCACCGGCGCCGGCGACAGGCGCGAAAAGGCCAGTCCCAGCGGCGCGTACTCGGCCTGGGCGTGGATGACGTCGAACGCCCCGGCGCGCTCGACGGCCGCCGCGAGATTGAACAGCTCGCACAGCTCCCAGGGCCAGAGCGACTCGTCGGCGTGGTAGCCCTCCCGAAAGACGGCGTGCAGGTTCGCGGGCGTTTCCGATGTTCCCGCCGCGAACAGCGTGACCTCGTGGCCGCGCGCGGCAAGGCCCCGCGCCAGCAGGTCGGTCACCGTCTCGATCGAGCCCGAGCGCGCCGGCGGCACCGACTGCGCCACCGGTGCGATCAGGGCGATTCGCATGCGGCGTTGTCCGTCGTCCGTTCGTGGGGCGCGTCCGGCCATGGCCGTCTCTTCAGGCGCCTGCCGCTTCCAGCAGCCGCGGCAGCACGCGCGAGGCGTCGAAGCACTCTCGAGCGATGTCGGCGGCCCGTGCGGCGTGCGCCGCGTAGTCACTCTCCATCCGCGCGAGCCCGTCGAGCGCCTCCTCGACGGTGGAGAACGGGATCAGGCCCATGCCGGCGGGAAGATGGGCGCTCCACCCGGTGTCCTGCACCAGCGCCGGGCGGCCCGCGGCCAGGTAGCAGGCCGTGCGGTCGCTGAACCACCCCGACCGTTGCGCGACGTAGGCGTGCTTCGCCACGCCGAACTCCGCCTTCGACCCCTGAATGAAGTCGCGGTAGGCGTCCGCGGTGCGCGAGACCCGCATCGCATCGACCGGCGCCCACCCGTGCGCGCGCAGCAGCTCGTGCGGTCCGTTGACCGCGAGCTCGAACCGCGCAGCGGTGCGCGCGGGAAGATCGATGAACCGCACAAACTCGCGATCCTTGTTGCCGTCGACGTCGGTGAAGCTCTCGGTCTTCCAGGTCATCACCGTCGTGAAACGGTCGCGGGCCGGCGGACGGTCGGTGCGCCAGAGCCGCGTGACGACGGGCTGCCAGGTCTTGCCCCACGTGAACCCGCCGGTGGGCACGCGGCAGGCGGGCGTGCCGACGTTGGCTCCGAACGTGAACAGGTGATCGAACCCGCGGAAGAAATCGACGTACCAGGCGACGCCCTTGGCGATGGCGAGCTGCGTGAACACCGGGTCCGAGTCGATGAAGATCCGCCGCGGAATGGCCCGGTACTCGTCGCGCCAGAACCAGCAGCCGCCCGACAGGTCGATGTACAAGTCGGCCCCGCGGCAGTACTCCCGCAGCCGGTCGCGCGACCAGCCGTGGTAGGTCTCGTCGTAGTTGACGAAGCACCAGCGGTCGCCGAGTCCGTGGGGCGCGAGGGCGTCGTGAATGTAGCGGGTGCCGAAGGACGGGTCTTCGGAGATGGCGTCGGCGTCGGCGTCGTAGATGCACTCGCCGGTGTCTTCGAGATAGCAGACCTCGTGCCCGAGGTCGCGCAGCCCCAGCAGGTACATGAGAGAGCACCAGGTGACGCCGCCGAACGGATAGCGCCCGATGATGCCGGCGAACAGGATTCTCATGGCCGCGTCACGAGCGCGCCGGCAACGCCAGGTCCGGGGCTTCCGCCGTGGACCCGGCCAGATCGGGGTCGTCGAGCGAGCCGCCGCTGGCCAGGCGTTCCCACATGCGACGGTAGAGATCGCTCGAGGCGAGCAGCGACGCGTGCGGACCCCGGGCGGTGATCCGCCCGTCCTGCAGGACCAGTATGCGGGTGGCGTCGCGGATGGTGGACAGGCGGTGCGCGATGACGAAGATCGTCCGGCCGTCCCGCAGGCGGCGCAGGCTGTCGAAGACCGCGGCCTCGGCCAGGGTGTCCACCGCGGACGTGGGCTCGTCGAGGATCAGGATGGGCGCTCGCTTCAGCAGCGCCCGGGCGATCCCCAGCCGCTGCCGCTCGCCGCCGGAGAGCGTGGCGCCGGCCTCGGCGACCGGTGTCGCGTAGCCGTCCGGCAGCCGTTCGATGGCCGCGTGTATCTGGGCGTCGCGCGCCGCCTGCTCGACCTCGGCGGCCGAGGCGTCGAGCCGGCCGTAGCGGATGTTGTCGCCGATCGTGCCCGCGAACAGCAGCGGGTCCTGCGGCACGAGCGCGATCCGCTCCCGCAGCGAGCGGAGCTTGTAGGCGGCGGCGTCGCGGCCGTCGATCAGCACGCTTCCCGACGTGGGCTTGAAGAGCCGCGGGATGAGCTGCACGAGCGTCGTCTTGCCGGCGCCGGTCGGACCGACGATGGCGACCAGCTCGCCGGGCCGCGCGTCGAAACCGATCCCGTCGAGGACGGTGCGCACGCCGTCGTACGAGAACCGCACGCGGTCGAAACGCACGTGCCCGGTCAGGCCGCCGGCGTCCACCGCGTCCGGCGCGTCCGCGATTTCCGGCTCCAGCGCCAGGATATCGCGGACGCGTCGCGCTCCGACCACCGCCTGCTGCAGCGAGCCGACGGTGTGCGCGATCTCCGCGACCGGGTCGTAGACCCGCGCCAGGTAGGCGATGACGACCAGCAGCTCTCCGACCGTCAGCGTCTCGTTCAGAACGTGGAGGCCGCCGGCGACGAGGACGACGGCGGTGCCGGCCAGCGTCACCGCGGTGACCGCCACGGAGAAGAGCGATTCCTGCCAGGTCAGGCGCACCCGCGCCTGCACGGTGTCGCGGCTGGCGTGCGTGAAGCGGCCGAGCTCGTGACGCTCGCGCGCGTAGCTCTTGATCGCCGCAATCGATCGCAGGGTCTCGTAGGCCCGCTCGACGAGCCCGGACTCGAGGGTCTTGACCTGCTCGGCCCGCTCGCTCAGGGTCGTCGCGTGGTAGCGCAGGCAGAGGTACAGAAACGGCGCCGCGGCCAGCGCCAGCAGCGCGAGCGTCGCGTCCATCGTCAGGACCACGACGAACATGACCGCGAGATGCAGCGTCGCCAGGGTGATCGGCAGCGCGCCGCCGGTCACCAGGTCGTTGATGCAGTAGGTGTCGGCGTCCAGCCGGTACACCGCATCCGAGGTCCGGTGAGTGAGATGGTGCCGGAGCGGCAGCGCCTGCAGATGCTCCAGAAGACGGCTTCGCAGGTCGTGGACGACCCGCTGGCCCATGTCGACCTCGATCTGCGTATGCGCCAGGCGCACCAGCTCCGCCGCCAGCTCGACGGCCAGGCCGCCCGCCGCGAACAGCACCAGCAGGCTGACCGCCCCGAGGTCGGCGGCGAACGGCAGAAGGGCGACGAGCGGGCCCGGGAGTGGTTGATCCCCGAGCACGTTGTCCACGATCAGCTTCAGCGCCCACGGCGCGGCCGTGGCGAGGCCGATCTCGACGAGCGACAGGCCGAGGACGGCGGCGACACGCGCCCGATAGGGCCGCAGGAACGCCGCCGTCCAACGGATGAGAGTCACGGCGTATCAGTGTACGCGCGCCGGCGCGCCGGCGGCGGTCCCGCGGCAAGTGGCACCGCGGGGCACGCGGTGCTGCCGTGGCAGCCGGGCCGCTGCACCGGCAGCATTGACCGCAGGCAGGGGGCGGACTGCTAGAATGAGCCGGCTCGACGACGATGACCTTTCAGGAGGCTGTGGTGAAGACGACGCGAGTGATGGTGATGGCGGCGCTGGTGGCGGCGATGGCGGCGGGGGTCTCGGCGCAGACCAACTGGCCGCAGTTCCGGGGCGGGGTGGCGGGCGTCGTCGCCGACGATCCGGCGCTGCCGGAGCGCTGGGGGCCGGACGAGAACATCGCCTGGCAGATCGACATCCCGGGGCGCGCCTGGAGCTCGCCCATCGTCTGGGGCGACCACGTCTTCGTGCTGACCGTGACCCGCGTGAGTGGGACGACGGACGCGCAGCCGATGCCGATCGAGTCCTACCGCGCCCGCTCTCTCGGCGGTTCGATGACCGGGGCCGACATCGAACGGGAGGGCGAGGCGCTGCGCTGGATGCTCTACGACGTCGACTTCGAGACCGGGGCGGTCCGCTGGGAGCGCGATCTGCACACCGCGGTGCCGGCGCTGACCGCGCACCAGAAGAACACTTTCGCGTCGGAGACCCCGGTCACCGACGGCGAGCGCGTGTACGTCTACCTCGGCGACATAGGCCTCTTCGCGTTCGACTTCGAGGGCAACGAGGCGTGGTCGGTGCCGCTGGAGTGGTTGCCGCGGCGCAACTGGGGCGCGGCCGGCTCGCCAATTCTGCACGACGGCCGTCTCTACGTGGTCAACGACAACGACGAGCAGTCGTGGGTCGCGGCCTTCGACGCGGCTACCGGCGAGGAGATCTGGCGCACCGATCGCGACGAGGGGACCAACTGGTCGACGCCGTTCGTCTGGGAGAACGACGTCCGTACCGAGCTCGTCACCACCGGCACCGGCGGGGTCCGCTCCTACGGCCTCGACGGCGAGCTGCTCTGGGAGCTGCACGGCATGTCGTCGCTCGTCATTCCGACGCCGTTCTCCGATCACGGCCTGCTGTTCATCAACTCCGGCTACATCGCCGACTCGACCCGGCCGGTCTATGCGATCCGGGCCGGCGCCAACGGGGACATCTCGCTGGGGCAGGGCAGCACCAACAACGACTACGTCGTCTGGTCGCACCCGCAGCTCGGCTCCTACAACCCGTCGTCGCTCGTCTACGGCGACTACCACTACACGCTCCTCGATCGCGGCATCATGATGTGCTACGACGCGCGCACCGGCCAGCCGGTCTACCCGCGCCGCCGCGTCACCGCGGGGACGCTCTTCACGGCGTCGCCGTGGGCCTACAACGGCAAGATCTTCGCGCTGAGCGAGGACGGCGAGACGTTCGTGATGCAGGCCGGAGACGAGTTCGAGGTGCTCTGGCGCAACTCGCTCGGCGACGAGATGACGATGGCGACCCCGGCCATCGCCCGCGGCAGCCTCTTCCTGCGGACCGCGTCGAAGCTGTACCGCATCGCTTCGGACACGGGCGATTGACGCCGGCGCGTTCATCACTTCGGATGAGGGGTAGGTGGACATGAAGCTCGGGGCTCGCTTGAAGGTCTTCATTTAGCGGATCCGGGCAAGAAATCCGCGTGTTGGGGGTAAAGGTCTTGCTGCGCGGTGCCGATAGGAAAGGGGCGTGGGCCTGCTGCGCCGCATACGCGCCATCCTGGAACAATCCCCATCCGAGCGGGATCCTCGGGACGTTGTCATCGAGCAACAGGACCAGGAAATCTCGCGGCTGCGTGACGAACTGGCGCGCCACAAGGGCGTGCATCGTCAGAACGGCGGCTTGCAGCGTCAGATCGAGCGGCTGGAGCGCGAGAACGAGCACCTGAAACAGCAGTTGGGAGCCGAGCGCCGCGCGGGACGCCGGCAAGCCGCACCTTTCGCCAAGAAGCGGCCACAGGGTCGCGGCGGCCGTCCCGGCCGGCGGCCCGGTGCGCGCTATGGCCGGCAGGGGC
The DNA here is from genome assembly GCA_965116825.1 of Vicinamibacterales bacterium. Classification (GTDB taxonomy): domain Bacteria; phylum Acidobacteriota; class Vicinamibacteria; order Vicinamibacterales; family UBA8438; genus WTFV01. The sequence goes on from OZ220736.1 coordinate 4,783,985, forward strand.
GCCGCCCGTGTCCGGCGCGGGTCGACGAGACCATCGCGGCGCCGGCGCCGACGAGCTGTCCGGACTGCGGCGGCGCGGTCGAAGTGACCGGCGCGGCGTCGCAGTATCAGGAAGACCTACCCCCGGTGCGCCCGCTGGTGCGCCGCTTCGACATCGAGGTCGGCCACTGCTCGCAGTGTCGGCGGCGTATCCAGGGCCGCCACGCCCTGCAGACCTCCGACGCGTTGGGGGCGGCCCGCGCACAGCTCGGTCCCGGTGTGGTCGCGCTGGTCGTGGAGTTGCACACCCACGGCGGCCTGCCGCTGGCCAAGGTCGCCGACCTGCTGCAGACCCGCTTCGGCCTGCAGGTGACGCCGGGGGGCCTCGCGAATCTGCTGCATCGTGCGGCACGCGACGCGCGGCCGGCCTACGAGGCGTTGCGCGAGCAGGTTCGCAACGCTCCGGTGGTCACGGCCGATGAAACCGGTTGGCGCGTCGGCGCCCGCAGCCACTGGTTGTGGGCGGCCGTCACCCCGACGACGACCGTCTACGCCATCTGTGCGGGCCGCGGATTCGAAGACGCGCAAGCGGTCCTGGGAGCCGACTTCGACGGCGTGCTCGTGCGCGACGGATGGGTGGTCTACCGCCGCTACATCAACGGCGAGCACCAAACTTGTCTGGCCCACCTGCTTCGACGCTGTGAGCATCTGCTCGAGGACCATCCCCGCTGCGGGTGGGCCGCTCAGGTGCAGGCCACCTTGCAGGCCGGCCTCGCGCTGCGCGACCGGCGCGATGCCGGCGGTCTGAGCGACCACGGCCTGGCCACCGCCCGCGGCCGACTGCTCGCCCGGCTCAGCCGGCTGATCGACAACCCGCCGCCGCTGGACGAGGCCGAGTGCTTCGCCAACCATCTGGCCAACGAATTCGGCGCCATCTTCACGTTCCTGTGGAACCCGTCGGTCGACGCCACCAACTGGCGCGCCGAACAAGCCATCCGGCCCGCCGTCGTCATCCGCAAGGTGTGCGGCGGCAACCGCACCCGCAAGGGCGCCGACACCCAGCAGGTCCTCGCCAGCGTCGTACGTACCGCACGCCAACGAAACCTCGACCTGCCTGCGCTATTCGCCACGATGTTGCGCGCCCCCGACTCGATCGTCCCCGACGGATTCAACCTTCCGCCGCCGTCCGCGTGAGCGGCAGCGCGACACTACCGAGCCGATGCACGACCGCGAACCGGCGGCTGACCGCCGCGCCGGGTGAATGCCGAGAACGTTGACACCCAAGGCGCAGCAACCCGATGCCCGGGTCGGGTGCTTCCAGCCGTAGCTGGCCTCCGCAACCAGCAGACCTACCCCTTCGTGCCCGGGCAGCCGACGCACGCACCCCGTCCTCGGCTTCCGGCTGCGGCGTGGGTAACAGTGCAGCCACCTCGGCCTCCCGCGCAAGTCGCAACGCCCGCCAAAGGAAACCTCGGCGTCGCTCGAACTTCGACGTGCCAGGCCCATTCCACGCCCGTGTCTATTGACGAATCACCCGGTAAACGAAGACGCTTGAAGGTCGTGCGGCGGGGGGCCTTGCACGGCTTCGACCGTCGTGACCCGTCGACCTTCATCAACGGGATTTTTCTGCTAATGACCGTCGTCTACGCCTTCGGGGGCGCTGAACGCGTAGACGACGTGGCCCGGTACGTGCTGTTCGTGGCCCTCTGGCTATTGGTGGTGTACGGGACGATGTTCGAGCTCCTGGGCCACGTAACGGAGCTCGAAGAGAAGCTGTCCGAGCCGGAGGAGGCCCTGCAGGCGCTCCGTGAACGGGCGATGGCGTTCCCGCCCATTGGAGCGTTACCGTTATTTGGTTTTTCCGCGTTCCTGTAGCAGGCCGGCGGCGACCCGTACCGTCCAGGGTGTGACGTTTCCGTTGAACGGGCCGGCACCAAGCGGCTAGAATACGTGGCTCAAGAGGCGAAGCCGTGACTCCGGCGTCCGACCGGGATACAGAGCTTGAGGGAGGCGAGTCGATGAATCATCGTGTACTGACGGCGTTGTTCGCGCTGGCGGCGGTCGCGCTGCTGGCCCCGCCGCCGCTCGAGGCGCAGTCGGGCGACGAGATGATGCGGACCGCGGACGGGCAGCCGCACATCTCCGGGATGTTCACGTTCCGCACGCTGACGCCGCTGGAGCGGCCGGCGGCCCTGGAAGGGCGCGAGCGGCTCAGTCTGGAGGAGGCCGCGCAGTTCGAGGCGTCCGAGCGCATCCGGCTCAACCGCGACTTGTACGACCCGATCACGGGCGCGCCGAGCGCCGGCTATCAGCCGCGCGCCGAGGGCGGGGTGCTCTCCTACAACGAGTTCTGGTACGAGCGGGGCATCGAGCTGACCGCCGACAAGCGCACGTCGCTGATCGTCGACCCGCCGGATGGCCGGATCCCGTACACCGGCGAGGCCCGGGAAGCGCGGCGCATCCGCCGCCTCAACCTGCGCAACGGCTTCGCGGATCACTACACCGACCGCAGCCTGTCCGATCGTTGCATCATGGGCTTCAACGCCGGACCGCCGATGACCGCGGGCTCGTACAACAATAACGTGCAGATCATGCAGATCCCGGGCTACGTGGTCATCTACAACGAGATGGTGCACAACCCGCGCATCATCCCGGTCGACGACGACAGACCGCGTCACGGCCTGCGGCAGTGGTCGGGCGAATCGCGCGGCCACTGGGATGGCGAGACGTTCGTCGTCGAGACCTACAACTTCATCACCGAGACCAGCCTGCGCGGCTCGTCACGGGACACGCACGTCGTCGAGCGCTTCCGCCGCGCCGACCCCGACACGGTGATCTACGAGTTCACGGTGGAGGATCCGAATAACCTGACCGGGCCGTGGACGGCGATGATGCCCTTGCGGCGCACCGACGGCCCGCTGTTCGAGTATGCCTGCCACGAGGGCAATATCGGCATGGAGGGCATCATGGCCGGGGCGCGCCGCAAGGACACGCAGCGCGTCGACGCCGACCGCTGATCGGGCACTGCGGGTCGACCGGAATTCGCACGCCTCATGCGGCCCGTTGCGGGGCTTCCCGCTACGGGCCGCTTCTGTGTACGCGGTGTACGCGGTCGGGCGTGAGCTTGTCGGCGTCCGGCGGGCATCTTCGCCGTCGACGGTAGCGCCGCACTCCAAACTGCGTCGCAGGCCGGTTGAATCCGTCAAACCGGCGATGGCGTGGCTTCGGCCGTCCAGCCGGCCGTGCCTCTGATCAGTCGCGTGCGCAGGTCGGCGGGTGCTTGCGCCGCGACGCCCTTCAAGTATGAGACGTCGAAGGATTCCGGCGACGTCCTGTGAAGGACCATGAGGCGCACGAGGCGGTCGGCCTGCGGTCCGATACGGGTCTTGCCATGTTCCCAGCGAGAAACGGTTTCGGGGGCGGCGCCCATGTGGTCGGCCAACTCCCGGCCGGACCACCCGAGGGTGGTCCGGAGGAATCGGATCTCCACTGGCGTCAGGCGCGCCGACTTGCGGACGACGGCGATGGCCATCACGTGGTGCAGTTCTTCTATCCGGGGAATCGCGACCTCGTACTGACCACACTGGCCGCACCGGCTGACCTCGACGTCCACAAGGGTAACCCCCGGCAGCCCGGACTCGTCGTACTTGACGTTCTCCCGGCCGGTTGTCATCTCGTGGCCGCAGCCGAAGCACTTCATGTCCATGCCGTAATCACGGTGAGCGCACGCGCGTCACGAAAGGCGATCAACACGGTGATCTTGCCAGCGCGCACGCGATACCGCCACGTGCCGGCCTCCCACTCCGCGGGATCCACCGTGCCGGCCCGAAGCGCGTTGACACAATCGACCGTCGTGAGCCCTCGCTCCAGACATCGCTTGATTGCGTGGTCGGTCCAATTCACTTGCCCGCAGGCTATGCAGTCTTTGATCAGTCGTTTGGCAGTGTTTTCGCCAAACGGTTCGTTGGGCAGCATGCGTTCAAGCCTTTCGTGGGTGTGTCATGTAAACCTCCTTTGAGTATTTCGTTCGACTCCGAGTTCAGGCCTAGCTGTTCAGGTGGATCAGGTCATCAATTCCTCCATGTGTCACATTGTGGTCAAGGAATGATAAATTGTCAAATAGCGCATCGACGTGCACATCAGAGGACCGCAAGCACTCCTGGACGTGCACCACCCTGCCGCGACGCCCGTTGAACAGGTGGCGATTCCAAGGTAGGATCCATGTTTCCGTTGCAGCGCATGGAGGATTTCAGATGAGTCAGCGATTCGTGATGGTCGTCGCAATGGCGCTCGCCGCGACGGTAGCGGCGGTGATTCCGGCAAACGCGCAATCGGTCGAGTCGGAGACGGCGATGCGGACGCCGGACGGCCAGCCGCACATCTCCGGCATCTTCACGTTCCGGACCCTGACCCCGCTCCAGCGCCCCGCGGCGCTCGAGGGCCAGGACCGGCTTGATGCCGAGGCGGCGGCCCAGTTCGAGGCCTCCGAACGAATTCGGCTGAACCGCGACCTGTTCGATCCGGAGACCGGCGCTCCCAACGCGGGCTACCAGTCGCGGGCCGAGGGCGGCGTGCTCTCATACAACGAGTTCTGGTACGAACGGGGCATCGAGCTGACCTCCGACAAGCGGACGTCGCTCATCGTCGACCCGCCGAACGGGCGCATACCGTTCCAGCCGGAGTACCAGGAGGCGGCGCAGATTCGCCGGCTCAACCTGCGCAACGGGTTCGCGGACCACTACACCGATCGGAGCCTCGCGGACCGTTGCATCATGGGCTTCAACGCCGGGCCGCCGATGGTCTCGAGCGCCTACAACAACAACGTCCAGATCCTGCAGATTCCCGGCTACGTGGTCATCCTGAACGAGATGGTGCACAACGCACGGATCATCCCGCTCGACGGCCGGCCGCACGGCGAGATCCGGCAGTGGTCGGGCGACTCGCGCGGGCGCTGGGAGGGGGAGACCCTGGTCGTCGAGACGAGGAACTTCCTGCGGGAGACGAGTCTCGGCGGCTCGTCGCAGGACACGTACCTGGTCGAGCGCTTCCGGCGCCTGGATCCCGATACCGTGATGTACGAGTTTACGGTCGAGGATCCGAACAACTTCACCCGGCCGTGGACGGCGACGATGCCGCTGCGGCGTACCGACGGCCCGCTCTTCGAGTATGCCTGCCACGAGGGCAACATCGGGATGGCCGGCATCATGGCCGGCGCGCGGCGCAAGGACACGCAGGCCGTGACGTCGGTCCGCTAGGAGTCTGGGCCGTAGAACGGCGTAGACCGCGGCGATTGTCGGGCTTGACGCCGGGCAGCGCCTGACCGGCGCGCCGTCCGCGCGGGTTTTCGACAACACGTTCACAGGCTCGTCTCAGCGCGCTGGGGCGGGCCTTTTCTTCTGTTCTCGTTCTCTCGGAAGGAAGACGATCCATGCGTACGTGGTTGCCTTTCGTCGTGATGACGGTGCTGAGCTGGGGGACCTACATCCCCACTCTGCATCGCGGGCAGCAGGCCCTCGGCAGCAGCGGAGTGCATGCGTTCCTGATGGTTGGGGCGGCGTATCTGGTCGTCGCCATCGCCGTGCCGGGGATGATGATCGCCCGCGCCGGCACGTGGAGTCTGTTCGGCGACAACCCGAACGGCATGCTGTTCACGTTCGCCGCCGGCGTGCTGGGCGCGGTGGGCGCACTCGGCATCGTCCTGGCCCTGGTGAACGGCGGGCGCCCGAACGTGGTGCCGCCGCTGGTGTTCGCCGGCGCCCCGGTGGTGAGCGTCTTCGTCGCGATGCTCTACAATCCGCCGCAGGAGAGCCCGTCGCCGCTGTTCTTCCTCGGCATCCTGATGGCCGCGGCCGGCGCGTTCCTGGTCCTCTCGTATCGCCCGCATTGAGGAACTTGCGCCGCAGAAAAATCGTGTCGTGGACGATGCCGGACCAGGGACTGGGGCGCAACTTCTCGCGAGGGCTCGACGCATGCGATTGATGTCGCGGCGCTCGGCGCTCGGTGCCCTGGCGGCGCCTGTCGTCGCGCCGCCCGTTGCCGCCGGCCGCTCGCTGCGCGGCACACAGCCGGCCGCCGGCGTTCAGGCCGCGACCGGCCGCGCGATAGTGCATGGCGTCCCGCGGCCGCTCGCGGCCGACGCGGTCACCCACAACTGGACGTCCTTTCTCGGGCCCACCCACAACGGCGTGTCGACCGAGACGCGCCTCAGCCGGACGCTGCCGCCGCCGCTCGTCTGGGAGCTGCCGACCGGCTCCGGCTACGCCTCGCCGGCGATTGCCGGCGACCGGCTCGTCTACCTGCACCGGGTCGGCGATGAAGAGATCGTCGAGTGCCTGCACCCGGAGACCGGCGCGACCCACTGGCGCCTTCGCTATCCGTCGGCGTACCGCGATCGCTACGGCTACAACAACGGCCCGCGATCGAGTCCGGTCATCGACGTCGCCGGCGGCCGGGTCTATACGATCGGCGCCGAGGGGCGGGTCCACGCCATGGCGCTGGACACCGGCCGCGTCGTCTGGCGGTCGGACCTGCGCACCGCATACAGCGTGCGGCAGGATTTCTTCGGCATCAGCTCGACACCGCTCATCGAGGGCGGCCTGCTGATCGTCAACGTCGGCGCGCCGGGCGGACCGACCGTCGCGGCGTTCGATCTGGAGACGGGGGAGGAGGTCTGGCAGGCGGGCGCGGAATGGGGAGCGAGCTATGCCTCGCCGGTGCCGGCCGTCGTCCATGGCGAGCGCCGGGTCTTCGTTTTCGCGGGCGGCGAATCGCGGCCGCCTTCCGGCGGATTGATGTCCATCGACCCGGCGACCGGGCAGGTGGACTTCACCTTCGCGTGGCGCAGCCGCACCTACGAGTCGGTCAACGCCGCCTGCCCCGTGGTTTTCGACGGCAAGGTCTTCATCACCGCGAGCTACCGCGCCGGCGGGGCGCTGGTCGAGGTGCGGCCCGACTTCACGCACGAGGTGGCGTGGACGACGCGTGAATTCGCACTGCACTTCAACACGCCGATTCACCGGGACGGCTTTCTCTACGGATTCGACGGGCGCAACATGGGCGATTCCTCGCTGGCGTGCATCGACGCGGCGACCGGCGAGGTGGCGTGGCGGGCCGTTCCCCAATGGCGCGAGGCGTTCACGATAGACGGACGCCAATACGAGCAGATACTGGGCACCGCGCGCGGCTCGCTGCTCGCGGCGGACGGGCAGTTCCTCTGCCTCGGCGAGCTCGGGCACCTGCTCTGGATGGACCTCACCCCCGAGGGCTACACGGAGATTTCCCGCGGCTGGATCGTCGCCGCCCGCGAGTCGTGGAGCCTGCCGGTACTGTCCCGCGGCCTGCTCTACGTGACGCAGAACGCGCGGGACCTCCTTACCGGGGCGGGCCCGCGCCTGCTCTGCTACGACCTGCGCGCGTAGGGTCGCGAGGCGGAAGGAATCCACTCGGTGCCCTGCCCGGCGTGCCCAGCCGCGGCATCCCGGGCCGATGCCGGCCGAGCCGTCTACGCGATGCCGGCGCCGCGGATCCCGACGTAGACCGAGTACAGCGACTGGCTCGCGGTCATGAACAAGCGGTTGCGCCGCGTGCCGCCGAAGCAGACGTTGGCGCACCGTTCGGGTAGCCGGATGACCCCGATGACGTCGCCGTCCGGGGCGATGACCTGCACGCCCGGAACGGCGCCGGCCCAGACGTTGCCGTCCGCGTCGCAGCGCATTCCGTCGGCGATCGAGCGCGCGTTCGGGTCGCCCGGCACCGAGAGCTGTACGAGCCTGCGCCCGTTCGCCAGGCGCTCGCCGTCCACGTCCCAGACCTTCACGTCCTGCCCGCTGCCGGTGTCGGCGACGTACAGGCGGTCGTAGTCGGGCGAGAAGCAGAGGCCGTTCGGCGCGCCGATCTCGTCGGTGACCCGAGTGATCGCGCCGGTCACGCCGTCCACGCGGTAGACCGACAGCGGCTGCTCCTGCTCGGCGGGAAAGCCCTCGTAGCTGCCCCGGATGCCGTACGGCGGATCGGTGAACCAGATGCTCCGGTCGGGATGGACGACGACGTCGTTCGGCGAGTTGAGGGGCCTGCCCTCGTAGCGGTCCGCGATGACCGTCACCGCGCCGGAATGCTCGTAGCGCGCCACGCGGCGCCCGCCGTGCTCGCAGGATATCTGGCGTCCTTCGTGGTCGAACGTGTTGCCGTTGCTGTGGCCGGACGGATTGCGGAAGACGCTGACGTGGCCGTCCTCCTCCAGCCAGCGCATCTGGCGGTTGTTCGGGATGTCGCTCCAGACCAGGTAGCGTCCGCTGCCGTTCCAGGCGGGGCCCTCCGCCCAGAGCGTGCCGATGTAGTGCCGGCGGATCGGTGTGTTGAAGAGGATGTAGGGCCGGAAGCGCGGATCGAGCGCGATGATGTCCGGATCCGGATAGTGCAACGGGTTTTGTCCCGACCAGTCGCGCGGCTCGTACGGCGGCAGGCTTGCCTGCTGCGCGGCGGCCAGCGCCGGCGCGATCGTGGTGGAGGCGACCGTGGCTCCCAGAAACGCGCGCCGGCTCAGCAGTCGGCGAGGCGAACGGCGTGAGGGGGACGGCGACAAGCGGCGAGGGGAATCGGTATTCATGGTGGGATTTATACCCGATTGCTCAGTCGAGCGACAGCCAGCCGCGCAGCGCCCGGTCGACGGCGTCGATTTCCGCTTCGGAGCAGCCCCGATCTCGCTGCCGATCCGCGCTCGGGGGACGCTGGCGACCTTGTCCCTCGTGCGCTTCGACCTGGACGCTTCTTCGAGAATCGCTCGAATGAGCTCGCTCCTGGTCTGTCGCCGCTGCCGGGCCATTCGGCCCAATGCGCGTGCGATCGAGGCAGATGCGCGGAAGGTAAGCACGTGGAGATCCGGCCCGCGGCTCCTGCACCGCGTGCGAGTTCGGTCTGCCGGGCTGTTATGGCAGCGCCACGTCGGGGAACAGCTCGTCGGTCTCCTGCGGCTGCACGCCGAGCGCGTTGAGCGACATGGAGACGAGGCGATAGTTGGCCACCGTCATCACGACGCTCATCATCTCGCGGGTGTCGTAGCGCTCCGCCAGGGTGTCCCACGTCTCCTGCGAAACCATGCCGTCCCGGTAGATTTCGTCCGCCGCGCGCACATGGGCCGCCTCGAACGGATCCCAGCCGGCGCCGGCGCCGAGGGCGATCCGCTCCGGTTCCAGCCCGTGGTCCCGGGCGCGGCCTACGCTGCCGACGTGCTTGGCCCACTCGTAGACGGCCTGGCAGTTCCAGCCGATGCGCAGGATCAGCAGCTCGCGGAAGTAGGGCGTGAGCGGCGAGATCCGGTTCACGTAGCCGGACTGGCCGCTACGCGCGGTCTGCAGGGCGGGGTAGCGTCCGAACGTGCGGCCGACACGGATGCCGGGACCCTCGAGCGGCGCGACGCGCGGCGTCGTGAGCGGCGGCTCCGGGGCCGGCACGTCGAGGGCGTACGGCACGTCGGCGGGGAAGCGCGCATGGGCGTTGTCGTCCGGCTGCACGCCCCACGAGTTGTAGAGCATGGCGACCAGCGTCGTCTCGTTGACCGCCATCACCGCATCGAACAGGTTGTAGAGGTCGTAGCGGGCGGCAAGCGCGTTCCAGGTCGCGTCGCGCACCGACGAGTTGACGTACAGCTCGTCGGCGAGACGGAGCAGGGTGGCCTCGAACGGATCCCAGCCTGCCGCGTCCGGCCCCTCTGCTACGCGGTGCAGCTCGTCCGGCATGATGCCCGCCGCCCTGGCGGTGGGCGCGTGGTCCGCCCAGAGGTAGCTCGACTGGGTCAGCCACGCCGTTCGCAGGACAAGCAGGCCGCGATGCCGCGCCGACAGCGTCGAGTCGATCGACGTGAAGAGGACGAACGGCATCACCGCCTCGACCAGCTCCGGCACGCGCAGCATGGTCCGGAAGGCGTTGCCGATTCGTACCTCGGAGGCGTACCGCTCGACCAGCGCACGCTGCTCGGCGGTCCATTCGGATTCCGGCAGCGGCCCGATGCGCGGCTCGCCGAGCCGGACGAGCGGCGCGCTCCCCGGGGCGTCGGGCCGTACCTGCGCCGCCGCGGGGTCTGCTCCGGCGCCGAGCAGGGCTCCGGCCGCGAGGAATCCGACTACGAAGAGGCAACGGCGGGAACCGATCATGAACATGGCCACTTTCTCCCGGCAGGCAGCAGGAACAAACCGGCGTGGGCGTACGCGCGCCCACGCCGCACCGTCAGGGTTCTCGTCGATGCCGCTACTGCGCAGCGTCCTCGGCGCGGGCGCCGCGCATGATGTTCAGCAGGCCGTAGTTGCCCTCGTGGCAGGCGTACTCGTACATCGGACCGGACGTCACGCCGCGCGACTCGTGGTCGGTGGTCATGGGCAGCAGCGCCGTCCAGGGGCGGGTGAACATCTCCGGGTCGGTCATGGTGAACTCGTAGTTCAGCGTCTGCTCGTCGACGCGCGTGAACCGCTCGACCAGGTGCAGGCCGGGGCGGGCCGCGCGCCACGTCGCCCGCCACAGGTCGTCTCGCCGGTCGGCGAAGGCGGTCGTCTCGACCACCAGGGTGTCGCCGTCCCACCGGCCGCGGGAGTCGCCGAGCCACTGCCCGACGTGCATGGGGACGTGCGACCGGCCGTCGGTCGGGATCAGGCGGAACTCGTGGAACATCTCGTTCAGCATGGCCACCCATCCCTCGGATTGCAGGATGTGGTAGTTCATGTTGTAGCCCTGCAAGGGAACGAACGGCAGGCCGTCGGTGAGGCAGCGCTCGCCGGTGTCGGCGTCGATCCAGGAGTCGAACGGGCCGACGCCGTACTTGGCCGAGTCCGCCGCGAGCCGCTCGCGTCCGGCCGGCGTCCACGGGATGCGACCGTCGGGCGGGTCGGTGATGAGCGAGGTCCGGCGATCACCAGTCATCACCTTCCCGCCGTCCATCCAGAACTGGTTGTAGGCGCCGACATTGCCCGGGATGAAGCGATCGGACGCGGCGCGCGCCTCGGCCGACGAGGTCTCGAACGCCGCCGCTTCCTCCGCCGTGAGCACGTCCTGGTCGGACATCGCCTCCGGCCGCTCGATGGGGGTCAGCGTGGCGTTGGTCCAGATGCCCTGCATATCGGGCGCTCCCCAAGCCGTGCGGGGCGCCGTGTAGGCTGCGCTGCCCGTGGACTGGGCGTAGGGAAACGCCATGGCGCCGGCGACGAGCATCGCGCAGGCCGTTGCGAGCAACAGTGTCCGGGGTCGACGCTGGTGGCGCGTGCCCATTATCTACCTCCTGATGATCGGCCGGATCCGCAGCGGTCCTATCGGCCGCCGGCCGCCTTGGCCTCGTCGGCGCGCGCGCCGGCGAGAATGCCTTCCATGCCGATGTTGCCCTCGTGACAGGCGTACTCGAAGATCGGCTCGTCCGTCCGCTTCCACTGCATCAACGCTGTCCAGGGCTCCGACCAGACCGTCGGATCGTGCACCGTGAACTCGTAGTGCAGATCGTCGAGACCGACGCGGGTGAACCGCTCCACGAGCTGCAGGTTCTCCCGCGCGCCCCGGAAGTTGCTCAACGGCGAAAAGTTGCGGGTCTCGACGACGAGCGTGTCGCCCTCCCAGCGGCCGACCGAATTGCCGTGCCACTGGTCGATGTCCTCGTCGACGTGCGGGCGGCCGTCGAGCGGGATGATCCGCGTGGTGTGGATCAGCTCCTGCTCGATGACGACGTGATCCGCCGTCTGGAATATCTGGTAGTAGCTGTTGTAGCCGGCCAGCAGGTTCGGCAGTCCGAACGTGATGCACCGCTCGCTCAGCCCGCGATCTACGGTCCAGGCGGCGGGGCGGCCGCGGCCGGCGCGGGCCGTCTCGGCGGCCATCCGCGCGGCGGAGGTGACTGGCGGCAGGCGGCCGCTCGGCGGGTCGACGATCAGCGACGTGCGGTTGTCGAAGTCCCGCTCCACCAGCCAGAACTGGTTGTAGTTGCCGGTTCCGCCGTCGGTCGAGGTGAAGCTCTCGGCGTCGGTCACCGCCACGTTGAAGAACTGGTCGCCGAAGACCGCGTCTCCGGCATCCTGCGCGAAAAGACGCTCCGCCGTCGACTGGACGCGCGCCAGCTCTTCGGCGGTGAGCGTCTCCTGATCGGCAAGCGACTCCGGCCGCTCGAGCGGGGTCACCGCGTTGTTGCCCCAGATGCCCTGGAGGTCGGGATGGCCGTCGGCGGTGCGCGGGAGCGCCCATGCGGCGGACTGGCCCAGCGCGGCGGCCGGCAGCAGAGCCAGCGCGAACAGGGCGGTCGACGCGATGACGGCGTGGAGAGGGAGACGGTTCATGGCTGACCTCCTCGGCAGGTCGCTACGATGTCTCGCCAGAATAGCACGCTGCGCGCGGAGCCCCCGGGCGTTGCCGACCGGTCCGGGGATACGGCCGGACCGGCCGATGCGACGCCCGGTGCGGCGGCGGGCGGGTTGCGGGCGGTGGGAGGTATGCAAAGAAGAACGGCCGCCGCCCCGATTACCGGATCGGAGCGGCGGCCGGGTCGAAGACGCCGGTTCGCCAGCGGATCAGCGGCTGGCCGCCGCCTGGGCCTCCTGCGCTTCCTGGTGCCGTGCGCCGGCGAGTATGCCTTCCATCCCGATGTTGCCCTCGTGGCAGGCGTACTCGTAGAGCGCGTCCGGGCTGCTGCGCAGCGGGATCATGGCCGTCCACGGCCGCTCCCACGTTGTCGGGTCGTTGGCCGTGACCTCGTACTGCAGCACGTCCTCGCTCACCCGCGTGAAGCGCTCGGTGATGTGCAGATGCTCGGCCGCGCCCATGAAGTTGGCGAACGGCGAATAGTTCTTCGTCTCCACCACCAGGGTGTCGCCGTCCCAGTAGCCGCGCGAGTCGCCGAGCCACTGCCGGACGCCGTCGTCCAGATGGGGCCGCCCGTCGAGCGGGATGATCCGCGCGTCGTGGGCCATCTCCATCAGGATGACCACGTGGTCGGGCGTCTGGAAGAGCTGGTAGTAGCTGTTGTAGCCCGCGCCGAGGCGCGGCGCCCCGAAGCTGACGCAGCGCTCGCCGAGGCTGCGGTCGTCGGTCCAGACGGCGTGGCGTTGCCGCTTCGCACTGGCGGTCTCGGCGCGCATCGTGGCCGCCGCGGTGCGGGCGGGCAGCCGGCCGTTCGGGGGATCGACGACGAGGGAGGTGCGGTTGTCCCAGTCGCGCTCGACCATCCAGAACTGGTTGTAGTTCCCGGTGGCGGTGTCGCGCGAGCTGAAGTTCTGCACCGCGTTCAGCGCCGCCGTGAAGACGCTGTCGCCGAAGGCGGCGTCGTCCGCGTCGAGCGCGAAGAGCTCCTCGGCGTGGGATTGCAGCGAGGCCACTTCCTCTTCGGTGAGGAACTCGCGGTCGCCCAGCACCTCCGGCCGCTGGAGCGGCGTGGCGTTGTTGTTGGCCCAGACCCCCTGCAGATCAGGGTGGCCGAACGCGGTTCGCGGCGCCGTCCAGGACTCGTCCTGCGCCGACGCCGTACCGGCCAGGAGCGCCAGGCCGGCGACGAGCACGACCGTCAGGTGAAGACTTCGTCTGCTCACCGTTTTCCTCCTCTTCACGTGGGTGTCTCTGGAGAACGACACGACTCTTGACCTCGAATGCCTAAACATAGCAGTTTTGCCGTGCGCCGGCGCGGATTTTGTGCGGTACTGGCGCAAACGCCGCGAGCGGCGCTCGGCTGGACGAGAAGATGGTCCGGTACCGTGGCGGCAAGCCGGATCGTCGCCTGGGAAGCTGCGGCCGGGTAGTATGTCGGCAGGGGGCCTCAGCGATGACGACGAGACAGTGGAGGGGAACGGTGACGCGCGCGGCGTTCGTGGCGTTCGTCTCGGGGATGCTCGCGGTTCTCGGGACGGCGCCTTCCGTCCTGGCGCAAGCGCCGCCGGAGTGGCCGCAGTTCCGGGGCCTCACGGCCGGAGCCGTGGCCGACGACCAGGCCCTGCCCGATACCTGGAGCCGGACGGAGAACGTCGCCTGGTCGGTCGAGATCCCCGGCCTCGGCTGGAGCTCGCCGGTCGTGGCGGGCGACCATGTCTTCGTGACGGCGGCGATCAGCGCGGGCGAGGAGCTCCAGCCGGTGCCGGGGCTGTACGACCCCGGCGACGAGTTCGGCAAGCAGCAGTCGACCGCCGAGCACCGCTGGATGGTGTACGACGTCTCCTTCGCCACCGGCCGCATCCGCTGGGCGCGCGAGCTGGACGCCCTGGCGCCGCCCGAGCTGAAGCACATCAAGAACAGCTTCGCCTCGGAGACGCCGGTCACCGACGGGCGGCGGGTGTACGTCTACTTCGGCGCCGTCGGCCTCGTCGCCGCGCTCAACCTGAGCGGCGAGACGGTCTGGACCGCCGAGGTCGGCGCCTTCAACGGCGGGCAGGAGTTCGGCAGCGCCGCCTCGCCCGTGCTGCACGACGGCCGGCTGTACATCCTCAACGACAACACGACGCGGTCGTTCCTGGCCGCCTTCGACACCGCGACCGGCGAGCAGGTGTGGCGCATCGACAGGGACGAGACCGAGAACTGGTCGACGCCCTTCGTCTGGGAGAACGAGGTCCGGACCGAGATCGTGACCACCGGCCGGCGGAAGATCCGCTCCTACGACCTCGACGGCAACCAGCTCTGGGAGCTGGGCGGCATGACCGTCAACGTCGTCCCGACGCCGTTCGCCGGCCACGGCCTGCTGTATCTGAGCTCCGGCTACCCCGGCGGGTTCCCGCGGCCGGTCTACGCGATCCGGCCCGGCGCATCCGGCGACATCTCACTTGGCGAAGGGGAGAGCAGCAACGAGCACATCGCGTGGTACCAGCCGCTGCTGGGCACCTACAGCACGTCGGCGCTGGTCTACGGCGACCACTACTACACGTTGCTCGACCGCGGCTTCCTGCTGTGCCACGACGCCCGGACGGGAGAGGAGATCTACGGCCGCCGGCGGATCGCGCCCGGCCACGGGTTCACCGCGTCTCCGTGGGCCTACAACGGGAAGATCTTCGCCCTGAGCGAGGACGGGATCACCTACGTGATGGAGGCCGGCCCGGAGTTTTCGATAGTGGGGACGAACGACCTGGACGAGATGGCGCTGGCGACGCCCGCTATAGCCCGCGGCAGCCTCATCCTGCGGACGCAGTCGAAGCTGTACCGCATCACCAACGAGGCGCGGTAGGCAGGCCTCCTCGATCCCGTCGGAGCGGTGCCGGTGCCGGACGTTTCGCAGGGGGAAGGTGCGAGCGGAATGGCAAGCGTCCGGGCGGAGTGGCGGTCATCCGGACCCGCCGCCGGAAGTGCCGGGCGGGATCCAGGATCCTCTCCCGGAGCCCGCCCATGTCGCCGACAGTCCACGCGCCCCGCCCGGGAGCGGGAACGCGAACCTACTGGTTCTCGGTCGCCGCCCGCGCGTCGAGGACCCGCTGGCCGCTCAGCGCGTTGGGAACGGCGTAATTGCCCTCGTGGCAGGCGTACTCGAAGATCTCGTAGTCGGGTTCCGCCGTCAGCGGCATCTGGATGGTCCACGGGCGCGTGTAGACGTTCGGGTCCTCGATTCTGACCGTCCAGATGATGGTGTTCTCGGACACGCGCTGGAAACGTTCCTCGACGTGCAGCCCCTTGCTGACCGCGATGCCCTTCAGCCGGGCGCCGGCGCCGCTCGACGCGATCCAGCCGCGGTTGTGGAAGTTCTTGGTTTCGACGACGAGGGTGTCGCCTTCCCAGTGGGCGCGGGCGTCGCCCATCCACTGCCGGATGTTGTCGTCGACGAACGGCTTGTCGCCGATTGGAATGATCCGCACGTCGTGGATCATCTCGTGCTGGATGACGAAGTGGTCCGGGGTCTGCACGATGCGGTAGGCGTTGTTGTAGCCGGCCGGCAGCATCGAGCCGGGCACGCCGCGCGAGAGGCAGCGGTCCCAGACGCTCATGTTCCGGTAGTGGTCGCCGTTGTGGGCGAGGTTGTAGGCCTTGTTGTCCAGCGCCCACTGCCGAACCGGTGCCCGGCCTTCCGGCGGATCGACGATCAGCGACGTCTGGCCAGTCGAGAGAACAGTGTCGCCCGCGTCGAGCCAATAGCTGCCGTAGCCGCCGACGTTGCCGCCCGCCTCGTAGCGCTGGGCCGGCGCCGCGTCCCGCGCCGCCTCGTCGAGCGCCCGCTGCGTGTTGCGCTGGGCCATCTCCTCGTCGGTCAGGAAGGCCCGGCCCTCCAGCGCGGCGGGGCGCTCCATCGGGGTGATGGTCTTGTTGCCCCACAGGCCCTGCAGGTCGGGCTGGCCGTCGGCGGTGCGGGGCAGCGTCCAGTCGGGATCGATGACGCGCTCGAGCTGCGCCTCGGCGCCGGCCGCGGCGGCCAGCGCGAAAGCCGCCGCGAGGGCGGCGACGGTGACGAAACGGCGGTCGATGAGTCTGTGCATCGCAAATGCTCCTTGGTGTTGAATCTCGTCAGCGTCCGGCGGCGGCTTCCGCGGCCTTCTTCGCGTCCTCGGCCCGGGCGCTCACCATCAGGTTCAACATGCCGTAGTTTCCCTCGTGGCAGGCGTACTCGAACACGGGCAGGTCGTTCTTCTGCATCGGCACCGCGACCGACCACTGGCGCGCGAACGATGCGGGATCGGTGACCGTGTACTCGTAGAGCAGAATCCCGTCCTCGACGCGCGTGAACCGCTCGACCAGGTGCAGGCCGGGACCGGTGCCGCGGAAGGAGGTCTTTTCGGTGAAGTTCCGCGTCTCGATCACCAGCGTGTCGCCTTCCCAGTGTCCGCGCGAGTCGCCGCGCCACTGCCGAACGCCGTCCGGCAGGTGCTCAGAGCCGTCGAGCGGCACGATCCGCGCGTCGTGCACCATCTCGTTCAGGATGACCACGTGGTCGGCGGTCTGGAAGAGCTGCATGTTGTTGTTGTAGGCGCTCGGGTTCATCGGCGGACCCGCGTTGAAGCCGAGAATGCAGCGCTCGAAGGCGCCGCGGTCCTCCGGACCGTGCGCGTCGCGGCCCAGAGCGGTGCGTCGAGCGGTGGCGCGCTCGCGTCCGGCCGGTGTCAGCCCCGGCAGTCGGCCGTCGGGCGGATCGACGACGAGCGATGTCCGCAGGTCGTCGGTGAGCTGCCGGCCGTAGTCCCACCAGAAGTCGTTGTAACCGCCGGACAGCGGGATGCGGCCGTCCGGACCGGGCTGGTCCTTGTCGAGCGCGGCGAGCCGCTCCTCGGTGAACTGTGCGGCCTCTTCCTCGGTGAAGACGTCCTGGTCCGAGAGGGTCTCCGGACGCTCGAGCGGCGTCAGGCTGCGGAAGTCCCACACGCCCTGCAGGTCGGGCCGGCCGTCGGCGGTGCGCGGCGCCTGCCACGCGTCGTCCTGCGCTGCCGCCGCGACCGGAATGAACAGCACGGCGGCAAGCGCCACCGCGAAGCCGAGTGAAACGGACCGTCGCAATCGCATCCGATGCCTCCTGGTGAGATCAGTGGAATCCAACTGCGTATTATGCCCCGGTTGGTCCCCGGCTTGACAGGTCAATCGGTCATCGTACAGTTAGAGGCACGCGCCGGGAGCGCAACTCGCGGCGCAGCGGAACAGTCCATGCGGCTCGCGCGGCGTCTTCGTTCGCGCGGATCTCGGATCTGGCCGAAGGAGAGAATCCATGCACCGGATCGTTGTCGTGGCCGTGAGCATGTTGCTGGTCGCCGGAACCGCGGCCGCCGGGCAGGACGACTGGCTGCAGTTCCGGGGGCCAGCCGCGGGCGTCGTCCCCGACGATCCGGACCTGCCGGAGCGCTGGAGCGAGGTCGAGAACGTCGTCTGGACGACCGATATTCCCGGGCTGGCCTGGAGCTCGCCGGTGATCGCGGGCGACACCGTGTTCGTCACCACCGCGATCAGCGCCGGCGACGAGCCCGAGCCGATCAAGGGGCTCTACGACCCGGGCATGGAGAACGGGTCGGAAGCCTCGCTGAACGAGCATCGCTGGCTGCTCTACGCCATCGACTACCACACCGGGCGCGCCCGCTGGCAGCGCGAGCTCTATAGCGCGCCGCCGCCGGGCAAGCGGCACTTGAAGAACAGCTTCGCGTCCGAGACCCCGGTCACCGACGGGCGGCGCGTGTACGTCTACTTCGGGGCCGTCGGCCAGGTCGCGGCGTTCAACATGAGCGGCGAGACCGTCTGGACCCGGGAACTCGACGTCTACAACACGCTGCTGGAGATGGGGACCGCCGCGTCGCCGATTCTCCACGGCGACCGGCTGTACGTCGTCAACGACAACACCACCCGTTCGTTCCTCGCCGCCTTCGACAAGAACAGCGGCGAGAGGGTCTGGGAGGTCCAGCGCGACGAGCAGGGCCAGAACTGGTCGACGCCGTTCGTCTGGGAGCACGACCTGCGGACGGAGCTCGTGACCGCCGGCACGCAGGGGGTGCGCTCGTACGACCTCGACGGCGAGCTGCTGTGGGAGCTGCACGGGATGTCGGGGCTTACGATTCCGACCCCGTTCACCAGCCACGGCCTGGTCTACATCAGCTCCGGCTACCCGGGCGGCGGCCTGCGTCCGGTGTACGCGGTGCGGCCGGGCGCGTCGGGAGACATCTCGCTCTTCCCCGAGGACGCCATGCGGCGCGGGATCACTTCCGGCTTCCCCGGCCCGCTGACCTCCTCGGAAGACATCGCCTGGTCCTATCCGCTGCTCGGGACCTACAACACGACGGCCATCGTCTACGGCGACATCTACTACACGCTGCTCGACCGCGGCTTCCTGGTCGCGCACGACGCGCGCTCCGGGGAGGAGATCTACGGCCGCCGGCGCCTGGAGATCGGCAACGGCTTCACCGCTTCGCCGTGGGCCTACAACGGCAAGCTCTTTCTGTTGAGCGAAGACGGCGAGACCTACGTGGTGAAGGCGGGATCGGAGTTCGAGATCCTCCACAAGAACCCGCTCAACGAGATGACGCTGGCCACGCCGGCCATCGCGCGCGGCAGCCTGTTCATCCGCACGCAGTCGAAGCTCTATCGGATCGCGAAGGGAGGCGGGCAGTGAGGACGTTGCACACCATGTCGCGCGTTGCGGTCCTGGCGGCGGTTCTGGGTGTGTCGGCAGCGGGTGCTGCCGCGCAGGAGGCAACCCTCGAGCCGGTCGGGGAGATTCCCGGGCCGGTCGAGCTGGTGCGGATCCAGGGCGAGCACGCCTACGTGTCCGGCGGGCATACGTTCACCATCTGGGACATCTCCGACCCGGCGAATCCCGTGGCGCGCGGCTCGCACACCTTTCCACAGGAGATCTGGGGCTTCCGGTTGACGGAGGATCGCGCCTACGTCGGCGCCAACTTCTTCGGCCTCGGCATTCTGGACATCTCCGACCCGGACGCGCCTGTGCTGCTCGGCCAGCACAAGACCCTTGGCCAGACGAAGATCGGCGATCTCGCGAGCGGGAAGGTCGGCATCATCGACCACATGGAAGGGTTCGTCCTGATCGACGTCACGGACGAGACGGCTCCGGCCGGGATCGGCTCGTTCTTCCTCGACGGCTACGCCCGCGACGTGGTCACCGCGGGGACCATCGCCTACGCGACCGATTCGCCCTCCGGGCTCTACGTGTTCGACCTGTCGAGGCCCGGCATGCCCGAGCCGGTCGGCGTCATACACGCGCCGGCGGCGCCCCGCGACATCGAGGTGTCGGTGGGGACGGGCTCGCGGCCGACCCTGATCGTCGGGGCCGGCGGGGGAGACCTGCAGGTTTACGACGTCTCGGATCCGACCGCGCCGGGCAAGCTGTCGTCGTTCGAGACCCCCGGCCGCGCCACCCGCGTGTCGCTGGACGGCGACTACGCCTTCGTCGCGGATACCGAGGCGGGCGTGCAGGTGGTGGATCTGTCGGATCCGGCCAACCCCGCGGCGGCAGGCGGTTACGAGACGCCCCGCCCGGCGCGCGACGTCTCCGCGTCCGGCTCGCTGGTGCTGGCGGTCGTCGGCGACAGCGAACGCGAGGGGCACGACCGCTGGGTGCTGGTGCTGCAGCGGCGTTAGCGGTCGGTGAAGACCACCGGCTACTTCGATGGGATTCGCACGCGTGCAGACCGCGCGTCAATCACGGACGAGTGGATCGAGCGTGCCGTGGACGACCCGCTTCGTGAACAAGTCCAGACCGATGGGCGTATTCGCCGATGGGCACGGATATCGGAGGCAGGCGGACGCTCCTGCGAGTCGTCCTGCTTCCCGACGGCGAGACGGTTCACAATGCGTTCTTCGACAGAGGCTTCAGGCCATGAAGATTCGGTACTACGTTGAAACGGACACGCTGTACATCGAGTTTCGTCATGGCGGCGTGGTCGAGACGCGCGATCTCGACGAGAACACCTTGCTTGATATCGGCGACGACGGCAAGATCTGCGCCCTCACGGTCGAGCACGCGTCCGAGCGTACGGGTATCCCGGAGTTCTCCTACGAGCAGGTGCCCGCCTGACACCGGACACGCCGATTCTGTGGCCGATCTCCGCGGTCACTCCCAGCGAAATACCCTGGAGGCGAGGCTGGTCGCGAGCACGAAGACCAAGCCTAGCGCCGCGATGTCGCCCGCGTGGGCGGACCACGGGTTTCCCGACCAGATGCCCCGCAGCAGCGAGACCGCGTAGGTTAGCGGCAGGACTCGCGCGACCGTGGCGAGAGCGGGCGGCAGCGTCTCGATCGGCGTGAAGAGTCCCGACAGCGGAATCATCGGGTAGAGCAGCAGCGCCCCGAGCGGCTGCGCGAACCGCGCGGTCGGCACGACGCTGGCGATGACGAAGCCGATCGACAACAGGCTCCACGTGCTGAGCACAAGGGCCACCGTGAACGCCGCCAGCGGCGCGTCGACGCCGACGGGGTAGAAGCGCCGGCCGGCGAGCAGCATCAGCCCCAGCGCAGCGGCCGTGAAGATCAGCTTGACCAGCACGTGCGCGAGCAGGATGGTCGGTGGGCGAACCGGCGTGGCCCGCAGGCGCTTCAGGATGCCCCCCTCGCGGTAGATGGCGATGATGGTGACCAGCGAGAGTACGGCGCTGAGGGTGATCATGATGGCGACGAAGACGGGCAGGTCGGTACGGAGGAACGCGAGGTCGCCGGGGGCGGCATCCTGCACGGCCTGCGCATCAGCGCTCCCGACGGCGATCCGTCCCACGACGAGGAAGAGCAGCACCGGCACGGCGACCGAGCCGAACACGCCGAGCGGCTCGCGGACGAAGATCTTCGTTTCGAGCCAGACCAGGTGCAGCAGGTGTCGCAGCATCGCTTGCATCGCGTCGCCTCAGGCCCGGATCGACCGTCCGGTCAGGGTCAGGAAGACGTCCTCCAGGGTCGGCAGCACGGTGCGGAACTCGGACACCGGCATGCGGTGCTCGGAGATGGTGTGGATGACGTCGGTCACGAGGGTGTCGCCGCGGCCGTGGATCTCGTGCCGGCGGCCCTCGCTTCGGACTTCGGTGGTCGACGGGATCGCGCGAAACCGGGCAGCGGCACCCGCATGGTCGGTCGCGACGATGACCGTTCGCCGCGGGCAGTGCCGCTCGACCAGCACGGCGGGCCGGTCGATGTCGATGATCTGGCCGTGATCGAGAATTGCCACCCGGTCGCACAGTCGCTCGGCTTCCTCCATCAGGTGCGTTGTCAGGAACACGGTCTTGCCGCGGCCTCGGATGCCCCGCACGAGATCCCAGATCGCGCGCCGCGCCTGCGGGTCGAGGCCGGTCGTCAACTCGTCCAGGAAGACGACCTCCGGATCGTTCACCAGCGCCAGGGCGATGAACAGGCGCTGCTTCTGTCCGCCCGACAGCGTCATGAACCAGGCGTCGCGCTTGTCGTGAAGTCCGAGCTGCCGCAACAGGTGATCGCCGTCGGTCGCCGTCGGATAGAGCGACCGCCAGAAGGCGACCGCCTCCCACACCTTGATCCGCTTCTGTAGCTGCGCCTCCTGGAGCTGGACCCCGATCCGGAGTTGCAGCGCACGCCGGTCGCGGACCGGATCGAGCCCGAGCACCGCGATGCGCCCCGCGTCCGGCTCCCGCAGCCCCTCGACGCACTCCATCGTGGTGGTCTTCCCGGCCCCGTTCGGTCCTATGAGGCCGAAGATCTCCCCGCGCCGCACCGTGAAGGAGACGTCATCGGCGGCGACGGTCCGGCCGTAGGTCTTGCGGATCGCGTCGACGTCGATGACGTGGTCAGGATTCATGCCGTTGGCGGCCCGGCCTCAGCGGTAGACCTCGCGCCGGTGTGCGACGCCGAGCGCCATACCCGTGGCTCGTGTCCATGCTGGTTGCATGGATCCCAGGCCGCGTCCGGCGAAGGCGTGGTTGTCACTGCGCCGCCGCGTCCTCGCGCACGAACTCCGCTCCCTTCTCGGCGATCATCACGGTAGGCGCGTTGGTGTTGCCCGACGTGATCCGGGGCATCACCGAGGCGTCGATCACCCGCAGGCCGGCGACGCCGTGTACCGCCAGACGGTCGTCGACGACGGCCAGCGGGTCGTGGCCCATCCTGCAGGTCCCGACAGGATGGAAGATCGTCGTGCCGAGGTCGCCGGCCGCGTGCGCCAGCGCCTCGTCGCTGTCGACGTCGGGACCGGGCAGCCATTCCTGCGGCTCGAACGGCGCCAGCGCCTGCGCGGCCATGATGCGCCGGGTGAACCGCAGGCCGGCCACCGCGACCTGCCGGTCCTCGTCGGTGGAGAGATAGTTCAGGGTGATGGCCGGCGCCTGCAACGGGTCCGGGTCCTTGATGCGGACGTGCCCGCGGCTGGTCGGCTGCAGGTTGGCGACCGACGGCGTGATGGCGTTGAACTCGTGCAGCGGGTCGCCGAACTTGTCGAGCGACAGCGGCTGCACGTGCCACTCGATGTTCGCCGACGCCCGCGACGGATCGCTGCGCGCGAAGGCGCCGAGTTGCGACGGCGGCATCGTCAGCGGGCCCGTCTTGAACAGCAGGTACTCCAGCCCCATCGACACCTTGTCGACCAGCGAGTTCACCCGCTGGTTCAGGGTGACGGTGTTCTGCACCTTGTAGATGCTGCGGATCTGCAGGTGGTCGTGCAGGTTCTCCCCGACCCCGGCCAGGTCGTGCACGACCTCGATGCCGTGCTCCTGCAGCAGCGCGCCGGGACCGATGCCCGACAACTGCAGGATCTGCGGCGAGCCGATGGCGCCGGCGGCCAGAATCACCTCGCGCCGCGCCGCCAGCCGCTCGCCGGTGACCAGTTCGACCCCGGTCGCCCGCGGGCCGGCGTCGCCCGCCTCCACCGCCAGGCGCCGCACCTGCGCGCCGGTCCGCACGGTCAGGTTCGGCCGGTGCGTGACGGGCCGCAGAAACGCCTTCGTGCCGCTCCAGCGCCGGCCGCTGCGCTGGTTCATCTGGAAGTAGGCGTTGCCGAAGTTGTCGCCCCGGTTGAACTCCGCGATTCTCGGAATCCCGCACTCCTCGGCCGCGCGCCGCCACGCGTCGAGGATCTCCCAGCTCACCCGCCGCTCCTCGACCCGCATCTCTCCGCCGACCCCATGCCACTCGTCGGCGCCGTGCTGGTAGTCCTCCGAGCGCTTGAACACCGGCAGCACGTCGTCCCAGCCCCAGCCGCGGTTGCCGAGCGACGCCCAGTGGTCGTAGTCGCTCCGCTGCCCCCGCATGTAGATCATCGCGTTGATGGAGGAGCAGCCGCCGAGGACCCGGCCGCGGGCGTATCCGATGGTGCGGCCGTTGAGCCCCGGGTCGGGCTCGATCCTGTAGCACCAGTCGGTGCGGGGGTTGCCGATGGTGTAGAGATAGCCGACCGGGATGTCGATCCAGAAGTAGTCGTCCTTGCCGCCCGCCTCGAGCAGCAGGACCGTGGCGTTGGGGTCCGCGGACAGGCGGTTGGCGAGCACGCACCCGGCCGTCCCGGCCCCGATAATGATGTAGTCGTGCGTCACGCGGGGATCCTACACGAGCGGATTGGGAGGCCGTCATGCGCGTCCGGCTCCGAGGATCGGCCGCTCCGGAAGCGGCGAAGCCAGGGTGAATTGACACCGACGACCTGGTCTTCGGTAGACTCCCGATAGGGGAACGCTCGCGGCACGGTGCGCGAGGCTCGGTGAGGGATCCCAGAAGAGGATCGCGGACAACCGGAGAGGACCGTGGACGATGCAACCCGAGCTGCGTGAAGCGACAGTGAAGAAGGTGTTCAAGGAAGCTCTCGTCGAGACGCTTCACGAGCAGCGCGCATTGTTGCATGACGTGTTGGTCGAAGTGCTGGAGGATACGGCGCTGGCAGCGGCCGTCCGGCAGGGGCGACAAACGGAAGAGTCTACGAGAGACGCGGTCTTCAGGGTTCTTGAGGATCGGGAGTGAGGCTCTCGTTGCGCAAGAGCTTCGAACGCGACCTGAAGTTGGTGCAGGGTTTCCGACCCGTGCAGGGCACTCCGGCCGTCGTCGCCGAAGTTCTGAGGCTTGCAAGGGAGGCGACGCGGTGAAGAAGGAGCAGATGGTGGGCGCCCGGCTCCTCGCGGCGCTGGTCCGAGAGTTGGAGCTGATTGCGAACGTCGAGCAATCCGACCGATCGACGGCGGTGCGAAAGCTGCTGTCGAATGCGATCCGCCAATGGAAGCTGGAGCACTACGTGCGGCTGTACGGCGATGGGAAGCTCACGCTTGCACGGGCCGCACGAGATGCGGGCGTGTCCGTGTGGGAGATGATGGACACGCCCGTGCCAGGAAGGTGCCCGCACAATACGATCTGGAAGATCTCGAGCGGGACTTCGGGACCATCCGCCGGGCGTGATCGCAGCCGGCTGGTGGGCACTCTTGCGATGCGTACAGAGTGACCACTGCTCGGCGGACACACCGAGGAACCCTTGCGCCCGTCCTCCGGATGAGCGCTGAGGAGACCGGAGCGGCGATGGCGGTCTGGGTGTGCATTTCGGATACCGGCCCGGTTTTCGGTAGACTCTCCGACATGGGAACGATCAGTGTCTCCGTACCGGAGGACATGCGACGGTTTGTCGACGACCGCGTTGCTCGCGCGGGCTTCGGTACACCCAGCGAGTACATGTGCCACCTGATCAAAGAGGACCGCAAGCGCGTTGCTCAGCAGCAACTCGATGGACTTCTCCTGGCGGGATTGGACAGCGGTCCCGCCGAGCCGTGGACCGAGGCCGACGTAGAGGGGATCCGCTCTACTGTGCGCGCAGCCCTGGCGAAAGGTCGCCGAGCGGATGGCGCCGACACGCAGGGTTGAACGTCGACCGCGTGCGCGGATCGACGTCATCGAACAGGCAATCTACCTTGGAGATGAAGCCAACGATGAGCTCGCTCTCCGCTTCATCGACGCCGTGGACGCTGCAGTGCAGCGTTTGGCGGCCACGCCGGAGATAGGCCGGCCGCGCGACGCGGGTAACGTACGTCTGGCAGGCATGCGTTCGTGGCCGGTGCCCGGGTTTCCGAACCATCTCATTTTCTACAGAACGGACGAGGACTCGCTGGAGATCGTACGTGTCGTGCGTGGTTCGCGCGATCTGGTACGACTGCTTGACGATGGGACATAGCTTCCAGCCTGTCACGCGACTTACCTGGCCAGGACGTTCGGTCTCTCGCAGCAGTCAGCGGGGACCCGTGCCGACGATCGTAATCTCACCCTCCGGTTGGTCGAACGCGGGAGGCCTGCCCGCGTACTGCGGCCAGCGTTTCCGATGTTGCGCGCGGGTAAGGAGCCAGGGATCGTCTGTGGCCCCGCGCTTCGCATCCAGGCCGGCCGGGAAACCCACGCCGCCAAACTCCGTGAGGATGTAGCGGTTATGCAACTTTTCTCCTTCCGATCGCTCTGTCAGACGAGAGATTGTCACCCGCTGTCGCCGCGGAAGCATGCGGGGCAGCCGGGTGCGGCACTGCTCCTCGAAGTACTGACGCGTGCCGTTCTTGGAATCGGCCTCCGTAAAGACGTGCACCGTGGGCTGCTCGCGCGCAAGGCGCTTGTCAAGGCTCGCGGTGAGACAGGCCGCGAGCACCTTCGTGTAGCGTGACCGTTGCGGAGCGAAATGAGGATCGACGAAGACGATGTCGGCGGCCATTCGCAACAAGTCGCGTACAGTTCCAGCGATGTCTCCGGCTGTTCTTGGGATTGTCTCATGCGGGACCGACCAGAGGCTTGCGTGCTCGTCCAGCTCGTCGGCGACTAGGACGTTCTGGTGCGAAGCCTTGTTGCTCCGCACCAGAATGGCGTGAAACGGAATCCGTCGATGTTCGTTCAGAGCGTTCTGCAACCAGGATTCATGGGGATTCCATTCCGCGCCCTGGCGCGTGATCATGACTCGGACAACCTCCGTATCAATTCCTCCATCCGCTTGCGCTCAGAATCGTCTCCGCGGGCCTCCCACACGAGCCGCTCCCAGTTCTGGGGTGGGTACCTCGACATGATGCGCGGCGACCCCAGGCCGAACTTGTCGCGAAAATACCGTCCGCTCCTGCGATCGCTCCAAGTCGCAACGAGCTCGGGCTCGACTGCGTATTCGTGGAGCATCAGAAGAGCTCGTCGGCGCGCTCATCGAAGAATCCCTGCGGCCAGCGGTCGATGAACTCCCCCGTTTCGTCGATCCGGAGCGGCGTCGTTCTGACCTCCCCGTCGAGTCGTTCGATGAAAACGACGGACACCTGATCCGGCCGCAGCGCAGGCCTATCCTGCGGTAGTTCACCGCTGTGTGTTTCTTCAATGCGTCGCAGCAGGCGCAACATCAGGTGCTCGCTGTGCGTCTCAATCAGGAATACTCCACCGTCGTGGACACCGTGCGCGAAGAGATCGCCAAGTTCTACCTGGATCTTCGGGTGGACGTGGAGCTCAGGCTGCTCGATGCCGGTTACCCCGGGGCGCGCAGGGTCGAGTGCGGCCACGACGATGGGCAGTACCTGAGAAATACCGACGCCGACATCCGTGGTCTCCAAGACCAGCTCCGACCCTACTTCCTTCAACCGGACCCTCGTTCGCGTGCCCGCTTTGGCAACTGCCTCGATGAGAGCCTCTACGTCTACGTCGTCCTGGGGCTCGCCGTTCCGAATTGACGACACGCTAGGCTCATCGGCCGGAAGCTCCACGATGGCGTGTTGTTCGACGCAATAGCCTGTGTTCAGCCGATCTTCTCGCGACATCCAGTCGTTTACGTTGGTGATCAACTCTGAGCCGATGGCGCCGGTGCCGCTCTTCCGAAGGACGTTCCAGGCAGCAGAGCCGTCGCTCCAGTGCGTTCGGCCGGTTGGGTGTGGCACAGGGGGAGGACGGCCCAAGGCTTGTCGAACGGCAACCGGCATCCCCGGCTCGGCCTCTGACTCGTCGTCCGCTGGCGAGTGCACGTCGCGCATCGGCCCGATGTACCGGAGCCCGGCAAGCTCGTCTCTCAGGAGTTGACCCACGCCCACCATGAGGACCGACGCAAAGTACACGAACTCCTCAGGGTA
The DNA here is from genome assembly GCA_965116825.1 of Vicinamibacterales bacterium. Classification (GTDB taxonomy): domain Bacteria; phylum Acidobacteriota; class Vicinamibacteria; order Vicinamibacterales; family UBA8438; genus WTFV01. The sequence goes on from OZ220736.1 coordinate 4,811,367, forward strand.
TTCCGAATCGCTGGGAATCGACCTAGGATAGATGGGCAGGGTCTCTCCCCAGGCTGGCAACGCAGACTGCTGAGGCATGAACCAGCCGTCCGGCGGCGAGACGTAGGACTTCTCGGTGAATCCCGCCCGATTGAACAACGGGTGTCGCAGGTTCGGAAGGAATTTCGCCCAGGAGGCTCCTGCTGGCTCTACTGCCTTTACTATGCTCCCTACGCTATCGTCGTCGACCCCGACCGCATAGCTCTCGATACTCGGTGTATTCAGCCGGTGGTTCCAACCGACGCGCATCTCCACCCAGCCGGATGTCACGGAGTCAGCTACCAGATCAAGGTCATCCTTCTCGACTGGCAGGTACTTCATGTCTTCCGTTTGCAGTCGGTCGGACAGGGTGCGGCCATCAAGGTTGAGTTCGAACCCGAGATGGATGCGACGGTCAGCGTCATGTGCGTGGACGAAACGCCGGAAACCGCCGAGGTCCAGTTGCTCGCCGCCGAGGGTCGTCTCTCTGGCGTCGATGGTGCGGTGGTTGAGGATTTCGTGAGCGTAACAGAGTGCGTGCAGGATTGTGCTCTTGCCTGCGCTGTTGCATCCGAAGAGCAACGTGATCGGTCGCAGATCGATTTGGACGGTCCGGCCGATCCCCTTGAAGTTCCCGATCTTGACGGACTTGATCAGTCGAGTTTCCGATCGGCAATCCGAGTGGTCTCGTGGAGCGGTGCCGGTCGTCGCATCTGACTGCGGCGTCTCGTCACGTTCGGTCGCGTCACCACGTTCATCTGCCATGATTCACATCCGTACCAGGAAGACAACGCCGCTGGGGCGCTGGTGGTCGTCCATGCTGCGGCCAGTCATTGCCATCAGTTTCAGGGGATCTTGAATCGCGCCTGTAGTCTGTGCGGTCCGGTGGCAGGATGGAACTCCCGCCGGACTGCGTCGCGGTCGTCCCTTCCGAGGCGACTCCACGTCGTGGTCTGGTTGGCCCTGGTGTCGAACCCGTTGGACAGCGAGACCCCGACCAGATTGCTGATCAGGTAGCGATCATGGAAGTCGTCCCAGACGAAGACTTCCGCGCGCAGGTCGGCAGCGCGTAGCCGGGGGGCGAGCTCGTTGCGGAATACGCGCTCGAAGCAGGTGGGGTCGTCGCGCATGGGGAAACGGCGTCCGGGCCCTGAGCCCTCGTAACAGACGCGGTGGATTTCGATCTTCGGGACCGGTGCTCGCCGTCCGGCGCGCGTGAGAAGCGCTCCGAAGTCGCGGTATCCCCGTTTCGCCGGATCCAGGTGCGGATCGATGAAGATGAGCGAGTTCGAACAGCGGAGCACGGCGTCGAGTTGCGCCTCGTAGTCGTCGCGTGTGCGTTGGAGCCTCACCGACGGGCTTCGTGATGCCCACCAGGGCGCGTCCGCGAGCCGATCGATCCGGGCAACGATCGGCTCCCTGCGGTACTCGTCCTTGACCGACTTCGTCACGATGACGCCGCCGGTGAATGGTTGCGTGGCGTGGGTGGCAAGCGCCTCGGCGCACCATTGCCGGTCGCGAGTCGGCGGAGCGGAGCGCTCTGGTTCGTGGCGCACGAGCCGTCCCTGTTTCTCAAGCTTCTTCACGAGCTCAGTTCCGCGTGGGTGCCAGGGGCGATCAGCGGACCTGAACAAGGAGCCCCACTGTCCATCGCGCAGATCGCGAACCAGCCCCTCGGTCAGCATCGCCTCGCGAATCTTCTCGAGGCGGGCCTCGCATTCGCCGGCCGTCGGGTACGAGGCGATGTCGAAAACGTCCGGCGTGATGGCGTAGTCGGCGAGGAGTGGCATCAGAAGATCTCCCGCAGGTCTTCCTCGAAGAAGCCGCCGGGCCAAGCCTCGACCAGATCCCCGCGCTCGTTGAGCGGCATCTCGCGAATCAAGGTCTGGTCGCCTTTGGGATCGATCTCCACGAAGTACACGGCGATATCCTCCGGTCGCACCTTCGGGGCTCCTTCGGCCAGGGCGCCGTCGCACGTCTGCCGCATACGCTTCATGAATCGCAGGAGCAGGTGCTCGCTGTGCGTTTCGATCAGGAAGGCGCCACCCTTGTCGACCTGCTGTGCGAACAGATCGCCGAGCTCTACCTGGATTCTGGGATGGAGGTGGAGCTCCGGCTGCTCGATGGCGGTGATCCCGGGGCGGTCGCCGTCGAGCGCGGCGACGACCACCGGCAGGATCTGGGAGATGCCGACGCCGACGTCGGCCGGCCGCACGGGCAGACCCGTCTTCGCGGCGACGAGCTGCAGTTCCCGTTGCGGTGGACCAGCGGCCAGGGCAGCGGCGAGCGCGTCGATCTCCATCCTCGTGAAATGGCGTTGCTGCATTTTCGCGACCAGCGCCGCCAAGCGAGGATATTCCTTCTGCGCCCGCTCCACGCCGGCGTCGAGCTCCTCGATGCCGGCCGCATCGATTCGCGCTTCGATGCTCTCCGTGTTCACGCCGTTGCCATAGGCGTCGAGCTGCTTCCTGACAGCCTCCCTGACTCCTGCGAGGTTCTTCACCAACGCGGTCGTGTTTTCCTGGATACTGGCCAGGTTCTTCAGCAGTCTTCGCAGGATTTGGCATTCCCTTTGCCGCCGCCGGTTCATGGCGTCGTCGTATTCGGCTTCGTATTTTCGTATTTCGTCACGACGCTCGTTGCTCTTGGCTTCGAGCTTGCGCAGTTCATCTCGACATTCGTTGTCCCTCACTTTCAGCTTGCGGATTTCGTCACGGTGTTTCCTGCGTGCATCCGTTCTGGCGACGATCCGGGCGAGGCTGAGGGTGTCTTCCCGGCCCCACGCCGCCGCCGCACGAGTCTCGTCCTCGTCGGGAGCCTTGATCCGCGCCGCCAGCGCGTCGACGGTGCTCGTTTCGCGCAGGTACCGCAGGTGCCGCAGGTGCCGGTCCACCATCTCGATGCCCCGGCCGGCCTCCTCGACTTCCTCGTGGAAACAGTCGGCGCCGGCGATCCCGGTGAACTGCTCGCGAATCTCGCGACTCGTTCGCGTCGCACGATCTATCTCTTCCTTGACGCCGGCGACGATCTGGTCGGCTTGCCGGCGTGCCCATTGATCGAGATCGACCGCTTCCGCGGCGTTTCCGAACTGCTCGCGCAGACGATGATGCTCCCGCAACGCGGGTATGAGTTGCGCATCCTCTTCCTGGATCGTCACGAGGGACCGGGCGTGGAGGGCGTAGCCGGTGTCGAGTCGATCCTTTTCTGCCAGCCAGTCGTTCACGCCGTCGATCAGGCCGCGACCGGAGCGTCGTGGAGGCGCGTCCAGGCGGCGGACCCGTCGGCCCAGGACGCGGACGCGGGACGGGATGACTGCGATCCGGACGCTCCAGCCCGGCCGTGGATGAAATCCGCGGCGACCGCGGCCATTTGACGCTCCGGATCGGGCGCCGGCGATGCGATTCGCGTTCGCGGATGCAGGTCGCGCACGGGACCGATGTATCGGAGGCGCGCCAGATCGTCGCGGAGGGACTGTCCGATGCCGGCGAACAGTGCCGACACCTGCCCGCGGAACACGGCGCTTGCGTCTTCATCACTTCCGGTAGCGTCCAACTCGCGTTCATTCAGGAGGAGCGGCTCGCTCCAACGAGGCAGGGCAGAGGTCAAGCCGAACACCGCAACGCGCGACAGCCGTTGGACGTCGTTCGTCGATCGGTACGTAGTGTGCGCCCGGTCGCGGGACGTGTTCGCTTGCGACGCGTCGTCCGTCGGCTCCGCTTCGTGGGTGATCGCGTCGGCTTGCTGGTTCGAGAGCAACGGGTGTGCCGGATTGAACTCCAGCACTACGCCCGCTTGGTGACGTGTCCGGATACATCCGACGAGTGTCTCGTTGACGCCGACCTCGTAGCTTACGAGAAGAGGCTGTGCGTCCCGCCGTTCGACTTGCAGTTCGACCCATCCGGATGCGACCTGCAATACGAGCTGGTCAATTGCCTCCTTCGCCTCGAGTTCGGAGTAGGAGGGCGTGAGTCTCCCGGCCAGTTCGGGCGGATTCCACCCCTCGAGATTCAGATCGAACCGAAGCCGGACGGTTCGTGCCGGATCGTGCGCGTGCACGAAACTGTGGAATCCGCCCAGGTCGATGCGGTCGCCGCCGAGTTCGGTGGTGTGCGCATCGACGTTGCCGTGGCTCAGGATTTCGTGCGCGTAGCAGAGCGCGTGGAGCACGGTGCTCTTGCCCGCGCTGTTGTTCCCGAACAGCAGGGTGACCGGTCGGAGGTCGACGCGCATCGGACGGCCGATGCCCTTGAAGTTCTCGATCTCGACGGCGGTGATCAACCGGCTTCCGGCGGCGCTCCGCTTCCGTTCCCATAGCGCGCGGAAGTCCGGCCAGACGGCGTCGGACGGGGACGCGGCGCTCGGCGCGGGCGCGTCGATGGTGGAGTCGGCGGCGTCCGGCGGCTGGTCGCCGGCGGATTCGACAGACTTCCGTGCGGACGCCTCGCCGCCCAGTGCAGCGACCTCCGCCGCCGTCACGTCGCCGGCGGGTTCAACGGACTTCGGAGCCGCTCCGTTGCGAGCGGATTCAGCCGCCTTCGGCGCGGATGCGTCGCCCGTCGTTTCAGTGGGCTCCGTCGACGAATCAGCCTCGATGCGGCGATCGTCTTCATCCGGCATGGTCTTGTCCGCCATCTTGTCCCATCGAAGAAGCAACGAGCGTGCCATCATCGTCGGCGCGCCCTGTCCCGGAGCATCACATCGTACCGCTGCATCCAGTTGGTGAGCGTCTGGTAGCTCGGCAGGCCGATCAGCTCGGCCGCCCGGGTCTTGTTGCCGTCGGCCTCCGTGAGCGCGCGCTCCAGGTAGTGGCGGGCGAGATCGGCAACCAGGCTCGGCAACGCGAGCCCGTCGCCGAGCGGCCGGCCGAGCAGGTCGGAGCCGCCATCCCGGACGGTTCCGAGCAGCTCGTGGCGGACGTCGTCCGCGCTGACGGTCACGTCGGGCGCCCACAGAACGAGCCGGTCGATCGTCGCCTGGAGTTCACGCACGTTTCCGGGCCAGGCATGCCGCAACAGAAGGTTCCTTGGCGAGGGAGAAAGGGTCTTCTGTTCGACGCCGGGCTGGTCGGCGAACTTGCGGTTCGCGGCCGCGAGAAAGTGATCGATGAGCGGTGTCAGATCGCCCTGGCGCTCGCGGAGCGGGGGAAGCCGGATGACGCCGGTCGCGAGCCGGTAGTAGAGGTCCTCGCGGAACCGGCCGGCCGCGACTTCCGCACGCAGGTCGCGGTTGGTGGCGGCAATGATCCGGACGTCGACGGCAATCGGCTTGTCCGCTCCAAGCCGCCGAACGGTCTTCTCCTGCAGCGAGCGGAGGATCTTGACCTGGGCGGGCAGGGGGAGCTCTCCGATCTCGTCGAGGAACAGCGTGCCGCCGCCGGCGGCTTCGAAGTGGCCGGCGTGGGGCTGCACGGCGCCGGAGAATGCACCCCGCACGTGTCCGAAGAGCAGCGACTCGACGAGACCTTCCGGCAGCGCGCCGCAGTTGACCTCCTCGAACGGGCCGCGTCGGCGGCGGCTCTCGGCGTGGATGGCGCGCGCGAACAGCTCCTTGCCGGTGCCGGATTCGCCCTCGATGAGCACGGTGACGTCGTGGGGGGCGATGCGTCGGGCGCGGGTCCGGGCACGGTCCAGGGCCGGGCTGCGGCCGATGATCCGGTCGAATTCGGGCGACTCCGGCGGCAGGCCGACGGTCAGGCGCGCCAGCTTGTCGTCCGCGTCCCGCAGGAGCGCCGGCACGTACTCGGCGGCGATGTCGAATGGCACGGAGACGGTTCGCACCCCGGTCTTCGCATGCGACTGGATCAGCTCCGCGGGGTAGCGCGTCTTGGCGAGCAGCACCCAGACCGCCTGCATGGCGGGCGTGCCGGGACTGACGTGGATGGAGAGATCGGCGTCCGCGCCGAACGTCTCGCGCGCGTAGTCCAGCGTTCGAACCGTGGCCGCGTGGATGGCTCCGTAGTCGGTCGGATCGTCCAGCGCCTCCGGTCGCAGATGCACGGGAGGCGCAGCCGTCGCCGCCAGCCAGTCGACGAATACGCGGTTCCGCGCCGGCGTGTAGTTCGACAGGAGCACGAGTGCATCGAAGGAGCGGGCCGCCACGACGCTCCCGATGGGGCCGCGTCCGGGCTTGTCGCCGTTCGCGCAGTCGAGATCCGTCTGGCCGATCCAGGCGAGGAGCACCGCTGACACAGGGTGATCATAAGAATTCTGGCGTCGAACAGGAAGTGCATTGTGTAGCCCCGCGGCCGGACTTCCTGTTCGACGTCCTCGGCGTCGGCATCGGCGCCTGAACGAGGTGGGCCGCGTTTCAGGCCCGCGAGAACCACCGGAAGCCTGGCGCCTCCGCGAAATCGAACAAGCTTCTTCGCCGGGACGTCTGCTCCGACTTCCGGGGACGACGGTCCGGTCTACACTCTGTTCACGTTCTCGATGGTGACCATGTGCAGCTTGAGCTCGCGCGGGCTTGCGGAGACGCGTGGGCGGTCCGGTCGATTCGGAGGCGCGCCGTTCCGTGCGGCGACGGCATGTCCTGCCGGACCTCTTTACCCATGGAGCGGAGAAAGTCCAATGCGATTCGTTCCCGTCCTGATTCTCTGCCTGACCGTCGTTTCGCTGGCCCAGGCGCCCGATACGGTGTTTCTCGAAGAGCTCACCTGGACCGAGGCGCGCGACAAGCTCGCGGCGGGCGTCACCACGGTGATCATCCCGACCGGCGGCACCGAGCAGAACGGGCCGCACATGGTGCTGGGCAAGCACAACTACTTGGTCCGGCACAAGGCGGGGGAGACGGCGCGGCGGCTCGGCGATGCGCTGGTGGCGCCGGTTATGGCCTACGTGCCCGAGGGGAACGTCGCCCCGCCGACCGGCCACATGCGCTTTCCCGGCACCATCACCACCCCGCCCGAAGTGTTCGAGCAGGTCCTGGAGTACGCGGCGCGGAGCCTCCGGCAGCACGGGTTCGTCGATATCGCGCTGATGGGCGACAGCGGCGGCAACCAGGCGTCGCAGGCGGCGGTGGCCGAGCGGCTCAATGCAGAGTGGGCGGGCTCGTCGGCACGCGTGCACCATCTGACCGACTACTACCCGGGGCCGGGAGACGAGTGGCTCGTCGCGCAGGGCGAGCGCGAGGAGGACGTCGGGTCCCACGCCGGCATGCACGACACGTCGACTCTGCTGTTCCTCGATCCGTCGCTGTTGCGCGTGGACATGATGGCGCCCGGCACGCGCGGCGACGGCAGCGGCGTGTCCGGGAACCCGACGCGGGCGACCGCCGAGTACGGCGAGCAGATCATGGAGCTGCAGATCGACGCGGCGGTGCGGCAGATTCAGCGACTGCGCGAGACGAGTCGGGACTGAATGGCGCTGACGAGAATCTCATCGAGGCGGCTCGAATCCGTGCCCGGGCGGAGCGCACGACCCTGAACACGAAGGACCGACAGTCGTTGATCCGTTCCGGTCACCGCCGGTTCACTGACCTGGAGTTGCTCCAGTTCCCGGCGCAGCGACGTCACTCGAAGAGCTCGTTCAACCACGCCTGCCACAGGGGCTCGTCGCGGGCGGCTGCTGTGGCCGCGGCGTCGCCGTACAGGTAGATTCCCAGCGTGATCATCACCTGATCGCCGGCCGCGAAGGCGCTGGGCGCGACGATGCCGGGCAGGGGATCGTCGATCCGCAGGAGCGCGAAAGGCTGCCTGCCCTCCGTGATGCGTTCGACGACGCCGGCGAGCGGCCGGATGCCTGCGGGCCGGCTGCTCCAGCGTTCCGAGGTGGCGGAACCGGGAATGCCGAGCGCGCCGGTCATCTTGTCCCACGCATCGGAGACGGCACCCGGTGTCGTCGCCATGGCCCGGATGACCGTTGCGGGCCGCCCGCGGAAGTGGGTCAGATACAACCGCAGTATGCCGAAGAAGTACGGCCAGCCCGATTCGCTGCCCGCGAGCTGATCGTCCCAGTCGTCAGTGCTCGCGAACAGACTGTGCACGACACGCACGAGGCAGACGCCGCCGGAGCGCGGCTCCACAATCCACTCGGTGGCGATGGGAGGCGCGTCGGGGGTGGGGCCGGGGCTGTCGGCGGCGAGCCGCCGCGGCGGGTCCCAGGCGGTCACGGCGGCGTCGGTCTCCATGCCGGGTCCGATGTGACAGCGGACGGAGCCCCCGACGCGCTCCTCGACCTCGCTCGGGCAGAACCAGGCGGAGATACCGGGTCCCGTGGCAATGGCCGCCCAGACCTCCTCCGGTGTGCCCGGGACGAGGGTCTCGACCTGGACTGAACGGCGGCCGGACTTGTCACGTCTGACGGTCATGTCGTCTCCTTCGTCTCCGGCGGCGGGAACCGGCGCTGCATCCATGCCTGCCACGCCGGATCCTCGCGGGCGGCGACGGCGGGCGCCTCGTCGCCGTACAGGTAGATGCCCAACGACGTCATCACGCGGTCGTCCATCGTGTACACGATCGGCGCGGCGATGCCGGACAGGGGAGTGTCGATCCGGAGCAGCGCATGCGGCAGTGTTCCCTCCACGATGCGCTCGACGGTGCCGGACAGCGGCGGCGCGCCGTTGGCAGGCGTGCGCCAGGGCCGGCCCGCCGCCGCGTCGGCGATGCCGAGCGCGTCGAGCAACGCCGTCCACGCGTCGCGCTCGGTCCCCGAGGCGGATCCCGTCAACCGGATGCTCGCGGCGCGCTGCCCGCGGAAGTGCTTGAGATAGAGCTGCAGGATGCCGAAGAAGCCGGGCCAGTTGGCCTCGATACCCTCGAGTTCACCGTCCCAGTCGCCGGTGTCGGCGAAGAGGCTGTGGACGAGGCGCACGACGCACGTGCCCCCGGCGCGGGGTTCGATCGTCCACTCGGTGGCGAGTGCCGGGGCACCGGGTCGCCAACCTCGTGGTTCTTCGAGGGCCAGCCGGCGTGGCGGCTCCCAGGCGGTGATGGTGCCCGGGGCGTCCAGGCCCGGCTCCATGTGCCAGACGACGCGTCCTCCCTGGCGCTCTTCCACCTCCGCGGGAAAGAACCAGCCGGAGATGCCGCGTCCGGTGGCGATCGCCTGCCAGACCTCCTCGGGCGTCCCCGGGACTTCCACTTCGAGCTCGATGGACCGGCGGCCGGACACGCTGCGCTTCACGGTCATATTGTCTCCCCGGTGGCTGGCTTCGGTGTGGCCGGACTGGCATGCGCGACGATCACCAGTCGATGCCGGCGGCCGCCCGGCGCCGTCTCGTCGTGATAGCGCGCGACGAGTCGGGCGACGGTGGCGGCCAGATCCCTGCTGCACGCGGCGCGTTCCCCCGCGGACCGGAAGCGGATCTCGGTGTCTATCGAAAGGGTCGCCAGGCGCTTCCCGGTCTCTCGCGACCGCCGCAGGAGCTGGCTAACTTCCTGGACGACGCGTGCACCCAACGCGATCAGATAGCCGGCGGACAGACGATCGCGCGTTCTGCCCGGGTCGCTCGCGACCGGACCGAGCGCCGCCGGGGAGACGACGTACGAGGCCGCCCTGGCTACCAGCAGGCGCTCGGTCAGTCCGCCCCACCTGCGCTGTTCCGCCTCCTCCACCAGGCCGTGCTTTTCCAGCGCGCGCAGGTGGTAGTTGACCTTCTGCCGGGCCAGGCCAACCCGGGCGGCAAGCGTCGCGGCCGAGATCGGCTCGGCCATCTCCGCCAGCAAACGGGCCCGCTTCGGGTCCAGGGTCGTCATCGCGGCGGCCGGATCGTCGATAACCTCGACGTCGAGCATGCACGGCCATTGAACCATTGACAAAATACTTTGTCAAAGCCCGCGGGAGCTTCCCCGACAGGTGGTCGACGTCAGTCCGCGCCAGAGGCCGATCAAGTCAGGAGCGCCGGGACCGCCCGGCAGCGACGGCAGCGGCGGGTCTGGGAACCCGACGCGCGCGACCGCCGAGTATGGTCAGAAGATCGTGGAGTTGCAGATCGACGCGGCGGTGCGGCAGATCCAGCGGTTGCGCGAGACCCGTCGGGTGTCACGGCAGGGAGCGATCACGCCGGCCGACCGCCGTGTGCGAGGCTACTTGTCGCCTCGTGTACGGAACCCGGCGAGGCGGCTGCTGTCGACGAGGCGGTCCAGATTCTGCAGCGTGAAGACCCTTCCGCGGGTGGAGAGCAGCAGCTTCTTCATGTCCTCACGGCGGACCTTGAAGCCCCGGCCTCCGATGCAGGCGACGACGTCGAAGCGCGACGGCTGGTCTGGGGCAAGCTCCCTCCGGGACAGGCTGTAGAGGTGCTGGATGCGAGCGAAAGCCGCCCGTCGTCCGCTTGAGCGTCTCGTAGCCATGCTCGAATACCGGGTACTCGACGAAGCCGTCACCCTTCGGCATGGTGAGGAACTCCGACCGGAGCGCGCCGAATTCGTGGCAAGGGCGCGACGGATCCTCTCATCGTCGAGAGTGGCGATGTGGCGGGCACTGAGCTCCAGGCCGAGAAGCTGCCTCGGGTTGAACAGCTCCCGATAGCGGCGATAGCCCCACCGGTGCAGGCGGTCGGTCTCGTCACCGGGCGGGATCGGCTGTTGCGGGACGAATTCCGGACTCGTCGCCATCCAGCGCGCGCAGGCGGCTGCGTAGCGGGCGAGAGATTGCGGTCGGCCACCTCCGTGAGGTCGCCGCAGTCGGCGCACAGCACGACGTGTTTCGGGTGGCGGGCGTTGCCGGCGACGAGATACCCGGGGAACAGATCGACCTTGGCGCCGCAATGCTCGCAGTCGGTTGTCTTGACCCAGAGAAAGTACTTCACGGGCACGTCGGAATCGCCGTAGAGCGGACAGTCCGTGACGTACGAGTCTCCGACGTCGACCGTGAGCGCTTGAACGAGAGTGTCGGCGGCGCGTCGGTACGCGGCAGGGTCGAGGTGCTCGATCTCTTCGCGGACACAGCGTGCCCGGCCGTCGGGCGAACCACTTGTGAACGGCGATGATCGGACGGTAGTTCTGCTGGATCTGTTTCTCTCGGCGGGCCATCGCCGCAACAAACGCGACGTCGAAGCGGGTCTCGATGGACATGGCCGTCAGTCTGTGACAGTCGGCGATGACGGCGGGAGCCGCGTGCCGACCTGCCACAACGCCACGAGTGTGAAGACGAGGAACAGGCCGTCCGCGACAAGGTTGACGGTTCCAGACAGACCTGACAGCGCGAGCAGGTAGATCATCACATAGAGGATGCCGCCGCCGGCCATGAACGCGAGCACGTTCCCGAGCCAGTGCCGCCGCCAGAGCAGGGCGGCCGTCGCCACGTAGAGGGGCACGAAGAACATGTCGGGCCAGATCAGCGACTCGTAAACCCCGGCCGGAAACGCCGCCGGCCGCTCCCAGGTCCCATTGATCACCGAGAGGACCGCAAACACCTGAAAGAGACCCCAGACGAGGAACCAGCCGATAGCGAACCATGGCCTGGTCGGACCGCTGCGTGAAGTCGCCGTGCCATCGCGTTGGGTCACTTGACGGGCTGAGCTCCCGCCATCTCCGGTGAATCTCACGCCACCTCCGGCGTGAACGTCACATCCCCGGCCGCCGTATCTCCCGGCGCCAGCACGATGATGCCGGTATCCGTCCGGCCGGCGTCGGCCAGGTTGAAGCCGTCGATGCAGTTGGTGGCCGGCTCGACGCAGAAGAAGTCCCGGCCCGCCGGCGTGTAGACGACGAGGCAGGCGTAGACCGGGTGGGCTTCGATACGCAGCCGCGCACTCCATTCGGGCCACTCGATGACCGCCTGCCCGCCGAAGCCGACGAAGTTGTTGTCGAGCGGGGTGGCGTCCGGGTTGAGGCCGGCCCCGTCGAGCAGGAGCTGCGGGGGCGGCGGCACGAGGCTGACCGGCATGAGGCCGGCGTCGGCCTGCCACATCCGGCCCACGTCGGCGCGCACGGTGGCGAGCGGCGTCCGCACGAAGTAGGGGTGCAGACCGAAGCCGAGCGGCATGGGCTCCGACGCCTCGTTGGTCACGGTGAACCGGATCCGGAGACGTTGGTCGGTCAGGTCGAAGGCCTTCTGCGCCGCGTAGGTCCAGGGCCACGCGTCGGCCGGGTGGCGGTACTCCAGCGTCAGGGCCGCGCCGGATCGCGAGAGGACGGTCCACGGCTCGCGCCAGGCGTGCCCGTGGATGGCGTGCGGCTCGGGGCGGAAGTTCTGCGGGAGCTGGATCGTCCGCCCGCGGAAGCGGAACGCGGCGTCGCGGATGCGGTTCGAGAACGGCACCATCGGGAAGCTCGACGTGCCGCCGGCCGAGCGGGCGGCGATGGCTTCCGGCGGCGCCGGCCGCATCCACTCGAGGGTGGCCCCGCTGCGCTCCGAGGCGTAGCGCGTGATGGAGCCGCCGACCTCCGGCGCCACGGCGAGGCGCGTCGAACCGGCCCGCAGCTCGATGACTTCCGGCGTGTCCTGTGTCATGGCGGGATCGTAGCCTGACAATCGTCGCTTGCGGCTCCGATTGCCGCTCTACGACTCCCGCTTCGGCCGCATGTTGGCGGCCAGGACCTCTTTGCGCAGCCGGATGCTGCCGGGGGTGATCTCCACCAGCTCGTCGTCGTTGATGAACTCGATCGCCTGCTCCAGGTTCAGCAGCCGCGGCGGGACCAGGCGGATTGCCTCCTCGGCGGTGGACGAGCGCATGTTGTTGAGCTTCTTCTCCTTCGCCACGTTGACGTCGAGGTCGGACGGGCGTGCGTTCTCGCCGATGATCATCCCTTCGTAGACCGGCGTGCCGGCGTGGATGAATATCTCGCCGCGCTCCTGCAGGTTGTAGATGGCGAAGGCGGTCGCCTTTCCGGCCCGGTCGGCCACCAGCCCGCCGGTGGGCCGGCCCGCGATCGGTCCGCTCCACGGCTCCCATCCCGCGAACAGGTGGTTCATGATGCCGGTGCCGCGGGTGTCGGTGAGAAACTGCGACCGGAAGCCGATGAGGCCGCGGGTGGGGATCCGGAACTCGAGCCGGATGCGGCCGCTGCCGTGATTCACCATCCGGGTCATCGTCGCCCGCCGGTTGCCGAGCTGCGCGATGACGACGCCCTGGTAGTCCTCGGCCACGTCGATGACCAGCTCCTCGACCGGCTCCTCGGTCCGCCCGTTCCGCTTGCGGGTGACGATCCGGGGTCGCGAAACCTGCAGCTCGTAGCCCTCGCGCCGCATCATCTCGATCAGGATCGACAACTGCAGCTCGCCGCGGCCGATCACCCGCACCTGCTCCGGCGAGTCCGTGTCCTCGACGCGAATCGATACGTTGCCGATCAGCTCGCGGGCGAGCCGGTCGCGGAGATTGCGCGAGGTGACGTACCGGCCGTCCCGCCCCGACATCGGGGACGTGTTCACGCCGAAGACCATCGAGACCGTCGGCTCGTCCACGTGCAGCGGGGGAATCGGTCGCGGATCGTCCGGGCCGGTGATGGTCTCGCCGATGGTGATGTCGTCGATGCCGGCCAGGCAGATGATGTCGCCGGCGGCGGCTCGCTGGACCTCCATTCGCTCCAGGCCGTTGAAGACGTACAGCTTCGTGACGCGGGTCCGCTCGAGCGTGCCGGTGACCTTGGAGACCGCAATCGTGTCGCCCGTGGCGACCCGGCCGTTGACGATGCGGCCGATCGCGATGCGCCCCAGATAGTCGCTTGCGTCGAGATTGGCGACCAGAACCTGCAGCGGGGCGTCCGGGTCGCCGGCCGGGGCCGGCATCCGCTCGACGATGGTATCCAGCAGCGGTTGCAGGGTACCTCCCGGATCGGCAGGGTCCCGACTGGACGTGCCCGCCTTGGCGTTGGCGTACAGCACGGGGAACTCGATCTGGTCCTCGCTGGCGTCGAGGTCGATGAACAGGTCGTAGATCTCGTCGAGCACCTCGGCCGGCCGCGCGTCCTGCCGGTCGATCTTGTTGATGACGACGATGGGCGGCAGCCCCTGCTCGAGCGCCTTGCGCAGCACGAAGCGGGTCTGGGGCAGCGGACCTTCGGAGGCGTCGACGAGCAGCAGCACCCCGTCGACCATGGTCAGGGTGCGCTCGACCTCGCCGCCGAAATCGGCGTGGCCAGGCGTGTCGACGATGTTGATGATGAGATCCCGATAGCGGATGGCCGTGTTCTTGGCCATGATCGTGATGCCGCGCTCGCGCTCGAGGTCGATGTTGTCGAGCGCGCGCTCTTCCACCCGCTCGTGCTCGCGGAACACGCCGCTCTGGTGCAGCATGGCGTCGACCAGCGTGGTCTTGCCGTGGTCCACGTGGGCGATGATCGCGATGTTGCGGCGGAGGGGATTGGCGACGCCGACGCTTGCGGGCGCCCTCATGGGGCGGGACGCCCCGACGAAACGGTCACAGGTTCATTATCTCACGGCATCTCGCGCCGCCGCGGGGCCGGCCGCAAAACTGCTATCGTTGACGGTCGCGGAACACGTTCTGCCGGGAGGGTTTGGGCATGAGAGGAAAGTCCCTGGGAGTGGCGGCGGCGGTCGTGGCGTTGATGCTCGGCTCCGGCGTCCCGTTCGAGGGCGGTGCGATGGAAGCCGCCGGGCAGCAGGAGATGACCGAGAATCCGTTCTTCAACGAGAGCGCGCTGCCGTACCAATTGCCGCCGTTCGACCGGATCGAGGACGCGCACTACGGTCCGGCGTTCGATCGGGGCATGGCCGAGCAGATCGAGGAGATCGAGGCCATCGCCTCCCAGTCGGATCCGCCGACTTTCGAGAACACGATCGTGCCGCTGGAGCGCTCCGGCCGGCTGCTCGATCGTGTCGCGAGGACGTTCTTCAGCCTCGCCAGCGCCCATACGAACGACGCCATCAACGAGACCCGCAACGAGATGGCGCCGCGGCTGGCTGCGCACACCGACGCCATGCTGCTGAACGCGGACCTGTTCGCGCGGGTGCAGGCGCTCTACGACCAGCGGGAATCTCTGGAGCTCGACGCCGAGGCGCGGCGGCTCGTCGAGGAGTACTACGTCGACTTCGTGCGCGCCGGGGCGCGGCTGTCCGAGTCCCAGAAGGAACGGATGCAGGAGATCAACGCGGAGCTGGCCGCGTTGTCGAGCCGCTTCACCCAGAATGTGCTGAACGAGGTGAACGCCTCCGCGGTGGTGGTCGAGACCGAAGAGGAGCTGGCCGGCCTCTCCGAGAACGAGATTGCGTCCGCGGCGGCGGCCGCCGCCGCGCGCGGCCTGGAGAACCGCTACGTCATCCCGCTGCTGAACACCAGCGGCCAGCCGGCGCTGGCGTCGCTCGACAACCGCGATCTGCGCGAGCGCATCAGCCGGGAGTCGCTGGCCCGCGGCATCCAGGGCGGCGAATACGACAACCGCGAGGTGATCACCACGATGGCGCGGCTGCGGGCCGAGCGGGCCGCGATGCTCGGGTACCCGAACCACGCCGCCTACATCCTGGAGCGGCAGACCGCGCAGACCGTCGAGGCGGTCAACGAACGGCTGGCCAGCCTGGCCCCGCCGGCGGTGGCGAACGCCGAGCGCGAGGCGGCCGATCTGCAGTCGATGGCCAACGCCGAGGGCGCCGACCTGGAGCTGGCCGCCTGGGACTGGTCCTACTACACGGAGAAGGTGCGGGCCGACCGCTACGCGTTCGACGCGTCGCAGCTTCGTCCCTACTTCGAGCTGGACAACGTCCTCGAGAACGGCGTCTTCTTCGCCGCCAACCGGCTCTACGGGCTGACCTTCGAGCCGCGGCCGGAGTTGCCGGTGTACCAATCGGACGTTCGCGTCTGGGAGGTGTTCGACGCCGGCGGCGAGCCGCTGGGGCTGTTCCTGGGCGACTTCTACGCGCGGCCGTCCAAGCGCGGCGGGGCCTGGATGAACGCCTACGTCTCGCAGTCGCACATGCTCGGCACGTCGCCGGTGGTGGCCAATCACCTCAACATTCCGAAGCCGCCGGCCGGCGAGCCGACGCTGCTGACCTTCGACGAGGTGACGACGGCATTCCACGAGTTCGGGCACGCCCTGCACGGCTTCTTCTCGAACGTGGAGTATCCCTACTTCGCGGGCACGTCGGTGCCGCGCGACTTCGTCGAGTACCCGTCGCAGGTCAACGAGATGTGGGCCACCTGGCCGGAGGTGCTGGAGAACTACGCCGTCCACTACGAGACCGGCGAGCCGATGCCGGCCGACCTGCTGGAGCGGGTGCTGGCGACGCAGCAGTTCAACCAGGGCTTCGCCACCACGGAGTACCTGGCGGCGTCGCTGCTAGACCAGGCGTGGCACCAGATCACGGCCGACGAGGTGCCGGCCGCGGCCGACGTCGAGGCGTTCGAGGCGGATGCGCTCGAGACGGCCGGCGTCGCTCTCGACGCGGTGCCGCCGCGCTACCGCAGCACCTACTTCTCGCACATCTGGAGCAGCGGCTACTCGGCCGGCTACTACTCCTACATCTGGAGCGAGGTGCTCGACGCCGACTCGGTCGAATGGTTCAAGGAGAACGGCGGCCTGCTGCGCGACAACGGCGACCACTTCCGCCGGACGCTGCTGTCCAAGGGCGGCAGCGTCGACGCGATGACGCTGTTCCGCGACTTCAGAGGCGCCGATCCGGACGTGCGGCCGCTGCTGGTGCGCCGCGGGCTGAACTGACGGAAGATGCCATGCGACCCGAGTACGACTTCTCTCGGGGTGAGCGCGTGGTGACCGCTCGCCGCTACGCGGAAGGGGCGAACCTGGTCGCCATCTCGCCGGATGTCCTCGACGTGTTTCCCGACGGAGCAGCCGTCAACGAGGCTCTGCGCGCGCTGGCGCCTATCCTGAGACGGCGGCGGAAGGGAACACAGACGATCAGGACAAGTCGTTGGGGAGCCCCCTCGCCTCGTTGATCCAGTAGGCTGCGCGGGTAGCCAAGCGCGTGCCGAGTTCACGACGGATGTTTGGGGGGACGTGCGGGCAGGTCTCCTCGACGTACGCGCGCCAGTTGGCGACGCAGGTTTCGAGCCACGCCGCGTAGCTTCGCTGCGCCGCCTTGCCGTCCACCACCGCGAGTCCGCGCCGCGCCCAGGTGTCGAACCGCATGGTCGCAAGGTCGAGCCAGCGGCGTGCGTAGACGTTCTCCTCGCCGCTGGCGATCGCAGGGTCAGCGAGGCCGTCGTCGTAACGCTTGAGGTCGGCCAGTGCGCGGGCGGTCGCCTCTTCCCACCGGGCGTGACGGAGTTCACCGACGGGAAACGGGTTGCCGCCTTCGACAGGATCGCGGTGCGACCAGCGCGGCACCGCCGACATTGGCGGCAAGCCCGCGCGGTCGGCTCGATCGGGCATCCGGACTGTGTCTCAACGCCGGCCCATTGCTGGTCCCGGAAACAGGCGTTGGAACCAATCGACAAATCCGAGGGCTGCCGGGCTGTCGTGTCCCAAGTACCGAGCAGTGATCGCCGTCCCATACGGCAGGCCTGGCCTTCGTTGCCAAGCCAGCCAGGTGTGCAAGAAAGCCTTGCGCCGACGAGCCTTCCCAATCCCTGCGCCCAGGCAGGCGGCTCCTCTTGTTGCTGCCCTGGCGAGCAGTAGCAGTTTTCTGTCTTCGTCGGCCACGAGATCCGTCAGGAACTCTTCCCGAGCACCGGAGCGTTGATTATCCGGCATCAGCCATACGCCCACGCGGACCCGGTAAGCCGATCCCTGACCCGGGCAGCCCGGTTTAGTAGGGCCAGCGTCACGCCGGGGCCGCTCTGTCGTGAATCCTCGCGGTGCATCGAGATCTGGTCGATCGAGACGACGACGTTCTGGTAGAACGGCCTCCGGTCAGGGGACACCCGCGAATCGATCGATCCCCGCGCCCGAGGCGTTGTCGGAGGTCGCCGGGTGCGGTCCCGTGCCTTCCGCGTAGCGCTGGTCCGCGATGCGCGCGGCGCGGAGCAGCGCCGGAAAGCCGTAGTTGCCCTCGTGGCACCGCGGCTCGTAGTAGATGCGGTTCAGCTCGTCGCTCTGCTTCCGGAACTCCTGGCGCACGGTCCAGGGGCTGACCCAGACGGTCGGGTCCTCCATCGTCACCTCGTACTCCAGGGTATCGGGACCGGTCCGGGTCCAGCGCTCGACCAGTTGCAGGTTCTCGCGGGACCCGCGGAAGTCGCGTTGTGGGCTGAAGTTGGTGACGTCGACAACCAGCGTGTTGCCTTCCCAGTGCCCGCGCGAGTCGCCCCACCACTGGCGAATATGGTCGGGCAGATGCGGGCTGCCGTTCATGACGATGTTCCGCTGGAAGCCCTGTCCCTGGCCGACGTCGTAGAAAATGGAGATCCCGCCCGGGGTCTGTACGATGCGCCGGAAGCTGCCGCCGAACGCGGTGCCGAACTCGGGAATCTGCCCGGCCATGCACCGGTCCCCGAGGGCCCCGTCCTCGGGATGGTCGTGTCGATTCATCCGGGTCGTGTTGTACCGGGGAGGCAGCTCCGACCGCCGGGGCGAAGGGGTCGGGTCGTAGACGCCCCCGGCGCATGGTGCGAGCTCGTTCCGGCAGGTCGCGGTGGAGCGGAGCAGCTCGAGGCGGAACTCGCGTTCGGCCGCTGCGCGCGCCCGAGCCTCCTCGGTCAACGGAGGAATGCGGCCGTTGGGCGGGTCGACGATCAGCGACGTGCGCCGGCCCATGTGCTTGAACGAGAGGAACGCATCGCTGTACGCGCCGGCGACGTCCCGCTCGCTTCCGCGCGCGTTACGACGGTCGCCACCGGCTTGCCGCTGGTTGTCCAGTGCCGCGGCGCGGCGTCCGTCGACCTCGGCGTACTCCTCGTCCGTCATGAACTCCCGGTCTCCATAGCGTGCCGCCCGTTCGAGCGGCGTATCGAACTCCTCGGTCCAGATGCCCTGGAGATCGGGCTCGCCCCAGGGTGTGCGCGGCGAAGTCTGGTCCTGGGACGCCGTCTGTCCCAGGAGGGCAATCCCAATCGCAGCCGACAACCCCACGGACGCCACGAAGACTCTGCCCGCCAGCCGGACGTACTCCCACACGCGCATTGGCGCCTCCCACCCCGAGCAGGGTTAGCTTGTCGACCTTCAGACTACTCCGAACGCCAAGCTCCTGCCAGTCCATCGACGTCGCTGTGCGGAGGTCGCGGACCGCTGTCGTTCACGGCCGCCGGCGTCGGCTCGGCGTGGTCTGTCCGTGATATCGTGTCGGGACATCGCGCAAGGGCCTCCATGGCGGCGTAAACGGTTGTCAGCACTGCGCTTTTGCCACACGGACGCCCTTTCGCCAGGGCTGCTTCCCGGGAGGTCGACAATGCGTTATCGCCATGCAGGTACGTTGACCGCCGTCGCCCTCGTGGCGGCGGTAGTGGGCGGGGTATTCACCGTGTCCATCGGCGGGCTCTCGGGCCAGACCAACCGATTGGAACGGCCGGAGCGCATCGAAGGACGTCCGAATCTCAGCGGCATCTGGCAGGCCAACAACGAGGCGAACTGGGACCTGGAATCCCACGCCGCCCGCCCGGCGATGATCACCCAGCTGGGCGTCTATCCCTACGAGTACGCCCGGCTGCCGGCGCCGCCGGTCGTTGCCCTCGGAGCGGTCGCCGCCGTCCCGGGGTCGCTCGGGGTCGTGCAGGGCGACGGGCGGATTCCCTACACCCCCGAGGCGCTGGCCCGAAGGCGGGAGAACGCCGAGAACTGGGTCGATCGGGATCCGGAGATCCGCTGTTACCTGCCGGGCATTCCGCGCGCCATGTACATGCCGTACCCGTTCGAGATCACCCAGAGCACGAACAAGATTCACATGGCGTTCACCTACTCCGCCACGGCCCGCACGGTTCACATGGACGAGGTGGAGCTGCCGCCCGACTTCACCTGGATGGGCCACTCGGTCGGCCGCTGGGAGGGGGACACCCTGGTGGTCGCGGTGGACAACTTCCACGACAACGGCTGGTTCGACCGCGCCGGCAATCACCACAGCTCGGCGATGCGCCTCGAGGAGCGCTTCACGCTGCTGACGCCGAACGTCATCGACTACGAAGTGACGATCGAGGATGCGAACACCTTCACCCGTCCGTGGCGGATCCGCATGCCCCTCTATCGCCGGATGGAAGCGAACATGCAGCTCCTCGAGTTCCGCTGCCAGGAGTTCGCCGAGGAGTTCATGTACGGGCATCTCCGCAAGGAGCCGCTGGTCACCCGCTGGGAGAGCGCCACGATGGACATCGAGGTCACGCGGAAGATTCCGGAGGGCGACGCGTTCTACGAGTGGTACTCGCGCTGAGGGGGCAGACCCGGCGCGTCCGGATGCCTGACGGTTACGACGCCACTTCCACCGTGCCGCCGCGCGATTCGAACGCGTCGAGGACCGGTTGGAGGGCGGAGCGGAAATCGTCGCGCGCCAGCCAGACCGTCTCGCGCAGTCTCATCCGGCGGGCTCGTGCCGACTGCTCGGCGAGGCGGGCGAGCAGGGCGGAGGTCGATCCGTTCATCCGCGCCTCGACGAACGTCATGTAGAGCCGCTCGCACGAGACCTCCAGGGTGCGCGTGCGGCCGCGGCCGAGCAGGATGAAGTCGCGGCGATTCATCTGGGCTCACCGAGCCCCGCGACCGACCTGGGGCCGCTTGGCCGCCAGACCCGTCGCAAGGCGCCGTGTTCGGCGCCACCTCCCGCCCCGGTGTATGCGCGATCAGACGCTGTCCGGCCAGCGAGAGCAGCGTCCGGCGCACCAGGTTCTCGACCAGCGGCACCTTGTAGCGGTTCTTCGACAATGGCCGGGCGCCGTCGACGGCGAGCTGTCCCGCTTCCGCCGCCAGCGACCCGGTTACCTGCCGCCCCGCCAGCAGCTCTTCGACCGCGCCGACCCGCCACGGAACGGGAGCGACCCCGCCCAGCACGACGCCCGCGCGGCGGACGCGGTCGCCGTCCATCCGGAGCACGAGCGCCACGCTGACGACGGCGTGGGTCCACGCTTCGCGGTCGAGCACCTTGGCGTACGTGCTGCGGAGGCCGGGCGCGGCCGGGACCGTGACGCCGGCGAGGACCTCGTTCGGCTCCAGCACGTTCTCGCGCGCGACGTCGATGCGCGGGAGGGTGAAGAACTCGCCGGCCGGAACCACCCGTTCTCCGGCGGGTCCGACCAGGCGAAAGCGGGCGTCGAGGGCCACGAGCGCCGGGGCGGTGTCCGACGGATGCACGATGTAGCTCGGTCCGCCGCCGAAGATGGCGTTGAACTGGTTCTCGCCGGTCCGCGAGAAGCAGCGGTTGCCGCCGTGCTTGTAGCAGGGAAACTTCTGCCGGTAGTACCAGCACCAGGGCCGCTGGCAGAGATTGCCGGCCAGGGTGCCGACGTTGCGGATCTGCGGCGTCGCCGCGGATTCGGCCGCCTCGGCGAGCACCCGGCAGCGGGAGGCCACCTCCGGATGGGTGCTCAGCCGGGCCAGCGTCACCAGCCCGCCGACGCGCAGTGCCGCCGGTCCCGAGAGGACGGCGTCGAGGCCGTCCGAAGCGCCAAGCGTCCGCAGGTTCACCAGCACGTCGGGGGAGACCAGGTCGTCCTTGATCATCCCGAGCAGATCGCTGCCGCCGCCGACCGCGGCCGCCCGCACGCCGCCGCGGTCCAGGCGCTCGACGGCGTCGGCCAGCGTCTCCGGATTCACGTTGGCGAGCGGTCTCACGCCAGCGCCTCCAGCACCCTGTCCCGGGTCATCGGCAGCTCCCGAATCCGGCGGCCGGTCGCGTTGAACACGGCGTTGCCGATGGCCGCCACCACCGGGATGATCGGCGGCTCGCCGACGTTCTTCGCCCCGTACGGGCCGTAGGCGTCGTCCGGCTCGATGAAACGCACCTCTATCTCGGGTGCGTCGAGGTGGGTCATGACCTTTGCGCCGTAGTAGCCCGGGTTGACCGGAATGCCGGTGAGGCGGTCGTAGATCAGCTCCTCGTGCAGGGCCATGCCGATCCCCATGGTGACGCCGCCCCGCACTTGGCTCTCGGCGGTGAGCGGGTTGATGATGCGCCCGCTCTCGTGCATCGCGAGGTACTGCAACACGCGGATGCCGCCCAGCTCGGTGTCGACCTCGACTTCCACGAAGTGGGCGGCCGAGGCGTAGCGCGCGAAACCCTCGATGACCGGCTCGGGCGTCGCCTGCGCGATCAGCGTGCGGCTTGCGAGGGGGCCGTCGACCGCGGCGATCTGCCGCTGGAGGTCTTCCGCGGCTGCCACAATCGCCTGCCCGGTATGCGTCGTCGTCCGGCTGCCCGACTCGCCGACGGAGTACGGACACCGATCGGTGTCGCCCCAGACCACGGTGACGTCGGCGAGATCCATCCCAATCGCCTCGGCCGCCAACTGGGCCATGGCCGTCTTGGCCGCGGTGCCGATGTCGGTGACTCCGACATGCAGGAACAGGCGACCGCCCTCCAGGCGCAACACGGCGCTGCTGCGCCCGAGGCGGGCTGCGAACATGCCGGTGGCCATCCCCACGCCGCGCCGGCGCGCACCGGTTCGCGTCCCGGCCCGTCGCCACCGGGCGGGCCAGCCGAAGCGTTCGGCTCCCTCGGTGACGCACTCGCCGAGCGCCCAGCTCGTGTAGGGCGTCTCGTCGTTGTAGGCGCGGGTCAGGTTCCGGAGATGGAAGTCGAGCGGGTCGATTTCCAGTTCGTGCGCCACCTGGTCCATGACCGATTCGATTCCCCAGACGCCCTGGGGGTAGGACGGGCCCCGGAAGTTCGCGGCGACGGTCATGTTGGTGTAGGCGGGGGAGACCTCGCGGCGCACGTTGGGACAGCGATACAGCTCGATCCCCGCGATGCCGCCGCCGCTCTTGCGGTGCGGGCCCATCCCGCTGCAGCCCCGGAGGTCGATCGCCCGCAGCGTCCCGTCGCGGCCTGCCCCCACCCGGTAGTGCTGCATCGTCGGCCAGCGGCCGTGGACCCCGAGAAAGTCCTCCTTGCGGGTCAGCTCCAGCTTGACCGGCCGCCCCGCCTCCCGCGCGAGCAACGCCGCGATGAGGTCGGCGTCCTGGCACTGGTTCTTGTTGCCGAACCCGCCGCCCATGTACTCGCAGACGACCCGGACCTGCTCGGGCGCCAGCCCGAGGTCTCGCGCTACGTCCCGGCGGCAGTTCGAGATGCCCTGGGTCGGCGTCCACAGCGTGAGCCGGTCGCCTTCCCAACGCGCCACGGCCGAACGGGGCTCCATCTGCGCGTTGCTGTGGTGCTTGGAGACGTAGGTCTCCTCGACCACGATGTCCGCCGCGGCGAGACCGGCGTCGATGTCGCCGCGCTGGTAGGTGTCGGGCAGGGACTGGCCGTCGCGGCGGCGCGAGAGGTTGCCTCCCGGCTGGATCTCGACCGCCCCCGGTTGGAGTGCTTCCTCCGGGTCGAGAACGAAGTCGAGCGGCTCGTAGTCGACCTCTATCGCCTGCAGCGCCGCCTCGGCCGCGTGGCGGTCGACGGCGGCCACCGCGGCCACCGGATCGCCGACGAAGCGGACCGGGTGACCCGCTCGACCGCGTCGATCCGGGGGAGAGCCCGGCCCACCGCGCTCATCGGCTCCGAGTCCGTGGCGGGCGCGGGCGGCCGGCCGAGGACCGCGTCCACGTAGCGGTTGTAGTTCGAGCAGCGGCAGAGGTTGCCGGCCATGCCGTTGCGGACTTCGTCGTCGGTGGGATTCGGCGCTGTCGAGACGACCGCCTTGGCCGCCATCAACTGGCCCGAGGTGCAGAAGCCGCACTGCGGGCCGTCGCCGGCGACGAACGCCTCCTGGAGCGGGTCCAGCCGATCGCCGTCGGCGAGCCCTTCGACAGTCGTCACGGCCCGGCCGTCGGCCCACACCGCGAGCTGGCTGCACGAGTAGACCTGATCGCCGTCGAGGTGCACCGTGCACGCCCCGCACTCGCCGCGGTCGCACCCGATCTTGGTTCCCGTCAGGTCGAGGTGGTCGCGGATCAGCTCGGCCAGCGTCCACCGATCCTCGACCTCGACCGTACGCCGCACCCCGTTGACGGTGACGGTGATTGCGGTGCGGGGTGCCGAATCGGCCGCGGCACCCTGGGCCCCGAGCGGGGTTCGGGCGCGCGGCAGCGTCGTCACCGCGGTGACCGTGGCGCCCGACTTGAGAAACGTCCGCCGCGAGACGGGGCTCACGATGGCATCATAGACGATGGACACGGCGGCGGACCCGCTGCGTCGAGGCTCGTTGATGCTGACTAGTTGCTGGCTGCTTCCACCGCTTCCTCCAGAGCGCTCAGCGGCAGGACCGCGCCGTGAATCGGCACGAGCTGGTCGACCCGCAGGTTGCGATCCTCGATGGCCTGGAGCAGCGCCGCCGCGGTATCCGCGAACTCGCCGCCCACCCCCGGGATGAACATGTCGGCCTGGATCAGCATTCGCTCGGCCGGCAGATACACGACCAGTGCGCCGTCGGCGTGGGGATTGTCCCCCATGCGGAAGATCTGCATCGTGTTGCGGCCTTCCCCCAGCTCGAGCGTCTCGTCGCCGGACACCGTCTCCAGCATCAGCACCGCCGGCTGGCGGGCCAGATGATCCGTCGCGATGGTGTGCGGCCGGGACGCGAGCTCTTCGAACAGGGATCGGTTCGTCTCGTGGGTGATGACGGTCAGCCCTTCGGCCACCGCCCCCCGAATGCCGCCCGAGTGGTCGAAGTGGTGATGCGTGTTGACGACGTGGCTGAGCGGCTTGTCCGGCACCAGCTCGCGCGCCCGCGCGATGGCGGCCAGCGTACGCGTGTCGTGCTGCGGCGCCTCCACCAGCACGGCCTGCTCGGGAAGCTCGACCAGGACGCTGTGATGGGATTGTCCGGCAAGCAGCCAGACGCCGTCGGCGAGCTCCTCGTCCGTCACGTTGGCGGCGGGCGGATCAGGCTCCCCGGCGGACGCGACAGCGGCCGGCGCGGCGAGGTCGCCGATGTCGGCATCGACCGTGTGACTGACCCGCAGGAAGCTGACCGGCTGACGGTCGATCGTCCTGGTGAGCGCGCCGGGCAGCAACAGTCCGCCCGCGGCGCCGTAGTCCCTGAACGCGGTCGCCGTCTCGATGTCCCCCAGGTTCGAGTGGTAGGCCTTCGAGGCGATCCTCACCACCTGCCGGGACTCCGCATCGATGTGCACCGTGAGCTCGCTGCCGTCGGGCGTCGTGATGTCGGCGACGTCCTGTCCCGACTCCTGCCGCAGGTTGCCGACCCTCGGAGGCATCCCTTCCTCGGTCTCGGCCAGCGCAGCCTGGAGCAGCGTCAGCGGATGATGGTAGAACTCGGCGTGACGCTCGCTCGCCACCCTCGCGCTCGCCCGCCGGTCGCCGTCCTGCCCGACATCGAACGCCACGTCCGCGTCCATGGCGGTCACCGCGGTGTTCACCCGCCCGGCGAAATTGGCGCTCGCAATTTCCCACCGCATCCGGTGGTTCGAAAGGTCGGCTTCGACGACGTAGGACTCGACCGCGGCGGTCGGGAGAGGCGCGCTGGGCGTCGGGTTCTGCCCCAGTCGAAAGTTGTTTCCGCTGCCTTCGATGCGCAGCGTGGCGACCTGCTCGACCGCCTCGACACCGCCCAGGGCCTCGGCGGCGTCGTGAATCAGTTGCATTTCCGGCGAAAGCTGCTCACAACCGCCAACGGCCACCGAGACGACGAACAACCAGATCAGGCGTCGCTCCATCATCGGTTCCTCCCTCCGTCGGTCCGCGCGTTTACGACCGTGAGCGATCAGGTTTCATTCGGTCAGCGGTGGGTTCCTCCCCTGGGCGTTTCCATCGTGGCTGTCGCTTCCAACACCGAACCCCTATTCTGCGCTTCCGGAGAGCGCGGTGCCATCTCTTTCTCGTCGGCGCGCCGTGCCGGTGCCAGGCCGAGCCGCGGTGATTCCCGGACGGGCATGGCCGCCGACGATTCGAGTCATGGCGGTCCCAACTGCAGGCCGATGCTCGCGGTGACGCCCTGCAGCCTTTTGCCGTCGGAGCCTGCCTGCCCGACGAAGCGATAGCCCGCGCCGCCCCCGATCCGCAGCCAGTCGGTCACATTCAGGTGAACGGAGAGTTGCGGGTCCGCAATCAGGAAGTCTTCGCGATAGCGATATGTGAACGAACTCGGCCATTTGAAGTCGTCGTTCCACGCCGGGTGGCCCATGTGGGACCACCGGCCCCGGTGCCGGCCGTGGCGAGGTCCACCGTAGGACAGACGGCCCGCATGGCCGTGCAACGCATCGAAGACGGGTGTCTCGACCGTCGAGGAGAGGGTTGCCCGGCCGAACCCGAACAGGCTCCGCACGCTGAAATCCACCCGCCCGCCGGGGTTCGCGAACCACTCGACGAGGCCTCCGCCGTATGCCATGTCGACCCCGGCCGGTTCTCCCGTCAACCAGTAGGCGCCGGCGCCTACGAGCAGCCGGCGATCCGTGATGAATCCCCCGTACAGCCCCGCCACGGCCCCGGAACTCCCGTCGATGCTGGTGAGCTTCAGGTCGGGCGCAACGAGAAAGCCGCTGCGGATCCTCTCCACCGTCAGGCGACTCTCGGCCGCCGGTTCCTGCGCCGACGCCGTGACGCCGCCGAGGAACCCGACCAACGCGAGGATCGCGAAGACGGCTCCAGGCCATTGCCGCGCCCGCCGGCGGCGCTTCTGTCGACCATCTCGTCGTTCTTGTCCGTCAATCCGCGCGCTGCACCGCATCGTCGCCTCCATCCTTCCACCCGGACCCGGCATCTACTCCTCCTCCGTTCGGGGCAGACTCACGTTGATGACGGTCTGCTCGCCCGGCAGCACCTCCACGTCGGCCCGATAGGTGCGGTGTCCGTCCCGGGCGACTTCCAGGTCGTGGACACCGGCGCCCAGATCGAGAACGAGCTCCCCGAGCCCCTCGTGCCCCACCCAGCGCTCGCCGTCGACCGTCAGAACGGCATCGAGCGGGCGGAAGCGCACCACCAGCATCCCGAACTCCTCGACGCCGGCGGGCTGCACCAGCGGGGCTGGCGCCTGACTGCCGCCGGTCGGGAGCGGTGCGACCGGCTCGGGCCGCGGCGGTTGCTGCACACCGTCTTGCAGCGGCTGCATCTCGTGGCGGATCCGGTAGGTCTCGCCGGGCGCCAGGTACAGCGTCTGCCGGATGCTCTCGTAGCCCTCGAGGTAGAGCTCGATCTCGTGCTCGCCGGGAGGCAGGCGCAGGCGTTGCAGGAACCCGTCGTAGCTGTCGACGATCCCGGTGTAGTACCCGTCGACGTAGACCTCCGTCTCTTCCGGCTCGACTTCGAGCCGGACCGCGCTGCTGTAGGCGTAGCCGCCGTAGTACGGGGAGAGATGGGGCGCATAGCCGTACGGGAAGGCGTACGGTCCGAAGAACGGATCGTGGAAACCGGCGTACAGACCGTACGGGCGGTAGAAGCGGCCGACCACGAACGGCGAGCGGGCCGGAATCACGGCGCGGATTGGGCGTGCTCCAGGGCCGGGCGGACGCGCTGCTGCGCGCCCGGAGGGTCTTGCGGACGGGCGGCGTTCCTGCGACTCCGCCGCAGCCGGAGCCGCTGCGGCACCGGCGCCGATGACCGCAGTCAGCAGGATGACAGTGGGAAGACGACGCGTTGGTTTCATCGAGACCTCCAAGCGATGAGAGCAGGACGCTGGCATCTGGAAAGCAAGGGCCATGCCGGGTATCGATTCCGAAGCAATGCCGGTGGCGGGCACTGCGCGGGCGCCGCGGCGTACCCAGGTGTCACGCATCGGCAACTCGGTGTCCACCAGGCAGGACAGGAGTCCACACTTGGACGGACCGCCGATGCCGGCCGTTTATTCCCGGACCTCGTGGAGTGCCGCTACCTCGTCGCCATTGGCGCGTACCCGATAATGGCGCCGTGCCGACGACCGTCCACGTCGCCTTTCTCGGGTGCGGTTTCATCACGGGGGTCCACAGCGGGCACCTGCGGCGACTCACGGACATCGTTCCGAGCTACGCCAGCCGTGACCGGGCCAGGGCGGAGGCGTATCGGGTACGGCACGGGGGCGTCCGGAGCTACGCCGACTATCGCGCCGCCATCGACGATCCGGGCGTCGACGCCGTCGTGGTGGCGGTGCCGCCGCGCTACCATCTCGACCTGACCCTGCAGGCATTGGCCGCCGGGAAGCACGTGCTGGTGGAGAAGCCGGCGTTCCCGCGGATGGCCGACTTCGAGCGGGTCCGCGAGGCGCGCGACCGCGCGGGCCGAATCGTCCTGGTAGGAGAGAACGACCACTACAAGCCGCTGGCCGTCTGCCTGCGGCGGCTACTGGCGGAGAATGCGATCGGCGAGCCGGTCCTGGCCCATTTCACGACGCTTGTCAGGAAGTTCAAGGCGGCCGGCGACTGGCGCAACGACGAGGCGATGGCGGGCGGCGACGCGTTCTTCGAAGAGGGAATCCACTGGCTGCACATCGCGAACAGCCTCGGACCGGCGATCACGTCCATCCGCGGCTACCGGCCCCCGCCGTCACGGACCGGGTCGGACGTGCGTGCCAAGACGATGCTGGCGTCCTTCCGCTACGACAACGGCGCGGTCGGGTCGCTGTACTACTCGCGCGAGGTGCCGTCGCTGTTGCGCGGCGTACGCCTGTCGAAGCTGTTCGGCCGCGATGGCATCATCACCTTCGAGTCGAACGGCGGGTTCGTCGTGGTGCGGGGGCGGGCGCGGGCCTGGCCGGAGTTGTTGTTTCCGGGCTTCCGCGATATCCGCGGCTACCAGGCGATGTACCGGGACTTCGCCCGGTCGATCCGCACCGGCCACCCTCCCGAGATGAGCCTGGAGGCGGCGATGGCGGATCAGCGCCTGATGGAACGGATCTACGCCACCGTCGGCGACTGACGGCCGACCCCATGCCACAGCGCTTCGACATCGTCATCATCGGCAGCGGTGCCGGCGGCGGCACCGTGGCGCAGGCGCTGGCGTCCACCGGTGCGAGCATCCTCATCGTCGAGCGCGGCGGGTTCGTGCCGCGCGAGCCCGAGAACTGGGATCCCACCGCGGTCTGGAAGCACCTGCGCTACCGCACGACGGAGACCTGGCTCGACCGCCACGGCCGGCCGTTCCTGCCGTATACGCACTACTGCGTCGGCGGCAACACGAAGTTCTGGGGCAGCGTCCTGTACCGGCTGCGGAAGGAGGACTTCGAGGCGGTGGAGCACCTCGACGGCGTGTCTCCCGCGTGGCCCATCGACTACGCGACGCTGGAGCCGTACTACGAGCGGGCCGAGCGGCTCTACCAGGTGCACGGCGAGGCGGGGCATGACCCGACCGAGCCGCCTCGCGGGCCGTATCCGCACCCGCCGATTCCGCACGCGCCCCAGATCGCCGAGACGGTGGAAGGGCTTCGCGCCCAGGGCCTGCATCCGTCGCCGCTCCCGCTCGGCCTCATCGACCCGGGCGCGCCGGACGGCTGCATCCTGTGCAACACCTGCAACTCGTTCCCGTGCCGGCGTCACGCCAAGAGCGAGGCCGATGTCTGCTGCGTCCGACCGGCGGCCGGGGAGGAGAACGTCACGCTCTGGACGCGCGCCTTCGCGAGGCGTCTGCTCACCGGTCCGAGCGGCCGGCGCGTCGCGGCGGTGGAGGTCGAGCGCGACGGGCAGACGCTGCGCGTCGAGGCGCGGCTCGTCGTGGTCGCCTGCGGGGCGGTCAACTCGGCCGCGCTGCTGCTGCGGTCCGCCGGCGACGGCCATCCGGACGGGCTGGGGAATTCGTCGGGGCTGGTCGGCCGCCGCTACATGGCGCATCTGGCGACCATGATGCAGGGGTTCCATCCCTTCCGGCTGAACCACGCGGTGTTCCAGAAGACGGTCGGGATCAACGACTTCTACTTCGCCGGCCCGCAGACGCGCTGCCCGCTCGGCCAGATCCAGTCGCAGGGCCGGACGCACGGCGTGATGGGGCAGACGGTCGTCTCCTGGGTGCCCGTCGGGGCGTACGACGTCTGGATGGCCCGCGGCAGCGACTGGCTCGCGCTGTCCGAGGACCTGCCACGCCCGGACAATCGCGTCACCCTCGGCGCGGACGGCCGCATCCGCCTCGACTACCGGCCCAACAACGGACGCGCGCACCGCCGGCTGGTGCGGAAGATGCGGCGTATCCTGCGCCGGCTGGGGTACTGGCTCGTCATGACCCATTCGCACCGGACGAAGAACACCACGCACCAGTGCGGCACGCTGTGCTTCGGGACCGACCCGCGCACGTCCGTGCTCGACCCCCTCTGCCGGTCGCACGACGTCGAGAACCTGTTCGTCGTCGATGCGTCGTTCTTTCCGTCGTCCGCGGCCGTCAACCCGGGGCTGACCATCGCGGCGCAGGCGCTGCGCGTGGCCGACCACATCGCCGAGACCGATCTGAGGAGCCTGTCGTGAAAGCCCGATCCTTCAGCCACGCCGGCATCACCGTCTCCGACTTCAACCGCGCGGTGAAGTTCTACTGGGACGTCTTCCGCTGTCCCCTCGTGGGGGTCGCCGACCAGCCGCCGGACCGCGTGCGGAGCTTCTTCGGCGTCGACGCCGAGGCGCCGAGCTGCAAGGTCGGCTGGATCCGCGTGCCGGGCGGCGCGGTGCTGGAGATCTTCGAGTTCCAGCCCCGGCAGGCGCCGGTCGACATTCCCTGGAATCGGGTCGGTCTGACCCATATCGCCTTCGACGTCCGCAACACGCAGAAGTGGTACGACTACCTGGTGAGCAAGGGGGTCGAGGTCGTCAGCCGGCCCGAGCGCTCGCCGCGCGGCCACTCTTTCTTCTTCGCGAAGGACATGGACGGGAACCTGATCGAGCTGATGGATCTCGGCTACAAGTACCATGTCCTCGCTTGGCTCGGATCGCTCGGCGGGTTCCTGTTCCGCCGCGGGATGTACAGGCGCTACTACGAGTAGCTGTTCACTGACGTTCACAGATAGCGTTGTCAGGGCCTTTTTCCGGCAGCGAACGCCCGCAAACGTCGATTTACGCTTGACGCATTTGGGTAGTTTTTGTGTAGATTGTTCGCAGGGGTTCACGGAGGTTTACCGATGCGAGCAATCACGGCACGGCAGGTTCACACGGTAGGGCGCGGCCGGCATCGCGTAGCGGGCGCGCCGGGGCTGTACGTCGAGGTTCGGCCGAGCGGCGCCCGCGCATGGGTTGTCCGTCTGTGGAACGGCACCCGCGAGACCATGCGCGGGCTCGGGTCCCTCTGCGACGTGACGTTGATCGAGGCGAAGCGACAAGCGTTGCTGCGGCGCGCCGAGGTCGTGAAGGGCGCCGAGCCGGCGAAGCGGCCCGGCCGCGTGCAGCGCGCCCCGGTGCACACGTGGCAAGACGCATTCGACCGGCTGCGCGCCAACAAGACGGGCAGCGTCAAGGCGTCGACGCTGTGCGCGACCGATTCCGTCTGGCGCAACCACATTGCGCCGGTGCTCGGCTCGCGCGACGTTGCGAGCACGACGCGCGAGAACGTGATCAACCTGATTGTCGGCATCCAAGGATCGTCCGCCGGCAAGGTGCGGACGCTGGCCCGTGAGATCGGCGCCCTGGCCGTGTCGCTCGGTTGGGCGCCCGCCAATCCGGCCGGCAAAGAGATCGACACGGCTCTGCCGGTGACGGCGAAGCGCCAAGGCGACGGACAGTACCGCGCAATGCCGCACGCGATGATCGCCGGCTTCCTGCGCGGCCTGACGGCCGGCCCCGCGGCGGACGCGATCCGTATGCTGACGTTGACCGGTGCCCGCCTGCAAGACGTGCTCGGCGCCGAGTGGTCCGAGATCGATGGCGACGTGTGGACCGTGCCGGGCGCCCGGCACAAGAGCGGCAAGGATCACCCGGTCCCTCTGACGGCGGACGTGGTCGCCATCCTGGAACGCCAGCGGGGGCAGTCCGAGCGGTGCGTCTTCCCGAGCATGCGCAAGGGCGCGCATCTGTCCGATGCGAGGGTCCGAAAGGAGATGCACGCCGACTACGATCTGCACGGTTTTCGCGCGTCGCTGAAAACCTGGTCTAGCGAGACTCAACAGGATCGCGAAGCAACCGAAGCCGTGCTTGCGCACGTGAACGGCACGGCCGTTGAACGCCGCTACCAGCGGTCCGATCTGATGGATCGCCGCCGCGCCCTGCTGACCAAGTGGGCGGACTACCTGACGGCGACCGAAAAATAGAACGTCCCTTGTAGTCACCATGAGCCCCGCCAGTCTCTACAGGCTGGCGGGGCTTTTCTGTATGGCAAGTTATAACCTACCAGTAGGGCAATGTGTCTTCATTGCCCTACTGGTAGGTGCAGCCAAATCGGATTACGTTCTGCTACTCTCACGATTATGCCTGAACGCTTGATAACGACCGCCGAGGTAATGCGCCGACTCGGATGCAGTCGGACGCAGATTCACTACTTCCGCCGCAGCGGCGACTTCCCGAAGCCGATCATGCTCGGTCGCTCGGTTCGCTTCCGGGAATCTGACCTTGACCGCTGGATCCGGGAGCGGGCCGGCGTCGCCGCCCAGACCGGCGAGGATGCCCGCCACGGCCCCGCGGCCCCGGCCGGCGACTTCCGATTGCTGGCGCGTAGCGGGCGCGTGAGCGGCCGTACGTAGGTGCGCCCGGCCGGAACAGGGATACCGACCGGGCGCGGACCGAAAGGACTCAGACGTGGGCAAGTCTAACACAGCGACAATATTCGTTCTAGACGGGACGGCGAATTGCGAGAGCTGCGCATTTTTCGCCGAACCTGACACCGACGATCACAATCCCGGCGAGTGCCGAAACCTGCCGCCGACGATCACGGCGAGCGGGAAAACCGAATGGCCCGAAGTCGGGCCGAGCGGTTGGTGTGGTTCGTACCGCCCGGACCGTGAAACGGAGATCGATAGGGGAATCGTCCAACGGGCGGACGACGGCACTTACAGATATGGAACGCCGCCGCTCCAATCGAAAAAGGCGGGCGCCTGATGGCGTTCCCGAAGAAGGACGCACTGAACGGTGCGAAGGAAAAGAAACGCAAGCTCGAACCAGATTCCATCGGACAGGCATTATCAGAGCCTGGCGAGAACATGGACCGCGCCCGGCATCTGTGGGCGCGCTACGAGGCGCTGCCGTCCTACAACCTGCCTGACGACGTGGCCGAGCATGCTGGCGAAGCGATTACCGCGCGGGCGGTGTTCGATGCGAAGAAAGTGACGTGCTGCGATGACAAGGGCCGATCCATGCTGTCGGTGCCGAAGATGCGCGACGCCATGAAAGCACTCGCCGCGTGTGAAGGCTGGCAGGGAATCGATACAGTTGACCGCTCGCTGCTGGCTACGCTTCTCCAAGCCGCCGATGTTTGGCTGGACCTGCGCAAGGCGACTATCGGATCGCTTCGCCACGATGGCACTTGGCAACAACCGCCCCCGCCCGAAGACGACGACAACGAGCCGAAGACGCTGGCGGACATAACCGACGAACCCGTTGTTACGGTCGCCGCCGGGCTGCTGTTCGCCGGACAAATCGGCCTGATGCACGGACCCGCGTTCGGCGGGAAGTCTACGCTGCTGGCGAACGTGATCGCCCGCATAACGACCGGCCGGCCCTGGCTCGAGAAAGACACCGTGAGCGGTGACGTGGTCATCGTGGCCGAAGACACTCGCACATACCGCCGCATCATGGCGGACGCACAGGGAAACCTTGCGCGGGTTCACGTGCGCCGCTGGCCGAAGCTGGCGCCGTCGGTTGCGGATATCGAACCCGTCGCCGTCGTGGTCGATACGATGGCGTTCATTGGTGGCCAGTTGGGCGGGCTCGATCTCAATCAGGCAGGCGAGACGGATCGGATCCTGCGCCCGCTGGAACGGCTCGCACGTGAGCACGGATGCGCCGTGCTCGTGACAGACCACGAGCCGCACGCGGAGACCGGGACGCGTACGAAGGACTGGCCCCGCGGCAGCACGGCGAAGTCAGCTACCCCCGACTACGTACTGCGCTGCACGCGCGACGGCGAGACCACGACCGTCGAACCCAACCGCGGCGCCGCGCGACTCGGGATCGAGACGTTCACGTTCGCCGTCGATGGGCGCGGCCGGCGGACCGTCGATCGGCCCGCCGATCTGCCGCCCGCCATCACGGGCGCCGCGGGCGAACCTGCGGCGGCCGGCGACGATCAACCGCTCGCCGATTCGTTCGCGAAGTGGAGAGACCGCGAGCCGGCGATCCGCGCGATGCTGACCACGGACCCGACGGCGAGCGACCACGCCATCGTCAAGGCGACCAAGCTACCGAAGGGCGAAAGCTGGAAGAAACCGACCGGCGCCAAGGCATTTATCGCGTCGATTCGGACCGCGATGTTGACCGAATCTGTAGACGGTTCGCCGGACTCGGAACCTACCCCCCCCCGAACCGCCGAACCGCGCGGTTCGGTTTCGCGGTTCGGATGACGGTTCGGCCAATCGAACCGCGCCCGAACCGTCCGAACCGTCGCGGTTCAGATCAGGCGGTTCGGCGGTTCGTTTTCCTATAGACGAACCGCCGTCCGAACCGTCCGAACCGAACCGCCGAACCGCGGACGGTTCGGACACCGAACCGAACCGCCGAACCGAACCCCCGTCCGAACCGCCAACCGATGCGGTGAGCGTCGAAAATCAGGGCGGCGCCCCCCCTGCCGCGGTGAGCGAGAATCCCGAACCGCCCCCCCCCTGCCGTCCCGGCCGGCGAGACCGACGACGGCGGCGAGCTGGATCGACTCCGGGCGGAAAACGCCCAGCTCGAACAGGAACACGACCGGCTGATCGAAGACGCCGCGGAGAGTCGAGACGCCCCCGGCGCCGAGCTGACCGCGGCGGACGTGGAGACGGTGCGGGCGCATCTGCACGACACGCGCGGCGCCGGTTGCTGCCAGTGCTGCGGCGCGGCCGGTGTGCTGGTCCGCACGCCGAGCGGGCTGCACCTGTGCCGGAGCTGTCGAACGGCGTTCGACGCGATGGACGATGAACCGCTCGACGCGATGTTGGAGCGGGCGCGTCACGCGGCGCGCGCATTGTTGGTCTGATGGTGTACTGGTAGGGTAAGATTTCCACGAGAGGCCGAATCATGACCGCATCGACACTGGCAATGCTCGGAACGGCGGCGGCCTTGATCGCGGCGGGCCTGTTGCTGTGGTCGTCGCTCGCGTCCGGCCAGGACATGCGCGCAGGGTTCAAGGCGGCCGAAACGCGAGACACGACGGCGACTGATGACCGCGCTGCCATCCGGACCGAGATGCAAGACGGGTTCGGTGCCATCCGGACCGAGATGCAAAACGGGTTCGGCGCCATCCTGGAACGACTGCCGGTGCCGACAGATGCGGCAGACGAGAACGCCGCCGAGCGAGGCGAGCACGGCGCCAGCGGCCCCGCCGAGTCCGCCAAGTCCCGGCTCCCGCCGGGTTCTACCGTGACCGGGCACATTCCCGTCGAGTCGCCTACGCGCCGCGTGACGCGCTGAGCGTCGGCGTACGGTAGCCCCGGACCGCGAGAGACAGCGACAGGATAGGTATGCATCCTGCCAGGGGACCCCTGCCGGCCGCAAAAGCGAAAGTCCGGGGAAGATTGCGCTCACCTGCACACATAGACGTTACGAAATCACTGTAAACATTGCGTGCAATGAATCACAATCTCGCCTGACCGGCCCCCGACTTTCGCTTGTGCTGGCTGGATATTCATGCATCCCGGCGGCCCCGGCCGCGGTGTTACGCTTGCCAAGGATGGCCCGGCCCCGCGTCTACGCCAGCAACGCCGAGCGGCAGCGCGCCTACCGCGAGCGGCGCCGCCAGCGGACCGCGCCGCCGGCCCCGAAACGCGAGCGGCGCGCCGCCGGAGTCGATGCGCTTGTCCGATGGGCGCGCCGCCTCAAGGTCCCGCCGGGACACCCGCGCGAGGGCCGGCCGTTCCGCATCATGGACTGGCAACAGCGCTTCCTGGCGGACTGCCTGACCGCGCCGGAAACCCTGTTGACGTGCGGGCGGAAAAACTCAAAATCCGCCCTTGTCGCCGTGCTGCTACTCGGCCACGTGGTCGGACCACTGCGGCGCCCTGGCTTTCGTAGCGGAGTGCTGTCCGTGTCGAGACTGAAAGCCGGCGAGCTGCTCGCGCAGATCGAAGCAATCGCCACGGCGAGCGGTTACACGGTCGGGAAACCGCGCGAAGCATGCGACATACAGATCGCCCGCTCGCCGTGGCCCGGCAAGATTACCGGGACGGAGACGGGCGGGACCATCGAAGTAGAGGGCGCCGGGCATGCGTCCGCCAGCGGTCACAGCGCAGGGTATGACTTCGCCATCGTGGATGAGATCGGGCTGCTACAGGAGCGGCATAGACCGCTGATCAACGGCATGCGTTCGTCCGTCTCGACAAAGGGCGGCCGGTTCGTGGCGTTGTCGATTGTCGGTTCCGGCCCGTTCGTTCCTGAAACCCTGGAACGCCGCGGCAGTCGCCATCTGGCCGTACACGAGTATGCAGCGGATCCGGACCTGCCAATCGACTCGGAAGACGCCTGGAAACAGGCGAATCCCGGTTACGGCGTGATCAAGATGCCGTCGTACTTCCGGGAACAGATAGATCGCGTGCTGGCGAATCCGGCGGACGAACAAGACTTCGTAGCGCACGACCTGAACCGGCCCGGCGCCGTGACTGGCGAGCTTCTGTGTTCGGTCGCGCAGTGGAGAGATTGCGAGGCGGCGCCGGACGAGCTACCGCCGCGCCGCGGGCCGGCCGTGCTCGGGATCGACGTGGGCGACGTGGCATCGTTTACCAGTTGCGCCGCCCACTGGCCAGAGTCGGGCCGGCTGGAAGTCTGGACCGCGTGTCCCGATACGCCGTCACTGGACAAACGCGCCCGGTCGGATGCCGCCGGCAGTCTCTACGCCGTGGCGCATCGGGACGGGCATCTGTGGCCCCTGGCGGGCCGCCTGACGCCTCTGCGGCCGTTCCTGGAACGCATCCGGGAACGTCTCGCCGGTGAGCACGTCGCCGCGGTGGGGGCGGACCGGCGCCGGGCGGCCGAGTTGATGCAGCACGTGCAAGACTTGGCGCTCGGATGGCGCCCCGTCTGGCGCGGCGGTGGACTGCGCAGCGTCGAAGATGCGGCGCACGACATCCGGAGTTTTCAACGGGCCGTGGCGAGCGGTGCGATCAAGACGGCGCCGAACGTGCTGATCGTCTATGCCATCGGTCACGCTACCGTGTTGCGCTCTGGCGACGGCTCGCCTACCGGACTCAAGCAATCCACGGTCCGGCGCCGCATCGACACGATCCAGGCGGCCGTGATCGCGCTCGGACTGGCAGCGCTTCGCCCGCGGCGCCAGCGGGGCGGACGGGTATCCGTGGCGTAGACGGCGCCGGCCGGTACGTGTCGAGAGACGTACAGGGCGCCCTGTACGTCTCTCCGGAGACATACAGACCATGCGACCGGACGAACGGCCGCGCAACCGCACGCGAGCCTACCGGCGCCAGCGGCGGCGCATCCTGGATCGGCAGCGTTGGCGTTGCGCCGAGTGCGGCCGGGCCGGCCCGCTCGAATTGCACCATGCCAGCGGCGATCGTACCGACGACCGGGACGCCAACCTGATCGGGCTGTGCCGGCCGTGCCACTTCGCCGCGCACGGGACCAAACCGGGGCCGGACCGCTCGGCATGGCGGGCCGAGCTGGCGCGGCGCCTGGCCGACTCATAACCGCGCGTTATGAAACATGCGCCGGTGTGTTATCCTGCCGGCATGCTGGAATCACAGAAGTTGACGTTGCGCGCGAGTCAGATTCGCACCCGGCTGAACGAGATTTCCGGGCTCGAAGACACTGCCGTGACACCGGAGATCCGGTCGGAAACCGACAAGCTGACCGAGGAGTACGGGACCGTCGAGACCCGCATGCGGGCCGCCCTGGTCAGTGAAGACGGCGAACGCAAGGCAGCGGAGACCCGCGGCGGTGCCGACGATGCGGACGCCGAAACGCGCGCCCTGCGAACGCTGCAAGGCAAGGTGAGCTTCGGTACCTCCTGCGCCACTTCGCCGACGGCGAGCGGCTGACCGGCCCCGAAAAAGAGCTGGCCGAGCATCGCGGGCTGGACGATTCGCCCAACCGTGTCCCGTTCGATGCGCTCTTGCCGGCGGCCGGCGCCGGCCCCGGCCGTGCCGAGCTGCGCGCGGATGCCGTCACGCCGGCCCCGGCGAGCGGGAACCCGACGAATCAGGCGGCGATCCTGCAACGGGTATTCGCCCGATCGGCCACGGCGGCGCTTGGCGTCTTCATGCCGAGTGTGGCAGTCGGTCAGGCAAGCTACCCGGTCATCGGGACGGGCCAGTCCGCCGCGTTCGTGGATGCCGACGATGCGAAGGACGCCGCGGCCGGCGCCATCACGCCGAATGTGTTGCTTCCGAAGCGCCTGACGGCCCGCGTGCAGTTTCGGATCGAAGACGAGATGACCACGATGGGCCTGGATTCGGCGCTTAGGCTTCTCGCCAAAATAACTTGATTATTCTGTTGTCTCTCGAGGCCTAAGACTGTAGTTCCAGTCGCCGTGAAACTTGTCCCGCTTGAGCGAAAGACTCTCCATCTGTTCCGCCGTCACCGGCTGCCCCGTCGGGTAGCTGTTCTCGTCCAACTCGGAACGAATCGCCAGGCCGCTCTGCGTCGTCGTGTGGCCGATCAGGTTCACCACCACCTCCCGACTCACCAACGGCCGGCCCCGCCAGTTCTCCGTGATGTGACAGAACATCCGGTGCTCGATCTTGTTCCATTTGCTCGTCCCAGGCGGGAAGTGGCACACCGAGACCCGCAGCCCCATCTCGTCGGCGAACTGCTGCAACTCCCACTTCCACAGACGGTTGCGGCTGCCGTTCGAACCGCCACCGTCAGCCGTGATCAACAACCGGCCCGCGGCCGGATACGAGACGCAACCCATCCGCCGCCACCACCGCCGCAACGTCTCCACCGCAAACGATGCGGTGTCATGATCGACGCCAACGCTCACCCAACCGGCGTCGTGAGTCAGGTCGTACACGCCGTACGGAATCGCCTTGCCGAGGGTCTTGTCCGGAAAGTCGTGGACCCGAACCGGCTCGGGCTGACCGCGCGGACGCCACTCCCGACCCGCGTTCTTGAAAGGGCCGACCAGCTCCTTTTTCTTCGTGTCCACCGACACCACTGGCTGGCGCCGCCGCTGAAAAGCCCGCACCCGGCGGTTGATGTGGTTGAACTGCGCGTCCCGATCCGGATGCTGTTTCCCCTCCAGCGTCTTACGGTTCGCTTGCAGACTGTAACCCAACGCGTGCAGCAGCCGGTTCACCGAACGCTCGCTGACCCGATGGCCCGCCTCCTGGAGTTCCCGCGACAGCCGCGCCGCACTGCTGCAGGTCCAGCGCAACGGCCCCGTCGGGTCGCCGCGCGTCGCCGGGTCGACGAGCCGTTCCAACGCCGCCACCAAGCCGGCGTCGTGCTCGGCCAGGGCCTTGCGGCCTGCTCCCGGCCCGCGCAACCGTCCCGCGGCATCGTCGCCTTCGGGCCCTGCGGCCAATTCCTGCAGGCCCGCGCTGATCGTCGCCCTCGACAACCCCGTCGCCTCGGCCACCCGCGCGATTCCACCGCGTCCGAGTGCCCTTGCCTCCACCGCGGCCCAACGCCGACGCGTCCTTTCGTTGAGCAACGGTTGAATCGCGGCAAACTTCTCCTGAATCACTTGTGTCAGTACGTTGTCCACGAGATTCGAGGATAACACCAATCCCTATAAATCACTAATTTATTGTGGCGAGAGGCCTTACCGAGGATCTGCGGCTTTCGATCAACGACCAACTGGACAAGCAGTTGATCGGCGAAGGCGATGCGAACGTGCGCGGGTTCCTGGCGACGGCGGCGAATGGCGGTATCGCCGCCTATGCCGATCCGACTGCCGTCGTTGACTTCGCCGCCGCGGCCGAACAGGCGGCGCGCGGTGTCGATGGCGTCTTCGCCGGCAGCGAAGGCGAGTGCGCCTGGATCATCGGCACGAACACGTACGCCAAGCTGGCCGCCCTGATCCAGGCGAACGACTCGACAAGCGCAACCGAGCGGTTGCGGCGCCTACTGCGGACGTTCATGGCGTCCGCCAACATTCCCGCCCCGGCGAGCAACGTGCAGTCCGGCATTCTCGCCAAGCTCGGCGGCGAGGGCGCCGGCATGTCGGCCATCTGTCCCATCTGGGAAGGTCTCAAGCTGATCCGGGACGAAGTCACGAACGCGGCGAAGGGCCAGATCCAGATCACGGCCATCGCGCTGCACAATTTCGTCATCACGCGGCCGGGCGCGTTCGTGCGAACCAAGCTCAAGCTCGCGTAAAGGGGCCGGGCGCATGGCCGAAGAGATCCGCATCCGGTGCGCCGTCGAATTGCGCGACGGCGGCGACGGCTCGCCGGGCCGCCTTGTCGGCGTGCTCTTGCGCTACGGCGCCAGCGGCGAACGGGGCCGTGAGACGTTCGCCCCTGGCGCCCTGCGATGGCCCGACAACGGCATCCGGATCGACCTGGATCACGCATCATCGCCGGCCCGCGGCAGCGTCCAGCCGCCGATCATGCGCGCGGTGCCGTTCGTCTCCGATGACGGGCGGGAAGTCCGGATCGACGCGGCCCTGCCGGACACGACCGCAGCGCGGGACCTGGCGACCCTGATGCGCCAGTCGCCGCCCGTCTACAGCGGACTGTCCGTCGAGTTTCATTCCGAGCGGGAACACCGGGCCGCCGGGCAGCGGGTGATCGACGCGGCGCGGCTCGCCGGGGCCGCCCTGACCGACGAACCGAGCTACCCCGGTACGCGCGTCGAAGTGCGAGACGGCGCACAGAGGCGGCGCCGCGTATGGCTGTAGACGCGGCCGGGCTCGCCGCGGCGCTCGGCATCACTGTCGCCGATCCGAACGACGACACGGACACCGGCATCGTCGAAGCGCAACGTTTACTCGACATTGCCGGCGAGCTGGTAGACGCCTACCTGCGCGGCGGCGAAGCACCCGAAGCGATACGCGACGAGGCGGTGATCCGGACTGCCGGACACGTCAAGACGGCGGCGCGGTCGACTGCCTACGGGACCGCTACCGGTCGCATGAAGGTGGGCAGCGTGACGATCGACCGGCCGATGCCGGGAGTTTCCGCGGTCCGCCAGTCCGGCGCCGCGGCCCTGCTGGCGCCGTGGGTGAGGCGGACGGCATGATCGGACTCGGCATCGCATCCGGACCGGCGGCCGAGCTGCGCACGGACGCTACCCAACTGGCAATTTCGGCCCTTACCGCGTCCGTCTCCGCAACGAACGCCCGCACGTGGACCGCTGGCGCCGTTGAATGCGCCGCGTCACTGTGGGCGCGCTGCCTGGCGACGGCGACCGTGCAGCCTGACGGCATCGTAGGCCCGCGCTGGCTCGCCGAGGTTGGTCGTGACCTGGCGCGGCGGGGGGAAGCCGTCTATCTGCTTGACGTGGCCCCTGCGGGCCGCGTGCGGCTGCTACGCGCCACGGCGAGCGACGTTCACGGCGACGGTCCCGATCCGGCCGAGTGGTGGTATCGACTGACCGTGACGGGACCGCACACGACCCGCACCGTGACGGCGCCGGCCGCCTCAGTCGTGCATCTGCGCTACGCGACCGAACCGCACTCGCCGGCCCGCGGATTGTCGCCGCTGACGTACGCCGCGCTGACTGGGCAGTTGAC
Organism: Vicinamibacterales bacterium; assembly: GCA_965116825.1. Classification (GTDB taxonomy): domain Bacteria; phylum Acidobacteriota; class Vicinamibacteria; order Vicinamibacterales; family UBA8438; genus WTFV01. The sequence goes on from OZ220736.1 coordinate 4,852,901, forward strand.
GGCGAATCTGGAAACGAGTCTCGGCGCAGAGGCGGGCGGCCCCGTGGCGAACCTAATCGCGCTACCCGAGGGTTTCAACAGTCAACAGCCGACCGAAGACGGAAGCGATCAGGATCAACCGCTGCCGAGTGACAACCTGGCGGAAGCGATCCGGACGGCGAAGGGCCGAACCCTGCTACCAGAAGCCACGGCGAGCAGCTACGGCGACCGGGACGCGAAACCGCCGCGGCGAGACTGGGAACCGTCCCGACTCGGCGCCGATCCGCCTCAAGCGCTCGTTACGCTTCGCCAGCACGTGGAATCGTCCGTGCTGGCGTGCTTCGGTGTCCCGGCGCCGCTCGGCCCGATGGGAATCAACGACGGGACCGCGATGAGGGAGTCGATCCGCCGGCTGTGGACGACGACGATCGTACCGATCGCCGCGCTGGTCTCCGAAGAGCTGTCGCGCGTACTCGAGCAGCCCGTCAAGCTCGAGCACGGGCAGGCCGGCGGCCTGACGGACGTTGCGGCTCGAGCCCGCGCGGTCAAGGCGCTTGTCGAAGTCGGCATCGACAAGTCGGACGCGATGCGCCGCGTAGGTTGGGCCGATGGCGCATGACACCCTGGCCGGACTGGCGTCCGATATGTGCGACGCGATCCAGATCGCCGGCGGGCATGCCGTCTTCGGCGCCGCCGTCGAACGCGGCGATGCGCTCGCCGTCGAAGCGATTCGGATCGTTGACGTTCGCGCGGCGCGGCTTGGCGCCACGGCGGACGACGTGATCGCCGCGCTGCGCGCAGAGGCGACACGGTGCGGCATGGTGGACGGGCGCCGGGCCATCACTCACTGATGATGTGTGCTTCCCTGCCCGCGAAATTGAGCGTTCCCGGCTCGAAACCATCGCCGCCGCGTGGCGGTTGATCGGCGCTACCCGCGCCCCGCTCAATTCCCCGTCCGAGTGGTCTGGCTGGAACGTCATCAATCCTGACGGCGAGCGGTTGCGCTACGCCGAGCGGGCCGGCGCCGGGCTGTGCACGCGGTGCGGGAAGCACCCGCCGCGGCTGGACCGCAAGACGTGCCAGCGGTGCGCGGACGGTCAACGGGACCGCGCGGCGGCGCTACGGGCTCGCCGGCTCGCCGCCGGGCGGTGCACGACGTGCGGCGCGGCGGCCGGCGGACAGACGCGGTGTCCGAAGTGCCGTCGATCGTACCGGGCCGGCGGGAAGTGGGGCCGACGTGGGCAGGCATGACACGCCCGCCGGTCCGGAGCGCATACCGCCCCCCGGCCGATGGTGCACCGGTTGCGGCGCCCGCCCCGGCATCGCCGGCCCGGCCTGGCTGTGCCGCATCTGCGTAGCGCGAGACACGCGCCTACCCGACTACGCCATCATCCGCAACGCGAGCCGGCGACCGTTACCGGCAGGGACTCCCCGAGCACGCGAGCGCTACCGCGCCGCGGGGCTGTGTGTGCGGTGCGGCCGTGCTCGGGACCGTGCCGACCGGCGCAAGTGCGCACGCTGCCGGCAGCGAGAGGCGGACGCGCAGAATCGCTACCGGGACCGCCACGGCGAGAGGACCGCGGCCGAGCGGGTGAAGCACCGGCGCTACCTAGCCGAGCGGCGCCAGCACTGGATCGCCGCGGGGCGGTGCGCCGAGTGCGGCGGCGAGCGGGACCGGGCCGATCTGAAGCTGTGCGCCCGCTGCCGGCGCCGGGCGGCCGAGAGGACGCGGGTATGCCGGGCGCGCCGTCGTCAACGCTAGAACGGGATATCGTCTTCGGTAAGCGGCGGGAGGTCGGCCTCTTTCTTCTTTCCCTTAAACAGCGAGAACAGGGATTGGTTGCTGTCGATCCAGGTCCACGCAGTGTCGGTGATGGTGACGGCATCGTAAGTCCTGCCCCAGTCATCCTCGTCAGTGCTGAACGCCAGGAAACGCTTGTGCTGCAAGCCTCGGAGCGCAATGGTAGCACCACTCTCGTTCAGACCCGCATTTTCGGCTTCGTGCCGCAGAGCCCAACCGGATACCGGTCTTCCGGGGAATTTCGTCTCAGCAATCGCAGCGGCGAGTACCAGAATCTCGTGCTGCCTCAAGCCGCTTGTTGGAGCCACCTGTTCCGATTCGAGGACCTGTCGTTCAACATTCTTCTGGACGAGCGCCTTCGCGCGAGCCGTGATCTGGTCGCGGAGCTTGTCGAAGTCGCTCCGCGATTCCGACGCGTACTCGATGATGGTTCGATCCTGGATATCGAAAGGATACTTACCGCCACGTTCCTTTGAGCAGACCATGATTACGGAACGGCCCATTGCAAATGCGTACCCCAGTTCGTACCACACGTTGGGATTGTCGGTCGTGATGTCCGCGAGGCAGATCGTTGCTTTACGGATCTCTTCTTCTATGGAGTCCATGAGCCTTTCGGTGCTGGGATCCTGATCGACGCGATAGGGTTCCAGTCCAGCGTCTTCCAGGGCGGGCTTGTAGTCTTCATGATATCTCTTGTCGAACTTGGGGCTAAACGGCTGAATCACAAAGCAGGTTGGCATTCTAGGAGATCCTCCGTGTCTGTCACGCTGTTCCGGTCCTGACGCTACCAAAGTACCACGAGATCCGGGACGCCGCGATGCCGGGTCACTTCATCAAGGCGCGAGCGTGTCACGCGGCATGGCCCCGGACGGAACGTGATCTGCGCCGGGTTCGCCGAGCGCCACGGTGACGACTGCACGCCCGTGCAGATCGTCCGGCGACTCGCCGCCGCGGGGCTGGTGGAACGATGCGACGGTTGATCGGCGGCGCATCGACCACGGCGACCGTGCCGGGCGAGTGCACCGGCTGTCACGTCGAGTACTCCATCGACGTGCGGCTGCCGGCGCCCGACTGCCCCGACTGCGGAGATCCGGTACTGCGGCAGGATGACTTCGATTCCGTTCCGGTGCGGCGCCCGCCGGCCGGATTCAACAGCCCGAGGATCCGTTCATGAACCGACAGGAACAGATCGACGCGCGCAACCTGGAACGGCTCGCCGTCGCCGCCGAGGGGATCGCGGATGCGCTGGACAAGCTGAACGGATCGATCAACGCGTGTTCGGCCCCGAAGACGTGTCATGGTCGATCCTGGATATCGCCGCGGCGGCCGAGCGGCTCAGTCCCGATCCGGGCAAGACACCTGCCGAGCGGCTCGTTGACCGGATGGCCGGCCGCCCGGCGCTGGCCGCCGAACCTGAAACGCCGTCCGCCTGACGTTCACGGCCGTTCACGGCCGCCCGCCCGCGTTGACTGCCGAATCGGGTAGAGTTTCGTGTAGGCGCCCGCCACGTCAGCCGAGAAAACCCCCGTATTTATTGGTCGTTGTGCGCTTTACGGCCCCTTGGCTGGAGTTCAGGCGCTACTACGAGTAGGCGTGGCGCCGCGCGCTCGGCCGGGCGCGACCGGAGGGCATCACCCCGGCGGCATGCCGTAGCCCAGCGCGCGGGCCGCCTTGCGGAACGCCTTCTCGGAGGCGGTTCGCACGACGAGCTGGCGCTCGCCGGCGCGTTGGCACAGCCTGGACGTGCGCGCGTCCGCGGCGAGCCGGGCGGCGATCTTCGCGTCGGCGCATTCGACGAGCAACGCCGTGCCCTGCACCCTGAGGGCGCGTGCGCCGCGCTCGGCGTCGCGCAGGAACCCGTCGACGGTCTCCGGCAGGGGCTGATCGTCGCGTGCGGCCAGGAACTGACGGAACGCTTCCGGATCGTGACCGCTCTCGACGGCGGACAGCGCCTTGTCTCCATCCAGGCGCCAGACGCCGTCCTCTGCCTCGTCCGCGTAGATCTCCAGCATCAGCCGCTCGTCGGGCGCCAACGCCGCGGTCGCCTGCAGCCAGAGGCCGGGATAGACGGTCAGGGCGGCCCGCACGGGGGGCGTGCTCGGCTCGTAGACCTCGGCGAGACCCAGGCAGCAGGCTCCCAGCGGATTCAGCCGGAAGTAGTGCAGGCCGTCGTAGCGGCTCAGGTACTCCAGGTAGTCCGCGCCCCACATGTGCGTGAAGTCCGGCCGCGCGGCGCGCGGGTCGGTATAGGCGACGTCGATCAGACCCAGGGTGGCGGCGTACTCGAACAGCAGGCAGAGGAGGTACCGGCCCTGGAGAATGTGCCAGTCGTGAGAGCCGTCGTATCCCAGGCTGCCGTGCTCCGGCTCCGAAAGGTACAGATGCCAGGGGTCGTGGGTCACGTCGAAATGGAAGGACGCCGCCTGCATGAACTGCGAGAAGTCGTCGAAGCGTACCCACCGGCCGACCGGGCATTCCGCCAGCGCGTCGGCGACGACCGGCCGGCGACCCGACGCGGCGGTCATCGATCCACGGCCCTTGCCGCGGGACTGGCCCTTGATGGCTTCGACCCTGCTGAACTCGTCCAGCAGGGTGGTTCCGAGCCAGCGCTTCCAGAGGCGGCGCAACGTCTCCGCCGCCGGCGCGGCGAGAGCGGCGCGGCCCGACTTCGTCAGCGCGAGCCGGGATCCCCGCAGTTCGGCCAGCTTGGCCCCCTGCATCAGGCATGGCCAGGCGAACGCTCTGATCGGGCCGATTTCCCGTTCCGGCGTCTCGCCCGCCGCCGGCTCCAGGAAGTCGCCCCCTTCGAGCACCGCGGCGATGGTCCGGCTCGCCGCCGCCGACGGCCGCCGCGTCTTGGCGCTCACCGCGACCCGGCCGCCGTCGATGAGTCGCAGCACGGCGAACAGGTCGTGCTGCGCGGCCCGTTCCATGTCGCGCCGCGTCAGCGCCACCGAGTCGAACTCCTGCTTCTGGCCGCGGGGGAGATATCGGAACCGCGGCTGCTGCACCGTGTCGGGCAGGTCGTCAGCGGCGGCGAACTCGGTTTCCGGCGGTGGCGGGACGAACGCTCGCAGGCGCTGCGCCAAGTCGGGCGGGATGATGGTCGGGGTCTCGTAGGGGTGGCTTGCATGGAGGAACAAGCGCAGCACGGAGGCTCTCTTCCGTGAAGCGTTCCGGTCGAAACCGAGGGGCAACTTGCCGTACTTCGCCTTGAACCGGTGTGGATGGAAGATGGAGTGCGGGGCGCTCAGGGCTTCGCTGACCGCGAGCTGCTGGGTCTCGTCGAGCCGGTCCCAGAGTTCCCGCAGGGAGTTGCCGGACAGATGGCGCTCGATGGCGGCCACCATGTCCGCCTTGCGCGTGGGTAGTGGTCCGTCTATCGGCAGCAGACGCATCAGCGGACGAAGCGCGTCGCCGGGCAGAAGCGAGAGCGCCTCGGATATCGTGGCCGGTGGAATGAACGCGTGCGCCATGTGATTTCCCCAGCGTGTGGACCGCTTGCTTCGCGTGCCCGGCCGGGCGAGGCGACTATAATGTACCTCCACGCCACCGGGTCCCCCTTTCGACAGGAGCCGAGCCATGCACGATATCCTCGCCGCCGCTGACGACGTTCGGCGCAGGGATGGCGACCCACGCCTGACGCGCCGGTCGTTCATGGGATCGCTGGCCGCATTGGCGGCGGCGCCGGCCGTCCTGCCGCGGACCGGGCTGGCGGCCGGACAGGCAGGCGGGCCTCCGATCCCGGTGCGGTCCTGGAACCACATGACGCTGACGGTCACCGATATCGGGCGGTCGCTGGAGTTCTACCAGGGCCTGTTCGGGATGACGATCGCGGCGCGGCAGGCGCGGACGCTGATCCTGCGGATCGGCAGCGGGCCGCAGTTCCTCGCGCTGGGCGGCGGACGGCCCGACGCAACCCCGAGCATCAACCACTTCTGCCTGAACGTCGACGACTTCGACGACCGGCGGGTCGTCGGCATCCTCGGCGACCACGGCGTGGCGCTTGTGGAGCCGGGCGGCGGGAATGGCGCCCGGCGGGTTCGCATCCGGATGCGCGGGGCCGAGTTCGGCGGCCACCCGGAGGGGACCCCCGAGCTCTACATCGGCGATCCCGACGGCGTCGTGGTCCAGCTCCAGGACAGCGCTTACTGCGGCGGCGAGGGGCTGCTGGGCGAACTCTGCCCGACGCCGGAGTCGTCGCCGACCGGCGGATTGATCGCGCTGCAGGACATCAATCACTTTACGGTGTTCGTATCGGACCAGCAGCGGTCCATCGACTTCTACCAGGGGCTGTTCGGGATGCCGATCACCCGTCACCAGGGGGCGTTGCCACTGCTCTCGGTCGGCTCAGGCCGGCAGTTCCTCGCCCTGGCTCAGGGACCGGGACCGGCACGGATTCACCACGCGTCGATGAGCATGGAGAATTTCCAGCACGAGGAAGTGATGGCGACGCTCGAGGAGTTCGGCATCCGTCCGCGCGCGGCGGGCGCCCAGGGGCCACCGGAGCCCCTTACGTCGTACGTCACGATGCGGATGCCAGACCGCGGCGGCGCGCCGGAGGGCACGCCGGAGCTCTACTTCACGGACCCGGACGGTATCCTGCTGCAGCTTCAGGACGTGCGGTACTGCGGCGGGGGCGGGTATCTAGGCGACGTCTGCACGTAGCCGCGGGTCGCTGACATGCCGACCGGCAGGACCGCCGACAGGTACCACTTCAAGCTGGGCAACAAGATAGTCCACACCGGGGTCACCGGCGATATCGATCGCCGTGCAGCCCAACACCAGCAGAAGCCCGGCTGGGAGAAGGGCCACATCTTCCAGGTCGGCAACCGGACCACCCGGGCCGCCGCACTGGAATGGGAGAACGAACAGAGAGAGAAGCGCAAGCCGACCGGCCCGTAGAGGTCCGCTGCGGACTTTCCGCAGTTGGAATCGGAGAGCACGAAACCCACGAAGAAGAGGAGGGACTTCATGACTGGGCAGCACGTTCGAATGGCTGCGATCTTGGTCGCATTGGCCACCGCAATCGCGGGAGTATCGTTCGCCGTAGCGGCGCAGGAGACGCCGCAGATGACGTTCTTCGTCACCAGCGTCGGGCTGGGCGACGGCGCGAACCTCGGCGGCCTGGACGGCGCCGACGCACACTGCCAGTCGCTGGCCGCCGCGGCCGGCAGGGGCGACGCGACGTGGCGCGCGTATCTGAGCACGCAGGGCGAGAACGCAGTCAACGCTCGCGACCGGATCGGCGACGGTCCCTGGCACGCGTACGACACCCGGCGGCAGATCGCCGCCGACCTCGGCTGGCTCCACGGCGACACGCTGGACCAGGCGCGGATCGGCAACGCCATCGGCAAGATGATCGCGCTGACCGAGGAGGGCAACCCGGTCAACGGCGTGGGCGACTCGCCCAACCAGCACGATATCCTGACGGGGTCGCGCCCCGACGGGACGTCATTCGCCGACGGCGACGACCATACCTGCAGCAACTGGACCAGCAACGGCGAGGGCTCGGCGCAGGTCGGCCATTCCGACACGCAGGGCGGCGGCAACAGCTCGTGGAACTCGACCCATCCGAGCCGCGGCTGCAGCCAGGAGAACCTGGTCAGCACCGGCGGCGCGGGGCTGTTCTACTGCTTCGCGATCGAGTAGGACTGGAGCGAACGTTCACGGAGGTAACAGACCTGCGGCATGATCGCCCGCCGATTCTGCCGCAGGTCGTCTCCGTGCCCGGCAGGCGGCCGCCTCGCCGCAGCGGGGGATGGGCGGCGGTCCCCGTTACACGAAGCGTACCAGCTTCACGTTGAGCACCCGGGTCGGGCCGTCGGCGCTCTTCCACTGCACCAGGATTGGACTCTGGTAGGTGCCCCAGCCGATCTCGCCGGTTCCGGCGCCGTTCCGGTCGAGGATCGGGAGGCTGATCCTGCGCTTCATGCGCAGGAACTGCGATACGGGCAGCGCCAGCGCCCGGTTGACCAGCCTCTCCACCACGGACTGGCGGACGCCCACGCGGTTCATCAGCTCGTTGAAGATCCGGACCGCGTCGTACTGGGCGTAGCTGAGGGCCTTGACCGGGATGGTCAGAGGCGCCTGAATCGCTTCCTTGCCTATCTGGGTCATGAAGCGGAAGGGGTCGCGCAGCACTTCCCGCAGGTCGTGGGTCATGAGCAGGGTTTCGTACTCGTTGACGGTCAGGCCCGCGTGGCGCTCGTCCACGGGGAGCGAGATGTCGAAGCGGCCGAACGACACCGCGTGCCTGCGCGCCAGACCCTGTAGCTGGCCGATGAAGCCGAGACGGGGATCACGCAGATTCTGGGCGTCGATGGCGTTCGGCGCCGCGTCGACGTGGACCTGCATCCGCGCGACGTCCTCCTCGCCGCGATAGGCGACGACCGACGTGCGCCGCTGCCGGGTGCCGCCCACGTGGACGCCGTCCAGCTCCACGAACCACACCGGCTCGTTGCCCTGCAGCTCGTAGGACGCGCAGTTGCGCAAGCCGCCTCCCATGAACGTCAGGTGGGAGTCGGCGTTGCGGGGCTCGGTGGCCCGCTGCTCGGCGGACAGCTCCGTGCGCAGGTGGAGCTCGTCGTGGACGTAGCCTGCATCCGGCGGAAAGAGCTTCCGGAAGACCTGAATATAGTCCTGGATGTTGTTGCCGTCGTGCTCGAGCACTTCGGCGATGCGCCGGTCCAGGTAGCCCGCCGTGGTGTGGTCCGAGACGTAGAACGCCTTGGGATACCGGGTGAAGTCCGACCCGAACTCCTCCCGCAACGTGCCCCGCACGTCGATCAGGTCGACGCGTGAAGCGGGCTTGATGCGCAACGTCGCGTGGAAGGGGCCACCCGCGGCGTCGGTGTGCCGGTTGACCAGGATCATGGGCTCTCGTCAGCGTCTCGTGGCGGAGACGGTCATCTGCCGTCGGTGGTGACAAGTCGCTCCCATCGCTGCGCGAATTAGTGTAAAACAGCCGATTGGCCCTGTCGATTCCGACGGGCAGGGCCGCGGCGGCATCCCGCCGCGCCGCATCGCGCGCGACTCGTAGGGCCGCCCACGGCGGAAGATCGTCCGCTACAGGTCCATGACCGCCTCGATGTCCGGGTCGAGGCGCGGTGGGGGCGACGCCAGCGAGATGGCGAAGAAGAGGGTCATCGACAGGAGAAGCGCGACGAACCCGCCGTTGATGCCGTAGGGCGGCGTCAGCCCGAACACCTCGATACCGAAGTTCACCACGAGACTGGTCGCAATGGCGACGTTGGCCGCCGTCGCCGTCGCGCGCTTCCAGTTGAAGCCGATGGCGACCGCCGGCACCAGGGCGGCCGCGAATGTGCCCCATCCGAAGGCGCCGAGCAACGCTACCAGGTCCTGTCGCGAGTAGAGGACGAAGACGGCCGATCCCACTGCGAGCACCACCGTCGCGGCCCGCGCCCAGAACAGCTCGTTCGACAGCGAGCGGCCGGTCAGCGCCCGCGGGATGTCGTGCACCACGGCGGCGGCGCCCAGGTTGAGGAAGCTGTCGGCGGTGGACATGATGGCGGCGAAGAGGCCCGCGAAGACGATGCCCGCCAGCAGGGGCCCGGCATGGAACTGCAGGAACTGCGGGGCGGCTTCGTCCGGATTCCCCAGCTCGGGATGGCCCCCCTGGATGACCAGCGCCCGCATCGCCAGGCCGATGCCGAGCCAGAGCAGCGAGCACAGCACGTAGCCGACGGCGCTGACCGGCAACGTGCGGCGCGCGTCCTCGACACGGCGGTTCATCATGAACTTGGTGATGACGTGCGGCTGTCCGGCGGCGCCGAGGGTGAATACGATGAACCACGACAGGGCGCCCAGCATGCCGAGCGTGCCCCATGGCGTGACGGCCTCGGGGTCGTCGGCGATCAGCGTGGTGGCGAGACCGGGCAGACCCCCGTCGACCGCCCCGAGCGCGGCGAGGAAGACGAAGACCGCGGCCACGATCATGATGCCGCCCTGCACCAGGTCGGTGTAGACCGACGCCAGGATGCCCCCCGTCACGCAGTAGAACACCAGCACGGCGCAGGCAATCGCCATGCAGGCCACGAGGGACACCTCCGGAATGAAGGAGACGTTGTTCAGCACCTCCCGCAGCACCGTCGCCATCGCCAGGATCTGGGTGCCCAGGTAGCCGACCACGCCGAGGAGGATGGCGACGGCGGTGAGCAGGCGCGCCCGTTCGCTGCGGTAGCGTGCCGCCACCGCGTCCGGCAACGAGATGGTGTCGCGCAGCTCCGCCACCATGCGCAGCCGGGTAGCCAGCAGATAGAAGGAGCAACTGAAAGCGAGCGGGGCAACGACCGTCATCCAGGCCGAGCTCAGCCCCATGCGATAGACGAGCCCCGGTCCGCCGACGAAGCCGAACCCGCTCATCTGGCTGGAGAAGATCGCCAGTCCGGTGACCAGGACGCCGAGGTCTCGGCCCGCCATGAAGAAATCGCGGGTCGAGGCGGTACGCCGCAGCGCCCAGATCCCGACCCCGATGCAGATGGCGAAATAGGCGGCGATGCACACGAACGTGACGAGCGCGCGCGTGTCCTCCATCGTCGTCAACGCGGCCGGCGGCGGCCCGCCGCGGCGATCGCGCGGAAACGCGCCAGTTGCTCGCCGGAGAGTACCGCGCGCCGAAAGAACTGCACGTAGAGGGCCACGACGAGGAACTGCGCGGGCCAGAACCCGTACAGGAACCACGCGGTCGGCGCCGGCAGGGCAAGGAACGGCAGCGGCGCGGCGATGTCGAGGTAGCCGCCATAGGTGACCACCATCATGGTCAGGAGGCCCCCGAGCAGGATGCCGCCGCCCGCCAGCCAGTGCCGGGCCCAGCCGGCCGGCTGCAGGCCGAGCATGAGGCAGCCCACGATCAGGGCGAGTTGCAGCAGCCCGAAGGTCCAGGCGAGCCACAGGATCGGGCGGTGGCGCGCGGTCCCCGATCCGCCGTGATCCATCGAGGGGAACTCCGGGTGCGCCGCGCCGTGCCCCCGGTAGACCCGTTCGACCCCGCCGCCGGGGGCCGGCACGTCCTCGTAGGGTACTTCCTCGATGACGAAGACGAGGCCCGTCAGGACGCACAGCGCCACGAGGATCCCGAACAGCACGAGCGGGAGGTTCAGGCCGGGTCGTCTCGCCGTGGTCATCGACGCGGAGTGTAGCGTGTTCGGTCTCCGCGCAACTCGTACAATGTCGTGTGTGAGACCTACCTGCATTGTTCGCGCCTCCGCCTTCGGCTGCGTCGCACGCGCCTCCGCCCTGGCGGTCGCTCTCGGTACGCCCGCACCCGTCGCCGCGCAGCCGGCGCCCGCCGCCGGTCATCAGCGGATGCTGGCGCTGTTGCAGGAGGTCGCGGACGCTACCGCCGCTACGCATCCCTACATCGGAAGCTGGCGCGCCAGGCAGTTCCGCGAGGAGCTGCAGGCGCTTCCCGCAACCGACACCGGCCCCAACCGCTGGCGCCTCATGGTCCAGTTGTCCGGCGAGGAGCTGCGCCTCGGGAACGAGGCCGAGGCGATCCGCCTTCTTACCGACGCCCTGGATCTGATCCCCAGGTCCGAGGAGAACGGCCCTGGGATCGCCTTCAACAACTACAGCCTCGGGGTGGCCTACCTGCGATTGGCCGAGACGCAGAACTGCGCGCTCCATCCGCACGCCGACGCCTGCATCCTGCCGCTTCGGGGGCGTGGAATTCATACCGTGCAGACGCCGTCACGCCAGGCGATCGCCGCCTTCACCGAGGTGCTGCGGAGCACGGAGGACAACGTATCGGGCGGCTTGCCGGGCGAGGCGGGCGCTCGAAACTGGAGCGCGGGCGCACCGGCCCGCGTCCGGAACGACGCGGCGCAGCAGCACCTCTCGGCCCGCTGGCTGCTCAATATCGCCTACATGACGGTCGGGGGCTACCCCGACGAGGTCCCCGAGCAGCATCGGCTGCCGCCCGAGACGTTCCAGTCGGTCGAGGCGATGCCCCGGTTCGCCAACATTGCGCCGGCCCTCGGTCTGGATACGTTCGACATGTGCGGCGGGGCGATCGCCGACGACTTCGACAACGACGGCTATCTGGACATCGTCGTCTCGACGTGGGATACGCGGGGACAGATGCGCTACTTCCGGAACAACCGGGACGGAACGTTCACGGACCGTACCGCCGCGGCGGGCCTGCTCGGGTTGTACGGCGGCCTGAACATGGTCCAGGCGGACTACGACAACGACGGCGACCTGGATCTGGTGGTCCTGCGCGGCGCGTGGCTGCGCGCCGCCGGCCGGCACCCCAACTCCCTGCTGCGGAACGACGGGGCGGGCACGTTCACCGACGTGACGTTCGACGCGGGACTCGGCGAGGTGCACTACCCGAGTCATTCGGCAGCCTGGGGCGACTACGACAACGACGGCGACCTCGACCTGTACGTCGGCAACGAATCATCCCGGGAACTGGTCGCCCCGAGCCAGCTCTTTCGCAACAACGGCGACGGCACGTTCACGGACGTTGCCCAGGCTGCCGTCGTTGCGAATTACCGCTACGCCAAGGCGGTCGTCTGGGGCGACTACAACGGGGACGGCCTGCAGGACCTGTACGTGTCCAACTACCGTGGCGGCAACCGGCTCTACCGGAACACGGGGCGAGGGGGCTTCATCGACGAGGCGCAGCGGCTCGGGGTTGCGGGCCCGACGGGGAGCTTCCCGGCGTGGTTCTGGGACGTCGACAACGACGGGTTCCTCGACCTGTATGTCTCGGCCTACACCGCGGGCATCGAGCATCTGGCAGCCAGCGCGCTCGACCGGCCCGTCGCGACGGAAATGTCGCGCCTCTATCGCGGAACCGGCGGGAGACGTTTCGAGGATGTCTCCGGCAGCTACGGACTGACGGCGCCGACCGCGGCCATGGGCTCCAATTTCGGCGATCTCGACAACGACGGCTATCCCGACTTCTACCTGGGCACGGGTTATCCGCCCTACCACAGCGTGATGCCGAACGTGATGTACCGCAACCGAGACGGTCGCCGATTCTCCGACGTGACCTACTCGGGCGGCTTCGGCCATCTCCAGAAGGGCCACGGCGTGGCGTTCGCGGACCTCGACAACGACGGCGATCAGGACGTCTTTCAGCAGATGGGAGGAGCCTTTCCGGGAGACCGGTTCGGCAACGCCCTCTACGAGAACCCGGGCTTCGGCAATCACTGGATTACGATCAGGCTCGAGGGGGTCCGCTCCAACCGGTCGGCGATCGGCGCCCGCATCCGGGTGGTCGTCGTCGACGAGCAGGCGGGCGGCCGGCGCTCCATCTACCGCCACGTGAACAGCGGCGGAAGCTTCGGGGGGAATCCGCTCCGGCAGACCCTGGGGCTGGGCAGGGCTTCGCGCATCGAACAGCTCGATATCTTCTGGCCCGCCACCGGCAGGACGCAGACTCTCCACGATCTCCCGGTGGATCGGGCCATCCACGTCGTCGAGGGCGAACCGTCCTACTCGACTCTCGATCTGCGGCCGCTCACGTTCGGTTTGCAGACACGCTAGACCTCGCGAGGATCGGCCGCGGCAAGCGGAGGCCGCGGCGCGATCTGCTGGTCGCGTTCGGCGACGGTTTCGGGGCTACGCCACGCAGCACGGACAGCTCGGGCCCGTCTGCGAGAAGCTGGTGGTGGCGTCGGCGGTGCTTCGTCCCGAACGCATGGTCGCGGAGCGTTCGGCCGCCGCGCCCAGGCTCGCTCCCGCCGCGGCCGTTCCAGCCGCCGCGCCCGGCCCCGCCGCTGCGTTCCCGACGGTCCGACTCCGCCGGCGCGCGGCGTCCGCCTGTGTGCCGGGGCCCCGATAGCCGGTGAAGATCTGGTAGTGACGCAGATCGATGGAGGCGTCGAGGCGGATGGAGCTCGGCCCGTCCACGCTGAACCGCCCGAACGGCTCGCCGTCGCACAGGATGAAGACGTCGTCGGTGCTCGGGAGGTTGGTCACGCGCCAGCTCGTGTCCAGACCGCGGCGGTCCGGCGCGGCGGCGTAGGTGCCGACGTGCAGCGCGCCGCTCGCGGTGTCGTTCCACGCCTGGTAGATGCCGAGGGCGGGGAAGTCGACTCCCTCCACTGTCGGCGCGTCGAACTTGTCGAGGTGGGGCGCCTCGAATGCGCGGTACCAGGCGTCTCCCATCCCGACCTCCGCCACCATCATGCTGGCGCTGCGTTGCCCGCGCGGATAGGCCTCGTTGAAGCCGAACCACCAGCCGAACATCTCGTCGTCGTCGCCGAAGAACCGGGGCTCGAATTCTCGTTCGGCCGCCGCCCGCAGCCGCGCCACCGCGGTGTGGTCACCGAGCTCGCGCGCCAGTACCAGCCCCGGCTGCGAGGCCCGGATCTCGACCCGCGGATCGTTCCAGCCGAGCGCGTTCGCCGCCGATTCGTAGATGAACGTGGCCAGCTCCCGGTCCTGCGGCAGCAGCAGAAAGGCGGTGCCGACGCCGGCTCCCGGGCCGCCGTTGGCCTTGTGGTTGACGATGGGGTCGTAGTAGCTGGTGACCCACTCGAGCCTGCCGTCGCCGCCGATGCCCAGGAAGTTCTCCCGCGCGTACTCCAGCCAGCCTTCCACCGGCCGGTGCGTCGCGCGGCCGTGAATCCGGTCGTACAGGTACATGCCGAGCCCTGCGGCGGCGTTGCACGGGAACCAGATCTTGGTGTTCTCGCATTGCGGGCCCTCCGGGCGCTCGCGGTACTGCTGTTCGAGCAGCGCCGCGATGCGGTGCTGGTCCCACTGGAAAACCTGGTCGCCGTAGCCGGTGACGTCGAACGGCCGCTCGTACTTGTCGTCGCCGGAGATGTAGCGGTAGATGCCGAGCACCAGGTTGAACCAGCCGCGGAAGAACAGGTTGCCCTCCGAGCCGATCGGATCCGGGGAGAGGCCCCAGGGCTCGATGCCGTTCGCGGTCCAGCCGATGCGGTTGTAGTTGCCGCGAAGTCGCTCGGGGATCGCCCGCATGACCCGTTCGGGATAGTTCGCGCGGCGCGGATCGTCGCCGATCTGCGTCAGCCAGTCGATCGCCCCCCAGTAGGTCGGGTAGCGGCTGGCGAGCCCGTCCGCGATACGCGTGTAGGCCTCACGCCACGCCGGCGTCTCGTCGGCCATCAGCAGGAGGGCGTACGACGAGTTGTGCAGGTCGAAGCGGCCGTAGCTGGTGACGACCGGATTCGAGTAGCGGTCCCACCACATGTGCGGCACGCCGTCCGCGTTCCAGTCGTCCGGGGTGGTCGCCTTCTGCCACAGGAATCGCAGCCAGCCGCGCGCCCGCCGGTTCAGCGTGGGATGCACCGACCGCGGCGTCTCCGCGGGGAGTTGCAAGAGCGGGAGGCCTCCCTCCGCGACGGCCGGCGGGAGGGCGACCGCGCCGGCGGCGGCGCCCATCTGCTTGACGAAAGCCCGACGCGACTGTCTGTTGCTTGTGGTCATGGCAGCCTCCGGAAACGCCGGTTTCTCCGCACTATAGCCGACAAGTGCACGTCGCCGGGGGCCGCGCCGCGGGACCTGCGACGAGCGCGGCGCCGATACGGATAGCGTCGGCCGTCTCCGGACGGTAGGATCTGCTCACCGCGAGCCGCAGTCCATGACCTGGCTGCCGGGTGCGGAGGATGGCGGAGAAACTCGAAGCGGGTCCGTGAGCGAGCGGAGGGAGGCAGTAATGCGACGAACGGTGTGTCTGGGAATCGTGACCGCGGTGGGCGTCCTGGCGACGGTGGCGGCGAACCTGGCGCAGGAGCCGGCCGAGGAGCCCCGCGCCAACCTGGTGCTGCACGAGGTGGCGCACAACCTCTACATGCTCGCCAACGACCCGGCCGAGCAGGGTATGCGCGGCGGCGGGAACACGGCGGTCTTCATCACCGCTGCCGGCGTGACGCTGGTCGACACGAAGATCTACGGCTACGGGCAGGACATCCTGGCCGAGATCGCGCGGGTCACCCCCAAGCCCGTGACGACGATCATCAACACCCACACCCACTACGACCACAGCGGCGGCAACGTGGAGTTTTCCGACACCGTGAACATCGTGGTGCACGAGAACACCGCGGCGCAGATGTCGCGCGAGACCTGCGAGCCGGTGACCAACTGCGACGCGTTCAAGGGCGACAACGCGGTGTACCTGCCGGAGACCACGTTCTCGGACCGGCTGACGCTGGGCAGCGGGGTGGATGCGGTCGATCTCTACTACCACGGCCGCGGGCACACCGACGGCGATACCTGGGTCGTCTTCCGCAACGCGCGCACCCTGCACACCGGCGACATGTTCGCCCGCAAGGGGCTGCCTTTCCTCGACGTGGCGAACGGCAACGGCAGCGCGCTCGAGTTCGGGGAGACGCTGAAGAAGGCGGTGGCCGGCATTGCGGACGTCGACATCATCATTCCGGGTCACAACGACGAGACGCTGGTGTGGGACGATCTCGTCAACTACAGCACGTTCTACAACGGAATCGTCGACGCCGCGAAGGCCGGGCAGGCGGCGGGGCAGTCGGTCGAAGAGGTGGTCGGCTCCTATGCGGTTCCGATCGAGCTGCGGGACTTCAACGCGGAGCCGGGCCGGTTGCAGTCGGTCGTGCAGTACGTCTTCGACGGACAGTAGGGACCGCGTGCGCCGTTTCTCGATGGCGCCCGCCCGGCGGGGGCGCTAGGATGCACAGCTAGGACATCGGCGAATTGCGGGACCCGGACATGAACGGGTCGCAGAAAGGGAGGTCCCCGTGGCCAATCGGATTCTCGCGTCGTCGTACGCGGTCGTCGTCGCCCTGTCGCTGGCGTTTCTGCCCGCGGCGGTCCACGCCCAGGACACGACAGGGGAGGCCCCGCGCACCGCATGGGGCGCTCCGGATCTGAACGGCGTCTGGGATTTCCGGACGCTGACGCCGTTCGAGCGGCCCGACGAGCTGGCGGAGCAGGCGTTCTTCACGGAGGAGGAAGCCGCCCAGTTCGAGGCCGACCGCCTCGCCGCCTTCGAGGTGCGCGACACCATCGAGCCGGCCGACGGCGTCGGCAACTACAACCAGTTCTGGTTCGACCCGGGCGATACGGTCGCCGCGACCAACCAGACGTCGCTGGTGATCGACCCGCCCGATGGCCGCGTGCCGCCGCTGAACGCGACGGCGACGGCGAAGCTCGATGCGGAGATGCGGGCCCGCGAGGGCGTCAATCGTCACGAGCCGACCTACGGCGGGTTCCTCGACACCCTCGGTTCGGGGATGTTCGCGGTTCGCTGCATTCTCGGGTTCAACTCCGGGCCGCCGATGACGCCGGGCGGCTACAACCAGAACGTGCAGGTGTTCCAGACCGAGGACCACGTCGTGCTGCTGAACGAGATGGTCCACAGCTCGCGGGTCATCCCGCTGGACGGGCGGTCGCATCTGCCGGACGGCGTGCGGCAGTGGATGGGGGATTCGCGGGGACACTGGGACGGCGACACGCTGGTCGTCGAGACCACGAACTTCATGCGCGAGACCAGCTTCCGCCGCGGGGTCACCACCTCGGCGCTGAATCTCGTCGAGCGCTTCACGCGGGTTTCCGACGGCGTGCTGCTGTACGACGTGACGGTCGAGGATCCGAACGCCTGGGATCGGTCGTGGACCTACCGGATTCCGATGACGAAGAACGATCAGCCGATCTTCGAGTACGCCTGCCACGAAGGCAACTACGGCCTCTACAACATCATGGCCGGGGCGCGCGAGAAGGAGGCGGCGATGGATGCGGCGGCCGGCCGCTGACCGGTCCGCCATTCGTAGACGGCGGGTGCGCCGCCGGCGTGCGGCGCACCCGCTTCGAGACCGGGAGGAGACGATGACCAGTCGATTCGCCGCCGCGGCCGTCGTGCTGGCGCTTGCGGCGGCGTCCGACGCGCAGGACGGGACTCCGCGTACCGCGAGCGGCAGGCCGGACCTGTCGGGCACCTACGACACGGCGACGCTGACGCCCTTGCAGCGGCCGCGGCGTTTCAGCACGCGCGGGACCCTGACGGCGGAGGAGGCGGCGCTCGTCGCGTCCGACCCCGGTGCGCTCAGGACGCTGTTCGGCATCGCACCGAGCGGATCGGACGAGCGGCGCGAGGCCCGCGTCGCCGAGGGCGGCGCGGCGGAAGCCGAGCAGGTGGCGCCGCCGGTCGGCGGCGATGGTTCGGGCGGCGCGGCCGGGAACGTCGGCGGCTACAACACCTTCTGGATCGACCGGGGTACGGGGGTCTTTCAGATCGACGGCGCGTGGCGGACGTCGATCATCACCGACCCGCCGGACGGGCGGCGTCCGCCGCTGACCGCCTCGGCGCAGGCGCGCGCGGCCGAGCGCGCGCGCTTCTTCCGGCCGAACACCGGCACCGCCTGGTGGCTCGAGGACGACCTCGACGCGCCGGGCCCCTACGACGATCCCGAGATCCGGCCGCTCGCCGAGCGCTGCCTGCTCGGGTTCGGCTCGGTCGGCGGGCCGCCGATGCTGCCCGTGCTCTACAACAATCTCAAGAAGATCGTGCAGACCGACGAGCACGTGCTGATCCACGTGGAAATGGTCCACGATGCCCGCATCGTCCGGATGAACCAGGAGCACGCGCCGCCGGAGATCCGGAGCTGGCTCGGCGATTCCGTGGGCCACTGGGAGGGCGACACCCTGGTCGTGGACACGACGAACTTCAACGACACGCCGGCGCTCGGCGGGGCGTCGCGCAACCTGCACGTCGTCGAGCGGTTCACCCGTATCGCGCCGGACGCGTTGCTGTACCGGTTCACCATCGACGACCCGACCGTCTGGACCGCGCCGTGGAGCGGCGAGTACGTCTGGCCGGCCACCCGAGACCGGGTCTACGAGTACGCCTGTCACGAGGCGAACTACTCGTTCCGCGGCATTCTCGGCGGTGCGCGGATTCTCGAGCAGGACGTTCGCGACGCGGCCGCGGCCGCCGGTGGACGCGACTGATTCGCGGGCCGGCAGTGGAGGAGAGTCTGGTGCGCAACATCCTGAATCTCGCCGGTGCAGTAGCGATCGCGGCGGCAGCGGTTGTCGCCGTGTCGGCGGAGGATTGGCCGCAGTGGCGCGGCGCGGACCGTCTCGCCGTGTGGAACGAGACCGGGATCGTCGAGGAGCTGCCTGAAGCGCTGCGCGTCGCGTGGCGCACGCCCATCCGCTCGGGCTACTCGGGTCCGGCCGTGGCCGACGGACGCATCTTCATCACCGACTGGCAGGAGGATCCCGAGTCGCGGACCCTGGACGGGACCGAGCGCGCCCTGGCCCTCGACGAGCGGACCGGCGAGGTGCTCTGGACGCACGAGTGGCAGACCAGCTATCGGATGCTGTCCATCGCCTACGCGGTCGGCCCGCGCGCCACGCCGACCGTCGACGGCGATCGCGTGTACGTCGTCGGCGGCACGGGGAGGCTCTTCTGCTTCGACGTCGAGACCGGCCGCGTGCTGTGGGAGAAGGACTACGTCGCCGAGTACGACACCAGCGTGCCCGTGTGGGGCATCGTCAGCGCCCCGCTCGTCGACGGCGACCGGCTCATCACGGTGGTGGGCGGCGAGCCCGACGCGCTGGTGATGGCGTTCGACAAGCACACCGGCGAGGAGATCTGGCGGGCCATAGAGACGGGCTCCGAGATGGGCTACGCGCAGCCGGTCATCTACGAGGCGGGCGGTGTCCGCCAACTGATCGTCTGGCATCCGCTCGCGCTGGCGTCTCTCGATCCGGAGACCGGCGAGGTCTACTGGGAGCAGCCCTGGGACGTCTCGATGGGCGTGACCGTCGCCACCCCGGTGCGCAGCGGCGACTACCTGCTGGTCTCGCAGTTCTTCAACGGCTCGATGATGATGCGGCTCAGTCAGGACCGGCCGGCTGCGACCCGCCTTTGGCAGGGGCAGAGCCGCAGCGAGTTGCCGGGAGACACCGACACCATCCACGCGATGGTGACGACGCCGATCATCATCGGCGACCACGTCTACGGCGTCGACAGCTACGGCGAGTTGCGGGCGCTCGACGCGCGGACCGGCGAGCGCCTCTGGATGAGCCCCGACATGACCGCGCAGGCGCGCTGGGCCACGGCGTTCCTGGTGCGCCACGAGGATCGCTACTTCGTCAACAACGACGACGGCTTCCTGATGATCGCGCAGTTCACCCCGGAGGGCTACGTCGAGCTCAGCCGCACCCGGCTTATCGAGCCCACGGGCAGCTCCGGCACCCGGACGCCGCACGGCCGCATCGCGGCGCGCGTCATCAACTGGTCGCACCCCGCCTACGCGAACGGCCACATCGTGCACCGCAACGACCGGGAGATCATGCGCGCCTCGCTGCGGGCGGCGGACTACTGAACGGCGAGCGGACATCGCGATCGAGCCGGCGCCGCCGGCCGCTCGGTCGAGGATCGGAATGCACGGCCCGCGAGAGGAGCATCCGAATCGGCGTTGCCGCTACTGCAGCCGCGCTCGAAAGTCCGCGGCGTCCCGGCACTGCAGCAGGGCATCCATGACGTCCTCGTCCTTCAGATCGGCCAGATCGTGGACGTCGAGGATGACGTAGGCAGCGGGGATGCCGCGCGAAGCCAGCGTCTTCTGAACGACGACGTTCAGGAGTCGGACGCGACCCTCGACGAGTCCTTCGATCCGTCCTTCGGCGCGGCCCGCCGCGCGCCCCTCCGCACGGTGCCGGCGGAGCCACGGCGTGTCGTCGGGCCCGGTTCCGTCGCGCGCGCCCAGAGATCGGCCCACGCGCTCGAGCACCTCCGGGAAGCCCCACGCTTCGTAGAGGCCGAGCTTGCCGCGCCGGACGTCGGTGGTGTGATCCACCTCGACCAAAAAATCAGGGATCCGTTCATGTCGCCGACCGTACGACGAGGCCGTGCCCGGCTGCCGCCAGGGCACGAGACGCTGCGGGGTCGCGGGCTGGTGGCGAAAGCGCTCCGGTGCACGCACGGGCGCGTCACGGCGTAGAATGGGCGGGACGAACGCGCGGACGCGGGACTGGCAACGTGAGCGGATCGGGCTATCGCTCGGCCGCTGCGACGCAGCATGATGGAGGCTCCGATGAGAAACGTTCTGGCCACGGCGGTCGCGGGCACATTGCTGTTCGGCGGCATCGCCGGCGCGCAACAGAAGGAAACCTACGATTACTGGCAGACGCAGCGGCGGATGGTTCGCCAGGGGCAGCAGGCGATCTTCATGTGCAACGGCCTGTTCACCTCGAACCGGACGCTCGAGCAGGTTTTCGCACAGGAGCTGGCGTTCCTGCCGGAGCCGGTGGGGACGCCCGAAGGCGGCGACTACGAGGTCGACACGGCCCGCAAGGCGGTGGTCATCGGCAACGGCCACGGCGCGCCGAAGATGCGGGCGGCGTTTCGCGAAGGGGTCGGCTGCGTGATTCTCGCGCCCGACCAGGCGCTGGACGACGTCGACGGCTTGCCGATCCTGGAACTGCCGTACCCCGCGGGCGACGCGGCGGGGATCGCCTGGCCGGACGGCGACAAGGTCGCGGAACAGCCGCTGCCGGCCCATGTCGACGCGTCCGCGCTGCAGGCAGCCTCCGACTGGGCGTTCGACCGGGAGTCGCCGGAACAGGTGACGTTGAGCCTGCTGGTCGTCCACCAGGGGGAGATCGTCCACGAGCGCTACGCGCCGGGCGTCGACATGACGACCCGGACGCGGACCTGGTCGACGGCCAAGAGCATCGCCTCGACGCTGATGGGGATGCTGGTCGACGAGGGCAAGCTGAAGCTGGACGAACCGCTCGGCTACGGTTTCTTCCCCGAGGCGGCCGCTCCGGACCAGGACCCGCGCTCGGAGATCACGCTCCGGCACGTGCTGAACATGTCGAGCGGCCTGGAGCCGGTCGACAACTCCGGACGCGAGTACGCCATCGGCTCGGGGCTGTCCTACTGGGCTGGAGCCAGCTCGGTGGTCGGCGCGCGCAGCCGCGGCGCGATCCGCGAGCCCGGCACGAACTGGGACTACGAGAACTACGACACGCTCCTCGGCGTGTACGCCATGAAGCGCGCCCTCGGCAGCGAGAAGGCCTACCGCGAGTTTCCGCGCCGGCGCCTGCTGGACAAGATCGGCATGCGCAACACGCTGCTCAGTACGGACCGCTTCGGCGACTTCATCCTGAGCAGCCAGGTCTATACGAACGCCCGCGACCTGGCCCGCTTCGGCCTGCTGTACCTGCAGGGCGGCGTCTGGAACGGCGAGCGGCTCGTTTCGGAAGACTGGATCGATTTCGTCCGCACGCCGGCGCCGGCCACCGCCGAGACCGGCAACTTCTACGGCGGGCAGTTCTGGCTCGTGCCGGACGGCCGCACCGACGTGCCGAAGTCCGCGTACTCGACGTCGGGCAACCGCGGGCAGTACGTCGTCATCGTGCCGTCGCACGACCTGGTCGTCGTCCGGCGCGGGCTCGACTACGGGCGCCAGGGCTTCGACCGCTGGAGTCTGACCCGCGAGGTGCTCAAGGCGATCGGCACGCCGCCGACGCAGGAGGCCGACGGCAACTGAGCGGCTGACCTCTCACCCTCCCTGGCGCCGGCCGAGTGCGGCGACGATGTCGTACTCGGCCGGCGTGACCGGCTGGACCGACAGCCGGGCGCCCTTCTTCGTCACCATCATCTCTTCGAGGCCCGGCGTCTTCTTCAGGGTCGCGAGGGAGATAGTGGCGGGGAACCGCTCGACGAACGCGATGTCCACCATGAACCAGACCGGCTCGGCCTCCGTGCTGCGGGCGTCGAAGTACTTGTGGCCGTCCTGCCACGCGTAGTGGTCGGGGTAGCCGGTGCGGCAGATCGAGGCGAGGCCGCTGACCCCCGACGGGTCGGCGTTCGACGCGTAGAACAGGACGACGTCACCCTCCCGCATCACGTCGCGCATGAAGTTGCGCGCCTGGAAGTTGCGGACCCCTTCCCAGCAGGTTCGTCCGTCGCGCTCCAGGTCGTCGATGCTGTAGGCGGACGGTTCGCACTTCATCAGCCAGTGGCGTTTGGGCATTTTCTGAAAGCTCCGCGGAAATGAACGTGCGTAGGATAGCAGCCGTTCGCCCGGTCGGGGGCCTCGTCGCGGTCCGGCAGCCCGCGGCGAGGGCCCCGCCGCTCGCGGTGCCACACGGGGTTCCGGCACGGCCTGCCGGGCGGTGGGGGTTCCACCACGCCCGCGGACCATCCGCGACCCGCAAATTGCCGGACGGCGGTCCGGCGATCGTGTGCTACAGTCTCGCCGCATGTGGGAACACAACTACACTCCTGTCGCTGAGAGCCTCGCCTACTCGACGCTCATCTCGGCCATTCCGCTGGGCGTTCTCTTCTACCTGCTGGGGGTCAGGCGGAAACCGAGCTGGGTCGCCGGCCTCAGCGGGCTCGGGGCGGCGCTCGTTCTCGCGATCGGCGTCTACGGCATGCCGGTCCCGCAGGCCGCCGCGTCGATGGTCAACGGCGCCGCGTTCGGGCTGTTTCCCATCGGGTGGATCGTGATCGCCTCGCTCATTCTCTACCGGGTGACGGTCGAGACCGGCAAGTTCGAGATCATCAAGGACTCCATCGGGGCCCTTTCGGATGACCGGCGCCTGCAGGCCGTGCTGATCGGCTTCGCGTTCGGCGCCTTCATCGAGGGCGCGGCCGGGTTCGGCACCCCGGTGGCCGTGGCCGCGGCGATGCTGACCGGGCTCGGGTTTCCTCCGTTCTACGCCGCGTTCATCTGCCTGCTCGCCAACACCGCGCCGGTCGCCTTCGGGTCGCTCGGGATCCCGGTCGTCACGCTGGCCAACGTGACCGGGCTGCCGGAGGCGGCGCTGAGTTCGATGACCGGACGCCTGTGCGGCCTGATCGCCATCGTCATCCCCGCCTACATGGTCGTCGTCATGTCCGGGGTCAAGCGCTCCGCCGAGGTGCTGCCGCCCATCGCGGCCTGCTCCCTCGCCTTCGCGGGGGTGTTGATCCTCGTGTCCAACACCGTCGGGCCGGAGGTGGCGGCCATCCTGGCCGCGATTGCGGCCCTGGCGGCGATGGTGCTGGTGATGAAGGTCTGGAAGCCGGCGCAGGTGTTCCGGCTCGAGGGCGACACCGAGGTGGTGAAGCAGCACAGCAAGCACACGACCGGCGAGCTGGTCGGGGCGTGGATCCCGTACATCCTGCTCGTCGTCTTCGTCCTGGCGTGGCGCTACCCGCCGATCCAGGGTGTGCTGAACATGGTCAGCGTGCAGTTCGACGTGCCGGGGCTGCACAACACGATCATGCGCCTCCCGCCGCTGACCCCCGAAGCGTTGCCTTACGGGGCGTCCTACAACTTCAACTGGCTCTCGGCCGCCGGAACCTCCTGCTTCCTGGCCGCGTTCGCCGCGTCTCTCGTTCTCGGTCTGTCGCCGGCCCGCTTCGTCGAGATTGTCAAGGCGGTGCTGACGCAGTTGAGGATGCCGCTGCTGACCATCGCGTCGGTGCTGGCGGTGGCCTACGTGATGAACTACGCCGGCATGACCACCACCCTGGGGCTCGCCTTCGCGGCCACCGGGGCGGTGTTCCCGTTCTTCAGCGCGATGCTCGGCTGGACGGGGGTCTTCCTGACGGGCAGCGACACCGCGTCGAACGCGCTCTTCGGGACGTTGCAGACGGTGACCGCGAACACGCTCGAACTGAACCCGATCCTGACCACCTCGACCAACGCCGCCACCGGCGTCATGGGCAAGATGATCTCGTTGCAGAGCATCGCGGTCGCGGTGGCCGCCACCGGGATGGCGTCGTCGGATGAGGGACGGCTGTTCCGGATCACGCTCCGGCACAGCATCATTCTGGCCGTGTTCATGGGGATCGTGACGATGCTCTTCGCCTACGTGCTGCCGCAGCTCGTGCCGCTGCCGTAGGAGCCGGCGGGGAGACTTTCCGGAGCGGGCCGGCAGGACGGAATGCGGGAGCGTCAGGCGACGTTCCGGGCCTGCCGGCCGACCCGGACGATTGCCGGCGTGCGAGGCGGGGCGGTTGCGGCCGTTCTGCCTCGCCGACCCACCGGCGCTGCATATGCCGCTCTTCCGAACCGAGGAACGCCGCGCCGTCGAGTCCCTGGCGCGGCTGGCCGACAGCAATCCCTTCTCGCCCGAGTTCGTCGACGGCGAGCGGGCGATCCTCGGCCCGGATCACGCGCCGGCCGGCGCGGTCTGGAGCTTGCGGACGGAGCCTGGGGCGGAGAGCTCGGCGCTGGCGAGGGTCGGCGTGGTCGCCGAGCGCATGGCGCGGGACGCCCGCGAGCGGCTGCTGCAGCGCCGGGGCACGGCGCCCGACGACTTGCGCCTCTACGCCTCGGTCGTCATCTACACGCTCTACCTGCGCTACGCCGACCCGCTGCACGAGATCCACCTGGACCCGGCGCGCGCCCGGCGGCGGGTGACCTGGTACCGCTCGTTCCGGCGCGACCTCGATCATTTCTTCCCGGACCGGCTGCCGCCGCAACAGCGTATCGATCCGCCGCACCTGTTTGCCTGCTTCTACCAGGTCCGCCGCGCCTTTCATCTGATACACCGCTACATCGTGGGGGCGTCCGCCCCCGCGGCCCGCCTGCGCGCGGCCGTCTGGCAGTCGATCTTCACGCACGACATGCGCCGCTACTGGCGCTCGCTCCACGACCGGATGCAGGACGTCACGACCCTGATCACCGGCCCGTCCGGGACCGGCAAGGAGCTGGTGGCGCGCGCCATCGGGCTGTCGCGCTACATTCCGTTCGACCCTGAGCGGGAGCAGTTCACGGCGACTCTGGACGGGGCGTTCCACGCGCTGAACGTGTCCGCGCTGTCGCCCACGCTCATCGAATCGGAGCTGTTCGGCCACCGCAAGGGCGCGTTCACCGGCGCGGTCCAGGATCGCGTAGGCTGGCTCGAGGCCTGCCCGCCGTTCGGCGCGGTGCTGCTCGACGAGGTGGGGGAGATCGACGCCGCCATCCAGGTCAAGCTGCTGCGCGTGCTGCAGACCCGCGCGTTCTCGCGCATCGGGGAGACCACCCCGCGCGCGTTTCAGGGAAAGCTGATCGCCGCCACGAACCGCGACCTCGCGTCCGAGATGCGGGCCGGTCGATTCCGCGAGGACCTCTACTACCGGCTGTGCTCGGACCTGATCGTCACCCCGTCGCTGCAGGAGCAGCTTCGCGACGTCCCCGGAGAGCTGCGCAACCTCGTGATGTTCGTCAGCGAGCGCGTCGTCGGTTCCGCCGCCGCCGCCGAGCTGGCCGACGAGGTGCTGGCGTGCGTCGAGAGCGACCTCGGCCGGGACTATCCGTGGCCCGGCAACGTTCGCGAGCTGGAGCAGTGCGTCCGCAACGTGCTCGTGCGTAAGGAGTACCGCCCGCCCGCCGCTTCCCGGCGCGCTCCGGCCGACGAGCTCGCGGCCGAACTGGAGGAGGGCGGCCTCACCGCGGAGGAACTGCTGCGGCGCTACTGCACGCTCGTCTATGCCCGGACCGGCAGCTACCAGGAGACGGCGCGCCGCCTGCAGCTAGATCGTCGGACCGTGAAGCGGCACGTCGATCCGGAGCGGCTCGCGCGGCTGACGGACCCGTCTGACGCGTGACGCTGGTCGGCGTTCCACCGGCCCCATCTTGTGCAGAGAATGCGCAGCGACCGTTCATTTATTGTCCTATCGGTGGGGCGGTCGATTGTGCAGATCTCCGCCCGCGTGAGCGGTAAGTCGTTGACTTAAAGCCGCTTGAGGGATGGATCTCGCACCTGGCACCCTGCTTGCGTCCTATCCTCGCGTTGCGCCGCCGGATCTCATGGAGGGAGCCCGGCGGCGCGGACCAGGAGGAAGCCGATGTCTACACGATTTCCGATTCCGCCGAGAGGAACACTCCTCGTTCGGCGGTTTCGGCGCGCCCTCTGCGTTCTCGTGTGCTGTTCGCTGTGCTCCACGGCGTGTGCCAGCCTCATGAACGGCCGCACCCAGGTCGTGGCCGTCTCTTCCGACCCGCCCGGGGCGGAGGTGACCGTCGACGAGGAAGTGCTGGGTGTGACTCCCACGTTCGTGGATCTCTCCCGGGGCAAGGGCAATCCCGTGCTCCGGCTCGAGAAGGAGGGCTTCGAGCCGCTGGATGTGCCGGTCGAACGTTCCCCGAGCGGCTGGCTGTGGGCTGATGCCGGGTACGCCGCAACGACCGGCCTGATGGCCGGTCAGGCGATTGGGCATCGCGGGACACAGTGGACACACACGTTTGTGCAGGCCGCGGCGTTCGCGTTCGGAATCGACCTGCTGACCGGCGCGGCGTTCAAGCTGCCGCACCACATTCAGGCGACGCTCGAAAGGACGCCCTTCAATCCAGGCCCGAGAGCCGAGGTCGACGTTCCCCCGCCGTCGCGCGAAGGCCTTCTGCTGCCGACGCCGTTCGGGGAATGGACGGGCGACGCCGGCACGGGAGCAGGTGCACCTCGCGGGAGGGAACGGTGAAGACGATCAAGGCCTTGCCGTTGACGATCCTGCTGTTCTGGCCCGCGCCGGGCAGCGCACAGGACCGCGGACTCCATCGCGGATTCATTCATGTGAATGCGCTCTCGCAGGCATCCGTCAATCGGCGAGTCCACGACACGCTGAACCACCCGCCATCCGATCCCACCCAACGCTACCGGGTGGACTACGAGACGCCGGACGGACCGGCGTTCGATGTCGGCGGCGGCATGCCGGTCGGGCGGAATCTCTCTGTTGGTCTGGCGGTATCGCGGTTCGCTCGGTCGAGCCGCACCGATATCGACAGTGTTGTCAGCTCTGCGCGCTGGGGAACCGTGGTCTATCTCGGACACCGCCAGCTCGGCTACCACCTGCAGGCGAGTTGGATCGCGCGGGTCGCGGACCGGCTCGACGTGGCGTTCTTCGCGGGGCCGTCGCTCTTCAGCGTTCGCCGGGCGCGAGTGACGGACGTCGAGCTCAGCGAGCCGCGTGCTGGGAGCGAATACCACTTGGAGCCGAGGGTCACGGGCGTGTCGAGTCGAGCTGTCAAGCACCGCCTGGCCGGCTACAACTACGGCTTCGACTTCACGTTCCATATCGCCGAGCGGGTCGGCGTCGGGATCCTGGTAAGGACGGTCCAGTCGATTCAGCTCTCCGGGCACGGTGCCCGCACCGAGGTCCCGGCCGCGGGTGGCTCCCATGTCGGTATCGGCATGCGGCTGCGTTTCTGAGCTTCCGAGCCCCGTGACCTCATCGCTCGAGGGATGGAATCGAGCATGTCAGCCGCGAGGAGTTCGAGTACAAGAGCCGCAAGGTGTGGGGGAGACGATGAACCGAATTCGACCACCAGCCGGGACGACCGGCCGCTGTGCACCCGGCCGGACAGGGCAGCGTTTCGCGGCGGCCCTGCGGGTCACTCGCCAGCGCCTGACCGAACGACGGACCGGGCGGGAACCGGAGCCGAATCTGCCCACCAGGGAAACGAACACGCGGCCAGGGCGGCGCGTCCGGCCGCCAGTTGCCGGCGGTGCATCCAGGCAGGTTCCTGCGCGACGAGTTCCTGGCCCCGCTCGATCTGAGCGTCTACGCGCTCGCCAGGGCGCTGCATGTGCCGCGGCCGCGGCTGAACGAAGTCGTGCGCGGTCGTCGCTCCGTGAGCACGGACACGGCGCTCCGGCTTGCGCGGTACTTCGGGACCTCGCCCCATTTCTGGATCAACCTCCAGGCCCGCTACGACCTCGACATCGCCGAGCGCACGCTGCGCCGTACGATCTACCGCCAAGTTGAGCCGCGCGTCGCCCAGGATGCTTGGCCGCCAGGAGGAACGTGATCAGTCGTCTGCTCTCGACGGCGCGCGATGATCCGGACGTCGATGATATGGGTGGGAGTGCTCGCACGCCGCACCGCGACGAGGCTCCGCGCGCCCGTCAGGGCGGCGTCACGGCGGGGGCGTGATGACGACACGGAAGCCGATGAAGGGCCGGCGCACGCCGGGGTCGGCGCCCCCCCGTACGGCGGCGCGCACCGTGCCTTCGGGATCCACGAACGAACCACCGCGCATGACGAAGAGCGCATCGGCCGCCAGGTCGCCCGTGTCGTCCGTTTCGTCGTAAGGGTAGGGCTGGTAGGGACTTCGAGTCAGCTCCCAGACGTTCCCGCTCATGTCGCTCAGGCCGAACGGGCACTCCGGGCAGTCGAAGCTCCCCGCCGGGGTCGGGCCGCCCGCGCCCCCGAAGTTGGCCCGGTCGCGTCGCGGGACGTCGCCCCAGGGGTAGATCCGCGCGTCGGCCCCGCGCGCGGCCTTTTCCCATTCCGCCTCGCTCGGCAGCGTGACGCGCCAACCGGCGTCGAGCCAGCGGCGCAGGCGGGGCGGCGTACCGGGCCAGTCCCGGAGCGTCGCCCCCAGCCACCGGCAGTAGGCCAGCGCATCGGGCCAGGAGACGGAGCCGACGGGATGGTTCGGCGGGCCGCGCAGCGCCTCCGCTTCCACCGCGGCGCCGGCGGCGTCGGCGAAGGCGCGGAACTGCGCCACGGTGACTTCGTAGCGGCCGATGGCGAACGCCGGCAGATCGACAGTGCCCTGTGTCCTTCCGGCCGACCAGCGCTCGTTGTCGAAGGCCCGGGGATCGGCGGCCGGGTCGCTGCCCATGGTGAACGGTCCGGCGGCAATCTCGACGAACCCGAGCCGATCGTCGTCGGGAAGGAACCAGGCGCCGGCGCGGAAGCCCTCGAGCGCATCCGGCAGCGGCGGTAGCGGCGTTGCCCGTGCCGCCGACGAGCCTTCCGGGTCGAGCGGCCGGCAAGCGGCCAGTATGCCGAGGACGACCGCCAGCGCAACGGCAACGAGGTCCCGGAGACCTCGCGAGCGCGATCTGCAGTGTCCCGTGGCGCTCGAGGCAGGCTTCAACGCCGCCGGCGCGGTGCGGAAGGCTCGCGAGCGCGACGTGTTCGGCGGTACGGTACGCATGGCTCTTATTGCCTGGTCTCTTCGCACGCGAATTCCCAGCCGTGATCGCACGCCCGCATCCGAAGATCCGCCTCCGGCATCTCCATCAGGTTCCGCCCGCCCTCCCGTAGCAGAAGCCGCAGGTCGAGCGTCTTCGGCGGCGCCCGGTACGCGCTGTCCGCCGCCAGCAGGTTCAGGCAGGCCGGCCGGAAGCGCAGCTCGCATGCCCGTGCGAAGTAGCCGAGGCCCAGCGCCGTATCCGCCGCGACGATCGCGCCGTCGGTGTAGTGCCGTCCCAGCTCGTTGCACGCCCAGGCCGACGCGTCCGCGCAGTACGCCGCCTCGATCTGCAGCAGCCGCTCGCACGCCTGCGGCCGACCCTCGGCGCACGCCTGCTCCCAGAACGGCACGGTGTCGCCCCGGTGCCGTCCGTCGGTCGCGCCCATGAGGGTCATCGCGGCGAAGAAGGCGACCCAGATCGCCATCTGCGCGAGGTTGGCGTTCGGACGGGCCATCCGCGCGGCCACGCGCCCGAGAACGCCCGCTTCCAGCGCGCCGGCCACGCGGTCGATCCAGCGCACGCTCAGGTTGAGGAGCGGCACCGACAGGAGCTTGTCGTAGAACGTCGGCGCCCCGAAGGCGCCGAGCAGCGAGTACAGCACGAAGACCCCCGCGCCGTACAGCACGCCGAAGACGGTCTTGCCGAGCGGCGTGCGGGGTGAGGTGGACGGGTCGGTGACCAGCAGGTGCAGGCCGAGGAACACCGCGGTGGGGATCTCCGAGTCGATGAAGTAGGGAACCCCGGTGGCCGCCGCCCAGAGCGCGCTCGATCCGAACAGCACGACGGCCGCGGACCCGGCCACGAGCGTGATCGCGAAGCGGTACATCACGACCAGGCCGGCGAGGAACAGGAACAGGTAGATTCGCGGCGCCAGGGTCAGGGTGGTGGCGATGTCCTCGCCCCAGGTGAGCGGTGTGGAGCCCGTGGCAATCAGCACCACCGAGAAGAGCCCGAGCGAGAAGGCGGACGGGTTGAAGATGTGCACGCGCCGCCCGTCGCGCTCCCACTGCACGAACGCCTTGCCGAGGAAGCCCACGGCGATCATCAGGAACTGCAGGTGAAACCAGTCGTCGCGGAACCAGAGGAACAGGTTGGTGCTGAAGATGATCGGAAACGGCCCGAAACCCAGCGTGTAGCGCTCGCGGCGCGACCAGGCGAGCAGCAGGTCGAAGGCGTAGGCGAAGAGGAGCTGCCCGATCAGCAGCCACGCGTGGTCGTAGACCGGCCGCCAGTACCAGCCCCAGTAGGCGAACACGGACAGTTGCACGGCCGCCTGCACGTAGTGTTGCGGGCGCAGGACCGTGTCGATTGCCGGCCGGGCGTGCTCCCGCCGGCGCCGCAGGAAGAGCGCCGCCTGCCAGACCAGCAGCGCGGCCGACGCGCCCCAGAACGATTGCACGAGGACCGGGTGCGCCTGGATCCGGGGCACGAGGGAGACCAGCAGCAGCGCGCCGGTCAGACCCAACGGCATGCCGAAGAGGCGACTCGACGCTGCGCCGGCGCGCGGCGCCGCCGGCCGCGGAACTCCAGCATGCCGGTCCGTCGAACGCGTGCGGTGGCGGCGGGCAGGGGGCATCGGTCGGTTGGGGCGTCCGGTCCGGAAACGGGCGGTCTACTGCACCGCGCCCCCCGGCAGGTAGCGCCCGTCGCGGTACGGGCCGCACACGGCCTGCAGCAGCGGGTGGCGGATCGGATCGCCGTTCGCGTCCGCTTCAAGGTGCCGTTCCGCCACGTACGTCGTGTGCGGCGCGCCGTCGACGAGGACGTGGTACCACGGCCGGTCTTTCGGCGGGCGCGAGCGGGCGACCTTCTCGTACCACTCGTCGCTGCCCTGAAACGTCGCGTCGACGTCGAAGACGACGCCGCGGTAGTCGAACCGCAGGTGGTGCACTATCTGGCCGACGAAGAACCGGGCGGTGTCGTGCGTGTCGTTCATGGCGGTTCGCGGTCTGGTTCCGGGTAGGATAGCGCGATGGAAACAGGCGCCACCTTCAACTGGGTCGTGCCGGCCACGGCCGTCTGCGTCGTCGTGGGCTTCGCGGCCTTCGCCCTGTGGTTCGTCCTGCGGTACGACCGCGAGCACCACGACGACTGAGCGCGACCTCGCGGTCGCGGCGCGCCGCCACGGGCGCGTTGGGAGTTTCGCCGGGGCGAAACTCCCTTGCGGCGGATGCACCGAGCGGACCCCTAGTTCAGCCGGTCGAACTTCTGGATCCGCTGCCCGACGTTGACCTCCGTCGTATAGAGGTTGCCCCGCGAGTCGATGGCCAGGTTGTGCAGCCGGTAGAACTCGCCGGCGTACTTGCCCATGCGGCCGAAGCGATCGACGACCGTCAGCGACGCGCGGTCGAGGATCCAGATCACGTTGTTCGTGCCGTCGGGGACGAACAGCCAGCGCTGCTCCGGGTCGATGGACAACGTGACGCCGGACGCGGACCCGCTGCCCAGGGTCTCGGGGCGGATGAACGCTTCGCGCACGAACGTGCCGTCCTTCCGGAAGACCTGCAGGCGGTCGTTGGTGCGGTCGGCCACGTAGACGAGCCCGTCGGCGGCGATGGCGACGTCGTGCACCGGGCTCCGGTAGTGGCGGATCGGCTCGGCCTCGGGGTCGTACGGCGGCAGCTCCGCGTCGTCCGGGCGCTCGCCGTAGGCGCCCCAGTGGCGCTTGTATTCGCCGCTGTCGGCGTCGAAGACGATGACCCGGCGGTTACCGTAGCCGTCGGCGATGTAGACCTCGTTGGCCTCCGGATCCACCCGGATTCCGGCCGGCCGGCCCAGGTTCTCGGTGTCGTTGCTGCCGCGGCTCTGCCCGGGGCTGCCGATCTGCAGCAGGAACTCGCCGTCGGCGGTGAACTTCAGGATGTGCGCGTCGTCGGCCGCGTTGCCGCCGATCCAGACGTGGCCCTCGTGGTCGATGTGGATGCCGTGCTCGCTCGCGGGCCAGTCGTAGCCTTCGCCGGGACCGCCCCACGAGCGCAGGACCGTGCCGTCGGCCGCGAACTCGATGACCGGTGGGGCCGGCGTGCAGCACATGCCCTCCTCGCCGCGCTGGCGGGCGTCCAACGTGCGCGGCCGGTGAACCAGCCAGATGTGATCGTCGGCGTCGACCGCCACGCCGGCCGCCTGCCCCAGCATCCAGTCGTCCGGCAGCGAGGGCCAGAAGGGATCGACCCGGAACCGCGGAACGTCGGTCTGCGTATCCTGTTCGGCTCCCCGTACCGGTTCGGGGGCTCCGGACGGTTGGACCGGTGCGCCGGTTTCCGCTCCCGATACGCTCGCGCCCGTCAGGACCAACACCGCCGCTGCCGCACCGAGCGTCACCACAGAGTTCCTCCGGCGACGCCCGCCGGCGCGTCTGCTCACAGTCATGTCGTTCCTCCCCGCGGTTGCGGTCCGGGTGCCGGCCGCTACCGGAGCAAGATACACTAGGAGCCTGCGCCGCAGAACGGTGCAGACGCCTGGCCGAGCCCGGATGGGCAGCAAGCGGAGCCGCGCAAGTGTCGCGTCAGCGGGCTTTCGGCGCGAACGCAGGGTCGCGCGGCGACGATTGTCGGGCCGGGTGCCGCAAGACCCCGCGGACCGCGCGGGATTTCCGCTCCCCGCGGAGCGCCGCCGAAGGAGATCGACCATGAGGCTGCTGCTGACGTCCACCTTGGCCCTCGCGCTTGCCGCCTCCGCCGCGCCGCCCGCGGCGGCCCAGCTCGCGACACCGAACGCCAACGGCATCACCTACGGGCACGTGCACCTGAACGTGACCGACATCGAGGCGCACACGAAGATCTGGGTCGAGTGGTTCGGCGGCGAGGTGGTCCGGAAGGGCCCGCTGACGACCGTCAAGCTGCCCAACTTCCTCATTGCAATGAGTGAGCGCGAGCCGACGGGACCGACCCAGGGCTCGGTCATGAATCACTTCGGCTTCAAGGTCCGCAACACGGCCGAGTTCCTGGAGCGTTGGACCGCCGCCGGCATGGAGGCGGGCGACATCTTCACCGGCGCGGAGGGAATGCCGAACGCCTACGTCATGGCCCCCGACGGCGTCTGGGTGGAGCTGCAGGAAGACCCGTCCCTGCACGTCCCGATCGCCGGTTACCACATTCACTTCTGGACCCCGGAGCACGAGGAGCTGCTCGACTGGTACGCGGAGGTGTTCGACCTTCGCATCCGCCCGCGCGGCCGGATCCAGACTACGACCGACGTGCCGGGGATGAACATGAGCTTCGCGGGATCGGACGTGCCGACCGCGCCGACCCGCGGCCGTTCCCTCGATCACATCGGCTTCGAGGTGGACGACCTCGAAGCGTTCACCGAGAAACTGAAGGCGAAGGGCATCGAGTTCGACGTGGAGTACCGCGAGGTCGAGAGCGTCGAGCTGAAGATTGCGTTTCTGACCGACCCGGCCGGCACCTACATCGAGCTGACCGAAGGCTACGACGAGTACTGACGGCCCGTGGACGCCGGCGTGCCGAGGGCGGCCACCGCGGCCGTCCAACGCGCGTCGAAGTCCATCCAGCGGCGCTCTTCCTCGTCGGTGGAGTGGCCGACGGGCAGCTCGACGATCTGCGGCGGCGGGTCCATGTGGTTGGCGATGGCGTACACCGTGGCCGCGGGCACCACCTCGTCCTGCCGCGCGACGCCCATCAGCGTGGGGCAGGCGATGCGGTCGGCGACGTTGACGGTGTCGAAGTAGCGCAGCGTCGCCGTCGCCGCCGCCTCCAGGCGGGGATGCCCCGCCAGGTGCGCGTTGATCTCCTGCCCGGACCCGCGTGTCACGAGTTGCCGGCGCCCTTCGAGCCAGCCGAAGGTGGGGAGCGCCACGGCCAGGTAGTCCGCACCGGACGTCAGTCCCTGCGCCAGCAGCGCGAGGGCGCCGCCGTAGCTGCGTCCATGGAAGACGACGCCTCCGCCGCCCGCGCCGAGCCGTTGCGCCACCTCGGCGGCCCGCACGTAGTCGCAGACGGCGCCGCGCAGGATGGAGGTGCGCGGGTCGGTCAGGCCGGTCAATATGTAGCCGCGCGAATCGACCGGGCAGGCGGCGCGCGACAGCCCGAAGCCGCGTACGTCGAAGCAGAACAGATCCGCGCCGCAGGTCGCGGTATGACGTGCCTCCAGCACCGGATTACACTGGCCGTTGTAGCCGTGGGTGGTGACGACCAGGGGCCGGCGGGGGGCCGCGTCCGCGTTCGCGCCGTCCTCTCGCAGCCGTTCTTCGTCGCGCAGCAGCTCGCCGGCCGGATCGTCGAGCGTGATCAGGAAGCCCTGGATGTCGCAGCCGCCGAGGGACGCGAAACGGACGGGGACGATGCGGGCCCCTTCCGGCGAGGTGACGGCCAGCCCGAGCCGCGGATTCGCGGGAGCGCTGGCGAGCGCCGCCAGCGTGTCACGCCAGAACGGAAAGAAGCCGTCGGGTCGGGCCAGCGGCGGGCGGGTCATCCGCACCGCGGAAGCGTCGTAGGCGCTCATGAAAGTAACGAGTGTGACCAACGCGACACGAGAGTGTATCGCTTCCATTCGGGCGCGGTCGTCGTGGCTCGACGCCGGCCAGGGACTGCCGTGGGACCGGCTGGCCGGGCTCGCGGAGGAGATCCGCTTCGACGCCGACGGCGTCCTGACGCGGCAGTTCGCACCCGCCCGGCACCTGTTTTTCGTCGGCGACGGAGGCGTTCGCTTTCAGCTCCGTCTCGAGGAGGGCAACGAAGATCTGGACGTCGGGGAGCGAACGACCCCCTGGACGGCGGTCGGCTGGTCGGGATTCCGCGACCTGCGGCGCTACGCCACGACCGTGGTGTGCACCCGCGCGTGCCGCACGCTGCGGTTCGAGCACACGGCCCTGGCCGCGCTCTTCGAGGAGGAGCCGCGGCTGGGCGTCGTCTTCCTGGAGGGGATTCTCCGCCAGTGCTTCGAACGTCTGGCCGACATGCGGGCGCGGCTGACCGCCTACTCGCACACGCCGGTGAACTTCGCGCGGGCTCTGCAGGACGACGGAGAGGAGGAGGCCTACAACCGGGCCCCGCCGCCGCTGATCGAGCTGCTGCGGCGGTCGGCCTTCTTCGCGCCCCTGGAGGAGGACCGGTTGCGCCTCTTCGCCGGGGCCGTCGAGAGCCGCTACTTTTGCCGCGGCGAGCCGATCGTCGAGCAGGGGAGTCCCGAATGCGGCTTGTGGGTGCTCGCCACCGGCCGCGTCGCGTTGAACTACAGCCCGCCGGCGACGGCCGACGCGTTCGCGTTGCGGACGATCTCGGAGCCCGGCTCGGTCGTGGCGCTAGCGGGGCTGCCGGGTGTGGACGCGCACGGCGCCTCGGTCGTGGCGACGCGGGACTGCACCGTCTATCGCATCGACACCGAGCGGCTGAACGAAGCGCTGCGGGACGATCCGCGCCTGGCCCTGGCCCTGGTCCGGCGCGTGCTGTGGCTGGCCTCCATGCACCTGCGCGCCGCGCGCGCGCTGTTCATCTCGCGCCGCTTCGAGAAGGAACGGCTGGCCGTCAGCAACCTGCTGGAGCAGAGCTGCACGCAGTTGAGCGTCCACTCGCCGCTGCACACGGTGCCGCACCTGCTCGGCAGCCAGCTCACGGTGGGCGAGGCGTTCGCAATCATCGAGCGGATGGCCGGCCGCGGCGACGCCCTCGAACGCAGCCTGGCGGAGCTGTGCCAGGAGATGCTGCGCGACGTGAAGCGGGAGCACGAGTTCTTCGAGGCGCTGCGTCGCGTCTACCACGCCGTGCTGACGGCGCCCGAGGAGATGCCGGCCCGCGACGTCCGCAAGCTGTGTGCGCGGGGGTTCCAGCAGGCGTTCCGCCGAGTGCGCTACGTCGTCGAGGGCGAGGAGCACCTGCCCCGTGCGTCCGGCCACATCTTCATCTTCAACCACCTGAAGAACCACGAGCACAACACGCTCCCCAACAACTTCCAGCTCACGCTCGACTCCCACTTCGTCAGCGCGATGGTCCTCGACCGGCGCTACGGCGACGGGGGCATCCGGGTGGTCCGGCACAGCCGCGGGTCGGAGTACGGCCATCAGGCGTACTACGACCGCCTGGGGCACATCGCCGTCTACACGCACGAGTCCGACCGCATCCAGGAGACGCCGGAGCAGCGCCAGACGCGCCAGAACGAGTTCTTCGAGACCGCGGGCGGTTACCTGCGGCGCGGCACGAACCTGATTCTCAGCCCCGAGGGGACGAGCTACTGGACCGAGGACTCGCCGGGGCCGTTCAAGCCGGGCGCCTTCCGCCTGGCCGCGAGCGTCGAGCCGGAGCCGCTGATTGTCCCCATCGCCGTCGCGCACTTCGACCGGCGGATCCACTCGACGGTCTGCGCGGCGGTGATCAAGCCGCCTTTCAGGGTGTCCGACGTTCTGCCCGACCCGCATGACCGGGAGCGGGTGCGGGCCTTCCTCGTCGACCTGCGGAAGACCTACCACGGCTGGGTCGAGGAGGCCCGGCGGCTCGCCGACGCGGCCGCCAAGTCGTGACGCTCGACGGCGTTCCGGCCTGTCACTACCGGATTTTGGATCCTCGCTACCACGTATTGGATCTCAACGGAGCCGACACGACTCCACAGTGCGTGCGGAATGCGCACCACGAGAAGTAAGGGCTTACTTCATTGGCCCCGAGGCGACCCGGCGCCGATCGCCCGCGCGGTGGCATCGTCCTTGCTCTTGCACAAGGCAGCAGGCCGGCGGGGGCGGCGATGTCCGGGGTGCGGGACATCGTGGCGGCGCTTGTTTGCGGAACGGCGGCAAGGCCACGGCCCCAGGTAACGTCGCACCCAGGCTCAGGAGGATACGCATGAGACGATCATTCACGGTGGTCGCAGCGGTGGCGGCTCTGGCGCTGCTGCCCGCTTCCGCGTCCGCCCAGAGCATCACCGGGTTGGTGACCGACAACACCGGCGGCATCCTGCCCGGTGTCACCGTCGAGGCGGCGAGCCCAGCGCTCATCGAAGGGAGCCGCGTCGCGTTCAGCGACGGGGCGGGCCGCTACACGCTGATCGACCTCCGGCCGGGCGTCTACAACCTGACGTTCAGCCTGCCCGGCTTCTCGACCGTCGTGGTCGAGGGGCAGGACCTGCCGGCCGACTTCACGGCGACCGTCAACGCCGAGTTGTCGGTGGGTGCCCTCGAGGAGACGGTCACCGTCTCGGGCCAGGCGCCGCTGGTCGACGTGCAGTCGACAGCGCGGGCCGAGGTGCTCGACCGCGAGATCCTCGACGCCATCCCGACCGGCAACACGCTGCAGTCCACGGCGCAGCTCATTACGGGCGTCAAGATGAATCGTCCGGAAGTCGGGCTGACCACCGCGGCGCAGCAGACCTACATGTCGGTGCACGGGATGAGCCCGTCGCAGGTGACGATCCAGGTCGACGGCCAGAACATGAACAGCATCGGCGGCGACGGCGCCGTCCAGAGTTATCACAATCACCTGGCCAACCAGGAAATGGTGTACGAGACCAGCGGCATGAGCGCCGAGACCTCCGGCGGCGGCGTCCGCATCAACATGGTCCCGCGCGAGGGGGGCAACGCGCAGAGTGGCCAGCTCTGGTTCGGCGGCAGCCACGACAGGCTGCAGCGCGACGGTCTCGAGAGCCTCTCGCAGGAGGTCCAGAACCGCGGCGTGACGTCCACCGAGGGCATCTCGATGATGTACGACATGAACCTCGTGCACGGGGGGCCGATCGTCCGCGACAAGTTCTGGTACTTCGGCAGCGTCCGCAACTTCCAGATCGACAAGAAGGTGACGAACAGCTTCTGGCGCTTCGACCCGAACGGGTCGATTCCCAACAACTGGTACTTCGCCGCCCCGCGCTGGTTCGACCCCGATCCGCAGAAACTGGACGGCACCAACGGCACCGAGCGGTTCCCGGGCATCGACGAGAACACCATCTCCAGCGGCCTGCTCCGCCTGACCTACCAGGCGAGCCAGAACAACAAGTTCTCGGCGCACATGGACCGGGTGTTCAAGGAGCGCTACGCCAACCACGGCTCGGACGACGATATCGCCACCGCCGGACGCTGGCAGGGCTCGCCGATCTACTACACCGGCAGCGCGAAGTGGACGTCGACCATCAGCAGCCGCCTGCTGCTCGAGGCGGGCTACTCGACCAACGTCGAGAACTGGAACCAGCAGGACCCGCCCGGCGGCGTCAACGCCCTCGGCCAGGACCTGACGCAGGACAGGCCCGCGAACTGGCTGCCCTGCCACGTGACCCCCTGCTTCGAGAACTACGGACACGCTGCCCAGATCAGCGGCCCGGACCAGTTCAACCCCACCATCGATCCATGGTACGGACTGATCCTGCGCCACGACCAGTCCACCGGGTTCCGCGACCGGTACCACTGGGGCCGGGAGACCTGGCGCGTCGAGCGCTTCAACTACAACATCGGCCTCTCGTACGTCACCGGCTCGCACAACTTCAAGGTGGGCACCAACAACAGTTGGGGGCCGTACGAGGCGTACCGCACCGGGAACGGCGACATCGAGCGGCAGATGTACCGCAACGGGGTACCCGAGTTCGCCCGCGTGTCGAACCGGCCCGTCATCTCGGGCATCGACTACGCCCGCGACATGGGCATCTTTGCGCAGGACACCTGGACCATCGACCGGCTGACGTTGAACCTCGGCATGCGCTGGGAGCAGATGATCGCGCACACCTACGAGGCGGGGCCGAACATCGCGCCGGGCCCGCGCTCCACCATCACGCAGACCGGCCGTTTCGTGCAGGCGCAGAGCTTCGCCTCGCGGCGCAACCTGCCCAACTGGAAGGACTTCGCGCCGCGCCTCGGCCTGTCGTACGACGTCTTCGGAGACGCCTCGACGGCGCTGAAGGTGTCGTGGGGCCGGTACAACGCCGCCAACACGTTCACCTACGCCGAATGGTTCAACCCGGTGTCGTACCAGCGCGAGAACCGCAACTGGGTCGACTGCGCCAGCCTCGACGGCCGCGCATGCCTGACGCAGGCGGATCTGATGGGGATGGGGCACGATCCCGGCATCGCGTTCGGCGGCAGCACCGCGGACGAGCACACGGTGGGTGTGGAAGGCACGGTGTGGAACGGCGGGACCAACGGCGACGGCTTCGCGCAGGACTGGGAGATCGGTCCGCCCCTGCGGGCCAACTTCGGCGGCCTCGCGTCGCGGCCGGTGGAGCATCCGGACGGCGTGGAGCGCAACTGGGTCAGCGTGCTGAACGTCGGCGTCCAGCGCGAGCTGTTCGAGGGCTTTTCGGCCAGCTTCAACTGGTACCGCCGCGACACCTACGACAGTGTTCTGCGTGTGAACCGCGCCCTCGGGTTCGACGACTACACCGGGTTCACGATGGACAACCCCTGCGCGACGGACCCCAACCGCGGGTTCCTCTCGTGCAATTCGAGCGGCGGCTTGGTGCCGGCGCAGATCAGCGTGTTCAACCTGAACCCCGAGGCGGCGGGCATCGCCGACGACTGGGTGGTGCAGAACACGCCGACCGGTGACGATTTCTCGGAGGTCTACAACGGCTTCGAGACCGGCTTCAACGCGCGTCTGCCCAACGGCAGCACGATCTTCGGCGGCTGGGTGATGGAGCGCAACGTCTTCATCCGCTGCGACATCCCCCACGATCCGAATCGTCTGATGTTCTGCGACCCGCGCGGCCGGAACGCCATGATCGGCGGCGTGCCGATCACGCAGCCGGCCTACAGCATCCCGTTCCTCCAGGAGTTCAAGATCTCGGGGAACGTCCCGCTCCCCGGCGGCTTCTGGGTCAGCGGGTCGGCGCAGTTCTACCCCGCCCAGGAGGCGGTGGCGGGCGGCTCGCAGGACCAGTGGGGCGGCACGCACCGCGGCGGCGAGCTGTCGGGTGCGCGACCCTACTCCGGCAATATCAACTACAACGTCACGCCCGCGAACGTGATGGACAACCTCGGCATCGCCCGGACCGAGGGCATCAGCCTGCCGCTGCTGCCGGCCGGTCAGCTCTTCTACGATCGCCTGACTCAGATCGACCTCTCGGTCCGGCGAACGTTCACCCTGGGCAACGGGATGCGCGTCGACCTGCAGGCGGACATCTTCAACATCGTCAACTACCAGCCGATCCTGAACGGGACCAACACCTACGGCGGCTCGCTCGGCCGTGCGAGCTCGACCATCCAGGGCCGGTTCGTGCAGTTCGCGACGAACATCCACTGGTAGTCGCGACTTTGCACGGCGCGTCACGCGCGTGACGCATCCGAGGGCCGGGGAGCCTGAACTGCTGCCCAGCCCTTCCTTCTTCTCACGGCCAACCGAATCTTGGATCGCATTCCAATTTCTTGGATGGTTCGCGGATGGAGCGAGCGGCTCGTGGTTCACCGCAACTGGCTGTGACAGCGTGACTTGTGGGGAATGGCGACACGCCCGGTGGGGTGCGCGCCTGCGGCACGGGTCTTGCGCCTGCACCAGCTTGACATCCGGCCCGCGAAGTAGTTGGCTACGGGTGTCGAGCCGAGGGTCGTCGCGGCCTCCGGTACTCGTAGTCGTCGCATCAGCGTTCGAGGAGGACAACGAATGAGACGTTCACGTACGGCAATCGTCGCGCTGGCGGCCTTGGCCCTGGCCCCCGGCGTGGCCTTGGCCCAGACCAACAGCACCCTCACCGGGGAGGTCACCGACAACACCGGTGGCATTCTGCCCGGCGTCACCGTCGAGGCATCGAGCCCGGCGCTCATCGAAGGGAGCCGGGTCGCCATCACGGACGGCGCGGGGCGTTACACCCTCGTCGATCTGCGTCCCGGCACCTACAACCTGACCTTCACGCTGCCCGGTTTCTCGGTCGTCGTGGTCGAGGAACAGGAGCTGCCGGCCGGCTTTACGGCCACCGTCAACGCGGAGCTGTCGGTCGGCGCGCTCGAGGAGACGGTTACCGTTTCCGGTGAGGCGCCGGTCGTCGATGTGCAGTCGACCCGCCGGGTGGAGGTACTCGACGCCGAGGTGCTCGACGCCATTCCGACCGGCCGCAACATGCAGTCGACGGCGCAGTTGATCGTGGGCATCAAGCTGAATCGGCCAGAGGTTGGCCTGTCGACCGCGGCGCAGCAGACGGTCATGATGACCCACGGCATGAGCTGGCGGCAGGTCAGCGTGGCGGTGGACGGACAG
Organism: Vicinamibacterales bacterium; assembly: GCA_965116825.1. GTDB lineage: Bacteria > Acidobacteriota > Vicinamibacteria > Vicinamibacterales > UBA8438 > WTFV01. The sequence goes on from OZ220736.1 coordinate 4,894,685, forward strand.
CTCGTCAACGGCACCGACCGCGACGGCGGCATCCAGAACTACCACAACGAGCTGGCCACCCAGGAGATGACCTACGAGACGAGCGGCATGACCGCCGAGACCTCGGGGGGCGGGGTGCGCATCAACATGATCCCGCGCGAGGGCGGCAACACCTACAGCGGGCAGTTCTACACGGGGTACTCCAGCGACGCGCTGGCCGCCGACCACACGAGCGTTCCGGCGGGAATCGCCGACCGCGCCTCGTCGTCGGAGGGCAACACCCTGTTCTGGGACCTCAACGCGGCCTACGGCGGGCCGATCGTGCGCGACAAGTTCTGGTTCTTCATGAGCTCGCGCCGCTGGCAGGTGGACAAGCCGATCACCGGCAGCTTTTACCGCAACATGGACGGCACCTGGCCGCGCTACTTCGATCCGCGTCCCGTGAAGCTCGACGGCAAGGACGGTCGCGAGCTGCTGTCCGGCATCGACGCCAACACCATCACCAGCGGGCTGCTACGCCTGACCTGGCAGGCCAACGCGTCGAACAAGTTCTCCGCCTACATGGACCGCATCTTCAAGGACCGCTTCCGGCCGCACGGCGCCGGCGACGACCCGGCCACCGCGCCCAACCACCAGGGCTCGCCCATCTACTACACCGGGTCGGCCAAGTGGACGTCGACGCTGAGCAGCCGGCTGCTGCTCGAGGCGGGCTACTCGTCGAACGTCGAGAACTGGAGCTACGAGGAGCGGCAGGACGCGCCGCCCTACGGCCCCGCGCAGCAACTGCGGCAGCCGCGGCCGTCTGCCGCGGTGCCGTTCTGTCCGAGCACACCGTGTTACCACATCGGCGATCCGACGGCCATCGCCCTGCAGTCGGGCGGGTCAATGGACCCGTGGTACCAGATCGTGCGCCGCAACGACATCAGCGCCAACTTCCGTGACCGCGGCAACTGGAGCTACGTCCACGAGACGCCCGAGCGCTTCAACTACAACGTCTCGATGTCCTACGTCACCGGCTCGCACAACATGAAGTTCGGCGTGATGAACAGTTGGGGCATCCACGACCGCTCCCACGACATGAACGCGGACCTCTGGGAGCAGCGCTACCGGGACGGCGTGCCGTACCAGGCGCGCGTGTCGAACACGCCGATCTGGCGGCCGATGGACTACCAGACCGACATGGGCATCTTCGCCCAGGACACCTGGACCATCGACCGGCTGACGCTCAATCTCGGCGCGCGCTACGAGATCAACCGCGGGCGCAACCGCGCGACCGAGCACGCGCAGAATCGTTTCGTGGAGTACTTCAGCGTGGCCGGCCGCGATCAGTTGCCGAACTGGAACGACATCGCGCCCCGTCTCGGCATGGCCTACGACCTGTTCGGCGACGCGTCGACGGCGGTGAAGTTCTCGTGGGGCCGCTACAACGGCTCGAACACCACCAGCTATGCGCGCCAGTTCAACGCGGTCACGCACGCGGGAGAGAACCGCAACTGGTTCGACTGCGCGCTGAGCCCGATGGACGACACGCGCTGCGCGTCGCGGCAGGAGCTGATGGCAATGGGCTTCGATCCGTCCATCGCATTTGGGTCGAGCACGGCCGACATGCATACGGTCGGCGCCGCCGGTACCGCGCACAACGGCGGCACCAACGGCGACGACTACGTGCAGGACTGGGAGATCGGCTTCCCGGTGTCGTCCGCTTTCGGGCTTCCGGGCGCCGTGCCGACCGAGGATGCCAACGGCGTCGAGCGGCCCTGGGTCAGCCTGATGAACCTGGGCGTCGAGCGCGAGCTGGTGACCGGGCTCTCGGTCAACGTGAACTGGTACCGGCGCGAGTCGTTCGACCCCATCATCCAGTACGGCCGCGGCGTGACCCACGCCGACTGGACGGCGCTGAGCATTCCCAATCCGTGCGCCGCCAGCGGGACGGCCTCGAACGGCTTCCCCTGCTCGACGCGCGGGGTCGCGGCGCCGCCTACGCTCACCATCTACAACCTGAACCCGGAGGCGCGCGGGCTGACCGGCACGGATCGGTTCATGCGCAACTCGAGCTCCAACTCGGACGTCTACAACGGGTTCGAGGCGGGCTTCAACGCGCGGCTGGCGGCCGGAGCGACCATCTTCGGCGGCTGGTCGATGGAACGGGCCATCCTCAACCGTTGCGATCAGCCTGAGGACCCCAACAAGCTGCTCTTCTGCGACGCGTCGCAGTACAACATCCCGTGGCTGCACGACTTCAAGATCTCCGGCACGATTCCGCTGCCCGGCGGCATTCAGTTGAGCGGGTCGGCACAGTTCTATCCCGCGCAGGAGATGGCCATCCAGGGCACCGACAACTTCGGCGGCACCAACCAGGGCGGCACGACGTTCGACGACGTCCACTCCTACATCGGGAACGTCAACTACAACACGTCCGTGGCCGACTTCGCGGCCCAGGGCGTGACGCGGACCCAGGGGCTGTCGATCCCGCTGATGCCGCCGGGTTCGCTCTTCGCCGACCCCCTGACGCAGATCGACATCTCGGTGCGCAAGAGCTTCCAGTTGCCGAACGGCATGCGCTGGGACGTCCAGGCCGACGTCTACAACCTGCCGAATTATTTCCCGATCACGCGCTTCAACAGCACGTTCGGCGGGAGCCTCGGCAACGCGACGCGGACGATCAACCGCCGCTTCCTGCAGCTCGCGACGCACCTGCACTGGTAGGTTGTCGAACGGGTGTTCGCGTCACGCTTGAGTCGTGACGCACCGTTCACGGGCCGGGAAGCGCGAAGGCTTCCCGGCCCGTGCTTCGTACCGGTGGGTATTGCCAATGGGTGGAGCGGACTTCGGGGGGAGGCTCAACCGAAGAACGTCTTGACGACGAGACTGGCGACCCCGGCGAGCACCAGGGCCAGCATCACTTCGAGGCGGGTCAGACGGTTCTCGAAGCCGGCGATTTCTTCGGCCGCCTCGCGGGCCTTGTCGTCGGGCGCACCAGCCGCCTTGAAGGCCTCGTAGGTCTTCGACAGCATTATCGCCATACTCCAATCGTATTTGGCAGTCGGCTGAGGCGCAAGTCGTGGTCAGGCAGGTAGCCTCAGAGCGCCGGCCACCAGCGCGCCGACGATCACGCGGGCTTGGAACAGCATCGCGCGGTAGATGCGTGCCTCGAGTGCCGCGAGATCCGCCATCGTCGCCAGAGCATCCACGTCGACGCTGCACGCCTCGGCTATTATGGCCTGTCAAGATTAGTGACCACCATCGATCGTCGCTTCCCGTTCGCCGCGCAGTGTGCGATCCTTCCGCTCTTTCTGGCGGCCGCGTGCGCGACCGAGTCGGGCGGCGTGACGGACGCTGACAACCGGACGGCGGCAGCGGTACCCGTGCTCGCGGCCGGCGAGTGGTTCACCGACGAGGCGGCGGCGGCGGGCCTCGACTTCGTCCACTTCAACGGCGCGGCCGGGCGGTTCCACTATCCCGAGCTGGTGCCCCCAGGCGTCGCGTTCGTCGACTACGACAACGACGGCGATCTGGACGTCTATCTCGTCCAGGGGCGGATGCTCGACGAGGGCCTGACCCCGGACGACGCGCTCATCCCGCCGGCGGGAGCGGAGCCGCTCTCGGGCCGGCTCTACCGCAACGACCTGGAGGTCGCTCGGGACGGTGCACGGAGACTGCGATTCAGCGACGTAACCGCGGCGAGCGGGATCAACGCCGCCGGGTACGGGCTCGGCGTGGCCGCCGGGGACGTGAACAACGACGGCTGGACAGACATCTTCCTGACCAACTACGGCCCGGACGCGCTGTACATCAACCGGGGTGACGGCACGTTCACGGAGGCGGCGGCCGAGCGCGGTCTTGGCCCGACCGCGGGCTTCGGCGTCTCCGCCGCCTTCATCGACTACGACCGCGACGGCTGGCTCGATCTCTACGTCGGCCACAACGTCGACTACACGCTGGAAAACGGACTCGAGTGCGGCACGCTGGCCGACGCGCGCGACTACTGCCCGCCGGAGACGTACGGCGGAACGCCGGACCACCTCTACCGCAACACGGGGGACGGGCGGTTCGTCGACGCCAGCGAGACGGCGCTCGTGGGGGGCCGGTTCGGCCCGGCCCTCGGCGTCTCCACCGCCGACTTCGACGGCGACGGCTGGATCGACGTCTACGTCGCCAACGACGGCACGGAGAACCTGCTCTGGATCAACCAGGGCGACGGCACGTTCCGCGACACCGGGCTGCTCGCCGGCGCCGCGCTCAGCGAGATCGGGATGACCGAGGCGAGCATGGGGGTGGACGCCGGCGACTTCGACAACGACGGCGACGAGGATCTGTTCATGACCCACCTGAACGGCCAGGGGAACAACCTCTACGTCAACGACGGGTCGGGGACGTTCGAGGATCGGAGCACCGGATCCGGTCTGGGAGCCGGCAGCCTCGCCTACACCGGTTGGGGGACCACCTGGTTCGACTTCGACAACGACGGCTGGCTGGACCTGCTGGCCGTGAACGGCACGATCACCGCGCTGCCGGGGCGTCCGGCGGGGCAGTTTCCCTACGATCAGCGGAGGACCCTGTTCCGCAACCTGGGCGACGGCCGTTTCGCCGATGTTACCGAGCAGGCGGGGGCGGCCTTCGCCCTGTCGGAGGCGGGGCGGGGCGCGGCGTTCGGGGACGTCGACAACGACGGGGACGTCGACGTGCTGGTGGGTAACGACGCCGGCCCGGTCCGGCTGCTGGTCAACCACGTCGGCGAACACCACCACTGGCTCGGCCTGCGGCTCAGCGGCATCGGCGGGCGGGACATGCTCGGGGCTCGCGTGGCGGTAGTGCGCGACGGCCTCCCGACCCTCTGGCGCCGGGCGCGCTCGGACGGCAGCTACGCGTCGGCCAACGATCCGCGGGTGCTGGTCGGACTCGGGGATTCGGACGCGCGGCCGACGGTCCGGGTGCGGTGGCCGGATGGGACACTCGAAGAGTGGCGCGACGTCGAGGTCGACCGTTGGATGACGCTCCGCGCGGGGGAGGGGGCTGCCGCGCAACGCGGCTCGTGACCGCCTGTGGAATGCGCCGGTTCAGAACCGCGGCGGCGCCGTAGCGGATCAGGCGGCGTCCGCTCGCAGGGCGCTGAGGTCGCGGTGCAGGTCGCGGATGTCCAACCGCATCCAGGCGAACAGGCCGATCAGCAGGGCCGGGGTGATCCAGGGCGAGAGTTCGATATCCGTATTATTCCACGCGTGGGGTTGGAGTTGAACCGGTTTCGCACGGACCGTCGCCGGAGGCTCGCCGCGCCGGCGGCGGGCATCTTCGCCGGCGGACTGGCCGCGCTGGCCGGTGGCTGCGCCGCACCGGTCGACGCGCCGCCGGCCCCCCCGCCGGCGCTGACGGCGCCGGGGGGAGCTCCTGCCTGCGGAACCGGACTTCCCGACCTGAACCGCCTCGGCGCTTCCGTGCAGGCGCAGATTCGGGAGCGGCGGGTCGCGGTGACCGGTGGGGGAGACGGTGCCGCCGCGGCGTCCGACGCACCCGCCGCGCGCGGGGCCCTCGGCATGATGCTGATGGCGGCGAGCTTGCCGGAAGCTGCCGAGAACTGCTTCCGCGAGGCTGCGACGCTGGCGCCGGACGATCCTCGCTGGCTCTACTATCTCGGACACCTGCGCCGGGAGGCGGGCGACCTGCCCGGGGCGGCCGCCTTGTTCGAAGCGGTGCTGCGGCTGCGACCCGACGACGTGGCGGCGCTCGTCTGGCTCGGCGACGTGCGTCTGGCGCAGGACCGGCCCGTGTCGGCCCGGCCGCTCTTCGAGCAGGCGCTCGCGTTGCGCCCCGCTTCGCTCTCGGCGCGCTACGGGCTCGGCCGCGCGGCGCTGCAGGCCGAGGACTACCAGCGGGCGGTCGACCTGCTGGAGGAGATTCTGGCGCGCGATTCGTCCGCGGCCGCCGCGCATTATCCACTCGGCATGGCCTACCGCGCCCTGGGGGACGAGTCCAGGGCCGCCGCGCACCTGGCGCGCCGCCGGGGCGCCGCGCTGCGGCCGGCGGACCCGCTCATGGCGGAAGTGGACACGCTGCTCGAGAGCGCGCGCGCCTACGAGGCCCGCGGCAACGACGCCCTGGACCGGGAGGAATGGAGCGCCGCCGCGGATCTGTTCCGCCGGGGGCTTGCGCTCGACCCGGAGCATCCGGCGCTCCGGCACCGGCTCGGCACCGCCCTGTACGTGATGGGCGACGTCGAGGGCGCGATGGCCGAGTTCGAGCGGGTGATGCGCGAATCGCCGGGCTTTCCCGCCGTGCACTACAGCGTCGGCGTGCTGTTGCAGGGTGCGGGGCGTCACCGCGAGGCGATCGAGCGTTTCGAGACGGCGCTGCGCTACCAGCCGACCGACGGCGAGGTGCGCCTGCGGCTGGCCGTCAGCCTGCGGCGGGCCGGCGACCCGGCGGCGGCCCTCGATGAGTACCGCACGGTGCTGCGCATGGACCCCGACGTGGCGGATGCGCGTTTCGGCGCCGCCATGGCGCTCGTGCAACTGCGGCGCTACCGCGGGGCGCGCGACCGCCTGGACGCGGGGATCGAGGCCTTCCCCGGCGCGGCGATCTTCCCGCATGCGCTGGCCCGGCTGCTGGCCGCCGCACCGGACGCCGAGGTGCGGGACGGCGCGCGCGCGATGAGGCTCGTGGAGCAGATTGCGTCCCGGGGGGAGCGGACCATCGATCTCGGCGAGACGATGGCGATGGCCCTGGCCGAGGTGGGGCGCTATGACGAGGCGGCCGCGGTGCAGCGCGATCTAGTCGCCGCGGCCGAGGCGGAGGGCATGCGCGCCGCCATTCCGCGGCTGACCGCGAATCTCCGGCTCTACGAGCAGGGCCGGCCATGCCGCACTCCCTGGCCGGACGACGCCATCCCGTGAAGGCGGCTTTCGGGTCTGCCCGCCCGCGGACTGCGGTCCGTTGCGGCGCCCGCGCGTGGCATAGTGTAAAACTGTGCATGGGAGCGGCGCGCCCGGCCTTCGTCCGGGAGCGCGCAGTCGGAGGCGGGCGAGATGACGCTGTCGATACCCGAAGTGCTGGGTGTGCTTGGGTTGGCTCTGACCATCGTCATGTTCGTCTGGCGCAGGCTGGACGCGACGCGTGAGGACATCTACAAGAAGCTCGACGCGAGCCGAAGGGAGAATCGCGAGGCGCATGAGGCAATCGCCGCGCGCATCGACCGCCTTCGCGACCATCTGGATCAGCGCTTCGACGCCCTCGCTCGCTCTGATCAGCGATCGTAGTCGAGACGGATCACCGACGTCGCGCAACGTCTGGCCCGGTCGGAGGGCTGGCTGCAGCCTCCCCCGGCCTCCCGCGACACGCCTTCGGCGGGTTGAAGCGCCTGTTCCGTGAGGCCAGCGCCTCGATCTCTTTCTCACATTGACACGCGGCGCATTGCGTAGTTGAATGCGCGGCTATCCGTGCTCGCCGTTCGGTACGAATCCAAAATCTCGGATCGGATTGGTTGGATTCTCTCACGGGAGGGATGCTGCCTCGGTGCGTTCATCGAACATTGGGCGGCCGGAGAGACAGTCCTGCGAGCAATTCGCGCGGCGTCGTGTGATTGAACATCGGAGCGGAATTCGTGGAACAGGTTTTGCTTGTACTGGAACCACGGTCTTCGAGGCCCAGTCGCGGAGGGGCCGGACCGGGTCGCGCGGGTGGCCAAGCGTCACGACGCGAATCGTCGCAACACGGCAGAGGAGGACAACCCATGAGACGTTCGCTAACGGCCGTCGCTGCGCTGGCCGCCCTGGCGCTGGTGCCTGCGGGGGCACTGGGTCAGGCCGGCAGCCAGATTACCGGGGAGGTCACCGACAACACCGGTGGCATCCTGCCGGGTGTCACCATCGAGGCGTCGAGTCCGGCGCTGATCGAGGGGAGCCGCGTCGCCATCACGGACGGGGCGGGGCGCTACACCATCGTCGACCTGCGTCCCGGCACGTACAACGTGACCTTCACGTTGCCCGGATTCTCGGTCGTCGTGGTCGAGAATCAGGACCTACCGGCCGGGTTCGTGGCCACGATAGACGCCGAGCTGTCGGTCGGCGCCCTCGAGGAGACGGTCACCGTCTCCGGCGAGGCGCCGGTCGTGGACGTCGCGACGACGCGCCGCGTCGAGGTGCTCGACCGCGAGGTGCTCGACGCCATTCCGACCGGCAACAACCTGCAGTCGACCGCGCAGTTGATTCCCGGCATCAAGCTGAACCGCCCCGAGGTCGGCCTGACCACCGCGGCGCAGCAGACCTACATGTCGGTTCACGGCATGAGCGTCCGGCAGACCACGGTCGCCGTCGACGGGCAGCTCGTCATGAGCTCCGGCTACGACGGGGCGAACCAGAACTACAACAACCATCTCGCGAACCAGGAGATGGTCTACGAGACGAGCGGCATCTCGGCCGAGACCTCGGCCGGCGGCGTGCGGATCAACATGATCGGCCGCGAGGGCGGCAACACGCTGAGCGGACAGCAGTACTTCGGGTTCAGCCAGTCCGGGCTGCAGCAGGACCAGCTCACCCAGAGGCTGAAGGATCGCGGCGCCTCCTCGCGCGAGTCGATCGACCTGATCTACGACTTCAACAACGCCCTCGGCGGACCCATCGTCCGCGACCGGTTCTGGTTCTTCGGCAGCTTCCGCCGGTTCGAGATCGACAAGCCGACGACCAACAGCTTCACGCGGAGCGACGACGGGTCGGTGCCCCGCTACTTCCTGCACTCGCGGTACGGCATCGACGCCGACGGCAGGGACTTCAACCAGAAACTGCCCGGCGTCGACGACAACAGCGTCACCAGCGGACTGCTGCGCCTGACCACGCAGATCAACCAGAACAACAAGTTCTCGGTGTACATGGACCGCATCATCAAGCAGCGGTTCCACAACCACGGCTCGGTGCAGGATGTCGCGACCGCAGCGCGGCACCACGGCTCGCCTCTCTACTACGTCGGGTCGGCCAAGTGGACGGCAACCGTGAGCAGCCGACTGCTGCTCGAGGCGGGTTATTCGACCAACGTCGAGAACTGGAGCAACATCGACTCGGAGGACGACGTGCCGTTCGCTCCGGGAACCTCGCTGACGCCGGGCGGCATGCACACGCAGCCGTTGCCGGGCGGTCTCGCGACCTGCCAGTTCACGCCCTGCTACCCGGGCGTGGGCGGGTACCCGGGGCTGAGCATGCAGGGGTCGATGAACCAGTACGGCTCGACCATCGATCCCTGGTACACGATCACCCACCGGCGGGAGAAGACCAACGGATTCGAGGACCGCTATCACTGGGGCGACAGCCATGCGTACGTCGAGCGGTTCAACTACAACACGTCGGTCTCCTACGTCACCGGGTCGCACAACGTCAAGATCGGCATGATGAGCAGTTGGGGACCGTTCCTCGAAGACCTGAAGAAGAACGGCGCCTTGCGGCAGGAGTACCGCGACGGCGTCCCCGTGACGGCGCTGGTCACGAACCACCCGACGTTCTTCAAGATGGGGTTCCAGGATGTCGGCACCTACATCCAGGACACGTGGACGATCGACCGGTTGACGCTGAACCTCGGCCTGCGCTGGGAGACGTTCAACTCCACCATCAAGGAGACCCCGGCGACGCTGCGGCGGTTCACCAACTGGGACACGCCGTTCGCGGAGCAGAGGAACGTGCCGAAGTGGACCGACTGGGCGCCGCGCCTCGGGATGGCGTACGACCTGTTCGGTGACGCGTCGACCGCGTTGAAGCTGTCGTGGGGGCGGTACAACGCCTCGAACATCTTCAACTACGCGCGCGACTTCCATCCCGGCGGCTGGCAGAACCACGAGCGCGACTGGTTCGACTGCGCGCTCAGCCCGACCACGCTCAACACGTGCGCCTCGATGGCCGAGCTCGATGCGATCTCGCCCGGCCTCGGCGCAGTCGCCTACGGGACTCGTGATCCGAACGTCACCTACGAGAAGGGCGTTGCCGGCTACACGGGCCACCAGCAGCATGGCGGCACCAACGGCGACGACTACGTGCAGGACTGGGAAGTCGGCGTGACCAAGGATCCGGAGTTCGGCGGGCCGATCGGGCGGCCGCGGCAGGATCCGGACGGCGTGGCGCGGCCCTGGGCCTCGCTGTTCAACGCCGGAATCCAGCGCGAGCTCATGCCGGGGCTGTCGGCGAGCTTCAACTGGTACCGCCGCGACAGCTTCGACGGCATCCTGCAGCGCAACGCCAACCGGTCATTGAACGACTACGTTCCGTTCCAGATTTCGAATCCTTGTGGTCCGCAGTCGCTGGAGGGGAACGCTCTCGGGATGGCGCCCAGCGGGTTCCCGTGCTCGACGAGCGGTGTCTCGGCCCAGCCCACCCTCACGGTCTACAGCCTCACCCCGGAAGCGCAACTGCGCACCCCGGATCACGTCGTCATCAACACGTACGGCGACGACGGCTACTCCGACCAGTACAACGGGTTCGAGACCTCGTTCAACGCCCGGCTGCCCAACGGGACGAACATCTTCGGCGGCTGGACGATGGAGCGGAACGTGCTCACCCGCTGCGACACGCGGGACGATCCCAACGAGCTGCTCTTCTGCGACCCGACGGGCGCGTATGGGGCGGATTCGTACGGGGGCTACGATGTGCCGTGGCTGAACGAGTTCAAGCTGTCGGGCACGCTGCCGCTGCCGGGCGGCCTGACCTTCAGCGGCTCGCTGCAGTCGTACAACCCGCGCGAGCTGCACGTCGGCGGCGGCACGGGGCAGAGCGCGGGCGGCCTGAACGGCGGCGGCGAGCTTGAGGGCAGCCTCACCCGTACGGGCAACGTGCGCTGGCAGGTACCGAAGAACGATATGTACTATCCGGAGGGCGTTCCCCGGACGAACACCATCACCATTCCGTTGATGGCGCCGGGATCCGCCTTCCTCGATCGCCTGAACCAGGTGGACATCTCGATCCGCAAGGTGTTCGACTTGGCCAACGGCATGCGCTTCGACGTGCAGGCCGACATCTACAACATCATCAACAGCGGCCCGATCATCGAGGGGACCAACTTCTTCGGCGGCTCCATGGGCAACGTCACCCGGACGGTCCAGGGCCGCTTCCTGCAGTTGGCGACCAACATCCACTGGTAGGCGAGTCGTCGGACCCCGGCCGCGCGTGATGCACGCGCGGCCGGTCGACTCCAGGGCCGGGAAGCCACGCTGCTTCCCGGCCCGTTTTCTTTGGGCGTGCCCCGTCGTTGCGTGGAGACCGGCGCCGTCACGGGCGCTATACTGCGTTTCCTGGCGCCGTTTCTCGCCGAAGCGCTCCGATGAACACGGCCACCCGGGCCGGCACCCGGCGCAGGCTGCCGATCGGCATGCAGACCTTCCGGGAAGTCCGGGAGCAGAACTGCTACTACGTCGACAAGACCGCCTTCATCGGGCGCCTGCTCGACGAGGGCAAGCACTACTTCCTGTCGCGCCCCCGGCGTTTCGGCAAGAGTCTGTTCCTCGACACCTGCAAGGAGCTGTTCGAGGGCAACCAGGCGCTGTTCGAGGGACTGGCGATCCACGGGGGATGGGATTGGTCCGTGCGCCATCCGGTGCTGCGTCTCAGCTTCGGCAGCGGCAACTTCAAGGAGCCGGGCCACCTGTCCTCGACCGTGATGGCCCAGCTCGACGCCGTGGAACGCGAGACCGGGGTGGTTTCCCGGTACGACTCGGCGTCGGACCGGTTCGGTCACATGCTCGAGGCGCTGCACCGTCGGAGCGGGCGACCCGTCGCGGTGCTGGTGGACGAGTACGACAAGCCGATTCTGGACACGCTGGAGGAGTCGGAGATCGCGCGTGCGAATCGCGACTTTCTGCGCGGCCTGTACGCCACCATCAAGGACTGCGACGCGCACGTGCGATTCAGCTTTATCACCGGGGTGAGCAAGTTCTCCAAGGTGAGTCTTTTTTTCGGCCTGAACAACCTCACCGATATCACCCTGGATCCTCGCCATTCGGCGATCTGCGGCTACACCGACGCCGACCTGGACAAGGTGTTCGCGCCCGAGCTCGCGGGCCTGGACCGGGAAGAGATTCGCGACTGGTACAACGGCTACAGTTGGCGGGGCGAGGAGAAGGTCTACAACCCGTTCGACATCCTGCTGCTGTTCCGCAACCGCGAGTTCGATGCCTACTGGTTCGAGACGGGCACGCCCACCTTCCTGATCGAGACCCTGGTCGAGCGCGGCGTCAGCGCCCTGGCGCTGGACGATATGGTCGGCAGCGCGAGCCTGCTGAGCACGTTCGACGTGGACCGCATCGCGCCGGAGGCGCTGCTGTTCCAGACCGGCTACCTCACCGTCAGGGCGACGGAGTCGCGCGGCGGTCGAATGCGCTACCGGTTGGGCTATCCGAACCGGGAGGTGTTCCAGAGCCTGAACGAGAGCCTCCTGGCGTACCTGACGCGGGATCCGCGACGGGAGCGCAACGGCGACCGGCTCTACGACCTGCTGACGGCCGGCGACGTGCTCGGCCTGAAGGACCTGTTCCACGCTTTCTTTGCGGGCATTCCCTACGAGTGGTACACCAACAACGACATCGCCCGCTTCGAGGGCTTCTACGCGAGCGTCTTCTACGCCTACTTCGCCTCCGTGCTGGGTGCCGGCGTGACGGTGGAGGACAGCAGCGCCCGGGGGCGCGCGGACATGGCGGTCCGCTTCGGCGGCAGGGTGTACCTGTTCGAGTTCAAGGTCGCGGAGCAGGCCGGACCGGGAGCGGCGCTGGAGCAGTTGAGAGCGAAGGCCTACGCGGACAAGTACCGCGCCCTGGGCGAGCCCGTTCACCTGGTCGGCGTGGAGTTCAGCAGCGCGTCGCGCAACGTGGTGACGTTCGACCACGAACTGGCCTGACTCGACGCGCCGCACGGTCGCCGTTGTACCGGAGCCCTCCAGGGCTGGCGCGACGTCAGTCGCGTTGGGAGTCTGCTGGCGCGAAACTCCTGCGGCGCAGACTCCTGACGGCGCTATAACTGCCTGCACAGCGGGTTCCGCCCGCCATCGGCCGCTTCGGACGTCGTTCGTTCGCCTCGCGCCAACTTTGTGAGGAGGACCGATATGAGACGTCGCTATTCGGCCGTCGTCGTACTCGCGGCCCCTGGCGCTCGCACCGGCCGCGGCGCACGCCCAGGGCACCAGCCAGTTCGCAGGCGTGGTGACCGACAACACCGGCGGCATCCTGCCCGGCGTCACCGTCGAGGTGTCGAGTCCCGCGCTGGCCCGTTCGGCACGTCGGCCTCCTGGTCGACGTTGCTTCCCGGCCCGTTTCTTTGACGGGGCCGGCCCGCAGGAGAGAGCGGCGTCAACGCGCGTTGGCGTGATCTTCGAGATAGTCGACGAACAGCACGCGGAGCTCGGTGATCTGTTCGGTGAGACGGGTCTCGGTAGCCGCGATTTGCGCGGTGAAGCGGGTCTCGGTAGCCGCGATTTGCGCCGAGAGGCGGGCTTCACTCGCGGCGATCTGGGCCGTCATGAAGTCTCTGACGCCCCAGGCCGCGGACCAGGCGGCGCCGGCGATGGTGCCGACGATGACGACGATGGGCCAAACGTTGCGGAAGAACTGCATGCTGCGGTCTTCTCCGGGTGCGCGTCGCTGCCGGCGTGCCGCCCATAAATGATTGCACGTGCGCCGCTGTCGGGCAACGCGGCAGCGGCGCGATTCGATGTTCCGAAGAAGAAGCACGATGCGTGCCATCGGTCCGCCGGTTGCGGCCGGTCGGGTAGGTCGATCTACCATGGCACGATGACCGCACGGTGCGCGTGCAGCGCAGGGTGGCTGGCTCTTGCCGGCTGGCTGGCCGCCTGCGGGGCGGAAACGACGGCTCCTCCCGACGCCGCCGGGACGAGCGCGCCCGCGGTCCTGCCCATCGAGCACGACGGCGACTGGTTCGTCGACCGGGCCGCCGAGTCGGGGCTCGATATCGTCCACTCCAACGGGATGACGGGCAGCTTCTACCAGCCGGAGATGATGGGGCCCGGCGTCGGGCTTGTCGACTACGACAGAGACGGCGACCTCGATATCTATTTCGTGCAGGGAGGGCGGCTCGGGGACGGCGAGGCGCTCCTGGCGCCGCCCGCGGACCAGCCGCCCGGCGATCGCCTCTTCCGCAACGATCTCGACACGGGACCCGGGGGCGAGCGCCGGCTGCGGTTCACCGACGTGACCGAGGAGGCCGGAATCGCGTCCCGCGGGTACGGCATGGGAGTGGCTGCCGGCGACTACGACAACGACGGCTGGATCGACATCTACACCACGCGGTTCGGACCGAACCAGATGTTTCGCAACCGGGGCGACGGGACGTTCACCGACGCCACGGCGGATACCGGCACCGGCGATCCGGGTCTGAGCGTGCCCGCCACCTTCTTCGACTACGACCGCGACGGCCGGCTCGACCTGTTCGTCGGCAACTACCTGAACTACAGCATCGAGACCCACTGGCAGTGCTACGCGCAGTCGGGCCCGGCCGACTACTGCCCCCCGGAGGTCAGTCCGCCGCAGCCGGATCGCCTGTATCGCAATCGCGGCGACGGCACGTTCGCCGACATGACGTTCGAGGCCGGCCTGGGGCGCGAGTACGGCCCGGGGCTCGGCGCGTCGGCGGCCGACTTCGACAACGACGGCTGGCTCGACCTGTTCGTCGCCAACGACCAGCAGGACAACCAGTTGTGGATCAACCAGCGCGACGGCACCTTCCGGAACCGCGCGCTGCTGTGGGGCACCGCCTTCGGCGCCACCGGCGTGGCCAAGGCCGACATGGGCGTCGACGCCGGCGACTTCGACAACGACGGTGACGAGGATCTGTTCATCACCGAGCTGACGGGCCAGGGGAGCACCCTGTACGTCAACGACGGCGGGATGTTCAGGGACGAGAGCGCGGGCCGGGGCATACGCGCCGCGAGCCTGCCCTATACCGGCTTCGGGGCGGGGTGGCTCGACGTCGACAACGACGGCTGGCTGGACGTGATTGCCGTCAACGGCACCGTGACGCTGGATCTGGAGACGTACGGACCGGACAACCCGTTCGCCCTGCAGCAGCGCAACCAGGTGTTCCGCAACCGCGGCGGCGCGCGGTTCGAGGACGTGACGGACCGCGCCGGCGCGGCGTTCGCCCTGTCGGAGGTGAGCCGCGGCGCGGCGTTCGGCGACGTCGACAACGACGGCGACACCGACGTGCTCATCGCCAACGGCGCCGGCCCCGTGCGCCTGCTCGTCAACGAGGTCGGGCAGCGACGCCACTGGATCGGGCTGCGGCTCGTGGGGCGCGACACGTCCCGCGACATGCTCGGGGCGCGGGTCGAGGTGATGCTGCCGGACGGCTCGTCGCGCTGGCGCCGCGCCCGCGCGGACGGAAGCTACGCCTCTGCCAACGATCCCCGCGTGATTGTCGGCCTCGGAGAGTCGGCGAGTTCGCCCCGCGTGCGGGTCACCTGGCCGGGCGGCGGCGTCGAGGAGTGGGTCGACCTGCCGATCGAGCGGTACGCGACCCTGATCGAAGGGGAAGGCCGGCAGCCATGACGGCAGCGGACGATGTTGGTGGTCCGGCGGCGGATGATCCGGCGGCCGGGAACGTGCGGCCGGGGGCGCAAGCGCCGGCGGTCCCTGGCGCAACTCCGTACGGGCTGTGCGGCGTTGCGGGGCGCTGTGCCGGGGCGCTGGCGTCGATCGCCGCGCTCTCGATCACTCTGGGCGCCGCGGCGCTGGCCGGTTGCGCGGCGTCCGACGAGCCGGTTCCGGGGGGCGGGAATGCGCCGCTTCCGCCGATCGAGCTGCCTCGGCTGACGGGACTCGAGCCGGCGGTGCAGGATCAGGTCCGCGCCCGGCACGCGGCCGTACTGGCGCTGGAGGGCGATGCGGGATCCTCGCGGGCCGCGCTCGCGGACGCCCACGGCGAGTTCGGCCTGGTGCTGCAGGCGGCGGGCTTCTACGAGGCTGCCGAGCACGCGTTCCTGAACGCGCAGGCGGGCGCGCCGGCCGCCGTGCGCTGGCCGTACTACCTGGCGCACCTGTACCAGTTGACCGGGCAGCGGGGCCGCGCGCTCGAGCGCTTCCGGCGCGTCGTCGAGCTCGATCCTTCGAACCTGCCGGCCCTGGTGTGGCTCGGCGAGATGTACCTCGATCAGGGACAGCCCGCGGCGGCCGAGGGGGTGTACGACCGGGCCCTGGCCCTGCAGCCCGCGTCCCCCGCGGTCCTCGCCGGCATCGGTCGGGCCGCGTTGGCGCGCGAGGAGGCGGCGCGGGCCGTCACCTACCTGGAGCGCGCGCTGGCCGTCGATCCGGCGGCGACGAGCCTCCACTACAGCCTCGGCATGGCGTACCGGGAGCTGGGCCAACTGGAGCTGGCCGAGCAGTATCTGCGGCGGCGCGGCGGCGGCGCCCCCAGGCTCCTTGATCCCCTGCTCCAGCAGTCGACCGGCCTGCTGGAGAGTCCCCTGGCGCACGAGCGGCGCGGCTCGCGGGCGCTGAGCGCCGGCCGCCACGTCGAAGCGGCCGAGGCGTTCCGCGCCGGCCTTGCGCTGGCGCCGGACGATCCGACCCTGCGGCACCGTCTCGGAGTGGCGCTGAGCATGGTGGGCGACACCCGCGGCGCGCTGGAGCAGTTCGAGGCGGCGCTGGCGGTGGCTCCGAACCTTGCCGACGCGCACTTCAGTTACGGCGAGCTGTTGGTGCGCGAAGGCCGCTACCCCGAGGCGATCGCGCGCTACGAAGCCGCGGTCGAGAGTCGCCCGAGCTACCTGGACGCGCGGATGGCCCTGGCCGACACGCTGAGCCTCGCGGGGCGGCTCGGCGACGCCGCGGCGGAGTTCGAGCGCGTGATCGAGGCGGATCCGGCTTCGGATCAGGCCTGGATGGGACGCGGGGTGGCGCTGATTCAGCTCGGCCGGCACCGGGAGGCGCGCGGTTGGCTCGACCGGGCGCAGCTCGTGCATCCCGGCCATCCGCTGCTGACGAACCTGCTGGTGCGGGTGCTGGCGGCGGCGCCGGACGCCGGGGTACGCGACGGCGAGCGCGCGCTGTCCCTGGCGGACGAGCGGCTTCGCGGAGACACGAGCATCGAGACCTACGAGAGCCTGGCGATGGCGTACGCCGAGGTGGGGCGCTACGACGAGGCGGTGACGTGGCAGCAACGGGCCATCGGCGCCGCGCAGCAGGCGGGGCAGGCGCCCCGCGTCCGGAGTCTGGCGGCCAACCTGGCCCGCTACCGGCAGGGCCGCCCGAGCCGCTCGCCCTTGTGACGCGGCGACGAGTGTCCGGCTGTCGGTCCGGGTTGTGGAACGGCGTAGACTGGTAGCGAGGGTCGGTTGGTTCCGGACAGCGTCGCCGTATGGCGACGATTTCCGGGCTACACTGCGAGGTTGAAGTGAGGATCCGAGCCGCGTGGCTGGTCGTGTGCGTTGTGCTGGCGGCCGGCTGCGGCGGGCCGGCGGGCGGGGCCGAAACCGATCCCGGCGACGCGCCGCGCGCCGGCACCGACTGGTTCGTGGATCGCGCCAGCGAGACCGGCCTCGACTTCGTCCATTTCAACGGCGCCTCGGGGCGGTTCTACTACCCCGAGATTCTGCCGCCCGGCGCCGGCCTGCTCGACTACGACGACGACGGCGACCTCGACGTCTACCTCGTCCAGGGCCGCATGCTCGACGAAGCCGGTAGCCCGGCCGACGCGCTCGTCCCGCCGGGCGGTTCGATGCCGCTCACCGGAAGGCTGTACCGCAACGACCTGCACGTGGCGGCGGACGGCTCGCGTACGTTGCGCTTCACCGACGTCACCGCCGAGAGCGGGATCGTCGCCGACGGGTTCGGCCTCGGGGTGGCGGCGGGCGACGTCGACAACGACGGCCGGACCGACCTGTTCCTGACCGACTTCGGGTCCAGCAGCCTCTACCTGAACCAGGGCGACGGGACGTTCCGCGACGCGTCCGAGGCGAGCGGCATCGACGGGGCGCCCGGTTTCGGCGTCTCGGCCGCGTTCGTCGACTACGACCGGGACGGCCTGCTCGATCTGTACGTCGGCCACAACGTCAACTACGGGCTCGACAACACGATCGAGTGCTCGAACGTGACCGGCGCCCGCGACTACTGCCCGCCCGAGACCTACGGCGGGACCCCCGATCACCTGTACCGCAACACCGGCGGGGGACGCTTCGCCGACGTCAGCGACACGGCCCTGGTGGGCGGACAGTTCGGACCGGCCCTCGGCGTCGCGGTCGCCGACTACGACGGCGACGGTTGGATCGACATCTACGTGGCCAACGACGCCACCGAGAACCTGCTCTGGATAAACCAGCAGGACGGGACCTTCCGCGACGTGGCCCTTCTGTCGGGGGCGGCGCTGAGCGGCATGGGATTGGCCGAGGCGAGCATGGGGGTGGACGCCGGCGACTTCGACAACGACGGCGACGAAGACCTGTTCATGACGCACATCACGAACGAGGGCAACAACCTCTACGTGAACAACGGGTCGGCGTCGTTCCGGGATCGGAGCACCGTCTCGGGACTCGGCGCCGGGAGCCTGCCGTACACCGGGTGGGGCACGACCTGGCTCGACTACGACAACGACGGCTGGCTCGACCTGCTCGCGGTCAACGGTACCGTCATCGCCAGCCCGGGACCGGCGGGCCGGCCCTTTCCGTACGACCAGCGCAAGTCGCTGTTCCGCAACCTGGGCGACGGCACCTTCGAGGACGTGACCGGCGCGGCCGGCGCGGCGTTCGAGCTGTCGGAGACGGGCCGCGGCGCCGCCTTCGGCGACATCGACAACGACGGCGACGTCGACGTGGTCGTCGGGAACGACACCGGGCCCGTGCGGCTGCTGATCAATCAGGTCGGCAGCCGGCGGCACTGGCTCGGGCTGCGGCTCGTCGGCGCCGGGGGACGCGACATGCTCGGCGCGCGGGTGGCGGTGCGTCGCCCCGGCGAGCCCGTGCTGTGGCGCCGCGCCCGTTCGGACGGCAGCTACGCCTCGGCGAACGATCCGCGGGTGCTCGCCGGACTGGGCGAATCGGACGTCCGCCCTGCCGTCGAGGTGCACTGGCCGGACGGAAGCACGGAAACCTGGGACGACGTCGAGATCGGCCGATGGATCACGCTCGAGCAGGGGACGGGGAGTTCCTGATGCCGGCGTGCTGGGCGTCCGAGGCGGAAAGGCGGGTCGCCATGGGGGGGCGGCGCCGATGCGGGGGCCGATGCCGATGAGTGGGCTGGTGGCGATGCGTTGGCGGGCGGCGATGCTCGCGTTCGCGGCGCTGTTCGCAGGATGCTCCGTACCGAACGAGTCGACGTCGGTTGACGCGACGGCGACGGCGGAGAACGCGGCCGGTGCGTCGGCAGCCGCGGTGGCGGCGACCTATTGCGGAGACGCGCTGCCGGACCTCAGCCGGGTCGGCGAAGCGGTGCAGGGGCAGATTCGCGACCGCCATGCCGCCCTGCCGCCGCGCGAGGAGCGGGCCGGTCTGCCGGTCGAGCTGCAGGCCGAGGCCGTCGGCGTGATGGGGATGACCCTCATGGCGTCCTGGTTCACCGAGGAAGCCGAGCCCTGCCTGCGGGAGGCGGCGGGGTTGGCTCCGGACGATGTCCGGTGGCCTTACTACCTCGCACAGTTGTACCGCGACCGCGGCGCGCTGGACGAGTCGGCCGCGTTCTTCGATCAGGTCCTCCGCATCCAGCCCGAGGATCCGACGACGCTGTTCTGGCTGGGGGACATCCGCCTGGAGCAGGGCAGACCGGAGAAGGCCGAGCCGCTGTTCGCCCAGGCGCTGGCGCTGTTCCCCTCGTCGCTCTCGGCGCGTTACGGCCTGGCCCAGACGGCGTTGCTCGAGGAGGACTACCGCCGGGCGGCCGACCTGCTCGAAGAGATCCTGGCGCGGAACCCGGAGATCGGCGCGGTGCACTACCCGCTGGGGATGGCCTACCGCGGGCTGGGAGACGACGCGAAGGCCGAGGAGCATCTGCGGCGGCGGGAGAATGCCGAGATCCGGCCCGCGGACCCGCTGATGGCGGCCCTCGACTCGCTGCTCACGACCGCCGGCACCTTCGAGAACAGCGGTCTGGAGGCGCTCGACCGGCAGGAATGGCCGGCCGCGATAGAGCAGTTCCGGCAGGGGCTGGAGCTGGATCCCGACGACCCCGGGCTGCGGCACCGTCTCGGCACGGCGCTCTTCATGACCGGCGATCTGGACGGCGCGATGGCCGAGTTCCAGCGCGTCGTGCGCACCACCCCCGACTACTTCCCGTCGCACTACAGCATCGGCGTGCTGCTGCAGGAGACGGGACGCCATGCCGAGGCCGTCGCGCGGTTCCGGACCGCCCTGCGCCATCGACCGGGGGATGACGCCGTGCACCTGCGGATGGCGATCAGCCTGCGGCGCGCGGGGGATCCCGATACCTCGCTGGCGTACTACGAGCTGGTGCTGCGCACGAACCCGGACGCGCTGGAAGCCCGGTTCGGGTACGCGATGGCGCTCGTGCAGCTCGGCCGCTACCGCGAGGCGCACGACCGGCTGGCGACCGCGATGGAGGCTTTTCCCCAGGAGACGTCGTTCGCGCACGCGCTGGCGCGGCTGCTCGCCGCCGCCCCCGATCCGACGGTACGCAACGGCCGGCGGGCGATGACGCTGGTCGAGCAGGTCATGGAAGCCGAGCCGGAGCCGACCCTCGATCTCGGTGAGACGATGGCCATGACGCTGGCCGAGCTCGGCCGCTTTGGCGAGGCCGCCGAGGTGCAGCGTGCGCTGATCGGCGCGGCCGAGCTCGCGCAGTTGCCGGAGGCGGTGCGGCACCTGACCGTGAATCTCAGGCGCTACGAGAGAGGAGAGCCATGCCGCACACCGTGGCCGGCCGAAGCCATGCCGTGATCTTCGGCCGGGGGGCTGCGAGTGGTGCGCAGGGACCGTGCGCCGAGCCCCGGCTCCGTCCTTCGCTTCTCCGCCGCTTCGTCGCCGTGGCCGCCTTCGTCGTCGTTTGCGTCGTGATGTTGCCGGCGCAGACAGCGCAGCAGTTCTACCTCACGGTGCTCGACCGGGACGGTGTTCCGATCGTCGATCTGCAGCCCGGCGAAGTGACCGTTTTCGAGAACGGCGTGCCGGGACAGGTGACGCACCTCGTGCGGCCGACCGCGGCGGTTGACGTCTTCCTGCTCGTCGATACGAGTCGGAACCTCGTTTCCGCGACACCGCACCTGCGGCGGGCGTTGCTGGCGTTCGTCGACAGGCTGGCGGGCAGCGCGCGGATGTCGTTGATGGTGTTCGGCGGTACGCCGAGGAGGGTCGTGGCGCCCACCATGCGCACGGCCGAGATGCGCGAGGCGATCGCGCAGCTGTTTCCCAGTCCCGGATTCAGCAACAACTTCCAGAATGCGTTGATCGAAGCTCGTCGGAGAATCGCCGAGCAGTCGCCGCGACGCCCGGTCATCGTCGCGGTCACGTCGTCCGTCGCGAGTCGGCAACCTTCGGACCGCTACGTCCGCGACTTCCTGAACCCGCTGACGCAGATCGGAACGCCGATCCACATCGTGACGCTGCGCCGGCGGCCGGGCGATCTGCTGGGGAGTCTCGCCGAGATTGCGGCGCGCACCGGGGGCCGGTTCGCGACCGTCGCCAATCACACCCGGCTGGATGAGCCGCTCGCCGCCATCGCTGGCGAGGTCATGGGGCAGTATGTGCTGACGTACGTCCGCCCGGCGTTGCCGGACGATGCCGATGAGATCGTGCTCGGTTTCAGCATCGCGCGCGAGGACATCACGATTCGCGTGACGCCCGTCCTCTGACGTCTCTCTCTCCGCCCCCGGTTCTCGACGAACTGCAGCCTCTACGCCGATCATCCGCACCGCTCGACTTGACGTATAGTGAGAGCGACCCGGCAGAGGCAAGGAGAACCGCCATGGCGATGTCAGTGCGAGCGTCCCGTTCGACGCGTCTCCGTCCGTTCGTCGCCGTCGCCGGCGTCGTCGCTCTCTGGGCGGCGGTGGGCGCCATCCTCCCCGCGCAGTCGGCGCAGCAGCTCTACCTTACCGTGCTCGACGACGACGGGCAGCCGGTGCTCAACCTGCGACCCCACGAGGTCGCCGTGGCGGAGAACGGCGTGCGGTGCGAGGTGCTGTACCTCGCGCGCCCGAGCGGCCTCGCGGACGTCTCGATCCTGGTCGACACCAGTGAAGCCGTCGTGCCGTCCACCACGCACGTGCGCCGGGCGTTGAGGGAGTTCGTCGACGCCCTCGACGGCTACGCGCGGATGTCGCTGATGACGTTCGGCGACCTGCCGGTGCGAGTGGTGCCGCCGACGACGCGCGTCACTGCGATGCGCGAGGCAGTGGAGCGCGTGTTTCCGACCGTCGGCGCCATTTCGCGCTTCCAGGACGCGCTCATCCAGACGGTGCGCGACATCCGCAATCGCCAGCCGAGCCGGCCCGCGCTGGTGATCATCACCTCGGATCAGGTGGCCGGCGCCTTCGCCACCGAGTCGCCCAACACCTCCGCCCGGCCGGTGGAGCAGGTCATCGCGGTGCTGCAGGCCATCGGGGCGCCCGTGCACATCGTGGCGCTTCGCAGCAGCGCATCCTTCTCCGTCGTCGGGCGCGGCGTCTTCGATCGGGCGTCGGCCTTCAGCGGCACCGCCGACAACAACATGCGCAACTCGATCATGGCCCGCGAGACCCGCGACTGGCTGATGGCGCTGGAAACGGCTTCGCAGCGGACCGGCGGCCGGCTGGTCAACACCTACGCCAGCGCCGGCCTGGCAACCCCGCTGCTGGAAATCGCCAACGAGATTGCCGGCCAGTACATTCTGACCTACTCCCGGGCGGCGCTTCCGCTCGACACCGAGACCATCGACATCCAGATCGGCATCGCCCGCGAGGACGTCACCGTGCGTGTGACGCCCGTCATCTGACCGCACGATGGCGACCGTCGACGGTTTCAGGGGGCGCGGGCGGTGGGAGTATCCGGCGCGTCCGGCGCCGGTCTGCGTGCCGTGAGGCGGGTGCTGCTGGCGTGGTCGGCGGCCGGGATGCTGGCCGCGTGCGCTCCGGCGGACCCGGGGCCGCCGGCGTCGGCCGACGCCCCGAAGCCGTCCGTGCCGCCGCTGGACCCGGCCATCGAGCTGTTCGAGGACAGGGCCGCCGACACCGGCCTTGATTTCGTCCACTTCAACGGGATGTCGGGCAGCTTCTATCAGCCGGAGATGATGGGGCCGGGCGCGGGTCTGCTCGACTATGACAACGATGGAGACCTCGACGTCTACGTGGCGCAGGGCGAGCTGCTGGGAACGGGAACGCCGCTGGCGCCGTTGCCGGCGGGGCAGCCGCCGGGCGATCGCCTGTTCCGGAACGACCTGGAGATTAGGCCGGGCGGGACACCGTCGCTCCGGTTCACCGACGTCACGGCCGAGAGCGGCCTGCCTTCCGGCGGCTACGGCATGGGGGTGGCGGCCGGCGACTACGACAACGACGGCCGGGTGGATCTGTACCTCACGCGTTTCGGGCGGAACCGGCTGCTGCGCAACCGCGGCGACGGGACCTTCGAGGACGTCTCGCGCGAGTCCGGCACCGACGAGCCCTCGTGGGGCGTCCCGGCATCGTTCCTGGACTTCGACCGCGACGGCTGGCTCGATCTGTTCGTCGGCAACTACCTAAACTACACCCTCGACACGCACACGCAGTGCTACAACCGCTCCGGGCCGCCCGACTACTGCCCGCCGGAGGTGAGCCCGCCGGCTCCGAGCCGGCTGTACCGCAACCGGGGCGACGGCACCTTCGCCGACGTCACCGCGGCCGCCGGTCTGGGACGGGACTTCGGCCCCGCGCTGGGGGCGGCGTCGGCAGACTTCGACAACGATGGCTGGCTCGATTTGTTCGTCGCCAACGATCAGCAGGAGAACCAGCTCTGGGTCAACCAGGGCGGCGGCGCGTTCCGCAACCTGGCCCTGCTGCGGGGCGTCGCGCTGGGCGCGGCGGGGGACGCGAAGGCGGACATGGGGGTGGACGCCGGGGACTTCGACAACGACGGCGACGAGGACCTGTTCATCACCGAGCTCACCGGGCAGGGGAGCACCCTGTACGTCAACGACGGCGCGGGGCTGTTCGAGGATCTGAGCGCCGCCCTCGGCGTCCGCGCCGCAAGCCTGCCGTACACCGGGTTCGGTGCAGGCTGGATCGATATCGACAACGACGGCTGGCTCGACGTCGTCGCCGTCAACGGCTCGGTGACGCAGCAGCTCGAGGCGCTGGGCCCGGAGAACCCCTTCCCGTTGGATCAGCGCAACCAGGTGTTCCGCAATCTGGGCGGGGTGCGGTTCGCGGACGTGACCGATCGGGCCGGGGCGCCGTTCGCCCGGTCCGCGGTGAGCCGGGGCGCCGCGTTCGGCGACGTGGACAACGACGGCGACACGGATATCCTGGTGGCGAATGCCGCCGGCCGGATCGAGTTGCTGATCAACCAGGCGGGCCACCGCCGCGACTGGATGGGGTTGCGCCTCGTGGGCGGCGCCGCCCGGCGCGACAGCGTCGGCGCGCGCGTGAGCGTCGCCGGCTCGGATGGCGTCACCCGCCGGCGGCGGGCGCGGGCCGACGGCAGCTATGCGTCGGCGCACGATCCGCGGGTGCTGATTGGCCTCGGCGACGAGCCGGCGGAGGCGCTGGCCGTGCGGGTCGTCTGGCCGGACGGGGCGACCGAGGCGTGGTCCGCGGTGCCGGTCGGCCGCTACAGCACGCTGGTGCAGGGTGAGGGGGAGCCGCGATGAAACCGGCTCGGCGGGACGCGGCGGGCTCGACGCGCGCGGCGGGAGGGTCGTCGTGCCGGCCGCGGCACTTCCCGGCGGCCGGCTGGCTTCTGGCCGTCGCCTTGTCCGCGGCCTGCGGCGGCGGGTCGTCCGATGCGGGCGGCGCGCTCCTGCCGCGCCCCGGCGCGTTCGAGTGGTCGGGACCGCGGACGGTGGATCGGCCCGACCTGTCGGGTCTGGCCCCGCCGGTACAGGCACAGGTGCGCGAGCGCTACGCCGCGGTGTCGCGCGCGGCCGACAATCCCGATGCGCCGCCGGCGGCGCTGGGAGACGCCTACGGAGAGCTCGGCCTGATCCTGATGGCCGCCGACTACCGCGGGCGGGCTGAGGTCGCGTACCTGAACGCGCACGGACTGGCACCGGGCGTCATGCGTTGGCCCTACTATCTCGCGCACCTGTACCGCCAGCGGGGAGATCGCGGGCGGGCGGAGGAGTTCTTCGCCCGGGCGCTCGTTCTGGAGCCGGCGAATCTCGCGGCGCTGGTCTGGCTCGGGCGCATGCAGCTCGACGGCGGACGCCCGGTCGAGGCGGCGGCGGCGTTCGAGCGGGCCCTGGCGATCGACCCCGCCTCGGCCGCGGCGCTGGCCGGCGCCGGACGGGCCGCCCTCGCCGGGCGGGACGCGGGCCGGGCGATCGGCTACCTGGAGCGCGCCCTGGCGCTGGCCCCGTCCGCCGGGAGCCTGCACTACAGCCTGGGGATGGCGCACCGCGCGCTGGGCAATCTCGATGCCGCCCGGGCGCACCTGCAGCGCCGCGGCGACGGCGCGCCGGCACCGCCGGATCCGCTGATGCGGGCATACAACGGCCTGCTGCGGAGCGCTCTGGCCTACGAGATTCGCGGAATGCGGGCGATGGACGGCCGGCGGTTCGACGAGGCGGCGGCGATCTTTCGGGAGGGGCTGGCCGAGACGCCGGACGATCCCTCGTTGCGGCACCGGCTGGGAACCGCCCTGATGATGGCGGGCGACGCCGGCAGCGCGATCGCGGAGTTCGAAGCGACGCTGCGCATCGCGCCCGACTTCGAGAAGGCGCAGTTCGGCATCGGGGTGGTCCTGGGAATGAGCGGCCGGCACGCCGAGGCGATACCGCGCTACGCCGCGGCGGTCGAGTTGCGGCCGAACTATCTGGAGGCGCGGTTGGGGCTGGCCGAGGCGCTCCGGCTGACCGGGCGGCTGGACGAGGCCGCGGCGCAGTTCGCCGAGGCGATCCGCATCGATCCGGCGTTCGCGGAGGCATGGATGGTGCGCGCGGTCATCCTCCTGCAGCTCGGCCGCCCGGGCGAGGCCCGCGAGTGGCTGCGGGAGGCGCTGCTGGTGCACCCGGGGCATCCCGATCTGACGGATCTGCTGGCGCAGGTCCAGGCCCCGGCGGGACGCTGAGCGCCGGCGTTTCGTCGCGGCCTTCCCGTCACCGCCTTCTCGTCACCGCGGCGCGCGGTTGCCGGCCGCGGCCAGCGCCCGCGCGAGACCGCTCAGTATCTCGGGGTCGTCCGGGGCCGCCTCGAGCGCCAGGCGGTAATGGCGGATCGCTGTTTCCGTCTGCCCACGGGCCAGCAGCACATTGGCCATGTTGTAGTGGGCCCCGGAGTGTCCGGGGTCGAAGCCGACCGCGAGCCGGTAGTGCACGAGCGCTTCGTCGACGGCGCCGGTCGCGGCCAGCAGGCCCCCCAGGTTGTTGTGCGCCTCCGGGTAGGCGGGGCGCAGCGCGACGGCGCGCCGGTACGCCGCGATGGCCGCGGCCGTGTCTCCCTCGGCCAGGGCCACGGCGCCCAGGTTGTAGTGTGCGTCCGCGAAGTCCGGATCGATGCCGATGGATCGCTCCAGGTGCTCCCGCGCCAGCGCCACTTGGCCGACGTCGAGATAGCGGACCGCGAGCGCGGCGTGATTCACAGGGTCGGCAGGGTCGGCGCGAAGCAGCGCCTGATAGCCGAGGATGTCGTCCCGCGCCCGCTTGACGGCCAGACTGCGCGCCAGCGCGGCCGCGTCCCCCACCGGCAGCACCTGGAGCATCAGCTCCGCCATCTCGTCGGTCGCCGCCGGTCCGAAGCCCACCGTGACCGGCGGATCGTGCGGGTTGCGGGGGTTGGCGGAGGAGTTGTCGAACGTGAAGCGTACCTGGATCCGTGTCCCGGCCGGCAGGTGGACCGGCGCCCGGTAGCGGTACTCGTCCTGCCAGTTGAAGTCCCAGTCGTCGATGCGCAGCAGCGGCTCCACGCTGCCGTCCGGCCGCGTGGCCTGCGCCTCGATCCTCTTTCCCAGGTAGTGCATGTGCGGTGCGATGCCCAGCACGTCGACCGCGACCGGCAACCGGTAGCGGTCCTCGATGACGTGGGCGGCCGCGCCGACGGGAATGCGGATGGCCTTGGACGTGAGCAGCACCGAGACCGGCGTCAACGTCGCCGGCCGATCCGCGAAATGGATGCCAATCGCCGGCTGCACGTCGACCGGCTCGGGACCGGGCAGCAGGTGGAGCTGCAGTACGAGATCGGTACCCGGATCGAGCGGCCAGGCTATGGCGTCGGGCAGTGCCACCGGGGTCTTGCCGGGCGCCCAGCCCAGGAAGTGGCCGGCGGGAAACCGGGCGTGGTCGAGCATCAGGCCGTCGTAGCCGGGTGCGGCGCTCTCGGCGTCGAGAGCCCGCGCCGCGCCGGTCCCGTCCAGCAGGATGCGGGCGTGGTGGATGGCGCGTCCGCCGCCTGTGCCCGGCCGCAGCTCGATGGCGCGCACCCAGCGGCGGGCGTCCAGCTCCACGGGAAGGGCGAAGTTGCGGTAGACGTCGGCGGCGCCGGAGGGCAGCGGATACGGGGCCGGCATCGCCACGACGAGATCCGGCGCCCCGAGCTGCCAGCCGCCCGCGGCGTCGGGCGCCGGTGGGGGGGCAACCGGGTCGCCTTCGGCCGCGCCGGTCGCGGCCCAGCGGGACAGCAGGGTGACTTCCGCGTCCGAAAGGCGCCGCTCGTTCCGGAACCGGCCGTAGCCGGCGACCGGCTTCCAGGGAGGCATCCGGCGTTCGGCGGTGGCCGCCGCGATCCGCTCCGCCCGCGGGCGGGCGTCGGTATAGGTCGCCAGGCTGAACGGGCCGATGCCGTTCGGCCGGTGGCAGCCGATGCAGTTGGCGTTCAGGATGGGCGCGACGTCCCGGTTGAACGTCACGGGGCGGGTCTGTCGGCTTGCGGCGAGGCTCTCGTTGGTGGAGCCGGTCGCCCCCGCGGCGCCGATCGCGTTCGAAGCGCCGGCGCCGATGACCAGGAGCGCCGCCGCGGTGACGCAGGGGACGAGTCGTTCGTATCGCGGCATGAGCTCGTTGGAGAGCCCCTTCATCGTGGTCAATCGTGAAGCACGTCGCGTGCCACGTCAATCCGCCCCTACGGCACTGGTCGGAGCGGCTGTTGGCGCATGTAGAGCGTCAACCGGCGCTGCAGCTCCGCAAGCAGCGCGGGATCGCCGATCGGCTGGGCGAGCGCGATAGCCTGCCGCTGCGCCTCGAGCGCGTCGTCGAAGCGCCCGGCCGCGGCGTAAGCGGCGGCCAGCGTGGCCAGCACGTTGAGGTCGCGCCGGCTCGTGAGCGCGGCCGCCCGCTCGGCCAGCGTTGCCGCCTCGCCCGGCGCGTGCAGCCGCGCCTCGCCGGTGGTCGCCAGGATCCAGGCGAGCGACGTCAGCGACTCGACCCCGTCCGGCTCCAGTTCCAACGCCCGGCGGTAGTGGCGGACGGCGTCGGCGGGCCGCCCGGTGGACGCCAGGGCGCTGGCGAGGTTGTTGTGCGCCGCGGCGTTGCCCGCGTCCAGGGCCACCGCGCGTTCGAAATAGGGCATGGCCTCGGCGAGGCGGCCGAGCGCCCGCAGGACGGCTCCGAGGTTGTTGTGTGCGGCGGCGTGCCCGGGCCGCAGGGCGACCGCGCGCCGGAAATGCCGTACGGCCTCGTCGAGCGCGCCTCCCGCCGCCAGCAGCGTCGCCAGGTTGTAGTGCGCGGTCGCCGATGCCGAGTCCAGTTCGATGGACCTCTGGTAGTGCCGAATGGCGGCGGCGGTGCGGCCGGCTGTCATGTAGAGCACGGCGACGTCCCGGTGCAGCACCGCGTTGTCGGGATCGGACGCCAGCATCGACTCGTAGCCGACGATGTCCTCGTTGAGCACCTTCGGCATGAACGTGCGGTCGAGCGTCACGCGATCCGCGTCCGAGCGGGGCAGAAGCTGCAGCCACAGATCGCCCATCTCGTCGTTGGAGAACTGCCCGAACCGCACCCGCCGCGGCGGGTCGTCCGGGTTGCGCGGGTTGCCGGACGAGTTGTCGTAGACGTATTCCATCGACACCGTCGTGCCCGCGGGGAGGAAGGGGCGTATCTGGTAGCGGTATACGTCCTGCCAGTTGAAATCCCAGTCGGCGATGCGGATCAGCGGCTCGGTGCGGCCGTCGGGGAGCGTGGCGAAGCCGTTGACCTCGGTGGCTCGGAAGTGGGCGTGCGGCTGGATGCCGATGAGCTCGGCGCCGACCGGCAGCGTGAACCGGTCGCGGATGACGTAGCGCGCCTCGCCGGGCGGGATGTCGATGCTCTGGCGCCCGAGGCGCAGCATCATCGGGGTGCGCACGGGCGGGTCGTCGGTGAAATAGAGCCCCACGCTGGCCCGGATGGATTCCGGACGGCCGGTCGACTGCATGTGGAGCTGGATGACGAAGTCGCTGCCCGGCTCCAGGCGCCACGCCATCCCCGGCTCGGCCAGCGGCGGAAGCTGGCCCGGGGTCCAGCCCAGGAAGTGCCCGTCCGGATAGTGGGCTTGCGGGCTGATGGGCCCCTCGTAGCCGGGCGCCGGGTCCTGCTCGTCGAGCTGGCGGGATGCGCGCGTCCGATCGAGGCGCAGGTTGGCGTGGTGGGCGACGCGCGCGTTGCCGGGCCGGAACTCGATGCCCGCGACGAAGGCCGGCCGGTCGACCGGAATCGGCAGCACGAAGTTGCGAAAGGTGTCGGGGGCGTCGGCCGGCACCGCATAGGCCTCCGGCATGGTGACCACGACGTCGGGGGTGCCGAGCCGCCAGCCCGCCGGCCAGGCGGGTTGGGGCGGCACGCGGCGCAGGTCGCCCGCCGGCGCGCCGGCCTCGGCCCACCGCCGGAACAGCGCCACGTCGTCGTCCGAGAGCCGGCGGGAGCCGATGAACGGGCCACCGAAGCCGGGCTCCGGCTTCCACGGGGGCATGAAGCGGCTGGCCGTCACCTCGGCGATCTGCCGCGCCCGCCGGCGGACGTCGTCGTAGGAGAGCAGCGGAAAGGGACCCACTTCGCCGGGCCGGTGGCAGGGCGCGCAGTGCTCCAGCACGATCGGCGCGACGTCGTCGGCAAAGGTCGGCGCGGCCGGGGCCTGCGCCGCCGGCGGTGGCCCTGCGGTCGCCGGCGAGGATTGCGCTCCATGCGGGGCCGCCACCCCGCACGCCGCGAACGTGGCGGCGAAGACACCGACATCGAGGCGCCATCGGTTGCGACTGCGCATGATTCAGGGGCGCCCGTGCGCCAACCGCCATTATCGCAACCGGGTGCGCTCCGCTTCAATCTCCGGCGGCCGGTTCGCCCCGCAGCCGCGGGAGCCGGGACCGCATCTCGTCGCGGGTCAGCCCCAGGAGGTCGGCGGCGGCGACGAGCGCTTCCGGATCGGCCGGGTAGAGCCGCCGGCGGGCCGGGTCGGCGAGGCCGGCGAGGTTGCGGGGCGCGATCACCCGCCGCACGGCGTCGATCAGCGGCTCCGGTGGGCCATCCTCCAGCAGGCGGCCCGCGTGCTCGACGATTTCGCGCAGCACCGGATCAGTGGCGCCGAGCAAGCCCGACCAGGCCCACTCTCCACCGCACTCGCGGGGCGCCGGGCACAGGCGCTGGCGCGCTTCGTTGTAGCTGGCCGCCGCAAAGTACGCCTGGGCGCAGGCGTCGAACGCGTCGAAGTCGCGCCGGCAGCGGTAGGCCGGCTCGACGAGGCGGCGCAGGTGGTCCGCCTCCGCGCGCAGCAGGGCGTCGTAGCGCTCGAGACCGGCGGCCAGTCGGTCGGCTCCGGCCGCCGCGGGACCCGCGGCGCGTTCGAGGAGCAGGCCGAGGCGTTCGACGCCGAGCAGGCTCCAGGCGATGCCGGTGGAGAAGAGCGGGCTCCAGAACTGGAAGACGTGCGGCAGCAGCGCCCAGCCGTCGCCCGCCGCGCGCGACAACCTGCGCTGCAGGCGCGGAATCGCTGCCACCGGACGCACCGGGACCGCGGTTTCGTACTGTGCGGCGAGTGACGGGTAGCGCCGCGCGAGTGCGTGGAACGCCTCGGCGGAAGGGCGTTCCGCGAGCGACTGCAAGGCATCCGCGCCCTCGATGACGAAGCCGGCGCTGACCACGCCGTGATCGAACGCCAGCTCGTACATCCAACCCTCGTCGAGGAGATGATGGACGGCGGCCGGCTCGTCGGGGTAGGGACCCGCCGGGAACGCCGCGCCGGCGACGCGGCGCAGCGGCCGTACGCCGCGGAAGTGTCCGTACACGAGCCCGGTATGCAGCGCGCCGGACGGCAGCGCCGCCTTCAGTGGCAGTTGCCGTGCCAGGAAGCCGTCGGGCCCGGAGGCGTCGACGACGAGATCCGCGGCCAGGCGCACCGATCCCTCCGGACGCGCGCCGCGCAGCCCGAACCGGCCGCGGTGCCGCTCCAGGGCCTCCAGCACGGTGCGGTCCAGATACCGGACCCCCGCGCCCTGCGCGCGGCGGACCAGGAACGCATCGACGTCCTCCCGCAGCCAGTGCGCGTCGGCGGCGGCGTCATCCGGGCTGGCCGCCACGAGCAGGCGGTTGCGGTTGGACTCGTCGTTGTCGAAAGGGCGGCCCCGCGCGTGCCGGTAGAAGGTGAAGCCGCGCTTGAGTCCTCGCCGCAGATCGGGCAGGCGCGCCGACCAGCGCCCGTAGGCGGCGAGGGCGTGCAGGTCGTCCAGCCCGTAACGGGCGGCCAGCCGCTCCAGGGCGATGGCGGCCAGCGGCGTCGACGATTCGCCGAGCGCGAACCGCGGGTGCGAGCCCCGTTCCACGAGGGTGACGTCGTGGCCGGCCACGCGGGCGACGCGCGCCAGGATCGCGCCGGCGAACCCGGAGCCTACGATGACTACGCGCATGCCCGGCAGCGGACGGGCGGACCCGGACTGCCCGTGAGGTTGAAGCGCTGCAGCCGGGCGATTCGTGCGGGCCGGCAGCGCCGGCACGCCGGGCAGCGGTCGATGTCCCAGAGGTCCACCGTGACGACGGCGCCCGCGATACGGGCGCAGCGGTCCGTCGCCTCCTCGATCAGATCCAGTGCCGGCGGCGTCCACAGCCCCTGCTCGCGGAGCTCGTCCATGGCGCCGTTGCCGTCGCGGCTCGGGATCAGGGTGACGTGCCGGGCGCCCTGGTCGACCGCGTGGCGCACTGCGTCGAGGGCCGATTCGACTGCCCGCGCCACCGGTACGAAGGGCGCCGGCAGCAGCACGAACGTCCGCAGGCCGATGCCGGCGCTCGTGAGGCGGGCCGCTGCGGAATCGAAATCCTGAAGCGTCATTCCCTTGTTGAGCCGCGCCAGCGCCGCCGCATCGGCGGTCTCCAGGCCCATCGCCACCTCGAGCCGGCCGGGGATGCGATCCGCGAACTCCAGGCAGCGCCGCCCGACAAGCCGCGGGTGGCACTCGACGATCACGCGGTCGAAGGACTGCAGAAGGGCCGCGATGGATGCGTCGTCGCCCGGCGGCACGGCGCGCGGGTCGAAGAAGTTGCTCGCGTTGTAGAGCTTGACGCCGCACGTCGCCGGCAGCGGTCCCGTGTCGCGGAGCGCGATCGCCAACTGCCGCGCAATGGCGCCGGGCGGCGTCGGTCCGTCGAGGGTTCGGCGCCAGAGATCGCAGTAGACGCACGTGAAGGGGCACTCGGCGCCCGCGAGCAGCACGTTCAGCACGGCGGCGCGGGAGCCGTCGTGCCTGCGTTCCTCTTCCCGGAAATGGGCTATCGGCCGGGCGGGGTCGGTTTCGATCTTCGGGCCCCGCCGCAATCGTATCCGGGCGTTCGTGTTGCCGCCGCCGGTAAGCGGGGAGGCCGCATGGCGACCCGTTCTCGTCGTGCGCCCGTCGTCCGGGTGCGGCGCCGGATCAGGCGCGCGGCGCATACTGCGCAAGGAAATAGCCGCGGTATCGCTCGGTGTCGCCGGAGAACAGTGCATCGAACGTCTCGTCTCCCATCGCGCCATGCTGGAAGCGGCGTTTCGCGAAGACCGGCAGCTCGCGGTCCAGCACCTGCCGGATGCCGCGGCTCAGCACCTCGCCCTTCAGGGCGTACAGGCGCTCGTGCGAGCCCGCGCTGATCTCGTCGAACGGAATGCCCTCGGCCACGGCGATTACGTTCGGCGCGGTGTAGGGGCTGACCAGGTGGAAGCCGTACCGTCGGGCGGGCGCGTAACCGCGGACGCAGCCGCGGCTGAGGCCTCCGCTGTAGGTCAGCGAGTGCTTGATGGCGTCCACGCCCCAGCCCTCCTGGTACAGCATGCGGTTGGAGACGACGCTACGGATGGTGAGCTCGGTGTTCTCCTCGATGGGGTAGTCCTTCAGGTTCTCGTCGCCGCCGTCTCCGTCGAAGAGCCAGCGCCAAGCCGGATAGCGTTCCCGGATCCCAGCCAGCAGGGCCAGCCCGACGGTGGCGCATTCGACGTCGCGCGGCTTGTAGTCCTCGATGGCCGCCACCGCGTCTCTCGGGTTCAGCCTGTCTGCCGGTCCGTCGATCTCCTCCAGCAGGAACGCGAGGCCGGTCTCGCGCAGGAAGCGGCGGGCCTGCGCCGCGTCCTCGCCGCCGCCCGCCACGGCCAGGGTGAACGCCTTGAGCCGCGCCGGCGATTCCTGCCGTTGCAGGAGCGCATCGTGCAGGCACAGCAGCAGCGCGCCGCTGTCCAGACCGCCGGAGAACAGCACGCCGAGCGGCTCGTTCGCCGACGTTGTGTCGAGCCACTCGTGGATCTCCGCCAGCGCCGCCTCGACGTACCGGCGGCCGATGAGGTCCAGGTCCGGCGGCAGGTCGGCCATGGGCGGCGCAAAGAACCGCGTGTAGCGCGGGTTCGGGTCGGGGCAGCCGACCAGCGCGATCTCGGTCACGTGGTGCGCTGGGACCATGCGTGTATAAGTCGGGTGGAACTGGCTCGCGTAGCCCTCGCTTTCGAGGAAGCGGTGGATGCGGTCGATGCGGTCGGCCACCACGAGGAGAGGGCCGGCGGATTCCTTGGCCAGGAAGTACCGCAGCGGCCGGCCGAGGCTGCGCGCCAGCCGCACGCGCTCGCCCTCCCGCGCGAGAAGGGCGAACGAGCCGTGAATGCCTAGTACGGCTTCCGGATCGTCCGCGAGCACCCGCCGGCGCGCCTCGTCGACCGTCATGTTGAGGACGTGCTGCTCCTCGTCGGGAATGAGGTTTGCAGCCCGATGGACCGGAAGTTGGGTGACGACGGTGCTGCCTGCCATGACAGGGCTCCCCCCTCTGGTTCGATTCTACCAGTCCGGATCGAATGCGGACGTCAGGCGGTTGCTGGAGGGTCAGGGCGAGATCAAGGGCGCGCTGGCAATCCTGACCGGTCGTCGGGTTCCGGACGGACAGCGGTAGGCGCTACGACCTGACGGTGGCTGGCGGGCACCTGGAAGCGGCCGAAACGGGAAGAGGGGAGCCAGGCGGAGAATACCTCCGCCGGCTCCCTGGAGGTGCGGAGGGCGGTCGGCTCCGGAAACAGCGTGCCCGGTGTCGCCTGGAGCTTTGCTTTCCGCACGGCCACCCTGCCCGGGAGAGCCCGCTCGGCTTGAAGGCGCAGATTCCTAGAAGAGCGCGGTGGCCCGGCGCTGCCAGGGCTGCTTGCCCTTGTCCTGCGAAATCCCCTCCACGTTGCCGACGTACGTCCCGGCCTGCGTCAGGACGTGGTGCAGGTCGTTGCCCACGCTGATGAACGGAAAGCCCTTTTCGAGGAACTCGCCGACCCGGTCCGTTCCGAAGAGAAACAGCCCGAGGATGACGTGGTTCCTGGCCGCCGCGGCGCGCAGGCGGTCGGTGGCGTCGCGCAGCTCGTCCGAGAAGTACATGTCAGGGAACTGGTACTTCTCGTACAGGCCGAGCGACATGCACAGGTCGTTCTGTCCGAGGAAGAGCAGATCGACGCCGGGCACGGCCGCGATCTCGTCGATGTTGCGGATGCAGTCGGCCGTCTCCACCTGCAGCGCCACGATGACGTTGTCGTTGGCGGCGCCCGCGTAGCCGAGCAGGCCGCCCTTGTTCATGCTGCGCTGCGGAAAGTAGACCGAGCGCGTGCCCGCCGTCGGGTAGCGGCAGCAGCTCACCGCCTGCCGGGCCTCCTCGGCGGTATTGATGTACCGCACCAGCACGCCGTCGGCGCCCACGTCGAGCGACTGCTGGATGCCGCCGCGGTCGTGGCAGCCCGCCACCCGCACCAGCGACTTCGCACCGCCGCTGGAGACGCCGGCGATCATCGCCGACAGCGTCTCGAAGCCCATCGGACCATGCTGCGAATCGACCAGCAGCCAGTCGTAGCCGCTGTGGGCGAGCTGTTCGGCCACCGTGGGGCTGTGCGAATTGAGGAACAGGCCCAGCTTGGGCATGCCCTCGCGCAACTGCTGCTTGAACTCGGCTCCGGTCAGTGCGTCACTCATCGTTCCAGGTTCCTCCGAAATGCCGCGGGCAGGTTGTCGACGAAACGCGGCGGGTCACGGGTGCACGTTCTACAGGATTGTCGGACGCAGGACAAGATGCTGCAGCCCACCTCGCAAGGCGCCGCGCCGGCATCCATGTCCGAAGCGGATAGTATTCTATTCACTATGAGCACTGCCGTGCACTTGCCCAGGGCTTGCTCGTCGGTGGACCGGCAGGCCCGGGCCCTGAACGCAGGCAGGAACCGCTGCATCATTCGCGCTCTCGAGCGGGCGCTGGCAACCGAACCGGCTGGAGCCCCGAGTTCATCGAAGACCCCGGGGCGGCGCGCGCCGATGCCGAGGGGCGCACTGAACTCGGAATTGACGCGGGCCGCGCGACCGAGGTTGTAGCGGTCACCGTTCCTGCCCGAGACGTGCCGGACGTGGTCCGGCTGCTGCGCATGCTCGCGTCACGACTCTCGAGCCGGCCAATGCTCAGCGAATCCCGGACGCAAGCACTGCTCGCTGCCATCGCTATCCCTGAGTTTTCGTCGAATCTGGCCGCCGACATCGAGGTGGACAACGCGATTCTCCGCGCCCGATACCTCGACGGTCACAAGACGTACACCAGTCGCGAGGTCAGGGAACTGTCTGGATTGGCCACGCGGAATCCGTCCGAACCAGCGTCACGCTGGAAGCGTCACCGTCGCATCTTCGGCGTGCCGGTCGGCAATCAGGATCGCTACCCGGCGTTCCAGTTTGCCGAAGGACGGCCCAGGCCCGAGATCGCCCGCATAATGGCGGTGTTGCCCACCGGCATGTCCCCGTGGCAGGTCGCGTTCTGGTTCGCGTCGAGGCCGGGGCGACCCTCGACGTCGCCGTTTGGCGACATCACGATTACCATCTGAGCCGGTCGTCACCGTCTGGACGAGGGAGCCAACCAGCAGGAACCAGCAGGTGCAACGTGAGGTGCACCCGCATACTGGCAGTAGCTCCGTTCTTCGCACCAACGGGACAAGCTCTCGCTGAAGGCTTTGGCGAAGGCGTGGTCATCATGATGCGAGAACGTTGTTGCTGCCTCGCGTGTCTTCTGGTCATTTTCGTCAATGAAGCCAAGGAATCGAAACGCGTTAATCACATAGCTCTCGTTCTTTGACGCGAACCCAAGCTTCTTGAGCGTGTCGGCGTTGACCGTAGGGGAAACGCGTTCCTGAAGTGTTCGATTGCCTTTGAGAGTCCGCCTATGGAGTTTGCGTACGGGTGCTTATCGGCCATGTTGTATCAGGTCCCTCCTGTACCGTTCCTCCGAGCGTGTCGCGGCTCTCAGTTTCCTTGCGCCAGCGCCAGCGCGATCAGTTCCGGCGGGGCCGATTCGCTGCTGCCCGTGCCCACCGCGACCACGATGTACTGCCTGCCCTCGTGCAGGTAGGTGATCGGGTTGCCGTAGGGGATGGCCGGCAGCGCGATGGAGCCCAGGTACTCGCCGTTGTCCTTGTGGTACGCCGTGATCGCGCTGGCCGAGGCGTTCTGATCCTCGACGTAACGCGCCCCCGAGTTGACGACGAGCAGCGTCTTCGTGACCAGCGGTCCGCCGCCGTGCATGCCGCCGTGGCCGCCGAGCGCGGGCAGGTTCAGGTGGCGGATGGCCGGGTGGTTGCGCGGGCCGTCGCCGTGCGGCGCCATCCAGACGTGCTCGCCGGTGTTGAGGTCGATGGCGGTGACGCGCTTGTAGGGCGGCTTGACGAGCGGGAGGCCCCGCGGGCCGGGCACGGGGACCGCCCACGGGTCGGTGAAATAGCCGACGGTGGCGGGCGGCGGGTATTCGACGAGCTCCACGGCGCGGAGGCGCGTCTGGGACGGGACGAAGAGCCGCCCGGTCTCCGGATCGACGGCCGAGCCGGGCCAGTTGATGCCCCCGCCGGGACCCGGCGACTGGATGATCGGCTTGCCCTCGCCCCGCACCGGCGGCGGCGTGAAGATGGGACCGAGCTGGGCGCGGTCGGCGATGCGAATCGCTTCTTCGCGCAGCTCCGGCGTGAAGTCGACCAGGTCGTCGATGGTGATGCCCTGCAGGTCGAACGGCGCCGGTTTCGTCGGAAACGGCTGCGTCGGGGAGTACCACTCGCCCGGCACGTTGCCCTGCGGTACGGGCCGCTCCTCGATCGGCCAGACCGGCTCGCCGGTGACGCGGTCGAACACGTAGGTGAACGCCTGCTTGCTCGACTGCGCAATCGCCTTGATCTCGCGTCCGTCGACGGTGATGTCGAGCAGGTTGCCGGCGGTGGGGAAGTCGTAGTCCCAGAGGCCGTGATGCACGGCCTGGAAGTGCCAGACCCGCTCGCCGGTCTCGGCATCGACCGCGACGATGCTCTCGGCGAACAGGTTGTCGCCGGGACGCATGCCGCCGTACCAGTCGTTGGTCGGGGTTCCCGTGGGCAGATAGACGTAGCCGAGCTCCTCGTCGACGGCCATCGTGCCCCAGACGTTCGAGTGGCCGCTGTAGCGCCAGGACTCGTCGTGCCAGGTGTCGGCGCCGAACTCCTCGCCCTGCGGGATGGTGTGGAAGATCCATTTCATCTCGCCGGTGCGCGCGTCGAAGCCGCGCACGTGGCCCGGGTCCGCCTCGCGGCGGGTGAGGCTCGTGTCCTGCACGATGCTGCCGACGATGACGGTGTCGCCGGCAATGGCCAGGGGCTGCGAGTGAGTGAAGCGCGAGCGGTCGAGCGGACGCCCCAGCGATGCGCTCAGGTCGACCGCGCCGTCCGCGCCGAAGCCGGCGTACTGCTCGCCGGTGCGGGCGTTCAGCGCCACGAGCAGCAGGTCGTGCGTGGCGATAAAGATGCGCGCGTCGTCGCTCTCGTCATCGTCCCAGTAGGACACGCCGCGGTGCTGCCAGCCCATGTTGGCGGGCCGGTCGAGCCGGTCGTAGGTCTGCGGGTCGTACGACCAGGCCAGCTCGCCGGTGCCAGCGTCGAGCGCCGCCACCTGCCCGAGGGACGTGCTCAGGTAGACCACGCCGTCGATCATCAGCGACACCGACTTGAACGGGCCGGGGCGGATGTTCTCGCGCTCGCGGGTGATTTCGGTCTCGACGGAGCGCCAGCGCCACGCGATCTCGAGGTCGTTGAAATTCTCCGGCGTGATCTGATCGAGCGGGGAGTACTTCGTGTTGGCCGCGTCGTGGCCGAAGTGGCGCCACTCGGTGTCGGCCTTCGATTGCGCGATCGCGAGCCGCGGCGCAGCAAGGGCCAGGACGGCGAGCAGCAGCGCAGCAGCGGTCGAGCAGAATCGGAGCCAGCGGCGTGGAGCCATCGGAATCCTCCCGTGGGCGGCGTCGAACCGGAATTGGCTACAGTGGTGACGTCTGCCGCGTCGATCATATGACGTGAGCGGAACGGCGTGTGTATGGTATTGCAGCAGTATGGTCAAGGTGACCTATTCCCTGGATGACGCCACCGTACGCCGAATCCGCCGGACTCCGTCGACCGCCTGTACGCCCTGATAGAAGAGGGCCACCGGTTGAGGCTCTCGTCGATCGTGCTCTACGAATGGTTGCGGGGGCCGCGTACCGTCGGTGAGATTCGCCGGCAGGAAGAGCTCTTTCCACGCGAGCAGGCGATTGCCTTCGACACCGAGGCCGCGGCCCAGGCCGCCGCTCTGTACAAGCGATTGCCGCGCCCACGCGGCCGGGATCTGGACCTTGCCATCGCCGCCTGCGCCCTGGTCGACGAGGCGGCGCTGTGGACGCTGAATCCGAAGGACTTCAACGACGTGCCCGGCCTGGAAGCTCGCGTAGCCCGATAGGCCGCAGCGCGAGCAGCGCCGGCGCCGCTTCACTCTGGAAGCGTCAACACGAATACCGCTGTAAATACCTGAATACGCATATGTTTGCAGGTACGTGCTGAGATCCAATCCCACGGTATACCCCACAACGCCGGGAAGGTGCTGCCGACCATCGTCTCCGCGTCGCTGCGTCGCTGTGTCGCTGTCACGCAGCCATCATACGTCGTGGTTCCGAGAGACTCATTCGCATCGTCCCCTGCACAGCTCCCACGCATCAGCCGGCGGCGTTGCTGACCGCGTATGACCGTCGGGCGACCCCCTGCAGCGCCCCGTTCCCTTCCATGCCCGCAGCACTGTCTTTTGACAATCTGAAGAAGCTGTGGCAGGCTACATTCAGACTGTCAAAAGGGAGGCTACGGAAGCCGATGGTCGCAGGTCGAACCGACGTTCTGCAGGGCACGCTGGAGCTCCTGGTGCTGCGCACGCTGGCCATCGAGCCGATGCACGGCTGGGGCATGGCGCAACGCATCGAGCAGATGTCCGGCGCCGTGTTCGCCATCCAGCAGGGCACGCTGTATCCGGCGCTCCAGCGCCTGAAGCGGAAGGGCTGGGTGCGCTCCGACTGGCGGGTCACCGAGAACAATCGCCACGCGCGCTACTACTCGCTGACCGACGCCGGCCGCGAGCAGCTCGACCGCGAGCGGGCGGCGTGGGAGCGCACCGTGAACGGCGTGAACGGGGTGCTGAACTGGGCGGGAGGCGCGGAGTGAGGCTGGTCCGCGAGCTGGCCGCGCGGCTCCGGCAACTTCTCCGGCGGCGGCGCGAGGATGCCGAGACGGAGATGGAGCTGCGCTTCCACCTGGAGATGGAGGCGGAGAAGAACCTGCGCGCTGGACTTCCGCCGCGGGAAGCGCAGCGGCAGGCGCACGTGCGGCTGGGCGGCACACGGGCGATCCGGGAGGCCGTCCGCGACGCACGCGGCACGCGCCCGCTCGAGGACCTGATCCGCGATCTCGGCTACGCGCTTCGGGCCGCACGGCGCAGCCCGGTCTTCACGCTCGCGGCCGTCGTGTCGCTCGCCATCCCGATCGGCTTCAACACGACGATCTTCACAGTCGTCGACGCGATGCTCTTCCGGCCACTGCCCGTCGTGCGTCCGGCGCGGCTCGTCGACGTCTGGACGGGCCTGCCCGAGGATCCCTACACGACGACGTCCTATCCGGACTACCTGGACCTGCGGGCGGAGAACGACGTGTTCACGGACATGGCCGCGCACGCCCCGATGGCCGCCGTGACGCGGGTGGACGAGGCTACGAGCCTCGTCACGGGCGAGACGGTGACCGGCAACTACTTCGAGCTGCTGGGCCTGCGGCCCGTCCGCGGCCGTCTGCTGGCAACGGAGGACGACCGGCCCTCGGCCCCGCCCGTCGCCGTGATCTCCAGCGGATTGTGGGAACGAGCGTTTGGTCGGGATCCGGATGTGGTCGGGCGGACCCTCTACGTTCGCAAGATCCCGTACGTCATCGTCGGCGTGGCGCCGCCGGAGTTCTACGGCATGCCGCCGATTCCCGGCCCGGACCTCTGGATCCCGATGACGTGGATCGCCGACTTGGCGACGATGGGGATCTCCACCTGGGTGCAGTCTCCGGGCGAGACGCAGCTCGAGCGGCGCGGTTTCCGCTGGATGTTCGTCAAGGGGCGTCTTCGCGAGGGGGTCACGCTGACTCAGGCCGCCGCGAGCCTCGACGTGATCATGGCCGACCTGGTGGCGCGTACCGGCATCCCGGATGAAGGCGGGGGGGAACATCGGGTGCCGTTGTCGGATGCGGCTGTGGCCGTGCTGGAGCGCATGAAGGCGCATTCTGACGGCGCGGCCGATTCGCTGATCTTCCCTGGCGTGGGCGGGCGGCCGCTCAACGGCGACACCTTGATCAAGGCGCTGCGGAGAGCGACCGGAACGGATGCGGATGTTCACGGCTTCCGGTCGAGTTTCCGCACGTGGGCCGCGGAGCGGTCGGGGGCGACAAGGGACGTGGCGGAGATGGCCCTTGCACACGTGGTCGGCGGGGCTGTCGAGCGGAGTTACGCGCGAAGCGATCTGTTCGACCAGCGGCGCGGGCTGATGGCCCGATGGGCCGCGTTCGTGACCGGCCCCGGGGCCGGAGTGACGCCGTCCGCGAGGTGCGCCACGCCCCGGTAGAAGTTGCCCAGTTGCGTCGTCTCCCGGTCGATGGGGAGCGGCCGCCACCAACGGTGGCCGTGAGGTATTCCGTACACAATTCACGAGTGAGTTGCCGCTGCCGAAGCTCAGGCGCACCACCGGGTGGCGAACCGACCAGTCCCACCAGTCGTGGATGTGGAGCCCCGCGAACAGCGGCTTGTTCCCCTCGAACAGATCCCTCAGCGTGTCCAGGAACAGGCTCTTGCCGAAGCGCCGTGGGCGGGACAAGAAATAGTGCGCCCCCCGTTCAACAGCGCGCGGACATGGGCGGTCTTGTCCACGTAGTAGCAGTTCCGCTCCCGGAGTGTGCGGAACGTCTGAATGCCGATGGGCAGGCCACGTCTGGTCATGGGGCGCCGTGTCACGTGGTGTTCGGCGTCAACTACTTTTGCCGGTCGACGACAATTATTCTTGCCGGCGCGCTAGCCGTCACGCCCGAAGCCCCTGGGCAACTCGACGGCCTCCAGTACCGACAGATCCAGGTTCCTGCAACTCCAGGAGCGTCTGCACCGCGTCGTTCCACTGCTGCGGCCGCGATCTCCGGTCCGCGGGCCGACGGTACCGGATCCGGGATTCGCCGGCCTTGCTCCGCTCCCGGTACCGTGCCTGCCGCTCCGCGTTCGTCAGCGCCACACGTCTATCCTGCACCGTTACGTAACGGACCGCGGAAGCGGTCGGCCGAGCGATCGAGACGCAAGCGTGGCGACAGACCCACCGCTCGGTTGCCGTCGGCATCGGTGTACACGTGCACGTTGGTCCGCGACAGCGGAGCGGCTCCCCGGCGCCGCACTTCCGGGCAGTCGAACGTGGGCCAGCCTTCCGGCTGGCCCGCAAGGGCTTCCCGCACGCTCGGCCACAGGCAGTCACCCGAAGGGCCGGAGCGTAGCGGAGGACCCGCGCAGCGGGTTGACGGCCTGTGGTTGAGTGTGCGCGAGGTAAACGTTCCGAGTGCAGCGAGGGCCTTCATAACCGCCAGCTCGCCGATGTCTCGGACTACACAGGTTTCAGGAAGCAGCGGGTCGACGGCGCCGCGGCAACAGCGGACCCGGCGGACGGCCACGACGTGCGGGCGGTGGTGATGGCG
Source organism: Vicinamibacterales bacterium (assembly GCA_965116825.1). Lineage (GTDB taxonomy): Bacteria > Acidobacteriota > Vicinamibacteria > Vicinamibacterales > UBA8438 > WTFV01. The sequence continues at coordinate 4,937,158 of OZ220736.1, forward strand.
CCGGCGACGTCGGCCGCGACGGGTCAGTTCGATAGCTCGGCACGTCGAACTCGAGTACCACCGAGTGGTGTACCAGCCGGTCGATCGCCGCGGCAGTGGCCATCTGGTCGCGGAAGATCCGGTCCCACTGGCTGAACACCAGGTTGCTGGTCACCATCACCGAGCGTCGCTCGTAGCGCTCGGCAAGCAGCGTGAACAGCACCTCGGCCTCGTCGGGACTCTGCTGCACGTAGCCCAGGTCGTCGGCCAGGATCACCTCAAAGAGGTCGAGCTTGCGCAGTGCCCGCGGCAGGTCGAGGTCGCGTTTGGCGCCGAGCAATTCCTGCACCAGGGCGTAGGTCGGCACACACAACACGCTGTGGCCGGCTTCGACCAGCGCGTGCGCGACCGCGCACAACGCGTGGCTCTTGCCGACGCCCGGCAGACCGAAGGCAAGCACATTGGTCGCCGTCTCGAGGAACGCTCCGGTCGCCAGCGTCTTCAACTGCTGTACGACCGGCCCCGGTAACCGGCCGGTGTCGAGCGTCTCGAATGTCTTGCCGGGCGGCAGACGCGATGCTCGTCGCAGCCGGGCAATCCGGCGCTGGCGGCGTGCCTCGGCTTCGGCCTCGAAGACTTCCAACAGCACCGGCAGCGCGTCGTGGTGACCGGCCTGCGTCAATCGCGGTACCAGCTCGTCAGCCGCCGTCGTCAGGTTGAACTGCGTCAGCAGCGTCGTCACCTGCGTGCTCGGTACCGTCATCCTTGCAGGCCTCCGGTCAACAGCGCGTCGTACCGCGTCAGGTCCGGCCGAGGGATGTTCACCACGGGAATGGTCGGGACCGGCGGACTCACCTCGGCCTGGACGCTGGCATAGTCGCACGCGACGCCGGCGTCGAGTCGGGCCCGAAGCGTCGCCTCGACCGGTCGTTCACTGGTCGTGGCCGCCAAGTGCAGCAGCCGCACATACTCGACGTCGGCCCGCTCGCCGTGCGTCCGCCCCAGCGCGTCATACGCCGACCGGAACGTCAGCGACGGAAACAGCTCTTCCCGGAAGCGATACCGCGCAAAGGCCCCCGGCTTGCGGACCAGACTCCCGATGATGTGGCGATAGTCGATCCGGTGGTCCGCCGAGCCCCGCAGCCGTGGCATCGTGCACAGCACCCGGCCGCCGTAGAGGACCTCGACCGTCGACGGATGCTGGCGCGCTTCGACCGTGTGACCGATCAGGCGCGACGGCACCGAGTAGATCCGGCTGCCGATGCGAATCGTGCTCCACTTGCGCACCCGGCACTGGAACGTCGTGTACTCCGGGATCCGCGCCGCCGGCAACGGCCGCAGAGACAGACGCTCCTCGGCCAGCCGAGCCGCCGCCGGCCTGTTCCGCTCCTCGTCGACGACCGCACGCACGAAGCCCAGATACGCCGACTCGTCCGCGAAGTCTCTGTCGCCCCGCAACAGCAACGCCTGCTCGATGGCCGTCTTCGTGCGGAAGTGCGCCTGCTCGGCCACCCCGTTCTCGTGCGGTTTCCCCGGCTGGATCCGCGACGAGTCCAACCCGTAGTGGTCCAGCACCTGCCGGAACCGCGCCGTCAACTGACGCCCACCGCTGCGTTTCAGCTCGTGCGTCGCCGCTGACAGGTTGTCGTGACGAAGCAACGCCGGCACCGCGCCCAGCATCCACAGCGCCCCCTGCAGGCCCGCCACCAGCGCCTCGAACGTCTCGCTCAGCGCCAGTCCCACATACGTCCACTTGCTGTAGCTCAGCACCCACTCGAACAGCAGGTGCGCGAACGGCACGCCCCGGATCGTCACCCGCAGGTCGCTCGCGTCGGTGAAGTCAAACGCCGCTTCCCGGCCCGGGACCGCCACCTGCTCGAAGTACACCTCGCGGTCCGCACCGTACTGCACCCGCCAGTCGCGGACCCGTCGCTGCAGCGTCCGTAGCTGTCCCTCCTGAAAGCGACCCGGATGCCGCCGGCACAGCGCCTTGAACAGCGTCAGCACCTGCAGCCGGCCGTCGGTGTCGGCCGCCAGCTGCGGCACCACCTCCGACTCCCACACCTCGGCGAACGGGTCTTCCCGCGTCCGCCACGTCCGCGGCCCCTTCGCCGTCGACGGCAACGCGCCGCTCTGCCACTGTCGCGCTGTCCGCTCGCTCATTCCCGCGGCCGCCGCGGCCGCCGCCAACGTCTTCCCCGACATCCGTTTCTCTCGCAATCGTCGAACCTGCGCATCCGTGACCAACCCGTCCTCCACGAGGAAAACGGGCAGTCTCACACGACTCTGGGTGGGTCCACGAACCGGCGATCGCGTCCTCGGCAACCGGCAGAAATAATTGTCGTTGATCACGTGGCGTCGAAGGCCGGTAATCGTGCGATCCGCAGCCAGTCCGTGCCCTCCGCGGTCGCCTCGCCGCGATCATCGCACGCCAGCTCTTCGAGATCCTGGAACAAACGCCGCAGGGATGCCGGATCGTCCGGCGCGCGGGCGGCGAACCCGTGAACGAGCACGCTGTTGTTGCGCAGCGTCGGCTTCAGCAGTGTCTCGTCATCGAACCGCAGGAGCGGCTTGGCCAGCGGATCTCCGCAATGTCGCAGGAGTCTCCCCACCTGAAACCGGGAGGCCAGCAGCTTGCCGCCGGGGCCTTCGGAGAAGGGCTTCCGCTTCTTGCGCTCGGTCTCCCGCCGCACGGCCACTACGGCATCGTGATCCGGATCGAGGTTCGCTGAATCGAGGCCGTGATCGAAGAGTCTGGCCTGGCCGATCAACTCCAGCAGACGGTAGGCGCGTACGAGGGCGTCCTCGTTCTGACCCTGCCGCACGCGGCGCTCGCCGTTCGCGAGCAGATCGACGGCCAGTCTGCGCAGCCGGGCGGCCATGGCACCGTGGTTGGTACGTTCCGGTTCCCGCGCCAGGACGCCGACCCAGGCGCGCGCTTCCGGCATCGGCCAGAACCGCCGCCAGTCGTCCGATGGCGGCGCCGCCACGTCGACCGTCGCCGCGGCTGCATGGTCGAGTCGGTCCCACGCGGCGTAGAATCGTGCTGCTGAACGAACTACGTTTGCTGTGTGGACGAAATCGTCGGGATAGAGCGGCGCCAACGGACCATCGGGGGCGGGAAGCACGTGCGCCACGGCCGCGAAATCGCCTCTGGCGAACAGGGCTCGTGCGAGATCCAGACGCCGGTGGCCGTCTACGGTCGTGGTGCGAATGCCGCGCACCTGTTCGGAGCCGGGTTCGACCATTCCACGCCGGTCGCGAACCCCTTCGATGTATCGAAGACGCGGAATGGTCCGGCGGGTTGCGGCCAGCACGAGCGCAGCGCTCATGGCCTTCGTTCCGCGGGTGAAGTCTGCTTCGACGTTTTCCGGCGGAGAGTTCTGTAAGACCTCGGTCAGCACGCGATCGAAGTGAGCGTAGGCTCGGTCGGCGTTGTTCTCGTGACCCGCGGGAAGTGGACGGATAGTCACTTCGATGCCCGGCGTGCCATGTGCGATTCTCCCGCGTAGCTCTTCCGCGTAAAGGAGGGTCTCTTGAGACGGCAACAAGACGACCGTTTCCCAGTCACCGTCCGCAACGGACTTGAGCAACGGCGTATACAGGGTAGCGTCAAGCCTATCGCGGTTTCCCGTCCCGACCGTCATGACCAGCGTACGTCCGCTGTGTTGCGGCATTGTTGCTTGCTCCCGGTTGTCACCGCGTGCCGGAGGCGTTTCTGCGGCGGATCGCCGCGTGTGCTTCGGCCTTTCTTCTGCCTGTTGTCAAGCGCCGACGATGGCTCGCCGATGCACGAACACCGATCTCACAAGGTTTCGTGCTGTTGCTCCAGGTAGGCGTCGTAGATTGCCCTCGCTTTCCGCGCGGCCCCACCCTGCGGCTTGTCCCACCATCCTCTCTCCTCCCAGCGCGCGCGGATGTCCGCGAGCGCCGATTGCTTGAGAGACGGGTCGTCAGTCGACGACCACGCTTCGGCGAGGGCCTTGCCGCGCAGTGCCTGATCCGGTTGCACGCCGGGGCTGGCGCTCAGCTCCTTGAGCTTGGCATCCACCCATTCGTGCCCGGGGTTGGAGGAACCGCGGGGACCTCCGCCGTCATCGGAGTCCCGAGAGTCCAGTGCTGCGAACAGGCCGTAGCCAGCACGAGTCTTCGCGCCGGCACCGCTCACAGTGAGGGCGGAGACCAGCATCCGCTCCGCGAAGTGGAGCCATTCGCCGGGGCCCTCGATCACGAAGAGGAACGCGCCCTGCACCGCCACCTGAGCATTCGGGACCGGGCTGTCGAAGTCGGTTGCCGGCACCGCCCCTTCCTCGGCGTAGTAGTCGGGATGGTGCGTCGTGACGACCTCTTTCACGAGCGGTAGCTCGGCCGAATCCGGTTCCCACCAGGCGTCGTGAAAGGCGAGTAATCCTGACAGGGCGGCCGGGCGGTCCGCAGCGGGCCGTGCACCGAGCAGTTCGCGGAATGCATCCTCCGAATCGTCGAGCCGCTCGAGGGCGTGGGCCGCGACGAGGCCCTTGACGCTCGATCCCGGGATGTACGGCGTGCCGTGGGCGCGGCTGATCGCACACCCCGTCTCCAGCATGCCGCCGCTGGTCAGTCCGATGAACAGGCGGGTCCTGAGCTTCAGAATCACGGATCGAAATCGGGTGGTGTCGGAAGTAGCCTTCCTCCACCGGGTGTAGGCATGGCGGTAGAAGTCGCCGATGGCGCTTCGACAAATGCGGTCGACGTGATCCGCCTTGATTCTCGGTTCATCGCCGTCGTGCTCGACCAGGCCGCGCTGCAGCAGCAGGCCCGGATGAGCATCCGGCGCTGCCTTGTACAGGGGTCGCAGAGCGGTGCGCATCAGTTGCGTCACCATCTACTTGCCTCCAGATGACGGATCGTCACGGGGCGTTCGTTCGCCGGTCTCGTCGACTTCGAGAACACCTTGTGCATAACGCTTCAGCCAGCCGCCGGCTTCCAGAGACCGGCGGGTCAGGATCAGCGTTTGATCGAGGTCGCTGGCGATGATCTCCTGATGAAGACCCGGACCGTCGGCGGAGGTCGTCGCCTCCGCAGATCTAAGCACGGTGCACAGGTCGTCGAGCACTGCGCAATGTTCGGGTTTGCCCTTGGCCAGCAGGAATCCGGTCGCCTGAGACAGGCCGTTTTCCAGAATCATGCCCGGCAGCTTGCCGGCCAGCGCGCCGTACTTCTCGTTGTCCACCCCGCGCGCACGTTCCTTCCCGTCGCGCCGGCCGGCGATGCATGCAAAAGCGGCCTTCGCGACCGCGTGTGTGCGAACCTTCATGCCGGCACCCCCTCCGTGAGGAAGCGGACCAGGCCGTGGCCGACGCCGGCGTTGCCGCCCAGTTGCAACAGTGCGCTGCCGGGCACGGCCTGCCCGAGATCGGTCGCGGAGCGTGAATCGCCTTCCTTGTTGGAACGCGACAGGGCGAACACGCCCCAGAGGCCGGTCTCGGCAGGCAGGTGTTCCTCGTACCAGAGCGCGCCCTTGTCGACCGTGCCGGTTTCCGGATCGAGGCGGATGCGGGCGCGGACATCGGTCGCGGTTTCTGCGAGAAAGCTCATGACGTCGTCGGCAACGAGCGAGAGGCGGACGGCGACATCCTTCTGCCCGTCGACGTCTTCGGGATGTACGGCACAGGCGATGTGCTGTGCCCACGCCTCCAGCGCCGTTTCCGTGCGCGCCCGCAGGTCGAGGTCCTCCAGCACCAGCTTCTCGTTGACGAGGTTGACCGACGCCGGTGCAACCCTGGCGGCGCTCTTGTCTGGCTCGCCCGGCAGCGCCGGTAGAGAAGCGCCGGCGCGTTTCATGTCCCGCGCGTAGCGCCGAAGAATGAACGGGCAGGTGACGAAGCTGACGACGCCTGCCAGACAGCGCACCGGCAGCGCGAGCAGGTGCGCATCGCCGATTGCGAGAGCGCCGGCGAAAGATTCCTGGTCGCTGCGGATGGTCCGGGGACCGAACAACGTCGTGGCGTCGTCCCCGGCGTTGTCGGTGAGGTACTGGCGCAGGACGCCCCGTAGCGATGATCCGGGCACGATCGGAAGCTGCGTCGCCCGCGCCCGGGCGATGGGCAGGTCCACCACGCCGGCGGACTGACCAGTGCCGCAGTGCAGCGCGGAGAGCGCGTGGAGATGGAACAGTCTCGCTTGCATGAATCGTCCTCTGGGGTCTTACGGCCGGGTGTCGTCGGCCGGAGGTTTCCATGGGCCAGGCAGCGCGAGGCCGAATCCGTCACGCCGATCCTGTTGCTCGTCGCACACGCTGGCGAGCCACAGCGCCGCCAGTGAATCCTTGTCGCAGGCGCCGAGCACGTCGAACCAGTAGGTCGCGCCGGCCGGGACGAGCTTGCGCGTGGGCCGGGGCTGGCGTTGCGCGAGATCCCAGCCGGAGTGCGGTTGCCAGCGTTCCAGCGCGGCGGCGCGCAGACGCAGTTTCAGCCCCGGTGCTTCGGGCGGGCTTCCGGTCAGCGCATGGTCCAGCCAGCCGGGGCGGCAACCGGCCGAGAAGACTCCCGGCGTGAGCAAGGTCAGGCAGAGGCCGCCGTGCTTGCAGATCCGTTCCAGCCACTCGCCGGTCGGCGCCGGCCACCACTTCTCGGGCTCGGGCTCCAGGGCGGCCAGCCGGCGCTTGCCGCCCAGATGCACCAGGGTTGGCGCCAGCGCCTCCGCGCAGCGGACCAGCAAGCGGAAGCTGCTGTTTGACGAACCGTCCGCATGGGTCAGGACGGCCGGAGACGCTGCCTCTGTCCATCGGGCGGCGCTGGTTCCGAACGCGGCCGGTGCTCTGTCGAGATCCAGTCCCTCTGTCTCGTACAACGCCCCGGCGGCCGCGGCTCCGGTGGACGCATCGATGGACACGTGGATCCGTCGATCACCCTTCGGAGGCGACCAGCCGTTCTTCCTCAACTCATCGATGGACATGTCCGCGCCGTCGCGGAATGCCAGCAGATCGTCCCACGACCACCACGCCGGGCCGGTGGCGGTCTTGCCGGCTACCTGCTCGGTCAACTGCACGGGCAGCAGTCCCTCCGGCAGGTCGGCGCCGCAGCCGCCCCTGAACGGTCGCGGCTTCGCCCGCAGGCAGCGAGCCGACTCGCCATGACCGAAGTACAGGGCATCGGCTGGCTTGGGCGCCAACACCCGGCCGTCGCCCCTGATCAGCAGCGGTCCGGCGACGGAGAGTTGTGCGAGCTCGGATCCGAAGGGCCGGTCGGTGGCGCGCGCCCACGCCGTACGCAGGCAGCCGGCCACGGTCGACGGGGGCGGGAACTGTGCCGGGTCGGCATCGGTGTGGGCGTTCATGGGACGACCGGACCGCACGACGATCGGCGCGAGCGGGTCGAGGCTCACGACGTTGCTGGGCTGGCGTCTGTCCGTTCCGCCGGATGCGGGTCGTGCCGGGGCAGGAGGCGACGCCGGAGTCGAGGCGCCTCTCTCAACTGCCGTCGTATGTGTCGCTCCGGTCTTGTCCCGCCTGCGGTACCGGGGAGGCGGGTGGCGCTGCTTGCCCTTCTTCTTCTTCGACGGATTCATGAGCGCTCTCCCACCTCGTTGGCCGTGCGAGCCGAGAGCCAGCGCGCAATGATCAGGGTGTCGGCAAGTTCGTCCAGTGGTTGGCAATCGGATCGATCACGGATCATGTCTCGCAGTTCCGTGGAAATCGACTTCCCGCCTCTGTCGCGGCGCGCCCGGTCGAGCATGCGGTCGACCTCGGCGTTCCGCATGCCGCGTGCAGTTTCGTCGTCGCTGTCGCGGAGCCAGGCAAGGCGTCGACCGATGTCTCGCACGTCGTATGCGGCGCGGGTCGGCAGCTCACCCGTGCGGTACGCCGCGGTGAAGCGGCTCAGCGCTTCGAACGCCTTCACATCGCGCCACTGCGCGCGCCAGCGGAGCTCCGCTCCTGAGCGAATCTTGAGCAGAATCGCCAACGCATTGCGCGGGGTCTGCGTGGCGTCACCCTTCGCGTGCTGCTCCGCGCGGTCGGCGAGTGCACGCAATGCGCCCAGAGGTTCGATGACGTAGCCGATGCCGAGGCCGACGGACAGTGTCGGACACTCGTCGTCGGCAAGCCCCATACCCGTCGCGATTCCGTTCAGGTGTTCCGCGAAGGAGCCGGCAAGACTTCGGGCGCAGTCCGGCGCCCGTTCCAATGGCAGAAGTGCGAGGACGTCATCTCCGCCGGCGTAGACGGCGTGGCCTCGATGAGCCCGGACGATACGGCGCACACTCGAAGCGAAACGGTGCAGCGCGCGGGAAACTTCCCGTGACTCTTCGGCGCTGCGGGCCCGCGACAGGAGTTGACCCATGCGATCGCCGTCGGCCTTCAGGATGGCCGCGTACGGAACGGGGCTTCCGGCCGGCTGCTCCCCGTCCGTCCGCTCCCTGGCGATCTCCGTGATGCATCGCTGAAACGCCTCAAGCGCGTGAATCCGGGTTGAACCGGCCCGACTCGCTTGTTGTTCCTGCCCCTGCGTCAACGCGTTCTCCAGCCGGGACGGGTACAAGAGATGGCCGTCGAACGGCAGCGCGGCGTAGGCGTCGGCGTTACCGCGGACCCGGGTCGCGTGGCCCGCGTCGACGAGTGGCTTGTACGCTGCCTGCAACCGTTGCTGCTGCCCGGGTGCGAGTTGCTGGATCCAGGAATCCGCGGCGATGCGCGGCAGGGCGGTGAACTGTTCCGCGTCGCCGGCCAGACGCTTGATGACGCCGAGAGCGTCGAGCTGTTCGCGGGGTGACAGTCGGAGTTTTACGCAGGCGGGTTCTTCAGCCGGCCAGTCGGGCAGCACCGTCTCGCGCGCACCGTCGAGCGACGACTTCGGCAGCCCTGCGACGGTCAGCGGACTGCACGGTTGGAAGTCGCGGGTGGCCTTGCGAGCGTTCAGGGTCGCGCCGAGGCGCCTGCTCGCGGCGTGATAGCCGTCGTCGCCATCCGCGATCTCCGCCCATGCCGCGAAGGTCTCGAGGACATCGTCGATCTGTGCGCGCCACACCTCCTCCCGGACGTGACTTCCAAGCTGCTGGCGCGCCCGCTCACCGAGTTCCTTCACGCGCAGGGCTGCCGCACGCTTGGCCTCCTCGCAGAGAGCGAGCACCGCCGCACGGTCGGAGCGCGTCACCTCGGCGCGCAGGACGTTCGCGATGTTGGCGGCCTCGCGCGGCGCGTCCTGCGGTTCCAGGTCCTCGTCGGGGTTGTCGGGACAGGGAAAGATCAAGCACTCCGGATGCCGCTCGTGGAGTGTCCGCGCTGCGGCGCGGGCAGCTTCCGACAACAGCCACGAGCCGCACCAGAGGTCGCGTGTCCGGCGCGCGTCGGCTATCAGGCTCTGCACCGGTCCCAGCGACAGTGTGACGAGGAAGCGTGGCATCAACGTCCTCCCCGGCCACGGCCGCCGCGCCCGTGGTGTTCGCGGGCGTCGTGCTCGAAGTAGTGCATGAACGCGGTCAGGGCATCCGCGCCCCGGCCACGCAGCGGAGCGACCAGGGTGGCCTGTTTCTCCCACTCGCCGGAGTTCTTCGGCCACGCGGGGCCCACATGATCGGAATCGAGATCGACCGATATGCTGACACGTTGCTTCCAGCGCGGGAGCAGTAGCGCGAGTGGGCGATACCGCGTGCCGTCGTAGTACGGCCGCAAGATCAGCGGACTTGCCATGCGGTCGCGCCGGACGGGACGCCCCTGCTTGTCCGCGGTGTCGGACGGCGCGAGCGTCAGGCCCTTGCCCCTCGTCCTCGCGGGTCTCCTCGATTCTTGTCCTTGAAGTGGAACACGATCGGCAATCCGAACGCCGCACGCGGAAAGAACCCGCTTGCTGCGTGTTCGGGCTTGTGTCCTGGTGCGTGAGTGTGGGTGCGTCGTCGGATCGTATCCGGCTCCGGCCAACGGCTGCGGCCCGCGTGCTCCCCCATCCCACGGTTGCGTCCCAGGTTCTCTCCCTGTCGGAAGTTCTTCAGTGTTTCGACGGCGTTGTTCCAGGCGTCGATCGGCTCAGCCGGAGCGCGGAGCGCCATCCGGCCACCCGGCGCTTCAACTTCCTTGCATGTGACCGGCTTCAGCTCGATGTCGTTGCTGGTCACCCTCACCGCTCCCAGGCCCCGACGTGTACGGGCCCCCACGCCGCCGAAGCTCGCCCACCAGCGCAGCGCCTCGATGACCTGCTTGTGCTGGGCGTCGTCCACCGCCTTCGAGAAGCGCAACGTCAGTGTGAACTCATATCCCGCGTTAAGGAGGCGGGGGTCCGCGCCGGGGTCGAGAATCAGGGCGTAACGCGGAGCGCCGGATTGAGACTTCCAACCGACCATCTCGTCCGGTCCGACCGGCCTGCCGCCGACCTGGAGCGTCACCCGGCTGGCGCGTGGACCGGTGCTGGAGATGCCGCCCCACAGATCGGACTCGGCGGCGAACACGTCCTGTGGGCGAAGACCGACGCCGTTCAGCAGACGCCACCAAAACCGCAATTGCCCGCGGATCGCGCTCGCGCGGATCGGCATGGCGCAGTCCACCTTGCCCGGCTCCACGCCCCCACCGTACATCGGCGTCGTCAGCCTGCAGCGCACGGTCACCGGGGCAGACGCAGCCGTCGATTGCGCGGCATCCCAGGCTGCGCGAGTGTCTTCGGGGCGGACCGCCGGGTTCGGTTTTCTCATGTCGGCGAATCTCCTCTGGCGGCCGGATCGACGTGATGGTGAATCAGCGTTCCTCTTGCAACCGCACGAGCCGCCGTGACCGATCCGTGATCGTTCGAGCGACGCGATTGGCGAGTCATCGCTGTTTCTCCAACAGGCGCTGAAACGCCTTCTCCAGCTCAGATCGCAGGCGGTCCGGGTCCCCAAGAACCTGCCGGGAACGCCGATGTCTGGGTGGGTTGCCGTGCGCCAGTGCGTTGCGCACGTCCCTGAGCAACAGGAATGCCGACTTCTTCCATTCAGGGTGTTCGCCGTCGCGCATCTCTTCGTCGAGGCGGTCCATGGCCGGTTTGCGACCTGTTGAGTAGTCGTCCGAAGGCAGTCCGTGCCGTTCGCATTCCAGTGTGTGGAGCGCTTCCCAGCCGAACACCGCCGCACGCAGGAAGTCGCGGCGCTTGAGGTGTTCGAAGGCGAGCTTGCGCTGATGGTCGGCCAAGCCTCCCGCCTTGATCCAGCGCAGTCGTTCCGCAAGGCGCGTCTGAAACAGGCCCGCAGCGCCGGTCAGCGGCGTGTCGAGAATCGGAAGGAACGTTCGGATCTGGCGCGCCGCGTCGGAGAGATTCTGTGTTCGTTCGAAGAATGCCGCGCGCGCGAGACATCCAGCCTTGTCTTCGGAAACGCCGTCCTCGATCAACAGGGGTGCGAACACGCCGTAGTCGCCGGTGGCGTCGAATCGATCCAGAGCGTCCACCCAGCGCCGCACGCGCGTCAAACCGTCGAGCTGGAGCACCGGCGTGATGCCGCTCGTCCGGTCCGTCATGTCGAGCGCGCCGTACCAGAGACCGCGCACGTGGAGGTTGCGCACCCGCTCCAGCATGAAGGCGGACAGGAAGCCGACCATACCGAGGTGCCGGAAGCCGTGCGTGAGGTCGATGCTGACGTCGCCGTTCGGAACGGTGTCGGCGATCACGCCCAGGATCTCGTACTGCTCGTCGGCCTGCTGGCCGAAGGGGATGAGGCGCGGGGTGACCGAAAGGCCGACGGCCCGACTCATGACCGGCGCGACATCGTCGAGCATCGACTGCGTGATCGTGGAGTGTGTCTCGGCATCGAGCAGTTCAAGCCTCGCGGTCTCCACCTCGTCTCCCTGCGCGAGGTGCTCGACGAGCACACTCCACTGGCTGCCGCTCGTGCCAAGAATGACGGCCGCGTCGGGTCTCAGGTGCTCGGCGAGCGCCATGCCGAAGAACGGTGTCTCGCGCGGAGCGTCCTCATCGGGGAACCGATACTTCGCCCGCTGGTACCCGGTGTTCGGATCCCGTCTGGTTCGGCCCAGAAAAGTGACCAGGGTGTGGTTCATGATGCGCGTGCGCCCGGTTTGTGGTCGTGCTCCGCGGCGAACAGCCCCAGCCCGAAGTGACTCCCGTATCCGATGGCCAGCGGCCCCGTCAGCGGCTCCGGCAGCACGACGTCGAGCAGGGCGCCGGCGGCGTCGGGCTGGACCTCGCGGCCGCGGGACCGGAAACGGTGGAAGTGGACCGCGCGGCGCGGGGTTCCTCCGACCGTGACGCTTGGCAGTACTCTGACCTCGACGTCCGACGCATCCAGTCCCCGACGTTTCAGTAGCCGGCGCACCTCGCCCGGATAGCCGGCCGCCTTCAGGTGGCCGGACGCCAGGAACGGCGTCACGCTGCGCCAGCGCCTCGACGCGCCGAAGATGCGCGCGCCGTCGGCGAAATCAGCCGGTCGGCCGAAGCCCTCCAGCGCCAGCCGCCATTCCTTCACGGCGCCCGGCTCGGCGTCGACTTCTTCCGACCGCTGCTTCGGGGCCAGCCAGAGCCGGGTGATGCGGTCCAGACCTGCTTGCACCTCGCGGTTCATGCCGCCGGCGATGAACACGGAGACGTGGTCGATCCAGCCGTCGCCGTCCGCGTCCTCGGGGAGCCAGAACGCGTGCCGGTGGGTCGGATCCTGCCGCGGCTTCCCGTCGGCGTCGCGCCCCGAGATCTCCCACGGCGCCTTGGGAACCCAGCGGCCCGCGGCTTCGTCGCGTCGCCAACCGAACTGCGCGAGGGCGGCCCGCCGCATCAGCTCGCCAATCCTGACGGCGTCCTCGATGCGGGGCAGCGGCCGGCCGGCAAGCAGGAAGCGGGCGACGGTGGGCAGATCGTGTGCGGTCCGGGCGGGACGGCGGCCGGCGGCGCGGGCAACCACGCGCGGTGCGGCTTCCGGAGCGCGTGCATAGACGACCTCGTGGGCGGCGGGCGGTCGGCTCCACCCGCGGTCCTGGTAGTCGGCCGTGTCAAGCGCGAGCGCATCGACGAGGCGCTCGGGCAACGTGTGCGCCTGTCGGCCCTTGCTCTTCAACGCCTTGTCGAGGTGCTTCTCGACGGCGCGCTCGGTCGGGCGGCGTCCGGGCGCCGCGAGCATCTGACGTCTCATGTCGTCCATGATTCGCTGCCGCTCGGCCGCGTAGGCGTCGGGCGGGTGCGCCGCCAGCAACCGCACGGGGTCCCCTGAAGGCGGCCCGTCGAGCGGCTGGCAGTTCAGGCCGCCGTCCCACTCTGCGAGCGCCTCGCACTCCGTCCAGCTCTCGGTCCGGCCTAGGTAGCCGACGGCGCCGGCGAGATGCGAAGCGAACGCGAAGGCCTCCGCCTCCAGCGTCACACGCGGCCAGGCGGCGACGAGGGTAGATCGTTCGGGAAGCCGCACGAACGCGTCGAAGACGAGCGTGGTCTTCGGACGCCCCTTGTTGTCGAGTGTTCCCGTCGGCATGTAGTGGCGCGTGTGGGCGTGGATGGCGCCCGCCGGCAGGCTGTATACCGGCAGCGTCTCCGCAAGCGTGTCGATCAGTCGTGCGAGGTCGTCCTCGGACCACCGCGCCCGGTCACCCTTGCGCCACCACGCGGCGATGAGCGCGCGCAGCAGGCGCCACGGCTCCGGGGGCCAGGCGACGTCGGCCTCGTTGACGTTGCGGCCCCACGGCGTCGCGTGGTACCGGCCGGCGGGGAAGCGGAAGGCGAGTGCGAACATGCGCTCACTTCTCGTAGCGGACCGTGAGCACGCGGCTCTCGCCGAAGAGGCCTTGAGAGCCGACGGTTTCGATCAGCCCCGGCAGCTCCGCTTCGAGGTCGTCGAGACCCGGCAGGTCGAAGCCGTCTGGCCGGCTGACGGCGACGCCGGCGGCATCGAGATCGCACGCCGTGCGCAGCCGCAATCCCTCCGCGAGGAACTTCCGGATCTTGAAGAGTGCGAGCAGGATCAGCAGCCGTTCGACGTCGGCGCCCAACCCGAATGCGCGGATCTGGCGCAGATCGAGGTTGAAGTAGGCGGTGATCTCCTCGGCGGTGTATTCGTCCCGCGCAAAGGGCACGTTGCCGAACCCTTTGGCGGTATCGCCCGAGGGATTCACCGTGTCGTTCTTGACGCCGCCGCTCGCGGCTACCCTCGCGTTCTCGGCCTCGACGAAGGCGGACAGGGATCTGGGCAGGCGCAACCGGCCACCGGCCAGGTCCTTCTTGGCGAGGAAGATCCCGTGCAGCAGGGCGTTGGTGTCGAACTCCAGCAGCACCTTCGCCAGCTCGCGCAGATCGACCCGGCCGACCTCCATGGCCGCCAGCCGCTTCTTGAGCATGTCGACGACGGTCTTGTCCTTGCCCTCGAGGATGTAAGGCGAGTTGAGCCGGTGCGCTTCGATCAGGGAGTTGGTGAGCGGCTTGCCGGCCCCGTCCACGACCTTCACGACGGGCAGTCCCCGCAGCGGTGCGGCCCAGTCGTCGGCGACGTCGTCCCAGCAGACCGTCTCGAGGCGGTTCGCCATTGACTGCGCGCTCTCGACGAGCACCGTGCGTCCCCGTCCGTCCGGCGAGTCGTAGACGGCGTGGCCGAGGTTCGGGAAGCCCGTCGGCTGGAATCTCGTGCCTTGCACCGGCTTGAGCCGCGCCTCGATGAGCAGGCGGGGAGCGTTGTCGAGTGCGTTGAGGTCAAGCGCCATGCGTCGTATCCTCCGTCGTCACGTGGTCGTCGTCAGTCGGAGCGCGCGGATAGGCGCGCTCGATCAATGCGGATAAGGCCCGATCACCGATGGGGATCAGGAGCGTCGCGGCAAGGCGGTCGGCCGGCACGCCGGCGCCCATGTGGCCGCCTTCGGGAGTCGATCCCCGCGAGCCCGGGCGCGCGGCGGCGAACAGTGCCGGCAGGCCAGATGCGCGTGCGCGCGCCAGGGCCAGCCGCACCGCGGCGTCGGTGGCCCGTCCGTCGCGGCTGTCGCCTCCGGCGCGCAGGCGGGCAATCAGTCCCGGCGGCACCGGCATCCGCGCGGTCGCGGGCAGCGCCCTGGCGGTGCGCAGCGCGGCGTCGGGCGTGAACAAGGGCTTGAGCGCCGCGTAGGCGAACGGAACGGGCGCAGGGCCGGTCCTGCCGGACGCCGAGCGGAGTCGCGCCGGCCGCGCCCACACCAGGCCGGCGAGCAGCGCGGCGCAGCGCGCGTCGTCGAAGTCGTCGGAGAGGAACGCCGCCACGTCGGCGAGGCGGGCGGCCGCCGCGCCGGACAGCGGCTTGTCCTCCAGCCCGCGGGTCGACGCCTCCACCAGTCGCCGTTCGAGCATGGCGATCAGGTTCGGAACGAGCGGGCCGGCGCCCCAGACCACCGTGGGCGGGGCGTCGTCGGCGGACCATGCGCGGCGTGTGCCGAGGCTGCCCCGGTAGAAGAAGCTCCTCTCGTCGAGCGGAGCGAAATGGGCGGCCATCGGTGGTGCGGCACCCGAGCGCGCCCGTCCCGGGGCGCCGGTCGGATCTTCGACGGTTGGCGTCTCCCGTCCTGCCGTCGATTCGCCGCCCGCACCGTTGCCGCCGGGATGTGCTGTTTCCGGGTCTTGTACGTCCGCCTGCTGCGCGGGACGGGGCACGGCCGGCAGGCCGAGTGCCGCGAGCGCCGCCGCCACGCGGAACTCCGCGCTCCCGTCGTCGGCTTGCCGCACCCAGTCGGGGGAGATCAGCGGCGGCGGGCGCAGGTCCCCGCGGGCAGTCGGATTCGACGCTAGCCAGCCGACAAGGCCGCCCAGCGCAATGAGGGCGTTCCGAGTGCCGCCTGATTCGCGATTCGCGACGGTCATTTCGAACAGCGCGTCTTCCAGACGGCGCATCGCCTGTCCCGCGCGGGCGGGCGCTGTCTTCTTGTTTCCGATCAGTCGTCGGGCACGGCTGAGCCAGTCACCTGCGTCGAGGTCGGAGACGAGGTCCCTGCGCGGGCGATCCGGTGTGTGGAATCGGCCGAGAGGAGTCGCCTGATACGGCATCTTGCTGTCGGGCTGGATGATGGAATACCGCTCGAAACCTCCGATTCCGCGCGCAGCGCCGATGCGGGCGACCGAACGCGCCGCGTCCAGCCCGGTTCGAGCCGTGCGTTCCCCGACGGTGAGACGTCCCTCCGAGAAGATGGCTGCGGCTTCGGCGAATGTGGCCGGCTTGCGCCAGATGGGAGTCCATATCTCGCCGCGAGGTCGGTTCGGGTCCTCCGAGGACAGGCTGCCCGTCCCCGCGCCGGTGGGCTCGAAGGTAAAGGGGAAGGCGGCCCGGCTGCCGCCCGTCGCCCCCCACTGCCGAGTCAGGGTGCCGGCGAACGCCATCGTGCCCTCCATCGCCAGCACGACATCCCATGCGTTCAGTGGGTTGTATCCCTCGTATCCAGTCGACCCGTTGGGCCCGCCTTGCCCTGGGCTGAACTGGCCCATCGAACCGTGCTCTTCGGTGAGCCGGACAACGTCGAACAGCGCTGATTCGAGCTCGGCGCCCGCGCGGGCAGTCGGGCTGCCTTCGCCGAAATCGACCAGCTCCTGAAGTTTCTCCGCAAAGTTGACGCCGAAGTCGCGGCTGCCGTCATTGCCGCCCGACCCAAGCAGAGGAGCGGCGGCTTCTTCCGCCGTGAGCACGTAACACGCGTCGAGGTAGCCAACATGGTGCGAGGCCGTTTCGGATCTCAAGCTCGGCAACAGGAGGCTCTTCACCGTCTTGGCTTCCTTGTCGACCCGACTCTTCTCGGCGTCGTTGAGTTTCCTTTCCTCACCCTTGAGCAACTTCGAGGCCTCTTGCAGCCTCTTTGCCGCCGTCCGAAGCCGGTTGTATTCCCCAAGGTGAGCGTTGGTGCGCAGTGAGCCGACGGTGCGGCGCATCAACTCCAGTCGTGCGCACTTGCTGTTCTCGACGGCGCGCATGAGAACGGCGCCGCCGCGACTCGATGTCTCACCCGCATCTCCCTCGAGAAAGCCGGCCCGTCCATTCCACGGTGCGATGATCGGGCTCGGCGCATAGTCGTGGAGAAAGAAATGGAGCAGGGCGTCGCGGCTCAGCGTCGTCCGCAGGTGGAAGCACTCGTTCTGCCACCAGCCGCGCGCGTTCGGGTCGGCCGCCTCGCCGGAGACGTGGTTGGCGGGCGAGGAGACGAGCCGCAGCACGCCGAGCGCCTTCAGGTAGGAGGCCAGCGGCGTCGGGGCGCATCCGTGTAGCGCGAGCGGTTCACCCCTCATCCCGGCCTCCGTTGCGCTCCCTGGCGGATGCCCGCCAGTCGGCCACCCGCAGCAGGGTCTCCAGCCAGGCGAGCCGGAAAGGCCCGAGGCGGACGAGCAGCTCGCGCGTGCGTTCCGTCCAGCTCTCGCGGGAGATGTCGTCCCAGCCCAGCTCCATGATCGACAACAGCAGGTTGCCGCCCTCCCAACGCTCGTCGCCTTCCAGCGCGACGGGAGGCAGCGGGTCGCCCTCCCAGACGCCGCGGGCGAAACGCGCCCCGGCGCGGTCGTTCTTCGGCGCCGCTTCGCGGGGCAGTGCGCGCAGGTTGAGCCGCACCTTTCCGTGGTGGGCGGCGATCAGGTAGGCGACTAGGTCGGCATCGCGCGACCAGCCCTCGTGAGCCAGGAACGCCAGGGCCGAGGCGAGCTCGTGGCGGAAGTAGGCCCTGCCGTGGCGAGTCCTCCCGGCGGTCTTGGCGAGCAGCGTGTCGGGCGCAACGACCCGTCCGTTGAGGCCCCGTCTCATCGTGTCCTGGAAGACCTCGTGCGCCTTGCCGAGATCGTGCCACCGCGCTGCACGCACGACGGCCGCTCGCGTGGCCGGTTCCACGTCGAGGGCGGCGCACAACGACTCGGCCTCGGCCGCGACGTGCCGGAGATGATCGGCCAGGGGCACGATCGCATCGATCCCGCTCAGCGAGTCCTCGTCGTGACCCTCGGTCTCGCGCGGCGCCGCGTCAACGGAATGCGCTGCCCCCGCGCCCACGCCGGATGGCGCCGGCGGACCGGAGATTGGTTTGGGCACGTCCTTCGGATTGCCGGTGAATCCGAAGCCCTCGCGGTAGCCGCCCGCTTCCGGATAGGCCAGGAGCACGAGGCCCGGCCAGGGCTGGCCCTGCAGCGGAACCCATCCGGGCGGCGCCGTCCGGGTCCGTCCGTCCCGGCGCCGCCACTGCGGATCGCGCTGGAACAGGAGGTTCCGCCCCTTGTTGGGCAGCTTGTCTCTCCACTTTCCGGCGGTGCCGATCGACACGGCGCACAGCTCGTCCCGTCCCGGGCGCGGCGGGTCGTCTTCCGGCTCCGACGGATGCCGCCAGAAGACGCGGATGTCGGTGTCGTCGGCGTCGCGCACGTACGGCGAGATGTCGACGTCGAAGCCGGTCAGGTCCGGATCGGTGTCGAAGAGGTCGTCGAGATCCTTGCGGCGAATCACGCGGCGCGGCGGTTCGACGTCGCCGGGTGGGGGAAGGTGCACCGGCGCGACGTCGGTCAACGTCGTCAAACGATCCCGCCCGGCCTCCAGTTCGGCGGCTTCGTAGGGCCGCGCCAGCTCCTCGGTGTCCTTGCCTGCTGTCGTGCCCTCTGTGGTCGGCGGGAGCAGATCGATCCAATGCACGTCCGCGCCGTCTTCAAGCTCCGCGTAGCGGTTGGCGCGGCCGAAGCGCTGCACCAGCGACGACCAGGGCGCCAGCTCGGTGAGCAGGACCGCCGCCGAGATGTCCACGCCGGCCTCGACCGCCTGTGTGGCGACGACGATGCGGCCGTGCGAATGCGCGTCGGCGTCGTCGAGGACCTTCTCCATCTCCCGCGCGCGGTCCGCGGGGCGGAAGCGGGAGTGGACGAGGGCCAGCGTCGGCGCCGCCGGCAGCCGCTTGGACAGCCTCTTCTCGAGCGCGTCGCGGAGGGCCTGCGCGCGGTCCACGCGGTTGACGATCGCCAGGGTCATGCGCCCGTCACGGTGGGCGTGCACGAGCGCGTCGGCCAGCCGCTCGACGTAGCTGGCGAGGTCGGTCTTCCTTGAGGACGCCGGCGCCACCGGCAGCCGGGAGAGTCGCTTGGTCGCGTGGGTCAGGCGAGCGAGCCTGCCGTCCGGGGCCGCCCCCGGATCGACCCGGACCACCGCGGCAGCGGGCGGCTCTGAATGATCGACAGTGGCGAGCCATCCCGGATCGAGCGTGGCCGAGATCCAGAGGCTGCGGGAAAGAGTGGCCGCCGCGCGGCCGTCCTGCCGGGCGCGATCCGTGTCCGACTGCCGGAACGCTTCGAGCTGGGCCGAGGTTGCACGCCCCGAACCCATGAGCTGCACCTCGTCGAACACCCATTGCGCGTCCTCGTGCAGCAGGGCGAACTCCATCGGCCAGAGCGCGCGCGAAGAGGCATAGCCGCGCATCAGTGCACGGCTCAGCAGCATGTCCTGAGTGCCGACGAGCACCGATGGACGCTCCGGCCAGTCCAGCCAGCCGGCAGCGTCCTCGCCGCCCATCAGCACGTGCACGTCCTCCGGCCGGGGGAGGTAGCCCTTGCCCTCGGATTCGACCGCGAGCCTGCCGAACCACTCCCTGACCGCGTCAGCGGTCTGCTCGACCAGCGTGCGCATCGGCAGGCACCAGACCAGCCGCCGGGGCGTATCGTCGGGGTTCTGCAGTCGACGGGCCGCCCAGCCCAGCGACACGGCCGCGGTTTTGCCCGAGCCGGTCGGTGCTATCAGAACCCGCGGCCACGCATCACAGGCCAGCGCGAGCTGCCACGCGTCCGGCTGCCGGTCCTCTCCCAACGCGATTCGATAGATGTCTGCGCCGTCCACGGGGAATCTCCTGGCAGGAGCCGTTCGTGAGCCGTCGGATCATACCGGACGCGATTCGGGCGTCCACGTTCGGCCCCGCAGATGGACGCGCGGAGCCTTGCTGCCCGGACCACGTCGAGTCGAGCCTTTCAGTCAACGAGCGTACCAGCGCCTGCTGTCGGATCCTGTCAGTCGCAGCGCTCCGTTGCTGCCCTGCTTGCCGTGACGCGTCGTCTCGCGAGCATGCGGTCGTGGGTCGTTGCGGGTGCAATTGCTCGCCAGGAGTTCGCTGGAGGAGGCCTACCTGCCCTCGATCTCGTTGCGCGCAGCGCTGGAGAGGAACGCCGAGCGGGTCATGCCGCGCCGCTTCGCCTCTTCGTCGATGGCGCGCAGGAGGCCGAAATCCAGAGAGACGTTGATGCGCCGCGGTGAGCCCTTGTCGAGAATGAGCGGGACGAACGCGATGGTCGCTCCGCCCCGCCAGTCGGCCAATGTCTCGTCCCTCTGGATGTCGTGCAGGGAACGCGGCTGCGGGATGGGTTCCCCATCGGCCAGCATGCCTTCGACGTGAAAGGCTAGCGCTTCGGCCCCACGGCGGAGTGCCTCGTCGACCGTGTCGCCATCCGAGACGCAGCCGGGGAAATCCGGAAAGCTGACGCCGAACCCGGGCTCGTCGCCATCGTGAAGGAATGCCACGTAACGCATCTCAGTCTCTGCGCGGGGTCCAGCCCGCCTGACGGTAAATCGAGGCGACGGTGCCTCGCTTGATATCCCGAGTCGGATGCGGCACCGTGATGCGGCCTGCACGATCCGGATGCTTGAACTGCCAGTGGCTTCCCCGGACGGTCACGCGGACCCAGCCGTCCCGTTCCAGCAGTCGAATCAGTTTGCGGCTGTCGCGTTCCACCCGATCCGGTGTGTGCCATGATACACAACACGGACGCTCCGCATCGCATCCGCGCGAGGAGAAACGTCGCCTGAACTCGGCCGCCCCGAGAGTCTTCGCCACGACACGCCGTTTCGGCGCACTACCGCCACGCGGCGGATCGTCCGAGACGATCTCTTGCCGCCAAACGGGAGGAGGTCGCCGTGTCAGCTCCGGAACTTCGCGAGCCGCCGGTCCAGCCCGTCTCTTCTCCGCCCGCCGATGCGCCGCCGCTGGTGCCGGCGCGCATGGTCAACGAGTTCGTCTACTGCGCACGCCTGGCCTACCTGGAGTGGGTCCAGGGCGAGTGGGTCGAGTCGTCCGACACGGTCGAGGGCCGTCACGCGCACCGGCGAGTCAACCGCGACGGCGGGAAGCTGCCGCCGCCGGCCGATGTGGAAAAGGCCGAGAAGCTTCACGCACGCTCCATCACCCTGTCGTCGGAGCGCCTGGGCCTGATCGCCCGCATGGACCTGATCGAAGCGGACGGCGGCAGGGTCACCCCGGTCGACTACAAGCGCGGCAAGCGCCCGCACGTCGAGCGCGGGGCGTACGACCCGGAGCGGGTCCAGCTCTGCGTACAGGGGCTCCTGCTGCGCGAGCACGGCTACGCGTGCGACGAGGGCGTGCTCTATTTCGTCGGCAGCCGCGAACGGGTCCGAGTGGTGTTCGACGACGATCTCATCGCCGCCACGCAGGAGGCGGTGGAGGGGTTGCGCGGTGTCGCCTCGAAGGGAGTCATTCCACCGCCGCTCGAGGACAGCCCCAAGTGTCCGCGCTGCTCGCTGGTCGAGGTCTGCCTGCCGGACGAGGTTCGCCATCTCAAGGGGGCCGACGTCGCGCCGCGCCCGATCGCCGTGCCCGGCACCGAAGCGCTGCCGCTCTACGTCCAGGCCCGCCGCGCCAAGGTCTCGAAGTCCGGCGAGACCCTGGTCGTGACGGTGGACGACGAGGAGTTGGCGACCGCCCGGCTGGAGGAGACTTCGCAGGTCGTCGTCATGGGCAACGTCTACCTGACCACGCCCACCCTGCACGAGCTGATGTGGCGCGGGATTCCCGTCACCTGGCACAGCTACGGCGGCTGGTTCTTCGGCCACACAGTGGGCAACGGCCACAAGAACGTCGAGCTGCGGACGGCGCAGTATCGGGCGAGCTTCGACGAGCGGACGTGCTTGCGTTTCGCCCGGGGACTGGTGGCGGCCAAGATCCAGAACTGCCGCACGTTGCTCCGCCGCAACTGGAAGCGTGCCGAGAGCAGCAACCCCGTCCTGGTCGATCTGAGGAGCGACGGATTGCGGGCGGGTCGGGCGGACTCGCTGCCGGAACTGCTCGGGGTCGAGGGGACCGCCGCAGCGCGCTACTTCCGCTCGTTCGCCGCCATGCTGCACGAGTCGGAGTCGGACGGGGAGTTCGGGTTCGATTTCGAAACACGGAACCGCCGCCCTCCGAAGGACCCGGTCAACGCCCTGCTCTCGTTCGCCTACTCGCTGTTGACGCGTGCCTGGACCGTAACGCTGGCCGCCGTCGGGTTCGACGCGTATCGCGGCCTCTACCATCAACCGCGCTACGGCCGCCCGGCGCTCGCGCTGGACCTGATGGAGCCGTTCCGTCCCCTGGTCGCCGACTCGGTGGTGGTGCAGGCGATCAACAACGGCGAGGTCAAGCCAACCGATTTCAAGTCGGTGGCCGGCAGCGTGAACCTGAGCCCGGACGGCCGCCGGCGGTTCATCTCGACCTTCGAGCGCCGACTCGGGCATGAGGCTGTGCATCCCCTCTTCGGCTATCGCGTCAGCTACCGCCGCCTCATGGAGATGCAGGCCCGCCTGTTCGGCCGGTTCCTCCTGGGCGAGCTACCCGAGTATCCCAACTTCACGACGCGGTGACCTGTGGAGCACCTCTACATCGTCGTCTACGACATCAGTGCCCCCAAGCGCTGGCGCCGCGTGTTCAAGCTGATGCGGGGATACGGCGAGTGGGTCCAGCTCTCCGTCTTCCAGTGCCGACTGAGCCGGCGCCGGCACGCCGAACTGGTTGCGCGCCTCGACGGAATGATCGATCATGCGGAAGATCACGTCGTGCTGGTGGACATCGGCGTCGCCGACGGCGTGGAGCCGCGCGTCGTGAGTCTGGGGAAGAAGTTCCAGGCCGTGCGCCGTGAGCCGGTCATCGTTTGAGGCATTCCGCCGGGCTCGAGCGAGCGCTCCGGTGCCGCCGGGATGCCGGGGAGTGCTCGAAATGCCGGTAGGTCCTTGAAAACTGAAGAGTTACAATGGAGCCTGTGTTCAGTCGCGCGGTCGTCAGCTTCGTTCGTGCGTCTCGGATCCGGGACCTCTCGCGATCCGAGGGTGAACATCGTTGGATCGCAACGGGTTGCGAGCGGTCCGTCTTCCGCGGGGAATACCCGCGGCCTCATTGAAGTATCGATTCGACTGTTCCGGTGGTCTGTCCATAATACGTCTTCCGCGGGGAATACCCGCGGCCTCATTGAAGTGGCGCCCTCCCGGTGCGCTTCTCGACCGCCTGCGAGTCTTCCGCGGGGAATACCCGCGGCCTCATTGAAGTAGCGCCCAGTCCGGGACATCGAGCTCAGCGCCCATCGAGTCTTCCGCGGGGAATACCCGCGGCCTCATTGAAGTTGGGTAGTCGACGGCGATGTGAAGAACTGCGCCGGCGTCTTCCGCGGGGAATACCCGCGGCCTCATTGAAGTAAGTTGGGCTCCTGCGGAGTCCACGATGGGGACCGGACGTCTTCCGCGGGGAATACCCGCGGCCTCATTGAAGTATCTTCAAAAACTGCATGCCGCTCGGCGCGGGCAACGTGCGTCTTCCGCGGGGAATACCCGCGGCCTCATTGAAGTATGGTCGGTTTGCTCCTACGCGGCGACCTTGCCGCGTCTTCCGCGGGGAATACCCGCGGCCTCATTGAAGTCCGATAACGGCCGGAGACTCCACGGCGTTACGAGAAGTCTTCCGCGGGGAATACCCGCGGCCTCATTGAAGTGCGATGGCGACGGTTCACGCGGGCGCTATCGCTACGTCTTCCGCGGGGAATACCCGCGGCCTCATTGAAGTGGCCCCCCGCCGAAGTTCGTATCCCCATCCTGTTTGCCGTCTTCCGCGGGGAATACCCGCGGCCTCATTGAAGTACCGATAGCCTGGTCGTATCGCTCCAGGAGCGTCGTGTCTTCCGCGGGGAATACCCGCGGCCTCATTGAAGTCCAGGTCCGGGATTCTGTGCTGAGCACCAGCCCCAGGTCTTCCGCGGGGAATACCCGCGGCCTCATTGAAGTGAGAGCACGCTACCGATGTCCCACCCCGACCAGGTAGTCTTCCGCGGGGAATACCCGCGGCCTCATTGAAGTATGGCCTCGTACGGATTGTCCTCTCCGCCGTAGTGGCTGTCTTCCGCGGGGAATACCCGCGGCCTCATTGAAGTCTGTCACAGGCTTTGGTGGAGCTTGGGCAACGGGACGTCTTCCGCGGGGAATACCCGCGGCCTCATTGAAGTGTCGGGAGTGGATGATCCTGGACGAGGCCCACACCATCGTCTTCCGCGGGGAATACCCGCGGCCTCATTGAAGTTTCGGCGGCTGAGGCTGCCTCTACCTGGAATGGACGTCTTCCGCGGGGAATACCCGCGGCCTCATTGAAGTGGACACTCACAACTGCATCTGACGCATCAGGAGCGGGTCTTCCGCGGGGAATACCCGCGGCCTCATTGAAGTTGGTGTTGCCTGCAATGAGGCGGGCAGCTGGTGGTCAGTCTTCCGCGGGGAATACCCGCGGCCTCATTGAAGTCTCGCTGAGAGTGACACGCTTCGGAAACCGCCGCAAGGTCTTCCGCGGGGAATACCCGCGGCCTCATTGAAGTTCCGTCTCGAAGCGCATGGGGAAGCGGATGTGGTGAGTCTTCCGCGGGGAATACCCGCGGCCTCATTGAAGTAACACGACTGTGGGCGGGTGGTCCCTTGCCACGAGTGTCTTCCGCGGGGAATACCCGCGGCCTCATTGAAGTGCAGTGCGTGATGCGAGTGGAACTATCCGCAAGCTGACGTCTTCCGCGGGGAATACCCGCGGCCTCATTGAAGTGGACAGCCATCCCGATGGAGCCAAGTTGCACGCCGCCGTCTTCCGCGGGGAATACCCGCGGCCTCATTGAAGTTTACGCCGCGCGGGTTGTCGCCACTGGAACAGGCCAGTCTTCCGCGGGGAATACCCGCGGCCTCATTGAAGTCGCGTGAGCGAGATGGTCTGCCGCGAGACGCCGCGGAAGTCTTCCGCGGGGAATACCCGCGGCCTCATTGAAGTCGCATCGACTCCGAGCGCATGTCCTCGGGGGTCATGTAGTCTTCCGCGGGGAATACCCGCGGCCTCATTGAAGTGAGGGGTTCGGCGGCAGTATCAGCGGCACGCTTGCGCGAGTCTTCCGCGGGGAATACCCGCGGCCTCATTGAAGTGTTGTTGGATAGTGCTAGCATGTCCGTCCTGCGCAAGTCTTCCGCGGGGAATACCCGCGGCCTCATTGAAGTACGGCGAGACAGTCTTCGGTTGGTCTGGCGGCAAGGAGTCTTCCGCGGGGAATACCCGCGGCCTCATTGAAGTGTATACGCAGTCGCAACTGGATGCGAGGTTCGTGGCGTCTTCCGCGGGGAATACCCGCGGCCTCATTGAAGTACAGATACCCAAGTGAAGCGAGCCCCGTTCAATCGGGTCTTCCGCGGGGAATACCCGCGGCCTCATTGAAGTCTTAGCTGCTACGTAGCTGCGGGCCGAATGGTTACGGTCTTCCGCGGGGAATACCCGCGGCCTCATTGAAGTGCTTAGTAGTGCATCATGCGCCTAGCTTCGGATGCTAGGCGCGTCTTCCGCGGGGAATACCCGCGGCCTCATTGAAGTCTCAGCGTCTCAGGCGTGGCCATGCGAGAGGTTTTGTGTCTTCCGCGGGGAATACCCGCGGCCTCATTGAAGTGGCGTAGACCAAACTACCGCCCGTGCTAGCGGCGCGGGTCTTCCGCGGGGAATACCCGCGGCCTCATTGAAGTATTCCGCGCCCAACCTAGGCATCATGCTCGCAAGTCTCAAGTCTTCCGCGGGGAATACCCGCGGCCTCATTGAAGTCAGTAGACTGGTCCCATTGCTGTGCTGTCTCAAGGTAAGTCTTCCGCGGGGAATACCCGCGGCCTCATTGAAGTCTAACGGCCCAGACAGAGACGCACCTATCTCAATGCCGTCTTCCGCGGGGAATACCCGCGGCCTCATTGAAGTGGCGTATGCGTTTCCGCAGCGCACGCCTTATCCGAGTCTTCCGCGGGGAATACCCGCGGCCTCATTGAAGTACGTGTTCACGTGCGAGTGAAGTAGGTACCACGCTAGTCTTCCGCGGGGAATACCCGCGGCCTCATTGAAGTTTTAAATACCCGAGCACCGAATGTCACTCTCTCTAGTCTTCCGCGGGGAATACCCGCGGCCTCATTGAAGTACGCGGCACCCGGCCGCGCGCGAGCGTCGCGCACGACGTCTTCCGCGGGGAATACCCGCGGCCTCATTGAAGTTGTATGGCAACCGTGTGATCCTTACACAACTTCTGGTCTTCCGCGGGGAATACCCGCGGCCTCATTGAAGTATGCAGACGATGACCTTCGCTGATCGCCCGAGTTCGTGTCTTCCGCGGGGAATACCCGCGGCCTCATTGAAGTGATCTGAGTCCAGCCGGCCGGCAACGGGAAGTCTCCGACGTCTTCCGCGGGGAATACCCGCGGCCTCATTGAAGTCGGCGCACGACGGGACGACTCTCCAGGTTCGGCCGCGTCTTCCGCGGGGAATACCCGCGGCCTCATTGAAGTAATGCGCGCCAGCCTGCGAGCGATCATCCAGTCCACGTCTTCCGCGGGGAATACCCGCGGCCTCATTGAAGTCCCAGTGCCGGAAATCCGGCTACTCCCCCAGCGCCTTGACCGTCTTCCGCGGGGAATACCCGCGGCCTCATTGAAGTTTAGCCCGGACTATTCGTGGCGCCGGTGACTCGGCCCCTGGGAGGCGGCGCCGGAACCGGACTCGGTCACGGACAACGGGGAATGACCAGTGGGCGGCCATTGGAACGCTCTCAACCGCGCGTGGCAGGTGGTTGAGCGCCGAATGGACGTGATGACGGGTGCCGCAGGGGAGGACAGCGCATACTTCCCCCGTTGCGGGCGGTTGGCAGCCTCCGTCAGTCAGCGATGCGGCGCTCGCCGAGCGGCTATCCGGCGCGCGCCCCGAGGGCGAACGCGATGTGCCGCCACGCCGCCAGGTCCGGTGTCGCGCGCGGCAGGCGCAGGACGACGCGACGCACTGAGCACACCACCTGGACGCCGAGCTTCAGCAGCCGGTCGCGCAGCCAGGGCACCTGCGCGCGGGCGCACGCGGTGTCGGCGGCGCGCAACCGCAACTCCTGCATCAGCACGTAGGCGGCGGCCGTCAGCAGCACGCGCAACTGATTCGCCGAAAACGCCTGGCAACTCGTGCGGTCGATCTGCAGGGCCTTCAGTTCCTTGATCCGGTTCTCGGCGTCCCCGCGGGCGCAGTAGACCTTCTCGTAGAGGAAGCGCGGCGTCTGCCGCATGTTGGTCACGACGAAGCGCGGATTGTCCCGCGGCTCGCGGTCTCGGTGGCGGACGACTTCGGCCTTGATCACGACGCGGCGCGCGTGGTTCCACGTGCCGGCCTGGTACTCGTTGGTCTCGGTGTAGACGTGCTCGGTCTGTTCGCTGCGCCACGTCCGCGCCCGCGCCACCAGCATGGCCGGCTCGGCGTACCGCTCCAACACCGCGTTCTTCGCCATCGCGATCACGTAATCGAGCCGCGGCTGCGCCTCCAGGAAGGCGAAGACCGCCGGGTTGGCGAAGCCCCCGTCGAGCCGAACGAGAATGCGCGCCCGCGGAAACGCCCGGCGCAGCCGCGGCAGCAACCGCGACAACAGCCCGACCGTCCCCTCGGAGGCGACCGCCTTGCCGTGCCGCAACAGCGCCGCGCACAGATACTGCTCGGATTCGCGGTCGAAGCTCAGGAAGCCAAGCAGCGGCAGGTAGCACCAGTTGTCGTAGTACCCGTTGAAGAGCGTGTACTGCTGCGCCCCGTGCGTCGGGTCGTCCGTCGGGTCCAGATCGATCGTGATGCACCGCGCCCGCCCGTCCAGGCGGCGGCGATGCCGCGCGATGACCCGCGTGGCCAACTCGTCCGCCATGCGGTAGAGCGCGCAGCCGTTGACTGCGTTCTCGAACCGCGACAGCGTCGGCTGCGACGCCAGGCGCTCGCCCGAAACCGGGTCTCTGTCGAGCAGCAGCTTGTGGATGGGGTCGTCGGCGAGACGGTCGCCATCATTGCAGTCGGGATGGCCGCAGGCGATGCCAAAGATGCGCTGGCCGATCAGGTCCGCGAGCGAGTGCCGGGTCTTGTCCGGCGCCCGCTTGTCGAACAGACACCCGGCGAACGCCTTGACCAGGCCGTAGATGCGCTCGGCGGCCTTCAGCAGGATCGCCCCGCCGTCGGAACTGGCCTGCTCCTGGTTGAACTGGGCGAACAGCGGCTTGTCAAACAGTTCCGGGAACAGAACAGTCTGTGGTACAGTGTCGGTTGTCACGCAAGGGCCTCCGTGGTGGCGCAAGTGGTTGTTAACACTACACTTGTACCACACGGGGGCTTTTGTGTCTGTACCGGAATCGGAACACGCCACGAATTTTCCGGGTTAGTTACGCTCGCCGTCGCCTTGTCGCCTACTTCGCGTCTTCCGCGGGGAATACCCGCGGCCTCATTGAAGTAGGTTGTTCTGACTGCGCAGAGTCAATCAAGGCCGTGTCTTCCGCGGGGAATACCCGCGGCCTCATTGAAGTGACACCAGGCGGCGTGGTGGTCGGGGTCGACCTGGGCGTCTTCCGCGGGGAATACCCGCGGCCTCATTGAAGTCGCCCTTCAACTCAGCCACCGCCAACGAGGCGGCCAGCGTCTTCCGCGGGGAATACCCGCGGCCTCATTGAAGTCGCACTACGCAGGCAAACGGCGGGCGGGCGGATTCCGTCTTCCGCGGGGAATACCCGCGGCCTCATTGAAGTACGGTGCGCCACTTGTCAGTCATTGCGCTTCCGGAGGTCTTCCGCGGGGAATACCCGCGGCCTCATTGAAGTCGTCTGCACGCGTCCGTAAACGGCAGTTTACGCAGGGGGTCTTCCGCGGGGAATACCCGCGGCCTCATTGAAGTGGGTAGGTGCGCCGGGCGCCGGCGTCAATGCGTCCGTCTTCCGCGGGGAATACCCGCGGCCTCATTGAAGTAGGCGGTATCCGCCGGTGCGCGTGGTCGCCGTCCAGGTCTTCCGCGGGGAATACCCGCGGCCTCATTGAAGTAGTGGGGGGATCGCGCTGCACCTCGGAGGGTACGCCGTCTTCCGCGGGGAATACCCGCGGCCTCATTGAAGTCGGCGTGAAGAAGTCGCCGAACATCTAGCCGCCTCGTCTTCCGCGGGGAATACCCGCGGCCTCATTGAAGTAAGTTGAGGACCTTCACCGACCGGATCGCCGGCAGGGTCTTCCGCGGGGAATACCCGCGGCCTCATTGAAGTGCGACGCGGCAGTTACCGAGTGGCTGCACAGCACACGTCTTCCGCGGGGAATACCCGCGGCCTCATTGAAGTCGTCCTCAGCACGAACCCCTTGCGGATGTCGTACGACGTCTTCCGCGGGGAATACCCGCGGCCTCATTGAAGTTGGGAAAGGTGGGGGGCCGAAGCCCCCCCGGTGTTGGGTCTTCCGCGGGGAATACCCGCGGCCTCATTGAAGTTGGTCGAGACCCGGCCGCGCCATCGTCCCCAACTTGTCTTCCGCGGGGAATACCCGCGGCCTCATTGAAGTCCTGTTGCCACGAAGTTTCTCCTCATTCCCACTCCTGTCTTCCGCGGGGAATACCCGCGGCCTCATTGAAGTGTGAGCGCCGGCGGAACGCCGAACGTCCCGAGGATGTCTTCCGCGGGGAATACCCGCGGCCTCATTGAAGTGGCAGGATCCATCGTGTCGAGCACGACCCGAGCATCGTCTTCCGCGGGGAATACCCGCGGCCTCATTGAAGTGGATTTGTCCCATTGTCAACTTCTCAATGGAACGGCAGTCTTCCGCGGGGAATACCCGCGGCCTCATTGAAGTCATACGCGAGACTGCCGCGTATGTGAGGCGATTGGCGTCTTCCGCGGGGAATACCCGCGGCCTCATTGAAGTCTCGACATCGGAGACGTGGCCGTGATGAGGATCGAGTCTTCCGCGGGGAATACCCGCGGCCTCATTGAAGTCCTGTAAAGCCTACCCTTGCCAAGCTTGGGAGTGAGTCTTCCGCGGGGAATACCCGCGGCCTCATTGAAGTCCTGGGAACAGCAGGCGGCCGCGCTCGCCATCGCGTCGTCTTCCGCGGGGAATACCCGCGGCCTCATTGAAGTTTGAGCGCCAGGTTGGCATTGACCCGTGCCGCAGGAGTCTTCCGCGGGGAATACCCGCGGCCTCATTGAAGTCTGAAGGAACTTGGAACCGCCGGCAATGATCCACAGGGTCTTCCGCGGGGAATACCCGCGGCCTCATTGAAGTACGACGTCGCCTTTCCGTGTTCGGACTTGCACCGTGTCTTCCGCGGGGAATACCCGCGGCCTCATTGAAGTTGATTCACCCGGACCATCTGGTCGAGGATCCGGACGTCTTCCGCGGGGAATACCCGCGGCCTCATTGAAGTTCCGCTCCCTCGAACGCTGTGAAGTGTGACCGTCGGTGTCTTCCGCGGGGAATACCCGCGGCCTCATTGAAGTAGCGCCTGGACCGCGGTGACAAGCTCTGCTGTCGAGTCTTCCGCGGGGAATACCCGCGGCCTCATTGAAGTGCTGCACAGTGCCATACCCCTTACTAGCCATATGCGTCTTCCGCGGGGAATACCCGCGGCCTCATTGAAGTGAAAGAACGACCTCCAATGTCGGCTCGCCGTCGTGTGTCTTCCGCGGGGAATACCCGCGGCCTCATTGAAGTAGAAGCATCAAGAGTCGTTAATTGCGACCGATAGATGGGGTCTTCCGCGGGGAATACCCGCGGCCTCATTGAAGTTTCACCAGTCCGTGTACGACGCGGAGCCATGCCTTGTCTTCCGCGGGGAATACCCGCGGCCTCATTGAAGTTCCAACATGAAAGCCTCGCAGGAGGTCACGTTCGGCGGCGTCTTCCGCGGGGAATACCCGCGGCCTCATTGAAGTCCCTTCTCGTCGTCGCCGGCCTTGATCGCCCCGGTCGTCTTCCGCGGGGAATACCCGCGGCCTCATTGAAGTCCGGCACCCCGCGGGCGACGCTGCACCCGCGACTGCGTCTTCCGCGGGGAATACCCGCGGCCTCATTGAAGTCCTGACCTTCCCGGGTCATCGCTTCGACTCCATGGAGGGGGAGGTCTTCCGCGGGGAATACCCGCGGCCTCATTGAAGTCGTTGCAGCACGATCCGCGGGTGCGCCGCCGGGACGTCTTCCGCGGGGAATACCCGCGGCCTCATTGAAGTGTGACCGTCTCCCGGCACAGCTCCGCGAGCGGTTCGAGTCTTCCGCGGGGAATACCCGCGGCCTCATTGAAGTGTTTAGCCTCAGTCACCAAAAACCTACTCACAGGGGTCTTCCGCGGGGAATACCCGCGGCCTCATTGAAGTGGTGAAGAGGCATCGGCCTCAAGCCGGGAAAGCAGGTTGTCTTCCGCGGGGAATACCCGCGGCCTCATTGAAGTGGGCCGATCCCGTTGATAACCTCGATCGGCTCGCGAGTCGTCTTCCGCGGGGAATACCCGCGGCCTCATTGAAGTGCGGGCGGTTGAAGACGTCTACCGGCGGCAGGAAAGTCTTCCGCGGGGAATACCCGCGGCCTCATTGAAGTGGGATTGGCGAAGGCGGGACGGCGTCACAGGACCCGTCTTCCGCGGGGGAATACCCGCGGCCTCATTGAAGTGCGCGGCCCCGAGCGCTGAGCGCCAGCGATCTGCTGTCTTCCGCGGGGAATACCCGCGGCCTCATTGAAGTGCTGCCCCGCCGAGCGGTCCCACACGACCATCGCATCAGTCTTCCGCGGGGAATACCCGCGGCCTCATTGAAGTCGCAGCCGCTGGGAGGACGTCGTCACCTGGATCGAGAAGTCTTCCGCGGGGAATACCCGCGGCCTCATTGAAGTGAGGAACTGCAAAAGCTCACGATGCGAGCGGAGAACGTCTTCCGCGGGGAATACCCGCGGCCTCATTGAAGTGCAGGTGGGCGGTGTAGCCGTCGAGGATGTTTTGGCCGTCTTCCGCGGGGAATACCCGCGGCCTCATTGAAGTCCGGACAATCGCACGAAAGCAATCACTCCGGCGCGGTTGTCTTCCGCGGGGAATACCCGCGGCCTCATTGAAGTGTGTTCTGTGCTGGCATTCAGCTTAGCAAGCATCCGTCTTCCGCGGGGAATACCCGCGGCCTCATTGAAGTCGCATCGCCGCCGGCATCCACGACCGCTACGTCAGAAGTCTTCCGCGGGGAATACCCGCGGCCTCATTGAAGTCGGGCGTTCATGGAGTCCTGGCCGCTCACCATCGACGCGTCTTCCGCGGGGAATACCCGCGGCCTCATTGAAGTCATGATGAGGGCAGGGCAATACAGCCAGCACCTTAAGGAGTCTTCCGCGGGGAATACCCGCGGCCTCATTGAAGTTGGAAGGTGCGAAGCACAAGACGATGCCGTACCGCTGGTCTTCCGCGGGGAATACCCGCGGCCTCATTGAAGTAAGCCGCACAAGCCGCCGAGCCGACTGACCGCCTCGCGTCTTCCGCGGGGAATACCCGCGGCCTCATTGAAGTATCATGACGCCGTCGCCGACGATGTTCTCGTCCCCGGTCTTCCGCGGGGAATACCCGCGGCCTCATTGAAGTGGCTCGCCGTAGAGGTAGATCGTGCGGAACTGCGAGCGTCTTCCGCGGGGAATACCCGCGGCCTCATTGAAGTACGTACAGACGCGCGTTGTCGTTGGCGTCGTCGACGGTCTTCCGCGGGGAATACCCGCGGCCTCATTGAAGTTGCGTGTACTCGGTCATGTTCAGCGCGAGCGCCGCGTGTCTTCCGCGGGGAATACCCGCGGCCTCATTGAAGTTTTGCCATCGGGCGCTGTAGCTCGAACTACATACGTCTTCCGCGGGGAATACCCGCGGCCTCATTGAAGTTTGTTCTCGCTCGAGGGCACGGGCCAGGGGATCTTGGTCTTCCGCGGGGAATACCCGCGGCCTCATTGAAGTGGCTATGGTCGGCGGTCGCGCGGTGCGTTTGCCATCGTCTTCCGCGGGGAATACCCGCGGCCTCATTGAAGTGGTGTAGTGCGTGGGCATCGGTAACTCCCTGTGGGGGGTCTTCCGCGGGGAATACCCGCGGCCTCATTGAAGTATCAACGGCGAAAACGCGCCCACGTGCGTATCCGTGTCTTCCGCGGGGAATACCCGCGGCCTCATTGAAGTAGCGCGATGGCGTAGAGGGTCGCGCCGCCATCGAGCGTCTTCCGCGGGGAATACCCGCGGCCTCATTGAAGTATCCAAACTCCGCAACCAATGGTCGCTTTACTCGACGTCTTCCGCGGGGAATACTTGCGGCCTCATTGAAGTGGATGCAACGTAAGGCTGTGTGATCGCCGACCAGAACAGGTCTTCCGCGGGGAATACCCGCGGCCTCATTGAAGTCGGCTGTCGCAATCGTGCTGCTCGCCACGGGCGCGCGTCTTCCGCGGGGAATACCCGCGGCCTCATTGAAGTTTCGCCCATTGAATACTCCCGTGTTGTAGTTAGTGTCAGCCAGAAAACCCCGTTTCGGGCAGAGATCTGCGCCAAGTCGTGGCATCCTGGGCGTGATTTCGGGACGAAATCCGGCCGCGACGACGGCGCCTGACGAGCTGCGGATGGGCGAAGGTCGGCAAGTCAGACCGATGTCCTGTTTCCAAGGACAGTAAGACCGTGCCGTCTGTTGCCGGCTCCGAGTCCGGCCTGATTACGATGACAGGTGGTCAGGCGATACGTTGCTGTCGCTTGCGCTCCCGCTTCTGCAGAAGCAACCCGATGCGATGCAGGTTGGCCGCCAGCACCGACAGGGCGACCGTTCGCGCGAAGCCCTCCGCGCCATGGCTGCGAACGCGGTCGAGTCCTCGATGCTCCAACCCGTTGATGGCAGACTCGACCGCCGGATGTGCACGCCGCGCCGCCGCAAACGATTCCTCCTCTTCCCGTTCCCGGTCGACTTTCGAAAGATACCCTTTCCGCGGCAACGCATTGACGTCGAGCAGTGCATCGAGGCGCACCCGGTTGGCGGGGCTGTGAAAGCCGCGGTCGAAACTGCACGCCCGTAACTCCGGATACAATTCCTGCGCTTCCCGCACCAGCGGCACTGGCACGTCCACGTCCTCGCCCTCCCACAGGATCTTGTGGTGAAGGATGAATTGATACTGATCCTCGATAAGAGCGACAGGAACCCCGAGTTCGACCGGCGTGCCCGCCTTGCCTTTGGAAACCCAGCGCGTATGTTCCTCGAAAATCGAAAAGACCTTCTCCTCGTGAGGAATTGTCTCGCCACCCAGAAGACGACGCTCCACTTGGTCAATCTGCCGCCGCGCGTGAGCGACGAGGTCTGCGATCGAGCGGCAGCGCAATTCCCCCACGCCCTCGTCCCGCAAAACGTCGAGCGTGGCCTCTGCGCGCTCCACCAGCGCCCGGCAGCGCGCCAAATACGCCTCCACCCGCTCCGGATGCCGCTGCGCTCGCCGCGTCGAGCGCACCTTGTTGAACAGCTTCTTGACCTCCCGCGACAGATGGCGCCACTGACGCCAGCCGCGCACCGCGTACTGCTCAGCCGTCCGCCCCGTCTCCCGCAGCAGGCAACGCACCGCGTCCCACAACAGGTTGACGTCCGTCGGATAATGCACGTCCGTCTCGACGACGAACGAGTCACACCGCCCGCGTAATGGTTCGCCAGGCTTTTTTTTTGCTACCTTGTGCCCGCTCTCCACCACCAGGCGCCCGACCGCCGACAGCAACTCCGGCGTCAACAACGACACGTTGTCGACCACCGTCTGGTACTCGTAATGCGTCTTGTCACCGAAGTCGCTGTGGCCCAGGAACGCGCGTATCGTATCGTGATGGTTCGTCAATTCGTGAAGACGGTCGAAGTCGCAGCCCAGCCCCTGCTTCAGAATGCCCAGGACCAGAATCTGCCACAAATCCATCCCCGGACGCCCGACCGTGCGGTCGGCCTCCGGCAGGATGTGCTCGTCCAGCAGCGCAAACAGCTGCTCACGCAACGCCTCGTCGCACCAGATGTGCTGAAGCCCCTTCAACACCGCGGGAATGTCATCCCGCGATTTCGGGTTTATCCAGATCTCCTCAATGGGCACCTGGCCGAGTTGAAACTGTGACCTGTGCACTTCTCTCATGATGTCAATGTCGCGAAGATACTCCCGAAATGGGCCGATTCCTCATGGATCGCCCCCAAGAATACGACATTCGGACGATCTTTGCCACTTGAAATCCACGGTATCTCCGGTAGAATCAACAACTTATGGGGTTTTCTGCCGAACACTAGTTAGCAGGTCTTCCGCGGGGAATACCCGCGGCCTCATTGAAGTAGTGCGAGTGTATCAGTAACTCTTGACCACGGAGTCGTCTTCCGCGGGGAATACCCGCGGCCTCATTGAAGTTTAGCAGCCTGTGGCGAAAGTCGCTGATCCGGCCTGGCCCCGGCGCGATCGAACCCGTACACTGAACGACCATGGCAATGGGCAAGAGACCGGCGGCGCGCCAGGCGTCGCCGATGTGGGTGGACACGTCGGACCTCCCGACGAGCGACGGGCATCCTTACTTCGAGCGGCTGAACCGGGTCCTGGCGGATTCCGGCTTCGATGCGTTCGTCGAGGAGTTGTGCTCGGCCTTCTACGCGGACCGGCTGGGCCGTCCGAGTCTGCGTCCGGGTCGGTATTTCCGGATGCTGTTCATCGGCTATTTCGAGGGTCTGTCGTCGGAGCGGGGGATTGCGTGGCGGGTAGCCGATTCGCTGAGTCTGCGGTCGTTATTGAAGTATCAGTTGATGAAACTCCTTCGATGCAATCGCTTCTGTCTTCCGCGGGGAATACCCGCGGCCTCATTGGGTATTTCGCTGAACGTGAACACCGATTCCGGGGAACGTGAACACCGATTTCGGCGAACGTGAACGCTCGTCGGAGCGTAGCGACGTTGCTCAGTCAGTTCCCTCCCATCGGCGCCGCGACGGATCTTCGAGATCCTACTCTTGTCTTCCTGATCGAAAGTACAGAAGAAAGTGCCTGTGGAGCCTGTGGGCGCCGCTTGCGGCGTCCAAGGTGTTGTGGGAAACGCGCCTTCTGCGAGGCCGCAGTCAACGTTGAGCGTATCGCGCGCGTTTTCCACAGCACCGGCAGGATCCACAGGCCGCTCGGGCCCGGCAGCAGTGTCGCGGATGTCGCGGACGTGATCGTGCTCGGTGCTCGGTGCGATGTCGTCGCCGGCCGCGTGCTCATGTCGCCTCCTTCCGGCCGCGGGCTGGTGCGTCGTGCGTCCGCCGCATCGAGCGCCCCTTCAGGTCGATGCGGTGCGCGTCGTGGAGCAGGCGGTCGCAAATGGCGTCGGCCTGATTGGGGTCGCCGATGACGGCGTGCCAGTCGGTCACCGGCAACTGGCTGGCGATCAGCGTCGAGGCGCGCTCGGCGCGGTCTTCGATCACCTCGGTCAGGTCGCGGCGTTCGGTGTCGCGCAGCGGCGCGAGCATCCAATCGTCGATGGCGAGCAGGTCGAGCTTCGCCAACCGGGTGAGCAGTCGGGTGTAGGAGCCGTCGCCGCGGCCGACGGCCAGCTCGTGCAGCAGGCGCGGCATGCGGAGGTAGCGCGCGGTGAAGCCGCGGCGGCATGCCCGTTCGACGAACGCGCAGGCGAGAAAGCTCTTCCCGATGCCGCACGGCCCGGTGACGATCAAGTTGTGGCGCTCAGTGAGCCAGGCGCAGGCGCCCAGAGTGAGGACCTGCTGGCGGTTGAGCCGGCGCGGATGGGTAAAGTCGACGGCTTCGAGCGACGCCGGGTAGCGCAGCTTCGCCGTTTGGAGGCGCCGCTGCAGCTTGCGCTGCTCGCGGGCCGTCGACTCGGCGTCGACGAGCAGGCCGAAACGCTCCTCGAAACCGAGCGCGGCGGCCTCGCCGGTCTGCAGTTGTTGCTGCAAGGCCTCGGCCATCGCGCCCAGCTTCATGGCGTTGAGCTTGTCGAGCGTCTGTTCGATCAGCATCAGTCCTCCTCTGTGGCTGTGGCGGCGTAGTAGTCGGCGCCGCGGATGTTGGCGTGCGTCGGCGTCGGGTTCGCCTCGGCCGGCGGCTCGATGGGCAGGCGGTCCTGCCCGGCACTGAGAATGTTCTTGACGGTGTGATAGCGGCAGGAGTTGAGCGCCAACGCACGGATACAGGCCGCCTCGAGCCGGCTGTTTCCGTGCCGCCGTCCCAACCGCATGATCCCTAGACAGGGTCGATAGCCCTGCTCCGGGTGCGGGCGGCTCTGCAGGAGCCGGGAAACGAGTTGTCCGGTCGCCGGTCCGACCTTGTTGGCCCAGCCGATCAGGCGCGACGGCGACCACTCGGCATGCGCGCGGTGGGCGCTGGGCATGTGCTCGGCCACGGTCGACGGCTGTCGGTCGTAGCGCCGCCGGTGCGACGCGATGCGCTTGTCGCGATGGAAGACCTCGACCGTGTTGGTCGTGTAGCGGACCTCGACCTGCTCGTGGACCAGTTGGTACGGCACGCTGTAGACGTGGTGCTCGACGGTCACGTGGTAGTCGATGTTCACGCGGCAGGGCTTCCAGTGCGCGAGGACGTAGCGCGTTGCCGGCAGAGGCCGTAGCGCCGGGCGGTCGAGTTGCTCGTAGAGCGCGCGGCGGCTGACGCCCAGCTTCTTCATCGGTCGGTCGTTGAGGGCGTCGAGCAGCACGCGGATCGCAGCATTGAGCGGACCGAGCTCGAAGAAGGTCTGGTCGCGCAGACGCGCGAGTATCCACCGCTGTGCGATGAGCACACAGTTCTCAACCGCAGCCTTGTCCCGGGGCTTTCTCGGCCGCGCCGGAATCACGACCGCGCCGTAGTGGGCGGCCAGGTCCTCGTAGCTGCGGTTGACGCCGGCCTCGTAGCGGCAGGGTCGGGTGATGGCGCTCTTCAACTGGTCGGGGACCCACAGCGTGGTGGCGCCGTCGAAGTACTCCACCATCCGGATGTGCGCGTCGACCCAGTCGGGCAACTGCTGGGTCTCGGTCGCCTCGGCGTAGGTGAAGCTGCTGGCGCCGAGCACGGAGACGAACAGCTCGACGGGCCGCAACTCGCCCGTGCGCCGGTCGACCAGCCTCGGCCGCTTGCCGGAGAAGTCGATGAAGGTCTTCTCGCCGGCGCGGTGCACCTGCCGCATCGACGGCCGCAGCCGCTTGGCCCACTGCCGGTAGATCTCGCAAAACTGCGTGTAGCGGTAGCCGCTCGGATGGACCTGGGCGTACTCCTCCCAGAGCAGTTGCAGCGTCACGCCGTCGCGCTTGAGCTCGCGGTGGACGTACGCGCAGTCAGGCCGAACCCGGACTCGGTCCCGCAGCGGAGCGGGGCGGCGAAAGAGTCGAGCCTCGAGCGCCGCGTCGTCCAGCTCGGCCGGCAACGGCCAGCCGAGCCCGCTTTGGGCCGTTCTCCGCAGATAGAGCGTGACCGTGCCCACGCCCATCGCGCAGGCTTGGGCAATCGCGCGGTGCGACAATCCGTGCTCGTGTTTGAGCCGTAGAACCTCGCGAATCTTCCTCATCAGTAGTCTCCGAGCCGCCATCGCCTCCGTCCCTCCCCTCGAAAGGGCGGAAGCATGCCGGGTCAGGCTACCGACGAGCGTTCACGATGACCGAAATCGGTGTTCAACATCCCGGAATCGGTGTTCAACTTCGTCCGAAACCGGTGTTCAACTTCGCCCGGAATCGGTGTTCAACTTCGTCCGAAAAACCCACTCATTGAAGTATCATCCGTTAACGCTCGTTATGGCAGCCCGCCAAGTGTCTTCCGCGGGGAATACCCGCGGCCTCATTGAAGTAGCTTGAACGCGATGTGCATGGTGACAGCATTCAGTGTCTTCCGCGGGGAATACCCGCGGCCTCATTGAAGTATGTCGACGCGGATCAGGGTCGTGCCGAGCTTGGCTTCCGTCTTCCGCGGGGAATACCCGCGGCCTCATTGAAGTTGTGGCAGGACGCGCCGCGGGCGGGGGAGGTGCCGTAAGTCTTCCGCGGGGAATACCCGCGGCCTCATTGAAGTGGTTGGAACTGTCCGACGATGGCGCCGCGCCGGTTCGGGTGTCTTCCGCGGGGAATACCCGCGGCCTCATTGAAGTATGCAACAGCACGTCCGGGTCGATGGTGCGGCCACCAGGTCGTCTTCCGCGGGGAATACCCGCGGCCTCATTGAAGTAGTCTACCGCCATCCGCTCCACATACACCCGAATCGAGTCTTCCGCGGGGAATACCCGCGGCCTCATTGAAGTTGCCGGTCGATGAGCCGCTTGACCGGCCCGTCGATCAGTCTTCCGCGGGGAATACCCGCGGCCTCATTGAAGTGACGTCGGAAGCGCGAGAGGATCTCGGCTACGACGCGTCTTCCGCGGGGAATACCCGCGGCCTCATTGAAGTGGCGTAGCGGCGGCGGCGGCCGGCCCGCTCTTGCTCATGTCGTCTTCGTTTACCGGGTGATTCGTCAATAGACACGGGCGTGGAATGGGCCTGGCACGTCGAAGTTCGAGCGACGCCGAGGTTTCCTTTGGCGGGCGTTGCGACTTGCGCGGGAGGCCGAGGTGGCTGCACTGTTACCCACGCCGCAGCCGGAAGCCGAGGACGGGGTGCGTGCGTCGGCTGCCCGGGCACGAAGGGGTAGGTCTGCTGGTTGCGGAGGCCAGCTACGGCTGGAAGCACCCGACCCGGGCATCGGGTTGCTGCGCCTTGGGTGTCAACGTTCTCGGCATTCACCCGGCGCGGCGGTCAGCCGCCGGTTCGCGGTCGTGCATCGGCTCGGTAGTGTCGCGCTGCCGCTCACGCGGACGGCGGCGGAAGGTTGAATCCGTCGGGGACGATCGAGTCGGGGGCGCGCAACATCGTGGCGAATAGCGCAGGCAGGTCGAGGTTTCGTTGGCGTGCGGTACGTACGACGCTGGCGAGGACCTGCTGGGTGTCGGCGCCCTTGCGGGTGCGGTTGCCGCCGCACACCTTGCGGATGACGACGGCGGGCCGGATGGCTTGTTCGGCGCGCCAGTTGGTGGCGTCGACCGACGGGTTCCACAGGAACGTGAAGATGGCGCCGAATTCGTTGGCCAGATGGTTGGCGAAGCACTCGGCCTCGTCCAGCGGCGGCGGGTTGTCGATCAGCCGGCTGAGCCGGGCGAGCAGTCGGCCGCGGGCGGTGGCCAGGCCGTGGTCGCTCAGACCGCCGGCATCGCGCCGGTCGCGCAGCGCGAGGCCGGCCTGCAAGGTGGCCTGCACCTGAGCGGCCCACCCGCAGCGGGGATGGTCCTCGAGCAGATGCTCACAGCGTCGAAGCAGGTGGGCCAGACAAGTTTGGTGCTCGCCGTTGATGTAGCGGCGGTAGACCACCCATCCGTCGCGCACGAGCACGCCGTCGAAGTCGGCTCCCAGGACCGCTTGCGCGTCTTCGAATCCGCGGCCCGCACAGATGGCGTAGACGGTCGTCGTCGGGGTGACGGCCGCCCACAACCAGTGGCTGCGGGCGCCGACGCGCCAACCGGTTTCATCGGCCGTGACCACCGGAGCGTTGCGAACCTGCTCGCGCAACGCCTCGTAGGCCGGCCGCGCGTCGCGTGCCGCACGATGCAGCAGATTCGCGAGGCCCCCCGGCGTCACCTGCAGGCCGAAGCGGGTCTGCAGCAGGTCGGCGACCTTGGCCAGCGGCAGGCCGCCGTGGGTGTGCAACTCCACGACCAGCGCGACCACACCGGGACCGAGCTGTGCGCGGGCCGCCCCCAACGCGTCGGAGGTCTGCAGGGCGTGGCGGCCCTGGATACGCCGCCGACACTGCGAGCAGTGGCCGACCTCGATGTCGAAGCGGCGCACCAGCGGGCGCACCGGGGGTAGGTCTTCCTGATACTGCGACGCCGCGCCGGTCACTTCGACCGCGCCGCCGCAGTCCGGACAGCTCGTCGGCGCCGGCGCCGCGATGGTCTCGTCGACCCGCGCCGGACACGGGCGGCGCCCCTGCCGGCCATAGCGCGCACCGGGCCGCCGGC
This sequence comes from Vicinamibacterales bacterium, assembly GCA_965116825.1. GTDB lineage: Bacteria > Acidobacteriota > Vicinamibacteria > Vicinamibacterales > UBA8438 > WTFV01. Next base: position 4,978,092 of record OZ220736.1, read on the forward strand.
CGGGACGGCCGCCGCGACCCTGTGGCCGCTTCTTGGCGAAAGGTGCGGCTTGCCGGCGTCCCGCGCGGCGCTCGGCTCCCAACTGCTGTTTCAGGTGCTCGTTCTCGCGCTCCAGCCGCTCGATCTGACGCTGCAAGCCGCCGTTCTGACGATGCACGCCCTTGTGGCGCGCCAGTTCGTCACGCAGCCGCGAGATTTCCTGGTCCTGTTGCTCGATGACAACGTCCCGAGGATCCCGCTCGGATGGGGATTGTTCCAGGATGGCGCGTATGCGGCGCAGCAGGCCCACGCCCCTTTCCTATCGGCACCGCGCAGCAAGACCTTTACCCCCAACACGCGGATTTCTTGCCCGGATCCGCTAAATGAAGACCTCATGTCTTCCGCGGGGAATACCCGCGGCCTCATTGAAGTCGACAAGAATCGATTGAACATCGGTCTTTTTGATTGTGTCTTCCGCGGGGAATACCCGCGGCCTCATTGAAGTTTGGCTGTCCCTTTCCGGGACTTTTTTGCTCAATATGTCTTCCGCGGGGAATACCCGCGGCCTCATTGAAGTCCAGCGAGCCGAAAGCACGCCGGACACAGGAACCGGATGTCTTCCGCGGGGAATACCCGCGGCCTCATTGAAGTCGTCCACGACCAGGGCGCCCGTTTCGTCCACTTCCAGTCTTCCGCGGGGAAAACCCGCGGCCTCATTGAAGTCGACGTTCCGATCACCTTCGCTTTGCGTCGGTCCAGGTCTTCCGCGGGGAATACCCGCGGCCTCATTGAAGTAGCGCGGCCTCTCCAACGAGGCGCATCCCGTCACCGTCTTCCGCGGGGAATACCCGCGGCCTCATTGAAGTGCAGTCTAAGATGCGCCTAGCATACGAATCTAGGCGTCTTCCGCGGGGAATACCCGCGGCCTCATTGAAGTGTCGCGCGGTCCCAATCGGCGCCCGCCTTGAGCCCGGGTCTTCCGCGGGGAATACCCGCGGCCTCATTGAAGTCGTTTCGGCGGGCCGGGATGGACGTCCGCGTAAGCACAGTCTTCCGCGGGGAATACCCGCGGCCTCATTGAAGTGGAACCCTGGCAACGGCTACGCCGTGCGGGTCACGAAGTCTTCCGCGGGGAATACCTGTGGCGCACCCGAAGGGCTACGGGGGATACCATCATCGTACGTTACTGCGATGATTTCGTCGTTGGCTGCCAACACAAGGCGGATGCGGACCAGTTTCTCGACGACCGCAGGGAGAAAATGAGCCAGTTCGCGCTTGAGCTGCACCCCGACAAGACCCGCCTCATCGAGTTCGGCCGGTTCGCGATGGCGAACCGCCAGGCGCGGGCGGGCGCGTCGCCCGGAGACTTTCGATTTCCTCGGGTTCACGCATTACTGCAAGACGAAGAGGAACGGAAAATTCGGGCTGGGGCGCAAGCCGATAGCGAAACGGGTCACGCGAACCTTGAAACGGCTCAAGGAGGGACTCTGCGCTCGGATGCGCGCGGACGTCCACGAGACGGCGCGATGGCTGGGGAAGGTAGTCAACGGCTGGCTGAATTACTATGCCGTGCCGAGCAGTTCCCGGACCCTTGACGGCTTCGTATGGCGTCTTGAGTGGATTTGGCTCATGACCTTGCGCCGGCGGTCACAGAAGACAGCGGCGACGATGGCCGTTGTGAGGCGCCTCACGGCGCGGTATTGGCCCCCCGTGCGGATTCGGCACCCGTGGCCTGTCCAGCGGTTTGTCGTCTACCACCCAAGGTAGGAGCCGTATGCGTTAGTTAGCGCGCACGTACGGATCTGAGCGGGGGGACCGGGGCAACCCGGTTCCCTACCGCAACCGAGGCCTTCTACGCGGACCGGCTGAGGGTGGTCATCGCGGCAGTGCGGGCCTTGACGGCCGTATCGCGGGCAATCTTGATCTGGCGGACCATCTCTGCCGCCCCGTCGGCCGTCTTTGGAGTGCCGGTCGCGACGCCGGCGAGCACCGACCGCGCGGCAGCCTCGGCGTGGAGCGTGTCACTCTTGCCGTTGTTGCGCCGCTTGCGCGGGTCGCAACGATTGACCTCGACGACGCGGAACCCCTGTCGGCGCACGAAGCTCGCGAGGCCGACCCCGTAGGAACCTGTGCCTTCGATCCCGAAGGCTTCGAGGTCGCCGAGCGTGGGCGCCCAGGCCACCAGATCGGCGTAGCCCGCACCGTTCGCTGGCGCCCGGAACGTCGCGAGCCGGGCGCCCAGGTCATTGATCGCTACCGCGACATGCTCGTGCTTGTGGGTGTCGACGCCGACGATCACCTTGACGGGCGGACCGTCGGGCGCGATGCTGTTCGACATGTTGCCGGCCTCCTTCAACGGGCTGGCGACGCCGTCTGGTCGGGCGGGCGGACAGGACTGTGACGGGTCTCCAAACAGGCCCCTATCGGGTCACTGCCCACCCGGCCAGACAACATCTGGATGTGTGCTGCCGAACCGGGTCGACAGATCAGACCCAGGACACGAAGTCGGTCGTCGGAGGGGTCAGAACCGATCAGGCAGCAGCACGATCATGCTCACAGTCGTCGGAGCGGGGGATTGCGTGGCGGGTAGCCGATTCGCTGAGTCTGCGGTCGTTCCCTGGACCTGGAATTGACAAAGGCAGCGCCGGATCACTCGACGCTGTCGCGCACGCGGCGGCGGATCGACGTAGAGACCCACGAGGCAGTTTTCACGTGGGTTCTGGAGCGGCTGTCCGCAGCGGGTCTGGTTCGGGGGAAGACGGTCGGCATCGATGCGACGACGCTGGAAGCGAGGCGATTCGGAGCATCGAGCGGCGGGACACGGGAGAATCCCGCGAAGAGTTCATTCGGCGGTTGGCGGAAGCGTCCGGTGTGGAGACCCCGACGCGGGCCGAGTTGGCTCGGTTCGACCGGTCCCGGAAGAACAAGAAGACGTCGAACAAGGACTGGAAATCGCCGCAGGACCCGGACGCGAAGATCGCGAAGATGAAGGACGGTCGGACGCACTTGGCCCACAAGGCCGAGCACGGGGTCGACATGGACACGCGCGCCATCGTGTCGGTGACGGTGCAGGATGCATCGGACGGCGATGCGGCGACGCTGCCGGCGACGCTGATCACGGCGGCCGAGCAGGTGGAGTTGGTGCAGCCGGACGGTCGAGGGGTCGAAGAGATGGTTGCCGACAAGGGGTACCACAGCGACGAGACGCTGGTGGCTCTCGGCGAGGTAGGTGTTCGAATCGGAACCGGAGCGCGGCCGGCGCCGCTGGCAGGACAAGAAGACGGGCGAGACGCCGCCGGAGAAGCGAGCTGCGCAGAAAGCGTTGGTGCGCCAGGCAAACTGGCGAAGGATAGCCGGTGAAAGTCCGGCAGAAGGGTTGAGTAGGGCCTGGCTCAAAGCGGGGCGGTGAAGGGGGAGAAGCAGCAGGAAAATTTAACTGGAGTACTGCTGCTGCTGCCGGCTTGCGCTGTGGCGGTGGGACGTGTAGCATGTCAACCGGGCTCTGAGTATGTTTCAAAGCGAGCGTGGCACTGCCCGTCAGCGGAGGGCGAACTCGCTTGCAGGGCTGGTCCGTAGCAGAACGGTCGTTGGCGTCAAGTTGTGGATTGAGAATGATGAAAAAACGCCCTACGTCACACGTCACTGATTCGGTCGGCATTCAACTGTTTAGGAGCGCTTTGCCACAGGAGTGGGTAGTTCGAGAGTACAAACCGGATTACGGGATCGACTTTGCTGTCGAGGTGTTCGACTCTCACGGCGATGAGTTCGTCACTTTTGGCGAACATTTCTTTGTGCAACTGAAGTCACGCTCTAGGGTGCAGTGGGTTACGAGGGAAATGCAGGCACGAGGTAACGTGGAGAGTTCACCACTCAAGTACGACCGGAGGCAGTCGTGTAGAATGCGCGTAATCGCAGAAGCGGTCGACACAGCGGAACTACAGCTGGCCCGATCAATGGGATCGGCGAACCCGCTTGTTTTCGTCGTGGCCGACACGACTGATTCGGTGGTTCATTGGGTCTGCCTGAATGACTTCGTCGACAAGGTTCTAGTTCCAAAAGCGGGACAGGACCTTTCTGTACAGGGTTCACACACTATTTACTTGCCGGAGTTCAATCGGATGGATCTGAGCGATGAAGCACTCTTTTCTCTCCGGTTTCTCGCGCGTCGAGGGAAACTGTATTCGGCATTCAATCGATTTCGATACCAACGTCATCAAGTCCAATTCGCCCTCGAGCGACAGGCCGCGGGAGGTGTCCACGCAGTGGAGGATCCTGATCTCCTGGGTTTGGTTGGTCACTTTCTCGGAACGGTCTTGGCCTACGACTTCTGGGAGACCACCGATGCTTGGCGGCCGATCGGAGATGTGCACTTGCGTGCTGAGACGACAGCGAACATGGTCGCTCAGGCTAATGCGGGTGATTCCCTTGAGTCGATTCTTGCACGCCGATCAAAAGCGCTGGGCGTCTCGATTCCTAGCGATCCGACAGAGGATTTGCTGAGGTTTCTGTTTGTAACGGACATTGAGACCACGTTCGACCAGCTTGCAAATCTTGGCAATATGTTTGAGGAGGTCTGCCGCGAGTGGTCTCTTCCGACCTACCTCGGAATGCTCACGAGCAACGCGCAATTCGATGACGTGGGGTCGGCCGGTTGAGCGAACCGCCCGGTGCCGTTCGGTTGACGTCGGAGCGGCCGCTCCGGTCCAGGACTTTGCCCTGGGCTCGGCCCTGTCGGACGGAATGTGCGTACGGAGACATCGTCGAGTCGCTGGGGACGCAGATGACCGGCCCGTGAGCGTAGCACGAAGGCGGCCGGGTGCTGCCGTTGATGGACGCGCGTACGCGGATGGTTCTGGGTACGTCCGGCGGCGAAGTCGCTACATGGAGTTCGGTGCGAAAGCCACTGATTTCGGATAACGGCCCTGTTGCCAGGGGATTCTATGAACCTCCGCGCTTGGCGGTGACAATTCCGTGTGCAATTCTGATCCGGATTCTACGAGACCACCTGGGCCCGCTCCAGACAGCCCGCCGCCCCGGCAATGGCACCAGGCAACGGTAGCTCGACGGGGCTGTGCGGCCGCCCCCCGCCATCACGATCGTCGAGAGCGCCACCGCCGAGCGAGGCGACCGAGGGGGTCGAGACGCCGGGCTTGTGGTCAGCCGTGCCTTGTCGCGGTTCGGGATCTGCACAAATGAGCAAGCCGGGTTGGCCGAATGCCGGCTCCGCGGCGCGTTGAACGCCGGCCGGCCTGGTGGGGACGTCGATGTCCGCGCGGGCGGGGCACGTCGGCCCCGCAGTCCGGACACCTCGCCGGCAGCGGCAGCGCGCCAACGCGCGTGAAGCGCCCGGGGCGTCGGCGTCGTCAACAAGCAGTACCGATGACTGCTCGTGCCGCGGCGGTGCTCGGCCTCCTGGTCGCGGGCGGCCAGCCTGCGGTCGCCCTGCAGACCGCGCTGGGGCCCAGGGAGCCACCTGCCCGCATATCCGGCACCGTTTCCGACGCGACCGGCGGCGTGATGTGGGCCGTCAGCGTGCGCGTCTTCGCCGACGGATCCGCGGAGCCGGTACGGGAGACCACGACGGACCGCAACGGCCGCTTCAGCGTGGAGGTGCCCGCCGGCCCGTATCGCCTGCGGGTGTCGGCGCCCGCGTTTCAGGCCGTCGACCGCCTGGTCGAGGCCGTGCCCGGTCTGGAGCCGTTGGCGGTGATTCTGGCTCTGGAGGGGCTGGAAGAGAGCGTCGACGTCGTCGACACGGCGGGGGAGTTCGCCGTGGACGCGCTGTCGACCCTGACGGCCACGACGCTGTCCGGGGACGACCTGCTGGGGTTGCCGGCCGACGAGGAAGACCTGGCGCTCTACCTGATGCTGCTGGCCGGCGCGGACTCCAGCGACGATTTCGAGGACGACGTGGCCGGCTTCATCATCGACGGGTTCGACGAGGGCCGGCTGCCCCGGCCGGAGGAGATCGCGCAGATCATCGTCGATCCCACGCCGCTCCGGGCCGACGGCGGCGGCGAGGGGCCGCGCATCGAGATCATCACGCGACCGGGAACCGGCCGCTGGCAGCGATCGGCGAGCTTCGACTTCTCCGACGAAGCGCTCGACGCCACGACGCCGGGCGAGCGCACGAAGCCGGCCCGCCAGACGCGGAACGTCGACCTCGACCTGCGCGGGCCGATCCTCCCCGGCCGCGTCGACCTGGACGTAGAGGCGTCGACCGACCGGCAGCAGCGCGCCGCCGACTCGCTCCGCGCCATCACGCCGGGCGGCAACGTGTTCGACGGCGTCGTCCGTCCGCGGAACGAGCACGAGCTGGAGCTCGATGCCGACATCGAGGTCGCCGCCAATCGCAGCATGGGGGTCCGCTTCGACTACGAGACCCGCCGCACCGAGAACAGCGGCGTGGGCGGCTTCACCCTGGCAGAGCGGGGCACCAACGACACGCGGCGGGACTGGTCGTTCCAGGTCAGCGAACGAAGGCTGGGAGAAGCGTTCGTCAACGACCTGCGGGTACGGATGAGACGGCGAGGATCGAGCGCGGCTCCGGTGTTCGACGGGGTGGCGATCGACGTCGCGGACGCCTTCAACCGCGGCGGTGGGACCCGACGGAACCGGGACGAGGAGACCGGCATACAAGTGGAGGACCGGCTGCGCTGGCAGCGGCGGGGCTGGAGCTTCCAGGCCGGGTTCGAGGCGCGCTACGACCGGAACACCAGTCTGTCGGAGGACAACTACAACGGGACGTTCGACTTCGCCAGCCTGCACGACTACTGCGGCGCGACCGGTTTCGCCGGCGTCAACTGCGATCCCACGCGGCGCATCGTCGACGATGCGCTCGCCCGCGGCGTCGTCCCGACCTACCTGAACGGCCGCGGCGAGACGGTCGCGATCACCGGGCTGCCGACCACCTTCACCCTGACGACGGGCAACGGCGAGCTGGACATCACCGAGCTGGGCGTCGAAAGCTATGTGCAGGCGGATCGGGAGTTCGGCGAGCGGGCGAGCCTGCGTCTGGGGCTGCGCTACGAAGCGACCAACTACTCGGTCGACTATCTGCGCGCCGATCCGACCGTCAACCTGCAGTACCGGCTCTTCGACGACACCATCGTCAGCCTCGGGTCGCAGGTCCGGTTTCGGGACTTCCGGGATCACGTGCGGCTGATCCGCAACGACGGGTCGACGTATCAGAAGCAGCTCTCCATTTCGTCGCCGTCGTTTCCGGATCCGTTTCAGGGGGGACAGGCCACCATCGACGAACGGCACACCTCCCTGTACCGGCTCGATCCCGACTACCAGTCTGCCTACAGCGTCAATCCGCAGTTCAACCTGACGCAGCAACTGGCGGGCGGGCTGCGCCTGTCGGTGTCGTATCGGATGAGCTACGGGTATCGCCAGCAGCGCATCCGGAACATCAACGCGCCGTTTCCGGGCACGCCCCTGCCGCCGGAGATCCTGGTGCTGCCGCGCGACGTCCGGCGGGAGACGGTGGATCGGATGCGGCCGTTCTACCCCAACGTCGGCAACATCTACCGGATCGAATCGACGGGGAGGTCGGTGGGCCGGCGGCTCCGGGTCCGGCTCGATCGCCGCCGAGCGATACAGGTGGCGGGGGTCGGCCTGTCGGGGAGCCTGAACTACAGCTACCGCGGCGGCGAGGACGACGACGACTTCAACAATCCGTACCTCCCGGCCTGGGGGCTCGCCCGGCGGCAGCACCGGGTGCAGTCGCAGTTCCGGGTCCGATTGCCGCGCGATGCGGGACTGCGGCACCCGTTGCTGAGGGCCCTCGCCCGCGCGACCTACGAGGGGACGGCCTTCAACTTCAATTTGCGTGCATACTCGGGCCGGCCGTACAGCATCCGCAGCGGACGCGACCTGAACGGCGACCAGTCGACGCGGGACCGGCCTCCCGGCGTGGCGCGCAACACCGAGACCGGTCCGGCGCGCATCAATCTGGACATGACGTTCACGAAGGAGTTCCGGCCGCGGGCGACGGGTTTCGCCCGGGAGGCCGGCGCCGGGGGCGCGGAGCGGCTGGTCCGCTTCCAGGCGCGCTTCTACAACGTCTTCAACATCACGAACGTGCGCAGCTACAGCGGGGTGCTGTCGTCGCCGCTGTTCGGTCAGCCGACGGGGTTCCTGCGCGGCCGCACGGTGCGCCTGTCGATGCATGTCGACTTCTGACCCGCCGGCCGGGGGATCGGGTGAGGGTAGGGGCATGGAGGGCTCGTGCGATGCATAGCTTCAAGAAGATGCGTCCGCGTGCCGCGCTGCTCGGACTTCTCGTGCGGGACCGTCCATGGATGGTGCTGTTCCGCCTGCGGAATCCGTTCCTGAAACGAGGGGAAGTAAACGAGGGGACGACGACCCTCGTCGACCTGCCCGCGGTTCCCAAGCGGCAGGAGGACGCGGCCCAGGCCGCCGCGGTGCGCGGCGAGCACTTTCTCGGCGATGCCGCCGACCGCGAGCACTTGGCCGTCGAGGGTGATTCGCATTCATCGCCAGGCCGGGTACCGGACGGCCCGTGAACCCCGACACCGGTGCGGCCACCATGGTCACGCCCGCCGAGGTCCCTTCCTTGGGCGCCTCGCCCAGGCGGACGCGCAGATCCACGTCGGCGTCGCGATGCGAGGCCAGGTCAAGGCCGTGCCGGGCGACGGGTCGAGCAAGTCGAGCAGTGCCCCGGCCGGGCGGGCGACAGCGCGCCCGACGCTTCCGAGATCATCTACTGTACGGCCGTAGCGGAACCCGTGGGCCTGCTGCCCGAACCAGCCGCTGGCCGCGCGGCTGCGAAGGCCGCGCGCCACGGCAGGCCAACCGCGGCACCGAAGCGATGATGCCCGACATCCGATGGAGCGAGCACCCGCTGTATGCGGACGTGGTGAAGAGAGTGCCGCCCGAGCTGCACCCGACGCTCGCGCGCGCGGTCGACCTGCGGGCAGCCGACGCATGGCTGCACGAGGGCACGATGCCGGCGGGGCTCGACAGCGACGGCAAGAGTCACGGCGGCCAGCGGGGCCCGGCGTTCCTGCGCGCGGCCGGACGCCGCTACCTGCGGCGTTGGGTGACCGACGAGCACGGCGAGCAGTTCGGCAAGGGCGAGGCCGGAATGCTCCTCGACAAGTGGACCGACGAGATGGTGGCGTTCAGTGCAGGGCTGGGCGGACGCGGACGGGGCATCTCGTGGCTGCCGGGGCGGGCGGAGGAGATCGACGTTCTGCTCGACAGCCGGAGCGGCGACCCGCCGACGTATCGCTACTACACGGTCAGGGAAGTCTGCGCGAGCAAGGCCCTGGCGCACTTCCTCGGGCTGTACGCCCGGCGCCGGCGGCACAAGACGTACGAGCGGATCGAGAGGGCGCGTGAGGACGAGCGCATCCCGCTCAACCGCCCGGCGCGCGAGACGCTGGCGTGGGTGCTGGCCAACAGGGTGATGCACGACGAGGACGAGCTGTAATGACCAACAGACGCCGGAACCGCGGGGCCAGCCGGCCCCGGGCGGGAGCCGCCGACGAATCCAACGGCTTCAGGGCGGACATCGCGCCAGAGAAGCCCGACGCGCCTCGCCCGCTGGCGAAGCCGATATGGCTGCACCCGAGCGTGTCGGACACGCTGCGGGAGTGGTCGCACCTGTACCGGCGGCTCGGGCTGATCCTCGAGCAGCTGGCCGCCCACGGACGCACGGCGATCGTCAAGGGGTGCGCGCGGCCGAACCGGGGCTGGCGGCGCTCGCCGCTGGGTGGCGCACGCGGCAGCCAGTACTACCTGTGGTGGGGGATAGCCGGGAGCCGCGGGCCGGCGGACAGCTGCGGCGCCGAGCCGGGAACGATAGTCGCGCGCGCCGTGCGGCACCACGACGACCACACGCCGCTCGGCGGCGGTAGCCGAAAGGACTACCTGCCGATCCAGCAGGCGACGGACATGGACGAGGACATCGCGGGCCGGCCGCGGAACAGGCAGCAGGCGTCGTTCGAGACCGACCGGAGCCCGGTGCGGGTGCTGCGCGGCCGCCCGGGAAGCGGCAAGACGACGGCGCTGTGGCGGGCCATCGAAGCGCGCTCGGGCGAGAACGTCCTCTACGTCACCTGGTCGGCGCGGCTGCAACGCAGCGCCGAGGAACGGCTGGCGGTCTTCGCGCCGTCGACGAGCCGGGTCCGCGCGACGGACTTCCGGACGCTGACCGGCGAAATCACCGGCGCGGACGTGCGCCGGATACCGCCGGCCGAAAGCCGGAGGAAGCTCGGCCTTGCGATCGAGCAGGCCGTCGGCCACGAACGCCACCCATGGAAAGGCCACGAGGCCGCCGTGTACGCCGAGGTGCGCGGGCGGCTGCTCGGCAGAGGCGTCGACGGCGAGGCCGACAGCAACGACGGCGGGAAGCTGGCGGCGCTGCGCCCGGATGCGTACCGCCGGCAGCGGGGCAACGAGCAGGGGATCGGCGCCGCCACGGCGAAGACGCTCCTGCGGTTGTGGGAGAAGGTGCCCGAGAGCACCCGCGTGGAGATATTCCCCGAGCTGGCGGCGGCCGCGGCCGCCGCGCGCCTGCTCTCCAGCAAGGGCCTGCCGGAGGGGATGGAGTTCGACCGTCTCGTCGTCGACGAGGCGCAGGACCTGACCCTGACCGAGTTCTGGATGCTGCTCGAGCTGCTCCGGGCATGCCGCAAGCGCACGGGCAAGAGCCCGTGGCTGCTGATAGCCGGGGACGCCGGACAGCGGGTCGAGGCCAGCGGCTTCGAGTGGGGACGCTACACCGAGTTGCTGAGCGGTCGCTGGCGCAAGCCGGCAACGTTCGACCTGCACGAGCACGTGCGCTGCCCGTCGCGGATCGCGGCCGTCGTCAACCGGTCGAACATCTTCTACAGCCTGGTCGACAAGAACCGCCGGCCGGAGAAGCAGCAGCCGGTAGTCGAGTCGGAGCACGTCACGGGCCACGCGCTGTACGTGCGCGTCGAGCGGACGGAACAGGCCAACGGGCTCGTCGAGCAGCTCGCCGCCCTGGAGGGAACCGCGGTGATCACGGCCGCGGACGAACCGCCCGCATGGCTGGACGAGAGGCGCCGCAAGCTGGTGCTGACGCCGGGCCGCCGGTTCGGGAAGCGTCAGCTGTTCCATGGTCCCGCCGTCGGGTCAGTGGTCGGCGAAGCCGTTGACCTCGGCGTTGCGTTCCGGATAGTCATCCTGGGCCCCGGCGGCGTGAATGGCGGCGACGAGTTCACGGATCGAGTACACGTCTTCGGCCCAGGCCCGAATGAGCTCGTCGTTGGTGGCTTCCTGCCACCACATGTTGATCAGATTGCGCTGACGCTGGTTGGGCTGTCGCGCTCGGAGCGCCTCGTAGAACTCTTCGCTGCTCGGCCTCGTCTTCCAACCGCAGCAACTGCGGGTGATACGGCGGGCAACGGTCCGGCTGGCCCGTCCGACGCGGTCGGGGTCGTCGTCGTGGACGTATTGACGGCGGATGGCGGCTCTGGAGCCCTCGCGCTGGAAGGCTTGCGGCGGAGCCAGCGCGTGCGGCTCGCGGTACGGGTTGCCGCGTTTGACCTCGGCGCGCAACGCCCGCCATTCGTCGATGGACATTGGCTTGCCAGAAGCCTACTACGACCTCGTCGGCGCCGGGCGGGTGGGCGCGTACGTTGGAGGGCGGCGAGGGACTCGGCGCAGGGGCGGTGGATTCCGGTGGCGCGTCGACCAGGAAACCTGTGCCAGTGCGTCCGTCGTGCCCCGGAACAGCCGGAGGAGGCTCCTTGCCGCGGGCGCTGTACGACCCGCGCAGGTCGACGAGAACATGCTGCACCGCCGGATCAGGCCGCGGACCCGAAATGCGTTGCGGCGTTGTTTCATGCGGGAGGAACAGGCGTTTCCGATCCCCTTTTGCTGGCCGTTATGGAAAACGCAAAAGGACGATGGTTGCACTTGCCCCGGTTCCGCAATGGTCCTGGGAAAACCGGTGCGCGGGACCGCCGCCGCCACGCGTTGACGGGTTGGGAGGCGGGCAGCAGGCGCGACGCGGCCACCGGGGGCTCCGCTTGGAGGAGAAGGCGGCTGCGGTCGGCGTGCGCTTCCGGGCGCCCCGAGGCGCTAGGCTGGACGCCTCGCGCGTTGCCCAGAACGGTTGCCTTCTGCCCGTCGACGGTCGCCTGCTTCGCGCCGCGCTCCGGGTTCGGCTTGACGAGCGTGCGGATTCCGGGGCAAACCGATCACCGATTCCGGCCGAAACCGATCACTGATTCCGATCCAAACCGATCACCGATTCCGGTCGAAACCGATCACCCTGAGTCGGGGCTGAGCGACGCGGGACAACCCCGCCGGCGTGGGATCCTCCCTGCTTTTGCAGGAGGGATAGAAGCTGGCGAACAGGAGGTTGTCCATGCGGAAGATTCGAGAGGTGCTGCGGCTGTACTTCGCCGCGGCGTTGAGCATTCGGGCGATTGCCCGCAGCCTGGGGACATCGCCGTCGACGGTGGGCGAGTACCTGCGCCGCGCCAAGGTGGCGGGGGTGAGTTGGCCGCTACCCGAGGCGATCGACGACGCCGGGCTGGAGCGCCGGCTGTTTCCGGCGCTCCCGTCGAGCCACACGTCGCGTCCGCTGCCGGACTGGAGCGAGGTGCGCCGGGAGCTGCGGGGCAAGAACGTAACGCTGGCCTTGCTCTGGGAAGAGTACAAGGCGATCCATCCCGAGGGGTTGCAGTACAGCCGGTTCTGCGAGCAGTACCGGGAATGGGCTGGAAAGCTCGACCTGGTGATGCGCCAGGAGCACCGCGCCGGCGAGAAGCTGTTCATCGACTACGCCGGGCAGACGGTGCCGGTGGTCGACCCCGAGACCGGCGAGGAGCGTCAAGCGCAGGTCTTCGTGGCCGTGCTCGGCGCCTCGAGCTACACCTTCGCCGAGGCCACCTGGACGCAGACCCTGCCGGACTGGACGGCCTCGCACGTACGAGCCTTCGAGTTCTGCGGCGGTTGTCCCGAGCTCGTGATCCCAGACAACCTGCGCTCGGGAGTCAGCGGCGCCCATCGCTACGAGCCTGACCTGAATCCGACCTATCACGACCTCGCCTCCCACTACGGCGTGGCGGTGCTGCCCGCGCGGGTGCGTCGCCCAAGGGACAAGGCGAAGGCGGAGGTCGCCGTTCAAATCGTCGAGCGGTGGATACTCGCCGCGCTTCGCCATCGCAGGTTCTTCTCGCTGGCCGAGCTCAACGCCGCGGTCTCCAAGCTGCTCGACCGGCTCAACACGCGCCCGTTCCGCAAGCTCCCGGGGTCGCGGCGCTCGCAGTTCGAGCAGCTCGACCGGCCGGCCCTGCGCCCGCTGCCCTCCAGCCGGTACGTCTTCGCCGAGTGGAAGACCGTGCGCGTACACATCGACTACCACGTGGAAATCGACCGCCACTACTACTCGGTTCCACACGCGCTGGTCGGGCGCCAGCTCGACGTCCGACTGACCGCCCGCACCGTCGAGTGCTTTCATCGCAGCCAGCGCGTTGCCAGCCACGTCCGTTCCTCGCACAAGGGGCGTCACACCACCGCGACCGAGCACATGCCCGAGAAGCACCGCCAGATGGGCGAATGGACCCCGGACCGCTTCATCCGCTTGGCCGAGAAGATCGGGCCGTCGACCGCCGCCCTGATCACCGCCGTCCTCAATTCGCGGCGTCACCCACAGCAGGCCTACCGTTCCTGCCTCGGTCTCCTGCGTCTGGCCAAGTGCCACGGCGACGCCCGCCTGGAAGCGGCCGCCACACGGGCGCTGGCCATCGGCAGCTACAGCTACCGCAGCGTTGAATCGATCCTCAAGCACCGACTCGACGAGACGTCCGCCGAGCAATTCGACCGCGCCGACCCGGTCGAGCACGACAACATCCGCGGCGCCCTCTACTACCAGTGATTGCTGAAAGGAACGCCCAGATGCTGACTCATCCGACCGTCGAGAAGCTCCAACAGCTACGATGCGCCGGGATGGCCAAGGCTCTCGCCGAGCAGTTCGACTCGTCCGAGGTCGAAGCCCTCTCGTTCGAGGAACGGCTCGGTCTGCTCGTCGACCGCGAGCTTACCGAGCGTTACTCCCGACAGCTCACCAACCGACTGCGGCGCGCCAAGCTGAAGCACGACGCCTGCATCGAGGACATCGACTTCCGTCACCGTCGCGGGCTCGACAAGCAGCTCGTCCTCTCGCTCGCCGACGGGCGCTGGGTCCGCGAGCATCTCAACGTCCTGATCTGCGGCCCGACCGGCATCGGAAAAAGCTGGATAGGATGCGCGCTCGCCCACAGCGCCTGCCGCAACGGACACAGCGCGTTGTATGTCCGCGTGTCCCGGCTGCTGAGCGCCCTGGCCATTGCGCGCGCCGACGGGCGCTACCCGAAGCTGCTCGAATCGCTCGCCAAGACCGAGGTGCTGGTGATGGATGACTGGGGGCTGGCCCCATTCAACGCGGAGAACCGCCACGACCTGCTCGAAGTCCTCGAGGACCGCCACGGCGTCCGCTCGACGGTCGTGACCAGCCAGGTTCCCGTCGACAAGTGGCATGACATCGTCGGCGACCCGACGCTCGCCGACGCGATCCTCGACCGTCTCGTGCACAATGCGTACAAGCTCGACCTGAAAGGAGACTCGATGCGGAAACAAAGCCGACCGTCGACCCGAACGGAGACCCGGGACTCATGATTTCGTCCCGCGTCGCTTCGCTCCGACAGGTGATCGGTTTGCGTCGGAACAGGTGATCGGTTTGCGCCGGAACAGGTGATCGGTTTGCCACCGGAACGGGTGATCGGTTTCACCGGAATGCGCAGAGCGAGACGTCCACGTGCTCGTCGCTCCCCTGGTCGGGAAACTCGATGCGGTCGATCTCCGGTCCCTCCACCCGATAGCCTCCCGCCTCGCTGGCGGCCGTGTCGAGCGCCTCGCGGACGTCTCCGCGTGTGCCGGCCCGTATCACGATGTCGATGTCTCAGCTCTCGCGGTGGTCCCATCGGGCTTGGGGTATGCCGCCACCGGTCAGGGCACAAGTGTCGCTGCAACGCGCGGTGGATCCGCGCGAAGAGATCTCGCGGTGCTCTCGCCAACTCGAGGACTCGTCCTCGTGCGTATCGCGGCGTCCGTCGTGGGGCGGCCGGGCAGCGTTCATAGCGTGCTCAGCGCGTTGATCTGGCGGCGTCCGGGGAAGTGCCCGAGGCCGCATGCCTGGATGGCGGCCGTCAGTTGCCGCCAACTGTAGGCATCCTTGATGTGGGCGTATCAGAGCTCGTCCTCGGTGGCCTCCTGCAACCAGGGCGAGCACGATGGATCGCTGGCGCATGGTGGGCTCGTCGGTTCGTAGCGCGTCGTAGAACTCGGCCGCGCTCGGCGTCGCCGTCCATCCCGCGCAGGCGGAGCAGCAGCCGGTCGGTCACGGTCTGGCTCTGCGGCCCGGTCTCCTCGTCGAGCCGCTCCGGCATCAACGCACGGCGCCGGGCCGGGTCGACCCGGCGGTCGCTGAAGGCGATGGCCGGCCCGAGTACTTCAGGCTCCTCGTCGCGGCCGCGCTCGGCTTTCAGCCGGCGGCGGTGGTCCGCCCATTCGGCGGCCGTCATCCTGCCGACGCGTCGCTCCTCGCGCCTGGCCTCGTGTGGCGTCATGGTTGGTCGGCCGCTCCGGCGGACTCGTTGGCGATTGCCAACCCGCTGGTTGCGGGACCTGGCCAGTTTGAGCCGTACGTGTCACCGGACACGGCGTGGGCCGCTACTGCGGTTCCCTCATCGCGATGTCGGCTGCAACGCTCTTGCACGGCAGGTCGGCGGCCGTGTCGTGTACCGTCGTGTTCAGCTCTTGCGGAATCGGGGGTCGGTTCATGCGTGAACCTGATGTTCAACGCCAGTATAGGCCCGCTTGTTCGTCTCGAAGGGTGGCGTGCGGGACCGAGTGCCGATTGCACCGTTGCTGCCGTGCGAGGTCGCCGACCGCGACCGGCGACATGGCGGACTCCGGGCCGCGATGCCCGATGCCGGAGGTCTGAGATCGAAGGCGCCGCTGAACGAACGGAGGCTGCAACGAGAGGTCGGACCGCGGGCCGATTCCGCGTTGCAGCCTTGTCTTGCGCGAAAGGAACGGGCGTTTCTGAATCCCGGTTGCCGGCCGGCTCCCAGAAGCCGCCGGAGACTGCGAGGCCGCCAGCGACGGAGCATTCCGGTCGTCCCCGCGCGGATGGAGAGGACTACGCGAGCAAGTCCTCGCCGGTGCTCTTGGGATCACAGTGCGGGCAGCGCCGCTGGAAAATGTCCGAACCGTTCGCACCGTGGGCGCGCCCACAGTTGCCACACCGGAGTTCGTAGACGGTCTGCCCATGATCCGTTCCCGGGCTGTTGGTCTTGCGGATCACCGTCTGGTTGTTCCGGTTCGTGTACCCGATCTCCGTGGTGCCCTTGATCAACTCGCTCTCCGACGACGTTACCGGGACGGATTGACGTTCGGCATGAAAACTCTCTCGGCTCGAGTATAGTGCGCCGCGCGCCGGTTCTAGGAGTTCCCCGACAGCCCTAAGTTTTACACGTGGCACAGCACTAGCACGCGCACTCAGGCGGGCCGCACCGGCTCCGATCTGCCCGCCGCGTAGCCGGAGTGCTCCGCGATCCACTCGACCGACAGCACGAGGAACCGGCGGTGTAGAAGGGCGACGAGAGACTTGCGGTGAGGGCTGGCTCATGGCGACTTGGCACCATGAGCCAGCCGCCGGGCTGTCGTTCGGATCGTCGCCGACCGCCAGCATCCCGCAGCCGTGATCGCGAACTGTGTCGGCGAACCGGTGCATGCCGGACATGAGCCCGTCGCGGCTCACCAGCGCAGGCAGGGATCGCCGAGGCCGGACAACTCGTCGAGGATCGGGAGGGCGCCGGCGTCGTCGTCGAGCGTGTCGTTGTCGCGCGCGTGCTCCTCGAGCATGGCGGTGATGGACACCTCGGCGTCGTTGAAGGCGTGCTTGAGCAGCCACCAGCGGCGACGGGTGCAGTGGATGCAGCGCTGGTAGCCGGCGTGTACCAGGCGCCCGCAGGTGCCCGCCTCGATGGGCAGGTCGACGCCGACGCACAGCAGCTTGCGTTGCTCGCAGATGCGCCGCATGTACTCGCGGTTGTAGATGCGGTAGCGCAGCTGCCGCAGTTGTTGCCGCTGCTCCGGGCGGAGCATGTCGATGAGCGTCATGGCGCGTCCTCCGGGGTTGAGCCCGACGGGGGCCGGCGGGCGCAGCGGTCTCGCGGCGCCGCGGGCGGTGGCGTCCAGCGGGGCGGACGGCGTCGAGCGTGTGTTGGTGATGGCCCGGCAGGGCCGGTCGGTGCGGCTGTCGGCGTCAGCGGCGGCTCGGCCGCTCTACAGACGACGGCTGTTCGTTACGCCGGTGCCCGGCACGGTTACGTACTCGGGATGGTCGGGTCGCCACGTTGCCGCCGCGACCATCGCGCCCCGGCTCCCCGCCGGGCAACGACGTTGATCGCCGGGCGCAGCCCGGCCGCGTGCGCAAGCACCTGTCCGCCCGCGCGCGCCCGACCCGCCCCGTCCACCCATTGTCGCCGCCGGTCCGATCCGCCGTGTGGTGGCGCAGATCCCGCCGGACGCACCTGTCGGCGGCCCTGGCGCTGTGTCGCCGGATCGGTTCCCCCGCGCGCTCCGGCGTCGTTGCCGGCATCGCGGCGCGTGCCGGCCATTGCCGTCGAGCCGATGCGCTCAACGTGTCGGCCGGCGGCGAGGAGATTGTTTGCGCTGTGGCGCCAGTCGCGCCTGGCCCCGATCCTGGTCACGCAGTCGATCTCGTGGCTGCGCACAAGCGGCTGCCGGGCAGCTTTCTGCCCGCGCCCGCAGGCACAGCGGCCGCCTGGGAGGCGCCGCTGGAAGTCGTGGCGGCGTCGGCGCGGATCTCGCGCAAGGACGGCGGTGGCCGAACGTTGGCAAACCCGTTGGGCCGGGAACGGACGTCTGGCGTCGGCTGGCCGGCAGCAGTGCGGCAGCCGCGTCACGAAGCGCTTCTCATTGCGCTGCAGTCACTTACGACGGACAGAGGCTTGCCGGGCCGGCGTCGAGTGGCCGCGAGGTTGGCATGCTTCCGCCCGGCCCGAACCGGATGCGAGCCGGCGGCGCCGAAGGAGGTGTGCGATGAGCAGGCGGGTTCTGCGGTTGAAGGACGTCAAGGAGGCGACGGGGCTGTCGCGGTCGTCGATCTACGCGCTGCAGCAACGCGGGATCTTCCCGCAGTCGATCAGGGTCGGGCCCAAGGCGACCGGCTGGTACGAGGACGAGGTGCAGAACTACATCGAGACCCGTCCGCGCACCGGGCGAGAACGGACCGGGGAGAGACGCTGACCGGCGGCGGCGTCTGCACGCGCCGCCGGTCTCAGGTCGTCACGAACTCCGCCCAGCGGTCCATCAGGCCGCGGCGCTTGTCGAACAGGTCCGACCGGGCGTACGAGCGCTCGACGGCGCTGCCTACCTGGTGCGCCAGCGCCGCTTCGGCAACCGCATGCGGCACGCTGGTCTGCTCGCTCGCCCAGTCGCGGAACGACGAGCGGAAGCCGTGCACCGTGCAGCGGTCGCCGTACAGCCGCCGCACGACGTACGCCAGCGTCGTCGCGTGCATCTGGCGACTGCCGCCGCGCGACGGGGTCGGGAAGCACCAGCCGGCAGGACTGTCCAGGCTTCGGGCACGTTCCAGCGTGTCCATCGCCGCCGGCGACAACGGCACGCGATGCTCGCGGCCGGCCTTCATGCGCTCGGCCGGTATGCGCCACTCCGCAGCTTGCAGGTCGATCTCGCTCCACGTGGCGCCCCGCGCCTCGCCAGGACGAACGGCAGTCAGGATGATGAACCGGAGACAGCTCTTCAGCGCCTCGCTCGCCGTGCACGCCGCGATGGCTTCCAATGCCGCCCCCACCTCGGCGTAGGGCAGCGCCGCGTGGTGCTTCTTCCCCTTGCGAGGCGCAGGCAGCGCCGCGCCGATACCCTCGGCCACGTTGAACTCGATGTGCTCGCGGGCCACGCCCCACGCCAGCGCCCCCCGGATCCACCCGTGCAGCTTCGACCCCATGGCCCACTTCTCGGCCATCAGCGGGGCGAGGATGGCGATCATGTCGGCGCGGCGGATCTGGTCGAGGCGCCGGTCCAGGATCGAGCCGCAGTACCGCTCGAGAGCACGCCGCCGATCCTCCGGCCCATGGCCCTTCCACGTCGCCGCCGCGTCGACACCCTCGCACGCCTTCCGGAAGGTCGGGACCCGCGACGGTTGAAGGGCCGCCGTGGGGTCCCCGCCGCGGCGCGCGAGCTGCCGGTTGGAGAACGCGGCGGCGCGCGCCTCGGCGAGCCCGACGTACGGATAGCCGCCGAGCCCGAGGTCGCGGCGCTTGCCGTCGACGGTCAGCCGCTGGACCCAGTGGCGGCTCAGGCTGCCGGGCTCGACGACGAGGTAGAGGGTGCCGCCGTCGCCGTGGCGGCCCGGCCGCAGGGTTGGGATCTGCTTGACTCTGAGCCGTCCTGCCATGGGGATTTGCGTTGCGTTTGTGTCCCACGAATATACCATGTTAGGGGCTGGCACCGGCGGACCGCGCTGGGCGGTGGCTGGACGCATGCCGCAGGATATCCCCATGGAATGGGGGACGTCCTGGCTGTATAGGGACTTACTGCGGACCGTAATCATCTTCTGGAAGCGCGAAGACGAACAGGTTGTTCCCGGCGCTCGGTCGGATCTCCGGCGTCAGCCGGCCGAACAAGGACGCCGTGCTGGCCGTGCCCGTGCCGACGGCGACGTACTGCTTCCCATCCACGGCGTAGCTGATCGGGAAGCTCGTCACCGCCGAGCCCAGGTTGATCTCCCAGAGAACCTCGCCGGTCTCCTGATCCCACGCCTTGAAGCGGCCGTTGACGTCGCCCCCGAAGACGAGCCCGCCGCCCGTGGTGACGAGCGACATGGTGGCCGAGCGCTGCTCGTGCAGCCAGACCGTCTCGCCCGTCTCGGCGGAGATGGCGTGCACGGTGCCCACCTGGTCGGTGCCGGGCGCTATCTGGTTGCGGACCGCGAGCGCGTAGTGCGAGGTGCCGGCTGCGGTGGTCGCCAGCATGCGCGCGCAGGCGTTGCGCAGCGGCATGTACATCGTGTTGGTCAGCGGGCTGTAGGCGCCGGCCTCCCAGTCCTTGCCGCCGTTCCAGGTGGGGCAGGCGAGGACCTCCTGGCCCAGCGCGCTGAAGACGAGCTCGGCGTTCTCGGTGACCGCACCGGTCGCGCCGTCGATGTCGCTGATCACGTTCTGCGTGACGGTGTTCCTCGCCCAGAGGAACTCGCCGGTCTCGCGGTCGAGGGTGTACACCACGCCGGTCTTGCCGGGCACCCCGGTCACCACCCGGCGGACCTCGCCGGGCTGAATCCGCGGGTTGATCCAGCTCACCTCGCTGGCGTCCGGCGCGACGGCGGTGTCGACCAGCAGGCGCTCGAACGGATGGTCGAGGTCCCAACTGTCGTTCAGGTGCTGGTAGTACCACGCAATCTCGCCGGTATCGGCGTCGAGGGCCAGGGTGGAGTTGTGGTACAGGTGCTTGTTGTCGACGCCGCCGAGCATGAATTTGGGTGCCGGCGAGGTGACCGAGGTCCCTACGTAGACGAGGTTCAACTCCGGATCGAAGCTCGGCACCATCCACGACCCGACGTGAGCGCGCTCCTCGTAGGGCACGCCGCCCCATGACTCGTCGCCCGGCTCGCCGGGAGCCGGGATGAGGCGGCGGCGCCAGAGCTCCTCGCCGGTCTCGGCGTCGTGGGCCATGATGACGCAGGCCTCGGGGCCGCGCCGCGGCCGGCAGCTCCGGCCGGAGATCACCTTGCCGTCGGCGACGATCGGGCCGGCCGAGTGGCGGGCCGGGTTCTGCGTGTAGTCGAAGAGCTGCGTTTCCCAGACCAGCTCGCCGGTGGCCGCGTTCACCGCGAAGGCGTAGTCGTCGTTGGCGGTGTCGATGATCATGTCGCCCCAGATGGCGACGTTGCGGTTGACGCTGATCAGACCGCCCAGATAGTCGTTGACGTCGTCCGGGATGTCGCGGCGGTACTCCCATTTCAGGTCGCCGGTCACCGCGTCGATCGCCTGGATCATGTCGTTCGGATTCGGCATGTAGAGCGTCCCGCCGTAGGCGATCGGCGTGCCCTGCTGCGCGCCCGCCGCCAGGGCCCGCGTCCAGACCATGCGCAGGTCGCCGACGTTGTCGCGGTCGATCTGAGCCAGCGGGCTGTAGCCCCAGCCGTCAAGCGTCCGGCGCCACATCAGCCAGTCGCCGTCGGCCGGGTTCTGCAGCATGGCGTCGGTGACGGGAACGAATTCGGTCTCCGCGGATGTCTGTGCGAGCGCGGGGCCGGCCGCAGCAAGCAGCAGGAGCAGGGGAACGCCGAGCAGAGGAACGAATCGACGGGCTGGACGCGAGTGGTGCATGTCTGGGACTCCTTCGCTGCGCACGGTACCACACGAGCCGCGCGCCCGATCCGCCCGCGACCGGGCTATGCTTCACTCTACCGGTCGGGCGCCGCCGCGGTCGCCGCGCCGCCGGCCGGCGCCCATCGGGAGGCGCGGGAGGGAACGATGAGGATTTCCGCGACCGGTATGCGGTCGGCATCGCTCGTCGCGCTCGCCCTGACGCAGACGCCGGCGGCAGGCGGGATGCAGGAGCCCCCGTTGTCTGCCGTGCTGGCGCAGGCGACCCACTACGTCGACCGGCTGCAGCGCGAGCTTGCCGGCGTGGTGATGGAAGAACGGTACGAGCAGCGCGCGCGGGTGCCGCCGCAGTACGCCGGGCAGATTCCGCGAATTGGTCGCGTGACGCTTCTTTCGGACTACCTCCTCGTGCAGCCCCGGGGATCCGAGCGTCATTTGGGCTTCCGGGATGTCTTCGCGGTCAACGGCCAAGCCGTTCGCGACCGCGAGGAACGCCTGACGGAGCTGTTTCTCGACCGCTCCGCATCGGTGGACCGGCGAATCGACGGAATCGTGGCAGACAGCGCCCGCTACAACGTCGGCGACGTCGAGCGCAACATCAACACGCCCACCATGGCGTTGCTCTTTCTCAGCTCCGCGTACAAGCACAGATTCGACTTCGGCCGCGGAACGGACGCTACCACCAGCCTGCGAATCGATGCACCCGGACGCGGCCTGGGCCTGTGGGTTGTCGACTACGAGGAAACAGGATCGACCACGGTGATTCGCGGGCGGGACGATCAGCGTCTGCCTGTCCGCGGGCGCTACTGGATCGAACCGGCGACCGGCCGCGTTTTCCTCAGCGAGCTCGTCCTGGACGCCGACAGCCTCGAGGCTCTCATCACCGTCCGCTACGAGGCGAACGACACGCTCGGGCACTTCGTACCGGTCGAGATGCGTGAGCGCTACCGCAATCTTCTGTCGGGGTCTCGCATCGAGGGCACCGCCACGTATACGCGCTTTCGACGGTTCCAGGTGCTCGTCGAGGAGTCGGCGCCGCTCCGCAACTGAGTCCGCCGCGCGGCGGCGCGCGGCCCGGCTGGTGCCTGCGCCCGTCTCGAGCGCGGCTGGTGGGCTGGCGTTCGATGCTGGCCCCCTCGGCCCGACGGCGCTATAGTCGAGTGGAGCCCATGAGCCGACGTTGGACCGGGGCGAGTATCGTCTCCCGCGAGGTGCGCCGGCGGCCGCCCCCGTCGGCGGTGCGCATGGCGCCGGCGGCATTCATGGCCTTGACGTTGGCCTTGGTGTCGGCACTCTCCGGTTCGGCGCAGGAGCCGGCGCTGCCGCAGGTGCTTGCCCGCGCCACCGACTACGTCGAAGAGCTGCACGGACAGCTTTCCGGCGTCGTGATGGAGGAACGCTACCGGCAGCGGGCGTCGTCGCGGGGCTTCGGGCGGTTCGGGAACGACTCCTACGAGCGCGTCACGCTGCGCTCCGACTACCTCCTCGTGCGGCCGGAAGGCTCGGCACGGTACTTCGGCTTCCGGGACGTCTTCGAGGCCAACGGGAGTCGGGTGCGGGACCGCGGGGAACGGTTGACGCAGCTCTTCCTCGACGGTGCGACGACGCTGGACCGGCAGGTGCAGGGCATCCTGACCGACAGCGCGCGCTACAACCTCGGAGACATTCAGCGCAATACGAACACGCCGACCCTCGCGCTGCTGTTCCTGCGCCAGTCCCACAAGCCGCGGTTCGAGTTCGAGCGGGTACGGGACCGCTCGCCCAGCCTGGGCGTCGACGAGCCGGAGGGCGACGACGTCTGGGTGATCGCCTACGAGGAAACCTGGCCCACCACTGTCATCCGCCGCCGCCGGGGCGGCAATTTGCCAGCCGAGGGCCGCTACTGGATCGACCCGGCTACGGGCCGCGTCCTGGTCACGGAGCTCGTGCTGGAGGACAACGAGCTCGAGTCGGTGGTCACCGTCCGCTACGAGAGGCCGGACGAGCTGGACCACCTCGTGCCGATCGAGATGCGGGAGCGGTACAACAATCGACGCAGCGGCTCGCGCGTCGAGGGCACCGCGACGTACAGCCGCTTCCGGCGCTTCCAGGTGCTCGTGGAGGAGTCGGCGCCCTTTCGGGACTGATCGGGCACGGGCGCCGGCCAGCGTCGTTCGCGGCCGCGCCGGGGGCAAGGCCGGATGGAACGTGGCGAGGAGAACATGGACCACATTGCCACCAGGTTCAGCATGGCGTCCAAGGCGATTCTTGCGGTGACCGCGTTGCTGGCGCTGACCCCAGCGGCGGCATTGCCCGTTCTGGCGCAGGAACCGTCGCTCTGGCTCGTGCTGCTCCGCGCGACCCGCTACGTCGAGGCGTTCCACGCGCAGCTCTCGGGCGTCGTGATGGAGGAGCGGTACGAGCAGCAGGCCTACTGGCCGCCCAAGTCGCGTCCACGCGGAAGCGACGGCTACGAGCGGATGATTCTGCGGTCGGACTACCTGCTGGTGCGACCGGAGGGAGCACGCCGCCATTTCGGCTTTCGGGACGTGTTCGAAGCCAACGGAAGCCGTATCCGCGACCGCGACGAGCGGCTTGTCGAGCTCTTTCTCGACGCCGGGTCGTCGCTGGACCGTCGGGTAGAGGGCATCCTTGCGGACAGTGCGCGGTACAACGTCGGCGACATCCGGCGCACGACGAACACCCCGACGTTCGCCCTGCTCTTCCTGCGCCAGTCGTACAAGGGGCGGTTCGACTTCGAACGCGTCGCCGACCGGCCGCCGGGCCTGGAGATCGGTGGGCCGGAAAGCGCCGGCGCATGGGTCGTCTCGTACCGCGAGACGTGGCCGACCACGGTGGTCCGGGGGAGCGACGGCAGGAACATTCCCGCGCGCGGCCACTACTGGATCGAGCCGGCGACGGGTCGTGTGCTGGCCAGCGAGCTTATCCTCGAGGACGACGAGGTCGAGTCTCTCGTCAGCGTCCGCTACGGCATGCCCGAGGAGCTGGATCACCTGGTGCCGTTCGAGATGCGGGAGCGGTACGACAACCTGCAGAGCGACTCCCGCGTCGAAGGCACCGCCACCTACAGCCGCTTTCGCCGCTTCCAGGTGGTGGTGGACGAGTCCGAGCCGTTCCGCGACTGACCGGCACTCCATTCGCGCCGCTCCCGCCGCGTCTCCGGGCCGCGTCGGGGCCGTCGGCGCTCCGGCCGCGTGCTAACCTGCGGGCGGCAAGCGGACTCGCTGAAGGAGAGAGCGGATGATCAGGGCCAGGGCCGCGCTGCGGGCGGCGACGACAATCGCAATTCTGATGGCGCTCGGTTTTCCGGCCGCGGCCGACGGGCAGGAAGGCGGCGGCCTGCCGGCGATCGAGTCGCACACGGCGGGGTTCGAGCGGCAGGACGGCTTCTTCCCGCTCTACTGGGACGACGACGCGGGGACCCTGTGGCTGGAGGTCGGGCAGCTCGGCGTCGAGGTGCTGTACGTCAATGCGCTGGCAGCCGGGGTGGGCTCGAACGACATCGGTCTCGATCGCGGGCAGCTCGGCGGCTCGCGTATCGTGCGCTTCGAGCGGGTAGGCCGCAAGATCCTGATGGTCCAGCCGAACTACCGCTTCCGGGCCGCCACCGCCAACCCCGACGAGCTGCGGGCCGTGGACGACGCGTTCGCCACCTCGGTCCTGTTCGGGTTCACGGTGGCGGCGCGGACCGGCGACCGGTTCCTCGTGGACGCCACCCCTTTCCTGATGCGCGACGTCCACGGCGTGGCCGACCGCCTGCCGGGCGCCTATCGGCTCGACGGCCAGCGCAGCGCCGTCTACCTTCCGCGGACCCGGGCGTTTCCGGAGAACACCGAGATGGAGGCGACGCTGACGTTCGAGCGCCGGAGCCGGGGGGACGGACCGGGTTTCGGCCGCGGCTCCGTCGAAGCGGTCGCCCCGAGCGCCGCGGCGGTCACCGTGCGGCAGCGGCAGTCGCTCATCGCGCTGCCGGACGACGGCTACGCGCCGCGGCCCTACGATCCGCGCGCCGGTTACGGCGCCGTGTCCTACGACGACTACGCGGCGCCGCTCGGCGAGCCTCTGACGCGCCGCTACCTGCGCCGGCACCGCCTGGAAAAGCGCGACCCGGACGCGGAGGTCAGCGACGCCGTCGAGCCGATCGTCTACCACCTGGATCGCGGAACGCCGGAGCCAATCCGTTCGGCCCTGCTGGACGGTGCGCGCTGGTGGAACCAGGCGTTCGAGGCGGCCGGGTACCGGGACGCGTTCCGGGTGGAGCTGATGCCCGAGGGCGCCGACCCGCTCGACGTGCGCTACAACGTCATCCAGTGGGTGCACCGCTCCACACGGGGCTGGAGCTACGGCAGCTCGGTGACCGATCCGCGCACGGGCGAGATCATCAAGGGACACGTCACCCTCGGGTCGCTGCGTGTCCGGCAGGACTACCTGATCGCCGAAGGACTCCTCTCGCCCTACCTGCGCGGCGACGAGGAACCGCCGGAGCTGGCCGAGCTGGCGCTCGCGCGGATCCGGCAGTTGTCGGCCCACGAGGTCGGCCATACGCTCGGGTTGGGGCACAACTACTACGCGAGCCGCCGGGGGCGGATCTCGGTCATGGACTACCCGCACCCGCTGGTGACGCTGGGGCCCGACGCGCAGATCGACCTGTCCGACGCCTACGACGTCGGCATCGGGGAATGGGACGAGGTCGCGATCGCGTACGGCTACCAGGACTATCCGGCCGGCACGGACGCGGCGCCGGCGCTGCAGGCCCTCCTCGACGACGCCTGGGACGAGGATCTGCGCTACCTGACGAACCAGGATACCGCCGTGCACCCGCGGGTCCACGTGTGGGCCAACGGGACCGATCCGGCGCGGGAACTGGAGCGCATGCTGCAGGTTCGCCGCGTGGCCCTCGACCGCTTTGGAGAGAGCGCGATTCCGGCCGGCCGGCCGCTCGCGACGCTCGAGGAGGCGCTGGTGCCGCTGTACTTGCACCACCGCTACCAGATAGACGCGGCGGCGTCCGCTCTCGGCGGCGTCGACTATGTCTACGCGATGCGGGGCGACGGCCGCGTGCCGCTGACGCCGGTTCCGGGAGATCGGCAGCGTGCGGCGTTGGCGGCACTGCTGCGGACGCTCGATCCAGCCGAGCTGGCCCTGCCGGAGAGTGTGCTGCAGCAGATTCCGCCCCGACCTCCGGGGCACGGGTCGCACCGCGAGCTGTTCCCGCGCCGGACGGGACCGGTGTTCGACGCGCTGACGCCGGCCATCGTCGCGGCGGACATGACCGTCTCGCAGCTCCTGATGCCGGCCCGCGCGGCCCGTCTGGTCGAGCAGGCGCTGCTCGACGAGACGCTGCCGGATCTGGGGGAGATCCTGGACGGCTTGATGGACGGCGCGTTCGACGCACCGGCCGGCACGGCGTACGAGCAGGCGGTTCGACGGGCGGTGCAGCGGGTCGTCGTCGAGAGGCTCATGGGACTCGTGGAGCTGGCGCCGATGGCCGAGGTGCGGGCGCACGCGGTGGTTGCGCTCGAACGTATTCGAACGCTGGAGTCGAGGCGCTCGGCGGAGCGTACCCATGACGGATTGCTGCGGAGCGACATCGAGAGATTCCTCGAGCGGCCGGGCAGCCCGATAACGAGTCCGGCGGGTTCCGCACCCGCGGCGCCCCCCGGCAGCCCGATCGGCGCCCCGGCGCTCGACTGGCTGGGATCGCACCGGGAGCTGTGCGCATGGGAGCGTCACCCGGGTTTTTGACCCTGGAGTCCACTCGGATCCTGGCGAGGAGCACGAATCATGCAGAAATCACGTTTGGTGAACGTCGTCGCAACGATTGCGGCGGCCGCTGTCGTTTACGGAATCCCCACCGTCGGCGCCGCGCCGGCGGCGGCCCAGCAGGCCGCCGTGCCGGCCCTCCCGTCGCCCGACCTGTACGCCGGCTCTCCGTACCTGCGCGAGCTCCGGAACGTGCTGGTGTACGGCGAGATATGGGAACGTCCGTACCTGTCGAAACGGGATCGCAGCCTCATCACCATTGCCGTATTGCAGGCCCTGGCCCGGGAGGAGCTTGCCATCCACATCCCGCGCGGGCTCGACAACGGGCTGACGCCGGAGGAGATCTCGGAGATCATCCTGCACGTCACCTTCTACGCGGGGTGGCCGACCGGGGTGCAGGCGTCGCTGACGGCGGCCGAGGCGTTCGAGGCGCGGGGGGTGACCCTGGGCGAGCTGCCGGGAGCGCCGGAGCTGCCGGAAGCGGTGACGACTCCGGGCGGTCTCAGCGACGCCTATGCCGCGGTGCCGCGGCTCGGGGCGCTCCGGAACAGCCTGCTGTACGGCAACATCTGGGAGCGGCCGTTGCTGTCCAAGCGCGACCGGAGCCTCGTGACCGTCGCCGTCAACCAGGCGCTGTACGTCACCAACGAGTTGCGGCTGCACATCGATCGCGCGCTCGACCAGAACGGCGTCACCCCGCAGGAGCTGTCCGAGGTCGTGTTGCACGTCACCTTCTATGCCGGCTGGCCGGCGGCGGTGAATGCGGGCCGCCTGCTGACCGCGGCGCTTCGGGCGCGCGACGTGGAGTTCGCGGACTTGAAGTAGTGCCCTGCGAAGGAGCGTGGAGTCGGATGAGACAGAACACGTGGATCCTGGCCTGTACGCTTCTGGCGACTTGGCTGGCGCCAGTTCCGGCGGGCGCCCAGCAGGGCGCCGCCGGAGGCGAGTGGCGCTCCTATGCGGCCGACGCCTGGGGCACGAAGTATTCGCCGCTCGACCAGATCGACGGCGCCAACTTCGGCGAGCTCGAGCCGGCCTGGCGCTGGCGTACCGCAGACGCCCTGCTGCCGGCGGGGGACGAGCACGGGGTCTCGCTCGTCTCCGCGGAGATCCGCTTCGAGCACCTCGAGGCGGCCAACCCGAACATCTGGGTGACGCGGCCGGGTATCGCCCGCCTGTCGGCAACGCCGTTGATGGTGGACGGCGTGCTGTACCTGGCGACCCCGCTCTACCAGGCAGCCGCGATAGACGCCCGCACGGGAGAGACCCTCTGGGTCCACAATCCGCGCGTCTACGAGGCCGGCAGCCCGCCGCTGCCGTCCCCCTGGAACCACCGCGGGGTGGCCTACTGGGAGGACGGAGACCGGGCGCGCGTCATCTGGGGCACCGGCGACGGCTACCTGACGGCGGTCGACGCGCGGACCGGGCTGCCGGCGGCGGACTTCGGCGACGACGGGCGGGTGAGCCTGGAGGACGGCATCCCGCGGGCGCGCGAGAACCCGAGCCGGCTGCCGCCGCCGTCCCGCTCGCCGCCGCTCGTGGTGGGCGACACGATCATCGTCGGGTCGTCGGTGCACGACTACCTGCTCAGGAGAGAGAACGCACCGGGCTTCGTCCGCGCCTACGATGCGCGCACCGGCCGGCACAAGTGGGACTTCCATACCGTGCCGCAGAGCGCCGACGAGTTCGGCGCGGACACCTGGCTCAACGAGGCGTGGCGCTACTCGGGGAACACCAACGTCTGGGGCAACATCGCGGCGGATCCCGAGCTCGGCTACGTCTATCTGCCGACCAGCACGCCGACCTCGGACTACTACGGCGGGCACCGGATCGGCGACAACCTGTTCGCCGAGAGTCTGATCTGCGTCGATCTGGAGACCGGCCAGCGCGTCTGGCACTTCCAGATGGTGCACCACGGCGTCTGGGACTACGACAACCCGACCGGCCCCAACCTGCTGGACGTTACCGTCGACGGCCGCCGGGTGAAGGCCCTGGCCCAGGTGACCAAGCAGGGTTTCGTCTACGCGTTCGACCGGGTCACCGGCGAGCCGATCTGGCCGATCGAGGAGCGGCCGGTGGCGACCGACACCGACCTGGACGGGGAGGTGCTGGCGCCGACGCAGCCGTTCCCGACCCGGCCGGCGCCGTTCGAGTACCAGGGTGCGGGTATCGACGATCTGATCGACTTCACGCCGGAGGTCCGGCAGATGGCGGTGGACGCCGTGGCAGGGTTCCGGCTCGGTCCGCTGTACACGCCCCTGTCGCTCAACGGCACCATCTTCCGCCCGAGCGCCGGCGGGGGAGCGAGCTGGGGCGGCGGCGCCGTCGATCCGGAGACGGGCATCCTGTACATCCCGTCGCGCAACGCCCACTCCGTCATGCGGTTCCGCGAGCCGGAGCCAAGCGAGGACTCGACCCTGCGCTACGTCCTCAGCCGCGGCGGCGCGGCGTTCCGGGAGGGCGGCAACCCGCGGCGCACGCCCGTCATGCCGCGGGGGCTGCCGCTCTGGAAGCCGCCGTACTCGCGGATGACGGCCATCGACATGAATACGGGTGAACATCGCTGGATGACGCCCCTCGGCGACGGGGACCGCGTCCGCAACCACCCCCTGCTGCGGCATCTCGATCTGCCGCCGCTCGGCGGAGACAGCGGCCGCAACGGGCCGCTGGTGACCAAGACGCTGCTCGTGCAGTCGCTCACCGCCGGCGGCACGGACGACGGACCGCGGCTCGTCGCCTACGACAAGCAGACGGGCGAAGCGCTGGAGGCCATCGATCTGCCGGGCGGGGCCATCGGGACACCGATGACCTATGCGCTCGACGGCCGGCAGTACATCGCGGTCACCGTCGGCGGCGAGGCGCCGTCGCTGGTCGCGTTCAGGCTGCCGTAACCCGGTTGCCGGCGCTCGCGAGGACATCCGGACCGCGTAGCGGACGACGAGTGAGGCGCTTGCGTTTCCCTGCGCCCGCGTCTAGTGTGATCGGTTCAGATAGAGTGCCGGCCGTTGCCGGCGCAGGGGAGGCTGGAAAGATGCTCAGGAGATGTCTCGCGGCTTTCTTCGTGTCGACCGTCGTGCTCGCGCTCGCGGCGCCGCCGGCCATGGCGCAGTCGGGGGACCGCACCATGCCGATGCGGACGCCGGACGGTCAGCCGGACGTGTCCGGCACGTTCACCTTTCGTACCCTGACGCCGTTCCAGCGGCCCGTGCAGTTCGAGGGGCGGGAGAATCTCTCTCTCGAGGAGGCCGCCGCTTTCGAGGCGTCGGAGCGTGTGCGGCTGAACCGCGACCTCTTCGATCCCGAGAAGGGGGCCGCCGGCTACCGGCCGCGTGCGGAAGGCGGCGTGCTGTCGTACAACGAGTTCTGGTACGAGCGGGGCATCGAGCTGACGTCGGACAAGCGCACCGCGCTGATCGTCGACCCGCCCGACGGCCGGCTGCCTCCGCGGACGGAAGCCGGGGCGCTCGCCGCGGCGGAGCGGCGGGCCTACCAGGAGGAGCACCGCTACGATTCGTACGAGAACCGCAGTCTCGCCGACCGCTGCATCATGGGCTTCAACTCGGGTCCGCCGATGCGCTCGAGCGCCTACAACAACAACGTGATGATCTTCCAGTCGCCCGGCTACGTGACCATTCTCAACGAGATGGTGCACAACGCCCGGGTCATCCCCATAGACAGCGACACCGCGAAGCCGCCGTTCCCGCAGTTCGCCGGGGTGTCGCGGGCGCACTGGGAAGGGGAGACCCTGGTCATCGAGACCACGCAGTTCCGGGGCGGCCAGAGCGGGGGCACCGGGCCGAACATGCACCTGATCGAGCGGCTCACGCGCATCGATCCGGACACGGTCGCCTACGAGTTCACCGTGACCGATCCGACGGTCTACACCGCGCCCTACACGGTCATGATGCCGTTCCGCCGGACCGATCAG
Organism: Vicinamibacterales bacterium; assembly: GCA_965116825.1. Lineage (GTDB taxonomy): Bacteria > Acidobacteriota > Vicinamibacteria > Vicinamibacterales > UBA8438 > WTFV01. The sequence goes on from OZ220736.1 coordinate 5,009,187, forward strand.
ACGCTCTTCGAGTACGCCTGCCACGAGGGCAACTACGGGCTCACCGGCATTCTTGCCGGCGCGCGCCGGCTGGAGAGTCAGGGGCGCGAGCTGCGGCCGTGACCGCTGCGACGCGCAGACACGGGCGGTGGCACGATCGAGGTCTGGAGGGTTGACGACGTGACGACGATGCGAACGCTGGTGGGTGCGGTGGCCGCGGCCGTGGTTCTGGGGGCCGCGGGGGCCGGGGCGCAGATGACGGATGCGGGGGTCCGCGTCGAACGGCTGCTGAATGCCCCGATCATCACGCCCGACCTGCACCCGAGCATCGGGGTGAACATCCAGGGTCCGTCGCTGATACGGGTGCCCGAGTGGGTCGCGGACCCGCTCGGGGCCTACTATCTCTACTTCGCCGACCACAAGGGGCTGTACATCCGCCTGGCGTACGCCGACGACCTGCTCGGACCGTGGACGATCCATGCCCCGGGCAGCCTGCAGATCGCGGATTCGCACTTCCTGACCGCGCCGCCGGAGGTCGCGCCGGACGTTGCCGCCCGGCTGCGCGCTTCACAGGAGCGCCGCGGGGTGCCGATGTCGCACGACGGCCTGTTCGAGGCGACGACGCCGCACATCGCCTCGCCGGACGTGCACGTGGACGACGCCAACCGCCGCATCGTCATGTACTTCCACGGCCTCGACGGCGTCAGCACGCAGGTGACGCGTGTGGCGACCTCGCTCGACGGCATCCACTTCGAGGCGCGGGCCGAGCGTCTCGGCCGGACCTACATGCGGGTGTTCGGGCACGACGGCTATACCTACGCCATGTCGATGCCGGGGCAGTTCTACCGCTCGCGCGACCCGCTCGGCGGCTTCGAGGCAGGACCGTTGCTCTTCAACCCGGACATGCGCCACGCGGCGCTCCTGAAGCGCGGCGACACGCTGTTCGTCTTCTGGACCCAGGTGGGCGAGGCGCCGGAGCACATCAAGCTGAGCACCATCGACCTCTCCGGCGACTGGATGAGCTGGTCGCAGACGTCCGGCGTCGAGGTGCTCCGGCCCGGGTTCGACTGGGAGGGGGCCGACGCGCCGCTGGAGCCGTCCGTCCGGAGCACGGCCTACGGGCACGTCAACCAGCTTCGCGACCCGGCGATCTTCGAGGACGCCGCCAGCGGACGGGTCTTCCTGCTGTACGCCGTCGCGGGCGAGAGCGGGATCGCGATAGCGGAAATCCACTTCGACGAGTAGCGCCGCCACCGGCGATCATGCGGTGACCGGGGCCCCGCTCCGGTCCGGAATCAACGAGCGGGGCGCCGGCGCGCTCGGGCGGGCGCCGCCGCCTTGGCGGGCGCCGCGGAGCGGGCGTGCCCGTCCCCACGTCGCCGGCTGCGCTGCTTCGGGCGGGGCGGCTGGCGACGGCGCGAGGGTGCTGGCACGTCGAGCGTCGCTTCGAACCCCGCCACCGTCTCGCGCGGGATCGAGTTCCCGACCAGTCGCTCTATCGCAGCCAGTTGCAGCCGCTCCTCGGGCGCCGCCAGCGTGACCGCATGCCCGCTCGCCCCGGCCCGCGCGGTGCGGCCGATGCGGTGCACGTAATCTTCGGGGACGTGCGGGAGATCGAAGTTGACGACGTGACTGATTCCCTCGACGTCGATACCGCGCGCCGCGATGTCGGTGGCGATCAGCGTGTCGATCCTGCCGGCGCGGAAGCCGGCGAGCGCGCGGGTCCGTGCGCTCTGACTCTTGTTGCCATGGATTGCGGCAACCTGCCGGCGGGACGTCTCCAGGCGCCGCACCAGTTGATTGGCGCGGGCCTTCGTGCGGGTGAAGACCAGCGTCGGTCCCATGTCCGCACTTTCGAGGAGCGTCTTGAGCAGGTCCTTCTTGCTGGTCATGGCGACCGGGTGAACCACCTGCCTGATGGCGCCGACCGGCGTCGCCCGGCGCGTTACCTCGATCACGGTGGGATTCGTGGCCGTCCGGCGGATGAGCCTCTCGATCTCGTCCGGCATGGTCGCCGAGAAGAAGAGGTTCTGGCGCGTCTCCGGCAGGGCCTCGAGGATGCGCCGGACATCGGGCAGGAATCCCATATCGAGCATCCGATCCGCCTCGTCGAGGACCAGGGTCTCGACGCGGTCGAGCCGTGCGTTCCCCCGCCCGAGGTGATCGAGCAGCCGTCCCGGCGTGGCGACGAGCAGGTCCAGGCCGCCGCGCAGACGGCGCTCCTGCGGCTCCATGCCGACCCCCCCGAAGATGGCGGTGCTGCGCAGCCGCAGGTAGCAGCCGTACTGCCGGGCCGCCTCCATGATCTGGGCGGCGAGCTCGCGGGTCGGCGTGACCACGAGCGCGCGCGGCGGGCGGCACGGCCGGCCGTTGCCCAGGCGCTGCAGAATCGGCAGCAGGAAGGCCGCCGTCTTGCCGGTTCCGGTCTGTGCGCAGGCGATCAGATCCTGCCCCTCGAGCGCGGCCGGAATGGCGCGCGCCTGGATCGGCGTGGCGGTTTCGTAGCCCGCGCGGGCGACCGCGCGAAGGATTTCCGGGCGCAGGCCCAGGTCGGCGAACTGCATACGGGTATGTGCTCCAGGTTCTGCGCTCACCCGGGCGCAGAGCGTTGACGGTGACCGCCCGTCTCCACGACGGGCGTCCGCAAGAGAATCTGGGAGGAGGGAAGGGCCGGAGAGCGTGTCCGGCGACACCCGCTACTCTGAGCGGGCTTCCGGGTGGAAGAAACCTGCTCGCGATTCAGGACTCGAACCCGGATCGTAGCATGGATCGTCTCGCAACCGAGATCCGCGACGCGTGTAGTAGAGTGACGGGCAGTGGACGTCGTACCGGCCGGTCCGAGCCGCCCGGTTCGCCGCCCGCGGTCGGATCGCCGAGATCGGAAGGCTGGAAGGAGAATCGCCATGCATCATCGCGCTCTCGTCCTTGCCGGAATCGTGACTCTGGCCGCCATCGTTCCGGTCGCGGGGCAACAACCTTCGGCGACGAATCAGGCGCCGGAACAGGCAGGCTACGCGGCCCCGCGGACCCCCGCCGGCCAACCGGACCTGCAGGGGTTCTGGACGAATCAGACCTACACGCCGCTCGAGCGTCCCGACTCGGTGACCAAGGCCTTCTACACGCCGGAGGAAGCCGCCGCCATCGAGCAGGGAAGAGCGGTCCGCGAAACGGCGCAGACCACGCCCGGCACGATCCCCGACGTGCACTACGACTTCACGCAGTTCGGTCTCGACCGGAGCCAGTCGACCTTCGCCCGGAATCTGCGGACGTCCCTGATCGTGGATCCGCCGGACGGCAGGATCCCGCCCATGAACGCGCAGGGGGAGCAGCGCGCGGCGGCACGCCGGGCGGCCCGCGAGGCGCGCGGCGGGCAGTACGACCGGGCGGAGAACCTTCCACTCGGCGCGCGCTGCATCGTCATGCGCGGCGCCGGCCCACCGATGATGAACGCGGGCTACAACGCCAACTACCACATCGTCCAGAACCGGGACCACGTCATGATCCTGACGGAGATGATTCATGACGCGCGCATCATCCCGCTGGACGGCCGCCCGGCATCGCCGGCCGGCGCCCGTGGATGGATGGGCCGGTCGCGCGGGCGCTGGGAGGGCGACACCCTGGTCGTCGAGACCACCAACTTCAACGGCAAGAACCCGTTCCGCGGCGCCGGCCCGGCCCTCAAGGTGACCGAGCGGTTCACCCGCGTGGCCGACGAGACCATCGTCTACCGCTTTACGGTGGAGGACCCGGCGACCTGGGATGCGCCCTGGACGGCCGAGATGCCGATGAAGAAGACCATCGGCCCCATCTTCGAGCATGCCTGCCACGAGGGGAACTACGGCCTGACGAACATCCTGGCCGGCGCGCGGGAAGAAGAGCGCCGGGCCGCAGAGGCCGGCGCCGCGGCTCGGGGACGGTAGCGAGACTGCCGTTCGTTCGCATTCCGGCAGCGGACCCGAAGACGACCCCGGACGGTCGCCTGCTCACATCCACACCTGGTCGTCGTCGAGGTCTGCGTCCGATACACGGGTCGCCGTCACCTGCAGGGCCAGGTCGCCGGACACGGCCGGAACCCTCTCGGAGTGCGGCTTGTAGCCGGCCTTGCGTACGTAGAGGTCGTAGCTTCCCGAGTGCACCTTGACGTGCGCCCGCCCGCTCGCGTCGGTCGTTCCCCCATGGACGCCCATTCTCACCTCGGCGCCGGCGAGAGGAGTCTTGGCGTCCTCGTCGAGGACCGTCACCGTGACGCGATGCTCGGGCGGAACCACGGTGCGGAAGCTGAACGCGGCCGTGGCGCCCGCGTGAGGGAGAGCCTGCTCGGAAGGCGGGAGCGGTCCTCGAGGGGGCGCCGTTTCCCGGGCCGGCGGCGCTTCGCGTGCCCGAGACGCGTCATCCGGTCCCCATCCGGCGAACGCGGCCGTCCAGGCGTGCACTCCCTCCTCGGCGGGAGCCTCCAGCGTCACTCCCGCCGCGTACAGGGCGCTGGTGCCGCGCTCCGGCGCGTCGCCGAGCCTTCCATGCCCGACATCGGCGCCCGTGCCGTCGCGAATCACGATCGTCCGGCCCGCCAGCGGACACCCCGCCGGGCACTTCACACCGACCCTGGCGACGAACCGGCGGTTCACGAGGACCGGCGACGGCACGCCCCACACGGCGATGCTCGTCGGGTGGGGCGCCGTCTTCGACTCGCCGCCGGTCGATCCGGACGGCGTTCCCTCCGGCTGTACTCGATCGGTCATGCCCGCCTCACTCGATCGGTCACGCCCGCCTCGTCGGGACTGACCCCGGCGGGTCCCCGCTATGCCATGCCCCCGTTGACCGCCGCGTCACGGCCCGCGATGCGGCCGAAGACCAGGCAGCGGCCGAGGCCGTGTTGGGCGAAGCCCCCCTGCGACTCGCCGGCGCAATACAGCCCCGGGATGATCTGGCCGCGGGTGTCGATGACCTGCGCCTTCCCGTTGGTGCGCAGGCCGGTCAGGGAGTCGTGCAGAATCGGCGTCGACCACGCCGCGTAGAACGGCGGCCGCTGGATCTTGTAACGCGGCGTCGGCTTGGCGAAGTCCGCGTCCTCGCCCCGGTCGACGAAGGCGTTGTAGCGGGCGACGGTCTCTTCCAGCGTTGCACCGGACATCGACAGTGTCTGGTGCGGGTTCTCGATCGCGGCGGCCAGCTCGGCCAGCGTGTCGCCCTGGAAGAAGTATTCGGGGTCGACGTTGGGCGGCCGCGGATCCCATTCCTCCCGCTCGACCGCATCCTGGTCGAAGATGGCCCAGATCGGCCCCCCGCCGTTCAGCTTGTTCTCGTCGCCGCTCCAGGCCATGGCGGCGGCGAAGAAGTCGTAGCGCGCGTCCACCTCGTTCCAGAACCGGCGGCCGGTCTGGTTGACCAGGATCAGGTCCTGCCAGTCGATGACGGTCAGGCCCGACGCCCGGGCGAGATCGAAGATGCGGCTGTCCGTCTGCCAGATCAGGCTGGAGTAGCCCCACTGGCATCCGATGTGGCGCGTCTTCGATATCGCGATCCCCTGCTCGCAGGTCTGGTTCGCAGTGCCCCACAGCGCCGCCCCGACCGCCATCGCGGCGAGCTCGCCGTCGCCGCTCTGCCGCGACCAGGGCTCGCCCGCCACCTGGTACTCCTCGGTCAGCCGCGGGTCGAACGTCCGCCGCAGCGTTACGTTGCTGGTGCTGCCGCCGGTGGCCACCAGGACGCCCTTGTCGGCCCGGATGTTCACGGTGCGTCCGTCGTGCGTCGCGGTGATGCCGAGCACGCGGCCCGAGGACGGGCTCTCCCGCACGATGCTCTGCATCTTGTGGCGCAGCAGGACCTCCGCACCCTGCGCCCGGGCACTCTTCTCGAGCGCCCGGACGAGACCCGAACCGACCCGCGTCGGATGATGCGTCACCCGTTCGCTGGCGACCGGCCACTGGATGGTCCGTTGCTGGCGGCGCACGCGCGATGCCTGGGTCGGTCCGACCAGGTGGTCCTGAAACTTGACGTCGTTCTCGATCAGGAACTCGTAGGTCGCCGCGTTCTCGTCCGCGAAGGCGCGCACGAGGTCCCGGTCGCTGTAGCGGCTCTGCATGTGGTCGTGGCGTATCCAGTCCAGGAACACCTGGTCCGCGGAGTCCTCCACGCCGTGCTTCCTCTGGTTGCTGGTGCCGCCGCCGAGGTGCACGTTGCCGCCCGAGCACAGGCCGTGCCCGCCGATGTCGGTGTTCTCCTCCACCATGATCACGGAGGCGCCGTTGTCGATGGCCGAGACGGCCGCCGCGAGCCCCGCGGTCCCGGCGCCGATGGTGACCAGGTCCGCCGACAGGTCCCAGAAGTTCTGCTCCTCCGCCGAGCCGCTGCGCGGGCCGAGGCCGGCCAGCGCGGTCGCGCCGACGCCGGCGGTCGCGCCCTTCCTGAGAAAGGCTCTCCGACTGACGCTCGCGTCCTTCCGTGTCGACTTGGGCATAGGTCTCCTCCCCGTACGATCCCGCACTGTATCGAGAGTGCGAACCCGGTGCAAGACCGTTCAACGATCCCCCGGGCCAGGAGTCTGCGCCCTGACGGGCTAGAATGAGTCATGGCGATTCGTGACGTGAAGGCCCACGGCGGCGGGTCGTCCGCCTGCGCGTCTTTCGAGCCTCGGCCCGTCGCGTCCGCACCGGCGGCGTCGGCGCCCGCCCGCCCGCCGGATCTGCCCGGTTGCGAGTCGTTTCATCTGTCCGAGAGCGCTCTCGACGCCTACGACGGCCGCCTGGAATTCTGGGACGGCTCCAGCGAGACCGCCTGGAGAGTCCGGCAGCCGACTTCCACGTGGCACGAACGGCCGACCCGCCGCCTGTCCGGCCTGGCCGAACGGATCGCCTCGCTGCGCGGTTCCGGGATCGCGTGTTTCGGGTCGGCGGATCTGCTGCGCAGGGATGCGGCGGGGCGCAGGCGGTGGATCATGCAGGCGGACGAAATCCTGTATCTGCATCCGGGCCGGGCGCGGGGCCTGGGCCCGGCTGTGATTATCGGCCAGGACCCGTTGCCGGACGTGGCGCTGGAAGTGGACCACTCGACGGACGTGCGGCGGTGGAAACTCGGCGTGTACCAGGAATGCGGGTTCCCCGAAATCTGGGTGGAGGTTCCGTGGGACGCCTCGGTGCGGCGGCCGGGACTTGCGATTCACGTGCGGCGGGGAGGCGGGTATCGCGAGGAGGGGCGAAGTCGGGCGTTTCCGGGTTGGACCGCGGCTGAAATCCACCGGGCGCTCACGGAGGAGCCCTTGTCGGCGGAGTCCTGGCGGGCGCTGGAGCGCGTGGCGCTGGCGATGGGCGCGCGCGAGGGAACGACGCCGGACGATGATCCGCTCACGCGCTCGACGAGCCTGCGGGCGGCCGCGCAGGGACGGGTGGAAGGCCGCCGGCAGGGGCGTGCGGAAGGCCGCCGGCAGGGGCATGCGGAAGGTCTCGCGGCGGCCCGCGTGAATGCGGTTACCGCCGCGCTCGATGCACGACGTATCGACGCGCCCGCGGAGGTCGTCGCCGCTGGCGTGGCCCGCCGTGCGGACCTCCCGCTCGATGCGCTCGTCGCCGCGGCGGTGACGTGCACGGGTTTCTCCGACTTCCAGCGCCGCCTCCAGGAGATGCCTGCGACCACTCTTCCGCCGGATTCACCCTGAGCCAGCCAGGGCGGCGCCGAATATCTCGCCGTATCCCCACTCGACGCCGGCCGACCGGCGCGTTGCGCGTGCGCCGTCTCCGGAGGACGGCGACCACTCGAACCGCGCCGAGTTCGACCTGCACGTTGCGACAATTGAAGCGATGAAGGAGTGCGATTGCCGTTGCGTCTACGCGAATTTCGAGGTCGGCCAAGCGGCGCGCGAGGACACCGCTCGGCGATGCGTGCCTTGCTCGGTCAGTTGGCCGCCAGGGCGGCGACTACGCTGGGAGACGAGACGCCGAGCCGCCTGCGAAATACCGCACTGGCGGACGCAGGGCCGGACGGCGCCTTGTTCGAGGTGCTTTCCGGGGTGGGCTCGCGCCGACTCGCGGCCGCTGGTGCTGCGGATCGACGAGATCGACACGCTGGTGGGCGACACGCTGCTGTCGGTGCTGCGGCAGCTCCGCGCCGGCTACGACCAACGGCCCTGGGGATTCCCGCACAGCGTAGTCCTGTGCGGCGTGCGGGACGTGCGCGACTACCGCGTCCACTTCACGGCGCAGGTGACGGCGGCAACCGGAGCAGGCTGACCCACGCCGGTTCGAGCAGCGCGGGCATCCACAAATACTTGACGAAACGGGGCCTGAACAGCCTATACTGCCCGGAATACCGCGTGCGCAGTCCGACGACCTTCCCGGAAGGCCGTTCGTCCGTCTATCGTCCGGCTCGGGGGGAGGAGGGCAGGATGTTCAGGCCGTCACGCGTCGTTCCGTTGGGGTGCATCGTCGTCCTGGCGGCGGCGTTCTCCCTGAGCGCCGTGCCGCTCGATGCCGCGGAGGCCGGGCCGGGTCCGGCGCAGGCCCCCACCGTCCAGGCTGCCTCCGTCGGCGCCGCATCGGCAGCGGTCGATGCGCGCGCCTTCCTCGACCGCAACTGCGTCGCCTGCCACAACGAGCGGCTGCGGACCGCCAACCTGCTGCTCGACGCGGCCGACGTGAGCCACATAGGCGCGGGCGCCGAGATCTGGGAGAAGGTGGTAGGCAAGCTGCGCAGCGGCGCCATGCCGCCGGCCGGCCGGCGGCGTCCCGAGCCGGCCGCGCTCGACTCGTTCGTGACATGGCTCGAGACCGAGCTCGATCGCGAGGCCGCCGCCCATCCGAATCCCGGCCGGGTGGCCGACCACCGCCTGAACCGCTTCGAGTACGGCAACGCCGTCCGCGATCTGCTGGGGCTGGAGATCGACACTGCCGAGCTGCTGCCGGCCGACGAGTCGGACCAGGGCTTCGACAACATCGCCGAGGTGCTGTCGATGTCGCCGACGCTGCTCGGGCGGTACATGTTCGCGGCGCGCCGCATCAGCCAGGTCGCGGTCGGCGATCCGAACATCGGGCCGTCGGTCGAGACCTTCGACCTGTCGCGCGGGCTCCGGCAGGACGCCCGGATGAACGAGGGCCTGCCCTACGGCACGCGCGGCGGCACGCTGATCCGCCACTACTTCCCGCTCGACGGCGAGTACCTGGTGAAGATCCGGCTCGGCCGCAACTTCACGAACTCGCGCATCCGCGCCATCAGGACGCGGGAAGAGATCGACGTGCTGCTCGACGGGGCGCTCGTCACCCGGTTCGCAATCGGCGGCGAGTGCAACGAAGGCTCCGACGCGCCGAACTGCACGAGCAGCGGCATCTATCGCACGTCGCCCTATCACCTGACCGCCGACGACTCGCTGGAGGCGCGTTTCTCGGCCTCGGCCGGCATGCACGACCTCGGCGTGGCGTTCGTCCGCAAGAGCGTGCTGACCGAGGGCATGGCGCCGACGCTGCTGCCGCCGCGGCACACCAGCTCCACCTACGAAGCGCCGCGGATGGACGTCGACTTCGTGCGCCTGGAAGGACCGTTCGATCCGACCGGTCCGGGCGATACGGCGAGCCGCCGCCGCATCTTCGTCTGCCGGCCGGCCGCCGAGGTGGACGAGGAGCCGTGTGCCAGGGAGATTCTCGGCACCCTGGCCCGGCGCGCCTATCGACGCCCGGTCACCGACGTCGACGTTGAGACGCTGCTGCAGTTCTACCGCTCCGGCCACGCCGAGGGCGGCTTCGAGCGGGGCATTCAGGAGGGACTGGCGCGGCTGCTGGTCTCGCCGCAGTTCCTGTTCCGCATCGAGCGCGACCCGGCGCAGCTTGCGGACGGCGGGGTATACCGAATCAGCGACCTGGAGCTGGCCTCGCGGTTGTCCTTCTTCCTGTGGAGCAGCATCCCGGACGACGAGCTGCTCGACTTCGCCGCCGCGGGCACGCTCAGGGAGCCCCCGGTGCTGAAGGCCCAGGTGCGGCGCATGCTCGCCGATCCGCGGGCGCGGGCGCTGGCCCGCAACTTCGGCGGCCAGTGGCTGTACATCCGCAACCTGCAGGCGGTGGACCCCGACGCCAGCGCCTACCCGGAGTTCGACGACAACCTGCGCGAGGCGTTCCAGCGCGAGACCGAGCTGTTCCTCGAGAGCCAGATGCGCGACGACCGTCCGCTGACCGAGCTGCTGACGGCCGACTACTCGTATCTGAACGAGCGCCTGGCGCGGTTCTACGGCGTGCGCAACGTGTACGGGGCGCATTTCCGCCGCGTGCCGCTGCGCGACCCCAACCGGGCCGGCCTGCTGGGCCATGGCAGCGTCCTCACCGTCACGTCCTACGCGACGCGGACCTCGCCGGTGGTGCGCGGCAAGTACCTGCTGGACAACATCCTGGGCGCGCCGCCGCCGCCGCCGCCGCCGAACGTGCCGGCCCTGGAGGACGCGGCCGGCGACGGGCACGAGCCCGCCTCGATTCGGGAGCTGATGGCGACGCATCGCCGGAATCCTGCCTGCGCCACCTGTCACCTGCGGATGGACCCGCTGGGCTTCGCGCTCGAGAACTTCGACGGCATCGGGCGCTGGCGGGAGACCGACGGCGTGACGCCGATCGACGCCTCGGGCGAGCTGCCGGACGGGACGGCGTTCGACGGTCCCGTCGAGTTCCGCGAGGCGTTGCTCGACCGGAGCGGGGAGTTCGTGCGCACGTTCACGCAGAAGCTCCTGACCTATGCGCTCGGTCGGCCCGTCCAGCACTACGACATTCCGGCGGTCCGCGCCATTCTCCGCGACGCGGCCGGCGCCGACCACCGCTGGTCGTCGCTGGTTCTCGGCATCGTCGAAAGCCCGCCGTTCCAGATGCGCAGGGCGCGCGAGGACGCGGCGGTGGTCGTACAGCAATAACCGTGGCGTCGAACCCTGCTCGACCGGGAATGAGGAGTCTCTGATGGTAATCACGAAGAAGCACCTGTCACGCCGAACGATGCTGCGGGGCCTCGGGGCGAGCATTGCGCTGCCGCTGCTCGACGGCATGGTGCCCGCGTTCGCCGCCATTCGGAACACCGCGGCGAGGCCTGTCAAGCGGCTCGGCGCCGTCTACGTGCCGAACGGCATGAGCATGGCGCGCTGGCTGCCGCCCACCGAGGGCCACCTCGAGATGACTCCCGTGCTGTCGCCGCTGACACCGGTGAAGGACCAGTTGCTGGTCCTGAGCGGCATGGCCAACAAGGAGGCCAAGCAGCGGCTGGACGAAGGGGACGGCGACCACTCGCGATGCCAGGCGGCCTACCTCACGGGCGCCCACGCGGTGAAGGCGTCGGGGACGAACAGCACCCTGGAAGTGGGCGTGTCGATGGACCAGCTCGCGGCGCGCGACCTGCGCGACGACACGCAGCTCGCCTCCCTGGAGCTGTCGCTCGAGGCCAACGAGCTGGTGGGGCAGTGCGAGGACGGCTACGGCTGCGCCTACAGCGCCACCATCGCCTGGCGCGACGCGAACACGCCGCTGCCCATGCAGACCAACCCGCGCGCGGTGTTCGAGCATCTGTTCGGCGCCGTGGACAGCACCGAGCCGGGCGCGCGGGCGCGGGCGCTGCGCAGGGACCGGAGCATCCTCGACTCGGTGAACGCGGAGATCTCCGACCTGCAGCGGCAACTCGGCCGCGGCGATCGCTCGAAGCTCGCCGGGTATCTCGATTCGGTCCGCGACATCGAGCGGCGCATCCAGATCGCCGAGTCGCAGAGCGGCCGCGCACTGCCCGAGGTGGAGCAGCCGGCGGGCATCCCCGCCGACTTCGAGGAGTACGCCAACCTGATGTTCGACCTCATGCTGGTCGCATACCAGGCGGATCTGACGCGGGTCTGCACGTTCCTGGTCGGCCGCGAGAAGAGCGTGCGCACCTACCCCGAGGTCGGGGTCGCGGAGCCGCACCACCCGGTCTCGCACCACCGGTTCCGGGAGGAGCAGTTGGTCAAGCTGGCCAAGATCAACACGTTCCACATGTCGATCTTCGGGCGCTTCCTGGAGAAGATGCGGGCGACGACCGACGGCGACGGGACGCTGCTCGATCAGTCGATGGTCGTCTACGGGGCCGGCATGGGGAACAGCAACGCGCACGATCCGCTCGACCTGCCGATGGTGGTGGCGGGCGGCGGTGGGGGCACGCTCAAGGGCAACCGTCACGTCCGGTTGCCGGAGGGCACCCCGCTCGCCAACATGCACCTGACGCTGCTGGAGAAGATGGGCATGCCGGCCGAGCGTCTCGGCGACAGCACGGGCGAGCTGCCGATTCTGACGGGTGTCTAGCCGACAGGGGCGGATGCCGAATGTGTAGTTCAACGGGTGCGAGCGCTCGCGGCGATGTGTATGCGCCGCGGCTCGCCCCGCGGGGTTCGGATTCGAAGGACGGACAAGAGATGCGCACAACCCTCCGACTCATGAGCGTCGTGGCCGTCGTTCTGCTGTCGTCCGCGATTGCCGTCGCGGCCCCGCCGGACCTGCGTGTGACCGACGCGGCCAGGAACCAGGACGCCGGGGCGGTTCGTGACCTGCTCGAGGCCGGGGCCGCGGTGGACGGCGTGCAGGCTGACGGCTTCACCGCGCTGCACTGGGCGGCGCAGTGGGATCGCACGGACCTCGCCGCCCTGCTGATCGACGCCGGCGCGGACGTGGACGCGGCCGACCGCTACGGCGTGACCCCGCTGGTGCTGGCCTGCACCAACGCCAGCCCCGGGATGGTCGAGCGGCTGCTGGAAGCCGGTGCGGATCCCCACGGAACCCAGGCGACAGGCGAGACGGTGCTGATGACCTGCGCGCGCGGGGGCGTGCTGGACGCGGTTACCCCGCTGCTCGATCGCGGTTCCGACGTGAACGCGAGCGAGGCCACCAACGGCCAGACGGCCCTGATGTGGGCTGCGTGGGAAGGGCATACCGGCGTGGTCCGCACGCTGCTCGAGCACGGGGCCGAGGTGGATGCGCGCACGACGACGGGGTACTCGGCGCTGGTGCTCGCGGCGCGGGAGGGCTATCGGGAGATCACCGAGGTGTTGCTGGCGGCGGGAGCGGACGTCAACGCCGCCGCGGTCGACGGCACCACCGCGCTGGGCGTCGCCACCGTTCGGCGGCACCTCGACTACGCCGAGTTCCTGCTGGACCAGGGAGCGGACCCGAACCTCGGGCCGGGTTTCTCGCCGCTGCACTGGGCGGCGGGGAAGTGGGACACGGAGCTGAACGATCTCTCCAACGGCGTCGCCGAGGGCAACCAGTGGAGCCCGTTCGGCGGCCTGCACGCGGACGACCGGCTGCGGATGGTGCGCGCCTTCCTCGAGCACGGCGCCGACCCGGACCGCCGGACGGCGCGGACTCCCGGCTTCCACATCCAGGTGAAGGGCCATCTGGGGAACATGCGGGGCGCCACGGCGTTCGCCATCGCGGCCAAGGCCAACGACCTGCCGGTGATGCGGGCGCTGCTCGACGCCGGCGCCGACCCGTTCATCCCCACCGTTGACGGGACGACGCCGCTGATGCACGCGGCCGGCGTCGGCCACGAGCCGGGCATCACCCGCTCGACCGAGACCGAAGCGCTCGACGCCGTCCACCTGATCGTGGAGATGGGCGGCGACGTGAACGCGGTGAACGACAAGGGCGACAGCGCCCTGCACGGTGCGGCCTGGAGGGAGCGCGCGGACTCGATCGTGCAGTTCCTGGTGGAACGCGGGGCCGACATCGACGCCAGGAACAACCGCGCGTGGACGCCGCTCGTCATCTCCGAGGGCATCCACACCGGCGGCAACTTCGCGAAGTCCGACACGACCGCCGCGCTGCTGCGCACGCTGGGCGCGGAGCCGAGCCCGCCGGACATCGTGCGGGAGCCGGACGCGCGGTAGTTGCGTGGCCTTCTCTCGAACGTGAATCGCTGACCACGAGTCGATCCGCACGGAAGGGGCTTCGGCAGGCTTCCCCGTGCGGTTGCTCTTGCTCCCGGACTAGACTGGTCCGGTGGGCGCACTCGACGACAGCATCACGCGTCACATTCTGGAAAGCCATCCAGCCGCCCAATCGTTCTCAATCTGCAACGGGCCTGTGAGCAGGCGATCGACATGGCCAACCATGTCGTGAACGTGAAGAAGCTCGGCTGGCCCCGGACCAGCGGGGAGAGCTTCGACCTGCTCGTGCGGGCGGCAGCGATCCCGGCGCAGATGGCGGCGAACATGAAGGCGATGGTCGGTTTGCGCAACGTCGTCGTGCATCAGGCCGGGGTGAAGAAGGATGGGGCTTGCCCCGCTACCGCGCGCCCTGCGAGGTCGGCCGCGGCGGGGCGCTCGCACCCATCCGCTCGCGCAACAGCGCCGCGGTCTCGTCGTGGGCTCGGAAATAGGGGCCCGCGACGACGCCGTCGGCGATCGTGACCGGCATGCGGCCCAGCTCGTCCGCGATATCGAGCCTCGCACCGCGGTCGATCAGGTACAGCGCGATGGAGTTAGCGCCGCGGTAGGCGGCGCCGTGCAGCGCCGTCTCGTTCCTGGCGTTGGTCGTGTTCACGTCCTCGCCGTGCTCGACCAGCATGCGCACCGCCTCGAACGCCCTTTCCTCCGACGCCAGGATCTGCCCCTCGATGTAACCGATGCCGGCCGCGACGAGCAGCGGCGTCGTGCGTTCGTCGTTCCCGATCGCCGGGTCGGCGCCGTGATCGAGCAGCAGGCCCGTCATTGCGGTGTCCGAGGCCTTGACCGCGAGGAAGAGCGGCGTCGCGCCGACGTGGCTCATGTACGTGTAGTCGTAGGTGCCGTTCTTCGGAGGATCCGCGGACAGTCGCGCGTCGACGTCGGCGCCGTGGGCCAGCAGCAGCTCGGCCAGCTCCATGCTGTCCAGCGGGCCGGAGCGCACGGGGCAGGGGAGGGCCGTCCGCTCGCAGTTGCGGGTTCGCACCAGGCCGTGGAGCGCGGTTCCACGCGGTCCGTCGGCGTTGAGGTCGGCCCCCTCCGCGACGAGCCACGCCGCCAGGTCGTAGTGGGCGTTCTCGATGGCCGTCGCGAGGACGCTCGATCCGAGGCGCGGCGGCAGGTCCTCGTTTCCATCTTCCTCCCCGCCACGCGGAACGGCGTCCATCGCGCTCTCATCGATGTTCGCACCGCCGTCCAGCAGCGCCCGGACCGTGTCCATGTCGCCGTTGCGCGCCGCGAACAGCAACGCGGTCATGCCCCGTGACGAACGGGCTGCCACGTCCGCGCCGGCATCCAGCAGGACGCCGGCTGCCGCGGCGTTGCCTTCCGCCGCCGCCCACATCAGAGCGGTCTGTCCGCGCCACGCCTCGGCGGTGTGGACGTCGGCGCCGTGAGTCAGCAGCAGGTGCAGCACGTCCGGGTCGCCGGTACGCGCGGCGGTCATCAGCGGCGTCTCGCCCTCCGGTGTCGCGAGGTTCGGGTTGGCGCCGGCGTCGAGCAGCCGCCCCACGATTCCGGGGCTTCCGTTGGTGCAGGCCAGCGACAGGGGAGTCACACCGTAGCGGTTCGCTGCGTTCGCATCGGCTCCGGCCCGAAGCAGGAGGCTCGCGATATCGGCTCGGTCTCCGCGGACTGCCCAGTGCAGGGCGGTCGTACCGTCGGCCTGGGGCGTGTCGACCGCGGCCCCCGCTTCCACGAGCGCGCGGGCGGCGGCGTAGTCGCCGCTCCGCACCGCCTCGACCAGTCCCTCGTCAGGGGCCGCGACGGCGGGACCGGCCGACGAGAGCAGGAGGATCAGCAACCCGTAGAGGCAGGTGACGCGCATGTCGATGCCCTCCGTTGCAACGGGGAAGCCGAACGGCGGTGGCGGAACGAACAGCCGCAGTATAGCGCCGACAAACCCGTCGCAGGGCTCCGGGCTCGGCCCCAGCCCCCACCGCCCCGGGAGCTTGCGCCGCAGAGATCGCTCCGTTGCGTTCTACGACGCAGACTCATAGACTACGAGAACTCGCGTCCACAGCTCGATTCGGGTCGACGGCGTCAAGAGTCTCGTGAGGTCTCGCAGCAAGGGTGATGCACCGCAACCTGGCCGGACCGCGTCGATCGCAGCGGGGGTTCTGGAGCGCTCGGGCGATCCTCCCGAGCGTCATGAGCGCTTGCTGGCTCGCGATCCCGCCGCCCGGTGCGGACCTTCACGCCGCCAGTCGGCTGCAGCCGGAAGGTGGCGTCCCGCAGCAGGAGACTCTCACTCGACAGGATGCTGGGGTAGACGGTGACGATGCCGCTCCCTCGCGCGAGTTGCTCGACCGCTACTGCGTGGCCTGCCACAACCAGCGCGTCGTGGGAGGCCGCGGCGGTGCGGCCTCGCCGCTCGCCGCTCAGCTCCGCGCGGTCGGGCTGACCCTCGACACGCTGGACCTGAACGACGTCGGCCGCGACGCGGAGACCTGGGAGAAGGTGGTCCGCAAGCTCCGCGCCGGCGCCATGCCGCCCGCCGGCCGGCCGCGTCCCGACGCGCAGATGCGCACCGCGTTCCTCGCCCGGCTCGAGGCGGATCTCGATACTGCCTGGGCGGCGCGCGCCGATCTCCCGCGGACCGCCGTCTTCCATCGCCTCAACCGCGCCGAGTACGCCAACGTCATCCGCGATCTGCTCGCGCTCGACGTCGACGTCGCGTCCCTGCTGCCGCCGGACGACGCGAGCTACGGGTTCGACAACATCGCCGACGCCCTGGGGGTATCGCCGCTGCTGCTCGAGCGCTACCTGGGCGCGGCCCGGCGCATCAGCCGGCTCGCCGTCGGCAGCGCCGCGATCCGTCCCAGCATCGCGACCTATCTCGTGCCGACGGTGCTCACGCAGAACGACCATCTCGACGGCCTGCCGCTCGGCACGCGGGGCGGCATCGCCGTGCGCCACCAGTTCCCCCTCGACGGCGAGTACGTCTTCCGGGTGCGCCTGCTGCGGACGGTCATCGACACCATCCGGGGGTTGGGCGAGCCGCACCAGCTCGAGATCAGCCTGGACGGCGAACGTGTCCGGCTGTTCACCATCGGCGGCGCGCAGCCGGGGGCGGACGCGTTCGAGCCGGACGACGCCGCCGACGAAGCGGCGCGAGAGGCCGCGCGGCGCGCGCAAGGGACGCGGCGCTGGCGTACTCGATGAACGCCGATGCGGCGCTCGAGGTGCGCCTGCCGGTCGAGGCGGGGGCCCGCACGGTTGCCGTGGCGTTCCTCAGGAAGACATCGGCCCAGGTCGCGACGATCCGGCGGCCGCTGCTGCGCAGCAACATCGATCCGGCCGACACGTCCGGCCCGCCGCACGTGCGGAGCGTGGCCATCGGCGGCCCGTACGGCGCGACCGGACCGGGAGACACGCCGAGCCGCCGCCGCCTGTTCGTCTGCCGCCCCGATGACGTGGCGGAAGAGCCCGCGTGCGCGCGGCGGATCATGGCCACGGTCGCCCGCCGCGCCTATCGGCGGCCGGTGACCGAGGTCGATCTGCAGGTGTTGCTCGGGTTCTACGAGGCGGGCCGCCGGGACGGCAGCTTCGAGGAAGGGATCGGGCGGGCGCTGCAGCGCGTGCTCGTGAGTCCCGAGTTCCTGTTCCGCATCGAACGCGACCAGCCGGGGATTGCCCGCGGCGGGTCGCGCCCGCTCGGGGATCTGGAGCTGGCGTCGCGCCTGTCGTTCTTCCTGTGGAGCAGCATTCCCGACGACGAGCTGCTCGACGTGGCCGAGGCAGGGGGTCTCGGCGACGCGGAAGTACTTCACGCCCAGGTGCGGAGGATGCTGCGGGACCCGCGCTCACGGGCGCTCGTCGACAACTTCGGCGGGCAGTGGCTGTACCTGCGCAACCTGGCCGGCACCGCGCCGGATCCCATCCAGTTTCCGGACTTCGACGACAACCTGCGGCAGGCGATGCAGCGGGAAACGGAGCTGTTCTTCGAGCGGGTGATCCGGGAGGACCGCGGCGCGCTGGAGTTCCTGACCTCGCGCACGACGTTCCTCAACGAGCGGCTGGCCCGGCACTACGGGGTCCCCCAGGTGTACGGCAGCCACTTCCGGCCCGTGACGCTGACGGACCGGAACCGGGCGGGCGTCCTGGGACATGCCAGCCTCTTGACCGCGACGTCCTACGCGAACCGGACGTCGCCGGTGACGCGCGGCAAGTGGATCCTGGAGAACATCATCGGCGCGCCGCCCCCGCCGCCCCCGCCGGACATACCGGAGCTGGAGGACGAGACCCCCGACGGCCGCGTGCGGTCGATGCGCGAGCGGATGGAGCAGCATCGCAAGAACCCGAGTTGCGCCGTCTGCCACGCGCAGATGGACCCGTTGGGGCTCGCGCTGGAGAATTTCGACGCGGTCGGTCGCTGGCGGGACCGCAGCGAGTCGGACGAGCCGGTGGACGCTTCCGGCGTCCTGCCGGACGGTACGCGGTTCGACGGGCCGCAGGGGCTGCGGACGGTGCTGGAGAGCCGCGCCGAGGAGTTCGTCACCACGTTGACCGAGAAGCTGCTGACCTACGCGGTCGGCCGCGGCGTCGAGCTCGCCGATGCGCCCGTGGTCCGGCAGATCGTGCGCGACGCCGCCCGCGACGACTATCGCTTTTCGTCGCTCATCCGCAGCGTCGTCGACAGCGGACCGTTTCGGATGCGGAGAGTACAGCCATGATCATCACGAAGAAGGCGTTGCCTCGCCGGACGGTGCTGCGGGGAATGGGGGCCGCCGTCGCGCTGCCCCTGCTCGACGCCATGGTGCCGGCGTTGACCGCCATGAGCCGCACGCCCGCGCAACCCGCCCGCCGGCTCGCCTTCATCTACATCCCGAACGGCGCCTACCACGCGGCGTGGACTCCGAAGGGCACCGGACGCGACTTCGAGTGGTCGCCCTCGCTGCAGCCGCTCGCGCCGTTCCGCGAGCAGGTGGTCGTGGTGACCGACCTGGCCCATCGGCAGCTCGAGTCGCTGGGCGACGGCGGGGGAGACCATTCCCGCGCCAGCGCGGGATGGCTGAGCGGCGTGCACGCCAAGCGGACCGAGGGCGCCGACGTCGAGGTGGGCACTACCGCCGATCAGATCGCGGCCCGCGAGATCGGCGCGGCCACGCCCTTGGCGTCGCTCGAGCTCGCCCTCGATGCCGCGGACATCGTCGGCCACTGCGACGCCGGCTACAGTTGCGCCTACATGAACACCATCTCGTGGCGGACGCCGACCACGCCCAACCCGATGGAGCGCAACCCGCGCGCGGTGTTCGAGCGGCTGTTCGGCGACGGCGACAGCAGCGCCGACCGGCTGCGCGAGATGGAGATGGATCGCAGCCTGCTCGACTCGGTCACGCAGGAGATCGGGCGGCTGCACACCGACCTCGGCGCGCAGGACAAGCGGCGCGTGGACGAGTACCTGGAAGCGATCCGCGAGACCGAGCGGCGCATCCGCAAGACCGAGCAGTACAACCGCGCGCAGGAGCTCCCGGTCCCGGACCGGCCCATCGGCGTGCCGGAGGACTTCGAGACGCACGCCGGGCTGATGATCGATCTGCAGGTGCTGGCCTACCAGGCCGATCTCACGCGCGTCATCACGTTCGCCTTCGGCCGCGAGGCCAGCTACCGGACCTTCCCGGCCATCGGCATCAGCGATCCCCACCACGCCCTGTCGCACCACCAGAACGACGACGAGAAGCTCGCCAGGCTGGGCAGGGTCAACGCGCACCACGTCGCGACGTTCGCGTCGTATCTGGAGAAGCTGCAGGCCGCGCCCGACGGCGACGGCACGCTGCTCGACCACACGCTGCTCCTCTACGGGAGCGGCATGAGCGACGGCAACCTGCACAACCACTCGCCGCTGCCGATCGTGCTGGCGGGCGGGGCCGCCGGCAGGTTCAAGGGTGGCCGGCACCTGCGCGCCAGGCCCGAGACGCCCATGACGAACCTGCTGCTGAGCATGCTCGACATGGCCGGGGTGCGGCCCGAGCGCTTGGGCGACAGCACGGGGCGGCTGACCGGTCTCTGATCCGGAATCGTGTCGGATCTCCGGTTCGCGCTTCGCGGCCTCGTGCGCCGACCGCTCGCCGCGGCGGTCGCGGTCGCCACCCTGAGTCTCGGTCTGGCGTCCGTGACGGCGCTCTTCGCCGTTACCGAAGCGGTGCTCCTGCGGCCCGTCGGCGACGACGATTCCCGGCTGGTTCGGATCTGGAAGGACGACGTCGAACGCGGCGGCGGACTTCTGTTTCCGATCTCGTATCCCGAGTATCTGGTGTGGAAGGAGGCGGCGACCGGCTTCGACGCGCTCGCGGCCATCAACTATGCCGACGGCGCGAGGATTGCCGTCCTGGTCGATGACGAGCCGGTCACGGCCAACCGGGTGCTGGCCTCGGCCGAGCTGCTGAACGTGGTCGGCGCGAGGGCGGCCTACGGGCGCCTCCTCGAGCCCGGCGACGACGTCGAGGGCGCCGCGCTCGTCGCCGTCGTCAGCCACCGTTTCTGGCGCCGGGTGAGCGGCGACCCCGCATTCGTCGGCCAGCGCCTCAGCTTCTCCGGGGACACCCCGTTCACGATTGTCGGGGTCCTGCAAGCCGACGTCGCCTACCCGGTCGACGCGGACATCTGGCTCCCACTGGTTCCCGCGTTCACACGCGACCCCGACGAGGTCCTGGACAACCCGCGGACCCGGCAGTTCCACGTCGTGGGGCGGCTGTCGCCGGGCGTCTCCAGCGGCCAGGCGCAGTCCGAGCTGACGGTCATCCACGGGCGTCTGAGCGCGGCGTATCCGGATGACTATCCGCGGATGCCGATCGTGGTGACGCCGCTGGTCGACACGGTCGTCGGCCACGTGCGGCCCACCCTTGTGCTACTGCTGGCCGGCGCCGCGCTCGTGTTTCTCGTGGCGGGAGCGAACGTCGCCATCCTGCTGCTCATGCGGGCCGAGTCGCGCCGCATCGAGATGGCCGTGCGGTCGGCGTTGGGGGCGACTCGCGGGCAACTCCTGCGACAGACCGTGATCGAGGCGGCGGTGCTCGGCGCGGCGGGCGTGGGCGGGGCGCTGATGCTGAGCCGCGGGCTGCTCGGTTTCACGAGCGTCGTCGATCCGGGTCAGGCGCCGCGCATCAACGAGGCGTCGCTCAGTCCACAGGTCGCGGTGTTCACCTTCGTGACGATGCTCGCGTGGGTCCTGGCGCTCGGCACCGCGCCGGCGTGGCGGACGCGCATGACGAGACTGCGCGGCTTTCTCGCACAGCGCTCCGCCGAGGTGCCCCGCGGGACGGGTCGCCGGCTTCAGGTGCTGACCGCCGTTCAGATTGCGTTCGCCGTGGTGGTCCTCGTCGCGGCCGGCCTGTTGACCCGGTCGCTCTGGCAGTTGCAGTCGATCGACCGGGGGCTCGATTCCGACGGTGTCGTGGCCACGCGCATATTCCTGCCGCGGCAACGCTACGGCACGCCCGACCAGATCCGAGCGTTCTACGAGCGCGCGGTCGAAGCGATCGAACGGCTTCCCGGCGTGATCTCGGCGGCCCCGTTTCACCTGCCCCCGGGCACGGGAGCGACCGGTCTCAGCTCGCCGTTTCAGTTCGAAGGCCAGACGCCGGACGAGTCGGCGACGAACGAGTGGGCCAACTGGGACATCGCGACGCCGCGGTACTTCGAGACGCTGGGGATCCCGATCGTGAGCGGTCGGGCCTTTGCGCGCACCGACACCGCTGGTGCGCAGCAGGTGGCGATCGTGAGCGAGAGCGCCGCCGCGCGTTACTGGCCCGGCGCGGAGCCGATCGGCAAACGCGTGCGGATCAGCCCGCGATTCGAGTGGGCGACGGTGGTGGGGATCGCCGCCGACCTGCGGTACCGCGAGCTCACCAACCACTGGATGACGGTCTACTACCCGGCCACGCAGTCGTTCCACTTCCAGCCCGGCAGCCTTGCGATCCGCACCGGGCGGCCGGCCTCGACGTTGTCGTCCGCCGTCCGCGACACGATTCAGGCCATCGAGCCGGCGATACCGATAGACGCGCTGACGCCGATGGACGAGCTGCTCGCCGCGGAGCTCGCTCGCCCGCGGCTCGCGGTGCGGATCTCGATCGCCTTCGCGCTGGTGACGCTCGTGCTGATCCTCGTGGGTCTGTTCGGAACCGTGTCGTTCGACGCGCGGCAGCGACGGATCGAGATGGCGATCCGCTCGGCGCTGGGGGCTGGCCCGCACGCGCTGCGGCGCCTCGTCGCGGGGCGTGGGCTGCGGATCGCGGCGGCGGGACTGGTCGCGGGCCTCGCCGCGACCGCCCTGGGAGCGCGCGCCCTGGCCGCGGTGTTGTTCGGCGTCGCCCCGCTCGATCCGGTCACGCTGGCGACGGTCGCCGGCGGGCTGGCGCTACTCGCTGTGCTGGCCTGCTGGATTCCCGCCCGACGGGCGGCGTCCGCCGACCCGGCGGAGACTCTTCGAAGCGGCGAGTGAATCCTGCGGAGCTCCGTCGCCACTCCTCGCCTCCACAGCGCGTCAGTCTCGCCGAGGCGCGGCAGCACGTTTTGCAGAACTGTCCTCGTCAGTGGACGATACGTGCATCTCCTTGGCGGAAGAGTCGCCCGCACGCCGCCAGAAACAGCGTTGCTCCCGGCCCATGAACCTGGCACGCGTCTTGCTGTCATGTGAGGGTAGCGCGTGCGGCCATCGAGTCCGGTGAGACACACACGCGCAGAAGGGACACTCACGATGCACACTCTTCCGAATACACGCCGTATCGCCTTGCCCTTGATGGCGCTCGCCATCGCGGCACTGTCGGTGTCGCCGGCAGCCGCCGACGGGCCGAAGTACGATCTGTTCCAGCGAGTGCAGGAACAGGTGCTCCGTTACGCGTTCTTCACGGTGTTCGACAACGTCAACGTGGAGATCGCCGGGGAGGGACAAGTCGTGCTCACCGGCCACGTCACCGGGGAACACAAGGCGAAGACCATCGGGAAGCGCGTCGACGCGCTCGAAGGCGTGACCACGGTGATCAACGAGATCGCCGTGCTTCCGGTGTCGGGGTTCGACGACCGGTTGCGGTACGTCGTTGCCCGCGCGATCTACGGGAATCCCAACTTCTGGCACTACGCCACGAGCGGGAATCCGTCGATCCACATCGTGGTGAATCGGGGGCACGTGACGCTCACCGGCGTCGTCGACAACGAGACGGATCGGCGACTGGCGCGGGCGCTCGCCGGGCAGTTCAACGCCTTCTCGGTCACCAACGAGCTGCGGCTGCCGCACGAGGTGACGGCGGAGCTCGAAGCGCTCGGATAGACCGAGGGGTTCATCCGAAGGCGTGCAATCGGCGGTCGCCTCGCGTGGCGACCGCCGATTGCTCCGTGCCAGGAACGTCCAAGATCGGCTCTGGCGCGGCGTACCGCATGTAGTCCAGGAGGGTCCCGGAACCTCAGAGCTTCGCGTATCAGCGAGTCACTGCGGCCGGCTTGTTCCGACCGCACTCACCAACCGTCATCCTGGAGTGCGAACGCCAAGCAGCAGGAGGTAACCATGGGGGCGTGGTGGCCTGACGGCACCGGTCAGCCGGCAAGCGGCCGCCGAGCGAATGTTGCGTCTGCCGGGGTAGGCCGAGTCCGGATTCCGCTCCGGCGGCTTACACGATTGACTCGGTGCTCGAAGTAGCGGCGGAACGGCTCGTTGTCGGGGTAGGCCGCTGGCTCAGCCCAGATCGCTCCCAGCCTTCCCACCAGTCCGGCGACCCAGTCCGCCGCCTGAAGTGTCTGATAGCGGTGGCTTTCCAGATGGAACGGCGGCTCGATGAGATGCCGGCGCGGTTCGTTCCTGCCGTACATGCTTCGTGCGGCCGCGGTGATCAGCGCCGAGCGTTGATCATGCTCGTCGAGAATCACGATGAAGTCGTCTCGCCGGTCGCGATCCTGCTCACAGAACTCGTCGATCCGCTTGATTGTCTCGACCAACACGCTCCGGTAGAGCCGGTTCGAATCGTGCGCGGCTGGTGCAGCGGTCTTCCTGAGCCCGACGTAGAAAACGAAGCCACCGAGCTTCTCGATCTTGTTGAACAGCCGATTCGTGAGGCTTCGGACCTGAGGATACCGGGTCACGTTGGTGACGGTGAAGAGGCTGACTCCCTTCTTCTCCCACACGGCGGGGTGCTCACCCGATCGGTCGATTTCGAACTTGAGCATCTCGCACTTGCGTTGGAAGAACCATGTCCCGAACCCGCGCACCTCTGTGGCTGGCAGCACGAATCCCGCGAGGCCGAACACCGGACTGTCCTTGTACCTTGGGTCGGTGCGGCTGACGTAGGGACCGATGTGTCCGAATTCGTCGAGACAGGCGAAATACGTCATCCACGGCCCTCCAGAAACACGAAAGCCCGCGCCGGAGCGCGGGCCTCGGAAAGAGGGCAATACGTGCTTGCGCCTCGGTGAATAGGCTACATCCGCGATCCTGCGACGTCAAGACCGGACAGACGGTCACCTGGCGCACCGAGTCATGCTCCCACGGGGTCCACCAGGCGGCCGTGCGGTGGCAAGCGCGTTGGGGCGCTCGTGGTCGAAGAATCTGGATCCGTCCATGGACGGAATCGTGTCCGGCTCGCAGAAGGCTCTGAGCATCACGATCGCGTCCACCGCCGCACGATAGTCTCGGAACAGCTCCAACAAACGCTGCCGGCGGGCCCTGGCACTCCTCACATCCTGAATCCACGCGGCTTCCGTCAGCTTGGAGATGTGGGCGCTACCCTTGAGCCGGTCGCGATCGTTCATCTGCCCAGGCGGTGCTCGATCAGGCGCACGAACTCCGCCTTGAGCTCGATGCCGACCCACCGCCGCCGCAGTTGCGCTGCCGCGAGCAGGGTGGTGCCGGAGCCGGCGTACGGATCCAGCACTGCGTCCTCCGGCTCGCTGGTGAGCGTCACGCAGCGGCGGGCCAGGTCGATCGGCATGGGCGCCGGATGATCGTCGTCGGGAATCCGACCGCGGCGGCGCGGGCTGGTCGCAATGTCCCATACCGTTCTCAGGCGCCGGTCGTTGGTTCCCCGGACGGCGTCGACGTCGTAATAGTAGTCCTGCTCCTTCGACAGCAGGAAGACCGTCTCATGTGCCTTGGTCGGTCGGTCGGCGACCGACTCTGGATGCGCGTTCGGCTTGTGCCAGATCACCTCGGACCGCACCCACCAGCCGTCGTCCTGCAGCGCGAACGCCACGCGCCAGGGCAGCCCGATCAGGTCCTTGGGCTTGAGTCCGCGCGGCGTCGGGGGGCGGACGGACATCGCGCGCGCCCGGTTCTTCCTGTCCGGCGCCCGGTAGCGGCGATTCCCCGAGGTGTAGGCATCGCCGATGTTCAGCCACACGGTGCCGTCGCCCTTCAGCACACGCCGGAGCTTGCGGAAGTCGGCGACGATGCTGGTTACGTAGTCCCGCAGCGTGTCGTCCCGTCCGAACGCGTCCTCGACGTCGTAGTCCCGCAGCGACCAGTAGGGCGGCGACGTGACGACCGTTCGCACGCTTTCGGCGGGCAACAGGTCGAGCGCTTCCGTGGCTCTTCCGCGAATCAGCGTGGCGGCCGGCAGGGCAGGGAGTCGATCGTCCGTCTCCGCATCGAGACGCAGGTACTGAGCGGCGTGGTCGCTCCGTGCCTCCTTCGGCGCGGCTGGCTCCTTGGACTCGGCTGGCTCCTTGGACTCGATGGGAAACAGCGTCGTCACGGTACTCGGCGCCTCTGTCGTCGGCACGAATCATTCGGCTGGCGGCCGCCGGGCGAACGCAGACGATTCATGGTACCACGGGCCCCAGGCGACCTCCGGTTGCCGAGCGCGTTCGGAAACCGGAGGTCGAGCGCGCGATCTGCATCGCTCCGGCCGGCGCGATCCCGGTGTCGAGCCTTTCCGTCGTCAACGGAGTAGAGTTCGTGATCGGGATGGATGCCATTCACGAACTCCGGCGGACACTGCGGTCCTTCGGCCGGCAACCTGGGCTGACCACGATCATCATGGGGACGCTGGCTCTCGGCGTCGGGCTCAACGCCGCGGTCTTCGCCGTGGCCTATACGGTGTTGTGGCGACCCCTGCCGTACCCCGAGCCGGACCGTCTCGTCACGATCGAGCCGACCCACGGCGGCGACCGCAGCGGTGGCGTACGACCCGATCGGTACCGCGATTGGTCGGATCGACTCCGCAGCGCCGATCTGGCGGGGGTTCAGCAGCGCGAGCGCCGCGTCCGCGGGAACGGTCCGGCTCGGATCACCGCGACGGCTCTGGTCAGCGAGAACTTCTTCGACGTGCTCGGGGTCGGTGCGGTCCGGGGTCGTGCGCCGCGCCTGGTGCGGGGGGATGGCCGCGCGGTGGTCAGCGGGCGGTTGGCGGGTCAGTTGGCCGGCGAGCCCGACGTGATCGGACAGACGCTCTCGATCGGGGACGAGCTGTTGGAGATCGTGGCGGTGATGCCGGACGCGTTCGGGTTGCCCTCGGGCACCGTCGACGTGTGGACCGCGCCGCCGCTGGGACGGGACCCGTCGGAGTGGCGGTTCGATCTCATCGCTCGGCTTCGGTCCGGCGCGACGCCGGCCCAACTCACGCAGGAAGCGGGGCGCATCAGCCGGGAGCTTGGCGGCGACGACTGGAGCGCGGTCACGAGCCGTCTGGATGACGTGTTGACGGGTAATCGCCGGCCGGCGCTGCTGGTGGCGCAGGCCGCGGCGGGGCTGGTCCTGGTCGTCGCCGGCCTGAGCGTCATCACGATGCTGATTGGCCGCTCGATCGCCCGCCGGCGGGAGTTCGCGCTGAGACAGGCGCTCGGCGCCGGGACGATGCAGGTCCTGCGCATGGCCGTGGTCGAAGGCCTTACCCTGGCCGCGGCGGGCCTGACGGTCGGTCTGGGTCTGGCCGCGGTGGGAATCGAGCTGTTCAAGGCGCAGGCGACGACCGTGCTTCCCCGCGTGGCGGAGATGGGCCTCGACCTGCCGATCCTGGTGGCCGCCGCGGTGGTGACGATGCTCGTCGCGCTGGCCTGCGGCGGCGCATCGGCGGCGGGTGCGCTCCGCAGCCGGAGCATCGAGCTGATCGCCGGCGCCGGCCGGGCCTCTCCCGTGACCCGGCGTCTGCGGGCGAGCCTGGTGGCGGGGCAGATCGCGCTGGCCATCGTGCTCCTCGCCGGTGCAGGACTGCTAACGCGCAGCGTCGGCGCGCTGCTGGACGAGGATGGCGGGTACGACGCAGGCCGGGTCGTCACCGCCCGACTGATGTTGGACGACACCCCGTTTCCGGACGACCGCGCGCTCGTGGACTTCGTGAATCGGTTGTTGGGCGAGGTGCGGGCGCTGCCCACGGTGACCGCGGCGGGGGTAGGCAGCATGCTGCCGCCCGCCGACGCTCCAATCTCGATCAATCTCTGGATGCGCGGCGACACGCGCGACGATCGGATGGTTCTCTCCTGGGGCGCCGTCACGTCCGGATTCTTCGAAGCGCTCGGAACGTCGATCGAGGACGGACGTCGCTTTCGGGTCGAGGACGAACGGGCGGATATCTCGAACGCGATCCTGAGCGCCTCGGCCGCACGGTTCATCTTCCGAGACGACGGCGCGATCGGTCAATCGATGGGGTGGGGCGTGGAACGGATGGCACTGACCCGCGACACCACCGTGCTTGGCGTGGTCGGCGACATGCAATATCGCGGGCTGGCCGCCGATCGGGACGCCTCGATCTACGTGCCCTGGTCGCAGCGCCCGACGGGGATGTCCTACCTCGTGGTCCGGAGCAGCGGCGAGCCGGCGGCGCTCGTTCCGACTCTGCGGCGGCTCATCGCCCGGCTCGATCCGACGCTGCCGCTCCCCGAGGTGCGTACGTTGGAGGATCACGTCGCCGACTCGATCGCCGGCCGCCGTCTCCAGCTCGTGCCCGCGGTGGCGGTGGCGGGGCTGGCGCTGGCCGTCTCGATGATCGGCCTGTTCGGCGCCCTCGGGCGCGCCGTGGCCGAGCGCCGGCACGAACTGTCCATCCGCGCCGCCGTCGGCGCCTCCCCGGCGCGACTCGTCCGGCTGGTCGCGGTCGGCAGTCTCGTCATGACGACCGCGGGCCTCCTTGCCGGTCTGGTGTCGGCCGCGGCAATGGGTCGCGGGCTCGCCAGTCTGCTCTACGGCGTGAGCCCCTACGACCCGCTGACCTTTTCCGGAGTCGCGCTCGTGGTGCTGGGAGGCGCGGTCGCCGCCACGCTGGTGCCGGCGCGACGGGCGGCGCGCCTGGATCCGGTCATCGCCCTCAGGGGCGACTGAGAGGTTACTCCAGCAAGCGCAGCATCGCGAGCACGCCGCCGAGAATCGCGAGCGTTGGTGCGAGCATCGCACCGGCGAAACGCCATGTCAGGCGAGCCTCGAGGCCGGCAAGCTCTGCGCGCACCGTCTCCGGCGTTACGTGGTCGCCGTGCTCGGCGGCTTCCCGGACGGCGTCCGGGAGCGCGTCGGCCTGCTCGGTGGAAAGCCCAGTACCGGTCAGCCGGCGGGCGATGGCATGGGTATCGAGCACAAAGTCACGCTACCACGGGCATTCAGCCGGCCTGCGGACTCGCGAGACGGTGCTCGGCCCTTCGTGGACAGCCCTGGTCGATGGGGTGGGCGCCTCGCTATTCGGTGCCGCCCAGCGAGCGCAGCAGGTTCGCCGTCGGTGTCTGTCCCCGGCTGGCCGCCCAGGCCGCGTAGGCCTCTCGGTAACGGCCGAGCGCGGCGCCGCCGATGGCCGATCCGTCGGGGGCCTCGGGCGGTGCCAGAGCAACCGTCAGCGGCGTCTGGCCGAGGTGATTCCGCGCATTCACGTGCGCGCCGTGCTCGGCGAGAAGCCGAATGACGCTGTCGAACTTGCTGCCCGCCGCCACGTGCAGGGCGGTGTCGCCGGACCGGCTGGCGGCGTTCGCGTCCACGTCGAGATCGAGCGCCGTCCTGACCGTTTCCAGAATGTGCCCTTCCGCGAGCCTCAGTCGCCGAAGCCCCGTGGTTCTCCCGCCGGCGGCCACCATGGCCGCCGTCCGCCCGTCCTCCAGCGGCAGCGACGAGTCCGCGCCGCCGGCCTCCAGCAGACGCATGATCGCGACGTCGGCGCGCCGGGCGGCCACCACGAACGGCGTCGCGCCGATCAGGAACTTGTCGAAGGCGAACGCGCCCCGGTCGTGCTTGAGAAACGAACCCCGCGTGAGCCGCACGTCCGGATTGGCGCCGTGGGCCAGGAGTATCTCCACCAGCCCGCTATCGCCGCGCAACGCGGCCCAATGCAGGGCGGCCTGTCCCGCGCCGGCGGCGTCGGGGTCGGCGCCCCTCTCCAGCAGCACCGCGGCGACCTCGTGAAAGCCGTACTGGGCCGCGACGACCAGCGGGGTGGTGCCGATTGCGGCAGTGTCGTCGACCGGCGCGCCGGCGGCTACCAGCAGCTCGGCAGCGGCCGCGGCCCCGTGCCGCGCGGCGAACAGCAGCGGCGTGAAGCCGCCCTGCTCGATCCACACGGTTCCCTCGGTCTTGCCGAGACTCTTCTGGCAGCACAACAGGACATGCCGGCGTGAGGACTTCGTCCGGGCGTGCGGATCCGCTCCGACTTCCAGCAGGACCTCCACGACCTGCGGATGCCGCCGCGCAACGGCCCACATGAGCGCGGTCTGTCCCTGTGCGCCTTCCCTCGCGTCCATGTCGGCGCCGTGGGCGAGCAGCGCCCGTACCGCGACGGCGTTGCCCTGGCGGGCGGCGATCATCAGCGGCGTGCCGCCGGTGTCCGGCGCGATATCCGGGTCGGCGCGCGCTTCCAGCAGCTTGGCGACCATCGCGGCGCCGCCGGCCGTCGTCGCGACCCAGAGCGGCGTGACGCCCAGATCGTTCGTCGCGTCGACGTCCGCGCCGGCCCGGATCAACAGATCCGCCGCTTCGAGATCGTTCAGGTGGGCGGCCCAGTGCAGGGCGGTGGCGCCGTCGCCCTGCCGTGCATCCACGCCGGCGCCCCGCTCGAGGAGCGCGCGCACCGCGGGCGCATCGCCGTTCTTGACGGCTTGAATCAACTGGACGTCGGCGGCGCGCGCTGCGGTGGCACCGCTCGCGACGAGTGTCGCGACAAGCACCAGCAGGCCGATCGACCGCCCCCAGAATCGTCTCGTCGAGATGCGCATGTTTCGTGCCCCCCTGTACGGCGACTCGACGCGTAAGCGAACGGTAGATCCGGCAATTTGCCGAGTCTACCACGCGCGCCGAGCGTGCCTGTCCTCGAAAACACCGAGCTTTCCTGGTGTCGCGATGCTATTATCCGCTTTGATCGGCTGCAGGGAGGCGAATACATGTCGCGCTGGCGCTCCGTTGGCGGGCTGATGGCGGCGGCGTGGTTCGTTCTTCCGGCTCCGCTGTCGGCCAACGAGACGTCGTCCCCACGGCCGCAGGCCTCGCTGGCGGAAACCTCTCCGCTGCGTCCCGTACTGAACCGCTACTGCGTCGGTTGCCACAATGACCGGCTCCTGACCGCGGATCTCTCGTTGGAGGCGATGGACGCCGTCCACGTCGCCGACGGTGCGGAGGTGTGGGAGAAGGTCATCCGCAAGCTCCGGAGCGGTGCGATGCCGCCGCCGGGCCGGCCGCGGCCCGACCCGACCGTCGTTGAGAACGTGCTCGCGTGGCTCGAGACGGAGCTGGACGCCGCCGCCGCGCTCGATCCCGATCCGGGCCGGACGGACAGCGTCCACCGGCTCAATCGCGCCGAGTATCGGAACGCGATTCGCGATCTGCTGGCGCTGGACGTCGACGTCACGTCGCTGCTGCCGGCCGACAGCGCGGACGAACATGGTTTCGACAACATCGCCAGCATGCTGTCGGTCTCGCCGACCCTGCTGGACCGGTACCTGTCGGCGGCGCGGCGGCTGAGCCGGCTCGCGGTGGGACTTCCGCCGGCTGCGCCCGCCACCGAGGAATACCGGGTCCGGCTGGAGCAAGACGAATACCTGGGTGAGGACCTGCCGTTCGGGTCGCGGGGCGGCGCCGCCATTCGCCATCGCTTTCCGGTGGACGGCGAGTACGTCATCGACGTCCGGTTGTACCGCCAGTTGTTCGACGTGGTGGTCGGGCTCGGTTCGCCGCACGAGGTCGAGATCCGGGTGGACGGCGAGCGGATTCTCTCGTCGGTGATCGGCGGCGAAGAGACCGGCGGCGCCCCGCCGGCCGGTTTCGTCGGCGACATCTTTGGAAGTCCGGCGTGGGAGGAGTACGCGCGAAACGTCGACGCCGGTCTCGAGGTGCGGCTCCCGGCCCGGGCCGGTTGGCGTCTCGTGACCGTTTCGTTCCTCGGGCGCCCGACCGAGGTCGAGGATGGGGTTCCCCATCCGCCGCGATACCCGGAGCGGGACGAGTCGCTCGAGAGCAACCCGTGGGTGCACACCGTCGCCATCCGTGGCCCGTACGAGGTGTTGGGCCCGGGCGATACGCCGAGCCGTCGCAAGGTCTTCATCTGCCGGCCGACGGAGCCGCGGGACGAGGAACCCTGCGCGGAGCGGATTCTCACGGCGCTCGCCGGCGAGGCGTATCGCCGTCCGGCGACCGGGCGCGAGGTGGCGACGCTCCTGCGCTTCTTCAGGGAAGGTCGCCGCGACGCCGCGTTCGACGACGGCGTGCAGTTCGCGCTCGAGCGGCTCCTGGCCGACCCGAAGTTCCTGTTCCGCATCGAGAGGGAGCCGGTCGACATCGCCCCGGGCACCGTGTATCCCGTCAGTGATCTCGACCTCGCGGCGCGCCTCTCGTTCTTCCTGTGGAGCAGCATTCCCGACGCCGAGCTGCTCGGCGCGGCGGCCCGCGGCGAGCTGAGCGCCCCCGACCAGCTCGAACGGCAGGTGCTGCGCATGCTGGCCGACGATCGCTCGCAGGCGCTCGTCGACAACTTCGTCGGTCAGTGGCTGCTGTTGCGCAATCTGCCGAGCGCGGCGCCTGACTTGAACGCCTTTCCCGACTTCGACGAGAACCTTCGCGAGGCGTTCGAGAGGGAGACGAGATTGTTCGTCGAGAGCATGTTCCGGGAGGACCGGAGCGTGGTCGACCTCCTGCGCGCGAACTACACGTTCGTGAACGAGAGGCTGGCGCGGCACTACGGCATCCCGCACGTGTACGGCAGCCACTTCCGGCGCGTCACGTTCGGCGAGGGCGAGCCGCGCGGCGGGTTGCTCGGACAGGGGAGCTTTCTGACGGTGACGTCGTACCCGAATCGAACCTCGCCGGTGCTGCGGGGCCGCTGGGTGCTCGAGAGCCTCCTGGGAACGCCGCCGCCCTCGCCGCCGGCGGACGTGCCGGGCCTGCCGGACCGCGGCGAAGACGGCCGGCCCGCGTCGGTCCGCGAGCGCCTGGAACGGCACCGTGAGAGCCCGGCGTGCGCCACCTGTCACGCGCCGATGGACCCGTTCGGGTTCGCGCTGGAGAACTTCGACGCCGTGGGCGGCTGGCGCGACGCCGAGGGCGGCACGCCGGTGGACAGCTCCGCCGTGCTGCCCGACGGAACGCGGTTTCGGGGCCCGGCCGGGCTCCGCGCGTTCCTCGTCGACCAGCCCCGGCGATTCGTCGAAGCGATGACCGAGAAGCTGCTGGCGTACGCGCTGGGCCGCCGGCTCGAGTACTACGATCGTCCGACGGTGCGCGGCATCGTGCTCGAGGCCGCGGCGGGCGACTATCGCCTGTCCGATATCGTTCTGGGCATCGTCCGGAGCCCGGCGTTCCAGATGCGGCGCGCGGCCCCGGATCCTTTACCGACACGGTCGGCGGCCGCGGCCAACCCCTGAGGGATGCCGGCCGCCATGCGGACCCTCATTCAACCGGCGCGGAGCGCGGTGCAACCGAAGCGGAGAGCCCGACCATGATGATCACGAAAACGGCGTTGCCGCGGCGGACGTTCCTGCGCGGCGCGGGCGCCGCGGTGGCGTTGCCCCTGCTGGACGCGATGGTGCCGGCGCTCACCACGTTCGCGAAGACGCCGGCGGCGCCGGTCCGGCGCCTCGGCGTGGTCTACGTGCCCAACGGCATGACCATGCCCGCCTGGACCCCGCCCGCCGAGGGGCCGCTCGACCTCTCGCCGGTACTCCAGCCCTTGGCGCCCTTCAAGGACCGCATGCTCGTGTTCTCGGGGCTGGACGGCGTGCAGAACCGCGGCGGCACGCATACGACCGCGGCGACGAGGTTCCTGACCGGCGTGGTCGGGAGGCGGACCGCCCAGGGCATCGAGGCGGGCACGTCGATCGATCAGATCGCGGCGCAGCAGTTCGGGCAACACACGCAGTTGGCCTCGCTCGAGCTCGCGCTGGATCGCCTCGACCTCGTCGGCACGTGCGACAACACGACGTGCGCCTTCATCAACTCGCTCTCGTGGACCAGCCCGACGACGCAGGCCCCGGCCGAGGACAACCCCCGCGTGGTGTTCGAGCGGCTGTTCGGCGACAGCGGGACGACCGACCCGGCCGAGCGCAGGTTGCGCCTGCGGCGGAGCCGCAGCATTCTCGACTCGCTGACCGAGTCGCTCACGGACCTCGAACAGGAGCTCGGCTCCGGGGACCGCTCCCGGCTCGACGAGTACCTGACGGCCGTGCGCGACGTGGAGCGCCGCATCCGGAACGCCGAGGCGCAGAGTGCGGTGGACCTCCCGCTGGTGGAGCAGCCCGGCGGCATCCCGGCGGACTACGAAGAGTACTGCGCGCTGATGTGCGATCTGCAGGTGCTGGCTTACCAGACCGACCTGACGCGGGTCGCGACGTTCATGCTCGGCCGCGAGTACAGCGGCCGGACGTACCCGCAGATCGGCATCGCCGAGGCCCACCATCCGCTGTCGCATCACCAGGACGATCCCGAGAAGATTGCGCTGCTCGCGAAGCTGAACGCGTATCACGCCTCGCTGTTCGCGTCATACCTGGAGAAGCTGGACCGGACGCCGGACGGCGACGGATCGCTGCTGGACCACACGCTGTTCCTGTACGGGGCCGGCATGGCGGACGGCAACAGCCACGACTCGCAGAATCTTCCGCTGATGCTGATCGGATCACGGGATCCGTTCCACTTCAAGGGCGGGCGTCACCTGCGGTACGCGCACGAGCCGGCGGCGTCGCTGCTGGTCACGGTGCTGGACAAGCTCGGCGTGCCCGTCGAGCGGATTGCCAACAGCGGCGACCCGCTCGATCTCGATGCGCCCGTGAGTCCGCTGGCGGGGATCTGAGCAGTGTCGATGTGCGCCTTGAGGCTTTCGCGATCGTTCATCCGCTCATGCGACGCTCGATCAGGAGCACGAACTCGGTAGCGGCGATTCCCCGAGGTGTAGGCATCGCCGATGTTCAGCCATATCGTTCCGTCGCCCTTCAGCACCCGCCGCAGCTTGCGGAAGTCGGCGACGATGTTCGCTACGTAGTCGCCCAGCGTGTCGTTCCGTCCGAAGGGGTCTTCGATGTCGTAGTCACGTAGCGACCAGTACGGTGGCGATGTCACGACCGTCCGCACGCTCTCTGCGGGCAGCAGATCGAGCGCTTCCGAGGCTCTCCCGCGAATCAGCGTGGCGGCCGGCAGGGCAGGGAGTTCACCGTCCATTCCCGAGCACCAGCAGCCGGCCGCGGTCACGGCAGGTGTGGAACACGAGATTCTCACATCAGAAGCCGTGGTCACCTCGCCTCCACGTTCAGCAGGCGGAACGCCGGTGTGCCGAACGTCTCCCTGAACGTCTCGACCGCGAGCCTCCCGTCCGGGTCCAGTTGAAGCCGGGCCGCCACGACCAGCACGCCGTCGCCTCTGCCGTTGTGGTCGAGTTGGAGCTCGATCATGCCGAAGGGATACTCGCGGCTCCGGCTCCGACCTACCGACTCGTCGAAACCGAGGTGCCGGACGGTAAACACCCGGACCACGCGCCCGCTCCGGGTCGGCGTGGAGCGGGCGAGCGCGATGTCATAGCCCATGCTGTCGATGACGATTCGCCCCCTCTGCGACCGCAGGAACGCATCCTCCAGCCGTCTCGGACCTCCGCCGGCGAGGATCTCCAGGAACTCGATGAACTCCTCGTCGCTCGTGTACTCGTCGACCTGGACGCTGAAGAAGTTGCTGCCGGCGTTGCCGAAGGTGCCGGTGTTCGCAATGCGCCCCTCGAAGCGCTCGGGCTCTGAAGTCCGGCCCTGGGCGAAGACCGGAGCGGTGCAGAAGACCGAAGCGGTGCAGAAGGCCAGCGCGCCGGCAAGCAGGGCGCCGACGGCGGCGGGGAGACGCCGTTCACGCGGGATGCGTCGCCGATCGAATGCTGCGGGGCTCTTGCGACGCTGCTCGAAAGGGGCGCGGCTCTTGCGACGCTGCTCGAAAGGGGCGGGGCGGTTGCCTGGGGCTGACTTCCTTCCGCACATCGAATCCTCCCGGGGCCGAAAAGAACGACGGGCCGCACCCCGGAAGGGCGCGGCCCGTTCCGCCGGACGGACATCCAAGAGACTCAGAACTCGTAGGTCGCGCTGAGCCGCGCGATCCGCGGCGGGATGTTCTCCAGCACGTTGCCGAACGACGGGCCCGAAACCTGCTGGACGCGCAGGATGTCGTTCGCGTTGAGCAGGTTGAACATCTCGGCCGCGACCTGGAAGCGGCCCGGACCGACGTCGATGAACTTCGACACGCGGACGTTCCAGACGTGCTGGGCGGTGAGCTTCGACGCGCCGTACGGCTCCACCCGGATCGTCTGGGTGCCCTGGTTGCGGAAGTGGAACAGCCCGTCGGGGTCGTTCCGCAGGAACCGCGCGGTCCGCTGTATCGGGAAGCCGCTCAGGCCCTGATAGAACACGCCCACCTGGACGTCCCCCGGGAACATGTAGCTGCCGTGCGCCTTGAGGCCCCACTCCCAGGTCTCGTCGAGCCCGTGGAGGGCTACCTGCGGCGGAACGAAGTCGGTCAGGGCGGCGTTGGGGAGCCAGCGGTGGTTCTGCGTGCCGATGAACGACACGAGGCCCTGCCACCCGTCCCGCAGCCGTCTCTCCAGCGTGAACTCGTAGCTGTGGTAGGAGTCCGGCTCGGGATAGTTGATCCGCTGGTTGCCGACGAACTCGGCGCCCCGGTACTCGTCGCCGTAGTCGGCGAACTGGATCATGTTGCCGGTGTCGTCGGCGGTGTCCAGCATCCCGTCGGGACCCGGATCCCGGCGGCTCACCGGGATGGTGTAGGCGCTGAGCGGGCGCAGGATGTTCGGACCGCCCTGCGTCCCGGAGGCCGTCGAGCCCCGCGTGTCGAACAGGCCGGCCTCGCGCTTGTAGACGTACACGGCGCGGGCGGCCACCGAGGGCATCAGCTCGTGCTGGATGCCGAACGACATCTCCTGCGTGTTGGATTGGTACAGCTCGCGGCCGTATTGCGGATCGTTCGGCAGGATGGAGTTGGCGGCCCCGGTGATGCTGACGAAGTCGGGGCCGTCGAGGCTGAGGTCCACTTCTCCCGGCGTGTAGGTGTTGTCCGGGATCGAGTCGTTCCAGACGTACGTCGCCGAGGCGATCGCGTTGAGATTGTACGTCGAGGCGAAGCTGTCGCCGAGCGACTGCTGGAAGTAGTTGTACGCGCCCCGGATCACGGTCCTGCCGTCCCCGCGGAGGTCGTAGGCGAGCCCTATGCGCGGAGCGAGGCCCTTCCAGTCCACCACGTCCAGCCGGTCGACCTGCCCGGTGAAGAAGATCCCGAAGTCGTCGGAGCCCTTGAATTGCTCGGGCACATAGGAGGAATAGTGGTCGTACCGCAGGCCGATGTTCGCGGTCAGCCGCCGGGTCACGCGCCATTCGTCCGTGACGTACGCGGAGTTCACGTCCACCCGGTTGGTGGGATCGAGGGGGTAGTTGAACAACCTGACCCGGTACGGATTGCCCGCCATCCCCGTATCGAACAGCGTCGCTCCCTCGTACTCCAGGACGAAGTTGCCGCCGTCGTGGCTCGCCTGCCCCGTGCCGTGCGTCTCCCGATAGAGCTGGACGCCGGTCTTGATCGCGTGGGCGCCTCCCGGATAGTAGGTGACGCTTCCCAGGTACTGCCACCGGTTGCGGGGACGCCGGTCGGCCCGCGCCGCCGAGCCGGTGTACAGCCGGGAGACGCGATCGAAGCGGGTGGCGGTGTCGACGCCCGCCCGCGGCTGATAGTCGGCAAGGTAGTAGTGGCGGCCCAGGGTGAGGGTGTAGACGAGCCGGTTGCTGGGCGTGCCGTTGAGCTCGATCTTGCCGGTCTGCGGGTTGAAGAGGTAGTCGTTGGTGGTCTCTAGCGGCCGGAACTGGGTGCCGAACCGCTCGGGCATGACCTTGCCGCTGCGGTGATAGAACGCGTCCATCCGGTAGCCCTGCGAGAGCTGGAACGTGGTCTTGATGGTCTGGCTGTTGAGCTCCCGCCGGCCGTCCCCGCGCCCGTCCTCGGTCGTGTCGTCCGGCGTCAGGTAGATGCCGTCGGGCCCGCCGTCGAGCGCGAAGTTGACCTCGTTCTGCGCCTTGCGCTGCCGCTTGTAGTCGCCGTAGAACCAGATCCGGTTCCTCCAGATGGGGCCTCCCAGCGACCCTGAGAGGTCGCTGTAGTCCTTGAACGAGCTGCCCTGCGTGACGCCCCGTTCCATCAGCGCCGCATCGAGGTTGTCCGACTGCATCCGCCGGTTCTGGTACGCGCCGAAGTAGCGTCCGTGGAAGTCGTTGGTGCCGGACTTGATGATGGCGGCGAAGTTCATGCCGGCCGTCGCGATTTCCGCGGTGTTGCCGACGGCCGTGATGGTGACCTCGTCCAGCGACGCGTAGTCGTAGTAGGAGCCCATCGAGGACGTGTACTGCCGCGTGTTGATCCCGTCGAGCGTCGGCGTGATCTGGCCGCGCTGGCCATAGGCCACCGCGGACTGGTAGTTGGCCATCGTGCTGCCGCCGACGTCGATCCGGCCGACGCGCATGCCGGGAGCCATCGCCATCAGCTCGAACTGGCTGCCCGAGTTGGGAACCGACTCGATCACCTCCCGCGTCAGGGTCTGCACGGTGGCCGCGCTCGTCACGTCGACGACTGGGCTCTGGCCGCTCACGGTGATGGTCTCCTGGACGGTCGAGAGCTCCAGCTCGACGTTGATCCGGGCCGTGAACCGATCCGTGAGCCGGACCCCTTCGCGGATGACCGTGGAGAAGCCGGGCAGCCCGAACGTGACCGTGTACGTCCCGATGCCCAGACCGGCGAACCGATAGGCGCCCTCGCCATCCGTCACCCGAACGACCTGCGGCACGGTCAACTGCGGACTCTCGAGCGTTGCCGTCACGCCCGGCAGCACGCCGCCGGTTGCGTCCGTCACGATTCCTTCGATGCCGGACGCGTTGACTACCTGAGCGCTCGTCTCCGATGCGCCGGCGAGGGATAGCGTCAGCCCGAGACAGATCGCCAGACCTGCCGGACCCGCCCGGAACTTGCGATGCAGCATCTGAACACCTCCAAACCGTACTGTGTGGCGTACTGCGCGTCTTGCAGCCGACGGTCGCGCCGGTATTCGTCTACCGGATCGCGGCCGTAGAGCAGCCCACGAGGTTGCGGGTTCGGGACGTCTGTGCCGATGCGACGAAGCGGGAGCGGGACGCGTGACTGCGGGAGAACGGAATCGCCGGCAGCGCCGAGAGAGGATCGGGATGCAACGCGACGGGGAGCGCCGCGCGGGTTGCCGGGAGGCCGCTCCCTACGCCGGGAACGGGCCGCGAGGGTGCGGCGGGGCGTCGTCAACCGGCGGGGAAGCGGCGCAGTTTCCGCGGCGCGCCGCCGTGACGGCGCCCGGGTCGGCCGGCTTCCCGGCGCGAACCTGATTGCGGCCTGGGCGGCGAGTCGCGAGACCTGAATCCCCACAGGCACCTCGTCGCCGCTCCAAGGCTCGGATGCTCGCGCGCCTTCAGCCCTGTCTCCTGGCGACACCCCGTCCGACCAATCTACTCTTGCGTCCGGAGAAACGCAACGGGGTATTTCGGACGCTGGCGTCCGAGACGGAACGCGTCAGCCTGGCTCCGGCGATGCTTGCGAAACACGGCCGCGGCTGGCTTCCCGAGGGCACAACGCGTGAAGAATCGGTCAGCGCGCGCGCCGGTACCGGCGGCCGTCCGTGTACAGGTCCAACAGTTGCCGGATCGTGGAGGCAAGCTCGTTCCCGTCGGTGTCGAGCAACGCGAGCGCCGCGCGAGCCGTCGTTGCGGCCTCGTCGAAGCGGCCCGCCGCGGCATGGGCCGCCGCGAGGGTGTTGAGCACGCGCGCGTCCCGGCGGTTGGTGAGCCGCGCCGCATGCTCGGCAACGCGGACCGCCTGCTGCACGTCGCGCGGCGTCGGATCCGGGTGGGTCGCCAGGATCCACCCGAGCTCGGCGAACGGCT
The DNA here is from genome assembly GCA_965116825.1 of Vicinamibacterales bacterium. Classification (GTDB taxonomy): domain Bacteria; phylum Acidobacteriota; class Vicinamibacteria; order Vicinamibacterales; family UBA8438; genus WTFV01. Next base: position 5,048,389 of record OZ220736.1, read on the forward strand.
CCGGCGCCTCGGGCAGCAACGCCAGCACCCGCCGGTAGAGCGCGATCGCCTCGGTGAACTCACCGCGCAGGGTCAGCGTGCTCGCCAGGTTGTAGAGCGCGTCCTCGTCGTCGGGCCGGGCCTCCACCGCCTGCCGAAAGCGGCGGATCGCCTCGTCCAGCCTGCCCTGCGATCGCAGCGCCGCGCCGAGGTTGTTGTGTACCGGCGCATACTCGGGATCGAGCCGCAGCGCCCGCTCGAAGCGGGCGACGGCTTCGTCGAGCGTTCCCATCCGGAGCAGCGTCGTCCCCACGTTGTACTGCGCGGCGGGGGAGTCGGGCTCCAGGCGCGCCGACTGCCGGAAGTGGCTGAGGGCCTTGTCGACCTCCCCGAACAGCAGGTAGAGGCGCGCCACGTCGTCGTGTACCGTCACCTTGCCGGGCTCGGCCTCGAGGACCGTCTCGAATCCCACGATGTCCTCGGCCATCTCGAGCGGCCGGCGGTCGGCGGCGAGGACTTCGCGGTCGGCGTCGCTGCGCGTGAGGACCTGAATCGACAGGTCGCCCATCGTGTTCGACGACCGCGGGCCCCAGGTGACCCGCCGGGGGGGAAAGTGCGGGTTGCGCCGGTTGCCCGCGGAGTTGTCGAACCGGAACTCCATCGTCAGCTCGGTGCCCCGGGGAAGCAGGAACGGCTCGGCGTAGAAGTAGTAGTCCTGCCAGGAAGCGTCCCAGTCCCGGATGTAGAGGAGCCGGCGGCTCGTCCCGTCAGGGAGCGTCGCCAGCGCCCGCACTTCCTGCGCCAGGTAATGCGCGTGTGGATGCACACCATACACCTCGACGTCGACCGGCAGTACGTACGCGTCCCGGCTGCGGTAGTCGGTCGCCCCCGGCGGGATGTCGAGATCCTGCTTCCCCAGCCTGATGGTGAACGGGATCTTCGTCGGGGGCTCCTCGGTGAAGTGGAAGCCGATGCGCGACTGCACGACCTCCGGCTGCCCGCTAGGCATCAGGTGCAGCTCGAGAAGCATGTCGGTGCCCGCGTCCAGGCGCCAGGCCATCCCTTCGGCAACCAGCGGCCGGTCCTGTCCGGGCGTCCAGCCGAGCAGGTGGCCGAAGGGAAACTGCGCGTCGAACGGCGTGACGTCGTCGAAGCCGGGCTCGGGGTCCCGTGCGTCGAGCGTGCGGGAGGCGGGCGTCGGGTCGAGCCGCATGTTGGCGTGGTGGATGACCCTGGGATTCGACGCCCACGTCGACCCGGAGCCGCGGACGGCCGGCTGGAACTCGAGGCCCTCCACGAAGCGCGTCTCTCCAATCGGGATCGGGATCGCGAACTTGCGGAAGACGTCGTCCCCGTCCGCCTGCAGCAGGAAGGGCTCGGGCATTTCGATGACCAGGTCCGGTTTGCCGAGCCGCCATCCGCCGAGCCCTTCCGGCAGCGGCGGCAGGTCGGCGGGGTCCCCCGCGGGCGCGCCGGCGTCGACCCACTTGGCGATCAGATCGATCTGGGCGTCGCTCAACCGCCGGTCGCCGATGAAGGGGCCGCCGTACCCCGGCTCCGGCTTCCAGGGCGGCATCGACCGGCTCAGCGTCGCCTGCTTGATGGCGCGCGCCCACGGCCGGGCGTCGCGGTAGCTCAGGAGGCTGAAAGGAGCGGCGGTGCCGGGGCGGTGGCAGGTGGCGCAGTGCTCGAAGACGAGCGGTGCGATGTCCCTGTTGAACGTGACCGCATCGGGTGCGTCTGCCGCCGAGGGGGGAGTTGCACTTCGTTGCGTCGGCGCCGGCCCGGCGGCCGCGGCCAGGCTCGTTGCCAGAAGGAGTCCGACGACCGTGGCGGTGGAAGCAAGCGCGTACCGTGCGCCGCCGCGAATCGGAGCGTTGAACAGCCCAGCCAGCATCGGACGCTAGTCCAGCAGCAACGGACGCTAGTGTAGCAGGCGGACCGATCTCCGAGGCCGGAAGTCGAAGCCGGCGCGAGACGGCCTGCGGCGGCAGCGTCACGAGGGCGACGATAGCGCCCGCGACGAGCCAACAGTTGCCTGCCGAGCGCCTGGCACAGCGGGCTTCTTCAGGGCGACTCGTCGCCCGCCGCGGCTTCCCGCGCCTCCATGGCGCGCGCACCCGAGAGCGAGCTGGCCATGGAGTAGTTTCCCTCGTGACACGCGTACTCGTACAGCGGTTCGTCGGTGCGCGCCATCTGCACCTGTGCCGTCCAGGGTCCTGCCCAGCTCGTCGGATCGTTGACCGTGAACTCGTAGACGAGAGTGTCAGGGCCAGCGCGCCGAAAGCGCTCGACCAGTTGCAGGTTGGCGCTCGAGCCCCGCAGCGAGGTTTCGCCGAGGAAGTTCCGCGTCTCGATCACGAGCGTGTCGCCGTCCCAACTCGCCCGGGAATCGCCGACCCATTGCCGCAGATGGGCCGGCAGGTGCGGGCGGCCGTCCAGGGGAACGATGCGCGCGTTGTGCACCATCTCGTTGAGGATGACCACGTGGTCGGCGGTCTGGAAGAGCTGCACGTTGTTGTTGTAGGCGCTCGGCGTCATCGGCGGTCCGGAGTTGAACCCGAGCAGGCAGCGTTCCGAGCTACCGCGATCCTCCGGACCGTGCGCGTGCCGGCCGCGCAGGATGCGGCGCAGCTCCGCGCGCGCCTCCACCTCGGGCCGCACGGCGGGAATGCGTCCGGTCGGCGGGTCGACCACCAGCGACGTGCGCTGCTCGGAAAGCGTGTGTCCGTGCTCGAACCAGACACGGACCGAGTAGCCGAGCCGCGCCCCCAGCGGGGCGTCCTCGCGCTCCGATTCGCTGGCCGCGCGCTGCTCGGCCAGCCGCTGCTCCCAGGCGGCGGCTTCTTCAGCCGTCAGCGTGGCCAGCTCGGCGAGGTCCGCGGGCCGTTCCATCGGCGTGGCGGTCGAGAAGTTCCAGACGCCCTGCAGGTCCGGGTGGCCGTCCGGCGTCCGGAACGAGCCCCCCTGGCCCACGGCGTCGGTCGGCAGGAATGCGAAGAGAGTGAACGCCGCCGCTACGACGCCGGCGGACTCAAGGAAGCGACGGGTCATTGAGCAACCTCCTGGTCGAAGGCCGCGAGATCCGGGACGGCGGCTCTCACGAACGGCTGGATGTCTCCTGGAGAGTGTCCATTGTAACAGCCGGCGGCCGCGCCGCACGGGCCGGCTCGGTGAAGGGTGGGCGGGCGGACGCCTCTCCCGCGAGGTCGGGAGGTCGTGTCCCGCTGGACGTGGGTCGATTCGACGACGTGGGTCGATCCGAAGCGGTGGGGCGGGACTCAGCGAGCGCTGCGGGCGCGGGCAGCGGGAATGGACGCACTACAATGGACCGCTGCCGGAATGGGGCTCGATGACACCCGTTCCAGCATCATCGCGGAGGGAGATCATGACCACGCCATGGCCCGTCGATCGTCGAAGATTCCTTGCCGGGAGCGCGGGCGCCATGGGCGCAGCCTTCTTCGGGCGGTTGCCGCTCGATCTGCTGGCGGAGCAGGGTGCGCCGCCGCCGGCGGAGGGCTGGGACTCCGGGCGCGTGCGCCATTTGCTGCCGGCGGTCAGCGACTCGCGCATTCTGCTGAAGGCGTCGTTTGACGGCCCGCTGTCGGGCGCCCCGACGCTCCGGATCGGCAGCGCCGGCGTCACCGGCCGCATGAACGACACGGCCGGGGAGTACTGGCAGTTCTACGCCACCGGCCTCGACCCGGCCCGTCGCTACGAGCTGTCCCTCACCGGCGCCGACGGGGCCGCGCTGTGCGAGCCGTGGCCGCTGTCGACGTTCCCGGCGCGGGACGCCAGCCCCGAGCGGTTTCGCATGCTCTTTTTCACTTGCGCCGGCGGCCCCGGCGGGACCTACTCGGGTATCGGCGAGCGGAGCGGCTTCCTGCCGACGGCGATTCGCAACCGCCTCCTGCGCCGGGCGCTGTCGTTCGAGCCGGACGCCGCGATCGCCAACGGCGACCACATCTACTGGGACCTGCACACCTGGCAGGGCGAGAACGCGGGCCAGCTCAGTCCGGCGGGACGCACGTCGAACTTCGACTTCTCGGCGTCGGTGTTCGGCGCGAGCAACGAGGCGGCGATGAAGGCGGCAGCCGGCCCGCAGATCGTGCCGGTGTACGGCACGGATTTCCGCTCGACGCCGATCTGCTTCCTGCAGGACGACCACGACCACTGGGAGAACGACGCCGTCACCGACGAGATCGCCAACTTCCCGATCCCGTGGTTCCAGCTCCAGCTCGCGCGCGCCACGCAGCAGCTCTACTACCCCGAGTTCCTGCCCGACGCGCAGCGCCCTGCCGGCCTGCCGTGGTCGGGAACGAGCGATCGGGGCGACCTCTCGGAGAGCTTCGGCACGCTGCGCTACGGCAACCTGACCGAGATCCTGCTCTACGACGTGCGGCGGACCGTGAGCCTCTCGGGACCGAACGCGGTCTTCATCGACCGGCAGGCCGAGAGCTGGCTGGTGGAGCGCACGGCGGCGACCGACACGCGGCACTTGGTCCACGCGCCGTCGAACCCCTTCGGGTGGAGCGCGGGCAAGTGGGGCGAGTGGTACCCGGACGTGCTCGACCGCGAATCCGGCGAGTTGACGACGGCCATCGAGAAGGGCTACTGGCAGGAGGGCTGGCTGCGGCAGCACGACCGGCTGGTGGAGGCGATTGCCGCCCAGCGGGAGCGCGTGCCGCTCGTGGTGAGCGGCGACCTGCACGCCATCGGCATGGGGCGGATGCATCGCGCCGGCGCCCTGAATCTCAACGCCCGTCCCGTCACGACGGTGCTCAGCGGCCCGATCGGCACCTCCGTCAGGGGCTTTCCGTCCGTGGTGCGCGGAGTCGGCGCAACGCCGCCCGCACACCTCGACATGGAGGAGTCGGTGGCGCCCATCGAGGACCACGGGTTCACCATCGCCGATTTCCTGCCGGACCGCATCGTGCTGCGCCAGTTCCGGTGGGACGTGGATCGACAGCCACTCGACGCCATCGACGCGCTTGAGGCGTTCCACACGGTCGAGCTGCCGGTGCCAGGGTAGTGTACGAAGTCTCGGGCTGCACAGGGGTGACAATTCCTGGAGAACATGCCAATGGCCAGCAATGATCAGCAAATACTCGAAGACGTGCTTGTCCAACTTCGAAGCGCGGTGGCACCTGATTCCTCTGACGAAGACTATTTTGAGGTCTTTTGCGCTGAGCAGATCCTGAAGGACCTCGACTTGACTTACGACGATCTCCAGGCAGGAGTGGTTGACGGAGAGCACGATGGGGGCGTTGATTCCGCATACTGTTTTGTCAACGGAACGCTTGTTCATGACGACTTCGACTGTTCTCCTTTCAGGAGGGATGTCGAAATTCAACTTCACATCATTCAGTCAAAGACTTCAGCAGGGTTTCAAGAATCCACTATCAATAGCCTCATTTCAATGACTAATCATTTATTGAGGCTTGATGCTGACTACGGTCAACTTTCGCAGTACAACGCATCTGTGAAGGCTGTTCTGGACAACTTTCGCCAAGTGTACCGAACTTTGGCTTCCAAGTTTCCTAGTCTCGAGATTCACTACCACTATGCGTCCAAGGTGGCCGACACCCACGTGCACCCTAACCTTGCACGCAAGGCGGAGGAGCTTGAGGATGTCGCTCAGGATCTTCTTGTCAACGCCAATGTGCGATTTCATTTCTTGGGTGCTAGATGCCTTCTTGAGCTGGCGCGACGGCGGCCTAGGACGACTCACGAACTTCGAGTAACCAAGAATCTCAGTGATGTCAACGGTTATATAGTCCTGAGCCGCTTGGACGAATACACACGGTTTTTGGAGGATTCGGAGGGCGGGTTTCGGGCCGAGCTTTTCGACTCGAATGTTCGCGACTTTCAGGGAAATACTGAGGTGAATGCGGAAATCGTCAACACGTTGCAGAAAGAGAAGGGAATCGACTTTTGGTGGATGAACAACGGGGTGACAATTCTCGCTAGCCGGGCGACCCTGAACGGCGACACCGTGACGATCGAGAGCCCTCAGATAGTGAACGGTCTCCAGACATCGACCCAGATTGCGAAACACTGCTCGGCGAATTCAAATGATGATCGAAAAGTAATGGTAAAGATCGTATCGTCAGAAAACGAAGAGACGAGAGACAAGATAATCAAGGCGACCAACCGGCAAAACCCAATTCAACCGGCTACGCTGCGAGCGACTGACAAGATTCAACGGGACATCGAAGCTGCTTTGAAGTCGGTAGGACTGTTCTACGATCGTAGAAAGAACTACTACAAGAACGAAGGCAAACCCCGGGATAGGATTGTTAGCATTCCGCTTATGGCACAGTCGGTGATGTCGGTAATACTCGGAAGGCCAGATTCGGCTCGTGCCCGTCCGTCTTCACTTATCAAGAGCGATCAAGAGTACTCACGGGTCTTTTCGGATAAATATCCAATTGGAGTTTATACGAAGATGGCTGAGTTGGTGAGGCGAGTCGACCTAGCGCTCAAGAAGGAGACTGAAATAAGGGCTCGGGATCGCGCTAATCTCCGCTTTTACGTGCTATTCTGGCTGGCGGTCGTTCTGATAAAGTGCCTGGAGCCAAGACCCAGCGACATTGCTAGGCTAGACGTGAAGTCTGTTAAGGAGACGGAAGTCGGCAGTGCCATCCATGAGGTGCGGAAGTTGTACAAGAAGCTGGGAGAGAACGACCAAGTTGCGAAGGGTTCAGAACTTCGAATGGCCGTCGTTGATGGACTCAGGACGTGTCTTGATTCAGCTCACGGTTGAAGCCAAGTGGACGAATCAAGATAGTGAGCAGTCACATCGCGACGACGCTCAGCATCAACGGGTCGACGGTGTTGAACTGGCGCGCGCATTTCTTCGCAAATGGACTCGACTCGGTACGCGAAGTGCGCACGGGCGGTGAACGCAAACCCGAGATCTCCCTGCATCTGGTGCAGGCCATCCTGCATGCCACGCCGCACGAGACGCCGCCAGGCGCCACGCAGTTAGTTGGTTGTCGGTCGACGGCCAAGGTGGCCGGCGTCAGCCACGCGACCGTCCGGCGCATCTGGGACGCGCGCGGCCTGCAGCTCAGCGCGTCAAGACGTTCAGGTTTTCGACCCGGCGTTCGTCAAGAAGCTGGCCGACGTCGTGGGGCTGTACATGAACCCGGCTGATCGGCGAATGCCACTACGTGACTCACGAGCATGAAGCGATTGGCAAGTGGTTGGCCGCCCACACCGCGCTTCAAGCTACACTTCACGCCCAGCCGGCGCCTCGGGCTAGAGCGTAGGCGGCGGCATGGCGAGGCCCACGTTGAGCACGTCGGGCGCGCACAGGGTCCAGGAATCCGTGATCCGAACAGGTTCCGCCGCGGCCGCGAGGGAGACCACCTGTCCGTCCTGCCAGCTCGATTCTGCGATCCGTTCCAGCGGCGCCAGCCGGTCGTAGCGCGGCGAGCCGAGCTTGACCTCGACCGGCCAGGTCCTGCCGTCGCTCTCGATCAGAAAGTCGATCTCCTGCCCGTCGCGGGTGCGCCAGAAATGGATGTCCACCTCGCGCGCCCGATGGCGGAAGCACTTGATCACCTCTGCCAGCACGTGAGTCTCGAACAGGGCGCCGCCCATGGGGCCGAGGCGCGCTTCTTCGGCGCTACGCCAGCCTCCGAGCCAGGCGGCCAGACCGGCATCCAGGAAGTACAGCTTGGGGCTCTTGATCATTCGCCGCGTCCGGTTGGTGAAGTACGGCGACAGCAAGCGAATGAGGAAGGCGTCTTCCAGCAGGCTGAGCCAGCTCTTGGCGGTCGCCGCGGCGACGTCGGCGTCGCGCGCCAGGTCGTCGTAGCTGACGATCTGGCCGGTGCGCAATGCGCACAGTTTGACGAAGGTCTCGAACTCCCGGCGCTTCTCGATGCGCAGCAGCTCGCGGATGTCCCGCTCGATGTAGGTCTGCACGTACGACGAGAGATACAGGTCGCGCGCGGCCCGATCTTCGGTTCCATGCAACCGGGGGAAACCGGTTTCGAGGATCCTGCGAAAGTAGTCGTCAGGCGGCAGGATGCGGGGCAGCGCCTTTTCTTCGTCCGAGAGTCCCAACAGATTAAGGATGGCCACGCGCCCGGCCAGCGTCTCGGTCACGCCTTCCATCACCTGGAAGCTCTGTGAACCGGTCAGGCGGACGGCGCCCGGTTCGAGCCCCCCACGGTCCACCAATTGCTTGATCGGACTCAGCAGCCGGGGTGCGTACTGGATTTCATCGATGACGAACGGTGGCGTGAGCTCCCGCACGAAAAGGGCCGGGTCCCGGTTGGCGCGTTCCCGCGTATCCAGGTCGTCGAGGCTGACGTATGCGTGGCCGTTCGCACACCTGTGGAGCAGGGAGCTCTTTCCCACCTGCCGCGGTCCCAGCAGCAGCCATACGGGAAAGAGCTTCAGGTGCTCCGCAGGGGTGGTCAGGACCGGCTGAAACGTCCTGTCGATCCATGTGTCCGACATATCTGAAGTATACTTCGGATCTGCCGTTCTATGTCGGCAGATCCAGAGCGGGCTGTGGATCAGACGCAGCGCAGAGCGAGCCGAGTCGGCGACCGGAGGCGGCGCCCGTCGCTCCGTGGCCGAGGAAGACTTTCGATGGCTGGTGCAGTATCCACAGCGGCAGGCAGGACGCGTCGGCTATAGTCGCAGGAACGCAACAGGGGAGGGCCTCCCATGACCGCGATGAACGCACGCGCTCGGAATCTGCCCGCGAACCGTATCGTAGCCACGGCCTTGGCGGCGATCGTCCTCCTCCTCGGCTGCGCCGCGGCCGGGGCGCAGGAACGGGCACTCACGGCGGTAACCGACGCGATGCTGCAGGACCCCGATCCGGGGGACTGGCTGAACTGGCGCCGCACCCTCGACGGCTGGGGTTACAGCCCCCTCGACCAGATCGACCGGGACAACGTCAACCAGTTGCAGCTCGTCTGGGGCTGGCAGCTCGGAGACGGGCTCAGTCAGGCGGCGCCGCTCGTGCACGACGGGGTGATGTTCATCCCCAGCGCCCGCAACGTCGTGCAGGCGGTGGACGCCGTGACCGGCGATCGCATCTGGGAGTACCGCCGGCAGTTCGAGGCCTCGACCGACCTCCTCGATTCGGTCGGGGCGGGCATGCGCACCCGCTCGATCGCGATCTATGGCGACAAGATCTTCGTCAACACCTCGGACGCCCACATCGTGGCGCTCGACGCGGCTACCGGCGAGGTGGTCTGGGATCACGCCGTCGCCGACTACCGCCTGGGGTACCGCTACACGAGCGGGCCGATCGTGGTGAACGGCAACATCGTGTCCGGAATGACCGGCTGCCAGAACTACAAGAACGACGTCTGCTTCATCTCCGCGCACGACCCCGACACCGGGGAGCAGGTGTGGCGCACGTCGACCATCGCGCCGCCCGGCGAGCCGGGCGGCGACACCTGGGGCGATTTGCCGCTGACCTTCCGGGCCGGCGCCGACTCGTGGATCCCGGGCAGCTACGACCCCGAGACCAATCTCACCTACTGGTCGACCTCGCAGGCCAAGCCGTGGGCGCGCATCTCGCGCAAGACCGACGGCGACGCGCTCTACACGAACAGCGTGCTCGCTCTGGATCCCGCGACCGGCGAGCTCGCGTGGTACTTCCAGTTCGTGCCGGGCGAGACCCACGATCTCGACGACGTGTTCGAGAGCGTGCTCATCGACCATCGCGGACGCAAGTCGCTGTTCAAGATGGGCAAGCACGGCATCCTGTGGGAGCTCGACCGGGCCACGGGCGCGTTCGTGGCCGCGCACGACCTCGGCTATCAGAACGTTCTCGACGTCGACCCGGGAACCGGCGAGGTGACCTACCGGCCCGAGATGATCCCGGTGGCGGGTGTCGAGCTCGATTTCTGTCCCGATTTCGGCGGTGTCCGCAACTGGCGCGCGAGCGCCTACCACCCGGAGACGCAGGCGCTCTACATCCCCATCCACCCGACCTGCGTGCGCGGCATGTTCACCGAGCTGGAGCAGGTCGAGGGGAACGACTACTACGCCGACCGCGGCTGGTTCTCGCGGGGGAGCCGGGTGCACCCCGAGAGCGGCGAGCACGCCGGACATCTCATCGCGATGGACATCGACACGGGCGAGGTCCTCTGGCGCCACTCGATGGCCACGCGGCCGGGAGCGGCGGCCCTCACTACGGCCGGCGGCCTGGTCGTGAGCGCCGACACCGACCGGAACCTGTTCATCCACGACGTCGAGACCGGAGACGTGCTGTTCCGGACGCGCCTGCCCGGGTCGGTGCAGGGCTTCCCGATCACCTACGCGGTCGGCGGCCGGCAGTACCTGGCGGCGCCGGTCGGCGGCGGCCGGGCGAACGCGGTCTACGTGTTCGCGTTGCCGGACCGCGCTGTAGTCGATCGGTAGTGCAAAGGACGCTTTGGACGGAAACGGCGCGCACCGGGACGGTCCTGTTGACCAATCCCAAGGTCCCCCGTGCGGAAGTGTTGAGCAGGCTGCGGGAATCCACTCTGGGGAACAAAGGAAAGGGGCTTGCGCCTCGCCTACTGAACTCCGAAGAGCTCGTAGGCTACGGGACTCACCCCCTATAGACCTTGGACGCGTACCGTCCTGCCGTCAGAATAGCCCAGGATGATTGATCCCGTCAATGAGTCTGACGTCCACGCCGGGACCCGATTGCTCGACTTCTTCGACTCCAGGTCCCCGTGGAATCGCAGGCTTTGGAACGTCGGCCTCAGTCTGACGCTCCGCGAGGTGCTGGAAGCCGCGGAAGCCGTCAGTGCCGGTGTCTTGAGTCCGACCTCCCTGAACTCTCTTGCGAACGTGGCGCAGAAGATCGCAGGAACTGATCCCGGCGCAGGGACGGATGAGGAGAAGTGCTTGCTCCGACATGCCTTGAAGCCGAAACTCCGTCTGCGGGGGCTCGACTATCAGGTCCTCTTGCAGCAAGAGGAGAGAGCAAGAACCACGTATCTGGCGCGGTGGGCGAACGCGCTCCGAGGTCCGTCCCCTCCTGGGGCCGAGCGGACTGCACGCGCGATTGCATCCCATCTGCTGGACATGGGGCACAGTTCTGATTCTCTGCATCGCTGGTGGAAGTACCGCTTCGAGTACGAGCCGGGCACTCGTTCGCTTGCCGACATCGTCGACGAGGCACACTACCTCGCGCTGCAAACCGCGCGCGCGTACGATGTCATGGTCCCGGTTTCGCGCGCGATCCGGGTAACGGGGACTCCGCCGACCGAGTGGCAGTCGTCTCGGCAGGTCTCGATATGGTTGCGGCAAGAAGGCTTCGACGCAGCGGGCATCCGGCAGGACGGAGGCTTCCTGTTCCGTACTGACGCAGTGGATCCGGACGCCGCGGTTGCCCGCGTTTCCGAAACCGTGGATCAGATCGCAGCTCGCGTGATGGTCGGTGCAAGACGAGGCTTGATGCTGCTCGGGCGCGTTTGGATCAAGGGGGAGACCAAGCAGTACCGGCTCGATCTCACGAGGCGCGGCGTTTGGGTGGAGGCAGGTGGAGGCTCTTGAACGAGAAAACAAACTGTACGATGAGCATTCGAACGGCAGGATTGACGCCGCGATCGAGCTGCTGTCGCACCTGCAGTCGAGCTCGCCCGCTGCCGCCGTAGCGGGTGGGTGGGCGGCAATCGAAGCACTATTGAGCGAACCGGACGATCGCGCTGGGGCTGCCGACCGCCTGGCGATGCTGGTTGCCTGTTCGTATCCTAGAGCTGAACTGACCGCCCTGTCCTACACCTTGCCCGTGAAGACCGTGCGCTGGCGGAGCGTCTCGAGGGGATTCTCGAGAATCGACGCCGATGCGATGTTGTCGTCGACGCTCTGTCGGAGCGAGAAATCGACAGGATCGGGCTTTCCGGCCCCGTTCGCGCGGCGGTCTCCAGGGTTTCTGAGCTCCTTCGCGAGCCGCGCCAGAAACTCAAGGTCGTGCGGGAGCATGCGGCTAACGCCTTCCACCGGCTATACCGGCAGAGAAACCTGGTTCTGCACGGGGGACGAACGGACGCCGTCGCCTTGAGAGCGAGCCTCAGAACTTCAGCTCCACTCGTGGGTGCGGGGATCGATCGGATCGTTCATGCCCGCTACGTAGATCGCCTCGAGCCGCTCGCGCTGGTCGCTCGGGCGAAACGGGCGCTTGCAACGATTCGGACATCCAGCGATTCCCGCATCACCGAGCTCCTGGCAAGAGACCCGCCGTAGTTCAACACCGCACAGCGGGTGAACATCCGTTCTGGGGCTGGTACAACCAGGTCATGCGTTGATGTTGTCTTGCCGTGGCGGCTCCGCCAACCAGACGGCCGCCTCCGGTCGGCCGAGGATTGCCGCCGCGTCTCGGCTATAGTCATGCCACGCGAGCATGCGCCGGGTCGCCTCGGACGGGAATCGCGAACCCGAGCGACGACGCTGGCCGTGGTCCCCCCGCAGAGTAGGTCAGGAGGAGACATGCGCTTGAGAACATTCGCCGGATTGTCGGTCGCCACACTCGTCATTGCGTCGGGGGCTGGGCTGTCGAGCCTCGACCGCGGATCGGCGACGCTCGCCGCGGAGGCGCAGGACGGCGGCGTGCCGCAGTTCGAGGTCGATCCGTCGTGGCCGAGCATCCCGAACGACTGGGTGCTGGGGCAGACGTCGTCGGTGACCGTGGGCCCGGACGACACGATCTGGGTGCTGCACCGGCCCCGTACGGTGGCCGAGGACCAGGGGACGGCGGCGCCGCCGGTGCTGGCGTTCGAGCAGGACGGCACGTTCGTGCGGGCTTGGGGCGGTCCAGGCGACGGCTACGACTGGCCCGCGAACGAGCACGGGATCCATGTCGCTTCGGACGGCAACGTCTGGATCGGCGGCAACAGCGCGCAGCCGGAATCGGACGACATGCTGCTGAAGTTCACGCCGGAAGGCGAGCTGCTGCTGCAGATCGGCGGGCGGGCCCGGAGTAGCGGCAACGACGACACCGTGAACCCGATGCGGCCGGCGGAGTCCTTCGTCTACGCGGCCAGCAACGAGGTCTTCGTCGCCGACGGCTACGGCAACCGGCGCGTGATCGTCTTCGACGCCGACACCGGGGAATACAAGCGGATGTGGGGCGCCTTCGCCAACACGCCGGTCGCTCCGTCGGAGGCGGGCGGGGAACCGGACGGCCGCGGGGGGCCGCCGCAGTTCGGCATCGTGCACGGCATCGAGGTCTCAAGCGACGGCCTCGTGTACGTGGCGGACCGGGGCAACAGCCGCGTGCAGGTCTTCGACCTCGACGGCGCCTACCGGACGCAGGGCTTCGTCAACCGCGGCGACGAGAGCTCCTCGACGGTGGCCGGCCTGGCGTTCTCGCCCGATGCGGAGCAGCGGTTCATGTACTCCGCCGACCAGGGCAACTCGCACATCCACGTGATCGACCGGGCGACGCTGGAGGTGCTCGACACGTTCGGTAACAACGGCGCGGCGCCGGGCGAGTTCCAGGCGCTGCATCATCTGGCCAGTGACAGCGACGGGAACCTCTACACGGCCGAGGCGCAGCGCGGGCGCCGCGCGCAGAAGTTCACGTTCACCGGCATGGCGTCGACCCAGTGAGGATGGCAGGCTGGGCGACGTGGGGTGCGGCTGCCGGCAGCGCCGCCGTCGTTGCCGCGCCGCTCGGATACCGCATCGGCATCGCGCCGCTCGGGTTGGCGTTTCTGCTGCTGGCCGGCGGTGTGCTGCTCATCGCCGTCAGCGCGGGAATCCTCGGCGCGCGGATGGCGCGCGGGACGGGGCCAAGGGATCGGACAACCCGGGCGGCTCTGCTTGCGGCGGTTGCGGTCGGCGCCGTTCCGTTGGCGACGCTGGTCTCTTCGCTGGGCGCACCGCCGATCCACGACGTCACGACGGATACCGAGAACCCGCCGGCGTTCGTGGCGGCCGTCGCGCTGAACACGCCGGGGCGTACCGACTACGAGGGCCCGGGTCTCGCCGAGCGGCAGCGGTCCGCCTTTCCCGCCCTGGGCCCCGCGATGCTGTCGGTAGCGCCAGCCGACGCGTTCCGCCAGGCTCTCGCGGTCGTGCGGCGGATGGACTGGGATGTCCTGGCGACCGATCCGGACGCGTTCCGGATCGAGGCGACGGATCGCACGTTCTGGTTCGGGTTCGAGGACGACGTCGTGATCCGGATAGCGGCGGCCGGCGCGAGCGGCAGCCGGGTCGACGTGCGCTCGCTGTCGCGCGTCGGGGTCGGCGACCTCGGGGTCAACGCGCGCCGCGTGAGGGAGTTCCTGGACGCGCTGGCAGAAGAGTAGGAACGACCGCCGTCCGCGGAACGCCCTGGAATCCGGATGGGCGCCCCGATGACGAGGTGGACGGCACGGGGCCGCCCGGCGCGTGCCGGACGGCCCCGCTTGCAAATGCGCGACCGGGCTCAGTTCCCTTCGAGCTCGTCGACGATCACCTGGACGCTGTTCGTGAGACCGGCCGGCGCCGGGGCCCGGTACCCCTCGTAGCCTTCCGGCATCGTCCATCCCGCCACGATCTCCTGGACGCTCTGGCCCGCGGCGTGCCCGGCCCGCACCGCGGCCAGGAAGTCGCGGTTGAACGCGGCGTACTCGTGCAGGTCGGCCCACGTCATCTGGGTGCTGTGCCCGGTGATGATCGTGTCGACCCCCTGGATGTTGTCGTGCGCCTTCTGCAGGCTGTCCGCGATGTCGACGCCGCTGCCGCCGTTGTTGGCGTCGAGGAAGGGCAGATTCTTGCCCGGGAAGATGTCGCCGGAATGCAGCGTCCCGTGCGCCCGGAAGACGATCCAGGTGTCGCCGCCGGTGTGCCCGCGGCCGAAGTGGTACAGGTCGACCCGGTCGTCGCCGGTCCCGAGCGACATGCGCTCCGAGAAGGTCTGCGTCGGCAGCCCGCGGCCCATCGAGTCGGCGAAGACGTTGGCGGGCGGCTCGGTGCGGCCGCTGTAGGCCCGCATCACCGCCATGTTCGCCGCGGTGACCTCGTGGGTGACGATGTCGACGTTGGCGGGGAACGCGACGTTGCCGCTCACGTGGTCGTGGTGGCTGTGGGTGTTGATGAGCGTGGTTACCGGGTTGCTGGTGAGCTCGCCGATCGCGTCCAGGATGGACTGGCCCCAGCCGGGGTTCTTGGAGTCGACGACGACCACGCCGCCGCTCGTGACGAAGACCGCCGTGTTGCCGCCGCCCCCCTGTCCCCGCAGGACGTAGAGGTTGTCCTCGAGCTGCTCGACCTCGATGACCATCGCGTCCTGCGCGGCGACGATCCCGAGCGACAGGACGCCGGCGCCGATCACGACGGCCAGAACGATGATGCGTTTCATGCTGTCCCTCCCCGTGTATCCGGTCAGGGCGCCCATGGTACCAGAGCGGTCCGTGCGCTGGATGCTCTTCGGTAGAATGCGGTGGTGGCTTCCAGGCACTTCGACTGGCTCCGTCAGGCCGGCGCCGACTTGCGGCTCGCCGGGCATGCGCGCGACGGCGCGGCGCACGACTGGGCGTGCTTCGCGGCCCAGCAGGCGGCGGAGAAGGCGCTCAAGGCCGTCCTCATGAGTCGCGGTGCGGATGCCTGGGGTCACACGGTGACGGCGCTCCTGGGCGTCGTGACGGAAGACGCCGCGGAGGAGCTGGTCGTGTGCGCCAAGACGCTCGACAAGCACTACATTCCGACGCGGTACCCGAACGGCCTCGACGCGGGAGCGCCGACGGATTTCTACACCCGGAAGGACTCCGACGATGCCATCGGCTGCGCCGAACGACTCATCGGCTTCGCTCGTCGTCAAGTCGAACAACGAAGCGGCCGTTGAGCGGGCGGTTCGCCGATGGGCGGAACGGGTTGGTGCTCAACGGTCCGAGGTGCGGCGCATGGTGTGGTTCGGATCGCGCGTCAACGGCGTTCCGTCCCCTGGAAGCGACGTCGACGTCTGTCTCGTGCTTGCGCGCTCCGACAAGCCGTTCCGGGAGCGGGCCGCCGACTACCTGCCGCTGGGGTTCCCCGTGGGACTGGATCTCTTTCCCTACACGGTGGAGGAGCTCGAGCGGTTGCGGCGCGACCACCCGCCGTGGCACCGGGCGATCACGGCGGGCATCGACCTGTTGCCCGCCCGCTGAACAGCCGGAGCTTCCCGCCGGCGGGCAGGCCGTCGGGTCGAGCTCACCCTTCACTCATCTTCTGGAGGGTCTGCTCGGCCCTGGCGTCGCGGGCGACCCGCGACAGCGCGTCGAAGTCTTCCGGTCTGCGGGAGGGCTTGACCGACCCGTAGGCCGACTCCAGGCTGTAGAGGACCGGCTTGAGGCGCACTTCACCCTCCGCGATCTACAACCATACCATTGAACCCGTGGGGAACATGCCGCTTGCGCCGAGCGGCGAAGCGTGCGGAGGAGGTAGTCCACTCCGCTCGCGTCGATTGACACCTCTCGGACGTTGCCCGGATACTACGCAGGTTCCATCACACCATGCCCGGAACACGCACGCCGGTCCCACTTCGCGGACGTCTCACGCTGCTGCTGTGCGGCACGCTGGCCGCTCTCTGGATGGCCGAAGTGCCGGCTCGCGCGACCGAGCCCACGGCGCCGGAGCCGGCGCGTCCCGCCCGCGGGCAGCATGAGCCGGCCGGCAGTTGGCAGCGCGCGCTCCTCGACCGCTACTGCGTCGCCTGCCACAACGAGCGCCTGCGCACGGCGGGCCTTACGCTCGACACCCACGACGTTGTCCGGATCGCCGACGCACCGGACGTCTGGGAGACCGTGGTCCGCAAGCTGCGCGCGGGTGCGATGCCGCCGCTGCCGCGCCCGCGGCCGGACGCGGCGACCTACGACCGCTTCATCGGCTGGCTGGAGACCGAGCTCGACCGGGCGGCCGCCGCCGATCCGAACCCGGGGCGCACCGAGGCGTTCCACCGGCTCAACCGGACCGAGTACCACCACGCCGTGCGCGACCTCCTCGACCTGGAGATCGACGTCGCGGAGTTGCTGCCGGCCGACGGGGCCAGCTACGGGTTCGACAACATCGCCGGGGTGCTCGGCGTATCGCCGACGCTGCTCGAGCGCTACCTCGCCGCGGCGCGCAAGATCAGCCGAGTGGCGGTGGGACGTCCCGCACCGTCGGCCACGGCCGAGGTCTTCCGCCTCGCCAGCGATCTGCCGCAGGACGACTGGGTGGCGGGGATGCCGTTCGGCACGCGCGGCGGCGGCGCGTTCCGCCACGTGTTTCCGGAGGACGCCGACTACGCGATTCGCATCCGCCTCGCCCGCAACGCCGGCGACAACCTGGCCGTCTTCGAGGCGCCGCACACGCTGGAGGTGAGCCTGGACGGCGCGCTGGTGCAGGTGTTCACCGCCGGCGGCCCGCCGCCCGCCGACGCGCCGCGCGACAGCGACGAGTACCGCGCCTGGCGGGACCGGCAGCGGACCATCGACGACGACTGGGAGTTCCGCCTGCCGGTCACGGCCGGGCCGCACGAGTTGCGCGTGACGTTCGTGCGGCGGACCGCGGCCTACCCGGAGACGCTGCGCCAGCCCTACCTGCGGCCGTACACCAGCATCACCGGCGGCGACACACGGGTGCAGCCGTATCTGGGAAGCGTCACCGTCACCGGACCGTTCGCCGCGAGCGGGGGGCCTCCGGTGGAGGAGACCCCGAGCCACCGCCGCATCTTCATCTGCCGGCCGGCCGGGATGACGGGCGCCGATCGGACCGAATGCGCGGGCCGGATCCTGTCGAATCTGGCGCGCCGCGCCTACCGCCGGCCCGTAACGTCCGCGGATCTCGACGTCCTGCTGGGATTCTTCGAGGAGGGCCGGCGGGAGGGCGGCTTCGACGCCGGCATCGAGATGGCGCTCCGCTGGCTCCTGGCCAGCCCGGAGTTCGTGCTGCGGGTGGAGCGCGACCCCGTCGGCGTGGCATCCGGCACCAGCTACGCGGTCAGCGACCTGGAACTGGCGTCGAGGTTGTCGTTCTTCCTGTGGAGCAGCATCCCGGACGACGAGCTGCTCGACCTCGCCGCGGCGCGCCGGCTGCGCGACCCGGCGGTGCTGGAGGAACAGGCTCGGCGCATGCTGGCCGACGACCGCGCGCGGGCGCTGGTCACGAGCTTCGCGAGCCAGTGGCTCTACCTGCGCAACGTGCCGGCGGTCGTGCCCGACGAGGACCGCTTTCCCGACGTCGGCGAGGGGCTGCGGCAGGCGATGCGGCGCGAGACGGAGCTGTTCGTCGAGAGCGTCTTCCGCGAGGACCGCAGCGTGCCGGACCTGCTGACCGCCGACTACACCTTCGTCAACGAACGGCTGGCGCGCCACTACGGCATGCCGCGCATCTACGGCAGCCACTTCCGGCGCGTGCCGGTGGCGAACGAGGCGCGGCGGGGTCTGCTGGGCCACGCCAGCATCCTCGCGGTCACCTCGTATCCGAACCGGACGTCGCCGGTGTTGCGGGGCAAGTGGGTGCTCGAAAACCTGCTGGGGACGCCGCCCGCGCTGCCGCCGCCCGACGTGCCGGCGCTGGAGGAGACGACCGCCGGCGGGGAAGCGCTCTCGATGCGCGAGGCGACCGAGCGCCACCGCGCCAACCCGGTGTGCGCGAGCTGCCATCGGCTGATGGATCCGCCGGGCTTTGCGCTGGAGCAGTTCGACGCGGTCGGCCGCTTCCGCACCCGCACCGCCGCCAACACGCCGATCGACGCCTCCGGCGAGCTGCCCGACGGCACCCGCTTCGACGGCGCGGCGGGGCTGCGGGAGGCGCTGGCGGCCAGGCCCGAGCGCTTCGTCGGCACGCTGGCCGAGAAGCTGATGACCTACGCGCTCGGGCGCGGCCTCGAGCACTACGACGCGCCGGCGATCCGCGCCATCTTGCGCGAAGCCGCGCAGAACGACTACCGGTTCTCGTCGCTCGTCGTCGGGATCGTCGAGAGCATGCCGTTCAGGATGAGGAGAGCGGAATCATGATCATCACCAGGAAGACGCTGCCGCGGCGCACGTTTCTCCGCGGCGTGGGCGCGGCGCTGGCGCTCCCGATGCTGGATGCGATGACCCCGGCGCTGTCCGGGATCGGCGCCGTTCGCGCGGCCGAGCCGGTGCGCCGGCTCGGCTGGGTCTACCTGCCGAACGGCATGGCGATGGAGTCGTGGACGCCGCCCGCCGGGACGGCGCTCGATCTGTCGCCCACCCTGGGCCCGCTCGGCGAATACCGCGACCGGATGGTGGTGCTCAGCGGGCTGGCGCAGGGACAGGCCGAGGCGCTCGGCGACGGCAACGGCGAGCACACGCGTGCCACCGCGACCTGGTTGAACGGCATCCACCCGAAGGAGACCGAGGGAGCCGACGTGCGGGCCGGGATGACCGCCGACCAGATCGCCGCCGCGCAGCTCGGGCGGACCACGCCGCTGCCGTCGCTGGAGCTGGCCATCGATCGCGACTTCCTGGTGGGCAACTGCGAGAACGGCTATAGCTGCATCTACATGAACACCATCGCGTGGCGCGACCCGACGACGCCGCTGCCGATGGAGAACAACCCGCGCGTGGTCTTCGAGCGCCTCTTCGGCGAGGGCGGCTCGACGGCCGAGCGGCGGGCGCAGTTCCGCAAGGACCGCAGCATTCTGGACGCCATCACCGACGACCTCGCGCGGCTGCAGCGGGAGGTGGGCGCAGGGGATCGGGCGCGGGTGACGCAGTACCTCGACGCGGTGCGCGCCATCGAGCGGCGCATTCAGCTCTCCGAGCAGAGCGACACCGAGCTGCCGGAGCTCGCCCGGCCGGTCGGCATCCCCGAGTCGTACCCGGAGCACGTCGGCCTGATGTTCGACCTGACCGCGCTCGCCTGGCAGGCGGACATCACCCGGGTGTTCACCTTCATGCTGGGCCGCGAGCTGAACGGGCGCGCCTATCCCGAGATAGGCATTCCCGAGTCGCACCACGGGATCTCGCACCACCGCTACGACCCGCTGAAGCTGGCCCAGCTCGCGAAGATCAACACGTATCACGTCACGCTCTTTCGGGATTTCCTGGAGACGCTGGCGTCGACGCCGGATGGCGACGGGTCGCTGCTGGACAACTCGCTGCTGCTCTACGGCGCGTCGCTCAGCGACAGCAACAAGCACCTGCACTACGACCTGCCGCTGATGCTGGTCGGCGGCAGCGGGGGGCACCTGAAGGGTGGGCGGCACCTCGTATATCCGCGGGACACGCCGATGACGAACCTGCTCGTCAGCCAGCTCGACAAGGCGGGGGTCCGGCTCGACGACGGGCTCGGCGACAGCACGGGGCGGCTGAAGGAGCTGGCCCGGCTCGCCGAAGTGTAGGTTGGGTGTAGAAGCGCAGTGCTGGATACACGCTGACATGTGTTCCTTGAGGGGTAGTGCCGCGATAGTCGCGCTGGTCATGGGCGTCAGTCTGCCGGCTGCAGCAGCCGGTCAGGCGGCGGACGACGCCGCGCCGTTGCACCGGGCGGCTCACGAGGGCGACGCCGCGACAGTCGGGCGTCTGCTGGAAGCCGGCGGGGAAGTGGACCTCGCGACGCGTCACGGGGTTACGGCGCTGGCCCTGGCGTCCACGCGCGGACATGCGGCGGTGGTGGAAACTTTGCTGGATGGCGGGGCGGATCCGAATCGCGCCTCACCGCAGGGCGAGACCCCGCTGATGGTCGCCGCGCGGACCGGAGTGGTCGGCAGCGTCGAAGCGCTGTTACGGCACGGCGCCGGCGTCGGCGTCGACGCCCGGGAAGGGTGGCGCGGTCAGACGGCCCTGATGTGGGCGGTGGCGGAAGGACACGCGGGAATCGTCGCACCGTTGGCGGCGGCCGGCGCGGACGTCGACGCGCGCTCCGACGTGGGGTTCACGCCGCTCGCGTTCGCGGTCCGGGCGGGCCATGCAGACGCCGTCGAGGCACTCATGAGGGCCGGGGCGGACGTCGATCTCGCGCTGCCGGACGGCACGAGCCCGCTCCACCTGGCGGTCATCAACGCGCACTACGACGTGGCGCTGCAGCTCCTGGGGCACGGCGCCGATCCGGCCGCGGCCGAGCCGGGCTGGACGCCGTTGCACCAACTGATCTGGACCCGACGCCCGAACCGGCACTACAACAACCCGGCGGCGTTCCCGACCGGGATCGTGACCGACCTCGAGCTGGCCCGCGCGCTCGTTGCCCACGGCGCCGACGTCAATGCTCGCCAGACGGCGGAGCCGCGCGACGGGTACCGCAACATGCTCAACCGCAGCGGCGCCACGCCGTTCCTGCTCGCCGCCAAGGCGGTGGACCTCGACATGATGCGCCTGCTGCTGGAACTGGGCGCCGACCCGCTGCTGGCGAACGAGGACGGGACAACGGCGTTGCTCGTGGCGGCCGGCGTCGGCATCTGGTCGTCGAGCGAGAGCCCGGGCAGCGCCGAGGAGGCACTCGAGGCGGTCAAGCTGATGGCCGAGCTCGGCGATTCGGTCGCCACCGTCGACGACAACGGCGACGCGGCGCTGCACGGCGCGGTCATGCGCGGCTCGCCGGAGCTGGTTCTCTACCTGCTGGAACACGGCGCGGCGCTCGACCCGGTCAACGAACGGGGCTGGACACCCCTGACCATCGCCCAGGGCATCTTCTACGCCAATCTCGGGCGGCGCTGGCCGGACATGGAAGCGCTGCTGCTCGACCTCGGTGCCACGTCGCCCACGACTCCCGAACCTCCCCGGTAGCAGCGTCCCGGTCACCCGTGGTTGTCGACGGTGGCCCGCGTGGTCCACCGGGCACTGGCGATCGGCCTCATCGACGGGCTCGGCACGTCGCGGCTGCGCGGCTACCGAGAAGCCGGTCTCGAGTCGCTGACGATGGCCGTCCTGCTGGGGATCGGTCTGATGCCGGCGCTCTACTCGGTATCGCCGACGATCTATGCGCACGCGCTGGTCTTCTCCCTGTGCCACGTACCCCAGATTGCACTGATCGCGGGTTACTTCAACCGCAACCGGGAGGGGCGGCGCTACTCTCGTCCGCCCGCGTGGTTGATCCTCGCTCCCCCGCGCCGTTGACCCCGCAAGTCGCCGCCACAGACCCGTTACAGCATCAACTGGGCGTGCTCGACGTCCAGCCAGCGCCCGAACTTGTAGCCGACGTCCTTCAGCACGCCGACCCTGCGGAAGCCGAGCGCACGCTGCAGGGCCAGGCTGGCCTCGGCCTCGGTGCAGGCCCCGCCGATCAGGGTGCGATGACCGAGTGATCGCGCCCGTTCGATCAGGTCCGCCAGCAGCGCCCGCCCGACTCCCCGGCGATGCCGCTCGGGGTGGACGTAGACCGAGCCCTCGACCGATAGACGGTACGCTTCGCGCGGGCGCCACGGCGACAGGTACGCGAATCCGGCGGGGGCGCCGTCGAGCTCCGCGACGGTCACCGGATGGGCGTCGGTCCGGTCGCGAAACCACGCCGCGTAGTCTTCCGGCGTCCGCGGCTCGAGATGGAACGTGCAGGTCGACGTCGCGATGTAGTGGTTCATGACCGCCGCGATGAAGGGCAGGTCCGCGGCGACAGCGCGTCGGATGGTCATTGGCGTCTCCGTGGTTGGCCGGCGTTTCCGGTCGGGCCGGGAACGCGGGTACGATGTTCCTCGTCGCGTCAGACCCGCCTGAAGTAGTCGTGTCCGTCATTCAACTCGATCCGCATCGTTCGCGGTTGTCCCTCGTGTTCGCCGGGTTCTGCGGCATGCTCGAGCGGTTCCGCCCGGGAGCGTTCGCCAGCGCCGCCGATGCCGGCATCGGCGACTGGATCGCGTTCTCGTTCTTCTCGGCCCTCGCCCAGGACTACACCGGCATCACACCGGTGTCGGTCGCCGCGGGAGTGCTGGTGGGCGCCAGGCTGGTGCTCTCGGTCGGCTGGGCGCTGGTCGTCTTCGCCGCCGTGATGTCGGCGATTCAGCCGCAGCTCGACCGGATCGCCCGCCGCAACGCCTCGACGGACGCCGACTGACGCCCCAGGGGACGACGACCGGCGAAGAAGGAGCGTGACCGTGCTGCTTCGCCGCCGGAATGCGATTCGGGACACGACCGACCCGGCGCCGCTTCCTGGCCTGATGCGCACGTGAGACAGGCCGGCCAATCCCTGCTAACATCCGCGGTTGATTCATGCTTCAAATAGCACGACGGCAGGTGCGTGCGCCGGCCGAGAGGCTGCTCCGGTTGACGTGGCGCTCGTTGCAGGCGGCCGTGCCGGTCGTCGTCGTCGTCGTGCCGTTCGCCTACGCCGTCACCGGGGCGCACAACGACGTCCTGCTGGCGGGTGGATGCGGCCTGGCGGTAGGTGTCGGGCTCGACCTGCGCATGCAGGAGCGGATTGGACGCTCGGCGGGAGCGCTGATCGGCGCGGTCGCCGGAATGGCCGCGGCCCTGCTCGCCGGACTCGTGCCGGGCAACGGAGTCATGTGGATCGTGCCGCCGCTCGTGGCGCTTGCCGTCGGTCTCGCCGATGGCTTCGGAACGACCCGTCTGCGGAGCTACCGGGACGCCGCCGTGGAGACGCTGACCATGTCGGCGCTCATCGGCGCGGGCCTGCTGCCGGCGCTGGGAGTAGGCGGTATCCTGTCGTGCTTCCTCGTCACGCCGCCGACCGCGCTGATAGCCGGCGCCCTGGCCGCCGGAAGGGCAGGGCGCCGGCCGGCGCGGCCGCCCGTTCTGTTGACGCTCGGATCGCTCGCGGTGCTGATGTTCGTGGTCGATGGCGTCATGCACGAGGGGCTGCGCGGCGGTCGACCGCCGGTCGACGCCTTTCTGAACGCCGCGGTGAGCGTGCCGTTGGCGATGGCCGCAATCCCCGTCGTCGTGTTTCTGGCCGCGCGGGGCGGTGGGTCCTGGCTCCTTCCGCGGCTGCGGGTCTACCGCCAGCTTGCCGAGTATCTGCGCGTCATGTGGATTCCGATCGGCGGGTTCGCAATCGGGTACCTGGCGATCATCGTCGTGTTCGCCGGATTCGGCGGCATGCTGGCCCGCTTCAGCCCCGGTGCGTTCGCGGGCGCCGAGGACGCCGGCATCGGCGAGTGGATCGCCTTCGCGTTCTTCCGGGCGCTGGCCCGGGACTATCCCGGCATCCTGCCCGTCTCGCCCGGCGCCTGGTTGCTGGTAGGCGTTCAGGCGGTCCTGACCGTCGGCTGGGCGCTGGTCGTGTTCGCCGCGGTGATGTCGTCCATCCAGCCGCGCCTCGAGCGGATCGCGCGCCAGGCCCTGCAGTCGACCGGCGAGTGAACCCCCTTGCACCCGTCTTCGTACGAGAGTCTTCGTATTGACACATCTACGAACGATTTCGTATGATCGTTACCTACGAACTGCTTCGTAGGTCGAATCATGACCGCCCGCCGCCGGCCGACCGACGCAGAGCTCGCCATTCTGGGCGTCCTGTGGGCCCAGGGGCCCAGCACGGTTCGGGAGGTCGCGGAGGAGATGGGGCGGGAGGGCGCGTACACGACGGTGCTGAAGCTGCTGCAGATCATGACGGACAAGGGGCTCGTGCGCCGTGACGCGTCCGCGCGCACGCACGTCTACCGCGCGGCGCGGTCCGAGCGCGCGACCCAGCGGCTGCTCGTGCGGGATCTGGCCGACCGCGCCTTCGGCGGGTCCGCGGCCAGCCTGGTGCTGCAGGCGCTGGCGGCGAAGAAGGCATCGCCCGAGGAGCTCGCCCGGATTCGCGAGTGGCTGGCGGAGCAGGAAGGGTAGCGGGGAGGGAGCGTGATGAGAGACTGGATCGAGATCACCGGCTGGACGCTGCTGCACTTCGCGTGGCAGGGAGCGTTGCTCGGCCTCGCCGTCGCCGGCGTCCTGTGGCTCTGCCGGCGCCGCTCGTCCAACGCGCGCTACGCCGTTGCGTCGGGCGGCCTGGCGGCGCTGCTTGCCGCTCCGCTGATGACGGCGGCGGTCCTCTGGCAGGCGGGACGTACGAGCGAGCCCGTCGCGGTCGCGGATCGGGCTGCGGACCGCGAGCTCGGAAGCGGCTCGACGGTCGCTCATGCGCTTGCCGCCCGCAACTCCATGGAAGCGGTGCATGCGCGTATCGCCGCGGCGCTGCCGGGCGTCGTGGCCGTATGGCTCGCCGGGGTCTCCGTGCTGCTGGTGCGGATGGGCGGCGGGTACTGGCGGGTGCATCGGCTCCACGAAGCCGGACTCGCCGCTCCGGCGTCGCGCTGGCAGCAGGTTGCCGCGCGATTGGCGTCGCGTCTCGGCCTCTCGCACGCGGTCCGCGTCGTGGAATCACGCCTGGTGGGCACGCCCACCGTCGTCGGCTGGATGCGCCCGATCATCCTGCTGCCGGTCGCCGCGCTCGCCAATCTCGCACCGGCGCAGGTGGAGGCGATTCTCGCGCACGAGCTGGCTCACATCCGCCGGCACGACTACCTCGTCAACCTGCTGCAGTCGCTGGGGGAGACCGTTCTCTTCTATCACCCGGCCGTCTGGTGGGTGTCGGGCCGGATTCGGGCGGAGCGGGAACATTGCTGCGACGACGTCGCCCTCGTGGTGAGCGGAGACCGCGTCGGCTATGCGTCGGCGCTCGCCGCGCTCGAAGAGTGGCGCGGGCGCGAGGTCGCCCTGGCCCTCGGTGCGGCAGCCGGCCCGCTCAGCGGGAGGGTGCAGCGGATCCTGGACCGGCCGTCCGAACCCCGGCCGCGCTGCGGCAAACGAGTCGCGGCGTGGATCGTGGCACTGATGCTCTGCGCAGGAACCGGTGCCGCGATGTGGCCGGGCGGCAGTGGAAGCCGCACTCTTCCGGCTGCCGGCACGAATTCGGAGCAGGACTCCCAGGCGGCCAGTCCGGCGACTGCGATCGAATGGCAGGTCTCGGAGACCGCACACTTCGAGATCCGCTACGGCGCCGCGCTGGCGGACGACATGGACCGCGTCGAAGCCGCGGCCGAGCGCGCGTACCACAGGGTGAGCGGGAGGCTCGCCGAGGATCTGTCGTTCAAGGTGCCCCTGCTCGTCTTCGGCACGCGGGAGGCGTTCGAAAGCCAGGACGTCGCGCCGGGCGCGAACCTGAACGGAATCAGCTCGTTCTCGGAGCCGACCGCCAACCGGATCGTCGTGCTCGTCGAGGACTGGGGCGATGAACTCGTCGCTCGCATCGCCCACGAATTGACCCATGTCTTCGCCTTCGAGGCCGTTCCGCGTTCCGATCCCGGCGTCGGGGTGCCCCTCTGGGTCGACGAGGGCCTCGCGGACTACGGGATGGGGACGTGGTCGGAAATCGACGAGGGCGTCCTGCGCGGCCTCGTGGCGTCCGGTGACATTCCGGCAATATCCACTGTCGAAGGCCGCGCCGGCTTCGAGAACCCGCGCGTGGTGTACGCCCTCGGGCACGCCGCGTTCGACTTCGTCGAAACCGAATGGGGGCGGGAAGCGGTCACTGCTTTCATGCGCGCGTTCGGAACGGCCGGTGAGCGGGCTGCGGGTCCCTACCAGGATGTCCTCGGGCTGACGCCGGCGGCGTTCGACGCAGCGTTCGTCGACCATCTGCGGGCGCGGTTCGCACCCGGACCCGATGCGCCGTGGCAGTAGCCCGCCCGAATGCCGTGCGCGGACTACCGCGAGTCGCCGTTCAGGTCGAACTGGTGAGGACTTGTCGCACGCGCGCCGTGGTCCGGGATCTGTCCAGGCGACTGGCGGCTAGATCCAGCGTAAGCGCCTCCCAGGCGTCCACGTCCAGATGCTCGTTCGGCAACAGATCGTTCTCACTGAGAAAGACCAGACAGGTAGCGAGCGCCACGCGCTTGTTGCCGTCCACGAACGGGTGATTCCGGCACAGATAGAAGAGGTACGCCGCCGCGATTTCCACGGGGTCCGCGAGCAGCGGCTCACCCATCATCGTAGCCTGCGGTGCGGCCACCGCGGACTCCAGCAACCCCTCGCTCCGAATTCCGGCCGCCCCGCCATGGGCGGCGAGGACCTCCGCGTGAATCGCCTTCACCGCCGACACGGTCGGGTGGAGCAGCGGCGGCTTCAAGACAGGCGCCGAAACAGCTCCGCGTTCTTGTCGATCAGCCGCCTGGCCGTCGCCGCGGCTTTCTCCGGGCCTACTACCGGGCGTAGCGGCGTCAATACGAGGGATCCTCCCTCGTGGAGACTGACCGTTACCTGGTCTCCCACCTTGAGGCGAGCCAGGTCCATCAGGGCCGTGTCGAAGATGATGCCCTGCGAGTTGCCGATCCGGGTAATCGTCTTCGTCATGATGTAAAACTATGTTTTACGACGCGTCGACGTCAAGCTCTCACCAGTCGGCTGGGGAAGGGGCAATCCGCACCGCGTAGTCGGGCCAGCAGGCCGCGGCATGGTAGGGAGCTTCCATGGTCCACGCGGCGAAGGGGTCGTGCGCCAGCTCCTCGCCGAATCTCCCGAGAGCCCGGCTGCCGCCGGACGCCGCCGGCGGCGCCGCCGGCGGATCCAGAGTGCGGGCGATGCTGTCCCGGACGTCCTCCAGGTGCAGCCGCGTCGCGCGATCCGAGGCCCGTACCAGCGCGGCGCCGACGGTGCGGTCGAGCGCCCGCAACTCGCCCCGCAGGAACGACCGCGCGTCGCCGCCGGCCGGCCGCCGCCCGTTGAGCTGGCCGTCGATCAGTTCGAGATAGACCCGCTGGACGTTGCGCCGCCAGGCGTCGATGCGCACATCCGGCGCGTCGAGCTCGGCCCACAACCCGGCCCGCAGGTGGGCCAGGAAATCGGTCGCCGAATAGGCGGCATCGCCGTCAATCGCTTCCTGCTCCACGAGTCTTCGGATGCGGCCGGCGCTCAGCAGCGAGCGAAGCACGCGGGCCTGGCCGGCCCGGATCCGTGCGAGGGCGCCCGCGGGCTCGATGCGCCGCAGGATCTCGGGGTCGATCAGGAACATCGGCGTCGTGAACGCGTGGTCGTTCAGGAACGCGAGCGCCGCGGCCTGCGTCTCGCGCGGGATGGTCGTGAAGCGGACGCCTTGCTGCCCGATGTGCTTCTGCTGTGAACGCACGCCGCCGACGACCGCCGCGACGTGGTTCATCTCCAGGGCCCACTGGCCGACGAGCCGGCCGTACAGCCCGTCGAGGTCGTCGTACGGGTCGCCGGCCGCCGCTTCGGTGGCAGTCGCATCCAGCAGCATCGCGGCTACCCGCTCCAGGTTCTTCAGCCCGAGTGCCGTCGACTCCACCGCGTCGGCGTCGCCGACGGCCTCGGTCAGTTGGCCCGGGTCGGCGTTCTGCGCCCCGGGGGTGGAGAAGCGGTACCACGGCGTGTCGTCCTGCTCGCGCGCCCACGCATCCAGGGTGGGCTTCTCTTCGTCCGGGCTGGTTGCGTCCGGGACCGGCGCGTAGCCCCACTTCGTGGCCCACACGTCGTAGGGGCCGATCTTCGGGATCAGGTCCTCGACGGCGATGCCGTCCTCGGGCTGCGCCACGTAGTTGAAGCGCGAGTAGTCCATCAGGGTGGGCGTGTGGCTCATCGTCCGGACCCAGTCCGGGTCGCGCACCTTCTCCGGCGGGTAGAGCGAGCTGGCCTTCATGTTGTGCTGGAAGCCGAGGGTGTGCCCCACCTCGTGGGCGGCCACGTAGGCCAGCAGCTCGCCCATCAGATCGTCGGGCAGCGGCAGCGTCCGTGCGCGCGGGTCGAGCGGTCCCACCTGCACGAAGTACCAGTCGCGCACCAGGTTCATGACGTTGTGGTGGAACTGGATGTCGGTCTCCAGAATCTCGCCGGTGCGCGGGTCGTGGACATGCGGGCCCGAGGCGTTCTGGACCGTCGACGGCAGCCAGCGGATGACGGAGTGGCGCGCGTCCTCGGGACTCCAGTCCGGATCCTCCGCGGGCGTGGGCGCCTCGCGGGCGACGACCGCGTTGCTGAATCCCGCCGCCTCGAACGCCGGTTGCCAGGCCTCGACGCCCTGCCTGATGTAGGGCGCCCATTTGGCCGGTGTCGCGGGGTCGATCCAGTAGGTGATCGGCTGCACCGGATCGGAGACCGCGGCCTCGGGATTCTGCTTCTCCAGCCGCCAGCGGGTGATGTAGCGGCGGCGGGGCGCGCGGTGTTCGTCGCGGCCGTAGTCGATCTGCCGGACGGAGAAGTACCCGACCCGCTCGTCGAACAGCCGCGGCTGCATCGGCTCCTCGGGCAGCTTCACCATGCTGTAGTGCAGCAGCACGGTGGCGCTGCCGGGCCGCATGCCGCGCCGGCGGGAGGGCGTGCGCGCCCGGTTCTGGCCGGCGGACGGCGGCGGCAGGGTATAGGTGTGCGTGGTCCGCACCTCGATGTTCTCCGGGAACGCGGTCACGCTCTCGACGAAGGACCGGTCGCGCGCGAACCCTCGCGCCTGCAGGCGCGACCGCGCGCTGAACTCGGGGACCTCCCGGTTGAACAGCGTCGTCACGTCGATGACCGGCGCGCCGTCCTCGGCGCGCGCCTCGACGTCGAAGGCCCTGATGATGGAATCGTTGTTGGCGGCCTCGACGGCCCGCGCGATGGGCTGCCCGGCGTCGGCCACGATCGCATGGGAGACGCTCTTCAGCAGCACCCGATCGCCGTGGCGCTCCCACTTCACGACCCGGTTGCCGAGCGCCTGCCCGCCGTAGCCGACCCCCTCGGTGGTGCGCGCGATCTGGCTGACCCAGAGGAATTCGCGACCCAGCTCGGTCTCCGGGATCTCGTAGAAGACCTTGTCGTCGAGACGGTGCACCGTGAACACGCCGTCGTCGCTCTCGGCCTCGTCGGTGATCACCTCGTCGTACGGCTTGATCCCGTCGCTGTTGCGGCGCCCGCGGCGAGCCGGGTTCTCGCCGTCGGCCTCGGCTGCATCGGTTTCAGCCGTCTCGGCCGGTTCCGGCTCCGGCGGCGATTGCGGGTCTTGCGCGGCGGAGACTCCGGGGGAGGTCCAGCAGAACAGGAGCAGCAGAACGGTCGCGGCTGACAGTGGAAGTCGAGCGGTCGCCATCTGGGAAACCTCCTCCGGGTGACAAACACCGCCGGTGGGTCGAGAGATTGTCACGATACACGACGGACGGCTCTGTGCCGACCGACTTGTGTATCAATCGGTGCGCGTGGTGTCTCCGCTCGTACCTCCGACGGCCGGTGACTACCTGCCGTCGCGAGCGGCCAGCGCGGTGAACGAGGCCTCGAGCGCCGACTCGGCCTCCAGAAGCGCCTCGCGCGCCGTTGCGAGCCAGCCGCGGCTGGCATTCAGCCGCTCTCGGCTCTCCCGCAGCATGCGCCGCGTCTCGGCCGGCTGCGGCCCGCCGAGGCCGCGCCGTCCGGCCACCATCTGCTCCGGGTCGAGCGCCTCGCGAATCCGGTCGACGCTGACCGGCAGCGGCTCGCCGTAGGTCTCCTCGTAGACGTGCAGCAGCTCCTCGGCGGTCAGCTCCTTGGGGCGCTTGCCGTGCGCGCGGCCGTACTCGGTCAGCTCGGACGCGTAGTGGTGGCCCTCGCGGAAGGGGATGTCGGCGTGGCGGAGCAGGGTGTCGGCCACCTCCGTCATGGTGGCGTAGTCGGCATCCACCTCGGCCAGCGACCGCTCCGGGTCCACCTCGAGGCCGGCGACCACGGCCGCGTAGAGGCCGTACATCTCACGCGCCTTCGCCGCGGTCTCGAGGATCTGGTCCGCGCCGCGGTAGTCGATCATGCCCGTCGACGTGTTGTGCGCGGTCAGGAACACGGTCTGGGCGTCGCCGACGACGGTGCTGGCAATCTGCCGGAGGCGCTCCAGTGCGATCGGGTTGCGCTTCTGCGGCATGATGCTGCTGATGCCGGTCAGCGCCCGGTCCAGCAGGAGCCACGGCGCCGGATCGTGGTACTGGACCTGCACGTCCTCGCTGAACTGCCCGACGGCGATCGCGGAGATCGCCAGGGACGAGGCGAACTCCGTCTTCGAATCCACCGACGAGACGTGGTTGGCGTCGTAGGAGTTCTCCAGGACGCCGTCGAAGCCGAGCAGCGCCGCCAGCCGGTTGCGGTCGATGGGGAAGCCGGACGTGCCAAGGGCCGCCGCGCCGAGGGGACTGCGGTTGAGCCGGGCGTAGGCCTCGTCGAGGCGGCGCGCGTCGCGTTCGAGGGCCGCGGCGAACGCCAGCAGGTAGTGGGCGAGGGAGGTCGGCTGGGCCTGCACGCCGTGCGTGTAGCCGGGAATGATCGTGCCCGTGTGCCGCTCGGCCAGTTCCAGCAGCGCGTCGCGCGGCGCCAGCACGGATTCGTAGGTCGCGAGCAGGGCCTCGCGGAGCGCGAGCCGCCGGAACGTCGAGCCGATGTCCTGCCGGCTCCGGCCGGTGTGCAGCCGTGACGCGCCGCGGCCGGCCACCTCGACCAGCCGCTCCTCGAAGACCAGGTAGTCGGACGACCGGCGGGAGCCGGGCTCGTCCTGCTCCGCGACGACCTGCGCGATGCCCGTGGCAATCGTCGCCCCGAGCGCCTCGGGCACCAGCCCGGCTTCGGTCAGCATCACGATCGACGCCTTGTTGATCTGCCCCAGGTGGTGGAAGTCGTCGCGTGCGTCCTGCGCTGCGACACCGGCCGGGACGAGCGCAAGGCTGACGATGAGTGCGACGAGGCTGAAGCTTCGTGACATGGCGTCCTCCCGAGGTGCGAAGGGTGTTCCGTCTCCGGAGGATTGTATGCGCGGCCCTCGCGTAGACGCCGGAGAAACAGCATGGCTTCGCGCTGACCGGGTTGTGCGGGTGGGTCGCCGAGCTTGCCGTGGGCGCGCACGAGCGCGTCAGTTCGAGCGGAACAGACGTGTGGGATAATGGAATCCGTCCGCCGATGCTCGTCAGCCTGTCCATCAAGAACTTCAAGAGCATCAGGGAAGCGCACGTTCGCTTCGGTCCGTTCACCTGCTTCATCGGCCACAACGGCGTCGGCAAGAGCAACCTGTTCGACGCGATCCACTTCCTGAGCGCGTTGACGGATCGGGACATCTCCGATGCAGCCACCGAGGTTCGGCGCACGAGCGACGGCGGCTACTCGCCGCTCGACCTGGTGTTCGGCCGAGATCCCGGTCGCACGATAGAGCTGTCGGCCGACATGGTGGTGCCGCCGCTGGTCGCGGACGACTTCGGCGAGTCGGCGAAACCGAGCACCACGCTCCTGACCTACACCTTGAGGCTGCGATACGCGCCGGAATCCGATCGGCTGCTGGTGGAGTACGAAAGCCTGACCCACGCGAAGCTGAAAGATTCCAAGGGCTTCATCGGTTTCCAGTCCTCCAGGGAATTCAAGAAATCCATCGCCCTGGGAGGGCGCTGGGGCGGGCCCCTCATCTCCACCAGGGAGGACCGGATTCAACTCCACGGCGATGGCGGGAGTCGGGGGCGTCCCGCGCCGGTCGGCAGATCCCCACTGACAGTGGTCGGGGGCACGAACACCTCGGACTATCCGACGGTGCTCGCCGCCAAGCGGGAAATGTCGTCATGGCGCGTGCTGCACCTCGAACCGAGTGCGATGCGGACCCCGGATACGCGTTCAGCCTCGCCCCACGTCTCGGCCTCGGGCGGCCACATACCGGCCACGCTCCATGCGCTCGTAACGAGAGATCCCGACGCCAGCGCCGAAATCCTCTACAGACTCCGCCAGCTCAATTCGGACATCGCCGAGTTGGGTGTCTACGCCGATGACGTTCGAGACCAACTGGCCCTGCGCGCCCGCGTCCGGGGCGTGGACAACTGGCTGTACGGCCGCTCCCTCTCGGATGGAATGCTGCGGTACATCGCTCTGGTCCTGATGCTCGTGGACGTCCAGGACCGCGCCATCCTGTGCATCGAGGAGCCCGAGAACGGCATTCACCCTTCGCGCATTCCCAACCTGGCGGAGCTGTTGCGGGACTACGCGGTCGATGTCGGTGACGCGGTGGACACCGACAATCCCCTGCGGCAGGTCGTTCTCAATACGCATTCGCCCGAGGTGGCACGGCAGTTTTCCTGCGATGACCTTCTCTTCGTCGAGCGGGCGCTCACGAGTACGGACGGGCCCATCAGCGTGTTCCGACCGATCTCCGCCACGTGGCGAGCCAACCTGGCGAATGGCATGCAGTCGGGCGGACGCCCGATTGACCGGCAGGCCGTCGTCGACTTCATTGGAGGCTCGCCGGTCAACTCGGAGTTCGATCAGTTGAAGCTCCAGTTCGGGTCGGCCACGTGACCCGGCAGTTGGCGTGGTCCGTCGTGGCCGATGGCGGAACGGACCTGCTGCTCGTCCCGCTCATCCAGTGGGCCGTACACAGGCTCGACCCCGCGGTGGAGATTCTCGAGCCCGAATTCCGGAAGCGAAAGGGGAGCGTCGCGGAGTTTCTTGCGACGTACCGAACGGGGGCGATGCTGATATTCGCCCACCGCGATGCCGAGAACCTCCGGCTCGACGAACGCCGGAGGGAGTTCGAGACCCTCGAACGGCAGGATGTCGTGCCCGTCGTACCCGTTCGGATGTCGGAGTCCTGGCTCCTCTTCGACGGCCCCGCTATCGCCAAGGCGGCCGGCGCGCCCTCGTCACAGGTACATGTTCCCGACATCGCTCAGATCGAGAACATTCCGGATCCCAAGGATCGGCTGGACGAGCTTCTCTTTCAGGCAGCGGGAGCACCTGTAGGGCGCCGCGGCAGGATCTTCAGGCGTTCCCATCGCCAGACGCCGCGTCAGCGTGGCCGAGTACATCTCCGACTACAGTCCGCTCGAGAACGTACCGGCGTTTCGGAGTTTCCAGGAAGTGCTCGCCGAGCGCTACCCGTACAGCAACCGCCTCGGGCAATAGACCCGCGACGACGGGCGAACCCATGCCACCGAAGAGGGCCCGTCCTCGCTTCGGCGTGGGCCGCGTGGGAGACGGGTCCTGCTGCGCCTCAGATGATATGGCCGGTCCAGCGGCCGGCGATGATCACACCGGCCCAGAGCGCGAGCGACGCCCCGCCGGCCACCCGCGCGGCCGGGGGCAGC
This sequence comes from Vicinamibacterales bacterium, assembly GCA_965116825.1. GTDB lineage: Bacteria > Acidobacteriota > Vicinamibacteria > Vicinamibacterales > UBA8438 > WTFV01. The sequence goes on from OZ220736.1 coordinate 5,082,239, forward strand.
TCCTGCGCGGTGTCCCACGCGGCGATGCCGCGCCAGGTCCAGTAGTGGAAGACGGCCATGTTCACGAAGGCCAGCGGCAGCAGCAGGAACTTGATCTGGAACGCCGGGTTCTCGACGTACGCGGGGGCGCGGGTGACGAACATGCCGAAGCCGGTGACCGCCGCCACCACGAACGCCGCCCAGGTCCAGGGCAGCAGCTTGCCCGCTATCTGGCTCACCGGGTAACGGAGCCCGGCGATGCCGAGCAGCCGCAGGTCGACCGTCATGATCGACCCGACCACGAGGCCGATGCCGATCACGTGGATCGATTCCAGCAGCGGGAACCACCACGTGAAGCCGATGTGCTGCGAGATCGGGTGGTCCTGCAGCCACTGCCAGATCGACGGGTAGGCCGCCAGGTCCTCCCAGACGAACGGCACGTGGAAGGGATCGGTGATGTACTCGGAGTACGCGATCCAGCGCCCGCCGAGCAGGACGCCGATCCAGAGCAGGAGCGACGCGCCGGCGATGATCCGGGCCGCAAGCAGCCGTTCCGCGGACTGTTCCCAATAGCCGTGCTGCTTCCGGTTCATCCGGTAGACCACGAATGCCAGGCCCACGGCCAGCAGGAGGCACGAGAACTTGAAGGTGGCGACCGGGTTGTAGAAGTAGCGGACGGGCCGCGCGAGGACGAAGATCAGCCCGGTGGCGGCGTTGACGGCCAGCGCGTACCAGGTCCACGGCAGCAGGCGCCGGATCATCTCGCTGACGTTCTGGTTCGGCAGCGCGACGCCCAGGAACTTCAGGTCCACCATCACGACGGAGCCGACCACCGCCGCGATTCCCATGATGTGGAACGACTGCGCGATCGGGGGCAGGCCCGGCACGTTGCCGAGCAGGTACACCATCCACTCGCGGGTCGGGCTCTCGGCGAGGGTCTGGGCCAGGAAGTCGCGCATGGGTCGATCTTTCGTCGGTGCAGGGAATCAGGGCCGGTCGCGCCATCCTATACTAGAGAGCGTCGTCTGCGCGGGCAGTTCCTGCGGCGCAGACTCCCGGCGGAGCCCGGACGCGGCGAACAACGATTCAGCGTGGAGTACCCGATGCGCACTCAGTTTCTCGTGATGGCCGTTGCGTGTGCCCTCGTCGCCGGATGCGGTGGCGGCGAACCGGAGCTGGAGCCGGCTGCCGCCGTTCCGGAGACCGAGCCGCCGGCGGCGCCGGCCGCGGCCGAGACCCTGCCGGACGTGATCGTCGCCGAGCGCGGCGGGTTCATTCCCGAGGGCGTCGAGTACGACATGCTGAACGGCCGCCTGCTGACCGGGTCGCTCACCGAGGGGTCCGTCTTCCGCATCCACGCCGACGGTCGGGTCGAGGCGCTGGTGGAGGATGAGGAGCTCGTTTCGTCCGTCGGCATCGAGGCGGACGAGCCGCGGGACCGGCTGCTGGTGGCCAACGCCGACCGCTCGGTCTTCCAGAGCGGGGGAGTCGGTCAGGCGAAGCTCGGCATCTACAACCTCACCACCGGCGAGCGGATCGCGATGATCGACCTGGCCGCCACCGTCGACGCCGGCGATGACGCCATGCACTTCGCCAACGACGTCGCGGTCACGGACAACGGCATGGCCTACGTCACCGACACGCGGATGAACGTCATCTACGGCGTCGGCGCCGACCAGGCGGCCAGCGTGTTCCACCGCTTCGACGACGGCGGGGCCGGCCCCAACGGCATCGTCCACCACCCCGGGGGGTATCTGCTCGTCGCGCGCGGCGCCACGCTGTGGAAGGTGCCGCTCGACGATCCCGGCGCCGCGGCCGAGGTGACGCTGCCCGAGGAAGTGCCGGGCCAGGACGGCATGGTCTGGACCGCCGGCCGCCTCGCCATCGTCAGCAACTCGGCGAGCCGCGTGGTGGCGCTGACGAGCGACGACGACTGGGCCACCGCCCAGGTAGCCGGGGTGGCGAGCTACGAGGGGCAGGCGACGACCGCCGCCGTCGTCGGCGACGACGTCTACGTGGTCCATCCACACTTCGGCGACGACGATCCGCCCAGCTTCGAGCGCGTCGCGTTCGAGTAGGGGACTCGTCGACGCGGGTGGCCGCGGGGGAACGGGGCTGTCCACCCCAGCCGACCCGCTCCACTGAGGGGGTCTTCTTCTTGCGTCCGAAGGGTGCGCACGGCCCGCGCCGGGCTCAGTGTATTCGGCCGCGAATAAATCCCGTTCACATCCGTAGGAAACCATGTGGACACGGGTATGGCTCTCCCGCGCTCGGGAGTGACTCCTCCAGCGCCGTCGGCGAGTTCCGACGCCCGGCTGCTCGTGCAGGCGCAGGCCGGCGGCCGGGAGGCGCGTGAGGAGCTTGCGCGCCGGATGCGCGGTCCGGCCTACGTCCTGGCGCTGCAACTGGTCGGCAACCGCGAAGACGCCCTCGACGTCGCGCAGGACGCCCTCCTGCGGCTCTTCGTCCACCTCGGCCGGGTGGCGCCGGATCGTCCGTTGCGGCCGTGGCTGTTCGCCATCGTGCGCAACCGCGCACGCGATCTGTGGCGTCGGCGGACCGCCCGGCCGAACGACTCACTGGATGCGCGCCCGGATCTCTCCGCCCATCTGGCCGCACAGGCCGGCGATCCCGAGCAGGAGACGTCGCGCCGCCAGCTTGCCCGCCGGGTGTGGTCGGCGATCGGCGGGCTGTCGCGATCGCACCGGGAGATTCTGGTGCTGCGAGACTTCCACGACCTGACGTACGCCGAGATCGCCGGGACCCTGGACATACCGCTCGGCACCGTCATGTCCAGGCTGCACGGGGCGCGGTCGACGCTGCGCGCCCGGCTGGAGGCTGACGGAGGGCGCCATGTCTGAGCAATGCGGGCGCGGATTCGACGGTGCGCTGTTGTCCGGCTGGCTCGACGGCGCGCTCACGCAGGCGGACGAGCAGCGGGTGCGTATCCATCTGGAGGACTGCGACACATGCCGGGCGCAGGTGGAGCAGATGCGCCGGTTCCGGGAGGTGATCATGAGCACGGAGTTCGCTGTACCGCCGGACGATCAGTGGTCGGAACGGCCGCGTAGCGCCGCCAGTCGACTGTCGCTCGGGGCGGGCTGGATCATCGTCGCCGTGTGGGCGCTCGCGCTGGGCGGCTACGCGGCGTGGGAGGTGTGGACCTCGGACGAGCCCCTGATGGGGAAGCTCATCGTGTTCGGCGGCTGGACCGGATTCGGCCTGCTGTTCCTCGGGGTGCTGCTCGACCGGCTGAAGGCGATGAAGACGGACCGTTACCGGGAGGTGGAGAAATGATCGTCGTAACCGCAGACAGCATCCAGGGCAAGGTCGTGACCCGTACGCTCGGACTCTGCCGCGGAAACACCATCCGCACCCGACACCTCGGCAAGGACATCCTGGCCGGCCTGCGCAACCTGGTAGGCGGCGAGGTCTCCGAGTACACCAAGCTGCTGGGCGAGTCGCGCGAGCAGGCCCTCGACCGGATGGTCGACGAGGCGCGCAGCCTGGGCGCCAACGCGGTCATCGGCGTGCGGTTCGAGACCTCGATGGTGATGCAGGGGGCGGCGGAGCTGCTGGCTTACGGGACCGCGGTCGTGGTGCGCGGCGAGTAGCCCTGGAACGGCCCGGTTCGCCGCTTCCGTTTCTTCTACACTGTGCGGAGTCGGGACCGAGAGCGGCCCTGAGAGCATCGAGCAGACGCGTCGTGTACATCGACTCGATCGTCATGCGGGCATTCCGGACGTTCGAGCAGGCGTCCATCGACTTCGTCCATCCGGACGTGACGACCGCCCCGGAGTCGGAACGGTTGAAGCTGCCGAACATGAATCTCGTGCTCGGGAGCAACGGATCCGGAAAAACGACACTCCTCAAGGGCGTGGCCCTTGCTGCGCTCGGTCCGGCGGTGACCGCCTCCGGCGTCTTCCCCTACCACCTGATTCGGCGGGAATCGGGCGAGCCGGCCGAGGGCGGTGCACTCATCGAGGCGGGCTTCACTCCTGGCGCGCAGGACGACGTGCCCGAACAGGTGTCGCGAGTCAAGTCCCGCATTCGCATCGAGCGTCTTGGCGATCTGGAGCGGTTCGTCGAGTGGAAGCACCCGGACGACGAGCTCTGGCACCCGATTTTCGAGAGTCGTTCCGACGCCTTCTTCTTCGTCGGGTACGGCGCCAACCGCAGGGTCGAGAGGAGCGATCGCGTCGACGAGGCCGGCCGCAGGGCGTCGTCGTCTACACGCGCCCGGCGCATCATGAGCCTCTTCGAGGAGACCTACTCCCTGCGTCCGCTGAGTAACTGGCTCCCGCGGTATCAGCAGACGAACCCGGACCGGTTTCACGAAACGCAGACTCTTGTCAACCACCTCCTGGGCCCCGAACGATACCGTTTTCACGGGCGAGATGGAGGACGGAGAGTACATCTTTCAACACGGGCGGATTCGTGTTCCGTTTCCGGCCCTGTCGGACGGCTATCGAGCGTTTCTGGGGTGGATCGGCGACCTGCTGTACCATGTCTGCGAGACATGCCCTGACGAAAGGACGCTGGACCAGAACCAGGGCATCGTCATGATCGACGAGGTGGATCTGCATATCCACCCCGCGTGGCAGATGGAGCTGCTCCCGCGCGTCGCTCGCTGGTTGCCGCGGCTGCAGTTCATCGTCACGTCCCACAGTCCACTCCTGGTGGGCTCGCTCGGCTGGCGCAACATCATCCTTGCGCGGCAGCGGGAGAACGGCGCCAGCTGTATGGAGCGAGTCGCGGGGGTGGCCGTCGCGAGGATGGACGCCGATCAGATACTGCTGACCGAGCTCTTCGGTCTCGAGTCGACGCGCTCCGGATCCCAGACCCGCCGCATACGGAGCCTTCTCGAGGATGCCCGCAAGGGCGACAGGGATGCGGCCCGGAAGTTGATGGCCGAGCTCTCGGGCGTGGAGCCGTGATCCGTTACGACGTCGATGGAAGACGTGATCACCTTCGACGGGCTCCTCCCGCAGAGCAGATGCGCCGATCATCTGCTGCAGCTTCGGGGCCTCGTGACGATCGAGTTCTTCCACCTCGACGACGTGATCGGCCGCAAGAACTTGATGCTGGAGCGAGCGATGATCGTCCGACTTCTCTACGACGAGTTGATCCAGGCCACGGATCAAGAGAGCGCAGATGCCGCGGCGCTCGTCGAAGAGATGCTGGCGCCGACCGCGCTGCATGCCAATTGCTCTCGGAGCTTCGCGCGCCTGTTCCGCTCGGACAGGGATCGGGCGACGGAGGTCGCCGAACGCGTTCGGGGGTTTCTGCAGGGGCCTCATTGTGAACAACGGCCGCTGGATCCACACGTCAGCACGGCACGAGACAGCGATCGGACTGTTGAAGGCTCTCATCCAGGAGAATCAGCGTTTGCAGCTCGTCGGCCAGGTCGCCCCGTTGGACACGCACGCCGTCTGTGGCGATCGCAAGGGCGAAGTCCCGCTCATCGACATCCCCAAAGTCGTCGGTCTTCGACAGGATTTCCAGTTCCTGCAGCAGGAACAGGGAATGCGTCGCCACGAATACCTGAACGCCGTCGCGGGCTAAACCGAGGATCGCGAGGGCCACGGACTTGATGAGCCTGGGATTCAGGTTGGCCTCCGGCTCGTTCCAGAAGAGATAGCCGCTCCCGAGCAGCGAGCCCGTGGCGGTCAGGCGCGCGAGCATGGCCAGCTTCCGATGTCCTTCGGCCACCGCGACCGCAGTCCCAGCCAGGGCACCGCACGACCGGTCGCGAGCCCTCACGTCCATCTCAGTCCTACGCATGCCACCTTCCAGGCTCCGCTCGTTCCCGAATAGAGGCGGCCGCGAATAGTCCGGCCTGGCAGGCCGTATGGACTCCATGTGGACGCCCTACGAACGGCGGACCTGGTGCAGGGGACGCTCGACCTGCTGACCGACGCCCTCGACCAGGTGAGCCTGGCCATCCACCCGGGCGAGTACATCGCGATCTCCGGGCCGTCCGGTTGCGGCAAGTCGACCCTGTTTTCGATTCTCGGCCTGCTCGACACGCCGACGGCCGGTGACTACACGCTGAACGGCTACCCGGTGGCGCAGCTCAGGCAGTCGGACCAGGCACGGACGCGCAACCGGGAGATCGGCTTCATTTTCCAGAGTTTCAACCTGATCGGCGACCTGAGGGTCTACGAGAACGTGGAGCTGACGGCCGGATGAGTGCGTGATGCCGACACCTGTCATCGTCCTGGCCGTGCTCGCGGTCTCGGTGGTCGCGGTGGCCATGATCGATCTGACGCGACATGACGTTCGCGTGCTCCCCAAATGGGCGTGGGGACTCATCATCCTCGTCGCGTTCCCCTTCGGCGTGATCGCCTATCTCGTCATGGGACGGTGCCGTCCGTGGGACGATCCACCGGACGACGACTCCATCGTCGCGAGTCGGGTCGACACGTCCGAAGCGATAGACCGTCCTGCGGCGAGGTCCGGCGTCCGACCGGCCGGCCCGCCACTGATTGTGGCGACAGGATTGTCCAAGCGGTACGGGACGGCGATCGCGCTGGATCGCGTCGACTTGCAGATCCCGCGTGGCTGCACCTACGGGTTGATCGGCCCCAACGGGGCGGGAAAGACGACGATCATCTCGGTGCTCGCGGGTTTGCGACGCCCGACGGCCGGCACGGTCACCTTGGCGGTCGACCGACGGAAGATCGCGGTGTTGGTCGACACGCCCCGTTTCGAGCCGTGGCTGACGGCAGCGGAGGTCGTCGATCTCGCCCGGCACCTCATGGCGCCCGGTCTCTCCCGGACGCGGGTCGAGCAGGCGCTGGCCGAGGTCGACCTCCGCGAGGCCCGGGGACCCGTTGGTGGATTCTCCCGCGGCATGCTCCAGCGCCTGGGACTCGCGGCCTGTCTGGTCGGCGACCCCGCGCTGCTGATCCTCGACGAGCCGTGCTCCGCTCTCGACCCCGCGGGCCGACGCGAGGTGCTCGATCTGATCGGTCGGCTCGCGTGCACCGCGACGGTGGTCCTGTCGACCCACAGCTTGGCCGACGTGCAGCAGGTCTGTGACACCGTGGCGGTGGTCGACCGCGGCCGGATACGTTTCGAGGGCGCGACCACCGACCTGCTGGCCCGCAGCGCCAGCGTCTTCGCCTTGCAGGTGCGTCCCCCGGCCAGCGGTCTCGTCGACGCGCTGCGTGACCGACCCTGGGTCACCGAGGCCGCCGAGCCGGTCCCCGGCCGGATCCGCCTGATCGTCGGCGACACCGCCCGCGCGGAACGTGAGATCCCTCGCCTCATCGCGGATCGTCGCGAGCGACTGATTGCCCTGACGCCGATGACGAACCTCGAGACCGCGTTTCTGGATCTGACCTCATGACGCTCTGGCATCTCGAGCTCGTCCGCCTGACCCGCACCTGGCGGTGGACGATCGTCTTCGGCACGTACGGACTGTTCGGAGTCTTCGGTCCGGTGACCGGACGGTATCTCGGCGAGATCCTCGAACACTTCGGCGGAGAGATGAACGTCTTCATCCCGGAACCGACTCCCGCCGATGGCATCGCCCGGTTCATCGCGAACGCCTCCCTCCTGGGCCGGCTGGCCGCGCTCGTGGTCGGCAGTGACGCCCTGGCGTTCGACGCCCGTTCCGAGTCGGCGGCATTCTTCCGTACTCGTGTGGACCGCGCGCGCGAATTGCTGCTCCCTCGGTATGTCGTCACGACGCTCACGGCCACGCTCGCGCTCATCGCCGGCACCGTCACGGCGTGGACACTGACCGCGGTCCTCATCGGCGCGCCGCCGTTCCTCCCCGTGGCGGTCGGGACCGTCTACGGCGTGATCCACCTCGCGTTTGCGGTCGCGATGCTCGCGGCGGCGTGCGGCCTGACCACCAACGCCGCAAGCGCAGTCCTTCTGACGTTCGCCGTGCTTGCGCTCATTCCCATCCTCGGTATCGTGCCGTCCGTCAAGCCGTGGCTGCCGAGCGAGCTCGTCGCGGCCATCGTCTTTCTGCTCGCGGGGACCCCGGCTCGCGACTTCGGCCGCTCCGCCGCGGCAGCAACGCTGGCAACCGTTGGCTTGCTCGCGCTCGCGGTCCGCCTCCACGAGCGTCGGGAGCTATGACGCTCTGACGTGCCGGAGTCGTCACCCGACGTTTCTCACGACCGCCGGTACCTCGACGGACGCCGCTGGCGCCCCGACGTCCGCTGTGAGGTCTGTCGAGTGGCTGGGGTGATCCGTGGGATCCAATGAGGGAGCGCTGGGCGGCCGCGAATAATCCGGGCCGGCAGCCCGTAGGACTCCATGTGGACGCCTTACGAATGGCGGACCTGGTGCAGGAGACGCTCTACCCGGCCCTTCATCGCGTGGAACAGCAGGGAGGTGCGTTGTGAGAATGCAGATGCAAGTCTGGTCCGATGCGCATGTCGCCGCTCGAACGCTGCTACGGTCCCCCGGGTTCTCGCTCACCGCCCTGCTGACCCTCGTGGTCGGCATGAGCGCGACCACCCTCGCGTTGACGGCCGTCAACGCCGTGCTGCTCAAACCGCTCCCGGTCCGGGCACCCGATCGGGTCGTCGGCGTCACGACGGTTGGAGAGCTGGCGGTCCTGCGCAAGGAACCGGTGGGATTCGGCGACTACGCGGATCTCGCCCGTGACGTCGCCGCCTTCGAATCCGTGGTCGCACACCGCCGCATGGGATCGGTGGTCGGCGCCGGGCTGGACCGCAGGATCGCAATCGGCGAACAGGTCTCCCCCAACTACTTCACCACGCTCGGCGTGTCGTTCCCACTCGGACGGCCATTCGATGCAGCCGACCAGCCGGGCGCGGTGGTCGTTCTCGGTCACGCCGCGTGGCGCCGGCACTTCGGGGCCGATCCCCGGATCATCGGCCGGGAGGTGGCGATCGGCGACCGGCGACGAACGGTCGTCGGGATTGCCCCGGAGGGGTTCACCGGGTTGTTTCGAGGGGTCGCGCCGGAATTCTGGCAGCCGCTCGACGACGCCGGCGGGGAGTCGGCCGACGACCGCGGACAACTGGAGTGGTGGGTGCACGCCAGGTTGCGGGGCGACGCGACGCTCGAGCAGGCTCGCACGCAGGTTGCCGTCCTGGCGGATGCGCTCTCCCGGCGGTATCCGCACTCCAATGCCGGTCGCTCCTTTGCACTCACGCCGCTGTCGGAGGCGTCCATTCACCCCGTCGTGTCGAAGGCCCTGGCCCGATTCGGGGCCGCCGGCGTCCTCGCGGTCGCGCTGCTCCTGCTGTTGGTCTGCTCGGTCAACGTCGCGCATCTCGTGCTCGCGCGCGCGGTCGACGGCCTGCGCGAGGTCGCCATCCGACTGGCGGTAGGCGCCAGTCGATGGCGGGTCATTCGTCCTTTGCTCGCCGAGGGCGTCCTGCTCACGGGCGCCGCGACCGCCATCGCGTTGCTCCTGACCGCGTGGGTCGGGCCGCTGCTCGGCGAGATCCGTCTGCCGGGGGTGCCGACCGCCATCGATCTTCACCTGGTGCCCGATTGGCGCGTCTTCGGCCTCACGGTAATCGTCGTCCTCGGGTCGACCCTGGTCTCCTCGCTCGGACCGGCGTTGCGGATCTCGTCGGGCCTCTCCATCGTCGAGACGCTCAAGACCGACTCGCGCGCATCCGCGGCCGGCGGCGCCACGACGTGGCGGAGACTGCTGATTGCCGGCCAGGCCGCGACCGCGGTGTTGCTGCTGGCGGTCGGCGGCCTCGCGTTGCGCAGCCTGCTCGCCGTGACGCAGGTCGACCCCGGCTTCGAGACGCGAGGCGTCGCGGTCGCGAGCGTCGCCCCGGCGCTGGTCGGCCGCGACCGGGACGAGGCGTATGGCTACCTGTCGCGCGCGGCCGCCGCCGTCCGCGAGCTTCCGAACGTCGAGGCTGCAGGATGGATTCAGCCGGTCCCGCTGTCGTTGAGCATTCGGCTTACCCGACTCCGCCTGTCCGGACACGACGGCGCGGCGTCGCACGAACTGCCGCTCGTCGACGCCGGGATAGCCGGTCCCGGCGCGTTCGGAGCGCTTCGAGTGCCGGTCATCGAAGGACGCGGATTCGACGCGTCGGACCGCTCGGGCGCGGTCGAGGTCGCACTCGTGAACGACGCGTTCGTCCGCCGCTTCTGGCCCGACCGACGACAGGCCGTCGGTCAGCACATCGGGGTGGGCTTTCCGGAGACGCGGACCGTGGAGGTCGTAGGCGTGGTGGGCGATTTCAAGAACCGCACGCTCGGGGACGTCACGCGACCGATGGTGTTCACGTCGATCCTGCAGGATCCGTTGGGTTGGCAGGCCGCGGCGCTGGCCATGCGACGGTCACCCGTTGGTCCGCCGCAGATGGTGCATCTGGTCGATGCGATGCGCGCGATCGATCCGGCGGTGCCCGTGTTCGACGTGCAACCGCTCACCGCGCGCATCGGCGGTGTCCTCCTGTTGCCCCGGTATGCCGCGACGGTCTTTGGTGGGACAGGCGTTCTCGCGCTGGGCCTGATCGTGCTCGGATTGTATGGAATGGTATCGCTGTCCGTCAGACTCCGGCTGCGCGAACTGAGCTTGCGCATGGCGCTCGGCAGCTCGCGGACGGCCATCGTGCGGCTGGTCACGCGACAGGCCCTGGCGCCGGTCGTGGTCGGTGTCGTGTTCGGCCTGGTCGTCGCGTTGGGGGCGACCCGCGTCCTGATCGCGTTGCTCTATGGCGTCTCACCCCACGACCCCGCCACGTTGGCGGCGGCCGCTCTCACGCTGTTGACCACGACGACGGCGGCCGGCGCCTATCCGGCGTGGCGCGCCACGCGCACGAACCTCATGCGTTCGCTCCAGGCAGGCACATAATCGAGCTGTTGCCACACAGACCCTTCGATACGTGGGTAGGAAGGCGGTAACGACAAATGGACATTTCCCGACCCGATCTCGCACGCAAGAAGAAGCTCCGCCAGACCAGCGAGCGACGCTCGCCACCACCGAGGGTCCGTCGGGTTGCGGCAAGTCGACCCTGCTGTCGATCCTCGGCCTGCTCGACTCGCCCACCGCGGGCGACTACACGCTGAACGGCCAGCCGGTGGCGCAGCTCAGCCAGGCCGAGGCGGGCGCGGACCCGTAACCGGGAGGTCGGGTTCATCTTTCAGAGTGGCGGTGGCGCGCGCAGTGGCCGGGCGACCGTGCATCCTGCTGGCCGACGAGCCAACCGGAAACCTCGACTCGAAGAACGGCGAGGCTGTGATGGGGCTGCTGCAGGCGCTGCACGACGAGGGTTCGACCGTATGCATGGTGACCCACGACCCGCGCTACGCGGAGCATGCCAGACGGGAGATTCACCTGTTCGACGGGAGGTGCAGTCGATACTCGCAAGGGCGACACTGAAGCGGCCCGGAAGCTGATGGCCGAGCTGTCGGGCGTGGAACCCGTGCCCCGCTATGACGTCGATCCCGCTACGTCACCGTCCAGCGCATCGAAGGGTGAAGCGAGTGACGATCGACAAACCCGTGGATGCGGATCTATCGGCTTCAGGAGTTGTTTCAGCTTCTGCGTCAGATCTGTGGGATCCAGGCGTCCCTCCTGCAGCCTTGGCATGTCAATCTTGGAGCGCGAGATAGCGATCCGACTGCTGCAGGTTCTCGTCCAAGAGCAGCAGCGTCCGAAGCTCGTCCGCCGTGTCGCCCTGCTCGACACGTACGCTGTCGTCCCTGATCGCGAGAGCGAAGTACCGCTGATCGACATTCCCGAAGTCGTCGGTCTTCGACTGGATTTCCAACTCCCGAAGCAGGAACAGGGAATGCGTCGCCACGAATACCTGAACGCCGTCACGGGCCAAACCGAGGATCGCGAGTGCCACTGACCTGATGAGCCTGGGGTTCAGGTTGGCCTCCGGCTCGTTCCAGAAGAGGTAGCCGCTCCCGAGCAGCGAGCCCGTGGCGATCAGCCGCGCGAGCATGGCCAGCTTCCGATGTCCTTCGGCCACGAGCGGCATCTCGATCGGGCCCCTCCCGGGAACTTTCAGATAGAAGCGTCCATTCGCGTCGAGCTCGACCGTACCGCCCATCTCTCGTTCGATCGGTTCGATCTGAACCGCTGCGAATCCTTCCTGGAGTCACGCGGCAGCGGCTGCCCGAGGAGAACGCAGGTGTCACGGTGAATCTCGTCGAACTCCAGATAGTGTCCGTCGTAGACCGCCACAAAGCCCGGATACAGCGTCAGCAACTCGTGCGGCGGCAAGAAGACGGGAGCCTTTTTCTGCCAGACGGTGGGACAGCCGTCGACATTGACCTCACTCCTGTTGGCCGCCGCGAAGCTGATCGCGCAATCCAGTGCGGAGTCCTCGAATTCGAGCGCAATGTGGCAACGTTGCCGGCCGGTTCGTCGTCGCACCAGGCGACCGAGCGACTCGGGTCGCATCACGTTGATCAGCTTCGTCGCAAGCGTTCTCTGGAGCGTCGACTTGACCGGCGTCGCAGAGGACGGCGAGCCGTTGCGTTCCGCACCCGCCGCGATCAGGGCGTAGGCCACCTTGAGCAGGTGCGATTTGCCGCTGCCGTTCTCGCCGATGATGACGTTCACGCCGCTGCAGAAGCGGAAATCGGCCGCGCGGAAGACGGCCAGATTTCCGACCTCGAGTCTCCTGAGCATTCACTCCTCCGGGCTTGCGCCGGGATAGGCTTGGGCACGCTGGTCCGCCTCATCCATCTCGGCCGAGGTCATGTCGGGCTCGATTTCCAGCTTTGCCGCCTGTGCACGCTCGTATGGCCCGTTGTAGGGGTGGCAATGTGTCGCCTGCGCCACATTTTCCGCCAGGGTGAACCACATGTGCGCGATTACGAGATCGCGCGGCACGACTTTTCCGTGAGAGAACATCTGGCCAAGCGTGAATCGCGCTTCGACGTGCCCGCGATCGGCTGCCTTGCGAAGCCACCCCACCGCTTCGTCGTTGTCTCGTGGAATACGGTCCCCGCAACCGGAGGCAAACATCGCGACGAGTCTCCACAGTCCCACGACGTCCCCCTCCACGGCCGCCTTGCGGTACCATTCCACCGCAGTCTCCTCATGAGGCGGCACGCCTTCGCGATAGAAGTTCCCGAGCTGAAGCTGCGCGCCGACGTGTCCTTGCAAGGCCGCCCGGTAGTACCATGCCATGGCCGCCACGTCGTCTGCCGACCCGAGTGCCCTGTATTGGTACAGGTCGCCGCGCCTGAACTGCGCGTCCGCATGTCCCTGATCGGCCGCCTTCCGATACAACGAGCGCCAGGTAGAACCGCCGTTGCTCCTGCGCCAACTGCTGCTCGATAGTCGCCGCCCGCGCCTGGGCCTCCCGCGCCTGCCCCTTCGCCGCCGCCTCGCGCGCCTCCGTGTCCCGCTGCGCTGCAATCTCGGCGGCGGTGGCGACGGCGCGCACCATGTCTTCGTCGACCGTGGATCCACCGGGCTGGCCTTGGACGGTGTCCCACGCAACGCCGAGGACGATACATGCCGTAACGCCGATGCGGGCAATGCGGCGGGGCGAACTCGACCGCGTCACGTTCGATATCCGCTCCTCAGACTCCCGATGCTTCCGGCACTCCGGCCGTGCCGTCATGCCGGGCGCACCCCGACGCGCTGGCCGCCCCCGTCGCGCCGGGCACCTCGACCAGCGCCACCGTCACGTTGTCCTGCGCCGGCGCGTCCTGCGCCGCGACCGCCGCGAGCAGTGCGTCTTTCACCGCTTCTGGCCCGTCTCCGCGGCGGGTGGCGATGAGCGAGGCCATCTCGCCTTCGTCCAGCGTGTTCAGGCCGTCGCTCGCCAGCAGGATCAGATCGCCCGGTTTCAGCAGTTCCGGCATCGGCGAGGCGTCCACCTTGGTCAGCGCGAAACCGACGAGCGCCGAGCGGAGCTCGTCGGGGTTCATGCCCCTGGCCGTCGCCGGATCGATCTCGCGCATGGCGGCGATCACCGGCACCATCGAGTGATCCACGTTCAGGCGCTTCAGCCGCCCGCCGCGACAGAGGTACAGGGGGGAGTCGCCGACGCTGATCCATTCGAGGCCGTCCGCCGTGATCGCGGCCGCCACCAACGTGGTGCCCATGCCGTCGAGCGACAGGTTGTCCCGAATCGCGTCGTCGATCGCCTGGTTGGCGCGGTCGAGCGCCGCCCGCAGCCGATCCGCCGGCCGGCCTTCCGCGCCGTACGCCTCGACGAACGCCCGCACCGCGAGCCGGCTCGCCAGCTCGCCGCTCGCGTGACCGCCCATGCCGTCCGCTACGATCGCCACCGGATGCTGGCCGCCGGGATCGAGGGTCGAGCCGTCGATGAAGCCGAGCTCGTCTTCCTGAACCTCGCGTTTGCCGAGGAGTTGCCCGCCGCCGCGGCGCAAGCGCAACGGGGCGGCGTCCGTCGCCGCGGCCCTCGACATCGCGGACCCGCCGCCGGCGGGCGCCTCCGACCCGCTGTGCGCCGGCTGCGCCCGCAGCCACGACATCAGGACCACCGCCGGGATCTGCGCCAGCACGAAAAGCGCCAACAGACCGATTGCGGCGGCGACGGCCAGCACCAGGACGCCCGCCGCGGCGCCGGTATCGAGGGGCAGGAAGTCAGTTGGCATCGGGCCATGCGAAACCTTCGCCGCAGGACGCCACGAAGCGCAACTTCGTCCGACCGATGGTAATCGTGGCGCCGTCGGCGAGCGGCCTCCGTTCCTCGATCGCCGCGTCGTTCAGGTACGCCAAGTTCGTGCTGTTGCCCGGGGCGACGGAAAATGCCCAGTGCAGGGGATCGTAGTTGACCCAGCGGCCGTTCGCCGCCGTCCCTCGACATCAGAAAGCTTGCCAGGCACGTCGGAGACCCCGACTACCGGGCGCGAAACGCCGCATTCGCTTTGCGGGGGCAGCGCAAGTTCGCAACACGCCTGCGCAACCTGCGATGCAAGTCCAACCTGTCCCGACAGAAATTGGCCGAGCTGAGCAGGGTGACCTGGCCGTCATCCACAGAATCGAAGTTGCGGATCAACCTCCGACGCTGGAGATCATTCGAAACCTGCCCGCCGAGCGTGGAGCGAGGCGGCGAAACGCCGTGCCCGCCATCCGTCAGGCCGGGCATATGCTGGATGGCCCATTCACATCCATCGCCGTTCGCCGATGAGCGGCATGCCGGTCCTCCGCCGCCCGAGCCGGAGGACACGCCGCCGGACCTGCCGGGTTGCGAGTCGTTCCCGATGACGCTGGACGATCTGGAACGCGACGACGAACGCCTCGAGTTCTGGGACAGGCGTACGGAGACCGCCTGGCATCGATCCGCACGCGAAGACGCTTTCTGCAGCCCTGCGAAGACGCACGTCGCACACCGTACAATGAGCGTGCCGCCGCGTGGCTGCCGCCATGCAGCGGTCAGGAAGCGTCGCGTCGGGAGGCGCTCCCGGTGAGTGGGGGCGTCGTCGCTGCCGCGTCACGCCGGTTTCACACGTTCGATCGATTCATGCATGGAGGGATGTCATGAAACGCGTTCTGGTTCTCGGCACGGTTCTGGTCGTCGGCGGGCTGTCGGCGGTCGTCAGCTCCGAACAGCAGTTGTCGCAGGCGGCGCTCGACGCCACGGTCATCGAGCAGGTCAGGGACAACCTGTACGTCATCACCGGCTCGAGCCCGCTCGACCGCTCGGCGTTCAGCGGCGGCAACACCGGCGTCTACATCGGCGCGGAGGGCATCACGCTGGTCGACACCAAGCTGCCGGGCTGGGGCCAGGCCCTGATGGATCGCATCCGGACGGTCAGCGACAAGCCGGTGACGACGATCATCAACACGCACACCCACGGCGATCACGTCGGAAGCAACGCGTTCTTCCCCGAGTCGGTGCAGATCGTCGTGCACGAGAACACGGAAGCGAACATGGGCCGGCTCGGCATGTTCGAGGGCGACACCGCGCACGGGATGCCGGACACGACCTATACGGGCAACCTGACGCTGGGCTCCGGGGCCGACCGCATCGAGCTGTACCACTTCGGCGCCGGCCACACGAACGGCGACACGTTCATCCTGTATCCGGGGCTGCGGGTGCTGCAGATGGGCGACATGTTCCCATGGCGGGACGCGCCGTTCCTCGACCGGAGCAACGGCGGCAGCGGCGTTTCGTTCCCCGCGACGCTGCAGGCGCTGATCGACAACGTGGACGGCTACGACACTGTCGTCCCGGGCCACATCCCGGTGACGACGCCGGAGTCGCTCCAGGAATACCAGCGCTTCACCGCCGACCTGCTGGCGGCCGTGCGCGGCGCCATCGAGGCGGGGCAGAGCGCGGAGGAGGCCGCTGCGTCGATCGACCTGACCGACCGTTACGAGGGCTATAGGACGGAGCGCATGGCCGCTGCCATCGCGGCGATCTACGAAGAGCTCGGGCAGTAGCCCGGCAGGGAGTGCGCAAGGCGCCGACCGGCCCGGAACGGTTGCCGGGTCGGTCGGGCTCCAACGTACGGGCGCTCTCCGGGAGCCGGCTTCAGTCCTGGGACTCCGGCAGAGCGAACGCAATGTACTCGGAGCCGGACGGCGGCCCCATGCGGCCGCCGCCGGCCGCTATCACCACGAACTGCCGGCCGTCGACGACGTACACCGCGGGGGTCGAGAAGCCGGCGGCCGGCAGGTCGGCCTGCCACAACTCCGCGCCGTCCCGCGTGTCGTGGGCCCGGAACTTCCGGTCCGGCGTCGCCGCGATGAAGATCAGCCCCGAGGCGGTCACTACCGGGCCGCCGTAGCTCTCCGAGCCGAGTCCCTGTCCCACGGTCTGCGGGTAGTCGCCGAAGGGCACCTGCCAGTCGAAGTCGCCGGTCGCCAAATCGACCGACGTCAGCGTGCCCCAGGGCGTCCGGTTGCCCGGCAGGCCGTCCTGGTCGCGCAGCCACGTGTAGCCGCCGAACGCATAGTCCACCGCGGTCGACGGCGGCAGGTCCTCTTCCGCCTCCGGGTTCCGGATATAGCGGATCGCGGCGCGGATCTCGATCTCGTCCAGGTGCGCGAAGCCGGTCATCCGGCCCCGTCCGTTGCGCACCACGTCGCTGATCTCCCCCGCGGTCAGCCGTTCGCCGACGTCGATCAGGCTGGGTCCGACCGCGTTGCCGGCACGATCGGCGCCGTGGCAGGTGCCGCAGTGCTCGGCGTAGACGCCGCGCGCGCTGAAGCCGACCGGGACCTCGTAGAGCTGCAGGATGGCGCCGATCTCCGACGAGTTGACGATCAGCCGGTTGGTCGCCGGGTCGAACGCCGAGCCGCCCCATTCCTGGCCGCCGTCGTAACCCGGATACATCATCGTCCCCTGCAGGCTGGGCGGCGCCCAGGGCCGCTGATCGAGGCCGTCCCAGATCGCGCTGACGAAGTCGATCGACTCCTGGCTGCGCGTCGTCATCTCGAAACGCTGCCGCGTCAGCGCGATCGACGATTCCGGCTGCGCCGTCACCACCACCTCGCCCGGGATGTCGCTCGGGTGGGCCGTCGCCTCGCCGATGTCGTAGAGCGACTCGCCCGTCTCGCGGTCGAAGAGGAACAGGTGGCCCGACTTGGAGGTGACCGCCACGGCGTCGATGGTCCGTCCGTCGCGCTCGAGCTGCACGAGGGTCGGGGGCGAGGGCAGGTCGCGGTCCCAGACGTCGTGCCGGATGGTCTGGTAGTGCCAGCGCCGCTCGCCGGTCCGTACGTCGATGGCCAGCAGGCTGTTGGCGAAGAGGTTGTCGCCGACGCGCGAGGCGCCGTAGAAGTCGGGCGTCGCCGATCCGGTTGGCGCGAACAGCAGGCCCCGCTCTGCGTCGAGCGCCATGCCGGTCCAGGTGTTGGCGCCGCCCGCCACCTCGAGGGACCCGTCGGCCCAGGTGTCCGACCCCGGCTCGCCGGGACGCGGCACGTTCTGGTGGCGCCAGACGAGCGAGCCGTCGATGGCGCTGTACGCCGAGATGGCGCCCGGCAGCGCGTCGGCCGCCTCGCTCGTCGAGAAGCCCATCACGAGGAGATCCTCGAAGACGATACCCGGCACGGTCACGCGCAGCGGACCGTCTCCCTCGACGGTCTCCGACAGGTCGACGACGCCGTTCTCGCCGAAGTCGATGACCGGCTGGCCCGCGACCGGATCGAGCGCGACGAGCGCGTCGTTCCCGGTGAAGAAGAGGCGCGCGGCGGTTCCGCTGTCGGTCTCGCGCTCCCACCACATCAGGCCGCGCTGGGGCGCGCCCTCAATGCCCGGATCGTAGCGCCACAGCTCCTCGCCGGTGGCGGCGTCGAGGGCGAAGGCGACGAGCCGGGGCGACAGCCCGTAGAGCACGCCGTCGACCACGAGCGGGCTGGTATACATGGTGGAGTTGCCCGGACGCAGCTCGCCGGAGTCGTAGGTCCAGGCGACTTCCAGTTCGGCGACGTTCTCGCGCGTGATCTGATCGAGCGGCGAGTAGTGCCGGCGAGCCACGTCGCCGAGGTAGGTGTCCCAGTCGGCGTTCTGCGCCTCGGATGCGGATCCGGACAGCGCGAGCAGAGTCAGCAGGATGGCGGTCGAGCGGCTTGAGTGTGTCACGGCGACACTATGCCGCATCCGGAGCGGTCGTGTCGACATCCGGCGCCGATGGCGTTCACCCGGTCGACGGCCTCTACGAACTCCGCCATGCGCGGATCGTCGAGCGGGTGGCATGCCCACGCCAGATTCGTCTGCGCGAGATCCACGGTGCTATCCTGCCAGACCGATGGCGGCCGTGCACGTGGGACGATGACGAATCGCTGGCGGAAGGCGGAGGGGAGTGCCGACGCTACTGCCGACGGCGCCGCGGACGCGACGCTCTGCGACAATCGGCGCAGGATACATATGTGGATACACACAACGCTCGCAAGGAGAATGGCCGCAGGTTGTGCCATCCTCGCGCTGATGACCTGCGGCTGCAGCAGCGGGACCGGCATCGACGTGAGTCCCGGCGTGACCCTGGAGCTGGCCGAGCGCCGCGCCGCCACGATCTTCAACGTTCACTACGACGTTCGGCTCGCGATTCCCGCGCAGCGGAACCGACCCGTCACCGGCAGCGTGACCGCGTCGTTCACGCTCACCGAGACCGGTCCGGTGATCTTCGACTTCGCGCAACCGGCGGACAGCGTCCACGCGGTCCGGGCCGCGGGTGAGCCGGTCGATTTCGAGGTGCGGGACGAGCACGTCGTCGTGCCGGTCGAGGCGGTATCGCCAGGACACAACGTGGTGGACATCGAGTTCACGGCGGGGGACGGCTCGCTCAACCGGCAGGACGACTTCCTCTATACGCTCTTCGTGCCTGATCGGGCGCGGGTCGCCTTTCCGCTGTTCGATCAGCCGAACCTGAAGGCGCGGTTCCGCCTGCAGCTCGAGCTGCCGGCGGCGTGGCGCGCGGTAGCCAACGGGTCGCTCGCCGTGCGGGAGGACCGCGGCGAGCGGGCGTTGCTCACCTTCACCGAGACCGAAGCGATCAGCAGCTATCTGTTCGCCTTCGCGGCGGGTGCGTTCCAGGTGGAGGAGGCGGAGCGGGACGGGCGGCGGATGGCGATGTACCACCGCGAGACCGACCGCGACAGGGTAGAGCGCAACGCCGGCGACGTCTTCGATCTGCACGCGTCGGCCCTGGCGTGGCTGGAGGAGTACACCGGGATTCCGTTCCCGTTCGAGAAGTTCGACTTCGTCCTGGTGCCGGCCTTTCAGTACGGCGGGATGGAGCACCCCGGCGCCATCTTCTACCGCGCCGAGGCGGTGCTGCTCGACGAGAGCGCAACGCAGAACGCGCATCTCGGCCGCGCCAGCCTCATCGCCCACGAGACCGCCCACCAGTGGTTCGGCGACCTGGTCACGATGCCGTGGTTCGACGACGTCTGGATGAAGGAGACGTTCGCCAACTTCATGGCGGCGAAGATCGTCAACCCGGCGTTTCCGGAGGTGGACCACGATCTGCGGTTCCTGCTCGCGCACTTTCCGGCGGCCTACGGCGTCGACCGCACCGCCGGCGCGAACCCGATCCGGCAGCCGCTCGACAACCTGAACGAGGCGGGCACGCTCTACGGGGCCATCATCTACCAGAAGGCGCCGATCGTCTTCGCGCACCTGGAGCGGCTGATCGGGGAGGACACGCTGCGCGACGGCCTGCGCGAGTACCTTGCCGCGCACGCCTACGCGAATGCGAGCTGGACGGACCTGATCGCGATCCTCGACGCCCGGACGGACGAGGACCTCGCTGCCTGGAGCCGGACGTGGGTGGAGGAGAGCGGCCGGCCGCGCGTGGAGGTGGCGCTGGAGACCGACGGCGACTCTATCGCCCGGCTGGCGGTGCGCCAGTCCGATCCGGCGGAGGCAGGGCGCATCTGGAACCAGCGGCTCGACCTGCGGCTGGGGTACGGCGGCGATGCGAACGCCCCGGCCGTGAACGTCCTGGAGGTCCACGTGCGGGATGCCGAGGCGGTGGTCGCCGCGGCGGCTGGCCTGCCGGCACCCGACTACGTGCTCGCCAACGGCAGCGGACTCGGGTACGGGCTGATGGCGCTGGACCCGCGCACACGGGATTACCTGCTCGAGGAACTGCCCGGCATCGACGACGCCCTGACCCGGGCCGTCGGCTGGGTCTCGCTCTGGGAGTCGCTCCTGGAAGGCGAGGTGGAGCCGCAGGCGCTGATCGACCTGGCGCGACGGGCGCTCCCGGCGGAGACGGACGAGCAGAACGTCTCCCGCATTCTCGGCTATCTCACCGCGGCGTACTGGCGCTACCTGACGCCGGAGAGGCGCGCGGCGCTGGCGCCGGACATCGAGGCGTTGCTGTGGCGGGAAACCGCCGCGGCGGGCAGCCGCAGCCTGGCCGCGGCCTGGTTCGGCGCGTACCGCAACGTCGCGCTGTCCGAGGAGGCGGTCGCACGACTCGAGCGCATCTGGCGGGAAGAAGAGGAGGTGCCCGGCGTGCCGCTCGCCGAGCGCGACTTCACGGCGCTCGCGCAGGGTCTCGCGGTCCGCGGCGCACCGGGCAGCGAAGAGATCCTCACCGCGCAGCGGGACCGCATCGACAACCCGGATCGCCGCGCCGCGTTCGAGTTCGTCATGCCGGCGCTGTCGGCCGAGCAGGAAGTGCGCGGCGATTTCTTCGATGCACTTCGGGATCCCGCCAACCGGGCGCGCGAGCCGTGGGTGTTGACGGCGCTCCGGTGGCTGCACCATCCGCTGCGCGCGCGCGAGTCGGAGGTGCATATCCGACCCGGCCTCGACCTGCTGGAGGAGATCCAGCGCACCGGCGACATCTTCTTCCCGCTGAGCTGGCTCCGGACCACGCTCGACGGCCACCAGACGGCCAGCGCCGCCGCCGTCGTCGAGCGGTACCTGGCGGAGCGCCCCGACCTGGCGCCGCGGCTGCGCGCCAAGGTGCTGCAGGCGGCCGACGGGCTGCTGCGCGCGGCGCGAATCGTCGACGGGCACCGCTGAGGTGACGGTGACGACCGTCGGCTGAGATGCGGGCGGCTCACGCCGTTTCCGTGCGCCCCGGGCGGACCAGCCAGAGAGCGGCCACGGCGGCCGCGGCGCACTTCGCGAGTTCCAGCAAGGTGTACGCGGCGTGGAGAACTCCGAACGTCGCGACGGCCGGGGGCGGCGGGTCGCGCGGGACGAAGTCGATGCTGCGGCCGACGGCGAGAATCTGCGGCGTGATTCCCACCGTCAGGACGACGACGACGGCCAGCATGCCGGCGATGGTCCAGCGCAGGCGCGCGGCGTTCGGCGAGCGCAGCCCCCATACAAGCCAGAGCGCCGCGCCGCCGAGGCCAAGCTGCCCGACGTTCCAGAGCTGAAAGAACAATCGGTTCAGCTCGGACGACAGATAGCGCAGGGCGTTCCGGGCGTCCTCGCGACCGGTGTCCTCCACGAACGCAGCGAACGCGGGGTGACTCGGGCCGTCGAGCAGCCTGTCGATGGTGTAGAAGTTCTGCATCGCCGCGATGCTGACGCACACCGTCCCCATCACCCAGACGCCGAGACAGAACGCGGCCGCATGAGTCTTCATGCCCGGAACGATACCAGTTTGCCGGCGCCGGTCTTCTCGGCGCAGGAGCCGCTGCACGCCGGCGATCTGTCTCGGTGGCCCCGGTCCCCCGCCCTAGAAGAACCGCAACGAGTAGCTCGCCTTGACCCCCCGGCCCATCTCCGGGGCCAGGTCCTTGATGAACGACATGTGGTTGCGGAAGAGCGCGTTGGTGAGGTTGTAGCCGGCGAACGACAGCACGTGCGCCATGTGCTGCCGCGGCCAGATGTAGGACGCGTCCAGGTTGAGGACGGCGTATCCGGGCGTCGCGGTCTCGTCGCGGAACACGCGGCCCTGCCGTGCCGCGAACATCAGCTCCGGGCTCACGGTGAGCGCCCCGTAGGGAACGTCGACGCTCAGCGTGGCGCGCAGCGGCGGGATGCGCGGCACCGCCTCGTTCGTCGACGTCAGCGTCGCGTTGACGTAGCCGATGCCGAGCGACGCCCAGACCTGGCCGCCCAGCCGCACGCTGCCCCGCGCGTCGAAGCCGACGAAACGGCTGTCGTCCTGAATGATGTCCAGCACCCGCAGGTTGTCCACCACCTCGAGGGTGTGATCGCCGAAGATGAAGTTCTCGATGTCGTAGACGTAGAAGTTCAGGTCGGTCCCGACGCGGCCGGATTGGTGCCGCAGGCTGAGGTCGAGGCCGAGCGTCGTCTCCGCCTTCAGATCCGGGTTGCCGACCTCGAAGTTGCCGAGGTGCGGCCCGTAGTTGTAGAGCTCCTGGAGTGCCGGAACGCGATGCGACTGCATGAGGTTGGCCACGAACGCGGTGGCGGCGCCGAGGTCGGCGTGCATCCCGACCGAGGCCGACACGCCCAGAAACTGCCGGTCGCGCGGGTCGGGCGGCTCCAGGTGGTCCTCGTCTTCATCGTGATCGTGGCCGTGAGCGTGAGCGTCGTCGCGGTGGTCGTCCGCGTCGCCTTGGCCGGGCAGAGGCACGCGTCCGGCGGTCTTGTAGTCGTTGCGCTCCGCGCGTCCGGCGAACTGCAGGCGGTAGCGCCCGAAGCTCACCTCCTCGTAGCCGAAGGCCGAGATCGTGCTCTGGTCGGTGCGCGGCGCCTGCGCCTCGGTGCCCGTCACGTCGAAGTCCCGGTACTTCAGCTCCGTGCCGAACCGGCCGGTGAAGTGCCCGAGCTGCCGCTGGTAGAACAGCGTGCGCTTGATGTAGGTGCGGTTGCTGATCCGCGAGTCGACGTTGTCGACGCCGCCGATGATGTCGACGTGATCGTCCGTCACGTCGATGACGTGGAAACCGGTGCGCACGCCTTGCAGGAAGTCGTTGTCCAGATTGCGCAGGCCGAGGTCGAAACGGCCGACGCGGCGCCGCGAGGTGAGATCGAGTGCGGCATCGTCCTCGCCTCCGGCTTCCTCCTCCTCGTCATGCCCGTGATCGTGCCCGTGGGCGTCCTCTCCGTGCGAATGGAACATGTCCTCGAACGGGAGCCCGAAGCGGCTGTCCTCGAACGTGAGAGAGAGGCTGGCGAAGGTCCGATCCCCGAAGTAGCCGAGCCCGGTGCGGGCGTTGGTCAGCTCGGCGGCCGTATTGAAGACGGGTCCTTCCGGCGTGTCGTAGTCACCGGTCCGGCGTTGGGCGCCGCTGCCCCAGAACAGCATGTTGCCCTGCGCGTGCTGCAGGTTGGCGTACGCTCCCGCCTGGCGGTTCGCGCTTCCGGTGTCGGCGCCGAGCTGCGCCCGCGTACCGTCGATCAGCGTTTCGCCGTAGCTCTCGGGCGGCGTGAGCAGGTTCCGGTAGGCCGCGTGCGGGGTGATGATGTTGATGAGGCCCCCCACCACGCCGGAGCCGTAGAGCAGCGTGGCCGGCCCGCGCACGATCTCGATTCGCTCGGCGCTGTTCGGGTCGATGGTCATCCCGTGATGATCCGACGCGGCGGAGAGGTCGCCGGTCGGGAGGCCGTCCTCGATGATGAGCACCCGATCGCCGCCGAAGCCGCGGATGACCGGCCGGCTCGCGCCGGGGCCGAAGCTGCGGTTGGCGATGCCCGGCTCGTCCTCGAGCGCTTCGCCGATGGTGCTGGGGGCCTCCCTGGCGATCTCGAACGAATCGACAGTGGTGACGGCGTTGAATGCCTGGAGCGTCGCCGCGGCGCCGACCGCGGCCGACGCGGTGACGGTGACCTCCTCGCGCACCGGTGACAGGCTCAGCTCGAAGTCGGTGATGGCCGTTTCGCCGGCGCCGATGGTGACGGTCTGAAAGCCGGCGGTGAGCTGCTCGCGCTGGGCGATGACGTCGTAGGTGCCGGCCGGCACGTTCGTGAATTCGAACGCCCCGTCGTCGGTGAACGTGAAGGCTCCCGTTCCGATGATGAGAATCAGCGCGCCGTCGACAAGGCCGCCATTCTCCGCCAGGGTCACGGTGCCGCGGACGGTGCCGGTCTCCTGGGCCGGGGCCGCCGCCGCCGCCGCGAGCACCGCCATCGTCAGGGCGGCGACTCGGATCCGCCGGAGCCGAGCGCCGAGCCCGCGGTCTGTGCGGGCGCGCTGGGGGGAAGGCGAGCTAATGTAGTCGCGATCGACTGGAACAGCCGGGCCTTCGAGCATTCACGAATTATGCAGCATCGGTGGCTCACATCGTACGGCGTCCGGCGCGGAGGCTCAATGACTGCAGCCGACCCTGCGGTCGACGCGCTGCGGCGCGCGACCGGCGAGGGCCGCGCCGCCCGAGCGGAGCGTAGGCCGTGACGCACGGCTTGCAGATGCCGCCCGAGCTGATGCGGGAGCTTGCGCGCTACGTCACCGAGATTCTGGTCGAGCGTTCCGAGCGCTTGTCCAGCGTTCCGGCATGGGACGGCGAGTTCCAGCAGGAGCTGACCGCCCGGTTGATGGAGGATCCTCCGGAGAGCGGCCGGGCACCGCGCGAGGTCATCGACCGCGCCGTGCAGGAGGTCCTCTCGCCGACGGTGCGACACGACCACCCGCGGGCCTTCGGGTTCGTGCCGTCGGCGCCGACATGGCCGGGTGTGCTCGCGGACTACCTCGTGACCGGCTTCAATATCAATTCCGCCACCTGGCTGTCCGCGAGTGGGCCAAGTCAGCTCGAAGCCGTCGTGATCGACTGGTTCCGACGCTGGCTGGGATACCCGGAGACCGCCGGCGGCGTGCTGACCAGCGGCGGGTCCGCGTCGGCCCTCGATGCCTTCGTGGCCGCGCGCGAGGCGGCGGGGAATCCGGCGCGGGCAACCGTCTACATGAGCGACCAGAGCCACAGCGCCCAGATTCGTTCCGCGCGGATCATCGGTATTCGCCCGGATCGGGTTCGGGTGCTACCGACGGGAGCGGACTTTAGACTGTCGGTCGACGCCCTGGCATCCGCCGTCGAGGCCGACCGGGACGCCGGGTGCACGCCCGTCGCCGTCTGCGCCGACGCCGGCTCCACCAGCACCGGCGCGGTCGATCCCCTGGACGCCATCGCGGACTACTGCGAAACGCACGGCATCTGGCTGCACGCCGACGCCGCGTACGGGGGCTTCGCGGCCATTACCGAGCCTGGGGCACATCTGCTCCGGGGTATCGAGCGGGCCGATTCCATCGGCATCGACCCGCACAAGTGGTTCTTTCAGCCGTACGACACCGGTTGCCTGCTGGTGCGGGATGTCACGACCCTCGAGAGGGCCTTCGCCATCCACCATGACGTGCTACAGGACTCGGTTTGGGGCGCCAACCATCCGAACCAGGCGGACCGCGGCCTGCAACTGAGTCGTCGCGACCGCGCCCTGAAGATCTGGATGTCGGTGCAGGTCTTCGGCATGGCCGCGTTTCGCGACGCGGTGCGGCAGGGGATCGAGTTGGCCGAGCGCGCGGCCCGGTACGTTGCGGACAGCCCGTCCTGGAGCTCATGGCGCCGGCTTCCCTGGGAGTCCTGTGCTTCCGGGTCAACCCGGGGGAAGGCGCGGACGAGGAGAGGGCGCTCCACCACCTCAACCGCAAGGTGCTAGCACGCGTGTTCTGGGAGGATCCCGCGTTCATCTCGTCGACGCTGCTTCACCGGCGATTCGCGCTCCGGATGTGCGTCATCAACCACACGACGACATGGGGCGACGTCTGCGCAACGCTCGAGACGATCGAGCGCTTCGGCAACGAGGCGCTGCAAGGCGATTCCATCGGTTAACATGGGCGCCAATGAAGCGTTCCGGTTGGTGCATTCTGATCGGTGCGGGCTTGATGGCCGCGGCTCCCGCGGGTGTGGCGGCGCATCCGGCGCCGTTCAGCTTCGTGGACGTACGCCTCGGATCCGGCACGCTCGACGTGACGGTGGTGGCGCACGTCTGGGACGTCGCCTACGAGTTCGACATCGACGACCCGTCCCTGGTGCTCGACCCGGACATCCTGCGGCCGCGGGGCGAGCGGCTCGGTACGTTGATCGGCGAGCGCCTGCGGTTGACGGTCGATGGGCGCCCCCTCGATCTTGACGGCTGGTCGCAGCCGGAGATCCTGGCGGAGCGGCAGTCCGTGCGGCTCCGGGCGCAACGCGCGCTCGACGCGGGCGTCGGCGCGATCGTGGTGTCGGCAGAGCTGTTCCCGTACGATCCGAACCACCAGACCTTCCTGAACGTCTACGAGAACGCCGAGCTGACGACGCAGGCGATCCTCGGCGGCGGCGCGACCGAGTACGAGTACTTCCTCGGCACCCGGCAGGGCGTCTGGGCCGTGCTCCAGAGGTTCGTCCCGTCGGGCGTCCACCACATCCTGATCGGGCCGGATCACCTGCTGTTCCTGATCGGCCTGCTGCTGCTCGGGGGGAGCGTGCGGCAACTGCTGCTCGTGGTCACCGCGTTCACCATCGCCCACAGCATCACGCTGTCGCTGGCAGTGCTCAACGTGGTGACGCCGCCGGCGCGGCTGGTGGAGCCGATCATCGCGCTCAGCATCGTCTACGTCGGCCTCGACAACCTGCTCGCGCGCGGCGGGCGGGACATGCGCATCTGGATCGCGCTGGTGTTCGGGCTGATTCACGGCTTCGGGTTCGCGAGCGTGCTGCGCGAGATGGGCCTGCCGAGCGGGGCGCTCGGGTGGTCGCTGTTCTCTTTCAACTTCGGGGTGGAGCTCGGTCAGCTCGCCGTCGTCCTGGTGGTCGCGGCGATACTGTGGAGAATCCGGGCCTACAGCGCGGTCGCCGGCCAGCGGATCGCCGTGGCCGGGTCGATCGCGGTGATCGCGGCCGGCGCGTTCTGGTTCGTGGAACGGGTCTTCCTGTCGGGAGGCATGGCATGAGCGAGGTGAGATCGATGCAGTGGGGGCGTGAGATGAAGCGGGTGATCGTGCTCGGTGCGGTGCTCGTCGTCGGCGCCGTGTCGCTGGCGGTGACCGAGGCGGAGCAGGGCGGGCCGGTCGTCGAGGTCGAGCGCCTCAAGGACAACCTCTACGTGCTGCGCGGCGGCGGCGGCAACTCGGCCGCGTTCGTCACCAGCGACGGCGTCGTGCTCGTCGACACGAAGGTGGCCGGCTGGGGGCAGCCGCTGATCGACCGCATCGCGGAGCTGACGCCCAATCCGGTGACGACCATCATCAACACGCACGCCCACTTCGACCACGTGAGCGGCAACGTCGAGTTTCCGGCCTCGGTCGAGGTGGTCGCGCACACGAACGCCCGGCGCCTGATGGAGGAGTGGAACCCGGTCACCGGCTTTCCTGGCGACTTCCCGGACGTCTTCCGGACCAGCGGCGGCCAGGGGCTTCCGACCCGGACCTACGACGACCGCCTGACCCTGGGCAGCGGCGACGACCAGGTCGACCTCTACTACTTCGGGCGCGGCCACACCGGCGGCGACACATGGGTGGTCTTCCCGTCCCTGCGCGTCATGCACGCGGGCGACATGTTCCCCGGCCGGCAGGTGCCGATCATGGATGCGAGCAACGGCGGCAGCGGTGTCGAGTACGCGCAGTCGCTGCGGAACGCCTGGCAGACGGTCACCGACATCGACCTGATCATCACCGGCCACAGCACCCAGATGACGCGCAGCGACCTCGCGCAGATGGCCGCCTTCGTCGACACGTTCGTCGCCGACGTTCGCGAGGCGAAGGAAGCCGGCCGGTTGGCGGCCGAGGTGGCGGCGAGCTGGCAGGTGCCGGCGGAGTTCTCCGGCTTCGGCAGCCCCGGCCCCGAGCGGCTGGAGGCCTACGTGCAGGTGATCTTCGACGAGCTGGAGTAGCGCCATGAGAAGGCAGCACCGCGGTAAGATGTTTAGCGGCTTGGCAGGCAGGCAGACCATGGGCGTGCCGGGGCGTCTCGCTCTGGTCTGGACGGTCGCGGCGGTGGCGGCCGGGTGCGCCGCCGCCGTCGAGCCGGGCGCCGAGAACCTGAGGGCGTCGTTCGCGGCGCAGATTGGGAGTGTCGACTCGGTCGGCGGCGTCGAGCAGACCGGGGATGCGCTGACGTTCACGGAGACGCAGGCGGACGGCGCCGAGGTGCAGTGGCGGGTCACGATCGATTCGGCGGTGGTCGAGGAGCCGGCGGTCGAGGGAGCGCCGACCCAGGGGCACGTCATCTCTTCGTGGTACGCCGACGGCGAGCTGATCGAGCCGCTCGGATCGATGTCGCGGCTCCCCGACGCGTTCCTCGACGCGGGCATCGCCCAGGAATGCTACGCCCTGTGGGACGAAGAGACCGGACGTTGGGGATGGTGACCAATCCCGACGCGCCCCTGCGGGTGGACGTGGCGATGCCGCGGGATCTGTTCGACCGTCTGACCGACCACGACGAGGCGCCCAGATGCCGTTACGACATGGCGACCCGCCGCGCCGAGTTCGTGGCGGCACCGTTGCTGTCGCACGAGTCGCTGGCTCGACGTCCGCAAGGGGCATCCGGTTCCGGATCTGGTGGTCGATATCGACCGGAGCACGGATTCGAGCGGCAAGCTCGTTCCCTACTTCCGCATGGGCGTGCGCGAAGCCTGGACCTGGAGCCGGCGCAGCGGAACGGCGATCTGGATCGCGGCTCGCGAGGCGCCGGAAGGGTTGCGGCGAGTGACCGCCAGCGTGGTCCTGCCGGGCGTGACGCAATCGGCGCTCGAGAGACTGCTCGGCGCCCGCTGCGGGGCCGACCGCCGGTATCACCTGCGGCGGCTGGCGGGCGTGGTCGCGTCGAACATGCACGCGCCCGGCGATCGCGGCGCGGTGGCCGCGGAACGCGGGACCTGACGACAAGACGGAGACGAGAGATGAAGTTATCGAGGGTGCACGGACGAGGGCTGCGGATCATTCTGGTGGCGATGCTGGCGGCGGTCCCCTGGACGGGCGACGCGCTCGCGCAGGAGGTGGAGAGCCGGCCGGTCGCGGTAGAGGCGATCGTCGCGTTCACCGAGGGACCGACGGTGGACGAGGCGGGCGCCGTCTACTTCACGGATCTGCGCGTTACCGGCCGCATTCTGAAGATGGACACCGACGGAACGATCACCACGTACCGCGAGCCGAGCAACCGCGCCAACGGGTTGATCTTCGACAGCGAGTGGCGGCTGCTGGCGTGCGAAGGGGGCAGCGGCGACGACGTCCTGCCGCGCATCACGCGAACGAATATCGAGACCGGCGAGATCGAGGTGCTGGCCGACCACTTCGAGGGCAGGCAGCTCCATCAGCCGAACGATCTGACCATCGACGGGCAGGGACGCGTCTACTTCACCGACCGCCCGGGACCGGTCGTGACGGCGGAGCAGACCGGCGTGCACGGTGTGTATCGCATCGACCCCGACGGATCCATCGCGCGCATCCTCACCGAGCCGGAGATCGAGCGGCCGAACGGGATCGTGATCTCGCCGGACGACGCCACCCTCTACCTGATCGAGACGGCGCAGCAGGAGGGCGGCGCCCGGATGATCCGCGCCTACGACCTCGCCGAGGACGGCACGGCGAGCAACATGCGCGTCTTCCACGACTTCTATCCCGGACGGAGCGGGGACGGAATGACGATCGACAGCGAGGGCAACCTCTACGTCGCGGCCGGCCTCAACCGCCTGCGCGGCACGAGCGAGACGCTCGACACGGTGGCCGGCGTGCACGTCTTCTCGCCGGCGGGCGAGCTGCTCGAGCACATTCCGATCTGGGAGGACTCGATCACGAACGTGGCCTTCGGCGGCGACGACCTGCGGACGCTGTACATCACGGCCGGCAAGACGCTCTTCAGCATCCGGACCGACGTCACCGGCACGCGGCGCTAGCGCGACCTTGCGGGGGCGGCCGGAATCTGTTCCCCCGAAACGCCGGCAGGAGAGTAAACTACGCTATTCGTTCGCCGGCGGTGAGCCACGTGCGGAGGGATGCGGGCCGGTCGCACCGCATCACAACCCCGGGGTGGAACGATGTGGAAGACCGCATCCTGCGTCGTCGGACTCGGCGTCACGATAGCCTGCCTGGGTCTGCTGAACGCGCATGCCGCCGGCTTGGGCGGCGCGCTTCCTGCCGTTGAGTCCTTCCCCTCGCTCGCGGTGCCAGTCGCCGCATTCCAGACGGAGTCTTCCGTTTCCGAAGGCTCGACCGGCGAGGCGGTCCGCCCGGTCCTGAACCGCTACTGCGTCGGCTGCCACAACCAGCGGCTGCGCACGGCCGGACTCGCGCTGGACACGATGGACCCCGCGCGTGTCGGCGATCATCCCGCTGCCTGGGAGAAGGTCGTGCGCAAGCTGCGGACCGGCTCGATGCCCCCGGCCGGACGACGGAGACCCGATCCCGCCGCCTACGAGACCGTCGCCTCCGCACTGGAGAACGCCCTCGACCTGGCTGCCGCGGCGGCTCCCAATCCGGGCCGCACCACCGTGCACCGCCTGAACCGGCGCGAGTACGAGAACGCGGTGCGCGACCTGCTCGCCCTGGACGTCGACGCCGATGCGCTGCTGCCGGCGGACAACGCGGATCTCGGCTTCGACAACATGGCGGACATCCTGTCGGTGTCGCCGGCGCTGCTCGACCGCTACATCTTCGCCGCGCGCAGGATCAGCCGCCTGGCGGTCGGCGATCCCACGATAGAACCGACGACCGAGACCTACGTCGTCCCGTCGATGCGGTTTCAGGACCTGCGGATGAGCGAGGACCTGCCGTTCGGCTCCCGCGGCGGCATCGCGATACGCCACAACTTCCCGCTCGACGCCGAGTACGAGGTTCGGATCCAGTTGCAGCGGCAGCTCTACGACTACGTGCGCGGCCTGCAGCACCGGCAACAGCTCGAGGTGCGCCTGGACGGCGAGCGGGTGGCGCTGTTCCACATCGGCGGCGCGCCGGGAACGCCGCCGCCGCGGACCTTCGCCGGCGCCGTGCTCGGCGACCGGACCTGGGAAGAGTACACGCTGCACGCCGACGAGGACCTCTCGGTCCGCATCTCCGCCGGGGCCGGGCCGCGCGTGCTCGGCGTCTCGTTCGTGCAGGGCCGGTCCGAGCGCGACGGCGTCCTGCAGCCGCGGGCGACCGGGAAGGTGCTGGCCATCGCCGAGCGCTGGAGCTCGACGTCGGAGGCGCCCGAGGCGGCGGTAGAGCAGGTGAGCATCGCCGGACCGTTCGATGCCGCCGGATCAGGCGATACGCCCAGCCGGGAGCGGCTGTTCGTGTGCCGCCCTGCGCTCGGGGCAGAGGAGACGTGCGCGCGGGAGATTCTCGAGACCGTCGCGCGGCGGGCCTTCCGCCGGCCGGTGACCGAGACCGACCTGGCCACGCTGCAGGGGTTCTTCGCGGCGGGCCGGCGAGCGGGCGGCTTCGACGCGGGAATCCAGCGGGCCCTGGAGAGCATCCTGGTCGATCCCGAGTTCCTGTTCCGCGTCGAGCGCGACCCGGTGGATACGAGGCCCGGCACGATACATCCGGTCAGCGACCTCGAGCTCGCCTCGCGGCTCTCTTTCTTTCTGTGGAGCAGCATCCCGGACGACGAGTTGCTGGAAGTCGGCGCCCGCGACGAGCTCCGCGATGTGGACGTGCTGCGGCGGCAGGTCCGGCGCATGCTGGCGGATCCGCGCGCGCAGGCCCTCGTCGACGGCTTCGCCGTGCAGTGGCTGGCGCTCGGCACCCTGTCGAGCGTCGTGCCCACGCCGGAGCTGTTCCCGGAGTGGGACGACAACCTGCGCGAGGCGTTCGAGCGCGAGACGGAGCTGTTCGTGGCCAGCCAGATCGGCGAGGACCGCAGCGTGCTGGACCTCCTGCGTGCCGACTACACGTTCGTGAACGAGCGGCTGGCATCGCATTACGGAATCCCGAACGTCTACGGCAGCCGGTTCCGCCGCGTGACGTTCCCCGACGGCGCCCGGGGCGGCCTGCTGGGACACGGCAGCATCCTGACCGTCACCTCGTATCCCACGCGGACCTCGCCCGTGCTCCGGGGGCACTGGCTGCTCTCGCACATGCTGGGCGCGCCTCCGCCCCCGCCGCCGCCCGACGTGCCGGCCCTGCCCGATCGCGGGGACGGCGGCCGGCCCGCCTCGGTGCGCGAGCGGCTGGAGCAGCACCGCGAGAATCCCGTGTGCGCCAACTGTCATGCGCCGATGGACCCGCTCGGCTTCGCCCTCGAGCACTTCGATGCGATCGGCAAGTGGCGCGCGGCCGGCGAGGGCGGCGACCCGATCGACGCGTCGGGCGTGTTCCCGGACGGGAGCGGGTTCGAGGGGCTGGCCGGGCTCAAGGCGATGCTGCTGGAGCGAGACGAGCAGTTCGTGTGGACCCTGGCGGAGAAGCTCGCCACCTACGCCCTGGGCCGCGGGTTGGAGCACCACGACATGCCGGCTCTGCGCCGGATCATTCGCAACGCGTCCGCTGACGACTACACGTGGTCTTCCCTGGTGCTCGGGATTGTCGAGAGCACACCGTTTCAGATGCGGAGATCAGAATCATGATGATCAGCAGGAAGGCTCTCCCTCGCCGTACGGTACTCCGCGGCATCGGCGCCACGCTGGCGCTTCCGCTTCTCGACGGCATGGTGCCGGCGCTGACCGCGCTCGGCCGGACGGCGGCGAAACCGGTCGGGCGGCTCGGCGTCGTCTACGTGCCGAACGGCATCGTGATGGAGCAGTGGACCCCCGCGACGGCGGGGACCGGGTTCGAGATCACCCCGATCCTGCAGCCGCTGTCAGGGTTCCGGGACCGCCTGCTGGTGGTGTCGGGGCTCAGCAACAAGGGCCCGGACAACATCCACGAGACCGGCGCCACGAGCTTCCTGACCGGCGTGCCGCCCAAGCGCACCCAGGGCTCGCAGCTGGGGGCCGGCGTGTCGATGGACCAGCAGGTGGCGCGCGAGGCGGGCCGGCACACGCAGCTCGCGTCGCTGGAGCTGGCCCTGGAGTCGGGCGACGATGTGGGGACGTGCGGTGGTGGATACACCTGCGCATACACCAATACGATCTGCTGGCGCAGCGCGACAACGCCGCTGCCGATGGAGACCAATCCCCGGACGGTCTTCGAGCGGTTGCTGGGCGACACCGGCGGCACGGATCCGGCCGCCCGGCTCGCGCGCATCGAGCAGAACCGCAGCCTTCTCGACGCGGTGACGGACAAGGTCGCCGCCCTGCGCCGCGATCTCGGGCCGCGCGACCGGCTGAAGCTCGGCGAGTACCTGGAGGCGGTGCGGGACATCGAGCGCCGCATCCAGAAAGCCGAGGCGCAGGTCGACCAGGAGCTGCCGGAGATCGCGCCGCCCCTGGGGGTTCCCGCCGCCTTCGACGAGCACGCCAAGCTGATGTTCGACCTCCAGGTGCTGGCCTACCAGACCGACCTGACGCGCGTCATCAGCTTCATGATCAGCCGCGAGTACAGCGGCCGGACCTACCCGCAGATCGGTGTACCTGAGGCGCACCACCCGACGTCGCACCACCAGCAGGATCCGGACAAGCTGGAGAAGCTGACCCGGATCAACTCGTATCACACGTCGCTGCTGGCGTACTACCTGGACAAGCTGCGCGCCACCCCGGACGGCGACGGCTCGCTGCTCGACCACGTGGCGGTGCTCTACGGCGGTGGCTTGAGCGACGGCAACCGGCACTCCTCGGAGAATCTGCCGATCCTGCTCGCCGGCGGCGGGGCGGGCACGGTGCATTGCGGACAGCACCTGCAATGCCCCGACCCGACCCCGATGTCGAACCTGCACGTCACGCTGATGGACAAGCTCGGCGTGCCCGCCGAGCAGTTCGGCACGAGCACCGGGGAGATTCAGGAGCTGTCGGGCGTCTAGGAGTCTGCGCCGCAGAACGCAACGAAGTGAGTTCTGCGGCGCAGGCTTCTGGGGCAGTGGGGGCTGGGGCCGAACACGGAGCCTTGCGACGGGTTTGGCGGCGCCAGGAGAACATGGCCCGGGATTCGAAGATACGCGGCAGCGGAATGAACCGGGGATTGGTCGGATCGTTTCTCTGCGTGCTTCTGGCTGCTCCCGTTACCGCGCAGCAGCCGGACACGCGCCTCGTCGACGCGGTGAAGAACGCCGATCGGCACTTGGTGCGGGCGCTGCTGGATGAACCGGTCGAAGTGAACGCGAGGCAGCCGGACGGTGCGACGGCGCTGCATTGGGCGGCCTACCTGAACGATCTCGAGACGACCGCGCTGCTGATCGAGGCCGGCGCGGTGGCCGGCGTTGCGAACCAGCTCGGAGCGACCCCGCTGTATCTCGCGTGCGAGAACGGGAACGCGGCGCTGGTGCGGGCGCTGCTGGCGGCCGGCGCGTCACCGCACGCGGCGCTCCCGAGCGGGGAGACCGCCCTGATGACCGCCGCGCGCGCCGGGAGCGCAGGCGCGGTCGAAGCGCTGCTGGAAGCTGGCGCCGACGTGCAGGCGCGGGAGGCGACCGAGGAGCAGACCGCCCTCATGTGGGCTGCGTCGCAGCGGCACGCGGGGGTCGTCGAAGCCCTGCTGGACGCGGGGGCGGAAGTCCACGCACGCTCGCGCGTCCGTCCCGTGGTAACGGCGCACTCCGCCCGCACGAGCAGCGACGGCGCCGTCGTGGTGGTCGAAGAGGGGGGCTTCACGCCGCTGCTGTTCGCGGCGCGCAGCGGCGACCTCGCGTCCGCCGAGCTGCTGCTGGCGGCGGGCGCCGACGCGAACGACACCGCGCCGGCGGGCACGAGCGCGCTCGTCGTGGCGGCGCACAGCGGGCACCGCGCGCTGGCCGCGTCGCTGCTGGCGGCGGGCGCCGATCCGAACGCGGTCGGGGCGGGGTACACGCCGTTGCACGCGGCGATTCTCCGCGGCGACGCGCCGCTCGTGCAGGCGTTGCTGGCGCATGGCGCGGATCCGAACGCCCGCCTGCTGCGCGGCACCCGCTACGCCCGCCAGGGCAAGCTGTTCGCGCTCGACATGGCCTGGACCGGAGCGACGCCGTTCTTTCTCGCGGCCAAGTTCGGCCGGGGCGACATCATGCGCCGGCTCGCCGAGCACGGCGCCGATCCGCATGCCGGCCTGCAGGGCGGCGTGACGCCGCTGATGGCCGCCGCGGGCATGCTCACCCGCGGCTTCGGACGCGCCGGCAAGGACCGTCTGGGGCGCGAGATGGATTCGGCCGAGATGGAGGTCGCCCTGACGCAGGATCCGGATCGGCGGAGCGTGATGGCCAGCGGCATCGACGCCGTGCAGGCTGCCGTCGAGCTGGGTGCGGACGTCAACGCCGCCAGCGCCACCGGCGACACGGCGCTGCACCTGGCCGCTTTCCACGGCTTCAAGACCGTGGCGCGGTACCTGGTGAGCCGCGGTGCCAGGCTGGACGCAACCAACCTTCGCGGCGAGACGCCGCTGGACCGGGCCCTGGCCGCCCGCGCCCCGGCACGCCTGACCCGCAGCCTGACCGACTACAGCGATACCAGCACCGCGGAACTGCTGCGGGCGCTGGGCGCGACCGAGTAGGCGCGACCTTGCGGTCGCGTTTGGCGGGTCGCCGCAGTCCAATCGGCGCCTGGACCCCTCGAAAGGCTACAGCAATCGACCGCGTGCGTCCGGCGAGGGCGGTGCGATGCTATGCTCGCATCCGGAGGAGGACAGGCGCGATGAAGACCGTACAGAAGCTGACGCTCGAAGACGCCCGCGTCATCATGGCCGGCGCCGAGGCAAAGGCGCGGGAGATCGACGTCGACATGGATATCGCGATCACCGACGACAACGGCAGCCTGCTGATGTTCCACCGCATGGACAATGGGCGCATCACCAGCATCGACGTGGCGATCAGCAAGGCATTCACCGCGGCCGCGGCGCGGCGCTCGACGCGCGCCTACGGCGAGGTGAGCGGGCCGGGCGGGCCGGCGTTCGGGATTCACGTGAGCAACCAGGGACGGTTCATGATCGTCGCGGGCGGGCTGCCGCTGTTCGTCGACGAGCAGATCGTCGGCGGCGTCGGCTGCAGCTCCGGCACGCCCGATCAGGACGAGGTGGTGGCGCAGGCGGGGATCGACGCATTTCTCGCCGGCCTCGGCTAGCGGCGTGCGTCGCCGGAACGGGGGACACCTGGGCAGCGGCAGGGGCGGCTTCGTGGGCTGCGTGGCGCTGTGCACCGTCGTGATGGCGGGCTGCTGGCAGGGGGATTCCCGTACCGAGCCGGCTCCGGCTTTCGACGAGCAGGGCGTGGTCAACGAGACGTGGCGCATCCTGAAGATGGCGACCGCGCACGACGTCATCACGCTCGAGGTGGAGGTGACGGATCTGGAGGTCGCGTCCGACGTCGCGCGCGAGTTGATGGCGCCGCTCGAGAGCCGCTACGCGGAAGCGCTCATCTACGTCTACGCGGCTGGCGAGGGCGAGGGCGGCCATGTGCCGGCGATGCGGTTCCAGTGGACCGCGGACGGCGGACTCGTTGCGATGGAGTACTAGGAGCCAGGAGGCATCGATGAAGAGACGTATGCAATCGACGCTGGCGTCGGGCGCCACAGCCTGCGCGGCCGCGGTGGCCATCGCTCTGGGCGCGGGGCTGGTCGGTGGGGAAGGACTGGCCCAGTCCGCCGGCATCGAGCTCGACGCGGACGACATCGGCGGGGTGGTGACCAGTGCCGACGGTCCGGAGGCGGGCGTCTGGGTGGTCGCGGAGACGACCGATCTGCCGACCCGCCTGATTCGCATTGTGGCGACCGACGACGCGGGCCGTTACGTGGTGCCCGACCTGCCGGACGCGACCTACGAGATCTGGGTGCGCGGTTACGGCCTCGTCGATTCGGAGCGCGTGTCGGCGACGCCGGGGCAGGCGCTGGATCTCGAGGCGGTGGTGGCCCCCGACGCGCTGGCCGCCGCGCAGGTCTATCCCGCCGCGTGGTGGCTGTCGATGATCGAGCTGCCCGAGGGCGAGCACTCGCAGCAGGAACTGGGCAGCTCGGTGACCGGCTGCCTGAACTGCCACCAGATCGGCAACGAGGCGACGCGTGAGATCCCGGGCGGCATCCTGAGCGATGTCGACTCGCACCTTGAGGCGTGGGACCGGCGCGTCGCGATGGGTCCGATGGGTGCGTCGATGGCCGGGGCGTTCCGGCGGCTCGGCCCGCAGCGGGCGATGTTCGCCGACTGGACCGACCGCATCGCGGCCGGCGAGGCGCCGACCCAGACCCCGCCGCGTCCGACCGGCGCGGAGCGCAACGTCGTCGTCACCCTCTGGGACTGGGGCACCGAGCACGACGGGCGGACCGACAGCACGCCCTCCGACGTGCGTGACGGCACCGTCAACGCCAACGGCCTCGTCTACGGCGTCGTGCAGCCGAGCGACATCCTCGCGGTGATCGATCCGGTCGAGCACAGTGCGACCACGATTCCCATTCCGTCGAACGCCCCGCCGATTCTCACGGATACGCCCACGTCGCCCTACTACGGCGACGATCCGATCTGGGCGCGCCGCTCCGATCCCCGCAGCGTCGCCATGGACGGCGAGGGACGCGTGTGGCTGACCGGCCGCGTGCGCGCGCCGGACGAGCAGCCCGACTTCTGCACGGACGGCGGGAACGCTTTCGGCGACTACTTCCCGCTGGAGGTGGGCACGCGGCAGGTCTTCCTGTACGACCCGGAGAGCGAGCAGTTCAGCGAGATCGACACCTGCTTCTCGTCCGACCACAACCAGCTCGGCCACGACGAGCGCTTCTACTACGGCTTCCGCGAGGGGGTCGGCTGGGTCGACGTCGAGCTGTGGGACGAGACCGGGGACGCCGAGGCGTCGCAGGGCTGGTGCCCGACGGTCATCGACACCAACGGCGACGGCGTGATCACCCCGGGCTGGACCGAGCCGGACGAGCCGGTCGATCCCACCCGCGACCACCGCATCGCCTACGGCTGCTATTCGCCGGCCTTCAACGATGCGGACGGCAGTGTCTGGTGCTCGGACAACGGCAGGGACGACAACACGCTCGTGCGCCTGGAGCTGGGCGACAACCCGCCGGAGAGCTGCATCGCCGAGGTCTACATGCCGCCGCCTACGGTCGTGAACCCGCCGCCCTACGGCAGCGGCGGACTGCACGTCACCCGCGACGGCATCATCTGGCAGGACTGGCGCGGCAGCGGTCACTTCGCCTCGTTCGATCACAGCGTCTGCACCGTCAGGAACGGTCCGACCGCGACGGGGCAGAGCTGTCCGGAGGGATGGACGTTCCATCGAATGGACAAGCCGACGTACTCGAACGCCGAGATGCCGATCAACTCGGACGAGAGCTACCTGACGCAGATCGACCACCACGACGTGCTCGGGTTCGGGCGCGAGACGCCGGTCTACGGTGTCGTGAACACGGACTCGCTGGAGGTCTTCGTGCCGTCGACCGAGGAGTACGTGACGCTGCGCATCCCGTATCCGATGGGCTTCTTCTCGCGCTCGTCGGTCGGCCGCATCGACGATCCGGCGACCGGCTGGAAGGGCAGGGGGCTCTGGTCGAGCTACTCGAACTACGCCGCGTGGCACCTGGAGGGCGGACCCGGGACGCTGCAGAAGGCGGTGAAATTCCAGGTCCGGCCGCATCCGCTCGCGAAGTAGCGGTACTGGGCGTTCGTATCCGAGGAGAAGCCGCGGCGGGGGCTCCGACGCCCTCGCCGCGGCTTTGTCTGTACCGGGAAGTCTGCGCCGCCAGACACGGTTGCCGCGCCGGCGACGACCGCTATCCGCCGAGCGGCAGGATGAACTGCCAGCCCTCGTCGATCCGCTGCTGCAGGCGGGCGGCGCCGTCGCCGCAGCCGCAGATCACGCGGTCCTGGGCCTGGCACGCCTCGAGGACCTTCTGGAACATGGCGTCCACTTCCGGATGGTTCTCCGGCCCGGGCGCGGGTCCGAGGCCGAGGTCGATGCTCATGTCCCCGGGCACGACCATGATCGCGCTGACCGGCGCGGCCAGGATGGCGTCGATGTTGGCCACGGCCTCGGCCGATTCGACCATCGCCACCACGAAGAGCTCGCCGTCCGGATCGAGCGGCCAGACGTCGGCCCGGGCGTGGTACTCGGCGGTGTCGACGCCCCACAGGCGGGTGGCGCGGCCGGGTCCCCAGCCCCGCTCGCCGCGCGGCTCGGGTTGCGCGTCGTCCCGCGCCGGCGGGTAGCGCGCCGCCTGCACCAGGCGCACGGCCTCGTCGCCGGTGTCGACGTGCGGGACGATGACGCCGAGACCGCCGAGATCGAGTACCTGCTTGACGGCCCACTTGAAGTCCTCGTCGCCCTCCTGCGGGATGCGCACCATCGGCGTCAGCCGCATGCGGCCCTGCTCGTCGCGATCCTGATCCGCCTCGGCGAACGCGTCCACGATTCCCCCGGCCGAGAAGGGCGAGTGCTCCATGTCGACGAAGCGCCAGTCCTGGTTGGCGATGGCCGGCCGCCCCTCCTCGATCGCCGCGATGACCTTGTTGAGCCGGGTCCGCTCCTGTGCCTGGGCGTCCTCAACGGCGAGGCCGCCGGCCAGCGCCAGGGCGGCCACCAGGGCGCCGGCGATCCAGCGGACCCGCCGCGAGCCGGTCGATGAACGTGTCGTGTGCGTCGTGCTCATGAAAAACCTCCTCATCCGGGTGTCTCCGAATCCGATCTCGGCGTGCCCTACTGTAGCAGCCCGCTGCGGCACGACGGCGTACCGCGCTCGGTCGAGGGAATGGAACCGCCGCCGCGGGCGAGACTCGGCGACCGGTTCCATGGCGAGCCGCGAGCGATTGGCAGGGATGGGGGAGCCGCAGGTGCGTATGCTAGATTGACCGTGCGGAGGCGAGACATGAGTACACGAAGAACTCTGCGGCCCGCATGCCGCCTGCCGGTATCGCCGGCGGTGTTGATCGTCCTGATGTCGATGGCGGCGGGCGGCGGCATCGTCGACGCCGCAGAGGCGCGGTCGGTCGATTCCTGCCGTCCTCGCCCGATGCTGCAGGTGTCTGCGGTCGTGCATGCTGCACAGTCAGATGTGGATAGCGTACAGGACCGGGCCGCCCTGGTCGCCCTGTACAACGCGGCCGGGGGCGACGGCTGGTTCGACAGCACCAACTGGCTCGGCAACGAGCCGCTGGACACGTGGTACGGCGTGGAGACCGAGAACGGCCGCGTCGTCTATCTCGATCTCTGCGGTCCGGGCGGCAACAACCTGCGCGGCTCGATTCCGCCCGCGGTCGGCGACCTGACCGCACTCCGCGATCTGCGCCTCTCGAACAACTTCCTGACCGGCCGCATTCCGTCCGAGATCGGCGGGCTGACCGAGCTCGAGGTACTGCGCCTTTCCAACAACGCGCTGAGCGGTCCGGTGCCGCCGGCGCTGGGAAGCCTGGCGGAGCTGGAGGAGCTGAGGCTGCATCGGAATCGCCTGACCGGAGATCTGCCGCGGTCCCTGCAGGGCTTGACGGACCTCGAGCGGTTGCGCATCGAGGACAACGCCGGCCTGTGCGCGCCCGCGGACGCGGACTTTCGCGCCTGGCTGCTGACGCTGGACGAGTTCAGGGGAGACTGCGCGGCCGCGGTGCCGGTGCTGCCGCTGCCGGCGATCGTGGGACTGGCGCTGTTGCTGATCGGGGGCGGTTGGCGGCGAGCGCGTCGACACGGGGGGCAACCATGAAGCAACGCCGAAGCGACGTCGCCGACCTCCGCCGGGCAGCGGCCGGCCTGCTCGCGATCCTGCTCGCCGGCATGCTCTGGATGGCCTTGCCGACGGCCCAGGACGCCGCTCCCGCGCCGAGGTTCCGGGTCGATCCGTTCTGGCCGCAGCCGCTGCCGACCATGACGGACGACGACGGCCTGGCGCGGCAGTGGGTGACCGGGATGGTGGGCGCGAGCTGCATCGATTCCCACGATCACGTCATCACCGTCAACCGCGGCTTTCTGCCCAACGGCCTGCTGCCGCAGGAAGGATCGCAGTCGATTCCCTCGCCCCCGGTGATCCTGTACGACACGGCCGGGGACGTCGCCGCGAGCTGGGGCGACCCGACCCTCACCGAGGAGGGTGCCGCGGCCGTCCTGCCGCACGGCATCCACGGCTGCTTCGCCGACGAGATGGACAACATCTGGATCGCGGGCAATTCCGACGGCGTGGTCCAGAAGTGGGCGCACGACGGTTCGCGGATGCTGCTGCAGATCGGGACCAAGGGCGTCTGCGACGGGCCGCCGGCGCTGAATCCGGGCTCTCCGCATCCGACCTGCGGCGAGCCGGGCTTCAACCGCAGCCGCACGCTGCT
The DNA here is from genome assembly GCA_965116825.1 of Vicinamibacterales bacterium. Lineage (GTDB taxonomy): Bacteria > Acidobacteriota > Vicinamibacteria > Vicinamibacterales > UBA8438 > WTFV01. The sequence goes on from OZ220736.1 coordinate 5,123,753, forward strand.
GAACGCCCCGGCCGACGTCGCGGTCGACCCGCACCCCGACCCGGTGACCGGCGAGCGCGGCTCGGTGTACATCGCGGACGGCTACGGCAACCACCGCATCGTGGTCTTCGACGCCGCGGGCAACTACCTGCGGCAGTGGGGCTCGGCGGGCAGCGGCGACGGGCAGTTCGTCGAGGGCGGCGGGGGACACCCGCACTGCGTGGTGCTCGGCAACGACGGGCTCGTCTACGCCTGCGACCGCGGCCAGAACCGCATCCAGGTGTTCGACCGCGAGGGCAACCTGCAGCGCATCATCCCGGTCGATCCGGCGGCCTACGGGGAGGCGACGCTGCGGGCCACCGACATCGAGCTCTCCCGCGATCCGGAGCAGCGGTTCCTGTTCGTCGTGGACCTCGGGAGCAACCGCATCTGGATCCTCGAGCGCGCGAGCGGCGACATCGTCGGCAGCATCGGCGGATCGGGCCACCTGGCAGGGGAGTTCACCTTTCCCCACACCATCGTCATCGACTCGCAGGGCGACCTCTATGCCGCCGAGACGGTGGGCGGCCGGCGCAACCAGAAGTTCACGCTCGTGAGCGATTGACGCAACGGCGCTCAGACCGGCAGCGGCGGCATCCGCGGTCCCGGCGTGCTGAACGTCATCCCGGTGATCGCCTTCACGCTGCGATTTCCGTAGCGGAAGGGGACGATCAGCCGCAACGGCGCGCCGTGTCGCGGTGGAATCGGCTCGTCGTTCATCAGCCACGCCAGCAGCACCTGCGGGTGCCGCAGCGTCGTCATCGGCTCGTCCGCGTAGAAGCGGTCGGAACCGACGAACCGGCAGTAGTGCACCTCCGGGATCACCCCGAGCATGTCGGCGAAGTCGCTGAAGCGGACGCCGGTCCACTTGACGATGCCCCGCGGATTCGGCGCGCCGCACTGCAGCAGCCAGGTGCCCGACGCCCGCGGAAGCGGATCGAGGTCCGAGAAGCGCAGGGTTCCGGACAGCCGCGCCATGCCGCGCGTGTCGACGCGGATGGCCATCTGCCGGTAGTCGAACTCGATCTCCGGCGTCTGCCGGCCGGCGGAACGCCACATGAGGGGATCGGTGATCGCCCCGGCCGCGCTCTCCGGATGCGCCGGTGCCGACCCGTCGGCGTTGAGCGGCAGCGGGGCCGGGAAGCCTTCCCGCAGCGGCCGTTCGACCAGGCTGTCCGGCCAGTCCTGCGTTTCCTGGGCCTGGACGACCGCGGGGCGTCCGGGCTTGACGACGCCGAGAGACAGTCCGGCGAGGGTGGAGCCGGAGATGGAAAGCGCCTTGCGTCGCGAGAGTGTCATCGCTGGACCTCCTGAGTTTCGTCGCACCGGGGTCGACAGCATTCTATCCGTTCAGGACTGGCCGGCGGTGGTAGGATCGCTCGACAAGTCGATTGCGGCCGTGGCGCCATGGTGGGCGCCGTGGCCGCGTGACAAGGAAGGAGGGCTCGCCGTGATCATGATCCTGGCCTTTACGGCGCTGCTGGGGCAGCAACCGGCCGAGGCGACCGTGGAGTTGGACTTCGAGTTCTTCCGGACCGAGGTCCAGCCGATCTTTCTGGAGCGCAAGTCGGGCTTCACCCGTTGCGTCGTCTGCCACGCCGAGGGCGGACGCGTCGGCTTCCTGCAGGAGATGGAGCGGGGCGCGACCGAATGGGACGAGGAGCAGTCGCGCGCCAACTTCGAGGCCGTGTCGCGCCTCGTCGTGCCGGGCGATCCGCTGGCCAGCCGGCTGCTGATGCATCCGCTGGAGCCGGACGCGGGCGGGGACGAGTTCCACAACGGCGGGCGGCAGTTCAGCTCGCAGGACGACCCGTGGTTCCAGACCCTCGCGGCCTGGGTGAGCGGCGAGACGGCCGGGCAGTAGACCGAGCGAACGCAGGATCTCACCAACAGAGGAGCTTGAAGGATGGCGATGAAACACCGGTCAATCTGTTATCTGGCGGCGGCGGCGATTCTCCTCCTGCCCCTGACCGCGGCGGCGCAGGGCACCGTGCGAATCGTCCAGACCAACAGCGCGGGCGACAACGTGCACTTCATCGATCCGGTCACCAACGAAGTGGTCGGCGTGGTCGACGGTATCGAGCGGGCGCACGGCGCGGCGCCGTCGCCCGACGGCAAGTGGCTGTACGTGGCCAACGAGTCCGACGACACGATCGACATCGTCGACGTTGCGGCGCTGAAGGTGATCAAGAAGGTTCCGCTGAGCGGGCGCCCGAACAACATCGCGGTCACGCCGGACGGCAAGAAGGTCTACACGGCCATCGCACAGGCCCCCGGCGCGCTCGAGGTGCTCGACACGAGCACGAACGAGATCATGGCGATCATCTCGGTCCATGGCGGGGTGCACAACACCTACGTCACGCCCGACGGGAAGTACGCCATCGCGGGCATGGTCGGCGGTCGCAACATCACGGTAGTGGACACCATGACGGACCGGCCGGTGTGGACCACCTACTTCGATCTCGGCATCCGCCCGATGACCTTCGACGTGAACGCGGACGGCTCGACGCGCCACATCTACGCGCAGCTCTCGAACTTCAACGGCTTCGGCGTCGTGGACTTCGACACGCGCAAGGAAGTCCGGCGCATCGAATACCCCGAGCTGCCGGCCGACGAGCGGACGCCCGGCCACGGCGGCAACACCGCGCACGGCATCGGCGTGACGCCGAACAACAAGTTCCTGGTGGCCAACAGCAGCCTGAACAGCAGCGTCTACGTCTACACGGTGCCGGAGCTGGAGCTGGTCGGCGGCGTCCGCGTCGGCCACTCGCCGAACTGGGTCACCATCACCCCGGACAGCAAGTACGCCTACATCTCGGTGTCGGGGAACAACAGCGTCGCGGTGGTCGAGATCGAGTCGGTCGAATTGATCGCCGACATCCCGACCGGCGGCCAGGTGCCGAAGCGCAACGCCACGCTGATCCTCGATCAGTAGAGCGGGCTCGATGAACGTTTCCATTCCTGTTCGTGGCGCGGCGATCCTGGCCATCCTGGCCGGGGTCGCCGCCGCCCCGTGGGCGCAGGAGCCGGCCTCGATCTCCGTGAGGGACGGCGTCTTCACCGCAGAGCAGGCCGACCGGGGCGAGGTGCTCTACGAGGATCAGTGCGCCGTGTGTCACGGCGCGATACGCCAGTTCGTTCCGGAGATGGCCGCGCTGCTCGGGGATCACAACTTTCGGAACGCCTGGCGTGGCCGAACGCTGGGTGAGATGTTCGGCTACATTCGCGAGACGATGCCCCAGGACGCGCCGGGCACGTTGACGGCCGCCCAGACGGCCGAGATCGTGGCCCACATCCTGCGCGGCAACCGCCTGCCGGCGGGAGAGACGGCGCTCCCCGGGGACGAGGAAGCGCTGAACGCGATTCCTTTCGACCCCTGAATCCTTCTCGGTCAGCCGAACAGCAGATTCACGATGAACGTCGCCGCGAGGATCCCGGCGACGTCGGCCGACAGGCATGCCGGCAGCGTGTGGCGGGTGTTCCGGATGCCGACCGCCCCGAAGTAGACCGCCAGCGTGTAGAAGGTGGTCTCGGTGCTGCCGTAGATCGTGCTGGCCAGATAGCCGATCAGCGAGTCTGGACCATAGGTCTGGATGATCTCGGCCGCCACGCCGAGCGAGCCGGAGCCGGACAGCGGGCGGAGCAGGGCTATGGGCAACACCTCGGCCGGCATGCCGATGAGGGTCGTGAACGGCCCGAGGACCGTCACGAGGGCATCGATTCCACCCGCGGCCCGGAACATGCCGATCGCGACCAGAATCGCGACCAGAAACGGAATGATGCGCAGGGCGACATCGAAGCCCTGCCTGGCGCCCTCGACCACCGCATCGTAGACGCGGACCCGGCGTACCCAGCCGTACAGCACCAGACCCGCGACCAGGGCCGGCAGCATCCAGAACGAGGTCATCCCCCGGAACGCCTCCAGTGCGGATCCGGTGTCCAGCCGGGCGAGAAAGTCGCGACCGGCCAGGATCAGCAGGCCGATCCAGAACGCTCGGGCGATCCAGACCCGCCCGGCGGAGGGCTCCGGCGCTGCTCCGGGACCGGTCTCGGCTTCGTCGGGGGCGCGTGCCTGTTCAGGTTCCGGCGGCGCCGCACTCGCCGCGGCGTCCACCGGCGGAGGCTTCGTGCGGCGGTAGCGCCCGACGCGCGACAGCAACAGCGCGGCGGCGATGCCGACGATCGTCGCCGACCCGCTGGCGAACCACGTCGGGAAGAAGATGCCGGCGGCGTCCTCCGATCCCAGCGAGGCGCGCACGCCGATCATCCCGCTCGGCAGCACCGCCAGCCCCGCCGTGTTGATGGCGAGGAACAGCGCCATCGCGTTGGTGGCGGTGCCCGGCCGGCTGTTCAGCTTGTCGAGCTCCTGGATCGCCTTGATGCCGAACGGGGTGGCCGCATTGCCGAGTCCCATCATGTTGGCGGCGATGTTCAGGATCATCGCGCTGATCGCGGGGCTGTCGGCCGGGACGTCGGGAAAGAGCCGGCGCATGACCGGCCGCACGAGCCGCGCGATAGCCGCCATCAGCCCGCCGTTCTCGGCGACCCGCATCAGGCCCAGGAAGAAGGCCATCACGCCGACGAGTCCAATCGCCAGGTCGACCGCGCTGCGCGCCGACGTCAGGATCGAGCCGGTGAGCTCCTCCATTCGGCCGGTGGCCGCGGCGAGCAGGACGGAGGCCAGGGCGACCGAGACGAACAGGCCGTTCAGCATGGGTGGGCAACCGGGCCGGACATGGCGAGGAGATCGTAGCAGGATCGATGGAACCTTCGGCCGCCGCCGGTGTCCAAAATTACAGGGCCCACGATGCGGGTCGCCTGTCGGCTCGCGGCTTGCGTTCGGGCTCACGGTACGCGACCCTTGGGGCGACGGCGAAGGCCGCGGGCGCGGCCAGTGGTGGGGCTGTTGAGATCTGCATCCGCTGTCGAGTGGTCGGCGGTTCCGGCGACCGATTCGTCATTGGTCGACCGTTGCGTGGACGGGGACGAGGAGGCCTGCCGGCAACTGGTCGAAGCGCACCAGGCAATGGTCTTCCAACTGGCCCTTGCCTTGATGGGCGATCGCGAGGAGGCCCTCGACGTCTCGCAGGAGGTGTTCCTGCGCGTGTTCCGGACTCTCGCCGCCTTTCGCGGCGACGCCACCCTCCGCACCTGGATCTACCGCATCGTCATCAATCAGGCCCGCAATCGGCAACGCTCCTGGATGCGGCGGCGGCGTGACGCGCAGGTTTCCCTCGAGGACTACGCGTCGGCGCACGGCGAGCCGCGAGCCTCGCAACCGGTGGGAGCCGACGTCCGGCTCGAGCGGCGGGAGCTGGCGGCGCGCATGCGGGCGGCCATCGCCGCGTTGCCGTTCGACCAGCGATCGGCGCTCGTGCTCCGGGAGTTCCACGGCATGCGCTACCAGGAAATCGCGTTCTCGCTGGGCGTCACGGTGGGAACGGTCAAGTCCAGGCTCGCGCGGGCCCGCGCCGCGCTCCGCGAGTCGATGAAGGAGCTCTGGCCAAGGTGACTTGCAGATGGATCCGGCGTCGTGTGGCGGCCTATCTCGACGACGAGCTCTCCGTCCGCGACCGCATCGAAGTGGACGGTCATCTCAAAGCCTGCGCCGACTGCGCGCGGATTGCGGAAGGGGAGCGGAAGCTTGGCCGGGCGGTGCGTCTGGTGGCCGGCGACCGCCTGGACGACGACATCGTCGACCGGCTCCGGGTGGCCGGCGGGATGGTCCTGAGCCGCATCGCGGCCGAGCGCGAGGTCGCCCGCACGACGGGCATGCGCGGGCTGGCGGACAACTTCCATCGGGTCTGGCTGGCCGGTGCGGCCTGCGTCGCGACCATCCTGTGCGCATTCGTCGCGGCCAGCGTGATCAGCACCGTGCAGAGCCCGGACTCGCTGGCAGCGATGATGGAGAAGCTGTCGAACCCGGGCTCGAACGAGAACCCGGTGCAGCTTCGCACGGGTATGGTGGCGCCGCAACTGAGCGCCGACGCCGTGCTGCTGACCCTGCCCGAGCCGATGCCGCTGCCGGGGCGCCCGACCGGTGTGACGTTCGCGGTCGTGGTCACGCGCGAAGGGACCGTTTCGGGCCTGGAGGTCCTCGACTCGAGCGGCCCGGATCCGCTGAGCTGGCACGAACTGGTCGACTCGGCCGCGGGGGCCCGCTTCCAGCCGGCGGAGTACCGCGGCGCGCCGGTGGCGGTCAACATGGTGTGGGTGGTCGAGCAGGTGACGATCCTGGCGGACGCGGCCAGGACGGACTTTCGCGGCGCCGCGCTCGGGGCGCTCGCGTAAGCGGCGGCTGCCGGCCTGCCGGTTCGCGCTCGACTCAGCGGACGCTGACCGTCGCGGTGTTCTTCATGACGTCGGTCACCCGCAGGACGAGCCGTTCCAGCTCTCCGGCGGCCACGGTGACATCGAAGCGCTCCTCGCGCTCGTCCGCGATGCCGTCGACCGGGTAGGCCGCCTGCCACCTCTCCGCGTCCACCGTGTACTCCACGCGTTCCAGCATCGACTGGGCGTCGGCAACCCGCACGCGTACGGTCGCCCGGCCTGCGGCCGGCGTTACGCCCTCCACCGTGATTTGCGGCGGCGAGTTGTCGACGTCGAACGGGGGCGTGTCCCGCACGGCGGTCAGGGCCTGGCCTGGGGCGTTGGCGCCGGCGTCGGTGGCGACGATGCGCACGACGTAGGTGCCGTCCGGGGTCGAGGTCGTGTCCCACGTGAAGAGCCGCGTGGTCAGCTCGCGCTTCAGCACGCGCCACTCGGCGGCCGTCTCCTCGCGGTAGCGCACCTCGAACGCCAGGCGGTCGTCGTTCGGGTCGCGCGCCTCCCAGGCAAACGCCTGCAGCCCCTTGCGGTAGACCCGCCGGCCGAGGGTCGGCGTCTGGGCCGTGCCGGCGGCGGGCGGCGGGGCGGCGGGGTCGCGCTCGGCGTCCAGCCCCGCGATCGGCGGATCGGTGGGGAACGACCGCAGGTTGACCTGTCCGGGCGGATGGACGGTGATGCGCGTGACTTCCGGCGCGAGATTGCGCGGCAGGTAGGCGGCGGTGACCGAGAAGAGGGCCGGTGCGGCGCCGTCTCCGGCGAGCGAGGCCCGCCACTGGAGATAGCGCGCGTTGGGGCTGCTGATGGCGGTCCCGCCCGGTGCGGCGTACGGCTCGGACCATCGGCTCCAGGTATCGCTGGGTACGGCGGTATTGCCCGAGCGGGTCTGCACGCGCACCGAGCTGCCGCCCGGCGTGTCCGCCCGCCAGCGGATGGTGCCCCACGTGGCGACGGTTCGCGCGTCGTGGACCTCGGAGACGTAGGTGCCGTTGCCGGCGCGGTCGGTGGCGAGCCGGTAGAGGTTCCCCGGGTTGGCGGTCGTGTAATAGAGCAGGCCGTCGGGACCGGGGGCCATGCGCGTGACCTGCCGGGCCGGGGCCCGGGTCAGCAGCACCGTCGTCGACGGGCGCCCCTCGACGCGAAAGATCTTGCCGTCGGGGCCGGTGCCCACGATGACGGCGCCGTCCGCGGCCACCGCGGCGTCGTAAGGGGTATCCGACGTCGACTGCCACAACGCGTCCCAGTTGCCGTCCGGCGCGATGCGGTAGACCGCGCCGCCGGCGGCCGACGAGGGCGCGGCGGCCCCGGCGCTCGGGGCGGCCGGCGTCGGGGCAGGGGTGGCGGTGGCGCTGGCCGTCACCGTCACCGACACACTGGTGGTCACGGCCGCAGTCGGCGAGGCGGCCGCCGCGGCCGGGGCGGCGGTGACCGGGGTCGGTGCGCCGCCGGCCGCCAGGGCGAGGATCGCACCGTCGGGAGCCACGCGGATCGAGGTGATCTCGTCGTGGTTGGTGTCCAGCAGCACGAAGGCGCGGCCGCCGGCGTCGATGCGCAGCACCCGGCCCGGCGATCCGGTACCCGCCAGCACGCGCCCGCTGCCGTCGACCGCGAGCGCCCGGACGTGCGCCGTCCCCGTGTCGTACCACATCGCCGCCGCGCCGTTCGGCGTCACCCGGTAGATGCGGCCGGGGTTGCCGGTGCCGGCGTACAGTGTCCCGTCGGGCGCCGTCGCCAGCGCCCAGACGTACGGTTCTTCCGTGTCGAGCACTTCGCGTTGCGTGCCCCCGGCGTCGAGAGCGAGAATGCGTCCGTCCGGTGCCGTGGCGGCGAAGATCCGGCCGTCCGATCCCGCGGCGAGTGCCTGCGCGTCCCCCTCGGCCCCGTCCAGAATCGTGGTCACGTTGCCGCCGGGCGTCACGCGGTACACCACGCCGGGAGGGCCGCCGCCGACCCACAGCGCATCGCCCGAGCGCACGAGAGACCACAGGAACGGGACGCCGGTCGCGGTGACCGGCTCGGCGTTCGGTCCCAGCAGCAGGCGGCCGTCAGCGTCGATGGACACGTTGTCGGCCGTGCCGCGCAGCATCTCCTCCTGCGTGGAGATGCGCCAGAAGACAGGGGACGCGGCCGACAGGACGGCTGCCAGTGCCGCTGCAAAAACGAGCAGGGCGGCGCCTGCGATGCGAAAGTGCGGACGTGGCGTCATTCGGCTTCGACCGTGAGGGAGAGCAGGCGCGACCCGGAGGTGACGTGGCCGATGGGCACCTCCCATTCGCCGAGCGTCGCCTCGCGCAGGCGGGTCACGTCGCCGCCGGCGCCATCGCCGGCGAGCACCGCCAGCACCGACGGGGGCAGCGCGGCCCGCGGCTGGCCTTGCACCACGGCGCCGGGGCGCGACGCCAGCAACTGCACGTACAGGTGGTCCTGCCGCCGGCCGGCGTTCAGGGCCCGAACGAGTTGCGGCAACGAGCGCGCCTGCTGCGGCTGCCGCCCCGCCCGCGCCTCGCGTGCGTTCACCGTTGCGGCGTCGGCTATCAGCAGGCGCAGGGCGCCCTGCGCCTGCCGCGGCACCTCGACGTCGACCGTGTTTGCGACCGGCTCGCCGTCGAGCGTGCGCGCGAGAATTCGTACCGGCACGGTGTCGCCGGGACGGATCCGGACGGCGTCCACCTGCACCCGCTCCAGCCGCGCCGTGCGGGTTCGCTCGTGGGTCCGGATGTCGATGTCGATGCGGACGACATCGACCGGCTCGAAGGGGTTCGCCAGCAGCGTCATCAGCGGGACGGTCGCCGAGAGCGCGGCGCTGAAGGCGGCCGACGGTCCCGTGAACACGTTGCGAAACGCGACCTGGCTGCTGCCGGCGCCGAGGGTCGCGGCGCCGTCGACCTCGTAGGTGCCGGCCGGGGCGACGTCGCGCGTCCACGAGAGGAACGTGTTGAGCACCCCGGTCAAGGTCAGAATCGGCGTGAACAGCGGGTCGTCGATGATCTCGAACTCGAACCGCTCGTTCAGCCGGCGGTCGGCGGCGGCGATGGTCAACGTGACCGGAATCAGCTCCGGCCCCTCGCCGAGGCTCCCGTAGATGCCGGTGGACCGATCCTGATCGATGGTGCCGAGCACCGGGCCGATGGCCGCCAGCCGCGACGAGATCGCCAGGCTGGGGAGCAGCGTGGTGACGCGCGCCCGCGTCATCGGCATCTGCGCCCGGCCGAGGTTGTAGAACGGATGGCCGAAGGCGTAGACCCGGCCATCGTCCACCAGCGTGACCGTACCGGTGCCCGCCATCGCCAGATCGCCCTGGATCAGGCTGGCGCCGACCGGATCGCCGGGCTTCAGGGGGGCGTCGTCCTCCTCGGCCTGCGTGCCGGCATGCAAGCCGCCGACGGTGGGAACCAGGCCACCGGTGTCGAACGCGGCGCTCCAGAGGTCGTGGATCTCGGGCGCGAAGCCGCTCAGGACCAGCGGCGTCGCGATGGGCCGCAGCAGCGCGCCGATGCGTCCGGCGTCGACCGGCGGAAGGCCCGCGCCGCGAACATCGCCCGGCCGCCGCGCGAACGGCTCCCGCGTGGGAAACGCGTTCGCGACGATGTCGACCAGAGCGTCGTGCGTGACGGCGTGCGCGCGCGGCAGGGGCGTGGACCGCCGCCGGGCGGCCCGCAGCGGAGTGGCGTCGGTCGCCGCCATCTCTTCGATCGGGGTGATGCCTGCGATGGCCTCGCGCGAGAACGAGCCGAGCGCGTAGGAGACGGCGCCGACGAGACGGTCGTCGATGTAGACCGGGCTGCCGCTCATCCCCTGGATGACGCCGGTCTCGGCGAGCGGGCCGCCTTCGAGCCGCGCCACGATCAGCGACCGGCGGGGGCCGAGCACGTTGGTGAGCACGCCCAGCACGTGCACGTCGAACTGCTCGCGCGTCGTTCCGTCGAACACGGTGACGCCCACCCCCTGCATGCCCGCCCGGATGTCGGCGACGGGCATTCGCGGCGTGGCGGCCGGCAAGGGCACCAAGGCCAGGGCGGCGACGGCAATGCTGGCGGCGAGCTGCGGAAGGCGGCCTGCGGCGAGTCTCATGGGCTGAGCGGGATTCGTTCCCTCGCGGACCATCATACCCGCATTGACACGCCGATCGGGCCTCTGTTACCGTCATCTTCTGTCCACGGCGACATGCGGTGGACAATGGCAACCATGATGACGTCCATGCCGAACGCGATGCGCGATTCCCGCACAGCGGCGGGGGGCCGGCCGTACTGGCGGTGGCCGTACTGCGCGTTTACCACGCATGAGGGGGGGGCTGGCTGAGCGGGCCGAACGTCATCGGGCACGGGAGATGCAGCCTCTTCAGCCCCCTGGGTGAAGAGGCTTTTTTTGTGGGCGGCAGAATCGAATGGTTGAAGGGCGAACGCGCCTGTGTGCGACGGTGACCGCGCGAACGACGGCCGGGTTGCGCGCCGCCCGCGATGCGCAGGCCGGCGCCGATCTCGTGGAGTTGCGTCTCGACACGCTGGAACATCCCGACGTGGCGGGGGCGTTGCAGGGCCGCCGCCAGCCGGTGGTCGTCACCTGCCGTGCGGCGTGGGAGGGAGGCGCGTTCGCCGGCAACGAGGCCGAGCGCCGGCGTATTCTGCTGGAGGCCTGCCGCCTCGGGGCCGAGTACGTCGATGTGGAGCAGCGAGCCGACTTCGCCGGCGATCTGCTTGCGGCGCGAGACGGCCGTGGCGTGGTCCTGTCGTTCCATGCGTTCGACGGCCTGCCCGCGGACCTCGAAGCACGCTACCGCGCGATGCGGGGTACGGGAGCGGAAGTCGTGAAAATCGCCGCTGCGGTCGCCAGCCTGGAGGAGTCTTTGCGCGTGGCGACCATCGGAAGCGGGAACGAGCCCCGGGTGCTGATCGCGATGGGAGCGGCGGGGGTGCCGTCGCGCGTGCTGGCGGGACGCTTCGGCTCGTGCTGGACCTATGCGGGAGACAACGTGGCGCCCGGGCAGATCGACCTGCGGAGGATGCGGGATCAGTTCCGGGCGCACGCAGTCTCGGAAGCGACCGCCGTCTACGGCGTGCTCGGGTCGCCGATAGGGCATTCGCTGTCTCCGGCCATGCACAACGCCGGCTTCCGGGCGACCGGCGTCGACGCGGTCTACCTGCCGCTGGAGGCCGCCGGCGTGGACGACTTCCTTGCCTTCGCGCGCGCCGTCGGGCTGCAGGGCGCCAGCGTGACCGCGCCCTACAAGGAGCAGATTGCGGCGCAGGTCGAGGAGCAGGACGCCACCAGCAGGGCGGTCGGCGCGGTCAACACGCTGCGTAGTCGGGATGGCGGCGGCTGGGAGGGGCTGAACACCGACGTGCCGGGGCTGCTGGCGCCGCTGGAGGAGTGCGTGAACCTGGCCGGCGCCCGCGCGACGGTCATCGGCGCGGGAGGAGTGGCCCGCGCCGCCGCTTTCGCGCTGCGCGGCCGTGGAGCGGCGGTTACCGTCTGTGCGCGGCGTCCGGAGCAGGCCGCCGCGGTGGCTCGGGTGGCGCCGGAAACGCGATCGGCGCCGCTGCCGCCGCGCCCCGGATCGTGGGACCTTCTGGTGAACACCACGCCGGTCGGAACCTGGCCCGACGTCGCGCGGAGCCCGCTGCCGGATGGGCCGTTCGACGGGCGCATCGTCTACGACCTGGTCTACAACCCGTTGGAGACCCGCCTGATGGCGGACGCGGCCCGGGCGGGATGCGAGACCATCGGCGGTCTCGACATGCTGGTGGCCCAGGCGATGCGCCAGTTCGCGTGGTGGACCGGCGTGACGCCGTCCGCCGATCTCTTCCGGCAGGCGGCCGAGCAGGGCCTCGCGCGCCAGGCGCGCGCATCAGTCTCCGCCGCCGCCCAGCCGGCCTAGTGGAAACGCCGCCATGGAGACGATGACCGCAACGACGTTCGACGAGTTCCGCGAGCTGGCCCGCGACGCGACCTTCGTGCCGGTATGTCGCGAGGTGCTGGCGGATCTGCTGACCCCGGTGTCGGCGTTCCTCAAGGTTGCAGAGAGCTCGGACCATGCGTTCCTGTTCGAGAGCGTGGCCGGGGGCGAGCACCTCGCCCGCTACTCCTTTCTCGGCCGGGATCCGTTTCTCGTGCTCCGGTCCTCGGCGGGCCGGACCCTGCGCCGGCAGCGTGGTCGTACCGAGGAGCTGAACGAACCGTTTCTGGAGGCCCTGCGAGGGCTGATGGCGCGCTACCGGTCGCCGCGCGTGCCGGGGTTGCCGCGGTTCACCGGCGGCGCCGTCGGTTTCCTGGGGTACGACACGGCCGCCTGGTTCGAGCCCACCCTGGAGCGGTCGCGAGCGGCGCATCCGAAGCCGGGCGAAGGCGGGGACGACGCGGCGTTCATGCTGTTCGACACGGTGCTGGCCTTCGACCACGTCAAGCACCGCATCCTGATCATCGCCAACGCCGCGGTCGAGCCGGGCTGCGATCTGGAGGCCGGCTACGCGCTGGCACTTGCCCGGATCCGCTTTCTGGAGGCGGAAATCGGCCGGCAGCTTTCCGAGCCGCCGTCCGGCCCGGGGCGCGACGTCGAGTTTCGCTCCAATACGAGCCGCCCGGCCTTCGAGAGCGCCGTGCGCCGGGCGAAGGACTACATCACGGCCGGCGACATCTTCCAGGTCGTGCTGTCGCAACGCTTCGAGACCGAGGTCGGCAGCGATCCGTTCAGCATCTACCGCGCCCTGCGCTACGTCAACCCGTCGCCCTACATGTACTTCATCCGGTTGGGCGACGTCTCGATCGTGGGGTCGTCGCCGGAGATGCTCGTCCGGGTCGAGGGCCGACGCGCCGAAACGCACCCGATCGCCGGCACCCGCCCGCGCGGGGTCACGGCCGAGGCGGACGCGAAGCTGGCCGACGAGTTGCAGGCCAACGAGAAGGAGCGGGCCGAGCACGTGATGCTGGTCGACCTCGGGCGCAACGATCTCGGGCGGGTCTCCGCCTACGGGTCCGTCGAGGTGCCGCAGTACATGGCGCTGGAGCGGTACTCGCACGTCATGCACCTGGTCTCGCGCGTCGTCGGCGAGCTGACCGACCAGCACGACCGGCTCGACGCCCTTGCCGCCTGCTTTCCCGCCGGCACGGTATCGGGAGCGCCCAAGATCCGGGCGATGGAGATCATCGACGAGCTCGAGCCGACCCGGCGCGGCATCTACGCGGGCGCGGTCGGCTACCTCGACTTCGCCGGGCACCTGGATTGCTGCATTACGATCCGCACGATCGTGATGCGTGACGGGCAGGCCTGGGTGCAGGCCGGGGCGGGCATCGTTGCCGACTCGGATCCGGCGGCGGAGTACGAGGAGACGCGGGCCAAGGCGTCGGCGCTGTTCGGTGCGCTGCGCATGGCCGAGAGCGGGCGCGGGCCGTCGGCGAGCGGGACGGGGAACGGCTGATGGTGCTCGTCATCGACAACTACGACTCGTTCACCTACAACCTGGTGCAGTACCTGGGCGAGCTGGGCGCGGCGCTCCACGTGGTGCGCAACGATGCGGTCACGTTGGCCGAGGTCGACCGCCTCGACGTGGATCGCATCGTCATATCGCCGGGGCCGGGGCGGCCGGAGCACGCCGGCATCACGGTCGACCTGATTCGCGCCTATGCGCCGCGCGTGCCGATCCTGGGCGTGTGTCTCGGCCACCAGGCGATCGGCATCGCTTTCGGGGGTTCGGTCGTCGCCGCGCCGGCCCTGCTGCACGGCAAGATCTCGACGGTCGAGCACGACGGCCGGGGCGTGTTCGCGGGGCTGACCGAGCCGTTTCCGGCCGGGCGGTACCATTCCCTCGCGGTCGACGCCGCAGCGGTACCCGACGAACTGGAAGTGGCGGCGACCGCGCGCGAGGACGGCGCCATCATGGCGGTCCGCCACCGGCGATGTCAGGTCCACGGCGTGCAGTTCCATCCGGAGTCGGTGCTGACCGGCGAGGGCCGGCGCATACTGGGCAACTTCCTGGCCTCCGATGCCGGTGACCGTCATGCGTGAAACGCTGGATACACTCCTGAGGCGTGAGGATCTGACCGCGGCGCAGGCCGCGGCGGCGATGGATCAGGTGATGGAGGGCGCCGCCACTCCAGCCCAGATCGCCGGCTTCCTCGTCGCGCTGGCGATGAAGGGGGAGCGCCCCGAGGAGATCGTCGGCCTCGCGCGGACGATGCGGGCGCATGCCGTGTCGTTGTCGCGTGCTCGCGAGGCGTGTTTCGACACCTGCGGCACCGGCGGCGACGGGTCGAACACCTTCAACGTTTCGTCGCTGTCGGCGATCGTGCTCGCCGCGTGCGGCGTCGAGGTGGCCAAGCACGGGAACCGTTCGGTGTCGAGCCGCTGCGGCAGCGCGGATCTGTTCGAGGCGCTCGGCGTGAACGTGGCCGCCGCGCCGGCGGTGGTCGAGCGCTGCCTCGACGAGGCCGGCATCGCGTTCCTCTTCGCACCCACTTTTCATCCGGCCATGCGGCACGCCGGGCCGGTGCGGCGCGAACTCGGCATCCGCACCGCGTTCAACCTGCTCGGCCCGCTGACCAACCCCGCCGGCGCCCGGCGGCAGGTGGTCGGCGTCGCGCGGCCGGAGCTGGCGGACCTGGTGGCCCGCGCGCTGTTCGAGCTCGGCTCCGAACGCGCCTGGGTGGTGCACGGAGCGGAAGGGCTGGACGAGATATCGGCGGTGGGGCATACGAAGGTCTGCGAGGTGCGTGACGGCGCGGTGTCGACCTTCTACGTGCACCCCGCGGACTTCGGGTTGACGCCGACGACCCCGAATCGGCTGCGTGTCGACGGCCTGGAGGCCAGCGCGCGCATCGCCCGGGGGGTGCTCGCGGGCGAGGGGGGGCCTCCGCGCGACTTCGTTCTCGCCAACGCCGCGGCCGCCCTGCTGGTGGCGGGCCGGGTCGAGTCGCTGCCCGACGGCGTGCAGATGGGCAGCGAAGCCTTGCGGAGCGGGCGTGCGGCGGCGATCATCGAGAAGCTGGCACGGTGCTCTCGGGAGGCGGAGGACGACGCGTGACCGCGCCAGCACCCGTGCCGAAGGCCGATCTGCTGGAGACGATCGTCGCCGCTACACGCACGGCGGTAACGGAACGACAGGCGGGCCGTCCCCTGCGCGACGTCGAGCGGGCCGCCGCCGAACGCCAGCCGCGGGGCGACCGGTTCGTGGCCGTTCTTGCCGAACCGGACCGCTACAGCGTGATCGCCGAGTGCAAGCGCCGCTCGCCGTCCCGGGGGGTGATTCGCGCGGATTACGAGCCCGCGGCGATAGCGGCCGGGTACGCCGCCGCCGGCGCCGCCGCAATCTCCGTTCTGACCGAGCCCGCCTTCTTCGACGGCGCGCTCGAGCACCTCGCCGCGGTGCGGCAGCAGGTGGACATCCCGCTGCTGCAGAAGGACTTCATCGTGTCCGAGTACCAGTTGCTGGAGGGCCGGGCGGCGGGCGCGGACGCGGCGCTGCTGATCGCGGCCGGGCTCGACGACGGCATGCTTCGCCGACTCGCGGCGGAGGCGGCCGGGCTCGGGCTGGCGGTTCTCGCGGAGGTCCACGATCGCCGGGAGCTCGATCGGGTGCTCGCGGCAGGTGCGGCGGTGGTCGGCGTCAACAACCGCAACCTGCGAACGCTGGCGGTCGATCTGGAGGCATCCCGGATTCTGGTCGAGGCGATTCCCGAGGAGGTCGTGGCGGTGGCGGAGAGCGGGCTGCGTGCGCCGGCGGACCTGCAGGCCCTGCGGGGCACGGGCTACGATGCGTTTCTCATCGGCGAATCGTTCATGAGTCGGCCGGATCCGGGTGCGGCGCTCGCGGGAATGCTCGATGCGCTCGATCCGGCGCCGCGTGGCGCACGCAGCCGCGTCATGGCCTGAGAGCAGGACCATGGCCGGTGCGAGAGTGAAGGTGTGCGGCATCACGCGGCGGGACGATGCCCTGCTGGCTGCCGATTTGGGCGCGTCGGCCGTCGGGTTCGTCTTCTGGCGGCGGAGTCCGCGCTACGTCGAGCCCGCGGCGGCCGCTGCGATCGCCCGCGATCTGCCGGCCGACGTCGCGCCGATCGGGGTCTTCGTGGATGCGCCGGTCGACCAGGTGCGGCGCATCGCCGCGGAGGTGGGACTGGCCGCCGTGCAGCTTCACGGGGACGAGCCGCCCACCCTGTGCGACGAGTTGCCGTACCGCGTGATGAAGGCGGTGGCGGTGGCCGGGGCGGCGACGCATGAGGCCGCCGATCGCGTGCCGTCGCGCGTCACCGTGCTGCTCGACGCCCGCGATCCTGTCCGCAAGGGGGGGACCGGTCGTACCGTCGACTGGCGCGTGGCCGCCGAGGTGGCTGTCCGCCGGCGCATCTTTCTCGCCGGCGGCTTGCGTCCGGAGAACGTGGGCGAAGCGCTGCGGGCCGTGCGGCCGTATGGCATCGACGTGTCGAGTGGTGTGGAGGCGGAGCCGGGCCGGAAGGATTCCGGCCGGCTGCGGGGCTTTTTCCAGGAGGTGGCGCGCGCATGACCGTTCCCAACTTCGGGCGGCGCGATCCGGACGAGCGCGGCTATTTTGGAGAGTACGGCGGCCGGTTCGTGCCGGAGACCCTCGTCGCGCCGGTGGAAGAGCTGGAGCGGGCGTATCGCGAAGTCCGTGAGGATCCGGCTTTTTCCGCGGACCTGGAGGCGCTGCTGCGGCACTATGTCGGCCGGCCGACACCGGTCTACGAGGCGACCCGGCTGCGGGCCGCGCTCGAGGCCGAGGCGGGTTCGGGCGGCGTGGCGCGAATCTTCCTCAAACGGGAGGACCTGGCGCATACCGGCGCGCACAAGATCAACAACGCGCTGGGCCAGGCGCTGCTCGCCGTCCGGATGGGAAAGCGGCGCGTCGTGGCCGAAACCGGCGCGGGGCAGCACGGGGTCGCTACCGCGACGGCCTGCGCGCTGCTCGGCCTCGACTGCGAGGTCTACATGGGCGCCGACGACATGCGGCGGCAGGCGCTCAATGTCTACCGGATGCGGCTGCTCGGGGCGACGGTCTCGCAGGTCGATGCCGGTAGTCGGACTCTGAAGGACGCCATCAACGAGGCCATGCGCGACTGGGTGACCAACGTCGAGGACACCTACTACCTGCTCGGATCGGTTCTCGGCCCCCATCCGTATCCGCTCATGGTGCGCGAGTTCCAATCCGTGATCGGTCGGGAGGCGCGTTCGCAGATGGAGGGGCTGGCGGGGAGGACGCCGGACGCTGTGGTGGCCTGCGTGGGCGGCGGAAGCAACGCCCTGGGGATCTTCGACGGCTTCGTCGACGACGCGAACGTGGCCTTGATCGGAGTCGAAGCCGGCGGCGAGGCGCTCGTCGAGGGACGCCACGCGGCTCGCTTTGCGACCGGGGTCGCCGGCGTCCTGCAGGGAACCCGGAGCTATCTGTTGCAGGATCTCGACGGGAACATCGAGCCGACGCATTCGGTGTCGGCCGGCCTCGACTACGCCGCCGTCGGGCCGGAGCACGCTTGGCTGCGCGACCTCGGTCGCGCCGAGTACGCTTCGGCGTCCGACGAGGAGGCGCTCGCCGCCTTCCGGCTGCTGGCCCGCACCGAGGGGATTCTGCCGGCTCTGGAGTCGGCGCACGCGGTGTCGCATGCCTGCCGGATTGCGCCGGAGCTCGGCCGCGAGCGCATTCTCGTCGTGAACCTCTCGGGACGGGGCGACAAGGACGTGGATGCGATCAGGGCCCGCGAAACCGCGGAAGGGTAGGAGACAGCATGTCGCGTCTTCAGCGAACGTTCGAGACCCTGCGGCGCCGAGGCCGGCCCGGCCTGGTGACGTTCACGACGGCCGGCGATCCCGATCTCGAGCGGTCCGCGGATATTCTGCGGGCGTTGGACCGCAGCGGCGCGGACGTGCTGGAAGTGGGTGTTCCGTTTTCCGATCCGCTGGCCGACGGACCGGTGATACAGCGCGCGTCGGAGCGGGCCCTGCGCGCCGGCGCCACGCTCGCCCGCGTGCTCGACCTCGTGGCCGCGGTACGGTCCGACATATCCGCCGGCATCGTTCTGTTCACCTACGCCAACCCGATCGTGCGCATGGGCATGGCGCCGTTCGTCGAACGAGCCGCAACGGTCGGCGTCGACGGGGTCCTGGTTCTCGATTTGCCGATAGAAGAGGCGGACGGCTTCCGGGACAGGACGGTCGAGGCCGGCATCGACCCGATCTTCCTGCTCAGTCCGACGACCACCGACGCGCGCATTCGGCGCGCGGCCGAGCTGGGCCGCGGCTTTCTCTATGGCATCTCGCGGCTCGGGGTAACCGGCGCGCGTGACGCGGTCGCGACCGGCGCCGAGGCGCTCGTGGCCAGGATACGGTCGGCGACCGATTTGCCGATCGCGCTCGGATTCGGCATCTCTCGGCCCGAGCACGTGGCCGAGGTAGGGCGTTGGGCCGACGCCGCGGTCGTCGGCAGCGCGTTGATCGAGGTCATCGCCCGCGCCGCGCCGGATCGCGCGCCGGACGACGTGCAACGCTATGTACGGTGGCTGCGCGGTGAGACCGGCGTCACCGCCTGGTCTGCAACAGCGTCCGCGGCGGGAGAACGGTGAGATGGCCCAAGGCAGGCCGCCGGGTGACGAATCGGGGCCGGAGCGGATCGCCGCGGACCTGGATCGCTACCGCCAGCGGATCGACGAGTTGGACGAGGAGCTCGTGCGCCTCCTGAACGCCCGGGCCACGTGCGCGAACGAGATCGGCCGGCTGAAGGAGCGAGTGGGCATGGAAGTCTACCAGCCGGGCCGGGAGCGCATCGTGCTCGATAACGTCCGGCGCGTCAATGAAGGCCCGCTGGCCGACGTGGCCATGATCCGGCTGTTCGAGCGAATCATCGACGAATCGCGCCGCCTGGAGCGTCTGCGGGAAACGCAAGACACGGACGGCTGATACCGCACAGCGCCGCGTTGGCGAGGCGCGAGCGGGGAAGTGCAGGGAGCAGGAGCAGGTGCCATGGTGGTCGTCATGCAGGAACGGGCTTCCGAGAACCAGATCCAACACGTGATCGCTACGCTCGTCGAGCGCAACTTCGACGTGCATCGTTCCACCGGCGCGCTGAAGACGGTGCTCGGGGCGGTGGGCGGGAACCGCGAGTTCGACGCCGGATTGATCGAGGTCATGGATGGTGTGCAACAGGTGCTTCGCATCACCGAGCCTTACAAGCTGGCCAGCCGTACGTTCAAGCCGACGCCCACCGTCGTGTCGTTGGGTTCCTTCCGAATCGGCGGCGATGAAGTGATCGTCATGGCGGGGCCTTGCTCCGCAGAATCCGAAGAGCAGGTCGACGCGGCGGCCGCGACGGTGGCTCGAGCAGGCGCGAAGATGCTGCGGGGCGGGGCGTTCAAGCCGCGCAGTTCGCCGTACAGCTTTCAGGGCCTGGGCGAGGAGGGGCTGCGGATGCTGCGCGGCGCCTGCGACCGCTACCGGCTGAAGCTCGTGACGGAGGTGATGGACGTCAGCCAGATCGAGCTGGTGGGCGGCTACGCCGACATGCTGCAGGTGGGCGCCCGCAACATGCAGAACTACACCCTCCTGCGAGAGCTGGGCCGATCGCGGACACCGGTCCTGTTGAAGCGAGGAATCTCGGCGACCATCGAGGAATGGCTTCTCTCGGCGGAATACGTGCTGGCCGGCGGCAACACCGACGTCGTGCTGTGCGAGCGGGGCATTCGCACCTTCGAGTCGTACACCCGCAACACGCTCGACATCTCTGCGATTCCGGTGGTTCACAAGCTGAGCCACCTGCCGATCGTCGTCGACCCGAGCCACGGAACGGGCCTTCGCGACAAGGTGGCTCCGATGGCCCGGGCGGCGGTGGCGGCGGGTGCCGACGGGTTGCTCATCGAGGTGCATCCCGATCCCGAGCGAGCTCGGAGCGACGGAGCGCAATCGATGTTCCCGGAGCAGTTCGAGGGACTGATGGCCGAGCTGCGGATCATTGCGCCGGCCATCGGCCGCAGCATCTGCGTGGAATCGGTGACCAGCCGCGCCGCCGCGTCGCACGTTTGAGCCGGGCCATGACGGACACGCATCGAAGTCTGCCGGTCATACAGCCGGGACCGAAAGCCTCGGAGCCGCCGGTGTTCGAGAAGGTGGCGATCGTCGGGCTCGGTCTCATCGGCGGGTCCCTGGCCCTGGCCGTACGCGAGACGTGGCCCGGCGGGCTGGTGATTGGGGTAGACGAAAAGCCGGTGCTGGAACGCGCGATGCTGCGGCACGCCATCGATGTCGCGGCGGACGACCCGGTGGTGATGGCCGAGGCGAACCTGGTGGTGCTTGCCGCCCCGGTCCGCACGAATCTGGCTCTGCTAGCGGAGTTGGAGGAGCATGTTTCCGGTGCCGCGGTCGTGACCGACGTCGGCAGTACGAAACGGGACGTCGTCGAGGCGGCCCGTGTGCTGCCGGCCCGACTGACGTTCATCGGCGGCCACCCCCTCGGGGGCGCACCGCGCAGCGGTATCGACCATGCGCGGCCGGACCTGTTCCGCGGCCGGCCCTGGCTCTTCACGCCGACCGACGATCGCCATGGCGATACGGTGGAGAGGCTGCGGCAGTTCGTCACCGGCTTCGGGGCCGTGCCTCACGTACTGGCGCCGGACGCACACGACCGGCTGTTGGCGTTTCTCAGTCACGTGCCGCAACTCACCGCGAGCGTGCTGATGCACGTGGTAGGCGACGCCATCGGCGAGGACGGCCTGGCGCTGAGCGGGCGGGGACTGACGGACACGACGCGCCTGGCGTCGAGTCCGGCCGACATCTGGAAGGACATCTGCGCCACGAACGCCGACGAGGTCGGCGTTGCCCTCGATGCGTTGATCGTCGAACTCCGGGCGGTGCGCGACAATCTGGCCGACGGACGGACCATCGACCGGATCTTCGACTCGGCCTCCCGCTGGAGGGCTACGCTCGCGGCCCGGCGGCGCGCACCGCGGGACGAATGAGCGTGCGTCACTCGAACCGGAACCGGTTGCCGCGCACCTCGATCCGCGTCCGGGCCGAAATGAGAATGTCGTCCTGGCGCTTCAGGTTGAGCCGTACTTCGTACCGTCCGGCGTAGTCGAACGTGTGCCGCGTCGAGAAGCGCCGCCGAACCTCGCTCGTGCCCGGCTCGAACGGATCGCAGTCCGGAGTGCTTTCCGAGTACGTGTCGTCGCCCCAGTCCCACTCCATGGTCGCGCAGTACAGCTCCTCGTTGTCGTCGGGACCCCCCCGGAGCGTTCCGACGAAGAGAAAGCTCTGACCCGCGAAGGCGACGCGCGGGGTGGCTCGCAAGCGCAACCGCGGGTCGTCGTCCGGACCCTGTGCCGACGAGGCCTGTCCATCGGCCATCTGCCCGACGGCGAGGACGGCCGAGAGTACGCCGATCGAGGTGCCGAGGAACGCGCGGCGGCGCAGGAATGATGACCGAGCCATAGCTGACCTCTCAGACAGGAGTTTCCCTATTGTAGCCCGATATAATCATGTGATGCCGATACCGACGCCCGCTCCCGCCGGCGCGAGCGGCGCCACGCCCGCAGCCGCCGATGCGACGCTCCTGGTCGTTCCGGTGCTGGGCGATGCCGCCGCCGACACGCTGGACGATCTTCCCGGTCTCGACGCCGCCAGCTCCGGCGTGCTCGCGGAGGCCCGGTCTTCGGGTGCGTTCCGGGGGAAACGCCGCGAAACGTTCGAGACCGCGCTGCGCGCCGCGGGATGGCGCGCGACCCGGTTGCTTCTAGTGGGAGCCCCTTCCGGACCGGAGGGGGCCGCGGCCCGCTTGCGAGAAGCAGCGGCGGTGGCGAGCCGTGTCGCGCACGCGCGTCGTGTCGTACGCTTCGCCTTCGTATGCCGGGGCGACGGGGAGCCGGCGGAGCTGGCCCAGGCGATAGGGGAAGGTTTAGCCACCGGCGGCTTCGCCGACACCCGCTACAAGAGCGAGCCGGAAACGGACAGCCCCGCCCCGGCGTGCGATGTGGTGTGGCCGGACGGGAACCGCGTCTCCGGTACGGCCGACGCCGTCGCGCGGGGCGTCACCATCGGCGCGGCGACCAATCTGGCCCGCGAGCTCGCGAACCAGCCGTCGAACCTGCTGCCGCCGGCCGTGTTCGCGGAACGGGCGGTCGAAGCGGTCGCCGAAGTCGGAGTAGCCACCGAGGTGCTGGACGAGACCGCCATTCACAGGCTCGGCATGGGGCTGCTCCTGGGCGTCGGCCAGGGGAGCGCGGCGCCTCCGCGGCTGCTGATCATGCGCCACGAGCCGTCGGAAGCGCCTGCCGAGCCGGTGCTGGCGTTGGTCGGCAAGGGAGTCACCTTCGACACCGGCGGGATCTCCATCAAGCCGGCGGCCGGCATGGAGTGGATGAAGAGCGACATGGCGGGCGGCGCCGCGGTCGTCGGCGCGATGCGCGCGATCGGGACGCTGGGAATTCCCCGCCGGGTGCTGGGCATCGTCCCGATGGCCGAGAACATGCCCGGCGGCCGCGCCACGCGGCCGGGCGACATTCTGACCAGCGCCGGCGGCACCACGGTCGAGGTGCTGAACACGGATGCCGAGGGCCGCCTGATCCTCGGCGATGCGCTCTGGTACGCGCGGGAATGCGGTGCCACCCATCTGGTCGACGTTGCGACCCTGACCGGGGCCTGCGTGATTGCGTTGGGCGGAGCCGCCAGCGGGCTCTTCGCCCGCCCGCCGGCATGGAGCGACGCATTGCAGGCGGCCGGCGCCCGGGCCGGCGAGCGGGTGTGGCCACTGCCTCTCTATGAGGATTACCGCGAGCAGTTGCGATCGGAGTTGGCCGATCTGAAGAACATCGGCGGGCGCGAGGGCGGGGCGTGCACCGCCGCGGCGTTTCTCGACGCCTTCACCGGCGGGCTGCCCTGGGCGCACCTCGACATCGCCGGTACCGCCTGGATCGAAAAGCCGCGCGAGGACGCCGCCGCCGGGGCCACCGGCGTCATGGTGCGCACGCTGACCGAGTTGGCGATTGCCGACTGGAATTGGTAGGCTGTTTCCCGTGGTCGTCCAGTCCCAGCCAGTGACGCCGCTGGTCTACGAGGTGGTGGAGCCCACCACCCAGCAGACGACTGTCATCGACGTGGTGCTCGGCGCATTCTCGGTCGTGGGTGTGCTCGGCCTCGTCGCCGTGCTGCTCGGGGTCTCGCTGGCCGGTCTCCTCATCGGCGTGCGGAGGCTGCGCGGCGGTGACGTCGGCGGAACCGCCGGCGGAAGCGCAACCCGGCTCGGCATTGGCACCTCCGGTCGCTGATCGCCCACTACTCACTTTCCGGCGGGTTTGGCGACGCTTGCCGCCCAACCAACCCTCCGGGAGTCCGCGCCGTTCCACGGCGCAGACTCCTAGCGAAGCTGCAGATCCACCTGGTCGAAGTAGTCGGACTCGACCAGCACCTCCCGCGGCTTGCCCGAGGTCCCCGCCGAGACGAGACCGTCCGCTTCCATCATGTCGACGAGACGCGCGGCGCGGCTGAACCCGATGCGGAGGCGCCGCTGGAGAAACGAGATGGAGGCTTGGCCGCTGCTGACGATGATGCGGGCTGCCTGCTCGTAGAGGTCGTCGTGCTCCGCCGGAGCCGCCTCCGGCGCCTTCTCGTCGGCGGTGATCGACTCGTCGTAGCCCGGCGCGCCCTGTTTGCGCAGGAAGCTGCACAGTCGCGCAGTCTCGCGCTCGGAGATGTACGGACCGTGCAGCCGGACGCAGCGGGACGATGCCGGCGGCAGGTACAGCATGTCTCCCTTTCCGAGGAGCTGCTCGGCGCCGTTGCCGTCGAGAATCGTGCGCGAGTCGACTTTGGAAGAGACGCGGAACGCGATGCGGGAGGGCAGGTTCGCCTTGATGAGACCGGTGATTACGTCGACCGACGGCCGCTGCGTCGCCAGGATGAGGTGAATCCCGACCGCCCGTGCCATCTGGGCGAGACGTGCTATCGATTCCTCGACTTCCTTGCTCGCCACCATCATCAGGTCGGCCAACTCGTCGATGGCGAGAATCACGTAGGGAAGCGGCGTCGGCATGCCGGCCTCTTCCTCGCCCTCGGCCTGACCGGCGCCGCGGGCGGCGTTCTCCTCGATCTGCCGGTGTACGTTGCGGTTGTACTGGTCGATGTTGCGCACGCCCTCGGCGGCGAGCTGCTTGTAACGTTCCTCCATCTCGCGAACCGCCCAGCGGAGGGCATTGTTGGCCTGCTTGGGGTCGACCACGACCGGTGTCAGAAGGTGCGGGATGTCCGCGTACATCCCGAGCTCGAGGCGCTTCGGATCGATCATGATCAGCCGCACCTCGTCGGGTGTCGCCCGGTACAGGATGCTGGTCAGCATCGCGTTCAGGGAGACGGACTTCCCGGTGCCCGTGGCGCCGGCGATCAGCAGGTGCGGCATCGTGGCGAGATCGGCGACGACCGGTTCGCCGTGGATGGTCTTGCCCAGCGCGAGAGTCAGCTTCGACGACGACTGCATGTAGGGTTCCGACCGGAGCAGCTCCCGCAACGAGATCTGATCGCGTTCCGCGTTCGGGATCTGCATTCCCACGGTCGACTTGCCGGGGATGCGCTCGATAAGGACCGACTCGGCCTGCATCGCCAGGCACAGGTCGTCGGCGAGCCCGGTGACCCGGCTGTACTTGACGCCGGCGTCCGGCTTGAACTCGAAGGTCGTCACCACCGGACCCGGGTGGATCTGTACCACGGAGCCCTCGACCGAGAACTCGCGACATTTCTCCTCGAGCAGGTGGGCTCGGTCCATGAGCTGGCGTTCGTCGAAGGTCTGCATCGCCTGCGGCGAGTCGAACAACGAGATTGGAGGAGAGGTGTAGCGGCTGCGCCGTTCCTGCATCGACAGATCGGGCGTCGGCGCCGATACGGGCTCTATCAGCTCGGGCGGTGAAGATATCGCGGGCGCGCTCGGGGGAGCGGGAAGGGCCGCCGGCTCCGAATCGAGAGCCAGGTCTCCAGCCGGGTCGCCGGGCGTCGGCACAGGCTCCGGTTCCTCCCGCCTGTCCGCCACTCTCCGCGAAGCACGCCGCCGCGGACGTTCCGGTGCCTGGCTGCGAGCCAGAATCTCCGTGCGGGCGGACGACGAGCCGGTCTTGGCCAGATGCTTGTTGACGACGTCCCGCCGCTGCTTTTCGCGCTGGCGTTGCGTCCACCAGCCTCTGATCAACCCGAGCACGGCCCGCGCGAGACGGCGGAAGCCGCGCCAGACGGCGGAAAGGACCTGGCCCAGTGAGAACTGGGTCGACAGCATTGCAGCCAGGCAAAGCAGGGTCAGGATGACGATGATCGATCCGATCCGGTTGAAGTATTCGGCCAGCAGTCCCGTGAGCACGGCTCCCAGCTTTCCGCCTGCATCGATGGGGCGCGGCGACTCCACGAGGTTGCCGAACGCCAGGCTGAGAAACCCGGCGCTGCAGCCCACGATCACGCCGAGGCCGAGGAGCTTCGCGTACGCCGCCCCGATGGGTCGGCACCAGAAGGCATGGAAGCCGAGGACGACGAGCTGAACCGGAATGAGAAAGGCGGTCAGCCCGAGCAACTGGTAGGAGAACTCGGCCAGGAACGCCCCCACGCGGCCGGCGAGGTTGACTGGCGGTGTGACGCCGTCGGGATAGAAGAACCAGACGGAGTCGGCCACATTGTAGGTCGCCAGAGCGACCAGCCAGACGAGCGCACCCGCGAAGAAGGCGACGCCGAGTATCTCGCTTGCACGACGGGACAGGGTGGTGGCAACCACAGATCAGATCTCCAGGATGACCGGCAGCACCAGCGGCCGCCGTCCGCACCGTTTGCGAAAAAACCGCTGCAACTCGACACGCACCCGCTCGCCGATGAGGCCTTGGTCCGTGCGCTCTTCGACGCTTGCCTCGGCGACAAGCGCTTGCAGCCTGCCAGCCGCGGCGTCCAGCAACGCCTCGGTCGTCGCATCGACGACGAACCCGCGGGTGATCAGTTCCGGAGACTGTTCGATGCGCCCCGTGCGGGCGTTCATCGCCAGCACCGCGACGACCACGCCGTCGACGGCCAAATGCCGGCGGTCCCGCAGAACCTCGTCGGCCACTTCGCCTGTCCGCGTTCCGTCGATAAGAACGCGTCCCGCGCCAACCGGCGCGCCAATCCACCCGCCCGATTCATCGAAGCAGATCCGGTCGCCGTTCTCTGCCAGCAGCACTGTCGCACTCCCGCCGCACACCTGTTCGGCGAGCCGTGCATGGTGCGCCAGATAGCGGTACTCTCCATGTATCGGCACGAAGCAACGCGGACTGATCAGCGAGAGCAACAGCTTGAGGTCCTCCTCGCAGCCGTGTCCGGAGACATGAACCCGTCTCGATTGCTCGTCGACGACTCGCGCGCCGCGACGGGCGATGTGGTTCAGCAGTCGATCGATCGCGTGCCGGTTGCCGGGAATCGCGCGGGCGGAGAAGACGACGACGTCGCCGGCTTCCAGCGACACGTGACGGTGGTTGCCGACGGCCATGCGCGAGAGGGCCGAGAACGGCTCGCCCTGCGACCCCGTGACGATGCAGAGCACCTTCTCGGGCGGCAGGTGCGCGACGTCGCTCTCGGCGACCTGCAATCCCGCGGGCAGGCGTAGATAGCCGAGTCTGGCGGCCAGCTCCGCGTTCTCCACGATCCCGCGTCCGACGAATGCGACCTGCCGGCCGACGCGCTCGGCAAGATCGACCAGCAACTGTATTCGGTGGAGACTGGAGGAAAAGGTGGTGACGATGATCCGGCGGGGCGCGCCGGCGAAGATCTCCTCGAGCGCCGGCTCTATGTGCCGCTCGGATCCGGAGTGGCCCGGCTGTGAAGCATTCGTGCTGTCCGCAAAGAGGGCCAACACCCCCTGTCGCCCTAGGTTCGCCAGACGATGAACGTCCGTGGGGCAACCGTCGAGAGGCGTCTGGTCGAACTTGAAGTCCCCGCTGTGCAGCAAGATTCCGGCCGGCGTATGAATCGCTACCGCCACCGAATCGGGAATGCTGTGGGCCACTTGTACGAACTCGACGTCCAGGCCGGCGACCGTCACCGTCTCCGACGGGCGGACCGCCACCAGCCGTCCGGAGGTGTCACAGCCATGCTCCGCGAGCTTGCGCTCCAGCAGGGCGAGGGTGAGCGGGGTGGCGTAGACGGGGCCTTCGACCAGATCCCAGATGTATGGGACAGCGCCGATATGGTCCTCGTGGCCGTGAGTCAGCACCAGCGCCGACAACCGGCCGCACTCTTCCGTCAGGGAACGCACGTCGGGAATGACGAGGTCCACGCCGAAGTGCTCCGGGCCGGGAAACATCACGCCGGCATCGACGAGCAGACTCACCGGGCCGCAACGGACGGCCATCATGTTCATGCCGAACTCGCCGACGCCGCCGAGGAGCAGCACCTCGACCACAGGTGAACGCCCTGTATCGCGGGTCATGTCACGATTCTCAAGAGCGGCGGTACCGCTTGCAACGCATCATCGACCGGGGAGACGCGCCTGGCGAGGGCATGGCCAAGCGCGCAACCGGGCTGGATACCCGGTGCCACGGTCTGCGTGCGGGTTGCCGGGGAGAACCCGCAGTGGCAGGAACGGGCCGCAGTATAGCACGGAATTCAGGGCCGCGTCGCGGCCAGAACATCAGACAGGTCAATGAGTTCCGGAAGGTCGAGGGCGCCCGGACGGCGGCTCGGCGAAA
This sequence comes from Vicinamibacterales bacterium, assembly GCA_965116825.1. GTDB lineage: Bacteria > Acidobacteriota > Vicinamibacteria > Vicinamibacterales > UBA8438 > WTFV01. The sequence goes on from OZ220736.1 coordinate 5,151,764, forward strand.
GGCCCGCGGCGCGGCAGACCGACAGTGGATCGAATCCCGGAGAAGCGTCCAACGCGGCGAGGGCGTTCACCACCTGTTTGCGGCGCCGGGTGAACAGCCGGCGAACCAACAGCTCGAAGCCGGCGGTGTCGACGGGAGCGCGTACCGGATTGCGAAAATGCAGGGAAACGACCGCGGACCGGACTCTCGGCACGGGCCGGAAGGCCCCGGGGGGCACGTCGAGTCTCCAGCGGGCGTCGGCGTGCAGGGCCGCCATTACCGCTAGCGGCCCGTATGCCGGCGAGCCGGCGCCGGCGACAACACGTTCGGCCACCTCACGCTGCAGCATGACCACCGCGTCGCGTATTCCTGCCGCGAGAGCGTTACGGAGCAGTCGCAGAAGAATCGGGGCCGAGACTCCGTAGGGCAGATTTCCGGCAACGCGCAGCGCACCGGCCGGCCGGCTTGCCGCGCTCAGGAGCGCGGTCGCCGTCTCTGTCAGATCGACGCGCAGGAAGTCCGCCTGCACGACATCCACGTTGGATGGGACCAGTGGCCGCAGTTGGCGGACGAGTTCCGCGTCCAGCTCGATCACGCGCAGGCGGTCAGCCCGGTCGGCGAGCGCCAGCGTCAACGCCCCTCGCCCAGGTCCGATCTCGAGAATGAGATCGTCCGGAGCGGGATCGATGACCTCGACGACCTTGCGGACCCACGCCGATTCGAGGAAGTGCTGGCCGAGTCGCCGTCGGGGCCGGGGGCCGCGCGGGACACTTGCCGGGTCATTCCTGGTCGCCGAACGTCTCCTCGGCCCAAATCGCTTCGACCTCGTCGATTTCCTCCTCGCTGAGCCCGAAATGATGGCCGAACTCGTGAATGACCGTCTCGCCGACGGCCCGCACGATATCGTCCTCGTTCTCGGCGTCCTCCAGGATCGGACTACGGAAGATGATGACCTGGTCCGGAAGATCGGCGATCTGCCCCCACTCGCGTTCAGGCAAGGACGTTCCCTGGTAGAGCCCGTACAGCGTGTCCGGGGGCGCAATGCCGAGGTCGTCGAGGACCTCCTGCGAAGGCTCGTCCTCGACTACCAGAGCGACGTTCCGCATTGCTTCGCGAAAGTGCTTCGGGATCAGCCCGAATGCCTCCGCCACGAGCTCCTCGAACCGCTCGTCCGTCATGGACTGGCTAGTGCACCGCGTTCCTGGGCGAGGCGACCTTCGGGGGGGCCTCGCTGAAGGCGCGCGCGTGTTCCTGCAGTGCGGTGATCAGACTCGGAATGAACTGCGCCGGCACTACGATCCGCGCCCGGACCGGCGCCCGGAGCTGACGCGTCCCCTCCGGTTGCCGTTCGTCGTCGTCCGCCTCCCGGACCTCGGTCTCGGAGGGCGGCAGGACCTCGCAGAAGGTGAGCGTGAAATCGAAGGGCGTGTGCGAGATGGCGCAGAAGTTGGCGTACGTGCGCGCGACGTCGCTGGGTTCGTCCGGCACTATCGTGAAATTTATCTGTTTGCGTTCGGGCATCGTCTCGTCCTCGTTTCCTCTCAGTATCTTCTCATGAGGCCGACGACGACGCCCTGTACCTGCACCCGACCGGCGTCTACCACCAGCGGCTGCATCGTCGGGTTCGCCGGCTGCAGGCGGATGCGGCCGTTCTCGCGATGGAAGGTCTTCAGCGTCACCTCGGACGCATCGAGCAGGGCGATGATCATTTCGCCGTTTTCCGCGGTTTTGCGATCTTCGACGATCACGATGTCGCCGTCCCTGATCTGCTCGTCGATCATCGACTGGCCACGGACCCGGAGTGCATAGGTGGTGCGTGTGCCGGTGAGGTTTTCGGGCACCGCAACGGTTTCCGGGGAGACCACCGCCTCAATGGGATCGCCGGCGGCGACGTAGCCCTGCAACGGGATCTCGAGCGCGCGCCCTCCGCTGCCGGTCGGCACCAGCTCCACGGAGCGGCTGCGGTTCCAGGCTCGCTTGATGAAACCCTTTTCCTGCAGATTCGTCAGGTGCTTGTGCACCGTCGCCAGAGAGGAGAGCCCGAAACGCCGGCCGATCTCCTCGAGGCTCGGACTGTAGCCGTGGTGCTCGATGAACTCGGTGAGATAGTCGAGGATCTCTCGCTGGCGCCTCGTTAGCGGTAACATGGTGTCTCCTCGCAGCGTGCCTCACCCGGGATCGGACCCCGACCACCTTACAGCAAACAAAAGGCGAATGCCAGCCTGGACGGCCCCCACCGTTCGCGCGCGCCGCGTGCTACAGTTTCTACGTGACCTGGATCGTCGGCCTGATGGTTCTGCTCGGTGCGGCGGCGCCGGCCAAACAGGGCGGGCCGCCGACGGCCGCCGACGGCCGCGAGTTCGAATCGGCGCTGGCCCGCATCCTGCTCAACGCCGCCACGCCTCGTCGGGGCGGTCCGCGCGAGGTGGTCATCACCGAACGAGCGGTCGCCGGCTTTCTGCGATTCCAGGCCGCGGACAGCTTGCCGCCCGGACTGACCGATCCGGTGCTGCGGATGGAGGCGGGCGGACGACTGACGGTCACGGCCACCGTGGATCTCGACGCGGTGCGCGAGCAGCAGTCGCCGGGCCGCTTGAATCCCCTCCGTTTCCTGGGCGGACGGCTGCCGGTCACGGCGGTCGGAACCGTGCAATCGGCTCGCCGGACCTTGACGATAGACATCGAGTCGGCGCAGGTTGGCTCGCTGCCCGTGCCGGCGACCCTGGTGGCCGAGCTGGTGCGCATCTACACCCGATCCGACCGATATCCCGACGGTATCGACGTGAGCGAGCCCGTTCCCCTTCCGAGCGGCATAAACGCGGTGCGGATCGAGTCGCGGCGGACGGTGGTCGTCCAGTGAGAGATGGGGTCTCCCGGCGCTGCTGACGAACTGCAGAGCCCCGTACAGTACTTGAAAGGCGTCGGGCCCCGGCGCGCCGGAGAGCTTGCCGCGGCGGGGGTGCGGACGGTCGAGGACCTGCTCCTGACGCTGCCTCGCCGCTATGAAGACCGTGCGCGCTTTCAATCGATCCGCGAGCTGCGTCCCGGGGAGGTGACCTCCATCAGTTGCACGGTGCTGAGTTGCGGCCTGCGGACGACTCGCCGGCCCGGGTTCCGCATCTTCGAGATGCTCGTGCAGGACGCGTCGGGCCGCGTACGTGTCGCCTTTCTGAACCAGGCGTTCCTCAAGGACGTGTTCGCAGCGCGGCAGCAGGTGGTGCTGCACGGCCGCGTCGACCGGCGGCCGAGCGGGGGCCTGCAGGTCACCAATCCCGACTACGAGATCGTGTCCGACGAGGAGAACGACGCAGCGGGCGCTCTGGTGCACACCGGGCGCATCGTCCCCGTCTACGAGAAGATCGGGTCGCTGACGCCGAAAGCGCTGCGTCGCGTCGTGCATGACGCGCTGCAGGGCCTGCCGGCGGAGGTGGACGACATGCTGCCCGCCGGGATCCGCCGCTCGCTCGGCGCCCCTCCGCGCCGGCAGGCTCTTGCCGATGCGCACTTCCCCCCGTCCGGAACCGCTGTCGAAGCGCTCGAACAGTTCCGGACACCGGCGCAGCGGCGTCTGATCTTCGAGGAGTTCTTCTTCTTTCAGGTCGGCCTGCTGCTGCGCCGCCGTGAGTCGGACGACCGCGTCAAGCCGCGGCGGATCGTCGTCGACGACCGGATCCGGCAGGCGGCCCGGGACGTGCTGCCGTTCCGCCTCACGCGGGATCAGCGCCGGGCGCTGCGGGAGATCGTCGACGACCTTCAACGCCCGCGGCCGATGAACCGGCTGCTGCAGGGCGACGTCGGCTCCGGCAAGACCATCGTGGCGCTGCTCGCGGCGCTGGTCGCCATGGAGAACGGGCTGCAGGTGGCGTTCATGTCGCCGACCGAGATCCTGGCGGAGCAGCACTTCGCCGGCATCAGCCGGGTACTGGCGCGGTCGCGCTTCGCGACCGCCCTGCTGACGGGCACGCTCCCGGCGCGGGCGCGCCGCGAGACCGGCAGCCGCATCGCCAACGGCGCAGCGCAACTCGTCGTGGGTACCCACGCCCTCGTGCAAGGCGACGTCCGGTTCGGGGCGCTCGGCCTGGCGATCGTCGACGAGCAGCATCGCTTCGGCGTCGTGCAGCGCGCGACGCTTCGGGACAAGGGCCTCGACCCCGATGTGCTCGTGATGACGGCCACGCCGATTCCGCGCACCCTGGCCCTGACGGCGTACGGAGACCTCGACGTGTCCGAGATTCGCGAGCGGCTCCCCGGCCGGCAGCCGGTGACCACGATGCTGCGCAGCGACGCGCGGCGGGCGGAGATCTACGACCTCGTACGGAGGGAGCTCCGCGCCGGGAGGCAGGCGTTCGTCGTCTACCCGCTGGTCGAGGAATCCGAGAAGCTGGATCTGAGAGCGGCGACGGAGATGGCCGCCGAGCTGCAGGCGCGCGTATTTCCGGATGCCCGCGTGGGCCTCGTCCACGGCCGCATCGCGAGCGCCGAGCGCGAGCGGACGATGGCCGGGTTCGCGGCCGGCGCAATCGATGTGCTGGTTTCGACGACGGTGATCGAGGTAGGCATCGACGTGCCGAATGCGACGGTGATGGTGATCGAGCAGGCGGAGCGCTTCGGACTGGCCCAGTTGCACCAGTTGCGCGGGCGCGTGGGACGGGGCGCGGCACGATCCTGGTGCGTGCTGGCGCACGCCGCGCGGCTCTCCGAAGCGGCCGAGGCCCGGCTGCGGGCGCTGGCGGGGACCACGGATGGCTTCGAGATCGCCGAGCGCGATCTCGAGCTGCGCGGACCGGGCGACTTTTTCGGCACACGGCAGTCGGGCGTCCCGTTGTTTCGGGTAGGCGATCTGCTGCGCGATCACCGTCTGATGGAGGATGCACGCCGCACGGCGGCGGCGTGGCTCGACGGTCCCGATGCGCTCGGGCCTGGCCTCGACGCGGTGCGCCGTACCTGGATGCGCCGCTTCGGACTGGCCGGGGTGGCCTGAGGTGGCCTGAGACCGATGCGCATCATCGGCGGGGAGCTGAAGGGGCGTCGCTTGCCGTCTCCGACCTGGTCCGGCCTGCGACCGACGTCGGACCGGCTGCGGGAGACGCTGTTCAACATCCTGGCCGGCGACGTCGCCGGCGCCCTGGTCCTGGACGGCTGCGCCGGAACCGGCGCGCTGGGGTTGGAAGCGCTCAGCCGCGGGGCCGCCGGCGTCACGTTCATCGACTGCGACGCGCGCGCCGTCGCTCTGATCGAAGCCAACCTGGACCGCTGCGGCGCCGCAGCGCGGGGGAGGGTGGTACGCGGTGCCTTGCCGGACGCGGTGGACCGGTTGGACGCGGCCGTCGCCTTCGATCTGGTGCTGCTGGATCCGCCTTACGAGTATGATGACCGCGCGATAGGTGCCATACTGTCCGCCACCGGCCGGCGCACGGCAGTCGGCGGCCGAGTGGTGGTGGAACGGGCACGGCGCGCGGAGAGGGTGGTGGTGCGGCCGTTGCGTCACACGCGGCGGGTGAGGACAGGCCACAGCGTCCTCGATTTCCATGTCAGAACCAAGGAGTAGGCTGGCCGTCTATCCGGGGTCGTTCGACCCGCTGACCAACGGCCACGTCGACATCATCCGCCGCGGCGCGTTGTTGTTCGACCGGATCGTCATCGCGATCCTGGTCAACATGGACAAGTCCCCCCTGTTCTCGGTGGAGGAGCGGGTCGAGATCGCCAGCCAGGTGTTCCGGCAGGATGCCAACGTCGAAGTGGAGAAGTTCAACGGCCTGCTGGTCCACTATGCGGAGCGCCGGGGGGCGGACGTGATCGTTCGCGGGCTGCGGGCGATATCCGACTTCGAGTTCGAGATGCAGATGGCGCTCATGAACCGGCGGCTCAGTCAGTCGATCGAGACGGTTTTCATGATGCCGGATGAAAAGTACACCTATCTCAGCTCCCGACTGGCCAAGGAAGTCTTCGCACTGGGCGGCTCGCTGGACGGACTGGTGCCGGAAGTGGTCGAGGAGCGGCTCCGGCAGAAGGCGGGCGCGCGCGCGCCGGGCCTTCAGGTTTAGCGGTTGGCGACCAGCACGACCCTCTGCAGGTAACGTGCCGGATCCGGATTCAGAAGGGTACGCAGGTTGAGGTTTCCGGTGTTCAGGTAGCGCACCTCTCCCAGGCGCTGCATCCGCAGACCGTCGTTTCGCAACCGGGCGGCGTCCTCCGCCCGCAGCACGCACAGCACCCGCCCGGGCGAGCGCAGGAAGTCGTGCGCCGCGGGCAGCACGGGCAGCTCCACGTGCGGGCTGCGCATGTAGTACACCAGGTTGCGGTCGAACACCCGGTGGCGGCCATAGGGCTCGTCGGCCTCGCGCTCGGCCGCGAGCATCGCGGCCATGCGTTCGACGGGAGCCGGGCCGGGCGAGGCCAGCACGATCAGGTGCGCGCCGACCGCCAGCACGACGGCGGCGGCGGCGACCAGCGTCGGAATCACGCGTGCCCGCGCCACGCCGTCCGGCCCCTGCCGCAACGCGCCCAGGGAGGCCGCGACGACGGCGCCGCCGGCCAGGAGGATGGCAAGCGCAACGCTCAGCGTGGCCGCTTCGCTCCATTCGACCAGCAGCGGCCGGGCGCGGTAGACGAGACCGCCGATGAGCATGACCACTGCACCCGTCGCGGCGCCGAGCGTCGCGAGACCACGCCGGGAGGCGGGCGTTCCTTCCAGCGCCTGCGTCACGGCACGCGCGAGAAGGATGGCCAGCGGCGCCAGCAACGGCAGGATGTAGCGCGGCTGCTTGCCGACGGACAGCGTATAGAAGGCCAGCGGCGCCGCCGCCCACACCGCAAGCCGCAGCACACGCTCATCGAGGACCCGGCGGCGCCAGCTCTCCCTGGCCGCTGGTACCCACAGCAGCATGAACGGGGACCAGGGGAGCAGGCCGCCGACGACGATCGGCAGGTAGTACCAGGTCGGGCGGGGTGCGTTGTAGCGATCGGAAGCGAAGCGTTCGAAGTTCTCGGCCAGAAAGAACCGGTCCAGATAACCAACGCCGTGCTCAACCGCCATTGCGGCATACCAGGGAACAGCCACGAGCAGGAAGAGCGCGGCGGCCAGTCCCAGATCGACAGCGGTCACCCGCCACCGTACGCCGTGGCGCAACCAATCCAGCGCGCCGACGGGCAACACGACGAGGGCGGCGAGGGCCGGACCGACCGGCCCCTTCACCAGAAACGCCCCACCTGCGGCCAGCGCGGCCAGGAGCAGCCAGGCGCGGCGCCGGCGCGGTTCCGGAGACCGGATCGGATCGTCGAGCAGGGCGATGAGCGCCGCCCAGATGGCGAGTGTCACAAAGAAGGCGAGGGGCAGATCCGGCAGCGCCTGGCGGGCCATCGCGATGATGCCGGCGCTGGTCGCCCCGATGAGTCCTGCCAGCAGGGCGGTGGGGCCGTCGTACCAGCGTCGCGCACAGAAGAAGGTGACGAGTACGAGGCCGATGCCGGCCAGACCCGCGGGAAACCGCGCCGCGCCGGGGGAGGGGCCCGTTGCCGCGTAGGTGGCGGCGACCAGCCAGTAGTACAGCACCGGCTTGTCGAAGCGGGGCTGCCCGTTGAAGTAGGGGGTCAACCAGTCGCCCCTGTCGAGCATCTCGCGGGCGCTCTCGGCGTAGAAGGCCTCGTCAGAATCGGTCAGCGCCGGCCGGCCGAGTCCGACGAAGAACGTCAGGACGCAGACACCGACCAGAACTACCGCGTGACGTGCCACCCCGGCGGATTGTACATCCCGGCCGACGGGCGGATCGCGTCGCAACCGGCTTGCCGCGGCGCACGGTTACCTGCGACACTGGGTCCATGAAGGTCGCAGTCATCGGCGCCTCCGAGGATCGCACCAAGTTCGGAAACAAGGCGGTCCGGGCGTTCCGGCAGGCCGGCCACGAGGTCGTGCCGATCAATCCGCGCTGCTCCGGCGCCCCGCGCCGCATCGAGGGTCTGCCCGCGTACGCCTCGGTCGCCGACGTGCCGGGTCCCGTGGACGTGGCGACGCTCTATGTTCAGCCGGCGGTGGGTGAGCAGGTGCTGGCCGAGATCGCCGCCAAGGGCATTCCGGAGCTCTGGGTCAATCCGGGCGCCGAGAGCGACGCCCTTCTGCGCCAAGCGGAGGCACTCGGACTCGAGACGCGTTTCCAGTGCAGCATTCTCGCGATCGACGAGTCGCCCGCGCTCTACTGACGGGCGGGACGCCGGCGCGAGCGGCTCGTCGGGGTTGACAGGTTCCAGCCGGCTTTCTATGCTACTCGGCAGCACGACGCTGAACGCATCCTCCAGGCTGGCCGTTGGATCTCGATTGCATGAGCATTCAGACGGTCCTGAGTTTCAGCACTCTGCCGTGAGAGCGCCGCGCCCCGCCGAGCCGGACCGAACGGCTTCGAGTCGGCGCGCCGCGAGAATCGATACCGGAAACCTGTGATCCTGCTCCGGGCGGCGCCCCGGAGAATCGCCCCTCCCATCCGCAACCTTGGCCGTCACGGCCCGACGTCAACCCCGTAACCCAGAGTTCTAGCCAAGACATGCCGACCAACAACAAGCGCTCATCCTCGCGACCCCCCCAGAGTGGCGCCGCCACGGAAGCACCGCCCGCCGAGGCGCCCCGGCCCGCCCGCCGCGGCAAGGACACGCTCAACATCGGCGAGCTCAAGGAAATGAGCATCGGCGACCTCACCCAGGTGGCGAAGGATCTGAACGTTGCCGGCGCGACCGGCATGCGCAAGCAGGAGCTCATCTTTCAGATCCTGAAGGCCCAGACCGAGCAGAGTGGTTTCATCTTCTCCGAAGGGGTGCTCGAGGTACTTCCCGACGGTTTCGGCTTCCTGCGGGCGCCCGACTACAACTATCTGCCGGGCCCCGACGACATCTACGTCTCGCCGTCCCAGATCCGCAAGTTCGACCTGCAGACGGGCGATACCGTGTCCGGCCAGATCCGGCCGCCCAAGGAAGGGGAGCGCTACTTCGCGCTCATCAAGGTCGAGGCGGTCAACTTCGAGTCGCCCGATCAGGCCCGCGACAAGATCTTCTTCGAGAACCTGACGCCCCTGTACCCCCTGGACCGGGCGCAGCTCGAGACCGCGCCGGACAACCTGTCGGCTCGCGTCATGGATCTGATGACCCCGATCGGCAAGGGGCAGCGCGGACTCATCGTGGCGGCGCCGCGCACGGGCAAGACGATGCTGCTGCAGAACATCGCACAGTCGATCGCGCGCAACCACGCGGAGGTCTATCTCATCGTCCTGCTCATCGACGAGCGCCCGGAAGAGGTGACCGACATGCAGCGGTCGGTGGACGGCGAGGTCATTTCATCGACCTTCGACGAGCCGGCCCAGCGCCACGTGCAGGTGGCGGAGATGGTCATCGAGAAGGCCAAGCGCCTGGTGGAGCACCGCAAGGACGTCTTCATACTCCTCGATTCGATAACGCGCCTTGCACGCGCCTACAACACCGTGATTCCGCCGTCCGGCAAGGTGCTCTCCGGCGGTCTGGATTCGAACGCGCTGCAGAAGCCGAAGCGGTTCTTCGGAGCGGCCCGCAACATAGAGGAGGGAGGCTCGCTGACTATCATGGCGACCGCCCTCGTGGATACCGGGTCGCGCATGGACGACGTGATCTTCGAGGAGTTCAAGGGCACGGGCAACATGGAGATCCACCTCGACCGGAAGCTCGTGGACAAGCGCGTGTTCCCGGCCATCGACATCCAGAAGAGCGGCACCCGCAAGGAAGAGCTGCTGCTCGGCAAGGAGGACCTCAACCGTGTGTGGGTGCTGCGGAAGGTCCTCAATCCGCTGTCGTCGGTGGAGGCGATGGAGTTGCTGCTCGACAAGATGGGCAAGACGCGATCGAACGCCGACTTCCTGGCGTCGATGCAGAAGATGGGATGACGATGGCGACGATTCGAATTCGAGACAACGGTCCGTGCCTGGTCGACGGTGACGACGTGCGCGTCGTCGACGCCGAGGGCAACGAGGTTCCGATCACGCGCCGGCCGTTCACGCTCTGCCGTTGCGGACACTCCGAGAACAAGCCGTTCTGCGACGGCTCCCACAACCGCGAGGGCTTCGAGTCCGCGATCCGCGCCGGCGGATGACTCACTCGTCGAGCGACGCGCCGGACTTCCCGGACACCGCGGTCGGCGTGGCCCGGGTGAACGTCAGCCCGTCGACGCCACGGTCGACGATCACGGTATCGCCGTCCGCGAAGTCGCCGCGCAGCAGGTCCATCGCCAACGGGTCGAGCACGCGGCGCTGGATCGTGCGGCGCAGCGGCCGCGCCCCGTACGCGGGGTCGTACCCCTCGTCGATCAGATGGCGCACTGCGCCGTCGGTCGTCTCGATGGTGACCTGGCGCTCGGCCAATCGCCGTCCGAGATGGGCGAGCTGGATGGCCGCTATGTCCGCCAGGTGGCGTCGTTCGAGGGCGCGGAAGACGATGATCTCGTCGACGCGGTTGAGGAACTCGGGCCGGAAGTGCCCGCGCACCACGTCGTCGATGCGTCGGCGCGTGTCCTCGCCGAGGTCGCGGCCATCCCCGGCGCGCGCGGCGATGAGCTCGCTGCCGAGGTTCGAGGTCATGATGACGACGACGTTCCGAAAATCGACCGTCCGTCCCTTGCCGTCGGTCAGGCGGCCGTCGTCCAGAAGCTGCAGCATCACGTTGAGTACGTCGGGGTGGGCCTTCTCGACCTCGTCGAAGAGCACGACCGAGTAGGGACGCCGCCGCACCGCCTCGGTGAGCTGGCCCGCCTCGTCGTGGCCGACGTAGCCGGGCGGGGCGCCGATCAGCCGCGAGATGGCGTGCTTCTCCTGGTACTCCGACATGTCGATGCGCACCATGGCCCGCTCGTCGTCGAACAGAAACTCGGCCAGGGCGCGCGCCAGCTCGGTCTTTCCGACACCGGTCGGCCCGAGGAAGATGAAGCTGCCGAGCGGGCGGTCCGGGTCCTGGAGGCCGGCGCGGGCGCGGCGCACCGCGTTGGAGACCGCCACGATGGCGTCGTCCTGGCCGATCACGCGCTTGCGGAGCCGATCCTCCATCTGGACGAGCTTCTCGATCTCCCCCTCGACGAGCCGGCTGACCGGAATGTGCGTCCACTTGCTCACGACCGCGGCGATGTCCTGTTCGTCCACCTCTTCCTTCAGCATGCGCGAGCCGGCAGCGGCCGTGTCGCGGCGCTGCTGCAACTGCCGTTCGAGCTCCGGAAGCCGTCCGTACTGCAGCTCGGAAGCGCGGGCGTAGTTCCCCTCGCGCTGCGCCCGTTCCACTTCGTGCCGCAGCGTCTCGAGCTCGCCCTGGATACCGCGCGCGCCCTGAATCTCGGCCTTTTCGTGCTCCCACCGGGTGCGCAGCCGGTGGCGCTCCTCCTGCAGATCGGCCAGCTCCTTCTCCAGGCGTTCGAGACGGCCGCGCGAGGCGTCGTCGGTCTCCTTGCGCAGCGCCTCGCGCTCGATCTCCAGTTGCATGATGCGGCGTTCGACCTCGTCGAGCTCCACCGGCAGCGAGTCGATCTCGGTGCGCAACTTCGAGGCCGCCTCGTCGATGAGATCGATGGCCTTGTCCGGCAGGAAACGATCGCTGATGTAGCGGTTGGAAAGCACCGCGGCGGCGACCAGGGCGGCGTCCTTGAACTTCACGCCGTGGTGGATCTCGTACCGCTCGCGCAGTCCGCGCAGGACGCTGATGGTGTCCTCGACCGTCGGTTCGACGACGAGCACCGGCTGGAAGCGCCGCTCGAGCGCCGCATCCTTCTCGATGTACTTGCGGTACTCGTCCAGGGTCGTCGCCCCGATGGTGTGCAGCTCGCCCCGGGCGAGCAGCGGCTTGAGCATGTTCGAGGCGTCGATCGCGCCCTCGGACGCGCCCGCGCCGACCACCGTGTGCAACTCGTCGATGAACAGGACGATGCGGCCGTCGGCGTCGGTGATCTCCTTGAGCACTGCCTTGAGGCGTTCCTCGAACTCGCCGCGGTACTTGGCGCCGGCGATGAGGGCCCCCATGTCGAGGGCGGCCAGACGCTTGTCGCCGAGTCCCTCGGGGACGTCTCCGCGCACGATGCGCTGGGCCAGACCCTCCACGATCGCGGTCTTGCCGACCCCCGGCTCGCCGATGAGGACCGGGTTGTTCTTGGTCCGGCGCGAGAGCACCTGGATGACCCGGCGGATCTCTTCGTCCCGGCCGATGACCGGATCGAGCCCGGCGCCGCGGGCGAGCGCGGTCAGATCGCGGGCGTAGCGTTCGAGCGCCTGGTACTTTCCTTCGGGATGCTGGTCGGTCACCCGATGGGAGCCGCGGACCGCGGTCAGCGCTTCGTAGAGCCGGTCCTTGTCGAGCCCGCGATCGGACAGCAGGCGGGCCGCCGGCGCGTCTCCGGGCTCGGCCGCCACGGCCAGGAACAGGTGCTCGGTGCTGACGTACTCGTCGGTCAGCCGCTCCGCCTCGCTGCTCGCGGCGGTCAGCACGCCGCGGAGGCGGGCCGAGGGCGACGGAGGTGCGCCGCCGGCCGTCGAAGGCAGCCGATCCAGGGTCGCGCGGGCCGCGGCGGCAAGCGCTGCGGCATCGACCGCCAGCTTTTGCAGCAGCGCCGGCACTACGCCGTCGTGCTGCTCGATCAGGATCAGCAGCAGGTGCTCCGGCTCGATCTGGGGATGTCCTTCCCGTTCGACGAGTTGCTGGGCCGCGACGACGGCCTCCTGCGCCTTTTCGGTCAGTCGGTTGATGTGCATGGCAATGGCCTCGATCTGTCGACGGCATGCCCTCGCCGGCTCACGCCAGGCCGAGCAGCTCGCTCAGGTGATCCAGCTCCCGCAGGAGGCGGCGATGTCCGCCCCGCCTGCTCAGTGCGTTGCCGGAAGCGAGCGGCCGGAGCTGCTGCACGGCGTCGGCTACCGCCAGCAGATGCCGTACGCCGGCGAGGTTGATCCCGCGCTCGTCGACCAGGTGCTTGATGAATCGCAGGCGCTCGATCTGTTCCGGTGGGTACAGCCGCATGCTGCCGACCGTCCGGTCGGGGCGCACCAGCCCCAGGCGCTCGTACTTGCGCAGCGTCTGCGGGTGCATGCCGAGCAGGCGCGAAGCCGTGCTGATGAAGAGGATCTCGCTCATAGTGCGTCGTTCCGACTATATGCATTGACATGAGACGTATAAGAGTTGAAAGAGGTTCCCGACGGTTCGGACAGATGACGTCGGTGCCGGGGGCGGACCACGCCGGCGTGCCGGTAGCCGGTCGTACGCATGCTCGACCGGAGAGCGATGCGGTCCGGCCCGAATCAGCGGGCTCGCGGCGCACAGGCTCCTATGGAGCCGGGCGCAACGGGAGCGAGAGGTGGCGCGTCTCGCCGTTGCCGAGCGAGAAGGGTTCCGCGGCCGGGGCGAGTCCGGCGAGGTGCTCGAGGTTCGTCCAGGCGCTGCGCGGGATCGCCTGGGCCGCGTAGGCCAGGTAGCGGGATGCCGGCAGGCCGGAAATCTCGAACGCGCCCTCCTGGTTGGGGCGCGCGGACCGTACGAAGCGGGAGGGAAAGACGCGCAGATTGACCTCTTCGGGAAAGATCACCACGGTGTAGTCCGTCGTGGGGCGGCCCGTCGCGTCCAGCGCGACGCCGGTCAGCTTGCTCAACCGGTCGGTCAGCAGAATCTGCAACCCGGTCGTGGGCATCTGGCGCGAGAAGACGATCGGCGTGTCGGTAATGTCCCGACCCGACAGCGCCACCGTGCGCAGCGTCCAGTCCGGCGGCATTCCCGCCAGCCTGACCAGTTGCGGGCCTGCGATGCCGCGAATCTCGAAGCTCCAGTCGTCGTTGACGTGGCCGATGCCGCGACCCACCGGAAGCTGCAGGCCGTTGCCGCGCGGCATCGTGAACGGCTGGATCGCATCCGGCGTGAAGGTGGGCTCGACCTGCGGCTCGAAGAAGATCTGTCCGCGGGCGGAAGCGCCGGTCGTCAGCGTCAACCAGACGCCGTCGATACGCTCGCCGGTCACCGACACCTCCGCGGTGGCGAAGCGGGTACGGCCCGGCGCTCCGGTCTCCGAGGCGTAAGCGATGTAGCGGCCGGGAGGCACCGCGTTGATGACGAAGCGGCCGTCGGCCTCCAGGCGGCCGGACGAGCGGCTGCCTGTCGTTCCCGACGATCCGTCCCGGATCAGGCTGACCGACTGCATTAGATACCACAGCGAGAACGGATCCGGAACGGCCCGAGCCGCGGCGGTCGCCGAACCGCAACTACACTGTAATTGCATCGCATCAGGAAGCATCCCATGAAGACATCCGATTTCTTCTCGTCACGTTGGGGCATCATCCTGGCCGGTCTGGGGATGGCCGTCGGTACGGGCAACCTGTGGCGCTTTCCCCGCATCGCGGCCCAGAACGGCGGCGGCGCGTTCCTCATTCCGTGGCTGCTGTTCCTGTTCGCCTGGTCCATTCCCCTGCTGATTGCCGAGTTCGGACTCGGCCGGGGCGCGCGCCGCGGCCCCATCGGTGCGTTCGCGAAGCTGACCGGCGGGCGGACCGCGTGGATGGGCGGGTTCGTCGCGGTGACGAGCGTGATGATCATGTTCTACTACTCGGTCGTCACCGGGTGGATGCTGAAGTACGCCGTGGCGGCGCTCAGCGGCGAGCTGGCCGGGGTCGACGCCGCCGCCTACTGGGATACGTACAGCACGTCGGTGTGGCAGCCCGTGCTGTTTCACGTCCTGGCCGTGAGCGGTGCGGGCTTCGTCGTGGCCCGCGGCGTGACCGGAGGCATCGAACGGGCGAACCGGATCCTCATTCCGCTGCTGTTCGTGCTGCTGCTGCTCGCCGTGGCGCGGGCGGTGACGCTGCCGGGGGCGGGGCAGGGGCTGGCCTACCTGTTCACGCCGGATCTCAGCGCGCTGGCGAACTACCGGACCTGGCTGGAGGCCCTGACGCAATCGGCGTGGTCGACCGGCGCCGGATGGGGGCTCATTCTCTGCTACGCGATCTATGTGCGCGAAAGCGACGACGTCGTCACCAACGCCGCGACGATCGGCCTGGGCAACAACGTCGCCTCGCTGCTCGCCGCGATGGCGATCCTCCCGGCCGCATTCGCCATCCTGCCGGCGGGCGAAGCGGGCGAGGCGCTGGCCGCCGGGAACACCGGGCTCACGTTCATCTGGATCCCCCAGGTCTTCGCTCGGATGCCGGCCGGCGGGCTGTTCCTGCCGCTCTTCTTCCTGGCGATGTTCTGCGCCGCGCTCTCGTCGCTGATCGCGATGGTGGAGCTGGGTACGCGCGTGCTGATCGACGCCGGCGCCGCCCGCTCGCGCGCCGTGCCGCTGGTGGTCGGGGCGGCCGTCGTCTGCGGCCTTCCCTCGGCGGTCAGCCTCGCTATCTTCGAGAATCAGGACTGGGTCTGGGGGCTGGCCCTGATGGTGAGCGGCCTGTTCATCGCCATTGCGACCCTGCGCTACGGGGTCGATCGCTTCCGCGACGACCTCGTCAACACGCACTCGTCGGGGCGGCGGGTCGGGCCGATCTGGGCGTGGATCCTGAAGTACCTGGTGCCGGTCGAGTTCGTGGCGATGTTCGGCTGGTGGATGTACCAGGCGGCGACGGTGTACGACCCGGACGGCTGGTGGAACCCCCTGCGGGTGTACAGCGTCGGGACCTGCGTGGTGCAGTGGGGCATCGCGCTGGCCGTTCTGTGGGCCTTCAACCGCCGCCTCGCCGACCGGAGCGCGGCGGACCATGCTACGCTTGTTGGTTGATGACAGACGGCGCGCGGTGTGCAGCCGCGCGCGATGCGAAAGGAGCCCCAACGTGTACCCAGAGTTCTTCATCGCCCCGATGCGCGAGGAGCTGACGCGGCTCGGCGTCAAGGAACTGCGGTCCGCCAAGGACGTGGACGATGCGGTGGCCGGACAGCCCGGCACCCTGATGCTCGTGGTCAACTCGGTCTGCGGCTGCGCGGCCGGCAGGGCGCGGCCCGGCGTGGCGCTGGCGCTGCAGCACCAGACGACCCCGGACGTCGTCGCCACCGTGTTCGCCGGCGCCGACGTCGAGGCGACCCAGCGTGCGCGGGAGTACCTCACCGGCTATCCGCCGTCCTCGCCCGCCGTCGCCCTCCTGCGGGACGGCAAGCTGATTTACATGCTGGAGCGCCACCAGATCGAGAACCGGGAAGCGGACGTGATCGCCCGGGATCTGACTGGCGCGTTCGACAAGCACTGCACGCCGGCCGCCGTCGCCTAGGCGTCTGCGGGCAGGGCGGCGGGCGATCAGCGCGCGGGCGGCGCGGGTTCCAGGCGCCGCGGCGGCACGGCGGGCACCATCGACAGCGGACGTCGGCCCCGAGCCTGCTCCGAGGCCTGCCGCGTCACGTCGGCCAGGGTGTCGATGAACGCCGGATGATCGTTGACCGCGGACGCGCGGCGCATCGGCAGGCCGAGGTCGCGGCATGCCTCGGCCGCTTCGGTGTCGAGGTCGTAGAGCACCTCGATATGGTCGGCCACGAATCCGATCGGGGCGATGACCGCCGCCCGCAGGCCGCGTTCGTGCGCGGAGCGCAGGTAGTCGCAGACATCCGGCTCCAGCCAGGGGTCCTCCGGCCGGCCGCTGCGGCTCTGGTAAGCGAGCACCCAGTCGTCGGTCTTCAGGCGCCGGGCCACCCGATCGGCCGTCTCGCGTAACTCCGTCTCGTAGCGGCACGCCGCGGCCATCGTTCCCGGGATGCTGTGCGCGGTGAAGACGATCCTGGCGTCCCGGCGCAGGTCGACGGGAAGGCCGTGGAGGGCGGCTTCGACCCGCCGGGCGTTGGCCTCGACGAACCCATCGTGAGTGTGCCAGCCGGGCGCGAACAGCACCTCGACATCGTCCACGCCGCGGAAACGCAGCTCTCGCCGGGCCTGTGCCACATTCTGGCGGTACTGGTCGCAACTCGAGTAGCTGTGATGCGCCGCCAGCACGATGCCGAGCGCCCGTTCGATTCCCTTTGCCGCCATGTCGGCCAGCGTGTCGTCTATGAAAGGGTGCCAGTTGCGCATGCCGACGAAGACCGGCAGATTCGGGCCGTCCGCTACGAGCCGCTCACGCAACGCGTCCGCCTGCCGCCGGGTAATCGCGGTGAGCGGCGACACGCCGTCGAACAACTCGTAATGCCGCGCCACGGCCTCGACACGTTGGAGCGGCACCCGGCGTCCACGCAGTACGTTCCGCAGGAACGGCCGGATGTCGGCCCGGCCGAGCGGTCCGCCGAAGCTGATCAGCAGCACGGCGTCGAAGGCGGATCCATTCCGCAGCATGCACGAGATCATAGCGGCGGCGGAGAGCAGCCCGTCGACCGAGGTGACCGCGGATGGTAGGATGGGCGCGCCGCAGAGGAGCGCCATGCCGAAGTTCGCCGCCAGCGTCACGATGATGTTCAACGAGTGGGACCTGCTGGACCGGTTCGAGCAGGCCGCCGGCGCGGGGTTCGGCGGCGTCGAGATCCAGGGCCCTTACGGCGAGTCGCCCCAGAACATCGCCGAGCGCTTACGGCGCCACGGCCTCGACGCCACGCTCATGAACACGCCGGTCGCGGCCGGTGCCGTGCCGGGGCAGGAGCAGGAGTACAGGGACGGATTGACGCGGGCGTTCGAATACGCGGTCGCCGCGGGGTGCGGTCAGATCCACTGCCTGGCCGGAACCACCGCGGACTCCCGGGCGGAGGACACCTTCGTGTCGAATCTCCGCTGGGCGTCCGAGCGGGCACGCCCGCTCGGCATCCGTCTGCTGCTCGAGCCGCTCAACACGCAGGACAACCCCGGCTACTTCCTGACGGGATCGGCGCAGGCGCGGCGGATCATCGACCGTGTCGGGACCGACAACGTCTTTCTGCAGTACGACTTCTACCACATGCAGATCATGGAGGGCTACCTGGCGGAGACCGTCCGGGCGAACCTTGACGTGATAAGCCATTTCCAGATCGGCGGCGTCCCCGGGCGTCACGAGCCGAACGGCAGGCAGGAGATCAACTTCCCGTACCTCTTCGACGTGATCGACGAGCTTGGCTTCCAGGGCTGGGTGGGCTGCGAGTACCGACCGGCAGGAGGTACGCTGGCGGGATTGACCTGGGCCAGGCCCTACGGCATTTCCACGCGCTGATTGCGAGTGGTGTTACAATGAATGGCCTGTGTCGGGGCGTGGCTCAGCCTGGTAGAGCACTCGGTTCGGGACCGAGGGGTCGGAGGTTCAAATCCTCTCGCCCCGACCACCTTCTTCCCTAGACGGATCAACCAACTGCGGCGATCACCGCAGGCTTCCCTCGAACGCGTCGGCGATCCGCAACGCCGGGACCGTCGCCGGCCATGCGCAACCGGGGCGCACGACCGGCAACGGTGTTGACGAATCAGTTCTCGTTCGTCGCTTCCAGGAACTGTCGTGCCTCGGCGTAGCCCGGCTCGTCGGCCGCACCGACCCAGAAGTCGGCGAGCGTGCCGTAGTGCTCCCGGGCGGTGGCCCGGTCTCCGCTCGCGGCGGCCGAACGGGCGGCTCCGAGCAGCGAGCGCATGCGGTTCGGCATCCGCAGCAACGACGTATCGAACTTCGCCAGCGCTTCGGCCGGCCGCCCGAGCTGGAGCAGGATCTCTCCGTACAGCTCGTAGGGCGGCTTGACCGGGCTCGCCGCGCCGTTGGGCTGCCGCAGCGTCTCGACGATGGCGATGGCCTCGTCCATCAGCGCCGTCGCCGCGTCCTGGTTGCCCTCGGCCGCCTGAATCGATGCCGCAACCTCCTTGTGGGCTATCCGGTCCTGTGCGCCGCCGTCGGCGCCGCGCACGGCGAGCGCCCCCTCCGCTTGGCGCGCCACGGAGAGATTCCCCTCGCGCACGGCGCTGAGTCCGGTGGCCAGCAGCTCGTGCGTGGACGAATCCTCGGTGATCGGCTCGGTACGCCACTGCTCGGTCTCGACCACGTAGCGGGCCTTCGTCAGGGGCAGGGTGCTGACCGCGCGGGCCTGCCCGTCGCTCTCGGCGATGAGTTGCTCCAGGCGCTCGATCCAGACTTTCGCCTTGTCGTAGTCGCCGCGCTGCAGATCGCCGTACTGGCCCCAGTCGAGGGAGTGGACGGCATCGCCGACGCTGTCGCCCGGCTCCCAGAGTGCGCGGGCCGCCTCGTGCGCCGACTGGTTGTGGTTCGAGACGAGATCCCACATCCCGTGCTGAATGAAGATGTGGGTCGGCATGTGGCGCGCGTGCGAGACGGCCGGCGCGATCTCGGCGTAGCGGCGTGCCGCGTCGAGCGCCAGCGGTGCGTGAATCGGGTCGTCGAAGGCGTGGATAGTGTAGTGGGGCGCCCCCGGATGGTCCGGATTGGCGTGGAACACCTTCATCGCGATATTGCCAGCCCGGACCTCGAGGCGCAGCGACTGATCGCCGAGCGCCCGCGATCCGGCCAACATCGACAGGGCGTAGAACGTGGCGACCTCGTGGTCGTCGGAATAGCGGTCGTAGAGCCGGCCCATCGCTTCCATGTAGCGGACTCGGCGCTCGTCGTAGGTGCCCTGCTCGCTCCACAGCACCTCGACCGCCTCCAGGAAGCCCTTTTCCCGATCGGTCGGCGCCTTGTCGGCCCGCGCCGCGCGGGTCGGACCGAGGCGGGCAAGCACCGCGCGCGGGTTCTCCTCGTCGAGGTTGGGTCCACCGCCGAACAGTGGATGGTTGTAGCTCAGCGTCTCGCCCCAGTAGGCCAGCGCGAAGTCGGGCTCGACGGCCTGCGCAGCCTGAAACTGCTCGATGGCCTGCTTCCAGCCGAAGCTGTGGAGAACTGCCACCCCGCGCAGGAAATGGCGCTGCGCCTCTTCGGAACTTGCGGAGGTCGGGAAATCGAGCGAACCGACCTCGGTGAACTGCGCAGCGGCGGGAGTGGCCAGCAGCGTGGCGACCAGCAGACAGACTACGAATCTCATGGGAACCTCCATTCCGCGGCAGGTTAGCACACGCGACGGCCCACGTGACCGAATCGGCGCCGCCGAAGGGCGCCCCGCGACGGTCGGCTATAATTACGACGCGCGCCGGGCGACCCCGACGATGACAGTGACCAGACGCTTGCTCGTGAGCGGTCGTGTACAACGCGTCGGATTTCGTGCTTTCGCAGCCTGGGCGGCTCGGCGGGAAGGTGTGCGCGGTTTCGTGCGCAACCTGGCCGACGGGCGGGTGGAGGCGGTCGGCGAGGGAGACCGCGAGGCGATGGATCGATTCGAACGCGCCCTGCACCAGGGCCCCCGTCTGTCGAAGGTGCTCGGGATCACGGTCGAGGACGTCGCACCGCTGGACGCCACCGGAGAATTCGTGGTCCGTACCTGACGGGCCCGCCATCTTGAGACATGCAAGACCTGAAGAACCTGATCCGGGAGGTGCCCGATTTTCCAAAGCCGGGCATTCTGTTCAAGGACATCACGACGCTTCTTTGCGACCCCGGCGGACTGCGCCGGGCCATCGCGTGCCTCGCCGAGCCGTTCGGGGAAGCCGGAATCGACAAGGTGGTGGGGATTGAGAGCCGCGGCTTCATCTTCGGCGCGGCGGTGGCGGAGCGGCTCGGCGCGGGCTTCGTGCCGGCCCGCAAACCCGGCAAGCTGCCCGCGGGCACCGTCCGGGTCGAGTACGAGCTCGAGTACGGCACCGATACGCTGGAGATGCACGAGGACGCCATCGACAGCGGCCAGCGGGTGCTGATCGTGGACGACCTGCTGGCAACCGGCGGCACGGCGCGCGCCGCGACCGACCTCGTGACCGGGCGCGGCGCCGAGGTGCATGCGCTCGCGTTTCTGGTCGAGCTCGACGCGCTGCGGGGCCGCGAGCGGTTGGCCGGCCACGAGGTCTTCGCGGCGCTGCACTACTAGTTCCGGGCTGGTACGCGGACCGTGGCGTCCAGGAACGGCATGACCGAGGGTCTTCTCGTTGCGTTGATTTGCATCGTGTTCTTCGTTTCCGAACGTGCCCGCCGGGACCGCCGCCGGCAGCACCGGGAGCGGCTCGCCGCCACGCTGCTCGCAAGCCTGGCCCCGGCTGCGGCGCGCAGTGAACCGCGCGACCTGCTGGCGTGGCGCGGCGCCGCCGACGCGTCGCGGCGCCTGTTCCCGGACGCGGTCGAAGCCATCGAGCGGCAGACCGGCGAGGCGTTCCCGTTTCCCCACGCCGTGGTGGATGACGCCCACGGACGCTGGACGGCGGAGTGGCTCGCCTGGGAGCGCCGGCACGACGCGGACTTCAAGCAGCGGGCGAGCGCGGTCGAGGCTGAGTTGCGGGCCGCGGGGGACACCCCGACGGCGGTGCGGACGAGGTTGGCCGCGCTCGACGACGAAAAGCTGCAGACCTACCAGGAGCGGTACGAGGAGTATGTTCGTATCGGCAACGGGTTGGCGGCGTTGCGCGAGCGGGCGCGGCCGGCTGATGACGAGACCGTCGCGTGACCCGCGCCGGAGTAAGCTGGATCGTACGCCCGTCTCCCGCGGCGTCCGCGACCCGCGCGTGCGCGTGTAGCTCAGCTGGATAGAGCGGCCGCCTCCTAAGCGGCAGGCCCCCGGTTCGAATCCGGGCACGCGCGCCAACCACACTTCGCAGGCAGCAGTGCGGTCGTTCGGCGCGCTCTGGGGCAGCCCTCGAAGCGGACGTGCCGGACGATCTCGTCGAGCTGCCTGCGGTCTCGCACCGAACGGCTCGCGGCACTCCGATTCGAAGTCCCGTGTCAGATCATGGTCAGGGGCCAGTCGGTGGTTGGAGAGCCGCACTCGGCGAACGCGCCGACGTGTTCGACAACGACGTCGAACACGACCCGGTATTCACCCGGCGTCTCTATCGTCGGCAGCACGATGTGCAGTGTCACATCGTCGCCGGGCGGGACATCGTGCGGCAGCAGGGTACGCGACCACTTTCCGTCGATACACGTGTCCGGGTCGCTGCCGTAGAGATCCGCGGCAAGCTGGGTGGTGCCGCGTTGGTCCGGCGTGCCGCACAGCCAGCGCGTATCGCCGGTGTTGGTGAGGCGCACATGGAGTGCAATGAGGGCGCCGGCGGTCACCCGTCCGCTGTCGACGGCCGGTTCGATACGGGCATGCAGGTTGTCGGGGTTGCGCGTCGTGGCTTGGTACTCCCCCTTGTAGAGCACGAGATAGGCCGACGTGCGGATCGCCGTCGTCCACAACCCCCAGTAGTGGCCCAGCTCGCGGCCCAGCAGGAAGTCGCGCAGGTTGCCCACCGGCACCTCGACCGACAGCGGCAGACCGATCGGGACGACGGTCATCTTGCTGAATCCGCAGGCGAGAGCAAGCGGTTCCAGGGCGTCGACGGCGATGTCGTTCTCCAGCACGTCCCAGGCGTCCATTTCGTGCCGGCTTGCCTCGGTGTGGCTGTGTCCCGGGGCCGGCTCGCACATTGCCACCACGCCGTTGGGCTTGAGCACGCGCGCCATCTCGCGCAGGATTTCGTCCTGATTCGGGACATGATGAAACGCGTCGTACAGGAGGATCTTGTCGACGTGCCCATCGGGCAGAGGGAGCCGGTGCCCGTCGTAGGGGAGAAACTGCGGGTCGAGATCCCAATTCGTAAGAGCGTCGCGCTTGAAGAGTTGGCGTCCCATTTCGAGCGCGGTGGGGGAGACGTCGACGGCGATGGTCGGGCAGCCGTACCGGTTCAGGAAATGGAGCAGCCAGCAGGTCCCGGCGCCGAGCTCCATCACGACGTCGCCGGGAGCGAGGCGGAGCCAGTGTGTGAGGACGCCGATGTCGAAGAACCGCTGCGAGAAGTGCTCCACGTCGGTGTACGGCTTGCCGAGCAGGAAAGGCAAGTCCTCGTAGTCGGCGAAGTAGCGGTCCGCGGCGGCGTTGAAGGAGTCGGTGCGCGCGACGATCTGTTCGGGCGTGAATCGCGAATGCGCCGCCGGCGGCTGGTTCAACCAGTTGGTGGCGTAGAGTCGCTCGTAGATGACAAGCAGAAGGCGGCGGACGCGGATGGATCGTTTCGCCAGCCACTCGGTGATGCCGACGATGATGGTTGCCAGGATTTGTGTGCGCATCGTTCTCCGGAAAAGGGTACATCGGTTGCGGCCGGCGGGGCGGAACCACCGCTGCCGGCGGCCGCCAGCCGAGACTGGGGGCAACCCGACGCCGGCAGCGGTCGAGGACCTCGACTCAGGTTACGATTCACGGGTCGACCGGCGCAATTCCCGCGCTGAGGTCATCATGCTGCGCTTGAGCGTATTCGACCGCGGCGCAACGCCGTCCGCATGATCCGCACGATTCCCGCCGCGTTGCGCGCCGCGGAGCGGCGCTGCCCGGGGCTGCGGCCCATCATTCTGGCGGCCTGGGGATTCGTCTGGAGGCCGATCTTCCGCCTCATCCTGCTGCCGTTCCGGTTTCCGCAGGGGCGGGGTGCGCCGGTGGAGCCGCCGGGGCTCGCCGAACGCACAACGACGTACAACGAGGCCGCCGAGCGATACTACGCCGAGTACGCGGACCCGCGATTCCTGCTTGATAAACCGTTCAGCGACGCGCAGCAGTTCGGCAGATACCTGGTCAACACGGGGACGCTCATCGCGGGCGCGAAGCTCCGGCCCGGCGACACGGTGGTAGAGTTCGGTGCCGGCACGTGCTGGCTGTCCCATTTTCTGAATCGCTTCGGGTGCCGGACGATCGCGCTCGACGTTTCAGGCACGGCGCTCACCCTGGGCCGGCAGTTGTTCGAGTCCGACCCACGGACGAACTGGTCGCTCGATCCGCGCTTCGTTCCTTACGACGGTCATTCCTTTCCGCTGGAAGATGCGACGTGCGACCGGGTCATCGTGTACGACGCCTTTCACCACGTACCGAATCAGCGGGAGATCCTCAGCGAGATGCACCGGGTTCTGATGCCGGACGGGGTGGTGGCCATGTCCGAACCGGGCCGCGGTCATGCAGCGAGACCCGGCAGCGTCCGCGAGAGCGCTTCCACGGACGTACTCGAGAACGAGCTGATCGTCGAGGACCTCGCCGCCCTCGCCGAGGCGGTCGGGTTCTCGGCGGTAAACGTCATTGCGTCCGGTCCCACGATGCAGCACGAGCTGCCGGCGCGCGACATCGAGCGCTTCACCGGCGGCGTGCGGGGATTTCACCGCTACTGGGACCATCTGTGCAACGACGTCTACTACCACCACTACGTGTTGATGTACAAGGGCGGCTCGCGGCCGACGACCGAGCGTCCCGCGCAGCTCGCGGCCCGCATCCGCATCGTACGCCCGGCCGGCGACGCGTCGATATCACGCGCGGAACGGCTGCTTGTCGACCTGCGCGTCGCCAACATCGCGGATACTCGCTGGTTGCACCGGGGGCAGGGCGCATCGCGGTCGGGCTGGACGCGGCTCGGCGTCCATCTGCAGGCGGTCGGCGGATCGGCCGGCAGCGTCGGCAAGATGATCGACGTCGACTGGTGCCGAGCCGATCTGGATCGGGATGTCGCACCCGGCGAGCAGATCGCCGTCCGATTCCACCTGCCGGCCATCGGGGCACCCGGAATCTACGAGGCGCAGTTCGAGCTCGTGGTGGAGGGGGTTGCCTGGTTCGCGGAATATGGCGGGGCGGGACCCACCGTGCTCCGCATCTCCGTCGAGTAGCCGGAGCGTTGTCCGGCGCTCGAACCCGCGGCCTCGGCCCTCGAGCCGTTCGACGTCAGAACACCGGGCCGATCGGCAGCCCCGCGGACGCCATGTCGCGGAACGCATAGTGATTCCAGCCGAAGACTTCCTTCAGCGCCATCGAGATGTCGAAGCCGTGCTGCTCGACCGCTTCGCTCGGCACCGACAGGTTGAACTCGAAGGGCCACACGCAGTGCCCTTCGTACTCCTCGTTCCAGGACCCGACGACGTAGATCGGCGCTGGCAGCGCGGGCAGTCCGAGCTCGCCGGACCAGTAGGGCTCGATGTGTTCCCGCATGTGCAAGCCCTTGAGGAGCTTCATGAAGTCGGCATATTCGCCGCGCGTGACCTCCAGTGTCGGATGCCCTGGTTTGGCGAAGCCGGGGGCCAGATTGGGAATGACCAGGAGGCGGCGTCCGGTGAAGCTATTGCGGACTCGGGCGGCGACCTCGTACGTCGTGCGGAGGGTGTTGATCTGGTTCTGGATGTATCCGGGCGACAGCCGCAGCCGTTGCTCGCTGCCCGGCTTGATGTTGGCGGCGTGGTGATAGATGAAGAGGGCGTCGAAGAACTGGCTGCGTGTCCGGCGGTCGTCCGAGAACGCCCCGATCGAGGACAGTTGGATTTCCTCGCCGACGAGGTACGGAAACTCGCCGTAGACGTCCGCAAATCCCTGTCTCGCCTGCGCGATCGTACGGTGCATGACCTCCACCTCCCGCGTCCCGAGCGGCAGATGGCCCCAGGTGTGCGTACCGAAGATGAACATCACCGGACGTCCGTCCAGGGCGAAGATCCGGGTTGGACTGACGCGGCGCACGTCGTTCAGGAAGCGGGCCATCGCAACGAAGTCATCGCGGAAGCCCGACTGTACCGCCGGCGAATGAAAGCTGATGCGCCCGTCGCTGACCGGCAGGGCCAAGGTGTCCTCGTAGAGCAGGCAGACGTGGCGCGTGCTGACGTTCGGCGCCTGCAGGAAGCCTTTGAAATAGTTGCCGTTGTTGGTTCTGCTCGTGCGCTGGGGGATCCAGCTCAAGGCGTCCACGGTGATGCCGAACTCGTTCTTCAGGTCATGGAACGTGGTCTCGACCTCCGGATCGAACGACCGATAGTCGCCGCCCTTGAAACGGACGGTCTGGGTGCCGGGACGCCGCCGGAAGCCCTCGTACCAGCCATAGTGCCAGGCGACGGTGATCGGCCGGGGGAGCGTCCGTTCGGTCGACCCGGCGTAGCGCAGGACGGAATGCGTGACGGAGTCGACGACCAGAGGTTCGACGACCGCGCGCCCGAACACGTCGGCCCGGTGGTCGAAGCCTGGCCGCGGCGTGAGATCGAATCCGCGATGGGCGTGCAGGGCCGTGTTGACGATCTGCTGGTCGAAGGCGTCGATCGCACCGCTGCCGTCCACGTCGGCGAGGTACGACGGCAGCAGCGTCGGGCCCTGCTGCCCGCGGAGCAGCGCTGGCGCCTGGACCGCACCGCCGGCAAGCGCGATGCCGGCGGCGCGCAGAAACTGACGTCTCGACGGCTCTTGCGAGTCGCGACTCATCGCGTCACCAGGCATCTGGAGCAACGCGTCCGTCCCGGACGCATCGAGAAGGCCAGCGAACCGCCGGGTCGGAAGCCCGCTCCCGGCGGCCCGCGCGCGCTACTCTACCATATCGGCCGCAGCGCCGATGCTCCGCCCGTCCGCCCGTCCGCCCGTCCGCCCGTCCGCCCGTACGGGCGCTCTTTTTGCTAGAATCAACGGTTCCTCGATGACGACACCATGAAGAGAACGGAAAGACACCATCTCAAGGCGGATCCGCTGGCCGCCGGCCTGCAGCCGATGCTGGAGTCCGTGCGGGGAGGCCGGTGGGCCGTCGGCGCCGTGATCGTCCTCGGCGTGCTGTTGACCGGCGCGTCCGTATTCGGCTGGCAGCAGTGGCGGACGTCGCGCGCCAGCGAATTGCTGGCATCCGCGATGGCCGTCGTGGATGCGCCCGTCGTTCCTGCGGACGGGCAGTCGGCCGCCGGAGCGGATGCGTACCCGTCGGAGGCTGCGAAGCTCGAGACCGCCGTGCCCCGGTTGCTTGCGGCAGCGGACGCGTACCCGAGCCTGCAGCAGGGCATCGTGGCCCGCTACCAGGCGGCGGCTGCGCTCGGGACGCTCGGCCGCATTGCCGAAGCGGCCGAGCAGTACCAACGGGTGATCGAGATCGCCGGTGATGGCATCTACGGGCGCATGGCCCGCCTCGGGCGCGCCGAGGCGCACCTGCAGGCCGGGGAGTACGCTGAAGCAATTGCCCTGCTCGAAGGGGAATCGCGACTCGCGGACGCCGAGTTCCCCGTCGATGCCGTGCTGATGCGGCTGGGGCAGTCGTATCGCCTCGCCGCCCGGCCGGACGAGGCGATGCGGGCGTTCCAGCGCCTCGTCGACGAGTTTCCAGCCTCCGGTTATCGTTTCGATGCTGAACGTCAGCTCGATACGCTGGCTTCTGGCCAGTAGCCGTTTCGGCCGCAAGGGCACGCCATGACCAGCGCGCCGGCGCCCCCGGCCGGCGAGTTCACCATCGGTCTCGTGCAGATGGCCTGCCATCGGCTGGCCGCCCGCAACCACGAGGCGGCCGAGGCCGGCATTCGCGACGCCGTCCGGCTGGGAGCGCAAATCGTCTGTCTGCAGGAACTGTTCGCGACGCCCTACTTCTGCCAGCGCGAGGATGCCGACTGCTTCGATCTGGCCGAGGAGATTCCCGGGCCCCTCACCACGCGCTACGCGCGGCTCGCGCGGGCGCTCGGCGTCGCGCTCATAGCGCCGCTCTTCGAGCGTCGCGCCGCCGGGCTCTACCACAACTCCGCGGTGGTGATCGATGCTTCGGGAGACCTGCTCGGCGTCTACCGTAAAGTGCACGTGCCCGACGATCCGCAGTTCCTCGAGAAGTTCTACTTCACGCCGGGCGACCTGGGCTACCGCGTCTTCGAGACCCGGTACGCCCGCATCGGGGTGCTGATCTGCTGGGATCAATGGTACCCGGAGGCGGCCCGCCTGACCGCCCTGCAGGGCGCCGAGGCAATCTTCTATCCGACGGCGATCGGTTGGATCGGCGCCGGCGAGCCGGGGAGCGGCGGGCTCGCGGAACGCGACGCCTGGATGACGGTGCAGCGGGGACATGCCATCGCCAACGGCGTCTATGTGGCGGCCGTGAACCGTGTCGGGACGGAGGTGAGCGAAGCGGGCGCCCTGCGGTTCTGGGGCGACTCGTTCGTCTGTGAACCCGGGGGGCGCGTAATCGCCCGGGCGGCCGGAGAAACCGCCGCCGTGGTGGTCGCGCGGTGCAGCCGGCGCGCGATCGAGGAACAACGGCGGACGTGGCCGTTTCTCCGGGATCGCCGCATCGACACCTACGCACCGATCACGCGGCGGTACCTCGACGCCTCTCCGCACAAGGCCCAGCCGACGCGATGAGCAAACGGCGGCAATCGCCGTCTCGACCGGACGCGGCGCAGGCACCCGCGCCGTCCGGCGCCGGCTTCCGGATGCCCGCCGAGTGGGAGCCGCACCACGCGACCTGGCTCGTCTGGCCCCATGCCCGCGCGGACTGGGAAGTCAAGACCGCGGCCGTCGAGTGGTGCTATGCCGACATCGTCCGTCACCTCGTCCGCGGAGAGCGCGTCGCGATCGTCTACCGGGACGGGGCCGTGCGGCAGCGCGCGGAGCGCCGGCTGCGGCGGAGCGGCGTGGATCTGAACCGGATCGACGCGTACCTGATCCCGACGGATCGCTCGTGGATTCGCGACTCCGGACCAGTCTTCGTGGTGGGCGGACCGGAATCCGGGTGCGAGGTGGCGGCGACGGACTGGCGATTCAACGGCTGGGCTCGCTACCGCGCGTGGCGGCGCGACGACGCCCTGCCGCGGACCATTGCCGAGCAGCTCGGCATGCGCCGGTTCGAGATCGTCGCTGAAACGAAGGACGGGCCATGCCCCGTGGTTCTCGAAGGGGGCAGCATCGACGTGAACGGGCAGGGCCTGCTGCTCACGACCGAACAGTGCCTCCTGGGGCGCGAGCAGGCGCGCAATCCGCATCTGTCCCGGGAGATGATCGAGTGCGTCCTGCAGCAGGCGCTGGGAATCGAGCGCGTTCTGTGGCTCGGCGGCGGCATCGCGGGCGACGATACGCACGGCCATGTCGACGACGTGGCGCGTTTCGTGCGGCCCGACACCGTCGTCGCCGCCGTCGAATGCAACGCGGGTGACGACAACCATGGGCCGCTTGCCGGAAACCTGGAGCGTCTGCGGGCGATGCGTGACCTGCGCGGGCGCCCGTTGCACGTCGTGACGATCCCAATGCCGCGGCCGCTCCGCTTCGACGGCGAGCGTCTGCCCGCGAGCTACCTGAACTTCTACATCGGGAACGACGTCGTTCTCGTTCCGACCTTCAACGATCCCGCCGATCGGGAAGCCCTGGGGATCCTGGCCGGCCTCTTTCCGGCCCGCGAGGTGGTGGGCATCCACGCCGGCGATCTCCTCCTCGGCCTGGGCGCCGTGCATTGCGTCACGCAGCAGCAGCCGCGCGGACGCCATGCGCCGCCGCAACCTTGCTCGGAGCCGCGTGCGGCGAGCTATTCGGTCTGATCGCCCAGCCCGTCGAAACGGTCGACCGGAACCGGCGCCCCGTCGACGGCGAGGGCGCGTCCGCCGAGCCCGAACGCGGCTGGACGCCGGGCGGCGAGCAGCTCGCGGGCGGACGCCGCGAGGGCGCTGGACAGGAGCGGAAACGCGAGCGTCGCGTCGGCGTGCACGGTGACCTGGTCGGCGTCGACGGACAGCTTGCCCCAACTCTGTGCCTCGTCCAGCGTCGATCCCGACGCGCCGCCGAAATGCGGTGCATCGGTGATGATCTGCAGCGCATAGCGGTGTCCGCCTGCGCCGGGGCGACAGAAGTCGGCCTGCACGCTCGCCTGGTTGATGAAATTCTTCGGGGTCCCGCCGCCCAGGACGATGGATGCCGTCCGGGGACGCCGGATGACGAGGTTGGTCGATTCGATGATGTCGCCGATCACGTCGATACGGCCGTGCCGCGGACTGGCATGCCGGGCCTGGGCGAGCCCCATGCCGATCGACGAATCCGCGATAGCCGGACAGAACAGGGGGACTGCCGCGCGGTACGCCGCCGTGAGGATGCCGTCGCCTTCCGTCTCGTTCCAGAGGTGCCTGCCGAGGTGGTACAGGTACTCGCGCGTGGTGTAGGGCCGCGCCTCGAGTTCGGCGGTGAAGGCGGCGATCCAGTTGTCGTTGTCGACGAACTCGTCCTCGTCCACGTAGGTGTCGTACACGCGGTCGATGCGCGCCGCCTGCAGGGCGCGGTCGTCCGCCCGGTGCGAGCCGACGAAGTGTCTGCGGCCGCGGGTCTCGTGCAGGTCGTGGTACAGGTTGGCGCCGGTGGACACGACGCAGTCGACGGCGCGGTCGCGGATGAGGCGGGCGATGGCAAGCCGTAGCCCCCCCGCGGTCAGCGCGCCGGCCACGCCGAGGAAGATCACGACCTCGGTGTCGGCGAGCATGCGCTGCCAGATCCGATGGGCGGTGGCGAGATTGCGTCCCTGAAAAGAGATCCGCTCCATTCGCCGGAGCAGCTCGTCGGCCGGAGCTTCCGGCGCTATCTCGAAGGGCTCTATCGGGACATCGAGAAAGCGCGCCTTGTCGGACGAAGCGGGTGTCTTGGGCATGCTCTGCTGCGAACGTCCGCGGCGGCTCAGTCCGCCAGCGTCTCCTTCAGCTCGCCAAGGAGCACGAGCGCTTCGAGCGGGGTGAGGCGATCGAGGTCGAGCGCCGCGATGCGTTCGGCGATGTCGCGGTGGACCGACGACGCCGGTCCCTCCTGGAAGAGCCCGAGCTGGCCTGCGGTCTCTGCCGCGGTCCCGCTGAAGGAAGGACGCCCGCCCCGCGACAGCTCGTCCGTCTCCAGCCCGGCCAGAATGGTGCGTGCCCGCGCGACGGTCGCCGGCGGCAGACCGGCCAGCCGCGCCACCTGGATGCCGTAGCTGCGGTCCGACCGTCCCGGTTCGACCTTGCGCAGAAAGACGATGTCGTCCTGCCACTCGCGCGCGGCGACGTGGTAGTTCACCACGCCGTCATGGAGATCGGCCAGGTCGGTGAGCTCGTGGTAGTGGGTGGCGAACAGCGTTCGGGGCCGCGCCTTCGGGCCGGTGGCGAGGTGCTCCGCCACCGCCCAGGCGATGCTCAACCCGTCGAACGTCGCGGTTCCGCGGCCGATCTCGTCGAGCAGCACGAGGCTGTGCGAGGTGGCCTGATGCATGATCTTCGCCGTCTCCTGCATCTCGACCATGAACGTCGACTGCCCGCGGGCCAGATTGTCGGCGGCGCCGATGCGGGCGAAGATCCGGTCGGTGATCGGGAGCGTGGCGTCGCGGGCGGGCACGAAGGAGCCGGCCTGCGCCATCAGGACGATGAGGGCGGTCTGCCGCAGGTACGTCGACTTGCCTCCCATGTTGGGGCCGGTCAGCACGACCACTTGGTGATCGGTCTCGTTGAGGCGGACGTCGTTGGGCACGAACGACTCGGTCCGGCCCTCGACCACCGGATGCCGCGCGTCGAGGATGGCGAGCTCTCCGTCTTCCCGCACCCGCGGCTTGACGTAGTTGCGCCGCCCGGCCGCCTCGGCCAGCGCGGCCAGGACGTCGAGGGTGGCGAGCGCGCGCGCGCAGCGCTGGATGCGGCCCGCCTCCGCGAGAATCGCCCGCCGCAGCGCCTCGAAGATTTCCTGCTCCAGGTTGAGGATGCGGTCGTCCGCCCCGAGCGCCTTCTCTTCGTGCTCCTTGAGCGCGGGCGTGATGTACCGTTCGCCGTTCGCGATGGTCTGCTTGCGGTGATAGTCGTCCGGGACGGCGTGGAGATTCGCCGCCGATACTTCGATGTAGTAGCCGAAGACCCGGTTGAACCGGATCTTGAGGGACCCGATACCGGTTCGCTCCCGCTCGGCCGCCTCCATCGCCGCGATTGCGTGCCGGGCGTCGCGGCTGATGGCGCGCAGCTCGTCGAGGTCTCGGTCGACGCCGTCCCGAATCGACCCGCCGTCGCGCGCGAGGGCCGGCGGATCGTCGGTCAGCGTCGCCGTGATCCGGTCGTGGACATCGCGCAGCTCGTCGAGCCCGCCCAGCAGCTCGCCGATGAGCGGCGCCGCCAGCTCGGCCGCCTGAGCGCGGGCCGCCGGGACGACGCCGATGGAGCGGCCGAGCGCCGCCACGTCGCGCGGTCCCGCGGTACCGAGCGCCACGCGGGCGATGAGGCGCTCCAGATCGTGGACGCCGGCCAGTTCCGCCCGCAGCCGCCCGCGGGCGGCGACCTGTCGCGACAGCTCGTCCACGGCGTCGAGCCGGTCGAGGATCGGCTCCCGCTCCGCCAGGGGGCGTTGGAGCCAGGCGCGCAACAGGCGGCCGCCCATCGGGGTGGTCGTGAGATCGATCTCCGCAAGCAGCGAACCGGACCGGCGTCCCTCGGCGCCGGCGAGCACCTCCAGGTGCTCGAAGGTCGCGGCATCGACGACGAGGTGATCGGATCGTGTTCGGAACTCGAGGGTCCGGAGATGTTCGAGCTCGGCCTTCTGCGTCTCCCGCAGGTGGCGGACGAGCCCTCCCGCGGCCTGAATGGCCGCAGGATTGCGGTCCGGAAGCAGACCGAACCCATCCAGTGACACCGTGCCGAGCTGCTCCAGCAGGGTCTGCAACGCCTGCTCCAGATCGAAGGTGGCGGGCTCGGCGGCGGTGACCGGTACGTCGACGTGCTCGATTCCCGGGAGGCACGCCGCGTCGAGGTCTTCGGGCAGCAGGATCTCCCGGGGCCGCACGACGGCCAGATCATCGACGATCGCGCCGGCCGCGGAGGTCCCGCGGTGCTCCGTGACCCGCAACTCGCCCGTGGAGAGGTCGGCCGTCGCGAGGCCGAAAACCGCCGTAGCTCCGCCCAGCGCCTGTGCAACCGCCACGAGGAACGCCGGCTCGCTCGCCTCCAGCGCGCCGGTGTCCGTGTACGTGCCGGGAGAGACCACGCGGACGACCTCGCGCCGAACGACGCCGCGGGCCTTGCGCGGGTCTTCGACCTGCTCGCATACGGCGACTCGGAATCCCTGCTTGACGAGCCGCGCGAGGTATGTATCGGCCGCGTGCCACGGCACGCCGCACATTGGAATCTCGCGACCGCCGCGATCCTTCGAACGAGACGTGAGGGTGAGCTCCAGCACCCCGGCCGCGGTGACCGCGTCCTCGTAGAACATCTCGTAGAAGTCGCCCATGCGGAAGAAGATGAGGGCATCGGGGTGCTGCCGCTTGGCCTCCAGGTACTGGCGCATCGCCGGCGTCGTACCCTTGTCGGCGACGGCCGGCGCCTTGACGGTGGGCGTCATCGTGTCCGATGGTACCATCGCGTGACGGGGGTGTCCGGCGGCGCGGGGAATGTGGATACTGGCGCTCGATACGAGCACGCGTGAGGGAAGCGTAGCGGTGGCGCAGGACGGCCGCGTCGTTGCGACGGTCGCCGGAGATCCTTCCCGGACGCACGGCGAGCGGCTGCCGGGCGACCTGTTGGCGATTGCGGGAAGCGCCGGCCTGTCGCTGTCCGCCATCGACTGCTTTGCGGTGTCGGCCGGTCCGGGGTCGTTCACCAGCCTGCGAGTGGGGCTCGCGACGGTCCAGGCGCTTGCGCTGGTCAACTCGCGGCCTGTGGTTCAGGTCTCGACGCTCGAGGCGTTGGCGCGCACCCCGGGGGCGAGTGATCGCGTGTTGGCGTGGATGGACGGACAGCGGCGGGACGTGTTCGCGGCGCTGTACGACCGGGGCGCCCGGGCGTGTATCGCCGGTCCGCGGGTCGGCCCGCCCGCGGAGATACTCGCGGCCTGGAGGCCGCAGTTGACCGGCCGGGCCCTGGACATCGTCGGCGACGCGGTGCCCGCGACGCGGGCGCTGATCGCGGAGCGGCTGGGGCCGACACCCGTCCTGGCCCACGAGGCGCCGCCGCTCGCGCCGGTGATCGCACGCATCGCGTACGAGCGTCCTGACGAGGCACGGGCTCCGCATGCCGTTCAGCCGCTGTACGTCCGGCGTCCCGACGCGGTGATTGCCCGCGAGCGGGGATCATGAAACCGTCTTGAAACATCCCGGCGGCGTGTGCTACTTTCCGAAGTCCGCGGCCATGCAGGCCCGCTGCCCCAGGGAGCAGCGGAGTCCCAATCAGGAGGGAACATGAACCAGGAGCAACACGCGCGCGAGGTGTTGCTGGAGGAAGACGACGAGTACCGTGATCTGTCCGAGCAGCATCGGGCGTTGGAGAGTCGACTCGCCGAGTTGCTCGATCACCCATACCCGTCCGGCGCCGAACAGGTCGAAGAAGCGACGCTCAAGAAGAGGAAGCTCCACATCAAGGACCGCATGGAGCACATCCTGCGGCGGCGCCTGACGCCGCGGGTCGAAGACGGCGAGCCCCTCCTCGATCACTAGCGGGTCGCGGAGCGGCGCCGGCCCGCGCAGGAAACCATGCGTATCGATCGGTCCGGGATTCCGTTCGTCGTCGGGGCGGCCGCCGCGGGCGTGCTACTGTCGTGGCTCGATGTCGCCTGGATGCCCGGCGCGGTTTTCTGGCTGCTGGCCGCGGGGTTCGCGTTCTTCTTTCGCGATCCCGATCGGCGGGCGCCGGCCGACGTCGGGCTCGATGCCGTACTGGCGCCGGCCGATGGCCGGATCCTCCATGCCGGCGACGCCGACGCGGGCATCGCGCCCGAAGGCGGCTGGCAGCAGGTGAGCATCTTCCTGTCCCCGCTCGACGTGCACGTCAACCGGACCCCGATCGGCGGGCGGGTGCTGGAAGTGACGCACCGTCCCGGGCGTTTCCTGCCGGCCTATGACCGCCGCTCGGGCGTCGAGAACGAGCGCAGCGAAGTCAGCGTCGAGTGCGCGGGCCAGACGATCGTGTTCAGGCAGGTCGTCGGCGTGCTCGCGCGCCGGGTGGTCTGCCGCCTCGCGCCGGGCATGACCGTGGCCCGCGGGCAGCGGTTCGGTATCATGAAGTTCGGATCGCGAATGGACGTTTTTCTGCCGCAATCGGCGGCCATCGCCGTGACCGTCGGCCAGACGGTGCGCGGCGGGGAGACCGTGGTGGCGCGCCTGGCAAGTGGCGGGGACTGAGCGCATGAGCAGAGTGCTGTCGATGTTCAGCGGCGGGAAGCCGCCCCAACGACGATTTCGCCGCGGCACGTACCTGCTCCCGAGCCTGTTCACCGTGGCGAACATGTTCTGCGGCTGGGCATGCATCGTCTTCGCGATGCGCGGCGACTACGTGACGGCTGCGCCGTTCATCGGGTTCGCGATCATTCTCGACGGGCTCGATGGCCGCGTGGCCCGGGCGACCGGCGCAACGAGCGACTTCGGCGTCGAGTTCGACTCGCTGGCCGACGTCATCTCGTTCGGCGTGGCCCCGGCGACGCTCGTCTTCGCCTGGGGCCTCGAGCCGCTCGGCCGCCTCGGCTGGGCCGTTGCCTTCCTGTGGCTGGCGGCGGCGGCCGTGCGCCTGGCGCGCTTCAACATCCAGGGCAAGGAGGGCGACAAGCGCTACTTCATCGGACTGCCGAGCCCCGCCGCCGCGGGCGTGCCTGCGTCGACGGTGTTCGCCTACCCGCTGGGGTTCGCCGATCCCGGGGCGGCGATCGTCGCACTGCCGATCGTGCTGTTGCCCGCGGCGCTGATGGTCAGCCGCCTGCGATTCCGGAGCTTCGGTGCTCTGATTCCGGGCCGGCGCCGGTCCTATCTCACGCCGCTGGCAATCGCCGCGGTCATTGCGGCGATTGCTGCGCAACCCGAGGCGGTGCTCGTCCTGATGGCGTACTCGTACCTGGCTTCGGGACTGATTGGCGCTGCCATGAATCGCGGCCAGCGGCAGCCGCCGCGCCTGGCGGCGACGTCCGAGCCGGACGTCGCCGCCGCCGAGCGTACTGCTTCCTGAGCTCCGAGATGCGGCGGTCGGTGGCGGGACCACCCCGCGCCGCTACGCGTCGGGCGGCGCGAGGGCGTCCCTGCCGGCATCGCTCTCCGCGGGAAATCGCATCGTGACCGCGGCGCCCTCTCCCTTGCGGCTGGCGATCGTGATGCTGCCGCCGTTCAACTCGACGTTGCGCTTGGCGATCGCCATGCCCAAGCCGGTGCCGGACACCTTCGTCGAGAAGTACGGCTCGAACACGTGGGAGAGCGCAGCCTCGTCGAGCCCGACGCCCGTGTCCCGCACGACCAGCGCCACCGCGTGGGCGTCGGCGGTCGCTGACACGGAGAGCCGGCCGTCGCCCGGCATCGCGTGCAGGGCGTTCTCGACCACGTTGGTGAAAGCCCGCGCCACGAGTGTCCTGTCGATCACGAGGCGCGCCAGCGTCGCCGGCACGTCGACCGTGAGCCGAATCCGACCGGCGAGACCGGTGCGGTAGGGATCGAGCACCTCGCGCACGACGTCGGCGAGCACCGTCGACTCCCGATTCACCGGCGGCGACGAAGCGTAGCTGGAGAACTCCGATGCAATCCGGCGGAGCAGTACGACCTGCGTGAGGATCGAATCGACGCAGTCCCTCAGCACCGATCCGAGGGGTTCGCCGCGATCGCGGTGGACGCGCAGGAGGTGCTCGGCCGAGAGCTGGACCGGGGTCAGCGGGTTCTTGATTTCGTGGGCGACCTGCCTCGCCATCTCGGCCCACGCTTCGAGACGGTGGGTGCGCTCGAGCCTCTGGCGCTGGAGGAGAAGGTCGCCGGCCATGCGATTGAATGCCGCCACCAGGCGCTCGAGCTCGTCGGCCGAGCGGGTCGCGACCCGTGCGTCGAAGTCGCCGCGGGCGATGCGGCGCGTCGCACGGGTCAACCTCTGGACCGGGTCGGCAATGCGCTCGGCAATGTAGAACCCGCTGGCCGCTCCGAGAAAGACGAGCAGCGTCACGCCGAGCAGGATGCCGCGATCGAGATTGCGGATCTGCCGTTCGATGTCCCGCTGCTGCGACGCCAGCGGCACCGTCAGAATGGCGTCCGGCCCGGCCGATCTGATGGGCGCCGCCGCGACCAGGTAATCCTGCGAGCCGAACGCGTCCTCGGTAACGAACGTGGGGGCCTGCGCGAGGGCAATCGCGTTGTATACCGCGGCCGGGGTGCGCGTCGGCAACAGGCCGGAGGCGAAGAGATCGCGCTCGCTGGTGGCGCGCAGCTGCGGTCCCTCGAAGATGTTGACGTCCTGCTCGATGATCTGGCTGACGAAGACCAGCAAGTCGTCCGTCACGACACTTGCCGCGGGATCCGCCGCCTGCTGCAGTTCCGCGATGACCCGTTGCGCGACGACGGCCGTTTGCGCCGCCCCGGACTCCACGTCGTCGCGAAGCTGCCCCGTCGAGTAGTTGCGAATCAACACCGCGAGGACCAGCACGGGAACGGTCGCCACCGCCACGAAAGCCAGAAAGAGCCGGCGATAGAAGCTGACGCGCAGCTCGCGGACCAGTTCACGTCCGAGCCGGTACCGCTCGGCGGTCAACGGCCCCGCCAGCGCCAGGATCAGCATCCACGCGCCGAAGGCGGCGCCGGCCAGGGCGACGATCTCGGCCAGGCGGATCAGGTGATCGAACAGCGTGAGCGCAGGGTAGCCGAGCGCGTAGATGCCCGCGCGGTCGTTAGAGATGTAGACGTCCGACACCCGCCCGCCGGCCTGCAGCGTCGTCCAGAACGGCTCCCGCGACGCGTAGATGCGCTCGAACAGCGTGTCGTCAATCGTCCACGAGGCGGAACCGTACGTGAAGAGCGGACTGCGTCCCCATCCATAGATCGCCAGGTCGACGCCGGCATCCGTCGGACCTGCGTCCGCTGGCCGCGGGGCCGCGCGGAGCACTTCGTGATAGGGGTTCTGCGACGGAATGAAGGGCAGCGCCCGGTAGTCGAGGGGCACGTGAACGACCACGGCGCCGGCGACGGCGTCGGCGGCCGGCATGTCGCCCGGCCACGGCAGGCACACGCCGCGTTCCGCGTGCAGCACGCGGCGCTCCTGGGCGCCGAAGGGGAACACTTCGCCGTAGACCTCCCAATCGCAGCTCGTCCCCAGGAACGAGGGCACGGCGGGGGCGTCGGGAAAGTTCAGGGCGAAACGGCTCACGAGGGAACGGTCCGGGCCGTACAACTCGATCGCCGACGTCAGGCGAAGTCTGGCGAGATCCGTTCGCTGCCACACGGAGAACGCCGCGTCGAGGGTCGGCGCCCCGTCCGCCGAACTGAAGATCTCGGACGCCAGCGACGAGCGTGCGAGCAGTACATCCACCTCTCGCTGTGTTTGCGAGAGGCTGTCCAGGAGCGCCGCAGGATGATTGGCGGTCGCAGGAGCGATTTCGTCCTCGATCAGCCGCTGTTTGGCGGCCAGCCCGTGGTGCACGATCGACGGATACGACAGCACGGCGGGCACGATGAACGCCCCGAAGATGGCCGCGAGCCTTCCCGATTCGGATGCATGGCGAAACCAGGGGCGGATGCGCGGTGCCGCCAGCGCCATGGCGACCACGCCGGCGAGCAGGGTGAGG
This sequence comes from Vicinamibacterales bacterium, assembly GCA_965116825.1. Lineage (GTDB taxonomy): Bacteria > Acidobacteriota > Vicinamibacteria > Vicinamibacterales > UBA8438 > WTFV01. The sequence continues at coordinate 5,189,918 of OZ220736.1, forward strand.
TACGGCCAGGTCGGAACAGCCGGCGCCATCGCCAGCAGCAGGCCCGGCGCCGTTGCGCCGCCGAGCGACCGCAGGCGGGCCCCGTGCAGGTGGCGGCTCCAGCGGGCTTCGCTGGCCAGCAGGACGGCGATCCCCAGCCAGATGGTCGCGGTGGCCGCCAGCAGCAGACCCAGCAGCAGGCCGATCCGCGAGGAGTCCAGCGGGTTGTGCGACCACTGCAGCAGGTCGGCCAGTGAACCGCCGACCGTATCGGCGAGCAGGATTTCGTATGCGCCCAGAAGGAGGGCGATTGTCGCACCGGCCGCGGCGTACGCCCGGACGACGCCGTTGCGGCTCGCCCGCCAGCGCTGCTGGCGCCACGCCGCGCGAGCTACGCCTGCAAAGCGCACCGCCGTGGTCGCGAGGAAGGTGGACAGGAGCCCCAGCAGTAGTACGTCGGCCGGGGATCGGAGCAGGCTCGGGAAACGGATCGACGCGTACGCCGCCGCGGAGAAGAGCCCGGGCCGGACTGGTCCCGGGGTGGCGGCGAACCAGAGCAGGAAACCGGCGGCGAGCAGCGCGCCCCCGGCCGGTATCGCGCGCCGCAGGATGGCCTCGGCATTCGGTCCGCGGGGGGCCCGGACGAGTTCGGGAAGCGCGGCCAGCCCCAGCAACAGGGCGGCGAGCACGAGGCCCAGGTCGCGTACCGACCGGCGCCACGCCGAACGGGCCCGGTCCAGGTCCTCGACTGCCACCGAGGCGGCGAGCAACGGTTCGCCGTCGGGGGCCAGCAGCGTAAATCGGAGCCGCCCCGGGTCAACGTCCGGCGTGGTCGAGGCGGCCCGCAGGTCGAGCGGCGCCACGGGAGAGGCCAGCGGCGACGGGCTTCCCCCGAAGGCTGCGCCGGCGCCGGCCGACAACAGGCGTTCGGTCGAAACCGAGCCGATCCGGGTGCGGCGGGCGGATCCGCCGCCGGTCGCGACAATCGGTTCCACGTAGACGAGACGCAATCCGAGCGGGCCGGAAGCGACAAGAAACGCCGAGTCGGACAGTATCTGCTCGCGGGACAGCTCCGACGGGCGCCCCGTCCAGGCACGGGGCGTCGCCGTCGCGTCGTAAACGGTCACGGCGAGATCGCCCGCTCCAGCCGGAACGGCAGCCCGGGTCAACTCGAACAGATCGGTTAGTGCGGAGCGATTCCTCGATAGCCCGCCAGGCATGCCGGGATCGCCGAGACCGCCCGGCAGGGCGGGGCTGTTCGCGAGCGAGACGGCGGTCCGCTGAAGCGTTCGCGTCAACTCTTCAAAGCGCTGCCGCACCTGTTGTTGGACGCGCTCGAAGCTGGCCTCGCGGGACGAACCCAGCCTGAGCGGCTCGATCAGTGCGCCGGCGCCGGCGACGAGCGCGGCGGCGACGGCGGCGGCAAGCACGACTCTCGGCCACGATGTGCGGCGCATCGGGCTATCTGGTCGGAGCGGCGAACGGCGATGTCTCCTGCAGCGGCAACGAATCCTCGGGACCGGACAGGGCAAGAATCACGGGATCCGCCGCCGGGGCCGCGGGCCGGTTGGCCGGGAACCAGTCCACGAGGTCGGACAGGCCGACCTCGGGTGGGCGAGGCAGCAGTGGCTCGAAGGGCATATCGAAAAGCAGCGTCGGCGGCCCGGCGGCAGAGGAGAGGGCCACCAATTCTCCGGTGCCGGTAACGAGGATCAGACTGGGAGACGGCGGCTGCGCATTCGGGATGACGCGGGGCCGCGCGGCGAGTTCGCTCGGCGCCACGTATCGCCCCCGGGGCAGGCCGGTCTCGGCATCGAACAAATCGACGTTCGGAGAGACCCCGGACACGACCACCACCGAGTCGACCCGGAGCGGGCCGGCCGTGGGGCGTCCCGCCAGAACATTGCGCCAGCGGCGCGCGCCGTTCCTCCGGTCGAGCGCGCGCAGGACGTTGTCGCGGGCATTGAAGTAGACGTGCTCCAGGTCGGCGATCGGCGTTCCCACGATGTCGCCTCCGGTTCGCCAGTACCAGTCGATAGCCCCGTCCTCGAGCCGCAGACGATAGAGAAGATTGTCGGTCGAGCCGACGAAAAGGGCGTCCAGCGGCAGGATGCCCTGCGGCCGGCCGGGGAGGGCCCGCTCCCAGAGCGGGGCTCCGTCGCCGAGCGCCAGCACGACGATGCGCCCGTCGTCGAGCGCTGCGAACAGCCGTCCACCGCTGATCGCGGGCCGCACGGTCGACGTCGCGCCCAGGGTGCGGCGCCACAGCTCTTTGCCGTCGAAACCGCGGAGGACGACTATCTCTCCGGTCGCGGTGGCCGCCACCAGCCAACCGGTGTCCCAGAGCGGCGGCGAAGCGATCGCCGATCCGAGGTCGGTGCTCCAGAGCGGGAACCCGTCCGAAGCCCGCCAGCCGAGGAAGCGGGTCCCGTCGGCGCCGACGACCACGCCGTCGCCCGCCACCGGCGGATGATCGAGCGTCTGCTCGACGGTCCAGACCACCTCGCCGGTCTGCAGATCGACTGCCGTCAGGCTGTCGTCGCGCAGTGCGACGTAGGCGCGCAACGCATCGTACGCCGGGCCATGGCGTGGAGGGCTCTCCAGATCCGTCGTCCAGGCGGAATCGACGGGCAAAATGAAAGAAGGTTCGAAGCGCGTCGGCGCCGGTGGGGCTGCGGAGGGCGGCACCAGGGTGACCGCCAGCAGCATCGCGACGAGCACCGCCGACGATGTGGTGCGCCGGACGTTCACAAGGCTATAATAGCGGCAGTTTGGAACCCTTCGCAGGGCTCCCCGCGAACTTGGCCCGATTCCCGCCGCTGGCTCCGGCATCGTGTGCTCGTGACCCATCAGACCATCCTGGTTCTCGATTTCGGATCCCAGTACACGCAGCTTATCGCCCGCCGTCTTCGCGAGCTGGCCGTCTACTCGGAGGTCGTCCCGTTCGGCATCTCCGGGGAGACCATCCGCGCCCGGGGCGCGGCCGGCGTCATCCTGTCGGGCGGGCCTTCGAGTCTGTCGGATCCCGGCGCACCGCGGTGCGATCCCGGAATCTTCTCGTGCGGCGTCCCGGTGCTCGGCATCTGCTACGGCATGCAGGTAATGACCGCCGCCCTCGGCGGCGACGTCGGCCATGCGCCGGAACGCGAATACGGGCATGCCGAGGTCGCCGTGCAGGAGCAGGACGGCCTGTTCGACGGTGTCCCGCACGGGATACGGGTGTGGGCCAGTCACGGCGACGTCGTGAACGCGGCCCCGGCGGGGTTCTCCGTCGTCGCCACCAGTTCCAACGCGCCGGTCGCCGGCATGACGCACGCCGCGCGCCGCCTCTACGCTCTGCTGTTCCACCCCGAGGTCGCGCATACCGAGCATGGCGCGCGCATCCTCGCCAATTTCGCCACCGGGATCTGCGGCTGCAGCGGCGACTGGACGATGGCCTCTTTCGCCGACGAGGCGACCGCGAGGATTCGCGAGCAGGTCGGCGCCGGCGGCAGGGTAGTGTGCGGGTTGAGCGGCGGCGTCGACTCGACGGTGGCGGCCCTCCTCGTCCACCGCGCCGTCGGCGACCGCCTGACGTGCATTTTCGTCGACAACGGCCTGCTGCGGCTCAACGAGGCCGTGCAGGTGGAGGAACGCTTCTCCAGCCGCATGAGCCTGCCCCTGGTGTGCGAGGACGCATCCGGGCAGTTCGTCGGCGCGCTCGCCGGCGTCACCGATCCCGAACGCAAGCGCAAGATCATCGGCGCGACGTTCATCGACGTCTTCGAGTCGGTCGCCGCCCGGTTGGGCAATTTCGACTTTCTCGCACAGGGCACGCTGTACCCCGACGTCATCGAGAGCGTGTCGGTCGTCGGCCCGTCGGCCGCCATCAAGAGCCACCACAACGTGGGCGGGCTGCCGGAGCGCCTGCGGTTCTCGCTGGTCGAGCCGTTGCGGGACCTGTTCAAGGACGAGGTCAGAGAGCTTGGCCGGGAGCTCGGCCTCGACGACGAGTTCGTGTGGCGCCAGCCGTTTCCGGGCCCGGGGCTCGCGGTGCGCATCCTGGGGGAAGTGACGGCCGAGCGCCTCGACCTGCTCCGGCGGGCGGATGCCGTGGTGGCGGAGGAAGTCCGCAGCGCCGGGCTCTACCGCCGGCTCTGGCAGTCGTTCGCGGTGCTGCTGCCGCTCCGCACCGTCGGCGTGATGGGCGACGAGCGGACCTACGAACACACGGCGGCGATTCGCGCCGTCGAGAGCCGCGACGGCATGACGGCGGACTGGGCCCGCCTGCCGTACGATCTGCTCGCCGCCATCTCGTCCCGTATCGTCAACGAGGTGCGCGGCATCAACCGGGTGGTCTACGACGTCAGCTCGAAGCCGCCGTCCACGATCGAGTGGGAGTAGGACTGCCGCCATGGCCGACTTCGTTCACCTCCATCTGCATACCGAGTACTCGTTGCTCGACGGCGCCTGCCGGATCGGAGAGATGCTCAAGGAGGTCAAGAAGCTCGATATGCCGGCGGTGGCCGTGACCGAGCACGGCAATCTCTTCTCGGCCATCGCGTTCCACGACGAGGCGCGCCGGCAGGGCGTCAAGCCGATCATCGGCTGCGAGGTCTACGTCGCCAACGGCGACCGGCGGACCCACAGCGGCGTTCCGGGTGAGACGGCCAACCATCTCGTGCTGCTCGCATCGAACCCGACGGGCTATCACAACCTGATCAAGCTCGTATCGTCCGGCTATACCGAGGGCTTCTACTACAAGCCGCGCATCGACAAGGAGCTGCTGGCCGCCCACGCCGACGGCATCATCGGACTCAGCAGTTGCCTGAAAGGGGAGGTGGCCACCAATCTCTGCCGGAACCAGGCGTCGAGAGCCCGCGAAGCCGCGGCGACGTTCCGGGACATCCTCGGCGCAGACAACTTCTTCCTGGAGATGCAGTACCAGGGCATCGACGACCAGCAGGTGGTCAACCGGGGCCTGCCGCCCATCGCCGGGGATCTCGGTCTGCCGCTCGTCTGCACGAACGACGTGCACTACCTGCGGCAGGCGGATCACCATCCTCACGACATCTTGCTGTGCATCGGCACCGGCAAGAACGTGACGGACGAGAAGCGGCTGCGCTACCACGGCGATCAGTTCTACCTGAAGACGGCGGAGGAGATGGCGGCGGTCTTCGGAGACTTCCCGGAGGCATTGCGCAATACCGTGGCGATTGCCGAGCGCTGCGACGTCGACCTCTCCGGCACGGTGCACCGCCTTCCGCATTTCGATGTGCCGGCGCCCTTCGAGTCGCCCGACGACTACTTCGCCAGCGTCGCCCGGGACGGATTCGAGGAGCGGCTGCAGCGGTTGCGGGCGCTGCGCGAGCAGGGAGCGCTGCGCCACGACCTGGAGCAGTACGAGCGGCGGTTGGCGTACGAGATCGAGATGATCCAGCGGATGGGGTACGCGGGGTACTTCCTCATCGTCTGGGACTTCATCCGCTACGCCCGCGAGCAGGGCATTCCGGTCGGTCCCGGGCGCGGGTCGGCCGCCGGCAGCCTCGTCGCCTACTGCCTGCAGATCACGGACGTCGATCCGCTGGAGCTCGACCTCATCTTCGAGCGCTTTCTCAACCCCGAGCGCGTCTCCCTGCCCGACATCGACATCGACTTCTGCGAGCGGCGGCGCGGGGAGGTCATCGAGTACGTGACGCGCAAGTACGGGCGCGAGAACGTGGCCCAGATCATCACGTTCGGCACGATGAAGGCGCGGGCGGTGGTACGCGACGTGGGCCGCACTCTCGGGATGACCTTCGCGGAAGTCGACCGCGTGGCGAAGCAGATTCCCCAGACCCTCGACATGACCTTGGACAAGGCGCTCAAGGAGAGCTCCCCGCTCAAGGAGATGCAGCGCACAACCCCGCAGGTGAAGGAGCTGCTCGACGTCGCGCAGCGGCTCGAGGGCGTGACGCGGCACGCCTCGGTGCATGCCGCCGGGGTGGTGATCGCGCCGGACGCCATCACCGAGTACGCACCCCTCTACAAGAAGGACGACATCGTTACTACCCAGTGGGCCATGAACGACGTCGAGCGCGTCGGCCTGCTCAAGATGGACTTCCTGGGGCTCAGCACCCTGACGCTGCTGCATGACGCCGTAGAGCACATCCAGCGGTCGGCGGGCGAGACCATCAGCCTCGAATCGATTCCTCTCGACGACGAGAAGACCTATCGGCTGTTCAGCGACGCCCAGACGTTGGGCATATTCCAGTTCGAGAGCTCCGGCATGCGCGACACGCTGCGCAAGGCCAAGCCGCAACGTTTCGAGGATCTCATCGCCCTGAACGCGCTCTACCGTCCGGGTCCCCTCCGCGCGGGCGTCATCGACAGCTTCATCAACCGCAAGGACGGGAAGGAAGAGATCGAGTACCACGCGCCGGGGCTCGAGCCGATCCTGCGCGGCACCTACGGCGTGATCGCCTACCAGGAACAGGTCATGCGCATCGCCAGCGACCTGGCCGGCTTCACCATGGGCGAGGCCGACGTGCTGCGCAAGGCGATGGGAAAGAAGATAGCCTCGGTGATGGAGGCGCAGCGCGAGAAGTTCCTGGCCGGGGCGGTCGAACGCGACCTGGACGAGGCGACGTCGAAACGGATCTGGGATCTGATGGAGTTCTTCGCCGGGTACGGCTTCAACAAGAGCCATTCGGCGGCGTACGCGCTGCTGGCCTACCAGACCGCGTACCTCAAGGCGAACTACCCGGCGTGCTTCATGGCCGCGCTGCTGACGATAGAGCGGCAGAACACCGACAAGCTCGCCATGTACATGGGTGAATGCCGGGATCTGAGCGTGACGATCCTGCCGCCCGACATCAACGAAAGCGAATGGGCGTTCACCGTGACTGCGGCCGGCGTCCGGTTCGGGCTCGGCGCGGTCAAGAACGTCGGCGACGGCGCGATCGAGTCGATTCTGGCGGCCCGGCGGGCGACGGGCCGTCTCACGTCGCTCAACCGCCTGTGCGAAGACGTGGATCTGCGGCTGGTCAACAAGCGGGTCCTGGAGAGCCTGGTCAAGGCCGGAGCGTTCGACGGCCTTGCAGGAGACGACGGTTCGAGCACGAACGGGGCCGGCCGCCGACGCCGCTCGGCGCAGCTCCTGGCGGCGGTCGACGGCGCCATGGAGCACGGCGGCCGTCGCCAGCGGAACCGCGACCGGGGACAGCACGAGCTGTTCGGCGAGTCGGAAGCGGTTCAGGCGGATGGAACCGCGATGCGGCTGCCGGACGTGCAGGCCTGGACCGAGGGCGAGCAGCTTGCGTTCGAGAAGGAGGCGCTCGGCCTGTATCTGAGCGGCCACCCCATCGATCACTTTCGACGGGAGCTCGACCAGGCCGGCGTGCGGCCGATAGAATCGCTCGCCGAGCCGGCGGCGTCCACCACGGTCGGCGGCATCGTCAGCCAGCGGCGAGACCTGAAGACCAAGAAGGGCGATCCGATGGCGGTGGTCACCATCGAGGATCGCGGAGGGCGGCTCGAAGCGGTGGTCTTTCCGGAGGCGTTCCGCAAGTACGGCCGGCTGCTGGACGTGGACGCGCTGGTCGCCGTCAAGGGCAAGCTCGAGATGGACGAGGAGACGCCGCGGCTGGTCGTGAGCGAAGCGCGGCCGGTCGACGCCCTGCTGAGCGCCGCCGGCCGGCCGCTGGCCATCCGTCTGGCGGCGCCGCCGGCGGACCGGGCCACGCTGGAAGCCCTCAAGGAGGTTCTCGGGCGCCATCCCGGCAACGGACGAGTCGCCCTGGAACTCGAGCTGCACGGCCAGATTCCACCCGTCAGGGTGCGCGCACGTTTGAATCGCGTCCGCGTGCAGCCGTCGGATCGACTCGCGTCCGACGTCGAGAAGGTGTGTGGAAAGGGCGCCGTCTCGTGGGGTTAGCCCCCAGGGGCGACGACACGGCGCTGCGGGGGGCGATCTGGCGCCACTTGGCGTGCGACGCGCCGGCCGCCGAACGGCTTCACCGGGAGCTTTCGGTGCATCCGGTGGTAGCCCGTCTGCTTGTCCAGCGTGGCTTTGCGGACCCGGATGCGGCGCGCCGGTTCCTGCGCCCCAGCCTCGACGATTTGCACGACCCGTCTCGCCTCACGGACCTCGATCGCGCAGTCGATCGGCTTCTCCGCGCGGTGGCGCGACGCGAACCGATCGCCGTGCACGGGGACTACGATGCCGATGGCGTCAGCTCCACCGTCATGCTGCGGCGCACTCTCGAGCTGCTGGAGGGTGACGTGACGCATTTCATCCCCGAGCGCTTGCAGGGCGGCTACGGACTGCACGCCGAAACCGTCGAGCGCCTGCATGGGCAGGGGATTCGGGTGATGGTGTCGGTCGACTGCGGCATTCGGAGCATGGCCGCGGCAAGACGGGCGAGCGAGCTGGGGCTCGATCTGATCGTCACAGACCACCACGAGCCGGGGACGGCCATTCCGCCGGCGTTCGCCGTGCTCAATCCGCGTCGCCCCGACTGCGCCTATCCGGACAAGGATCTGGCTGGGGTCGGCGTGACGTTCAAGCTCGTGCAGGCGCTGTGCCGGCGCACCGGCCGCACGCACTGGCTGCAGGGCTTCGTCAAGCTGGCGGCCATCGGCACGCTTGCTGACGCGGTACCGCTGCGGGGGGAGAACCGGGTGCTCGCCCGGGTCGGACTCGACCGCCTGTCCGCGGGACCCCACACGGTCGGGTTGCAGGCGCTGCTGGAGGCGAGCGGACTGACCGGGCGCAGGATTGCCAGCGACGACGTGGCGTTCCAGGTGGCGCCGCGCATCAACGCGGCCGGCCGCATGAGCTCGGCCGATCTTGCGGCCCGGCTCCTGCTGGCGACGGACCCCGCGGCTGCAGGAGAGGCCCGGGCGCTGGCTGGATCGCTCGATGCCGAGAATGCGCGCCGGCGTGAAGAGGAGGCCGCGATCGTGGCCGATGCGCGCAAGGTCATCGAACGCGATCCCGACATCGGTGCGCACAACTTGCTGGTGGTGTGGGCCGAAGGCTGGCACCGCGGCGTCATCGGGATCGTGGCGTCGAAGCTCGTCGAGACGTTCGGCCGGCCGTCAATCGTGCTGTCGGTCGACGGTGAGGAAGCGCACGGCTCGGGCAGGAGCATACCGGGGTTCGATCTCCTGGCCGCGCTCGAGCACAGCGCCGACTTGTTCGTGCGCTTCGGGGGGCACAAGCAGGCGGCCGGCATGGCCATCGAGTCGCGGCGCCTGAAGGAGATGCGGCGCCGTCTGGCCGCCTACGCCGACGAGAAACTCGATCCGCGGGATCTCGTGCCGAGGCTCACCGTGGATGCCTCCTTGCCGCTCGCGGATGTGCGCGAGGGTCTGCTTCGCGACCTGGCCGCGCTGGAGCCTTTCGGCAGAGGGAACCTGCGGCCCGTCTTCCAGGCCGCGCCGGTCGAGGTCGCCGCGGGGCCTCACACGCTCAAGAAGAACCACCTCCGCATGACGATTCGGCAGGGCCGTGCGTCGTTCCCGGCCGTCGCCTGGAGAGCGGCCCCGAGAGCAGCCGTCTTCGAGCGGCACCGGTCCGGGCTGAACCTGGCGTTTTCTCTCGACCGGAGCACGTACAAAGGGAACGAGTTCACTCAGTTGCGTGTTGCCGACGCAACCGGGCTGCTAGAGTGAGAAGACGATGGCGTTGTGGCAACGTCCTGCGCGGGTAGCGCTCGCGTCTTTCGCGGTGACGTTCGGCATCACTCTGCTGTACAGCATGCCGGACCGGGAGGCTGCGCCCGCGGCTCCCACGGGCGCCCCGGACGACCCGAGGGCCGTGATCGCGAGCCGTGGTGCGCGCATCACGCTCGGCGACGGCTCGGTGATCGTGGCGGATCAGCAGTTCGCCTATGGCGATGGCTCCGCCCGTCTGGTCGGCGTCGAGGTGATCGTGCCCGCTGGCGAGGATCGAACCGACTTCAGGATCCGCGGCGGCGAAGCGGCCGGCGTCGAGGAGACGGGAGAGTGGCGGCTCTCCGGCACGGTGACGATCGAGACCGGCGACGGGCTGACCGGCAGTACCGCGGAGGCCGTGTATTCCGACGAAACCGGCATTGTCACGATGCCCGCACCCGCTGCGTTCGAGCAGGGCTGGATGCACCTCGAGGGAGACGCCGCACGCTACGACCGGCGCCGCGGGCTCGTGCATCTCGATCGGCGGGCGATTGTCGATCTGCAGTTGGACGCCGGCGGCGCCTCGATCGTGCGGATAGCCGCCGGCGACGCCGAGGTCGACCGGTTGGCCGGGGTCATGCGGTTCAGCGGTGACGTGACGGTCGATGCGGGCGAGCGTCGGATGCAGTCGAACACGGTGGTCGTACGCTTCGGTCCCGACGAGTCGCGGCTCGACATGATCGAGCTGACCGGCAGCGCGCGCGTGCTCGGTCGGAACGCCGGGGGGGGCGACCTCCGGGAGATGTCGGCGGAGAAGATCGGCGTCTCCTACCGCAACGGCGAGCTGGGGCGCACCGTGTTGACAGGCGGTGCGCGGATAGTGGGTGGCGACACGGGACCGGGGCAGCTCCGCGACCTGTCGGCGCCGCGCGTCGAGGTCGACTACCGCGCCGGCGCGCCCGAGCGGGCGGCGCTGCGCGGGGGGGCGCGCGTCGAGCTGTTCGGTGATCGGGCCGGAGCACCCGGCGTGACGATTGCCGGCGGATCGATGGACCTGGCGCTGCCGAGAGGCGGCGCGGCGGTGGACGAGCTCTACGCACGAGAGCGCGTGACGCTGGAGTTTCCCGCGCACGAAGGTATCGTCCGTCGCATCCGGGCGCAAGCGCTGGAGATCGGCAGCGACTCGGGCGAGTCGAATCAGACCGAGGCTGGCGCGGCCGAGGCTGCCGCGGCCTCGACGGCTTCCGCCGCCGGCGCCGCGACCGGCAACGGACAGATCGCAGTATTCGACGGCAGCGTCGAGCTGCGAGAATCGGAAGCCTCGGCGGTGTCCGCCTCGGACGATCGCGTCATGCGGGCCGATCGCATGGAGGCGGCGCTGTCCGCGGGGCTCGGGCAAATGACGCGGACGCGGTTCATCGGAAGCGTCGCGCTGGAATCCGGACGTATCAGGGCGGAGGCGGCCGAGGCGAGCTATGCGCCGGACGATGCGCTGTTCACGCTGCTCGCGTCGGACGCCACACTTCGACCGCCACGACTCGACGACCAGCGTGGATTCGTTCAGGCGGAGACGATAGCCATCGCTCTCGACGGACCGAACATCGAGGCGAGCGGTGACGTCAAGGGCGTGCTGGCCGCGGAGGAGGACGGCTCGACCGCCACCGTGCGTCCCGGTCTGTTCGCCGCCGGGCCGCCGATACACGTCGTGGCGGGACGGTTCGTATACGACGCGGCACAGTCGCTGGCGACGTACTCGAACGGCGCCCGGTTGTGGCAGGGCTCCACCGAGTTCCGGGGCCAGACCATAGCCATCGACGAGACGACGGGAGACATCTCTGCGGAAGGGGCCGTGCAAACGCGTACGACCATGCTGCAGAACGATGAGACCGCCGTCTCCGTTGAGACAACCACGGAGGGAAGCGCCGAGACGCTGTACTTCGACAACCAGGGCCGGCAGGCCAGCTACAAGACGGATGCACTGCTGAACAGCCCGGGGTTCAGCCTCGGCAGCGAGGCCATCGAGCTGTTCCTTCGGGATGACGCTCGGACACTGGTTCGGATACAGGCCGACGGCGACGTGGTGCTCGGTCTGGACACCCGCAGCGTGACCGCCGGCACGCTGGCGTACGACGACCGGGAAGGCCGCTACGACCTGACCGGCGACCCGGTTCGGCTAAGCGAAGAGATGGAGCAGGGGTGTCGAGAGACCACGGGACGGACCGTGACTTTCTACGCCAACGGGCAATCGATATCCGCCGACGGGCAGTCCGCCGAGCGGACCGTCTCCACGAGCGCGAGTTGTGGCTAGAATCCTCGGCTTCGAGCGCATCGAAGCACCCGAATCATGGCTCTCCTCAAGACGCTGGCGTTGACCAAGTCGTACGGCAGGCGAACCGTCGTGCGCGACGTCAGCCTGGATGTGCGCCCCGGCGAGGTGGTCGGGTTGCTGGGCCCGAACGGCGCCGGCAAGACAACGACCTTCTACATGGTGGTTGGGCTCACGGCTCCCGATTCCGGCCGCGTGGCGCTCGACGGGCAGGACATCACCGCCGATCCGATGTACGTTCGGGCCAAGAAGGGGATCGGCTATCTCCCGCAGGAGCCGTCCGTGTTTCGCGGGTTGACGGTGGAACAGAACGTCCTGGCCATCCTCGAAACGCTGGGGCTCTCACGTGCCGAACGGCGCCGCCGGGCCGCGGAGCTGCTGGCGGAGCTCAACCTGACGCCGCTGGCCGCGGCGCGGGCGCACTCGCTGTCCGGCGGCGAGCGGCGCCGCGTCGAGATCACCCGGGCGCTCGTGATGTCGCCCGCCTTCATGCTCCTCGACGAGCCGTTCGCCGGCATCGATCCGATTGCCGTGGGCGATATCCAGGCGATCATCTTTCACTTGAAGGAACGCGGAATCGGCGTCCTGATGACGGATCACAACGTGCGGGAAACACTGCGGATTACCGACCGTGCCTACATCATTCACGACGGCGGCGTGTTCAGAAGCGGGACGCCGGAGGAGCTGGCCAACGATGAAGAGGTCAAGCGCATCTATCTGGGCGCGGGATTTCGTTTGGACTAAGATCGAGTAAGGCGCCTCCCGGAAAAGGCATCGATGGCCATTCAGCAGAAGCTCCAGGCCCGGCTATCGCAGAGACAGCAGCTCATACTCACGCCGTCGCTGCAGCAGGCTATCAAGCTGCTGCCGATGTCGACGGTCGAGCTCGTGGACCTGCTGAACCAGGAGGTCGTCGAGAATCCTCTTCTGGAGGAGATCCCGGAGGAAGGACCGCCCGCGGAGACTGCCGAGCAGGTCGGCAAGACGGAAGCAGACAGTCCGGATACGCCAGCCACCGAGCGACAGGACGCCTGGGAGGATGCGGACTACGAGTACTTCTTCGGCGACTATCTGGATGACGGCTATCGCGCCCGCACGCCGACCGAGTTCAAGGAGCTTCCGCCGATAGAGAACACCTTGTCGACCGGCACGTCGCTGTCCGACCACCTGCTGCGCCAACTCGTGGAGCAGACCGATGACGACCGCTTGCGGGAGATAGGGTCCGCGATCGTCGGCAACCTGAACGAGGACGGTTACCTGGTCGCGTCAATCGACGAACTCGCCTCGATGGGACCGTGGCCGTCCACCGAGGTCGAACGCGTGCTGGCTCGTGTGCAGACGCTCGATCCCGTCGGCGTCGCGGCGCGCGACCTCCAGGAGTGCCTTCTGCTGCAGATGGAGCAGCGCGGCCTCGGAGGGACGCCGTGCGAGACGATAATCCGGGAGCATCTCCACCTGCTGCAGCATCGCCGAATGCCGGAGCTGGCACGCAAGCTCGACATGAGCATCCCGACCCTCAAGGAGCACGTCGAGGCATTGCGCCAGCTCGATCCGAAGCCGGGCAGCCGGTTGAACCCCGTCGAGTCACGCTACGTCATTCCCGACGTCTCGGTCATCAAGGTCGAGAACGACTACGTCGCCGTCCTGAACGACGACCGCGTGCCGCAGCTTCGCATCAGCCCGGTGTACCGCCGCATGATCAGCAAGGGCAGTCAGAGCTCGGAGGAGACGCGCGCCTACGTGAAGAAGAAACTCGAGTCCGCGAAGTGGCTGATCAAGTCGGTGGATCAACGGCAACGGACCATCCACAAGGTCGCGACGAGCATCATCCGCTTTCAGCGTGGATTTCTCGATCACGGTATCGAGCACCTGCGCCCACTCGTACTGCGCGATGTCGCGAACGACATCGGCATGCACGAGTCGACGGTGAGCCGGGTTGTGACCAACAAGTACATGCACACGCCGCAGGGCGTGTTCGAGATGAAGTACTTTTTTCACAGCGGCATCAGCAGCGCGTACGGCGAGAACGTGTCGTCAGTCAAGGTCAAGGATCGCATTCGGAAGATCATCGCGCGGGAGGACGCCCGGAAGCCGCTGAGCGACTCCCGCATCGTACGGCTCCTGCAGGACGAGGGGTTGGTGCTGGCGCGGCGCACGATCGCCAAGTATCGTGAAGAGTTGAAGATCCCGACTTCGAGCCGGCGCCGCGTGCACTACTAGGAATCCGGAGACAGACAAGTGGCGGCCGACGAGGAGGCGACGCGGGTCGAGAAGCCGTGGGGCTTCGAGTTGATATGGGCGCAGACCGGACGCTACGTCGGAAAAGTGATCCACGTGCGCGCCGGACACGCGCTCAGCCTGCAATACCACAACCGCAAGGAAGAGACCTTGCTGCTCTGGAGCGGGCGGCTGCTGTTCGAGCTCGGTACCGAATGCCGGACCCGCAGTTGGGAGATGCAGCCGGGAGACCGGGTTCACATCGCCCCCGGGACCGTGCATCGGATGACGGCCATCGACGACAGCGACGTATTCGAGGTGTCGACACCGGAACTCGATGACGTCGTACGGCTCGATGACCGGTACGGTCGGAAGGGCACCACCGAGGCGTAGCGCCGCCAACCCGCCGCTGGGCTCCGTGATTGGCCCCAGCCCCTACCGCCCCGGGAGCTTACGCCGCAGAGCTCGCTTCGTTGCGTTCCACGGCGCAGACTCCCGGCCTCAGAACGGGATGTCGTCCTCGGTCAGATCGGGCCCGCCACCCGGTGCCCCCTGCTCAGGGGCAGGGGTTGCGGCCGGCGCCTGGCTCCGGCCACCGCCGCCCCCCTCCGCGCGCCGGCCACCGCCTTCGCCCCGGCTGTCGAGGAATTCGATGCGGTCGGCGCGGATATCCGTCGAAGACCGCTTGTTGCCGTCCCGATCTTCCCATTGCCGTGTCCGGAGGCTGCCTTCCACGTAGATCCTCAGCCCCTTCGTCAGGTACTGCTGGAGGGCTTCCGCCCTCTTGCCCCAGATATCCACGCGATGCCACTCGGTGTGTTCCTGGCGCTGTCCGCTGTTCTTGTCCGTCCACGTCTCGGTCGTAGCGAGGCTGAAGTTCGCCACCGCCGCGCCGCCGGGGGTGTAGCGCAATTCCGCATCCCGACCGAGATTGCCAACGAGAATGACCCTGTTCACGCTGCCCATGGTGCCCTCACCCGTGTCCTTCCGAAAAGTTGGTTCACTGGCTCAATCTGTCAAGCAATTGCTGTGCCAGTGCGGCCATCCGACTGTCCGGATAGTTCGTCACGACCAGCTCGAACGACTCCCGGGCGCGCTCCGGTTCGCCGAGGCGGTCGAAGGCCAGGCCCCGCTTGTACGCGGCCTCCGGGACCTTGTCGCCGTTCGGATAATTCAGCACCACCTGTTCGTAGGCCTCGACCGCGTCCTGGAAGCCGCCCTGAAGGAAATGGGTCTCGCCGATGTAGAACGCGGCGTCATCGGTCATCTCCGAGCGCGGATACGTCGAGATGTACGCCTCGAAGCCGGTCACCGCCAGGGCCCATTGACCGGAAGCGTAGTCGGCCCAGGCCGTGTTGTACAGCCGTTGCGGCGAGCTGCCGGCGGCCACGGAAGCGGCCGGGGCGGGAGCGGCCGGGGCGGACGCCGCCGCATCCGGCTGCGCCGTCTCCGAATCCTCGGACAACCCGGTCGTCTGAATCGGCATCCGTGGAATCGAGACGCGAAGCGCCTCCACTTCCTGCGAGAGTGACGCGATCCGCACATTGGTCTCGTCGAGCTTCTCTCGCAGCACCCGGGTATTGGAACCCACGTTGTCAATCACCAGCCGCTGATCGGCGAACGCCCGGCGCATCGCCGTCTCGAGCCGTTCCTGGTTTGCCGCGAGTGCCTCGATGGCCTCCACGATGCCGTTGAACGACAGATGCAGCCGCATCGTCTGCTCGTGCAGCATGCGGATGTCCGCCATGAGCTGCTCGTGCTCGCGATCCGCTGCGAAAACGTTCGTCGTGGCCGCGAGCACGAGCAGCAATCCAGCCGCGATGCGTGTCATGAGAGTGTCTCCCATCGAGCCGCAGCCTCACCCGGCGCATCCCTCGCCAAGGTCTCAGGCGCTGCCCGAACCGTCATCGGTGTGTGGTCGATACTGTAACCTGCGGGCAAGTCCAGCGTCGTTCGGCTTCGTCCACTCATTGGCCGGTGACGACGAAGTGGGCTCGCCGGTTGGCGGCCCAGGCGTCCTCCGTCTCACCCGGCACGAAAGGAAACTCCTCGCCGTAGCTGATGGTCTGCACCCGATCGGGCGAGACGCCCAGGCTGACGAGATGATCCCGGACGGCGTACGCCCTCCGCTCTCCGAGCGCGAGGTTGTACTCGGGCGTCCCCCGCGAGTCGCAGTGCCCCTCTATCGCGATCACCCACAGCGGGTTCCGTGCCAGGATATCGGCGTTGGTCTCGACGGCGGTTCTCGCCGCCGCGTCGAGCTCGCTGCTGTCGTACCGGAAGAACACCGCCTGAAGCGGCGCCTCGCGATTGATCTCCTCGAGCGGCCGGGAGGCGATGTCCTCTTCCGGCAGCGGCGGCGGCAGCGGCGGCGGCGGAGCCGCATCCCGAATCGCCGGCGGTCGCGGCCGGACCGGCGCCACTTGCCGGGCTCCGGGAGGCGGGTCCGGCCGCTCTGGTTCGACAGGCGTCGGATTGCGCACGCAAGACGCCCCGAGCAGACCCACGAGAGCCACGCCGGCCAGAGCGCGGCGCGGCAACGATGGTTGGTATGCGTTCATCTCTGTCCCTCACCCGGCGCCGGCTCCCGCAGCGGAAGCACCGTCGCGTCGCTCATGCCGGCGGCGGTCACCGTGACCAGCTCGGCATCTCGTTGTTGCCCACATAGGTGAGCTGGCGGAGTCCGCGGCCGTCTCGACCGATGACGTAAATCTGCTTGCTCCCGCTCCCACGGGTCGAGGAAAAGACGAGGTGGCGCCCGTTGGCCGAGTAGCTCGGACTCTCGTTCGTTCCCTGTCCGAAGGTGAGCTGCCGCACCTCGTTCGTCGCGAGGTCGACGACCTTGATGTCATGACCCGGCCCGGTGCGCGACGAATAGGCGATCTCGTTGTACGGACTGGGCGACCAGGTCGGGCGATCGCAGTAGGACTCGAACGTGATGCGGCGGAGACCGGCGCCGTCGACGCCGACCACATAGATCTGTGGCGATCCGGTGCGGTCCGACGTGAACGCGATCTGGTGCCCGAGCGGCGACCACGTCGGGCTGGTGTCTATCGCGGGGTGGTTCGTCAGACGCCGGAGGTTCGTCCCATCGACGTTCATGACGTACAGCTCCGGATTCCCGTCCCGATTGGAATTGAAGGCGACCTGCCTGCCGTCCGGCGAGAAGGCGGGCAGCCAGTTGTGCTCGCGCTCGTTGCCGGCGGCCGGCGTCTCCAGCCGTCCCTCGTAGATGTGGGAGATGACGATGTCCTGCTGCCCGGAGCGGTACGACGTGTACGCCACCGCGCGGGCGTCGGGCGTCCACGCGGGCGTGATGTTGAGCGACCGGCTGACGGTAACGCGCCGGACGTTGGCGCCGTCGTAGTCGGCCACGTAGATTTCCTTCGTCTGCCGATTCGGCACGAGCCCTAGCACCGACTCGCTGTCGCGGTCGGAAACGAAGGCCAGATGACTGCGCGCGACGCCCTCGAGGCCGCGCTGCTGCCGGTGAATCTCGTTCGAAAGCTCGTGCGCGTAGAGCCGAACGTCGCGGTACGAGCCGGAATACTCGACGCCGAGCGTCGAATCCAGCGACCGCACGTTGAACAGCCTCCCGCGGACCAGCAGTTGTCCGTCCGGCTGCCGCTCCACCGAACAGCTCAGGACGCCGTCCGCGCCCAGCTCCTGCCAGGCGTCCAGCGGCAGGTCCGTCAGGCTGCGCGCACGCGGAATCGTGCGATAGGTGTCGCGGGCCACCATGCGGAACTCCCGCTCGAAGTCGAGGTCGTCGAAGAGCACCTGTGCAATCGTCGATGCCGCTTCCATGGTCTCCGTGTCGCTCGTCAGGGCCAGGCAGTCGGGCACGGCCAGGCGCGGCTGCGCGCCGATGCGATCGCCGATGATGAGATCGACGCCGGACCGTGCGTCCGACGGCTGATCCGGCGACTCTTGGGCGAAGAGCAGGGCGCCGGCGGCCGGCAGGGCCAGCACGAGCGACGCGAAGCGGAGAGCTGGTCTGGTCGTCATGGCTGATACTCGAATGTGAGGCGTACCGGCAAATCGTCGTCCGGGTAGTTCCTGGGGAGCGGCGGCAGAGCGCGTGTGAGCAGGACGGCCCGCTGCGCGCTCGTGTCGAGGGCGACGTAACCGCTGGAGCGATCCACGCCCACGTCGTCGATCGCGCCGTTGCGCCCGATGGTGAAGCGGACGACGACCGAGCCATTGACGTGCTGGTTGTTGTCCCACCGCCGGCGGATCAACTCGATCATCGTCGACAAATAGCGCGGGCAGCAGAAGTCTCCGACGTCGAGCTCGGCCCCGTTCCCCCCGAGTCCGCCGCCCGAGAGCCCGACGCCCATCCCCTCGACGCCCGTATCGGCCATCGCACGTCCCTCACGGGCCTCCGGTCCGCGGGTCGGCGTACGCCCGCGGGCTTCTTCCGGGGCAGTGTCGACCTCGACCTCCGGCTCTGCCCGCCGGGCAGGCACGGCTTCGGGGACCGGCAGGATCATCTTCGGCGGGGCGGCGGTGGGCGGCTGGATCCACTGCGGGCGTCGGATCTCCTGCAGCGGCACGACCTGCTGAATGGGGCGGGCGCCCAGCGCCGTCCGACCGCCTTCGCCCGGCCCCTGCGGACCGCCGAGCCGAATCGACATGACGTCGAGCACCGGCTCGCTCGCCGAATCGTCCAGCCATCCGGCGGGGGTCAACAGGACGGCCGCGATCAGGATGACGTGCCCGGCCGCCGACACGACGGCCGTACGACGCAACTCGTCGGTCTTGCCCGATCGGGCGGCCAGGAGATCGGAGGTCGCTTCCTGCACCGGACACCGGCTATCGCTGACGCGGCTGGTCGAGCACCAGCCCGACGTCCTCGACGCCCCCCTCCTTGATCTGATCGATCACCGACACCAACTCCCCGTACGTGATCTCGCTGTCCCCCCGCAGAAAGACCCCCTTGTCGTCCCGGCCCTCCAGGTCCGCCAGCAGGCGATCCGCCAGCGCGCTGATGTCCAAGGTGTCGTCGCCGACCTGCACCACGCCCTCGGTCCGATAGGCGAGGGGAACCGTGACGAACAGCCGCTCGGATACCAGCGGCTCGGCGCGGCGGGCCTCCGGAAGCTGCACGTCGAGCCCCCGCTGCATCATGGGCGCGGCCACCATGAAGATGACCAGCATGACGAGCATGACGTCGACCAGCGGCACGACGTTGATCTCCGACAGGGACGTGCCCGTTCGGCGGCCGCGCCGCCGGCCGCTTCCGCCGCCGCTCTCCATCGACTGAACCTTCGGCATCGTGAAAGCACCCTCACCCGGAGAAGTAGCGCTCGGCGATATTCAGGAACTCCAGCGAGAAATCGTCGACGGTCGATGCGGTGACCTTCACCCGGTGCGTCAGGTGGTTGTAGAAGTAGACGGCGGGAATCGCCGCGAACAGGCCGGCCGCGGTCGCGATCAGCGCTTCGGCGATGCCCGGGGCGACGACCGCGAGATTCGTCGAGCCGGTCGCGCTGATCTCCTGAAAGGCGTTGATGATGCCGACGACAGTCCCGAACAGGCCGATGAACGGAGTGATGCTCGCCGTCGTCGCGAGCAGCGCCACGTGACGCTCCAGCTTGTTGACCTCCACGTTCGAAGCGCGGAGCAGTGAGCGGTCGAGCGCCTCGAAGCTCCTCAGCGCCCGCCGCGGCGCACCTCCGGTCACCGGATCGCCGCTCGGCGATTCTGTGTCCCGAAGCTGCGCGTTGAGCTCGACGTACCCGGCCTGGAACACCCCGGACAGCGGGCTTGCGGCAAGAGACTTGCATACGGACTGCACTTCCGAGAACTTGCGGCTCTTGCGGAAGATCGCCACGAAGGTCGAGGTCTGCGAGTCGACCAGCCGGAACTGCCAGAGTTTGAAGAGGATGACGGCCCACGAAGCGACCGAGAAGATCAGCAGGGACGCCAGCACGAGCTGGCTGATGAGAGACGATCGCGCGATCAGACCCAGCAGACCGCCGAATGCTTCCACAGGCTCGCTTGCCACGGGCGCCTGAAGGAAGGCAAAGGTATAGTATCCAAGGATACGCACCTCGATTCCTCCGTCAGATTCTGACAAATGGCGCGCCGCTGGGAAGGCGCTAGTTGCAGAAGGCTACCATGCCCCCTGGACCCTGTCAAACGTTATGTTAACATCGCGACTCCTTCCCCGGCCATCGCGAGCCGGATTGATCCGGGTCGAGCCCGGACCTGGACAGACGAGCAGCCGCCGGTCATGATTCGCTTCCTCAGCATCCGCGACCTCGCCATCGTCGATGCGATGAACATCGAGTTCGACCACGGGTTCAGCGTCCTGACCGGAGAGACCGGCGCCGGCAAGTCGATCATCATCGGTGCGCTCGGGCTGCTGGTGGGCGGGCGCGGCGGAGCGGATCTGGTGCGTACCGGGGCGTCGAGAGCACTCGTTCAGGCGACCTTCGAGACCGAAGCCGGCGAGGAGAAGATCGTCAGACGCGAGATTCCGGCGCACGGACGCGGACGGGTATTCATCGACGACGAGCTCGCCACGGCGGCGGCCCTCAGGACGCTCGGCCGGGAACTCGTGGACATCCACGGCCAGCACGAGCATCAGGCCCTCCTCGATCCGCGGACGCACATCGGACTGTTGGACGCCTACGGCGGGCTCGAAGCCGCCGCCTCGGCAGTGGCCGCCGCCCACGAACGCTGGCGAAGCGCGGAGCTGCAACTCGAAGCCGAGCAGCAGGGTGCACGGGACGCCGCGGCGCGGATGGAGTTTCTGGAGTTTCAGCTCGGGGAGATAGATCGCGTTTCTCCGCAGCCGGGCGAGGACGAGCTGTTGCGAAACGAGCGCCGGCGCTTGGCGAACGCGGACAGGCTGCTGCAGTTGGCGAGCGGCGCCTACGCCGCGCTGTACGAGCAGGACGACTCGGTGGTGTCCACGCTCGGAGGAGTATGGCGCCGGCTCGACGAGCTGGCGGACCTCGATTCCGCGTTCGTCGAGCACGCGGCGGCGCGCGAGACGGTGTCCCCCCTGCTCGATGATCTCGCCCACGTCCTGCGGTCGTATTCCGCCGCCGTCGAGGTTTCGCCGGACCGGCTCGCCGAGGTCGAGGCGCGGCTGGCCGACGTCGAGCGATTGGTACGGAAGTACGGCGGCAGCCTGGACGCGGTCCTCGAACGGCGCACGGCGATTGCCGGCGAGATCCAGCGCGACGCCGCCGGCGAGACGCGCCGTGCGGCCTTGGAGTCGGAGGCGGGCGCGGCGCGGGCCGCATACCTTGCCGCGGCCGGCGCGCTGTCGACCCGCCGGGTGACCGGGGCGCGCTCGCTGGCTCCCGCGCTCGAGGCGGAGCTCCGGCAGTTGGCCATGCCCGACGGATGTGTGGACGTCACCGTCGAGACCGGGCTTCCGGAGGGGCGCTGGGGGCCGCGCGGCACCGACCGGGTGGAGCTCTTCCTGTCCGCCAATCCCGGCGAGGACGCGCGACCCCTCGCACGGGTCGCCTCGGGTGGGGAGCTCTCGCGCATGATGCTGGCCCTCAAGACGCTCGTCGCGACCGACACCGCGGGCAAGACGCTCGTCTTCGATGAAGTCGACGCCGGAATCGGCGGGCGCGCTGCCGACCGGGTGGGGGAGCGCCTGCGCGCGCTGGGCGGTCGCTACCAGGTCCTGTGCGTAACGCATGCACCACAGTTGGCCGCACACGCGACGACCCACTACGGCGTCTCGAAGCGTGTGAGCGATGGGCGGACGAGGACGTCGGTCGAGCGGCTTGGCCGCGACGAGCGGACCGCGGAGTTGGCGCGCCTGATGACCGGGTCCGACAGCTCGGCGGCCCTCGCGAGCGCCGCCGAGTTGCTCGATTCCAGGAATGCGGTTGCGGCGCGGGCGACGCTGCCTGCGGGGCTGGAGCAGACACCCCGGCCGAGCGGGGAGTGAACACGATGGGAAGGACGTACGCGGTCGAGACCTTTGGCTGTCAGATGAACGTGCACGACAGCGAACGCCTGGCTGGCCTGCTGCAACAGGCGGGCTACGAGCCAGGGATGGTGGAGGAGGCGGACCTGCTCGTCGTGAACACGTGCAGCGTACGCGAGCGGGCGGCGGAGAAGCTCTTCGCGCGCCTCGATCGGTACCGGCACCGCGCGCCCGGCGAGCGCCCGCTCGTCGCGGTGACCGGCTGCGTGGCGCAGCAGGAGGGAGGGCGCATCGTCGATCGTGCGCCGGTTGTGGACGTCGTCATCGGAACCCAGGCGCTGGCCATGCTTCCGCAGGCCATCGAAGAGGCCGAGCGGACGGGCCGCCCCCAGGTGGATACCGGTCCCTACGACAACGTCTCGTTTCCCCTCGGCGTCGCGGTCCGCGGCGATCCGGTCAAGGCCTACGTCACGGTGATCGAGGGCTGCAACGACTTCTGCGCCTTCTGCGTGGTGCCCTATACCCGCGGCCATGAACGAATGCGGCCGGCGGCGGACATCCTGGCCGAGGTCTCGGCAGCGGCTGCCGCCGGACACCGCGAGGTGCAACTCCTGGGACAGATCGTCAATCACTACCGGGCGCCCGATGCGCCGGACTGCGACTTCGCCGGACTGCTCGAGCGCGTCCACGAAGTCGACGGCGTCGAACGCATCCGGTTCGCGAGCCCGCACCCGAGACACGTGACGCGGCGCATGATCGAGGCGCTGAGGGATCTGCCGAAGGTGTGCAAGCATCTCCATCTGCCGGTGCAGTCCGGTTCGACACGCGTGCTCGGGCGGATGCGTCGGCGACACACGCGCGAGCGCTACCTGGCCCTGATCGACGAGATCCGGACGGCGGTATCGGACATTGCGCTGTCGACCGATATGATCGTCGGGTTCCCGGGGGAGACCCGCCAGGATTTCGAGCAGACGCTGAGCCTGACGGAAGCCGTGCGTTACCAGAGCATGTTCTCGTTCAAGTACTCGGAACGGCCGAACACCCTGGCTCGCGCGCGAATGCCGGACGACGTGCCCGAGAGCGAGAAGGCCGGCCGCCTGACGGAGCTGCAAGCGATGCAGCAGGGGATTCAGCAGGAACTGCACGAGGCCGCGGTCGGGCGCACCGTCACGGTGCTGGCGGACGCGCCGAGCCGCCGCCGCGACGGCGAGTACGCCGGCCGCACGAGCGGCAACACCATCGTGAACTTTCCGGGCGATCCGACCTGCATCGGCCGCTTGCTCGACGTTCGGATTGAACGTGCCGGACCGAACAGCCTCTGGGGCACCCTGTCCCCGGCGGTCGAGCCGCAGACAAGCGGGGATGGGAAGCGTCGATGCAAATAGAGATGACGATCAAGGGACTGATGGTCGATCCGATCACCAACATGCCGATCGTCATCCTCCGCGACGAAGCCGGTGAGCACGTCCTTCCGATCTGGGTCGGGATCTTCGAAGCCAATGCGATCGCGCTCCAGATCGAGAACGTGACCACGCCGCGGCCGATGACCCACGACCTGCTGCGCAACCTGATCAGCGATCTGAACGGTTCGGTGGAGAAGATCGTCGTATGCGATCTGAAGGAGAACACCTTCTACGCCCTCATCCACGTTCGCGTCCAGGGCGAGACGGTGGCCGTCGATGCCCGCCCGAGCGACGCGATCGCACTCGCCCTGCGCGTGAGCGCCCCGATCTACGTGGAGGACACCGTCGTCAGGAACGCGAAGAACCTGGACTTCGTTCCCGACAAGGCCGACTCCGAGCGACTGGCCAAGTGGCTCGAGAATCTGGACCCGGAAGAGCTCGGCAAGTACAAGATGTAGCCAACGCCTTCCGCCGCACGGATGTCGGCCGGCCGACATCTTCCGCAATCTGCTGTTTGTGCGGGGCCCAAGCCGTACATCCTCCCGCGCGCGTCGCCTTGACATGCCGGTGGGGCGTTTCTAGAATGCCCGCATTCCGGCGATGTGCATGGTTCCGGCACCGCCCGCGCCGCACCGTCACCGTCCTCCTCGTTCGACGACCTGCAGATGATTGTTGCGATCGCCAACCAGAAGGGCGGCGTAGGCAAGACCACCACGGCCATAAACCTGGCTTCCGCGCTCGCACTGCGCGGCAAGTCGACGCTGCTCATCGATCTCGACCCCCAGGGCAACAGCACGATCTCCTTCGTGCAGCGGGAGGAATCCATCCGTACCGTGTACGAGGCCATGGTCGACGACGGCTGCGCCCTGACGGACGTGATTCGCCCCTCGCCGCAGGAGAACCTCTGGATCGCGCCCGCCCGAATCGCGCTGGCGAAGCTCGAGGCGCGTCTGGTGGGGGAGTTGGACGCCCACTTTCGTCTCAAGGAGCGACTCGACATCCTCGGGCAGCGCTTTTCGTACATCGTCATCGACTGCCCGCCGGCCCTCGGCCTGCTCACCGTCAACGCGCTCGTCGCCTCCACGCATCTGCTCATTCCCATCCAGTCGTCCTACTTCGCCCTCGAAGGCACTGACGATCTCCTCGAAACGGTGCAACGGGTGCAGTCCCGGGCCAATCCGGGACTCGACATACTGGGTGTGCTGATCACGATGCACGATCGGCGGACCTCGCTCGGACGCGACATCCAGCACCGGATTCGCGAGGCGTTCGGCGCCAAGGTCTTCCGCACCGTAATCTCCAAGAACGTCCGCCTGGAGGAGGGGCCGGCCTACCGCGAGTCCATCTTCACGTTCGCGCCCAACTCGACCGGCGCGGCGGACTACTACAGTCTGTGCGAGGAGGTCATGGACCGTGTCTAAGCGCGGGTTGCCCGAGACCGTACGGATGCGTCACGAGGCGCACTACGTGGAAACGCTGTCCGCGTCGTCCGGCAAGCCGATCGGCCGCATGGTGCCCATCGACAGAGTCGATCCCAATCCGGACCAGCCGCGCCAGGTGATGGGAGACCTGACGGAGCTGAAGGCTTCCATCGTCGAGAAGGGAATCATCGAACCGTTGATCGTGCGGCCGCGCGGAGAACGCTACGGGATCATCGCCGGCGAACGGCGCTACCAGGCCGCGGTGCAGCTCGGCCTGAGCGAGCTCCCGGTGGTCGTGCGCCCGGCGGACGAGTCCGAGAGCATCGAGCTGGCGCTCATCGAGAACCTCCAGCGCAAGAACCTGACCGCGTTCGAGGAAGCCGAAGCGCTCCAGGCGCTCGTCGAACGCTTCACCTACACGCACGAGCAGCTTGCCAAGCGGCTCGGCAAGTCGCGCTCGTCGATCACCGAGACCCTGAGCCTCAACGCGATGCCGCACGAGGTGCAGCGGTTGTGCCGTCTCGCCGACATCGCATCGAAGTCGGTCCTGCTCGAGATCGTGCGCCAGCGCAGCCCCGAGGCGATGCTCGCCTTCCTCGAGCAGATCACGCGCGACGGCGACGCGACCCGCCAACGCGCGCGGGAGACGGCGAGCCGCCGCAGCAGGACGGGTCGGTCCAAGCCGTTCGTGTACCGGTACGCGCCTCCGAACCGGACGTTCAGCCTGCGGCTGGCGTTCCGGAAGACGAACGTGCCGCGGGATCAACTGATCGCGGCGCTCGAGGGCATACTCCACGACCTCCGCGGCTCGGCGGACGAGCCGGACGCCGGCGAGTGAAACACGGCGGGTGCGGCAACGTGTCCGACACGCCGGCGCGGGGGCGCACGGTGCCCGAAGTTAACATAAGACCCCTTATCGGACCCCCGATCCGGTGCGGCTGGCGCGCGCGCCGCACGACCGATAGGATCGGATGAGGCGCCGTCGAGACCATCGCGGCGAACGCCCAGGAATCCGTCATCCAAATGTTTGGCATCCTCGGTCGGTACGTCCTGCGGGAAGTGATCCCGCCGTTCTGTCTCGCGCAGGTGGTCTTCACCTTCCTGCTGATGCTCGACCCGATCACCAAGCGCGCGGAAGAGCTGATCGGGGTCGGCGTGAGCATCGGCGACGTCCTGCAGATCCTGTTGACGGTGCTGCCGTACTCGCTGGGCTTCACGATTCCGATGGCCCTCCTGGTCGGGGTCCTGATGGGTCTCGGACGTCTGTCCGGCGACCGCGAGATGGTCGCGATGCAGGCGTGCGGCATCGGCATCTTCCGCATCCTCTCTCCGCTGCTCGTCCTGGCGGCGCTGGCGGCGGCCATCGACTGCTATCTCCTGGCCGAGGCGGTGCCGAACGCGAACCGTCGCTTTCGGGAGACCGTGTTCCGCGTGTCGGCGAACCGCGCCGAAGGCGAGGTCAAGCCGCGCGTGTTTCAGGTGGATCGGTTTCCGCGCGCCGTGCTGTACGTGCGGGAGGTCGCCCCGGACGGCTGGAGAGACGTCTTCCTCGCGGACGTCGAGCGGCCGGAGCAACCCGACGTCTACGTGGCCGAAAGGGGTCGCGTGGCGGTGGACGAGGAACGGCGCACGGTTGCCGTCACGCTGCGGAACGGTGCGCGGCACCGGGTGGACCCGGCCGTCCCGGCTGCGTACGAGGTGCACCGCTTCGAAGAGCTGACGATCCAGCTCGATGCGTCGTCGCTGTTTCCGGACGGCGGGCCGGCACGGGACGTGAAGGAGCTGTCCATTCCGGAGTTGCGGGAAGAAGCCGCGGCGATGCGGGCGGCCGGGACGTCGCCGCATCAGCCGATCATGGCCATCCACGAGAAGTTCTCGATTCCCGTGGCGTGCTTCGTCTTCGTGCTGCTTGCCGTCGGATTGGGCGCGAGCAGCCGGAGGGAGGGGCGTCTGGCGAGCTTCGCGCTCGGGATTGCCGTCATCCTCGCCTACTACGTGATGCTCTATCTGGGTACGGCGCTGGCCAAGGGACAGTGGCTGTCGCCGCACCTGGTGCGGTGGATACCGAACGCGGTGATGGGTCTGGCCGGCGCCGGGCTGATCTGGTGGCGTTCCGGATCGAACGAGCCGCACGCGGCCCTTCCCTGGCTCGCGTCGCGGGCGTCCCGACCCACGCAAGCACCTCCGGCGGACGAACCGGCGGATTCGCGGGTCATCGTCAGGATGTCCGGCGCGTTGCCGGGGATCGGCCTTCTCGACTGGTACGTGACGCAGATGTACCTGCGCTGGATGGCTCTTGCCTTCGTCGGCCTGCTCGGCCTCTTCTACGTGATCACGTTCCTGGATCTGTCCGACAAGCTGTTCAAGGACGAGACCACCCTGCTGGCGCTTCTGGAGTACTTCTGGTACGCCACGCCGCAGTTCGTCTCCTACGTCCTCCCCGTCGCGGCGCTGGTGACCACGCTCGTGACCGTCGGCCTGCTGACGCGGACGAACGAGCTGACCGTGATGAAGGCCTGCGGGATCAGCCTGTACCGGGCGGCGGCGCCCCTGCTCTGCTTCAACCTGCTGTGGAGCGGCCTGCTGTTCGTGATCGGAGAAAGCGTTCTGGCGCGGGCGAACCGCCGCGCGGAAGCGCTGAACCGCGAGATCCGCACCGGCCGGGCGCAGCCGTTCGGCATCGGCGACAGGACGTGGCTGGTGAACGAGGACGGCGACATCTACCACTACCTCCACTTCGACGCCGACGGACCCACGGTGAGCGGCCTGTCGGTCTATGAGTTCACGGGCCGCCCCTGGTCGCTGACGGACCGGACGTACGCCGCCGAGGCGTCGTTTCGGGACGACTGGAACGGCCGTGACGTCTGGTCGCGCGAGTTCAGGACAGCGGCGGGCGCCGGCGCGACGTACCACCGCGACAGCGAGCGGCGCCTGCCGGAAGTGGCGCCGCCCGCCGTGTTCTCGGCGGAGCTGCCGGAAGCGGAGCTGATGAACTATCGCGAGCTCGAACGGCACGTCGTGGAGCTGAGAGCGCTCGGCTTCGATGTCGTGAGTCTCGTGGTCGAGCTCCACCGCAAGGCGTCGTTTCCGTTCGTCGCCTTCATTCTCACCCTTATCGCCGTGCCGTTCGCGGTGACGATCGGTCCTCGCGGCGCCCTCTACGGGGTCGGGGCCGGCATCGTGCTGGCGTTCACCTACTGGATCGTGCTGAGCATGTTCGGCGCCCTCGGCAGCGCCGGCGTGCTCATGCCGGCCACCGCCGCCTGGGCGCCGAACCTGATTTTCGGCGCCGCGGCCGGCTGCTTCCTCTTCTCCGTCCGGACCTGATGGGAGCGGACGCTGTGCCGAGCATTATCAGTCGCTACGTCGTGCGGGAGGCGATCCCCCCCTTCTGCCTGACGCTGCTCGTCTTCACGTTCCTGATGCTCCTGCCGCCTATCATGAATCAGGCCGAAGAGCTGATCCGGATCGGGGTGGATGCGCGGCAGGTCGCGGAGATGTTGCTGCTGCTCGTGCCGCAGTCGCTCGCCGTCACGATACCGATGGCCCTGCTGGTCGGCGTCCTGATGGGACTCGGCCGATTGTCCGGGGATCGCGAGACCGTGGCGATGCAGGCCTGCGGCTTGAGCCTGTTCCGCATCCTGACTCCCCTGCTGGTCCTGGCCGCCGCCACGGCGGCGATCAACTGCTACGTGATGTTGTCCGTGGTGCCCGACGCCAACCAGCGGTTTCGCGAGATTCTCCTGCGGGTGCAGGCGAACCGCGCCGAGGGCGAGGTGCGGCCGCGGGTGTTCTACGTCGGGGATTTTCCGGACGTCGTGCTGTACGTCCAGGAGGTGTCCAGCACCGGCGAAGGGTGGTCCGATGTTTTTCTCGCGGACGTCCAGCGACCGGAGCAGCCGGACATCTACATCGCGGAACGCGGTCGCGTCGGCGTGGATCGGGAGCGCCGGACGGTGGCCATCGTGCTCGAGAACGGCGAGCGCCACAGGGTGGATCCGTCCGTCCCGAGCGCCTACGAGGTGCACGCCTTCCGCGAGCTGCGGATCCAGTTGGACGCCGAGTCCCTGTTTCCCGCGGGAGGGCCGGATCGCGGCCTGCGCGAGCTGACCATTCCGGAGTTGAACCAGCAGGCCGCCGCGATGCGCGCGGCGGGGGTGTCGCCGCACGCACCGATCATGGAGGTCCACAAGAAGTTCTCCATTCCGGTCGCGTGCTTCGTCTTCGTGCTGCTCGGCACGGCCTTCGGCGTGAGCAGCCGCACGGACGGACGCTTGGCCAGCTTCGCGCTCGGCATCGCGTTCATCTTCGCCTACTACGTGCTGATGTACCAGTCGGAAGCCCTCGCCAAGGGGCAGCGGGTGCCCCCCCATCTGGCAATGTGGCTGCCGAACATCGTTCTGGGTCTGGTCGGCATGGTGTTGATTCGGCGGCGCGCAGCGGGCGTCGAACGCGGGATCTCGTTGCCGTGGACGTGGTTCCGTCCGGCGGTTCCGTCCGGCGTCCCGGGCGGTTCCCCGGTCTCCGGCGGCGCGGCCAATCAGGAGTCCGTCGTCACGGTATCGGCCGGATCGCTTCCGGGGGTGAACATTCTCGACTGGTACGTAACGAAGATGTACCTGCGCTGGGTGGGCCTCGCGTTCGTCGGCCTGCTCGGAATCTTCTACATCGCCACCTTCATCGACCTGTCCGACAAGCTGTTCAAGGAGGAGACGACGGGCGCGATGCTGCTGCGCTACTTCTGGCACGCGACGCCGCAGTTCATCTACTACGTCCTGCCGGTCGCGGGGCTGGTGGCGACGCTGGTGACCATCGGGCTGCTCACCAGGACGAGCGAGCTCACCGTGATGAAGGCGTGCGGGATCAGCCTGTATCGGGCGGCGTTCCCGATTCTCTGCTTCAGCCTCGTCTGGAGCGGCATGTTGTTCGCGTTGGGAGAGACCGTGCTTGCACGAGCGAACCGAACCGCCGAGACCTTGAACCGCGAAATCCGCACCGGTCGAACGCAGACGTTCGAGGTGCTCGCGCGCCAGTGGCTCTACGACGACG
This sequence comes from Vicinamibacterales bacterium, assembly GCA_965116825.1. Taxonomy (GTDB): domain Bacteria; phylum Acidobacteriota; class Vicinamibacteria; order Vicinamibacterales; family UBA8438; genus WTFV01. Next base: position 5,219,834 of record OZ220736.1, read on the forward strand.
GCGCGATCTACCACTACCGCTACTTCGACCCCGACCGGTCGACGATAGACAGCCTGTCCATCTTCGAGCTGGCCGACGGGCCGTGGTCGCTGGCGCGCCGGACGTACGCCGCGCACGCGTCGTACGGCAACGAATGGGCAGGCCTGAACGTCTGGTCGCGGGAGTTCGCCGCTGCGCCCGAGGCCTCATCCGCCTATCGGGAGTACGCGGCGCGCGCGCTGGACGCGGTGTCGCCACCCGGTGTCTTCGTGGCGGAGAGACCGGACGCCGAGCTGATGAGCTTCCGCGAGCTCGAGCAGTACATAGTCGACTTGCGCGCGCGGGGCTTCGACGTCGTCGACCTGGTCGTGGCGCTGCACCGCAAGGCGTCCTTTCCCTTCGTTACCGTGATCCTCGCCCTCATCGCCGTACCCTTCGCCGTGACCACCGGGCCCCGCGGCGCCCTCTACGGCATTGGCGTCGGTATCGCACTCGCGTTCACCTACTGGATCGTGCTGAGCGTGTTCGGCGCGCTCGGCGGCGCCGGTGTGCTCATGCCGGCCACCGCCGCCTGGGCGCCGAACCTGATTTTCGGCACCTCGGCCGGCTACTTCCTGCTCACGGTTCGGACATGACCGGACTTCCGGCGCACGGCGGGGACGGCGTCAGTCGACCGGTGGGGATCCGACGCGCACCGCGCCGACCGTGAGCGCGCCGCTCGCGCCCGGGCGCGTGTTCACGGTATCCACGACCAGCAACAGGGCGTCGACCGCCGCGAGAGTCGGCCGCGCCGGCACCTGCCGCCACCCGGGAACGAATTCGTCGATCCGCGCGTGAATGATCCGTCTCTCGGGGCCGGCGTAGAAGGAGCGTCGCCAACGCACCGTCGACCCGCCGTCGTCGGGACTGCGGAGTTGCAGCGAAGCGCGCATCGGCTGTGCCGCTTCGACCTCGAACCGAAACCCAAGGGCATTCGCCAGCGAACCCGGGGGCAGCGTTCGGACGGCGGCGACGTACGTTGCGGCACTGTCCCCCAGCGAGAAGTCGAAGCGGAATCCGCCGGGAGTCTCCTCCAGCATGGCCCGCGCGTCGGGACGGCGCTCGATCCGCCAGGGTCCACCCGGAGCCGGGCGCCACACCGCCGTCGTCGGCGGCGCAGCCGCGGTCGCGGCCGAGCCGCCGACGTAGATGGGATTGCTCGTGATCCCGGGCACGGGCGGTCGCCCCGGGGCCCCCGGCAGGGCTACCTCCACCCGATAGGACGCCGGCTCGGCGCCCGCCGCCGCATACGCCAGCGCGTACCCGGCCTCCTCCGCCACCACGCGGCCGTTGCGAAGCAACCGGATGGTGGCGTCCGCCGGTCCCGCGACGGAGACCGTCAGCATCAGATCCCGGCCCGGCGGCGCCCTCTCCCCCATCCGCACGCGGCTTCCGTCGGATGTTCGGCCGGCATAGGTGAAGCGCACGGGACTCGCCAGGGCGTCGACGGCGGTGTAGGTACGGCCGGCTCGCAACTGTCGGATGAGGGCGGCGCCGTCCGCGGCGGCATCGCCAGCGAGAGGGAGATCGAACTCGACGCGGATCGCGAGCGTCCGGAAGGTCTCCTCGTATCCGGGAAACCGCAAATCGATTCCCCCGCCGTATCCGTCGCCGTCATTTCCCAGGGGCAGGCGCGCATGTGCATCCAGCGCCCCGAATCCCACGACGGACCGGTCGGCCGCCAGAGCGTCCCAGCGTGCGAGGGCGCCCTCCGGTCGCGCGAGAAGGGACGCCAGACTCTCCGGCGCCCGGAACCAGTACCCTCCGGCGGCACGCAGCAACGCGGGCAGACTGTCGTCGCGCCATTGGCTGTCGCCGTTGATCCACTCGATCCCGTCGACCGGCAGCGACCAGTCCGACCAGGCCAGGGCCGGCCGGGGCGACGTCGGATGCGCAGCCACACCGAACCCGCCCAGCCGCCGGACGTCCTCTACCACGCCCCGTGGGTCGCCGCCGAGCGGATAGGGCGCAGCGGGCAACCCCAGCGCCACGTAGTGTCCGCCGTCCGTGCTGATCTCGACCCCCTCGATGACGAGAACGCCGTCCCGGTAGGTCGGCGGCCGGGCGGTCGTGGCATCGCCGTGATCCGTCAGGAGCACGAAGTCCAGGCCGGCCGCCGCGGCCGCGGCCGCGATCTCGTCCACCGTGCCGCTGCCGTCCGACCAGCGGCTGTGAACGTGAAACGCGCCGCGCAGCGTAGTCCCGGTCGCAGTCGGATCCGGCGCAGGAAACGCATGGAGGCAGACGGTACGCGAGGCTGGCGGGAGGCTCCACAGCAGCCACGCGAGGAAGAGCCCCAGCCCCAGGGCAACCATCGCGGCGATGCGCGCGAAGCGACCGGCGGGCCGCTGCATCGGGCTTCCCGGAGGCTTCTGCCGTTCGGTCATCCGTGCGGCTGCCTGCCGCGGGGCGGTCCAGCGCCGCCGAACCCGTCGCGAGGCTTTGTGTTCGCCCCGGTTCCCACTGCCCCCTTGCGCCAAGAACTGGCGTCGTTGCGTTCTACGACACAGACTCCTGGACGCCGGCCGCGGCGCTCAGCGCGGCGGCCTTGTCGGTCCGCTCCCAGGTGAATTCCGGATCGGTGCGGCCGAAGTGACCGAACGCCGCCGTGCTGCGATAGATGGGCCGGCGCAACGCCAGCGTTTCGATGATGCCCTTCGGCGTCAGCGAGAAATGCTCCCGGACGAGATCGCTGAGCCGCTCCTCGCAGACCTTCCCCGTGCCGAACGTGTCGATCAGGACCGAGACGGGATCGGCGATGCCGATGGCGTAGGCGAGCTGCACCTGCACGCGTTCCGCCAAACCTGCCGCCACGCAGTTCTTCGCGATGTAGCGCGCCATGTAGGAAGCGGAACGGTCGACCTTGGTCGGGTCCTTGCCGGAGAAGGCTCCCCCGCCATGAGGTGCCATGCCTCCATAGGTGTCGACGATGATCTTGCGCCCGGTCACGCCCGAATCGCCGTGCGGGCCGCCGGTCACGAAACGGCCGGTCGGGTTGACGTAGATCTTCGTGGCCGCGTCGATCATCGCCTCCGGGACGGTGGCCCGGATGACCTCGCGGGTGATGTCGTCGCGCAACTGCTCCGTCGACACCTCGTCGCTGTGCTGGCTCGATACCACGACGGCGTCGATGCGCCGCGGCCGGTCGCCGTCGTACTCCACGGTGACCTGCGACTTGCCGTCCGGCCGGAGGTAGCTCAGCCGCCCCTCGCGGCGGACGTTGGAGAGCGCCCGCACCAGATGATGCGCGAGCATGAGCGGCAGCGGCATCAGCTCGGGGGTCTCGTTGCAGGCGTAACCGAACATCAGGCCCTGGTCGCCCGCGCCCCCCGGATCCACCCCCATGGCGATATCCGGCGACTGTCCGTGCAGAGACGAGAGCACGGCGCAGGTGTCGGCGTCGAAGCCGAACTTGGCGCGCGTATAGCCGACGTCCCGCACGGCCTCGCGGGCGACGTCCGCGAACTCGACCCTGGCGGTCGTCGTGATCTCCCCCGCCAGCACGATCAGGCCGGTCGTCAGCAGCGTCTCGCAGGCGACGCGGCCGGTCGGATCGTCCGCCAGAACGGCGTCGAGGACGGCATCGGAAACCTGATCGGCTATCTTGTCCGGATGGCCTTCCGTGACCGATTCGGAGGTGAAGAGATAACGGCCTGTCCGGCGCATGTGCGGTGAATCTCCCTTCGCGGCGATGGGCAACGTCGATTCGGGCGGGGTCCGCGACCTGCCTGCCAAGGTTCGTATCGGCAGGCCTCCGCATGCCCACGCCAACCGCAGACTCTAACCAAGGATGGGCGCTCCGGTCAATCACGAGCGCGGATGGTACTCGTCGTAGACCGCCTTCAGGCGCGCCGCGAGGATATGCGTATAGATCTGGGTGGTGGACAGGTCGGCGTGTCCGAGAAGGGTCTGAATCGAACGCAGATCCGCACCCCGCTCGAGCAGATGCGTAGCGAACGAGTGCCGCAGGACGTGCGGGCTCAGGTCCCGCGGCAGTCCGGCCTGCCGCGCGTACTGCTTGAGCTTCTTCCAGAAGCCGACACGGGTGAGTCGGACTCCGCCGCGCGCATTGACGAAGACGCAGGCGGATGTCCGCGGGCCGAGCAGTGCCGGGCGGGCGGAAGCCAGGTACAGGCGCAGCCACTCGATCGCGGCCGTGCCGATCGGTACCAGCCGCTCCTTGCTGCCCTTGCCGATGCAGGTCAGGTAGCCCGCGTCGAGGTGCAGGCTCTCCGGTTGCAGAGAAACCAGTTCGGACACCCGCAGGCCGGTGGCATAGAGCAGCTCGATCAACGTCCGGTCGCGAATGCCGACCGCGGTGGTGACGTCCGGCTGCTCCAGAAGCACGTCGACGTCGGAGGTGGACAGGAACTTCGGCAGTGCAGGCCAGGACCGCGGCGCGCGCAGGTCGTCGGCCGGGTTCGAGGCCACGTGCCCGTCGGCCAGGAGGAAGCGGTAGAAGCCTCGTACGCAGGCCACGACCCGGGCGACCGATCGCGGGGCGAGACCGGAGCCCATCAACTCGCGGACGAAGGCTTCGAGGTCGCGTCGGTCGAGCCGGTCCACGCGCACGTCGCGCGCCTCTGCGAAATCACCGAGCAGCACGAGATCGCGGGCGTAGCTGCTCAGCGTGTTGGAGGCCAGACGCCGCCCGGCCTTCAAATCGCTCAGGTACGCGTCGACCGGATCGCCGCTCACACCTGCTCTATCGGACGGCCGGGCGACCATCGCCACCGCGGCAGGCGCGCGGGTCGGCGCGCAGACCGGCCAGCAAGGGCCGCGGAGAGGCTCTGCAATACGTACTACTCCAATTTGCACAACGGGTTACAGCCGCAACGCGATTGCGCGCGGGATGTCGATGGATATATAATGCTCTTCTGCGGCATCTTGAACAACGATAGCCTCGTCACGTTTACCGCACTCTCAGGGGATCGGTTCAATGTCTCATGTGAAGCACCTTGCCGTTCTCGCCGGCATGCTCGGGGTCGTGCTGCTCGGGCCCGGCGCGCCCGCCTTGGTCCAGGCGTCGACCGCCGCGGCGCAGGGCGACTTCGGCACGCAGGTCGCCGAGTACGTCCGTGCGCAGGAAGCGCTCGCGGCCGACGATTTCGAGGAGGCGCAACGCGCGCTGGCCGATCTGATCGCCATTGCGGACAGCGTCGTCGGACCGCTGGCCCGGGCCGCGGCCGGCGCCGGCGACATCGCTTCCATGCGGAGCGCGTTCAAGCCGTTGTCCGAGCTGCTCGCGGGAATGGATCTGCCCGCCGGCTACGCCCGGGCCTACTGCCCGATGTACGACGGCGGTTCGAACTGGGTACAGGTGGACGGGCCGGTGCGCAACCCGTACTACGGCGCCACGATGCTGACCTGCGGCGTCGTCGACGCGGCGCCGGGAGCCCACATGGACCACGGCCCGCGGCACGGCGGGCGCGTCTTCATGGCGCCGGACAGCTTCCACCACATCGAGGGGACGTACCCGGAGCCCGGCGTCTTCCGGCTCTACGCGACCGACAACTACCGCGCGCCGGTCGACGTGACCATGTGGATGGGGCGCGTGGTGCTGCAGGAGGACTACGACCCGGCGACCGACGAATTCGTCGAGGTGGAGACGGCGTTTCTGCTGCCCTCTCCCGACGGCGCGTATCTCGAAGCGGAGGTCGGCGACCAGCCGCTGCCCACCGACTTCATCGCCAAGATCCGGATGGTCGAGGACTACCCGGAGGATCGGTTCGATTTCATCTTCACGGAGCTGACGTCGGACGCCCCCGTCCTCACCGTACCCGCGCCGACCGACGTGCCGGCCACGCTGCCGCTCGCCGAGCGGATTCGCCCCCGGATTCCGGAGGCCACGCGGGACATCGTCAGCGGCATCGACGCCCGCAACGACGAGATTGCCCGGCTGGTGGCGGAGGGCCGGTTCACGGAGATCTTCATTCCCGCCCTGCAATCGAAGGAGCTGGCGCTGGCGCTCGGCCAGCGCGCCGAGGCGCTGCCGATCGACGGCCGGAATCAGGTGCGCATCGCGGTGCGCAGCCTCGTGCGGGCGGCGTGGCTCCTGGACTGGTACGGCGATCTCGGCAACAAGCAACAGGTGAGCGAGGCGCACGACGTGTTCAGCGAGGCAGTGCACGGAATCAACCGGGTCTACGACGGCGCGGCCGCGCGCTAGGAGTCTGCGCCGCAGGGTTTCGCGCGAGCGAAACGGCCACCGGCGGCGCCGGGCCGACCAGGGAGATGGAAAGATGAGGACGACATACGTTCGCTGGTGTCTGGGCGCGGCGGTGGCGCTCGTCGTCGTGGGTGGCAAGACCGAGGAGACGGAGACCCACACCCCGATCGCCTCGCGGTGGAACTACAACGAGCACCTGTTTCCGATCTTTCGCGACAACTGCGGGTCCTGCCATCGCGACGGGGGGATCGCACCGATGTCGCTCCTGACCTACCGCAGCGCCTATCCCTGGGCACAGTCCATTCGCGAGGAGGTGCTCGGGCTGCGGATGCCGCCGTGGAAGGCGGAGGACGGTTTCGGCGATTTCCGGAACGGGCACGCGCTGCCCGCGCATGAGATGGACATGATCCTCGAGTGGTCCAGCGGCGGTTACCCGCAGGGCCCACGCTCCCAGAGTCCGCCTGCGCCGGATGAGCCCGAAGAATGGCCGTTGGGCGCGCCCGCTATCGAGCTCCGAATGGCGGAGCCGTTTACGCTCGACTGGAGCACGAACGAGGTGGTCCGCTACTTCGTGCTGCCGACCGGGACGACCGAGGAGCGGTTCCTGAACGGAGCCGACGTGATGCCGGGGGCCGCCGCGATCGTCCGCGATGTCGCCATCTACATCGATACGACCGGGACCGCGCGTGCGCTGGACGCCGAGGACGACGGGCCGGGATTCGGAGAGGCGGACGGCCGGGACTTCCCCACCACTGCGCCGCTGGCGCTCTGGTCGCCGGGGCGGCCGAGCGTGCGACAGGACGGCGCCGCGCGCACTTTGCCCGCGGGTGCCGACATCGTGGCGCGCGTGCACTACAAGAAGACCTGGATCACCGAGGGCGAGGAGTTCTCGGACCAGAGCCGCATCGGGCTTTACGTCGGCAACGAGAGCGACCGGGCGGTCGAGTCGATGTTCCTGTCGTCGCCGGAGCGCGCCGGCGGACTGACTCTGACGTTCAGCCAGGAAGTGGACACCGACGTCAGCGCGCTTGCCGTCCTGCCGGAGGTCGCCATCGAAGCCAAGGACGTGCAGGTGGTGGCCTTGATGCCCGGCGGGAATCGGGTTCCGATGCTCTTCCTGCGCGAGCCGGACACCGCGTGGCCGACCCGCTACTGGTTCGACGAGCCGATCGACCTGCCGGCCGGGTCGACGATCGAAATCAACGCGATTCTCCACCCGGGAGCGGATCACAGACCGGGCCGCTCCCTTTTCGGTGTGGACCCGGCGGCTCCCATCCGGCTCGTGCTCGACTACGCGGCCGGCACCACCGCGGCCGACTAGGCGCGACCTTGCGGTCGCGTTGGGAGTTTCGCTGGCGCGAGACTCCTGGCGCTTGCGGTCGCGTTGGGAGTTTCGCTGGCGCGAAACTCCTACCGCGACAATCGTTCCGCCTGCGGGGCCGTGCCTTCGGGGAAGAACTCGTCGTGTACGGCGCGCACCGCCTCGTCGACGTGCGTATCGGCGATCACGCAGGCAATCTTCATCTCCGAGGAGCTGATGCAGTCGATGTTGATGCCCTCGCGGGCCAGCACCGCGAACATGCGGGCGGCCAGGCCCGGGGTCGACGCGAGGCGCGACCCGACGATGGAGATCTTGGCGACGTCCCGATCGACGACTCCCGCCGTCGCCAGGCCGCGCGACTTCCAGTCGTCGACGAGCCGTGTGGCGCCCTCGACGTACTCGTCGTCGAGCACGAAGGTGATGCGGCCGAGACCCTGGGCGCTCGCCCCCTGAATGACCAGCCGGACGCTGATCGCCCTGGCGGCCAGATCGCGGAACACCTCCGCGGCCAGTCCGGGACGATCCGGCACGTCGATGAGGGTGACCTTGGCGATCTTCCGGTCGCTGCTGACGCCGACCACGGCTGCCTGCTCCATCACCATCTCGTCGCCTCCGCGGATCCACGTGCCTTCGTTGTCGTGGAAGCTGGACCGCACGTGGATCGGGATGCGGTACGCCATGCACACCTCGGCCGCCCGCGGGTGCAGCACTTTGGCGCCGCTCGACGCCATCTCGATCGCTTCCTCGTAACTTATCTCCCGCCACTGCAGTGCGTGCGGCACCTTGCGCGGGTCGGCCGAGAGCACGCCGTCGACGTCGGTGCAGATCTCGCACACGCTGGCGCCGAGGGCTGCCGCCACCGCCGCGCCGGTGATGTCGCTCCCGCCGCGGCCGAGCGTGGTCACCTCGTGATCCCGGGTCATCCCCTGGAACCCGGTGATGATCACCACCCTCTTCCTGTCCAGCTCCGCGAGGATCCGCCGCGTGTCGATGGACTCGATGCGGGCGATGTTGAAAGCGCCGTCCGTCCGGATCCCGCACTGCGAGGCGGTCAGCGAGACTACCGGGATCTCCTTGTGCTGCAGCGCGAGGCCGAGCAGCGAGACCGAGACCTGCTCGCCCGTGGCCAGGAGCAGATCCATTTCGCGGCCTCGCGGATCGTCGGAGACCTCGTGGGCCAGCGCGACCAGCCCATCGGTGGTCTTGCCCATGGCCGACAGCACGACGACCAGCCGGGGACTGTCGCCCCTGGTGCGGGCCACGCGCTCCGCGATGGCGCGGATGCGCTCGGCGGTCGCCACGGAGGTGCCGCCGTACTTCTGGACCACGACGGGCGTCGCGCCGTCCGGTTTCGTCATCGTGGCGCGCTCCCGGCGCCCGGCGCGGCGGGCGCCGCATCGAGCTGCGCCGTCAACTGGTGCAGGAAGAGGCCGACGTCGGTCACGATGCCGGCCGTCTGGGACGAGCCGCGATCCGCCAGCTTGGTCACGACGGCGGGGTTGATGTCCACGCACACCACCCGGACGTGGGACGGAAGCATGTTGCCTACCCCGATGCTGTGCAGCATCGTCGACAGCATGACGACCATGCTCACATCGCGGAGCGCCACCGCGTAGCGGTCCTGCGCCTCGATCAGGTTCATGATGGTGTCCCGCAATGGACCGTCGTCGCGGATGCTCCCCGCGAGGACGTAGTCCACGCCGTGCCGAATCGCCTCGTACAGAATGCCCGAGCGCAGAAGCCCCTGATCGACCGCCGCCCGCAGACCGCCGGCGCGGTTGATTGCGTTGATGGCGCGCATGTGGTTGCGGTGGCCCTCCTCCACCGCCGTGCCCGCATTCAGATCGATGCCGAGCGACGTGCCGAACAGCGCGTGCTCTGCGTCGTGCACCGCGAGCGCGTTTCCCGCCAGCAGCACGTCGACGAAACCGCGGCGGATGAGGTCGGAGAAATAGCTCACGCCGCCGCTGTGCACCACCACCGGGCCGGCCACGAAGGCGATCCGGCCGCCTTCGCGCTTCACCTCTTCCATCATCGCCAGCACCCTGGCCACGCTGACCTCGACCCGGCGCTCGGTCGATACGTCGTTCACCATGAACGCGAAGCCCAGCCGGTCGCGCTCGCGGAACTCGGGAGAGACGCGGATGCCGCCGACGCCGCAGACGACCGCGTCGCCCACCGCCACGTCGCGCAGCTTGCGGCAGGACGCCCGCTCGTTCTCGATCACGACGACCGCGTCCATGCGCTGGCTCTCGACCTCCAGCCATGCTCCGCCGTGCCGCACGTACGTGCGGTGGTTGGTCGTCGAGTAGAAGTCGTCGGGCACGCACCCGTCCTGCTCGGATCGCCTGAGAACAGCGTCCCGCTCCGGCGTCGGATGACAACCGAGCGGCATCAGGTCCTCGAGCAGCTCGGCCAGAACGGTCTCGTCCGGCGCGGTGACCTTCAGCTTCAGATGGGAGTACTCGTCGTTCGTGCGACCGATGTCGAACCGCAGCACGTCGAACCGCGCCCGCCGCTCGATCACCCTGTCGAAGATCGCGTTCAGGAGCTGCGAATCGACCAGGTGGCCTTCCGCCTCGACGATCTCGCTGCGCTCGGTCCGAGACATCGTCAGCCGGACACCGGTTGATGGGCCTGCCGGCGTTCCGCCATGAAGGCTTCGAACTCGGCCAGCGAGCGGCCGAGCGCAGTCGGCGCGGCCAGGGACGACGCGACGACGTCGGCCGTCTTGTAGCCGTTTCCGGTGATGCAGACCACGGTGCTCTCGTCGCGGGGAACGACCCCCTGCTCGACGAGCTTGCGAGTGACGGCCAGCGTGGTGCCGCCGGCCGGCTCCGTGAAGATGCCCTCGGTCCGCGCCAGCAGCCCGATGGCGTCGATGATCTCGGCGTCCGTGGCCGCCGCCCCGCTGCCTCCCGACTCACGCACCGTCCGCAGGACGTGGAAGCCGTCGGCGGGATTGCCGATGGCGATCGACTTGGCGATGGTGTCCGGCCGAACCGGCTCCGGATAGTCGAGGCCTTCGTCGAGGGCGTGGATGACCGGCGCGCATCCCGCCGCCTGCGCCGCGTGGATGCGCGGCGGCTCGCCGTCCACCAGGCCGGCGTCGAGCAGATCGTGGAAACCGCGGCCGATACGTGGGAGGAGCGTCCCGCCGGCGACGGGACAGACGACGTGACGCGGGAACCGCCAGTCGAGCTGCTCGACGATCTCGAACCCGTACGTCTTCGCCCCCTCGGCGTAGTACGCCCGCAGGTTGATGTTGGCGAACGCCCAGCCGTAGCGCTCGCCGACCTGCGTGCAGAGGCGGTTGACGTCGTCGTAGTTGCCGTCGATGGCGACGACGTGCGGACCGCTGACGGCGGAGCCGAGGATTTTCCCGGGCTCGAGGGTCCGCGGGATGAACACGTAGCAGTCGAGGCCCAGCCGGGCGGCGTGGGCGGCCACGCTGTTGGCGAGATTCCCGGTCGACGCGCATCCGAAGACGCCGAATCCGAGCTCGCAGGCGCGCGTCGCCGCGACGGGTACGACGCGGTCCTTGTACGACAACGTCGGATGATTGACGGAGTCGTCCTTCACATAGAGCTCGCGCATGCCGAGCGCGGCGGCCAGCCGGTCCGCTCGAATCAGCGGCGTGAACCCGGAGGTCAACCCGGTTCGCGGCTCGCCGTCGATCGGCAGGAACTCGCGGTAGCGCCACAGATTGGGAGGCCGGGAGGCGATGCGTTCCCGCGAGACGGCGCGGCGGACGGCGTCGCGGTCGTAGGTCACCTCGAGCGGCCCGAGGCACTGGTCGCAGACGTAGAGCGCCTCGGCCGGAAACGGGGCCTGGCACAAGGAGCATCGAAGACCGGTGAGGTAGCTCATGAGCTGCGTTCTCCGCGTGGCAGAATCGGCATCCAGACCGGTGCCCGCGCATGGAAGTCGAACTCCCCGATATCCGCCAGCGCGGCCTGCACCGCTCGCGAGCTGCACGGCTCGAGGGTCACGACGAAAGGCAGGGCCGACTTGGGCCAGTCCGGCTCCTGCAGCACCGAATCGATGTTGAGTCCGTGCCGCCAGAAGACGCCGGCAAGTGACGCAATGATACCGGGTCGGTCCACGATGACGAAGCGCAGGTACTGCGGCGCCTCGAATTCGGGCTCGACGCGAGCCTCCGCCGGTACGCGCCAGAATCGGGGCGCGGCAACCCCCGTCCGGGCGATGGCCTCGAGGTCGGAGACAATCGCCACCGCGGTCGGATCGCCGCCCGCGCCGAACCCGCGGAACGCGGTCTCGCCGCCGTGCGCCCCGTCGACGACCACCACGTTCTGGCTCCCCTCGGCGCGCGCGAGCGGGGACGTCGTCGGTACCAGCATCGGCTGGACGGAAGCGGTGACGTCTCCCGCGGTTCCCGACTCCACCTCGGCTCGCGATACCTGGCGAATCGTGCAACCGAGCCGCCGCGCGTAGATGAAGTCCACCGGCTCGACCGGTCGTATCGAGCGCAACGGGATCGCCCCGGCGGACACCTGCCGCCCGAGGCCCACCGCGGAGAGAATCGCGAGCTTCGCCTGCGCGTCGCCGCCGTCGATATCCGCGGTCGGATCCGCCTCGGCGTACCCTCGCTCCTGCGCCTCCCGCAGCGCATCGCCGAACGAGACCTGCCCGGACTCCATGCGCGTCAGCATGTAGTTGCAGGTGCCGTTGAGCACGCCCAGCACCCGTTGCAGCCTGTCGCCGGCCAGTCCTTCCCGCACCGCCCGAATGATGGGAACGCCGCCTGCCACCGCCGCTTCGAAGAGCAGGTGCCGCTGCTGTTCGCCCGCCACCCGCATAAGATCGGCTCCGGCATGGGCCATGACCTGCTTGTTGGCCGTGACGACGGACTTGCCGGCCTCCAGCGCCTGTCGGATCCAGTCGCCGGCGGGCTCCAGGCCGCCGATGAGCTCGACGACGACGTCCGCGTCGGATCGCAGGATGTCGCTGAAGTCGGACGTCCACGACACCGTGGCCGGCGTCCAGTCGACGATCTTGCGTTCGACGCGACGGTTGCAGATGTGCGACAGGGCCAGCGGGCGATCGTCGTCCTCGCACAGAATGCGCGCCACCGACTGCCCGACCGTCCCGAATCCGACCAGGGCGATTCTGAGCACGAGATCTTTGCCGTTCAGAAAAAAGGCCATCACCCTGCTTGCGGATGATGGCCCCGGGATCACTACAATGTGCCGGCTGCGTCATCCGCTCGCGGTAGCCGCCCCCATCGCAGCGGTCCGCATGGGCATCGTGAATGGACGACCGGTCGGCATGGCGTTAACGTTCCACATGACGGTCCGTTGGTCACGAGACAATCGATCTTTATACCCCGTCCGTCTCGGGGGCGTCAACCGGCGCGGCGGTCGGCCCGAGCTCGGGGCTCCCGGCGCCGCGGCGCCGGGTTGCGACGGCAGTTGAGCCTCTGCATGCCCTCGAAGTGGAAGGACCTACCGACCGAAGCCATCAACCCGGCCAGCCTGGCGCTGGATCAGGCGTCCACCGAGGACATGATCGAGCTGATGCTGCGCGAGGACCGCAAGATCCTCACGGCGGTGGCGCAGGAGAAGGCACGCATTGCGACCGCCTCGGATCTCATCACGGCTTCGCTCCGGAAGGGAGGACGGTTGATCTTCGTCGGCGCGGGGACGAGCGGCCGGCTCGGCGTCCTCGAAGCAGCTGAGATGGGACCCACGTTCAGCGCACCGGGGCATCTGGTCCAGGCGATCATGGCGGGCGGCCGCGCCGCGTTCTTCCGGTCGCAGGCCGGGGTGGAGGACAACTTCGAGGAAGGCGCCCGGGCGGTCGCCCGCCTGCACCCTACGCGCAGGGACGTGCTCGTCGGCATCTCGGCGAGCGGGATGACGCAGTTCGTTCGCGGCGCGCTGACCCGCGCGCGACGAAACGGCGTCAAGATCGTCTTCGTCACCTGCTGGCCGGGTACCGAGCTGCAGACCTTCGTCGACATCGTCATCTCGCCGGCGGTCGGACCGGAGGTCATCGCCGGCTCGACGCGGCTGAAGGCGGGCACGGCGACCAAGATGGTGCTCAACATGCTCACGACGGCGGCGATGGTGCACCTCGGCAAGACCTACGGCAACCTCATGGTCGACGTGGACGCCGGCTCCGAGAAGGCGCGCGACCGGGCGCGCCGCATCATCACCACCGTCACCGGTCTCGACCACGAGAAGGCGGGAGAGCTCCTGAATCGAGCTCGTTGGAACGTGAAGGCGGCCATCGTCATGGCCCACGCCCATGTCGGCTACCCCGAGTCGCTGTCCCGCCTCAAGCAGGCGAACGACTCGGTACGCGCCGCCATCGGCGAGGAGAGCGCCGGCCGGCAGCGCGGCGCGAACGAGCCCCGGTAGATGCCGTTCGACCTGACGGTCGTCGCCGCGTACCTGGTCCTGGCGTTATGGGGCGGACGCCGGCTGGCGCGCGGTCGAACGACCCTGCACGACTACTACCTGACCGGACGGCGCATGCCGTGGTGGGCGGTCGCGGGCTCCATCGTCGCGACGGAGACGAGCACGGTCACCGTGATCAGCGTCCCGGCGTACGCCTTCGGGAGCGACCTGACGTTCCTCCAGCTTGCCCTCGGCTATGTCGCCGGCCGCGTGCTCGTCGCTTTCGTGCTGCTGCCTGCCTACTTCAGCCGCGACCTGCTCTCCGCCTACCAGTTGCTCAGCGCCCGGGTCGGGCGCGCATTCGGCCGGGGCGCGGCGGTGGTCTTCCTCCTGACGCGCAACGTGGCGGATGGGCTGCGCCTGTTCGCGACCGCCCTGGTTCTGGCCGCGATGCTCACGACCGTTACGGACGCGGCAGGCCTTGCGGACCTGTCCCAGACGCCGGTGGTGATCGTCGCCATCCTGGTCATCGCCGCCATCACGCTCGCCTACACCTGGGTAGGCGGCATGACCGCGGTCGTCTGGATGGACGTCGTCCAACTCGCCATCTACCTGTCCGGCGCGCTCGTGGCCGCCGCCACGCTGCTCGCCGCCCTGCCGGGCGGAGCGCGAGAGGCGCTGGCGGCGGCCGAGGAGGCAGGCAAGCTGGTCGTGTTCGACTTCGCGTGGGATCCGCGGCGGGACTACACGTTCTGGTCCGGCGTCGTCGGCGGGGCGGTCTTCACGGCGTCCACTCACGGAACGGACCAGATGTTCGTGCAACGCTACCTGTGCAGCCGGTCCCTCGCCGACGCACGCCTCGCACTCGTGGCCAGCGGCGTGTTCGTCTTCTTCCAGTTCGCCCTGTTCCTGGGAATCGGAGTCCTGCTCTGGTCGTTCTACGCCGCCGGCGAGTCGCAGGCGCTCGCCCCGATCGTCTCGGGAGGCGCCGTGCAGGCCGACCGCGTCTTCCCGCTCTTCCTGATGACCCACCTGCCGACGGGGCTCCGGGGGCTCGTTCTGGCGGCGGTCGTCGCGGCCGCGATGTCGACCCTGTCCTCGTCGCTGAACTCCTCCGCCGCGTCGACCATCGGCGACTTCTATCTGGACGGCGCGGCGGGTGCACGGTCCGAGGCGCGGGCGCTTCGCGCGTCCCGCTGGGTGACCGCCGCCTGGGCGATGGTGCAGGTCGGCGTCGCGGTCGCCGCGATCGGCGTGTCGCAGCGGGTCATCGACGATGTCCTCACCGTGCAGTTCTTCAGCGGCGGCCTGATGCTCGGCGTGTTCCTGCTCACCGTGATCTCCAGGCCCACGTCGGGGGGCGGGATTGCAGGGCTCGCCGGCGGTCTGGTTACAATCGTGTCGGTGAGCCTGTTCAGCGACCTGTCGTGGCAGTGGTACGTGCTCGTCGGTTCGGCCGCGACCATCGGCGCGGGGTACGCCGCGGACCGCATCCGCCGGGCGGCACGGTCCGGAGCCGTGGAATGAACGGCCTGGCGGCCGCGGCGCGGATACTGGACGACGCGGTTCGGACAGGCGTCTGCCCCGCCGCCGTGGCCGAGGTCGGCAGCCGGTCGGGGCGCCCGTGGCGGCACGCGGCGGGCCGGCTCACGTTCGAGGCCGACAGTCCGCTGGCGACGCCGGAAACCGTCTTCGATCTGGCTTCGCTCACCAAGGTCATCGCGACGGCGACTTTGACGATGCGCCACGTCGATGCCGGCCTGACCCCGCTCGATATTCCCGTCGCGGCCTCGCTCGCGGCCTGGCGCGGGACGGACCGGGAAACGGTCACCGTGCGCGATCTGCTGGCCCACGCGTCCGGCCTGACGGCGCACCTGCCGTTCTTCCGCGATCATGCGCAGCGCGCAGAGTTCGAACCCGCCATCTGCGGGCTGCCGTTGGAGTACGCGCCGCGCACCCGCTCGATCTACAGCGATCTCGGGTTCATTCTGCTGGGCTTCATCCTCGCGGACCGCCACCTCGCGCGAGCGGGTCTGGCCGCGCAATTCGACGAGCTCGCGGTGCGCCGCGGCTGGGGCGAGATCCGTTTCAACCCGCCGCCGGCGTGGCGCTTCCGCACGGCACCGACGGAGATGGATCCCTGGCGGGGGCGGACGCTCGTCGGCGACGTCCACGACGAGAACGCCTGGGCGCTGGGCGGCGCGGCGGGACACGCGGGGCTCTTCGGCACCGCCGCCGCCGTCGGCGGCTTCGCGCGCGACGTGCTGGCCGGCCTGCACGGAGACGGCTCCCTCGCGTCGCCGCCGACGTTCGACGAGTTCCGGACCCGGACGGCGGTGCCCGGCAGCTCGCGGGCGCTCGGCTGGGACACCATGCTGCCGACCTCGTCGTGCGGGACCCGTCTGTCTCCGGCCTCGATTGGCCACACCGGCTTCACGGGGACCTCGCTCTGGATCGACCCGGTCGCGGACCGCTACCTGGTCCTGCTGACCAACCGGGTGCATCCCTCCCGGTCCAACGAGGCGATTCTCGCCGTGCGCCCGGCGTTTCACGACGCCGTGATGGCGGCCGGCTGACATGGCCCTGACCCCGATCGACTGGTTGCTGCTGGGACTCGCGCTCGGGGCTCCCGTCGCCGTCGGCATCGCGTGCGGCCGGCGGGCCGGACGCAGCCTCTCGGAGTACTTTCTCTCCGGCCGCGACCTGCCCTGGTGGCTGGCCGGGACCTCGATGGTCGCGACGACGTTCGCCGCGGACACGCCGCTGGCGGTCACCGGGCTGGTGGCGGCCAACGGCGTAGGCGGGAACTGGCTCTGGTGGAACGCGGCGCTCGGCAGCATGCTCACCGTTGTCTTCTTCGCCCGGCTGTGGCGCCGCGCGGGCATCCTGACCGACGTCGAGTTCGTCGAGCTGCGCTACACGGGACGCGCCGCGAGCGCGCTTCGCGCGGTGCGCGCGGTGTACCTGGGATTGGCGGTCAACTGTCTCGTGATCGGCTGGGTCAACCTGGCCCTCGCCAAGGTGCTGTCGGTCGCACTCGGCTGGGAGCGGCTGACCGGGGTGCTCGTCGGGCTCGCGGCCACCGGCGGCTACGCCGCGCTGGCCGGTCTGCGGGGCGTCGTCGCGGCCGACCTCGTGCAGTTCGCCATCGCGTTGACCGGCGCCGTCGGGCTGGCGTACTACGCGCTCGCCGCGCCCGGCGTGGGCGGGGTGGACGGCCTGCTGGCGGCGCTTCCGGAATCCACGTTCCGGTTGTGGCCCGCGGTGGGACCGATGGACGGAACGCTTGCGGGTTCCGCGGCGATGCTGGCGCTGCCGTTCACTTCGTTCGTGGCCTACCTCGGCGTCCAGTGGTGGGCGAGCTGGTATCCGGGGCAGGAGCCGGGCGGCGGCGGCTACGTCGCCCAGCGGATGATGTCGGCCCGCAGCGAACGCGACGCGGTGCTGGCGACGCTCTGGTTCACGGTGGCGCACTATTGCCTGCGTCCCTGGCCGTGGGTGCTGGTCGCACTCGCCGCCCTGGTCCTCTACCCCGACCTGGCCGATCGCGAAGCGGGCTACGTCCTCGTCCTGCGCGACCACCTGCCGCCCGGCTGGCGAGGCCTCCTCGTCGGCGCGTTCTTCGCCGCCTACATGTCCACCGTATCGACACAGCTCAACTGGGGCACGTCGTACCTGGTCAACGATCTGTACAAGCGGTTCGTGCGGCCGGACGCGGGCCAGACGCGCCTCGTGCGCGTCTCGCGTCTGACGACCATCCTGGTGATGGCGGCGAGCGGGGCGATTACCTTCGGACTCGAATCGGTCCGCCAGGCGTGGGAGTTCGTGCTCGAATCCGGCGCAGGGGTCGGACTGGTGCTGATCCTGCGCTGGTACTGGTGGCGGGTGACCGCGCTCTCGGAGCTGACGGCCCTGGCCGCGGCAGCCGCCGGCTTCGTCTTCGTGCGGTTCTTCACGGACGTTCCGTTTCCCGACTCGCTGCTCTACCTCGTGCCCTGGACGACGGCTTGCTGGATCGCCGTCACGCTGGCCACCCCGCCCGAGCCGCTGTCTCACCTGATCCGCTTCTACCGCCGCACCCGGCCCGCCGGCCCGGGCTGGCGCCGCGTCGCGGCCGCGGCGGCCGAGCCGGCGCCGGCACCCCTGGCCCCCGGTCTCCGCCGCTGGGGAGCCGGTTGCGCCGCCGTCTACCTGACGCTGGCCGCAACGCACAGCCTGTTGTTCGGCTCGGCTCCCGGTGGGGCGCTGCTGCTTGCCGTCGCCGCCGTTTCGGCCGCGTGGCTCGTCAGGAGCCTCACCCGCAACGGGTCGGCGGGCGTCTGACCGTCATCGCCATCGTCCGCCTCCGCCGCGGCGTCATCGCAATCTTCCCAGTCCGTCTCCCGTTCTCCCGCTCGACGGCCCGCCGCCGGGGGTGGACAGACCCGGCCGCGGCTGCCCTGCTCCGGCACCGGCCTCCCCGGTCCCCGGCCCT
Source organism: Vicinamibacterales bacterium (assembly GCA_965116825.1). Taxonomy (GTDB): domain Bacteria; phylum Acidobacteriota; class Vicinamibacteria; order Vicinamibacterales; family UBA8438; genus WTFV01. The sequence continues at coordinate 5,238,178 of OZ220736.1, forward strand.
TCGCCGAGGAAGACCCAGTCGCTGTACTTCGACTGCCCGTTGTAGAGGGCTATGGAAGACTCCTCGCTGCGGCTCACGACGCCGGCGATGTTGCCGTCCACGCCCCCGGGCTCGCGCTCGTCCCGATTCGCGAACGGCCTGACGCCCTGCAGGAAGCCCGGCCTGTCTCCGGCGTCGCCGTCCGCACGCCGCAACCCGTCCTCCTCTTCCCCGGGCGCCCCGCCCGCCGCCGCTCCGGCTTCGCCCGCACCACCGAACTCGGACAGCTCCGATTGCAGAATGAGGCGGAACTCGCCGTCGGCGGTCATCGGGTCGCGGTAGGCGCGGCGCAGGAACCTGCCCTCCACGAGTGTGTCGACGTCCGGCGGATAGGCGCCGGGCGTCTGCCGCTGGTAGAGCATGATCGCCCTGGCGTACTGCTCGCCGCGGAAGATCAGCTCGGCCTCACGCTCGCGCCTCGCCGAGTGGTGCCAGACGGGGAGCGCCATCGACAACAGGAGGCTCATGATGCCGAGAACGACGAGCAGGGCCGCCATCGCGAACCCCCGATCGCCGACGACCCGCCGGTGAATCTTCACGCGGTTCCTACCAGTCGGCGTACGCGGTCCCGTCGAGGGCAAGCCCCTCCGATCCGCTCTTGACGTCGTACACGCCCTGGACGAACGGATCCGCCGGGTCCGGTTCCGCCGGCACCACCACCCAGGTCCCGGACGACCGTGTCATCGGATCCTCCGGAACAGCGCGCAGATAGCCGCCGCTCACCAGGGCGTGCAGGTCCGGCGGGTACTCCCCGCGATCGGCGTAGTGCTGATCGATCGCGTCGCGCAGCCGGAAGAGGTCCTCCTTGAGCACCGCCTCCCGCGTGCGGATCACGGCGTTGCCGTAGCCGACGAGGGCGATTGTGGACAGCACCGTGATCAGCGAGATGACGATGGTCAGCTCGATGAGCGTCCAGCCGCGCGCGTTCCGCCAGTCCCGCATCGGTTCACCAGTCCCGGTAGCGCGTGCCGTCGAGGGCCGTGCCCCGCGACCTTGTGTATACGTCATACACATTGCCCCCTCCCCAGCGCGTCGCGTCCGGATCGTCCTGGTAGGAGCGCAGGCCCCAGCCGGTGCTCTTCGTCATCGGATCGATCGGGATCCGGCGCAGAAAGCGCAGCACGCTGCCGGCGTTCTCGTCGATCGGCTCGACGCCCTCCACCAGCGTCTCGAGACTGGGCGGATAGCCCTGGTTCTCCGGATCGATTTCCGTGCCGCCGACGACACCGAGATCCACGGCGTCCTTGTAGCGGTCGATGGCCGTCCGCATCTCGCGCAGCGCCCGCCGCAGCTCCGCCTCGCGCTGGCGCTGCATCGTCACCTGCGCGAGCGGGGCTACCGCCGACGCCAGAATCAGCAGGATGCTGCTGACGACGAGCAGCTCGACGAAGGAATAGCCGCGGGTTCCCCGGGCCGGACGCCGGAGTGCCGCCCTCCGCGGACTCCCGAACGGGCGCCGACTTCGAGCTCTACGGCTCGCCGCGCTCCACATGGTCACGGTGCCGATAGTACGTGGAGAGCCGCAGGTTCAGCACTTCCCCGGCTTCCGTCTCGTTCCCCTGGCTCAGGACGATCTCCTCGATGATCAGAAACTCGGGCGCGGTCTCGAGCGCATGGATGAATCGGCGGATGTCCCTGTACGCGCCGCTCAGCAACATCGAGACCTGCAGGCGCGCCAGGAGGCTGTCTTCCTCCCGGTCCGTCACCGAAGCGCGCCGTTCCATCAACAGCCCGCGTTCGGACGCGAGCGCCGCGAGCCGGGCGAACGTGAGCGCGCGCGCGCCGGCCAGATCGCGGGGGAGGATCTCCTCGTGGAACGCAAGCAGCTCGTCGTCGGCTCGCGCTTTGCCGTCGGCCGCGAGCCGCGCGGCCTCGAAGCGCCGCCGCGCCGCTTCCAGACCCGCCGCGGCCGCCGACGCACGCAGTCCGGCATCCTCCACCCTGACGAGCTCCGGGTAGACCACGAGGGCATAGAGTCCGGCGTCGATCGTCAGGCCGAGCGCCACCAGCAGGGCGGCGACGCGCTTCTCCGCGATCACCCGTCGAATGAACGCAAGGTTCATGCTCCCCCCGCCGGGTCGTCCCGTTCGTCCGTCGTCCGGTCGGGGCGCACGAGGCGCCCGCGCAACTGCGCCCGGTACATCCCTTCCTCGTTCAGCTCGCCCTGCCGGGCCAGCACGCCGGCGAAGACGCCGGTCTCTTCGAGTCGCCGGATGAACTCCTCGATGTCGGCGACGGTGCGCCCGATCACGGCCAGATCGATGCTTGTCCCCTCTTCGTCCGCGTCGGGACGTACGGCCGTGAGCATCACACCCGCCGGCAGGGTCTGCTCGATGACGTTGAAGAAGGCGGTCCACGAGAACAGCCGCTGCTCGATCAGCCGGTTGACCTCTTCCGCCGCGACGACCAGAGCAGCCGTTGCGTCTCCGGGCATCTCGCCCTCGATCCGGCTCGTCCGGGTCGCTACAGCGGCAGTTTCGCTCTCGGCCGCCTCGGCCGCCAGCGTCAACTCGCCGAATGCCCGCGACAGCGCCGCGAAGCGCACGATCTCCAACGCCAGGATCGCGACAATGGCAACCCCGAGCGCAGCCAGCACGATGTGGACGGCGCGTTCGTTGTAGAACGGCCGCGTCGCCAGATTCATCCTCCCCACCTCAGTCCGGCGCCTGCTCCGCGAACTGCCGCAGAAGCAGTCCGAGGGGCGCCGCCAGACCGTCGAGAGCGGCCACATCGAGCCCGTTCTCTTCCGGCAGCAGCCGCGTGAGCCGCTTTGCAATGGGCTCGACCGCAATCGAGAGCCGGTCCTCGACCACCCGTCGGACTTCCTCGACGCCTTGCGGCGTCCCGCCGTTGCAGGCAACCAGGGCGTGGGAGAGCCCATCGCCCGCGAGCTTGTCTTCGTAGTACATCGCCGCCTGGTGGACCAGGTCGCCCAGCGGCTGTCCGTCCGCGACGGTCCGGAAGAGGAGCGGATACCGATCCCGCACTACGGCGAGCGTGGTCGAGCCGACCCCGACGTGTACAAGTAGCCAGTCCCCATCGCTGGCGGCTTCTCCGTACGCGACCGCCGCATCGAGCAGGCTGAAGCTCAGCAGATTCACCAGCCCGGCGTGGGTTCCCGCGGCCGTGCAGACGTGCTCGTACTCTTCCACCACCGCCCGCTGCGCCAGAACCGCGACGAATTCCTGCTCGCCGGCGGCCGTTGTCCGGCCCGGCATCCAATCCATCTGCGCCTCGTCCACGTCGAACGGCACGGTCTTGCGTACCTGCCAGCGCAACATGGGGTCGAGATCCGCCGACCGGACCGGCGCGCTGGCGAACCGCACCATCGAGACCTTGGCCGCGGCGTCCGGCAGCAGGAGCGCGATCCGGCGCGGGCGGCGCGGAAGCGCATTCAGCGCGCCCTCGACGGCTGCGACGACCGCCGGCGGATCGGCGAGGTTCGCACCCTGGACGGCGGGCGTCACGGCTCCGGCGGGCAGCGGCAACCGCGCGTGCCCCAGCACCAGCGGCCCCTGCCGCCCCGACTCCACGTGCGCCGCCGCCACCTGCTCCGGCGTGATCGAGACGGCGACCGCCGGACCTGGGGTCGTCAACAGTGACCGCAGCAGGTTGCTAGGCAACGAAGGTGACCTTGTTGATTTCGTGCAGGGTGGTTCTCCCCTGCAGTACCTGCTCGACCGCGGATTCGCGCAGGAAGCGCATGCCGGCATCGCGCGCTGCCTGCTTGATCTCCGACGTGGGGCGCCGGCCCAGGATCAGCTCCCGGATGTGGTCGCTCAGATCGAGCAGCTCGCATATCGCCGTACGGCCCCGGTAGCCGGTTCCGCCGCACTCGATGCAGCCGCCGCCCTCGTAGAAGGTGTGTTCCGCCGCGACGATCGGATCGATCTTCGCTTCCCGCAGCTCTTCCTCCGGGGTCGTCACCGGGTGCCGGCACTCCCGGCAGATCGTGCGCACGAGGCGCTGCGCCAGCACGCAGTTGAGGGCCGATACGAACTGGTACGCCTCGACGCCCATGTTCAGGAACCGCCCGAGCACGTCGATCACGTTGTTCGCGTGCACCGTGGTGAACACCAGGTGGCCCGTGAGCGCGGATTGAATCGCGATCTGCGCAGTCTCCGGGTCGCGGATCTCTCCGACCATGATCTTGTCGGGGTCGTGGCGCAGGATCGAACGCAGGCCGCGGGCGAACGTCAGCCCCTTGCGCTCGTTGATGGGAATCTGGGTGATCCCCTTGAGCTGATACTCGACCGGGTCCTCTATGGTGACGATCTTGTCTTCCGACGAGGCGATCTCCGCCAGCGCGCCGTACAGCGTCGTGGTCTTCCCGCTGCCGGTCGGCCCGGTCACGAGCACCATGCCGTACGGCTCCGCGATGGCGCGGCGGAAACGCCTGAGCTCGTCCGCGGGAAACCCGAGGATGTCGAGCCGCAGCTCGCGAAACTGCTCGCTGATCGATTCCTTGTCGAGAATCCGGATGACCGCGTCCTCGCCGTGGATGCTCGGCATGATCGACACGCGAAAGTCGATGGTCTTGCCGGGCATCCGCAGCTTGAACCGCCCGTCCTGCGGCACCCGCTTCTCGGCGATGTCGAGCTCCGCCATCACCTTGATGCGCGACAGCACGGCGCTGTGGAACTGCTTGTCGATGGGCCGCATCGCCGCCTGCAGCACCCCGTCGATACGGTACTTGACGTGCAGCGCGTCGTCCTGGGTCTCCACGTGGATGTCGCTGGCACGCCGCTTGATGGCCGTGTAGATCATCGAGTCGACCAGCTTGATCACCGGGCTGATGTCGCTGGTCAGGCGTTCGACGGTGAGGCTCTCGTCCGCCGCCTCCTCCTCGCGCAGTATCTGCAACTGGAAGCTCTCGGTGGCCTCGTCGAGCACGCGCTGCGAGCTCTCGCTGCGGGTGAGAATCGACTCGATGGCGGACTCGGTTCCCACCATCACGGTCACCGGCGCGCCCAGCAGGAGCGCAAGCTCATCGATCATCGGCAGGTCGGTCGGATCCGACACGATGATCTCCAGGGCCTTGCCCGTGCGCCGCCGGGGGACGAAGCGGTAGCGCAGCATCAGGTCGGCGGGGATCGACCGCAGCAGATCCTGATCGACGTAGTACCGCTCCATGTCGACGTACTCGAGGCGGTACCGCTCGGCGAGCGCCCGTGCGCGCGCGATCTCGGCGGCCGCGTCGGGCGCCGCCGGCTCGCCGCGCGAAGAGGCGACGGCAGCCTCGGTGTCAATCGGCACGGTTGCCGGCGTGCCCTCGTCGGTCATCACACGATGGCGCCGAGCTGCAGCAGCGGCCAGTACAACGCCAGCAACAGCCCGGCAATCACGATGCCCATGATTACCAGCAGCAGCGGTTCGATGAGCGTCATGAACCGCCCGAGCGTGGTCTCGATCTCTTCGTCGAAGAAATCGGCCACCGCGTTCAGCATGTCCTGCAGCGCCCCGGTTGACTCTCCCACCTCGACCATCTTGACGGCCACCGGCGGAAAAAGCTCGCGCGCATGCATCGAGGTCGAGAGCGCACTGCCCTCGCGGACCTTCGCGGCCATGGCGTCCAGGTTGTGGGAGACGTAGCGGTTGCCTACCGAGCGCGCCGTGACGTCGAGGGCGTTGACGAGCGGAATGCCTCCGCCGAGCAGCGTCGCCAGCGTTCGCGCGAGCTGGGAGGTGGCGAACCGGATGGCGACGCCGCCGACGAACGGCAGCCGGAGCAGCAGACGGTCGAGTTGTGCGCCGCGGCCGGGCTGCCGGCTCCAGGTCCATGCCGCGCCGGCGAGCGCCGCGGCCGCGAGCAGGATCAGCCAGAAAGACTCGACGACGACGCCGGAAACGCCGGTCAGCACGCGGGTGGCGACCGGCAGCGTCGCCCCCATCGAGTCGTAGAAGCTCGTGAACTCCGGCACGACGCGCACGATGATGATCGCCACGACGATGCCGGACAGCGCCAACAGGATGGCCGGGTAGATGAGGGCGGAGACAGTCCGGCGGCGCACGCCGCTGACGACACGGGCATAACTCACGTAGCGCCGGAGCGTCTCTTCCAGGTTGCCGCTCTTCTCACCCGCCAGGATCGACGCGGTATAGACGCCGGGAAAGAGATCGCGATGACTGTCGAAGGCGTCCGACAGCGCGGCGCCGCTCCGCACCTGCTCGTGGACGTCGTCCAGGACGTGCTTCAGGACCGGCTGATCCGTCCGTTGCCGCAGGATGTCGAGCGATTGCAGCAGCGGCATGCCGGCCTTGAGCAGGGCGGCCAGCTCCTGGTTGAAGACCGTGAACTCCCGCACGCCGGGCCGCCGCTTCCAATGGAATGTCGCGCCCGCCCACGCGAATCCGCCCCGACGCCGCAGCGACAGGAGATGGAGTCCTTCCCTCTCCAGATCCTGCCGCAGGCGCACCTCGCTGTCCGCGATGCAGACCCGCTCCAGAATCTCGCCGGAGTCGGTTCCGAGGCGGCAGCGGAACTCCATTTGGCGCATCGGTCAGTCGCCGCCGCCCCGGCTTCGTTGGGACAGCAGGACCTCGAGGACGCGGCGCACGAACCGGTGAGTCTGCGGATACGGGGGGATTCCCCCGTGTCGCCGGACGACGCCCACGCCGGCGTTGTACGCGGCCAGCGAATCCAGCGCGTAGAGGGGGCCGAACTCGTCGAGCAGTTCCTTGAGGTGGCGCGTGCCGGCGTCTATGTTGGATGCGGGGTCCAGTGGATCGGAGACGCCGTAACGCTTTGCGGTGACCGGCATCAACTGCATCAGCCCCATCGCGCCGGCGGCGGAGACCACGTCGGCGCGGTAGCCGGACTCCACCTCGATCAACGCGTGCACGAGCCGTGCGTCGACCCCGTGGCGGTCCGCGGCCTCCTGTACCAGGCGCGCGTACGGCCGATCCGGCAACAAAGGCGGCGCCGGCGAGGGCGCGGCCTGGCGGCCGGCGCCGGGGTCGGACGCAGGGGCGACCGCCTCCACCGGCTCAGTCGCATCGACCGGCTCGGCCAGCCGGACCGGCAGGGGCCGCGGATCGAGAAAGCCGGCCCCGCCACTCTGAAACGCCGGCATGACCGGCGCCCTCGTCGCATGATCGACGATGGCCGCGACCCGCTCGCGCGCGGCCCGTCCGCCGTTCACCAGATAGCCGACGGGCGCCCAGCCAAGCGCCAGCATCGCCAACGCGCTGCACAGAATCAATCCCCACTTCAGCATCATGGTTTGCGCCTGCCGGTCTGCACGCCGCCACCGCCGCGCCCACTTGACGGGCGGATGCGGTAAGAAGTGCCGCCGCCCCGACTAGAGCGGCTCGAAGTACGTGTAGAAGACCCGGACCCCGAGTTCGCGGGTGTCCGGCGCCCCGTTGGCGATATCCGCGGGCGTGAAGGTCCTGTCGACCCGCAGCTCCAGATTCACGATATCGTCCGTGCCGAGCTCGGCTGCCGCGATCTCGCTCGCCAGGTAGACGACCTCGGTCGTATTCACTTCCCGTTCCGCGAGAGTACGGTCACCGATGACGATGGACAGCCTCTGCGCGGGATCGAACGCGTCGGCACGACCGTCGAACTCCAGGACGAACCTGGAATCGCGGTTCGGATTCCTGAACGACAGCACGCTCCGGCCGGTCGTCCAGCGCCACTGGTTGCGCCCGTCGTCGCTGATCTCCGCCTCGTGCCACCCTTCGCCATAGCTGACGAAGCTGCTCTCGTGCTGCGGTGCCAGCCGGATGCTCGCTACGTCATACCCCATCTGACCGAGATCGTCTCCCGCAAGGGGGAGGCGCGTTCCGTCCTGCGGAGAATAGAGCCCCGCCGCGATCATCGAGTCACCGATGTACGGATACATCGGGACCTTCACGCGCCGCGAGTACTCGATGGACTGCCCCGGCGTCCACTGCGACGTCGGCACGGGCGGATCGTGATCGGCGGTCCACAGGATCTGTTCCCTGTCGTCGAGGAAATGGACGAATACCCGATAGTCGTTGCCCAGCTCGACACCCATATCCGGCAGGACATCGAAGCGGAACTGCAGGTCCAGAGGAGCGCCGAGGGATACCGCCGCACGCTCCGGCTCGACCTCGATCGCCGCAATCGGCGGCGGCGGATCGGAGCAACCGGATGGAATCGAAAGGCAAACAAATACCAGCGCCCCGCACCATGGAGTCGAACGAGCGTCAGACATCCGTAGCATGGTAGCTTGTTGCGGGGGTCTCCGGCAATGTGCTAGGCTGCCCGCCGTTCCGGGCCGCACGCACGCGCCGTAACCGTCGGGGAGAACGATCCGCGCATGACACTCGAAGCGCTCGGTATGGTGGAGACCAAGGGCCTGGTCGGATCCGTAGAAGCCGCCGATGCAATGGTCAAGGCGGCGAACGTGCTGCTGATCGGCAAGGAGTACATCGGGGCGGGCTATGTCACCGTCATGGTGCGCGGCGATGTCGGCGCGGTGAAGGCGGCTACCGACGCCGGCGCGGCGGCCGCCCGCCGGGTCGGCGAGCTCGTCTCGGTCCATGTCATTCCGCGACCGCATCAAGAGGTCGAGAAGATCCTGCCGGCGGGCGGGGACGCCTCCTGAGCGTCCCGCTCCCCCATGGCTGAACTCGATTCGCCTTCGAACCTCGACCGGCGTTCCACGGAGCAGGCCCGCGATCTCGCCGCACGGGCCAGCGAAGCACGGCCCGCGTTGGCGCAGCTCGACCAGGAGCAGGTCGACCGAATCGTCGGCGCCATGGCCGCGACCGCGGCCGATCATGCCGGGGAGCTCGCGGCCGCCGCCGTCGAGGAGACCGGCTACGGGATCCATGCAGACAAGGTTCGCAAGAACCTCTTCGCGGCCCGCACCGTGTACGACTTCATCCGGCCCATGAAGACGGTCGGCGTGCTGCGGCGGCTCGACGACCGGCGCGTCGTGGAGATCGCCGAGCCTTTCGGGGTGGTCGCAGCCATCGCGCCGTCCACCAACCCCACCTCCACTGCCATCTACAAGCTGCTCATCGCGATGAAGGCGCGCTGCCCAATCGTGATCAGTCCGCATCCGGCGGCGGTCGACTGCATCAACCGTACCGTGCGTCTGCTCGATCGCGCGGCCCGCGGCGCCGGCGCCCCGGCGAACGCGATCGGCGCCATGGACTCGGTGACGATCGCGGGTACGCAGGAGTTGATGCGCCATCCGCGGGTCGCGGTCATCCTTGCGACGGGAGGCATGGGCCTGGTCCGCGCTGCCTATTCGGCCGGCAAGCCGGCCTACGGCGTCGGTCCGGGAAACGCGCCGGCCTACATCGAGCGCTCCGCCGATGTAGGCAAGGCTGCGCGTGACGTCCTCACCGGCAAGACCTTCGACAACGGCCTGCTCTGCTCCTCGGAAAACTCGGTGGTGGTCGACGCCGCGATTGCCGAGGAAGTACGCCGCGAGCTGGAGGCCCAGGGGGGGCACTTCCTGAACCGCAACGAGGCGACGGCGTTGGCCGGTGTCCTGATCACCCCGCAGCGGCTCCCGCATCCGAAGTTCGTCGGCCGCACGGCGGTCGAGATCGCCGAACGCGCCGGCCTGCAGGTCCCGGACCGCACGCGGGCGCTCATCGCTCCGCTCGACGGGGTCGGCCGCGACCACCCACTGTCCATCGAGAAGCTGTGCCCGGTGCTTTCCTTCTACGTGGTGGAGGACTGGCGCGACGGCTGCAAGCGATGCCGGCAGATTCTCAGATACGGCGGCATGGGCCACACCATGGCGATCCACTCGCGCGACGAGTCGGTCGTCCGTGAATTCGCTCTGCGGAAACCGGCCTTCCGCATCGTGGTGAACACGCCCGCAACGCTCGGCTCCATCGGCATGACGACCGGCCTCGATCCGTCGATGACGCTCGGCTGCGGCGGGTACGGCGGAAACGTCACCTCCGACAACATCTCGCCGCGCCATCTGCTCAACGTCAAGCGGCTGGCGTACGAGTTGCGCACCGCAGTCCAGGCAGCCGGAGACCTCGACTCGTCCTCGAGCAAGGATCCGGATGCGGGCGTCGGCGGTTCGGAACGCCCGGCAGGGCTGGACCGGCATCTGGTGGCGGACCGCGTCGCCGCATTGATGGACGCTCCGAAGGCCGCGGGCGGCCCCCTCGCTCCTTCGCCTGCCCCGGCGACGAACCCGATCGATGCCCCCCCGCGGACGCCGGTGCCGTTCGTCTGCGAGGACGACGTCCGGGCCGCCATTCGGGAATCACGGGCGATAGTGATCGGAAAACGCACCATCGTGACCCCCGCGGCGCGCGACCTCGCCCAGACGCACGGGGTCTTCGTGGAACGCTGAGTCCGCGGCGCCGGAACGGCGGCGAAGCGGCCGACGGACGTCCGACCTCCCGGGCTTCAGCCAGAGACCCGCAGCCGCACCAGCGTCCACACGGCCGACACGAAGTCGATCCACGAGATCTTCTTCCCTTCGGCGAAACTGCGCCCGGTGTAACTGATCGGGACCTCGTGAATCGCCACGCCCGCCCGCAGCAGCTTGGCGGTGATCTCGGGCTCCACGTCGAAGCGGTTGCAGGTAATCGCAAGCTCCTCGAACAGGCTGCGCCGGATCAGCTTGTAGCAGGTCTCCATGTCCGTCAGCGACGATCCGTACAGGAAATTCGTCAGACCGGTCAGCAGGCGGTTGCCGACCCGGTGCCGCAGAGACATGTTCGGACCGGCTGCGCCGAACCGCGAGCCGTAGACCGCATCCGCCTGTCGCGCAGCCACGACCGCAGTCAGCTTCGTGTAGTCGGCCGGGTCGTACTCCAGGTCCGCGTCCTGAACGATGACGTAATCCCCGGTCGCGCGCCCCACGCCGGAAGTCAGCGCGGCGCCCTTGCCCAGATTGACGGGATGCTGCACGAGCACGATCCTCCGGTCGGTTCGGCGGGCGCGCTCCGCGAGAAGGTCGCGCGTGCCGTCCGTCGAACCGTCGTCGACCACGATAACCTCCGCCTCGGAGTCGATCGCGGCAATGCGGTCGAGCACCTCCAGGACGGTTGCGCGCTCGTTGTAGACGGGAACGATGATGGAGAGTCGCATGTGATGCTCTTGCGCCGTAGCTGCCGCGCGGGGATTATAGGTTGGTCCGCCAAGGCGCAGTTCCGGCGCCGCGCTCGAGACCCCGGCATCGCAGAGACTGCACGCGCCGCCCCGGAACCCCCGGAAGAGCCGGCTCGATGCATGGATCGGTGTTTGCATTCCGAAGCCGGCGTGCTGGGCAAGCTCCGGTCCGCGGCCATGATCGGCGTCGAGGCCTCGCTCGTCGACGTCGAGATCGACGTCACCGGCGGCCTTCCCGCATTCGCCGTCGTAGGTCTTCCCGATTCGACTGTGCGCGAGAGCCGCGACCGCGTCCGCAGCGCCGTCCGTCACGCCGGTTTCGAGTTTCCCGAGCGTCGGATCACCGTCAACCTGGCGCCGGCCGACGTACGCAAGAGCGGTGCGAGCTACGACCTGCCGATCGCCCTCGGTCTTCTGGCCGCCATCGAAGTGCTCCCGATCCGGCTTCTCGATGATCTCGTCGTCGTCGGCGCGCTGTCGCTCGACGGCGGGGTGCAGCCGGTCCGCGGCGTGCTGCCGGTCGCGCTCCTGGCCGCGCGATTCGGCCACCGGTTGATCTTGCCGGCGGCCAACCTCGAGGAGGGTCGCATCGTCGACAGGGTCGCCCTGCATCCAGCCGCCTCACTGGCGCAGATCGTCGCGGATCTGGTCAACGACGCAGATAGCGTGCCAACCCCGCCGGAACGACCCGCATCGACGCCAGCACGCCCCGCGCTCGACCTCGTCGACGTCCGAGGCCAGCGCAGCGCGAGGCGGGCGCTCGAGATTGCTGCAGCCGGGCGCCACAACCTGCTGCTCGTCGGTCCTCCCGGCGCCGGCAAGACCCTGCTGGCCCGCCGCCTGCCCGGTATCCTCCCGCCGCCGACGTTCGAGGAAGCGGTGGCTTCGACGGCCATCCACTCCGTCGCCGGGCTGCTCGAACCGGCAGCCGGCCTCCTGGCCGAGCGCCCCTTTCGAGCCCCGCATCACAGTGCGTCGGACGCGGCGCTCATCGGCGGCGGCCGCGACCCGCGACCCGGCGAGGTCAGTCTCGCCCACAACGGCGTCCTGTTTCTCGACGAGATCGTCGAGTTCGACCGGCGTGCGCTGGAAGCCCTGCGGGAACCCCTCGAGGATGGGGTCGTCCGGATCGCGCGCGCCCTGCGTACAGTGCAGTTTCCGGCCCGCTTCCTGCTGATCGCGGCGATGAACCCCTGCGCGTGCGGTTACGCCGACGAGGCGCTCGACCGCTGCCGCTGCAGCGCGACCGACATTCGTCGCTACCACGATCGGCTGTCGGGCCCCCTGCGCGACCGGGTCGACCTTACGGTGCGCGTGGAGCGCCTTCCGTTTCGGGTTCTCGCCAACGATATCCCCGCCGAGTCCTCGGCCGCAGTGCGCGAGCGGGTGCGCCGCGCACGAGTCCGGCAGGCCGCCCGCTACGGCAGCGAGGCTTGCAGCGCCAACGCGGACCTCAGCGGACCGGTGCTCCGGCGCCACGGCCGACTCGACGCGCAGAGCCTGGCCCTCGTCGAGGGGGCCGCGCGCCGACTGGGGCTCACCGGGCGAGGGTTCGATCGCATCCGGCGCGTAGCCCGAACCATCGCGGATCTGGACCACTCGCCGAGCATCGGGAGATCGCATGTTGCTGAAGCGATCCAGTACCGCGTGCTACACTAGGCGGCATCCGACGCGGATCATTCCAGGACTCGGCTGCCGCGGGGCGGCTTGCCTTTATTCTGCTGGAAGCAGGAGCGCTCCCTTCATGATTCGACGACGCTACGCTTTCATCGTCGCAGACCGCGCAACCGGAGCAGTCCGGCGTTTTTCTGTATCGGCCGCGCTCGTGGCGATCGTTACGACCGCCGCGGTCGGCATTCCGGCCGGGTGGATTCTCCACACCGGCTGGGACGCCCACGTCGAAATCCTGCGCCTGCGACTGGACAACGCGCGTCTCGAAATCGAGAACTCGGACTATCGCGGCACGACGCAGCAACTGGTCGGCAATATCGCGTCGATCCAGGAGATCATCGACGATCTGGCCGCCCGCACGCCGCTCGACGCGTTGCGGGTGCGGGCTACCACCGAACGGCTGCCCGCGAGACTGGCCGCCGCGCTGCGCCCGAACGTCGCCGGTCCGGTTCCCGGGCAGACGTTCGGGAACCTGCGCCGGCTGCTCGATTCGCTCAACGACAAGCTGGAGGCGGTTCGCCACGGCGTGGCCTTCCGCGAAGCGCTTGCCGAAGCCACGCCCACGCTCTGGCCCGTCGACGGCTGGGTGTCCGCATCGTACGGCTATCGCCGCGATCCCTTCACCGGCGTGCGCGATCACCATCCGGCCATCGACATCTCCACGCGACCCGGCGAGCCGGTCTACGCGACGGGCGCAGGTCTGGTCGCCTCGGCGAGGCGCAACGGCGCCTACGGCAACCTCGTCGAGATAAACCACGGGTTTGGCCTGACCACCCGCTACGGCCACCTCCGCACGTTCGCGGTGCGCTCGGGCGACACCGTGGAGCGCGGCGACCTGATCGGACACGCCGGGGCGACCGGCCGGGCAACCGGCAATCACGTCCACTACGAAGTGTGGGTGAACGGGCGCACCATCAACCCGTTGCGCCTGATCAGCCCGACGGACGCGCTGGCCGCGAACTAGGTAGCGCACGGCGTCACGATAATGCTGGACACCTTACTGGCCAAGGTCTTCGGCACCCAGAATCAGCGGGATCTCAAGCGAGTTCAGCCCCTGGTCGCCGCGATCGGGGAGCGGGAGGACGATGTCCGCGCGCTCTCGGACGACGCTCTCCGTGACCAGACGGCGGAGCTGCGCGCCCGGCGCGACCAGGGAGCCGCCCTCGACGACCTGCTGATCGACGCCTTCGCGGTGGTGCGCGAGGCCGGACGGCGCATGCTCGGCATGCGGCACTTCGACGTGCAGCTCATCGGCGGCATCATGCTGCACCGCGGCAAGATCGCCGAGATGAAGACCGGCGAGGGCAAGACGCTCGTCGCGACGCTGGCCGCCTACCTCAACGCCCTCGCCGGCGAGGGCGTGCACGTCGTCACCGTCAACGACTATCTCGCCCGCCGCGACGCCGACTGGATGGGCCGCATCTACCGCTTCCTCGGGATGACGGTCGGCGTGGTCCAGCACGACCTCCGGGATGCGGAGCGTCACGCGGCGTACCGTTGCGACATCACCTACGGCACGAACAACGAGTTCGGTTTCGACTATCTCCGCGACAACATGAAGTTCGATGCGGCGCAGTTCGTGCAGCGCGGCCATCACTTCGCGGTCGTGGACGAGGTGGACAGCATCCTGATCGACGAGGCCCGCACCCCGCTGATCATCTCGGGGCCCGCCCAGCAGTCGACGGAGCTGTACCACGAGGTGGACCGGATCATCCCGCGCCTGAAGCCGGGCGCCGTCACCCAGGGCAACGTGCCGGCCGAACGGCGGGAGGAGCTCGAGGAGACCGGCGACTTCCTCAAGGACGAGAAGCACAAGACCGTCACGCTGACCGAGAGCGGCATGGCGCTCTGCGAGAAGCTGCTGAAGCATCGTTTGCAGCCAGGCGGTCTGTACGACCCGTCCAACATGCCGTTGCTGCACCACATCAACCAGGCGCTGCGCGCCCACAGCCTCTTCGAGCGCGACGTCGACTACATGGTCAAGGAAGGCCAGGTGGTGATCGTCGACGAGTTCACCGGGCGCCTCATGCCCGGCCGCCGCTGGAGCGACGGGCTGCACCAGGCGGTGGAGGCCAAGGAAAAGGTCAAGATCGAGCGCGAGAACCAGACCCTGGCCACGGTCACCTTCCAGAACTACTTCCGCAAGTACGACAAGCTGTCCGGCATGACCGGGACGGCCGAGACCGAGGCCACCGAGTTCGCCAAGATCTACGAGCTCGACGTCTTCTCGGTGCCGACCAACCGCGAGCTTGTCCGCGTCGAGGAGCCCGATCTCGTCTACCGCACCGAGCGGGAGAAGTACGCCGCCATCGTCGACGACATCATCGAGCAGCAGGAGGCGGACCGGCCGGTGCTGGTCGGCACGGTCTCGATCGAGAAGTCCGAGCGGCTGTCGGGCCTGCTCAAGCGCCGCGGCATCAGGCACGTGGTCCTCAACGCGAAGCACCACGACAAGGAAGCCGAGATCGTGGCCCAGGCGGGGCGCTCGGGCACGGTGACCATCGCCACCAACATGGCCGGGCGCGGCACCGACATCCTGTTGGGAGGCAATCCCGACCACATGGCGCGCCGCCAGGCGTTGGCCGACGAGGCGGCCGAGAGGCTGCCGGAAGGCGAGGAGAAGTTCGTCGACGACGAGGAGTACGTCTACTTCTCGCAGGACGGCTTCTATCGGGTGCCGCGCGCCGAGTGGGGTCGCCTCCATGCCCGCTATCTGGCCCAGACCGGCACGGACCACGAGGCGGTCGTGGACGCGGGCGGGCTGCACATCATCGGCACCGAGCGGCACGAGGCGCGGCGCATCGACAACCAGCTCCGCGGGCGCGCGGGACGGCAGGGAGACCCCGGGTCATCGCGCTTCTACCTGTCGCTCGAGGACGACCTGATGCGCATCTTCGGGTCGGACCGCATCCAGGGGCTGATGGACCGGCTCGGCATGGAAGAGGGCGTGCCGATCGAGCACGGCATGGTGACCAAGGCCATCGAACGGGCGCAGAAGCAGGTAGAGGCGCAGAACTTCTCCGTCCGCAAGCACCTGCTCGAGTACGACGACGTGATGAACAAGCAGCGCGAGAACGTCTACGCGCTGCGCCGGGAGCTGCTCGAAGGCACGATCTCCATCGAGGAGGACGAGGAAATCGACACGCACGAGTACGTCCTGACCCTGGGCGAGGGTGCGATCGACGAGGCCGTGCAGGCCCACTGCGGGCGGGATGTCGACCCGGACGAGTGGGATCTGACCGCCCTCCGGCACAACGTCGAGGAGCTGTTCGGCCTCGATCCCGACGAGCTCGACGCGGTGGATCTCGACGAGAAGAGCCCCGACGAGATGCACGAGGCGCTCTGGTCGATGGCGCGGGGCCGCTACGAGGAGAGAACGTCGGCGCTCGACGGCGGCGTGCTGCGGCGCGTGGAGCGCGACCTGATGCTGCAGGTGGTCGACTCGCAGTGGAAGGACCACCTGTACGGGCTCGACCACCTGAAGGAAGGAATCGGCCTGCGCGGGTACGGCCAGCGCAACCCCCTCGTCGAGTACAAGCGCGAGAGCTTCACGATGTTCCAGGCGATGAAGCAGCGGATCGACGAGGAGACGCTCCGCTATCTCTGGCGCCTGCGGCCCGTCGTGCGGGAAGGCGACGGCAACGGCGGCCGGCGTGCGCCGGTCCCGGCCCGCCAGGCCGCGCCGCTCTCGTTCAACACCCCGGGGCAGCCGCCGTCCGCCTTCGCGCGCCCTGCGTCAGCCGGTGGCGCGGGTCCCCGGCCGACCCGCACCGGCGGCGACGACGCGGCCATCCGGACGGTTCGCCGCGACGTGCCGAAGGTCGGACGCAACCAGCCGTGCCCCTGCGGCAGCGGCAAGAAGTACAAGAAGTGTCACGGGGCGTGACCGGCGGGGGCCACATGACAGTCAAGACCGACACTTCCACCGACCGGCTCACCAGCACCACCGTCGAGACCGCGTTGACGTTCGACGATGTCCTGCTTCGCCCGCGCCACTCGGCCACGCTGCCGCGCGAGGTCGACGTCGGCACGCGCCTGACCCGGCGCATCCCGCTCAACCTGCCGGTGCTCAGCGCCGCCATGGACACCGTGACCGAGTCCCGGATGGCGATCGCGATGGCCCAGCTCGGCGGCATCGGGATCGTGCACAAGAACCTCGACACACAGTCCCAGGCCTCGGAGGTCGACCGCGTCAAGCGCTCGGAGAGCGGCATGATCGTCAATCCGATCACGCTCTCTCCCGAGGCGCGGGTCTACCAGGCGCTCGAGCTGATGAAGAAGTACCGCATCTCGGGCGTGCCGATCACCGAGGACGGCCGCAACGAGGGCCGCCTAGTGGGCATTCTCACCAACCGGGATCTGCGGTTCCACGGCGACGTCCAGCGCCCCATCTCGGAGGTGATGACGAGCGAGAACCTCATCACCGTGGCGGTCGGCACGACCCTGGCGCAGGCGAAGGACATCCTCCACCGGCACCGCGTCGAGAAGCTGCTCGTCGTGGATCAGCAGTTCAACCTGCGCGGCCTGATCACGGTCAAGGACATCCAGAAGGCCATCAAGTACCCGAAGGCGTGCAAGGACTCGCTCGGCCGCCTGCGGGTCGGCGCCGCGGTCGGCATCGCCGAGGATGCGCTCGAGCGGGCCGAGGCGCTCGTCGCGGCCAACGTCGACGTGCTCGTCCTCGACAGCGCGCACGGCCACTCGCAGAACGTCATCGACACGGCGGCCCGGCTGCGCCGCGCGTTTCCCGCTGTGGATCTGATCGCCGGCAACGTCGCCACCGCCGGCGGCGTGCGCGCGCTGGCCGAGGCGGGGGTGGACGGAGTCAAGGTGGGCATCGGCTCGGGATCGATCTGCACCACCCGCATCATCGCCGGCATCGGGGTCCCGATGGTCACCGCGGTGGCGGAGTGCGCGTCGGCGGCGCGCGACTACGACATTCCGATCATCGCCGACGGCGGCATCCGCTACTCGGGCGATCTGACCAAGGCCCTCGCGGTCGGCGCCAGCGCCGTGATGATGGGCAGCCTGTTCGCGGGGACCGACGAGAGCCCGGGCGAGCTGATCCTCTACCAGGGGCGCAGCTTCAAGGACTACCGCGGCATGGGTTCGATCGGGGCGATGCGCAGCGGCAGCACGGATCGCTACTTCCAGGAGGATTTCGACCTCTCGGCGCCCGACGACGATCAGATGAAGCTCGTCCCGGAGGGCATCGAGGGGCGCGTCCCCTACAAGGGCAGCGTCGCGACGATGATCCACCAGCTCGAGGGCGGCCTGCGGGCCGGCATGGGGTACTGCGGCGCGCCCGACCTCGAGGCGCTCCGACGCGACGCGGAGCTGGTCCGCATCACGCCGGCCGGGGTGCGCGAGAGCCACGTCCACGACGTGGTCATCACCAAGGAAGCCCCGAACTACCAGAGCGAGTAGCGCCGCCAAACCCGTCTCGATGCGCCGCGTTCGGCCCCAGCCCCCATTGCCCCAGAGGTCTGCGCCGCAGATTCCTGGCCCGGCGGTCGCTCACCGCGCCGCGGGTTCCTCTATCTCGATCTCGCGGTCGTCTCCGTCCCGGTCGACGATGCGCACCCGCACGGCGGTCTCGGGCAGGCTGCCGAGCCGGTCCGCCCACTCGATGGCGACGATGGCGTCGCCGGCGAGCATCTCGTCCAGCAGCGGCTCGAGGTCGGCGACGTCGTCGGCGCCCAGGCGGTAGAGGTCGACGTGGTGGACGAGCCGGCGGCCCGCATACTCCTGCATCAGCACGAACGTGGGGCTGCTGACCTCGTCCGGGCAGCCGCCAGCGCCTTCCACCAGCCCCCGCACGAACGCGGTCTTGCCCGCGCCCAGATCGCCGTACAGCAAGACCGCGACCGATGCCCGGCCCAGGGCCGCGGCCAGATCGCGGGCGATCCGCATCGTGTCCGCCTCGGAGCGGCTGGCGTGGGTCGTCGTCACCCGTGGACACCCCTTCCGGTCAGCTTCTCGACCGCCCGGCCGAGATTCTGCGCGATGTCGCGTGCGATCACGGCGGTCTCCCCCACTTCTTCGGCCGCTAGGTCGCCGGCCAGGCCATGGACGTGCACGGCCACTGCGACCGCCGCGCCGGTGTCCTTCACCTGCGCGAGCCAGGCCGCCACGACGCCGGTCAGGACGTCGCCGCTGCCTCCCGTGGCCATGCCGGGGTTGCCGGTGGTGTTGATGCGCACCGCGCCGTCGGGGGCGGCAATCACCGTCCGGGCGCCCTTGAGCACGACGTGGACGCCGTGCGCGGTCGCGAACGAGTGCGCCGCCCCCACCCGGTCCCGTTGGATGTCGGCGACCGTGGCGCCCGCGAGACGGGCCATCTCGCCCGGGTGCGGCGTAATCACCACCGGCGCCTCCGGCCGGCCGCGCAGACGGCCGGGGTTCTCCGCGCAGACGGTCAGGGCGTCGGCGTCCAGCACCAGCGGCCCGCGGCCGGGCCGATCGAGCAGGGCGTCCATGATCGCCTTGCAGCCCGGTCCCGTGCCCAGTCCCGGTCCGGCCGCCACGACATCCCATGGTTCCGCCAGCAGGGGCTCGAGACCGGCCCCCGTGGCCACCCCCGCCTCGTCCGGCAGCCCCAGCGTCATGTACTCCGGCTCCTGGGCAATCATGGCCAGGCACGACGCCGGCGTCGCCACCGTCACCAGGCCCGCCCCCGCCCGCAGCGCGCCGAGCCCGGCCAGCCGCGCCGCGCCGGTCCTGCCTCGCGAGCCCGCGGCGATCGCGACCCGCCCGTAGTCCCCCTTGTGCGATTCCGCCGGACGGACGGGCACGGCCGGACGAATCGACTCGGTCGTGAGCAGCTCGATGCGCGGACCATCGACCGCCGAGAGGACGCCGGCCGGGATGCCGATGTCCGCCACCACCACCCGGCCGGCCGCTTCCGGGCGCAGGGCGAGGGCCAGCTTCGGGGCGCCGAACGTGACGGTGAGCGTCGCCCGCGGGCACGGACCCGGCGGGCGCGACAGGTCGGCGAGCAGCCCGGATGGGATATCGATTGCCACCACCGGTCGGTCCGCGGCGTTGACGTCGTCCGCGACGGTGGCGAGCAGGCCGGCGAGGGGGCGCTTCAGTCCGGTCCCGAAAAGCCCGTCCACGACGAGATCGTCCGCCGCCAGCCGCCGCCGGCACGGGTCCCACCCGCCGGTGTCGAGCACCGGCGCGACGGGGACGCCGGCCTCCCGCGCCCGGTCCAGGTTGGTGCGGGCGTCGCCGGCCACGTCGTCCACCCGAGCGAACAGGATCCCGGCCACCTCCCACCCGCGCTCGCGGAGCAGCCGGGCCGCCACCCAGCCGTCCCCGCCGTTGTTCCCGCGGCCGCAGAGTACCGTCGCCGCGCCGGGCCGGCGCGCCACGTGCGCCTCGACGGCCGCGACGACCTCCTCGCCCGCGCGCTCCATCAGGTGCAGGGACGGCACGCCGAACTCGTGGATCGTGCGGCGCTCGGCGTCGCGCATCTGTGCCGGCGTGAGGACGCGCATCCGGGCGATCCTATCCGCTGTCCGCGGCGCCGCGCGCGCTGCTTTCGCCGGAGTATTCCCGCGTCGCCGGCGGTCCCCGCCGGCGCGCGCCCACGGCGGGACCGCCGACAGGCGATAATCAGGCAGGTTGCCGTCGACACGCGGCGACGGAGAACCGACCATGCACATAGCCATCGACGTCAACGGACGCCTCGGCGACGGCGAGAGCGCCGGCGTTCCGGTTCTGGATCGCGGCTTCCTCTTCGGCGAAGGGGTCTACGAGACGCTGCGCACCTACAACCGGCGGCCGTTCCTGCTCGATCGCCACCTGGCCCGGCTGCGGGCGTCGGCGGAACGCATCGCCCTGCAGCCGCCCCTCGACGACGCGGCCTTCACGGCCCGTATTCTGGCCACCATGCAGGCGGTCGACGCGCCCGGCGAGCGCAGCATCCGGCTGCTGCTGACCCGCGGGACCGGCGAGCTCAGCTACGACCTCGCGAACTGCCCCGCCCCCACCGTCGTCGTCATCGTCCGACCGCACCGGGAGACGCCACCCGACGTCGCGGCGCGCGGCATCGGCATCGTGCGGTCTTCCATCATGCGCAACCACCCCGCCGCCCTCGACCCCCGCATCAAGTCGAACAACCTGCTGAACAACGCGCTCGCCATGCAGGAGGCGCTGCAGGCCGGGGCGTCCGAGGCCCTGATGTGCAACCACCGCGGCGAGCTGGCCGAGTGCGCGCAGTCAAACGTCTTTCTCGTCCGCGGCGGCGCCGCGCTCACCCCGCCCGTCGACGCCGGCATCCTGGAGGGCGTGACCCGCAACTTCGTCTTCGAGGTCGGAGCGTCCGCCGGAATCCCGGTACGGGAGGAAACGTTGCGGCCCTCCGATCTCGACAGCGCCGACGAGCTGTTCGTGACGAGCACGACCCGGGAAGTGCTCGCCGTCACCCGTGTCGATAAGCAGCCGGTAGGCGGCGGAGCGCCGGGACCGGTAACGCGGGCCCTCGCCGCCGAGTTCCAAGGGCTGGCGCAGCGACTCTGCGCGGGCGGAGAGGGACTGGCCGGGAACGCTGTCGGGCGATCGCTGGAGGACTCGATGACGTAGCTTCGTCGCCGGGGCCGGGTGTCACGTTGCGATCACGTTGTTCAAGTTCGGGACCTGAACGGCCGCGCCGGAACTCTCGACAGCGACGGGAACCCGGGGCAGTCGCACGTTGCTCGTTTGCGGCCATACTCCCAGGGCGTGGAGATAGCCACTAGAGAGGTTACACTCAGGTGCTCTTCATTGAAGTCGCTCCAATAAATTGACGATTCGTCTGACCATTTCGACGTCCTCCGCCGTCCGTGCAAGGAACAACGCCCTCTCCAAATCTAGACGCGCGTCATTCTGGCGAGAGAGACGGAAACGCAATTCACCTCTCTGAAAGTAGGCTCCGTGTTCTTCGGGTTGAAGCCTAATCGCTATAGAATAATCACGTTCTGCTTCTTCGTACTGGCCGAGGACGTCATGGGCAATACCGCGATTCACGTATATCGCGACGTTGCTGGAGTCTAGGTCGATGCCATTATTGTACGCCTCGATCGCCAGTCTATTGGCTTCGATATCTGCTGCATTGATGATGGGGACACCGTCAACCCCGACGTCTTGATGACGGAAAATGCCGATTGCCAACCATGCCCGAGCTTGGCGGCCTTCAGTGTTGTTGAGTCCTTCCAAGACGGCCAATATATTGCGCATTAGGTCACGAGCGGCGGGCTTCTGGCCGCTGTTAAACAGATTGTAGGCTCGGCTGCTCGCCCGGGCTGCTGTATCGGCTTCCGAATCGCTCGCGACGTCCAGTATCTCCGAAATAGACCTGCTTGGATCAGGTGTCAGTCTTTCGACAGCTACCTTGATTTGAGTCAGTTCGGAATAGCCAAAGAATCCAGCAATTCCGATCAGTACATAGAGCCCTCCAATGCCGGACTTCGCCAGATCCCAAATGCGCCAAACCGTCGACGTGACTGCGTCCCATCCCAACGCTAGTCTGCCACGGGGAGTTGGTGTTGCTGATTCATTCATCTATCGTCCTCCTCTATCTGCTCAGCGCGCACGTCACGGCGACGGTTCCCTTGCATCGAGGCGAGGTTGTGCGGCGACGTCTGTGGCACCGTTCATCTTGTCCTCCCTCACAACGGATCCGTGGTTGCGAGGAAAACAGGAACGCGCCGTCCCGAACGTGGACGCCCGAATATCTGACGCTTCGCATCTCCACGCCAAGACCGGGGCAGAGGACCAGTGGTACGTCCGGCCGGCGTGCCGTGGCAGGCAACCGACACAAAGCGTCACCGAGCAGGCGCAACCGGAAAGAGCGCAGGGACGACAAGCTTCAGAAGTCCACATTTCTGCAGTTCCTCGCCGGCTCCGGCGAGTGGCTCGGCGCGGCTCGAAAACGCGAGCCTTACACGCCCTTGTGTGATTAACGTCGGGAAACCGGAATCCGTACACAGTTGGCCCGAGGAAGGATGTGAGTCATTGGCTTGGGCCGGTTCACCCGTGGCGATGTTCACCGTCCCGGCACGCGGGACGGGCGCAGTGCCGGAGATTGGGCGGTCGGGAGGCCCGCGGCTTGGCCGGCGGGGCCCCGGCTACTCGTCCAGCTGCTCGGGTGTTGGCAGGACGACGCGCTCTATGGTGAGGAGTGTCTGGTGGTCCTTGGCGAGCGCCACCTCGACGGCGCCCAGGCGGCCGTCGGGCCGCGCGTGGATCTCGCGCATATCGTTGCGCAGCCCGTCTACGGCCGGCTGTATTCGTCAGGTAGTCCGTCGACCGCCGCCGGCATGTCGTCGCGAAGCCCGTCTACGGGCGCCTGACGTGTCGTCACGGAATCCGTCCACGGCCACATGCGAAGTGCGCGCGTCCTCCCGAACGCCGCCGACCAGCGTCACCGCGACGGCGGTCACGGCCGTAGCGGATCCGACCGCCAAGGCGGTCACGACCGCGCCGGTCCGGACGATCCACTTCGTGTCGTTGTTCATCGACGGCAACGCTGCACGCTCCGGCAGTCTGGCCGGACCGTCGGGCTCAGCAGTCCGTCGGTCCCCTGCGGTTCAGCAGGTGCAAGGTGAGGATGCGGGCGTCCTGCTTCAGGTCCCGGATGTCCTGCTTCACGCCGTCGACGTTCTTTGTGATGCCGGCGTGCGCTTCGTCGTTCTCAGCCTTGAAGTTCCGCAACTCCGCGCGGAGCGACGTCAAGGTGACGCCCAGCCAGACGAGCGCGGCCATGACGCCGACCCCACCCCACCGGGCCGTCCAGAGAGAGCAGGCGGACCAAATCCATGGACTCAAGCTGGCACGTTCATCCACGTACAATCCACGTGCGGGGGGGGGATCGAATCGGACTAGAGCCGTCCCATTCACTGAACGGACGCGCCGGCGTAGGCATCCACCGGGGGACACGCGCACATCAGGTTGCGATCACCGTGCGCGTCGTCGATGCGGCCGACCGCGGGCCACACCTTGTTCTCGGCGACGAGGGGTCTCGGGAACGCCGCGGCCTGGCGGCTGTAGGGATGCGTCCAGGCGTCGGCGGTCACCTCGGCCGCGGTGTGCGGGGCATTCTTCAGGACGTTGTCGACGGGGTCCGCCCGGCCGGTCGCAACGTCGTCTATCTCCTCCCGAATGGCCAGCATCGCCTCGCAGAAGCGATCGAGCTCCTCGAGCGGCTCGCTCTCGGTCGGCTCGACCATCAGCGTGCCCGGCACCGGAAACGACACCGTCGGCGCGTGGAAGCCGTAGTCCATCAGGCGCTTGGCGACGTCCTGCACGGTGATGCCGGCCTGCGCCTGCAACGGGCGCAGGTCGAAGACCAGCTCGTGGGCCACGCGGCCGTTGCGGCGCGCGTACAGCACGTCGTAGCGGGACTCGAGCCGCGACTTGACGTAGTTGGCGTTGAGGATGGCGTGCTCGGTGGCCGCGGTCACGCCGCGGGCGCCCAGCAGGCGGATGTAGGCGTAGGAGATGAGCAGGATGCTTGCACTGCCCCAGGGCGCGGCGGAGATCGGTGCGATGGCGGCGTCGGCGCCCGAATCGGATGCCGGCTCCCCGAGCGGATGCCGCGGGAGGTGCGGCGCGAGATGCGCGGCCACGGCGATCGGTCCCATGCCCGGCCCTCCCCCGCCGTGCGGAATGGCGAAGGTCTTGTGCAGGTTGAGGTGGCAGACGTCCGCGCCGATGCGCGCCGGCGAGGTCAGGCCGACCTGGGCGTTCAGGTTGGCGCCGTCCATGTAGACCTGGCCGCCGTGCTCGTGGATGGCGGCGCAGATCTCCTGGATCGCGTCCTCGAAGACGCCGTGCGTCGACGGGTAGGTGATCATCAGCGCGCTCAGGCGCGGGCCGTGCTCGGCCGCCTTCGCCCGCAGATCCGTGAGATCGACGTTGCCCTCCGCGTCGCAGGCCACCACCACCGGCTGCATGCCGGCCATGGCCGCGCTGGCCGGATTGGTGCCGTGGGCGGAGGCCGGGATCAGGACGACGTCGCGGTCGCGCTCGCCCCGGGCGCGGTGGAACGCGCGGATGACCAGCAGCCCGGCGAACTCGCCCTGGGCGCCCGAGTTGGGCTGCAACGACACGGCGTCGAAGCCGGTGATCGTGCGCAGCAGCGCTTCGAGCTCCTCGATGATCCGCCGGTAGCCGCCCGCCTGTGACGGGGGCGCGAAGGGATGGACGTTGCCGAACTCCGGCCAGGTGACCGGCTCCATCTGCGCGGCGGCATTGAGCTTCATCGTGCACGAGCCGAGAGGAATCATCGACGTGTCGAGGCCGACGTCCTTGCGCTCGAGCCGCTTCAGGTACCGCATCATCTGCAGCTCGGCGTGATGGCGGTTGAAGACCGGGTGGGTCAGGAACGGCGAGGACCGCCGCAGCGCGTCCGGCCAGGACGGCGCCGCGAGCGAATCGCCCGGCGCGGGGACGGGACTCGGCGGGGCGGGGGCGGAAAACGGAACGGCGGGGGCAGGAGCGAGAGCGGGAACGGCATGGGCCGCCCGCGATCCCGATGGGTCCGCGGCCGAACCGGACGGAGCGCCCGCTGCGCGCGTGAAGACGTCGACGATGTCCTCGACGTCCGCGGGTGTCGCCGTCTCGTCCAGGGCGATGCCGACGTCGCCGTTCGGATGGTACCGCAGGTTAATGCACGCCGCCTCTGCCGCGGAACGCACCGCGGAGGCGCCCCCGGCGCCGCCCGGATCGATGCGCAGGGTGTCGAAGAACGCGTCGTGGCGCGGGATCGCGCCCAGCCCCCGGAGCCGGCCGGCGAGACGTTGCGCCAGTCCGTGCACGCGCAGCGCGATCTCGCGCAGGCCGGCCGGACCGTGGTACGCGGCGTACATGCCGGCGACGTTGGCCAGCAGCGCCTGCGCCGTGCAGATGTTCGACGTGGCGCGCTCGCGCCGGATGTGCTGCTCGCGGGTCTGCAGCGCCATCCGGTAGGCCGGGCGCCCGTGCCGATCGACGGAGACGCCAATCATCCGTCCCGGCATCTGGCGCGCATGGGCGCGCCGCGCGGCGAAGAAGGCGGCGTGCGGCCCGCCGTACCCGAGCGGCACGCCGAAGCGCTGCGCGTTGCCGACCACCACGTCCGCGTCCATCTCGCCGGGCGGGGTCAGCAGCGTCAGGGCGAGCAGGTCGGAGGCGACCACGACCAGTGCGCTGGCAGCGTGCGCCCAGGCGGTCACCGGCGCCAGGTCGTGCAGGCGGCCGGAGACGTCCGGCGACTGCGCCAGCACGCCGAACACGTCGTCCAGGCTGTCCCCGTTCCGCGCCGCGGCCCCGACGTCGGTCACGTCGACCCGGATGCCGAGCGGCTCGGCGCGTCCCCGCACCACGGCTATCGTCTGGGGGAAGCAGTCGGACGAGACGAGGAAGCGCCGCGCGTCGGGGCGCTGCCGGGCCTGCAGCCGGAACAGCATCGTCATCGCCTCGGCCGCCGCGGTGGCCTCGTCGAGCAGCGACGCGTTGGCGATCTCCATCCCGGTCAGGTCCGCGACGGCGGTCTGAAAATTCAGCAGCGCCTCCAGCCGGCCCTGGGCGACCTCGGCCTGGTACGGGGTGTAGGGGGTGTACCAGCCGGGGTTCTCGAGCAGGTTGCGCAGGATGACGGGCGGCGTCACGCAGCCGTAGTAGCCGAGGCCGATGAACGACCGCCACGGCTCGTTGCGGGCGGCGAGCGTGCGCATCCGCGCCAGGAAGGCCGCCTCGGATTCGGCGTCGGGCAGGTCGAGCGGCGCGGGCAGGCGAATCCCCGCGGGGATCGCCTCTTCCATCAGGGCGTCGAGCGACGGCGCCCCGACGACGCCGAGCATGCGGTCGAGATCCGCCGCGCGCGGCCCGATGTGGCGGTTCGCGAAACCGGTCGTCGCCTCGGCCATGCGGGGATCAGCCGGCTCCGCCGACCAGCGCGCCGTAGGCCGCCGCATCCAGCAGCGTGCCGGCCTCGCCGGGATCGTCGAGGGCCAGCACGATCATCCAGGCCGCGTGCGGATTCCGGTTGACCGCCTCGGGTTCGTCGGCCAGCGACCGGTTGACGTCGACCACGGTCCCGCTCACCGGGCAGTACAGGTCCGACACCGCCTTGACCGACTCTATCGAGCCGAACTGCTCGCCCTTCTTGAGCGCGCGGCCCACCTCGGGCAGCTCCACGTAGACCACGTCGCCGAGCTGCTCCTGCGCATAGTGGGTGACGCCCACGCGGCCGCGGCCGTCCTCGACCCGTATCCACTCGTGATCGTTCGTGTACTGCAGCTCTTTCGGATACATCTCGCCTCGCCCGTCAATCGCCGCCGAACGCGACCACTCGGTCGCGCCGCGGCCTCCGCTTCCCGCCCGACCGGCCGGCCCAAGAGTCTACGCCATTCTATGGGGCGGACCCCTGGCCCGGACGCCTGTAGAACGGCATCCGCACGACCCGCGCCCGCAGGCGCCGGCCGCGGACGTCGACGGAAAGCTCGGTGTCGCGCGCCCCCAGCTCGACCGGCACGTAGGCCATCCCGACGGCCTTCTGCAGAAACGGCGTCAGCGTCCCGCTCGTGACCCGGCCGACGCGGTCGGCGCCGGCATAGACCGCGTGGCCGTGCCGCGCAATGCCGCGATCGAGCATCTCGAAGCCGACCAGCCGGCGCTTCGGGCCCGTCCGCTTCTGTTCGAGCAGCGCCTCGCGGCCGATGAACGACTCCTTGTCCCAGCCGACGGTCCAGCCGAGCCCCGCCTCGATCAGCGTCGTCGTCTCGTCCATGTCCTGCCCGCACAGGCGCATCCCCGCCTCCAGACGGAGCGTGTCGCGGGCGCCCAGCCCGGCCGGAAGCAGGCCGTGGGATCCACCGGCTGCGAGCAGGGCGGACCAGACGGCGTCGGCCTGCTGCGGCGGGACGAACAGCTCGAAGCCGTCCTCGCCGGTATAGCCGGTCCGCGATATCGTGGCGCGCACGTTGGCCACCTCCCCGTTCGCGAACGTGTAGTAGCCGATGCCGTCGAGCTCCACCGCGGTCAGCGCCTGGAGAATATCCACCGCCCGCTGCCCCTGCAGGGCAATCAACGCGTAACGGCCGCTCGCGTTGACGGCCACCGCGTCCCCGACCGGCGCGATCCCCTTCCGGATCCACGCGACGTCCTTGGCGATGTTGGCGGCGTTGATCACCAGCAGATAGTGCCCGGGCGCGAGCTGGTAGACGAGCAGGTCGTCCACCACGGTGCCCTCCGGCGTGGTCAGCGCGGAGTACTGCGCGCGCCCCGGCTCGAGCTTCCGCGCGTCGTTCGACGCGATGCGCTGCACCGCCGCGAGCGCGTCGTCGCCGGCGATCTCCACCTCGCCCATGTGGCTGACGTCGAAGAGCCCGGCCGCAGTCCGGACCGCCCGGTGCTCCTCGGCGATCCCGCTGTACTGCAGCGGCATGTCCCAGCCCCCGAAGGGCGTCATGCGCGCGCCCAGGGTGCGGTGCCGGGCGTGCAACGGCGTGGTCTGCAGGGCGTCGGCCGGGGTGCGGGCCATCGGTGGTGACGGGAAATCGCCGGTGTCGGCTGCCGGGCGCCGGCTCGACGCCGACGCTTCGACAACCGTACTACGCGGTCGCGGCGGCGATCAAGACGACGGCGTATCGTCATCGTCTTCGTGCCGCCGCGAAGTTGCGCCGGATGTCCGCATCGACCTGGCCGTCGTGGTGCCGGCGTAGCGCAGATAGGACTGCAGCGTGTGATAGCTGATACCCAGGACGCGGCACGCTTCCCGCTTGTTGTTGCCGCAGCGGTCGAGCACGATTCTCGCGTAGCGGCTTCCCCATGCCCGCATCGAGTCGTCGCGCAACAGCGACGGCTGCAGATTTCGCACGTACTCCCCGGTTATTGCCGCCGGCAGGTCCTGGACCCGAATGCGTCCGGCTCCGGAGAAGGCCAGCACGTGTTCGATGACCCGGCGCAGCTCCCGGACATTGCCCGGCCAATCGTGGGACGCCAGCGCGTCCATGGCGCACGGCGCCAGACAACGGTCGGTCTTACCCCGGTGCTGGCGCAGGAAGTGCGTGGCGAGGAGTGGGATGTCGGAACGCCGTTCGCGCAACGGTGGAACCTGGATCTCGACCCCGCTCAGGCGGTAGAAGAGATCCGATCGGAAACGATGCGTTTCGACCATGGTGCTCAGATGCTGATTCGTGGCCACGACCAGCCGTACGTCGAGAGGCCGCGTCGCGTGAGATCCGACCCGCTCGACCGCGAGTTCCTGCACCGCGCGCAGGAGCTTGGCCTGGGCCGCCGCCGACAGGTCGGCGACCTCGTCGAGAAAGACCGTGCCCTCGTTCGCGAGCTCGAATTTTCCCGCGCGCCCCCGCACTCCGGTGGCGGTCCGGTCCTCGATGCCGAACAACTCCGCCTCGATGAGCGTGTCGACGATTGCTGCGCAGTTCACGGCCACGAACGGACCCTCTCGACGCGTGCTCTGCTCGTGGATCTGCCGCGCGACCAACTCCTTGCCCGAGCCGCTCTCGCCCTCGATCAGCACCGTGAAGTCCGTCGTCGCTACCCGCGCGATCTCGTGGCGCAATCTCGCCATGCGCGGTGTGCGACCAATCAGTAGCGACGGCGGTTCGGAAGATTGCATGGCGGCTGCGCTCCTCTGAAGTTCCATCCCGTTCCCGGCAATCAACATCGATGCCAAGTCGATTCGTGCCCGGTTTCCGGCATGCTGGCGCGGGCGTTGCTCCGTTTCCCGCTTGGCTGGCGGCCGCATGGGTAGTTGCTACCCCTCGGTAGCCGGCTGAATCCGCGTCCGGATCGCGGATGGGGTAGCCACTACCCGCGCAAGATCACCGCGGCCGCCAACGCCCGGCCTGGAAATCGAACTGGAAGATCTGCACGCGGCCAGTCGCACCCAGGACTCTGACCGCGGCCTGATGCCCCTCGCGGCTTCTCAGATACAGCGTGCCCGAAGTCGCGGTTCCCAGCGGGGTCAGGCTCAGGATGTCGCTTGCGCCGAGGTGCACCGGGTCGGCGCCGGAGCCCGCCGGAGTCGAGTCGCCGATGGCCGGCGCCGCTGGGCTCAGCTCGAAGCGCACGCCGGCGAACCGGTCCCCGAGACGGGTCGCGACCCCCACCGGGGTGTCGATGCCCCTCTCGATGTCGACCGTACGAACGCCATTCCCGTTCCCGTCGACGTAGCTGCGAAAGGCGACGCCGTAGCCGACACCGGTAAACCGGATGCCGACCGCGGCCCCGCGCCGGGCGGCGCCCGCGCGCGCAAGCATAATCTGCCCGCCGACGTGCCGGGCCGCGTTCATCACGCGCTGCTCGTGCCGCCCCGTCATAACCAGTGGTACCGAGATTCCGACGGCAACGACGACAATGCCGGTGCCGATCAGGGTCTCGGCGAGCGTAGCGCCGCGGTCGCTTCCTCCGTGACGGAACACCGTATGAGCTCCAGAGAAGAAGGAGGCAGGTCCTGACGCCAGGACCCACCTCGTCGAACCAGGAATCTGCGCAGCCGGAGTTCGCGCCAACGAAACTCTTCACGCGACCGCAAGTTGCGCCGCGCAGGCCGCGCCATGCAGCAGGCCGGCGCTAGCGCTCCGCGGACGCGTCGACGCGAATGAGCGGCCGCAGGCGGAGGAACGTCTTCTCGCCGATGCCCCGCACGTTCATCAGGTCCTCGATCTTCTCGAATCCGCCGTGTTCCTCGCGATACTCGATGATGCGTTCCGCCGTCCGCTCCCCGACTCCGGGCAAGGTCCGCAACTCCGTTGCCGTGGCCGTGTTCAGCTCCACGGCCTCCGAACGGTCTTCCTCCGCGGTCTGCAGGCCGGGGGCCGCCGGGGTTGCAAGCGCCCGATCGTGAGGCGCCAGGGCAAGGAATCCGGCGCACAGCGCCGCCGCTACCAATGTCCGTCGCATGGTGAACCTCCTGTGCATCGTGCTGCCCGTCGGCGGGGACCCTCCCGACCCGGCCGGCGGCCCCGCGTCGCGCAGCCAATTGCAGTAAGGGTCGGGCCCGCGCCGACGTCTCTCGGCAGGGCCGCACGCCATGTCAGCAAGATGCGCGCCACTTCGGCGGCGACTGCAGTACTTCGGCCCAATCCGCGGCGCGCTCGCCCTCGTGCCGCCGCAACGAATCGCGCTCGACCGGCTGGCGCCGCCCGGAACGCGCCGACTGTCAGCGCAGGTTGCCGATCCGGGCGTGCTCGGCGGACCCAATGGGGCGGGCGGGGAACGCGTCCGCCCCGTCGCGGCCGTATAGAGGCTGCGCTTCGCGGCCATGCGGAACCCGCCGGCGCGCCGGCAACCTGGGGCGACACGGGCGTCCCTCTCGACCCCCGGTCCGGGCGACGGACGGTGGCGTTCTGTTATCATCGAACGTTTTGGCCGCATGCCGATGACAGCCACAGGGAACCTCGCGGTGCTCGGCGCGCAGTGGGGCGACGAGGGCAAGGGCAAGATCGTCGATTTGCTCAGTCCCGCCTTCGCCGTCGTGGCCCGCTCGCAGGGGGGGCACAACGCCGGGCACACCGTCATCGTCGGGGGCGACGAGTTCATCCTGCACCTGATTCCGTCGGGCATCCTGCATCCCGGCGTCACCTGCGTCATCGGCAACGGCGTGGTCGTCGACCCGGCGGCCCTGTTCGCCGAGATCGATCGGCTTCACGACCGCGGCCTGGACACCACCGGGCGCCTGCTGGTCAGCAGCCGGGCGCACGTCATCCTGCCCTATCATCGCGACATCGAGGCGGCCGCCGAGAGCCGGCTGGGCGCCCAGCGCATCGGGACGACCTCGCGCGGCATCGGCCCGAGCTACGAGCACAAGGCCGGCCGCTTCGGCATCCGCATCGGCGACCTGGCCGACGGGCGCCCCGGCGGACGCCTGGCCGCCCTGATCGAGGCCAACGTCGGCGAGCGGAACCGGGCCGTAGCCGGACCGGCCCTGGAGTGGCGGTCCGTGTGGGAGACCGCGGCCCGCGTCTGGGAGCGGCTGGAACCGCTGGTTGCCGACACGTCGCGCTATCTGCACGACGCCCTGGACGCGGGTCGGCCGGTGCTCTTCGAGGGCGCGCAGGGAACGATGCTGGACATCGACCACGGCACCTACCCCTACGTCACGTCGTCCAACGCGACGATCGGCGGCGTCTGCACGGGGCTCGGCGTGGGCCCGCAGGCGATCGGCGGCGTGCTGGGCATCGTCAAGGCCTACACCACCCGCGTCGGCGAGGGCCCGTTCCCGACCGAGCTCGACGAAGCGGACGCGGAACGGTTGCGCGAGTGGGGGCGGGAGTACGGCGCCTCGACCGGCCGTCCGCGGCGGTGCGGGTGGTTCGACGCCCTCGGCGTACGCTACGCGGTGCGGGTCAACGGGATGACGGCGCTGGCGATGACGAAGCTCGACGTGCTGGATCACCTCGACGAGCTGCGCATCTGCACCGGCTATCGCCGCGGCGGCGAGGTCCTGACCGATCCGCCGGCCACCATCGACGGCCTCGCCGCCTGCGAGCCGGTGTACGAGACGCTGCCGGGGTGGGCCGGCGCCGGCCGGACCGCGGGCGCAACGGACGAGCGCGACCTGCCGTCCGCGGCGCGCGCCTATCTGGCGCGGCTCGAGGCGTTGAGCGGCGCCCCGATCGCCATCATCTCGACCGGATCCGAGCGCGGCGACACCATCGTGCGGCGCGACTCCCCCGTCGGCCAGTGGCTGGGCGCAGGCGCACCGGCGGCCGGCCGCGCCGGCTGACCCCCGAAACCGCCATGACCTCCAGACGGATCGCAGGTGTACGCCGATGACCAGGCCGACGGCGGCGGCACTGGCGTGCGCCCTGTCCGCCCTGCTCGCCGCCTGCTCGACGCCGGTGCTCGGGCCGACGGCGGCGGACGCCGAGGACTTCGTCAGCGCCGCCGAGGCGCGCCTGGTCCCGTTGCGCCTGCGGGCGGCCCGCGCCGACTGGGTGCGGCAGAACTTCGTCACCGGCGACACCACGGCGCTGGCCGCCGAAGCTGCCGCCTCGCTGGCGGCCGCGACGGCGGCGCTCGCCCGCGCCGCCGCGCGCTTCGACGGACTGGACCTGCCGCAAGCGACGGCGCGCAAGCTCGCGCGGCTGAAGGCGGCGCCGCTCACCATCGCGCCGGACCATCCGGCGCAGCAACGCGAGCTCGCCGACCTGCAGGCGAGCTTGGAGCGCACCTATCGCGCCGGCCCGTACTGCGCCGGCGCCGGGGCGGACTGCCTCGACCGGGCAACGGCGGCGCTGAGCGCCGCAGAGCTGCGCGACACCGATCGCCTGCTCGATCTCTGGGACGAGGGACGGACGCTGGCGCCCACGATGCGGCCGCGCTACGAACGGCTGGTCGAGATCGCGAACGCCGGGGCGCTGGAACTGGGCCATGCCGACGCCGGCGAGCGCTGGCGGTCGGCCCACGGATTGCCCCCGGACGCGCTGCCCGCGGCGCTCGATCGACTCTGGAGCCAGGTGCGGCCGCTCTACGAGTCGCTGCACTGCCTAGTCCGCGGCGGACTCGGCGAGGAGTACGGCACCGCGATCGTCCCTCCCGGCGAGGCGATCCCCGCCCATCTGCTCGGCGATCCGGAAGGCGCCCGCTGGTCCGGCCTGTACGATCTGGTTGCGCCGCGCACGCGCGGCGGCGGCTACGATCTGACGCGCCAGCTCGCGCGCAACCGGGTGGATCCGCCGGAGATGGTGGAGTACGCCGAGCGCTTCTTCGCTGCACTCGACTTCGACCCGCTGCCGGCCACCTTTCGCGAGCGTTCGCTCTTCGTCCGGCCGCCGGGCCGCGACGTCGTCTGCAACCCCGGCGCCTGGAATGTCGACGGCGAGAGCGACGTGCGCATCAATATGTGTATCGAGGTGAACGGCGACAGCTTCGTGGCCGTGCATCGCGCGCTCGCGCGCGCCTACTACCGGTGGGTCTCTCGCGTGCAGGATCCGCTGCTTCGCGCCGGGGCCGGCGACGTTCTTCTCGCCGCCGCCGGCGCGGCCGTCGGTCTGTCGGTTACCCCCGAGTACGTCGTCGAGTTGGGGTTGCTCGACACGCCGCCCGTCGCCGGAGACGTCCCGTTCCTGCTCCGGCAGGCACTCGACGAGGTGGCGCCTCTCCCGTTCGCGCTTGTCGCGGATCGGTGGCGCTGGCAGGTTTTTGCGGGCGCGGTGCCGCCGGATGGCTACAACAGGGCGTGGTGGGCGCTGCGCGAGACGTATCAGGGGGTACGCGCCCCGGTGCCGCTCGGCGCAGCGGACTTCGATCCCGGCACGAGCCGCCCGGTCGCATCCAACGCGCCGCTGGCGGGCGATTTCCTCTCCGGGATTCTGCGCTTCCAGCTCCACGGCGCGCTCTGCTCGGCGGCCGGCGTCGATGACCCTCTGCACCGCTGCTCCATCTTCGGGAGCCGCGAGGCGGGAGCGCGGTTGCAGGCGATGATGGAGATGGGCGCCAGCCGCCGGTGGCCGGAGGCGCTCGAGGCCGTCACCGGCGCGCGAGAGTTGGACGCCACGCCCCTTCTGGAGTACTTCGCGCCGTTGTCCGCCTGGCTGGACGAACGGAACGCCGGCCGTTCCTGCGGCTGGTAGCGCCGCGAGGCTCAATCGCCGCGGGCGTACTCCGCGTCGGTCACCGCGTCGAGCCAGGTCGTCGTCGACTCGATGTTGACGGCCAGGTGCGTCATCGGACCGCCGGCGGACGCACCGTGCCAGTGGCGCTCGCCCGCCGCGATGCAGGCGACGTCTCCGGCCTCGATCTCCCGCACCGGCCCATCCTCGCACTGCAGGCGGCAACGGCCGTCGAGCACGACGAGCAGTTGCGGCCCGCTGTGCAGGTGCCAGTGGGTGCGGGCGGCCGCCTCGAACTCGACGCGGAACGCCTTGACCGCAGGCGCGTCCGACAGGCCGGGCATGCGCGTCATCCGCGCATGCCCGGTGAACGTGCTCGGATCGGCCCCCTCGGACGCGAGCGCCGCGAGCCGCGCAATCCGCATCGTTCCGCTCACGCCGTCGCCGGCCGCCCGCCGTGGCGCCTGATCATGTAGACCGCGCCGCCGGCGATGAGCGCGACGATCAGCGTGCCCAGATTGAGCAGGCCGCTCGACACCACCAGGTAGCCCACCGCTCCCGGCAACAGGGCGTAGTAGACGAACGGAATGACCGTCATGCGGATGACGGTGCCCTCTTTCCCGAGCAGACCGACGACCGCCGAGGCGGCGACGACGTTGTGGACGCAGATCATGTTTCCGGCCGCGCCGCCGATGGCCTGGAGGGCGACGATCCAGGTCGGATCGACGCCGATCCGCTCGCCCATCCCGAACTGGAACAGCGAGAACATCATGTTGCTGACGGTGTTGCTCCCGGCCACCGCCGCCCCGATGCCGCCGATGAACGGCGCGAAGATGGGCCAGACGCCCCCGACGAGGCCGGCGACGCCGTCGGCCAGCACGATGGGCATCTGCTCGTACCCGGCGGCGCCGCCGCCGGTGTTCAGGAAGACCTGCACCATCGGCACCGTGAACACGAGGGCGACCGAGGCCGACGCCGACACCTTGAGCGAGGTCGACCAGGCCTTGGCGTAGTGGTCGCCGGGAATCCTGTGCAGCCCGAAGGTGATGAGCGAGGCCACGATGAACAGCGTGCCCGGCAGGTAGAGCGGCTGGAAGCTGGCGGTGATGGACGTGCCGAAGAGCTCGGGGAAGCTCACCACCCAGGCCTGCAGGAAGACGCGGAACGGGTCGACGAGCCGCGACGACAGCAGCAGCAGCGCGACGACGGCATACGGCAGCCACGCCTTCCACAGGCTCATCGAGCGGCCGTGGTCCACGTCCGTCACCTCGACCGATCCGGTCCACTCGGCCGGCCAGTTCTCCTTCTGGTCGAACTCCCACGCCTCGTCCGGCTTGGGGATGAGGAAGCCCGACCGCGCCGCGCTCACGACGATGATCAGGCCGGCCATGCTGCCCATCAGCGCCGGGAACTCCGGCCCGAGGAAGTAGGCGGCGGCGAAGTACGGCACGGTCATCGACAGGGCCGCGAAGATGGCGAAGGGCCAGACCTGCAGCCCCTCGGCGAGCGAACGGCTCTTGCCGAAGAAGCGGGTCATGAAGGAGACGAGAATCAGCGGGATCAGCGTGCCCGCGATGGCGTGCAGGATGGCCACCTTCAGGCCGATGAACGCCAGGAAGTCGGTCCATTCCGTGTAACCGGCCTGCGCCGCGAAGGCCACGATCTCCGGATTCGTACCCTGCCCGAGGCCGGTGTTGACGCCCACCAGGATCGGCGTGCCGAGCGCGCCGAAGCTGACCGGCGTGCTCTGGATGATCATGCCGGCGGTCACCGCCGCCATGCCCGGGAACCCGAGGCCGACCAGCAACGGCACCGCGACCGCGGCCGGGGTCCCGAACCCGGCGGAGCCTTCGATGAAGGCGCCGAACAGCCAGGCGATGATGATCACCTGCACGCGCCGGTCCGGCGTGATGTCGGTGAATCCCTGCCGGATGGTCTTGATGGCGCCGCTCTCCTGCAGGGTGTTCAGCAGCAGGATGGCCCCGAAGATGATGTACAGCAGCGTGAACGCGATCACGAGCCCGTTGACCGTGGCCGCGGCGACCTGCAGGCCGGGCACCTGCCACACGAACAGGGCGAGCACGGCAGCCACCGCGTAGGACAACGGCATCGCCCGGCTCGCCGGCCAGCGGAGGCCGACGAGAAAGACCGCGACGGTGATGATTGGCAACAGAGAGACAATTGTCAGCATCGAGGGGGTTCCTCCTCAGAGGCGGCTCATGGTATCGGAAGTCGGATCAACACACAACGGCGCGTCGCCGATGCCCGCGTGGTACGATGGCGGCATGGCGCGTACGGTGACGGTGGCCCGGGCCGAGAGCTTCGGTCCGGGCGCGCGGAAGAAGGTCTTCTCCGGAGACCGGCGGATCGCGGTGTTCAACGACGGCGGCGCCCTGCACGCGGTGGACGACGCCTGCACGCACTCCGGCGGATCGCTCTCGGAGGGTCCTTGCGAGAACGGCGTGGTCACCTGCGCCTGGCACGGCGGGCGGTTCCGGCTCAGCGACGGCAAGGGCCTCGGCCCGCCGGCCTACCGCGGGCTGACGGTGTACCCGGTCGCGGTTGCAGATGGGGTCGTCGTCGTCACCATCGACGACGCATGACCGCGGCTGGAATTCGCAGCGATGCCGACCCCCATCGCGCATGCGCTCGGCGGCGTCACGGCCGGTTGCCTCGTTGGAATCTCGGCGGCTCTGGTGACACGCGGACGCGCCGCGGAGGCTCCCCTGCCGCGGATCGAGGGTCGCCGCGCCATCGCCGTCCTGGCCTTCCTCGGCATGCTCCCGGACGCGGACTTCCTGCTGGGCATGCATCGCAGCGTGACGCACAGCATCGGCGCGATGCTGATCGCGGCGGCCTTCGGCTCGGCGAGCGTGCGCGAGGGCAGGCTGCTGGCCGCGGCCTCCGTCGCGGCGGCGTACGGCAGTCACGTCCTGCTCGACTGGCTCGGCACCGACCCGTCGCCCCCGCACGGCATCATGGCGTGGTGGCCCTGGACGGAAGAGTTCTACCTCTCGGACGCACGTCTGTTCATGCGCGTCTGCCGCGACTACTGGCTGGCCGATTGCTGGCGGAACAACATCCTGGCCCTCGGCCGCGAGCTGCTCGTCCTGGTTCCGGTCACGTCGGCGACGCTCTTCCTCTCGTTCAGGCTCTCGCGCCGCACGAGGCGCAAGTGACCTGGGAACGACCCGCACTGGAACGCCGGGTGCTCTCGGCGCTCGACGCCGAGCCCGCCCGCATTCCCGTCCTGCTTGGCGGTTGCGGCAGCGGCCGGACGTTCCTGCTGAATCAGGTGGCCGCACGATTCGGCGAACGGCGCAGTCGGTACGTGGACATCGAGCGCGTCGCATCGACCCCCGAACGCTTTCTGGCCGCCGTGACGTCCGGTTCGCCTTGCACCGCCGGCAACGAGGGCGCTCCCCCGCCGCCGGCCGGACCCCGGACCCCGCGCGCCGCGTTCGACCAACTGCTGGCGCTGCTCGAACGGAACCCGAGCCCGAACCCGCCCCCGGTACTGCTGTTCGACGAGCTGCTCGAGGTGCGGACGCTGGAGAGCTTCCCCGGCCTTCGGGGCGGGGCGCGCGAGCTCGTCGAAACGCTCGCGAAGAGTCCGAACCGGTTCGTCCTGGCCAGCCGCTACGTGAGACGTGCACGGCGTCTCCTGCACGACTTCGCCCCGCGGATGGAGCTGGTTGGTCTGCCGCCGCTGACCGCCCGCGAAGTCGACGCCGTGCTGCGAGAGGAATACGCCGCTCACGACCGGTCCGCACCGCCTGGACTCGGCCCGCTCGTGCGCGCGCTGACGGCGGGACGTCCGACCTACGTGCGTGCACTCGCGGCCGCCATGTCCTCGCCGGATACGCGGAGAGGAGACCCCGTCGAGGCGCTCGCGGCCCAGATGGCGGCGGGAACGCCGCTCACTCACCTCTGCCGCTTCTCGCACGAGCTGCGGTTGCACCGCGCGCGCGGCTACGGCGTCCTGAAGGCGATTCTGGGCGTGCTGGCGGAACGGGAGCCACTGACGCTGACGGAGGTCGCCCGGCGGCTCTCGCGCACGCCGGGTTCGACGAAGGACTACCTGTCCTGGCTGGAGGATGTCGACCTGGTCGAGGCGCACGAGAAGCGCTACCGGTTCTCCGATCCGATCCTGCGGCTGTGGGTCCGGCTGCACGGCCAGCGGGCCGCTCCCGGCGCTCGGGAGCGGGCCCGCGCGGTTCGGGAGTACGCGGCCGAACGACTCGGCGACGACGGAATGGCGGAGGCCGCGCCGTTGCCCGCACCGTCCGCCTCACCGCCGCGCCCGTCCCGGAACCTCATCGAGATCGACTGACGCCGGCGGCCTCGCGTCGGCGGCGAGCACGGCCAGCGCCTGCCGGGCGGCCTCGCGCTCGGCCTCCTTCTTCGTCGGGCCGGACCCGGTCGCCACCCGTCGATCGCCGACGAGCACGTCCGCAGCGAACACCTTTCGATGATCCGGCCCCGTGGCGCCCGCCAGTTGGTACACCGGAAGCGCCAGCGACCGGGCCTGGAGCCACTCCTGGAGCGCCGACTTGTGATCGCGCGTGCCGACCGGCGACACGCCGTCCTGCCGTATCCTTTCGAGGAGCGGCCGAAACGTCCGTTCGATGAAGGCTCCGGCCGCCTCGTAGCCTCCGTCGAGGTAGATGGCCCCCACCACGGCTTCGACCGCATCGGCAATCAGCGACGGCTTGCGGCGGCCGCCGGTCTTCTCCTCGCCGCGGCCGAGCAGCAGATGGTCGCCGAGCTGCAGGTCGTCGCCGAGCGCCGCCAGCGTGGCGGCGGACACGAGTTGCGCCCGCGCCTTCGACTTGCGCCCCTCGTCGTAGTCGGGGAAATCGCGGAACAAGCGATCCGCGATGGCCAGCCCGAGCACCGCGTCGCCGAGGAACTCGAGTGACTCGTTGTCGTCCACGGTTCCGGTGTCGTCCTCGTGGGCACGGGACCGATGCGTCAACGCGCGCACGATCAAATCGCGATCCCCGAACCTGTGGCCGAGGCGCGCTTCGAGGACCGCCAATCCGTCCGGCTGACCTCCGGCGGCCGCCGCGGCGCCGGCCCGGTAGTCGCCGAGCAGGCGCGTCGCACGCGCCGCCTCGTCGGCACGAACCGACAGCCGCACCTCGCCGAGCCCGTCTATCGCCAGCGGAAACACCGCGTGAGACACGTCCGAGGAGACCACCGCCCGGATCCCGTGCGTCTCCAGCAGCGCCCGTGCGATGCTCGCCTCCACGTCCGACTGCGTGCGCAGGACCACCGCCAGCGCCGTCACGACCGCGCTCCCGGCGCGACCGCGGCGTCCGCCGTCTCCCGCCGGCCGTCCGCGGATCCCACTTCGTCTATGTGCAACAGCACCATGGTCATGTCGTCGTGCTGCGCGGCCGAACCGACGAAGCTGTCCACGTCGCGCAAAATGCGCTCGTGCAAAACGTCCGAGGAATCGGCTGCGTCGTTCTCGAGCAGGCGGGCGAGCCGCTCCTCGCCGAACATATCGTCCTGCTCGTTCATCGCCTCGGTCACCCCGTCGGTGAACAGCACCGCCACGTCTCCGGGCCGCACCGCCATCTGGTGTTCCTCGAGCAACTCGGCGAACTGCCTTTCGAAACCGTGAAGCCCCAGCACCAGGCCATCGGGCAACAGCACGCGCACTTCGCGTCCGCTGCCGTTCCTCGACGCATGGATCAACGGCGTGTGCCCTGCCCGTGCATAGGTCAGCGTCCCCGCCTCCAGGTCGATCACGGCGTACAGCATCGTGATGAAGCTGCGGCTGTCGAGCGCCCCGGCCAGAATGCGATTGGCTTCGATGAGAAGCTCCCGCGGCGACTCGAAGGTATGGCCCAGACTCAGCACGAGCCCCTTGAGCTCGGCCATGTACAGCGCGGCCGACGTGCCCTTGCCCGACACGTCCGCAACCAGCAGGCCAAGCCGGCGTTCGCCGAGCCGGATGAAGTCGTAGTAGTCGCCACCTACCTCGCGCGCCGGCCGACAGACGGCGGTTACCGACAGGCCGGAAACTGAAGCGGGCTCCCGCGGCAGGAGCGACATCTGGATCTGCCGTGCCAGCCGCAGCTCGTTCTCGAGGCGCTTCTTCTCCGCGGCCTGATGCAGCAGTCCTTCCACGCTGGCGGTCATCGCGTTGAACGACTCCGCCAGATCGCCCAACTGATCTCCGGACGTGACGCGTATGCGCTGCGTGAAGTCGCCGCGGCGAATCCGATCCGTCCCCACTGACAGGGCATGAATCGATCCCGTGATGGACCGCGCCAGGGCCAGCCCCGTCACGAACGCGGCCAGTTCGATCACCAGAAAGAGTCCGCCGATGGCGGCCAGCAACACGAGAAAGAAGTACCTGACGCTGACCTCGTCGGGGCCGACTCCGGAACCGAAGAACTGGTCCGAGAACGCGGCCGCCGGGACACGGATGAACAGGTTGCCGGATTCCTCGGCGCCGGTGGCCCAGTCGAGCGGATCGAGAAACACGACCCAGGCCAGGCCGGCGGCCGACGCCAGCCGGGACGGATCCAGTGCGTCGTCCCCCGTCAGCGACTCGAAGGAATCGATGTCGACGCCGGTAGCGGTGGCGATACGCTCCTGCACGTGCCGATCGAGGGGGACATCGATCACGACGGCGCTGGCGTCCTCCCGCCCGACCCACGAGACGGAACGAACGGCCAGGGGCCATCGCGAGCCGACCGTCACGAGCCCGGCGAACTCCCGTTCAGCGACCCAGCCGGGTATCGTATCGGGGCGCGGGCCGCCGGACCAGGGACCGGTCGACACCGGGCCGCCAGCCGCCGGGGGGCGCACGACGAGTGCCGAGGCCCCGGGGTAGTTCCCATGCAGCGCCGCCCCCAGCGGGTGGAGCGCGGCCGAGACCTCCATGCCGCTCGACAGCCGCGCCCCGATCCCCGCCGCGGCGACCCGCACGTCGGCGATGACGCCATCGATTTCACGCCGCACGATTTCGGAGTTCGCCGAGAGGACCGACATCGCGCCGGCCACTGCGAAGAACGCCACCACCAGCAGGACGGGAACGAAGCCGATGAAGACGTAAGAGAGGATCAGCTTCCGCCGAACGCGCCACAGCAGGCGCCTTCTGAGCCGCGCAACCGATTGCAGCAGCACGTGACCCAGCCCGACCGCGAGCGCCAGCGAAGCGGAGACATCCACCCAGACGAGCAGCGATCCGCCGGTGACGAAAGGCAGCAGCAGGACCTTGGCGAGTGCACCGACCAGCAGCAATCGCCCGGGCCACGACCGTGCCAGGGTACGAGGTAACGCCCGCAGCCGCTCTCGAACCATCGCGCGCCTTCTCGAATCGTATCAGATGCTACCAGGGCTCACGTTCTCGGCTAGAATCGGCGTCGCACCCACACGCCCCACCGTCAATTTCCATGCCGCCCGACCCTGCAGGAAGCAGTGCATCGCACCCCGTCCCGTTGCGTGGCGGCTCGCTCATCCTGCGCAGCGTCGCCGGGGGCGCTTTCATGGGGCTCGCGAACCTGGTGCCGGGGATCTCCGGAGGGACGATGCTCCTGGCGGTGGGCGTCTACCCGCAGTTCATCGCTGCCGTGGCGGAGGTGACCACCTTCCGGTTCAGCCCGCTCGTGCTGCTCCTGCTCGTCAGCGTCGGCGCGGGAGCCGCTGGCGCGATAACCGGAGGCGCGGGCGTGATTGCTGCGCTTCTGGATCGCTATCCGTCCGCCATGTACAGCCTGTTCGTTGGATTGACGCTTGGCGGCGTGCCGATCCTGTGGCACATGGTTCGGCCGCTGGATCGCCCGGTGCTGGCCAGCGCCGCGGGCGCCGTAGCCCTCATGGTGCTGCTCGCCGCGACGGATCCGGAACGCAGCGGCGGGTCCTCGGACGCCGGCGCCTGCGCGCTGTTGGTCGTTGCCGGTTTCTCGGGCGGCGCGGCGATGATCCTGCCGGGAGTTTCCGGCGCCTATCTGCTCCTCTTGCTGGGCCAGTATCGTCCCATCGTCGATGCAGTCGCCGGGGCCGCCGCCGCAGTGCGGGTCGGCGACGCGGCCGAGGCCGCCGCGGCGCTGTACGTGCTGGTGCCCGTCGCGGTCGGCGTCGGGCTGGGCGTCGTATGCGTGAGCAATCTCGTCAAGCTGCTGCTCGAAAGGTACCGGCG
This sequence comes from Vicinamibacterales bacterium, assembly GCA_965116825.1. GTDB lineage: Bacteria > Acidobacteriota > Vicinamibacteria > Vicinamibacterales > UBA8438 > WTFV01. Next base: position 5,280,662 of record OZ220736.1, read on the forward strand.
CACGACGCTGGGCTTTCTGCTCGGGCTCTTGCTCGGATCCGTCGTCGGCCTGTGGCCCTTCGCGGGAGTTCCGTCCACCGCACAAGCTGGAGAAGCCGTCGCGCTGGTGCTGACGGGATTCGCAATCTCCTGGGCGATCTCGCGGCTCGGCCGCGAGACCTGAGTCGCCGCGCGAGCCGCCGGCGCCAGGAGTTCGCGCCGCTGGGATTCGCCGCCGGCGAACTCCCAACGCGACCGCAAGGTCGCGCGCGCTCCGGCGGTGCAGTCTCCGGCTGGGTCAGGCGTCCCGGGTCGATTCCGCGATCCACGCGAGAAACGCGGGATTGCCGTCGACGACCGGCAGCACGACCAGTTCCGGCACCTCGGCGGGATGGAGCCTCCCCATTCGATCCCGGAGGGCGGCGATGCGGTCCCGCGTCGTCTTGATCATGACGAGTTGCTCTTGATCCTCCTCGATCGCCCCTTGCCACCGGTACACCGAACGAACCGGCCCGTGCGCCGTCACACAGGCCGCAAGGCGCTCCTCGACCAACACCCGCGCGAACCGGTCTGCATCCCCTCCGGCAGGCCACGTCGTCCAGGCCACCACCGCTTCCGCACCGTCCTCCTTCATCTCTCCACGATAGCCCAGGGTCGAGTACAGCGTCACCGCCCCGCGCGCCACGAACTGCCGTTCCATCGGCCGGCGCACCGGGGCGCCGCATCCGGTTGACCGCGCCGGAACGGCCGTGCTAATCTACTTGCTCCAGATTCTGTGGCGCGGGGTGGAGCAGTCCGGTAGCTCGTTGGGCTCATAACCCAAAGGTCGGGGGTTCAAATCCCCCCCCCGCTACCAACCTCAGGTTCGTCCGAGACTTCCAGTTTTCTTCCTCGCCTCGGTATGCGCGCCGGCCGTGCTGTGGGCGGCCTTCTTGTGTTCGCAGCCGCCCATAGTGCTATAGTGGGCACCGTCCTGCCGGCGCACGCCGGCACCTGAGCGGCCAATCGGCGGGATACCGCGAGGAAGGAGTCCGGGAATGAAACTCGTCACCGCGATCGTCAGGCCCCATGTAGTCGACGAAGTGCGCGACACGTTGTCCCGTCTCGGCGTGACCGGTCTGACCGCGACCGAGGTGAAGGGATTCGGTCGCCAGAAGGGGCACACGGAGATGTATCGCGGCGCGGAGTACTCCATCGACTTCGTCCCCAAGGCGAAGCTCGAGCTCGTGATCAACGACGAGAAGCTCGATGCCGTTGTCGAGGCGGTCAAGTCGGCGGCCCGCAGCGGCCAGATCGGCGACGGCAAGATTTTCGTCAGCGACATCGAGCAGGCGGTTCGCATCAGAACCGGCGAGATGGGTTCCGACGCGCTCTGACGTCATCCGCGCCGGTCCGGCGCGGGCTTCCGTTCGGGAACGCGGCCGCACGGGCCGCGGCGTTCGTCTTTTCCGGTGCCAGCCCCCGAAGGACCAGACCATGACTCACTACCTGACCAGGATCGCCTTCATCGCCGCTGCTCTTGTCCTCGCGCCGCGTCTCACGTGGGCACAGGGCACGCTGGATTCGGGCGACACGGCATGGATGCTCACTGCGAGCGTGCTCGTGCTGTTCATGACCATCCCCGGTCTCTCGTTGTTCTATGCCGGGTTGGTGCGGGCCAAGAACGTACTGTCGGTGATGATGCAGTGCTTCGCGATCGCCTGCATGGTCACGATCCTGTGGACCGTCTACGCGTACGGCCTTGCTTTCGGCGACGGCGGCGGACTGAACGCCTTCATCGGATCCGGCAAGCTCTTTCTGTCGGATGTCGGCGTCGACACGGTGTCGGGCTCGATTCCGGAGTCCGTCTTCCAGATGTTCCAGTTGACGTTCGCCATCATCACGCCGGCCCTGATCGTCGGCGCTTTCGCCGAGCGCATGAAGTTCTCGGCGATGATGGTCTTCATGGCGCTATGGCTCACGATCGTCTATGCCCCGGTGGCCCATTGGGTGTGGGGCGGCGGCTGGCTGGGCGAGATGGGGGTGCTCGACTTCGCCGGCGGCACCGTCGTCCACATCAACGCCGGGATCGCCGCCCTGGTCCTCTGCCTCGTGATCGGGCGGCGCAAGGGCCATCCCGGCACGCCGATGCCTCCGAACAGCCTCGTGCTGACCGTGGTGGGCGCCTCGATGCTCTGGGTCGGGTGGTTCGGATTCAACGCAGGCAGCGAGCTGGCCGCGGACGGCGTCGCGGGCATGGCAATGGCGGTCACCCACATCGCGACGGCCACCGCGGGTTTCACCTGGATGCTGATCGAGTGGAGGAACCACGGTAAGCCGAGCGTCCTGGGGATTGCCACCGGGGCGGTCGGCGGGCTCGTGGCGATTACCCCCGCCTCGGGAACGGTCGGTCCGATCGGCGCCCTCGCGATCGGCGCCGCGGCCGGGATCTTCTGCTACGTGGCAGCCGGCAGCCTGAAGCGCTACTTCGGCTACGACGACTCGCTCGACGTGTTCGGCGTGCACGGCGTGGGCGGCTTCGTCGGCGCCATGCTGACGGGCGTCTTCACGGCCGAGGCTCTCGGCGGCTCGGGCCTGGAGAACGGCATCGGCACGCAGGTCTGGCTGCAGTTCGTCGGTGCGGCGGCCACGATCGCGTACAGCGGCGGGCTGACCTTCGTCCTCGCGAAGGCGCTCGACGCCACGATGGGACTGCGGGTGACCGCCGCCGAGGAGTCCGAGGGACTCGACATCGCACTCCACGACGAGACAGGCTTCCATCTGTAGCCGCACGCTCGCGGTCGCCCGTCGCTCGGAGTCAGAAATCACCACGGACCAGCAGACCGGTCCACTGGTCCGCGTCTGCACCGCTCGAGAGCGAATTCACGACCAGCTCGACACAGAACGGGCTGTCATTCTCGCTTCGCGCTGCGACCGGGATGTCCAGCGAGCTCCATTCGTCCGCGGCGACCCGATGCCGGCCGGCGACCCGGCCATCCACCGTTACGGTCACGTCCGCGCGCCGGGTATCCCCGTCCGGAGCGCGCAGGTCGAACGCAATGCGGCGAGCACCGGGCGCCACGTAGAAGGCCGCGTAGTCGCCGGTGCGGTAGACGCGGCGCCCGGGCGGGCTGACATCTCCTGCGTCGACGGTGTCCAGCCCCACCCGATGCCTCCGGAGCTGCGAAGCCCGATCGCCGCCCGGCGCGAAGATCGCCTCTTGCAGGCGCCACGAAGCGGGGTTGTCGGCTCGGCCCGTGACCGAGAACACGTGGAGCACGTCGTGGTAGGGCCGTCTCCAAGTACCCGGCGGGTCGTAGTGCGCATAGGTCCGCGCGCGGATGGCCGTCGGATCGAGATCGAGCGCCGACGTACCGCGTTCCAGCGTATTCGGCAGGCCCGCGAGGTCGAGAAGCGTGGCCGGCAGATCTGTGGTCGCGGTCGGCGCGTTCGAGACAGCCAACGGGCCTTGGGAGTCGACGGGCTTGATCAGAAGTAGAGGGGAAGCGTCGGTTGCAATCATGTCGAGCCGACCTGCCGGCGTCTCGATGCCCCGCAACGGATGATCGTCGGGACTGAACGTGTCCCAACCATGATCGGAGGTGACGACGATGGCGCTGCCGTCGTAGAGATCCAGATCCCGGAGTCTGTCGAGCAGCGTCCCGACCGCGGCAAGAGCGCACCGTGCCTGTTCAACGTAGCCGTCCCTGGAAACTGCCTGCGAACCTCCCGTATAGGCACAGTTGGCATCCATGACGATCGGCGGGTGCGGGGTGATCAGGTGAAGGAGGGTATAGACGGGCGCATCCCCATCGACAACCGCTCTCTCGGTGAAGTCGGCGAGGAATGCGACGGAGCTGAAGGGCAACTCGGCGGGGTTCCCCGCTTCCGCTTGCCTCCGCGCGAGCCAGGCCTGCAGGGACCATTGCCCATCGCGATAGACGTGTCCTTTCAATCCGTGCGGCGTGTGCCGGAACAGCGAGAGATCGAGCAGTTGGACCGCCGCCGCGGCGCGGTAGTCATGGTAGCCGGCGTAGGGCGCGGGAATCGTGTACCGAATCGCCCGCTCGGCGCCCGGCCGTCTCGAATCCGGATGACCGATGCGCACCCCTGCCAGCGACCGAAGCCGGTACCCGTGCCCGCCAAGCGTATGGAAGATGGAAGGATGGTCCGCAAGATACCGCGTGAACGGCACCCTGTTTCGAAACGCTACCCCGGTGAGCATGGCCGGGATGCTGCCCTCGGTTCTCCGCATCGCGCCCAGATGATCGGGGTAATAGATGAACCCGGACCAGTCGCGGTCGAACGCGGGCCGATTGCCGTTCAACAGGTCGGCGAACACGTGGGACGAAAACATGTCGAGCACGATGTGGATCACGTTACGGGTACTCGACAGCTCGTAGATCGCCGGCGGCGGCAATCGCCACTCGTCGTCCGCCGCAGCCGCCGTCGCGGGCGCGACGCCTTGCGGCAGCAGGAAGGCGGTCTGGAGCACCATCAGCAGCACGCTGGCCGTCGGCCTTGCTCACCGACGCGGCGAAGACGGCCGCCAGGGCAAGGACGCCGAGCCACAGCGCCAGCTCGAACGGCGCGCGCCCCGCGTGCGACGCCAGGTCCAAACCGCGACCGTCCAGCGCACCGTAGTCTGCGAGGAGCAGGTTCCCCTGCATCCAGAGCAGGAGGCCGGCACCCCAGAGCACGGCCACGCAGCGCGAGAACCACCGCGCCGGCAAGACGATTCCGAGCGCCGCCAGCGCGCCCGCCATCGGCACGAGCAGCCACAACCAGGTTGGCGCGAGCCGCCAGAACGACACCAGGAACTCGTCCCGATTGGTGGCGTGCACCGTCCACGGACCGAAGAGTAGAAGCTGGCTCGGGCCGAGCAGCGCGGGGAACAGAATGACGCCCAGGCGCTCCCGCAACTCGCTGGCGCCCAGCGCCCGCAAGCGATTCGCGTAGCGGCCCACGAGCGCGACAACGGAACCCGCCGCCCACATGAGCAGCACGAGCGGCGGCAACCGTGCCGACGCCACTGCAAGCCAGTAGCCGGCGGCGCCCGGATCGCTCGGGAACGTACGGATTGGCCCGACGGGCCGTGGCTCGCCACCCGCGGGGGCCCACTGAAGATTCAGGAGCCCCCCGCCGCCGTGTTGCCGATGCACGATCTCGATCCGATGCGCGCCCGCGTCGAGTTGCACGGCGCCCGGCGGCCCGGTCATGCCGATTTCGGGGTTGCGTTCGACAACCAGCTCTCCATCCACCCTGACGGCAACGCTGTCGTCGGCCGCGGCGTGGAAATCGATCCGTTCCGGGCGCGGCGACCACCAGATGCCTTCCCAGCGCACCAGGTAGTACCGCGTCGGGCGGCCGCGCTCGTCGATGAACTCGAGGTCAACCGCCGCGGCATGTTCGACGACCGGCTGGATTCGATGGTCGATGGCTGATGGAGTCGAGCGGTGGAGCAGGTAGTAGCTGCGCGTGAGGCCGGGCGCCGGCGCCAGGGTGCGCGCCAGGATCCAGAGCAGGGTCAGCAAGACGGCCGCCGCAAACCATGCGCCCCGAGTAGACGCCGGGAACAGGCGCAACCAGACTCGCACGCGGGCCATTCCGCAGATCCGGCTCGCGGCTGTGATTGGATCGGTCATGCTCGTCGTGCCAAGCTCCGCCCGCGTGGTCGGTCAGCCGGTTCGGTTCGCGCCTCCGCCAAGTTGGCCTGCTTCCTCCACACGCCGGGTCAGAACATCCGCAACCTCGTCGGTCGTCGCGTCGCCGCCCAGGTCGCGGGTGACGACCGCTCCCTCCGCAAGTTGCGCCGAGATCGCTTCGACGAGTGCCGCGGCCGCCTCCACCTCCTCCAGGTGCTCGAGCATCATGGCGGCCGTCCAGACCTGTGCGATCGGATTGGCTATACCCCGCCCGGCGATGTCCGGCGCGGAGCCGTGCACCGGCTCGAACATCGACGGCGCGGTGCGCTCGGGATTCAGGTTGGCGCCCGGCGCGAGACCGATGGAACCGGCGATGGCGGGTCCGATGTCCGAGAGGATGTCGCCGAAGAGATTGCTGGCGACGACCACGTCGAACCAGTCGGGATGCTGCACGAAGTGCGCCGACAGGATGTCGATGTGGTACTGGTCGGTGGTGACGTCGGGATACTCCCGCGACAGCGCCGCGAAGCGCTCGTCCCAGAATGGCATGCTGTGGATGATGCCGTTCGACTTGGTGGCGGAGGTGAGATGCCGCGCCGGGCGACGGCGGGCGAGCTCGAACGCGTAGCGCAGCACGCGATCGACCCCCCGGCGGGTGAACACCGCCTGCTGCACCGCCATCTCCTGGTCCGTCCCCCGATAGAGCCGGCCGCCGATCTCGGAGTACTCCCCTTCGTTGTTCTCCCGCACGACCACGAAGTCGATCTCGTCAGGCCCGCGATCCGCCAGCGGTGATCGGACCCCGGGCAGCAGGCGCACCGGCCGCAGGTTGATGTACTGCCCGAACGCCCGCCGAATCGGAATCAGCAGGCCCCAGAGCGAGACGTGGTCGGGTACGCCGGGATAACCGACAGCGCCCAGAAAGATGGCGTCGTGGCGCCGCAACTGCTCGAGCCCGTCCTCCGGCATCATCTGCCCGGTGCTCGCAAAGCGCTCGCAACCCCAGTCGAAGGCCGTCCACCGGCATTCGAAGCCGAAGCGCCGGCCGGCCGCGTCGACCACCTTCATCGCCGCGGGAACCACCTCCTGCCCAATCCCGTCACCCGCTATCACCGCGATCGAATAGCTCGCCATCGGAACCTCTTCCCTCTTCTCCCGGGAACCACCCGTCACCGTACGACCGCGGCCGCCCGCAACGACGCGACCTCCTGCTCCCCGTAACCCGCCGCCGCGAGCACCTCGTCGGTGTGCTGTCCGAGCAACGGCGCCGGTCGGCCCGGCTTGAGCGGGGTGCCGGAGAGCTTGATCGGCGTGCCGAGGGTCGACAACGTTCCCAGCGTCGGATGCCGCGTCTCGACGACCATCTCCCGTGCCCGGACCTGTGGGTCTCGCATTACCTCACGGTAGTCGTTGATCGGACCGCACGGAATGTCGTGCGCCTCGAGACGCTCCAGCCAGTACTGCCTCGTATGGCGGCAGGACACCGCCTCGATGAGTCCGGCCAGCACCGCCCGGTTCTCGACGCGGGCCGAGTCGCTCTCGAAACGTGCATCGTCCAGCCATTCGGGATGGCCCAGCAGCTCGGCCAGACGCCGGAAGATCCGGTCGTTGGCGGCGCCGAGCGTAATGTACCCGTCCGCGCAACGCACTGCCTGATAGGGTGCGCTCATGCGATGCGCCGACCCCAGCGGCCCGGGCACGGCGCCGCGCGAGAAGAGCTCGGTCGCCTCCCAGACCGACAGCGCCACGCCGGCGTCGACGAGGGACGTGTCGACGTGCTGGCCCTCTCCAGTCCGTTCCCGTGCCTGCAGCGCGGCCAGAATCCCGCACGCGGCGAAGAGGCCGGCCCCCAGGTCCGTCAGCGGGACGCCCACCTTCACCGGCGGGCGATCCGGCTCGCCGGTCACCGACATCAACCCCGACACGCCCTGGGCGACCAGGTCGAACCCGCCCTTGTGCGACGCCGGCCCGGTCTGCCCGTAGCCCGAGATGGAGGCGTAGACGAGCCGCGGATTCAGGGCACGCAACGACTCGTGATCGAGCCCCAGCCTGCCCAGGGCACCCGGGCGGTAGTTTTCGATGAACACGTCCGCGCCGGCCGCCAGCCGCCGCAGGACGTCCGGTCCGCCGGGAGTCTTCAAGTCGATCACGATACCGCGCTTGCCGCGGTTGACCGCGTTGAACGAGGCGCTGTCGTCGCCCTTCGCGCCGGCCATCCGCCGGGACGAGTCGCCCGCCGGCGACTCGACCTTGATCACCGCGGCGCCCATGTCGCAAAGTAGCATTGCGCAGAACGGACCGGCCATGACCTGCGTGACGTCGAGCACGCGGACACCCTGCAGCGCGCCTGTCATCGGTCCATCACCCGCCGCGCCCGGCCGCGGCCAACGAGGTGCTTGACTTGCCGACTCCGCACGTCGTCCTCGACCAGGACGGTCCCATCGCCACCGTTACGTTCAATCGCCCCGAGGCGCGCAACGCCATGACCTGGCCGATGTACGACGCCCTGGTAGAGTTCTGCGGCGCGCTCGAGAGCGACGCCTCGGTACGTGTCGTCGTCCTGCGGGGCGCCGGCGGGAAGGCGTTCGTCGCGGGCACCGACATCGGGCAGTTCCGGACGTTTCGCACCGAGGAGGACGGCCTGGCCTACGAACGTCGCATCGACGCGGTCGTCGATCGCCTCGAGCGGGTCGCCAAGCCGACCATCGCGGCGATTGACGGCGTGACGACGGGCGGCGGCTGCGCGTTGGCTGCCGCCTGCGACCTGCGCATCTGCACGAGTCGCTCCCGCTTCGGCGTTCCGATCGCCCGCACGCTCGGAAACTGCCTCTCGGCCGCGAATCATGCCCGTTTCCTGGATCTGATCGGTCCGGCCCGGCTGAAGGAGATGCTCTACACCGGGCGGCTCTTCAGCGCCGAGGAGGCGGCCGCCGCCGGCCTGGTGAACCGGGTGGTGGAACCGCACGACCTGGACGCAGCCGTGCGAGAATACGCCGACACGATGGCCGCCAACGCCCCGTTGACGATCCGCGCGAGCAAGGAGATGATCCGTCGCGTGCAGAGCCACCGCAGCATCGAGGCGAGGCTCGGCCGCGACCTGATCGTGAGCTGCTACACGAGCGCCGATTTCCGCGAAGGTGTCCAGGCGTTCCTCGACAAGCGCCCGCCCCGCTGGACGGGCCAGTGAGATTCTATCGCGAGGCTCGAAATGACGCAGTTCCCGACGAGACAGCGGCGCCTCGGCAATCGCGGCGGCCTGACCCGCAAGGCGTTTCTCGAAGCGGTGGGAGCGGCTGCGGCCGCCGCGTTGTGGCCTGCCGCCCGGCCCCGCGCCCAGGAGGCGCCGGCCCGGGACGCCCGCGAGCGCATCGCCCGCATCGTCCGCGAGTACGACGGTCAGGGCGACCATCGGACCGGCTCGCCCGTCGACGCCGAGAGCGGCCGCTGGCTGGCTGACCGGGTGGACGAAGCCGGCCTGGTTCCGGAGATCGAGTGGATGGGATTCTCCCGCATCGGCGTCCGGGCCGCCTACGTCGAGGTGGGCGATCGCTGGGCCGAGGGGGTGCCCCTCTTCGACGGCGGCTTCACGGACGCCGCCGGCGTGACCGGCGCTCTGGGCTCGCTCGACGGCACCGGCGCGATCGGTCTCGGCCACGTCGGCCCGCGGGCCGGAGCGGACTTTCGCGCCCACCGCCGCGCCACGCAGCAGCGGGCGGTGGTGACGGTGACGGGCGGTCCTTCCAACGGCGTGCCGGCGGGACTGGCCCTGATGAACGCGCCCGACTTCAAGGAGCCCTTCGGCCCACCGGTGCTGCAGGTCGCGAGCCGCCACCGCGCCTGGCTCACCGCCGCCGCCGCATCGGGCTCGACGGCGCGGGTGGTCGCCCACGTGACCCGGCGTCCGGAGGAGGTGTTCAACGTCACGGCGACCTTGCGCGGCAGGGAGCCGTCGCTGCCGCCCATCTTCGTCATGACGCCACGCAGCGGATGGTGGACGTGCGCTTCGGAACGCGGCGGCGGGATCGCCGTCTGGATCGAGATGATCCGCGGCATGGCGGCGGCGCCGCTACCGCGACGCACGACGGTCTTCCTGGCGTCGACCGGGCACGAGTTGGGCCACTACGGCCTGGCGGAGTTCCTGCGCACCCGGTCGCGCCTCGTCCGGGGCGCCGCGGCCTGGATCCACCTCGGCGCGAACTTCGGGGCCGCCGTCGGCGGCGAGCCTCGGTTGCAGGCATCGACGGCCGAGCTGCACGGCCGCGCGCTGGAAGCACTGCGGCGGTTCGGCGCAGGCGCGGTGCGCCGCAGCCCCGCGGGCGAGGCGCCGGCCGGCGAAGCGCGTCACATTCACCTCGGCGGCGGGAGCTACCTCTCCATCGTAGGCGCGAACGGTTTGTTTCATCACCCCGCGGATCGATGGCCGGACGCGGTCGATGTCGACCGGATCGCACGCTACGCGCACGCGTTCACCGATGTCGGGCTGCAGTTGGCCAACGCCTGATCGGGCTGTCGCTGCGCGGGGCGTTCACCGCGCCGGGACCTTTCTCCTGCCCCGCGCGCCGGCGGCCAGCGCAGCGGACACCATCGAGGCAACGGCCGCGAGCCCGCTCCCGACTTCGCCATCGAGGTGGAGTTGCAGCCAGCGCCGGCGGCGCGCAGCCAGCACCGCGCAGTCTCCGGCCGCCTGCGCGTCCTTCACCGCGCCGAACGTGAGCGCGCCGTCCGCCGTGGCCACGTCGATGACGTCGGTGCAGGTGAGGATGAGGAAGAGTCCGTCCGCGGGACCGCCCTTGTGCGCCTGCCCCGTCGAGTGCAGAAAGCGCGGTCCGAAACCGACGGTCGTCGCCACCCCGGTGGCCGCTCGGACCTGGTGGCGCAGATCGTCGAGAATCCGGCGATGCGCCTCGCACATCTCGAGATAGGCCAGCACCGCGAAGTAGCCGCCCGGGCGCAGCCGGCGGAGGTGCGCGGTGACCCACTGCTGCAGCGACGCATCCGCGCCGACCGAGCGCCGCAACGCCGTGGAATAGGGGCGCGCCGCGTAGGCGCGGATGACGCCAGCGTCCCACGCCTCCTCCGCCACGGGGCGCGTTGCCGCCGTCCGGCCGCTCGCCGGACCCTGGCTCGTGATCGCGCGTGTCGCGACCTTGCTCGCTTCGACGTCCGGCTGATCGAAGGGGTGTACGCCGAGCACGGCGCCCGCCACCGCGGTGGCGAGCTCCCAGCGGAAACACTCGGCGGCCACGTCGTACCGGTCGCGCGCGTGGAGCCGGACCACAGGGTGACCCGCACGAGCCAGCGCGTCCAGCATTCCCTCGCGCCGTTCGTCCCGTTCATCCTGCAGCGCGGTCGCCACGAACACGCGGTCGTCCCCGTAGACCGCCGGGTCGTCCAGCCGCTCGCCGTCCACCGGAATGAGACCGACTCCGTCCTTGCCGGTCGACTCCGCCAGCAACTGCTCGATCCAGGCGCCGAGCCCATCCAGTCCCGATGAGGTCACGAGCGTCGTCTTGTTGCGGCCTGCGCGGGCCGCCAGCCCCAGCAACAGCCCGAGCTGGACAGCGGGATTGCTCGCGGCCGGCGTCTCGGAACCACAGGCTTCCGCCATGGCTCGCGCGCGGGTGAGCATCTGCGACACGTCGGCGCCGATGAGCGCAGCCGCCAGCAGGCCGAAGTACGACAGGGCGGAATACCGCCCCCCGATGCTCGCTTCGCCGTGGAATACCGCTCGAAAGCCGCGTTCGGTGGCCAGTCGGTCGAGCGCCGAGCCGGGATCGGTCACCGCTACGAACCGGGCTCCGGCCGCCTCGTCGCCTGCTCGTTGCCGCACGCGCTCGAAGAAGTGCCCGTGCAGCAGGCTTGTCTCGAGCGTGCCGCCCGACTTGCTCGAAACCACGAAGAGCGTCCGGTCGATATCGATTGTCCCTTCGAACGTTCTGAGCTGCGCCGGATCGGTCGAGTCGAGCACGCCCAGCTCGAGGCCCCCGGCCGCTCCGAAGATTCGCTGCAGCATCTCGGGACAGAGGCTGGATCCCCCCATGCCGAGAAGCGCGGCGGAAACGAATCCGTCCCGGCGCACGCCGTCCACGAACGCTTCCAGCCGCCGTACCTGCGCACCGTCCGGGTCGGGAACCTCCAGCCAGCCCAGCCAGTGTCCCTCGTCGCCGCCGGTCCACACGGCGGGATCCCGCTGCCAGAGGCGTCCGAGAAGTCCCGCCGGCGACCACGAAGCCGCCGCCTTCTCCACGACCTCGCGGAGCGCGCGAGGCGCATCGACCGCTCCCTCCCATCTGCTCTCGTCCACGCCGTCTCCACTTCTCTTTCGTGCGGCTTGGCGCCGCCCGCCTCCGACCGCAGGGGGTGGCCCGACTGGATCCGTTCATCGGACCGGCCCGTCAACCGGCGATCGCGTGCATGCGTTGCTGCAGGTCTTCCGTGAGCCGCACCAGCCCGTCGCTGACGACCACCCGGTAGTCCGCCGGCGCATCCAGCCGCAGCACCTCCGCGGGCAGCGCCTCTACCGCCCGCAGTGCACTGTCGCGGATCTCCTCCATCGTCGGAGCCGGTCGCAGGCGATATCCCCGTCGCATCACCTGCGAGAGGAGCGCCCGGCCGTTCCGTGGCGCCGGTTCATGGCCTCTGGCCAGCACGTCATGGGACGCCCTGCCGCCATTCGTGACGCGCCACACCTGCTTCACGCCGGGATACGTACTCTTGCCGGGGCTCACCTTCAGCACCGGCTGCATCTGACCGGCCCGCTCCACCTCGACGAGCTTGTAGACCCCACTGAGGGCAGGCGCGTCGGAAGCGGTGCTCAGCGCCGTGCCGACACCGAAAGCGTCGATCGGTGCGCGGTGCTCCACCAGTTCGGCGATGCGTCGTTCGTCCAGGTCGCCGCTCGCGAAGATCCGGGTCGCACACAGACCGGCCGCGTCGAGACGAGCCCGGATCGCCCGGCTCTCGGCAAGCAGGTCGCCGCTGTCCATGCGCACGCCGACCGGAGCCAGCCCGGCTGCGGCGATGCGATCGACCGCCCGTTCGCTGTTGTACGTGTCGATTAGCAGCACTGTCTGATCGCCGTACAGCTCGCTGAAACGGATGAACGCTTCCGTCTCCGAATCATGGCTCATCACCCAGGAGTGCGCCATCGTTCCCGCCAGCGGCAGCCCGAAAGCCTGGCCGGCTTCGACGTCCGAGGTCCCGGCGCAACCGCCGATGAACGCGGAGCGCGCCGCGAGTGCACCCGCCTCGGCGCCATGGGCGCGGCGCGCGCCGAACTCGAACACCGGACGGCCGGCCGCCGCCCGGACCATGCGCGACGCCCGGCTCGCCACTGAGGTCTGGAACAACACCGTCGACAGCAGCGCGGTTTCGACGAGTTGCCCTTCGATGAGCGGCGCCGTGACGCGCAGCAGCGGTTCGTTCGGAAACACCGGTTCGCCCTCGGCTACCGCCCAGACGTCTCCGGTGAAGCGCAAACCCGGCAGGTAGTCGTCGAAGAAACGCGTCGGGGCCCGCCGGAGCTGTGGAAGCCGCCGTAGATACTCTATCTGCGAGGCGGCGAGACGCAGTTCTTCCAGATACGCAAGCGCCGGCTCGACTCCTGCCGCCAACAGGTATCCTCGGCCCCGGGGCAGGCGGCGAACCGACAGCTCGAACGTCGCCGGTCCGTGCATCCCGGCATCGAAGTAGCCGGCCGCCATCGTCAGCTCGTAGAGGTCGGTGGACAGCGCGGTCGGCATCACGATGTAATGTACAGGCAAATGTCGACGCCAACCGGCACCGCGCTGCTCGTCGTGGATGTCCAGAACGACTTTTGCGCCGGCGGCGCGCTGGCCGTGCCCGAGGGCGATCGCGTGGTCGATCCCATCAACCGTTTGCTGGCCGCTCATGCCGCGGCCGGCGCGGCGATCTTCGCTACCCGCGACTGGCACCCCGTCGGATCGTCGCACTTCCACGACCACGGCGGTCACTGGCCGGTCCACTGCGTGGCCGGCACCCCCGGCGCGGCGTTTCATCCGCGGCTGCGGTTTCCCGCCGCAACCCTCGTAGTGAGCAAGGGAGAGGCGCCCGACGCCGACGGGTACTCCGCCTTCGACGGCAGGCTCCCCGCGGGCGAGACCCTGGAACGCGCGCTCGCCGAGCGGGACATCGGCAGGGTGACCGTTTGCGGGCTGGCGACCGATTACTGCGTGCGCGCCTCGGTGCTCGACGCCCGTGCGCGCGGGCTGGAGGTCTCGGTCGTCCGCGATGCGATCGCGGCCGTCAACCTGCAACCCGGCGACGACTCGACGGCGCTTCGGAAGATGCAGGCCTCCGGCGCGATCCTCCTCGGTCTCGACGAGGCGCTGGCGCGTGCCGGCGGCGCGGCCCGGACGACGGCCTGAACTGCCGCGACCAGCGGTTGCAGTGCGAGTCTCGCTGGCGCGAGACCCGCCCCGAAGACAGGCTGCCGGCCGCCCCCGGCCGCCGTCAGTTGCCGCGCATGGGAGACGGACCACCCTCGAACGTCAACATATAGTCCCGAATCGCCTCCAACTGCCGGGGCCCGTCGCTGTCGAGCTGCGGGTACGGCGACGCCGGAAAATCGGTCCAGAACATGGGCATGCGGGTTCCGGGTTGGATTTCCAGGGGCGCGCGGAGCCAATCCACGATCCAGTCGGGCTGCAACCGCTCGCGCGCCATCCGCAGATCGGGAGCGAGATTATCGGTCGGCTGATCGGCCGGGATCGTATCGAGCACGTGGCACTGCTGGCACCTGAGCAGATCGAACAACTCCTCCCCTTCGCGCGGCACCGCCGCCGCCGACAGGGTGTCGTGCGTCCGGAACTCGCCGACCGTGTCGGAGATGGCGCCGAAGTAGTCGATCACCCCGTTCCAGTGGGCGTCGTCGAGCCCGAAGCTCGGCATCCGCACGTCGAGCCACGGGCGAATCGGGATGGGACTCTGCAGGAAGGCATACATCCAGTCCGGTTTCACCTTGGCGCCTTGCGGCGTGAGCATCGGCGGGGCCAGGGATGGATCATCCACGAGAGCCACGTAGTCGCCACCGTCCTCCTCTATCTCGTGGCACCCGACGCAATTGCGGCGCCGGACCAGGTTCCGGCCCTCACGCAGCGCGTCGTTGCGGGCCGAGCTCGGCACCTTCGCGGCCAGCGGTTGCACGTCGCTCTGGAAGCTCATGATCGCGGTGGCGAATAGTTTCGACTCTTCCTCGCTCATCTCGAAATTCGGCATCCGCAGCTTCTCGAGCGGCTGGAGCACCCGATTCCGGTCGAACGCGCGCGGATCGCGCATCTTCTGCTTGAACCACTCCACCTTCGTATGCGGAATGTCGTGGACGAAGGCGAAGTCGAGCCGCGGCAGCAGCTTCGATCCCTCTTCCGACAGCTCGATTCCGATCGGTCGGGCGTCCTCGAAGCCCGTGATCTCGTGACAACTGTAGCAACCGTAGCGGCCAATCACGCGCTGGCCGAGGTCGACCCGCTGCTCGTCGAGAGACATGCCCCCGACCAACTCCTCGGCCTCGGCGGTGGGCAGAATGGACCGCACATAGTCCAGCAGCACCGCCGTGACCTCGCTGTCGTCGTACGTCGCGTCGGCGGCGCGGCCTTCCGGACCGGTGAGCGTGGTCAGATAGGTGGCTATGTCCGCAGCCTCGCGATTCGTCAGCCGAAGGTCCGGCATGTACGTCTCGCTGCTGAAGTGCTGCGGATCCCGCACCCAGTCGAAGAGCCATTCGTAGCTCGTCTTGTTCCCGATGTTCTGGAGCGGCTGCCCGAAGGTGCGCCGGGTGCCGGCAGCCAGACGATCCTGATCCTCGGTGATGTGGCAGGCCAGACAGCCCACCGACTCGACCAGCGCCTGCCCCCGCTCGGCGTTCCCGCGCGGCGGAAACAGCACGGCGAACTCATGGTCCTCCGAGTTCGCGAAGAGATACGCCACCGCGGCGTCGATCTCCACCTCGTTCCGAACCGCGTCCTCCGGACTGCTCGTGTTCGAGTTGTACCAGACGCGCGGCATCCACGTGCTCGCCTTGATCACCCGGGGATCGCGAATCCACGAAGACACCCACTCCGGGGAGAGCTTGGAGGCGATCTTGGTGAGGTTGGGACCGGGCTTGCGGAGGTCCGTGAAGCCGGTCGTCGTATGGCACGCGTAGCACCCGGCCCGCTCGTAGAGGCCGTACGCCAGGTTGAGGTTCGCAGCTTCGTCCACGTAGACGGTTTCCGTGTGGCACTTCGCGCACGACGCCTCGGTCATGTCGGTGGGCAGCATCGGATAGTCCCACAGATGAGGCACCTCCCAACCGTACTGTTCCTCCCAGGCGTGCATCTGCTCCTCGGTCCCGGGCGTGTGCGAGGAGTGAACGAAGCCGATCGACTGCCCCATCCCCTCGTGACACACGGTGCAGCCGGTGGTCGCCAGCGGATGCGGCGACGCGCTGCCGACGTACGTGTCCAGGCTCGGATGCGTCGTATAGGGCTGCGGGTACGCCTCGTACCCCTCGCGGTCGATCGCGATGTGGCACGTCCGGCAGCGATCCATCTTCTGGAAGCGAATGAAGTTCAACTCGTCGTGAACGTTCGGCGTGATCGTCTGCTGCACCGTGAGGCTCGGCGCCATGAAGTCGAGGAGCGGCGCGTTCAGCAACACGTCGCCGACGAAGTCGACCTGCAGATCCTCTACGAGAGCCGCCAGCCGCGTCGCCTCCGCCGTCAGCTCGCGGATCTCGGCGTCCGCCTCCGCCACGCCGCCGGTGTACTCCCCAATCTGCGCGCGCAGGTCGTCCCGCCGGGCCACCAGCTCTTCGACGCGCATCCCCAGCTCGACCCAGCGGTCGTACATGCCGTCGATCTCGGGCCGCAGCTCCGCCGCTTCCTCCGGATGCTCCTCCTGCAGCTCCTCGTACGCGTACCGCTCGACGTCGTAGTCGGCCTTCAGGAAGTTGTACTGCTGATTGGCCAGGTAGAAGTCCGCCTCCACGTCGGCCAACTCACTCTCGAGCTCGGCCACCCGCTCGTCGTTGACGGCGAGCTCCTGCTCGGCCGCAGCCCGCTCGGCGTTCAACTGCTGCAGCCGATCCTGGTCGATGCCGGCCTGCGCCGCCTGGAGGCCCAGCGAGGTGACGTACCCCTCCAGCAGCACGAACTGCCGCTGGTAGCCCTTCCACTCGCGGTCGAAATCGTCGAAGACCATCCAGATGGTCGTGAAGAACAGGAACAGGCTCGACGCCGCGAAGACGACGTTGAGGAAGTCGACGTTGTAGGCGTGTCCGACGCTTTTCTTGTTGGCCATGGTGGGCTTAGATGTTGAAGAACCACTCCGGGATCGAGACGACGTACTTCAGGTTCACCAGCCAGCGGCTGAACATCTTGATCGGCAGCGACAGCATCATCAGGAACAGAAAGGCTCCCACGTAGAAGCGCGTCGGCCCCATCTTCTCGTAGTACCGCTTCAGCACGGTCTTGGCCAGGAGCACCGGCAGGACCGTGACGTAGGCCAGCGAGAGCAGGATGCCGACACCCTCACGCACCAGGATGTTGTCCGGGAGCGCCGTCCCCGCGCCGCGAACCCAGAGGTACTCCGACAACTGCACGTTGTTGAGCGCCTCGAGCTTGTGGACGTCCCAGTACTCGAACGGTCCGAAGAAGTTCCAGTTCGGTCCGCGCAGGAACGTACCCAGAACGATCAGCGACGACCAGAGAATCACGAAGCCGAACAGGAAGATCGTGATCTCGGCCTTGCGCTCGTTGAAGGTGTAGTAGCCGTTGCCCTTCGGATTCACGTCGATGTACGGGATCGCCATCAGGCCCACGATGATCAGGCTCGGCAGCACGACCCCCGCGAGCCAGGGATCGAAGTAGACGAGCATCTCCTGAAGACCCAGGAAGTACCAGGGCGCCTTCGAGGGGTTCGGGGTGTTGGCCGGGTTGGCCGGCTGCTCGATGGGCGCCTCGAGCGCGATGGACCAGACGACGAGAACGGCGCTGCACAGGACCAGCGCGATGAGCTCGGTGTAGACGAGGTCCGGCCAGACCCAGACACGGTCGGACTCCTGCTTCTCGATCACGTCTTCTCCGGCCGCGACGCGCTGATCGTTGAGAACCGCCTCGCGCATCGAGTACCAGGTGAAGAAGACCACCAGGAAGATCAACGCCACGATCGGCACGTTGTCGGGCTTGGCGATGATCAGCACGAAGTTCTCGTCGAACAGCCCGAACAGGAAGAAGGCGGTCAGAAAGCCCATCAGGCCGTAGCCGACCGAAAGCTTCGCGAAGGCCTCGCGCTTCCACACGATCAGCACGAGTGCGACCACCGAGAGCAGGAAGAACAGCCGCGGGTCGGCGACCAGGTTGAAGAGTCCCTTTATCGCTTCCATGGTTTCGTGATCTCTCTACGTTCAGGCGCGTGGACGTTCTAGAGCGGGCCCGAGATGCCGCCGTCCTTGCGCACGCGCCAGAAGTGCACGGCCATCAGGAATCCAATCACGAGCGGCAGAGCCACGCAGTGCAGCACGTAGAAGCGCAGCAGGGCGCCCTCGCCCACGAACGTGCCGCCGAGCAGTGCGAAGCGGGCGTCGTCGGCCGCGTGAATCAACTGCACGTCGCCGATGGCGAGCAGCGACGCGCCGGGACCCTCGTACCCCAGGAACGGTGTCGCACGCGCCATGTTCGATCCAACCGTGATCGCCCAGATCGCCAACTGGTCCCACGGCAGCAGGTAACCGGTGAACGACAGCAGCAGGGTCAGGACCAGCATGATGACCCCGACGTTCCAGTTGAACTCGCGCGGGGGCTTGTACGATCCGGTCATGAAGACGCGGAACATGTGCAGCCACACGGTGATGACCATCGCGTGGGCGCCCCAGCGGTGCATCTCGCGCATGATGCCGAGCGGCACGTGCTCCCGCAGCCCGACGATGTCGGAGTAGGCGTACTCCAGCGTCGGCCGGTAGTAGAACATCAGCAGCACGCCCGTGAACGTGAGAACGAGGAACAGGAAGAAGCTCAACCCGCCCATGCACCAGGTGTACCGGAGGCGGACACCGTGTTTCTTCAGCCGCACCGGATGCAGGTGCAGGAAGACGTTGGACAGCATGACCAGGACCCGGTTGCGGTCGTTGAGCGGCGCGGCGTGCCGGAAGACCGACGCCCAGATCTGCGTCTCGGTGAGCCAGTTCCAGGCGCGCTCCAGCGCACCCGCCTGCGGTTGGATAGATTTCGCCTTCGCCATGATTCAGCAGCTCTGAGTTCTTCCTAGATGGCAAGAAACGCTTCGGGGTCGGTCCACTGCCCCAGCTCTTCCTGGAACTTGCGCGCCTTGTCGATCATGATTTGCCCATCCTCCGCCAGCACGATGCGGGCGCGTTCGAGGGGACGCGGAGCCGGACCTTCGAAGTTGATGCCCGTCGGGCGGAAACCGCTGCCGTGACAGGGGCACTTGAACTTGCTCTCGGCGGAGAGCCAGTTGGGAGTGCAGCCCAGGTGCGTGCAGGTGACGAGCAACGCGTAGAAACCGGAACCCTCGTGGTAGTCGTCGAACGGCGTCCGCACCACCCACACGCCGAAACGGTCCTTCCACCGCTCGTCCACGCCCTCTCCGTACTCGTTCGGAAAGCCGATGGTGAACTGCTGCGGCGGCTCGTTCAGCACGTTCGGAAACATGAAGCGGCCGGTGGCGGCCAGGCAGCCGGCGGTCGCAGCCGTGAACGAGCCCCACGCCAAGCCCATCCAGCCGCGGCGTCCCATGAGCGGGGACGTATCGTCCGGCGTCCGCGGCACCACGCGGTCCGCCAGCTTGGCGGCCGCGCCGACGAGCGCCGCGGGACCGGCCGTCCTGGCCGGCGCTTCCGCCTCGACCGCTCCCTCTTCGGGCGCAGCGGGCTTCTCGCGAAACAGCAGGATCACGAGAATGTGCGCGGCGAACATCGCGACGCCGGTGATGATGACGGCTATCAGGGGATTCACGCGTCGGGCCTCCGTCGAAATCTCACGGTCTTCGGTACGTTCCGGAGCAAACCTCTCGCCTCAGCGAACGAGATTCCTGGTCGATTGGTTCAACAGGTCCAGAGTCTTGATCGCCAGCTCGCGAACCCGGAGGTTCTCGTCCGATTCGCTCAACGCCTCAATGGGCTGTCGCAACTCCGCGGCACGCAGGGAGGCGGCGGCCTGCAAACCGCTGACCATCACCTCGCTGACCGGGTCCAGAGAGTCGTCGGGGTTCGCCCGGCGCGTGACCATGCGCGTCACGTACTCGCGATCGAGCATGCGGCGAATCACTGTCATGCCCTCGTCGCGTCCGTGACGGGCCAGCGCCACCGCCGCGTTCCACTGCACGTCGGCCGCCGGGTCGTCGAGCGCGTTGCGCAGCGTCGCATGGTTCCCCGACCCGGTCAGGGCGCCGAGTGCATACACCGCCATCTTGCGAACGCCCGCGTCGTCGGAGCCGTACATGGCCTCGATCTCGTCCACCGTCGACTCGTCGCCGAGCGACGCCAGAGCCCAGATGACGCTGATGCGCGTCTCGGTGTCCGGGTCCTCGAGCGCCGCGGTCAGCTCGGCGACCGCCCCGGAAGGCGGAAGCGCCAGTCGGCCGATCGCCAGCGCCAGATAGCGCCGCACGCGCGGGTCGTCTCCCTCGGAATCGACGAAGGCCTGAACGATGCTCGCCCCGAGCTGCGGGTTTCTTCGCTCGGTCTCCGGGTCATCGAGAACGCGAGAAAGCTCGTACGCCGCCGGCCAGCGCCGCTCCCGACCGCCCGTTCGCACGTCCGAGAGCAGTTCCGACGGGGTGCGTTCCGTCGTGAGCAGCATTCGGAAGCCACCGTACACGAGCACGATGACGCCGACGACGGCGAGCGGAATCAGGAAGAACTGGACAGCGAGAGCCGGTGCCGCGCTCAGAGGACTCACACGGGGGGCGGATTCGCGCTCGACCAGCTTCGGCATCGCTAGAGTGACCGTTTGGGGAACCGGATGCCCGGCGGGTCGGCGCTGCCGCGTCGCGCTGCCGTCCGTCAGGCGAGCAATGGTAACAACGGCACGAGGTTGCGGTCAAGGCCGGCAGAGCGACGCCCCCAACCGAGCGCGGGAGACGCCGAATCAACCGAGCTCGACGCCGCTGAAGAAGTAGCCGATCTCCGCCGCAGCCGTCTCGGGCGCATCCGAACCGTGCGTGGCGTTGCGTTCGATCGACGTACCGAACTCTCGCCGGAGGCTCCCCGGAACCGCTCTCTCCGGATCCGTGGCCCCCATCAGGTCGCGCCAGCGCCGGATTGCGTCGTCCGCCTCCAGGGCCAGCACTATCGCGGGCCCGGACGACATGAACGCGGTCAGGCTGTCGAAGAACGGGCGGTCGCGATGGACCGCGTAGAAGCCCTCCGCCGCCGCCCGCGTCAGGTTTACCAGCCGCATGCCGCGCACAGCGAAACCGCCGGCCTCGATGCGTTGCAATATGGCGCCCGCTTGCCCGCCGGCGACCGCGTCCGGCTTGATGATGGCCAGTGTCCGTTCCATCTACCGAAGGGCCTCCATGATGTCGTCGAGCGCCGCCTTCGGTGGCCGCACACGTTCCTCGGGCAACGTCGCCAGCGGTTCGTCCACGAGATTCAGCACGTCGAGGAAGTCGGGCTTGACCGGCTCCACGTAGATCAGGCCGGTCGCGAACTCGCCCCGGCTGCGGGTCTCCTGCAGCACCCGCATCGCCTCGACCTTGCTCAGCGGGTCGTAGTCGGGGGCGAGCTTCTTCAGGTAGAGCTTCGACCCGTCGTGCATCACGACTTCCTGCGTCGTTCCGGGTTCGTAGTCGATGTCGATGTCCTCGAAGAACGGAACGAAGTCGAGCTCCTCGAGCGGATCGTCGTGCGCCTTCGCGTACGCGTAGCTCTTGGTCGACCCCTCGTGATCGTTGAACGTCACGCAGGGCGACAACACGTCGAGCATCGCCGTCCCCCGGTGACTGAGGGCCGCCTTCAGGATGGCGTTGAGCTGCTTCTTGTCGCCCGAGAACGAACGGGCCACGAACGACGCCCCGAGCTCGATGGCCAGCGCGCAGGTATCGATCGGCGGCAGGTCGTTCACGACCCCGGTCTTGGCCTTCGACCCGAGATCGGCGGTCGGCGAGAACTGGCCCTTCGTCAGACCGTAGCAGCCGTTGTCCTCGATGATGTAGATAATCGGCAGGTTCCGGCGCATCAGGTGCACGAACTGGCCGATGCCGATGGCCCCGGTATCGCCGTCGCCGCTGACGCCGATCGCCACCAGATTCCGGTTGGCGAGCATCGCGCCGGTTCCCACGGACGGCATGCGGCCGTGCACGGCGTTGAATCCGTGCGCCGAACCGAGGAAGTAGGCAGGGCTCTTGCTGGAGCAGCCTATCCCGGAGAGCTTGACGACCCGCTCGGGCTCGATGCCCATCTCGAAGCAGGCCCCGATGATCCGCTCCGAGATCGCATTGTGCCCGCATCCGGCGCAGAGCGTCGTCTTCGAGCCGCGGTACTCCCGCACCTCGAGCCCGACGCGGTTCACCTTCTTCTTTCGTACCGGCGATGTTGCGACAGCCACGTATCCTCTTCCCGCGATTTCCGCCGACCCCGGATTCCCGATCCGCTATTCCCCGCCGACCCCGGCTCCGCGCGGCACGCGCGAGGTGTCGGCGCCCGTCTTCTGCACGCGATAGCCTTCCTGAATCAACACGCTGTCGGTGATCGAGCGCGCATCGATCGGCAATCCCGAGTAGTGCAGCACGCTTCTCAGCCGACGCGCGAGATCCGGCTCCAGATCCAGCTTCATCAGGCTGAGCATCTGGCCGTCCCGGTTCTGCTCGATGACGTAGACACGCTCGTGACGCTCTATGAACGCCGCCAGCGCAGGCCGGAAGGGGTACCCGCAGACGCGGTAGTACGACGTGTCCAGGTCGGCCTCCCCCTTGAGCTGATCGCGGCTCTCCACGACCGCCCAGTGCGTCGTGCCGTAGGCGATGACGCCGATCGACGCCTGGCGGTTTATCTCCACCACCGGCGCCGGCATCCAGTTCTTCGCATTCTCGAACTTCTTCGCCAGACGGTCGACGTTGTTCTGGTAGTCGTCGGGCCGCTCGCTGTACTGCGCCCACTCGTTGTGCCCGGAGCCACGACAGAAGTACGCCGGCATCTTGTCGCCCGGAACACTGCGGTACGGCACGCCGTCGCCGTCCACGTCCCGGTAACGGCCGAATCGCCCGATGCGCTCGAGAGTCTCGTCGTCCAGCACCTTGCCGCGATCCAGTGGTTTCTCCGGGTACTCGAACGGATCCGACATCCAGGTGTTCATGCCCAGATCCAGATCCGTCATCACGAATACCGGCGTCTGGAACCGCTCCGCCAGATCGAACGCCTCGACCGCCATCGAGTAGCATTCGCTGACCGACGAGGGGAAGAGCATCAGATGCCGCGTGTCGCCGTGCGATAGGAATGCGGTCGAGAGCACGTCCCCCTGGGCCGTCCGGGTCGGCAGTCCGGTCGACGGACCAACGCGCTGCACATCGAAGATCACGGCCGGCACTTCGCCGTAGTAGGCGAGGCCGGCGAACTCGCCCATCAACGAGACGCCCGGGCCGGACGTCGACGTCATCGCCCGGGCGCCGGCCCAGCCTGCGCCGATGGTCATGCCGAGCGCAGCGATCTCGTCTTCCGCCTGGACCACCGCGAAGGTCGCCTTGCCCGTCCTCTCGTCGATCCGATGCTTCTGCAGGTAGTCGATGAGCGTCTCGCAGAGCGAGGACGAGGGTGTTATCGGATACCAGGCCACCACCGTGACCCCGGCCATCATCGCGCCGATGGCAGCGGCGGCGTTGCCCTCGATGAGGATCTTCCCAGCCGTCGCGTCCATCGCCTCGATCACGTACGGATCGCGTTTCTCGAAATGCTGCTCGGCGTAGGCGAACCCGACCTCGAGCGCCTGCTGATTGAGCGCCACGGCCTTCGGCTTGCGCCCGAGCTGCTTCTGGAGCGCCTGCTCCATTCTCTGGAGATCGATCTCCAGAAGCCTGGACAGCACCCCGTCGTAGATCATGTTGCGCACGAGGCGCCGCAGCTTGGCGTCGGTGCAGACCCCGGCCACGAGCTTGTCGAACGGCACGGGATAGAAGCTCAGGTCGCTGCGCACCTTGTCGAGGGCCAGACCCTCGTCGTACACGACCGCCGCACCCGGCTCGAGCGACAGCACGTCCTCCTGCGCGGTCTCCGGGTTCATCGCCACGAGGAAGTCGATCTCCTTCTTGCGGGCGATGTAGCCGTCCTTGTTGGCGCGAATCGTGAACCAGGTCGGCAGGCCGGCTATGTTGGACGGGAAGAGGTTCTTCCCGGAAACGGGCACCCCCATCCGAAAGATTGAGCGCAGCAGCACCAGGTTGGCGGTCTGGCTGCCGGAGCCGTTGACCGTGGCCACCTGAATGCTGAAATCGTTGACGACCCGCCCGGGACTGCGAGTGACTGGAGCTTCTTGAACCGCGACTTCAGCAGGCGCCATGCGTCCTCGACTCTGGAGAGCGGCAGCGCCCCGTCCAAGCGCTGCCCCGTTTCCCGTTAGTTCAACCGCCAATGCTAACACGACGTGCGTTTCGACGAGTCCTTCGCCGACCGCCCGTCGGGGTCGCCGCCATCGAACCGACTGCGACTCGCCTCCATCCGCCGGATCGCCGACTCAACCGCCGAGTCGGCGGGCCATTGCCGCGCCGATGTCCGCGGGGCTCTCCACCACTGTCACGCCGGCCGCGACGAGCGCCTCCTGCTTCTGCGCCGCGGTTCCCGAACCGCCTGCGATGATTGCACCGGCGTGGCCCATGCGCCGGCCGGGCGGCGCGGTCTGGCCGGCGACGAAGCCGACGACCGGCTTCCGAAAGCCGTCGGCAATGAACGCCGCGGCGTCTTCCTCGGCCGTACCGCCTATCTCGCCGATCAAGATGACCGCCTCGGTCTCTGCGTCCTCCGCGAACAGTCGCAGCGCGTCGACGAACGTCGTGCCGATGAGCGGATCGCCGCCGATGCCGATGCACGTGGTCTGGCCGAGGCCGAGCCGTGTCAACTGGTGCATCGCCTCGTAGGTCAGCGTTCCGCTCCTCGACACGACGCCGACGTTCCCTTGACTGCCGATATGCCCCGGAATGATGCCCGCCTTGGCCTTGCCCGCCGACAGCACGCCGGGGCAGTTGGGTCCGACCAGGCGCGTCCGGCGGCCATCGAGAAACGCGATCACCGGCAGCATGTCACGCGTCGGAATCCCCTCGGTGATGCACACCACCACGCCGAGATCCGCGTCCGCGGCCTCCAGGATGGCGTCGGCCGCGGCCGGCGGCGGGACGAAGACGACCGACGCATTCGCCCCGGTCTCGTCGACCGCTCGCCGCACCGTATCGAAGACCGGCCACCCCTCGTGCGTCGTGCCGCCCTTGCCGGGGCTGACGCCCCCGACCACTGTCGTGCCGTAGCGCGCCGCCTGCTGCGCGTGAAACGCCCCCTCACGCCCCGTCAACCCCTGTACCAGAAGGCGGGTCCGTTCATCGACGAGCACTGCCATGATTCAGCCCCGGAACTCAGCCGGCGGCGAGCGCCACGACGCGCTCGGCTGCCTCGCTCATCGTGTCGGCGGTCGTGAAGTTCAGGCCGCTCTCGCGCAGCATTCTCTTGCCCGTCTCGACGTTGGTGCCTTCCATCCGGATGACCACCGGAAGCGAGACTCGCAACTCGCGGACCGCCGCGATTACGCCCTCCGCCAGCACATCGCAGCGCAGGATGCCGCCGAAGATGTTGATCAGCACCGCGGTGACGTTGGGGTCGGCCATGAGAATCCGGAATGCGTTCCGGATCTGGCCGGCATTAGCACCGCCGCCCACGTCCAGAAAATTGGCCGGCTCGCCGCCTGACAGGTGGATGATGTCCATCGTGGCCATGGCCAGGCCGGCGCCGTTCACCATGCACCCGATACGCCCGTCCAGGCGGACGTAGCTCAATGCGTGCTCGGAGGCTTCGACCTCGAGCGCCTCTTCTTCCGCCGTGTCCCGCAGCTCCCGCAACTCCGGATGCCGAAACAGGGCGTTGTCGTCCAGATTCACCTTGGCGTCGAGAGCCAGCACCGCCCCGCCGGCGGTCACGATCAACGGGTTGATCTCCAGGAGCGAGGCGTCGAGGTCCAGGAACGCGCGCGCCGCGGCCGCCATCACCGCGGCCGCCCGACCGGCCACGGGCGGCTCGAGGCCCAGGCCGAACGCCAGCCGGCGGGCCTGAAACTGCCGCAACCCGGCTACCGGATCGAGCGCCTCTCTGAGGATGAGCTCCGGCGTATCGGCGGCCACCTGCTCGATGTCCATGCCCCCGGCCCGGCTTGCCATGAGCACGGGCCGCGCCAGTGCCCGATCGATGATGAGCCCGACGTACAGCTCCCGCTCGATGTCGAGTGCTTCCTCGATCAGCAGCCGCCCGACCCGGCGTCCACCGGGGCCGGTTTGTGCCGTGACGAGCGTCATGCCGAGCATGGCTTGCGCCGCGCGTTCCGCTTCGGCGGCGTCGGCGACCACCTTGACGCCCCCGCCCTTTCCGCGCCCCCCTGCGTGGATCTGCGCCTTGACGACCACGCGCCCGCCGAGACGCGCGGCGACGGCGCGCGCCTCGCCCGCCGTGAACGCGGGCGCGCCGCGCGGGACGGACACCCCGGCCGCCGCCAGCAGGGTCTTGGCCTGGTATTCGTGGATCTTCACGGGTGTCGGCGGGAATGCAAGTAATGACCCGGCGTCGCCTGCTTCGGTACCTGGTACCGCGGCGCGGACCCTCGTTACATGTCGATGACCTGCACGAGCTCCTGCACCGCTGCAGCCGACTTCTTCAGCGCGGCGTCTTCCGCCGCCGTCAGATCGATCTGGATGACCTGCTCGACGCCGTTCGCCCCCAGCTTGCACGGCACCCCGACGAAGAGCCCGTGAACGCCGTACTCCCCATTGAGGAAGACCGAACACGGCAGGATCTTCTTCTTGTCCTTGAGCACCGACTCGACCATCTCCACCACCGCCGATCCGGGCGCGTAGTACGCGCTGCCGGTGCCGAGCAGCTTGACGATCTCGGCGCCGCCGTGGGCCGTCCGGTGGACGATGGCGTCGACCTTCTCCTTGTCGAGCAGTTCCGTGATCGGAATGCCGGCGACGGTGGAGTAGCGCGGGAGGGGCACCATCGTGTCGCCGTGCCCGCCGAGCACGAACGCGTGCGTGTTCTCGACGGACACGTCCAGCTCCTGCGCGATGAAGGCGCGCATGCGAGCCGAGTCGAGCACCCCGGCCATCCCGATCACCCTTTCACGCGGCAGTCCGCTCTTGCGGTACACGACCTGCGCCATCGCGTCCAGGGGATTGGTGACCGGCATGATGATGCAGTCGGGCGAATGCGCCATCACCTGCTCGGTCACGCTCGAGACGATCGCGCAGTTCTTCGTCAGCAGGTCGTCGCGGCTCATGCCCGGCTTGCGCGCGAGCCCCGCCGTGATCACCACGATGTCCGACCCGGCGGTGTCCGCGTAGTCGCTCGTGCCCAGCACGCGCGCGTCCGACCCCTCGACCGGGCACGCCTCGAGCATGTCGAGCCCCTTGCCCTGCGCCACCCCCTGCATCTGCGGGATATCGAGGATGACCACGTCGGCCAGCTCCTTGTCCGCGATGCTGCGCGCCGCGGTGGCCCCGACGTTGCCCGCTCCAATCACCGAAACCTTGCGATTCATGCTGCTCTTGCTCCAACTCTGCTACATGTTCGCGATGACGGCATCCGCGAACGCCGACGTCTTCAGCTTCGTCGCGCCCTCCATCAGACGCTCGAGATCGTACGTCACGGTCTTCTGCTGGATGGTGCGTTCGATGCCGTCCTCGATGCTCGCCGCCACGTCCCGCCATCCCATGTAGCGGAACATCATTGCGCCGGACAGGATGACCGAGCTCGGGTTGATGACGTCCTTGTCGGCGTACTTCGGCGCGGTGCCGTGCGTCGCTTCGAAGAAGCCGACCTCGTCGCCGATGTTGGCCCCCGGAGCGAGTCCGAGGCCGCCGACCTGCGCCGCGCAGGCGTCCGACAGGTAGTCGCCGTTGAGGTTCGTCGTCGCGATCACGTCGTACTCCGCCGTCCGCGTCAGGATCTGCTGCAGCATGCTGTCGGCGATGCGGTCCTTCATCACGATCCGCCCTTCCGGATCGCCGTCCCACTCGCCGATGGTGCGCTCGCCGAACTCCTCCTTCGCCACCTCGTAACCCCAGTCGCGGAACGCTCCCTCGGTGAACTTCATGATGTTCCCCTTGTGAACGAGCGTCACGCTCTTGCGGTCGTTGTCGATCGCGTGCCGGACCGCCATGCGCACCAGGCGCTTGCTGCCGGTGATCGAGATCGGCTTGATGCCGATCCCCGAATCGCGGCGGATCCGCTTGCCGAAGGTGGTCGACAGGTAGTCGATGAGCCGCTCCGCCTGCGGCGACCCCTGCTCCCATTCGATGCCGGCGTAGACGTCCTCGGTGTTCTCACGAAAGATGACGACGTCCATCTGCTCGGGTCGGCGAACCGGCGACGGGGTGCCGGCGAAGTACCGCACCGGGCGCACGCACGCGTAGAGATCGAGCAACTGCCGCAGCGACACGTTCAGGCTGCGAATGCCGCCGCCGACGGGAGTGGTCAGCGGGCCCTTGATCGCGACCCTGTATGCCCTGGCCGCTTCGAGCGTGTCGGTCGGGAGCCACTCCCCGACGCGCTCCTGGGCCTTCTCGCCGGCCAGGACCTCGAACCAGACGACGCGCTTGTCGTCGCCGAAAGCCTTCTTGACCGCGGCGTCGAAGACGCGCACCGAGGCCCGCCAGATGTCGCGGCCGATGCCGTCGCCCTCGATGAAGGGAATGATGGGATCGTCGGGCACCAACAGCGTGCCGTCCGGCTGGCGCTCGATGGCGGTGCCCTCGGTGGGTGCGACGAGGTTCTTGAATTCGGGCATGGTGCGCAGTCTCGCCCACCGGCTCCGGGATTCCCCGTGCGGAAGTGGGCCGGGCCTTCGGGTCATCCCCCTGTGGCCCGCTACAGAATCGTCAACAGAAACCGTGGAAAACCTTGTGGAAGAATCCGTCACCGGGCGAGGATGACCGGCGTCTCCCGGTCCGTTCCAGCGACTTGCACCATCCTGGTGCGGATGCCCTCGCCCCTGGCGCCCATCGAGCGCCGCTCTCGGGGGGCCATTATACTGTAAGACTGTCACGCGTTCGGTCCCAGCCTCTCCAGCACAATGAAGATCGCCATACCCGACCCGTTGCCCGCGGCTGCCGTCTCCCTGCTCGAAGCGGAGGGATGGACCGTCGACACCCGCACCGGCCGTTCTGCCGAAGCTCTGCGCGCCGACCTGTCGGACGCCGACGCCCTCATCGTACGCAGCGCCACGACGGTCACGGCCGAGCTGATCGCTGCCGCACCGCGCCTCCGGGTCGTCGCCCGCGCCGGCGCCGGCGTCGACAACGTGGACATCGAGGCGGCCAGCGCCCGCGGAATCCTCGTGCTGAACGCGCCCGGCGCGAACAGCGTCAGCGTCGCGGAGCACGTGTTCGCGCTCATGCTGTCGTCGGCGCGCTCGGTCGCGCTTGCCGACGCGCAGATGAAGGCGGGCCGCTGGTGCAAGAAGAGCCTGCGGGGAGCCGAGTTGCGGGGCAAGACGCTCGGTGTGGTGGGACTCGGCCGCATCGGGCGCGAGGTCGTGCGCCGGGCGCTGGTTTTCGACATGGTGGTGGTCGCCCACGATCCGTTCATCGCTTCCCAGGTGGCGGACGACCTCGGCATCGAGCTGATCGCCCTCGACGCTCTGGCGCAGCGGTCCGACTTCATCACGCTCCACCTGCCGTCGACCGACACCACCCGGGGACTGCTGAATCGCACGCTGCTGGCACACTGCCGCCCCGGAGCCCGCATCATCAACACCGCGCGGGGAGACCTGGTGGACGAGGCGGCGCTCGCCGAGGCGCTCGCCGAGGGTCGACTCGCCGGCGCCGGACTCGACGTCTTCCGGCAGGAGCCTCCCGCCGACACCACCCTGACCGGGCTACCGCAGGTCGTCGCGACGCCGCACATCGCCGGCGCTACCGCCGAGGCCCAGAAACTCGTCGGTATCGAGGCGGCCACCGGCATCCGCGAGTACCTCCAGACGGGTTTCGCCCGCAACGCGGTAAACTATCCATCCATCGCCCCTGACGAGCTCCGGGGTCTGCGTCCGTACCTGGTGCTCGCCGAGCGTCTCGGCGGCCTTCTCGCCCAGCTCGCGCACGGCCGCATAGCCGGCGTGGGACTCCGCTACTACGGACAGCTCGCCGATCAACCGCACGAGATGCTGGTCAGCGCGACCCTCGTCGGTCTCCTCGGGCATGTGCTGTCGCAGGAGGTCACGCTGGTGAATGCCCGCGCGGCGGCCGAGCAGCGGGGTCTCGAAATCGTCGAGTCGCGCAGCTCGCGTCCGAGGAATTTCACCAGCCTCGTGTCGCTGAAGCTGCACACGAGCGACGGCGAGCTCTGGGCGGAGGGAGCCGTGTTCGAGCCGGAGCAACCGCGCCTGGTACGGCTCGACGGCGTCGAGGTGGAGGCGCCGCTCGAGGGCGCCCTCATCGTCATCCGCAACCGCGACCGGCCCGGGGTAATCGGCGAGGTCGGCTCGGTCCTCGGCCGTCATGGGCTGAACATCGCGACATTCGCGCTCGGCCGCGGGGCGGGCGGCGCGATCGGCGTCGTGCGGATCGGGCCGGGCGGCCGGGACGGGGCGACAGCCGCACCCAACGTCAAGGGCGAGGTCCTCGACGAAATCCGGGGGATCGCGGCGGTCGAGGCGGCCCGACTGGTCAGCCTCTGACCCGTCTCGCCAGCGCGTCAGGGCAGGTCCAGACGATGCCGCGCTCCCGTTCCGTCGACAAGGGTCACGCTCTCCGGTTCGACGGCGTCGACCAGGTATCCGCCGGGGATGCGGTCTCCCCTGCTCACGAGCAGCACCTCGCCGTTCGCAGCGGTCAGTATTCCCGTTCGCTCCGCGCCGTCTTCCGCATCCGTGCTCGCGATGCCGATCAGCGTGAATGCCGGTCCGACCGGCAGCGGCGGCCGGGAGGCGGCCCGTAGCGCACGCTCGGGATCCGCTGCGGGCCCCGCCGCAAGAGGCGGCTCTGCCGCAGGTGCCGGGGCGAGCGAGAAGGGGTTGCGAACTCCCGAGCGGAGCCCGGGCGCAGCCGCGAGCCCCCGGCGCAGACGCTCCAGGTCGGCGGCCAGATCTGCCGCGGCGCGAGACGAAGGTCCTTCCTGCGTTGCGGGCGGCGGTGCGAGCGGCGCAGGAGCCGGAACCGGTACGTCGGCGCGAGGCGCCGTCGTCGCGGCCGCCAACCACGCCGCCATCAGACCGCCGGCACCGCCGAGGAGCGCTATCCGCAGCGGAGAGATGGACATCGTGCCTTCTTTACCGTAACCCGCCGCGGAGGCTGGCGGGCAACCGCCGGTGCACGGATCGCGTCCCGGCATGGTAACATTCGCCGTGCACCCTGTGCCGGCCGCGGCGCATGCGCCTGCCCCCTTCCCCACCGCGACGGTCGTCATACCCGCACGCTACGGCTCGACCCGGCTCCCCGGCAAGCCGCTGCTTGACATCGGCGGGCGACCCTTGATCGAGCACGTCCACCGCCGCGCGTCGGCGGCAGGCGTCCGGCGGGTCATCGTAGCCACCGACGACGACCGAATCGCGGAGACCGTCTCCGGGTTCGGCGGAGAGGCGTGGCTGACCCGGGCCGACCATCCGACGGGCGGCGACCGGCTCGCCGAAGTCGCCCGGCGCCTGAACAGCGAGATCATCGTCAACGTCCAGGGAGACGAGCCGCTCATGCCCGCCGACGCCATCCAGGCGGTCATTGCGGCGCTCGCCCGCGACACCGCGCTGGGGATTGCAACCGTCCGCTGTCCGATTACCGATCCCGGCCTGCTGGCGGATCCGAACGTCGTCAAGGTGGTGGTCGACGCCAGGGGTGACGCCCTGTACTTCTCGCGCGCACCCATCCCTCATGCACGTGAACGGACCTCGGAACGCAACGCGCTCGGCGACCGGCACGTCGGCCTGTACGCGTACCGTCGCACATGCCTGCTCGAGCTGGCGGACATACCGCCGACGCCGCTCGAACGGCTCGAACAGCTCGAACAGCTCCGGGCGCTCGAATCGGGCTACCGGATCGGCACGATCACCACCGACCAGGCTCCCATCGGCGTGGATACCGCCGCCGATCTGGAGCGGGTTCGTCACCTCGTCGCAAACAGGGCACGCGAATGATTGATCGCGCAGATCCGACTTCTCACCCCGTCAAGTACATCTTCATCACCGGCGGCGTCGTCTCCTCGCTCGGCAAAGGGCTCGCCGCCGCCTCCATCGGCGCGCTGCTGGAAGGACACGGGTACCGTGTCACGTTGCAGAAGTTCGACCCCTACGTGAACGTCGATCCCGGCACGATGAGCCCCTACCAGCATGGAGAGGTGTACGTCACGACCGACGGCGCCGAGACGGACCTCGACCTCGGACACTACGAGCGCTTCACGCACACGGTGACGACCCGCAACCACAACTGGA
The DNA here is from genome assembly GCA_965116825.1 of Vicinamibacterales bacterium. Classification (GTDB taxonomy): domain Bacteria; phylum Acidobacteriota; class Vicinamibacteria; order Vicinamibacterales; family UBA8438; genus WTFV01. The sequence continues at coordinate 5,312,883 of OZ220736.1, forward strand.
CCACCGGCAAGATCTACCTGTCGGTGATCCAGAAGGAGCGCAGAGGCGACTATCTGGGCCGGACGGTGCAGGTCATCCCGCACATCACGAACGAGATCAAGGACAACATGCAGACCGTCGCCCGGCAGGGCGGCATCGATATCGTCCTGGTCGAGGTCGGCGGCACCGTCGGCGACATCGAGAGCCAGCCGTATCTGGAAGCGATCCGCCAATTGCGCCAGGACCTCGGACGAGACAACACGCTGTTCGTGCACCTGACGCTGGTTCCCTTCATCGGCGCCGCCGGCGAGCTGAAGACGAAGCCGACCCAGCACAGCGTCCGCGACCTGCGTTCGGTCGGCATCCAGCCCGACATCCTGTTGTGCCGCACCGATCGCGTGCTGCCGCACGAGCTGCGCCGCAAGATCGCGCTTTTCTGCGACGTCGACGAGGAAGCCGTCATCACCGCCAGGGACGTCGACAGCATCTACGAGGTCCCCCTCGTCCTCTCCGGAGAGGGCGTCGACAGCATCGTCCTCAAGCGGCTGGGCCTGCCATCCACCACCGAGCGGCGGATGAGCTCCTGGGAGGGACTGGTCGAGCGTATCCGGAACCCCACCGACGAGGTCACCGTGCACGTCGTCGGCAAGTACGTAGGGTACGAAGACTCGTACAAGAGCCTCAGCGAGGCGCTCTCGCACGCCGGGTTCGCACACCAGTTGAAGGTTCGGATCGAGTGGGTCGAAGCCGAGGCGCTCGAATCCGGTGATGACGACCCGCTCGACGCCGCGGACGGAATCCTCGTGCCCGGCGGGTTCGGAGACCGCGGCAGCCGCGGCATGCTGCGGGCAGCGGAGGTGGCGCGGCGGCGCAGGATTCCGTACTTCGGGATCTGCTACGGATTCCAGTGGGCGGCCGTCGAGTTCGCGCGGCATGTCTGCGGGCTCGAGGACGCCGACTCGACCGAATGCAACGCCGACGCGCCGCACAAGATCATCTACAAGCTGCGGGATCTGCTCGGCGTCGACGACCTGGGCGGGACCATGCGGCTCGGCAGCTACCCGTGCGAGCTCACGCCCGGCACGGCGGTCCACGAGGCCTACGGCAAGAGCGCGGTCTCCGAACGCCACCGCCACCGCTACGAGTTCAACCGGGCCTACGAGACGGCGTTGACCGAGCGCGGGCTCGTGATCTCCGGGCGCTCGCCCGACGGCAAGTTCGTCGAAGCCATCGAGCTTCCGGAGCACCCGTGGTTCGTCGCCGTGCAGTTTCATCCCGAGTTCCAGTCGAAACCGCTCTCGCCCCACCCGCTCTTCGCCGGGTTCGTCGGCGCGACCTACCAGCACCGGCTGTCCGCGAACGCGGCCGCCGAGTCGCTGGCCTGATCCCGGCTCGAGCGCCGTGCGACGCCGGCCGGCAGGCCGGATGCGCCGCGGTCGCCGCCGGCGCGGCCTCTATAATCGGCACGTGCGAACGGTTGCCGTCGGCGGCGTGCGTCTCGGTGCACCGCACTCCCTGGCCCTTATTGCAGGACCTTGCGTCATCGAGAGCCCCGCGCACGCCACGGAGCTGGCCGAAGCCATCGGCCGGGTTGCGGCGCGCGTGGATATGCCTTTCGTGTTCAAGGCGTCGTTCGACAAGGCGAACCGGACGTCGCTCACTTCTTTCCGGGGTCCGGGAATGACGCGCGGGCTCGACGTGCTGGCCGCAATCAAGCGACACCTCGGTTGTCCCATCCTGACCGACATCCACGAGCCGTCACAGGCCGCGCCGGTGGCCGAGGTCGCCGATGTCCTGCAGATTCCCGCATTTCTGTGCCGGCAGACCGACCTGATCGTCTCGGCCGCCGCCACCGGGCGTGCGGTCAATCTGAAGAAGGGACAGTTCGTCGCCCCCCTCGACATGCGGCATGCCATCGCCAAGGCCACCGCGGGCGGCAACCACCAGGTGCTGGTTACCGAACGGGGCACCGCGTTCGGCTACCACAACCTCGTCGTCGACATGCGCTCCTTCCCACAGTTGCGGTCGCTGCGCTACCCCGTCGTCTACGACGTCACTCACAGCCTGCAGCTTCCCGGCGCTGGCGACGGCGTCACCGCCGGGCAGGCCGAGTTCATCGAGCCGCTCGCCGCGGCGGGCGTGGCGGCCGGGATCGACGGACTCTTTCTCGAGGTGCACGAGCGGCCCGCCGCGGCCCGGAGCGACGGCCAGAACGCGCTACCGCTCGCGCGGCTCGAGCCTCTGCTCCGGCGGCTCGTCGCGATCCGGCACGCCGCGTACCCGTCAACCGGCGCCGCGGAGGCGAGCTAGGTGCCAGCCGCCCCGCAGCCGGAGAGGCGTCAGCCCGAGCGGGGGGCCGGCGCCAATCTCGATCTGGCCCGCCGCGTACTGCGCATCGAGGCCGAGGCGGTACGCTCGCTCGCGGACCGCCTCGACGACCGCTTCGACGCCGCTCTCGCGCTCCTGCTCGCTTGTGCGGGGCGCGTAATCGTCACGGGCATGGGCAAGTCCGGCATCATCGCGCGCAAGCTGGCGGCCACCCTGTCGAGCACCGGCACGCCTGCCTACTTCATTCATCCCGCTGAGGCCGTCCACGGCGATCTGGGCGCCATCCAACCCGGCGACGTCGTGATCGGCCTCTCGCACAGCGGCGAGACGCCGGAGATTCTCCGGCTGCTGGAGACGATCCGCCGACTCGACGCGCGGCTGATCGCTTTCACCGGCGCCGCCGGCAGCACGCTGGGCGCAGCCGCCGACGTAACGCTCGACTGCGGCGTGCACATCGAGGCGTGCCCGTTGAACCTCGTGCCGACGGCAAGTACCACCGCCGCCCTCGCGCTCGGGGATGCGCTCGCCATGGCCCTGCTCGTCGGCAAGGGGTTCCGCGAGGACGACTTCGCCCACCTCCATCCGGGCGGGCAGCTCGGCAAGCGGCTGCTGCGCGTCGAACGCCTCATGCATACCGGCGCCGAGGTCCCGACGGTGATGCCGCCGGCCACCGTCGACGAGGTGATCGCCACGATCGGCGCCGGCGGATTCGGTATGGTGTGCGTCGTCGGCGCCGATGGCCTCGTCGCGGGGATCATCACCGACGGCGACCTCCGGCGCCACCTGGCCATGCCGGCCGGCATCGGGGGGAAGTCGGCGCGCCAACTCATGACCGCCGGCCCCGTGACCATCGCTCCCGAGGCTCTGGCCGTCGAGGCCCTGAACCGGATGGAAGAGCGGCGGATCACGTCGCTCATCGTGGCCGACGAGGCACGGCGGCTGCTCGGACTGGTCCACCTCCACGACCTGTGGCGCACGGAGCTCTTTTGACGGTGGCGGATGACTGACACGCTCGTGCTGATCGCCGCGCTCGTCGCCCTGTTGATCGGTCTGGCGGTCGGCAAGGCCTGGGAGCGCTACAAGTTGCAGGACGGCCGCTGGATCGACCGCCGCAGGGTCCGCGAGTCGCCGCACTACATCCTCGGGTTGAACTTCCTGGTGTCCAACCAGATCGACCTGGCCATCGAGGAGCTCACGCGGGCGATGGGACTCGACTCGACCGGGCTCGAGATCAATCTGATCCTCGGCAACCTGTACCGCGAGCGCGGGCAGGTGAGCAAGGCGATCCGCTTGCACCAGCGGCTGTTGCAGCGGCCGAAGCTCAGCACGATGGAGCAGGCATACGTCCAGTTGTGCCTCGGGCTCGACTACAAGCGCGGCGGCTTCGTAGATCGGGCCTTTCAGTCCTTTTCCGAGGTGATCCGGCTCGATCCCGGCAACCAGTACGCCCTGCTGAACCTGGAGAAGATCCACGAGGAGCAACAGCAATGGCAGGAGGCCCGAGCGATCCGCCAGCGCATCACCAACAGTGCGCCGGCCGGGGAGAAGCCGCGCGACCAGGCCATCCTCGCCTTTCTCGAGAACGAGCTCGGTCTCCAGTCCGTCCGCAACGGCGCGCCCGACCAGGCCATCCGGCACTTCGAAACGGCGCTCGATCTCGACAGCCGCACCGTGCCGGCGTCGCTCAACCTCGGCGACGTCTACATGATGCAGGGGCGTACGACCGAGGCGATCGCGATGTGGGAGCAGATCAGCCGCACCGCGCCGGATCGCTCGTACCTCGCGTTCGATCGTCTCGAGAGAGCCTACGGACGCCTGGAGGGACCGGAACGCTTCGAGAACCTCTGCCGGCGCCTGATCGACGCCAACCCCCAGGACTGGAGGGCGCGCCTGACGCTCGGACAGCACTTCGCGAACCGCGGCGACCCGACCCTGGCCCTCGATCTCTTCTTCGAATCGCTAGTCCACAATCCCCATGCGTTGGCGGTGCACCAGGCAATCTGGCGCGCACTGACCACCCTCGACTTCGATCCCGTGCTGGTGCGCCGCTACGTCGAGCTGACCCACGACGCGGTCTTCTACCTGGACCCGCACGTCTGCATGCGCTGCCGTTACCGGAGCACCGAGCTGCTGTGGCAGTGTCCGCAGTGCCACGAATGGAACACTTTCGTGGAAGAGCGGATCGCGCCGGCCGAGAAGGCCGAGGAGACGCCGGCCTGACCGCGCCCAACTGATGCTGAGGGTCGCGCTCACCGGCGGTATCGGGACCGGCAAGTCACATGTGGTTCGGCTGCTGAGGCGCCGTGCCGTTCCGACAATCGATGCGGACCAGCTCGCACGCGCCGCCGTCCAGCCCGGCCAGCCGGCCGCCGAAGCGTTGCGGGCCCGTTTCGGGCCGGGGATCTTCGCCGCGGACGGCTCGCTCGACCGCCTCCGGCTGGGCCGGCTCGTCTTTGCCGACGACGCCGCCCGCGCCGCGCTCGAGGCGCTCGTACATCCACCGGTTCGACGTGCAATCGACGCGTGGCTCGGGCGCTGTGCGGCATGCACCGCTGCGCCCTTCGCGGTCGCCGACATCCCGCTGCTGTTCGAGACCGCACGTGCGGGCGCGTTCGACCGCGTCGTGGTCGTGGCCTGCGAGCCCGCCATCCAGTTCGAGCGGGTCATGGAACGGGACGGATTGCCGGCCATCGAGGTTCGGCACCGTATCGCGGCGCAGCTCCCGCTAGCCGACAAGGTCACGCGAGCCGACGTCGTGGTGACGACGGACGGTTCGTTCGACGAAACCGACCGGCAGGTTGCGTCACTCTGCCGCAGTCTGGCTGCCGGCGGCTCCTGAATCGCGGATTGCCATCCGTCCGCCGATTCCGGAACGGTTCGCGGTCAGGACTGCGGATTCAGGCGCCGCTCGGCCGCCTGCACCGTGTTGGACAGCAGCATCGCAATCGTCAGCGGTCCGACTCCCCCCGGCACCGGCGTAATGGCGCCGGCCACGTCGGCGACGCCGGGGTGGACGTCGCCGGAGAGCACGCGTCCACGCCTCTCGAACGCCGCGAGCTTCTTCGATCCCGCGCCGAAGATCGACGTCACCCGGTCCCGATCCGTGAGGGGGTTCGTCCCCACGTCGATGACGGTCGCCCCCGGCTTGACGAAGTCGGTGGTGACGAAGGCGGGGCGCCCGACCGCGGCCACCAGCACGTCCGCCTGCGCCGCCACCCGCGGCAGGTCGACGGTCCGCGAATGACAGATCGTGACCGTGGCGTGGCGGTGCAGCAGCATCATCGCCAACGGCTTGCCGACGATGTCGCTGCGGCCGATCACGACCGCCCGCCGGCCCTCGAGCTCGACGCCGCAGCGGTCGAGCAACTCCATGATGCCGGAAGGGGTGCAGGGCGCGAGTGCCGGCGTGCGCTGCACGAGGCGGCCGACGTTCTCCGGATGGAAACCGTCGACGTCCTTCGAGGGATCGATCGCCTCGAAGATGCGCTGCTCGGCACGTTCTCCCATGCCGGCCGGCAACGGCGACTGGACCAGGATGCCATCTACGCCCGGGTCCCCGTTGAAGACATCGACGACGGCAAGCGCCGCGTCGAACGCCGCCGAATCGTCCAGCCGGTTCAGCACCGTCCGCATCCCGAGCGCCTCGCTCTCCCGGATCTTGTTGCGGACGTACACCTCGGAGCCCGGATCGCGGCCCGCGAGCAGCAACCCGAGCGTCGGCGGGCGGCCCGCGGCACGTCGTACCGCAGCGATTCGCGGTCGTAACGATTCCCGGATCTCGGCCGCGACAGCGGCACCGTCGAGCACCCGCGCCCGAATCCGGACGGCGTTCATGCAACCCTCGCGATGGTCGGTGGAACAGACATATCCTGCCGAGTCTACCTCGGGTTGGATAGAATGCCTCCCGGCAGGAATCCGGTGTATAGGACGGAGGCACGACCAGATGAGCACGACCCCTTCGCGCGGCATGTGGAGTTCCCGGGCCGGCTTTATCCTGGCCGCGGCCGGGTCGGCTGTCGGCCTGGGCAACATATGGGGCTTTCCGACGCAGGTCGGACAGGGCGGCGGCGCCGCGTTCGTCCTGGTCTACCTGGTTTGCATCTTCCTGATCTGCGCCCCGATCATGGCCGGCGAGATCGGACTGGGCCGCCGCACCCGGCTGAGTCCGGTCGGCTCCTTCGCCGCGCTCGCACCGGGCACCTACTGGTGGCTGGCAGGCGGGCTCGGCGTGCTGGCAGGGGTCGGCATCCTGTCGTTCTACTCCGTGATCGCCGGCTGGGCCGTCGCCTATGTCTGGTTCGTCGCGACCGGTGCGGTGACGGGAAGCCCGGACGACATCGGCCGCTTCTTCGCCGAGTTCACCGGCAACGGTGTGGTCAGTTCGGCGCTCGCCCTTTTCGTGATTGCCACGACCGCCGCGGTGCTGCTGGGCGGCGTCCGCAGCGGCATCGAGCGCGTGACCAAGGCGCTCATGCCCCTTCTGGTGCTGCTGCTGATTGCGCTCGCCCTGCGGGCGGTCACGTTGCCCGGGGCGGGGGCCGGCCTCGCCTACTATCTCAGCCCCGATCTGTCCCAGCTCGCCGACATCCGGGTCTTCACCTCGGCGCTCGGCCAGGCGTTCTTCTCCCTGAGCCTCGGCATGGGGTGCATCCTTACCTACGGCAGCTACTTTCCCCGCCAGGACGGCATCGCGTCCTCGGCGCTATGGATCGTGGCTCTCGACACCTCGATAGCGTTGCTCGCCGGGTTCATCATCTTCCCCGTCGGGTTCTCCATTGCCGGGTTCGATCCCACCACCGGCGGACCTGGACTGATATTCACCGTGCTGCCCCGCCTCTTCTCCGAGCTGCCCGGCGGCCAACTGTTCGGGGGCGGCTTCTTCCTGCTGCTCAGCGTCGCGGCGCTCACCTCGACCATCTCCTTGCTGGAGGTTCCGGTGTCGCACTGCGTCGACGCCATGGGCTGGTCGCGGGCCAGGGCGGTAGGCGCGATCACCGCCGTCGTCTCGGTGCTGGCGCTGCCGTCGGCGCTGGGCAACGGCGCGGTCGCCGTCTTCACCAGCGTGCCCGGACTCGGCATCGGCTTTCTCGATCTGATGGTGAATACCTGGAACGAGTTCGCGCTGCCGGTCGGCGGCTGCCTCACGGCAATCTTCATCGGCCGGATCTGGGGCGTGCAGCGCGCGTTGGAGGAGTTGCGGGCGGAAGGAGCCTGGTTCCCCGCCCCGGCCCTCTGGATTTTCCTGATCCGCTGGGTCTGCCCGGCCGCCATCGCCTCGATCCTCATCGCCACTCTCGCGGCGCTGCTGTGATCTGACCGCGCCGACATCCGGATTGGAGCGCAATGTGCAAACGCTGACCGACCAGGTGACCACCATCGACGGGCTGGTATGGCAACCGTTCGCCATGCCGCTGGTGCTCGTACTCGTCGGGCTCCTCATCACCATCAGAACGGGCTTCGTGCAGATCCGACAGTTCCCGCTGGCGGTGCGGCGCACGTTGGGCAGCGCCCTGGCGAAGCCGGGATCGGGCGCAGGCGAAGGCGCCATCACTTCGTTCCAGGCGCTCTCGACGGCCTTGGCCTCGACCGTCGGCAACGGCAATATCGGCGGGGTGGCCACCGCGATCCTGATAGGCGGCCCGGGAGCGATCTTCTGGATGTGGGTGACGGCCGCCGTCGGCATGGCGACGAAGTACGCCGAGGCGGTGCTCGGCGTGCATTACCGCGTCACACGCGAGACCGGCGAAATGGCCAGCGGACCGATGTACTACATCACCCGCGGCGTGCCCCACGCGGCGACCGGGAGGGGCCTGGCGTGCATGTTTGCCTTCTTCGGCGCCGCCACGGCGCTGTTCGGCACCGGCAACATGGCGCAGTCGAACACGATCGCGCGCACGTTCACCGAGGCGGCCCGCGACCTGACTGGACTCGAAGTGCCGGTCTGGGTCCCCGGCCTGCTGATCAGCGCCGCCGTCGGTCTCGTCCTGCTCGGCGGCATCCGCCGCATCGCGGCGGTGGCCGAACGCCTCGTCCCGTCGATGATCCTGCTGTACGTCGCGGCTGCGGTCGCCTACACTCTGATCAACGCCGCGCAGATCCCTGCCGTACTGGGTCAGATAGTCGCCGGGGCTCTGCAGCCCGCGGCGGCGTTCGGAGGCTTCGTCGGCGCGTCGGTGGCCCAGGTCATCGCCGCCGGCGTGAGCCGCGGGGTACTGTCGAACGAGGCCGGCATGGGGAGCGCGCCCATCGCCCACGGCATCGCCAAGGTGAAGCACCCATCGGAACAGGGTGTCATCGGCATCTTCGAAGTATTCATGGACACCATCGTGGTTTGCTCGATGACCGCGTTCATCATCCTGACCTCGGGGCTCTGGACCGATCCGGCCTACCAGGGAGCCAGCGGTGATCTGACGGCGGCCGCCCTGGGCACAACCGTGCCCTTCGCCTCGTTGATAGTCGCCCTCTGCTCCTTGCTGTTCGGGTTCTCGACCCTGATCGGGTGGTCGTATTATGGCGAGAAGTGCATCGAATTCCTGTTCGGGTCGAGCGTCATCCGCCCCTATCGGGCGATTTTCACCCTCATGGTGTTCGTCGGCGCGATCGTGTCCGTGCCGCTCGTCTGGGCGATCGGCACCCTGCTGAACGGCTTCATGGCGTTTCCGAACCTGATCGGTATCGCATTCCTCGTCGGCACCGTGCGCTCGCTCACGGTCGACTACTTCGACAAGCGATCCACATAGGCCCGGACGCGGGCGGTGGGCCGCCCCCCGGCCAGCAGGTCGCCGATCACGGCGACCGCTCCGGCGCCCGCGTCCAGCACCTCCGGCGCCCGCTCCAGCGTAATCCCGCCGATGGCCACTACCGGGGTCACGTCGGCGCGCCCCGCTGCCGCGTGGACCAGCTCCAGACCAACCGGTCGACGACCGGCATCCTTGGTGGTGGTCGCGTAGACCGGACCGACCGCCACGTAAGTCACCGGGCGCGCCAGAGCGTCGCTGACCTGCTCGGGGGTGTGCGTGGACAGTCCGACGATACCGCTTCGCCCGAGCATCGCGCGGACATCCTCGACCGGCAGGTCGTCCTGCCCCAAGTGGACGCCGGCGGCGCCGCTCAGGCGCGCGACGTCCGCGCGGTCGTTGACGACGACCGCGGCACCGTAGCGGGCGGCGCGCGCCACGACGGCGTCGCACCAACCGTCGAGCACTCCGCTGGCGACGCCGGGAGCCCGAAGCTGTACGAGCCGCGCCCCGCCATCGAAGTACGCGGCGGCGAGATCGGGAACCGACCAGCCGTAGCGAGCGGCCTGGCCCGCATCGACAATCGCATAGAGGGGCGGCAGATCAACGCCCATCGCCCCTCCACGGCTCCACCCGGTCGGTGTTCAAGAGATGCCGGCTGGCCGGCGTCAGCACTTCGATGCCTGCCTCGGTCATGAGCACGTCGTCCTCGATTCGCACCCCGCCGAGGTCGGGCACGTAAACGCCGGGCTCGATCGTGAAGACCATCCCCGCCGCCAGCTCGACATCGTCCGGCCCGGCCGCGCCGGTACGCCGCTTCCCGATCCGGGGCAGCTCGTGGACGTCGATCCCCAACCCGTGCCCCGTGCCGTGCCCGAAACGGTTCGCCAGCCCGTAGCCTTCCAGCACGGTCCGGGCCGCGCCGTCGACGGCGCTCGCGAGCACCCCGGGCACCGCCGCGGCCAGGGCGGCCGACTGGGCTTCGCGCACCGCCCTGTACAGCCGGCGCGTCTCGCCAGTGGGCGGCCCAACCGTCACCGTGCGCGAGACGTCGACGCAATAGCCCTCGTGGACGCCTCCGAAGTCGAGTACGACGAGATCGCCCTCGCCGAGCCGGCGCCCGGTCGGGTGCGCATGCGGAAGTGCCCCGTTCGGACCCGAAGCCACGATGGTCTCGAAGGCGGGACGCTCGAAGCCCGCTTCTTCGATCAACCGCTCCACGTCCCTCGCCACCTCGATCTCGGTGCGGCCGCGCCGCGCACAGCGGGCCGCCGGACCGACGAGGGCGGCGAGCATCCGGCCGGCCTCCCGCAGTGTCTGCTCCTCGTACCGGTCCTTGACCATCCGCGCGCGCTCGACGAGTTCCACGGCCGGACTGAGGTCCGTCGCCAGCGTCTCTTGCAGCCAGTTCCAACGCCGCACGCTGAGGTGGTCGGCCTCGACCGCGATGCGGAGCGACGGCCTGCGCCGCAAGACCTCGCACAACGACTCGTCGTAGGTGCTCTCCACCTGGACCGTTTCCAGATCCGGGGGTGCGGCTCCCAGATCCAGTAGACGATTGACGGCCTCGACGTACCGAAAGTCGATGATCAGACGCAGGCCGGGCGGCTCTCGTTCGACGACCGCAACCCCGGCGCTCGCGCGCAAGTTGAGCAGGTAGAAGAGATGCGGGAGAGCTGTGACGACGAGAGCGTCCAGACCGCGCGCGGCCAGCTCCCGCCGGAGCGCCGCCGCTCGGGCGGCCAGCCGCTCGCACGGTGCGAAACGCATGCCGCGTCATTCTACGATCACCCGGGTAGAGGTTCTCCCGGTTCGACCGTCGTCGTCGGTTGTTCAGGCGCGTGGTCGACTACTTCCACGACGCCGGACGCCGAGCCCCGGCGACCCGCGTCGTCCGTCACGTTGAGGGTGACCGTATAGGTCCTCGCCTCCGGGTACACGTGACTCGTGACGACGCCTCTCCCGGCACTACCGTCACCGAAGTTCCATTCGTGGGACACCAGTCGCCGCCCATCGGCCGCCGCCGAGGCGCTCGCATCGAAGTAGACCGCTTCGCCCGCGGCAACCGGGATTGGCGACACGACAAAGGAGGCGGCCGGCGGTGTTCCCGCCGCTACCGCGACCGTCCTTGTCGCGTCTGCCGAACGGTCGAACTCGTCAGTCACAGTCATCCGCACCACGTATGTGCGCGCCTTCGAGAAGACGTGCACGGGCATCTGGCCGGAAGCCGTGCCGCCGTCGCCGAAATCCCACCGGTATGCCGCGATCAGCCCGGAAGGATCGCGCGTGCACCCAACCGCGGTCGGCGCGCCGTCCGGACACGCGGCCGCACTGAACCGCACCTGGTCCGAGACGACCGGTGCGGCCGGCGTGACCTCGAAGCCGGGCTGCACGTCGAAGGGGGGGATCACGATCCCGGCGGGCACGAGTCGAATCCGGACCCGCCGTTCGACCGCACTCGAGAAGTCGCCTGTCACCGGGGTGACGACAAGCGTGACGACCCGACCCGAATCGACCGAGCCCGCCGCGTTGCCGGAGGGTCGCGGCGCACGATACGAGAAGGCGGCATGGCCCGCGCTGTCCGTCACGACCGATCGCGTGGAGAGTCGCCCCGCATCGTGCGCGGTAGAGCCCTCGACGATGCGGACGACCAGACGCAGGTCGACGGCGGGGGCACGGTCCGGCCGCGTTGCGACGACGGCGACCGCGGACGTCGATACACCGTCGACCGGCAGCACGTCGGGGGTTGCGCTGAGGCGGATGGAGAGCGCCAACGAGGACGGCCCGGCCGGCGGCGGCGGTCCCTCGCCATCCTGCAGGCACCCGATCAGGCATGACGGCAGGACGAACCCGGCGGCGAGCCGGCAAGCCGCCCTCCACGCGTCGCGGCGAGGTGGATCCTGCATGCTCGACTCACCCGCGTGTCGGTTGCGCATCGGACCAATCCGCGAACTCGACCTCGATCGCGCTGTCGGCCTGGACGCGGGCACCGCCGTGATCGCGCCCGTAGAACGTAACGTGCGCCATCGCGTTGATGACGACGTCGCCACCTCCCTGGCGGAGCGTGATCAGCGGCGGATCGAGCTTCGCGGACGCTCGCACGAGGACGATCTCCAAGATTTCGGCGGCGACCGAGGCAGTCACCCCCAGTACACCGTCCCAGGCATGCGGCACGTCGACGCCCGGCGTGTGCCGGCCGTCGCTCCGCACGTAGCGCACCCGATAGCGGTCCACGGTCGCGAATTGCGTACCGCTGGGCGCCGCCGGGCCGGCTGCCCCGCCCGGATCCTTCGGAGCGAGCCGCAGCGTCACCTGCACCGCATCGGAGGTCACCATGCCGTTGGTGACGACGTCCGAACGGATGAAGGTCCTGGTCGAGTGCGCCGCCGCGCCATCCGGCACCGCTCCGATCCGCTCGACCACGAGGGTGACGCTCGAACGCGATGACGCCGGGCCGTCGCCCGCGCACGCGACGGCCGCGGCGAGCCCCATGATTGCCGGGAGCACCGTGCCTCGGCCAGCGGCCGTTGCCTGCCGCGCCGGCGCCTTCGCGCCACCCGCCGCCGAACGCCGTGTGCCTTCCATCTCGCCCTCCGCGCCGCCCCTCAACGCACGATGCGGGGCGTCAGAAAGATCAGCAGCTCGTCGCTTCGGCGCCGCTCCGCCCGGCTTCTGAAGAACCATCCGAGTATGGGTACACGGTGGATACCGGGCACTCGGCGGGCCGACCGTGACCGTGCGCTCTCGTAGATCCCGCCGATCACCGTCGTGGCGCCGTCCGGCACCTGCACCGTGGTGCTGGCGCTCTGCGTCACGATCGGCGGCACGCCATTGACCTGCCGGGCGAAGTCGGCGAAGTCGTTGCCGATCTCAATCCGCATGATGACGGTGTCGGAAGTGGTAATCTGGGGGGTCACCGCGAGACGCAGGGCCGCGTCCCGGAACGTCACCGTCACGGTGTTGTTGGCGACGGTCTGGATGGGGATCTGATCGCCCTGGGTGATGGTCGCCTGGACGTTGTTCTGGGTGGTGATCCTCGGATTCGACAGGATTCTCACCTGCCCGTCGCTCTCCGCGGCGGAAAGCACGACATCGAGGTTGAGCGACCCGTCTATCGCGCCGAGAGCCAGCCCCAGGGCGGCACTCGCCGAAGGCGCGCCCAGGTCGACCGCGGTGCCGCTGTTCTCGCTCTCCAGAGCGCGGGCGTCCGCCCCGCCCGCGGGACCCTGCACGCCTCCGACGCGACCCGTGATCCCGCCGCGGTTCGGAAACGACAGCGACGTCGTGTTGCCGATCTCGGGGGCGACCCGAGCCGCGACGCCCCACTGCACACCGAGTTCGCGGAGGTAATCCTGGCTCGCTTGCACGATCCGGGCCTGGATCTCGACCTGCGATTGCGGGCGATCGAGGGCGTCGATCAACGCCTGCACCCTGCCGATTCGATCCGGCAGATCCACGATGACGAGCGTGTTGGTCCGACCGTCCATCTGCACCTGGCCCCGCTCGGACAGGACCGTGCGGGTGACCAGATCGGCGAGGTCGGCCGCCCGCGCGTATCCCAACGCGCGGGTGATCACGACGAGCTCCCCGGCCAGAGCCTGCCGCTCGGCGCGGGAGCGCCTCTCCTCCTCCTCGGCGGCAAGCGTGACCGCCGGAGCGATACGGACCACGGTGCCGTCCACGACGTACCCCAACCGGTTGGCTTGCAGGATGACGTCGAACGCCTGATCCCAAGGGACGTCCACCAGCGCGACGTCGACCCTCCCCGCCACCTGCGGATCGATCACGAAGTTCAGTTCGCTGATCTCTGCGAAAGCTCGCAGCACGGAACGCAGATCGGCGTTCTGGAACTCCATCGAGACCGGGTCGCCGGCGTACTCGCGGGCGCCCCCGAGCGCCATCTCCGCGTCACCCTGCGCACGGAGCACGCCGCCCGGCAGATAGCCCAGACCGACCCGGCCCGGAACATGGCCCGCTGCCGTCGCCAGCAGCAGCAATGCAAGAACGGACCGCCGAGCGCAGAACCTGCTCATCGTTCTCCGTTCGACGAACGCAGGGTCAGACGCACCGCGCGCGCCGCGCCGCCCGGCCCGTCCACGACGATCACCACGCCGCCAGCCGACACCGACTGCACGTATCCGTCGAAGAGCTCCGCGCCCTCTCGTATCGCGTGACTCCTCCCCTCGCCGGTCTCCAGGATCGCGAAGCGCGCATCGTCGAGCCGGACGAGCCCGCGGAGGATCACCTCGTCGACGGCAATCCCGGCCAAACCGCGCGGCCGCGCCGCAACGACCGGGTTGGGACGGCCGTGCGGGGACGGTCTCAGAAACGGATCGCGATGCACGGCGTTCGGGCCCTCCACGTCGCCGCCCGACGTCTCGGACTGTGCTCCCGGGCAAGCGTCACAAGCCTGGGTGGCGGCGGCGCGATCCGCCCCGAACAGGATTCCCGCAACAAGCAGCGCACGCGTCGTTGCTCGCCTCATCGGCGCAACCTCCCTCCCGTGCCCGAGGTGCCCATGTCGTCCGCGGACTCCCGAAGCACATAGGTCGTGGCGATGCACGTTGCCGCAATGGTCGCGTTCGGCGTCCTGGAAGGAAGAGCGCGGATCGACAGTTGGCCGATGGTGACGATCCGCGGCAGCCGACTCACCGCGTCCAGGAACGAGGCGAGCTCGTGGAACCCTCCCGTCAGCTCCAGCCGAACCGGCCACTCTTCGTACCCCTCCCCGGCAGAGGGCTCGTCGAGCGCGAAAGACTGCACTGTCAGGCGCGACCGCACCGCGATTTCCTGCAGAGTGCTCAAGACCCAGGAAGCGTCGTCTTCCTCCGCCAGGCTGCGACTGAGTTCCTCGTGGCGCCCGCGCAACCGCCGGACCTCGTCTTCGAGCTGCGGCAGCCGGCCGGCGGCGCGACGGGCGCGGACGACTTCGGCGCGGCGTTGCTCCAGTTCCACGCGCCGCATCGCCAGCAAGTCGATCTGCGGCTCTACGAACAAAAGACGAAACGCGGCCAGGGCGGCGACCGGCAGAAGAATGCCGACCGCGAGCGTTCCGTCCCGACCTCCCTCGGGCAGCCCCCACTTCATGGTTCATTGCCTGTCGCGAACCGCATCCTGGCCTCGAAGGCGACCGTCTCCCCCTCGCCGGAACGCTCCTCCCGCCGGGAGTTCACGATCTCGACCGTCGTGCCCGGAGAGGCGGATTCCTCCAGGGCTGCGGCGTAGTCGAATACGGTGGCGGGCGTTCCGGCGCGCCCCAGAACGACCACCCCGGCGGGCTCCTGGCGCACCTCGCTCAGCCACAGGCCGTCCGGAAGAGCGCGACTCAACAGGCGCAGCAGCCGCACCGAAGCGCCCCGGCGACGTTGCAGCGCCTCGATGCGAGCCACCCGAGCGGCGAGGTCGGCCTGCCGCAATTCGGCGCCGCGCACCGCGTCGCCGGCCGAAGCAAGGCCTGCCAGGTCTGCCTCCGCGGTCGCCAACTGCCGTCCCAGCTCTGACGCCTCTCCATGCAGCGACCAGAACCAACCGCCGGCCAGAACCAGAGCCGCGGCCGCGACCGCCACCGCTGCGGCGGTCGGTGCGGCCCCGCGCCAGCCGCCGTCAACCACCGTTGTCCGGTCCTGTACCGAGGCGAGCAAGTTGACGCGGATCATCGATTCCCCGCCCGGCGCAGCGCGAGCCCTGCGGCGACGCCCGCCGACGCGGCCAGTTCGGCCGGGTCCCGCCAGCCAATCCGCCGGCCGACGATCCTCGATTTGCGAAAGGGATCGAACCGTTCCATGGGCACATCGAAGCGTCGACTCATCGCCGATGCGAATCCCGCCCCCAAAGAGGCGCCGCCGCTCAGCACGATCCGATCGATGCGGCCCGGATCCCGGCTCGCCGCGAAGAAGTCGAAGGTCCTCTCTACTTCGAGCAGAAGGTCGTCGGTTGCCTCCCGCAGCACCGGCTCGATGTCCTCGCCGCGCTCTCTCTGGAGCGAGTAGCCCTTCTTCAGCCGCTCGGCCTCCTCGAATGAGATGCCCCGGGTACGTCGCAACGCTTCGGTACAGCCGTTCCCACCGGCCGCGATGTCGCGAGTGAAGATGGACCGGCCGCCTTGAACGATGTTGACGTTGATCGTGCTCGCCCCACAGTTGAGCAGGGCGACGATGCCACCCCGTTCGAATCCCCCCTGCGACGTGCAGGCGTTCTGGAGGGCGAACGCGGCCACATCCACGACCGCCGGCAGGCATCCGGCCTCCGCAACCGCGGCGGCATACCGGGCGATCGTGGTCTTCTTGGCCGCCACCAGCAACACGGTCATGGAGGCTTGGCGTGCGGCGTCGTCCCCGTGGTCCACCGCCTGGTAATCCAGGTTTACGTCGCCGAGTTCGAATGGAATGTGCCGTTCGGCTTCCCAGGCGATCGAGCCGGCGAGTTCCGCCGCGCTCATGCGCGGCATCTTGATCTCCCTGACGACGACCGCACCTCCAGGCAACGCCAGGGCCGCATCGCGCCCGCGAATGTCAGCGGCGCCAAGCAGCAGGCGGATCGCCTCCGCCACGGCGGTTCGCTCGACGATCTCTCCCTTGACGATGGTGTCGGCCGGCACCGGCTGCACCCCTGCCTTCGCGCTGAACTCGCGGCCGCCCGCTGGCGTCAGCTCGACCGCCTTGACGGCACTCGAGCCGATGTCGATGCCGACGAGCGGCGTCGGTCGGCGGAGGAGGCCGGAGAGGAAACGCATGAGGCCCGCCACGAGGGAGTTCCTTAAGCAAGCATCGCGCCAACCGCTCGGCGCGCCGGACAGCGACCCGGCACGCCTTGACAGAGTCTCGGCGGGCTCTGTACCATTTGCGGATGTACCGACGAGACTTGGTGTAACCACGTGTCGACTTATGCCCCCAGCCGGAAAGAAATCGTGCGCGCCTGGCACGTGATCGATGCCGACTCGAAGGTTCTCGGGCGGATCGCGACCGTCGCCGCGCGCCTCCTGCAAGGCAAGCACCGCCCGCAGTACGCGCCCTACATCGATACCGGCGACCACGTCGTCATCGTCAACGCGGCCCGAGTTCGCATGACCGGGCGGAAAGAGACCCGCAAGTTGTACCGCGCGCACAGCGGCTATCTCGGCGGGCTGCGGACCGAACGCGCAGGGACTGTCCGCCGCAACCATCCGGAACGACTGGTCGAGTCCGCGGTGCGCGGCATGTTGCCGAAGACGAAGCTCGGCAAGGCGATGTACCGGAAGTTGAAGGTGTACGCCGGACCCGAACATCCCCATGCGGCCCAGAAGCCGGCCGCCTGCGAGGTATCGTGAGCGCAGAGACTGCCCACTACGCAACCGGACGACGCAAGAAATCGACGGCGCGGGTGTTTCTCCGATCCGGAGCGGGCGCCTTTACCGTGAACACGGTATCGCTTGAGAGTCGTTTCCCAACAGCGTCGCTCCGGACGACAATCACCGAGCCTCTCGTGCTGACGGAATCGACGGACAAGTACGACATCTTCGCAACCGCGGCCGGCGGCGGCATCTCCGGTCAGGCCGGCGCGTTGCGTCTCGGGATCGCGCGCGCCCTCGTTGAGGCGGATCCCGAGTTGCGGGCGCCGCTGAAGAAGGCTGGCATGCTGACGCGAGACCCTCGCGGCAAGGAACGCAAGAAGTACGGACTGGCTGGCGCACGCAAGCGATTCCAGTTCAGCAAGCGGTAGAACCCGGAACGGTGGGCGCGGTGTCGAACCCACCGGATGGAGGCAGCTTGACGCCGTTGACGATGCAGGAACTGCTGGAGGCCGGGGTTCACTTCGGCCACCAGACGAAGCGCTGGAACCCCAAGATGAAGAAGTACATCTTCGGCCAGCGCAACGGAATCTACCTTATCGACCTCGGCAAGACGGCCGAGTGCCTGCGACTGGCGGAAGACTTCGTCACGCAGCTCGCCGCGGACAACCGCACCATCCTCTTCGTGGGCACGAAGCGGCAGGCGCAGGATCTGGTTGTCGAAGAAGCCCAGCGTTGCGGCATGTACTTCGTCAACGAGCGCTGGCTGGGCGGGCTGCTGACCAACTTCACCACGATCCAGCGAAGTCTCGACCGACTCCGCGAGCTCGAGGCGATGGCCGGGGACGGCCGTTACGACAGCCTCTCCAAGAAGGAAGTGGCGCGGCTGGAGAAGGAGAAGCGGAAGCTTCACCGCAACCTCGACGGCATTCGGAAGATGTCGCGTCTTCCGGACGCCGTGTTCGTCATCGACACGCGCCGCGAGAAAATCGCCGTCGACGAAGCGCGAAAGCTCAGGATCCCGGTCATCGGCCTGGTCGACACGAACTGCGATCCCGATGATGTCGACTACGTAATCCCGGGCAACGACGACGCACTCCGCGCGATTCGGCTGTTCGTCACGCGGATTGCCGACGCGGTCATCAACGGCCGGGGCTTCAAGGAGGCCACGGAAGACGCCGGCGCCGCCGCCGGTGGGGCGCCGCAAGCCGCGCCAACGGCCGCGACCGCGGCTGCACCCGCTCCGGCGTCCGTCTGACAGACATGTTTCAGGTCCCGCCGCTTCGGTGCAGCGGGGGGGCTTCCCTCCAAACGCAAGAGATCGACGCGATGGCAATCAGTGCGGCGCAAGTCAAGGAACTACGTGACCGAACCGGCGTGGGCTTCATGGAGTGCAAGGCGGCACTGGGCGAGGCCGCCGGCGACATCGAGCAGGCGGTGACCATTCTGCGAACCCGAGGCCAAGCCAAGGCCGCCAAGCGCGCAGGCCGCACGACGTCCCAGGGTCTGGTCGGGCACTACATCCATCAGGGCGGACAGGTGGGCGTTCTGCTGGAGGTGAACTGCGAGTCCGACTTCGTGGCGCGCACTGACGACTTCCAGACGCTCGTGCGGGAAATCGCCATGCACATCGCAGCCGCCGACCCGCAGTACGCGAGCCGCGAAGAGGTTCCGGCCACCGACCTGGATAGGGAGCGCTCCATCTATCGGGCGCAGTTCGAAGACTCCAACAAGCCGCCGGCGATCGTCGACAAGATCGTCGAGGGCAAGCTCAACAGCTATTACGAGCAGGTCGTGCTGACCGACCAGCCCTCGATCCGTGATCCGAAGACGACCATCGGCGCGATGATCACCGCCGCTGTCGCCAAGCTCGGAGAGAACATCACGGTCGCCCGCTTCGCGCGGTTCAAGGTCGGCGAGGCGGTTTCCTAGCAGCCCACGTCGGCGGACAACGGACGCTGCGCTATAATCCCATCCGGCCGCGCACCGTCTCTGGGCAGTCCCGTTCACGACAACGGCGCCGGCTTGTTTCCCGATGACCGGACGAGCCTGTCGGCGTGTCCTCCTCAAGTTGTCGGGCGAGGCGCTCGTCGGAGACCAGTCCTTCGGCATCGACTCGGTCGTCGGCGAACGGCTGGCGCGAGAGATCGCCGCGGTCCGCGCGCTCGATGTCGAGATCGCCATCGTGATCGGCGGCGGCAACATCTTCCGCGGGCTGGCCGCGAGCGCCCGGGGCATGGATCGCGCCACGGCGGACTACATGGGAATGCTCGCCACGGTGATGAACGCGCTCGCCCTTTCGGATGCCCTGGAACGCAACGGCGCCTCGACGCGAGTCGTCACCGCGATTGAAATGCGGGAGGTCGCCGAGCCGTACGTGCGGCGGCGTGCGGTGCGCCATCTCGAGAAGGGCCGCATCGTCCTCTTCGCGGCGGGCACCGGAAACCCCTATTTCACGACCGACACCGCGGCAGCCCTGCGCGCGATGGAGATCCGCGCGGACGTCCTGCTCAAGGGAACGAAGGTCGACGGCATCTTCACGTCGGATCCGATGACCGACCCGACCGCCACCCGCCTCGACCGAATCTCGCACCGGCAGGTGATCGAGCAGGGTCTGAAAGTGATGGATGCCACGGCCATCTCACTGTGCATGGACAACGGCATGCCGATCGTGGTCTTCAACCTGCGCACGTCGGGCAACATCCGACGTGCGGTCCTGGGAGAGCCGGTGGGATCGCTGGTAACCGCTGCGGTCCCCGGCGATCATTCGGAGGTAGCCACATCATGACCGTGACCGACCCTCAAGCAGCCCACGCCGACGCCGAACGGCGCATGGACGGCGCCGTGGAGCACGTCCGCCGGGAGCTGGCCGGCGTGCGCACCGGCAGAGCCTCGGTAAACCTGCTCGACAGCGTCCGCGTGGAGGCCTACGGCGCCCAGATGCCGCTGAACCAGGTGGCCGGCCTCTCCGTGCCCGAATCGACGCTCCTCGTCGCGGCGCCGTTCGACCCGTCGCAGATAACGGCCATCGAGACCGCGATCCGGAACGCGAATCTCGGCCTGAACCCGAGCAACGACGGAAAGATCGTCCGGATTCCCGTGCCGACCCTGACCGACGAGCGCCGCAAGGAGATGTCCCGACTCGTGCACAAGCTGGCCGAGGAGGGTCGGACGAGCGTGCGGCAGGTACGTCGCGACACCAACGACAGCCTCAAGCGGCTCTTGAAGAACCACGACCTCTCCGAGGACGACGAGCGGCGCGCTCTCGACGACATCCAGAAGCTCACGGACGAACACGTCCGCAAGATCGACGAGCTGCAGAAGGCAAAGGACGCGGAGCTGCTGGACCGCTGAAGAAGCCATCGCGAAACTCCTCTGCGATTCGGCGGTGCCGCCCCATGTCATCCCTGTCCCATCTTGAATGCTCGGCCGACTGCGGCGCCGGGCACCTGGATCCCGAGAAGGTGCAGCACCTGTGCGTCTGCGGTGCGCCGCTGCTCGCGCGATACGCCCTCGACACCCTCGCCGGCCGCTGGACACGCGACTCGTTGCGCGATCGCCCTCCGACGATGTGGCGCTACGCAGAGGCGCTGCCCACGCCCGACGCGGCCGGGCCGGTGACCCTCGGCGAGGGTTTCACGCCGCTGATGCACGCGCGCCGACTCGGAGACGTGCTCGGGATGAAACGCCTCTACGTCAAGGACGAATCCGCCAACCCGACCAACTCGTTCAAGGCCCGCGGCCTGTCGGCGGCCGTCACGGCGGCCCGCCGACTCGGCGCAACCACGGTTTCCGTCCCATCCGCCGGCAACGCCGCCAACGCGGCCGCGGCATATGCCGCCCGTGCGGGCATGGCCACCAGGGTCTTCATGCCGCGCGACGTGAAGACGCCGTTCATCCGCGAATGCGAGCTCTACGGCGCCGAGGTAACCCTGGTTGACGGCCTCATCACCGACGCGGGCCGGGTGGCGGCCGAGGCCGGCGCCCGGCACGGGTGGTACGACGTCTCGACGCTGAAGGAGCCCTACCGCGTCGAAGGCAAGAAGACGATGGCCTACGAGATCGCCGAGCAACTCGGCTGGGAATGGCCGGACTGGATGATCTACCCCACCGGAGGCGGCACCGGCATCGTCGGCATGTGGAAGGCCTGCGCGGAGCTGGAGGCGCTCGGGTGGATGCCCGCCGGCGCGCGGCGGCCACGAATGGTCTCCGTCCAGGCCGCGGGATGCGCACCCATCGTCCGTGCGTTCCACGCCGGAGAGGAGCGCGCGGCGCCGTGGGAAGACGCCCGAACGACCGCGGACGGGCTGCGGGTCCCGCGAGCCGTGGGCGACTTTCTGATACTGCGCGCCCTGCGGGACAGCGGCGGCGCGGCAGTCACCGCGAGCGACTCGGACATGGTCTCGGCAATGCGTGAAATCGGTGCGACCGAGGGCATCAGCGCGGCGCCCGAGGGCGGAGCGACCCTGGTCGCTCTGCGCGCGCTTCTCGCCGACGGCACCATCTCGCCTTCCGACCGGGTCGTGCTCTTCAATACTGGTGGCGCGCTGAAGTACCTGGACCTCCTCGGTATACAATGAAAGATTGTGGTTGCGGCGCTACCCCGCGACTACGAGACCCGCTTCTGTCGACAAACGGGCCGCTAGCTCAGTTGGGAGAGCGCCGCGTTCGCAACGCGGAGGTCGTGGGTTCGAGTCCCATGCGGTCCACCAGTCGCTTCCTCCGCCGGTCATGACTATGACGACGACCGCGCCGTACCGGGCCGTGCTGCGCTGCATTCAGGGTTGTACGGGCGCGCACTCCCTGCTCGAGCCGATATATCGCTGTCCCAGTTGCAACGACCTGCTGGAGGTGTCCCACGATCTGGACGCGCTCCGGGATCGCTCGGCGGGCTCCTGGATGCGGCTGTTCGACGAGCGCTACAAGCGGACGACCTGGCCGTACGGATCCTCCGTGTGGGGAAAGAAGGAGTGGGTCTGCCCCGGCGTGGACGCAGACAACATCGTGTCCATGGACGAGGGGGGAACCAATCTCTTCTGGGCGGAACGGTTCGGACGCGAGCTCGGGGTCAGCGATCTCTGGGTGAAGCTGTGCGGCAACTCCCACACCGGCTCGTTCAAGGATCTGGGGATGACCGTGCTGGTCTCCCTGGTCCGGCAGATGATGCGCCAGGGGGTGCCGATTCGCGCGGTGGCATGCGCCTCGACCGGCGACACGTCGGCATCCCTGGCCGCCTACGCCGCCGCCGGGGGCATTCCGGCCATCGTGATTCTTCCCCGCGGCAAGGTCTCGACGGCCCAGCTCGTGCAGCCGCTGTCGAACGGCGCCACCGTGCTCGCGCTCGACACCGACTTCGACGGCTGCATGGCGATCGTCAAGCGGCTCTCGACCGAGGAGGGCATCTACCTCGCGAACTCGATGAACAGCGTCCGACTGGAGGGCCAGAAGACGGTGGGCATCGAGATCGTGCAGCAGTTCGACTGGGAGGTGCCCGACGTCATCATCATTCCCGGCGGCAACCTCGGCAACGTGAGCGCCCTCGGCGCCGGTTTCGACATGATGGAAGCGCTCGGCGTGACGGCGCGCCGACCGCGCATCGTCGTCGCGCAGGCCGCGGCCGCGAACCCTCTGTATCGCGCCTACCGGAACGACTGGCGTTTCGAGCCGATCAAGGCGTCCTCGACCCAGGCATCAGCCATCCAGATCGGCAACCCGGTCTCGATCGACAAGGCGATCCGCACGTTGCGGCGCTATGACGGCATCGTCGAGCAGGCGACCGAAGCCGAGCTGGCCGACGCGTCCGCCCGAGCCGATCGCACCGGCATGTACAACTGCCCCCATACGGGCGTCGCGCTCGCGGTGCTGACCAAGCTGCGGGCGCACGGCGAGATCGCCGCGACCGACCGTGTCGTGGTGATTTCGACGGCGAACGGGCTCAAGTTCACCGACTTCAAGCTGGACTACCACCGGGCGGCGGCGAGTCTGCAGCCGCGGCTCGCCAACACGCCGGTCGAGCTGCCCGACGACTACGACTCGGTGCGGCGGGCCGTCGCACGCGTGACGGGCTCCTCGTAGAGGCGCGCGACCGCAACACCGCACCAGGAGCTTCGCGCAGCGAAACTCTCAACGCGACCGCAACACCGCGCCAGGAGTTTCGCGCAGCGAAACTCTCAACGCGACCGCAACACCGCGCCAGGAGTTTCGCGCAGCGAAACTCTCAACGCGACCGCAACACCGCGCCAGGAGTTTCGCGCAGCGAAACTCTCAACGCGACCGCAGGTCGCGCCTTGACACTGTCGTCGGACGCCATCGACAATATCCCATGCCCGTTCCGCGCATTACGAAAGAAGAGTTGCAGGAGCGCATCGAAGCCGGCAACGCAACCGCCCCGGTGCTCGTCGACGTACGCCTCAAGTACCCGTACGAGCACAGTACGGTCAGGTTGCCCGGTGCGGTGCGGCTCTCGCCGCCCGATTTCGTGTCGTCATCGCTCCCGCTCGACCGAGACATCGTGACGTACGATTCCGACCCCGAGGAGCTCGTCGGGGCGCGCGTCGCCGCCGCGTTGATCCGACAGGGCCACCGCGCCAGGGTGCTTCAGGGAGGCATCGTCGAGTGGCTGGCAGCCAAGCTCCCGACCGAGAACAAGGACGCGCCCAAGCAGAAGCCACCGGTAGCCGGCGCCCTCAAGGGATAGCCGCCCGTGGGATTGCGCACCGGTCCATGACGCCCGTGCGCCGCCCCGGCATCGTGCTCGCCGTCCTCTTCGGTTGCCTCCTGCCGGTCGCAGCCGGTGCGCAGTCCCCCGCCGCGCCCGAGGTCACTCGACTCCTGGCGAGCCTGCAGGCCCGCTACGATCGGATCGCCGATTTCTCGGCGGACTTCGAGCACCACTACGCCGGCGGCGTGCTCCGGACCACCGACGTGGAGCGGGGCACGGTGCGCGTGAAGAAGCCGCGCCGCTGGCGCTTCGAGTACGTCGATCCGGAGCCCAAGCTCTTCGTCTCTGACGGCACGACGGTTCATTCCTGGTTTCCCGCCGACCGGCAGGTCGTCGTGAGTTCATTGCCGGCAGGCGCGGGCGCGTCCACGTCGGTCGGCTTCCTGGCCGGCGAGGGCGATCTGCTCCGCGACTTCACCGCCCGCTACGCGAGCGGGCGGCCACCGGACGGTGCCTGGTCGGTCGAGCTGACGCCGGTCGGGAACGGCGCCGGCTACGAGTCCCTCACTCTGACCCTGGACCGTGCGACGCTGGACATTCTCGAGATCGCAACCACGGACTTCCAGGGTGGCGTCTCCACCTACGTCTTCTCCAGCATCATGCAGAATCAGGGTCTGCCCGATACGCTGTTCGTGTTCGACGTGCCCGCGGACGTCGAGATTATCCGTGATGACCCCCTTGCCCGCTAGCAGGCCGTGCGTGGACGCACGCGTGCTCCTCGTCGCGCTGACCCTGGCGACGTCGGCCTGCGCGACCACCAGCGCCCTGCGGGAGGGACAGCGCGCCGAGCGCGCCCGCGACTACGATCAGGCGGTAATCGCCTATACCCGCGCGCTGCAGGAGCGGCCGCACGACCGCAACACGCAGCTCGCCCTCGATCGCGCCCGACTCCGGGCGGCGCAGATGCA
The DNA here is from genome assembly GCA_965116825.1 of Vicinamibacterales bacterium. GTDB lineage: Bacteria > Acidobacteriota > Vicinamibacteria > Vicinamibacterales > UBA8438 > WTFV01. Next base: position 5,337,822 of record OZ220736.1, read on the forward strand.
CTTCTCGGAGGGACGGCGGCTGACACGGCTGGCGCAGTGGCAGGAGGCGCTGGAAGAATTCCAGATCGCATACGACCTGAACCCGGGGATGGGCGACCTGGATCGCGCGATTCGCGAGACGCGCGAAGCCGTGCGCGCGGAGCTGGCCGCCCGTCCCGACGGTCAGACGGCGCTCGAAGCGCTCATCGAGCAGACTCTCGCGGCGGCGCCGCCCGGTCTCGACCTGCCGCAGGGCATCGAGCTTCCCGCCTCGGTCGTCTTCGGCAGCGAGAGCTCGCGCGCGGTGTTCTCGGCCCTGGGACAGCTCGGCGGCGTCAGCGTCATCTTCGATGCACAGTTCCGCGACGCGCCGTTCTCGGGGAACCTGCGCGGCATGACGTTCGACGCGGCGCTCGCCGCGGTCGCCGCCAGCACCGGCAACTTCTTCCGCGTTACCGCGCCCGGCACCGTCACCATCATCCCGGACACGCCGGCGAAACGCCGGGAGTACGAGGAAGAGATCATCAGGACGTTCTATCTCAGCAGCGCGGACGTGGGCGAGACCATCGACCTGCTGCGCCTGGTGGTGGACATGCGCCGACTGGCGGCGGTGACCGCCACCAACGCCATCTCGATCAAGGACACCCCGGAACGCATCGACGCGGCGGCACGGCTGATCCGGGCTATCGACAAGGCGCGCGCCGAGGTCGTGATCGAGGTGCAATTGCTCGAAGTGGACCGCCAGACGCTGCGGGAGTACGGTCTCCGTTTCGCCTCCACCGGCGGCAACTCCGACATCAGCGCCGGCGAGTCGGCCGTCGGCGACGGCGACGGCCTGGGACTGTCCGTCGACGATGTCGGCCGCCTCAGCGGAACGAGTCTCTTCCTGGCCAACCCGACCAGCCTGCTGGTCCGCCTGCTCGAGACGAATTCGAGCACCCGCATTCTCGCCAACCCGCAGCTCCGAACGTCCGACGGCATCGCCGCGCGGGCGCATTTCGGCGAGCGCGTACCCGTCCCGGTCACGACGTTCAGCCCCATCGCGGCCGGCGGCATCAGCCAGCAGCCGATCACGTCGTTCAACTACGAGGAGATCGGGGTCAACATCGACATCACACCCCGCATCCACCACAACGACGAGGTTTCGCTGGCGATCGAGGTCGAGATCAGCAACATCTCCGGGACCGGCTACGGGGACCTGCCGCAGTTCGGCAGCCGCTCCATCATCACCATGATCCGCCTGCGCGACGGCGAGACGAACATCCTCGCGGGCCTGATTCGCGACGACGAGCGGGAAACCCTGGGGGGCGTACCCGGGCTCAGCCGCATTCCGATCCTCGGACGCCTGTTCGGCAGCACCACGACCGACCGGCAGGAGACCGACATCATCCTGACGCTGAAGCCGCACATCATCCGCGGACTTGCGCTCGAAGAGGACGACCTGCGGCCTTTCCGCGTCGGCGCCAACGCCGCCGCCGCGTCGCCGCGCGCCGGCGCCGGACCGTCGATCCCGCCCCAGCCGCAACCGCGGGCGGGCCGCCCCCTGCCCGGCCGGTTCGACGAACCGCAGCTCCCCATCGCCCCGCCGGCCCCGCCGGATGCACGCTGACCGAAGAGCGCCTCACGTCTCGACGGACACACGGGCCCCGAGCGACCGCAGCCGGTCCACGACGCTCGCGTAGCCACGTTCGACTGTCTCGAGCGGGCTGATCCGACTCTCCCCCTGCGCCGCCAGCGCAGCCGCGATGAGAGCCATCCCCGATCGCAGGTCGCGTGTGTCCAGGGTGCGCCCGTGCAGCGCGCGACCGCCCTCGACGATGATGCGGTGGGGATCGCAGAGGAAGAGGTTGGCGCCCATACCGCTCAACTGCTCCAGCGCAAAGAGCCGCAGCTCGTACATCCAGTCGTGAATGAGGGTCCGGCCTTCCGCCTGCGTCGCCAGGACGGTGGCCAGACTCACCATGTCGCTGGGGAATCCGGGCCACGGGGCGGTGGTGATCTGGCGCACCGCGCGGGGTTGCGAAGGTCGTACCACGAATCGTTCGCCCGCCACCTCGCAGTCCACGCGCATGCGGCCGAGCACGGCCGTGAGCGGCTCGAGATCGGAGCCTGCCACGCCCCGCACCTCTACTTCTCCCCCGGTGATGGCGGCCACCACCGCCCAGCTCCCGGCCTCGATGTAGTCGCCGCGCAGGCGGTGGGCCGTCCCACGCAGCCGCGCTCCGCCGGTGATCCTGATGGTCGGGGTTCCGGCGCCCTCGATCTCGACGCCCATGCCTCGCAGGAAGGCGCACAGCTCGACGACGTGCGGCTCGCAGGCCGCGTGCCGGATCTCACTGCGGCCAGGTGCAGCCGCCGCAGCCAGGATAGCGGTCTCGGTGCCCGTGACCGACGCTTCCTCCAGGTAGAACGAGGCCGGAGTCAGTCCGTCCGGAGCGGCGAAAGCGTGCCGCTCCCCCGCCTCGACCCGGACACCCATGGCGCGCAACGCCTGCAGGTGGGCAGCCAGCGTGCGGCGGCCGGGGAAGTCGCCTCCGGGCGGGGCCAGCGTCGCGCGGCCCAGACGCGCCAGCAGCGGACCGACCAGCAGCACGGAGCCGCGCAACCGTCCGACGAGCCGCGGGTCCGGCTCGCCCGTGCGGATCCCGGCGCAGCGGATCCGCATCGTCGTCGTCCCGATGCCCTCGACCTCGGCGCCAAGCCCTCCCAGCAGCTCGGCCATTACGCGGACGTCTCCGATCCGCGGCACGTTCGACAGCATGCACGGTTCGTCCGTCAGCAGGCACGCCGCCAGCAGCGGCAACGCGGCGTTCTTGTTGCCTTCGATGCTCACCGACCCGCCGAGTCGGTGGCCGCCTTCGACGATGAGTGTGGACATGCCGTTGCCTGCGTCCCCTCCTGCCGCTGCTGCAGGCGCTCGACGCGGAGTCACCGCGCCGCGTCGAACTCCCCGAGAAACACCACTTCCGGGGCCAGCGTCACGCCGTACTTCTCCGCGACGGCGGCCCGGCACCGTTCGATCAGGATTCGGACGTCCCGCGCCCGGGCACCCGGATCGGCCACGATGAAATTCGCATGTACAGGCGACACGCGCGCCCCGCCGACCGCAACCCCCTTCAGGCCGGCCCCATCGAGCAGGGCGCCGGCGCCGCACGGCATGCCGGACGGCAGGCGCTGATGAGCCGGATCCGGATTGCGAAACACGCAGCCCGCGCTCGGCGCGTCGAGCGGCTGCGTCCGCTTCCGGAACTGCAACGACGACCGGGCTTCCGCGCGCAGCGCGGCGGCCGGACCGGGCTCGATCGTGAACTCCGCGGCAAGCACCACCTCGCCCGTCTCCTGCACCCGGCTGCGGTCGTAGCCGAACCCCATCCGGTCGCGCGCGACGCGGTGCATCGCTCCATCGGGACGCAGCAGCACTGCCGCCGCCACGCGCTCGCCGATGAGCCGGCCGCGGAAGTGCGCGTTGCCGCAAACCGCGCCGCCGACCGTGCCCGGCGTCCCGGCCCAAGCCTCCAGGCCGGCGTACCCGCGGTTGACCGTCCAGCGAACCAGCCCGTTCAGGGTAACCCCCGCGGCGGCCCGCACGAGGCCCGCAGCCGTGCGTGTGATCTCCCCGTGCCGGAACCGAACGACGAGCCCCCGCACGCCGGCGTCGCTGACCAGCACGTTCGAGCCGCCGCCCAGCAGCGTCACCCGCAGACCGAGCGCACGGGCCGCACCCACCGCAGCCGCGACCTCGGGCCCGGAGCGAGAGTCGAGGAACCAGTCGGCCCGCCCCCCCACGCGCAGCGTCGTCAGCGGCGCGAGCGGCTCGTCGCACAGAATCCGCGCCGGGTCGAGGGATCCGCGGAGCAGAGACCTGAGCTCCCTGTCGACATGCCGCCGCGTTCCGCTCGGTGTCGAACCGACGCGGTCCGGTTCCGCCGGCGGTACGGCTTCAGGTGCTCTCACACCCGCATCCGGAATCCAACAGCGCCTTGCGCGCCGTCTGCAGATCGCACCGCTCGAACTCTATCCAGTCGCCGGGCGCCAGTTGCCCCAGCACGGGAACGTCCGCCGTGACGACCGTCGCCACCCGGGGATAGCCGCCGGCCGTCTGCCGGTCCGCCATCGCGACTATCGCCGCCCCGGACGGCAGGACCTGCACCGCGCCGAGGGGCAGCCCCTGGGAAAGCAGGCTCAGTCCGTCGGGTCCCGCAATCGGCTGGCCGTCCAGACGATATCCCATCCGATCCGATTCGGGGCGAATCGTGTACCGCCCGGTCTCCAGCCGCCGGACGGCGGCCGGATCGAACAGGCCGGCATGCGGACCCGGCAGCACGCGCACACGGGCTCCCCCCAGCGGCATGCGGCGCGTCCATCTGGCCGCCGGCGGCTCCCTGCGCGGCACGCCGCGCGCGGAACCGACGGACAACCTGTCCCCCGCCCGGAGCGCCCGCCCCTTCAGACCACCCATGGCGCTGCGCAAGTGCGTCGACCGGCTGCCGAGCACGGGGGGCACGGCGAACCCGCCCGCCGCCGCCAGATACGCCCGCGCCCCGGCCGTACGCGATCCGAACGTCAGTCTCTGACCGTCGTGGGCATGGAGCACGGTCTCCGTGGACACTTCGCTCGCATCGAGCCAGAGCTCGAACGCCGCCCCCGCGACGCCGACGCGCATGGCAGTCTCGAAGCGGAGCACCGGACCGACCAGGGTAATCTCCAGCGTTGCCGCCTCCGGCGGGTTGCCGATCAGCCGGTTCGCACGGCAGTGGGCCACCATGTCCATCGCGCCCGACACCGAAACGCCGTAGTGCTGATATCCCCAGCGCCCGGCATCCTGCACGGTGGTCAGCAGACCGGGGTCCTCGATCAACAGTCCCGGCGGCACGCTAGTCACCGCGGGCCGGCCTCCAGCCGGGCGTAGGACGGCTCGTCTATCGGATCGAAGCGCACGACGTCTCCGGCCGAGAGAAGAAACGGGGCCCGGCGCGTCATGTCGAAGAGGCGGGCGGGAGTCTGCCCGATCAACTGCCAGCCGCCGGGGGAAACGACCGGATACACACCCGTCTGGCGCGCCGCGATACCGACGGAGCCGGCCGGCACATGGACCCGCGGCACCGGCCGCCGCGGCGCCGCGATCCGCGGATCCACCGCACCCATGTACGCGAATCCCGGTTGGAATCCCAGCATGTAGACGCGGTACGGCACGCTGCGATGCCGTTCCACGACCTCCGCCTCGCTGCATCGCGCAAACCGGGCCACGTCGGCGAGATCGGGTCCGCGCGCTCCTCCATAGCACACCGGCAGCCTGATCTCGCGTGGAGATCGGACGTCGCCGCGATCCGCCGGCGACGCGGTCTCCGCGGCAAGACGGTGCAACACGGTCGATATCTCGTCGCTGTCGCCCAGCACGGGATCGAAGTGCACCGTGACCGTCGCGAACGCCTCGACCACGTCACGGACGCCGCGGATTCGCTGCCCCCGCAGTTTCTCGGCCACGGCGACGCAACGCGCATTGACAATCGGATCCAGGCGGGCCGGAAACGCCAGCAAGAGGGCGGAGTCCCCGTCCCGCGACAGCTCCCACTCCCGCGGCGCGGCGCCGGCCATCACCCATCCGCCGGCGCCGGCGGCACCCCGAGCCGCCGGCACAGCGTCTCCCGCAGCCCGCCGAAGTCTCCGTTGGACATGAGCACGACCCGATCCCCCGCCTGCGCCTCGCTGACGATGATGTCACCTATCGCGTCCATCGTCGGCAGATGCCTCGCCCGCGTGCCGGCCGCCACCAGATCGTCGACGAGCTGCGCTTCCGACAGCCTCTCCTCCGCGGGCAGCGCCGACCGAAAGACCGGCGCCACGATAACCTCGTCCGCTGCTGCGAGCGCCTCCGCGTAGGCGGCCTGAAAGACACGCCGGCAAGATGTCGCCGAACGCGGCTCGAATACCGCCCAGACCCGTCCGCCGGCGACCGCGGCTCGCAGGGCGGCCACCGTCTCTCGCACCGCGCTCGGATGATGCGCGAAGTCGTCGTAGACGGCGACCCCCCGGCCGACCCCACGCAGATCCAGGCGTCGGCGCACCCCGGCGAAATCCCGAAGGGCTTCCGCGGACGCGTCCGGACTCACCCCCACTGCCGCCCCCGCGGCCACGGCCGCCAGTGCGTTGCGAACATTGAAGGCTCCGATCAGCGGCAGATCCACGCGAGCCGCCAGCTCGCCCTGAAACGTCACGTCGAAACGCGACCGGTCCGCGCCATGCTCCACGCCGACGGCCCGCCAATCGGCGCCGGCATCGAGTCCGAACGTCTCTACCCGACAGTGCGCGGCATCCCGCAGTTCCCGCGCCCCCGCGTCGTCGCCGCCGAGCAGCACGCGGCCGTTCGACGGCACGAGCCCGAGAAACCGCCGGAACGCAAGTCGCAGCGCCGCCAGATCCGGGTAGATGTCGGCATGGTCGAACTCCAGGTTGCCGACGATGGCGACGAACGGCAGGTACTTGAGAAACTTCGCCGTCTTGTCGAAGAATGCGCTGTCGTACTCGTCTCCCTCGATCACGAACAGGCCGCCTGACCCGAGCCGGTAGCTCGCTCCGAAGTTGCGGGGAATCCCCCCGACCAGGAAGCCGGGGTCGGCGCCCGACTCGACCAGGGCCCACGCGGCCATCGAAGTCGTGGTGGTCTTGCCGTGGGTGCCCGCGACCACGATCGGCCGTGCGTTCCACAGAAACCGCTCGCGCACCATCTCCGGCAGCGACACGTAGCGCATCCGCCGCGCAAGGACCGCCTCCACTTCCGGATTGCCGCGCGACACCGCATTGCCGATCACCACCACGTCGATGTCGTCGGTCAGGTGGTCCGCGTCGTAGCCCAGCCACGGCGTAATCCCTTCCGCGGCGAGGAAGCGATCCATGGGCGGATAGGCGTGGGCGTCCGATCCCCGCACCCGCACCCCCTGGTGCTTCAGCATGGCGGCCAGGGTCGCCATCGCGGTTCCGCAGATGCCGATGAAGTAGACGCTGGTCACTCGACCGCCGCCTCCTCGACGATCAATCGCCCCAGGGTCGTCGCTTCCACGGTCACGTCGACGCCCAGCGGTACGGTGAGAAGCGGCCCGGCGGCGTGCCCGGTCGGAAGACCGAACAGTACCGGACCCGGCACGTCGCCGAGCATTTCGGCAAGCACCGATCGGACCGTCAGGCCCGACTCGGGTTCATCGCACCCGGGGAACTCCGCGCAGACGACCGCGCCGGCGCGGCTCAGCACGCCGGACTGCCGGAGCTGCACCAGCATTCTGTCGATCCGATACGGTCTCTCGTCGACGTCGTCCAGCAGCAACACGAATCCCGGCGGCGCATCGAAGGCGAACGGCGTGCCGAGCGAGGCCGCGAGCTGGGTCAGCGTGCCCCCGAGCAGCGGCCCCCGAGCGCGCCCCGGCTTGAGCACCTCGAGCCCGTCGGCCGCCAGCTCGCCGTAGGAGCGGGCGCTTGTCAACTGGCCGAGCAGCGAGGCCCGGTCGTAGCCGTCTTCGCCCGCCGCCAGATGGACCAGCATCGGTCCGTGAAACCCGATCGACCCACACCGCGTCGTCAGGTAGCTCAGCAACGCGGTGACGTCGCTGCATCCGAGCAGCACCTTGCATTCCGCCCGCATCCGCTCCGCATCCAGCCACGGGAGCACCTGCGCGCTGCCGTAGCCGCCGCGCACGGCAAGGATCCCGGCGATGGCCGGATCGCTCCAGGCCGCCGCGAACGCATTGGCGCGCCGCTCCGCGGTACCGGCCACGTACGTCCGCCGCTCGAACACCGAAGGCTCGAACACCGGCGTGAACCCAAGTGCCCGGACCTCGTCGAGCCCCCGGTCGAACACCGCCCGCTCGAACGGGCTCGCCGGCGCGATCAACGCGATGCGGTCACCTGCGCGCAACGCCGGCGGCCTGCGCATCCTCTACAGCGACTCCCGCATCGCGTCGGCGATCTCCGCATGTTCGGCACACCCGACCAGGGCGTCGAGGCGCGCCAACGGAGGCGGCCGCCAGGTGTCGTCGCCCTGCAGGAACCGCTCCCGGGCGCGCCGCTGCCGGCCCAGAGCCTCCTCGACCCGCCGCTCGGACAAGGTGCCGTCCTCGAGCGCGCGAATAAGGCCTTCGATGACCTCCACCTGCGCCGCCGGATTCGGCTCGCACAGCAGCACCAGATCGCATCCGGCGCCGACTGCCTCGACGGCCGCGGGCGCCGCGGCCCGGTGCTTCGCGATGGCCCCCATCGCCATGTCGTCCGTTACCACGAGCCCGTCGTACTCCAGCTCGTTGCGCAGCAGGCCGGTGATCAGCGCCCGCGACAGCGTTGCCGGCGAGCTCTCGTCAAGTGCCGGATAGCGGACGTGCGCGGTCATGATGGCGGCCACGCCGGCCTCGATGGCCGCACGGAACGGCCGCAGCTCGACCTCCTGCAGGCGCCGCGGCTCGTGCTCGACGACCGGCAGCTCCAGGTGGGAATCGAGGCTCGTATCCCCGTGTCCGGGAAAGTGCTTCCCGCACGCGGCGACACCCTCGGCTTCCAGGGCGCGAACGAGAACGGCGCCGAGTCGCGCGACCTCGCCCGGATCCGCGGACAGCGACCGGTCGCCGATGACCGGATTCGTGTCATTCGTGTGCACGTCGAGCACGGGCGCGTAATCGAGTGTAATGCCGACGCTCCGCAGTTCGCGGGCGAGAGCGCGGCCGAATCGCTCCGTCAGGTCCGCGTCGCCGCGACGCCCGAGGGATGCCAGCGGCGGCCACTCCGTGAACGGCGCCCGCAGGCGCTGCACCCGGCCGCCTTCCTGGTCGACCGACACCCAGGGCGGGATCTCCGCGAGCTGCTTGACGTCGTACGCGATCTCGGCCACTTGCAGCGGTGCCTCGACGTTCCTCGCAAACAGGATCACGCCGCCCAGATCGAACTCGCGGGCGATCGCACGCAACTCCACCGGCAGCGTGGCGCCGGCGAATCCGACCACGACCAGTTGTCCGAGATGACGCCGCAAGCCTGTAGGCATCCGCAGGGGTTGCGCTCATTATAATTCCTGCGTGCGGATTCACGCGTCGGCTCCCACCCGAGTCGACCTTGCGGGCGGGACGCTGGATATCTGGCCCCTCTATCTCCTTCACGAGAACGCGCAGACCCTGAATGCCGCCATCACGCTGCGGGCCGAGTGCCGGCTGACGTCGAACCCCGACGGGCGGCTGCGCATCGTCGCGGAGGACACCGGAGCCAGGGTGGAAGCGGCGCACTGGTCGGAGCTTGGAGAGACGCCGGCGACGCGCCTGGTGGCACGCGTGCTCCGCTACTTTCGCGCCGAGGGGCTCAGCGTCTCGACTCGCTCGGCAGCCCCGGTCGGCGCCGGCCTGGCCGGATCCTCGGCTCTCAACATCGCCTTGTGCGCGGCGCTCGCGCGCTGGCACGACCGCCAACTCACCGGGGAGTCGCTCATTGCTCTGGCCCTGAACCTCGAAGCCCAGGTGCTCGGCGTCCCGACCGGAGGCCAGGACTACCGGCCCGCTACCTACGGCGGCATTGCCGCGCTGGAGATGGGTCCGGCCGGTGTGTCGCGGGTCCCGCTGCGCGTCGACGCCGAGGCCCTGGCGAGCCGCATGGTGCTCGCCTACACGGAGCAGTCCCGCGACTCCGGCATCAACAACTGGGAGGTGACGAAGCGCCGCATCGATGGCGACCCGGCGGTCACCGCCCTGTTCGACGAGATCCGCGACGTCGCCCTGGGAATGCGGCACGCCCTCGAAGCGGCCCGGTGGGACGAGGTGTCCCGCCACGTCGCGCTCGAATGGGACCTGCGCAAACGCCTGGCGCCGGGAGTAACGACCGACCGCCTCGATGCGCTCATCGGCAGCGGCCGGCGAGCCGGCGCCGACGCCGCCAAGGTCTGCGGCGCCGGCGGCGGGGGTTGCCTCCTCTTTCTGGCTTCGCCCGAACGCACCGGCGCGGTGCGGGACGCGCTGTCGCAGGCGGGCGCACGCGTGCTGGACTGTCGCATCGATACCCGGGGGCTCCGGATTTCAGCTTCGCCCTCCACCGCCGGCGACGCGTGATGGACAACGCGGCCATCGCACGCACATTCGAGCAGATCGCGGACCTGCTCGAAATCAAGGGCGCCAATCCGTTCAAGATCCGCGCCTACCGTACCGCGGCCGAGATCGTGGCCACCACGCCCGAGCAGATCGCCGAACTCTCGAACGAGGAACTGCTGGACCTTCCCGGAATCGGCAGGGATCTCGCCGCGAAGGCGCGCGAGCTGGTGGATCGCGGCACGCTCGCCTACCATGCGGAGTTGCTGCAGGAGCTTCCCGGAACACTGCTCGATCTGCTCGATCTGCCCGGACTCGGTCCGAAGACCGTCGCCCGGCTCTACCACGAGCTGGAAGTAACTTCTCTGGGCGAGTTGGAGACGGCGGCGCAGGCCGGCCGTGTTCGCGCCCTGCCGGGACTCGGCGCGAAACGGGAAGCGCAGTTCCTGCGCGCGATCATTCGGCGACGAAGCGCAGGTAGTTCGATTCCGTGATGCGTATGTCCACCACGTCGCCGGAACCGCCGAGTGACCGCCCCGGACGCTCGTTGATCGTGAACGCAAACGCGGCCGCGTCACCCACCCGCAGATCAATCGCCTCCTGGGCGACGATCACCTCGCGCTCACCCGCGCGAAATAGCCGGGAGACAACGGTTTCGCCGTCGGCCGAGGCCCGTACCCAGCAGTCCGCCGCCGTGTTGATCTCCATCGTGAGACGGCCGGGATCGGCCGGCCCGGCCGATTCCGGGCCCGCGCGCAGCACGGAATCGACCGGACGTGGAGACGCCGGCTCCGCTTCGATCGGCGGTGCGACCGCCGGCCCTTGCGCAGTCTGCGACTGCGGCGACGACTCGAACCCTGCCTCGGTCGCAAGCTCCGCGTCCGCGGTGACAGCTCCTGCAGGCACCGGCGGCTCGGTGCCGACGGGGAGGACGACGCGCAGCAGCCAGACGACCAGCGGTATGGCCAGCAAAGCGAGCCAGACGACGCTCTTCGCCGTCCGCTGCCGCCGGACGAACTCCTCGTTCGCGCGACCCTCCATGGTCGCATGCAGCGAAGCGACGGAGGATTCGTCCGGAAAACGCGCCTCGAACCGCGCCAGCGTGTCCTGCGGATCCAAGCCGACCGTCTCGGCGTACGAGCGCACGAAGCCCCGCGTAAAGATCCCACCCGGCAGACTCTCGATATCGTCGCGCTCTATCGCCTGCAGCTTGGAAACGGGAATCTTCGTGAACGCAGAGACCTCCGCCAGGGTCATGCCGCGCGCCGTGCGCGCGTCGAGCAGGAGCTTGCCGAAGGGTTCAGGAGAAGCGTCAGCCACAGGACCCGCAGCTAGTGTTAGTCGAGGATTCCTCACCTGTCAAACGCTGCCCGCAGCGCCTGTACCCGCTCTGGGATACGCAGGCGGCGGTGGTGGAGCGCCCCGCACCGAAAGAGCCGGATACCGGCCAGCCCGGCCGCGCCGGTCGCGGCCACCGCTCCGGCGTCTTCCACCTTCACGCCGCCGATCGCGAGGACGGGCCGGCCGGACGCGCGCACGATGTCGCGCAGCGCCTCGAGGCCTATCGGCCGCCGACCGGGTTTCGATGCGGACGTGAACACCGTGCCGGCCAGCAGGTAGTCGACCGCGCCGGACTCGGCCGCGCGCCGCGCCGTGACCTCGTCGTGCACGGAGCGCCCGACGATCCACTGCCGCGGACCGAGCGCCCGGACGCGGGTGGCTGAGCGTCCGTCGTCCTTCAGGTGCACGCCGGCGGCGCCGGCCGCCAGCGCCACGTCCGGCCGGTCGTTGACCACGACGCGCGCCGACGTGGTCCGGGTGCGATCCACCGCCCTGCGCACCAGGGCCAGAAGATCGCGATCGTTCAGGTCCGGTTCCCGGATCTGCACAAGATCCACACCGGCGTCCGCGCAACCGGCGATCACGTCCAGCAACTGCGCCAACGCCTCGGACTCCACGCCCGCGGCGGCATCGGTAAGCACGCGGCGATCGGTCACCAGGCAAATCAGGGGCGAGGACGAGAGCGGCGCCGGTTCGCGGGCCATGACGCGTCACCGGGTGCGCGGCCTGAACGAGAGCCGGTGCGCGGCCGAATACCCGAACCGGGCGACGGCATCGATGTGCGCACGCGTCGCATATCCCTTGTGCCGGTCGAATCCATAGCGCGGATCGAGTGCGTGCAACCGTACCATCTCCCGGTCCCGGGTGACTTTGGCCACGATCGAGGCGGCCGCGACAGCCGCGCAGCGCCGGTCGCCTCCGACCACGCCGCGCTGCGGCAGATCGAGCCCGGGCACGGAGAAGCCGTCGATGAGAGCGAATGCCGGTTGCGGCTCCAGCGCCAGTATCGCGCGCCGGAGCGCAGCGAGCGATGCGCCGTGCACGTTGAGCCGATCGACCTCGTCCGGCGGCGCCGAGGCCACCGCCCAGCAGGCGGCCCCGGTGATGTCGACATAGAGCCGCTCGCGTCGCGCCGCCGTCAGCAGCTTCGAATCGCGCAGGCCGGGGATGTGCCGCCGGGGATCGAGCACCACCGCGGCGGCCACCACTGGCCCGGCCAGTGCGCCCCGCCCGACCTCGTCGGCGCCCGCGACGTGCGCGAAGCCGCGGCGGCGCAACGCGTTCTCCATGGTCCGCCGCGCCACGGGCCGGGAACTCGCCATGCGGGCATGACTCCTCCCAGGCCGCAAACGCGGAGGAGTCCTGTCTGGATTGCTAACGCCGGCGCCGCTCGCGCATGCGTGCCGCCTTGCCCCGCAGCTTCCTCAGGAAGTAGAGCTTCGCTCGGCGGACCCGCGCGGAGCGCACTACCTCGATCCGGTCGAGCATCGGCGAGTGCAACGGAAAGATCCGCTCGACGCCCTGACCGAACGACACCTTGCGGACCGTGACGGTCGATCCGGCGCCGCGGCGATGCTGGCCGATCACGATGCCCTCGAATACCTGAATCCGTTCCTTCTCGCCTTCGGTCACCCGCACGTGCACGCGAATGGTATCGCCCGACCGGATGTCCGGCCGCTCGACAAGCTGGTCCTGCTCCACCGCTTCGATGGCCTTCATGGCTCTGCTCTCCCTGGTTGGTCCCCCCGCGGTTCAAGCTCGCGGAGACACTCCCGTTCCTCTTCGTCGAGAAGCGCACGCCGCAGCAGATCGGGTCGCCGGCGGAACGTACGCTTCACCGCCTCGCGCTTCCTCCACCGCCGAATCTCCCCGTGATCGCCGGACACCAGCACGTCGGGCACCCCATGCCCGCTCAGTCTGGCCGGCCGCGTGTACGTCGGACAGTCCAGCATCCGGCGCACGAACGAGTCCGTCGCCACCGACTCTGAATTGCCCACCACGCCCGGCACCTGCCGCGAAACGGCGTCGATGACGACCGCCGCGGCCAGCTCGCCGCCGCTCAGGACGTAGTCGCCGATGGAAATCTCCTCGGTCGCCACCTGCTCGCACACGCGCTCGTCGACGCCCTGATAGCGCCCGCACAGGAGAACGATATGATCGAGCCCGGTCAGCCGGATCGCCGCCTCGTGCGTGAAGGTCTCCCCTTGGGGCGACAGCAGGATCACCGAACCGGGCCGCCCGCGGCGCCCCCGCACGTGCTCGACCGCCCGGAGGAACGGCTCGACCTTCAGCACCATGCCGGGTCCCCCGCCGTAGGGCGCATCGTCCACCGTACGGTGGCGATCCGTCGTGAAGTCCCGCAGGTCGTGGACCGCCACGTCCAGCAGGCCGGCCTCGCGCCCCCGCCCGACCACGCCGGCGCTCGTCATCTGCTCGACCAGCTCCGGAAAGACGGTGACGACATCGAACTTCATCCGTTGCTCCCCGCACCGGGGCGGCCCGACGAGCGACCGCCGCCCGCGGCCCGGGTCCGATTCACCTCGAGCAGGCCGTCCGGCGGATCGATAACGATCGCCTCCGCGCCCGCATCGACCGAGACGCAGATCTCCGCGACGAGCGGCACGTCGATCTCCCGCCCTCGCGCGCCGACGATCAGGCGCTTCGCCCCCGCCGGCCCCTCGATCGCGGCCACTGTTCCCACCTCATCGCCAGCCACCGTTCGTACCGCGCAGCCGACGAGATCATGCTCGTACCACGAGTCCGGGGGGAGGGGATGCAGCGCCTCCTCCGGCACCCGGAGCTCGGCGCCGCGCAGTCGCTCCGCGTCGTTCATCGTCTCCACCCGCTCGAAGGAGACGACGGGACGACCGCCGTGGAACCACGCGTCCCGGATCTTCACCGCGACCGGCTTCCCGGCCTGCGCGATGAACACCGTCCCGCCTGCGCGAAAACGCGCTTCCGGAAAATCGGTCTCCGGATTGACGACCACTTCCCCATGCCTCCCGCGCGCCCGGGCCACGACGCCGACGACGGCCATCTCCTGCCAGGAACCGTCCTGCACCGGCGCGTCACTCCTCGTCGAGGAAGTCGACCTCGGCCCGCATCCCGTCGCGTTCGGCGGCGATGTCGGCCAGCGCCCGTACCGCCGACGCGGTACGGCCGCGGCGGCCGATCAGCTTGCCGAGGTCGCCCGAGCGCGTCGTCAGCTCGATGCGCACGCCACCGCCCTCGACCCGTTCGTCCACCTGAACCGACTCGGGATGATCGACGAGCGCCTTCGCGATCACCTCGACCACGTCCCGTGCGCGGCTCACGATGCCGCCGGCTCCGCTGCCGCCGACACCTCCTCCGCGCTGCCGGCGGCCGCAGACGGATTGCGCGCTATCAACGTGCGCACGGTGTCGCTCGTCTGCGCACCCTGCGCCACCCAGTGCTCAATCCGATCCATCTTCACCGTCAGCGCCTCGGGCTGCACCGTCGGGTCGTAGTGCCCCACCACCTCCAGCGCGCGCCCATCGCGGGCGCTGCGGGAATCGATCACCACCAGCCGGTAGAACGGACTCTTCTTCGCTCCCTGCCGCCGCAGTCGAATCGTCAGCATCCTCTCTCCTTCACCCCTCGCCTTGCCGGCGCGAGACCGCACGCCGCGGCCCGCGACATCATCGCATGCCAGGCAACGCCATGCGCCGCCGCTTTCCCTTCCGCCGGCCGAGCCCGCCGACGGTCTTCAGCATCTTTCGCATCTGGGCGAACTGCCTGAGCAGCCGATTGACCTCCTGCACCGTCGTCCCGCTGCCCCGCGCCACCCGCCGCCGCCGGCTGCCGTTCAGGACCGCCGGACTCCGGCGCTCCTGCATGGTCATCGAATCGATAATCGCCACCATCCGGGTCAGCGCGCCCGGATCGACGTCCGCATCGGGCATACGCGATCCGAGACCGGGAATCATGCCGAGGACCTGACTCAGCGGTCCCATCCGTCCGACAGCCCGCATCTGCTGCCTCAGGT
The DNA here is from genome assembly GCA_965116825.1 of Vicinamibacterales bacterium. Taxonomy (GTDB): domain Bacteria; phylum Acidobacteriota; class Vicinamibacteria; order Vicinamibacterales; family UBA8438; genus WTFV01. The sequence goes on from OZ220736.1 coordinate 5,353,191, forward strand.
CCTCGAGCGTGAGCTCGTTGCGCCGGAGGCGCGCCGCCATCGAGACGGCGTCGCCGGGGTCAATCGCCTGCTCGGCCTGCTCGACCAGACTCAGCACGTCGCCCATGCCCAGCAGGCGCGACACGAGGCGGTCGGGCCGAAACGGCTCCAGATCGCCCATCCGTTCGCCGGTCGCCGCGAACGTGACCGGCACGCCGACCACCGACACCACCGACAGCGCCGCCCCGCCCCTCGCGTCGCCGTCCAACTTGGTGAGCACCACGCCGCTCACACCGAGACGGTGGTTGAACTCGCCCGCGCTGCGGACCGCGTCCTGCCCGGTCATCGCATCGGCAACGAAGAGCAGGTCCGAGGGCGTCACCGCATCGCGGATCGCGACGATCTCCTCCATCAGCTCATCGTCCACGTGCAGACGACCCGCCGTGTCCACGAGCACCGCGTCGAAGCCCAACTGCCGCGCCTCGGACATCGCCGCGGTGGCGCGACGCACGGGATTCTCGCTCCCCCCGTCGTGGACGCGCAACCCGGCCTCCCGGCCCAGAATCGCGAGTTGTTCGATGGCCGCCGGACGCCGGACGTCGGTGGAGACCAGGAGCGGATGCCGGCCCTGGCCGGTCAGCCAGCGCCCCAGCTTCGCCGTCGTCGTGGTCTTGCCCGAGCCCTGCAACCCGACGAGCAGCACCACCTGCGGCCGTTGCGCCGTAGTCGAGAGTCCCGCACCCGACTCGCCGAAAAGCTGCAGCAGCTCGTCGCGCACGATGCCGACCACCTGCTGGGACGGAGTGAGGCTGTCGAGCACCTCCCTCTCGGTGGCGCGGTCGCGCACCCGATCGATGAACGCCTTGACGACCTTGAAGTTGACGTCCGCCTCGAGCAGCGCCAGCCGGATTTCGCGCAGCGTCCGCTCGACCGTTTCCGGCGTCAGCCGCACCTCGCGGCGCAACGACCCGAAGACGTTCTGCAAGCGTGAGCCGAGTACCTGGAACATCGTAATGGCCCGCTCCTGTCCGGACCACCTGACGATAGCCGTAAATGACTCTCAGGAAACTGGTTATTCTAGGCTGGAGCAAGCCGTGGCGTCAATGCGCGACCGCAACGTCGCGCCTGGCGCCCCGAAACGCCTCGCTGGCTCGGCGTCTCGGCCCATCCGCACCACGACCTTGCGTCGCAGAACTCCGCTACGACGCGTTCTGCGGCGCAAGCTTCTAGACCGACGAGAGGCGGTGACCGAGCTTCTCCTTCTTGGTCCGGAGATAGCGCTCCGTGAACTCGGTCGGTTCGATCTCCAGGGGCACCGATTTCTCCACCGCGAGACCGTAGCCGTCGAGACCGACGAACTTCCGGGGGTTGTTGGTGAGCAGGCGCATCGTGCGTACCCCCAGATCGCCCAGTATCTGCGCGCCGATACCGTAATCGCGCTGGTCCGGCTTGAAGCCGAGATGCTCGTTCGCCTCGACGGTGTCGAGCCCCTGATCCTGCAGTTCGTAGGCGCGGATCTTGTTGGCGAGCCCGATGCCGCGCCCCTCCTGATTCAGATAGAGAAGCACTCCCCGGCCCTCGGCCGCAATCCGCTCCATCGCCCGCGACAGTTGCGCCCCGCAATCGCAGCGGGTGGAGGCCAGCACGTCGCCCGTCAGGCATTGCGAATGGACGCGCACGAGCACGCTCTTTCCCTCGCCGATCTTGCCGCGCACCAGTGCGACGTGGGTCCGCCCGTCGATCAAACTGTCGTAGGCGGTCACCGTGAAGGGCCCGTGCGCGGTCGGAAGCTCGGCCGACGCCAGGCGCTTCACAAGGCGGTCGTGGCGCATCCGGTGCTTGATGAGGTCCGCGACGGTGATCATCGGCAGATCATGGCGCCGCGCGAACTGGTCGAGGTCGGGCACGCGGGCCATCGTGCCGTCGTCGTTCATGATCTCGCAGATGACCCCGGCCGGGTAGAGGCCGGCGAGCCGGGCGAGGTCGACGGCCGCTTCCGTCTGGCCGGCGCGCACCAGCACCCCGCCGTCACGCGCGCGCAGCGGGGAGATATGGCCGGGCTTGGCGAGATCGCCCGGACGGGTCGCCGGATCGATCGCCACCCGGATCGTGGCGGACCGGTCGGCGGCGGAAATCCCGGTCGTGGTGACGTGTTTCGCGTCGATGGGCACGGCGAACGCCGTCTCGAACCGCGACGTGTTCTCGCTCACGATCATCGGGATGTCGAGCTCGTCGAGACGTTGCCCGGTCATGGACAGGCAGATCAGGCCGCGACCGTAGCGCGCCATGAAGTTGATCGCGTCGGGAGTGACCTTTTCCGCGGCGATGGTCAGGTCCCCTTCGTTCTCGCGATCCTCGTCGTCCACCACGATCAGCATGCGGCCGCGACGAAACGCCTCAATGGCGCCGTCGATGCTCGCGAACCGCGCACCCGATGGATTCTCGCCGGACATCGCGGCCGGCGCCTCCGGTTTGTTGCTGTCGGTCATGGCCGGCTCGACGTTGTCCCTCCCGGATTGCCTCCGAACGCCTCCAGCGCGCGGGCGACGTACTTTCCGATGATATCGCACTCGATGTTGACGGCATCGCCGACACGACGGGCATGGAGATTGGTGCGCCGCCAGGTGTGGGGAACGATCTGCACGGTGAAGCGGTCCGCCTCCAGACCGGCTACGGTCAGGCTGATCCCATCGACTGCAACCGATCCCTTCGTCACGACAAGGCGCGCGAGATCCTCGGGAAACCGCACGGTCACCCACCAGAAGTCGGCCTCCTGCTCGACCTTGGCGAGGCTTCCCACAGCGTCGACATGTCCCTGCACGAAGTGTCCCCCCAGTCGATCGGAAGGCAGCAGGGGGCGTTCGAGGTTCACGGTCGCCCCTTCGTGCAGATCCTCCAGATTGGTGACCCGCAAGGTCTCCGGGGAAACGTCCGCCTCGAATCCCGAAGCGTCGAAACGCACCACCGTCAGGCAGACGCCGTTGACGGCAACGCTATCCCCGATCTCGAGCCGCGCGGCGATCCCGGTCGCGATTCGCACCCGCCGTCCGGACGGGAGTTCACGGGTCGCAGCGACGTGCCCCAGCGCTTCAATCAGTCCCGTGAACATCGGCCTCCATCAACACGTCCGGGCCACAGGCCCGGACGGCAAGAGCATCGACCGCGCCGAAGACCGCATCGCGATTCATCCAGGCAACGCCCGACGGACCCATTTCGACCGGCGCGACGAACACCTGCAGCCGGTCGACCAGCCCCGCCTTCCATGCCGCCTCGTGCACCAGACGGCCGCCCTCGAGGACGAGGCTCGTCACCCGCCGCCCCGCAAGCCGCTCGAAGGCGTTGCGGAGGAACCCTCCGGCAGCCACGCATTCGAGCTCCGCTCCGGCGTCCGCGAGACGGGCCGCCCGCTCGCGGTGCCGCGCCGACACCGACTCTACCGTGATCACGACGACCGGTCCGGAATCCAACGTCCCGAAGAGGCGGGCCGTCGGCGGCGTGCGCAGCCGGCGATCGAAGATGACGCGGCTCAGCGGGCGCGTCCGGGGCTGCTCGCGGGCCGTCAACAGCGGGTCATCGACCAGCGCCGTCGTCGAGCCCACACCGATGGCGTCCACCTCGCCGCGCAGCCCATGCACTATCCGGCCGGCCGCGGACGACGTCAACGGTGTTCGCTCCCCCGGCCGCGCTGCGATGCAACCGTCGAGGCTGACGGCGATTTTCAGCGTCACGAACGGCCGCCGCCTGGATACCCAGGTGACGAATGCTTCGTTCAACCGCGCCGCCTCGCTCTCCCGGAGACCCGTGTCGACCGTGACTCCGTGCCGGCGGAGCGCCTCGATGCCCCCGCCGTTCACCGCGGGATTCGGGTCCGGCATGGCCACCACCACCCGCGCCAACTCCGCTTCGACGATCCGTTCGACGCACGGGCCGGTTCGCCCATGGTGACAGCAGGGCTCGAGCGTGCAGTACAGCGTCGCGCCCCGCGCTGCCTCGCCGGCCGCGTTCAGTGCGCGAACCTCCGCGTGATCGTCACCCGCCCGCTCGTGGTAGCCGGATCCCACGACGACGCCGCGGCCGTCGACGATGACCGCGCCGACCATGGGATTCGGACTCGTCCGCCCGCGACCCTTGGCGGCAAGCCGCAGAGCCTCGCGCATGTAGGCGTCGTCCTGCGCGGTGGCTGCCATCATCGCCTACCAGCCCTGCTCGAACAGGGCGTCGACGTAGTCGCCGGCCGAGAACGGGAGCAGGTCGTCGATTCCCTCGCCAACGCCGACGTAGCGAATCGGGACCCCGAGCTCTCCGGCTATGGCCACCGCGACGCCCCCTTTCGCGGTGCCGTCGAGCTTGGTCAGGACGATGCCGGTCACTCCCGCGGTCTCCAGGAACCGGCGCGCCTGGGAGATACCGTTCTGTCCCACGCTCGCGTCCACCACCAGCAGCACCTCGTGGGGCGCCCCGGGCGCCGCACGGCCTGCGACACGGCGTATCTTGCCCAGCTCTCCCATCAGATCGGCGCGGGTATGCAAACGGCCCGCGGTATCGACGAACACCACGTCCCGCCCCCGCGCCCGCGCTGCCGCGATGGCGTCGAAGACGACCGCGGCGGGGTCGGCTCCATCGGCGGCGCGGACGATGTCGACCGACGCGCGATCCGCCCATACTGCGATCTGCTCGACCGCGGCCGCGCGGAACGTGTCCGCCGCGCAGATGAGAGGCGCCCGGCCATCGAGGCGGCAACGGCGAGCCAACTTCCCGACCGTCGTGGTCTTGCCGGTTCCGTTGACACCGACCACGAGCACGACGCGCGGCGGCGGCACTTCTGCCGCCGGCGCCGCCGCGCCGGCCAGAACGCCGAGAATCTCGGTCTTGACGCGCTCGCGCAGGTCGCCCGCGCCGTCGTCGCCGACCTGCGCGACGATTCGACCCGCAGTCGACACGCCGACGTCCGCTTCGATCAACAGCTCCTCGAGAGCCTCGAGGGTCTCGGCGCTCGGGCTTGCCCCGGTCTCCGAAGCGTCACGCAGGCGCTCGAGCCGGCCCGTCCATCGTTCGGCCGTGCGCCGCAGCCCGGCACGCAGGCGGCTGACGATGCTCATTCGTCCAGCTCCGATCGCTGTCGCCTGAGCATGAGCTCCTCGACCGCCGCCCGCGGCGTCTTGTGACCGGCGATTACTTCCGCCATCTGCGCGGTGATGGGCAGCTCCACGCCGTGCCGCGCACCCAGATCGAGCACCGCACGTGTCGTGCGGACCCCCTCCGCGACCATTCGCATGCCGTCGAGCACCTCGTCGAGCGGGCGTCCCTTGCCGAGTTCGATCCCGAGTTGACGGTTGCGACTCAGCCCACCGGTGCACGTGAGCACGAGGTCACCGAGACCACTCAGGCCCGCCAGCGTGTCCCGCCGTCCACCGAGGGCGTACGCCAGGCGCGACATCTCGGCCAGGCCGCGCGTCACGAGGGCCGCCACCGCGTTGTGCCCGAGGCCCAGCGACTCGATTCCGCCGGCGGCGATGGCGATGACGTTCTTCATCGCACCCCCAATCTCCACACCGACGACGTCGTCGCTCGCGTACAGCCGGAAGCGGTCAGATCGGAAGTCCTGCTGGACAGCGGTGACCGCCTCGGCGCGCCGGCCGGCCACCACCACCGCGGTGGGCACGCCCCGCGCCACCTCCGCCGCGAAGCTCGGCCCCGACAGTACCGCAACGTCCCGCTCGTCGCCCACCTCCTGCGCGAGCACCTCGGACACCCGCAAGAGCGTTCCATCCTCGATGCCCTTCGCCGCGCTGATGATCGTCACGTCAGTTCGGAGGTGTCGCGCCGCGCGCCGCAGCACCTGCCGAGCCCCGTGCGACGGCACCGCCGCAACCACGTACACTGCGCCGTCCACGGCGTTCTCCAGCGCCGGAGTCAGGTTCACGGACTGCGGCAACTCGACGCCGGGCAGGTACACGGCGTTGTGACGGTGCGCCTTCATCTGACCGACGAGCTCCGCGTCGCGGCCCCAGAGTCTCACCTCGCGCCCGCAACGGCCGAGATGTATCGCGAGCGCCGTGCCCCAACTGCCGCAGCCGAGCACGGCCACTGGTCCAATCACCGCCACCCGCACGTCCTCCCGTCGTACATCGACTTGTGGAGACCCGGCGCGCCCCCGGGGCCTCGCCGGCTCGGTGCCGAGCAGGGCGCTCGATCACCGACACCTATCGAGTATGCCCGATCTCCGCAGGCGGATGAGTCACCGCGTGCCGCCTGCGAGCGCCACCGTGGCCAAGCGACGATAGGTCGAGCCTCCCGATTCCAGACGGCTCTCGTACAGCGAGATGTGATCCACGATCCAGGAGATCGGCGGCGGCGCGATCTCCACGAGCAGCGCGCGCAGACGGCGGCCGGCTGCCGCACGCGGACGGCGCACCCGGCCGAGCGTGACGCACTACGAATCCGTCACCTCCGTACGAAGCAGTGCGCGCCGGAGCAGATCGAGAGCGGCCTGCGACGCCTGGAACCGCACCCGCTCGCGATCGCCGGGAAGCTGGATACGGCGCACGCGCGGCGCCGCCCCGCCGCCTGCGAGCGCCAGGCACACCGTGCCCACCGGTTTCTCGGGTGTAGCCCCGTCGGGGCCGGCGATGCCGGTCACCGCGAGGCCGAAATCGACGCCCGCAGCCGCGCGCGCCGCCTCCGCCATCGCCTCGGCCACCGGTTCGCTCACCGCACCGTCGGCCTCGATGAGGGCCGGAGCGACCCCCAGGGCCACCTTCGCCTCGTTGCTGTAGAGCACCCACCCCGCGTGGACGTACGCCGAACTGCCAGGCACGTCCGTAAGGCGTGACGCAATCAATCCACCGGTGCAGGACTCGGCGATGGCGACGCGCGCGCCCCGGCGCCGCAACAGCTCCCCGACGACCTGCGGCAGCGACCGGCCGTCGACGCTCACGACGCAACTGCCGAGCACGCCCACCAACCCGGCCACGGCCGCGTCGAGAACCCTTGCGCCGCTCTCCGGATCGGCGCCGATCGTCGACAGGTGCAGGTCGATCTGCCCGAGCGATGCAAGAATCGTGGTCTCGACGGGGGGCTGCCGTGCACCCAGCGGTCCGTAAATCGGCCGGGCCAGCTCGTCGATGTGTGATTCCGTCCGTCCCGTCGTCCGGATCGCGCGCCGCTGCACTCGCCTGCCGCCAGTCGTGGAAACCAGCCGGTCCGCGACCAGCCGATCGAGCATCGGCCGCAGCTCCCGGGGAGGTCCCGGCAACAAGACCAGCCGGCATTCGCCTGCAGTCAGCCAGAGCCCAGGTGCGGTTCCGGCCGGATTCGGCAACACCTCCGCTCCACGCGGAACCCCGGCCTGGCGGCGGTTGATCTCCGGCATCTCCAACCCGCGCGCTTCGAACCGGGAGCGGATCGCGGCGACGATGTCGGCCGACTCATCGAGCGGAACGCCCAGCAGATCCGCGACGACGTCGCGCGTCACGTCGTCCGCGGTCGGACCGAGACCCCCGGTGACTATCACGATGTCGGCCTCGGTCGTGGCATGGCGCAGCGCGCTCGCCAGGCCGCGTGGCTCGTCCCCCACCACCATCTTCCGCACGACTTCGATGCCGACCCCGTTGAGGCGGTCGGTGATGAACAGCGAGTTCGTGTCGGTCTTGTAGGGTGTCAGCAGCTCCGACCCGACGGCGACGATGACGGCACGCTGCGGGCTGCCGCCGCGTGGCTCGGTCATCCGGGCATCACCGCCGACGCTGCGGCTACCACCAGCCGCAGCGTCACGTAGGCGTAGAGCCCGGCGACGACGTCGTCCGCCATCACTCCCCACCCGGCTGGCAGGCGTTCGGCCGCACGTGCCGGGAACGGCTTGACGATGTCGAAGATCCTGAACGCCAGGAAGCCGGCAACAAGCCCCGGCCAGGCAACCGGAAGCCAGAACAACGCGATGAGCATGCCCGCGATCTCGTCGATGACGATGGCCCCCGGATCGCGACGACCATAGCGCCGTTCCGCCATCGTCGAGGACCAGACGCCGACCACCAGCACGACTCCCAGCAACAACGCCTCTGCGACGGCGCCACCGGTCATGCGCACCAGCAGCAGCAGGCCAACGCCCACCGCCGAGCCCCAGGTGCCCGGGGCCACCGGGGCCAGCCCGACGTAGCCGGCCGTCGCGATGAACAGGGCCACTCTCGACATCACTACCTGCGGAGTCGACGCGGATCGTGGCTCTCGAACTCGGAAGCGTGCATGCGCCTCGAGAGGTTCCGTGACTCGCTTCTCCCGCGTCTCGTGGAGCGGGAAGGCTTGACGCAACGTGCGCCGCGCCGGGAAGTGATGCGATTATGGAACCACAGCCGGAAGGCCGTCAACGGCCCGGGCCATGATAGAAGCCGTCCCGAACATCAGCGAGGGCCGCCGCGTCGAGGTCGTGCGGGCGGCGGTAGAAGCCATCGAGGCGGTGCCGGAGGTCCGCGTGCTCGACTGGTCGTCGGACGCCTCTCACAACCGGTCGGTCATCACGATGGCCGGTGAGGCGGACTCACTGCGAGCGGCGATCCTGCAATTGTTCGAGGTGGCGGTGAGGCGAATCGACCTGCGCCGTCACAGCGGCGTCCACCCTCGCATCGGCGCGGTCGACGTCGTACCGTTCGTGCCGCTCGGGGACGTGTCGATGGAAGCATGCATCGAGCTCGCGCACGCAACCGGCCGGGACGTGGCCGAGCGCCTGCATCTGCCGATCCTGCTGTACGAAGCCGCCGCGACGGTACCAGCCCGGCGCCACCTCGAGCAGGTGCGTCGCGGACAGTTCGAAGGTCTTGCGGCGCGGCTGGCCCAACCGGTCTGGGCTCCGGACTACGGCCCGCGCAGGCCGCATCCGACGGCCGGCGCGACGGCCATAGGAGCCAGAGCCCCGCTGGTTGCGTTCAACGTCAACCTCGCTTCGCGGGACCTCGATGCCGCCCGGCGGATAGCCCGGACCGTGCGGGCGAGCGGAGGCGGCCTGCCCCACGTGAAGGCGATGGGAGTTCCACTCCCGTCAGCGCCGCGGGATACCGTCCAGGTCTCCATGAACCTGACGGACTACAGGGCGACGCCGCTCTCGACCGTGCTCGAGCGAGTGAGTACGGAAGCGGAACGCGAGGGAATCGAGATCGCCGGCACGGAGCTGGTCGGACTGATTCCGCGCGAGGCGATCGACGGGTCGGCGGGCGGCGAGCCCATGCTGGACGTCATTCGTCCGGAGCAGACGATCGAGGCGCGGCTCGAACGCCGCCGTCCTTCTCTTCCTGACCATCGAGCAACCCCTTGAGCTCCTCCATGAACTCTCCGAGGTCACGGAAATCGCGGTAGACGGACGCGAACCGGACATAGGCCACCTTGTCGAGCACCTTGAGCTCGTCCATCACGCAGGCGCCCACCGCCTCGGTCGACATCTCCTTGTCCGGCCGCTCGTGCAACGCCGCCTCGACCCGGTTCGCCGCCGCCTCGAGGATCGCCACGCTCACGGGGCGCTTCTCGCAGGCCTTGAGCATCCCCGCAATCACCTTGCGGCGCTCGAAGCGCTCCCGCGTGCCGTCCTTCTTGACGACCATGTACGGGATCTCGTCGATCCGCTCGTAGCTGGTGAACCGACGCTCGCAACCGGCGCACTCGCGACGGCGACGGATGGCATCGCCCTCGCGGCTCTCGCGCGAATCGACGACGCGATCGTCAAGATGACCGCAGAACGGGCACTTCACCGCTCATCCTCCACGTCCTTCGCACTCCGTTCCGCCGGCGGCGGCCCGTGCCAGCCGGCTGATGCTCGCCAAGTGCACCCCTTCGAAGGCCATGAGGACGACGCCCGCAATCGTCACCGGCACGAACGAGATGGCGTGCGCCACGAGCCCCGCTCCGACCGCGGTCTCGGCGCCTGCGGCGAAGAGCGTCGTCGCCCCGACCTGGAAGGCGGCGTGGTAGCCGCCGACGCCCGCAGGAGTCGGCACCGCTACGCCGAGCACCACCAATACCAGGAGAATGCCGGCGCCGGAAGGCGACATGTCGACGCCGAAGGCCACCGACACCAGCCAGATGCCGGCCGTGATCGAAACCCAGACGAAGACCGTCCACGCCATGGCCCATACCAGCGGGCCCGGCCGACGCATCACCCCGAGACCCTCCGAGAAACTGTAGGAGAGCCGTGCGAGCCCCTGCGAGAGTCGGTCCGGCAGGATGGACGTCACGCGGGCGACGCCGCGGGCGACCGCCTTCGGATGCGCCGCCGCCAGGCAGGCCAGGCCGAGCGTGCCGATGACCAATCCACCGGCGCCGATCGCCCCGGCGTACAACGCGGCGAGCAGCACGTCCGCCTCGCCCCCGAGGTTGGGAGCGAATGCAAGGACCGACAGCCCGAATATCGCCAGGATCACCACCAGGTCAAGGAGTCGCTCGAGTACCACCGTCCCGATCGCCGCACTCACGCTGAGCTGTTCCTGACGGGCGAGCACGTACGGCCGGAGGACCTCGCCGACACGACCCGGCAGTATGGCCGTCGCGGCGAATCCCATCACCGTCGCGCGCAAGGCGACCCCCAGTCGCACTCGGCCCAACGGCTCGAGCAGGTAGCACCAGCGCACCGCGCGCGCCACATAGGTAGCCACCATCGCCAGCACGGCGAGCCCGAGCAGATCGAGCCGGGCGTTGAACACCGCGTCCGCCACGCGATCGAGATCGGCGCCGCGCAGCACGAACGCCATCAGGCCGGCTCCCAGCAGGCCGACGACGATTGCCCGGATGTGTCCTCGCATGCGGCACCGAACGTACTACATTTCGTCTTGCCGTCGCGCGGAGGTCCCGCTAGGCTATACGCTCCCATCCCACACGAGGGTCTCTGTTGCCAGCAAGCGCTTCGCTCTTCGAAACATCTCTCGACGGCATCACCGTGCACCGCCGTGGCAAGGTCCGCGACATGTACGAGGTCGGCGACCACCTGCTGATGGTCGCCACCGACAGGATCTCCGCGTACGACGTGGTGCTCGGCTCCGCCGTGCCCGACAAGGGCCGTGTGCTCAACCAGTTGTCGCGGTTCTGGTTCGGGCGTACCACGGACATCGTGGGCAACCACCTGATTTCGACGGATCCCGACGACTATCCCGCAGCGCTGCGCCCGCACGCGGACCTGCTTGCCGGACGCTCGATGCTGGTGCGGCGCACGAAGCCCATTCCCATCGAGTGCGTCGCCCGCGGGTACCTGTCGGGCTCCGGCTGGAAGGAGTACCAGCGCGACGGGCAGGTCTGCGGCGTCCGCCTCCCCGCCGGCCTGCGCGAGTCCGACCGCCTGCCGGAACCAATCTTCACGCCGGCCACCAAGGCGGAGACCGGCCACGACATCAACATCAGTGAAGCCGAGGCAGCCCGGCTGGTCGGTTCGGATCTGGTGGCGCGACTACGGACGCTGACACTGGCGCTCTACGAGCATGGCGCAGAGCACGCCGCGGCGCGCGGAATCGTCGTTGCGGACACCAAGTTCGAGTTCGGGATTCTCTCCGGCGGCCCTCGCAAAGAGGTCATTCTCATCGACGAAGTGCTGACGCCCGATTCGTCGCGGTTCTGGCCCGCTGCGCAGTACGCGGCCGGCGGACCGCAGCCGAGCTTCGACAAGCAGTACGTCCGCGACTACCTGGATCGCATCGATTGGGATCGCCGGCCGCCTGCGCCGACCCTGCCTGACGAGGTCGTCTCGAACACCCGCCTGAAGTACGTCGAGGCCTATCGCCTGCTGACCGGCCACGCATTGGACGATTGAAGACAGGAGTCGACGCGTGCGCGAAGAACTCGACCGCCTTGTCGACGAGATGTTGACCAAGGGCATCCGTTACGAGGATGCGCAGAGCGAGATCGAGAAGCGTTTCATCAGCCGCGCCCTGGAGAAGTCGAACGGTCGTCTGGGACGCGCCGCCAGCCTGCTGGGAATCCACCGGAACACCCTGAGTCGAAAGATGGCCGTTCACCGGCTGAAGCGGACCGGCTGAAGCGGACCGGCCCGCGCCCTCGCCCCGTCACCGCCTTGACTCCCGCATCGTGCGGCCGCTAAGATAGCAGACTCTCCTGGTGACTGCTAATGCCACTAGGGGAGGGCCGCACGGGAAGCGACTCGTGCGGGTGGCGCAATCTTCAGGAAGGGAGTAGCGGAGTTCATGGCTGCCAAGGTACGACCACTTCACGACCGCATCATCGTCGAACGCATCGAGGAAAGCGAGCAGCAGGTCGGGGGCATCATCATCCCGGACACGGCGAAGGAGAAGCCGCAGCAGGGGAAGGTGATCGCCGTCGGCAACGGCAAGGTCAAGGACGACGGCACGGTGACGCCGCTCGACGTCAAGGCCGGCGACAAGGTGCTGTTCGGCAAGTACTCCGGCCAGGAGATCAAGCTGGACGGCGACGAGTTCCTGATCATGCGCGAGGACGAGATCCTCGGCGTCATCGAAAACGACTAGCGGCGACCACCGCAATTTCAGTGATTGGAGTTCGAGAAGAATGGCCAAGCAGATCGTCTACGGACAGGAGTCGCGGCAGAAGATCATCGAGGGCGTGAACCAGCTCGCCAACGCGGTCAAGGTCACCCTCGGCCCGAAGGGTCGCAACGTGATCCTCGACAAGAAGTTCGGCTCGCCCACAATCACCAAGGACGGCGTCACCGTCGCCAAGGAGATCGACCTCAAGGACCCGCTCGAGAACATGGGCGCGCAAATGGTTCGCGAGGTTGCGAGCAAGACCTCGGACATCGCCGGTGACGGCACGACCACGGCGACCGTGCTCGCCCAGGCGATCTACCGCGAGGGCGCCAAGAACGTCGTGGCCGGCGCCAATCCGATGGAGATCAAGCGCGGTATCGAGACCGCGGTGGACACCGTCGTCGGCAAGCTGCGGGAGATGTCGAAGAGCGTCAGCGGCAACATGATCGCGCAGGTCGGCACCATCTCCGCCAACAACGACGCGACGATCGGGACGATCATCGCCGAGGCGATGGACAAGGTCGGCAAGGACGGCGTCATCACCGTCGAGGAGGCCCGCACCCTCGAGACGTCTCTCGAGGTCGTCGAGGGGATGCAGTTCGACCGCGGCTATCTCTCCCCGTACTTCGTGAGCGACGCCGAGCGGATGGAGTGCGTCCTCGAGAATCCGATCATCCTCATTCACGAGAAGAAGATCAGCTCGATGAAGGACCTGCTGCCGCTCCTCGAGCAGGTGGCGCGCCTGAGCCGACCGCTGCTCATCATCGCCGAGGATATCGAGGGCGAGGCGCTCGCGACCCTCGTCGTCAACAAGCTGCGCGGCACGCTGCAGGGCGCCGCGGTCAAGGCCCCCGGCTTCGGTGACCGCCGCAAGGCGATGCTCGAGGACATCGCCATCCTGACCAACGGCAAGGCGATCACCGAGGACCTCGGCCTGAAGCTCGAGAACATCCGCGTCGAGGATCTCGGCAAGGCCAAGAAGGTCACCATCGACAAGGACAACACCACCATCGTCGAGGGCGACGGCACGCAGGGCGCCATCGAGGGCCGCGTCAAGCAGATCCGGGCGCAGATCGAGGAAACGACCTCCGACTACGACCGCGAGAAGCTGCAGGAGCGCCTGGCCAAGCTCGTCGGCGGCGTCGCGGTCATCAAGGTCGGCGCGGCGACCGAGACCGAGATGAAGGAGAAGAAGGCGCGCGTCGAGGACGCCATGCACGCCACGAAGGCGGCGGTCGAGGAGGGCATCGTCCCGGGCGGCGGCGTAGCCCTGCTCCGTGCCGCCGGCGCGCTGGCAGACCTGGAGCTCTCCGGCGACAAGCAGATCGGCGTCAACATCATCCGCCGGGCGCTGGAGGAGCCGATGCGCTGGATCTCCCAGAACGCCGGGTTCGAGGGCTCGATCGTCGTCCAGAAGGTCCGCGAGGCGGGCGAGGACAACGAAGGCTTCAACGCACAGAGCGAGAAGTACGAGAACCTGGTGTCGGCGGGCGTCATCGACCCGACCAAGGTCGTGCGCACGGCGCTCCAGAACTCCGGTTCGATCGCCTCGTTGCTGCTGACGACCGAGGCGCTGGTGTCCGAGATCCCCGAGGACAAGAAGGAGCCGGCCGGCGGCGGCATGGGCGCCCACGGCGGCGGCATGGGCGGGATGTACTAGGCAGGTCCACGATATCCGCGGGATCGGCCGAACGCCCGGGCAGACTGCACGCCTGTCCGGGCGTTTCTTGTACTCGGGGTGTGTGCGACGGCCCCGATACGCCGTCACGACCCGGTCCTGTAGGGGGACGTTGTCAGATGACCGGCGCGAGTGCCAACGCCCGCTCAGCGCAGGTTGAAGAACAGCTCCAGGGTAACCAGGACCGCAACCGGCTCGCCGAAGCGCCGCCCCGGCGCAAACAGCCACTGGCGCGCCGCGACAATCGCCTGCTCGTCGAGACCGAACACCTGATCGAGCGACTTGCTGACCTTGATGTCGCCCACCTCCCCGGTGGGCAGGACGACTACGTCCAGCCAGACCGTACCCTGAATCCGAGCTCTCATCGCCTCGGCCGTGTACTTCGGCGTCACGTCGCGCAATAGCCGCGGTATGGTCAGACCCGCGGTACCCGGACGGTAGACGCCGCCGCCGGTCCCACCGCCCTCGCCCGGGCCGAGTCCGTCGCCCTGACCGGGACCGGCCCCACCGCCTTCACCACTTCCCGCGCCGCCGCCGGTCCCGCTTCCCTGCGAGGACTCCGACTCCGCGCGAAGGCCTTCCAGAACACCCGGCAAGGTCTCCGGAGCGCTCGCGACCGGCAGGGCCGGAATCGAAAGCTCCTGCGTATCGAGCGGCTCCGGCTCCGGCTCGGGTTCCGGCTCCGGCTCGACGACCGGCACGGGCTCCTCGATGGGCACGCTCAGCTCGGCTTCCTCCGGCCCCTCGAGCTGGGCCAACGGCGGCAGTTCCAGAGACTCGTTGCCCCCGCCGCCCCCGCCGCCGCCCGGCCCTTCTTCAGGGATCCACACGATCCCGTCGTACTGCCGATCGACCGCGACCACCTCGAACACGCGCTCCGGGGCCAGACTCAACACGAGCAGTACGATCCCGACGCCCACGACGTGGCTGCTGAGCGAGGCGGCGAACGAGCCGCCCATACGTCGCTGGTTGGCCCGCAGGAGAAACTGCACGTCGGCCGGCGCGACGTCGTCCGGCAGTATCGAGAGCGTCCCGTCGGTGGTCCGAACGCCCGCTGCGGCACCCGCGTCGCCGTCGGCGCCGGGGCCCGGAACAGCCTTCAGGCGCAAGGGAGCCGCGCGTGTCGCCGGCGAGCGACGGCGCCGGCGCTCGGGTGGAGTGTATGACGTGTGGGACGGTGGAAACTGAAGCTGACCGAGACCGAGACCCTGGCCCAAGGGTGCGCCTCCTCATCCCATTTTGCCCAACCTGCCGCAAATGGGCAAACGCCACGACTTGGTGGCATGGCGCCGAAACCGGGGAAAGCCGCCCGGGGCGGGCGCGAAGAAACGCGGCCGGTCCGACGTCAGACCCGGCCGCCCCACGCACCGATGGCTGCATTGCCGCCGCCGTAGGCGTGCATCAGCGCCAGTGCATCGGC
The DNA here is from genome assembly GCA_965116825.1 of Vicinamibacterales bacterium. Lineage (GTDB taxonomy): Bacteria > Acidobacteriota > Vicinamibacteria > Vicinamibacterales > UBA8438 > WTFV01. The sequence goes on from OZ220736.1 coordinate 5,368,756, forward strand.
GGCGCGGGGCTCGCCAGCCACGGCGACCAGGACGCCGCCGCGCGCGGTGAGCTTCTCGTAGATGAACCCATCGTGCGCCTGGAATCCGGCACGGCGCATCGTCGCCGCCACGCCGCTCGTACCGAGAGCGTTGTCGCCGCCCTGCAGCGTCTCCACGAGCGCACCATGGGCCACCGCGGGGCCGAGCCCCGGCACCTCGACCAGCCCCTGCTCCGCACCGACACCGAACGTCTCTCTCATCAACTCGACGACGTCGGGCGCCTGCTTCGCCAGAATCGAGAGCGCCTCCGGAGGAAATCCGCCCCCGGCCAACGCGGTGAGCCCGCGCGACGCCCATGCCGCGTCCTGAAACACGCCGACCGTAAAGCACGGTCCTTCCTGATACATCCCCATAGGTCGTGGGACGCCCTTCTGCGCGCCCTATCCGGATCCGATGAATTGTAGCATCGTTCGGAACGAGCCGCGCGTTCCCGGTGTCTCGCCAGCGCCGCGAAGCGTCTCGCAGGCTCGGCATTTCGGCCCATCCCGTCCTCGCCATGACCTTGCGTCTCAGAACTCCGCTTCGCTGCGTTCTGCGGCGCAAGCTCCTAGACTACGATGCGTTCCCTGCCCGCCCGCCGCGTGACGCGCACGCGATCCAGGTACTCGAGCAGCGGGATCGCGAACTTGCGGGTAATGCCGAAGCGCTGCTTGAACCAGGCTACGTCTATGCGAACCGTCTCGGCACCGCCAGCTCTCAGCCCTGCGACGTCCTCTCTGAGGCGTTCGAGCACGTCCCGATGAAAGACGAGGGCTTCAAGACGTTCCACCGTCCCATCACGCACCAACAGCTTGAGCATCCGGTCGGCCAGCGCCTCGTCTACGCCCCGCTCCCGCGCCCAGGCCGCCGGGTCCGGTGGCGAGAGCCCTTCGCTCAGCAGCACGCCGGCAAGCTCGTCCTTCACGCGCGTCTCCTCGTCCGACAGCACGATACGGTGCGTCGACAGCGCGAGATGGCGCCCCGCCGCAAGCCGTCCCGCGGCGACCAGTTCCTGCGCCGCGTGCTCGAACAGAGCCGGCCCGGCCAGCCTGGTCAGGCGCTCGCGTGCTTCCTCGCGCGGCAGTCCCGGCTCCAGAGGATGGTCTTGATGGTAGGCGCCGGCGATGCCCAACAGCGCCTCGGCAGCAGCCTCGGCCGTCGCGGCAGCGACGACGCGCTCTCCTATCGCAACCAGCGCGCCCTCATCGACGAGTGCAGCCGCCACCCGCCTGATCTCCGCGACGGTCCGGCCTGCGCGGGGCGCCAGCGCGCCGAGGGTCGCACCCGCACCGCCGGCCTCCTCCACCATGGTCAGGACCGCCGCCGCATCGTCATCGAGCGCGTCCAGGCGGCGCGAGCGTCGGAACCCCGCTGCGGAGCGCAGCCGCCCGCCCGGAGGATCCGGATCGAGCACGACGCCGCCGCCAATCGTGATCATCGGCGAGTAGGCGCGCAGCACGAAGCGATCCCCCCGAGTCAAGGCGACCGCCCGCTCCAGATGCAGGCGGGCGAAGACCGAGCTGCCCGGATCGAGCACGGCCGGGAACTCGGGCGCCTGCTCCGTGTCACCGCCTCCGCCGCCCGCCCCGGATCGCGTCGATCCAATGGCCAGACGGGCCATGATTTCGCTGGTCCCCTGGTGAAAGCGTACCCGTGCGCCGTACTTCAGCGGTGGAGCCCCGGCGAGCAACGTCACCCGCCCGTCGAACCGTCGCGACGCACAGAGACCGCCGTCGGTCGTGAGCGTGTCGCCGCGCTGCAAATCGCCGACGCCTACGGCAGCCAGATTGACGGCCACCCGCTGTCCGGCGAGCGAGCGGGATCGCGGCTCGCCGTGCACCTGCAGGCCGCGCACCTTCACCCGACGGCCGGCAGGCATCAGCGTGAGTTCGCCCTCCCCTTCGATGACGCCGGACGCCTGGGTGCCGGTCACCACGGTCCCGAAGCCCTTGACGCTGAATGCGCGATCGATCGCCAGCCGGGGAATACCGCCTTCCGCCCGCGCCTCGACACCGTCCACGAGTGCATCGAGTTCGCGCCGCAGGTTGTCGAGTCCGACCCCTGTGCGCGCCGATACCGGCACCAGGGGAGCGCCTTCGAGGAACGAGCCGGCAATCAGCTCGCGAGTCTCCAGGCGGACGAGCTCAAGTGTCTCCTCGTCCACGAGGTCGGCCTTCGTCAGCGCCACCAGACCGCCGCCGACCTCCAACAGTCGGCAGATGTCGAAGTGTTCGCGCGTCTGGGGCATGACCGACTCGTCGGCGGCGATGACGAGCAGCACGCAGTCGATGCCGCTGGCGCCGGCCAGCATGTTGCGGACGAACCGTTCGTGCCCCGGTACATCCACGAACGCGAGCCGCGTGTCACCATGCCGATAGGGCGCGAACCCGAGGTCGATCGTGATCCCTCTGGCCTTCTCTTCCTGCAGCCGGTCCGGATCGATCCCCGTCAGCGCCTCGACGAGAGTGCTCTTGCCATGATCGATGTGACCGGCCGTGCCGACCACGAGGTGCTTCACGGATCCGATCATCGCACGGTCACGCCTCCCGCGGCGGGCGGCAGGTCATCGGCGATATCCCCGCCCGGCGCCGCGCCGCCGCCGAGCACTCCGCGCGGGTCGGCGAGAGCGCGGAGTGCTTCCTGCGCCCGCTGGCCGCACCGCATCCAGGACATCGGTCAGAGCCAGATCGAGCTGGCGGTGCGCGGTGTCCACGCGTACGAGCCGCACCCGCACGCGGTCTCCGAGCCGGTAGACCCTGCCGGTGCTCTCGCCCTGCCAGAGGTGCTGGCGCTCGACGTAGCGGTAGTAGTCGTCCGCCATGCTCGATACGTGCACCAGCCCTTCGACGAACTGCTCCACCAGCTCGACGAAGAGGCCGAACGCGGTGACCCCGACCACGTAGCCCGTGAACTCGTCACCCACCTTGTCGGCCATGAACCGGACCATCTGCCAGTGAACGAGCTCGCGCTCCGCGTCCTCGGCCCGCCGCTCCAGTTCGGACGTCCGGCGTGCCATCTCCGGCAGGTTCTCCGACCACCGGCGCATCCGTTCCGCCGATTGCACGGGCCGACGGCTCGCGCGCAGCGCCCGGTGCACGATCAGGTCCGGATACCGTCGAATCGGCGACGTGAAGTGCGTGTACGATTCTGCCGCCAGCCCGAAGTGGCCGTTGTTGTGCGGATCGTACCGTGCGAGGCGCATCGTTCGCAGCATGAGGCGGGCGACGGGTCGTTCCTCCGGCCTCCCGCGCAGCCGCGCCAGGAGCCTCTGGAAGTGCGCCGGCGCAATGGTATCGGGCGGCGCCGCGAGACTGTAGCCGAGCGAGGCTGCAAACTCCTCGAACGCTTCCACCTTGGCCGGGTCGGGGGGCTCGTGCACGCGAAACAGCGCCGGCATCTCCTGCCGGACGAGGTGTTCCGCCACCGTCTCGTTCGCGATGAGCATGAACTCCTCGACGATCCGGTGGGCCGTCGTGCGCTCGTCGGCGACGATCGCCGCGACGCGGCCGGCGTCGTCGCGTCGAAAACGCGCGACCGGCACGTCGAAGTCTATGGCCCCGCGCCGCCGCCGGCGCTCCGTGAGACTCGCAGCCAGCGTTCCGAGCGCGACGAGGAAGGGCGCGAGGTCCGCGTACTCCTGCCCGGCCGGTGACGCGGAATCGCGCAGAAGCGCGTCGACCTCCGTGTAGGTCATGCGGGCGTCGCTATGGATGATCCCGTCGCGGATTTCGTACCCCACCACCTCGCCGGCGCGGTCGATCTCCATGATGCACGACTGCACCAGCCGATCCACCCGCGGCTTCAGGCTGCACAACCCGGTGGCCAGCTCTGGAGGAAACATGTGCACCGCGCGCTCCGGAAAGTAGACGGAGGTGCCCCGCTCGGCCGCGTTTCGGTCGAGAGCACTGCCCTCGGCCACGTAGTGCGACACGTCCGCGATGTGCACCCCAAGGCGAACGTTGCCGCCGGCGAGCGGCTCGAGCGTGATGGCGTCGTCGAAGTCGCGTGCCGTTTCGCCGTCGATCGTGACCGTGGCAAGACGGCGGAAATCGGTCCGCCCCTTGCGGTCGCGGGGCCGCAGCGTCTCACCCAGTCCCTGCGCCTCGGCAACGGCCTCCGGATCGTACGCGTCCGGAATTCCGTGCGCGCGCAGTACCACCCGAACGTCCACCCCGGGCGTATCCAAGGTCCCGAGCACTTCGACCACCCGGCCCAACGGACCTCGCGTCGCGGTCGGAAAGCGGGTCAACTCCGCCACGACCATGTCGCCGATCCGCGCGCCGGCCTGTTCGTCGCGCGGCACCTGCACGTCCATCGTCAGACGCCGATCGAGCGGCACGACGTAGCCGATGCCCGCGCCGTCCGCCTCGTAGCGCCCGACGAGCTGCGCGGTCGCCCGTTCCACGATACGCAGAATGCGACCCTCGGCGCGACCGGGATCGCTCCGCCGCTCCACCCGGACCACGACCCGATCGCCATGCATCGCCTGATTCAGATTGTTCCCGGCGATGTAGACGTCGCCGGCGATGCCATCCACCGGATGATCCGGGGCGACGAATCCGAAACCGCGCGGGTGCACGTGCACGCGGCCGGTAACCAGGTGCATACGGTCGGGCAGCCCGTAGCGATGACCGCGAATGCGAATGAGATCGCCGCGCTCGACCAGAGCCCGGAGACGGCGGCGAAGCGTCGTGCGCTGATTGGCACGCCACCCGAGCCGTTCCATCAGCTCGCGCACGGTGGAGGGATGGTCCACCTCCCGGCGCAGCGTATCGAGGAGCTCGTCCGCGGTGATCATCGGGGCGTCGGCCGTCACCCGATCAACGCGACCTGCAGGTCGCCGACGTTGGTGTCGGTCGGCCCTGTGTAAATCAGATCGCCTAGCGCTTCAAAAAAGGTGTAGGTATCGTTCGCGGCCAGGTAGTGCTCCGGTCGGTGCAGCCCGCTCTCCGCCGCCCGCCCGGGCGTCGAGGTGTCGACCAGCGCGCCGGCCGCGTCGGTCGGACCATCAATCCCGTCCGTGCCCACACTGGCGACCACCGCTTCCGGAAACCGCCGCGCCAGGTGGAGAGCGGCCGCCAGGGCGAACTCCTGATTCCGCCCGCCCCGTCCCCCGCCCTTGACCTGCACCGTCGTCTCTCCGGCAGACACGATGCACAGCGGCCTCGGTTGCTCGTACGCCAGACGCGCAATGGTCCGCACGTAGGTCTCGCCCACCCTGCGCGCCTCCCCGGTCACCGGCTCATCGATGACCCGCACGGAAAAACCCAGCTCCCGCGCCTTGCGCACGGCCCCTTCCACGGCGTCGCGCCGGCTGCCAATCAAGTGGTACCGGACGCCTGCGAACCGGACATCCCCCGGCTTGGGGCTCTCGTCGACCTGCCCGTGGACTCCCCGTTCGAGCGTGTCCAACGCCGCCCGCGGCAGCGTGCCCGCGCTGCCCGCCGCACGGCAGATCGTCAGTGCCTCCTCGAACGTCGTCGAGTCAGGTGTCGTCGGTCCCGAGCCGATGACGGCGGGATCGTCCGGTTCCGGGTCGACGACGTCCGAGATGGCCAGGGTCACGACGCGCCCCCCGGCCGCAACCGCCAGTCGCCCCCCCTTGATCGCGGACAAGTGCTTCCGGACACAGTTGAGCCCGTCAATGGCGACGCCCGCGCGCAACAGGACCTCGGTCACGGCCGACTTGTCCTCCAGGGTCAGGCCGGCTATCGGCACGGCAAGCCCGGCAGAGGCCCCGCCCGACAGCAGCAGGACCATGACCTCGTCCGGCCCCAGACCGCCGGCCAGGGCCAGGGCCCGGCGTCCGGCCCCCACGCTCCCCGCGGTAGGCACGGGATGCCCGACGTCGAACCACTCCAGGTTCCCCGCCGCGCTGCCCGCCTGCGGAGACGCGACGAGCCCCCGCTCGCCTGCCCGCGGCACGGCGGAGACGAACGCCGCCGCCATCTGCGACGCGGCCTTGCCGGCTGCGACGACCACCGGAATCCGGTTGCCGATCGCGTCCTCTACGGCGCCTGCACGCAGCGCTCTTGTCACGAGCAGCGACGCGCCGGCCGCCGCGATGCCCTCGCGGACAATGTCCGGAACGTGGCGCCGCAGGCTTGCGAGAGTCAGGAGAAGGCTCGATGTCAGTGAGTCGGTTGCCGGCCCGAGGAAGCCGACAGGCGAGTCACGCCGTCGATCTGCCGCAAGAGGCGGCTGACGACCTCGTCACCGTGCTCGCGGGTGCACAAGCGATCTACATTCGCCATCAGCTTGCGCAGTGCCGCGTCCACGTCGGTCATCGTCTTGTGCGAGTAGTGCTCGCGTTGCTGATCCAGACACTGCCAGTGCTTGCGCAATTCTTCCCGGTAGAAGTCGGATCGAGCGGAGGAGGGGCGAACGAGACAGCCACTGTCGGCATGCGGCGAGCGGGGAGGCTCGCTGTTGATCACCAGCATGAATTGGTATCTCGATCAGTGTAGCGAGCGGTGTTCCACCCTGTCAAACCAGCGCCCCCCGCGCGCCGACGCGGGTGAACCGCCTCATTCCTCGTCGGCTCCGAGCCCGGCCTTCAGCAGTTCGGTGACCACCCGCGGGTTGGCCTTGCCGCGCGTGGCGCGCATGACCTGCCCGACCAGAAACCCCAGGGCGCCCGTCTTCCCGGCCCGGTACTTGCTGACGGCGGCGGCATGCTCGGAGAGCGTCCGCCGCATCACGACCTCCAGCTCCCCCTTGTCGCCGATCTGCGCCAGCCCTTCCGCCTCGACGATGGCCTCCGGCGGCCGGCCGCTGTCCGCCATCCGTTCGAAGACGTCGCGCGCGACCGAATTACTGATCGTTCCTGCGTCGACCAGACGAATCAACGCCCCGAGAGCCGTGGGGGTCACATGCGTCCCGGCAATGCCCACGCCGAGCGTCTTCATCCGGTGCGCCAGCGCGCCCATGATCCAGTTCGCGGCCGCCTTCGGATTCTCGGCCGCCGCCGCCGCCGCTTCGAAGAACGACGACAGGTCCCCGTCGTCGGCCAGCAGCGCCGCGTCACGCTCCGGTAATCCGTGCTCGAGCATGAACCGCCGCTTGCGAGCCTCGGGCAGCTCCGGCAACTCCTCCCGCACACTCGCGACCCAATCGGCATCGAGCACGAGGGGCGGCAGATCCGGATCGGGAAAATACCGGTAGTCGTGCGCCTCCTCCTTGCTGCGCATGGAAGCGGTGCGGCCGCCGGCGACGTCCCAGAGGCGGGTCTCCTGCACGACCGTCCCGCCACTCTCGAGCAGCGCCGACTGGCGGCGGACCTCGTAGTCGAGGGCCCGCTCCAGGAACCGGAACGAGTTGAGGTTCTTGATCTCGACCTTGACGCCGAGTTCCTCGACGTCCGGCGGGCGCACCGAGACGTTGGCGTCGCACCGCAGGCTCCCCTCTTCCATGTTCCCGTCGTTGGCCCCGGCCGCGAGCAAGGTCGTGCGCAACCGCTGGAAAAAGCGGGCCGCCTCGGACGGGGCCCGCAGGTCGGGCTGCGTCACGATCTCGGCCAGGGGCACCCCGCTGCGGTTGAAGTCGAGATAGGTCTTCCCGCCCGAGTCGGGGAAGCCCTCGTGAATCGACTTGCCGGCGTCCTCCTCCATGTGGACCCGCATGATGCGCACCCGCCGGGCCACCCCGTCGTCCAGGTACTCCATGCAGCCGTCCGTTGCGAGCGGCTCCTCGTACTGCGAAATCTGATAGCCCTTGGGCAGGTCGGGATAGAAGTAGTTCTTGCGCGCAAAGACGGATGCGCGGTGGACGGTGCAATCAAGCGCCACCGCGATTCGGACCGCGTGCTCCACCGCGCGCTCGTTCAGGACGGGCAGAGCGCCGGGGAGCCCGAGGCAGACCGGACAGACCTGACTGTTCGGCGGGGCGCCGAACGCCGTGCTGCAACCGCAGAAAATCTTCGTCTCGGTCCGCAGCTGAGCGTGGATTTCAAGCCCGATAACCGGTTCGAACAGCATGACCCACGGCCACAGGCCGACTCAGACGGTCGGACCGGCGCGTCGCACTTCGTCGTCGGCGTCGGCCGCGAACGCCTTGAAGTTCTCGGCGAACATCGTAGCGAGCCGCCCCGCCTGCGCGTCGTAGGCGGCGCCGTCGCTCCAGCTCGAGCGCGGGTGCAGGCTGTCCGCGGGCACGTCCGGAACCGCCGTCGGCACCTCGACGTTGAAAACCGGATCGGGAGCGTACGGCACATCGTCCAGCGCGCCCGAGAGCGCCGCCGCGATCATGGCGCGGGTGTGGCCGATCTTCATGCGGCTGCCGACGCCGTACGCGCCGCCGCTCCAGCCCGTGTTCACCAGCCAGACACGGGAGCCTTGAGCCGCGATCCGGCGGCCCAGCAGCTTTGCGTACACCGTCGGATGATGGACCATGAACGGCGCGCCGAAGCAGGTGCTGAAGGTCGCCTTGGGCTCGGTGACTCCCTTTTCCGTCCCCGCCACCTTGGCGGTATAGCCGGACAGGAAGTGGTACATCGCTCCCGCCGGGGTCAACCGCGAGATCGGTGGCAGGACCCCGAACGCATCACAGGTCAGCATGACGACGTTGGCCGGGTGGTCGCCCTGCCCCGCCGGCACCCAGTTGTCGATGAACGAGATCGGATAGGCGCCGCGGGTGTTCTCGGTGAGCGTGTCGTCGTCGAGATCCATCGCTCGCGTCGCCGGATCGAGCACGACGTTCTCTAGTACGGTGCCGAACCGCCGGGTGGTACCGTAGATTTGCGGCTCGGCCTCTTCCGACAGCCGGATCATCTTCGCGTAGCAGCCGCCCTCGAAGTTGAAAATGCCGCGGTCGCTCCAGCCGTGCTCGTCATCCCCGATGAGCCGGCGCGTCGGATCGCTCGACAGCGTCGTCTTCCCCGTCCCCGACAGCCCGAAGAACAGCGCGGTGTCGCCGGACGCGCCGATGTTCGCCGAGCAGTGCATCGGCATCACGTCGCGCAACGGCAGCAGGTAGTTCATGACGGTGAAGATCGACTTCTTGATCTCCCCCGCGTAGCTCGTGCCGCCGATCAGAACGAGCCGCCGCGCGAAGTTCAGCAGGATGAACGTTCCCGAATTGGTGCCGTGGCGCGCCGGGTCGGCCGTCATCGAGGGGACGTCGATCACGGTGAACTCCGGCGTGTGGCCGCCCTCCGGCGCGCCTGCAGGCTGCTCCAGAAACATCGTACGTGCAAAGAGGCTGTGCCACGCCCGCTCGGTGATGATCCGAACCGGGAGCCGATACGCCGGATCGGCGCCGGCAAAGCAGTCCTGGACGTACAGGACCTTGTCGTCGAGCGCCCGCACGACCTCGTCGTGCAGCGCGTCGAACCGCCCGGCCTCGATCGGCCGGTTGACCTTCCCCCACCAGACGTCCGCGGAGGTCGACGGCTCGTCGACCAGGAACTTGTCGTTCGGCGACCGCCCCGTGTGCGGCGTCGTCAGGCAGACCAGCGGGCCGGACTCGGCGATCACGCCCTCGCCGTGGCGCACCGCCTCTTCGTACAACGCCGCGGTACCGAGATTCCAGTGCAGATGACGCGGCCGTACGAGGTCGAGGATCGAGGAAGGTGTCACTTGCGACGGTGCCTCCGGCATAGGTGAGCAAACCTTAGTCGCGCTGCGTTCCCGAAGTCAAACCAGCCGGGGTATCATGTGCGGGAGTCGGTTCCAGGTGCCAAGTAAATGTTCAGTTGCCGGCTCTCGTCTACGTCGGGCAGGGAACCCGTCAGCAGAGTGATGGCCGCCACAGACGCCGCACCGGCCGTTCGTCAGGAACGCGCCGCGGTCGATTCGCAGATCGCGGGCGCGGTGTGTGCGCTTCTCGCGCGCGGAGACCGGCTCGCCGCCGGCGAACGCTTCGCGGAGATTGTCGAGCGCCATCAGCGGCGGGCGACACGCATCGCCTACTACTACCTACGCGACCCGGCGGAGGTCGACGAAGCGGTCCAGGATGCTTTTCTCAAGGCCTTCGTCAACATCCGGTCCTTCCGGGAGCGACTGTACTTCGAGCTCTGGTTCACGAAGATACTGGTCAACGGCTGCCTCGACCGATTGAAGTCGCGCGCGCGCCGCAGCCGCTGGATCGTGCCGGCCGGCGACAACGAGGTCGGCGAGCCGCGGGACACGCTTGATCGCCGGGCGGCGCTCGAGCCGTCGCCCGAGACCACCCTGCTGCAGGCCGAACGCCGGGCAGAGTTGATGGCGGCTGTCGATCGGCTCCCCGACCGACAGCGCGCGGTGGTCGTCCTCAGCCAGTTCGAGGGGCACGCGACACGAGACGTGGCCGCCATGCTCGAGCTGACGGAGGCCACCGTCCGCGTGCATCTGTTCCGGGCGATTCGCTCGTTGCGACGGATTCTCGGTACCGAGCACTGGTTCCGCGAGAAACGGACGGACGAGACAGGACGCGAATGAGCACGCGGGTTGTTCGAAACAGGGTGGCAGTGCTGCTCCGGTCGATGTGTGGCGGCGGCCGGTCCCCGCACCTGACCGACCGCGAGTTGATACGGGCGCTGGAGGCGGCCCCCGGCGCGCATCCGGCCGACGCGGGCGATGCGCACCTGGCCGACTGCGCGCGTTGCGCAGCCCGCTTCAGAGCCCTGCAGTCGGGCCTCGGCCGCATCGCGACGGCTGCCGAAGCCGCTGCCGACGACGCCCTCCCCGCGTGGCGACTGGTCCTGCAACGCCAGCGGATCATGCGCCGGATTCAGCGCGCTGCCGGCGGGCAGGGTGCGGCGCGCATCCTGCGGTTTCCGGCCGTCCCCGCCACCGCCGTCGAGGGCTCTCATGCAAGCCGGCCGTGGCTCTCTCTCGCCGCCGCCGCCGGTCTCCTGCTCACCTTGGGCATAAGCCAGGCAATCGACAACCGACGCCAGACGGCCGCGGAACCGCGCACGGCCGCCGCCGCACCCGTGCAGCCGATCATCGGGCCCGAGACCGCTCCGCCGCAGACCATCGCCGACGAACAGTTCATGCGCGAGTTGGAAGAAGCCCTCACCTCCTCCCGCGTCACACCGCTTCTCGCCCTGGACGAGATGACACCGCGGGTGCGCCCGGCGGCTATCGATATTCGGTAGATGGCTGCCCCGATCTTCAGAAAGGGCCTCGACCTCAAACACGCCGTCGCCGGCGAGTTGGCCCGCGACTACCACAGCCGGATCCTCGATCGAATTCGCCAGTCCGACTTCACTTGGCGGAGCGGACGCCTCACGCTGCGCCTCGCACGGGAGTTCGGCTTCTGCTACGGCGTCGACCGGGCCGTGGACTACGCCTACCAGACCCGGCGAAAGTTCCCGGACCGCACTGTGTTCCTGACCGGTGAGATCATTCACAACCCGCACGTCAACACCCGCCTGCGCGGCGCCGGGATTCGTTTCCTGAGCGACCCCGGGGAAAATATCGCGCAGGTCACCGCGGACGACGTGGTGATCCTGCCGGCCTTCGGCGTGACCATCTCCGCCCTCGAGCAGCTCGCCGGCTGCGGCTGCACGCTCGTCGACACCACCTGCGGGTCCGTCCTGAACGTCTGGAAGAACGTCCGGCGCTACGCGCGCGACGGGTACACCGCGATCATCCACGGCAAGGTGAAGCACGAGGAAACGCAGGCGACAGCGTCCCAGGTCCGGGTCGCGTCCGGCGGCCACTATGTCATCGTTCTCGATCATGAGGAGACCCGCGTACTGTGCGACTTCATCCGCGGGCGCGTCGACGCCGCAACGCTTCTCGATCGGCTCGGACCCGGCTGCTCCCCCGGTTTCGAACCGGCCCGCGACCTCGTACGGGTGGGACTCGCCAACCAGACGACCATGCTGATGTCCGAATCGGTCGAGGTCGGCGACCTGGTGCGCCGCGCGATGATCGACCGCTACGGAGAGGCCGCGCTCGCCGAGCACTACCGTGCATTCGATACGATCTGCAGCGCAACCCAGGATCGGCAGGACGCCGTGATCGGCCTCCTCGACGAGCAACCGTTCGACCTGGCAATCGTGATCGGCGGCTACAACAGCAGCAACACGCGAAACCTGGCGCGGATCTGCGCCGAACGCGTCGCGACCTACCACATCGCCGACCCATCGTGCCTGGAGCCCGCAAGCGTCCGGCATCTGCCGCCCGGAGCACGGCCCGGCACCGAGATCACCACCGGCGACTGGCTGCCGGGCGACGGCCCGCTCACCGTCGCGTTGACGGCCGGCGCGTCGACACCGGACAACATCGTCGGCGAGGTCGTCGAGCGGCTGGGGGAGCTGGCCCGCCGCCAAGCTATCGGTTCGTAAACGCGTCGTGGCTCGGGTCCGTCTCTACTGTGCAAGGAACGGACGCGGCTGGGGTATCCTGACGGGGCACGCAGGCCAGGTCGGAACTGGCGGGGAATCGGCGATGAGCAAGACGCGCGGATGCATGACGGTCGTCCTCCTCGCGGCAGTCTTCTCCTTCACGGTCGCCGCCGAGGCGACGCAGCGCTTCAAGTGGTGGCAATCGGACGCGGTCGCGGCCGAGATCGGGCTGACCGAGGAGCAGGGCGCCGACATCGAGGCGATCTTCCAGGCCCTGAGGCCGAGGCTGCGGGAGCTGGCCCGACGCCTGCATCGCGAAGAAGACGAGCTGACCGCGATCATGCACGCCATGCAGGCCGAAGAGTGGGAGGTCGCCCTGCAGATCGACAAGGTGGAGGCGGCCCGCGGCGCGCTCAGCAAGACCCGCACTCTGATGCTGTACAGGATGCACCGGACGCTGACGGCCGAGCAGTCGGAAGCCCTGCACGCGATGTGGGAACGACGCCGCTCCCATGGGCAATCGTCGTCCCGCAGTCGCGACTAGCAGTCTGCGCCGTAGAACGGCGCGCACTCGCGGTGCGACCTCCAATCGCGTTGGGAGTTCCCTCAACGCGAGACTCCTGCGGTGCAGCCTTCCAGCCATCGTGACGCCGAACGGGGCTCGCAGCATCGAACCGGCCACGCATTCCGCCCGTCTATACGGGCGCCGGGGAAGATTCCCGCAGAGGCGCGGGTCTACGTACCCCAAGTCTGGAGGAACACCTTGATGAGCCACGTTCGCGTCCTGTCCGCCGTCCCGCTGCTCGCCGCCGGGTGGCTCCTGCTCGCTCCCTCCCTCACGCACGCCCAGACTCTCCGGACCGGTGTCGGCGGCGTCGTGTTCCAGGCGGCGCTCCAGGCCGGCCGGAACGCCCAGGCGGCGCGCCGCTTCGACCTGACGCTCGACGACGCCGTCCAGCGCGCCCTCGAGCGCAACCTCGACATCGCCGTGCAGCGCATCAATCCGCTGGTGCAGGACATGGGCGTCGCGACCGCCAATTCGGCGTTCCTGCCCTTCGCCTCGTCCGGCTTCGGCCTCAATCGGCGTACCAGCCCCAACCGCTCGCTGTTCGACGGCGGCGGTCTCCGCGGCACGAACATCGTCAACGAGCAGGGCAGCTACGACCTCGGGGTCAACCAGCGGATGAAGTGGGGCGGAGGTCAGTACGACCTGACCTGGAACAGCAACCGCATAGAGTCGAACAACATCTTCACGAGCTTCAACCCGAGCTTCGGCGCCAACATGATCCTGGGCTACACGCAGCCGCTGCTGCGCGGTTTCCGCACCGATCCGCAACGCACGCAGCTCGTCGTCTCGCGCATCAACCGCGACATCTCGGACATCGACCTGGAGCAGACCGTCATCGTCACGCTCGCCAACGTGCGTCTGGCCTACTGGGAGCTGGTCTACGCGCGCGCCGCGGTCGGCGTGCAGCAGCAGGCGCTGGCGCTGGCCGAGCAGCTCGTGCGCGACAACCGCGCGCGTGTCGAGATCGGTACTCTGGCCCCGATCGACGTCGTGCAGGCGCAGTCGGAGGCCGCCGCACGGCGGCAGTCGCTGGCGCTGGCGATCCGGACCCTGCGGGCCAACGAGCTGGCGTTGAAGCAGCTCATCGTGGGCGGCACCTCGGACGAGCTGTGGAACGCGGAGCTCAACCCGACGGACCAGCCGCAGATCGAGGCCACGCCGATCGACCTGGAGTCGGCGATTCGCGGGGCGCTCGACCGGCGCACCGACGTCTCCCGCGTGCGGCGGCAACTCGACATCAGCGACGCCGAGGTCGACAACCTCCACAACAGCACCCTGCCCCAGCTCGATCTGGTCGGCAGCTACCAGTTGGCCGGCCAGGGGGGGCCCCGCCTGGTGCCCGCGGGCAGCTCCTTCGAGGCGATCTTCGGCGGCCAGGGCGGCATGATTCCGGGCGGCTACGGGGACGCCATCAACAACATCGTCGACGCCGACTACCCGTTCTGGAGCGTCGAGCTCCGGATGAGCTACCCGCTCGGCCAGAGCGCGGACAGGGCGTCCTACGAACGCGCGCGCCTGCAGCTTCAGCAGGCACAGGCGCAGATCCGCCAGATCGAGCTGCAGATCGCCGTCGAGGTCACGAACGCCGCGCTGCAGATCGACGCGATCCAGGAACAGATCGAAGCGGCGACGGCCTCCCGCGAGCTGGCCGAGGAGCAGTTGCGGGCGGAAGAGAGCAAGTTCGAGGTGGGCCTGTCCACGAACTTCTTCGTCGTGCAGGCGCAACGCGATCTGGCGACCGCGCAGGATACCGAGCTGCGCGCGATACTCGACTACCAGCGGGCTCTGATCGAGTTCGAACGCGCCCAGCGCACTTCACTCGGCAACGCCGGGGTCACCGTCGTCGGCGGCGGTGGAGGCGGCGCGCCCTAGTCGTCCGACGAGAGGCAACATGAGACGAATCTTCCTCGCCATCCTCATCCTCGGCGGCGCGATCACCGCCTACGGCTACTACAGTGCGCGAACCATCGAGTTCGTGCCGGACATCAACACCGTCGCGGTAACCGAGGGCGACATCGTCGACTCCGTGGGAGCAACGGGCGCTCTCGAGGCAGTGACGACGGTGCAGGTGGGCAGCCAAGTCTCCGGGATCATTCAGGAGCTCCACGTCGATTTCAACTCCATCGTTCGCGAGGGCGACGTCATCATGCGGCTCGATCCCTCGCTGTTCGAGACGCAGCTCGAGCAGGCCCGCGCCAACCTGCTGCGCTCCGAGGCTGAGAGCGAGCGGCTGTCCGTGGCGGTCGACGACGCCGCGACGCAGCTCCGGCGCTCGCGCGAGCTGGCGGCAAGCGACCTCATCTCCGAGACCGAGTTCGAAGCCGCCGAGGTCAACCTGCGGTCGGCCGAGGCGCAGCTCAAGTCGGCGCAGGCCCAGGTGCGGCAGTCGCAAGCCTCGCTGAGCATGAACGAGGTCAACCTGGAGCACACCGTCATCCGCGCCCCGATCGACGGCATCGTCACGTCGCGGCTGGTCGACGTCGGCCAGACCGTGGCGGCCAGCTTCCAGGCGCCGGAGCTGTTCGTCATCGCGGCCGACCTGACCAAGATGCGGGTCATCGCCAACATCGACGAGTCGGACGTCGGCCGGATTCGGCCGAACCAGCGCGTCACCTTCACGGTGGACGCATTTCCGGCCGAGGAATTCGAAGGCAGCGTCTCGCAGATCCGGCTCGAGCCGATCGTCACGCAGAACGTCGTGACCTACGCGACGGTCATCGACGCCCCCAACCCCGCGCTCAAGCTCAAGCCGGGCATGACCGCCACGGTGACCGTGGAGGTGGCGCGGCGGGAGAACGTCACCAGAGTCCCGAACGCGGCCCTGCGATTCCGGCCGACCCCGGCCATGTTCGCGGCGTTGGGCCAGCCCGTGCCGCCCGAGCTGCAGGTCGGCCGGCGCGCCGGTGCGGCGGGCGCCGCCGGAAGCGGAACTGCCCGGCCGGGCGAACCGCGGGCCGGCGGCGAGCGGCCGGGAGACGCGCCCGGCGGACGGCCGGCCGGGGGCGGGCCGCCCGGCCGGGGCCCCGGAGGCCTCGGCGGGGGCGGCGGCTTCGGCGGCGGCGGGACGGACCCGGAACGGCGGCAGCGCATGATGGAGCGGATGCAGCAGATGTCTCCGGAAGAACGCCAGGAATTCTTCGCCCGCATGCGGGAACGGCGCGCCGCGGGCGGCGGTCCGGGCGGCCCCGGCGGACCGGGTTCTCCGCGGCGCCGCGTGAACGCGCAGCAAGGGCCGAACGTCCCGGCCGTCGAGCGGGGCGCCAGCACCATCGACGCCCTGTTCGCTCCCATCGAGGTCGAAGAGACCAACGGCCGGGTCTGGGTAGTGAACGGCGGTCGGCTGTCGAGCATGAACGTCCGCCTCGGCGTGACGGACGGCACGGCGAGCGAGCTGCTGCAGGTGGTTGGCGGCTCCGCCCCGAACGAAACTGCCCCGCCCGGGAATCCCGAGGTCGAGTCGCTGCGCGAACGGCTGGCGACGGTGGCGGACGCAGCCGCGCGCGCGGCGCTCGAGCAGCGTCTGGCAGCCCTGGAGGCTGCAACCCCGGTGGTTCCTGCAGCCGCCGTCTCTGCGTCCCCGGGGACGCTCGGCGCCGGCGTCCACCTCGTTACCAACGTCAGCACACCGGACGCGGGAGGCGGTCCGGCGGTCGGGAGCAGCGGATCTCCGTTGATCCCGTCCTTCCCCTTCGGGAGGCGGGGCCGGCGGTGACGTCCACGCCCCCGGTCATCGCGGTCGAGAACATCACCAAGGTCTACGCCATGGGCGACGTCGAGGTCCGTGCGCTCCGGGGCGTGACCCTGTCCATCGACGCTGGCGAATTCGTCGCCGTGACCGGTCCGTCCGGGTCCGGCAAGTCGACGTTCATGCATATTCTCGGCTGCCTCGACCGGCCGTCCGGCGGCCGCTACCTGCTCGACGGCCGCGATGTCTCCCGTCTTTCGCGCGACGAGCTGGCTGAGGTCCGCAACGGCAAGATCGGCTTCGTGTTCCAGGGCTTCAATCTGCTCGCCAGGACCACCGCCCTCGACAACGTCGAGCTCCCGTTGCTCTACGGTTCGCGCATGAACGGACCTGCGCGTCACGCGCGGGCGCGGGACATGCTGCACGCGGTCGGGCTCGGAGACCGGATGGACCACTTCCCGAACCAGCTCTCGGGCGGACAGCAGCAGCGCGTCGCCATCGCCCGCGCCCTGGTCAACCAGCCGGCCATTCTCCTGGCCGACGAGCCGACCGGCAACCTGGACTCGCGCACCAGCATCGAGGTGATGGACATCTTCCAGCGCCTGAACGAGGAGAGCGGCATCACCGTGCTGCTGATTACGCACGAGGCGGACATCGCCGAGTACGGCAGTCGGATCATTCGCTTCCATGACGGTACGGTCGCTTCCGACGAGCGGAACGCGGCCCGCCGCGTCGCGAGCCGGGAGTTCGCCGCCCTGCCGCCCGCAACCGATGCAACGACGCCAGCCGCGGCGGCCCCGGCTTGACGGGGCAGAGAGGTCAGAACATGTCCGTGCTCATGGTGCTCCGCGTCGCGCTCAAGGCGCTCGGCCGCAACAAGATGCGCACCAGCCTGACGATGCTGGGAATGATCATCGGCGTCGCAGCCGTCATCACGATGGTCGCCCTGGGCAGGGGCGCGCAGCAGGAGATCGAGACCCAGATCCGGTCCGCCGGCACGAACATGATCATGGTCCGCGCCGGGAACTTCCGCCGCGGCGGGATCAGCATGGGCATGGGCCAGTCGCCGCGGTTGAAGGCGGACGACGTCGACGCGATCCGCGCGCAAGTGCCGGACGCGCAGTATCTGGCCGCGGGCGTCCGGACGCGGGACCAGGTCGTCGCGGCCGGCCAGAACTGGAACACGACCATCCAGGGCACGGACATCGAGTTCCCGCAGATCCGCTTCTGGGACATCCAGCTCGGCACCTTCTTCACCACGACCCACGTCCAGAGCGCGGCGAAGGTCGCGGTGCTGGGATCCGTCGTCCGCGACAACCTGTTCGGCGAGGGCGTGGACCCGGTCGGCGCCCGCATGCGCATCCGCAATCAGTCCTTCCAGGTGCTCGGCGTCATGGCCTCCAAGGGCTCGGGACAGTTCGGCGAGGACCAGGACGACGCCATCTTCGTTCCCTACAGCACAGTCAACAAGAAGCTGCGGGGGCGCGACGGCACCAACATCTCCGAGATCACCATTTCGGCCGCCTCGGCCGACCGCATCAACGCCGTGGCCGACGAGATCACCGCGGTGCTGCGCGAGGAGCACGGCCTCGGCCCGGGCGAGGACAACGACTTCATGGTCCGCACGCAGGAGGACATGACGAGCATGCGGACGCAGACGACCCAGACGATGACGGGACTGCTGGCGAGCATCGCCGGCGTGTCGCTGATCGTCGGCGGCATCGGCATCATGAACATCATGCTGGTGTCGGTCACCGAGCGGACGAGGGAGATCGGCCTGCGCATGGCGGTCGGGGCCAAGGGACGCGACGTGCTGCTGCAGTTTCTGGTCGAGGCGATCGTACTGAGCCTGGCCGGCGGCCTGGTGGGGGTCGGGCTGGGATTCAGTCTGTCGGAGGGATTGACGGCGTTCCTCGCCTGGCCGACCTCGGTACCCCCGGACGCGGTGGTCGTCGCGGTCGGCTTCGCCGCCGCGACCGGCATCTTCTTCGGCTTCTACCCCGCGCGAAAGGCGGCGCAGCTCGACCCGATCGAGTCGCTCCGGTTCGAGTGACCGGACCACGAAGACAACGCCAGGAGACAGACAGCATGCAGCTCACAGCTCTCGTAGTCGCCGCTCTGGTCGGTCTCGCAGCCGTACCGGCCCAGGCCCAGACCCCCGATTTCTCCGGCACATGGCAGCTCGACCGGGGCGCGAGCGACTTGCCGGAGCGTGGAGCCGGCCCGCGCGGCGGCAGGGGCGGCGGGCCTGGGCGCGGCGGCAGGCCCGGACGCGGCGGCGGGCCGGGCGCCTTCGGTCCCGCCGGGACGCTCGTCATCACGCAGTCGTCCGACCTGTTGACCGTCGAACAGCAGACCCCGCGCGGCAGCCGCTCGGTCGGCTACCGCCTCGACGGCAGCGAGAGCACCAGTTCCGGACCGCGGGGCGACGTGGTGACCACCTCGAGCTGGGAGGGCGCCACGCTGCTGACCGTGGGCACCATGGAGATGTCGACCCCCCGGGGCGACTTCTCGTTGGACATCATCGAGCAGCGGTCGCTGAGCACCGACGGCCGAACCCTGACGGTAGAATCGGTACGCATGCTGCCGTTCGGCGAAGTCGCATCGACGCTCGTCTATCGAAAGGAAGTGCCTCGATGATACGTTTTCTCGAGCCCTACACGGAGTGCATCCACGACACGCTCCGCATCGTCGCCGGCTACGCGTTCATGCTGCACGGCCTGCAGAAGCTCTTCGGCGTGCTCGGGGGGCAGCAGGTCGAGCTGGTCTCGCTGCTCGGACTCGCCGCGGTCATCGAGACCGTCGGCGGCGCGCTGATAGCCCTCGGCCTCTTCACCCGGCCGGCGGCATTCATCGCCAGCGGCGAGATGGCCGCGGCCTACTTCATCGCGCACGCTCCCCGCGACGGCATGTTCCTCTTTCCTGTCGCCAACCAGGGAGAGCCGGCGGTGCTCTACTGCTTCCTGTTTCTGTATCTCGCGGCCGCCGGCCCCGGCGCCTGGAGTCTCGACGCGCGGCTGAAGCGGGAGTGATCAGCGACGGCGGGCGGGCCCGAGATCGGCCAGCAGCTCGCTAACGGTCCGCCCCGTCACCGGATCCCTGAGATCGGGCGCGATCTCGGCCAGCGGCTCCAGAACGAAGCGGCGACGGCGAAACCGCGGATGCGGAACCGCCAGGTCCGGGCGACTCACCACCATCTCGCCCATCAGAATGAGGTCGAGGTCGAGCGTGCGCGCCGCCCCGGGATGGGGCCGTTCCCGCCCGCGAGCCTGTTCGATCCGCAGGAGCGCGCCGAGCAATGCCGCGGGAGCGAGCCCGCACCTGCCCACGACGGCGCCGTTGAGGAAGTTCGGCTGCGGGGCTACGCCGACCGGCGCCGTCTCGATGAAGGGTGATACGCGAACATCCGCCAGGACGGCACCCAGGGCGGACACCGCGTGGGCGAGGTGCGCGCGTCGGTCGCCCTGATTGCTGCCGAGCGCGATGACGGTGACATGGGGACCGGCCGGGACACGGCGTCCGGCTGCCGAGGCTACTGCTGCTTCTCCTTGCACGTGATGCAGACCCGCGTCCACGGAATCGCGTTCAGGCGGGCCGGCGAGATCGGCTCGCCGCAGTCGCGGCAGATTCCGTATACCCCCTGTTCGATGCGCACCAGAGCTTCTTCTATCGCCTTGAGGATCTTCGCGTCGGTCTGCTTCAGCTTGAGCTGGATGTGCACCTCGTTGTTACCGCTCGCCTGATCCGCCATATCACCCTGGCGGGTGTTGTTGTCCATAGGCGTAGAGAACGACTTGGCGCCACGCTCGGCGAGAATCTCCGCGCGCTTCTTCGTCAACGCGTCCTTGTAGACGGCCTCTTCCATAATCCGGCAACTCCTCTTTCGGTGGCTCGCCGGTAGCGTAATCAGCTAGTGTACCATGGCTCCCCGACGCTCCACCGGGACCGCGCTACTCCGCCCGCAGCGTCAGCAGCGGCTTGCGGCGCAGCACGTCCACGCTGGATGCGACGCCGACCACCAGAACGACGACCGCCGTCACCAGCACCCCTCCGATGTTGATGAGAGGTGCGGGTGTCCACGGCACGTCGAGCACCTGCCGCGTGAGCGCCCATGTCAACGCCAGCGCGCCCAGCGAGCCGACGAGACCGGCCAGCGTCCCCAGCACGCCGTACTCGAAGACGTACATCACCGCGATCAGCCGGGTGTTCGCGCCCAGGGTCTTGAACACCGCCGCGTCGAAGAGCCGCTGGAACTTC
This sequence comes from Vicinamibacterales bacterium, assembly GCA_965116825.1. Classification (GTDB taxonomy): domain Bacteria; phylum Acidobacteriota; class Vicinamibacteria; order Vicinamibacterales; family UBA8438; genus WTFV01. The sequence continues at coordinate 5,389,559 of OZ220736.1, forward strand.
GTCATCGCGACCGAGCCGACCAGAATCAGTCCGCCGGCGAGCAGCGCGATCGCGCCGACCACGGTGACGGCCAGCGTGACGTAGTCGAGCACGCGGCGAAACGTCCGGATGATCTCCAGGCCGTCGATGACCGAGACGTTCGGATAGCGATCGACGAGCGTCCGCTGCAACGCACCGCGGGCGTCTGCCTCCGCGGGCCCCCGCAGGAAGCTGATGTAGGTGTGCGGCGCATCGTCGAAGGCGCCGGGGCGGAACAGGAACATGAAGCCGCCGCTGCGCGAGTCGTCCCAGTCGACGGCGCGGACGCTCGTGACCCGCGCTTCCACGACGCGCCCGAGCACGTCGAAGCGCACCGTGTCGCCGAGCCGCATGCCCCGCTCCACGAGGCTGTCCTCGATAGAGACCTCCGGCGCGGTCGAAGGCTCCGCATCCCAGAACTCGCCTGCCACGATCCGCTCGTTCTCTTCCAGCAGCCGGCGGTAGGTCACGGTGTACTCGCGCCCGAACCCGGCCCGCCGGACCGCGCGGCGGCCCTCGATCGACGTCGCCGGTCCCGTCACCGCCGTCACCCGAGCCCGCAGCACGGGTATCAGAACCGGCGCTTCTTCGCCGTCCGGACCGCCGAGCCCGGCCTCGCTGAGCACGCGCGTCACCCCTGCGGCCTGATCCTGCTGCACGTCGATCAGGAACATGTCGGGCATGTCGTCGCGCAACTCGAGCGAGAACGACGACAAGAGGTTGGCCTGCACCGCGTGCACGCCGATGATGAAGAAGCTGCCCAGCCCGACCGCGAGCAGCACGACCCGCGTCTGGTTGCCGGGCCGGCGCAGATTCAGGGCCGCGTGGCGCAAGGGGAACCAGCGCGCGGCCTCGAGCGGGCGCGCCATGCGTACCAGCACCTGGCCGAGCACGTGCAGCGCTCCCGCCACGCCGATGAAACCGCCCGCCACGTAGGCGCCCACTTCGAAGGAGGCCGCCTGCCAGGCGGCGACCCCGACCAGCCCCAGGGCGACCATCGCCGAGGCAGCAATCCGGAGCGGGTCGCGGGACAGCGCCGGCAGCTCCTCGTCCTGCCGCAACAGCAACAGCGGCTTGGCGTGGCGCGTGTCGAGCAGCGGCACCAGGGCGAAGAGCAGCGATACGAGCAGACCTACCGCCAGCCCCTGCGCCATCGCCGAGAGCGTCAGGTCCGTGGAGACGACCTGAAAACCGGTGGTCGCTGCCGCCTGCGCCGCCAGGGAAGCGGGCACCGCCGCAAGCACTCCCCAGGCGACGCCGATTCCGAGCAGCGCCCCGCCGAGTCCCAGCAGCGCCACCTGCACCACGTAGACGGCCAGCACGCTTCCGGTCGTGGCGCCCAGACACTTCAGAATGGCGGCGCTGCGGAGCCGCTGCTGCACGAACACCCGCGTCACGCTCCAGACGCCGATTCCGCCCAGAATGACGATGACGAAACCGATCAGACTGAGGTAGTTCTCGGCGCGCGAGAAGTTGCGCTCGATGCGGTTCTCGGTCCGCCGGTAGGACCCCAGGCGCACGAACGCTTCCTGCAGGTCTTCGCGCAATGTCCGCACCAGCGGCTCGATGGACTCCTCGGGAACCCGCAGCAGAAACTGCCGCTCCGCGCGACTCCCGAACTCGATCAGGCCGGTCTCCGCCAGCGCATCGTGCGCCATCAGCACCCGCGGACCGAGACTGAACCCCCCGAGCTGGCGCCCCGGCTCGGTCACTATCGCGTCCCGAATCGTGAACACGGCGTCGCCGATCAGGATCTCGTCGCCGACCGCGACGCCGAGTTGCGGCAACAGCTCCCGCCCCACCAGGACGCCCCGGTCCTCGAGCAGAGCGGGCGAGTACGCGGCGCCGCTCTCCAGCGTGAACCGGCCGTAGAAGGGAAACGCGGGCTGGACGCCGCGCACTTCCACGACCTTCGTCCGGTTCCCCACGCCGGCCGGCAGGCGCGCCATCGTCACCGTGTCGACCGTCTCGGTCAGCTCCGCCCCGGCCACCTCGGCCGCGCGCGCCTCGATCCGCCCCCGCACCTCGTCCGACCACGGCTGGTCCGTCCGGACGTAGACGTCCCCCGCGGTCAGGCCGCGAGCCTCCGCGGCCAGCGCGGTACGCACGTTCTGCACCAGGGAGCGCAGGGCAACGATGCCGCCGACGCCGATGGCGACGCAGCAGAAGAAGAAGATCAGCCGGCGCCACGACGCCCGCAGCTCCCGGTACGCCATGCGCAGAATGAAACCCATGGTCGGGATGCTCTCAGACCGCGGTCGCGCCGGCCGGCTCCAGCGGGGCCGCCACGGTAGCAGCCCGCTCCGTGCGGCCGTCACGCATGGTCAGGGTGACGTCGGTGCAGCCGGCCAGCTCCGGGTCGTGGGTCACGAGCATCAGCGTCGTGCCGCGCGTCCGGTTGATGCCGACCAGCAGGTCGATGACGTGGCGGCCGTTGGCGCTGTCCAGGTTGCCGGTCGGCTCATCGGCCAGCAGGAGCGGCGGATCGTTCGCCAGAGCCCGCGCGATGGCGACCCGCTGCTGCTCCCCTCCCGACAGTTGCGACGGGTAGTGATGCCCGCGGTCGGTCAGCCCGACGTCGGCGAGCAACCGCCTGGATCTGGCGAACGGATCCGCGGCGCCGGCGATCTCGAGGGGCACCATCACGTTCTCGAGCGCGGTAAGAGAAGGTATGAGATGGAAGAACTGAAACACGAAGCCGATCCGGGCCCCGCGCAGCCGTGCGAGCTGATCCTCGTCGAGGGCCGTGATCTCCGTGCCGCCGATCAGGATCCGGCCGGTCGACGGCGTGTCGAGGCCGGCGATCAGGCCGAGCAGCGTCGACTTGCCGCTGCCGGACGGGCCGACGATCGACAGCGACTGCCCCGCCGGAACGGACAGATCGAGGGGGTGCAGGATGGTCAGCGCGCGGTCGCCGCTCTGTACCGTCTTCGAAACGCCGCGAAGCTCGATCATCGGACTCAAGACGCGACCTCCTGCTCGGCCGCGACCGCCCGCAGCAGCGGCTCCAGCGCCGGCCAGAGATGCGCGGCGACGCGGGCCGCGCCAGCCTCGTTCGGGTGTATTCCGTCGGCCTGGTTCAGGTCCCGCACGCCCGCGACCCCCTCGAGCAGGAACGGCACGAAGGAGACGTCGCGGCTCGCCGCCAGGGCGCGGAACACGTCTCGGAAGTTGGACGTATACGCGGCCCCGAAGTTCGGCGGCGCCTCCATGCCGGCCAGCAAGACGTGAATACCCCGATCCAGCGCACGATCGATGATCCGCGCCAGGTTCTCCCGCATCTGCTCGACCGGCAGCCCGCGGAGCGCGTCGTTGCCTCCGAGCGCCACCAGCAGCAGCCGGACGTCGCCCTCCAGCGCCCAGTCCAGGCGCCGGAGCCCGCCCGCCGTCGTGTCTCCCGAAACGCCCATGGCGACGATCTCGATCGGCCATCCCTGCGCGTCCACGCGGGCCTGCAGCCGCGCCGGATAGGCGTCCTCCGAAGCCAAGCCGAGGCCGGCGGTGAGCGAGTCGCCCAGGATCACCACGCGGGGTCGCGCCGCCGGCTCCGGTGCGCGTTCCGCCGGACCGCCAGCGCCGGCCGATCGCGAGGCAGGCGCCTCGGCCGTGCGCTCGACGACCTCGGCCGGCGTTCCGCCGCAAGCGGTCCACATCGACGAGACCACGCACAACGCGGCCAACAGACGGGAATCGACCGCCACGGCTGTCATCCGATAATCGCTCACACCGTCACCCCAACCTTTTGATTCTACAACCGGCATCGTCAGCGCTCCGCTATACGCCGGCGGGCGCGCCGCACGGACCACGCCCACCACCCGTAGGCAGCCGCGTTGACACCGGCCGCGACGATGCCCAGGACGATCTGCGCCCTGTAGGTCAGGCCCGCGGGATACAGCACCGGAAGCAGGTAGTGCGCGATGAAGTCTCCCTCGTAGCCGGTTGCGCCCGCTTCCATCCGCAGCCACTGCTCCACCGGTGTCAACGGACAGATCCGGCCGGTCAGCTCGATGCCGACGCCCCACGCCACGGCCGGCAGGTGGACCCAGGCGAGGCGTGGCCAGCGCGGGACCGCGAAGCCGCCCAGCACGACGAAGCCGACGAAGGCCAGGTGAGCGACGACCAGGAGATCGGCCGCGACGCCGTAGAACATCCTGGCTCCAGTATGCCCCGAGCGTCCCGTTGCCACCGGAGCAGCCCCGGGATCGGTCGGTCGATTCGCGCGCCCGACGCGGTCAGCTCGCCTGTGCAACCGCGGCCGGAACGGATCCGATGCCCGTTCCGGATTCCGGTCCGGTAGATGCGCTCGGCGATTTCGGGTACGATTTCAGCCCCGATGACGAGTTCAGCAGCTCGCGCCGGCGCCGTCATCTGCGTAACCGTTGCCACCGCCGGGGCCGGCGCCGGATCGAAAAGCGCCACAATGACGACTCGTGGGCTGACCTCCATCGCCGGCATCGAGGTCGGTCATCACACGCTCGACGCACGGCCGACCGGCTGCACGGTCGTCGTGACCCGGGGAGGCGCCGCCGCCGCGGTCGACGTGCGGGGAGCATCGCCCGGCACCCGCGAAACGGCGCTCCTCGATCCGGTCAACTCCATCCAGCAGGTACACGCCATCGTGCTGTCGGGCGGCAGCGCGTTCGGTCTGGCCGCCGCCGACGGCGTGATGCGCTATCTCGACGAGCAGGGTGTCGGGTACCGGACGCGGACGGCGCGCGTGCCCATCGTGCCGGCGGCCATCCTGTACGACCTCGGCGTCGGGGATCCGGCCGTGCGTCCGACTGCCGAGTGCGGCTACCGGGCGGCGCGGGCCGCCTCCGCCGACGGTATCGAGGAAGGGAGCGTCGGCGCCGGCGCCGGCGCCACCGTCGGCAAGCTGGGCGGCCCGGAACGGGCCATGAAGGGCGGCATCGGAACGGCGCTGATCGAGCTCGCGGGCGGCGTGCAGATCGCCGCGCTGATGGCGGTCAACGCGGTCGGCGACATCCACGATCCGGAATCCGGAACCCTGATCGCCGGCGTGCGGAGCGGCGACGGCCTGCGATTGGTCGGCGCGCGCGCCCTGTTGCGCGAGCCGGCGCCCGACCCGCCGGGCGGCGAGAACACCACCATCGGCGTCGTCGCCACCAACGCCGCGCTCGACAAGGCGCAACTCGGCGTCGTCGCGCGGATGGCGCACGACGGTCTCGCCCGCGCCGTCCGGCCGGCGCACACCCCGGTGGACGGGGACACCATCTTCGCGCTGTCGACCGGCAGCCTGGAGGCCCCCGTCAACCTGTTGCGGATCGGCGCCCTGGCCGCCGACGCCACGGCGGAGGCCATCGTCCGCGGCGTGCGCGCCGCCAGCGGGCTGCCGGGCTACCCGGCGGTCCGCGACCTCAAGGAGAGCACACCATGAACGCTGTCGTGCTTGCGGTAATCGGCCTGATCGCGGTCTTCTCCGGGTACCGGTTCTACTCGAAGTTCATGGCCGAGAAGATCTACCGGCTCGATCCCGACTTCAAGACCCCGGCGCACGCCATGCGGGACGACATCGACTACGTGCCGACGAACCGGGTGGTGCTCTGGGGACACCACTTCACGGCCGTCGCCGGCGCCGCGCCGATCATCGGCCCGAGCATCGCCGTGGTCTGGGGCTGGCTGCCGGCGTTCCTCTGGGTCGTCATCGGCACGATGTTCTTCGCCGGCGTGCACGACTTCGGGGCCATCTGGGCCAGCGTCCGCAACAAGGCACTGTCAGTCGGCTCGCTGACCGGCGAGGTGGTGAGCCACCGCGCGCGCAACCTGTTCATGATCGTCGTCTTCTTCCTGCTGCTGATGGTGAACGCGGTCTTCGCGGTCGCGATCGCCACCGAGTTCATCAACACGCCGGCGAGCGTCATTCCCGCCTGGACCGCCGTCTTCGTGGCTGTCGGCATCGGCATCCTGCTCTACAAGGTGGGCGTCGGGATCACCTGGCCGACGGTGGTGGGGACGATCATCCTCTACGCGGTCATCTACCTGGGCGAGCTCTTCCCGGTCACGCTGGCCGAGACGGCCGGCATCGCGCCGGCGGCGCAGTGGATCCTGATCCTGTTCGCGTACGCCGGGGTGGCGTCGATGCTGCCGGTCTGGCTGCTGCTGCAGCCGCGCGACTACATCAACGGCATCCAGCTCTTCGTCGGCCTCGGCATCCTGTACGGCGCGGTCTTCATCGCCGCCCCGACGATAGTCGCGCCGCCGATCAATCCCAACGTCCCACCGGGGACGCCGCCGATCATGCCGCTGCTGTTCGTCACCATCGCCTGCGGCGCGATCTCCGGCTTCCATGGCCTGGTCAGCTCCGGCACCACGTCGAAGCAGCTCAACACGGAGACCGACGCGCGCTTCGTCGGCTATCTCGGATCGCTCGGTGAAGGCACGCTCGCGATCGTCGCCATCATCGCGGTCACGGCCGGCTTCTCGATGACCGAGTGGCAGGCCTCCTACGCCAACGCGGAAAGCTTCGGCGCGGTGGGCGGCATCAGCGCCTTCGTCACGGGCGGCTCGCGGATCGCAGCCGAGGGGCTCGGCATTCCGATTGGCTTCGCCGAGACGCTGCTCGCCGTCATGGCGGTCCTGTTCGCCGGCACGACGATGGACGCCGGGGTCCGCCTGCAGCGCTACATCGTGCAGGAATGGGGCGCCATCTACAAGATCCCCGCCCTGACGAACGGCTACGTCGCCACCGCCGGCGCGGTGGGGGCCTGCCTGGTGCTGGCGTTCGGCGCGGGGGGCGCCGACGGCACCGGCGGCATGATCATCTGGCCGCTGTTCGGCACGACGAACCAGTTGCTGGCGGGACTGACGCTCCTCGTCATCAGCGTCATGCTGGTCAAGCTCGGCCGTCCGGCGCGCTACACGCTGATCCCGATGGTCTTCGTCACGACGATGGCGCTGCTCGCCGCGCTCTACCAGCTCAGCAGCCTCTACACCGAAGGCAGATACGTGCTGGTCGCCATCGACATCGTGATCATCATCACCGCCATCTTCGTCATGCTGGAGGCCGCGTCCGCGCTGATGCGCGAGCGGCGTGCCGCCACGGCGGCGGGGGTGAGCTAGCGCCTTCTCCGGGGCCATCAATGAGCCCTTCGCGACTCGACGGCGTCCGGGCGCGGCTCTCACGAGCCCGGACGCTGCTCGGCGAGTTCTACACGGCGCCCTACCGGGGCGCGGTGGCCCGCGCGCGCCGCGACGAGGACGACCTGTTCATGCTGTTCGTCTTCGCGGAGTTGATGGGCGTGCCGAACCCGGCCGCCTACTACACGCTCGAGCTGCAGCCGCTCCTGCTCGAACGCTTCCACGAGTGGCACACCCGGATGGGTCTGGAGCACTCGCCCCTTGACCACTTCCGCTGCTGCTGACGGACTGCTCGCGCGCCGCATCGTCTTCGTCGGCGGCAAGGGGGGCGTCGGCAAGACGACGACGGCGGCCGCCCTGGCACTCGCCGCGGCGGAACGCGGGCGGACATGCTTGGTCGTGTCCACCGATCCGGCGCACTCGCTCGGCGACATCTTCGGCCGCGCGATCGGCGACGCGGAGACCGCGCTGGCATCCCGCCTGACGGGGCTGGAGATCGATCCGGACCGCGCCGCCGCAGCGCATATTGCAACCGTCAAGGAGCGCATGAAGACGCTGGTCCACCCGCGGCTGTACGACGAGGTCGACCGGCAGCTCGACCTCGCCACGCACGCGCCCGGCGCCACGGAGGCAGCGCTCGTCGAGAAGGTCGCCGAGCTGATGGCGGAGGCCGGCTCGCGCTTCGATCTGGTCATCTTCGACACTGCCCCGAGCGGCCACACGGTGCGGCTGCTGTCGCTCCCGGAGGTGATGGGCGCCTGGATGGACGGCCTGCTCCGCCACCGCGAACGCTCGACACGACTCGGCGCGATGCTCGGGCACCTCGGCGGCAAGCCGGGCCAGGGCGACGATCTCTCGCTGATCGACGCGCGCGCGGATCATCCGCGCGACAGCCCCGAGGCCCGCATCAACGAGGTGCTGCAGGCGCGCCGGCGAAAGTTCATCGTCGCCCGCGAACGGCTGCTCGACGCGGCCGTCACCGCGTTCCTGCTGGTGGTCAACCCGGACCGGCTCTCGATCCTGGAGAGCCGGCGGGTGGTCGACACGCTGGCCCGTTTCGATCTCCCCGTGGCGGCGCTCATCGTCAACCGCGTCCTGCCGGACAACGCGGATGCATCCGGCAGCTTCATCGAGGCACGCCGGACGCAGGAGCAGGCGTATCTCCGCGAGATCGACGAGGTCTTTCCGGCGCTGCCGCGAACCGTGGTCCCTCTCCGGCCCGACGACGTGCACGGGCTCGACGCCCTGCGCGCCATCGGCGGCCAACTCGTCTCCCATTGACCATGTCACCACTGCTCGCCGCCCTGATCTGCATCGCGGCCTACGTGGTCGCCTACCGCGTCTACGCGCGCTTTCTCGCCGAGCGCGTGTTCGCGATCGATCCGGCGCGGCCTACGCCGGCGGTCCGCTACCGGGACGAGATCGACTACGTGCCGGCCAACCGCTATGTGCTGTTCGGCCACCAGTACGCCTCGATCACGGGCCTCTCACCGATGCTCGGCCCCGCCATCGCGGTCATCTGGGGCTGGCTGCCGGCGATGCTGTGGGTGGTGATCGGCGCCATCTTCGTCGGCGCGGTGCACGACTTCGGGGCGCTCGTGGTGTCGATCCGCGCCCGCGGGATGTCGCTCGGGAAGGTGACCGAGAACCTCGTCGGCCCCCGCGGCAAGACCCTCTTCCACCTGGTCATCTTCTTCCTGATAGCGCTGGCGATGGGCGTCTTCGTCCACGTCATCGCGGTGCTCTTCTCGCCCGATTTCTACCCGCAGGCGGTGCTGCCGAGCGGCGCCCTGGTCTTCGTGGCCGCGGCCATGGGCGTGGCCGTCCATCGCGGCGGATGGAGCATCCGCAGCCTGACTGTCGCAGGGCTCGCCGTCGCGCTGGGGCTGGCGTTCGTCGGCATCCGCCAGCCGGTGGTCGGACCATCGCTCGCGCAGTGGAAGTGGCTGCTGCTCGCCTACGCCTTCGGCGCCAGCGTGCTGCCGGTGTGGCTGCTGCTCCAGCCGCGCGACTACATCAACAGCCTGCTGCTCTATGTCGGCGTCGGCGCCATGTACCTCGGCTTCGTAGCGACGAATCCGTCGTTCGCCGCTCCCGCCGTCGACCTGGCGCCGGAGGGCGCCCCGCCCATCGTGCCGTTCGTCTTCGTGGTCATCGCCTGCGGCGCGGCGAGCGGCTTCCACGCGTTGATGTCGTCCGGCTCCACCGCCAAGCAGCTCGCCACCGAGGGGGACGCCCGCTTCGTCGGCTACGGCGCGATGATCGGCGAATCGCTCCTCGGACTGATGGCGGTCCTCGCCTGCACGGCGGGGTTCGTCTCGCGAGAAGCGTGGCTGGAGCGCTACGTGAGCTGGCAGGCGGCCGACAGTCTGGGCAACAACATCGCCGCCTTCATTCGCGGCACCACGCACTTCCTGCAGACGCTCGGCATTCCCGAGGCGATCGGGGGCACGTTCATCGCCGTCATCGTCGTCTCGTTCGCGCTGACCTCGCTCGACTCGGCCACGCGGCTGCTGCGCTACAACGTCTCCGAGATGGGCGACACGCTCGGTGTCGGCGCGCTCTCGAACCGCTACGTCGCGTCGGGCATCGCGGTCGTCGCCATCTGGGCCTTCGCCTTCATCCAGGTGGACGGCGAGTTCGCCGGGCTGATCCTGTGGCAACTGTTCGGCACCACGAACCAGCTCCTGGCCGGCCTCGCGCTGCTGGCCGTCACCCTCTATCTGCTGCGGCGCGGCAAGCCGCTCGTCTACACCGCGGCGCCGATGGTGTTCATGCTGCTGTCGACGCTGACGGTGATGAGCGCGAACCTGACCGATTTCTGGAACGCCGGCCAGTGGCTGCTACTGGCCCCCGCCGCCATCATCTTCACGCTGGCGGCGTGGCTGGTCGTCGAGGCGGCGCTGGCGGTGATCCGCTTCCGGCGGAACCCGGTGCTGGATGGGCTGGAGGTGGTGTTTCGGGAGAGGTGAGCGGCGCGACACACTTGTCAAAGTTCGTCTTCCAACAACTTGCCCTGGCGGCGTAGCTCCCCGGCCACAAATGGCGCCCGGCGCGTCACGTAGTCGAGCTGGTAGATCTGATCCCAACAGACGGACTTTGCTAATCATGTGGTCGACACTCGGTGTTCCCGTGCCGCGCGGGATGTACAGGCACAGGTACGAACAGATGCGGTCGTAGCTCGCCAGCAGGTCGCTGAGTGCTTCGCGCCAGTACGGAGGAAACAGTGCGGCCGGGATCTCCTCTCTCGATTGCGCGACCTGCGCGTGGGGCTGTCCGGCGGTACGCGGCGCGGTCCCGCCGACCAACTCGGCGATGGCCCGCAATCCCGGCTGTCTCACGTCCGCATCGAAGTTCGGAGGTTCCTGTGCGGGCCTGACGGGGATCACGGCGCTCCCCACGGTCTTCCACGAACGCGTTCCAGCCGCAATCCGATGCTCGCTCCAAGCCCACGTCAGCATGTACGCGAGCGCGATAACGCGTCGGAGTCCCGCGGACGCGTGCAGAATCGGTACGGCTCCGGCATACTTGGTCTGTATCGAGGGAATCTCCCGAACATCGTCGATCGACAGGCGCAGGTGCGGTCCCGGAACGATTGGTTCGCCCTGTTGCTGATCGGGCTACAAGGCGTGCAATGCTTCCGCCATTGCGTCGGCGTTGGCGTCGCCCGCCCTGATCCAGCTCGACCAGTCCTCCAACAGCCCCTTGCACACGGGCACTGGACGACCGTCCAACACCCCCTTCAGTCCATCCCAGACCTCGGTCTCGGTGAACACGTACGGTGGTCGGCGTTCATGCTTCTCGCCACCGTCCCACCGTGGCCAGTCGTTCCGAGCCGGGTCCCAAACGGACAGGGAGCCGTCCGCGTGCGCGTATACGACAACCCCGGGCGTTTCGGTTGGCCCGAGCGTCCGAGACCAAGTTTCTTCTGCGGTCATATAACTCGCACTGGAGTTAACCGGTCCAGACGTCCCGTGTACACGGGACTGAATGGTGGCTGGCTTCTTCCGATTAACAGGACGCGCCGGGAATCCGGACGTCATGCGCCGGTTGACCTCGGCCGGCCACTAACCGGTCAGTGCGCGCCACGCCGTATCCAAAAGAAAGCTCTTTCCAAGACCGTTGTCGCCCGTGATGAGGTTCACCCGCGGGGCGAACTCGACCTCCATACGCGGTGCGGGGCCCACGTTCTCGAGCTTGAGGTACTCCAGCATGCGCGGCTTTTCCCTGCCTCAGGTGAACAATTCGCTGACCCGGACGGTGAAATCGCTGAGCACAGGAACACCGCTCAGTGTGTCCCCTTCCGAAAGTGTCTCGGCCGGGAGACCCTGACGATGCACGACCACCGTCCGCGTCCCCGGGTACAACACGCAGATGAGCCGCGTGCCGGCCGACAACCAGTCGCCAACCTTGTCCCGGACCGCGCCGGGGGAATCACCGGGAGACACGACCTCTACCACGAGATCGGGCGCCAGTTCCAGAAAGCCGGCCGGCGTCTCCTCCGTCCCGAATCGCTCGGCCGCCACGAAAGCCACGTCCGGTGCTCGCACCGTGTCGGGGTTGCGCCGCAGCAGGAAGCCGGTTTCGGCTGCAAAGACCCGTCCTAGATTCCGGCCCCTCACGTGGATACCGATGAAAAGTGCGAACGTGTGCGCAATCTGCCCGTGTCGTCCTCCCGCCGGCGCCATGACAACGAGGTCTCCTCTCACGAGCTCCGTCCGCCGGCCCTGGGCCGAGAGGCGCGCGGAGAGCGCCGGCAACTCGGCAGCCGTGACCTGGGTCCTTGCGGCGCTCACAACCATGATTCGATTCCTGCATCCATTCTACGCCGCCGGTCGGGCAGACCGTTTACCCGTCGTGTCGCGAGAATCACGAACGGCGGGTTCGATGTATCTTGCGCGTCGGAATGACCCTCGGCGAAGCCTCGGGCCACGGGAGCGTGAGGACCCGCGTCTCCATCGGCGAGTTGCGAGAGAAGTCCCTGCACCGCGCGCTCAAGCAGCGCTACGCAGCCGCCGCGGGCGGCAGCATCGAGACGGCCGTCGACGGCTACGTCGCCGACGTGCTGCTCGGCAACCGGATCATCGAGATACAGACCGGCGACTTCTTCCCGCTCAAGCGGAAACTGCCCCCGCTGCTCGCGACTCACGAGGTGACGCTGGTGTATCCGGTCGCGAAGGACCGCTACATCGTCAAGCCGCAGGACGACCCGCAAGAGCCGGCGAAGCGCCGCCTGTCGCCCCGGCACGGCTCCCCGTTCGCCGTCTTCGGCGTCCTCCCGAGCATCGCTTCCCTGCTCGAGCATCCCAACCTGACGCTGGACGTCGTGATGGTGATCGAGGAGGAGATCCGTGTGCCGAACCCCGGCCGGCGACGGTGGGGGCGGGAGTGGGTGCGCGCGGACCACCGCCTTCTGGAGGTGGTGGAGACGCACACCATCCGGCACATGGCCGACCTCTTCGCCCTGGTCGATCCCGGCCTGCCCGACAGGTTCACCACGCGGCACCTGGCCGCGACGATGCAGGCGCCGCGCCGGCTCGCCCAGCAGGCGGCGTTCTGCTTTCGCGAAGCCGGGGTCACCGAGATCTGCGGCAAGGAGGAACGCGCGCTCCTCTATCGGCGTTGCGCGTCTCCCGAGGGCCGATAGCCGGCGCGAACGGGGTCGCCGCGAACTCTGTCGGGAACCGGCGCCGCCGGGGTCGCCGCGCACGCCGGACGGGGCAGGTAGCAGGGAATGCCGCGCGCATGGAACCGCGGCGCGGGTGTACCAAGCCCGCGCCGCGCCCCCCGGGGACGAGCCGTCCCCTTCAGCGGAAGACAACGCAGGATGTATCGGGCGCGGTCGATCCGATCTTTAACCCCGGCGTCCGCGAATCAACGCCCCGCACTCCGGCCGGCGGAGCCCGGTCGACGGGCCGGCCGTTTCCCGTACGCGCCGGCACGCTGCAGCCGCCACCTTGCGGGGCGAACCGATTACGGTTACGGTAGTCGTCATCGACCATGGGCAGCTCGAGAGGATTTCTCATGCGCCTGATTCGACCGGGCCGTACAGCAGCTCGCCGGGTGCGGGCCGCAGCGTCGTGCGCCGGCGCGCTCGCCGCGGCGCTCGCGCTTGCCGGACACACCCTGCAGTCGCAGACCCTGGCGGACGGCGTGTACACCGCCGCGCAGGCGGCGCGCGGGCAGCAGGTCTATCAGGCCCAGTGCACCGTCTGCCACGGTGACGCGCTCGAGGGCAGCGTCGGCCCGCCGTTGGCCGGAGACGGCTTCCTGTCGATCTGGGGCGCGCGCCCGCTGGTGGATCTCGTCGACAAGATCCACTACACCATGCCGCTCGAGGCGCCGGCGCCGCTGTCCCGGCAGGAGTCCATCGACCTGACGGCCTACGTCCTCCGGGCTGGCGAATTCCCCGCCGGAGAGGCCGAGCTGACCGACGGCATGCTGGCCGGGATCGTGCTCCCCGCGCCGCCGACCGCCGCGGGGTCCGCGGCCGGCGGCGACTTGGCCGTCGCCCCGGTCGCCAACCTCGCCCAGTTGATGCGGTCCGTCACCTTCCCCGCCTCGAACGTGATCTTCAACGTGCAGCTCAAGGACCCCGGCGCCCAGGTGCTACCGGCCCCGGGGACCCGGCCCTTCGACTACGTCGAGTGGGGATCGACGGTCTATCCCGGATGGCAGGCGATCGATCTGGCCGCGCTGGCGCTCGTCGAGTCCACCCCGCTCTTCCTGGCGCCCGGGCGCCGCTGCGAGAACGGCAGGCCCGTTCCCGTGGATCGGGACGATTGGCAGCAGTACACCGAAGAGCTCGTCGAAGCGGGGCAGGCCGCCTACCGGGCGTCGCAGTCCCGGAGCGTCGATGCCGTGGTCGAGGTCGCCGACCAGCTCAACAACGCCTGCGACAACTGCCACACGATATATCGCGACGCGGGCGCCGAAGGGAGCGGGCAGGGGGCGGACCGCTGCCCGGAGATTCCCTGACGCCGCCGCCGTCATGGCGGCAGCGGAAAGCCGGGAGGAAACGAGCCATGCGACTGATTCCCGTCGTTGCCATAGCGTCGGTCCTGTCGATTCCGGCGTCGGCGTTCGCGCAGGAATGGACCGAGTACGCGAGCCGGGAAGATCGCTTCACGTGCAATTTTCCGGGTGAGCCGACCGTGACGGAGACGACCTGGACCTCGGAGTTCGGGGCGGAGTTGCCGGCGCGCGTCTATGTCGCCGAGGTCGGACCGAGCCGCTACACGGTGACGGTGGCCGACTACAACCACGTCGAGAGAATTCTCACGGAAAGGGCCGGCAACTGTCCGCCGGGAGCGGAGCGCTGCAGCGGCGGCGGGCTGACCGGCGAGGGGTACTGGAGGCACGACCTGCTGGGCGCGATGCTCTATGCGACCTGGACGTTCCTGCAGCGGGATACCGAGCCGACGCACCTGGGCTACAACAACGTCGATCGCGTCGAAGGCTACCAGTTGCACCTGACCAACCCCGACGCGTCGCGCACCTTCGTGTCGATCTACATGCACCAGAACAAGCTCTACGTGCTGGAGGGCACCGTCCCGCGGGGTTACCCCGATCCGGCGCTCTTTCAGCAGTCCCTGGGGTGGCTCGACGCGGACGGGAACGGGCTTCGTTACCAGTCCACCTACTCCAACGGATTCCCGGCGCCGCCCCGCGTCCCGGCCGTGTTCTAGGAGCGTGAGGAGGATGAGCATGCGGTTCAAGCTGGCTGTCGCGGTCGTCTGTGCGGCTTCCTTCGCGTTGCCGGCCTGGGGACACCATTCCCACGGCAACTACTCCGATGCGTTCACGGACATCGAGGGTGTGGTCACCGAGCTCCACCTGCTGGTCCCGCACTCGTGGCTCTACCTGGAGGTCGAGGGCCCCGACGGTGAGCCGCAGATCTGGGCTCTCGAGGCCACCAGCCGCAACGGGCTCCTGCGGATCGGCATCACGCGCGACTACATCGGCCCTGGCGACATGGTGAAGGCGCGCTGCCACCCCGTCCGGGACGGCTCCAACGGATGCCTGCTCGGGTTCCTGAAGGCCAAGGACGGATCCGTCAAGGACTGGGACGGCGGCGAGGCGCCTGCCCCGGCCGACTTCTAGTTGGTGGCTTTCGCCTTGTAACCACTCCTTGCGGCAGCGTGCGCGGTGGCGAGTAGACACGTAAACGGCTCGGGCGGGCGTCTGCGTGAGCGGGCGGGCGCCTTCGCGCTGGCGCTGGCGCTGGCGCTGGCGCTGGCGCTGGCGCTGGCGCTGGCGGCCTGCGCGGGCGCCGCGTCCGTCGCGTTCGCGCAGCAGACGCCGTTCGACCGCCTGCCTGCCGCCCTGCTCGACGCCACGCCGCCGTCGGGGCGCGTGCGCGGCGCCCCGGGCAGGATGACGATTCACCGCATGCCCTGCCCCAACCTGCCGCAGGCGGACGTGC
This sequence comes from Vicinamibacterales bacterium, assembly GCA_965116825.1. Taxonomy (GTDB): domain Bacteria; phylum Acidobacteriota; class Vicinamibacteria; order Vicinamibacterales; family UBA8438; genus WTFV01. Next base: position 5,405,100 of record OZ220736.1, read on the forward strand.
GGCGGCGCATCGTCGACCTCGCCGTCCAGGAATGGGCGTTCTTCGGGTTCCCCGTCGTGGACCGGACGAACGTCGACGCCGCGGACCGCGCAGCACAGCGCGCCCGGCGGCGCCGGCGGCGGCCGAACCGCGCCGAGTCCGCGAGGATAGCCCCGTCCATCGCAGGCTACTGGGCGGTGACGCCGCACGGCGGTTGGATCCTCAACGAGCAGAACACGGCCTGGAAAGGACGGCGCGGGGTCGCCTCCAGATGGCGGTATCCCTGGTCCGCCGCCTTCGTGTCGTGGATCATGTGCGAGGGCGGTCTCGGCGACGCCGGCCGCTTTCAACGCGCCGTGGCCCACCACGTCTACATCGACCAGGCCATTCGTGCGAGCGCGGCCGACGGGTCACCGGGCGCGTTCACGGCGCACGACATCGGGACGGCGACCATCGTGCCCGGCGACCTGCTGTGCAGCGCGCGGCGGCCCTCCTACCGCTCGATCGCCGAACGGCGCCGGCAGATGGGCAACGGCGCCCGCACCCACTGCGACATCGTCGTCGAGCTCGACCCGTCCCGCAATCGCATCCTCGCCGTCGGAGGCAACGTGCGCGGCACGGTGGCCCTGAAACTGTTGCCCGCGGCGCGCGGGCCGGACAACCACCTGCGCCCCGTCGGCGGGGGGCGTCCGATGTTCGCGCACCTCAAGCTGCGTTCAGCGGCGATCGAGGCGAACGCCCTGGACCACACGCCGACGATGCGGACGCTCGGCTGCACGGATGGATTCCGGGCGCCAGCCGCGCTCGCCGCCGCCCACCTGATGCCTGCCGAGCCCCGCACCGCTCGATGCTGAGCGTGCCGGCCGCTACTGCCGCCAATAGTCACGACTTCCGTGCCGGACGTGCAGCACGCTCGATCGAGGCCGGCGCGGATCCCGGCCACGGCCCGGGCGTGCTCGAAGCGATCGTTGACCTCCTGCCATGTCTCCGCGTCCATCACGACGAGCGCCGGCTTGCCGTTCACGGTCAGGACCGAGGGTCGTCCTGTCTTCTTGAGATGAGTCATGAAACGCGCGGTGTTGCGCTTGAACTCGGTGAGCGGCCGAATGTCCCTGGTGATGTCATGACGCCCTCATCATCTGCGCATCGTGAATGACGCGCACATCGTGCATTCTAGACGCACGTTGCAGGAAACGGCCCGGAATCCTCCCGTTACGGCAACAGCACGGCGCCGAGCGCCGCGGCGGCGGCCAGTTGCCACCAGAGCTGTGTCCGCTCCTTCAGCAGCAGCGTTCCCGCGCCCAGCACGACGGCCGCGGCGAGCAGGAAGTACCAGTAGAGCTCCGTGAACGACTCCTGCCGCTGGACGACGCCGCGGGCCGAGCGCTGCACGTCGGACAGGATGCGCAGGGCCACCACGTGGTCCGGCTCGCCCCCCAGCTCGAAGTACTGCCCGCCGCCCACCTGGGCGATGGCCCGCAGCGAGCGCCGGTCGAGCACCGAGTGGATCGGGGGCTCGGGCTCCTGATAGCGCCCCGGCGGGAGCTGCGGGATGAAGCCGCCGCCGGTGGTGCCCACGCCGATGACGTAGACGCGGATGTTGCGGGCCTGGGCCAGCTTCAGCGCGCGCTCCACCTCCCCGCTCCAGGACTGCCCGTCCGAGAGCACGACGAACGCCCGTGCCCCGAGCCGCGGGCCGTAGAGCTCCTCGTCCTTCTCGATCATGCGGACGCCCCACGCGAGGCCGTCCTCGATGTTGGTGTTCCAGCTCGTGTCGTCGCGCAGCCGGAACGGCGGCTCGTCGGCGAGGTGGTCCAGGAAGAAGAAGAGCGCGTTGGGGTCGCTCGTCAGGCGGACCTGCGGCGCGGCGCGGTGGGCGAACAGCGCCAGCGCCACCCGCTCGCGGCGCCAGCCGAGCACCTCGGCGAACGTGCGGATCCACGCGACCGAGCGCTGCCACCGGTCGGGCGCCACGTCGGTGACCCGCATCGACGTCGACCCGTCCTGCAGCACCACGAAGTCGACGCCCGCCGTCTCCGTCACCGACACGAGCGCCTGCGGCCGCGCCAGGGCCACGATCACCAGCGCCGCGGCGACGCCGACCGCCAGCCAGAACGAGAGCCCCCCGGCGAACCGGTACCGCTCGCGAACCGGCGCGGTCCGCGACGAACGAAGCCGCCCCACGTCGCGCCGCCGCCGGGCGAGCTGCCAGAGCCAGATCGGCAGCAGCAGAACCGGACCGGCCAGCAGCCACAGGAACAGCGGCTCGATGAAGCGGACGGGAGGCATCGTTTCCGCTCTCTCCTCGCTACTTCGGCGTCGTGGGCGCCCGCGCCATTCGCTGCACGCCGACTCCTATCCGCGTTTCCGGATTCGTTCTCCGGCGCCGAGGGTCGGCGACTCGTCCATCTCCGGATCCACGTCCCGCTGTACCGGCACGTAGATCTCGATCTCCTCGAGCTCGCCGTCCTCCGGCGCCTCTCCTTCCTGCCCGTGCTGGCTGCGCCGCGGGGCCGGCATCTCCGCCCCCGACGCGAGATCCGCGCGGAGCCGCAGGAGGTACTCGTAGTTGTAGGCGGCGTCGAGATGGCCCGGGCTCTCCTGCAGCACGCCGAGATACACGTCGATGGCGCCGTCGAGAGCCCGCAGCACCTGCTCGCGGTCGGCTTCCGGGTCGAGCGCGGCGCGGGCCGCCGCGTTGGCCAGCACGAACTGCAGCGGCAGGTTGCCGGTCACGTCCGGCGACGAAGCGCCGGCGTAGTCGGCCAGCAGCCCGGCGTGGTCGCCCCGCCAGTAGCGCAGCGCCGCCCGACGGGTCACGACGTCGGCCCGCGTGGCCCCGAACAGCCAGGGCACGGCGCCGGCGACGTCCAGGGACCGCTCCAGCTCGGCGTAGGCGGCCTCGGCGTCGTCGAAGGCGAACGTCGCGATCTGCTGCTGGGCGCCCGCGACCCGGCGGTCCATGCGGCCGGCCGCCGCGACCGCCGCGGCGATCGCTGCCAGGATCAACGCCGTCGCCAGATACTTGAGTGCCGCCTGCATCAGGGGAACCTCCGGAAGTGCCTGACGCTCAGCGTCAGGGTCAGGGCGGTGAGCCACAGCAGGACCGCGGCCAACGCGTACGGAGCGAAGCGCGGCTCGTGGGCCGTGTAGCGCCGCACGCGGATGCGGCCCTCGGCCAGCTCGTCGATCTCGTGGATGGCGGCCAGAATCGCGTCCTCGTTCGCGGCCGGAAAGAACTTCCCGCCGGTCCGTTCCACCGCCAGCTTCCACTGCTGGTCGGAGATGACCTCGCCGAGCGCCTGATCGTAGGCCGTGCGGATGAAGTAGACCGGGATCTCGTTGTCGGCCGCCTGCTGCATGATCTCGTCCAGCGTCAGGTCCTCGAAGCGCGCGTGGGTGTCCTGCCCGTCGCTGAAGATCACCATCAGGTTGCCGGCCGCGCCGAGGAAATCGAACGTCCGGAAAAGCTGCACGCCGCGGCTGATAGCGTTCATGACCAGGGTGCCGTGGTCCGGAAAGCGGCGGTACTCCTCCGGGGTGCCGATCAGGCTGATGCTGAGCAGGATGTTCTCGTAGTCGGTGGTGAACGGCGTGACGATGTACGCCTCGTTGCCGAACTGCACCAGCGACGTCAGGTCGTGGTACGGCCCCTCCATCCGGCGCCGGACGAAGTACTCGGCCGCCGCGACGTTGGCGAGGAAGGTGTTCCCCGCTGCGAGCCGCTCGGTCGCGAACGCCGTGTTCATGCTGAGCGACGCGTCGATCAGTATCGCGATGCGGTGGCCCGGATACGATTCCTCTTCCTGCACGAGCGCGCTGTGCGGATCGGCCAGGGCCAGGCCGAACAGGACGAGGCCGAGCAGGAAGATCGCAAACGCCGCATGGCGGACCGGCGCCAGGTGCGCGCGGGGGGCGAGGCGGCGCGACAGCAGCGCCGGCAGCACGACGTTGGCCGCGCCCGGTCCGCGCGGCCGCGCGTAACGCCAGATCAGCATGCCGAGCACGACCACGGCGAGCCCGCCGGCGGCCATGACCGTCGCGTCGCGCCGCAGCAGGGACAGCCCTTCCAGGTCCGCGAGCGAGAGCCCGGCCAGCACCTCCCCGATCCGCGCCAGGATCGCGCTCAGGGTCTCCATCGGTCCGCGGCCCACTCCCGACCGCTGCGGTACACCCGGCGCAGGCGCCGGAACGGCTCGAACAGATCGACCTGGAGCCTCTGCAACACGTCGATTCCGGCATCGAGGTCGGCCGCCAGGACTTCGACCGGCAGCTCCCCGGCCGCGCCGTAGCGCACAGCGCCGAAGCCGGCCAGTCCGGCGCGCAGCGACTCGACCGCCCGCACCCCGTCCGGCGACTCGGCGGCGACGCGCGGCAGCTCTCGATCCACGTCCCGCACCGTGACGGCGGCGCACACGGACACGCGCTCGGCCCCGAGCAGCCCCCGCCGCACCGACAGCCGCCCCTCCCCGTCGGCCGCCGCCCCGCTTGCGGCAGTCGCCGATTCGGCCACGGGCCGTCCGATGGCCAATGCGGCGCCGATGCGGAACGCCGACAGCGCCCGCGCCACCAGATCGCCGTTCCAGCCTCCCGCCGACGCCGCCCGCACCGCCTGCAGCTCGGCGAGCACCGTCCGCGCGATGCGCCACGCCGGCAGCCGGTCCGCCTGGGCCGCCGCCGCGCCGCCCCACTCGCGCCGCGCCCGGACCGCCGCCAGCAGGAGCACGCCGAGGGCCATGACCCCGATGGCGGTTGCCGCGATTCCGGTCAGGTTGGCGCGGAACAGGCGCGCCTCCACGTCGCCGAACGTCTCGCCCGGCAGTTCCCGGATATCCCCCGCCGCGGCCGGCACCAGCGACAGAACGCGGACCGACTCGGGGGGCAGGACGTAGGCCAGCTCGCGCCCCTCGGTCGCGGTGCGCCCGTCGAGCGAGCGCTCGATGCGGTAGCGCAGCTCCAGCGGCGGCAGCTCCACGTCGAGGCCGAAGTAGTCCTCCCCGATGATCCGCAGGGCGTAGCGGTACTGGAAGAAGCGGCGCGGACCGCGCACCACGTCGTCGTAGCGCTCGCCGTCGAGCACCTCGAACGGCGACACGCCGAGCGTCTCCGGCTCGAGCCACGCGAGGTCCGGCACCACGCGGGCGGTCCCGGTGTCGACCACCGCGCAGGTCAGCACCATGTCGAAGCGTTCGCCGACGTGGACGGCGTGGGCGGCGATCCGCCGCCAGCACTGCATCGCCTCCATCGCCACCCTGTCCGGCCCGGCCTGGGCCGCGGCGGGCGCGGGCCAGAGAGCGGCGGCGATCAGCAACAGGCTTGCGCCCGGGAATCCGCGATTCCGCCTCGCGCCGCGACGACGCGGGCGAGCGCTCCCGCCATGCACTCCCGATCTCCGGCGCCTCTGCAACACGCTGCCTCCCTATCGTTTCCGCAGACGGCGATCGGCCAGGAACTCGACCACCTGGTGATGGAACCGCTCGGCGTCGGCGCCCAGCCGCAGCACCTCGAGGCCGAGGCCCGCCGCCTGCGCCTCCACCCCATCCTGCCACGCCGCCACCCGCTCTCCGAGCCGGCGCACGTCATCCGCCGACAACAGCCGCGACTCGCCCGTCTCGACGTCGCAGCCCTCCACCCAGCCCGCCGACAGCTCCGGCAGCTCGAAGGCGTGGCGGCTGTCGATCAGCACCACGAACACGTCGTGGGTGGCGTTCAACGCCAGCAGCTCGTCCAGCAGCGGCTCCGTGTCCTCGAAGAGGAAGTCCGACACCACCGGCACCATCGACGGCTTGCGCAGCAGGCCCAGAAAGCTGTCGTCGATCCGCCGCGCCTCGTGCTCCGAGCGCTCCAGCACCAGATCCTGATACGCCTCCAGGCAGTGGATCGCGTGGTTCCGGCCGACCTGCGGCCGCACCAGCAGCCGCCGCGACCGCGCGTCGAACGTGATCAGGCCCACCCGGTCCTGGAAGAACGCCCCGGCCAGGGCCAACGTGCCCACGGTCCGCGCGATGACGGTGGCGATCGGCGCGCCCGCGGCCCCGCAGCGGGTCGACAGCGACGTGTCGGCCACGATGACCAGCCGCGCCGTGCTCTGCTGCTCGAACTCGCGCGCCACCAGCGGGCTGAAGTTGGTCAGCGTCGACTGCGGCCAGTCGATCGACGTCAGGCGGTCTCCCGGCTGCCAGTCCCGCAGCCCCGCGAACTCGAACCCGGCCCCCTGAAAGACGCTCGGGTGCGCGCCCGCCATGTACTCCCGCATGCGCCGCACGATGACCAGCTCGATGTCCTGAACCTCGGTCCAGCTCACGAGCTCCTCGCCGGCGCGGGCGGTCACGGTATCGGCACCCGCTCGATGATCTGATCGATCACCGCGTCGACCGAGACCCCCTGGCCGGCCGCGTGCGGCGCCAGCCAGATGCGGTGGCCGAGCACGTAGCCGGCCAGGTCCTGCACGTCCTCCGGGTAGACCTCCGCCCGCCCCCGCGCGAGCAGCGCCCACACCTTCACCAGCCGCCCCCAGCAGATCGTCGCGCGCGGCGACCCGCCCAGATCGACGTAGCGCTCCACCAGCTCCGACGGCGACCGCCGCCGCCAGTCCGTCTCGACGTCGTAGGGCCGCGACGCCGCCACCAGCCGCTGGATGTACTGCGCGATGGCGTCGTGGAGAAAAACCCGCTCGGTGATGCTCGACCGCAGCTCCACCACCCGCTCCTTCGACATCAGGCCGTCGAGCGACACCTTCTTGAAGTCGAAGCCGACCAGCCGCTGCTCCTCCTCCGGCGGCAGGTAGCCGATGTTCACCATGATCGCGAAGCGGTCGGTCGCCGCCTCCGACAGGGGGAACGTCCCCTGCCCCAGCTCGATGGGGTTCATCGTGGCGATGGCGAAGCTGAACGACGGCAGCCGGTAGGTCTCCTTGCCGACGGTCACCGTCCGGTCCTGCAAGCCCTCCAGAAACGCACTCTGCGACTTCAGCGGAATGCGGTTGATCTCGTCGAGCAGGATCACCTCGGCCGACGCCAGCGGCCCGAACTCGGTGATGAACTGCCCGGTCGCCGGATTGATCATCTGGAAGCCGATCACCTCGGTCGGCTGCAGGTCCGCCCGCCCCTGCAGCCGCGCGAACTTCGCGCCGCTGATGGCGGCCAGAATCACCCCGAAGAACGTCTTCCCCACCCCCGGCACGCCGCGCAGCAGCAGGTTGCCGGCGTTGACCTGCCGCTCCTCCTCGGCGTCGTAGGTGGTCGGGATCTCCGACAGCAGGACGGTGTTGGCCAGCACCTTCTCGCGCTCGTAGCCGACGAGCGCCTTGGCGCCCTCGGCGACTATCGCCTCGTGGAAGTCGATGGCCTCCTGCAGATCGGCGTGCATGACTGCGTGGATCCTAGCAGTCCACGGCGGCGCGACCCGCCTTCGCCGGGGTCCGACCCGGATGCGTCTACGCCCGGGAATGCTCGCGGTCACGCCACCGCGACGGATCCGGCCCGCTGCCGGCCACGACAAGGATTTTTCCTTGCTATAGTAAGGACATGGCCAAGGTCACGAGCAAGCTCCAGATCACCGTGCCGAAGACGCTCGCGGCCGAACTCGGCATTCGCCCCGGCGACGACATCGAATGGGCCGTCAGCGGCAACGGCCTGCGCGTGACACCCGCGGCCGAGCGACCGGGAGCGCTCGATCGCGCATCGCGACTCCGCCTGTTCGACTTGGCCACGGAACGCCACCGTCGTCGGCAGCAGCAGCAGCACGTCGAGCGCACCGTGCCCCCACGCGATCGCGGATGGTCACGCGAGGATCTGTATGTCCGCGACGGCGCTCGTTGACACGAACATTCTCGTCTATCGCTTCGACCCGCGGTTTCCGGACAAGCAGCAGCGGGCGACCTCCGCGTTGCGGCGCGGACTGAACGACGGCATCCTGCGCGTCCCGCACCAGGCGATCGTCGAGTTCATCGCCGCCGTCCGGCGCCCGCGGGGGCCGGACGGCCCGCTGCTCTCCTTCACCGACGCCGTGCGCGAGGCCGAAGACCTCATGATGCAGTTTCCCGTGCTCTATCCGAACGGGGACGTCGTGCGCCTCGCTCTCCGCGGCGCCGCAGCCTACGGCCTGTCCTGGTTCGATGCGCACCTGTGGGCGTACGCGGAGCATTTCGGGCTGGGGGAGATGTGGACCGAGGGCTTCCAGCACGACCGGATGTACGGCACCGTGCGCGCCGTCAATCCGCTCCTGGACTCGGGGCCCTGATCGGCAGGCGGGAACCGCCGCCGTCCGTCCCTGCCATGTATACTTTTCCGATCTGCTCTCCGGGACGTCCCCATCGTCCAGAGGCCTAGGATCCAGCCCTTTCAAGGCTGAGACACGGGTTCGAATCCCGTTGGGGACGCCAACCCGCTCTTCGCCGATCGTCCGTCGTGCAACCGGGTGACGTCGCCGGCGGTCCGGTGGCCAGCTCGCCGAATAGTGAATGCGGGGGTCATCCGGACGCGGACTGGCGGCACGGACACGCGCCGCGGCGTCAGAGACGACAGGCATGCGCATACGGCTCAGGCGCGAACGGGAGCGTCTCGCTCCGAGTTCGCGGACTGCCGGCCGGCTTGGCTACATGGCGCCAATCCAGTACAGGCAGCCGGGGCCGGCGCCGTCACCCATCGGCATCTCGAGGGTGACCTCGAGCGTGGTCAAGTCCACGACCGCTACCCGGTCCGCGGCTCTCAGCCCCAGATAGGCGCGTGAGCCGTCGGGGGCCACCAGGACGGCCCCGTCGCCCGTGTCGGTCGAGCCCACCGTCACCCGCTCGATGACGGCCCGGGAAGCGGCGTCCATGACCACCAGCGATGCCGCCTCGCCGTCGATGATCAGCACGCGGCCGTCCGGGGTGAATTTCAGGCGATTGGCATCCTGCAGCCCCAGGTCGAGGGTCTCGACGACGCGCCGGCTCTCCACGTCGATGATCGACACGCCCCCGTCGCCGCGGGTCGCCGTCCAGATCTCCCGGCCGTCCGGCGACAGGTCGATGCCCTCGGGCCTGTCGCCCGGTACCGCAATATCGGTGAGCGTCGCTCGAGCCGGACCCGCCATGACGCCCTCGACCAGCGTGACGCTGTTCGAGCCTGTGTTCGGCAGGAACATCATGTCCCTGGCCTGATCCAGCACGAGCATGTGCGTGCCGTCCTGACCGATCCCGAGCGTCCAGTCGATCCGGTCCGCCGACGGATCGTAGCGGCCGATGGACTTATAGCCCTCGATCGTGAAGTACACCTTGCCCCCGGCGAACAGCACGTCGTGCGTCTGACTGCCCGGGCCGGGGTCGACGCGCCGGATCTCTTCCCGGGCGGCGAGGTCGATGACCGAAATCCCATCGACCATGCTCGCCACGAACGCCAGCCGGCCGTCCGCCGACGCCGTGACCTCGTGCGGATCCCTGCCGGTCGGCACGCGCGCAAGCACCGTTCCGCTGGCCGGATCGACGATCGCGAGCGCGCTGGCGTCCCTGAGCAGGACCAGGAGCCGCTCGGGCGACTGCGCGCCGGCGCCGGCGGCGGCGAGCAGGATGACGATCACCGCGACCGAAAGCGAGCCGACCCGCCGAACCCACGTCTTGACGCCGCTCATCTGACACCTCCTTGACGACTCTCCGGGAGTGCGAACACCCACATCACCCCGCCGCCGTCGGAGATCCGCGTGTCCGTCAACCGCGCATAGAACCGGGTGTTGGCGATGCGGCCGCCCGCCCCCACCGCAAGATACTGCCGCCCGTCGACCTCGAAGGTGATCGGGGCGCCCGAGACGTCGCCGTTCAGCCGGGTCTCCCAGAGCAGATCGCCGTTGTCGGCGTCGAGCGCGAAGAACCGCCGATCGGCAGTGCCCCCGAACACGACCCCGCCCGCCGTCGCCAGGGCGGCGGCGCTCATCGCCGCGCCGCCGGGAAAGCGACGCTCCCACGCCCGCCGGCCGGTGAGCGGGTCGAACGCCACGAACTCGCCGACGTAGTCGTAGTCCGGAACGGTCTTCACGCGCGCCGCGATCCCGCTGTAGAGCCGGCCCGGCCGGTACTCCTCGGAGACGAACGTGACGTCCATGCAACTGTTGTTGATGCCCACGTAGTAGTAGCCCGTCTCCGGACTGTAGCTGGGCGAGTTCAGGTTGCGCGTGCCGACGTAGAACGGGCACACCTCGAACACCCGGCCCGAGTCGACGTCGTCCATGGTCGGCAGGAGCGCAGGGTTGTAGATCGGAATCCCGATGTCGGTCCAGCCGGTGATGAGATTGTCGTAGCCGGTGCGGAACGCACCCAGGAACTGGCCGGTGACGCGGTCGAGAACGATGCCCCAGCCGATCTTGCTGGTCTCGATCAGCACCTTGCGCTCGACGCCGCCGATGACCAGGTCGAGCAGCATGCTCTCGTGGGTCGAGTCCAGGTCCCAGTTGTCTTCCGGCACCACCTGGAAGTGCCACTGCAGCTCGCCGGTGGCGACGTCGAGGGCCAGGATCGAGTTCGTGTAGAGCGAGTCGCCCGGTCCCCGCAGGGTCGAGGACCAGGGCGTGGGTTGCCCCGTGCCGATGTACATCCAGTTCAGCTCGGGGTCGTAGCTGATCGTGTTCCAGGTCAGCCCGCCCAGTGGCGGGATGTCGTGCTCGGCCCAGGTCTCGTAACCCGGCTCGCCCTCCAACGGCACCGTGTAGGTGATCCAGGCCCGCTCGCCGGTCTCGGCGTCGTGCGCCACGACGGCGCCCCGCGCGCTGCGGTCGCCCCCGGCGAAGCCCAGAATCACCTTGCCGTCGGCGATCAGCGCGGGATGGGGGTGCCCCAGCCCGGTCGTGTAGTCGCCGGTGCTCACCTCCCAGCGCTGCTCCCCCGTCACGGCATCCAGGGCGACCAGCGCGGCATCGGCCGTGCCCCAGTAGATCGTGTCGCCGTAGACGGACACGCCACGATGCCGCATGAAGGCCTGCGACAGCTCGATGTCCTCGGGATAGCTGCGCGTGTGCACCCACGCCACGTCGCCGGACACCACGTCGAACGCGGTGACCCGGCCGCTGCCCTCGGACACGTACATCAACCCGTTGGCGACGACCGGCGTGGGGACCCAGCCGGTGACGTCGCGCATCGAATACGCCCAGACGAGCCGCAGGTCGCCGACGTTCGAGCGGTTGATCCGGTCGAGGGGGCTGAACCCCGTCACGTCGTAGGTCCGGCGATAGCTCATCCAGTCGCCGTCCTCCGGGTTACGCAGCCGCTCCGCGGTGACCGGCTCCCACTCGTCCGCCGGCTGCGCCTCGGCGCTGCCGCCCACGGCGAGCAGGGTCCCGACCAGGCAGATGACGAGTCGTCCGAGTCCGATCTCCGGCATGTGCTGCCTCCTCGCCTGTTTCCGGCGCAGACTGCCAACCCACTGGGAAAGGATGGTTACGGATGCGTTCGGGCATGTCAATCCACCGCCGGACGCCGCCGGCGGTTCGCGCCTGCGCAACTCCCGACGCGACCGAGAGATCACGCAGCGCCCGTGCTATAGTCGTCGCCCTCAAGTTGCGAGGGGAGGCATCATGCGGAGCAAGCGACTGCGTCGTGCGGTTCTCATGGCACTCGTCGCGGCCGCCGGAGCCGCCGCGGCGCCGGCATGGCTGTCGGGTTCGGCTCCGCCCGCCGGGACGGCAACCGCGCAGGGTTCCAGCCTGCCGACCTTCGAGGTCGACGGGGCGTGGCCCACGGTGCCGGCGGAAATGAGGCTCGGAGCGCCCTCCAGCATCGCCATCGACGCGGAGGACAACGTGTGGGTCCTGCACCGCCCGCTGACGCTGCCGGCCGAGCAGGACGCGATGGCGGCGCCGCCGGTCGTCGTCTTCGATGCGGAGGGCAACTTCATCAAGGCCTGGGGCGGTCCCGGCGCCGGCTACGAGTGGCCCCAGCGGGAGCACGGCCTGCACATCGATCACGAGGGCTTCGTCTGGCTGGGCGGCAACAACTGCCCCACCAACGGCGTCCCCCGGGTCGAGCCGGTCAACGACGACCAGTTGCTGAAGTTCACGCAGGACGGCGCGTTCGTCATGCAGATCGGCCGCAGCGACGGGAGCAGCGGCAACGCCGACATGCTGAACCTCCACCGGCCGGCGGACCAGCAGGTCCATCCGCCGACCAACGAGCTGTTCGTGGCCGACGGCTACGGCAACCGCCGCGTCGCCGTCTTCGACGCCGGGACCGGCCGCTTCAAGCGGCGGTGGGGAGCCTTCGGCGACACGCCGGTGGACGACGACCAGTGTCAGGTGGTGAACCCGACCAGCTTCTCGGATCCGGGGCCCTCGTATTTCAACGTGCTCCACGCCCTCCGGGTCTCGAACGACGGCATGGTGTATGCGGCCGACCGCGAGCACCGCCGCGTGCAGGTCTTCACGCTGGGCGGCGCATTTGTGGGACAGGTCATCACCCCCGACGCGCCCTTCGCCCGCAATCTGACCCTGTCCCCGGACGCCGAGCAGCGGTTCCTCTACGTCGGCGGCGATGACGGCATCGTCGTCGTCGACCGCGCCTCGCTCGAGATCCTCGGCACGGTCCGCCCGGAGGGCATCCTGGGCGCCGGCCACCATATCGCGGCCGATTCCCAGGGCAACCTCTATCTGGCGGCGACGGGCGCGGGCATGCAGAAGCTGACGTTCAGGGGAATGTCCGGCGCGCAGTGACCCGAGCCGTATCGGGACACGTTGCCGTTCTTCCGCCCGGCGACGACGAAACCAGGACGTATCAGCCGGATACGCCCTGTCGCTATTGCTGATCCGTGGCCAGCGAGGCGGGGAGGGTCTCCTCGAGCGCCAGCGTGTTGACGCCGTCGACGATCTTGGCGAACGCGCGGGCGACCGCCTCCATGCCCGCTCCCGACACCAGCTCCGGCACGTCGAGATCGGTGTGTTTGTGCTCCGGCGAGCGGATCAACTGCACCGACGGCGCGAGGTCGTCGATCTGACCCATCTCGCCGGTGGCCCGCGGGTCCATCCGGCCCACGAGGCTGACCCCGAACGTGCGATAGGCGTGGAGCACGATGTCGAGCACCCGGTCGCTGCCGTGCACCCACCAGCGCCGCGGCGACACGGTGGTCGTCCGGCGGATCTCGTTGCCGAACTGCACGAACTGCGTCGGCGCGATGTGCTCGCAGTTGAGCATCAGTGCGACCCGCTCCAGCGTCTCCGGGTTGTCCCGCATGAAGCCGGCGCTCGGCGATCCGACGTGGTGGCCCGCGGTGGCGATGAAGGTGATGTCGCGCCGCCGCTCCGACTGCGGCACCCCGGCGAAGTGCTCCGCCAGCGCCATCATCACGGCCATGCCGGAGGCGTTGTCGAGGGCGGCGTCGAAGTAGCCGTCCATGTGCGACATCACGTAGATGCGCTCGTCCGTCGTGCCCGGCAGCGTGCCGAAGACGCTCGGGCTGGAGAGGTTATCGCGCATCTCCACGTCGAGGCTCGCATCGATCAGGACGCGCGCGCCGGTACCGATCAGGTCGCGCAGCCGCCTGCCGTCCTCCCAGCCCATGAAGAAGCCGGGCACCTCGACCGGCGTGCGGACGGTGGTCGTCGTGCCGTCGGGATTCGTGCGGGTGGTCCGCGTGCCCCCCAGGCTCTGCCAGACCGCCATGTTCCCGGCGTAGCCCCAGATGCCGACGATCAGGGCCGCGCCGTTCTCCTCCGCGCGAATGGTCGCCCCCTCCCAGGTGGCGGAGTTGCCCATCTGACCGGGGGCCAGGATCGTCTGCAGCACGACCGCCTTGCCCCGGACGTCGCGGTTCAGGAAGTCCGCCTCCGAGCCCGTGCCGACCCAGACCGCCTCGAGCTGCGTGCCCTCCGGAATCGGGGTGGAGCCGTTGGCCGGGAGGAGCGACCCGAAGCTCAGTTGGCGATCGCCGCCGGTGGCGGTGAACTCCCAGTCGACCGGCGTCCACTGCGGCGGGAGGTCGAAGTACTGGCGCCGGATGTTCTCCATCCCCAGCTCCTCGAAGATCGCCTGCGACCAGTCGGCGGTCAGCGCCTCGTAGGGGCTGCCGGCCATCCGTCCCCACTGCCGGTCGCCGGCGTCGCGGCTCAACCGCGAGAACGCCACGACCTCGTTCATCAGCTCCTTGAGCCGCGCGCCGCGGATCGATTCGTAGCGTCGATCCGCCGCGCTCAGTGGGCGGCTCAGGTAGTCGTACGCCTCCTCGAGCACCTCGCCGTTCGCGTCCACCAGGGGCTGCGGCTGCTGGGCGCCTGCCGGAACGGCCCACGCCGCGAGAACGACGACCGCCGCCAGCGAAAGTAGCCGCCGCATGATGTCGACGTGCATCGGGACGCTCCCTGGAAATTCGTAGTTGACGGTGACCCGGACGATCCGCAGCGGACGAACGGCCGTGGCGCCGGGCCGAACGCTCGGTCAACGCATGTCACATTCCGCGCAACCCTTGTACCGCCGGCACGAGAGCCTGTCAACTCGCAACACCCGGGCGAGGCCACAGCACGACGCGAACCCGATCCGGTCAGCGTGCGCCTTCTCGGATCACGTCGGCCGACGGCCCGCGAATGTCCCAGACCACCCCGAGCCACGACAGCAGCACGACGCCGTAGTGGGTGAAGTCGACCTCCCACCAGTAGAAGCCCTGGCGCTCGGAGGCCGGGTAGCGGTGGTGGTTGTTGTGCCAGCCCTCGCCGGCGGTGACCAGGGCCAGCCAGAAGCTGTTGCGGCTGGCGTCGTTCGTCTCGTAGCGGCGGCTGCCGAGGCAGTGGCCGATCGAGTTGACGGCGAAGGTGACGTGGTAGAGCACCGTCGTGCTGCAGAACAGCCCCACGACCACGAGCTGCCCGCCGCTCACGCCCAGCGCCGGGTAGGCCGCGCCGAGCCAATGGCCCAGAACGAAGAGTGCGACGCCGAGGGTGACCGGGGCGACGTAGTGGTGCGCGTCGAGCCAGCGGAGCTCGGGGAACTTCGCGAAGTCGCGGATCCATTCGACCCGCGTCCGATCGTTGCCGGCGGCCATGATCCAGCCGGCGTGCGCCCACAGGAGTCCCTTGACGCCGGGCGGATGGACGTCCTGCGCCGTGTCGGAGTGCCGGTGATGCCAGCGGTGATGCCCGCCCCACCACAGCGGCCCGCGCTGCGCGGCCGACGCGCCGAGCCACGCCAGCACGAACTGGAACGCGCGGCTGGTCCGGAACGCGCGGTGACAGAAGTAGCGGTGGTAGCCTGCGGTCAAGCCGAACATCCGAGAGAACAGCGTGACCAGGCCGACGAGCACCGCCACCGGCGACACGCCCGTCCAGAACACCAGCAGGCAGGCGAGCTGAAGGGCGAGGAACGGCAGGTTCCTGACCCACTGAATCCGCTCCGGATCCAGAATCTCGGCCGCGGCTGCGGGTCCGGCCGTCCCGGTCATGCTTGCATCCGACACGCGGGCTCTCCCCTCCGTGCGCCTCGACGAGCGCACAAGCGACCGATTCTATCGCATGCCTCGTCCCGTACGAAGGATGTTCGAGAAAGCGACGCGCCCCGGAGTTGAGCATTCGGAGGCGATGTGCGACCATGGGGACGTGATGCGGAGTCATCGGCGGTCGTTCGTGACCGGGATCGGATGCGCCCTGCTGGCCGCCATCGTCCTCTGTCCGCTGATGGCCACGGCAGCGCCGGCGTCCAGCGCGTCGAGTTGCCACGATCGGCCCACCCGCGATCACCACGGCGACACGGGGGCCGCACTCACCTGCTGCGCCACCGTCGTGGCGGCGGCGTCGCTGAAGGCCGCCCCGGAAGCGGATGCCGCGTTGACGCCCGCCGTCGAACCCGAGACACGCTCCGCACCGCATCCGGGCCGGCACGTCGAGCACCCGCCGCCCCGATCCGCGTCACCGCCGCTGTTCGTGCGGCACGCCTCCCTCCTGATCTGATCGTCGTCCTCCGTCTCGTGCGCCGTTCTCCGCCTGTGCGCCATTCGCCATGAGCATGGTCGCAACAAGCCGGGCCGTGCGTTCCGCGCACCGACCGGTGTCGTTGGAAACCGACCGCGGAGAACGCTCTGCCGCACGGAAACCCGCCGCACGGGTTCCCGCAAACGCGACGAAACACGGGGACGATCACATGCAGGCACCAATCGCTCGGCGTTCCGCCGCCGGCCTGGCCGCCGCGAGCCTGGCATCGACGCTCGCGGCCGCCCAACCGGCGGCGCCCGAGGAGACGCTCGACTTCTACGCCGCCGCACCGGACTTGCGCGCCTACGTGGTCGCGGCGGTGGAGCGCAACCCGGCGATTCTCGAATCGGACGCGCGCTACCGGGCCGCGCGCCAACGGGTGCCGCAGGTCACCGCGCTGCCCGAACCGGTGGTGAGCTTCACCCAGGCGCTGCGCAGCGTGGAGACCCGGGTCGGCCCGCAACTGAACAGCGTCACGCTGACCCAGACCTTCCCCTGGTTCGGCACGCTGAAGCTGCGCGGCCAGGTCGCGCTGCTCGAGGCGACGGCGCGGTACCACGACTACGAGACGGCCCGGCGGCACGTGGTGGCCCGAGTCAAGCACACCTACTACGACCTCGGCTACGTCGACGCCGCGCTCGGCCTCGCGCGCGAGGAGCAATCGCTGCTCGCGCACTACGAGACCCTGGCCAGCGCCCGTTACGCCACGGGCGCCGGGCTGCAGCAGGCGGTAATCCGGCTGCAGGCGGAAATCACGCGGGTCGTCGACCGCCGGCACCAGCTCGAGCGCCAGCGCGCCACGCTCGCGGCGCGCCTGAACACGCTGCGCGATCTGCCGCCGGAGAAGCCGGTGCCGGCCGTGCCTCCCCTGACGCGACCCGGCGTGGAGGTCGACCGGGAACAGCTTCACGACCTGGGCGATCGCCACCGCCACGAGCTCCGCGCGGCGGGCGCGCTCATCGAGGGCGGCGAGAAATCCATGGAGCTGGCGCGCAGAGGCTCCCGACCGGACTTCACCGCCAGCGTCGGGGTGATCAACGTCGGCCGCCGGGACGCGGCGGGCCTTCCCCTGCCGCCGGACAACGGCAGGAACGCCGTCACGGTCTCGCTCGGCGTCTCGCTGCCGATGTGGGGCGCGAAGTACCGCGCGGGCGTCGAGCAGGCCGGGGCCGAGATGCATGCGCATACCAGGCGCCGGGCCGCGGCGCGCAACACCATGGAGCTGGAGGTCGAGGACGCGATCGTGCGCCTGGAGACGCTGGACCGGCAGATCGACCTGCTCGACACCGTCCTGATTCCCCAGACCGAGGAAGCGCTCCGCGCCACCGAGACCGCGTACGAGGCGGGAGGGCTCGGCGTTCTGGAGCTGCTCGACGGCGAGCGGACGCTCGTCGACATCCGCTCGCTGCGGGCGCGCTACCTCTCCGACCTCCTCATCGCGCTGGCCGCTCTCGAACGGGCAATCGGCACGCCCGTGCCGCTTGCCGGGAAAACGCCATGAAGAACTCGATTGCAGTCGGCGTCGCGAGCTTCGCACTCGGCATGGCGGCAACGGCGCTGGTGGTCTTCAATCCCGCCGGCTGGCAGTGGCCGTCCAGTCTCCAGGCCGTGTTCTCCGGCGCCCCGTCGGCCGCTTCCGATGTGCCAGGCGCAACGACGACGACGGCCGACGACGAGGAGCGGGAGATCCTCCACTGGCGCGCGCCGATGGATCCGAGCTTCACGTCGGACGGGCCCGGCAGGTCCCCGATGGGCATGGACCTCGTTCCGGTCTACGCGAACGACGCCGGCAGCCTGCCGCCGGGCACGGTGCGCGTCGATCCCGGCTTCGTGCAGAGCATCGGCGTGCGCAGCGAGCCGGTCGCCCGCGGGAACGTCGCGCAGACCATCCGCACCGTGGGCACCCTGGCGCACAACGACCGGCAGATCGCCTGGGTCAACACGAAATACGACGGCTGGATCGAGAACGTCGCGGTGAACTACCTCGGGGAGACGGTCGAGGCCGGGCAGGTCCTGTTCGACATCTACAGCGCGCAGCTCGTGACCACCCAGATGGAGTACCTGCAGGCGGCCGACTATGCCGCGCGGCTGGAGACGTCCGAGTACCCCGCGATCGCCGAGCGGGCGCGGTCGCTGGTCGCCTCGGCCCGCACGCGGCTCAACTACTGGGACATCACCGACGAGCAGATCGACCGGCTCGAGCGCGAACGGACGCCGCGCCGCACGCTGGCGGTGCTGTCCCCGGTCACCGGCGTCGTCGTCGAGAAGCTGGATCGGGCGCTCGACGGGATGTACGTCGAGGCGGGGATGAACCTCTACAAGATGGCCGACCTGACGACCATCTGGGTCGACGTCGAGATCTTCGAGCACCAGGTCGAGGCGATGCGCGTCGGCCAGCGGGCGCGCGTCGAGCTGCCCTACCTGCCGGGACGTCCCTACACCGGGTTCGTGCGCTACCTGTACCCGCACTTCGACGAACAGACGCGCACGATGACCGTCTCCATCGAGCTGGAGAACCCCGGCCTGACGCTGCGCGCCGGCATGTACGCCAACGTGACGTTCGACGTCCCGGTGGCGCGCAACGCCCTGGCGGTGCCCGAGGAAGCGGTGATCCGCGGCGGCACCCGCGATCTGGTGGTCCTCGAGCGGTCTCCCGGCACGTTCCAGGTTGCCGCCGTCACCCTCGGCCGCTACGGCGACGGCGTATGGGAGGTGCTGGAGGGCATCGCGGAAGGCGACACGATCGTCGTCTCGGCGCAGTTCCTCATCGACTCCGAGAGCAACCTCACCCAGGCCATCCGCACCCTCGATTCGGGCATGACGACACCCGGGCTGCCGGCGGAGCACGGGCCGGACGCCATGCCGGCGATGCCGGCCGGCCACCGCCACTGACCGGAACCGGGGAGAGACCGATGCTCGCCAGCGTGATCGAATGGTCGATCGGCAACCGCTTCTTCGTGGTCCTCGCGGCCGTGTGCATCGCGGTCGGCGGGATCTACGCGTTGCGGGCGACGCCGCTCGACGCGCTGCCGGACCTCTCCGACGTGCAGGTGATCATCTTCACCGACTTCCCGGGGCAGGCGCCGCAGGTGGTCGAGGACCAGGTCACCTATCCCATCACCACCCAATTGCTGGCGGTGCCCTCGGCCACGGTGGTGCGGGGCTACTCGTTCTTCGGCTTCTCGTTCGTGTACGTGATCTTCGAGGACGGCACCGACCTGTACTGGGCGCGCAGCCGCGTCCTCGAATACCTCAACTACGTCAGCGGGCGACTGCCGCAAGGCGTCACCCCGACCCTCGGCCCCGACGCCACCGGGGTCGGCTGGGCCTACCTGTACGCGCTCCGCTCCGACGACGTCGATCTGGCCGAGCTGCGCTCGCTGCAGGACTGGTTCCTCAAGTACGAGCTGACCGCGGTGCCGGGCGTGTCGGAGGTCGCCAGCATCGGCGGCTTCGTCAAGCAGTACCAGATCACCGTCGACCCGAACCGCCTGCGGGCCTACGACATCTCCCTGTCACGCATCCGGAGCGCCGTGCAGCGCAGCAACAACGACGTCGGCGGCCGGGTCCTGGAGATGTCCGAGGCCGAGTTCATGGTGCGCGGCGAGGGCTACATCCAGGGCATCGACGACGTGCGGCGCGTGGCCCTGGGAGTGGACGAGTCCGGCACGCCGATCACCGTCCAGGACGTCGCGACCGTGCAGATCGGCCCCGACATCCGCCGCGGGCTGGCCGAGCTGAACGGCGAGGGCGAGGTGGTCGGCGGCATCGTCATCGTGCGCTACGGCGCGAACGTCTACGACGTGGTCGAGCGCGTGAAGGCCCGTCTGGCGGAGCTGCAATCCGGGCTGCCCGAGGGGGTGGAGGTAGTCCCGGTCTACGACCGCACGGCGCTGATCGAACGCTCCATCGACACGCTGCAGGAGAAGCTGCTCGAAGAGATGGCCATCGTCGCCCTGGTCTGCGTCCTCTTCCTGCTGCACGTGCGGTCGGCGCTGGTCGCGGTGATCACCCTGCCGCTGGCCGTGTTGATGGCCGTCATCGTGATGTACCTGCAGGGCATCAACGCCAACATCATGTCGTTGGGGGGCATCGCCATCGCCATCGGGGCGATGGTGGACGCCGCCATCGTGATGGTCGAGAACGCGCACCGCCACCTGGAGCGCGACGGGGGCCGCCTGCCGCACTGGCGAATCGTCAGCCGTGCGGCCACCGAGGTCGGCCCCACCCTGTTCTTCGCGCTGCTGGTGATCACCGTCTCCTTCGCGCCGATCTTCACGCTGGAAGCCCAGGAGGGCCGGCTCTTCAAGCCGCTGGCGTTCACCAAGACCTACGCCATGGCGGCCTCCGCCCTGCTGTCGGTCACCCTCGTGCCGGTGCTGGTGGGCTACTGGCTTCGCGGCCGGATGGTGTCGGCGCGGGCCAATCCGTTCACGTGGCTCGTCATGGCCCCGTACCGGCCGCTGCTGCGCCTGACGCTGGCCTGGCGCCGGGCGGTCGTCGTGCTGACCCTGGCGGCGCTGGGCGCGACCGCGGTGCCGGTCTCGCGCCTCGGCTCCGAGTTCATGCCGCCGCTCTGGGAGGGGGACCTGCTCTACATGCCGACGACCCTGCCGGGCGTATCGATCACCAAGGCGCGCGAGATTCTGCAGCAGACCGACCGCATCCTGCGCACCTTCCCCGAGGTGGAGCACGTCTTCGGCAAGGTCGGCCGTGCCGACACCGCGACCGATCCGGCGCCGCTGAGCATGCTGGAAACGACCATTCAGCTCAAGCCGGAAGACGCCTGGCGGCCCGGCATGACCCCGGATCGGCTGACCGACGAGATGAACCGCGCGATCCGCTTTCCCGGGGTCACCAACGCCTGGACCATGCCGATCAAGGCCCGCATCGACATGTTGTCGACCGGCATCAAGACCCCGGTGGGCATCAAGATCTCCGGCCCCGACCTGACGGTGCTGGAGGCCGTCGGCCGCGACGTGGAGGCCGTGATTCGGCAGGTGCCCGGCACGCGCTCGGCCTACGCCGAGCGCGTGATGGGGGGGAACTACCTGAACTTCTCGGTGCGGCGGGACGAGATTGCCCGTTACGGGCTGACCGTCGGCGACGTGCAGGACGTCATCCAGACCGCCATCGGCGGCATGAACATCACGACGACCGTGGAGGGGCTCGAACGCTACCCCGTCAACCTGCGCTACAGCCGCGATTTGCGCGACAACCCCGCGGCGCTGCGCGACATCCTCGTGCAGACCCCGACGCGGCAGCAGATCCCGCTCGGCCACCTCGCCACCATGTCGTTCCTGAAGGGCCCGCCGGCCATCAAGAGCGAGCAGGCGCGCCCCAACGCCTGGGTCTACGTCGACATCGAGGACGTCGACGTCGGCACCTACGTCGAGCGCGCCCGGGAGGCGGTCGCCGCGCAGGTGGAGATCCCCACCGGCTACAGCCTCGGGTGGAGCGGCCAGTACGAGTACATGATGCGCGCGCAGGAACGGATGCAGCTCGTCGTGCCGATCACCCTGCTGCTGATCTTCATCACGATCTACGCAAGCACGCGATCGGTCGCCCGGACCCTCATCGTGCTCTCGGCGGTCCCGCTGTCGCTGATCGGCACCTTCTGGCTGCTGTACGCGCTCGACTACAACCTGAGCATCGCCGTGTGGGTGGGCATCATCGCGCTGGCCGGCCTGAGCGCCGAGACCGGCGTGGTCATGCTGCTGTACCTCGACCGCGCCTGCGACGCCGCCCGGGCGGCGGGGCGCCTCGGCACGCCGGCCGAGCTCCGCGAGGCGGTGTTCGAGGGGGCTGCCCACCGCCTCCGGCCGGTAGTGATGCTCAGCGCCACCACCGCGCTCGGCCTGCTGCCGATCATGTGGAGCACGGGCACCGGCGCCGACGTGATGAAACGGATCGCGGCGCCGATGGTGGGCGGCGTGGTGACGACGGCGGTCGTCGTGCTGCTGGTGTTTCCCGCCGTCTACTGCATCTGGCGGGGCTGGGGGCTGTCTCGACCCGCGCGCACCGCGTAGCCGGCGGGGCGGGCCGAGCCGGGGGTGAGGCGGACCTCGCTCCGCCGCCGCCCGTCCCGCGTGCCGTTCCAACGGAAGCGGGCCGATTCCGGAGCTCCCTACGCCTTCTCCGCCTGCAGGCACAGCCGGGGGCGGCGGCGAGGCGCCGGCGCATGACGCCTCGCCGCGAACGCCCTACTCCTTCTCCACCTGCAGGAACAGCCGCGTGCCGCGGCGCTGCACGAGGAGGAACGCCGTCCGGCCCGACGCTATCGCGTCCAGCTCCGCGCCCGCCTCGGCGGCCGAGGCGACATCGACGCGGTTCACCCGGAGCACGACGTCGCCCGCCTGCAGGCCGCCCGCCTCGGCGGCGCTTCCCCGCTCGATGTCGGTCACCACCGCGCCGACCGTGTCCGCCGGCAGGCCCAGGCGGCGTGCCGCCCGCGGGGTCAGATCCTGCAGCGTCATGCCGAAGCCTGCGCTCGACTCCTCCGCCGCGGCCCTTGTCGCGCTGCGAGCCTCGCTCTCCAGGTCCAGCTCGCCGACGGTGACGTCGAGGGTCACCGCCTCGCCGGCGCGGACGACGTCCACCGCCACCTCGGTGCCCGGCCTCGTGGCCACCACGCGGCTCTGCAGATCCCCGGAATCCTCCACCGGTTCGCCCGCGTAGGCCACGATGACGTCGCCCGGCTCCATGTCCGCCTCGTGGGCCGGCCCGCCGGGGACGACCGTCGACACGATGCCCCCGCGCGGCTCGTCGAGCCCGAGCACCTCGTAGCCTTCGCGCGGCACGTCGGCGATCTGCACGCCGATGACGCCGCGGGTCACCCTGCCGCCCCGCAGATCGTCCAGCAGGTCCAGCACCGTGTTGCTCGGCACGGCGAAGCCGACGCCCGCGTTGGACGCGCGGTCGCTCATGATGGCCGTGTTCATGCCGATGACCTCGCCGCGGACGTTCAGCAACGGCCCGCCGGAGTTGCCCGGGTTGATCGCCGCGTCGGTCTGCAGCATCTCGTTCGTGCGCCCGGGAACCGGCCGCAGCGGTCGCGCGAGCGCCGAGACGACGCCGACGGTAACCGTATGGTCGAGGCCGAACGGCGCCCCGATGGCCATGACCCAGTCGCCCGGCGCCATCCGGCCGGAGTCGCCGAAGGTCGCCACCGGCAGCTCGCGGTCGGGACGCTCGACCAGCTCGAGCAGCGCGCTGTCGGTCAGGCGGTCGCGGCCGAGCACCCGCGCCTCGTAGCGCTCGTCGTCGTCGAAGAACTGCACCTCGATGCCGGCCGCATCCTCGACCACGTGGTTGTTGGTCAGGATCAGACCGGCGCTGTCGATGATGAACCCGGTTCCGGTGGCCGACGGCCGGGTGGTCTCGTCACCCTCGCCGTCCCCGTCCGGCAGCTCCCGATCGGGCGCGGGCCGCCTGAAGAAGCGGCGGAAGAACTCCTCGCCGCCGCCGAAGAACTCCTCGCGATCGCCGAAGAACTCGCGCATGCCCGATCGCGGCAGGCGCCGCTCCGTCCAGACGGTCACGACCATGCCCGTCTGCGCCGCGGCGATGTCGCGGAACGTGGTCGCCGTCAGGTTGCCCACAATGGGCGTGTCGTCCGACGCCGGTCCCCGAACCTCCTGCGCGGCCAGCGGGGAAGCCAACTCGAAGTGCGACGCGATCGCCATCCCGGCCAGCATGGCCGTCACCGCGACCGCGCAAACCAACGTCGTTCTCGATCTCGACATCGTGTTCCTTCCTCCCGTCCTGACGAATGTGGATGCCGGCAGTGCCGATGTTGACTCGCTGCAAGTAAGACGCCGTACGACGCGGAAGAGTCTTCCCTTCGCCGCCGACTGCTAGAATCTCCCGCACGTGGCGCGCGCGGCTCGGTTGCGCCGCGCGTGGTTCCGAGACGAGCGACGCTCCCGATTCCCGCGGCGGCAGCCGATGCGTGATCCACTGGCCGGTGTCGACGAGTTCCCGCGCGTCCGCCTGGGCCACGCGCCCACACCGCTCGACCCGGCCCCGAACCTCGGCGCGGCCCTCGGGATAGAGCTGTGGATCAAGCGCGACGACTGCACCGGGCTCGCCTTCGGGGGCAACAAGGTGCGCCAGCTCGAGTTCTACCTGGGCGAGGCGCGGGCGCGCGGCGCCGATACCATCCTCACCACCGGGGCGGTGCAGTCGAACTTCGTCCGCTGCGCGGCGGCCGGCGCCCGGCAACTCGGCATGGGCATGCACATCCAGCTCGAGGATCGCGTGGAACCGGCCGACGACGTCTACTACCGGTCCGGCAACGTCCTGCTCGACCGGTTGCTGGGAGCAACCCTGCATGCGTTTCCGGCGAACGACGGCGAGAAGGGCGCGGACGAGAAGGGCGCGGACGAGAAGGGCGCGGACGAGAAGGGCGCGGACGAGAAGGGCGCGGACGAGAAAGGCGCGGACGACGCGCTGGACCGCCTCGCGGCATCGCTCGCCGCCACCGGCCGCAAGCCCTACGTCATTCACCTCGGCACCGAGCACCCTCCCATCGGCGGGCTCGGCTACGTCGTCGCCGCCGCCGAGATCCTGGATCAGGCGCGGGCGCAAGGGGTCCGGTTCCACGCGGTGGTCTGCGCCTCGGGCAGCGGACTCACCCACGCGGGCACGCTGGCCGGCATGCGCATGCTCGGCGACCGGACCCCGGTGCACGGCATCTGCGTGCGCCGCGCAGCCGATCCGCAGCGCGTACGGATCGCGAAGCGGGCCACGGAGATCGCCGCGCTGCTCGGCAGCCCGGAGGCGTTCGAGGCCGAGGACGTCGACGTGTGCGACAGCGTGTTGCCGCCGGGCTACGGCCAGCTCAGTCAGCCGGTCGGCGACGCCATCTCGATGGCGGCCCGGCTGGAGGCGCTGCTACTCGACCCCGTGTACACCGGCAAGGCGATGGCGGGATTGATCGACCTCGTGCGTACCGGGCGCATCCACGCGGGGAGCCGCGTGCTCTTCGTGCACACCGGGGGCCTGCCGGCGATGTTCTCCTACGCGGCGGCGCTCGAACCCTGGCTCGCGGAAGCACCGGCTCCGAGTGCGTAGCCCGTCAAGCGCTACGGGCGACCGTCCTACGTCAACTCGGTTCGCGCTCCTGCGGAATCATGAACCTCGGCTTGCGCGACACATCGCCCCCGATCATTGCGCTGATCTCGTCAAGATCCCTTAGAAATTCCGTGGCCGGCACGCGGTAGTACCGCCAACAACTGAACTCCCTACCTCTCTCCTCCTCCACCGTTCCCCGCGCGCGTTCGACATATTCCAATGCACTACTGCTCTCTCCAACCGCCCAATTTGCCACCGCTACACATTGATGGTAGTTCGGGTTGTCAAACCCTTCATCCTGACCGTGGAGCTCCACAACACGCGCGAACGCTCCCGCATCGATCTCCCCTCTCTCCCCCCATGCTGCCATTGCATAATTGAAAGCATCTTGAATATCCATATCCTTGACATCACGTCCCTCAGGATCGAGAAGCCTCCTGGCCCGCGCACATTCTCCAAGCGCGAGACAGCGCAAAGCTAATGTGGCCCTCGCGGGGCCTTTCCCCTCCCTCGGCACCTTTTCGTCTCCAAGTAGAAATTCCAGAATGGAGGCGCCCGCCTCCACTTCCTTCAATGACCCGGTAAGTACATTGGCAAGCCAGATCCGTCCATCCACATCTAACGACCTTACGGCCACAGAGCGTGCTGCCTCCTCCGCCCTCTCGTCTCCCACTAGTCTTATCGCTTCTCTTACGAGTGGTGGCGGCACACCTTCCAACTGCAAGACGTGGGCTGCGTCTTCGGTTGCGCCAATAGAATTGTCGTTGTCTTTACGAACACGCCCCCTCTTCAAGAATGCTTCTGGCTCATCGCATCCGGCGACTATCGCGCGATTGAACAAGAGCGCCGCACGTTCCAGTTGCCGATCATGCTCAAAGAATGTCCCCAGTGCAAACAGCACATCCCCGTCGTCTGAATGCAACTCTTCGATTTCGTGCAACTTCTGGCTAGTTCGCTCGGGCGATTCGTGCATGACGCCACGACGTCGCCAACGCGCACCGGTCCGCTTGATGTAGTCCAACGCCCCATCCCGGTCCGCGAGATTTCCCCTAACGATCTTGCGAACCATGTGGCGATATTCCTCCGCCAACCGGCTTCTTGGCCGATCCTTTGTGAATACCGCTTGATTCAGCAGTGAGAGGCTATCATATCTATGCACAATGCTCAGTTCATCCCTAAACTCAAGCTCCTGTTGAAACGCATCAATCTTTCCGGCAAGAATCCGATCTTCGTCATCCAAATCCGGCACGTTGGACATTACAAAATGAAGCTCAATGTTCTTCTTGCGCGGCTCATCTCCCTCCGCTCGTATGTCTCGGACCACCTTGGTTAGTCCCCGCAAGTTCTGTTCGTTAGGGAAGAAAAAAATCGCAACCGCATCCGGAAGCTGGCGTGTACAGATTCCACCTATATCGGTATGTCCGGTGCGCGAATCAATCAACACGTAGTCCGGACTAAGAGCCTGCTCCCATTGAGCCTTGAGATCCTCGAACAGCAGATAGCCGTCGCCCTTTTCGTAGAGTTGGACCCAATCGATGTCATTGAAATGTGCGGCATAAGTCGCCCGCTGGGCGCCAGACGGCATGATCCATAACTCGCCTGCACCGTCACCGACCGGAGCCAGTTTCGCCATGAACTCGCGGACGTCGGGAGCTCGATCTGAATCGAGGTACTCGTGGACGAAATCGATGATCCCCGGGACTGGATCTCGGGGACGGAAGACATCGAACGTATCGAGGCCGGGCGCCTCGAGATCAAAGTCCACGGCAAGTACACGACGACCGCGACTCGCGAGCTCTACAGCGGCGTTGGCCAGCGACATACTACGGCCAACGCCACCCTTGAATGAGTAAAAGGTCGCGATGTACATGCCAATCACGCAACCCGACGCAGGACGAATATGGTCTGCTGTCGGCGAATCTCCTCGGTAACTGTCCGCGCGCGAAAGCGCCTGTCTGCTGTGGTCGCCTTGTCATCCGAGGCGGTCGACGGCTCCGCAAGTCGTCTGAGCCGGCGCATCACCTCCGGGCTTCCGAGCAGCCGCACATAGCGGTCATAAGCCCGCGTGTGATTCATCGATCCGTTCTCCCAACGGGCTAGGGTCGCAGTACCCAGGCCAGTGACCTCCGCGAACTTCGCCTGCGTCATTCCGTAGCGCTCTCGGATGCGGCGAATCCCGGACGGCGACAGGACACCGAGGTGCTCGCAGATCGCCTCGAGCTTGATCCTCTCGGACTCTCGGTCGAGAAACTCGAAACCGCACGCAGAGCATCGACGCACAGGAAGCTCCACGGTCAGATCAGCCGCGGATTCACCCTTGCCGTAGCGGAACGTTTGACCATGCACAATGGTGTCCACTGCAGCTGCGCCGCATTGTGCACAAGGAGGTTCTTGTTGGCCGACAGCCTGAAGGGCTCGCCTTGCTCCTGTCCCCGCCATCGCCGGCACCCCCTCACTTCCGTTCAGATTCGTGAAAACTGCGCCCGATTACCACGCCGGAGCCGAGCTGAAGCTTGACATAGAGCAGAGGCCTCCCCGGGTTGAGATCGATCTTCATCACGTAGCCTGTCTTGCCGGGTGGCTGTTCAAGAGTGACGGTCTGCACGTCGTGCCCGCTCTCGAGCCTGGATGCGATCAGCTCCCACGCCAAGCGGTCATCGAAGTACGGCAGCAGCAATCCCTCCGGATTCGGAACCTGTTCCGGCCTCCAGTCGGTCGGACGTGCCGTGGTGAACTCCGACGTCCGATCGCCCCGTCTCACGAGAGTCACGATCTCGTGCCGGATCGAGCGATCGATGCTCACGACTCGACTCGACTCCCTGGCGGGCGTTCAGCGCCATCAAGATCAATCATATGATATTTCCTGCGCCATACCCGTGAACATGTAGAATCATTTGGATCTCATCTCGGAATGAACGCACCAGCGAGCGCGGATCACCACCGGATTCCCGACACTGCGGTCATCCCCGACGGGTCGTTCAGCGATCCACAACCCGCCACAACCCCCGCAGGAACGCATCGGCGGCGACGAACCGCGTGTGGTACTTGCGCCAGTCGTCCTCGTAGCGCTGGTAGACCGGGTCGTCTTCCAGGACGGCCGAGGCATCCGGGTCGTAGTTGGGCTCGTCGTGCGAGGGCAGCGGGCCGACGGTTTTCGAGTGGGCGGTGTTGAAGTCGCCGTCCTTCACCCAGCCGTCGGTGACGAGGACGAAATCGCGGCGCCAGCCCTCGGGCGGCGGCGCCGGCGCGGCAAACCGGAGCCGGAGCTCGTCGCCGGCGTTCATGATCACGTAGCGGTCCTCGACCTTCGCCAGCAGCTCGCGGACGTCTCCGAAACGGGTGTGGTAGCCGACCAGGTCGCGCCAGCGCGGTCGGAGACTGGCCAGCTCGTAGCGCGGCAGCTCGAGGCGGCGCGGACCGACGTACTCGGTGACCGAATAGCCGCGGTAGCGAAGGTCGGCGACGGCGGGGGCGAGCTGCACGGATTCCACCCGCGCGTCGTCGCGCAGCGGCGCCCAGGCGACCTGGTCCCAGTAGATCTCCAGGTTGGTGCGCAGCCGCAGGCGGGTCGGATACCGCCCGTCGGCCAGTCGCTGCACCGGGATGACCATCGTCTTGAGCTTGCCGGCCGGGAAGCCCAGATCCGCGTGCATCACGCTCCAGCGTCCCTTGCCGTCGAGCGCCTCCACCGCCACGCCGCGTGGCGCGGGCAGGCTGCTCTGCCCCAGCGCGACGTTGATGCTGCTGTCGGTCGGGTAGAGCCAACCGTAGGCCAGCAGCCGGATGGCGCGATGCTCCTCGAGGCCGGGGCCGAGATCGATCTCCAGGAAGTGGTCGCGGGTGATCCCCTGGTGCGTCCCGCGCTCGAAGGTCGCGACGTAGCCGAGGTCGCGTTTCCGGATGAGATCGGTCACGTCCTTCCCGGCGTCGTCCCAGGCGCCCGCCACCGGCTGCGACCTGCCGGTGACGATGGGGTCGAGCGGCGCCGGGTCCCGCGCGAAGCGCTCGTCGACGTGGACCTCCGTGTCTTCCGGGTGGTCGACGACGAGCAGCGACGCGTGGTCGATGAAGTGGGTCTCCCAGAGCTCGGCGGTGATGCGCAGGTCGTACTGGCCGTCGCGGGCAGCGAGCTGATCGCCGCGGACGAGGACGCGGTCCTCGGTCTGCGTCACGCCGGCCGTATCCTGCGCGTTGATGCGCATCCCGAGGGGCGAGCGCCAGAGCGCGTCGGTGACGAAGCGCATTCCGCTGCCGTCGTACGCGAAGAGCCAGGGACAGGAACCCTTGAGGCGCTGCTCGGCGACGAAGACGGCCCGCGCCGGCAGGTCGAAGTCGGCCTGCACCACGCCGTTCGGCCACGCCACCCGCGCCACGTCGATCCGCGGCTGCTCGCCGAGGCCGAAGTGCACCGGGGCGCCGGTCAGCACCTGCTTCTGCACCAGGAGCCCCGCGCGCGCCTCGATCTCGCCGCCGACCCCGAAGGCGTTGATCCGCTGATCGCCGGCCGCCACGTGGGCTCGCGGGCGGATCTGCTGCCAGCCGTAGCCGGCGCTGCCCCGGCCGAGGAACCGAACCGGAGCGCCGTCCTCCACGCCGACCAGGTCGAGCCAGCCGTCGGCATTCAGGTCGACGACGCCGAAGACCTCCGCCGCGGCCGGCCCCTCCAGGGCGATGTCGTGCAACACCGACCGCTCGTCGGCCAGCCACGCGCGCGTGCCCGCCGGCCCCGAGCCGAGCAGGTCGAGGCCGCCGTTGTTGTCCAGGTCGGCCAGCAGCAGCCGGCGGGAACCGGGGGCGGCGTCTTGCGGCGCCACGGCCCATTCGGCGACGCGTTCGCGATCCCACGTTCCGTCGTTCCAACTCGTGCGCCACACCTCCCCCGCCGCGTTCAGCGTGACGACATCCAGCGTGCCGTCCGCATTCAGGTCGCCGAGGACCAGGGCGACGACGGGCTGCGCCGTCTCCCACACCGGCCACGCGCCGAACCGCCCGGCCTGCAGGTTCTCGAGTGGATGCACGCCGCCGGCCGCATCCAGCAGGACCGCATCCGGATCGCCGTCGACGTCGAGGTCGCCCCAGCCGAAGCCGCGCAGGCCGCTGACGTCGGGAAACGGCCGCACCGCCCGGAACGTGCCGTCGGCGTTGTTGCGCAACACCCACGGCGCCTCGTCCAGCGGGCCGTGGACGATGTCGAGGTCGCCGTCCATCTCGATGTCGGCCGCCCAGGCGCCGTAGCCCGCAAGGCTGGTTGGGTCCGTGCCGTCTGCCGGCGACGGGGTCATCTGCTCGAACCCGCCTTCCTCCCGCTGCGCCAGCAGACTGAAGCCGCCGGCCCCGACCAGGGCGAGGTCCATGCGGTAGTCGCCGTTCCAGTCCAGCGGCAGCAGCGCTTCGGCGGCCGGCCGGGCTCCGGGCGCATCGCCGGGAAAGGAAAACGACTGACCTGCGTCGGACTCGCCCAGCCGGCGCAGCGCAGCGCCGTCGGTGGCGACGATGGCCGGCGTCGCATCCTCACCGCCGTGCACGATCGCCAGCGCGATGGCTTCGGCGGCGCCCGGCGCAGCCTCGATCCCCTCCGCCACGTAGGCCAACGTCTCGTCCGGCGCCGCCGCCGTCGCCGGTGGCGAGGGCAGCGCCAGAAAGCGCACCAGCGGCGCCGCAATCTGCTCCGCGCTCACGGTCACCACCGCGAGGTCCTCGCGGAACGCCGGGGTGCGGACCAGCACGTTGCGGAGCAACTGCGCCAGGGTAGCCGCCCGGCCGGGGTCGCCCGCGGCAGCCGCCTCGGTCAGGCCCTCCAACTGGGTCAGGGCCAGCGCGGGCCACGCTTCACCGAGCGCGGTCAGGCGTTCTATCGTGTCGCCCAGCACGTCGGCGTCGTCCATCCGGGCCGCCCACCGCGCCCGCTCCAGCAGCACCGCCAGGTTGTCGGGCCGCCGCTCCAGCACCTCCTCGAGCCACTGCCGCGCTTCCGGCAGATCGGTGTCGAGTCCTCCGCGCTCGAGCTCCTGGGCCAGTGCGAAACGCGCCCGCTGGTGATCGACGTCGAGGCCCGCCGCGCGCCGATACTCTGCGACAGCCTCCGCGGACCGACCGCTGAAGCTTGCGAGCTGCCCCCGGAGGAAGGCCACCCGGGCGCTGTCGGGCGCAAGCGCGTTGGCGGTCTCCAGGGCGGCCGCCGCGCCCTCGTCATCACCCACCCCCACCCGGGCAATGGCCAGGTTGGCGTGAATGGCCGCTTCACGCGGCGCCAGCTCGCTCGCCCGAGTGAACTGATCGCGTGCGTCGCTGAGCAGGCCGACCTCCAGCGACGCCAACCCCCGGTAGAAGACGCGGACCGTCTCCCGGTACTCCGCCGAGCCCGCCGACGGTACCCCCGCCGGCGCACAGCCGACCCAGTGCCCCGCGCCCGACGCCAGGACAACCAGAACGATCCCCGCCAGGGCAAGTCCGCGCCGGCGATCCGGCACGGATAACCCGGCTCTGCCCCCTGACGGAGCGGAAGAAGTCGGTCGCTGCGCGCTCATCAGCGCTGCGGATGATCCGCACCTGACCGATAGCAGCGAAGCGGAGGAACTGGATGAATGCACTTTCATCACCATGAATCCTTGATATTCTTGCGAACCGTAGCATGACCGGCAAGGTTCCGCGGACGCTCGCCCCGGCCCTGCTCCTCGTCCTGGGCCTGATGCTCGGTACGGCGGCCGCGCAGCCGCCCGGCGCTTCCCCGCTCGTTCTCTCCACCGCCCGGCCCGACCCGCAGGCGGGGACCCTGACCATCGCCGGCGCGGGCTTCGGCGCGGTTCCGTTCGTCACCCTCGACCTGGTGCCGCTGGCCGTCCGCTCGGCATCCGACACCGAGATCGTCGCCACCGCCCCGATCTCCCTCATGCCGCCCGGCGACTACGTGCTCACTGTCAGCCGTGGCTCGGGAGCGGGCGAGCACGCCTCGCTCGACGTCCCTCTGCACGGCGGCGTGGCCGCCGGCGGCTCGTCGCCGGCCGACCGGTCGGGCGCGGGCCCGGGACCGGGAGCGCGCGCGGCGACCGGCGGCGCCGACGGGCCGGCATTGGCCGCGGACCCCGGGGCGATCGCCGCCACCGTCGGCAACCGCGTCATCACGGTGGCCGAGGTGGATCGGGAGTGGCGGCGGCAGGATCCGGGCGGCTTCGTCGCCTTGGCGCGCGAGATTCACGACACCCGCTGGCGCTTCACCGACGCCCTGGTGTCCGCGGAGCTCATCGCCCGCGAGGCCGACGCACAGGGCGTAACCCCGGAAGCGTTGCTGGAGCGGGAGATCCCGCCGCGCATCGTCGAGATGCCCGAATCGGCGGTCCGCTCGCTCTATGCCGACGTCGGTACCGCGGCGCGGGGCGCCAGCTACGAGCGGATGGAACCGGCGCTGCGCGCCTGGCTGGAACGCGTGACGGCGCGCGAGCTGGCGCGGATGAACTACCTGGAGGAGCTGACCGCGATCTCCACGAACGCCGAGCTGGCGCTGGATCCGCCCCGCATCGCCGTGGAGCGCACCGCGCAGGACGCCGTGTTGGGCCCCGAGACCGCCGCCGTCGAGCTGGCCGTGTTCGGCGACTTCCAGAGCGCCGGCTACGGGCGGTTCGCCGCGGTGTTCGGCCGGGTCCGGGAAACGTACGGCGAGCGGGTCCGGATAGTGTTCAAGCACCTGCCGCCGCCCGACCGCCCCGCCGCGATCCAGGCCGGGCAGGCGGCGCAGTGCGCCAACCTGCAGGGTCGCTTCTGGCCCTTCCACGACGCGCTGCTGTCACGCCCGGCGGTGCTCGACGCGTTTCGCCTGCGGCAGGCGGCGAGCGAAGCGGGCCTGAGTGTGGACCGGTTCAACGCCTGTCTCGCGAGCGGAGCGACGCGCGCGACGATCATGGACGCGCTGGACGAAGCGATACGCTACGGCCTCCACACCAGCCCCAGCGTACTCGTCAACGGCCGTCTGGCGCCGGAACCGCCGCCGTTCCTGCCGCCGTTCGAGTTCTTCACCCGGCTCGTGGAGGAAGCGCTGCTGCAGGCGTCGCGACGCGCGCGTTGACCCGGCCTTCGCCATCGCGAGCCGAACCGCGAAACGGCGCACGCCCGTGGCGAGGCGCGGCTGATCAGGGACTCTCGAGTCCGCCGGCTTCGTCGACGACGAGCCGCCGGTTGGCCGCAACGCCGGTGAACCGCTGCGTGACGCCCGACGGCCAGGTCACCTCCAGCATCTCCACGGCAGGGTCAGACGCCAGACCGAACGTGAGCGGCAGCTCGCTCTGCGACGCGTAGCTCGATCCGCTGCGCACCGTCCGCCGCTGCGAGCCCGACGCACCGGCGATGCGCACCGTCGCCCCGATGC
The DNA here is from genome assembly GCA_965116825.1 of Vicinamibacterales bacterium. Lineage (GTDB taxonomy): Bacteria > Acidobacteriota > Vicinamibacteria > Vicinamibacterales > UBA8438 > WTFV01. The sequence continues at coordinate 5,438,425 of OZ220736.1, forward strand.
CGCGACGGTTCGAGGCGGCGCCGGTCAGGCGGACGCGGAGCCAGTTGTTGCGGTTGCCCCCGTCGTTGCGCAGCAACCGCGCCGGTCCGTTCAGCGCGGTGAGAACGACATCCAGGTCCCCGTCGCCGTCGAAGTCGGCGTAGGCGGCTCCCCGTCCCATGGCCGGCCGGCCGAAGTCGGCGCCCGCCGCCGCGCTCACGTCGTCGAACGTGCCGTCGCCCCGGTTGCGCAACAGAAGCGGCGGCTGGCTGAGCCGCGCCCGCGAGTCCAGCATCCCCTGCGATTCGTCGGTCCCCCCGTTGGCGGCGAAGATGTCGAGATGCCCGTCCAGATCGACGTCCAGGAAGAAGACCGCCCAGGTCACCGACTGGTAGCTCGCCCGCCCCACCGTGCTGCGGGGCGCGGCGTCCACGTACAGCCCGTCCCCCGCGTCGCGGTACAAGCCGAGCATCTCGTGAAGGAAGTTGCCCACGACGATGTCCGGCCGGCCCGACCGGTCGTAGTCGGCCGCGTCGACCCCCATGTTCGCGCGCGCCCGCCCCCGCTCGCTCAGCGCCACCCCGGCGCGCAACGCCTCGTCGACGAAGCGCCCCGCGCCGTCGTTGCGGTACAGCTTCGCCGGCACCCGATCGCTGCCGACGAAGACATCGGGCCAGCCGTCGGCGTCGTAGTCGAGGACCGCCACGCCCATCGCCTTGTCGGTGGGATCGTCGAGCCCGGCCCGCGTGGTGACGTTCTCGAACCGCCCGCCGCCGGCGTTGCGGTACAGCGTGGGGGCTGCCGGCCGGTACGCGTCCGGGCCGCAGTAGCCCGGCGGGTCGCCGCACCCCGTCTCCTCTTCCGGCGACCAGTCGACGTAGTTGCCGACGAACAGGTCGACCAGCCCGTCGCGGTCGTAGTCGAGCCAGGCGGCGCTGACCGCGAACCGCCCGTCCCCGATCCCCGCGTCGGCGCTCACGTCGCGGAACGTGCCGTCCCCCGCGTTGCGATACAGCCGGCCCCCGTCCACCGTCGTCATGAAGACGTCGTCGTGCCCGTCGTTGTCGTAATCGGCGACCGTCGCGCCCAGACCGTAGACGTCGCGGCCGTCGAGCCCGCTGCCGGCGAATGCGTCGGAGAACGTGCCGTCGCGGTTGTTGCGAAACAGCCCGTGCCGGGTGCCGCCGGCCGATCGCCAGTCGCGGCCGTTGACGAACAGCAGGTCCGGCCAGCCGTCGCTGTCGAGGTCGAGCACGGCGACGCCGCCGCCGAACAGCTCGGGATAGCGGTGATCTCCCGCCGCGCCGTTGTCGTGCGTGAACTCGATGCCGGCCTGCCGCGTCACGTCGGTGAAAGACACCGCCGCCGCGCCGGCCTGCGCCCGGGCGGCAGAGCCACCCGGCCACAGCACCATGAACGAGACCGACACCGCGAGCATGAAGGCTCTCCGCATGCGTTCAGCCTACGGCACTTCCCCGTCCGGCCAGGGTGTGCGGCACGCCTCGCCCCGTTCGTAGCGTCCCAGGTTCTCGCGGAGCCTGGAGATGACCGGCGTCAGGCCGGCCCGGCCCGCACCGGTGACGAGATCCCGCTGCAGCGCCGCCGCGCGGTCGAAGGCGCCTACCTCGGCCAGCGCCATCGCCATCGTCTCGCCCAGCTCGAGCGTACGCCCCTGCGACGCGAGACGGTCGACCAGGGCCAGGGACCGCTGGCCGTCCCGGACCCGTTCGTCCGGCGCCGCGGCCAGCAGGCGCGCCAGCGCGTGCGACAGCCCCAGGTCGCCGGGATGGGCCTCGACCGCCCGCTCCAGCCGCGAGCGGGCATCGCTCCAGCGGTGCAGGACGACCAGCGCCATCGCCTCTCCGAAGGCGGCCTCGACGAGGTCCGGGTTCATCCGCGACACCTGCCGGTACTCCGCCAGCGCTCCCTCCGGATCACCGGACCGGCGCAGGCTGTGCGCCAGCCGCAGACGCGCCTCGGTGTACGCCGACCGCGCCCGCAGCGCCGCGGCGAAACGCTCTGCCGCCTCCCGGTGCCGCCCCGCCTCCTGCAGCAGGACACCCAGGCTGTAGTGGGCCTGCGGCAGCTCGGGCGCCTCCGCCGCGGCCCGCTCCAGCTCGGCACGCGCCGTCGCGAGGTCTCCCCGCAGGTAGAGCGCCGTCCCCAGTCGGTGCCGCAGCTCCGCGTCGGCCGGCTCGATCTCCAGTCCCCGCCGGAACGCCTCGACCGCACCGTCCCAGTCCTCGCGGTTGAGCGCCTCGATGCCGCGGGTCTCGTACGCCTGCGCGCTCTCCAGCAGACTGTCGAGGACCGCCATCAGCGGGTCGGCGGGACGGATGTCTGCCGCCTCGCGCTGCCGCAGGTGCTCCTGGGCGCGATCCGCCTCGCCGAGCCGCAGGTAGGCCTGCCCCAGCGGATAGTGAGCCGCCGTCGCCGACGGCTCCAGCGCCAGGATCTCTTCCAGGCCCCGCGCGGCCGCTGCGAACTCCTCGCGCATCAGGGCCGCGCGGGCCAGCCCGAACCGTGCCGAGAGCGAATCGGGATAGAGCGACAGAGCCCGCTCGAACAGCGGCCCGGCCGCCGCCGCATCGCCCTGCGCCAAACGGATATCCCCCAGCCAGACGAGTATCGCCATGTCGTCGGGTTGCAGCCGGCGCGCCGCCTCGAACCGCTCGGCCGCGTCGTCGAGCGCACCGGCGTCCCGGTGCAGGTGGGCCAGATAGTAGGGCCAGCGGACGTCGGCCGGGGCCAGCGCCTGCGCGTTCCGGAGCGCCGGGACCGCCGCATTCGGAAACTCCGCCGCCATCAGCACCATGCCGAGCGCGCCGTAGGTCTCCGCCGCGCTCGCGGTGGGAGCCGCCCCATCGCCCTGCAGGCGCTCGACCGGTCGCCAGCGTGCCTGCACCTGCTCGCGGACCGAGTCGCCAACCTGCGCGAGATCCGGAAGCACGACCGGTTCCAGACGCTCGCCCGCCGCCGCGCCGCCGTCCTGGCCTGCGCCGGTCCCCGGCGGGCCGGCTCCGCCGCACGCGGCCACCACGAGCAGCGGCAGCAGCGGAGCGCCGAGCCGGCCGCCGGCGAAGCGGATGCACGTCCTCGCAACACTCATCGGGTTTGGACTCGGACCGGATCGCCGGTCCCCTGCTCCAGGGTGTGCCAGCCGTCGACCGCCACTGCCGGCCACGCCTCGGCCTTCCCGTCCGGCCAGTGCACCGTCACGGCGGGCGCAGTCTCCGAGTCGCCCAGGCCGACCAGCACGCGGGGGTCGTTGGCCGACGCGTAGCTGCCGTCGGAGCGCGCACGCCGCCACAGCGCCGCCGCGCCCGGACGCTCCACGACGACCCGCGCCCCCAGCATGTCCCGTCCGCCTGCACCGACGAGACGCAGACCGAGCCAGTGGTTGCGGTTGCCGACCTCGTTGATCAGCAGGCGGGCCGGACCGGCGTCGTTGCCCACGAGAACATCGACGTCGCCGTCGTTGTCGACGTCCCCGAACGCGGCGCCCCGTCCCACCGCGGACCTGTCGAAGGCGGACCCGGCGCGGTCGCCCAGCGCCTCGAAGCGGCCGCCGCCCAGGTTGCGAAAGAGCGTCATCCGCTGATCGTACGGAAAACTGTCGCTTTCCCGCCCCTCCACCATCACCACGGTGCCGTTGACGGCCAGCAGATCCAGCCGGCCGTCGTTGTCGTAGTCGACCCACGAGGTCCCCCAGCCGGTATAGGCGAGGCTGGAGGCGCCAAGCCCGGCGGGCGCGCTGCGGTCGGCGAAACGACCGGTGCCGTCGTTGACGTACAGGTTGTTCCCCTCCCGCATCAGATGCGTCATGAAGAGGTCTTCGTCGCCGTCGTCGTCGAAGTCGCCGGCGTCCACTCCCATGCTCGCTTCCGGAACCCCGAGATCGCTCACCGCGGAGCCCGAGGCCAGCGCCGCGTCGCGGAGGGTACCGTCGCCCTGGTTCATCCAGAGGATGTTCTCGGTACCGTCGTTGGCCACGTAGATGTCGATCCAGCCGTCGCCGTCGAAGTCGGCGGTCACGACCCCGAGGGCCGGCCCGAAGCGGCCTCCCACGAGCGCCGCGTCGCTCGCGTCCTCGAACCGGCCGCCGCCCAGATTCCGGTAGAGGCGATCCGGCATCCCGCCGTACACCTGGGGGGGACAGTAGTCGCGCACCCCGGCCTGGTTCGGGCACTCGGCCTCGTTGTCGAGACGGTAATCCACGTTGTGGCCGACGTACAGGTCCAGCCGCCCATCCCGGTCGTAGTCGACGAACGCCGCGGAGACGCCGAAGCCGGGAGCCCCCGTCAGGCCGCTCTCCGCCGTTGCGTCACCGAAGGTTCCATCGCCGTTGTTGCGGTACAGGCGCGGCGGTCCGAAGTTCGTCAGGTAGAGATCGACGAAGCCGTCGCTGTCGACATCCCCGGCCGCCACCCCGAGTCCGTAGCCGTCGGCGTCGATGCCGCTCGCGGCCGTCGCGTCCGCGAAGCGGAGCACCGGACGGCCGTCGGGCCCGGGCGCCAGATCGTTCCGGAAAAGGCGTCCGCCGGACGGCGCGCGGCCCGCCGGCGGCGGCACGAGATGCGCCGCCGGCGGCACATCCGAACCCAGCGTCCCGCTCTGCACCAGGTAGGCGTCGAGATCGCCGTCGTTGTCGTAGTCGAAGAGCGCCGCGCCCGGCGGCAGAATCTCCGGGTAGTAGAAACGGCCGGACGCACCGTTGACGTGGACGAAATCGAGGCCGGCCTCCACCGCGCGGTCCACGAACAGGTCGCCGCCGACGTCGCCCGCCCCCTGGTCATGCACGCCCGGAACACCGGTCTCGTCAGCCGGCGGGCCGGACCCCGCGTCGCAGCCGAAACCCAGGCAAGCCAGAACCGCCAGCGCCGCGGCAGGCAACGCGCCGCGTCGCGCGGGGCGCTCACCCCGCCGGAAGCGAACGCCGCCGGCCGTGCATCCTGGCAAGGGGCAGAAACGCCGGGCGGCTGCGCGGCCGCCCGGCGGAAACATCCGATCAGGAACAGAGCAGCGTGCAGCCGTCCCGGCGCTCGCGGCGCGTCGACGGCGTGGAGTCCTCGACCTTGCGGTCGATCACCATCATGGCCAGGCCTATCCCGACCCCGGCGGCGATGACCGCCCATATCTTGCGCGACCCACCGCGGTCGCCCTGCCCCTCCGGGGCCTGCGCGGCCGCGGTCCGGGCCCTGCCCGAACGCGCGAGCGCCCCTGCAATCGCCGCCGCATCGTCCGGCGGCACCTGCCGAGCGGTCACCTCCGACGCGGCCTCCATGGCCGAGTCCAGCAGACGTCCCGCGAACGCCGACGGCGCATGCGCAATCAGCAACGCCAGCACCAGCGCCGTCACCCGCTTCCAGCTCGTCTTCGCATTCATGGTCTTCCTCCTCTCGGCAGCATGCGAACGCTGGGAGCCTAGAAGCGCAGGTTCGCGTACACCTGCAGCACCCGCGCGTCGAGCACGGTAATCGGCCGGCCGAACGCTATGCCGATGGTGTTCTCGATGGACTGCACCGAGTTGGAGTTCATCGCGTTGTAGAGGTCGATGCTGGTGTCGAGTCGCACGTCGCCCAGGTTGAACGTCCGCAGGAACCGCAGGTCGAGCTGCGTGAAGCGCTTGGTGAAGTACTGGTTCGGCGCCGTGATCGCCAGCGTCCGGGTGGAGCTGCCGGAGAAGCCGGTCCGCGTGCTGGTCGGATCGCAGTTGCCGTTGCCGTCCGCCCAGCAGTGGATGTCGGCGTTGGTGAAGTCGCCGAGGGCGTTGATCGGCGTCCCCGGCGTGTTCTTGTAGATCCAGCTCAGCGTGAAGTCCGACGGCAGCGGGATGTCGCCGTGCATGCGGAAGTCCGCCAGGTTGCCCCACGAGTGCACGTGGCTGCAGTTCGGACCGCCCGCCGGCAAGGCGTTGAACAGATCGCGCGGCTGGTTCGGCTCGTCCACGGTAAAGCAGTTGCTGACCGACTGCGTCCCCAGGTCGAGACCGCCGGTCACGCGGATGCCGTTCGGCAGACGGCCGTCGACCGAGAAGACGAATCCGTTCCATTCTCGGGTCTGGGCCCCGTACTTGTCGGCGAGCGTCACCAGCCGCTTGCTCTGGCCGAACAGCTCCGGCCGGATGTCGTAGTAGCCGCAGAGCGTCTGGCCCGGCGAGATGTCGCCGACCACGTCGAACAGCCGCCCGCCCGACGGCGCCGAGATGCAGTACTCGTCGTAGTCCCCGGGACTGGTCAGCAGGTTGTCCGACACCCAGTAGCCGCCCGACCAGTTCCGGTTGTAACCGGCGCTGACCGACAGCCCGGTCAGCAGCTCGCGCTGCATCTCGGCCAGGAAATCCCAGGTATACGGCCGGTTGTCGTACAGGACGTCCGGATCGAAGGTCGTGGCGGGGCAGGCTTCCGGGCTGGCCTCGGAGCATCCTTCCAGGTTGCCGAAGACGTAGTCGTCCGGGCCCAGATCCGGGAACTGGCCGTAGTTGACGTTGTCGATGGCGCCGCACTCCCCGTTCGGCGTGAAGTCCCGCGTGTCGCAATCCGGGATCCAGTTCTGGTTGACGTCCTGCCAGGCCCGCCACGCCGACGAGACGGACGACGTGAACGGGTGGAACTCGCGCGTCAACCGGCTCCGCGTCAGCTCGTTGAAGCGCCCCATCGACACCTTCAACGCCGTCCGGCCGTCGCCGGTGAGGTCGTAGCTAATGCCGCCCCGCGGATTGACGTCGGTCCAGTCCGGCACGCCCCGCAGCTCCGGCACCGTACGGGCCGGGACGAAGGGGCCGGCGTCCAACTCGGACGCCGGGAAACCCATCGTGACGTAGTCGGTTCGTATCCCTCCCGTCAGGGTCAGGTTCCCGACGGTCCAGGAATCCTGGATGTAGAGCCCCAGCTCCGAATGCATGCGCTCCTGCTGGAAGTACGGCTGCGCGTAGTAGTAGAGGCGCAACGGATTGCCGTTGAACAGCAGCCACCACAGCGTGTCCTGGTGGGCGGTGGTGCGTTCCTCGTCGTTGAACGCCTGCTCGAGCGTCAGGCCGACCCGGAAGTTGTGCGAGCCGGTGACGTACGACATCCGGAAGTACTCCATGCTCCGGCCGGTCCGCGCGCGCGGCGCGATGTTCAGGATCGGCGCGCCCCACCGGTAGCCGGTGGCCGCGTCGCGGATGTGCCGGTCCTGGCCGTCGACGACCCCGGTGGCCGGGAAGTTGACCCAGTTCGCGGTCTGCCAGCCGCCGCCCGCCTCGAGCAGGAGGCGCGTGGTGACAGGCGACGTCCACGAGCCCTGCACGACGCCGTTGGGCCACATGTCCCACCCGTTCTCGTTCTCGATGGCGAACTGTCCGGTGTAGCCGGTGGTGCAGCGGCAGTCCTTCTGGATATCGAGAAAGCTGGCGAACCGGTGCCGCTCGGCCGCCTGCCAGGTGAGGCGCACGGCGTGGGTCCGGTTCCAGTCGAAGTCGTAGGCCGGACGGTTGGGGTCGCGCTCGTGGAAGATGGTCCGGGTGTTGTAGAAGCCGGTCGCGCCGGGCCCGCCGCGCAGGCCGAACGGGTCCTCGATCTCGTGCGGTCCGGCCATCCGCGGGTCGGGGAACTGCGCGCCCGCCATGCCGAACTCGTTGTGTCCCTGCAGCGCGTTGAAGAAGCCGCCGGGCGGCTGGATGCGGCGGCCCCAGCGCGCGATGGAGCCGTAGTACCAAGCCTTGTCCGGCACGATCGGGCCGCCCATGGTGCCGGCGGCGCGCCAGATGTTGACCATCTGCGGCGGCTCGATGCCGAACTCCTGCAGCTCGGGCGTCAGGTTGTCCGCCTGCATGCCGCCGCCGGAGTACTTCGTGTTGAGCGACGCGGTGAAGGTGTTGCTGCCCTCGCGCGGGATCGCGTTGATCGTCGTGCTGCCGGAGCCGTTCTCGGCGCCCATACCCGCGATCTCGACCTGCATCTCCCCGATGGTGTCGGAGTTGGTGATGTAGCCGGAGCCGGAGGCGGTGCCGATGTAGTACTGGTTCCGGAAGCCGTTGAACGAGGCGCGGGTGCCCGGCTTGCCGTGATAGAAGCGGTAGGCCCCCTGCGCCGACCAGGTGTCGCGCGTGCCGCCGACGTCGGCCCGGTCCTCGGTGAATCCGGGGGTCACCTGCGCGATGGTCTGCAGGCCGTAGTTGCCCACCGGCAGGACCTCGAGCTCCTCGGTGTCGAGGACCGCCTGCTGGCGCACTGTCTGCACGTCGACCACCGGCGCCTCGCCGGTGACGGTAATCGTTTCCTCGACCGACCCAACGGCCATCTGGGCGTCGATCGTCGCCGTGAATCCGGCGCCGATCGTGATCCCGTCGCGGACGACCGTCGAGAAGCCGGGCAGCGTGAACGTGACCGTATAGTCACCCAGCGGGAGCTGCACCACGCTGTACAGCCCGGCGCCGTCGGTGAACGCCACCTGCGGCGCACCCATTGCGGCCGACGTCACCTCCACGGTGACGCCCGGCAGCACGCCCCCGGTGTTGTCGGTCACCTGCCCGGCGATGGCGCCGAGCTGCTGGGCCGATGCACCGGCCGTACACAAGAGCGCCGCGCAGAGCGCGGCGGAAGTGACAGCACCGAAACGAACCCGTTGCCTGAACGCGTGCGACATGAACACCTCGCGATCGAACGGAACGAATCGCCGTGGTTCTTCGTCTGACCGTCCAGGTACCCGGCCTGTACGGCCGACCGAACCCTTCGCCGCGATTGTAGTGCCGGAGATTCGGCCGCGCAAGAACGCGCATGCCCCGGAGGTGTGCACCGTCGCACGTAACGAAGCGGGTATCCGAGGCGCAGGGGACCCGGGACGGTGGGGGTGGGGACCGAACACGAAGCCCTGCGACGGGTCTGGCGGCGCTATACTGCGGAACATGCCGTTGCGACCCGGATGGAAGACAGCCGTGTTCACCGTCTCGGTACTCGCGGCCGCTTCGGTCGGCCCGACCGAAGCGCAACCCCCGCCCGTGTTCCGGTCGGGCGTCACCCTGGTGACGACCGACGTCATCGTCAGGGACGGTGACGGCCAGTTCATTCCCGACCTGACGCGCGACGACTTCACCGTCTACGAGGACGGTGTCCCCCAGCAGCTCGCCTCTCTCGTGCTGGTCCACGGGGGACGGGTGTTCAACCAGTTGCTGCCGCCCCCGCCGGTGCAGGAAGGGATCATCCTGCCGGGACGGACCGTGTCGCCGGGCTCCGCGACGCCGGGACGCATCTTCGTCATCTTCATCGACGACCTGCACATCCGGCCGCCGGACACGCCGCTGATTCACCGCGTGATGGATCTGCTGCCGGAGACGCTGATCCACGAGGGCGACGAGTTCGGCATCATCTCGAGCGGCAAATCGGCCATCCGCGTCCAGATGACGAGCGACCGGAACCGGCTGCGCGCCATCGACGGCGCGGTCGGCGAGGCGTTCGATCCGCGGCAACTGATCGAGCGGGCGACGCAGCTCTCGTCGCTGGGCGAGTCCCGGTGGCGCGCCCACGTCGCCTTCAAGACCGCCATCGAGACCGTGCGCGGGCTCGAGCGGATCCGCCACCGGCGCAAGGTCTTCCTGTACGTGAGCGCCGGCTACAACTTCAACCCGTTCGACGACAGCCGCGTCAACGCGCGGATCGAGTCGATGCAGGAGGTCGGGTTCTTCGACAACGTCCAACTGCCGGAGTTCGACGAGCCGGCCCTCGATCAGTTCGCGACGACCGACGCGTTCGGCGAGGTGTTCAGCGACTCCGAGCTGCACAACGAGCTGCTGCTGCTGATCGACGAGGCGAACCGCGCGAACGTCTCGTTCTACACCATCGACGTGCGCGGGCTGACCACGATCCCCGACCTCGACTTCGACCTGCGGACGACCGAGTGGAACGAGTACATCCGCAAGCAGCACTCGTCGCTGCGGACGCTGGCGGAGCTGACCGGCGGAATAGCGGTGGTCAACCGCAACACGTTCCGCGAGGCGTTCACCGAGATCGACGCCGAGACGAGCGACTACTACGTGCTCGGCTTCTACTCGTCCAACCCGGACGAGACGCGGCGCACGCGGCAACTGCGGGTCGAGGTCGCGCCCGAAGGGGCCGAGGTCCGGTCCCGAACCCATTACCTGCTGCCGTTTCCCGATGCGCCTCCCGCCGCACCGCCCGGCGCGGCGTCCGTCTCGCCGCCCGAAGCGCCGCGGGCCGCGCGGTAGGAGTCTCCGCCGCAGAACGGCGCGGACTCCCGGAGGGTTGGTTGGGCGGCAAGCAGAGCGCAGGCGACGCTTTCCGGGCTGGCGACCCGCGGCGCGGTCAGTACCGGAACAGGTACGAGACCTTCGTGAAGATGGCGCGGTTCGTCCGGCGGTAGCGGGGCGTCGGAAACCGCATCGGATCCAGGGGGTCGAGTCGGTCATCCTGCTGGTAGTGCCCGTCATAGCCCAGGTAGAAGACCGTTCCGGAATTGACGCGGTAGGTCAACAGCAGGTTGCCGTCGATGGTCTCGTCGAACGAGTTGTACTCCATGATGTTCCGGAGCAGCAGCCGCTCGGTGAACTGGAACGTGGTGAGCGCCCGCAGCACCTGGATGTCGAACACCAACGTGCCGCTGCGCGGATCGTCCAGCCGGCTCAGCTCGACGTTCAACTGCGACTGCAGCCGCGAGACCGGCCGAAAAATCGCGGTCAGGCTGCCAAGCCGGCCGCGGCCGAGGAACGGCATGCCGGCGTAGCGGATCGACTCGCCCCAGGACACGTTGCCGACCAACGCCACCCGCCGGCTGGCGTTGACGTCGAAGTCGAAGCCCTGGTTCCACTTCCAGAAGTCGATGCCGCCGTAGCGCTCGAGCGCCCGCTCCGCGATCAGCCCGAACCGCACGTTGCGCGCGAAGGTGAAATCGAGCCCGCCGCCGACGGTCTCGTCCATCAGCACGTCGTCGTACGAGTAGTTTCGCCCGTACCGTACGCGCGGCCCCCAGTTGACCAGCCAGTGCTCCGGCCACCAGCGGTAGGCCAGGTTGGTGAACATGCGCTTGTCGTCGACCCGCCGCACGAAGCCGGTGTCGATGCGGAAGTCGGGACTGGTGCCCCCGTAGAAGGCGGAGAAGTTCACGTTCCGCCCCACGTGGTTGAAGAAGGTCCCCATCGTCTCGCCCACGCGCTCGACTCCCTGCTCGTCGCGGTGCCACGAGCGCGACAGAAAGACGTTCCAGCGGTTGGTGGGACCCAGACGCATGTTGGAATCGAACGCGGCCATTCGGCTGTAGCCGTCCATGAAGTCGCGGTTGGTCATCGTCGCCCCGACGAACGACTCCGGGTAGAGATCGAAACGCGCGCGGCCGATGGCGACGTTGGCGGTCCGGCCGAACGCCGGGTCCGACGGATCGTCGCGCTTCCCGGGCGCCTCGTCGTCGGCGAAGAGGACGCCGATCGAGCTGCGGCCCACCTTGCCGCTCACCTTGCCGCCGTAGCGGGGATCGATGATGGTCCGGGTGTGGATGGGCGTGATGGGCGCGAAGACGTTGAAAATCTCCTGCCCCTCCAGGAAGAACGGCCGCAGCTCGGGATAGAAGAGCGGGAAGCGCTGGTTCACGTCGATCTGCGGCAGGTCGGACTCGATCTGCGAGAAGTCGGGGTTGACCGTAAAGTCGGCGGTCAGGTCGGACGAGATGCCGTACTTCAGGTTGAGCCCCGCCTCGGCCACGCCGTCGTCGACGAACGCCCCGCCCGCGTCGAGTGCTCCGATGCGGAAGGCGGTAACGGTCGGCAGGATCTCCAGGTTGCGGCTGGTCGACAGATCGGTGAGCCCCTCCAGCACCCCCATCTGCGCCAGGAACTGGGCTATGTTCCTGGAAACCGGCGACCAGACGACCGTCTCGTCCTTCCCCTGGATCGACCGGCTGACCTGGAACCCCCAGCGGTGCGACTCCCCCGCGTCCACCGGCGGGTAGCGCAGGCTCTTGAACGGAATCGCCAGCTCCGCCGTCCAGCCGTCTTCCGACGGCGCCCCGGCCGAGACGAAGAGCGCATCCCAGGAGATGTCGCCTTCCGGAATGCCGCTGGGCGGCGTCTCCGAGGGTCTGCCCTGCGTGCCGAGGGCCCGCCGCTGGCTGCGGTTGCGCAGGCCGGTCGAGTTCAGAATCGCGTCCCCCTGCACGCCGAAGCCGTTGACGGTGAACTGATACGCCCGCTGCCGGTCGCGGAACGGGTCGAAGAAGATCGAGACGGTGTCGTCCTCCGCGATCTGATCGCGGTCGGCGCGGTTCGCCCGCATCAGGTCGGGATCGGCGTAGCGCGCTCGAATGCCGACGTAGAGGTTCTCGCCGTCGTAGGCGACGTACACCTGGGTCGCTTCGGTGGCCGCCGCCCCCTCGACCGGCGCCGTCTGCACGAAGGCGGAAAGCTGCGCGGCCTGCCGCCAGGCGTCGTCGGCCAGCAGGCCGTCGATGGCCGGCGGCTCGTCGACCCGCACCGCCGACACGGCCGGTTGCGCCGCGGCGTGCGCCACCGAACCCGCCAGAAGCAGCGCCGCCGCATAGATCGCAGCACCGGCAGGCGGTTCCCGCAACATGCTGCGCTCGCACCGAGCGCCGCCGCGCGGCCGGCGCACACCCATCATGAGCAAGTCGTCACCGGCATGGCCTTCCCGGGAATCCGGTCATCGGTCGATCGGGCTCGTCTCGACGATCCCGGCGCCTTCCTCGATCGTGATCCGCAGATTGGCCTCGACCGGTCCGACCTCTTCGGTGCGGCCCCCGGGCCAGACCACCCGCACCGCGTCCGCCCGCGGCGCGGCGCCGAGCCCGAACGTCACGGGCAGCTCGCTCTGCGAGGCGTAGCTCGACCCGGTCCGCACCCGCCGCCAGCGGGTCTCGCCTCCCGCCGTCACCTCGACGCGCGCTCCGATGCCGTCGCGGTTCCCGGTGGTTCCGACCAACCGGACCCGCAGCAGCCGCCCGCCCGCGGTGTCGTTGCGCAGCAGCCGCGGAGCGCCGCCGTTGGCGGTGATCACCACGTCCGGATCGCCGTCGCCGTCGGCGTCGGCGTACGCCGCGCCGCGCCCGACCAGCGGTGTCTCCAGCCCCCCGCCGGCGCCGGCCGCCTCCTCGAAGCGGCCGCTGCCCAGGTTGCGGAAGAGCTGGGGGCGCTGCGCGTGGCTGACCCGCGACTGGACCCGCCCCACATCGTCCGCGACGTGGCCGTTGGCGGCCAGGATGTCGAGACGGCCGTCGAGATCGGCATCGAAGAAGAAGCAGCCGAACGTCAGCGTCAGCAGCGTCGCCCGGCCGAGCGGCGAGCGCGGTGCCTCGTCGATGAAGAGCCCGTTACCCTCGTTGTGGTACAGGGCCAGCATCTCGTTCGAAAAGTTGCCGATGACGAGGCCGGGCAGCCCCGAGTCGTCGTAGTCTGCGGCGTCCGCTCCCATGCCGGCGCGCGCCACTCCGGTCTCGCTGAAGGCGACCGCGGCAGTGACCGCGATGTCCTCGAACGTGCCGTCGCCCCGGTTGCGGAACAACTGGTTCGGCTGCGTGTCGTTCGCCACGAACAGGTCCATCCAGCCGTCGGCGTCCGTATCGAGCATCACCACGCCGAGCGCCTTGGCCGACGGCGCCGCCACCCCGGCCGCCTCCGTCACGTCCTCGAACGTACCGTCACCCCGGTTGCGGTAGAGGGTCGCACTCTGCCCGGCGTAGGACTCCGGCGTGCAGTACGACTTGGTCTCGCCGTCGAGCGTGCAGAACAGATCGGTCTCCGGCGTCCAGGTCACGTAGTTGCCCACGAAGAGATCGAGGTGCCCGTCGCGGTCGTAGTCGAACCACAGAGCGCTGGTCGAGAACCCGGGATCGCCGACGCCGGCCGCGGCGGTCTCGTCGGTGAACGCGCCGTCTCCCGTGCCTCTGAGCAGGCGATTCGGGCCGAGCGCGGTCAGATAAACGTCCACCTGCCCGTCGTTGTCGTAGTCGGCCGCCGCGCCGCCGATGCCGTAGATCGGGACGTCGAGCCCGGACCCGCGGGTGATGTCGGTGAAGGACCAGCCGCCGTCGTTGCGGTACAGCGCCGGCGGAGTGCCGGCTCCCCTCCCCGGCCAGTCGGTGGAGTTGACCAGCAGCAGGTCCTGCCGGCCGTCGTCGTTCGCGTCCAGCCAGATCGCCCCGGCGCCGAGGGTCTCCGGGAGGTACTTCTCGCCGAACGCGCCTGTGTTGTGGGTGAATTCGACCCCGGCCTCCGCGGTGACGTCGGTGAAGACGATCGGCGCGGCCGGATCGGCAGCAGCGCCCACGGCCTCCGGCGTTCCTGCGGCAGCCTCGGGGTCCGGAACCACGTCCCGCGCGGGTCCGGCACAGCCGGCCACGGCGACGAGCACGATTGCGACGGCGCCGAGCATCGCGCAGGCGAGCCGGCGTGACGGCAGCGTGCGAATCATCCTACCGCTTCCGCTCCGCCGCATCAGAACGCCGGCCCGGCCGCGGCGCCGTGCTCGTGGATCGCCTGCCGCTCGTTGTTGTCCTCGGGCGAGGCGCGCCGGAAGGGACCGGTGATCGCCTGGGCCGCCTCGTCCGCCTTGAAGCGCTCGTAGAGCGCCCGCTCGCGGGCGGCCTCTTCGGGGCGGCCCGCTCCCTGGTGGCTCAGCATCAGGTTGTAGTGCGCCTGCAGGTCCTCCGGATCGATGCGCAGCACCGACTCGAACGTGGCCACCGCCTCGTCGAAGCGCCGCTCCAGGAAGTGGATGCGCCCGATCTGGTTCAGCACCACGCGGTCCCGCGGGTACTGCGCCCGCGCCGCCTCGAACTGCGCCAGCGCCTCGTCATAGCGTCCGAGCGCACGGAGCGCGGTCCCCAGAAAATAGTGTGCGCGCGCGAGCCCCGGCGACAGCTCCAGGGCCTGCTCCAGCAACGGGATCGCGGTCTCGACGTCGCCTTCCTGCAAACGCGCGCGGGCCACGTTGACCGGCCCGTCGGCATAGTCCGGCTCGATCTCCATCACCGCGCGGAACGCTGCCTCGGCCCCCCGCAGGTCGCCCTGCAGCAGCAGGCCGATTCCATAGTCGTTCCAGCGCTCGCGCAACGAAGGGGCCCGCACCCGCGGAACATCCGGCAGCGGGACCGCCGCATCTATTACCTCCAGCGACGCCTCCGCCTCGGCCATTACGGTCGTGGGAATGTCCGGGATCGCCTTGATGCCGCCGGAGACGCCGCCGGTGTCGCCCGTGAACCGCCACTCGGCATCGTCGTGGTCGGCGGACGGGGGCGGCGCCTGCGGATCGCGCACCCCGGCGAACGCCCACTGCGTATTCCACCAGGAGAACTTCCGGTAGTTGACCTTCGCCCGGAGATGGATGCGGTCGCCGGCATCCTCCGGCACCCGCAGCCGGTAGTGAACGGTATCGGCGGCGCCGGGCGGGATCAGCCGCACGTAGGCGACCGAACGGGTCATCCAGGCGTTGCGCTTGTTGATTGGATTGCCGTGCGCATCCAGTTGCAGGCTGCGGTAGAAGTGGGCGCCCGGATCCACCGGACCGCTGCCGCCGTCGGCCGCCGCGCCGCTGTGCAGCAGCACGCGCCCGCGATCGTCGACCGCCTCGAACTCCACCCACACGTCGAATGCGTCGACCGTGCCGCCGGGAAAGAAGTGCCCCACCTTGCGGGTGCGGACCACCACCTCCACGCGCACCGACTCCCCGCGCCGCACGAAGACCGGAGCCAGGTCGAGCGGCGCGATCACCTCGGCCGGCTGCGTCACCACCCCCCCGGCCCCGAAACGGGCGGACTCCTCGCCCACGGCGAAGGTACTGGACAGCCGCGGCTCGGCGGTGCGCTCATCCGGCGCCCGCGGCGGCGCCGCCGCGGGCGCCCGTGTGATGCCGAACACGTCGACCGATATCTGTCCGGCCCGCAGGAAGTCCTGGACGACCCGCAACTGCTCGTCGTCGCCGTTGACGAACGGCAACGCCGTATTGGCGCCCGGGAAGCGGTGCGAGCGCACGTAGCCGTCGGCCGCGGCCGGGTCGTCCGACCGCACGAGCGGCATGTGGCAGTCGTTGCAGGTGAGCGGGGTCTCCGGGTAGTAGAACGAACGGGCCCCTTGCCCGGACACGCCCGACGCCTGCCAGTTGTCGTACTCGTTGAAGCCGCGGATCCAGCGGTAGCCGTTGACGGGCACGTCCAGATGGACCTTGTGGCACGTGGAGCAGAACTCCGCGCTGTCCTCGCGGTGAAACGGCTTCAGGAACGTGCGCCGGTGGGGCTCCGGCGCCAGCTCGGTCACGAGATCGTGCGCCCAGCGCAGCAGCGGCGCCTCGCTGGCGGCCAGGTCGTGCAGCGGCGGATACTCGACGGTGAAGTCCCCCTGCCCCATGGTGCCGCCGACGTGCACGATCGAGTGACAGGACGTGCAACCCAGGCCCGCCTGCGCTTCCGGCGTATCGATCTGCTCCCGGATCGGCCGATCGAAGCGCCCGTTGAAGAACACGGCGTGGTCATGGCAGCCGGCGCACCACTTCGACGGCCGGGTGCCCACCACGTCCTGCATGTACTCGATGGACCGGCGGTACCACTGGTTGTTGAACGACGAGAAATGGTGAGCGGAAGCATTCCACTGATCGTAGATGTCGCGATGGCACCGCCCGCATGTCTCGCTGGTCAGAAAGAAATCGGCGGGAATGACGTCGCCGGTGTTCGTGCGCGCCGACGAAGGAAAGAACGGGCTGCCGGGACCGGCCCCTTCGCCCTCCATCGTCGTCGGCGGCCGCAGGGGGTTGACGATGCGATGCGCCTCCCGCCAGTCGGCATCCCACGCCGCACGGACCGCGGGGGTCATCAGCGCCGCCGCCGCCAGCGCCGCGAGCCCGCCGCGGATCGCCCACGATGTTGCACCAGCGACCGGCGCCGCGCGCCACGCGTGCGCGCCCACGAAAACCGCGCCGGCCGCCGACAGCGCGACGTGCAGGTCGAGAACCCATTCGTACGGCCGCGTGGCTCCCAGGGCGAGCACACCGCACCCCAGCAGCAGTCCGCCCCCGAGCAAGCCCAGCCCGGCAGCCAGCACACGCCCCGCAGGCTCCGCTCGACGCCGGACCCACAGCCCGGTCGCCACCGCCAGCACCAGGCCGAGCAACGGATGCGCCACGACCTGGACCACGTAGCCGAGCGACGCTGCAGGGGCCGCGGCCAGCCACATGGCGTTCAGCAGCAAGACCGCGAAACCGGAGAGGAGCAGCGTCGACCCGCGCTCCGGCGCGGCCGGCGACGCACGCCCGGTCACCTCGTCGCGAGATATTCCAGTCGGTCCGGTCATTCAGCCCAGCCCGCTTCCATTCTAGCGCCGCCAAACCCGTCGCAAGGCGCCGCGTTCGGCGCGGAGTGCTCGGCGCACGGCCGGGAGGGAACGCCGCCGGCCGCAGCCCCGGGGAGACGCCGACTGCGCGATACCCCGCGCGTCCGCGCCGGGGTGGCGCCGGCCGCAAAAGGATCAGGCGGCTTCCAGCGTCCGGCGCGGCAGGCGATACCACGCGACTCGGCCGGATTCGATCAGCTCGGCAATCCGATCGTCGACCCGCAGGCTCGCCACGGCCGGGCGGCAGCCGGTCCCGGTGAAGCGGGCGACCAGCTCGGCGTTACGCATCGCCCGGGCCGTGTCCCGGCCGTTCGCCGTGTAGGACACCTCCAGGGCCACGTACACCGTCGCGCCCCGATCGTCCTCCGCCTCGAACACCAGATCGGCCTGCAGATAGCTGTCTATCGCGCCGTCGCCCATGTCGGCGCCGGCCTCCGCGGCGAGATCGAACAACTGCTCGCCGTCGAGCACCCGGCGGCGCCGCAACCCCATGGAGCGCGCTATCAACCCGAGGTTGCGTTCGGCTGCGTTCCGTGCGTGGGCTCCCTTGAGCACGCCCAGATCGTCTCGTATCGACTTGAATTGCCGGTTCGTCGCCGCGACGAAATCATGCATCTCGGCCTTGAACGCCTTCGTCTCCGCAACGAAGGTTGTCATCTCCGCCACGAACTTCGCCATCTCTTCCCGGAACGCCTTCGTCTCCGCAACGAACGCCGTCATCTCCTCACGAAACGCCTTCGCCTCCGCAACGGACGTTTCCATCTCCTCGCGGAACGCCTTCGTCTCCGCTACGAACGCCCGCGTCTCGGCAACGAACGCGGAGAATTCCGACGGCAGATCGAGCAGCTCGCGCGACAGCAGGCGCGCGCGCACCGCCTCGCGCCAGTCCGGATGGTCGTCGAGCACGCGAACGAGATCTTCGATGGTGTCGATGCGAATCATGGCTCCAATCCATGCACGTTCCGGGCCAACGCCGAGTACGGGAACCCGGCCCGGTCCGCCGGGGATCGTACCAGCAACTCGAGAAAGCGTCGACCATCTCGCTGCGGCAAAACGTCAACGCGCGTCGGCGTGCCCGACGCTTGCGCTCCGCCTGTCGGGATCGAGGTCACTTGCCGACGGCTCCGGATTCTTGACACACGCTCGAAGAGCGGGATACGTCCTGCTCGGGCTGACTCTGCAAACCGTACCGCGAGGCGACGGGCAGCCGGCGCACGGCGGCGTGCAGGCCCGGACCCAGGCGCCGCCCGCGTCGCAAGAAGCGCTCGGCTACGTGCCGTCTTCCCGCTCCAGGATCAGGGTCGCGAACGGCACTTCCCGGACATCCGCCGGGAGGTCCTCGATGCGGCCGATCGGCTCGTGCGGCGTGACGTCCGCGTCGCGGGCGGTGAACGTCGTACCGCGGTCCGTGCCCGCGTCGTAGCCGATGAGGTCCGTCTCGATCCGCGGCGCCCAGCACCCGCCGTCCCGCAGGGCGAGCCCGTCGACGCCGACGAACCAGTCCGGGCTGGGCGCGATCATCGACACGAGGGTCAGGAACGGGAACTCCTCGTCGACGTCGAAACTCAGCGTGACCGTGCCGGGCGACCGAAAGGAGCCCTCCTGCCCCCGGAAGCAACCGCCGGCACGGCCGCGGCCGACCTCGGCCTGCACCTCGTTGCAGAACGTGGCGACGCCCCCGGTCTCGGCCATGATCTCGATGCCGTCGGTGGCGATGCCGCCGCTGCTCCAGAACGAGAGTTCCTCGACGTGGGTGGTGCCCACCACGCGGGAGAAGTGCGCGCCGGACGGAAACGGCGGCGCACCACCGTGAGACGTCGCGTTCCAGGTCGCCCTGAACGTCACGCCGTACGTCGCCGACGCGGAGCACTCCCCCGTCGATTCGGGAGGCGACACCGGGGCGGTCGGGGCGACCGGCGCCTCGTCGCCGTTGCCGCAGCCGGTCCATCCGGCCGCGCAGGTTCCGACGATCAAGGCAATCAACAGCCTGCTTCGCACGAGATCCACTGCGCCAACCAATCGTCGCCTGCGGCTCCGCTTGCCGCCCGAGCAACCCTCCGGTAGTCCGCAACCAGGCTGCGGTGCTGCCCCTTACGGCGCCAACCGGCGGATGACGCCGTCGTGCTTGTTGAGCAGGAAGATCCGGCCGCCGGGTCCGGTGTCCAGGCGCACATCCGCACGGTCGACCGGCGCGCGCCCCTGAAGCATGTTCTTCTCCCGGATCATCTGCAGAAACGTCTTCGTCTCACCCTCGTGCACGAACAGGACGCGCCGCATCGCGTCCTGGCCTCCCGTGGGCAGGTCGTCGGCTGAGAAGTAGAAGACCTCGCCGCTGGGTCCGTCGCCGAAGAGCACCAGGTTCTCTAGCTGCGGAACCGCGGCGTCCCGATAGACGAGCAGGCCGGTGGCCATGGAGCGGCTCTGGAGGAGCGGATCGAGCTGGCCGTACTCCACCACGGGGTACGACAACCCGGCCTCGCCGCGCGGATCGACCAGGCTGACCGCCCGGCGGCTGATGAAGCGGAAGCTCCCCTCCCAGTCGTTCCAGCCCAGGTTGCCGCCGCGCGGCACGAGGCTTATCTCCTCGACGATGTTCTGGCCGATGTCCGCCAGGAACAGGTTGCCGTTCCGCTCGTCCCAGGCGAAACGCTGGGGATTGCGCACGCCGTAGGCGTAGATCTCGGCGAGGGTGCCGGGGTCCCCGTCCCCCGCGAAGGGGTTGTCGGCGGGGATGCCGTACTGCCCGTTGGCGCCGTTCGAGCCGAGCGGGTCGATGCGCAGGACCTTGCCCAGGATCGAGCCGAGGTTCTGGGCGAAGTCGAGCGGATCGCCGCCGCTGCCGCCGTCCGCCGATCCGATATAGAGAAGACCGAAGTCGGGATCCCCCGGCGCCGCGAGTGGATTGAAGCCGAGCTGTCCCCCGTTGTGGTTGCGGAACGGCTGCTCCACGCGCAGCAGCTCGCGCGGCGGGCCGCCGTCGTAGACCGAGGCCGTCGGGTCCGCGGCGGTCCACTCGAGCAGGATCGTGTCCTGCGCGTCGCCCCCCCCGTTCGGCACGAAGTCCGCCGGCGGGGCCGTGTTGCTCGTATCGGTGTAGGTGTAGAGCTTGCCGAAGCCCGGCGTGCCGGGCTGGCCGAACTGCGGGTGCACGGCGAAGCTCTGGAACCCGCGCTCGCGGCGGGACGCCTCGACGTCGACGCCCCAGCGCGCCTCCCGGAGGTCGAGATACCGCGTGACCGTCTCCCCGTCGTAGCTGACGGTGTAGACGAGTCCCCACATGTCGCTCACGAAGAGACGTTCCGTGCCCGGCTCGTCGACCAGCCGCATCATCCGCGGCGATTCGCCGTCGAGGAACGGCAACGAAGCGAACTCGACGACGCCGACCCTGATGACGCCGTCGCTCGCCGGAATCGGGTCGGGAAACGGGTCGTTGGTGGTCTGCCCGGCAACGGGCAACGCGGCCAGCACCAGCACTGCCGCCGCACCGCAACGCATGCCCGTGGCGTGTAGTGTCTCCATGTAGGCTCCTGACGCCATACGGCCCGGCATTACTATATTCGGGAGGCGCGCGGGCAGCCGCCCCCCGCCTCGCACAGCGGCCCCGCCGCCCGCTCGCCGTCGATGCAAATCGGCCTCCCCGGCCACGCAGAAAGGAGCCGCCCGTCCTTCGCGGCGTGGCGGCGAGGCGTTCCGAAGAAACTACCGGCCGTCGAAGACGTACTGCATAGTCGTCCGCAGGCTCTGCTCCGGCGCCGCGAAGTCGCTGTACTCGTCGGGCACGCGGTAGGCGGCAACCACCTCTTCCACCGAACGGCCGGCGGTCTTGCCGTTCTGCGCCTTGCTCACCACGTCGTTGTAGAACGCGCTGAAGTCGACGAACTCGGCCCAGGCGACCGGCGTTGGGTTGTGGCCCGGGATGACGGTGTCGACGCCGGCGATGCCGGCCACCGCCTTGCGCAGCGTGGAGCCGAACTCGGTGGCGCTGCCGTTGCCGTTGGCGACGTCGATGAAGGGCAGGCCCTTGCGCTGGAACATGTCGCCGGTGTGCAGGGTGCGCGCCGCCGTGAAGACGACGAAGGTGTCGCCGTCGGTGTGACCGCGGCCGAAGTGGTAGAGGTCGATCTGATCGGCGCCGGCGAACAGCGACATCCGGTCGGAGTAGGTCGTCTGCGGCAGGTACTTCGCGTTGTCGCCCTTGAACGCGTCGCAGTTGGTCACCGGCTCGCAGGTGTCGCGCGCCATCTGGGCGCGCGTGTTCTCGTGCACCACGAAGTTCACGGTGTCGGGCAGCTCGGTGTTGCCGCCGCTGTGGTCGAAGTGGGTGTGGGTGTTGATCACCGTGGTGATCGGCTTGCCGGTGACGCCGGCCACGTGGTCGATGATGTCCTGCCCGTAGCCGTTGATCTTGGTGTCGACCAGCGCCACGCCGTCCGCCATGACCCAGATCGCGGTGTTTCCGCCGCCACCCATGCCCTGCACCGTCGAGGCGTTGGCCAGCATGTAGAGGTTGTCGGTGATCGTCTGGACCTCGAGCGCCGCCCGCTCCTGACGCGCCTCGTAGGTCACGGCGGTCAGCAACACGCCGGTCAGCGTCAGGATTCCCAGGCTCAAGCTGCGTCTCATCTCTCTGCTACTCCCCTTCCGGCGCCGGATGCGGCGCTCCGCGAAACTATACTTGCTTCCGGGCTCAAAGCCAGACTCGCGCACGGGAGATCACCATGTATCGACAGCGACCGACGACGACACGCACCCGAGGGTTCCTGCTGGCGTTCGCCGCGGCCCTGTTCGCGGCGCCTCTGGCCGCCCAGGACGACGGACCGTACGACCTGCTCATCCGCGGCGGCCGGGTGGTCGACGGGACCGGGAACCCCTGGGTGCGCGCCGACGTCGCGGTACGCGGCGACCGCATCGCACGCATCGGCCACCTGCCGGACGCCACCGCGGATCGCATCGTCGACGCCGACGGGCTGGTGGTGGCGCCGGGGTTCGTCGACCCGCACACGCACGCGGTACGCGGCATCTTCGACGTGCCCACCGCCGACAACTACCTGCTGCAGGGCGTGACGACGCTGACCGAGGGCAACGACGGCAGCTCGCCGTGGCCGATCGGCGGGCACCTGGAGCGGATTGCGGAGCTCGGCATCAGCCCGAACTGGGGCGTCTTCGCCGGCCAGGGGACGATCCGCCGCGAGGTCATCGGCAGCGAGGACCGCGATCCGACCCGCGACGAGCTCGACCGGATGCGGACGCTCGTCGCCGAGGCGATGGAACAGGGGGCCTTCGGCCTGTCCACGGGCCTGTTCTACGTCCCCGGCAGCTTCACCTCCACCGAGGAGGTCATCGCGCTCTCCCGCGTCGCGGCCGCGCACGGCGGCATCTACATCTCGCACATGCGCGACGAGGCGCTGCTGTTGCTCGACTCGGTGCGCGAGACCATCCGCATCGGCGAGGAGGCCGGCATTCCGGTGCAGATGACCCACCACAAGGCGATCAGCCGCGACATGTGGGGCCGCAGCGCCGACAGCCTGGCCCTGGTCGACGCCGCGCGGTCGCGGGGGGTCGACATCACCATCGATCAGTACCCCTACACCGCCTCGCAGACCGGGATCACGGCGGTGGTGCCGCAGTGGGCGCAGGCCGGCGGGACGCAGGAGCTGATCGCGCGGCTGCAGGACCCGGAGACGCGCCGGCGCATCCGCGGAGAGATCGTCTACCGCATCGAGCACGACCGCGGGGGCGGCGATCCGGCGAACATCGTCATCGGTCTGTGCGAATGGGACCGCTCGCTGGAGGGCAAGAGCCTGGCCGACATCCTGGCCGAGCGCGAGATCGAGGTGACCGTGGCCAACGCCGCCGACCTGGTCATGGAGATCGTCGAGCGCGGCGGCGCCCGCGCCATCTACCACGCGATGGACGAGGCGGACGTCGAGCGCATCATGCAGCACCCGGCCACCGCCATCGGCTCGGACGGCGGCGTGTCGGTGTTCGGTGCCAGCGTGCCCCACCCGCGCGAGTACGGCACGTTCGCCCGCGTCCTCGGCCGCTACGTGCGCGAGCGGGGCGTGCTGACGCTGGAGCAGGCGGTGCGCAAGATGAGCGGCGCCACCGCCGCGCGGCTCGGCCTGCAGGACCGGGGATTGCTGCGCGAGGGCTTCTTCGCCGACATCGCGGTCTTCGATCCCGAACGCGTCATAGACCGGGCGACCTTTCCGGAACCGCACCAGTATTCCGAAGGGGTCGAGTACGTGGTGGTCAACGGCGCGCTGGTCGTGGAAGGCGGCGAGCACACGGGCGCGCGCCCGGGCCGCGTGCTCTACGGCCCGGGCCGGCGCTGATCGCGCGCGTCAATCCTGCGGCGGCTCGAGCTGCGGATACTCGATGCCGAGCTGCTCCAGGTAGGTGTCGTAGCGCGTCTCGTCGTAGTACAGCTCCTCGAGCTGCGGCTTGAAGCGCTCCATGATGTCACGGTTCAGCCAGATCGCCGGCTCGTCCTCGGGGCGCAGGAACGTCGTGTACTGCCGGTCCTTCGTCTGGTTGGCGAAGTAGTCCTGCGCCTGCTGCACCAGCTCCGGCCGCAGCAGGAAGTTGAGCAGGGTCAGCGCCTGGACCTTCGCCCCGGCGGTCGATCCCTTGTGGGCGATGGGCGTGGCCATGGCGATGCTCTTGTTCCAGTTGTGACCCGCGCCGCCGGGGATGTTGGCCGGGAACCGCAGCGTGGCGGTCGGCACCACCCACGAGATGTCGCCGATGTCGTCCGAGCCGCCGCCGCGCCGCTCGTTGTCGGGAATACGCTCGGCGCCGTTCAGCGCTTCCTGCGCGTCGGTCAGCAGGCCCTGCTCCTCCACGCCGAGCATCTTCTGCACGGCGCGGGCGAAACGCTGATCGTCCGCCGACCAGTCGGGCATGCCGACCTGCTGGATGTTGTCGAACATCGTTTCGGCAATCACCCGGTTGTGGTGCTGCGGCCAGGCCGCGCCGAGCACGCGCGAGGTGACCGTGGTGTCGGTCATCTTCGCCGCGCCCTCGGCCATGGCGTCGCCGATGCGCCACATGCGCATGATGTTCTCGTAGTCGCTCTCGCGGAAGAAGTACCAGACGCTGGCGGTCGACGGCACCACGTTCGGCTGGTCGCCGCCGTCGCTGATGACGTAGTGCGAGCGCTGCTGGATGCGCAGGTGCTCGCGGCGGAAGTTCCAGCCGATGTTCATCAGCTCGACCGCGTCGAGCGCGCTGCGGCCGTTCCACGGATCGCCGGCGCCGTGCGCCGACTCCCCCTCGAAGGTGTACTCCACCGAGACCATCCCGTTGCCGCGGCTGTCGCCCCAGGCGGTCGTCATCGCGCTGCTGACATGGCTGTAGAGCACGATGTCGACGTCGTCGAACACGCCGGCCCGGACGAAGAACGCCTTGCCGCCGAGCTGCTCCTCGGCGATGCCGGGCCAGATCAGGAGCGTGCCGTCGATGCCTTCCCGCTCCATGATCTCCTTCACGGCCAGCGCCGCCGCGATGTTCACCGCCTGCCCGGAGTTGTGCCCCTCGCCGTGGCTCGGCGCGCCCTCGATCTGCGGCTGGCGGTACGCCGCGCCCGGCACCTGCGACGACCTCGGGATGCCGTCGACGTCGCTGCCGAGCGCGATCACCG
Source organism: Vicinamibacterales bacterium (assembly GCA_965116825.1). Lineage (GTDB taxonomy): Bacteria > Acidobacteriota > Vicinamibacteria > Vicinamibacterales > UBA8438 > WTFV01. Next base: position 5,463,366 of record OZ220736.1, read on the forward strand.
GTCGTCCCGAACCCCACCGCGCCAGCCAGGCACTCGGCATGCCCGCCGTCCCGAGCTCGATCTCGAAACCCTCCCGCTCGAGGATCCCGGTGAGGTAGCGCTGGGTCTCGAACTCCTGGAAGCCGAGCTCGCCGAAGCTGAACTGGCTGTCGATCATGCGCTGGATGAAGGCGCGGCGGCTATCTACGTCCTGGAGCACTTCGGCCTGGAGCTGCTCCAGCCGGTCGTCTGCCGCGGACTGCGACTCGGCGGCAGGGCGCGGCGCGGCCGCGGAAATGCCGGCCGTAGCGGCGGTTGAGACGACGGCCATGACGGCGACGGCGGCGACGATCGATCTCGAAAGCATGGAGTGCACGATGGTCCTCCTCGATACTTCGGTGCTCTGTAGACCTCGACAGACTCACGCGGAATGCGACCGTTACTCTGGCGTGGCGAACACGAACAGCGTGTTCCCGTTGCTCGGCCGCAGCTCCGGCGTCAGCCGGTTGAACGCGCCCGAGGTCAGCGACCGGCCGGTGCTGACCGCCACGTACTGCTTCCCGTCGACCGCATAGGTGATCGGGAAACCGGTCAGCGGCGATCCGAGGTTGATCTCCCAGAGCACCTCGCCGGTCTGGTGGTCGAAAGCGCGCAGGCGTCCGTTGTGGTCGCCGCCGAAGATCAGCCCGCCGCCGGTCGCCACCAGGGAGCTGGTCGCCGCCCGCTGCTCGTGCTTCCACAACACCGTCCCGGTCTCGGCCGAGATCGCCTGCACCGTACCCACCTGGTCGGTGCCGGGCGCGATCTGGCTACGCACGCCCAGGCCGTAGAGCGAGCCGTCGTTGGTCGCCATGATCCGGGCGCAGGCGTTGCGCAGCGGGAAGTACATGGTGTTGGTCAGCGGGCTGTAGGCGCCGGCCTCCCAGTCCTTGCCGCCCACCAGGGTCGGACAGGCGAAGACCTCCTGGCCCTCGGCGCGGAAGACCACCTCGGCGTTCTCGGACACCGCCCCGGTGGCGCCGTCGATGCCGCCCACGACGTTCTGGGCGATGGTCGGCGTCGCCCACAGGAACTCGCCGGTGGCGCGGTCGAGGGTGTAGACGATGCCCGTCTTGCCCGGGATGCCGGTCATCACCCGGCGCTCCTCGCCCGGCTGCAGTCGCGGGTTGATCCACTCGACGGCGGAGGGGTCCGGCCGCACGGCGGTGTCGACGAGCAGGCGCTCGAAGGGATGGTCGAGGTCCCAACTGTCGTTCAGATGCTGGTAGTACCAGACAATCTCGCCGGTGTCGGCGTCGAGGGCCAGCGTCGAGTTGTGGTAGAGGTGCTTCAGGTCCGCCCCGCCGATCAGGAACTTGGGCGCGGGCGAGGTGACCGAGGTGCCGATGTAGACGAGGTTGAGCTCCGGGTCGTAGCTGGGCACCATCCAGGCGCCGACGTGCTTGCGCTCCTCGAACGGCACGCCGCCCCAGCTCTCGTCGCCGGGCTCGCCGGGGGCCGGAATCGTCCGCCGCCGCCACAGCTCCTCGCCGGTCGTCGCGTCGTGCGCCACGATAACGCACGCGTTGGGCCCGCCCCGCGGCGTGCAGCCGCGGCCGGAGACGATCTTCCCGTCGGCGATGATCGGGCCGGAGCTCTGGTTGGCGGGGTTCACCCGGTAATCGAGGATCTGCGTCTCCCAGGCCAGCTCGCCGGTGGCCGCATCCAGAGCGAAGACGTAGTCGTCGCCGCTGGTGTCGATGATGTGCGTACCGTAGATCGCCAGGTTGCGGTTGAGGTCGGTCAGTGCGCCGAGCATGTAGTCCTCGAGATCGTCCGGCCGGTCGCGACGGTACTCCCAGCGAACGTCGCCTGTGACGGCGTCGAGGGCCTGGATGACGTCCCGCGGGTTCGGCATGTACATCACGCCGCCGTAGACGAGCGGCGTCCCCTGCTGCAGCCCCGGTCCGAGGCCGCGCGACCAGACCATGCGGAGCTGCCCGACGTTGTCGCGGTCGATCTCGTCAAGCGGGCTGTAACCCCAGCCGTCGAGCGTCCGCCGCCACATCAACCAGTCCCCGGGGGCCGGGTCCTGGAGCATGGCGTCGGTGACCGGCTCGATGTCGACGGACTGGGCGTGCAGCGGGGTTGAGGCGCATGCCGTCAGAATCGCCGCCAGCCCGCTGCACGTGACCTGCACCGATAGTGAAGCGCGCATCTCAGCCTCCTCCAGCCGCGGAGTCAACACCAGAACCGCAAAATGTCGACTCCTCCAGTGGACTCTGGTCTACTGCCGTGAACGATCCTCGCAGAATGCCTTCACCGCGTCCATGTCCTGCTCGACCGCCTTGCGGACCACGCCGATGATGAGCGGCAGCATCGTCCGGGCGCTCGCGGACTGAGGCTGCGCGTCCATCACCATCTTGAGCGCCGTCCCCTCCCCGTCGGAGACGGTCGTGAAGACGGTATCCCAGAGCGTGCCGCCCGCCTCGGACACGAGGCGCACGTGCTCGTTCTCCGCGTACTCGGTGACTTCGAGCTCCGTCGACGCCTCGCGCCCCATCATCATGCGCGTCTCGCGAAACCGCGCGCCGACGCCCGACTTCACATCGGTCAGGAACTCGACCCGCAGGATGCCCGGCACCGCCTGCGAGAACTGCTCGACGTCCGCAACGGTGCGGAACACCACATCGGCGGGCGCGTCGATCCGCCGGGTCACGGTCACGTTCGCCATCACGTCTCCCCTGTTGCGTTCCTAGTCTAGGGCAGCGCGTAGGCGACGATGGTGTCCGTCGCGGCGATCACCACGTACTGCCGGCCGTCGGCGCCCAGGTAAGTCATCGGGTCGGCGTTGCCCCGTTGCTCGAGCCGGTCGGCCCACAGCTCGCGGCCGGTCGACGCCTCGAGGGCGCGGAAGCGGTTGTCGTCGGTCGCCGCGATGAACAGCAGGCCGCTGGCCGTCGCGATGGCGGCCGCGCGCCCCGGACGCCCGGTGTTCTGCTTCCCGGCGGGCAGCATGTCGGTGACGCCGAGCGTCCGCCGCCAGGCGATGTCGCCGGTCGCCGCGTCCACCGCGAACAACTGCCCCCACGGCGGCTTCTGGCAGGGCATCCGCACGCCGTCGAGGTTGACCTCGAAGCTGGCCGGACGCGGCGTCTGCTTCTCGTACGGCGACGGCGCGCCCTCCTCGGTGGCGTCGACCATCCAGCCCAGCGCCCCGACGTCCATCGAGAAGACGAAGGCGTAGCCGGTCGCCGGATCGAACGAGACCCCGCCCCAGTTGGGGCCGCCGACGCCGCCGGGGAAGTTCAACGTGGTGCGCGGCGCGGTGCCCGCCGCCCGGTAGACCCAGGGGGTGAACGGCCCGGCGTTGTGGATCTCGCCGAGGCTGTCGACCAGCGCGGCGCACGCGGCGGCATGCTCCGGCGTGGTGTCCTCGGCCGTCACCAGGTCCGACGCCTCGTAGCGGACGCGCCCCATCGGCGGCGGCTTCACCGGAATCGGCTGCGTCGGATAGGCCGCCTCGCCGGGCACGTCGCTGGCCGCGACCTCCAGCTCCTCCACGCCATGAATCGGCTCGCCGGTCTCGCGGTTCAGAATGTAGAGGTAGCCGGACTTGGTGGTCACCCCGAGGGCCGGAATCGCGCCGTCCTCGCTCGGAATGTCGAACAGCGCGGGCGGCGCCGGCGGATCGGCGTCCCACAGATCGTGGTGGATGGTCTGGAAGTGCCAGACGTACTCGCCGGTCTCGACCCGGACCGCGACGACCGAGTTGCCGTAGAGGTTCGCGCCCGGCCGGTCGCCGCCGTAGTAGCCCGGAATCGGCGACGCGAGCGGCAGGTAGATGAGGCCGCGCTCGGCGTCCGCCGTGAAGAAGAACGGCCACGCGTTGGCGCCCAGCCGCCCCTGCCAACTGTCGCCCGCCCAGGTGTCGTGCCCGACGTCGCCCGGCTGGGCCACCGAGTCGAACTCCCACAGCCTCGCGCCCGTGCGCGCGTCGTAGGCGCGGGCGTTGCCGATGCCGCCGATGGCGCCGGGCGGCGTATTGGCGCCGACCACCACGACGTTCCGGTAGACCAGCGGCACGGAGTTGTAGGGGATGCCCAGCCCCACCGAGCCGATGTCCCCGAACCCCGCGGAGGGCTCGCCGCCGGCGGCGTTCACGGCATGCAGCCGCAGACCGGTGGTGAACAGGATGCGCGGCTCGTGCTCGTCGTCCCCCGCCCAGTAGGCGACCCCGCGGCGCGACGGCGGCCGGCCGTCCACCGGATGGCTCCAGATCTCCTCGCCCGTCTCCGGGCGCAGCGCGACCACGCGGTCCGCGGCCGGCAGGTACATCACGCCGTCGACGACGATGGGCGTCACCTGCGAGTTGGGCCCCCGGCCGGCGGGATCCGGAACGGCGCGGTTCAGGTCGTAGGTCCAGGCGCGGGCGAGCCCGGCGACGTTGTCCGGGGCGATGGCGGTCAGCGGCGAGTAGCCGGTGCCGGCGAGGCTCCCGCGGTACATCGGCCAGTCGGCGCCGGCGGCGTCCGACGACTGGGCTCCCGCGCCGGCCGGCAGGCCGACGGCGAGCAGCGCACAGGCGCAGAGGATGCTCGCCCGCCGCCGGGCCGCGAATACGGCCGTTCGGGGGTCGCGAGACTGCCGCAGAAAAATCATGAGTCGCATGGCTGTTGCCGGCCTCCCGCCGGACGGGCAAAGAAGCGGCATTGTACGCCCCTGAACCGTTATAAGCTATAGCTCGACAATCGCCGCCGAACGCGACCCCCAAGGTCGTGCTGCGGCCTCCGATTGCCGCCCAACCGGGCCTGTCTGCGGGTCTGCCCCGTTCCACGGCTCAGACCCGCAGCGCACATGCACGTGTCCGAGGAGGAAAACCGCCATGCGCCAGCGTCTTCAACGGCCGGCCCTGATTGCGTTCACGTTCGCGTTCCTCGTCGCCTCGGCCGTCCCGGCCGCGGCACAGTACCAGCTCACGGTCACCCAGGACCGCCTGATCAACGCCCAGGACGAGCCCCAGAACTGGCTCCTGATGAACGGCGACTACGGCTCGCAGCGCTACTCGAAGCTGACGCAGATCGACCGCGAGAACGTCGGCAACCTGCGCATGGTCTGGGCGCTCGCCCTCGGCGGGATGCAGGACACCGGCGGCAACGGCCCGGAGAACGAGAACAACCCCCTCGTCGACAACGGCTTCCTGTACACCAGCGACGGCTGGGGCACGGTTTACAAGATCGACGCGCGCAACCCCGACTACGGCGAGTTCGTCTGGATCACCGATCCTGGCGTCGACCACGAGGACAACCGCTCGCGCACCCGCGGCATCGCGCTGTGGGAGGACAAGGTGCTCCAGAACCTGCAGGACGGCCGCGTGCTGGCCATCGACCGCGACGACGGCGAGATCCTCTGGGACGTGGAGGTCGCCGGCATCACCGAGATGGGCGCCCGCGAACGGTTCCTGACCGCGCCAATCGCCGCCCGCGGCAAGGTCCTGGTGCAGAACGGGGCCGGCGACGGCGGGACGCGCGGCTGGGTGGCGGCGCTCGACATCGAGACCGGCGAGGAGCTCTGGCGCTGGTACACCGTCCCCGAGCCGGGCCAGCCGGGCAGCGAGACCTGGAGGGACGACCACAACGCCTGGAAGACCGGGGGGGGCGGCATCTGGCAGACCGGCTCCTACGATCCGGAGCGCAACCTCTACATCTTCGGCACCGGGAACCCCTTCCCCATCTACGACCCCGAGTTCCGCCCCGGCGACAACCTGTTCACCAACTCCGCGGTGGCCCTCGACGTCGACACCGGCGAGCGGCGCTGGCACTTCCAGTACACGCCCAACGACTCGTGGGACTACGACGAGGTGGGCGTCCACATGCTCTACGACACGGTCATCGACGGCGAGGTCCGCAACGTCGTGGCCCACTTCGCGCGCAACGGGTTCTTCTATTCCCTCGACCGCGATACCGGGGCGTTCATCAAGGGCAACCAGTACGTCAACGAGCTGACCTGGACCGCGGGGCTCAACGCCGAGACCGGCATGCCGCTGGAGTACGACCCGAACCTCGACGTCCAGATCTACAACGAGGAGGCGCGCGCGCTGCGCGTCGACCGCGACCGGATGAAGCGCGCCTGCCCGACCTGGCACGGCGGCATCGCGCACCAGCCGACCGCTTTCAACCCGGAGAAGGGAATCGCCTACGGCGGCGGCACGGAGGGCTGCTTCTCGCAGACCGGCGCGCGGGTCGCGTCGCTCGGTCCCGAGGGAGGCGTCGACCGCGCGAACAGCGAGCGCCGCGAGTACACCAGCGACCTCTACTACGGCTCGATCACCGCCGTCGACACCGACACGCAGGAAGTGATCGCCAAGGCGGTCACCGAGATCGAGATACGGTCGGGCGTCATCGCGACGGCCGGGGGCGTGGTCTTCTCCGCGCTGCAGGACGGCTGGCTGGTGGCCTACCACGACGAGACACTGCAGGAGCTGTGGCGCTTCAACGTCGGCACGCCGCTCAAGGGCGCGCCGGTCACCTACTCCATCGGGCCCCGGCAGTATGTCGCGGTGCAGGCGAGCGGCCGGCACCTGCACCCGGTGCGCTACGACAACCTGGAGAACTCGAGCTACCTGTTCGTGTTCGCCCTACAGAACTGAGATTGATGTAACCTGTTGATATGCAAGACGGTTACTAAAATACAGTAGTGGTGTTTACCACGCACGTTACCACGATGTCAGGATCGCGGATGTTGAGGTCCACGTCAGTAACCGTGTAACCGTTCGGCCAAGCCGGTATCTGGCTGCTTCTACCGGTTGAGGGTGCGTTTCCAGTCCTTGCGGAGGGGCCGCAGCCAGATGTCCTTCTTGGGCTTGTCGGAGCGGTTGTTCATGTTGTAGCGACCGCGCCCCAGGGTGGCGCCGACGCGGATCCAACCGGAGGCCCGGTAGACGGCGCCGGTGTAGCGGGGAGTCTCCACGAAGGTCTCGATGAGCACGGGGGTCGTCTTGTAGCGCGCGATCCAGTCGGCCGGCAGCTGGCGGCGGACGAGGGCGAGGATGTGCGAGCCGAGGTTGGGGATGCGGATCCAGGGCAGGATCAGGAAGCGCGGGTTGTCGACGACCAGCGGCAGGTTCTTCTCGCGGTGTCGCCGCGACCAGCCGATGAAGCGGTCGCGCGGGGCGAGCGTCCAGGCTGCGGTCGAGAAGCCGAGCATGGCCAGCGGCGTGCCGTCGCTCGCGTGCACGGCGTAGCGCATCTGGGCGCCGACCAGGGTCTTGTAGCCGAGGTAGTGGTAGCGGGCGACGTACTCGTTCCACAGCTTCCCCCCGCGGTCGCCGCGCACGACGGTGCGCATCTCGAGCGGGCGGACGGCGTCGAGCGTGGTCGGCGGCGGCAAGAGGGGTGGTTCGGTGTCGGGCCCGAAGGTGATCGGCCCGGGCCGGTTCTGGCGCCACTTCGGCGGCGGCAGTTCGATGCGGCCGTCCCGGTGCATGGCCAGCATGACGACGCGGGCCATCATGTCCTTGTACCCGCCGTCGGCCTTGTACCAGCCGATGCGGCGGCAGAACTCCTTCGACAGGGCGTGGCGGTTGAGCGCCGGCGGCCCGGCGATCAGCGAGCGCAGCAGCACCATCTCCGCGGTCGTGAAGTCGCGGCCGTAGTAGCGGCACTCGACCGGAGCGGTCATGTCGGCGCCGTCAGTTCGCGCCGGCGCGCCGCGTCCATCGACCAGGGCAGCCACGCCGCGGTGTCGTCCGGCGGCCGGCCGCCGCGCTCGGCGCAGGCCGCCAGCCACGCTTCGAGCCAGCGCAGGACATCGATCCGGTTCAGCTTCAGGGTGCCGACCACCGAGTACATCAGCGCCGTGAATTGCGCGCCGGTTCCGCTGTCGGAGCCGAACGACAGGCGCCGTCCGATGGCCGGCCCCCGGAGCAGCCGCTCGGCGAGATTATCCCGGATCATGGGTTATTCCAGACTCGTTTCGGGACCCGCCGATTCGCCACGCCATCGAGCACAAGATGCCGGAATAATCACAAGCTGTTCAGGAACGCCAGGACAATGTCCTGGGGTTCGTACCTTTTCATTGGGGTCCCGACAGAGGTCGTTCTCGCCATTGCCCGCTCCTTCAGTTCGAGATCCGCATGCAAATAGATGTAGGTGGTCTCGACGGATTCATGCCCGAGCCACAACGCGATGGTTGCACGGTCGACGCCGTTGTGAAGCAGTTCCATGGCGGCGCTGTGCCGCAAGGTATGGGGGGTAACCCGTTTGTCCCCCAGCGACGGGCAGTCCGCCTGCGCGACAGCCAGGTTCCGAGCCAGGAGATAGTCGAAGCTGTCATGCGTGAGCGGCCTGCCGCGCTGGTTTGGGAAGATCGGGTCACAGGCCTCGCCGCCGCGCTCTGTCAACCACGCGCGGAGGGCCGCGACCGAGTCCCGGCGCAGCGGGATCGAACGCTCCTTCCGCCCCTTGCCGTGACAGCGGACATGAGCGCCGTCACCAAAGCGGACATCGCCGCGGCGCAGGCCGATGATCTCCGAACTCCGCATACCGGTCTGCAGCGCCACCAACAGCAAGCAGTAGTCGCGTCGCCCGACCCAGCTGGTGCGATCCGGTGCCCGCAGAAGAGCCTCGCTCTCCTCGCGATTGAGGAAGGCGACCTCTCGTCGGGTATAGCGTTTGGTCGGTATGGCCAGAACCCGTTGAGCCAGGGCTGCATGGTGCGGCTCGTGCAGGGCGACATGAGCGAACAGGGACCGGATTGCAGCCAGGCGGGCATTGCGGGTACGGACGTCGTTGCCACGCTCATGCTCAAGATTCGTCGAAGTAGGTGCTGCAGACAAGATTGGTGCTCGCCGCGCGCCGCTCCGCCCCCAACTGCTGTTTCAGGTGCTCGCGCTGGTCGTCGAGTTGCATACGCACGCCGGCCTGCACTTGTACCACACGGGGGCTCTTGTGTCTGTACCGGAATCGGAACACGCCACGAATTTTCCGGGCTAGTGTCCTGTATCTAAAATCCGTTCGCAGTAGTGCTTGAGCGACGCCAGGATTTGGTCGGCCGTCTTGGTCCAGATGAACGGCGCGGGCTGCTCGTTGCAGACCGCCAGATACGCCTCGATCGCCCGTTCGAACTCCGTCGTGCTCCGGTGGGTGCCGCGCCGGATCTGCCGCTCGGTGAGTGCGGCGAACCACCGCTCGACCTGATTGAGCCAGGAGGCGCTCGTCGGCGTGAAGTGCAGGTGGAACCGCGGCCGGCGGAGCAACCACTCGTGAATCATGGCCGTCTTGTGCGTGCCGTAGTTGTCCAGGACGAGATGGATGTCGAGTTCAGCCGGCACCGCCGCGTCAATAACCGCCAGGAACCGGCGAAATTCTACCGCCCGGTGCCGCCGGTAGCACTTCCCGACCACTTTCCCGGTCGCGACGTTCAGCGCAGCGAACAGCGACGTGGTGCCGTGCCGCCGATAGTCATGCGTGCGCCGCTCCGGCACGCCGGGCCGCATCGGCAGCACCGGCTGCGTGCGGTCCAGCGCCTGAATCTGTGCCTTTTCGTCGACACACAGCACGACCGCGCGCTCCGGCGGGTGCAGGTACAGCCCGACGATGTCACGGATTTTCTCCACAAACAGCGGGTCCTTCGACAGCTTGAAGGTCTCAGTCCGATGCGGCTTCAAGCCAAACGCCCGCCAGATGCGGCTCACCGTCATCGCGCTGAGGCCGCAGGCCTCAGCCATCGCTCGGGTGCTCCAATGCGTCGCCGCCGCCGGCAGCGCTTCCAGCGTCTGCACTACCACCCGCTCAACGTCGTCATCCCCGATGCGCCGCGGAGCGCCGGGACGTGGCGCGTCGAACAATCCGTCGCAGCCGGCCTGCACGAAGCGGCGCCGCCATTTGCCGACGGTCTCGCGCGTCGTACCCAGGTCGTGCGCCACGGCCAGATCGCTCCCGCCCTCGGCGCACGCCAGGACAATGCGCGCGCGCGACGCCAGCGCCTGCGACGTCTTACTCCGGCGCAGCCAGCGCTGCAGTTCCTCTCGTTGGTCGGCCGACAACGCCGGAACCTGTCGCGTGTGGTGGTTCGCCATCCACGGCCCTCCCTGGCCCGGGAGCGACCGTACCACAATCGACATCCACAGAGAAGACATTTACGATACAGGACACTAGACTAACTGCGGCGATTTGTGCTCCTGACTTTTCTGGACAAGCGCCGGGCGCTGCTCAACGCATGGTCCGAGTTCCTTGCCGGCGACGTCGCGGTCTTCGCCGAGGGCGGCCTCAGCCTGTGTCCGACAACACGGCATGTCGGCGTCGAACCTGCTTCGGTGATCCACTTCTCCCGCTACAGCTTCGTCCTTGCAAGTCGGTCAAGTTGATCCTGCATGGGCCAGTATGGGCCAGCTATCATCCTGGACCGGGGGGTCCGTCATGGTGTGCACGGCTTCCGATGCGGTGACCGCGTACACCTATTATTTACAGATATTTACGGCCAAAGAGAGCGCATCTCCCCTCGGCGTATCCCTCGTTTGGTGTTGGCTCGCAGCGGTTCAAGATCTACGGCCCCGGACGACCACGGACCGATTACTTGCGCTGCCACATGCCGTCCTTTTCGCCGCCGCCATCGGCCGTCGCGGGGCCGTGGTAGAATGGGCGGGAGTGCGACGAGGAACCACGTGCCGGGCTACACTGTAGGGTTGACGGGGTTGACCAGCCATGTCTGATCGGCCAGCGATCCGGGCCGGACAGTGGATAGGTGTCGGCAACTGTGACTGCGTTGTAGCTGGGGTTCGGCCACCTGGACATGCTCTCGGGGACTGTGAAGTCGTCCATAGCCCGTCGAAACCAACCAACACGGATGTCGTATGGGATGGCGATAGATGGAGATTTGTTCATGACTACGGTGGTGGATACGCGGATAGGTATTCACGCTTGGCCGATTATGTTCGCATTCTGAAGAGTGGACGCCCAGGATAATGATGTCTTGGAACCGAACACGCCGATTGGGATCGCTGGTAGCAGGTGCATCCCTGCTCGCTTGGGCCACCCTTGCGCTCGCCGCGCCGCTGGCTGGCCAATCGGCTTCGGACGCGGGTGATTTCGGCGACGACTCCAGCGCATGGGCCATCGACGGGGTCTGCGACGATACGCGATTCATCGGCGATCGCGGGGCCGGGGCATGGACTGGTAACGGTGACCACGTCGGAAAGGATGCGACGGACTGCCGGAACCTCCTGAACGCGGGCCGTATTCGGTGGGGGACTGTCTCCGAGAACATTGAACGCTTCCAGCTCTTCACTAGGTGCCAGCAGCTAGAAATCACCGTGTTTGTGCAGGGCGACCAAGCGGGCGAAATCGACCTCACCGAGGAGCGCGTCCGAACGATGGTGGAGAGTCGATTGCGGGCCGCGCGGCTGTACGCTTCACGCGACGGCGTTCCGTTTCTGGAAGTGAACATCTTGACGCTTGACGACGGCCCGGCGTTCGTGAGGCAGATCCAGTTGGCGAAGTGGAACCGTGACGACGAGACCGGATTGGAGCGGGGGAGCTTCACGTGGGAGAGTCTCGGCTATGGCACACACGGCGGGGATGCGGGCTTCATCATGCAGGGGCTCTCCGAGGACCTAGTGTCCTGCCCGACAAATGCCTTTACATAATGAGCCGCCCTGTGCCACCCTCTTCTGGTGGGAGGGATGCGATGGCACGTCCGATCTCGGTACTGGAGGTGACTCCCGAGGAGAAACGAGAGCTGGCGCGTCGGGTCGCAGCCTCGACGACGTCGGCGCGTGACTGCCTCCGGGCGCACATCGTGCTGCTGCGGAGCGAGGGTGTCGGACAGCAGGAGGTAGCGTCGCGCTTGGGCGTGAGCGCCCCGAGCGTGAGCAAGTGGTCGCAACGCTTCGATCGAGAAGGGCTTGACGGCCTCAAGGACCAGCCGGGCCGCGGACCCAAACCGTCGATTCCACTGGGCACGGTCCGGCGGGTGGTTGAGGAAGCGGGCAAGGCGCCGCCGGGTCGGCAACGCTGGAGCACCCGCTCGCTGGCCCAAGAGGTCGGCATTTCGGCAGACAGCGTGGCGCGCATCTGGCAGAGCCAAGGGCTGAAGCCGCATCGCCTGCGCACCTTCAAGGTGTCCCGCGACAAGAAGTTCGAAGAGAAGTTCTGGGATGTGGTGGGTTTGTATATGGATCCACCCGAGAGGTCGCTGGTGCTGTGCTGCGACGAGAAGACGCAATGCCAAGCCCTGGAGCGCACGCAACCGGGCCTGCCGTTGGGCCGCGGTCATATCCGGACCCGGACACACGACTACATCCGGCACGGCACGGTCACGTTGTTCGCGGCCTTGAGCTACCTGGAGGGCAAGCTGATCTATCGCACCGAACAGCAGCACACGCACGTGGAGTGGCTGCGTTTTCTCAAGCAGATCGACCGCGAGACCCCCGACGACGTGGACCTGCACCTGATCGCCGACAACTACTGCACGCACAAGCACGAGAAGGTGGTGAGTTGGTTGCAGAAACACCCGCGATTCCACATGCATTTCATCCCGACATCGAGCTCTTGGATGAACATGGTGGAACGATTCTTCGCGGACCTGACGCAGGACTGCGTGCGCGCGGGGAGCTTCGCGAGCGTGGCGGAGCTGGTCGAAGCCATCGTGACCTATCTTGCCAGTCGGAACGAGAATCCGAAACCCTACCAGTGGAAGGCGGACGGTGCGAAGACGCTGGCCAAGATCCAGAAGGCTCGGGAGGCTCTTGAGAAGGCCTGTCACGTTATATAAACCTAATTGCCGGGCGGGACACTAGATATAGATTCATCCTCGAGTACCTGCGCGTGAACGAGGGCTTCTGTTAACTCTGCCTCGTCGAAGGAGTGGTAGTGGGCCGAGGCGTACGAGCGGCGGCAGCGATTCTCGATTCCAACGTGGTGATCTCGGTCCGGGTTTCGGCGATGCCGGCGTCGAACATATCCGGCGTGACGTGCTTGCCGTGCTCGGCGGCTTTGCCGGATTGGCGTCGGCCAAGGCGTCGGCGTGTCCACGGTCGCTCTCGGCGTCTGTCAACCGTCGAGCGATGGTGAGTGATCGAACATCGGACCTACCTAAAAGGTCCGTCAACATCGTCATCGACCAACGACAGTATACCGTGCGGCTGACAGCGGCCAACGCCGGCCGCTGTGGAGCCTTCCCGCAGGGACACCTTCGGAGGGGAGCGACCCGACCCGGCAGGTGTGACAGCGGAACACCCGCCGGGGCCGGAAACCGCAGGTTTTCGGCAAGGTCGCTCCCCTACCTCCCGCTTGGCCCTTTTCTCTGTACGTGGGGCATCGCTCGGTTGCCGCCTCGTGCCGTGCCAGTCGCGGGGCCTGCGCGTCCTGCATCGTCCGGCCACAGATGGGCGGTGTCCCGAATCCTTGCTCCATACGCGGGCAGTCACGTCCGGAAGCGAATGGTATGGACGTCTCCCGCTCACTGATGCCAGGAGGCGAGGGCCGAGATGGACCCTCGCGGGCTGTATGCGATAGATGCGACGACCATCGACGTGTGCCTGGCGGCCTTTCCATGGGCGTCGTTCCGGCGCACGAAGGGCGCCATCAAGCTGCACGTCGGCCTGGACCAGGCGGGGCATCTGCCGAGCTTTCTCAGCGTCACGGACGGCAAGGCGGCCGATGTGACGGTGGCCCGCACGTGGACGTTCCCGGCAGGCAGCGTGGTGGTGGCCGACCGGGCGTATCTGGACTTCGGGTGGCTGCATCGCCTGCAGGAGCAGGGCACATAGTAAAATGAGGGGATCTCTGAGGGACAGCAGTGGAACCTGGTGGATCACGGCCGCAGAGCAGCGCATCGCCGACTCGGGGAACTCCCTGTCGGATGTCGCCGACCGGGAGGCCACGGTGAAGGTCTGCGGCGTAGCCGTGGCGATGCTGCAGGGGCATAGCTGGGCGCCGACCCCCGTCGAACGGTTGGCGAGTGAACGTGGGAACCATCCCGTCGGTCCCTCCCCGTCGTCTGCAGATGGCGGATGGGGAGGTCCGTCGCCGGCTGACGCTGGCGGGATGGGGCGGAGGACCCGTAGTAGTCCGCGGTCGGGAAAGCCGGCCACATGGCGAAGGGGTCCAGCGTGTACCTGAGAGACGTAGTAATGAAAGTGTTCCAGGCGACAAGCAATCGGACTGGATAAGTACCCGGAGTGAAGAATGCAGAACTGGCCACGGTGCCTATATCACGCACACCACGATGAGAGAACATACAAGTCAGCGAGCGACGTGCCGACGGACAGAGAGGGGTGGACAGACACGCCTGACAAGGTGGGAAACCCCGAGAACCCGAAGGCCATTGAGTGGTTAGAGGGCAAAGCACGCGCCGACGACGACAACGTACTCCCAATCGAGCAGAATCACTGTCCAATTTGGGGGACTTTTGCGCAGCACACGCAGGATGCACCGGCAAACAGCGAGGAAGGGAACGATTACACAGTCGTAATCTCTCCACGGGCCGGCGGGCCCTACCGGATTCACACTAGAGACATCGCAAGAATAACAGGATACGCCGCGAGACTAACGCTGGAAGAACGGGCCCGAATCACAACGTACTTGAACCGCCAGCGGACAACAGGGAACCAGGATCCACGCCTCACTGTTAGCGCAATGAACGGTGCGAGAACGAATACGCCAAGCTCCGTAGGAGAAAGAGCCAGAACGTTGCTGCATTTCATCGCGGAGACAACCCGGAACCGGATCGGTGAACGGTTCACCTACTGGAACGGATTTCGGGTTTCGGGAAGCGCGATTGCACACTCAGAGTCTACGACCTTTACCGAGGTGGTTTATCTACTCGAGTACTTGAAGGAGAAAGAACACATACGCGAATATGTAGTCGGACACGGCAAGATGTATGCGATTACAGTGCAGGGCTATGCGGAGTTGGAGACAACACGAACAACGACAGATCGAAAGAATGAAGGATTTGTGGCAATGTGGCTTAGCGAAGAGCTCAACGAGGCCTACGAGAACGGAATCCGGGCCGGGATCAAAGACGCGGGATTTACACCCTTCCGGGTAGACAAGACAGAACACAATGACAAAATTGACGACCTTATCGTGGCACAGATCCGTAAATCCAGATTTGTAGTAGCCGACTTTACATCGTGCGATGAAAAGGGTGCGAGAGGAAGCGTCTATTTCGAAGCGGGATTTGCGATAGGGCTTGGAATTCCGGTCATCTTCTGTTGCAGAAAGGACTGGCTGCAGAAGGTTCACTTCGATACACGGCAATATAACCACATAGTGTGGGAAGACAGCAAGGAGCTCCGGCGGCGTCTCAGACATAGAATTGAGGCAACCATCCGACAAGAGCGGTGAACAGCCACGGTGGCCACAGCGCAGAGTGGAGACGGTTCTTGTCGCGGAGCGGTCTGACGCGCAGGCAGCTGCCAGCCAGGGAGCGCATGAACTCGCAGGTGAACGATCTGCCGTCGGTCGCACTGACCGCGAAAGTTCCTGGTCCTGTGCGAGCAGTACGGCGCGGAACGTCTCGCGGTGAGGATCGTTGCGGCCGGCCGCAGCGCCGGAGTGCCCGGGTTGCCGCACGAGACACTTGCGACCGGCGTCACTGCTCGCGGCCGCTACATGGTGCCATTGCGGTGCTGTCGGCCCTCCTGACCCCGGTGGTGACGCCAAGCGTGACCTGCTTGGCTGACTTCAGCTCCGCGCGGCCTCGCAGCCGATCTCTCCACGCACCATCGTCATCGACCACCCTGGAGCGACGCAACTCCTCGTCCCAACACGTCGGAATGTCATGCGAGAGCACAACCGGATCGGCCAGCTTACCGGTGGTCAGCGAGCCCTTGAGACCTTCGTCGGAGGTGAGCTACTAGCGTTGCCCAAGGTCAGAGACCACAGTGCATCCTCCCGGCTGATGTGCTTCCGCGGACCGAACATGCAGCGCGAGATCGTGTCGAGCGTGCTCGAAGTGATACAGGACCTGGAGCGGTGGGAACGGTACGACCAGCGAATCTCGACCGAGGCTGACGGCGATGCCGTGGTCCAGGAAGGGCCCCCAGCGTCGTGACGCGCTGGGTGCAGGGTGGCGCCCCAAATTCTGCTCGCGGCTCGGACCGGCCATGTAGAAGATGCTCCGCGGCGAGATCGAGGTTGAGCTCCCGGACTCGCGCGAGCCGGTCGGCCGGGGTAACGAACCGTGCTCGATCATCCAGCGGCGAGCGCGGATTGCCCGCCTCGCGTCGGCCGCTTGGCGTGGCGTTCGGTGCGGAAGCCGCCGACATCGGCCAACGGCCTTGTTCCCAATGGATTTCCATGAACGCCCGCGCGCGGCCATGACCAATTCGGTGTGCAATTCTGGTCCGGATTCTACGAGCCCACCTGGGCCAGCTATGGACAGGAACAGGGACCCATCGCGAGGACGCCCGTCGCGTGGAATCAGATCCCTTGAGCAACGGCACAGCTCGCCCCGACAGCCCCGTCAGCACGTCATGCCTGACCTCCTTCTTCCCAGTGTCACCTCGGAAACGGTCAGTTGAAGTCGACTCTGCCTCCAGTGGCGGCGGGACGGCGCAGCTTGGTCCCGTGTGCCGTGCGAAGCCGAAGGCGAGCCGTGCGGCCCCAGGTCAGCATTCCCGGCTGTATGGGGATGAAGTCGGTGACGACGCGAGTCGGCGCCCGGCGATGCGGGCTCGGCGAGCCCCTTCCTGCGGTCCGATAGATATAGATACAGCCGCAGTGCAGAGACAATCGAAAGACCGGCCGATTTCCGCCCGGCTGGACATCCGGGGCACAGCCGAGCTACAGTGCAACGTCGTGAAGGGCACAACACGATATGAGTTGCGGCTTCTCGCGGAGTAAGGCGTTGAGAAGCATCCCGGAGGCTGAAGGACTGCTTCATGACCATCATGGAGATCTCTGAAAAACTGGCGGCGGCTCGCGAAGAACTGACCCGCGACGCCGCAATACGCCTGCTAAACGATGCGCTGAACGCGGCTTTAGGAGAGAATGACTGGCAGTACCTTCTCTTGAGAAGCCGTATCCACTCCGCTCTGGCACAGGAAGCTGATACACCCGGAGACAGGACCCGGTACTGGGAAGACTCCCTAGCCGTTCTCCGTACGGCCACAGAGGGGCGCACCGATTACCGTCTGGCCGCGGGCTTTGCCGAAGTCGCCGTTGACTGTTATCAGGACACGCTCAGTGATATGTCTGCCAGAGACAAGAGGATCGCTCTGAAACAAAGCGCGCAGGTCGTCACATCAGCGCTCACACGGTGGCCGAATAGCCCGGAGCACGGAATTCTGCTGGCGCGAAAATCCTCACTATTGCGCCACCTCGCTCTGACAGAGTCAACGCAGTTCGCAGCGAAGAGTCTCATCGACGAGTCCCGTAGATGTGCAGACCGCGCTACACGATACAACAGTATGGATCCATCAACGCTTCTGGAGTACGGGCTGTCGATCTGGGCGGCCGCTCGGCATGCAACGTCAGATCGAGACTACAAGAACCGCCTTCGCGAGGCCGAAAAGTACCTTACAGAGGAGTCGGTGGCTCAGACAGATTCGGGAAGGCTAGCTTTGTCGCGCCTTTATCGACTTACGTTCCAGCCTTTCAATGCGTGTCGTGTATTCCCAAGAAATCTTAGAGATAGACGTTGTCTACTGCGCCACGCCCACATTTTGGCGGAAGCAGCGACGATGCTTTGGTATGCTAAGTATCCAGGGCAGGATGTTGATGGTTACCTGGGGGAGGCCCGAGAACTGCTGGAAACGACTCTGAGTGCTGGCTACAGGGACGCCCGTACGGTCGTTGCGCTGGCGTACGTTGTAGCGATTTGCGACAGCAGTGCAGAGGGAACTAGAACGGCTTTACAAGAGATCTGCGGCGGGACAGGAATAGACTGGCAAGCACTTATCAACCTAGTGCAGTCACCGACAACCATCTCCGAGCAGGCGCTCGCGCTCGGCATTAACGACAGCGGCGTATGGACACGACTGGGAACTCTCGCGAACGACTTTCTGAAGGACGACAAATTGGCCGAACGGTTGTATAGAACTGCAGTCAAGCTACGAGGGCGGGATGCAATAGCCTGCACGAACCTAGCTAGATTTCTTTCGGCGCGCGGTGAGTATGATGAGGCGCGTCGATTGGTTCAGAGGGCAAGCCAGTTCGCGGACCGTCGCTTTACTTGGTGGCGCGCTGTACAGGACGCCCTCTCAAAACCGGTGAGCGCACCCGCAGGCGGGCGGTCTTTTGGCAGTAAGTCTCTCGTTGACATGAGGACGTTGCAATTGAAAGACTTGCGCAAACGCTTTCGCACTCTAGACGAGGATAGCGACGTCACTCCTCAGCGGCGGGGTTATGAACTGGAACGTCTTGTCCACTGTATGGTCGAACTCACTGTTGGGGTGTCTAGCGCGAGCGGCTCGTACCGTATGCCCGCGCCGGGTCGTCAACAGGTCGACGGCTTCTTCATGTTGACATACCGCAGGGACTATAGGTACGAGTGCAAGTGGACGAAGCATGCTGCAACCAGAGCAGATATCGCGACTTTTGTGGATAAGTTGGATGCACACAACGTGGGCGGCCTGTTTATTTCGATGGCCGGCTTCGAGGACTCTGCAATTGCCAAAGCACGCGAAGTGGCGAACAAAAAGGTGATCCTGCTGGCGGACGGCGATGACGTGCGCTGCATATTCGAATTGAAGACACATTTCGACGAGATGGTTATTCGAAAGCAACAGTATTTTTCGTGGAAAACGGTTTCCTACTACAAGGCTAGTTGTAGTTGATTCGTGCGTCGCAAGAAGGCGCCATTCTTCAGCGGGTGCGAATCCAGCGCGGCAACTGGGCCATAGAGAAACTCACGGTGCTCACTGACTCAGGCGGTTCTCACTTCGACCTCGCACTCCAGGGTCCTGCAGACGCCGGAGGAGGTGCTGGGTGATGCGGTGCTTGTCGCGGTTCGCCAGGTACCGGCCGCCGAGGTCGTGGTAGTCCGTCTCGTCGCCGAGCATGAAGTAGGCGGCGGTCCGCATGGAAGCGGCGACCGCCACGATGGCCTTCTCCCGGGCCGCGCCGGCCCTTCAGGGCGCCGAAAGTGGGACTGCAGATACCTCCCGTTCTTCCGCGTCGTCGCCCACGCGGCCTGGACCAGCACCGTCTGTAGCCACGGCGTCGCGTGACGGATCCGGGGGGTCGAGCGGCGCTTCCCCGCACTCTCGTCGAGGCGCGGGCACAGGCCCGCCCACGAAAAGAGATGGCCCGGACGGGAAATGACGCATTTCATGTTCCACATCCGGTCAGACAAAAGGGCCCAAGCTGCGATCCCTGGACAGGTGTTCGGCGTCAACTACTTTTGCCGGTCGACGACAATTATTCTTGCCGGCGCGCTAGCCGTCACGCCCGAAGCCCCTGGGCAGCTCGACGGCCTCCAGTACCGACAGATCCAGATCGCAGACCTGCTCGAGCAACTCCGCGGTCGCGGACCCGTCAAGCGATTCCGGCAACGCGTCCTGCCACTGTCGGTACTGTTCCTGCAACTCCAGGAGCGTCTGCACCGCGTCGTTCCACTGCTGCGGCCGCGATCTCCGGTCCGCGGGCCGACGGTACCGGATCCGGGATTCGCCGGCCTTGCTCCGCTCCCGGTACCGTGCCTGCCGCTCCGCGTTCGTCAGCGCCACACGACTATCCTGCACCGTTACGTAACGGACCGCGGAAGCGGTCGGCCGAGCGATCGAGACGCAAGGGTGGCGACAGACCCACCGCTCGGTTGCCGTCGGCATCGGTGTATGCGTGCACGTTGGTCCGCGACAGCGGAGCGGCTCCCCAGCGCCGCACTTCCGGGCAGTCGAACGTGGGCCAGTCTTCCGGCTGGCCCGCAAGGGCTTCCCGCACGCTCGGCCACAGGCAGTCACCCGAAGGGCCGGAGCGTAGCGGAGGACCCGCGCAGCGGGTTGACGGCCTGTGGTTGAGTGTGCGCGAGGTAAACGTTCCGAGTGCAGCGAGGGCCTTCATAACCGCCAGCTCGCCGATGTCTCGGACTACACAGGTTTCAGGAAGCAGCGGGTCGACGGCGCCGCGGCAACAGCGGACCCGGCGGACGGCCACGACGTGCTGGCGGTGGTGATGGCGCCGGCGACGTCGGCCGCGACGGGTCAGTTCGATAGCTCGGCACGTCGAACTCGAGTACCACCGAGTGGTGTACCAGCCGGTCGATCGCCGCGGCAGTGGCCATCTGGTCGCGGAAGATCCGGTCCCACTGGCTGAACACCAGGTTGCTGGTCACCATCACCGAGCGTCGCTCGTAGCGCTCGGCAAGCAGCGTGAACAGCACCTCGGCCTCGTCGGGACTCTGCTGCACGTAGCCCAGGTCGTCGGCCAGGATCACCTCAAAGAGGTCGAGCTTGCGCAGTGCCCGCGGCAGGTCGAGGTCGCGTTTGGCGCCGAGCAATTCCTGGACCAGGGCGTAGGCCGGCACACACAACACGCTGTGGCCGGCTTCGACCAGCGCGTGCGCGACCGCGCACAACGCGTGGCTCTTGCCGACGCCCGGCAGACCGAAGGCAAGCACATTGGTCGCCGTCTCGAGGAACGCTCCGGTCGCCAGCGTCTTCAACTGCTGTACGACCGGCCCCGGTAACCGGCCCGTGTCGAGCGTCTCGAACGTCTTGCCGGGCGGCAGACGCGATGCTCGTCGCAGCCGGGCAATCCGGCGCTGGCGGCGTGCCTCGGCTTCGGCCTCGAAGACTTCCAACAGCACCGGCAGCGCGTCGTGGTGACCGGCCTGCGTCAATCGCGGCACCAGCTCCTCGGACGCCGTCGTCAGGTTGAACTGCGTCAGCAGCGTCGTCACCTGCGTGCTCGGTGCCGTCATCCTTGCAGGCCTCCGGTCAACAGCGCGTCGTACCGCGTCAGGTCCGGCCGAGGGATGTTCACCACGGGAATGGTTGGGACCGGCGGACTCACCTCGGCCTGGACGCTGGCATAGTCGCACGCGACGCCGGCGTCGAGTCGGGCCCGAAGCGTTGCCTCGACCTGTCGTTCACTGGTCGTGGCCGCCAAGTGCAGCAGCCGCACATACTCGACGTCGGCCCGCTCGCCGTGCGTCCGCCCGAGCGCGTCATACGCCGACCGGAACGTCAGCGACGGAAACAGCTCTTCCCGGAAGCGATACCGGGCAAAGGCGCCCGGCTTGCGGACCAGACTCCCGATGATATGGCGATACTCGATCCGGTGGTCCGCCGAGCCCCGCAGCCGTGGCATCGTGCACAGCACCCGGCCGCCGTAGAGGACCTCGACCGTCGACGGATGCTGGCGCGCTTCGACCGTGTGACCGATCAGGCGCGACGGCACCGAGTAGATCCGGCTGCCGATGCGAATCGTGCTCCACTTGCGCACCCGGCACTGGAACGTCGTGTACTCCGGGATCCGCGCCGCCGGCAACGGCCGCAGAGACAGACGCTCCTCGGCCAGCCGAGCCGCCGCCGGCCTGTTCCGCTCCTCGTCGACGACCGCACGCACGAAGCCCAGATACGCCGACTCGTCCGCGAAGTCTCTGTCGCCCCGCAACAGCAACGCCTGCTCGATGGCCGTCTTCGTGCGGAAGTGCGCCTGCTCGGCCACCCCGTTCTCGTGCGGTTTCCCCGGCTGGATCCGCGACGAGTCCAGCCCGTAGTGGTCCAGCACCTGCCGGAACCGCGCCGTCAACTGACGCCCACCGCTGCGTTTCAGCTCGTGCGTCGCCGCCGACAGGTTGTCGTGACGGAGCACTGCCGGCACCGCGCCCAGCATCCACAGCGCCCCCTGCAGGCCCGCCACCAGCGCCTCGAACGTCTCGCTCAGCGCCAGTCCCACATACGTCCACTTGCTGTAGCTCAGCACCCACTCGAACAGCAGGTGCGCGAACGGCACGCCCCGGATCGTCACCCGCAGGTCGCTCGCGTCGGTGAAGTCGAACGCCGCTTCCCGGCCCGGGACCGCCACCTGCTCGAAGTACACCTCGCGGTCCGCACCGTACTGCACCCGCCAGTCGCGGACCCGCCGCTGCAGCGTCCGTAGCTGTCCCTCCTGAAAGCGACCCGGATGCCGCCGGCACAGCGCCTTGAACAGCGTCAGCACCTGCAGCCGGCCGTCGGTGTCGGCCACCAGCTGCGGCACCACCTCCGACTCCCACACCTCGGCGAACGGGTCTTCCCGCGTCCGCCACGTCCGCGGCCCCTTCGCCGTCGACGGCAACGCGCCGCTCTGCCACTGTCGCGCTGTCCGCTCGCTCATTCCCGCGGCCGCCGCGGCCGCCGCCAACGTCTTCCCCGACATCCGTTTCTCTCGCAATCGTCGAACCTGCGCATCCGTGACCAACCCGTCCTCCACGAGGAAAACGGGCAGTCTCACACGACTCTGGGTGGGTCCACGAACCGGCGATCGCGTCCTCGGCAACCGGCAGAAATAATTGTCGTTGATCACCCGGCGCTACTTGGTGCTGGCTTGGCGTTGGTGCGAGCGAGCGGAGCTGCTCGACCAAGGGAAGGAAGTGCTGACAGCGCCAGCGACACCGTTCGGCATCGAGACGATCAACTGGTCGCGGGAACTCCCGACGCAACGGCCGCGCTAAACCGCTCGGCACGCGCGGGGATGGGACCCTGCCGCGCCGGGCGCAGCCGGCGCCCCCCTCCGCGCCGACCCGCATCGTGGTGGCGAAGGACGAACGCCGCGCGCATGCGGTCGACCGCATGCGCGCCCGAGCATTGCCCTGGCCCGAGGGCTATGCCTTCGATCGCGATGAAGTCAACACCCGATGACCGCCTTCATCGACACCAATGTACTCATCTACGCGCACGGAGACGGCGCGAAGAGCGAGACGGCGCGGCAGGTGGTCCTGGCCTCGGCCCTCGACACCGGCTGCGACACGCTGCTGACGAAGGATCTTCAGGCCGGCCCACGTGTCGACGGCCTGAGCATCGTCAATCCGTTCGTCTGAAGCGCCGCCCGGTTTGCCGCCTGCAGATCGGCAGCGCAGCCGCGCCCACGCGCGCCCCGGTGTCCAGTCATCGCTTTCAGGCAACCCCGAAACGGCAAGTGGCATTGGTCCTTTTCTCGACAAAGCGTGACGCCGAGGAAGCCGCGAAGCGGACTGGGCGACCGTCGGACAAACCACGGTTACGTCTGATAATGGCTCTTCGGTAAACCCGATTTCGGGCCAGCGTTTACAGCGGGTTCCGACCCGGGAGTCGTGATTATGGCGACCCCCCGGTCCAAGGCCGGTGGCCGCCGCCGCGACGGCAGCGATGCCGGGCACGCCCTCGCACGCCAGGATCCAGCTGAAGGAACGGCCTCGTGACGGGCCGATGGAGCAGAACTGAAGGACCTTTCACGATTTCCCGCCGCCGATGCCATCGGCTTCGATGCGCAGCACTTCCGGCGGACGTCTCGGGTCGTCAAGCTCACCGACCGGTAACCAGAACCACTCAGGATGACCGTCAACGCGATACGTGAAGAACCCGTTGCGGGAATGTCTAGCCTTATCAGGCTTCGTCGGCGTGTATTTGTCCCGTACCGGCGAACCGCACAACTTCACAGTCAGGACACCCAATTTCGTCCTCCTCGCAACCCGCGCGGACCCCGTGTGGGCCAGGTGTGGGCCAGCCCCCGGCTCAGCGAGCCACAGGCCCAACCGGTCCAGGTCGCGGGGACGGCTGCCGGCCGCACAGGCGCATCGAGCGCTCAGCCACGCACTCATCGAAGCTGCTCGCCGGCCCCGATTCACAAAAGCTCCGCACCGACTCCCAGCACTCAACCACCCGACGGGCGTTTGTCTGTGCCTCCGCCCGTGTCCGCTCGTCGACCAGCGCTTCGAACTCGCGCTTGAACGTCTCACTGCTGACGGCGAGAGCAATGCACACCTGCGGCATCTCCTCGATATCCACTGTCGACGCAAGCTCGAGGCATCCCAGAGCCACCTGCCGCGTCTGTTCCTCCGCGTACCGGCGATAACCGTAGAACGCCGAGGCAGCGACGACGACGAGGACGATGCACGCCAACGCAATCCGACGGCGCGTGAACATCAGCTCTTCCTCCCAGATCCCTACGGCCGACAAGAAGGGGTTCCAGCCTAGCAGCCTAGCAGCCTAGCACGGCCGTTGCCCCGGGTTGTTTTGCGGGAGGGGGCGAAATCCTGCGCGCCGGGCGCCAGCGTTCGGTTGCCCTGCCGGCTGGTCACGTTCGGCGCGCGGTTGCGATCTGCCGCCACTACGTCGATGACGTCGACGGCGCCCGGCGCCATCGCGATGCCGGCCCCGGAATCGCGGCCCCACGCCCTCGGCCTCGATGTCCAGCGCAGCGCCCGCCAGCGCCTCGCGGAGCTGCGACAGGCTGACGCGGGCCGGGCCGCCCGCCCCTTCCAGCATCAGCGCCGCGATGGCCGCCGCGTGCGGTGGCCGACACCGACGTGCCGCAGAAGGTCGAGAAGCCGGGCGTCCGACGTCGACACGCACGCCGCCGCCACAAGGTCCGGCTTCTGTAGCAGCTTGCCGCCCGTCGACGAGAAGTCGCCTGACGTGACAGGCCATGCCGTCCGCCTCGAAGAACACCCGGCGCGGCCCGTCCGAGCTGTACGTCTCGACCGATTCCGTGCCGTCGAAGACACCGCCGGCGATGCCCAGATCCTTCGACCTGAAATTCGCACGGATTCAGTTCACCCCCGACGGGGGTGTAGTCGGTGTGCTCGACCGCCACGTTGACGTGCCGGTCGGTCGGCCCGGCAGCCCGGTGCAGGTGACCGTGGACGTTGACGGCCCCGGCCGGTACCTTCAGCGGTGGTATGTGCGTCAGCACCAACGGCGGATCGGAGGCGCACAACGCGGTCCGGCAGGTCTTGTGGAAACCAGCTCGACGCAGTGCCGGAACGTCGCGGTCGTGATTGCCGAGGACCAGGAGTCGCTCGCCCGGGCTTTCGGCCAGGTCGAGCACGAGGCGGTCGTCGCGCCAGGCATCCGGATGGGCGACGTCGCCGAGGCAGATGACGGTGTCGCCGGCGTTGACGGCGGCGGCTCCAGTTCCCGAGCAGGTACCAGTCGGCATCGCCCGGCAGGTCCACCAGCAGCTCGCCGAAGACGTTTCTCCAGGACAGGATCCATGGTCGATTCTCGCCCGCTCAGAGCTTCGAAGTCGACCCGAGCGCCGCTCGACGCCACGAAATGAGCGAGAGAGGGCGCGCGGTGCGGGGGGAGGATCGAAGGCCGCCTCGCCTGCACCCGCCAGCGACCTCGCCGACCCCTCGGCCGGGGTAAACGTAACCGCCGTTTATCAGACGCTGGGTCAGATCCGGATCGTCGGCCCATCATCGTCAGGCTCGTCGAAGGGGCGGATCAACCAGATGGCGCTCGCCGATGACCAGCTTCTCCTGGTCGGTGTAGCCCGGCAGCTCGACCACGGCGAGCAGCTTGCGCACCGGCTCCAGGATCGCGCCCGGGTCGGTCGCCGCTGCCGGGCCGGTTCCGCCGGCGGAGATGGACGAACTCCCCGCGCGTGGCCGGCGCCCGACCCAGTTGCGGTTCGCCCCGCCTGCTCACGGGCGCCGAACATGGTTCCGCCCCGATTGGCAGGCATTGGGCGAACCTGTGGCCAGCGCCGCAACCTCGATCCCGTACACCTGCATTGTGCCCCCGGCGGGCAACAAGGAGGTCTGCATGCGACTGCTGACGTTACGGGAGGTGTGCGAGATGACCGGTCTGTCGCGCTCAAGCATCTACGCGATGATGGCGGCCGGCGAATTCCCCAGGCCGGTCCGAATCGGCGCCCGCGCCGTTCGATGGTACGAGAACGAGGTGCGAGCCTTCATCGCGAACCGACCCCGCGCCGGTTCCAACCGCTCCATGAAGTGACGACACAGCGACTGACACGCAATGGGCGCAAGCGCCGTTCGCCCAGACGCCGAATGGGTCCGTCGGCGGCGGCGCGTTGGTCAACCGGACGGCCCTCGCCAATGGCAAATTGAATTAACGACCCGCGCACCACGAATTGCTACCGATACCCTCAGCCCGGGGTCAACACGACGCTCCACGATCGCCCCGCCCGTGCCGCCACAGCGATGTCAACAGCGGCCGTCGCGGCCCTCGGGCCGCCCGAAGCGCTGAGCGGCGGCTCGGTCACCGCGGCGTCGCCGGTTCGGACGGGCTTGCGGTTCGCTCCTTCAAGACGCGTGAGCTGATTTATCGATGGACATCACAGCTCGTCCTGTCGAGTGCGACTTCGTGAGCGTGATCGAAGCTCCCGAGGCTTGGCGCCGAGCAAGGCAGACCGAACAGGTCTTGCGCGTGCTCGACTGCAGATCGCAGAACGCGTTTCGCAACACTGCGCTCGTCACTCACGACGGTGCTGTCGGACGCAGGCTGAGGCCGCCCTCGGCGATGACCGCCACCTCGCCGGCAAGGAACTCGGACCATGCGTCGAGCAGTGCCCGGCGCTTGTCCAGAAAAGTCGACCGCGAATAGCTCCGTTCGACAGCCGAGCCGACCGCATGCGACAGACTCGTTTCCATCACCGCGTAGTCCGCGTCCGCGCGCTCCGATGCCCACGTGCGGAACGTCGAGCGCCAGCCGTGAGGCGACCCCGCGTCGGCGAGACCGGCCGACTTCATGACCCCGACCACGGTCGCCGCCGCCAACGAGCCGGCCCCCGCCTGCGGACTCGGGAAAACCAACGCGTCGTCGCCGTCGTGCCGGCGCAGCGACCGCACCGAGTCGAGCAACGCCACCGCCGCAGGAACCAGCGGTACCACATGCTCGCGGTCCCGCTTCATCCGGCAAGCCGGGATGCGCCACTCGCCCGCGTCCTCGGCAATCTCTCCCCACGTCGCCAGCCGTGCTTCGGACGGGCGCGCCGCCGTCAGGATCTGGAACCGCAGGCAGGCCTTCGCCGATAGCGTCGCGCGGCACGTGTCGATCCGCTTCATCGCAGCCGGCGCGTCTGCATACGGCACGCTGCGCATGTGCTCGCGTACGGCCGGCTGGGGAACGAGCGCGCCGGCCACCGCCGCGACCGGATCGACCTCGATCAGCCCCGCCGCGCGCGCATGCCGGAAGAGGGCGCCGAGCGCCGTCCGCAGCTTCCGGCCGGTGCCCGGCTGCGACGTCCACACCCGTTCGAGGGCCCGCAGCACTTCCGGCTTGCCGACCCGGTCGACCGGCAGGTCGAGCAGCTCGGCCGCGTGCCGCTCCAGCGTCGCCGCCCGCGCCTTGTATTCGCCCGGCGACAGCCGCGCCCGGTTCGAGTCGGCGACCTTGCCGGCGATCTTCCGCAGCGTCGGCATCGTCGAGCGCTGCGGCCCCGCGAACGGGTCTTCGCCCCGCTTGACCGCGAGCTTGTTGTCGAGCGCCCACGCGCGAGCCTGCGCCAGACTCACGACGTCCACCGAGCCGAGCCCGCGGTCGATTCTGCCCCGACCCGGCACCGTGAGCCGTTGCACCCAGGACCGCGTCCCGCTACGCTGCACGAACAGATGCAGCCCGTGCCCGTCCGAATACCTGCCCGGCTTGCGCAGCGTCTGAACCTGTCGAGCCGTCAACCTCTTCATGGCGTCCCCTGCGAAACAGGCTTACCACTAGGTTACCACTTTTTGCACGGGATTGGGTGGGATTTCCCTGGCGTGTCCGGGAACGTGATTTCAGAAATACTCCCAGTTCCATTGTTGTTTTCGGAACACATCGGAACGATTGGGAATTCGCTATCTATCTTCGCGCTGGACGAGTAGCGAATCGTCTCGAAAGGGGCTCGGCGGCCGTCGCGGCGGCCGAGACCCCTTCCGCTCAGGCGAAGACCAGCGTCACGGTCTCGGCCACGCACGCCGGCTTCGTCTCGCCCTCGATCTCGATCACGAATCTGCTGATCACGCGTACGGAATCGGTTGCCGCCCGTTCGACCGACTTGATGGTCTGCACGCCCCGCACCCGCGCACCGACCGGCACGGCGTTGGGAAAGCGAACCCGATTGACGCCGTAGTTGATGACGCGCGACACGGCGCCGATAGACAGGATCTGGCTGCGGAAGCCGGGAATCAGGGACAGGGTCAGGAATCCGTGCGCCACCGGAGCGCCGTACGGCGACTCGCGCCGCGCACGCTCGACGTCGCAGTGGATCCACTGGTGATCGAAGGTGGCGTCCGCGAATCGGTCTACCAACTCCTGCGTGACCGTCAGCCACGCGCTGGCCCCCACCTCCAGACCGGCCAGCCGCTCGAGCTCGTCCAGCCCCTGTACCGCGCGCAAGAGTTCCTCTCCCGCCTCGGGCGCAAGGCGCCCGAGGCCCCGACGCCCTCCGAGCCCAATTCCCTCTACTGCGGCGGCGCCGAAAAGCTCAGCTCGGGGTCGTACCGCAGGACGGTGCGCTCGATGGACAGGAGAACGCCGGACAACCGGGCCGCGACCTCATCCGCCCTCTCGCCGAACGTCCGCTGCAGGATGGTGGGTCGATCGAGCTCGGCGAAGCTCGCGTGGTTCTCGACAATCTGCCACACCGAGGGTCCCGGTCCGAACACGCGCTCGTAGACGCCGAAGACCACGTCCGCGCCGCGGAACTGCGGGGTGTTCTCGCGGAGAAACGCCTCCCAATCGGCGTTCCGGCCCGGAGCCACCTGCAGGCTCGTGATCCAGGCCAGCGACAGGCCGCTGACGTCGTCGGATTCGACGCTCAGGTCGGGGCGATAACGCACCGCGTAGCTCTGTCGGCTGGCAAGGGTCCGGCGTACGCGATCGGCGATCCGGTTCAGCCGGTCGGGCTCGAGAACGCGGCCGAGCGGTCCGCCGAAGTCGAGTTCCGCGAGGCTCTCCATCGGCGTCACGAACAGACGCTCGTAGGTGTTCCCGAACTCCGCCGTACGCCAAGCCGAGCGCCACGGCACGCCGGCCCGTTGCAGGGCGGGATTGACTTCCTCGAGCTGCAGCTCGATGAACTCGTCCAGCTCCCTGGGGAGGACCTGCAGGTAGTCGACCCGCATCCACGAGGCTTCGTCCTGTGCGAGGGTCACGGACGCAATACCGGGTATCAACAACACGCCGACGACCAGCGCCGCGCAACCTGTGACGAAACGTCTCATGAGAGCCTCCCGTGGATGCGTCCGGCCGCTCAGTTGCGCCGGAACCCAAAACCGGGATCTATCACTGTATCACCGTCGGCGGGATGTGAAGCGCGGCGAATCCCGAAATCGGCATCGCGCGCGCGGAGAACCTGCCGGCCGCGGACGAGGCGGTCAGCCGCGGCCGGCGGCGGCAATGCCTTCCCGCTCGTCGACGCGCCACAGAATCAGCCCGCCCGCCAGGAAGAAGATCAGCAGACTCGCCACCCCGACGCGCTGGCTGTAGACATCGCTCAGCACGCCGAGCAACGCGGGCCCTAGGAACGACGTCACCTTGCCGGAGAAGGCGAAGAAACCGAAGAACTCGGACTCGTGCTTCGCCGGCACGAAGCGCGCCATCAGCGACCGGCTGGCGGACTGATTGGGCCCGGCGAAGACGCCGACGAGGATTGCCGAGACCCAGAACCACTCCCGGGACGGAGCCAGAGCGCCGATGATTGTGGCGACCGCGAGCGCCGCCACGCTCCACGCGATAGTTGCGCGACCGCCGATCCTGTCGTCGACGAAACCGAACGCCAGCGCGCCGAGGCCGGCGCCGACGTTGATGACGATGCCGAACGTCATCAGCTCGGTGAAGCTGAAGCCGAACGTTCCGACCGCGTAGATCCCGCCGAACGCGAAGATGGTCACCAACCCGTCGTTGTAGAAGAGCCGTGCCACCAGAAACCGGACGACCTGCCGGTACCGCCGCAGATGGCGCACCGTGGTCGCAAGGTCGCCGAAGGCGCGGCGGATGCTCACTCCCTCGCTCGACGCGGCGTCGTCCTTGAGGAAGACGAACGCCGGGATGGCGAACAGGAGGAACCAGCCGGCGACCAGCAGGTTGGTCGCGCGCAGATTGAAGCCTTCCTCGGTCGGGATTCCGAACAGCGGGGTATCGGGCAGCACGAAGACGACCAGTGCGGCCAGCAGCGCCATGAGGCCGCCGGCGTAGCCGAGCCCCCAGCCGTAGCCCGATATGCGTCCGATCCGTTCCGGGGTCGCGATGCTCGAGAGGAACGCGTTGTAGAACACGAGCCCGAGCTCGAACGCCACGTTGGCCACGACGAACACGGTGAGCGCGATCAGGACGGCATTGGGCTGGCTCGGCCGCACGAAGGCCAGCGCCACCGTCGCCGCGACGCACACCAGCGAGCAGAGAATCAGGTACCGCCGCCGGCCGCCGCGGTCGGCCAGCGCCCCTGCAATCGGCGCCAGCGCCGCGATGGCGAGCGCGCTCGCCGTGATGCCGCGTGACCACAGCGCGGTGCCGCGGCCCGGATCGTCCGCGAACGCGGAGGTGAAGTACGCCGAGTAGACGAACGTGACGACGAGGGTGGTGAACGCGGAGTTCGCCCAGTCGTACAGGCACCACGACCAGATCGTCCGCCGTTGATCGGTCTCGCTCTCCGGCCGGCGGGCAGCATGCATGGCTCACCTACAATACGGCGAACGCCGCGGCGCCCGCCACCGGGCCGCGGCCCGGACACGTTCTTGGACCGTCTGGAGGAGACTCAGCATGCCGCTCTACGCCCTGATCGCCCGCGACCCCGAACCGACGCGCCGCCAGCGCGCCCGTCCCGCGCACATCGAGCACATGAACCGGCTCGACGAAACCGGACGCCTGCGCTACGGCGGCCCACTGCTCGACGCCGACGGGGATGCCGCAGGCAGCCTGATCGTGCTGGAAGCCGACAGTCTGGAAGATGCCAAGGCGACCTACGCACAGGATCCCTACCTGGTCGACGAGGTGTTCACGCGCCACGAGATCATCGAAACGAAGCAGGTCTTCCCGCGGCAGGCGTAAGCAGGCCAACCACCCGACGCGATGCAAGAGCGCGTTCCCTGCCAACGGCCCGCGACGCGCGACGCGGCCGCGAGCCGCACCGATCAGCGCGGCACGTCGGGAAAGCGCGGCCGATCGGGTTCGAGTTGCGTGCCCAGCGAGTTGAGTGCGATCGAGACCATCCGGTACCCGGCGACCGTGATCACGACGTCGATCAGCTCGGGCACGCCGTAGCGAGCCGAGAGCGCACGCCAGGTGGCCTCCGAGATGGTGTCGTCGCGGTGCAGCTCGTCGGTCGCGCGAATGAGCGCCGCGTCGAACGGATCCCAGCCGCGCGCGTCCGCGCCGACCGCGATCCGTTGGATCTCGTCGTCGCTCATCCCGATGCGGCGAGCCGCGCGCACATGCTGCGACCACTCGTACTCCGAGCCGCAGAGCCAGCCGATCCGCAGGATCAGGATCTCGCGCGTGCGGTCGGACAGCGTCGCCCCGGTCCGAATGTAGGCCGACTGGACGGCCCGTGGGCGGAAGAAGATCGGGTGGCGGGCAAGCGTCGCATAGAGATTCAGGACCGGCCGGCCCGAGTCGTCCGGATCGAGCAGGCCGCGGACCTCGTCCGACCATGCGTCGCGCGGGAGCGGATCGAGCCGCGGCGCGTCGAGCGGCGCAGGCGGTGCGCCGGCCGGCCCTATCGCGCGCGGGAGGTCCGCCGGCAGACGGTCGGCGAACCGCTCGTCCGGCTGCACGCCGAGGCTGTTGGCCAGGGTCGCCAGCAGGATGTACTCGGCGCCGCTGAAGACGGTGTCGATGAGCTGCGGGACGTTGAAGCGGGTCGCGAGCTCGTCCCACGAGGCATCGCTCAGGAACGCGTCGCGGTAGAGCTCGTCGGTGGCGCGGAGCATCAGTCGGTCCCAGGGGCCCCACCCGGCGTCGGGTCCTTCGGCGATTCGGCGCAAGTCGCGATCGCCGAGGCCGAACCCGCGCGCCTCGGCGGCCAGCTCCGCCCAGAGCGCCTCGGAGCGACACAGCCACGCGGCGCGCAGTCCCATGAGAAGCTGGTCGACGGCGGGAACCATCGAGCGCTGGCGCAGGTAGGCGGCGAGCGGTCCGAGACCGTGCAGCGCCGGCGGATGCCGGGCAAGAGTCCGGAGCAGGTTCGTCGCCTGCTCCGGATCGACGCCGAACGACTCGACACCGCTCCGGACGTCGGCGGTCCAGGCGGCGGCGTCCGGATCGACCGGTTGAATCCGGTGCGCCGAGAGCGGATCCTGCCGCTCGGCAACGCTGCGTGCCGTCGCTCCGCCACCGCTCGCGGTCCACGCGGCGGGACCGCCCGGGGCGGCTGCCGGCCCGCGGCCGGCGCCCGCCGATGCGCAATTCGACGTGACGACGAAAGTCACCAAAGCGGCAGCCGCGACCAGCCGGCCTCCCGGCGCCCGCGGGTTACGTGTATTCGACATCCAGCCTCTCCTGGCCGTCCGAAGCGCCGACGGTCCCTGTCGCGCGTCGCGACAGCATAGCCCGCCAGGCGTCGCCTGCGGCGATCAATCGAGACCTGCACCCCGCCGACACTTCCTTCTGTGCACGGTGCCCGTTTTCTGGCAGCATTGGATGGCTGCGGCAGGCGGCAGCGGAACGAACGACAGGGAGGACGAGACCGTGCGCTTCATGCGACTCATTCCAGCCGCGTTGATCCTGTGCGCTCCGGGACCGCTGTTCGCCCAGGGCTGGGGCGAATACGCGAGCCGGGCGGACTTCTTCAGCGTCAATCTGCCCGGCGAGCCGGTGGTTCAGGAAACCGCCTACACCTCGGAGTACGAGGCCGAGTTCCCGGCCCGCGTGCACGCCTACGAGGACGGGTCGACCCGCTATTCGATCACCGTGGTCGACTACACCGATGCCGAGCGCATCCATACGGAGCGCGCCGGGAACTGCCCGCCCGACGTGCACACCGGCTGCACCGGGGCGTACTACACCGGCGTCGGATCGTGGATCGTGGACGTACGCGGCGCCATCGACTACGCGACGTGGCAGATCCTGCAGCGGGACGCGACGCCGACGTTCTTCGGCTGGAACTTCGTGGACCTGGTCGAGGGCCGACACCTGCAGCTCACCAACGCGGACGGCTCGCGCACCTTCGCGGCGATCTACATGCATGAGAGCCGCCTGTACATTCTCGAGGCGACGGCGGCGGCGGGCCGGCCGGGACCGGAGCTCTTCCAGCAATCGCTGCAATTCCTGGACGCCGACGGCAACGGCATCCGCTACGAGTCGATCTACACCAACGGTTTTCCGACACCTCCGAGAGTCCGATGATGCCTGTCAAGATTTCGACGCTTGCATTCGTCCTGGCGGTCTTCCTCGTCGTTCCGACCGGTGCGCACCACTCGCATGGCAACTACGAGCTCAGCGACTTCACGCACGTGGAGGGCACGGTGAGCGAGGTGCACTGGATCAACCCGCATTCCTGGATCTTCCTGGAGGTCTCCAACGAGGACGGCGAAGAACCCGCCCTGTGGGCCATGGAGGCCACCAATCCCGCCGGGCTCACCAGGAACGGCATCGCGCGCAATCACGTCCTGCCGGGTGACCCCGTCCGGGTGCGTTGCCACCGGCTGAAGGACGGCTCGGACGGCTGCCTGCTCGGGTTCGTCACCCCGCTGCACGGCGATGCGGCGCGAGGGCACGGCATCGAGAAGGAGTGGGACTGAAGGGGCTGCGGGCAGCCCGCCTGCTAGAATCAGCACCCCATGGCGGGCATCGACGTCTCGTCTCTCTTCTCGCTCTCCGGCAAGGTCGCGCTGGTCACCGGCGGCTCGCGCGGCATCGGCCGCATGATGGCGGAGGGGCTGGTTCAGGCCGGCGCCACGGTCTACGTCTCCTCCCGCAAGCAGGACGCCTGCGACCGGACCGCGGCGGCGCTCTCCGCGCTCGGCCCGTGTCGCGCGGCGCCGGCCGACGTGGCGACGGAAGCCGGACGGGCCGCGCTCGTCGAGACGATCGAGGCCCGCGAGCCGCGCCTGCACATCCTGATCAACAACGCCGGGGCGGCCTGGGGCGCACCGTACGCCGAGTACCCGGCAGCGGCGTTCGACAAGGTGCTCGGGCTCAACGTGGCGGCGCCGTTTCTGCTGACGCGCGACCTGACGCGGCTGCTCGAACGCGGCGCGGCGGACGGCGACCCGGCCCGCGTCATCAACGTCGGCTCGATGGACGGCCTGCAGGTGCAGCGGCGCGTCGGAACCGGCACGTTCGCCTACTCGGCCAGCAAGGCGGCGGTGCACCACCTGACGCGCACGCTGGCCGTCGAGCTCGGTCCCCGCAACATCACCGTGAACGCCGTCGCCCCCGGGTTCTTCGAGAGCAGAATGACAGGCGACATTCTCCAACGGCACGGCGCGGACATCGCGGCCGCCTGCCCGCTTGGACGCATCGGACGTCCCGAGGAAATGGCCGGCATCGCGATCTACCTCGCCTCGCGGGCCGGGGCATACACCAACGGCGCGGTGATTCCGGTGGACGGCGGCTCGTTGCTCACTTGACGCACCGGCCGCGGACCCGCGCGATGCGTGGCGGCCACCGCCCGCGCGGATCGCGCCGGAGAGAACGATGATCTACAGGAGCCCGTTTCCCGACATCGAGATTCCGGTCACCCCGCTGCACGAGCACGTGTTCGAGCACGCCGACCGCTGGCCGGACAAGCCGGCGCTGATCGACGGTCCTTCGGATCGGACCCTGACCTATGCGCAGCTCCGAGCCGCCGTGCGCGCGGTCGCGACCGGGCTTGCCGCGCGCGGCTTCGGGCGCGGGGACGTGCTCGCCATCTACAGCCCCAACCTGCCGGAGTACGCCGCCGCGTTCTTCGGGGTCTCGACCGCCGGCGGGGTCGTCACCACGATGAACCCGCTCTACACGGCCGAGGAGGTCCACCGGCAGCTCGAGGACTCCGGCGCGCGGTTTCTGCTGACCATCCCGCAGTTTCTCGACGCGGCAAGACGGGGTGCGGAGGGGACCGGGGTCGAGGAGATCTTCGTCTTCGACGAGGCGGACGGCGCCACGCCGTTCGCGTCCCTGATGACGGCGGGAGAGCCGCCGGCGATCGACATCGATCCGCGCGGCGACCTGGCGGCGCTGCCCTACTCGAGCGGCACCACCGGCATGCCGAAGGGCGTCATGCTGACGCACTACAACCTGGTCGCCAACGTGGCCCAGATCGCCGCCAACGAAGCGATTGCGACCGAGGACACGCTCATCGGCATCCTGCCCTTCTACCACATCTACGGCATGACGGTGATCATGAGCGCCTCGCTCCAGGCCGGCGCCACCGTGGTCACGATGCCGCGCTTCGACCTCGAGCAGTTCCTCGGCCTGCTGCAGCAGCACCGGGTGACGACGGCGTACCTGGTGCCTCCCATCGTGCTCGCCATCGCCAAGCATCCGCTCGTCGACCAGTTCGACATCTCGTCTCTGAAGAACGTCATGTCCGGCGCGGCGCCGCTCCCCGAGTCGGTCGCCCGCGGGGCGGCCGCGCGCAACGCCATGCTCGTCCGCCAGGGCTATGGCCTGACCGAGACGAGCCCGGTCACCCACACCAACTCGCCGCGCAAGGAGACCCGGATCACGTCGGTCGGCACCTCGCTGCCCAACACCGAGTGGCGCATCGTCGACGTGGCCACCCACCGCGACGCCGAGCCCGGCGCCCTCGGCGAGGTCTGGGTGCGCGGGCCGCAGGTGATGAAGGGCTACCTGCACAACCCCGAGGCGACGCGGCAGATGCTCGACGCCGACGGCTGGCTGCACACCGGCGACATCGGCAAGGCCGATGAAGACGGCTATCTCTACGTCGTGGACCGGCTCAAGGAGCTGATCAAGTACAAGGCGTTCCAGGTGGCCCCGGCGGAGCTCGAAGCCGCCGTGCAGTCGCACCCGGCGGTCGCCGACGCGGCCGTCATCCCCAGCCCCGACGAGGAGGCCGGCGAGGTTCCCAAGGCGTTCGTGGTCCTGCGCGAGGGCGCCGCGGCGACCCCGAACGAGATCATGGCGCATGTGGCCGCGCAGGTCTCGCCGCAGAAACGGGTGCGCCGGGTCGAGTTCATCGACGCGATCCCGAAGGTGCCCTCCGGGAAGATCCTGCGGCGGCAACTCGTCGAGCGCGAGCGCGCGCGAAGCGCCGCCGAGGGAAGCTGACGCCCCGCGTGCTCAGTCACCCTCCGGCAGAGCGAACACGAAGAGATTGTTACCCGAGCTCGGGCGCAGCTCCGGCGTCAGCCGGTTGAAGTGCGACGACGTGCCCGCGCTGCCCGTGCCGACCGCGATGTACTGCCGGCTGTCGACCGCGTAGCTGATCGGAAAGCCGCTGACCGGCGAGCCGAGGTTGATCTCCCACAGCACCTCGCCGGTCTCCTGGTCGAAGGCCCGGAACCGCCCGTTGATGTCGCCGCCGAAGACCAGGCCGCCCCCGGTCGTCACGAGCGACAGCGTGCCCGCCCGCTGTTCGTGCAGCCAGACCGTCTCGCCGGTCTCCGCCGAGATGGCCCGGACCGTCCCCGCGAACTCGGTGCCCGGCGCCAACTGGTGGCGGTAGGCGATGGCGTACGTCGTCGAACGGTTCTCGGTCGGCAAGGCCGGCGTATCGTCGTTGAACGTCCGCGTCGCCAGCATGCGAGCGCAGGTGTTCCGCAGCGGCATGTACATGGTGTTGGTCAGCGGGCTGTAGGCGCCGGCCTCCCAGTCCTTGCCGCCGTTCCAGGTCGGACAGGCGAAGACCTCCTGCCCCACCGCGTTGAAGACCACCTCGGCGTTCTCCGTCACCTCACCGGTGGCGCCGTCGATGCTGCTGATGACGTTCTGCGTAACGGTCGGGGTTGCCCACAGGAACTCGCCGGTCTCGCGGTCGAGCGTGTAGACCACGCCGGTCTTGCCGGGAATGCCGGTCAGCACCCGGCGGACCTCGCCGGGCTCGATCCGCGGGTTGATCCAGCTCACCTCGGAGGGGTCGGGCGCGACGGCGGTGTCGACCAGGATACGCTCGAACGGATGGTCCAGGTCCCAATGGTCGTTGAGGTGCTGGTAGTACCACCGGATCTCGCCGGTGTCGATGTCGAGGGCCAGCGTCGAGTTGTGGTACAGATGCGTGTTCTCGACGCCGCCGAGCATGAACTTCGGCGCCGGGGAGGTGACCGACGTGCCCTGGTAGAACAACCGGAGCTCCGGGTCGTAGCTGCCGGCCACCCAGGTGCCGACGTGAATCCGCTCCTCGAACGGCACGCCGCCCCAGGTTTCGTCGCCCGGCTCGCCCGGGGCCGGCACCGTCCGCCGCCGCCACAGCTCCTCGCCGGTGCGCGCGTCGTGGGCCACGATGACGCACGACTCGGGACCGCCCCGCGGGCGGCAGCTCCGCCCGGACACCGCCTTGCCGTCGGCGATGATCGGCCCCGAGCTGTGTCCGGCCGGGATCACCTTGTAGTCGAAGATCTGCGTCTCCCACGCGATTTCGCCGGTCGTGGCGTCGAGCCCGAAGATGTAGTCGTCGTCGCTCGTGTTGACGATGAAGCGGTCGTAGATGGAGATGTTCCGGTTGCTGCGGGCGTTGCCGCCGACGTACTCGTAGACGTCGTCCGGCAGGTCGCGCCGATGCTGCCAGATCAGGTCGCCGGTCGCCGCGTCGATGGCCTCGATCACGTCGTCCGACTGCGGCATGTAAAGGACGCCGTTGTAGGCGAGCGGGGTGCCCTCCTGCCGCCCCTCCGCGAGCCCGCGCGACCAGACCATCCGGATCTGCCCCACGTTGTCCCGGTCGATCTGATCCAGCGGGCTGTAGCCCCAGCCGTCCGGCGTCCGGCGCCACGTCAGCCAGTCTCCGGGGGCCGGATCGTGGAGCATCGCGTCCGTCACCGGGACGAAGTCGGCGGCGGACTGCGCGCCCGCGACGGCCGGCTCCGACAGGAGCGCCAGAACGAGGAACGCGATTCCGAAAAAGTGTCGTGATCCGCGGGACTGCATCTGCATCGTAAGGCTCCTCGTCGCGAGGCTCGTCGCGTGTTGCCGTCAGGGAACCACGAGCCGCACGGTTGGGAAATAGGTCCTGATCCTACCCGTATCGGCCGTCGCCAGCGGCCACGCCATGATCTCCGCGTGTGCGCCGATGAAGAAATCCGGTAGCGGCACCGGCGGTGAATCCTTCCCGGAGTGGCGGCGCCTGCGCTCGCGATACCGCCTGTGCGCAGCCGCGCAGACCTCGGCAGCAGCGACCGGCACGTCGAGTGTCGCGACACCCCAGGCGCGAACGCGTCCCCTCAAGGTCAGAGGACGTTCGTCCCCGACGCAGATCTCAGCCAGACACACGGCGTTGACTGCCGCCCCATCAGAAGCCACGGCACGGCTGATGATCCATCGCGCCCAGGCATGATGCACCGAGCCTGGCTGTGACGCGTAGATCACGACGTTGGAGTCGAGCAGGGTCACGGCTCGCGGGTGATTTCCCTGAGTTCCTCCCAGGACAACGTCATCCGAAGGGGATTCTGGTCCATGGCCTCCAGGCACTCTTCGACGCTCTTCTTCGGCGCGGGATCGGGCCGGTGCAGCCGGACGAGCACGTATCGTTCATCGCCCTCGGGTTGGACGTCGAAGACGTCTCCCGGCGTGGCCCCCGGAATGACCACTCGCTTCTTGGAATCCGCTCGCACCGTAGCCATGGGTGGGATTATCCCACCTGCCGCGATCTCGGTCAATTCGACGTCGAACTCGACCGGGTAGCTGGGACCGCCTCGAAGCCGTCGAGCACGTCGCTGCGCCCGACGCGCCGCGCTACTGCTCGGCGAGCGGCAGGAAGATCGAGATCCGGTCCTCGTCGCCTAGGGCCCGCGAGATGTGCCCCTGGCCGGTGGTGTCCTCCGCGAGCAGGATATGGCCGGGGTACAGGCGGACCTTCGTCCCGTCGCCGAACTCGACCTCGCTCTCCCCCGCCAGCGTGATCACGTACTGCCGGCGCGGCGCCGTGTGCCAGTCGATGAAGTACTCGGGCGACGTCCGCCGGAACTGGACGCTGGTCACCGGCACCGGATCCGACAGCTCGGTGGCGCCGCGCGACGAGGTCAGCGGCACGTCGAGTTCCTCGACGTGGGTCTGGCCGTCCTCGCCGGTATAGATGCGCGACACCTTGATGGGGGTCCGCTCCTGGGCGGAGGCGGCGGGCTCGTCGAGCCAGCGGATCCCGCCGGCGACGAATAGCGTCGGAATCCAGCCGAGGACGAGCGCGCGGGCGAGCCATGTCTTGAGCATCGGTCGGTTCCTCCTGGTCAGTCGTGGCATTATAGGGGCCACGCTGAATGAAAGGTGTGCTCATGACCATGCTCCGATTCGCCAGGACCAGCAGCACCGCACCGCTGATGCTGGTGGCCGCCTTCGCTCTCGCCGCCGGCGGGTTCGCGACGACCGGAACCGCGTCCGCTGCCCCGGCGCCAGGCCAGGAAGAGAGCGCGGCGGACGATCCCGAGGCGATCCGTCCGTTCACGATCGACGTGTCCGACGACGTGCTGGCCGACCTGAAGGACCGCCTGTCCCGGACGCGGCTGCCCGACGAGCTCCCCGGCACCGAGTGGGACTACGGCACCAACCGCGAGTATCTGGAGGAGCTGCTCGCCTACTGGCGCGACGAGTTCAACTGGCGCGACCAGGAGTGGCTGCTGAACGGCTTCGACCACTTCAAGACCGATATCGACGGGCTCGACGTCCACTTCATCCACCAGCGATCGCCCCACGAGGATGCCCTGCCGCTGGTGATCACGCATGGCTGGCCCGGCTCGATCATCGAGTTCTACAAGACCATCCCGCTGCTGACGGACCCGACCTACTACGGGGGCGACGCGGCGGACGCCTTCCACGTCGTGGCGCCGTCCATCCCCGGCTACGGCTTCTCCGACAAGCCGGCCGGCCGCGGCTACAGCCCGGAAAAGATGGCCGCAATCATCGGCAAGCTGATGGAGCGGCTCGGATACGACCGCTACGGCACACAGGGCGGCGACTGGGGCAGCATCATCAGCCGCTGGCAGGCGGTACAGCATCCGGATCGCGTGGTCGGCGTGCACCTGAACATGGTGACGGCCGGCCCGCCCGAAGGCGTGGACGACCCGACCGCCGGCGTGCCGCCCGAGGAGCTGGCGCGCACCCGGGAACGGCAGGAGTTCTTCGCCGACGAGCGCGGCTACAGCAACATACAGGGCACGAAGCCGCAAACCCTCGGCTACGGCCTCAACGACTCGCCGGCCGGGCTGGCCGCCTGGATCGTCGAGAAGTTCCGGACCTGGTGCGACTGCGACGGTGATGTGGAGAGCCAGTTCACGAAGGACGAACTGCTGACCAACATCACCATCTACTGGGCGACCCAGACGATCACGTCATCGACCCGCATCTACTACGAGTCGCGCCGGGCGACCAACCAGCCGGGCTACATCGAAACCCCGGTCGGCGCCGCCATCTTCCCGAAGGAGTTGTTCATCCCGCCGCGGGCGTGGGCGGAAGCGGCCTTCAACGTGACGCACTGGACGGAAATGCCGCGCGGCGGCCACTTCGCGGCGCTCGAGGAGCCGGAGTTGCTGGCCGAGGACATCCGGAAGTTCTTCCGGAAGCTGCGGTAGGCGGGCACGGGAACCGGGTTCGCGTTCTGGCGGCAAACCCGCTACCATGACTGCCGTCCGCGTGCCGGACGGCAGTCACCGTCATCCCGGCCCATCATCCGAACCCATGCCCCGGTCATGAAGCCTATGCAGTCCGCACGCATCGCGAGCTACCCCTGCCGCATCGAGCGCGGCACGCCGAACTGGACCGTCTCCTTCCGCGATGTGCCGCTTGCCCTGGTGGCGGGCCGGGGCGTTCCGGGCGTCTTCGAGACGGCCGAGAGCGCGCTGGTCTCGGCGCTCGACACCCTCGGCGCCGACGCCTCGGACAGCCTCCCGGCGGCGAGCGCTCCGGCTCCCGGCGAGGTGATGATCACCGTGCGCCTGGGCGGACCTCCGCTGGTCCGAACCTCGGTCCCGGAGGCGCCCTCGTCCTCCGAGTCGGACTCCTCCGACGAGGACATCCCGACCGTTTCCGGAGAGGTCGTCGAACTGTCGTCGGAAACGGGTCTCGTAGCCCCCGGCCGCCAGGGCGGGTTCTGGTCCCGGGTCCTCGGCTGGTTGACCGGGTCGCGTTGATCCCGCCCGCCCGCAAGGTTCAGGCGGTCTCGACGAAGATCGGAGCGACGCGCACCCCGTGTCGGGACCAACGTGGGTGGCTTCATACGTGCGGCGGTTGGCGTCGTCTCCCGCAGTCAGGGAGGATATACATCCCCCGCATTCCGGGATCGATTGAGAAAGGTCACGGCCCGCTCCAGGTTTCCGTAGCACGGCACGTCTGCTCTCCGCAACCGCCGACTCGGCGAACGCAGGCCGGGGGTACGACGCCCCCGGCCTTCAGGTGCGCGCCGCGAGCCGGGCGCCGCCCTACGGCTGCACCGTCATCGCGTTGATCACGACCGGCGTGACCGGTACGTTCCCGTGCGCCCCCTGCGCGGTCGTCTGGACCCCGGCAATGGCGTCGACGACATCCATCCCGTCGGTCACCTCACCGAAGACCGCGTAGCCGTACGCGTCGGGGGCCGTGCCGCGGTGGTCAAGGCCCCGGCCCCCGTTGTTCGCGTGATTGATGAAGAACTGCGACGTTGCGCTGTTGACGGCGGCTGTGCGCGCCATCGCCACGGTGCCCCGCCGGTTGCCGAGGCCGTTGGTCGCCTCGTTGACGATGGCCTCGCGGGTGATCTTCGGCACCAGGTTGGTGCCCATGCCGCCGCCCTGGATCATGAAGTTCTCGATGACCCGGTGGAAGACCGTGTCCTCGTAGAAGCCGGCGTAGGCGTACTGCAGGAAGTTGCTTACCGAGACGGGCGCCTGATCCGCGAACAGCTCCATCGTGACATCGCCCATCGTGGTCGCCATGACCACGACCGGGTTGCCCGGAATCACGCCAGCGGTGCCCAGGTCGATCCGGTAGACGCCCGTGCTCGCCGTCATGTAGAGCGTGCGCCCGTCGCCGCCCCAGGCGACGTTGGCCGTCACCTCCGGCATCAGGATCGTCCCCAGATGGACGCCGTCGGGGCCGAACACCCAGACGCCCCCCGGCCCGGTGGCGAAGACGTTGCCGCGCAGATCCACCTTCATTCCGTCGGCGGCCCCGGCCGCGGTCTGGTCGTTGACGTCGTAGAAGACCCGGCCGTTCGAGGCCCCTTCCTCGTCGAGGTCGTAGGCCATCCAGACCCTCTGGTTCTCGTCGGAGTTGGCGACGTAGAGGGTCGACTCGTCCGGCGAGAGCGCGATGCCGTTCGGGCGGGTCTGGTCGCGCACCAGCGCCTGCAGCTCGCCGTCGGGCCGCAGGCGGTAGATGCCGTTGAAGTCGAGCTCGCGCAGCGGCGACTCCTCGAGCCCCTCGAGGCCGTACGGCGGATCGGTGAAGTAGAGCGAGCCGTCGGAGCCGAACACGGCGTCGTTGGGACTGTTCAGGCGGCCGCCCTCGAAGCTGTCGACCAGCACCGTGCGGCTGCCGTCCTCCTCTACCCGCGAGATGCGGCGGTTGCCGTGCTCGCAGATGATCAGCCGGCCCTCGGTGTCGAAGGTCAGGCCGTTGGACGAGATCGACCGGAGCCCTTCGCGGTCGCCCTCGAACACCGGATCGATGAACGGACTGGCCCCGTCCGCCCCCGTCCACTGGTGGATGGCGTTGGCCCGCACGTCCGAGAAGAGGAGCCGCTGCTCGCCGCGGATCCAGACCGGCCCCTCCGTGAACGTATAGCCCTCGGCCACCTTCTCGATCGTGGCGCCGGGGGGTATGAGCGAATCGAGCCGCCGATCGATCCGCAGAATGGATCCTTCGCCGGCCGGTTCTCCGACCGGACCCGAGTCCACCTCCTCGGGAGGCGGTTCCGGCGCCCCGCCGCACGCCATGGTCACGAGCACGAACGCGGCTACGAGCAGGCTGGTCGGTTTCGTCATGGCATTCCTCACTTCGTTAGTCGATTGTGGTTCGCGGGTCAGAAGATCGCGATCGGGTTGACCGGCGAAGCGGTTCCGTTGGGGATCGGCAGCGGCGCGATGTTCAGCATGAAGTCCCAGCGGTTCCGCTCGGCGGCTGCCTCGGCCAGGTCGTCGAAGTCGGCCCGGTCCAGCAGGTGCACGCCGAGCATGGTCAGCGCGAAGTCGTGCAGCGCCAGTCGCGGCAGGTCGCCCGCGGGCTGCGGCATGTAGCCGGGCGTCTCCCAGCCGATGATCGCCACGTCGCGCGCCCGGAGCCACGGGATCACCCGGTTGTCGAGGCCCGCCGCCTCGGCTCCCGTGTCGAACGACCCGATGTCGTCCTGGCGCACCCAGCGGCCCCAGCGCAGGAGGAACGCGTCGCCCGGCCCGACCCGCACTCCCGCCTGCGCCTCCCAGGCTTCGAGATCTTCGACGGTGATCCACTCCCCGGGCTCGAGATACCGAACCCCCTTGAGGCGTGGAATGTCGTACAGCACGCCGCGCGTGACGACCCCGTGCCGCATCGTGAGGATGGCGTTCTTCGTCGCCCCCTCCTCCATCGTGACGGTTTCGGCAATCGGGTAGCCGTTCCACATCTTCCCGTCGAAGAAGCGGTGGGCGAAGCCGTCGATGTGCGTCGTGCCGGGACCGTGGATGCAGGGAAAGTTGACCGTGTCGCTGGCGCCGCCCGGCGACGCGCTCACCATGCTCCACTCGATCGGGCAGGGGTTGTCGAGGGTCCGCTCCCGATTGGCGATCGACGCAAGCGACACCGAGAATCCCTCGGTCACCAGATCCGCGGCCGCGCGCCGCTTCTCGGGGGTGATCAGGTTCAGCGCCCCCATCTCGTCGTCCGGTCCCCAGCGCCCCCAGTTGGAGAGCTCGTCGAACCAGGCGTCGTACTGCTCCTGGGAGACGACCGTCCGCTCTCCGGGCTGCTGTCCGAGCGCGGCCGGTCCGCCGAAGCCGGCCACGAGCACCGCGGCCACGGCGCTCCCGACCACCAGGCGTGCGTTTCGCGTCATGCGTTGCCCCCTTCGCTGCCGCGCCCCGCAAGGCGTTCTGCCTGCATGCGGGCGCCGAAACACGATGCGCGGTTCCCTATGCCGCCTCGGCCACCGCGCGCCGGATGGCCGGCACGAGGTTGCAGTCGATCAGCTCGTCCAGGGCACGCCGGTGGTCGCGCCGTCCGGCTCCCGGATTCGGCGACGACGTCGCGACGATCACGGCATCCAGATCCGGAATTACGAAAATGAACTGCCCCCCGTAGCCCCAGGCGTAGTACGTCGGATGGCCGGCGAGGGTGCGCATCCACCAGCCGTACCCGTATTGCCGGCGGCTGAACCGCGATCGCGTGCGCGGAATGATCGACTCGCGAATCCACTCGCGCGAGATCACCCGCTGTCCGTCGCTCGTACCGCCGCGCCGGAACAGATTGCCGACGGCGAGCATCGCCCGCGGCGTCAGTCCCATCTCGTTGCCGCCCAGGTAGACGCCCTGCGGATCGCGGGTCCACGCCGGCAGCGTGATGCCGAGCGGCCGCGCCAGGTGGCGCCGGCCGAACTCCAGCGTGCTCATGCCGCTGGCCCGCGTCAGAATCGCCGACAGCAGGTGCGTGCTGCCCGTGCTGTAGATCATGCCCCCGCCCGGCCGGTCCACCAGCGGCCGGCTCAGCGCGTGCCGCACCCAGTGCCGGCTCCGCACCCAGCGCCCGTAGTTGCGGTTCGAGGTGGTCTCCAGACCCGACCGCATGGAGAGCAGGTCTCCGACGGTGATGGACCGCTT
The DNA here is from genome assembly GCA_965116825.1 of Vicinamibacterales bacterium. Classification (GTDB taxonomy): domain Bacteria; phylum Acidobacteriota; class Vicinamibacteria; order Vicinamibacterales; family UBA8438; genus WTFV01. Next base: position 5,508,039 of record OZ220736.1, read on the forward strand.
CGCTGCTTCCGCGTCGGCCAGATCGTCCGGAAAAAAGTCGATGATCGGCTGCTCCACGCCCTCCAGGTAGCCCCGGTCGATGGCGATCCCTACGAGGATCGCGATGATGGTCTTCGACGCGGACTTGAGGTTGGCGGAACGGTGCGCCGCGGCGCCGTTGAAGTAGTGCTCCTCGATCAGCTCGCCGCCGACCGAGACGAGCAGGCTCCGCAGGCGCGGCAGGCCGGCTGCCCGCTCCAGGATTGCGGCGCGATGGAACTCGTTCAGCGCCGGCGCACCGTTGACGCCCGCGCTGTGCGCCGCCGACCCGACGCTGCACAGCAACGCGAACAGCGTCAGGCAACCGCCCGCCAACCGCCGCCGTGCCCGCGGTGTGCGCCGCATCGGCCCATTCTATCGGTCAACGGACCTCGATGATGCGGGTGCGACCAACCGGCCGCCGGCGTCAACGTGGTGTAGGGTGCCAGGGTGGCTTTCTCCGCACCCGCCGCTCCACTCGTCGCCCTCACCATCTGGACCGCACTCGCCCTCTACGCCGCCGGCGAGTACGGCCGGACGAGGCGGCCCGCCGCGGCCTGGGCGCGGCGGGTCTGGCTACTCGGGGCACTGGTCTATCTCGCACATGTCGGCGCGGCGTTCGGCACCCATCACGACTGGAGCCACGCCGCCGCTTACGCCTACACCGCCGCGCGCACCGCTGCACTCATCGGACTCGACTGGGGCGGCGGCCTGTGGGTGAACTACGCGTTCACCGCGATCTGGGTCGGCGAGGGTCTCTGGTGGCAGCTCCGACCCACTCACTACGCGCGCCGTTCTGCCGTCTGGACCCCGGCCGTCCGCGGCGTGTTTCTGTTCATGATCGCCAACGGCGCTGTGATCTTCGTGGAAGGCCCGCGGCGCGCGCTCGGCCTCGGCGTCCTGGCCGCGCTGGTCTGGATCTGGCGAACCGGGGCGCAACCCCGCGAGCCCGACCAGCGAGACGCGTCTCTCCGGACGGCCAATGGACTTAGACGCCAGGTGCGGCGGAAGAAACGCTGTCCGCCCGCGACGGGCAGATGCGCCGATACACCTCGGCTGCGCGGCGCGCCATGACCTCCGCCGTGTACTGCTCCCGCACCGCGGCGGCAGCGCGCGCACCGAGCGCGGCGCGCGATGGCTCGTCGCTGCGCAACCGCTGCAGCTCGGTCATGAGCGCTTCAACGTCTTCCGACGGAATCAGCGCTCCCCCGCCCGTGCGCTCGATCAGCTCGACGTAGGTCCCCCGTCCGGCTGCGACCACGGGAACGCCGCAGGCCATCGCCTCGACCAGGGACAGCCCCTTCGGATCGTCGTAGGTCGCCGGCACCGCGAACACGTCGAGCCGCTGCAGGAACGCCACCTTGTCGTCGAGCTCCAGCACGCCGCGGTAGTGGATCTCGTCGTCGAGGCCCCACTCGCGGACCTGCCGGACCATCCCGTCGAGGTACGCCCGGTGCTCCGGTCCGAGATAACCGGCCAGCTCCAGGCGGCAACCCTCGAGCGCGCCCTGCTCGCGCAAGCGGTGGTAGGCGTCGCAGAGCACGTGAATGCCCTTCTCGGGTGCGATGCGCCCGAGGTAGCCGACCGTGAAGGGCCGCGGCTCGTCGCGAGACGCCGGCGGGTAGCCGTCGACGTTGATGCCGAGCGGCACGACGTCCAGCTTCGCGCCGGGAATGTGCAGGTACTGCGCCATGTGGCCGGCGTAGTAGTCGCTGACCGCGACGAACCGGTCGACCGACCGGGCATGCTCGCGTATCAACCCCAACGCTCGGGAGCGGTACGGCTCGTCGAGGTGATCGAGGAAGATGTCCTCGCCTTGCAGCGTGCAGCAGATCGCGCAGCCCATGGCTTCCTTGAGCGCCGGCGCCAGCGAGATCAGCATCGAGTTGGAGATGTCGATCACATCCGGCCGCGGCTCCGAACGCAGCCAGTGGACGAGCTTGTCGAACTCCTTCCGCTGATGGCCGTGCCGCCCCTCGAGCATCGACACGGTCAGCTCGCCCAGTTGCTCCGGCTGCGTCTGCACGCCGCGCTGCGAGACGGCGCGCAGCAGCCACGGCGCCTCCCACAGGCGGTCGATCAGCCAGGGCGTGCCGCGAAAGAGACGGGAATACTGCTCCAGGTAGACGCTGATGCCGCCGAAGAACACCCGATGCTCGCTGACGCTGGGCTCGTCCGTGCGCGGCGGGGTGTAGAGGGGCACAAGGAGCACCTCGTGCCCGAGCTGCCGCAGGGACTTCGCCAGCGTGTTGTCGCGGATGCAGCTTCCGCAGTACATGCCGCCGGCGCCGGCGGTGATCGAGATGATGCGCATCGGAATCCGACGGCTCGCGCCGCCGCCATCGAGCGGGCTCGCCGCGTGGCGCGATTATAGCGTTGCCAGCCGCCCGGCAGACGGCGTTCAATCGGCGGCGATGCAGTAGAGGTACTGTCGTCCCCGCAGGTAGATCTCTCCCCCGGCGACGGCCGGCGAGGCGTCGAAGCCGTCGTCGAGGCGATTCATCGACAGCATCTCGTACTCCGGGCCGGCCTTGGCGACGAGCGTGGCGCCGTCGCGGCTCGTGATGTACAGCCGGCCGCCGGCGACGACCGGCGAGGCGTACACGTCGCGAATCCCGGACAGCCGCACCGGGCCGTACAGGTTCTCCCCGGTGGCGGCGTCGTACGCCGAGAGGACGCCGGAGTTGCTCTTCGTGAAGTACAGGATGCCGTCGTGCAGGATCGGGGACGGCACGTAGGGGGTGTCGCGATCCAACGACCAGACGATGGCCCCGCCGCGCGAGATGTTTCCGCGCGCCGACGAGAGGTCGACTGCATAGAGCCGGTTGCCGCGATACCCGCTCATCAGGTAGGCGATGCCCCCGGCGGCGACCGGTGACGGAATGGCGTTGGTCGTCACCCCCTCGCCTTCCCACAACAGCTCGCCGGTCTCGAAGTCGTACCCGCGCACGCCGTCCGTCGCGCTCGTGACTATCTGCGTGCCGCCGGCATGCTCGACGACGAGCGGCGTCGACCAGGAGGTGCTTTCGTCCCGGTCGGTGCGCCACCGTTCCGCTCCGGTCCTCTTGTCCAGTGCCGTGATGAACGACTGCCCCTCGTGGTCCCACACGAGGACGATGGCGTCGCCGTGGAGCGCCGGCGAGGCCCCCTCGCCGAAGCCCATGCGGATCCGCATGTCGCCGAAGTCGCGATCCCACAGGGGATTCCCGTCCATGTCGTAGCAGTAGAGGCCGCGTGAGCCGAAGAAGGCGCACACCACCTCGCCGTCCGTCACCGCCGACCCCGACGCCCAGCTCCCGGTGTTGTGGCGGCCCTCGTGCGGCTGCTCGGTCACCGCGGTCCGCTCCCAGACCACCGAGCCGTCGCGGCGATCGAGTGCCACGATCACGAAGTGCAGCATGTCGCCGGAGCGCACCGTGCCCATGAAGCGCCGCCGGAGGCGAGAAAAGAACCCGTTGCCCGAGTCGTCGCCCGGGCCGGCGGGGAGCGCCGTCAGCACGAATACCTGGTTGCCCCAGACGACGGGCGACGCCTGGCCGTGGCCTGGAATCTCGACCTTCCAGCGCAGGTTATCGGTCTCGCTCCAGCTCGACGGCGGGTCGCTGCCGGGCGCGACGCCGGTGGCGAGGGGTCCACGCCATTGCGGCCAGTCTCCCTCGGCCGCGGGCACGTCGGACTGGCCAGCCGCGGGCATCGCGACAGCCGCCAGGCACGTCGCCACCACCGCGGTCAGGAGAGAATGGAACGGAAGGGTCTTGGTCGCCATAGGTCACAGCCTCGCTGAAGCGCGGGATCGGCACCCGCGGCATCGGACACCCTCGGAATCGGAACACGCCGGCCTGCGCCTGCCGCGAACGCGGCCGCCGGCGCGGCGCACGATCAGGAACAATCCCAATGATAGTGGGATAAGATCCGCCCACCATGATAATCAACACTTCGTCGCCGTCCGTTCTGATCCTGGTCGCACTGCTCGTCGTCGGCTTCGCCGCCGCGGCCAGCGCGCAGCGCACCATCCCCGCACCGCCCGACGTCGCGGCGCCGCCGGACGACGCCGAGCACACCTCCTCCGGCCTCGCGTCGAAGGTCATCGAGGAAGGCACCGGGTCGCGGCGTCCCCGATCGAACTCCCGCGTCACCGTCCACTACACCGGCTGGCTGACCAACGGCCAGATGTTCGACAGCTCGGTGGTGCGCGGCACGCCCGCGATGTTCCCCCTCGACCGCGTGATCGCGGGCTGGACCGAGGGCGTGCAGTTGATGGTGGCCGGCGAGAAGCGGCGCTTCTGGATCCCCGAGGACCTGGCCTACGGCGGGCGCCCGGGCTTCCCGGCCGGGATGCTCGTCTTCGACGTCGAGCTCATCCGCATCCAGTAACCGCAAGGAGGACCAACGTGCCCTTGACGAAGAGAGCGGCACTCCGTGCCGCACCGGCCCTCGGCGCCGC